>OY969904.1:0-5139509 GCA_963704385.1 uncultured Solirubrobacterales bacterium
CCCAGGTACGCCCTCTGCACATCCGGGTTGTCCCGGAGCTGAGCCGCGTCGTCCGCCAGGGCCACCCGGCCGGTCTCCAGCACGTAACCGCGCGTGGCGATGTCGAGCGCATAGTTGGCGTTCTGCTCGACCAGCAGGATCGACACCCCCTGGCGGTTGATCTCCTTGATCGTCTCGTAGATTCGCTGCACGAGCACCGGGGCGATGCCCATTGAAGGCTCGTCGAGCATCAGTAGCTTGGGTCGGGCCATCAGCGCTCGTCCTATGGCGAGCATCTGCTGCTCTCCGCCCGACATCGTTCCCGCCTTCTGGCGCTCGCGCTCCTTGAGCCGCGGAAACAGGTCGTAGACACGCTCGAGGTCCTCCGAGACCTCGGTTCCGCTGCGAAGGTAGGCGCCGAGATCGAGGTTCTCGCTTACGCTCATCCGCGCGAAGCAGTGGCGGCCCTCCGGGCAAAGCGCGACGCCCAGCCCGACGACTTCGTGCGCGGGCACGCGCGTGATGTCCTGCCCCTGGAACCTGACATGCCCGGAGCTGGCAGGGGTGAGCCCGGAGATCGACCTCAGTGTCGTCGACTTGCCGGCCCCGTTGGATCCGATCATCGTCACCACCTCGCCCTCCTTGACCTCGAGCGAGACGCCCTTCAGGGCTTCGATCGCGCCGTAGTGGGTATGGATGTCCGAGACCTCGAGCAGGGCCATTACTTCTGCGTCCCCAGGTAGGCCTCGATCACGCTCGGGTCGTTGCGCACGTCTGCCGGCACGCCCTCGGCGATCTTCACGCCGTGGTTCAGCACGCTGATCCTCTCGGAGACGCCCATCACGACCTTCATGTCGTGCTCGATCAGCAGGATCGTCAGCTCGAGTTCGTCCCGCATCTTGCGCATGAAGGCGGTCAGCGACGCGGACTCATGCGGGTTCATCCCGGCCGTCGGCTCGTCGAGCAGCAGCACCTTTGGCTCCGATGCGAGCGCGCGGGCGATCTCAACCCGGCGCTGATCGCCGTAGGACAGCTGCGCGCCAAGCTGGTCGAACGCGCTGGCGGCCACGCCCACGTAGGCGAGCAGCTCGCGCGCGCGCTCGCGCACTGCTCGCTCCTCCTTCCTGACCCGGGGCGTGCGCACGATCGAGCCGAACAGACCTGCCCGCATCCGGGCGTGGCGCCCGATCATCACGTTTTCGACCGCGGTCATCGCGCCGAACAGGCGCAGGTTCTGGAACGTCCGCGCGACGCCGAGCGCCGTGATCTGATCGGGCCGTTTGCGGCTGATGTTCCGTTCGCCCAACAACACTGCCCCTGACGTGGGCTTGTAGAGCCCCGTGAACATGTTGAACAGCGTCGTCTTGCCGGCGCCATTGGGTCCGATCAAGGACACGATCGAGTTCAGCGGCACGTCGAAGGTCACGTCGTCGACGGCCACGAGACCGCCGAACTCCTTCGTCACGTGGTCGGCCTGCATCGCCGCGGTCGTGCTCAGAACCGATGGCTCGGTGGTCGTCATTCATCCAACCCCGTGGTCTCGTAGGCCGACGGCTCCGCGAGCTCGGTGTCGGTCGCCGCGATGGTCGCGGTCAGCTCCAGCTTGCGTCTTCGCTCGGGTATCAGGCCCTGCGGACGCAGCAGCATCACCAGCACGAGCAGGAACCCGTAGATCCCGAACTCGATCGTGGTCAGCTGGAAGTTGAGTCCGAACGTGCTCGGCAGGCTGTTGAACACATCCGGGATCAGGTAGTAGTTGATGTAGCCGAGCAGCATGCCGCCGACGACCGCTCCCCAGACCGATCCGAGGCCTCCGATGATCACCATCGAGAGGATGAACACGGAGAAGCCGAACTGGAAGTCACTGCCGCTCACCACCGTGTGGAAGGCACCGATGAACGCTCCCGACATGCCTCCGAAGGCGGCTCCGATCGAATACGCCGACAGCTTCGTCCTCACCGACGGAATCCCCATCGAGACCGCCGCGACCTCGTCCTCGCGTAACGCGATCCATGCCCGGCCGAGCCGCGAGTCGCGCAGGCGCAGGCTGCAGAACAGGACGAACAACAGGATCCCGAAGATCAGCCAGTACCAGGGCCTGAGGTCAAGCTCGCTGAAAGAGCCGACCCCCGGAAGCCACGGCGGATCGATCCCGCTGATCCCGAAGTTGCCGGCGGTCAGCGACATGCCACCGCCGATGTGGATGTCCTGGCCGTTGACGGCGACCACGCCGATGATCTCCCCGAACGCGAGCGTCACGATCGCGATGTAGTCGCCGCGCAGTCGCAGCGTCGGCAGGCCGATGATCATCCCGGCGACCGCACAGATCGCAGCGGCGACGATCAGAACCAGGATGATGTTGAGGTGGATGCCGGGCAGCGAGCCGGCGAACTTCGAGACGAATATGTGCAGGTTCGCCTTGAAGAAGAAGTCCGACCCGAGCCAACCGGCCGTGTAGGCGCCAAGCGCGTAGAACGCGACGTAGCCGAGGTCGAGCAGCCCGGCGAAGCCGACGACGATGTTGAGCCCCAGCGCCATAACGGCATAGGCCAGGGACAGGACAGTCGCATTCAGGAAGTCGCTCGTCTGCCCGAAGAAGCCCGTCTGCTGGGTGAACAGCAGCGGCAGGAGGACCCCGATCAAGATCAGTCCGCCCGCCAGAGCGCGACCCCACCAGGGCGGCAGGAACCGCTGAACCGAGTCGCGCCACTCCTTCAGCTGCGCGCGCAGCTCGGCGAAGCCCGGATCGGATACGCCGTCGCCGCTCATCCCGGTTGCCTCGTCCCGCTCATCCGGCTTCCCTCGTCTCCTCGCCCAGGAGGCCGCGCGGGCGCAGCACCATGATCAGGATCAGGTAGCCGAACACGACGGCCGGGGTCCACTGCGGACCGAGGTGCGAGTCCGACAGCGACTGGATCACGCCGATGATCAGGCCGCCCAGTACGGCGCCGTTGACGTTGCCGATCCCCCCCATCACCGCGGCCGTGAACGCGATCAGCCCGGCCTCGAACCCCTGGAAGTACCAGATGTTCGTCTCGTACAGCGCGTAGACGAGCCCGGCAGCGCCGGCGAGCATGCCACCGATCAGGAACGTCATCGAGATCGTCCGGTTGACGTCGATGCCCATCAGGCGGGCGGCCTCGGGGTCCTGCGCGGTCGCGCGCATCGCGCGACCGCCGCGGGTGTGGCTGATGAACCAGGTCGTCGCGAACACGAGCGGGATCATCACCGCGAAGGCGAGGATGTAGCTGCGCACGATCGGCACCCCCGAGAGGTTGAACACCGTCTGCTGCGAGTGGATCAGGTCGTTGACGCTCTGCGGTGCGCCGCCGCGCCACAAGAGTCCGACGTTCTGGAGGATGAACGAAAAGCCGACCGCGGTGATCAGCGCCGCGAGCTTCGGGGCGGCTCGCAGCGGGCGGTATCCGACGCGTTCGATCAGCACGTTGAGCGAGCCGCAAACGCACATCGAGAGGATCAGGGTCACGAGCAACCCCCCGATCAGCCCCAGCGGTCCCGTCACGAGTCCAAGCCCGAGCGTCCCCCACAGGCCAACCGAGGTGAACGAGCCGATCATGAACACGTCGCCGTGGGCGAAGTTGATCAGCTCGATGATCCCGTAGACGAGCGTGTAGCCGATCGCGATCAGCGCCCAGATCGCGCCGTTTGAGAGGCCGAGTGCGAAGTTGAAGCCCAGTCTCGAGAGATCGTGCTCGATCACGGCGTGACCCGCAACGAACCCCGATTGGTAGCCCGCGACGAGATCGTGGACGCCGTAATAGACCGGGAGGGCCGCGAGCGCAACGATCAGGCCCCAGCGCCCCACGTACCGGCGGATCGCCGCCAGCGGGCGCACCGCCGCCGCTGGCATGCGTGGCGAGATCGTTCTGGCTTCCACGGTCCGTGCGGATCCTATTCTGCCTCTTGCCTCGGTTGGGAGGGCGCCGATGCGCCCTCCCACCAAGGCTTACTCCAAACGACTACTACAGGACGTGAGTCGGTGTCAGCGTCTTATAGAACGTGACGTTGCCGGCCGAGTCGACCTTGTACAGCCCATACGACGTCAACGTCGTGTCGCCATTGGCATTGAACGAGAAGGTGCCGAGTGGCGAGCTGTAATTCTTGGTCGCGAACAGCGCCTTGAGCACGGCGGACTTGGAGTTCCCGCTCGAGCCCAGGCTCGCGATCGTGTGCAGCGCGAGCTGCATGTCGGCGTAGCCGTAGATCGCGTACGGATCGGGGCTGGAGACCCCATACGCGGCCTTGTAGGCGGACAGGAACGCCTGGCCGCCCGGGTACGCGGTGAGGTTCTGGGTCGCGACCGTGCACTCGATCAACGGGTCGATGTCTGCCGGCACACCACCCATCTTGGCGTTCGTCCACCCGGAGGTGCACACGCCGTCGGGCCCGAAGATCTTCGCCGTCGGGATCGCCGCGTGCACGTCCTTGACGATCTGCACTCCGCCGTTGGCGGTCACGCCACCGAAGAAGAAGCAGTCCGCTCCCTGGCCTTTGATCGTCGCCGCGTATGCGGTGTAGTTCGGGGCCGTCGGATCGATTCCGGTGTTGCTTACGACGTTGACCCCATAAGACGCCTTCGATGCCTCAATCACCTGCGCGATCCCGGCGCCGTACGGCGTCTTGTCGTTCGCCTCGGCGACCCGGGTGCAGCCGGCCGCCTTCATCGCCTCGAGATCCGCCGCGCCCTGGATCGCGTCGTTCGGCACGATCCGCAGGTAGTTGCGGGTACCCGTCGGGTAGTACTTCTGCGGCTCTCCCGCTGCGCTGACGCCCTTCACGGCCTCGGTCAGGCCGACGTACGTGTTCGCCGGGCTGACCATCGGCACTCCCGCCTGGTTCAGGATCGGAATCGCGACCTCCGCGCAGCCCGAGTTGAACGTCCCGAGGTAGACGATCGCCTTCGGGTCGGTCGCCGCTTGGCGGGCGTCAGAGGCGCACAGGCCAAGGTCGTAGTTGCCGGTGGACGCACTCGCGTCGTTGAGCGAGATGTACTTGACGGTAAACGACCCAGCCTTGCCCCCGGCCTGAGACAGGGCGAGCTTCATCCCGTTGACCGTCGGGATCGTCTGGGCGGTCGACGCGCCGAGCAGCGGCATGTCCGAGTAGATGTCGATCGTCTTCGAACTGCTGCTGGACGCCGCGCTGGAGCTGCTGCTGCTGCTTCCACAGGCGGCCAACACGATCGCCGCTGCGCCCACGAGCAGACACCCGATGATTGTTTTACTTGTGAACCTCATAGGCCTCCTTTTGCCCCCGGGGTCCGGTACGGAGCCCGGTAAACGCGCAGGCTAATGCGGCCCACGGTCGGATCAAACCCTAGCAACCGCGCCCTAACGAAACGTCAACCGAGGCCACAATCGGGCCGATCTGGTCACTCGGTCGCGGGTCGGGAGTCACCCGGTCCCGGTCAGCGGCGACAGACTCCCGTCGACGATCCGATAGGCCGCATAGCTGTGGATCGTCGTGTCCCCGTCCGGGTCGATGCTGTAGGTCCCGAGCACGCTGCGGCGCTCATGGGTCGACATGACCGCGGCAACCACCTTGGCGCGCTCCGCGTCCTCGCGTCCCCGGTCCGTGGCGCGGTCGATCGCGTCCAGCATCAGGCTCATGGCCTCGTAACCGAAGATCGCCGATGGCTCGGGCGGGCCGAACCGGATCTGGTAGGCGGCCAGGAACGCCCGGCCCGAGGGCGGGTACGCGGAGGCCTCGAGGGTCGGCGAGACGACGACCACCCTGGAGTCGATCGACGCGGGAATACCGCCCTGCACTGGGTCGGTGTAGCGGCTGTCGGCGAGCCCGGAGGTGACGAAGATCGGCGCCCTGGGGAGCGCGGCAGCGAGCTGTTCGGTCAGCAGCACGGCGCTGCGCTCGTCGATCGCGCTGATCAGCACGCAGTCGGCCCCGGATCCGGCCACGCTGGCGGCCAGCGAGCTGTAGCTGGGCGCCCGGCGCGGAAAGGCCTGAACGCCGAGCACGCGCAGGCCGGCCGACTTGGCCGTGAGTACGAAGCTGAACGCGGCGTCCTCTCCATCCACCTCTCCGTCCTGGAGCACGAACGTCCTCCGGCACCCCATCTGCTGCTGGAGACGAACCAGCGTGGCCGCCTGGATGGCGTCGCTGGGCACGACCCGCGCGAACGTCCGGGCGCCAGCCGGGTAATACTTCTCGGGCTCCCCTGGAGAGGCTCCGGCTCCCGCGGAGGTCAGCCCGACGGCGCTGCTCGCTGGGCTGATCTGCGGGATCCCGGCCCGGTTCAGCGGCGGGATCGAGATCGCGCTGGCCCCCGAGTTGAAATCGCCCACGTACCCGATCGTGGTGGGGTCCTGGATGACCAGGCGGACGTTGTTCGTGGTCTGGTTCGGGTCCCAGCCGTGGCTCTGGAGCGTCGCGTCATCGAGCTGCTTGACCACGATTCGGTAGCGCCCGATCCGGCTGTGGATGCTCTCGAGCGCCATCTCGGCGCCGTTCCACGCCGACTGGGCATCGACGCTCGAGGCTCCCTGGGAGGGACCGCTCATGTAGATCGTCAGCGTCGTGCCCCGGACGCGGCCGACGGTCCGCCGGTCCGAGGCGCATCCGGTCACCAGGCAGGCAGCAGCGAGCAGCCAGACGATCAGCTGCGCGCGCGAGCGCCTCACGGGCGTCCGGGGCCCAGCATCGTCGTCACCCCTGCCCCGGCACCCCTCTGTAGGGCGTGAGCTGGCCGCCGATCACGCGGCTCAGGACGAACGGGGCGATGCTGATGTTGCCGTTGGCGCCGATCGAGTAGGCGCCTAGCACGGAATTCGCCGCGCTGCGGCTGAGCCTGAGGAAGTCATTGACCACGGTCGAGCGGTTGGTCGCCGCGCTGCCGGCCTCCTTCAGCACCTCGAGCACCGCCGACATGGCCTCGTAGCCGAAGATGGCCTGCGTGGCCGGCGCGTGGCCGTAGGCGGCGCGGAACGAGGCGACGAAGCTCCGGCCCGGAGGAGTCAGGGCGCTGGGCAGGAACCCGGGCTGCGACACGTAGACGCGACGCTGGGCGGCGGGGGTGAGCGCTCCGACGAAGGCCTCGTCGGCGAGGGCCGAGGGCGCGAACAGCTTCGCCGCGGGGGTTGTCCCGGCGACCTGGTTGAACAGGCGGGCGGCGGCGGGGGCCGAGCTGCCACCGTAGAACACCGCGTCGGCGCTCGTGGGGGACGACGCCAGCGTGATCGCCGGAGCGACGTCGGCCTTGACGGCACTGGTGATGGCGTTGCCGTAGGCGCTGCCGTCGCTGGTCGCATACAGCGTCCTGACCCCGAGCGCCTGCATCTCGGTGGCCAGCGCCCTGGCCTCCTGGGCGCTCGTCGGTACCACGCGCGCGAACGTCTGGCCGTAGGTCCCGTAGGACTCGTAGTAGCCGTTAGAGGAGCTGCGTTGGTTGAGCTCGACGGCGGTATCGGTGGGGCTGACCTGAAGGAGGTCCTCGGCGTTGGTGATGCCGATCGAGTCGGCCGAGGAGCCCGGGTCGAGCTCGCCCAGGTAGGCGATGGCGCTGGTGTTCCCGATCGCCGTCCGGGCGTTGCCCGAGAGCTCGTCGTCGGTCACCAGGTTCGGGTTCGGCGCCAGCTTGTGCGCGGTCACCTCGCCGTGGAGCTGCTGGTAGGCCAGGCGCTCGGCATCGACGACGTCCTGGGCCTGCGGGTCGGCGGACAGGGAGGCGGGCGCGCTGATGTAGATCGAGAGGGTCTTGCCGGTGGCGGTGACCGAGGAGGCCGTCGTCGAGCAGCTGGCCGCGCCGGTGACCGTAGCCAGAACCGCGCACCCGATCAGGGCCCCGCTGCGTGCGAGCAGTTTGCCGCGCATGCGCGGAGCTCAGTGCCGCCGGCCGGGCAGGTACGGCAGTAGGTTTCGGATCCCGATCGCGACCACCACCATCAAGATCCCGATCAAGATCGAGTCGAATCCGCTGTACAGGTCGGTCGCCCAGAGGACGATCCATATGACCAGCCCGGCAGTCCCGGTGATGATCAGGCCCATCGAGCTAGATGCTAACCGAGTCGTCGCCGCTGGGGCCCACGGCCGGCTCGATTCACACCGCCAAGGCGGCCCAGAACGCCCGCACGAGGTCCCGGACCGGGGCGATCGGATCCGCCTGGAGGCCGGCGGCCCGGACCAGACGGCTGCCGACGATCACGCCGTCGGCGCCCGCGGCCGCCGCGGCGGCGGCGTGTGCCGGCTCGCCGATACCGAACCCGACGGCCACCGGGACCTCGGTGTGCGCGGCCGCGCGCGCGAGCACGGCCGCCAGGTCCCCGTCGAAGCTCGTGCGCTCGCCCGTCGTCCCGGTCAGGGCCACGGTGTAGAGAAAGCCTCGGGCGCTTGACCCGATGTGCGCGAGCCGATCCGCCGGAGTGTTCGGGGCCACCAGCGGGACCAGCGCGATTCCCCGCTCGTCGCAGACCTCGAGCGTTCCGGCCGACTCACCGTATGGCAGGTCGGGGACGATCAGCCCGCTGACCGACGCCTCGATCAGCGCGTGGGCGAACCGCTCGAGCCCACGGGCCAAGATCGGGTTGGCGTAACTCATGACGATCACCGGTACCCGCTCGGCGATGGACCGGCCGACCTCGAGCACCTGATCGACCGTCGCCCCGGCCCGGAGCGCGGCCGTCGCCGCCGCATGGATCACCGGGCCGTCGGCCAGGGGATCGGAGAACGGCACGCCGAGCTCGACCAGGTGGGCCCCCGCGTCGGCGTAGGCCAGGCCGATCCGCCGGGAGGTCTCGAGATCGGGGAAGCCTCCCATCAGGTACGGCATCAGCGCGGCCCGCCGCCCATCGGCCCGGGCGCGCGCGAAGGCCACGGCGATCCGCTCGCGGCCGGTCATCGGGCGGCCCGGCGCCCGAGTAGCTCCAACGCTTCCTCCAGGTCCTTGTCGCCGCGGCCCGACAGACAGACCACGTCGAGCTCGCTGGCCCCGGCCTGGAACACCCAGGCCAGGGCGTGGGCGCTCTCGAGCGCCGGGATGATGCCCTCCAGGCGTGCTGTTCGGGCGAACGCCTCGAGCGCCTCGTCGTCGCTGATCGCCACGTAGCGCGCGCGGCCCGAGTCGCGCAGCCAGGCGTGCTCGGGGCCGCTGCCGGGATAGTCGAGGCCGGCCGAGATCGAGTGGGCCTCGAGGATCTGGCCGTCCTCGTCCTGGATCACGGCCGAGAACGCGCCGTGCAGGACGCCGGGGCTCCCGGCCGCGGTCAGCGGAGCCCCGTGCCGTCCGCTGGCGATCCCCTCGCCGGCCGCCTCGACCCCGACGAGCTCGACCTCCTGGTCGCCAACGAACGGGACGAACATCCCGATCGCGTTGGAGCCACCGCCGACGCAGGCGATCACTCGCTCCGGCAGGCGGCCGGCGTGCTCGAGGATCTGGGCCCGGGCCTCGTCCCCGATCACGCGCTGCAGGTCACGCACGAGCGCCGGGTAGGGAGCGGGCCCGACGCACGAGCCGATGACGTAGTGGGTCGTTCCGACGTTCGTCACCCAGTCGCGAATCGCAGCCGACACGGCCTCCTTGAGGGTCCGAGCGCCCGCCTCGACCGGCTCCACGCGCGCGCCGAGCAGCTCCATCCGCTCGACGTTGGGCTTCTGGCGGCGCATGTCCTCGGTACCCATGTACACGAGGCACTCCAGGTCGAGCAGCGCGCCCGCGGTCGCCGCCGCCACGCCGTGCTGGCCCGCGCCGGTCTCGGCGATGATCCGGCGCTTGCCCATCCGCCGAGCCAGCAGCGCTTGGCCGAGGGCGTTGTTGATCTTGTGGGCTCCGGTGTGATTGAGGTCCTCGCGCTTGAGGTAGACCGGATGCCCGACCTCCTCGCTCAGCCGGGAGGCGAGGTACAGGGGCGACGGGCGCCCAACGTAGTCACGTAGGAGCCCGTCGAGCTCGGCCCGGAAGTGGGGATCGTCGCGCGCCTGGACCCACGCCGCCTCGAGCTCGGCCAAGGCCGGCATCAGCGTCTCGGGCACGTACTGGCCGCCGTAGGGCCCGAAGCGGTGCTCGACGGCGGTCACCGCGCGACCATGGCCGACGATCGCACTGCGTCGGCGAACGCCTCCATCCTGGCCGGATCCTTGCGGGTGGGCGGGCCTCCAGCCATCTCGACCCCACTGGCCACGTCGACCGCGAACGGGCGCACGACGGCGATCGCCTCGGCCACGTTGTCAGGGTTCAGGCCGCCGCTCAGGATCAGGGGCACCGATCCCCGGTGGGCCCGCGCGAGCTCCCACGAGAACGTCTCGCCGGTCCCGCCGCGCCTGCCGGCCGCGTGGCTGTCGAGCAGGTGGTAGTCGGTGTGGAATGCGCCCAGGGCCTGGATGTCCGCGCCGCTGCGCACCCGCACGGCCTTGATCACCTTGGCGCCGGTGCGCCGCGCGGCCTCGGCGCAGAATGACGGGCCCTCGTCGCCGTGCAGCTGGAGCATGGTCAGGCCGATCGTGTCGACGCTGCGCGCGAGCTCGTCGAGCGTCGGGTTCACGAACACGCCGACCACCTCGGCCCGCCGCTTCAGCGCCGCGGCGATCTCGGCGGCATCCTCAGGGGTGCAGCGCCGGGGCGAACACGGCCAGAAGATCAGGCCGACGGCCCACGCGCCGGCGGACACGGCGCGCTCGGCGTCGGAGACGTTGGTAATCCCGCAGAACTTCATCTTGGGGGCGGTGGTGGGCACGTAGACATCGTAGGAGGGTTGGAGCGTCGGGTCAGGCGCTAACCTTGTCCTTGTAGGGCTCAAACGGAATCGGACTTGGGGGTAAGCATGCGGTTGTCGGCACTCGGCTCGCTGGTCGCGTTTGCAGTGGCGCTGGGCGCCTGGACCGGGACGGCCGCCGCCGATCCGGGCTCCGGGACGCTGGCGCAGCTGACGGCCGGGCAGGTCCCATCGGCCCCCGGCTTCCACGTCCGGCATGAGGCGGGCGGCGAGGCCGACGCCAACGTCTGTTCGTACGCGGTGCCCGCTGGCTACGCGCACTGCAACGTCCACATCCGGATCGACAGCAAGGCCCGCTCCGAGCGGCCGGCCCGACGGGCCCGCCCGTCGAGCACGCTGGGCGACAACGGCGCCTACGACCCCTCGTACCTTCAGTCGGCCTATGACGTCGCCTCGGCGGCGGCGGCCGACGGCGGCGGAGTCGGCCAGATCGTGGCGCTCGTCGACGCCTACAACGACCCCAACATCGCCGGCGACCTCGCCTACTACCGCTCGTACTTCGGCCTGCCGGCCTGCGCGGCGGGCACGGTCTCAGCCGGTGCGACGAGCTGCGTGTTCGAAAAGGTCAGCCAAACCGGCAGCACGAGCTCATATCCCTCCGGTAACTCGAGCTGGGGGGTCGAGGAGTCGCTTGACGTCGAGATGGTCAGCGCCATCTGCCCCAACTGTCAGATCCTGCTCGTGGAAGCCAACAGCAACTCGCTCTCCGACCTCGGCGCGGCGGTGAATGAGGCGGTGTCGCTGGGGGCGAACGTCGTCTCCAACAGCTACGGGGGGAGCGAGTACAGCTCCGAGACCTCTGACAGCCTCACGTACTACGACCACCCGGGGGTGGCTGTCGTGGCCAGCTCGGGCGACAACGGCTACGGCGTCGAGTTTCCCGCCGCCTCGCCGTACGTCACGGCCGTCGGCGGCACGAGCCTGACGCAGCTGACCAACACGGGCACACGAGATGGCTCGGAGACGGCCTGGAGCGGCGCCGGCGCCGGATGCAGCGCCTATGAGCCCAAGCCGTCATGGCAGAAGGACACCGGCTGCGCGAACCGCACGGTCGCCGATGTCTCGGCCGTGGCCGACCCCAATACCGGGGTGTGGGTGTACGACACGTATGGCAACTCAGGCTGGGCCATCTACGGCGGGACGAGCGTGGCCTCTCCGATCATCGCCTCCTTCTACGCCCTGGCCGCCAATCCCCTGAGCTCGGGCGGCGTCCCCGCTGCCTACGCGTACGCTTCGCCGAGCGTGCTCTACGACGTGACCTCGGGCAGCGACGGGAGCTGCTCCGCGACGTATCTGTGTACGGCGGTGGCCGGCTACGACGGCCCGACCGGGCTGGGCACGCCGGGCGGTTCCCCGAACAGCATGGCCGCGTTCGTGGCGTCGTCCGACGGTGGCGGCGGTGGCGGCGGGACCGCCCCGAGCGCACCGACCGGCCTCGCGGCCAAGGCGGGCAACGGACAGGTCTCCCTGTCCTGGTCGCCCCCGACCACGGGCACCACGCCGATCACCTACGACGTCTACCGGAGCACGACCAGCGCCTCCTCTGGATTCAGCCTGATCGCGTTTGGTCTGAGCACGGCCGCGTACGTCAACACCGGGCTGACCAACGGCACGACCTACTACTACGAAGTGACGGCCGTGAACTCGGTGTCGACCAGCGGCGACTCGAACGTCGTGTCGGCCGTGCCGGCGACCGTGCCCAGCGCCCCACGGAACGTGAAGGCTTCGACGTCGTCGACCAAGGGCGTGGCGCTCACCTGGTCGGCGCCTTCGTCCAACGGCGGAGCGGCGATCAAGTCCTACGAGCTGTACCGGAGCACGTCAACCGGCCGCGAAGTGGCCTATCTGAGCATCACCTGCACCTCCTCGACCTGCAGTTACACCGACGCCGCAACGACATCGCGCACCACGTACTACTACGAGGTGGCAGCGGTCAACTCAGTGGGCCAGGGCCCGTTGTCGAACCAGGCCTCGGCCCGGGCTCGGTAGCGAGGGGGTGGGCACGGGAAGCCCGCGCCCACCCTCGCAGCGATCAGCACGTGCAGCCGGTGACGCTCCCGGGCGGTTCGCAGTTGTCCGGGGTGTTCCCGTTGACGGCCGTGGAGTTCAGCGTCACGGCGCCGTCGCCGTTGAAGATGCCTCCACCCATGCCCGCTGAGTTGCGGTTCACCTGACTGTGGTTCATCTTCAGTTGGGCCGGTGGCAGGGCCATTCCGGGGAGACCGTTGAGGATTCCGCCGCCGGCGAAGCTCGCGGTGTTCAGATTCACCTGGCTGTTGTTGATGGTCAGCACACCGCTGTTCGGAGCCCCGGTGTTGATGTTGACGATTCCGCCGGCCGAGCCGAACTGGCCATGCCCAGGGGCATGGTTGTCATTCACCACGGACTTGTTGATGGTCATGGCGCCGTGATTGACGATCCCGCCGCCAATGATGTGCGTCGCCGTGTTGTCCTCGATCTGGCTGTTGTTGATCGTCGCGCCGCCGCCGTTGGCGATGCCGCCCGCCCCGAAGGGAGGAGTCCCACCGCCCATCATCGTCGGTGCCGGCGCGATCGCGGTGTTACCGTCGACCTCGCTCTTGTTCACCACCAGCGTGCTGGCCCCGGGAGGAGCCCCCCCGTTGCCGTTACCGCTGGTGATGCCGGCGCCGTTGGCCGCGGTGTTGTCGTTCACCTGACTGCTGTTCACGGTGACGTTGCCGGCCAGGTTCTGAATCCCGCCGCCGCCGGAGTCCGGGGCCACGTTGCCGTTCACCTGGCTCCTGTTGATGGTGAGCGAACTGGCGGGACCGGGCGCGTTGCCGAAGAATGGGGCATAGTCGCCGGTGGCGATCCCGCCCCCGGCCCCAGGCCCGAGCACCGTGTTGCCGTTGACCTGGCTGCTGTTGAGCGTGAGCGTGGCGGCGAGACCGGAGAAGAACGTCCCGCTGGCGATGCCGCCGCCGATGCCGCCACCGGTGGGGGTGTCCGTTCCGGCGGTGTTTCCTGTGACCGCACTGCGATTGAGCGTGAGTCTGGCTCCATCATCGAGGATGCCGCCGCCAACGTCGGGGACGTTCCCGCCCGTTATGGTCACGCTCTGGAGCGTCAGGTTCCCGCTCGGGCCGTCGACCTCGAAGATACGGAAGCCGTTGTCGTTGCCGGCGATCGTGGACCCGTTGCCGTTGACGGTGATCGGGGTCGTGACCGGGGGCAGGCCGTCTTCGGTGCCGTCGTAGGCGCCGTTGAGGGCGTAGCTGCACCCCGCCGCGAGGTTGACGCTCCCGCCTCCGGATGTGTTGGCGCTGTTGATCGCGTTGATCAGCCCAGTCGAATCCCCACAGGCCACTCCGATCGACACCGAGGCGCTGGCCGTGCCGGCCACCGCCAGCGCGAGGCCCGCGACCGCTGCGCCAGTCCCCACGAACGTACTCACTCTTCGAAACAGCGCAAGCTGCTGCATGTGATGCCCTCCGGTCCTTTGTTTGCGCCCTCGGGGGCAATCCTATACCGGCTCGAGTCCAGGTGTTACGTCTTCGTCCGGCGGCTTCAGAACGTGGTTAGCGCCCGTGCCGCCGCCTCGATGTCGGGGGAGCGCATCAGGGCCTCGCCGACCAGCACCGCGTCGACGCCGGCTTGTTCGAGCTCGTCGAGCTCTACGCGGGCGCTGAAGCCCGACTCGGCGACGACGGTGACGCCGGACGGGATTCGCGGCAGCAGGTCGAACGTCCGTCCGGTGTCGACCTCGAGGGTGGTCAGGTCGCGGTTGTTGATCCCGACCAGCTGAGCGCCGGCGGTGTGGGCCAGCTCCAGCTCGCGTTCGTCGTGGACCTCGACCAGCGCGGCCAGGCCTAGCGTTTGCGCGTCCTCGTGAAGGCGGGTCAACTCCTCCGGGGTCAGCGCGGCGACGATCAGCAGGATCGCGTCGGCTCCGGCGGCCAGCGCCTCGTGGATCTGGTATGCGTCAACGATGAAGTCCTTGCGGAGGATCGGCAGGGTCGACGCCGCGCGGGCCGCACCCAGATCGTCCAGCGATCCGCCGAAGCTGGGGCCCTCGGTCAGGACCGAGATGGCCGCCGCCCCGCCGCGCTCGTAGGCTTGGACGACTTCCTCGACGGTGACGTCACGCCGGATCTCGCCGGCCGACGGGGAGCGGCGCTTGTGCTCGGCGATCAGCGACAGGCCGGGCCCGGCCAGCGCCGCCTCGAACGGGCGCAGGTCGTCTCCGACGAGCCGGCTTCGTCCGCGGGCCTCGAGCTCGTCCTCGGGGACGGTCACACGACGGCGCTCCACCTCCTCGCGGGTGGTGGCGACGATCCGCTCGAGGTGGTTCACGGCGCGAGCTCCTGGGTTCGGGCCACGAACCGCTCGAGCGCCTGCGCCGCGGCGCCACGGTCGATCGCCTCCTGGGCCTCGCGGACCCCCGCGCTCAGGCTCGCAGCCTTGCCGCCCGCGTAGATCGCGGCCCCCGCATTGAGTACGGCCAGGTCCCGCGCGGGCCCGCGCTCGCCGTCAAAGATGCGCCGGGCGGTGTCGGCGTTCTGGGCCGGATCGCCCCCCGGGATCGCTTCGGCCGGCGCCCGGTCCAGGGAGACCTCCTCCGGCGTGACCGTGTAGCGCCTCACCTCGGCTCCGAGAACCTCGACCACCAGCGTGGGCGCCGAGATCGACAGCTCGTCGAGGCCGTCCTCGCTGGACACGAGCAGCGCGTGCCGGGTCTCGAGCAGCACGAGCGCGCCGGCCATCGTGTCGAGGTAGGCCGGGTCAGAGACTCCGATCAGCTGGCGGGTCGCGCCGGCCGGGTTCGTGAGCGGGCCGAGGAAGTTGAAGATCGTCCGGACGGCGAGCTCGCGCCGGACCGGGACCACGTACCGGGTCGCCTGGTGGTGGGCGGGCGCGAACATGAACCCGAAGCCGACCTCCTCGATGCATCGGCGGACGGCGTCTGGATCCAGGTCGATTCGCGCCCCGAGCGCCTCGAGCACGTCGGCCGACCCCGATAGTCCGGTGGCGGAGCGGTTGCCGTGCTTGGCCACGACGCAGCCCGCGCCCGCCGCGATCAGGGCGGCCGTGGTGGAGACGTTGTATGTCCGCCGCCCGCCGCCGGTGCCGGCCGTGTCGAGCAGGTCGTCGCTGCTCACCTCCACGTGCCGCGCGAACGCCCGCATGGCTTGAGCGAGCCCGGCGATCTCGTCGACCGTCTCGCCCTTGGTGCGCAGCGCGATCAGGAAGGCGGCGATCTGGATCTCGGACGCGTTTCCGGCCATGATCTCGGAGAGCACGGCGGCGGTCTCCTCGCGCGAGAGGGAGTGCCCGCCGGCCAGCGTGTCGATCGAACGCGTGAGCAGCTCCGGTCCGCTCATGTCCGGCCGCCCCTCATGCCCGCCAGCTCCTCATGCCCGCCCGCTCCTCATGTTCACGCGCGCGCAGATCACCGCGCGCGAGCGAGGAAGTTGGACAGCAGCTCGCGACCGTGCTCGGTGAGGATCGACTCGGGGTGAAACTGCACCCCCTCGG
This sequence comes from uncultured Solirubrobacterales bacterium, assembly GCA_963704385.1. Classification (GTDB taxonomy): domain Bacteria; phylum Actinomycetota; class Thermoleophilia; order Solirubrobacterales; family Solirubrobacteraceae; genus Palsa-465. The sequence goes on from OY969904.1 coordinate 16,218, forward strand.
CCGGGAGCTCGCGATGGCGGACCGCCATCACCACCTCCTCGGCGCTCGCGCTCAGCTCGAAGCATTCCGGGAGCGCGGGATCGACCACGAGTGAGTGGTAGCGGCCGACCTCCAGGGGTGAGCGAAGCGAGTGGAAGATCGTCCGGCCGTCGTGCTCGATCAGCGTCTGCTTGCCGTGCACGGGTTGATGCTGAATCACCTTCCCCCCCCACGCCTGGACCAGCGCCTGATGGCCCAGGCAGACCCCGAGCGTCGGCACCCCGGCGAGGGGAAACCGGCGGACCGCCTCGAGCGAGACCCCGGACTCGTTCGGCGTGCACGGCCCGGGCGAGACGATCACCCGGTCGTAGCCGCGCACGAGGAGATCGTCGATCGTCGCGCGGTCGTTGCGCACCACCTCGATCTCCGCTTCCAGCTCCCCCAGGTACTGGACCAGGTTGTAGGTGAAGCTGTCGTAGTTGTCGATGACCAGAACCCGCACGCTGCAAAAGTAACGCGGCGGAGCGGGACGGGCCGCGCTACGGCCACTCGGGCTGGCGGGCGGCGAGCTCGATCGCCGCCAGCACCCCGCTCGCCTTGGCCTCCGACTCCCTGAACTCGAAGTCGGGCCTGGCATCGGCGACCGTGCCGCCGCCGGCCTGGACGTGAGCGACGCCGTCCTTCACCACGACGGTGCGGATGTGGATGCAGGTGTCGAGGTCGCCGGTGTAGCTGGCCCAGCCGATGGCGCCCCCGTACCCGCCGCGCTTGACCGGCTCCAGCTCGTCGATGATCTGCATGGCCCGGACCTTGGGGGCGCCCGAGAGCGTTCCGGCCGGGAGCACGGAGCGCAGGGCGTCGAGCCCGCCGACCTCCGGACGCAGGGTGCCGATGACGCTCGAGACGATGTGCATCACATGGCTGTAGTTCTCGACGGCCATGAAGTCCTCGACCTCGACTGACGCGTACTCGCACACGCGCCCGAGGTCGTTGCGCCCGAGGTCGACCAGCATCACGTGCTCGGCTCGCTCCTTCGGATCGGCGAGCAGCTCCTCGGCCAGGCGGCGGTCCTCCTCCGCGCTCGCTCCCCGGGGCCGGGTGCCGGCGATCGGCCGGGTGGACACGCGCCTCCCACTCACGGTGATCAGCGGCTCGGGACTCGCCCCCGCGATCTCGAAGTCGCCGAAGTCCAGGAAGTACATGTACGGGCTCGGGTTGACGGCCCGCAGGCCGCGGTAGATCGAGAAGGCCTCGACGGGGGCGGGCGCCGACCAGCGCTGCGAAGGAACCACCTGGTAGGCGTCGCCGGCGCGGATGTACTCGATGATCCGCGCGACGATGGACTCGAACCGCTCGCGGGACATGTTGGCCTCGAACGGGGGCGCCCGGCGATCGCGCGCCGGCGGGCGGGCCGGGCGGGGGACGGGGCCGGCCAGGCGCCAGCGGATCTCGGCGATGGTTTCGAGCGCCGAGGCGTACGAGGCCTCCAGGTCCTCGTCGGCGTACACGTTCGCCAGCACGGTGACGGTGCGCTTGAGATGGTCGAAGGTGACGAGCGGGTCGGTCAGCATCAGCGCCAGGTCGGGGAGCCCGACCGGGTCCGGGTTGGGAGCCCCGAGGGGCTCCACGGTGCGCACGAGGTCGTAGGCGAACATCCCGACCGCTCCGCCCGCAAACGGAGGGAGCCCGGGCAGGCCGGCCGGGCGGAAGCGACCCAGCTCCGCGGCGACCAGCGCGTAGGGGTCGCCGGCATCCCCCAACGACCAGCGCAGCACGCTGCGCGGCCGAAAGCCGATGAACGAGTAGCGCCCGACCCGGCCCTGATCGGCTGACTCCAACAGGAAGGCCGGACCCGACTCGCGCAGCTTCAGGAAGGCCGAGACCGGCGTCTGGGTGTCGTCGATGAACGTCTCGCGCAGCGGGATCAGATTGTGCGTGCGAGCGAGCTCGCGGGCCTCCTCGAGCGATGGCGCCGCGGCCGCCGAAGCCTCAGCGCCGGTGACGGCCATCGAGCACCTGCTCGGCGTCGGCCAGCGACAGGCCCCGCGCCCGGAGCAGGACCGCCAGGTGATAGATCACGTCGGCGGCCTCTTCGGCGACGCGCTCGTCCGACTCGGACTCCGCGGCCCGCGCCACCTCCCCGGCCTCCTCCTGGACCTTGACCCGGGCCAGCTCCGGGTCCGCCAACAGCCTGGCCGTGTAGGACCCCTCGGGGCGCGTGCGCGCCCGCTCGGCCAGCGTGCGCTCGAGGGTCGCCAGCGTTTCGTACGGCGCGCCGCCGTCGACCTCGCCCTGGTGAAAGCACGTCCGCTCGCCCGTGTGGCAGGCGGGCCCAGCCGGCTCGACGAGGGCCAGCAGGGCGTCGCCGTCGCAGTCGTAGCGGATCGCCTTCACGGTCTGGGTGTTTCCGGACGACGCACCCTTGTGCCACAGCTCCTGGCGCGAGCGGCTGAAGAAATGCATGTGGCCGGTCTCCCGAGTGAGGCGCAGTGACTCGGCGTTCATGTAGGCCAGAGTCAGCACCTCGCCGGTGCGCCAGTCCTGAACGACGCAGGGCACGAGCCCGCGCTCGTCGAACGCGATCTCCGAGTCCTCCACGACTACGACGGTTGCATCCTCCACGTCGTGGCGATTCTAGGGGCGGTCGACCTAGCGACCGCCGCCTGCGGCCGGGACGGGCACAGGCGGGACCGCGGGGTAGCCGGTCGGGAGGACCACGGAGCGGGTGGGCGGGCGGGTGGGCGGGCCACCGCTAACCGCGTAGATGACCTGCCACCAGTAGTACCCGTAATAGGTCCTGGGGTCGGCGCGCATGCGAGCACGGCAGCCGCTCCCCTCATGCGCGAAGTGTTAGCAGAGCGCGCTAGTCGATTCCCAACCGGTCCAGCATGTGCTCGTCGGTGCGCCAGTGCCGGCGGACGCGAACGCGCAGCTCGAGGTGCACGTGCGCGTCGAGCTCTTGCTCGATCGCGCGCCGTGCCGCCGTCCCGATCGACCTGACCATCCGGCCCTGCGCGCCGATCAGGATCCCCTTCTGCGATTCGGTCTCGGTCAGCAGCGTCGCCTCGATCCGGATGAGGTCCTCACGCTGCTCGCTGGCGATCGAGTCGATCTGGACCTCGACCGCGTGCGGGACCTCCTCGCGGGTCCGCCTAAGCACCTGCTCGCGCACGAGCTCGGCCAGTCGGACCTCCTCGCGCTGGTCGGAGTGCTGCTGGCGTTCGAAGTAGAACGGCCCCTCCGGGAGCAGCGAGACCAGGTGGTCGGTGAGCGGAGCCACGCCCGAACCGGTACGGGCCGACACCGGAAACACCTCATCGCCCACGCCGAGCTCACCAACCGCCTGCAGCGCCGCGGCCGTCCGAGCCCGGTCGGCCCGATCGACCTTGTTGACCGCGACCACCACCGGCACCGGGGCCGCCCCGAGCAGCCGGGCGATGAACCGGTCACCGGGGCCGATCTCCTCCTCGGCATTGACCACGAACAGGCACCCGTCGGCGTCCTCGAGCTCGTGCTCGACCCGGCTCTGCATCCGCTCGGTGAGCGCGTCCCGCGGACGCTGGACGCCGGGCAGGTCGACCAGCACCAGCTGCCAGTCACTCCCGGTGGCGATCGCCCGGATCGCCCGGCGCGTGGTCTGCGGCTTGTCGGACACGATCGCCACCTTGGCCCCGACGATCGCGTTGGCCAGGGTCGACTTGCCCACGTTGGGACGGCCGGCGAGCGCGATGAAGCCCGAGCGCGTGCGGGTCTCGCCCCCGGGGGCGCTCACCCGATCCACCGCATCAGCTCGGACTGGAGCGCCAGCATCTCCCCCTCGTCGGTCTCGTGGTCCATGCCGCTGAGGTGCAGAGCACCGTGGACGATCGCCTCACGGACGTCGGTGGTGTGCTCGGGGCAGATGACGATGTCGCCGATCTCCCTCGGCCCGGCCGCCGGCTCGCCCCCGTCGACCGCGAACGACAGTACGTCGGTCGGCGCGTCGATCCGGAGGTAGCTGCTGTTGAGCTCGCGGATCCGCTCCTCGGAGACGAACTCGACCGCGACGTGACCCTCGTTGATGCCAGCCGACGACAGGGCCAGCGTGCACAGCTCCTCCACTTCCGCCGCGGTGGGGCCGTCACCGTCGCCCTCGGACCCGGGCGGCGCCATCACCTCGACGCCGATCACCTCGACCTCGAGCACGGCGAACGGCTAGGCCCGCCTACGCGGACGCAGCTCGGGCGCCGCCCGCTGGGTGTGCTCGGTGTAGGCGGCGACGATCCGCCGCACCAGCTTGTGCCGGACCACGTCCTCCTCCCCCAGGCGGACGAACTCGATCCCCTCGACGTCCTTGAGGATGTCGGCCACGACGACCAGACCGGAGTCATGCTCCCGGGGCAGGTCGATCTGCGTGATGTCACCGGTGACCACCATCTTGGAGTTGAACCCGAGACGGGTCAGGAACATCTTCATCTGCTCGGGACTCGTGTTCTGGGCCTCGTCGAGGATGATGAAACTGTCGTTGAGGCTGTTGTGAGTGACGAGAAAGTCGTCGGTGACATACAGCGAATCGGCGGCCGCGACCTGGATGCACACGCACTCTGCCTCGCCGGCGGGCTCGATCGAGTCGATGAAGCGCATCGGCCGTCCGCCGCCGTCGCGATCATAGAGTTCGCGCTTGCGCGCAAGGCGGAATGGCTCGATGCCGCGCGGGAGGCGGATGTCGAGGACATACGAGTCATGTCGGTGCGGGACTGGTCGGCCGTTAGCCCATCCTGGCGCTCGCCCGGCGGCCTTGCGCTCGCGCCAGTACGCGACACCTCCTAAGGAGCGCACCAGATACACGACGTCGTCGCGCAGGCGCACGGAGCACGTCGCGTACTGGATCCGGCCGGTGCGCCCCGTTTGCGCCACAGGGCCACCGTCGGTATCCAGTAGACCCTGGAGGACTCCCATCCGCACCCCCGGGGTGTTGCGGAGGTACAACTCCGGGACGAATTTCGTGTGTGAGTTCGTACCTACGAGCGCGAGCTCGCGCAGACCCTCCGTCACCGGATCAAGAATGCCGGCGGTCCCGCGTCGACCCTGCACGTTCAGAAGCGTGTAGTCCTTGCCACTCCTCGCGCGGATCTGAATGTCTTCGAGAAGGTTCTCAAGTCCAGCCAGCAGCTCGTGATCGTGCGTGGTGAACGTGGGCGTTCCATGCGTCAGGCCGCCATCACCAAGCAGCAGGCCGAGCGCGTAAGGATCGATTGGAACGGCCCGCAGGGGGAACCCGGCTGGTGCTGACATCAGCGGCAGCTCGAATCGATGCCGATGGAAACTTCGTAGGCGCCCTATCATCTCTTGCGTCTCAAGTACGCGCCCCGGCTTGCCTCGACGGCGATCAGAGGCGGTGAAGACGTGCCACAAGTGCTCGCCGCAGCACAGCACCGAGGCACCGTCCTGTGCGCGAAGCCGGAACACCTCCTTCAGCCCCTGCGGGTACGTCCCGATCACCGGTGTCGGCTGACCGTTCGATCCGATGACGAGGTCGCCCACCTGCAGACTCCCGATCGGGCGAAAGCCGGCTGGCGTCAGCACCGGCGTCAGCAACGGCATTGCCCGGCCCCGCATGAATGCCAGCGGCGCGACCTCGATCACTCCGCGCTCCAGATACTGGGAGACGCGGTCGGGCTCGAGCATGTCGTGGAGCGCATCGAACAGCGGCCGTAGGTAGGGGTCCACCTTGGCCATGAGGTCCCCGGGGAGGAAGCCCAGCCGCTCGCCGGCCTCGACGGCCGGGCGGGTGAGGATGATCCGGTTGACCTCACGCCGGCTCAGGGCGGCGGCGGCCAGGGCGACGGCCAGGAAGGTCTTGCCGGTGCCGGCCGGACCGATCCCGAAGGTGATCGTGTTCTCCCGGATCGAGTCGACGTAGCGCTTCTGGTTGACGGTCTTGGGCGCCACCTTGGTCGCTCGATGGCGCCAGACGACGTCCTCGAGGATCCGGGCCGGGGACTCGTGTGCGTCCAGGGCCCGGGTCACGGCCTCGATCGTGCCCGGCGCGATCTCGTGGCCCTGCTCGATCAGCTCCGCGAGCTCTTTGACGACAGCCTCGCCAGTCTCGACCGCTTCCTCTTCGCCGTCGAGCGTGAGCACGTTGCCGCGCAGGAAGATCTCGCAGTCCAGGTGGGATTGCATCGTCCGCAGGACGACGTCCCCTGTGCCGGCCAGCTCGCTGGCCACTGCATTGTCGAGCTCCAGCTGCTTACGCAAACCTACGAGGTCCCGGCCGCTGGCTGTAGCGCCTCGCGGACCCGTGCCGACACCCGCTTGCCGTCGGCCCGTCCGCCAACCTTGGCCATCGTCGCCTTCATCACCTGCCCCATGTCCCTGGCATCTGTCGCACCGGTCTGCGTTATGGCCTCTGAGATGATCGCATCCAGCTCGGCATCACCGAGCTCGCTGGGCAGGTAGGTGGTGATCAGCTCGGCCTCGGACTCCTCCTTCTCGGCCAGCTCCGTGCGCCCGGCATCGCGGAACTGGGCGGCCGCCTCCAGCCGCCGCTTGCGCTCCCGGCGCAGCACCGCGACCTCGTCGTCGCCTCCCTCCTTGGCCGCCTTCTGAAGCTCGGAGAGCACCATGCGCAGCGCGGTCGCCCGTTCACGCTCGGACGCCTTCACCGCCGTATTGACGTCAGCTCGTACCTGCTCGAGAACGCTCACTCCGATCAGGATAGAGCGGTCCCGCTCAGACTCCACCGGCACCTCGCGCCCCCAGTACCGAGGCCGGGGCAGCTACGGACAACCTGCGGCTAACACGGCCCCGATTCCGTCGGCATGGAGCTCGTCGCAGCGCACGTGCACGAGCTCCCCCCGGGCCGCAATCCCCGCCGGCAGGTAGCACCGCGTGTAGTCCGCCGTGTAGCCCGAGCATTGCGCATCGGCCACCTTGTCGACCAACACCTGCTCGAGCATGCCGAGCTTGGCCGCGCGATGGTGGCGCGAGCGTACCTCGGAGCGCCCGCGCAACACCTGCGAGCGGCGCTTCTTCTCCTCGGTGGGGACCTGGTCGCCCAGCCGCTCGGCCGCCGTGCCCGGGCGGGGCGAGTACGAGAACGTGTGCACGCGCGTGATACCCGCGGCGTCGATCGCCTCGATCGTGCGCTCGAAGGCGGCCTCGGACTCCGTCGGAAAGCCGACGATCGCGTCCGTGGTGATGTTGACGTGGGGGACGGCCGCGCGCAGCGTGGCGATCGCCTCCAGGTACTCGTCCGAGCTGTAGTGGCGTCCCATGTCACGCAGCACACCGTCGTCGCCCGACTGCATGGGGATGTGCAGGTGCGGGCAGACCTTGGGCTCGCCGGCCAGCGCCTCTAGCAGGGAGTCCTTGACATGGATCACCTCGACGCTCGACAGCCGCACGCGCTCGACTCCGGGCACGCGGGCGACCTCGCGCATGAGCTCTCCGAGCTCGAGGCCGCCCTCCGGGTCACGGTAGTCGCCGACGCTGATCCCGGTCATCACCATCTCGGGCTGGCCCTCAGTCACGCGCCGGCGAACCTCGGCCAGCACTCCGCTCGCCGGTCGCGATCGTGCGGAGCCGCGAACGGTGGGGATGATGCAGTAGGCGCAGTGGCAGTCGCACCCGTCCTGGACCTTGACGAAGCCGCGCGTGCGGCTGGGCTGCTGCCGGTGCGCTCCGGGCCAGAGCACGTCGTGGTCGAGGTCGGCGCACGCCCCGAGCCCGGCGGCCATCGCGGCCGCGACGTCGTCCGCGGTGCCGACGAACGGCGTCACACGAGCGTCGATCTCGGCGAACTGCTCGCGGTCGAGGTTGACGGCGCACCCGCCGACGAACACCTGCCGCGCGCTCTTCAGCGAGCGCCTCACGGCCTGGCGCGACTTGCCCTCGGCCTCGCGCGTGATGCAGCAGGTGTTGATCACGTGCAGCTCGGCCCGCTCCTCGGGCGCCTCGGCGTGTCCGGCCGCCAGCAGCGCCTGCCGCGCGAGCATGGCATCGGCCTGGGAGACCTTGCAGCCGAGGAACTTGACCGCGAACGTCGCCATCGCCAGGCACGTTAGCCCGACCGGCGAGCAAGGAGCGTCGCGCGCTGCGTGGACGCTTGGCTCTCGGCCCGGGTTTGTATGCTGGGAAGCATTATGCTAATCTGCATTATGCCTAGATGCATGTAGATGCCAACCCGTTCACATTCGGTGACCTGGCCCTCGACGAGGCGTTCACCGACCGCGAGCAGGAGTTGCTCGAGCTGACGGCCGACATGCGCAATGGTCACAACGTGCTCGTGTACGCCCCGCGGCGATACGGCAAGTCCTCCCTGGTCATGCGGGCGGCCCAGGAGGCGCAGCGGCGCAAGGTACTGGTCGGCTACCTGGACCTGATACGCACGCCGACCAAGGAGCGCTTTGCCGCGGCGCTGGCCAAGACGATCTACGCCGACATCGCGTCGCCCGTCGGCCGGGCCTTCGAGCGCGCGGCGCGCCTGTTCCAGGGCCTTCGCGTCGTGCCGGCTATGGATGTCGACCCAGCCGACGGGTCGCTGCGCTTCAGCTTCGAGGCCGGCCGCCGGCGCGCCGACATCGACCACACGATCGAGCGGCTGCTGGAGCTGCCGGCCGAGCTGGCGGTGGAGCGCAAGCGCCGGGTGGTCCTCGTGTTCGACGAGTTCCAGGAGATCATGAGCCTGGATGCGCGCTACCCCAACATGATGCGCAGCGTGTTCCAGACCCAGCCCGAGGTCGGCCATGTCTACCTGGGGAGCAAGCGCCAGATCCTGGAGCGGATCTTCAACGACCGCAACGAGCCGTTCTGGCGTAGCGCCAAGCGGCTCGAGCTGGGGACGATCCCGGCGTCGAGCTTCGGCGCGTTCATCCGCTCGCGCTTCTCAGCCGGTAAGCGGGCGATCTCCGACCAAGCGCTGTCCCGCCTGCTCGAGGCCACCGGTGGCCAGCCGTACGCCACGCAGGAGCTGGCCTACTTCCTGTGGGAGCTGGTCCCGGCGGGCGGCGAGGCGACATCGGAAGCCGTCGAGGAGGCGCTCGCCAAGGTGATCCGCTCCGAGTACAACCACTTTTCGGCCCTGTGGGAGGGCTCGACCGGGCCGCAGCGGCTGGTGATGATCGCGCTCGCAGAGGAGCCGACTGCCTCCATCTACGCCGCGGGTTACCACGAGCGACACGAGCTGCCGGCCAACCCGACGCTGCAGCGGGCGCTAGGCGCGCTGATGGCGAAGGAGATCGCCGGCCGGGACGCGGCCGGCCGGTACGCGATCATCGAGCCCTTCATGGCCGCATGGCTGCGCGAGCGTTGACGACCGGCTGGCTAGGCTGAGAAACGTGGCGACGCTTGCCGGTACGCGCGCGCTGGTCACCGGGGCCACGAGTGGGCTCGGACGGGCGATGGCGCAGGCGTTGAGTGAGGCCGGCGCCTCCGTCGCGGTCACGGGCCGGGATCGCGCCCGGGCGCAGGCCGTCGCGGCTGAGCTCGGTCCGCAGGCGGTGGGGCTCGAGCTGGACGTCCGCCGCGAGGACGCCGTTGCGGCCGGCGTGGACGAGGCCTACCGGCTGTTGGGCGGCCTGGACATGCTGGTCAACAACGCCGGGATCGGGATGCGAACGGTCAACCCGCGGTTCCTGACTGACCCGCGGCCGTTCTGGGAGGTCTCGCCGGCCGGATTTCGCGACGTGGTCGAGACGAAGATCACCGGCTGCTTTCTGGTCGCTCGGGAGGTAGTTACCCGGATGCTCGCGGCGGGCCGCGGGCGCATCGTCAACATCTCAATGAACGAGCAGACGATGACTCGCCGTGGCTTCGTGCCCTACGGCCCGTCAGGCGCCGGGGTCGAAGCGCTCTCACGAGTGATGGCCGCTGACCTGGCCGGCACGGGCGTGACGGTCAACATCCTGTTGCCGGGAGGGGCCACGGCGACGGGCATGATCCCCGACGGTGTGCCGCCCGAAGCGCGCGCTCGCCTGCTCGACCCGACGATCATGGGCCCACCGATCGTGTGGCTCGCCTCGGCCGCAGCCGAGGGGGTTCACGACGAGCGGATCAACGCCCTCGAGTTCGACGCCTGGCTGGCCGCGCGTTAGCGGACGGCTCGCCGCCAGCACCCGGCTGAGCGTGATGAAAGTTGCCGCCTGTGTCGGCCAAAACGAGCAACGCTCGCGGCGGCCTCGCGCCGCGCCCGCGGCGGGGGCGGCAGCCTCGCGCCGCGGGCGCGGCGGCCGCGGAGGGCGCGGAGGGCGCGGCGGGCGCGCTCGCGGCGCGCGCGGCGGGGGCGGGCGGGCGGTTCACTCCGTGCGCTGCGCCGCCCGGAGGGCCCGGGCCTGTGCACGGTCCATCCACATCTCCCAGCGTCCTGACGGCGACACGCGCGCGTCCAGAAAGCGGTACGGCCGGCGCCCGGCGAACTCGGTGTGGCGCAGGTGTGAGACCCCGCCGAGCACCGAGGCGATGCGGCGATGCGGCCACCCGATCTGGTCCTCGATGTCCGGAAACGGGCGGGGCCGGTCGGGCGCAGCGGCCAGGGCGTCGAGCAGCGCGCGCATGAGGTCGCTGCAGCGGTCGTGAAAGCGCGCGATCTCCCCTCGATCGTCCATCGCATTCTGCGGCGCATGCTCCGTGAGCGCGGACGGATCGGCCGTGGTCGCCATCGGGCCGACGATAACGCGGTCCCGGGGCGGGCGGACAACGCCTTCTGGCCTGGAACACTTCAGGGCACGGTCGGGATCGTCGTCAGGAGGAGGCTGTAATGCGACTCGTCTCATCAACACGGCTGGCTGCTTCAACGCTCGTGCTGGGCGCGGGCGCTCTCGGCTTGACCGCCGCTGGCGTGTCCGCGGCGTCCACGCGAGCGGCAGCGGCCGCCACACCACCGCAGCAGACGGTTGCCGCGTCGGCCGTCACTCGCCAGCCGGGCACGCTGGCCCCTGGCACCAAGGTCAGCTCGGCCGATCTGGGCCAGCGGGTGTTCACGGACGCGACCCACGGGTTCGCGCTGGCCAGCGTCGGCCAGGCGCAGTACCCGGCGTCGACAAGCGACGGCGGCAAGACGTGGCGGACCGACGGACCGGCGCTCCACGTCAACGCGGCGCAGGCGCCGCTCTCGGTCGTGAACATCGGTGCGACCAGCCGAAACACCGTCTTCGCCTACGGCAGCGGCCAGGCGATCGACACGACCAGCAACGGCGGTCAGAAGTGGTATCGGGCCCTGTTCGACGGACTCGTGATGGCGGTCGTCCGCGGCCCGCAGGGGCACCTGGTGGCGTTCATCGACGGCGGTAGCGGGTCCAGCGGGGCGACCTGGCAGTACGTCTCCAAGGACGGAGGGCGCAGACTGGCACTACGACACCACGGTCGGCGGGTCGTAGGCGCCCGATGGCCCGCCCCGCCTGGCTTCTGGACGCCGAGCGCGTGGACGCGGCCGTATATGCCGCCATTGCCGGCACTGACACGCCCGCGCTGGATCGCGTTATGAGCCGGTTAACCGAGGCCGCCAACTACTCGCGCCTATCGCTCACCGCGGCCGGGTTGCTGGCGACCACGCGCGGCCCCCGGGGACGACGGGCGGCCGCGCTCGGTCTGGCCTCAATCGCGGTCACGGCGACGGTCGCGAACGTGCTGATCAAGCCGGTCAGCCGGCGGCGGCGGCCCGACCCCGTCGGGCACGACGTGCCGGTGGCTCGCCAGGTCCGGGTGCCGCGATCGAGGTCGTTCCCCTCCGGGCACACGGCCTCGGCCTTCGCGTTCGCGACCGGTGTGGGCCAGGTCCTGCCGGCCGAGGCGGCGGCGCTGCGCGGGCTGGCCGCGGTCGTGGGCTACTCACGTGTGCACACGGGCGTCCACTACCCGGGCGACGTCATCGCCGGTGCGCTGATCGGCACCGCGCTCTCGCAGGCCACGTGCCTGGCGCTCGAGCGCCGCTGGACCGGAGGCCGGGAGCGCCTGGCTCCCGGCCCCCGCAACCCGAGCAGACCTCGGACCGCTAATTGACGGCGACGCCTGCCGCCGCGGCGCCTGGGGGCAGCGGCGTGGGCGAGGTGCTCACCTCGGTCAGCGAGCCGGCACTGACGGCGAACGTCCCCACGGCCCCGACCTCGTCGACGAACAGCCAGCGGCCGTCGGGGCTCAGGCGGGCATCGACCGAGCCAACGGCATCCGGGCCGCTGATCGGCGTGCTGCCGAGCAGGATCAGTGTCCCGTCCCGGCCGATCGAGTAACTCGAGACGCTCCCAGAAGCCGTGTTCACGGTGAACAGGAAAGCGCCGTCGTGGCTGATCTCGACCCAGCACGGGGCCGTCTGGTCGTCCCCGAACGGCGACGCTCCGATCGATGACAGCGTGCCGTCCTCTGAGACGTCGAACGCTGACACGGTGCCGCTGCCGTCGCCCGCGTTGTGTGCGTTGGAGACGAACAGCTGGCCGGGGTCGGTGGGCCGGAACTCGCTGCCGAACGGGCCGAGCCCCTGAGCCGGGAACGGCGAATCCGGCGCCGGAGTCAGCCGACCGTCGCGACCGACCCGGAAGCTGTCGATCTCAGACGTGCCGACCCGCGTGCCGACGAGGTTGGCGCCGGTCGCGTTGAAGAGCACGTCGCCGGGCTGCGATCCGTCAGGGAGCAAGACCGTGGAACCGGCCAGCGGCCGCAGCTGCCCGCCTGGCCCAAGGATGAACCCGGTGTAGTCCGAGTCCACGGCGGCGGCGCCGGTGCCGGCGTTGGCGACGTAGACCAGGTCACCGTGCACCGCGACGCTCACCGGCGCGGCGCCACCAGAGGAGACGACGCCACCCCGGACGAGCAGCAGCGCCCCATCGGACCTGATCCTCAGGACCGAGATCTGGTTGCTGCCGGCGTCTGCCGCGATCAGGTAGCGGCCATCGCTGCTCAGCTGGAGCGCTCCCTGGGAGGCGAGGCTGGCACCGGTCCCCGCGCCGCCGGCCGCGAACGGAGAGCCGGGCACGGCGGACAGCGTCCCATCGGCGTGGCGGTCGAAGGCGGCGATCGTGTTCGTTCCGGGCGTGTTGTCGTCGAGATACACGTGTCCGACCACGGGAGAGCCGGCGGCTGCAGCGGCGGGAGAGGCCGCGGCGGCGGGAGAGGCGGCCGCGGCGGCGGCCAGCACGCCGAGCGCGATCGGCGCGAGGCGTTTGAGTGTTCGTGAGCCCAAAAAGGACTGAGGCATGGAAGACCCTCCTGGTAGATGCGGGGTCACAGAAGAGTCACTTACACATTGCCCATTCTCAATGGCTCGGCCAAGGTGTTAAGCCCGGCGTAGGATGTGACGATTTTCTTACATGTACGCTTACTGTCATATGTGACACCATGCGCGGCCAGGCCGCGGCAAGCCCGGCGGCAGCACGTCACGTTGGCCGTTCGAAGCCGTCGAGTGAGTCTCGTCGAGAAACGCGCCTACGTGACTATGTGGCCGGTTTCTCGACCAGGCCCTCTGGGCACCCGATTCCCGGCCGGTCGCCCGGTGCCAGCAGCATTTCTTACGGGACGCTGAACAATGGGCGACCGTGCCTTGGTCGGGCAGCGCTCCCACTACCGTTTGCCTTTGACCGCCGCTCGGAACCCCAGCGCTCGCGGCAAGGTGCTCGTCGTCGACGACGAGCCGACGATCGCCGACGTCGTCTCCCGGTACCTGCGCCGGGCCGGTTATGAGGCCGGGGTGGCGGCGACGGGGACCGATGCTCTGCGGCGGGCGGGGAACGAGCGTCCGGACGTCGTGGTGCTGGACCTGATGCTGCCCGACGTCGACGGCCTGGAGGTGATGCGCCGCCTGCGTCAGCAGGACCGCAAGCACGCGGCGATCATTCTCCTCACTGCCCGCGGGGAGGAGTCCGACCGGGTGATCGGGCTGCGGCTGGGAGCCGACGACTACGTGGTCAAGCCGTTCTCACCGGCCGAGCTGATCGCCCGCGTGGATGCTCTGATGCGGCGGCTCGAACCCGTGCCCGAGCGCGAGCCACCGCTCCGGATCGATGGTCTGGAGATCGATCCCGCGGGCCGTCGCGTCACGCTCGACGGCGAGGTCGTCGACCTGACGCTGCGCGAGTTCGAGCTCCTGCTGTTCCTGGTCCGTCACCGCGGCCAGGCGTTCACGCGCGATCAGCTCATGGACCGCGTGTGGCAGTACTCCTTCTACGGCGACACGTCGACCGTGACCGTGCACATCCGGCGGCTGAGGGCCAAGCTCGAGCGCGACCCGGCCCGCCCGCGGCTGATCGAAACCGTGTGGGGAATCGGCTACCGGTGCGCGCCATGAGGCGGTTCACGATCCACATCGCGCTGGCCGGGCTGGCCGCTGCGTCCCTCTCGGCCGTCGCCTGGCTCGTCTACGGGGCGCACGCGTTCGTCACCTCGCTGGCGATCCTGGCTCCGCTCGGGGCCACGACCGTGCTGCTCGCCGATCTGCTCGCGAACCGCCCGACGCCGCTCGCCGGATTGCGTCAGCAGTTTGGCGCGCTCGCCGCGCTGGTGGCCCTCCAGCTCGCCGCGGTGGTGGCGCTGTTCGCGGGGTTCATGTTCGTGTCTCCGCACGACGCCTTCTTCATGGCTCTCGCCGCCGGGTACGCGGGATTGATCGGCCTCGGCGCGGCCCGGCTGGTCACGCGTCGCGCGCTGGCCGACCTCGACGCCGTCCGCTCGGCTCTGGCCCAGGTCGGCGAGGGCGCTCGCCATGTCCGTATCCAGGTCCGGGGCGGAGACGAGCTCGCGCTACTGGCCTCGGACGTGGAGGCGATGGTCTCCAAGGTGGCCGCCGAGGAGCACGCCCGCCGCCAGCTGGTCGCCGCGGTCTCGCACGACCTGCGCACTCCCATCACCAGCCTCCAGCTGATCGCCGAGGGGCTCGAGGACAACATCTTCGAACCCGAGCGCACCCGCGAGCAGCTGCGACTGATCTCGATGCACGTCCGGGCCCTCGGCGCGATGATCGAGGATCTGTTCGAGCTCTCGCGCCTGGAGACCGGGGACGTGCACTGGTCGATGGAGCACGTGCGCCTGGACGAGCTGGTCCACGAGACCGTCGAGGCCATGCGCCCGCACGCCGACGCGGACGGGATCGCCGTGCGCACCGAGCTCGACGGTCAGCTCACCGAGGCCCGGGGCAACCCGGAGCAGCTCCAGCGCGTGCTGTTCAACCTGATCCAGAACGCGATCCGTCACACCCCGGCCGACGGCAGCGTGGTCGTCCGCGCCGCCTGCGTGGCCGGTCCCGCCATCGAGATCGAGGTGGCCGACAGCGGCAGAGGGATCGATCCGGCGGTCCGGGAGCGGATCTTCGAACCGTTCGTCCAGGGCCCCTCCCGGGTGGCGGGGCAGAACGGCTCGGCCGGGCTGGGACTGGCGATCTCGCGGGCGATCGTCGAGGCCCACGGAGGCCGGATCTGGCTGGCCGAGACCACCCCCGGGACCCGCATTCGCTTCAGTCTGCCCGCGGCCTGAGCGCCGGGCTACGGTCCAGCGGCGTCGAGCGGGACGCGTACTATTCCGCTCGTGGCAGGTAGCGATCAAACCAGCGGCACCATCTCCCTCGAGGACGCGGTCGATAGGACGGTCGGCGACGTGATGATCCGCAGGCCCAAGACGCTGCCCGCCGGCTCGCTGGTCGGAGACGTTCGTAGCGCCTTCGCGCAGCCGAACGTGCGGACCGTGCTGCTGGCCGACGGCGAGCGGTTCGCGGGGGCGATCGAGCGCGGAGGACTCCCAGCCGGCGCCGGCGACGAGGAGCCGGCCGCCCGATACGTCGAATCCGAGCCCCTGACCGCCCACCCCGGACTGCCCATGACCGAGGCGGTCACTTTGCTCGAGGGGGCGAACGAGCCGCGGCTGATCGTGCTCGACGATGACGGAGTTACGCTCCTTGGGCTCCTCTGCGCCAACACCACTGCCACCGGCTTCTGCGTCCGCTAGCGCTGCGAGCGACCTGTCGCTCGGCCAGGCAGCTGCCGTCCTGGGCGTCAGCGTCGACACCCTCCGGCGGTGGGATCGCAAGGGGCAAATCCAGACCAGGCGCGACTCTCGCAACCGCCGCTTGGTGCCCGTATCCGAGATTCACCGCCTCAGCGAGCGACCGGTGCGCCATCGCACAGGAACGGAGCGTTCCGCGCGAAATCGGTTCGCCGGCGTGGTCCGCTCCGTTGAGTCCGACGGCGTGATGGCGCTGGTGGAGCTCGAAGCCGGTCCGTTCTTGATCACGGCAGCGATCACCCGAGATTCGGTCGAGGAGCTCGGCCTCGCTGCCGGCGTGGGGGCAACCGCGGTGGTCAAGGCAACCTCCGTGATGATCGATCGGGGCGCTGCGAGCTGACCCGAAGCGCGGCCAGCTGACCCCGGATCGGCACCCCGACGAGCTGAGACGCCCCGGCTCGCCCTACGGCCGCTTGAACTGCCTGCGGGCGCGGTCGACCGCGCCGCGGACATCGCAGCCCTCGAGGTGGTCGTTCACCAGGCCCATGGCCTCCATGAACGCGTACACGGTGGTCGGGCCCACGAAACGCCAGCCGAGTCGCTTCAGCTCTCGGGCCAGGGCCCTTGACTCCGCTGTGGTCGCCATCTCGGCCAGCGCCGCCCGGTCGATCCTCGCCGGCCGCTTGTCGGGCTCGAAGCTCCACACGTAGTGGGCCAGGGACCCTTCGGCCTGGACGAGTTCGACTGCCCGCCGGGCGTTGTTGATGACCGCCTCGATCTTCGCCCGATTGCGCACGATCCCGGCGTCGGCCAGCAGGCGAGCGACGTCACGCTCGCCGAAGCGGGCGACGCGCTCGAACTCGAAGCCCGCGAACGCGCGCCGGAAGGCCTCGCGCTTGCGGAGGATCGTCAGCCACGAGAGACCGGCCTGGAACCCCTCCAGGCTGAGCTTCTCGAACAGGCGGACGTCCTCGGAGACCGGGAAGCCCCACTCGCGGTCGTGGTAGCCGCCGAGCTCGGGAGCCGAATCGGCCCACCAGCACCGGGCCACGCCGTCGTCACCGACGACGATCCCGTCGCCGGCCGAGGCCCTGGCCTCAGTCTCGGCCACGCGTCGCGCTGCGTGTTCGCCGCGGGGCGCGCCGTGGAAGCGATGGCTCGCGCCGCCGAGGGGTCGGGGCGCGCCGCGCCCGCGTGTGCTCCGGCAGTCGCGTGCGCGCCGGCTCGGCGTCCGGAAGCGGAAGGCCTCCTCCCGACGGACCGGGCGGAACCTCAGGCCGTCTCGGTCCGTTTCCGCCGCCGCCGTCGCCGCCGGCGGGCCCTGGTCGCGAGTCCTCGGCGCGGAACAGAAGCCCCGAGACCACGAACAGCGCGGGCAGCGAGAACAGCGGGATCAACGCGGCCGAGCCGGTGAGCAGGCTGAGAAACGGAAGCAGCAGCAGCCCGGCCAGCACGCCGACTCTGAAACCGCTGCCTGCCAACACGCCCTACCCCTCCGTGACCGGCGGGGGGTACACCTCACGCACGTAGTAGTCGACCTTCTCGGTCGGGAGCCGGCGGGCGACGGCCAGGAAGTAAATGAACAGGCTCCACCCGGCTACGGCGGCCATTCCGCCCCACAGACCCAGGTCGTCGTTGCCGCCCTGGTCGAGCACGTGCCTGAAGAACCCGATGCCGCCGACGGCCCCGCCGGGACCGAAGTCACCGAAATACGAGATCAGCCCCATCCCGATGAAGTAGGGAATGATCCACCAGGCGGAATCCCAGTCCATCTTCGGCGCCAGCGGGTTGAGCTTGAACGCGTAGGAGGCGGCGATCAGCGCGTAGCCGATCAGCATGGCCAGCAGCAGCGTCGAGTACGTCGCCCAGCCGGCCCAGTAGATGATCCAGCTCGCGCACACGAAGGCCAGCGGCGCCAGCACGACGGCCCAGGGCAGCCTATACACCCGTGGGAGCTCCGGCTTCTGCTTGCGCAGCGCGGCCAGCGACAGCGGCGCGGCGGAGTACATAAGCACGGACGCGCTCGTAACGACGCCGACCAGCGCACTCCAGCTCGGGAACGGCAGCAGGAACAGCATCCCGATCGCCGCGGCGAAGATCACTCCGAACACCGGCACCCGCGTCCGCTTGTTGGTCGCCTCGAACGCAGTGGGGACGTAGCCGTTGCGGCTGAGGGCGAAGCTGAGCCGCGAGGACGACGTCGTGTAGATCAGCCCCGTTCCCGCCGGCGAGACCACCGCGTCGACCCGGAGCAGGAAGGCCAGCCACGAGATCGAGGCGAGCTTGGCCACGGTGTAGAACGGGCCGGCGTTTAGAGTCACCACCGCCGGGTTGGTGTTGGTGCTGCCGAGATTCGTCCACGGACCCTGGGCGTGGAGCAGATGCGGGCTGAGCGCGCCGATGAACGCCACCTCCAGGAGGATGTAGATCCCCGCGCCGATCAGGATCGAGAGGATCACCGCCCGTGGCAGGTCGCGTTTTGGATTCTTCGCCTCGCCGCCTAACTGCACCGCCTGTTCGAATCCCAGCAGGGCGAACACGATCCCGCCCGACGGGATCGCGATCAGGATCGCCTTGACCGCCTCGCCCTTGACGAAGAAGCCACCCCCGGCGGTGCCGAAGTTGGAGGGGTGGAAGTTGCTGACCAGCAGAACGATGATCGTGAGCACGGGGATCGCCACCTTCCACGTGGTGATCCCGTTGTTGGCCCGGGCCAGGAAGCCGATGCCGACCAGGTTGATGATCACGAAGATCACCATCAGGATGGTCGCGGCGATGATCCCGCTCCCCGACAGGGTGTTCGCCGGCAGCCCGTTGACCAGGTGGCTATGGAAGAAGTGGCGGGCCCAGTGGGCCGTCGACAGGTACTGGACGGCGGCCAGCACCTCGATCGGTGCCACTGTCGCCGCCTGCAGATAGGAGGCCCACCCGAACGTCGCCCCGGCGAAGCTCCCGAACGCGTAGTGCGGGAACCGGCTGGTGCCGCCGCTGACCGGGAACACCCCACCGAGCTCGGCGTGCACGAGCGCGAGGAGGATCACGATGGCCGAGGCGATGATCCAGCCGATCAGGGCCGACGGCCCGGCGTACGTGGCCGCGACCAGGGCGCCGAACAGCCAGCCCGAGCCGATGATCGAGCCCTCCGACGCCCATAGGAGCCCGAGGAACCCAACCTGTCGCTCGAGCCCCTCGGCGTCGAGCACTGTCGGTGGTTGCTCAGGTGCAGTCGCTACGTCCGCCATCAGCCCTGTCCTCACATGGCCAGCGTTACGAGACGGCGAGCTTAACCCTCCGGCGCAACCGCGTCTAGAACGTCAAGTTGACGTCACGTGAAGTCGATCACGCGCTTGCGGGAGCGCTCAGCACCGCTCGGAGACCCACGCCGACGGGTCCTGGAGCGCGTAGAGGGCTTCGAGTTCGGCGATCTGGGCGCGGGTCTGGCAATTCGCTGCCCATTCGCCTGGCCGCGGCCTTAGTCGCGCATCCGTACCATTCGGCCTCGGAGAGTCGAGACTTGGCCACCGAACCCGACCACCAGAGCTCACTGCGCGCCGCGCTCGCGCCCGCCGCCCTGAGGGCGGCGCTGGTCCCGAGCCGGCCGGTCTTCGGCAATCCCTGGGATTCCGAAGTCGACATGTTCTCGTGCTTCGTGGCCGTCGGCCTGATCGACCCCTTCCTGCTCTTCCTGGGCGGCAAGCTGATGGGGGCGATCTTCGGCTTCGGCTCCCACTGGCACCTCGGCATCTTCATGATCGGCGCCCTGGTCGGCGCCGCCGGATTCATGACCATCGTCGGGCGCCAACGCACGAGGCTGTCGGTGGACGTGTTGACGATCGCGGCCTGGGTGGCGCTCGGCCTGATCGTGGCCCCGGTCATCGGCCTGGCCTTCTCCAACCTGGCGGCCATCATCCTGTACGGGATCCTGCTCCTGGCCAACCTCGTCTACGTCCTTCGCTTCGGTCGCTGGGAGACCGCCTTCGCCCGGACCGTGAGCTGGCCGATCACCTGGACCCTGCTCGCTCTGTTCTTCGCCTTCAGCGCCTACCGGCTGATCTTCTACCAGTAGTCCGCGCCGTCACGGAGGCGGTCGCGCACGCCCGCTTCGTGGGCGTGTCATCATTGAGTCGTGTTCGAATACGAGCCAGGCGACGACAGCCTCGAGGAGACGCTGCGCTCGATCGCCCGAGAGCTGGGGCGCTCGGCCGAGCGGGCCCTGGATTCCGTTGACCTGGACGAGTTCGCGGACACGGTCGGGGTGGACCCGACGCTGGCCAGGGAGTGGGTCGACAATGCCGGCGGCTGGCTGCGGGCCTATACCGAGCGGCTCGGCGACGAGGTGTCCTTCCGGATCTCCCGCCCCTCGCGGGCGCCGTCCACCCAGGACCCGCTGCACCGCGCCGGCCCCGACCCCCTCGACGTGCCCACCGACGACCAGGGACGGGCGCTGGCCGCGCTGGACTCCGGCCGCTGGACGGTCGAGCCCGGCACCGAGGCGCTCGCCGGCCGGGGCGAGGGCCCGGGACCCAGCGACGCGCTCGGCATCGTCCGCGAGCTGCACGTCCGCGACTGGATCACCGCGGAGGGCGAGATCACGCTCGTCGGCCGCCACGCCCTGAGCCGCTGGCTCGACGCGGTCACGCCGCGCTGACGGGAGTTCCTCGCGAGGTCGCCGTCCCCGCCGAGGGATGTAGCAACGGGACGAGCGGGTCCCACCCGGCGCGGAGAAGCGACACCAGCGTCGGGGGAGTGATCACGATCGCTCGCCCACCGGCCGGCCGCGGCGTCCGGGCCGCGTAGCCGGCGGGCGACCAGGTCAGCAGCTCGTCGCCGAGGACCAGGCACGGCGTTCCCTTGGACATCACGAACGCGCCGTCGGGGAGCTCATCGAACCCGGCCTCGTGTAAGCGCCGTTCGCCGGTACCGACGACGATCCGCTCGCTGTGGAGCTGGGCGTCGATGGCGTCGGCCCCGCCGTGACCGGGGTGAAGCCCGGACCACAGCGCGGTCAGCCGCTCGTAGTCCGGGCGCCGGCATTCGGCGCAGGGGCGATGGCCGGCGGCCAGCGCGGTGGCCTCGTCCAGGAAGAACAGCTCGGTGAAACGGCCCGGCGCCATCAGCGGCGCCCGCCGCCGCCGGCGGAATTCGAGGCGGCAGGCGATCCAGCGCCTGCCGTTGTACCGCCGCCTGATCCGGCTCGCGTCGTCATGCAGGCAGCCGCGGTTCCCGTAGACCAGGCCGCGCTCGGGAGCGGCGATCAGCTCGCCGAGCGGCGTGACCCGGTTCTGGCGCGCCATCGAGGCTAGCCAGCCTCGTCGCCGGGACGGGCGGCTATCCCTGCGCCCGCGACCCCCAGCCCGCGCTCGATCAGCTCGATGTTCATCCGGTGAAAGGCCGTGCCGATCAGCAACGACGCCCTGGCCCCCTCGAGCGATTCGACGTCCGGCCCCGAGTTGCCTGGAGCTTCCAGCGCGGCCGTGACCTCGTCCAGGTACCCCTCGAGTTCGCGCAGCTTGTCCTCGTGCCACTGCAGCCGCCGGCGGAACAGGGGGGCCGGGTCGGCGCCGAGAAACACCTTGAGCACGCCTTCGTCGCGGATCTGGGGTGGGCCGGCGGAGGCATCGGAGACCCATCGCTCGAGGGCCGCGCGCCCCTTGTCGGTGAGCTCGTAGAGCTTGCGCCGGCGGCCTGCGGCCTCCTGCTCCTCGACCAGGTACCCGGCCTTGGTCAGCCGGGCCGGCTCGGCGTAGAACGTGGTGTGCGGCACGGGCCAGAAGTTCTCGACCGACTCGGCGATCAGGCGCTTGAGGTCGTACGGAGTGGCGCGGCCCAGGTACCGGACCAGCCCGAGAACGGCGTACGAGGTGCCGCTCAGCCGAATGTCGCCTTGACGTTCCATAGTACGGATCGTATAGTACGGATCGTACTGTTCAAAGTCGACCGAAGGGATCGCGATGAACAGCTTCTCATCGGACTACGACGCCGTCATCGTCGGCGCCAGCTTGGCCGGGTGCACGACCGCGATGCTGCTCGCTCGCGGCGGAGCGCGCGTCGCGCTGGTCGAGCAGCGGCCCGACCCGAGCGCGTTCAAGCGGATATGTGGCCACTTCATCCAGTCCTCGGCGGTCCCGGCCCTGGAGCGGGCGGGGCTGCTCGAGCCGATCGAGAGCGCCGGCGGCGTCCGCTCGCGGATCCGAATGTGGACGCGCTGGGGGTGGATCGAACCCCCGCCCGACGCTCTGTTTCCGGCGTCCGTGAACATCCGGCGCGAGCGCCTGGATCCGCTGGTGCGGGCCATCGCCGCCGACACGCCGGGGGTCGAGCTGATCCTGGGCGCGACGGTCGACCAGCTCCTGTTCGAGGACGGCCGCGCCGTCGGGTTCGAGGCCGAGGACCAGGCGGGACGGCGGACCACCTACCGCGGACGGCTCGTCGTCGCGGCCGACGGCCGAGATTCGCACGTCGCCGAGCTGGCCGGAATCCCACCGACGATCAAACCCCACGGCCGCTTCAGCTACGCGGCCTACTTCGCGGGTGACCCTCCGCCCGGCGCCCCCAACAGCACGATCTGGTTCCTCGATCCGCAATGGGCGGCGACGTTCCCAACCGACTCCGGCCTGACCATGTACGGATGCATGCTCACCCACGATCGGCTCCCGGAGTTTCGCCGCGATCCCGCGCAATCGCTGTGCTCGCTGTTCGCCGACCTCCCGGAGCCACCCCCGATCCGCAAGCCCTCGGAGATGGTCGGCCCCGTGTTCGGCAAGCTTCAGATGCCCAACGTCCGGCGCGGGCCGATCCGCCCCGGCCTCGCGCTCGTGGGTGACGCGGCCCTTTCGGCCGACCCGCTGTACGGCGTCGGCTGTGGCTGGGCGTTCCAGTCGGCGGAATGGCTGGCCGGAGCAACCGCGGCCGCGGTCCGGGGCGAGGAGCCGCTCGAGGGTGCTCTCGGGCGCTATCGCGACCAGTTCCGGCGCGGTCTGCTCGCTCACAACTGGCTGATCGACGATTACGCGACGGGCCGGCGCATGAGCCCCGTGGAGAGGCTGATGTTCTCAGCCGCGGTCCACGACGAGGGGCTGGCCGCGCGGTTCGAAGCCTTCGGGACCCGGAACCTCGATCCTCGGCGGTTTCTCCCGTCCGCCGTCCCGCGGGCGCTCGCCGTTCACGCCCGGCGCCGGCTCCGTGGTTCCGCGGCCCGCTCGAAGAAAGCCCCAACCCTCCAGCCGGCGGCGTGAGCGCCCCGGTCTTCCAGCGCGTGCCCGTGGGCGCGGTGCAGGCGCGCTATGCCCACGCCGGCCCCGCCGATGACCCGACGGCGGTGGTGTTCGTACACGGCAATCCCGGCTCGGCCGACGATTGGAGGGCGCTCGTGGGCGAAGTCGGCGAGCACGGCCGCGCGGTCGCGCTCGACATGCCGGACTTCGGCGAGACGGCGGCAGCCCCCGGGTTCCAGCACACGGTCGACGGGTACGCGGCCTTTCTCGGGGAGGCGCTCGCCGCGCTTGGCGTCGCCCGCGTGCACCTGGTCGTGCACGACTTCGGCGGCCCGTTCGGGCTGACCTGGGCCGGCAAGCACCCGGATGCGCTGGCCAGCGTCACCCTGATCGACACCGGCTTCCTGCCCGGCTACCGCTGGCACGTGCTCGCGCGGATCTGGCGCACGCCGGTGCTCGGGGAGGTGTTCCAGGCCACGACCACTCGGCGAGGCTTCCGGTGGCTGGTCTCCCGCGGGGAGCCGCAGGGACTTCCGCGGCCGTTCATCGAAGGCATGTATGACCACTACGGCCGCCGCACCAAGCGAGCCGTGCTCAAGCTCTACCGCTCCACCAACGACCCCAGCGGAGATCCCGAGATCGCGCGCACGCTAGGCGCTCTGGACATCCCGGCCCTCGTCATCTGGGGTGAGCACGACCGGTACCTCCCGGCGTCGCACGCCGCCCGCCAGCGTGACGTGTTTCCCTCGGCCGACGTCCACGTCCTGCCCGCGAGCGGCCACTGGCCCCAGGCCGACGCGCCCGACACCGTGCAGCGCTGCCTGGTCGAGTTCCTCGCGCCCCAGCTCGTCAGCGCAGGGCCTTCTGAAACCAGTGGTGAGCAAACGGCTCGTCGTTGAACGCCGGCACCTCCCGGTACCCCGAAGACCTGTACAGCGCGATCGCCTCGACCAGGGCCCTGTTGGTGTCCAGGCGGGCAGCGGGCGCCTGACGCTCGCGGGCCACCGCTTCCAGGTCGTTCAGCAGCCGCCGGCCGATGCCCAGCCCGCGCGCCGACTCGGCCACCCACATGCGCTTGATGTCCGACGGCTCGCCCGGGTGATGCTTGATCGCCCCGCAGGCGATCGGCTCGTCGCGCAGGTAGGCGACCAGGAACGCCCCGGCGGGAGCCCGCAGTTCGTGCGGCTCGGCTGAGGTCCCCTGGGTGGGATCGAAGTGGGCGCCCGACCGGCGCTCGAGCTCAGCGAAGTACGCGCGCAAGCAGCGCTGGGCGTCGGCCCCGGCCGGATCGACGACGCGAACGTCGACCATCGACGCGGTGATCAGCCGCTCGGCCGTACGCATGGCCGCCGCGAGCGAGCTGCGCTGCCGGTCGTTCAGCGGTTCGAGGATCGAGCTCGCCAACTCGTCGCTGCGCTCATCGAGGAGCGCCCGCTCAGCCGCGCCGGCCACGGTCAGGCGGGCGACGCGGATCCGGCCGTCCATCGCGCTGGGACTGACGTGCACGAGCCGGTCCGCCTCCAGCGCGCGCAGGATCCGGCTGAGCTGACCGGAGTCGAGCTCCAGCCGCGAGCGGAGCGCGCGGACCTCGCAGCCCTCGGTGCCGATCTCCCAGAGCACCCGCGAGGCTCCGAGCGTCCGGTCCCGCGCCAGGTAGCGATCGCTGAGCGCACCCACCCGTTGGGTCACGGTCCGGTTGAAGCGGCGGACCTGGGCGATCATGGCGTCATCCGACATTCCTCTGACTGAAGTCAGAGAATATCGATTCCGCGGAAGGGCACGGCCAGGCGGTTAGAGTCCGGCTCCGAGTCCAGAGAGGAGCGGCGATGATTGAGCCCTACCAGGCCGTGGGCCTGATCCAGACCATGCGCGGGATCCGGCGGCGGGAGGAGATCGAGACGAACCTGGATCACATCTCGCACCTGATCAAGGCGGCCTCGTGGCTGTCGAGCATGGACCTGCCGGTGAGGCTGATCTGCATTCCGGAGGGCGGCTTGCAGGGTTTTACGGACGAGGTGTTCGACCTCGACCACGAGGCGTACGCGCGCGAATGTGCGATCGACATCCCGGGCCCGGAGACCGACTACCTCGGCCGGCTCGCCCAGCAGTGGAATGCGTACGTGGTGGCCCAGGCGAAGGCCAGCCATCCCGAGTTCCCCGGCTATTTCTTCAACGTCGGGTTCATGATCGAGCCCGAGGACGGCACCGTGATCCTGAAACATCACAAGCTGGTGCCGTTGCTCCCGGTGGAGCACTCGCTCACCCCACACAACGTCTGGGACCGGTGGATCGAGCTCTACGGCCGGGACCTGACGGCCTTCTACCCCGTGGCCGACACCGCGATCGGACGGATCGGGATCATGATGGCCAACGAGGCGTCGTACCCCGAGAATGCCCGCGGGCTGGCCATGAACGGCTGCGAGATCGCCTATCGGGGTCCGTACCCGGCCCCGGGTGTCATGAACGGCATGTTCTCGGTCCAGAACCGTGCTCGCGCGCTCGACAACAACATGTACGTGATCGGGATGAACCTGGGCACGTACTACCTCGACAAGGACTCGACCACGCCGATCGACACGTTCTCCGGCGGGTCACAGATCGTCGACTACCGGGGCCAGATCGTGACCGAGGTGCCGTACGGCGGAGGCTCGACCTGGATCGCGGGAACGATCGACGTCGAGGCGCTCCGACACCACCGCCAGGCCGCGCAATGGGACAACTGGCTGAAGGATCTGACCACCGAGCAGTATCAGCTGATCTACGAGCAGCCGATCTACCCCAAGAACCTGTACCTGCACCGCGCGCCGTACACACATGAGGAGTACCGCCGAGAGGTGACGCAGAAGCAGGTGGAGCTCCTCCAGGAGCGCGGGATCTGGACGCGGCCGGACCGCTCCGCGCGGTCGCTTTCGGGCAAGGTGACGAGCTGATCAGGCGCCGCGGCGGTCCAGGCGCAGCGCCAGCCAGCCACCGGCGGGCCGGCGCTCGGCCTCCTGGAACCCGAGTGCGGCGAACGCGGCGGCCACCGCGTCTCCCTCTTCGGGCAGCAGTCCGCTGGCGATAATCGTCCCCGGCAGGGCGCTCGCCGAATGCAGGCGCCTGGCCCAGGCCAGCAGCAGCGGCGCCAGCAGGTTGGCGGCCACGGTCGGAGCCACGGCAAGCTCGACCGGATCGGCCCGCAGGTCGTAGCGACCTACCTCGAGCGCCACTCCGTTCACACGCGCGTTCTTGCCCGCCGCCTCGACTGCGGCCGGGTCGTTGTCGAGCGCCAGGACCGGCGCCCAACCGAGCCTGGCCGCCGCGATCGCGAGCACCCCCGAGCCGCAACCGAGGTCGACGAACGCCCCCTCGGACGGCCCGGCGTCAACGAGCTCCAGCATCGCCTCCAGGCACAGGCGCGTGGTCGCGTGTGCCCCGGTGCCGAAGGCCTGGCCGGGATCGATGACGAGATCGATCGGCGTCGGCGCCGGGGGTGCCCACGGCGGGCGCACGGTGAGCCTGGAGTCGAGCACGAGCGGCTGGTGGAACTGGCGCCAGCGCTCTCCCCAGTCGTCGGCCACCTCGGTGGTGCCGATCTCGACCAGCGCACCGCCGGCCGCGGCAGTCACCGCCGGAAGCGACGGCAGCTCGCCGGGAGCTCCGTAGACCGCGTACTCGACGATCCCGTCGGGGAGCTCGACCTCCTCGACTCCGCTCGGGGCCAGCTCGAGCAGCTCGGCCAGTACCAGCTCGGCCTGCGCGCAGGCGACGCGAACGGCCAGGCGGAGCAGCGCCTTACCCGCCGAACGCGCGCTTGAGCTTCGAGAACACTCCCTCCTCCGAGCGGAGGTTGTGCTCGGTCATCGACTCGGCCAGCTTCCCGTACAGCTCGCGCTGGTCGCGGTCCAGATGGCGCGGCACGATCACGTTGACGACCACCCGGAGGTTGCCCTTGCGGTTGCCGCGGAGCGCCGGCATGCCGGCCCCGCGAACGGTGAGCGTCTCGTGCGGCTGGACGCCGGGCGGGATCTCGAGCTCCACCGGGCCGTCCACGGTCGGCACCTCGACGGTCGTGCCCAGCGCCGCCAACGGCGCCGACACGTCGACGGCGGTCACCAGGTCGTCGCCGTCGCGGACGAACCGGCGGTCCTCGCGCACGTGGACCAGGACGTACAGGTCGCCCGCGGGGCCTCCCCGCTCGCCGGCGTGACCCCGGCCCGAGACCCGGATCCGCTGACCGTCGGCGATCCCGGCCGGCACCTCAACCGAGACCTTGGATCGCTCGACCGTGCGGCCCCGGCCCCGGCACGCCCCGCAGGGCTGGCTGGCACGACGGCCGTCGCCGTGGCACACGTCGCAGACGGTGGCCCGCACGATCTGACCGAATGGAGTGCGCGAGAGCACGCGCAGCTGGCCCGTCCCCTCGCACCGCGGACAGGTCTCGATCGGCGTGCCCGGCTCGGCGCCGTTGCCGTGGCAGTGCTCGCACAGCTGGACGGCCTCGTAGGTGACCTCGGCGCTGGTGCCATGGGCGGCCTCGGCCAGCTCGATCTCGACCCCGACCGCGATGTCTCCACCCTGGACGGCGCCCCCGGCTCGCGCGCCCCCGCCGAAGAGGTCGCCGAACGGACTCGAGCCACCGAAGAACGCGTCGAAGATGTCGGCGACCGAGCCGAAGGAGTCGAAGTTCGGGGCGTACCCGCCCGTGCGCAGCCCCTCGTGCCCGTAGCGGTCGTAGGTGGCCCGGCGCTCGGGGTCTGACAGGACCTCGTAGGCCTCGGCCGCCTCCTTGAACTTCTCCTCGGCCTGCGGGTCGTGGCTGTTGACGTCCGGATGCAGCTCGCGGGCGAGACGGCGGAACGCCTTCTTGATCGCCGTCTCGTCAGCGTCGCGGGCGACTCCGAGCACGTCGTAGTAATCGCGCGTCGCGCTCATGGCTCACCGCTCGTCATAGAGCTCGGCGACGAACCGCGAGAGCTCCGCGGCGGCCTCGCGGACCGAGCTGATCGCGCGGCCGTAGTCCATCCGCAGCGGGCCGATCACCGACACGGCACCCAGCTTGCGCTGGGGAATCCCGTAGGCGGCGGCCACCAGGGCGACCGAGCGCAGCGCGGGGGCGTCGTTCTCGGTGCCGATGCGGACGATCACATCGCGTTCGGTGAGGGCGGCGCGCAGCACGCCCAGGAGCGTCACCCGCCGTTCGAGCATGTCCATCAGCGCGTTGAGCTCTGAGACGTCGCCCCAGCGACCGTCGCCCAGCAGCCGCGAGGCGCCGTCGACATACAGCGAGGCCTGCGATCCCTCTTCGAGGTCCGTGAACACCGGCGCCAGCGCGTCCAGGAACTCGGTCTCCGAGCTGGACAGCGACGGGTCGTGGAGCCGTTGGTGGAGCATCCTGGCGCCGAGGCCGAGGCCGACGAGCCGCTCGTTCAGGTAACTCGCCGCCCAATGGGCCAGCCCCGGGTCGACCGGCTTGGCGAAGGTGAACAGCCGCTTGGTCACTCCGCCGGTGGAGGTGATGACGACGACCATCAGCACCTGGGGCTGGAGCACGAGCACCTCGACGTGGCGGACCGTCGAGGTCTCGATCGGCGGCGCGCTGACGAGGGCCATCAGATTGGTCACCTGCGAGAGCGTCTCGGTGGTGACCTTCATCGCGTCGTCGAGCTCGCGGCGGACCAGCGACAGCGACAGCGACAGGCGCGGGCCCGGCTCGGCCCCCCCGGCCGCCAGCAGCCCGTCCACGAAATGCCGGTAGCCGGCCTCGGTGGGTATCCGGCCTGCCGACGTGTGCGGATGGGCGAGCAGGCCGAGCTCCTCGAGGCAGGCCAGCTCGCCGCGAATGGTCGATGGTCCCCACCTGACCTCGCTGGCCAGCAGCTTGGAGCCGACCGGCACGCCGCCGGCGGCATACTCCTCAACGACCTTACGCAGCACGAGCTCCTGGCGTTCGCTCAGCACGAGTCTGATTGTAGGTCGGGCCATCGCGGCCCCCGGCAGCAGGCCGGCTCAGACCGCTACTTCCGCGATCCCGTTGCGGATGATCCGGTGGCCGGACTGCTCGGCCTCGGAGCTGACCAGGGCCACGCCGTCGTGAACCTCAGTCACCGTGCCGGTGACCACGATCTCCTCGCCCAGCCGGCCCAGGCCGCGGAACTGAACCGATAGTCGGCGGAGCTTCTCCGGGCCGCCGGCGGCATCGGTGTGGGCCCGCGCGACCTGGGCCATCGTCCACAGGCCGTGGAGGATCCGGCCGGGCAGGCCCACTTGCTTGGCGAACTCCTCGTCGATGTGAATCGGGTTGAAGTCGCCGGAGGCGCCCGCGTAGCGGACGGTCAGGTATGGGTCGGGCGTGACCCTCAGCTCGATCGTGTCGCCGACGTTCACTAGTGCACCGTCCGGCGATTGGGCCCACCCGCCCACACTACCCGCCCCTCACGATCTGAGTCCAGGTTCCGGTGCACACGGCTTCGCCGCGCTGATTCTCCGAGCGGGTCTCGAACACGTAGAAGGTCATGCCGCCGCGGTCCGAGATGTCCTTGACCGAGGCCGTCGTCGTGATCTCGTCCCCGGCCACCACGGGTGGCCCCCAGACGAACTCCTGGCCGGCGTGGACCATCATCGCGAAGTTGATCCCGACGTCGGGGTCGAGGATCGCCGGCCCGACCGAGCGCGCCCCATAGACGACCGCGAACATGGGCGGCGCCACCACGTCGACGTAGCCGGCGCCGCGCGCCGCCTCCGGGTCGAAGTGCAGCTCGTTGGTCTCCCCCACCGCCGCCGCGTACTCGCGGATCTTCTCGCGCCCGACGGCGTACGTGGTGGGCGGGTACGTCTTGCCGATCGCGTCGCTGGCTGCGGCCATGAGCGGCCGCAGTCTCTCAGATGATCACCGGGACAGCGCCGCCGTCGACCGACCACGCCGCCCCGGTCACGTACGACGCGGCCTCCGAGCAGAGGAACGTGACCACGGCGGCAATCTCGCCCTCGGTCCCCAGCCGGCCGATCGGAACGCCCGCCGCCGTGGACTCGAGTACCTCCTCGCGGGTGACGCCGCGGAGCTTGGCCACCTGGTCGGCCAGACCTCCGGGCCCGGTCCACAGCTCGGAGGCGACCGGGCCCGGGGTGACCGAGTTGATCAGCACTCGGCGCCGCGCGTACAGGTCGGCGAGCGCGCGCGAGAGCGAGAGCTCGGCCGCCTTGGTGACCGAATAGGCGATGTTCCGCTGCCCCGGGCGCTTGCCCGAGGTGGAGGACACGTTGACGATGCGCCCACCGCCCCGCTCGGCCATGGCCGGTGCCGCCGCCCGCATCAGGCGCATCGGGGCCATCACGTGGATCTCCCACTGGGCCTGCCAGTCATCGTCGGTCAGCTCCTCGAACGGCGTGGCCGAGCTGGCGCCCGCGTCGTTGACCAGCGCATCGATCCGCTCCAGCCGCGCGAGGCAGGCTTCGACCGCGCGCTCGCCCGCGTCGGGGGCGGTGACATCGAGCGGCAGGGTCTCGGCCCGGCCGCCGGCCTCACGGCAAGCCCGCGCCGTCTCGGTCAGCGCCTCGGGTCGACGGGCGATGAGCAGCACGGCCGCGCCCTCGCGAGCGAGGCTCACGGCGATGGCCCGGCCGATGCCCCTCGAGGCACCGGTGACGATGCAGGCGCGGTCGCGCAAGCCGAGGTCCACCGCGCCGATTCTTCCAGAGGGGGTATCCGCTTCGCTGCCGCCAACTACTTCGTCGGCGGAGCTCTCCTCGAGGCTCGCTCCTGGCCGTCCCGGATGCGTTGCTGGTCGCGCGGGTCAAGTTTTGTGAATCGCGCCAGCTTGAGACCGGCGAAGTCTGAGCGGGTTTCGTACGACTCAGCCCGATACCCCCTTTTCGTCGGTCACGCCCCCGGGATCGGGGCGCCCGACGGGAGGCCACGGTCGACGTAGTCCTCGTAGCGCTCCAGCCACGCGTCGGTGACGCCCTCGGCCACCTTGGCCCGCTCGCCGTCCAGCAGCCGCTCGAGGCCGTCGAGGCACACGTGCCAGCCGGCGGCGTCGCGCGCGGCCTTGTCCTCGGTGTCGATCAGGACGATGAACCGCAGGGTGCAGGCGTCCTCGCCGAGCGGGTCGAGCTCGAACCGGAGGTGGTCGGGGCCCCAGGAGAACGCGAACAGCCGCGGCGGGTCGAGGCCTGTGACCTCCCCGGTCATCGTCGTGCTCTCGTCCAGGAGCTTCTGCTCGCGGAAGGTGAACGTCATCTCTCCACCGACCCTGAGGTCGACCTCGACCGTGCCCGGGAACCACTGGGCGAGCTCCTCAGGCTCCGTGATCGCCCGCCAGACCGACTCGATCGGATGAGCGATCCGGCGCTCGAAGCGCAGCGCCGGCTGCTGGTCGATGGTCTGGTACGTGGCGTACATCTCAGTCCTCTCGTGTTGTGGTTTAGCGGCGCCCCTTGCGGTCCAGGTGCCGCTCGAGGGCATCCAGCCGCGTGGCCCACAGCGCCCGGTAGGGCTCCAGCCACGCGTCGAGCTCGGCCAGCGGGCCACCGTTGAGCTCGTACACGCGACGCTGGCCCTCGACCCGCACGGTGACCAGCCCGGCCTCGCGGAGCGCCCGGAGGTGCTTGGAGGTGCCGGGCTGGCTCAACCCCAGGAGCGCGACCAGCTCTGCGACGTGCCGCGGGCGCTCGCGCAGGAGCTCGAGCACGGCGCGGCGGTGAGGCTCGGCGAGTGCGGACCAGGCGGGAGTTATCGCGCGATCACGGACCACGGGGAACTCGTCGCGCAATCGCTGACCAGGCAGAAGTCACCGCGCTATATCACCACAGGGACATATTTCTGTCAAGGCAT
Source organism: uncultured Solirubrobacterales bacterium (assembly GCA_963704385.1). Lineage (GTDB taxonomy): Bacteria > Actinomycetota > Thermoleophilia > Solirubrobacterales > Solirubrobacteraceae > Palsa-465. The sequence continues at coordinate 48,123 of OY969904.1, forward strand.
ATGCGGCGACCGACCGCCGCGCGCGCTAGCCTCGCGTCCCGATGGCGAGGCGATCGGCTTTGCGGCGCTCGCGTGTGCGCGCTTCCGACGGCGACCGCGACCTGGTCGCCGAGCGGCTGTACGACGCGACGGTGGAGGGGCGGCTGCTGACCGTCGAGCTCGACCAGCGCCTGGGGCTCGCGCTCGCCGCCCGAACCTACGGGGAGCTGGATCCGCTGGTGGCCGACCTCCCCGGCGGACGCGCCGGCCATCCGCCCGACCCGCGCGTGCCGCTGCGCGCCCTGGCCACGCTGGCCGTCACGATCCTCCTGATCGTGCTCGGAGCGATCGCCTGGCACCGCTGGTGAGTCGCTGTCTCACATGTGATACAGCCTCTTCATCATGGCCGATGTGAGTATCCCGCGAACTGCGTAACCACGGTGGTGATGTCGTTGAACGCGCTGCGCGTGGCGAGCGGATCACGATCACCCGCGCCGGAAAGGCTGTGGCCGAGCTACGCGCTATCACCGCCCGTCCGCTCTCGGCGGAGACCCTGCTGGCCCGCTGGCAATCGCTCCCGCGGGTCGACCCAGTCGCGCTTCGCCGCGACGTCGACGAGGTTCTAGACGCGCGGCTGTGACCGATCCGGTCCGGGCTGCCCGCGGCATCCTCGACACCTCGACGCTCATCGTGCTTAGACGTCTCCCAGACGTCGCGGCCCTTCCGGAGCAGCCGCTGATCACCGCAGCAACGCTCGCCGAGCTATCGGTCGGGCCGCTCGTGGCATCCGACGAGAGCCAGCGAGCGGCCCGGCAGGCCACGCTTCAACAGGCAGAGGCAGACTTCGAGCCGATTCCCTTCGACGCCGCCGCCGCCCGCGCGTTCGGGCAGGTGGCTGCCTCGCTCCGCCGAGCCGGCCGCAAGACGACTGCTCGCTCCTACGACGCCATGATTGCGGCAATCGCGGTGGCCGCTGGCCTTCCCCTCTACACCTGCAACCCGGCCGACTTCGCGGGGATCGACGGGCTCGAGGTGGTGCCCGTGCCTCCCCCACCGTAGATCGCCTTGGCCAGCAACTCCACTCCTCGCTCGATCGCCGGTTCGGGGAGATTGGCGAACCCGAGCACGAGACCGCCCGGCTCGTCTTCGGACTCGATGGCCCGGTGCCAGGCGAGCGCCTCGAGCCCCACGCCGAGAGCCGCCGCCCGGTTGACGACCTGCTCCTCGTCCCGGCTGCGCCCGTCAGGCAGCAGCAGCAACGCGAACACTCCGGCCGCGACGCCGGCAATCGATGCTTCGGGCAGCGAGCGCTCGAGGGCTGCCAGCAGCGCCTCGCGGCGCCCTCGGTAGCGCAGCCGCATGCGCCGGAGGTGCCGGTCGAGCTCCCCCCGGGCGATGAAGTCGGCCAGCGCCAGCTGATCGAGCACCGGCGGCCCTCCCCCGCCCAGGCCGTGCTCGTAGGTCAGGGCGCCGGTCAGCCACGACGGCGAGAGGATCCAGCCCAGTCGCAGCCCGGGCGCCAGCCGCTTGCTCGCCGAGCCGATGTGGCACACCCGCTCCGGGACCAGCCCTTGGAGGGCACCGACGGCCGTCCGGTCCAGGCGGAGCTCCGAGTCGTAGTCGTCCTCGACGATCAGCCCATCCTCGTCCTCGGCCCACTCGAGCAGGGCCGAGCGCCGCTCGGAGGCCAGTACCGCGCCGGTGGGGAACTGGTGGGCGGGGGTGAGGACCAGCGCCTCGCACCCCGAGGCGGCCAGCTGGTCGACGGCCAGGCCGCGATCGTCGACGGCGATCGGGATCGGCTCGAGGCCGACTCCGGCGGCGGTCAGGCGGTGACGCGCCCATCCCGGCTCCTCGACCGCGATGCGCTCGAGTCCGCGGTCACGCAGGGTGCGGCACAGGCAGGCAAAGCCGTGGGTGAAGCCGGAGCAGATCAGCGTGTGCTCGGGCTCGGGCGCGGCCCCCCGGGCCCGACCGAGGTAGGAGCTCAGCGCGTTGCGAAGCTCTGGCGTGCCGCGCGGATCGCCGTGGCCGACCGCGTCGAACCGGGCGGCGCCCAGCGCTGTGCGCAGGGAGCGCGCCCACTGCTCCCTGGGAAAGGCGGCCAGGTCGGGCAGCCCTGGATCGAATTCGTAGGTCCGGGCCTGGGCGAGCGAGCTGGCTTGAATCGGTGGGCGCTCGGTCACCGGGGTCGAGGTCACCCGGGTCGGAGCTCCCTGGCTGGAGACGATGTACCCCTCGGCCGCCAGCTGGGAATACGCCTCGAGCGCCACCCCACGCGAGACGCCGAGTTGCGCGGCCAGCGCCCGGGAGGAGGGCAGCCGGGCATCCGGCGCCAGGCGGCCGCTGCGAATGTGATCACGCAGGCTCAGCTCGAGCTGCTCGTGCAACGGTGTGGGCGAGCGACGATCGAGAGCGAGGAGTAGATCCGGTCCGATCGAAACTGGCTCTCCGGCGACCGTCATAACTGGACCTTAACACCGAGCCAGTTAGCGTCTACGTTGTCTCCATGTCCGATCAGATCACTGTCATCGGCGGCGGACTCGCCGGTCTGACCGCCGCCATATCGTGCGCCGAACAGGGCGCGGCCGTCCAACTGCTCGAGGCCCACGGCGAGCTAGGCGGGCGGGCCCGGAGCCTGCCTGGTCCCTACCGGGCGAATCTCGGGCCACACGCCCTGCTGGCCAGCAGTCCCTTCTGGCACTGGCTGGGCGAGCGGCAGCTGCTCCCGCCGCACGCCCGCCCGCGGCTCTCGGGCGTGCGCTTCCGCTGGCAGGACGACATCCGTCGCGTGCCCGCGGTCGGGGCGGCCGTCGCGGCGCTGCGCCTGCGCGGGCGCTCGGCGCCTGTCGACCGGGACTTCCGCGGCTGGGCCTCCGATCACGTCGGCGCCGACGCTGCGGACGCACTGGCCCGCAGCGCGGGCATCCTCACCTACTACCACGACCCCGGCGAGCTCTCGGCCGCTTTCCTATGGGAGCCGCTCGTCCGCGGCCTGCTCTCGGCGCCGCCCACCGCTCGCTATCCGATCGGCGGCTGGAGCACGATCGTCGAGCTGATGCGCGCGCGTGCGGCACAACTCGGCGTCGAGATCCAGACCGGGACGCGCGTCCAGACCCTGCCCCCGCCGCCGGTCATCGTGGCCACCGAGCTGGCTGACGCGCGCGCCCTGCTCGGCGACGACGGGCTCACCTGGCTGAGCGGTCACGCGGTCTGCCTCGACCTCGCGCTGCGCCACCGCCGAGGCGATCCGTTCGTGGTCGTTGACCTCCAGGAGACCGGCTGGATCGAGCGTTTCACCGCGGCCGACTCCACGCTCGCCCCTCCCGGCGAGGAGCTCATCCAGGCCCAGATGCCGATCCGGCCGGGGGAGTCGGCCGATGCGGCCGCGGCCCGGCTCGAGCGCCTGCTGGACGCCGCGTTCTCGGGCTGGCGCGAGCGCGAGACGTGGCGCCGGCGCCAGGTCATGGACGGTCGCACGGGCGCGCTGGACCCGCCCGGCAGCACGTGGCGTGACCGCCCGGCCATCGATCGGGGCGACGGAGTGTTCCTGGCCGGCGACATGGCCGCGGCTCCCGGTTGCCTCTCGGAGATCGCGTGGGCCAGCGCGGTGGAGGCCAGCCGCAAGGCGGTGGGGACCCTCGCGGCGGCGAGGAAGCGGGTGCTGGCCGGATGAGCGCCGTGGCGGCCACTGCGGGCGTCGGCGGGCGTGCCGGGGCGGTACGGACACGTGTGGCCCGCGCGGCGCTCGTCGTCGTGGCGGCCGCCCAGCTCGAGGTCGGCGCGTGGGGCGAGCTCGCTCCCCACTCGTTCTGGGCCAGCTTCCCCGGGTTCGGGCACCACTGGGTCTCGCCGATGGGACCCTACGACGAGCACCTGGTCCGCGATTACGCCGCCGCCGAGCTCGGCCTGGCCGTCCTGTTGCTCTGCATGGCCATCTGGTTCGAGCGCCGATTGGTCGTGGTTGGCGGGGCCGCGTTCCTGGTCGCGACGGTTCCGCACTTCGCTTATCACCTCACGACGACCGGCATGCTGTCCACGGCCGACAATGTCGCCAGCCTCGGCTCGTTCGCGCTCGAGATCGCGCTCGTGGGCTTCGCGATGGTCGTCGCCGCCATGAGACAAGAAGGGAGACGCTGATGGCCCGCCTGCAACCCGCCGAGCCGCGGGGACTCGACCCCGCGCGCCGGCTCGCCTACCGGACCACGGAGCGGATGTACGGTCGGCCGCTCGAGCCGACCCGGATCCTCGCCCACCACCGGCCGCTGCTGTTCGGCGTCGGGGCCATCGCGGTGGCCTCGGAGCGCTTCTCGCACGCGGTGCCGGAGCGGCTCAAGAACCTGGCCATGCTCCGCGCTTCCCAGCTGATCGGGTGCGAGTGGTGCCTGGACTTCGGCTCGTGGCTGGCCCAGCGGGCCGGTACCCCCGAGGAGCAGCTGCGCGAGCTCGCAACCTGGCGCGGGTCCGACCGGTTCGACCCGGTCGAGCGCCTGGTCCTGGAGTACTCCGAAGCCATGACCCGGACCCCGGTCGACGTTCCCGACGAGCTGTTTGCGCGCCTGCGCGAGCACTTCGACGAGCGCCAGCTCGTCGAGCTGACCATGGCCATCGCGCTCGAGAACCTCTACTCGCGCACGAACTGGGCCCTGGGTATCGAGGGCGAGGGGTTCTCGGAGGGCAGTTACTGCGTGCGTCCCGACACGGTGGCCACCGATTCGCTTGCCGCGGAGGCCACCGCGCGCTAGCCTCGCCTCAGCCATGGCGAGGCGATCAGTGCTGCGAGCTTCTGACTCCGACCGAGACCGGATCGTCGAGCGTCTGCGCCAGGCCACGGGTGAAGGGCGGCTGCTCGCCGAGGAGCTCGAGGACCGGCTCGGAGCCGCGTTCTCGGCCCGGACGTACGGCGAGCTCGACGCGCTGGTGGCCGACCTGCCCGCACCGCGTGAGCGCCGTGGTCGAGCTCCGCTCGTGGCCAAGTTTGCCCTGGTGCTCGCCGCATTTCTCGTCGTGCTCGCCGTGGTCGCCGCGCTCGCCCTGGTGCTCGCCGGCCTGATGGCCACCTGGGTGGTCTGGCTCGCCCTCGGATGGCTCTTCCTCGGCCGCCATCGCGGCGGCCCGTGGAGCCGGCACGTGGGCTGTTCCCACGCCAGCCGCCGCGTGGGACGCGGGCCGGCGTCGCTGTAGGCGTCCAGAAGACGCGCCTCCCGGTCATACGGCCGTCCAGGTTCGTCCAGGGCGGCTAATGGACGGGCTCGAACACTCGTCCAGCTCATAGAACATTTGTCCGATTTCTGACTGGGCATGACGGAACTCTCGTGTGAGGACCCGAAATTCCGGCAGACCCAATCGATCAGCCGGGGCAAGGATCCCTTCAAGGCACCCTGACGGGACCGGGCATTGAGGGAGGGGAGCCGCGGCAGGAGGCACAGACACATGTTCAGAAGGCACAAGAAGCGCACGGCTGCGCTTGTTTCGCTGTTGGCGCTGATCGTGGCTGGCGGAGCAGTCGCCTACTTCACGGCCAGCGGCTCAGGATCCGGTAGCGCGACGGTCGGCACAAGCACGCCGGTCACCCTCACTGGGGCGACCTCGGGCACCCTGTATCCAGGGACGTCCGAGACGGTGACGCTCAGCGCCACCAACCCGTCGAGCGGTCACGAGGAAGTCGGGACCGTCCACCTCAGTGGCATCAAGGCGTGCACAGGTGGCACGGGCAACGACTCGGTCTGGAACGGATCGAGCTGTAGCGACAGCACGAACGGCGGTCACGAGGTTACGGCCTGCGAGGACTTCAACAACGGCTCCAGCGCCAACGCCGACACGGCCGACTTCTATATGGCCGATGTCGCGGAGAACCAGGACCTCGCGAGCGGCAGCTCCTCGCTGACCAACAACGGGACCCTGACCATGAACGACCTCAACAGCTCGCAGAACGCTTGCGAGAACGTGAACCTGTACCTCACGTTCACGTCATGAGAGCCAGGCCTAGCGCCTAACTAGGCCGAACGGGGCGGGCGGCGGAGGATCCCGCCGCTTGGCCCCGTTCGGGCTTTCAGGCCCGGGCCACCGGTGGCGCCAGATGTCCGACCAGATCAGCCCGACCCGCCGGTTCCGCCGGCAGGTCAAGACGCGGATAGCACGCGCCGGCACCGCGGTGACGCTCGGAGCCGTGGTGGCGGCGGTCGTCGCCGCGGGCGCGTGGGCCTACTTCACCGCCACCGGCGCGGGCGTGGCCCACGCCATGGTGGGCGTGCTCGGAGCGCCAACGATCACTTCTGCGACGCCGGGCGACGGGAGCGTGGGGCTCAGCTGGTCCAGCGTCACGCCGCCGGCCGGATCGGGAGCCATCACGTATTACGTCATGCGCGACGGCGGCACGGCCGGCGGAAGCTGTCCGAGCGCCGCGAGCCCGACGGCGGTCACGAGCTGCACGGACACAGGGCTCCGGGCCGGCTTCCACCAGTACACGGTCACCGCGGTCTGGCAGTCGTGGACGGCGACGAGCGCCACGAGCTCCGTCCATGTGCACGCGGGGACGCTTGACCATTACAGCGTGGTCGCCGCCGCGTCCACGACCGCCGGCGCCCCGTTCAGCGTGACCGTCACCGCGCAGGACGGGGACAACAACACGATCACCGACTACACAGGAACGGTCCACTTCACCAGCAGCGACGCCCAGGCCGGGCTTCCGGCGGACTACACCTTCGTCCCCGGCGACGACGGCTCGCACACGTTCACGAGCGGAGTCACGCTGAAGACGGCCGGAAGCCAATCCGTCGCCGTGAGCGACACGGTTCAGACCTTGGTGACGGGATCAGCGACGGTCAGCGTGAATGCCGCGACGGCGAGCAGCCTGTCGCTGTCGGCGGCGAGCACCACCGTGACGGCCGGGACGACGGACGACCTGACGATCACGGCGCTCGATGCCTACGGCAACACGGCCACGAGCTACGCCGGGTCCAAGAGCCTGACCTTCGGCGGCGCTCACTGGACCGGCTCCTACTCCCCGACGGTGAGCAATAGCTCCGGGCTGGCCACGGACTTCGGCCTCGCGACCACGATCACCTTCACGGGCGGCGTGACCACCGTGTCGGGGTCGGGCAACGGCCATATGGTCCTCTACAAGGCCGAGTCGACAAGCATCACGGTCAGCGACGGGACGATCACCAACGGCGCCGGGCTCGCGGTCACGGTCGGCCCGGCGACGGCCTCGAGCCTGTCGCTGTCGGCGGCCACGACAACTCCGACCGCCGGGGCGACGGACAACCTGTCGATCACCGCGCTCGATGCCTACGGCAACATCGCGACCGGCTACACCGGCTCCAAGAGCCTCACGTTCTCCGGCGGGCTGTCGATCGGCGGGTTCACACCGAGCGTGACCAACAGCTCGGCGAGCCCGGTGAGCTTCGGCACAGCGACGACGACCCGATTCAGCGCGGGCGTGGCCAGCCCCACGACGAGCGGCGCGAGCGGCCAGGCCGTGGTGACGCTCTATGACGCCGGGCCCCAGAACCTCACGGTGTCCGACGGAACGGTCAGCAGCGCGTCGAGTCCCGTCCAGGTCACGGTCGGAGCGGCGAATGCGATCAGCTTCGGCGTGCCGACGCCGGTGACGCAGGCGGCGGGGACGGCGTTCAACGAGACGCTGACCGCGCTCGACGCCTATGGCAACACGGCCACCGGCTACACCGGCAGCCAGACCGTCACGTTCACCGGGCCGGCCAGCTCGCCGGGCGGCAACGCCCCGAGCTACCCGGCCAGCGTCACGTTCATCGCCGGGGCAGGAACGGCCTCGGTCATCCTCTATGACGCCCAGACCACGACGCTCACCGCGACCCAGGGCTCGACCACCGGCACCTCCGGCAGCTTCACCGTCAGCCCAGGAGCCGCGCACAGCTTCAGCGTCCCGACCCCCGCGACGCAGACCGCCGGGACGGCGTTCAACGAGACGCTGACCGAAATCGACGCCTATGGCAACACGGCCACCGGCTACACAGGCAGCCAGACCGTCACCTTCACCGGACCGGCTAGCTCGCCTGCCGGGAACGCCCCGAGCTACCCGGCCGCGGTCACGTTCACCGCCGGCACCGGCACCGCCTCGATCACCCTCTACGACGCCCAGACCACCACGCTCACCGCCACCCAGGGCTCGACCACCGGCACCTCCGGAAGCTTCACCGTCAGCCCAGGAGCGGCGCACAGCTTCAGCGTCCCGACCCCGGCGCCTGCGCCCACGGCGGGGACGGCGTTCAACGAGACGCTGACCGAAATCGACGCCTACGGCAATACGGCCACCGGCTACACAGGCAGCCAGACCGTCACCTTCACCGGGCCGGCCAGCTCGCCCAACAACACGGCCCCCTCCTACCCGGCCTCGGTCACGTTCACCGCCGGCACCGGCACCGCCTCGATCACCCTCTACGACGCCCAGACCACCGCGCTCACCGCCACCCAGGGCTCGACCACGGGCACCTCCGGCAGCTTCACCGTCGCGCCCGCCACCACCCATCAGATCGGCGCGAGCGCCTCAAGCCCCCAGACCGCGGGGACGGCGTTCAACCTGACCCTCACCGCCCAGGACACGTGGGGCAACGCGACCGGAAGCTTGTCCGGCACCAAGACCATCAGCTTCTCGGGCCCCGCTCACTCACCCAACGGCAACGTCCCCGCCTATCCCGCCTCGGTCAGCTTCAGCGCCGGCGCGGGAACCGCCTCGATCACCCTCTATGACGCCCAGACCACCACGGTCACCGCCACCGACACGACGGACGGCCTCGGCGGCGCCCCCAGCAACAGCATCGCCGTTAGTGGGGCTGGGACGCACAGCTTCACGGTCCCGACCCCCGGGCCCGCGCCCACAGCGGGGACGGCGTTCAACGAGACGCTGACCGCGCTCGACGCCTACGGCAACACGGCCACCGGCTACACCGGCAGCCAGACCCTCACCTTCACCGGACCGGCCAGCTCGCCGGGCGGGAACGCCCCGAGCTACCCGGCCAGCGTCACGTTCACCGCCGGCACGGGCACCGCCTCGATCACCCTCTACGACGCCCAGACCACCACGCTCACCGCCACCCAGGGCTCGACCACCGGCACCTCCGGCAGCTTCACCGTCAGCCCAGGAGCCGCGCACAGCTTCAGCGTCCCGACCCCCGCGACGCAGACCGCCGGGACGGCGTTCAACGTGACGCTGACCGAGGTCGACCCCTACGGCAACACGGCCACCGGCTATACCGGCAGCCAGACCGTCACCTTCACCGGGCCAGCCAGCTCGCCTGCCGGGAACGCCCCGAGCTACCCGGCCGCGGTCACGTTCACCGCCGGCACGGGCACCGCCTCGATCACCCTCTACGACGCCCAGACCACCACGCTCACCGCCACCCAGGGCTCGACCACCGGCACCTCCGGAAGCTTCACCGTCAGCGGTCTTGGGGTGAGCCGGCTCGCGATCACATCCGGGCCCGTGTCGGGCGCAAGCTCGGCCACGGCCAACCTCGGACCGGTCACGGTCCAGGAGCAGGATCAGTATGGCAACGCGACCACCTCAGCAGAGACCGTCAGCCTCTCGTCGAGCTCCGGCACGGGCCTCTTCGCCACCTCCCAGTTCGGCGCCGCCGTGACCTCGGTGAGCATCCCGTCGGGCCAGTCGTCCGCGACCTTCTACTACGGAGACCAGAACACCGGATCCCCGGTCATCACCGGCGCCAAGGCGGGCCTGACCAGCGGCACCCAGCAGGAGACCATCACCGCCGCACCCGCCGGGCTGGGGATCGCCCTCGCCCCAGGCAGCACCGGTTCGCCCTCGATTTCCTGCGGAGCGGTCAGCACCAGCTACACCTGCGCTGTCACCGGCGTCGGCAACAGCGGCTCCGTCGTCTTCTATGCCACCTTCGTGAACTCCAGTGGGGCTCAGGTCACCTACAGCTCGACCCAGGCCTCGACCATCACCGAGACCGGTCACGACACCGGCAGCGCGACGATCGCCGCCGGCGCCTCAAGCTCGAGCCCCAACACGCTGACCGCCTCACACCAGGGCGCCAGCACAAAGACGTCCACCCTGACATTTGGTCCTTACACACTGACGATCACGGTGTCGTCGTGATGGCGCCGGAGACGCTCCCCCAACACCATGACGCGTGAGGACCGTGGCAACTAAATGGTATTCTTTAGGCATGCGTGCAACCATCGACAAGGCAGGGAGATTGGTGATCCCGAAGGCACTCCGCGATCACCTGGGCTTGCGGCCGGGGGAGGTCGAGGTGTTCGCCGAGGGGGCCGGGCTGCGAGTCGAGCCGGTGGCCGAGGAGTCCGTCGAGGAGCACGGCGGGCGTCTGTTCATCCCCGCCGCGGGCGCTCAGATCGACGACGATTCTGTGCGGGCGCTACGGGATGCCGGTCAGCGCTAGCGGACCCGAGCTGCTCGTTGATACAAGCGTCGCGGTAGCGCTGATCGCCGTCGATCACGTACACCACACGGAGACGTTGCGCGCGGTGGGCGACCGCCGGCTCGGGCTCGCGGGACACGCGGCGTTCGAGACCTACTCGGTCCTCACCCGGCTTCCACCCCCAGCGCGTCGGACGCCACAGACGGTCGCCCGGCTGCTGGCCGCGAACTTCCCCCACAGCAGATTCCTCGGCGCGAAGGCCGCGGCGGCGCTGCTCGACGAGCTATACGCCGCCGGAGTCGCGGGTGGGGCTGTCTACGACGCGCTCGTCGGCGCAACGGCCAGGGAGCACGGGGTCACCCTCGCCACGCGCGACCGGCGTGCGGTCGAGACTTACCGGTCGCTCGAGGTACGGGTCGAGGTCTTGTCCTAACTGCCCTTCAGCCCCCCGTCGAAATCCTCTGACCGGATGTTCTCCGTTTGGCCATACGTCGGCAGGGTCGGATGTGCAACCCTGGGGGGCCTGATCGCCAAAGGGAGGCGCTATGTCGAGAGGTTTGCTCAGGACACCTCGGTCGTCCGAGGAGGGCGGGATCCTGCTGACGGGTGCGACCGGCTTCGTCGGGATGGCCGTGCTCGCGCGGTTGCTGGAGGGCACTGACGAGCGGGTCCTCGCGCTGGTTCGGGCCGACACGCAGGACGAGGCCGATGCGCGACTTGACTCGGTTCTGGGGTCGCTGTTTGAGGACTCCCGGTACTACGCAGATCGGGTCGAGGCGGTGGCGGGCGATCTCACGCTCCCGTGGCTAGGGCTCGATCTCGAGCAGCGGGAGCGGATCGCCGCGGACGTGGACGAGATCATCCACGGCGCCGCGTCGGTCGCATTCGACCTGCCGCTGGCAGAGTCGCGCGCTATCAACGTAGAGGGCACACGCCGGTTGCTCGCATTGGCGAAGGCCTGCACGGTGCGCGGCACCGGGTTGCGACGGCTGACGCACATATCGACCGCGTTTGTGGCCGGCGACCGGGGAGGTGTGGCGCTGGAGGGCGAGCTCGACGCGAGCCAGGGCTTCCGCAACGCCTACGAACAGTCGAAGTACGAGGCCGAGCAGCTGGTGGCTGGCGATCGCGACCGGTTGCCGGTGACGGTGATCAGGCCGAGCATCGTCGTGGGCGAGCGCGGAACCGGGTGGACGTCGTCCTTCAACGTGCTCTACGGCCCCCTACGCGCGTATGCCGCCGGGACGCTCCGGATCATCCCGGGCCGGCGGAGGGCGGTCGTCGACGTGGTGACGGTCGATCATCTGGCCGACGCCATCGTTGCGCTGTCCGCCTCGCCGGCCGCGCGGGGGCGCACATTCCACGTCGTCGGCGGCAGACACGCGACGACGCTCGGGGAACTGTCGCGACTGGCCTCGCGGCGGTTCGGCCGCCGCGAGGCTCGGTTGGTGCCTCCCCGCATCTACCGCGCATTCGTGCATCCGCTGCTGCTGCGACGTAGCAAGCCGAAGGTCCGGAGCCGGCTCCAGCGAAGCGCGGTGTACTTCCCCTACTTCTCGCTGGCGCTGCGATTCGACGACCGCAAGGCGCGCGAGCTGCTAGACCCGCTGGGGATCCAGTCGGCGCCGTTCTGCGAGCACTTCGAGGAGCTGGTCGAGTTCGCCGAGGCCGCCGACTGGGGCCGCGAGCCGATCGGCCGCGCCCAGGCGCGGGCGCGCTTTGGGCGAGCGGCCGTTGGCGTGTAGCGGCGAGGGTCATGACACCTGGTGTGGCGCGAGCACGCGGAGGCCCGGGACGCGGGTGAAGTGACCCAGGTTGCGCGTGACAAGGGTCGCGCCGGCCTCCAGGCAGATGCCGGCCTGGAGGGCATCGCGAACGTCTAGGCCCCGACCGTGCTCGCGCAGCTCCCGGAGCAAAGCGCCGGCGCGCAGCGCGCTGCGGCGGTCGAGGTGGAGGCACTCGACAGCGAGCAGGGCGTGAACAGGCGTGGGGTCTCGCGCGTACGAGCACTCGAGCGCGAGTTCGAAGGCGGCAATGACGCTCACGCGGTAGGCGAGTGCGCCCCGCAGCGAGCGCACCAACGCCGCGCCGGGGCCGTCGCCCCGCAGATAGTCGATCAGGACGTCGGTGTCGAGAACCGGTCGGTCTGCCATGTCGACCACACCTCGGCACGCGCGGACTCGAGCTCGCGTACGTCCCGGTCGCTCCAGGCCCCTTCGGCGGCAGCGATGGCGGCGGCGAGACGCTGCCGCTCCGGCGCGTTGGCGAGGTAGGCGACGAGTGCGTCCTCGACGATCGGCGAGAAGCCGCGCACGCCTCGTCGGATGGCCTCCTCTCGCAAGGCTCGGTAGGTCTGGTCCGAGAGCTCGACTGTCGTGCGCATGCATGCATGTTAGCATGAATGTTGTCCCAGCCCAGGCCGGGACGTAGGTCATGCGTCCAGGGCCGGTCAGGGGGCTCCGGTCCGCGCGCTGACGCGACGAAGACATTCGGGGCCGAACCGCGGCGGGATTGATCCTGCGCGCGCGAGCACCGCGCCCCAGATCCCATGGGACGCTCGGTGAACAGAACGATTCGCACCTTTCCGCCGCGGAGGCTGGCGGCGGCGGCCCTCGTGCCGCTTCTGGCGCTGGCCCTGGTCAGCGCCGCCCTGGCCATTCGGACCGTCCATCGGCCGCCCCCCTTCTCGCTCAAGGTGACGCCCCGGCAGACGAGGGTCGTCCCGGGTCAGCGCGTCATCTACATGGTGACCATGAGGCCGGCCAAACGCTTCACGGGCCGGGTGCGGCTGCGCGTGCTCGGGGCCCCGCGGGGCGCGCGGAGACGGTTCTCACGGGTTGCGCTCCGGCTCGGCCCGAGGGGGTGTCCGCGCTCGGCGCGGCGGGCCACGCAGCGCCGGGCCTGCCGGGCCGCGCTGACCATCACCACCACCGGCTCGACGCGAGTCGGGCGCTACACGCTGAGGATCCAGGCCTCGAGAGGCCGCATGCGGCGCACATTCCGGGTCACGCTGATCGTGGTGCGCAGCGCGGGGATCTCCGTTCACGGGGACGTCGAGCAGGCGCTGTTCCCAGGGATGGCGCAGCCGGTCGACCTCCTGCTGACCAACCCGAACGGCCGCGCGGTATCGATCACGAACATCGCCGTCGCGCTGCGAACGGTCGGCCTGGCCGCCGAACGTCCGGCCCCGGGGACGTGCTCGGCGGCCGACTTCGCGGTAGCCCAGTTCTCGGGCCCCTACCCGATCCGGCTGGCGGCCCACCAGACGGCGAGCATGTCGAGGCTCGGCTTCGCGCCGGCGGAGATGCCCCAGGTCGAGATGATCGATCAGCCGTACAACCAGGACGGCTGCGCCGGCGCCCGGATCGGGCTGAGCTTCACGAGCCTGGCCCGCTGAGGGCTCAACCCTTCGGGGCGGGTGGACCCAATTCGAGCACGGACAGGAACGCCTCCTGGGGGATCTCGATCCGGCCGACCTGCTTCATCCGCTGCTTGCCGCGCTTCTGCTGCTCCAGCAGCTTGCGCTTGCGGGTGATGTCGCCGCCGTAGCACTTGGCGGTCACGTCCTTGCGGTAGGCCTTGATCGTCTCGCGGGCGACGATTCGGGAGCCGATCGCGGCCTGGATCGGGACGTCGTATTGCTGGCGCGGGATCGTCTGGCGGAGCTTCTCGGCCAGGGTCCGGCCGGCCTCGTAGGCCTTGGAGCGGTGCACGAGCATCGACAGGGCGTCGATCGGCTCGCCAGCGAGCATGATGTCGAGCTTGACCAGGTCGGACTCGCGCAGTCCGATCAGCTCGTAGTCCAGCGAGGCGTAGCCGCGGGTGCGCGACTTGAGCTGGTCGAAGAAGTCGAGGACGATCTCGGCCAGGGGCAGGTCGTAGGTCATTACCAGGCGCTCGGAGGACAGATAGTGCATCCCGGGGTTCTCTCCGCGGCGCTCCTGGCAGAGCTCGATGATCGGCCCCACGAACTCCTTGGGGGTGAGGATCGAGGCGCGGATGTAGGGCTCGCGCACGGCGGCCACGCGGGCCGGGTCGGGCATGTCGTTGGGCGAGTGGACCGGGATCGTGGCCCCGTCGGTGAGCGTCACCTCGTACTCGACGCTGGGCATCGTGGCCAGCAGCTCGAGGTCGTACTCGCGCTCCAGGCGCTCACGGACGATGTCCATGTGCAGCAGCCCGAGGAAGCCGCACCGGAAGCCGAAGCCCAGGGCGTCGGACGTCTCGGGCTCCCACGAGAGGGCGGCGTCGTTCAGGGAGAGCTTCTCGAGCGCGTCGCGCAGGTCGGGGTAGTCGTCGGAGTCGATCGGGAACAGGCCGCAGAAGACCATCGGCTTGACCTCTCGGTAGCCGGGCAGCGGCTCGGTGGCCGCCGCCTTGTGTCCGGCGCGGGTGGTCAGCGTGTCGCCGACGCGCAGCCATGTGACGTCCTTGATGCCGGTGATCAGGTACCCGACCTCGCCCGCGTGCAGCGCCCCGGCCGGGGACATGGCCGGCGTGAAGAAGCCGATGTCGTCGATCTCGGCCTCGGTCCCGGTCTGCATGGCCCGGATCGCCTCGCCCTTGGTGAAGGTTCCGTCGACCACCCGGATGTAGGCGATCACGCCGCGGTACTGGTCGAACTCGGAGTCGAAGATCAGGGCCCGCGGCGGGCCGTCGGGGTCTCCGTTGGGGGGCGGGACCCGAGCGATCAGCTCGTCGAGCACGTCGGTCACGCCCTCGCCGGTCTTGGCGCTGATCCGCCGGACGCTGTCCGGCGGCTCACCGAGGAGCTCGCCCACCTCGCCGGCCACCCGATCGGGCTCGGCCCCGGGCAAGTCGACCTTGTTCAGGCACGGGATCAGCTCGAGGCCGGCGTCGATGGCCAGATACGTGTTGGCCACGGTCTGGGCCTCGACCCCCTGGGAGGCGTCGACGACCAGCAGCGCGCCCTCGCAGGCGGCCAACGAGCGGGAGACCTCGTAGGTGAAGTCGACGTGCCCGGGCGTGTCGATCAGGTGCAGCTGGTAGGTCTGGCCGTCGCGCGGGGACTCATAGAACACGCGCACGGCCTGGGCCTTGATCGTGATCCCGCGCTCGCGCTCGAGCTCCATCGAGTCCAGCAGCTGGGCGCGCATCAGCCGGGGATCGACGGTGTGGGTCAGCTCGAGGATCCGATCGGCCAGGGTCGACTTGCCGTGGTCGATGTGGGCGATGATCGAGAAGTTGCGGATGTGAGCCTGGTCGGCCATCTGGTTCAAGGGTATTTGCCGCTGGGGTGGTTTGGGCGGGTGAGCGCGCTGCCACAATCCCCGCATGGCAACGGACCGGTCATCCACCCGTAGCGACCTGCCGCCTAAAGAGCCGCTGCCAAAGGACGAGTCGCGGCTCCTCATGATGCGGCGGCAAAAGGCCATGAGCGTCGAGGAACGGGTCGCGCTGTTCGAGCGGCTGTCGCGCGACGCCGCCTGGATCCGATCCTCCGCCAAGCGGGTGCGATGACGCAGCCGGTCGTGGACCTGCGGGGGCTGCTCCGCGGGCTCCACAGCCATTCGGTGGATTACGTGCTATTCGGCGCGCTGGCGATGACGTTCTACGGGTATGTTCGGAACTCTGAGGACCTTGACATCGTGGTCGCCCGAGATCCAGAGAACCTTGACCGCGTGATGGAGTGGCTAGTGTCGATCGACGCTGTGCTCAAGCTGAACCCCGAGCGCCCTTTCGGCCCGCGCGAGCGGTGGGGCATGCAGAAGGGTTCGAACGCAACCGTTCTCACGTCATTGGGCCAGGTCGACCTCGTCCAACGACTCCCCGGTCTGCCCGAATGGTCGGAGCTGGTGGAGCGGGCTGAGGTATACGAGCTCGAAGGCATGACCATCCAGGTGATGAACCGCTCGACGCTCATCGACCTGAAACGGCGGCGCGGCTCGAACCTCGATCTGGCTGATATCGACGCGATCCAAACCCTGGACGCGCTGTAGCCACGGCGCTCAGCGCGGCGGCGAGCGGCGGCCGAGCCGCTTGCGCATGTACATACGCCGGTCGGCGTCGTGGACCGCCTCGGAGAGCGTCTCGTGGGGCGGGACCGAGGCGAAGCCGACCGAGAAGCTCAGCGAGTTGCCCTCGCTCTCGCGAACCCGGTCCTCGAGGCGCGAGCACCAGATCTGGGCCTGTTCGGCGTTGGTGTAGCGCAGCAGGACGCCGAACTCGTCGCCGCCGATCCGAGCGACCAGGTCGGTGGCGCGGACCGAGTCGGACAACAGCGCCGCGGAGCGGCGCAGCAGCTCGTCGCCGGCGGCGTGGCCGATCTCGTCGTTGATCCGCTTGAGCTCGTCGATGTCGACGATCACGACCGAGACCGGCGATCCGCTGCGCCCGCGGTGAAGCTCCTCGGCGTACAGGGCGCCCTCCCAGGCCGTGCGGCTGGCCACGCCGGTAAGCGCGTCGGTCCGGATCACCTGGGCCAGGCGGGCGTTCTCCTCCTGGAGGCGCTCCTGGGCGATCGTCCGGCGCACGACCAACTCGGCGGCGTCCGACATGCCGTGGGCCACGCGCTGGCAGAGGGCGGTGAAGCCGCGCAGGCCGGGATCGGCGTGGACGACGAACATCAGGGCATCGGGGTCCTGGCCGATGGGCAGGACGTAGATCGACGAGACGCCGTCGGCCTGGGCGAAGCCCTCGGGCGGATCGGGCATGTCGCTGACGTCCTGGTACAGCAGCGGGAGCTCCGTCGTGCGGGTCGCGAACTGGGCCAGCGCCCGAGCCGCCGCGTCGCTGTCGCGTGGCTGCCAGCGCCCGGCGCTGACGCCGATCGCCGGATCCACCTCGCCCGAGGCGATCGTGGCCACCGCGGCGAACTCGGCCGAGAGGGCGATCCGGGCCCGATAGGCGATCGCGCCCAGAGCGTCGGACATCGAGTTGCCGGTCACGCCCATGACCTCGCGCACGGCGCTCAGGATCTCCAGCTCGTCGGCCAGGCGCTTGGCCGGTGACACGTCGATCACGAGCGCGCGGGCCTGCTCGGCGGCCGTCGTCGCCTGCTGCGTGTCGACGGCGGCGAGCGACGCGGTGGAGGAGCCGAATACGACCATGGTGTCATCGCCGCAGGGCACCAGGACCGCCGAGCGGGCGTAGTAGGGGCCGACGATCCGCTCGGTCCGGTCGAGCGCCACCACGGTCGCGGAGCCGCCGGCGACCGCGTCCTGGAAGTGCTGCTCGCTGGCCGAATCGAGCTCGATGTTCCCCGCCCATCCGGCGCCCTGGCCCGCCCCCTGGAGGTGTGAGAACAGCTGGCCCGAGACCTTGTGGAAGACGAACAGATCCTCGGCGCCGATGTCCGTGGCGAGGTCGGCGAGCTGACGCGAGAGCTCGCGGTCGCGCGACTCACTGGGAGAGAAGATGACGGTCGGCTCGTAGTCCCCGAGGATCTCGAGCAGAGCCTGGGCGACGCGGGGATCGAACTGCGTGCCGGCTCCGTCGCGGACCTCCTGGAGGGCGGCCGCCGGAGCCATGCCCGGCCGGTAGGGACGGTCCGAGGTCATGGCGTGCCAGGTGTCGCAGGCAAACACGATCCGGCTGGCCATCGGGATCTGGTCTCCGGCCAGGCCGTCCGGGTAGCCCCGCCCGTCCCAGCGCTCGTGCTCGTGGCGAATCGCGCGGGCAACCTCGCTCAACCCCTGGACCGTGCCGAGGATCCGCTCGCCGATGACCGGATGCTCGCGGATCAGGGCACGCTCATCGGAGTCGAGCGGCCCGGGCTTGCGCAGCACGTGGCTCGGGATCGCGAGCTTGCCGATGTCGTGCAGCACCGCGACCTGGGAGAGCACCTCGAGCTCCTCGGCCTCCAGCCCCAGCCGCCGGCCGACCCGGAGGGTGAGGCTCGAAGCCTCGGCCGAGCGCGAGCCGGTGTAGTCGTCACGGGTGTCGAGCGCCGAGGTCAAGGCCACGACGACGGCCTGGTAGCGCGCGGCCAGGCCCCACTGCCGGGTGAGCCGATCGACGGCCAGCGCGATCACCGATCCGAACGCGGTGGCCAGCTCGAGCGTGCTGTCGTCGGCCTCCCCGGGCTCGCGTGTGTAGGCCAGGAAGCGGCCGAGGGTCCGCCCTTCGGGCAGGGTCAGCGGGATCGACCAGCAGGAGCTGAAGCCCTCGGGGACGGGCGCGTTGATCTGGGCGACGTAGCCATCGGGCAGCCCGATGGTGGCCACGGCTCGCAGCTTGCCGGCCTCGGCGAGCAGGACGGAGCACGCCTCGACCTCCAGCAGAGCGGCCAGTTGAGCGACGGCGTCGTTCAGGAAGGCCTGCGGCGTGATCGCCGTGGGGGCCAGAACCACGGCGTCGAGCGGCCCGACCGCGGGCAGGGGTGGGTCGTCTCCAGCGCGAGCATTGGGTGACACAGACATGAAATTGGGGTACGACTGCGTGGTCCATCCGGGACGTATGCCCCACAGACCGTCATCGGCAGGATCCTTGCCTAGCTCAAGGCGCGAAGCAACTCGACCTAGGACGGGGGGTCGGGGAGGCGGTCGGGGGCGTCCGAGGCGTGGGCCGGGGCATCCGCGGCGTAGGCGGGGGCATCCGCGGCGTGGTTGGGAGCGTGCTCGAGGCCGTGCGAGGAGTGATCGGGGGCGTCTTCGACGCGATCGGCCAGCCACCGGGGCAGGAGGCCCAGTTCCTTCAGCGCCGTGCGCCCGGTCACCCCGATCACCAGCACGCCGCCGAACAGGGCCACGGCATCGATCGACTTGCGGCCCTGCTTGTCCCAGTAATCGTCGTGGAGGTCGAGCCACAGCGCGAACTCGTCCAGGGTCAGGGCCGCGGCTACGCCGTAGAGGCTGGCTGATACTCGCGATGGCCACCGATGTCCGGTGCCGGGGCCGAGGGCCCAGCGATACGTCCACACGTAGCCGACTCCCAGCAGGCCGAAGATCCCGAACGTCGAGTGGTGGATGTGGCGGCCGCCGGCCGAGATGTTGCGAAACGGGCCTACCCCGGCTTTTATGGCGTGGGTGATCCCGCGGGCAGTGGCGAACGCCGTGGTGAACCCGACCGCGCTCAGGAACGCCCGCTCGGTCTGGCAGTCGGAGAAGTGGCGGTTGTAGAAGCTCATCGGCCGGGCAAGCTTAGGGCCCGGCGACCCATCAGGTAGGCACCTCGAGCGCCACGGCTAAGGGTCGGCTTACGAGAAGCTCGTGATGAAGCTCAGCCGGGACTTCTTCGTCCTGGTCAAGCCCTTTTCGGCGATTCCGATCTCCTCGACCACGCCGGCGCGGACCTTGAAGACCGCGGTTACGGTGCCCGCGGGCGCCAGATACCAGAAGTTCAGGCCGACGTGGAACAGGTTGCCTCCGTGGATCTTGGCCTCGGTGGCGGCGAGGGCGGACCCTTGGCGGATCCCCTTGATCGCGAAGTACGGGTTCGACGTGGAGATCCACACGACGCGGCCCGCCAGGCGCTTGCGCTGGCCGGGTGGCAGGAGGCGCAGGAGCTTCGGAGACGCATACCCGACACGCACGCCGATCGGCGTCAGACAGAAGAAGTCCTCGTAGCGCTTGCCTCGGGTCGAGCTGTGCGTGTACGCGTGTCGGGCCTGCTTGCGAGTCATACCGAGCGATACCAGCCCGAGCTTGACGCCCGACACCCTTCCGGTCGCTCTCGGACACCCGGCCACGTGCGGGAGGACGACCGACACCGCCTTGCTGGTCGCGGGTGCGCCCTGCCCGAACGCGTTGGACGCGATCACCCTGCAGGTCAGCGTCGAGCCCTCGTCGAGCGTGCCCAGTCTGTAGGTGTTGCGCGTAACCCCGGCGAGCGGGGTGCCGTAGCGGTTCCACTGGTAGGCATATGCCGTCGGGCTGCCGGTCCAGGTGCCGGGCGAGCAGGTGAGCGTATTGCCGGCCTTGGGCGTGCCAGTGACCGCGGGGAGGCCGGTGTTGGCGGGCACGGAGCCCACGCCCAGTCCCGGCCCCGGACCAGGACCGGGCGCCGGTGGGGCAAGCCCCACGCCACCGAGTTCGAACACGTTTGTGGCCGTGCTCGGGGTGTGGGTGCTGTCGCCGGCGTAGCTCGCGGACACGGCCTCGAGGCCTTGTGCGCCGCTCGGGGTGATCGAGCACGAGGCGTTGCCCGAACTGTCGGTGGTGGCCGTGCAGCTCTGGCCGCCGAGCGAGATCATTACAGGCGCGCCGGCGATCGGCGAGACAGGCTCGGTCGTGACATCGGTGAGGTTGGCGAGGAGCTTGACGGACTGGCCGCTCAACCCGCTCTCCTGGCTTCCGTTGAGGGACAAGGAGCTCGTGTCCTTTCCGGCGACCCAGCGGAACGCGATCGGCGCGGAGGTGATCTGGTTGCCGTTGACATTCGCCGTTGCGACAACGGTGTCCGTCCCCGCGAACACGCCCGAGTAGCTGAAGGCGGCGCTGCCGCTGGCGTCGGAGTCGACCAGCTTGACCTGAGGGTTCGCGCCGGTGATGACGAGCTCGATCGGAGTTCCGGACGGGGGTGACACGTTGCTGAATGTCGCTGTGAACGTGACGCCTGAGCCGGTCGGCGGCGCGGATAGGTCGCTCGTCGGCGTCAGGTCGATCGCGGGAGCCGGTGTCCCCGAGCACGCGCCGCCGACCTTCAGCACGTTGTCGAGATCGACGGCGTAGAGGCAGCCGTCAGGGCCGGCGGCGGCGCTCTGGAAGACGCCACCGCCGCTGGCGATCGTCGTGACCACCGCCGGGGTCTGGGTGAGGTCGATGCGATACACGTTCCCGGCGGTATCGAGCGCGTACAGCGCGGTGGCGTGACCGCTCCCGTCGACCGACGCGATCGCCACGTCGACCGGCGCCGCGGACAGGGTTGCGACCGTCGCTACAGTCGGCGTCGTGTTCGTCGCGCCGACGGACTCGATCGTGTCGTTCCCATTCGCGGCGACATAGATCGTGCCGTCCGGCGCAAACGCGAGCCCGTCTCCCAAGGTACCCAGGTCGGCATAGTTACTGACCGTCGGGCTCGAGCTCCCAGGGTTCGAGATCCGCGTCAGCTCGTTCGATGCGTCAAAGCCGGTGCACTCGTCGGTGGCGAACACATCGCCGCTGAGAGGATCCACCGCGATGTAGTAAGGGCACGGCAACAACCCGTCCGCGCTCGTGACGATCGTGCGCTCGAGCGCCCCCGACGAAGGATCGAGCTGCACCAGCTCCGGCGCGCTCGACTCTCCGTTCGTCGCGGCCACGCCGGCGTACAGCTCGCCGTTCTTCCCAAACGCGATGCCACCCAGTTGCGGCCCGTTCGCCGAAGACCCACCGGGAGCGAACGAGGTGTCTGGCAGCGCGTTCGATGAGCCCGCCGCTCCCCCTCCCGTCCCCAGGTCGTAGATCGCGCCGTTGACCCAATCGCCGAGATAGGCGTGACCGGCGGAATCGAACGCGATGTCTGCCGACGAGCAGGCCCCAAATGTGAAGGACCCGCCGTCTTCGCCGGTCAAACTCGACGAGTTGAACGTCAACCCGGTGCCCCACTGCGACACCGAGTAGCCCATGATCGGCGTTGGTGCTGCGTCCGCGCACGGCGTTGAGCTGGTTGGCTGGAAATTGACCGTCGCGGAGCCTGGCACGGGGAGGTTTCCATCGGTCACGTCCGTGGCGGTGAACGACACCGTCTCCTGCGTGCTGTCGGTCGCGGTGAATGTCGCCACGCCGTTGGAGCCAGTCGCGGCCTGCATCGAGTTGGGAGTGATCGTCGCGTTCGTCGAGCTGCTCGACAGCGACACGGTCTTGCCCGACGCCGGCTGGCCGAGAGCGTTCTCGAGGTAGACGTTGATGGTGACCATCGCCATCCCATCGTCGTTAACCGTCGCGGGATTAGCGGAGATCTGGGCACCCGTGGCGACCGGTGGGACGAACGATAGCGTCGGCTGGGCGGTCAGCGTCGTGTCGTCGGACGTGTCCTTGGCGGTAAAAGTGCATGTCTCTGAGGTAGTGTCGGTCACGGTGAAGCCGACCGCCCCGCTGTCGTCAGACTGGCCGCTGGCACTCGCAATCGTCGCACTTGGGCACCCTGGGGCAGTGAGCGTGACACTCTGTCCTTTGACGGGGAATCCGTCGGCGTCGAGAAGTACGACGCGCACCTCTCCTTGAGTAGCGCCGTCGGCAGGAACCGCATCCTGCTGGCTGTTCGTGCCAACGGCTATCACCTCAGATCCTGAACCGCTGACAGGGCCTGGCACGTAGTTTCCCAGCTCGCCCAGAAGCTGTAGGTAGTTAGCGTCGCCAAGACCCACATGGGCAAAGTCGCTCCCCATGGCAGACGCATTCTGAAAGGCCGGCGTGTCCCCAAGCGGATAAAGCGCGGCGTTCACATTTCCGATGTCGTGGCCAAGCTGGGTGTTGAGATCCGCGATAATTGACGCCCATTCCGGAGCGGCAAGGCTGGTCCCGCCGTTGTCCAAACCATCCGGACATCCTCCGCCGTCGGCCTGGCAAATCTGCATTCCTTCGAGGGGGTCGGCCACACCCACCACATCCGGTATCGATCGGCCGGACGCGCTCGTTAGGCCGTTCTGATACGCAGGGCGAGCGAAGTAGCTCGAAACGCCGAAACCACCCTGGCCCGACGCCGGCGTGTCGCTGGTGCCGTCCCACCATCCCTCCACGCCATAGGTCGAGTTCAGACCGGGTACATAGGTACTCCCGCCGACCGCGGTTGCATTGGGAGAGTCTGCCGGAACGGCGGCCGTGTTCTGCGCACCATCGAGGCACGTCGATCCGCTATCACCAGTACCGTTGAGAACGCTAACGCCGCTTGCCGCAGCTTGCGCCAGGACCGAATCGATCGCTTGCGCGTCCGCCAGTGGGGTCTCATCTTCGCACTGTGCCCATGAGTTGGAGATCACCGTGTCACCATCATTGATCATCGCATTGAAGACGGAAGCGAAATTCGCGGACGCCGGCGCGTCATAGACGACCACGTTCGCCTGCGAGCGCAATGTGAGGAGTAGCGAGGCATCGATGTCGAGTAGAACCTCGCCCTCGCCAGGCCCCGGAGATGCCAGACCACCGTCGACCGGCACCTCGCTGAGGCGGCTCAGCTGTGACGGGTCTAGTTGCAACATCGACAGCCAATTGGCTACATCGGACTGGTGAAATGTGTCAAACTCGAGGAGGCCGATCTTTTGCTGAGGATCTCCGGCCGCCGCTGCCTTAGGGAGTGCCGAAGTATGGCCGATCGTGAAGTTGACGTTGACGTAGTTATAAACGCCAGACTCGATCGCGAGACAGTTGATGAGCCCCAATCCAAGCGCCCAGGGAATCGCAACTGCCGCGCCGGTCCTTGCAAGTGCTATGCCTGTCGATACGAGGAACCCGACGCAAAACTGAGCTGACGGAAGGTTAACGTTGAAAGTGTAGGACTTTCCGTTGATTGTAATCGTGATAGTGCAGTTGCCATTCGTGCAATTTACTTGTACCTTGCCTGGCCCGTGAGCCCCGACAAATGACTGGCCGGCGGGTCCGGCGCTCGGCTGCGCCAGATTCGACAGCCCCGAGATCGCCTGAATCTTGCCGGCGAGGTAGCCAGGCACTGCCGGCGCGCTCGCGTTTGCATAGACAGAGCGACCGCCCAGCTGGTAGCGCCTGATCGTGACGCCGAACGATCGCCTAACTTGCGCAACCGTTCCGCTCACGGTAAGGGTGAGTCTGTTCGCCGAACCAGACAGGACCGTCAACCGCTGGTCTTTGAGCCATCGCTCGAGCTCGTCATAGGCACGCCGGCTCGGCCCGAACCGCTCGGCCAACTGCGGCTGGCTGAGGTAGTGCCGATACTCGGGCGAGCGCGGGTTTGTGGCTGCCGCCAGGAATCGCTCAAATCCGGCCTGGTCAGAGCGCCGGAGCGTCAGCGTCAGCGTCAGCCGCTGGGCTAGCTCGGCCCGGGTAACCCGCGTCGGACGGAGCTTCCCGCGCGCTACCGCAGACGCCAGTGCCGGAATCATCTCTCCAGGCAGACGGACCAGGTCACCCCCGCCAGCGCGCACTGACCGCGAATGAGGGGCCGCGCCAGCTCGGTGAGTCGTGGCGGACCTCAACTCTCGCCGCTCACCATTCGCCGCCCGAGTCGCGATAGTCGTCTGCGCAGCGCTTCTTGGTGCAGAGAACCACCCAAGCACGACGCAACCAATTGTTAACCCCGCCACGAGCGTCGTCGCGAGGGTGGCACCTGTAATGCGACGAACGCTCCCAGGCCGCCGCAAGACGCTTACCGGTGCGCTCCGACCACGCAAACGCCGGATCAGCTGCTCGCTTCGTTCACTGTCGCGGATCTGCCCCAACTCCCCTATGTGCTGTGCGCCCCAATCCCGGGCGGCGGCAATCTAACCCCGCGGCGAGGGAAAGTCAACCGGCCGGCGCCCGCCCCAGCCGCTGCATGACGAGGGTCTGGATCTGCCGCGCCTCAGGGATGCGCATGGCCAGGACGATCCAGGCGTAGAGGACGCAGGCGGCGGTGATCGAGAAGCCGACCGAGATGAGCTGGGCCGGGAACGAGGTGCCCAGCAGCCGGTCGAGGAGAACCCACAGGGCCCGGGCGAGCGCGGCCATCAGCAGGGTGGCGATGAGGATCCGGACTGTGATCATCAGCGTCTGCCCTCCCTCGAGCCGACCGTTGAACCCGGTCCGCAGACGCCGCAGCTGAAGCCAGGTCATGACCATGTTAGCCACGGCCGTGCCGATCACGAGCCCGGCGATCCCGAGCGGCTTGTACAGGGCGAGGCTGACGATCACGTCGACGACCATGTTCATGGCCGCCAGCTTGGTTGGGATCCACGGTCGCTGGAAGGCGAAGAACGTCCGGGTCAGGAGCAGGTTCAGGCCCGCGAACGGCAGGCTGAAGGCGAACCAGAACAGGGCCGTCGAGACCAGATCGGTGGAGTGGGCGTTGAACGCGCCGCGCTGGTAGACGAGGCGGACGATCGGGGTGGCCAGGACGATCATGATCGCGGCGGAAGGGATCAGGAGCAGGTTGATCTGGCGCATGCCGTTGCCGAGGGTGCGGCGCATGCGGCTCGCGTCGCCCCGGTTGGCGAGCCGGCTCAGGGTCGGGAAGAGCACGGTCGCGACGGCGACGCTGAACACGCCCTGCGGCAGCATGTAGATGCGGAAGGCGTTGTCGATCGCGCGTGGCGCCTCGGGCGAGACGAGCGTGCCCAGCCCGGCGTTCAGAAAGATGTCCAGGTTCACGATCCCGATGCTCATCGTCACGGGCAAGAAGAGGATCAGGACATGGCGAACGCGCGGATCGCGCCAGTCGATCGTGAAGGCGAAGCGGAAGTCGATTCGCTTCAGCGCGAGGGACACCATCAGCAGCTGGACCAGGGTCGCGGCCAGCCAGGCGATCGCGTAGGCGTAGAGCTGGTTCTGGCCGTGGAAGTGGGGCCGCAGCACGATCAGGACCACGAGGATGACCACGTTCCAGACCGCGGGAGCGATGGCCGGGATCGTGAACTGGTCGTAGGACTGGAGGACCCCGACCAGCAGGCCGGTCAGGCTGAGCAGCAGCACGACCGGGAAGAGGACGCGCGAGAGGTCGGCCGTCAGGTCCACGGTCGAGGGATGGAAGCTCCCCGTGAACAGCGGGATCACGACCCCGGCGGCCAGCATCCACAGCGCGGTGATGGCGCCGAGAACGATCAGGATGATCCAGAACAGGGTCGAGGCGAGGCGGATCGCGTCGCCCTTGCGGCCCTTTTGGAGCGCCTCCGTGAACACGGGCACGAAGGCGGCGGACAGCGCGGCCTGCGAGAACAGGTTGCTGAACAGGTTCGGGATCTGCGAGGCGATCGTGAACGCCGACGCGGCCGCGGTGGTGCCGAAGAAGAAGGCGGCGATGATCTCCCGGCCGAGCCCCATGATCCGGGACACGGCGGTGGCCAGCGCGAAGATCGCCGTATTCACCGAGAGCCGGCGGCGCGGCGGGCTTGGCGGCGGAGGCGCGCCCGATAGCTCGGGTTCGAGGGTCTCTGTTTCCACCAAGGGCCGCTATAGTACGGACGCGCCGGGGCGTAACCGCCGCGGCTTTTCTCTGTCATGGCCAACATCCACTCCCAGAAGAAGCGGATCCTGCGCGCCGAGCGTGAGCGGCTCGAGAACCGGCGCTACACGTCCAAGATCAAGACCTACTTCCACCGGCTCGAGAGCGCGCTGGCCTCGGGCGACGGCGAGACGGCCGAGGCCGAGCACCGAGTGCTGCTGCAGACGATCGACAAGGCCGTCAAGCGCGGGGCGATCCACCGCAATACCGGCGCGCGCAAGAAGTCGCGGGCCGCACGGCTGCGACGGGCGTAGCGTCCCTGGGCGCAACTTCTCGCAAGCGAGGTTGCAAAGTGGTGCCGAAAACCCGGTTCGTGGGTATGTTGGTGGCTTGATGGCGAAGGCGCTGCCGCTCGAGGGGGCTCCGAGCACGGTCTCGTTCGAACTTGACCGCTTCCATCCGGGCGCCGATGACCGGCTCGAGCTCAGTGGCCGCTGGTTCGGCGTCCGTGGCCGGCGCTTCGTCCGCCCGACCCTGACGCTGTTCACCGAAAGCGGCCAGCTCCGCGCTTTGGCCGACCTTGAGCACAAGCCGTGGGCGCCGGAGGAGGGTGACACGTGGCAGGCCGCGTTTCCCTGGAACGGCGAGGCCGAGGTGGTCGAGGCGGAGCTGGCCGTGACCTCGGACATAACGATCACGCTGCCGGCGCCGGGTGAGCTCAAGTCCAAGCCGGCGGGCCGGGGCCGCGGACGGGGGGCGGAGCGTGGCGCGGCGGCGGGGCGGGAGCGGGAGGCTGCGCGGGAGCAAGAGTCTGCGCGGGCGCGGGAGACTGCGCGAGCGCGGGAGCCCACGCGAGCGCGGGAGGCCACGCCCGCGGCCGACACGGCGCTGCGCGAGCGGCTCTCCGCGTCTCGGCAGGAGGTCGAGCGGCTGCGGGGCGAGATCGATTCGCTGCGACACCAGGTCGATGCCGCGCGTGCTTCCGGCGAGCAGGCCGCGAGCGAACTCGAGGCGGCGAGAGTGGAGGCGGCCGCGGCACTGGCCCGCCGGGACGCCACGCTGACAAACCTCGATGAGGCGAATGCCGCCCGCGATGCGGCCCTGGCCGCGCGCGAGCAGGCCCTGGCCGCTGGCGACCGGGCGATCGCCGCCACCCGGCGGGAGCTCGCCGCGCGCGACGAGGAACTCCGGGGTCAGCACCAGGCGGTCTCGGAGCGTGACCACGCCCAGCGCGCCCTTCGCCAGGCGATGTCCGAGCTCGACCAGTCCCAGCAGGCGCTCGATCACGCGATTGCGGAACGCGACGAGGCGGTGGAGTCATGCCACCGGTTGTCCGCCGAGAACGCGGCCCTGGTCCAGGCCAGCGAGCGCCTCGCGTTCGAGCGAAGCGAGGAGATCTCCTCTCGGGGTGCAGCGCTCGTCATGCGCAACGCCACCCGAGCCAGGCTGGGCGCGGAACGTGAGGCTGACTGGCCACACCGCGCGCTGGCTGTCGTCCTGCTCGTGTGCGCCGTGTTCGCGCTGCTGATCGTGGCCCACCTGCTCTAGTAGAGCCGGTGTTGCGGGCTCAGCCGGCGATTCGCCCGATCGCGGCCAGCGCGACTGTGTCCTCGCTCGCGCTGCCAGGACCACCTCCGCGGGAGGCAAGCTCGAGGTCGGCGATCTGCTCGATCGCGCGACGGAGGTGCTCGGAGCCGCTGCGACCGGCGTCGGCGATCAGCCGATCCGCGGCGCGTGAGGGCATGCGCAGCCGGCGCTTGATCTGGGCCGGGGGCTCGCCCGCGTCGAGCGCCTGCGCGACATCGTGGGCGAGCCGGACCCGCTGGCCCATCCAGTAGATCAGGCTGGGCAGGCGCTCCCCCTGCGACCTCAGCATCAGATACAGGCGGGCTGCGTCGACGGGATCGCCGCCCACGAGCGCATCGGCCAACGACCAGGCACGGCGTTCGGCCGACGGTGCGGCCAGCTCCTCGATCTGAGCGGCGTCGATACGGGCGCCTGGGCCCGCCGAGATCGCCAGCTTCTCGAGCTCGCGGAGCAGCCGCTGCTGACGCTCCCCGACCTGCTGGACGAGCGCGCGCGCCGAGTCGGGTTCGAGCTCGAGCCCCAGCTCGCGCGCGCGGGCCATGACCCACTTCGGGAGCTCCCAGGGCTTGACGTTGTTCTGGGCACTGACATCGCCGTCGGCGTTCCGGACAGCGTCGTGGAGCCGGCCCGGGGCCTTCAGTCGCGTGTCCTCCCGCGCGAAGAAGGCGATCGTCGTGTCCGGTGGGAGAGCGCTCATCGCGTTCTCGAGCGGGTCGAGCTCCTTGTCCTTCCACCGCTCCACCCCGTCGACCAGGATGAACCGGCGGCCGAGCGCGAAGGTCATCGCGTTCAGAGCGTTGGCGACGGCCTCGGGCGCGGCGGCGTCCCCCTCGAACAGCTCGATCCCCTGGGCCCCGCTTTCGGCCTCGGCGAGCGCGCGCAGGCGGGCGCGCCGCTCGGCGATCCGGCCGTGGTCGTCACCGTGGATCAGATAGGCGGGCTTGAAGGACGGCACGGAGTGCGAGTGTAGGTGGGTGGGTCGACGGCGTCAGGAGGCCCAAAAATCCTGACCGCCGACCGCTGACTCCTATACCCTTCGAGACGGTGCGGAGGCGGCACGGGCGCGAGCTTCGCAGCCTCCGCCTAGGACCATGATCGCGGCGGAACCGCCCAGGGGCGCAGGTTTCCGGCGCAGGCGTGTCGCCTGGGCCACGGCCGTATGCGCGTTGGCCTTCTTCGGGCTGAATGCGTCCGGAGCGCTGGCGGTGCGGACCCGGATTGCGGGCGGGCGAGTGGTCGGGATCGCGCCGCGCCCATCGGCCGCCCGGGCCGGACTGTCCCCCAGTCTGAGTCCGGGCATCCTCAGCCCACCGTTTCCAGCGCCGGTGGCCCAGACCGAGCCTGTCGCCCAGCACTTCACTCAGGACTACGAGAATCTCGTGACTCAGTTCCTGACCGACGTCGCCGCCGACAGCGGGAACTCGACCAACGTCTATTCGGTCGTCGCCCAGTACGGCGACTCGCGAGTGCATCCAGACAACACCTCGCTGAAGTACAAGGTCAACTTCTCGGCCAGCGATGTCTTCTCACCCAGCGACCCCTACCCACCCGACCAGGCCCACGGCAACGCCGCCGGCTGCCTGGCCCCGACCAGCGTGCCGGCTGGCGATCCCCCGTACACGTGGTGCCTGACCGACGCCCAGATCCAGCAGGAGCTCAGCTCGGTGATCGACGCCCAGGGCCTTCCGAGCGACCTGAGCGCGATCTACTTCGTGCTCCTTCCCCCAGGTGTTGACGTGTGCATGTCCAGCGGCGCGCAGTCGACGAACAATCTGTGCGCCGACACGAGCTTCTGTGCCTACCACGCGAGCTTTCACTCCGGCACGGCGGCGAGCGCGCCCCTGTACGCCGTGCTGCCGTACGCCGGGGTCAGCGGGTGCGAGGCGGGCGAGGCTCCGAACGGCGACCTCGCCGCCGACAGCGAGCTGAGCCTCCTGAGCCACGAGCACAACGAGACGATCAGCGACCCCTTGGGCACCGGGTGGTACGACTCGAGCGACCTCGAGGTCGCGGACAAGTGCGCCAACCCCGGCGGCGCCTTCGGCACGCCGCTCGGGGGCAGTCCGGGCATCGACGGCGCTGCGGGCACCGAGTACAACCAGGTGATCAACTCCGACCACTACTACGTCCAGGACGAGTTCGCGAACGAAGACGGGAGCAACCGGAGCTTCGACGGCTGCGAACAGCACCCGGGAGCCGCCAACGACGGTGTCAGCTCCGGCGCGACCAGCGTTCCGGCCACCTACCACGGAGGCCCGGTCGTGGGTGCGCACACGGCGTATGCGATCTTCTGGGACCCGGCCTCCGCAGCGGTCCCGGAGAGCCCGTCAGCCACGTTCAACGCGAGCTCGTCGACGGCGCACGTCGGACAGGAGGTGACGTTCACGGCCTCGGTGTCCAATCCCAGCGGCGGGACCCTGAGCTACGCCTGGGACTTCGGCGACGGCGCCTCCACGCTCACGTCGGTGCCGTCGGCGACTCACGCCTACAGCTTGTCGGGCAGCCACACGGTGACCTTGACAGTCACGAGCGCCGGCGTGACGAGCCAACCGGCGCAGCAGACGATCTACGTCTTCCAGGGACCGACTGTGTCCTTCACCGCGCCGACCCGATCGGTCCTGGAGCGGGTGGCCATCGCCTTCAATGCGAGCGCCACGGTCGATCCCGACGGGACGATCACCTCGTGGACGTGGCGCTTCGGCGACGGCACGGGTGCCACCGGACCTGTGGTAAGCCACTCGTACGCGGCCCCGGGCGCTTACAAGGTCACACTGACAGTCGACGACAGCAACGGCTCGGCGGCGATGGGCGCGGCGACGATCCACGTGGTCGCACCCACGTTCGCCCGTATGGCGAAGACCGGACGCGCGTCGGTGATCCTCCGTGGGGGTCGAGTGGTGCTGCGCAGCGGACGCGCGCTGCGCTGTGGGCCGGGCGGCGCCTGCACGGCTTCGGTCACCCTGACCACCCGCGTCGCCGTCGCCCCCACAAGCGGACGGCGTACCGCGATCCACATGGTGACGATCGGCACGGTCCTGCTCGTGGTGCCAGGAGGCCGGACGGCGAGGATCGCGGTGAATCTGAACCGCCTGGGCGTCGCCCTGCTACGCGCCGTCCGACGCCTGTACGCAAGCATCGTGATCTCGGCCCGCACCCCGGGAGCGAGCACGACGCGCGCAAGGTTCGTGGCGGCGGTGATCGCTCCGGCCGGGCTGCCGCCGCCGTGAGGAGGCCGCGGAAGCCCCACACGGCCCGGCCTTCACCCTGGCCTCGAGGGCATTCAGGGCGCCGCGATCGCCAGGGCTCGATCCACCGCCGCCTGGGGTGAATCGACGACCTCGATCCCATCGATCGGCCACGTGCTCATACCGATCACGGGGACGCCGATCTTGAGCGCCAGCGCTATCTCCGAGAGGGTCCCGTATTCGCCGCCCACGGCCACCACAGCTTGCACCGCCCTTACGATCAGCCCGTTACGGAGTTCGCCGAGCCCGGTCGGTAGCGCGACCCCGACCCACTGATTGGCGTCGGCGGCGTTGGTGCCGGGCAGGATCCCGACGGTGAGACCGCCCGCGCCGGCGGCCCCGCGGCAGGCCGCGGCCATCACCCCGCCCAAACCACCGCAGACGAGGATCGCACCTGCCTCGGCCAACCCTCGCCCCACCGCCTCCGCCGCCTGCGCCTGAGCGGCCGTCGCCTCGCCGGGACCGACGACGGCGACGTTCGCGCGGCCGGGCACTGGTCAACGGATGACGACGTTGACCAGCTTGTCGGGCACCACGATGACCTTGGCGATCTCCCGCCCGTCGAGGTGCGAGCGGACCCCGCGGGTCTGGAGGCAGAGCTGTTCGAGCTCCTCGCGCGCGGCCCCGGTCGGAGCGCTGATCCGGTCACGGACCTTGCCGTTCACCTGGCAGACGAGCTCGAAGGTCTCCGCTTGGAGCATGTCCGGGTCCGCGTCTGGCCACGGCTCCTCCCACACCCGATCGCCGGTGAGCATCTCGTAGACCTCCGCGCTGACGTGGGGCGCGAACGGGAAGAGCACGGACGCCGCGGTGGCGGTGGCAAAGCGCCGCGCCTCGTGGTCGGCCTCGGGATACCGGTAGAGATCGTTGACCAGCTCCATGACCGCGGAGATCGCGGTGTTGAAGGTGAACCGGCCGGTCATGTCGTCGGTCACCTTCTCGATGGCCCAGTTGGCCTTGCGGGTCAAGGTCAGATCGTCCCCGGTTGGATCCGTCGGCGCCGCTGCGCCCTCCCCCGTGCCGGCCAGCTCGTGGCCCAAGCGCCACAGCCGGGCCAGGAACCGGTGGACACCCTCGAGTGCTTTGTCGGACCAGGCCGCGTCCTGCTCCGGAGGGCCGATGAACAGGATGTAGGCGCGCGCGGTATCGGCACCGTAGTGGTCGACGATGGGCATCGGGCTGATCACGTTGCCGTACGACTTCGACATCTTGTGGCCGTCGGGTCCCAGGATCATCCCCTGGGTGAACAGGGCCTGAAACGGCTCCTGCACGTCGAGCAGCTCCATGTCCGCGAACACCTTCACGAAGAAGCGCGCGTACATGAGGTGAAGGATCGCGTGCTCGACGCCACCGATGTACTGGTCGACGGGCATCCAGTAGTCGACCACGCGCGGGTCCCACGCCGCCCGGTCGTTGCGTGCGTCGCAGTAGCGCAGGAAGTACCAGCTGGAGTCGACGAACGTGTCCATCGTGTCGGTCTCGCGGCGTGCGCGCCCGCGGCACCGCGGGCATTTGACGTTGACCCAGTCCTCGGCGGCGGCCAGCGGCGAAAGGCCCTTGGGCTGGTAGTCGTCGATATCTGGGAGCTCGACCGGAAGATCGCTGTCGGGCACCGGGACGATGCCGCAGCGCTCGCAGTAGATGATCGGGATCGGGCAGCCCCAGTAACGCTGCCTGGAGATGAGCCAGTCGCGGAGCCGGAAGCTGACCGAAGCGTGTCCCTTGCCCTCGCGATCGAGCCAGTCGACGATCGCCTCGGCGCCTTCAGTGGCACTCAGACCGGTGAACTCCCCCGAGTTGATCAGGATCTCGTCGGCCGTGTGGGCGACGAATGCCTCTCCCTCCGGCAGTTCGCCGTCTCGCGGGGCCACGACCGGGCGGATCGGAAGATCGAACGTGACCGCGAACTCGTAGTCGCGCTGATCGTGCGCTGGGACGCCCATGACGGCTCCGGTCCCGTACTCCATCAGGACGTAGTCGGCCACGAACATCGGTATCTGCTCACCGTTCACGGGGTTGGTGACGGTTCGGCCCAGCGGCACGCCCGTCTTCGGCTTGTCGGTCGCGCCCCGAGCCTCGAAAGACTCGGTCGCCGTGCGGTTGACGTACTGGTGGACCTGGTCCTCGTAATCGGTGTCCTGGGCGAGACGGAACACGTCCGGGTGCTCGGGGGCGAGAACGAAGAACGTGGCCCCGAACAGCGTGTCGGGGCGCGTGGTGAACACCGGGTAGTCCACGCCGATCTCCTCGCACGCGAACGTGACCTCGGCACCGGCGCTTCGGCCGATCCAGTTGCGTTGCATCGCCTTGACGTGCTCGGGCCATTGAATCCTGTCCAGGTCGTCGAGCAGGCGGTCGGCGTAGTCGGTGATCCGGAAGAACCACTGCTCGAGCTGCCGGATCTCCACCTCGGCACCGCAGCGCTCGCAACAGCCGTCGATCACCTGCTCGTTGGCGAGCACGGTCTGGTCGTTGGGACACCAGTTGACCGCCGCTTCCTTGCGATAGGCCAGCCCGCGCTCGAGCAGCCGGAGGAAGATCCACTGCGTCCAGCGGTAATAGGTCGGCTCGTGGGCGGCGATCTCCCGTGACCAGTCGATCGAGATCCCCCACGAGCGAAACGCCCGCTGGAAATCGGCGATCGAGGCATCGGTCGAGTCGCGCGGATGGACGCCGGTCTTGATCGCGTGGTTCTCGGCCGGCAGCCCGAACGAGTCGTAGCCCATCGGGTGCAGCACGCGGTGTCCCGTGCGCCGGTGAAAGTGGGCGATCGCGTCCCCCAGCGAGTAGTTCTTCAGGTGCCCGATGTGCGGATCGCCACTCGGGTACGGCAGCATCTCCACCACATACGACTTCTCGCGACCGACCGCGTCGGCGGGATCGTTCGAGACCTCCCAGGTCCGCTCCCGCTCCCACAGCGCCTGCCACTTGGGCTCGATCTGCTTGGGGTCGTAACGCGGTCCGGGCATGGTCCAGGAGAGGTTACTTCCAGGGCCCCGGCCGGCGACTGCGCCTCACTACCATCAATCTCGTGGCTAAAAACACAAGTACGGCGGAGAGCCCCGGCGCGGCGGCGGCGCAGCGCCGAATCAGGGCGGCCGAGAAGCAGGCCGCCAAGATCGTAGCCGACGCCGAAGAGCTCGCCCGAGGCCTGGTGCTCGACGCCCGGGCCACCGCCGAAGGCGTTCGAGCCGAGGGCATGGAGCTGGTCTCGATGCTGCGACAGACCAGCGACGCACTCCGCGCCAACGCCGACATGCTTCAAAGCGAGATCGACCGCATCCACGCGTGGATGGTGGGCGAGCTCGAGCGGGTGGAGCCGGCTACTGCGGCTTCCCCCTCGGACGATCTAACGTCGGGCTCCGAGCCCGAGGAACCGCAGGACGAAGCGGCGATGGGCGACGAGCAGCTCGACGTGCCGGACTTCGTCGCGCGTCGGTAGAACGCGACGCAGCTCGCCTCGCGGCCGAGTGGACCGATTCGGGTCCGTCCGACGCTGTGGGAACACATGTCTTTACTCGATCTGAGTGGATATGCCGTCGGGCCGAGGCGAGCGGTTTCGGGGTGCCGGTATCGGTGAGCAGGTGGGGTCTATTGAGCGGAGCGCTCGTCGTTTCTCAGCGTCGGCCTGTCGACGCCTATCGGCATATCACCTCGGAAGCGTCGAGTGAGATGCCGATAGGCGTCGGTGGGCGACGCTTTCTGGCATATCACCCCGACAAAGTCGGCCGGTATGCGTAGAAGCGTCGCCTGCCGGCCTCGAGGCTCGGCGCGTCAAAGCCGGGCGCTGCCTTCGACCCAATCGCGACCCCCCGAGCCCGAACGTATCCATCCGAGTCGAGTAGGAACATATGTTCGTGTTCGAGTCGAACGCCAAGGGAGCCATTGCGGAGCAAGCGATAGTGCTCGCGGCCGCGAAGCTTCACGTGCCGGTCTGGAAACCCGTCAGTGAGCACAGCCGTGCCGACCTGATGTTCGAGATCGGCGGACGTTTACACCGTGTGCAGGTCAAGTGGGGCCGACTGAGCGAGCGTGGTGACGTCGTCATCGCCAGGATCGGTACCAGCCGGCATAGTCCGAATGGCTACGTCCGCACCACGTATGCGGACCATGAGGTGGACCTGTTTGCCATCTACTGCGGTGAGCTGGATCGTCGATTCCTGCTGCCGATGTCGCAGTTCGCCGGAATGAATCAGATCCATCTGCGGCTATCTCCAGCGCGTAATTCTCAGCTTGCTTGTATTAACCTTGCAGACAGCTTCGACTTCGAAGGGGCTATAGCTCAGTTGGGAGAGCGCTTGCATGGCATGCAAGAGGCCGCCGGTTCGAGCCCGGCTAGCTCCACTGAAACCCACGGTCCAGCCGTAATCGGATGCGAGGAGCTCCGAGAGCGCCTCGGCGTATGGATCGACCGCGTTGCCGCAGGCGAGGAGGTGTTGGTTACGCGCCGCGGAAAGCCACGCATCCGCCTAATTCCGGCATCGGACGAGCTAGGTCGACCCTCTCCCGTCGAGCCTGATCGTCCACGGCTCGATCGATTCGATGCGCAGATGCGACTCGCTCCAGGGGTCGCGGGCCAGGGTGGCGCGGATGGCGTCCTCTGACGGCGCCTCGATGGCGTGGACTACGCGGACCTCGTCGGAGAGGGGTCCGCCGAGGACGATGAAGCCGTCGTCGACGAGGGCATCCATGAAGGCGGCGTGTTCGGTCCAGCCGGACTGCTGCTCCATGGGCAGAGCCGGGTCCCACTCGGGACCGGATCGGTGGAGCATGACGAGGAACATCACATACCTCCCATCGTCAGGCCGCCGTCGACCACCAGTACCTGGCCGGTGACGTAGCTGGCTTCGTCGGACAGTAGGAAGATCGCCGCGTGGGCCACCTCCCACGCCGTGCCCTGGCGGCCGAGGGGGATCGGCGCGCGCTCGCGGCTGGGGCGGAGCTGCGAGGCGAGGCGGCCGAGCGGTGTGTCGATCAGCCCGGGAGCCAGCAGGTTGGCCCGCACCCCGCGCCGGGCCGCCTCGAGCGCGGTGTGGCGGCAGAGACCGAGCAACGCCGCCTTGGACGCGTCGTAGGCCGGGATCTGGCTGCCCGGGCGCAGTCCCGCGACCGACCCGATGAAGACGATGCTTCCGCCGGGCGGGAGGGCCGCCAGGGCGTGGCGGGCGACCAGGAAATGCGAGCGCAGATTGATGGCCAGCACCTGGTCCCAGATCTCCGGGGTCGTCCCCTCAAGCCTCAGCCCGCCTCCGATGCCAACGTTCAGGACGACACCGTCGATTCCACCGAGGGCCGCGGCCGACTCATCGACCAGCCGGGCGCATTCCTCGACCTGGGCGACGTCGGCGATCACGGTGGCCGCCGTTCCGCCCTCACGCTCGACGAGACGGACGGTCTCCTCGGCGGCCTCCGGGACGATGTCGACCACCGCGACCGCGGCTCCCTCGCGGGCCGCGAGCACGGCGATCGCCTGTCCGTTGCCGACCGGCGCATCCGGGTCGGTGCACCCCCGGCTGCCGCCGCCGACCACCACGATCCGGCGGCCAGAGAGGCGGGATGCTCCGGACGCGCGGCCGGCCGCGCTGGCCGGAAGGTCGCGCTCTTCGTTCATGCGTCGCTCCTGTGTTCGGGGGTGCTGACGGTCCGCAAACTGTATGGTCGCGGCCGTGGCCCTGATCCCCTATGCCGACCCGGACTCGGACGACGAGCGCGTTAGGGCGGTGTTGGAGCGGCTTCCCGAGCCACGGATCAACCTGTTCACGATGCTGGCCAATGCGCCGACGCTGATCGGGCCGACGCTCCGACTCGGGGAGGCGATCCTGACCAGGAGCGATCTGGACGCCACCGTGCGGGAGCTGGTCATCCTCTACACCGCTCGATTGACCGGCACCGAGTACGAGCGAGTGCAGCACGTGGGGATCGCGCGCCTGGTGGGGATCGGCGAGGAGAAGATTCACGCCGTCGAGGATGGGGCGATCGACAGCGGGGTGTTCGACCGCCGCGAATCTCTCGCTCTGCGACTGAC
Organism: uncultured Solirubrobacterales bacterium; assembly: GCA_963704385.1. GTDB lineage: Bacteria > Actinomycetota > Thermoleophilia > Solirubrobacterales > Solirubrobacteraceae > Palsa-465. The sequence continues at coordinate 85,331 of OY969904.1, forward strand.
CCGAAGCCTGCTCGAGGACGGCACCCCGCCGGCCGAGCTCGTCACCGAGGTCGAGTCGGAGCTCGGCCGATCACAGCTGATCGAGCTGCTGATCGTGGCCGGGTACTACGAGATGCTCGGGGGCATGATGCGGGCGGTTCGGCTCGACGTGGACAACGTGGTCGAGAAGGGCATGCTGGACGCCGATCGACTGTCGGGCGGCCACCGGGAGTAGCGGGCCCCTGCGCGTCCGCGCGCTGGAGTGCTCGCCCCGCGGCCAGCTGGCCAGCGGCGTCCCGGACAGAGCTGTCCGGGACGCGAAGCTCGCTCTGCAGGTGGCTTCACTGACCTTACGCGCGGCGGCTCACGGGCATCGTCAGCTCACCGACGAGCGTGAGAACACCCGGATCGAGGTCGCCACCATCGCCGCCGCGAACAGGGCCACCACGGCCAGGCTCAGCCACGCCTCGGTGGTGACGTTGCTCATTCCCCAGATGTCGTGCAGGCCGCTGCCGCGGTGGTCGACCAGCCCGTAGCGCATCAGGGCCAGCGCGTGCGTGAGCGGGAAGAACTTGGCGAGCGTCGTCAGCGCTCCCGGCATGGCCGCGATGGGGTACAGCGCCCCAGCCAGGAAGAACGGGAGGATCGCCACCGCCGGGGTGGCGCCGATGTACTCCTCCTGCTTGGAGATGCGGGCGGCCAGCGTCTCGGCTACCCCGTACATGAACACGGTGAACAGGAGCACCGCCGCCGCGAACCAGGCAATGCCCTGCGCGGTGATATGGAAGTCGGCACCCCGCAGCGCCGACAGCCCGAGCAGGACGATCACCTGCAGCCCGGAAAGCACGAGCGCGACGGCGAAGTTCCCGAGCACCAGGTAACCCCGGGGGACGGGCGCGGCCAGCAGCTCGCGCTGAGCGCCGCTGTGGCGATCGACGATCACGCTCAGGCCGGCGAAGATGCAGCTGAGCGGGACGACCAGTCCCACCGTGCCGACGCCGACGAACGCCTCATAGTCGATGCGCGAGTGAAGGCCCCCGGTCGCGACCTTCAGCGCCGGGGCGACGACGAGGGCGAGGATGATCGGGCCTAGTAGCGGGACCGCGATCTGCCGCGGATTGGCCGCGGTCAGTGCCGCCCGCCGGCGGGCGAGCGTCGCCAGCGCGCTGAACGCGCGGGCCCGCCGCGGGGGCCGGACGGCGACTGCCAGTGGTTCTGCGATCGTTGCCATGATGGCTCCTCGTTGGTTCGTGGTGGGTGCGGCGACTACGCCGCCGCTCTGAGTGGGGTGCCGGTCAGCTTGAGGTAGACGTCATCGAGCGTCGGCACGCGAGTCGCGATCTCCGAGGCCCGCAGGCGCTCGGCCTCGAGCGCGGCCAGTGCCTCGGCCACGGCCCGGTCGTGCAGCGGAACGGTCAGGCGCGAGCCGATCGCGAACGCGTCCTCGCCGGCGATTCGACGGTCGCGCAGGCTGGCCAGCGCCTGGTCCGCGTGGCCGTCGACGCGGAACTCGAGGATCTCGTGACCTAGGCCGGCGAGCAGCGACTGGGGGCTGTCGAGCGCGACCAGCGATCCCTCGTGGATGATCGCGACCCGGTCGCACAGGCGCTGGGCCTCGTCGAGGTAGTGGGTGGTCACCAGGATCGTCAGCTCCTCGCGCTGGCGCAGGCCGGCGATCACGTCGAGCAGCTCGTGGCGGATCCGCGGGTCCAGACCGACCGTCGGCTCGTCCAGGAACAGGACCTGGGGCTGCGAAGACAGCGCCCGGGCGATCTCGAGCCGGCGCCGCTCGCCACCGCTGTAGCTGCCGACCGGCCGGTCGATCAGCTTGGCGAGGCCGAGCGCCTCGACGAGCTCGTCCATCCGGCGGGCGGCCTTGGCCGCCGGCACGCCCCACAGACGGGCGTGCAGGTCGAGGTTGGCGCGGCCCGTCAGGCCCCGGTCGACGACCGCCTCCTGGAAGACGACGCTGCTGACACTCCGGGCCAGCAGCGGATCCTCCCTGACCTCGTAGCCGGCCAGGCGCGCCGTTCCGGCAGTCGGGACAATCGTCGTCGTCAGCATGCCGACCGTGGTCGACTTACCGGCGCCGTTGGGGCCGAGCAGGCCAAAGACCTCGCCGGAGTCGACCTCGAAGTCGATTCCCTTGACCGCCTCGATCCCGCCCGGGTACGTCTTTCGCAGGCCCTGAACGTCGATCACATGCATCTCAAAGTCCTCCTGTCAATGGTGTGGGCGGCGAGCGGGTCACACTGAAGGCGTCCAGCTCGTCACAGCTATTGACGGACACCGACGAGAGGATGTGACCGATGGACGCCCAGCAATGGCAGGCCGAGCAATTCGAGGAGAACCGACGGCACCTGCGCGCGGTCGCCTACCGGATGCTCGGATCGACGGCGGAGGCCGAGGACGCCGTGCAGGAGGCGTGGCTGAGGCTGAACCGGTCCGACACCGAGGCGGTGGAGAACCTGCGCGGCTGGTTGACCACCGTGGTCAGCAGGATCTGCCTCGACATGCTGCGGGCCCGCCAGGCCCGCCGCGAGGAGCTGGTCGACGGCTGGCCGGCGGAGCCGATCGTCGCGCTCGAGGACGGCACCGATCCCGAGCAGGAGGCGCTACTCTCTGACTCGGTCGGGCTCGCCCTGCTGGTGGTGCTGGAGACGCTGTCGCCGGCCGAGCGATTGTCCTTCGTGCTCCACGACACGTTCGGGGTCCCGTTCGAGGAGATCGCGCCGATCGTCGACCGCAACGTGGCCGCGACCCGTCAGCTGGCCAGCCGCGCACGCCGGCGGGTTCGCGGGGCGCGTGAACCCAGCGCCGGCAGCGTGGCCAAGCAGCGCACGGTCGTCGAGGCGTTCCTGAGCGCGTCCCGTAACGGAGACTTCGAGGCGCTGGTCGCCGTGCTCGATCCCGACGTCGTCTTCCGAGCCGATCGCGGCGCCCTGGGGCGGTTCGCACCCGTCGAGACCCGAGGCCGCGAGCCGGTGGCGGCCGGGATCCTCGAGCGCGGCCGTCCGTTCGCGCCGTTCGGGCGGCCGGCGATGGTCAACGGCCGGCCCGGCGCCGTGGTGGTGATGGGAGGCCGTCTCATGGGCGTGGTCACGTTCGCCATCAGGGGCGAGCGGATCACCCAGATCGACCTGGTCGCCGACCCGGACAAGCTGCGGGGACTGCGCGTCTGAGCGCGCCGGGGCTCAGTCAGGCGGCAGGTCGGCGCAGTCGGCACACAGGCCGGAGATGATCAGCTCGGCGCTGTCGGCCCGGAACCCGGCCGATCGGGCGGCATCCATGAACTTGGCGGCGCGCAGCCGGCCGTCGACGTCCTGGACGCGGCCGCAGCGCCGGCACACGGCGTGCTGGTGGGGGTCCAGGCGGGCGTCGTAGAGCGCGGCCGCACCGGTGTCGATCCTCCGGGCCAGCCCGAGCTCGACGAACAGGTCAAGGGTGGCGTACACGGTCGGGGTCGCCGTCCCGGGCAGGTCCGCGTGCACGGCACGATGAATCTCCTCGGCGGTGGCGTGGTGCCCCCGCCGGCGCAGCTCGCGCAGGATCACCAGTCGCTGGGACGTCACGCGCTGGCCGCGGGCGTGCAGAACCTCGACCAGGTCGACCTGATCGGCGGCAGTGGTCGAGGAGGCGTTCGATTCGATCTCGGGCATTAGGCCAGCCTAATTGAAACCAGTTGTTATAGTAGCATCTATGGCAGAAGTCGTCGATCGCTTCCGGGATATGGACGAGCGGGCGCTGGTGCTCCGTTACATCCAGCCTGGTCTGGTCGGACTGATCGACGGCACGCTCTCGACGCTGGCGCCGATCTTCGCCGCGGCGCTCCTGTCCGGATCGCACACGGCCCTGTTCGTGGGGTTGGCAACCGCGGTCGGGGCGGGGATCAGCATGGGCTTCTCCGAAGCGCTGTCGGACACCGGCACCAGCACGGGGCGCGGCTCGGCGATGGTCCGCGGTGTCGTCACCGGGGCGATGACCACGCTCGGCGGCGTCTTCCACACGCTGCCGTTCCTGATCAGCGACGTCGACACAGCGCTGGCCGTGGCCGGAGTCGTCGTGGCCTGTGAGCTGGTCGTGATATCGCTCATCCGCAGGCGCTTCCTGGACGTCCCGCTGCGGATCAGCCTGGTGCAGGTCGCGCTGGGCGGCGCGCTGATCGTGGCCGCCGGCGTCGTGCTCGGAAACGCTTAGCCGCCGCCCTTTTTGGCCGCCTCCAGGGCGGCCGGGGGATCTAGCGTCCGGTCCGACCGCGACAACTCGAGCGCACGGTCGGCGAGCTCAGCCGCCTCGGCGCCGCCGACCTCCGTGTCGCGCAGGGCGAGCGTGAGCAGGACCTGGCGCAGCAGCTCGGGACTCTGGGTGTCCGGTGGCGGGCCGGCTGGGGGAAGCGCGCGGGTACCGGCCAGCAGCCGCGACGCGGTCATGCCTCCGAACATGCCCGCGTGCTTGTCCGGGATCGTGATCGCGATCGCCCCGGTCGCCGGATTGACGACGCTGACCTCGCTGCGCAATCCCTTGCGCATCGGCGCCAGCCGGTAGCCGGACAGGCGCAGGTAGGCGAGCTGAGCGGCCAGCTGGGCATACGCCGTGGCCTGGCCCTCGTCCTTGAGCTTGCTCTGATGAAACGACAGCTGGGTCCCGGCGTCCGGCACCCCGGGGTCAGGGTCCGGGGCCACAAGCAGGAACATCTGCGGTCCGAGCCGGCCCGCCCCCACCCCGGCGATGTCCACCAGCAACTGGTAGCCGTGAAGGCTGAGGGCGCCGAGGATGCCGGGCGGCAGCGGGTTGGCCGCCAGGTGGCCGGGCGCGAACCCGCCGGCGGGGGCTTGGTCGGGGAGCGTCATCATGCAGGCCCGGTCAGTTGTCGAGCAGGCCGCCGATGACGTTGCCGAGCAGGCCTCCTCCCTGCTGCTGGGTATTCCCCCCGCCCTGCTGCTCGGCGGGCGGATGGAAGTAGGCGCTCTGGAGGCCGACGCGGCCCGGGCCGGTGAAGCGGTTGAACACGAGGTTCCCGCCGCCTCCGCTCATGAAGCCGGTCTTGAACCCGTACACCTGCTGGGACATCTGCACCGAGTGATCGCGGAACAGCCAGCCGCCCGGCTCGATGTCGATCGTCTCCCCCGCCTCGAGCTGCTTCTCGAAGACGTTGCCGTAGCCGTGCACCCAGACCACGCCCTCGCGGTCCCCGGCGAAGAACTGATCGACCCAGAAGCCGCCGCCGTAGAACATGTTGGCGAAGCCCTGCTGCCGGCTGTAGTCGTACTCGACCCCGCCGGTGGCGGCCAGGAACTGGTGCTCGCGGACGACGATTCCCTGACCGGGAGGGAGATGCAGGGCGGCTATGTGCCCCGGCGCATCGCGGCTGAACGCGAGCTCGCCGGCCGACTGGACCTCGAGCATGAGCAGCGGCATGCCCCCGAACGCGCGGCGCTTGAGGCCCTTCTTGAGTGGATGCAGGCCGATCTGAAGATCCGGGTACTTCCACAGAAGCACGTGGTGCTCGAAGTACACCGTGACCTGGCCGTCCAGAGCCATGTGCAACGCGGGGACGAGCTCGCCCTCGAGGCGGTAGGTCAGCCCGGGAGCGGTGCCCTCGGGGATCTGCGTGGGCAGGATCTGCGGTGCGGTGGGCATCGTGTCTCTCCTCGTCGCGGTCGTAGGGGGCAGCCCAGCACGGTGACGCCCCCGAAGCAGTACGGACGGTATCGCCTGGCCACGGCCCTGACCAGTGCTCGCGATGTCGCCGGGCGCCGGGGCCGAGATATCCCCCCAGGCGCAGTGGCGGGAGCGATAATCGCCGCGTGTCGACGATCTACGTCACCGGTCACCGCAACCCGGACGCCGACTCGATCGCCGCGGCGATCGGCTACGCCGAGCTGAAGGGTCGCCTCGATCCCAACAACGAGTACAAGCCCGTCCGCCTGGGTCCGTCCAACCCGCAGACGCGCTGGCTGCTGGATCGAAGCGGCGCCCCCGAGCCCGAGCTCCTGCCGCACGTGATGCTCCGCGTCTGCGACGTGATGCGGACCAACTTCCCGGTGGTCAGCCGCGACCAGCCGATCCGCGAGGCCGGGCTGGCCATGGCCAGGGTCGAGCAGGACCTGGTGCCGGTCCTCGACGAGCAGCAGGCTCTGACCGGGATCGTGACGGAGCGGACGCTGTCCCGGCGGTTCGTACGGGAGTCGCGCCGCACCTCCACCCTCGAGGAGGCGCCGACCCGCGTGCAGGCGATCGTCGACGTGCTCGAGGGCGAGCTGGTGGCCGGCGAGGACCAGCTGCTCGCCGGCCGGGTCTGGGTCCACGCGATGGACGTGAATTCGCCGACCGGGATCTCGGAGGGGGATGCCGTCGTGGTCGGCGACCGCGCCGACGCTCAGCGCCTGGCCATCGAGCACGGCGCCGCGCTGGTCGTGCTCTCCAACGGCGCCCGCCCGACGGACGCCATCCTCGAGCTCGCCCGGGAACGCGGGACCTCGATCGTCGTCTCCCCGCTGGACACGTACGTCTCGGCTCGGCTGATCACGCTGGCCGCGCCGTGCAGCGCGGTCATGGAAGACGACCCCCTGACCACGACCCCAGAGGAGCTGGTGGCGGACGTCTCCGAGCAGATCAAGGAGGTCCACTACGGGGCGGGAGTCGCGGTCGACGACCAACGCCGGCCGATCGGCCTGCTCGGCCGCTCCGACCTGGTCGCGCCCCCGCGCCGCCGAGTGATCCTGGTCGATCACGCCGAGCAGGGCCAGAGCGTCCAGGGCGTCGAGCAGGCCGAGATCGTGGAGATCCTCGACCACCATCACATCGGCTCGATTGAGACCCGCGTGCCGGTCACCGCGACCTTCGACCCGGTCGGCTCGACGGCCACGCTCGTGGTCGAGCGCTTCCGCCAGAACGGCTTGGAGCCGAGCCGACCGACCGCCGTGATGCTGCTCGGGGCGGTGCTCTCGGACACCGTGATCCTCAACTCGCCGACCACGACCGAGCGCGACCGTGCCGTGCTCGAGTACCTCGAGCGGGTTCTCGCGCTGGACGCCATCGGGCTCGGTCGCGAGATGTTCGAGACCACATCAGACGTCTCGGCCGTCAGCGCCGAGGAGATCATCACGCGCGACGCCAAGAGCTACCTGGTGGAGGGCGGGCAGACGATCTGCATCGCCCAGATCGAGGTCGTCGGTAAGAGCGTGCTGGAGCGCAAAGACGAACTGCTGGCGGCGCTGCGGACGGCCCGCGAGCGCCAGGGCCTACACCTCTACGCCCTGATGGTGACTGACGTCCTGACCAAGGGAACCGACCTTCTGGTGGCCGGCGACGTCGCCCTGGTTGCCCGGGCCTTTGGGGTTCCGGCGCACGACAGCGAAATCACGCTGCCGGGAGTGATCAGCCGCAAGAAGCAGGTGGCGCCGAAGCTGCTGGCGTCGCTGTAGGCAGGGCCCTCCGCGCCGGCTCGGTCGCGGCTCTCAGACCGAGCTCAGGCTCACGGCCACGGCCGGCGCCTCGCCCCAGAGCTGCTCGAGCCGGTAGTAATCACGCATCTCCGGCGTGAACACGTGCACGACCACGTCGAGGTAATCCATCAGGATCCAGCGCGCACCCGGCAGCCCCTCCACCCGCTGGGGCAGCTGCCCATGGTCGGCCTTCATGCCGGCGTAGATCGCGTCGTGAATGGCCTTGGTCTGGCGCTCCGTGCGCCCGGTACAGATGACGAAATAGTCCGTGTAGCCGATGATCCCGCGCAGGTCGAGCTGGACGACGTCGAGCGCCTTGCGGTCAGCGGCGTAGAAGCCCACGGCGGTGGCCAGCTCTTCGGGCGTCATCGGTCGGGACGGGTGGGCCGGATCCGATAGATCCCGTGGCAGTCGATGTACTCGCGCACGGCGTCGGGCATCAGGTACTTGGTCGGCAGTCCGGCCCGAACCCGGTCGCGGAGCATCGTCGAGGAGATGCCGATCTCGGGCATGTCGAAGAAGCGGGCCCGGTCGCCGCCGGGAACCTGGCCGAGCGCCCGCTCGACGGCGGCTCGGGCCGTGCCTGGCCGCTGGGCCACCGACAGCACCGCGAGCGACAGGACGCGCTCGGGCTGACGCCAGCTGGGCAGCCCCACCGCGACATCGGCGCCGACGATCAGGGACAGCTCGCTATGTGGCGTACGTGAGAGCAGCTCCTCAAGGGTATCGACCGTGTACGACGGTCCCGGCCGTTGCACCTCCAGGTCCGAGACCTCGAGCCACCGCGCTCCCTCGACGGCGACGCGGCACATCTCGAGGCGGTGCTCGACGCCGGGCTCGTCGTCCACGGGCTTATGCGGAGGTATGCGGGCTGGGACCAGTATCACGCGCTCGAGTCGGAGCTGAACATAGGCCTCCTCGGCGCACACCAAGTGACCAAGGTGTGGCGGATTGAAGGTTCCGCCGAGGATGCCGATCTGCACAGCGTCAGCGGTCGACGGTCACGGGCGAACGTGGCCGGCGCCCTCGACCAGATACTTGAATGTGCAGAGCTCGCGCAGTCCGATCGGCCCGCGGGCGTGCAGCTTCTGGGTCGAGTTGCCGATCTCGGCGCCCATCCCGAACTCTCCCCCGTCGGTGAACCGGGTGGAGGAGTTCACGTACACGCAGGCGGCGTCGACCCCCGTTTGGAAGGCGCGGGCCGCGTCCGTGTCGCGGGTGACGATGGCCTCCGAGTGCCCGCTGCCGTGGGTGTTGATGTGCGCGATCGCCTCGTCCGCGGTGTCGACGACGGCGACGGCGAGCTCGAGGGCCAGGTACTCGGTGTCCCAGTCCTCATCGGTGGCGGGATCGACAGGCACTCCGGGAGCGGCCGCGCGCGCCCGACCGTCGCCGTGGAGGGTGACCCCCGCTTCGCTCAGCGTCTTGAGCAGGGCGGGCAGGAGCGCTCCGGCGACCTCGGCGTGGACGAGCAGCGTCTCGGCGGCGTTGCACACGCCCGGGCGCTGGAGCTTGGCGTTGAGCACGATCGCGCTGGCGTCCTCGAGGTCTGCGCTCGCGTCCACGTACACGTGACAGTTGCCCGAGGCGGCGTAGATGACGGGCACGGTCGCGACGCCCTTCAGCGACGCCTTCAGCCCCTCGCCGCCCCGCGGGACGATCAGGTCGACGGTCCCGGTCTGGGTCGCAAGCTCGGCGATGTCCTCGCGCCCGCCTTGTAACAGGGTGATCGCGTCATCGGGGACCCCAGCGCCGGAGGCGGCCGAGGAGGCGATCTGGGCCAGCAAGGCGTTGGAGCGGAGGGCCGCCGAGGAGCCGCGCAGAACGGTGGCGTTACCGGACTTCAGACACAGCGCGGCGGCGTCGATCGTCACGTTGGGCCGGGCCTCGTACACGACGGCGACGACGCCGAGCGGGACCCGCACCTTGCGCACGTCGAGCCCGTTCGGGAGCCGTCGGCCGTCGATCACCTCGCCGACCGGGTCGGGCAGCGTGACGATCTTGCGCACCCCGGCGCACATCGAGGCCACGCGGCCCTCGTCCAGCCGGAGCTTGTCCAGGAAAGCGGGGGCGTAGTCGGCCTGCGCGGCGGCCTCGAGGTCCCGGGCGTTGGCCTCGAGGACCTCGTCGGTCCGGGCCTCGATGCCCGCGGCGATCGCCTCGAGCCCGGCGTCCTTGACGCCGGAGGCGAGCATCGCGAGCGCGCGCGAGGCCCGCTTGGCAGCGGCGCAGGCGTCGGCTACCGAGATCGCGGTGATGGCCATCGCTGATGAAGGTTAAGGCAACCGGGTGGGCCGCTAGGCCAGGACGAAGTAGTCGCGGTGGACGGCCTCCTCGGTCGCGCGCGGCAGCAAGTCGCGCACGGCGGCCGATTTCAACCCTCGGACCTGGCGGAGCTCGTCGGCCGAGTAGTTGCTGATGCCCTTGCCCACCGACTGCCCGTCGTGGGCGATCTCGACCGCATCGCCGGCGTCGAAGTCTCCGGCGATATCGACGATCCCCACCGGGAGCAGACTGGTGCCCCCCTCCCGCAGGGCGCGCGCGGCTCCGGCGTCGACCACGACCCGACCCCGCGCCGGCTTGGCGTACTTCAGCCACAGCTTGAAGCTCGAGTACCGGCCCTCGCGCGGAGCGAACCGGGTGCCCAGCGGCGCGCCGGCCGCGGCGGACAGGATCGCGTCGGGAGCGAGCCCGTTGGCGATCACGGTCGGGATCCCCGCGGCCGTGGCCATCTCGGCGGCGACCACCTTCGAGCGCATGCCGCCGGAGCCGAGCGGGGACGTCGTATGCCCGATGTCCAGGCCCTCGAGATCCTCGAACTCGGTCACCTCGGGAATGATCTCGGCGTCCTCGTGGGTCCGGGGGTCGGCGGTGAAGACCCCGTCGGCGTCGGTCAGGAGGAGGAGCAGCCCCGCCCCGAGCAGGATCGCCACCTGGGCGGCCAGGAAGTCGTTGTTGCCGAACGAGATCTCATCGGTGGTCGTCGTGTCGTTCTCGTTGATCACCGGGATCACGCGCCAATCGAGCAGCTTGCGCAGGGTGCGTCGCGCGTTGACGTAGTGGGTGCGGGCGCTCATATCGAAGAAGGTCAGAAGCACCTGGGCGGTCGGGACGCCGCGTTCACGCAGCAGCTCGTCGTAGACCTGGTAGAGCTTGCCCTGGCCGACGGCGCTGGCCGCCTGGAGCTCCTCGATCCCACGCGGCCGCAGCGGGATGCCCCTGACGCCCATCCCCCGGGCGATCGCGCCGCTGGTCACGATCACCGGCTCGCCGCCCTCGCGATACAGGGCCTCGATCTGGTCGCAGATTGCCCCCAGCGCGTCCACGCGCGCCTCACCCCGCTCGTCGACGACGATGCTCGAGCCGAGCTTGACCACCAGCGAGCCCATGCTCGCGGAGGTTAGGACGAAACGCGTGCCTCAGCCGGTGAAGCCGGGCGACCGTCCGTGTGGTGGCTTGCTGATCGCCGTCTTGGCCTTGCACCACGGGTTGGCCGGGACGCCCGCGCACGGGTTGGGCATCGACTTGAGGTTCTTGGGCAGCGCGTGCATGACCACGTGCGTGCGCGGCGGGTACGGCTTGCCTCCCGGACACGAGAGGGTCGCGCCGACGAGCGATCCCTCGTTGCCGCACAGGATCTCAAGAACCAGCGGCACATTCGGGTTGGCGGGCCCACCGGCGCCTGTGCACAACGGGTACGTCTGCTCGAGACCGGTCGGCGAGGTCGTGAGGCCGCTCGGGTCCGTGTTGCCGCTGAAGCAGTTGGTCGGATTGCCGCTGAGGAAGTTGAACGTAGCGATGTCACCGTTCGTTGCGTGGGCGTAGGAGCCGTTGTTCGCGAAGCTGTTGTCGAGGATCGCGTCCCCCCAATTGTCAAACAAGCAGGCGAGGTTGATGCCGAGGAAGCTGAAGTGCAGCATGCCGTCGATGCACGGCGGTCCGCCCTCCCCCTGCTGGACCTGGACGAGCACGGCCCACGCGTCGTTGCCGACGAAGCGGTTATCCATGACCGTGTCGTTGCGGGCTCCGCTGAGGGAGAGGCCCGTCCCGAGGGGGGTGGAACCGGCCTGCCCGACCTGAGGCACGTTGGGGTTGTTGTTGTCGCTGACGTAGTTGTGCATGAATACCCAGCAGGAGTTCGTGTGGGTGATGGGGCTGGTCGCCCCGTTCGGACACGAGCCGTTCTGGGGTGACGGGGCATCGCCGTTCTCGGTGTCGGTGTCAAAGCCATCCTGGTTCTGGTCAAACTCGGAGTTCTTGACCACGAGCATGCCACCTGAGTTGGTCCCCGAATAGCCGAGTGAGTTGAACTCGGCGTGGGCCTGATCGATCGTCTGGTCGCACTGCTGCTGGCAGGCGCCGATGTAGTAGCCGGAGTCGCTGAAGTTGCTGGCGTACGTCTGAACCCACGTACCGCCGCTCCAGTTGCTGGAGAAGATCCCGTATTGGGAGGCCGTTGCATCGGGGTGCGCACCGGCGTAGAAGAGGTTCGTCGCGCTCAGGTACGAACCGTAGTAGCCGTGGCCGCCGATCTTGCCGCTGTCGTCTCCGCCGTTCCACCAGATCTCGTTGCCGGTCCCGCCATCGCCCCCGGTGCCGGCGAGGAAGTTGCACGCGGTCAGGTTCTCAACCCATACGTCGTTGGCCTTGTAGACCATGATCCCGTTCAGGCCGAGTGGTCCGCCCTTGGCCTTCGGGCCGAAGTTCTGGGCACCCTTCGCCCGGCTGCAGGCCGACCCCGACTTGGTCCCGTCGACGATCACCGTGTTGCGGTTCATCCCCCGCAGGTAGATGCGTGGCGTGGTGATCAGGACGCCCGCGGGTCGGTCGGACCGACCCTTCGGCGCCCGGCTCGACGTCGTCTTGTAGTCGCCTGGTCCGATCAGGATCCAGTCGCCCGGCTTGGCCGCATTCACGGCCGCCTGAATCGACGTGTACTGCCCCTTGATCCCGTGATAGGTGCCCACCAGCAGCACGCGGGCGCTGGCGGTGGATGCCAGCGCCAAGGCCGCGGCGGCAACCATGACGGCTGCAAGACGACGCATCGGGTCTCCTCTCTCCGATTCCCGGTTGCGGTCATCCTACGCCGCGCGCCATCGCGGCCCATCGCCCGAAAAGGGTGACGTCAAGGGTGCGTTGCGGGGTGCTCCGTCTTAGGTCGTGAAGGCCTCACGCCCTTCGATGCTGGGCCGTCGTGCTCGCCGGGCACCACGGGTTCGCGGGCACGCCCGCGCACGGGTTGGGCATCGTCGGCAGCTCCCGGGCCGGTGGTAGCGGATGCATGACGATGTCGCTGGCCCGCGGGTAGTGGTCGGTGGGCAGACACGGCACACTCGTGGCGCCCGCGAACGTGATCTGTGAGTCGCACGCCACCTCCTCGGTGAACGCCGCCGACTGCGGGTTCACCACCGTCGGGGCCGTGTCCTGGCCGGTGCAGTCCGGGTACAGCTGCTCGGCGTAGGACGGCGCGCTGGTGAGCGTGCCGCTCGTGTCGATGTTGCCGCTGAAGCAGTCGGTCGGGCTCGGCTCGAAGTTGGTGACGGCGAAGTCGCCGTTCGTCGGGTTGCCGTAACTGCCGTTGTCGGTGAATGTGTTGTTCAGCAGGGCGTCGCCCCATTCGTCGAACACGCACGGAGCGCCATCGGTCCCGCCCGTGCCGCCGGTGCACGGGGTTCCGTTATCCGGGTAGGGAACGAAGATGACGCCCCACGCGTCGTTGTCGACAAAGCGGTTGTCCATGATCGTGTCGTCACGGCCGCCGGAGATCGACATGCCGGTGCCGACGGGGCCGGCCGCCGCCGAGCCCGCGGTGGGGACATTGGGGTCGTTGTTGTCGTGAACGTAGTTGTGCATGAACACCCAGCAGGAGTTCGTGTGGGTGAGGGGGCTGATGACCCCGTTCGGGCAGTCCCCGTCCTGCGGCGGGGGGTTATCGCCGTTCTGGCTGTTGGTGTCGAACCCGTCCTCGTTGTTGTCGAACTGGGAGTTCTCGACGACCAGCTTGCCGCCCGAGTTCGAGCCCGAATATCCGAGCGCGTTGTACTCAGCCCAGGCGTGGTCGACGGTCTGGTCGCAGACCTGCTGGCACGCGCCGATGTAGTAGCCCGAGTCGTTGAAGTTGCTGGCGTACGTGTCGTTCCACATGCCGCCGCTCCAGTCGCTCGAGAAGATCCCGTACTCGGCCGCGGTGGTCTCGTCGTTGTTGAAGTAGGTGCTGGTGGCGTTCAGATACTCGCCGCCATAGCCCCAGCCGCCGATCTTCCCACTGCCGGCGCCGCCGTTCCACCAGATCTCGTTGCCGGTGCCTCCGTCGCCGCCGGCCCCGCCGAGGAAGTTGCACGCGGTCAGGTTTTGGACCCACACGTTGTCGGCCTTCCAGACCATGATCCCGTTCAGCCCCAGCGTGCCGCTTGAGCTGCTCGGGCCGAAGTTCTGATCGGCCTCTATGTCGTTGCATGGCGGGCCGCTCTTCGTGCCGTCGACGATCACCGTGTTGCGGTTCATCCCTCGCAGCCACAGCCCGGGCAGGGTGATCAAGACCCCGGCCGGGGTGTCGGCGGCGCCCGCCGGCGCCTTGCTCGACGTCGTCTTGTAGTCGCCCGGTCCGACCAGCACCCAGTCATCGGGCTTGGCCGCGTTGACCGCCGCCTGGATCGAGCTGTACTGGCCTCTGATCCCCTTGTAGGTGCCCACGAGCAGCACCTTGGCGTTGGCCACGGAGGTCAGACTCACCGCTCCCGCAGCGGCCAGCACGACAGCTAGCGCACGACGCATTCTCGTCTCCTATTGATCCCCTGCCTGGATGAGCCGGCGATCGTACACGCCTCGGCAGGGGTGAGGAGCCGGTTCTCCCGGCGCCGTTCGGTGGGCCGCTACGCGCCGGGATCGAGGTCAAACACCACGCCTGCGATCTCGACGTCGTCGCCGGGCTCGAATCCGTGCTCCTGGAGCGCATCGATTACGCCGATCCCGCGCAGGCGGCGCTCGAGGTAGGCCATCGCGTCGTCGTTGTCGAGGTCGTAGCGGGCCACCAGCCGCTCGATCCCGCTCCCGCTGACCCGAAAGCTGCGCTCGCCGACCCGTTCGACGGCCCAGGCGCGCTCCGCGGCCGGGCGAAAGACGCGGTGCTCGGCAAGGTCGGCCGGTGGCTGGCCGTCCGCGAGCGCGGCCGGCTCCTCCTCGGCCGATTCGACCGGGACGAGGCGCCGCAGCTCCGAGGCGAGCGTGTCGAGCCCGGTCCCGGTCACCGACGAGGTGACGATGACCGGGACATCGGCCCCCAGCCGGCGCATCCACTCTTCGCGGGCGGCCTCCCGAGCGGCCGGATCGGCCAGGTCGGCCTTCGAGAGCGCGAGCACCCTCGGGAGGGCGGCCAGGCGCGGGTCGTACAGCCGGAGCTCGCGCTCCACGGTGGCGTGATTGGCGACCGGGTCTGAGCCGTCGAGCGGATGGATGTCGAGGACGTGGACCAAGAGTCTCGTGCGCTCGACATGGGCCAGGAACTCGTCGCCCAGGCCCGCTCCCGCCGAGGCACCCTCGATCAGGCCGGGTATGTCGGCGATCACGAGCTGCCGGTCGTCGGCCTCGAGCGTGCCGAGCACCGGCTCGAGCGTCGTGAACGGGTAATCGGCCACCTTGGGGTGCGCGCGGGTCAGGCGGGAGAGCAGCGAGGACTTGCCGGCGTTGGGCAGCCCCACCAGGCCGACGTCGGCCAGCAGCTTCAGCTGGAGGGTGATCCAGCTCTCATCGCCGGGCAGCCCGCGCTCGGCGAACCGTGGCGTCTGGTGGGTGGGGCCCGCGAAGCGCTTGTTGCCCCGGCCACCCGGACCGCCGCGGGCGACCACCGCGCGCTGGCCGGGATGGATGAGGTCGTGCCGGGTGCCGTCGGACTCCACGAGCGCCACCGTTCCCGGCGGCACTGGCAGCTCCAGGGCGTCCCCGTCCCGGCCGTGGCGGAGCGCCCCCTGGCCGTGGCCGCCTCGCCCAGCCTTGAAGTGTGACCTGCGGCGGTACGTCTCCAGGTCGCGCATCGAGTCGTCGCAGACCAGCACCACCTCTCCCCCACGCCCGCCATCGCCCCCGTCGGGACCTCCCTTGGGCACGTGCGCCTCGCGCCGGAAGCTCAGGCAGCCGTCGCCGCCGCGTCCGGCTGCAACGAAGATCCGGGCTCGATCCTTCACGCCACTATTGTGGCCAGGGTTGTGGGGCGCGCCCCGGAACCGTCGGGGCGTGACTAGGCGGCAACCCCCTCGGCGAGTGCGTCGGCCCGCGTCAACCACGGGAGGGCGCCCAGCTTTTCGAATAGCGCCTCCGCCTCCTCTTTGGGCTTGGCGACCTCCGCGGGGGGCCGGCCCAGGCTGCCCAGCAGCTCGGCGTACTCCAGCAGCGCTCGGCCGAGGTGGAACGGCGTCGCGAGCTCCCGGCACAGGTCGATTGCCCGCCTGAACCACTGCTCGGCGATGGCGGGTTCACCCTTGTGGACGGCCACCCGGGCCCGGGCGCGGGCCGCCTCGGCATCGAGGAGGGGAAGGAGCCTGGCGGGGGTAAGGCCGTCGACCGTGCCGAGGAGGTCTTCGACGGCATCGACGCGCTGCGCCGCGAAGGCGCATTCGACCGTCTCGGCAAACATCGAGGGCACGGCCGACTCCGCGGCCTGCATGTGCTCCCGGACCGCCGTGACCGCGTCGTCGGCTCCGTCGCCGGGCCGGCCCTCCTCTCGGAGGGTGATCGCCAACGCTACCGTCGCCGCCTTGTCGACCGCATCCCACCCGGTGTCCTGGCCGATCGCGTCGACCAGCGCCCGAAGCCCGGCCGTGTCCCCCCGCGCAGCGAGCAGCTGAGGGAGAGACACCACCACCTGGGCCGCCCAGATGTCGTCCTCCCTCCTGCCGATGGCGACCGCGTGGGCGAGCGCCTCGTCCCACTCGCCGAGCTCGATGAGCGCGATCAACGACTGGGCCAGCAACCTGCGCTCGATCTGGCTGTCGCCCCGGCGGCGCGCGAGCACGAGCGCCTCCTCCAAGAGGTCCCGCGCCTCGGCGAACCTGCCTTCGCACATCGCGCTCTCGGCGAGGTTGTAGTAGGCGCGCCCGGCGATAGACCCCAGGTCCTGGTCGACCGCCAGCCTGACCGCGTGGGTCAGGAGCGCATTGGCCTCGGCCGGACGTCCGAGCTCGGCCAGCGCGATCGCCTTGGTGATCAGCGCCATCAGGAAGATCTCGTTCAGCCGGCGCCCGTCGGCGATCATCAGAGCTCTATCGGCCAGCTCCAGCGCCCGCTCGCGGTCGCCCATCATGAACAATGTGCTGGCGAGCCTGGCCGCGAGGTCGGCCACGGCCACGTCATCGCTGCCGTCGTCGACGGCCGCATAGGCCGCGGAGAGTCGCTTCTCGGACTCTTCAACGCGGCCCATCTCGTGGAGCACGGCGCCGGCCTGGCCTTCGGCTTCCGCGGCCTCCCGGCGCAGCTCTGCCGCGTGGAGCAGCTCGGAGGCGGCGTCGAACAACCGGAGGGCGTCGCTCAGCTCGCCGCTCTGCCACGCGGCCGCCCCTCCCTCACGCAGCAGGCGACCACGAACCGCGGGCTCTGACGCCAGCTCTGCCGCACGCTCGAAGTAACGGCGAGCCTCCGGGCCGGCGCCGAGTGAGATCGCCCTGCGCCCCGCCTCCTCCAGCGTCCGGCCAGCCGCGGCGCGGATCTCCTCGGCGTCGTCTGCATCCGGGTCGGCGTCAACGGCGTCGAGGTAGTGACTGGCCAGGACCTCGGCGATGTCGCCCGCCTCCTCCCCCCAGCTGTCGCGGAGATGGCGGGCGACCGCGAGATGCTTGGCCTTGCGGTCGCGTCGCGACAACGTCCCCAGCGCAACCCCGTGCAACAGCGCCTGGAGGAACGCGTACTGGCCGGCCTCGGCCGAGCGGGCATCGTCGACGTACGCCAGGACCTGCTTGGCGACCAGCGAGTCGAGCATGCGGCTGACCTCGGCGGCCGGGCGCTGAGCGATCGCGGTCAGCGTCGCCGGCGTGAACGACTGGCCGATCACGGCGGCGTCCCGGAGCAGCGAACGCTCTGCGCTGTCGAGGTTGTCCAGGCGGGCGGCCACGAGCGCCTGGAGCGTCTCGGGAACCTCGAGGTCGGAGACGTCGCCCGTGACCACGTACCGCGAGCCCTCCTGTGCGACCAGACCGCGGTCGAGCAGCATCCGGACCGTCTCGACGGCGTACAGCGGCACCCCGTCGGCGCGCCGGCGGATCTGGTCGGCGAGCGCGTCGGGGAGCCCCGGAACCAGACCGGCAAGGAGCTCATGCATGGCGGCGTCGCCGAGCGGCTCGAGCGTGATCGTCGGTGTCCAGTCCGGACGCGCCACGAGCAGTTCCGGACGGCCGAGCGCGAGGATGAAGAACGGGTGGTCAGCCGACCATTCGAGCAGGTAGTCGATGAAGTCGAGCAGGCCGCTGTCAGCCCACTGGAGGTCTTCGAACACCAGCACGACCGGATCCTTGGAGGCGATGCGCTCGAAGAACAGCCGCCAGCCCGAGAACAGGTCGGCGCGATCGGCCGCGGTTCGCTGCTCGAGCCCGAGCAGGTGCGCCAGCCGCGGTTCGACCAGCCGCTGCTCGCGCTCGTCGGGCACGTACTCGCTGACGGTCGCGCGGAGCTTCTGACGGGCCGAGGCCGGGTCCTCCTCCTCCACGATCCCGGCCCGGGCCCGCACCATCTCGGCCAGAGCCCAGTACGCGACGCCCTCTCCGTAGCTCAGACAGCGGCCCTGGTGGTAGCGGATGATCAGCTCGATGCCGTCCGTGTACTTGAAGAACTCCCACAGCAGCCGGGACTTGCCCGACCCCGCCTCGCCGATGACGGTCACGAGCTGGGCGTGGCGCTCGGTTGTGCTGTGCTCGAACGACTCGATGATCAGCGCCAGCTCGCGGTCGCGGCCGGCCAGCGGCGCCTCCAGCCCGGCGCTCCGGCGTGCCCCGCCGGCGCCGGCGACGACACGCAGCGCTCTCCACGCGTGCACCGGCTGCTCACGACCCTTCACCTCGTGGGCTCCAGCCTCCTCGTAGGCGATCGCCGCCTCTGAGGCCCGACGGGTGACATCATCGACCAGCACCGTCCCGGGCTCAGCGATCGACTGGAGCCGACTGGCGGTGTTGACCGTGTCACCGAGAACCATCCCCTCGCTCTCGGCGCCGCGAGCGACCGCGGCGTTGCCCGTCAGGACGCCGGCGCGGGCGCGCAGCTGCGGCATTCCCACCTCCTGCCCGAGGGCGCTCACCATCTGGGTCACGGCGAGCGCGGCTCTGACCGCCCGTTCGGCATCGTCCTCGCGGGCCACCGGCGAGCCCCAGATCGCCATCACGGCATCTCCGATGAACTTCTCGACGATGCCGCCGTACCGCTCGATCAGCGTGCGACAGCGGTCGAAGTAGTCGCTCAGCAGCTCCCGTACCTCTTCGGGATCTCGGCGCTCGGACAGGGTCGTGAACCCGACCAGGTCCGCGAACAGCACCGACACGAGCCGCCGTTCAGGGACGGATGGCGACGCTTTCGACGGAGTCGATCCTTCGGTCAGCGCTGCCCCGCAGCGCAGACAGAACCGCGCCCCCTGGATGACCGCCTCGCCGCAAGATGGACAGGTCCGCTGGAGGGAGGCGCCGCATTGGATGCAGAACTGACCGAACGACGGTGTCAGTTCGCCACACGCCTTGCAGGCAGTGGTGTCAGTCGCGCTCACGCCGTAACGGTACCCCTCGGGAGGACGTCGCCACAGGGGCGGTGGGACTCTGGCGGCCCGGTCGGGCCGAGGCCGCCGGGGGCCCGGGCCAGGGCCGCCGGCGGGCCGGGGTCGGGCCGGCCGACTATTGTCCGGCCCGCATGCCGGACCCCGTGTTCCTGATCACCGGCGCATCGAGCGGCATCGGTGCCGCGACCGCGCGGGCCGCGGCCGGCGCCGACTACAGAGTCGCGCTGGCCGCGAGGACGACCGACCGCCTCGACGCGCTCGCGGCCGAACTGGGCGGCGAGGAGCGCGCCATCTCGATCACGTGCGATGTGACCGAGTGGGAGCAGCAGGAGGCGATGGTCGCCCGGACGCTCGAGCGCTTCGGCCGGCTGGACGTGGCCTTTGCCAACGCCGGGTTCGGCGGGGCCCGCGGCTTCCTGAAGGACTCGCCCGAGCACTGGCGGGCGATGATCCTGACCAACGTCTACGGCGCGGCGCTGACCATCCGGGCCACGATCCCCGCGCTCAAGGAGAGTCGCGGGCACCTGCTGCTGACGGGCTCGGTCGCCGGACGGCGCGCGATGCCCGGCTCTGTCTACTCGGCGACCAAGTGGGCCATCACCGGAATGGGCGAATCGGCACGCCAGGATCTGAACGACACCGGTGTCCGGGTCACCGTCGTGGAGCCGGGGATGGTCGACACGCCCTTCTTCGACCAGCGGCCCGCAGGGGCGCTCGAGCCCGACGACGTCGCCCGGGCCATCATGTACGCGGTCTCACAGCCACCCCACGTCGACGTCAACGAGATTCTGATCAGGCCGACGGCGCAGAAGTAGGAGCGGCGTTTGAGCAGGCCGCTCGAGCGGGCCGCTCGAGCGGGCCGCTGGGCCGGTGGCTTTGTGAGAGGGAGCGCGGGGGTGGGAAGTCCGGACGTCCAGGTCGTATGACGTCCGTCATGGGATCCGCGGTGGGCGTCGCGCAATGAAAACGCTTTGTGGGCCGGTCACAGATCGCGAGTCGTGCGGCCGCAAGACCCTCGCACTCGTGTCGCGAAACACACGCATTTCGTGTGAAACGTCAGGCAAGTCACCCCGGAGCGCCTGCCCCAGGTCGGTTGGCTGTGACCGCCGCACAAGAGACCGCCGCAGGCGGGCGCCGCGTGTGGACGTCGCCCGCGCGACCCCACTAGTGCAGGCCAAGGATCGGCACAACAAGCGTCGAAACAGACCCCACTCCCATGACGCTAGTCAGCGATTTCAAGAAGTTCCTGCTCCGGGGGAACGTGGTGGACCTGGCGGTCGCCGTCGTGATCGGCACGGCGTTCACCGCGCTGATCAAGGCCCTCATAACCGACCTGATCACGCCGATCATCGCGCTGATCTTCGGCAAGCCGGACTTCAGCACGCTGTCGTTCACGATCAACAGCAGCCACTTCCTTTACGGCGACTTCATCAACAACCTGTTCGCGTTTGTGACGATCGCCGCCGTCGTGTTCTTCCTGGTGGTGGCACCGGTGACGGCGCTCATGGCCCGTCGCGCCCAGGAGGACCCGGACGAGAAGGAGTGCCCAGAGTGCACCAGCGCGATCCCGGTGAACGCACGCCGTTGCCCGCTTTGCACCACCCAGCTCGTGCCCGACCCGGGCGCGGGGACCGCCTAGGCGCGCCCGCCTAGGACTCGGCGGATTTAGCGGCCTCGGTCGTCGGGGCCGCGTCTCCGGACACGACCGAGATCACCCGGCCACGACGTCCGTGCGCGAAGACGACGGTCCCCGCCGCCTGCGCGTAGATCGTGTCGTCCTTGCCGATCCCCGTGCCGTCGCCAGGCCTGAAGCGCGTCCCGCGCTGGCGGACGATGATCTCCCCGCCGGTGACCGTCTGGCCCGCGAAGACCTTGACCCCGAGGCGCTTGGCATTGGAGTCGCGGCCGTTGCGGGAAGAGCCGAGTCCTTTCTTATGCGCCATCGTCTGCCTCCGCGGTGGGGTTGTCGGGGGTGGGGTTGTCGGGGGTGTGGTTGCCGCCGGTGGGTTGGTCGGCGGCGGGAGTGTCCGGGGTGGGGGCGTCGGCGGTGGGCTCGTCCGGTGTCTCGGCCGCGGCCTTGGGGGTGGAGGGCTTGCGGGTGGCGGGCTTGCGGGTGGCCGGCTTGCGCTTCGGCGCGGCGGCCGGAGCCTCCGGGGTCTCGGCCTCCGCGGCCGGAGCCTCCGGGGCCTGGGCCTCCGCGGCCGGAGCCTCCGCAGCCTGAGCCTCCGCGGCCTGCGCCTCCGTTGCGGCCTCCGCGGCCTGAGCCTCCGCGGCCTGCGCCTCCGTTGCGGCCTCCGCGGCCTCGGTCGTCGCCTCGGCGGCGGCGGGCTTCGGGGTCCGCTTCGACGAGGCTCGGCGCGTCCCGAGCTTGATGCCGGTGACCTCGATCCGGGTCAGCTCCTGCCGGTGGCCGGTGCGGCGTTTGTAGCCGCGCTTGGGCTTGAACTTGACGACCCGCAGCTTGGGACCGCGCTCGTGGCCGACGATGCGCGCCTCGACCGAGACCTTGGACAGGCCGTCGCTGGTGTCAACGATGTTGGAGCCGTCGACGACGAGCAGCGGCTGGAGGGGGACCTGGGCCCCGTCGTCGGCGGGAAGGCGCTCGACGAGGAGGGACTGGCCCTCCTCGACGCGGTACTGCTTCCCGCCTGTCTTGACGATCGCGTACATGCCTGTTGTCTGCTAGTCGGACGCTGTCTGACCCGATCCGGCCTTGGCACCGGAACGGCGCCGTCCGCCTCTGCGGCCACGGCGCCGAGGCTTCGATTGTAGGCCATCGTCCTCGGCGCTCGGCTCCGGGGAGCGATCCGCGCTCGGCTCCGGGGAGCGATCCGCGCTCGGCTCCGGGGAGCGAGCCGAGGACGACTCCGGGGAGCGATCCGCGCTCGGCTCCGGGGAGCGATCCGAGGACGGCTCCGGGGAGCGATCCGCGTCCGGCTTCGGGGACCCGTCCGCGCTCGGCTCAGCGGACTCAGCCGGACCAGGCTGCGCGGAGTCAACCGAACCACGCACCGGCGAGCGGGTGGAGCTAGCGCCCCGCGAGCGCCCCGCGGAACCGGAGCGCCGCCGCGAGCCCGACCCGGACGACGCCTTGCGTGACCTGGTGTCCGGCGCCGGGCCGGGCTCGACGTCGACCAGCGAGGCCAGGGCTGCGGTCCGGCCGGCCTCCTCGATGCGGACGAGATGCTTCTCGCCCACGTAGGGTCCGGCGCCGGTGACGGAGATCATGTAGCCGTCGACCTTGGCCACGGCGTCGCCGGGGCTATACATGTGGGGCTCGACGATCTCGACGTGGACCTCCTCGCCCACGCGGAAGGGGACGGCACGCTCGAGCACCTCCTCGCGGGAGCCTTCGAGCAGGACCGCGAAGTGGTCCAGGGGCAGGCCCTCGGAGCCCTCGAAGACGAACAGCTTGCCGGTCTCCTGCTCGACCGCCCGCAGGGAACGCGCGTCGTCGCGGGTGAACTCGGCACTGACCCTGGGGTTCATCTGGATCAGCAGGGCGTCGGAGCCGCTCTCCTTGGCAACGTCGCGCATGCGGCGCTCGAACTCGATGGCCAGCGTCTCCTCGGACTTGATCACGCCCTCGCCGTGGCAGGTCGGGCACGGCCGGGTCATGATCTCCCTGACCCCGTCGGTGACGTTCTGGCGGGTCATCTCGACCAGGCCCAGGGGCGAGATCTCGACCACGAAGGTCTTGGTTCGGTCCTCGTCCAGCGAGGCTCGCAGCGACTTCAGCACGGCGTCCCGGTTGCGGGCCCGGGCCATGTCGATGAAGTCGATGACGATGATCCCGCCGATGTCCCGGAGCCTCAACTGGCGCACGACCTCCTCGGCGGCCTCGAGATTGGTCTTGGTGATCGTGTCCTCCAGGCGGGCACCCTTGCCGCGTCCGATGAAGGACCCGGTGTTGACGTCGATCACGGTCAGCGCCTCGGCGTAATCGATGACCAGGTAGCCGCCGCTGGGCAGGTCGATGCGGCGCGAGAGCGTGGAGTCGAGCACCTCCTCGACCCCGAAGGCCTCGAACAGCGGCTCGTCCTCCTCCCACAGTTCGACCCGCTGCACGAGATCGGGGGCAGTGCGGGAGAAGAACGACACGAGGCGGTGATGCTGCTTGGGGTCATCGACGATCGCCCGCTCGAACTCGGCCGAGAAGACGTCGCGGACCACTCGCACCGACAGGTCGGCCTCCTGGAAGACGAGCGCCGGCGCGGTGGTCTCGGCCACGCGCTTCTCGAGCACCTCGCTGAGCTTGAACAGATACAGCAGCTCGCGCTCGAGGTCGGCCCTGGTCGCCCCGTGGGCCGCTGTGCGGATGATGGCTCCCGCTCCCTTCAGATCCAGCTTGGACGCCTCTTTGCGCAGCCGCTCCCGCTCGCCGTCGTCGAGCCGGCGGGACACGCCGACGCCCTCGCCGTACGGCGCGTAGACCATGTATCGGCCGGCGATCGTCAGCTCCATCGACAACCGCGCGCCCTTCGTCTTCAGGGGGTCCTTGACCACCTGCACGACGATCTCCTGCCCGGGCTTGAGCAGATCGGCGATCTCGCGGCCCTCCCGGCCGGAGCCCCGTCCCCGCCGGGGCGCGTGCACGCCCGGCATCACGATCTCGTCGACGTGCAGGAAGCCGTTTTTCTCCAAGCCGATGTCGACGAAAGCGGCCTCGAGGCCGGAGAGCACGTTGTCGACGCGCCCCTTGTAGATGTTGCCGACGATCGAGCGTGCGCCGCGGCGCTCCAGGTAGAGCTCGGCGACTCGATAGTCCGCGCCCGGGGTGCGGGCCTTACGCCGCCGGCGCGAGCCGCCGCCGGCCGCGGCCGGCCCGGATCCGTTGACCGTTCCGGTCGCTTCCATCAGCGCGACCCGGGTTTCCCCACGGTCAAC
This sequence comes from uncultured Solirubrobacterales bacterium, assembly GCA_963704385.1. Classification (GTDB taxonomy): domain Bacteria; phylum Actinomycetota; class Thermoleophilia; order Solirubrobacterales; family Solirubrobacteraceae; genus Palsa-465. The sequence goes on from OY969904.1 coordinate 109,388, forward strand.
GCTGACCAGTACTTGCTTCTTCAATTGTTGTCAGTCCTTTGTGAAGTTGTGCTGCGCCCACAGGGCGCAAAGCTTTTGAAGTTGTTGTCGCACCTCAGCGGGCGCGGGTCGGTCGCGGGCGCGCGCGTAGCGGCGCCCTACGCGACCAGCGATCGGCTCTTTCCGGCCGTCGCCAAACGTGCTTGCACGTAGATCGACTCCAGAAGGCCCACCGCAATGAACGTCACGATCACCGAGGAGCCGCCGTACGTCATCAAAGGCAGCGGAACTCCGGTGATCGGCATGATCCCGATCGTCATGCCCACATTGACGAAGACCTGGAACATCAGCATCGCGAGGATGCCGCCGGCTATCAGCGTGCCGTAGAGGTTCTTGGCCATCATCAGGATTCGGAGCGACCGCCAGATCAGCAGCGCGTAGAGCGACAGTACGATTGCCGCGCCGACGAAACCGTAGGTCTCGCCGACAACCGCGAAGATGAAGTCTGTCTGGGTCGCTGGTAAGTAGTGTAGGTTGGTCTGAGTCGCATCCTTGACACCCCGGCCGGTCTTCTGGCCAGAGCCGATCGCGATCAGCGACTCGTGGATGTTGTAAGTCTGGTTCTGGGGGTCGCTCGACGGGTTCAAAAAGCCCGTCAAACGCTGCACCTGGTAGGGCTTGAGCACATGGACCCCGAGGGCCGGAGCGCCGGCTAGCACGATCGCGATCGAGGCCACGAACATCGCGACCAGCGCGGTCAGCTGCTTCCACGATGTCCCGGCCACGAACAGCATCGTGAATCCGACCGCCACGTAGACCAGCGCCGTCCCCAGGTCGGGCTGGGGGATCACGATCAGCGCCGGGATCAGCGACAGAAGCATGATCAGCGCCGTGGTGCGGCGCTCGTGCAGTCGCCGCAGCCGGTCCACGGCGAACGCGGCCAGGGCCGCGATCAGCAGCACCTTGCCGAACTCCGAGGACTGGAACTCCAGGAACGGGAGCGGGATCCAGCGGCGCGACCCGTTGACCGGCGGCGCCGCGAAGACGATGATGTTCAGCGCGATCATCGTGCCGTACAGCGCGTACTTGTATTCGCGCAGCCGCGAGTAGTCGATCTGCGCGAGCACGAACGCGATCAGCAGGCCGATCCCCGCGTAGATCCCCTGGCGCTCGACGTAGTACATGCCCGAGGCCCGGGTCGCGCCACGCAGCGTGATCAGCGAGCACGCGACCAGCCCGAGCGCGGCTACGCACCAGCAGCGGATCGATCAGCAGCAGGGAGCGCGGACGCGAGGCGACCGGCTCCTCGACGCCACGGATCGAGCTGGCGGTACTGACGCTCATGGTCGCGGCCACCCGCTCATAGGGTCCGCGAGCTCCCCGGCGTGTACGCGCCCTTGTGGCCGAAGAACCACTGGGAGAGGATCTGGCGGGCCACCGGCGCTGCGCCGACCGCGCCGAACCCTCCCTGCTCGACAGTCACGACGACCACGATCGGCTTGTCGGTGACGCCCGGGGGCACGAAGCAGGCGTACCAGGCGTAGTCCTGCTGGCCGTTGTACTGGGCGGTGCCGGTCTTGCCGTACACCTGCTCGGGGAAGTTGCCGAACACGTCGGCCGAGGTTCCGCCCGGCGCCGACGCCGCCTCGCGCAGACCCTGCCGGATCGTCTCCAGGTAGATCGGGTTGATGGGCAGGTGGCGAACGGGCGGCGGGTTGAAGTTCTGCAGGACGGTGCCGTCGGCGTCCTGGACGTCGAGCCCGATATGTGGGCGGACGATCGTGCCGCCGTTGGCGATGGCCGCGTAGGCGGTGGCGAGCTGCAGCGGCGTGACCTGGACGTCGCCCTGGCCGACCGCGAGGTTGATGTTGTCCCCGATCGACCATGGCCGGTTGGTGCCGTCGGCGATCCCGCAGCCTCCGGGCGCGTGCTTGGGGCTCCGGTGGAAGCCCGGGAGCCTGCGCGAGCTGACGCCCTGCCCGTCGGTGTACGCGAACGGCCCGGTCGCATTGTCGCACTGGGACTCGAGCAGGTTGACGTGGGCCCGCCAGGCCGGCGTGGGCAGGGTGCCCGCGATCTCTCCGCCCAGGTCGACGCCCGTCTTCTGGCCGATCCCGTACAGGTGGGCCCAGTGCTGAAGGGCGCCGCCACTCGGCTCAGGGCTGTTGGTCAGCGCGCCCAGGTTGTAGAAGAAGACGTCGTCGGAGACCCGGATGGCGTCGACCAGGTCGAGCACTCCGTTGGCCGCTCCGCCGGCGTTCTGCCGGCACTGCCCGGAGATGCAGAACTTCCCGGTGTCGTCGTAGGTGTCGTAGATGTTCCAGACGCCGCTCTCGAGCGCCGCCGTGGCCGTGATCGGCTTGAACGTCGACCCCGTCGGTCCGGCGCTCTGGATCGCCCGGTTGAGCAGCGGGTAGTTGGAGGCCGGGTTGTTGAGCTGGGCGTAGACCGACGACGGGACGGGCTTGGTGAAGATGTTGGGGTTGAAGGTCGGCAGTGAGCCCATCGCGTAGATCTCGCCGTTGACCGGGTTCATGGCCACGAAGGCGCCGCCGTTGGCCGGCGGGTTGGAGTCGATCGACTGCTGGAGCGCCTGCTGGCCGATGCTCTGCAGCGGCACGTCGAGTGACAGCTTGAGGTTGTGGCCGGCGATCGGCTTGACCTGGTTGATGTAGCCGGTGAAGTGGCCGAGCGCGTCAACCTGCACCTGGTCGTAGCCGTCGGTGCCCTGGAGATAGCGGTTGTAGGACCACTCGAGCCCGGACTGCCCGACGATCGCGCTCTGCGGCAGGCCCTTGAAGCGCGGGTCCTTGAGCTCCGAGGCGCTGATCGGGCCGATCGTCCCGAACAGCTGGGCGGCCAGGTCGTTGAGCGGGTAGGTGCGCAGCCACACCGGCTGGACGGTCACACCCGGGTAGGCGTTCTGGCGCTCCTCGAGGTAGTAGAGGACGTCGTTGCTGACGTCCGTCTTGACCGTCACGTTGGCGTAGGACACCTGCGCGAAGCCCTTGGCCACGTCACAGGCCAGCGGAGAGACGCGAATCGTGCCGTATCCGTAGCCCACCTGGCATTTCTCCCGTTTGGTGGGCATGTCCAGCACGCCCGAGAGCCGGACGTACAGGCGGGCGTCCTGGACCGGAGGGTGGGCCACCGTGCACGACGTCGGCCACACACCACCGACCTCGGTCGAGAGGTCGCAGGCCTGCAGCGGCACCGGCAGGCTCGGGGGCGAGATCTGCACGGCGATCGCCCGCTTGGAGTCGACGAGGATGTCGCCGTTCTGGTCCAGGATCTGCCCGCGGGGAGCCGGGACGTCGATGTCGCGGACCCGGTTGACGCTCGCCTGGGCCAGGTACTTGTCGCCCGAGAGCACCTGGAGGAACCACAGGCGGAAGAAGATGATCGCGAACATGGCCAGCGCGAAGCTGCCCAGGATCGCGACCCGCAACGCGAGCTGGGGCGTCAGGGGCGGACGCCTGTCCTCGGGAAGCTTGATCATCGGGTTGAGGAGCGGGGCATCGTGCCCACCCGGGCCGAGGGACGCTGCAGCGGGCTGAGCCCGCCGGTCGTGTAGGCCCGGCGGCGGCGCCGGCGGGGATCCTGCGGGAGCGCCGGCTCGACCACGCGGCGAACGGCGGCGTATACCGGGATCGCGATCAGCGTGTTGACGAGCACGGTGATGAAGATCTCCTGGAACAGGAGCCCGCTGACCGGCGCGTCGACCCCGAGCAGGAACTGGATCACGGTCATGCCCAGGCCCGCGAAGGCGGTGGCCGCGGCCCCCATGATCATCGGCACGAGCCCGTGGGCGGGGTCGCGCAGCTCACGCAGCCGCCCGCTCCAGTATCCGATCGCGATGTACAGCAGCGAGGTGATCCCGAGCGTCTGGAATAGGAACAGGTCGACCAGCAGCCCCACCGCGAAGCCCATGATCGCCCCGGGAATCGAGCCCGCCAGCAGGCCGACGGACATCACCACCAGCGGCGTCAGATCGGCGCTGGTCCCGAAGATCGAGATCTGCGAGACCGCGGCCTCCTGGACCACGACCGCGAAGAAGGCCACGGCGGCCAGGCGGAGTGGTAGGCGAAAGTCCTCGAAGCTCATGGGGTCGGCAGCTGCGCCCGTTCCTGGCCGGCGTGGGGTGTGGTCAGGATCTGCACCACGTCGAGGTGCCGCAGGTCCGCGGTCGGTGCGACCTGCACCTCACCGTTGTTGGCCAGCTCCGTGCCGACGGACGAGACCGTGCCGATCGGGATCCCGGCCGGATACAGGTCCTGCAGCGAACCGGCCTTGAAGCCCACGGTCGAGACGATCTGACCCTGCTGGACCGGGGCGTTGGTCTGCAGGTACTCGAGCACCAGCTGGTTGGGGTTGCCGACCGCGGGCACGAGCACGCCCGTGTCGCCGCCCGAGTCGTGGACCTGAGCGGCCTCGGCCTGGGTGTGGTCGGTGATCAGCGTGACGATCGAGAAGTTCGAGCCGAGGACCGTCACCTGGCCGACCAGGGCGCCGTCTCCGGTCACCGGATCACCCTCGCGGACCCCGTCGGCCGAGCCCTTGTCGACCTCGACCGTGGCGTACCACAGGCTCGGGTCGCGGAAGGTCACGTTCGCAGCCACGAGCTTGTAGGCGGCGAGGCTGGCCGTGTTATCGAGCCCGATCTGCCGCTCGAGCTGGGCGTTCTGGCTGGCGGCGTACTGGTCGTGTGAGACCTCGGCCGTCAGCTTGTCGACCTGGGCCCGCAGCGTGTTGACCTGGGACTTGGCCTTGAACGTGCTCGAAAAGAAGCTGGCGACGTCACGGAACGGGGCGAGCGCCTTGCTCGCGCCCTCCTGAACCGGCGAGAAGACCTCGACGATGCCTCTCTGCAGCGTGTGCAGCGGACTGTTCGCCGACTCGCCGAAATACGCCGTAAGCAGGATTAGGGAAACGGCGACGAGCGTCGCGACAACCGCGCGACGCCGCCGGACTTGCTTGCTATGCACGGGGTGCGTGTCTCCAAGGTGTTGCTTCGCGGCCCGTCTGGTACCAGGCCCTGAAACCTAGTACCGGTGACGGCGGTTGCGTGAATTCTTGCTCGAACGGTGGATCGCCTCGAACTCTTCCAACGACCTCCCCGAGCCCACCGCCACACACGTCAGCGGCGACTCAGCCAGGTGCGCGGGCATCTGCGTCTCATGGCGCAGGCGCTCTTCGAGCCCCTGTAGCAGCGATCCGCCTCCAGCCAGCATGATGCCACGATCCATGATGTCGGAGGCGAGCTCGGGCGGGGTCCGGTCGAGCGTCTCCTTGACCGCGTCGATGATCTGCGACACGGGCTCCTCGAGCGCGCCGCGGATCTCCTCGCTGGTCAGAACGACGGTCTTGGGCAGCCCGGAGACCATGTCCCGGCCCCGGATCTCGGCCTGGACCTCGTCCCCGGTCGGGAACGCCGACCCGATCTCGAGCTTGACCTCCTCAGCGGTCTGCTGCCCGATCAGCAGCTTGTACTCGCGTTTGACGTAGTTCATGATCGCCTCGTCCAGCTCGTCGCCGCCCACGCGGATCGACTGCGAGACGACGATCCCGCCCAGCGAGATCACGGCCACCTCGCTGGTGCCCCCGCCGATGTCGACGACCATCGACCCGGTCGGCTCGCCGACCGGAAGCCCGGCGCCGATCGCCGCGGCCATCGGCTCCTCGATCAGGTAGGCCTGGCGGGCGCCGGCCGAGAGGCAGGCCTCCTCCACCGCCCGTTTCTCCACCCCGGTCACCCCGCTGGGTACGCAGACGACCACCCGCGGGTGGGCCCAGCGATTCTGGTGCACCTTCTGGATGAAGTGCCGGAGCATCTCCTCGGTCACCTCGAAGTCGGCGATCACCCCGTCCTTGAGCGGTCTGATGGCCTGGATCGTGCCGGGCGTGCGGCCGAGCATCCGCTTGGCCTCGATCCCGACGGCGTGAACCTCTCCGCTGCGTGAGTCGACCGCGACCACGCTCGGCTCCGAGAGCACGATCCCACGGCCCCGGACGTACACCAGGGTGTTGGCGGTGCCGAGATCGACGGCCATGTCGCGGCCGCCGAAGCCGGTCAGGTAGCTGAAAAAGCCCATGGAAGGAAGCGGCGGTACTAGATCGGAAGTAGGCGTGAGCCGACAGACGTGGCGGCGAGTCTTCAAGGACACGCCGAGCAGCCAGCGCCGTCGGCGGCCGAGTGTACCCGAAGCCACCCGCCCGGACGTTCTCGCGGAACCGGCCTGCTGGCCTAAATCTGCTGGAAAACCGGGGACTGCTCACGAACCGCGGTTCACGTCCCCAGCAGCCCGGGCATCAGCTCCAACAGCGTGGCCACCGGCAGCCCCACGACGTTCAGATAATCGCCCTCGATCCGGGCCACCAGGGCCCCGCCGCGGCCCTGGATCGCGTACCCGCCGGCCCGCTCGCGCCATTCGCCGCTGTCCACATACCAGTCGATCAGCCGCTCGCCGAGCGTCCGGAAGCTGACCAACGTCCTCGCCGCGGCGGTGCGTGCCCGCTCGCCGTCGATCAGGCACAGCCCGCTGATCACCGTGTGGCGCTGTCCGGAGAGGGCCCGAAGCGTGGCCCGGGCCTCGCCCGCGCCAGCCGGCTTGCCGTAGAGCCGGCCGCCGAGGCAGACGATCGTGTCGACGCCGAGCACCGGCACGTCGGCGGCGCGCCGAGCCACGGCCTGGGCCTTGCGCCGGGCGTTCTCGACCGGCACTTCATCGGGGGGGCCGTCCTCCAGCTCCTGGACGTCCGGGCGCTGGACCGTGAACGCCACTCCGAGCTGCTCCAGGATCGCCCGCCGCTGGGGCGAGCGCGAGGCCAGGATCAGCCGGCCACGCTCCCCGCGGGTCACCCCGCCGGCCCTCAGGCCAGCTCGGGGAAGAACAGCGCCACCTCGCGAGCCGCGGACTCGGTGGAGTCGGAGCCGTGGACCATGTTCTGGCCCACCTCGATGGCGTAGTCACCGCGAATCGATCCCGGCGAGGCCTCGAGCGGGTCGGTCGCTCCGATCACCTGGCGGGCCGCCTCGACGGCCCGCTCGCCGGAGAGGACCATGGCCACGAGCGGCCCGGAGGTGATGAACGTCACCAGCTCGTCGTAGAACGACTTGCCGCGATGCTCGGCGTAGTGGCGTTCGGCGAGGTCCCTGCTCATCGTCAGCTGCTGGAGGGCCACCAGCCGCAGGCCCCTGCGCTCGAAGCGGGCGATGATCTCCCCCGTGAGGTTGCGGGCAAAGGCATCGGGCTTGACCAGGATGAGCGTTCGCTCCATGTGACAGCCGCCTCCTGTGGGCGAGGGTTACGTGGACGGGCCGCGGCGCTCGGGGGGCGGAAGGCTGGCACCCTCGGCGTAGGCCGGAGTGCCGCTGCCCTCGGCGTAGGCCGGGGCGGCGCCTTCGTAGGCCGGCGTCCCCGCGACGGGCCGGTCGAGCGTGCCGTCGCGCCGGCGCCGAGCCCGGCGCGGCGTGGGCGGAGCCGTCCCGATGTCCGCCTCGCAGAACGGGCACAGCTTCCAGCTCGGGTCCAACGGCTTGCCGCACGATGGGCACGGATCCTTCAGCTTGCGCATGCAGTTCGGGCAGCGCAGGAAGTCCTTCTCCACCTCGAAGTCACAGTGCGGGCAGAGGTGGTACCCGAGCTCGGCGAGCCGGGCCTCGGCCGCCTGCATCTCGAGCTCGCGCTCGCGGACGTCGTCGAGGTACTCGGGCGGCCGGACGATCATGTACACGAGCGTGCCCACGTAGGGGAACAGCGACGCGGCGACCGCGGTGCCGATCAGCATCGGGTCGGCGATCCTCAGCCGGGCGTCCTTGAACGTCCAGTAGATCAGGGCCAGCCAGATGACGACCAGGAACAGGATCACCAGCTCGATCGCCAGATTGACCCCGTTGTTGCTGATGCCGAAGACGGCTGGAATGGCCATTGAACTGGCGAGTGTAGTGGGCGTAGGGGTCGGACAGCGGCAGATCAGCGAGTGTCGTAGCCCCGGTCGGCTCAGAGGAATAGTCGACCGAACAGATACCCGATTCCGAAGAAAACCAAGATCACGACGGCGACGATCAGCGCGACCAGACCGACCATCATCAGAAAGCTGGGCTGCTCGCTGCGGTCGTTCATAGGATCGAGGCCCGGCTTCGCGCCCCGGGCGCCAGCAGGTCGGCCACGAGATAGATCGAGCCGGCGGCGAGCACGGCGCCGCCGGGCCCGTCCGCAGCGCCCGAGCGAGCGGCCAGCTCGCGCGCCCGGCCTAGGGCCTCCCTGGGGTCGGCGACGATTTCCGACGGGGGTCCACCGAGCTGTCCGGCGAGGGACTGGAGGGTCGGCGGCGGCAAGGCGCGGGGATTGTGACTGCTCGTGAGCACCAGCGCATGGCAGGAGGGCAGGAGCGCCGCGAGCATCCCAGCCGCGTCCTTGTCGTCCAGGATCGAGACCACCGCGACCACCGGGCTGCGGCCGGCCAGAACCTCGGGGAGCGACTGCGCCAGCGCCGCCATCCCGTCCGGATTGTGGGCACCGTCGACCAGCGTCAGCGGATCCTGGCCGATCACCTGCAGGCGCCCGGGCACGCGCACCTCGGCCGCGGCGGCGGCGACGGCCTCGGAATCGAGCACGCCGAGGTAGGCCTCCGAGGCGGCCCGGGCCACCGCGAAGTTGCGGCGCTGGAACGCCCCCGGGGCGCCGACGGCCACCCCGGCGTCGTCCGGAGCGCGGACGATCCGGGCGTTCCGGGCCCGGGCCACGGCCTCGGCCACGGCGACGGCGTCCGGGTGCAGGCCGCTGCCCAGCACCAGCGTCGCCCCTTCCCGGACCACGTCCAGCTTCTCGGTGGCGATGTCGGTGATCGTCGGGCCGAGCCAGCGGGTGTGCTCGAGTCCGACGCTGGTCACGACCTGGACCTTCGAGGGGATCACGTTGGTGGCGTCGTAGCGTCCCCCCAGACCAGCCTCGATCACGGCCACGTCGACGCCGCCGGCCGCGAGCTCCGAGTAGGCCGCGGCGGTCAGGAGCTCGAACTGCGTGACCCGCTCGCCGCCAGGAAGGTGACGGTCAACGAGCTCGGCGGCGTGCGCGGCCCGCTGCACGGCGGCGGCGAAGCCGGCCGGCTCCAGGTCGGCGTCGTCGATCCGGATCCGCTCCCCGAACGAGACCAGATGAGGGCTCAGGTAACTCCCCGAGCGCAAGCCATGACGAGCGAGGATGGCCGCGATCATGCGCACTGTCGAGGACTTGCCGTTGGTCCCGACCACGTGAATCGAGTCGAACTTGCGCTCGGGGTGACCGAGTGCGGTCATCAGCCGGAGCATGCGGTCCAGGCCGAACCGCATCCCGAACAGCTCCCGGGCCAGGAGGTAGCGCTCGGCCTCCTCGGGCGTCATCCGAGCGCCTCGAGCTCGCGTCTGAGCCGGGCCAGCTTCTCGCGCTCGGCCACGACCACCTCCGGGGGGGCCTTGGCCAGAAAGCCCTGGTTGGCCAGCTTGTCCTCGGCCCGGTCGATCTCCAGCTCGAGCTTGGCCCGCTGGGCGGCGCGCTTGCGGGTCGTGGCCTCGAGGTCCAGAGCGTCGCTGGCCAGGATCTCGACCGCTCCGCCCGGCACGGGCACGGAGGCCACGGGGTCGGCTCCGTCCTCGGTGAAGGCCAGCCGGGCCAGGCGTGCGACGTGCTCGCGGGTCTCGTCGTAGCCGTCGGCGGCCAGCCTGGCCGGGACGGTCGCGCCGGCCTTGACGCCGGCGAAGTCGCGCCAGGCCCGCAGCTCCTGGACGGCCTCGATGACGCGCCCGAGCGCGGTCTCAGCCGCCTCGTCGACCTCCGCGCGCCGGTCCGGTATGCCGGCGGCGAGCAGCCCCCGGGCCCCGGGGACGAAGCCGTAGATCTCCTCGGTCACGAACGGGATCATCGGGTGGGCCAGCGCGAGCGTCTCGATCAGGACGTAGAGCAGCGTGGCCTGGACCTCAGGCTCGCCGGCGCGCAGACGCGGCTTGACGAGCTCCAGGTACCAATCGCACAACTCGCCGTAGACGAAGTCGTACAGTCCGAGCGCCGCGGGCGAGAACTCGTAGCGCGCGATGCGATCACGGACCTCGTCCTTGGCCCGCTCGAGCCGCGAGAGGATCCACCGGTCCTCGACCCGCGTCGGCGTCGCCGCCGCCCGGGCCTCCGACCCGACGCCCAGGAGCACCAGCCGCGACGCGTTCCAGAGCTTGTTGGTGAGCTGGAGCCCCTGGGCGATCTTGTCCTCGGCGAACTTCACGTCCTGGGTCGAGGACATGGCCAGCAGCCCCCAGCGCAGCGCGTCTGCACCGTAGGCCGGGAAGTCGCCGGGTGGGTGGGTGCCATCTCCGAACACCGGCGGCCGGGGACCACCGTTGATCAGGTCCATCGGATCGATCCCGGTCCCGAGCGACTTGGACATGCGCCGCCCGTCGGGCGCCTGGATGATCGCGTGGATGTGGACGTCGGTGAACGGGATGTCGTCCGTGAACTCGAGCCCCATCATGATCATCCGGGCCACCCACAGGAAGATGATGTCCCGCGCGGTGACGAGCACGTCGGTGGGATAGAACGCCCGCAGCTCAGGGGTGCTCGCGGGCCACCCCAGGGTCGCGAACGGCCACAGCGCGCTGGAGAACCAGGTGTCGAGCACGTCCGGGTCGCGCTCCCAGCCCTCGCCCTCGGGCGCGGCGACGCCCACGTACGTCTCCTGGACGGGCGCAGAACCCTGGGTGGGCGGGGAACTTCGGTACCAAACCGGCAGGCGGTGCCCCCACCACAGCTGGCGCGAGATCACCCACGGGCGGATGTTCTCCATCCAGTCCATGTACACGCGGGTCCAGCGCCCGGGGTGGAAGCTCACGCGTCCGCTCCTGACCACCTCGATGGCCGGCCGGGCCAGCTCGTCCATGCGCATGAACCACTGGAGCGACACCAGCGGCTCGACGCGCTCGCCCGAGCGCTGTGAGAACGGAACGTCGTGCTCGTACTGCTCGGTCTTGGAGATCCGCCCCTGCTCTGTGAGCTCGGCGACGACCGCCCGCTGCGCCTCGCCGACCGTCATGCCCACGAACCGCTCCGGCGCCTGGCCGGTCATCCGCCCGTCCTCGCCGATCACACTGATCTGCTCGAGCCCGTGCCGGCGCCCGATCTCGAAGTCGTTGGGATCGTGGCCGGGGGTGATCTTCAGCGCGCCCGTGCCGAAATCCTGCTTGACGTAGGCGTCGGCGATGATCGGCAGCTCGCGCCCGACGAGGGGCAGGATCGCCGTCTGGCCGACGAGGTGAAGGTAACGCTCGTCCTCGGGGTGGACGGCCACCGCGGTGTCGGCCAGCATCGTCTCGGGACGCACGGTCGCGACCGTCACCACCCCGTCGCCCGAGGCCAGCGGGTAGTCGACGTGGTAGAGCGTGTCGACCACAGGGACGTCCTCGACCTCGAGATCGGAGATCGCCGAGCGGCTGCCCGGATCCCAGTTGACCAGGTAGCGATCGCGGTAGATGTAGCCCTTCTCGTACAGGGAGACGAACACCCGCAGCACGGCATCGACGTACTCAGGGTCCAGCGTGAAGCGCTCGTCGTCGTAATCGCACGAGGCCCCGAGTCGCTTCAGCTGCTCGATGATCTGACCGCCGTAGTCCTCGCGCCACTGCCAGACGCGCCGTTCGAACTCCTCGCGGCCGAGAGCCTCGCGGCTGGTGCCCTCCGACTCGAGCAGGCGCTCGACCTGCGTCTGGGTGGCGATCCCCGCGTGGTCGGTGCCCAGGATCCACTTCGTCCGCTGACCGCGCATCCGGTGAAGGCGGATCAGGGTGTCCATGATCGCGTCCTGGAACGCATGTCCCATGTGCAGCGACCCGGTGACGTTCGGCGGGGGGATGGCGATCGAGTAGTTCTCGGCCGCCGACCCCTCGGCCCGGGGGTGAAACAGCCCCGATTCGAGCCACCGCTGAACGATCCGGGGCTCGACTTCGGAGGGGTCGTAGCGGGTCTTGGATTCGAGGTCCGACATCGAAGGCTGAGTGTATGTAGGTACCGGCCGGTGCATGCACCGGCCGGCGGGTGGCCGCATGCGGCCACCCGCGGGGGCGCGCATGCGCGCCCCCGGATAATTAGGTACCCTAATCATGTGGCTACCGAAGTTTCGGCGGCGACGGGCCGGGCGGTGGCTCGCCTGGCGCGTCAGGTCGAGCTCGCCGTCTCGAGCGTCGATCTGACCCTCCCCCAGTACCGGCTGCTGATCCTCCTGAGCGAGGGGCGGGAGGGCGCGTCGGCGCTGGCCGAGAAGCTCGCCGTCAGCCGGCCGAGCGTCACGGGCGTGGTTGACGGGCTGGTCACCAGAGGGCTGGTCCAGCGCGACCAAGAGTCAGGCGACCGGCGCCAGGTCGGGCACCGCCTGACCGCGCCGGGGCGGCGAGTGCTGGCCGAAGCCGACGCCGAGGTGGAGCGCCGCCTCCGGGACATCGCCGACTACGGCTCCGACGCCGCCGCGGCGTTCGAGGGCCTGGGCCGGTGGCAGGAGGCGCTCGACGCGTATCGGACGGCCCGGCGGGCCGGCGCCCCGCGGGCGGGAACCCCGCGGTGAGCGTCGGGCTGGCGGACGTCGCCCCGCGGGCTGGGTCAGACCGCCCGCTTGCTCCGGAGGGGATCCCGTCGCGCTACCGGCCGCCGCGGGCCCGGATCGATCCCGACCCGAGCAAGTCGTGGCTGGCCCGGTCCAGACCGGTCGTGTTGTCGCACAAATGGACGCTGCTGACCGCTCTGACCCTGTCGTTCGTGGGCCTGGTGCTCCAGGTCCAGATCCCCGACCTCCTCAACCACGCGATCACGAACTCGCTCCAGCACCACACGGTTCCGCTCTCCCACTACGTGAGGCTCGTGCTGGCTCTTGGCGTGCTGGCCGGGCTCTCGGCCTACGTGTCGCGGCTGTTTCTGCTGCGCACGGCCTACGCGATGGAGTTCGACCTGCGCAACCTGATCTACGAGCACCTGACGCGGATGTCGTTCGCCTTCTACGACCGGGTTCAGTCCGGACAGCTGATCTCACGTGCGAACTCGGACATCCGCTCGGTGCAGATGTACCTGACGTTCGCGCCGGCGATCCTGGTGCAGTGCGCCGTGGCCCTGGTCGCGTTCGCGTACATGCTGTCGATCAACGTGCCGCTGGCCTTTGTGGCCATGTCGACGACGCCGCTGGTCTACGTGTCAAGCGTCCGGATGCGGCGCTCAATCTTCCCGGTGTCGTGGCTGATTCAGTCGCGGCTGGCTGACGTGGCCACGATCGTCGACGAGAACATCAACGGCGTGCGCGTGGTGAAGTCATTTGTGGCCGAGCCACGCGAGCTGGGCATCCTGGCCCGGGCCGCCGACAAGCTCAAGTGGGCCTATGTCCAGGACGCGGACATCCGCGCTCGCTTCACCCCGGCGGTGCAGAACCTGCCCCAGGTCGGCCTCGCCCTGGTCCTGGTCTTCGGCGGGTACCTGGTGATTCACGACGAGCTCGAGGTCGGGGCCATCCTGGCCTTCAGCGCCTACATCGTGCTGCTCCAGCCGCCGTTCCAGCTCCTGGGGATGCTGATCATGCTGGGCCAGCGGGCCAAGGCCTCGGCCGGGCGGATCTACGAGATCCTCGATGAGGCCCCAGCCGTGGCCGACCGGCCGGGGGCCGTCGATCTCGTCTGCGGCCGGGGAGACGTCAGGTTCGAGTCGGTGGACTTCTCCTACGCCGGCGGCCCGCCCGTCCTGAGCGATTTCTCTCTGCACCTGCGCCCCGGCGAAACCGTCGCCATGGTCGGGCGCACGGCCAGCGGCAAGACCACCGTGTCGCGGCTGCTGCCCCGCTTCTACGACGTGACCGGCGGCTCGCTGAAGGTCGACGGCCACGACGTCCGCGACCTCACCCTGGCCAGCCTGCGGGCCCAGATCGGCGTCGTGCTCGACGAGCCCTTCCTGTTCACCGCGTCGATCCGCGACAACATCGCCTACGGCCGCCCGGACGCCGACCTCGCCGCCGTGCAGGCGGCCGCCCGGGCCGCTGGGGCCGACGAGTTCATCGCCGAGCTCCCCGACGGCTACGACACGGTGGTGGGCGAGCGCGGCTATACGCTCTCGGGCGGGCAGCGACAGCGGGTGGCGATCGCCCGGACGCTGCTCGTCAACCCGCCGATCCTGATCCTCGACGACGCCACCAGCGCGATCGACGTGCAGGTCGAGCTGGAGATCCACGCGGGGCTGCGGGTGCTGATGGAGGGCCGGACGACACTGATCGTGGCTCACCGTCTCTCGACCATCGGCCTGGCCGACCGAGTGGTGCTGCTGGGCGAGGGCCGGATCCTGGCCGACGGCACCCACGCCGAGCTGCTGGCCACCACCCCGCTGTACGTCGAGGTCCTGGCCCAGGCCGAGGAGGAGGAGCGCTTGGCGCGCGGCCCGGACGAGCCCTTGGCGGGCGGCGAGGACGAGCGGTTGGCGCGCGGCGAGGACGAGCTCCGAGCCGGCGCGGAGGCGGCACGGTGAGCTTCGGCGGCACCACGGTCAGCGGCGGCGCGTTCGGCCGCACGGGCGGATCGCGGGCCGCGGCTGCCCCCGGCGGCGGGCTGCCGTTCGCCGGGATCCCCCCGGAGCTCCAGGACGGCGTCGACCGCCTGCTGGCCGGCGAGCCCGAGCACCCGGAGCCGGCCGTTTCGTTCAGCTTCCAGGAGCTCCCGGAAAGCCGTCTGACCCTGAGGAGCCTGATCTTCGCCCACTGGCGCCTGGGCGCCGCCGCGGCGGTGCTGGTCACGATCGTCAGCGTCACCAACCAGGCGGGTCCGGTTCTGATCGGCATCGGGATCAACGACGGGATGTCCGTCGGGCACAAGAGCTTCGCGGTGGTCCTGCTCGTCGGGGCCATCTACCTGGCCGCGATCGCGGTCACGGCGCTCGCCCAGCGCGGGCAGGCCAGGGTGACCGGAAGGCTCGCCGCCCGCGTGATGAACGACCTGCGCGTGCGCGTGTTCGCTCATCTCCAGCGTCTCGGGCTCGACTTCTACACCGATGAGAAGTCGGGCGTGATCATGACCCGGATGACCAGTGACATCGAGAACCTGCAGCAGCTCTTGCAGGACGGGCTGGCCCAGCTCGTGGTCCAGGCGCTGACCATGGTGGTGATCACGGTCGTGCTGTTCACGCTGAATGTCGAGCTGACGCTGATCACCCTGGGACTGATCGTGCCCGCCCTGACGCTCGGCTCAGTGTGGTTCCGGGCGGCATCCGAGCGCGGCTACGACCGGGTCAGGGACGGGATCGCCAATGTCCTGGCCGACCTGTCCGAGAGCCTGCACGGCGTGCGCACGGTCACCGCCCACAACCGCCAGCGCTACAACATCGTCCAGCACCGCAACGTGGTCGGCGACTACCGTGCCGCCAACAACTACACCGCGCAGATCAACGCGATCTACGGGCCGGGAACGCAGCTGCTCGGCTACCTGGGCCAGGGCGCGCTGCTGGCCATCGGCGGCGCCATGGTCGCCGATCACCAGCTGAGCATCGGGGCCCTGGTCGCCTTCTTCCTGTACCTGAGCCGGTTCTTCGCCCCGATCCAGCTGCTCGTCCAGCAGTACAACACCTTCCAGCAGGGCCAGTCCTCGATCCTGAAGCTGCGCACGCTGTTCGCCACCACGCCGAGCACCTCCGAGGTGGCGACGGCCGGCGAGCTGCCCCCGGTGCAGGGCGAGATCACCTTCGACCACGTGACCTTCGGCTATGACCCGGCGGTTCCGGTGATCCGCGACGTGGACCTGCGGATCGGCGCCGGGGAGACGGTCGCGTTCGTCGGGCCGACCGGCGCGGGCAAGTCCACGCTGGCCAAGCTCATCACGCGCTTCTACGACCCGACCGCCGGGCGGGTCCTGATCGACGGACACGACCTGTCCAGCGTCACGATCCACTCGCTCCGGCGCCAGCTGGGCGTCGTGCCCCAGGAGCCGTTCCTGTTCGCGGGAAGCCTGCGCTACAACATCGCCTTCGCCCACCCCGACGCCTCGGACGATGAGGTCTGGGAGGCGGTTCGGGCCGTCGGCCTGGCCGATGTGGTCGGGCGGATGCCGGACGGGCTCGAGACGATCGTCCACGAGCGCGGGCAGTCGCTGTCCTCCGGCGAGCGCCAGCTCATCGCCCTGGCCCGGGCGTTCCTGGCCCACCCGCGGGTCCTCGTCCTCGACGAGGCGACCTCAAACCTCGACCTGCTCTCCGAGACCAAGATCGAGGCCGCGCTCGACGTCCTCCTCGAGGCTCGCACCGCCGTCCTGATCGCTCACCGGCTGACCACGGCCATGAAGGCCGACCGCATCATCGTCATCGACGACGGTCGCGTCGTCGAAACCGGCTCCCACTCCGAGCTCGTGGCCCGGGGCGGCCGATACGCCGAGATGTACGCGACCTGGATCAGCCACGCGGAGGGCGGGGGCTGAGCGGGGGCGACCGGGACGGCCGCCCGGGCCTGCGCGAGAAACGGGACGCATATGTGTCTGTTCAGGTGGCCGGGATCGTCCACGGCTTGCGCGCGGCGAGCTGGGTTAGGGCGCGGGTGACGTGGTGGCCGTGTTTGCCGGCGGTGCTGATGTAGGCGCGGATGGCGAGGAATCGGTCAGCGCCGGTGGTGGTGCGCCAGCAGCCTGAGATCTTTTGTTGGAGCTTGACCATGCGGATGTCGCGTTCGATCAGGTTGTTGTCGAACGGGACGCGGAAGTCGTGCGCGAAGCGCAGGACGTGCTCGCGGTCGCGGTCCAGGCGGGCGAGGAGGTTGGCGGCGGCGCTCTTGGCGATCGGGCCGCGTTTGCCGGTGCGGACCGTGGGCGGGGGGTTCTGCCGTTGGCCCAGGGCGATGATCTTGCGGTAGCGGGCGTGGTAGCGGGCCAGCTGTCGCGGGCTGAGCGCCGCGCGGTCGTCCGCTTTAGCGTTCTCGACGGCGCGGTTGAGCGCTCGCAGGAGCCGGTCCATGTCCTGCGCCCAGGTCTGTGTGCCGTGCTGGTCTTGCTCGATCACGCTGAGCAGTTCGCGTAGGTGGTGGGCGTTGCAGAGCGCGTGCGTCGCCTGCGGGTACTGGCGGTAGCAGTGAAAGCCGTCGTGGATCGCGATCCCGGTGAAGTTAGGCAGCACCCCGGCGTGGTTGATTCCCTCCACACCACGCCGATCGTGGATCGCGTAGTACGTCAGGCGGCTGGTGCTGGCGCCATGTAGCCAGCGCAGGCGGCCTTCCACGCGCGCGCCGGTCTCATCAAAATGCGCGACCTCAGCGCGGCAGAGCTGCTCATGAACCTCGTCCAGGAACGGGACCAGATCGTCCGCTCCCTGAGCCACGAACGCGGCCAACGTCCCGGTCGAGATCCGCACCCCGAACCAGTCATAGAACAGCTCGGCGGCGCGGTGATAGGGCAAATGCTGGCGGGCGGTCAGATAGACCCCCAGCGCCCGAAGCCGCGGCCCGTACTGCGCCGGCGCGCTGAGCGCCTGCGGGAACGCGGCGGTCGTCTCATGCCCGCACGCGCACCGCCGCGTGTGCGCGCGATGCTCGCTGACGCGCAAACGGATCTCCGGCAACTCGAACACCTGTCGCGCGAGATGCCCGACAGCGTCGCTGTCTGAAAGGTCGCCCTGGCAGCCAGCGCACACCTGCGGAAGGTGATCGACCACCTCGTCCGGCACCGCGACCTTCTCCAGATGCCCACCCCGATGCCCCGGCTGGCCGCCCTGCTTGCGACCCGACGGGCGCCGCAGGCTCTTCGGCGCCGGCTTCGAGAACCCGTCCGAGGACGGCGGCCGCGACGAGTTACGCGAGTTCTGCGCCAACCGACGCCTCAACTCCGCAACCTCCGCCCGCAACTCAACGACCTCGCCCCGCAGCTCCTCGATCACCACCGCCTGCTCCACCACCAACGCGGCCAACTGCTCATACGACGGCGACCCAAACAGCACATAACAACGTTCGCGGCCCGCCCACCACCACCTGCCCCACCTGAACAGTCACCGCATATTCCCGTTTTTCACGCAGCCTCGCTGGATCCGCCCGAGTCCGTCCACGGCCCGGCGCGCAACCAACACCGCTTCAGTGAAGGGGATAGAGCACGCGCGGTCGCCGCGACGGACGATCGCGAGCGCGTGGCCGTGTGGGCTTCGGGGGGGTGATCTCCCGACGCTTGCCCGCATATCGCCGCCGAACGGTCGAGTGCGATGCGGGTAGGCGTCGATTACCGACGCCTACCCGCATACGACACCAGCCGGAGCGGCCGGTGTGCGGACAAGCGTCGCTCGCCCGTCCACACCCTATTCATTGAAGGCGTTGGTCGCCGTACCGCGTCGCTAGGGTCCCCCCCGACGCGGCCCGCGAACGAGGAGAGCAAGATGGGGAGCCTGCTGGACTTGACCGTCCAGGGTGACGTGGGACGATCAGCGACGAGTCGCAGCTGGGTGGTAGGGCCAGATCAAGCTGGCCAAGCGGGTGCAGAACAAGCTCGTCCAGACCCTGCCGGCCGCGGCCGGGGTCATCGTCCCGCCGGGCATGGATGCGGACGACGACGCCGAGTACCTGGGCGCGACGCCGCGGGAGCGCAACGAGTTCGCCTACCGAGCCCTGTCGCGGCGCCTGAAGGTCATCGGGATCGGGTTGCCGGCGGTCGCCGCCTAGCGGGAGGGCCGGGCTGGCCTGACGCGCGTCAGGCGAGCGCGGCCAGCTCGACGCCGCGCGTCAGGCCAGCGCGGCCAGCTCGCGTTCGCTCAGCGGTCGCTTGCCGCGGGTCACCGGATCCCAGGCGACCATGACCGTGGTGCCGGACGCGGCCACCCGCCCGTCCGGAAGCCTGATCTCGTGCTCCAGGCGCAGGCTCGAGGTCCCGACGTGCGCCAGGCGCACGACGACCTCGACCTCCCCATGGTCCTTGCGGACCTCGGTGTGGTAGTCGAGGTCGACGTGCGCGAGCACGTAGGCGCCGTGAATGTGGTCCTCCCCGACCCGGCGGGCCAGCTCGGTGACCAGGGCCGCGCGTCCCTCCTCGAGCAGCTCGTGGTACACGGATTGATTGAGGTGGCCGAGCATGTCCATGTCGCGCCACCGCAGCTGGACGCGCACGCTGCGTTCCAGTCCGGGCATGGACATATGATCGCGGCCATGTCCTCGGCGGGCTTCGCGGTCAGTGAGAGGAACCGTGCCGGAGCGCTCCACCGTGGATAGCCGCCAGCCGCGGATGTTGGACATTGGGCGATACAGATTCCCGCTTGTTGCGCCGATTATTGGGTCATGAAGCCGCTGATCGGGCTCACAACCTCGGAGTTACGACCGGGCGAGCTGACGACCCTGCGCCGCCACGGCGAGCCACCGGACGCCGAGATGGCCCTCGGGATGACCTACGTGCGGGCGATCGAGGCCGTGGGCGGGGTGCCGGTGGTGATGCCGCCGCTGGACGTCGGGGATGTCCCGGCGCTCGTCGGGCGGCTGGACGGGCTGCTGCTCTCAGGCGGCCCGGACCTCGCCCCGCAGGCCTACGACGCCACCCCTCACGCCGAGCTCGGCGAGACCGAGCCGAGGCTCGACGCGTTCGAGTACGCCGTCGCCCGCGAGGCGCTGCGCCTGGGGCTGCCCACCCTCGGCATCTGCCGGGGGGCGCAAGCCCTCAACGTCGTGTTCGGCGGCACGCTCCACCAGCACCTGCCCGACGTGGTCGGCGACGCCGTCGCCCACCGCCAGGGTGACGACAGCCGGCAGCCGACGCACTTCGTCGAAGTGGTCCCCGGGAGCCGGCTGGCCCTGGCGCTGGGCACGACCCGGCTGCCCGTGAACTCGTTCCATCACCAGGGGGTGGACCGTCTCGGCCGTGGGCTGCGGGTCTGCGCCCGCGCGCCCGACGGGGCGATCGAAGCGATCGAGGACCCGACGCGCCCATTGGTGCTGGGCGTGCAGTGGCACGCCGAGACGCTCGTGGACGTGCCGGTCCATCGCGGCCTGTTCGAGGAGCTGGTGGCGGTGGCGGCCGGCCTGCGCAGGCTGCCGCGCGCGGCGTAGGACCTACGCCGCCTCTTCCTCGGGCGCGGCGACCGTGACCAACGTGGGCGGGACGTCCTTGTCGATCGTCTCGCGGGTGACCACGCACTTGCGCACGTCGCGACGGGAGGGAAGCTCGAACTGGACCTCGAGCAGGACCTCCTCGATGATCGAGCGCAGCCCGCGGGCGCCGGTCTCGCGCTCGAGCGCCTTGTCGGCGACCGAGGACAGGGCGTCGTCGGCGAACACGAGCTCGATCCCGTCGAACTGGAAGAAGCGCTGGAACTGCTTGACCAGGGCGTTGCGCGGCTCGGTCAGGATCTGCATGAGCTCATCGCGCGAGAGCTGGTGGATCGCCGACATCACCGGCAGGCGGCCGATGAACTCGGGGATCAGCCCGTACTGGATCAGGTCCTCGGGCAGGCAGTGCTCGAACATCTCGCCGAGGTCGCGCTGATCCTTGGACTTGATCGCGGCCCCGAAGCCGATCCCCTGATGGCCGATCCGGCGCTCGATCACCTTGTCGAGGTTGGCGAAGGCGCCGCCGCAGATGAACAGCACGTTGGTGGTGTCGATCGACAGGAACTCCTGGTGGGGGTGCTTGCGCCCGCCCTGCGGGGGGACCGAGGCGGTGGTGCCCTCAAGGATCTTCAGCAGCGCCTGCTGGACGCCCTCGCCCGAGACGTCCCGGGTGATCGACGGGTTGTCCGCCTTGCGGGCGATCTTGTCGACCTCGTCGATGTAGATGATCCCGGTCTCGGCCTTCTTGACGTCGTAGTCGGCGGCCTGGATCAGCTTCAGCAGGATGTTCTCGACGTCCTCGCCGACGTACCCGGCCTCGGTCAGCGCGGTCGCGTCGGCGATCGCGAAGGGTACGTTGAGGATCTTGGCCAGCGTCTGGGCCAGCAGCGTCTTCCCGCATCCGGTGGGGCCGAGCAGGAGGATGTTCGACTTCTGCAGTTCGATGTCGTTCTCGTCGGACTGCATCATCTGGACGCGCTTGTAGTGGTTGTAGACCGCCACTGACAGGGTCCGCTTGGCCTGCTCCTGGCCGACCACGTACTCGTTGAGGACGTCGTAGATCTCCCGCGGCTTCGGGAGGTTCTCGATGTCGAAGCTCGGCGGAGCGGTGAGCTCCTCGTCGATGATCTCGTTGCAGAGGTCGATGCACTCGTCGCAGATGTACACGCCCGGACCGGCGATCAGCTTCTTCACCTGTCGCTGCGACTTCCCGCAGAAGCTGCAAAGAAGCTGTTCGTTGGAATCGGTGGGACGTGCCATGTGATGCCCTCCCCGGGAATTCCACCCGAAGGACTAAGGGTAGACGCTCAGTGCTGCGAGATCACTCGGTCGATGATTCCGTATTCCTTAGCGTCCTCAGCGCTCATGAAGTAATCGCGCTCGGTGTCCCGCCGGACCTTGTCCAGATCCTGACCGGTGTGCCGGGAGATGATCTCGTCCAGCCGCCTGCGCACGTCGATGATCTCCCGGGCGTGGATCTCGATGTCGGTCGCCTGGCCCTGGAAGGCCGAGGACACCTGGTGGATCAGGATCTTGGCGTTGGGCAGCGCCATGCGCTTGCCGTGCGCCCCCCCGGCCAGCAGCAGCGCCCCCATCGACATCGCGATCCCGACGCAGATCGTCTGCACGTCGGGCTTGATGAACTGCATCGTGTCGTACACGGCCAGCCCGGCGTAGACCGAGCCGCCCGGCGAGTTGATGTAGATCGAGATGTCCTTGTCGGGATCCTCGGACTCCAGGTGCAGGAGCTGGGCCACGATCAGGTTCGCGATCTGGTCGTCGATCGGCGTGCCGAGGAAGATGATCCGCTCGTTGAGCAGACGGCTATAGATGTCGAACGCCCGCTCCCCGCGGGAGGTCTGCTCGACGACCATCGGTACGAGTGGGCTCATCGTCCTCGCTTCTTTCGCTTCCTCGCCGGGATTCCTGCCGAATGTAGCAACCGACCGGCGGCGCCCCGGGAGCATGCCCCCTCGGCGGCGCGCGGGCTCAGCTCCCTGGAGTCCACAGCTCTCCGCCCCCCCGCTGGCCGCCTTCCTTGCCCGGCGTCCACAGCTTGTCGCGCGCCTTGGCCTGCTCGACGCTGATCGGCTTCGCGGTGTCGACCAGCAGCTTGACCGCCTGACCGCGGGCCACCTCATCCCGGACCCGGGCCAGCCGGTCGCTCTTGCGCAGCTGTTCGAACAGCTCCTCGACGCTCGTGCCCGCGCGCTCGGCCGTGGGCGCCAGCGCCTCGCGCACGTCCTCGTCGGAGGGCTCGATGTGCTCGGCGTCGACGATCGCCGCGAGCACCGCCTCCCGCTTGAGCGCCTGACCGGCCTCGGGCTCAGCCTCGCGGGCCAGCGTCTCCTCGTCCTGGCCCGCGATCCGCAGATAGGTCTCCTTGGACACTCCCTGGCGGGCCAGGGCCGTGAGCGTGTCGTCCAGCAACTCGTGCGCGCGAGCGTGGACCAGCTGGTCGGGCACGTCCACGTCGGCGTCGGCCACGGCGGCGTCGATCACTGCCCGCTCGAACTCGGCCTCGATCGCCCGCTCGTCGTTGGATCGCAACCGTGAGGCGATGTCCTCCCGCAGCTCAGCCAGCGTGTCGAAGCCGCCGGCCTCGGCCGCGAACTCGTCGTCGAGCTCGGGCAGGCGCTTGGCCTTGACCTCAGACACGCTCACGTCGAACCGCGTGTGCTTCCCGGCCAGGTCGCTGGCCTGGTAGTCCTCGGGGAAGGTCACCTCCACGATGCGCTGCTCGCCGGCGGTGGCACCCCGCAGCTGCTCCTCGAAGCCGGGGATGAGCCGGCCCGAGCCGAGCTCCAGCAGCTGGTCTCGACCGCTCCCGCCCTCGAACGGCTCGCCGTCCACGGAGCCCACGTAGTCGATGACCACGAAGTCGCCGTCCGCCGCCGGCCGGTCGACCGTCTCCAAGGTGGCGACCTGCTCGCGCAGTCGCTCGAGCTCGGCATCGATCGCTGAGTCCTCGACGCTGGGCTCGCGCCGGCCGACCTCGAGTCCCTTGTACTGCCCCAGCTTGGCCTCCGGGCGGACGCCGATCTCGATCGAGAACGACAGCGGCTGTCCTTCGTCGGGGAGCCCGTCCATGTCGAGCTCGGGCTCGCCGACGGGCGCGATCCCGGCCTCCTCGATCGCATCGGCATACCAGCCCCCGAGCGCGGTGCGCAGCGCCTCGTCGAGCACGGCCTCGCGGCCCAGCCGCTGGATCACCAGGGGCGGTGGGACCTTGCCCTTGCGAAACCCGGGCACGCGCATCTGGCGGCCGAGCTCCCTGGCCGCCTGCAGGACCCGGCGCTCGACCTCCTCGGCCGGGACCTCGGCCCGGACCCGGACCCGGGACTCGGGCAGCTCGGTGACACTGGTCTTCACGGTCGGCATGCTGAGGAGACGATAGCTTGGGGCGAGTGCTGTCCAGGGTGGCAGGCCGACTGATCACCGGGCCGCTGGCGTTTCTGATCGCCGGGATCATCGACCTGTGGAGCTACTCGCTCCAGTCGGTCAGAGGAAGAATTCTGGCCCGACTCGGCAGGCGCCGGGTCGACGGGTAACCGGCGCGGGCCGGCCAACGTGCCGTTTACCATGCCGCGGCGATGAGCCGGTGGCATAGGGTGATTGCGGCGGTCGGCGCGGTCGCAGCGCTGGTCTGCGCGTTCGCGCTGATCGAGTTCACGCTGCTCTCTCCCGCTCACGCCTCGAGTAACGAGGTGTCGATGCTGCTCGACGACGAGCAGCTGATCTAAACCTCCCAGCAGCACATGGCGAGCACGCTCCGGACGCTCCGCGATCTGGCCACGGTCCAGACGACCAGCTCCGAGGGCTACCTGGACACCCACGTCTCGATCCCGTCGCCCGGTCTGGTGCGGCTGGACTGGCTGGCGCCCGGCGGCTCGATCCTCTACAGCCGCTCGGTCCCGGTCAGCTGAAGCGCGGCTCCTCCCCGGGCGCCCCGACGACCAGTCGGCGGACCTCCCGGAGGGCGACCGGCAGCGTCGTGGTGTCGTAGGTTCGCGACGCGCGGATCTCGGACAGTGTGCTCAGGCAGCGCTCGACCGCGGCCGGCCTCTCGGCCTGCCACTGGTCGATCGCCTCCTCCCCGCTCAAGCCCTCGCCGGCCGCCTCGAGCACCTCGTTGGTGAGCTCCCGGTGGACGCTCTGCAGGTCATCGCGCAGCGCGGCTCGGGCCAGCGCCTGCCAGCGGTTGGCCCGCGGAAGCTCCAGGATCCGGTCGCGCAACCAGTCGAGCTGGAGTCGCGACCCGAGCCGGAAGTGGGTGACCATTACGTCCCGGAGCGTTCGGCCGGTGGCGGCAGCGACCCCGACGACGTCGAACACCGCCGGCAGCGAAGGCATCGCGGCGACCCGAGAGGCCAGCTCGGCCGGGACCCCGGCGCCGGTGAGCTCGGCCCGCCGCGCCTCGAAGGCCTCCAGCTCGGCGCCGTTCAGCATCTCGCCCATGGCTCCACCCAGCAGCTTGGCTCCCGGCTCGAACCGGCGCACCGCCTTCTCGATCTCGATCGATCCGGGGTAGGCTCGAACCAGCCATCTCGTCCCTCGCTCCACCAACCGCCGTCCCTCGATCAGCATCTGGAGCTGCACATTGGCGTCCACGCGGTTGTCGAGCGCTTCGATCGCGTCTCCGAACGCGCGCATGTCGAACACCTCGCGCGCGACCGCATACCCGCGGGCGATCGCCGACGGCGGAGCCCCGGTCTCCTCCCCGAGCCGGAACACGAACGTCGTGCCCGCCCGGTCCACGAGCTGGTTGGCCACGACCGTGGCGATGATCTCCCGGCGCAGGCGGTGCTGGCGCATCTGGCCGGCGTAGCGCTCAGGCAGGGGGGCGGGGAAGTAGCGCTCCAGGTCGTGGCGCAGGTAGTCGTCCTCGGGCACGTCCGACTCGAGCAGGCGCGCGTACAGGTAGATCTTGACGTAGGCCATCACCACGGCGAGCTCGGGCGCGACCAGGCCACGGTGGGCGCTCTTGCGCTCGGAGATCGCCTCCTCGCTGGGCAGGAACACCAGCTCCCGGTCAAGCCCCGAGACCTGCTCCAGGCGGCGGATGAGCCGCGCGTGCACGTCGACCATGGGCGCCGCCTGGGCCAGGGCCAGGCTGATGGCCTGGGTCTGGGTGTAGCTCGCGTACAGAACCCCGTCGGCCACGGCATCGGTCATCTCGACCAGCAGTTCGTTGCGAGCGTCCTCGGTCAACTGGCCGGAGCGGACCACGGCGTCGAGCAGGATCTTGATGTTGACCTCGTGGTCAGAGCAATTGACCCCGGCCACGTTGTCGATCGAGTCGGTGTTGATCCGCCCGCCGGTCCGCCCGGGGCCACCGACGAGCGCGTACTCGATCCTTCCCAGCTGAGTCAGACCGAGATTGCCGCCTTCGCCCACGACCCGGCAGCGAAGCTCGCGACCGTCGACCCGCACTGGATCGTTGGCCTTGTCGCCGGTGTCGGCCTGGCTCTCACTCGAGGCCTTGACGTAGGTCCCGATGCCGCCGTTGAACAGCAGGTCGACCGGGGCGCGGAGGATCGCCTTGATCAGTTCAGCGGGGGCGAGCTCCTGGGCGTCGATCTCGAGCGCGAGCGCCTCCCTGACCTGCTCGGAGATCGGTATCGACTTGGCCGTGCGCGGGTGGACGCCGCCCCCCTCGGAGATCAGGTCGCGGTCGTAGTCGTCCCAGGACGAGCGCTCGAGCTCGAACAGCCGCCGGCGCTCGGCCAGGCTCGTCTCCGGATCTGGGCTCGGATCCAGGAACACGTGCCGGTGGTCGAACGCGGCCATCAGCTTGATGTGAGGCGAGAGCAGCATCCCGTTGCCGAACACGTCCCCCGACATGTCGCCGATCCCGACGACCGTGAAGTCTGTGCTCTGGATGTCGGTTCCGAGCTCGCGGAAGTGCCGCTTGACCGACTCCCACGCGCCGCGGGCCGTGATCCCCATCTGCTTGTGGTCGTAGCCGTGTGAGCCGCCGGACGCGAACGCGTCCCCGAGCCAGAAGTCGTACCGGGCCGCGACCTCGTTGGCCAGGTCCGAGAAGGTGGCCGTGCCCTTGTCCGCGGCGACGACCAGGTAGGGGTCGTCATCGTCATAGCGGATGACTCGCGGGGGTGGCACCACGTGGCCGTCGACGATGTTGTCGGTCAGGTCCAGCATCCCGCTGAGGAACATCTGGTAGCAGGCGATCGCCTCCTCGCGCACCGCCTCGGCGTCCTTGCCGCCCGTGCGCTTGAGCACGAACCCGCCCTTGGCGCCCACCGGCACGATCAGCGCGTTCTTGACCATCTGGGCCTTCATCAGGCCGAGGACCTCGGTGCGGAAGTCCTCTCGCCGGTCCGACCAGCGAATCCCGCCGCGAGCGACCTTGCCGCCGCGCAGATGCACGGCCTCGAAGCGCGGCGAGTAGACGAAGATCTCAAACTGCGGGCGCGGTCGGGGCAGGATCGACACCTGCTCGGGATCGAGCTTGAACGACAGGTACGGCAGCGGCTCGCCGGCGCGGTCACGACGGAAGTAGTTGGTGCGCTGCATGGCCCGGACCACGGCCAGGAAGCTGCGCAGGATCCGGTCCTCGTCCAGGCTGGGGACCCCGTCAATCGCCATCTCCATCGTCCGGCCCAGACGCATGGACAGCTCGGGGTCCAGATTGTCGGGGTCGAAGCGGGAGATGAACAGCCTGACCAGTAGCCGGGAGATGTCCGGATGGGCGAGCATCGTCCGCTCCATGTAGGCATCCGAGAACGCGATCCCGCCCTGGCGCAGGTACCGGGCCACGGCGCGCAGGACCACGATCTCACGGCCGGTGAGCGCCGCCGCGAGCACGAGCCCGTTGAACCCGTCGTCCTCGAGCTGGCCGCGGCGGGCGCCCAGGAACACGTCCTCGAACAGGCCACGGACGCGCTCGAGATCCTCGGCCGCACCGCGCAGGCCGAAGTCGTAGATCCAGACGGCGTCGGACCCGCTCGGAGCGATCGGGTAGGGGCGCTCGTCGACCACCTGTGCGCCCATGTGCTCGAATGTCGGGAGCACGTCGGACAGCGAGACCCCCGACGAGCTGTAGAGCTTGGATCGCATGAAGTCCTGACCCCCGGCGCGGGGGCGGTACAGGCTGATGATCGCGCCGCCGCTGTCGGTCAGCCCCTCGAGCCGGCCGATGTCCTCGACGGCCGCCGACGGCGAGCAGTCCGCCCGGTAGCTGGGCGGAAACGCCCGCTCGTAGCGGGCGTAGAGGCTCAGCCCGTCCTCCTCGCCGTGCTCGGAGATCAGCGCCGCCCGCAGCTCGTCGGTCCACGCCCGCGTGGCCAGGGCCAGGCGCTGCTCGATCTGAGACACGTCGTAGCCCGCCGGCGTGCCGCTGGCGCAGTGGACGGTGTAGTGCACGCGGACCAGGAGCGACTCGGTGAGCTGGAGCGACCATTCCAGCTGGCTGCCGCCGAACGTCTCCATCAGGATCCGCCCGATCCGCTCGCGGTTCTCGGTGTTGAAGCGGTCGCGGGGGATGGTGACCAGGCAGGACACGAACCGGTCCAGCGGGTCCTCCCACACGAACAGCCGCACGCGCTGGCGCTCCCCGAGCCCGAGCAGCCCCATGGCGATCGCGAACAGGTCGTCGCCGTCGATCTGGAGCAGCGCGTCCCGGGGGTAGGTCTCGACGATCTCGACCAGGGCCTTGGCGTCGTGACTGGCCGGGGGGAACCCGGCCTGATCCAGGACCGCCTGTACCTTCCCGCGCAGGAGCGGAATCTCGAACGGGCTGGCCCGGTAGGCGCTGGTCGTGTACAGGCCGAGGAAGCGGCGCTCGCCAATCACCCGGCCGAGCGCGTCGAAGCGCTTGACGCCGATGTAGTCGAGGTAGGCCGGTCGGTGGACGGTGGCCCGCGAGTTGGTCTTGGTCAGGATCAGGGGCTGGGCGCTGCGGGCCAGCGTCGCGGCCCGGGCGCCGAGCCGCGCGAACGGCGATCTCGGGGGGCCTCGAAGGATGCCCATCCCCGAATGCGGCAGGGCCCTGAGGCCGGCATGGCCGTCGTCGTCAACCAGCTCGTACTCGCGGTAGCCGAGGAAGGTGAAGTGCTCGTCGACGATCCATCTGAGGAAGGCTGTGACCTCGGCCAGCGCGTCGGCTTCGATCGCCGGGGGATCGCGCTCCAGCTCGTCGGTCAGCTCGAGCATCCGGGCTCGCATCGGCTGCCAGTCCTCGACGGCGGCATCGACCTCGGCCAGGACGAGGTCGATGGCCTCGTGGATCGCCTCCAGGCGGGCGGGATCGTGCTCGCGGACGACCTCGGCGTGCAGCACCGACTCGGGGATCGCGTCGCGCGTCTCAACGCCCGGCTCGAGCACCTCCACGAGGTTGCCCTCGCCGTCCCGGCGCACGCGCATCACCGGATGGATGATCAGGTCGATGCTCAAGCCGGCCCGGGACAGCGCCATCGTGACCGAGTCGACGATGAACGGCACGTCGTCGGAGACGATCTCGAGCACGGTGTGCGGCGAGGACCAGCCGTCGCGCTCGGGCTCCGGGTTGTAAACGCGGACCTTGGCCTGGCCGGGCAGGCGGGTGTGGGCCAGCTGCCACTGGGCGACCCCGGCCCCGTAGAGATCGGCCTTGCCGCGGTCGGCGAGGTCCGCGCGCGGAACCCAGTGGTAGAACTGACGCACGAACGCCTCCACCACCGCGGACTCCCCATCGGGCGCCAGCTCACGGATGCGCTCACATACTGCGTCGATCAGCTCGGACTCGAGCTCACCGACATTTATCGCCATCAGGACTCACGCTTTCTACTAACCCCTTAACGGAGCGTACTCCGAAAGGTTGTGGAAGTTTCGGCGTGCAAGGTCAGCTGCGCGCTGCGGCGGCGGCCAGGAAGCGGTCACAGAGCGCGCGACCCAACCGATTCCAGCCGCCGATCCCACCGCCCGTCTGGCGGCGCAGAGCCTCGAGATCCACGTTGTGGGCGACGGCGTCGGGGTCGCCCTCATCGATCCAGGCCTGGAAGTCCTGGTGGGTGACCTCGGCGTGAAACTGGATGCCCCAGGCCACGTCGCCGAGCCGAAAGGCCTGGAGACAGAGATCGCTGCGGGCCAGCGGGACGGCGCCGGGGGGCAGGAAGAACTCGTAGCTGTGCCACTGCAGGGCGGCGAACTCCGGCGCCAGCGGTCCCAGCAGCGGATCCTCCAGCGCCTCGGCGGTCGTCTGCACCTCATACCAGCCGATCTCGGGCACGGCGGCCCGCCCGACCCGTGCACCGGCCCCTTGGGCCAGCAGCTGCGCTCCCAGGCAGACGCCGAGCAGCGGCACGCCGCGCTCGAGCAGCCGGGCGAGCAGCGCCCTCTCACCGGCCATCCACGGGTGGCCATCCTCCTGGTCGGCGTGCATCGCGCCGCCGAACGTGAGCACCCCGGCGTACTGCGATAACTCGCGGGGCGGGGCGGCGTCGACCGGGGGCATCCAGGCCTCCAGCCGCGCTCCCGCGGCGGCAATCGCCTCGGCGAACACCCCCGGCCCGGCGTCGGGCTGGTGGACGATGGCCAGGAACAGCATCCGGGCAGTGTGGCAAGCGGCCGCGAACCTCCGTGGGAGCGGCGATACTTCCGCTGAGGTGCAAACGGACACGATCATGGCGTCGGTGTTCACGCCGGTCCGGGCGCCGACGACCTTCGAGGGGACCGTCGAGCGGCTGGGCACGGCTATCCGGGCCGGGATCCTGCCGGCCGGCTGCCGTCTTCCCGCGGAGCGGGCGCTCGCCGACCAGCTCGGGATCTCGCGCTCGACCCTGCGTCAGGCTCTGACCACGCTCGTCCAGAGCGGCCACCTGATCGCCGTGCGCGGCCGCGGCGGGGGTACGTTCGTCACCGAATCCCCGCCGCTCGCCGAGGTCGATGGCACGCCGTTGGGAGACGAGGCCCGGGGCGTCCTGGACCTGCGGGTGGCGATCGAGACGGGCGCGACGCTGCTCGCGGCCGAGCGCGCCCAGGCCGCGGAGCTGGACCGGCTGGATGACCTGGTGACGCGGATGGCCGAGGTCACGGCCAGCGAGGACTTCGGCGACTACCGCCGGGCGGACATCCGGTTTCACATCGGGGTGGCCGAGGCCGCCGGATCACCGCGCCTGGTCAGCGCGATGACCGAGATCCAGGGGCAGATGAGCGACCTGATCACCATGATCGCCCACCCACCCGAGGTGCTGATCCACTCCAACGAGCAGCATCGGCGGCTGGTGCCGCTGCTCCGCCGGCAGGACGCTGCGATCGCGGTGCAGTTGATGCGCGAGCACATCGAGGGGACCGAGCACATCCTGGCGGGGTTGATCTAAAGGCCCACCGCCCGCTCGACGAACGTCCGCCACTCCGCGTGGGCGGCGGTCCGCCACTGCGCGTCGCGCCCCGGCTCGACCGCGTCGCCGGCCGGGATCCGGGCCTCGATCTCGAGCGTCGAGAGCCAGATCCCAGCGCCCACGGCGGCCAGGGCGGCCGCCCCGGCGACGGTCGCGTCGACCGCCCCGCGCTGGACGGTGACGCCGGCGAAGTCGGCCTGGAGCTGCAGGAGCGTCGGATCGCGGGTCAGGCCGCCGTCGACGCGGAGCACGTCGACGGGCACGCTCTGGCGCACCGCGTCGACGACGTCGGCCACCCGCCAGGCGATCGCCTCGAGCGCGGCGCGGGCCACGTGCGCCGGGCGCGAGCCCGCGGTCAGCCCAGCGATCACCGCGCGGGCGTCGGGGTTCCACCACGGCGCCCCCACCCCGGCGAGCGCCGGCAGTACGCGCACGCCGCCCGCGTCCGGCACCTGGCCCGCGGCGGCGGCCAGGGCGGCCGGGTCGGCGGCCAGCCCCATGTCGCGGCTCAGCCAGTCGACGAGCGCCCCGGCCGTGAACACGCCGCCGTCGATCGCCCACTCGACGCGGTCGCCGATCCGCCAGGCGATCGTCGGGAGCAGGCCGCCCGTCGGCTCGGGCCGCTCGTCTCCGGCGTGGGCGAGCACGAACACGCCGGTCCCGTACGTCGCCTTGACCAACCCGGGCCGCACGCAGCCGGCACCGGCGAGGGCCGCCTGCTGGTCCACGCAGCGCGCGCGGAGCGGCAGCTCGACGGGCCAGGACGGGTGTCGCAGGGTGCCGAGGTCACCGACCGTGTCGTGGATCGCCGGCAGGATGCCCTCCGGGACGCCGAACACCTCGAGCAGGACCGGGTCCCACTCGGGAGCGCCCAGCTGGGTCCGCGAGGCGGTCGACGGATCGGTCGCGAAGCCGGCCCCCAGCCGGTCGCACAGGAACGAGTCCACGGTCCCGATCCGTAACGTCCGGGCATCCAGCGCCCGGCCGACCGCGGGGTCGTGCTCGAGCAGCCAGGCGATCTTCCCGGCCGAGAAGTAGGGGTCGAGCGGCATCCCGCTGCGACGCCGGATCTCCGGCGCCCGGCCTGCCTCCTCGAGCCGGTCGAGGATCTCCTGGGAGCGCTTGTCCTGCCAGGTCACGACGGGCGTCAGCGCCACGCCGGTCTCGGCGTCCCAGGCCAGGACCGACTCTCCCTGGTGATCGAGACCGCAGGCCTGGATCTCGCCGGGCCCGGCCTCCAGGACCTCGGCCACCGCGTCGACGACCGCGGCCAAGACCGCGTCGGGGTCCTGCTCCACCCACCCCGGTCGCGGGTGCGAGAGCGGCTTCTCCCGGCGAGCCTCGGCCACCACCCGGAGGTCGGCGTCGTAGAGGGCGGCCTTCACGGCCGAGGTTTCCCTCGTCGATCCCGAGCAGGACGGTCACGCCGCCACCGCGCGGTGGCGCGCGGTGCGCTGCCACCACGGGCCCTCCACTCGTGGGGGCTCGCCGCCGCGCAGCGCCTGCTCCGGACCCAGGCCCACCCCCAGCGACCCGACGATCTCGGCCACCCGCTGTCCGATCCCGAGCGACGCGCTCAGGCCGGTGGAGCGGATCGCGGCCACGTTGACCAGCTTCGGGCAGGCCGGGGATGGGCCGATCATGTAGTTGACCCCGCGACCGGCCGGCCGCAGCCCCACGTACGCGGCGACCGGCTCCGCGGCCCGGAGCGCCGGGTACATGGAGATCGCCTTGGGCATGATCTCGGCGGTCGCCTCGGCTCGCACCGACCAGTCGCGTTTGTCGTCCTGGTCGACCGCCGTGGGGCCCGCGATGACGTGGCCGTCGATCGTCGGGAAGACCAGCACCCCTCGGGTGTGCGCGCTCGGAACCGGGAGCAGGATCCGCTCGAGCTGCTCGCCCGGGGGCGGGTCGAAGACCAAGAACTCGCCCTTCCGCGGGAATATCGAGAACGATTCGTCGCCGACCAACCGAGCGACCTCGTCGGCCTCCAGGCCGGCGCAGTTGACGGCCACGGCCCCCTGCACCGCGGTGCCGTCCGGGGCCCGGACGGTCAGGCCGTCGGAGCCACGGTCGATCGCCGCGACCCGGAAACGGGTCCGCAAAACGGCACCGTGGCGCTGCGCCTCCGCCGCCAGCGCCAGGACGTAGGCCACGGGATCGGTGACCGTCTCGCCCGGGATCTCGAGCGTCCCACGTCCCGGCTCGATCACCGCCACCCCGTTTCTCCGGGCGGTGGCCGCCTCGGCGCTGACCGTCGCCCATTGCGACTCGTCCGCCGCGCGCATGAGCGCCCCGCAGCGCAGCACCGGGATCCCGAGCGCGTCCAGCAGGTCGTCGCGCATGGCCCCCGAGGCCAGGATCAGCTCGGTCTCGAGCTCCCCCGGGGGCGAATCGAATCCGGTGTGCAGGATCCCCGAGTTGGTCCCGCTCGCGCCCAGCCCGGGCTCCGGCTCGGCCTCCAGCAGCGCGACCGTGGCGCCCCGGCGAGCGAGGGCCAGGGCGACGGCACAGCCGACCACGCCGGCGCCGATCACGACGACCTCGACGTCTTGTTCTGGGGGCGTTGACACCGTCGGGGCGCAAGCGTATCGTCGCGCAATCCGAAGGTGCGTTTTCCGCACCATTAGGTGCGCACGCGGAACCAACACTCGGGGAGGTAGACGTGGCGGAGGATGTGGTCGGAACCCCTGGCCCAGCTGAGGCGATGGGAGCGGACGAGCGCGAGCTCGCCCAACTCGGCTATAAGCAGGAGCTGTCGCGAGGCTGGAGCAGCTTCACCAACTTCGCGATCTCGTTCACGATCATCTCGGTCCTGGCCGGGCCGGTCACGAACTTCTCGTTCGCGTGGAACGCCGGCGGGCCGATCGCGATCTCGATCGGCTGGCCGATCCTATGCGGCTTCGTGCTGCTGGTCGCCTTCTCGATGGCCGAGCTGACCTCGGCCTTCCCGACCGCGGGCGGCCCCTACTGGTGGTCGGCCAAGCTCGGCAGCCCGGGCTGGAGCTGGATCACGGGCTGGTTCAACATTGTCGGCCTGGTCGGCATCGTCGCCGGCGTGGGGTACGGGGCCGCGTTCTTCCTCCAGGCCGTGCTCGCCGACTACGGGCTCCACGTCATCGGGATCAACTTCGCCACGACCAACCCGACGACGATCCTGCACGAGACGTGGCTGCTGTTCCTGATCATCCTGATCGGGTACACGATCGTGAACATCTTCGCCGACACCCTGCTGGCCATCTTCAACAACATCTCGGTGGGCTGGCACGTGCTCGGCGTGGTCGTGATCGTCGGGCTGGTCATCTTCGTGCCCAGCCACCACCAGAGCGCGAGCTTCGTGTTCGGCACCCGGTTCAACAACACCGGCTTCCATGCCGGGGCGACCAGCGGCGGCTTCTTCTGGCTCTACATCCTCCCGCTCGGCTTCATTCTCACCATGTACACGCAGACCGGCTACGACGCCTCGGCGCACACGGCCGAGGAGACGCGCGGGGCGGCCAAGGCGGCCGCGCAGGGCGTCTGGCGGTCGGTGTTCTACTCGGCCATCGCCGGCTGGGCGCTGCTGCTGGCGCTGCTGTTCGCCGCCACCCATGTCACCGCGATCACCAAGCTGGGCGGTGGGGCGATCCCGGTCGTCGAGACCGGCCTGAGCGCGTGGGCGGCCAAGATGGTGCTGATCATCTTCACCGTCGGACAGCTGTTCTGCGGGGCGGCCGGGCTGACCAGCGCGTCGCGCACGTGGTACGCGTTCTCGCGCGACCGCGGGATGCCCGGGTGGTGGCTGTTCCGTCGCCTGACCGCCAAGCGCGTACCCCTGTACGCCGTGCTGGCGGTCTCGATCGCGTCGCTGATCATCACGATCCCGGCCTACTTCGGCACCAAGACGGGCGTACCGTGGGCCTACTTCGCGATCACGGCGATCTGCACCGTGGGGCTGTACCTGGCCTACATCATCCCGGTCTACCTCCGCCTGCGGCAGGGGAGCAAGTTCCAGCCCGGGCCGTGGACGCTGGGGCGACACTACAAGTGGATCAACATCGGCGCGATCGCCTTCGTCGTGCTCGTCGTGTACTCGCTGGACGGGCCGACGACGTCGGTCGGGGCCCCGTGGAACAGCGGCTTCACGTGGACGGCCTTCAACTATTCGTTCCTCGTGCTGGTCCTCGGCCTGATCGTCGGCATCTGGTGGTGGCTCGGAGCCAAGAACCGCTACCACGGCCCGGTGCGGACGATCGACGACGCCGAGTTCGACGCGATCCAGCCGCCGCCGGCCACAGGGCCGGCCCCGGCGGTCGCCGGCGGATCGGAGTAGGCCATGGCGAGCGTCACGCGCCCGGGGGGACCCGGCGTGGTCACCGGCATGCTGTCCCTGGACGACCTCGGTAGCGAGGCGCAGGCGGGCACGATCGACACGGTCGTGACCGCCTTCACCGACATGCAGGGGAGGCTCGTCGGCAAGCGGATCGACGTCTCTTACTTCTTGGACCAGGTAGCCGAGCACGGCGTCGAGGGCTGCAACTACCTGCTCGCCCTGGACATGGAGATGGACCCGGTCCCGGGCTACGAGATGGCCAACTGGGAGAAGGGATACGGCGACTTCGGGATCCTCCCCGACATGTCGACGCTGCGCCGGATCCCCTGGCTGGACCGCACGGCCCTCGTCCTGTGCGACGTGGTCGAGCACGACGGCTCCCCGGTCGTGGCCTCACCGCGCCAGATCCTGATCGCCCAGTACGAACGCGCTCAGCAGATGGGCTACACGCCGCAGTTCGCCTCGGAGCTCGAGTTCTATCTGTACAAGGAGAGCTACGCCGAGGCCCACGAGCAGGACTACAGCGGGCTGACCCCGACGATCCCGTACATCCTCGACTACCACATCCTCGCCACGACGATGGACGAGAACGTGCTTGGCCAGATCCGCCGGGGCATGCAGGCCGCCGGGATCCCGGTCGAGTTCTCCAAGGGGGAGGCCTGGTACGGACAGCACGAGCTCAACATCCGCTACGCCGACGCGGTGACCTCGGCCGACCGTCACGTGATCTACAAGAACGGCGTCAAGGAGATCGCGTTCCTGAACGGGGTCTCGGCGACGTTCATGGCCAAGCCCTCGGAGAAGGACATCGGCAGCTCGTGCCACATCCACTCGAGCCTGGTCGACGACCAGGGGACCAGCGCCTTCGTCAACGGCCACGATGAGACGGACGTCTTTCGCCACTACCTCGGCGGCATGCGAGCCCGGCTGCGAGAGCTCGCGCTGTTGATCGCGCCGTCGGTGAACTCCTACAAGCGCTACGCGGCCGAGAGCTGGGCGCCGACGTCGATCTCGTGGGGACGCGACAACCGCACGACCGGCTTTCGGATCGTCGGCCACGGCCAGTCCCGGCGCGTCGAGTGCCGGATCCCGGGGGCCGACGTCAACCCGTACCTCGGTTACGCGGCCCTGCTCGCGGCCGGGCTCGATGGGATCGAGAACGAGAGCGACCCGGGGCCCGAGCTCGTAGGCAACGCGTACGAGGCGGGCCAGGCCGAGCCGTTCCCGTCGACCCTGCGTGAGGCCGTCGACCTGTGGGAGCAGAGCGAATTCGCACGCGCGGCCTTTGGCGACGCGGCGTGGCGTCACTACCTGAACTACGGGCGCACCGAGCAGCGGCTGTTCGACCAGGTCGTCACCGACTACGAGCGCCGCCGCATGTTCGAGCGCGGATGACCTCGGCCACGGAGTCGGCGATCAACTCGGTCATCGAGCCCGCGACCGAGGCGGTGCTCGAGCAGGTGCCGCGCGCCGGCGTCGACGACGTCGACGCCGCCGTGGCCCGGGCCGCCGCGGCCTACCCGCCATGGCGGGCCCTGCCCGCGGCCGATCGGGCCTCGGTGCTCCACGCCCTGGCCGACGCTCTGAGCGCCCACCGCGACGAGCTGGCTCGGCTCGAGGCCCGCAACGCCGGCAAGCCGATCGCCGACGCCCGCGGCGAGATGGACATGGTCGTGAGGACGTTTCGCTACTACGCCGGGGCCCCCGAGCGGCTGCTCGGGGACACGATCCCGGTGGCCGGCGGCCAGGCCCTCACGGTGCGCGAGCCGCTGGGCGTCGTCGGGCTGATCGTGCCGTGGAACTTCCCGCTGGCGATCGCCTCGTGGAAGCTCGCGCCCGCGCTCGCCGCCGGCAACACCGTGGTCCTGAAGCCGGCCGAGCTGACGCCGCTGACCGCGCTCCGGTTCGCGGAGATCGCCGGCGAGGCGGGCATCCCGGACGGCGTCGTGAACGTGGTCGCCGGCCCGGGAAGCGTGTGCGGACAGCGACTGGTCGAGCACCCGGACGTGGCCAAGATCGCGTTCACGGGCTCGACCGAGGTGGGCCGGTCGGTCGCCGCCGCCGCCGCGGCCACGATCAAGCGGGTGACGCTCGAGCTGGGCGGAAAGTCGGCGAACGTCGTGTTCGCCGACGCCGATCTCGACGCCGCGGCGGCCGCGGCGCCGATGGCGGTCTTCGGTAACGCCGGGCAGGACTGCTGCGCGCGCTCGCGGATCCTCGTGCAGCGATCGGTCCTGGACGAGTTCATGGCCCTGCTGGAGCGCGCGGTCGGCGCGATCCGGGTGGGCGATCCGCTCGACGAGACCACCCAGATGGGACCGCTGATCTCCGCACACCACCGTGACACCGTCGCCTCCTTCGTCAACGGCGACGCTCCGGTGGCGATCCGCGGCACTGCGCCGGACGGCCCCGGCTACTGGTTCGCGCCGATCGTGCTCTGCCCGGTCGACCCGGGCTCGCGCGCCGCCCGCGAGGAGATCTTTGGCCCGGTAGCGTCCGTGATCCCGTTCGCGGACGAGGAGGAGGCGATCCAGCTGGCCAACGACACGATCTACGGGCTCTCGGGCTCGATCTGGACCCGCGACGGCGCCCGCGCCTTGCGCGTCGCCCGGGCCATCGACACCGGCGTGATCTCGATCAATTCGAACACGTCGGTGCGGGTGGCCACGCCGTTCGGCGGCTTCAAGCAGTCCGGCTATGGACGCGAGCTCGGTCCACACGCGCTCGACGCGTACACCGAGGTGAAGTCCATCTACTACGCGACATCGTGACCAGCTCGATCCCCCATGCTCACGAGCGGCCCTCAGCGCACGGGCCACTCCGTCTCGAGGACAAGGTCTGCGTGATCACCGGGGCGGCCGGCGGCATCGGCGGCGCCACGGCGGCCTTGTTCGAGCTCGAGGGGGCACGGGTCGTGGGCGTCGACCTGCGCGAGCACGATGTCGGCGAGCTCGCCCTCCAGGCCGATCTCACCGACGAGGAGGCCGTGGAGTCGTTGTTCACACGCGCGCGCGAGGAGCTCGGCCGGATCGACGTGCTCTTCAACAACGCCGGCATCTCCCCCGCCGACGACGTCTCCGTGCTCGAGACCTCGCTCGAGGCCTGGGAGCGCGTGCAGGCCGCCAACCTGCGCAGCGTGTTCCTGTGCTGCAAGCACGGCATCCCCCAGCTCCTCTCGGGCGGCGGAGGGTCGGTGATCAACACCGCCTCGTTCGTCGCCGTGATGGGCTCGGCCACCTCCCAGATCTCATACACGGCATCCAAGGGGGGCGTGCTGGCGCTGTCCAGAGAGCTCGGGGTCGAGTTCGCCCGCCGCGGGGTGCGCGTCAACGCGCTGTGCCCGGGCCCGGTCGACACCGCCCTGCTTCGCGAGCTCTACGCCAAGGACCCCGAGCAGGCCGCGCGCCGCCTCGTCCACGTACCCATGGGCCGCTTCGCGCGCGCCGAGGAGATCGCCCGGGCTGTCCTGTTCCTGGCCAGCGACGACTCGAGCTACGTCAACGCCACCGCCCTGATCGTCGACGGCGGGATCACGGGCGCCTACACGACCCCGGTGTAAGGGCGCCGCCTTCCTCGCGGGCGCCCGTCGGCCCGGTCTTCAGTAGCCACGCGCCCGCGTCTGGATGGTTGATTCCACGGCGAGATGATTGATTCCACGGCGAGGGCCGTGTTTGAGCGTTGGTAGTTTGCGGACGCGTTCGATGTCCCTCTGTACATCTATCCCATGTATCGGGGGCCAAAGACCTCAGATCCACCCCCGCCCGGCATGGTCGGACTGACCGATTCTCGCCGACCTCGCGTGGAATCGAGCGTCTAGACTAGGCGGGCATCGCGGTCGCCGGGGTCGGTACCTCTTCCTCCTGGACGGCCTCCACCCGTCCGCGTGGCAGGAAGCGCAGCGCGACCAGGAAGGCAGCGGCCATCACGCCGGCCATGATGTAGAACACGGTCTGGGTCGAGTGCGCGAAGGCGAGCTGGACGTCGCGCACGATCGCGTGCGGCCGGCCGGCGGCCGATTGGCCGGCGGAGGTCGCCCCAAACGACGAGGCCACCTTGTGGGCGACCGAACTGGGCACTCCGGCCTTGGTCAGGGCCGAGGTGATGTTCGTGTCGTTCCGGCTGATGAGCAGGGCGCCGAGCACGGCCAGGCCAAGGCTGGCGCCGAAGTTGCGGGCCGTCTGGGTGATGCCCGTCACCTCGCTGTAGCTCGTGCTCGGGGCGCGGTTCACCGCGTCGGTGCTGGCCGGCCCGAGCATCAGCCCCAAGCCGGCTCCCCCGAGCACGACGTAGATCCACTGGGCGCTCAGGGACAGGTGGGTGAGCTTCCCGGCGAGCAGAAAGAACCCGACGGCGCCGAGCGCGCAGCCCAAGACGACGGTGGGGCGGGCGCCGCGGCGGTCGAGGATCCGGCCACCGATCTGGGCCGCGACCACGAACCCAAGGAAGAAGTACAGAAGGTAGACGCCCGCGTGGGACGCGGTCAGGCCGAGCGCTATCTGTGCGTAGATGCTGCCGAAGAAGAAGAACGGGACGAACACGATCGAGATCAGGCCGAGCACGCCGGTGTCGACGGCGAACCCGCGATCGCGGAAGATCTGCAGCCGCAGGAGCGGGTCGGGCGCGCGCAGCTCCCACCGCACGAAGACCCCCATCAGCACCACCCCGGCGATCAGACAGACCCAGGTGCCGGGGTTGCTCCAGTGCCACACGCTCGACTGCTCGAGGGCCAGCACCGTCAATCCCATCGCCCCGGTGATCAGGACGGCCCCTCGGTAGTCCAGTGGGGCCGGTCGTCGCTCATCGTCGGGCCGGGACATCGCGATCAGGACCAGGGCGACGATCGCCACGGGGATGTTGATCCAGAAGATCGCTCGCCAGGTCCACTGCGTCAAATACCCGCCGGCCAGCGGCCCGATCGCGGTGAGCCCGCCCGCGATCCCGAAGAAGATCGCCGTGGCCTTGCCCCGCTCCCGGAGCGGAAACGCGGCGACGACAATGCCCACAGAGGCCGGGAACAGCAGCGCCGCGGCCGCGCCCTGGATGACGCGGAAGAAGATGATCCAGGCCTCGGCGATGCTCCCCTTGGGCGTCAGGCCACAGCAGGCCGAGGCGATCGCGAAGGCGATCACCCCGATGACGACCATCCGCCGGCGCCCGAGGACGTCGCCCAGCTTGCCGCCCAGGGCAAACAGGGCCGACAGCGCGAGCAGATACCCGTTGATCACCCACTGCGCGCCCGTCGCCGATAGCGAGAGCTGGCGCTGGATGTTCGGGATCGCGATGGCCACGATCGTCTGATCGATGAACGTCATGGCAACGGCGAACACCATCGCCGCCAGCACCAGATTCTTGTTCGCCACTCCGGTCCCGTTCATCCGCTTCACTCCCCTTTCTGACCGCCGGCCGCTCGCACCTGGCGCACATTCTCCCTGTGCGCGAGCGAGCGCGTCCTCCGCCGCGCGCGAGCGCGTCCTCTGCAGTCGAGCGCGGCGAGGAGAGCCTTTACTTAAGTATTTACTTGTGCTATGCTTGCTTTTGTAAGCAATCAGAAGGAGTACCAAATGGAGTCCAGTTCAACTCCCACAAGCACGAAGTACCAGCAGGTAGTGGTCGATGTGCCCGAGGATCGAGTCGCCGAGTTCCACGCATTCTTTGCGCGGTTCCTCGCCCGATCGACCGGCCCCGGGCGCAGAGGACGACACGGTCGATCGCGCCACGGGCTGCATGGGCGCCGCTGCGGCGAGCGTCACGAGGCCGCCGAGCGCGGAGCAGCCACCGATCCGTCCGCGGAGACGATCGAGGCCTGATGGCCGACAAGCAGATCACCGTGGCCGTGCCCGAAGAGCGCGTTCCGGAGTTCTATCTCTGGTTCGCGGCCTTCCTGCAGGCCGAGCCCGGCACCCCGCCCCCGTTCGGAGGGCGCGGGCGCCGAGGGCTGCGCGGTGTTCGTCACCACGGTGATACGCGAGCCTGGTCGGCGGACGATGCCGACCAGGCCGCCTGGCTGTACGCCAAGCTCGCGCCGCCGGCCCGGGCACTGTTCGACGTCCTGTCGGACGCGCCCGGGGAGCGCTTTGGCGGTGAGGACATCGCCAAGCGACTGGGGCTCGAGAAGGGCGCCCATGGCGTAGCCGGCATCCTCGCCTGGCCCGGCCGTTACTCCCGGCGGCTGGAACGTGTGCTCCCGATCGTCACCGCCGGTCGACCCGACGGCGGCACCGACTATTACATGGAGCCCGACATCGCCGCGCTTTTTGCGGCCGCACGCACTCGCGTTCGACGCGAGCCCGGCGGATCGCGCCATCGCCGCTAGGCCGGCGCCTGCGAGCCAGCGCCAGCCCGAGCGATTGCTCGAGATCGCCACCCTTGGAAACGGTGCTCCCTCCGCCCGGAGCCGGGCTCGTGCGGGTCAGCGCCCCGGGGATCGCCGCGATCCGGTTATCGAGCTCACGAACAGGCTCGTGTCGTCGCCCCTCCGGCTGCGTTCCTTCCCCGCTGCGGGCCCGCAACCCACCTGCTAATTCGTCCAGTCGCCGGGCCCAAGGTTCTGTAACGCGCCCGTACGCCGATACCACTCATCGTGGGTGTCCTCTTCGGACCGGGGCGGTGACGACCCTCGAGACTTATGAGGTCGCGCCGGTTGCTGTCGCGTTGCTCGACGCGGCCGGTGCGATTGAGCGCTCCACAGCGCTCTTCTCCGACCGTTTCGGTCGGAACGACGCGATCCTGAGCCGATATCGAGCCGAGATCGAGACCCTGGTCGCGGGCGGCGTCGATCGCCTGACCATGACCCTCGATGGGACGGAAGCGGAGATCTCAGCCGTTGTTGACCCTGAGGGTCATCGCCACGCCCTGCTGACGGTCCCCCACTGTGCCCCCGCCACGCCCGGCGAACGCCGGCATGCGCTGCTCGACGAGCCGATCGACGCGAGTCCCGCGATCGTGTGGCTCAAGGACATGGACGGCCGCTACATGCGCGTGAACCGGCGGTATACGGAGGTGCTGCACACCGAGGCTGAGCGTGTGTGTGGAAAGACCGACGCCGAGCTCTCGCCGAACGAGTCCATCGAGGGAGCCCGACTGCGGGCGAATGACCTGGTGCCCGAGGAGCCGCTCGAGCTCGAGTACACGGTCGCTGCGTTCGACAGTCGGCCGGCCTTTTCAGTGCTGCGTTTTGCCCTGCGTGACGACGATGACCAGCCGATCGCTGTCTGTGGGGTCGCCGCGCCCGTTGCCCAAGCGCGGGTGGCCCAATCCGAATGCGAACGGCTGATGAGGATCGAGCCCTGGGGCCGGGTCGATGAATCGGCAGTCCGCCGGCGGCTGCTGGCGGAGTGGGCCCTGGCACCAGCCGGCGCGGTCAACGACGGGGGCGCTGAGTCGGCGCCGGCGCTCGACCACGCCGTGGCCAACGGCAACGGAACGCACATCGCGCAGGCCGCAGACGAAGCCAGCACCGAGCAGGTCGGCGCCGACGGCGCGGACGGCGGGGCAGATGAGATCGCCACCGTGTCCGCGGAGCGCGATGCCGCCCTCGCGAGGTCCGCGGAGCTCGAGGAGTCCCTGTCACGCGCGCAGACCAGCGAGCACCACATGGTCGAGACATTCCGCGTCGAACTCGCCGCCGCCCAGCAGGAGCTGGAGCGGGTGCGCGGCGCCTCGCGCGAGGCCCCGACGCCCCATGACCTGGAGGCGGAACGACGCCGGGCTCGCGAGGCGAGCGTCGCCGCGGAGCAGGCCCACGCCGAGGCGGCCAGCATGACCGCCGACCTCCTCACGGAGCGACACACGGTGGAGTCGCTCGAGGCTGAGCTGCATGCCGCCCACGAGGAGCTCCATGCCCAGCAGGCCCGAGCCGAGCAGGCCGAGGCCGACGCAGCCGCATCCTCCGCCGCGCTCGCCGACGAGCAACAAACCGTCCAGACCCTGCAGACCGAGCTCACCACCGTCCGCGACGAGCTCGACCGCGCCCAACAGGCGGTCGCCGAACGACCCACCCCGGAACAGCTCGAACAGCAGCAGGCCCGAGCCGAGCAGGCCGAGGCCGACGCAGCCGCATCCTCCGCCGCGCTCGCCGACGAGCAACAGACCATCCAGACCCTGCGCACCGAGCTCACCACCGTCCGCGACGAGCTCGACCGCGCCCAAGAGGCGGTCACCGAACGACCCACCCCCGAACAGCTCGAACAGCAGCAGGCCCGAGCCGAGCAGGCCGAGGCCGACGCAGCCGCATCCTCCGCCGCGCTCGCCGACGAGCAACAGACCGTCCAGACCCTGCGCACCGAGCTCACCACCGTCCGCGATGAGCTCGACCGCGCCCAACAGTTGGCCGCCGAAGCGGCCGCGAACGCCCACGTTCAGGAGGAGCTCGATGAGGAACGGGCGCGGGCCGCCCGAGCAGAGGCGGCGCTGGATGAGCAGCGGGCCCGGGCCGAGCGGGCCATCGCCTTCGCCGAGCAGGCCGAACGGGAGGCGGCGGTGATCGCCCAACAAGCCGATGCGGCGGCGGCCCTCCTCGCCCAGGCGGAAGCGGCCGCTGACGATCTCGCCGTGAAGGAGCCGGTCAGCACGGCGGACGAGCCGGTCAACACGGTGGACGAGCCGGTCAACGCCAGTGTCGAGTGGGATGCGGCCTCACAGCGCGCGCTCTCCGCCGCCCTGTCAGGTGTCTCGGAGTGGCGGGCCGCTCTGGACCAGGTCGTCAAGACGCTGGGCGCACACGGGGTTTGGGACGCAGTCGTGGCGTGGTGCCCCGGCGGCCGCCCGGGACTGATGAAGTGCACCGCGATGTGGACGAGGCCCTCGGCGGGCCTGAGCGGCTTCGAGACCCGGACCTGGCAGCACTGGCAGGACTTGTCGCGCGCGGAGTTCAGAGGCGCGAACGACGAACCGGGCCCGACCTGCGTGCTGTCTCTGGCCACGGCCGAGGACGGTCTGCTCAGAGCCGCCGCCGAAGCCGGAATGGGGTCGGCTGTCTTGGTCCCGATCCACGACGGCCGGGACCTGCTCGCCATAGTCGAGCTGCTGAGCCCGGCGGCCACCGCTCCGCGGCCCGAACTGATGGTCAACCTCGAGGGCATCGCGCTCCAGCTCGGGACGGTCGCGCACCTGCTCAACGTGGCCGCCCAGCGGCACTGGCGCATGGACCGCCTATAAGCCGCTGGCGCGTGCCGCCTTCGGGAAGCGCGCGGCCCACGGCTCGCGTGCGATACGCGACGACTAACTTCTCCGGGCATGCGCAAGGTCGTCGTCGTCGTGGGCCTGAGCGCTCTGGTCGCGGCTTGCGGCGGCAGCGGTCCGTCCTCGGCTCCCCGACGTCATGTCACGA
Organism: uncultured Solirubrobacterales bacterium; assembly: GCA_963704385.1. Lineage (GTDB taxonomy): Bacteria > Actinomycetota > Thermoleophilia > Solirubrobacterales > Solirubrobacteraceae > Palsa-465. The sequence goes on from OY969904.1 coordinate 153,375, forward strand.
CGGCCGTGGGGCCAAACCGCGGCCAGGCGATCGCCGCCCCGCTCCAGCGGTCCTGCATCATCGCCGCCGGCTACGGCGGCCTGGGCGCAGACGAGAACGACTTCGACGCCAACAACAACAACTCCACCGGCCCGGCCGGCCCGACCCCGGGAGCCGCCTGGTATCAGATCACCGCCACCGATAGGGGCTGCATCGCCGGCTACTCCGTCCAGGACAGCGCGACTCCACCGCTCGGAACCCGCGACATGCTGGACCTGATCAGCCGCTCCTACCTGCCCCGCGACGCCCAGCAGGTGGCGAACGGCCCCGGCTGTGTCATCTGGAGAAGCTTCGCCCTCGGCCGGGCGATCGGCCTGACATACGCCAAGGCGACGGCCATCCCCCAACTCGGGGCCATCATGCCCGGGGGCGCCGAGGTCGAGGCGACATCCGACCCCAGCTGCTAGGAGGGACCCAGCGATCGCCTGACCGCAAGGCGCGTCCTCGATCGCTTGACACCCCTGCGAACACATGTCCTGACTCGATTTGAGTGGATATGCCGTCGGGCCGGGGCGAGCGGTTTCGGGGTGCCGGAATCGGTGAGCAGGTGGGGTCTACTGAGCGGAGCGCACGTCGTTTCTCAGCGTCGGCCCGTCGACGCTAATTGGCATATCACCTCGGAAGCGTCGAGTGAGATGCCGATAGGCGTCGGTGGCCGACGCTTTCTGGCATATCACCCCGACAAAGTCGGCCGGTATGCGTAGAAGCGTCGCCTGCGGGCCTCGAGGCTCGGGCGCGTCAAAGCCGGGCGCTGCCTTCGACTCAATCGCGACCCCCCGGAGCCCGAACGTATCCATCCGAATCAAGTAGGAACATATGTTCGCATGACCAGCGACGGCAGCGCCTACACCCGTTTTCGACGAGCGCTCGACGCCGGCAACGAACTGCTCGTACTGACGACGGCTCGCGAGCTGCCGCAGATCGCGCTGGACGACGCGTTGCGTATCTGCCTGGTGCTCCGTGACGGCGACCCGGATCGCTATGAGCGGGCCGCAGTCAGATGGCTCGGCCGCTTCGCGCTCGAGGCTCGAGGCGTCACGATCGATGCCCTTCGCCTAGCCGCCAACGCGCTCGACGCGCTACCCGACCGGGCCACCGACGCGATGGAACAACTCGCCGCGTTGTGCGCGGCACACGGCGTCAGCTACCGGTGAGGCGGCGCGCCGCCCCTCCCTCAGGACAGCTCGGGCACGACCTCGGCGGCCAGTCGCTCCATCTGCGCGTGGTCGTCGACCAGCGGGTTGAGCAGGATCAGCTCCGCCCCCGCCGCGGCCACCTCCCGCAGGCCATCGATGCACTCCGTCGGCGGCCCGGACACCGAGACGCCGGGCACGGCGCGACCGTAGTGGCGGACGAGCGCGCCCTCGATTTCGGCGTGCGCGCGGGCCGGATCGTCATCCACATGGATATAGACGCGCTTGGCGATCCCGAACGCCGCCGGGTCGCGCTGCCGGCCGGCCAGCTCCTCGCGCACGATCTGAACCTGGTCAGCGAACGCAGCCGTCGACTGCGACCCGGCGCCGAAGAAGCCGTCGCCCAGCTCGACCGCGCGCCGCAGCGCGGCCGGGTGACTGCCGCCGATCCACACCGGGGGGTGCGGCTTCTGGACCGGCTTGGGCTCCATCCGGGCGCCGGCCAGCTCCCAGAAACGGCCGTCGAAGTTGATCTCGGGCTCTGTCCAGCACGCCTTCATCAGGGCGAGTCCCTCGGTGAATCGGGCCACCAGACCCTCGCCATCGATCCCGAAGGCAGCGAACGGTCGGCCCCGACCGCCGGTGCCGATGCCCACCTCGACCCGCCCGCCGCTCAGACAATCAAGCGTGGTGATGCCCTTGGCGAGGTGGACGGGCGTGTGAAGCGGTGTCACGAACACCGCGCACCCCAGCCGCAACCCCTCGGTGCCCGCCGCGGCATAGGTCAGCGCCTCCAGGGGGCTCAGGGTCGGCGCCGGGCCGAGGACCTGCTCCTGCGTCCACGCGCTGTCGAATCCAAGCTCCTCGGCCCTCCGAAGGTAGGACCGAAAGCCGACCGGATCGAACGCGCCGCCATCACCTGCGTACTGGGGGATCGAGATCGCAAAGCGCACGCGGCAACCCTCTCACAACATGACGGCGGGCCGCAGCCCCGGGGAATTCCTGGCGCACACAATTTGCGGGACACCGACGCGAGAGACTTCGTGGACTGCTGTCGGCTTGCGATTGGAGGCTTTGGATGCAAGAGGCGTTGATTCAAGACGGTGTCCCGGTGACGGCCGGGTGGTTCGTCGTCAACGTGCGCGACGCTCGGTGGCTGCACAACGGCATGCGGTCGGTGTGCCGGTTCGGCGGCGAGGGCGACGCCCACTTCGATGACCTCGGTGTGACCCTGTTCTGGTTGCCACCGGGGCAGCCGATGTCTCTCTACCACCACGAGGCCGGTCAGGAGGACTTTCTCGTCCTCGTGGGCGAGTGCACGCTGCTCGTCGAGGGCGAGGAGCGTTCTCTCGGACCGTGGGACTTCGTGCACTGCCCACCTCGCACAGCCCACACGATCGTGGCCGCGAGTCGGCCGGCCCTTGTTCTCGGCGTCGGCGCACGAAGGGAGAAGGGAAGCGCTCGCTATCCGGTGGCGGCGGTCGCGGTCGCCCACGGCGCTGGCGTGCCCGATGAGTCCGTGACAGCACAAGAGGTCTACGCCTCGTTTGGCGAACCTGTTCCCGGCCCAGCGCCCGACATCTTCGGTCCCCCTGGCGACGACCCGCATCGAGGCGCGCTGGACGCCTGATCCGGCTCGACGCCCAGCAGCGAGATGCACGCATTGGCGCGCCGTAAAGAGTGTCGCTTTCGCTACGTCGGTCCCACAGACGACGGTGTCCGCCGTGTCGTGCCAGAGCTTGGCACACGAGGTCTCGAGACCCGGAACGGTGCCTGATGGCTCTCAGGCGCGTCAGCCGGTCGGTCGTTTCGTGACCACCGTACGGACAGCCGTGAGCTTGCCGGTGCGGTAGGCCCAAGTGGTGGTTGCGCGCCCGGAGGCGCAGCAGGTCGGGTCGTTTGGCCCGTACCAGTACTCGGCGACGACGATCCGGCCGCTGACCCACTTGACCTTCCCCAGCAGCGGCACGTGCGACACCTTCGAACGGTGCGGCTGTTGGGGCGTGATCAGACCCACCGGCCGCACGCTCGTGGCCGAGCCGCTGAACACGACATCGGCAAAGCGGATCTGACCGTCCGCGGTCCCGCCGTTGTTGGAGCAGACGACGTCAACCGCGGCCGCGGGCCCAACGCCGCCAAGCCGACCGTAGGTCACGTCGTCCGCGGCCGCAACTCGAACGAGGTCGGGGTCTGAACCGTAGCTGTTGACGTCTCCGAAGCCAGTGTGCGAGATCTGCGCGATGTGGTCGTGCAAACGAATCGGACTGCTTGCCCTGCAGACCGCCCCCGGCAGAGTCTCGTTCTGCCAGCCGACCGCCTGGAGCGGCCGCGTGGCCTGCGCGAGGGCGGCGGCGGTGCCGACGAGAGCAGACAGCGCTACGGCGCCGGCCAAGCCACCGATCCAATTCTTATGTCTAGTAGTGACAAATCGATTAAGCATGGGGTTGGGGACGACTCCTCTGTTTCGGCGTTCAAGCTGGCGAAGCGAGACTGCGCACATCATTTTCGCGCGCTTCTCGGCGTATCCCTCTGAGAACGGCAGCTCTTCCTACGGAGGACTCGGACAGGACCGGTCCGCCGCACCCAGCCGGATTCATGGCCCGCTGGGGCCGTCCGACTCTGCCTAGGTATCGGGGCGATTCTGCACGCCGTCACACGCGCCCTGGATTCGGCGAGGTGCGTATCCCTCCGTCGAGTGGCGCGGCCGCCAGCCGCTGTGCCCCAGGTCGTCCGAAACATAGCCATCGCTCTCCCCGGGGCCGTCTGAACGAGCTCGGCCGAGACGGTGACTAGAACGACGTGTAGTGCCCGTTCCCGATCACGAAGCCATGCTTAGCGCCATTGACGCACCGCACGGTCTTCCCGGTCCCAGTCGTGCACGTGACGCCGCGGCCTGTCCATTTGGCCCCGTGACCGAGCGTCACCGGGGTCGTACCGACGAACGAGTCCTGACTGAGACGGAGCGTCTTCGGCTTGCCGCTGGCGGCGAGCTGAACGAACCCGGGGTCACCTTCACTGAAGTTCGTGTGCGGTGGTGCCGGCACCCCCTTCGCGCTGCAGAGCACCTCCTTTGGCACGATCATCAGCCCGCAGACGACGGTGTTCGCCCCGTTGTGCCAAAGCTTGGCATGCGAGGTCGAGGCGGCCGCGGCGACGGCAGGTGCGGCGGCAAGCAGGACGGCGCCAGAAACGGCGAGCAAGCGTGAACGGAACATGTGACCCCCTTCATCATCGCGGCGGAAAGCGCCGCGAGATCATAATCAAGTCGCACTCAGCAGCATGAAATCCGCCGTGCGGCGGCTTGGGACAGTCGGCTGGTCGAGTGAGGGACTCGGACACCTACGCATTTCCCTGATCCGGCACGCACGTCGCCACCCCTGGTTCCGAGGACGAGCGCGTCTCGCACCTACGCCCGGACGCCAGCCTTCTACCGGCTGCCGCGTTGGGCTTTGAGTCTGATCAACGCGGACGAGCCGCTTGCGGTTTCGCGCTGAACGAGGCGAGGCCGCTTCTCCTAGACCTCGTGGGCGCTTGTGCTTCTCGATCACGCCCTCAGCCTCAAGCTCGTGCAGTGCCTTTGGGATGGCTGAGTCACTGGCCGCGATCTGATCCTGAAAAAGCGTCGGTAGCGCTCACCGTCGATGACGGTGAGCACCCTGTCGCGTGGCGCTAGCATTGCGGCATGAGCGTCGGCGGTGGTACTGGCAACACCAACTTGGTCGATAACGTCGCATCCGTGACGCGCATTTGGATGCAGCCGTACTGCTGAAACGCAGTGACATCCAGCCCTTCGTCGCCTGAGATCAGGAGGCACTGATACTCGCGGCCTCGATGCCCATGGACGTAGCAATCCGAGACGACATAGCCGTAATGGTGGGCGTAGTGATCAATCGCCCTTAGCTCGCGTCTGTGAAGCCTTCTTAGCGGGCGCGATTGCGCACTCGCCGTGGCCGCAGGGCTCAAGACCAAACTCACTGCGGCAGTGACACCAACGACGAGTCTCCTCATGGCTCTCCCCTCGTTCCTTCTACGGCACCGCGATCCTCGGAAGCCAATGGGTTGCTGGATGTAACTGACCTTGATGATCCGCATCGAGCACCAGGAGTTGCCCGCGTACCGACAAGACTTCTGAATTGTCGCCGCACCGGCAGCATGCCGCAAGACTGCTGGTTGATCGAGAAGCAACACTCTTTGGCACGACTAGCGCGGAGACGTGCGCTCGTCACTTCTTGTAGCCCGATCCAGCGGCGGCTTAGCCTGGGATCACCCTCCATTTCGGCAGCGCCTTAGGATGGCTGAGGTTTGTCGTGTACATAGTCGGCCAATGGTCTTCTCGAAGGCGGAGGCGATCGCGGCTGCACCAGCGTTGTTTGGGTCGTCCCCGAGTCCTTCGGGGGCCCCTTGGTGGCATTGGATGTCAAGCCATGCGCACGCGCGCTGTACGCCGATCGGGATGTTTCCCCATGGTGACTCAACGATGGTGCCGAGATCCGTCGCGTCGAAGGCCGCCTGGACGTTTGCCGTGTTCTTGAGTCCGCCGTATAACGCGGCCAGCTCTTGGTTGACGGCCCGTAAGCCTGGCAAGGTTGACACAGCAAGCGAGCGGTAGACACCGCCTGCCAGCCAATCGCCGAGGAACGGGTCGTAGTAGTTCATGCCGACCACCGCGACGCCAGGCGCGACCTTGTGTAGGCCAGCCAGCATGTCGCTCAGATTGCGCTTGATGGTCGCGCGGGCCTGAATCGCACAGGGGCTGCTCGGACTCGCCTCCTGGGTTGTCACGCATCCCACGATGTCATTGCCGCCGATGTCGACTGTGATCAGCGCGATGTGGCCTTTGTGAGTCCTGAGGAAACTCAAAGCCGCGTGGTATTGGCTGTGGAGCATCGTCGTGGTGGTCTCGCCCGACACGGCGATGTCGTTGAGACGGAGCCCTGGCAGCTTGTGCTCATAGCGGGCGAGAATCAGGTAGGGGTAAGAACGTGTGCCGTTCCAGACCGGTACGGAGTCCCCGAGCGCTAGGTAGTACGAGACCCGCCCGCGCCCGCTCGTGGCCGCCCACCCCGGCTCGGACCTGGCCGCCCCCAGAAGCAACCCGGCGACCAACAGTACTGCGGCGGCCCCACGAAGCTTGCGCGCCGGAATCACTCCCACAAGCGCAAGAACGATCCTCAGCCCGAAGAGTCACGCAGTCGCTGTCGCAAAGATCGACTTGCCGCCGCGGCCGGTCGCAAGAGGGAAGCAGAGCTGGAGCTCATTATTGGTCGGGGTTGTGCCAGTCGGCGGCGATGCCTCGAGGCTTCCGATCCGGATGATGGCTACCATCCGCGACCATGCCGAGTCCCGGTCTGCATCGGGGACTCGTCGCCGTGGCGGGCCTGCTGCTTGCGATTGGTGTCGCGGTGGTGGTCCTCGTTTTGCTCGATTCTGGAAGTTCCGCCCATCGCGAGCATCCCGTGGTCCAGGTTGCTCCCCCGCCGCCCCCGCCCGCGCCGCCACCGCCGCCCAAGCCGCGCCCGGTTCGAAGCGACAGTCCCTGGCCCTTCTATGGCTATGACCTGGGGCGCACGCGCTTCTTCCCCGATGGAGCCAAGCTCGACCCGCCGCTCCAAACGGGGTGGAAGTTCGATGACGGTGCGCTGCTCGAGTTCCCGCCGGTGATCTATGACAACACGCTGTACTTCGAGGACGCACACGGGTCGGCCAAGGCTCTCAGCACGACCGACGGCCGCGTGCTCTGGCAACGCAAGGTGGGCACCCTGGCCGCCGCCTCGCCCGCCCTCGATCTCCGGCACAAGCTGGTCTTCTTCACGCTGCTGTCAACCAGCCCAGGTGCCGGCGCCCCCGGCACCGGCGCGGTTGTGGCGCTGTCGATGAGGACCGGGAAGGTCGTGTGGTCGCACTCGCTGCCGGCGGGCAGCGAGTCCTCATCGCTGGTGCACGGCCTCAGCGTGTTCCTGGGTGATCAGGCCGGCACCGTGTACTCGTTCAGGACCTACGACGGGCACGTCAACTGGACGTTCCAGGCCAGCGGCGCCGTCAAGGGCGGGGTTGCCTTCGCCCATGACACGATCTACTTCGGCGACTACGGCGCTCATGTGTACGCGGTGAATGCGGCCGACGGTCAGGAGATCTGGTCGGCCAGCGGCGGCGACACCTTTTACTCGACTCCTGCGGTCGCCTTCGGCCGCGTCTACATCGGCAGTACGAGCGGCGCCGTGTACGCCTTCTGGGCCAACTCCGGAGCGGTTTCGTGGAGCGCGTCGACCGGCGCCTATGTCTACGCCTCCCCGGCGGTTGCCAACGTTCCCGGTCTTGGGCCGACCGTATACATCGGCTCGTACGACGGCAACCTCTACGCGTTCGACGCGGAGAGCGGCGGCCTCCGGTGGAGCCACTCTGCCGGGGGACGCATCGACGGCTCAGCCACCGTCGTGGGCAACGTTGTCTACTACTCGGACCTCGGCTCTGACACAACCGCCGGCCTCGACCTACGTACGGGCCGGCAAGTGTTCTCGTTCCCTGACGGCGAGTTCACTCCGGTGATCACAGACGGCAAGGTCATCTTCCTGATCGGCTACTCAACGATCTACCAGATGCTCCCCAAGCACTGAGGCCACGTGCGCCAGGACAGCGCCAAACGCGAACGCCCAGCCGCCCCGTGCGGACGGGGTGTGGCCTAGGTCTTTACCGCCTTGAACGTGTGCGTTCCGAAGCAACCCCCGTAGCTCGGTATGAGCTCCTGGTCTTTGATTTTGACCATGACAGTTGTCGCCCTGATCGTTCCTGAAAGCTCGTGGTGGTGTCCGAACCGTATGACGTGTAACTGATCGTTTTGGCGAAATGAGCGGATCTTCACTACCTGCCGGTTTGCGACGGTCATCACCGCGTACGGCCGTTTTGAGGGCTTCCCGCATGGTAGGTGATGGCGCCGCTCGCGGCTGCGGCGGCGCAACAGGCTAGGAATCCCGTCGCCGTGGTTACCCACGCAATGTTCTTCTGCACCAGCTCATCGTTGCCTCCAACCTGTTCCGTTACAGCATCCGCTGGTCGCGCGCGAGGGCGAGCTTATGTCCCGATGGGCGGCGCCCCAATTCGCGGCAGCGCTGGCACCCCGGTTGCTGTGTCCTCGAACACATGGACCGGGGGCTGGTGCAATCGGCGCTCGCGCTCGCCGGTGGCGGTCCGCGACGCGGTCAACAGGTCCTGATCGGCTCAGCCGCTTCTATCTCGAGTTGACCGGCGCCGACGAGCTCGGTGGCGATCACCGCCCGATCAGGGTGGGTCAGACGCTCCTGGTCTCTTTCGCATCACCTGAGCTCGCACCAACGAGAATCCGGACGAGGTCCTTCGACCGGCTCGAGCGCTGCGAGATCGGCGGCCCGTCGCAGCGGCACACGAGCTGCCTGGGACGCCGTCTGCCGCTCCCCAAACCTGGCACGCGAGCGGCGAGCTCGATGCGCGCCGCCGACATCTGCGCCCACGCCTACGATGGCGCCATGACCTACATCGAAGACCTCATCCAATCAATGGACGGGCAGATCGAGGAAGTGAAGAAGGCGATCACCTCGCTCGAAGCTGCTCGCTCGGAGCTGGTCAACGGCTCCGCTCCCCCTCCAGCTCGCACGCCCAGGCGTCCAGCTCGTCGGAGGCGGGTTGCCAAGGCCAAGTCCACCGCGGTCGTGCCCGCGGGAGTGCTAGGGCGGCTCCTGGCCGAGAACCCGGGACTCACGACGAGCGCGCTGGCCAAGACGGCCAACGCCGAGCGCGATCAGGTGCTCACGCTCCTCAAGGAGATGGAGATCGCGGGCGACGCTCGCCGGACCGGCGTCCGGGCGAGCACCCGCTGGTTCGCGATCACCGACGAGGACAAGATCCAGGCACGAGCCGCCGAGCTCGCTCGGCGCACCGCGCGGGCGTCCAGGAGCAAGCAGCAACCCGCCAACGATGGATAAGCAACTCGTGGCCGAGCTCGAGCATCCGGCCGCCCGTCCGGCGCCACCTAGCGGTGCTGTTTTGGTTCGACCAGCGCGGCGCGAGGACATCCCTGACGTCCTCGCGCTGCGGGACCGGGCCCGCAGTCTCGCGGCGGTCACCCCCGATAACGAGGAGGTGCTCTGCACGCTGATCGGCCACCGGAGCAGCGTGCTCCTGGTTGGCCGAGCTCGATCACCACATTTGAGGCGAACGAAACCCGCTCCGCTGTTCCACGAGACCAACGTCGTTCGGGGAGCGCCCAATCGCAACCGCGTCGCGCCGGCATCCGGAATCGAACTTCGAGACCGCGGAGATCACCACGTCAGTCGTCGCTGAGCGGCTCCGCGTCAGAAGCTCGCGAGATACCAGAGGCCGTGGGTGTAGGTCAGCGTGCTCCGGCCGCCACCGTCCAGCTTGGGCACGGTCACGGTGTCGCCGTGAAGCGTGCCTCTCACCTTTGATGCGTATGACCGAACCTGCGCTGCCTGCTTCGGGCTCGACTTCAGCGCCTGGCCGCCGATCTCGATGACCTTCTCACAGCTGGACGCGTGGTTGGCCTTGGCCAGCTCCTTCTGAGCCGCCGCGGTCAGCAGCGAACAGGCGGTTTTGCCGTTGCCAGCGAGCAGGGCGGCGTCATACGCACCCAACGTCGCGCGCACGCCAGCGACGGAACGCTGCGCACGAGGTTCGCAGCGCCAGCCATACCCGGGAAGGCGAGCAAGCCACAACCAGCAGCGGCGAGAGCGAGGAGTCGTGATCGCCTCATCGGCGAAATGTAGAGCGCCGGAGGTCGTCAGCACCCGTCGCTGGAGGAGTTGGCTGCGGGAGACCGAGCCGAGCGGCGGCGGCGGCGGCCTGGCCGCGAGTCCTCACGTCGAGCTTGCGCAGGATCGACGAGACGTGATGATCGACCGTCTTCGTGCTGACGAACAGCCGCCCCTCAGCGATCTCGGCGTTGCGAAGCCCTCGGCGACCAGCGGGAGGATCTCCTTCGGTCAGCCTACGACCGGCGCCCGGGGCGCGCATGGGGAGAGATCCCCATCTTTCGAAGATCGGCACGGCCGATCGCAACGTAGGCAGTCCTCCCGATGTGCGTTGCCGCGCGTGCTCGTAGGTTCGTGACCTGCGTGCGGCCAAGCGATTAGGAGGACATGCCGCGATACATGGTGCAGCGCACCTCCGGCCTGGGGTGCGCGGGCCGTTGGCGGCCGCCTGCGGCTTGGCGGGTTGCCGAGGCACCAGCCACCACGCGACCTCCCCCGCAAAGCGTCACCGTGATCCGGCGGCGCGTGGAGCGGTGGGATCTTGCCCACCTGGGTCCTGGTGCTCACGCGCGATGAAGTCCTCGATATCGGCTTGGTCCGCACGCGCGCGCTCGGCGACCCGCAGCAGGTTGCTCATCGTTGCCACCTCCTCGGTCTGCTCGCGGATGAACCACTGCATGAACTGCTCGGAGGTGTAGTCGCCCTCCTCGCGGGCGGTCGCCGCGAGAGCGTTGATCTGCGCGGACACGCGTCGCTCCTGCTCGAGCGCCAGCGCGATTGGCCCAACCACATCCTCAAACCGGGCGCGTGGCGCCTCAACACCCGGGATCGTGACCTCACCGTCCGTATCGAGCAGGAACTGGACCATCATCATCGCGTGGTCGCGCTCCTCCAGCGCCTGACGGTAGAAAAAGCCCGCCAGTTGCGGCAGCGCTTCGGAGTCGTAGTAGACAGCACAAGCGACGTACTGCTGATGGGCAGCGAATTCGTTGGCGATCTGCTCGTTGAGCTTGTCCGCGACCGCGGGGGCGGGAGGCATTACCGAGATCCTACGAGCATCGGCGCATCGCGCGCGAGCGGCCGCCCGACCAGAGCTTCCGCGCTCGCCAGCTCGAACGTCAACTGCGCGCTGCCGTGGCGACATTGATCGCCGGCGGCGTCAGGTCATGCGCCGGTAACGCCACACAGACAAAGGGATGAACACGGCCAGGAGGCCGGCGATCCAGGCGAGTGCGCCGCCAAGGGACGAAGGGGTTCCGGGGACGAGGGCCAAGGACCGAGCTGCGTTCGCCGTCAGGGTGACCGGGCTCACCTTGGCGACCGCCTGCAGCCAGCTCGGGAGGGTCGAGACGGGCACGAACACGGAGCTCGCGAACACGAGCGGAAACAGGATCACGAAGCCAGCCGATTGGGCGGCTTCGGCGCTACGCACTGTCAGGGCAACGAAGGCAAAGATCCAGCTCAGCGCGAGACCGAAGGCGCTGACCAGCGCTACGCACGCGAGGGCCTGCGCGATGCCGGCCCCGAAGCGGAAGCCGATGATGTAGCCGACGATGATCATGAGCACGATGATCAGGACGTTGCGGACGAAGTCGGCCGTGGTACGGCCGATGAGCACGGCGGACCGTGCCATCGGCATCGAGCGGAAACGGTCGATCACGCCCAGCTTCAGGTCGTCGGACAGGCCTATCGCCGTCATGCTCGCCCGGAACGTCACCGACTGAACGAGGATGCCCGGTAACAGGTAGTCGATGTAGCTCACGCCGGGGGGCAGTGAGTGACTGATCGCGCCGCCGAACACGTACGTGAACAGCAGCACGAACATGATCGGTTGGATGGTCGAGAACACCAGCAGATCCGGTTGACGGACGAAGTGGCGCAGGTTGCGCACGCTGACCACCCGCGCGTCCGTGAAGTCCGCGCGAAGCTCCCGCGGCGAGACGCGCCGCCACCGCGACGGTCGCCTGGCGACCGGGCGGACGGCCGCAGGGGCGCGAACGGCAGGAACGCTCAGGCCGGCCCGATCAGGCTGCCCGTCATCGGTCGCGGCTTCAGCCCCCGCCCCGTTCTCGCTCGGCGGCGCGCCGGTCAGCTGCAGGAACACGTCGTCGAGCGTCGGCCGGCGCAGCCCGAGATCGCTCACCCCGATGTCCGCCTTCCGTAGCGCCGAGGCCGCCTCCTCGATCATCTCAAGGCCATCCCGCGGCGCCGGAAGCGTCAGCTGGGCGAGCCGCTCCCCAGGCTCCGGCTCACCGCAACCAATCCCGGCCAGCGCCGCCCGCGCATTGTCCCGTTCCGCGGCGTTCACCAGCTCGAGTTCCAGGATCTGCCCACCGACCCGGTCCTTGAGCTCGCTCCCCGTACCCTGCGCGATCACCCGACCATGGTCGATCACGGCGATCTGCTCGGCGAGCTGATCGGCCTCCTCGAGATACTGAGTGGTGAGCAGAAGCGTCGTCCCCTCGCGGACCAGCTCGCGCACGACCGACCAGATCTCATTGCGGCTGCGCGGATCGAGCCCAGTCGTCGGCTCGTCTAAAAACAGCACGCGCGGTCGGGTGAGCAGGCTCGACGCGAGGTCGAGGCGTCGCCGCATCCCACCGGAGTACGTACGGGCAGGGCGGTCAGCGGCGTCAGCCAGGTCAAAGCGTTCGAGCAGGTCGTTCGCCCGCCGACGAGCATCCGCGGGCGAGAGGTCGAACAGGCGCCCGAACATCTGAAGGTTCTCCCGGCCGGTCAGTATCTCATCGACCGCCGCGAACTGGCCGGTCAGCCCCAACAGCTCCCGCACCCCCGCGGCATCGTGGACGACGTCGCGGCCAAACACTTCGGCCCGTCCGGCGTCCGGAGCGAGCAGCGTGGCCAGCACCCGCACGAGGGTCGTCTTCCCCGCGCCGTTCGGTCCCAACAGCCCAAAGACCGTGGCCTCCTCGACATCCAGGTCGACCCCAGCGAGAGCCGTGGTCGTCCGAAAGCGCTTGACCACACCCTCCACATGGACAGCCGGATCAGGCATCACTCACTCTCCGAAAATGATGCGGGCTGATCGCGGCCATCTCGCAAGGGTCGTCGACGGTCGAGTGATCCCTCATCACACGGTGGAGCGCGACCTGCGACGGGTAAGGGGCGCGCAACTCCTGGGGACGGCGTTCGTTTCGAGCCGTTGGGTCGGGGGAGTTCTCGGCGGAGAGGAGTGCGATGAGGAAGCTGGCTCTGTTGGGGAGATGGATGATGGGGCTGGGTCTCGCGGGGGTTGGGTCGGTAGCGGTGGCCGACGCTGCGTCTAGAGGTACGGTACCGGCGGTCGACCCGCTGGTGCAGACAGGGAGGCTCGCGCCAGCCCAGGTCAGTGGGTACTTGGGCGGGGTGGCGGTGTCCGGATCGACGCTCGTCGCCGAGGACCCCGATGCCACGGTCGGAGCCAACACCAACCAGGGAGTCGTGTGGGTGTTTGCCGACGGATCGGGGGGCTGGACGCACGCCGCCGAGGTGGCAGGGCTCGCGGCGTCGAACGGTGCGGCGAACGGCCACCCCCGACTCGGATTCGGTCAGCCAGACCTGGCGATCTGGGGTCCGACGGTGCTCGCCGGGGATCCTGATGCCGGCGGGCCGGTGCCCCCGTTTAGCGACGAGCCTGGGGCTGCGTATCTCTTCCAGCGGCCTGCCGGCGGCTGGTCAGGCACCGTCAGCCAGGCGGCGCAGCTTGAACCCCCGCCGAGCGCCGGCTGCACCCGGACGAGCCCGGTCGCGGTGTCGGGGACCACCGCCGCGATCAGCTGCCAGGTGGGCTCGAACTCGACCACGGGAGCGGCGTTTGTCTTCAGCGAGCCAGCTGGAGGATGGTCGGGCACGCTCTATCCGTCAGCGACGCTCGTGCCCGCACACGGCGCGACGCTTACCAACATCTCGCCGCTGGTGATCGCCGGGCGCACGATCTTCGCCGAGGGTTCCAGCGGGCGCGGGCTGTACGCGTTCTCGGAGCCCGCCGGGGGATGGTCGGGGACCGTGACCTCATCGGCGATCCTCACCGGGCCGCACTTCCTGAGCGTCTTCAGCGTCTCCGGGAGGACCGTCTTCGCAGGCCCGCGGGCAGCGTTGTTGAACGACGCCGGACAGGCGTACGTGTACGTCTTTCGCGAACCCCGTGGCGGCTGGTCGGGCATGGTCCGTTCGTCCGCGACGCTGCTGTACCCATCCAACGGCTCCAGCGACGCCGGCACTCCAGCCGCTGGGCCGGGGACCGTCGCGATCCGAGTCACGACCTACTACCCCGGAGGCCCCGATCAAAGTCACCTGTACGTCTTCCGCGAGCCAACGCGGGGGTGGACCGGGACGCTGCTCCCGACCGCCTCCAAAGCCCTGCTCGCTCCCGTCGAGCTTGCCGCCCAAGGCAGCACGATCTTCGCCTCAAATGTCACGCAGATACTTCTCTTCAAGACGCAGCCCGGCAGACCTGGCGTGGGCAGCAGTTCGCTGACCGGGCTGGCCACCGGTCACCCCAAACTCAGCCTCGAGCCTCACCACGACTCCGGACGCGACGCGCATCCATTCGGTGAGGATCAGCCTGTCCAGCGGCCTGAGCTTCGCCCTCGACCGACGAAGCCTCATCCGCGGCGTCGGCGTCACCGAGAACGGAGTCGGCAAACGTGTCACGATCGGACTCAGAGGCACGGACCTCAGCGTGACGCTTCACTCGTTCGCCGACACCGTGACGGTGTCCGTCGCGCCGCCCGCGATCGCCGAGAGTCCAGCCCTCCAACACGGCCACCCGCCGATCCAAGCCAACCTCTGGATCTCCGACCGCAACGGAAGCCAGACCCGGATCGGACTACGCCTGTGACCGACCGGAAAGCGCATGCCCTTACCGGAGGGTCGCCATTGCGATCACGGGCCGGAGCCTGCGGCGCGGCGAAAGCGATGGCCGCGTCGCCTCGGGTCGGTTCAGCTCGACTCGAGCCTCTGTGTGTGCTGTTGGTTCGCTTCGCGCCAGGCTTTGGTCATGCCGGGGCCGCCATGTCCGTCGTGTTCGTTGATGATCAGCTCGCTCCCGGGCCACGACTTGTGAAGCCGCCAGGGGATGATGGTGGGGCCGCTGACGTCGCGTCGTCCGTGGATGAGCGTGGCCGGAATGCCGGCGAGGAGGTGCATCTGTTCGATGAGCGGTGGCTCGAGGAATGCGTCGTGTGACCAGTAGTGCGTCACCAGGGTGGCGAATACGTTCCGGAACTCGTCGTCCTCCCATTCCGTGTTTCGCTTCACCCTGTCGGTGCCGATCGAGACGTGCTGATCCTCCCATTCCGCCCACGCCCGTCCCGCCTCGTCACGGACCGTCGGATCAGGGTCAGTCATGAGTCGTGCGTACGCCTCGACCAGTCGGCCCTCTCCGCGGCGGTATCTGATCCCCGCCCGTTCAGCGTAGGTGGCAAGTCGGTCCCAAGCCTCGGGAAAGATCGCGCCGACGGTCTCGGTGATCCAGTCGACCTGGAACCGATCCGTGGTCGTCACGGCACAGAGAACGACGCCTAATACTCGGTCGGGGTGGGCTTGCGCGTACGCCAGCGCGAGGGTTGAGCCCCACGAGACACCGTTCAGTAGCCACCGCTCGATCCCGAGGTGCGCTCGAAGCCGTTCGATATCGGCGATCAGCGCAGACGTGGTGTTGCTGACGAGGTCGTACCCCGGGCTCGTGACGAGGGGACGCGAGCGCCCGCAGCCGCGCTGGTCAAGCCCGACGATCCGCACGCGCGAGGGGTCAAACAGCCTGCGGTAGCGACCATCGCCGAGCGTTCCGCCGGGACCACCGTGCAGGAACAGGGCCGGCACACCGTCGCCGGATCCGGCCTCCTCCCAATACACCGAATGGCCGTCTCCGACGTCCAACAGGCCGGACGCTCGTGGTCCAACGCGCGCTGACATCCTCTCGAACCTACCGCGCGCCGATCGAGTCAGGGAACCAGCACGGCGGGCGGCGGGCTACGCCGGCACATCGCCCTGGGCGGATCTCTGTCCGCCCAGCGTTCTACGGTGGCGCGATGCGCCGGGTGGCGGTGATCGGATGCGGTGGTTCGGGGAAGACGACCTTGGCCAACGAGCTGGCGCGTCGTCTCGAGATCCCGGTCGTGCACATCGACTCGCACTACTGGCAGATCATCGACGGCCAGCGCATGGAGTCGACTCCCACCCGGTGGGCGGCCTGCCATCGCCGGCTGATCGCGAAGGACGAATGGGTCATGGACGGCATGAAGCTCGGCGCGCTCGGCCAGCGCCTCGCCCGAGCGGACACCGTGATCTACCTGGATCTCCCTACAAGCGCCTGCCTGAGCGGGATCGTCCGGCGTCGGATGCGCTACCGCGGCCAGCTCCGTCCCGACCTGGGCGTCGATGACCGCATCACGTGGGAGTTTCTGCGGTGGGTGTGGTCATTCCGACGCCGACAGCGTCCCGTCCTGCTCGCCAAGCTTGCGAGCTTCGAGGGACACACGCTCCTGCTCCGTCGACGTCGCGATATCCGCCGCTTCCTCGACGCGACCGCGCCGATCGAGACGACCACAGTCGCCACCTGAGCTGCCGCCACCTCGTCGCCGAGGCGATCGCTGGTCGCACACAAGGGAAGGCGTTGGTTGCGGTCCGACGCCTGCATTGGCGTGGCTGCAGTAATCCCCGGCACGCCACCTCGCAGCCGTTCCGATGGGGTGGCGCCTCGGACGTCGTCGTCGCTACCGCAACGCCTGGCTGACCAGCGGCACCGGCCCCGACGAGCCGGACAGTCCTCGTCGTCCCGAGCGAGGCGGCTGAGCCCGACTCCCGCTGTGGTGGCTGGAAGGAGAAGTCTCGCGGCCAGTCCGCCGCGGCGACCGACTGCCAGTCGAGCAGGAGCAGACGGCGTCCATGACGCTCTGCGCGTGGGCATGTCAGCCGACGGGACCGAACCAGGCGGCGCCGGCGCCTGGGATGGGGATCCCGACGTGTGCGCACGCCTTCCTGGCCGTTATGGCCGCCGGGGCCTCGGGGTTCCAATCGGCTGGCAGGTTGTCGTCGACACCCTCACCGCCGGCAACCAACGTCGGGTCGGGAAAGCTCGGAAAGCCGTGCTGGCGGATGCACCTCGCCTTGGCAGCCATCTGTTCCAGCTGTTCGCCTGTGATCCGCGGCGGGGTGGAGCCACCGGGCTGCAGGCTCGCGCAGGCGTTCTGGGCGGAAGCAAACGCGGGCGAGCCGGCCTCGGCCCCGAGCCCACGGATGTTGAACCCCCCTCCCGGCGTCGGATCGGGGAAGTTCGAGACCCCGTGCGAGCGCATGCAGTCCGAGTACTTGACCCCTTGCGCGAATTGAGCCGACGCCGCGGTCGTGCGCGACTTCGAGGACCCGCAGGCGGCGATCGCGAGCGTGCAGCTCATGGCGGCGATCGCGATCAACAGGCGGCGGCTGTTCGGTACTTTGCCGGCACTCGTGCCACGCATGACGTCGGACTCCGTCAGGTTGATCCCGGGCTCAACTGAACTAGTACCGGACAGCCGGCCCTGGATGCTCAGCCCGGGCTCGCGATGTTTCCGCGGCCGCCGGCACCGCAGACGCGTATAGCCGACCGGAACGCGGGGCCCACTGGCTGTTGGTCCGCCGGAGGCGACCCGGCGTTGATCCCGGCCGGTGGTCCAGCCGGGGGGCCGCCGGAGTACGTCGGGTCGGGGAAGTTCGGCACACCGTGTGCCCGCATGCAGCGCGCGAACGCCAGCGCCTGGCGTTGCTGTTCGGCGCTGACCGGCGGCGGCGGGCCACCGGCAGGCGGCAGATATACCGCGCATACCCGCTCGGCCGTCCGCAGCGCCGGGCCTGCGAAGGTCTGACCTTCGGCTGTCAGCGAGCCGTCCGCGTTCTCAGACAGCGGCAAACCCACCGCGCCGCTAGGCCCAGCGATCGGATCGGGGAACCCTGACACACCGTTGGCGCGCATGCACCTCGACAGCGCGGCCGGCGAGCTCGCTGGACCGTAGTGACCGGTGGAGGCTGTGGCCTTGCGGCTTGAGCCCGCGCATCCGGAGACCGCCAGCGCCACGCCGGCAGCGGCGAGCAGTGCAGTGGTGCGCATGCCGCCGGTTGTAACTGATCGGCGATAACCGCCGCGTAACGGAGTTACGTCGCTGTTATCCGTGATCCCCGTAGAACTGGACATGCGCGGCTCGACAGGCCCCCGCTTCGGGGCTCTTCCGACACTCTGCGCTGGGATGAGAAGCGGGAGCGCCCGTCATCGTAGGGAGTCTGCATTCCGACCGGAGGCTGGCGCAGGTATTAGCAGTCGATCTTTCAGCCTCGCGGCGTTTCGTTTGCGCGGCGCGGTATGCGTGCGGATTGCAACCGCCGAGAGCCAGCACGCCGGCGGGCCAAGCATCTCTCGTCTCGGGGCCGGATAACGGCGATGTAACGGTGTTACGTGCCCGTTATGAACTGCGCGCTAGAACGTGGTTCGTCCAGCAGATCCACGATGCCTGACGACACCGCTATCCGCCGACGCCGCCACTGCGCGACGCTCATCGCAGGCGTTTGCGTCGTGGCGATCGCCGGATGCGGCTCGTCCGGTCATAAGCCGAGCGACTCGTCGCACGCGCAGTCCTTGCTGGCCTTCTCGGAATGCATGCGCAGCCACGGCGTCCCGAACTTCCCCGATCCTGGCAGTAGGGGAGGGCTCAACATTGGGGGCACGTCCATCAACCCGTTCTCGCCGTCTTTCAAGGCCGCGCAGGGCACCTGCAACAAGCTGCTGCCCGGCGGCGGCCCGGGTTCCCGGCAAGCCTCCGAGCAGCAGAAGGAGCAGCTGGTCGCGATCTCGGAGTGCATGCGCAGCCACGGCGTCACCGGTTTCCCCGACCCGACGACGAAGCCACCGACCAGCCAGCAGGGCTACTCGATCATGGAGGGCGTCGCCAGCAACCTGTTCCTACTGGTACCGAGCACGATCAACCCCAACTCGCCCGCGTTCGAGCAGGCCGCCAAGGCGTGCAATTTTCAGTGACCAGCCCGGCCCGCCTGGTTCTGGGGCAGCGAACCTCCCCTACGACACCCGGCGCAAGGTCGACCGGCAAAGGCATCATCGGCATCTACGGCGCGATCAAATGGAGCTGGCAGATGGCGCCAGCACAATCGTGATGCGCGCGCCTCTCCCCGCCGAGCTGGGGCTCGTGTCGGCCGCGATCGGCTGCATGCTCGCGATCGCCGCATGCGGCTCATCAAGCCCAAGCTCGACCGGACCAGCCGCCGGTTCCAGCACAATCGCGATGTTGGACAACTACGCAGCCTGCATGCGCGGCCACGGCGTCCCAGGCTTCCGCGACCCGAGCCCCAACGAGAGCGGGTCCAACGGGTTCGGGATCGATGGCTACAACTTCAACCTGCCCAGCACGATGAATGCGCAGTCACCGGCTTACGAGTCAGCCGACAAGACGTGCGAAAGCGTTATCGGCAGCGGCACCAGCAGCGGCGGCCCCCACCTGGATGTGGCCAAGGCCAGAAAAGCTGCGCTCACTCACGCAGAGTGCATGCGCGAGCACGGCGTCCCAAACTTCCCCGACCCCACCGTCACCGGCAACGCCCAGGGCATCACGGTCAGCTCCGGCGGCGGCACGGGAATCAACCCGCGATCACCCGCCTTCCAACAAGCCGAAAAGATCTGCGGAGGCAGCTGACCCGCCGCACACACGGGTCCCAGCATGCTCGACGGAGCGCTCGCCGCGGACAAGTCAGGGCCAACGGATCCGGGACCCGCCCACACCGTCAGCGCAGCCCCGCCAACGCCGAGCATCTTGGCGGGCGCCGTGGTCAACCCGATCGAGTCGCTCGGCGCGCGAAGCGCCACGACGCCGGCGCTGCTGCTCCTGACGTGGTCGGGCAGCGTCTGGATGCTCGCGGCGCGCGTAACCCGCCTACCCAACCCTTAAGCGGCCTCGTTTTCGACCGGCGCCCGACCCCTAGGGTGGGTCACTTTCAAACCGGCGGAAGTGGGGCACTTCTCGTCCGGCCCTGACACTTGGAGCGGGCCGAGCCCTTATGTGGCTATGGCGCGACCCGATGGGGAGCTGCCCGCTGATCTCGCGTTAGCCGCGGCCGCGGAGGCTCCGACTAGCCATAAGGACGAGTAGAGCGATGACCGCGGCGAGGCACGCAAATGCCACGCGTTGGGTCCCGGTGCTGCGAGTCGATCCGTGCTCTTCTTCCGTGGATCGATCAGCGCCGACCTCGCTACGGGCCGCCGCGGACGTCTCGTCGGTGGCGTGCTCGCTAGCCCCGTCCGAATCAAGGCCGGCCACCCAGGCCGGCGCCGGGGGCTGTAGCGGCTCGGATGCAGGCTGCTGGCTCAGATCACCGGTCTCCCACTCGGCACGGACCGGTTCCTCAAACACCTCGTGCGTTTCAGTGTTCGCTTCGACGGCGGCGTCTTCGAACCGATCGAACCCAATCTCAGGGACTGCAGCCTCGGACGTCTCGTCGGCACTGTGCTCGCCCCCACCATTGGAATCAGCAGCGGACACCCGTACGAAGGCCGGAGGCTGAAGCGGCTCGTATGCGGGCTGATGGCTAGGGTCGCCGCCCTCCCACTCGGCACGAGCCGGCTCCTCCAACACCTCGTGCGGCTCAGTGTTCACTTCGACGGCCGTGTCTTCGAACCGATCGAATCCAATCTCAGGGACTGCAACCTCGGACGTCTCGTCGACACTGTGCTCGCCGGCACCATTCGAGTCAGCAGCGGACACCGGTACGAAGGCCGGAGGCTGAAGCGGCTCGTATGCGGGCTGATGGATGGGGTCGCCGCCCTCCCACTCGGCACGAGCCGACTCCTCTATCACCGCTTGCGGCTCAGTGTTCACTTCGACGGCCGTGTCTTCGAATCGATCGAACCAGAGCTCAGAGACCGCGGTATGTGACGCCTCGGCAGCGGTGTGCTCGCCGGCGCCCTGCACATCGGCGGCGGACAGCCCCGCAAGGGTCGGAGCCTGTGGCAGCTCGAATGCGGGTTGCTGGCTAGGGTCGCCGTCCTCCCACTCGGCGGCGGGCGGGTCCTGAGACATCTCGTGAGTCTCACCGTTCGCTTCGACGGCAGTGTTTTCGAATCGATCGAACCAGAGCTCAGATGCCGCGGTGCGGGGCGCCTCGGGAGCGGTGTGCTCGCTGGCGCCGTTCGTATCGGCGGCGGACAGCCCTGCAAGGGTCGGAGCCCGTAGCGGCTCGTATGCGGGCGGCTGGCTGGCGTCGCCAACCTGCAACTGCTGCGCCGGGGCCTCCGACATCGAACCGAGGTTTAAACCGCAGGATGGGCAGAAGCGGAAATCAGCCGCTGCCTCGCCGCAACGCGGACATGCTGTCTCGACATGCTCCGTCATGCGAATACGCTCCTTTTGCGCTCGTCGCTTTGCGCTCGTCTCTCACCTATCGGCCGATCGCGGAGGTACTTGAGAGCTCGATCCACGCTCGTCCGGAGGGCACGTTCGGCTCGCCGCGCCTCTCCACCTCCTCCTCCAGTGACGGCTCACGCTGGTCGCGGCGTGTCAGCGTCACCGCCTGGCGGATCCCGGTGGTCGCAAGCCACGAGAGGGCCGTCTCCTCGTCGATCCGGTGAGCGTGTACCACCAGCCTGTACCAGGCGAACTGTCAGGCGTCCTCGACCCCCGTCGCCGCCGCGGTGACGTCGCGGCGGACAATGTTCATGAGGCGCGGGTTGAGCGCCACGTAGAGCTGGGCGAGCGTCGCCACGCCCTCAAAGCTACCGTCCGTCGCAGCCCGCATCTCATCCGTCGCCTCCGGTGTCCCACTTCCGCTGCAAGCTCGGCGAAGCCACCGTGAAGCCGGCGGCCTTCGCGGCGTCGGCCAGCCGCTCGTCGTAGGTGACGATCTGCCTGACAGACGGGCCGAGTTGTCGGGCGCTCGCCAGATGGATTGCGTCCAGTGAGCGCAGCTCGGCCGGCTCCAGAGCGCCGGCATCGGTCAGCACACGATCGTTGATCCGCAGCAGCTCGACGCGCCGAAGCGCCTCGCGGCCGCGGGCGGCCGCCTCGGGGCCCACCGTCATGAGCGCCCGCGCGACCTCGGTACGAGCCAGCGCGCTGCTCACCAGCGGCTGTCGTCGGGCGAGATAGCGCCGGAGCCCCTTCGATTCCGGCTCTTCGACCGCCAGCTTGACGATCGCCGACGAATCGACGTAGGTCAGACGGCGCTCAGCGCTCATCGCGCCTGAGCCGGGCCAGCACAGTCGACGGAGGCTCGGATCCGGGCGCAAGTGGGAGCGGTTCGGGCAGGTCGGCGAGATCGGCTTCCGCCGGCTCCAGATCTCCGGACGCCCGCAGACGTCCCACCGGATCCTCAGGAAGCGGCGATAGGACCGCCACGGGGCGACCCCGGTCAGTGATCTCGATGGTCTCGCCATTCTCTACGCGCCGGAGCAGCTCGCTTGCGCGCTGGCGAAGCTCTCGCACTCCCACACTGCTCATAGGTGCTATTTGTAGCACATCCTCCGTCACTCGATTTGCGGGTTTACGCCGCTTGCCGCGTGGACCGGCTGAGCAGTGCCGCCTCGGAGAGGAAGCGGGAGGAGCCGGCGGTGTCGCGTCCGCCCCGGGTGCGAACGTGGGTCAGGATCAGCCTGTCCTTAGTGCGGGTGGCGGCCACTAGAACGGCCGCCGCTCCTCGCATAGGGCTTGGGGTCTGGTGAGGCCAGCGATTGGCGCGGTGGGAGATCAGATCTCCGCTCTCGTTCTCGCGCGCGCGTGTAACCAGAGAATTTGCGGTGGAAGCGCCGATCCCGCGCTTGGGCGCCCGGATCGCGCGCCGAAACGCGTGCGCGTCGGCTGGATTGACGAGCAGCGTTAGATACGCCAGCGCGTCGGGTCGAGTGGCTCGTGCGACCAAGGATCAGGATGTCCGGTCCCGGGTCCCCCCTGCGATCGCATCGCCGACCCGGCCGGCGACCCGGTGGGCCTCGTGCCAGTCCTCGTAGAACCCGCGGACCTCCACGAGCGCCCCTCCCCCACGCACAGCAACCAGCTGTCTCCGCACCCTTTGCTGGTTGTACTGAACGCGGGTGAACCCTAAGCCCACCCTCGCCCCAGCAGCACTTCCCGTTCGCCGGAGCGGAGGAGCCGAATCGGGACCGCCGCCTCGATCGAGAAGCAGCAGCCCACAGCTCGCCGGACACCAGCCTGCTCAGGGTTGAGTGAGTTGGCGACCGTCGGCGGGCCGCGTTGGGATGATGGTGACGTGTTCGACGGGTTCACGACGGAGGCTTGTGAAACGGTCAACCTGGCGGAGCAGGAGGCGAAGGAGCTTGCTGCAACTTCATTGGCGATGAGCACCTCCTCTCAGGGTTGCTGCGACAACGGAAGGGTGTCGGGGCAGAAGCGCTGCGGTCGCTGGGCGTCACGATCGACAACGTCCGAGGTCATCTCCTTGATCGAGGAGGAGTGGGCGCGGGCTAGCCTGTCGCAGTCATGCCGATTGAGGCGGTCATCTTCGACATTGGTGGGGTGCTTGAGATCACGCCCGCCACGGGGTGGCAACAGCAGTGGGCCGCGAAGCTAGGGGTCGACCCTAGCCAGCTCGAGGAGCGCCTCAGTCGGCTCTTGTGCGCGGGGGCAACGGGAGAGATCACGCTGCCCGAAGTCCACCAAGGCGTCGCGACAGTGTTGGGACTCGACGACGTAACGCTTGACCGGTTCATGGACGATCTGTGGACCGAGTATCTCGGAACTCTGAACGAAGGCCTTGCCGACTACTTCGCGGGTCTGAGACCGCGGCATCGGACCGGAATCCTCAGTAACAGCTTCGTGGGCGCGCGGGAGCGAGAGCAGGAGCTGTATGGGTTTGCCGATATCTGTGACGCAGTCGTCTACTCCCACGAGGAAGGCCTCCTCAAGCCCGACCCGCGCTTCTACCGCATCGTCTGTGATCGCCTGGGCGTTGCGCCCGAGCGGTGTGCGTTCCTGGATGACGCGCAAGCATGCGTCGACGGCGCACGAGCAGTCGGCATGCAGGCAATCGAGTTCATCGACAACGACCAAGCGATACAGGACCTCGAGCAGCTACTGACCTGACTGCCGGCTTGATCGACCGAAAACTGAGCAGCGGTCAACCGTAGGGGGCAGCCGCACGCATGCGCTCACCGTCGACGCCAGGTCGCGTTCGTTCGCCGTGTACGATCGCCGATTCCCTCCCCAACTCCGAGGATGTGGCATAGGTGATCGACCGCCTGCGTGAACAGATCCAGCACCGCCTTGACCAACTCGTCAGCGAGGCCGACCGGCTGCGCAAAGCGCTCGCCGCCCTCGACCCGCGGTCCACCTCAGAGCCGGCGCGCAGGCCCGCCCCGCGAAAGGCTCCAGCAGGCCCGGATGCGCCGGCTGCCACGCCCAAGCGAGAGGCTTCGGCGACCACGAACGCACCGGCCCGGCGAACACGCCAGCCCGGCGCTCGCGCTCGTCGCCGGACGGCGCCCGGTGCCACCAAGGCCTCGGTGCTCGCCGCGCTCGCGGGTGGCGAGGCGATGACCGCCGGGCAAGTGGCCGCCAAAACCGGTCTGGCGCGCGGGACCGTCTCGACGACGCTGTCCAAGCTCGCCAAGAGCGGCGAGGTGCAGAAGGCCGACCGCGGCTACCGCATCGCCCCCCCGGCAAAACCACCAGCAGCCGCCTCCGAGCCAGCTCGTTAGAGCTCCGCTGGCTCCCACTCATCGAGCGCGCGGCAGACCTCGACCAGGCGTCGCTGGGTGGCGAGCGCGTGCAGCGCTTCGCGCTCGGCCGCGGCGGATGGTCCGGCGAGCGCGGCGGCCGTGAGAAGGCACAAAGTCCGCTTGAGGCTCCGCGGTGCGCCGCGGATGCGCCGACCACGTTCCGCCGCTGGCGCAGCGCGACGCGGTCGCTCAGTGGCCGTAAGCGAGGAGGTGCCCGTCTTGGGCCAACGCGAACAGCTGCCGGCCGCTCCAGACGGCTGGTGCGTCGTAGATGAGCTGTCTTGGTGCCCTTGGCCCGCGGGCCCACTTGCGCGTCTGCGGGTTCCAGATCGCCATGTCGCCGGGGAGGACCTTCACGTGCGGTCCGGTGATCTCCCCCCCAGCGTTGAGCGAGATCTCGGCGGCACCAGTCCAAATGATCTGTGGCCCGAGGTCGTCGAGCGGACCGTGCGGGATCGGGGTGCGTCGCAGCGTCCTCGGATCTACGAGATACCCGTGCTCGTTGAACGGCGCCGGATGGCTGCACGCCCCACACCAGATCTGGCCGGGCGCGAGCAGGATCCTGCTGCCGGTGAACACCGGCTCATCGACCGTGTGGTCCTGGGGCCAGGAGCCGGTGACTCTGATCCACGTTCCCAACGCTCGCAGCCGGAACACGTCAACGCCGGAGTACTCGACGCCGCTCCCGGGGCCGGTTGGCTGCCCGCGACCCCACAACGACCACAGCAGAACGCCATCGTTGGTGTCCACCATCGCCAATGCCAGCGGCGGGTGATGTGCACTGACCGGCGGGTTCAGCGCGGTCCAGGTGTCGGTCGCTGGGTCGTAGCTGGCCGCCTCGAGCTGCGAACGGTTCGCGGAGCCAATGAGTCCGGCGAGGATTACCTCGTCGCCGGTCCAGACCGCAGCAGGCTGGCTGAGCTGACCGAACGGCGGCTTGGCGCTGACCGTCCACCGATCGCTAGCCGGGTCATACAGCCCTGCAACGCAGCAGCCCGGGCCGAGCTCGTGGGAGCTTGTCGGGCCACCGAACACGAACACCTGATGGCCGGTCCACACCGACGCGGCGTTGGCCTGCTGCACAACTTCAGGCATGCTTGCCACGCGCCGCCACCGCGCGTGTGCCGGGTCGTAGGCCGCCCCGGTGTCCTGGGGAGCACCACCGCCGTAAGGCGGGCCGGCGGTCCCGCCGAACTCGAGCAACTCGCGGCCATCCCACACGACGATCGGCGCGTAGCGAGTGCCCAGCGGCGAGCGAGCGAGCACCGACCAATGGCCGCGAGCGAGTGTGCTCGCGCCGCCGGAGTTCGACCTCGGGCGCCCGGCCACCAGGCGCTCGAGTTGGGCCACCAACTGCGGCCCGAATGTCGGCGGCGAGCCAATTCCGGCGGCGGTCCGGTGCACGCTGCCGTTGGTGACCAGCGCGCAACCCGTCAAGCCGACGGCGATCGTCACCTGCTGCCCCGCCGGGTAGGAGACCAACGCAACGATCTGCGAGCCATCATCGTCGGGGCAGGCGACCGCACCGGCCGGTGGCGGCGGCAGCCGGTCGAACTCATCCACCAACCTGCGAACGACCGCGCGCGAGCTCACCAGCCTTGATCTGACCAACATGAGACGGGGGCTGGCGTTCAGGCCGGAGTAGCGGCACAGGCGGATCGCGGTCGCCCCCGCCGGCGCCAGCTCCAGACGCGCCGCAGACCAACCTTCCGCCGGCACGCTCGCGGGCGCCCCGGCCGAACAGCGTGCCGGGAGCGGGCCGATTGCGGCCGGCCGGGTGGATGGAGACGCTGAGCTGGCACATCCGGCCAGCGCACATACCACCGCCACGGCCGTTGTACCGAAGACCGCATCCCAGCCGCGCGCCGAAGAGCCCCTCATCGCCAACGGTGGCCTGTGCGGTCATCCATCGCCTCGTCAAGACTACGACCGGCCGCGGGCGGCATCACGCGCCATCCGAAGCCTGAGCCACTGCTCGTAAACCCGAGCCGTGAACGCCCGGGTCGGCATGCCCTACTCGGCCGGCCCGGGAGCGCGATCGAAGAACTCGTCCTCTTCCTCGTCGCTCTCGAACACCCGACCCACGCTCTCGGCGACCCACTCCTCGGTGGCCGCCATCGACGGCGTTCGGCGGAGCGGCGTGGCTCTTCATAACTGCGTCTTGGCGCGTAACGGCGCGCGCCGGCGAAGCGGCGTTCGCGCCATCACTAGTCATCTCAAAGAGTTGGACGAGGTTCTTTGACGCAGCGCCGAGGGCGTGGCGCTGCATCGCTGGTACGGTCAGCGGGCGTGGAGGACCCGTACGCCCAGGCGGTCCGCACGCGCTCCGCTCGCTGGTCGGTGACCGACGAGCGCGACCCCGGGGCGGCGGCAACATCAGCGCTTATGTCTGTGTCGTTATCGACCAGCCGCCTTCGCGAGGCCGGGGATCAGGACGGCGGACGGCCACGGTGGCGGTGTCGGGATCGGCACGGCCCGCGGTCATGAGCGAGCCGTACATTCCTCTGCCACGAGGCCTGCCTGATCCGCGGCGAGACGCCGCGGCAGTGTTCGATCGGGTCGCAGCGCTGTATGACTCGGCACGACCGGGCTACCCGGCGCGGTCGCTCGCCGATCTCGAGGCCCGATGCGGAGTCGGGCGCCGGACCCGTATGTTGGAGATCGGCGGCGGCACCGGCCAGGCGACTCGCGATCTAGCGCAAACCGGCGCGGTCATCGACTGTCTTGAGCCCGGGGGCGCGCTGGCCGCGATCGCGCGCCAGAACCTCGAGCGCTTCGCGAACGTTCACGTCCGCACGGGTACGTTCGAGCACCTCCAGAACGCGCGCGGGTCCTACGACGTGATCGTCTCGGCGACCGCGTTTCACTGGATCGACCCGGCGCTGTCGTTCGCCAAGGCCTCATACCTCCTGCATCGCGGCGGGTGGCTGGCCCTACTCACCAACGCCCACGCCGCCGGCGGAACGCAGCGGCGAATCGCCGAGGCGGTTCGCGACTTACACATGAAGCTTGCCCCGGAGGTGGGGGACTGGAGCTTTCTGACGTCCGGGGAGATCTCCCGGCGGGCTCGGGCCGGCGGCGACATCGCCGCGGTGTGGTCACGCGTAGAGCGCAAGCTCGGCGAGCCGCCAACGGTCTCCGAACTGTTCGAGCCGCCAGCGGTGTCCACCTACCCGTGGATCGCCAGCTACACGCGGGCGGGCTACCTGGAGATGCTCGCAAGCCAATCGACGTATGCCCTGCTCGATCCGGCGCTACGCGAGCAGTTGCTGGAGTCGATCGGGAGGCTCGTGGACGACCAGCTCGGCGGCCGCGTGACCAAGCAGTACGTGACGATCCTCGCCACCGCCAAGACGCGCGGCTGCGACATCGGGTCGGTGACCGTCTGAGCGTCGAGCCGATGCTGCACGCGTCGCGGGCCTGATTATCTTGGGTCAGCGCAGCTCGAGGGCGAACGTCACGTGGATCGAGGCTGCGACCTCGTGCTCGCCGGGGTCGACTGGGATCGGCTCCGCGGACATTGTCCGCAGGCCTCCGGCTGTCCTGATAGCAGTGAACGGGGTGTCGGGTTCGGACAGCCGGATCAGTCGACCGAGCTTGGCACCGACGCCGTCTGCGTAAGCCTGTGCTTTGCGCTGCCCGTCGGCGGCTGCCTCGCGGGCAGCCTCGAGCCGGACGGGGTTCTCTGGCGCGATCTGCCATCGGGGGCCGTCAATTCGTACTGCCAGCTCCTCCGTCGCTTGGGTGATGAGTCGGCCGATCAGCTCCCCATCGGCCACACGCAGGGATACGCGCGACACGGCACGGTGACCGAGGGACCGCCTTCCGCTGGACGTGTGATCGAAGTCCTCGTAGACGCTGATTCCGGTCGTCGATCGATCCGCCTTGTTGATTCCGAGCTCGTCGAGCAGCGCGACGAGAGCGTTGCTGCGGGCCGAGACGTCGGCGAGTGCTGGTCCGGGGGCGTCCCCGAGCGCGCTGATGGTGATCCACAGCAGGGCCTCGTCGGGCTCTGCGCGCATGATCGCATGGCCTCTGACCGTGACGGAGGGACTGGCGCGGGTGGGATCGGAATCGGAGGCGTCGGTTGGCATGTCGATCATCCTTCCAGATGCTCGGGTTCCGCCGGGCACGCTGATTTCAAGTGTCCCGCTTTCCACGAGGTCACGCTCGGGCGCGTCGACGAGGATGGCGCCGGTCGGGAACTGAAATGATCTGCAGGGCATCGGCGCGCGCACCGCTGATGTGCCGGGAGCACCACGCCTCCCCCACGTTCGCGGGGATCGAGGCCGACGCCCAGCAGGCCAACGGTCAGGCAATCGGGTTTGCCAATCCGATGATCTACACGCTCGACGCCACCCACCGGCACGTGTTCCACAACATCACGGACGACCCGCGGGGGCCGGACATTACCCCGTACGAGGTACGGAACAACTACACCGACCCCTACACGAAGCAGCGGCCGCTGGTCACGTACCTGCGGGCGATGGGCATCGACGGCGAGGGCGCGGCGGCGCTGACCGCCACCGGTGGCTACAGCGACGCCGTCGGCGTCGGCTCGCCCGAGCAGTACATCCAGTCGTTCCCGTAACGACAGGCGTCCGTTCGGTGGGGCTGGTCTAGCGCGACCAGCCCCACCGACGCGGCATCGCTCCTACTGAATCGAAAATACCTCGGGACGCGTGGAAGGCAGAGCGCAGCCTGCGTCTGATGCAACGTGGCATGTTCTCGTCACCGAAGGCCGGCCTTGCCGCGCTCAGCGCTCGCTCGGCACCGCCGGCGCCGTGATGGCCGCTGCCCCGCCGTCGGGCGTGGGCACCTCCCAAACGCTGACGGCGTCGACATCGACGTCGACGCGGCAGGTCGACCCCACCGCCAGACCGTGGTCGCCGACGCTGCGAGCCCGCAATTCAAGGCCGGGTCCAACAGCGACGGTCAGCTCCGTCACGCGGCCCAGGTCGATAACGTCCGTCACGGTGCCTGTCCCGAGGTCGACGGTGCCCGGACGCCTGGCACCATCGCCGAGCGGCGGGGTCAGGCGGATCCCCTCCGGTACGGCCCTCCAGAGCACACTCGTGCCGGCGGGAAAGCCCGTGGCCACCTCGATGGGGCCGTCGGCGGTGACGAGCGTCCCATCGTCGCCGGCGAGGCCCGCCACGAGATTGTCGATCCCGAGGAGTCGGCCGACCTCGACGGACGCGGGTCGCCGGTACACGGTGGCGCAGGGCCCGGCCTGCAGCACCCGGCCGTTCGTGATGACCATGATCTCGTCCGCGAGCATGGCCGCCTCCTCGGGGTCGTGGGTCACGAACACGGTCGATAGCCCCGTGTCGCGCTGCAGGCGGCGCAGCTCTCGTCGCAGCTCGGCGCGCACTGGGGCGTCCAGGGCGGAGAACGGCTCGTCGAGCAGCACGATCTGAGGGTCGCGGGCGAGCGCCCGGGCGAGGCTCACGCGCTGGCGCTGCCCTCCCGAGAGCTGCTCCGGGTAACGGTCATGAAGCCCGTCCAGGTGGAGCGTCTCGAGCCACCATGAGGCGCGGGCCGGCTCGGTGTCGACGCCGAAGACCGCCTGCTGCCAGACGGTGCGCCCGGGGATCAAGCCGAACCCCTGCGGGACGTAGCCGACCCGGCGACGGTCGGTCCGGACGCAGCTGATGTCCGCCCCGCCGTAGGTCACCGTCCCGACCCGCGGCCCGAGCAGCCCGGCGAGGGCCCGCAACGTCACCGACTTGCCCGAGCCCGACGGGCCGATGATGGCGAGCCGATGGCTGCCCTCCGGGTGCGACACCCGGAGGTGGAACGTCCCGGCGGTGGCGTCGAGATCGAAGCCCACCGGCGTCGGGGGCGTCGCGACCGGCGCCTCGGGCACCGGGACCCGCCCCCGCCACAGCCGCCGTGGCCGCGGGATGTACAAGACCGCCACGGCCACCACTGCCACGGCGAAGGCGAGGACGGTCGGCGCCTCGGCCTGCGAAAGCGGCGCGGAGGAGAACAGGTTGTCGACGTAGACCGGGAGGCTGTAGGGGTGGTAGGCGAGGATCACGGTGGTGCCGTACTCGCCGAAGGCGCGCAGCCACATCAGGACCATGCCGGCCCGCAGACCGTCGGAGGCGGCGGGCACATCGACGCGAAGGAACCGGGCCAGCGGGCCGTGCCCCAGCGTGGCGGCCACCTCGCCCAGCGACGGATCAACGGCCCTGAACGCGCTCCGGGCAACCACGACCAGGAATGGCGCCGAGACGAACGACTGGGCGATCACCAGCCCGAACATCGTCTGGGTCAGCCGCTCGCCCGACAGCTGGCCGAGGGACGTGTACGGGCCGACGATGTAGATCAGCAGGATGCCGCTGATCAGCGGTGGCACCGCCAACGGCAGCAGCACGATCACTCCAAGAGCCGACGCCCACCAGTTTCGCCGGTGGGCGAGGACGTAGGCCAGCGGGATCCCGGCCACCACCCCGATCAGCAGCGAGATGGTCGCCCCCACGACCGATACCCACAGCGCCGACCACAGGCCGGGAACGCTCCAGCCCTCGTTGTGCCCCGAGGCGACCCGGACGGCAAACGCGCCCAGCGGATAGGCCAAGTAGAGGACGAGCAGGCCGCCGAGCCAGTACGCTTGGCGCGGCAGCCTGCCGCCCGAGGTCACGACCCGAGCACGCTCGTGAGGCCGCTCGGAACGCCGGTGCCCGTCACCTTCGGCGGGGAGACGATGATGAAGTGATCGGCCCGCATCTCGGCCTGTCCGGTCGGACCGAGCAGGTACTTGATGAAGGCCTCGGCCGCAGCGAGGTGGGGGGCGTTCTTGACGAGCGTGATCGTGTAGTCGCCGGCGAGGTTGACGCCGGTGAGCTTAACGAACGGGCTGGCCTGGGAGTTGGCGTCGGCCTCGTACATGAACGACGCGTCGAGCTGCCCGGACTGGATGCCGGCCTGCTCCGCGTCCTCCTCGTACTCGTCGGACGTCTCCGTGGCGAGCTTCGTCAGCGCCGGGAGGTGCTGCGCCGCCGCCGTCTCTGTGAGGGCCTTGGCAGCCAGCACCCCGCCCGGGTCCTGGGTGGGGTTGGTCCGCCCGAGGCGGAAGCCGGGCATGGTAATGACGTCGTACCACGGCTTGGTCTTGAGATCCGTGGCGAACTTGCTCTCGGGGTAGTACCCGAGGACCTCCGGCGACGAGGCGAACGCCCCGTACCACGACACCCAGTTCCCGTTGCTGGCGCCCATAAGCGTGGCATTGACCGCCGGGCTCGCGCTGACGAACACGTCGGCGACGGCGATCTTGTTCTTGATATCGGCCGCGAGAGTTGACGAGCCGTGCGAGGTGTCGACCAGCGTGTAGCCGGTCGCGGCATGGAACGCCGGTCCGACCGTCTTGGTCATCAGCGTGTCGAGAGAGCCGGCAGAAAACACGTCGACGTCACCGCTGGGCTTGGCCGCCGCCGACGACGTTGTGCTGCTGTGCGACGTCGGCGTGGACGTCGTCTTCGATGAGCTGCCACAGCCCGCCGCGAGCAACGCGACGCCGGCGAGGGCTCCAAGCGCCCCGCGCCCCAGCCGAGAACCTGACCGTCTACGGGAGTTCATTTGCATGGACGGGGAGTTTAACTGCATCTAGGCAGTGCATAGGTCGACGTTGGTTCTGGCGGCTGACGAGCAGGACTCGGCGCGCGAGGACCATGCGCTGACCCGATGCGCCGCCTCGCCGATCTGACCCCGCTGCACAGGCACTTGCGGGGCTGGTGCTCGCTCAGACGCCCGTCGCTGAGCGGCAGCTCGGTCGACGGCTGGCGTTGCGCTACGCGCTCGCCGCCTATGCACCCTCCGGAGCGACGGTCGGCTGACCGGACTTCCCGGGCGGGCCCCGGCGAGGTAACTGGAGCTGCCTGCTCATCGGCTGGCGCGGACTATTGATGACAGCGCTCCCTGACCGATCGCTGGCTGCCGCTGCGCGTAGAAGGGCGTGGCGGTCAGGCGGCGGCTCTCTACTGTCGCGCGGCCCATCTCTACGACCAGGCGGCCCGTTCTCTACTGTCGGGCGGCCGCTCTCATCGGGCGTCCCACTGGAACCAGCGGATGCCGATCCCCGCGAACACGACGATGTAGCCAAGGCACGCCAGCAGCGAAAGCGTGTCGCGGCTATACCACGCGTGCAGGTTGAGCACGCCGGCGAACAGTGTCATCACCGCTCCGACCGGAGTCCAGCGCGCGACCGAGCTCCAAAAGGCGCCGAGCGTTCCGCTCTGGCCCAGAATCCCGAGCAGGATCAGGACGGCGAACAGCACCCGCGCGATGGCCTGGACGCTGTCGGCTGACTTCACCAGACCAACCAGCGCCTGGGCGATGCTAAGGAACACCGCCCCCGCCAGGATCGAGACCAGCAGCACCAGTGCGTACTGCCCAGCGGAGGGCGAGATGTGATGGATCTGGCTACCGATGATCACGACGACGATCGCGATGATCAGGTTCGCGACCGCTTGCAACGCCAGACGACTGGTCATGATCGTCCACGTGGGGGCCGGGGTGACACGCAGTCGCTGGAACACGCCCTTCTCCCGGTCTCGCGCGACCGTCAGCGCGTAGCCGATCAGCGACGTCGAGAGCAGCCCGTAGGCGATCGCCAACCCGATTACGAACTCCGCCCCGCCGAAGTTGTGGGTGGCCTTGTTCCCGCTCGTGACGGCCAGAACGAAGACGGGCAGCAGCAGGCTGATGATCAGCGCCCGGCGGTGCTTGAGGAACACAAGGAAGTCCGCGCGCAGCAATGAGCTGAGCACGAGGCGCAGTGGTGGTGCGGCCGTTACCCTCGCGCTAGTCACGGATCTCGCTCCCGGTGAGTCCGATGAACACGTCCTCCAGCGTCACCTCGCCGTGAGCGACCTCCCGGACCCGGGGGTCGTTCTTGTGCTTCTCGATCAGGTCATGCGGCGTCTCGGTCGTCAGCAGCGTGCCGTTGTCGATGATCGCGACCCGGTCGCAGACCGCTTGGGCCTCCTCCATCGAGTGGGTCGTCAAAAGGATGCTTCCGCCCTCCTGGCGGATGTGCTCGATCCGGCCCCACAGCTGGCGGCGCGATTGCGGATCAAGGCCGGCGGTCGGCTCGTCGAGCAGCATCAGCGCGGGGTCGTGGACGACCGCGACGTACAGGGACAGGCGTTGCTGCTGACCGCCCGAGAGCTGCTTGAACGGCTTGTGCGCCTCGCCCTCGAGCCCGATCGCGCGCAGGCCGTCGGCGATCTGCTGGCCGGAGAGCTCGACCCCGTAGAGCCCGGCGAACAGTCGGACGATCTGAGTGATCTTCAGCTCGGACTGAAAGCTCGTCGCCTGAAGCTGAACGCCCATTCGGGCCTTGGCCTGGTTGGGATGGCGCCTGCTGTCGATGCCGTCGAGCAGGATCGTCCCGGACTGGGGCTTGACCAGCCCTTCGACCGCGCTCAGCGTGCTCGTCTTGCCAGCTCCGTTGGGTCCCAGCAGACCGAAGATCTCTCCCCGGCGGATCTCGAAGCTGACCGCGTCGACCGCCGTCTTGGGGCCGTAAGCGACCGTCAGGTCGCGCACCTGGAGGATCCCGGCGACCTCAGGAACGGCGACGGCGACGGCTCGGCCATCTTCGGCGGGTACCGTGTCTTGGGCGCTGGGGACCGGCTCCGGCGCCAGCAGCAGCGATCCGTCCTCGCGCTCCTCCGCGACGAAGTACGCTCGTTCCCGCCCGCCCCTCAGCACCTGCACCCTCTCCCTCACAGGCGCCAGGGTAGCGAGTCCTCTGTCCCGCCAGGCGTGCCGCCAGCGCGCGCCCGGGCGTGATAACCGCAGAGATCCGACGGCAGCGCCTTAGGCATCCCCTGTCGGTACGGTCCGCTAGATCCCTGTGGATCAGGCTCGCTTTCGGCTTGGCTACACGCAACGTTGTCGTCAAGCACGTGACAGCGCTGGATCCGCCCGGCAATTCAGAAGCAGCAGCCGTCCTCGATGCGGCCGCATGAGCCAGGCAGCAGTAAGCGAACGTGTCGCCTAGTGGCGCGGTCAGATCGACCGGATGGAACCGCCATCAACCGGGATCATCGCGCCGGTGATATAGGAGGCAGTTGGAGAGAGCAGGAACGCCGCCGCTCGCCCAAACTCTTCGGGCTCGCCATACCTGCGCAGCGGGATCAACTCAGACTGGCGTGCACGCACCTCATCGGGGTCGCCGCTGAGCGCGTCAAACTCACGCACTCTGTCGGTGGCGATCCTCGCTGGCAGCAGCGCGTTTATCCGGACGCCGGACGGCCCGAGCTCGTCGGCGAGAGTTTTCACGACGCCGGCGAGACCCGGGAATAGCCCATTGGAGATCGGGAGCCGCGCGAGCGGCACGCGCACTGAAGCGGCGAGTACGAGGACGATCGACCCGCCGGTTCCTGCCCTGGTGCCCGTCCCACCACCGTCCTCGCATTGGCTCGCCAGATCCGCCGCGAGCACTCGAGCAAGCCGGACTGCGCCGAGGAAAACGCTTTCGAACGCGGACCGCCACGCCTCGTCGGTTGTGGCGGAAACGGTTCCTGGAGGGGTCCCGCCCGCGCTGATAAATGCACCATCAAGCCGGGAGAAGCGGTCTCGGGCAGCCGCGATCAACCGGTCCGGAGTGCCGGGGTCGCCGTTGTCCGCGGCGACCCAGGTGACGGCGTCGATCGCGCGGGCAGTCTCGGCGAGACGCGCCGCGGCCGCCGCGGCCGTCGCCTCTCGCGGAGAGCTCAGCACGATTCGAGCCTCCTCTGCGACGAGGGCCTGGGCCGCAGCAAACCCGAGGCCGCGGCTGCCGCCGGTCACGAGGTACACCCTGTCGCGCAGTCCGAGATCCATGGGGCCAACCACCCGAGCGGTAGGTGGAAGCGGATGATTTGCCCGCTTGCCATTTCCACTACGAGATCAAGCGATCGTACCTGCGCGCACGAGGACGAGAAAACAAGGCGCAGTGGCTCGTGACGGGCCTGGTGCTGCCGTGTGGACTGAGTCATCACCCCCGCGCCGACGCCCACTCGAGCGACGCACCGCGATCTCATAGCATGGGTCCAAGGGATGCGACCTCGGAGACCACGTAGTGGCTCGGACCAGTGGGGTCTTTGTGGTTCTTCGTGTTGGTGCGTCGTCAATCGGCCAGCCTTTATCAACACCAGCTCGCTGGGTAGACGACTCAGCGACGAAACGCCAAGGAGGCCGTCATGATCGGAGACAAGCAGGAGCACTTTCAGGACAAGGGCACGGACCTGAACGCCCTGCAGTCCCACATCGAGGAGTACCTGAAGAAAGACGGCTTCACGGTCCAGACCTCGGCGCCCAGCTCGCAGGGTGTCGTTATCCAGGCCCGGAAGGGCGGCTGGATGGCTGGGGTCATCGCCGCAGACCGAGCAATGACCATCATGATCTCGGGAATCCCCGCCGACTTCACGGTGCGCATCGGCATCGGCAAGTGGCTCGAGCATCTCGGTGTGGCGGCGATCGAGACCTTGCTTATCTCGGACTTGTTCCTCGTCGTGGACGTGGCCGAGTCCGCCTGGAATATCGAGATCGAGGACAAGCTCGTCAAGGACATCAAGTCATTTGTCGGCTGAAGTGCCTCCCCCTCATGCTCGCTTCAGGAACCTCAAATAGAACGCCGCGAACACCAGGACAATCCCGACGTTCACCATCAGGCGCTCCAGGAACCGATGCCTGAAGAACAAGACGTCCACGCCGACCACGACGGTAACCAGGGCGAGGACGTAAAACACGACGCCTGCCTGCCTTCGCATCGGTTCACCGTACTGCTCGAGGACTGCGTCGCGGCCATGGACGACCCCGCCGGTCGGCAGCGTGTCGGGCGCCTCCGACACAAGATCATCGGCGAAATAGCTCCCGACCTCCGGCAAATCGCCGCTCCTGAGAGGTTCATAGGCCGCGGGTGCGACCGCTCCGCTCTCGCTGATGGCTAACGCCGCCGGCACTGCATTGCTCACTTAGCGAATGCCGCTGCTCGACGTTACGCATGTTCAGTCGGATCTCGCGCGCGACCTGGCGGTGGACGTACAACACGACGAGCCGAGCGCCGCCGACGACCGGAGCAGCGATCAGATTGTGAAGTCGACGATCGTCTCGGCCCCGAACAGCTCCAGGAGCTTGCGCGCGTCGCTCTTGTTCCGGGCCGGAACCTCAAACGCCCAGCGGGTGCCGTCACTGAAGTTGACGACCAGCTTGCCGACCATCGCGCCGGTCATCTCAGCGGAGGCGACCTGGCTGCGGGGAACGCGGGCGACGACGTCGCCCAGCTTTCCCTTCACTACCCCGATCTTGGTGTGGATCAGCGCCAGCTCCTGATCGGTCGCGGCCAGGAAGCCGAGGTTGCCGAACTTGGGCGTCTGGCTATCCAGCAGCTCCTTTGTTTTCTTCCCGAGCAGCAGCTTGCTCGCGACCCCTGAGACCAGCACGCCGGCACCCTCCATTCCGGCGCGTTTGCTCGCCGAGGCGATCGGGGTGACCCTAGTGCCGGCGACCTGTGCCGCCCCGAGCAGTTCCGACGCGTCTAAGGCCACGTGCCCTCCTTTGAGGACCGCTGCCGATCCCCGGTTCCGTTGGCTCCCTCAGCACAAGCAGCGCCGTGGAGGATGTTAACGAAGGCTGAAGCGGGTGACCACCACCGCGGTCACGCGAACCTAGGCCTCACCTCGGTCTACCTGCAAGGCATCGACGGTGCCGAGATCGTCGACACCGTCCACTCACGGCCGGCTCGGGCAGGCGATGGCCTGGACCGCGCTGCGGGGCTGGACGCTCGGTCGTGGTCCCCCGTGCCCGAACCGATCGAGACGATGCAGGTGCCGGCCGCGTTGGCGGCAAGCCGTGCTGACCGGCGCGAGCGCGAAGGCGGTTCAGGCGCGCCTGTGCACGATGAGCACGGTACGCCCGGAGTGCGCCGCGACGGCGGCCGCCACGCTGCCGAGGAAAATGCCTGAGAGACCGCTCTTGCCGTGGGAACCGAGCACGATCAGGCTGGCATCCCGGTCGTCGGCGACGCCGGCGATCCCCTTCCACGTTGTCGCTTCCTTGACCGCGAGACTCTGGGCGCGGAAGCCCGCGGCTTGGGCCATCGAGGCTCCCTGCGCGGCGGTTTCCTCGGCAGCTTTTCTGACCTCGTCGGTTGCCGCTGCGTCGAACTCGACCTCCGGCGGCGGGATGAACCCAACCCCGTACGGACGCCATACGGTCAGCACGACGGCGTCGCGTCCTGGCCCGAGCTGGTGGCCTGCCTCCTCGATCGCGAGCCTGGCCAGATCCGAGCCGTCATAGGCGAACAGCACAGGGCCCAGGTCGCCGGCACTCATCTCACTGCGCTAGCTGGGCGGTCGGCCACGGGCGCAGCCGAGTCCCGGTCGCGCGGGCCGCCGTATTGTCCGTCCGCGTCACAGGCGAGCGGCTCGGTGAGAACCGTCGCCCGGGAGGAGTCACGGATTCGGTCCAACAGCGGCGGCGAGTACCAGGCCGGGGCCTCACCGCTCATCCATACCTCCAGGTCCGGCGCCGGCGGGCGCACCCGACCCAGGGCGTAAAGGGAGACCGCGAACAGCGTGCCGCTGGTCGCGATCCCGAAGCAGATCCACAGCGCGGTGTGGGTGCCGGCTGCCGAGCTGCCTCCGACCGTCGCGGCCACATGCTCCAATACCGGCGCGACACTGAATGCGGCGACGGCTCGGAGCAGCTCGATGATCGCGAACACGCGCTGTAGGGCGTTGTTGCGCAGCGAGAAGCCGGCGATGAACAGCGCCGGCGCTACCGAGCCCCCCACGCCGAGTCCGATCAGTCCAGAGCCGAGCGCCATGTGCAGGGACGTGGGCGGGAGCTGGGACTGGAGTACCAGGATCCCCGCGATCAGCGACAGCATGCCGCCGAGTACCAGGTAGTGCAGACCCCGGTTCCGGAAGACCAGTCCGAGCAGGACCGCGGTGATCAGCGCCGCGATGAACTCCGGGAACTGAAGCAGCCCCAGGTGCACCGGAGTGAACTGGTTTGTGAGCAGGACGGCGGCCAGCGCGACCGCGGATATGGAACTCGCGGCCGCGCACATCGCGACCACTATCCCGCTGACCGGGAGCGTGCTGCCAAGCGGCCGTATGCAGAGCAGTGGTCGCTTGGCGCGGTACTGGTACACCAACAGAACTGCGATCAACGCGAGCCCACCTGCCAGCGGCACGACCGTCACGGGGTCAAGGAACGAATGGGTGAGCAGCTCCGAGGCGCCGTAGAACAGGGCCACGCAGCCCGCGGCGGCCAATCCGACGGGAAGAGGATTGCGAGTGGCACTGCGGTCAGCCGGCGGGGCGTCCTGAAAGGTCAGCAGCGACAGCACCAGCGCCGCCGCAGCGATGCCCGCGATGATCCAAAACAACGGACGCCACCCATTGGCTTGCGCCTGGATGCCGCCCACAAGCGGTCCCAGTGCGACCGCTCCGAAGATGCAAACGTTGAGGATCATCGCCGTGTAGCGCAGCTTCGAGATGGAGAACGCAACGACGAGTGGGGGGACGGCCGCAATCAGCAGCAGGCTGGTGCAGAGGCCCTGCAACACGTGCCCAGCGATGTAGAACCCCACGTCGGGAGCGGCCGCCGCGAGCACCGAGCCGAGCACCAGCAGCGCGGCATAGAGGACCAGCATCCGACGCTGGGGAAGATGCTGGGCCAAAAGCACGGCCAGGACCGTCCCAACGGCATAGGCGGCGTTGGCCATGCCCGAGGCGAGACTCATCGTCTGGAGACTCGTATGCAGATCCCTGGCGATGATTGGGGTGATCGGCTGCAGCGCCGCCGAGAGCGCCAGGTACGGGACCAGGGCGAAGATCACCATGGCCGCGGCCGCCGGATAACGGCCTGTCCACGGGCCCTGTCGCATCAGTCGATCTCCCCATCCACGGCAGCCACCCCATCATAAGCGCACGGCGCGCCGGCGAGCGATTGGCGGAGCGGGGGTCACCGACACGCCTGCACGAACACCAAGCCACGGCTGTCGCGCGCAGCCGGTGCCGTCGCAGCGTCATCCGGAGAAGCGGCCGAGCAGACCGCGATCGGCACCCGGTTGATGTACGCCGCGCCCGACCGGCGCACCACCCACAGGGTCGCCCTGCTCGACATGGCCCCGGCCAGCCGGGTGCGCGCGCCCGGGGAAGCCCGGGCATCTTGGCGGCGTCTGCCGTCAGGTCATCGTGCGGGATCTCACGCTGCAGCGAACCTCACCGCCACGGCGGACGTAGCATCGCACGCATGGACGCGTCGCTGAACCCCGCTCTTGCCGATGTCCGCTTCTGCCCGAGGTGCGGGGAGTCGGCCGAGGTGGAGTTCCCGCAGCGGATCACATGTCCGCACTGCGGCTACGCCGCCTACTACAACCCCAAGCCGGTCGCCGCGGCGATCCCCGTCGACGACGACCGGAGGGTGATCCTCCTGCGCCGAGGGTTCGAGCCCGGTCAGGGACTGTGGACGTTCCCGGGCGGCTTCGTCGATCTCGGTGAGTCCGTGGAGGAGGCCGCGCGCCGAGAAGCCGACGAAGAACTCGGCATGGCCATCGAGGTCGAGCGGCTGGTCGGCGTCTACTCGCGCGCCGAGGACCGCGTCGTGCTGATCGTGTACCGCGCCCGGGCGCTGGGTCCGCCACACACCACGCCAGAGGCGGTCGAGGTTCGCGCGTTCGCCGTCGATCAGGTTCCGTGGGACGAGCTCGCGTTCTGGTCAACCGGGCTCGCGCTGCGCGACGCCTTCCCGTGACCGACAACGACGGGTCGTGGGTCAGCTCGTAAAAGCGCTATCTCTCCGTCGGTGATCCGACCGGCGTCCCCGACGCGGTCGTGAAGCTGTTCGATGTTGGAGCGGTGCATCCCGAGTCCTCGTCACGTCCGGACGCCTGAGCGAGCAGTCGTCGCCCTGGATCGCGAAGTCCCGACGTTCGGACCCGTAGCCTCGTGGAAGCCAATCAGGCTGTCGGCGCAGGCGGTGGACCGATCAGGGCGTGGCGGACTTCGGTGACCCGACCGTCAGCGATCAGGTACAGGCTTAGGCCGCGGAAATCTGACTCATTTGGCAGGTGGCCGGTCCAGGCCACGGCGACCGTGTCGTCGCGGGCAACCAACGCGTCGATGTCGTATCGGATCACACCGCCCGCGACGTGGACGGCGTTGTCGTAGTCGTCCCGGGCGCCCTGCGGTCCGTGGCCGGGCGGCGTGTGGCCGTAGTCGATGTAATCAGGTGAGACGAGCTCGTCAAACCGATCGGGGCGGCCTTCGCTGTAGGCGGCAAAGTAGCCTCGGACCGCATCTTCTGGGGTCACAGCGTTCACTCCTATCTCGCCGCCAGCTGGTGGCTCAGCGGACGATGTCGTGTCCTCGACCGGATTGTCCGGGTCGAGCGCGCTTGGATCACGGAGAAGCCAAAGGCGGACCCGGTTCGACGTCGTGCGCCTCGGCGGCGAAACCATGCGGCTATTTCGGGGTCTCCCAGCTGGCCCTGATGAGTCGCTTGGGTGTCGGTGGCAAGCAGCGGGCCGATCTCCGTCCCCTGCCAGCCTACTCGGGCCTGGCTGAACTGCAGTGGCGTGGCTCGCGACGGCGCGTCTAGGCGTCTAGGAGTGGCTCCGCGCGGCGACGCAGTGGACGGCTCGGCGCGCCGTGGGCCATGGGCGGGATCCGGCTCATCGTCCGGAGTAGGCGCGAGGCGGGTCTCCGACTGGATGGGAATCTCCCGGCACGTTTGCTGTGCTGGTGTTAGGTTCGGCGCAAACGCATCACGGCAAGAACGTGGCGCAACGGTCGGCTGAATGAATTCAACCAGCGACGGCGACGAGATCAACGCGCTGCTCGCGGACATTCCGCAGAGCGCGAACACCCTAGGCGAGCCGGTTGCGCCGGTGACCCTCGAGTACTTCGGCGACCTCGAGTGCCCGTTCTGCAGGGATTTCTCGATCGATGTTCTGCCTTCGATCATCCAACGGTGGGTGCGGACCGGCAAGTTGCGAATTGGGTACCGCGCGTTGCAGACGGCGACGGGCGAGCGGGACGTTTTCGTTGCACAGCAAGTTGCGGCACTGGCGGCGGGCAAGCAGGACAAAGCGTGGCACTTCGTGGAGACCTTCTACGCCGAGCAGGGCGAGGAGGGCACAGGCTACGTCACTGAGACGTACCTCGAGGGAATCGCGAGCCAGATCCGGCACCTAGACCTCTCGCGGTGGGCAACCGACCGCAACGACCCGGAGCTGGCCAAGGAGATCGCCAGCGACGCGGAGGCGGCCGGAAATGCTGGTCTCACCGGAACCCCGTCCTTCCTGCTCGGTGCGAGTGGAGGCGCGATGAGGACGTTCTCCCCAACGGGTTCGACGTCGTTCGACGTGGCGATCGAAGGGCTCGTGGGGGCGTAGGAAGGCCTGGCACGGTTGGCCCCGACTCGGGCGCGGGCGCCTTGATCAGGGCCAACTCCCTGGGCCAGATGAGCGTCCAGGAACACCATTCTCGACCCCTCGACGAGTCCGCCGTCGCAAGTGAGGTCATGCGATTGGGGCGGAGAGGCCTCGCCATTGTCGACAGTCGACCGAAGATATGTCCGGTGGACGGCCCGACCCGCGAATCTCACTTACGAGACGATCCCAGTCGCGGTCGATGTCTCCGTTCCGGCCGCGGGCACCGTGTCGGTGCAGTGCACCGACTACAGCTCCTGGCGACCGGCGAGCGTGCCCGCAAACGGACCGTGGACACACTCGACCAACTCACGCCCCAGGAAACCCAGATCTCGCGTCTTGCCGCGAACGGGGACACCAATCGAGAGATCGCCGCTCAGCTGTTCATCAGCCCAAGCATCGTCGAGTACCACCTGCACAAGGCGTTCCGCAAGCTCGGAGTAAGGTCGCGGACCGAGCTCGCACGCCGGATGGCCTAACCGACGTTCGCACTCAGTTGCGGCCCCCGGCCCGTGTCGCGAACGACCAAGGCTTTCCAGGATGCGAGCCGCTCTGGGTCGATGCGCGATCTGACCTCGATGAGTGCCTGCGACCTCGACAGGGCGAGCGTTCGTCGCGGACCTCACGACGGTTTGGACCGATCAGCCCCCGATGCATGGGTGAAGTTTCGGTGTTAGGCAGGCGGGCTGGTACCGGACGGATTCTCGGTGAAAATGGTCAGGGATCACGTGACGCGATCACTCATGTCATTCGGTGTGGATCTTGGGGTCATCGGCGGCCACGTCGAGGCGGATGCCGAGGCGGTGTAGGGCTTTGTTGCCGGCCGGCGTGAGTTTGAGACCGCGTGGCTGCTTGGTTGGCTTGACCCAGCCTTTTCGGCGCAGGGAGGCCGCTAGCTGGGCGCCGAGTTGACCGCCGAGGT
Organism: uncultured Solirubrobacterales bacterium; assembly: GCA_963704385.1. Classification (GTDB taxonomy): domain Bacteria; phylum Actinomycetota; class Thermoleophilia; order Solirubrobacterales; family Solirubrobacteraceae; genus Palsa-465. The sequence goes on from OY969904.1 coordinate 196,354, forward strand.
GCGGTCGTCCGATGCGGCTGTCCATGCAGGAGAAGGCGAGCGTGCGGCGGGGAGGCTTGGTGGGCAGCTCGACTCCGAGCTCGGCGAAGGCGCCGGCAGCCGCTGGGCCGAGTTTGAGCTCTCCGTCGCCGTCTCGGGCTTCAAGCGCTCGTGATTGGACGAGGTGGTCCATCAGAGCGACGCCGATCTGTCCGGCAAGGTGGTCGTAGCAGGTGGTGGCCACCTGCACCGGCCGACCCGTTCGCGGTGGTGCTCCGCGTAACCCGTTGAGCATCGAGAAGATCTCCCGCAGCCCCGGCTCGGCGAGCTCGTAGAGCGCGAGGCGGCCCTGGTGGTTGACCGTTACGAGCCCGGCATCTCGGAGTCGCCGTAGGTGATTGGCCAGTTGCGTCGGCGACACGTCAAGGCGCTCAGCCAGTTCGCTGGCCGAGGCGGGACCCTGCTCAAGGCGCTCCAGCACGGCGTATCGCGTCTCGTCGGCCAACTCGGCCAATAGTTGAACCCGGGGATCGTTTGCCGCTCGCATATCACCCAGCCTACTCCCTCCAAGTTTCATACTCCCGTGAATGGTGGTAGTTTATCCTTCAGCATCGACTGAATGGTCGCTGTAGCAGTGGTTCTGGCCTAAAGGAGGCTCAAAATGCTGCATCCCGCTCTCGCTCGAGCGCTCGTCGCCGCTCATATCGAGGACCTACAGCGTGCGGCCGCCCGTACGCGCACCATCCGCCTGGCCCGCCGCGTAGTGCACGAGCCATGTGTGACAGCCACTTCGATCGCCGGACAGCGATGCGCGTCGACTCGGCCATGTGGACTCCGCGGGCCCAGGCCCACGGCATGGCACGGACCGGGATTTCTCAAGCGGCTCTATGGCCACGCCAGTCGGTCGTCGACGTGCGCTTGGGGCCGAGAGCCAGGATGGATCGGGCATCGAGGGAGGCGCGGCCAGCCTCGGCCCTCATGCGAATCTTGTGCGAGTCGGAGTACCTCGTGTTCGCAGGCTTCAAGCTCGAATACGTCGACGTCGGCGAGGTGACGCTGCGCCGACGGTATGGCGGCAACGGACAGGCGGTGGTGCTGCTGCACGGCCATCCGCGGACGCACACAACGTGGCACCGGGTAGCGCCGCAGCTGGCCAATTCGTTCTTCGTCGTGTGTTCTGATCTGCGCGGATACGGGCGGTCCACGCTACCTCCCGATGCGCCGGAGCACGCCCAGTCCTCCAAGCGGGCGATGGCCGGCGACGTTGTCTCGCTCATGCGGCACCTCGGCCACGAGCAGTTCGCCGTGGTGGGCCATGAGCGCGGGTCGCTGGTCACCTTCCGCACCGCGATGGATCATCCAAACGCCGTCACACGAGTCGTTGATGATGGACGGGGAGTGGGGCACGACCGCTAGCGCGCGGGTGGCCCCTGCGCGATGCGTCGGCGCGTGAAGTCGAGCGGACCACGAAACCATCCGAGCTTCTCGATCCACCAGGTGAGTCCGACCTCTTGGTAGGCGCCGATACGATCGTGATCCTCACTCGTGGATTGGCCCTCGACCACGACGTCAAACGCTGTCGCGTCGCCGGCTCGATGCGACCTGGTGTACTCGACCACGGTTCTAAGCTCCTCGGGTGTCGGTTGCTCGGAGTGCCCGACGCCCTCGAAGGTCGGAAACACGCCGTCGAAGCGAGCGGCGCGGCGAAACGACCGCCGCGTTGGCCAGCGCCCGGCGATCCAGATTGGCGGCCTGGGACGCTGGATCGGCGAGGGCACAAACTGGCTCTCCGCAACGCGGTAGTGACGGCCGTCGTACGCAAACGGCTGGCCACTCCATAGCCCGCAGACAATCTCCAGTCCTTCATCGATCAGCTCGTGGCGCCGGCGGGGATCGGGGTCCTCGCCGAAGACGGCGAACTCCTCCTGGCCCTGCGAGCCTAGTCCGACCCCCACGACGAGTCGGCCCTCCGAGAGCAGGTCGAGTGTCGCCGTCTCGCGGGCAAACTGCCAAGGGCGGCGGCGGGCCAGCGCCGTGACTAAGACTCCAAGCCGTACGCGGCTCGTCCGCGCGGCGATCGCCGCGACGGTTGTGTGCGGATCTGCGACCGCCCAGCCTCTCTCACGGTAGGCGACGTGGCCCCAGATGAAGACGCCATCCCAGCCGCTGTCCTCGGCCTGGCATGCGAGATCAACCAGTAGCCGTGGATCACCGTACTCGCCCACATTCGGCAGGCCGACAGCGCACCGGAGCACACACATCTCGCAAGGATCGCAGCAGCGACACCCACTCGCACAGGACGCTTAGAGGAGATCGGCCGACGAGACACCATCTGCTGGCGCCGCGCGGAGGTTCGGGCATCGTTGGAACATCAGCCGGCATCTGCGCGACGTCCCGCACGACGAGCTCGTCGCCGCGGCCGCGCAGACGTTCGCGTGATGCGCTATCGGCTGCTCGGGGCTGCGCGTCTCGGAGCTGCGCCTGGGGGATGGTGTTCGGCGATCAGCGCCGGCCGTTGGCTTCCCCGTGCCCGCGGTACCGATGAGCGCGTCGAACTCGTTCACGTCGCCCACGTCGAGCACCGACCTCAGATATCGCGTCCGTGGGCACGTCTCGGAGGGCGTCCCTTCACGTCATTCACACACTCAGCGCGACCTCACATAAACGCCTACACGGGTCACCGCGGTCTGGTCGCCGCTTCGCATTAAGGATCGGTAATCCGCGCCGAGTCGTCGCCGAGGTGCTTGCAGCTTCGGCGAGAGCGGCTCGCACCGAGCTCGTCGGACGAGCCGATTTGACGGCCGTACTGCACCAATGCCCCCGACGGGATGCGGGTTTGTGGCGAGACGCGCAACGCAACCGTCAAGGGTGTTGCGGTCCCGCTCTGGTTGCTAAGGGCGGATGCAGGGCATGGGTGCCTCCCAGGCGTAGGATCAGCCATCGGCGCGAACCCGACCCTGCTTCGACGAGTCTCGAGCACGCCGGGGCGATCCGAGCCCACGTTCCCACTACCACCCGAGGAGTGACTGTGTCCACCGAGAGCAAACCCAGCATCGTCTTTGCCCACGGGCTATGGGCCGATGGGTCGTGCTTCAACAAGGTAATGGGCCCGTTGAGGGCAGAGGGCTACGAGGTGATCGCCAGCGAGCACGGCCTCGACAGCCACGCCGGCGATGTCGAGTGCGTGCTTCGGTCGCTCGGACGGGTGTCGAGCCCTGCCATCCTCGTCGGCCATTCCTACGGCGGCAGCCTGATCACTGCCGCGGGAACCGACGACCGCGTCGCGGGGCTCGTTTACATCGCGGCGCTCGCGCCGGACGAGACCGAGACATCGCAGGGCCAGCTGGACAAGTTCCCGGTCACTGACGTGTTCCAACACATCGAGGTCGCGGACGGGCGCGTCTGGCTGCTTCGGTCCGGGATCGACTGTTTCGCGGGAGATCTAAGCAGCGAAGAGAAGGAACTCGTGTGGGCGACTGCGATGGCGCCCGTCGCGGATCTGTTCAACCAGAAGGTCGACGGCGTTGCCTGGAGGACGAAGCCGAGCGCGTATATCGTGGCCTCGCGGGACCGCACGGTGAACCCGGAGCTGGAGCGGTTCGCCGCGGAGCGCATGGGTGCCAGGACATACGAGGTCGAGAGCAGCCACGTCGCGATGCTCTCCCATCCCGACGTCGTGCTCGACGCGATCCGGAACCTCGTGACGGTCGTCTAAGGATTCCCGGCTGCAGCGTGAAGCGCCGTGCAGCGCATCAAGCGATTGACCTGAAAGGCAGAGCCACAACCTGAGTCGCAGCGGCGACACACACGCAGGATCGAGAACCGGTCGCGCGTGGTGCAGAGCCGGGGCGCGCCCCGCTCTCAAGTCGCCGCGCATCCGGCCGCCGCCATAGGGACCCTCGCTTGCGCGGAACTCGCCCACGATGGATGGTCCCGCTCCCGCCAGATCACGACGAGCGGATCACGGCCAACGGCTACCGGTGTCGGACACACACAGCATCATGAACGCGATACGTACCCGCAGGAACAACGATTGCAGGTCTCCGACGCGAGACCCTCGCCGGTCGCGCTATTCGCCAGCAGCGCGACTGGCGCCTCGACCCCGTCGCCCGTCGTTGCCGGGCGCCTTGCTCGCTGCGCATTTCGGGGCTGGTGTCGTTGAGCCCGTCGATGCCTGTGCGACGACGATCGCCGGTCTCGACAGGACTGTCCGGACGGGTCCATCCATGCGAAGCTGCGGCCTGGGTCCCGTGGGGGCGAGGCAGCCCCGAAGTCGAATCACGGCCACGCCGTCGCGCCCGCCGGGAGCTGGCGAGCGAAACGCGTGTGCGTCGCTTACGGTCCCTTGGGGTTGAAGCCGCCGCAAGCCTTCGCTGCGGTCTGGAACGCGGGTGCAGACGGGTTGATTCCGGGTAGGTAGGCCGTTTGGTTGCCGTTAGAACTGCTGATGACCTTCGGGTCGGGGTAGTTTGGCACGCCGTGGGTGCGCATGCAGCTCGCGAATTTCAGGTCTTGCTGGTGTTCCTGCGCGGCCTGTGCCGGGGTAGGGGTTCCGCTGGCGTGTGGCATGTACTTCTCGCACTTCTGCCGAGCGGCGGTGAAAGCACGGACGCTCACCGAGACGCCGTTGACCGAGATCGTTTGCCCGCTGGCCTCGATTCGCATTCGGTTGTTGCTCAGGTCCGGGAAGTTCGGCACGCCGTTAGCGCGCATGCACTTGGAGAACGGCAACGCGGAGCCGGTCGAGCTGGAGCCGCTACCGCTCGACGAACTCGACCCGGAGGGTCGGCTCGACGCAGTTGCTGAGCTGTTCGCGACGGTCGGTGAGCTGGAGCCGCAGGCGGCGATGATCGTCGTAGCCGCGAGCGCGGCTAAAGCAGCGGGCAGTCTCGTGTGTCCAAACGGTTGCCTGAGGTAGTCGTGCATAGTGGCCTCCATGCGGCTGCCCCGGGTGGGTGCGAACGGGGCAACAGACGGCGGGACCAGGCCGTCGCCATGGGGACAGGATGGCCGGTCGTCGGTAACAGCCAGGTAAACGCTCCGCTTACCGAGCTGTTCCCCTCGGGCCTGTTCGCTGGTCGCAACGGCTGGCCCGCGCCTACGGAGAAAGCGATGAGGGTTCTGCTGCCCGAACATCGCGAGCCGAGCGAACACCGTGGGCCGCAAATGCCGGTGTCAACGACAGCACGTCTTGACCGCCGGATCCACCCGAGACGTGCCTCGCGCCAGGGGAGTGCTCGCCGCGCCTAGCCCCTCGGCTGAAGTTGCAGCGTGCGCAGGACCGTCGCGGTGTCGAAGAACCCCTCGAAGTCCACGATCTTGCCGTGCCGCACCGTCCAGACGTGGACCTCGGTACGGCACCAACTCGGGGGCGCGCCAGTCGACCTGTGGGTCGAGGAACTCGACCATACCGGCCACATCTCCTCCGGCAAGGGCGTCGTTGCAGCCACGGACCACAGCAACGCCGGGCTCGCCCTTGTTAGCCGTCTCCGCAGTCTTTGTTCTCTTGGCCAACACCGCCGTATTCCCCTGCGAGCTAACTGCTCGCTCTCAAGACCCACCACCTCGAGCTGCTGCGAGAGATATTGGCTGGTGCGGGCGACCTCACAGCCGCGCTGCAGGATCTCTCGACCGAGGGCGCTCACCGCGGCGCTCAACTGGTATCGAGCCAATCTCGCACGTCGTTTGGAGCTTGAACCGGGTCCGCCTCTTCCGCCCGCTGCCGCTCCTGCGCTGGGACTTTTGAGCACGGGCGACCGGTACGCTGCGGAGCACAACTAGCGAGGCCAACCAACGCGCTCTGACCCGGTCCCAGGTCATCATCAACCGAGCCGCGGTCCTCGACGCCGAAGACGCAATCAACGCAATGATCGCGCGGCTGAGCTACGCGGAGCCCGTACGCGCTGAGGGAATGGCGATCGCTGAGAGGATGCTCACCGATGCAGAGCAGAGTCCTTTGTACAACTCGGCCGAGCCGGGCACACACGCGCTGCGGCGCCTTGTGCTCGCGGCGACGGAGGCACTGGACCCCGCGCCCCGCTCGGAACGCGAGGTACCGATCGCCGCCTAGGCAATTACTCGCACGCGGTGCCAACCAACAAGAGAGGAGAGACAAGGACAGCGAATCGAGCTGCTCGAGCATTCGCGTACGAGAGCTACAGATCGCCGAAGTTGCGATTGGCTGACCGGGAGGGGCTAACTAAGCTGCCGCCGGCTCTTCCTCGCCGTAAATGATTAGGCCGTGCAGGATGCACACGCAGAGGGCGAAGATGGCCAGCGACCACCACGGGTGGGTTCCGCCGATCGACAGTAGGGACTCGAACGCGCCAATCGTGGCGGCGATGATCCCGGGTTCACCGAGAAGATCGACCCCAATACAGCCGGGTGGGCGATCAAGACCTTCTGGAACGCTCTGCTGAACGGCAAGACCCTCGGCGAGGCCGTCCGGGAGGTGCACGCGAAGGTCGCGAGCTTCACCTACAAGTGCAAGTCGTGGCTGAAGCCGAGCGACACGTCCAAGACCGTCGAGGACATGAAGCTCGACGACATCCTCGACGCGGCGCCGCCGTCCTGAGCCACCCGGGCTGGGTGGTGGAGCGCCGGTCACGCGGTGATCGCATCGCCAGCAGCGCACAGAATCCCCGCCTCGGCAAGGAACCGGGAGGCTCGTCCCGTCGCGTGTCAAGCGCTCCCACTCGGGGCGCTAGGGCCGTTGCACGCTCATCCCCATCGGCGCCCCGACCCCCCGGCGCCCGCATCCGGTGCCAGCCCGAACCCTCAGGCATACCCGGGCAAAAGATGAGCCCCCTGTTAGTCCCCTCAGGTGACCGCTACGCCACGGGGGCGAAGTCGCGCTCGATCTCGCCGTCGACGTTGCGCTGAAAGCACACGAGCAGCTCCTCGTCGAGCACGGCGGCGATCTTTCGGAGCGTCTCGAGGTTGGGCGTGTGCGCTCCGCTCTCGAGACGCGAGATCGCCGTGTGCGATGTGCCAGCGGCGGTCGCGACTTCCTGCTGGGTCAGCCCGAGCTCGAAGCGTCGCTCGCGCAGGTGCGCGGCGATGGGATTGGTCTTGCGGAGCTCGCGGATCCGCGCATACTCGTCACGCGCCGCCCGATACTCCTCGCTGCGCGCAGCGCGACCGGCTGCGGCGTCCGCCGCAGTTAGTCCGATCGGGCTGTCGTTCTTTCTCGCCACAGGGTGTCAGCTTATCAGTTCTGGTAAGTCATCGTTCGCGTGATCGTGGCGGCGCGTCCCGGCCGGCGGCCCTCGGTGGGCGGCGTCGCTCGGCCCCCATGCGTGCTTTGAAGTCCGTAAAGCGCCTGATCGCGAGCTCGCGATCACGAGCGGGAAGCTTGTCGGTGTTCTTCTCGAAGGCGTGGAGCAGAACGACGAGCAATCCGGACCTCCGATAGAGGACCCGATACCGCGTCTTGCCGAACCGAACGCGCAGCTCGCGAAGCTCGCCGTCGACCTGGGAACTGATCGGGTGTTCGGGCGGCGGGGCAGACGCGTCCTTGCCGTTCAGGTACTGCTCGACGTACTCGTCGACCTTCGCCGCCGCCTGAGGGTTGGAGCGCGCGAGATCATCCAAGAACGCGTTCACGGGCTCGTGGCCCGCGTTGTCGCGGTAGTAGACGGCTTGCGTTCGCCTGGGCATCGGGTCAGCGTATGGAGTGGCCCGGGGGCGGGACCACCGGCGCAGAACGCGGTCAGGACTGAGTGCCGCGCGGCCGCGACGTTGTTCGGCGCGCGATCCACTTCTCGATCTCCTCCGGTCGGGTAGCGCACGTCGCGGGGTCCGAGCCGGACGGTCGGGATCTCGCCGCGGGGCGCGCGCATTCGCGTCATGCTCCCTGACCGACAGATGAGCAATCTCAGCGCCACCTACGAATATCTCGCGCGCGGCTGGACGCACGAGCAGCTCGCCGACCACTACCGCTCGGCCACGCTTCGCGGCGCCCAGCAACCCGGGTCCGAACAGGATCACCTGATCCGCCGGCCAATCTCCATACTGGCGGCCGCCATCCCCGCATGCGACGCCTTGGGCGTCGCGATCCACGTGATCCACGTCCTCCCAGACACCGAGGATCCCCGACTACGGGACCAGCTGCTCGGGACCGCGGAGTTGAACAGCGCAATCGCCCTCCACCGATGCCACCGAGCGCTCGAGCTCGACGGCCGAGCACGCGACTACCGCGCGGACGAGTGGCTGCCAGACGTGTACGACAGCGCCGCGCGGCTCCTCGAGGCGGCGCGCGTGGACTACGAGCCGCCGTCAATCGTCGAGGAGGCACAGGAGGCCATCCGCTGGCTAGCACGCGCGATCATCGACCTCGACCAAGACGCCCCCGACGCTGCGGCAGCGATCGCGGACGGACTCGCGCACCTACTTGCGCTGCACGTCTTCGCTGAAAGCGCGCACAAGCTCGCGGGCCAGGCTGAGGCGTAGCCTCCCAGAGCCCGTGATCAAGCAACGCTACATGCCCCGCCGCCGACCGGTGCGGCCAGCAAGGCGTTTCTGACATCTTGGTTGCGCTGACGCGACGCCGCCGCTGATCGCAAACGCGATCACGCCTCTATCTGGGCGAAGGCGATCGTGCGATGCGGTGCTGACCGCGTCGCCGAAGACGAGTAATTGCTGGCTGCACACCCTGGGAACGTAAATGTGATCGTCCGTGCCAGCAGTCGCTTCCATGCCAACGACGATCCCATCGCACGGGCGTCCACGCCTCGCGATCGGCAATAGTTGTCGTGGCCGTAGGGCCTCCCACCGGCGTTCCAAAACTTTCGTCATCGTCGATCGAGACGAACATCGTCCGGATTTCCCCATCAGTAAGGCGGTTGGACCGCTGGCGCGTGGGCCCCGAGCTCCAAGCGCCTGGTCGGCGGATCGAGTGCTCACGCCTCAGCAGAGGTATCGGGTAATGCATCCTCTTCTCGGGATCGCCCATCCCCTGATTCCCGGGGCGACACGGTCCTGATGGCGAAGGATTCTTCGTGGTGAAGCGATAGGCCGCGCGCGTGCAACGTATCGATCACCTCGTCGATCGATTTCTTACCGAAGTTCGGGATCGCAGTGAGCTCAGACTCGGTCTTGGAGACCAGGTCGCCGACCGTCCGGATGCCCGCGCGCTTGAGGCAGTTGTATGAGCGCACACCCAGCTCGAGCTCCTCGATCAGGATGTCGTCCAGCGCGTTCGGCTCCCGCGCCATAGTGCCGACGGCGCCGGCACCGGCCACTCCGGCCTCGAGCGGCCCAGGCACACCCGTCTCGCGTAGCTCGACCACGCGGTCGGGATCCGTGAAGATCGCGAGCTGGGAGATCAGGATCTCGGCCGCCTCGCGTAGCGCCTCGTGCGGGTCGATCGACCCGTCGGTCTCGATGTCGAGCGTCAGCTTGTCGTAGTCGGTTCGCTGGCCGACCCGGGCCTGCTCCACGGAATACGCGACCCGGCGCACGGGCGAGAAGATCGAATCGATCGGGATCACCCCGATCGGCTGATCGGGCGACTTGTTCTCCTCGGCCGGGCGGTAGCCGCGTCCGCGGCCGATCGTCAGATAGACCTCGAGCTTGGTCTTCTTCTCGAGCGTCGCGATGTGCGCGTCGGGGTTGAGGATCTCCACGCCGGCCGGGAGGTCGATGTCCTTGGCCGTGATCTCTCCCGGCCCGCTGACGACCAGCGGCGCCTCGACCTCGGTCGCGTCCGTGTGCATCCGGCAGACCACGCCCTTGAGGTTCAGGACGATGTCGGTCACGTCGTCTTTGACGCCCCGGATCGTCGAGAACTCGTGGGCGACGCCCTCGATCCTGACGCTCGTGACCGCGGCCCCGGCGAGCGAGGACAGCAGCACGCGTCGCAAGGAGTTGCCGAAGGTGTAGCCGAAGCCACGATCGAGGGGCTCGATCGTGAACGAGCCACGGTTATCCTCGACAGACTCGCTAGAGATTCGGGGTGCGTTAAAGTCGAGCGGCTCACCGCGTGGTGCTACAAGAACGCGGGACCTACTTTGCCGAGCCGCTAGACGCTGCCGGGCCTCGGAGAGACGCCGGAAGGCCTCGCCAACGAGAGCAAAGCTGACCTCCGGTCCGTAACCCACCTCATCCAGTCGCGCTTCACGAACGCCAGAGTCTCGCTCCGCGGCGGCGCCGACAGCGTCGAGCAGCGTTAGAACATCATCGACGCTCGCGGCCTCAGCGAATGAGGATTCGAAGTCCAGGTATCGAGTGCTCATCTTGAGTCCCCTTCATACTGACAGAGGATGGTCCCAGCCAAGGCAACGAGAAGCGCCTGCCACTTCTCTGGGTCGAGAAGATAATCGGTCTCAGCCGACCGGTCGTTCGCTAGATAGTCGCGATATGAGCGGTTATTTTTCACTGCTCTGGCAACAAGCTCCCGGAGTTCGTGATCGCTTATTGGGCACTCCGCGTTCCGGTAGACCGTCTGCAGCCCGCTGACTAGCGCGAAGTAGCGGTCTCTGGACTGCGGAAACTTGCTCAGAAATGAATCGAGCCGGAAGTATTCGCGCAGAGCCGCGAGCGTGCCGTCGGAGAGAAAGCGATCTTCAGGAGACATCAGGCCTCCGCAGACTTCGTCTTGCCGAAGAGAATCCAGACTAGTCCCCAGCCCGCTGCAGGCGGCATAAGTATCCCAAGTCCTAAGCAGACCGTCGCCATCCACATGCCGAACCCCTGGGGAGTCCGGGCGACGACGGCGGTAATCAGCGCCGCGAGTGTGCCCGCTGCAACGATCGAGAGTCCAGCCATCACGGCGGCTGCGAATTTCCCCGCTGCGCCAAACCGCGGACGCATCCCGACCCTGGTCGTGGCCACGGCGAATGCAGCCGCGAGGCCCGCGAAGAGGAGGCCTTCAAGTGTGAGAAGCTCAGTTAGAAGGTCTGTTGACGTCACGATATTGCCTGGCCGGAGACGACGACCTGGGACAACCTAACCGTTCACATTGCTTGCCGCCTCAGCGAATCGCCTCGCTGAGGCGATCCAGGCAGCCGACTCGCGGCACAACCGCGCGAGCTGACCCCGTCGGTTTGGCCGAGCTGGCGAAAGAGCTTGCTGGAGGTCACATCCCCGAGGGGGGCTCCGCCGCCATAGGCATCGTCGGAGCGCCGGGAGTCCGGAGGACCGTTCTCGGGAGATGCGATCGTCCGCCGGCCGTGGCGCTAGCCGATCCTAGGCCCGGCGATGCACTCGTCTGGCTCCGCCGACCCGGCCCGGGAGCGACCTGGCAAGCCCTGCTTCAGACAGCCGCCGTGCAGAAGATTCCTGCGTCGCTGATGGGGAGCTCGGAGCAGCGGTCCAAAGCTCCTGCCCGCACCGCTCCCGCAAACTAAGGCCGGGAGCTCGGAGTAACACAATGCAGGGCTCCGAGCCGGATCTAGGAGTGCCGATCCGCTTCGGGCACGGACGCGCCCGGCCAACACTTTGTCTCGGGGGCCCTCCGAGCTAGCCGGCTAGCCCTGGAAGAACTTCGGAGAGCAACTGTGCAGATCGAGCGCGCACCACCTCTGGCGCCGGAAGTTGTGCCGCGCTATCGACGCGCTGGGACCGCCAGATCACTTCGGCTTCGTTGGTGGTCTGCTCGCACTCCCCGTAGAGATCCGCAAGTGTCGCGCCAGCACGGCGCATCTCTTTCCAGCGAGCAGCATCGCGCGGCGTCAGCTGAACAGTGTTGGCGAGAACCTGAGGCGTTGGCGTATGTCCGCCCGGTCCGGAGTTGAGCTCGGCGCGATCAAACAAGGTGGCGTGCATGTCATCCTCATCAACTCCTTCGCCAGACAGCAGCGAGCGGGCGCCTAGTCGGCGCAGCAAAAGTGTGAATCCAGCAGTCGCGGCCGTCCCAGCGCGTCGCTGCCGTGAGGCAAGGAGATATCGATCGACCGGCCGCCGAACTGCTAGAGCAGGCTCGATGTCCCCAAGTCGCAACTCTCGAATCAGCCTCGATGTGTAGGAGTCAGGCCGACTCTGGTGCTCCTCGGCGAAGGTCGAGTGCCAGAACCAGTCCTCGATGCGCTGGCTGTCCACGGGAAGCTCGAGATACATGATCCCGAACAAAATGAGCCTCTGTACCTCGTATGGCACCTCACCGATTGCATGAACCTGTAGGCTTTCTAGCGTCAGCGCCATCTTGTCCAAGGCCGCTCTCATCGCATCGACTTCGCTAGTCAATGCCTCCTCGCGGTCGGCCAATACCTTTAGACGGACCACGTCGCGAGCGTCGAGAGACAGGCCGCTCGTAATGGCCAAGCACTTAATCAAGAAATCATCGGTCAAGCCCTCGAGCGGCGTACCCTCATAGCGCTCTGCAAATTCGTCGAAGGTTTCTTGTAGATCAAACCCGGACCGCCACGTAAGCGCGCGGACAAAGTCGACGGGTGACAGCGGGGTTCCTGTGCTGTTGACGCGTCGAAAAACCTCGACCACATCCTCGAGGGCCGCGTTGGCGAGCGCAATGATCGGGATTTGGTACTCCTGGAAGGTCGAATAAAGTCGCAGCGCTGCTTGCAGGAGATCGTCCGAGTCATCCTCGGTTGACAATCGGCTCTGTATTGCCAGAAATTGTCGGCTATCGAACAGCGACCCCATTGGCACGAGCAAAGAGTCGGCCCTCGATTCGTCGTCATAAACGAACTCTTGACTCCGTGGGTTATAACTAACCTTATAGAGGGGATGTGAGTTCGGGTTGCGCAGACAGCCGTAGAGACTAGACAGACGCTGTGCTCCATCGAGAACAACCTCATATGCCGCCAGACTGCCATCCGGCTCCGGGAAGGGACTCGTGCGAAACCCCGAGAAGTAGTCGTCAGACCCCTCGACGCGCCATGTGAGAATGCTCCCGATGGGGTAGCCGTTCTCGATACTTTCGAGCAAGTCCAAGATGTCACGTTGACCCCAGACAAATTCCCGCTGAAATCGCGGGATCCGGAACGCGGTGCGTTCAATCTGGCGAAGGACGGCATTCAGATATTGCGACCTCGGTTCTGGATTCTCCATTAAGCCCCCTGGTCCAAACTCAGGATGGTGTCTTTCAGGTCACAGATCTTCGCCTCCAGAAAATGACCAGTATGGCCGAGATAGGTAGCCAAAAAGTCCGGCGAGTCAAACTGCCATGCGGACTTGCGCTTCTTCTCGAGTTTGAGCACACCGGTTCGGTGCTTTTCGTAGAGAAGGTGCGTTAGTTCTCCTAGCTGATCTTGCATCTTGGTGAGAACTTTGATCTCGAGCGCAACGGTGCTAGGCGGAATGGAGTCATCACCAGGTACTTCTACCAACGCGTAATAGTGACGGGCGTGGTAGCCGCTGTCCTTGGCGTGGAAGCGACGAAAGCGCTGCACACCCAGTTCGTCAAAAATCTTCGTGAGGCGGTAACTGACATCTACCACGCCATCCACGAACGGCACGACGATTTGGTTCGCACCAAATCGTCGAGCACCTCGCCAGCGATGGGGGAGGTAATCCAGCGCTGCAAATTCGCGTGCTCATTTCGGGCGAGTTGACTCACCGTCGGGAGGATTGGGGGGTTCGAGAAGAGAGCGTTCTCCTCGCGATTCACTCGGTAGAGCTTGTCAATGAGTGACACCCACGTCTTAACCACGGTCCGAAACTCCGACTCGCCGCTCGCCCAATGATCCACGCCAGCGATCTTCCCAGCGACCAGCTCGCCGGCGAGATCTTGTCTTAGAGCGAATAGCCGGTCGTACAGTCGCGAGTTATCGACCGCTAGCTGCGCGCGTGTGGAGTAGTACTCGTACTCTGTCTTGCGAGCAGCGAAGTCAAAGTCCGAGCACTCTGAGAGTCTCTCCAACATGTTGTCGATCGAGATCTCCGCGGGCGGTTCGCGTGGCGTGCCCGATGGGATGTCAGACTCAGGCTCCGTCATCATTGGCTATAAGCGGCACAGTGCACGAGGCAACGCGGCAGGGCCGCCCCCAATCCGCGGCCCAAGCGAGACTAAGAGTCTCCTCATGCATGAGGCGGTGCATGTTGGGGCATGAGTCGGACGGCAAGCGCGTCCGCCACAGACTACTGGCGACGGCCTCGAAAGGTTCCGCTCGTGTGTAGGCCGCTGTGGAGCACTCGCTTCGATACCCGCGCGACTGGTCGCTTCCACGGTGAGCGCGATCGACGAGCAGCGGCGTAGCGCCAATCGGGGCGTAGCTCTGCCTACGCTACGAGGGCGTTGATCTGGCGGGAACCATTCGAGCGCTCGCCGCGCCTAGGATCTGCTGGCGCGGTGGCCCCGGCTGACGATTGCATATCCCCGAGAACGATCGTCCGGACCCCCGGCGCTCCGACGATGCCTATGGCGACATCGTGATCGCCCGGAGGGGAGCCGGCTCGCGGCCTCGGCGGAGGATCGGAATCGCAACGCCGGTTCGCGTCGCTCTCAACTGCGAAGGCTTCCACTTAGCGGCGCTCAAGGGCGGATGAGAGGACCGGACAGCATCCTGGGCGATCCCCGCAGCGCAGCGAGGGGTCCTACGGACGCCGCGTCGGTCGGGACCGACTAGGTTCGGTCCTGCCTCATGAGGACCCCCGAGAACCTTCCTCGGGGGCGTTGGGTTAGCCCCCGGCGTCCGATGGATTGCGCGCCGGGGGTTTCTCAGCTCGTGCTCGCGGCTCGGGTGTAGTTCGATGACGTTGCTCTCGGTCGGGGTCGCGGTCGCCGTCCACATCTCCGCCCCCGCGCGCCGGCCAGGACGGCGTCCACGTTCGGGACGAGATGACCGTAGACGTTGATCGTCGTGCGGATGTGCTCGCGCCCCAGCCGCTCCTTGACCATGTGCAGGTTCGGCGTCACCGCAAGCGAGAGGGACGCGCACGTGTGCCTCAGTTCGAGCCAGCGGAACCAGTAGCACGCGCGTGTCCTATGCCCCAAGGGGGATTCAGGCTTCCGCTGCTCCCCAGGCGCCGTCGGCGCCCGACGCCTGGACCCGGCCACGGACCGAGCCTCGGCCAAGCAGAGCCAGCCGCGTCCGCGTCTCAAGCCATCCGGGCCGCGACGCGAAGGACATGCGCCAAGCGGTCGATCGACACCACCAGAACGCCGTGCTCGACGCGCTCGACGCCCCGCGCACGGACGAGGCACATGACGCCAAGGGCCCCGTTGCGTGCCCATCTTCGCCGGCGCCGCGACAGCCACGCCGCCTGTTCGCACACGCGAGCGAGATGGCGACCGTCGTACGTTCTGGTTTTCGTCTCGACTGCGACTGCGATCCCGGTTGGGGAGATCGCCACGGAGTCAATGTCGCCCCGACCCCGCCCCCACGGCAGCGAATGCCGAAGCCGCCAACCCTCCGCCAGCAGCGGTGCGAGCGCACGCTGGACGTCGTCCTCAGAGCGGGCACCGACGCGGCTACGACCGGCGAGTGCGATCCAATGGCGAGCGTAGAGCCCGAGGCCGAACGCGGCGAGGAGCAGCAGCCCGGCGAGCGGTGCCGCGCCCGCGCCCCCGACAACCAGCGCGAGCAGCGCCGCGGCCACGCTCCCCGCCGCCGCCCGGCCCGCGCGCGAAAGCCGGCGGCACTGCTGTCGACGCGGGTAATTCAACCGGCGTCCTCACTCGCTGGCGGATCCTCTGCCGGCTCGGCTGGCTGCGAGCTGAGCGCTCGCTCGGCGTCGGCGACCGCCGCGGTGAGCCATCCAGGCCGCCTGCCCGGCGGCAGCAACGTCGCTTGGCGGATCGCCTCGCGCGCCGTCGCTCCTTGCCGCCAGTCCGGCTGTCCGGCTCGGCGAGCAAGCCACTCCCACTGCCAACGGCTGCCGGCTCGCTGCGAGCGCCACTGCTGACGCACGAGCTCGACGGGGCCTCGCGGGGTCTCGACCGTCAACGGCTCGGAACGGTTCGCGACGGCTCTACCGGCCACCGGCCGCGCTCCTCTCGTCGAGCGAGCTCCCGCCGGAGGCTGAGCTCCGGACCGCGACACAGGCGCGGTGAACCATCCAGCGATGTTCCCAGCGGTCGAGGACGACGCATCGAGGCCGAGCCGTCAGCGACGTCGCGCCACGTTTTTCTCCGCGACGCAGAGACTCCGCCCTCCCGAGTGAGTACCTACCTACTGCCGGAATCTCCGAGACTTCATCATGAGGTCGCCGAACAATCCTCATCGCCGACGTCGAGCGCCAGACCTTGGACAGACTGCTGACAGCTGACGAGATCGCCGAGCGTCTCGGCATGAAGACCGAGTGGGTCTGGGCTCAGGCGCGTGCCGGCCGGATTCCCCACGTCCGCCTCGGTCGCTACCGCCGCTTCCGGGAGTCAGCGGTCGAAGCCTGGCTGGACGCTCTCGAGACCGGCGGGTCCGAGCGGCCTGCGTCTCCGCAATCCCGCCCCATCCCTCTGCGTCGGCGCGCGTAACTCGGCGACTCAGAGCCGTCAGCCGGCTCGTTCGCTGCCGGTCATCGACGCTCGCTGGGGGCCGCTCGCGCACCCGGGGGGACCTTTTTCGCGGGCCAGAAGTGCACGTCCATCAAAAAATTGATGGACAATTGATGGACACCTGCCCGAGCCGCGTGCTGCTCGTTACCTCGAAACTGCCACTTAGCAGGGCTTTCGTCAGGGTGAGCGATGGGACTCGAACCCACGACCGCCTGGACCACAACTCGGCTTACGGGGTGGACCCTAGTTGCGAGACCTCGTATTTCCAGGGGTTTCTTGTTTTGAGGTGGTCTCAGTTGCGCGCAAAATTATGGATGGATTATGGATGCGGGCCGCGGCCTGTCGCCGGCTGAGAACGCGGCGTTGACGAGCTCGACCTCGTTCGGCGCGGGTGCGTAGTCGGCGTAGATCAGCGTGGTCTTGTAGTCGCGGTGGCCCAGCCACTCCTGCAGGGTCCGCATCGGCACGCCCGCTGCGGCCATCCTCGTACCAAAGGTGTGCCTCAAGTCGTGGAAGCGAACTTCGCGCACGCCGGCGCGCTCAAGCGCCTTCTTGAACCGCTTGAGCAACTGGCCGCGCTCGAGCGGCTGACCGGTGTGCGGATGACAGAACACTAGATCGTCGTCCGCTTGGAACGCCGCGGCTTGGAATAGCTGCTCAAGCTCCGATGCAACCGGGTCGGCCATCGGGACGGACCGCGAGGAGCGCTTGGACTTCGGGGTGCCGAACTTGACCGCGCACGTAGTTGCGCCGCACGCGGATCTTGTGCGCGAGCCAGTCCACGTCGATCCACCGAAGCGCGAGCAGCTCGCCCTGGCGCAGCCCAGTCATCGCCGCGGTCAGATACATCGTGCGGTCGACACGCCAGAGGGCTTCGTCAGCGGTGGAGATCGCCTCGGGACGGCAGCGGTACAGGTAGATCGCCGTGGACTGGGCGACGCCAACCTCCTTCGCGATCTTCTTCCACGGCATCTCGTCGTGGTCTCTCAGCGAGCGGACGCGCGCCGCGCGCTCGAGCGTCGCTCGGTGGTGGCGGGAGGGGCCGTTCGCCGGGTGGATCAGTTCCTCGAGCTCCGTCTGATCGAGGAACCTGATGTCGTTGGCGTTCTCGTCGGGATCTGGCTTGTCGACGAGCCGACAAGGGTTCTCGTAGGTCCAGCGCTTGCGGATCGCGAAGTCCAACAGGCTGTGGAGGAACCCGAGGTAGTTTCGGGTGCTCTTGATCGACTGATGTCGGTCGGTGATGCAGGCCTCGATGAAGTCCTCGACGTCGTCGCAGGTGATCTCGGAGATCGGCGTGTCCCCGAAGAACGGTGCGAGGTGGACCCGGATGTAGCTCTCGTAGGACTCGAGCGTCGAGTGCTTGCGGCCCTTCGCCCGCAGGTGCTTGATCAGCCGCACGCCGACCTGCTCGACGGTGAGACGCTCGGTAACCGCTGGCGGCGCGGTGGCCGTCTCGGACATCAGCTCCCTGAGCCGCGCCTCCGCCATCGACCGGGTCAGGCCCTCGCGGCTGCTTGGCTTGCGTACCGGACCGATCACTCGGGACACCGGCTTTCCCCGCACGAGCCACTGGCCGTACCAGCTGCCATACCTCTCGAACAGGCTGCCGGTGCCGTGGGGACGCTTACGACGCGTGGATGCCATGGCGAATCAGTCTCTCGCAGGTCGGCCGGGATGTGCTGAGCGGCCGGCGAGCGAATCAACGGCCGGCGCCGTCGAGCGCCGGGACTGCGCGCCGTTACGATGGCCTCGCATGGGAGATACTCCTCCTGTGCCGGCCCCGGGGCGTGTCAGCGTCGCCGGGGCGATTGCTTGGTGAAGCGGATCGTACCGCCGCGCTCCGACGCCTTCAGCCATGCGTCGATCGACTCGCGGCGGAACCGCACGTAGCGGCCGAGGCGGATGTGAGGCATCCGCCCAGCGCGCACCTCGCGGTAGATCCAGTCGGTGGTCATGCCGATGTAGGCAGCGATGTCGTCGGCGTCGAGCAGACGGTACGCATCCGCCTGCGTGGGCTGCACGTTCGGCCGCTGCACCGCGGGCTCGACTGCGGTGACAGTCGCTTCGCGCCTCATCGCGCTCGGCTCCGACTGGTGGAGTGGCGAGGCGACCGGGCGCCGGATCGTATCGGCGCGACGGCGGAGTCAACCGGGGCTGGCAGCAGGGCGTTCACGGCAGGCACCGGTTAAGCGGGCGTCGACTGGTTTCGACACGCCGTCGGTTGGCGCTGGCACCTGGCCTTCGCTCAACGGCCGGTCGTTACCACGCCGCGGTGGGTGAGCGCGTGCGTGCGTGACGACGCGCCCGGGGTAGAAGCGTGTCTGAGCGTCGGCGCCGGTGACGGCGAGCCCCGCGACGGCGCACAGCAAGGCGACGGCCGCGACCGCGGCGAGGCGCAGGCGCGTGATCCAGACGGCGGCTGCCGCGGCGCCGGCAAGGAGCGCGAGCCTCGTGGTAGCGGCGGCGGCGACGATCGCGACCGCAACCCCCGCCGTCGGGAGCCCGAGCGTCCAGCGCGCAGCGCGCGCCCGGGCGCTCACGCCGCCAGCCGTCTGAGCGACGCGTCGCGGTAGTAGCGGCGCTGGCGGTAGAAGGTCGGCGGCTGGTCGGTGTGCACGAGCAACCCCTCGCCGTCGCTGGTGCGCTGAAGGGCTTGGGCGGTGAGGATCTCCGGGTGCTGGTTGTGCTCGCTCGCCCGCTGGCCGAGCAGCCGGGTGAGCTCGGTGACGGTGTGCCCGTCGGTGATCGACCCGAGGAACACCTTCGCCTGCGAGAGCGCCAGGATCTCGGCGGCCGCGGGCGGGCCGTAGTGGCGGTGCATCTGCGCCACCGAATGCCAGACGGTCAAAAACCGCGCGCTCGGCAGCGAGGTGGCGAGGATCTGCGGCAGGTCCTGGAGCGGGGCGATGTTCGCCGTTTCATCGAGCGCGAACAGCGCCGGCGGATGCAGCCCGTGGCCGTGGCGGTTCTCCGCCTGTGCGAGGTGGTGAAGCAGGCTCGAGAGCAGCGTCACGACCAGCGGCGCGAGCAGCTGCTGGTGCTCGCGCCCGGCGACGATGAACAGCGTGTTCATCTGCTCGGGAGCGAACAGCCGCTCGGGCGTGAGCCCGTGCTTGCGGCCAGCGGTGCGGGCCCCGCCGGGGTGGCCGTAGGCCTTCAGCTGGACCGCGGCGGTGCCGATGATCCCGTCGCGCTGGCGCTCGGTGTACGAGTACACGTTCTTCAGCCGCTCGATCGCGTCCTCGGCGCCGACGTCGCGGAGGATCGACTTGGGCGTGTCGCGCTCGCGCCGCAGGATCCAGCGGTACACGTCGACGATCGTGCGCTCGGGCACGAGCGCGGCGGCGTGCAGCAGCGGCGCGGTCAGCCCTTCGGCCTCCTGGTCGAAGTATTCCTGAGTGTGCGTCGCGCCGAGGCTGACGGCGTGGCCGAGCCAGCGCGCGACCAGCAGCGAGTGCTCCCAGTCCTCGCAGCCGTGCAGCGGATCCCAGGAGTCGGTCCGGTCGCCGAACGGGTTCCAGACCCAGACTCGGCCGAGCTTGCCCCGGCGGTTGAGCGTCGCGTGGAGCACGTCGCTGCGCACGGTCGTGCTGACAGCGGCGCCCTCGTGCTCGAGCAGCGCCGGGATGATCACGCCCGAAGTCTTGCCCGACCTGGGCGCGGCGATCACCACCGCCTGCACGTTCGGGCCGATTGCGAGGAGCCGGCCGGGGCGGCCGTGGCGACCGATGATGATGCGCTCCGGATCCGGTCCCGCGACGAGTAGCTGGCGGATCGTCCGTGATGTGCCGAACGAGCGGGGGCGAGCGCCACGCAGCTGCCACCAGCTCCGATCGAGCACGGGGCGGCTGGCGCGGGCCGCGAGCTCTCGGAGCGCAACGCCCGTCAGCGACAGGACTGCAATCGCGAGCAGGGCTTGGACCGCCCACAGCTCCCAGGCGGCGGGCAGCCCCCGTCTGATCGCGACCGGGTAGGCGGCCGCCGGGCTCGATCCGAGCAAAGCCCGCAGCAGCGCTCCCTGCGCCTGCCAGAAGCCGAGCGCCGGCCAGCGACCGGCGTGCACCCACGCCGCCAGCTGCGGACCAACCCACGCCACGAGGCTCACGGCGGCCAGGCAGGCGCCAAGCGCAAGCAGGATCAACAGGCGCGCGGCAGCGTTGCGATCAGGCATACCGGCTGCTTAAGCCAGCGAGCGTGCGGTTCGACATGGTTTCCGCTAGCTGGCGATTCGACCGGACCGCGGTCGCGCCGTTGGCGTCGTCGAAAGCGGTGCCATCGCCCCCCGCGCTGTGAGACGATTCGCGGCGATGACGGGCGCGGCCGGCGCTTCTGCAGGTCTGTTGCCGGACGGCACCGCGTTCTTCGGAGCGCTCGGCAAGATCGCCTACGACCCCGACGAGGACAGCGTCCAGTGCCATCTGTGCGGCAGATGGCTCCGCCACCTCGGCGGATCGCATCTGCGCCGCACCCACGGCTGGACGCTTGCCCAGTACCGCGACGCGTTCAGGCTGCCGCTGCGCGCACCGCTCTGCGCGCGCAGCCTCAGCTCCATACTGCGCACGCGCGCGAACGCCCGCATCGGCAAAAACGGCTTCGGGCTCGGCGGCCCGGCTCGCAAAGGAACCACCCAGGAGCGGGTCAGGCCGTGGCGCTCGCTCGCCGCCCTCGCCCCCGAGCTGCTGGCCGAGCTGCATCCGACCCGCAATCCGGGGCTCGATCCGGCCAACGTGGCGTGGGCGGCCAACCGCCGGGTGTGGTGGCGCTGCGCAACCTGCGGGCACGAGTGGCGGGCCCTCGTCTCTTCGCGCAACGCCGGGCGGGGCTGCCCCCGGTGCGCGCGGCGCAAAGGCGCCGCCGCCGTCAGCGCAACCAAGCGACGAGTCGAGCGCAGTCGCTCGCTCGCGGCGCTACGGCTCGACCTGCTCGAGCTCTGGCACCCAACCCGCAACCGCGAGCTTGATCCGCACACGATCGCCGCCCGCTCCTCCCAGTGCGTCTGGTGGCTCTGCCCCGCCTGCGCCCGCGCGTGGCAGTCGAGCGTCAACAACCGAACTCACGCCTCGCACGCCCTCTGCCCCACCTGCGCCAGGCGGCGGGGCGCCGCCGCGCTGGCCGGGAGCGAGGAGTCGGCCCGGTTCGGAGTCGAGGAGGCGAAATCCTTGCCGGCGGGTGAGGGCGGCTAGAGAGCGACGCGCAAACCAAAAGCGCGCTGCGCGGGCGGGCATCGCAGTCGCGCGTGGACGAACTCGAGAGGGAGCTGCGCCACGCGGGAGCCGTGGATTCTCAGGAGCGGAAGTCGCCGAAGCAGTCGCCCGCGGATGCAACGGCGACCCACAAGAGGAGTCGTGGCACTCGCCGCACTTCCTGTCTGACCGGCCGGGCGCCGAGCAAGCTTCTGACGCTCCTGCGACGAGCGGATCGCGAGTCCTACCGAACCCCTGATCCGCTCAGTACCGTGGTGGCGTGGCCGATTCCGTACTTGCATCACCGGTGGATGTCTTCACTCCGTTTAGCGCGGCCGAGCGAGAGCGCCTTCGCCGGTATGTCGAGCGAGTCGAGAAGCTGCTCGATCTGAGCTTCTTCAAGTCATCGCCCGGGGAGACCTTGAAGATCATGGGCTCGGACGATGGGGTGGTTAGCTCGGGCACCGACGGGTTCGACGAGGAGGCGCTGATGGCGACCATCGGGCTCTTCAGGATGCTCTTTCACTAGAGCGATCACACGGGCTTTGTGGCCGCAATGAACCTCTTGCTTTCCCACGTTCGCAGCGACAGCCCGCTCCGTGCTCAGGCGTGGAGGGACCTGCGCGGGCTCAAGAGCGGGCGCGCGGAAATCCTTCGCCGCGCCGACGTCGCGATGGTCGTCCAGCGGGTCCAGCCGGATGGCTCGTTCATCGAGGAGCGGATGTGAACGAAGCGGCTAGTGGACCTGTGGCTGAACGGCTACTTTCTCCACGGAGACGAGACCAAGGCGGTGGCGCTTGAGGAGTGGCCGATCCAGCACCTTCCGCTGTGGGAGTTCTGCGGGGTGATCCGTCGATTCGGGCAGCTGTTCGCTGTCGGTCGAAACGTCGTGATGAGTGTGCTCGAAAGCCCCGAGCTTGCTGTGTAGGGCACTGTTACGGCCCCCCGAACCCGATCTGCCTTCCTTCGCGACCTGCCGGTTTCTGCGGCTGGGCTGGCCGGATGCCCGGCGAGAATTGGGCTTCGAGGCCGGCAATCAATGCGACCCACTGCCAGGCATGCCCTCAGGTGTGTCTAGATCGCGACAAGGTGCCCGTCGCGATCTGCGATGCGACGCAAAGAAGCATCATCGTCTAGCTCAACCTCGTACTTGGTGATCGATTGCAGTGGACCCTGGATCCCGGCGTACCGAGCGCTCACGATCGCCGTCTCGCCGATGCCGACAATGACGCCTGCCGAATCAAAGGCGCGCGCATAGACGCGATCGCCGACTCGAAACGGCCCGGCGCCCGGATAAGTGATGGTCTCCGGCAACCCGTTGATCGTAGACCCGGTCCCGGTGGCAACTCCACGGCGGGGGCGTGGCGCGATTGGGGAAGCGATGGTCCGGCTCGCGCCATATCCCGTGCGGTCGCGAGGCGTCGTCGGCTGCATCTTGCGAGCGGACGGCCGGCGCGAGCGCACCGACCATCCCCGGTGTGTAGGCGCGCTCGCTGAACTTCGGCCTCACTCGTTGTCGCGGTGTTCGACGGCCGGGTCCTTGAGCCCCTTTTGTACGTAGTCGTCCGACTCCACGATCTCCTGCTGGATCTGCGGATCGTTGAGCGGATCGGGCTGAGGAATTGGCTGCGGTTCCTCCTGACCCTGCTCATGGCTTGTCTGTGTGTCGTCGTCCGACACGAAGCTCCTCCCCCTTTCTTGTGTAGTGGTTTAGCGAGGTCTTGTGACTCGATCTGGTGACCATCGGATTCGGCGCCTTCGGCGAGCTCGCGCGATGTGACGCGACATCAACGGCCAGGATGATCACAGCTATTGCAACGAGCCCACAGGCCGCCTGTAGGCCGCGGATCTTCTGCGTGATGCGTCCGGCGTTGAAGTCCAGCGCCCGCTGAATCGACGCGGTGACGAGGATGTTGGGATCTGGGTCTCCTCGGACAACCCACCCCGCGATTGATCGAAGGTTCGGGTTGACCCTGAACGAGCGCGGCCAGAGCGCATAGCCAAGCGCGAGCACGGCGATAGCGAGTAGAAGCGCCGCGACAAGTAGCTGCCAGCGTGTCCCGAGGTCTGACCTACCAAGAAGCAGCGCCAAGACGACTCCGACGAAGCCAAGCAAGGTCGCGGCCTTGGTGTCGAGTCCGTCGATCTGCGCCAACTGGGCAGTCTGCCGCTCCCGTGCGACGTCGGCGGCGAGACCGGTGTGCGTGGCGTCGGGCATTGCTCATCACCCATGGAAGCGAATCGTGTGGACGGAGCACATCCGCTGCCTCATGCGCCTCCGCCGCTGCAGCAGTGAGCTGCCTCCGCGCCGGCCGGGATAGCAGGTCTCAGGGCACCACGGTCACGCCGCATTCCGTCCCGTGAAACGTCGCCAATCCGATGGCGCGGGTCGCGGCGGAGGCGGCGATCGCATTTCGGAGAAAGGAGCGGCCGGCCTCTGCGCTGGCGGAGCGTCCGATCTTGTTCCGGGCGGGCGAACCGACAGGCGTCATTGACGCCGGGGTCATTGCTCGGCGAGAGCTCCGCTCGCGTCAGTAGCCCGGGTTCAGCAATTCGGCTCATCAACGGGCGCAGCGCCTATAGGCGTTACGGCTGAGGCGCTCGGGTGGTCGTGGGAGAAGGGACATTGGGGGCGGTTGCTGTCGGCTGCGAGATCAGGATGGTCGCCACGATCCCTGCGGCCGCCAAGACGAGGATGAGGCCCTGCCAGAAAGTCGTCTTGACCGTCTGCCAGTGCGACTTTTCCCACGCCTCGACCAGCTCCAGCGGCGGGAACGTCCACGGGATGAGCTTCAACGGGATCAGCATCCCGAGTGGCCCGCAGGTGAACTGTAGGAGCATCGCCCACCACGGCTGAACGACGCCGGTGAGAAGGAGGACGTCCGGCACTGCGAAACCCAGGACCGCTGCCGCCGAGCCCGTGAGCGCTGGATCCCAGATCCGTTTGCGCCTCCCGGCGTCGATGTGGGGAAGCATGTAGCTGTGGAGGTCCGCGCACTGGTAGGCGGTCCGAGCGATCGTGCGAAGGCGCACGGCTGGGAAGTCGGTCCGGAACTGCACTTCGATCAACTGCGGCGGGGCAATCGTCTCGGAGGCCGGGATGGCTGTGGACTCCACAACCGTGAGGGGTGAGTCTTCAAAGATGTCGACCAGGCGCCCTTCGCGGATCTGACTAAGCGCCACCTGGCTCCAGGTGCGATCCGTCACGCTGGCCTTGAGAGTGATCGCACGGACTAGTGTGCGACGGGCCTCGATCTCGTCTCGCAAGCCATCGGATGTCGTTCCGCCGGCCCAGTCTCGTGTGCCGACGACGTAGCTGAAATGCACCGCTTCCTGCTGTCGCGGGATGCCAGGACGGATCCACCACGCATCTCGCGGCAGCTTCTGAAAGGGAATGAAATAGCGGTTCATCCGCTCTTCGCCGCGCTTCGCGAGGCGCGCGATCTCGGTTGGACTCCCCTGCCAGTACGGCCACGTCGTCTCCTTGACGTACAGCTTCAGCGGCCACGACGTGATGACCTCCGGCATTGGTGGCCAATCGTTGAGCGGTTGTGAGAACCACGGCTGGTACCTCTCGGCTTCCGCCGCCTCCATCGCCCCCTCCAGAGACGGGTGCTCGGTGGTCTCGTAGCCTGGACCGGTGACCGCGTAGCACGGCGGCCGGCCAGTGCGTTCCAGCCTCGCGACGTGGCGAATGTAGATGCCGCTTTCAAGATCAGGCAGCACCCACGGTCCGTCCGGGAGCTGCGTCCAGCGGCTGTCCGGCATCGCGCGAACCCCTAGCCGACTGAGCCTTCGGCCGCCGCCTTGGCTTCCTCGAGCGACGAGTGATCGGTGGCGTCGTAGCCCGGTCCGGTCACGGTAAAGCGGACGGGGAACCCGATGTACTCGTGCCGGGCGACCTGGCGGATGCCGCTGCCGGCATCGTCCACGAGGAACCACGCGTTTGGCACATCGGGTCTGGTGATCCAGTGGCGCTCTGGCATCGAGCGCAGCCTACCCTGGTCAGCTCAGCCGGCCTTCAGACCGACCGCTCCTTCTCCGATTGCAATCGTCGAGCGGACGTCGCCGTTCTACAGAACCCGCTGAGCTGCGCCGCACCTCGTCCGCCGCACGAGTGGCACGCGGCCGTGCTCTGCTTACCTGGAATGGGCCGACAGAACTCGCCGCGCGACGGCTAGCTGGGCCCGCTGATGGGGACGCAATCCTGCTCGAATGACTCCGGCCGTCTGCTCGGGCTGCTCAAGGAGAAGCTCGGCGACGATGTCCACGAGCGACGGACCGGTGAGGACCGTCATGAGTTCGGTCGCCGAGCATTTGTTGAAGCGATGCGCGAGCCGAGAGGCGAACAACACCGCGTAGAACACGGGATCGATGATGCTCGCGAAATCCTTCGCGATGTCGAAGACGGCGACATCCTGGACCCCGATGTACGGAGCGAGTGCCGGAAGGAGGGCCGGAAACCACACACAGACCATCTCAACGGACTTACGAGCGCTCCGTGCGGCATCGTCGTTCGCGCTGTTGACCGCTGCGATTAGCGCGTCTAGGTTGATCTTCCATTCTTCGGGCGGAGGCATGATCTCGCTGAGATCCCGGTCCCTTCCGCCGCGCCCACTCCGAAGTCCCACGATGCGTTGCAGGGAGTGCAGGCCTTCGGCGTGTTGTTCTGGCTTGTCGGAAAGGTCGAAGAATTCGTTCCAGAGGTAGACGAGTGCGGCGACTCGCTGGTCGAACGGCACTCGCACCCGCCTCGGTAGCACCGCGCCTCGCCCGCGGATTCGTGCTGCGGCTTCCGCCTCTTCGCGCACGGCTTCACGGCCGCGTCGTTGAAGTTCACACGCCTCGTCAGCGCCGGAGCGGAATCGGTTCAGGATGCTCACGCAGGCTTGGCTTGCGTCAACGGGCTCGACCGTGCCAGCTTCGATGTAGCGGGCGAACCTGACGAGGTCTGCCCTGGTCTGGCTGAGCCCCATCGGACGATGCCGTCAACCTCGCCGAGTGCCGCAAGCGGATAGTGATAGCCGTTGGCATCACGGGACGGTTTCGAGACGAGGTCGCGACTCCTCCAGTAGTGAATCGTGCGACCCGTCGCGTCGCGCTTGCCGCCGGCACGGGCTACGAGTACCAAGTCGTCGACGGTCGGCAGGAACGTGTTGTCCATGACGCCGATGACAGTGGCGGCGGTCATAACCCGCGAGTTTGGCGGGACGTCTGGACGGCAGCGGCGTCGTGCGCCACCTTGGCCGGGAGACAAGCCCATAGGGCCTGACCAGAAAGGATCGCTGATGGAACGCGCGATGTGGCTGCTTCAGCTCGCCGGAGCCGTCCTGTCGCTGCTGACGCTCCTCTCCCAGGGGCGGCAGCGCGGTTGGATATAGAGACATGCGGACGGTGCGGGTGGGAGTCCCAGATCCCACCCGCCCACGTCGGCAGTCCTCGCTGAAGCATGTGGCAGGCTAAGCGGCAACTCGACCGCTGGACGGGCGCCTGATCATCGCCAAGGTCTCGGCAAGACCGTCCAAGGCGCGGTTAAAGACTGCGTTGAGCACTTTCGCTCGATGTCGACCACGATGACTTGCGGTGGCGCGGCAGGTCGACGACGACTGAAAGACACGTATCGAGCGACATTCGTTGGTTCGGCGTGGACCTAGCCGGCGAGCCGGAGCCGCAACGCTGAGGGTCGACGTAACCTGAGAGAACATGCTCGGATTGACGAGGAACGGGGAGGGGAGAACATGCCGCGCGGCTTGACGGCGGTCGCTGAGACGCGTGAAGAGGCGATGAGGCAAGCGACGGAGGGTGCCGCTGGTTTCCGTGCGATCGACGCGCGCCAGATCGAGCTCGATGACCTCCCGCCTCTCGCGAGTGGGCCTCTGCCGACGCACTGGGCTGTTGTGGTGGAACACGAGGATCCGGACGAAGAGGCAAAGCTTCCTCAGGACTCAGACCCGATCGACCGATGCGAGCGTGAGACGCGTCTTCGGTACCTGACGCTGTCGGTCGATCCCCAACTGCTCGTCACCGGAACCCACGAGGAGTTTCCGTGTCCGGAATGCAAGAAGCAGATCGCGCTCGACCTGCCGGCACCCAGAGACACACGGTATCCGCAGAACGTGCAGTGCCCTCACTGCCGCGTGCCTCTCACGCGTTCGCGGAATGAACTGAAGTGGGCTGCGATCCCGCGGGCGCCGAAGCAGCCGGGAGGCCCGTGCATCTTCTGCGGCGCACCGGCAGACAGCAAGGAACACGTCGTCCCGAGCTGGATCTCCAAGGCGCTCGGCATCAAGACCTTCCTGACACAGACGAGCGCCGGTGGCCGTGTGGTCCCACAGCGCCAGCCGATCTCGTTCGCGAGCCACCGGAAGCGAATCTTCTGCACCACGTGCAACACCCACTTCAAGCACCTCGAGGATGCGGTCATTCCACTGCTCGTGCCGATGGCCAGAGGCTTTCACCTTGCCCTAGACCCTGAAAGTCAGCAGCTGCTCGGGCTGTGGGCGACCAAAACCGCGATCGCGCTGATCGCCGCGACCGACGGGCTCGGCGATGCGGTGCCGATCGGGCATCGCCAAGCGGTTCGCGAGAACGCCGAGGTGCCGGAGGGCGTCTGGGTCGGGTTCTTCTCGTGGAGAGGCCAGCCAACGATCGCCACCGGTCGATTCGTCTCAGCTGATGAGGCGCGGACGAGCGCCTACGGCGCCGTCCTCGCGTTCGCAGGCGTCGGTTTCTCGGTCAAGGGCTTCGATCGTCCAGAGCCCCCCGAGACGCTGGACGGCGACGTTCCGCCGTTCCGTCAGTTCTGGCCGCCCCGCAACGCTCTGATCGAGTGGCCAAGCCCGGTCACAGCGGACCGCAGGCTGTTGCCCGTGGTTATGAACTTCCCACCGCCGCGTCGGCAGTGAGCCGGAGCGGCGTTCTCGTGCGCCAGCGACCGTAGCAGTGTCCTGACTCTCGTCCAAGGGCTTGATCGCGCTAGTCGGCGTCGGACCTCGCGCGGCGATTGACCGGTCTACGGCGGACGCGTCGTCCGGGGTGCTCCGGCGGTGTGGTGCCGCGGGCGCCGGAGGCGGTGGCTCGGCTCGCTCGCGTTCGGCACTACTAGTTGTAACTCGTGTGCCCAGGAGTTCGGAGGTAGTGTCGGACCACGCGCCATCGCGGTGCGTCGGCGGGCCCTGAATATGCTCCAGTTGGCCATGGCGCTAAGGTCGAAAACACCCCGTTCGTTGCGTCGCGCGGCCGAGCGGCGGATGCGTGGCGCCGAGACCCTGACCTGGGAGGATCGGCGGCGGGCCTGCTCGAATTTCGCCCGGCGCTGCGCCGGCTCGGCGTTGCTGTGGGCGGTTCTCACGGCGGCGCTGGGGGCACTGATCTGGCTGTTCTGGCCGACGGTGCTGACGCCCAAGGTGCTTCGCCACGGGGGCTCGGCGACCGCGTTTGTCCAAACGCTATGGCAGGTCGAGGCAACCGCGCTGGCCCTCTCGGCGGCGATCGTGACCTTCTCGTTCGCGATCTTCAGCTCCTCGCGAATCGCGCAGATGGGCGGATCGCTTCCTGACTTCGCGCGCTCAAGCGGCCTGCTGGGGGGCATCGCTGTGGGCCTGGTGGCGATCGCGGCATGCGGCGCTTCGCTGCTATGGATGCCCGCCACCGCACGCGCGCCCAAAGACGCGCTCGACCGCCTGCACTCCGCCTCGGCGATGGCGGCGGTGCTGCTGAGCGGCGCCGCGCTGCTGCTGATCCCGATCATCCTGCGGCGCGCGCTTCGCGCTGGCAACCGAGGATGGCTGCAGGATCAGCTGCGCCACCGGATCACGGCTGCGCTAGACGGCGCGGTGGCTACGTTCATCAAGCGCTCCTACGCCCGAGCGATCATGCAAGAGGTGATGGACCAGGCGCAGCTGGGGCGGGCGCCGCTATCGGGGCCACCGGCGCCGTACACGGCCGCGCATCCGCGACGAGAAGGCGTGGTAGTCGACGTTCGTCTGCACAAGCTGGCGGCGCTTCCGGCGGCGGCGCCAGGAGGTCCGAGGTCGATCCTGATCAATCCGTTGGCAGCCCTGAACGCACTCGACTACGACGTCACGCAGACGACCGAGCTGATCTGGTTCCAAGGCGAGCCAGACTCGCGCACCGTGCACCACATCTTCAAGGTGAAGAAAGCAACCGACCCGCCGGACAGGGCCGACGACCTCGACCGTCTGCACGCCCAGGGACTCCGGGCGATCCGAGACGACGACGAGCTTTGGTATCGCGAGGTGGCCAAGATCCATCGCGGGATCCTGTTGCACCTGATCGGCTCATGGCGGCGCTTTGGGGCCTCGCCCGGCCGCGCTCCGGCCGAGGATGAGGTGGGGCTCAGGCCGCTGACCGACCACCTGGAGGTGCAGGTGCAGCAGATCATCGCGCGTGACCGAGACGAATTCGCCCGACTTGCGACCGACGTGCCGCTCGGGGTCGGCTTGCGCGCGCTCGAGCAGGGAACCGACGGCACGGGTCTTGCCACGCGGATGCTGCTATCGCTGAGCCGGATGAGTCTCGATGCCGCGCCGCTGTCTTCGCAGGCGACCGCGGACAGGGTCCGCTCCGCGGCCGCGGAAGGCGTGTTCACCCTACTCAGAGAGATCAGCTCCGGGCTGTGAGCACGTGGCTCGCGCCAGTGTCGGAGGACCCGCGCGCCCTCGCCACCGCGGAGGCGTACGGGGCAGTCTTCCGGATGATGGTTGGCCCCGCCGAAGCGGGCGAAATCAGACGGCTCGAGTACTACGACGCGCAGTGGTCCGACACGCTCTCGGATGCCGGCTTCGAGCGCTTCGACGACCTCGGTGATGTGCTCGCCGCAGAGCACTCCTCACCGATCGAGGGCGCCGGCACCCGCGATGAAGAACATCGCCGCGAGCTTCGCGATGCGCTGCGCGTTCTGCGGGCTGTGTACCGGCTCGGGCTGGTGGCGCACGCGCTGGACACCGCCTCTCGGCTCGGCGGGTCACCGGAACTTCGTACGGTGGCGGAGCGGATGGCGGCGCATTTCGGCGACGCCGCCGTGCTGACATTTGTCACCGGCAAGGCGATCACGTTGGCGCAGGACCGTGGAGTGTGGCCCTTCCTCTTCCAACCTCGAGAGCCAGACCGTGTGATCGTAATGTCATTCGCCCCGGCGCTGATCACTGCCTACTGGAGCATCTTGATCGATCTGCCCGATCAAACGCTGCTTCCAGAGCCATGGCTCGAGGAGCACCAGGTCATGCTCCGCGATGGCCTCGCCAGCGCCTGGCCGTTGACTGGGGAGTCTTCCTACTGGGATGGGCAGGCAGCGCCGGTGAACGTCGCAGACTCCGCGCCCGTGGGTGACGCGCGCCGCCGGTTGGCCCTTGCGCTGCAAGCGTCGCTCGAGGAGGTGAAGCAAGAACGGGCAATGCGTGTCCGCCGGGCGCCAGTGCGCCCCGATCGACGGGACCTGTTTAGCGACCGCACCCGCCAGGCGTGGCTGGCCCACCGGTCGCTCGGGCCGGCGCTGCGGGCGCTCGGCGCGCCGATCAGCGCTCCGGCGGCCGAGCAGTCGGTGCTCGTGCAGTCCGTGCTGCCCAAGCCCGCGTTCGTGGGTGAGGCCTCGGAGGTAACGCTCGAGTCATACGCCGAGCAGACCGGCCGGGAGGCGGCGCGACGCGAGACCTCTGTCATCGCCGAGTTGCTTGATGAAGCTACCGAGGCGGACGGCCGTCAGACGAGCGTCGAGCATGGTGGACAGAGACCGCTCGGCGTGCGCGTGCGAGACGCGGTCCGGCGGATGCGCGCCGCGGACTATCAGCCGTCGCTGATCCTGGCCGCGAACTCGTACCCGGTCTGGAGCCGTCTCGCCATCGAGAGCGGCAACGTTGAGGAGGACAAACACGCCCTCCGCGCGGCCGGGGTGCCCGGTGATCTGACGCGGTTCATCCGAGGCCGGATCGAAGGTCCAATCGTGATCTCCGTTCCCGGATTCGAAAGCGTGGCCGTGTTGGTGCTCGATGTCAGCAAGGCGATCGCCGTGCCCAGTGCAGACCCTACCGGCGATCAGCTGAAGCTCGAGGTACTCACGCGCGACCTGGCTAGCGTTGAGACCGAGCTCCTGGCTCGGCGGCCGCAACTTGGGCGTGACGCGCTCGCCAAGGAGCTCGACGAGCGTCTACAGCAGGTCGACGTACGGCTAAGCCTCACAGTCGGGTACACGCTTGCGGATCGAGATGCGGTCGCGGCCGTGCCGATCGACGCTTAGGCTGGGCGTCGGCAGCGCGCAAGTCTTGCCACGACACCACTCGCCATCGCGGCAATGTCGCGACCGCTCCCCTGCCTAGTCGATCGTCAGGTCAACGGGCTCATCGGGCTCACCCTCGACCCCGAGATACACCGGCTCGTCCTGATATCCCTCCACCGTGAGATCGACGGGCTCCCACCACCGGCCCTCAACGGTGAGGTCGACGCCCGTGTCCCGATCCTCGGCGACCCCTGCGGATTCCCCCGCCGCCCGCGCGAGAAACCCGGCGATCGTTACGAGCGGACCGCGCTTGCTTGAGTGCGGGAAGACCGTTTGGAGGACGCCGCCCTTTGAGTCATATACGAGGAGGGCGGGCACCCAGGTCCGGAAGCCGCACAGCCCGCTTTGCCGGCGGCTGCCGAAGACCCGACTGACTTGGACGTGCGAGCGCGCGGCCAGAGCGGCGGTCTCCCAATAGAGGGCGTCGAGCTGATCGCTCGAAAGGCTACTCGAGTCAAGCCACTCGCAGAGAATGCCGCGCCCCGCCAACAGGTCGAGGACTTCCAGCACGTGGCCGTGCTCGTACCCATGGTTTTGAGGAACATCGAGGATCTTTTCGTGCTGGGCCGGAGCGACCAGAAGCAGGTACATACCTCAACTTTACGCTGTGGCGCGGCGCTTCTCTTGGACACAAGAGTGCCGCACCTGGGCGGCCGTGCACCGTGCCTGAACTGAGCCCGCCCGGGCGCGGGCGATCGCATTCATCGACAGCGATCGTCGCGAACGGCCGACATCTGACGACTCCCTAGGCGACGTTCCGATCGTGAGAAGCCGCGGCCCGGTGCGGTGCAACTCGCTTGATAGGTCGCTCAGCAGGGGCACTCACGGGGTGGCGGTGCCGCGCCTCACCGGTACTCAGCGACCGTGCTTATGCAGTCGCCGTGCTCCGGTCAGCGACGAGCGCTTCATAGGCTTCGGTGATAGTCGCGAAGCGGTCCGCGGCTTGCTTGGTGAAGCCGGGGTTGTGGTCGGGGTGGTAGAGGTGGGCCCGGCGCCGGTACGCGGCTTTGATGTCGGCGAGGCTCGCGCTGGGGTCTAGTTCGAGCGCCTTGTAGGCCCAGGCGAGCGGTTCCGTTGTGCAGCCGGTGACCGAGCCGTCCGGTTCGGCCTCGCCGTCGTCAGCGTCCGCCTCGTCCCACCCGGCGCCGGCGTCGTAGCCGTACGTGGTCTCGGTGTCTGCCTCGGCTGGGTCGCTGCGGCCGAGCAGGCCGGGGATGCCGGCGATCCGGAAGGCGAGGACACCGGCGGGCGCAGCGGCGGCGAGCAGCGGAATCATCGCCCACGCGGGGAGCGGCCCGCCGCCGGTGCCGCCGCCGAGCAGCCTGATCGCGAGCTGGATCAGCCACGCCGGCAGGCCGATCAGCGCCGTTGCCAGCAGCAGCCCGCCGACCAGCCTCGCGGCGAGCCGCAGCGGAAGCAGGCCGAGCTCGAGCGTGCCCAGGAGTAGCAGCCTCGGGAGCGGGATTGGCGGCGCGTCGGAACGCATGTTCGGCAGGTTGCCGCGCGGGTCGGACGGATCAGATCTCGCGGCCGACGTCCTGCCCGCGCTGCCGATCGAGGCCGAGCGCTACCCGGGTGTCGGCGAGCGCGCGCCGGATCGCGTGATCGCTGTCGTCGATCGCGATGTGGGGATCGGTGATGTGGTGGTCGATGCGGTGGCCGGCGATCTCGCGTGCGGTCTTCTGCCAGCGCTCGCGCAGCCGCGGGTCGCCGGGCTCGGGACCGAGCGCGTCGATCAGCCAGGGCGGCTGGTCGGCGAGCTCGTCCTGGATCGCGTGGTCGCGCAGCTGGCGACGCTCCGCTCCGAGGTGCCGCTGTCGATCGTGCATTCGCTCGGCGCTGGCGAGCGCCACCTCCGGGTCCGGCGTGCGGTCGAGCAGCCCGGCGCGCTGTTCCCGCAGGCGCTCGAGGTGCTGTTCGCGTTCGCGCCGGCGCGTGCTGTGGGCGGCCCTGTCGCGCAGCCCGTGCGGCTTGTGGTCGCGCCGCTGCTCCGCCTCGACGCGGGCGATCGTCTCGTTCAGGCTGGCGATCGCTCGCGCGTCCTCGATGCGGGGGTCCGCAAGCTCGGCGTGCAGCTGCGCGAGCTCCCGGTCGAGTTCGTCGACTCGCGCGAGCGCGGGCGAGCGCAGCCGCTGCTCCGCGGCCTCGGACCGGATCGACGGCGAGGCGTCCTGAGGGGATCGCTCCGCCTCGGCGGCGGGCGCGCGCGCCGCGCGCCGCTCCCGGTCGGCGTGTTCGAGCTGTTCGAGCGCGAGGTCCTCGTCGTCGCGGTCGCGCATCCGCCGTGCAAGGCGCTCGAGCGCGTCGAGGCGTTCCTCGTTTCTCGGCGCGGGCGCGACTTCCGCTCGGTCCTCCTGCAGCCGGGTCGGCTCGTCGATCACGAAGATCTCGACCGGTTCGCGGGCGCGGGAGAGGGCGGTGTAGGACCAGTTGCGCGAGAAGTCCTCGGGCTGGCCGATCACCGCCGCCCATTGCACGGTGCCGCCCTGCATCCCGTGCCCGGTGAGCGCGTAGGCGGGCTGCACGTGACGCTCGACATAGCCGCTGTCGAGCTCCCGGTGCCCGCCCGAGTCGACCTGTACCAGCAGCCGCTCGCGGTCGGGGTCGACGGCGGCGACGGTGCCGCGCATCCCGTTGTCGAGGTCGCGGCCGCGATCGTTGCGCCGCGCGATCACCCGGTCCCCGACCCCCCACTCCCTCGCGCCGAGCTCGACGCTGTCGCCGAGCTTGCCCTGCTCGCGCAGGTGGGCACGAGCGAGGTTGTTCAGCCGCTCACGCCGCTGGTTCTCGCGGCAGATGATCACCGCCTGCTCGGCGCCGTGGCGCTCGCACGCCTGCGCCCAAGCTTCGACCACCGCCTGCTCGGCCTCACCACCGGGCTGCTCTCCGGTGAACAGGCGGAGCTCGCGGCGAGTCGCCTTGAGCCCGAGGTACGGCTCGGGGTCGCCGCGGTGCACATGGGCGAGCAGCCGGCGCTCGTCCGGGTCGCGCTGGCGCATCACCTCGCGCAGCTCGTGCGATCCGAGGCGCCGGGTGAGCGCGCCCAGCCAGCCGCCCGCCTGCACGGAGGAGAGCTGGCCTGAGTCGCCGATCGCGACCACCTTCACCTCGGCCGCCATCGCCTGGTCGATCACCTGAGCGGACAGGCGGGTGTGGGCAAGGCCCGCCTCGTCGACGATCATCACCGCGGGCTGCCGGCGCACGCCCGCGTCGGTCGGCTCGGCGAACGACAGCGCGGTCGGGTCGGCGGCGAGCTTGACCGCCCACCCGTCCAAGGTCAGCGACCGAGTGATTCCGGCGCGCTCTTTCAGCTCCCGCACCGCCCGGCCGGTCGGCGCCCCGCCGACCACCCGGTAGCCGGCCTGCTCGTACAGCTCTCTGAGCGCGCCGGCCGAGGTCGTCTTGCCGGTTCCCGCCAGCGCCTCGACGGTGTCGATCCGATGCCCCGAGGCGACGATCGCGCGGACCGTGCGCTCCTGCTCTTCGGACAACGGCCGCTCGAGAGCGCGCAGCACGACCTTGGCGTGCTCGTCGGTCAGGACGCCGGTGTCCTCGTCGCGGCCACGGTCGGCGTGCTCGACGATCCGCCGCTCGGCCGCGAGCAGCTCTGCGGTGGTGAAGCGGCGATCGAGCCCCGCGGCGAGCGGCACGACCTCCGGGTGGCCGAGGAGTCGCTCGGCAGCCGGCAACAGGTGTGTGACGGTGGCGCCCTGGGCGGAGGCATCGGCGACCGCGGCGACCAGGTCGCGGTCGTGGAAGCTGTTCTGCGTCGCGGTCAACCCCGTCGGGGAGAACAGCCTGCCTGCCAGCCCGCGCTCGGACAACGGCTCGGCGGCGGGGGCGGCCGGGAGCTGGGCGAGCGCGTCGAGCTCCGTCTGCCCGAGCCCGTGCTCGGCCGCCCGGGCCCTGACCTGCTCGCGCCAGTCGCCCTCCTCGATGTCCTGCTTGGGCTCGCGGGTGTCGTAGGCGATCCGCTCCCGGCCGGCGTGCCCCACCTGCACGCCGGCGGCCTGCAGCTCTGCCTCGCGCTCGAGGATCCGCGCCCGGCGCTGCGAGAACTCCTCCCGCACCTCCTCGGGCAGCTGTTCGAGCTCGGCGATCCCGTTGCGGACCGGCCCCCAAACCGCCCACGGCACGCGCTCGCGGACCGCGTGGCGGACATGGGCCTCGTACAGGCAGCCCGCAGCCTTGGCGTGCTCGTAGATCGCCGTCCCGTCCAACGCGGTCCAGCGGCCGTCCTCACCGCGGGCCATGTTCGCGCACACCACATGGGTGTGCAGCTGCGGGTCCTGCGCCCGGGACATCCGATGCCGGTAGGCCGCCGCCACGAACCCGCCCGCCCGCTCGGGTCGGGCGCGGCCCCACCCGCAGGCCAGCCCGGCCTCTCGTTCGGCGCGGGTGCCGTTATGCCCGCGGCGGACCCGGCACGCCCCCCCCTCCATGTAGGCCAGGGCGGCGTCGACCGCCTCCTCGTGCGCCTCGACCAGCGCTCGTGACAGCTCCCGGTCGCCGATCGCGAAGAGCACACTCACCGACTTCGGCGCCGAGAACGTCAAATCGAACGCCGCCGTCGTCGACCGCGCGCCGCGGATCGCGAGCTGCTGGCCGGTGGCGGGGTGCTTGCCGTCCATCATCGCCTTCAGCTGCTCTGAGTCCAGCTCGCCCGACAGCCCCAGCTCCCGAGCGGCCGCGCCAGCCCACCGGCCGGGCTCCTCACCGCGGCCAGCGTAGTAGTCCTCGGCGCCCTTGGCGACCTTCTGCTCGTAGTACAGCTGCTGGTTGCGGCCCAGCCCGACCTTGCCGATCGACAACATGACCGGTAAGCGAGTCAGCGGCCGGTTTGACACGCCGCGCATCACCGATGCAAATGCGTGTCGCGCGTCGGCGGTGCCGGGCTGCGGGTGCCGTGTGGGGTGCACGCAAGCCGTCTGGTCGGGCGGTGGAGTTGGACGGCGGGCGATCGCTTGGACCGGGCGTGCGTCAGGTCGGAAAGGGGCGGAGCCTGCTCGGATCGCGGTCTCGAGAGGCAGCGCGTGAGCGCGGCGCCGCCGAGTTGGGGCGGCCCGTGAGAGGCTCCGCTGCTATCGCCCGCTCTGGCTGCACACGCTGCAGATGGCGGCGTGGACGCTGGACATCACACGCCCGCTCCGCATCAGCGATCCGCACTCACACACCAAAGTCGGGGCCGTCCGCGCACGCTTTCGCGTGAGCCGGGCGTCAGGAGCCGGACGCTCGCGGTGCGCGATCAGCCCCCGCGCGAGAGCGGCCAGCGCGCCGGCGTAGCCGGCCGCGGTTTCATCGGGTAGCACCGTCCGGGCCCAGCCGAAGGACGGATCGCGCCAAACCTGCAGGCCGAGCTCCTCGGCGAGCGCCTTGAAGCGCACGTTGTGGTAGCGACCCTGGCGGCTGGTGTCCCTGAGCCGGCGTTGAAAAGCGATCGCGTGGGCGGCCTCGTGCAGGAGCGTGTCCAGCAGCTCGGCCGGGGAACGCGCGAGCCCGTCGGTGGTGATGAAGACCTCGCTCCTGGTGGCTCCCGCCTCGTCGGAGAGCTGCCGCGCGCGGATCAAGAGCATCTGGCCGGACGCTCCGAGCGCCGCAGCCAGATCCTGGGCCTCGATCGCGGCATCGAACGCCTGCGCCGCTGCTTGAAGCTCGGCGGGCTCGGGCTCTTGCTGAGGCGACCATCGCGCCGCCGCGAAGTGGCCGAGCTCCACACGCCTGACGCTGCGCCGCGAGCCCGGGCCCACGGCGAGGATCACCGGCGGCAGCTCGTGATGGCGCGCCCGGATCGAATCCCACGCAAACGCCAGCGCCGCGACCAGCCCGTCGGACATGGTCCGGCTAGGTCGCCTGCTCAAGGTCGGTTATCCGAGCGATCACGTCCAGGCGAACGACAGTAGCTTGGGCACCAGACCGTACCGAGACGCCCGCTGAAGCGAGCAGCAACCGCTCTCGCCGGTGTCTCCCGCATGTCGGGCACCACCCGCGCGGTCCTCTGACGCCGTGCGCGTCCGCTCTGGCGCGCTCGGGGTTAGTCCGAGCTGTCGGTCTGGCTGTGCGCGGGCGGCGGCTGGCAGCCCTGCCTGATCAGGTAGCGGGTGAACGGCAGCAGGTCGCGCCCCTCGTCGAAGTCGCGGCGACGGTTCTCGTCGTCGCACTCGCCGAGCAGGCGAGCGACGCGGCCGAGGTCGTAGAGCAGCGCGAGCTTGCCGGGCGGGTCGTCCCACTCGCCCGAGTCGTAGCGCTGCGCCCACGCGGCCAGCGCGGCGAGCGCCTCGATCTCGAGCTGGCTCTCCCACCAGCCCGAGCGGACCGGGAGTCCGAAGCGGGCCTGCAGCGAGCACACGTCGTTCCACAGCTGCTCGAACCACCGCCAGCGCTCGCGCGGGTACAGGCCGTGGCTGGTCAGCGGCCAGCGGCGCGGCTCCGCGGGCCCCGGCTCGTATTCGTCGTCGTGATCTTCCAGCGGGCTCATCGCATGCCCTCCGCGTCGGTCGCCGGCTCAGGCCACGGCGTGTCCGATCCGTGGTCGTCGAGGTGATCGAGGTAGCGGTCAAGCGGCGAGGCCGCGACGGGGATCTCGTGCAGCTTGGCGGCAACCGCGAGGTAGTCGGCGACGAGTGCCTGCAGCGCCGCGTAGCCGTCGCGTTCGAGCTCGCGCTCGATCAGGTAGGAGCGGCCGCGGCCCGACGCGGGCACGTCCACCAGCCGCACGACGCCGTTGACGCGCTGGCCCTGGATGATCCGCTCGCCGGCGCTGGGGACGCTGTAGCGGGCCAGCTCGACGCGGTCGCCGACCCCGTCGGGGTAGCCCACGGGGTTGCCGTTGCGCACCAGCTCTCTGACCGTCGGGGTGCTCATGACCGCCTCCAGGTCGCGCTCGCGAGGTAGCCCTGAAGCTCGTCGTCCGGGCGGATCGGGACGTCGCAGTTGGCCTCCCGGGCGGCGGCCTCGGCCGCCCAGTCGTCACGCTCGAGCTGGCGCTCTGAGCGGCTGCTCGGCGCGGTGGCCCTCAGCCGGCGGATCTCGGCGCTGGCGTGGACGGCGGTGCGCGGGTAGGCGAACGTCTGGCCGGTGCGCTGCGCGAGCGCCTTCAGATAGGCGAGCTGCCTGGGCGTGGGCGGTCTGTCTGTCGGGGTCATGCGGTGCCTCCTGTGGTTGGGTGCGGGCATGCCCCAGCCGGGCCGCGCGCGGCGGCGGCAGTCAAGGGTCGTCCCGTCAGGGGCGCGCAGCGGGCCGAAGGCCCGACCCTTGACGGACGGCGACGCGCGTGGCAGGCATCAGGGGCTGCCCGCACCCAACCCGGTGCACTTTGAGGCCATCGCGCCTGCGGACAGGCATGAGCCCAAGCGGGTGCTCCCACCCGTCTGGGACGAGCCCGCTGATCGCGGACACGGCCGGGGCCCCGTGATCGAGACCCCGGCCTCCCCGCCTCACGCCGCGCTGATCAGCTCGAGCGCGCGGGTTTTGCTCCGCCCGTCGTCGATCGTGCGCGCGAACCGCTGGCCTGAGGCCTTGGCCGGGCGGATCCAGTCGGAGTGCTCGACGATCGCGTTGACCGCCGCCCACTTCGAGCCGGGCGCGTTGCCCCGCGTGTCCCCGTGCAGGAACAGCTCGACGATCCGCCGCCTGGTCTGCTCCCGCGAGCGGCGCATTCGGTCTGAGACGTCGTCCGTGCCCGACGGGTAGAGCCGCTCGAGCACGTGGCCTAGCTGCTCCTCGGTGCAGCGCTCGGACGCGAGCCGGTCGCCCAGTGCCTTGAACTGCCGGTAGTAGTCGACCGACAGCTCGAGCACCAGCCGCGCCTGGTGGACGTGCGCCCGGACCTTCTCGGTGTGGCGGATCGAGTAGCGCTGCACGGTCCTCTCGAGCGCCCAGGTCAGTGTGTTCTGACACACCACCCGCACCGGCGTGGTGGCGACGACGACGGCGGTCGAGCCGTCGTGGCTGTTCATCAGCAGCACGTACGGGCGGACCGGGTCGCCGCCGACCTCGATGTGCTCGGGCAGCCTCGCCAGCACCCACACCCGCCGGCCTGAGTGCAGGCTGCCGGCGGTCTCGAAGTGCATGCTCGAGCCGAGCAGCTGGTCGACGAACCGGAACGCCTCGGTGTTCTGGACGATCCGGTAACGCTCGCCGACGATCCCCAGCACCTGGCGGGTGTCCTGGCGGACGTTGGCCCACCAGCCGGGGATCTCCTCGCAGCGGGGATCCCAGATGCTGTCGGCCATGGCCACGTCGCCGCGGTCGACGGCGATCGGCTCGCGCTCGACGCGCCAGCCCAGGCCGGACAGTTCGATCGCCTCGACGATCGTCTGCGGTGGCCGCTCGAGCACGGCGCCGAGGCCGTGCCACGGGACCTCGCGGACCGAGAACATCGAGTCCGTGGTTGTGATTCCTGCGGGCATAGGCCCTCCCTTCAGCTTTGGCCCCGCCGGGTGCGGGGCCGATCCCCGACCGAGCGCACGCCACGGACGGCGTGCCAAGCTGGGAGGGGTCGGCCCCGCGGCCGCCGGCGCAGCAACCCGAGCTCGGCCAGGGCCTGCCGCCATGGCGGCCGCCGCTGCGCGCGCCAGCTCAGGCGGTGGTGACCGGTCCATCGACGAGCCTGTACCCGACGCCCCGGGCGGTGTAGATGAACTGCCCGCCGGCCGAGCGCAGCCGGTGGCGCAGGCGGAACGCGTGCGAGTCCAGCGTGCGGGTGGTGCTCAGCGCCCAGCCGCTGAGCCCCCAGATCTCGCGCAGCAGCTGCGCGCGGGTGAACACCCGGTCGGGCTCGGAGATCAGCACGCGCAGCAGCTCGTATTCCTTGCACGGCAGCCGCAGCTCGGTCTCGCCCAACCACACCCGGCGCGAGCGCGCGTCCACCCGCAGCGCCCCGGCGCGCAGCACGTGCGGCGCCCGGCGAGCATCGGCGCGGCGTAGCAGCGCCGCCAGCCGGGCGCGGAGCTCCGGATAGGAGAACGGCTTGCACACGACGTCGTCGGCGCCGCGCTCGAGCAGCCGCACCCGGTGAAGCTCGTCGGTGTGCGAGCTCAGCACCAGGATCGGCAGCTGCGGATCGGCGAGCGCGTCGTGCTGGCCGCGGATCGCTTCGAGCAGACCGAGGGTCTCGCCGTTGACGTCGACGATTAGCGCGTCGGGTCCGTCGCGGAGCAGCCGCAGCGCCGCGGCGGCCTCGCCGGCGCAAACCGACCGATAGCCATCGGCCTGGAGGTTGTCGGCCACGAACAGGCGGGTGCTCTCGTCCTGATCGGCGATCACGACGGTGGGGGTTTGAGCGGGCATCGCATGCCTCCTTGGAGTCGGTGGCCCGCCCCGCGGCGGGCCGATCCCCGACCCCCGGCACGCCACGGACGGCGTGCCAAGCTGGGAGGGGTCGGCCCGCGGCCGGCGGCCCGCTACTCCTGGCGCTCGAGCTGATCGAAGGAGCGCTCGTCGAGCGTGAGCCCTACCGCCGCGCAGGCCGCGCCCGCTT
Source organism: uncultured Solirubrobacterales bacterium (assembly GCA_963704385.1). Lineage (GTDB taxonomy): Bacteria > Actinomycetota > Thermoleophilia > Solirubrobacterales > Solirubrobacteraceae > Palsa-465. The sequence goes on from OY969904.1 coordinate 237,684, forward strand.
CTGGCTCGCCGCCCGCTTGGCGGCACGCTCAGCCGGCAGGGTCAGCTCCACAGCGCGATCCTCGAACACCGCCCGGACTTCCAACCGACCCCCCAGCGCGCTCACGTAATCGGCGAGCGTCGCCAGGCGCGGGTTTGACTCGTGCTCGACGTGCGAGACGCCGCGCTGTGAGACCTCCAGCGTCTCGCCCAACTCGGTCTGGGTCAAATCGAGCGACCGACGAAGCTCGGCGAGCATTACTCGCTTGTGCTCGTCGACGCGCGCGCGCCGCGCGGGGTCAGAATTGATGTTCTCCGCCAGCCGCCTGAACGGCTTGGTCTTGGCATTCGCCTTCTCGGTGCGGGCCACCTAGCCCTCCTTTCCGACTCCAATAGGAGTCACCCGAGCTGACCGCTGTCACTCGGTCAGCTCTCCTTCCAAGCGCAGCTGCGCGAGGTGCTCGTCGTAGAGCCGCTCGGCTTGCGAGATCGCCTCTACGTACCAGGTCTTCCAGCGCCCTCGCTTGTCGCCCCCGAGCAGCAGGATCGCAACTCGGCGCGGGTCGAAGGCAAACAGCACGCGGAGATGACCGCCGCGCCGTCGCAGCTCTTTCAGGTTCGGCAGCCGGGAAGCCTCGATCGTGTCGACCAACGGCCGGCCGAGCGCCGGTCCGGCACCTTCGAGGATCTCGACCGCGGCTTGTACGCGCTCCTGGTCGTCCTCGGACAGCTGGTGCTACCAGCGCTCGAACTCGTCGGTGTACTCGACTTCCCATCCGCACTGGCGAACTATACCCTATTCCGTCTAGACGTTATTGCGTCTAGCGTGAGTTTCCGGGGTTGGGTGTGTGGAGCGCGTGTTTGCCCTGTTGTGGTCGGGTGTTTGGGTGATGGGTGGCCTGTGACCTAAAGGGTGGTTGGGGCGAGGTCGGAGAGTCCGAGGGTGTCGAGGAGGCGCTGTTGGGTGTCGTCGGTCTGGGCGAGGGTGGTGCGGGCGCGGGGGCGGCCTTGGCGTCCGCCGGCGGGCGGGTAGATGCTGGTCACCTCGTGGATTTCGGTGAGGAGGCGCATGGCGAGCTTCGGGCCGAGCGGCAGTCCGTCCAGTTCGATCGCGGCGTGGCGGATCTGGCGCTCGATCAGCGAGACGATCATCAGCGAGAGCGTGCAGTAGAAGGCGTGCACGCGTAGCTTCTGGTCGGTCCAGTGGAAGGCCGGGGAGAAGCTGGCGAACTCGCGGTCTTTGCTCTGGCGGAAGGCGTTCTCGCCTTTGGATTGGGCGCGGTAGGCGGCGATGATCTCCTCGTCGGTCCACTCGTGGCGGTCGGTGAAGATGATCCGCTTGCCCCATTCGCGCGCGGCGACCGCTTCGATCGCGTCGGGGTCGACGTGGTAGCGCAGGGCGCCGGCGGTGAGGTCGTGCTCGATCGTGATGACGTCTTTGAGCCAGCGACGCTTGAGGATCTTGGCGATCCGGTCGGTGAGGGCGCGCTCGTCCATGCGGTGGCGGCCGCGCTGCACGACGCCTTGAAGCTCGTCGAGCTCGCGGCCGGCTTTGGCCAGCGTCTGCGCGAATGAGCGCCGCTGCTTTTGGGCGAAGCGCTCGGAGTGCGAGACGACGATCGTGCGCTGCTGGCCGTAGACCTCGAGCTGGGTGCGGTACGCGCGCGTGCCCGGCGTCCCGTCGAGCTCGTGGTAGCGCTCGTCGCCCACGTCGAGCAGCTCGGGGTACTGGGATGGCGAGAGCGAGCCGACGATCCCCAGCCCGAGCTCGTCCGCCAGGGGCTGGTTTGCCTTCGAGTTGTTGCCCTTGTCGTAGACGAGCGTCAGCTCGGCCAGCCGCTCGCGTGGGAGCCCGAGCGCTTCGAGGCGTGTCTTGATCAACGCGATCGCGTCCGGGAACTGGGTCGCGTCGTTGCGGTTGCCCTCGTAGGGCTGGTGGCAGAGCGGGATGTTCGAGTCCAGGGCCACGCACAGCGCCAGCCCGATCAGTCGCAGATCCCGCCGCCCGCCCTTGGAGTGCCCGCGACGGGCGATCGTGTTGCGCTGATTGGCCGAGTCGATGTACGTCTGAAAGTTGGTCGTGTCGTAGATCAACGGGCGCAGCTCGATCCCGTAGCGGTCGACACAGCGCCCCACGATCTCCGTTTCCGCCGTGGCGATCGCCTCGTCGCCGAGCACGTGCATCGCGTCCCAGAAGCGCTGCGAGGACAGCGACCTGGCCGGAGCGGGCATCAGCCGCGCCAGCGCGGTACGGCCGTGCCAGTCACCCAGCTGCCGCTTCGAGCGCGGAGCACACGCGCGGTTGATCGCCGCTAGCGCGATCATCTCCCCGACCGACGGCGAGCCACGCGCGCCACCCAGCGCACGATCGATCGCCCCCGCCAGCTCGAGCTCCCGGGCGACCTTCAACGCCGCCGCGACCGCGCCGAAGCTCCGCACCACGACACCCTTCGGCTCGGTCGTCTGCTCCAGCCGCCGCTCGATGTCCTCGACCCGCCCCAGGTACTTGGTGCGCACCACCCTCGAGCGTCCCTCGACCCACGCCGTCTCGCGCAGGTAGTAGTACGCCCGCCCGCTGATGACCTTCTTCGTGAGGCTCGCCATTTAGGTCACAGCCTAAAGCCGACCTCGGACGGAAAGCCGCAAACTGCACCAAAAACAGGCGGACTACCACCAACCCAGCCGCACACAACCGCACAGCTTTTAGGACACAGGCCCGAACGGAGCGTGGCCGCAGCCTACGCCCGCCCAGAAACCCCTGCAAAACCGCAGGACACGCAGCCAACGACCACCCACCCCACCCCCACAATCACGCCCGCAGCCGGAAACTCCCGCTAGAGCATGGTGGCACCTATGGTCCTCACTCGCGGGCATCTGGAACTTCCGGTGGTGGACCCCGCCCGGCGGCAGGCCGATGATCCCCGACCCCGAGGCGCGCCACGGACGGCGTGCCAGCCTGGGAGGGGTCGGCCCGCAGCCGGCGGCCCGCTACTCCTGGCGCTCGAGCTGATCGAAGGAGCGCTCGTCGATCTGCACCCCGACCTCGAACCCCGCCGCGCGCAGGCACTCGACCAGCTCGTGGGCATGGTCGTATGCGCACACGCGCGGATCCTCGACCGGGTCGAGCTGCTCGTGCGGGCGCGCCTCGGACCGGATGGTCGCCGGCGCCCCGGCCGGCCCGAGCAGCAGGTGCGTCACGACCGTCGGGGTCTGCTCGTGCCCGACGTAGGTCGAGATCAGCTCGACCGCCACCCCCCGCTCTGGCAGCACCGTGAAGAACGTCAGCACCCGTCCGCCGGCCGCCCACCGGTAGCGGCTCTCCGCCTCACACGGGCGGCCGTCGATCAGCACCTCGAGCGGGATCTCGCCGTCCAGGTTCGCCACCAGGTGACCGTAGCGGGCGGACGTTCCCGGCGACCTGCTCGGCAGCAATCGCCAGGTTAGGATGACCCCGTGAAGTCAGATCAGAAGACATTCCTGGACGTCTGCGAGCTCGGCGCCCGCGTGGAGACGAACGTGCCGCAGGCCGGCGACGCCGGCCACGGCGGCAAGACGCGGATCACGCTCACGGACGAAGGCAGCTTCGCGTTCGGCGACCCCTACGCCGGGCCGGGCGCCGGCGTCGAGATCGACGTGCTCGGCGACGCCGAGGCGCGGATGCTCGCCGACGCGCTCACGTGGGCCGGCGAGCGGCTGCGGGCGCTGATCGACGAATAGCCGGCGTCGGGGCTCAGCGCCCGCGTCCAAGCTCGCGCGCCAGCCGTGCGCGCAGCTCGAGGAACCCGCGTCCCTTGGTCGGCTGATCCCACAGGCGGGCGGCGAAGTCGTAGATCGTGCCGCCTCGGCCGCACGCTCCGAAGCAGTACCAGCTGCCGTCCTCGTAGAGCTGCAGGCTGGGGCGGCGGTCCTCGTGAAACGGGCAGGCGATCTTGCCGGCCCGGTCGGGCTCCCGTCCGGCGAGCGCCCGCGCGTACTCGCCGGCGGGGATCGCCAGCAGCGCCTGATCGAGCGGGTGCCGCAGATCGCGGGGCCGCGCCGAGCCGCGGCCCGGCGGCGGCGCTGGCGGGTCCTCGAGCGCGCCGACGAGATCGTCGAGCTGGTAGGCGCGAGCCTGCTCGAGCGCGAGCAGCTCGACCGGCAGGGGCGGGGCGTGCTTGTGGTTGAGCGTCTGCGGAGGGCGCAGGATCCGCGCGGCGTCGACACACGCCGGGTCGCCGCCGAGGCGGTGGACGAGCCGGCGATTGGCGCGCTCCAGCTCCAGTGAGCCCACAGGCGCGGTCAGCCGCCAGTAGGCGTGCAGGTGGGCGGGAGTGCCGGAGGCGACGAGCATCGTCGGCGGGTGCGCGAACGCCTCCAGGCGCTCGCGGGCGTCGGGTGCGTCGATCTCGACGAACGCGAGCCGGCAGCCCTCGATCGCCGTTCGGTCCCCGGCGCGGCGGGCGCGCAGCGCCACGCCGACGTATACGTCGGTCGCCGACACGAGCCGCCGGACGATCGCCGCCGCGAGCGGAACGCTCGAGGCGGGCACGAACTCGCGGCCCATGCCGCCGCCCCGCAGGCGAAAGCGGATCTCGAGCAGCCGCCCGTCGGGCTCGGGCCCGGCGATCACGCGCAGGTAGCGGTCGAGGTCACGGGCGCCGGCCGCGGTCTTGGGATCGGTGGTGGGTGTGATGGTCATTCGTTTGCCTCCGGGGTTTGGGCTGTGATCCATTCGAACTCGCCGTTGGCGCGCGGCACCTGTTCGGGGTGCCGGGCGCTCCACGCCGCGAGCTGCTCTAGCGTCAGCTCGCCGCGGCGCATCGCCGCCACCCGCTGCGCCGGCGCCAGCTGCCACAGCGACCGCAGGCGGGCGGCGCGCTGGCGGCGGGCGCGCTCGATCGCCTGCGCGAACGTCTCGGCGGGGCGCTCACCGTCGGTCGGCGGCGAGGGCGGCGGGCCGGGCGGCCCGGCGCGATCGCCGGGCGAGGGCTGCGGCTCCGTCGCGGCTCGGCGCGGGCGCTGGGCGCTCACCGGGCCAGCCTCCGGCGGATCGCGTCAAGCGTCGGGCACACCCACCGCCCGGCCGCGCAGCCGGCGCCGAGGGCACGCAGCTCGCCGGGCGTGCTCGCCGGCGTGATCGGGCACGAACACTGCTCGGCGCGCTGGCGCGCGAGCTCCTCTCCGATGATCTGCGCCCGGCGCTGCGCGTCGGCCTTGGCCTTGCCCGCGCGGGCGCGCTGCAGCGCCCGCAGGCGGGCACGCGCGAGGCGCTCCTCGGCGGCGGGCGGGGGCGGCGGACGGCGGCCTGTGGCGTGGTCGGTCATCGCGGATCGGCGTCGCCACCGGGACGCCGGGCGGGCCGGCGCCCCGGTCGGCGGCGGAGCAGTTCAGGCCGCGGCGGCCCCCTCGGCGGCGCGCTCGCCCTCGTCGGGCTGCTCGGCGTCCGGCTTGCCGCCGAACTGGACGCGGCCGACGACGTGGTGGCGGCTGCGGCGGGTGCCGTTGTCGTCCCACTCGCGGTACACGAGGCGGCCGGTGACCGCGACGGCGCGGCCCTTGGCCAGGTACTTCGCGCACGCCTCGGCCTGGGCGCCAAAGGTGGCGACGTCGATGAACATCGGCCCGGCCTTCTGGTCGTTGACCGCGAGCCGCAGCTGGCAGACCTTGCGGTCGCCGTCGAGCTGCTTGAGGACCGGGTCGGCGGTCAAATTTCCGACCAACGCGACCGAGTTAACTGCGGGAGCTGAGGCGCTCATCTTTGATTCCCTCCTTGTGGGGATCCGGTGGTTGACGTAGCCCGAAACGCCGGCCGGCGGCCGGACGCGGAACCGAGCCCGCGGGCGAGGGGAAGGGAGCGATCGCGACCTTGCAGCCGTCCGGCCGACGGTCGGCGAAACTCGGCGAAGACAACCACCGGCTCACCGCCCCATGGCGGGACCTGGCCGCCATCCGCTTGGCCTGGTGACGGCCGGTTGGCCTGGTCTCAACGACTCGACCCGGGCCCGGCTGGCGGCTGTAACAGATCTGGCGTGCGGATCGCGGCCGATCGGGCATGGCTGCCGCGGCTGTCGGCTTGCCAGCCTCGTGGGCCGGTGCGATGCTTGCGGCCTGTTCGAGCGGTTCACCCCAGCAGCGCGGGCTGCGGTCGCCGAGGCGCAAACCGAGTCGCGAGAGCTGCGCCACAACTATGTTGGTGTGGAGCATCTCCTGCTCGGGCTGCTCCGCGAGCACGACAACCCCGCCGCGGAAGCTCTGCGCTCGCGGGGCGTGAGCCTGGAGCGCGTTCGCGAGCGGGTGCTCGAGCTCGTCCGCCCGGGCGACGGCGACATGCCGCCAGGGACTCACGCGCCGTTCACCCCGCGGGCGAAGAAGGTGCTCGAGCTCTCGCTGCGCGAAGCGCTCTCGCACGGCAGCATGGCCGTGGGCCCCGAACATCTTGTGGTCGGGATCGCTCGCGAGAGCGACAGCATCGCGATGCGCCTCCTGACGGAGGATTGGGGACTGTCCGCACAGACGCTGCGCGAGTTGTTCCCCGCATCGGTCCCGGATGTCGGCACGGTGCAACGGCCGGTTCCCGTCGTCGACCCGTCGGTTCGGGTTGACCGTTCGATCGGGATCCGGATCGATCCCTCGCCGGCTGTGCGCCGGCTGCTGATGGCGGCCGGCGCGCTCGCTGTGGACGACGGACGAACCGAGATCGAAATCGACGACGTGTGGGTGGCACTGACGCGCGAGCCGACCGCTCAGCGCCTGGCCGTGGAGCTCGGCTTCGACGAGCACGCCGTCCGCGACGCGATCGCGCGCCGGGGCGGTTCCCAGGACCCGCCGGAGGCGTCCGCGACCGGGTGAAGCTCGCCACCGCCGGGGTTCGCGGCCACGGCGCGGTGCTGGGATCCTGTCGCGGTGTTCGAGCGATTCACCGAGCGAGCCCGCCAGGCCGTCGCAGCCGCCCAGGAGGCGCGCGAGCTGCGAACCGGCCGCGTCGGGTCTGAGGCGCTCCAGCTCGGACTCTTGCGCGACGAGGCCGACCGAGCGAAGCGAGGGAAAGGGAGCCGGGCGACCTCGAAGCGAACGGGCCGGGCGGGCGGCGAAACTCGGCGATGGCAACCGATCGATCGCTCCCGCCAGCGCGAACGGGGACGCGGGTGCGCTGTCGATCCGTGCGGTCATGGGCCGTGGGGTACCGCCCACGTCTCGAGCACGGCGGCGAGGATCAGCGCGATCAGGACGGATGCGGCGGCCGCGGCGAGCTCGCGGCGGTGAAGCCGGCGGCGGGACGCGCGCCAGCCCGCGGCAGCGCTCGTCACCCCGTAGAGCTCGAACGGCAGCTGCGGCAGATACGGCAGGAGCCGGACGCGATAGACGCCGAGCGCGGCGCCGACCGGCAGCAGGTTGACCGCCACGCCGAGCAGGACGGTGACGTCGACCAGGCGCCGGAGGACCGGGTAGCGGCCGGCGTCGAGCGCGCAGGGAAGCAGCGGCCAGCCCGCGGCGCGCGCGTTGTTCGCGAGCAGCGACAGCGCGCCGGCGGCGCTCGGCGCCGGCGGCGGGTGAAGGCGGGCGCGCAGCGCCAGGCCGAACGCGACGTGGGCGAGCCGGCGGGCGGCGGGGAGCACTGCGCACGCGAGCGCCATGGCGAGCACGACGGACCAGCCGGCGGCGTAGGCGATCGCGAGGCGCGCACCGAGCCGGCGCGCAGGCGGCGTCGGCGTGTCGAGGAAACCGGCAGTTGCATCCAACGCAACACCCGGCTGTTCGGTCAGGTCTGCGGCGACCATCGGCTCACCACCCATCCGCGTGGCGTTCGGGTGACCTGCGCGTAGGTGACGTGCAGCGTCGGCGGCAGGCCGGCGTAGTCGCCGTGCCCGGTCGTCTGCTCGCGGGTGACGATCACCCATTCGCCCGCGCCCGCACCCTCCCCCATGCCCACCGACACCACCTGCCCGGTGTTGGCGACTCGGCTTCGCGCCAGCACGGTGTCCGCCCGGGCGCTGGCGGCGGCCTGGAGAGCCTGCGCGCGCGCCTGGCCGAGCGAGATCGACGCCAGCTCACGCTGCCGGGGCACCACATCGGCGGCCGACCAGTTCACGTACAGCTCCCCGTAGCGGGCCAGCGCCGCCTGCGGCGACGGCTCGCCCGCTTCCGCCGCCAGCCGGCTCGAGGGAGCACGTGCCGCGGTGGAGATCGTGCCGCCGCGCTCGGGCACCGGGTCCCCTGCATCCGGCGCCGGGGTCGCCGTCGCGGCGCGCGCCGCGCTGGTGGTGTTGCCGGAGGCGTAGGGGTCGCTGATCGCGGCGCAGCCGCCCGACAGCACGGCGATCGCGGTCGCGGCAGCGAGGACGGCAAGCACCTCGAGTCTGGGCTGCTCGTGCACGTCAGAGCCCCACCGGATGGCGGACGACGTAGCTGAGGCCGTCGGCGAGGTTGCCGAGCGGGTCCTGGCGCCAGCGCGGGCCGGTGCCGGCCGGGATGTTCGGACCGCCGTAGTCGGCGGTGTCGAACGCCAGCCCGGCGATCATGATCCAGGTGTGCGCCGAGTTGGCGTACACGCTGATCCACCGCCCCGGGCCCGGCATCGCCCACGACTCCAGGCCGGTCGAGTCGTCGGGCCACTGGCTGTGCAGCCCCGCCTCGTAGAGCACGTACGAGACCGCGCCCGAGCAGTCGTATGCCGGCCACGGCTGGGCGAGGGAGCCGAAGTGCGCGACCGGGTCCGGGTAGGGCTTGGCGTGGATCTGGTTGGCGGCGGCGATCGCGAGCTTGACCGGGGCGGGAGCGTCGGCGGGCGCGGCGGCTGAGCCGTCGGGCAGGATCCTGGCCTGCTGGCCGCGGACGAGCCGTAGGGTGGCGGTGGAGGCGAGCTGGTCGCACGCGGGCGTCCAGCTCACGTTCGCGGCGACCGTGCTGGCGGGCACCGAGCCGGGCGTGATCTCCTGCAGCAGGTTGCCCGTGCCGGGGTCCGGCGCGGGGGTGACGGTGACGTGGCGAACGCCCCAGGCGTCCTGGGCGGCGCGGCCCCGCCAGTCGTAGACGTCGACGTGCCGGCCGACGATCGCCCCGCCCGTGTCCCCGGCGTAGAAGGCGTGGGCGGTGCCGAACGGGTTCGGCTCGACGTGCGCGAAGCTCTCGAGCGGGATCTCGCTCGGGTCGACGGCGATCTCGTACGCGGGCGGGCCGGCGGTCAGGTTCAGGCCGGTGGCGGTGATCCCCGAGCCGTTGATCCCGCCCCACGGCGGCCCGTACGCGGTCGCGACCCACTGGCCCGTACGCGAGGTGAACGTGGGTGGCGGGGTCTGGCAGGCGGCCTCATCGGCGTCGGTGATCACGCTGACCGCCGCGATCAGCACGACCACCGGCAGCCCGAGCAGCACGACGACCGCGGCGCCGATCAGGCCCTTGACGTTCACGCGGCGCTCCTGGGGTGGTGCTCTGCGGCGAGGCGCTCTAGGGCGGCCCACGGGTCACCGGCGCACTCGGCCAGCACCTGGTCTCGGAGTGGCTGGTCGTGGTCGGGCTCGGACGTGGCGAGCCAGTACTCGGCGGCGCCGGCGCGGATCTCGATCAGCCCGCGGCCGCGTCTTCCGTTACAGAGGAACGCCTCGGCGTACTCGCCCTTGACCGTCTTCAGCTGGCCGACCGCTTGGGCCTCCTCGTCGGTGAGGCCGAGCGCGCGCTGGAGCTCTCCGATCTGCCCGTCGAGCTGGCGCAGCAGCAGCTGGATCGAGGACTGCGACACGAGCGCCTCGCCCTCCGGGTGCTGGAGGAAGTCCGACAGCTTCTGGCTGATCGCGAGCAGGAACAGGCGGTGGTGGCGCGAGCGCCGGGCCTGCTCGTTGATCCACCGCCCGGTCGAGCGGCGCTCCAGCATCTTCCAGCCCTCGTCGACGACCAGGAACGTCCGCCCGCCCCACGGCCCGCGGTGCGCGTGCTCGGCGCGGGTTTTGGCCGAGCGGCGGGTGAGGTGCTCGACGATCGCGAACATCGCCGCGCCCGCACGGGCGTCGCCGACCTCGCGGGTGTCGAAGATCACCAGCGGCGAGTCCTCCGGGACCGAGGTGGGACGATCCGCGAGATACGCGCCCGCGCCGGCCCCGGTGTAGTCGTGCAGCCCCTCGGCGAGCTGCGCGAGGTGGGAGGCGAGCTCGACGTTTGCGTCCTCGCGCGCCTCGGCCGCGCGACGGTACAGCTCCTCCTGGAGCAGCGTCTCGCGTGGCTGCTCGCCCGTCAGCTGGCAGCGACGGTACACCGCCCGGATCGCCAAAGAGAGCTGCGAGTGATCGCGCGGCTCGAGGTCGTACGTGCCGTCTGGCTGCGGGCGCCCGAGGAAGAAGCTGTGCAGGGCGAGTAGGTATTCGAGCTTCTCGGGCCCGAGGCGGTGGACGTCGTCGGCGTCCCACGGGTTGATCGCGTGCTCGCTGTCGGCCCCGAGGTTGACGACCGCCGCGCCGGGGATCAGCGCGGCCAGGAACTCGTAGTGACCGGCGCGGTCGATCACCCCGCCCTGCGCCCCCTGTGCCAGGATCCTGGCCAGGATCAGGTTGGTGGCCATCGTCTTGCCGCCGCCGGACTTCCCGGCGACGATCATCAAATGGTTCTCGTGCGCAGGATCGAACGGATCGAGCCGCTCCAATGTCCGTCCCGGCCTGGCCCACCCCAGCGGCTCACCCTGCGGGCTGCCGCAGCGGGCGGCGACCAGCGGCGTCGTGTCGGCCAGGTTGCGCGAGGCGTAGCGGCGGCGGATCCCGAGCGGGTCGATCCCCAGCGGCCAGGTCGAGCGCCAGCAGTCCAGCTGCGCGAACAGCGGCAGGTGCAGCCGCGCGTCGGTGCGGGCGAGCAGCTCGCGCTCGAGCTCGCGGCCGTGGCGCTCGAGCTCGCCCGCATCCCCGTCGGGGTGGCGCAGCGCGAGCGCGATCGCGACCCCGAACACGCCCGCCCCGGCGGAGGCCGCGAGCTCGGCCTGCAGGCGCATCGCCTCGTCCTCGCGCTCATCGGAGTCCGGGTCGGGCGGGCGGCCGCGGATCTCTCTGGAGCGCTGCACGCCCCAGATCCGCCGGTGGCGGTGCCGCGCGCGCTGGCGCTCGGTCGCGCGGCGCCCCGCCCGCCAGTGCACCGACAGCGTGAACGGGTACGGCGACTGCATCAGGTGCAGCAGCCACCCCAGCCACGTGTGGTCGGGCACCGAGCTGACCGCCCTGCAATGGATCGCGGCGCCACCGACGAGCAGGTGCGAGCGCTCCTCCTGCACCCGCGTGCGGCACAGCGCGGCGCGCAGTTCGGCCGCTTGCTCGGCTGCGCCGCGCGGGTCCGTCGACGGCGGGGCGAGCAGGCCGTCGAGGTCGGGGATCGGCTGGCGGCCGGGGTTCAGCCGGCGGTCGATCAGCCGCGCGAGCTCGTGGCCTTCGAGCCGGCGAGGCGCGAGGTCGAGCGCCTGCAGGTGCGCGACGATCGCCTGCGTCTGCGCCTCGTGCTCCTCAAGCGCCCGCTCCAGCGCGGCCGCGGTGATCGCGTGGCGGCGGAGCGTGTGCCGTGCGGGCGTCCACGGGATCACGAGCAGGTGGCGCAGCGAGACGCCGGCCAGCCGCTCGGCGTGCTCGACGACGCCGGCGGCGCTGGTCAGCGCCAGCGCCTCGAGCGCCTGGGCGCGGTCCTCGAGCCCCTCGCCCGTCAGCGCCCGCGTGGTTTCTCTCGCGCGCGCGTGTATATCATCGACCAGCCGTTCGGTCTCGAGCGGCTCGGCCTCGGTGATCAGCTGAAGCGACTGGCGGTCAGGCAGCTTCGCCGCCAGCTCGCCGATCAGGTCGCCCGTGCGCTCGAGCTGCTCGGGGCTCATCCGCAGCGGGGCGAGCGGCGAGAGCTCGACTGCTCGCACCAGCGTGGCGTCGTCGAGCACCGCCACCCCGTCCGGGGTGATCGCGCTCAGCGGCAGCAGCGCGCCGACTTCGGGGCTCCGATGTCTCATCGCCTGACCGCCTCGTCGGCGGCGTCGACGGGAGCAGCCGCGCTACGGCGACGGGAGCCGCGGGCGCCGGCTTCGGGACGCACGATCAGCGGCCGTCTGCGCCCCGCCCCCGGCTCGTGCACGCGCCGGCGGATCAGCCAGCGGGCGAGATCCCGCACCAGCCGCAGCAGGCTCGGCCGACCCGACTCCGAGAAGTACACGAGCGCCGCCGGGCCGCCGACCAGCAGCGTGAACGCGCTGATCGCCGGCTGGGTCGGAAGTCCGAGCAGGTGCTCGAGCCCCCCGACCGCCCCGCCCCAGGCAAGCAGCGCGATCCATTGCGTGAGCGAGAAGCCGGCGAGCTTCGGCGGCTCGTCCAGCCGCCTGTAGCTGGGATGCACGCTGACTCACGGCTCCTTGCGCCGGCGCGGCGGGCGCTTCGGTGGCTTCTTCGGCTCGCGGTGAGCCTTGGGTCGGATCCGCGGCTTGACCGGCCGAGCCGGCGGCGGCTGGCTGGGCGGGACATTGCGAGCGGGCTTCTCGAGCGGCCGGTCCGCGGCAGTAGGCCTCGCCGGCCGGGTCCGCGGCGGAGGAGCGTTCGCGGGGGCCTGGGGCGGACGCTGTCCCCGTCGTGCAGAGGCGCCGTCGGGGGCTCTCGGTGCGGACGCGACGGCGGCGCGCGAGTCGGCCTGGGCTTGCGGCTGCGCCGCTGAGCCGGTCGCCGGTCGGACGCCCGGCCTGCTCGCCGACGACCTTGCCGGCGCCCTCGCCGCGGGCTTCGACGCGTCGCCGCCGCCGTTGCGCTGGCGGGCACCGGCGAGGACCTGCTCGGCGGCGGCCCGTCCCGCGCGCGGGCTCGAGCGCTCGGCGACGGCGGCACGCACCGCGGCAGGCGTCGCGGCCGCGACCGCTCCGGCCTCGGCAAGCCTGCGCCCGGCCCGGCTTTGACCGACGCGGCTGCCCGCGGCCCGGGCGCGCAGCGACTGCCAGCTCGCGGCCAGGCCCTGACGGCCGCGCAGGACGAGCGCGGTCGAGGTCGCGGCCCGGGTCGCGCCCCGGACGCCGGCGCTGGCTAGACCGCGGCGGGGCACGCCCAGCGCGGCGCCCGCGTGTGAGACGGCGGCGCCGGCGGCGCCCGCGCCGGCCATCAACGCGGCGCGCGACTCGCGCACCCGCTGGGTGGCGGTGCTGCCTTGTGTTCGGGCGCCGGCGGTGCCGGAGCCGAGGATGTCTCCGGACAAGAGGCCGCGGGAGCGGATCAGGCCGAGCAGGAAGAACGGCCAGCGGAACGCCAGAAAGAACGTCAGCACCCCGGCGAAGAACCCGACCAGCCGCGTGCCGATCGCGGGCGGGGTGCCGATGTGGGTGATGTCGGCGCTGATCGCCCCCGCTACGGCGAACAGCAGGCACCAGCCGACCGGGATCAGCGCCAGCGCCACCAGCGCCCCCAGCCACACCCGCCAGGCGCCGTGCAGCTCGGGCACCGGCGACAGGCCGAGCGCCAGCGGCCCCGACACGAACAGCAGCGCGAACAGCGCCAGCACCGCCACCTTGATCATCAACAGGCCGACCGCGAGCAGGATCGCCGCGATCACCAGCAGCGCGACCACCGGGCCGGTCACCCCGAACGCGATCCCCCCCGCGAACATCAGCGCCAGCGCGCGCTCGAGGCCGTGGTCGATCGACGCGAACGACAGCAGCGCGCTGGTCGTCACGTTGACCGCTGCGACCGCGTTCTGAAACGCCCACGGGAACAAGAGCAGCCCCGCCGACGCGCCCACGATCCGGCCGATCGACTCGGCCGGGTGGTGCGCCCCGCCCGTCACCCCCGACGCGGTGTAGCGGGCGGCGGTCACCGCGAACGTCACCGGCAGGAACGCGACCGCGACCGCGGTCGTGTCGCGCTCCAGGTGGTGCATCGTCGGCCACTGCGCCTGATCCGCCGGATCGGGCAGCGCGATCAGCCACCGCAGCGCATCCTGGGGCGCGTGGCGCAGCCAGCTCGGCAGAAACGAGCCCGCGAGCACGTTGAACAGCAGCTTCGCGATCGTCTTCAGGATCCCGCTGACGGAAATGCCGAACAGGCCGAACGGCACCGGCACCGAGAAGCCGGGATGCGCCGCCGCGAGCGCCGGCGGAGCCGCGACTAACGCAAGCGCAAGCGCGAGTGCGGCCGCGTATCCGAGGCGGCGGGCGCTCACTTGATGATCCCGCCCAGCCCGACGATGATCCCCGCGCCGATCGCGACCCTGATCGCCAGGTCGTGGGCGCGGGTGTGACCCATCGCGAACAACAGCCCGACGACCCCGATCGCCAGGCCGATCAGCGTCGCCACGAGCCACTTGATGTTGTCGGTCAGCTTGTTGGCGAACTGCGCGATCCCACCGACCGCGCCGCCGCTCTGGCTGAGGCCGGCGGCCTGGAGGGCGTGGATGACCGGGTGCAGCGCGATCAAGGTGCACGCCGCGGCGGCGAGCAAGACGAGCGCTGTCGGCAGGGCGCGGAAAACGTGCTTGCGGATCCGTTGTCTCATCGGTGCCTCCTAAGGGCTTGGGGGTGGGCCGGGCAGCGGGCCGACGGGCGAGACTGGGGCGGACGTGGGCGTCGCAGACGGATCGGGCGAGACGACGGCTGGATCGGCGGCCGGCAAGCGGGGCTCGTGAGGTCGGTCGCCCGCGCCGGGCTCGGGCAACGGCGAGGCGATGCGGGGACGCGCCCGGTCGCGCGGCTGGGCGCGGGCCCGCCTGAACTCCCGCCGGGCCGGCGCGACGGAGTGGCGGGACGCGGCGACGGTCAGCTCGGCGCGCCCGACAGCATCCGGGTGCACGAGCGCTGTCGCCAGCAGCACCAGCGGCGTCCCGAGGAGCAGGATCGCCCGGCTCGGGACCGCCGTTGCTCGCCGCGATCGCGGCTTCCGGCTATCGCGCGGAGGGACCTGGGGCGCGAGCGGGAGCACCATTGACGCGCTGGCGTGAGGAGGCGGCGACTCGGCATCCAGATCCGCCGACGCCGGGGCCGCCGGGCCAGCGGCAGCTGGCGCGGCGACGAGCACGGGCGCACGGGCCGCCAGCTGCTCGTTGAGCGCCGTGACGGGTTCGACTGCCGCGGGCTCTGGAGGCGGGCTCGGCGCAGCGGGCCGAGGGTCGCGAACGGCGGGGACTCGTGGCGCGAACGCACGGACCTCGGCGGACTCTCGCGGAGCTGTTGTTCGCGGTGCCGCTTCCCGAGGGCGGGTGTCCCGTCGAGCCTCGTCCTGTCCCTTTGCTCGCTGCTGCTCGCCGACGAGCAGCGTGACGAGCGCCCCGCGGCACACGTCGACGCCGGCGGTCGGCTCGTGGGCGAGCACCACCCCGTGCGCCTCCGGGCCGCTGTCGCACGGCTCGACCGCCGGGCGCAGCTCGAGCGCGCGCAGACGTGTGATCGCGTCGATCGCGCTCAGCCCTGCGAGCGACTCGAGCTCGCGGGTGCGGCGATGGACCGGAGCGGTGGCGGTCGGCATTCCGAGCGCTTAAGCGAGTCGGCGGCGGGATTGACGCGAGCGGCGTCCGAGGCGACGCGGCCAGGCGCTCGCCGCTCACGTGGTGGAGGCGCTTTGGCAGCCCGTGCCGGGGGACGAGCGGCGCCTGGATCCCGGCCGCACCCGCCCGGTACTCGTCCCAAGCGAGTTCTGGGAGACTGTCGGGTGAGTGAGAAAGGGTCGACGGGCCGAATCCGTCAGAGGGCTTTCGGGAGAGTATGAAAATGTGGGGTTTGTGGATTCCGGCGCGAAGGCGATCATGACGGCGTCGTGTTCCGCGCCACCTCGTTGTCCGACTCCTCTGGGGGGTGACGGGCGAGCCAACGTTGCGCCGAACGGCGAGCGAATCGAGCCCCTCCGGCCAATTTGCTACCGACACTGCCAATCACCGACTAGCGCTGGCTGCCATTGGCGAAGCTGGGTCTAGATGCGTCGTGGCGACCCGTGTCCCACCGCTCGCTCCACCAAATGCTCCGTGGCGGCCGATCTCAATTGCGCCAAATGCGGGCGCGTATATCTCTGTCTACCTGAGCTCGTCGCTGGGTCGGCTGCCTGTCCGCGACGTACTCAAGCTCGACGACAACAAGAGCGACCCAAACGTCGAGACGCTGACCTACGGCCTCTTCTCAACATGTGAACCGACGATGCGCCAAAGCATCGCCTCGCGGGGGATCGGCGAGATTTTCTTCGTCACATCCGTCGACGGCCTCGGTCGTGCGCTCGTAGGCATGTACGAACTGGGATGGCTGGTGGAAGTTGGCAGCAAGGACTTTGCGTATGCCGCGAAGGGAGCGCGTTTCATCGATCCGATCCCGGTTGGCCAGATAGCCGGTAGGGCCGGTCGTGAACTTCAGAAACCGGTTCGCAACTACAGGATCATCGACATCCCGGTAGCTGACGATGTCCGGGGGCTCGTGACCGCGAGCATCGACCGGACGCACGACTACTTGTTCGAGATCGACAGGCTCGAGCGAATGAGTCTGTCCCGCACAGGGTTTCGCTACCCAAGCTGGGACCGCGTCAACGCCTTCACCTGGGACGTCGCCGCGCCCTACCTGGCGGAAGCCACCGAGGCTTTGGAGGCTCCGAACACTTCCGGCACTGGAACGTGGCGTTGTACAGCGTGTGGGTCCCAAATTCGCAACGAGGCACGCCTGAAGATATGCAACGTCTGCCATCGGTTTGGAACGCTCGAGCCGGCGGAGGTGGCGGGATGACCGATCGCATCTTCCTCTCGTATGCGGATGTCGACCGAGACGTCCTCGAGCGTGTCGCTGGCCTGGTGGCTGAGGTGGGATTTGGTGTGAGCGGTCGAGACTTCACCCGCGACGAACTGTTTGTAGTCGGGTCGCCTCTCCAGCAGCTCCAGGCCGCCGCCGCCGCGCTAATCCTAGTCACCGCCGAGGCTGAGGCGAGCGAAGCAATCGCCCGCGAAATCGCGTGGGCGATCGAGCAGGGTAAAGGGATCGTCGGGCTGAGGATCGAGTCCGATGCTAGGACTCCCCGCGCCCTTTATGACGCTGGGGCTGAGGTACTCGATGCGCACGTGCCGTCCGACCTCGAGTACCTCCCTCGCGCGATCGACGCCTCCGTTCGGGGCGCAAAGCTGCTTGAGCTAGCGAACAGTCGGGGGACCGGCTCGGGAGGGCCGTGTGCGCGACCAGGGGGCCGGACCGATTAGCGAGGAGTTCCCGCCGGGGCTGGCTCGAACATCACCATGTCCGAACCGCCGCTGAGGCCGCCCTGTTCCTGGAGCTTCTCCCCGCTCACGGTGGCCAGCTTGAGACCGAACAGGAGCACGTCCGGAACACGCCGCGCAACGAAGTCTTCCTGAGCGACCAGTCCTCGTGCTGCATCTGCAGCCGCGGCTGCGAGCTTTGCCAGGTGCAGCGCGTAGTGGCGAAGCTGATCGGACTTGGTGAGGCCGAGCACGTCGGGATGGTAGAAGCGGTCATGCTCGATCTGGATCAGCTGGAGCTCTCGCCATGAAGCAGCGTCCGCGACCCGCGACGGTCCGTCGAACGCCCCAGGATGGTGCAAAACGTTACGCAGCTCAATAGCACGGAGGCGCTGCTGATACAGCGATGTGATCGACTCGTTAGTCCCACGAGCGAGGCGCAGAGCGGCCGCGCGAAGCCGTTGACCAGCAATCCGCACCTCAATCGGGTCGGCGGCTTCATTGTGCTCCGCGTGATCGCAGGCGTTCGCTACCACCCCCGCGATTGAAGCGAGCTCCAGCGCTTCGCTTGCGAGTTCTTCGTGGTTAAGCGGCATGCATGTAGGGTCGCACGAAGCTCGGACGCCGAGATTAGCTTGAGGTTGCATCGGCACTACCGCTAGCCGAGCTCGTCGCACTAGAAGTCGGGACGTCGGAGGTGGCGGCGAGTTCTGCCATGCTCCGCTCGACGGCGTCGAGGACTCGACCGACGAGTTCGAACAGCTCTTCTGCGAAAGCGCGGCGCTGCGACGACGTTTGGGAGGTGTGTCGTGCGCGATATCCACGGTCGTAGACAGCCTCAAGCCGCTTGATGAGGAGCTCGACATTCGCGCGGCCGCCAACGTCTCGAAACACCCTCAAGTGCTCGAGGAGCCTTGCCACTCCCAAGGATGGAAAATCCTCGACCTCACCGTCGGTGGTGATCTTTCCGATGTCGCTGAAGGTGCTGGTCCAGAGCTCATTGATCTTGTCTCTCTGAGATGGATCAGAAGCGTCGCTGGGACCGTGCGCCGCCCCGTATGCCATCTCCATCAGGACCTCTGGACGGAGATCCACAAGCCGATCAACCGTTGTGCCGGAGAGCGTGGGCATCACGAAATCGTGGATCGCTTCAGCTGCGATGGTGACCAGATGCCCGGGGCGCACGATGCCATTGGTGCCACGATCGAGCACATGCTTTTGAACCGCTCGCAGCTCTGCGACGTTGACTGGCCACCAGAGAGTCAGGTCCTGCTTCCTGAAGTACCCAATGCAGTCAAGGCGGTCGCCTCGGGCATCGGTCGCCCGAACAAGCTGCACCGCGATGAATGCTGGCGCGGGAGTCGAGCGAATCTCGTGATTGCTGGTGAGAAACACAACTGCCTTGGTGCTTCCGAGGATCTCGGCGGCTTTGTCTAGCTCGCCCGTCCTTGCGCCCACTGAATAGAGGCGTTCGCCGTGGTTGAACGGTGCATCACCCGACGCGACCAGCGATGGCGCCGCCACTTGCCACCATTTACCTGCATCATCAAACCATTGCTGGGGGTTGGAAAGTTTCCCAGCGAAATTTGTTGGGATTCGTTCGGCGGACTCCGGGTCGCGCACCACGCAGGTCACGTTGAGAAGACGGCCGGGACGTTGCTGCACTCGGAAACGAGGCGTTCGTATGCCGCGTCGGCTGTTGGAGCATCGATAGCCACGAGGGCCGGCGGCCGTGGCACTGGCTCGTATAGGTCGATCCTTGTAGCTTCGGGCTTGATCCGTTGCTCATGACGCTCCGCGTTGACCGTGTCGAGCTCAAGACGCGGGGCATGAAGGACCGGCTTCCGACCGGCGGCCCGTCCGATTCGTACGATTCGGCAAACCGGCGAGCCCCACGAAGTAGGCATCGGGGCAGAGACCACCAGCACCTTTGTCACCGGTGCCGAGTGGTCGTCGAAGGCGTACACGTGGTCCCACGTCACCACCGATTGATGCTTGTGGCCGTGAAGCACGGCATGAAAGCCATGCCGGCTGATCCACGCCCGGAGGCGAGCGAGGTTCGTGAACGACTCGAACGGCTTCGTCTCCTCTTCCTCCGTCACCGGCAAGAGGTGATGGTGCAGGGCGAGGAGACGAATCTTCCCGCTTGCGTCGTGGTTTCGTAGCTGGTCGGTCAGGAATTGCAGCTGCGTCTCTGAGACACGGGCCACGTCGTACCTGTGATCCGCACCAACCGTCGATTCGATCTTGACCCCGCACCAATTCGCGCTGTTTACACCGGAGATGAGGCAATCGCCGAGCTCGAGCACAGGCTGCGCCTCGGAATCGTCAGACGCGTCGACACCATCGCAGAACGGCGTGCGCATGCCCAGCGCGCGTGTGTGGGCCAAGAACAATTCGTACTTTCCTGGGGTCCCTGGGTCGCTTTCCCGGTCTACGTCGTGGTTGCCCGGCACAGCGATGATCCGCGCCGGATCCACGACCTCGACCTCCTCCAGAAGGTGGTTGAATTTCGCAAAGCCCTCCTGGTCGTGTGCGGTCGTGATATCGCCACCGACGATTAGGGCATCGAGTTCAAGGCCTTGCGCGTTTAGATGCTCCTTCACGGCGTTGAGCGAGGTCTTTATGACGGTGAGCCGCGAGTTCTCATCCGGTGGGACGATCCCGGCTTTATCGTCGGTCGGCCGTTCCCAAGCTTGCCCTTTGCCTAGGTGCAGGTCAGAGAGGTGCAAGATCACCGACATGGTGTCTCCATCCTTCGGGAATCTTGTCGCTGAGCTGCCAGCTCGGCGGGAAGAACAGCTCATAGGGGGTCGAGTCGGCCACGAACCGCTGCTTGATACGAGTCCGTGCGCTCGTAAGCTCAGGGAAGGCCACCCGGCAATACTTGTCGACTTCGCACAGCAGGTTCTGGCAGTCGATGGCGTGCAGCGGACGGCCGAACAGCTGCGGAGGCGCGACGCCGAGTTCCTGTTCGATCACGCCTTGTTGGTCGACGAGCCAATGGACGGCGGCGGAGGGCGAGAGCCCGTTGAGGTCGCTAAAGATCTTGGATAGTCCACGCACGGCGCCCGGCCCGGGAACGACAAAGTCGTTCTCAGAGAAGTCGATCATTGGGCTGTAGTTCAGATCTATCGAGAGCTGGTACGCCATAAACGGCCCGATCAGCGGCCACGTACGAAGCTCTTCGTACACCTGGGCGAACGTGCCGGCGTCAGCGACACGTTGAGGAACGCCGCCAGCGAGCATTGCGTCGAGGAGAGCTAGATGGTTGCGGTGCTTTCGCTCGAACCCATATGCGCGGTTGGCGCAGAGGATGAAGGCGCTTGTGTACAGCCGCTGCCCGTCGTTGAGCGCTTCGGTCAGGACTGCGTCAAACGCCTCGGGATCGAACGACCGAGCGTCAATTACTTCGAATTCAGCTTCTAAGAGCTCCCACGTTGTCGGCCGGCAGAACAAGCGGTGCAGGACGATCCGCAGAAAGAGGTCGTCCGCGTCTGCAGACGGGTCGCCGTACGCAGCGTGCTGAATGAGGTGCTGGGACACCCGATCGGTGGCTCGAAACACGTTGCAGAACCGGTGGTCACGGAGAATGGGATCGTCGGTCCATGGCGCGGCCTCGCCCGCAAGCCGGGCATCGAAGACGCGCTGACGCTCAGCTGCGAAGGACCAATACGCGCGATACACCTCCCCGCGCACATTCGGGGCCACCATCGCGGTCACTTTCGCAGATCACTCCGACATCCCTTCATACGATCGAAGCGACGGCGCGAACCGACCGGAAGGGTCCGCCTGGCGGCAAACGGCCCGGCGTCCGGCCGCCGGCGATCGGAGAATGTCGCTGCTGCTGTGCCATGCGTGCCGCCTACAGCCTGCGCCTGAACACGCGGCTGACGGTCGCGCCGAACGGCCATCCGGATTGGCGGTTGACGCCGAACCGCAGCAGGTAGGTGTGCCCGGCGGCCGCGGGGGAGATCGGGATATCGCGCGCCCAGCGGCCGCGGCGATCGGTGTAGATCGGCGCGCCGAACGGCGCCCAGGCCAGCGTCGGCTGGCCGAGCTCGATGTACTCCGGCTGGATCTGCACGCCGCCCTGCGGCACGTAGCCGCCGACCAGGCGGCCGGAGACTCGCAGGACTCCCACGTTGAGTCGGTTGGCAACGCGAGCGAGGACTTCGCCCCTCACCTCGGTCGTGATCCGGGTGTGTGCGTCGCCCAGCTGATCGCTTCCGGGGAACGTGAACGTGACCGTGCCCGAAGCGCCGGGCGGCAGCGTATAGCCGAAGCGGCCGTGCCCGTCGGTGGTCGTCGCGCCGAGCTGCTGTTCGGTCCAGCCGACCGCCTGGAAGCTGACCTGTACGCGCTGGTCTGAGACCGGCTGGCCGGAGGCGAGCTCGAGCTGGCCGTGGACCACGAGGCCCCGCGGCGCCGGCAGCCGCACGTTCGCAGTGCGCGCCGGGACGAGTTTTGTGCGGCATGCTCGAGTCAGTCGGGCCACGGGACGCTGGTTTCGGGCCAGGTGGCCGTGGACGCGGTGCGGTTTTACCTTCGAGATGTGCGCGGCACACGACCTGGTGGCGATCAGCGTCCGGCCGACCCGGAGAGTGGTCTGCACACGGGCGGGAACCTGATGGGTGACCGCGACGCCGTCGGCGTAGCTGGTGATCACCGCCTGGTTTCCGACCGCGTTCCAGACGATCGCGCGGACCGCCCAGCTCCCCTTCGGCAGCTGATCGTCAGAGGCGATCGCCGTCAGCTGTCCGTCGCCGTAGCTGGTCTGAAGCGCCGTCCAGCCGCCGTTGATCTGAAGCTGGATCTGCCCGCCGGCGACCCCCGAGTACGGGTCGGCGACCGCCACGGCCAGCTCTTGGGGATCGCTCGGCTGCTGGGGCTCGAAGTAGCCCTGCGGCGCGCTCACGTCGACCAGCGCCTGCTCCGAGATCGCCTGGGCGACGTTGCCCGCGTTATCCGCCGCCCATGCCCGCAGGGTGTGCGCCCCCGACCCGGACACGACCACCGACGCCGAGCTTCCCGTCTCCGTCGTCACCGCGCCGCCGTCGAGCTGATAGCTGACCGACTGACACCCCGACAGCCCCGGCTGATCGGCGCAGCTCACCGTCAAGGTGACGGGATGGTTGACCCACGCCGTCTGGGACTGCGGCGTGTCCGAGGTGATCGTCGTCGTCGGCGGCTGGCGGTCGATCCGGATCGTCGTGCACGCCTGCGGACCCGCCACCCCGGCGCCTGAGAACGCGACCGCGCACAGCTGGTACACCCCGTCGGTCAGGCTCGAGATCGAGAAGCTGGCGTTGCCGCCACCGTCGGCCTTGACGTTCGCGCTGTGCCAGCTGGTCGACGGTGTGCCGTCGACCGACACGGAGTAGCCGTACACGCCCGACGGGCCGCCCGCTGTCGCGCTCAGCGTCTCGGGCAACTGCGCGCCGCTCGCGCCGATCCACGTAGCGCGCGCCGGGCCGAACGACGGCGCCGAGGGCTTGCTCGGGTCGTAGTACAGAGCGACCGACTGCGGGCTCGCCTGGTTGCCCGCCTGGTCCTGCTCCCACACCGACGCCGAATGCCCGCCCGCCGACGAGCCGACCGCCACGTTCGCGGTCGTCTGGCTCGCGCTCTGCTGAGAAGAGCTCACGCCCGCGACGCTCACATTCGTTGTGCTGATCGGCGATTGCGGCCCCGGATAGTCCGGCTGCCCGGTCCAGCTCAGTGTGAAGTCGGGGCTCGAGGACCAGCCCGAGGGCCCCATCGCCGCCGAGGCTCGCGCGCAGGCTGGTCACCGGCGGCGGCGGCTGGTTGTCGACGTTGAGGGTGACCGCCTGGTCGCTCCACATTCCCGCCGGGTTGTCCGCCTGCACGTGGAGGGAGTAGGTCCCGTTGGGCAGCGCCGCGATGTTCGGCGACCACCAGTAGGTTCCCCGGCCGCTCGCCCCGCACGGCGCCGCCTGCGTGTAATCAGGAGACACATTGTTCGAGGTGTCCGACTGCACCGTCGCCCCGGCGCTGTTGACGATCACTGCCTGCAAGGCACATGGGCCCGCCGGGTCCGAGGCCCCGTAGCCGACCGACCAGTAGCCCGCCGGCTCGGCGGCGCCGGAGATCCATTGGCCCCCCGCCGACCATAGATTCCCGGTTTCGGACAGGCCGGGTGGGTTCGGGTCGTTGACGGTGATCTGCGCCCAGTACACATTCGCTGAGCCGGCGGGACCAAAGTCCGACCTCGAGTCGTATCCCGGGCACGAGGACGTGGAAGGGTGACACCAGATGGCGAAACCGATCAGGTTTGTATCGAGCCCGCTGGCCACCTCGGGGTTATCGCGCAGGTACAAATAACCCTGGTTGCAGTCTGTCCCATAGGGCTCGCAAGGGTCTGCAACATCGCCGGACCCGTCCTCACTGGTGGCCCAGTGAGCGGTCCACCCGTCCCACATCGAGAAGTCGCCCTCGTAGGTCAGCGAGGTGACATCGGTGCCTTGTGGAGCCGAAAACCAGTAGCCACCCGCATGGGCTCCGGGGGTAGAGGTACCCGTTGACCAAACCTGCAGCCCATAGTTCTTGGCGTTTATCCCCTGGCAGACCTGGTTATCCGCGATGTTCACGTAATCATTGGCGCCGTAGGGCATCGCAGCCCAACCACCACTCCCGCACACCGAAACCGTGTAGCTGCCAGCGTTCGCTGCCTGGGGCAAGACGACACCAAGCACCGCCCAGGCGATCAAAGCGGCCATGGCACGACGCCGGCCATTTCGGCTGCCCATTACCGCCGGACCTCTCGATCACAGGTGCAAACGATCTGGCTCACAGGTCAGCGCCCTCGACCGTCCGTGCTGCGAGCGCCTCTACGGGCAATAGACCTCGATCGAGATCCCATCCGATCTGACAGCCCCGGTTCCGTCGAACTCGCGAAACAGCACGTGATGTGCATCGAGCGGCGCCGCAACGACATCGACCTGGTTGGTGATCTGCCCATCCTGCACAGGAACGGACGGAGTGGCGATATAGGCGCACTTCCGCACGTCGCGCACCGTCGTCGATGAGACCTGTAGCTCGAACTCACCAGCCGTCGGAGTCCCCGACAACTCAACACCCGGCGACTCTGTCTGAGGAACGCCGCCGCTCGTCTCCGTCGCGATCAGCGGTGCACTATCTGCCAGCACCAGCTTGCGTTCGCCGCGTCGGCACCCTCGGTGGCGGACATAGCGGAGCGCGCCACCGTTGCCCGCGCAGGTGAGCACGGTGCCGCTGGGGACACCGCTGGACGAGGTCGTGATGTCGGCGAGTGCGAGGCCGCCGGCGCCGAGGGCGATGCCGAGCGCGAGGGCGAGCGTCAGGGAGGTGCGCACGGGTCTGGGCGCGGCGCGGCGGGCGGCGGGGGCGCGGCGCCGGAAGGGAAGTGATCTCATCGAGGGCGTCCTTTCGGAGAGGGGCTATGGCGGCGTGCTGCCGGCCCCTAAGCTTGACCCCGTCCCGCCGCCACCGCCGGCGCCAGGCGAGCTGGCGCTCGAGCTCTCGCCGCTCGGGCTCACCGGAGACTCGGTCTGCTGCGCTGCGGTCGTTGTCGTCGTCGAGCTGTAGCCGACGGTCGACGGTGGGGTGCTCGCGCCGCCATCCGGCGCGACCGGCGCCGCAGCCGTCGTCGTGGTCGAGGTTGTCGACATCGTTGACGTCGTCGTCGGAGGCACCGGCGCCGGCGTCGAGACGACCGGGGTGGTAACTACAGGGGCTGTCGTGGTGTCGCCGGCGGCGTGGGCGACGATCCGCGGCCGGGCGTCGTGGTGGGGATGGCTCGGCGAAGCGGTGACCGCGTGCACCGCCGCCACGCCGGCGCCGATGATCGCCACCGCCTTGATCGCCCCCGCCCCCGCCGCGGCCGACCCGCCCCCGGCCGGGGCCAGCCGCCTGACACGCGCGAGGCCGTCGTGCGCCGCGCTCGTCACCCGGTTGGTCACGAGCGCCTGCCACGCGCGCGCCATCAGGCCGACGTGCGGGAGCGCGGCCGCCGCCGGCAGCAGCGGCACCAGCGCGTGCTCCACCGCCTCGCGCGCGTCGCGGACGGCTAGCGCGCAGCCGTGGTGCCAGCGCAGATGCCAGCGCAGCGCGAGCGGCATCCGCCCCGTCTGCTGCCAGCTGAGCACGTCCTCGCGCCGTCGTGCGCAGATCGCCGCCGGCCGGGTCTGCAAGGCGACAAACCGCTCGAGGCTCGAGCGAAGCCGCTTGCAATCGGCGGTCGCCTGCGCTCGTGGTATCCGGAGGGCCCCGGCGATCTGGGCGGGGCGCTGCCCGCCAGCCAACAGCCACACGACCGTTCGGTCGTGCTCGCTCTGCTCGGCCAGGAACTCGTGGAGGACCGCCACCAGCTCGCGCTCGATCACCCGCTCGCACGGATCGATGCCGCGGTCTTGATGGTGCTCGCCGATCGTGCCGGCGTCCCGGGCGATGCGGGGAGAGCGCTTCAGCGTGATCGCACGGTGCCTGAGGTAGGTGCGCACGTATGAGCGCAGCGCGCCGGCATCGGCGAACCGGCCCCTGAGCGCGTCCACGCTGGCCTCGCCGTAGAGGTCTTCGAGGTCCTCGACCGACAGCACCGGGAAAGCGCGGTGTTGCTCTGCGATCAGCTGCGCACGCATCTCGATCAGCGCCGCACCCAGCTCGTCCGCAGTGAGCGCGCCGTGGTCGGCTTTGACCAGGCGCAATCGCCTGCGGCGGGCAACATCGAGCCCAGGGGCGCTGTCTGGAAGAGCCATCTGAGCCCTAAGCGCGCCAGCACGCGGTTTGACACGAAAACTTCTGATCGCGCGCGAGCGCGCCGCCTGCAGCCGTGACCGAGTGCTGTCTGCGGCGGCTGCGCTGCCCGAATCGCGGCGTGCATCTGGAGGCGGTGCCGTGGGCCCGCCCGGGTGGGCGCCACGGATGGCGCACGCTAGGGAAGGTGGTGCGATCGCGCTCCACAGCGGGGGTGGTGCTTCCCCGTCGTTCGCACGCTCGCGTGGTAGCGATCCGGTCGGGCCTGCTCCTGCGTTCGCACCCGCGCCCGGGACCGCTGGTGCGGAGCGAGTCGGCGGGCGGCCGAGGCGGCGCGGACAAACGGGCGTACCGCCTCCCACGTGGCCGCACCCACCGCCGCCGCTCCCACCAAGCCAATCGCATGCTGGCAGACAGTGAGCAGCTTCGAGCACGCCATGCACCGGCTCATTACTTGTGACGCGCCATCCGCCTACGAGGCCAGCGGCCGCCAGGCGAAGGCGTCCACCGTCCTCAGCACGGCGTGCTTCTTGGACTTCTTCGACTTTTTCGCGTGTTTCTTTGCCTTCTTCGCTTTCGCGCATGCGGCCTTGCTCATGTTCACCGACAGGCTCTCGGTCTTGCCTGATTGGGCGCCTAGCGCGGCGGTCGCGGTCTGGGTCTTGGTGCAGATGCTCTTGCCACGGCCGGTGATCACCAGCAGCCCCTTGGGGCCGCCGGTGATGTCGAGGGTGAACTTGGAAATCGCGGCGTCCGGAATCGTCGAGAAGGTGGTCACCAGCGCTTCGCCGGCGTTGACCGACGTCTGCGCGCGCAGGTCCAGCGCGATCTGCCCCCGGAGCGGGATCAGCAGGCTCGGCAGCGTCCGGATCTGCTGCCCCTGAGCGTTGAAGCGGATTCCCTGCACGAGGTAGACATTCCCCGTCAACGGCTGCGACAGCAGCGGGGTCACAGCGGTCGCCGTCCCCACGATAGTGCTCGCCGGACAGCCGACCGCCCCGCCATGCACCGCCTGCGCGGTCGCGTAGGGGCACACGTGATCGCTGTTGTTCGGGTCAAGCGCCAGCGACAGCGGCAGCGTGACGGCGGTGGTGTGGATGTTCGCCTGGCCGGAGCCCTGCGTCACCGTCGCCGTCAGGGTTGGGTGATCACCGCTCTTGGTCTTGCCCTTGCCGGTCAGCGCGATCTTCAGCTTTGGGGAGAACCCGAGCTCCTGGCAGCCGCCGACCTGGAAGCGCGAGGACACCGGCTCGGGCATGCCGACGGCGGAGGTGAGCGTGCCGGTAACGCTCATCGGATCGCACGAGGTCGGGTTGACGGTGAAGTCGGGCCGGTTGAGGTCCACGTCGATGCGGCGGATCCGCAGCGGGATGCCCTGCAGGATCGTCGGGAACGGATCGGAGACAGCGGTCACCTGCGCCGTCGTAGGATCGATGAACAGCGCCTGGCGAACGACGACCGTCCCGAGGTCATACGGGCCAGCCAAGGCGGGCACGACGACGGCAAGCCCGTACGGTGCGCCCTTGTATGGGCCGGTCAAGTACACGCTGCCGGGTAGGAAGAACGGATCCGGACCGGCACCCGCCCCAGTCTCCGCGGTCCCCACCAGCGAGCCCGCCGGACAGCTCGGCGACGACTGCTCCGCCGCCCCTGAACTCGCTGCGGCCGCGGCCAGCTCGGCGTCCGAGCACTCCGCCACCCCCGCCAGCTTCGCCAGCATCCCCGGCGGTAGCGTGACCGACAGTCCCGAGAGCTCCTCGTCGGTGTCTGAGCGCGAGAACGAGAGCAGAAACGGAGCGATGGCCCCCGCCTGCGGGTTTTGCGTCCCTGCCGTGAACGTCGGCGCGAACCCGCCCACGCAACCTGAGCTGATCGTGAACGAGTCGCTCGGGGTCGAGGCGGGGTTGCCGCTCCACGGCGACAGCGAACTCGTCGTCGTGTACGTCCCGCACGCGTCCGGGGTCGCGAGTACGCCGTTGGGGCCGCCGAAGAAGTCGAGCTTGAAGTCGGTGAAGGGTACCTGCGGGTTGTTAGAGAACGTCGTCGTCAGCTGGCCCGTCACCGGGTCGGGCACGACGTGCCCGGCGAGCTTGATCAGCACGCCGTCGGCCTCGGCGGTCAGGTAGATCGCCAGCAGCGACCCGAACGGGTTCTGCGTCTGCTGGGCGATGTAGATCCCGCCGCTCAGCGGGACCGAGAGCAGCGGCGTGTCGACCTCCACCGAGCCGATCTTCGACGCGTCCGGACACGTAGGCTCATTCGCGTTATCGAGCCCGATCTCCGCGGGCGTGCACGCCGCGAGCCCATTCGCCGCCGACGGATTCAACGAGACCCCGGTCGGCAGCGTCACCGTCGTGTCGTCGAGGTTCGCCTCGGCAAAGCTCGAGTCGTAGTTGATCCCGATCGGCACCGCCCCGTTGTAGGTGTAGTTGGTGTTGTCGGGCTGGGGGACGTGCACGTCGACCGACAGCGCCGACGGCGAGTCCGCAAGGCTCGTGCCCGGCTGCACAGTGATCGACGGGCTGAAGTCGAGCTTGTAGCAGCCGGCCAGATCTTGCGGGCTGCCGGAGCTCGGCTGCAGGAAGTCGAAGCTGTCAGAGACGGAGGTGCCTGGGTTCTGCCAGCTGTCGGCGCTGACCACCGCCGGCAGCGACCCTCCGCACGAGGTCGGCAACGTCAGGAACGGCTGGACCGGAGCGCCGAAGGAGTTCGGGGCTCCGATCCCGCCGCCGGCACAGCCTGCCTGGTCGGTGACACCGGGGGAAGCCGGCTCGGGGCCATCGCAGCGCTGGTCGTCGTGGCCTGGGTCGGCGGGCACGCCCCAGATCGTCAGCTGCGCGGCGGCGATGTGGTTCTCTTCATCGGCGTTGTCGATGTTGATCGTGATCCCGTAGTCAGACCCCGTCCGCACGCTCGCGTCGAGGAACACCCTCACGCCTTCGAAGTTCCCGCCGAGCTCGGCGGGGATGCCCGGCGGGGGCACGAGGTTGAAGATCGGCACCGACTCGACCAGCTCCCCGGTCACGCCGAGCTGGATGTTGAGGATCCCGACCTCCGTGTCGGTAGGGCACACGGCGCTGCCGTTCCCTGCGAGCGCGCCGTCGTAGTCGGTGCGGTCGCACTGCGGGAGCGCCTGCGGGTTGCCGATCAGCCCGGCGGGCAGGTTGACGTGCAGATCCTTGAGATCCTCGTCGGGTAGGACGAACCCGTTGGCGTCGCTGGTGGTGTTCATCGCGAAGGTGGTGATCAGCTCGTAGGGGTGAGAGCCCGCCTGCGTATCGAGCGAGCCGTCCTGGTTGATCGCGGAGCCGGTGAAGCTCTCAAACCCGAAGCCGGGCGCCACCGTCACGAACGTCGCGTCTGCGCCGGCGGCCGAGCCGCCGGCGTTGCCCGCCTCCAAGCGGAAGTGGTAGAGCGTGCCGGGCTGAAGGCCGGTGACGGCGGCGCTGACCGCCGCGGCGCTGGTTCCCGAGCCGGGGCTCTGCGCGCACTGAGCAGTGCTCCCGGCGCTGTAGGGGTCCGCGGCCGATGGGTTGTAGTCGGCGTTGTCGACGTACTCGAAGTCGCACTGCGTCGGCGTCGTGCCGTTCGGGTTGACGGTCCCGCTCAGGGTCGCGCTCGTCTTTGTCACGGTCGACACCTGGCCGGTGGTGACGGCGGGCAGGACCAGGCCTGGCCCGAACTTGTCGACCACGTGGTTGCTGCCGTCGGTGACGTACACGTCGCCGCTTGAGTCGACCGCGACCCCGTGCGGGCCGTTGAACGCGCCCGCCGGCGTGTCGGCGCCGGTCAACTGGCCGAGGAATGTGCCGGTGCTCGAGAACTCGTCAACCGCGTTGTCGGCTGAGTCGACGATGTAGACGTCGCCCGTCGCGTTGTCGACGCCGACGCCCACGATGTTGCCGAAGGAGCCGCTCGGGGTGCCCCCGCCTGTGAACTGCTGGACGAACGTGCCGGTCTGGTCGAACTCGTCGACGACCTCGTTGCCTTGATCGACCGCGTAGATGTCGCCGCTCGAGTCGACCGTGATCCCCTGCAGGTTGCCGAACGAGCCGCTCGGGGCGCCCGTAATCTGCGAGCCCGAGATATACGAGGCGGAGCCGGTGAACGCGACCGGAGTTGGCTGGCTTCCGCCGGTGGTTCCCCCGCTCAGCTTGTCGATCACCTCGTGGCTGTCGTCGGTCACGTACACGTCCCCCGACGAGGGGCCGGAAGAGTTGTCGTCCGCCGCGTAGACGTAGCCGCCGCCGAACGACGCGCTCGGGGTCGTCGACCCGTTCCACTGGGTGACGAACGCGCCAGTATTGTCGAACACGTCGACGGCGTCCGGGCCCGAGTCGGCGACGTACAGGTATTGCGTGGAGTCGTTGACCGCGACGCTGCGCACATTGCCGGCGCTGAAGTTCCCGGCGCCGGTCTGCTGGGAGACAAACCCGCCGGTCGAGTCGAACTCATCGACGGCCGCGTTGCCGGGATCGGCGACCCAAAGGTTGCCGTTGCTGATCGTGGCCCCGTAGGGGTTCACAAGGCCGCCCGGCGCCGCGCTGCCAGGCGCGCTGCACTCGCTGGAGGACCCGGGGCTCGTGCCCGTGATCTGGCACAGGTAGCCATGTCCGATCGCTGCCAACGCCGGCGAGACGGCGAGCGCGAGCCACACGCCGAGCGCGGCGGCGAGCGCCGCGGCCAGCCGCACGCGCGTGCGAAGCGACGCACTCAGGACGGTCACCTCGGACCTCCTCGGTTGCGGGTGGCTCGGCGGGCGTGCTCGCGACGCCCGTGACGGAGCGCCGGCTCGACCGTCAGCCCCACGCTCGCGGCCTGCGCCCGCCCGGCCGCAGGCTGGTAGCCGACCCGCAGCTTCAGCTTGAGCTTGTGCTTTCGCAGCCGCCGTCGCGTGTTCGCCGTGAGCGCGACTCGCAGGCGATAGGTGCCGGCCTTGGCGACGGACCGGCTGACGCGTCTGATGCCCGTGCCGGTGATCGTGATCCGCCCGCTGGCCGGCACCCGCACGCGCAAGAAGAACGTCGAGCCATGGACGGTCCTGCTGAGGATCCTGACCTTCGGGCTCGGCGCGCCCGGCGAGCTGTCGCCGGGACCAGAGAACGTGATGCTCGCCGCGGTCGGTGGCGCTGGTGGGGCGCTGATCGGCCCCTTGCACACGTCGCCCGTGCACGGCGGCGGCGGCGGCGTGTACGGGAAGCCGCCGCCGACCCGGGCGTCGTAGACGTCTGTCTGTTGGTCGGTGTCCTGCGGCACCAGTTGCGCGTAGGTGGTGAAGAACACGTCGTTGCCGGAAGGGCTGGCGCCGTCGAAGTAGGAGTTTGCGTCGCTCGTGCCGCTCGAAATCAGGTACACGCAACCGCCCGCGGTCTCGCGGACTGCCTGTGCCGTCGGCCTCCCACTCGTATACGTCCAAGCCGTAGGTCTTGCTGTCGGACCCGTTCGTGTCCTGCGGCACGAGCGCGTCGTAGCTGTCGAAGAACAGACGGCTGCCGTCGTCGGTCAGCCAATTCGGCTGCTGGGTACCGATCTCCTCCGGCTGCAAGGTCGAGTAGCCGATCGGCAATGCGCCCGACGGGTTGCACGACGCGCAGGTCAGCTGCCCCGAAGAGGCGTCGTACAGATAGACCTCGCTGTCGGGGGTGCCGTACGTGTAGCTGTCGGGGTTCCCGTCGATGTTGTCATAGCCAGTCAGGCTGTTGTGCGAAACGAACGCTAGGTGCAGCCCGTCCGCAGTGACCTGGGCGGTGCTCACGTCAGGGCTCGCCTCCCAATCGCCGAGGCCACCGCCGCGTAACCCTTGCTGGTTGTTATCGAGCGGGGAGAGGGTCGCGATGAACGTCGTCTTACCGCCGTCGGTCAGGTACAGGTTGTCCTGGCCCAGGGTCGCCCCGCTCGCGAGCACAGCCTGCGCGACGAAGTACACGTAGGAGGCGTCGGAGCTGGCGCCGACCACGCCCTGCACCTGCCCGCTCGGCGCGAGATCGGTCGTGGTGGCGGTGGTCGTGTCGTACTCGTACAGGTCACCCCCCTTTGTGAACAGCGCCTTTGAGCCGTCCGTACTAGCGGTCCAGAACTGACCGCCACCGCCGACGGCGGAGTCGACCTGCACGGTCGTGGTGCCGTTCTCGCGTACGTACAGGTTGCCGTTGTCGAGGTCGGTGAAGAAGATCATCGACCCGTCGGAGGAGACCGCGTTGCTGACCCCCCCAGGGGCGGCGATGCCCGAGCCGAGCACCGCGTTCGGATCCGTGGCGGTGTTGCCCGGCAGGACGTTCACGAGCCGCAGCTGCCCGCCCGTCCACTCGTACAGGTTGTAGTCGCTGGCGCCCGGGTTCTGCGCCGCCGGC
This sequence comes from uncultured Solirubrobacterales bacterium, assembly GCA_963704385.1. GTDB lineage: Bacteria > Actinomycetota > Thermoleophilia > Solirubrobacterales > Solirubrobacteraceae > Palsa-465. The sequence goes on from OY969904.1 coordinate 269,878, forward strand.
GCGCTCGCGGTCGCCTGGGTCAGCGCGTCGTTGGCGACGAACATGACGTGGCTGAGGTCCGGCGATGCGCCCTGCAAGAGGATCTGGAAGTCGGACGTCGACTGGTTCGGCGGCGTGGTCGCGTTCAGCGGCGTGTACGCCCCGGTCGCGTTGTCGCGCAGGTAGATCTCGGGGTAGCCCTGGGGGGCGGACGCCGCCAGCGAGCTGTCCGCCTGCACCACAGCCTGCGAGAGGTCGCTCGAGAACGCAACGACGGTTGGCGCCACGGCAACCGGGCTGATGTCGGTCGCGCTCCAGCCTCCCTGACCGCGCCGCGCGAGGTACTCGTTCGCGCCCGGGATACCGTTCCCGGCCGAGGACGAGTCGCCGTCGTAGACGAATGCATTCCCGTCGGGCGCGCTCTGGAACGGCTGGATGCCGGTCGGCCCGCCCAGGCCGCCGACCCCCCCGTCCTGCTTGTCGACCGGCGAGACCATCTCGTACGCGCGGCCGTCGGGCAGCGAGAACGGGGCGACCGGCGCGAACGTCGTGAACGTGTGATCGGCGCTCTTCGAGGTGCCGTAGCTGTTGGTCGCAACCACCAGGTAGTGGTACGTGGTGCTTTGGGAGAGTCCGCTCAGGCTCTGGCTGACGGCCACGCCGGCCGTGCCCGAGCCGATGTCGGCGTCGGGCACCGGCACGCTCGTGCACGGATTGCTCGCACAGTCGGCGGTGCCGTACTCGAACTGGTAGGTGGTGTCGGCGCCGTTTGGGTTCAATTGCGCGACCAGCGTCGCGTCGGTTGGCCCGACCGCGCTCGCGGCGATCTGGTCGATCGACACCGGCGGCAGCGTCGTGAACGTCTGATCGGTGCCGTTGGTCGTGTTGACCGAGTTGGTCGCTACCACCCGCCAGTGATACGTCGTGGACGGCGTGAGGTTGCTCAGGTTGGCGCTCGCGGCGACGTCGCTGGACCCCGAGCCGAGATCCGCCGGCGAGCAGGTGGCGGTCTGCCCCGAGCTATACGGATCGCTCGCGGACGGGTTGTAGGCGGCTGCTGAGACGTACTCGAACTCGCAGGTCGTATCGGCGAAATTGGGGTTGACCCGCGCATTGAGCGTCGCTGCGACCGGCGTGACCCCCGAGGACGATTCGCCGTCGACCGAGGGGGCCGTGGCGACGATCTGGCCGTACATGTCGACCACGTCGGCGTTCTCGTCGCTGGCGTACAGCACTCCGGCGGTGTCACCGAACGCCATCCCAGCAGAGACACTCGGCGCTGGGCCGAAGCTGTCGACCTGCGTACCCGCCGAGTCGAACTCGAGCATCCCGCTCACGCGGTCGACCACGAACACGTCGTCTGAGCCGTCGACCGCCACCGCGTTCGGGAAGCCCGACTCGAGTGTCGAGACGAACGTGCCCGAGGAGTCGAACTTCTGCACCTCGCCGTCGCCGGTGTCGGCGACATACAGGTTGCCCGCCGAGTCGACCGCGACGCTCCAAGGGCTGCTCAGATCGGCGGTGATCTGCGAGAGGTACGTGCCCGAGGAGTCGAACTTCTCCACCCGGCCGTTGCCGCGGTCGGCCACGTACACATCGCCGCTGGTCGGGTCGACCGCGAGCGCGATCGGCGTCTGGAACTGGCCGTTGCCCGAGCCCGAGCTGCCGAACGTCGAGATCAGCGTGCCCGACGAGGTGAACTTATCGACGACGTTGTCGGCGATGTCGCTCACGTACACGTCACCCGTCGACTGATCGACCGCCACACCCGCCGCGCCCGTCACCGTGAACTGCGAGAGATACGTGCCCGAGGAGCTGAACACCTCGACCCGGTTGTTGCCGTCATCGGCCACATACACATCGCCCGTCGCCTGATCGACCGCAACCCCGAATGGCTGGCTGAACTGCCCGTTGCCCGAGCCCGGGCTGCCGAAACTCCCGGTCTGCGTAAAGCTCGCCTGCGCGGGCGCGGCCGCGAAACCAAGCACACCAGCCGCGACGCACACCACGACGAGTCTGCGCCCGCGCAGACAGTCAACGACCGTGACGAAACCCGTTGCTGCTCGCGCCTGCGCGAGCAGCAACCCTTCAAAAAGGGCACGACCATCCCGGGAGCCGCGACCGCGATGGGAGCGGAAGACCCGCGCGCGGGCCTGGCCGCCCTCGGCGCGGAGGCCGCCTGAAGGCGCTCCACTCCCGCCGGGCGCAAGCGCGAGCGCCGCCGCGAGCGTGCGGAGCAGCTGGCGGACGGCGCTTGCAAGACGGGAGCGGCTGGTCACGTGCGGGGCTCCTTGATCAGAGAAGGGGTTCACGGGAAGCTCGGGGTGGGAGGGGAACTCCCCTACCGGCCTGGCGGCGGGTCAGAGGCGGGATCCGAAAGGCGGTGAGGGCGTGGCGGGCGGCGCTAAACGCGCCTGAGAGAGGGGCCGCTGCGCCAGACCCGCCACCAAGAACGACCCGCTCCGTGGCCGGTGGGGCCGTCCCCAGCCGCGAGGAGGGAATCACCCGCGGCCACCCGCTCGTATCGCAGACTCCCCTGACGACCGGGCGCCCGGTGATGGCGCTGCGCCTCGGCGTCACGGTCGAGCTGATCCGCTGAGCGGACGTACGCCTCCCCCGCTCGCGCTCCCGCGCGAGCCCTGAACCCAACGCCACTAAACCCAGCCGCGAGGAGGGAATCACCCGCGGCCGCCCGCTCGTACTGACTCCCCTGACGTCCCGGCGCCGGGTCTCGCGGCCTCCTCGCGCGAGCGCGGCGCAAGCGGCGGCCGCGGGCGAGTCGGGGGCGCGCTCGCCCGCGGCCGCGCGGGCCATGCCCGTGATCGGGCGACCATCGGTGAGGAGTGCGCGATCGGCTCGCATCAGGCGCCGAGCCTCAGGCGGCCGCGTGGGTTGCATGCGCGGCGGCGGACAGCGAAGCGCACGAGCCCTTCCGCGTGCCCGCGGCGCCGGGACGCCGCCACCTTCGGGCGCACCTGGCAGCGGGTCTTAGCGCCGTTGCGGCCGTCGATCACACGCCAGAGCGCGGGCCTGCGCCGTGTGCGACGAGCGTTTGCCCGCGACTGACTCATCGCACAGCCTGGCGGAGGTTCCGACCGGAGATGGCGCTGCAGCTGGCGGGAACGACGCCGGTGACGTCTGGCCCGGCGACGGCGCTGATAGGGGCCGGCCCGCCGCCGGCCCACGGACGGCTAGGCATAGACGCCCTCCGGGAGGCTTCGTAGAACGCTCTCGCCGCGCTCAGTAAGCGCCCAGGCGCATGCTGAAGCGTTGCGCTGCTTGACCAGCAGACCGTCGCGCTCGAGGCGCATAAGAAGCCCCCACGCCTGGGAGTCGTGGCGGATGTCGAGCCCACGCTTAACGGCCCCGCCGCCGGATCCCGGATGCTCGGCCAGATACTGAAGCGCACGGACTCCGAGCTGCGAAGGCAGCCGGTCCGCTTTGCCGTCATCCGTCCCGTTCGGCGTGCCGTTGGGCGTCGGGACCGTGTCAAGCGGCTGGTGGCAGTTCGTGCTCGGCCGGGCGATCAACTCGGCCGACACGCGGCTGTTGGCCGTGGGCAACTCCGGCGACTCGGTCGGCCGGTCGCCGTTTCGCGCCTTCTGCTCCATCAGCAGAGCGGCGATGCTCGACCACAGTCCGAGCCTCACCCGCAGCGTCGCGGCCGAAGGCAGGTCGTCGCGCTCGGAGGCGAGCTGCGCATACCGCTGATAGCGGGGCGGGTCGCCAAGCTGGTCGGCGACCGATTCGAGCGCCCGCTGGCACGCAGCGACGTGCCACCGGGTCGCGTACGCGCGAGACGCCGGAACGCCCTCGAGCCCAGCGGCGACGAGCGCCTTGCGCCACCCGCCGAAGCGCATGTACACCGTCGTCATGCACGCCAGACCCAGCTCCTGTGCGAGCCGGTCGTACTCCCCTCCCGTCGGGGCGCGACCCAGTCGCTCGGCGACCAGCCGCACCCCGTCCGTCAGCTCCCGTTCAGAGAACCGCGGCTCGCTCACCCCCGGCAGCGCCTTCGCCCGCGCGGTGCGGTCCGCGTCGCTGCGCCGCCGCTTGATCAGGGCCTTGACCGCCGAGCCGTTGAGCTCCAGCTCCCACGCGATCCACTGCGGATCCACTCCCTGCCGGTAGAGCTCACGGATCTCTTCCCACTGCTCCGCCGCCCGCCCGGCGTGTAGCTCGGCCCGCTCCCGCCTCGCATCGGCGCGCCGGGCCTCGATCGCCTCGCGCATGCCCGCCGCGCCAGCCCGGCTGATGATCTGGTCCACGCGCTGGCGCGTCACGCCGAAGCGCCGACCGATCTCGGCAAGCGAGCGGCCCTCGGCCCGCAAGGCGAGGATCTGCTGATCCCGCGACGGGGGCAGCAGCCGCAGCCGAGCGGGGGCGCCGGCCGCAGGGGCGGTCAACGAGGCTGGGTCGTCACGCAGCTCGGTCCGACCGAGCGCCGAACCGCGGCTGATCGCAAGGGACGAGGCGCTCACGCCGACACCCCGGGGTCGCTCCGCAGCCCGGTTGCGCCGTCGCACGCGGCCAGCGCGGCGGCGATCTCACTCCGCGGCCCGAGCCGGAGCCGCAGCATCGCGGGCGAAGGCAGATCGTCGCGTGGCGCGCCGCGATATTCGACGTCTTCGGGTTTCCGGATCAGCACGCGGTGGTATACAAGCAGGTCCGGCCAGCATCCGTCAATTGAAGGCCATATCCGGAGCATGGGAGCTTTAGCGAACATCGACGTACCAGATCGAGGCATTTTTTCCGCGCGCGTCGAGCGGAGCGGTATCGGCCGCGTGGAGATGGTGGGAGCAATTCGACCCTTGCGTCGCGCTGGCTTGGCCAAAATGCCTGCTGCCCTTCAGCCGACCGGGTCGTCTAGAGTCCGGTGGACACTCTGTCTGAGAGTTGGCCCCGCGAAGGGCCGTTCGGCGAGCGGAAGCCGTGCTCACGGAATTACGTGTTGATGCGCCGGTTTGGCATCTGCTCCGGTCACCGGGCATCACGGGGGTTCTTGGCCCGCGCGTCCGGCTAGGGTGGTGGCTCCGTGGTGGACAAGCCGATCAGCCGTGCGTCTTTGCGCTCCAAGGCGCAGCAGGTGCCAACGACGCTGCACTCGGAGGGGCAGCTTGACTCGGGGCCGCGCCAGCGGCTCTTGGAGGCGATGATCGGCGTCGTCGCGCGCAGGGGATATCCGCAGAGCACGGTCAAGGACGTGATCTCGCAGGCCGGCTCCTCGCGCTCGACCTTCTACGCGCAGTTCGGCGACATCGAGGACTGCCTCGGGGCGCTGCTCTCCGTCCTCACAGACGAGCTGTTCCGGGAAGTGCGCAGCGCCGTGGACAGCGCCGCGCCGGCCGACGCGCCCCAGGCGGCAGCACGGGCGCTGCTGGACTTCGCCGATCAGCGAGAGGCGCCGGCGCGCGTGCTGTTCGGCGAGTCACTCGCCGGCGGGGCACGCGCGATGGACCTCCGCGACGCGCTGATCGATCGGATCGCGGGGCTCGTCGAGAGTCGCCTCCAAAGCCAATCGAAGGACGCCGGCGGGTTTGACCTCCCTCCCACCGCCGCGATCGGCACGATATTTCGTCTGCTCGCGTATCGGTTGCGCCGCGGCGCGAGCGGCGTACACGAGCTCACCGACGGGGTGCTGGCCTGGCTCGACGCCTACGCGACAGCCGACGCTCACCCTCACGCGCACGCCTTCCAGACGCTCGGCGAGCAAGGCGGGCTGCCGCGCATCCGGCTCATACCCGCCATGCCGCCCCCACCCGTGCGCCTGGGCAGCCACGGCACGAGCGCCAGCGACCGCTCCCGCAACCAGCGCGAGCGAATCCTCTTCGCCTGCGCGCAATGCTGCTCCGAGCCCGGCTACGCGCAGATGGGGGTCGCGGACATCGTCAGCTCCGCCTCGCTCTCACGCAGCGTGTTCTACGAGCACTTCCACGACAAGCAGAACGCCGCGCTCGCGATGCTGGAGCACACATTCGAGCTGATGATGACCACCAGCGTCCGCGCCTACTTTGCCCAAGACTCCTGGCCAGAGCGGGTCTGGGCCGCCGCCCGTGCAATGTGCGAGACCCAGGCCGAGTACCCCGCCCACTACCACGCGTGCTTCGTCGAATACGCATCCATCGGGACGCCCGCGGTGCAGCTCGCCCACGACCGGCTGATGGCCTTCACCCTGATGCAGGAAGACGGCTACAGACAGCGAGCCGACGCCGAGCAGCTGCCACGCGTCGTCTCAGAGCTGATCGTCTGCCTCCTACACGAGTTCGTCTACCGCGAGATCCGCCGCCGCAAGCCCCCCGACCGCTTCTACGACGTACTGCCGATCCTGACCTATCTGGCCCTTGCGCCATTCGTGGGCATCCCTAAAGCAGGCAGCTTCGTGCAGACCAAGGTCGAGGAGCTCAAAAAGGAAGGGTGAGACACAGGCGAGGGTGAGGGCGGAGGAACGGAGCGAGACCGCTCAGCCAACGGGAACAGGCGTCAGCACGAGCTGCTCGCTGACGGTCGCGACCAGCCGAGCGTCCAGGTGGGCGAGCTGCCCCAGTTGACGCGCACTCAAGCCGCCGCAGCGACGGCGGTCGTCCATGGCCGGATTGCGAGCGCGAGCTGAACGCGCGCGTTGCCCGCTATCCGGGCCTCGACAAACCCCGCGCGCTGCACCATCGCGCATAGCTGCTGATCGTCGTAGACGTGCATCGCTGACCCCCATAAGGACACCCACCAGTTGCGAAGCGAGGGAGACGGCAGCGGTGCTGGTCTTGTCGCAATCGCAAGCCGGCCGCCCGGCCGGAGGACGCGAAGCCAGTCGACAAGCGCCTCCTCAGGTCGCTCGAGGAAAAAGAACATATTGGCCGCCAGCAGGACCGAGAATGACCCGGTCGGCCAGGGAACGCGGTGGGCGTCGCCTTCTTTGAGCTCCACTCGACCGGACTCCGCGGCGACGATATTTCGCTTGCGGGTGGCGCGGAGCATCTCGACGCTGTGGTCGACACCGCAGACGCGATACGCACCGGCGCCGAGCAGACGCTCGATCAGGCGGCCGCCGCCACAGCCCACATCCAGGACGTGCTCGCCCGTGACCGGGATGAGATGCTCGAGCAGAAGATCGAATGCCTCCTCGTGGCGCCTGGGCGCGCCGTTCCTGCCGAGATACGGGCGCGCTGCCAGCAGACCGCGAGGGCGCCGAGCAGTGGCATCGACGAGGCGTTCGGCGAGATGGTCCCAGCCTGACAAGTGGTGCTAGCGCACGTCGGTCTGCACCAGCATCCCAAGCCGGCACTCGAGTTGATCGATATGAGTCGTGCGCCTTGGCATCGGGCTAGGAGGGTCTGGCGAAACGGCTAGCGAAACTCGGCGACGCGATCATGGGTGGGGTTGGCGCATTCGTCTCCGAGTGCTGCGCAAAGCGCGGGCAATCGAGTAGCGGGACTGCCGTCGATGTCGGTAGTGGCGCAGGAAGCGCGGACCGTAGGCCAGCCGTCGCCAGACGGCTCGCCGTAACTTTGCCATGAGGTCAGTCGTGACGGGGCACACTAGTTTCGCTTAGAGCTTCCTAGCCACGCAGTTACCTGCCTGAGCGGATGCTACTGCACACAGTAGTGTGTCTGATGCGGCTCGGAAAATGCTGCGCGGCCGTCAATCGAGATACCGAGGCCAATGAAAACGGTCCAGTGTTCAGATACGAAATTGCTCCTAGCGTCCGGTCTCAGATGACCAAGCCACCCGCAGCTGCGCTGCTTGCTCTCGCGATCGCGACCACCTTCGCTGGCTGTGGCGGCGGCGCCCACGATGCCGCCAAACCCGCCACCAGCGCCGTTGCGTCGACCAACGCGGTGGCGGTGCCTCGCGGCTCTCAGCCGTCTGCAGCTGACCGGACGGCGCCGCCTGCATCCGTCGCACGCACTGCCACTCGGGTCGCCCACCGCCTTCCTTCAGGCGTTCTCGCAACCGTCGCCGGACAGCCGATCACGCTCGCCGCCTACGAGCGTGTTTACGCGGAGGAGACCGGCGCGAACACTGGCTCGGGGATCCCACTGGATCCGCCTTCATTCAGCCGTTGCGCGGCGTCGATGGCGCAGCTATTCAAGCGGACGGCGTCAAAGCCCATACCCGGGACACGCCGGTCCCGGCCCCACTCCACGGTCCCCTCGACCAGCGCGCTGATCAAGGACTGCCGAGCGCGCGAGCAGGGGCTGAGACAGGGTGCGATCTCGCAGCTGATCCAGCAGGTGTGGGTGGAGCGGCAGGCCGCTGCGGAAGCCATCACCGTTTCAACTTCCACGCTCGCCCACGAGCTCGCCGGTCAGCGACGGGCGCTTGGCGGCGCCACCGGCTATGCCCGCTACCTCAAGCGCGTCGGCCAAACCGCGCCGCAGGCGGCCGAGCAGCTCCGCTTCAGCCTCCTCGAGCAGCAGCTGCAGCAACGTCGCCTCGGCCCGCCGGTCTCGGTCAGCAACGGCCGGATCGCCGCGTTCTTCGCGGCACATCACGCCGAGTTCGCGCTCCCGGGCCAGCCGAACCCGAAGCTCTCGACGTACGCCGCTCGGATTCGGCTGGTGCTGGCCGAGCAGGTCCGCGCTCAGCGCGCGGTCGCCGCAACCACCGCCTTCGAGCGTCGCTGGCGCGCGCAGACGATCTGCCGCCCCGGCTACGTCGTGCCCGTGTGCGCTAACGCGGCGTAAGCCGTCCGCAATCAGGCGCTAGCAGCAGCGTGCAGGTGACGGGCATCCTGCGGACCGGCGACTCCAGGCTCCGCTTGACCGTCAACGACACCCCCACCACCGGCGCAGCGCTCCTCTTCCGGCGCCGTCGAGGCCCGCATGGCGCCGTCTGAGGGCTCGTTCGAGCGTCGACTGATGACTTCTCAGGGCCGGGTAGAGCGGATGACGGGGGTGTGATCTTGACGCTGGATCGCCTTGACCCAGAGCTTGACCGCCGACCTGAGCATGACGAAAGCCCCGCGAAGCCCGAACACGGGGCTTTCGGGCATACCGCTACTGGGTTTCGAAGACATCATTGCGGTTGCGGATGCATGCAGCTGGCCGCAGAACAGAGAGTCAACGGCCTGGGACCGTGGTGCTCCATGTCGGCGAGGCGATCCGCGCCGGTAGGGCGATCGGGTCGACGTTGGGCGGGGCGAGGCGGTGCTGCCGGGGCCGCGGCGGCAGCAGCTTTCACGGGTCGGCGCGGGCGGTGTCGCCGGTTGGCTGCGCTGAGCTCGATCGCTCGAGGAAGGCCTCGGTCGCGGCTGCGTCGAGCGGGCGGGCGAACAGGAAGCCCTGCCCGCTGTCGCAGTCCTCGTCTCTGAGCAGCGGCGAGCTCTTGCTGCTGCTCGATGCCCTCGGCGAAGGTCTCGATCGAGAGCGCCTTGCCGAGTTGCACGAGGCGTGTGGATGCAGCGTCTCGCCCTGGCTTGTTGTGGCTCAGCGCGGAGATGAACGAGCGGTCGATCTTCAGCGCGTCGACGGGGAAGCGCTGGAGGTGGGCGAGCGAGGAGTAGCCGGTGCCGAAGTCGTCGATCGCGATCCGCACGCCGAGCGCCTTGATCGGCGGCGAGCCGGCGCGCGGTCTGCTCGATGTTGCGCATCAGCGTCGTCTCGGTGATCTCGATCGTCAGCGCTTCGGGATCGAGTCCGCTGCGCTCAAGCGCGCCTTCGATGTCGGCGATCAGCTGATCGGTGTCGAGCTGGCGCGCCGGAGACGTTGACGGCCATGGCGATCCGATGACCGGCCGCCCGCCAGGTCGCGCCCTGAGCGCAGGCCTGCTCGAGCACCCAGCGTGCCGACCTCGCCGATCAGCCCGGTCTCCTCGAGCAGCGGGATGAAGTCGTCGGGCTGGACACGCCGCGCGTGGGGTGCTGCCAGCGGATCAGCGCCTCCACGCCGTTCGGGCTCATGTCGCTCAGCGCGAACGTCGGCTGGTAGGCGAGGAAGAACTCGTTGCTCTGGCGAGCGCTTCGCGCAGGTCCATGCTCCAGCTCCATGCGCTTCTGCAGGCTGTCCCTGCATCCCGTCTGACGAACACCGCGTAGCGGTTCTTGCCGTCCCACTTGGCGCGGTACATCGCGATGTCGGCGTCGCGCAGGAGCTCATCGCCGGTGGTGCGGTCGCCGACCGCGATCCCGATGCTCGCGGTCACGGTCACGCGCGTGTCCTTGTCGCTCGCCGAGATTGAACGGGTGCTTGAGCGCCTCGAGCAGCCGCTCGGCGATCAGCTCGGGCCCGGCCTCGAGCGAGAGGTCCTCGGCGATCACCACGAACTCGTCGCCGCCGAGGCGCCCCAGCGCGTCGGCGCCGCGGGTCGACGCCGTCGAGCCTGCGCGGCGACCGCTTGCAGGAGCTCGTCGCCGACCGCGTGACCGAGCGTGTCGTTGATCGACTTGAAGTTGTCGAGATCGATGAACAGCGCCGCCACCGGCGTCTTGCTGCGACGCGAGCGCGCGAGCATCTGCTCGACGCGGTCGAGGATCAAGCGTCCGGTTCGGCAGGCCGGTCAGCGCGTCGTGGGTCGCGAGGAACGCGAGCTCCTCCTCGCGGCGCGCCAGCTGCTCGTCGGATCGCTGGCGCTCGGCCTCAAAGCACTCGCACATCCGCACGAGGCTGAACTCGAGGCTCAGCTGGAGGATGTTCAGAGCCTGCGGCAGCGCATCGGCTGAGAGTCGCAGCTCGATCCGCGGCAATCTCGCGCAGCACCTCGGCCATCGAGTCGCGCCAGCACAGGCAGCGCCTCGTGACCTCGTTCAGCGACGCCGCGCGATGCGCGGCGAGCTCGCCGAAGATCTGCCACGTCTCCCTGCCGGCGTCGCGCGCCGCCTCGAGGCCGCTCCCCCGCCATCCACCGCGCGACGGCGATCGTGGAGCTCGTGCAGATCCGCTCGAAGCTGTCCTGCACCACCGCGTCGACGACTGGCCCGCGCCCGGTGCGCGCGACCGTCAGCTCGAGGATCTCGCTCCGCACGCGCCTCCAACGCCTCGCCCAGCCGACACACGCCCTCCCCCGGCGCCTCCGCGGGAGCGGACGGCGCGGTCGGGACCAGAATCCAGTCTTGTGGCGCGCTGAAGCGTCGAGCAAACATCTCACCGTCGCCTTCGGCGCCCGGCGGAAGTTGCTTGAATCACAGCTTGCGCGATTCGACACGTCGCCCGCGCGTTCACACATAGTGTGTCGCCGTGCGGCGAACCCGGTCTGTCAGCCTAGCGCTGATTATTGCCGGTTCCGTCGCAGCCGATCAAGGCTGGCCTGCCATGACAGTGGTACATCCGTGTTTACCTCGAAGCCGGATAGACACATGTGTCTGCCTGAATCCGACCAGCCGGGACCGTAACCACTATTTGCGCAGTGATATGTCGCCGTCAGAGGCACGGTTTCTCGAGTTTCGTGCGCCAGACGTCCGGCCGCGGCCAGGCACGATTCGCGTTCATGGCCCAACCCCGCTTGCCGAGCGCTCGGCGGTTTCCACCACTGGATCGGTGAGCGGCACCTTGGGCGTCTGCCGCTCGGCATCATCTGGTTCGGCGCGATCGGGGGGTCGCTGGCCAGCCTCACTGGCATCTTCTGGCACCACCGCGTCGACTGGAACGGCAGTTACAACCTGTGGCACAAGCTGCGACCTTGGACGGGCTTGGTCATGGGAACGGTCGGTGCGTTCCTGCTTCTTGTGACCACGGAGCTGGCGACCGCGGGAGTGACCGCTGCCGGCTCAAAGTCGGCTGCTCTAAGCAAGTTCAATCCGGACGTCTACTACGTCGCCGCGTTCTTGGCCGGGTTCGCCGAATCGCCGTTTCGAGCACTCGTCGGGCGGCTGACGGACGCGGTCTTCGGACTCGGACAGAGCCTGCCGAAGACCGACAACAACACGCACAACTGACCTACGCCGGCGCGGGTGCTGGCGAACTCCTCCGGGCGGGAGCGCTCTGACCTGAGGCCGGCCCACACACTGCAGGTCGGCCCGTCATCGTGAGTCGCCGGTCGCTGCTTCCTCGGAGGACACGGATGATCCAGTCGGCGCGGGGTCCTCGCTCTCCAGCTCCGCCAGCCGGCGCTCGGCCTCGGCGGCGGCCGCGCTCACCCAACCCGGGAGCTTGCGTGGCGGCAAGAGCATCGTCTTCCTGATCGCCTCGCGCGCGGTCGTGGCCTCGCTCCAGTTGCCGCTTCCCCCCTGCGCGCGAGCCAGAACCACCTCCACGAGCTGCCTTTCCTGAGGCCGCGCATCTCCTGGCGGAGCAGCTCGAGCTCGCCGCGCGGCGTGGTGACCTTGACGGTCTCGGAGCGGTTGCGGACCGCGGTGCCGGCTGGCATGCGGTGGGAGCGTAGTCGCACGGATCAAGCACGGCTCGCCGCGCTGAGCGCACGCGTTACGGTTCGCCGATGGCCGACCTGAACGTGATGCCGCTGCTCCTCACGATTCGCGAGGCGTTCGAGGCCAAGGCCGCGGACCTTCCATTCACCGAGCGCGCGCTGAGCGCGTGCGTTCACGCATGGATGGAGGGTCACGTGGCAGCGCCCGGGCACCACCTGGATCGCGACCGAGTCCAGGGCATGCCGCACCCGCCGTTTCCCGATCCCCGAGACGAGCGTCTGCAGCGGATCCTCCGCGAGGTGGGCGAGCGCTTCGAAGCCGGCGAAGAGCCAGCCGCCATCGCTTACGCCGCCGCGCTCGGCTGGCGCGCCGGCCGTCAGGCCGGGCTGGACTGCCCCGGCTGCGCGCCCGAAGGATTCGAGCACCCGATGTCCAGGGCGATGCGCTCTGGACGCATAGACATCAGCTTCCGCGAGACGCCCGAGTCGCCTCGGTAGCGCTCGGGGTCCCGCGGTGGCGCGGCGCGAGGAGGACTGCCGGCAGGACCGGCTGACCTGTCGCGGCCGACCGGGCGCAGTCCACGGAATCGACGATGTCGGCGTCCGGAGTGGTGCTCGCACGCGAAGGCAGCGGTGCGGCGCGTGCTCGACCACACCGCTCCTCTTGGGCAAAAGAACGGCCGGGGGACCGTGCGGCCGTTACTTCGGTCGTGAGTTAGGGGCCCTTGCCCGAGCGCACGTCCCGCGCACGTAGTTCCTGCAACCTCGACTCACTTGGCGCGCAATGGCCCTCTAGCGCGGCCGGGCTAGCCTGGCGTAGAGTCGCAGCCGGTGTCGACGTCGGAGATGGCAGCGGTCCCCGAGCCAGACGAGTCTGGGACCGACACCTTTCAGCGCTACCACTACCAGGCGGAAGCTGCCTTCCTTCATTGCCTTCGCTGCGCGAAGGTGGGAGACGTTCTCAGCGTTACGCCCGAGAGGCTCGAAGACCTCCTTGTCGAAGAGCGCGAGCGATGGTGCTTCATCCAAGTCAAGACGCGAGATGCGGAACTAGGGCCTTGGCTCTTCGGGGATCTTCTGGTCGACGGTGGCGCGCTGCGAAGCCTTCTCAGGACCCACCGGGCCTTGGGCGATTTCGACGACGGGCGCCAGCTCAGCTACGAAATTCACCTCGAAGGCGCCGCGAAGCGGGGGGACGACGTCGAAAACATCCTCCTGCCGAGAGGACAAGGGCCGACCGAGGTGATGGTTAGACGCTGTGCTTCGCGTCTCCGAATCGACGAGCCTCTCGCGAGTGCCGTGCTCGCTCGCACGCGGGTACGAGATCAGCTACCTGCCAGAGCGCTGATTCGCGATCGGAATATCCGCGACTTGGAGCGGTTCGCCGGACCCGTCCTCTCAACCGTCGCAGAGGCGGTCTACGCCGCCGTCATTGCGGCCATTGAGAGCGCGATGCGCGCCGAGCTCCTCGCGGAGAGCTGGCCGCAGTGCGTTATGAGCCCAGCCAGCATTGAAGAGGAACTCGCTACAAACGTGGCTGCTAAGCGGCTTGTGCGCGAGACACTCGCGCCGCTTTTTGAACCCTTGGGAGAGGGCAACGAAGCCGTGCTGACGTTCATCACTGACCCTGGTGCCTTGTCGGCGTCAGAGCTCGAACGCAAGCTGATCACAGCGGGCGCAAGTCAGAGTCTCCGCGACCACGCGAAACAGTTGCGAGCCAATGCAAGCCGATATGTATTCGAACTTGCTGGTGGTTCCTTCGAAGCCATCTCCGGGCCGCTCGCCGACGTTGATCTCCGGCTGCTCGTTGCCGCGGAGGCTGTCGCCAGGACGACCGACGCGGATGCGCCGGCAGACATCGTCTGGCGCGGCGTGCTCGATGACTTCGCCGCCAAGCGGGATACGCTCGACCCGAGTCGCCTTCTCAGGCGCGACCCGATGCTTCTGGCTGGTCGCCTCTGTGAACTGTCCGATCTGTGCCGTTTTGGGTGGACGCCCTGATGGAGACCGCGTTGCTGCGCGCCGAACCGGAAGGCGAAGCGAGGCTGCTCTTGCTCATCCAGGCTTTCAGCGTAGGCGAAGCAACCCTGCAAGGCCGCGTGAAGCTGGCGAAGCTCGACTTTCTGCTGAGGTACCCGACCTACTTTCGTCGCGCGCTCGCCGCCCGCGGTCGTTCCGTTGAGGAGACGGCCGAGCTCGACGAGGACAACATCGACCGGGCGATGGTGCGTTACCGCTACGGACCGTGGGACCCGGCCTACTACGCCCTTCTCGGTTCACTTGTTGGCCGCAGACTCATCGAAACTGTGCCCGAGAGCCGCTACACGGGCCTGCGGACAACAGAAACGGGCGCGCAAGCCGCGGAGGCTCTTGCGGTGACCCCTGCATGGCGGGACTTGGCGGAGCGGGCCCAGAGGCTGCGCGGGGCGTTTAAGAACCAAACGGGCACCTGGCTGATGAAGTTCATCTACGAGCAGTTTCCCGAGGTGACGCAGGCGGATTGGGGGGAACGCCTGTGAAGCTGCGCATTGACCGCCTCGCACTCGAAGGGCCAAGCAGGACACCGCTGTACCTCTCTCCCGGGCTCAACGTCATCGTTGGCCCCGTCTCCACTGGCAAGACATCGCTCATGCGACTACTCCGCATTGCGCTCGGGGGAGAGGTCGAGGGGATTTACCCGGAGGTCAAAGCAACGGTTAGCGGGCTCGCTTTCCAGCTTGTCGTCGGCGAGACCGAGTACTCGGTGAGGCGCCGTTTGGTAACGACACCGACGGCGGCTGTCGAAATAGCATCATATGACGAGGCGCTTTCTCTGCCGGCGATGCACGTGGCCCCGAGCGAGCCGCTCGCGTACGGAGATTGGCTTCTCACAAAACTGGAATTGCCTCGCCTCGAGGTGCCGACCGCTCCGACGCGACCCGCTGAATCCGCAACGACTCGGGTTTCCATCAACGACTATTTACGCTACTGCCGTCTCACCCAGGAAGAGATAGACGTCGATGTGCTTGGCTCGTCCGTCTGGTTTAAGGACAACAAACGTCGTATTGCTTTCCGGATCCTCTACGGCTCATACGACGCCGAGGTCGCCTTACTACAGCAGCAGCTCCGCGAGGTGCAGGCCGAGCTACGCGTCCTAGAAGCCGGCGAGGGTGCATTTACACGTTTTCTCTCTGGCACCCCATTCGCGAACCGGGCGCAACTGGAGGCGCAGCTCAAAGACGCCGAGTCGCAGGCCGCTGTTGTTCACCACGAACGAATTGATCTTGCTCAGCTGGCGCGCCAGGTTCCGCGAGCACAGCAATTGCAGGAAGAGGTCGCAGCCCTTGATTCGAGGGCGGCTGACCTAGCGACAGACATCGAGCGTGAACGCAAGGCTGCACAGGACCTCCTTCGTCTGAGGAATCAACTTCAGAGTCAGTCAGCACGCCTCACTCGGTCCATCGTCGCGGGTGAAGTCTTGTTTGACTTTGACTTCAAGATCTGCCCGCGTTGCGGGAACCCAGTCGATGACGGGCGGACCGAGCCGGGCACGTGCTATCTCTGCTTGCAGGAAGAACCACCCGCACCGTCAAGGGACGACTTAGTGCGCGAGCAGGCTCGTGTGAACTCGCAGCTCGCCGAGACAGAGGATCTCGTGGCTGCACGCGAGGCGGTCGCTGAGCAACTCGTCGAGCGGTTAGCGGAAACGCAGACTCGGCGAACGGCGTCGGGGTTCGAGCTAGACGAGGTGCTCGTGGCGTTTGTCTCGGACCGTGCTGAAGAGGTTGCCGGCCAAGCCTCACGCGCCAGCGCCTTAGCCGGCGAGACACGCCGTCTGCGGGATTACCTTGCCGTCTTCGACAAGTACGCCTCAGAACAAGCACGGGCAGCGGAACTCGCCGCGCGGTCCGATGCAATACAGCTGCAGCTCGACCGGGCGGACCAGGTGGATGCCGAGGCGGAGGCTCGTATCCGCGTGCTCGAAGACCGGTTTCACTTCTTCGTCGATCGCATCGATATACCGTCGTTCGCAGGGTTTCCGCGTGCGGGTATCGACCGAGCGAACTACGAACCGATTGTGAACGGACGTCACCTTGATGGGTTGAGCGCCGGGGTCCGAGTGCTGGTCAATGTTGCCCACCTCCTCGCACACCACATTGCTGCGATTGACCTAGGACTCCCACTGCCGGGCGTCCTTCTCATAGACGGCCTCACAAAGAACATCGGAACTGCCGAGTACGACGCACAGCGGATCGAAAATGTGTGGCGGACGCTGCTGGACTTGCACGAAACTCGGGCGGAGGAGCTCCAGATCGTGGTAGCCGTAAACGACGTTCCTGACTTTGTGCCGGAAAGCCACATTGCCCTCCGCCTGAGCGAGGAAGACCGACTCATTCCTGCGGTCGATTTGGCCGCAATTGGATGGGGCTCATCCGACGCTGATGCCGACGAATCCGACGGTTAGGAATGGATGCCCGGGAGAGTGCGGCGTCGGTACATGCGGATCGACGAGGTTCGCGGCGAGGAGCGCCGCCATCTCAGCATCCGCGCCGCACGACTCACCCTGGGAGACACCAGCGGCCCGCGCGTGACCTGACGGCGACGGCCTTTTCGCCCAGAAGGGGCGTTCTCACAGGGCACGTCCTGCGCCGTTGCTATCGCGGCGTGCGAGCGCCGGTGCTTGGACGCCTCGACCGCTCGTCGGCACCGCGATTGAATGCCCAATCGCATCGATGCCTGGGGGGCAGAGCCTGTGGCTCGCCCGCGCTGCCTTGTCCTGTCCGTTGCGACGCCGAGTTGGAGCTCCGAGGCCCACGGCCGGAGGCCGTCTGGCGTCCGCTGATTAGGATTGCCGACCGTGGCCGGGCCGGCGATCCATCATCTGAACTGCGGCACGATGTGCCCGTGGGGCCGGCGGCTGATAAACGGCGACGGGGGGCTGGCTCCGGCGGGGGCGACTAGTCTGCCATGTGCTCTTGATCGAGTCCCCTGACGGGCTCGTGCTCGTGGACACCGGGTTCGGCACCGGGGACGTCCGCAACCCGGCGCAACTCACACGGCCGTTTCTGGCGCTCACGCGACCGCAGCTTGAGCTCGGCGAGACCGCAGTCTCCCAGGTGCGGGCCGCTGGGGTTCGAGCCAGCCGACGTGCGGCACATCGTCCTGACGCACCTCGACGTCGATCACGCCGGCGGCCTGCCGGACTTCCCCGACGCCCGGGTGCACGTGTTCGCTCGCGAGCACGAGACGATGCTCGACCCGCCGCGGCGCGAGCGCAGGCGCTACCGCCAGCCGCTCCCTGGCCCGATCGACCCCGCCGACGCGATCCGCACCTTTCACCAATGGATCGAGGAGCAGGCCGGCCGGCCCGTTCACTCCTCCTAGCGAGCCTCGAGGATCACGATCGGGATCGTCCGGTCCGTGGCGTTGCGCGCGTAGAACTCATAGCCGGGATAGAGCGCGACGAACCTCGCCCACAGCCGCTCCCGCTCCGTCTCGCCGGCCACGCGGGCGCGGACCTGACGCACGCCAGGGCCGATCTGAATCGTGGTGTCGGCGTTCGCCTTGAGGTTGTGAAACCAGGCGGGATTGGTTGGCTGGCCGGCCTTTGAGGCCGCCACGGCGACCACGTCGCCGTCCTCGAGGTAGATCGCGGGCGACGTGCGCCTGACCCCAGTCCTGCTCCGGTGTGGTCGAGCAGCAGGATCCGGGCCCGCGGCCAGCCGGGAACGTGTCCGCCGATCCGGCCGCCCGACCGCCGGTAGAGCGCGACGTGGATCCTGGTCGAGCGCGGTCCGAGGTAGAGCCCGCGCTCGTTTGCGAACTGCGAGGCGGATGCGACGAACCGGGCGAGCAACGGCGTGCGGTCGCTCGAGCTCATGCGTCGCCGCTGCTGATCACACACAGCGGCCGAGTCTAAGGAAGCGACCCGCGTGGGTTGCCGCGGCCGTGAGCACGATCTGACTGTCCTCAACGCGCTGAGACGGAGCTCTGCGCCGGGGACCGCGTTTGGTCGAAGCTCCGGTTCCGCGCACCCTCGCGCTCCCATGGCCCTACTTCGTGACGGATCTGTCACGCCTCAAACAGCGGTGCCACAAATCTGTAAAAAGTCTGCAAATGCGGGGTTTTTTGGGCCGATCGTGTGCTCAAATGTCGCGATGGCCGACTCGCCTCAGCCTTCGCCCCGCCGCGCCAGCCGCCCCTCGCCGGCTGCTGTCCGGCCGCGTCGCAGCATCGGCACAAGACCGCTGGGCGGCAAGGGCAAGCCGCTCCGCGGGTCGACCGCACGTCTGGCGGGCAAGGGCAGGCCGCTCGGGCGCAAGGGCGCGCCGGTCGGGCTGCGCAACCTGCTGGTGCCCGCCTCCGACGCCCAGCGCGAGAAGGTCGCCGGTCGGGCCTGCCTGGTGTGCGCGCGCACGCCGGTGGATGCAGCTCACCTCGTGCCCCAACGCTTGGGAGGCGGCTGCGCTGATCCGACGTGTGTGATCGGAGCCTGCCGCGCCTGCCATAACCAGTGGGACGCCGGCGGCTTCGACCTGCGCCCCTACCTCGGCGACGGCTTTCAGGCCGAGCTCGAGCATGCGCTCACCCACGTCTCGGCGACGGCGCTCGAGCGCGCGCTGAGCGGCGGCGGCTGGGGCCTTCCCCGCTGGAGGCGCAAGCCGTGACGCCCGGCGGCCGCTGCCGGTTGGTCTTTCGCCCCGAGCCGCCCGGGTGGCCCCGGCTTTCGCCGGCGCGAACGCGCCGGCCTCACCCCCAACCCCACACCCAATAGGAGGAACCATGCCAACCGCAACCCAGACCGCTAACGGCAAGCCGTCGCTCGCCGCGCAGCTGAAGGAGATCGAGCGCGAGTACGGCGCCGGCACCGTGATCCGGCTCGGCGACCGGCGCGTGCGCCGCGACATCGAGGCGATCCCCACCGGCTCGCTCGCGCTCGACCTCGCCCTCGGGATCGGCGGCGTCCCGCGCGGGCGGATCGTCGAGCTCTACGGTCCCGAGGCGTCGGGAAAGACGACGCTCGCGTACCACATCCTCGCCGAGGCGCAGCGGCTCGGTGGCGTCTGCGCATTCGTCGACGCCGAGCACTCGATGGACGCAGGCTACGCCCGGCGGATCGGTGTGAACCTGGACGAGCTGCTGGTCTGTCAGCCCGACTTCGGCGAGCAGGCGCTCCAGGTCGCCGATATGCTGGTGCGCTCGCACGAGCTGGCGGTGGTGGCGATCGACTCGGTCGCCGCGCTCGTGCCACGCGCCGAGATCGAAGGACAGATCGGCGATCAGAGCGTCGGGCTGATGGCGCGGATGATGAGCCAGGCGCTGCGCAAGCTGGCCGGCGACCTGCACCGCGCCAACACGCTGTGCGTGTTCGTCAACCAGGTTCGCGAAAAGGTCGGCGTGTCCTACGGGTCACCCGAGGTGACGACCGGCGGGCGGGCGCTCAAGTTCTACGCCTCGATGCGGCTCGAGGTCAGGCGCGTCGAGACGCTCAAGGACGGCGGCGTGCCGGTCGGCAACCGCGTCAAGGTCAAGGTCCAGAAGAACAAGGTCGCGCCGCCGTTCCGCGAGGCGGAGTTCGACCTCGAGTTCGGCACCGGCATCTCCACGCTCGGGTCGCTGGCCGAGGTCGCAGTCGCCCACGGCGTGATCCTCCGCTCAGGCTCGCACTTCACCTACGGCGAGACCAAGCTCGGCCAGGGGCGCCAGAACGTCAAGGCCTACCTGGCCGAGCACCCGGAGATCGCCGCCGCCATCGAGACGGAGGTGTGTCACACGGTCGGGCTACAGGGACGCGGGAGGCGGACAGGCATCGGCTCCGAGTCGGAGCCGCGTCCGGCCGCCGCGAGCGAGCCCGGCGGCGAGCCAGTCGTCGGAGCCGACGGCGACACCGAGCAGCCGGAAGACCCGGATCAGGCGCCGGTCGCGGATGAGTCCGAGGGCGTCCAAGGTGCCGCGTCCGCCGAGCCGGCGCATCCTACCGCCCCCGACCTGCACCTCGTCTGACCCTGCCGAGCGAGGTCTCAGACAAGGCCAGCCCACTGGTGACCGCGTGCGCGGGCGGGCGCCCCGGCCTCCGGGCGCTCGCCGCGACCGCGGTCGCCAACCCTGTCCACTTCGCCCCCCTGAGGACCATGGCAACCACAGCTACAACCAACGACCAACACCACGATGAACGCGCTCGCGGGCCGCAGCTGATCGAGCTCTCTCCGGCGCCCACTGCGCCGCGGCCGTCCGGCGCGCCGTCCGGCGCCGCCGAGAACGGTTCCGCCGCCGGCCGCCCGGCCACGATCGACCTCGCCTCGCTAAAGCCGGATGACCGCATCGACGGCCTGCTCGCCTGCGCGCGCAAGGCGGTCGTCGACTCGCCAGACCGCGGCCTGACCTTTCTGGTCGTCGTGCTGCGCGACGGCCAGCGCAAGATCCAGGCCCGGGCGTTCGAGCGGGTCGAGAAGCTCGCCGGCCAGTTCGAACGCGGCGACGTCGTCCACGTCCGCGGCCGCGTCGCGACCTACAAGGGCGAGCCGCAGATCCGCCTCGAGCACATCGCCCGGCACAAGCTGACTCCAAGCGCCGAGTTCCTGCCCGTCGCCTACCGCAACCTCGACGAGCTCGACGGCTACCTCGAGCACCTCGCGCGCGAGGTAGCAGACCCCGGCTACAGCGGGCTGCTCGACTCGCTGCTCGCCGACCGCGAGCTGCGCGAGGGCTGGCGGACTGCGCCCTGCACGGCGGGCGGCCACCACGCCTACCTCGGCGGGCTGCTCGAGCACACCGTCGCCGTCGCCACGCTCGCGCTTGAGACCTGCGCGCTTCACCCCCGGCTCAACGGCGACCTGCTGATGACCGCCGCGATCACCCACGACGTAGGGCTGACCCGGGCCTTCATCTACAGAGCCGAGATCGCCGACAGCGACGCCGGCCGGATGCTCGGCCACCTCGAGCTCGGGCTCGAGCTGCTGCGCGACCACGCCGCGCGCGTCCGGCTGCCCCAGCACGCCTGGCAGCGACTCGCCCACTGCGTCCTCGCCCACCACGGCCCGCGGCCCGCGTTCGGACGCACCTTCGCCTGCCCCGAGGCGCTCGCCCTGCAGCGCCTCGTCGCGCTTGACGAAGGCGTCAAGCGGGCGCTCGAAGGCGGGCCGATGGCGTGAGTTCTCGCGCCTGGGCGGACGTGGCGGCGGCCGCCCGCCGTTACCTCGGCCGCCGGGCTGGCTCGTGGACTCGTAGTTGGACGCGCGCTGCTCGATGGCAGCAATCGGCGTGCCGATAGGTTGCGCATGACCCCTCCCCCGGCTGCGAAGCGGCTGCGCCTGCGCCGCCCAGACCGTTGCGTCGTCTGCGGGCGCGAGCTGAGCGCCGGGACCGAGGCGATGTGGGATCCCGCCAGCCGCACCGTTACCTGTCTCGCGTGCGGCGCCGAGCAGGCTCCTGTCGAGGTGGGAGTCGCCGGCGCCAGCGCACGGCGCGAATACGAGCGCCGCCGGGGGCAACGCGAAGAATACGCCCGGGGGAAGCTCGGACGCGTCGGCGTCCTGCTCGCCCGCTTGATCGGCGACCCGCACAGCACCCGCGCCTGGCTTCAAGGCGCCGAGGGCGAAAGTCCGCACCGGCGCCCGGCTCGAGAAGCACCTCGACGGCCACTCGGTCAGGCTGCTGCAAGACCGGCGCATCCCCGGGCATGGCCACGCGAACATCGACCACCTCGCGGTCGGCCCGGGCGGCATCACAGTGATCGATAGCAAGACGCTCGCCGGCAAGGTCCGCGTGCGGACCGTCGGCGGACTCTTCTCACGCCGGCGCCAAGTGCTGATGATCGCCGGACGCGACCAGACGCGGCTGGTCGGCAGGCTGGAGCAGCAGAGCGAGGTCGTCCGCACCGCCGTCGGCGGCGACCTCGAGAGCGACGGCGTCGACGTGCGTGGCGCGCTCTGCTTCCCGGAGGTCGATGGGCTGCCCGTGTTCAGGCGGCAATACATCCGCGAGGTGCTGATCGACGGCCCCAAGCGGGTCGCCCAACTGGCGCGGCGGCCCGGCGAGCTAAGTCCCGATGAGGTCGAGCGGATCTGGCGGGTGCTCGCGCAGCGGTTTCCGAAGGCGTGAGGGAGCGTTAGGCGGCGAAGGCCAGGGTCCGAGACGAGTGGTCCGTCCGTTCGCGCCCGCATCGTGAAGGAGGCCGTCCCGCGCCGTCACTGGGCGCTTTTGTGGCGCGACGTCGTCGATGTGGACCGGGATGCTGGCGATCAGGCTCTCCGGGATGGCACGAATCATCCGTGCTTAGGCTGATGCGAGGCCTGCCCGTCATCACTTAGAGCAGTGCTCCTATTGACGGCGTCGTCGTCAAGTGTGGGCTGACATCCGCGCGCAGCGGCGGTGACGCGCTGCTCAGCAACGTCGATGTACGTCTCGCTGATGTCGTAGCCCAGGCATCGACGACCTAGCTCTGCTGAGGCAACCGCCGTCGTGCCTGAGCCGATAAACGGATCGAACACGAGATCGCCTTTCTTACTGGTGAGTGCTATGCACCGTCCAGCAAGGGCGAGAGGAAACTCGGCGCCGTGACGGTTTTTGCCGGTCGAGGTCGGCAGGCACCAGACGTCGGTGATCTTCTCGGCTGACTCGACCAGCATATTCGGGCCGCCGAGTCGCGGCGACAGCGTCTGCCAACTCGCCTTATCGAAGAAGGGCGTTCTCTCGACGGAGAGATGTAGCAGGTACTCGGCTTGCCGCGAGACCCGGCTCTTGGCAGGTTCGGGCGTTGAGGAGTGCTTGCGCCAGGTGATGAAGCTCTTGAGTTTGTAGCCGACACGGGATGCGCGCTCGGCGATTCGCGGCGGGATCGAGCCTAGTTCGGTGTCGTCGAGGTACATGTGCCCCGCACTGTGTCGGCAGGCACCGTGCTCGGTCCATCCCTTGCGGCTCCCCGGAGCGTCGCTCATGGCGTCGAGTCGTTCGCGTGCGTTGCCGCGGATCGGTGTACGGGTGTTGTAGGTGTCCATGATGTTCCACCACACCGAGCCCGTGGTTGTGATCGCGGGCTTGATGAGCACGAGCAGCTCGATCGTGTGGCGAATGAACCCTTCTGGGGTCTGCTCGAAGCCGTATGGGCAGCTCTCGCCGTCGGCCCATCCGATGTTCCGCTCGTTGTCGTAGACGCGCATGCCCCAGTATGGCGACGAGGTCGTGACGCATTGGACGGAGCCGTGTGCGAGCCTCGGGAGCAGATCGCGCGCATTGCCCACCACGAGCTCGACGTCCCCGATTGTCCGCGAGGATCGTTGGAGCGCCGGGATCTCGCTTGGCGGCGCCGCTGAGTCCTCGAGCAGGTACTTCGGGATCTTGCTTCGTGGGATGAACGTCTCTTGAAACCCGTCGACGTCGAGCAGCACGAGAACCTCGGCGAGCGTGAATGTCTTCGGACGCGTGCCGGGTCGGTCCAACGCGCGAGCGATGAACGCACGACTCATCCCGACGACCGCGGCGACTAACTCGGCGGCGAACTCGCGCTGCAGTTCCTTCTTGCTGTAGTCGCGCTTGAGCCTGTCGACCGGTGATCTGGGTGTGATGTCGCCGATCACAACGACCTCAGCCGAGTCATCAGCGCAACGATACCCGGGACCGCGGCCGTCGGACGACCGCCCCGCTAGATCACCGGTTCGGCCTAGCTCGCTGGCATCACTCCTGGTCGGAATGGAAGGTCGCCAGGAGCCAATCCCGGATCTGGTCCCATTCTGGGTCGATCTTGAGGTTCCGCGCGCGACGCTCGTGCTGCATCGTGGCAATCCCGGAGATCAGGTCGTCGGCTCGCGCGAAGACGGCCTTTCGTCCGGCGCTATGCCCGCTTCGGGCTCGCTCGGTTGGGACGTATTCTTCGAGCAGGTTGATCTTGTAGTTCGACAGGCCGCCAGCCTCGATCAGCGATCGGAGCATGACTTTCTTGTCGGCGGTCACCTGGATCTTGGCCTCGCCCCCCGGGCGGAACGCGAGCTTGTCGACCTCGAACTGCGGCGAGTATTCGGGAGGCATCGAGCGCCGCCACGCGGCTGTGAGCGCGAGGTCGGCGGATGTCTCGTCCCAGGGTCGGCGCGTGACTGCAGCGACCGCTTCATGGACGGCTTGAACGGTGTCTGGGCTGAGTCGAGCGAGGTTGCTCTGCACGCCGATCATGACGCGGTTCAGGGAGGTGTCGCGACGACGGACCGCCGTTCGCTCACGGTCGGAGCCGTACCTCACATACTCGACGTTGAGGTCGAGAATCGCCGCGGCTCTTTTCCTGGCGCGACCGTCGATGACGACATCGTCGTCCTGGGCGGCGATCCAGAATTGCTTGAGGAAGCCGTGCTCGCGCATGGATTCCAGCAGGGCTTGGAACTCCTGGCCGTCTGGTTCGTCTGCAGAGCTCGGGATTAGTGTTCGCACGTCGAAGCCAGCGGCGCGCAGGCGGGCGTTGTCGCCGTCAAGCCGTTCCCGCGCCAGCTCCAGGCCGGGCGTGTAGTCGCGGATCTCTCCGTCGGGGTAGCGGACGCAGGGCATCTTCCCGGTAAGGGCCAGGATGGCCTCCCCCTCTAGTGAACCCATTGAGATCAACCCCGCCTCCGCGCAGGCCTTCAGCTTGTCGTGCAGATAGGTGCGCTCGCCGGCGAGGTGCAACTCACGTGGCACCAGCACGCGCAGGCGACCGATGACACGCTCGAACAGCTCGCTCTCGGTGAGCGCCAGCGGGCCGTCCACTCCCCTGCTGTCGTGCAAGGCATCGAAGATCGCCAGTCGCGATGCGTTATCCGGCGGGAGGTCCAGTGCCTTTTCGGCCTCTGCGGTCGCCATCTTCATCACACCTCCGCCAGGACTCGCGCCGCTCCCGGACCGGCAGCATCACGCTGGGTGAGGTCCCATTCGTTGCCGGCTCGCGTGAGTGCGCCATCGAGTCGATCGCGGAGCAAGCTCATCCGCTGAAACATCTCGCTCTGCTTCTCCGGTGGGACGTCGAGTAGGTCCGACACCTCGAAGCGCAACAAGCCGCCGATGTGGAGTGCCGAGCCGATGCCCTTGCGCTTGGCGTTCTTGAATCCCGCCGCGATCGCCTTGACGTCGTCGCTGCGTGCCTCCCGGGCGCGCGCGACAACCTCGCGGGCGTCAGCCTCCGACGGTGCGGCGTTTGCCTCGGTGACGATCGCCTTGAGCTGTGCAACGGGCACACGTGCGTCGACCGCGAGCTGCGTGACCGCCACGAACACAGCGCTGAGCTTCGCGACGTGCAGGGCGGCGCGGATACTGTCCGAGAGTCCGTCGAGCCGTTGTACCGGGATGTTCTCACGGGCCGCGCGCATCTCGAAGTGCTTGGCCGCAACCCACCGCGCCAACGTCGACGCCTTCACGCCGGTCATCCGCGAGTACGCCTTGGCGTCCAGCACCTTCCCTTCCTCGACCGCACCCGTGACGAACGCGTGGAGCTCCTCCCCGGTCATCGAGAGGCCGTGCGACTGGTTGAGCTCGACCGACAGAGATCGTGCTTCCAGCGCCGAGAGGTCGGCGCACACATATGCCGGGATCGTTTCGTTGCGGTTGCGGCGCACCGCCATCCAGCGGGTGTTGCCGTCCACAATCTCGTATCGATCGTTGACGACGATCGCCGGAAAGATGGCCCCGCCCTTCATCTGCTCGGCGTAGCGCTCGACCATCTCCTTCGGTGCTCTGTGCTTGCTGAGGCGCACCTGGTTGCCCTCGACATCGCGGATCTGATCGATGTGGAGGTTGGGCTCGAATGTGTAGCTGAGGTGGCGTGCTGAGAGCTTGCTCTCGATCTGGGTTGACGCGGACGGGTGCATGGAGCGTCCGCCGTCGTGAGGTCCGGGTGACATCAGACTGACCTCAGCCGGCGAGGACCGCGGAAGCGGTCTCCGGGTCGCTGTCTACCTGCTCGCCGATCGCATCGTCAGTAGGCTCGGACGGAGGCGTCAGGTCCCACTCCCGCTCGGCGCGCTCGACGACCTCGTCCAGCCGGTCGCGCAGCAGCCTCATGCGCTGGTAGGTATCGAACTGCTTCTCCGGGGCCACGTCGAGCAACTGCTCAACCTCGAAGCGAACCAGCCCGCCGATGTGCTGGGCTGATCCCTTCGAGCGACGATCGTCCTTCGGGCTGAACCCCGAAGCGACGGCGCGGATCTCGTCGGCCCTCATGTCACGCTCGGTCTCGACGATGGCCAGCGCGTCGGACTCGGAGGACGCGGCGTTGGCCTGTGCGACGAGCTTCTTGACGTCGACGACCTTGATGCGGGCGTCGGCGGCGAGCCGCGTGAGCGCACTGAATACCGCGGCCAGACGTGTCGCGTGCAGGGCAGCCCGAGTGCTGGCGGGAAGCGCGTTGATCTGACGCTCGTCAATCCCCTCGCGCTCGGCACGGGCGTTGAACTGAGTCTCGGCCACCCAACGAGCGATCTTGCTGTCACGGACGCCCGTCATCCGCGAAAGCGTTCGAAGGTCCGCGTGCTGACCCTCGAGGACCGCGCCGTCGACGAACCGGCGGATTTCCTCCTCGGTCATCGCCAGCCCGTTGGACTGGTTGAGCTCCACCGATAGCGAGCGAGCGTCGAGCGGCGTGAGTCCGTGGCAGATATACGCGGGGATCGTCTCCTCCCCGTTCTTGATCCGCGCCTCCAGGCGCGTGTTGCCGTCGATCCGCTCCAATCGGTCGTTCAGGACGATCGCGGGGAACGTCGCGCCGTGCTTCATCGCGACGGCGTATTTCGCGACCTGGTCCTTCGGAGCCTGGTGCTCGAGGAGGCGTACCTGGTTGCCCTCCACATCACGGATCTCGGAGATCACGACGTTGGCCTCGAAGTCGAAGTCGATGCTCCGGGCCCTGAGCATCTGTTCGATCTGCGGGGACATGGCGGGATGGGCCGTCCTTGAGTTGCGTGGTGCCATTCGGTGCCGCCTTTCAGTTGAAGTTGCCAAAGCCTAGCAGATTATGAATGCAGCATGCAAAACTTTTCCGCGCGCAAACTAGCTGACCGTGCCACATAACACAAAAAAAGTCCAAATACATGGAAAAATCCCTTAGTGATTGGGCGCAGCTGGGACAATCGATAAGCGCCAGCGTCAGAGCTGCTTCTGTGCTAGGCGGTTCGGTGGATCCTGCCAAAGACATAATTCGCTAGGAAATCTGGTATTCGTGACCGCATCGCTGTAGGGTCGGTCAGCGCTCCAAAAATGGCACCAGCCAGCTGCTCTGGACCGCAGCAGGAACGGCCTCACCGCAGACTGGAGGGTTTTCCGTCCTGGTCCGGCAGCTTGAGAAGCACTTGCCGCGATTCCCGCGATCGATCCACTCGCCGCTCGGCACCCCCCAGCCTGGCCGAGGCACGGACGCTTCGTCGCGACCCCCTCCAAAACGGCACCCTGGATCGGCGGCCGTCACAGCGTCGACCCTACCTCTAAACCGGCCTGATCCGGCCGGGTAACGGGTGATGACTCGACATCGAAAAGTGCAAATCACGATCCAGACCCTCGGGCTGCTCTTGAGCACGCTCAGCGTCGTGATCCCAGGCTGCTCAGCGGTCGGCGTCCTCGGCCTGGTGTTCAGTGCTATGGGCGTCGGGATGCACGTCGGCAGCATTCTCGACAACAACTGAAACGCCCGTGCCGATCAACCACGGCACGGCGTTCAGCCCAAGTCGGGGTTCACCACTGGTTCGGCGGACGGGCCACCGACGCTCACATGCTGCCCATGCATCTGGCCGATTCGGCAGAGCGCTTCGCAGGCCCAGCTTCCGGCGACAAACGCGTCTTTGACCAACACTCGGACGCCTGCTTCCACGAGCGGCTACCCACCAGCGGGACGCCCCTTCGCGACGCCGCCACACAGCACGGGAAGCGCGGCCCGTGTGTGCTGTCGCCCAGAAGGAGCGGCCTCGGGCGGCGCGCGCCGCGCCGTCGGTATTGCGTGCGAGCGCCGGTGCTTGGAGGCCTCGACCGCTTGTCGGCACCGCGAGTGAATGTCCAATCGCCTCGATGCCTGACGGGCGGAGCCTGTGGCTCGCCCGCGGTGCCCTGTCCGTTGCGACGCCGAGTTGGAGTCTCCGAGGCCCACCGCTGCGGACGTCATCTGGCATCCGCTGACTGCCATGCCCCGCCGGTGCCCGGGCCAACGATCCATCATCTGAACTGCGGCACGATGTGCCCCAGGGGCCGGCGGCTGATCAACGGCGACGCGGCTGGCTAGAGCCGGGCCGCATGGTCTGCTACGTGCTGTTGATCGAGGCCCCTGACGGACTCGCGCTCGTCGACATCGGATTCGGCACCGACGACGTGGACCACCCGGCTCAGCTCACGCGGCCGTTTCTCACGATCACACGACCGCAGTTGCAGCTCGGCGAGACCGCCGTCTCGCAGGTGCGGGCTGCGGGATTCGATCCGGCGGACGTGCGGCACATCGTGCTCACCCATCTCGACGTCGATCACGGCGGCGGCCTGCCGGACTTCCCCGACGCCCAGGTCCATGTGTTCGTGCGCGAGCATGAGGTGATGCTCGACCCGCCACGACGAGAGCGCAGGCGCTACCAGATGGGAACCGCTCACTGGGCCCACGACCCGCGCTGGGTCAAGCACGAGCCGGACGGCGACGAATGGCTGGAGTTCGAGAGCATCCGCGTGTTGCCGGGCAGCAACACGGAGATCCTCCTGATTCCCCTGCCAGGCCACAGCCTCGGACACACGGGCGTCGCCGTGCCCCAAGGCGACGGCTGGCTTCTGCACTGCGGCGACGCCTACTTCCACCACGAGGAGGCCCACACGCCGCCGCGCTGCCCGTCGGGGCTGCGCGCCTTCAGAACCTCGTTCAAGCCGACGGCAGGCTACGCCGCCAGAACCAGGAGCGCCTACGCGAGCTCGCCCGGCGCCACACGCACGAGGTCGAGCTCATCTGCTCCCACGACGCGAGTCAGCTCGAGCGGGCGCAGGCGGCGCGCTAGCGGGCGCTTCGAGCGACACACCCGGGCCGAGTCACCAGCGGATTCAGGAGCCTCGTCTCGAGCCGGCTCACGGGCTCGCTGACTGCTAGGCGACTGCTAGGCGTGAACTCCCCTGTCTGCTCTCCCGCGAGTACTCGCTCTGCCTTACCCGCGATCTTGAGCCACAAGAATTATGGATGAATTATGGATGAGACTTTTGAAGAGCTTGCGAAGCGCGGTCAGAATATCTCTCTTTGCAGCTTCTTCTTGAGGGTGAGCGAGGGGACTCGAACCCCCGACCGCCTGGACCACAACCAGGAGCTCTACCAGCTGAGCTACGCCCACCGCGGGGGAATGAATCTAGCAGTGGCCGCTTGATCCGTGAGGCGCTGACGAGCGGGACGGCCCGCCAATCCGCGGGAGCAGCGAAATCGAGACGACCAGAGATGAGCTTGCCGGACCCGGCACCTGACGCGATCGCGCTGGTGACCGGAGCATCATCGGGAATCGGTGAACAGTTCGCTGGCCAGCTTCACGAGCTCGGCCATCGCGTCGCGCTGGCGGCCGGGCGTGGCAACCGGCTGGCCGGGCTGGCCGAGGAGTTCGGGGAATCGGACCGTGGTCGAACCCGGCCGGCGCGCGATCATCAACACGTCCTCGACGGCGGGATTTCAGCCCTGGCCATACGACGCCGGGGTATGCCGCGGCCAAGGGTACGTGCTGCCAAGGGACCGGACACCGGGTCGGGATAAACCACCCGATTCCGGGTATCCAGGGAAGGTCATGCACGAACTCGACATCCTCTGGCGCCTGGGGCTCGCGCTCGTGCTCTCCTCGGCCATCGGAATCGAGCGCGAGATGGGCCAAAAGGCCGCCGGGCTACGAACCTATTCACTGGTCGGCGTGGGCGCCGCCGTGTTCATGCTGGTCAGCACCTACGGCTTCGCCGACGTCGTCGCACCCCACACGTCGTTTGACCCCTCGCGGGTCGCGGCCCAGATCGTGTCGGGCATCGGGTTCATCGGCGGCGGCATCATCTTCGTGCGGCGGGACACGGTCCGTGGGCTGACGACGGCGGCGGGCGTGTGGGTCACGGCCGGCGTGGGGATGGCGTGTGGGGGCAACCTGCCGCTGGTGGCGATCGGCTCGACCTGCCCGGAGTCCTGGACGTGTACGCCGGCGACGCAAACGAGTTCGCCTATTAGCGGGAGCGCTCGCGGGGGAAGCTCGCGCGGAAGGCTCGCTCGGGGACCTGGACGACGCGGCCAATCAGCTGCCGACCAGGGCCAGCTCGCAAGGCTCCAGCATGGCGTCGTCGCGGCGCTCGCTGAGGGCCTCGGCGTAAAGCCACAGCGCCGCCTGCTGGTCTTCGTCGAGCGGGGCGGGCTCGATGATCGCCGCCTCGATCTCGTCGAGGCCGACGCCGGCCTGCACCGCCCGGTCGATCTGCCGTTCAAGGTCCATAACCATGATCCCTCCCCTCTGCGACACGTGGATCACCGTCCGTGGCTGACACCGGCGTCCTTCTCCGCGCCGCCGTATTACAGCAGGTCATCCAAGATTCGCCATCGGAGGTGGTGCGCAGCTCGAACCCGGCGAGCCGTCCGCACCTTCACGCGGGCCGCCGCGGATTGTCACCCGCCCACCCTGGCGCGCGCGACGTGTGCGCCCACCGACGCTGACAGTCCGTCGGTGCGGTCGGAGCAGTATCGCTCGTGCAGCTCCTGGCGGCCGAGGTCTTCGATCAGCGTGAGCCCCACCGAGCGCAGATCGGCCGGCAGCTCGGACGGGTGAAACCCGGACACCCACGGCTCACCCAAGGCAACGAACACCTCGCGCACGCGGCGGCGCTGCTCATCCTGAGCGTCGAGGGCGCGCTGGTCGACGTAGCTGAAAACGAGTTCGCTGTCCCGCGCCCCGCACGAGGCGACCGCCCGCAAAGTCCTCAAGTTCACCTCTCGCGTGAGGTATGCCGTCACACCCAGCCACGAGAAGAACGTCATCGCGGCTCGGTCGAACGGCGAGCGGGCGAGTGCCGTATCGAGGTCCTCGAGGCTGAGGTCGGACGCGACATAGTGGACCGCGTCGGCCGGCTGGAGGCCGCGCTCGCGCAGCCGGCGCAGCTTGAGCCCTTGTGTGGCCGGATGGTCGACCTCGAAGACCTCGACGGCCTCAGCGAACCGGGGGCGGCGCAGCGCGAAGCTGTCCATGCCCGCGCCGACGATCACGTACTGGCGAGCGCCGCGCCCGACCGCCTCGGCCAGCGCGTCCTCGGCATAGCGCATGCGGAGGATGATCGTGCCGTAGTGCGGATGCCTTCGCGCGAGGGCGGCCAAGACCTCGTCCGTGGAGCGCAGCTCCTCGAACCGGAGGCGCGCCTCTGGCCCGAGCCCGCGCATCGCGGCCTCGCGCAGGACCTTCCGATCGGCCTCGGTCACGAGCCGTTCCCCCCACGGGTCATCGATCAACGGGAGAGGGGCAAGGCGCGTGTGCACAGCGCGCATCACCGCCGCACCAAGCGCGGTCATGCTCGCTCGCGACGAATCCACGGACCGATGGTGCCAGGCCGGACGGTCAGCTCGTGACGTGCCGCGTGGCCTTGGCCAGGTTGGCCCTGAGCTCGTCCGCGTTCTGACGCACGACGAACGCCGGCTGATCGACGTCGAGTCGCCACGCCTCGTCGAGACCGCCCACGTCGACGGCGTCGAAGCCGAACTCGTTGTACAGGTCGGCGACGAGCTTTCTGGCCTTGGGATCGTCGCCGGCGTACCCGAGCGCGCGGCGGTTCGCGGTGCCGTCGGGCGTCCCGTCGCTGACGATGGCCGCAGCGTCGAGGTGGTTGAAGGCGCGCACCACCGTGCTCGTCGGGAGGTGCTCCTGGACGTACCCGGGCACGGTCTGCTGCCCCGAGTCGATCTCGGGGAAGTGACCATCGCGCTGAGGAAAGTAGTTACAGGTCGTCAACACGATCTTGTCGGCGAAGGGCTTGACCGGAACCGCTTCGACGCCGGGCAAGGGAATGGCCACGACCGCGAAGTCCCCGGCCTCGCCGGCGTCCGCCGCGGTGGCCGCGCTGGCCTTCGGTCCCAGTTCGCCGATGAGATCGGCCAGCGTCTCGGGTCCGGTGCTGTTGGCGATCACGACGTCGTAACCCCGGGCGATCGCCGCGATCGAGAAGTTGCGCCCGATATGCCCGGCGCCGATCACTCCGATAATCGTCATTTGTACCTCCGACGTCCGTTGCTTGATGGATCTGATCAGGACGCTGAGCGACGCTCGGGCTAGGGAATCAGCGCCAGCTTTCCGTATGGATGGGCGCCTTGGAGGGCCTCGACGGCTCGGCGAGCGTCGCTCAGCGGGAACGTCTCGCCGATCGGGACGGTCAGCTTGCCGGCAGCGGCCAGACCGAGGATCTTCGGGCGCGCAGCGGCGCGGAATGGTCCGCTGTTGGGATTGGCCGCGCCGACGAGCTGAAAGCCTTCCTTCCTGGCCCGCGCGAAGCCGGCCGTCGAGACGATCCGCCGTCGGTCGCCGACGAGCGCCAGCGAGACATCGACCGCCTCGTCGACCCCGACCGTGTCAATTGCCGCGTCGACGCCGCCGGGCGCCGCTTCGCGAACGCGCTCCTCGAGCCCAGGGCCGTACCGGACGGGCACCGCGCCAAAACCACGGAGGGCCTGGAAGTCCCGCTCGCGCGCGGTCCCGATCACGGTCGCGCCCAACAGTCGGGCCTGCTGGACGACGCTGCACCCGACGCCGCCGGCGGCGCCGTGAACCAGCACGGTGTCGCCCTCCGCGACGCCGACGACCTGCAACGTATCGGCCGCCGTCGTCCCGACCAGAAGCAGATTTGCCGCTTGCGGAAAGGTGAGCGGGGAGGGCTTGGCGAAGACGTCGGCGGCGAGAGCGTTGATCGCCGATGAGTAGCCGCCTGAGACGCGGAAGGCGACGACCTCGTCGCCCACCGTCCCTCCCCCGGAGGCGATCTCGGACTCGGCCCCGACGGCCGCGATGACGCCCGCGACCTCAGAGCCGACCGACAGCGGTAGGAGCTTCGGGTCCTGGCCGGCACCGAAGTGCTTGTAGTCAGCCGGATTCATCCCCGCGGCCCGGACCTCGAGCGTCACCTCTCCGGGCCCGGGCCCAGGGAGTTCGACGACGATTTCCTCGAGCACCTCGGGGCCCCCCAAGTCCTTGGCCACCCACTTTCTGGCTTGGATCATTCGGTGAGTCTCTCCTCTCGCGGTCGTATGGCGATGATCATACTGGTTCCAAGGAAGCCACTTCTACGTCACCCTTCTTGGCCTCGGCCGGTCGACGCGCTCTGGATCAACGGCAGAACCGACGGCGTCGATGACGCCCGCCCCGTGGCTGTGAGGGATGTCCCTCCTAGGCGGCGACGTCTGCCGAGTCGATCAGAGCGTTCGCAGCTCGGAGCTTCGCGAGCAGGGCAGCGAACTGCTCGAGCGATCGTGCCGGCAGCGCCGAGCCGATTCTCGCCTCGAGTTCGCGGACGAAGGTCTCCGTCGCTTTGGCCAGCATCCGCTGGCCCGCCGGCGTGAGCTCGATCAACGAGGAGCGGCGATCGTCTGGGTTGGGGCGGCGACGGCAGTAGCCGCTGGCCTCGAGCGAATCGACGAGCTTGCTCGTACCTCCCGTGGTGATCGACAGCGCCGCGGCGATGTCGTAAACGCGGCACCGTTCGTGGCGGGCGATCACCTGCATGGGCTCGAATCGGCTGAGCGGGAGGGCGTCCTCCTCCCGCAGGCGCAGATCGATGGCATTCCACAGTTCGGTCTCGTAGCGGATGAGCTCGTCGAACAGGCTGGTCAGCATCGACCCACATCGTATGGTCTGGCCTCGTCGGCGAGGCCGAGGGCCCAGTCCCGGGCGGCGGCGAGGTCGTCAAGCGGGTGCGACGGCACGTATGTCGGGAGGGACGCGCGGGCCAGGCCCAGGTTCTGCTCGCGCAGCGCCTCCCAGAAGGCGGCGCGCTCGGGCATGTTGAAGTGCTCGGCGTACGACGAGGCGATGCGATCGACCTCGACCGCGTCGGCGGCCCGGCCCGCGCGGGCAAGGCTCATGGCCAGGCCCTGAAGCTCGACGGTGACGGCCGGGCTCTCGTCGAGGGCGGGGAGTCGCGTCGAGCCCTCGATGTCGGTGAAGAGAAGAGTGACCGTTCCGCCACCGCGCGCAGCGCTCACGGTGTAACCGTATCGCCCGTTTGGCTGACGCACCGGCAACGCGGCGGCCTTCAGCCCAGGCGGATAATGGAACGTCATGAACCGGTGGCGTACCGGGGCTGCGGTTGCCGTCGCAATCGGGCTGGCTGGCTGCGGCGGCTCACACAGCGCGCTCAGCGTCGGCCCACTGGCTGAACAGCCTTCGCATAGCGGCAGCTCATCCCCGCTTGCCGTCGTTCTGCCGGCATCACAGAATGGCCCGACGAGCTGCACGGCCTACGAGTCAGGCTTCGGCACCCAGGTGATCTTCGCCTCGGACAGCCTGGACGTGAGCGCAGAGTGCCAGGACTGGACCAGTCGCGACGCCGGAGCCGGATACCTCTGGGGGTACCAGCCGCCCGGCCAGGCGCTCGGCGCCACAGCCGTGGGGATCTGCTCGCTCAGGGATCCGACGGGAAGGGTGACGGCGAGCGTGATCGAGGACACCGGCTTCACCCCGATATCTGCCGCGCAGCGGGCCAAGAGCGAGCGGGCGTGCGCCGGCATGCTCGCCGGCGGTTGGGTTCCGCGCACGCCGACGACCAAGCGTGGCAGCTAGCGGAAGGGCTTGGTCCAGCTCAGTACGGTCGCTGTGCCGCTTTGCTTCGGGGCCCGTCCGGCGGCGATGTCCGCTCGTAGCCGCGCCACTCCTGAGCGCAGCTCGTCTGGATGGTCGCGGCGCAGCCGCTCGAAGTAGCTCGTCTCGCCCCTTTCCGCCGCCTCCAGGACCCGTTGAGGCTCGGACGAAATGGCGGCAAGCGAAGCGTCCCGGATGTCCTCGAACTCGAACGTCGAAAACCGCGAGCCGGGCAGAGTCTCGACGAACGCCGCACGCGCCGGGTGTGTCGCCTCGACCCAGGGCCGGCTGCACGGAAAGTAATCGAGAACCCACAGCGTGGCGGCATCCTCGCCCGTGTATCCGATCAGCACGAGCCGGCCCGCGGACCTGAGGATCCGCCGTGCCTCGGTGAGCGCCGCGCCCCGATCCTCCACGTGATGCAGCATCGAGATCAACATCGCCGCGTCGAACGTCTCGTCCTCGAACGGCAACCGCTGCGCGTCTGCCTCCAACGTCTCGAGCCCCTTGTCAGCGGCGCGGGCCAGCATCGCGGCCGAACGATCCACGACAACCGCCTCCCATCCCTCGCCCTTGAGGGCGAGCGCGTAGTTACCCGTGCCTCCGCCGATATCGGCCAGGCGCCGACCCGGGGCGCCACGCAGTGCATCACGCAGCGGCCGGAGAACAGACGGGCTCGCCGATCGCGTCAGGTCGTAATGCTCGGCTTGACGTGAGTAATCGGGCAGCAGGCTCACTACCGAGAGCTTGCCACCCGACGTCGACGGCGGTATGGGCCGTCGGCTCTCCTTGCTTGAAGGGCTTCTTCGTCTTTCATCGACACTGGTGAGAGACGATCGCGATGCCGGCGGCGTTCAGCTCGGCTTCGACGCCGGCCAAGGTGCAGACCTCCTCTGGGTCAAAGCATCCTCCCTGGCGCTGTCGGGTGAGCAATGCATCGGCAAACACGACCGTGCTCCGTGCGCCCTGCAAGAAGTCGCCCCGACATTCGACCGTCCGCGCGGTCAACCGCCGTCCCGCCCGAATCGCCGCGATCCAGTGTGCGACCGGCTCGTCGCTGGGGGTCCCGTCGACAGAGGGGTCCTGCGAGCCGATCAGACCGTTCGGCAGCCTGGTCATCGCGCCCGCGCCGTTGAGCTCTAGCAGGCGTTCGTGCACCGCGGGCTCGGCGACGCAGAGGTACTGGCGAACGATTCGGCCTTCGGCGACACCGCCGAGCCACGCTGCGTCACCCTCGCCGAAGCCCAGGCAGCGGCGCTCGCCAAACGGTTCCGGCAGCGGGACGAGCACCGTGCGGTGACGGGGCACGGCGGTCAGCCCTCGGCGGATGAAGTCGGAGCTTGCCGGCCCGCGGGGGGTCGTGGAAGACAGCGTGTACACGATCTCCAGCTCACCGGCACCGGGATGCTGGCGCAGGAGATCTGCGGCGACGATCGTGGTCACGCCGGGAGCCAGCCCGGCGTTCATCAGGACGACCCCACGCGCGCCCCCCGCGATGGCGCGCAGTGCCCGACCGGCCGCGGCGGGCAGTGCCGAGACGTTGACCAGGGTCCCGCCCTGCTCGAGCACGTAACGCTCGGCCAGGAGCTCCGGGTGCGGGACCGTATTGATCACGAGCTCGTGCTCGTCCAGCGCGGCCGCGACCGATGCCGGCCGGTCGAGGTCAAGCTGAATCTGTCCCGGTCCTGGTCGTCGAACGCCCGAGCGAATCGTCCAGCCGGCGTCTCGGAACGCGCTGACCATCAGCGCGCCCAGCACGCCTTGGGCGCCAATGACCAGAACGCGGTTTGTCCGTCGGCCTTCCATGACGAGTCGGCGCGATGCCGCCCCTGCCTGGAGATCTTCGCCCGCAATGAGCGGTTTGTGGAGGACCAACCAGGCCTTCGTCGTGTGGACCAATTTCGCTCCGCGCCAGGCTGCGCCCTTCGCGGGCGTACCGGCGCGGCGCTCAGTGCCCGGCCGCTGTTGCCAGCTCCTGGACCGCCTGCGGGATCGCCGACTCGGTAATCAGTCCGTACCCCAGCAGCAGCGCGGGGCAAAGCCGAGCCGTCACCGCGCAGACGTCGTGCACCCCATCGACGGCCACGCCACGCCCGGCGGCCGCGTCGATGATCGCCGCCTCGTCGGTTCCTTCCGGCATCCAGGCGATCACGTGAAGCCCGGCCGCCGCGCCGCCGACGGAGGCCTGGGGCATCCATCGGGCGAGGGCGTCAATCAGCGCGTTGCGCCGGGCGTGGTACCGGCGGCGGGTCCGGCGCAGGTGGCGATCCACCTCACCGCGTGCGAGCACCGTCGCGTAGGTCGCCTGGGTCAGGACGTTCGGCACCGCTCGCGCGACTCCGTGTTGGGCGGCCATCTCGCCCACCAGATGGCTCGGTACCAGCACCCATCCCAGGCGCATGCCCGGTGCGAGCGTCTTGCTCGCCGTCCCGACATAAGCGACACAGTCCGGAGCCAGCCCCTGGAGTGAGGAGATCGGCTCCCGGTCGTAGCGGTACTCGGCGTCGTAATCGTCTTCGACGATCAACCCCCCGCTCCGCCGCGCCCAGGCGATCAGCTCCGTCCGGCGCTCCGGGGCCAGGATGGTCCCGGTCGGATATTGATGCGCGGGAGCGAGCACCACGGCGTCCACGTCCGCGCCCTCAAGCTCCGTAACAGCGAGGCCATGCTCGTCGACCGCGATCGGGACCGGCTCGAGCCCGGCTTGGACGATCGTCTCGGGGATGACCGGCCACGCCGGGTCCTCGACCGCGACCCGTCGGGCGCCGCGTTCCCGCAGCGTGAGCCAGAGAAGCCCCATCGCATGCGCCGCCCCCGCGGTGACGAACACCCGCTCGGGGTCGGCCACCACCGCGCGTACGCGTCCGAGATAGTCGCTCAGGGCGACCCGCAATTGGCGCAGGCCTCGGCGTGACCCGTAGGACCAGGCCGCGTCGGGCAGCTCGCGCAGCGCGGTCGCGCTCGCCAACTGCCACTGCCGCCGGGGAAAGAACGATAGGTCCGGCAGCCCGCTGCGCAGGTCATACCGAATCCGAGGCGTCCTGGCCAATGGCGCCCGAGGGGCGGGTGGTTGCTGCGCAAGTCCGTCGGCGATCCTCGTTCCGTCCCCGAGGCGGGCGACCAGGTAACCCTCGGCCACCAGCTGCGAGTACGCCTCGACGACGACGCCCCGTGACACCCGGAGCTCGTCGGCCAGCACCCGACTCGGAGGCAGTTTCGCCCCTGCGCGTAGCCGACCGGCCCGAATTGCCGCCCGCAGCTCCCGCTCCAGCTGCGCGCGCAGCGGCGCCGCGCGATCCAAGGCTAGATGAATGTCCACTGGCCACAGGGATCGTAAGACCGCCGCGCCACGGCCGGACCGCGGGATGACCAGGTTTGGTCCTCGAATCGGCCGGTCGATTGGACCTTCTCAGGAGGCCAATGGCCGCCTAGCGTGACCGTCCAATGCACCCAAGGGAGAGATCGTGAACGCGGTACGCACTCAGATCCCGTCGGACTGGGTTGACCGAATGATGGAGCTCTACTGCGACTGGCGAACGGGATGCATTGAGGTGCAGGCTGCGTACGAGCGGTTCTTGGGCGCCTCCGCGTCCGATCGAGCCGCTGCCTTCGCGGCCTACAACGCGGCCCTCGATCGCGAGGAGTCCGCCTGCGAGTCCTACGCTGCCCAGGTCTGTCTGATCCAGTCCCGGTGGGTTGCCGTGAGTCCTCGCAGGCGGTGGCAACAGACCCGCCGCCCGGATCACAGGCTCTGAGGCTTGGTCGAAGACCAGCCAGCCAAATCTCCGTCGAGCTGGTCGAGGCACCCGTGCCACCCCTCGTCCTGAGACTCCCGCCGCCTGTCGGTTGAGATGCCGCTGTTGACCATCACCACGGTGGTCGAGCCCTCGGACTCCAAGAACGAGAGATCGATCAGCTGCTCGTTGGAGGGCTCGTCGTCGAACGTCCAGGTCATGACCAGCCGGTGCGGCCGCTCGATCAGGGTGTACTCACCCCGCGCTCCGGCTTCCGTGCCGTCGGGCCGTCGCATCACCACGCGGACCTCTCCGCCCACTCGGAGGTCGACCTCGGCCTCCGGCGTTTGCCAGTCCCGGGCAACATGCAACCAGTGCCGCATCACCTCGGGGCTGGTCCAGGCGTCGAACACGTCCTCGGCAGGAGCCTCGAAGGTCCGCTCGATCCGAACCAGGTATCCGGACTCGTGCGTCACCGTCGCTCTTTTCCCTCCTCGAGATTGTCCCCGACGACATCGAAGAGGCGGCCCCACCGGTCCCGCTGGCTTTCTATCCATTCCGACGCCTCGGCCAGCGCCTCTGGCCGCAGGGCGAGGCGATGGGTCCTGCCGTCGATCACGCGACCCACGACGCCAGCCTCCTCCAGCATCCTCAGGTGGCGCGAGATGGTCGGCTTGGAGACGCCGAAGTCCCGGGTCACCTCTCCGACGGTCGCGGCGCCGCCACTGAGTCGTTCGACGATGTCGCGCCGAAGCGGATGTGCGAGGGCCTTGAACGCATCGTTAGCCAGTCTGCTAACTATATAGACTGACCCGCGGACACAAACAGTGAGGTGGCACGTGATGACCGAGCACACGATCGGCACGCAGGAGGAGTGGCAGGCTGGGCGCGACGAGCTGCTGAAGGAGGAGAAGGAGCTCACCCGACGCAGCGACGAGCTGGCCAGGAAGAGGCGCGAGCTGCCCTGGGTCCCGGTCGAGGCGGACTATCGCTTCGAGACCGAAGACGGCACGAAGACCCTCGCTGAGCTCTTCGACGGCCGCTCACAGCTGCTCGTGTACCACTTCATGTTCGGGCCACATTGGACGGGGGGCTGCCCGGTGTGCTCGTCGATCGCGGACACGCTCGACCCCCAGGTCGTCCACCTGAAGGCCAGAGACACCACCCTGCTGCTCGCCTCCCGGGCGCCGCTCGAGGACCTCCTCGCCTATCGAGAGCGAATGGGATGGAGCATCGGCTGGGTCTCGAGCGGCGGCAGCGACTTCAACCGCGACCTCCGCTTTCTATACACCGAGGAGGATCTCAAGCCATTCCTGCGGGGCGAGATCCCGCTGACCGTCGAGCAGAACGCGCGCATGTGCGGGACGGACGCCGGAGGCTATGTAACTGAAGGGCCGGGCCTGAGCGTCTACGCACTGGCGGACGGGACCGTCTACCGGACGTACGTCACGACCAACCGCGGCCTCGAGGTCGGCATGGGCTATTACGGCCTGCTCGACCTGACGCCCCAGGGACGCGACGAGAGCGCCACTGAGCCGTTGTGGGTGCGGCGCCACAACGAGTACGAAGCCGCCTAAGCGCTGCCGCCGTCACCGCTCACCCGGTCTCGTCCTTCGGTGGCGGCGCCAGCCAGTGGATGACCGTCGGCGGAGCGCTCGGATCGGTCATTTTGTCGCACGAGGCCGGCGAAGGCCAGGGCGGCCAGCGCGGCGGCGGCGGCGAGCATGAACGACTGCGAGCCGATCAGAAGCCGGCGACGATCAACGACGTCACCGAGCGGCCCCGCGGGAACGGCGAGCAGCACGATCGGCAGCGCCGCTGCGGTCTGAATCAACGCCACCAGCGTGGCCGAGGTCGTCAGGGTGAGCATCAGCTCCTGCGCGCCGACCGTCTGCATCCAGCCGCCGACGTTGCTCACGAACTGTGCCGATGCCATCCTGGCGAACTCCGGCGAGCGAAACGGCGCCCACGCCGACGGCTCAGCCTGCGGCGCTGCGCCTTCCTGGGACGCCTCGTCGGTGGACAGCGTCATCGCCGCGAAATTATCTCCTCGGCTCAGTGCGGCATGAACGGCGACACCAGCACGGTGCGCCGGGCCGGCCTACCGGTCCGGTCTTCGACCCGGTCGGCCTGGCGCAGCACGCGGACGATCGCGCGCGAGGCGATGAATCGCAGCGGCTCGGGCTCCCAGGTTCGGCTGCGATGCCCTACCCACGGGAGGCTTATCAGGTCCGTCTCGCGTCCCAGCGCCAGGTCAGCGAGCGTTCGACCGGAGATGTTCGACGCGGCGACGCCGTGGCCCGAGTAGCCACCGGCGGAACCGAAGCGGGTTCGAGGATCGAAGCCGACGCTCATCGACCAGTCCCGAGGCACGGCGAGCGGACCGCCCCAGTGGTGCGTCACCATGGCATCCGCGGCGGCCGGGAACTGTCGGCGCAGTGCCTGCCTGAGCCTCCCGGCGACTTCCTGGGAGCGCTCGTGGCTCTCGCTGATCGGCTGACGTAAGCGATACGGCGCCCCGCGACCTCCGATGGCGATCCGGCCGTCGGTCGTGCGCTGGGCGTAGAAGAACAGGTGATGTGCGTCACCGACGAGCAGTCCGCCTCGCCATCCAAGCTCCTGCCACACCTCCGCGGGCAACGGTTCGGTGGCGATCATCAACGAGTACAGGGGCAGGTAGCGCCGACCTTCGCCGGGAAACTCGGTTGTATATGACTCGGTGGCGCGCAAGACCGTGTCCGCGCGCACGGTCGCGGTCTCGCAGCGCACGCGTCCAGGGGCGACCTCGAGCGCTTCCGTTCGCTCGTGGATCACGACTCCCAGGCTCTCACATGCTCGAGCGAGCCCGCGTACCAACCGCGCCGGATCGACACGGGCCGCATGCGGGGTAAAGCTCGCCGCCCGGACGCCTGGGATGGCGATCAGCCGCTCGGCCTCGCGGGGATCGAGCAGCTCTGTGCTCCCGCGATCGTGCGTTTGCGCCGAGTTGGACAGGAGACGGGCCTGCTGCGGCGCTGTGGTGGCGATCGTCAGCGCGCCAGCCTTCACGTAGCCGCAGTCGATCCCCTCCAGCGAGACGACGCGGGCGATCTCATCGACGGTCGTCTCGGTCTCGCGGAGGGCCCGACGGACCACCTCGGAACCGCGCGCGCAGCCGTAGGCTCGCGCGCTGCCGGCCATGCCCGGACTGACCCAGCCGCCGTTGCGCCCCGAAGGTCCGTAGCCCGCGATCTCGCGCTCCAGCACGACGATCCGCAGCCCGGCCTCGAGCTGTTTGAGGTAGTACGCCGTCCACAGGCCCGTGAACCCGGCCCCCACGATCGCCACGTCGCAGTCGAGGTCGCAGGACAGCGCCGGCCGGGGCACCAGTGGCCCCGCAATGCCGTCGAGCCACAGGCTACGAGCCCGGTAGCGGGCCTCCAAGCCGAGATCGGTGGCGGGGGTAACTGTGTGCATGCTGTCCACGGCAGGCCGTCGGTCTGATCTCGGCGGACGTTACCGCTGAGGGCGAGTGACCTCACTCACACAGGCGGTCACCCGGATCGGGTGATGACGCCATGCGGTTCAGTGGTCGATCGTACTGTCAATCAAGTCATCAGAGTAGGTACGTGAGGAGGCGAGCGCTCGGTGGCTCAATCGGTAGAGATTGCTCCGGGAATAGGGTCGGCGAAGATCCGCAACCCTTGGGGTGTGCTGGGTCTGGAGCTGATCACGCTCGGCATCTACTACGTGTTCTGGTACTACTTCATCAACCGGGAGATGCGCGACTTCGGCAACGCCAACGGCGTCGATCTCGGTCAGAGCCCGGCGACGAGCGTAATCGCCATCACACTGGGGGCATTCATAATCATCCCGCCGTTCGTGTCGATCTGGAAGGCCGGCCGACGGATGGAGGGAACACAACGGACGGCCAACGTGTCAGGCGGGAGCGGGCCGCTGTGGTTCGTGTCGCACATCATTCCCCTCGTGAGCCTGTTCGCACCGGTTTACATGCAAACGCAGCTGAACACGGCGTGGCGGACGATCGGGGATCGAGGGTAGAGTCCGCGAAGTCCGCGTCTCGTCTACGGCAGGCGCCAAAAGTCGCCGGTTAGTCCAAGCCGATCGAGGATCGCTTGGTTCTGCTCGCGGGTGTGGGGCTCCCAGTCGGTCGCGAGCCGGTCGCCCCACCATGCGTGCGCCAGCTCGCTCAGCTTCCCAACCGTGATCGTTGCTCCGGGATCGCGGCCACCTAACCACCGTCCGATGTGCTCCTCCGACCGGAAGAGGTTCATCGTGCTTCACGTGAAGACGATGTCGGCCCACCAACTCGCGGCCGGCAACAGGCAATGGAACAACGCGTGCTCGTCATTGACGCGTTGATCGCGCACGTGCAGGGCGATGGGCTCACCACAGTCGGGGCACGAGGTCTCGATGGAGCCATCCGCTTGTAGAGCGGCACAGATGCCGAGTGCGTCCCAGGCGCAGTTGCCGTACCACCAGCGGCCAGCGGCCTGCACCCGATAGGCGGTGGGCACAGCGGAAAACGGGTTGGCCATTCGAATCTCGTCAGTCGCAGGGTTGAGCACGAGTGCGTGCGCGCGATGAAGCTCCCGCCAGACAGATTCGATCTCCGCGTTCGACAGGTCCACCTCATGCCCGACCTCATCGGCCGTAGGAGCGCGGCCCAGGTCGACGAACATGCGATACGTGATGTTGCGGACGGCGAGCACCTGCGCGTCCATAT
Source organism: uncultured Solirubrobacterales bacterium (assembly GCA_963704385.1). GTDB lineage: Bacteria > Actinomycetota > Thermoleophilia > Solirubrobacterales > Solirubrobacteraceae > Palsa-465. The sequence continues at coordinate 313,339 of OY969904.1, forward strand.
CGTCAATTCTCCCATCCACGAACGGCTCCCGGCGGATCGTCGAGCGACGCCGTGCGTCGTGCCCTGCGCGCGAACCGCTACGCTCCCGGCCGCCGAAAGGGGGTCTTGCTGACCTTCTCCCACCAGCCAGGAGGACGAATGGAACCCAGCCAGAGCTCGCGGGCTCAGGTCGCCTGATTTGCTGGCCCGGACCGCACCGCTCCGTCGCGAGCTCGAGCAGGCCCTCCCGACCCGCCCGTTCGCGCTCCGCTTCTGGGACGGGACCGAGCTGCGGGCCACCGAGCCACACAGCCCGACGCTCTACCTCAACACGCCGCGAGCGATCGCGCACGTGCTCCGGGCGCCGGGCGAGCTGGGGCTGGGCCGGGCCTATGCCGCCGGGATGATCGAGGTCGACGACCTCGACGGCGCACTGCGGATGGTGGACACGTTCGCCCCGCCGCCGCTATCGATTAAGCAGCAGCTCCGGCTGGCCGGGGCGATGGTCCGCGCGTCCGGCGTCGCCGCGCCGCCGCGCCGGCCGCAGGCTGAGCTGCGGCTGCGGGGTGAGCGGCACACGATGGCCCGCGATCGCCGGGCCGTCCGCCATCACTACGACGTCGGCAACGATTTCTTCGCCCTGTTCCTCGACCGCTCGATGACGTACAGCTGCGCCTACTTCAAGAGCGGCGCGAGCACGCTCGAGGAGGCCCAGCAGGCCAAGCTCGAGCTGGTCTGCACCAAGCTCGGTCTGCGCCAGGGCGAACGCGTGCTCGACGTCGGTTGCGGCTGGGGTAGCTTCGCGATCCATGCCGCCACACACCACGGTGTGAATGTGCTCGGGATCACGCTGGCCGAGCGCCAGGCCGAGCTGGCGCGGGAGCGAGTGCGAGAGGCGGGCGTGGCCGACCGGGTCGAGATCCGGGTCGCCGACTATCGCGAGCTCGCCGAGGAGCCGTTCGACGCGATCACGAGCATCGGCATGGTCGAGCACGTCGGCGAGGAACGAATCGACGAGTACGCGAGACGACTCCACCTGCTGCTGCCGCCCGGCGGCCGGCTGCTCAACCACGGGATCGCGAAACTGAAGGATCTCGAGACGCCCGACGAGGGGCCGTTCTCCGAGCGGTTCGTGTTTCCCGACGGCGTGCCGTTGCCGCTGTCGCGGATCATGCTCGCGCTCGAGCGGGCCGGCCTGGCCACCGCCCACGTGGAGGGGCTTCAGGACGATTACGCGCAAACGCTCAGCCACTGGATCGAGCGCTACGAGTCACGCTACGAGGACGCCGTACGGCTGGGAGGGGCCGAACGCGCCCGGGTCTGGCGGCTGTACCTCCGCGCCGCGCGCCTCGGGTTCGAAACCGGCTGGGCCTCGATCTACCAAGTGCTCGCGCACCGGCCCTGACGGATTCCCTGCTCCTGGACTACGGCCCCGTCGCCCCTCAGCTGAACTGGACGGCCTGCGAAGGTCGCTCGGCGTGCGTGCTTCAGCCGGTCGACTGGATCGACCACGTCCTGCCGTTCCAGTGCTCGATCAGCGGCGAGTCGACGCCCTCGCCTACGGCAACGCAGTCCCGGACTGAGGTGCAGGACACGGCGTTCAAAAGGGAACCGCCGGCGGGCTTGGGCGTGCGCTCGATCGACCAGCGGCGGCCGTTCCAGCGCTCAGCCAGCGAATGGCGAGAGTTGTTCGTGAGGCCGCCTACGGCAACGCAGTCGGTGGCTGACGCGCACGACACTCCGTACAGCTGCGCGTCGGTAGCACCCTTGGGGATCCGCTGGAGCGACCACTTCTGACCGTTCCAGCGCTCGACCAGCTGCCGGAATCCGAGGCCTCCAACCGCCAAGCAGGAATCGTCGGTACACGAAACGGCGTTCAGCACCGTGCTCTGGACCGGAGACGTGTTGGGCGTGGGCACGATCGACCAGGCGGCGCCATTCCACTGCTCAACCAGGGGACTGAATGGAGAGAGTTGGTTCGGCTGCGCGTAGCCGACGGCAATGCAGCGCACGGTCGACGTGCAGGACACACCGTTGAGGATTGACATCACGCCCGGCGCAACCGGGGTTGGCTCGACCGTCCAACTGCTGCCGTTCCAACCCATGGCCAGCGCCGACGCCACCCCTTGCCCGACCGCGATGCAGTCAGAGGCCGAAGGGCAGGACACGGCTTGAAGGAAACCGTCGATCGTCTGGCTGAGCGCCGGGCTCCGGTCCGACCACGTGCTGCCGTCCCAGACCTCGGCCAGCGCCGAGTAGTCGTAGTCGACGCTCGCCCCCACCGGCGCATAGACGGTTCCAGCGGCCAAGCAGACACGGCCGGTGGGGCACGAGACGCCGCTGAGGAAGTCAAGTGCGGTGTTGGAGGAGGCAGGAACGGCGACGTGCTCGAGCGACCACCGCAGGCCGTTCCAGCGGGCCGCGAACAGACCACCGACGGCCGTGCACGCCCTGGCCGACGAGCACGACACGGCCAAGAGCGGGCGGTGAGCGTGCACGGCGGCCGCTCTCGCTCGGACCGTCCAACCAGAAGATGCCCCGGCCACGCCACTGCCCCAGCCCAGCGCCAACATCGCGCACCAGAGCGCCGCGCACAGGACAGTGGCCACGCGAGCCGACCCGCGATCCACCTCCGCGCGTTTCAGGAGAGCCTCACCACCTGTCGAGAAGCCTGTCACACACCGACGCTGGCGATCGCTGGAGCCGGTAGTCATCGTCCCTTCTTGCGCTCGGCGAGCATCGCAGCGGCGACGTTGGCGCCCTGCGTGGCGGCCGCTGTGGGAGCTAGGCCGCGATGCCGTTCGATCAGGTACGCGATCATGAACGCATCGCCGGCACCCGTCGTCTGCACGTTGCCGATCACCCGATCCGGCGCCACGGAGCTGACCGCACCGCCGACACGGATCTCCGCACCGCGGAAGCCGAGCGTGAGCAGCAGCTCCGGGATCCCCGACAGGGCATCGAGGGCCCGCTCACGCCCGCCCTCTGCCGCGAGCACGCCGGTTTCGTCCTCTGAGAGCTTGAGCGCGGTCAGGTGACGGAGAATCTCCGGGTCATACCGCGCATCGAGCGTGAGCTCGCCGATCTGCGGGACGCGGACCAGCCCCTGGCCGTCGTAGGCGATCCGATGCCCTCGGGCGGCCAGGCGGGCCACGGTGGCGACGGGGAAGTCGCTGCGCAGGAGGGGAGCGAGATGCACCCACTCGCTGTCGATCTCGAGCCGGTCGATGTCGGCCTCGGACCATTGGTGACCGACGCTGTGGAGGACCATTGAGCGCCTTTCGCCCACGTCGTCCGCGTAGTTGAGATCGAACCGGGTCGTCGTCGCCGCGCGCGTGAGTCGGAGCGCGACCGAGTCGCCGGCCTCCAGGGCGCGAAACCTGGCGCGGTCCTCGTCCGCACAGGCGGCGTTGATCACCCCCCGGGCATGCAGGCGTGCGAAGGCGTACGGTGCAAAGGTCGGGCATCCCCCGCAGGTCCAGGGTCCCCGATTGACCCGGTCAAGCGCCACGTTCGCGATCAGCGTCAGTTCCGCGCGTGGCAAGGGCCGATCATTTCACACGGTTCGGCCCATCAGGATTTGTCAGATGCCGATTTGGGAGCCCACCAGCACCGTGCGGTCGGGTGAGAGACCGAAGTGGTCGATCGGGCTCGCCGCGTTTCGGGCCAGGGCGATGAACAGCAGCTTGCGCCAGCGGCGCATTCCGGGGTCGTTGGTAGGCGTGATGGTCATGCGCGACACGAAATACGAGGCGTGCTCCAAGTCGAGGTTACGCGGCAGCAGGCCTCGCTTGCGAGCTAGCGCCAGCGCGGCCGGCACATTCGGCGTGTCGTGATAGCCGGCGCGGATGGTCACGTGGATTACCTTGAACAGGCCGCTGCCCAGCGTCTCGACCACGAACTGATCGATCGGGTCCACCTGCGGGACGCTCACCGGCTCAACCGAGGCGATCAGGACCTTGTCGTGCAGCACGCCGTAGTGCTCGACGTCGGCCCGTAGCGCCAGGGGCGTCGTGAGCTTCCCGGGGCTGAGGTAGACGGCGACTCGCTGTACTCGCTGTAGCGGCGGGTCCGCCATCCGGAGGCGGTAGAGGAATGCGTCGAGCGGCCCCTCCTCTTCGATCCGGTTGCGGGTGACGATTTCCCGCCCCCGGCGCCAGGTCACCATCACGACCGCTGCGATCAATCCAATGCCCAGCGGCAACCACGCGCCGTGGCCGATCTTCGAGACGTTGGAGCTGAAGAACGCCAGCTCAACGGTCAGGAACAGACCCCCGACGATCGCGAGCTTCCACGCCGACCACTTCCACAGCGAGCGGGCCACGGCGAGGAACAGCACGGTGTCCAGGACGAACGTGCCGGTGACAGCAACGCCGTAGATGTCAGCCAGTGATGTTGAGCGCCGGAAGATCAGCACAAGCGCTGTCACTCCGATCCCGAGTCCCCAGTTGACCAGCGGAACATAAATCTGCCCCTCCACGTGTGAGGTGTGCGTGATCTTGAGCCTGGGAAGGAAGCCGAGTTGCACAGCCTGCCGCGCGATCGAGAACGACCCGGTGATCGCGGCCTGAGACGCGATGATCGTCGCCGCCGTGGCCAGGAACACCATGGCCAAGCGACCCCCGGACGGAACGAGCAGGTAGAAGGGGTTGACGATCGTGGCCGGGTGGTCGTGGATCAGCGCCGCCTGCCCCAGGTAGGAGAGCACGACCGCCGGAAACACCACAGCGAACCACGTCATGCGTATTGGCGCGGCTCCGAAGTGACCGCGGTCGGCATAGAGCGCCTCAGCGCCGGTCACGGCCAGGACGACCCCGCCGAGGGTGAGGAATCCCGCTACGCCGTGGTCGATCATGAACCTTGCGCCCCAGGTCGGGGAGAGCGCCTCCAGGACGCCGGGGTGAGCCACCACTTCCCGAGCCCCGAGGAACCCGATGGTGATGAACCACACCAGGATCACCGGGCCAAACAGCCAACCCACGGCGCCGGTCCCGCGCCGTTGGACGGCGAACAGGCCGGCGAGTATGCCGAGCGAAATCGGGACTACCAGGTGGGAAAGGCCCGGCGCCGCGACGTGCAACCCCTCGACGGCCGATGTCACCGAGATCGCGGGAGTGATCATTCCGTCGCCGAAGAACAGCCCCGCCCCGAAGATCCCGAGCGTCACCAGCAGGGTTGTCCGACCGATGCCCCGCCGCTCGATCAGAGCAGCGAGAGCCATGCCGCCGCCGTCTCCACGGTTGTGAGCGCGCATCAGCATGCCCGCGTACTTGATCGAGACGACGATCATCAATGCCCAGAAGATCAGCGACGCGATGCCGTCGACGCCCGCCACCGTCGGGCGGGCGGCGTTCGCGTGCAGGGTGAAGATCACCTTCTCGGTGTACAGCGGGCTCGTGCCGATGTCACCGAAGACCACACCGAGCGCGCCCAGGGCCAGGACCATGCGGCCCGCGTGGGCAACGACGTCGCGCTCGTCCCCCGGCTTGAGAGCGACCGACGTTCGCTCGGTCGTATGCGGCAGCGCGGAGGCGACCGGCCAGTAGCCCAGCTTGTGAGCCGCCATATTGAGATTCCGGCGCTGTCCCGGCTTCGCACCCGGGGGCGCCGCGCCGTTTCGGGTCTCAGCCGCGAGCTTGTGCGCTGCCTCGTGCAGGCTGCGCCGGTGCGGCGTGCTCACTCGACCGTCTCCTCGGCGAGCCGGGCGTCATCCGCGCCCACTCGCTCCAGTGCGATTCCCTGACGAAAGCGCTTGCGCTGCCCCCAACCACCAGCAGGCGCCACCGTTTGACGGGGGGCGGCACGCCGCCGGCTTCGTGGGGCTGGTCATCGATCGCCCTCGCGCCGACGCGACCGTCACTCGTCGCCCGTATTGGTCGGTTCATGTCCGGCAAACCACCGTGAGCAAAGCCAAAACGGCGGGCGGGCACCATCGGTACTCGTACCTATCTTCAGCGGCGTTCAGAGACGGAGATGCCGCTCGGCGCGAATTGATCGGCGGGCCGCCACCCGTCCGAGGTGACGACTTCCGGGCGCAATCCCAACAGCCGCATGTCCGTCATCAGATCAATGAAATCGTCCTCGGCCGTCCCCATGGCGTCATCGTCGAGCTCGACTCGGAGCAGCAGTCGATCACTCGATGGCGCCTCCGGAACGGACAGGGTCAACGCCGGCTGACGCGCCGACGCCCGGCCGATGACCCAGGCCCGCATCTCCGACACACCCATCGAGAGGGGCCGCTGTAAGGCGATTACCACGTCAGCCATACCGCGAACGGTCCCATCCCGACCGGATCTCGGCCATAGGTGCAAATGCCCATCCTGCCGCCCGGGGCCGGCTGGCTACGGCTCGACGAGCCCCCGGCGGATCGCGTAGCGCGTCAACTCGGCTCCGTTGCGCATGCCCAGCTTGTCGAGGATTCTGGCCCGGTGATGATCGACCGTCTTGCGCGTGATGACGAGCTCGTCGGCGATCTCGTCGCTGGTATGTCCCTCGGCGACGAGCTTGACGACCTGTAGCTCGCGAGGCGTGAGCGGGTCATCGGGCACCGCCTCCCCCCGTCTCGCGCGCTCCAGGTAGTCGCGGATCACCGCCGTGACCGCCGCGGGGTAGAGAAACGGCTCGCCACGCATGCTGGCCCGGCAGGCCTCGACGAGATCGCGATTCGCCGCGGTCTTGAGGACGTAGCCGGAAGCCCCCGCCTTCAGCGCCTCGAAGAAGTACTGCTCGCTCTCGTGCACCGAGAGGATCAGGACGCGCATCTCGGGGCGGCGCCGCAGCAGCTCGACCGTCACCTGAAGGCCGGTCATGCGCGGCATCGACATGTCGAGGATCGCCAGGTCGACCTCGCTCGCCAATGCTTTCTCTACCGCTTCATGCCCATCGGCGGCCTCGGCGACCACCTCGATGTCCGGTTCGACGTCGAGCACACTGCGGAGGCCGCTCCGCACGACGGCGTGATCGTCGGCCAGCAGGACGCGGGTTTTCAGTGGCGTGCTCATCGCGACTCGGACCGGATCGGCACGCCGAGACGGACCTCGGTCCCGCGGTCCGGCCCCGACCGGATCTCGAGCTCGGCACCGATCAGTACCGCGCGCTCGCGCATGCCACCCAGGCCCCCTTGCCTGGGGCGGTCGGGAAGGCCGCGACCGTTGTCGCCGACGGTCAGCACGACGCGATCGTCAGCAGACCTCAACGAGACGCTCAGGTCGGTGGCCTCGGCATGGCGCAGGGCGTTGGTCAGTGCCTCCTGGGCGACGCGGTAGATGACCAGCTCGACGTCGCGCGGGAGCGCCGGCAGGTTCCCCTCGAGGCTGCGGCGGACGCGGATCCCGGTCTGCCGAGCCACGCGCGAGGACAGGGCGATGAGCGCATTGGTCAGCCCGAGATCGTCGAGCGCCTCGGGGCGCAACTCGCGCCCGATCCGGTGGACGTCCCCGAGGCTCCGCAGGACCGTCTCCGCGATCTCGGTCAGTGCCTCGCGCTGCCGCGACGGCTGGCCGGCTGCCTGCTCGGCGCGGAGCGCCACCGCCGTGAGCGTCTGCCCGACCTCGTCATGAAGCTCCCGAGCGACCCGCGCGCGTTCGCTCTCCTGAGCGACCAGAGCTCGCCTGCCGCTGTCACGCCGCTCGTCTTCGAGGCGATCGAGCATTGAGTTCAAGGCCTCGGCGAGCGCGACGACCTCGCCCCCGCCCCCGCTTGGCGGCTCCGCTCTGCGTCCCGGCTGCTGCGGCTCGACCGCGCCCATCACGGACGCGAGCCGCCGCAGCGGGCCGAGAACCCGGCGTAGAAGAATGAGGTCGACGGCCAGCATCGCGATCAGGCCGATGGCCAGGACCACCAGCTCCCGTGGCGTGGCCACGCGGTGGACGGTCACCGGCGACCAAGCGAGCAGCGCGAACGCGGCTATCCAGACGACGAGGTTGGCCAGGAACACTCGCCAGAGCAACGAAACGTTTCCCCACCCCCACCGCCGGGCGCGGTTCGGGCGCTGAGGCCGAACGGCCGGCGGCAACCGCCGGTCCAAGCGTGTCTGCGATTCCCGCGCGTCGGGCGCCGGCAATCGCTGCGCGTCAGAGGTTGCCACGGGTCTCAGTCCGGTCAGACTTTAGTCCACCGGCTTGACGCTGACGAGCGCTCCCGGTGGGCAACTCGACTCGTCCGGCACCGTGAGCGCGGCCGCGCGTCTGGTCTCCTGGTCGCGCGGACCTATTCCAGACTGGCTTTACAACGGAGGGACTTGGTTATTGACCTGCGGGCCGTGGTAGAGGTGATCGTGGTCACGGCAGGCCCCCGGGAACGTGAACTGGACGCTGTCGCTGCGCACGCCGTTATAGCTTGCGAACAGGGTCACGCCGCCGATGGTGCCGACCTGGCACCGCGGGTCGGTGCTGCCCTGCACCCGGACGATGATCTTCATCATGTTCCCGGGCACACCCCACAGCACCGCGTAGTGGGAGTGGTAGACCAGGTGGTGCTCGACCGTCATGATGATCAGGCGGTCGGGCTGACGCTGCACGCGGTCTACCTGGCAGAGGATCCCGGAGACGGTATTGGCGGCCAGGTCGATGTCGCCGTGGCCGCGGGCGTAGCTGCCCGTACTCCCCGTGATTGGCGAGCCGGTGTGGAAGCCCCATGGCGGAATCCCGCCGACGATCGGGATCTGGGCGCAGTACTGAACCGGATATCCGGTGGCCGAGCCGGCCATGCCGGCTAGCGCCAGCAGTGGGGTGAGCACGAAGACCGCGAGTGCGGTACGCCGAATGAGAGCAGTCATGCCAACCTCTATCGGCCCCGGCGTCGAAAGCTATCAACCTGCCCCCTAAATCTCGTCGCATTGCTGATGCGGGGTCGCGGGGGTGGATGGTTGGTCGCAGCAACGCCAGCCCCCGACCATCCAGGAGGTCCTGTATGCCCACCGTCCCAGCCCCGCAAGAAGGCATTCGGCTGACGCACTTCATCGTGTCCGACGATGTCCCGCGTTCGTGCCGGTTTTACACCGAGGTACTCGGGGGCGAGGTTGTGATGGAAGGAGAGCCGTCGATAGTCGCCCTCGCTAATGGCTGGATCATCATCAACGTCGGCGGCGGGCCGACTGACGACAAGCCGACGGTCATCCTCGAGACTCCTCGTGACCCCGATCGGGTGAGTAGCTTCCTGAACATTCGAGTCGCCGACATCCAGACGGTCCACGCGCAGTGGTCCGCGCGCGGCGGTGAGTTCCTGACGCCGCCTATCGACCGAGGCCGAGAGATTCGCTGCTACCTCAGAGACCCGGACGGGCACCTGATCGAGGTCGGCCAGAGCAAGGCCGACATGTAGGTCGTGCTGATGTTGATCAGGCGAGGGCGGATAGCCCGCCGCGGTCCGGATGCTACGAGGTCCGGGTGAGTAGGGCGAGCAACTCGTAGACCATTTGGGCGGCGGCCAGTGAGGTCAGCTCTGAGTGGTCGTATGGAGGCGAGACCTCAACCACGTCGGCTCCGGCGATCGGCAGGCCGTCGAGACTCCTCAGGAGCTCCTGGAGTTCGCGTGTCGTCAGACCGCCTGGCTCGGGGGTACCCGTGCCCGGGGCGTGCGCCGGATCGAGCACATCGATGTCGACGCTGACGTAGACCGGACCCTCGCCAACCCGCTCGCGCATCCGCACAATCGCCGCTGCCACGCTGTCACGTGAGATCTCGCCAGTCGTAATCACCTGGTAGCCCAGCGCCGCGTCCTCGTCCAGATCGCCGCGTCCGTAGAGCGGGCCGCGGATCCCCACGTGCATCGAGCGCGACGTGTCAAGCACACCCTCCTCGGCGGCCCGCCGAAACGGGGTGCCGTGTGTGTAAGACGCGCCAAAGTACGTATCCCACGTATCGAGATGGGCGTCGAAGTGAAGCAATGCGCAGGTGCCGTGGCGAGCGTTGACTGCCCGCAGCAGAGGTAGCGCGATCGTGTGGTCGCCACCGATCGTCACCACGTGCCCGACCCGGTCAAGTGTCGCTTGGGCCGCGACCTCGATGTCCTCCACCGCCTGCTCGATCCGAAACGGGTTGATCGCGGCATCTCCGGCGTCGGCCACCTGGTGGGTCCCCCACGGATGGACGTCGAGCGAGGGATGGTAAGGGCGCAGGAGCCGAGAGGCCGCCCGCACCGCACCCGGACCGAAGCGCGCGCCCGGTCGGTAGGAGACACCCGAGTCGAACGGCGCGCCGAGGATCCCCACGGCGGCACGACCTACATCGTCCAGGCGGGGTAACCGGGCGAATGTCTCGGGTCCCGCAAAACGGGGAATGACACGTGCATCCGGAGGGCCAACCGGATCGCTCACCCGTCGGATCCTACTTTTCCAGACGTGGCGACGGACTGCGCGGCGCTCGTCGCCCGCAGGCAGGGCGTAGGCTGACATGCATGGAGATCCGCACACTGCTGGCCAGCGACGCTCCAGCGATCCACCAGAGCCTGCTGAGCGACCAGGAAGTGGCGGCTTGGTTTCGCTCCAGCGGAGCGTTCACGCTAACGGAATGCGAGGAAATGGTGACGAGGAAGGTCGCTCATCGCATCACCCATGGCTTCGGCTGGGCGCTGGCCTGGGAAGGCGATAACTGTGTCGGATGGAGCGTGGCGCAGTACTGCATCGTGGATGGCGTCAGTGAGGTCGAGATCGGCTGGGCCGTCGCGCGGTCACGCTGGCGCCAAGGGATCGCCACCCGCCTCGGCCAACACGCGCTCAGCGAGGTCAGCCCGCTCGATCTGAACAGCGTCGTCGCCTATACCCGTGAGGACAACATGGCCTCCCGCGGCGTGATGAGCAAGCTAGGGATGAGCTACGAAAAGAGCTTTCACTTCCACGGCGAGCCGCACGTGTTGTACCGAAAGCCACTGGCTCAGACGTAGACGGCTCGTCGGGGCAGGGTCAACTCATCGCGGCACGGATGTAGTCGGCGTTGAAGTCGTGCTGCCACGTCGTGCCTTGGTCGGCGGATTTCTCCCAACGGCCGCGGATCGTTGAAGCCTCGTGGTCCAGAGGTTGACGCTCATGTCGCACTCCTTCTCCAGTGGCTTCAGGTTCGTATATCCAGACCCGTCGCCCTCCGAGTTCTCATCGCTGTGCGATTCCTGGGAGACGGGCCTTCCTTCGGGGCCGCCCACGCCGCGCCGGTGGTATGGAGGGCCAGGGCTGGGGGCGCTCTGGTCGACGACGTGGCTGCTCGCGGTCCGCAGCTCGTTTCCGGGCGGCTGCGCGAGATAACTCTTCAGGAACTCTTCGGACGACCGCAGTAACCGACCAGGGTCTCGGCGTGTGTCTTATGTAGTGCGTTTGCGGGCGACGCTCGCACTGCTTCCAACCCAGACCAAGGCATCGAAAGCGGAGGAGCAACATTGCGACTGAGATTAGTAGTGATCATTGGGACGGCCGCGGCCGTTCTCGTCGGCGCCGGCGCCGCATACGCGTCGTTCAACGGCTACGGCGGGAGCGTTCTCACGTTCGCGTCCAAGGGCGCCGGGAGTCCGACGCATCCGGCGATCCTCAGCATGACCGAGAAGCTGCAAGTGAATGGCCCGTCAGGCGAGCGGGCGGCGCCGTTAACCAATATCAAGCTCAGGGTTTACGGCGTGCGAACGAACGGGAACCTGTTCGCGACCTGTACCGACAGCCAGATCGAGGCGAACCCGGTCAAGTACGAGCGGGCGTGTCCCCCGCAGTCAACGGTTGGCCAGGGCCCCGTCGCTTCTGAGCTCGGCCCGTCCGGCGACCCCTCGCAGGCGGGGACCGCGTGCAACCCGTACCTGAAGGTGTTCAACGGCGGCAAGAGCACAGAGGTGTTCTTCTTCACGACCGCACCGGACGCACCGTCGCAGAACACGTGCGCGGGGCTGAGGACGGGGTCAACCGCACCGTACGACGGCCACATCTCATACGCCGGCAAGTGGTGGACCCTCAACATCTCACTCCCACCCGACATCTCGACCGAGGTCGCCAACCTGCCCGGCCTGTACGGATCGCTGATGAGCGAGGCTCTCTCCCCCATCTCCGAGACGAAGACGATCAACGGCCAGAAGCGCGGCTACATGGAGTCGATCGCCTGCCAGTCCGGCAAGCGGCCGTGGTCGATCACCTACACGGCTCCCGACTACGGCACCGGCGCCAACGAGACGCAAACCGTCTCGGGCAGCGCTCACTGCTAATCCACAATCCTCAGTCCGTCCAAGCGCCAGTCGGGCCTCCGGGCCCGGCCGGCGCTTGCGCGTTCCCCATCGGCGGTTAAGGGCCCGCATTCGTCGGTCAAACCCAGCCAGCACGCCCTCTAGAGGTGCCGACTCTGACTCGCTTGGCGCGTAGACGGAGTGCGGTGCCGACGACCGTCGCTGGGGCCAATCATCCCGCGTAGCTGGCGGCTCCGCTGATCGCTAGCTCCGGCTCGACGGCCTGGTCGTTGTCGCATTCGAGGGCGGTCATCTCCGCCGCCGCCCTCGCCGGAACCTGCTGATGAGCCGCGTGGACAATGTCGGCGATCGCAGCCGAGGCGGCGAGCGCATTCTCGAGCAGGCGGTCGCGCTCCTGGTGGGCCGCCTCGCGCTGTGCTTCGAGCTCGCGGACGCGAGCCTCGCTCTCGGCGGTGATCGCGGCGGCGTTGGCCGTCGCATCGGCGACGAGCCGCTGCGCCGCCTCTTCGGCGGCACGCTCGATCGCCGCCCGCTGGTTGTGGGCCTCGATCAGGACGCCCGCGGTCTCCTCGCCAATCCGCCTCATCTCGTTCGCGACCTCTTCGCGCAACGTCGCTGAAGCCCGGAGCTCGGCGAGCTCGCGGTCAAGCTCGGCGAGCTCGAGCTCGAGCTCGGCGATGTGCTGATTCACCGCGCTACGGCGGTACCCGCGCAACGACCACGGAAACCTTCGCTCCCGCTGCTCACTCTGCTGGCTTGTGGCGCCGAGGCGCTCGTCGACGTACGTGACCATGACAGCTCCCTTCCTCTTGTCTTGAAGCCGCAGAGTGTTTTCGCGCTCGGCAGGCGGATCCCTGTCGACTGCTCAGCGATCCAAAGATAGGTAGCGCCGGTCCCCAACATGGGTAGACCTCCCGATGCGGTTGCGTCGGCACGACCGTACGGTGCGGCATGTTCGAAGCCAACCGGTCGAGGAGAGGCAATATGCCGAGATACATCGTTCAGCGCACCTTCCCTGAAGGACTGGAGATCCCGGTCACCAACGGTGGCGCGGAGCTCTGCCACGGCGTTGTCGAGCGCAATGCTGAGGAGGGCGTCACCTGGGTGCACTCGTACGTGAGCGAGGACAAGCGCTCGACGTTCTGCGTCTGCGACGCCCCAAACCCGGAGGCGATTCGCAAGACGGCCGCGCGCAATCAGTTGCCGGTCGACCAGATCACGCGCGTGCGGGTGCTGGATCCGTACTTCTACTCGTGAGCCATCGGCCCAGACGGCCGGAAGACGAAGGTCCGCAGACTTCGAAGGAGGTTCCCATGAAACGCGCAAGCCCGCATACGGGCCCGTCACGACGAGAGTTCCTGAGGGGGGCCGGGGCGGCCGGCGCCGGATTAGTGGCCGGCTCCATGGGCGCTGGAGTCGCTGTGGCGGCGCCGTCGCCCTCATCGCCGGGCCGCTACGCCCATGATGGTGGCGGCGCCCCGGCCACCAGCGTTGATTTCGGCCGTATCTTCCCGGATCTGCCGCCGTTCGCCGATGCGAACGACACGGTCCGGGCCGCGTTGCTAGAGGTCGGCCAGCAGGGCGGGATTCTCGACGCCCAGGATGATCTGGCGGCAGGACCCAAGCGATTGATCCTCGATCCGACGGTCAACGGCAATCCAACGCCTACTGACCTGTACGGGAGCAATCCCGACAACCCGACGATGACGGCGGGCTCGACATTCGTGGGCCAGTTCACCGACCACGACATCACGTTCGATCAGACCTCCCAACTGGGGATCCCGCAGAACCCGCTGATCTCGCCGAACACCCGCACCCCGGCGCTGGACCTGGACTCTGTGTTTGGCGGAGGACCGGGGATTCGCCCTGACCTGTATGTCGACAACTCGGACGGGTCGGTCGGGCCGAAGCTGAAGATCGGCAGCGGCGGGGTGCACGAGGACGTCCCGAGGGTGGCCAACGGCGATGGCACATACACGGCCCTGCTCGGCGACCCGCGCAACGACGAGAACGTGATCATCGCCGGGCTTCATTGCGGGCACATCCTGTTCTATAACCGGGTGCTCGACCAGCTTTCGGAGTTCGACGTGAGTCGCTTTCCGGCCGCCCGCGTAGGCGAGCCGTCCAACGGATACGTGGCGTTCCTGCTCGCTCGCCAGGTGACGCTCTGGCACTACCAGTGGCTGCTGGTCAACGAGCATCTGCCGCAGATCGCCGGCCAGGCGGTCGTGAGCGACGTGCTCGAGAACGGCAACCGCTTCTACAAGCCGCCCCCAGGTGACGGATTCATGCCGATCGAGTTCGGCGCGGCCTGCTACCGCTTCGGTCACAGCATGGTCCGCCCCTCGTACCGGGCGAACTTCACCAGCGGCACCGGCGACAGCCCTAACCCGGCCGCGGACCCGTTCTTCGCGCTCGTGTTCGACGCCACCGAGCCCGACTTCAGCGCCCCGCCCAGCTACGACCGCGACGACCTCCTGGGCGGCTTCCCCGCCCCGCGGCGGTACATCGGCTGGCAGACGTTCTTCGATCTGGGCGACGGGCAGGTCAAGAACAACAAGAAGGTCGACACGACGATCTCGAGCGTCCTGTTCACCCTCCCGGTGCCGGCGATCGCACCGAAGACGCAGACATCCCCAACGGTGCTCCCGCAGCGCAACCTGCTGCGCCAGCTCACCTGGGGCCTGCCGTCCGGGCAGGCGGTGGCCCGCGCCATGCGCGTCGCGTCCCTGTCAGCCGCCGACCTCGCCGAGATCGGAGGCGTGTACCCCCCGTTCGCGACCAGCACCCCGCTCTGGTCCTACATCCTCGCCGAGGCGAAAATGGCGGCCGGCGGGCTGAACCTCGGGCCCGTGGGCGGGCGAATCGTGACCGAGACGCTGATCGGCCTGCTCCGTGCCGACCCGACGAGCTACCTGAGCGTCTACCCCCGCTTCCAGCCGTTCCTCGGCACCGACCTCCAGCTCGGGTCCAACCTCGACCCCAACATCACCGGTAACCGCACCTACACCCGTGCGCACTTCCTCTACTACGCCGGCGTCGTCACACCGGGAACCTACCGCTGAGGGACGGCATGACCCCATCCATCCTATGGACCGAGGAGTCCGAGCCGCCCGGCCTCGGCACTTGCTTCGCCTCGGGAGCGAGCGCCGAGCTTCCGCAGGATCGCCGACACGTGATGGTCGACGGTCTTCTCGGATACGACCAATCGTTCCGCGATTTGTGCGTTGCGCAGGCCCGCGGCTAGGAGCGGGAGCACCTGGAGCTCGCGCGCCGTGAGGCCGGCCGGGTTGGCGCGCGTCGGCGGGCGTGGCCCGCGCGGGATGCCGCGTACGCCACGCTCGCGCAGCCGGCGAGCGGCGATCGCCGCGGCCGGCCTGGCCCCGAGTTGCTGGAGCTGACCGATCGCCTGGCGCACGCTTGCCGGGTCGTCGCTTTCCGCCAGCGCCAGCGCAGTCTCGTAGGGACAACCGAGCTGGCGCCACGACTGCGCCGCCTCGGTCCATCTCCCGGCAATTGCCAGGACGTGGGGGTCCTGCCCCGAGCCTGGTGGAACCTCGGGCTCGAGTCCGCCGCGCCAGCGCCAGTATGCAAGCGCCGTGGCGTAGGGATCGCTACCGCGCATCGGGAACCCGAGCGCCGGCTCGAGCTCTGAGGAGATTGCCTCGGTGCGTCCCTCGAGCCAAGCGGCCTCTGCACGGGCGGCCGCCACCGGCGCGATCCACTGGAACTCGCGTCGCGGTCGCGCACTGGCCAGCGCCTCGTCGAGCGGGGCCCATGGATCTGGGTCGCCACGGCGGGCGCGCACAAGCCCTAGCGCCACCAGAGCGTGGATGCGGGCGAACGGGCACGGCTCGCCCAGGCAGATTCCCGCGAGCTGGGCGGCCTCCTCCCAGCGGCCGCGGGCGAGCTCGAGCTTGGCCTGCCAGGAGATCAGGTAGTAGCGCCAGACGTCGAAGTCGCGGCCGTCGCAATACTCGAGCCCCGCCCGCACGTGGCGCTCGGCGAGGTCATACATGCGCAGCCGCGACGCGGTGCGAGCAACGGCGACGTGCGCGCCGGCCACAAGGCCCTCGACCCCGGCCGCTTCCCCGATTGCGATTGCGCGCTCGATCCTCTCCAAACCATCGCCGTTTCCGGTGAAGAATTCGACCCAGCCCTGTGTCACCGTTGCCCCAGCGATCGAACGGGGTCGACCAATCTCGTCCGCGAGTTCTGAGGCGAGCGCCGCCCATTCACCTGCTCCGTCTGGGTCCTCCGCGGCGAGCTTCAGCTGGGCAACCTGGTCGTAGGCAGCGACACGCTCACGCCCGGCCGAGACACGCTCCAGCCGCTCCGCCGCCTCCTGGGCCATCGGCAGCGCGTCGTCGAGGTAGCCGGTCTGCCAAACCAGGTTCGAGAGCCAGCTCAGGGCGGCTCCCTCCCTCAGCTCCGCGTCCAGCTGCCGGTAGCAGGCGAGCGCCTGACGCTGGGCCCGCTCGGCGGACTCGAAGTCCGTGAAGCAGTAGCACTCGGCAGCCCGGCGTTCCAGAAGCGCCGCGTGTTCGTCGAGCGGCAGACTGTCCCCGTACTGCAGCGCCAGTGCGTACAGCGCTGCCGCCTCACGGTGGGCGCCGAGCCTCGCGGACCTTGCCGCGGCCTCGGGCACGAAACGCAGCACCGCGTCGCGGTCGCGGGCGCCGTCGGCATGGTGGGCCAGTCGGGCCAGGTCGGGCTCGCCTCGGCCGGGCGAGGAGAGCGCCTCGAGCACCTGCGCGTGCAGCGCCAGCTTGTGGTGGTCACTGATCGCTGCGGCAATCGCATCGCGGGCGAGCTCGTGGCGAAAGGCGACCGAGTCGCCGGCAGACAGGATCATGCCGCTGCCGACGCACCGCTCAAGCTGCTCGCGAGCATCGGGGACCACCTGGTCAAGCAGCCACAGCTCGGCCTGTGGCCCGGCCACGGCGATCGCCTCGAGCAGCTCGCGCGCGGGCTCCTCGAGGCGAGCGGCTCGCGCCAGCACTGCGTCGCTCACGGTCTCGGGAAGCTGGTCGCCCCCGCCCGCCAGCAGCTCCGTCACGAAGAACGGATTGCCGCCCGTGCGGGCATACACCGCCCCAGCGTCGGCTGCAAGCGGCGCGGACAGCGCCGCCACGGCCTCGAGCGACAGGGGCGCGAGCGAGATCCGGGCGAGGGTCTGCCGGGCTCCGAGCTCCCCGATCAGAGCGCGCAGGGGATGCCACGGACCCAACTCGTCGTTGCGATAGGTCACCGCCAGAAGCACGGGCACCTCGGCGAGACGGCGGGCGGTCAGGCGCAACACATCGAGCGTCGCCTCGTCGGCCCACTGCAGATCTTCGAGAACGACCAGCGACGCGCCTCCGTGGTCAGCCAGCTCGCGCAGCAGCGCTGTCGCGACCGCGTGCGGTTTGACGCCGGAGCCGACCACCTCGATCAGCTCCCCGCCGACCGAGTCAGCCAGATCGAGAAACGGGCCCAGCGGCCGCGGCGCCAGCAGCGGCTCGCAGAAGCCCTGCAGGACCCGCTCCCGGTCCCCGAGGCGCTCGCTGAACTCGCGCAACAGCGCGGTCTTTCCGGCGCCGGCCTCGCCCGACACCAGTGCCAGCGTCCCGGACGCGTCCCGCGCGACACCCGCGAAACATTGCTCGAGCCGATCCAACTCGCGATCGCGCTCCAGCAATGGCCTCGTGGCCCTGTGCGCCGATGCGGACCGTGTCGAAGCACTCATCTCACGACCTCCGCTCGCAAACAGAATAAGCCTCCAGCGCCCACAAAGATAGGTACTGGCGGCGCCCAACATGGGTGGTCCTCCCGATGCGCACGGCCGGGTGCGCTCGTAGCGTGGCGGCATGTTTGAACTCCGGCCTCACCAGGAGGACTGAGATGCCCAGGTACATGGTGCAGCGCACCTTCCCGCAGGGGCTCGAGATCCCGGTCGCGGACGGCGGTACAGACGACGCATCCACCCCGGAGGCGATCCGCAAGACGGCCGCCAGCAACCGGCTCCCCGTCGACCGGATCACCCAGGTGCGCGTACTTGACCCCTACTTTTACACAGGTCAGGGGGTGTGATGCGCAGATGAGGATGGTCCGCGCCGGCTTGCGTCGGCGCATTGGTACGCCGTGATTCCGCCCGGGGTTCCGACGCGAGGCCTGGTCGCGTGTGACTCGGGCCAGCGGGTCCCCGAAGACGATTGGAGGTTGTAATGGTGACGTTGCTTCGCCGGCCCCGGAGGCCTGTCGCAGGCCGTTCCACAGCCGCCGCACTTACCCTCGGCCTCGTTGGTGTGGCCCTTCTGTTCAGCTCACCCGCGAGCGCAGCAAGCAGTTCTTGTGCTGACCCCGTGACCAGCGCCCCCACCGGCCCTGCGACCGTGTCGGCTGCATCGACGTCCTTTGGCCGGGTACTGGTCGTCGGTTCGGGCGCCTACGCCGGCTGCTCTCTGTATCTGCTCACGTCAGACCAGCTCCATGCGCTGTCCGGCGGGAACTTCGCGTGTAGCGGCAACGCGAACGTCCTAGGAGAGCCTTGTGACACCTTTCTCTGGCCGGCGCTCCTCACCAAAGGCGCTCCCATCCCGGGGCCGGGAGTCAATCCCACGCTTCTCGGGACGGTGACCCGCACCGACATGCCTGGCCTGTCGTCGGTCCAGCAGGTGACGTACGCGGGTCAGCCGTTGTACCGGTTCTTCCTGGACGAAGTGCCGGGCGAAACAGAAGGCGCCAACTTGGACGATCCAGTGACCAGTCCCCCGGGCATCTGGTACCTGGTCAGCCCGCGTCGGGGCCGTCCCGCACCGGGTCAGGCTCAGTTGGGGCCCGAAACCGCTCCCGTCGGCGGCGCGGGGCCCGATCAGACCGTACTGGCCGCGACGATGAACGATGACTTCAGCGTCTTCTCGAACGCCAGCTTCCCCGTCTACACCTTGAACACGGACCGGGGCCACAGGAGCGTCTGTCAGGGCCAGTGTGCCGTTTACTGGCCACCGGTCCTCACCTCAAAACGGCCTGAAGCCGAGCCTGGCGTTGACCAGCATGGCCTCGGGATCATCGTGAGGCCCGACGGCACCCACCAGGTGACCTACCACGGCGAGCCTCTGTACCTATTTATAAACGACGCCTACATCGCAGGCATTACCGGGGCGGAGAGCATCAACGGAGCGGGTTTGGACACCCCGTGGGGCGTGTTCAACACGATCCCGCCGTTGCCCTAGGACTCCTTACCTCCCCGAGCACGGGGAAAGCCCCGGCCGACTCAATCGACCGGGGCTTTCTCACGTCGTCTACCTCCAGCTCACCGACGCCGACGGGAGGGTGCGTGATCCCGGTCTCGCTCATGCGCTGGCGATTGCGCTTGGGTGCCTAGCCCGCGTATGGTTTCGGGGTGGCCGGTCGCCCGAACATCCTGTTCTTCCACGGCGACAACCTCGGCTTCGGGGAGTTGAGCTGCTACAGCGGAGGTCCGTTCCGCGGGGCGATGACCGAGTGGTTACTGCGCTGCGGCTACGACGTTCAGATCGCCTTGGCCAAAAGTGCTTAAGGTGCTCGTGCTGTTGCACACGACCTGCACGGTGTATGCGCCAGCCGCCTTCACAACCGATCCACTCAGGGCGACGTCGAACGGCGCGCTGACCGGACCGCCCAGCGCATACGCCTGGCTGATACTCGCTGCGCCGCCGCCGCCCTGATTCTGGATGGTGAGGCTGCAGGTGACGGTCTCCGGGGACGTTATGAATAGCCCAGTGCTCGCGTTAGCCACGATCCGGCTAGGAGCGCCAATCGTAATGTTCGCCGAGAGCACCGTTGTGTCGCTCGTGCCGAGCGCCGTGGCCGGGTTGGCGTACTGGCTGTCACCGGCCGAGGGCGCGGGGCCGGCCGGCCCCGTCGCGCCCGCGGTCCCAGTCGCGCCCGCGGTCCCAGTCGCGCCGGCGGCACCCGCGGCCCCAGTCGCCCCAGTGGGTCCGCGAGCGCCCCGCGGGCCGGTCTTGCCAGCCAGCGAGGACAGGAGGCGGAGATCGAGCTTCTTCCGTGTGACGGCCCCGTTCTTGATCTGCTTCGTCCCGACGCTGTTGTTCGGAAGCTGGACGGCCGCGTAGCTCACCCCTCCAAGAGCGACGACTAGAGCCAATATCGCGACCACCATCGCGGCCGATGGTCGGCGCTTGCCGGGAGTCCCCATGACAACCCTCTCTTCGAGTGTAGGCCCACCCTATGCACCGCGCCCCCTCCGAGTCAAGTGCGATGTTGTGGTGTAGCTCATGACCGCCGGGTACACCAGATCGGTTCGCGTCGTTCGACCTCGGGGCTCCACTCGCATCACTCTTGGACCGCCGGGCGGATACAGCAGCCTCACAGTCGCGCTATGTGCGCTTCGTACGCTTGTTGCATGAGTCGCTACGGAAAGCGTGCGGACATGATCGTGCACGAGGAGGAGCCGTTTAACGCCGAGACCGGGCCCGCCGCCTTGGCGGAGTGTCCGCTGACCGCCACGGACGCGTTCTATGTGCGGGGGCACGCCGCGGTGCCAGAGATCGACGTCGAGGGCTGGCGGCTCCGCGTGCATGGGGTCGTCGAGCGGGAGCTGGACCTTTCCCTCGGCACGCTACGAGAAGCGTTCCGGGAGCGTGAGGTGACCGCGACGCTGCAGTGTGCGGGGAACCGGCGCGCGGGCCTGATGGCTATCCGCGACCTCCCGGGCGAGGAGCCGTGGGGTCCTGGGGCTACTGGCACCGCGAAGTGGAGCGGCGTCGCACTCGCCGAGGTGCTCGCGCTTGCCGGCCCGCAACGCGGGGCCGCACATGTTGGCTTCGAGGGTGCCGACCTCTGCCTGGGGGCGGACCCCGCTCAGCGTTTTGGTGGCTCGATCCCGCTGGATAAGGCCTGTCGCCCCGAGGTCCTGCTCGCCTGGGAGATGAACGGTGAGCCGCTCACGCTGGTCCACGGCGCGCCGCTGCGCGTGGTCGTGCCTGGCTACATCGGCGCGCGCAGTGTCAAGTGGCTCCAGCGGATCGAGGTCCGCTTGAGGCCGTGGGAGGGGTACTTCCAGCACGTCGCGTATCGGCTCTTGCCAGAGGGCGGGACGCCGGGGCCGGGCGCGGGGATACCGCTGGGCTTGGTCGCGCTCAACTCCGATGTGCTCTCTCCGGCTGACGGCGAGACGGTTGCGTCTGGCCCGGTCGAGGTGCGCGGCTACGCGTTCGCCGGCGGGGAGCGGCACGTCGCGCGGGTCGACGTCTCGCTCGACGGCGGTGCGAGCTGGTCGCAGGCGGAGCTGCTGGAAGACCTTGGCCGGTGGGCTTGGCGGCATTGGCGGATCACGGTCGAGCTGGCGCCTGGAGAGCACGAGATCCTCGTCCGCGCCTGGGACTCCTCGGCCGCCACGCAGCCGGAGGAGCACGCGACGCTGTGGAACCCGAAGGGCTACGTGAACAACGCCCGTCCGCGGGTCCGGGTGCTGGCCGCCGACCCTTAGCCCAGCACGCACTGGCGGACACGGGGCCTCGACGACCGGTCGTTCAGAGCTGAATGATGTCTCCATGAGGGCGGCGTGGGCGCGTACGTGACCGGAACAGCATTGGACTGACCGGCGAGCGTCCGGACGCTGAACGGAACGGTGAACGGAGACGTGGTCGCGGGCTCGGACGGAACGACGATCTGCATCTCGGTTCGGTGACGTACACGTAGTCGACGTCTACCGAGGATTCGAGCGCCGGGTCACCGAAGTCGGCCCAATCGATGTCCAGTGGGCTGAAACCGACTCCGTAGGCGGTGAGCAGACAACGAGGCGGACGGCGACACCGCGCCGAGCGATTCCGCGCCGGCCGGTACCCGTGGGGCCGCGCCAACCCGCACCATCGGCGGCGGGCTCGCGGCGGCGGACGCCGACACGATGGTCACCGGCAAGGCGACCAATAGAGCCAACAGCACCATCCGGTTAAATGCGCCCTTCGCCTCGATGACAGCCTCCAACGTTGGGTACGAACACCGGCCGCCCGGCCACCCCAGCCCCAGGCTTGCCCCCAGCGGGCACGCCGCTCATATCACCGCCTAGACCGGCCCGTCAACCGGGTGCTACGGTCGCACGAGCCAGGCCCGGTTCAGCGGCCGAGCGAGGCGACGCGCCCCCCTCGGTCGAGCCCCGCCCTGTGATGATGAGTCGCGTGGTGGGGTCGGTGGTCTGCTCGAGCACGGAGCCCCAAAGTGGCTCCCGGACCAGGAACGTGATGAACACGCTGGAACTACTCCGGTAAATCCATCACGCTGAGGCAACTCCATGAGCGTTGGCGAAATCGTGTCCATTGGTGTGGCCGGCCTAGCCGCGGGCGCGATCAACACCGTGGTGGGCAGCGGGACCCTGATCACGTTTCCGGTCCTGCTGGCCTTCGGCTACCCGCCGGTGACGGCAAACGTTTCCAACACTGTCGGCCTGGTTCCCGGCTCGGTCTCCGGGGCGTGGGGCTACCGAGACAAGCTCGAGGGACAGCGTCAGCGCGCGATCAGGCTGGGGACCGGTTCAGCGCTCGGGGGCCTGACGGGCGCGGTCCTGCTGCTCGTCCTGCCGTCCTCGACATTCAAAGCGATCGTTCCGGTCTTCATCGGGCTCGCACTGATCCTGACCGTGCTCCAGCCACGGCTGAACGCTCGGCTCCAGAAGCGTGAAGGGCAACACCCGGTCGGCCGCATCGTGACGCCCCTGGCGGTGTACGCCGCCGGGGTCTACGGCGGGTACTTCGGCGCCGCGCAGGGGATCCTCCTCCTGGGAATCCTCGGCACCCTGCTGGCGCAGGACCTGCAACGCACCAATGCTCTGAAGAACGTCCTGGCCGGGCTCGTCAACGGCGTGGCCGCGGTCTACTTCGTGTTCGCCGCTCACGTCGAGTGGGCCCCGGCGGCCATCATCGCCGTGAGCTCGATCTTCGGAGCCCAGCTCGGAGCGCGCTACGGACAGCGCCTCGATCCGGCCGCGCTCCGGGCGGTCATCGTCGTGGTCGGAATCGCCGCCATCGTCAAGCTGCTCGCGTGAGCACGCCATCGCTCACACGAGGACCAGGCGGGCGATCGTTGTCGTCGTGGTGCTCGACCCGTTGGCGTTGACCGCGGTTAGCGTGAAGACGATTGAGTCGCGCGCTCCGGACTTGAGCGCTGCGGCCGGCAGCTTGACGGTGAGCGTCAGCGGCAAGCCGGCCCTTGCCTGAGCGTTCGGCGCGCCGATGTCGAACGTCCTCGCCTTCGGTCGCTTGCGTTTCTTGGTCTTAGCGACCGACATGATCTTGCCGGTGAGCGTGAGCTTGGCGGCCTGGTCGCAGCGCGCGGTGAGCGTGAGCGTCCGCCGCGACCTGATCTTCACGCGCGTGCTGTTGGGCGTCAGCGTGCACGAGGGCTTCGCGCTCGGCGCGGGATTCGAGGTGAACGTCGCGGTCACGGTCTGATCGGCGTTCATCGTCACGCTGCACGTCCCGGTGCCCGAACAGCCGCCGCCGCTCCAGCCGGCGAACGTCGAGCCGGTGCTCGCTGCCCCGATCAACGTGACTGTGGTCCCGGCGACGTAGGTGTCTGAGCAGGTGCCGGGACACGAGATACCCGAGCCCGTCACGGCGCCCGCACCCGAGCCGGCGCGAGTCACCGTCAGCACGTGCGGCTGTAGCGTGAAGGTCGCGGTCACGTCTTGATCGGCGGTCATCGTCACGGTGCAGGGTGCGGTGCCCAAACAGCCGCCGCCGCTCCAGCCGGTGAACGTCGAGCCGGTATTCGCTGCCGCAGTTAATGTGACCATCGTCCCGGGCGCAAAGCCGCTGGTGCAAGCGCCCGGACAGGAGATTCCGGCCGGGCTGCTCGTGACCGAACCCGACCCTGACCCGGCGACTGCGACCGTCAGCGCGTGGTTCATGGCAAAGGTCGCCGTCACGCTCTGGTCTGAGCCCATGGTCACGATGCACTGTCCCGCGCCCGAGCAGCCGCCGCCGCTCCAACCCGTGAAGGTCGAGCCCGGGTTGGCTACCGGGGTCAGTTTCACCTCCGCACCCAAGGCGTAGGTGCTCGAGCAGCTCTTGGCGGGACAGAAGATCAGCCCATCGTCGCTCACAACTTCGCCCGACCCTGTCCCGACCACCGAGGCCGTGAGGACGTGGCCGGAGCCGGACAGCGCGCTGCCGTCGGAGTCCACGGCCGCGCACAGCGACGGTGCGCACGAAACGGCCCTGAGATCAGCTTTTCCGTACACGTTCTCGGCGAACCACGCCGCCGTCGGGCCATCGGCCGGATCGTTCGAGGAGACGGCGTTTCCGTGGTTGTCCACGGCTACGCAAAGCGACGACGACGGGCACGAGATGCCGGTCAGGCTGCTTCCAGCTACGGCGGCGTCGACGCTGTCGGCCGTCCAGGTCGCCGTCGCGCCGTCGGTCGGGTCGGTGGACGTCACGACGTCACCTAAGGTGTTGACCGCCACGCATAGCGAGGTCGACGGGCACGAGACGGCATTCAGGTGGCCGCCGCGAGCGTTCTCGGATGTCCAGGTCGCCGTCGCGCCATCGGTCGGATCGGTCGAGGCGAGAACGTTCCCAGCGGTGTCGACCGCGACGCACAACTTCGAGGAGGCGCACGACACGGCGACGAGCATGTTGGTGTCCACGTTCAAGGTCGTCCACGCCGCCGCGCCGCCGGTCGGGTCGGTCGAGGTGACGACATCTCCCTCCTCGTCGACGGCCACGCAGAGAGTCGAGGACGCACCGGTGGTAATGCACGACACGCCAGCGAAGAGATTGCTGCCGTCGACGTCCTGGGGTGTCCAGGTCGCGGTCGGGCCGTCGGTCGGGTCGTCCGTGGTGAGCACTTGGCCGTGGTTGTCGACCGCTACGCACAGCGATGCCGACGAGCATGACACGCCGTAGATTTGAGCTTTCGGGTCGATTTGCGCGGCGACACTCCAAGTCACGGATGCGCCGTTGGAGGGGTCCGTCGAGGTGACCGCGTTCCCGATGTTGTCCACAGCAACGCAAAGCGACGTCGCGACGCACGACACGCTCACGAGGGAATCTATCCCGTCGACGACTTCCGGGGGTGTCCAGGTCGCCGTCGCCCCGGCGGCCGGGTCGGTCGAGGTAATGAGCCTGCCCACGTCGTCGGAGGCGACGCACATGGATGCGGACGGGCAGGACACGGCCAACGGGAAGATGATTCCGAGGAAGCCACCGTTCTCGATGCTCTTCTTTGTCCACTTGGCCGCCGAGCCGCCGGGCGCTCCGGCAGTCGGGTCGGTCGAGGTCCAGGCGGCTGCGCTGGTGTCGACCGCTACGCACAGGTTCGCGGAGGGGCACGAAATGCCCCTCAGCCCCTTGCGGCCGTCGAAGTTCAACAGCCCCCAGGTCATCCCGCCGTCGGTGGAGGTCAGCGAGTTCCCGTCCTTGTCGACCGCGACGCACAGCGACGACGGTGATGTCGTACACGACACGCCGCTGACGTTGTTGGTGCCGTCGATGTTGTGCGGCGTCCAGGTCGCTGACGCTCCGGCGGTCGGGTTGTTGGAAGTGAGGACGTTGCCAGCGGTGTCGCCCGCTACGCACAGGGCCGAGGAAGGACCCGACGACGCACACGACACGGCGGTCATCCCGCCGAGGGCGCTGCCATCCACGGTTTTGGAGGTCCACCCCGGAGCGCCCTCAGCCGGGTCGGTCGACGTGAGCACGTTCCCGACGTTGTCGACCGCGACGCACAGCAACGGGGAAGAGGTGCACGACACGCTGTTCAGGCTGTCGACGCCGTCGATGTTCGTCGCCGTCCAGATTGCCCTAGCGCCGTCGATCGGGTCGGTCGTGGTGACGACGTTGCCGGCGT
The DNA here is from genome assembly GCA_963704385.1 of uncultured Solirubrobacterales bacterium. GTDB lineage: Bacteria > Actinomycetota > Thermoleophilia > Solirubrobacterales > Solirubrobacteraceae > Palsa-465. The sequence goes on from OY969904.1 coordinate 339,301, forward strand.
TGTCAACCGCGACGCACAGTGACGAAGACGGGCACGACACGCCGGTCAGGTCGTTTTCGGCATCGACCCCCTCGAGGCTCCACCTGGCGGCCGAACCGCTGGGCGCTCCGGCGGTCGGGTCGAGGGTGCTCGCCACCCGGCCGCTGTTGCCTACCGCCACGCACACGGACGAGCCCACGCACGAAACGCCCGTGACCGAGGCGCTGCCTGCGAACGGCGCCTGGTCATCGACCAGCGCCGGGGTCGACCAGGCGATCGGCGAGGCGGCGATGGCTAGCGCGGGGAAGACTCCGCCGGCGGCGAGCGCACAGATCGTCGCCGCCGCCGCGACGGGAACCAACCGCCGCAGCCCGGCGTCGCCAGCGCGGAGCGCCCGGACCCGGCGGTGGACGGCGATCCCCCCCGGCCGCCTCATCGCTACTTCCGTCCCGATTTCGCCTTCGTGCGCTTCTTGGGCTTCTTCTTGCCCTTCTTGGCTTTGGCGCCGCAGGGTTTGGCCATGGTGATGGTGAAGTCGTCGGTCTTGCCGGAGTGCGCGCCGAACTGGATGCCGGCGGTCTGCGGAGCTTTGCAGATGTTCTCGTGGCGGCCGGTGATGACCAGGATGCCCTTGCTGCCGCCGTTGATCGTGAGGTCGAAGCTCGAGACGGCGGCGTCGGGGACGGTCGCGAAGGTCGTGACCAGCCGGCCGTTGGAGACCGACGTGCTCGCGCGGAGGTCCAGGGCGATCTGGCCGCGCAATGGGACCAGGAGCGTCGGCAGCGTGCGGATCTGCTGGCCCTGGGCGCCGAACCGGATGCCCTGGACGAGATAGACCGGGGAGCTCAGCGGCGCTGAGATCAGCGGCGAGGTCGCGCTCGCGCTCCCGACGATCGTGTCCGCCGGGCACCCGACCGCGCCGCCGTGCACGGCCTGGGCGACCGCGTACGGGCACACGACGCTCGAGTTCTTCGGATCGAGCGCGAGCGACAGCGGCAGCGTGACCTTGGCCGAGGCGATATTCGCCTGCCCGCCGTCCTGCTTGAGCGACGCGGTCAGCGTCGGATGCGTACCGCTCCTGGTCCGGCCTTTGCCCGTGAGCTTGATCGCCAGCGACGGGAAGAACGCCAGCGACTGGCACGACCCGACCTGGAAGGGCGACGACACGTTCGCCACGGCACCGCCGACCGAGGTGATCGTCCCCGTGATCGACATCGGGTTGCACGAGGTCGGGTTGACGATGAAGTTCGGACGGTCGAGCGTCAGGTTGATCGTCTTGATCCGCAACGGCACGCCGTCGAGGATCGTCGGGAACGGGTCGGAGACCGCCGTCACGTGTGCGTCGGTGGGGTCGATCTGCAGCGACTGGCGTACAACCACCGTTCCCAGGTTGTACGGCCCCGCGATCGCCGGAACGGCCTCCGCGAGCCCGTACGCGCCACCCTTGTACGGCCCGGTCAGATACACCGGACCGGACACGAACAGCGGCTGCGAGCCAGCGCCGGAGCCGACCGTCGCCGTACCCACCTGCGACGCCGGGCCGCACGTCCCCGCGTTGGCGTTAGCGTTGGGACACAACGGTACCGTGCCGACAGCAGCGAGCAGCCCCGGCGGCAGCGTCGCCGTGATGCTCGAGAGCTCCTGATCGGTGTCCTGGCGCGAGAGCGTCAGCGTGAACGGCGAATACGCACCCGCCGTCGGATTGGTCGTCTCCGCCGTGAACGTCGGCGCGAACGGCGTCGGGCTGGCGCAGCCGGTGATGTTGAAGGACGACGACGGCGTCGCGTCGGGGCCGCTCGCAGGCGCGCTATACGGGGCGATGTCGGAGGTCGTGGTGAACGTCCCGCAGCTCTCGGGATTGGCCAGCGCGGCCAGCGGGCCGCCGAAGAGGCTCAGGTTCAGGTCACTGAACGGTAGCTGCGGGTTCTGGTCGAACACGGTCGTCACCTGGCCGGTGCTTGGGTTGGGCAGCACCTGGCCGGATAGCTTGATCGTGACGTTGTCCGCGGAGGCGATGATGAACAGCCGGTACATCTGTGTGGCCGTCGGCGCGCCGATGTAGACCGAGCCGGTCAGCTGGTCAGGCAGCAACGGCGTCGTGATCGAGACCGTCCCGACTTTGGACGCGTTCGGACAGGTGTCCGTTGCGAACTGCGCGTCCGTGCACCCCTGCAGGCCGTTGGCCACGGCGGCCGAGAGCGCGGTGCCCGCCGGCAACGTGACCGAGACATCCTGCACGTCGGGCGTCGCGAGGCCGTAGGGGTCCGCATTTTGGGGTACGCCCAGATCGACGTCGTAGCCCGCCGGGGTGTCCGCCTGGGAGGTGTCCGGCGCCACCGACAGCGTCGGCGAGAAGGACGGCTCGTTGCAGCCGGTTGGTGGTGGCTGGCTAGCGCTTGCCCCAACAAATACCCCCGGGTTCTGCCACGAGTCGACCTCGATCGTCGCCGCGGCGGGGCTACCAGAGCAGTCGGTCGGGTTGGTCATGAACGGCGCGATCGTGACGGCAGAAGGCTGGCAGTCGTTCGCGAGCTGACCGCAGCGCTGGGAGTCGTGGCTGGGGTCGCCCGGGACCCCCCAGAGCGTCAAGGTGCTCGCCTGGAGCTGCAGCAGCGACGAGATGTCGCTGATCGTGGCCGTCAGGCCGCACGTGGACGAGTCGCAGGCGCTGTCGCCGGGGGTGCTCACATCGATCTCGATCGTGATCGTGGCGACCAGCAGCGAACCGGCGAGCGTCGCCACGTGCCCCGCGTCGGGCTGCATGTTGAAGATCGGAATCGCGGCGGACCCCGTGGTTGCCAACTGCACGACCGGGTCCCCCGGTGAATGCATTTCGGTCAACGGATTGCAGAACGTGAGGTGGGTCGAGTTAGCGGGGAAGAAGCAAGTCTCGTCCGTTTCCTGATCCGCGCCAGAACCGATGGTGATCGTAGACAGCCCCAAGAAGCCAGACGTGCTGGCGACGGTGATGGTGGTGTCGGCGACCGTCGCGCCCGCGGTTCCCGGGAACGCGATCTGCCCCGCGTTGGCGAGCGAGACCTGGGTCGAGTTGAGCACCTGTGCGATCGTCGCCGTGTCCTGGTCAGCCGCGCCCGGATCGATGATTAGTTGGTCGCCCGAGCTCATGCCCGCCGTGCTGGCCAGGCTTATCGTCAGGTTCTGGCAGAACGTGCAGGTGCTGAAGCCAGCGGTGAGGGTGGTGTCGGGGACCTGGCTGACGAGCGTGGTCTGGGCTCCGGGGCTGGTTACGAACGAGGCGTTCAGGACTCCGACCTGGGCGTCGCTCGGGCAGTTGAAGTTCTGGAAGTCGGCGTCCGTGCACATCGGGATCGCCTGCGGATTGCCGACGACGCCCGGTGGCAGATTGACGACCACGTCCTTGAGCTGGTCGATGGGGTTTCCGAACGCGTCGGTATTCAGCGCGAACGACGTCGAAAAGTCGGAGTGTGCGCCGGCCTGGTTGTTCGCGGGGCCGGTGCTGAACGAGGAGAGCCCGAACTGCTGGGCCCCGGCGTGCGCCGGGGCTACGGCCAGCGCCGCGGTGAGCAGCGCGGTCAGCGCCAGCACCCTCGTCGTGGTGGTGAGCGAATGCATGCTGGTCATGGCTCGATTGGATTTCATCTCTTCCTCACCGTCCCTGTGCTCGGTCGAGGTGCGCTGGTAGCGCTTGGGTCGCTCGTACCCTCGCCTGCTTGCGTTGGCGGACGACTGCCGGAGACCGCCTGGTCGTCGCCTTCTTTGCGCTCGTGCGCTTGGCGGTCAGGGTGAGCGTTGCGATGTTGACCTGATTGCTGTCCGAGTAGCTCACCGTGATGTCCACGACCAGCTTGTGCTTGCTGGCCAGCGCCTTGCGCGCCGCCTTCGAGAGACGGAGCGTCACCGTCGCCTTGCCCCCGTCGGTGGCGTAGAACGAGTGGCTCGCGGAGGACAGGGTCTCATCGACGCCGTTGATCACGGCCGACGCCACCGCGCTGATCCTGCCGGCTTGGCCGACGTCCACCGTCAGCGTCAGCTTGCCGGTCTTGGCGAACCGTTTACGCTGCTTGGCCGAGATCGAGCTGACCGTGAACGACGGGGTGCCGACGTTGGGCGCGATCAGGGTCGAGCTCGAAAGAACCGGGAAGAACGGGGTCGGCGCGATCGAGGGACGGCAGCTCTGGGCGGAGAGACAGGGCGCCGTTGCCGCCCCGGCCGGGACGGGGAAGCCGCCGCCGACCCGTGCGTCGTAGATGTCGTCGTAGCCGTCGGTGTCCTGCGGCACGAGCTGAGCCCGGGTCGTGAAGAACACGTCGTCGCCGGACGGCGTCGTGCCGCCGAGCCCGGCGCCGGTCGAGATGTTGCCATCGGAGATGAGCGACACGTGTCCGTTCTCCCACTCGAACACGTTCTGGGTAAAGACGAGCGACCCGAACGCCCCGGTGGGGAATACTCCGGTGTTGTTGACGCCGGGCACCAGCGGCTCGGGACTGTCGAAGAAGATGATCGACCCGTCCGAGCTCATCGGGACCGCCTGGCCGGAAGGCTCATAGCTTCCGCCGCCCGCAGCGCCGAATGTGGCGCTGCCGATCACTGGTACGCCCGCCGGCGCGCACGAGATGCAGCTGAGCGAGTTGTCAGTTGTGGCGTAGCGGTAGATCTCGAACGGAGCTAGCTGGGTAACCGAGTCCCCGTCAGAATGCGACGAGTTCAAGGGCGAGGTCAGCTGGAGGGTGGTGCTGTTCGGCACCGCCGCGATCCCGTCCTCCTCCGAGCCGCCGAGCGTTTGGATGTAGATCGTGCGGTCGACGAGGAAGCCGGCCGTGTTGGCGACCGTGATCGAGGTATCGCCAGACGAGGCCCCGGCCGCGAGGGTGGTGCTGGGCCCGGACGGGTTCTGGTTCGTGAGGTTGGCGCTCGAGTCGAACGCGAGCACGGTGCCATCGGGGGTTGGGATCGCCGGCCGGTCGATGTCGGGCTCGCCGACCAGAACGGCCGGGTGGGCGCCCGAGCCACAAGTCGGCAGGCAGTCGGACACGTCGAAGGGCGAGAGCGTCGCGATGAACGTCGTGGCCCCGGTCGTCGTGTCGAAGACGTAGAAGTTGGGCTGGTTCAGCGTGGCCGTCTGGCCCTGCGCATCGGTATTGGTGGCCAGCACGCCGTTCGCGACGAAATACACGTGCGAACCGTCGTTGGAGATCGCGGTCGCACCGATCACATTGCCGACCAAGGTCCCGCCCGGTTGGTTGCCGGCGGAGACCGGGATCGACGACATGGCCGGAGCCGGTCCGATCGCCGAAGCGGTGGTGTTGAACTCGTAGAGCTCGCCGTTGCTGGTGAAGAACACGAGCGAGCCGTCCTGCGAAGCGCCCTCGTACTGCGCGTTGCCGGCGATCTGCGTGGTCGTGCTGTCGCTCATGTCTCGCATGTACAGAACTGGCGGCCCGACGCCCTCCGCACTGCCCCCGCCGCCCGGGAAGGACGGCGGGCTCTCGAAGAACACCTTCGAGCCGTCGCTCGAGATCGCGTTGGTCGTCGTGCCCAGGACGTCCGCCGGCAGCCATTCCTCGCCAAGGAAGTTTCCGTTGCCGAGAATCGCGCCGTCGTCGCTAACGAGTGTGTGGCCGGCGGCGTAGGACACCGGCGCCCCCGCGGCATGGTCGTTCGTCAGCGGCGCGGTCAGCGCGAGGTGGGTGGCGTCCGTCACGGCCGAGATCGTGGCCGTCTCCTGCGGCCCGCCGGTGTCGATCGTGATCGTCTGGCCGGCGGCGAAGCCGGTGGTGCTGGCAACGGTGAGCGAGCTGTCCGGATTGGCGTGCTGAACTGTCGCTCCCGCGGCGTGCGGATTGGTGACGGTGCCGGTCAGATCGATTGTGCTCGAATCGGGCACCGACATGATCGTGTCCGTCTCCTGCTGCGCGTTGCCGGGGTCGATCGTGATCGTCTGGCCGGCAGCGAAGTTCGACGAGCTCGCGACCTTGATCGAGCTGTCGCCGGGGTACGCGACCGGCGCGCCCGAGTTATGGTCGTTCGCCAACGGCTGGGTCAGCTGGAGGTGGGTCGGATCGACCACCGAGGCGATAACGGCCGTCTCCTGGGCTCCACCCGTGTCGATCGTGATCGTCTCGCCGGCGACGAGCTCGCTCGTGTCGTTGACCGTGATCTCGGTGTCGCCCGCATAGTTGACCGGTTCGCCGCTCGCGTGGTTGTTGACCAAGCCCGACGTCAGATCGATCGTCATCGCGTTCGGCACCGACGCGACCGTCGCCGTCTCCTGATCCCCGCCGCCCGGATCGATCGTGATCGTCTGGCCCGTGGCAAAGTGATCCGAGTTGCCGACGCTGATCGACGTGTCCCCACCGTAGGCCACGGTTGCCCCCGCGGCATGGGGATTGGTCAACGTGGCATCCAGCGCGAGGTGGGTGGCGTCCGTGACGGTTGCGACCGTCGCCGTCTCCTGTTCCGCCGAGCCGGGGTCGATCGTGATCATTTGGCCGGGGGCGAAGCCAGCGGTGCTCGCGACGGTGATCGAGCTGTCGCCGGGGTAGGTGACCGGCGCGCCGGAGGCGTGGCTGTTCGTCAACGGCTGGGTCAGCTGGAGATGGGTCGAATCGATTATCGACGCGATCACGGCCGTCTCCTGTACGCCGCTCCCGCTGGTGTCGATCGTGATCGTCTCGCCGGGTGCGAACTCGCTTGTGTCGTTGACCTGAATCTCGGTGCCGCCGAAGACGACCGGCGCCCCGGAGCTGTGGTTGAAGGCCAAGCCGGCGGTCAGATCGATTGTCGTCATGTTCGGCACCGACGCGATGATCGCCGTCTCCTGGGAGCCCCCGGTGTCGATCGTGATCGTCTGGCCGGCGGAGAAGCCGGCCGAGGACGCGACGGTGATCGACGTGTCGCCACCGTAGGCGACGGTTTCCGTCGGGGCCTGTGCCATCGTCAGAGGTGCGCTCAGCATGAGGTGAGTGGCGTCGATCACCGACGCGACCGTCGCCGTCTCGCCGCCGACCGTGATCTGCTGGCCCGTGGCAAATCCGCTTGTGCTGGCGACCGCGATCGAGCTGTCGGCGGCGTGGGTCACTGTCTCGCCCGAGGCATGGCTGTTCATCAGGTTGGCCGTCAGGGTGATGGCCGTCCCGCCGCTCGAGGGCACGAAGATGTCGACGTCGTTGTTGCCGGCATCGGCCACGAACACGCTGGTGTTCGGTGATCCGGCGAGGCCGATCCCGTTACTGAGCGTCGGAGACCCGAAGGTGGCCGTTGCGGGGCAACCGACGTCGGGCTGGACGCTGCACGGCGAGCCACCGGTCTCGATCACCTGCCCGGAGCCGTTGAACTCGTAGATGCCGACGTTGCTCCCGGCATCGGCCAGGAGATCGCCCGTAGCGGGATCGATCGCCAGCTCGGTGGTGTTGGCCTGGTTGACCTGGCCGATATCACTGCCCGTGCCCGTGAACTCCTCGACTTGCGGGGAGCCGTCGACCTTGAAGAGATCGCCGGACGAGTTCACGGCCATGCCGTTCGGGCTCGTGCCGCGAGCGGTCCCGAAGTTCGTCACGGCCGTGCCGCTTGAGTTGAACTCGTAGACGACGGTGTTGCCGTTGATGACGAACAGGTTGCCGCTGCCATCCACGGCGATGCCGTCGATCGATCCGAACGAGCTCGCGCCGCTGAGCTGGCCGTTCGTAGCCCAGCTCGTGATCAGGTTGCCGGAGGAGTCGAACTTGGAGACCGTGTCGTCGCCCGGGTCGCCGACGTAGACGTCACCGGCCGTCGTGGAATTGTCAACGGCGACGAACTGCGGACTCGTGAACTCGGGAGCCGTCGACCCGGAAGTCCCGGCCTGGCACGTGTCGCCCGAGGACGCCGTGCAGATATTGCCGGGGGTCGTCGCGTCGACATCGCCGCCGAAAGCCAAGATGAAGTTGCCCGAGGAGTCGAACTTCTCGACCCGTAGGTTGCTGGTGTCGGCGACGTACACGTCGCCGTTGGAGGAGCCGCCCGAGGTGTCCATGGCCAACCCGGTCGGGTCGCTCAGGGTGGCGCCCGCGTGGTCGCTGCCGTTGAACGAGCTCGAGAACTGCATCGCGCTCGGTGGCGAGATCGATTGAACCGTCGCGTTCTCCTGATCGCCGCCCGTCCCGATCGTGATCTGCTCGCCCGGCTCGAGGTTCCCAGCCGTGGCGGTGTCGACGTTGATCGTGCTGGCGCCGGAAGTAGCCGCGCTGACGAGCGTCGTGCTGACCGCGGGACCCGCGCCGGCGGTTAAGGTGGTCGAGAACGCACCGGTCGCGGCGGCCGTGAGGGAGGTCTGCGTCTTCCCGACTGCGGGCGCCGTCAGGTTGGCGTTGACGGCGGGACCGGCGGGATTGGAGAGCGAGGTCGAGAACTGACCGGTCGCGGCGGCGCTCAGCGTGGTCGTCGTGTTCCCGTTGGCGGCTGCGGTGAGCGAATCGGAGACCGCAGGACCCACGGGGTTGGAGAGGGTGGTCGGCGTCGTCCCTACCGCGGCCTTGGTGAGGGTCGTCGCGACGGGCGTCAGCGTCGGGTCGCTCGTGTTGATGTTGACCAGGTTCGTGGTGCCCTCCGCTACGTTGCGTTCGTAGAGGAACTGGGCCGGAATGTTGAGGGCGGCCAGACCGGTTGCGTCAGGGGTCAGCTGCTCGGGGGAGTCGAAGCCGACGTGGTCACCGTCCGCCGACGCGCCGTCAAAGGTCGCCGTGACGGGGTTCGTGCCGGCGCCCGGGAACGGTCCCTGCGAGAGCCACGACATCGAGCCCGTCAGGCCCTCCTCGTAGAGGTCGGCATAGACCGTGGAGCCGGGGCCGGCGGGCCGCTGATCGCCGGCCGCGTAGGAGGCGGGCGTCATGAAGATCGTCTTGCTGAGGTCGAGGCTCCACCACACAGGAGCCTGCTCGGCGAACAGGCCGACGAGCGGCGTGGGCGGCTTTGGCGTGATCGACGTCGTCTGCCAGCCGGTCGACGTACGCGAGGACTGGTAGAGCGTCACCGCCGACGACGTCGCTCCGCAGCAGCCGCCGATCGACTCCCAGTCCACGGCATTTCCATTGATCGAGCCGATACCGGGGCCGACCTCGATGCCGTTCTTTTGGGGCGGGGTGACCATCTCGTAGGCGCGGCCGTCGGGGAGCGCGAGGGCGCCCGCGGGCATCGCGGCGGCGCCAAGCGCGCAGACGGACAGCACGGCGAGGGCGAGCCTGGTCGCAGCTGTGGCGGCGCACCGCGACCACCAATGCCGGTGCGTCCGCGGGGGCTCGTTGGGTCGAAGCATCGCCCGACGGGTCGATTCCGTGCCATGAGAACTCATCGAATCTCCAGTCCCTTGCTTGCCCTCTAGCGGTTCATCCGGTCACTTCGTTGACTCATGCTTCGAGGGCCTGGCCACTTGGGGAAGGCGACGGAAAAGCCTCAGAGGGCTGCGCCTCGTGCTGCGATTCCGCGTGCTCGTGTGATCCATGCGGTGTGCTGGGGTCGTTCCCTCGGTGCCCGCGTCAAGCGCCGTACATAGCGACCCCGCTGGGAACATACACGAGAGCATGTGCAGATGTCAAGACATGTACACAGCGGTGTGTGTCGCGACCTATCGCTCGCTGTGGCGCGGGCATATCGCTCGCGTGACAGGTGGTGCGAGCGCCTGTCACGCGGCGTTCGCGGAGTTCATAAATGCGGTCGTCTCCGATCCTGGCGCGGCGCGACTGGTGATCGTCGACGGGCCACGCTGGCGGAGGCGGCCGACCATCACCTGGTCTGGCGTGAGATGCGGTGCGCCTGCGCACGCCCCTGGTGGTAGACGAGCACGTGGTAGTGCAAGGCCGGCAGCACTCGCGGCAGCGCGGCGGGCGAGTCGCTGACGATCGTGGCGTGGATGGTGTTCCAGACGCCGCCGGCGATGACCTGCTCGCACGCGCGGGTGACGTGGGGCGGGTTCCCCCATCGCGGACGCAACGCGATCGCGAGCGACTCAAGGGCCCTGATGTGACGCTCTGCCCCGGCGACGCCGACGGCGCGGAGCTCGACGAACCACACGCGGGCCAGCTGCGGCTCGCCGGCCAGGCGCGCAAGCAGCCAGCGAAGGCCCATTGCGACGCCCAGTGCCCACTCGGGCTCCGCGGCGATCGCTTCCCGCAGTCCCCGCAGCAGCCGGGCCAGCGACGCATCCCACGCCGCCAGCAGACAGTCCTGCTTATTCGCGAAGTGCCGATAGAAGGTCGCGGGCGACACGCCTGCGGAGCGCGCCACGCGCGCGGCCGATGCGGCCGGGTACCCCTCGCTGCCGACGAGCGCGACGACCGCCTCGAGCAGTCGGGCGCGCTGGCTGTGCGCGACGAACTCGCGCGAGAGCCCGTGACGCCCACACGGAAGCTGCCGAAGCACGGGCGGGACGGGATATGGGACGAGCGGCGCCGTCGTCACTGGCGATCGCTCCGACCCGGCTCTCATCGCAGCCGGACCGCAGCTGGCCGATCATCGCGCTCATCGCCCTGGTCGAGCTCGGACAAGAGCTCGCCGACGCTCGCGAGGGGATCGCGGTCGAGCTGCTGGAGGGCGCGCTTTCCGCGCGCCGTCAGCGTCCAGGCGTTGCGCCCGCCGGCGCCACGGACCCGGACGGCGAGACCAAGCTCAACCAGCCGCATCCCGAGCCGCGACATCTGCCCCTGGTCGGCCACGCCGGCGCCGTCGGCGACCCGGCGGCTACTCGCCCCGGGATGGGCAGCGATGAAGCGCAGGCACCGCCACAGGCGAAACGACACCGGGCCAGGCAACTCAAAAGCCTTGTAAGCCAGCGTACATAAGCGGCATGGATGAGCGTAGTCCGCTCAAACCGCGGTGTCAAGCAAAGTACACAACCTCGTGCATCCCCGGCTTTAGCCCGCCCGTCATATTGCGTACGCGAGGTCAGCGGCGGTGCCATGCGCCGTACACAAGCCGTCACGTCCACCTGCCCACCGGGCTATTCTCCTTGCGCATGGCGCAGCGCGGACAGAAACCGGAACGCGTTCTATACCGCCGTCTGCCGCCCGGAACGCACGGCCTCGATCGCGCCGAGGTGCGCCGCAATCAGCGTGCGCGTCTGCACGGCGCGATGGTCGCCACGGTCGCCCGCGACGGCTACGCGAAGACGACGATCGCCGCAGTCGTGGACCTCGCCGGCGTGTCGCGCACGACGTTCTATGAGCACTTCGAGAGTAAGGAAGATTGCTTCCTTCAGACCTACGACCTGATCGTGGATCTCGTGATCGAGCGGATCACGGACGCCTACCGCGCGGGCGACAGGCCCCGTGAGCGCTTGCGCGCTGCGTTTGCCGCGCTCCTCGCGATCGTCACCTCCGAGACCGAGTCCGCGCGGCTCGTGTTCATCGAAGCCCTGGCGGCCGGAGATGTCGCGCTCGAGCACCGCGAGCGTGCCGCGTGGGCGTTCGAGCAGCTCTTGCGCCAGGGCTTCGTCCGCTCCCAGGGGCCTGTCTCAGAGGTAACGCTGCGCGCGATCGTCGGTGGCGTGCAACGGATCGTCTACATCCGCCTGCGCGAAGGGCGCGTGCACGAGCTTGGCCAGTTAGCCGACGAGCTTGTCGATTGGACGCTCAGCTACCAGGCCATCGGCGTCAAGCCGCCTGCCGCACCACGCGTCCGTCGAGCGGTCTCGCCGTCGGTGCCGAGACTAGAGGTTCCTTTCCCCGAACCCGCACTCGCTCGCTTGGCCCTCAGCCAGCGCGAGCGAATTCTGCTGGCGGTCTCGAGCCTGGTCGCCGAGCACGGCTATCCGGCGCTCACGATCCCGGCCATCACCGCCCGCGCGGGCGTCTCCAACCAGACCTTCTACCAGCACTTCACAGGCAAGCAGAGCGCATTCGTCGCCGCCTTCGATGATGCCGTGGCGGACGCACTGCGATCGACCACAGCTGCGTTTGGGGCGGCTTCGAGCCTGCCCGAGGGCGTACGGGAGGCGGTGGGCGCGCTGCTTTCCTACGCCGCGTCGCACCCAGCATTCGCACGGCTCGCGTTCATTGAGTCAGTGACGCCGGGGACCGCGGCGCAGGAGCACGCCGAGCGCGCGCTGCAGGGATTCATCGACGTGGTCTCGGTGGGACCGAACCGCCCGCCGGGCGTCCCGAGCGTCGCCGAGGAGGCGATCGCCGGCGGCATCGTGAGCGTCATCCGGCGAGAAATCGGCTCGGACCGTCTCGCGCAGCTCGGGCGTCTGACGGCGTCGCTGGCCTACGTCGCGCTCGCGCCATTCCTGGGCGCGGCCGCGGCCACACGGATCTCCCAGCGACGCTGAGGCGAGAAGACCCCGGGCGCGGCGTGCACCGGAGCGCCACCGCCCACCAGTGCAGCTGCACCAGCAACGTCGGCAACGCGGCCGGTGAGGTAGCCCGCACCGTTCTACCGATGGTGTCCAGCACGCCATCCGCTAATAGCTTGCAACTCGTCTCTTCGACGGATCCAGCCGCGAGGCCCCCACTGGTTGAGAGCAGCGAGGCCAGCCGTGCTCGCACCTCACCGCGACTCGCCGCCTCCGCGCCGCTGCCGCAACTCAGCTCCACGAGGGCGCAGGCGCGCGCCAGCTCCGGGCTGGCTGCCAGCACATCAAGCAGCGTCCGTAGCGACACGCGGACCTGCGATATCCAATGTCCCTCGTCCGCGGCGGCGGCCTCGGCGCGCTCAAGCACAGCGCCCATCGCCAGCTCGTAGGCCCTCAGGTAGGGGCTCTGCTCCCCGTAACAGCCATCGAAGACCGCCGGGGAAATCCCCGCCTCTCGCATGATCAGCTCCGCCCCGCGACGGTTGTCAAACCTCGGCGTATTGAGATCGCCGCTCATCGCTCTTAAGCCGTTCCGGGCAACCGGTTTCATGCTCCCTGGCCAGAGATCGATTTTATGTTCCTGTGCCCGTTTGGCCGACGAGCACGGGGACCATAGACCATGTCCTACATAAATATCAAGGACGGTCTTTGAAAAGCAGGCGGGTGTCTTTGAAAGCTCGGTGCACCCGCGGCGGTTCAGCACGCGTCGGCGTCGAGCCGCTCAGACTCGGTGCTGCCCACGTACGGCGCCAAGACCAGGTCGAGCAGGTCGGGCAGCAGCTCCTTCAGGCGCTCGGTCTCGCCGGCGCTGACCCGCTTGGAGATGAGTGAGGCGACCCCGCCGACGACGGCCTCCTCGCCGGTCTCAGAGAGGGGGGGATGCCCGGGTTCGGCGGGCGATCGGCGATCAGCAGCTCGATCAGAGCGCGCATCGCCTCGCGGTGTCGGGCAACGATCACCTCGCCCGCCCCAACCGGCTCGAGCCAGACGAAGCGGGCAAGGTCAGGCTCGGGGGCGAAGCGGTCAAGGAGCGCACCAAGTGCCGCAGCGACCTTGTCGGCCCACTCGCTCGGGGACTGGCCGGCGCCGGCCATCGCCGTTTGAACGTCATCCACCGCGCGGTCGTAGGCGGCGAGGAAGCACTCCTGCTTGTTCTGGAAATTGTCGTAAAACGTCTGGCGCGATACCGATGCGGCCTCGGCGATCTCGGTGATCGTGGTCGCGTTGTAGCCGCGTCGAGCGACCGCTCTGACGATGCCGACCAGCAATCGGGTGCGCTGGTTCTCGACGACATAACCGCGCGGCAGGCCGTGGCGCCCAGCCGGCAACCGAGCGAACCCAGGCTCCTCATGCTCACCGGGCTCGCGATTTCGCTTCGGCACCGCCGCCGAGGATACTTAGCGAGGGTGGCGGCGGCCCTAGGTGGCTGTCAGATCGGGTGGCGGCGGGATTTGCATTTCCTCCTCAGCCGCCTCCTGACCCAGGTAGGGCAGGACTGCCAGGTACATCACCTGCTGGACATAGGTCGTGGGGAAGTTGTCGGCTCCCTCGGTGCCGCCTCCCTCCTTCAACCATCTGGTGAGCACCATGACGATCGAGCCGATGACTCCTTCGGCCGTCGAACGGGGCACCGAATCGGGGTCGTCGAGCTCCTGGCGCCCGGCATCGACCAGATCGGTGAATCGCGCATAGGCCTTGTCGAGTTGCACCCGAGCCATGTCGCCGGCCCAGAGCATCTCGAACGCTCCGAAGCGCACCTCACGCGGGTGCTCTTGCTGAAAGGACAAGCAGGCATAAGCCGCCGCTCGCAGCGCGTCACGCCAGCTGTCGTGGGCGGCGTACGCTGCGTCAACCGAACGGTTGAAGTCCTCAGCGTAGCCCGCAAACATCTGCGCCGCGCAATCCTCGAGATCAACGAAGTTGCGCTCGAACTCCTTCTCGCTACAGCCGGCGCGAGCGAGGACGATCTCGAGCGTGGTGTCGCGATACCCCTTCTCGAGAACCACCTCGAGCACTGCGTCACAGATACGCGAGCGGGTGTACTCAGGAGATCGAACGTGATCGGGCAGGTCATCCACCGGGTGCACCCACGCGATCCGAACAACCGCTCGGGCAGCAATGGACGACCCACGGAGACGTGGGCAGCCGAGTGCTTCCTAAGCCAAGAGGCCTTGAGCGCTCTCGGCTTGTCGTCTGGCCTCGAGTGACCCGAGATAGGGGCGAAGAATGATCTGGAGCATCTCCGGCGCCAAGGGGCCTGGATCGAACTTGCCGCCGGCGAGGTTTTGGCAAAGCACCCAGGCCAGGCCTCCGATGATTGCTTCCTCGGTCCGCTCGGGGAGCTTTTTGCCGCCCGCGAGCTGCCGACCCTCTCGAAGGACCGGGATGAGGCCGTCCAGGGCGGACTCGTACCGGTCGAGCAAAGCTGGGCCGCCCCCGGGGGCTTCGACCAGACACATGCGCGCCGTGGTCGGGCTGGCCACGACAAGCTCCAAGAAGGCGGCAAGGCCACGCGCGACGCGATCGGGCCACGGCGCCTGGGGGTCGACCGCGGCACCCAGGTGGCGTCTCGCTTCGGCCGCGGCGTCGTCGAAGGCAGCCACGAAGCAATCCTCTTTGCTTTGAAAGTTCTCGTAGAAGGTCGACAGGGCGACGCGGGCCGTCTTGGCGATCAGGTCGATGCTCGTGCCGTGATAGCCACGCTTGGCGACCAGCTCTGCTGTGGCCGCAAAAATGCGTTCGCGCTGATGGGCAGAAACGAACTCGCTGGAGAAGGTATGCCGCCCCGGAGGCATCGTCACCAACCGCTCGGACCACGAGGCCATGGGCCAAGGATAGTCGAGTGCTGCGGCGAGATCGGCGGGCGGCACGACGCTGGGACGCGGAACTCGCGATCGCAACGCCCACCTTTGAAGCCCACACCGCAACCACTTCGAAGCCCAGCTTGATCGTCACTGATCGGTTCACCGCTGCACTGATCCGAGGCCCCAGGTGCCTGAAACCCGCCCGAAGTGTCCGAACAGCCAGAATACATTGCCTAGGTCGGTGCTCGTGCGTGTCGCGGCGCACCCGCGTTCCTATCCTGTAGCGGTCGTCCTCGCGACCGTGGAGCACACCTCGGACTGGGAGGATGCTTTACTTATTGCTACAATAGTAAAGCAATGAGCAAGGTGTCCAGCAAGCATCAGGTGACGCTCCCGGTTCGAGTCCTTAAGGACGCGGGCTTAGCCGCCGGCGATGAGGTCGTGATTCGTGTAGTCGGCCGCGGCCGGATCGAGGTCGAGCGCGCCCAGGACCTCATCGATCGCTATGCCGGCAGCCTGCCTGCCGGAACCTATCCGCGCGGTCATCTGCGCCAGCTGCGCGAAGAATGGCGCGGGTAGCCCTCGACGCCGACGTCGTGATCGCGTTCCTGGACCCCGGGGACGACCAGCACGCCCGCGCAGTGGCCGAGCTTCGGCCGCGACTCCTCGCCGGAGACGAGCTTCTTGTCGGGGCGACGGTGTACGCCGAGACGATGGTGCGCCCGCTACAGCAGGGAACCGCCGCGACGGTGGACGCGTTCCTGGACGAGGCGGGCATCACGGTGATCGCGTCAGATCGTGCCGTCGCGCGCCGTGCCGCGCAGCTCAGGGCCGAACACTCCGCGCTACTCCTGCCGGACGCGATGTCCCTCGCCACCGCGCAGATGGCTGACGCGACGCTCCTCACCCTCGACAAGAAGCTCCGGCGCCTGGCCACACGAACCGACCCCCGCGGCTGACAACGCCGCTGGGACAAGGCTCCCGTTCGCCGGCGCGTGCGGCGGTTGATCCCAACGACAGTCGCGAACGCGCGGATCCTCACAGGTGGCCCGCACAACTGTCTTCATCCCGAGCACGTGACTCCGACCGACGGCGAGACCCTCGGCCTCACGGGGCGGCGTCTGAACATCCAGCCCCCGACCGGCGCTCAGCACGGTCACGCAACGTTCGGCGGGTGGAGCTAGCCACTGGTCGTGGTGCCAGATGACCGCCGCCGACTATGCTCGGCTTGCACGAACACCGAGGGGAGTGAGCATGGCCTTTGTAGTTGGCAAGCGTGTCGTAGCCGAGTCCGAGTCGACCGACCGCCGAGCCCGGTCCGGTGTCGTTGAAGAGGTGCTGCGAGGGGACCCGTCGCCTCGCTATCGGATCCGCTGGGACGACGGCCACGAGAGCATCTACACACCCGCAGGCGGCGCCCTTCGGGCCGAACAACGACCCAAGCGGCAACGGCAAGCGGCAGCGCCCAAACGCTAACCAACCCCAAACGCGGGGATCCACCGCGCCCCAAAAGAGACCCGACTCTACGCGGGCCCGGGTGTCTTCCTGATCGGGGGGCCGGGCGCGACGAAGCCGACGAGATCGGGTAGCCGCTGTGGGGCGAAGCCGCCGCTGGTGGTAGAGGGCGGGGGGGTGCGGGTAGCCTGCCCATTGTGGTGCGGCCGAGGGCCTGCGGGCCGGCGGCTTCATCATCCGAGCGCCGTAGCGCGGTGAGCCCCGGACAAAGAGCCAGGACCGCCGCACTGCGGCGTTATCCCGCCGACCGTACAGGGCGCGCGTGGCAGGCAACCGGCCCCGCACGCACGAGCTCACCGAGGCGTCGGGATGCGGGACCTCCCACGGCTGCCACGAGCAGTGCGTGCCCGGCGACCCGCTCGAACACACCCAACCCGCGCACGTTGGAAGGTCCTCCCGTGAGGAGCCCGTTGGTGTTGGGCCGAGCGCTGTGCTCGGCGCCCGTCTGCGTCGGAGCGGCGTCTGGGGGCAGCGTCACGAGTTGGCGGGCTGGATGGCCTGGCGCGACGCCTCGGCGGGCTTGAGCACGAAGACTTCGACTGCGAAGTCGGGATCGATGTGGTTCTGACTCATGAACGCGATCACCTCGCGATCGAGCTCTCGCTCGACGATGCCTACAAGGTCGTCGCGCATGGCGGTCTGGTAGTCGTGGCGGACTTGCAGGACGCGATCGGCGTGGCCGTGGTCGACGAGCGTGCGCTCGCCCCTCGTGAGCGTATCCGCGAGCAGGATGGTCACGACGCTCTCGTTGATGGTGGTCTTCGCCTTCGTCGGTCCTCGACCGGTGTACTCGTGAAGTACCTGAACTGCCGAGGTGGCGATCTTCGCGGACCGGCTTTGGCTTTCGTGCTGGGGGTCCATGGGACACCTTTCAGCCGCATCCTCGGGCGGGTGTCGGGCACCACGAGTGGGAGAGGAAGCGTTGGAGCCCCGCAGGCAGCGTTCCCTATAGCCTACTCCTCGGGAGCGGGGACGCTTCGGCCGGTTGTTTTGTGGCAAATTGCGCGGTCCGGGGTGGCAGAGGCCCCCGATCTGTGATAGGCACGTCGTTTATCGAGCGGGACCGCGGGCTGCACGCTATGGACAGTGCCGCAGGACCCAGGAAAGGAGGCGCGGCCATGGGATGGAACGCGCCACTCGTCCTCGACCAAAGCCAAGAGCAGGTCGAGGCCATGATGGAGCAGGGCACGACGTTCTCGGACGTCGAGGACGTGATCGACGCCAGCGAACTCTCGACGGTGCACAAGGCCGCGCTGTGGCTGCTCGCCTGGTCGCTGCGCGACGTCGACGAGCAGCGCCAGGATGCGCGGCTTACGCTGCTTGCCGTCGGCGCCG
Organism: uncultured Solirubrobacterales bacterium; assembly: GCA_963704385.1. Lineage (GTDB taxonomy): Bacteria > Actinomycetota > Thermoleophilia > Solirubrobacterales > Solirubrobacteraceae > Palsa-465. The sequence continues at coordinate 357,238 of OY969904.1, forward strand.
GCGATCTTGGAGGCTGGTGATGCAAGCGCCTCGGGAACAAGACAGCGTTGGGCGTCGTCCCCGGTTGACTCTCGTAAGGAGCGAGCTGCGATCGCGCCGATCGGGTGCGGCGCCCGAGCGCGGACGTCGTCTGCCCGCGCACCCACTCGAATTCGACGAGCGCGGTCTTCCGATCGCCCAGGCGCCGCTTACCGCTGTCGAGCGCTTGGAACGGCTCCTGGCCGGCCGACTGGCGAGCCGACGAGAACTCCAGCGATAGGTGGAGGCGGGCTCGCCCTGCGGGGCCGCTCGACACGGGTTCTATGAGCAGGGACCGCCCGGACGGGTCCACGCGTCAGCTGCTGCTTGCCCTCGAGCACCAATCGCGTTCGGCTGACCCCCGCCACGCTCAAACGGTGACTAGGTGCAGGTGAGGTCGCCGCGGCTGACGCGATCCTGCGCAGCTCCGCCACACCAACACGATGACCGTCGCCGAACTGCTTCTAAGCCAGCGTGGCTGGGGGGACCGACGCGTTCGGCGAAGATGCTGCGTTCGGTTTCGCCGTCGGGGAAAAAGACGCGCGGATGGCTCGGATGGATAGCGGCCAGTATCGCCCGTTTCGTCTATCCACCTCCGAGGAAGCTCAAGCCGGAGATCGAAACAGGGTCGCGATGGCGTCGCTTGGGCTCCTGACGGTCGGCATCATCAGCGTCGTCCGAACGACTCCCCGGCATTCGGTGAAGTCTGGTATCGCGGGGAGAGTACGGTGTGAAGAATGGATGACGACCAGATTCTCGCCCTGGTGCAGCGACTGGCCCGTCCGCACGCCTCCGGCGGTGCGGTCATCGAACGCGCCGCGATCCTCGCCGAGGGTGCCGACTTTGTGTCGGTCATGGCGTGGATAGCGGACCACGACGGGCAGCCCGAGGCAAGAATTGCCGCGGGTTCAGCGCACGGACTACACGGATCGCGGCTCACCAGCGCCGGCACGGAGCAACGCACGACTCCGCTTCGCTATGTGCTGCCGGCGGGAACTCTGACCTGAGCCAGCTCGTGGATGCACGCCGCTGACTCGATAGACCCAGCGTCAGCGCGGAGCAGACCGCCGGCTCAGGCCTCGGGTTCAGACGGCGCCCACGTGGCCGCGCTGGCGGCGGGAGGGAGAGGCTGGTTAGGCGGGCAAACTTGAGCTCCGATGCCCACATCGCCTGAAATCGGAGTAAAGTCGTACACGAGCTGGCCCTGCGGCCAGGATTTTCACCCAGGCCCGCCACCGACGCGGAATTCGCGCCACCAGGCGAGAGGCGTGGGCCACTGGTTGTGACTGCGGGGCTGGCGTCTTAGACCCCTAAAGGGCGTTACCCCACTGGCTCGGTGGACGCGTCCCAATCTGACTGACCGCGCGCGGGTTCTAGCCTCTTCCTTCCGCGGACCCAACAGAGGGATGAGAAGGCATGAAGATCGTGACGCGGACAGAACACAACTGGGCAGCGCGTAGGCGAGGCGACAACAACCGCTCGAGGAGATCACGCTCGTCTCGCGAGCTGGTCTGACGGGCAATCGTGACTGCGGTGCTGACACATGCTCGAGCGGCAAACGCCGTGATCAGCGGACATAGTGAAATCGAACAAGGAGATAACGATGGCAGCCAAGAAAAAGGTGACCGTGTCGATGCAACCGGCGAAGCAGTGGCCGAGTTCCGCCCAGCGCCGCGCAGCGCAGATCGCGACGGTTTCGAATAAGCAGGCGGAACTCAAGCGCGAAGCGGCAGAGCGCCGCGCCAAGCGCGCCTTGACTAGCAACGCCCCAGCCGCGCACGTGCCACGCAAATCGGCAACCGCGAGGCGCAGCACCGCTCGCTGATCGGGCCGGTTCGGTCAGCTCGCCGGACGGCGGAGCGGGTTCACGGCCGCATTTTCACGCCGCTGCGGTCAGGTGCGATTCGGTCCCCAGGTCGCGTTCCTAGCCGGGATCCCCGGGGGAGGGCTTGCCCTGCAGGTCGCGTTCGGTCGCGACGTGGGTGACGATTCGGCGCGTCTTTGGTGCAGGCGCCGATGCCTCCGTCCGCGCGGTTGTCCTGGCTACGGCGGTAGGAAGTTCTTCGAGGCCGAGGCTGGCCGCGAGAGCTCTCTTGCCTGCCGCCCGGCTTCTGCCGGCCCGCTACGGAGCTCGCGCGGTCTCCGCGTCCGCTGCGCACATCCGGCTCACGGGTGCCCGCCCTGTTCGGAAGTCCGCGCGAACGTCTCGAAGTCGACGGTACGTCCGATCGGGTCGACAAGCCAGCGCCGGGTCAGCATCGGCCCCTCGCGGTAGAAGAACACCATTCGGCCGTCGGGGAGGGAGCGATGCCCCGGGGAGGCGCCATTCCTCTCTCCGAACCGCTCCTGGGCTGGCGTCAGAGACTCGAGCGTTGGTCGTCGATCAGCCGTCTGACCGGGATCGGGTCGGTGCGCGAGTGCAATCATTGGGTCTGAGGACGCTGCCTCTCTGTTGCCTCACGCGGCTCGTTGGGGCGGGCCGCCGTGGAGCGCCAAGCTAGTCGGTGTCAAGAGGGGCTACCACGTCATTTGACACATTCCTGAACTCGCTTGACGACGCCGATCGGAGCGCGCTGCTCGGCGTCGGTCGTCGCTCGAGCTGGCAACGCGGCGAGCTGTTGCTGCGTACCGGTGATCGCGCCGACCACGCGATCATCCTGATGGCCGGCTTCGTGAAGATCCACCTGTCTGCAACCGACGGGGCCGAAGTCGTACTCGATCTCGCCGGGCCTGGGGACCTACTGGGTGAAGCGGCCGCGTTCAGCGACGGGATCCGCTCGGCAAACGCGACGGCGCTCGAGTTGGTCGCAGGGCTGACCATCGACATCCGCGACCTCCGCGAGTTCCTCGCTCGCAGGCCGCGGGTCACATTTGCGCTCCTGGAGATGACGCTCGCGCGGTTGCACGTCGGCAACGCCCGCAGAGGCGAGTTCCCGACTACCGCGAGCCTGGCCAGAGTCGCCGGCCGTCTCGTCGAGCTCACCGAGAGGTTCGGCGCGAGCGGAGCCAGCGGGCAGGTCGACGTCGCGCTCCCGATCACTCAGGAAGAGCTCGCCTCCTGGAGCGCCTCGTCGCGAGAGTCGACGGCTCGGTCCTTGCGCACGCTCCGGACGTTGGGGTTGATCCAGACGAGCCGCCGGCGTTTCACCGTCCGCGATCTCGATGGCCTGCGCGCGCACGCCACCTCGCCGGCGAGCCAACGACCGTAGCTTGGCCCGAGTGCTGACCACGGGGCCCAAGCAGACCCCGCGTGCGGCTACAACCGCGCGCGTGTCGCGGGGGAGTTCCTCAGGCGGTCCGGAGCGGCGGGCGCTGGCACCGCCGGGCTGACCGCCGCGCTGACGTTCGCTACCGCACGCGCGAGGCGTAGCCGCAAATAGCGAGGTTCAGCCAGCGACTCGGGTGCCCGAGTCTGTCGAGTAGGGGTAGGCTGCGCGGCGCGGGCGCAGCCGTGTGGCTGTTGGACGATTTTCGATCGGGCGCCACTCGTTAGAAGCACAGTCATCGGATCCGTCGAAAGGTCCTCTGTCCGGTTGATGGCAAGACAGCTGCGCACCAAGCCGGTACCGGTTCGACGACGCTGGAGGTTGGTGGCGGTCGCGGCCTGCGGCTGCTGTGCGCTTGCGGCGGTGGGCGCCCCGGCGTCGCCGGCGTCGGTGGACGGTACATCGCCTGGGCAGGGCAATCCGAACCGGAGCACGATCCCCTTGCGTCATGCAGGCGGCAAGACGCTCGCGACCAGCCGCTCGATCGCAGGGCGGCCGGTTGGTGCGCGCGCGAAGGCGAATCACGGACGGTCGATTCGGAGCGCCGTGTCGAATGCCGGAGCATCGAAGGGGAGCATGAGCAGGACGCGGCCGCGTCCCGCCGGGCGTCAAGCCGCGGCTTCAGCCGCGCACCGCGCCGCGCGTTCGGCCGGGCGCCTCGGTCCGCGGTCGGGCTCGACCCCGATTACGGCCAGTCTTGCCGCCAGCGTTCCGATTGCCGCTGCCGCGGCACCGTCTCCGGTAGCCGCTGGATCACGACGTCGTCTGTTGAGGCGGTCGCGTGGAGCTGCGTACCGAGCGGGTCACACCCGCGGTCGGCTGCTCAATCGGCCGGGCACCGTGTCCCGGCTGCCGGCGATCGGGCTCTCGCTCGCAGCCGCGCCGCAGGCCGCAGTGTCATTGACGCGGTCAGACACACCGAGACGCACACGCGTTGCCAAGCCACGGGCCCCCCGAAGCCGACAATCGCCGCTGGTCAGGACGATCACCAGAATCGTCGCGGTGATTCCATGGCCGGTCTGGGTCGTGCTCGGCGCGCTCGCGGCGCTCGCATTGGCGCTGGCCGCCCGGTCGGGTGTGACCGGGTTCCGGGCCCGGAGGCTTGAGCGTCAGCGCCGCCAGTTGCTGGATGACGTGGGCCTGCTGCAGGCGGCGCTGCTCCCCGCCCTCCCCGATCGCGTCGGCTCGGCACGGGTCTCGGCTGCATACCGTCCGGCCGACGGTCCGGCCGCCGGCGGCGACTTCTATGACCTGTTCGCGCTCGAGGATGGCCGGCTGGCCATCATTGTCGGGGACCTGTCCGGACACGGACGGGAAGCACTGCCGCACACAGCGCTCGTACGCTTCACGCTCCGGGCATATCTCGAGGCGGGCCTATCACCACGGAGCGCGCTGCAGACCGCCGCGACCGTGCTCGAGCGTCAGCTAGGTGACCAACTCGCCACCGTCCTCGCGGCCACCTATGACCCTGACGGTCAGGTTCTCGTGTATGCCAGCGCGGGCCACCCGCTGCCGATTGTGCTCGGCGCGCAGTCATTCGAACCGATCATCGCCTGTTCTTCACCTCCGATCGGAATGGGCCTGCCAACGGGGATGCGCCAGACGACGCTGTCCCTCCCCGGTCAGTCGCTGCTGTGCTTCTACACCGATGGCGTCGTCGAGGCGAGGGTCGAGGGCAGCCTGTTTGGTGCCGATCGGCTCGCGCGCACGCTGAGCGAGGCCGGTGATGACTTCACGGCATCGGAGCTGCTCGGCCACGTGGCTGCCGCGGCGCCACAGCGAGCAGACGACATGGCGGCGTGTCTGGTTCGCATCGAGGGCGATCGAAGCATCGCAATCACGAGGGTCGAGCATCTCGAGCTCGACCGATGGGGGGCCAAGAGCGATTACGCCCTGCAGTTCCTCGTTGCATGCGGCGTCGAGGAAGGCAAGGCGGGCGAGATCCTGCGCGCCGCGCGTAGCACGCGTGAGCGGGATGGCAACGTGGTGCTGGAGGTGCGCCTGGGCGACGGACCGCCCGAGGCCGTGGTGCGCCGGCGCAACGTTGCAATGCTGCCGGCCGGAGCCCGCGGGCACCCCAGCCGGGCACCGTCGACATCGATGCCGCGTCGAAGCTGGCCGACGGTTGAGGGTCGGGCCGTTGCACTGCGCGACGACTAGGCGCCGGCTCCCGCCTGACGCAGGATCGTCGAGCCGAGCTTTGCTTTTTCCACGGCGGCGGCGCAAGCCTCGACGGAGGGCGATTGCTTATCTGAACGATGTGGGGGTGTCAAGTGCTGTGGAAGGGGGTTTACATGGTCCTGGTGTGGTTGGCTCTGTGGACGCCCCGCCTTATCTGGGCCCGCGGCTGCCGGGGTTGGCGGCCGGTGACGAGATGGTTGATCGGTCGTTGCTGGCGGAGCGACTCCGGCCGCTCCTTGGTAGGTCGCCACCGGGTGAGTTGACGCCGATGCTTCAGAACACCGCGTCAGAGATCTCCGCCCGCATCGGGTATCACTGAGTCGTCCGCCGAGTGCGGGCGCCTCTCCGCCGGCGCGCGTCAGTACGCGGGCTGCAGCGACGGCATCGTCCCCGCGGTCTCGGTCCCAATCGGCGTGCCGCTCGAGTCGCGCAAGCCGATCTCGAGGTGCGGGCCGGGCGGGTCCGCGCGACTCACGGTTTCGGTACAAATGTACCTATGGACACCGACCGGCATAACGTTCGCCCTGAAACCCGGCGCACGGGCCTCGGTGGTCTTCTTGGCTGGCGCGTTCGTCGACGGGCACGCTCGGCGCGCCCGGCGTACGCGACGGCGAACCGGCAGGGTGCCGCTGGCGCGCGGCCTGTGCTCCGGCTGGTTTCGGTTCTGTTCGTCGTTGAGAGCGCGATGTACGCGGCAGTCGCGCCGCTGTTGCCGCATTACGCGCATCTGCTTGGCCTCTCGAAGACCGCCGCTGGGGTGCTTGCGGCGAGCTATGCCGGCGGCTTGATCGTGGGCTCGCTATTGGGCTGGTGGCTTGCGGTGCGAGTCGGCGTGCGGCCAACAACGCTGATCGGTCTGGGGCTCTTCGCAGCGGCAAGCCTGGCATTCGGGCTCGGACGAAGCATCGTCGCGCTCGACGGCTGGCGAGCCGCACAGGGGGTCGCGTCGGGGTGCATCTGGGGTGGCGGGTTGACCTGGCTGGTCGCCGCCGCGCCGCGCGACCGCATCGGCAGACTCATCGGGGTGGCGGTCGGCGCCGCGATCTTCGGGACCGTGATCGGCCCCGTCATCGGAACGGTCGCCGCGACCGTTAGCCCGGGGGCGACGTTCGGCGCCGTCGGGCTCGTTGCCTTCTGCCTGATGGGATGGGTGTCGCGAGTCCCTGCGCCGCCGGCGCAGCGGGTGCGGGGGACGACGTCGGTGCTCTCAGCGCTGCGGCGCGACCCGGCGCTGGCTCTCGGTGGGTGGATCATCGCGCTCGAGGCGATGGCGTGGGGAGTGTCGGGCGCGCTGATCCCGCTGCGTCTGGCTGGGCTCGGGGCCGCGCAGGTCGCGATCGGGGCCGTGTTCCTCGTCTCATCGGCGGTTGCCGTCGCAGCGGCACCGATCGCTGGCGGACTCTCCGACCGTCGGCCGCCGACACTCGTGATTCGGGCGGGGTTGCTGATCGCCCCCCCTCTTCTCGTTGCGATCGGGCTTGCCGGCTCCCCCGTGCTGCTCGGCGCCTTGACGATCGTCTTTGTCGGTGGCGCGCTGAGCGCGCTCGCCGTGCCCGCGAGCGCGGTCGTGACGCACAGCGCTGAGCGGATCGGCGTCGCTGTTGCGGCAGCGGCGGCGATGTTCAACTTCGCGTTCGCGATCGGCGAAACGATCGGCGCCCCCGCCGGGGCGGCGCTCGCGCAGTCGACGTCGGACCTTGTGCCCTTCGCGACGCTGGCCGTCCTGATGCTCGTCACACTCGCCGTCATGAATACCGGCGGCCGAGCGGCGAAGATGAACAGCACTTCCGACCACGACGCCCGCGCCTTGGTCGTTCCCCGTCCCGCGTCGCGGCCCGGCTCGTGAGCGACCCCACCTCAACGCTTGGGAGCAGCCGGCCACGGGGCACCCAACGACGCGACGCGCTTCTTGAGGCGACAGTCAAGGTCATTGGCAACAGTGGGATCGACAGCGTCACCCACCGCTCCGTTGCCAACGTCGCGAACCTCCCGCTGGCCTCGACAACCTACTGGTTTGCGACTAAGGACGAGTTACTCGAGCAGGCGTTCCAATATGCCGCCGATCGAGATATCGCGCTGCTCGAGTCCCGGCTCGCTCAGGCTCGCGCGCTACACGACCCCGTCAGAGCTACCTCGATCGTCCTGTTGCCGTCGGACGACGAAGATCCGACGATCGGTCGCTCTCGCACGATCGCCGCGTACGCGCTCTGGCTAGAAGCCGCCCGTCGACCCAGCCTGCGGAAGATCGCCACAAAATGGACGAACGCATACGTCACTGCCGTCTCAGAACTGCTCTCCAGTGGATCGGTGACCAAACTCGACGACGCGAGACTGCTCGTCGCAACCGTCGATGGCCTGATCCTTGACCAACTGGCCCAACACACGGCGGACGACCTGCGTCCGCAGCTCGAACGGCTGGCCTTTGCGCTCCTCAGGGCCGACTGACTGGACTAAGTCCCGAAATGTGGCGACACTCGGGTTGATTGGCGAAGGGGTCTAATCAGCTGCCGATTCGGATCAGCTTCTTGTTGACGAACTCATCGGCGCCGTAGCGGCCAAGCTCGCGACCGAAGCCTGAGCGCTTGACCCCTCCGAAGGGCAGCTCGGCCCCGTCAGCGCCAACGACGTTGACGAACACCATTCCGGCGTCGATCTTGTCCGCCACTCGCAGCGCCTGCTCGCGATCGTTGGTCATCACGTAGGAGCCGAGCCCATAGGGGGTGTCGTTGGCCAGCTCAACGGCCTCGCGCTCCGAACTCACGCGGTAGACCTGCGCAACCGGGCCGAAGAACTCCTCACGATAGGCGTCCATGCCGGGCTTGATATCGGTCAGGATGGTGGTCGAGAAGAAGTTGCCCTCGTGGTCTCCGCCGGCCACCAGTGTCGCGCCCTGGTCGAGTGCGCGCTTGAGCTGGTCAGCAAGACGGTCCGTCGCGGTCGAGGAGGAAAGCGGCCCGATCGCCGTCTCAGGCGAGCTCGGATCGCCGGGCTTCACGGACGTGAGAGCCGCTGTGAACTTCTCCATGAACGGCTCGTAGAGATCGTCGGCGACGATGAACCGCTTGGCAGCGTTGCAGGCCTGGCCGGTGTTCTCGAGCCGTGCGTCCACCGCCGCTTGAACCGCCCCGTCCAGATCGTCGGTGGCGAGCAGAATGAAAGGGTCAGAGCCGCCGAGCTCCAGGACCACCTTCTTGAGGTTGCGCCCGGCGATCTGGGCCACAGCGGTGCCGGCGCGCTCGGAGCCGGTCAGCGACACGCCCCGGACCCGCGGGTCGGCGATCACCCACTCGATCTGCTCGTTCGTGGCATAGATGTTGATGTACGCATCAGGCGGGAAGCCGGCCTCGTGGAAGAGCTGCTCGATCGCCCCCGCCGACTCGGGGCACTGTGGCGCGTGCTTGAGCAGGATCGTGTTACCGATCACCAGATTGGGCCCCGCGAACCGCGCCACCTGGTAGTACGGGTAGTTCCAGGGCATGATCCCGAGCAGGGCTCCCAGGGAGCTGCGGCGGATGAACGCCGATCCCTCTCCGGCTAGCAGCGTGATCGGCTCATCGGCCATGAGCTTCTCGGCGTTGTCGGCGTAGAAAGCATAGATCTCGACGCAGAAGTCGACCTCACCGAGCGCCTGCTCGATCGGCTTTCCCATCTCGCGCACGATGATCTCGGCCAGCCGCTCGCGCTGCTCACCGTGCAACTCACCCACCCGGCGAATCAGAGCCGACCGCTGGGCCGCCGTCGTCGAGGTCGACCACTCCTGATGAGCCATGTCCGCCCGCCCGATCGCGTCGCGCAGCTCCTCGTTGCTGATCGTCGGATATTCCTTAACCATCTCGCCCGTCGCCGGGTCGACCACTGCATAGACGCTCATGCTCATTCCTCGCTCTCCGTAATCTCCTTGGCCTTCCTCACCGTCAGGCAACGGCTATCGCCTGGTCTACACAACCAGCTTACGTCGCTGCGAGGCTGGTGGAACCCAGTGTGGATTCGCCCGGACCTGTTGCAGGGAGTTGGCATCAGCGTCCCATCGCCGGCGCCCCAATGCTGAGCCCGCTTGGCCAGGCGACAGTGGTACCGGTCGACCGGCACGTTGAGGGATCATCCAAGCGAGCCGCGGGACAAATCGCGAGAACCTCTCAGAACGACGTACCGGGCGCCTTCACACACGCCATGCGCACTAAGACCATAGGGCGCCTCCACGAAGTCGATCCACCTCTTTCGCTGTTCGGGATCGATGATCGAGCCCGTGTTCGCTCATACCAAGCACAACCGCACGATCACCCGGTTTCACCGCAGAGGCAGAACCGCCGGGCGCACCGAGTGGCGATTACTGATGGCAACGACAGCCTCTCGCCGTTGGAGTTGTCGCGTCCGAGACCGTCCAGATCACAAAAGCGGTCGTCCTGTGGCGAAGTTCTCGCCTATCCGGGGTGATCTGCCTTCACATGGCCGAGCGGTTGCATTAGGTCCTTCACTTGGATGGTCTCCAGCGAGCGAACGGCAGCCTTGATCTCTCTTGCCAGGCCGTCATCGACACGGCCAGCCACGAGCCTGTCGAACTTGGCAACGACGTCATCCCATGTGAACGGTCGGGTCGGGAACCCTGGGTAGCTATTCACCTCGTGACTGTAGGACTGGCCATTCTTGAGCCTGACTGTGATCCGGCTCGGGACTTCACCGGGGTAGCTGGCGGTGAAGGCGTCATCCGGCCTCACCGTGACCTTTTTGAGCAAGTCCTGCACGTCCGGCGCGTCAATGCGGCTGGGCTCGAGCTGCGCCGGCTGAACGTCGCCATCGAGGAGGGCGACGGCCAGCAGGTAGGGGAGGCTGTGATCGGCATCTTCCTTTGTGTGCACGTCGGTCTTCGGCCCGAAGCTCCCACCCCCCATGAAGTCGTAAGCGTCCTGGAAGACCACATCGTCGATGCTGTCGACCTCGGACGGATCAATCGCGTGGGCTCGGCGCAGCTCAAGGATGCAGAAGATCGACGATTGGCCGGGAACCGCGGTGTTGTAGCTCTTCAAAGCCAGCTGGTCGAAGCAGTCCAGTTTCTCGTTGTCCCAATCGATCTGGATCAGTACTCCGACAACCTGCGCCAGGCCATGCGTCCCCTCGATCACGTACCGGGGGCCGGTCACGCCGCGGGACGCCAAGAACACCCCATGGACGCATCCCAAGGCCAGCTGAGATGAGGACAGGCCCTTCCACTGCGAGATCGGAGTGGTCCGCGCAACAAGCAGAGGAACGAAGTCGCCACAGACCCCGACGGCCGCCACCGTCTTTGCCTCGTCCAGGCCGAGAGCCTTAGACACCCCGGCTGCTAGCGAGAACGACAATGGTGTCGTCAGGTCGAACCCTTCGGCCATGAAGGGAACCGCCGCGGTGAGCCGCGACTCGACCTGATACGCAATCGCCAAGGCGATCAGGAAATCCTTCCCCGATAGGTCGGCATGCTCGCTCGCGGCGAGGATCGCCGCAGTGTTGTCCGAAGGATGACAGAGCCCGCCAACGGCAAGGTAGCTATCCATGTAATCGACGTAGCGGACCAGCGCCGTGTTGTAGAACGCCGCATAGACGATGTTGGCGCGTCCACCGCCGATCAGAGTGCAGCTACCGTGCCGACCGCCGAACTCCTCTACTTGTGACCGGCACGCTTCGATCGGCGGCGCTCCGAGGGCGCTAATCGCGCACGCCAACGCATCAAGTACGCTCACCTTGAGCCGCTCGCGCCGCTCAGCAGTCAGGTCCTTATACGTCGTTCGGCAGGCGAATCGCGCGATCCCGTCGGCCTGGCTCGGGCCCGAAATGATCGGCTTCGGCTTGTCTGTGGTCTCACCTGACACTGGCGTGCTCCGCGTTGGAGGCTACGTCCCGTAACGCGGCACCAGCGTCGCGCGCGCGACCGTGTTGCCGACCGTCTGGAACAGCGCGAGTGCAGGGCTTGCGGTGCCAGGGACGTCGACGGTCGCGACGTCGAGCGCGGTTACAACGATGTAATAGCGATGCGCGGGACCGGGCGGCGGCGCAGCGCCAACGTAACGCCGCAGGCCACCGTCGTTCGTAATGTGCCGCCCCGCCGGCAGCGCGTCATCGCTCTCGCCGGCGCCTACCGGCAGTGACGTGATGTCGGACGGCAGGTCGACTAAGGCCCAGTGCCAGAAGCCGCTCGGCGTCGGCGCATCCGGGTCATACATCGTGACGACGAAACTCCGCGTCGACGCCGGGAACCCCGACCATGTCAGGTCAGGCGAGACGTCCTGTCCGCCGGCGCCGAAGATGCCGCTGCGCTGCGCGACCGGCATCGTGACCCCGTCCGTGACGACACCACTGCTGACTTGGAAGGCCGGAACGGCCGGCAATTCGGCGTACGGATCGGGACGCATTGATCCTTCGCGTTCTAGGGGCTTCTCAGGAGTGCTAACGGCCTCGGTCGGTCTCTTCTAAAGGAGCGATTGCTTCCGACGGCTGCGCGAGCGCAGCGGCGGTCAGCCGGCGCGCCGATCTTATTCCTGACTCGAGGTTTCGCCAAGTGCGCGGATCTCGGACTAAAGTCGCCCGCGCTCCAGCCCGAAGGGCGAAGGCGAGCTTCGGCGGCACCTCCGACACCCCGCGATCATCGCGACCGCGTCGACGACGCTCCGATCGCGCCAGTGGGCGATACGGCGCGAGTGTTATGCCCTTCCCCACGCCCCCGGCAGGATTCGAACCTGCGGCCATCGGATTAGAAGTTGCCTATTGGCAGGGCTTTGTCTGTATCTGAGGGCGTTTCACTTCTTCTGGGTGCCCTGAGTTCGCCTGAGAATTGCGCAGTTCGGGACATATTTGGGGACACGGAATCGCGGCCGAGGTGTCGGCTAACGTCCTCCGACGGGACCGACGGTCGCGCTCCTCGATCGCCTCGGGACCACGGAGCCCGCGTGAGCTGACACGGCTGTCGGATGACCACTCGGACCGGAACGAAGCCCGGACGGCACCAGGCGTCAGCTCGTGGTAGTAGGTCAAGAAACCGGCGGCCTCCCCCTGATCCTCGAACACATTCAGCAGCGCCGTCTTCCCGACCCCACGAAGACCACGGATGATCACGCTCTGCTCCGTCGCGCCCCGTGCCAAGCGACCGACCAAGACGCGGAACTGCTCGAGCTCAGCGCCACGGCCAGCGAGCTCCGGCGGCCAGGCTTCGCCACATGCTTGGCCAACACCTCGAGATCCAGAGCCGCCGTCGCCCAAGGTCGCTTTGGGTGGGGTCCTGGCCGACGCCGACCTGGCCGGGCCGGTGGGTCGCTCACCCGATTTGGATGATGACCCGTTTCTGTCGACTCGTTTAGCTTGCCGTCACTTTGGCTGTGATCGGGCCTCCGCGCTGGGCGTGGGTCGGCTCTGAGCATTGCGGATCGTCGAGTTTGGAGGGCTGACTTGTGCCGGACGAGGTCGCTACTGGCTGCGCTGGTCCTGCAGGCGGTGATCAACGTGTCGGCCGTTCACGGGTCGAACTACGTCGCGTCCGGGTTCAGCGTCGGCTCGGGGTTCTGGATGGAGCTGCTCCTGACCTTTGGGCTGGTGAGCGTGATCCTCGGGACGGCCTCGGGCGCGCAGAACATCGGGATCATCACTGCGCTGGGGGTGGGGGCGTACATCGCGTTGGCTGGGTTGTGGGGAAGCCCGGTTTCCGGAGCGTCGATGAAGGCGGCACGAACGTTCGGTCCGGATCTCGACGGGGGGAAGTTCACCGACTACTGGGTGTACATCGCTGGGCCGATTCTGGGTGGTGTCGTAGCGGTCGTCGTCGCGTGCGTGCTCCGTGGTCCCGGCGGCGGCATGTCCGGCTCGGCCGCGGCCCAGGGCGCCCTCTACACCGAGGCCCAGAAACGGAAACAGGACTTAACGACCGAGCCGCCAATGAGCGATCCCTCAGTGAAAGGAGATGGCTGATGCCCACACCCGACAGGTCCCACGCGCTCGACCATGTCGTGCTCGTGCTGTTCGAGAACCGTTCCTTGGACAACATGCTCGGGCACCTCTACGGCCCCGAGGACGGTAAGAACTTCGACGGGGTCATCGGCAAGAACCTGAGCAACCCCATCCCCGAGTGGGCCGAGCACAGCGCCGAGCGAAAGACGGTCCCTTACACACTCGCCACGGACATGGACGCGCCGAACCCCGACTCGGGCGAGGAGTACTACCACACCAACACCCAGCTGTTCAACATCCTCGACGAGCCCAACCGATTCAAGATCGGCGAGGCCGTGAGCGCGCCGTGGAACGCACCCGAGACCGGGGCGGTCCCGACGATGGACGGGTTCGTGACGGACTACATCAGCACGTTCACCGCGGAGGTAGGCCGCCAGCCGACCTACGAGGAGTACGCGCAGATCATGACCGGCTACACCCCCGAGCAGGTGCCGGTCCTGAGCGCGATCGCGAAGGGCTTCGGGGTGTTCGACCACTGGTTCTGCGAGGTGCCCTCACAGACGTTCATGAACCGCTCCTTCTGGACCGCCGCGACGTCGTCGGGGTTCGTGATCAACAGCCCGGTGTCGAACTGGACCCAGCACAACAACGCCGAGACGCTGTTCGATCGCCTCGAGGCGCACGGGCGCACATGGAAGGTGTACGTACACGAACCGATGCCCCTGTCGTTCACGGGCCTGATCCATCTCCCGCGTGTCAAGGACCGCCTCGCGACGAACTTCGTGCCTTACTCGGAGTTCGAGCGCGACGCGGTCAACGGCACCCTGCCCGACTTCAGCCTGATCGAACCGAACATGCTCTCCGGGCACAGCGACTACCACCCTGCCTTCGGCCGGTCGCTGATCCCCGACGACATGAACATCCCGATGGACCCCCCGTCATCGATCGGCGGCGGCGAAGCGTTCCTGGCCACCATCTACAACACGATCAGATCGGCCGCGTCCCCGGACGGCTCTAACGCGTACAACACGCTGTTCTTCATCGGCTGGGATGAGCCCGGCGGCACCTACGACCACGTCCCGCCAGGACCCGTGCCCCCACCCGACCCGAGTGCGCCAGCGGGACAACTCGACTTCAAATTCGACCGCTCCGGCTACCGGGTGCCGGCGATCATCGTCTCCCCGTGGGTGGACGAGGGGATCGTGATCAACGATGAGCACCGACATACGTCGATGATCGCCACGCTCCGCAACGCATGGGGTCTCGGCGACGCGTTCACCGGCCGCGACGCCGCCGCCAGCACCTTTGATCACCTGCTCTCCCGCGAGACCCCTCGCGACCCCGCGAGCTGGCCGGACGTCGAGGCGCTCCCGGTCCCGCAGTTCCACATGGACATGGTGCAGATGGGAAAGGCCCTCAGCGTCCTCGGCAAGACCGCAGGCAGCGGCATCCTCGAGCACGCAAAGCAGACCGGGCTCGTGATCCCCGCTGAGCTGACCGACCCCAACTCGTCCCCCGAGCAGATCGTCGCGGCCTTGCGAAGCATCGCGCTGCAGGTCTTCCCGCGCCTAGCCTCTCACACATAGAACGCGAAGCAATCCTGGCTCAAACGGGCGAGCGTTCTCGTACGGCTCAGAACCCGAACGGGTGACCAACGGACAGTCTCACCCCGGTCGGGACGACGACCAGCAATCTCGTCGCTGTCAACGAATCCCCGCTCGAGCCCGGCGATCCGCAGTCCGCGGACCGCCATGAGCAGCGTCACCGCTCGCACCACAAACAAGCCACGACGTCAAGCGGCTCTGGCTACTGCTACGCGCGATTGCTCCGGGACACAACCCGCCACGACACCACAGGCATGTGCCTGTGCAAGGACAAGAGCGAGTCGCGACCCCAGCCTTCTCGGTTGTCGCCGTTGCGATGGCCCGCTGCGCCGGCGTTGGCGGATTCGGGCGGTCATCGCAACAGTAGTGGTCCGATCTCTTCGATCGGCTTCGCGAAGCCTAAGCGTTTGCGCGGTCGGTCGTTGAGCTCGGTGGCGACCCATTCGAGGTCGAGGGCGCTGTGGACGGAGAGGTCGGTGCCCTTCGGGAAGTATTGGCGCAGCAGCCCGTTGGTGTTCTCGTTGGTCGCGCGTTGCCATGGTGCGTGCGGGTCACAGAAGTAAATGTCGATATCTGCGGCGACACTCACTTCTTTCCATTCGTGCATCTCGATGCCCTGGTCCCAGGTGAGTGACGCCCGGAGGATGTCGGGGATTGTCTTGACCTTCTCGGTCAGCGCGTCGCGGACGTGCTCGGCGCTGTGACCGTCGGGGAGGTGCACGAGCATCGTGTACCCGGTGGTGCGCTCAACGAGCGTGCCGATCGCCGACAGCTGGTTCTTGCCGAGGATCAGATCGCCCTCCCAGTGGCCGGGCACGGCGCGGTCATCGGCCTCGGCGGGACGCTCGCTGATGTTGATCATGTCCGGGATTCTGGTTGCGACGTTTGTTGGCCCGCCGGCACGGACGTCGTAACGCCCGCCCGGTCCGCAGACACTTCGTCAGATCACGTCGCAGAGCCCCCCGGGACTGGACGTACAGCGATTGGTAGATCGTCTCGGGCGACACTCGCATCTCCGGATCGTCAGGGAATTCGCGGCGCAACCGGCCGACGATCTGCTCCGGCGAGTAGCGCCTGCGGAGATCTTCCTCCACCTTGCAGCGCAGCTGCACGTTGGCACGAGCTTCGACGGCTTCGGCCGGCTCGCACGGTGATACGCGAGCGCGTGGGCCGTCGTGGCCCGGTAGGCGCCAGTCCGATCGGCGTTGCGCGCCAGCTCGCGACTGACCGTCGAGGGGCTGCGCCCCAACCGGCGGGCGATCGCGCGCATCGACTCACCACCCGCGCGCGCGCGCGCGATCTCCTCCCGCTCGGTGAACGTCAAACAGCGACCCTTCAGATCCCGACCACGGCGCGGACGTATCCCACCGTCCGCACGCAGCCACCGCATCCCTTTCTCCCGATAGGTACCCACTTCTGCCGCCGCAGTGATGATGAACTCACCACGCGCCATCGCCGCCCAGAACACCTGCACAACCCCCGGAACCATCCGGTCCGAGAACCTCTCCATCGCGCGCCTTTCGTTCACCCGTCTCCCAGGAAGGGACATCGCGGGCCACGGCCCGGGACCGGACAGCGCGCCGATCGCCGCGGCGCCTCGCCCTCCGGGCTCGGCTTGCGACGACCGGCGCGCTACTCAAGCACCGGGCACGGACGACCTACAAAGTCCCTCCATCTAGGCGGGTGTTGCGATCACCGCGCGAACCCAAGAACGATCAGCGAACGTCCGTGGGCGAGACGCCGGCAGGGCCTTCGGTCAACGGGGCGGGCGCACTGCTGCATCGCCGCGGACAACGAGGAGTGATTCTGGCGGCAGACGATGCAGTCCGAATCGTTCCCAAGGGGCAGACTCGGGTGCCCTAATCGGGTCCGTTCAGCGTGCTGCAAGGTAGGGTCGGCGGGAGGCTTCCGGCCGCGCGGACTTGCCGACTGGCCGGGGTCACCTCCCGCCGCCGCATCGATCCGTGCGTGCGGTTCTCCCGCACACGGCTCTCCGACATCGTTCACCGGCTGGCATACGCGAGCGTGGGTTTCACTGTTCCGCTGAGGCGATAGAGGCCGAGGTCGGTTACCCATTCGTAGTTGAAGCGGGTGACCCAGTTTCGGCCTGTGAGTCCGTGCTTGGCGCTGGCGAGGATCGCGAGGCGTTCGTTGACGTAGGCATCGATGTGATTGAACTTCTCCGCGGAGTTTCCGTAGCGGAAGTAGTTCCCCCAACCACGCAGCACGCGGTTGAGATCCTCGACTGCCCATTCCAACGGCAGCCTCGCGTAGCGGCGCTCGGTGCGGGCGCGGATCTTGCCTCTGATCGAGGCCATCGCCCGCGGTGAGGGCCACTTCTGCAGATACCAGCGACCCGGTTGCTTCCAGGACTCTCGCATCCAGTGCTCGAACCCGAGAAACACAAAGCCCTCGGCACCTCTGACGAGGTGCGCGATCCTGGTCTTCTCCGGGTGCAGTCGCAACCCGAGGGTGTCCAGGACCGCCGCCACCAGCTCGCGGGCCTGCTCGGCCTGCTCGCGAGTGGCGCACAGGACCACCAGGTCATCCGCTTATGCCGAGTTTCTTGTTATGCGGAGTTGGTGCTGGGATCGCCCGTGGTTGCTGGGGTTGGCGTTGAGATCCTCGGCATAATCAGAGGGCTTCGAGGAAGGCGAGCAGGGTGTCTGGTGGTCGGTAGCGGCCGGGGGTAATGCCTGCTGGGGTGGTGCGCGCGAGAGCTCGTTCCTTGATTGCCATGTCGGCGTGGAGATAGATCTGGGTCGCTTCGACTGATTCGTGACCGAGCCATAGGGCGATGACGGTGCTGTCGACGCCGGCGTGCAAGAGGTTCATCGCGGCGGTGTGCCGGAGCACGTGCGGCGAGATCGTCTTGCTGGTCAGGGTGGGGCAGTTGTGGCTGGCGGCGTTGGCGTGCTTGGTGACCAGGAGCGCGACCGCGTCGCGACTGAGTGCTCTGCCGCGGCTGGTCGGGAACAGCGGCTGATCGGACTGACCGTCGCGTTCGTATAGCCATTCGCGGAGCACGGTGACGGTTTGGGTGGTCAGCGGTGTGGCGCGTTGTTTCCGTCCCTTCCCCGAGGTCTTCGTGTGCGCGCCGGTGCCGAGGTGCATGTCTTGGCAGCGGAGGCTGATGAGTTCTGTGACGCGCAGTCCGGTCTGGATCGCGAGGGTCAGTAGCGCGTGGTCGCGACGGCCGATCCAGCGGGTGCGGTCCGGGGCGGCTAACAGCGCGTCGACTTCGGTTGGGGTGAGATGGGAGATGATCTGGCGGTCAAAGCGCTTGGTCGGGACGGCCAGCGCGCGGCTGATGAGCGCGGCGTGCTCAGGGTGACGCAAGGCAGCGAACCGGAACATCGAGTGGATCGCGGCCAGGCGGGCGTTGCGGGTGCGGGGGGTGTTGCCGCGATCGTGTTCGAGGTGGTCGAGGAACGCTGCGATCAATGGGGCGTCGAGATCCTCGATCTGGAGCTGGGACGGCGGTCTGCCGGTGCGTTTCTCGGTGAAGGACAGCAGCAGCCGGAAGGTGTCGCGGTATGCGGCGATCGTATGCGGGCTGGCGCCTTTCTCGTTGATCAGCCGGCCGACGAAGAACGCCTCGAGGGTCGGGGCTAGCGCGGTCATGACCGTCCCTCGGCCTGCTCGAGGCGCTGAGCGGCGAGCGCGAGCAACTCCGGTGCCGCCGACAGATACCAGTACGTCGCGGCCGGGTCGACGTGCCCCATATATGTGGACAGCAGCGGCATCCTGGCCCCGACGTCACCACCGGCTCGATAGAACCCGAGCAGCGTCTTGACAGCAAAGGAATGGCGCACGTCATGAATACGCGGACGTCGTTGGGACGAGGGATGCCGTACGCCGGCTTGCTCTAGCAGCGCTTGGAACGGGTGATGGATGGTGGGGTGCGCGGGTCTGGTCCCGCGCGTCGTGACGAAGAAGCTGGGCGTCTTGGGGTGTGGGCAGAGCCGGTCGCGGATCTGGGCGTATCCGGTCAGCGCTCGCGCCGTGCTGAGAGCAAGCAGCACCTCTCTGGATTTCCCGAACTTCGAATCGCGGACCGTCAACACCCGGTGGGTCGCGTCGAAGTCCTCGCGGTCCAGCCGGAGCGCTTCCCCGATCCGCAGTCCCGTGCACGCCAGCAGCCCGATCAACGTCTCGAACATCGCCGCGCGCAACGGCGGGCGCAGCGTGCGGGCGGCCCTCATCAGCGCGACGATCTCCCGGTCGCGATACAGGTATGGGGTGGGGCGGTACTTGGTCGCTGGGAGCAGCTCGATCGGCGGGACCTCGCACGCGGGGTCGAGCGCATGCAGATACCGCGCGAAGGAGCGAACGGCTCGCAATCGTCTGGAGAGATAGTTGGGGCTGCCGCTCGCCGGCCGCCTCGCCCATTGCACCGCGAACTGCGTGGTGATCGTGCTCTGCCCGGCGTGTTCGGCGAACTTCACGAACTCGGCGAGCAGTTGGGCCTCGCCGACGAGCTTGAACCCGACCGCGCGACGGAGCTGCAGGTACTGCTCGGCGTGCTCGGCGAGAGTGCTCATGCCGCCGCTCCCGGCCACGGCATCACGACCGCGGCGAGCGCTAACCGGTCGACTTTGGCGTAGATCGAGGTGACATCTCGGCTGCGATGACGGAGCACCTGCCCGACCTCCGTGAGGCTCCCGCCGGCCCTGAGCATCTCGGTCGCGGCCGTGTGCCGCAAACGGTGAGCGCCCACCACCGCCAATCCCGCTCGCCGGCACGCGCGCTGCACGATCGCCGACACCCCGCCGGGCGAGAGCTCATCCAACGGAGCGCGGATCCTGGTGAACACGAACATGCACTCGCACCGCGGACGTCCGCGAGCCAGCCAGCCAGCGAGCGCCTCGCCGACATCAGCGGGCAGCGGCAGACGCTCCTGCCGGCTCCCCTTCCCCCGAACCAGCAGCTCACCCCCACGCCAATCAACATCCGCCAGCCGCAGCGCGGCGACCTCGCCGGCACGCAACCCCAGCCGCGAGAGCAACATCAGCACCGCGAAATCCCGCCGCCCAACCCGCGTGCGCCGATCGCAGCTGGCCAACAGCCGCCTGAGCGACCCGGCGTCCAGCGCCTTAACCAATCCCGCCAACCGCCAGCTCGCGACCGACGGCACCACGCCCGCGAGCTCCCGGCCGGTCTCGCCCTCCACATGCAAGAAGCGCAAGAACACCCGCAGCCTGGTGACCAGACACTGCGCCGAACCGACGCTGCACCGCCCAGCCTCACCCAGCACGAACTCGATCACGGCCGGGCCATCCAGCTCCGCCAGCGCCAACGTGCCAGAGGCCGTCTCCCGCCAGGACAGGAACACACGCGCGACACCGACATAGTTGCGCACCGTCGACGGCGACAAGCCCCGCCGCTCAAACAGATACACGCCATATCGCTCGACCAGTACGTCAACCGGTGTGACCGGCACTGCCTTCACCGCCGCCGGCGCGACCCCCACCCCACGCAGATACTCAAGCAACGGATCTAGCGCCCGCGACGAGAACAACCGCGCCCGGCCCGAATCACGCCGCTGCGTCGAGAACTGCTCCACGCGGACCGCGGTCAAATCGCTCGCCCCCAACCCACGCTCCGCCAACCAGCGACTCACCTCCACCAACAACCACAGCTGATCGGCGACCGGCCCCGACCGATACCCCCGCCGCTTCAGACGCTCACCAAACCCCACCGCGAACCCCGCCAACGGCCCCGACACCCCGACCGGCGCTCGACTGCTCACGATCAATCTCCCTTCTGGTTGAACCCAAAAGAGAGAGCCTCGATCAGCTCACCGAATTATGCCGAGGATCTCAACGCCAACCCCAGCAACCACGGGCGATCCCAGCACCAACTCCGCATAACAAGAAACTCGGCATAAGCCGATTTATGCGGATATCCGCAAAAATCGGCATACTTCACCAGCACACCGTGCCGCTGTCCGCCGCCCGCCCACGCCTCATCGAGGAGGTGAAGGGCGATGTTGGCCAGCAGCGGCGAGATTGGCGAGCCTTGCGGGGTGCCCGCTTCGATCGCGGGCACGATCCCACCCTCGAACACCCCCGCTCTCAGCCAGCCCCGCAACAGCTTGAGCATCCGCCGATCACACACCCGCCGCTCAATCTGAGCCAAGAGGGCGTCGTGATCGATTTCGTCAAAGCAGCTGCGAATGTCGGCGTCGAGCGCCCATTGCTTCCCGCGCCAGGTGACGGTCTGGCGGACCGTCTCCAACGCGTGATGCGCCGACAGCCCGGGCCTGAACCCGTAGCTGGTCGGGAGGAAGTCGGCTTCGAAGACCGGCTCAAGCACGATCTTCGCCGCCGCCATCACCACCCTATCGGCCACAGTGGGAATCCCGAGCGGCCTCGACTGGTTTGGCCTGCCCGGCTTGGGGACGTGCACTCGCCGCAGTGGCCGTGGCCGGTATGTACCGGCGCGCAGCTTCGCAGCGAGCTCGTCGAGGAACTCGTTCACTCCGGAGCGCACGATCTCGTCGATAGTTATCCCATCGACGCCCGGCGCCCCGCGGTTAGCACGGACCTCGCGCCAGGCCCTGCGGATGACGTCGCTGCGGACGACCTTGTCATACAGAGCGTGGAAACGGCGATCCCTGTCCTGCTTAGCGCAGCGGTACAGCACGCGTTGGAGAGCACGAACCCTATCCACGCCCGTGGCGTGACTGACGGACCTAGCCGATACGGCACTCATCAAGTCCCTCTGCTCCTCCCCGTGCATCGATGAAGTACGGGCCCTTCGCCATGTGGCCGGCTTTCCCGACCCCGGACTACTACGACCCGCTCCGACTGCCGCTCGACCACCCAATGCCACTTCCCGGGGCCACCGGTCATAGGCCGGGCATCGCTTCCCGCCACCCCGCAGACCGGCGGGGCCGAGACGGCTCTCCCGGGTTCCCAGGACGACCATCCGCACGTTCAACGCCCACTTACGCCGGAGGGTTCCTCAGCGCCCGCTCCTGGACCAAGAGCGCTTTCCGTGGCCTTCGCCGCGGGCTAACCGGCTCGGCTCCCTCTTGATACACCCAACGGGCGGATCCGCTTGACGACGCTTGCTCAGGCTTCACACGTGTTGCAGACCGCGCGGTCGATCCCGCCCCGCTTCGCACCCGGCCTCTCGACCGCGCACGGGGGCTTCACTACCGGGGACCCAGGCGTCTCCCCGGACCGGACTCACACCGGCAGGCCGCCCTGAACTTGTCGCTCCTACGTCACGTGGTCCTCCTTTCCCTCATGGCACCAGAGCAGTCCCGGCGCACTAGCCCTTTGCGACAGCGAGCCTGGCTGGCTTCGTAATCAGCCGCCAGGGTCTGAGTTACCGACTTGTTTCTCGTAGGTGACGAAGCCCGTTCTGGGCGCCATCCCGGCGCGCTCGTACAAGTGGAGCGCGCCCGGGTCTGCGGTGTCGACGATGAGCCCGATGCTGCGCTCACCTCGCTCCCAAAAGCGCCTGAACGAGTCGCGAAGCAGCGCCGTCGCGACACCCTTCCTGCGCCACCGGCGGCGCGTGAAAAGCTCCTGAACCCAGCCACCGCCGTACGTATCGCCGGTGCTGATCGTTCCGGCGGCGATCTCGTCATCCGCGCGCACGACGCACCAGAGCGTCGGATCAAAACGCTCGCTCCCAAGAAATACCTTGGACCACCAATCAAAGGTGTGCGGGGTGTACCCCCAGTCGTCCGCGAAGGCCTCCTCCTCAGCAGCGTGAAACTCGCATGCGTCGCGCTCGGGGTCAAACGGAACGATCCGAAGCCCGCCCGGCCACTCGGGCGCGGGTGGTGGCGCGTCCAGCTGGATACGCAACTCGCGGAACACCCGCGCGGCGCGATAGCCGAGCGACTCAAGCAGTCTGCGGCCCGCTGTGTCGGCTTCCCAGACGCTGTTATGGACCCTGCGTGCACCGCGATTGGCCGCATGCCGCTCCAGCTCCGTCGCGATCAGCTTCCCGATCCCGCGCCCGGTCGCGCTCGGGTGAACATACCCCTCAGCGTCCCAGCGCTCGCCTCGCTCTCGGACCGCGCCATAGCCGACAATCCGGTCACCAGCGCGGACGACACGGGTGTTCTGGTCGAGATCGACGTCTGACCACTCGTCTACCAAATCCGCCTGCGAGAACGTGCTGACGCCATACAACGAGGACTCAACCGCCGCAAGGAGTCCTGCCACCTGCTCGACGTCCGCGGCGACCGCGCACGTGACCGAGACAGGTTCCATGTCGCCGACAAGCTAACAATCCGGGGCCAGCGTGCTCCAGGCAATCGCCGCCGGATTGATCGAGTTCGACCAGCGTCGCCGACGCTGCTGCTCGTGAGCAGAGGCAGCACGATCGCCGGGCGACGGTGCAGCTTCTGCGTTCCGATTAGCGAAGCGGAACAGATGACCATCGGCTGTGGTTGCCTCGGGCCGTCCGTTCGCGATCACCGAGCGCTCGGCCCTTCGTTGAAGGCATCAGGCTTCTGCGCCGTCGCCGTCTCAGAGCCCAACGGTAATCGGCGACGCTCCGGTCGGAGCCTCGTAATGCGCGGAAAGCAGGGGCGCGGTGTCGGCAAAGGCCCGGCGCTTCTGCTCCGCCGGAGAGCAGCGGCCACGACCACGCCAGATCAAACCGCTCCGTTTCGATCTTTGCGATTATGTTGATCTCAACATAATCCCAACCATGTTGAGTGAACGGTTATGTTGAGTACGCGGTCTGCGCGCCACGCTTTGCCTGCTCAGCGCGATTCGGGCCGGTGCGGTGCTCAACATAATCTGCGTCCTCCAGTGGACATTCGTGCTCGTCCAGATCCGAGATGGGGCGGACATAGCGCGTCGGACTCGTCGCCGCTCGACGCTCGGTCTCGGCGGTAATCCCTTACGCAGCCGGAGTCTTTGCGTAGAAGTGCCCCCGAGGCGGCACCGCGCTCAGATGACGATGCCGCGCGGTACCGCTACGCGACGTGCGGCTTGGACTTCCGCGGACCTGTCGATTATGTTGAGCGGCCGGGGCAGCGATTCCACCCTGAGCAGGTGAAACACGGTCCGCGCACAGTCCGCTCAACATAACCATTCGCTCAACATGGTTCCGACAGTCTCCATCGGTTTAGGCGGTGCGAGCTATGGATTGTTCTTAGACGACGGTCATCCGCACTTCGACGAAACCGCGGTCTGGAGGTTCTTGGTGGCGGTGCTGACGGCCGAGAGTTCGCCTGGAAGTAGAGCGAGCGTCTGAAGTGAGGGCGTGCCCACTACCTGCTTGACGGTGCTCGACAGCGCGTCCACCGAGGTCTTCAGTGCCGAAGTCTGGCTCGAGAAATCGATCTTCGCCTGGTTGACCGCAGCGGTGGCGTTCTGCTGGAGCTGCAGGACGGCGGACTTGAGCGTTCCCACCCCATTCTTCTTCACGTCATCCACGGTCGGAAGAGACTTGACCGCGTTCTCGACTTTGCTGACCGGCGAGCAGTACGCCGGTTTGCTGCTGCTGCCGCAACCGGCGAGCAGCCCCCCGCCGATCAGGAGCGCGAGCAGCGCGAGAATGGCGGGATGCCGACGACGGTTGGCGGCGAGCGCATCAAGAATGGGTCGTTCGGACGATCCGGTGCTCATCGCGGTCCTTCCGATTCGAGGGTAGGCTCAAATCTGACCATCCCGCCCAGGCCCAGGTCCCGCATCACCCAAAGGGGGTGACAAGTGAGAGCGCTGGTTCGATCCAAGCGACACGATGCTGCCCTCTCCGAGCCCTCGACCACTAGGTCGCCGCCCTCGGCGATCACGGCCTCGGCGAGCTAGGCGGCCCTGCTCGCGGGTGAGCTAGAGAGCGTTCCGGCGCGAGACTAGATCATCGATGATGTGGTCGCACAAGCCAACGCCAAAAGAGCGGCCGGAGGCTACGCGCCGGGCAGACACGCCTGCACGGTATGTCGGAGCGTTGCGGTGGGCGGCCGCGACCAGAAGATCGTCACGGCGCCGGTGCGCTCGACCTGCCCGTGCAGGCGGCGGGCGTTTCTGAGCACCGCGGGTTCCAGCCGCTCTGCTTTCTCGATGTTGCGGTAGAAGGCGATCAGCGCGCCGTTGGGGAGGTACCCCGCGATCACCTCACCGTCGGGACTGTTCGGGCTGGCCGGTGGCGGCAAGAGGGCATTGCCTATTGTCCGCACCTTGTGCGAGGTCAGGCATGCCTGCGCTGATTCGATCGCCGCGGCCACTCGCCGCACGGCCGCGCTGAGGTGCAGCGGCGCGATCGTCCGGCACGACGTCGAGCGCTCGAGCGAGCTTGCGGTTTGCACCGCATGCGCGAAGCGCGGCGGACAACCGAACCGCCGGCCGTCTGCGAGTACGAACACGCACGATGTCTTCTCAAGCTTCCCGTTGGTCCCTAGGGTGTTGCAGCTGGTGTTGACCGCCTGCGCGTAACTTGTCGCCTGCGCGGTCCCTGTCTCGTTCGAGCGATTCGTAGCGGTGCCACAGCCGGCGACGACCAACGCGACCAGCCCGGCCAAAGCCCATCGGCCCGGAGAGCGCATGCGGAGATGATCTCAGCACCGTCGCTTGCGCTGTCGCGAAAGGTCGTCGCAGAGCTCTAGGATCGTCTCAAAGTCCAACGACTACCGGACGCCTCACCAGAGGTGGCGGCGGCTGCTGCTAGTCGATCACCCCGGAAGCGACTCGTCGCATGCCGGGCGTGATCCGAGACCCGAAATTTCAGGGTGTGATCTGTACGATCGAGTGAACCTGGGGATGTCTCGGTTGTCCTGTTTGTTTGCTGTGACGCTGGCGACGGCTGCGTTGGGAGCCGGGTTGGCCTGGGCGGCAGGGGGCTGGCGGATCGAACCCACAGCCCGCGCGCATGTCTCACTTGAGGCGATCTCTTGCCCCTCGGCGACACGCTGCTGGGCCGTCGGGGGCACAAGGTTCCATCGTTTCGACACCCGCCAACGCCCGGTGATGGAGTTATGGAACGGACACCGCTGGACGGTCGTGACTGTGCCATCGCCTCCCGGCTTGCCGTTCGTCTCGTTCACGGACGTTTCGTGCCCTAGCGCCAGGTTTTGTATGGCAGTCGGAGCCGCGGGGCGGGAACGTTATGCTCACTACTCGCCGTTTGCCGACTCGTGGGATGGTAGGACCTGGACAAACGAGCCGATGGTAAGTCGGGGGAAACAGGACGTCGGAGGAGCGACGAGCGTTTCCTGCACGTCCAGAGCTGCTTGTGTGGCTGTTGGCGTCTTCGCGCAACGCTGGAACGGCCACGACTGGCGGACCATCCGCTCCCCAATCGTGGGGGCGCAGGGTCTCTGGTGCATGTCCGCCGCTACCTGCATGGCAGGATTTGATGGCAGCGGTCCAGGGGCTCAGTTGTGGAATGGTCGTAGGTGGATACCCCAGGTGATTCCGATTCCGAGGGGCTTTGTCGCTTATCAGCGGGCGGTCCCTGTTCTCGCCGCGTTGTCCTGCCCCGCGGCGCGGAGGTGCGTGGGGTTTGCCTCCGTTCGCTCGGGCTACTTCTCGGAGGCGGAGCTGACGGCCACCTGGAACGGGCACAAGTGGACGTCGGCGCTTATTTCGGGGGCGAGCACTAGCTTTTACGAGGCGGTTGGCACGTTCGCACTGTCCGGCATCTCGTGTCCTTCCACAAGGGCGTGTGTCGCCGTCGGCAGCAAGTACCCCGATCCGATAGCCGCCTACTGGAACGGCCAAACGTGGGCAGTTGAGACCATCCCAAAACCCGCAGACGAGCCGAGCGCTTGGTTGGGCCAAGTGTCATGCGACACCGCTACATCTTGCATGGCGATCGGGTCGAGCGGAAACGAAACCACCAATCCCATCGTCATTCAGAGGCCGCTCACAGAGCGCTACCAGGGATAGGTAACGGTAAGCCTCGCCGCAGGCTTCCGCGTTGGGCTAGCAGCAGCAGCGAACCGGCTCGTCCTGAACGGGCTTAGCGCCCATCAGCCCGAGACTGCTCCAAATCGAACAAGACGGCACTCTGGCGGCGATTCGCGGTGCTCTGTCGGCCCTCGTCCATATGAGCGGTGCGCAGGCCGCCCGTGTGTGCGTCTTGGTCAGTTGCCGTGCCGGTCGTGGTGGTGAATCTAGATCGCCATTGCAGCGGTCAGTACGGCCCGCAGAGTCCGGTTGGCTGTCCACCGGCCGCGTTTATGAGCGAAAAAGTGCCCCCAAACTGATAAGTCGAGCCCGAGCACGAGATCGAGCGGTACACCTTCATGTCGCGGGCGCGATAGAGGGGCTTGTGGTAGTAGCTGGCCTGGAGTCGCCCAGCCGGCCGTCGAATCGTTCCAAGTAGGCGGCTTCGTATCTGCGACCCGGTCTTCGCCCGCGGCGGCCCAGACGTGATCACGGGCACCCAAATCCGACTGCATCTGCCCAAGCACGCCGAAGACCGGCGCGTATCCCGGCTGAACGTGACCAGTTCGAACCCATCCCACGTGACGAGCCGTGGATCGATGTACTCGCGGTAGATCGTCGATCCGATGATCACACCACGGCGTGGCGCACGAGCGTTCGCAGTCATCGCAGAGCCGGCAATAAGAACGACGACCGTCACCGCGACCGCGCCCACTCCCGCCTGGAAACGTCGACGGCGCCCACCGGCACCCGCAGCGAAGCAGACGGATGTGGGCCGCCTGTTCAGGACACGCGAGACCTCAAACCGATGCATGAACTTAGTTCCTACTGCGGCGATGTCTGAGTGTCGCAAAGGGCTGATTCCGACAGCGAGCGAAGAAGGATGGATCAGCGCGCGGTCGCCCGTAGGGTGAGCCGCGCGCCACCGACGCTGGTGGCCGGGTTATTAGTTGCCGGCGCGTTGCTCGAAGAACCGAGTGACGACGAGGGCCTCGACGGGCTCGATCAGTGATGCGTCGATCGACCCGCCGTCCGGAAAGCCGGTGTCCCGCATCCGCAGGCCCGCGGCGACGTGGTCGTAGGCGGTGCCCCGCAGCTCGGGGACGCCGTCCTCGATCCACAGCCACCGCGCGCCGCCGTCACCCTCGTAGGGAAGTCCGACGCTGCCCGCGTTTATGAACCGAACGCCGTCCACGACGCGATCATCTTGCTGATGGGTGTGGCCGCCCACGACCAGCGCGGCGTCGATACCCGCCAATGCCTCAGACCACCGTTCAGCAGGCGACAGCCGAGTCAGCATCTCGTCGTCGCGTCGGGGACTGGCGTGGCAGAACAGAACCCCATCGATCGTCTGAGTCAGTGGCAGCTTGCCGAGGGCACGGGCCCGGGCGGCGCCGAGCTGCGCGACGGTGGCGGCCGCGGTGCGGACCGCTGGATCGTCGCCCTCAGGTGCAGACCCCGGCCGACCCGCGGCGGCCGCGGCCACCTCCCGCTCGCCGTTGCCGCGTACCCACCGCACCGGAACGTTGAACCCATCCAGACGATCCAGCACCTGGCGGGTCAGCGGGCCGGGAACGGCGTCGCCGCCCACGACCACAACGTCCGGTGCCTGCGCCCGTGAGTCGCCGAGCACCGCATCCAGAGCGTCGGGATTGCCGTGGATGTCGTAGAGCGCCAGGATCTTCACCGCCCGGTCAGCCTAGTGCAACCTGCAGGTTGCGTCTAGTTCAAGCCTCGCGCTGCTGTCTCACCCGCCATCGGCCAGCGGACGCTGGCGGCCGCGTGGTCCTGCCGGTCAGCGCCGCCGGCTCATGTTCGGCGGCAAGAATTGAGCATTGGTCGTCCTGACCGCAGCATTCGGCAGGATCTCGACTGTGCCTACCATCTCGCGCTTCCTGGGAATCGTCATCGCGATGTTCTTCGATGATCACGGACCTCCACACTTCCATGCCCGCCACGCGGACGGGAGCGCGAAGATCCGGATCGACACGGTGGAGCCGATCGAGAGCACGCTCGAGCGTCGCCAGCTGCGGTTTGTTCTTGCCTGGGCTGAACTGCACCAAGAAGAGCTGCTCGAGAACTGGCGCCTCGCACGCGCCGGTGAGACACTTCATGAGATCGACCCGCTCCAATGATCGGCCTCACTCCGGATATCGCCACCGTCGCTGTCGTACGCCACGGCGTTCTACGCCTGACGTTCACCGACGGCTTGACGGGCGAGGTCGACGTGCTGGATCGGATGCGTGGCCCCGTGTTCGAGCAGGGTCGTACACCGGAAGGGTTCGCGCAGGTGGCCGTGGATCCGGAAACCGGAACTGTCGTGTGGCCCGGCGGGTCTGACCTGGCTCCGGACACGCTCTACGAGCGTGTCCGAACCGGGGCATGGCCAGACCAAGCAGCCGCGGCGTAGCGGCGAGCTGCAGGCCGAGGACCAGCTGGAGCGTCGCCCGGACCCTGGCTCGCCGAGCCCTGCCCTGCTGATGTCAGGGTCCGATATGGATCACTCAATGGACAGTCTGTGGGGGTCTGGCTCGGGCGATCTCGCGGTAGATGGTGGCCCGGCTGACCGTGAATAGCTGCCGGACGCTCGTTCTCGGGTCCGCTCGGCATCCTGGCGTCGCGGCCCAAGCGGCTCATCTCGGCGTTCTGGCCGCGGCGGACGAGTTAAAGCCGGGTAGGCAATCGACCAGCCGCCGGGTTCCAAGACGCCGGCGGCCCGAACCACTCTGCGTCTGGCAGGCCGTCGTTGCCGCCGCCGAACCAGCGACCGGTAGCAGAGCAGCCATCAGCACACGAAACGCGGCAACGGAGAGCACGTCACACCTCGCCTCCACTACGGGTGCGACATCGCCTCCATCACACGCGCAACAACCACCGCGCGTCGGACAAGCGTCGCCCCGGCGCCCACGAGTCCTTCGAGCGGTCGCACAGGCCAACGACATCCGAACGCCACGACGGTCGCCGAGTGTCAACGCTCGTGAGAAATCCCCGGTTGCGATCGCCGGAAGTCATCTTCGGGGGCGCGTACTCTTAAGTTTGTGAGCCGAGGTGGTTCGGCGGTGCTTGTGTGAGCGCGCAGGTGGAGGTTCCGAAGGACATCGCCCGGCGGGTGCGCGCGCTCTGCTTGGCACTGCCCGAGGTGACGGTGCGGGTCGACCAGTCACTCACTAGAGCGAGATCGACGGCGCAGTCGTTCGACATCCGCCGGCGGTCGTTCTGCTTGCTGGTGGCAGTGGAGGGCCCGGCCGGCAAGCCCGTCCCGCTGCTCGTGTTACGCGCCGATCGGGACGACCGTGAGGCGTTGCTGTCCGTCGGCCACCCGTTCTTCGCCCCGCGACGCGGCCGCGATCGCGTCGGCGTGCGGCTCACCGACCGGACGGACTGGGAGGAGATCCGTGAGCTCGTGACCGACAGCTACCGGGTCCTCGCGCCGAAGAAGCTCACCGCCCGGCTCGACTAGCAGCGCTCGCCGTCGAGTCGGCAGCGACCGCGGACGCGGCGACGGGACCCAGAGCCGGAGAGGTCGACGTTGACGAGTCGAAGGGCCTCGCTACAACCGACCTTCCGTCCGTCGTTTCTGTCGCGCCTGCCGCCGGCAAGCCGGACCGGGGCCACTCTGAGGTCGCATAAGCGGATCCCTGGGTTCTTGCGGTGATCGCAACACCCGGACCGGGTGAAGCGTGCCGCTTCTTGACGAGACCAGAAGTCTCCTTGGCCCGTTTCGGCTGGCCCGGGAGGCCTCCTATTTCGTGAATGCAGAAGCGTCGAACGTCGCGCAATCCGGCGAGTGCTTCTGGGCGAACGCGATAGCGAGCGGTCAAGGTCGTTCGGAGTGATCGAAACGTCGCCGATGCGATCGCGAGCCGATCGGCACGCTTCAGACGGATGCGATCGTCGGCGTCGAAACGCGCTTTCCGGGGGGATGTCGCCAGCGATCGCGCGCGCCACTCCGGCGAGCAGACCAGCTGCGAGTCAGCGAGCTGTTCGCCCACCGCGGGACGCAAGTCAACGCGCCCGGCACCAAGTGGGCCGCGGTCAGCGCGATCATCGAGTACGGCGGGCGGATCTGGTCGATAACGGCGCAACACAGCGCTTCGCAGGGGTTATCGACGACAGCTGCGCAAGACCCAGGCGCTCGTGCTGGTCGCGAGGGGGGAAGCGGACTGCTCGGCCGGGCCGGCCTCAGTGCTGCCCGACAACCGGGAGACGACGACGGTGGTACGAAAGGTTGCTGCGTCCGGCCGAGGCCGCCGAGACCAGCTGCTCCACCGCGCCCAAGGGCACCTCGAGTCGGAGTTAGGCTATTCCCCCACCGTCAAGGGTGACCACAACTGGGAGGATTCAGATGCCGCTCACCGGTCACGTGTACAAGGTCGACGTCGACGACCTCGCCACGTTCTTCGCGCCTATCGTCCTCGGCGAAGGGCCGCCGTCACAGGGCTACTCGCCCTGGCCCGGCGTGAGCGTCCAGCCGTTCTTCTTCGCCGAGCTGCTCGGGTGGATTCCCATTCCGTTCGCCGAAGCCCCGGTGCTCACCCAGAAGGACGGCAGCTTCACCATCCCCGACCCGTCCAACCTCGGCGTGATCCTCGGTCTGAGCGGTGAGGAGCAGGACGTGCGCATCGCTCTCACGGCTCGCGAAGGCGATCCACCGTACTCGCCGCTATATCGCACCGATCCCGAGCTCCCCCTCCCCGAGGCGCAGGCCAAGGACCTCGAGCTCTGGCTGGTCCCGTACACGCTCCCCGACTCCGACGGAGCGACGGCGGCCATGGTGAGCAGCGTGGTCCAGGGCGCCGGGCTGCCCGGCAACACGCAGATCACCGCGGGTCCGAGCGGGCTCTCGTTCAAGGGCTCGCGCAGCGGCGTGAACCTCGAGTTCGGCGTCTCGATCGTCCCGGACATCTCGTGGGACCTCAGCGACTACCTCGATCTCGTGCTTGCCTCGTGGAACATCAGCGTCGGCTTCCCGGCCGACATCTGCTCGAGCGCCGAGGACGTCCTGACCGAGATTCGGTCCGGGCTCCAGGGGGCGGGCGCATCGCTCAATGAGAAGGTGTTCGAGCAGATGGAATCTCTCATCGAGCAGGCGAGCCCGGACCTCACCCAAGGCCTCGTGAAGCAATTCCTACAAAACGAGGTGTCGGTCACCTTCATGGACGTCCGCTATCCCACGACATACACCTGGCCGCTCTCGAGCAAGGACGACGCCACGATCGTCGTGCTCGCCGATCCGTGCATCGGCTACCCGCGTCACCTCGCGGCCGACCCGACGCAGACCCGGCCCATCCCGCGCCCGCCGCGGCTGTCGCAGATCTTGCGCCCCGTCCTCGTCTAGAGGCACCACTCGTAGACCGACGGCGCTCTTTGCATAACGGGCAGAGGCGAGCGGGAGGGTTGTGGCCGCTCTTTAGCCGCCGCTCGAAGTCGCGGCCGCCCAACGATCGCTTTGATCCCTCCCGGCGTCTCGCGTCGCGCGACCGCCTTGGCGACGGACCAGGCGTCAGCGGTGCCGGTGTCAAACGAGTGCTCGCCATGAATCCGATCGCCAGCACAGTGCTGCTGCGGACGATGCCTCTGGCGACGAGGGGGTCATCAGCGAGCTGACCGGTGGACGAGTGCTTGCCGCGACAAGGCACAACTTGCGAGCAAGCCCGAGCAGCGCGTCTCCCTTCGCGTGCAGGGGGCGCTCTTGCTGCGATCGGCTGGTATTCACCGCTCTCGCCGGCTGTGAGCAAAAAAAGCGCGAGGTGCTCATCCCTCTCGTCCACAAGGGTCTCGGCGTAGATGAAGGATGGATCGCCGGCTCCCGCCGCTGTTGTTACGCAATCACATAAGTTTCTCTGAGCGGTCTTGACAGCTGGAGATAGTGGGCGTTACCGTGCCTGTCAAGGGTCAACGTTGCTTGGCTGTCCTGGGGCGTCTTTGAAATCGGGGCGCGTTTGTGACGGGTGCTAGCTCGGCCCGGCAGCGTGTCGGGCGACTTTTCTTGGCGTGTGGGCTCGTGCGGTGAGTAACTGCGCCCCGGAGCTTGAACGCGGTGTGGTTTGGGCTGCGGCCGCGTTCGTGCCCCTAGTCGCGCCCGGTTCGCTTCGTCGGTGTGCGCGGGGGTTGTAGTCATGCCGGATGACAAACGTCGTCCGTGGTGGTTCACCGCCCCGACGCCGCGGGCGGGAGCGGGCGGAGCACGAGACGACGGTCCGCCAGGCGACGGCGCGTCGCCGTTCGACGAGCCATCGGCGGCGCCGCCGCGTAGAGATGAAGGCTCGGCGGCGAACGGCGGCGCCCCGGGAGCGAGCACAGGGTCGTTGCCGTCGATCTCGTTGCCCAAGGGCGGCGGGGCGATCCGCGGGATCGATGAGAAGCTGTCGGTGAATCAGCCGACGGGCACCGCGTCGCTCGAGGTGGAGGTCTTCACCTCGCCGGCGCGCCAGGGGTTTGGGCCAAAGCTCAGGCTCAGCTATGACTCGGGCGCGGGCAACGGGCCCTTCGGCTTGGGGTGGGACCTCGGCGTCCCGGCGATCACGCGCAAGACTTCGAAGGGGCTGCCGCGCTATGACGACGCGACCAATAGCGACGTGTTCATCCTCGCCGGCGCGGAGGACCTGGTGCCGCTGCTGGTGGATACCGGCGGGGCGTGGGCCCCAGCAAGCGAGACGCGTACAGTCGGGGCCGGCACGTACGAGGTGAACGGCTACCGGCCGCGCGTAGAGGCTAGGTTTGCGCGGATCGAGCGCTGGCAGGACACCGCCACCGGGGACGTCCACTGGCGCACCATCTCGAAGGACAACGTCACCAGCCTCTACGGGCAGGATCAGACGAGCCGGATCGCCGACCCACAGGATCCCGGGCGGATCTTCAGCTGGCTGCTCGACCTCAGCTTCGACGACCGCGGGAACGCGATCAGCTATGTGTACAAGCCCGAGGACGACGGCGACGTCCCGAATACGGTGACCCAGGCAAACCGCGTCGTCACCGCCAATCGCTACCTCAAGCGTGTGCTGTACGGCAACGACACGCCGTACGCGTCCGGGGGTGGGCCGCCGACGCAGTGGTGTTTCCAGCTGGTGGTCGACTACGGCGAGCATGACCTGGACGATCCGACGCCCGTCGAGGAGTCGACGTGGCTGTGCCGGCCCGATCCGTTCTCGAGCTATCGGTCCCGCTTCGAGGTCAGGACGTACCGGACGTGCCAGCGGCTGTTGATGTTCCATCAGATGGCGGAGCTCGGAGACGAGCCCGTGCTTGTCCGCTCGACCGACCTGACGTATCAGACGAGCGATGCGCCCGGCGATCCGGCGTTGCCGTCGCTGAGCCTGCTCGCCTCGGTGACCCAAACGGGATGGGTGCCCGCATCAGGGGGCGGCTATCAGACCGAGCAGCTCCCGCCGCTGCAGCTCTCCTACATCCCGCTTGCACTCGACGGGACCCTGCACACCGCCGATCCCGACAGCGTCGAGAACCTCGCGGGGCCGTTCGACGGTACGCGCGAGCGGTGGGTCGACCTCGATGGCGACGGGCTCCAGGGCGTCCTCACCGAGGATGACGGCGGCTGGTACTACAAGCACAACGTCAGCGCGTGGAACCCGGAAGGCGGCCCAGCCCACGCCAGGTTCGAGCCCCTGACGGCGGTGGCCGACAAGCCCTCTGGCGCAGCGCTGACCCTCACCGACCTCAACGGCGACGGGAACCTGTGCGCGGTCAACTTCGGGCTCCCGGCGCCGGGCTGGGCCGAGTACGACCCCGAGTGCGGCTGGTCGCCGTTCAGGCAGTTCGTCGCGACCGCCGCCGTGGATTGGAAGGACCCGAACCTGCGGTTCGTGGACCTGGACGGCGACGGCCTCGCCGACGTGCTGATCACCGAGGACGACGCGCTCGCCTGGTACCGATGGGAGGTCGACCAGGGGTTCGCCCCGCCCGACCGGGTGAACAAGCCGTTTGATGAGGACTGCGGCCCGGCGCTGGTATTCGCGGATGGCACGGGTTCGATCTATCTCGCCGACATGAGCGGCGACGGCCTCGCCGACCTCGTCAGGGTTCGCAACGGCGAGGTTTGCTATTGGCCAAACCTCGGCTACGGGTGCTTCGGGGCGAAGATCACGATGGACGCCGCACCCGTGTTCGAATACCCCGACCTGTTCGACGAAAGCCGGGTGCGGCTCGCGGACATCGACGGGTCGGGCACCACGGACGTGGTCTACCTCGGCGAGCAGCCCACGATCTGGTTCAACCAGTCGGGCAACTCGTGGACGGAGGGCACCGCGCTCACGCAGTTCCCGGCGTTCGACAGCGACGTGCAGACGACTGTGTTCGATCTGCTCGGCGCCGGCACCGCGTCCCTGGTATGGACCTCCGCGCTGCCGGGCGATGCCTCGGTGCCGCTTCGCTACGTCGACCTGACGGGCGGCGTGAAGCCGCACCTGCTGAACAGCGCGACCAACAGCCTCGGGGCGCAGCGGACCATCACGTACGCTCCCTCGACCAAGTTCTACGTGCAGGATCGCGCCTCCGGAACGCCATGGCTGACACGGCTCCCGTTCCCGGTCCAGGTGGTCGAGCGCGTCGAGATCGATGACGCCGTCAGCCGCACGAGCTACCTCGCGCAGTTCAGCTACCACCACGGCTTCTACGACGGCGTCGAGCGGGAGTTCCGCGGCTTTGCGCGCGTCGATGTGCTCGACACCGACACGCTGCCGGCGGCGTCCGGAATCGGCACGTTCACCTCGACCCCGGCGGTCAGCGGCGACGAGTTCGAGCTGCCGCCCATGTGGACTAGAACCTGGTACCACACCGGCGCGTTCTTCGGCGGCGAGGACATCGCGGCGCGGCTCGCCCGGGAGTACTGGGCGCTCGACCCGCTTGCACCGCAGCTGCAGACGACGATCCTGCCGGCGGACGCAAGCGCCGAGGAGATGCGCGAGGCGTGCCGCGCGCTGCGCGGCCGCGTGCTGCGCCAGGAGGTGTACGCCCAGGACGGCACGCCGGCCGCGCTGAACCCGTACACGACGAGCGAGCATCGCTACGAGGTCGACCTGCTCCAGCCCCCCGCCGGCTGCTCGTACGGCGCCTTTTACGGGTGGGAGCGCGAATCCATCTCCAGCCAGTACGAGCGGGACCCGAGCGACCCGCGGATCGCCCACGACCTCTCGCTCGCGATCGACGCGTACGGCAACCTCACCCGCCACGCGTCGGTCGGCTATCCGCGCCGGGTCCCGGCCTACCCGGAGCAGGCCGCGACGCTCGTCCGCTACCGCGAGGCCGACTACGTCAACGTGCCGGGCGAGCCGGACTGGTACCGGCTCGGCCTGCCGACCGAGACCCGCGAGTACGAGCTGACGGGGATCGAGCCGACACTGGCGAACGGGCTGTTCGATCCGGACGCGCTCGCGCCAGCCGCGGCCGCGGCAGCCGAGATTCCGTACGAGGCGACGCCAGACGACACGACGGCGCAGCGCAGACTGTTTGCGCGCCGGCGCACGCTGTACATGAGCGACGCGCTCGCCGAGCTGCCGGTCGGCCAGGTCGACTCGCTCGCGCTCGTCTACGCCGCGTATGAGCTGCGCTTCACGGCTGGACTGCTCGGCGAGATCTTCGGCGCGAAGCTGACCGGTGCGCAGCTGACCGCGCTGCTCGGCGGCCCGGGCGCGTTCGTCGACCTCGACGGCGACGCCAACCAGTGGGCGCCCTCGCCGCGGTTGTTCTACTCCCCTGACCCGGCCACCCCCGACGCAACGTACGCGCAGACGCACTTCTACCTGCCCCAGGGGTCACTCGATCAATGGGGCAACGTCGCGACTGTCGCCTACGACGCTCACGACCTGCTCGTCAGCCAGACGGTCGACGCCGCCGCGAACACGACGGTTGCCGAGAGCAACTACCGCGTGCTCGGACCGTGGCTGATCACAGATCCGAACGAGAACCGAACCGGCGTGCGCTACGACCCACTCGGCATGGTGATCGCCGCGGCGGCGATGGGAAAGCTCCTGCCCGACGGCAGCGATGAGGGCGACCATCTCGACACCACCACGTCCGAGCCGGCGCCCGGCGATGACCCCACCACCCGTCTGCAGTACGACCTGACTGCGTATGCGACCTGGGCAGATGACCCGACGCACGACCCCGATCACCCCCAGCCGATCTGGGTGCAGACGCAGACGCGTGTGCTGCACAAGGACCCAGCTACGCCCTGGATCCAGACATACGTCTACACGGACGGCCTCGGAAGGGTCGCGCTCACCAAGGCACAGGCGGAGCCGGGCGAGGCGCCCGAGCGCGACACCAGCGGCAACCTCGTCCGCGACGCCCATGGGAACCTCGTGCTCACCACGACCGACAGCCGCTGGGTGGGAACCGGCCAGATCGTCTACGACAACAAGGGCAACCCGGTCAAGTCCTACGAGCCATTCTTCGACTCTAGCTCGGTGTACGACGACGAGAGCGACCTCGTCGAGTGGGGCGTCACGTCGATCGCGCGGTACGACCCGCTCAGCCGCGCGATCCGAATCGACAACCCGAACGGGACCTTCCGCGCGGTCGAGTTCGACCCGTGGCACACCGTCAGTTCGGACGAGAACGACACCGTGCTTGACAGTGCCTGGTACGCCGCGCGCACCACCGGGTCGCTGAGCGCGGACGCGAACGAGGCCGACGCCGCGGCCAAGGCCGCCGTCCACGCCAACACGCCGGCGACCAGCGACCTCGACACGATCGGGCGCGGGTTCCAGGCCGTCGCCGACAACGGTGCCGCGGGGCAATACGTGACAGCCCTGACGCTCGACATCGAAGGGCACGTGCTCGCCACCACCGACCCGCTGGGCCGCCAGGTGCTCACCCAGGACTACGACTTGACCGGGGTCGAGATCCATCATCTGAGCGTCGACGCGGGCGAGCGCTGGCTGCTGGCCGATGCCGGCGCGCAGCTGCTCGAGGCGTGGGACAGCCGCGACTTCTCGGTGCTCGCCTCCTACGACACGCTTCGGCGGCTGACCGGGCTCCGGGTCACCGACAGCTCAAACACGCAGCGGCTCGCAGAGCAGATCATCTACGGCGAGGGGCTGGCGGATGCCCAGGCGCTCAACCTCCGCGGCGTCGCCTACCAACACAAGGACGATGCCGGCGTCGCCACCACCGAGCAGCGCGACTTCCAGGGCAACGTCGTCTCCGCCTCGCGCCGGCTGCTCGCGGACTACGTGGACGAAGTCGACTGGTCAGGCACCCCGGGGCTTGACGCCGAGACGTTCACGACCGCGGCCACCTTCGACGTGCTCAACCGCGTCCTCACGCAGACCACTCCCGACCAGAGCGTCACGAACCCCACCTTCAACGAGCGCAGTCTGCTCGCCGCCGTCACCGTCAACCTCCGCGGCGCCGCCGGAGCCACGACGGTCATCGCGAGCGCCGCGTACGACCCCAAGGGGCAGCGCCAGACCATCGCCTACGGCAACGGCGCGACCACGGTGTACACCTACGACCCCGACACATTCCGCCTCACCGAGCTCACCACCACCCGCCCCGGCGACACCGGCTCTCTCCAGGACCTGAGCTACACCTACGACCCCGTCGGGAACATCACCCGCCTGACCGACTCGGCGCAGCAGACGATCTTCTTCGACGGCCAGGTCGTCACTCCGAACGCCAACTACACCTACGACCCGATCTACCGGCTGATCCGCGCGACCGGCCGCGAGCACGTCAGTAACAGCCTGCCGGTGCCCCCGACCTGGAACGACGCCGCGACGATCGGTCTGCCGCTCCCAACCGACGCTCAGGCGCTCGGCAACTACACCGAGACCTACGTCTACGACGAGGTCGGGAACTTCGAGTCGATCACCCACACCGCGGCCGGCGGCGGATGGACCCGCACGTACGCCTACGACGAGTCGACCACGCCGCCCGCGAACAACCAGCTCACCTCAACGACGATCGCGTCCACCACCGAGCGCTACGCGTACGACGCAAACGGGAACGTCGCCTCGATGCCGCACCTCTCGCTGATCGAGTGGGACTGGAAGGACCAGCTGCAGGCCACCGCCAGCCAGATCGTCAACGACGGGTCACCCGAGACCACCTATTACCTCTACGACTCGGCCGGACAGCGCGTCACCAAGGCAACCAACGGTCAGAGCGCCGTCCGCGCGGCCCAGCGCACGTACCTCGGCGTATACGAGGTCTACCGCCAGTATGACTCCACCGGCAACACGGTCACCCTCGAGCGCCAGAGCCTGCACGTCAGCGACGGCGCCAGGCGCGTCTGCTTGATCGAGACCACCACGATCGACGCGACCCCGGTGACCGCCACCACGACCCCTGCACCCACGCCCAGCACCGTCATCCGCTACCAGCTCGGCAACCATCTCGACTCGGCGCTGCTCGAGCTCGACGGCAGCGGCGCGATCATCAGCTACGAGGAGTACTACCCGTACGGCAGCACCTCGCTCCAGTCGGGGCCGAACGCTGCCGAGGTGTCACTGAAGCGCTACCGGTACACCGGCAAGGAGCGCGATTCAGAAAACGGGTTCTACTACTGCGGTGCGCGTTACTACGCGTCGTGGCTGGCGCGGTGGACGAGCTGCGATCCGGCGGGACTGGTCGACGGCGTCAACGTCTACGCCCCCGTGCGCTGCAACCCGATCGTGCTGCGCGACCCCGACGGGCGCCAGAGTCAGGTGGAGACGGCGAAGAACGCGCTGGACGCCGCCAAGCGCGAGCAGGACGAAGCGAGGGCCTCGTTCGACAAGCTCTCCCACGAGGCGATGCGGCTCGAGGATAAGCAGACGGCGCTGCTACCCCGGCCCGCTGGAATGCCCAAGGAGGTCTGGCGCGCTCAAGTGCGGAAGGTCGAGCGAGAGCTGGCGGAGCTCCACCCGAAGCTCATCGCTGCGCGAGAGCGCTCCGAGGCGGCGGAGGCGAAGTATGCCGCCGCGACCACGGCCCTTGCCCAGGCCGAGCAAGCGGCGAGCACGCCCCCGCCACCACCGCCACCGCCGCCCCCGCCACCGCCGCCGCCCCCCGGGCCCACGCCAACTCCTACGCCAAACCAGAACGCGCCCACGGCTTACCTGCACCTCGATGCGCAGTTTCTCGGCTCATGGAACACGTCGACGACGACGCCCGCCACGAGCACGGCACCGGCGATGCAGAATCCGGGCTTCGTCTCCCTTGACGCACAGCTCACCGTCATCCCCATAAAGGATTTGTCGCTTCCCAAAATCAAGGCCCTCGAGTGGATTCCGGGCGAGACGAAGGTTCTTCACGAGCCGGGTGTGACTTTCCAATCGTCGACCCAGCTCAAGGGCACCGGTACCGAGGAACACCTGCAGCCAGGATTACAGGTCGACGCGATCGATTGGTCGAAAGGGCCGGTCGAGGCCAAACTCACCCTTGGCTACCAGCTCGATCTCTACCACTTCCAGAGCTTCGCCAGCAGCTCGTCGCTCCTCGGTCAGGCAAGCGTCGCGATCAAGCTCATTCCCGAGCCTGGCGACGGCAAAACGCCGGGGCACCCGGGTCTCGACCTCCTGTTTCAGGTTCAGAAGGGTCTCTTCCAGCCCGGCAACGACTGGGGAGGGCTCCCGTGGACGTTCAGTATCGGCGTCCAGGGTCACTTCAACAAGTGAGCTATGGCTGATCGCACCGAATTCGGCAACGCAGGGATTCTCGCCACAGGCATC
Organism: uncultured Solirubrobacterales bacterium; assembly: GCA_963704385.1. GTDB lineage: Bacteria > Actinomycetota > Thermoleophilia > Solirubrobacterales > Solirubrobacteraceae > Palsa-465. The sequence continues at coordinate 397,749 of OY969904.1, forward strand.
GAGGCCGGTAAACGCCGGCGACCTGTGACACAGACACAGCGGCACCAAGAAAGTAACGGTGGACGATGACTTCAAGTCAGCTTTCCGATCCGCACCTGGTAATCACCGCCCCGGGGGAATTGGCGGGATCCGTGCTCCCGCTGACCCCCCCAGAGGTCGTCATCGGCCGTGGCGAGCGCGCGGATGTGGCGATCGAGCTCGATTCGGTCAGTCGCCGCCACGCGCTCGCGACGGTGGACGAATCAGGGGCGGTCACCCTGCACGACCTGGATTCGACCGGCGGGACCTTCGTTGACGGTGAGCCGCTGAGCGGTCCCCGGCTGCTTCAGGACGGCGACACGGTGCAGTTCGGCCAGGTCGCGACCCGTTTCGAGGCGGGCGGGACCGTCGCGGCGGCGGTTGGCGGTGGCGCCGCGGAGGGCGCGGCCGGGCCGGTCAGCGCGGAGACCGACCCCAGCTCCATGGCGACGACGGCGATGACCACCACCCCGACCGGCGGGGGAGACGCGGCACCAGCCGATACCCCGTCGGCCGATGGCGCGGACGGAAGCCCCGAGTCTCCAGCCGCCGGCGAGCTAGGGGCGCTTACCACCGGCGACGGCGACGCCCGCTACCTGGTGGCGGGGGAGGTCACCTGGTCGGACGGCAGCCCGGTGGTCGCCGTGGCAGTGCGCGCAGTGGACGACGATCTGCGCGCCGAGCAACCGCTCGGACCGTACGCCCCGGACTTCAGGGAGGAGACGCGGACGGACGCGTCGGGGCACTACGAGATCCCGTACACGCGCGCGCAGTTCGCGTTCGCCGAGATCAAGACTGCCGATCTTGTCGTCCGCGTTCTCGACGCGGACGGCGCGGTCGCCTCGGCTTCGCCGACCATGTTCAACGCCCCGGCCGAGGCCGAGATCGACCTGACCCTCTCCGGAGCGGTCGCGGGCCAGCCGTCGGAGTACGAGCGGCTCGTCGGACGGGTTGTGCCGCTGCTTCAGGACGCCGATCCGCCCGACGTGACGGCGCTGAAGAGCACCGATCTCGCCTTCCTGGCCGGCGAGACGGGGGCCAGCCAAACGCAGCTCAGCGACCTCCTGAGCGCGGTCGCCCTGTATCAGGACGCCGCAACCGCGCTCGCGAACACCCCGAACCCGCCGGTCACGTGGTCCGAACTCCTGGTGCCGGCGTTCTACGGGCTGCTCCGCGAGGGCCTGTCCGCCGACTGGACCCAGCTGCTTCAAACCGGCGGGTCGACCCTCACCGGCTCGCTCCAGGCGGCGGTGAGCGACGGGATCGTGCCGGCGACGATCGGGCAGGACGCGAACGAGATCGCGACGGAGCTCGCGAGCCTCGCCGCCGGGCAGGCGATCCCTCCGACCGGCAACGCGGCTTCCGGCCTGCTCGGGGCGGCGTCCCTGTCCTCCGCGCAGCAGCAGACGCTGATCGCCGCTGCTACCTCCGCCACCAACACCCCTCAGGACTTCTGGTCCTCGCTGCCCAGTCAGCCCGGGTTCGACGCCGCGACCGTCGCCCACCTGCAGTTGACGCTGCAGCTAGGGCTGCTGACCGGCACCAACGTGCCGCTCGTCCAGACGCTGCTCGCGCAGCGTTCGGTGAGCTCGGTCAAGGATCTCGTCTCGATGGACATCGCCGCGTGGACGCAGCTGCTCTCGACGCCGGTCGACGGACAGGCGATCCCGGTTCCGGCCGGCGTGCCGGGAACGACTCCGAGCGAGCAGCTCGAGAACTATGCGCAGTACTTGACACAGACCGTCCAGAGCGCGTTCCCGAACGAGACGGTCGCGCACCTGGTCGCGACCAGCGCGATCAGCACCGACCCAACTACCCAGAGCGCGATCGGCCAGTTCTTCACGAACTCGCCGGACTTCGACATCCGCACCACGCGGGTCACCAGTTATCTAGCCGCGAACGGCTCAACCGCGCTCGCCGGCATCCCCACCACCAGCCAACCGGCGCTGACCAGCGAGCTGCAACGGCTACAACGAGCATTCCAGATCAGCGTCAGCGCCGACAGCATGACGACATTGCTCGGGCTCGGGCTCGACGCGGCGCACACGGTCGCCGACATTCCACCGCGGAGCTTCACCGACCGCTTCGCGACCGCACTCGGCGGGACTGACACCGCCGAGGCGATCTACCAGCGAGCGACGTACATCAACGCCCGCAGCGTGGGGCTGATCGCGCAGCTGAACGACGCCGTCAACGGCGCCAGCGCGGCTGCCCTCAACGGCGGCGCGTCCGCCAACGGCGCAACCTCCGCGAAGGAGCAGATCCTCCAGCAGTTCCCCGACTACGCCGAGCTGTTCGGCGCGCTCGATCCGTGCGAATGCGACGAGTGCACCTCGGTGATCAGCCCGGCGGCGTACCTGGTCGACATGCTCGAGTTCCTCAAGGGTTCCACGCCGAACGCGTTCCTGCCGCCGGGCTCCCCCGCGCCCACCGCGCCCAGCCCGCTGAACGCGGCCGGAAACACCCCGCTCGACGTGCTGATCGGCGGCGGCAAGGACCAGGACGGCAACCCGCTCCCAGGTCGCCGGCCCGACCTCCAGTACCTGAAGCTCACCTGCGAGAACACGAACACCGAGTTGCCGTACATCGACCTCGCCAACGAGGTGATGGAGAGCTACATCCTCTACAACGGGCCCACTCAGTTCGCCGCGCACGACACGGGCGAGACCACCACCACCGAGCTCGACGCGAGCCCCCAGTACACGCTCGACGGCACCCAGTACGGGATCGGCGGTCCCCCACCCGCCCCGCCGAGCGCGCCCACCGCGCCGCCGTCCCCCGGCACCACGGTCAAAGACGGTCCGTACGTGACGCTTGCGGGCGCCTGCTTCCCGTTCACCCTTCCCTTCAACGAGCCGATCGCGGTGGCGAGGACCTACCTGCAGTGGCTGGGCACCAGCCGCTACCAGGTGATGGACACCTTCCAGACCGACCCGGCGACGGCGGCCACCGCGATCGACGCCGAGTACCTGCAACTCGATCCCTACCTCTACCAGCTGCTGACCGGCACCACGATCACCGGCACGACCGTTGCGCCACCGCCGGCCGCGGCCCTGTACGGCAATCCGCCTACCGCCCCGTACGCGAACTGGGAGACGAGCATCGCCGGCGTGCCGACGTTCCTGCAGCAGACTGGGATCGAGACGACCGACCTGATCGGCCTGCTGCAGACGCGGTTCGTGAATCCAACCTATCCGCTCGGTCCCGACCAGGCGTTCTTTAACGAGCTGCCGTTCGACTACGCCACGCTGATGGCGCTGGTCGGCGCCGGCTTCAATATCGCCGCGCCGGCAGTGCTCGCCGCCGACCCGACGATCGCGACTGACCTCGCCACCGCCGGGATCGACGCCGCGCAGATCCAGGCGTGGTGGGGGCGCAACCCCAACCTCGGCCAGACGCTCGTGATCTACTGCCCCGACGGCAGCTGCGACACCACAGACGCATCGATCACGCAGCTCAGCGGCCTCGCGTCCGCGCCGCCACCGCCGCCGTCCGCGACCGCGGCGCCGCCGTCTCCCGCCCCGCCGACCGACACCGAGCTCGAGCGGATGCAGGCGTTCATCCGGCTGTGGCGCGCGCTCGGCTGGAGCATGACGGACCTCGATCGGGCATTCACCGCGCTCGGGGTCGCGGCCGTCACCTCGGCCACCTCGGTGGTGCTCCCCACGACGTTCATCCACGACCTGGGCCAGATCGGGACGCTGCAGGCGACGCTCAATCCGCCGGCGCTGCAAGTCCTTTTCTCGCTGTGGGGCGACCTTGACCCAAACGGCGGCGACTCCCTCTACCTCCAGCTGTTCGCCAACCCGGCGGCGCTGCCGAACGACCCGGCGTTCGCGCCCCAGCCAGACGGCGCGGTGCTGCAGGACACCACGCAGACGATCGCCGAGCACGTGCCGGCACTGCTGGCCGGCCTGCAGCTGAGCGCCGATGACCTGGCGCTGATCCGCGCCGACGCCGGGCTCGCCGACGCGGCACCCGCGGCGGGCGACTCGATCGTCGGCGGCGGGCTCGCGGAGCCGTCCACGCTCACGGGCGTGTCGGGCTCCGGCCCTTATACGGTGACGGCGTCGCAGGTGATCCCGGCCGGCGCCGACGTGACGTTTGCCGGCGGTCCCGGCGGCGCGTGGGTCGGCACGGGCTCCCCTGTCGGCGGCACCAGCCAGATGTCGCTGACGGTGACCGCCGGCCCGGCCCCACAAGTCGGAGATCTGGTCCTCGGCGGCGGCCTCACCCAGCCGCTCACCGTCACCGCGCTGTCGGGCACCGGCCCCTACACGGCGACGATGTCCGCTCCGATTCCGGCGGCGGGGACGTTCGCCGGCGGACCGAGCGGGGTCTGGGTCGGGACGGCGTCACCGGTCGGCGGCAGCAACACGATGTCGCTGACTGTCACTCCGTGGCCGCTCACGCTCGCCAACGTCAGCGAGCTGTACCGGTACGCCGCGCTGGCGCAGGCGCTCGGCATGAGCATCGCCGACTTCATCACGCTCAAGACGCTGGCGGCGCTCGACCCGTTCTCCTCGCCGGACGCGACCGGCGCGTTCGTCACCGTCGCCCAGCAGCTGCAGCAGTCGAACTTCACCGCCTCGCAGCTCGCCTACCTGTACCAGGACGTGTCCGTCCCGCCGACGGGGCTCGCGCCACAGCCGACGGCGCTGCAGCTGCTCGCGCAGCCGCTGCGCGACGGCCTCGCCCAGATCGCGACCCAGTGCGCGATCGCGCCCGATCCCAAGGGGACGCTGACCGCGTCGACCGTCACCCAGCTGATCTCGAAGACGGTCGCGACCGAGACGGTCGCGCTGATCAACGGCACCGCCGTGTACACGGCGCCGCTCGCGGCGCTGCCGCTCGTGTACGCCTGGACCGGAACCGCGTCACCGCCCGGCGGCGGCGACCAGATGACGCTCGTCGTCTCGACCGGATCGGCGCCCGAGGTGGGCGACGCGACCGTCGGGGGCGGCGAGACGTTCACGCTCGCTGCCGTGTCGGTCGCCGGATACGCCGTCACCGTCTCGATGGCGATCCCCGCCGCGAGCGGCGTGGCCTTCGGCGGCGGTCCCGGCGGTGCCTGGCTCGGAACCGCCTCGCCCACCGGCACCGACCAGCTGACGTTGACGGTCTCGGCGGGCGGGGCGCCGGAGGTCGGCGATGCGATCGTCGGCGGCAGTGTCGCCCAGCCGTGCACCGTCACCGCGGTGACGGGAAGCGGGCCGTACACGATCACGGCTTCGCAGACGATCCCGGCCGGTACGAACGTAAGCTTCGCCGGCGGCCCCGGGGGCGCGTGGCTGGGGACCGCGTCGCCGACCGGCGGCACTCAGATGACGCTGACCCTGACGGCGGGCGGCGCGCCGCAAGCCGGCGATGCGATCGTCGGCGACGGACTCGCGCCGGCGTCCACCCTGATCGCCGTCGCGGTCAGCGCATACGCGCTCACCACGGGGGCGCCGATCCCGGCCGGCACCGACGTCACCTTCAGCGGCGGCAGTATTGCCCGGGTCGACGCCGGCGGCGAGATCATCGGGATCGACCCGGCGAGGACGCCGCCGGCGGTCGGGGCGAAGCTGACCTACGACCCGGCCACCGAGACCCTCGCGTACGAGGGGGCGATGACCAGCGGGGAGCAGACCGAACTGCTGGCGTTGTCGACCGACCCCGGCTGGCAGGCGGCGATCGCGTCGCTGTACGCCCAGCCGGCCGTGTTCCTGACCGACAACCTTGCGCCTCTGCTTGACGATCCGGGCGCGCCGGCGACGCTGCTGTACAACACCGCCTCGCTGGACGGGAGCCTCAACCCCGTGCTGGTCGACGCCACCGGCAACCCCGTGACCGAACCGGCCCAGGCGAGCAGCACGGCGATCGCCTGGAAGTTCGCCTATCTGCTCGGGAAGCTGCTGCCGTACCTGCAGAACACGCTCAGCCACACGCTCGTCAGGCAGACGATCGCCGATGCGTTCGCGCTCGACCCGACGCTGACCAGCCTGCTGCTCGAGCAGATCCTGACCGCGCCCGGGTCGCCGCCGCCGAGCCCACCGCCGCCGGCGATCGCCGACCTGCTGGCGCTCGGCACACCCGGCGTCACCGCGAGCTACTACACGACGCCCGACCTCTCGGGCGCGCCCTCGACGCCACCCGCGACGGCCGCAGGGACTTCGTTTGAGGTCCCGATCCCGGCAGGCAGCCAGAGCGCCAGCTTCGCGGCCTGGCTCGAAGTGCCCTCGAGTACGACGTTTGCTTTCTCGGTCACCGCGAGCGGCACGCCGCGGCTGTTCGTCGGCGATCCGACCACGGAGGTGCCGCTGCAGCCCGATCCGGCGGCCCCGGGGAGCTACGTGACGAAGAACGGCGTCGCGCTCACCGCCGGCGGTTTCACCTACGTCGGGCTCGAGCTCACGAGCCTCCCCTCCGCGCAGCCCGGAACGGCGACGCTGTCCTGGCAGAGCCCGAGCACGCAGAGCGCCCCGGCGACGCCGGCCGCGCAGTCCCCCCAGGGCGCGAGCATCCCGAACGCGCCGATCCCGGGCTCGGTGCTCGTGCCCGACGCCGTCTACCAGACGTTCGGATCGGCGTACATCCGCATCCAGAAGGCGGCGCTGCTCGCCAACCAGTTCGCGCTCAGCGCGTCCGAGATCCAGTACCTAACCAACGCCGGCGCGGCTACCCCACCGCTGTTCGCCGGCTTTGACCTGAACGCGCTGCCGTTCACCCCCGGGGTGGCGGTCCCGCCGGCCACCGCGACCGCGGTGTTCGCGGTCTGGCTGCGCCTCTACGCCTACATCGCCCTGCGCAACGCGCTGCCAAGCGGCACGGTCACGCTCGTCGACCTATTCGGCGCGGCGACATTCGGCACCGCCGCGGGCCTCGTGCCGGAGGCGACCGGCTGGTCGCAGGAGGTCAGCGCCCAGCTGCTCTCGGCGTTCTTCCCGGCCGCGGCCCCGCCCGACGCCAACCCCCTCGTCGACGAGACCGCGCTGACGGCGATGCAGGCCTGCGCGAACCTCGTCCAGCAGGTCGGGGCGTCGCCCGCCCAGTTGTTCTCCTGGGCGCAGTACGAATGGACGAACACCCCGCCGACCACGCCAGAGGAGGCGAGCTACGCGGGGCTGCAAGCGATCGCCAGCGAGATCCAGAACACCACGGCCGCCAACTACAACGCCCAGACCTGGCCGACCGTCGCCGAGCAGCTCAACAACACCCTGCGCTCAGGCCGGCGGGACGCGCTCGTCGGGTACCTGATGGGGCAACTCGGCTACACCGACCCGGACAGCCTGTTCGAGCTGCTGCTGATCGACCCCGAGATGGGCACGTGCATGGAGACCTCGCGGATCCGCCAGGGGCTCAACTCGGTCCAGCTGTTCGTCCAGCGGTGCCTGCTCGGTCTCGAGCAGAACGACGCCAACCCCGCCGTCAGCGTCGACCCGAGCCAGATCGACGCCACCACCTGGAACACGTGGATGGGCGCGTACTCGACCTGGGCGGCCAACCGCGAGGTGTTCCTATGGCCCGAGAACTGGCTGCTGCCCTCGCTGCGCGACGACCAGACCGAGATCTTCGAGGCGTTCGCATCCTCGCTGCAGCAGGGGACGATCACCGACGATACGGTGAGCGTGAGCTTCCTCGCCTACCTGCAGGGGCTCGAGCAGATCGACCGGCTCGACATCCGCAGCGTGTTCTGGCAGGGCGCCGACGACAGCGTGCCCGGATCGGTCGGCGTGCTGCACGTGTTCGCGCGCACCTGGCACGACCCGAAGATCTACTTCTACCGCCAGCGAATCGGCAACCCCGGCGCGACGCAGACCTGGACGCCCTGGCAGCAGGTGCAGGTCGACATCCAGGGCGACTTCCTCGTGCCCGTGCTCTACGAGGGCCGGCTGCGACTGATCTGGCCGGTGTTCACGCAGCAGACTTACACCCCGCCGCAGCCGAGCAGCGTGACCGCGTCGGCGGACTCGGGCGGGAACCTGACCACCAACACGGGGCCGCCGCCGCAGAACTACTGGCAGGTCTCGCTCGCCTGGAGCGATCTTTACCAGCGCACGTGGCAGCCCAAGCAGGTCAGCTCCTCCTTCATGAGCTCGTTCTGGAGCGCCACCAACGATGCCTTCTACGACGGCAAGACGCTGATCAGCGGCCCGCTCCAGCCAGACCAGGACGAGCACGTGTTCAAGGCGCGAATCGACGGCGCCGACCTCGTTGTCGACGTCTACGTGCGCTTCGACTTCCCGGTCGAGTTCACCAGCACGCAGGCGATCGCGGCGCTCCGCCAACTGGCCGCCGACGAGGAGCAGCAGGCCGTCCAGCTGACGGTCGCGGCCGCGCAGGCGCTCGCCGAGCTCGACCTCTCGGACGCGATGGCCGACTTCGAGCTAGCCCAGATGGACGAACAGCTCGCCGCAGCGGACCTGGCGGCCGCCGACGACCTGATCGGCACTGGGATCGACGAGGGGGACGGACCACTGTTGCTCGGCGAGTTTCGCTTCACCGCGTGTGGCGACACCGTCACGGTCGCGTACACCGACCTCGGCACGCCGCCGGCCGACGAAGCCTCGCCGAACCAGTCGAGCGTGGTCGTGTCCTCGGCCCGGCTGATGGCGACGCCGAGCACCGACCCCTACGACAACGGCGCCCGCGAGTCGGGCCGCGACACCAGCACCGAGCTGCAATTGTGGACCGGGGGTCTGGTCACGCTCGCCGCAGGAGGGTTCGGCAACCAGCCCTGGCCGTTCACCCAGAGCCAGCAGCCCTCGGCCGACAAAGTCACCTACCTGAAGGCCTCCCCGAGCCCTCAGTTCGAGCTTCGCTATTCGCAGCAGGACTGGCAGTTCGCGCTGCAGGAGCCGTTCTTCTACCAGGACGCCCAGCGCACCTTCTGCGTCGACCCGGGTTCGGGCCAGAGCCTGGTGTGGAAGTGGCTGGGCGACGCGACCGGCATCGACCTCGGCTCGGTCCTGACCGGAATCGCGCTGCTCCCTACCGCGACGCAGATTAGGCCGAATGGCTCCGCACCGACGGCTCCGACCACCACAACCGTCCCGCCGGGCGCGGGCACCGTGGCCGCTCCGGCCACCACGGCCGCCGTGGCTACTCCGGACGCCTCGGCCATTCCGGCCGCTTTGGCTGCCTCGGCCACCACGGCTGCCGTGCCCGCAACCGCAGCCACCGACATCGCGATCACCAATGGCGCCGGCCTCATCGCGCGGCCGTCGACCTCGGAGCTCGCCCCGGCGGCTGCGATTTCCGCCGGGCTCGAGACCACGCTCCCCTACCACATCTCGCCGACCACCAACTGGGGCTCGATCGTCTGGACAGGGCCATACACCGCGCCCGACGCGCAGCTGCTCTTCCAGACGCACCGCCACCCGTACGTGTGCGCTCTGATCGAGAAGCTCGCGGCCGCGCAGGGCCAGAGCCAGTCGGGCGGTATCGATGCCCTGCTCAACCTCGCCAACCAGAACCTCTCGAACGGCTTCGACTTCGAGACGAGCTACGACCCAGTCCTCGCCAACATCCTCGCGCCGGCTCCGACCGAGACAGTCGACTTCTCGCCGACGGGCGCGTATTCCGGATACAACTGGGAGCTGTTCTTCCACGCCCCGCTGCTGGTCGGGCTGACCCTCTCCCAGAACGGTCAGTACGAGGACGCGGACACCTGGTTCCGCTACATCTTCGACCCGACCAACCCGACCACCAGCGCCAGCTCGCCGCTGCCGTACTGGCAGGTCCAACCGTTCACCACCTCGGTTCCCGAGACGCTTGTACAGCTGATGAACGACATCGACGCCGGCGATCCCGACGCCATCGCCCAGGTCGTCAGCTGGTACTGGAATCCATTCCAGCCGTTCGTGATTGCGCGCTCGCGGATCGGCGCGTTCCAGAAGTACGCGTTCATGGCCTACCTCGACAACCTGATCGCCTGGGGCGATCAGCTGTACGGGCAGGTCGACAGCATCGAGTCGATCAACCAGGCGACCCAGCTGTACGTGTTCGCATCCGATCTGCTCGGCGAGCTCCCGGAGCAGATCCCCGCGCCGCAGTCGCCCGTCGAATACGACTACAACTCGATCCAGGGCCAGCTCGACGCCTTCTCGAACTTCGCCGAGACGCTCGAGAACGAGTTCCCGTTCGCCGGTCCGGTGCCGTCTGACCCGCAGAGCCAGACCAGCGGTCTGCTCGGCCTCAGCAAGACGCTGTTCTTCTGCATCCCGCAGAACCAGCAAATGCTGCAGTACTGGTCGACGGTCGCGGGGCGGCTCTACAACATCCGCCACTGCCTGAACATCCAGGGCGTGCCGCAACAGCTGGCGCTGTTCCAGCCGCCGGCCAACCCGCTGCTGCTGATCGAGGCCGAGGCCGAGGGAATCGACCCCGGGAGCGTGCTCGCCGACGTGAGCGCGCCGCTGCCCAACTACCGCTTCAGCTATCTGATCCAGCGCGCGACCGAGCTGGCCAGCACCTGCCAGGCGTTCGGGCGGGACCTGCTCGCCGCGCTCGAGAAGAACGACGCCGAGGGGCTCGCGCTACTGCGCGCCACCCAGGAGACCCAGATCCTGACGCTGATGACCGACATGAAGCAGCAGCAGGTGAACGAGGCGGACGCGAACGTCGCCGCACTGTCGGCCTCGCGGCAGGTCGCACTCACCCGGTACAACTACTACCAGCTGCTGCTCGGGGCCGGAGCGCCGGTGACCCCGGCCGTCGGCGCGACGATCGACCTCGCCACCGTCCCGACCCAGCCGTCGCAGTCGACCGGGGGCGTCGAGCTGATCTCCGAGGAGGTCTCCGAGCTGTCGCTGTCGGGCCAGGCCGCCCTGCTGCACGCGGGTGCAGGCGTGCTGCAGACGCTCGCCAGTATCGAGGCAATCATCCCGACGTTCTCCGCCGAGGTCGCCGCGGAACCGGTCGGCGTCGGCGGCACCGTGTCGGTGAGTTTCGGCGGCTCGAACCTGGCCTCTGAGACCGAGGCCGTCGTACACGGCCTCGAGACGCAGGCCAACTACCTCACTTACCAGGCGTGGTCGGCCGGCAAGATGGGCGGCTACTTCCGCCGCCAGCAGGAGTGGACGCTGCAGAGCAACCTCGCGGCCGGGGAGATCATGCAAATCGATCAGCAGACCCAGGCCGCGCAGGTGCGCGTCAAGATCGCCCAGGACGACCTGAACACCCACATGCAGCAGATCACCAATGCGCAGAAGGTGCAGGACTATCTGACCAACAAGTTCACCAACCAGCAGCTGTACGCCTGGATGATCGGACAGGTCTCGAGTCTCTACTCGCAGCTGTACCAGCTGGCCTACAGCACGGCCAAACTCGCCGAGGTCGCCTACCAGCGCGAGCTCAGCGTCCCCGAGTCCAACTACATCACCTTCGGGTACTGGGACAGCCTGCGCAAGGGGCTGCTCGCGGGCGACCGCCTGCAGCTCGCCGTCAAGCAACTCGAGCGCGCCTACATCGACCAGAACGAGCGGGAGTTCGAGATGACCCGGTACGTGTCGCTGCTGCTGCACGACCCGGCGGCGCTGATCGCGCTGAAGACGACGGGCGAATGCCTGGTCGTGCTGCCCGAGGCGCTGTTCGACACCGACTACCCCGGCCACTACCTACGCCGGCTCCGCGACGTGAGCCTCACGATTCCGTGTGTCGCCGGGCCGTACACGAGCATCAACTGCACGCTCACGCTGGTGTCGAGCAAGATCCGTTTCGACCCCGCGACCAGTAACGGGGGCAGCGGCGCCAGCTACGTCGAGAAGCCGGTGAACCAGGATCCGCGGTTCATCTACAACTTCGGTTCCACCGCCGGGATCGCCACCAGCCACGCCCAGGACGACAGCGGCGTGTTCTCTGTCAGCTTCCGCGACGAGCGCTACCTCCCGTTCGAGACGGCCGGCGCAGCGTCCACGTGGCTGATCAGCATGCCGATCGCGTGTAACGCGTTTGACTTCGACACGATCACCGACGTTGTGCTCAAGCTGAGCTACACCTCGCGTTACGGCGGCGACCTGCTGCGCAGCCAGGCCTACGCCGCGGCCGTGCTCCCGGCCCCGGCGCAGCAGACGGCCGCCCCGAGCATCGGCGCCCCGCCGGCCCAGAGCGCGCAGAACCGTTTGTTCAGCCTCAAGCACGAGTTCCCGAGCGAGTGGTACGGACTGCTGCACCCGGCGAGCGAGGCCGCAGCGTATGGGCAGATGCCCGTGTGGACGGTCGGCGACCGGTTCCCGTTCCAGTACCGGGGGAGGAAGATCCAGATCACCGGGGTCCAGGCGTTCGCGCTGATCGAGGCGGGCGGGCCGGTGCCCCCCTCCCTCTCGATTTACCTGGTCAACGCGAGCCTGCCGGCGCCGGGCGGCACGCCGCCGACCCCGCCGAGCTCACCGGGCACACAGGTGACACTGAAGCCCGACACGCTCTACGGCACCAACACGCTGTGGGGCGTGCTGCCCGCGCCGTCCTCACCGGTGACGATTCCGCAGATCTGGTGGCTGTCGATCGCGCAGGCCGACCTGAGCACGGCGCTTGAGTCCGTCGAGGACTTCTTTCTACTCGTCCAGTACAAGGTCAGCTAGCGTCGTAAGTCAAGCGCGCTTCGCCACGCCAGACTGAAATAATTCCCCGTCGGGGTCGCCGTCTGGTCACCCTCGCCGCCTGCTACCGCCTTAGTCACTGCTCAGATGAGCGAGTCGCTTCGCTCACGGCGTAAGTGTGTCGCGGCTTGGCAGGTGTGTCGGAGCCCGACCCGTGTCTTCTCAACCCCGCGTCGCCGTAGACAACAACCTGACGGCCAGGCTCTGCGAAGCGGTGTTCGACCCGTCGCTGAACGCCTGCCGCTTTTGGTCCGAACCTGGGGGTCGGAGCGGTCCGAGCTATAGGCAACGGCGGGCGCACGATCGCCTTCGCCCAAGAGCAGGCATCCTGTCCGATTACGACTGACGGCTGGTACAGCCTCGGTGACCGGGAGCTGCCACCAAGTGTTCTTTACGCCGAGGCCGTCTGCGAGAAAAAAAAGCACCTCCCGCCCCGCGCATTTCTCACGCGGGGCGGAAGCACTGATTGGTCATTAGGCGGAAGTTTTCGGTCTTGAGATGACGAATCCCGTGTGTTGGCGCCGGATTCGGTGTTCGGCTGCTGGTTTGGCTTTGGCTACGTTCCGAGCTTGATGTTGAGGAGGTCGAGCGCTTTGGCCTGGATGGTGTTGCGGTTGGTGAGCCGTGGGAAGGTGTGGTGGCTTTCGCCGATGCGTACCTGGTTGCGGCAGATGGTTCCCAGCTCGGCGATCAGGTCGGTGAGGCTGTAGGCGGGCAGGCCGTCGGCGGTTCGGGCGCGGCCGGCTTTGGTGTTGGCGGCGGGGGAACGTCGTGCGGGCGCGACGGGGTCGGTTGCGGCGAGTGGCGTGTCGTCGGTGAACAGCATTGGTGCGAGCCGGGCTTGGAGCTCGAACAGCAGGTAGTAGCCGAGCAGGAACAGGAAGAAGTGCGATTCGACGCGGTCTTGGAGGTGGTGGCGGATCGGGCGGACGTCGAGCGCGTCCTTGATCGTGCGGTACGCGCGCTCGGCGAGCTTGAGCTGTTTGTAGACGCGGACCACGGCCTGGGTGGTGAGCGTGTCCGGGCCGCACGTGGTTCTGAGCACGTAGAGCCCGTCGAGCGCGGCCTCCGCCTCGATCTGCTGCTGCTTGCGCTCGTATGAGAACGAGCCGTCGGCGATCTGCAGGTCGAAGTGCTTGGCGACCTTGTACTTGTTAGAGACGCGGCCGGCGCGCTCCCCGATCTTCCCGGCGCCGGCGCCTCGTAGCGTGCCGCGGGGCCCGTGGACCATGTGCTTGACCTTGGCGAGCTCGCGCTCGGTCGCCTGCAGCAGGTCCTCGCGTTTGCGGGCGCGCTCGGCAGCGAGGTGCGGGTTGCGGCACACCACCAGCCGCTCTGAAGGGAACTCGTCTGAGGTGATCTCGGCGAGGTTTCTCTGGTCGAACAGCGACATTTGCAGCGCGCCCGCGTTCAGGAGCTTGCGGATCTGCGCGGTCTTCAGCGCGGAGACGAACCCGGCGCCGAGCTCCTTGAGCGTGGTGGCGTGCGCGTCGGTGATCATCGCCCTGTCGCCGACCAGGATCACCCGCTCGATCCCGAACCGCTCCTTGACCGTGTCGATCACGTCCGGGACGGTGGTTGGGTCAGCCGTGTTGCCGGGATGCACCTGCACCGACACTGGTCGGCCATCCGGCGAGCACACCAGCCCCCAGTTGACCTGCAGCTTGCCGGGCTTGCCGTCCCGGTTGTGCCCCAGCGCCGCCAGCGGGCAGCAACGCCCCTCGAAGTACGACGAGGACAGGTCGTAGAGGACAAACCCGCCGTCGGTCAGGTGCCGGCGGGCGAGCGTGTTCTCGATCCGCTCCTGGCGCTCAGCCAGCCAGTCCATCGCCGCCAACAGCTCGGGCTCTTTGACCTCGCCGAGCGACAGCTCCTCGGACAGCGTGGTCTGGTGAACGCGGCGGGTCATCGACAGCTTCGACGCTGGCGCGATCACCAGCTGGCAGAGCATCGCCACCGCCAGGTCCCGCTCCCGGCAGCGCTCCCGGGAGAGGACCCGCTCCAGATCCAGGTCTCTGAGCACCCCCAGCACCGCCGCCACGTGCCCGTGCGGCAGCGAGCTCTCGATCTGAAGCTGCTCTGAGAGATCGACCAGCACCCGGCCTGAGAGCATCTGGCGGATCGCCTCGATGACCGGCAGCGGCAGGTGCGACAGGTTCCCCAGGTTCTCGTGGCGGACCTTGCCGCCCTCCCGGTAGGAGCGACGCAGCAGATAGGACGTGTACACCCTCCCGCCCTTCCCCTTCGTCTTGATTGTGGCTACATGAGCCTGACCACCACGCCGAGGCATCACCGGCAAGATAACAGCAGCTCCGGACGAACACAAGGCCAAACTTTGGCTACATTCCACCAGCAAAAAAGAGCCCGACCCCCGTAAACACGGGTGATCGGGCCTCAAACCCTCAAAAACTTCGGATTAGGCGGTGAGCACGAGCTCCAGCGCCCGCTGCTTGGTAGAGGTGTCTTCGAACGACCGCTGCACCTGATTGGTCCGGCTGGTGTACCGCCGTCCGAAGTCGAGGTGCTCGGCGACCGCGTTGAACGCGACCCATTTTGTGAGTGGGCTATTCCCGGTCGTATCGCCGGCGATGCCTCGACCGCGGAAGATGGCGAGCACGTGCTCGATCGTGCGCTCGCGGTTCGCCCGTGCGACCTTGCCCATGTCCTCGTCGATCGTCCACAGGTGCCGCAGCACGCGGCGCTCGAGCGCCCACTCGGCGATCGGCTCACGGGCCATGCGGTCGGCGAGCTCCTTGAACTGCTTCTGGTAGTTGATCGTCATCCCGAGCACCTGGCGAGCCTCGGCGAACTTGGCCTGCAGATTGCCCATGTGCCGGAACCGGAACGTCCGCTGCGCGGCGACGCCGTGCTCGCCCTGTCGTAGCGCGGCGCCGAGGGTGTTGGCGCACACGATCCGGATCGGCGTGACAGCCGCGGTGACCGCCATCGACCCGTCGTGGCTGTTGGCCACGTACGCGTAGGTCGCCGACAGGTCGCCGCCGAGCTCGACGAACTCGGGCAGTCGAGCGAGCACCCAGACACGGCGACCGCCCCAAAGGCTGCCAGCCGTCTCGAAGTGCATATCGGAGCTGATCAGCGCGTCCAAGAATCTGAACGCGTCGGCGTTCTCTACGACCTCGTATTTGTCGGAGACAGTCCCGAGCACGTCGTCCGTGTCCTCACGGATGTTCGCCTTGAATCCCTTCGCCGGAATCAGCTCGGGCTCATGCCTGACCCCGAAGTGGGCGGTCCACTCGGGGCGCTTGACGACCAGCACGTCGCGGTGGGCGACCTTCCAGCCGAGCTCGGCCTTCTCCAGCGCCTCGTCGATCGACTTGGGGTACTCGTCGAGCACGACGCCAAGGCCGTGCCAGGGAGGCGGCCGTCGGCTGTTGACCGAGAACATTGAGGCGGTTTCGGTGATGCCGTGAGACATCTCAGTGTTCCTCCTGTCGGAGTTTTTTGGTGTCAGGGCCAGCCGTCCGGGCGGTGGCTCCGCCGGTGAGCGGGCTAGCGTCCTGACTGGTGATCCGGGCAGCGGGACAACGCTCTTCTGGCGTCGCGGCGATAGCTCTCGCCGCGGTCTTGTCCGCTGCCGCATTCGCTGGTTGTTCGAGCGCGTCGACCAGTGATTCGACCGCCCAGGCCCTGACAACTTCGCAGTTGACGACCGCTACGGTGGCGACTGCCACGACCACGCGTCATCACGCCGGTCCTCGGCGCCCCCGGGCGCGGCGTTACGCCCCCTCCCCCATCGTTGGTTTGCCGGTGAGCAGCGCGAGTTCGAGCGTCGTCCAGGCCCAGCCGCCCCCCGGCTCCTGCCACGCTCGCGGCTCAGGCCTCTACTCGCTGCCCGATCCTCACTGCACCCCCGGAGCGATCAGCCCCGCCGTCACCCAGGCGAACATCCAGTCGACGATCTGCAGCTACGGCTACACCGACTCGGTGCGGCCGCCGGAGTCGATCACCGAGCCGGAGAAGGAGGCGAGCCTCGCCGCCTACGGCGAGCCGGGCCCTCTCCGCGATTACGAGTACGACCACCTCGTCCCGCTCGAGCTCGGTGGGGCCCCGAACGATCCGCGCAACCTGTGGCCAGAGCCGGGGGCTTCGCCGAACCCGAAAGACGCAATTGAGTACGAGCTACGGCAGGAGGTCTGCGACGGTCGGATGACGCTGGCGCAGGCACAGCGGGCAATCGCGGCGGACTGGGTCCTGCTCGCGCACCCGAGGAAGACCAGGTCGCCGACCGGCCAGGGGCCTAAGCCTCCATCAACATCAGCCGCGACGTGCTCGGCCACCGGGCAATACGACAGCCGCTACGACGACTGGGACGTCTACGTCCACTCCAACCAGCCAGACCAGACGGTGACGGTAAGCGGCGGGGGTGAGACCAAGACCTGGCACACCGACAGCTCTGGATATGCCGACGTCTACTTCTACGCCAGTCGATCGGCGGCCGCAGAGCAGATAACCGTCCGGGCGGGCGCGGCCACCTGCACGACGACGCTTTGACGGCCGTATACGCTGCTTGACCGTGCGCTACCGCGAGCAGCAGCCGACGTTCATCCCGCCGATGCTGCTCACCTCCGGCACGCTGCCCAGCGGGGACGCTTGGACCTTCGAGCTCAAGTGGGACGGCTGCCGCGCGCAGCTCCGCTACGACGGCCGTTCCGTCTCGTTGCGTACGCGCAACGGCCGCGAGTGCTCGGGGGACTTCCCCGAGATGACCGAGATCGCCGATGTGCTCGGCAAGCGTCGGGTGACGCTCGACGGTGAGTTGGTATGTCTGCGCAGCGACGGGCGTCCGGACTTCGCCCGGCTTCGCCACCGTCTCAACGGCTCACAAATCGACGGGCGCCCGGCGATGCTCCAAGTGTTCGACGTCCTTCACCTCGACGGCCACTCGACCCGGCCCCTCCGCTACGCGGAGCGCCGGGCGCTGCTCGGGGAGCTGGCGCTCGAGGGGCCGGCGTGGCGCACACCGGCGAGCGTGGTGGTCGAGCGAGGCGAGGATTTCGTCGCGCGTGTTGAGGAGCTCGGCCTTGAGGGCGTCGTCGCCAAGCGCCTCAGCTTGACCTACGTCCCCGGCCGGCGATGTACCGCGTGGGTCAAACGCAAGCTGCGCCGCGAGGAGCGGCTCGCCGTTACCGGTATTCGCCGGACACGCGACGGACACGTGGAGGCGGTCTTCGTCGCCCGCCCTCAGCCTGATGGATCGTTCACCGGCGCCGGCGCAGTCGAGCTTGGGCTTCACCGCGAACTAGTCGAGCGCCTCGAACGCCGCCTCGCGGAACTGCCGCCTCGACGCCGCGGCTCGGTCTCTTGGTGTCCGGCCGAGGTGTCCGTGCTCGCATCGGTTCACGGCCTGTCGGACGGACCGGTGCGCGACGCGATCCTGCGTGATGTCGTGGACGTCTGAGATCTCACGCTCACTAGCAGTCCGCTGGTGCCGAGCGTAGGCTCGGTTCTATGGCACGGCGTCGCAGCTTCACCTCGCCGGCTCGAGAGTGATGCACGAAATCGACTCGTCGCGCTCGTAGGTCCCGTGAAGGAACCGGCGTCCATGCCTCACTGCACCGATTCGAGAAGGGCTGTGTCAGCGCTCAAGGAACGCGCCACGCGCGGCCGCGGAGCCGCCTCAGCGAGGAGACCGATCACCGCTGGCTCGGGAGCGATCGGACGATCCCCTGATCGAAATAGGCGAGGGAAATCGGGTATTCACTGCCATCCGTGAAGTCGGAGTCGAGGATCTCGGACGTTGCCGGGTCGAAGATGAGGCGCAAGATCTGATGTCGCGCTGGCGCGCCGTGACGGGCGAGCGGCGAGCCGGGCGGCACCGCGACCCCGGTGCTTCCGATCGCAGTGATCTCCGTCCCGGTTCTTCCGTAGGCGTCCGTGACGCCCGTCCGCACCGACACGTGTGGGAGGGTCCCGGCCAGCCGGAAGAGGCTGCTTCGAACCGCGGGAGCTGTGAGCGGGTCGCCAAGCGCGAATCCGATCAGTCCCAGCAGCTGCGCCGAGTCCGCCTTACCGACACGAACTCCCGGAGTGTTCGCATACTCGCGAGTCCACTGCTTCTGGAGCGCGGCCTCGAGCGCCTGCTCGTCGGTTGGCAGGGCTCTGACCCAGGTATCGATGTAGTCCCCGCCGAACCTGTACAGCCCTCCCGGCCGGAGGCGAAAGTCGTTGACGACCATGTTCCCGGACACAGCGCACGTGATCGAGAGGTAGCCCGGTGGCGGCGGCGTGCGTGGAGGGCACCGCTGGCCGGGGAAAATTGCCCGGGCGATGCTCTGTCGCACGAGGCCCGACCCGTCGGCCGCGACCCAGTACTCGATGTTGCTGTCGTTGATGACACCGGCTCCCGTGACGTTCCGGAATGAACGCACGAGCATGTGGAAGTACTCACCCGCGGGTACCGCCGTGGCCGGCGGCTGGCTCGCCGCGACGTTCGCAGCCGCATTCACCAGCGACAGGTCGGGGGGGTTGTTGCGCCCGGGCAGCGCGAGCAGGACGGCGCTGGCCGCTACGGCAATTCCTACGATCGCAGCGGACACTCGCGTCCACCGCGTCCACCTAGATCTGCGGCTCGGTAGTGGCAACGCGGTTGCGCGGCCGCCGCCTTCCTCGGCCGCGATCATCTGCATCACTCGGGCTCGCGCCGCCGCCAATTGCGACTCGTCGACCTCGTAGCACGACGCGTCGCCTTCGGTCGGGTTCGCGCGCGCGAGCAATGCCATCACATCGCGCGGCTCATCGAGTCCAGTCATCACGATCTCTCCTTTGATCTGCGTTCGTCGCCGCCGTCGACATGCGTTTGGGGTGATGGCGGCCGACCGGCGCCCATCTCCCTGGCCAGGCGGCGCCGCGCCCGATGCAAGCGAACTGCAAGCGCGCCACGCGAGCAGCCGAGCACCGCTGCCGCGCGGCTGGGGTCAAAGCCCTCCCACGCGGCGAGGCGCAGGACCTCCTGGTCACGTTCGCCGAGGCGCCCGAGCGCGCCGAGCACATCTCGATGCTCCCGTGACGGCTCAGCCGGCTGTTCACCCGGGTCGTCCGGATCCGCCGACAGGCGCGCCACCAGCCGAGCACGACGACGGTCCGACCGCCGCTCGTTGAGGATCAAACGATGCGCGATCCCTAGCAGCCATGGCAGCTCATCCGCAGGAACGGCGTCGAGCCGACGCCACGCGACCACGAACGTCTCCGCCGCAACGTCTTCCGCCGCCGCCCGGGTCGGTGACCGCCGCAACGCGTACCGCAACACGCCACTGTAGTGAGCTCGGAACAGCGCCTCAAACGCGAGCTCGTCGCCCGTCGCACCGGCCGCGCTCCGTCCGCTCGGCGCTCCCCGATGCTCGGCCACGCTCCGAAAATAATTCAACACCTACCCCTTAATGTCCGGAAACCGGCCGGAATTACAAGCCATACAGGCTCGCCCCGAACGGGGGGTTCCACCGCGACATTCTCGATGGGCAGATGCCACCGTGGAGATAAGCACGATTACCCCGATCGCATAGCGGTTCTCCGCCACGACGACGGTCGCGTCCCGCAGTCTCTGGGCGCAGTCGTCGCAATCGGCCGCCGCCCCGCGGCTTCGACGCCAGGAGAGCCTGATCGCAGAGCCGGTAGCCAACTGCCCATACGTTCACGACCAGCTTCACAGCGCCGGACGGGGAGAGCTTTCGGCGTAGCCGGTGCGCGTGGCTGTCCACCGTGCGCGCGCGGCAGGAGCTCCGGAAGCCCCACACGTCGCGCAGCAGCTCCTCGCGCCTGAACACCCGCGTCGGGTCGTTCGACGACGCGAGGAGCAGCTCGTACTCCTTGGCCGACAGCTCGACCGGCCGCTCCTCGACCCAGACCTCGCGGCCGGGCACGTCGATCGTCAGCGGTCCGATCCGCCTCAAGCGGGATCTCGAGCGCTGCTCCGCGCGGCGCAGCAGCGCTGCGATCCGGGCGCGCAGCTCCGGGTAGGCAAAAGGCTTGGCGACGACATCGTCGCCGCCCCGCTCGAGCGACCGGATCCGGTGAATGGCGTCGGACCGGCCGGTGAACGCGATCAGCGGGTGTCGGGAGCGATCCTGCTTGCGAGCCCAGTCGCTGATCTGACCGCATCGAGCAGGTCGAGCGTGTCGCCGTTGATGTCGACCACGACGAGGTCCGGGTGCTCGACGTCGAGCAGCGCCAATGCCTTCGCGCGGTCCTCGGCCGCCAGCGTCCGGTAGCCGTCGACGGCCAGGTTGTCGATCAGGAAGTCGCGCGTGGCCGGGTGTTCCTCGGCCACGAGGATCGTGTGCGTGCGTGTCACGCGAATTTCTCCTTGTCAGGAGTTGATGCGTTGCGCTCCGTACTGGACGGGGCGACGTTGTCTACGCCGGCCGAGCGTGTCCCGGTGATTCGCCGGAGCGCCGCGATCAGGCCGACGTGCTCTACAGCGTGCGCAAGCTGGGCTCGCCACGCTGGCTCGAGATACGGAGCGGGACAAAGGCTCCGAGACCCCTCCTTCTGTGGCTAACCGTTCGGATTGGAATCCCCAAGGTCCGCGGATGACGCGTATGCCGCGGCTTCGGATGGCGTGTAGGCGTTGACGGAGGCCTGCGAAAACGTGGTGTACGAGTTGGTGTTTGAGGAGCAGTCGACGTCGCCCTGCTGGTCCGGAGTGCATGTGACCGTGTAGTCGTTCTGAGTGACTGGGCTGAAGATGGTCATGACCTGCCCAGAGGGATCCCGCGGCGACTGGGTGTACTCGTAGAACACGTTCTCGGCGAACTTGCAGCTCGTGTGGGCGTTGACGAAGACGTTCTGATCGCAGGCATGCAACCCGGTCGTCGAGCTGGGTGGCGTGCCTACTGAAGACCTGGAGCCTGGCGCGCCGGACGGGCCTGAGGTGAAGTAGATCGACGCGTTGTGCGTGGTTCCGCCGGTGCAGACGTGCGGCGAGCCCGCCGTGCAGTTGATCGTGTACGTCAGTCCGGTGGCTGGGCTATAGGCGCTGACCGTCTGAGACCCTCCGCCGGCCTGGTCGTAGGCGTGCTCCACGTTGGCCGCGAACGCACAGGAGGTGTTCGCGCCGACCGAGAGACCACCCCCGCAGGGCTTGGTCCCCGACGGCGTCCCCGACGGGGTCGCGCCGAGCGCCGACGTGGCCGTGGTGACGATTGTCGTCCTGCCCTTCTCGACGATCGTGGTCGCGGTGCTCGTCTTGGAGAAGACGCCCGCCGCCGCCAGCGCGCCTGCGCCGATACCGGCCAGGGCGACGACCGCCAACAGCCCGAGCGCCGCTAAGCGGCGACCGCCGCCTGACCTCTCGTCCCGGCGCTCGGGCTCTCGCTCGGGCCGGGCGGGCTCGGTGACGCGCTCCGCTCGGTCGGTCGGCGGCTCGGTCACGAGGGACGAATCGGGGGTCGGCTCGGGCACGCGCCGGCGCACGATCGTGCTCGCGGTCGCCGGCGCCGCAGCGAGGCGAGCGGCACCCAGCACCGTGACCGCCTTCGGGTCGTCCCAGGACTCGGGGAGCTGCCCGAGCCGTTGCTGGATCGTCCGGGCCACCAGCGGAATGCGGCTCGACCCGCCCGCCAGGTAGATCGCCGTCAACTCCGACGGGTCCAGGCCCGCCGCCCGTACCGTCCGCTCCAGCTCGCCCGCCGTGGACTGCACGTCCTCAACGATCAGCTCGCGAAACGTCTCCGCGCTGACGACCAACTCCTGGTCGATCGGCGGCGGCATGTAGAA
Organism: uncultured Solirubrobacterales bacterium; assembly: GCA_963704385.1. Classification (GTDB taxonomy): domain Bacteria; phylum Actinomycetota; class Thermoleophilia; order Solirubrobacterales; family Solirubrobacteraceae; genus Palsa-465. Next base: position 420,080 of record OY969904.1, read on the forward strand.
CTCGTACCGCGGACTTCGCGACAGGAACTCCTTGGTCCTGCGGGCGCTGCGCAAGAGCTCGCGGTTGGCCTGCATCCAAACCCGGTCCGTGGAGTCCCGCAACAGCTGCCACTGCTCCTGCGAGAGCTGCCGCCCGAGGTACCGGTACAGGCGGTCGTCGAAGTCCTCGCCCCCCAGGTTCTCGTTGCCGCCCGGTGCGCCCACCAGCTCAAACGAGCTGCTGGTCCGGAGCAGAACCGCCGTGTCCAGCGTCCCTCCGCCCAGGTCGTAGACCGCCACGTGCTCGCCCGGCGCCAGGCGCTCGCTGGCGAAATGTGTCGCCGCCGCCACGGGCTCGGCGACGAACATCGGGGACGTGAACCCAGCGATCTCGGCCGCCCGCCCGAGCTTGTCCAAGCTCGGGCGGGCCCAGCGCGCCGGATGGGTGAGCCGCACCTCGCGCGGCGGCTCGCCCCCCCGCAGAGCGAGCGCCTCGTCGGCCACCCGCCGCAGGATCGCGCCGATCACGTCCACGACCCGCAGCTCCTTGTCCCCGAGGCGGATGAACTCGTCACCGATCCGGCGCTTGGGCGTTCGCTCCAGGCACCATGGCGCCAACCCCGAGAGCTCCTCGGCCTCCTCGCCCAGCACCAACCGGCCGGTCCGCGAGGAGCCCGTCCCTTCGTGCCAGAACACCATCGATGGCATGCGCGGGGAGCCGTCTAGCTCGATCCGGTCCACGGCATCGCCAACCCTGATCGCGGCGGCCGTCGACGTGGTCCCAAAATCAATCGCCAACACCCACTCGGCCACCGTCAAGCCCTCCGATCGCGCCCGATCAACGTCAAACTGTAGTCCTCGAGGCCAGCGAGGGGGCGGGTTCCGGATGCTCGACCTCGTCCGCGATCAGCTGCAGAGACCGCGCGACAACGGCCGCGATGCGCCGGGCGGCCGGAGACGCGTGGCTGCCGTTCTCAAACGCCTTCCACGTCCGATACTGGTCGTGTGCCGCGCGCACCAGCTCCGGACCGGGCAGGTGATCATCGACGCCCAGCCGTCGCGATGGGGAGCGCCCCGTGACCAGCTCTTCAAGCCGCAGCCGGAGCTCGCCCGGCAGCTCCACGTCCTCCTCCACCACTCGGTCGAGCGCCCGAATCAGGTCAATCACGTGCATCTGGGGTGCAAACCGGGTCGACTCGACCCGGTCGCGGAGAAACGCCAGGGCGGGCTCGTGGAAAGAGAGCTGCTCGAGCGCGGTGAGCGCGTGCGCCGCCTTCAGCGCATCGGCCCTCTGCTGCAGCCCGTCGATGTCGGCGACGAGTTGCTCGATCCCCGACAGCTCTCGCAGCCGTCGGGTAAGGCCAGCGACGGTCAGCTGATCGCCGGCGGCGAGGTCGACGGCAGCGCGGACCCCATCGAGGCCGATCAGCTGCAGGAGGTCGCGGCGACTCCCGACCGCCGGCGGGCTCGCGGCGGTCAGAAACGAGTCCTCGTCGGAGAGTTGCTGGGCCAGCGCCAGGCGTTCCAGCGCGGCCAGCGTGGTGAGATCGTCCACCACATGCTGATTGATGAGACCGGCGTTCGCGGCAACGGCCAGCGTTACGCTGACCGGCCTGACGGCCGCGATCAGCGGTCCGAGCGCCCGCTTGCTCTGGCGAGCAGCCTCGGCTGCGACGGTGGGATCGCGTGTGGTCAGCGCGCATACCCGGTTCACGGCCGAGCCCTTAACGCCCGCCAGCTGCCCAAGGATCGTCGAGCGCACGACGTCAGCGTCCGCGGACGTTGCGGCGGACGCGATCACCAGGAACGCATCGGCCAGATGTGTGTCGCCCCGGTGCCCGCCCTCCGACGTGTTCTCGCTGCCTTCTACGAGCGAGATCGGCTGTAGCAGTTCGACCGGAACGGCGTCGATCAACGCCGCCCGGTCCGCCGCCGAACCTCCGACCACCGCGAGCCGCAGCGGCTCGACCAAACCGTTGCGTACGATCGCCACCGGCTCGCGCGCCTCTGGCTCGCTGACCGTCCCGAGCGCTTGGTCGCAGAGTGACAGCACTCGCTGCGACACGCCTTTGGACAGCGGCTCGGGAGCGAAGGGCTGTCGACGATCATGGATGGGCCGCTCAAGCTCGAGGTCGCTCGGCTCGCGTTTCTTCATATGCGGGCGGTGCGCCTCCGGACCCGCGGCCAGGGCACTGCGCGCCGCTCTGGCCAGCTGTCCGGCGGTCGCCTGACGAGCCTTCGGATCCGGGTTGACGGCCTCGGCAACGACCGCGGCGAGGGCGGGCGACACATCCGGCTCGCCGCTCAGATCTGGTCGCTCGGTGCCGGCGAGCAGATCCCAGAGGACGCAGCCCAGGGAGTAGATGTCGCCGAGGATCTCATCGGAGGAGGGGCCGCCGCGCTCCGGCGCCATGTACCGGCTGCTCCCGAGAACCTCGCCCTCCCCGATCTCCTCGTCAGCGATCGCTTTAGCGAGCCCGAAGTCGGCCAGGAGCACGCGACCGCTGCGTTCGTCGATCAGGACGTTTCCCGGCTTGATGTCGCGGTGAACCAGCCCGCGTCCGTGCGCAGCGTCCAGCGCCGAGGCCAGCTGCTCGATGACTTCGACGGCCCGCTCGGGCTCGAGCTTGCCCTTGGCATGGAGCGCGTCGCTGAGACTCCCGCCCACGATCAGCGCCATCACGACGTACAGCCGGCCCTGGGCTTCTCCGGCCCAGTGAATGGGGACGACGTGCGGGTGGTCGATCGAGGCGGCGATCTTGCACTCACGCTCGAACCGCGTCCGGAACGCGGGGTCCTGGGCCAATTCCTTGGACATCACCTTGACCGCCACGGTGCGGTCGAGCTTGAGCTGCTGTGCCCGGTACACGATCCCCATCCCTCCCTGGCCGACTACCTCCTGGAGCAGGCAGTCCCCCAGCGCGATCCCGGCCCTGATCGTCGACTGCATCCGGGAGCGCGACCGCGTCGACGCCGCGGTGATCGCGGCGCGCCCGAGATCCCCCGCCGACGGATAGCGGTCACCCGGATCCTGGCTCAACGCCCGGGCGAGCACCGGGTCAAGCGCGGGCGGGACGCTGGCGGCGACCTGCGAGGCCATCGGCGGCGGCTCGTGGAGCTTGGCCATCAACTTGGCCACGTCCGACTGCTTGGGGAACGGGACCTGGCCGGTCAGCGCCTTGAACAGAGTCCCGCCGAGCGCGTAGACGTCGGCCCGCTGGTCCACCGGACCGCCCTGGGCTTGCTCCGGGGCCAAGTAGTCGATCGTGCCGACGATCAGCCCGGCCGCGGTGAGCATCGTCTCGGAGGAGACCCGCTTGGCGAGGCCGAAGTCGGTCAGGTAGGCGTGGAGATGCCCCTCGGGGCCGGCGATCAGGACGTTGGCGGGCTTGATGTCACGGTGCACCAGTCCCTGCTCGTGCGCGACGTCGAGCGCCGAGGCGATCTGGGAGATCAGGCTGGCGGCAAGCTGCGGATCCAGCTGGGTTCGCTCGCTGATGAGCCGCTCCATCGTCGTTCCCTCCACGTAGCGCATCGCGATGAACAACTCGCCGTCCGGGCCCTCGCCGCAGTCGTAGATCGTCACGACGTGCGGGTGGTCGATGTTCGCCGCGATCTCCGTCTCGCGCTCGAACCGCTCGCGAAATTGCGCGTCCCGGGCGTATGACTCCGTGATCACCTTGACCGCCTCGACACGCTTCAGGCGCACGTTCCAGGCCCGGTACACCAGGCCCATCCCGCCCCGGCCGGCGATCCCGTCGATGCGCCGGTCCGCGACCACCGACCCCAGCTCGAATCCGGCCGTAGGCCCCGCCCCCCTCAGCGTCTCGCCGCGAGAGCCGTCGTCGACATCAAGCGCTCGCCCGTCCTCTCAGCATGCAAAGTCGACCGACGCACCCCATCGTGACGAAACTCTAGTCCCTGGGAGGCAAGGCAGCGGGCGTCCAACGCTCGATCTCAGCCACCGGCCCGAACAGCCCCTGAAGCGCCCGATCACCGCAGTGGCAGCCGGTGGCCTAGACACGCCGGTCGGTGAGGCAACATTCGGAGCGGCGGACTCGGAGGAATGTTGTCGCGACTGCCGTTTATCCGCACCCGGGCGGCGCAAGTGCTCGGAGTGTTCATCGTCGGCGCAGCGATCGGCGCCGTGAGCATCGCGATCTTCGGGCAGGCCGGCACCCGCCGAGTGATCGTCAGGCAGCCGTACGTCGACACGGTGAAACGCCATTCGATCACCACGACAAGGCCTCCCGCCCAGCCGCCGGCTCATACGACCGCGCGAGGAGCTCGTCCACCAGCCTTGCTCGTCGACTCACGCGCGCGCGCGAGCTTCGCCGTCCTGCAGAGGCAGCTCGCCGGGGCCGTCGGGCTCGCGATCGCACCGCTGGGCGGCGGGCCGATCGAGACCTTCGGCCAAGCCCAGGTCGCGCCCGCGTGGAGCACCAGCAAAGTGCCCGTGCTCGTCACCCTGCTCTACGGCTACGAGCGACGTGGGAAGACGCTCGACCCGCAGGAGCACGCCTACGCGGCCGCCGCGCTCGAGCAATCCGACAACGCCTCGATCGAAGCCCTATTCGGCGAGCTTGAGAGCATCCACGGCGGCCTCGCCCCGGCGAGCGCCGCGGTCCAACAGATCCTCAGGCGGGCCGGCGACGTCACGACGACGGTCAACACAGCGCCGAACACCGAGGGCTTCACCACCTACGGGCAGACCGAATGGTCCCTGCGGAACGAGGTGACCTTCTACCGCGCGCTCGCCCGAGGGTGCCTGCTCGACCCACGGGACACGAGCTACGTGCTCGGACTGATGCGCAGCGTGATCCCATCGGAGCGATGGGGCGCGGGCTCCGCCGGATACCCGGCCAGCGTGCCGCTGGCGTTCAAAGGCGGCTGGGGGCCCGAGAACGGCCGCTACCAGGTGCGGCAGACCGCGATCGTCGGATCCGGCAGCCGCGGCTACGTGGTCAGCATGCTTGCGCTTCCCGTCAGCGGCTCCTTTGACGACGGCACCGCCACGATCACCGCGCTGGCAAGCTGGGCGCGCCAGCACATCCAATTGAACGCGAGCGGTCGCGCGTCAGGTTGTCCAGCCGCCCCCTAACGCTGATTAACGCCTCAGTTCGGCGTGACAAGCGCCTCCGTACGGTCAGCCTCATCGCTCTCACAGAAACGGAGCGCGGCACCGGACCTCGCTAGTCGCGCCTCACCGGTGGTAGCACCAGGCAGCGGAACGTCGCGCTGATACACGCCCGCGAGTGCATCGAACGGGCCAGCGTGGGAGGCGGTTCGCGCGACCACTGCGTTTTGGGCCCGAACGCGATCGTCAGCGTGCCGCCGATCCCGGGCCGACCCGGGCCAGCGCTTTGTCGGCTTTGCACTCGTCCGGGCCGGCCCAAGCGGACGATCGCCTCCGTGGCAAAGGAGTCGCGCGACGAGCCGCCGCGCTGACGACTCTTCCGTCGCCGAAGCGGTCGCCGGCTGGAAGTCGGCTCGCGGCTGGAAGCGATCGTCCGGTCTGACGACCACCGCCACCCGAAACCAGCCCCGCTGCGGCGCCTGGGCCGGCTGCCCCGTCACGCCTGGAGCGGTCATCTCGGTGTCGTGGCCGCTTCGCTGGAACATGGGTAGTCCGCCACGGACCCCGCCGGCTCCGCGAATGCTTGCTCCTGAGAGGGCCACGGCAAGCACACCAGCCGGTTGCGCATATGGCGAATACGGGGGCTCCGGCGCGGTCGTTTCGAGAGTCCCGCTTCCGTGTCGGCCGGGTATTCCCTCCGCGACCTGTGCTCCACGACGACTACCGTCTTGCACGAGAAGTGGTCAACGTGGTTGACGTTGATCCCGTGACCGGAACCGTGGCAAAGCATGCCCTCGGCTCTGGCGATGGGCGAGGACTCCTCCTGGGGCGAAGGCGCAAGCGGGCTGCCCGCAACGACGACCTGCTGAGCCTGACCGCAGAGCATCCGACGGTGCCGTTCGACCGCAGTCTCAGCGACTGCCGCGCCGCCAACGCGCAGCTGTTCCTCGATGGCTGACGATCTGCTCACCGAGCGCCGCGCCCGTCCCGCCACCTTCGGCTATCTCTCGCCGAAGGTCTTGGTGACTGTCTGATCCGAGGCCATCGGGAGCTTGCAGTAGCTCGGCCCCCGATCGTCGATCTCCGCCGGGCAGTCGTCGCTGAGGACTCGAGGTCAACCGTCCCGCCGTCCGCGGCCTCGGGCCTGCTCGACCACGGCATCGAACTGCCAGACGTCGAGGTGATACTGCCGATAAGCGAGCAGGTAAGCAGACGCCCCGAACTCGACCAGCTCGCCGAGAGCACAGCTGCTGCTTCGACAGGTGAACGTGGACGGCCGAGACCGCGGTTGCCGGCGGCCGCTCTCCCGACAGCTCATCGATCAGCCGACCGCGTGACGCCGGTTCGCCCGCACTCAGCAACAGGAGCGCCAGCCTTCGCTGACGGCCTGCGCTCAGGTCGGATGCTGTATCCGTCGCGCTCGATCGTGAGCGGTCCGAGAACCCCAAGCCGTAGCTGCCACCGGTCACCGCGGCAACGGCATGCTCCTGCAATCAGTCGGGTTTGGTGGTCATTTGAGGGCCTGGGCGCCCCACGGGACTCCGCTGGCCCAGCGGCCCGCCGATGGCTTTCATCGCCACCGGCCGGACCATCATGGGGCTCAGCTGATGTGCACTGCGGTCGTCGCGGTGTTTCCAGCGCCGTCCGTGATCGTCACCGATCCGTCCAGGTGCTTGTGGGGCATGGTGATGGTCATGCCTTCGGCGGTCGTTCCATCCGAGAACGTCCACTGGGCGGACACGACGTTGCCTTCACCGCCCTTGGCCAGAGGGATGAGTGCGACGGTGTTGTTGCGCTCTGGATCCTCGACCACAGCCGCGGTCAGCGGTCGGTCGATCAGCACCGGCTGGCTCCAGCTGTAGGTGTTGCCGAGGTTGTCTGTGACGCTCGCCTTCACCAGATACAGCCCCGGGCCCGGGAACGTGTGGGTGAACCGGGCCGAGATGGGCTCCGTCCCGACCGTGCCGTCACCGAAGTTCCAGCTGATCAGCCCGTCGCCCTGCGTGCCCGCGGTCGACCCGATCGTGGTCGATGTCGAGTTGGACGCCGGGTCGGCAGCGTGGGCCGAGCCGTAGAAGCTCACCGCCGGATCATCGGTCTCGACCTGGTCGGGGTAGAACTGGACCCCGGGCTCCGAGAACGCATTCGGGTTGGTGATCTCCGCGGTCACCTGCTCGGGGGTTGGCGTGAGACTAAGGTTCTCGCCAGCCTCCACCACCGCGTTCAGGGTGTCCTGCCCCACGTTCGGGCCGACGTTGTTGGTCGTCAGGTCGCCCTCCATCTGGTTGGGCGGGTACGCGCCATAGTCACCGAAGTAGCCGAGCGTGTCGCTGCCCTCGTCGATGATGTGCGCAGCCTGGATGCCGGGCGACGCAACGAAGGACCGCTCGATTGCCTCGGTGACCTCGGGGAACCCCTCGCCCGGAACGGTGGCGTACACCTGATCTCCGATGCGGGCGACGGTCGCCGACGAGCCCACGGTGGGGCCGGCGGCGTTGAAGTACGGCGCGCTCAGCGAACGGTTGATCGTGAAGATCCCGCCGACCGCGCTCCAGTCCCATGTCCCTTGGCCGTTGTTGCTCGCGGGCTCGCTGAGCGGGCCTGGACAGCCGAGCGGACCGCCGGGATGGTTACACGACATCGCGGCGAGCAGACCCATGTTCGTGGCCTTGGTTGTGAACGCCACGTTGTTAGCGGCCAGGGTGTCGTCGGTGATCGGACGTGCGTGGGTGAGCGCCCGAGCAATCGCGTTGGTGATGAAGCGGCCCTGCTCGACGACCTCGGCATAGTGGGGGTCGGAGCCGATCGACTCCTGCCGGCCAAGCGTGCCGACCGCGACCACCTCGGTGCCGCCGAACAGGTGGGCCAGGCGATCACGCACCCACCCGGGGTAATCGGCGCTCCACTGGTTGTTGCCGGCCGCGGTCGGGTCGTACTGGTCGGCGTGGATCGGCACGTCGGCATACATGCCGATCGTCGCACCGGTGCCCGGCTGGCGCGCCCACAGGATCGGAAGCTGATCGTCGACCGAAAACCCGGCCGTCTGATCGGTCCCCTGGAGTTGAGAGAGAAGGCCGCGGATGGTGCCGGTTGCCGTCCACAGCTGTGCCTCGCGAGTGTTCGATGCAGCCTCGACGACAGCCTGGACGGCGGCCTCCTTGACCTCGTGGAGGTACGCGGGGTCGGTGTGGCCCCAGAGACCCATGAGCGTCGGAGCGGCATGGTCGTGCGTGGTGGACAGGACGATGTTGGCCGCGGTGACGTCGTAGCCGCGAGCGGCAAGGGCGGCGGCCGCGTCCGCGGGCGCGTCATCGGCGCCATCGCCGACGTTCGGCGACTGGTATGCGGCAAACCAGCCCTGGGAGTCCACCGTCACGAAGACGACAGCCTGCTTGCCATGGCCGACGAAGAAGGCCCGCACCTGCAGCGGGTCGTGCGCGCCGCCCGTGACGATGTAGTTCGAACCGTAGCCGCCATCGGCCATCGGCGTCTTGGGCGTTATGTCTACGACTGAGGTGCCGACCTGGAACAGCGCGGGATCGGTCTGCGGCTTCTCGGCTTGGGGCGCTGGGGTGCCGGGTGTGGAGGTGCCCGGCGTGGCGGATGCACCCGGCGCGCCGACAGCCGCTAACGAAAGCACTGCCGCGGCAGCGGCGAGCGCGGCAGTTTTGGTTTTGCGAGACAACATTTTTCTCCTGGCTAGACAAAGCAGTGCCGACTGACGGCGCGCGTTGGGACGATTTGCGCGCCGCGTGGCGGCGCGCGAGGGGCCCGCTGCACGCCGCTGAGCGGCGCGCGTCGGGACGGTTCGATCCTGGCATCGGAAAAGCCCCTATGCCAGAGGGCGGACTCCAATCTTGTTGTAACGCGTCACAATTGGCGGATGGGGCAGACCGTCGCACCGCTGGCGGCGCTGGTCGGGCGAATCGATCGCGACGAGCTGGTCGAGACCATGCTCGGCACGTTCCGCACGGAGATCCCCGGGTATGCGCGCGTGCCCGACGCCGTCATGCGCGGCCAGGTCCGCGAGGTCGTGCGCCAGAACATCGATCTGTGCTTGGACTGGGTTGCCGGCGCCGGGGCGCCCGAGACCGTGCGCTTCGACGACTTCAGCACCTCCGCGAAGAACCGCGCGAGCGAGGGCATGCCGCTCGAAGACCTGTTGCGCGCCTACCGGATCGGCGCCACCACGGCGTGGCGTGTCCTTGTCGCGGAGGCCACGGCAGAGGAGCACGAGGCGGTGACGCGCGCCGCCGAGCTGGTGATGAGCTACATCGACCAGGTCTCGGGGACCGTCGCAAGCGCGTATCTGGAGCACCGTCAACACCTTGTCTCAGAAACGGAGCGCGGGTTGCGCGGCCTGCTAAATGCGCTGCTCGGAGGCGATGCCCTGGATCCGGGTCACCATGAGACGGCCGCTCGGCTCGGCCTGCCGGTGGGCGGCAGGTTCGCGACGTTCGCTCTGGCGATCCCGAGCGGCGGCGCGCGTGCTCACGCGCGCGCCGCCGCGGGCCTGCGAGGGGTCGCTGCGCTGGCGCTGACGGAAGGCGACCGAGTCGTCGGGCTCTGGGTTCCGGGCCGCGACCTGGCGCACGCGCTGCCGGCCGGCGCGGTTGCGGTCCTCGATGCTGAGCTGGCGCGCGAGGAGCTCGCGGCGAGCCTGGCCGACGTCCGGCTCGCCATGGACATCCTGTTGCGGCAGGGCCGAACGGGCGTCGTGCCGCTACAGGACCTGACACTCGACCTGCTGCTCGCACGCGCACCGCGGGTGGCCGCCGACCTGCGAGCGCGCGTTCTCGACCCGCTTGGTCCCGAGCACGGCCGTTCGCGCGGCGATCTGCATCGAACCGTCGCGACCTACGTCGCGCTCCATCGCGACCGGCGTCAGACCGCCGAGCGCCTGCATATCCACCCGAACACGCTCGACCACCGCTTGCGCCGGGCGCGAGAGTTGAACGGGCTGGGCCTCGACGACCCGGAGGACCTCGCCGCGATGGTCCTCGCTCTGCACGAGGGTCGCTGAGCGCTCGAAATCTCGCGCTCGGCAGCGCGCGGGCCACGCCGGCGCCACCCGCGATCAGTGCCGGCGCTGACGTGACAACGCGCCTAGAGGTTCAGGTCAGCGGCGGGAACACATCAAGCCAGACTCGGTGCCCACGCGCGTCGAAATAGCCGCGCGTGTCGCGGTCGGGCACCCGCTGGGGCAGTCCGCTCAGGGACATCCACAGCGCCGGTCGCACGACACGTCCACCGGCCAGCTGCACGGCGACCGCCCGACCTGCGTAATGGAACGTGTGATCGCTGGTGCACTTGATCTCGGGGCCGCCGAGCGGGTCACGCGAGCGCTGGCCCGAGGGCAGGATGTAGCGACCGCGCACGATCCGCTCCGGCCTTCCGCCGTGATGATCGAGCAGTCGCACGAGCGCGTTCCCGATGATGTTTGCCGCGTCGGCCGAGGTTGACTCGGAGTCGTCGGAGTGGTGGCAGCCGAAGCGGTCGTCCGAGGAGGGGTTGAGGTTGCTCGCCGTCGGGATCCCGACGGCATTGCCGGCCGGGAAGATGTAGCCGAGCATGTCCTCGCCGAGGCCGTCGATGAAGCGGAACGGCGCGTGCATGTGGGGAAGCAGCCACGGCGGCAGCGCCGCTGTCGGGTCGGGCATGTCCTGCGGGCCTAGGAAGCCCCGCAGATAGGTGAACGGAAACACCTCGCCCGGAATCGAGATGAACTCGCCGACACCGATCTGGAATGCCGCCACCTGCGACCGCAGCGACTGCCCGCTCGAGGCGCCGTCGGCAGCCACCGGGGAGGCGACCGTGCAGTTCGCGTTGTAGGCCGGCCGCTGGGCGAACACGCCCACGGCCGCGCCGAGCAGGAACAGCTCGTTCTGGAGCTTGACGCAGATGTTCGCCCTTGCCCCCCAGATCGCGTTGGTCTGTGAGTTCTGGTACTCGCCGGTCTTCAGGGCGTGGACGATCGGCGCGGCCATGTCGGTGCCGAAGGCCTTGGTCTCGCCGTCGTAGCCGAGCGGAACGTGGAGCGCCCCGGCCGTGTCCGCTCTGCCTCTGGCGTTGAACAGTGTCCGGCATCCGGCCGGGTGGCTGGCATCGACGAACTGCTGGGGGGTGCGCGAGATCGGCCACGGGTAGACCTCGGGGCTCTCGAGCGAGCCGACGGCCCCGGCCATCTCGATGGCCACACCACCCAGCTGTTGCTGGAGCGAGTCGCGGAAGAAGCTGATCCAGTCCGAGGAGACCCAGTCGTTCTGGGCGTCGAGGGCCGGCGTGCCGCCGTTGAAGCCGAGCGTTTCGTCGTGCTGGCTGACGCTCGCCAGCGTCACGATCGTCCGTCCGCGGGCGTCGACCGCCTGCAGGACGGGAATGTGCTGATCGTCCACGAACGGGTACGAGGACCAACACTGGCGAACGTTCGACGGTTCGAGGACCTCGGTGTAGCGGATCGTCGCCGGGCGCAGCGCCCGGTATGCCCGTTCGATCGCCCGCGCGCTCTGGTCGACGAGATACGTGACCCAGTAGTTGTCGACCCCGGAGGTGGTCTGCGAGACGCCTCCGAGCCCCAGGCTATCGGGGGCCGACTCGTCGTGCGTGGCCGAGATGAAGATGTTGCTCAGCCGGTAGCCGTCAGCCCGGACCTTGGCCCGAATCCGCTGCTGGTAGACGTTGAACAGACCCTCCTGGTCGACCACCTCGACGGCCATGGTCTGACGACCGTTGGACACCACCATCGCGCGCGCCGTGACCGGGTCGGCCACATGATCGAAGTAGCGCGGGTTGTTCCCGCCGCCACCCAGCAGATTGCCGTCCCAGCGGCCGTCGTGATTGCAGTCGATGTAGGGATCGCCCGGGTCGTAGTGACCATCGTGCTGGACGTCGATGTACGGCTCCTCGAACGCGAACTGCCGGGGCCCGTTGTACTGCGCCGGATGAGGGCAGTCGGCGGGATCGCCGCCCGGCACGTGGCCGAAGGCCGGCGGCGTGAAGTTCGATACGGCCGCGCCAACGCGGAACGGCGCTGCCCGGCCATGGTCATAGTGCCCGTGATAGCCGCCCGCGGGTGTCAACAGCATCGCCGCGGCGGCAAGAGCAGATTTCAGTGTCATTCCAGTCATGAGAATGGAAGGCTTCCTCCAAGCTAGGACGTCGAGCGCCTATGGATGGCGCGTCAGGACCGCGGCGCGCCGGGCAGTGGCGTGGCTCACGGCCGTTTGATGTTGCCATGCGATCAGCGCTACGCCGTTAGGGCCGATACCAACGTTGTTGTGAGGCGTCACGATCCTCGGAGTCAGCCATCGTCGTTCGCCGTATCGATCGTCATCGCGGTGAGATACCGCTCGGGCGCCTCGACGCAAACCGCGGGACGGCAAGGAGAGCCAGCGTTTCGGTCACCGAGAGAGCGACCCCGGCTCGTCCAGCACCCACACGGCATGCTCCTGGCTGGCCCAGCCGCCGGTGGTGCTGCTTCGCCTCGCGCAGGAGTATCGCGGCCCACGCGGCGTCCGCGTGAAGATCCAACGCCTTGCGGGCCGCCCCGGTTCGCGGCAGATGGGATCGCGCCTGCGGTCAGCGCGGGATCTGGCCGTTGCGCTTAGGTCTGCTCGGCTCGTCGCCGGGAGCGGAGCCGGGGACTTCCTGGAGCGCGACGCGCAGGAGTGCTGTGGCTGCCCAGCGTAGGACGGCGAGGGTCTCGTCGTTGTCCAGGCGGCAGACGTCCTTCATGGTGATGATCGCCTCGCCGCCGAGCGTGAGCGCCAGAGCCGCCTGGAGCCGGCGCTTGCGTTCGGGGGGAGCTCGTCCAACGGCGCGAGCACCGTCTCGAGCCATCGCATCCGGCGGCCCTCGCGGACCACCGGCGCGTCTTCGCCGTTGCGGCGTCCTCGAAGCCAGGTGTCCTGGGATACGCGCGTGAAGGTGCGGAAATGCTCTTCCTCGGCGAGCACGAATCCATCGAAGGTGTCGATCAGCAGGAGCAGCCGCTCCTCGACGTCATCCGTTGTGAGGCTCGCGAGCAGAGCCTCGAGGGGGGCTGGGTCGGTCATCTCTGACAGTTCGATCAGCAGCGCCTCCTTGGTCGGGAAGTAGCGATACGCCGTCGCGCGGGACACGCGCGCGCGCTCGGCCGCCTGTTCGATCGTCGGCGCCGTCCCTTCCCGTCGCAGCTCTAGCGCGGCGGCGACGATCGCCGCCCGGGTTCTCGCTTTCTGGTTGGCGCGAGGGTCCTCGGGCTTGACAGCAGACATAACCGGTGATACAAGTCTCACGAAAGGAGATCTCTCAACAAAAGAAATGTATCACCCTAAGAATCAGGGGCCGAAATGAGCGCTGGGACCCAGCCCATGCACAGCGAAACCGGGGTCGAGATTCCCGACATAACCGCAAACCCGAGAGTGGTCGAGGTAGTTCAACCGCTCCTCGATCGGGTCCAAGAGGTGATTAGAGAGAAGAACGTCAGCTACGACGAGTGGCACCAGGCCATCCATTTCATGATGGACGTCGCCGACTCCGGCGAGGTGCCGCTCCTCATGGCTTACTTCGAAGCGACCGTCGATGAGGTCGCCAACGCGGCGAGCGCGTCGTCGACGACAGCGATCGAAGGCCCCTACTACGTGCCCGGAGCCCCGATGCTCGAACCGCCTTGTGTCATGCTGCAGCGGTTCGATGAGCCGGGTGAGCCTCTGGTCTTCTCCGGCACCGTCAAGACCCCGGACGGCCAGCCGATCGTCGGCGCCCTGCTCGATGTCTGGCATGCGGACGCCACGGCGCCGGGAACCTACTCCAACATCCATCCCGGCCAACCAGATTTCAATCTCCGCGGCAAGCTGCACACCGACGAGCAAGGACGGTTCGAGCTCACGACAATCCGCCCCGCGCCATACCAGATCCCCGACCAAGGCCCGACCGGGCGGCTGCTGAACGCTCTGGGCCGACACTCCTGGCGCCCGGCCCACATCCACGTCAAGCTGAGTGCCGACGGCTACCAGCCGCTGACAACACAGCTGTACTTCCAAGGCGACGAGTTCCTCGACTCAGACGTGGCAAGGGCCGTCAAGGACGAACTCATCCTTCCCCTCGAGCCGGCCGGAAGCAATGAAGGCTCTCACCTAACCCTGCGCTACGACTTCCAGCTCGCGCCGACTCGCCACTGACTCGCCAAGCGCCTAGGCGCGAGAGCACAGCGACTCCTGCTTGCTCAGCCGGCTTAGAGCTGGTCCCGAGCAAACGCGCGGACTGCCGCTCGCCTGCGGGAGGAGGCGTCGACCCCGCCACTCGCGTCGCTGCCGAGTCGGACGGCAACTAGGAGCGACAACGTCGCGTCGGCGACACGCCGCGTCTGCGAGAGGAAGCGACACTCGCGGACCGGCGACTCCGCTGGCGTGGTTTCTAGACCGTGCATATGCACTGCGGAGGTTGTCCCGGGGCTCGTGGAACTTTGAGGTGACGGCGGTCCCTCCGGCCCGTCCGCTCCTGGTGGGAGCGTGAGGGGCGATCCGGCAAAGATCTAAGGAGGAACCGCCGTGAGTAGCAACGTATCGGTCGCCGAGGCGACCACGTCGGAAGTCGTGCTTCCTGAGCGTGTGCAGGGGGCGTTGGGGCAGCTGGTTGGGGCTGCGAGGGAGGGGCTTTTGGCGTTGTCGGTCGAGGTCGGGTTGGGCGTGCTCCGCGAGCTGTTGGAGCAGGAAGTCGATGAGGTCGTCGGGCTGAAGGGCAAGTGGAACCCGGACCGCAGTGCGGTCCGCCACGGCCACGAAGACGGGGAGGTGACGCTGGGTGGACGGCGGGTGCCGGTCGAGCGGCCGCGGGTCAGGACCGCCGACGGCGAGTCAGAGGTGCCGCTTGTGACGTATGAGCATTTCGCTGACCGCGACCAGCTCGGCGACGTGGTGCTGGAGCGGATGCTCGCCGGCGTCTCGACCCGCGGGTACCGCCGGACGCAGGAGCCGGTCGGCGAACAGGTCGAGACCAACGCCCGCTCGACGTCGAAGTCGGCGGTGTCGCGTACGTTCGTGCAGCGGACCCGCGATCAGTTGTGGAAGCTGATGTGTCGTCCGCTCGCTGACCTGCGCCTAGCGGTGATCATGCTCGACGGGATCGAGCTGCACGGCCGCACCAATATCGTCGCGCTGGGGATCACGACCGAGGGCGACAAGCTCGCGCTCGGGCTGTGGGACGGCTCGACCGAGAACGCGACCGTCGCGGCCGCGTTGCTGGCCGATCTCGTCGACCGGGGGCTCGACGTCGAGCAGGGCCTGTTGTTCGTGATCGACGGATCGAAGGCCCTCAGGAAATCCGTACGGCAGGTGTTCGGCAACGACGTGCCCGTCCAGCGCTGCGTGCAGCACAAACAACAGAACGTGCTCGACCATCTCCCCGAGCGCGACCGCCAGGCCGTCAAGACGCGGCTTCGCCGGGCGTGGAAGGAGACCGACCACGAACGCGCGCTCGAGCAGCTGACCACCCTCGCGCTCGAGCTGGACCGAGCCCACCCCGGCGCCGCCGCCTCGCTCCGGGAGGGCATGGAGGAGACGCTGACCGTGACTCGGCTTGGGATCACCGGCAAGCTCAAGCTCACGCTCCAGTCGACCAACCCGTGCGAGTCGATGATCTCCACCGTCCGCGTCATCCACCGCAACGTCAAGCACTGGACCTCGGGCGACATGTGCCTGCGGTGGACCGCCGCCGGGATGCTCGAAGCCGAGGCCCGCTTCCGCAAAGTCGAGGGTTACCGCGGCCTCGCCAACATCGCGGTCAAGATCGAAGCGGACCTGCTCCGCCGCCGTCAAGCCGTCACTCACACGACCGAGGACGACATCGCAGCCCTCACTATGTAACCATGACACCCGGACCGCTGCCATTGTCAATTTCCACGACGAGCGGGACAACCTCGCACTGCGACGCCGTCGTTTGCTCGACGCCGACGACCCAGCAAATTCCGGCGGCTTGTGCCTTCGCCCAGAGGCAGGCGTCCGGATCGCCGCCCGCGACGAGGCTACGAGGGCCGAGACTCACAGGTATCTGGCGACGTCAACCGCTTCTGGTTTGTCGCCGGCAGAGGACTCAACGGCAGACTGCCGCTTGCGCGGGTCGGCGAGTGGAAGCAGAAGGCACGGTCGGCCACGACCGAGCCGCTCAGATGCCTCGGCCTTCGTGAAGGCGGGCGTGTTGCCTCTGTGGTTCGGGGAGGCGTGCGGTGACTACGGCCAAGTGATCGCGACCACAACGACCGCGACCCTCACGGGAAGCAGCCGCGGTCAGCGGTCGTTCCAGCCGACACCGGTCGCTGCGTACTCCTCGACCCGCGCCTGCATCAGCGCCTTCAGAAGCTCGGTCGGCAGCTCGCGACTGTAAGGGAGCTTGATGAAGCCCTCACCGGCCTCGTATCCAGCGGCCTCAACCGCGGCCTTCTGGGTGGCGAAGAACGGTGGTGGGAATCGCAGCGAGCAGTGGTTCTTGAAGTTCTGAAGCATCCACAGGCTCGTCTTCTCGCCGCGGACGTACATCGGCAGATTCCACTTCAGTTCCTCGCGCGCCTCCGGGTCGGCATCGCGGCTCAGGTCCCTGAGTGCCTCGAGGTGGGGCCGCTGGACGTGGTTGAGTTGCGCGAAGAAGTCATCGACGCTTGACCGCTTTGGCATCGGCATGACGTCAGCGTACCCCTCGGTAGATTGCGCTCCCGTCGCGTTCTTCGTCCTCGGCCGACTCCTCACGGCCGTCTACCTAGCACGTCGCGCACGCCGTCGCCTGCCCTTGGTCGGCGCCCCGAGGACCTAGCCACCCGGCATCCCTCCTTCGCCGCACCGAGCACGATCGAGCAGCTTCTGCATCGGGGGCTCGTCAAGCCGAAGGAGAAGTCGCGCAGCACCGTCCACGTGCCGGCCAGATGGCCCAGCCTGCGTGGTTGTGGCACTCTCATGGCGGTGAGGTTGTCGGCCGCCTACCCGTTTTGCAGGCCGAATGCGTCTCATGTCGCGTCCGGAGATCTGTTCAACCGCGCGTCCAGAACTTACCCCTGTGGAGAGGATGAGTTCGGGTGCGATAACGCGGCCCACGGGCCTCGCCTCGTCGCGTCTCAAAGTGCGGCCTGGATGAGAGCTTCGGCCGCGGCTCGGGAGGAACTGGCGGCGGCCGAGTCAGCTCGGCCAGCGGACGATGGTCGTGTCAACCATCGTCGATAGGAGGACGTCAATGGAATCCGTACCGTTGCTGGATCGTGCCGGGCGGCGCCGCTCACCGGCGACCACATCGCGCTTCCACCTAGGCGTTTTGCCGCCCAACAAAGGGCTTCGGTATCCATCGGATCCGCCGACCGTGGAGGAGATCATCGCGGTGATGCGCGCTGCCGGTGATGGTCCCGACGGCGTCAGGCTGCGCGGGGTGATCGTCGTGCTCTGGCGCGCTGGGCTGCGGATCAGCGAGGCGCTCGCGCTCAACGAGACCGACCTCGACCGCGACCGCGGGGCGCTGCTTGTCCGCCACGGCAAGGGCGATAAGCGCCGGGAGGTCGGAATGGACCGCTGGGCGTGGTGACGCCTCGAGCCGTGGCTCGAGGTGCGCACCACCCTGCCGGTCGGACGACTGTTCTGCGTCGTGCGCGGACCGACACGCGGCCGGCCGTGCGCACCGGCGGGCATCCGCGAACAGCTCCACCACGCCGCGCTCGCGGCCGGGGTCCGTCGCCGGTTCGCGCCGCATCAACTGCGGCACGCACATGCAGTTGAGATGTCGCGTGAGGGGATGTCGCGGATCGTGGTTCAGCGCCAGCTAGGGCATGCCGACCTCGCGATCACATCCCGATACCTCCGCGGGATCGACAACACCGAGATCATCCAAACCGTCCGCGAGCGACCCGAACCGATGATCCCCGCCGGTCGGCAACTTCTGCCTGAACGCTGATCGCGGTTGGCGCGCTGACGACGCCGGCGCTGCGAGGCCGCGGACGTGTCGCGGCCTCACGCGCCTCTTGGAGCAACAGAAAGCGGACCGAGCGGCGGGCTGACACTGACAAGAAGCGCCTGCACTCCAAGCGTCGCCGAAACGATCGCGGCGGGTTAGGCTGTTCAGATCGCGAAAGAGGTTGCCTGCGAGCCGGTCAGTTCGAGCACGGTCGCCCTCGGTCTCGCCGAGATGCTTGACAGCCCGCCCGCCGCACACGGTCGGATGTCAGCGTGCCCGACCAAATCGAGCCCGGGCAAACTAGGTGTAGCTCTCGATCAGCGCGACCCGCTGCCCGGCGGTCTTGTAGGAACCGGCGAGTACGCACGACGAATTGGTCGGGCACGAGACCCCGGTGACTGAGAAACTCGTGCCGCCCGCGGGCTCCGGAACGGCCTGATCTGACCAACTGGTTCCGTTCCAGCGCGCGGCCCGAATCCCGCCTCCTTTCTTGGTGCCCACCGCCACGCAAGCCCGGTTCGATGAGCACGACACCGCGTCGAGGTTCGAGGCCGGGATGTGGTTGAGTCGCCAGGTCGCACCATTCCAGACCTGGGCCCCGGCACCGCCGACCGCCATGCACATCGTCGAGGTCGGGCAGGACACGCTGCCCGGTGTGTCGGCCTGTGAGGGTCGCAGCAGCACCCAGCCGCGCTTGAGCGTGTAGCGCTCCGCCAGGGTGCCGCACCTGCACGGACCGCCACCGTCATTGCTCGCGGAGCCGACCGCGATGCATAGAGACCGCGAAGTGCACGCGACGGCGCTGAGTCCGTTGTACGGGGAATTGCCGATCGCCTGCGCGGGGCTGACCGGCTGGGCGGACTGGGTCACCCAGCGCGTTCCGTTCCACCGCTCGCTCAGCGCCTCCTGTACGGCGCTCATTGGCTCACCGACGCCGGGAGTCTGGTTGCCGACCGCCAGGCAAAACACCGCCGAGGTGCACGACAGCGCGTCGACCGTGGTCGTGGTGTCGGAATCCTCCCCGGGGGTTGGCTCCGAGGTCCAGTCGCTCCCGTTCCAGCGCTCCGCGAACATGGCCGAGTTCTCGGCCGTGTTGTCGTAGTTGCCGACAAGCATGCATTCGGTCGCGCTCAGACAGTCGACCGCCGACGGGGCCGGGGTCGTATCGCTGACAGGACCGCCCGTCGGGTTCGGGAGGCTCTCGAGCAACCAAGTGCCAGCCGTGAGGCGCATCGCGATCAGGCCGCCCTCGTCCGTGCCGACCGCCATACACGCTCCCCGGATCGAGCACGACACCCCCGCCAGGCTGCTGGACGGGCTGCCCGACGAAGGCGCCGGCACGATTTGCCAATCGGCGCGCGCCGCACACGGCACCACCAGAAGCACGGCCAGCACGAGCAAGGCGCGACACGGGGCCCGGTTCACCCGCGTAGCTTCGCACTCGCGCCGGCTGTATGTGTAACCCTAGAAAGGACAGCTTACCCAGCCGAGCCGCCTACCGTCGATCAGATCGTCGCGGTGATGCGCCAAGCCGATCACCCTCGCGCCAATCGTCGCGTTGACGTCCTGATTGTCGTGCTCTGGCGCGCCGTCGTTTAGCCTGCGCGCGGGCGTTTTGATGGTTTTTGCGGGTTTGGCGTTTCGGGCGTTTACGTCGTCGAGGTGGAGGCGGGTGTAGTCATATCGGCGGTGTACTGGCCCCGCGGATAGCTTTTCTCGCGGCGTTTGCCGTCTCGTCCGGTGGCGGCGACCGCCGCCGCGCAACTGGTACGGGCTACGCCACTAGCCGAGCTTGGTCTGGCTATGTCGCCCAGGGCAGAAGTAGTTTTGATCAGGTGTCCGGGGGCTGGAGAGTGTGGAGCGCGACGTGCGCGACGGCTAGCGTGCAGACCTTGGGTCGGATTGGGAGGGTGGAACGGGCGCCAACAGGTAGAGCAGATCGGCACGGACACGAACTGCATCCCGCCATCGGCGGGATTGGAATCCGCCATCTACGCGAACGCCTGGTGGGAGATCTATCCCGCGCCGCGACAACTCTTTGATCGCTCGCCCGCACCCGGTGACTACGTGGAAACGGTCGTAACTGTGCGTGGTGACGAGGTCACCCTCAGGCTGGTCGACGAAACGGCGCATTGGTCATTCATGCACAGGACGCGAGTGGTCGATCCCGACTTGAGCTCGGCGGAGTGGATTGTCGAGGACCCCACGGCCGGCTGCGACACCGGTACATGCCCGCTTGAACCATTCGCCCGCTTTTCGCCCGTCACAATCTCACACGCCAGCGCGCGCTCGACCCTAGGGCGCTCGGGAGCGAGCTCGGCACACGCGTGGTTCGCACTCAGGGCCGCGTTGATACAGAGAAGGCGCCGCGTGTTGCTGTCCTGGCCCTCGGCCCGGCGCGGCTGGCTGAAGCGCGTCCGGCCTTGCGCTTTCGGGCTGAGCGACTAGGCAGCTCGCTCTCGGGTTCGCGTGGGCTGAGCCGTCATTTCCGCGTCGACGCCCACTTGTGGTTTGCCACGATGTCGCTGGTTGCGTGATCAGCGGCGAGCCGGCCTATTCGTCCGAATCCCTTCCGAGCTTCCGTGACGAACAGGCGGCTCACTCGCCTTTGGTCGGTCTGTCTCAGTCGGGTTCGATTAGTCGTGAGACGGCGTCGATGACGGCGAGTCTTCTTGTCGTGCGGTCGGGGGCTGTGGTCGCGCTGAACTCTGGGTTCAGTGTTGCCCAGGCGCTGGCGATCGATTGGACGAGGACGAGGATTGCGGTTGCGTCCCATCGATCCGTCAATTTGCCTTCGCTTTGAGCTTGGCGCAGCTTTTCCAGCCGGGCCTGGTTCGCGGAGATCACGGCAGGGAGTCCCGGGCCGTTGGAGCGCTCGAGGCGGTACCAGGAGGCCAGTCGGATGACTGCTGGGTCGTCTTCGAAGATGTCGAATAGGCGTCCGGCGTAGGCGGGGAGGTCGGTGCCGTCGAAGTTGACGCGGTCCAGGTGGGCCTGGACGTGCGCGGCGAACGCCGCGTCGAACAGTGCGTCCTTGTTGTCGAAGTAGGCGTAGATCAGCGCTTTGTTGCATCGGGCGGCGGCCGCGATCCGCTCGACCCTGCCGCCGGCGATGCCGTGCTCGGCGAACTCGTCGCGCGCTGCGTCGAGGAGCCGCTGCTTGGTGCGTGCTGCGTCGCGGGTCCGTTCGGGTCGGCTATCGCCCGCCATCGGGCTGATTGTATCTATCTAACCGGTTATTGACATGGCCCAGTGGATCTGGAAGACTCCATATATAACCGGTTGTTTAATTAGATCGGAGGTGTCTGATGAGCAGAACATGGTTGATCACGGGCAGCTCGCGGGGGTTCGGGCTCGAGCTCACGCGAGCGGTTCTGGAGAGCGGCGACCGGGTGCTGGCGACCGCCCGGCGCCCTGAGCAGCTGACCGATCTGCTCGCCGGGTTCGGCGATCGTGGTCGGGCGGCCGCGCTCGATGTCACCGATCCCGTGGCCGCGCGGGCCGCGGTACAGGCGGCGGTCGACGCGTTCGGTGCACTCGACGTGGTCGTCAACAACGCCGGCTACGCCAACAGCGCCGCGATCGAGGAGATGGATGAGGACGACTTCCGCGCCCAAATCGAGGCGAACTTTTTCGGGGTGGTGAATGTCACGCGCGCGGCGCTACCGGTGCTCCGCGGGCAACGCTCCGGCACCTTCGTCCAATTCTCGTCCGTTGGCGGGCGCGTCGGCGGCACGCCGGGGATGGGTGCCTACCAGGCAGCCAAGTTTGCGGTGGAGGGGTTTTCCGAGGTGTTGGCCAACGAGGTCAAGCCGTTCGGCGTGAAGGTCATGATCGTCGAGCCCGGCGCGTTCCGCACCGACTGGCAGGGATCCTCGATGCGGCTGGACGAGGTCGGCGCGGACTACGAGCCGAGCGTTGGAGAGATCAACCGCATGCGGGAGCGGACCAACGGAACGCAGCCCGGGGATCCGGCGCGGGCCGCGCGGATCATCGTTGAGGTCGTCGGATCTGATGACCCGCCGCGCCGGCTATTGCTCGGAGCGGGCGCCGTCGCTCAAGCACGGGACGCCGCAACGCAGCGCGCGGCCGAGCTCGAGGAGTGGGCGGACCTCAGCGCGACCGCGGACTTTCCGCAGCAGAGCGCGTCAGCGGCATAGGCGCCGACCGACAGGCCGGCTTTCACCGTCAACACTGACTGAATCAAAGGAAGGTCACATGGACAGATCGACATGGCTCATCACCGGCGCATCGAGTGGGCTCGGGTACGCGCTCGCAGAGCATGTCCTTGAACAGGGAGATCAGGTCGTGGCCGCAGCACGGACGCTGGAGCCAATGGCAGCTCTGACGGAGCGCTACCCGGACGCGGGCGTCGCGCTCACGCTCGACGTCACCGATCCCCACCAACGAGCCGACGCCATCAGTCAGGCCGAGGCACGCTTCGGCGCGATCGACATTCTGGTCAACAACGTGACTGTTCAGGTGGGGCAGGTGGTGGTGGGCGGGCCGCGAACGTTGTTATGTGCTGTTTGGGTCGCCGTCGTATGAGCAGTTGGCCGCGTTGGTGGTGGAGCAGGCGGTGGTGATCGAGGAGCTGCGGGGCGAGGTCGTTGAGTTGCGGGCGGAGGTTGCGGAGTTGAGGCGTCGGTTGGCGCAGAACTCGCGTAACTCGTCGCGGCCGCCGTCCTCGGACGGGTTCTCGAAGCCGGCGCCGAAGAGCCTGCGGCGCCCGTCGGGTCGCAAGCAGGGCGGCCAGCCGGGGCATCGGGGTGGGCATCTGGAGAAGGTCGCGGTGCCGGACGAGGTGGTCGATCACCTTCCGCAGGTGTGCGCTGGCTGCCAGGGCGACCTTTCAGACAGCGACGCTGTCGGGCATCTCGCGCGACAGGTGTTCGAGTTGCCGGAGATCCGTTTGCGCGTCAGCGAGCATCGCGCGCACACGCGGCGGTGCGCGTGCGGGCATGAGACGACCGCCGCGTTCCCGCAGGCGCTCAGCGCGCCGGCGCAGTACGGGCCGCGGCTTCGGGCGCTGGGGGTCTATCTGACCGCCCGCCAGCATTTGCCCTATCACCGCGCCGCCGAGCTGTTCTATGACTGGTTCGGGGTGCGGATCTCGACCGGGACGTTGGCCGCGTTCGTGGCTCAGGGAGCGGACGATCTGGTCCCGTTCCTGGACGAGGTTCATGAGCAGCTCTGCCGCGCTGAGGTCGCGCATTTTGATGAGACCGGCGCGCGCGTGGAAGGCCGCCTGCGCTGGCTACATGGCGCCAGCACCAGCCGCCTGACGTACTACGCGATCCACGATCGGCGTGGTGTGGAGGGAATCAACCACGCCGGGGTGCTGCCTAACTTCACCGGGATCGCGATCCACGACGGCTTTCACTGCTACCGCCAGTACCCGCAGGCGACGCACGCGCTCTGCAACGCCCACCACCTACGCGAACTGCTCAGCGTGATCGAGCAAGACCAGCACGGCACACAGACCTGGGCGCAGGACATGGACCGGCTCCTGCGAGCGCTCAACCGCGCCGTCGAGAACGCTAAAGCGGACGACCGCGCGGCGCTCAGCCCGCGACAGCTGGCCCGCTACCACGCCCGCTACCGCAAGATCATCGCCCTGGGCCAACGGCAGAACCCCCCGCCCACGGTCCGCACCGGCAAACGCGGCCCGATCGCCAAGAGCGCCGCCGCCAACCTCCTCGCCCGCCTGGACCGCGACCGCGAGCACGTCCTGCGCTTCGCGCACGACTTCCGCGTCCCGTTCGACAACAACCTGATCGAACGCGACATCCGCATGGTCAAGCTCCAACAAAAGATCTCAGGCTGCTGGCGCACCACCACCGGCGCTGACCGATTCCTCGCCATCCGCGCCTACATCAGCACCGCCGGCAAACACGGCCACCACGTCACCCGCGCCCTAACCCAGCTCGCCGCGCGCAAGCCGTGGACGATCCCGGCCACCTGAACAGACACCAACAACGCCGGTATCGACTTCATCGGCGCGATCGAAGAGCAAGAGGAAAAGGACTACCGCGCCCAGTTCGAGGTCAATTTCTTCGCCGCCGCCGCGCTCCTGCGACAGGTGCTTCCCGGCATGCGCGCCCGCGGCCGCGGCACGATTATCAACATCTCCTCGATGGATGGGATCGCCAGCCTCCCGGTCAACGGCTGGTACGCGTCAAGCAAGTTCGCGCTCGAAGGCCTCACCGAGGCGCTCTGGCAAGAACTCGAACCGATCGGCCTACGCGCGTTCCTGGTCGAACCAGGCTCCTTCCGCACCGGCCTCGAGACGCGCACCAAGTTCTCCGGCACGACGATCGATGACTACGCGGCAACCTCAGGAGCGTTCCGGGAGATGCTCAAGACAATCACCCCCGAGATGTGGCCCGGCGACCCCGCCCGTGCCGCCGCCGCGATCTACCACGTCGTCAACTCAGACGAAGCCCGTCACTGGGTGATTCTCGGCAGCGACGCCCACCGGCGAATCGGCGTGAAACTCGACATGCAGCGCGCCGAGTACGACGCCGGCAAAGAGATGGCATTTAGCACCGACTACCCCGACCAAACCGGCCCCACCGTCCTCTAACAACAACCCGCGACCGGCGAGCTCGCGATCTCGGTCGGGCGAATGGCCGCCGGAGCCCCGCCCTCATGAGTCAACGCAACTCCGCCGGCTGACAAAGCGCGCCCGGATTGCGCGGCGTCCAGGACTGCCGCGAGTGCTTGCCAGGCGCGGCTCGGCCGGCAAGCACCGGCAGCAAGCTACGATCGCTTTGCGCGCAGTCACGCTTGAGGCCGGCGAGCGCTTCGCCACGATCTGGATCGCCCGCGCTTCATCATCACGGACGAGTGAAGGGTCGCCATTGCGGTCGTGAGCGTGACGGCGCCCAGATCACGAAGCGGTCGTCGTCATTCCCCGGGGGGTCACGCCTGCCGACTGCGGCCGCGCTGCTCGAGGTAGCGGCGCATCGCGGCCACCGACTCTTCGTCGCGGGCAGCCGCCAGCGTGACCTCGGCGTCTCGGAAACTCTGACGGGTCGAGTAGGCGTCCTCGATGATCGACCCCACGAGCTGCTTGGTATGCCTGATCAGGAACCGCGAGCGCGTCGCGAATGTCGCCGCCAACGCGTCGACCTCGGACCCGAGTGCGTCATCGGGAACGACCCGGTTGAGTAACCGCACGTCGCGAGCCTCGGCCGCCGTGAACGGGCGGCAGCTGAGGACGAGTTCCTTCGTGACCGCCGGGCCCAGCTCGCGAACGAGGCGCGGGATGCCACCCCAGGCGAGCGGCATCCCAAGGTCCACCTCGGGGATCGAGAACCGAGCCCCCTCGGCGGCAACGCGAACATCGCACGCCGCCGCCAGCACGATCCCGCCGCCCACGCAATATCCATGGATCGCAGCGATCGTGAGCACGGGAATCTCGGCCACGGCGTCGGCCATCCGCCGGCCGAGGTCGACCCGATCGCGATCCGGAGGGCCACCGATCGTGTCGATGTCAAAGCCGGCGCAGAACGATCGCCCCTCCCCGCTCACGATCACGACCTTGACGCCGTCCGCCTGCCCCACGGCCGCCGCCGCGCCGATCAGCTCCTCGAGCGCCTGCGGGCTGAGGGCATTCAACCGCCCAGGGCGGGCGAGCGTGATCCGTGCCACGGGACCGGAGAGCTCCAGCTTCAGGGTCGTGAACTCGGCCACGCCGCAACGCTAACCCACGCGCCAATCGGAGGGCTGCGTCCGGGCCCCTCACACGTCGCCAACGCGATAGTTCGCCGTTGAGCTCGGCGAGTACAAAGCGATCGCTGCGGAGTGGACGTCGGCCAGCATTCGCTTGGTGTTGGTCTGGCAACGGTCGGCTTGCACTGTCGCTCGCGGACATTCGCACGCAGGTGCGCGTTAGCCGGTACGTTCGCGCCATGCCTGGCTATCTGCTGCATTTCACGAAGGCCCTCGTAGCGGGGCCCGGTCAGATGCCGGAGCTGGCACGCGATCTGGTGCGGCGCGGTCTGTACGGCGTCCCGTCCACGGCAATGCTGCGCCACAGGATCCGCCCCGACGACCTCGTGGTTGTCACCGTCGGAAGTCCCCACCGCGTGTTCGTAGCCGACGCCATAGTGGACAGCGGCTACCACCGCTTCGACGAGGAGGAGCGAGCGCGCCGGCCGGAGTGGATGAACCTCGACCACGGGATCGGGCTTCGTGACATCCACATCTGGTCGGCGCCGGTACCGATCATGTCCGTGTGGCCCAGAACGGCAGCCGGGGTGACCACCAACAAGGCAGCGCTGTTCTTCGGCACGCTGATCATGCTGAAGCCAGGCGACGACGACGTAATCCTCGCCGCTGCGGACCGCGCCGGGAGTAACGAGCCGGTCACCCCGACGGGCGAGGAACACGATCGTGCCGCGGTCCAGCACGCCGGCATCCCACGAGCGGCCGGCCCCGTCGTGTACCCGACGCCGGTCCCGGTGGATCCCGAGGAGGCCGCGACACGCGTCCGCCGAGCGCTCGCGCTCGCGGAGCACAGCCCGCCGTGGCTGCCCGACCGGGTCGCGCACGCCGACTGGGGAACCGCACCTACCAAGCGGGCGGTAGCGATGGCAGAGCTGCACGGTGGCGCGTTTCGAGCCCACGCCCCTTCGATCTTCGGAAACAGCGGGCGGCTGCTCGACGACATGGGGACCCCCGGCCGCCAAGGGACGACGCTCCTTGGGTTCGACTTCCCGATCGGGCTCCCGCGCGCATACGCCGCGCAAGCGGGCGCGGAGCGGTACGTCAGTTGGCTGCGATCGCTGCCCGACGACACGACGCTTTTCGATGTCGCCGCAGACATCGCAGCCGTTTCGCCCGCGCGACCGTTCTTCCCGCAGAACATCACGGTCAAGAGCCCGGGGATCAAGTCACAGTTCCGCGGAGCGCTCGGGCTGTCCGCCGAGGACGTGCTGCGTCGCTGCGACCGCAAGCACTGCACCCGCAACGCCGCCTCGGGGATGTTCTGGTGCCTCGGCGCCAGCGGCGTCGGCAAGGCGACCGTCGCCGGCTGGCGCGACATCCTGCGCCCCGCCCTACAAGATCCCAACCACCGCTTCAGCATCTGGCCGTTCGAGGGTCAGCTTGACGAGTTGCTCGCGACCTCGGACGCGGTGCTCGTCGAGACGTACCCGGCGGACGCCTACCTACAACTCGGACTCTCGATCGGCCGCCCTGGGGCCTCAAAGACTCGGCAGGAAGACCGCCGCGCTGACGCGAAACGCCTTCTCGACTGGTGCGCCGAGCGCGCGGTGCTCCCCGACGAGCCGCTGACCGAGCAGATCCTCGACGGCTTCGGCCCTTCCACTTCCGGCGAGGATCCTTTCGACGCCGTCGTCGGACTGTTCGGGATGATCGACACGCTGAATCGCGGCATCGAACCCGACCTGCCCGACGATCCCACGATTCGCTCAGTGGAGGGATGGATGTTCGGCCAGCACGCGAGCTGTCCATAGCCTCCGGACGCGCGAACCCCCTCCGTCGCCTAAGCGGTCGTCCCGTATGAGGAGCTTCGGCGGGTGAAGCAATCGTTCTCGCGGCTCGGCGGGACCGGGGCCGGAGCGTGGGCCGGTGGTTGGACAGCGCCTGCCAGTCGGCGTTGGCCTCGCGGCGCTACAACGCCGTGGCGTCGAACAGCTTTCCCTCTCGTTGAGATGATCGATATCACCTTCGACTTCAGATCCGATACGCCGCCCGGAAAAGACCCGGACACGTTTAGCCCAACACTCCGCAGCTATCACCAGCTTCTGTGGAGCAAGCCGTTGCCTACTGGCGAAGTAGAGCGCGAAGAGTTCAAGCGGATCAGCTACACGATCGGCGGGATGATGGTCTTTCCTTTCACCTGCAAGACCTGGCTAACGAGGACGCTTCGACGGTCCGGTTCTTCATGCCGTTCACTGACTTCATCGCGTCGCCGTTGCCGGCAACCGTCGACGCGTACCTCGGCTACCTCCAACACGCGCTTGAGTTCATTGAATCCCGTAACCGGCGGATAGCCGCTTACGTCGGCGCGGGCTCCAGTCGAGCGCATGTGCCAGTCCACGAGGCGCGCGCCGGGTCGGACGCATTCACCGACCATTCGCGCATCATCATGCGTTGTCGGTCCGATGGCCGATCGACCGATGGGTCGTTCGACCCGACGGGCCAACCCAGATCGTCAGCGGTCAGCGCCCAGGGCCGGCGTGTGCGGGGCCCCGACCGCTGCTGCGTCGTTCAAGACCGCGATCGCGCGCCCCGGTCCCTCAGCCCCGGCAACCGAGCTCACGCCGTTCATTGAGCGCGTCCTCGCCGAGAGCCCCCCAGACCTCTCCGTGCGCGGCGTCCTCGACTACGGTTGCGGTCGGGGCGCCGATATCAACTACTTCCGCAGTCTCGGAATTGACGCCATCGGCTATGACCTGTACGCACCGTTCGGTTTCGCCGAGTTACCGGCCGGCCCGTTCATGGTCGTCATGCTCATCTTCGTGCTCAACGTGCTGCCCACCGTGGAGGCTCGGCTGGAGGCGATCCGTGAGGCCGCCGCACGTCTGGTTGCGAACGGCGTGCTAATCGTGGCGACACGATCGACGGCGGCCATCCGAAGCGCAGCGGCTCGCAGCGGCTGGCGGGTTTGGGGGGACGGATTCGTCTCGCAAGAGGGCCGCGGCACCTTCCCAGCGCGGCATGGACGCCGAGGACATAGTCGGCTTGGGCGAGATGCTCGGCCTGCGGCGGCGGTCCCTCTGGCCGTCCCCGAAGGTGCGCTACGCGTGCCTTGTGGCGCTCGCGCGACGAACGCCCACGCATGGGAACGCGTAGCCGTAGACGGAGACGCGTGACCGGCCGGGAAGTAGCGTGTCGCCGACGGCTCGCCAGCTCGGCCGAGCCCTGAGTACCGACACAACCGGCCTGACCGAGGTGTCGCCGACGCGATCGTCGGCTGCATGTAGCTCAGACCGGTATTGCGATCCTAAGTCAGGATGGTGGCCTGAGCGTCTCGCAACGGTCGTTGCAGCGGTCGCGAACGACCTGCCGAGCAGGTTAGCTTCGCGATCCGGTGATTGGTTCCCGCACGCTCGAGCGGGTGGCGTCTGCGCGTGGACGCCGGAGGATCGCGGCCGCGCTTGTCGCGGCGGCGGCCGTTGTCGGCGCGTCGGCGAGCCGAGGTGACCTTGTGGGCCGCTACGCCGAGCATCAGCAGCAGGCCAGCCAGCTGCGATCGGCGATCCAGGCCGACACCACCGCGATTCAGAGCTATGAGGGATCGATCTCAGCCCTGCAGGCGCGGCTTGCGGTCGTGCAGCGTAGGTTGAACGTCCAAGAGGGTGTGCTCGCCCAGGTTCGCACGGAGCTGACGCGCGCTCGCGACCGTGTGGCTGAGCTCCGAGTTCTGTACGCGCGCGACCGCAGGCTGCTGGCCCAGCAGCTCGTGGCCGATTACGAGTCGCCGCCGCCGAGCCTGATGGACGTGGTCCTCACGTCTAGCGGGTTTCAGGATCTCCTGAATAAAGTGACCGCGGTCACGGCGATCGGGCGCGCCAATGCTCACTCCATCCGGCTAGTGCGTGAGGCGCGGATCGCAGTCGCCGCCGAGGCTCGGCGACTGGCCCCGATCGAGGCGCGGCGAGGCCGGTCGGTGGCCGCCGTGCTCGCCGAGCGCAACCAGATCGCCCAGCTCCGGCTCTCGATCGTCGACCGCGAGCTGGCGTCAGCGCAAGACCGCGCGAGCAAGCAGCGCCAGCTGGGTGCGCTCCAAAAGACGCTTTCACATGAGGAGGCCGTGCTTCAGCGCCAAGCCACAATCGCGGCGGTTGCCGCCCTCCGGTACGAGCGCATCCCGGTCAAGACGACGGCCGGCTCGTATATCGACCCGCTGCGGTTCGTCGATCGCTGGGAGCGGACGGATCAGGGCGTGGACGCCACTATGCCAGTGGGAGCGCCGATTCTGGCGCCTTCGCAGGTCAAGATTCTCGCGATCGAGCCGGATTGGTATGCCGGCCAGCCGCTGGTGTACTGGGAGCTACTGGCCGGACCCGATGCCGGCATGGAGCAGTACGTGGCCGAGGAGATCACCTACATTGCCCCGCCCGGCAGCATCTTGCAACAGGGGCAGGTGATCGCTCGTTACGCGGCGAGCGG
The DNA here is from genome assembly GCA_963704385.1 of uncultured Solirubrobacterales bacterium. GTDB lineage: Bacteria > Actinomycetota > Thermoleophilia > Solirubrobacterales > Solirubrobacteraceae > Palsa-465. The sequence continues at coordinate 450,189 of OY969904.1, forward strand.
CACTGGCATCGAGTACGGCTGGTCGACACCCGACGGCGTCACGCTCGCCGTGGCGACCACCGGTTACGAGGAAGGACAGGTGACGCCCGCTGGGGTGAATATGCGCAACTGGCTCAACAGCCTAGGCGCGAACGCCGGACCCAGCTAATGAACCGTCCCGCGGCTTTCACCGGACCGGCCCCCTCCAGGAGCAACTCGCCCGACGTTGCCCGGTGCGTCCCTTGTCGCGGCGCGATCCCTGAGTTCTCTGGCGCTTCTCCATCCTGGGGGACGACCATCCTGGGAGGGCGCACAGAGCGGTCGAACTCGTTCCCCCCACAAGACGGGTCTCATCGGGTTCTGTTTCCTCGTGTAGCCTTGCGTCGTGAGGGCGCTGGCGTTGGAGGATTTACGACCCGAGCCGGTCGGGTTGCCCGGCGGTTTCTCGAGCGGGGCGGAGCATTGGGGTGCCGGCGCGCGGTTGGACGTCGGCGAGCCGCTGCCCGGCTCGCTTGATTACACGAGTGCTCGGGCCGCTCATGATGCATCTTGTGCTGGCATCCGCGGCGATCAATGTCAGTGCCGGCTCGCACGACCAGATTGTCGAGGCGCTTCGGCACGAAGCGGTCGTGCCGGGTTCGTGAACATCAATGCCGGTCTGTGAGCACTGCGGTACCGAGAGCCCGGATGGGTTCCGCTACTGCCCGGCCTGCGGCTCTGCGTTGCGGGAGTCCGCACCGATACGCCAAACGCTGAAGGTTGTGACGGCGCTGTTCTGCGATGTGACGGGTTCGACAGCGCTTGGGGAGGAGTTGGATCCCGAGGTTTTGCGGGGAGTGATGAATCGCTACTTCGCGGAGATCCGAGCGACTATCGAGCGCCACGGTGGGAGTGTCGAGACGTTCATCGGCGATGCGGTGATGGCGGTGTTCGGGATTCCACGGGTGCATGAGGATGACGCGCTACGAGCGGTGCGGGCAGCCGCCGAGATCCGGGACCGGTTACCTGAGGTTGCTTTAGACACGGGTGTGGCGTTGCGCTTCCGCACCGGCGTCAATACCGGGCCGGTCCTCGCTGGGGAGGGTGAGAACCTGGCGATCGGTGATGCGGTCAATGTCGCGGCGCGCTTGGAGCAGGCCGCGGAGCCGGGTGAGATAGTGCTCGGTGCCGAAACTCTGCGTTTGGTGCGGGACGCGGTCGAGGTAGAGCCGCTGCAGCCGCTCTCGTTGAAGGGGAAGTCCGAGCCTGTACCAGCGTTCAGACTGCTGCGGGTTGATCTGGCGGCGCCTGGCGTTGCCCGCCACCTGGATGTTCCGTTGGTGGGCCGGGAGCGGGAGCTGCGCGTGTTGCGTCAGGCGTGGGATAGCGCGGTCGAGGAGTCCGGGTGTCATTTGTTTACGTTGTTGGGTGCGGCGGGGGTGGGGAAGTCTCGGTTGGTGGCCGAGCTGCTGTTTGCACTGGACGACGGTGCGACCGTGCTGCGCGGTCGGTGTCTGCACTACGGCGAGGGGATCACGTTCTGGCCGCTGGTCGAGGCGCTGTTGCCCGTGGGAGAGCCGGCAAACCGTGTGCTGGAGCTGCTGAGCAGCGGAGGCTCGGCGACGCCTGAGGAGCTGTTCTGGGAGGTACGGCGGTTACTTGAGTCGCTCGCTTCCGAGCGGCCGATGGTCTTGCACCTTGACGATCTTCAGTGGGCGGAGCCGATGCTGTTCGACCTGCTCGACCACGTCGCCGACCTGTCTCGGGGTGCGCCGATTCTGCTGCTGTGCACGGCGCGGCCCGAACTGCTCGAGGAGCGGCCCGGATGGGCAGGAGGGAAGCTGAACGCAGCGACTGTCCTGCTCGAACCGCTCGGGGTTGCGGAGTCTGAGACGCTCCTCGATCAACTCGGCGACGGCTTGGATGCGGAAGCGCGAGCGCGGGTGATCGCAGCCAGCGAAGGTAATCCGCTCTTTCTCGAGGAGATCACCACACTCGCGCGGGAGCGCGGCATCGTCGAGGTTCCGCCGACCGTCCAGGCGCTGCTGGCGGCGCGTCTGGAGCGATTGGCGGTCGAGGAGCGCGAGCTGCTGGAGCGCGGCGCCGTGGAAGGCGAGGTGTTTCACCGTCTCGCGGTCCGGGCGCTGGCGAGCGAGCGTTTGGCGGCGGAGGTGGAGTCGCGGTTGGCGGGGCTGGTGCGTAAGGAGCTGATCCGTCCGCATCCCTCGCAGTTGGCAGGCGATGATGCGTTTCGGTTTCGTCACCTGCTGATCCGGGACGCGGCCTATGACGGTTTGCCGAAGGCCATGCGTGCGGAGCTGCACGAGCGGTTCGCGCTGTGGCTGGAGCAGCACGCCACAGGGTTGAGTGAAGTTGACGAGATTGCAGGGTGGCATCTGGAGCAGGCTGTCCGCTACACCCAGGAGCTGGGACGCAACATCGAGCCGGAGCTCGCGCGGCGGGCGGCCGAGCACCTGTTCACGGCTGGCCTGCGGGCGCGACATCGGAGCGACCTCGCCGCGGCTGGGAACCTGCTCGAACGCGCGTACGCCGTCGCTCCCGAGGGCGACGGGCTTCGAGTTAGGGTGGGGGTCGAGCTTGCCGAGGAGCTGATTGTGGCTGGCGAGCTCTCCCGGGCGGATGAGCTTCTTTCCGCGGGCGAGCAAAATTCCGAGACGGCTCTGGATGCCGGGCTGACCCGACTCGAATGGGTGAACAACGCCCGTCCTGACGGTGTAGGGCAGCAAATTCAATCAGTGCTTCCGGGGATGCTCCGGCAGCTTGCCGCGCGCGGAGACGAGCGCGGGCTCGCGAAGGCCCACATGGCCGCATTCTGGGCGCACTGGGCCGTGAGTCAGGCCCGCCCGGCGGCCGCGGAGCTGCGCCTGGCCGCCGATCACGCTGCCCGTGCCGGGGACAACGGCCTGCGAGCCCGCGCTCTCGGGTGGCAGGTCGCCGCGCTGATGTGGGGACCCTTCGATGCGGGCACCGTGGCCCGCGAGCTCGAGGCACTCGAGCGCGACCAGGAGACGGGACCGTTCCTCGCCGCTTCGGTGACCTTACTGCGAGGTGAGCTCGCTCGGCTGCTCGGCGACTTGGACGAAGCTCTCGCGATCACGAGCCACGCGAGGGACCAGTTTGGGGCGCTTGGCGGGTATGTGATGGTTGGTGGCTCGGATCAGCTCCTGGCGAGGCTTGAACTCCTGGCAGGGCGCCCAGATCGCGCACGTGAGCTGCTGCTGCGCTCAGACGCACTTTTCAAGCGAGTAGGTGACCGCGGCTTTCGCTCGACGACGCTGGCCATGCTTGCCAGCGTTGAGGAGATGGTGGGCAACCCGGCGGCGGCGCGCTCGGCGATTGAGCTATGCGAGCAGACCGGTGGCCAAGAGGACGTCATCAACTTTGCGATCACACACGCCGTCCGGGCGAGGCTCGCCCTCGCCGATGGTGAGGACCAAACAGCCGAGCGATGGGCACGAAAAGCGGTAGACAGCGCTTTTCTGACGGACTTCACGTTCGTGCAGGGAGAAGCCGTCCTGACGCTCTCGTCCGTGCTGGAGAATCTCGGCCGCCGCAAGGAAGCGACGGTTGAGGCAAGCAGGGCGCTTGAGCTATTCGAAGCAAAGTGTGACCGTCCTTACGCCGCTCAGGCTCGTGCGCTGCTCAAGAAGCTGGGCGCCCCACTGTGACTGCCTGTGCAAGGTGCGGCATGTGCATTTTGCGAGAATCAGCGCTGTGACCGAATCCCACGGACCGATCGCCGCGTGACGGCGACCGTGTTGCCGCTGCGGTCGGCCCCACTTGGGCGGCATTGGCTGACGGCCTCGAGATAGGCTGGTCTCTCCAAGAGGCCGGCGTCTGGTCGCTCGTTACCGGAATGCCAATCGCCTCGATGAACGGGGTGTGGGCGGTCTCGGCCGAAGCGGGCCGAGAGGCGATCGATCGCGGCTTGGCGGCCGTGGCGGAGGAGGGCGTGCCGTTCTCCCTCCAAGTCCGCCCCGGTGGCGGGACGCTCGGTGCCGAGCTCGCCGACGCGTACGGGATGACCGTCCAGCCGGACATCCCGCTCATGGCGACATCAATGCCGGTATCGGGACCGGTGCGGCCTGCTCCTGGGGGAACTTGCGCCCGAGGAGGTTGGACTGCATTGCGCGCTCGCCGGGCCCGGCTTCGGCGTCCCGCCCGCGCTGCTCGCCCAGCTCATCACTCCCAACGTGCTCGCGCGCGCGAACGTCCATGGCTCGATCGGGACGCTCGGTGACGTGCTGCTCGTCACGGCGATGTCCGTCAGCGCCGGGCCGGCCATCGGCCTGTTCAACGTGGTGACGCCCGAGGCGCACCGCCGTCGTGGCTACGGCGCCGCGATCACCGCGCACGCCGCCCGCATCGGCTTTGAGGGCGAGGCCGAGTTCGCTTGGCTGCAGTCGTCCGACGCGGGCTACGGCGTCTATGAGCGGCTGGGCTCCGCCACGCTCGAGCGTTGGCCCTACTGGACCGTCGGCGCGTGATCTATCTCAGCCTCCCGGACCTTACCCCATGCCGTGCTGGCGGGTTTGACGGCCTCGCCGCACGTTGAGTCTGGCCGCGACGTTCCTCCTCGGCCGAGCTGGTGACCGAAACGGGATCCGCGGATGTTGATCCGCACGCAGCCATGGCGTGGCTGGTTTTAACGCGCGGTCCTTGGATTATCCGAAGCAGCAGGCTGGGCCAGTCGGGTCGGGCGCCTTTGCCTGGTCTCAAGCGTCCCGCCGGCCTAGCGCCGACTTCTCCGCTCGTCCGAAAGCGGAAGCTTCACGGGCTTGGCAGTGCCGTCGCGAGAGTGCCGCTCTTAGGCGCTGTGGCTGGTTATGCGCTGGGGGCGCTGGTGGTGGTGTTTTGTCCCTGCTCAGCGTGGTTTAGGGCGGTGAGCTGCAGCACATAATCGTCCTGGCTTCGTGGAGGTTTTCCGTCTTCGGGTTCTTCGATTTGACGGGAGGCGTTGATGGCTTCACGGTGCTGGGTGCCAGTGGCTTCCGGACCGCTGGCTCGGTATGCGACGGGGTACGGGGCGTGGCTGGCGGCTCGCGGTTATTCGCGGTGGACGATCGCTCACCGGTTGTGGCAGCTCGAGCTGTTGAGCCGCTGGCTCGAGTGTGAAGGGTTCTCGCCCGGCGAGCTGACGCCAGCTCGGCTGGAGGCGTTCTTGGCGGCGCGGAGAGCGGCTGGCTACTCCTCGTGGGTGTCGGCGCGGAGCACGACGCTGCCGCTGGAGTACCTGCGCGAGTTGGGGGTGGTGCCGTTGTCGGCGTCGACGGTGGATGGTCCGCTCGAGCGGCTTGTGGCTGATTTCGGTCGCTATCTGCTGGATGAGCGCGGTTTGACCGAGGGCACGGTCGAGCATTACGGGCCGGCCGCACGGCTGTTCTTGACGAGCCGGGTGGGCGCCGAGCTTGGCGGGCTCGAGCGGCTGAGCGGCGCTGATGTGAGCCTGTTCTTGGCGGCCGAGTGTCCGAAACGCGGCGTGGCGGCGGCGCGGACGGTGACGTGCGGGCTGCGGTCGCTGCTTGGTTGGCTGTATCTGACGGGCCGGATCGCCGATCCGTTGGTGTGGGCGGTCCCGGCGGTCGCGGGCGGACGGTGGCGGGCCCTCTTTCTGGCGGTGGGACTGAATACCCGCGCTGAGCGACTGGCGCTGATCGCCCGCCTCCGCGACCCTCACGAGCGAGCTCGCTCACCGACGCCACCTGAGCGGCACACATCGACGCCCCAGCTGCGCACCTTTTTTATCGACCCAGTGCGGCGCGAGTTGTGTTGTAGCGGCAAGGATTCGCTTGAGTATCACGCTGCCGTGAAAGCCGTCGTGGCATGCGCTGATATCGAGCACAGGCGCGAATCTGCGACGCCGTGGGAAGCGGCGCTGACCAAAGGCGATTACTACCCTGAACCCTGACGTAGATGGTGCGCTTGGTGAGGGCAACAGGCTCGTTGGTGCCGCGGTCAGGCTGGAGCGTGAATCGCCGGAGGCTTGGTAGAAGCCATCCGGATAGCGTAATTCCATCCGGGCTCGCGACCACGACCGCGCTAGAGCTCGCAATCGGTGCGTCCCCGTCGTACGCATCACCGGGAAGGTTTAGGTTCAGGCTGGAGTGACAGCGGTTTAGGCGATAGGCCGGGGTCCCCGCGCTGTCGTTTCCTGAGATAAGGGCAAACTGTTGCGAGGGCGGTCCGTAAAATCTCAGCGATCCGAGTATCGGAATTCCGCGCGGGCCGGAGGCGGTCGGATAACGCAGCGGCGGGCACAGCGGACTCGACCCTGACGGTGCGTTTAGGTCATCGTAGGTGGTGGCTCCCGGGCTCGCGGGATCGCCCACAAATTGCCCGGTCGAGAGGTTTTGCAGGTAGTAACTGTAGTTATCCGCCGGCCTTCCATTGTCGCTCCCGATCTTCGCCCAATAGCGACCGATCCCAACTACCGTGCAGGCGCCGACGCATTGCGATGAGAGTTGAAAGGGCGTCCATTTTCCGATGCTTAGGTTGTATAGGCCGCAACCGGCCATGAGCCACGGACCGCCGAACATAAAGCCAGTCACCGGAAGACCAGCGGCATCGGGGTTGTAGCTGGGAGGCGATTCGCAGCTCGGTGGAACGAGCAGCTTCCGCGTATGGGCCCGCTCGTCAAGCAATGTCAGTCGACCGTCGAATGGATCGAGTATCGCTAGATATCGATCGTTAACGGCTACGGCGTCCTCGGAGAGGTCCACGCCGGCCACTGGGCGCCACTTCAGCTTCAGCACGACAGGCTTGCCCGCCGCCAACGGGACGCAAATCAGCGCCACGGCTAGGAACACTAGGACAGTTAGGGGAGCAACTCTACGCATCGAAGGCCCTCCTTTGGGGGCCGGCGCCGACCACGTCGAAGTACTAGTTCAAACGCACGGCCTCGCCCAAGGTTGCGATAGGCCGGCGTTGTGGGCCAGCCTCCCCCAATGATCGATTTCCAACACTGTGTGCAGCTTCAGCCGATGTTCGCTGAGCCTCCCCAGCGAGACCCGCTTTCCCCTCCGTTGGCGTACCTCGGACTCCACGCGGGCTGCCCTCGTTTGCGCGGAAAGCTCGACCGTGGACGCGAGCCTCCTTCGCACGTCCGTGCCTAGGTAAAGCCCGACCTGGGCTCGCCTAATGGCCTTCTTCGATCCCGTCGATCCGAGTAGCGAGAGCTTGCTGTGGCCGGGTCGCGTCGGCTTCTGCATCGTCGCCAAACCGGTCTGAGCGCGACGCTGCCGCTCTCGCCGGTCGCGAGGCTGAAGCGGAAGTTAGATCGCCGGCGCCACGAAGCTCGACGCGACTGGTCGTTCGTGGATGCAGGTAGTGACAGCCTGACGTCGGTTGTCGCGCATTGCGGAGTTCCGCGCGCGACTGCAGCGTCGACGACCGCCGCGGCTACTCCACCTATGTGGAGCCGGGTGTCTGCCGAGCTGAGCGGCTCCTCTGCGCCTATGCCCGAAGGCTCCACTTTCCGTCGGGCGTCGAGCCGGTACTACTTCCTCGTGGGGGTTCGGAGATCTTCCGATGTCAGGGGTCTTGATGGCGTACACGATCAGGCGGCGTCCAGTGGTCGCGAAGGGCATCATGCGCACGTATCTAGTCGAGGCTGCTGTGCTAGGCGTGCTTGCGAAAGTAGGCGTTGCGTCCCAGCTACCAGCGAGTTCTGAGTATGACTATTAGGTCTGGCGTTGACGCGCGTCATAGGTCTCGCTCAGGCGGCGCGACCGGCGTTGGACCAGGTAGTTGCCGGAGCTGCGACCGACGCCGACCAGCGAGCAGACGGTGATGCTGTTCCCGCGGGTGTGCACGCACCGGATGGGCGCTCGCGTCTCTCCGGCGGTGGTGACTTATCTAAGTTCGCTACGAAGGCCGCGGATCGAAGACGCTGGGAGGCAATGTGAGGCCAGCGAGCAGTTGCGACACCCGATGGCCTCCGAAGATCGATGGGAGGAAGCCAACCCCGTTGCAGCCGAGGTTGTACAGCAGGCCGGGATGGCGCGGATGAGCTCCAACAACCCGAATCCCGCTGTCGTTGTACCCCATCAGACCATGCCAGTGGAAGTCGTAGGGCCGCCCAGGCGGTCGTAACGAGCTAGCGAGCGGCCGCACGTCGCGGTCCATCTCGGTGGTCAGCTCTCCCGGGAAGGCAATGTGTGGATCCCACGTCCGCGGGTCAACGGGAATCTCTGGGCCGCCCATGCAGGTGAGCGTCACCATGTCATCGGTTCTGTCGTACGTCCGCCGAGTCACATAGACGTATGCTGTCTCACCGCCGACCGTCTCGTTACGGATGTAGCTCTTCGCCGCCGGCTCAAGTGGCTCGTCCTCGACAAATGCAATCATGTGGCCGACAAGCCCAGTGATCTCCTGATCGGGCGCTAGCCGGATCGGCGATCCCGAGGCATCCCGGACGACATGGTCGACGAAGCCATTGGTGCAGAGCACCAGGTGGCTGGCGGTGACGTGGTGGCTGCCGGCGCGCACATACGGCCGACCCTCGGCGAGTGTGACAGTCGTGACGGGAGTGTGATCGACGAACCGCAACCGGTCGGGGTAGCGATCCAGGAGGAAGGCGAGCACCTGCACTGAAAGCAGGCAGCTGTTCGCGCAGCCCGCGAGATCGGAAAGGACGGCGCAGTACCGGTCGTCATCGATCTCCAGGCGCTCGCGCACGTGCGCCCGGGGCACCACCTCGTACAGGCCGTCGAACTCTGCCGGGATCTCCCGCAGGAACTCCGCATCCTCGGCGATGACGCATTCCCCCACACGCCACCCGCCCCGTCGGCGAATTAGGTTGTTGCGCAGGTGGACCTGGAGGTGATTGATGGTGAACATTCCCATGTGGCCTGTGAAGCGCTCGACGCGGACCGACGCTCCTGCTTCGTCCACGATCAGGTCCAAGAGGTCATGGGCGCAGTCGAATTCACGCTGGGCATCGACCGCCTGCTCGGCCCCGAACTCATCCGCGATGCTCGCGAGCGGACGCTCGAAGTACGTTGTGAGTTGCCCGGCATTAGTTGCTGTCGCGCCACGCGCGACCCTGTCGCGCTCGACGAGCAACACGCTCTTGTTGGTGTTCCTGAGAATGAAGAAGGTCGTGGCGACCCCCGCTATTCCCGCGCCCACCACCACCACGTCCGAGGCGTGATCTGCGTCCAGCGGCTGCGACGGAACATCGCAGGTCACCTGAGCCAGCCACGGAGAACGCGTCGGCTGGTCCAGATACCCCCGCGGGCTGGGCTGTGTTGTATCGACGATCTCGATGGCTGCACCCCACTTCATGGTTCGGGCTCGACGACCGTAACCGCTTGCCCCCACCCTTGCAATCCTCGATTGGGCACGTGAAGCTGGCGCCGTGAACACGTCCGCCTTCCGCCTTGTGAGGGGTTCTCGGGGGACTCTCCTGGCCACCTGGCTGCTTGCGTGCACCGCGGGTTGGGCGTTCTCAGTCGCCATCGCGGTCTACGCGTTCGACCGCTCGGGCGCCGCGGCCGTGGGCCTCGTGGTCGCGGCGCGCCTTTTGCCGGCGACCCTCGCGGCGCCGGTGGCGGGATGGCTGATCGACCGGATCGGGCGAGCCACGGTCGTTGCCGGGGCGTGTGCGCTTCAGGCCGTGTGCCTGGGCGCCACCGCCGCGATTATGACGGCCCACGGGAGCCTAGGGCCGATCATCGTGCTCGCCGCTGCCACCGGCGCCGCAGCCACCGCGCCCAGGCCTGCGCTCGAGGCTCTGCTCCCGGCGCTCGCAAAAACGCCGGAGGAGCTGACACGAGCCACTGCGGCCTGGGGCGCGATCGACAACGGCGGTTTCCTGCTCGGCGGCGGAGCGGGCGCTGCAGCGATAGGAGTCCTCGGCGCCGGCGCCGTGACCGGTACTGCCGCCGGCCTGTTCGCAATCGCCGCGTTCCTGGCTCTCCGCCTTCCGTGGGTCACGGCGACCGAGACGGACGAGCCTGAGGCGGAAACAGCCGGGCTGGCGGAGGCTCTCGCCGGGTTTCGGACGCTCCGGCATACCCCATCCCTGCGCACTGCGTTCGCCCTGTTGGCGGGGCTCCTGATCGTCGAGGGCGCGGTCGAGGTTCAGATTCCCGCTCTGGCGATCGGGCACCTCCACATGGGCAACGGCGGGCCCGGCGAGCTCTACCTCGTCTGGGGAATCGGCGGTGTGCTCGCCAGCGCCATCCTGCTCGCGCTCGTTCGGAGGCGGGGCTATGGGCTCGCCCTTCTGGTGGGCTGCGTCAGCTTCGCCGTGGGGGTCGGCGTCTGTGGCGTCGACGGGGTCGCGGTCGCCCTGCTGGCAATGCTGCCGGCGGGCATAGGTATGGCATTGGTCGAGGTCGGCTTCATGGCATTAGTCCCGCGGCTAGCCGACGATGCCGTGGCGGGACGCATCTACGCGCTCTCGGAGATCGCCTATTCCGGCGCCGCCGGCCTCGGCGCCCTCATCGCGCCGGCGCTGATCCACGCGCTTGGCACGCCGGGAAGCTTGGCGGCGACGAGCACCGCCTTCGGGCTGCTGGCAGTCGGCGCCTCCAGAACGATGGCGCGGCTGGACACCGGCCAGGAGGAAGCCTCACGCGTACGGGAGCTGTTGCATGGCGTGAGCTTCCTCGCTCCGCTGCCGCTCCCGCGCCTGGAGCGGCTCGTGCGAGGAGCGGAATCCGTCGCGGTTCCCGCCGGTACGGCTGTTGTCACCGCGGGGGAGGTCGGGAACAAGTTCTATGTGATCGACGACGGCTTCGTACAGATCGAGGAAGACGGCCGACGCCAGGGCCCCGGCAGTGCCTTCGGCGAGATCGCGCTGCTGCTCGACATCCCTCGCACGGCGACGGTGCGAGCCGTCACCGACGTGCACCTCTGGGCGATCACTCGGCGAGCGTTCGTGGCCGCGGTCAGCGCGCACGAAGACGTCGCCCGACTCGCCGACGCGACTGCCCGTGAGCACCTGGCGCGTCCGAGGCTAACCGATAGCGCCTCGCCCGCGGCTACCGGCCTGGACAGTAACTCCTGAGTTGGCTGGGTCAGAACCGGCAAGAGTTCGCCGCTTCAGGCTAAAGCCCCGCAATCGGGAGCTAACCGGTCACAGCTGTGTGAAATGCAGTCCGTGAAATGCAGTCCGCTAGACCGGAGCAAGTTCAGGCAGGTGCGATGGCCGAGATTCGCCGCTGTCTGGGATGTCGTCACGCTTCTGCATCTCAGTCGCCGCTCGGGGATCTATCGACTGACTCCTGCTCGCGCGTCAGGCCGAAGCAGAAGTCGCCGGCTCGGCGTTCGTGCCCGTTGACACAGCTGAGGATTCGTGAAAGCAGGTGTCTCAGACGGCGTCTGCCGCTGCCCGATCCGATGGCGCGATGGTCGAAAGGGTGGCTTGCGCCGCGCGAGCTGTGGGGCTACCTTGTCAGCGTGGCGGACTCGGGGGCCACCTTTGAGGGCGCGAACGGGTCGGAGGTCGAGCTGGGCTACCGGCTCGCCGCGGCGGGTCGCGAGGCGGCGGAGGATGAACGGCTGAGCCTTTTGGAGGAGCTCTTTGATCCTCTTTCCCGTCGCCGGCGCGAGCTGGTTCGGCCGGGTTGGCGCTGTCTCGAGGTTGGGGCAGGACGTGGCTCGATGGCCGTCTGGCTTGCCGAGCAGGTCGGGCCGACCGGACACGTGGTGGCGACTGACGTCGACACTCGCTATCTGGAGCGACTTGATGTCCCGAACCTCGAGGTGATTGGGCACAACATCCTCGAGGATCCGCTCGAAGTCCTCGGCCTTGGTTCGTTCGATCTCGTCTGCTCGCGCCTGATGCTGTTTTGGCTCGCGGGAAGGCAGGATGTGGCGATCACCCAGATGACGAAGTGCCTCCGTCCCGGTGGCTGGCTGATAGATGAGGACGCCGACTGGGGTATACCGGCGCCAATCGATCCCACGCACCCGCTCTATGCCGACTACGACGACGCATGGCGGGACGGCGATTGGTGGACCGTGCGTGGTTACGACAAGGCGTTCGGGCGCAAGCTGCCGGTGCTGTTTGAGCGATGCGGTCTCGAGGACATCCGGCACGAAGCGCGAACTGAGATGGTCCGGGGAGGATCACCGTGGGCGCGGTGGTGGATCCTGACGCTGCCGGTCATCAACGAGCTTGGCGGCGGCGGCGCTGTCGAGTCCTATCGACGCGAACTCGATGTGATGACGACCGCGCTCGCCGATCCCACTGTCTTGCTCCTCAGGGAGCTGCTACACGCCTGCTGGGGGAGGCGAATTGGCAACGCTGGGTAGCCGGCTTCACTCTTTCCCTAACGCAGGACCGCGGCCCCGAGGTGGCCGCGAGGATTCCGCGCGAGGCTTACGTCTTGATCGACCAGCACGAGTCTCCCGCGCACCGACCAGACTCCTGCTCCGTCGCCATCGGGGCAGTCTTGACCAGACTGCCGCTCCAGGCGTCAAGCGGCCATGTCGATCCTCCCGACGGGAACCCGCTACATGCAGGAGGCGCGCCCGGGCGCACGATCGCATTCGTCCGCTATCGGCTCCATGGCGCGCGATCGGATTGGCGAGTTGTCGCGGTACTGGCTGCGTTCGCTGCTGCTGCTTGCCTGTGGGTCTTGCCATCGGGGAGAAGCGGGTGGCCGCGCTGGAAGCGCGGCCACATACGTTCGGCTCCTCTGTGTCGGCGCGGCTGCCTGAGGGGGGCTCAGTGGCGACGCGGCGGGCGTGGGTCGGCCGGGATCATCGGAGCAGGCCGCTCGTGAACTGCGGCAATGATCTCGGTGTTGTCGATCCCACGCCGGTACCGGGACGTGATCGCTAGGTCGGCATGCCCGAGCTGTCTCTGGATGACGAGCAGCGAGATCCCTTCGCGTGACATCTCGACCGCGTGCACATGCCGGAGTTGGTGCGGCGCGAACCGGCGCCGCACTCGGCTGCTGCCGCGGTGTGATGCAGTTACGCGCGGATACCTGCCGATGCGCACGGCCGTCCCCGTGTCGGGCCGCGCACCACACAGAACAGTCGCCCGACCGGCAGTGCCCTCCTGAGCTCGAGCCACGGCTGGAGGTGCGTCCACGCCCAACGGTCCATCCCGACCTCCCGCCGTTTATCGCCCTTGCCGTGGCGGACGACGAGCGAGCCATGGCCTGGGTCGAGGTCCGTCTCATTGAGGGCGAGTGCCTCGCTGATCCGCAGCCCGGCCCGCCAAAGCACCACGATGATCCCGCGCAACCGCACGCCCTCCGGGCTATCGCCGGCGGCGCGCATCACCGCGACGATCTCCTCGACCGTCGGCGGGTCAGGGGGATACCGGAGACCTTTGTTCCCGGGCGAGAGCCCTTGGTGAAAGCTTGACGTTGTCGCTGGCGAACGGCGCCGCCCGGCGCAGTCCAGCAACGGTGTGGATTCCATGACGTCCTCCTATGGACGACGATTGACCGTTCTCATCGGCGCATCACCGCATCGTGATGGTAAGATGCGCTTTTGTGTCCAAGGTGCGTACGACGCTCACGATCGACGAAGACGTTCTGAAGTGGGTCAAGATTCGCGCAGCGCGTACCGGCGTCTCGGACAGCGCCGTGATCGAGGAATCTCTGCGCCGCGATCTCAAGCTCGACGTTCTCGACGAGCTGTGGGCAAACGCGACGATGTCCGAAGCCAACGCGTCCGAGCTCGCCGTGGAAGCGCAACACGCGACGCGGCCTCGCCGACGGGCATCTGGTGCGCGCGGTCGTTGATGTCAACGTCCTGATCTCAGGGGTACTGTCCGCCAAGGGGTCGTCGGCCGAGATCCTGCGTGCTAGCCGCGACGGCCAGTTCGAGCTTGTCGTCTCTGAGTTGCTCGTCGCGGAGCTCAAGCTAACGCTCGCCTATCCCAAGCTGCGCAAGCGGATCCCTCCAGAGAAAGCCGCCGCCTTCGCCAACTGGGTCCGCGCTCACGGCAGCCTCGCCGAGGATCCAGCAAGCCCACCACCGGTCGGCTCCCGCGACCCCGACGACGACTACCTCCTCGCACTTGCGATCAACCGCCGTGCGTATCTGGTCACCGGCGACCAGGACCTGCTCGTCCTGAGCGACGACCTGCCGATCCTCACGCCAGCACAGTTCGCGACCAAGCTCCGCGAGACCAGCTGAGCAGCCAGCAGCCCCGCTGTCGCTGTGCCAGCCACGCCGGCATCGCCGCGTGCGCCCCTCCGCGGCCGGATCACACTCCCGGGGGCGACGCCGCCCGACAAGCGGTGGGTCGCCGATCCGATCGCGCCGGTCGTGGCGGAGCCGACGATCGCACTCGGGGATTGCGATCGTCCGCCATGCCGGCGCCGAGTGTTGCTGGCACGCGATTGCGCAAGGGACGACATCACCGAGTCAGACTCAAAAGCAAAAGCAGCGGGCGCACCGGCTCGTGGCGAACAGCGGGTCGCGCGGCGACCCCCCGGCTTGGACCTGCTTCCCTCGCCGCACGGTATTTCTCCTACGCTGCAGAGGAGCTGTCCGGCGACCGGCGTGACGGGCGGCTGCCTCTCGTCCGGAGCTGCAGCGCGTGGGCTGAATGGAGCTCGCACGACCCCCGCGTTCGGGCGGTTGCAGTACTCCCGACCCGTATCCAGCTGCTCCCTCGACGGCCTCCGGCATCCCTGATCGGTCAACACGACCCGGCGCTCATGCCAGAGGTTCGAAAGAAATGTCCCGCAAGCTCGCCAACACATGTAGATTTGCTGGCGTCGTCGCCAGCGGCGAAGGGACCGTAATGCGGGCATTGCGTTGCATTTCCGGGCTGGCTGGGTCGCTCACGCGAGCGTCTGGCGTCTGGATATGGCGCGCTCGGACTTGGGTTACCACGCGCACGGCGGTGGCACGGTGGGCGGTGATGCGGTGGGTGCGCGGCCGACTCCGGGTTCCAGCGCTTGTCTGCGTTGTCGCGCTTGGAGGCTTGCTTAGCGGTATCCGTCCCGCATACGCCCTCACCGACTTTACGTGGACCAACTCGAATAGCAACGCTTGGTCGAACGGCAGCAACTGGGTCGGCGGCACGGCACCTAGCGGCTCGGTTGGGACACTCACGTTCCGCGCCCTTACGGGCTGCCCATGTAACTACCTTAATGTCAACAACGTATCCGGTCTCAGCGCCACCGCGATCTCGATCGACGACGGGGTTGGGTACCACATGGGCGGGAGCGCCATCACGCTGGGCAGCGGGGGCCTCACCGCGGCGCCATCTCTCAGCGACGCAGGCGCAGCGACACTCATCCAGTTGCCCATCACGCTCGGCGCGTCCCAGACCTGGTCGATAACTGGGGGCGCGCGAAAGCAACTCGTGCAGCTAAGCGGGCCGGTTACGGGCAGCGCGGACACCCTTGGAATCAACTTCCTCAGCTCCGGGATACTGCTGCTGCGAAGCGATGTGGAGGCCGGGCCGGTGACGCTTAGCGGCGATGGCGTCGTTCAATTCGGCGGCAGGTTGAACGCGACGGACGGCAATGCTGTGAACCTGAGCGATGGCGTGGTATTGGACCCCTTGTACGGCGGCGGAACGGCTTTTAGGGTTGGCCCGTTGACGTCAACTGGGGCGGACCTTGACCTTGCAAACAGCCCCACTAGCCACGTTGCGCAGCTCGGGATCGATGGTGGTGTGACGCTCGACTCTACAAGTACCGTGACCATGGGTATCGTTTCGTCAGGGACGGCCGCTGGCAGTGACTTCTCGCAGTTGAGTGCCACAGGCGCCGTCAACCTCGGCGGCGCCTCGCTGAGCCTTGGGTCGGCGGGTGTTCCGTGTCCGACGCTCAACCTCGGTGACGTGGCTGAGTTGATCACCACGACGGGATCGGTGGCCGGCACCTTTGCCGGCGTTCCGGACGGAACGACGATTCCGGTGAAGTGCAGCCCCGGCACGCCGCCGAGGGTGAAGATCAACTACACCTCGACCGCTATGACAGCCACGTTTGTCGGCTACGGGAACGGGATCTGGACGCGCGAAGCTGTCCCAAGCGCGAGAGGTGATACGCAGCTCAACGCGGTTGCTTGCCCATCGGTGAGCGAATGCGTTGCCCTAGGATCCAACAGCTCCAGTGACCAATCCCTGAGCGAGGTATGGAGAGGCGTGCGGTGGACAGCACTTAGGGCGCCGCGGCTGTCAGGAGCTGCCGGTATCTCGTGCCTGTCGGATACCTCATGCCTTGCGGTTGGAGGCTCGCACTTCGAGCGCTGGAACGGCAGTCGGTGGGTCTCGGTGGGCGTCGTCCGATCGGTGCCGGGGCCGTATTCCGGGTTGGATTCACTCTCCTGTCCGAAGGCGACAGCCTGCCTGGGAATAGGTGGTTATTTCCCGCATGGGTTTGCCCAGCCGCTGGTTGGACGTTGGAACGGACGGACGTGGCACGTCGCGCTTGCTCCCACACCCAGCCGATATCTGACCGGACTGGCATCTGTCTCATGTGTCTCGGCCACGGATTGCATTGCTGTGGGCACGTACTTCACTGATGCCCTCGGTTCCATCAGCCGGACGTTCGCTGAGCACTGGAACGGTCGCAGCTGGTCCATTCAGCGCCCCCCCAACCTCCCTGGCGCAATTCAGAACTATCTCGACTCGGTCAGCTGCCCGTCGCGTTCTACGTGCTTCGCCGTCGGGGAGGCCATTCCCAGAAACAAGCCTTTGATCGAGCGCTGGAATGGCCGTAGCTGGACAATGATGCAGAGCCCGAGCGGATCCGGAGCAGCCGCTGCGCTAGACGCCATCTCGTGTCCGTCAGCGACCAACTGTGCCGCAGTGGGTCACACCCCCCTGTACGGCGCGAATTTTGAGCACTTTGCGGCAGCCGAGCAGTGGAATGGCCGCAACTGGATCGTCACGCCAATCGACCTACCGGCGCACCAAGTCAGCAGCGAGCTAGACGCCGTCTCGTGCTCGTCGGCAGGGGAGTGTACGGCGGTCGGGGACCTCCATACCGGTTCCGCACGCAACTACAGGAGCCAACCCTTGGTAGAGCGATACTCCGGCGCGCCGACGACCTGAGTCGTTGAGTGGGCATCGTCCGAGATGTGCGGCTCCAAAGCTGGGTCGTCGGACACCGTGCAAAGGGTAAGAGCGGGGCTGGGGCGCTCGAGGGCGCTGGCCCTGCCGTTCGCCAAAGCGGGACGGCAGATAGCAGCACTCTCATCGACCGCTAAGGAGACGCCTCGAGTACTTTCGACACTCTGCGATGCAGCGGTCGACGCAGGCACCGATAGCGGCGAGACCTAGTTTCAAGCTCCGACGGGCATCCAGACCAGCGTCTGCCCCAGTCCCGCTCCGCGCGGAACTCGGGTCGCGTGGCTTGCGCTTTCATCGCGATCTGACCCCACAGAGTCGCTCTCGCAATCGCGTGCCAGCAACACTCGGCGCCGGCATGGCGGACGATCGCAATCCCCGAATGCCATCGTCGGCTCCGCCACGACCAGCGCGATCGGATCGGCGACGTTTCGCTCGTCCGAGCGCTCGCGACGGCGCCGTCCGTTTGCCACGAACGCGATCGCCCGCGGCCTGTCGTGCACCGACCAGGGACAAAGTTGGGGACACAAAGCCCTCGCGGTGGGCGCGGTCTGCCCATGTGCGCCGGTTTTCCAGCGCTTTCCCACGCCCCCGGCAGGATTCGAACCTGCGACCATCGGATTAGAAGTCCGGCGCTCTGTCCACTGAGCTACGGGGGCTCGCGGGAGACTGTAGATGGATGGGAGCCGGGAGAGGTGGTGCCGGCGGTGGAGTGGGAGTGGATGTAGATAGATCGGGGCGCCCGGATTCGAACCGGGGACCTCATCGCCCCAAACGATGCGCGCTACCGGGCTGCGCCACGCCCCGAGACGAGGATCTGAGTCTAGAGCCCAATTGCTCTCGGCGCTGCAATCGTCGAGGCGGTGTGGTTCAGCTCGAACGGCCCGGGGCCCGAGCGCCGCAGGCGCGGCGGTACCGGGTCGCGCGCGCACCCTCGGACTCGTAACCCCCCTTAGATCCCGCCTTGCCTTTTGGTAAGGTGCCGGGGCTGGGACGGGGTGATCCCTTGAGTGGGGAGGTGGGCCAGATATCGGAGGCGGGGTTCATACCGGAGATCACACGGCGCGAGCGCGATGTGCTCCGGGCGCTGTGCGGACCGGCGGCAAGCACGGAGCTGTTCGTGGAACCGGCGTCGGTGCGCGAGATGGCCCAATCGCTGGACGTCACGGACGCCGCCGTCAAGCAGCACCTGCTGAACCTCTACGACAAGTTCGGGATCGGCGAGGGTGAACGGCGGCGGCGCGTTGCGCTGGCGCGCGAGGTCGTGCGCCGGGGCGTGGTGGACCTTCCCGAGCGCCGACCGACCGCGACCGCCGGCGGACGGCAGACGAGGAACCTCGCCCGATGAACCAGACCCAGTGCGCAGCGTGTGGAGCGGAGAACCGGCCGGGCCGGCGGTTCTGCTCTCAATGCGGCGCCACGCTCGATCTCCAATGCCCCCAGTGCGGCGCCGCGAACGAGCCGGGCGACCGCTTCTGCGGGGACTGCGGATCGGCGCTCACGGGCGAGACCGGCGCGTCGCAAAGGACCGCGGCAAGTCCGCCGTCGGTCTCGGAGCGGCGTCTGGTCTCGGTGCTGTTCGCCGATCTGGTCGGGTTCACCAGCCTCTCCGAGCACCGCGACCCCGACGCCGTCCGCGAGTTGCTCAGCCGCTACTTCGATCGCTGCCGCGCGCTGATCGAACGCTACGGCGGCGTGGTTGAGAAGTTCATCGGCGACGCGGTGATGGCTGTGTGGGGATCACCGATCGCCCGCGAGGACGATGCCGAGCGGGCCGTTCGGGCAGCGCTCGCGCTGACCGAGGCGGTGAGCGTCCTGGCCGAGGAGGTCGGGATGCCGGAGCTGCGGGTTCGCGCCGGCGTGCTGACCGGGCTGGCCGCGGTCGAGGTCGGGGCCGAGGCCGAGGGCATGGTGCTCGGCGACACCGTCAACACCGCGTCGAGGCTGCAGTCGCTCGCCGCGCCGGGAACCGTGCTCGTCGACGACGTCACCCGTCGCGCGACCGAGGCCGCGATCGCCTACGACGACGCTGGCCTGCACCAGGTCAAGGGACGCGATCAGCCCGTGCACGCCTGGTCCGCTCTCCGGGTCGTCGCCGGCGTCGGCGGAGCACGTCGGAGCGCCGGCCTGGAGGCGCCGTTCGTGGGGCGCGACCATGAGCTTCAGGCGATCATCGACGCCTCGGAGTCCAGCGCCCACGACCGACGGACTCGCCTGGTGACCGTGGTAGGCGACGCCGGCTCGGGCAAGTCCCGGCTGCTGTGGGAGTTCTTCAAGTACGCGGACGGCATCCAGGAGCTCCGCTACTGGCACCAGGGCCGCTGCCTCTCCTATGGGGAGGGCGTTGCGTACTGGGCACTGGCCGAGATGGTGCGAACCCGGGCGAGGATCCAGGAGGAAGAAAACCCACAGACGGCGAGAGACAAGCTCAGGGCGACCGTCGAGGAATTCGTCTCCGACGACCGCGAACGGCGGCTGGTCGAGCCCCGGCTCGCGCACCTGCTGCGGCTGGAGGAGCGCCCCGACGCCGACCGCGTCGACCTGTTCTCGGGGTGGCGGCTGTTCTTCGAACGAATGGCCGAGACGCAACCGGTGACGCTCGCGTTCGAGGACCTCCAGTGGGCCGACAGCGGGCTGCTCGACTTCATCGACTATCTGCTCGAGTGGTGCGCCGAGTCGCCGATCTTCATCCTCGCGCTCGGACGGCCTGAGCTGCGCGAGCGCCGGCAGAGCTGGGAGCCGGTGATGCTGGCGTCGCTCGAGCCGCGGGCGATAGCCGAGCTTCTCGACGGTCTCGCGCCGGGCCTGCCGGAGGAGCTGGTGGCACAGATCGTGGGGCGAGCCGAGGGGATCCCGCTGTACGCGGTCGAAACGATCCGGATGCTCCAGGACCGAGGCGTGCTGGTGCAGGACGGCGCCCGCTATGTCGTCGCCGGGGATGTGTCGGACCTCGAGGTGCCCGAGACGCTGCACGCGCTCGTCGCGTCGCGCCTGGACTCCCTGTCGTCGGTCGAGCGCTCGCTGCTCCAGGACGCCTCCGTTCTGGGGCAGTCGTTCACGGCGGCAGATGCCGCCGCGCTTGCGGGCGGCCCTGAGGAGGACATCGCCGGCCTCCTCGACCGCCTGGTGACCAAGCAGATCCTCGCTCGCGACGACGATCCCCGCTCGCCGGAGCGCGGTCAGTACGTGTTCCTCCAGGGCCTGCTGAGGACCGTCGCGTACGGCATCCTGTCGCGCCGCGCTTGCAAGGCCAAGCACGTCGCCGCCGCGGAGCATCTCGAGCGGAGCTGGCCGGGTGAGGCGCGGGACATCGCCGAGGTGCTCGCGTCGCACTACGTCGAGGCGATCCGGGCCGACCCCGAGGCGCAGGACACCGCCGAGCTGCGCGCCCGTGCGCGCGAGCGGCTCACCGCCGCCGGGCAGGCGGCGGCCTCGCTCGCCCTCGGACCCGAGGCACAGAGCTATTTCGAGCAGGCCGCTGAGCTGGCAGATGACGACGTCGGGCGCGCGGCCCTGCTCGAGCAGGCCGGTCGCGCGCTGCTTCGGAGCGGCGACGCCGCCGCGGCCGAGCAGGAGCTCGAGCGCGCGATCGCGCTGTACGGGAGCGCCGGCAGGTCACATGGAGGCGGGGCGTCGGTCACTCTGGGGTTCCTGCTCCGCAGCGTGGGCCGGATCGAAGAGGCTCGAGCGTTGTTGGAGCCGTTTCGCGCAGCAGCGGACGAAACGGACCCGATCGTGCACGCCGAAGGGCTCGCAGCGCTCGCGGCGGTCCACGTGTTCGAAGGGGGCGTCGACGAGGGAGGCAGATTGCTCGAAGAGGCGCTCAGCGTCCTCGAGAACGAGCGTGCGTTGCCGGCGCTTGCCGACGCGCTCACGACCCGCGGCGTCTACCTGATCATGGCTGGGCGCCGCGAGGAAGGGGTGGCCGTGCTTCGCCACGCACTGGCAATGGCGGAGGAGCACGCAGCCCCCGCAGTCGCGCTCCGCGCGCGGGTGAACGTGGCCCAGATCGCGATCGAGGAGGACCAGCTCGCGCTGGCAGTCGACGAGGTCAACGCCGGCGTGGCCAGCGCCCGCGAACGCGGAGACCGCACGCTCGAGCGCCGGCTGCTCGGCCAGCTGATCTGGCCGCTCACGGTGCTCGGCCGCTGGGACGAGGCGGCCTCGGCCGGATCGGCGCTGCTGGCCGAGCAGCTGTTTGCGTTCCTCGCCGCGTCGCCGATGGCATGGGTGGCGTCCGCCCGGGGCGACAAGGAGACGTTCGAGCGCTGCCGCTCGCTGGCGATCGAGGGACGCGAGTCGAAGTACGTCGACCAGCGGGTGGTAGCGCAGTGCGTACTGGCCCGGGACGCGATCGAGCGCGGCGAGCCCGGCGAGGCGGTGCGTCTGAGCGATGGCGCCATACGGGAACAGGCGATGAGCGGTGACCCCCTAAAGGAGGCCTGCGCGCTGGGCGTCGAGGCCGCGATCGCCCTCGGCGACGAGGTCCCGATCGCACAGCTCGAGGCGTTCATCGGCGCGCTCACACCCGCGCGGGCGACCCCCCTGCTTCGCGCTGCGGGCGCCCGCCTGCAGGCCGAGCTCGCGCACCGTCACGGTGATGACCAGGCGGCGGTCCGCCACGAGGAGGAGGCGATCTCGCTGCTGCGGTCGGTCGGCGCGCGGCCGCTGCTCGCTAAGGCGCTGCAGAGCGCGCGCGCCGGCGCGAGGATTCGGAGTCGCTGGCCGAGGCACGCACGATCTACGAGGAGCTCGGCGCGACCCGGTGGCTCGCGCGGATCGACGAGGCGAGCGGGGTGGCGGCGTGAGCATGCCCGAGCTCATCACCTGCCATGCGTGTAGAGAGCGGACCCCCGCCGGCAAGTTCTGCATCCACTGCGGGGCTCCAACCCAGCAGGCCTGTCCGGCCTGCGGCGAGCCCGTCGTGCCCGGAGCGAAGTTCTGCCTGGAGTGCGGAGCGGCGCTCAGCGCGACCGGCGGACCGGCGCCCACGCCGGCCGCCCACGCACATGTCTCCGAGCGACGTCTGGTGTCGGTGCTGTTCGCGGATCTGGTCGGTTTCACGACCCTTTCCGAGCGCCGGGACATGGATGAGGTGCGCGACCTGCTGAGCCGCTACTTCGATCACTCTCGGATCCTGATCGAGCGCTATGGCGGGACGGTGGAGAAGTTCATCGGCGACGCGGTGATGGCGGTGTGGGGTTCCCCGGTCGCGCGTGAGGACGATGCCGAGCGAGCCGTTCGCGCGGCCCTCACCCTCACGCAGGCGATCTCGGCGCTGGGCGAGGACGTCGGGATCCCGGAGCTGCGGGTGCGGGCGGGCGTGCTGACCGGGAACGCGGCGGTCGACGTGGGCCACGAGCGCGAGGGCATGGTCCTCGGCGACACCGTCAACACGGCCAGCCGTCTGCAATCGATCGCCGAGCCCGGGACCGTCCTCGTCGACGACATCACGCGCCGGGCCTCCGAAGCGGCGATCGCGTACGAGGACGCGGGCAGCCATCAGCTGAAGGGCCGGGAGCAGCCCGTGCGCGCGTGGAGAGCGCTCCGCGTGGTCGCCGGCGCCGGCGGCGCCCGGCGCGCGGCCGGGCTGGAGGCGCCGTTCATCGGCCGCGATCACGAGCTTCAGGCGATCATCGACGCCGGCGAGGAGAGCTCGCGGGACGGGCGAGCCAGGCACGTAGCGGTGGTCGGCGAGGCGGGCTCGGGCAAGTCGCGGCTGCTGTGGGAGTTCTTCAAGTACCTCGACGGGATCGAGGACACCCGCTGGTGGCACCAGGGCCGCTGCCTGTCCTACGGCGAAGGCGTCGCCTACTGGGCGCTGGCCGAGATGGTGCGCGCTCGCGCGCGGATCGCGGAGGAGGAGGACCCGGCGTCGGCCAGGGAGAAGCTCCACCAGGCCGTGGAGACGCACGTCCCGGACGAACGGGAGCGGCGGCTGGTCGAGCCGCGGCTCGCTCACCTGCTCCGCCTCGAGGAGCGCCCCGACGCCGATCGCGTGGACCTGTTCTCGGGCTGGCGGCTGTTCTTCGAGCGGATGGCCACGACCGACCCCGTGATCCTCGCCTTCGAGGACCTCGAGTGGGCCGACAGCGGCCTCCTGGACTTCATCGATTACCTGCTCGAGTGGTCGGCCGAGTTCCCGATCCTCGTGCTGTCGCTCGGACGCCCGGACCTAAGGGCGCTGCGACCGTCGTGGGAGACCCTGTCGCTGGGCCCGCTGGACCCGAGCGCGATCGCTGAGATGCTCGAAGGGCTCGCTCCGGGGCTACCCGATGACCTTGTGGCCGACATCGGGCGGCGCTCGGAGGGGATCCCGCTGTACGCGGTCGAGACAGTGCGAATGCTCCAGGATCGGGGCCTGCTCGTGCAGGACGGCGCTCGCTATGTGGTCACCGGCGACGTGTCGAACCTGGAGGTCCCGGAGACGCTCCAGGCGCTCGTCGCCTCGCGCCTGGACGGCCTCACCTCGGCCGAGCGCTCGCTGCTCCAGGACGCCTCGGTCCTTGGCCAGTCGTTCACCGCCGCTGCCGCGGGGGCGCTCAGCGACCAGCCCGAGGGCGAGGTCGCCGCCGTGCTCGACGGTCTCGTGACCAAGCAGATCCTGGCCCGCGACGACGACCCGCGCTCCCCGGACCGGGGCCAGTACGTGTTCATGCAGGCGCTGCTGCGCACCGTCGCCTACGGGACGCTCTCGCGGCGCGCGCCCGCAAGGCGCGCCACCTGGCGGCCGCGCATCATCTCGAACAGACCTGGCCCGGCGAGGCCAGGGACATCGCCGAGGTGCTCGCCTCCCACTACCTCGAGGCGATCAGCGCGGAGCCCGACGCTGACGACGTACCGGCGCTCCGCGCCTCGGCCCGTCAGACGCTGACCACGGCCGGCCGCGCCGCGGCGTCGCTGGCCCTCGGTCGGGAGGCACAGAGCTACTTCGAGCAGGCCGCCGATCTCGCCGAGGACGACCTTGAGCGGGCGGAGCTGTTCGAACAGGCTGGCAGGGCACTGTGGACAAGCGGCGACCAAGAGGCTGCCGAACATCGGCTGAGAGCTGCGCTCGAGCTCTACCAGAAGTCAGGCCGGGAGTCGGGTGGCTCGGCCGCGGTGCCACTGGCCGTGATCGTCAGGCACCTTGGGCGGCTCGAGGAAGCACGAGCCTTGCTTGAGCCGTTCCGGATCGCCGACGACGGCAGCCTCGACAGGGTCGTGCGGGCCGAAGTGCTGGCCCAGCTGGCCACCGCACTCGTATTCAGCGGCGACCTGGACGAAGCCGGACCGCTGTTCGATGAAGCGCTGACGACGCTCGAGGAGCAGGAGGCGTGGCCGGCGCTGGCCGATGCACTTGTCGGCCACGCGATCTACCTCGGCCACCGCCACCGGTATGCGCAGAGCGTCGGAGTGCTCCGGCTGGCGGCGAGCTTGGCCGAGGAGCACGACCTGCCGAGGGTCGCGCTCCGGGCCCGCTACAACCTCGCCGCCGCCGCCTTGCGCAGCGACCGTCTCGCCGACGCCCTGGACGAGGTGCGTGAAGGGCTCGGCCTCGCGCGCGAGCGAGGAGACCGCGCGTGGGAGAGCATGCTCCAGCAGCAGGCGGTGGCGCCGATGGTGGCGCTCGGGCGCTGGGACGAAGCCGAACCGGTCGCGACGGCGATGCTCGACGGCGAGTCGTCCCTCGACGCCCTCTTCGCGGCAGCGTTCCTGGTTCAAATCGCGGCCGCCCGGGGAGATGAGGACGCTTTCGAACGCTGTCAATCGATCGCCGAGACCGAGCACGACTCGAGCTATGTCGACCTGCGCTCGGCCGCCGCGGTCGTTCTGGCCCGCCGCGAGCTGGAACGCGGCGCGCATGACGCGGCGTTGCGGCTCGCGCGGCCGGTGCTGGGCGACGTTTCCTCAACGGCGCCCGAGGTCGTCGAGGAGGCGTACGCCCTGTGCATCGAGGCGGCGTTCGCTGTCGGCGACGAGCCGGCGATGAGCGAGCTGGCCACGTACGCCGACGCGCTGCCCCCAGTTCAGGTCACGCCGCTGCTTCGTGCCGGGCGCGCCCGGCTGAGCGCCGAGCTGGCGCAGCGCCGCGGCGATGCCCGAGCAGCCGGGCAGTTCGAGGACGAGGCGATCGGCTTGCTCCGCTCGGTCGGTGCCCGCCCGTTGCTCGCTCGGACGCTCCTCGAACGGGCCCGCCGCCGCGAGGACGCCGAGGCGGTGGCCGAGGCGCGCTCGATCTTCAACGAGTTGGGGGCAACCCGGTGGCTGGCCGAGATCGATCAGGCAAGCGGGGTGGCGGCGTGACGGCGACGGACCTGATCGCGTGCGCGTCGTGTGGGGAGCTCACCCCGGTCGCCGGACGGTTCTGCGTCAACTGCGCGTCGCCGCTGGAGCGGTCGTGCCCGTCGTGCGGGGCGCCGGTGGTGCCCGGCGCGCGGTTCTGCATGCAGTGCGCGGCGCCGCTCTCGGGGGGCGCGGCCCCCGCGCCGGGCGCCCAGCCGATCGTGTCCGAGCGGCGTCTGGTTTCGGTGCTGTTCGCCGACCTGGTCGGGTTCACTGCGCTCTCGGAGCATCGTGACCCGGAGGAGGTGCGCGAGCTCCTGAGCCGCTACTTCGACCGCTCCCGGACGCTGATCGAGCGCTACGGGGGGACGGTGGAGAAGTTCATCGGCGATGCGGTGATGGCGGTCTGGGGCTCGCCGGTGGCGCGTGAGGATGATGCCGAGCGGTCGGTGCGGGCGGCGCTGGCGCTGATGCAGTCCGTGGTCGCGCTGGGCGAGGAGGTCGGGATGCCGGAGCTGCGGGTCCGAGCCGGGGTGCTGACCGGGAGCGCCGCGGTCGATGTCGGGGCGGAGAGCGAGGGGATGGTGCTGGGCGACAGCGTCAACACGGCCGCGCGGCTGCAGTCGATCGCCGAGGCCGGGACGGTGCTGGTCGACGACGTCACCCGCCGGGCCAGCGAAGCGGCGATCGCCTACGAGGATGCCGGGACGCACGATGTCAAGGGGCGAGAGCAACCGGTGCGCGCGTGGCGGGCGCTGCGGGTCGTCGCCGGTGTGGCCGGCGCTCGGCGCAGCGCCGGGCTGGAGGCGCCGTTCGTCGGCCGCGACCGCGAGCTTCAGGCCATCATCGACGCCGGAGAGGAGAGCTCGCGAGACGGGGGAGCCAGACACGTCGCGGTGGTAGGGGAGGCGGGCTCGGGCAAGTCGCGGCTGGTGTGGGAGTTCTTCAAGTACCTCGACGGGATCGAGGACACCCGCTGGTGGCACCAGGGCCGGTGCCTCTCCTACGGCGAAGGCGTCGCGTACTGGGCGCTGGCCGAGATGGTCCGCACCCGCGCACAGATCGCGGAGGAGGAGGACCCGGCGTCGGCGCGGACCAAGCTCCGCGATGCGGTCGAGGAGCACGTTCCCGATGAGCGCGAACGACGGCTGGTCGAGCCGCGGCTGGCGCACTTGCTGCGTCTGGAGGAGCGCCCCGACGCCGACCGGGCCGACCTGTTCTCGGGCTGGCGGCTGTTCTTCGAGCGGATGGCCACGACCGACCCGGTGATCCTCGTGTTCGAGGATCTCCAGTGGGCCGACAGCGGGCTGCTCGACTTCATCGACTACCTCCTGGAGTGGTCGGCCGAGTTCCCGATCTTCGTGCTCACGCTGGGCCGGCCCGAGCTGCTCGAACGCCGCCCGTCGTGGCACGCGCTGCCGCTCGAGCCGCTCGAGCCGCGGGCCATCGCCGATCTGCTCGAGGGCCTCGCCCCGGGGCTCCCGGACGAGCTTGTCACCGACATCGTTCATCGGGCCGAGGGGATCCCGTTGTACGCGGTCGAGACGATCAGGATGCTCCAGGACCGCGGCCTGCTGGTGCAGGACGGGGCCCGCTACGTCGTCAACGGGGACGTCTCCGATCTGGAGGTCCCCGAGACGCTCCAGGCGCTAGTCGCCTCACGGCTGGACGGGCTCTCACCGGGTGAGCGGTCGCTGCTGCAGGACGCGTCGGTACTCGGCCAGTCGTTCACCGCGGCTGGCGCCGCGGCGCTGAGCGACCAGCCCGAGGGCGAGGTCACCGCCGTGCTCGACGGTCTCGTGACCAAGCAGATCCTGGCCCGCGACGACGACCCGCGCTCTCCTGACCGCGGCCAGTACGTGTTCCTCCAGGCGCTCTTGCGAACCGTGGCCTACGGGATGCTCTCCCGCCGCAACCGCAAGGCCCGTCATGTGGCCGCCGCACGCCACCTCGAACTGACCTGGCCGGGCGAGCTCCGGGACATCGCCGAGGTGCTCGCCTCGCACTACCTCGAGGCGATCCGCGCCGACCCGGACGCCGACGACGTGGCCACCCTGCGTGCGTCCGCCCGCGAGCGGCTGACCGCCGCCGGCCAGGCGGCAGCCACCCTCGCGCTCGGCCCGGAGGCCGAGCGCTACTTCGCGCAGGCGGCCGAGCTGGCCGACGACGATCTGGACCGGGCGAAGTTGTTCGAGCGGGCCGGCCGGGCGCTGTGGCAGAGCGGCGACGCCGAGACCGCCGTGGAGCAGCTGCGCGCCGCACTCGAGCTCTATGAGCGCGGCGAGGCGGCCTCGGGAGGCGCAGCGGTGGTGACGCTCTCGTTCGTCCTTCGGAACCTCGGCCGCATGCAGGAGGCTCGAGCGCTGCTCGAGCGCTTCAGGACCCCAGAAGGCGCCGGGACCGACACCGTCGTGCGCGCGGAGGCGCTGGCCGAGCTGGCCGCGACGATGATCTTCGGCGGCGGCCTCGATGAAGCCGGTCCGCTCCTTGAGCAGGCGCTGACCACGCTCGAGCTCGAGCAGGCATGGGCCGCGCTCGCCAACGCCCTCGTCACAAGAGCGGTCTATCTGATCGCCAGCCACCGCGGCGAGGAGGGCGCCGGCGTGCTCCGTCACGCGCTAGTGCTCGCCGAGGAGTACGACCTCCCCAGGGTCGTGCTGCGCGGTCGCTACAACCTGGCGGCGATCGCGCTCGAGCGCGATCGCTTCGACGAGGCGCTCGAGGAGGTGAATCGGGGACTCGTCGTATCACGCGAGCGTGGCGACCGCTCGCAGGAGCGCAGACTTCTGACCCAGATGATCGCCCCGCTGACCGTGCTCGGTCGGTGGGAGGAGGCCGCTCCGACCGCCGCCGCGGTTCTCGCCAGCCGCGTTGACGCCGATGCCGTGTTCGCGGCCTCTTTCCTCGTGTCGGTCGCCGCGGCGCGGGGCGACGACGCGACGCTGGCCAGGTGCCGGGCGCTGGCGGCCGACCGACGCGAGTCGACGTACGTCGACGAGCGGGCGTCGGCGGAGCTGATACTGGCGCGCGACGCAATCGAGCGCGGCTCGGCCGACGAGGCGCTCTCGCTCGCCCGAGGAGGCATCGGGGCCACAGTGGCCGGAGAAACGGTCGAAGAGGCGTACGCCATGTCGATCGAGGCCGCGATCGCCCTCGACGACGACCAGCCCATCGCCGAGCTGGAGGCCTTCGTCGCCGCGCTGCCGCCGGCGCGGGCCACCCCGCTGCTGCGGGCCGGGCGCGCCCGGTTGAGCGCCGAGCTGGCGCAGCGGCGAGGCGATGCACAGACTGCCGTGCAATGCGAGGACGAGGCGATCGCCCTGCTTCGCTCGATCGGCGCCCGCCCACTGCTCGCTCGTGCGCTGTTCGAACGGGCGCGCCGCCGCGAGGACGCGGAGGCGCTGGCCGAGGCCCGCGCGATCTACGAGCAGCTGGGGGCCAGCCGCTGGCTCGCCCGGATCGATCAGACGACGATCGCCGCGTGAGGTAGCCTCAGCCGCCGCCATGGCCGACATCGAGCCGCTGCGCGCGCTGCACTACAACCTCGAGAAAACCGGCGGTCTCCAGGACGTCGTCGCTCCGCCCTACGACGTGATCGACTCAGAGCAGCGGGCGGAGCTCGTGGCCCGCTCGCCGTACAACGTGGTCCGAATCGACCTGCCAGTGGGCGGGAATGATCCGTACGAGCAAGCGGCCCGCGAACTGGACTCCTGGCGCCGAGAGAGCGTCATCGTGCGGGACGACCAGCCGTCGCTGTGGGCACTTGAGCAGGACTACACGGGCCCGGACGCCCAGCGGCGGACCCGGCGGGGCCTCCTAGGTCGCGTGCGGGTGGAGAGCTACGGCGCCGGGCGGATCCGACCGCACGAGCGCACGCACCCCGGGCCCAAGCAGGATCGCCTCCGACTGACCCGGGCGACTCAGACCAACCTCTCCCCCATCTTCTCGCTGTTATCCGACCCGGCGGGCGCGGCGTGGACGGCGCTCGCGCCGACGACCGCCGAGCAGCCGTGGGCGCAGACGACCGACGATGACGGAACGGTCAACCGGCTCTGGTTCACGACCGACCCGGTCGCGATCCGCGGGGTCCAGCGCGCGGTCGCGGCCGCTGAGCTGCTGATCGCGGACGGCCACCACCGGTACGAGACGGCGCGCATCTACGCCGATGAGATCGGCGGCGAGGGCGACCACCGCTACGTGCTGATGTGCCTGGTCGCCCTGCAGGATCCGGGGCTGACCGTATTCCCGACACACCGACTGCTCAAGGGCCTGCGCCCCGATCAGCACGAGGCGCTGGCGACGGCGATCCGGCGTGACTTCGACGTCGAGGAGCTCGAGAGCGTCGAACTGCTCGCACCGGGGCCGGACCCGGGCGTGATCCGCATCGGCTACATCGACTCGCACCTCCGGCGTCCGTTCATGCTCACGCTCAAGGACCCGGCGATCGCGGACGCGGCGCTTCCCGACCATGCCGAGCCCTATCGGCGGCTGGACACGGCCGTGCTCGAGGCCGTGATCCTGAAGGGCGCGCTCGGGATGAGCGACGAGGACATCGACCACCTGAGCCAGCTTGGTTACGCGCGTGATACTGAGCAGGCGGTGGCGATGGTGCGCAGCGGCGAGTACGACGCCGCGTTCCTCATGGCCGCGACCCCGATCGAGCTGGTTCAGGCCGTGGCCGCCGCCGGCGAGACCATGCCCCCCAAATCGACCTACTTCTACCCCAAGGTCCCGACCGGGCTCGTGTTCAACCCGCTGGGGTGAGGGGCCGGCGCGGGCGACGTTACGATGGACACATGAAGGCCATCGCTCGCCGCGGGACACCGAATTCGCTCACGCAGCGCATCGATATACGCGGTCACCAGCTGACGGCCGACGAGCCGGCGGAGCTCGGCGGGGACGACGAGGGCCCGAGCCCGCAGGAGCTGCTGGCGGCGAGCCTGGCCTCGTGCACGGCGATCACGATGGAGATGTACGCCAGACGCAAGGGCTGGGACATCGGACAGGTCGAAGTCGAGTGCGCATACACACCGGCGGAGCGGGGCTCCCCCACGCACTTCAACCTGGTGCTGAGGCTGCCGAACGGGTGCAGCGAGGAGCAGGTGCGAGCGCTGCGGGTGATCGCGGCCAAGTGCCCGATCCACCGCGCGCTCGACGGCGAGGCGAGCTTCGAGGAGAAGGTCGACCTGGTGGAGCCCGCGACGGCCGCGTAGCGGCCGCGATCGCCGACGCCGTCAGTCGATGACCCGGACGCCGGCCTCGCGCAGCTCCTCGAGCGTCCGCTCCTCGTCGCCCGGGTTGGCGTTGATCGCTCGCGTCGCGCCGGTGTGCAGGACCACGTCGAAGCCGGCGCGGCGTGCATCCAGGGCGGTCGCCCTGACGCAGTAGTCGAGAGCCAGCCCGCCGATGTGCACGATGTCGACCCCCTGATCGCTCAGGAGGCGCTCGAGGTCGGTGTCCTCGAACCCGGAGTACCCCTGGCGATGGGGCTCGGTGCCCTTGTCGACGATGGCGTCGATCTGGCTGGAGTGCAGTCGTGGATGCAGCTGGGCGCCGGAGGTGTCGC
This sequence comes from uncultured Solirubrobacterales bacterium, assembly GCA_963704385.1. GTDB lineage: Bacteria > Actinomycetota > Thermoleophilia > Solirubrobacterales > Solirubrobacteraceae > Palsa-465. The sequence continues at coordinate 481,001 of OY969904.1, forward strand.
GGACGCAGTGCACGGGCCATGGGCCACCGTTCTGGGTGAACGACTCGTGGTCGGGCGGGTGCCAATCGCGGGTTGCGACCACGAACGGGAGCTGCTCGGCGAGCCGATTGATCGGGTCGACGACCGCCTCACCGCCGGGCACCGGCAACGCGCCGCCCGTGCAGAAGTCGTTCTGGACGTCGACGACGATCAGGCCGTCCATCGGTGGGCAAATATAGTCAGACGATGCCGTCGCAGATCGAGACCTTGCGCCGGCAGCTGGAGGGCTCGCTGCTCTCGCCCGATGAGGCGAACGAGTTGGAGGTATCCGGTCGCACGGAGGCCGGCGTCCTCGTTCCCCTGTATCTGAACGGCGGCGAGCTCCATGCGGTCTTCACCAGGCGACGCGAGGACCTGCGCCGCCATCCTGGCGAGATCTCGTTCCCGGGTGGCCGTCGCGAGGAGGACGAGCGTGACCTGCTGGCCACCGCACTGCGCGAGGCCGAGGAGGAGATCGGCCTGCCCCGGGACGCGGTCGAGATCGTGGGTGCGCTCGAGCCGACGCCCACGATCGTGACCGGATACGCCGTGTACCCGTTCGTCGGTTTGATCGAGCCCGGCCGCGAGTGGACGGTCAGCGCGGGCGAAGTGGCCGAGGTGCTCGAGTTCTCCCTGCGGGCACTGCGTGACGGCTACGGGCGCCGACGGCTCGTGCGCCGTGGGATCCCGATCCGGACCGATACCTACGTCGTCGGCGACAGCCTGATCTGGGGCGCGACCGCGCGGATCCTCGGTGACCTGCTGAGGCGCATCGACCCGCTGCTGTAGCTACCCCTTCTCGATCGGCACGCCCACGAGGTTGCCCCACTCGGTCCAGGAGCCGTCGTAGTTCTTGACGTCGTCCTCCCCGAGGAGCTCGTGGAGCACGAACCAGGTGTGGGCGGAGCGCTCGCCGATCCGGCAGTAGGCGATGATCGGCTCGCCGCTGAGCACGCCCTTGCCACCGTAGAGGTCGCGCAGCTCGTCGGCGGACTTGAACGTTCCGTCCTCGCGGACGGCCTGAGCCCATGGGATCGACTTCGCGCCCGGGATGTGCCCGGCGCGCTGGGCGCCCTCCTGCTCGTAACCGGTCGGGGAGATGATCTCGCCCGAGAACTCGGCCGGAGAGCGGACGTCGACGAGCTCGTGCGCGTTGTCGAGGGCGGCCAGGACCTCCTCGCGCTTGGCGCGGATCGACGGGTCGCCGGGCGTGGCGGTGAATGTGGCCTCGGGAAAGCTCGGGAGCTCGGTGGTCGTGGGGTGCCCCTCGGAGATCCATCGCTCGCGAGGGCCGTTCAGCAGCCTGACGTTGTCGTGGCCGTAGTACTTCAGGTACCAGTACGTGTAGGCGGCGAACCAGTTGTTGCGGTCCCCGTAAAGGATGATCTGGTGGTCGTTAGAGATGCCGCGCCCGCCGAATAGGCGGCCGAAGTCCGCGGGCCCGAGGAAGTCGCGGCGGGTCTGATCCTGGAGGTCGGTCCTCCAGTCGAAGCCGATCGCGCCGGGAATGTGCGATTCGCGGTAGAGCTCGGGGTTCTCGTCGACCTCGACGATGCGGATCGAGTCGTCGTTCAGATGTTGCGCGAGCCACTCGGGCTCGACCAGCACGTCCTTCGCATACTCAGCCACGGCTGCTCCCAGGTCGGAGTGTTACAGGGGTTCCTGATCGGCTTTCAGGAGTTTGTGCCTCGCCCTCAGTCTAACGTGGCGCCAGCACCTGTTCCACGGCCTCGATGGCCGATTTCAGCCAGGTAGATCCGTCGGCTGGATCGGCCTCGATCAGGACGCAACTGGCGTGCGAGCGCGTACAGAAGGCGCTGACTCGCTCCGAGCCGGCACGGAGCAGGCCCCGGTCGACCGACCCGGCCGCCTCGTACACCACCCCGTGGACCGTGGTGTCGACCAGCTTCGTCAGCAGCATCTCGAGCCGGGCCCCGTGGAGCGCATCGAGCTGCTCTGCGCCTCCGGTCGCCGACCCGAGCAGGATGCAGACGACGGTCACGTGCTCGAGCGCCCCGACGAGCGTCGCCACCCGGTCCGGGTCGGCGATCACGGCTTCCGCTCCCGCGGCCTCGATCTCGGCCTCCCGCCGCGGGTCGCGAGACGTCCCCCGAGCGGCATGATTGCGATCGACGAGCGCGCGGGCCAGCATCTGACCGCGGCAGCCGCAGCCAATGATCAGGCAGCGCGCCACCGCTCGACGCCGCGCAACTAGTGGGCCGTCCGCCGCAACTAGCCCTCCGTGGGCGGCGCCTCCGTGGACGGCGCCTCCGTGGACGGCGCGCCCGTGGGCGGCGCGCCCGTGGGCGGCGCGCCCCCGAACTCCTGCAATACCTGCTCGCGCGTGCGCTCGGGCAGACCCCGGGCCCGTCGCCGCGCGTTGGTGGCTTCGAGCAGCTGGTCGAGCTCGCGGTCGGCCATGTAGGCCTGCCGCCGCCGCTGCTGCTCGTGGGCATCGCGAGCCACGCGCAGCTCGAGCTCTCCGACCGTCAGCTCCTTGTCGCCCCGGGCACGACGTCGCGCGTTGTGGGCGGCGAGCATCTGGTCGAGGTCCTGAGCCTCGAGCTCCTCACGCGTCTCGGCGATCTCACGAGCCGACCTCAGGCCCACCTGCTCGAGCCCCGATCCCGGGTAGTACTTGCCGAGCAGGTACACCGACAGGACCACGACGGCGATGCCGCTCAGCATGATGACGGCAAATGGGTCCACCGCGAGTAAGAGTCTACCTGGGGACGGCAGGGCGCCAAGGTCAATCCGCACCAGTTTTGTTGAATCCGGCGCAACTTCGTCACTCGTCCGTTGTTTTTAGCGGCGTCCATAGGCCATCCGCCCGGCAGGGCCGGGAGTCCCGGCGGAGGCGTTCACAAGTCGGGAACACAAGGAGGCCTCATGCGCCTACGCCTTGCCGCGCTCGCGTGCTCGTTCGCGGCACTCGGAGTTGCACTAGTTCCGGGGGTCGCGAGCGCCGCACCGCGGCACAACCACCAACTCACCATCGCGGCGACGCCGAATCCGGTGCCCGCAGGTGAGGGAGTCCTGATCTACGGTCAGCTGAAGGGAGCCGACAGCGGCGGGCAGACGATCGTTCTGTACCACCATCTGGTCGACTCGGGCATGGGTTACACCCGGGTCGCGGCCACAATTACGAACCCGTCCGGCTTCTACGAGTTCACCCGGGCCGAGGGGGTCGTTTACACCAACCGTGACTGGTTCGTCCGGGGACCGAACGGGTCCCACAGCCGGACGGTGCACGAGTTCGTCAATGCGCTGGTCAGCATCACCCCGCCGACCGCTTCGACGGACACCGCTCACCCAGTGATGTTCACAGGCACGGTCACGCCCGACCACGCGTTCCAGCGCGTGTTCCTGCAACAGCAGATCGGCTCCAGCGACGACTGGAAGACGCTCGAGCGCGGCTTCCTCGACGCCGGGTCCAACTACTCGATCTCGTACCGGTGGCGGCGCCCCGGTGAGCATGACGTTCGCGTCGTGCTTCCGAGCGACCGCCGCAACCTCCGCGGCGTCTCGGACGTCGCGAGCGTGATCGTGGAGCAGGCGCAGGTGCCGGACTTCACGATCAATTCCTCCGCGCCGATCACGCCCGAAGGGTCATCGGTGACGATCTCGGGGATCCTGTATGAGCCGGGCACGACCACGCCCGAGCCGAACGCTGTGGTCCAGTTGTGGGGACGCAACGCGTTCCAGAGCACCTTCACGGTGCTCGCCGACGCGACCACCGGCATGGACGGAAGCTACTCGTTCAACCAAGCGGGGCTGACGACCAACACGGTGTACTTCGTGGCCACGATGCCGCTCGCGCACGTCAAGCGTCGCCACACGGCGCGGCTGTACCAGGGAGTGCAGGACATGGTCACGATGCAGTCGAACACAATCGTGGCCGTGGTCGGCCAGACCGTGACCTTCATCGGGACGGTGATTCCGGACAAGGCCGGTCACGTGATCTACCTGCAGAAGTTCGGCAAGGACGGTGACTGGCACACGGTCGAGGTTCGCTTCGTGCGCAACGACTCCACGTTCCAGTTCGGGTGGACGTTCGGAGCGCAGGGGACGTTCAAGTTCCGGGCTCGGATCACCAGCGACGGAGCCAACGTCGGCGCGGCCTCGACTCCACCGGTGACGATCACGGTGACGACGCCCCCGGCTTCGTCACTTCCGCCCGCGTCCTAGGGAGGGCAGCCGGCCCTGGCAGGATGGCTCGAGTGCGGTCCAGCACGGTGAAGGCAGGAGCCGAGCGGACCGCACTCGAGGGGGCGGCTGGTCAACCGGGGCGAGGGGGTGGCTGGTCAGCTGGTGACGGCCCACAGCCGCCAGTGACCGGGCACCCCGCGAAGCTCGTGCTCCCCGCGATCCTCGAACGCGATCCCCGAGCCCACGACCAGGTCCTTGACCGTGCCCGACACGAGCAGTTCGCCAGCCCGGGCGGCCGAGAGGATGCGGGCCCCGATATGGACGGCGATCCCTCCGACGTCGTCGCCGATCACCTCGACCTCGCCGGTGTGCAGGCTGGCTCGGAGCTCGAGCCCGAAGTCCGCGCGGGCCACATCGCGCACCGCGGCCGCGCAGGTGATGGCCCGAGCCGGGCCATCGAACGTGGCCAGGATCCCATCACCCAGGTTCTTGACCACCCGCCCGCGGAATCGGCCCAGCTCGCGGGTGACAACGTTGTCGAAGGACTCGAGCACATCCCGCCAGCGACGGTCGCCGAGCTCGGCCGCACGGGCGGTCGAGTCGACGATGTCCCCGAACATCACGGTGGCGAGCACGCGCTCGGGATCGGCAGCGTGCCGGGCGCCGGTCAGGAACTCCTCGACCTCCTCGGCGAACCTCTCCCACCCCGGGCCGAAGGGAGCGGTATGCCTCCCGGGTAGCTCGAGGAAGCGAGCGCCCGGGATGTGGTCAGCCAGATAGCGCGAGTGACGGATGTCGATGAACGTGTCCCCAGGGCGGTGCACGACGAGCGTCGGCGCCTGGATGGTGGGGAGCACCGGCCGGACATCGATCTCGCCGTGCATGCGCATGAAGGCCACCGCCGTCCCCGGGCTCGCGGTCAGGCGCTCGAGCCGGCCGGCCCACCGGCGCAGCTGGGGGTCCGCGCCGGCAGTGACCTGCAGGACGCGCGCGCCCGAGCCCCAGTCCTCGCGCAGAAGCTCGAGGTTCTGGGACCGCTGCTCGTGCGTCGTCGCCCAGTCGTAGTCCGGCGCCCAGGTCATCCGCGGCTGCGCCTCGTAGAGCACCAGGGCGCGCGTGCGCTCCGGGTGGGTGGCGGCGAACAGCGAGGCCATCGCGCCGGCATCGAGCATCGCCACCACAGCGGCCTCCTCGGAACCGACCGCGTCCATGACCGCGCACAGGTCGTCCATCTGCTCCTCGAGCATCGGCGCGCCGCCGCCGGGCCGGGGATCGGAGAGTCCCAGTCCGCGGCGGTCGAACAGGATCAGACGCGCGAACGCGGTGAGCCGTCGCAACATGCGCGCGGTCAGCGGGTCCTCCCACATGTGCTCGATCTGCCAGATCCAGGTTGGCACCCACATCAGATCGATGGGCCCGTCGCCGACCACCTGGTAGGCAATGTGGACCTCGCCGCTGCGGGCGTACCTGGTGTCCGGCACCATCGCGCCGTCAGCGTACTGGGCTGGTGTAGCGTCCCGGCCCATGGACTTTGAACTGAGCGACGAGCAGCGGCTCGTCCGTGAGACGGCACGCGCCTTCACCAACAACGAGATCGTCGAGCGCGCGCGGGAGAACGATCGCAACGAGCACTTCGACCTCGAGCTGGTCGGCAAGATCGCCGCGCAGGGCTACCTGGGCGCGATCGTCCCCCGGGAGTACGGCGGCGCCGGTCTCGACTACCTGACCTACGGACTGATCGTCGAGGAGGTCGGCCGCGGGTGCTCGGCCATGCGGACGGTGATCTCGGTGCAGACCTCGCTGGTGTGCTCGTCGATCCTGCGCTGGGGGACCGAGGAGCAGAAGCAGACGTACCTGCCGAAGCTGTGCTCGGGCGAATGGCTCGGATGCTTCGGGCTGACCGAGCCGGACACGGGCTCCGACGCCGCCAACCAGAAGACGCGCGCGCGTAAGTCCGACGGCGGCTGGGTGATCAACGGCTCGAAGATGTTCATCTCGCTGGGCGACTACGCCAAGGTGGCACTGATCTTCGCTCAGACCGATCAGAATTTAGATCCCGCCCACCCCCACCGCGGACTGGCCTGCTTCCTGGTCGACACCGACCAGGCCGGCTTCCAGCCCCAGGAGATCCACCACAAGCTCGGGCTGCGGGGCTCTGACACGGCGGCGATCTCGCTGGACGACGTCTACGCGCCCGACGGCGCGATGCTCGGAGGGATCGGCGACGGGTTCAAGGTGGCGATGACCGCGTTGGACTCCGGGCGCTACAGCGTCGCCGCCGGGTGCGTGGGGATCTGCCAGGGGAGCCTGGACGCTTCGGTCCGCTACTCCAAGGAGCGGGTCCAGTTCGGCCGCCCGATCGCCAGCTTCCAGCTGGTCCAGGAGATGTTGACCGACATCGCGGTCAAGACCGACGCCGCGCGGATGCTGGTGTGGCGCGCCGGCTTCCTGAAGGACGCCGGCAAGCCGAACACGACCGAGACCTCGATCGCCAAGCTGTACGCCACCGAGGCCGCGATCCAGTGCGCCAACACCGCCATCCAGGTCCATGGCGGCTCGGGCTACGTCGACGACTATCCGGTCGAGCGCTACCTGCGCGACGTGCGGGTGACGACCCTGTATGAGGGCACCTCGCAGATCCAGAAGCTGATCATCGGGCGCGCCCTGACCGGGATCAACGCGCTCGTGCCCTCGTAGCGGCGAGGATCGCCATCAGGTCGTCGTAGACGTCCCGCGGATGGCGGTGGACGAGGTCCCAGTCGTATCGGACGACGACCAGGCCGTAACGGCGCAGCCCCAGATCGTTGGCCTTATCGCGGCGCCGCTGGGCTGGACTCGAGTGGTTGCCGTCGCCGTCGAGCTCGACGACGACGCCGTGCCCTGGCCAGGACGCGCCGACCAAGACGCCGTGGACGCGGACGTTGACGAGCGGCAGCGGGACGCGCCACGCCTCGCACCACTCAAAGAAGTCGTACTCGAGCGGGCCGTTGGTGTGCGCCAGCCGCGGCTGGTGGATGGCGAGCGCGCGGTGCAGCGCGCGGCTTCCGGGCCGGCCTGTCCCGCACACGGCGTGTAGCGCCGCCAGGTCGAGCTTGTGGTCGTAGTCGAGGCGGGCGAGAGCCTTGCGCACGAGCTTGAGGTCGGCGACGGCGGCGAGGTCGAGCGCCGTCTGCTCGATCGACGTGACCGGGATTCCGCGGTACAGCCAGCGCTCGACGCGGCGGCGGCCGTAGACGCGGATCCCGGGCAGCGAGTCGATCTTGCGCGGCGAGCTGACCTCGATCACGGCCGGCGGGTAATCGATCAGTCCCCGCCATTGCGCGGCGGTCGCGTGGCTCAGGGCGGCGCCAGGCCCGGCGTACAGGACCGCGGCCCAGAGATCGCCCTCGCGGCTCGGCGCGACGTGCCCGAGCGCGTAGACCTTGGGGAGGATCCACACGAGGTGCCCCCGCTTGATCGACGCCTCGATCGCCCCACGACCAAGCCCCAGCGCGCGAAGTTGCGCGTAGCTGACCCGCCCTGCCTGACGCTCAGCGCGTTCACGGACGCGTTCGATGTCCCTCTGTACATCCATTTCATGTACAGAGGGGCAAAGACGTTAGATTCACCCCCCTCGTGGACGCCCCGAAGACGATAGGCGTCGCCGGCGCCGGAACGATGGGCGCCGGGATCGCCCAGCTGGCCGCGCTGGCCGGCGCGCGCACCCTCCTGCACGACCCTATGCCCGAGGCACTCGACCGCGGCCTGGAGCAGATCGAGGGCCACCTGGAGCGCGGGGCGGTCCGGGGGCGCTGGAGCGCGGCCGAGGCCGAGGCGGCCGGCGAGCGACTGGAGCGCGCCGGCGCGCTCGAGGACCTGGCCGACTGCGAGCTGGTGATCGAGGCCGCCCCGGAGCGGCTCGAGCTCAAGCGCGGGCTGTTCGCGCGGCTCTCCAAGGAGATCGTCTCCGAACGGTGCGTGCTGGCCACGAACACGTCGTCGCTGCTGGTCACCGCGATCGCCAGCGCCGCCAAGCGACCCGAGCGGGTGGTCGGGATGCACTTCTTCAACCCAGCCCCGCTGATGCGGCTGCTCGAGGTCGTGGCGGGCGCGGAGTCCGCTCCGGAGGCGCTGGCTGTCGCCCGGGCCACGGGGGAGGCGATGGGCAAGCTGGTGATCGACGCGGTTGACGGTCCGGGCTTCCTGGTCAATCGCTGCGGCCGGCCGTTCGGCCTGGAGGCTCTGCGACTGCTGGGTGAGCGGATGGCCGGAGTCGAGGAGATCGACCGCTGCTGCCGGCTGGGGGGCGGGTTCAGGATGGGACCGTTCGAGCTGATGGACCTGGTGGGCGTCGACGTCGGTCTCGAGGTTGCGCGCTCGTTCTTCGATCAGAGCTTCGGCGAGCCTCGCTGGCGCCCCTCCCCGATCACCGTCAAGACCGTCGCCGCCCGGCGTCTCGGGCGCAAGTCCGGTCGGGGCTACTACGACTACACGGGCGACTCCCACCGCGAGCCCGACCCCGAACCGCTGCCCGTTGGCGGGGGCGACGGGGTCATCGTTGTCGCCGGCGACACTCCTCTGGCCGTGCAGCTGCGAGGCGCGGCCGGGGCCGCCGGATGGGAGGTGAGCTCCCCGGAGCGGGCGCTCGAGGGGCCGCCGCCGTTCCTGATCCTCGACGTCACCGGCGGCGACCCGGACCCCGAGGCGCCGCTCGAGGGCGGGCCGCAGGCGATCTGTTGCGCGGCCGGGTCGCTGGCCGCGCTGGACCCGGGCGGCAGCGCGGTCGGATTCCACGCACTGCCACCGCTGTCGGAGGCAAGCCTGGTCGAGCTGACTCGCGGCCCGGACAGCGCCCAATCGGCGGTGACGGCGGCCGAGCGCTTCTTCGCCACGCTGGGCAAGCACACCGCGTGGGTGGGCGACGCTCCCGGGCTGATCCTCGGGCGGATCGTCTGCCAGCTGATCAACGAGGCCGCGTTCGCCCTTGGCGAGCGCGTCGGGTCGGCGCAGGACATCGACGCCGGCATGGTGCAGGGGCTCAACTACCCCAGAGGTCCGCTGGCCTGGGCCGACGAGATCGGCCTCGACCACGTCGTCTCGGTCCTCGACGGGCTGTACGAGGAGCTGCGCCAGGAGGGCTACCGGATGGCGCCGACGCTCGGCCGGCTGGTGCTGTCGGGACGCCTCGGGCGCCAGACCGGGGAGGGGTTCTTCCGCTATGAGTGAGCGCTCGCGATGAGGGCCGTCACCTTCCAGGCCCCCGGAGAGGTCCGGGTCGAGGAGCGCCCCGAGCCCGAGCTGCAGACCGGCGATGAGGCCATCGTCCGGATCGACGCCACCGGCATCTGCGGATCGGACCTGCACATCTACCACGGCCGGGTCAAGATCGAGCCCGGGTTCACGATCGGGCACGAGTTCGTGGGCACGCTCCTGGCCGCCGGCGACCAGGTCACCCGCGCCGCCCCCGGCGACCGGGTCCTGGGCTGCTTTCACACCGCCTGCGGGGCCTGCTTCTTCTGTATGCGCGGTCAGTACCAGGTGTGCGAGCGCAAGCGCACGTTCGGTCACGGCGCCACTCTGGGCTCGCTCCAGGGCACCCAGGCCGAGCAGGCGGTGGTGCCCGACGCCAACCTGACCCTGCGCAAGGTCCCGGAGAGCGTCACCGACGACGTGGCCCTGTTCGCCGGCGACGTGATGGGCACCGGGTACCACGCGATCGCCGACGGCGGCGTGCTCCCGGGCGACTCCGTGGCCGTGCTCGGGCTCGGCCCGGTCGGGCTGTGCGCGGTCCAGGTCGCCGTCGCCGCGGGCGCCGGGCCCGTGGTGGCCATCGACTCGGTCGAGGACCGGCTGACCGTGGCCAAGCGATTCGGGGCCACACCGATCCACCTGACCGAGGACAACCCCCGCGAGGTGGTCCGAGCGCTGACCGACGGGCGCGGCGTCGACGTTGCCGTCGACGCCGTCGGCCATCCCGACGCACTCGACCTGGCCATCCGGCTGGCCCGCAAGGCCGGCACGGTGGTGGCGATCGGGGTCTACGCGGAGCGCTGCGAGGTGCACATGGGGCTGGTCTGGATCAAGGGGATCACGCTCAAGGCCGGCCCGGCGAACGTGATCGGCCACGTCGACCGGGTCCTCGGGATGCTCGCTGCCGGGTCGCTGGACCCGACGGCGCTGGTAACCCATCACCTGCCACTCGACGACGCCCCGGACGCCTATGGGGTCTACGATCGCCACGAAGCCCTGAAGATCGTCCTCACCCCCTAGGGAGGTCCCAGATGTCCGTCGCCGCGCTGCCCGACCAGCTGTCCGAGCCGGCCCGTGCGTTCGCCGGGCGAGAGCACCAGCTGCTGATTGACGGCGAGTGGGTGCCAGCCGGCGATGGCCGTACATTCGAGACGATCGACCCGTCCACGGGCCGCCCGATCGCCTCGGTGGCCCACGCCGGCCCGAGCGACGTCGAGCGTGCGGTGGCCGCGGCCCGACGAGCACTCGAGGAGGGGCCGTGGGCCAAGGCCGGGGCGGCCGAGCGAGCCCGGCTGATGAACCAGCTCGCGGACCTGGTGGAAGAGCGTGCCGATGAGCTCGCCCAGCTCGAGTCGCTGGACAACGGCAAGCCGGTCAAGATGGCCCGGATCGTCGATGTCAGCCAGGCCGTGGCCTGGCTACGGCACTTCGCCGGCTGGAGCGAGCGCGTTCGCGGCGAGGTGATCCCGGTCCGCCAGCCGGGCATGCACTGTTACACGCGCAAGGAGCCCGTGGGCGTCTGCGGACAGATCATCCCCTGGAACTTTCCGCTGCTGATGGCGTCGTGGAAGCTGTCGCCGGCGCTCGCCGCCGGGTGCACGGTCGTGCTCAAGCCGGCTGAGCAGACACCGCTGACCGCGTTGCGGCTCGGGGAGCTCGCACTGGAGGTAGGAATCCCGGCCGGCGTCATCAACGTCCTGACCGGGGAAGGGGACACGGGGGCGGCGCTGGTCGACCAGCCCGACGTCGACAAGATTGCCTTCACGGGGTCCACCGAGGTCGGGAGAGAAATCGGTGCGCGCGCGGGGCGCGCGCTAAAGCGTCTCACCCTCGAGCTCGGCGGCAAGTCGCCCAACATCATCCTCCCCGACGCGGATCTGGAAGCGGCCGTGGCCGGGTCGTTCACGGGGATCTACTTCAACACCGGCCAGGCGTGCAACGCGGGCAGCCGGCTGTTCGTGCACAAGGACCAATTCGACCAGGTCGTCGGCGCGCTCGCGGATCGGGCTCGGGAGTCGCGCGTCGGTCCTGGGCTGGAGGCCAAGACTCAGCTCGGACCCGTCGTGTCCGAGGAGCAGCGCCAGCGGGTGCTCGGGTATATCGACGCGGGGCGCTCCGAGGGCGCCGAGCTGGTGGCCGGCGGTGGGTCACCGGAGCCGGACGGCGGATACTTCGTCGAGCCGACGCTGTTCACCGCGACCAGCGACGACATCAGGATCGCCCGCGAAGAGATCTTCGGCCCGGTCCTGGTGGCGCTGCCGTACGAATCGCTCGAGGAAGTGGCCGCGCGCGCCAACGACAGCGACTACGGGCTGGCGGCCGGGGTGTGGACCCGGGACCTGGGCAACGCCCACCGGCTGGCTGCGCTGCTGAAGGCCGGCTCGGTGTACGTCAACTGCTGGGGCGAGGTCGATCCGGGGGCCCCGTTCGGCGGTTACAAGGCCTCGGGTGTCGGTCGCGAGCACGGCCGCGAGGGGCTCGAGGCCTACCTGGAGACCAAAACGGTCTGGGTCAACGCCCGCTGATCACCAGACCACTAGAACATTCGTTGAGGACGAACGTCCGGTAGCGGCGCGCTTTCGTCGGTCAAGGACGGCGGCCCACCGAAAAGGAAAGGGTGGGCCTTGCCACTAGCGCTTCCCGGCCAACCCCTGCCGCTGACCGCCGCCGCAGCCGCAGCTCCGCGCTGCTCTGCGCGCTGATCGCCGCCTCCGTGCTGCTCGGGGTTCCGGCGGCGAGCGCGAGCGTCACCCTCCAGCGCTCGAACACCGAGCACCATCGCAGGCACCACCGGCGCCGCCACACCAAGCATCGCGTGAAAAGCCAGGTCACGCACCCGGCCACCCAGGCCACCGCCACCCGACCCGCTCAGGCTCCGGCCCCACCGGCATCGTGCCCCAACGCCAACACCGCTGCGACCTCAGCGTCGGCAGCCGACATGGACGCCGCCGTCGTCTGCCTGATCAACCAGCAGCGGGTCAGCCGCGGGCTCCCGGCCCTGACCGAGTCCGCGCAGCTGGACCGCTCGGCGCAGAGCTGGAACGACTCGATGGTGGCCAGCGGCGATTTCACACACGGTTCGAACTTCGCCGGGCGGATCAGCGCCGTCGGCTATGACTGGCAGACGGCCGGCGAGAACATCGCCACCGGCTATCTGACCCCGGCCCAGGTCGTGTCAGCCTGGATGGCCAGCTCCGGCCACTGCCAGAACATCCTGGATCCCTCGTTCAGGAACGTCGGTACCGGCGAGACCCCGTCTCCGGTCGGCAACTGGGCCAGCGGCCCGGCCACCTGGACCCAGGACTTCGGGCTGCTGATGAGCCAGTCGCCGCTCTCGACCAACACCGGCCCGCAGAACGGCTGCCCGTATAACTGAGCCCGAGCGGCCTCCGCACCTACAGCGTGCGGAGCGCGGCGTCGCTTTCTTCGCGGTCAAGCGGGAAGGGGTTGTCGCGCAAGTACCACTCGGCGTCGAGCGCGGCCTGGCAACCGGTGCCGGCGGCGGTCACGGCCTGGCGGTAGGTGTGATCGACGAGGTCTCCGGCGGCGAACACCCCGGGCAGGTTGGTCAGCGTCGAGCGGCCCTGGGTCAGGACGTAGCCGGCGGGATCGATATCCACCTGTCCCTGGACGAGCTGGGACTGCGGGTCGTGCCCGACGGCGATGAACGCTCCGGCGATGTCGAGCTCCCTGGTCGAGCCGTCCTGGGTGTGTCGCAGGCGCGCCGAGGCGAGCGATCCCGCGTCGCCGGGGATGAACTCCTCAACGGCATACGGCGTCAGCCAGTCGATGTTGGGCATCGCCCGGGCGCGCTCGAGCATGATCTTGGAGGCCCGGAACTCGTCGCGGCGGTGGACGATGGCCACGCGCGAGGCGAACTTGGCCAGGAACATCGCCTCCTCCATGGCCGAGTCCCCGCCACCGACGATCACGGTCGGCGCGTCCTTGAAGAAGGCCGCGTCGCAGGTCGCGCAGTAGCTGACTCCCCGGCCGCTGAGTTCGGCCTCGCCCGGCACGCCGAGCTTGCGGTGCTGGGCGCCCATGGCCAGGATGACCGCCCGCGCCTGGTGCAGGTCGTCGCCGGTCCAGACCTTGTGCGGTCCTCCGTCGCGTGAGAGCTCGACGGCGCTGGCGTCGTCGGTCTCCAGGCGAGCGCCGAAGCGCTCGGCCTGGTCGCGGAAGCGCTGCATGAGATCGGGTCCCATGATCCCCTCGGGGAACCCGGAGTAGTTCTCCACGTCGGTGGTCTGCTGCAGCAGGCCCCCCCAGGCGAAACCTTCGATGACCAGCGGCTCGAGATTGGCCCGCGCGGTGTAAAGAGCCGCGGTGTAGCCGGCCGGGCCACTCCCGATGATGATCACGTTCTCGATCCGGTCGGATGCTTGCATCACTTCACTAAGTATAGCTTGGGGCCTCTGATCCGTGGGCCGGGGCGTCCGAGCTGCGCCAGTGCTGAACCGTGTGGCGGAGCTGGACGTAGGCGATCGCGCCCGGGAGCGTCGGCAGCCAGAAGGCGAACGCACGGTAAGCGAGCACGGCCACCACCGCGAGCTCGAAGTCGACTCCGAACGCGGTGAACGCGCCGATCATCCCGCCGTCGACGCCGCCGATCCCACCCGGCAGCGGCAGCGCGTTGCCGAGCATGCCGATGAAGTAGGCCATCACGATCACCGCCTGTGGCGGCGCGGTGCCGAAGGCGTGAAAGCAGGCCCACAGGGTCGCAATGTCAAACCCCCACCATCCGAGCGCGCCGAGCACCTGAGGGTCGCGCGAGCGGACCAGGGCGATCGCCGTCCGGACCGCCGAGCCGACGGTGGCCGGCGCCGCCGCCAGCCATCGCGCGGCCCGCCCGATCCAGTGATCCCCGGTCGTCCAGTGCCCCACCAGCCGGTCGAAGTCGGCCGGCAGCAGGGAGATCGACAGGAATAGGGCGATCACGATGGCGCCGAAGATGGCTGGGACGATCGTCAGGGCGAACGGCGCCTGGCCCGCGAACAGGCCGAGGTAAAGCCCGACGCCACAGATCACGAACATCCCCATGTAGACGCCGTAGAGCAGGACAAGGAACGCGATCAGCCGGCAGGCCACCGTCCGCGGTCCCATCCCCGAGCGGTTGAGCGCCCACGCGGTCAGCGCGACGCCGCCGGCGCCGCCGGCCGCGAACAGCCTCGTGGCCGCGAGCCCGGCCATCGTGATCTCGTAGCACTCGCGCCAGCCGATCCGCGTCCGACCGCGCACGAACACGGCCCGGAACAGGGCCATGTAGCACGCGAACGAGAGCACCTCGAGCACGGCGGCGATCCCGAGCCACCAGACGTCCCCCTGCTGGAGCCGGTTCCAGGTCTCCTTGAGACCGAGGAGCTTGGGCAGCACGAAGTACAGAAACGCCACCGAGGAGGCGACGAACAGGATCGAGACGAGGACCTGGCGGCGGGTGAACCGCACCCGCAGCATCTCCTGCGTGGAAGGGCCGTGCGCCTCATGATCGGAGGCGCCGGGCCGCACGTCCTCCCGGACGCCGCGCTGCTCGGCCAAGTCGCGCCTACCCGCCAACCGCTCTCGCCGCGGGCCCCAGGCGGATCGCCTCCAGAAGGCCCGAGACGCGCCGAGCCAGCGGGGCCACGCGCGGGGCCGCCGCTCGGACCGCCTCCGTCAAGGCCACGCCGCCGAGCAGGTCGACGACGTAGTGCTCGCCCAGGTAGACCAGCGCCACGCCCAGCGTGATCGCGTAGGACCAGCCGACGGCGCCGGGGACCGGTCCCGCTTCGGAGAGCAGATGGGCAGCCATCAGCGAGGTGGCGAAGTGAAGCGACGGCATCGCAGCAAGCGGATTACCTCCGAGGACATCGTAAAGGGGCTCCCAGAGGTCTCCCCAGAACTGCTCTCCGTACTCGATCATCATCCGCCGCACCCGGACCTCCTCGCCCTCCTCGAGCCGGCCTCTCGTCGCCGCCCACCACGGAGGGGCAGTCGGGATCAACGAGTAGAAGACGGCGCCCAGGTCGAACACCGCGTACATCCGGACCGCGGCGCTCGGAAAGAGGCCGGGGCGGCGCACGAGGATGTAGGCCAGGCTCCCGTGGGGCACCACGAACCAGAGCCAGTGGCACCAGACCAGGAGGCGCTCGAATCGATTGACCGCTCCCGGTGAGGAGAAGGTGCGCTGCAGTCGGACGGTGGGCGTCACGCCCAGCCCCAGGGCCCGGTCGGCGACGATCGGGTACTCGACCCGCGCCCTGGCCGCTAGCCGCCGCGGGTCGTCGTGGGGCATCTCGTAGGCGGCGACGTAGGCCCACATGTTCAGCGCGCACACGGCCGCGTCGCGTTTCCGGCTCCGCGGGACGAGGACACACAGAGCGACCGGAGCCAGGCCGGCGGTTCCGAGCACGGCGGGCGCCCGCAACCCGAGGCGCCGGCGAACCACGGGCGCCGCCACCCCTACCGCTAGAAGGGTCCAGGCCGTCGCTCGGATGCCCTTCGACACGCGCAAGGAGGGCGAGTATAAGGAGTGCTTCCCCGGGCCTCCGGGCCCGCCCGCCGTTCGGGAGGATTGCCTAGCAGCGGGGGCCGGCCGGGCCGGGTTCACGACGCCGGGAGGGCACGGGCCTGGATAGAATGCCGCGCCTTGCGTCCCGACGCCGCGCCCGCCAAGTCCCGTCGCCGACGCCGCACGGCGGTCGCCGTCCTCGGCCTCGCCGTGGTCGGTTTGCTGCTCCTTCCGGCCGGAGCGCTGGCCAACTTCTTCACCCCCAAGGCGGGCGCGCCCCCGGCCAACCAGATCCTCTCGCTGTACAAGGTCGTCCTGTACATCGCGATCTTCGTGTTCGTGCTCGTCGAGGGCGCACTGGCCTACGCGGTGTTCAAGTTCCGCGCTCGCAAGAGCAAGGTCGCGGCCCAGATTCACGGCAACACCCGCCTCGAGATCTCGTGGACGCTGGGCGCGGCCCTGATCCTGGTCGTGCTGACGATCGTGACGTTCGCCAAGCTCGGCGGCATCATCAACCCGCCGAACTCGGCCGCCACCGAGTCGTTCCTGACCGCCTCGGTCACCCAGCCCACCCCGCCGAACGGCAAGAAGCTCACGATCTGCGTTCAGGCCCGCCAGTACATCTGGCGCTACACCTACGGCAACGGGTGCCTGAACAACTCGTTCGTGCTGAAGCTGCCGTACTCGTATCAGGAGATGGTCGTGCCGGCGAACACGGTCGTCGTGCTCGACATCCAGTCGATCGATGTCGTCCACTCGTGGTGGGTGCCGTCGCTGGGCGGCAAGGTCGACGCCGTCCCGGGCTCGACGACCTACGCGTGGTTCGAGGCGCCCCGGGCCGGCTCGCTGTACCACGGCCAGTGCGCGGAGCTGTGCGGCCGCCAGCACGCCTTCATGACCGCGCTGGTGAAGGTGGTCAGCCCGGCCCAGTACCAGGCGTGGCTGATCCGCCAATCGCAGCTGATCACCACCGCCAACGCGCAGGTCGCCCAGCTGCGCCAGGTCCTGACCGCAAGCGGGAACCTCGGATCCTGATGCCAGCGGAGAGCGCGCCCGACTGATGTCCGTAATCGAACAGGCGCCTCGGCCCGTACCTCCGCCCGTCCGCCGCGAGCCGGCCCTGCGACCCGTTCCGCAGGTGGTCGCCCACGAGGTCGCGCGCCCCCGGCAGACCAAGCGCTGGATCGACTGGCTGACCACAACCGACCACAAGAAGATCGGGATCATGTACCTGATCCTCACCTTCGTGTTCTTCATGCTCGGTGGGGTCGAGGCCCTGCTCATGCGGGTCCAGCTCTCGGTGCCGGGCAACACGCTGCTCTCGGGCGAGCGCTACAACGAGCTGCTCACGATGCACGGCACGACGATGGTGTTCCTGTTCGTCGTGCCGGTGATGGCGGGGTTCGGCAACTACTTCGTGCCGCTGATGATCGGCGCGCGCGACATGGCCTTTCCGCGGCTGAATGCCCTGTCCTTCTGGCTGCTGCTGACCGGCGGGATCGTCTTCTACTCGACGATCTTCTTCAATCCGCCCGAGGCGGGCTGGTGGAGCTACCCCCCGCTGTCGAGCATCCAGTTCTCGCCCAGCGGCGGTCAGGACGCGTGGATCTTCCTGATCCACCTGACCGGCATCTCCTCGCTGCTCGGCGCGATCAACTTCTACACGACGATCGTCAACATGCGCGCTCCGGGAATGAGCTGGGGGCGGATCCCGCTGTTCATCTGGGCGATCCTCGTCTACGCGATCCTGCTGATCATCGCCCTGCCGGTCGTGGCGGCGGCCGTGACCATGCTCCTGACCGACCGGCACTTCGGCACCCACTTCTTCGACCCCACTGCCCACGGCTCCCCGATCCTGTGGCAGCACCTGTTCTGGTTCTTCGGCCACCCGGAGGTCTACATCATGGTCCTGCCCGGCTTCGGGATCATCTCCGAGGTCATCCCGGTGTTCTCGCGCAAGCCGATCTTCGGCTACAAGGCGATCGCCGCATCGACCGTGGTGATCGCCTTCCTGGCCACGCTGGTCTGGGCCCACCACATGTTCGCCTCGCCGATCCCGATCGTCGTGCTCGGCTTCTTCATGCTGAGCTCGTTCCTGATCGGCGTGCCCACGGGGGTGAAGATCTTCAACTGGATCGCCACCCTGTGGCGAGGCTCGATCGTGATGTCGACGTCGCTGTACTTCGCGATCGGGATGATCGCCATTTTCACGGTGGGCGGGATCACCGGCATCTTCCTGGCCGTCTTCCCGGTCGACTGGCAGCTCAACGACACCTACTTCGTCGTCTCCCACTTTCACTACACGATCTTCGGCGGGGCGATCTTCCCGGTGTTCGCGGGGATCTATTACTGGTTCCCGAAGATCACCGGACGGCTGCTCAACGAGCGGGCGGGCAAGCTCTCGTTCTGGCTGATCTTCATCGGCTTCAACCTGACCTTCTTCGTCCAGTACGCGCTCGGCCTGTCGGGGATGCCGCGGCGGATCTACACCTACCAGCCGGGGTTCGGCTGGTCGACGTACAACCTGATCTCGACCATCGGCTCGTTCATCCTCGCCGCGGGCGTGCTGGTCTCGGTCGCCAACTTCGTTCGCGGCGTGAAGCACGGCGCGGTGGCCGGCTCTGACCCGTGGAAGGGCAACACGCTCGAGTGGTTCGTGCCCTCTCCGCCGCCGGTCAACAACTTCGACGTGATCCCGCGGGTCCGGTCAGTCGAGCCCATGCGCGACATCCGCCGCGAAATCGAGCGCCGCACCGGGGTCATCCAGAAGACCGGCGGCAGCGAGCAGTTCGCGCGAGGTGGCGGCTGATGGCCGCCCCCGGCGCCACCACGCTCGCCGGGACCGGCGCCGGCCCGCTGGCCAGCGCGCGCCAGCTCGCGGCCGACTACCTCGAGCTGACCAAGCCCAAGGTCCAGACCCTGCTGCTGTTCACGACCGTGACGACGATGGAGATCGCCGGCAGCCCCCCGGCGTCGAAGATCGCCGTGACCTGCCTCGGCGGCTATCTGTCGGCGGGAGGAGCCGGAGCAGTCAACCACTACCTCGACCGGGACATCGACGCGCAGATGAAGCGCACGGCGTCACGGCCCATCCCCGCCGGGCGGATCGCGCCGCGCGCTGCGCTGAGGTACGGGATCGTGCTCGCGGCGCTGTCCTTCGTGATCCTGTCGCTGGCCGACAACCTGCTCGCAGCGTCGCTGGCGCTGGCCGGGTTCGTCGGCTACGTGGGCGTCTACACGATGTGGCTCAAGCGCCGTACGCCCCAGAACATCGTCATCGGCGGCGCCGCCGGGGCGGTGCCGCCGCTGGTCGGCTGGGCGGCCACCCGAGGGACGGTGTCGTGGACGGCGGTGTACCTGTTCGCGATCGTCTTCTACTGGACCCCGCCGCACTTCTGGTCGCTCAGCCTGCTGATGAAGGACGAATACGCGAAGGTCCGGGTGCCGATGATGCCGGTGGTGCGCGGTGAGCGCGAGACCCGGAAGCAGATCCTCCTATACACCCTTCTGCTCTACGCCATCTCGCAGCTGCCGTTCTGCGTGGGGGCGTTCGGTGGGTTCTACCTGGTCGCCTCGATGGTCCTGGGGCTGGCCTTCGTCGGCGGCGCCCTGCTGCTCTACCGTCGCGCCGATCGGCGCACGGCGTTGCGCCTGTATCTGTTCTCGCTCGCCTACCTCGCGTTGCTGTTCGGCGCGATGGTGGTTGACGTCAAGGTGTAGGAAAGAGAGACCTCGTAATGGATCGCAAACTCGCACGCAAGAACATCCGCACGGGCATCGTCGCCGGCGCCATCTGTCTGATCATCTTCGGGACGACGTTCCTCGCGGCCGCGATCTACGTCCATCCATGAGCATCTCTCCGAGCTCGGGCGAGCACTCCGACCAGCCGGTGCCGCCCGCCGGTGAGGAGATCCACCTCCCCGGCCCGACGATCCTCCCGCTGGTCACGGCGGTGGCCATCACGCTGATCGTGATCGGGACGACGATCACCTTCATCGCGTCGATCATCGGCGGCATCATCCTTGTGGTGTGCATCGTCAGGTGGGTCAGGGACACCCGCCGCGACGTGGCCGAGCTGCCCGAGCAGCATCACTGACCTTCAGCCCGACGCCGGCGGGCCCGCCTTTTGTCAGGATTCTGACCTGACCCCGGCGCCGGCCGGAACCTCGCTGGTCGCCCCATCCGCGGTCCAGCACCGCACGATGTCTCGCATCGAGAGCATCCCGACGAGCTCCCCGGCGTCGACCACCACCAGGTGCCGGAAGCCGCCGCGGACCATCGCCACAGCGGCCCGCTCGAGCGACCAGTCGGGAGCGGCGAGCGTCACGTTCGAGGTCAGATGGCCGGCGACGAGCTCGGAGTCGGGATCCTCCCCGGCGCCCACCGAATGGAGGATGTCGCGCTCCGTGATCACTCCAGGCCCGGGCGCATCCGGATCGATGACCACCGCCGCGCCGACGCGGCGACCCGACATCGCGGCCGCAGCCTCGCGGACCGTGTGACCCGGCCCGACGGTGAGAACGACTTCTGACATGCCCTCGCGCACTCGCATGGTCGACTCCTCCTCGCTTGCAACAATTGCCGCAATCATAGTGATTCAGGCGCGCCGTGGCTCGACGCGGGCGATCGCGTTATGGCCAGTTTGTGCTGCTGCCCCGTCGCGCCATTCATCGCCGGGAACCCCTAGGATTGCGCCCCTAGCGATGCGCGAGGGCGAGGCACAGGTGTAGCGGCTTGCGGAACCGTCCCCTCCTGCAGATGATCGTGTTCGGGGTCATCGCCACGGCGATCCTGATCCCGCTGGCCCTCCTGGTCCCCTGGTTTCCGACCAAGGCCTCGGTCCAGGCCGGGCGCATCCACACGCTCTACGACGTCCTGCTGATCGCCACGATCCCGATCTTCGTGCTGGTCATGACCGTCGTCGTGTTCTCGGTCTGGAAGTTCCACATGCGGCCCGGAGAGGAGAACAAGGACGGCCCGCCGATCCATGGCAACACGCGGCTGGAGGTCGTGTGGACGGCCCTGCCCGCGGTGCTGATCCTGTCGCTGTGCACGTACGCCTACACCGTGCTCCGGGCCAACGAGGACTCCAAGAAGGGCGAGATGACGGTCAACGTGACCGAGCGTCAGTTCTCGTTCGAGTTCTCCTACCCGCGCTCGCCCGGCAAGCAGGTCGTCTCCTCGATCCTCTACCTGCCGGACAACCAGCCCATCGTGTTCAGGATTCGCTCGCTGGACGTGGTCCACAGCTTCTTCGTGCCCGACTTCTCCGAAAAGCTCGACGCCGTTCCCGGCATCACCACGACGCTGAGGGTCACCCCGGACCGGATCGGGGTCTATCCGGTCGAATGCACCGAGCTGTGCGGCGCCGGGCACGCCTTCATGCGCTCGGCCGCGATCGTCGAGAGCCGGTCGAAGTTCTACGCCTGGCTGGCGTCCCAGCCGCTGAACGGGACGCCTCCGCTCGGGACGCCGCCGCCCCAGGCCGCCCAGCCAGGCGTCCCGGGGTCGGTCGCCAGCGTGGCTGCCGCCGTGAGCCCGTCGGGGCCCAGCGCAGCCGCCGGCAAGGCAGTGTTCACCGGGTCGGCAGGCTGTAGCGGCTGCCATACGCTGGCTGCGGCCGGGGCCACCGGTACGATCGGCCCCGACCTGGACGCGAGGCTGCGCAGCGACTGCGCCACCGCCGCGTCGAAGGCCATCCGCGGAGCGACCCTGGAGGAGTGCATCCACACGGCGATCACGCGGCCCTATGCGTATATCCCGACCGGCTATCACGCCGGGGTCATGCCGCCGAACTTCTCCCAGACCTTGACGCCGAGTCAGATCCAGTCTCTCGTCATGTTCCTCTCGACCATGGCAAAGTGATGAGCGCGACCGGCACCCAGGATGAGTTCGAGCTCGAGGAGGCCAGCCGATGGTGACCACAGTCTCTGAGGCAGCGATAAGCCCGCGCCGGACGCGCGTGCCCCTGCCGGCGAAGCTCCGCGCCCCCGGCTGGTACCGCGCCGCCCTGTTCGAGGTCCTGGGTCTGGGCCTGGCGTTCGGGATCACCGCGCTGGTCCGGTGGTTGCAGCACATCCACCCGGTGATCGACGGTCAGGCGATCACCACCGTGGCGCTGTTGACCGTGCCGCTCCTGTTCCTGGTCGGAATCGGCACCTGTGACTACTGGGCCTACTGGGCGATCGGCCGACCCACCCGGCCCGAGGACCACTCGGGCCACGGGGCGCACAGCTGGCGCGACTACTTCCGCGTGAACACCGACCACAAGGTGATCGGCATCCAGTACACGGTCACCTCGTTCTTCTTCCTGTTCTTCGGTGGCCTGCTGGCCATGCTGATCCGCGTCCAGCTGGCCAAGCCGGGGATGCAGTTCCTCACCCCCGAGGAGTACAACGGCGTGTTCTCGGTCCACGCCACGGTCCTGATCTTCCTGTTCGTGATCCCGGTCTTCGCGGGCCTGGCGAACTACGTGCTGCCGCTGATGATCGGCGCGCCGGACATGGCCTTCCCGCGCCTGAACGCACTGTCCTACTGGCTGCTGCCGCTCGGCGGGATGGTCATGCTGCTGAGCTTCCTGGCCCCGGGCGGCTCGTTCGCCTCAGGCTGGACGGCCTACGCCCCGCTGTCGACGACGATGCCGGTCGGGCAGATGTTCTTCTCGATCGGCGTGCAGTTCGCCGGGTTCTCCTCGATCTTCACCGCCCTGAACTTCCTGGTGACGATCATCACCATGCGTGCGCCCGGAATGAGCTTCTTCCGCATGCCGCTGCTGGTGTGGGCTAACTTCTCGACCTCGCTGCTGGTGGTGATCGCCACGCCGTTCATCGCCTCCTCGCAGTTCTTCCTGCTGCTCGACCGGTCGCTGGGCTTCCACTTCTTCGACGCGTTCGTCGGGGCCGGCAAGGACGGCAACGTGCTCATGTACCAGCACGTGTTCTGGTTCTACTCCCACCCGGCCGTGTACATCATGATGCTGCCCGGCTTCGGGATCATCTCCGAGGTCATCGCGACCAAGTCGCGAAAACCGATCTTCGGCTACCGGATGATGGCCTTCTCGCTGCTGGCCATCGTCGTCCTGGGCTTCACCGTCTGGGCCCACCACATGTTCGTGTCCGGGATGGCGCCGTGGATCCGGATCCCGATGATGATCACCACGGCGGTGATCGCCATTCCCACCGGGATCAAGATCTTCTCGTGGCTGGCCACGCTCTGGCGCGGCGTGCTGCACATGGACACACCGATGCTGTTCGCGCTCGGCTTCCTGACCATGTTCACCCTCGGTGGGATCAGCGGCGTGATGCTGGCCATGATCCCGTTCGACATCCACGTCAGCCAGACCTACTTCATCGTCGCTCACATCCACTACGTCCTGTTCGGCGGCTCGTTGATGACGATCTTCGCCGGCGTGTACTACTGGTTCCCGAAGATGACCGGGCGGATGTTCGACGACCGGTTGGGCAAGTGGCACTTCTGGTTGACGTTCATCTTCGCCAACCTGACCTTCGGGCCGATGCACATCATCGGGATCCAGGGGATGCCCCGCCGGGTGGCCGAGTACGCGGCCAAGTTCGCGGACTGGAACCTGTTCATCTCGATCTCGGCCTGGATCCTGGGCTTCAGCACGCTGATCTTCCTCTACAACATGGTGGCCAGCTGGCGCGGCGGGCCGCGCGCGCCGGGCAACCCGTGGCGGGCGATGACGCTCGAGTGGCAGGTGTCCTCGCCGCCGCCGATCTTCAACTTCGACACCATCCCCACCGTCGTGGGCGGCCCGTATGAATACGGCGTGCCCGGGGCGGTGCACGGGATCTTCAAGCCGCCCACCGAGGCCCGTCCGGTGACGGCGGGAGCGCTCTCCGCGCCGCCGGGCCAGGAGGTCCACGAGTGAGGACCGTCCTCGTCGTCGCCAACGAGACGCTCGGGGGCCGGGCGCTGCTGGACGCCGTCCGCTCCCGCGCGGCCGAGGGCGACACACGGTTCGTGCTCTGCGTCCCGCAGAACCGGCCGCGGGCCGGGCTGGTGATCTACGACGACTCCGTGCACGACGCCGCCCAGGCCCGGGTCGACCTGGCGCTCGAGTTCCTGCACGCCCAGGGCATCCAGGCGATCGGCGAGGTCGGGGATCCCGACCCCTACACGGCCACGATCGACGCCGTCCGCGAGCACCGACCCGCGGAGATCCTGATCTCGACCTATCCGGAGACACGCTCGGGGTGGCTGCGCCGCGACCTGATCGATCGAATCAGGGAGGCCACCGGGCTCCCCGTGGTCCACATCGTCAACGACATCGACGCCGAGGGCCTGCCGTTCCACGTGACGCTCGCGGTGGCGAACCGCACGGCCAGCGGCGACGAGCTGCTGGAGGCGCTGAAGGCCAAGGCCCGGACAGATCCCGACGGCGAGCGGCGCCACCTGTTCCTGGTCGTGGTCCCGCAGGAGGGCGGCGACGGCAGTGCGACCCGGCGCGCGCGCACCCGCCTGAAGCTCGTGCTCGACCGTATGCACGCGGCCGGGCTGTTCGCGGCCGGGATGATCGGCGATCCCGACCCGTTCACGGCGATCATGAACGCGCTCCAGTACTTCCGCGTCGATGACATCGTGATCTCGACGTTCCCGGAGACCAAGTCGGGCTGGCTACGGACCGATCTCGTCGACCGGGTGCGGCGGGCCACGGGCAAGCCGGTCGACCACATCGTCCAGGAGGACACGGCGGGCGCTCCCGCCTAGAGCAACGATGGAAGCCGCCGCCGTCCCCCACGAGCAACACGGGCCGCCGCCTGCGCACCGCTCCTCGAGGGTCCACGCGCCGACACTCGGGATGCTGCTTTTCATCATGTCCGAGGTGATGATCTTCGGGGCGTTCTTCACCGCCTACTTCTTCATCAGGATCGTCAGCCACAACCCCTGGCCGACACGCGGCACGACCCTGCCCGAGGCCACGACCGGCGTGAACACCGCGATCCTGATCTCCTCGTCGCTGACCATCCACTGGGCCCTGACCTCGATCAAGAAGGGCAACCGCTTCGGCCTCAAGGCGGGCATGGTCTCGACCTTCCTGCTGGGCCTCGCGTTCCTGTCGATCCAGATCAACGAGTACATCCACATCGGCTTCGCACCGCAGGATTCCGCGCAGGCGACGGTGTTCTACGCGCTGACCGGGCTCCACGGCATCCACGTGTTCATCGGCCTGTGCCTGCTCGCCACCGTCACGATCCGGGCGTTCCGGGGGCACTACTCGCCCGAGCATCATGCGGGCATGGAGGTGCCGGGCATCTACTGGCACTTCGTCGACGCCATGTGGATCATCGTCTACACGACGGTCTACATCCTCTAGCCGCGCTTTCGCTTCGTGGGCTTCAACCCTCTGCGCAATGAGGCCGACGCGTTCCGCGTCCTGATCTACTTCATCGCCGCCGTGGCGGTGATCGTGATCGTCGTGCTGGTGATCCGGGCGCTGACGTAGGGGCGGTCGGGGCGCGGCGCGCGGCGGGACCGTTGTGAGCGTGAGGCTGGGAACATCGGATGGTTGGCGGCGGCTTCGCGCGGCCTGGGCCGGGGCCATTTCAGGCCCTGCGCTGGCCGCTGCCCTCGTTGGTGTAGCGGCGGCAAGCGCGGTGGCGGCGCCAGGTGCCCGGGCGATCGAGCCCACGGGCGCACGAGCCGCGAGCGCCGTGGCCCCGTCCCAGGAGGTGGCCACGCTGTCGGCCAACCACGCGATCTTCACCGCTCCGGCCCGGCGTCGCGAGGCCACGATCTCAAGGGAGCGCCCGATCACCGGCGAGGCCACCACGTTGCCCGTGCTGGCCGTCCGCGCAGGCCGCCGCGGCACCTGGCTGTTGGTGCGCCTCCCGGGACGGCTCCTGCCCGGGGCGATCAACGGGCGGGTCGGCTGGATCCAGGGGGTCCACACCCGCCTGTGGTTGATCCGCTGGCACATCGTCGTCTCGCTCGGACAGCGGCGCGCCCGCATCTACTACGGCGGGCGCCCGGTACGAACGTTCGTGGTCATCGTGGGGGCGCCGGCGACGCCGACGCCCCAGGGCCAGTTCTTCGTCGAGGAGAACATCGCCGAGCCGCCCAGCTTCCCCGGCGCGCCTTACGCGCTCGCCACCAGCGCCCGCTCGGACGTGTTCACGGAGTTCGACGGCGGGCCCGGCCAGGTGGCCCTGCATGGCGTCGGGGGCGGCCTGGGCGGGACCTTCGGCACAGCCGAGTCACACGGCTGCGTCCGGTTCTCGACGGCCGACATCACCTGGCTGGCGAACCGGATCGACCCCGGCACGCCGGTGACGATCGCGGCCTGAGGACGCTACGCGCAGTGGGGACGTGGCCACTACGCCCGGTAGGCGGGACGCGCCGCTACGCGGCGGGCGGACGCGCCACTCGGGCGGCGGGCGCCCACCCCCGCTACTTGGCTGCCGTGGACAGGAAGTTCACGAGCGCGGTGATCTCGCTCGGCGTCAGGGTGGTCGCGAAGTTCGACGGCATCACACCGGCCGCGTATCCCGACGGGATGAAGGCGTACGGCTTGGTGATCGCGGTGTGGATGCACTCCTGGAGGGTGGCGCCTCGGATCGGCTTGGAGGCCGGCAAGGCGCAGTCGCTGCGCAGCCTGGCGTCGAGGTCCGGCCCGACGGTTCCGGTGGCGCCGGCGGCCGCCAGTGTGTGGCAGCTGGCGCAGCCGCCCGGTCCCGTGAAGACCATCTTGCCGTCGGCTGCTGTCGTGCCACTGACTGCGCCGGCCTGGGCCAGCGCGCCGGTGTCCTGTCCCGGCCTAGCCGCGACCGCGGCGACGTAGGCGGCCACGTCCTGTGCGTCCTGGCCCTTGTAGAGCATCGCCGGCATCACGGCCCCGCTGTCCTTGTCGATGTTGGGATACTGGATCCAGTAGTCGATCAGACCCTGGATCGAGGTGCTCTTGATCCCGTCGGCCCGGTCCTGCCTGAACGCGTCGTCCAGGTTGGGCCCTACTGTTCCGGTCGTGTTCGCGTGGCTGAGCGTGTGGCAGGCACCGCACTTCTGGACGAACAGCTCCTTCCCGGTGACCAGATTGGCGGTCGGATGCTTGAGCGTGCAGCCGCCGAGGGCGAGCAGCATCAGGGTGAGCGGAACGAGCCCAGCCAGGGTCCGGGGAACGCGGAGAGGGGTGGGCGGGCCTTTCCCCATGAGCGGGGCACTTTATCCAAGGCAGCGGTAGCATGAGCCTCGGATGAGGACGCGCCAGAAGTACCGCATGCGGACGCCCTCCACCGGACGAGAGATCATCGTCGAAGCAGAGCCCGGTCGCGTATATATCGACCGGGAGACCGGCGAGGAGCTCGAGGTCGTGGGAGAGCTGCTGCCGCTCGCCCCGACCGCTTCGGAGCTCCCGTGGTCGGTCGAGAACCTGCGCTTTTGCAACTGGTGCGACGAGCTCGTCCAGAAGGATCTCAACGACTGCCCGATCTGCGGAAGGCGCATGGAGCCGCTCGGTTCTTGAGCCCTTCGACGGGCATCGGGACCAGAGGACGCCACGCGCGCAAGCTCGCGTGGCTCGCTGCCGGCATCGCCGCGTCCGGAGTTCTCGCGGCCTGCGGAGGGGGCGGTACACCGTCTACTGACACAGCGGGAGCGCCCCCGCTGACCGTGCCCGGCGCGAGCGCGAGCGCGCCGCCCACCACCACTCCGACAAACACGACCACGACCACGAGCACCGCCAGCAGCTCCGCATCGGCGTCAACCGGGGGGGCCTCCGTTGGGTCCTCCAGCTCCGGCACCGGATCGTCCGGCTCGAGCTCGGGTGGGGCCACGCTGTCCGCCGGCACGGGGGCCACGGGAGGCGGCGCCGCGCCGACCGGCGCCGGCACGACCGGAGGCGGAGGCGGAGGCGGCGCGGGGGCCGGTGGTGGCTCAAGCGGAAGCGGCGGCGCCGGACTCGGCTCGTCGTTCTGCCAGCAGAACCCGGGCTCCTGCTAGCGGGGCCGGGTGAGTCTGGGTCGGGCGAGTACGCCTACCCTGCCAAAGGCTGAGCGAAAAACGGGAGCATATGGCCCGTCTTTCACTCCGGCTCCTTCCGCGATACCGACGTCACCATCGTCCGCGAGGCGTTTGAGGAGGACGACCCGTCTTCGCTGACGGTTTGGCTACTGGACCGGGTTGGTGCCGAGTGGGTACGTGACCTCGGTCGCTGAGTACTCGAGGCGGGTGCCCGGATAGTCGCATGAGTAGGTCGCGGTCGCGTTGGCCGTCAGCTGGGCCTGATCGGTCGGCGCCGGGTTTCCGCAGTTCGAGCTTCGGCTCTGGCGGTAGGCGAATTGCTTGCTGTCGACGTCGATGGTCAGTACCGGCAGCCAGGTCGGGGTGGTCAGAGCAATCACCTCGCCGGGCTTGACCTCCAGCGAGTTCTCGAGCGGGAGCTGAACCACCGTGCCGAGATAGGGCTCGACGTGGAAGATCGGGCTCTCGGACACGACCTGCCAGCGCCACTGTGTCCTGCTCCCGATCGGCTTCAGCACGGTGATGGCGACCCGGGTCGTGCCCCCGTAGGTCTGATCGAGGAAGTGGATGATGGACTGGCGGGTGGTCTTGTTGCTCGAAAGCAGCGACAGCCCGACGGTGAAGGCGACGATCCTGCCGGCCTTGGTGACCTTGGTCGGATAGGCCAGACCGTCGCGCAGAGTCTCGATGGCGGTCACGCGGGTCAGGATGATCTTGCACTGGGCCGTGGACACACCGGGCGGGCACACGGGTGCAACCAGAGGTGTGTGAGTTGCCCCGAGCTCGATCTCAGCGGCCAGCGCCGCCGAGGGCACCGCTGCAGCGGCCACCACGACTGCCGCCGCAGCGAGGCGTGAAGTGCGTCTCATGTCCACCATTCAACACGAAATAGCGGCGGCAGTTGCGCCGCGGGGGCGGGCGCGGAGCGGGCCGGCGGGCCTCGCGGGTGCGCGGCCGTGGCGCGCGCAGAGCGGGCCGGCGGGCCTCGCAGGTGCGCGGCCGTGGCGCCCGCAGAGCGGGCCGGCGGGCCTCGCAGGTGCGCGGGCGTGGCGCGCGGGCCGGCGGGCCGGCGGTCGCGCCGCTCGGGGCGCGCGTCAGCGCGCGGCAGCGCAGCTGGCTGCCGGGAAAGATAGGGAGATGGTGGCTGGCCTAGAGCTTGGTGACGTTTACCGCTTTGGGACCCTTGGGCCCCTCTTCTGCCTCGTAGGAGACCTTGGTCCCCTCGGCTAGCGAGCGGTAACCGTCACCAGCGATACCACTGAAATGGACGAAAAGGTCACGCCCCCCATCGTCGGGCGTGATGAAGCCGAAACCCTTGTCGTCGCTGAACCACTTGACGGTACCCGTTGCCATCTACTTCCCCTTCTGCTGCTATTCGGACGCCCCTGAGGGAGCCTCGTGTGCGCCGACCGACGCGGGAACGGTATCAGGGCCGCCGGGTGGGAGCGTTGCCCAGACGTGACCGTGTTTGGCCCCCGACCGAGGCCGGTTCACCGGAGCGCGACGGCGGTGGCGGCGATCTCCTCGGGATCGCCTTCCTCGGGGATCCACGGCAGGCGCAGGGGGTCGCCCTCGTAGCGCGGGATCACGTGGACGTGGAAGTGGAAGACGGTCTGCCAGGCAGCCGAGCCGCAGCCGTTCATGAGGTTCACTCCGTCCGCGCCGAGGCGCTCGACCGCCTTGCCGGCGAGCCGCTGCGCGGCGAGCATCGTCGCCTCCAGGTCCTCCTCCCCGATCTCGAGCAGGTTGCGTGAGTGGCCCCGCGGAATCACCAGCGCGTGGCCGCGAGTGGCCGGATTGATGTCCATGAACGCCACCGTGAGCTCGTCCTCGTCGACGATCTGAGCGGGAACCTCACCGGCGACGATCTTGCAGAACAGGCAGTCTGGATCCCTCATCTGGTGCGGCAGCCTATCGATCCTTGGTCAGCCGCTCGCTGCCGGCAGCTCGCCCTGCCGGGGTGGCCCGGAGCAGCTCGCGCGCTCTCTCTATCGCCTCCTCACGGGATCCGATCTCGTGCGCGAAGCTGGCCTCCTGCAGCTCGGCCAGGATCCGACCGAGCTCGGGCCCCGGGACGACACCCAGAGCGCGGGCGAGCTCGTCGCCGCGCACCGGAGGACGCGGAGGCTCGGCGATCCACTCGAGCGACTCGCCGAGCAGCTGGTCTGCGAGCTGCAGATGCTTGGCGATCGCCTCCGCCCCAACCTGGACGCCCCGGGTGGCCAGGCGATCGGCCACGCTCAGCACGGTGACGTCGATCTGGACCGGGGCGCTGTCGTGCAGGTAGCGGTAGACCTCGCGCCGGGACAGCGGCATCGCGTGGACCAGGAAGCCCAGCCTGAGGTGGTAACGCGTGAGCGCGGCAACGTGCTCGGTCAGCCGATCGCTGGCCCGCAGCCGCCCGAGCACGGTGGCCACCACCTGCGCCCCGGCGGCGTCGTGGCCGAGGAACGTGACCCGTCCCTCGCCGGTGACCCGCCGGGTCTCGGGCTTGGCGGTGTCGTGGAGGAGCGCGCCGAACCTAAGCGCCTGCCAGCGGGTCAGATCATTGGCCAGGGGCTGGGCCAGGAACCGGCTGACCGCTTCAGCGTGAGCACCAAGCGCGGGCTCGGGGCTGCGCTCCAGCTCGATCGTCTGCGCGAGCACGGCGAGCGTGTGGTCGTGCACGTCGAGGTGGTGGTAGGGACTCTGCTCCACGCCCTGCAACGCGCTCACCTCAGGCAGCACCACGGGCGTGATCTGGAGCGCGTCCATCAATCTCAGCCCGTCCACCGCGCGCGGCGCGGCGACGATCCGCCTCAGCTCCGCGAACACGCGCTCGGGCGCGACGTCAGCGAGCCCGGGTGCGTTGGCGACGGCGGCGGCGGCCGTCCGGGGCTCGACCGAGAACCCGAGCTCGCAGGCCAGGCGCGCCAGCCGCAGCGTCCTCAGCGGGTCGCGGGCGAAGGCCTCAGGCGTGACCATGCGCAGGCGCCGGGCGCGAAGATCGCCGAGGCCGCCGAAGGGATCGATCAGCTCGCCGGTGCCGAGGGGCTGGGCGATGGCGTTTATGGTCAGATCGCGTCCGGCCAGGTCAGCCTCGATCCGGCCTTCCTGGAGCGGGAGCAGATCGAGCTGCCAGGCTCGATCGTGCGCGACCACTCGCCAGACGCCGAAGCCCTCTGAGAGCTCGAACGCGTGCGCTCCGACCGCCCGGGCCAGGTCCTTGGCGAGTGGCCGGGGCCGAGCCTCGACTACGACGTCGTAATCGGCCGTACGACGCTCGAGCAGCCGGTCACGGAGCGCGCCTCCGACCAGCCAAGCTCGTGGCCCGAGGCGGGACAGGACCTGCAGTGGATCGTCCGACGCGCAGCTCACGCCGGCGCTCCATCGCGGTGATAGGCGCGCGGCACCCGCGCCGAGATCCCGCACACGACCTCGTAGTTGATCGTCCCGATGCGCCGCGCGAGCTCCTCCGCGGTCTGGCGCTCCGAGCCATCGGTGCCCAGGAATGTGGCCACCTGGCCAACGGCCACGTTCGTCTCCGGACCGAGATCGACGGTGACGTTGTCCATGCTCACCGTGCCGACCAGGGGATAGCGCCGACCCGAGATCAGAACCTCGCAGTTGTTGCTGAAGGCACGCCGGATCCCGTCGCCGTAGCCGATCGGAAGCGTGCCGATCCACGTGTCGCGCTCGGCGATGAACCGGCGTCCGTAGCCGGCGCTGTCCCCCGGGCGGGCAGACTTGACGGCGGCGACGTAGGAGGTCAGCTCGAGCGCCGGCTCGAGTCGTTGCCCGGCCGGGTCGACGTTCATCGGATCGCAGCCGTAGATCGCGATTCCGCAGCGGACGAGGCCGAAGTGGCTGGCGGGCGCCCTCAGCGTCGCGGCGCTGTTGGCGGCGTGCGCGACCACGCTCGGCCAGCGGCTGCGGACCTGGGCCACGAAGGGCTTGAACCGCTCGAGCTGGGCGGTTGTGAACTCGGGATCTTCGTCGGCCGAGGCGAAGTGCGTCATTACCCCGGCCAGCTCCAATCCCGGGGCGGCGGCCACACGCTCGGCCACGCGCATCGCCGCCTCCGGATCACGGGTCCCCAGGCGCCCCATGCCGGTGTCGAGCTTGACGTGGACGCGCACCGGCCCGCCGCCCGGGCCGTCGGGGCCCGCCGCAGCCACCTCGGCCACGAACCGCTCGTCCCACGCGATCACCTCGGCGCCGGCGGCGAGCGCCACCGGCAGCTCCTGCGCACTCAGGGCGCCGAGCACGAGCAGCGGCGCGTCGATCGCCGCCGATGCGAGTTCCGCTGCCTCGTGGGCGGTCGCGACCGCGACCCAGCTGGCGCCGCCGGCGAGCGCCGCGCGAGCCGATTGGATCGCGCCGTGCCCGTAACCGTCGGCCTTGACGACCGCGCACAGGCCGGCTCCGCCGGTCAGCTCGGCGCGCAGCCGGGCGACGTTGCGCTCGATTGCCGCGAGATTGACGCGGGCCAGCGCGCGGACCGGCACGGCCGCTACCTCGTCCGCGATCCCGCGTCCGCGAACGCGCGCGGCAAGGCCTCGATCACGTCGCTGGCGATCACGCCCTCGGGCCCGACGTTCGACGCCGCGAGCTGTCCGGCCCGCGCGTGGACCAGGACTCCCGCGCACGCCGCGCGGAAGGGGTCCATTCCTTTCGACAGATAGGCGCCGATTACTCCGGACAGGACATCGCCGGTCCCAGCGGTGGCCAGGGCCGGCGCGCCCCCGGCGCTGACCCCGACGACACCATCGGGCTGGGCGACGAGCGTGTCGTCCCCCTTGAGCACGACCACGGCCCGCGCCTGTGCGGCCGCGCTGCGGGCGCTGGCCAGGCGGCGCGCCTCCACCGCCCCACTGTCGGTCTCGAGCAGCCGGGCCAGCTCGCCGGCGTGCGGGGTGAGAACCGTCGCTGCGGCGCGCTCGCGCAGCGACGAGAGCGCCCCCGCGTGGGCGTTCAGCCCGTCGGCGTCCAGGAGAAGCGGGAGCTGGGCGGCGCGGGCCAGCATCCTGGCCAGCTCGAAGGCCCCGGCCTGCCGGCCGATCCCCGGCCCGAGGACGAGTGATCCGGCGCGGGCCGCGCGCTCCAGGACCGTGTCGGCCGCGCTCGGATCCAGCGAGCCGGCCGCATCGGGAAGCGGCACGGTCATAGGTTCGAGCAGCCGCGTCTCGAAGACCAGGTTCAGCGAGGCGGGGACGAGCGCGGTCACATAGCCCGCCCCGGCTCGGGCGGCTGCTTCGCTGGCCATGCTCGGAGCCCCGGTGAGCCCGATCGACCCCCCACAGACCAGCACGCTGCCGGCGGCGAACTTGGTCGACTCGCGGCCGCGCCGGGGCACCCCGTCGGTGGCTCGATCGGCGATCAGGCCGATGTCCGGCTCGCCCGGGCCGCCCGGCGGGATGCCGATGTCGACCACCGTGACCTGCCCGGCGTGCTCCTTGCCGGGCGCGATCCAGAGCCCGGGCTTGGCGGCGTGGAAGGTGCAGGTCGCGGCGGCCGTGACCGCCGCGCCGTGGACCTCGCCGGTCGAGGCGTCGACGCCGCTGGGCACGTCGCAGCCGACCACGACCGCCCGTGCCGCCGCACCGTTGACCGCCGAGATGGCGCTCGCCGCGGGGTCGCGGGGCGCTCCGCTGAAGCCGGTACCAAGGACGGCGTCGACGATCGCCGCCGCGCTGTCGAGCGCCTCAGGCGCAAACTGCTGCGGCGGATCCCCGGGGAGCCGCTCGTAGCTGGCCCGGGCGTCGCCGCGGAACTCGTCCGCGGATCCGAGCAGGAGCACGTGCACCTCGCGCCCGAGCTCGCGCAGGACGCGGGCGCAGACCAGGCCGTCGCCGCCGTTGTTGCCCTTGCCGCAGACCACGGCGACCGGACCGCGCGGGGCGAGCGCGACGACGAGCTCGGCCAACCCGGTCCCGGCCCGGTCCATCAGCTCCAGGCCCGGGATCCCGAGCTCGCCGATGGCCCACTCGTCCAGCGCTCGCTGCTGGGAGGAGTCCGGGAGGGGATCGAGCCAATCGGGGAGCGCCACGACGGCTGAGCGTACCCGCAGACGGCGAGACCGGGCCGCAGGAGCGGCCCGGTCTCGGGGGGCGCAGGGGGTGGAGGAGGGTCTAGCTCTGCGGGGTGGCGAGCATCCCGTCGGTGTTGCCGGCCGGGATCGGTGCCGCGATCGCCACCGCCGCGGCGTCGCGACCGGTGTGCGTGAGCGAGACCTCGACCCGGACTCCGAGGGCGCTGGCCCGCGCGGCGACAGCCCCGGAGAGTCTGAGCTCCGGCGGGCCGCCGCTCCCGAGGACCTCGACGTCGCGAAAGCTCCAGTGCTCGAGCCCCAAGGCCTTGGCCACCGCCTCCTTGGCGCAGAAGCGCGCGGCCAGATGTTGCCCGGGGCGGCCCCGCGCCGCGGCGTAAGCCCGCTCAGCATCGGTGAACAGGCGCTCGGCCAACCTGGGCCGGCGCTCGAGGGCACGCTCGAGACGGTCGATTTCGAGCAAGTCAATCCCGACCGTGGTGGGCGCCGAGGAGGGCACGGACGCCTCGACGCTCACTCGACCGTCACCGTCTTGGCCAGGTTCCGGGGCTGGTCGACGTTGAGCCCGCGCTCGCGGGCGATGAAGTAGGCGAGCAGCTGGAGCGGGATCACGGCCAGCGCCGGCGCCAGCATCCAGTTGGTCTGGGGCACGCGGATCACATCGTCGGCGTGCTCGGAGATCTCGTCGTTGCCCTCGCTGGCCACGGCGATGACCCTCGCGCCACGCGCCCGGACCTCCTGGATGTTGGAGACGACCTTCTCCAAAACGGGCGAGTCCGTGGCCACGACGACCACCGGCGTGCTCTCGTCGAGCAGGGCGATCGGTCCGTGTTTCATCTCCCCCGCGGCGTAGGCGTCGGTGGCGATGTAGGAGATCTCCTTGAGCTTCAGCGCGCCCTCGAGCGCGACCGGGAGCCCGACGTGGCGGCCGAGATAGAGGAAGAAGTCGGCCGAGGCGTTCTCGCGGGCGATCCGTCGCAGCGTCGCGTCGCCGTGCTCGAGCAGCTCGCTGATCAGGTGGGGCAAGCGCTTGAGATCGGCGATCGTGTCGCGCAGCGCGTCCGGCTCGAGCGCGCCCCGGAGCCCGGCGAGCCTCAGCGCGAGCAGGTACATGGCGACCACCTGACTGAGGAACGTCTTCGTCGCCGCTACTCCGATCTCCAGGCCGGCCCGCGTGTACAGGACGCCGTCGGCGTCGCGCGTGGCCTGCGAACCCATCACGTTGGTGATCGCGAGCACGCGCGCGCCTCGGCTGCGGGCCGTGCGCATGGCCGCGAGCGTGTCGGCGGTCTCGCCCGATTGGGAGATTCCGATCACCAGATCGCCGCTGCCGACCACCGGATTGCGATAGCGGTACTCGGAGGCGATCTCGACCTCCACGGGCACGCGCGACCACTCCTCGATCGCGTAGCGGCCGATCAGGCCGGCGTGGTAGGAGGTGCCGCAGGCGACGATCACGATTCGCCGCACCGAGCACAGGAACTCCTGGTCGATCGCGCCCAGGTCTCCGAGGTCGATCTCGAGATCGCTGGCCGCGCGCTCACCGATCGTCTCGGCGACAGCGTCGGCCTGCTCGTGAATCTCCTTGAGCATGAACGTCTCGAAGCCCTGCTTCTCGGCCGTGTCGGCGTCCCAGTCGATCTCGACGGTCTCGCGCTCCAGCGGCTCCCCGGCGGCGGTCAGGAACTCCACCGCGGCCGGACGCAGGACGACGATCTCGTCGTTCTCGATGAACTGGACGTGCCGGGTCTCGCTCATGACCGCCGGGATCGCTGAGGCGATGAACTGCTCCCCGTCGCCTCGACCGACGATCAGCGGGCACTCCTTGCGCGCGCCCACGAGCACCCCGGGCTCGTCGGCGCTCATGGCCACGAACGCGTAGTGGCCGCGCAACTCGGCGTACGCGCGGCGCACGGCCCCGACCAGGTTGCCCGGCGCGTAGTGATGGGCGACCAGGTGGGCGATGACCTCAGCGTCGGTCTCGGACGTGAAGTCCGCGCCGGTGTCGCCCAGTCGCCGCTTGAGCTCGACGTAGTTCTCGACGATCCCGTTGACGACGACATGGATCCGATCCGCGGTGTCGAAGTGCGGATGCGCGTTCTCCTCGGTCACGCGGCCGTGAGTCGCCCAGCGCGTGTGACCGATGCCGGTGCCCACCGGGCTGCGATCAGCGGCCGCGCCGTTCAGCGAGCGCTCGGGCGCGGCCTCGCCCTCGCCGGACTCGATCGCCTCGCGCAGGGCGTTCAGGTTGCCGACCGCGCGGACGGCGTCGATCCGATCCCCGTTCAGCACCGAGATCCCGGCGCTGTCGTAGCCGCGATACTCGAGCTTCTGTAGCCCGGCCAGCAGCAGCGGACGTGCCTCCCGCGGCCCGACGTAGCCGATGATTCCGCACATGCGTCGTGGTTTCCTCGCCTCGCTTGGGTCGAGCCGCAGCGGCGGCCCGCGGTCTCGCCGATCGAGTCGAGACCGAGCGCCAGATGTTAGCCGCGGGAGGGGATGCCGACGGCCCGCTGCACGACCTCGACCAGCCGGGCGCAGATCTCGTCGGTCTCCCGCTCGTCCGGCGCCTCGACCATCACCCGGATCAGAGGCTCGGTGCCCGAGACCCGCACGAGCACACGGCCGCGACCTGAGAGCGCGCGGTGCTCGCGGTCGATTGCGTCGCTGACGCCCGGGGCCTCCATCGCCGTGGCCAGATCGGTGCGGCCCTCGGCCCGGACGTTGACCAGCCGCTGCGGGAGCTTGTGCATCGCGTCACGGTGTTCCAGTCGGCGACCGTCGAGAGCCTCGAGGGCCAGCAGCGCGCTGGCGATCCCGTCGCCCGAGGGGCCGAAGCCGAGGTCGATGATGTGGCCGGACTGCTCGCCGCCCAGCGACCAGCCGCGCCGGCGGAGCTCGTCCAGCACGTAGCGGTCGCCGACGGAGGTGGTGGCCACTTCGATCCCGGCGGACGCCATCGCCTGGTGAAAGCCGTAGTTCGTCATCACCGTTACGGCAACTCCGCGCCCGGCCAGGCGGCCGCTCTGGCGCAGGTGGACGGCGGCCAGCGCGATCAGCTCATCGCCATCGACCACGGTTTGGTGGCGATCGACGGCGAGGACCCGGTCTCCGTCGCCGTCGAAGGCGAAGGCCACGTCGTGGCCGCCCTGGGCCATCTGGGCGAGCACCGGCTCGAGGTGGGTCGACCCGCAATCGTCGTTGATGTTGCGCCCGTCGGGCTGATCGGCGATCACGCTCACCTGAGCGCCCAGCCGCCTGAAGATCTCCGGGGCGGCGCGGAAGGTGGCTCCGTTGGCACAGTCGAGCAGGACGCGAAGCCCGCTCAGATCGAGAGCCACGAAGCGCGTGTGGAGCTCGCGCAGGTAGTCGTCGAGCACGCCGTGGAACTGGCGGACCCGCCCGATCCTCGAAGTGGCGCCACGCGGCGCCTCGAGCTCGGCCTCGATCTGGCGTTCGGTCTCGTCGTCCAGCTTGAACCCGTCGCCGGCGAAGAGCTTGATTCCGTTGTCCTGAAAGGGGTTGTGGGAGGCGGAGATGACCGCAGCCAGGTCGAGTCCGTGGCGGCGGACCAGGAGCGGAGCGGCCGGCGTGGGTAGGACGCCCCCGAGCAGGGCGTCGCCGCCGCCCGCGGTCACGCCGGCGGCGATCGCCGCCTCGAGCATCTCGCCCGACTCGCGGGTGTCCCTCACGATCAGGACCTGGGGCCGCTGGGCCTCCACGCGGGCGACCGCCGCCCGGGCCAAGCTCAGGGCCAGCTCAGCGGTCAGGAACTCTCCAGCGCGACCCCGTACGCCATCCGTGCCGAAGAGGTGGCTGGCCATGCGAAGCCGGGCGCCGCCGTTAGCGCTTGGAGAACTGCGGCCGCTTGCGCGCCTTTTTGAGTCCGGCCTTCTTGCGTTCCTTCACCCGCGGGTCCCGGGTCAGGAACCCGCGGCGCTTGAGCTCTCCGCGGAGGTGGGGATCGGCGACGATCAGCGCTCGCGAGATGCCGTGCCGGAGCGCGCCGGCCTGCGCGGACACGCCGCCGCCGTGCATCCGGGCGACCACGTCCATCCGTGACTCGTAGCCGACCGCTTCCAGCGGCTGCCGGATCATCCGCTGCAGCGTCTCCCGGGGGAAGAACTCCTCCAGCGACCTGCCGTTGATCGAATACTCGCCCGCACCGGGCTTGAGGATCACCCGCGCGACCGCGGTCTTGCGCTTGCCGGTCGACGTGTAACGGGCGCCAGCCGCCAGGTCGATCGCGGCGTCCGCGATCGGCCTCGAGCGTTCGTCCTCGGCCTCGGCCCGCGCCCGCTCCGCCTCGGCCTCCGCCTCGGCCTCGGCCGCAGCCTGGGCCTCGGCGTCGAGATACTGCTCGGCCTCGGGCATGATGTCCGGCTCGAGGTCCGCGCCGGGGATCTCGGGCTTCTGCCGAGGGGTGAGCTCGATCTCCTCGGGCTCCTCCACGGAGCTCACGCCCTCCGGCGTAGGCGCCTCGGCCTCGGGCTGGGCCTCGCCCACCGGCTCAGGCGTGGACGCGAGCTCAGGCTCGCCCGGCGCCCCGGGGGGCAGCTCGGGCTCGGCCTCGGGGGCAGGTGGCTCGGCTTCGGCGACCGGTTCTGGCTCCTCGGCCTCGGCGGTGGGGGCGGGCTCCTCGGCCTCGGCGGTGGGGGCGGGCTCCTCGGCGTCGGCGGCGGCCGCGGGCTCCTCGGCCTCGGCTTCGCCCACCGGTTCGGGCGTGGACGTGAGCTCAGGCTCGTCGGGCGCCCCGGGGGGCAGCTCGGGCTCGGCCTCGGGGGCAGGTGGCTCGGCTTCGGCGACCGGTTCTGGCTCCTCGGCGGGCGGAAGCTCGGGCTCTTCCTCGTGGTTCTCGCTCAAGACTCGATCTCCATGGGTTGCGGCTGCTGGGCGGCGTGGGGATGATCGGGCCCCGCGTAGATCTTCAGCTTGGTCAGCTGCTTGCGGGCCAGCCGGTTGCGGGGCAGCATCCCCTTGACGGCCAGCCGGATGACCTCCTCGGGCCGGCGCTCGAGCATGTCGGCGAGCGTCCGTGACTTCAAGCCGCCCGGATAGCCGGAGTGGCGGTAGTAGCGCTTGGCCTGGAGCTTGTTGCCGGTGACCACGATCTTCTCTGCGTTGACGACGATCACGAAGTCCCCGGTGTCCACGTGCGGCGTATACGTGGGCTTGCGCTTGCCGCGCAGGGCGTCGGCGATCTG
Source organism: uncultured Solirubrobacterales bacterium (assembly GCA_963704385.1). Lineage (GTDB taxonomy): Bacteria > Actinomycetota > Thermoleophilia > Solirubrobacterales > Solirubrobacteraceae > Palsa-465. Next base: position 520,095 of record OY969904.1, read on the forward strand.
CGTGGACAGCCGGCCGAGCGTCTTCCCGGACGCGTCGACGAGGAGCCAGTTTCGCTCCCGATCAGCTGGTGTGGCAACGTAGGTCTTCATGGCACGCAACAAGCCGCGCGACTCTGGCGCGGCCCTGGGCAATCATAGCCAGCCGGAGGCCCGCTGGCGGCTCCCCGTCCCGCTCAGGCGACTGGGCTTCAGGGCCGCCTACCTCGGCCTGCGAATCTGGTGGCTCGTGCGGCGCCCGGCGGTGACCGGGGTCAAGTGCGTGCTGACCGACGCCGACCGCGTGCTGCTGGTGCGCCACACCTACGGCCACCGGGGCTGGGATCTGCCCGGCGGCACAGTCAAACGAGGCGAGGAACCGGCGCTGGCCGCGCGCCGGGAGATGAACGAGGAGCTCGGCGTCGAGATCGAACGGTGGACGTTGCTGGGTGTCCTCCGGGGCCGCGTGGACCATCGCCGCGACCAGCTGCACTGCTTCCAGGCCGAGCTGCGCTCGCCCCACATCAAGATCGATCTCGGCGAACTGGCCGCCGCAGGGTGGTTTCACCGCAACGGACTTCCCGACAACCTGGGCCGCTACACGCTCCGGATCCTGAGTCTGCTCCAGGGGCTGTCGTAGCACCGGTTTGAGGCCGCGCGAAAAACGGGAAACATAGTCCCGTTCTTCACTCAGCCTCTCTCGATCCGCCCGAATCCCTTCGGCCGACGACAGGACGGGGGCGCCGCCAACTGTCCACCCGCGGAGGTGGCCGGCCCGCAGAAGGGCCTAGTTCTCGACCAGGCTCTCCCAATGACTGGTTGCACTGGCGCTCGCCGCCGGAAGGGGTCGGCCACGCCCCTCGCGCCCCGAGCGGCCGCCCGGACCTGCTACTCCCACTCGATGGTGCCCGGCGGCTTGCTTGTGATGTCGAGCACGACGCGGCCCACCGGGCGGATCTCGTTGATCATCCGGGACGCGATCTGCTCTAGCAGGTCGTAGGGAAGCCGGGCCCAGTCCGCGGTCATGGCGTCGTCGCTGGTCACCGCGCGAATCACGATCACGTTGCCGTAGGTCCGGGCGTCGCCCTGCACGCCGACCGTACGGATGTCGGGCAGCACGCAGAAGGACTGCCACAGCTCCCGATAGAGGCCGGCCGCGCGGATCTCGTCCTGGAGGATCGCGTCGGCCTCGCGCAGGATCTCGAGTCGCTCGCGGGTCGCCTCGCCGCCGACGATCCGGATGGCCAGGCCGGGACCCGGGAAGGGCTGACGCCAGACCAGCCGCTCGGGCAGCCCGAACTCGGCGCCGACGGCCCGGACCTCGTCCTTGAACAGCGTTCGGAGCGGCTCGACGAGCTCGAACTGAAGATCGTCGGGCAGACCACCGACGTTGTGGTGGGACTTGATGGTCGCCGCGCCGGTGCCGCCGCCGGACTCGATCACGTCGGAGTACAGGGTGCCCTGGACCAGGAACCGGACCTCGTCCCCGCCGGCGGCGTTGAGCCTACGCGCCTCCTCCTCGAACACCCGGATGAACTCGCCTCCGATCCGCTTGCGCTTCTCCTCCGGATCCGTCACGCCCTTCAGCCGGGCCAGGAACCGCTCGGACGCGTCGACCGCCACCAGCGGGACCTGGAAATGGTCGCGGAAGGCGGCGATCACCTGGGCCCCTTCGTTCTTGCGCATCAGCCCGTGGTCGACGAACACACACGTCAACCGGTCGCCGATCGCCCGGTGCACGAGCAGGGCGGCGACGCTCGAGTCCACTCCGCCCGAGAGTCCGCAGATCGCTCGCCCGTCGCCGACCTGGGCTCGAATCCGCCCGATCTGCTCCTCGATCACCGAGGTCGGGCTCCAGGACCGCTCACACCCGCAGACGTCCTGGAGGAAATTGGTCAGCACCTGCTGCCCGTGGGGCGTATGTACGACCTCCGGGTGGAACTGGATCCCGTACACCCCGCGCCCCACCGACTCGAAGGCGGCCACCGGAGACGTCGTCGAGGCGGCCAGCGCCGCGAATCCGGGCGGTGCCGCGAAGACCGTGTCGCGATGCGACATCCAGCAGGTCTGCTGCTGCGGCGTGCCCGCGAGCAGGCGTCCCTGCTGATGAACCGTGAGCTCCGAGCGACCGAACTCGCCGACCTCGGCTCGCTCGACCCGCCCTCCGAGCTCGCGGGCCAGCAGCTGCATTCCGTAGCAGATGCCCAGAACTGGAACGCCCAGATCCAGAAGCTCGCGATGGAGCGGCGGCGCCCCGTCCTCGTACACCGAGGCCGGTCCGCCCGACAGGATCACCCCCTTGGGCCGCCGGCGAGCCACCTCCTCGACACCGGTGTGGTGGGGCAACAGCTCGGAGAAGACCCCGCACTCGCGCACCCGCCGGGCGATGAGCTGCGAGTACTGGCCGCCGAAGTCGAGGACGACCACTTCCTCCACCGACTGGGCATCGCCTGGCTGTGTCCTCGGTCGCTCGTGTGCAGAGCACACGTCGCTCCCCGCGTCCGTGCCAGGCTCGCCCCTCGGCCGAGTCAGCCCCGGCTGGGCAGGGGGTGCGTCAGTCGGCGACACCGACCGTCGCGGCCTTGCCGTGCGCTCCCATTCCCACGCCCTGCTCGCGCTGCAGGTGCTTGCCCTCGGTCTGTAGGGCGGGCGCCACGGCCAGCTCGGCGCGGTTGAACTCGGCGATGTCCCGGTACCCACACGTGGCCATCGACGTGCGCAGCGCCCCCATCAGGTTGAACGTGCCGTCGTTCTCGCGAGCCGGGCCCTTGATGATCTCCTCCAGCGTCCCGTTCTGGGTCGTGGCCACGCGCGCGCCGCGGGGGAGCGAGGGATGGAAGGTGGCCATCCCCCAGTTGAAGCCGCGTCCGGGGGCCTCGAAGGCTCGGGCCAGCGCGGAGCCGAGCATCACCGCGTCGGCGCCGCAGGCGACCGCCTTGGCGATGTCGCCGCCGTTGCGCATGCCGCCGTCGGCGATCACCTTGACGTACTCGCCCGTCTCGAGCATGTGCTGCGAGCGTGCTGCGGCCACGTCAGCGATCGCGGTCGCCTGCGGCACCCCGATCCCGAGCACGCCGCGGGTCGTGCAGATCGCGCCGGGCCCGACGCCGACGAGCACGCCGGCGGCGCCGGTGCGCATGAGGTGCAATCCGGTGTGGTAGGAGGCACACCCACCGACGATCACCGGGGTGGGAGCGAGCTCGCGGATGAACTCCTTGAGGTTGAGCGGTGGCCGCGTCTCGTCCATCGAGACGTGCTCGGCCGAGACGACAGTGCCCTGGATCACGAGGATGTCGAGGCCCGCGTCGATCGCGACCTCGTAGTACTTGCGGACCTTTTGCGGTGTGAGCGAGGCGGCGACCACGACGCCCTGCTCCTTGATCTCCGTGATCCGCTGGGCGATCAGCTCCGGCTTCACCGGCTCGCGGTAGATGTCCTGCATCTCGCGGGTGGCGATGTCGCGGGAGAAGCTCGCGATCCGTTCGAGCTGCTCGTCGGCGTCCTCATAGCGGCAGAACAGCCCCTCGAGATTGAGGACGGCCAGGCCGCCGAGCTTGCCGATCGCGCCGGCCGTCTCGGGCGAGACGACGCCGTCGAGCGCGGCCGCCAGCAGGGGGAGCTCGAACCGGTAGGGCCCGAGGATCCAGGAGATGTCGACGTCGTCAGGGTCCCGCGTGCGGCGGGACGGAACGATCGCGATCTCGTCGAAGCCGTATGCGCGGCGCGCCTTCTTCCCGCGCCCGATCTCTACTTCCATTGCGCCATCGTAGCGGGGCGCGGGGACGTCTCGCTCAAGTGATCTCGGCGCCGATCTCGAGGCGTTCGGCCGTGACCTCCGGCAGCAGCCGTTCGACTTTGTCGGGGTCGATCACCCCGGCGCCGAAGTGCTGGATCGACTCGGCGCCGCACGCCACCCCGTAGCGCAGGCACTCCACCGGCGAGCGTCCGGCATAGCGAGCGGCCACGTACCCGGCCAGGAACGCGTCGCCGGAGCCGATCCGCGAGCGGGCTTCCTGCTCCTCGACCGAGACCCGGTACAGGGCCGGACCGTCGTCGATCACGTGGGCGTAGCAGCCGTCCCTGACCGTCATGATCGCCTCGGCCGCGCCCAGCCGGGTCATCTCGACCACGGCCTGGGCCCGGTCCTCGACGTCGTTGAACTCCTGTCCGACCAGCTCCTCGGCCTCGAGCTCGTTCGGCGAGACGATGTCCGGCTCGGCCCGCATCCCGAGCCGCAGCGGCTCGCCGTCGGTATCGACCAGCGTGGTGACGCCCAGCTTCTTGACCTCCCGGATCAACTCGGCGTAGGCGTCGGTCTCGAGGCTGCGCGGCAGGGAGCCGGCGAACACGCACATGCTCGCGCCCTTGGCCAGGTACAGCAGCTTCTCGTAGAACAGCTCGAGCTCCTGCGACGAGACCGCCGGTCCGCGTTCGTTGATCTCGGTCTGCAGCCCGGTCGTCGGGTCCAGTACCGCGGTGTTGGTCCGCGACTCCTCCCGGATCCGCACGAACGCGTTGAGGATGGCCTCGTCGTTGAGCGCCTCGACGATCCGCGTCCCGGTCGCGCCGCCGGCCAGGCCCGTGGCGATCACCGGCTGACCGAGGCGCTTGATCGCCCGGGCGACGTTGACCCCCTTGCCTCCCGGCATCGTCACCTGGTCGACGGTTCGATGTCTGCGGCCGAGGGTGAAGTTCGGCACCTCGAGCGTCTTGTCGAGCGCCGGATTGAGCGTGACGGTGATGATCATGCCGTCGGTCGGCCCCCGCGTGGGGGTCCTGATCGCCGACGCCTGAGCAAGAGGATTCCTGACCCGACCAGCAACACGAGCACGACTAGCGTAAACGGTCCGGCGATCAGCTCGGCGGACAGGCTCTTGGGCGCCGCGGGGACGGCGCGCGCGAGCAGCAGGGGGATCCGGGCCAGCTGAACGCCCCCGGCACCGACCACCACCGCACCCACGACCTGGCGCGCCGGCCGCGGTCCGGCCAGCTCCAGCGGCGCCTGCACCACGGTCTGCGCAGGAGTCGAACGGGCTAACACGTCCGTGAACGTGCCGGCCGCGATCAGGTCCACGTGCAGGCCGGGACGGCCGCTGACCGGCCGGCGCGCCAGCACCTGTCCGGCTTTGACCAGCGTCCGCAGCGCGAAGTTCTCATATCCCCAATCGAGCAGGGAGAGCGCGCTGGCGTCCCGGGCCGACTCGCTGGGGGCGCCGAGCACGGCGCCGATGAGCGTCATCCCGTCCCGGCGCCCGGCGCTGACGAGCACGTAGCCCGCGTCGAGCGTGTGCCCGGTCTTGACGCCGATCACCCAGGGCACGCGAGCCACCAGGTCGTCGAGGTTCGTGACCTCGCGAACGTGGCTACCGGTTCGCAGAACCGCGGTGGGCATGTCGACGACGCGGCGGAAGAAGGGCTGGGTGCGCAGCAGGTACCGGGCCAGCGTCACCAGGTCCGACGCGCTCGAGTAGTTGCCTGGGGTGTCCAGCCCGATCGGTGTCGTGTAGTGCGTGTGCTCGAGGCCCAGGGCGCTCGCCTGGGCGTTCATCATGGCCACGAAGCGCGCCACGGACCCGCGACCGACGTTGAAAGCCAGGTCCTCGGCGGCGTCGTCCGCGCTGGGCAGGAGCATCGCGATCAGCAGGTCGTGGACGCTCATCCGCTCGCCCGGCACCAGACCGATCTGCGAGTCCTGGGCGGCGAGATAGAACGGGGGATTGGCGAACACCTCGCTCAGTCGGGCGTGCTCGAGCGTCACGAGCGCGGTCATCAGCTTGGTGGTGCTGGCAATCGGGAGTTGCGCTTGCGAGCGCAACCCGTACAGCTGCTGTCCGGTGTCGGCGTCGATCAGCGCGGCGGCGCGAACGTCCAGGTCAGGCTGTGCGGCGGCGAGCGACTGTCCTGGCCACAGGGCGAGCCCGACGATGGCGAGCATCAGGGCGATGACCAGCGTGAGCACGGCGGAGCTGACCACGGCCCGGGTCGACGCCGCGAACGGCAGGAGCCGGCGCGAGACGGGCGCCGTCAACGATGCAGCCTCAGCCGCTGGCCCGTCTGGAGGGCGTTCGGATCTGCCTGCGGGTTGAGCGCCTCGAGCGTCGAGACCGAGATCCCTGTCTTGACCGCGATGGTCGACAGGGTATCGCCCGCCCGGACGACATAGAACCGCTTATGCGAAGGCTGGTGGTGCACGAGCGAGAGCGTGGTCGTCGGAGGGAGAGCCGCAGCGTCTCGCTGTGAGTCGGTCCCTGCCCGGACGACGAGGAGCGTGGCCACGATCACCGCGATGAGCGCGAGCGGCGCCAGGTAGCGCGCACGTTTCCTAGCCATCGCACCTCGATCATACCGTCGAGATCAGCGCAAATTGCAGTCTTCCGGTGGTTGCGAAAGTCCGTGCAGGGTCGGTCAGGACGCGAGCGACCAGGCCAGGTCGCGCAGACGCGCGGCCTCCCGGCGGGCGGCCTGCGCGGGATGGCCGCCGACGCGCTCGTGGGCGCTGACGATCCCGCGCGAAGCCGAGATCAATCCGCCGGCCGGACCGGGCGCGAACGCGGCCGCCAGGTCCTCGACCATCCCCCCCTGTGCGCCGACCCCGGGCAGGAGAAAGATCGTGCTGGGCAGGCCGTCCCGGAGCGCGGCGATCCGCTGCGGCGCCGTCGCGCCGACCACGGCACCGACGTCCGAGAGCCCTTCCTCGCCCAGCCCGTCGCGGCCGATCTCCGCCACGATCGCGGCCAGCCGGTCGCTGACCGACCCGCCATCGGCCAGAGCCAGGTCCTGCACATCCGCGGCACCGGGGTTCGAGGTGTGCACGAGCACGAACACCCCGGCTCCCCGGCGGCGCGCGGAGTCCACCAGAGGGGCCAGCGAATCGCGGCCGAGCAGAGGGTTGACGGTCAGCGCGTCGACCCCCAGGCCGGCGACGGGCCCGTACGGGGTCTCGGTCTCGCCGAAGAACGCCTGGGCGTAGGCGGCGGAGGTCACGTCGATGTCGCCTCGCTTGGCGTCGGCGATCATCAGCAGCCCGCGGTCGCGGGCATGATCAAGGGCCTCGGCCAGAGCCCTCCAGCCGGCCGCTCCGAGCCGCTCGAAGCAGGCCACCTGGGCCTTCACGGCGACGCAGTGCTCGCCGGCCGCGTCGATCAGGAGGCGGCAGTGCGCCGCGACCGCGCGTGCGGCGCACTCCTGCGGGTTGGCCGGGCGACTACTCGACCGGTCGACGAGCTCGATGGCCTGCGGCCACAGCCGAGAGGGGTCCGGATCGAGTCCCAGCACGAGCTGGGACTCGCGCGCGGTGACCGCCCGGGCCACCCGGTCGCCGAAAGGCGGTCCGTCGAAGGCGGCTACGCCGTCAGGCGCAACCGCACCATTGCTCTTCGTACGCGGAGCTACTTGACCGCCTTCTTCAGGCCCGCACCGGCCGTGAACTTGGGCACACGCGACGCGGCGATCTGGATCCGTGCGCCGGTGGCCGGATTGCGGCCCTCGCGCGCGCTGCGGTGGGAGACGCTGAACTTGCCGAAGCCCGAGAACGTGATCTCGCTGCCCCGGGTAAGCGTGCTCTCGACCGTCTCAAGGAACGCGTCGACCGCGTTGGCGGCATCCTTCTTGGTCAAGCCCGCCCGATCCGCGACCTGGTCCACAAATTCAGATTTCGTCACTTGCTCCCTCCTCGCTAGGTGGTAGGAATCCTCGACGCTAACAGGGCCACCGGACGAGCGTTCGGCTCAGACCCGGCGGCTGGCCCATTCTGACCCTTGGGGCTCCCCCGCCGCACGACCCTCCAATCCAGAATCCCGCAATTTGCGAACTTTCGAGACAGCTCCGTACCCGACTTCACCGTTCGCCCCAGCCGCCGCGGGCCCAGGCTCCGCGGCCGATTTGCGCCTTGGGACGGGCGCAGAGCGAGGCTAGGACCGTGGACGTCCCGCGCCTGGCCTGGCTCGCCGCGGTGCTGATCTGCCTGATCGCCGTGGTCATCCTCGTCCTTCAGGGCTACCTCGGCTACGCCGGCGTGACGTTCGCGGTGGCTCTGTCGGCGGCGGTAAACCTGCTGTAGGGACGGGGGTGGGACGAGCCTCTTCGGGGTCCTGGCGGTGCGGGAGCTCAGGGGTCGGACCCGGGCAGGCGCTCCCCCGCGACTTCCGGCGAGTTTCACACGAGATACGTGTGTTCCGTCACCCGAGTGGGTGGATTGCGGAACGGCCTCCGCGCATGGTGCGACGCCCCTACACCCCCGCCGGTCCGAGCTCCTCCCCCGGCCGGACGCGGTCCTGGGGCTCGAGGTGGATCAGGACGTCGGCGCCGTTCAGTCGTGCCCCGACCAGGTCTTGGAGCTCGTGGGCCGTCCGGTGGGCGTCCTCGAGCGAGGTGCCCTTGCGGAACTGGACGTGGAGGTCGACGTAGCGGCGGGAGCCGGCCCGCCGGGTACGCAGCTCGTGGTAGCCGACCACGCCGGAGCCGCTGAACTCCTCGACCGCGGAGCGGATGATCGCCACCTCCTCGGGCGGGAGGGCCTCATCGATGAGAACGCGGGATGAGCGCGAGAGGAGGCGGACGCCGGTGAACACGATCGCGGCCGCCACGGCGAGCGCGACGACGGGATCGATCCACTGGGCCCCGGTGATCTTGACCAGGATCAGCGCGGCGAGGACGCCCGCCGAGGTCAGGGCGTCGGTGCGCAGATGGGCGGCGTCCGCTTCGAGGGCGGCTGACTCGGTCCGGCGAGCGTTGCGGGCGACCACCGCGGAGACGACGAGGTTGACCACGATCGCGAAGGCGACCACGACGATCCCGAACCCCAGCCGCTCCACGTGTCCGTGTCCGAGCAGCCGCCGGATCGCCTCGAAGGCGATCACCGCCGAGCCGACCAGGATCAGGACCCCCTCGATCGCGGCCGCCAGATTCTCGAGCTTCTCGTGCCCGTAGCGATGGCTCTCGTCGGCCGGCTCGCCCGCCTTGCGAACCGAGAAGAAGGCGACCACCGAGGCCACGAGGTCGATGCTCGAGTGGACGGCCTCGGTCAGGATCGCCACCGATCCGGTGATCGTTCCGGCGATCACCTTGAGCAGGATCAGCCCCGAGTTCGACGCGACGGACAGGGTTGCGGTGCGGACCTTGACCTCCGGCGCGGCATCCCGATCGGGGGCGGGCGCGGGAGCTCCTGACCCGACGGGGCTCTCTGATGCGAGCGCGGGCAGCTCCGGGGTCACGGGTTCAGCCAGTCGACGAACGCGCGCACCGCGTGGCCACGATGGCTGATCGCGTCCTTCTCCTCATCGGTCAACTCGGCCATGGTGTGATTCTGACCCTCCTCGTCGGGCAGGAACGCAGGGTCATAGCCGAACCCGCGCGTACCGCGGGCGGCGGCGGCGAGCCTTCCCTGGCAGTAGCCGAACAGCACCCGCTCCTGGCCCGTGTGCGGGTCGGCATAGGCCAGCGCGCAGACGTAGCGCAGGGGGCTCCCGGCCGGGGCCTCGCGCATCAGCTTGGCCAGGTTCTCCGCGTCACTGGCCGCCTCGCCGGCGTACCGGGCCGAGCGGACGCCGGGCCCCCCTCCCAGTGCCTCGGCCTCGATACCGGAGTCGTCGGCGATCGCCGCCCGACCGGTCGCGGCGGCTGCGGCCCGGGCCTTGGGCAGCGCGTTGTCGGCGAATGTCTCCCCGGTCTCGGGCGGCAGGTCGATCCCGGCCGGGAGCGGCTGCACCGAGATGCCGGCGGGCTCGAGCAGGCGTCCGAACTCCCTGACCTTATGCGGATTGCGGGTCCCGAGCACCAGCGACAGCGAGGAGACCGCGCTCATGCTCACCGGGCCGCGGCGGCCACCGCCTCGTCCTGAAGGCCCCGCAGCGCGTCGATGCCCGGCGCGGCCAGCGCCAGCAGGTCATCGAGGTGAGCCCGGGACAGGGGCGTCCGCTCGGCGGTGACCTGCACCTCGACGAGCCCGCCCTCCCCGGTCATGACGACGTTGGCATCGACCTCGGCCGACGAGTCCTCGGAGTAGTCCAGGTCGAGAAGGGGCACCCCGCCGACGATGCCGCACGAGACCGCGGCCACGGTGCCGGTCAGCGGCGAGCGCTCCAGGGAGCCGTCGGCCACGAGGCGCTCACAGGCCAGTCGCAGGGCCACCATTCCGCCGGTGATCGAGGCGCACCGGGTCCCGCCGTCGGCCTGGAGCACGTCGCAGTCCACGTAGATCGAGCGCTCTCCGAGCGCCTCGAAGTCGACCACCACGCGCAGCGAACGACCGATCAGCCGCTGGATCTCGACCGTGCGCCCGTCCGGCCGTCCGCGGATGACATCGCGCTGCTTGCGCTCGCCGGTCGAAGCGGGCAGCATCCCGTACTCGGCCGTGACCCAGCCGCGCCCGGACCCCGCCAGCCAGCGAGGGACGCCGTGCTGAACCGAGGCCGTGCAGATCACACGCGTCTCGCCCATCGAGATCAGCGCCGAGCCGGTCGCGGTGCGGACGAACCCGGGCTCGATCTCGGTCGGGCGCAGCTCGTCGGGGGCGCGGTTGTAGCTGCGCTCGCTCATCGGTCGTCGCGAGGCCTGGCGGGTCCCACGTGCACAAGTGTCACACGGTCACCCGGGCCGCGAGCTCGACGTGGACGACTTCGCCCAGAGGCATCTGCAGGAAACGGGTCCCGAGCGCCCTGAACGAGTCGACGTCGGCGGTGCAACGGAACCGATAGCTGCCCTCGCCCTGGCGCGGGTTGAGCAGTCCGCGCGAGGCCAGGGCGCGCTCGACGCCCCGGGCCACCCCCGTCCCGGCGGAGATCAGCGTCACGTTCCGGCCGAGCATCCGCTGCAGGATCGGAGCGCAGAGCGGATAGTGAGTCGAGCCGAGGATGACCGTGTCGACCTGCGCATCGCGCAGCGGGGCGCAGTACGCGCGCACGGTCTCGACCACCTTCTCGGTGAACGGGTAGCCGGCCTGGATGATCGGGGCCAGGTCGGGGCAGGCGACCGTCTCGAGGTGGACGTGGGGGTCGGCCGCGGCCACCGCGCGCTCGTACGCCCCGGTAGCCACCGTCGCCGGGGTGGCCAGCAGGCCGATTCTCCCGGTGTGGCTGGCCACCACCGCCACCTGGGCCGCCGGACGGAGGACGCCGATGACGTCCACGTCGCGACCGCTCTGGGCCAGGTGGCGCTCGACCCCCTCGAGCGCCGCGGCGCTGGCCGAGTTGCAGGCGATGACGAGCAGCTTGGCCCCGGCCTCGAGCAGATGGTCGGCGATCTCGATCGCGAAGGCCTGGAGCTCCTCGGCCGTCCGGTCGCCGTAGGGAAAGCGCGCCGTGTCGCCCAGATACAGGTAGTCCTCGGAGGGCAGGGACACGAGCAGCTCGTGCAGCACGGTCAGCCCGCCGACGCCGGAATCGAACACGGCGACCGGCTGCTCGGGGGCGTGGGGCATCTCGTGGATGGTGCCAGAGGCCGACCCGGATACGCTCGCGGCGCCGTGCGCGCGCTGATCGTCACCAACATGTACCCCACGCCGGCCCGACCGGACCTCGGGAGCTTCGTCCGCGACCAGGTCGAGGCCCTGCAGCGGATCAGCGGCCTCGACGTGGAACTGTTCGCCTTCCCACCGGGGGGCGCGAACGCGTACCTGCGCGGCGCCGCGGAGCTTCGCCGCCGTCACGCCGGCACCCGCTTCGACATCGTCCACGCCCACTTCGGGCTGACCGCGTGGCCGGCGTTCGCGGCTCGGGGTCGGGCGCGGGCCGTGACGCTGCACGGGACCGACGTCGCGCACCCGCGCTCACGGATCCTGACCATCGCGTCGTTGCCGTTCCTCGACCTGGTGGCGGCGGTGTCCGAGCCGCTGCTCGAGGAGGTCCCGCGCCGGGTCGTTCGTGGCCACACGGCGGTGCTGCCCGTTGGTGTCGACGTCGGGCGCTTCAAGCCGATCCCGCGCCCCGAGGCCCGTGAGCAGCTCGGGCTCGATCCGGGCCGGCCTTACATCCTGTTCGCCGCCGATCCGCGCCGGGCCGAGAAGCGCCACGATCGCGCGCTCGAGGTGGCCGGCGACGCGGCGCTGCTCGCGCTCGGCGGCGTGGACCCGGCCCAGGTGCCGCTCTGGGTCAACGCGGCCAACGCCGTCCTCGTGCCCTCCGAGCGGGAGGGCTTCGGGCTCGCCGTGCTCGAGGCGCTCGCCTGCGATGTGCCCGTGCTCGCCACTCCCGTGGGCATCGCCCCGGAGGCGCTCGACGGTGTCGCCGGGACCTACTGCGGGCCGTTTGACGCCGCAGTCTGGCGCGAGGCGCTGGCGCCGCACCTGGCCTCCAGCGCTCCCCGCGTGCTCGGACGCGCGCGGGCCGAGCAGTTCTCGACCGACCGTATGGCGGCGCGCGTGGTGCAGGCCTGGCGCGAGCTCGGGATCTGACCGCGATACTGCGACGAAATCTGGAGCAGCGCACGCCAACTCGACGGCGGCGAAGTCCGCCCCGGAGCACCGCCGGAGCCCCCCCGCCCTCCCGGCGCCCGCCGGTGCGCGCGAGCGTGGCCGGATCCGCCGTCGGGCCCGGTACCTGCGTCAGCTCCGTGAGGTCCGGCTGCGCGACCTGGGCGGCTTCGTGCTCGAGCTGCGCCGGTCGGGCCGCCCGCGGCCGGACCTGGTGGGGGACAAGGTGCTCGCCGCCGACGCCACCGATCGCGAGCTGCGCGCGCTCGAACGGGCTCTGCGGGAGCGCCGCGCGCTGCGCGAGGTACGCGAGCCCGGCATCGGCGGGGCCTGCCGCGCCTGCGGCACCGTCCACGGCTCGAGCGACCGGTACTGCTCGTGGTGCGGGGGTCGGGTGTGAGCAGCCGGTGCGGCCAGGACGCTGCTCCGGCCCCCACCCGACTGGCGCGTCCCGGTCGTGGGCGTCGCCCTGGTTGCCGTCGCGCTGCTGGTCGCCCTGGTCACCCCGACGATCCAGGCCTTCCACGTGTAGAGCGGCCCCGCCAGCCGACGGACCTCCGCCCTACCGCGACACCCCCGGCCACAGATCGGCAATCCGCTCCACGGCGGCCGCAGCGGCCGGCGTCACCTCGACCGGCTCGTCCGGCTGCTCCACCTCCGGACCGCGCAGCTCCTCCATCGTCGCCGCCACCGAGCGTCCGAGGGCCCCCAGCGCGTACCCGCCCTCGAGCACGCACCCCAACGGCGCCCCCACCTCGGCGCAGACCCCGTACATCGAGCGGGTCATCGCGGCGTAGCCCTCCTCGGTCACCAGGCCCTCGCCCAGCGGGTCGTCGCGGTGGGCGTCGTACCCGGCCGAGATCAGAACGAGCTGCGGTCGGTAATCGCGGGCCAGCGGCACGGCCACATGATCGACCAGGGACCGGAAGTCCGCGTCGCCCGTCCCCGGCGGGACCGGCAGGTTGACCGTGAACCCGCGGCCCTGGTCGGACCCCAGTTCGGAGGCCGGCCCGGTCCCGGGATACAGCGGCCACTGATGGATCGAGACGAACAGGACCCGGTCGGTCCGATAGAAGATGTCGTTGGTCCCGTTGCCGTGGTGGACGTCCCAGTCGAGGATCATCACGCGCTCGAGCCCGCGCGCATCGAGCGCGAACTGGGCGGCCACGGCGATGTTGTTGAACAGACAGAAGCCCATGGCCCGGGCTCGCGTCGCGTGATGACCGGGCGGGCGGTGCGCGCTGAAGCCACCGTCGGCCTCACCGTCGAGCAGCAGCTCGACCAGCGCCACCGCCCCGCCGGCGGCGTGCAGGGCGGCCTGGAACGAGCCCGGGCTGACCAGCGTGTCCGGGTCGATCGCCCCTCCGCCCCGGGCCGAGAACTGCTCGATGGCCTCCACGTAGGACTCGACGTGAACGGCGGTCAGGACCGCGCGATCGACCTCCGGCGAGGGGACGCGCTCGTACCCGAGCCAATCCCGGGCATCCAGCTCCCGGTGGATCGCCGTAATCCGCGCCGCCTGCTCGGGATGGCCCCCCGTGTCGTGTTCCAGCGAGGACGGGTGCTCCAGGAACACGAACCTCATCGGCGAGTACCGTACCTGCATTGGACCTGCTCGAGACCCAGGTCGCCGTCGTCGGGGGCGGCGCCGCCGGCCTGTACACGGCGATCCGCTCGGCCCGCGAGGGCGCTGGGGTCACGCTGATCTCGGCCACCCCGCTGGCCGAGTCCTCCAGCTACTGGGCCCAGGGCGGACTCGCGGCGGCGCTGGCCCCCGACGACAGCCCGGAGCGCCACCTCGCTGACACGATCGCCGCGGGACGCGGCGCCGTCCGTGAGTCGGCCGCCCGCGTTCTGTGCGACGAGGCCCCGGCGGCGGTGGAGGACCTGGCGGCGCTGGGGGTCGAGTTCGACACCGACGGCGACGGGGCGCGATCGGGCCGTGGCCACGGCTGGTCCCTGGGTCTCGAAGGCGGCCACTCGGTTCGCCGGATCGTGCACGCCGGCGGGGCGGCCACCGGGCAGCGCCTGATCGGTCAGCTCAGCTCGCTCGTGGCCAAGGATCCGGGCATCGACGTGCTGGAGGGCCGTCGCGCCATCGCCCTGGTCGTGGACCGCGACCGCTGTGAGGGCGTCGTCCTCGACGACGGCCGGCGGGTCGCCGCGGCGGCCACCGTCCTGGCCACTGGCGGGGCCGCCGCGCTGTGGTCCCGGACGACCAACCCCGCCGGTGCGGTCGGCGGCGGTCTGCTGCTGGCGATCGCCGCGGGCGCGACGCTCGCCGACCTGGAGCTCGTGCAGTTCCATCCCACGGCGGTGGCCGCCCACGACGGGGCGGACGGGTTCCTGGTCACCGAAGCGGTGCGCGGCGAGGGAGCGCAGCTGCTCGACGCGCACGGGCAGCGCTTCGTGGACGAGCTCGCGCCCCGCGACGAGGTGGCCAGAGCGGTCGCCCGGGAGATGGCCCGGACCGGGGCGACGTCGGTCAGCCTGGACATGCGCGCCGTCGATCCGGCGCGGTTCCCGAGCGTGGTAGCCGCGCTGCGCCGGGGCGGGATCGATCCGCAGCACGACCTGGTCCCGGTCGCGCCCGCGGCTCACTACATGATGGGCGGGATCGCGACCGACCTGCACGGGCGAGCGACCGTGAGCTCCCTGTATGCGGTCGGGGAGTGCTCCTGCACGGGCCTGCACGGCGCCAACCGACTGGCCTCGAACTCGCTCACCGAGTGCTTCGTGTTCGGAGCTCGGGCGGCGCGCTCGGCGGCCCGCGAGCCGGGCCCCGACCGCACGGCCGTGAGCGCCTCACCGGGCCCCGAGCCACCTCCGCCCGGCCCCTCTCCGGCCAGTCGGCTGGCGCTGTGGCGCGACGCCGGGCTCGAGCGGGATGCGCACGGGCTGCACACCCTAACCCGCGACCCGCATCCGCTGGTCAGGCTGATCGCCAGCTCAGCGCTGGCGCGGGCCGAGAGCCGCGGCGCTCACCAGCGGCGCGACTTCCCCGATCTCGACCACGGGCTCGACTCCAAGCACGTGACGATCCAAATGACAGAAAACCCGTCCCTTGAGAGTTGGTTGTAGTGCGTGACCGTCCAGGGCACGCCGGGACCGATGGCCCCGCGTACAGCCAAGACTCTGAGTTTCGGCTTAACGTGGATTTAATACACGATGCGTCGTGTGCTTCACACATTGCGGGAATACCAGATCCTGATTCGATTTGGACGCGCCCTCTGGAGGGGGCCGAAAGGAGTCGTGCATGTACAGGTTTAGTCGTGCGATCTATCGAGAGCTCTCCGCGGAGATCATCGAGGATCCGTACAACGGCTTGCACGTCAACCACGAGCGTGTCCTTCGCGCTTGCGAGGCAGCGGTCGAGCGCCTCGCGACCGATCGCCGCTACTTCGCGCATCCAGCGCGAACGCTCTTCACCGACATCCGGGCCTTCTTCCCGATGCAGGAGCAGCTTCACGTCCTGCGCGTGATCGAGCGTTACCTGGGACTGGCGGACGAGTTCCTCTCGCGCCTGCCCCAGAACGGCTACGACGCCTACGGCAATCCGCTTCAGTGCCGCGCGAGCACGCGCAAGGGCACGCCCTGTCAGCGGATGCCGCTGCCGCACAACGGCTACTGCCCCTCGCACCAGCATCTCTCCGAGACCGAGTTGGCGCCGATTGCGGCGTAACCGGCGCCGCGTTTCTTTTTAGTGGGCCCCGCATGCGCGGGGCCCTTTTTTTGGTCGGGGGCTAACGTCCGCCCATGCTCCTGGGCGTCGACGTCGGCGGGACGTTCACCGATGCCGTGCTCGCCGTCGACGGCCGGCTCGTGACCGCCAAGGCGCCGACCACGCCGGGCGACCAGTCCGAGGGGGTCGTGGCGGCGATCGAGGCCGCGCTCGGGCAGGCCGGGCGCACGGCGAAGGAGATCCGCGAGTTCTCGCACGGGATGACCGTCGCGACCAACGCCCTGCTGGAGGGGCGAAGCGCGCGCACAGCGCTGATCGCCACCGAGGGGTTCACGGACCTGATCGAGCTGGCGCGCCAGAACCGGCCCGAGCTCTACCGGCTGTGTGCAGCGCGGCCCGCCCCGCTCGTCCCCCACGAGCGCCGGTTCGCCGCCCCGGAGCGGATGGCCCCGGAGGGCCCACTGCTCTCGCTCACCCCCGACGCGGCTGGCAGCCTGGCCAGCCAGGTTCGCGATGCCGGCGTCGAGTCGGTCGCCGTCGTCCTGCTCCACTCCTACCGCCATCCCGAGCACGAGCGGATGCTCGGCGACACGCTCGCGCAGGCTCTGCCGGACGTCCACGTCTCGCTGTCCCACGACGTCGTGGGCACGTTCCGCGAGTACGAGCGCGCGGCCACGACCGAGATCGACGCGGCGATCTCGCCCTTGCTGGCCGGCTACCTGACGCGGCTGTCGGAGCGTGCGCGCGACCGAAGGGTCCCCGAGCCGGCGATCATGCAGTCCAACGGCGGCCTGATCGATCTCGCCTCGGCGGCCGAGCACGCGGCCTGGTCCGTGCTGTCGGGGCCGGCCGGGGGAGCCGCGGGCGCGGCCTTCGCCGCCCGTGCCGCCGGGGAGTCCAGCGCCGTGTGCTTCGACATGGGCGGGACCTCGTGCGACGTGTGTGTGGTCGATCACGGCAGCGTCCAGGAGCGCAGCTCCGGAGAGATCGCCGGCCGCCCGCTGGCGCTGCCGATGCTCGCCGTGCACACGGTCGGCGCCGGCGGGGGGTCGATCGCCTGGCGCGACCCCGGCGGGGCGCTCCGCGTCGGGCCGCAGTCGGCAGGCGCCGACCCCGGTCCGGCGTGCTACGGGCGCGGCGGCACCGAGCCGACGGTCACCGACGCCAACCTCGTGCTCGGCTACCTGGCCGACGACTCCCCCCTGGCCGGCGGGGTCGAGCTCGACCTGGGCGCCGCCCAGCGCGCGCTCGGCGCGCTGGCCGCCACCCTGGGCATCGATCCGATCGCCTGCGCGGAGGGGATCCGCCGGGTGGCCGGAGCGGAGATGGCCGGTGCGCTGCGCGTGGTCACGGTGCAGCGGGGCGTCGACCCCCGCGGCTACGCCCTGCTCGCCTTCGGCGGCGCCGGGCCGCTGCACGCGGCTCAGATCGCCGATGAGCTCGGGATCGACAGGATCCTTTGCCCCCGCGCCTCGGGCGTCCTGGCCGCGCTCGGGCTGGTCGTCTCGCCGCGGCGGCGCGACGTCCAGCGCAGCCTCCTGATCAGCGGCGAGGCGTTGACCGGCGAGGTCATCGCGCGGGCGGTCACCGAGCTCGGAGACCAGGCCCGGTGGGCGCTCGGGGAGCCCGGGGCCGAGATCGAGGCCACCTACGAGCTGCGCTACCAGGGCCAGTCGTTCGAGCTCGCGATCCCGGCTGGTCCCTCGGCCTCGCCGCAGGAGCTGCGGGCGGCCTTCGAGGCCGAGCACCAGGAGCGCTACGGATACCGCGACGCGACGCAGGCGCTCGAGCTGGTCACGATCCGGGTCACGGCCCGGACCCCGGGCGCCGAGGTGGCGCTGGCCGGATCAGTCGAGGGTCCCCCGCCTCCGCGCGCCACCCGGCGGGCGACGCTGGACGGGGAGCTGCTCGAGCTTGACGTGCTGAGGGGCGCCCCACCACCGGGAACGGCGATCCAGGGTCCGGCCGTGATCGAGCTCCCCGAGTCAACCGTGCTCGTGCCCGTCAGATGGTCGGGCCGGGTCGACGACACGGGCACGGTCCGCCTGGTCCGGACGCGATGATCGACCCCGTCGAGCTCCAGGTGCTGGTCGGCGCGCTGCGCGCCATCTGCGACGAGATGGGCGCGGTGCTGATCCGCTCGGCCCACTCGGCCAACATCAAGGAGCGCCGTGACGCGTCGACCGCGCTGTTCGATCGCCGCGGCGAGATGGTCATGCAGGCCGAGCACATCCCGGTCCACCTCGGCGCGATGCCCGCCGCGGTGGAGGCGATCCTGGGCGAGGACCACGCCCCGGAGCGAGCCTGGATCCTCAACGACCCGTACCGGGGCGGGACCCACCTCCCGGACATCACGGTGATCGCTCCGGTGTTCGCGGGCGGCGAGCTGATCGCCTTCGCGGCCAATCGCGCGCACCACGCCGACGTCGGCGGGCCGACCCCGGCCTCGATGCCCGCGGACAGCCGGACCCTGGCCGACGAGGGCGTCGTGATCGGGCCGCGCGTCCTCGATCGCGAGTCGATCGAGGAGCTGGTGGCCCAGATGCGCCAGCCCGAGCAGCGCCGCGCCGACCTGCGGGCCCAGCTCGCGGCCGCTCGCGCGGGCGCCCGGCGAACGGCCGAGCTGCACGATCGGGTCGGCGCCGCTCGGCTGGCCGAGGCCTTCGTGGCCGTGCTGGACTACGCCGAGCGGCGGACGCGCGCCTGCCTGCTCGAGCTCGAGGACGGCGTGCGCGTGGCCCGCGATGTGCTCGAGGCGTCCGAGGGCGATCTCGAGATCACCCTGGAGGCGAGGGTCGAGGGCGATCGCGTGACGCTCGACTTCACCGGCACCGCCGCCCAGCATCCCGGGAACCTGAACTGCCCGCTCGCCGTCACCCGGTCGGCCTGCTACTTCGCCATCCGGGTGCTTACCGACCCGGACATCCCGCCCAGCGCCGGCGCCTACCGGCCCGTGGAGGTGATCGCCCCTGCCGGGTGCCTGCTCAACGCCCGCTCGCCGGCGGCGGTGGCCGGCGGCAATGTCGAGACCTCCTCGCGCGTGGCCGATGTGGTCCTCGGCGCCTTCGGCCGAGCCCTCGGGCAGGGAACGATGAACAACGTCTCGCTGGGCAGCGACCGCATCACCTACTACGAGACGATCGCGGGGGGACAGGGAGCCTGCCCGGACGCCGACGGGCCGAGCGCCGTGCACGTGGCGATGAGCAACACCATGAACACGCCCGTGGAGGCCCTCGAGCTCGAGTTCCCGCTGCGCGTGGTCGAGTATTCGCTGCGCCGCGGATCCGGGGGCGCCGGCGCGCATCACGGCGGCGACGGCGTGATCCGCGAGCTCGAGGCCCTCGAGCCTCTGCGCTACTCGCTCATCACCGAGCGCCGGCGCCACCGGCCACCGGGGGCTGCGGGCGGCCTGCCCGGCGCTCCGGGCCGGAACCTGCTCGACGGGCGCGAGCTGCCGGCCAAGGCCATCGGCCGCCTAGAGGCCGGTCAGCGGCTGCGGCTCGAGACGCCGGGCGGCGGCGGTCACGGCCGGCCCGTCGATGGCGACGGCCCGGGCGAGCCCGTCGGGGCCCGGTAGGGTGCCGCCCATGCGCGTCGCGTTCCTCGGCCTCGGGATCATGGGCTCGCGGATGGCCGCCAATCTGGCCGCGGCCGGCTTCGAGCTCAGCGTCTGGAACCGGACCGAAGCCAAGGCGCTTTCCTTCGCGGCCGAGCACCCCGGCGTCGAGGTCGCGGCCACCCCCGCCGGGGCGGCGCTCGAGCGCGATTTCGTGGTCACGATGGTCGTCGACGCGGCCCAGGTCGAGGAAGTGCTGCTGGGCGAGCACGGAGCGGCCACCACCGCGGGCCCGGGCACGCTGTGCATCGACTGCTCGACGATCGGCCCGGCCGCGGCCCGGTCCATCGGCGCGGCGCTGGCGCAGGGCGGCCTCGAGCTGGTCGACGCGCCGGTGACCGGCTCCGCGCCGCGCGCGCAGGACGGCACGCTCACGATCATGGCCGGCGGAACCGACGCCGCCTTCGAACGGGCCAAGCCGGTGCTCGACACGATGGGCAAGGTGATCGTCCATGTCGGACCCCTGGGCGACGGCCAGATGGTCAAGGTCATTAACAACGCCGTGGCCGCGACCAACGCCGCCGTGGTCGGCGAGGCGCTGCTCGTGGCCGCCCGGGCCGGCGTCGACCTCGACGCGCTGACGGCGGTCATGAAGGCCGGATCCGGCGCCTCGACGATGCTCGACCTGAAGGCCGGGCCGATGCGCGAGCACGACTACCAGACGCTGTTCAAGCTCGACCACATGCTCAAGGACGTGCGCCTGTGCCTGGAGGAGGGCCAGGCCGTGGGAGCGCCCTTTTCGTTCGCCGCGCTGACTCGGGAGATCCTGACCGCGGCGGCCGGGCGCGGCTACGGCGACGCCGACTTCGCCGCCCTGATCGAGGTGCTGCAGGGAGCCGCGGGGTTCGAGCTCTAGCGGCCCGGGTCTAAAACCCCTCGATTAGCAGCAAGATTTGGGATTTTCCGAAATCTTTCGTAGAATCGGGAAATCCTGTTGCTGGTTGCACCTCTGGTGCGCGGACGGGACTTGTTTGAATCCGTAAATCCCCGTCGACTTACCCATTAATTCATGCCGATTGCCTTCAAAGAATGGGCCGTGACCGTACGGGCACTGGCCGAGGGAGAGCAGCTGTTGACGCTCCGAAAGGGCGGCATCCGCGAGCCCGACAAGCACTTCACGCTCGAGTACGAGCGCTTCTTCCTATACCCCACGTTTGACCATCAGCGCCCCGATCTGGTGCGCCAGTCCCACCGCCCCGAGCTCATGAGAGCGCTCGAGGAGGGCGTCTGGGCCGACGACGAGCCGGCCCCGGACGCGCTGTATCGCGGGATCGAAATCATGCAACCCGACCGGGTCCGGATCCGGGCCTGGGCGGAGGTCGCCGCGCACTACACGATCACCGACCGGCGAGCCGTCGATGCGCTCGCACCGTTCTACGTCTGGACCACGGACTACGCCGAGAAGCGGCTGGCCTGGAAGCGGCGTCACCCGCTGCACGTGATCCTGCTGCGCACCTACCGGATCCCGAGACCGGTGACGGTCAAGGTCCGCGACGAGTACGGCGGCTGCCGCTCGTGGCTGCAGCTGATGCGCGATCTTCCCTTCGAGGGGACCCCGGTGCTGTCCGACGAAGAGTTCGAGCGCGCCTCCGAGGAAATCGCCTCGATCGCCTCCGACCGCCAGCCGGTGATGGTCTGAGTTGGACCGAGTCCGCCTCTAGATCCTTCCGCGCCCGGCACGATTCGGACGCCGCCGACGACGCCGAGCGAGTGCTGCACTCGCTCGAGCTGGCCCGTGAGCGGCTGGCGGGCTACTTCGCCGCCCCCGTCGACGAGCTCACCGTGGTCATGCACCGAAGCGTCGTATCGCTGTCGCTGGCCCGCCCGGTCGTTCCCCTGGCCTGGGCTGCCACCACGCCAGCCGCGCGACGGTATCTGGTCGGCTGGGCCTCCGAGACCGAACTGCACATGCTGGCGCCGGCGGCGCTCGAGGGCCGTGCCTCCAACGTCCCCGGTTCGCGCGAGATGCTGGGGCGCACCGCGGTGGCGTTGTACGCCCGGCGCCTGATTGCCGCCAACAACCACGACCTGCCGCGCCGGTGGGGTCCGGCCCGGGTGAGGGCGGAGCTGCGCTGGGCGTGGCTGCTCGAAGGCGCGGCCCGGTGGTTCTCCGGTCAGACCGGCTACGCCCGGCCGGCGATCGCCCGCCGGCTTCACGAGGGCGGCGCGCCGCGGTTTCCGCCCGGAGTCAGGGACGCGCTCCTGCTCGGCGGGACCGTGATCGACGTGATGGCCCGCGAGCTCGGCGAGGCCAGAACGGCCGAGTTCACCTGCCACCTGGATCGTCACGGCCCGCGCCGAGCCCTGGCCACGGCGTTCGACGGCCGCCCGCTGCACCGGACCGAGGAGGCCTGGCGGGTTCACCTGCGGAGGCTGGTGGGGGCGAGCGCCTGAGGCGGTTCGATGGACGGCAGGCTCAGTGGATGACCATGCTGGCCACCCACACGATGAGCGCCCCCACGGCCAGTGCCACCAGCAGGCCGACGAGCAGGCGTAGCGGCGCCACCGGCGGCCCGGCCGACTCGCTGGGGATCACCTCCGCCTCGAGCAGCACTTCGCGCGCCGTGGCGACGCCGGTCTCGGGCACCAGGATGTCGCGCGGACCCGCGGCGAGAAAGTCCGGGACGTCAAAGCCGGCGCTGCGACGTAGGAGGCTCGGTACCCCCTCCTCGAGCAGCAGCGACTGGATGAACTCAGCCTCAGCCTGATTGCGGGCCCAGGCGACGCGGACCAGCTCGCCCTCGGCGAGCTGGGGCTTGATCTTGCGGGCGACGCGGCGGGCCTCGCTCACCGGGGCCTCGGATGGCCCGTCGACGTCGAAGGTCAGCGGCAGCTTGCACGAGGCGCAGAAGCGCTGGTCGGAGGGGTACCTGGCGCCGCAGCCCGGGCAGACGAGCTCGCCGGAGCTTTCGCGTAGCCGGACCATCAGCTCACGACGAGCTCGGCCTCGGCCACTTGGCCGTCGTCGATCAGCCAGGTCTGCACGTCGGGTTCGCCTCCGGCCAGCCCGACGATGACCCAGAGCACGCCCGGCCACAGCTTGGCGAACGTGATGTCGGTCTGCGACGGCTTCGGCTCCGTGCGAGTGTGCGAGTGGTAGATCGCGGCCAGCTCCAGGCCTTCGTCGTCGATCTGGTTGCTGACCCGCAGCTGCTCCTCGGGATCGATCTGGAAGCGAAGCGGGCTGGCCTCGATGTTCGTCGCCGGGTACACCTTGACCGCCTCGCCGTCGCGCGCCGCCACCATGCCGCAGCACTCGTTGGGTGCCTCGTGGCGAGCGTGGACGACCATCTGCTCGTAGAGCTCTCGGGCGATCCGCATGAACTGAGGGTAGCTTTAGGTAGCGCCCTCGACGAATGGGTAGGGAACGTAGCGGTAGACCTGATCGCGATGGGAGATCGCGCTCAGCACGCTCCAGTGCTGCGCCTCGCAGCCCATGATCTCGGCCGCCATTTCCAGCAGGCGGATGTCGCTGAGCTTCGCCAGCGCCGAGAAATACGCTGCTTCGGCCGCCGACTCGACGTCGACCAGCAGCACCAGGCAGTCGTGTTGAGTCGAGAGGTTGCCCAGGCCGGCCTTGACGTGGTGGGCAGCCAGGCCCTTCTCGGCCGCGGCCAGGCTGGCCGGAGCGGCGGGGACGGGCGACCCCATCGCTCTGAGCGCCCGCTCGAGCGCATCGATGTGCTCGAGCTCGTGGCGTCGCTGCACGCTCACCTGGCGGGCGACCGCGGGGGCCAGGACGCCCGAGGACAGCGCCCGGCGATAGGCGATCGCGACCAGCTGCTCGACCCCCAGGGCGGCGGTCAGGATCTCGGCATCGCTCTCCGCCGCGCCGGCCGCGGCGGCCGCGGCGGCCTCCGGCGCCAGCAGGGCCGACCCGGCGGCGGCGGCAACGGCGCGGCTCACCAGCTCGCGCCTGGTTGCCCTGGCCTCGATCATCGACCGCTCACTCGCCGCCGGTGGCGAAGGCGCTCGGAACGGGCGGGCGCCCGAGCCGGGCGCGGAGAATGGCCACGTGCTGGGCGTCGTTGGCGTAGATCGCGGCCACGGCCGAGCGGACCTTCCCCGGAGAGAGCCTCGGGATCATCGACACGTACGCGCTCAGCTGGGCGCTCTCGAGCCTGTGCACGAGGGCGAGCACGTCGGCGGCGCCGGTGGGATGGCCGAGGTCGTAGCTCGCGCTGGGCTTGATCGGCTTGCCCCGGGCCTTCTTGATCAGGTCCGACAGCGCGTTGGCGTGGGCCAGCTCCTGCCCCAGGAACTGCTGCGCGACCTTGGCCGTCTCATGAGCGAGCAGGGGGATGCCCGCGGTATAGGCCACGATCGTGTAGTGCTCGAGCGCGAGCAGGTCATTGAGGGTCCCGACGTCAGCTGGAGCAACCGTCGCCCCGCGGCGTACCTTCACTCGCAGCGGCGCCGACTCGCTGCAGCCGCCCACGGCCAGCGCCCCGGCGGCCGCCAGCCCGCCGCCGACGGCGAGCAGCAGCTGGCGCCGTGAGCCCGGCTCGTCCTCGGCCGAGGCGCTCACCACCAGACGGTGGCGTCCAGGTTGTCGATCTCTTCGATAGGGCGCGTGTAGATGCCCGACGAGAGGTACTTCCACCCGTCGTCAGCGACGACGAAAACGACGTTGCCCTCATCCAGCTCGCCCGCGATCCGGACCGCCACGCGGGCAATCGCGCCTGATGAGACGCCCACGAACAGTCCCTCCTCATCCAGCAGCTTGCGCGTGAACACGATCGCATCGGTGTTGGTGACGAAGATCTTGCGGTCCAGCATGCTCAGATCGATGATCGGCGGGATGAAGCCCTCCTCCAGCGAGCGCAGCCCCTGGACCGGCTCGCCCTGCATCGGCTCGGCGGCCACGATCTTCACCGAGTCGCCGAGCTCCTCCTTGAGCCGGCGGGCATTGCCCATCAGCGTTCCGCCGGTCCCCAGCCCGGCGACGAAGGCCGCCACGTCGTCGAGCTCCTCGAGGATCTCGACCGCCGTGCCGTTGTAGTGCGCGTCCGGGTTGGCCGGATTCCCGTACTGGTAGGGCATGTAGTACGAGGCGTCGCGCTCGGCCATGTCGAGGGCCAGCTCGACCGCCCCGTTGGATCCCTTGGCGCCCTCCGAGTAGACGATCTCGGCCCCATACATGTGAAGTAGCTGGGTGCGTTCCGGGGTCACGTTCTCCGGCATCACCGCGGTCAACGGATACCCCTTGCGCCGGCAGATCATGGCCAGCGAGATTCCCGTGTTGCCCGACGTCGGCTCGAGGATCGTCTGTCCGGGCCTGATCAGGCCCTTGTCCTCGGCGTCCTCGATCATCGCGCGCGCGACGCGGTCCTTCACCGATCCGGTCGGGTTATGGGACTCGAGTTTGGCCCAGATTCGAACGCCCGGCTTGGGGCTCAGACGCTTCAGCTCGACCAGCGGCGTGTGCCCGATCGCCTGGACGATGTCGCCGTATCGCCCGCCGCAGGGCTTGTTCTGGAGGAACTCCGGAGCCATGCTTTACGAAGTGTAGCGATGCGGCTTTGGCGGCTAGGCGGTCGATTCCACGGCGAGGTCGGGCTACCGACGCGCCCGATCCCGATCGTCGAGGGTGCGGTGAATCCAACGTCTTTGTCCCTCCATACATGGGATGGATGTCCGGAGGGACATCGAACGCGTCGGCGAGTCTCGGAGTCACCTATCTAGCCGGGTCGGTGGGACTCCCGTGGGGACGCGAATCCGCGCTCGCGTCCTCTGCCGCGCCGACGGGGACGCGATCGGCGGTCGCGTCCCCGTGTCCCGTGGCGGGAGCCTCAGTACCCCGGGGGATACGTGTAGGTCTGTGTCGAGCTGGTCGTCATCGTGCCGGCGCTCCGCGTGCCCGCGGCCGCTCCCCCCTTGGCGGTGACGACGTGCCAGATCGAGCCGAAGGTCTTCAGCTCATCGCCGTTGGCCTGGCCCTTGTTCTTGCCCATCAGATCGGGCGTGAAGTAGTACAGAGGCTGGCCGTTCAGCGTCAGCTGGGTCATGCCGTGGTTGCGGAAACTCCCGAGCTTGCCGCTGATGCCGGACTGCTTGCCGATCCCCTTGGCCGAGCTCACCGACACCGGCGGCCAGAAGCCCCAGCAGTTCGTGGACGAGTTCGTGGTCTTCTTGCAGATGATGTGGTGCGTGGTCTCGCCCTGGAACGTGTATATGGCGTAGCCCGCCGGGCCGACGGCCACCGCCTCATGGGTGTTGACCGCTTTGACCGCGAACGACTTGAACGCCGAGTTCGTGACGTGCACGTTCTTGGAGACCTTCAGCGTGAACGAGCTTGCGCTGGCGATCGCGGCGATCGCCGCCACGGCGAATCCGGCCATACCGGCGATCACAATCACAGCCGCCCGCCGCGTTCGCCAGACGCGGTGGTGGTTCGCTGGACGAGACATTGTGCTCCCTTCAGTTGTAGGCATCGCCACAGTAGACGCCGCCGGGCCTCAAGCCTTCCCGTGCGCCAAGTGAATCTGAGCGCCGCGCCAGTCGGCGGCTCAGAGTCCGGACCCGCCCGCCATGGCGGGCAGGATCACCAGCGTGTCGTCCTGGCCAACTGCGGTGTCGAGCCCTTCCAGCACGCGCACGTCCTCGTCGTTGAGGTACACGTTGACGTAGCGGTTAAGGTCGCCCCCGGGGGCGAACAGCTGCGACTCGGTCTGAGGGTGGCTGTCGGCGACCGAGCGCAGGATCTCGCCGACCGAGCTCCCGCTGGCGGTCAGCTCCTTCTCGCCGCCCACGGAGGGGCGAAGCACCGGCGGGATCCGGACTACGGCCACCCTCGGATGGTTACCACACCGCGGGCCTCCGGCCCGCGCTCGTGATGCAGTGGGACTTCATCCAGCCGTCCTTCCTAATGCGCCCCGGCGCAGAACGCGTCGTAATCGGGGAACACGCCCATCTCCTCATCCGAGATCGCCTCGGGGTGGCGCGAGCAGATTGGGCACTGCGGATCGCGTCGGACCTTGACCTCGGTGAAGGTGGCGGCGAGCGCGTCGTACATCAACAGACGTCCGATCAGCGGGTCGCCCTCGCCCAGGATCAGCTTGACCACCTCAGTGGCCTGGAGCAGCCCCATCGTTCCGGGGAGCACGCCGAGCACGCCGTTGGCGCCGCAGGAGGGAGCGAGCTCGGCTGGAGGCGGCACCGGGAACAGGCACCGGTAGCACGGCCCGTCGTAGGGCTTGAACACCGACAGCTGGCCCTCGAATCCGAGGATCGCGGCCGAGACAACAGGGATTCCGAGGCGGACGGAGGCGTCGTTGAGCAGGTACCGGGTCGGGAAGTTGTCCAGGCCGTCGACCACGACGTCGTAGCCGGTGAGGATCTCCATGATGTTCTCGGGGCCGAGCCGGACCTGGTACTTCTCGACCTTGACGTCCGGGTTGAGCGCGGTGATCGTCTGCTCGGCTGAGTCGACCTTGGGGACGCCGATGCGCTCGCTCGAGTGGATCACCTGGCGCTGGAGGTTGGAGAGGTCGACATCGTCGTCATCGACGATCCCGAGCGTTCCCACCCCGGCGGCCGCCAGGTAGAGGGCCGCCGGCGAGCCGAGCCCGCCGGCCCCGAGCAGCAGGACCTTGGCGTCCAGGAGCTTCTGCTGGCCGTCGGGTCCGACCTCGGGCAGGAGCAGGTGGCGCGAATAGCGCTCGCGCTGCTCGGCGCTGAGCGTGCGCGGGATCTGGACCTCGTAGCCGCGGTCCTTCCAGAGCGTGAATCCGCCGGTCATCGACTCCACGTGCTCGTAGCCGAGATCCTCGATCAGCGTGCGGGCAGCCCAGGCTGAGCGATTGCCCGAGGCGCAGTAGAGGATCAGGTGGTCCGAGCGATCCGGCGCCGCCCCCTCGATCCGCGACTCCAGGTAGCTCTTGGGGACGTGCTTGGCGCCGGGAATGTGTCCTGCGGCCCACTCCTCGGGCTCCCGCACGTCGACCAGCACCGCCCCGTTCGAGAGCTGCTCGCGCGCGGCCGCGGGATCGACCTCGTCGATCCGGCTCTTGATCTGGCGGAGAACCTCCGCTCCAGACGGCGTCATGGCAAAAGCTCCTAAAGGCGGTCGGGATTCAATACTTCAGAGAGTATAGCTCCTCAGCTGGGGCCGATGAAGCCAGTATTCCGGCTGCGCGGGGGTTTTGAGCCTGGGCGTCAGACGGGCCATATGTTCCCGTTTTTCACGCAGCCTCGCTCGATCCGCCCCACTCCGTGGGTCGAACGCGGGTGCGTCCTGTGATCGGCGGCACGGACCCACGTCCACTCCCCTCACCGACGCCGTTTGGCCTGACGCTGGCCCGCCGCGCCCACTTAAGGGCTGTGGGGCGCTCCCCGGTGGAGAGAGCGCCCCACATGACCAGACCCAATCTGTTCGCAGTCGCATCCCTCGCAGCTCGTCCTGAAACTCTCGTGGAGGGGTTGCACGAGGATTATCGACGGTCGCCGATTGAGCCGATATCGGGCCTAGACCCCATCTTCCCTCGGCGGCGCGGAGCCGAAGTCAGAAGCGGGGGATTCGTCGATGAAATCTCGTTCGCTGCTCACCCAGGTCCTCGCGGTCAACCTCCTGTTGATCGGTGGGACCGTGCTGCTCACGATCGTCGCGGTCAACCCGCATCTGCGAAGCATGGACCGCGGGCGAGAGGGGATCGTGCTCGGGCTCGCGGCGGTGGCGACGATGCTGGGGAACTGGGTCGTGCTGCGTCGGAGGTTCAAGCCGCTGGACGACCTGATCTCGGCGATGGAGCAGATCGACCTGTCCGGAGGGACGAACCGCCCGTTCAAGGCGAGCCGAGCCGACAGCTCCGAGGCGCGACGGCTCAAGGTGGCCTTCGACCGGATGGTCGAGCGCCTGGAGGCCCAACGCCGGGCGGCCGGACGGGCCGCGGTTCAGGCCCAGGAGCGCGAGCGGCGGCGGATCGCCCAGGATCTCCACGACGAGGTCAACCAGGCCCTGACTGCGGTCTCGCTGCGACTCGCGGCCTCGATCGAGCGCGCCCCGGCCGAGCTGCGGCGGGAGCTGACCGAGACCAAACGGCTGGCCAGCCAGGCGATGGAGGAGCTGCTGGCCCTGGCTCGCCACCTGCGACCCGCGGTGCTCGATGACCACGGGCTGCTGCCGGCCCTCCACAGCCAGGTGCGCGACTTCGCCGAGCAGACCGGGATCAGTGCCACCTTCAAATCCCGGGGCCAGGTGCCCATCCTGTCCCCCGAGCAGCAGCTGGTGATCTACCGCGTCACCCAGGAGGGCCTGTCCAACGTCGCCCAGCACGCAGAGGCGCACAAGGTGGACGTGGAGCTGTCGTTTATCGGCTCGACCGTCCTGCGGATCAGCGACGACGGCCAGGGCTTTTCCCAGATCGAGGAAGCGAGCCGCAACGGCGGCCTCGGCGTTTCCGGAATGCGAGAGCGAGCGCTGCTGATCGGCGGGCAGCTGTCGCTCTGGTCGGCCCGGGGGCAGGGCACTCGCGTCGAGCTGACGATCCAGCCGGAGAGGAGTCGAGACCTGTCGATGAGCAATGGAAGGAGACACTGAATGAAGGAGCCATATCGATGCGAATCCTGGTAGCTGACGACCACGGCATCGTCCGGAGCGGAATCCGGCTGCTGCTGGAGCGACAGCCAGACCTCGAGGTCGTCTCCGAGGCGGTCGACGGCGTGGACGCGGTCGAGCAGGCGCTGGCCCTGCGCCCGGACCTGTGCATCCTCGACGTCGGCATGCCCCGGATGACCGGGCTCCAGGCGGCACGGGAGATCCGCTCCCATCTGCCGAACGCCCGCGTGCTGATCCTCTCGATGCACGACGACGAGCACTATCTGTTCGAGGCGCTGAAGGCCGGCGCGTCGGGCTACGTCCTCAAGCGCGAGGCCGATCAGGACCTGGTCGGCGCGGTCCGCGCGGTCGGCGGGGGAGAGGCGTTCCTGACCAACGCCGCCGAGCGCTCGATCATCCGCAGGTGGATGGAGGACGGGTCGGAGGGCCCGGCGATCCCGCTGACCACACGGGAGGAGGAGGTGGTCAAGCTGATCGCCGAGGCGTACACCAACACCCAGATCGCCGAGATCCTCCACCTGGCCGAGAAGACGGTCGAGTCCCATCGGGCCAACGTCCTGCGCAAGCTCGGGATGCGCGACCGCGTGCAGCTGGTTCGCTACGCGATCCGCCGGGGCCTGGTCGAGGCCTAACCTGCGAGGACCCGGCGGCCGCTCTCGATCAGATCGACCAGCACGACCACGACTCGATCGTCCTGAAGCCGAGCCGCTCGTAGACCGGACGTCCGGCGTCGCTGGCCTGCAGCCAGGCCCAGTGTGCGCCGCCAGCGAACCCGTCCTGGACCGCGCGAGCGGTCACCGCCCCTCCATAGCCCCGGCGTCTGTGGGCGGGCGGCGTGGCGATGTTGAAGATCGCCACGGCGTCGCCGAACGTGACGCCGATGCCGGTTGTGACCGGCTCGCCGTCGACCTCGCCGATGTAGCTCCTCACGCCGGCCCGACCCAGCAGGGGGGGCGTGACCAGCGGCCGAAAGTCCTCCTCGGGCGCCCCGAACCCGGCGGCGGCGACGGCCGCGTGCTCACCGCCCTGGTCGGGGGCCAGCTCCCGGATCACGAGCCCCGGCGGTCCGGGGTCGAAGGTGCCGCGACCGTCGAGCAGCATCAGAGGCACGTCCGGCTCCGCCCGCATTCCTCGCTCGACCGCCAGCTCGCTCAGCGCCGGCTCGCATCCGGGCCTCAACTGCAGGCAGTGGGGCAAGGCGGTGGCGGCCACGCGGTCCAGCAACGCCGTGGCCACGTCCACGGTCAGATCGACCTGATCGGCCCACACGCCGTTGAGCATCGCGAGCGGCACCGCCGTTGAGCCGGCCAGGCCCCCGGGTCCCCGGTGCGCCCAACCGTCGGGAAGCGCGTTGAGCATGCGCTCCCATCCGTCCGTGAGCGCCCGGGCGACGGTGTCGGCGCCGACTGCCATGACCGTCACGCTACAGGTCGGTCGGCCCTACCATCGGCCCGTTGCGCGCGCCCGTCGACCACATCGCCGCCCCGCCGTTCCCGCCCCGCCTGCCGTGGATCAACTCCGCCGCCCTGCGGATGGATCAGCAGCTGGGCCGCCCGGTGCTGATCGAGTTCTGGGACTTCTGCCGGGCCAACTCGATGCGAACGCTCACCTACCTCAAGGCTTGGCACGCGCGCTACGAGCACGCCGGGCTGCGGGTGATCGGCGTGCACGCGGCCGGGTTCGAGCCCTCGCGCGACGCCGAGGCCGTGCGGGACGCCGTCGGGCGCCTCGGGATCGCCTATCCGGTCGTGGTCGATACCGAGCTCGAGATCTGGGAGCGCTACGGGAACCTCGGCTGGCCGGCGCGCTACCTGTTCAAGCAGGACGGGATGCTGTTCGAACACCACTACGGCGAGGGCGCGTACGCCGAGACCGAGCGGGCGATCCAAGAGCTCCTCGGCCTCGACCAGCCGCCGGTGGAGCCGATCCGGCCCGAGGACGTACAGGGGGCAGTGCTCGAGCCCCAGAGCGAGGACGTGGAGGGGCCTTATTCCGGGCCCTACCGAGCCGGTGGGGTCTGGGCTGTGTTAGAGGGAAGCGGAGTGGTGAGCGTCAACGGTCGCACGCTGGAGATCGAGCAACCCGGCTGTTACGAGCTCGTCTCGCACGCGCGCAGCACGGAGGGGGAGCTCGCGCTCGAGCTCGGACCCGGGGTGCGCTGCCACGCCGTCTGCTTCACCCCCGGCCTGGCGAGCGGGTAGGCGGGGGTGGCCGGGCGCGCTCGGAAGGCGATCGCCGGGCTTACGGCGGCCCTCGCCCTCGGCCTCGGGCTCGTCGCGGCGCTGGCGCTCGCCAGCCCGGGCAGCCTCCAGGTCCTGAGCTTTGACACCGTGCCGGCGGCGAGCGGCGTGGCGCCAGAGGTCTCGGCCCCCGGCCCGACCGGCGGCGACGTGCTGCTCGGGCCCCAGAACACGAGCACGATCCTGGCCGTCGTGGCGAGCGCGGGGCAGCTAGACCCCGCGGTCGGCTCGGACGGGACCCTGCCGCTGCCCAGCGGCTTTCCCACCGGCTCTGGCGCCGCGCCGGTCACGGGCGTCACGTTCGCGGGCGGCAGCATCTACGGGACATTCTGGGACCAGACGGCGCAGACGATCTATGTCGTCAGCTGGAACGCCCAGGGCCAGCTGAGCAATGGCTTCGGCACCGGGGGGCTGGTGACGATCGCTGCCGGCTCGAGGTTCTCACAGTGGACTCATGCCTACGCGCCGCTACTGATCGGCGGCCACCTGGTCATTGGCGCCTCGAGGACGGGGCAGGGCGTGACCCTGATCCCGCTCAACCCCACGACCGGGGCCGAGGGGACGCCGGTGTCGACACCGACCCCGGGCGGCATAACGTCGATCGTCCAGAACGCCATGCAGGCGGGGCCAGACGGCAGCATCTACATCGTCGGCTACGGGCCCACGGGCAACTCGTCCAGCCCCTACGACGTCTACTACGGAATCTTCAGCCCATCCACGCTCGACCTGGTCAGCCAGACGGCGTTCCCGGACGGTGACACCGCGGAGGGCAACGGACTCGCCTTCCTCGGCAACACCGCGTACCTGGCCGTCACGAGCACCACCGGGTCGGCTACCGCGGCGCATCTGTGGTCGGGTCCGGTCGGGTCCACCTCGTCGCTCGCGGTCCAGACCGTGCCCAGCCAGGTCACCGGTGAGAATCAGAGCTTCGTCGGGATCGCACCCGGGCCCACGGGGTCGCTGCTGGTCACGGTGCTCGACCAGAGCCTCTCCGGCGCGAGCAGCACGTTCGCCCTCCAGAGCGACGCGACCTCATTCGGGCCCGGGCTCCAGGTCGGTGCCGGCAACACGGCCGCGACCACGGTGTCGCCGGCCCCGGGTGGAGACCTGGTCCTGAGCGGAGACACACTCGGTCTGAGCTCGAGGGAGACCTTCGTGGCCGTCGTCGGCCCGTCCACCACGACGACCACCACGACGACCACGACGCCGCCGCCGTGTGCCCCGGTCCAGCTCCAGATCCTGAAGTCCGTGGTCAGCGCCGAGCTCTACCCGTACGACGTCAAGACGGTGTCCAGCCACCACTACGAGGTCGGCGAGCCGGCCCAGCACAGCCGGCAGCATCTCGTGGACTACGAGATCGAGGTCACGAACTCCGGCCAGTGCATGGCCAGGAGCGTGATCGTCTCCGACGTCCTGCCGAGCGGCTTCAGCTACGAAGGAGCGACAAACCCCTACAACTTCGGATACACGGTGTCAGCGCCGCTCTCGGTGCCTCCGGTCGGCAGCACCGGAGGCGAGCTCGTCGAGGAAGTCAACAGCATCCCTCCGGGCTACACGGCGCTGTTCCTGGTCGCCGGGATGCCGGCGCTGGGCGCCGCGGAGACGAACACCGCCGGGGTGACCGCCGACGGCTTTGCGGGCGCCGCCTCGACCGCGTTCGCGCAGACGATCGCCGCGCCCACGGCGACGGTCCGGACCGCCGGCCAAGCCCAGATCCGCGGCCAGGCCCAGCCTCAGGGCAGCTCCGGGATCCAGCGAGTGCGCGTGGCCATCATCCGCCTGCCCACCGCCAGAGCCCGCGCCACCGACCACTGCTCGTGGCTGAGCAACGCCAGCGCACAGTTCAACCTGAGCGAATGCGGTCAGCCGATCTGGGTCAAGGCGACCGGCACCCGCAGCTGGCACCTGTCCTTGAAGCACCCACTGGCCGCGGGGCGCTACGAGGTCTTCGTCGAGGCGATGGGCAGGCAGGGGCTGTCGGCCGACACCTTCAACCCCGGCGCCGGCGACGCACGCAAGTTCACCGTCCGCTGAGCGTCAGGGCACTTTCAACCGGCGCCCGGATCATCGAGCACGTTGACCAGCTCGGGCTCGCCCTCGGCGCCGACGATCGCGCAGAAGCCCGGACGGTACGGGCTCCGGCCCGGGGCGGGGCTCAGAAACCGGGACTCGTGCACCCAGCTGCCGCTGTTCAGGAGCGCGGCGCCGCCGTCCGCGATCCACTCGGAGCGGTCATCCCCGGGGAGCGGGC
Source organism: uncultured Solirubrobacterales bacterium (assembly GCA_963704385.1). Lineage (GTDB taxonomy): Bacteria > Actinomycetota > Thermoleophilia > Solirubrobacterales > Solirubrobacteraceae > Palsa-465. The sequence goes on from OY969904.1 coordinate 553,822, forward strand.
CGGCGCGGTGCGTGTGTCCGAAGATCACGTGCCCGGCGCTGACCCCGAGTCGCGCGAGTACCTCGGCGAACGCCTTCAGACCGGCGCGCCGCAGCTCGACCCCGGAGAGGTTGGGGCGCAGGGGGCCGAGACCGGCGCGGTTGAGCCCACCCACCAGCGCGGGGAACAGCAGGGCCAGGCCGGCGGCCCGCACGGTGCGGCGACTATCGGGCGCCGCCAGCGCGCGCCACACGCGGACCTGCAGGGTCCCGCCCCCTCGCCCGGCCACGCCGCCGTTCTGGGCCACGGCATCGATCCACGCGTACATCGGGCCGAGCGTGGCCTCGTAATCCTCCGCGCACGCCGCTCCGCCGCCCCGCTCACCCACGATCCGGGCCATGACGCCGGCCCCGAGTCTTTCGAGGATCGGCACCGTGATGTGGCGGTCGCAGTAGTGCCCGTGGGTCGCGTACACGTCGGGGCGTATCCACGTGCCCGGATAGCTCGCCCTGACCTCGCACCGGCCCAGCCACGCGGCCACCGCCGCGAGCGGCTCCCGCTCGCGCCAGTCCACGGCCGCCTCGAGGCCGAGCTCGCCGGGCGCCCCCTGCGCGGCTCGCCGCCCGAGCCACGGTCGCAACAGGCCGTGGTCGTGGTTGCCGGGCACGATCACCACCTCCCGGCCCGGACCGAGCGTCGCGCCGATCTCCTCCAGGACCGGTTGGGCCGCGCCCAGCGCGTCCCGCAGCGGTCCGTGGCGGAGCTCCAGCAGGTCGCCGAGCAGGACCAGGCGCTCGCAGTCCGAGAGCGCGTGGAGCAGGGCGGCCCGGGCCGGCCGCTGGCGCAGCACGTCGTTCCCGTTGCCCGCCCCGAGATGCAGGTCGGAGACGACCAGGGTGCGCAGGGGCGGCTTCCGTTCTATGCGGCGGCGGACGCCCTGGGTGGGCGAATCGCCTTGGGGAGCATGAAGCGGACGTCCTCCTGGACCACCTCGAGCTCCTCGACATCGCCGGTGCCCCGCGCGCGGAAGAAATCGACCAGGCGCTGGACGAGCTCCTCCGGGGCGCTCGCCCCAGAAGTGATCCCGACGACCCGAGTGCCGGCGAGCCACTCGTCGCGAACCTGGCCCTCGTTGTCGATCAGGTGCGAGGCCGCGCCGTGCTCGCGGGCGACCTCGACCAGGCGGTTGGAGTTCGACGAGTTGCGTGAGCCGATGACCAGCACCAGATCGCACGCCTGCGCCAGCTGCTTGACCGCCGCCTGGCGGTTCGTGGTCGCGTAGCAGATGTCATCCGTGCGCGGACCGATGATCCTCGGGAAGCGCTCGCGCAGCCGGGCGATGATCGCGGTGGTCTCGTCGACCGACAGCGTCGTCTGGGAGATGTACGCGACCTTGTTCGGATCGTCGACCTCGAGGCGGTCGACGTCCTCCTCGTTCTCGATCAGGACGATGCTCTCGGGAGCCTCCCCCATCGTCCCCTCGACCTCCTCATGCCCGGCGTGGCCGATCAGGACGATCGTGTAGCCCTCGGCAGCAAACTTCTTGGCTTCGACGTGGACCTTGGTCACCAGCGGACACGTGGCGTCGATCGTCTGCAGGCGGCGCTGCGACGCAGTGGCGTGGACGCTCGGAGCCACGCCGTGGGCCGAGAAGACAACCGTGGCGCCCTCGGGCACCTCGCCCTCGGACTCCACGAACACCGCGCCTCGCTTGCGCAGCTCCTCGACCACGTGCTTGTTGTGGACGATCTCCTTGCGCACGTAGACCGGTGCTCCGTAGAGCTCAAGTGCCCTCTCGACCGTTTGCACGGCGCGGTCGACGCCGGCGCAGTAACCGCGCGGCGCCGCGAGCAGAAGCTTGTCCGGCGAGGCCGCCATCGCGGTCTAGTGTAGGGCGATCAGCCTGTAACAATGCCCCCCTCCGTGCGTTTCCGCGTACCCTTCGCTCCTTGACCCAGCAACACCTCGACCGGCTGACCTCGATCGACGCCTCGTTCCTACACCAGGAAGGCCCGACATCGCACATGCACATCGGCGGGGTGCTGATCTTCCAGGGCCCGCCGCCGGCCTTCGACGATTTTCTCGACCACATCCGCAGCCGCCTGCACCAGGTTCCGCGCTACCGGCAGAAGCTGGCCACCCCGCCCCTGGAGGCCGGCCGGCCACTGTGGGTCGATGACCCCAACTTCAACATCGAGTACCACGTGCGGCAGTCGGCCCTGCCTCCGCCCGGAAGCGAGGAGCAGCTGTTCCGCCTGGCGGCCAGGATCGCCTCGCAGCAGCTCGATCGATCCAAGCCCCTGTGGGAGATGTGGCTGATCGAGGGCCTTGAGCCCCGGGAGCCCGGCGGAGTCGAGCGCTTCGCGCTCATCTCCAAGACCCATCATTCGCTGGTCGACGGCGTAGCAGGCGTCGATCTGGCCACGTTGCTGTTCGACGCGCAGCCCGAACCGGTCTCGTCGCCGCCCGAGCTCGACCCGTGGCAGCCGCGGCCCGAACCGTCGGGCGTCGAGCTCGTGCTCGCCGGCCTGCGCGGGGTCGCCACGACCACGACCAGCCTGGTCGGCCGCGCCGTCGGAGCGGCGATGCGACCGGCGACCTCGGTCAGCCGTGCGCGGGACGCGGTCGAGGGTCTCGGCGAGATCGTCTGGGCCGGCCTCAACCCGGCGCCCGAGACCCCGCTCAACGTGGAGATCGGACCGCACCGCCGCTATGCCGTGGCCCGCCAGGAGCTCGCCGACTACAAATACGTCAAGGACGTGCTCGGCGGCACCGTGAATGACGTCGTCCTGACCGTGGTCTCGGGCGCGCTGGCCCGCTGGCTGCGCTCGCGCGGCGTCCGGACCGAGGGTGTCGAGATGCGGGCACTCGTCCCGGTGTCGGTGCGAGCCAAGGACGAGCGCGGCACGCTCGGCAACCAGCTGACCGTGATGCGCGGGCCTCTGCCCGTCTACATCACCGACCCGGTGGCCCGCCTGCGGTTCGTGAAGAGGGCGATGGATGGGCTGAAGGAGTCAAAGCAGGCCGTCGGCGCGGCGACGCTGACGGCGGTCAACAACCTGGCGCCGCCGACGGTGCTCGCGCAAGCGTCGCGCCTGAACTTCTCGACCCGGCTGTTCAACCTGCTGGTCACCAACATCCCGGGCCCGCAGATACCGCTGTACGTGCTAGGACGCAAGCTCGAGGATCTGTTCCCGCTGGCCTTCCTGCCCAAGAACCATGCGCTGGCCGTGGCGATCATGTCCTACAACGGCGGGATCGACTACGGGCTGCTGGGCGACTACGACGCGATGCCCGACCTCGACGTGGTCGCCCACGGCCTCGACGCAGCGCTGGCCGAGCTGCTCGCGGCGGCGCGCACCAAGTCCTCGGGCTCGGTCAACGGCGGTCAGGCGCGGCCCGCGGCCGGTCAGGGCCGGCCGAACGGGTCCCCGGTGTCGATCCTCCCCTCCCCCTCCGCGCGGTCGACGCGCGGCCCGGCCGCCGACATGCGCGCCAAACGCACCGGCCGGCGCGGCTCCACGCCCAAGCGCCCGCAGACCTGATGCCCTGACCATGACCGAGGACCTGATCCAACCGGAGGAGATCGCCTACCGCCTCGAGCTCACCGCCGCCCAGCTGAAGATCGTCCACACCGCCCTGAAGTCCCTCTACGACGACCTCGGGCACGAGGAGAACGACGTCAAGCGCGTCGTCGCCGCCGTGCTCGACAAGCTGCCGGGCGAGCACGACATCCGGGCGATCGATCTGAGCCGCGAGCTGCCCGACGGGGAGTGAGCGGCGCCTCACGCCCGGCGCCCCCGTCAGCGAGTCTCGCTATCTCCAGCGGCGATTCAGAACCCGAGCGCGAACTTGGCGTCCTCGCTCATCAGCTCTGGCGTCCAGGGCGGAGAGAAGGTCATCGTCGGAAGCACGTCCTCGACCCCGTCGAGCTCCGAGACGAACTCCTCGATCTGTTCTGACACCTGAGGTCCGATCGGGCATCCCGGGCTCGTCAGGGTGTAGGTGACCCGCACCGTGCCGCCTTCGATTTCCACGTCGTAGATCAGCCCCAGCTCGACGAAGTCGAGGCCGAGCTCGGGGTCGATCACGTCACGCAGCGCGTCGGTTACATCCTCGACGGTGGGCATCCTCTGTTCAGTGTAGGCGAGTCGGCCGGTTGCGCCTTGCGGGCAGCGCGCCGTTTTTATAGCGTGCCCGCATCCTCGCCTTCGACAACACCACCGGGATCCTCCACTGTCGGGGCGACGAGGATCGAGCCACCCAGGCATCGCGTAGGCAGGCGCTCGCTCGAGCGATGCGAGCGCAGAGCGACGTCATCGTCGACCTGAGCAAACTCGTGTTCGCGGACTCCTCGCTGATGCTCGACCTGGGCGTACTGGCCCGCCGCCTGCGTGTCCAAGGTCGGGCGCTCAGCTTGCGCGACCCCCAGCCCCAGATCATGAGGCTGATCGAACTGGTCGGGCTCAGCCGCCTACCCAGCGTCAGGCTCGAGGGTCCGTCGCCCGCCCTGGCCTAGCGTCCCGAGGGCGGAACACGCGCGGGCCGCAGTAGCCTTGAAAGTGGTGCTGTTCGTCGTTATCCCATTCCTGTGGCTCGTGGCCGAGGTGCTGGTGGCGATCAAGGTCGCCGAGGCCATCGGCGTCGGGGCGATGCTGCTGGCGCTGATCGCCAGCTGGCCGATCGGCACCTGGGCGATGCGCTCGCAGGGCCGGGCGGCCTGGAGACGCCTCGGCGATGCCGTGGCTGCCTCGCGCCCACCGGGCCGGGAAGTGCTCGACGGCGCGCTGGTTGTGGCCGGCGGGATGCTCATGATCATCCCCGGTTTCATCGGCGATGTCCTCGGCGCGCTGCTGCTGCTCCCGCCCACGCGACGGCTGATGCGCGGTGGTCTGGTCCGCAATCTCCAGAGCCGGTTCGTCGTCCGGGCCGCCGGCTTCGCGGGCAGGCCCCGTGGCTACGACGTCGACTCGACCGCCTCCGATATCGACCCGCCCAGCCTGCGTCCATGACGGCAGTCCGGGCGCTCGCCTTCGGCGATCTGGAGACGGGCGTGTGGGGTGCGGCATGGATGCCGGACGCGGTCGCCGCCCCGAGCATCGCTCTGGGCACCGGGTCCGGCGCAGCGGTGGTCTCGGCCACCGTGGATGCGTCCGATGCGGAAACCGAGTGGCGGCTGCGAGCGCCCGGTGCCGAGCTCGTCGTTTCGCCCGCCGGGGAGCCGGTGCGCGAGGTCGAAGCGGAGGCCGGCCTTGATCAGTTGTGCCGGGTGACCGGACACCTGGAGCTGGACGGCGAGACGCACTCGGTTGACTGCCTCGGATGGCAGGCGGCCCGCCGGCTCGCCGTCGAGCCCGACCGGCTGGAGTCGTTCCGCCAGGTCTCGGCCTGGTTTGAGCCCGGGGAGGGAGTCGCCCTGCTCGCGCTGCGCCCGGACAAGGCGCGCGGTCAGGATTCGGACGTGATCGCCGCCGCCGTGGTCGAGCCCGACCTCGCCGGGACGATCTCCGACCCGCGCCTGTCGACCACCTATCGGGCCGACGGATATCCCACCCGCGCCGGGATCGAGCTCTGGATCACCGAGGAGGGTGGCGACGGCGCGGAGCCAAACGGGGCGGCCGAGCCGGAGGAGGCCGGTGGCCGGGAATATCCGCGTCGCGCGGCGGGCGAGGCGCTGGGGCCGCGGGCGGATTGGACGCTGGACGGATTCGACCTCCACGCGGAGCTGTTTCGCTGGCACAGCCGCGGTCGCCTGGGAGCCGGCGTGTACCTGCTCGGCGTGCGGGCCGGATGAGCCGAATCGAAGGGATCATCAGCGACTTCGGCGGAGTGCTGACCTCGCCCCTGCTCGACTCGTTTACGGCCTTCCAGAGCTCCTCGGGCATATCGCTGGAGCAGCTCGGGAAGGGGATGGCCGCGGTCAGCCAGCGCCAGGGCGCGCACCCACTGTACGAGCTCGAGACCGGTCGGATGACCGAGGCGGCATTCTTGAAGGCGCTGGGCGACGAGCTGACGGCCCAGCTCGGCCGACCGGTCGAGCTGCACGGCTTCGGCGAGCGTTACTTCGACCACCTGCACCCGAACGAGCGGCTGATCGACTACATGCGCGACCTGCGCGGCCGCGGCTACAAGCTGGCGATCTGTACCAACAACGTCCGCGAGTGGGAACGGCTCTGGCGGGCGAAGCTGCCGGTGGACGAGATCTTCGACGTCGTCGTCGACTCCGCCTTCGTCGGGACGCGCAAGCCCGAGCCCCAGATCTACGAGATCACGCTGGAGCGTCTCGGCGTCCGCGCGCAGTCGGCCCTGCTGATCGATGACATCGAGCTCAACTGCACGGCGGCCCGGGAGCTCGGGATCACGTCCGTGTGGTTCCGCGACACCGACCAGGCGATCGAGGAGATCGAAGCGGCGCTGGCCTAGGCGGGCGACCCCGACGCGCGGATTTGGCCCACGCGACGTCGGGTAATGTTGGCTTAAGTCATGTCCTTCTCTTCGCAGAACAGAGGAGCCAAGCTGAGGGGCCAGGTGCGTCAGGAGCGGATCGCGCAGGCCGCGGCAAAGCGCCAGATGCTGGCCGAGGCGCGTCGCGACAGCGATTCCGAGCGCCAGTCGGGTCTCGGGCGGATCCTCTCACGGCTGCTCAAGCGCGATCGTTAGCCAGTAGGCGTCGAGCCGCTATCGAGCGCCTCCAAGGCCGCCCGCCCCTCGCGCGGTCGGCCGAGCTAGTTGTCGACGCCGAGGCGGTCCCAGCAGTAGAGCTCGAGGCACTCGCGGGCCAGCTCGAGGCAGCGCTCGTCGGAGAGCCAGGGCAGCACGGTGTCGAAGGCCTCGTCCTCGCCGACGCCGGCCTCGAAGGCCTCCTCGCCGCGGAAGCTCGCGGCGATCTTCAGGGCCTCGCGGCGATGGTCACCGAGCGACGGGAAGACGTTGACGAGAAACTCCTTGTTGGGCACCGGATGTCCGACCTCGAGCGAGGCGTGCCAGGCCGCCAGCATCGACAGGTCGTGCTCGTCCAGGTCGGCCACGGCCTTGGCGTAATGGGACTCGAGCTCGGAGTCGGGGATCTCATCGACCCAGGCACGGACCACGCCCTCCAGGATCTGGCGACGCGCCTCGCGTCCGACGGAATCGGCGATGACCCGGATGGCGTTCTGGGGCTCGATGAAGCAGAGTGACATTGCGACTCCGGCTCGGGGCTGACGGACGCCGCAGACGGTAGGACAGAGTCCGGACGTAAAGCCGGCGCGTGGCTAGGGCGGGGTGGACGCCGGCCCCGGCCGCGGATGTACGGGCAGGATCACGGGGGCGCGCGGCGGCTGGTTGAAGTTGAAGTCGCTGACCAGGTTCCCGAGCAGGGGGCTGGCCTCGCGGACGTCGGGGCGAGGATCGGGGCGTCCGTCGGTCCGCGGGTCGAGCCGCTGGCCTCCGAGGAAGTCGTCCTCGATGAACTTGTTGTAGTTGTCCTGGCTGAGGATCTGGTGGTCGATGTAGCCCTGCTTGGCGTACGGGCTGATCACGATTCCGGGCACCCGGAGGCCGAGGCCGTTGCGGTCGACCAGCGGGGGCACGACGTGGTCGTAGAACCCTCCCCAGTCGTCCCACGACAGGAAGATCGCCGTGCTGTCCCAATCGGGACTCTCCATGATCGCGTTGACCAGGCCGGTGACGTACGTCTGGCCGCTCGAGACGAGCGACGGAGGATGCTCCGAGACGGTTCCGTTGGGAACGATCCAGGAGACCGCGGGCAGGTTGCCGGACGCGGCCGCGGAGAAGAAGTCGCTGAGGGACTGGACGTTGCCGAGCTGGCCGTCCTGGATGACGTCGGTGAACGACGGAAGCGGGTTCCAGATCCCGGGCGTCTGCGGACCCTGCTGCACCGGCGCGCAGGACATGGCCGCGTCGTTCTCGCAATCGGGCTCGGTGCCCGCGAACACGTAGTAGCCCCAGCTGACGCCGAACTTGTGCAGGAGATAGGTCATGTCGGTCCACGCGTAGAGGGGCTGCCCGTCGTTGACCTGGCCGAACTGGTCGTACGGCTGGCTCGCCCCTCCCGATTCATCGTTGTTGGGGTTCTGGACCGCGTTCCGGCACGAGAACGGGTTCATCGGGTTCGAGCAGTTCGCCGACCACTCGGAGACCATGTACAGGTGCTGGGGCAGGCTCCAGGACGCGTTGGGCTCGAACATGTGGTCCTGGAGGACGAAGTCCTCCGCGTAGGTCCAGTAGTTCGGGATCTCGCGGGCGTCGTGGTAGCCCATCACGTCGATGCACTGGCTCTGCTCGGCCTGCGCGGTCGCGCCCTCGGTGCAGGGGCTGCAGCTAGGGTCGCCGGTGGCGCAGTTCAGGCCCTTCTCGGCCTCGGCCACGAAGCCGTCCATCTTGCCGCCGTCGATGTCGGCCGTGGCCGCGGCGGCGCTGTGTGGTCCCCCGAAGTTCTCGTCCGCCGACTCGTGGAAGGGAGCCACACAGCCCCCGTTCATCGGATCGGGGACACACACGTCCGGGGGGATCCCGTCGGCGCCGGGGAAAGTGCCGAAGTAGCTGTCGAAGGACCGGTTCTCCTGCATGATGATCACGACGTGCTTGATCTTGTGGATCCCCGATACGTCGAGGTTCAGCGGGGCTGAGAAGGACTGGGTGTTCCGCGCGTCGGCCGGAAGGACCGCCCGGAGCTGCACCTCGCCGCTCCCGAACCGCTGAGCAGCCGAGAAGTTGGACCCGCCGTTGAGCCGGGGCCGGGCGATCACCCGCCAGCCGCGCGGCTGGCGCTGCTGGATCAGCACCGGGTCGCCGGGGTGCCACGGGGTCACGTGACCGGTCAGCACGACGCGATCGCCGGGTGAGACCAGGGTCTCAGACGGAACCAGCGTCATCAGCGCCTGAACCCGCTGGCTCGTGGTCTGGCTCTTGACGCCGCGCGCGGCCGCGAACCACTGGGTGTTGGTCTTCACCTCGCTGCCCGGCAGAGTGACCGCGTACTGGCCGTGCGCGGCCGTCGGCGTCTGGAAGGCGAGGTGGAATCGCCGGTTGCGGGGGAGCATCCGCCACAGCGTCACCGCCACGCCCGGGCGGCTGCGACCGACGACCCGGCCGGAGATCACCACCGGGGCCCCCGCGGTGGCCGGGTTGGGCGCGACGGCGATCGTGACCGCGCTGATCCTGGCGGGCGGACCGGGGCTCGGGGCAGCAGCAGTTCGGGCCCGCCGGCTCGCCGTGACGCGAGCCGCCGAGCGTGGCTTTCCCGACGCCGCGGTGGCAGCGAACGTAACGGCCGCCGTAGCGGCGGCCGTTAGCGCGATCACAGGCAATGACACGGCAAACCGGCGCATCGGAGCTCCCAAACGCCTCGTGTTCACCGGGTGCTAACCCAGGCCGCCGATCGAAGTTGCGCGGCCGATGGCCGTGGCTAGGAGCCGAGGGCGGAGCTGGTGGTGGCCAGCGCCTTGGGGTCGGACATGGCGTCCGGCCCGAGGCCTAGCGTCGCTCGCTCTCCGCGCTCCCAGTTGTACAGACCGAGATCGAGCGCCTCGAGCGGAACGCCGCAGGCCTCGGCGAGCTGCGCCGCCCGCCGCTCGAGCAGCAGCGGGTCACCGATCCCGAGGGCCCGTTTGGCCGCGACCGTGACCTCATCGTCGCCGACGAGCTCGAGCGTGTCGGCGCGGAGGTCGTATGCGCCCAGGCGCCCCAGGGTCACCAGGAGGTCGAACCGTGCACCCCGCCCCAGCCCCGGCAGTGAGACCCGCTCGAATGTCCGGGCGAAGCGTCGCTCGGGGCTCCAGGCCGGATCCCCGCCGAAGGCGGCCGCCTGCGACCCGGCGCGCCCGGCCCAGGCGCGGTAGGCGTCGAAGGTGGCCGTGCCCCGGGCCAGGTCGAGGGCCGTGCGGGGTCCGGCCTGCACGCCGTCGAGCTGGGGCGGCTGGCCCGAGGCCCACGTGGTCCTGGCCGCGCTGATCCCCGCGAAGGGGTCTTCGTCGTCGAGTGGGCAGATGCAGGCGATCAGGAAGGCCAGCCAGGTGCGCTCCTCGATGTCCGCGCCGGGGTCGGCCACCTCGGCGTACAAGCCGGGTGGCCTCTCAGCGAGCAGCTGCAGCCGGGTCGCCGCGAAGGCCAGCTCCTCGGCCAGCCGGCGCGCCTCCTCACTGGACTTGAGGCCCGGCACCAGCGGCGAGCGGTAGCCGTCGTCGACCGCGTTGCGGACCCGGCGCACGGTCACGCCGGCCCGCGAGACCGACCGCGTCTGGCGCTCGCGGGCGCCGGCGGGCTGAGCCGGCCGTGGGCGCGGATCCGTCGCTCGTGGGGCGCTCGACGACAGGATCGGCCGCAACTCGAGATCCTGCTCGCGCGAGCAGATCGGGCAGTTCTGGATCAGCCGGTTGTGTCGGCAGAACTTCGGCACCGGCTGATTCTGCCCCTTAGCGGCGTCCTTAGTCGCCCGGCGCGAGGACTCGCCGCTCGCGGTAGGTGCGGGCCTTGGCCCGGTTCCCGCACACCTGCATGGTGCACCAGGTTCCCGAGCGGTTCTTCGTGTGGTCGTAGAAGGCCCATTCGCACGTGTGGTCGCGGCACGCCTTGAGCCGCGTCCAGCTGCCCGCGGCGATCGCCTCGTGGACGATCGTCAGCAACCGGCCGAGCGCGGCGTCGACACCCGCGGCGCCGGACTGCATCGAGGCGCCGCCCTGGTCGTCGAAACGAAGGCTGAGCTCGGCGCGCTCGGCCGTCTCGTCGAGGGTCCGGTAGGCCTGTGCCGGCGCCGGCACGCCATCGGTGTGGGACAGAAGGATCGCGCGGAACGCCTCCCGCAACGCGATCGCTCGATCGAGGTCGGGCCGCGTCGCGCGCACCTCGCCCTCGGCCAGCCCGCGGGCGAGCACCCAGTCGCCCAGATCGGAGGCCGCGGCCAGGTCGTCGACGCCCGTTTCCAGATCGAACGTGTTGACGAACCCGCGCACCTGCTCGAGCTCGCCCGGGGCCTGCTGTCGCTTTCTCATCACCACCAATCTTACTTTCTCATCACCACCAATCTTGCTTGGCCGGTGACGTGACCAGCTATACTAGTTGGTTGGTTATCGACGACGACTGCATTGAAGGAGACTCGATGTTGTTGACCCTGCTCGTCCGCGACCGTCGACGGGATCTGCTGAAGGATGGCCGGCGCCATCGGTGCTGGGACTCCGAGCGGACGCTGACGGCCCGTGTGACCCGCCGTTTGCAGCAGGCTCGGGGCTAACCCCCCGAGCCGGCCAGCACCGAGGGCGGTCGTAAGACGCCAAGACCGTCAGGGCATAAAAAAGCCCGGGGGCCCAGTTCCTTCTGGGCTCCCCGGGAAGTCAGGGAAGTGGGGGCGCAGTTCCCTGACCGACAGGGGCGAGTTTCCCCGTCCCAAGCTTCTCTAAACCTGAATTGTCCTCTGCCCGTGCCCCGGGCGGCCGGATCGACCCAGGCGTTAGCAAGCGTAGCATTCCCGTACCCCGAATCGCCTAAACCACCCGCTTTTGGGAGATTGCGCTCAGAGCGGGAGGGCACCGGCGGGTCGAGCGCCGGCTCAGCGCCCGCGAGCGCCCGGACCGGTGAAGAACTCCTCGCCCGGGCGCACGGTTCCGGCGGCCTCGGCCTCGTGGCGCAGCGTCCGGTCGGCCTCGCCACTCCACGCGCCCAGGGTCAGCATCTCGCGGTCGGCGTCCATCGGACTCCCGCCCAGGTCCTTGTTCACGATCCGGGCGCACTTGCGGCCCTCGGCGATCGCGGTGACGATCAGCGACTGGCCGATCCGGGCGTCGCCACACGCGTACACGCCCTTGGCCGACGTGCTGCGGTAGGTCTGCTCCGTCCTGATGTTGCCGCGATGGTCGAGCTCCAGCTCGAGCTGCTCGACGACACCGTCGCGCTCGGGGCCCTCGAATCCGATCGCGATCAGGGCCAGGTCGGCCTCGAGCGCGAACTGGCTGCCCGGGACCGGCGTGAGGTCGCGCGAGGAGGTTCCCGTCACCAGGCGGGCATAGACGTGAGTGATCGATCCGTCCTTGCCGCCGAAGCCCGTGACCTCGGTGCCCCAGCGCCGCTTTCCGCCCTCGTCGAGGGCATACGTGCTCGTGGTCCGCTTGGGCGGGAGCGGCCACGGGTGCCGCGCGTCGTGGCCGTCGGGGGGCACCTCGGCGTACACGTCGAGCACCATCACGCTGCGGGCCTCCTCGCGGTGGGAGTTCGAGATGCAGTCCATCCCGGTGTCGCCGCCGCCGATCACGATCACGCGCTTGTCCCGGGCGGTGATCTCCTGCCCGGCCGGCACCTCCCGGGAGCGCCGGTCCTCCTGCGCGGCCACCCATCGGTTGCGCTGGTACAGGTAGTCCATCGCGAGGTGGATCCCGTCGAGCTCACGTCCCGGGGCGTCGAGGTCACGGGACACACGTGAGCCGATGCTCACCACGAGCGCGTCGTGCCGCTCGGCGAGCTCGGTCGCGGAGACGTCGCGGCCGACGTCGGTGTCGTACACGAACTCGATCCCCTCCTGCTCGAGGATGGCCACCCGGCGATCGATTATCCACTTCTCGAGCTTGGCGTCGGGCACCCCGAATCGCATCAGCCCGCCCGGGCCCTCGTCGCGCTCGTACACGGTCACGGTGTGGCCGCAGTGGTTGAGCTCGGCCGCCGCCGCCAGACCCGCGGGCCCCGAGCCGATCACGGCCACCGTCTTGCCGGTCCGCCGGTCGGGGGGCTCAGGGACGATCCATCCCTCCTCGAAGGCCCGCTCGGCGATTGCCATCTCGATCTGCTCGATGCTCACCGGGTCGTCGTTGATGGCCAGCACGCACGCCGACTCGCACGGCGCCGGACAGATCCGGCCGGTGAACTCGGGGAAGTTGTTGGTCAGGTGAAGCTGGTCCGAGGCCTCTCGCCACTTGCCCCGGTAGACCAGGTCGTTCCACTCGGGGATCAGGTTGCCCAGCGGGCAGCCCTCGTGGCAGAACGGGATCCCGCAGTCCATGCAGCGGGCGCCTTGACGGCGGAGCTCCTCCTCGGGCTGGAGCCCGAAGTACTGCTTGTAGTCGCGCACCCGCTGGCGCGGGTCGCGCTTGTCAAAGCCGACACGGTGAATCTGCAGAAACGCGCCCAGCTCGCCCATCGGGCTGAGGAGGGTACCAGCGTGCTCCGATCCATCCGACGCTCTGCATAGTGTGCGCTCATGGCCGCGAGAGGGGCGCTGACGGTAGTTGCGGCCGCGTTCGCGCTGTTCACGCCAGCGGCGGCGCTCGCGGCATCGCGGATCTCCGAGCAAGCCCCCGCCCCGGTGATCACGCTGAGCGCGAGTCCGCAGTCAACGGTCAGCGGACTGCCCGTGACGCTCGCCGGGACGGCCAGCGGAGTGGCCCCGGGAAGCTCGGTGCAGCTGTCCGCCAGTCCGTATCCGTACCCGTCGCCAACGGTGGTCGGGAGCGCCGTCACGGCCGCGGACGGCTCGTTCGCGTTCACGGTCGCCCCCGACCGTGACACCCGCTACACCGTGACGCTCGTCGGAACCAGTGCCGAGGCGGCGGTCGCGGTGCTCGTCAGCGGGCGGACGATCATCAAAGTCCAGGCGCTGGCGCTGGGACGCGCCAAGGTCGTCGTCGTCGTCTTCCACCCACGCGATCTGCTCTGGGGGGACGCGCGCGTCAGCTGGTCGTTCGCCTCCGGCGCCGGGGGCTTCCTCGCCGCGCCGTCGACCCGCACGCTGAAGCTGAGCCCATACGTGGCCGTCATCTACACCTCGGCGACGCTCCCGGCCGGGCACTTCCGCTGGCGCGCATGCCTGCACGCCCCCGGGGACCAGGCGCTAGAGGACCCGGGGCAGCCGCCGGGCTGCACCGGACGGGGGTATCACGGCCGGGGGTTTCTGCCGGTGGGGTTCCCCGGACCGGCCGCGATCGCTCGGGCCGAGCGCTACCTGGCGACGAGGGGCGGACGAACAGCGCTCGCGGTCGTCGACAGCGAGGGACGCCTCTCAGGCGTCAACCTCAACGAGCAATTCATCACCGGCAGCGTCGTCAAGGCCATGCTGCTGGTCGCCTACCTGCGACGGCTCGATGCGATGGGCCAGCACTACGTGGACTCCTACAGCAACTCGATCCTCTACCCGATGATCCACGTCTCCGACAATGACGCCGCGACCGACTGCTGGTCGATCGTCGGCGACTCCGGACTGTACGCGGTGGCCCGCGCGGCAGGGATGACTCACTTCTCGGTGCCGGTCAGCGCTCCGTGGGGCGGGCAATGGGGCACCGCGCTGCTGACCGCCGCCGACCAGGCCAGGTTCTTCTTCGAGATGGACTCGCTGATCCCGCGCGAGTTCGTCGGCTATGCGAACTTCCTGCTCTCGACGATCGCCGCGTATGAGAGCTGGGGGATCCCAGCGGTCGCCCGGCCACTCGGCTACACGGTGTTCTTCAAGGGTGGCTGGCGCCCGAGCCCGGACATCTGGCTGACGCACCAGATCGCGCGCCTGGTCGGCCACGGCCACACCTTCTCGATCGCCGTGATGACCGACGGCGATCCCGATTTCGCCTACGGGATCGCCACGATCGAGGGAGTTACGCGGGCGCTGCTTGGGTGAGCTCCGCCGCCTCGGCCAGCACGCGCTTGTAGTCCCGGGGCATGACCTTCACGAACCGCTCGCGAGCCCCACGCTCCCAGGAGGCCAGTAGGTTGCGCCCGACCATCGAGCCGGTCCGGGCCACGTGTTCGGAGATCAGCGCCCTGACCTCGTCCTCGTCCTCCTCGGTCAGCCCCTCACGGTCGACGAGCTCGGTGTTGCACCGGTCCGCGAACCGCCGGTCCTTGTCATACACGTAGGCGATGCCGCCGCTCATGCCGGCGGCGAAGTTGCGGCCGGTGGGCCCGAGCACGACCACCCGCCCGCCGGTCATGTACTCGCAGCCGTGGTCGCCGACGCCCTCGACCACCGCCTTGGCCCCCGAGTTGCGCACGGCGAAGCGCTCACCGGCGAGACCGCGGAAGAACGCCCGCCCTGCGGTGGCGCCGTACAGCACCGTGTTGCCGACGATCATGTTCTCCTCGGCCAGGAACCGCGCGCGCTCCGGGGGGCGGACCGCGACGATCCCGCCCGAGAGACCCTTGCCGGCGTAGTCGTTGGTCTCGCCACGCAGTGTGAACGTCACCCCGGGCGCAAGCCAGGCACCGAAGCTCTGGCCGGCCGAGCCCGAGAACGAGATCTCGATGGTGCCCTCGGGCAGGCCCTTGATGCCGCGGCGCCGCGCGATCTCCCCGCTGAGGATCCCACCCACCGTGCGGTTGACGTTGCGGACAGGAATCGGACCCAGCCTCACGCCGTCGCCCTGCTCGAGCGCCGGCGCGCACTTGCGCACGAGCTCCCAGTCCAGCGCGTCGTCGAGCACGGGCACCTGCGGACGGGTCCGGCATCGCGGCGTCCCAGGAGGCACGTCGGGCGTCTGCAGCATCATCGATAGGTCGACTCGGCCGGCCTTCCAGTGCTCGATCGCCTCGTCCATGTCGAGCAGCTCGGCGCGACCGATCAGCTCCTCCATGCGCCCGACGCCCAGCGAGGCCATGATCTCCCGGACCTCTTCGGCCACCAGCATCAGATACGCCACGACGTGCTCCGGTGTGCCGCGGAAGCGCTTGCGCAGCTCCGGATCCTGAGTGGCGATCCCGACCGGGCACGTGTTCAGGTGGCAGACGCGCATCATGATGCAGCCCATCGCGATCAGCGGCGCGGTCGAGAAGCCGAACTCGTCGGCCCCCAGCAGAGCGCCGATGACCACGTCGCGGCCGGTCCGCATGCCGCCGTCGACCTCCACGGTGATCCGCGAGCGCAGGTCGTTGAGCAACAGCGTCTGCTGGGTCTCGGCCAGGCCGATCTCCCACGGGATCCCGGCGGCCTGGACCGACGACTGGGGCGATGCGCCGGTGCCGCCGTCGTGGCCGGCGATCGTCACGTGGTCGGCGTTGGCCTTGGCCACCCCGGCAGCCACCGTGCCGACGCCGACCTCCGAGACCAGCTTGACCGACACCGAGCCGGTCGGGTTCGCGCAGCGCAGGTCGTAGATGAGCTGTTTGAGGTCCTCGATCGAGTAGATGTCGTGGTGCGGGGGCGGCGAGATCAGCCCCACGCCGGGAGTCGAGTTACGGATCCGCGCGATGTACCGGTCGACCTTGTGCCCGGGCAGCTGGCCACCCTCGCCGGGCTTGGCCCCCTGGGCCATCTTGATCTGGAGCTGGTCGGCGTTGACCAGGTAGTGGACCGTGACTCCGAAGCGCCCAGACGCGACCTGCTTGATGGCCGAGCGGCGGGAGTCGCCGTTGGCGTCGGGGACGTAGCGGGAGGCGTCCTCCCCGCCCTCGCCCGTGTTCGATCGGGCCCCGATCCGGTTCATCGCGATGGCCAGCGTCTCGTGCGCCTCGCGGCCCAACGACCCGAGGCTCATGGCGCCGGTGGTGAAGCGCTTGACGATCTCGCTCGCCGGTTCCACATCGTCGAGCGGGATGGGGTCGGCCGGGTACCTCAGCTTCAACAGCCCGCGGAGCAGGCCGTTGCGAACGGCATCCTCGTTGACCATCTGGGCGAACTCCAGATAGGCGTCGCGAGAGTCGTCCGCCTGCGCTCCGTTCGCCGATCCGCTGCTGGTGTCGCCGCCGGCGGGCTTCACCGCGTGCTGGAGCTTGGCCACGGTGTCCGGGTTCCAGACGTGCAGCTCGCCGTCGCGGCGCCATTGGAGCACCCCGCCGACCGGCAGCAGCTCGCGGTGGGTCCGCGGGTAGGCGCGGAAGTGGCGCTCCATCGCCTCGGTCGAGAGCTCCTCCAGGCGGACCCCGCCGATCCGCGAGGCCGTCCCCGTGAAGTGCGTGTCGATCGCGCCGCGGTCAAGGCCGACGGCCTCGAAGATCTGCGCGCCGCAGTAGGACTGAATCGTCGAGATCCCCATCTTCGAGATCGTCTTCATCAGTCCCTTGCCGATCGCTCTGACGATCCGCTTCTCGGCCTCCTCCCGATCGAGATCCTCGGGCAGGAGCGACCGGTCGGCGAGCTCGTCCAGCGACTCGAACATGACGTACGGGTTGATCGCCGCCGCGCCATAACCGATCAGCGTCGCCATGTGGTGGATGTCGCGCGGCTCGCCGGACTCGATCACCAGCCCGGTGCGCAGCCGTGTGCCCCGGCGCACGAGGTGGTGATGGACGGCGGCGACAGCCAGCAGGGAAGGCATCGCCACCCGCTCGGGCCCGAGATTGCGGTCGGACAGGATCAGGATGTTGGCCCCGTTGTCGACGTAGTTGGCCGCCTCGGCGCACAGGTCGTAGAGCCTGATCTCCATGCCGTCCGGCCCGTGCTCGATCGGCCACGTGATGTCGAGCGTGGCCGCGTCGAAGACCTCGTGGGAGACCTGGCGGAGCTTCTCGAGCTCGTGGTTGCGCAGGATCGGCTGGTCCATGACCAGCTGGTGGGCTTGCTCAGGCGCCTCGGTGAGCAGGTTCAACTCGGCCCCGACGCCGGCCTGCAGGCTCATCACCACCTGCTCGCGGATCGGGTCGATCGGCGGGTTGGTGACCTGCGCGAACAGCTGCTTGAAGTAGGAGAACAGCGGCGGCTGGCGGTCGGAGAGGACCGCGAGGGCGGCGTCGTTGCCCATGCTCGCCACCGGCTCCTCGCCCTTGGCCGCCATCGGCGCGATGATCAGCCGCAGGTCCTCCTGCGAATAGCCGAAGGCCAGCTGCTTGGAGCGCAGCGGCTCGATCCGGGGGACCCGAGGCTCGCGCTCGGGGAGGTCGTCGATGTGGACCACCGAGTTCTCGTACCACTCGCCGTACGGCTTGCGCCGGGCGATCCGCCGCTTGACCTCGTCGTCCTCGACGATCCGCCCATCCTCGAGGTCGACCAGGAACAGCTTGCCCGGAGCCAGCCGGCCCTTGCGCTGGATGTGCTCCGGGGCCATGGTCATGACGCCGGTCTCGGAGGCGAGCACCACGTACCCCTCGGTGTCCTGCACCCAGCGACCGGGACGCAGCCCGTTGCGGTCCAGGACGGCGCCGGCCAGGCGCCCGTCGGTGAAGACCACGGCCGCCGGGCCGTCCCACGGCTCCATCAGGCAAGAGTGAAAGTCGTAGAAGCCCTTGACGTCGGGGTCGAGGTCCTTGCGGGTCTTGTAGGCCTCGGGGACCATCATCATCACCGCGTGCGGGATCGACCGTCCGCTCAGGACCAGCAACTCGAGCACGTTGTCGAACATGGCCGAGTCTGAGCCCCCTTCGCGGACGACGGGGATGACCTTCTCGAGGTCGTCCCCGAACAGCTCCGAGGCAAGCTGCGACTCGCGCGCCCGCATCCAGTTGACGTTGCCGCGCAGGGTATTGACCTCCCCGTTGTGGGCGATCATCCGGTAGGGGTGGGCGAGCTCCCAGCTGGGGAACGTGTTGGTCGAGAAGCGCGAGTGCACCAGGGCCAGCCGCGAGGCCAGCCGGGGGTCGCGCAGATCGGTGAAGTAACGGGGCAGCTGCGGGGCGGTCAGCATCCCCTTGTAGATGAGCGTCCGGCTCGAGAAGCTCGGCAGGGCCAGATCCCGTCCCGCCCCCCGCTCGATCAGCCGGCGGATCACGTACAGCTTGCGCTCGAACGCATCCTGGTCGTTGATCTCCTCGGAGGCCTCGACCAGCACCTGCCGGATCACGGGGGCCGACAGCCGCGCCGTGTCCCCGACGTGGCGATCGTCGACGGGCACGTCGCGCCACCAGATGGCCCGCTGACCCTCGGCCTCGATCGTGTCCTCGATCAGCTGCTCGAGGACCACGCGCCGCTCGGCGTCGGAAGGGAGGTAGCAGACGCCGACGCCGTAGCGTCCGGGCGGCGGAAGCTCGACCCCGGCCGCCGCCGCCCTCAGGAAGCCGTCCGGGATCTGGAGCAGGATCCCGGCGCCGTCACCGGTGTTCGGGTCCGCGCCCTCGGCGCCGCGGTGCTCGAGGTTCCCGAGCGCGTCGAGGGCCTTCTCGACGACCGCATGGCTGGCCTCGCCCCACAGCTTGGCCACCAAGGCGATACCGCAGGCATCGTGCTCGTTGGCGGGGTCGTAGAGGCCGGTGGCCCCTGGGGGGGCGGTTCGCAGATCCATGTTCGAGAAGGTGGCGGACCCGGAACCTGCTCGGCGCGGGTTTCAGGCTCAGGTCGCGGCGGGCGGACGCAGAAGCGTACCAGCAGGTCTGCCTGGAAAAGGGCGGCGTTTGCTGCGCGGCGCGCTACGAGCGATCGGCCACGGGAGCTTTACGGCGGCTGCGGCCGCCCTTCTCGGCCTCCTTGGCCGGCTCCTTGGCGGGCCCCTTGGCCGGCTTGGCGCCGTCGGACTGGACGGCCGCCAGGCTCGCCTCCAGGGCGGCCATGAGGTCCGGTGCGGCCGCGGGCTCCTCGGCCTGGGGCTGGGGGGCGATCTCCTCGCCGGCCGCCTTGCGCTCGATCAGATCGAGGACCTGTTGGCGGTACTCGTCGTGGAACTCGTTCGGATCCCACTCGGCCGAGAGCGAGTCGATCAGCTGCTCGGCCATCTTCAGCTCCCGGTCCGTGGCCTCGGCCTCGGCCACAGAGTCGAGCTCGTCGAGCCGGTCGGGCTTGAGGACCTCGTCGCCGAACAACATCGTGGTCAGGGTCAGCACGTCGCCGGTCGGCCGCAGGGCGGCCAGCTGCTGCTTGGAGCGCAGGACGACCCGCCCGATGCCCACCTTGCCCGACTCCCGCATGGCGTCGAGCAGCAGACGGTAGGGCTTGGCCCCGCCGGCGGTCGGCGCCAGGTAGTAGGAGTGGTCGTAGTAGATCGGATCGATCTCATCGAGATCGACGAACTCCTCGATGTCGATCGTCTTGGTCGCCTTGGGATTGAGGGCGTCGAGCTCCTCGGGGTCGATCATCACGTACCGGTCGGGCGTGATCTCGTAGCCCTTGACGATCTCCTCGTACGGGACCTCCTCGTCCGTCGACGGATCGACGCGCTTCTGGCGGATCCGGGCCCCGGTCTTGCTCGAGAGCTGATGGAACCGCACGGTCTTGGGCGAGGTCGCTGCATACAGCTTCACGGGCACATTGACCAGCCCGAAGCTGATCGCGCCTGTCCAGATCGCGCGTGCCATACAGCAGTTTGTATAGCGAACCAGCGGCCCGGGCAAGCGTTGAGCGGAGTCTTGCCGGCCGCGGGCCACGGCAGTCGATGAAGGAAGGTGAGTGGCGCGATCGCCGCCGGGCTGGGGACCGTCGGGATGGCGACAAGACAACGCACCCCGGTCGCGCTGTCCGGGTGCGTGGCCTGATCGTCTCTATGCGGCGAAAAGACAACGAACCCCCGTCGGTGAGGAGGGGTGAGTGGCGCGGTTGCCGCCGGGCTGGGCCGGGGATGTGGCGGCCACACGCCCCACCGCTCACCGACAACAGGGGTTTGTCGCGCCGTCGCCACCATGCGTCGGCCAGGCGCCTAACCCCTCACCGACAGCAGGGGTTTGTCGCGCCGTCGCCACCATGCGTCGGCTGCGTGGCGCGCCGCCGAGATCCACGACGCTCCGCGCTCCGCGATGAATGCGGATTCACCGCCACCCCCGACGGTGGATCGCCAAAGTTCGTGGATGGGCCGCGGCCGCGCGTCAACATTGGACGGGCCGCGGCCGCGCGGCAACATTGGCGATTCACCGCCACCCCCCGACGGTGGATCGCCAAAGTTCGTGGATGGGCCGCGGCGGCGCGTCAACATCTCACGTGATGGCCCGCCGCCGCGTTTCATCCGCAGTGAACCTGCCGCCCTTTCAGAAGTTGCTCGACGCCCACGGCCGCGACGTGCACCGCTTCATGATCGCCACGGTCGGGCGCCACGATGCCGACGACTGCTATCAGGAGACGTGGCTGGCGGCGCTGAGGGCCTACCCGCGGCTCCGCGACGCCTCGAACCTGCGCAGCTGGATCCTGACGATCGCGCACCGCAAGGCGATCGATCACCTACGCGCCCGGCGACGGGTGGCGCTGGTGGCCGAGGTGCCGGAGGGCGCGAGTGGCGTCTTTGCCAGGGGCGACGGGCCGGGGTCCGACCCGCGTGACGAGGACCTCTGGGGGCGGGTCCGCGGCCTGCCGACCAAGCAGCGGACCGCGATCGCGCTCCGTTACGTCGCGGACGCGCGCTACGCCGAGATCTCGGCGGTGATGGGCACGACCGAGGAGGCGGCAAGGCGCAACGTCCACGAAGGCCTGAAACGACTGCGAATGGAGTACCGACCATGACCGAGATGGATGCCCTGGAGCGGGCGTTGAGGAGCGCTCCGGACCTTGGGCGTGAGCCCGCGCCGCCCGAGCTCGGGCCGGCCGCCGTCGAGGCGGGATTGCTCGATGTCGCCTACGCGACCCTCGACTCGCCCGTCGGCAAGCTGATGCTCGCCGCCACCCTGCGCGGGCTGGTGCGGATCGCCTATCTGGACCAGGACGACACGGAGGACGCTGTGCTGGAGAACCTGGCGGCCCGGGTCTCGCCGCGGATCCTGTCGGCTCCACGCCGGCTCGACGACACGCGGCACGAGCTCGAGCGGTACTTCGCCGGCGCGCTCCGTCGCTTTGAGGTGCCGCTGGACTGGCAACTGACCCGAGGGTTCGGGCGGCGGGTGCTGGAGGCCGCCGTGCGGATTCCGTTCGGCTCGGTCTCCACGTACAAGCGCGTGGCCACCGAGGCTGGCAGCCCGCGCGCGTCGCGCGCGGCCGGAAACGCGCTCGGCGCCAATCCGCTGCCGATCATCGTTCCCTGCCACCGGGTTCTCCACACGACCGGAGGCCTGGGCGGCTACACGGGCGGGCTGGAGCGCAAGCGCCTGCTGCTCTCGATCGAGAGCGGGCAGGAGCGCTTCGCTCAGGTGTGACGCGCAGGAGCGGTTCGCTGAGGTGTGAGGCGGCGGAGCCGTTAGCTGAGGTGTGACGCGGCGGAGCGGGTCGCTGAGGTGTGAGGCGGACCGCATCGCCCCGTCCGAGCCGGCCGAGGGCTGAACTACCATTCGCCGGGGTAGTCAGACCGGCGTGGATCTTCAACGTTCTCTGGATGCGCTGGACCGCCGCCAACAGGCATCTCGCTGGCTGGCGATCCCGTTCGCGGTGCTGAAGAAGTTTGCCGACGACGCCGCCGGCGGGTTCGCCTCGCTCGTCGCCTACTACGCGTTCGTATCGCTGTTTCCGCTGCTGCTCGTAATGGTCACGATCCTCGGGTTCGTGCTGAGCGGGAACCTGAGCGCCCAGCACGCGGTCGAGAACTCGGTGCTCAGTCAGTTTCCGGTGATCGGCCAGGACATCAAGGTCAACAAGCTGATGGGCAGCACGACCGCGCTCGTGGTTGGCGTGCTGATCTCCCTGTGGGGCGGGCTCGGTGTCACCCAGGCGGCCCAGCGCGCCTTTGACCGCGTGTGGGCGGTGCCGCTCAAGGACCGCCCGGACTTTCTGCGCTCGCGCCTACGCGGATTGCTCCTGCTGGGTTCGCTCGGCCTCCTGTTCATCGTCTCGACAGCCGTCTCCGGACTCGTGACCGGGCTCGGCGGCCCAGGCGTGAAGGTCGCCGGTTTCGCGCTCTCGCTGACCGTGAACTTCGCCCTGTTCCTGGCCGCCTTCCGATTCCTGACGGCGAAGGCGGTTCCGACTCGCCACTTGTGGATCGGAGTCGGAGTCGCCGCCCTGTTCTGGGAGATCCTGCAGGTCGTCGGGGGCATCTACATCAACGACGTGTACCGGCGCGCGAGTAACACCTACGGGACGTTCGGGCTCGTGCTGGCGCTGATCGTGTGGCTGCACGTCGGCGCCCTGGCCACCGTGTACGCCGCCGAGATCAACGTTGTTCTGACCCGCAAACTCTGGCCACGGAGCCTTTTCGGGCCACCCGCGGGCGATGCCGACGAAAAGACCCTGCGCGCCCTGGCCAAGGTCGAGGAGCGCTCCGACCGGGAGCAGATCGAGGTCCACTTCCGCGATTGAGGCTCGGCGGCTCGTGGGAGCCACTCAGAACAGCCGGTCCGGCCTCTCACGCCGGGTCATCTCAAGCGGCCACGAGCACAGCCCGCCCTCGGCGGGACAGCCTCCGCATAGCGCGCGGTGCGGCGTCTCGCTGACGCGGAAGGACCGCTCGCGCAGCAGTCCGGCGGCCAGCTCAGCCAGCTCCCGCTCGAGCGCCGGCGCGTCATCACGCGTGAACGTGGCCGCGACGGGCTCGCCGGGGACCTCCAGGAACGCGTGCACGATCTCGACGCGCTCGGCTCCGGAGCGCAGAGCAGCGAGCGCGTAGATGAGCCGCTGGGTCGAGTACTCGGAGGCGACGATCGCCCCAGGGTCCAGCCGCGCGCCATCGCCGCCGTCCAGACGATCGGTCTTGTAGTCCACCACCAGCATCCGGTCGGGCGGCTCGCTGGCGATCACGTCGAGCATCCCGATGATCAAAGCGCCCTCGAGCGGGAACGCGAAGCGCTGCTCGCGCCGCACCCGAGTCGCCCGACCGAGCCGCCGGGCCAGGTCGCTGTCGATGAAGCTGCGCACGAGCGCGGCGATCCCCTCGACCTCGTCGGCCGTCGGCGGCCGCGGCGCCGCGGCGGCGATCGCCTCCGCCGATGGGATCACGGGACGGCGGAACTCGACGCGCTCGAGCAGCGCGTGGACCGCCGTCCCGCGCTCGGCGGGGGTGAGGCTGTCCGAGGCGCGGCCGGTCGCGGCGGCGGACCCGGCGGCACCCGGGCCGCCCTCCCCGGTCCCCGGTACGCCCAGCACCCGCTCGACGTAGAAGCGATAGCCGCAGCGGTGGTACGCGGTCAGCGACGAGTAGGACAGGGAGGTCACGGCGGGGGCGGGCGACGGGGGCAGGACATCCACCGGGGCCTCGGGGGCACGCGGGGTCTCGAGGTCGCGCGTGCGGTGCGCGCGATCGCCCAGGCCTTCGTCCAGCCCGGGGCGGACCACCGAAAAACGCACGCCTTCGAACACACCCTGGCCAGCAGAGACATCCGCCACCAGCGCTGGCCCGAGCCAGGCGATCGGTGCTCCGCCGCCACCCGGCCCGCCCCAGGAGTCGAGCTTGGCCGCGCCGCTCAGGATCAGCCGCTCCCGGGCGCGCGTCATGGCCACGTAGAACAGGCGGCGCTCCTCGCGGCCGGCGGCATCCCGCTGCTCCTGGCCCAGTTCGTCGTAGGCGAGCGCCGGCTCGCGGCGTCCGGTCCCGGGCCGGGCCAGCCGCAGCCCAAGCCGCCCGTCACGGCCGATGCGCACGAGCTCCGGGGGCCACCTGGGTCCGCGCCCGAGGTCCGCGACGCACACGACCTTGAACTCGAGGCCCTTGGCCCGGTGGATCGTCATCACCCGCACGGCGTCGAGGGCCTCGCTCTCGACCGGCGCCTCGTTCTGGTCCGGGTCGGGGCGCCAGGAGTCTGAGCGCAGACGGACCAGCTCGAGGAAGCCGCGCAGGTCGGGACCGTGGGCGGCCCAGTGCTCGCGCCCGAGGCGCATCAGCTTGCGGATGTTGGCCAGCCGGCGCTGCCCCCCGGGCATGGCCAGCACGGTCAGGTCGTAGCCGGTGCGCTCCAGGGCCCGCTCGATCAGCTCCTCGATCGACCTGCGGGCCAGCTGGCGGCGCTCAGCCGCGACCAGGTCCGCGAACCACGCGACGCGCTCGCGGTCGCCAGGTGAGAGCTCGGCGAGCAGATCCTCCGGCTCACGCATCACCCACCACGGGTCGCGGCCGCTGCCCCGAGCCGCGGCCCCGAGCAGGACGAGGGCGTCCGTGGACGCGCCGAGGAGGGGCGAGGCGAGGACGGTGTACAGCGCCTCCTCGTCCCGCGGATTGGCGAGCAGGCGGAGGTACCCGAGCATGTCGACCACCTGCGGGTGCGACCAGTAGCCGCGGCCGCCGATCACGTAGGTCGGGATCCCCCGCTCCTCGAGCGCGCGCTCGTAGGCCCGCATGTCGGTCGTGGCGCGCATCAGCACGACCACATCACGCGGCGACGTTCCGCCGGCGACTAGCGCCTCGACACGGCTCGCGAGCGCTCGGGCCTCGGCCACCCGCCACGGCGCGCACAAGCCGTCGGGCGTCCACTCGGCGCCCTTGTCGGCGATCAGCAGCTCGACCCGCGGCTCGCCCACCGGTGGATCGGTGCGACCGCAGAGCAGAGGGGTGAAGCGGTCCCCGAGCTCAACGGCGAACACCCGGTTGATCACCTCGAGGATCTCCCCACGCGAGCGGAAGTTCACCTGCAGGCCGGCCCGGGCCCCTTGGGCGTCGAGCCGCTCGCCCCGGCGCTCGAACAGCTCCACGTCGGCGTGGCGGAAGCGGTAGATCGACTGCTGCGCGTCTCCGACCGTGAACAGGTTGGCGTCGGACACGGTCTCGATCAGCTCGAGCTGGACGGCGTTGGTGTCCTGGAGCTCGTCGACCATGACGCGTTCGAACCGCTGCCGATAGCGGTCCCGCAGCTCCTGGTCGGAGCGCAGCAGCTCCCGGCAGAGCAGCTCGAGGTCGGCGAAGTCGAGCCCGGAACGCTCTCGCTTGAGCCGCCGGTACCTCGCTCCGAAGCCGTCCAGGAGCTCGGCCAGCAGCGGATCGATGCCCCGGGCCCAGCGCTGGGCGCAGATCGCGCGCAGGCGGATAAGCGCCGCGGCGTAGGCCTGGCAGACCGGCGTGCTGAGCGCGGCGCCGTTGCCGCCGGGTAGGCGCAGTACGTCCAGGTCGCCCGGCCAGGGATCGCCGACCGCGATCACGGTGTCCAGCCGGGCCAGGCGCTCGAGCGCATCGAACACCCGAACGGACGGATCCGCGGCGGCGCGAAGCTCGGCGATGGCCGCCGCGGCGGCCAGGCGGAGATCGCGCCGCCCGGCATCGAGATCGGAGGCGTCCGCCACCCCGTCGGGGCCGGGCCGGGCAGCATCCGGCAGCGGCGGCAGCCGCGGCTCCAGCTCGCCGCGCGAGCGCAGCTCGGCGTGGACGCTCTGGATCGCCACGCGCAGGTCCCACGCGCCGTAGGCCGCGATCAGCCGCACCGCGCCCGGGGCATTGTCGGCGAGATCGACCAGTGCACGGTCGAAGGCCGCGTCGGCCAGGCGGCCGGCCTCGAGCTCGTCGAGCACCTCGAACGCCGGGTCGATGCCCGCGGCCAGCGCGCCCGAACGCAGCACACGGGCGCAGAAGCCGTGGATCGTGGAGATGAAGGCCTCCTCGGTGGCCCGCGCGGCCTCCTCGGCGCCGAGAGCCCGCAATCGCTCTCGGATCCGGTCGCGCATCTCGGCCGCGGCCTTCTCGGTGAAGGTGATCGTGAGGATCGCGGTGGGGGCGATCCCATCCTCGATCACGCTCCGCGCGAACCGCTCGACGAGCACCGAGGTCTTGCCGCTGCCGGCGCCGGCGTCGAGGAACAGCTCGCCCACGCGCCGCTCGATGGCGTCGAGCTGCTCCGCGGTCCACCCGCGACCGGCGGGGCCGGGATCGGCTCCACCCCATTCGGACGTCGGCGCGGTCACGAGACCCGGCATATCCCCGGAAACATGCACCCGTCCCGCGAGCACGTCTCGGGGCAGGGAGTCAGCTCGCCGGCCCGCAGTCGGCCAGCCAGCGCGATCGCGATCGCCGACGCCTCTTCGAGCTCGGCGCGGAGCTGCTCGGCGTCGCGAGCGTCGTTGCCCACCAGCTCGCCCCCGGCCGGCGTGCCCTCCAGGAAAACGCCGCGGGCCCGCAGATCTCGCCCACCGAGCGGCTGGTAGAGCCCGGCCACCGGCTCGAGGCCGAGCAGGTCGCGCACCGCGAGCATGTACAGCGCCACCTGGAGCTGACGATCGCTGAGCCAGTGGTTTCCCTGGTACTCGGGACGGGTGCCGCCGCTCTTGTAGTCGCGGACGACCGTCTGGGCGCTGCCGGGCTCCACGTCGACGCGGTCGATCGCTCCCCTGACCGCGACCTGGTCCGGGCCGGCCCCGAGCTCGAGGGCGGCCAGTGACTCGTCGTCGTCGAACCCGAACCGCAGCTCCAGGAACCGGGGCTCCCACCGGTTGCCGTTCGTGGCCTCCTGCTCGAGGTAGCGGCGGAGATCGGCGGCCACCGCCTCGGCCATGGCCTGGCGCAGCCGCTCGGGCCGCCCGGGCCCGAGCTCTGTCCCGACCTCAGCGACCACCTCCTCGAGGATTCCGAGCGCCTCGGGAAGCGACTCTGGGGTGACCGCGCGGCCGAGGCGCGTCAGCACCTGCTCGAGGGCATCGTGCATCGCCGTGCCGCGGACGATCGGGTCCGTCGGCGGGTCCAGCGTGGCGGGCTGGAGCTCGCGCTCGACCAGCCACTTGACCGGGCAGTCGGCGTAGGCCTCGAGCGCCCCGGCCGACACCACCCGGGTGTGCCGGACGTGCGCGAGCGCGGTGGCCGAAAGCGACAGCGCAGGGACGGGAGGCTCCCCGGACGCGGGGGCCGCGTCAGCCACCAGCGACCGCTCGCGCTCGCGCGGCGTCGGCGCCTGTGCGACCGGCCAGACCACGTCTCCGAGCAGTCGCCGGCGACGCCGGTCGCGCCACTCGGGGACCAGCAGGTCGGCCACATCGGCGATGAACGGTGAGGGCAGCTCGAGGTTGCCCTCCTCGTCGCAGCTGCGATAGCTGAGCACCACCTGCTCGGTGGCCCGGGAGACGGCCGCGTAGAACAGGTAGCGCTCACGCTCGAGTGAGTCCTCGGCGAGCCGCAGTCGCAGGCCGCTGCACGCGGCCAGCTCCCTCCGGCGCTCGTCGGACAGGAACGGCTCGGGCCCGGAGGTCCTGGGGAAGGCGCCCTCCTGCAGGCCGCACACGAGCACGGCCCGGAAGCGACGCGCGCGGATGGCCAGTGGCTCGGCGAGGACCACCGCTCCGGCTCCGCCGCCCGTACGCCCCGCGACTTCGATTCCCTCGAGCAGCTCGATCAGGTCCGCGCCGTCGGCTCGCTCGGAGAGCTCGTCCAGCTCGGCCAGCGCGCCCAGCATCGCCGCCAGCGCCCGGGCGTCGAGCTGCTCGGCCGCGCTCAGGACCCTGGCCTGCCGGCGATTTGGGGCGGCCAGCAGCCGGCGGCCCTGGCGGGCGAGCTCGGCGGCCGGATCGCGCGCGCTCCGCAGCGCGTCGATCTCACGCAGCGCGAAGCCGAGGCGTGCCCGGGCCTGGTCCGCGGTCCTCAGGCCGGTTCGGCGGATATCGAGCTCGAGCGCGTCGACCACCTCGATCCGCTGCACCACTCCGGGCGTTCGCAGGTAGTCGAGAAGGTCCTGAGCCGTCGCCTGTCCTTCCGGGAGCAGCGCACAGCGACCGAGGGCGAGGAGGCCGTGCCCAAGCGCGGTGCGCGCGAACAGGAGGCGATCGTCGGCCGCGACCGGGATCGCGTACTGGTCGAAGACCCGCGCGATGAGCGGCGCCGCGCGCGACGGGGAGCGGCACACAACGGCGATCTCCTCCGGCGGGACTCCGTCCCGAATCAGCGCCAGCACCTCGGACGCGACGAGCTCGGCCTCGGCTCGTTCACCGGCCGCTTCGAGCAGCCGCACGGCCGGCCCCGGATCGACCCGGCCGATATCGGAGCGGGTCTCGAACAGCGAGCGCTCCAGGTGGTGCAGGGCGACCTGTGAACCGGGGGCGTAGTAGTCGTCCACGGCGGGCAGCTCGATCACCCGTTCGGCGAGCGCCGTCAGCTCCTGGACGAGCTCGGCGCGAGCCTGCAGGGCCGACCTTCCCGGCTGGTAGGTGAGCGAGACCATCACATCGACCCCGACGATCCGGGCCAGCGTCTCGACCGCGTCGCGCTCGAGCGGATGCAGGTCGTCGAAGCCGTAGAAGAACACGGGCTCGTGGCCCCATCGGCCCGGCGCAACCCGCAGCGCGTCCAGCGCCTGCCACGCGAACAGCTCCCGGTCCACGCGCCTGAGCCCCGCGAGCTCGCGCGCGTAGCCGAGATAGATGGCGGCCACGTCCCGGGCGTAGGCCTCCCGCCGCTGGTCCTGCGCTCCCCAGGTCTGCATCGCCCCGGCGAACCGCTCGGGCCCGACCAGCGAGCGCTCGAGCTCGGCGATCAAATCGCCCGCAGCGACGGCGAAGCCCGGCGCCTGCGCCGCGTCGGTGAGCGCGCTGAGGTCAGCCCCCCGAACCGCGCGGGCGACGATGCGGTCGCGCTGGAGGGCCGTCAGCCGGCGTCCGTCATAGCCTGCGCGGCGGGCGACCTCCTGAGCCAGGCCGGAGAAGGTCAGCACGGAGCCGAGCACCGAGCCCTGCTCGGCGAGCTCGCGCGAGTAGTGCTCGGCGTCGGCGGCCGTCGGCACGACCAGCAGTGCCCCGCGCTGGGTGGCGGCGGCGTACGCGCCGAGGACCTCCCCGGCCTTGGCGGAGTTGGCAGGCCCGAGCACGAGCGTGAGCGGCATCGGCCTATGGTGGCGCGTCGGGATGACGGCGCCCCGGACCGCCCCGGTGGCGGAGCCCACTGTCCCGCCCGACAGCCGCTGTCGTAGGGGAGGCCCGGGCTACGCCGCGGCCGGCTGCTCGGCCTCGGGGCGGCCGGCGGCGCCGGCCTCCTCCTCGGCCTCGGGGGGCTTGGCCCCCTCCCTGGCCCACGGCTCGTCGAACTCGACCCGCCACTTGCCGTCCTCGCCCTGCTGGAGGGCGAGACGGGCGCGGAAGCTCCGGCCGGAGCGTCCCTTAAATCCGGTGACGGGCTTGTCCGTGCGCCCCGTCTTGATGAGCTCACGGGCCACCGAGACCGGCAACGACTTGCCGGCCTTGGACTTCCAGATCACGAACCCGCAGCCGGGATCGTCACGCGACCAGCACGAATAGCCCTTGCGATTCTCGACGATGTCGCGGCCGCAGACCGGGCAGGGGCCGAGGTTGGCCCTGGGAATGCGGACGCCCTTGAGTTTGGCGTCCAACTCCCCCACAGTGCTCTCGGCGAACTTGACGATGTCGCCCATGAAGGCCTCGCGCGAGTCGGCGCCGGTCTCGATCTTGGCCAGCCGGGCCTCCCACTCGCCGGTCAGTCCCGGCGAGGTGAGGGCGTGCTCGCCGAGGAGCCGGATCACGTTCATGCCCTTCTCGGTCACGACCAGCGCCCGTCCCTCGCGCTCGACGTAGCCGACCTGGATCAGGCGCTCGATGATCGCCGCGCGGGTGGCCGGGGTGCCGATCCCCGAGTCCTTCATGGCCTCGCGCAGCTCCTCGTCGTCGACCAGCTTGCCCGCGGTCTCCATGACCGTCACCAGCGAGCCGTCGCTGTAGCGCCGCGGAGGCTGGGTCTCCTTCTCCTGGGAGGCGATCTCCCTGACCGCGGCCGGCTCGCCCTCCGATAGGCGCGGCAGCTGCTGCTCGCGCCCCTCGTCGTCCTCGCCGCGATCCTCGACATCGGCCGTCTCGCCGTAGACGGCGCGCCAACCGGGCACGAGGATCCGCTTTCCCCGCGTGCGGAAGACGTGGTCGGCGACGGTTGTCTCCACGCGGGTGTTCTCGAACACGGCCTCGGGATGGAAGATGGCCAGGAAGCGGCGCACGACCAGGTCGTATATGCGCCTGTCGTCCTCGGACATGTTCTCGACCGGATGGCGCTCGGCCCGGGTGGGGATGATCGCGTGGTGGTCGGTGACCTTTTCGTTGTTGATCACACGGCCCAGCGGCAGGACGTCGAGGCCGAGCACGTATCGAGCACCCTCCGCATATTCGCTGCGCTCCCCCACCAGCCTGGCGATCGGCTTGATCTCGCCGATCATGTCGCTCGGCAGGTAGCGCGAGCTGGTCCGGGGATAGGTGATGGCGGTGTGCTCCTCGTACAGCCTCTGGGCGGCGGCCAGTGTCCGGCGGAGCGTGAAGCCGTAACGAGAACTGGCGTCGCTCTGAAGGCGCGTGAGGTCGTACAGGAGCGGGGGGCGCTGTTTCTGCTCGGTCTTGGTGAGCTTGGTGATCTCGCCGGTCCGCCCCTCGACCGCGGCCACGACGGCCGCGGCCTCCTCGGCCGTCTTCAGCCGCGGGTTCGCGCCGACGTGATAGCGGCCCTCGTAGTCACGCCCCGAAGGCTCGGCCGTCGGGTCGAAGACGGCGTCGACGATCCAGTACGCCTCCGGGACGAAGTCGCGGATCTCCTGCTCGCGCTTGGCCAGGATGGCCAGCGTCGGCGTCTGCACGCGCCCCAGCGAGACCGCTCCGTCGAAGGCCGATCGCAGCCGGATCGTGGCCGCGCGGGTGGCGTTCATGCCCACGATCCAGTCCGCCTCCGAGCGCGACCGGGCCGCGGCCTCGAGCGAGGCCAGCTCGGACCCCGGGCGCAGGGCGCCGAACGCGTCCTTGATCGCGGCCTGGGTCATCGAGTTCAGCCACAGGCGCTCCACGGGCTTCTTCGACCCCGACTTCTCATACAGGTAGGCGAAGATCAGCTCGCCCTCGCGACCGGCGTCGCAGGCGTTGACGACCAGATCCACGTCGTCGCGGGCCAGCAGGCGCTTGATCACGTTCATCTGCTTCTTGGAGCGCTCGTCCCGGACCACGAGCTTGAACCGGTCGGGCACGATCGGGAGGTCCGCCATGCGCCACTTCTTGAACCGGTCGTCGTACTCGTCGGGCTCGGCGAGTTGGACCAGGTGGCCAACGGCCCAGGTCACAACGTGGTCTGGACCCTCCAGGTAACCCTCGCCCTTGGTGAACGCGCCCGGGAGCACTCGCGCCAAGTCGCGTCCCACCGATGGCTTCTCGGCGATCGCCAGAGTCTTTGCCATGAGTCCGGGGAGGGTAGCGCTCCCGCCCAGCGGGCCAACCGAGCCGGGTCCGCCCGGGGTGCGGACGGGGTCCGGAAGCGCCCGTCAGCTGCCGCGCAGACGCTGCACCCGGTGAGCGACCGCCGGCAGGTCCAGCTCCGCGGCGACGTGCGCGGCCTCCTCGACCAGCCGGCCGGCCCGTGGGCTGGACCCGAGCGCCTCGGCGTAGTCGAGCTGCGTGTGGGCCAGCAGCACGGGCGCCCGCAGGCGCGCATGCGCGGCGAGCGCGCGTTCGAAGTGGTGCGGCGCCTGGTCCGCCTGCCCAGCGATGGTCGCGAGCCTTCCGAGCACCCTGGCCATCGACCCCAGGCACACCACGGCGACACCCACGACGACGTTTCCGGCCTCGTAAGGCGCCAGCAGCTCGTGCACCAGCGCGCAGCGCCGGCTGTCCTTCAGTGCCGCGCACAGGTCGCCGATGAGCGTCATCGTGGTTATCCAGTCCCCATCACGGGGGAGGTCCTGGAAGTCCTCGGCGGCCAGCCGCTCGAGCTCGGCGCGCGCGTCCTCGGGCTGGCCGCTCTCCACGAGCACGGTGGCCAGCGCGGCCCGCCATCCCGGAAGTGCCGGCGTGCTGGCGGCCATCTGCCGGGCCGCCTGCTCGAGCTCTCCGATGCGGCCCTGCTCGCGGCGCACCCCCAGCAGCTGCATGGCGTGGTATTGCGGCGCCGTGACGGCCTCGGCCGGAGCCCCGGCCGCGAGCGCCTCCGTCGCGAGCTCCTCGGCCCGCTCGAGCCGGCCCTCGAGCAGCGCCCGCATGGCCCGCCAGACGATCGCCTGCCACACGTAGAGCGGCTGGCGCAGGCGCTCAGCCCCGGCCGTGAACGCGGCTATCTGGGCGTCGACGGCGTCCCGATCCCCGCTCTCCAGCAGGTCCAGAACCAGCCACGCGTGCGCGTGGAGCTGGAGCTCGAGGTCGTCCAGCCGGCGGGCGAAGGTCAGCATCTCCGTCGAGGCCGCCAGTCGCTCCGTGAGATGCTCCGGATCTGACAGCGCTCGACGCCGGGCCGCCCGCGCGTAGACGAAGGCCTCGGGATCATCGAGTTGCTCGGCGAGGCGGGTAGCCTCGTCGCTCAGCTCGGCCATCCGTTCCCGCTGCTCCGAGTAGTAGATCGCGCCGCACAGCCGGCTCAGAAGGCGCACGCGGTCCAGCGTCGCCTCCTCCGAGATCGCGTCCAGTGCACGTTCGAGCATCCCGATCAGCTCGTCGTCGACCACCCCCGGCTGCTGGACGTAGCGCTGGGAGGCCCCGACCGCGGCCCGGGCCAGGCTCGCGGAGTCACCCAGCTGCTCGGCCAGCGCGGCCGCCTCCCGGAACGCGGCACGGGCCGGCCCCCGTTCGCCGGCGCGCATCCGCGCCTCGCCGACGAGCAGCTGGAGCCGGCAGCGGCGTTCGACGTCCTCGGGTTCGAAGCGGGTCAGCACCTCGAGTGCACGCGAATAGTGCTCGGCGGCCTGGTCGTAGGCGAGCAGGGCCGCGGCCTTGTCTCCGGCCTGGGAGGCGTAGTCGATCGCCTTGGCCGAGTCGTCGGGGCTTCCCGCCCTGGTGAAGTGGTGAGCGAGGACGGTCACCGACGCCTTGCGGGCATCCTCGAGCGCCTCGCCGACGCGCTTGTGGATCCGGGCCCGCCGAGTGGCGGACATCCCCTCGTACAGAGTGTCGCGAATCAGCGTGTGCGAGAAGCTGTAGCGGCCTGGCTCGGCGGTGGATTCCAGCAGCAGCCCAGCCGCCAGGGCGTTCTCGAGCGAGCGGAGAAACTCCTCTTCCTCCAGCTGGACCAGCTTCTCCAGCAGCGCGATGTCGAAGTCGCGCCCGATGACCGAGGCGACGCGCAGCCACTCGATCGTCTGGGGGTCCAGGCGGGCCAGCCGGCGCGCGATCATCTGACCGACGCCCTCGGGCAGCCCGACGGCCTGCAGGTCCGACGCGGTGGCTGAGCCGACGCTCACGCCCGCTTCGACCAGGTGGCGGACGATCTCCTCGATGAAGAACGGGTTGCCTTCGGTCTCCTCGTGCACCGCCCGCGATAGCGCCTGCGAGGGAGCTTCCCCGGCCCGTACCCGCACGAGCTCGGCCGTCTCCGGCTCGCTCAGTCCGCCGACGTCGAGCTTCCACACGAAGCCTTCGCGGTTGAGATCGGCGAGCGCGTCCGCCAGGCCCTCACCAGTGGGCTCGGTCCGGTAGGCGACGAGGATCAAAAGGCGAGCCGGGTCCGGAGCCCGCGCCAGGTGGCGCAGGAGCAGCAGCGTCGGCCGGTCGGCCCAGTGGAGGTCGTCGAGCACGAGCAGAATCGGAGCCCGGGCCGAGATGGCGCTCAGCAGCCCGACCACCGCCTCGAACAGCCGGTAGCGCTCGCTCTCGGGCTCGGCGGCTGACGGCACCGCGAGGTCGGGCACCCGCCGGCGCAGCTCCGGAACCAGCCGCGCCAGCTCGGGGCCGTATTCGCTGACCGCGGCGCGCAGCTCATCGAGCGGTGCGGCCGAGAAATAGTGCCGCAGCGCCTCCAGGAACGGCTGGTAGGGGACCAGCGCCTCCTCCGGGGCCCGACCGGCCAGGACGACTCCGCCATCGTCGTAGGCCCGTCCGGCCAACTTCGCAGCCAGGCTCGTCTTCCCGATTCCGGCGTCGCCGGCGACCACGAGGATGCGGCGCGGCGGTCGGTTACGGTCGCCATCCCGGTCTGCCCCAGCGCCTTCCTCACCCCGAGCCCCTCCCCATCGGCGGATCAGCGCCGCGAACTCCCGGCGGCGCCCGACGAGCGGCGCGGTGACCCGGGCCCGCAGCTCCACCGGAAGCTCGATCACCCCCGGGGGCTGTCCGTCGCCGGCCGGCGGCCGAGCTCCCGCCCCCGGACGCAGCATCCGCTCGTGGGAGGCGATCGCCTCAGGTGAGGGCATCGTGCCCAGCTCGTCACGAACCAGCGTTCGCAGCTGCTCGAAGACCCGCAGGCCCTCGGCGACGTTCCCCCGGGCGGCCAGCGCCTCCATCAGCAGCACGTAGCCGGACTCGCGGTAGGGCTCGGCCTCGATCAGGGCGCGGGCCGCGCGCTCGACCGAGGTCAGCTGAGCTCCGCCCATCCTCAGCCCGGCTCGGCCGACCGCTTCCAGCGCCTGGAGCCGGATGTCCTCCAGTTCGCGCCGGTGCGGCTCAAGCCAGTTGGCCTGCGACCCGGGGAGCAGGCCCCGGCTGGCGATGTTCAGCGGCACCTGCGCCGCCCCCCACGCGGCGCGGACGTCCGCGCGCTCGAGGGCCTGAAGCGCACGCTGCAACTCCGCCCCGGCGGCTTCGAAGTCGACCCAGACCGGCTCGGGGAAGCTGAGGATCAGCTCGTCACGGCCGGCGAGGACGGCTCCGCCCACGGCCGAGCGAAGGCGGGAGAGCAGCGTCCGCAGCGCCGCGTCCTGGGATACCGGGGCCCTCTCGGGCCACAGCGCCCCGATCAGCTCCTCGCGCCCGACGTGGCGCGAGCGGTTGAGCAGCAGGTACGCGAGCAGCAGACGCACCTGCCGACCGCGCAGGCCGTCGGCCAACTGCACGCCATTGACCTCAACGGACAACCGTCCGCAAAGCTGAACGCGGGTGCTCTCACTTACGCGTGCGACCACGGAAACGTTACGGAAACGTATCGCTTACGGCGCCCTTACATCGTGTCGGCCGTGGATCGGGGCCACCCATCGACACGCTCGGCGGGGCACCGCGAGGCCAAGCTACACGGCAACGACCAGACACAATGACTGCGATCAGCGAAGGGCATAAGCGAATCGCCTACTGCGAGTGCGGGGCGCAACTCGCAGGAGAGTCCGATAAGCAGCTCTTCGATGCAGTGGAGCGACACCTCGCGCACCACCATCCTCAGCTCCTGGGGGCACTGGAGCCGGAGGTGGTGTTTCAAATGGCCGAGGATGTCGGGGGCGCATCGACGCCTACGGGCGCCCGGGGGCAACGCACCTGAGGGCGGGCGGTGTGCAGACCACCGCCCGCCCATGGTGTTTCAGCTGGAGCAGGGTCCGGAGCTGACAGGTCGGGACCGCTGCGCACGCGCCAGCTGCATCGCGACCAGCGAATTCGGCACGGCCAGACCATCCCCACCTGAGGTGGCGGGCGAGCCTGTGATGGCCGCGAACACCATCCCCACGACCTGGCCGGCGGCGTCAACCAGCGGACCGCCAGAGTTGCCGGGCCGGACGAGCCCGCGCAGGGACTCGATCTGGCGCTGAATCGGTCCGTTGCCGTAGGCGTCATCGGTGGTCGCGACCTCGGTCTGCCCGATCCGGCCCGGCTCGGCCGTGAACGGGCCGTCGAGCGGATAGCCCAGGATGGCCGCTGCCGTCCCGGACCTCGGATGACCTGCCAGCGCCAACGGCCGCCGATCGAGTCCGCCGACGCGGAGCACGGCGATGTCGTCGTGAACGTCGAAGTCGACGACCTGGGCCGCCAGGTCCGGAAGATTGCCATCCAGCTGCACGGTCGTGTCGTTCTCGCCCGCGACGACGTGGGCGTTGGTCACGACCAGGTCGGGCGCCGCAACCCAGCCCGTCCCCTCGATCCCGAGGCCGCAGGCCGTCCCGATCACCCTGACCACGCTCGGGAAGGCCGCCCGCACAGCGGGAACGGCAAGGATCCCCCGCGTGGGCGGCGGTACCTGGGCCTCAGGACCGTTGACGGAAGGGAGCGGGTCGAAGCGGGCGAGCGCGTTGAGGATCGGCCCGGACGGCGGCAGTAGCTGATTGAGCTCGCTCAGGATGGCCGAGCGCTGGATGTCTCTGCGCAGCGACGCGGAGCCGCTGGACTCCAGCGCCACCGCCCCGACGATCCAGGCCACGCCCAAACCGACGCACGCCGTGAGCGCGGCTCCGAGCAGGCCGTCGACCGTGTGCAGGCCGGGGAGGCGCAGCGCGGACCGGACGTGGACGCCCACCCCCTCGAGCCCGCTGGCCAGCACGCCGCCGGCCAGGAGCGCGCCGAGCAGGCCGAACAGCGGCGCGTACTGCGAGTGCGAGCCTCCGGAGAGCAGGAGAGGTCCAAGCCGGGTGCCGATCAGCGCGCCGGCCACGAACCCGCACAGCGACAGGACCCCGACGATGAAGCCCTGGACGTATCCATAGGCGGCCAGGAGCACGCAGAAGGCGACGATCGCCCAGTCGATAAGCGTCACCGGCAGCAGGTTAGAACCAGGCGTCGGACGGTCTATCCATCTTCTACCGTTGTCGGCTGAGGTGGGGCACTCTAATTCCATGGAGCGGTCCGCGGAGCGACAGCGCGCGCGGCGACGGCGGCTGTTGCGCAGGGGTGCGCCGCTGGCGGTCGCAGCGCTGGCCGCGTTCGCCTTCGGCGCCTACGTCGCCACCGCTCCGGGCCGCGCCCAGCGCCAGCTGGTCACCGACTACGTCCGGGCCTGGGCGCGGAGCGATTACCCGCTCATGTACTCGATGCTCGATCACCAGTCGCACTTGCGGATGACCGAGGCGCAGTTCGCCGCCGACTACCGTGACGCCGCGCAGACCGCGACCCTGGTCTCGCTCTCCCCGGTGCGCGTGGGCAGCACCCACAACGACGTGATCGCGGTGGCGATGATCGCCCAAACGACCCTGTTCGGGAAGCTGCGGGAGACGCTGCTCGTGCCGCTCAGCTCCGGGCCGAGCGTGCAGTTCGCGGGCACGCTGCTGTTCCCCGGGCTGCGAGAAGGCGAGCGGCTCACGCGGCAGGTGGCCCTGCCCCCGCGCGCGGCGCTGCTGGCCAGCAACGGCACGCCGCTGGCCGAGGGACCCGACCGGACCTCTCCGATCCCCTCGCTGGCGGGTGAGATCGTCGGCACGCTGGGGCCGATCCCCGCCGATCAGGCGAGCGTGTACGCGGCCGCCGGCTACCCGGCCAGCGCCAAGGTTGGCCTGGATGGGCTCGAGCGGGTGTTCCAGCCCCAGCTCGCCGGGATACCGGGTGGGAAGCTCCTGGCCGGGCGGCGGGTGCTCGTCCAGACGGCCCCGGTACCGGGGCAGACCGTCACCACCACGATCGATCCGACGATCGAGCAGGCCGCGATCTCCGCGCTGGGCGGCCGGTACGGCGCGATCGCGGCGATGGATCCCCGCACGGGTGCGCTCCTGGCCCTGGCCGGGGTGGCCTTCTCAGCGGTCCAGCCGCCTGGCTCGACGATGAAGATCATCACCTCCACCGGAGCCCTGGAGGCGGGCATCGTCAAGCTCTCCGACACGTTTCCGATCGCCACCGGTGCGACGATCGACGGGTACACCCTCCAGAACTCCAACGGTGAGGCCTGCGGTGGGACCCTGTTGAACGCGTTCGCGGTCTCGTGCAACTCGGTGTTCGCCCCCCTGGGAGCCAGGCTCGGCGCCCGCCGCCTGGTCGCTGTCGCCGAGCGGTTTGGCTTCAACCAGCAGCCGTCGATCGCCGGCGCCGCTGAGAGCGAGATCCCGCCGGCGAGCCGGATCGGCGACGACCTCGCGGTCGCGTCCTCGGCCATCGGCCAGGGGATGGTCCAGGCCTCAACGATGGAGATGACGGACGTCGCGGCGACCATCGCCATGGCCGGCCGGCGTCCGCTCCCCACCCTCCGGGCCCACCAGCGGCCGCGGTTCGTCCATGTCACGAGCCCCGGGGTGTCGAACCTCGTCCAGCGGATGATGGTCGCCGTGGTTCAGTTCGGGACGGGCACGGCCGCGCAGATCCCAGGCGTCGAAGTGGCCGGCAAGACCGGCACAGCGGAGCTCGTCGACACCGCCAATCCCAGCAATCCGAGCGCCAACGCCCCGCAGAACACCGACGCGTGGTTCGTCGGCTACGCGCCGGTCGGAGCGCCGCGAATCGCGGTGGGCGCCCTGTTCCCGAACGCCGGATTCGGAGGCGCCACCGCGGCCCCGGCCGCCCAGGAGGTCATGGTCGCCGGGCTGCACGCGACGTGAGGGGCGCTCAGAGGTCGAGCGAGATCGTGGCCCACAGCTTTCCGTTGGTCGGGCTGCGGATCTCGAGCGTCAACGGTCGGTTGTTGTAGACGGTGACGTTCAGCTTGAACAGCAGGAGCCCGCCCCCGGTCGGTCCATAGAAGGCGGTTGTCCCGGGCTCCGGCTCGGTCGCGCGCGGCGCGAGGGCCTGAGCGGTCCAGGCGTACGGGTTCAGGGCCCTGTTGAGGGGGATCGGGTAGTACGTCGTGCCCTCTGTGTCGACGATGTCGAAGTTGTCGGTCGTGCGCTGGACTCGCTTGGTCTGGTTCAGGGCCCACAGGAACACGCCGTACCACAGCTGATCGGGTCGCCGGATGGAGTCGGCGGGCGGGACACCCTTGACGTACTGGGAGTCCTCGGTCGAGTACTGGTTGAGCTGGCGCGAGATCTGGAGCTGGTAGGTGATCGGGCCGGCCTGCACGTACACCCCGTCGTTCTCGAGCGTCGGCGGGTCGCCGACCCGCCCGCAGGCCGCCAGGCCGACCAGCAGTGGTGCCAGGCAGGCCACCACGAGCAGGCGAGGAGGTACGGGAAGGCCGCGGCGATCCGCGGAACGGCGACGAGGAGCGGCGGCGAAACGAGCGCTCACGGGCGCGGAAGTCTAGCCGCCGTCGCTCGGGGTCGAGCCGTCCGCCAACACCACGCCAACCGCTCACCCGCCGGCGATCGACGGGCGCTGTCCGCGGTCGCGGTCCTCCTCGAGGATCGTCCGCAGCCGACGCAGGGCTCGGGCCGTCTTGCGCCGGAACCAGGACCGTCCGCCGAGGATCTCCATCAACCGGTCGGAGAGCAGCGCGGGCACGGTCTCGAGCGTGTACTCCACTCTGGTCGTCCCGCTCGCGGCCGGGGACAGCGTATACGCGCCGAGCATCCGGATCCGGTTGTACTTGCCGCCCCGACCCCGCTCGACGATCCGGTAGGGCGGGTCGAGCTCGGTGATCGTCATGTCCGCCCACGCGAACCGGTTGAGCGGCGCCTTGACCCGGAACCGCGCCCCCGCTCCGGTGCCCACCGAATCCTCGCGCAGCAGGTGCCAGTCGACCAGGTAGTGGTCTGAGAACTCGGCGTGGTTGGCGATGTCGGCGAGGTAGTCGAACACCTCCTCGCGCGGCTTGGAGATCGTGGTCGAGACGGTCACGGGATCCACGGCGGGCGGGATTGTATTTGGGGTCGCTCAGCCCCTGTCCAGTGGCGAGAAGACGCCCTCCTGGCCCCGGAGGCCCGCGTCGCTCGATCTTTGTTGCCGCGGTACACGTATGGCGAACCAAATCAGCAAAGTCCGTGGCCAGGCGCCGGCCCCGAAGATCCCAACCTAGGTCCGCTGGGCGCGTCGCGCAAGCCGGGCGCCCGCGCGGGCCGGCCACGCGAGAGCGCGCGGCGCGGGCTCGCTGCGCGCGAGAGCGGCTACGCCGCGCGCTGGCCGAGCCTGCGGATCGTGTGGCCGAAGGCCGGGCCGTGGACGAGGCGGGATTGTTGGGGAGGGTCGGCTCGGCGGGGCCGGCAGAGCTCGCAAACCAGCGCCGCGGGGCCGTATACATAGACCCGCTCGCCGATCAACGGGGTGCGGTGGCACGAGGAGCAGGATTCCCCGCCGGCCACGCGCTGATCGACGCCACGTCGGAGCAGGGCGAGCTCGAGCTCGGCCATGTCGCCGACGCGCACTTCCAGGGCCTCATCGTGAAGGGTGCCCATATCCAGGGGAGTTTCGGTGAGGTTCCGTTTGCTCCTGCTCGGGTCGTGACCCCATTTGCGTCCAGGCCCCTGAACGCCCGGGCAGGCTGACGGGTCACTGCCCGCTGTCGCCGTGCGTCCTTCCGGGCGGCGGCGAGCGGACCGCGGAAGCATCCGTTTCTCCCGCAAACACCAACAATTTCGCTGCAAAGGGCGGAAAACAGGCCTTCTGGGCGAGACCCCTAAAGGACCGGAAGACAGTCCTTCGGTGATCGGGAATTCAAAGGGCTTCGTTACGAAAAAGTTGTTTTAGCTTTTCGATTCTGGGGCTATCATCCGCAGACCGAGTCGCGGACTCGGCACGTCTGCAGCCCGTAACAAGGAGAAGTGCCCCAATGAAAGCTTGGACGTCGGGCAACGTTGCGGGGACCGGAACATTCCGCTGTACAGATTGCGATTACCCAGTTTCGCTGGACGCGGTCGATGAGCTTCCCACCTGCCCCAACTGTGGAGGCACCGAGTTCGTCCGGGCATCGCTGTTCACCACGGCCCAGGCGAGCATCGTCGACCTGGCGCCCGAGTCCGACGACCGCGCCTGGCTCGATGAGGTTCGCGAGGGGCTGACCGACCCCGGTCAGTACCTGAGCTACCGGACCGATGACAACGACGTGGTCGCCTACGCGCTCCAACGCGAATGGACCCGGATCGGCCGCAGCCTGGCCGCCGACATCCGTTTCGACGACCCGACCGTGTCGCGGCGCCATGCCCTGATCGTGCGCCAGCCCGACGGCTTGCGGGTGCTCGACGACCGCAGCCTCAACGGCGTGTTCGTCAACGGTGAGCGCGTCGAATGGAGCACCCTGGCCGACGGTGACGAGATCGTGATCGGGCGTCATCGGCTGTACTTCCTCGATCTGCCGGTCGTGTCGGGGGTGCGCTTCCGCCACGCCACGGAGACCGAGACGGCCTGAGCGCGGTAGGGCGGGAATGATCGCCGGGGCCTGTGCGGCTCGCCTATAGTCGCGCCGACATGGCGCGGACGATCGCGGTTCTCTCGCAGAAGGGCGGTACCGGCAAGACCACAGCGGTCCGGACGCTGACCGACGCCCTGCGGCGGGTGGGCCTCCGGGTCCTGGCCGTCGACCTGGACCCGCAGGGCAACCTGTCCGATTACCTCGACGTCGACCCGGCCGCCTCCCCCACCATCGGCGACGTCCTCGCCGGACGGGCCGAGCCGCAGGACGCGGTCCACGACGGGATCGTGCCGGCGAACCTCGGCCTGGCCGAGGCCGAGCTGATCCTCGGCGGCAAGATGGGTCGTGAGCTCGCCCTGAGCAAGGCGCTGGGAGCGCTCGCCGAGGACTACGACCTGATCATGATCGACTGTCCGCCGTCCCTCGGCCTGCTCACCGTCAACGCCCTGGTGGCCGCCGACTACGCGCTGCTGTCGGCCGAGGCCCAGTACTTCGCGCTCCAGGGGGTCGAGCAGGCTCTCGAGGTGATCCAGCTGGCCCGTGACAGCCTGAATCCACGGCTCGAGTGGCTCGGGATCATCCTCAACATCGCCGA
This sequence comes from uncultured Solirubrobacterales bacterium, assembly GCA_963704385.1. GTDB lineage: Bacteria > Actinomycetota > Thermoleophilia > Solirubrobacterales > Solirubrobacteraceae > Palsa-465. The sequence goes on from OY969904.1 coordinate 595,771, forward strand.
TATGCGCACTCGTCATTCCCGCGAGGCGTTCGACTCTCTGCGCGAGCACTTCGGTGAGAAGCTGTTCGACACGACGATCCGGGCCTCGATCGCCTACGCCGAGTCCGCCGAGCGGGCGCAATCGATCCTGGACTACCGCCCCGACCTCGCGGTCGACTATCTGAACGTCGCGGATGAGCTGCTGCGGCGGCTGGGGATGGACGAGCCGCGCCGCCGGGTGGCCAGCATGGCCGGGCAGTTCGCCGGGGCGCGGGCGTAACCACCCGCGCCCCAAGACCGACCCGGCTCGACTCAGACCGAACGCTGGTAGGAGCGGAAGGCCCGCGTCGCGAAGGCCAGGCTCGCGATCAGGAGCAGGGCCAGAAAGCCGGCCCGGGAGCGAGTGGCTGCGGGAGAAGCTGCGCGAGCGCTCGGAGGGCTGACGGGCTACAGCTCCCGGACGTCGGCCCCCTGGGACTCGAACGGGGCGCGCATCACGCTCGCCCAGCCCCGCACCTCTCGCTCGAGCGCGTCCACGACGCCGGCGGTCTGGTCGTACTGACACCAGACGAGCACGCTCGGCCCCGCGCCGGAGATGGTCGCCCCGAGCGCGCCGAGCGCCGGGGCCCGCTCGAGCAGCTCGGCGGAGCGCGGATACAGATGGGCCCGGAACGGCTGGTGCAGGCGGTCGCGCAGGCCGGCGCCGATCAGCTCCCAGTCGCCGCTGCACAACCCGAGCATCAGCATCGCGCCGTGGGCGACGTTGAACGACGCGTCGCTCAGCGAGACGCTGTCCGGAAGCGCCGCGCGGGCCGCCTCGGTCGCCACGGCCTCGGATGGGACCACGAGCACGGCCTCGAGGCCCATCGGCGGCTCAAAGCGATGGACGCGCCTCCCGTCGCAGACCACGAAGCCTCCCTCGAGGGCCGCGGCCACGTTGTCGGGGTGCCCCTCGAGCTCGCCGGCCAGGGCCCGGACGTCGGCGTCGAGCTCGAACAGATGGTCGGCGGCGAGCAGCCCGGCGACGATCGCCGCGGCGCTCGAGCCCAGCCCGCCGGACAGGGGGATGCTCGACGTGATCCGGAACTCGAACGCGTCGGCCGGGGCGAGCAGCTCGAACGCCCGGACGACCAGGTTGGTCCGGTCGGTGGGCAGGCCCGCGGGCGCGTGGACGGCGAAGGTACCCGTCTCCAGGACCTCGAGCTCGAGGTGCAGCGCGAGCGCGGCGGCCAGCACGTCAAAGCCCGGGCCGAGGTTGGCCGACGAGGCCGGCACCCGCACCAGTCGCCGCCGCCGCAGCGTCACTGGAGCACCGCGCGCTCGATCATCTCCAGCTCGGGCTCGCACGGAATCACGGCCCCGGCCTGCTCCAGGGCCGTCTCCGGGTCCTTCAGCCCGTGGCCGGTCAGGACGCACACGACCCGCCGGGCTCCGTCGGCGCCGTGCGCGAGCAGCCCCGCAACGGCCGCGGCCGAGGCCGGCTCGCAGAACACGCCCTCGCTGGAGGCGAGGTACCGGTAGGCCTCGAGGATCTGCGCGTCGGTGACCGCCCGGACACTTCCCCCGGAGCCGGTCATGGCCTCCATCGCGTCCTCCCACCGGGCCGGGTTGCCGATGCGGATCGCGCTGGCGATCGTCTCCGGATGCTCGACGGGCGCTCCGTGGACCAGCGGGGCGGCACCCGCGGCTTGGAACCCGAGCAGCCTCGGCCGCCTGGCGGGCGGGACCATTTCCTTGAACCCGCGCCAGTAGGCCGAGATATTGCCGGCGTTGCCCACGGGCAGGCAGACCGCATCGAGCTCGCCGTCGAGCGCATCGATGACCTCGAAGGCCGCCGTCTTCTGGCCCTCGATCCGGAACTCGTTGACCGAGTTCACGAGCGAGATCGGATGGCGGCCGGCCAGTTCGCGGACGAGGGCCAGCGCCTGGTCGAAGTTGCCCCGCAGCGCGATCACGCGCGCCCCGTGCATCAGGGCCTGGGCGAGCTTGCCGGTGGCGATCTTCCCCTCCGGGACGATCACCGCGCCCCGCAATCCGGCCCGGGCCGCGTACGCGGCCGCCGACGCGGCGGTGTTCCCGGTCGAGGCGCACACGATCGCCTGCGCGCCCTCGCGGACGGCGGCGGACACAGCGCACGTCATGCCCCGGTCCTTGAACGAGCCCGTGGGGTTGGCGCCCTCGAGCTTGAGCCACACCTCGGCGCCGACTCGCCCGGACAGCCGGGGCGCGAGCACCAGCGGCGTCGACCCCTCGTCGAGGGACACGACCGGGTCCGCCGGCGCGAACGGCAGCCGGTCGCGGTAGCGCTCGATGATGCCCGGCATCGCGCGCAGCATGTCAGAGAGCCGGTTTGCCCAGCCGCGGGCGTGGGTACCACAGGCGACTACTCCCCGACCGGAAGGAGGGCTCGATGCTCGCCCTGACGTCCAACGCCTCCACCGCGATCGAAGAGATCCTGAGCGCACCCACGATCCCCGACGGCGCCGGGGTGCGGATCGCCCCGACCCCCGGGGGGACGGAGCCAGCCCGAGCCAGCTCGAGGTCCGGGTCGCCGGCGCTCCGGACGCCTCCGACCAGGTGATCGACGAGGACGGCGCCCGTGTGTTCGTCGACGAGGCCGCCGCGCCGCTGCTCGACGACAAGCTGCTCGACGCCGACGTCGCCGATAACGAGGTCCAGTTCGTACTCGCGGTTCAGGAGTAGCCGCGCACTACCTGAACTCCTCCTCGAGCACCCGGATCGCCCGAGGCGGAGCGCGGAGGACGTCGAGCTCGGCGATTTGCCGCATGGCGGCCTCGAAGCGCGACTCGAGCACCGGGTGCACGACCATCACGAGCCGCGCCTGGTCGCTGAGGCCCTTCTGGACGACTGACTTGACCGACACCAGCTCGCCGGCCAGCACCTGGGCGACCTGGGCCAGAACGCCCGGCTCGTCGGCCACCTCGAGGTGCAGGTAGAAGGCTGAGACGACGTCGGCGACGATCTCGAGCTGGCGGCTGGTGGGCGGCGTCGAGGCCGGCGGGATCATCGCGCTGATCACGTCGCCGAGCACGGCGCTGGCCGTTTCGGGGCCGCCGGCCCCCGGGCCGGACATCGTGATCTCGGTGATCTCGGCCGATTCGACCGTGACCGCGTTGAACGGGCCGTGGACAGAGGCCAACGGATGTTCTGGATACAGGAAGGCCGGGTGGACTCGGACCGACAGCCCGCCGTCGATCCGCTCGGCGGTCCCGATCAGCTTGAGCTCCAGCCCTAGCTCGCGCGCATACTCGAGGTCCTCGGGCTGGATCCGCTCGATGCCCTCGTAGCGGACCTGGTCGAGGTGGACCGGCGTGTCGAAGGCCAGGCGGGCCAGGATGGCCATCTTGGCCGCCGCGTCGCGGCCGTCCACGTCGTCGGAGGGGTCGGCCTCGGCGTAGCCGAGCCGCTGGGCTTCGGCCAGGGCCTGGTCGAAGGTCGTCCCCGTCCGCGCCATCTCGGTGAGGATGAAGTTCGTGGTGCCGTTGACGATCCCGTGCACCCGGTCGATCGTCGCTCCGGCCAGCGACTCCTGGATCACCCGGATCACCGGGACCACGCCGGCCACAGCACCCTCGAAGCGCAGCTGCACGCCGTGCCGGCGGGCGGCCTCCCAGAGCTCCTCGCCGTGCTGGGAGAGCAGCTGCTTGTTGGCCGTGACCACGTGGCGTCCCGACTGGATCGAGCGCAGCACCCAGTCGTGGGCCGGGTCGATCCCGCCGATCAGCTCGACGATCAGGTCCGAGCGCTCGAGCAGCTCATCGAATGACCCTTGGGAGTGAGTGACGACGCCCGCGAGCTCCGGCCTCAGGCCGGTGACCAGCTCGATTCGGTCGGCGTGCCGCGGGAGCAGCAGGGCGAACGCGGCTCCGACGGTGCCGTGCCCCAGGAGGCCGACCCGGAACACGCGGTCGCTTCCGCTAGCCGACGTCACGATCGGCGAGGTCGTCGTAGGTCTCGCGCCGGACGACGAGGCGCGCGGTCCCGTCCCGGCAGAAGATCACCGGTGGCCGCGGGACGCTGTTGTAGTTGTTGGCCAGCGCGTAGCCGTACGCGCCCGTGACCGGCGTGGCGACCACGTCGCCGGGGGTCGGGTCCGGAAGCGTGATCCCCCGGGCGATCACATCTCCGGACTCGCAGTGCTTGCCGGCCAGATTGCAGCGCTCGGTAGCGGCGGCGAGCGGGCGATCGGCGATCACCGCCTCGTACGGGGCGCCGTAGAGCATCGGACGCAGGTTGTCGGACATGCCGCCGTCGACGGCGACCCAGGTGGAGACGTTGCGCTTGACGGTCTGCACCGTGTACAGGGTGACCGTCGAGCCGGCCACCAGAGCCCGGCCGGGCTCGATCAGCAGCCGCTTGTCCGCGCCGAGGAACTCGTGGCCGGTGTCGACGATGGCCTGGGCGTAATCGGCGACCGACGGCATGTGCTGGGTGGCCGTGTACGGGACCCCGAGGCCGCCCCCCACGTTGTAGACCGGGAACTCGCCCAACCCCGCGAGCGTCCGGATCGCGGCCCGGAACGGTTCCAGCTCGGATAGCTGCGAGCCGATGTGGCAGTGCAGGCCGACCAGCTCGAGGTACGACGCGGCCGCGACTCGGTCGATGGCGGCGCTCGCGTCCTGGACCGAGAAGCCGAACTTGGAGTCTGCCTGACCGGTGGACATCGCATGATGGGTGTCGCCGGCCACTCCGGGGGTGACGCGGATCAGCACCTCCTGGCGACGGTCCAGCTCGGCGGCCACGCTTTCGAGACGGGCCACGTCGTCGAACGAGTCCAGGACGACATGGCCGACGCCGGCCAGTAGGGCCAGCCGCAGCTCGACCTCGGACTTGGCGTTGCCGTGCAGATAGACGCGCCCCGGGTCGAATCCGGCCTTGAGCGCGAGGTGGAGCTCCCCGCCCGAGGCCACGTCGCACGCCAGGCCCTCTTCGGCCAGCGTGCGATAGACGGCGGTGCAGGGGAAGGCCTTGGAGGCGAACAGCACGTCGAAGTCGCGGTGGCGCGATCCGATCGCGTCCAGGAACGAACGAGCCCGAGCCCGCAGGTCGTCCTCAGCGACGACGTAAGCAGGCGTCCCGAATTCGTTGGCCAGCTCGATCGCGTCGCAGCCGCCGAGCTCGAGCCGGCCGCGCTCGTTGACCCGCGTGCCGAGCGGGTACACCTGGGAGAGCTGCGCGTCGGCGATCGTCATTGGCCAGCCGAAAGAGTAGGGAACCGCCGGGGGTTCCCATCCCCGTGCCATGATCGCGCCGTGCGTCGCCGGACGCGGACCGTCACCCCGGTGCTGCCGACCGATGCCGGCGTTCACGACGGGCTGGCCTACTCGCTGTGGCTGCCCGAGTGCACCGGCTCGATCCGCGGGGGCCTGGTGATCCTCCACGGCGCGGGGTCGTGCAAGGAGAGCCACCACGACTTCGCCCGCGCCGCTCGCGCCGCGGGCTTTGGCGCGATCGCCTTCGACCAGCGCGGCCACGGCGCCAGCGAGGGCCCGATGGACGCCCGCGTGCTCGAGGACGCCACGGCGATCGCCAGCCTGCTGCGCTCGAGGATCGGCGGCCCGGCCACGCCGATCGCACTCCGGGGATCGAGCATGGGCGGGTACCTGGGCATCGTCGCCGCGGCTGAGACCGGCGCGCGGGCGGTGATCGCGATCTGCCCGGCGAGTGCAGAGGGACTGCGCGCGGGACTGCGATCACAGGAGTTCGACTTCGAGGCGGACGCCGATCAGCTCGACCGACTCCTCTCGATCCACGACCTCCACGACGCCGTCGCGGCACTCGCCGTCCCGCTCCTGCTCCTGCACGCCGAGGGCGACGAACGCGTCCCCGTCGAACACTCGCGGGAGCTGGCCGAGCGGATGACCGACCCGGCCAGCCGGCTGATCACCGTGCCGGGCGGGCACCACCGTTCGGTCCAGCACGATCCCGAGTTGCAGGCGGTCAGCCTGCGCTGGGCGGCGCAGGTGATGGGGGGCTAACAGCGAGGGGTGGCGATGGGACGACCCACCCCCTGGCGGATCAGGGGTCAGTCTCGGGGTCGTCGCTATCCGGCGACGGGGCCCGCCACGCCCGCCGGACGCTTCCCCTACGGCAGCGGATTACCCGGCAGCGGGGTGGTGACCGTGCCCCCGACGCCGGACACGACCCCGCCGACCGTGGTCGAGGTGCCCGACACGGCGCCGCCGACGGCGGAACCGGCCCCCTGAACCGCGCCGGCCGCGGGTTGGCTGACGCCGCTGAGGCTGCTGGCCACGGTGTCCGCGACGCCGCTGGCCGTGGAGCCGATCTGTGAGCCAGTGTTGGAGATGGTGGTCCCGGCGGTGCTGACGACGCTGCTCGGATTGGGCGCGGACGGTATGGGCGAGCAGCCGGTTACGCACCCCGTGCCGGAGCCCGCGGAGCCCGTCGCGCCCGTCGAGCCCGTCGAACCGGTGCCCGCGGAGCCCGTCGTCGGCGAGCCGGGCGATCCCGGCGTCGTGCCGGGGCCTCCGTGGCGCCGGGAGACGGCCAGGACCGAGGCCCGGTGGCGAGTGCCGGCGGCGCCGCGTGCGCTCCCGGCGGTGGCCGGCGCGTGGGCCGCCACAGCCGCGGTCAGTACGCGGTCAGCCCGAGAACCAACGCTCGAGCCGGCCCCAGCCGAGGCAACCGACACCGCCGCGGCCGGCGGAGGATCGCCGACCTGGGGCCAGCCGCGGAAGGCGACGATGGCGCTGGCCACGACAAAGAGGAGCGCCGCTCCCGCGAGCAGGGAACCAGACGTGCCAAAGCCAGCAAGGTATGCGCGATTGGCACGCACCTTGGTGTCATATCGCCCGGAATCGATCAGGGCTTTAGCCACGCTCTTCGCAGACCCTTCATGACGTCTGCCAACATTGTCCACGTTTATGGCTAGAAAAGCATCATTTGGTCGCGATCGCGGCCTGCAGACCCGGATGACGCTCACGCTGTTCCTGCTCGGGCTGGTGTACGCGGTCCTGATCGGGGTCCTGATCGCCGCCGGTGCGGGGGTGGTCACGATCGCCATCATCGCCGGGGGTCTGTTCCTGGTTCAGTTCCTGACCTCGGACAAGATCGCGCTCGCGTCGATGGGGGCCAGGGTGGTTGCTCCCGGCGACTCGCCGCAGGCTGAGCGGCTGCACGCGATCATCGATCGTCTGTGCGTGCAGGCCAACCTGCCCAAGCCCCGGGTGGCGATCGCGCAGACGCCGATGCCCAACGCCTTCGCCATCGGTCGCTCGCCCAAGACCGCGACCGTGTGCGCGACGACCGGGATCCTCGACCTGCTGGGCGACGGCGAGCTCGAGGCCGTGCTCGCGCACGAGCTCACCCACGTCCAGAACCGCGACGTGCTGGTGATGACGATCGCCAGCTTCTTCGCCTCGATCGCCGCCTTCATCACCCAGTTCGGGTTCTTCTTCGGCGGAGGCTTCGACGACCGCGACAACAACAACGGGTTCATCGTCGTGCTCCTCGTCTCGGCCGCGGTGTACATCGTCTCGTGGCTGTTGCTGCAGATGCTCTCGCGCTACCGCGAGTTCGCCGCCGACCGTGGGTCGGCGATCATCACCGGGCGCCCGAGCGCGCTGATCTCGGCGCTGATGAAGATCAGCGGCACGATGGGGCAGATTCCGCAGCGCGATCTCCGGGCGGCGTCGGGCGAGCTGGCCGCCTTCTACATCTTCCCGCCCAAGGCCAAGCAGTCGATCAGCAATCTTTTCTCGACCCACCCGCCGCTCGAGGCGCGGATCGCCGCGCTACAGCGGCTCGAGGCCCAGCTTCAGGGCACGGCGTAGGCCGGGCTCCGAAGAGGCCGTACCATCTGGCCGCTGATGGGCCTCCTCGACGTCCTCATGGGCAAGCGGAAGCTGGCCGGGCCTGCCCCGGACCGGCTGTTCGCGATCACCACCGCGTATGTCAAGTTCGAGACCGAGCTCGGGATCACGACGCGCGGCAGCGCGGCGATCGTGTTCCAGCCGCTGGCCACCGCCGACTTCCAGTCGATCGTCAAGGACATGGTCGAGGTCGTCCGCGCCACCTCGGCCGACAGCGGGACCACGGTCGACAGCACCGATGACTCCTACGGGTATCGCTGGCTGGTCCTCCGGGGCAAGGACTTCGAGGACCTGACCGTGGGGATAAACGCGGTCAGCAGCTCGCTCGAGGCGGGCGGGTACGGCGAACGCGTGCTGTGCGCGGTGTTCGCCTTCGAGGACGAGCAGAAGCGACCCCTGTACTGGATCTACAACTACAAGCGCGGCTCGTTTTACCCGTTCGTTCCGGCCACGGGCGACCAGCAGCGGGACAACGAGCGCGAGCTCGTGCTCAAGGCGCAGATGGCCAACGAGCTGCCGATCGAGCAGGAGCTCGAGCGATGGTTCCCGCTGTGGGGGATCCCGATCTGAGCGGAGCGGAGCCTCGCCTTCCGATACGCCCGAAAGTGGTGATCCTGTGCGGGGGGCGCGGTACACGGTTGCAGGAGCACACCCAGTCGATCCCCAAGCCGCTGGTCGAGATCGGCGGCCGGCCGATCCTGTGGCATGTGATGCAGATCTACCTCGCGCAGGGGTTCCGGCGGTTCGTGCTCCTGACCGGCTACAGGTCCGAGTTGATCGACCGGTTCGTGGAGCGGGAGGGGTGGCCGGCGGGGACCGGCATCCGCTGTCTGGATACGGGGCTCGAGACCCCAACCGGTGGCCGGCTACGCCAGGCGGCCGACGCGATCGACAGTGAATCGTTCTGCGCCACCTATGCCGACGGGGTGGCTGACATCGACCTCAGCGCTCTGCTCGCTCACCACCAGGAGCATGGGGCCCTGGCGACGATGACCGTAGTTCGCCCTGAGCTCCAGTTCGGGGTCGCCGATGTCAACGGCGACGGCGTCGTGCGCGGATTCGTCGAGAAGCCGCGGAGCGAGTACTGGATCAACGGCGGCTTCTTCTGCTTCGAGCCGTCCGTGCTCGACTTATTCGGCGAGAACGATGTGCTGGAGCGTGGGCCCTTGGAGCAACTCGCCACGGCCGGCCAGCTGCGGGCCTTCCACCACCGCGGCTTCTGGGACTGCATGGACACCTACAAGGACGCCGTCCTGCTGAACGACCTCTGGGCCGCCGGCCGCGCGCCGTGGAAGCTGTGGACTTGAGAGCGGCGTCGGGCGACAGACCGCTCGTACTGAACAGCCGCGCGGCGATGCGAAACAAGATCGGGGGAGTGGAGCGCTGGGCGGTTGAGGTCATTCCGCGCCTGCTTGCCCTCCGGCCCGACCGCTATCTGCCTCTCGCTCCGCCGCGCCGCTTTGCCACCGAGGCCGGCCAGGCGTGGGAGCAGGTGGCGCTGCCCGCGCACGCCGCCCGCTTGCGCGCCGCCCTCATGCTCTCTCCGGCCAACCTGGCCCCGTGGCTCTGGCCCCGCAACGTGCTCGTCCTCCACGACGCCGCCGTCCTGCGCAACACGACCGAGTACACATACGCCTACCGGGCCTGGCACGCCCGCTTTGGACTTGCGGTCGCGCGGCGGGCGCTGCGGGTGGTGACCGTGTCGGAGTTCTCGCGCCGCGAGCTCGTGGCACTGGGGAGGCTCGACCCCGACAAGGTTGTCGTCATCCATGGGGGAGTCGCCCCACGCTTCTGTCCCGACGCCGACGTCGAGCTCGCCATTCGCCGTCTCGGCCTGCGCCGGCCGTACGTGCTGACGGTGGGCACCGACGCTGCCCGGAAGAACCTGGCGTCGCTGGCGCACGCCGCGATCAGGCTGCGCGAGGCAGGCCTCGAGCTCGTCTGGGCGGGCGCTGGACGTCCGTACATCGGGAGTGGAGGGTCTGTCGAGGGGGTGCACCGGCTCGGATACGTCGCCGACGCGGATCTTCCCGGCCTGTATGCGGGGGCGAGGGCGTTCGTTCTTCCCTCCCGCTATGAGGGGTTCGGCCTCCCGTGCCTGGAGGCCATGGCATGCGGTACCCCCGTGGTCGCCGCCGCTCGCGGGGCGCTCCCGGAGACGTGCGGGGATGCCGCCCTCCTGGTCGATCCCGACGAGCCGGAGGATGTCGCGCAAGCCGTCCTCGACGCGGCGATGGACGAGCAGCTCCGAGTACGCCTGCGCGCTGCCGGTTTGCGGCGCGCGTCCGAGCGCACCTGGGACCGGACGGCTCACCAGATCGACGCTCTTCTTATGAGCCTCGTCGGCGCTTAAGCACCTCTGGCCGCTGCTCCCGCGCAGGGCGCCCGCCGCGCCTATCCGGGGATCAGGCCCTCCCCGGTGAACTCCGCCTTGGCCTCGTCCAGCGACGTGTCCGGCGGGGGGAGGATGAGGTCCGAGGGCTCGAGCTGATCGTCGGGCACCACCCGACCGTGCAGGCGGACGAAGTCCAGGAGGGCCGCGAACGTGGCCTGAAACTGCTGCTCGTCCTCCGCCTCGCAGGCCGCAACGGCCTGGTTGTCAAGATCACGGAGCCTCTGCTCGTCACTCTCCCCCAGCGCGTACTGCGCCTCGGTGGAGATCCGGACGATCACGGACCTTGTCCCTCGGCCGGCTGAGCCCCGGCGCCGGCGCCGGCGTCGGGCGGCGCCTGACCGGCGCCCAGCTCACCCGCGGTCGGCGGACCGCCCCCGATCTCGGCTTTCATCTTCGCGAGCTCGGCGTCGACCTCGGACGTGCTCGAGAGCTCCCTGAGCTGGCGGTCGATGTCGTCCTCGCCGGGTCCCAGCGCCGCCAGGTTGTCGAACGTGCCGGCGGCCTCGAGCTCTTGGACGGCCTGCGCGCGCGCCTTCATATTCTCGGTCTTGTCCAGGGCGCGCTGCATGGCCAGACCGACGTCGGCCATCTCCTCGCCCACCCCGGTCGCCGCCTCGGAGATCCGCACCTGTGCCTCAGCGGCCGAGTACTGGGCCTTGACGACCTCCTTCTTGGAGCGGAACTGCTCGATCTTGGTGCGGAGCTTCTGCTCGGAAGCGGTCATCTGCTCCTGCTGCTCCTCGAGCTGGGCGATCTGCGTGTCCAGCGACTGGAGCTCGGTCTGGGCGACGTTCTTGCGCTCGAGCGCGGTCCGGGCCAGGTCCTCCTGGCCGGCCGCCAGCGCCTGCCGGGCCTGGGTGTCCAGCTTTACGACCTGCTCGCGGATGCTCTGCTCCTGGAGCTGGAGTCGCTTCTTGGACGTGACGACGTCGGCGATTCCCTTCTTGACGTTCTGAAGCAGCTCAATCTGCTTCTGGTAGCTGTACTCGAGCGTCTCCGAGGGATCCTCGGCACGGTCCAGCAGCTTCGAGATCTTGGCTTTGACGATTGTGGACATGCGCCCGGAAAGACCCGGCATCGCAGCCTCCTTGGCGGGTTAGTGACGAGCAGCTGAAGCGTAGCGAGACAGAACCGGGCGGTCAGAGGAGCGCGGCGCCGAGCGCTCGCCGGCGCTGCTGGCTCAGAGCCCGGCCGGGTGCCGGGCGAGGTACCCGCCGGTGCTGGTCATGAGCGGCCGCCAGCGCGGCCCGGTGCCCGGCGGTGGGTTCGGGTCCTGTTCGGCCGAGGTGTCGAGGCGGATCCCCGCGATCTCCACGAACGCGTGTCCCGGGTTGGTGTAGACCGTGATCCAGGCTCCGGGACCGGCAAGGCCCCAGCTCATCATCTGGCCCGAGTCCATCGAGATGCGCAGCAGGCCGGCGGCGTGCAGCACGTAGGAGACCGACCCGGAGCAGTCGTAGCCCGGAGAGCTCCAGGTGCCGTGACCGCCGCCATAGATATACGGCTTGTGGCGGATCGCGTCGCCGGCCCAGATGGCCTCCTGGACCTGGATCGGCGCCTCTGAAGGCGCGTAGGCCAACCCGTGCACGATCTTGGCCACAAATCCCTGAACCACCGGGTGGGTGGGGGTGCTCACGGGCGGGGGTCCCGGGACCATGCCCGCACCACCGGAGCTGCTCTGCGCCTGGGTGCCCGAGCCGCCGCTCCCTGACGCCCCCCCGGCGGCGCTGGCCGTCGGGGCCCCGGCCACGGCGGCAACGGCAGAGCAAGCAAGTATCAGGGTCGCTACCCGCAAATCGGTCTCTCTCGTGAGCCTGCGGGGTTAGCTGACGGGCTGGCGCTGAAAGAGCCTGCGCCTCCCGCGGATTCACCGCGGGATTCGCCCCGGGAACTGGGTCCCCCCGCTCCGCGGTTTTGGCAACCCGCGGATTAGGCGTCGGGGCAATATACATATTGGTTCGGCATCGCGTCGTTTCGACGCGCACCGCCCGGTTCCTCCCATTGGCGCCAGGCTTTGCCTCGATTAGGTGTTTGTGCCCGCGGCGCTGCCCGCCTGCGCGCTCGCTAACGTCCGGGCGGCGATGCGACGGATCGTGCTGCTCGGCGTGCTCGCCGCTTTCCCTCTGCTGGCGGGCTGCGGAGCTAAGACGGAGCTGTTCAGGGTGTCTGGCGCCACCACTACCACGACCGTCTCGCAGGCCCCCGGGCAGGCCGGGTTCCCGGCGCTGGCGACCAAGAACACGACCCGGGTCGCCGGCGGTGACCCGGTCGCCGACGCGGCCGGCGTCGCGCTCGCCGTCTATCCGTCGCTCGGCCCTGGGACGCACCCGGCGGTGGTCGCGGTCGCACCGACCGACGACTGGCAGGCCGCGCTCGCCGCTTCCGTGCTGATGGCGCCACCGCTCCGAGCCCCGATCCTGCTTTCCGGCACTGGCTCGCTGCCGTCGGTTACCGCGCAGACGCTCCACACGATGGCCCCGCGCGGATCGGGCGCTTCGGCCGGCGCTCAGGTCATTCGGATCGGCGACGTGCCCAGGGTCCCGGGGGCGCGGACGGTGACGATCCGGGGCGCCGACCCGTTCACGCTGGCCGCCGCGATCGACCGCTTCGCCACCGCGGCCGCCGGGACACCGAGTCCCGACGTCGTGATCGCCTCCGCCGACCAGCCCGCGTTCGCGATGCCCGCGGCGGGTTGGGCGGCCGAGAGCGGCGACCCGATCCTGTACGTCTCGAGCTCCGGGGTCCCGCCGGCCACGAGACAGGCCCTGCTGGCGCACCAGATGCCGCACATCTACGTCCTCGGGCCGCCGAGCGTGATCCCGCAGAGCGTGCTCACGGAGCTGGCCAAGTACGGGACGGTCAAGCGCGTCGGCGCGGCTGACCCCATCTCCAACGCGGTGGCCTTCGCGGTCTATCGAGATCCGCCGTGCGTCACGGGGCAACCGTGTGTCCACGTGCCCGGCAGCTTCGGCTGGGCGCTGCGCAGCCCGGGTCACGGGTACACGCTGGTCAACCTGAACAACCCGCTCGACGCCGCGGCGGCGGCGCCCCTGTCGGCCAGCGGGTCCTTCGGGCCCGAGCTGCTGGTCGACAGCTCAGCCACGCTTCCGACCCCGGTCGTGAACTACTTCCTGGATTACGCGACCCCGGGGTACACGCAGGAGGGACCGACGGCCGCGGTCTACAACCACGGGTGGGTGATCGGCGACGAGCAGGCGATCTCCGTCTCCGCTCAGGCCCAGATGGATAGTCTCCTGGAGGCCCAACCTCAAAGATGAGCCAAGCCGAGAATCCAGACCGACTGCGCGAGGGGCGCCGGGTCACCGTTGACGATGTGCGCCAGCTGATGGGTGCCTCGACGCCCCACTTCGCGCTCCAGCTCCGCGAGCGGATCCGGAACCTGATCCGCAACCTGCCGGCCGACGACCCCGCGCGGGTCGAGGGCGAGCGCGAGATCGCGCGGCTGGACAAGATCGCCTTCGCCGGGGAGATCCGGGGCCACGACCCCGAGCCCGGACTGGAGCCGCTGCCCAGCCTGGAGAGCCGGTGACCCCCGACCGATCTGTGTCGGTCATCGGGCTCGGTCGCGTCGGGCTGCCGCTGGCCCTGTCGTTCGCCGACCGCGGACTGCGGGTGCTCGGCGTCGATCACGACCGGGCCCGGCTGGACTCGATCCGGGCCGGGCGGATGCCGTTCAGCGAGTCCGGGACACAGGAGCTCCTGTCTCGGGTCTGGAATAGCGGCCGTTTCGAGCTGGCTGAGCGGGCGGCCGACGCGGCCCAGACCGACGACATCGTGATCACGATCGGCACCCCGTCGTTCTCGCATCTGGAGAGCGACCTGCGCCAGGTCCGGGCCGCCGTCGACGATCTCCTGCCCCTGCTGCGCCCGGGGCACGCGCTGATCCTGCGCTCGACGATCGCCCCGGGGACGACGGAGTTCGTGGCCAGGTACGTGGAGAAGCGTCGCGGGCTGCGCGTCGGCGAGGACGTGTTCGTCGCCCACGCCCCCGAGCGGATCGCCGCCGGCCGGTTCCTGGAGGAGATCTCGACGCTCCCGTGCATCATCGGAGGGGTCGGAGAGGCATCGACCGAGCGCGCCGCGAGCACGTTCTCGGTGTTCGGCGCGCCGATCGTCAGGACGACGCCCGTCCAGGCCGAACTGGCCAAGATCTGGACCAACATCCTGCGCTACACGACGTTCGCGCTCCCGAACCTGCTGATGATGGATTGCGAGCGCTACGACGCGAACGTCTTCGAGGTCATCGATCTGATCAACCACGACTACCCGCGGGGCGGGATCGCGATGCCCGGGATGACCGCCGGCTCGTGCCTGCGCAAGGACTTCGTGTTCTCCGAGGAGCGCTCCAACGCACCGGGAATGCTGCTCGCCGTCTCGCGGGTCAACGAGGCCGTGCCGCTGTTCCTGGTCGAGGGGATCCAGCGGCGCCTGGGCGACCTCGCCTCACGCAAGGTCGCGGTACTCGGCTTGACGTTCAAGCGCGACACCGACGACGAACGCGACTCGCTGTCGCCCAAGCTGATCCGGCTGCTCGAGCGCGAGCTGGCCGACGTGGCCGTGAGCGATCCCCACGCGAGCACGCCGACGCAGCCGCTGGCCGACGCCATCCGCGATGCCGACGTCGTCATCGTCGCCACCAACCACTCGGAGTTCGCGGGCCCCGACGCCCTGCGCGCGATCCTCGCCGGCGTCTCGGACGACTGCCTGCTGGTCGACCCCTGGAACGCGCTCGGCACCCTGCAGGTGTTCTCGTACGCCGCCGAGTCGGTGGCCATGCTGGGAGCGGCCCAGGAGCTCGACGCCACGCGCGACCCGGCCGCCTAGACCGGCCGGGCGCTGGTGGGCCGCTGACGTGAACCGCGTGCTGGTGACCGGGGGGGCCGGGACGATCGGCGCCGCCGTGGTCAGGCGCCTGCTGGGAGATGGCCAGTGGGAGGTCAGGGTCTCAGACCAGCGCCCCGTGCCGGACTGGATGCGCGGCGACGTCGAGGCGCGCACCGAGGACCTGCGCTCGCCGTGGGTCGCCGGAGCGGCCACCCACGGGTGCTCGCACGTCATCCACCTGGCCGCCATCGTGGGCGGGATCGCCAACTTCCACAAGCTCCCGTACACGCTGACCGAGGCCAACAACGCGCTCACGGGCGCCGTGGTCCGCGCCGGCGTCGACCATCAGGTCGAGCGCCTGGTGTACGTCTCCTCCTCGATGGTGTTCGAGCGGGCGACCGAGTTTCCGACCACCGAGGCTCACCTGCTCGAGTGTCCCGCGCCACGATCGGCGTACGGCTTCTCGAAGCTCTCGGGCGAGGTCTACGCGTGCGCCGCCCACGACGAGCACGGCCTGCGCTACACGATCTGCCGGCCGTTCAACGCCTACGGACCGGGCGAGGAGCCCGACCCTGGGGAGCCTGGGATCGCGCACGCCGTGCCCGACCTGATCGCCAAGTCGCTCGCGCACCAGCACCCGCTTCAGATCTTCGGCTCCGGCGAGCAGACGCGGACGCTGACCCACATCGACGACATCGCGGACGGGATCGTGACCGCGATGAGCTCGCCGGCCGGGGAGAACGAGGACTTCAACATCTCGGCTTCACGGGAGCTGACCGTGGCCGAGATCGCGGCGCTGATCTGGGCCGCCTGCGGCAACGACCCGGCCGACCTGGTCCTCGAGCACGTCCCGAGCTTCGAGGTCGACGTCCAGCGCCGCTGGCCCTCGGTCGAGAAGGCGCGGCGGCTGCTCGGCTGGGAGGCCCGCGTGGACCTGGAGGACGGGATCGCCCAGACGGTTCAGTGGCTGCGCGAGCGTCAGGGGCCGGAATCGAGCTGATCTACCACCGCGGCGATCGGCTCCACGGTGAAGCTGCACCCACGGGCCTCCAGCTCCGTGAACATCTCCTGCGGCTCGATGCACAGCTCCGGTGCCAGAGCCCCGGCGGCGGTCAGGGAGCCCCGGGCCAGGAGCCGGACGGCGGCCGCCGCCGGCGCGGCGGTCGAGACCACCGAGCCGCCGAGTCCGAAGTGCGGCTCGCTGCGCGCCCGCACCTTGACGCCCGCGCCTCCGCCGTCCGCCGTGACGGTGACCAGGTGCACCGACACCGTGCGGTTGGACTGGGGGACGGCGGCCCGAGCGGCGCTCGCCACCTCCTCGGCCGAAACGCCCACGAGTTGCTCCAGCCGCTCTAGCAGAGCCGGCGTCAACGACAGCCGGAAGCTCGCGTTGCGGCAGTGGAAGCTCTCGCCGAAGGTGGCCAGCTCGGAGTGAAGCGTGAAGATCGTCTCGGCGATTCCGATCGGGTCGCCGAAGTCCACCGCGCCGCCGGCTGACATCGGCTCCACCCTGATCGCCGCGCGGTCGCGGAGCACCACGGGCTCGATCGTCAGCTCGTCGAGGAGGGTCTGGATCGCATAGGGCGGGCGCAGGCGGTCGTCGTTGCCCGCCTCGGGGTCGCGTCCGGCGGCCGCGACCTCGATCGACTCGATCGCGTGCGTGCCGCGTCCGAGATGCCGAACGCCGGCCAGCGCCATCAGGTTCGTCTTGCCCGGGCTCGAGCCGATCCCGAGCACGGCCAGCAGCCCGGCGCGCTCGAACTCTGCCGAAAGCTCGAGCTGACGGTGCGTCATCCAGTACAGCCCGCCGAGGTCCAGGTAGTGACAGCCCGCCTCCAGGCAGGCCCGCATGGCCTCGAGATTGATGCGATACGAGGCCGAGTTGACGAGCACGTCGGCTTCTTCCACGGCCCTCGCGAGCCCGTCTACGTCGGTCGCGTCCACCTGTTGCGAGCCGGCCTTGCCTCCGCCGTAGGTTCCGGCGACCTCGGCGGCTCGGCCACCGTCGAGGTCGAGGAGCGTCATCTGGCTCACCTCGGGCGAGGAGGCCAGGTCGCGGACGATGGCGGGCGCGATCGTCCCCGCAGCGCCCAGAATCGCCACCTGCAACGGCCTTCCCCCAACAGCACTCATCGGGGTGTTAACGTACCGGGCCGCTGGGGAGGCGCGCGCGTCGTCACAAGGAGAGAGGGCCAAGCATGGAGACAGCAGCAGTCCCCGTCGAGGACCGGGTACCCGTAGACCCAACAGCACCCGGGGCCAAAGGCCTCAAGTCGAACGCGCTGGGCTATGTCTCGAACCTCGTCATCGCGATCGCCTCGACGGCCCCCGCCTACAGCCTGGCCGCGACGCTGGGCTTCATCGTGGCCGTGGCGGGCGTCGGGACCCACTCTCCGGCGGTCCTGATCGTCTCCTTCATCCCGATCCTGTTCGTGTCGGTCGGCTATCGCTACTTCAACCTCGCCGACCCCGACGCGGGCACGACGTTCGCGTGGGTCACCCGGTCCTTCGGTCCGCAGCTCGGGTGGATCAACGGCTGGGCCATCTTCTTGGCCGACATCATCGTCATGGCCTCGCTCGCGGTGATCGCGAGCAGCTACACCTTCCAGCTCTTCAGCCTGCACCACCTGGCCCATACCAACGTCGCGATCATCATCGGCTCTGTCGTCTGGATCGCGCTGATGACGTGGATCTGTTACCGCGGCATCGAGCTCTCGGCCGAGGTGCAGACGGTCCTGCTGGCGATCGAGATCTTCACCCTGGCGTTGTTCACGGTGATCGCGCTGATCAAGGTCTACGCGAACAACCCCCCGCACTCGATTCACGTGTCGGCGTCGTGGTTCAACCCGTTCGACCTCAGTTGGGGGGCGCTGATTCCTGCTGTTCTGCTCGGCATCTTCATCTATTGGGGCTGGGACTCGGGGGTGGCGGTCAACGAGGAGTCGCGTAACCGCCGGCGCGGCCCGGGCAAGGCCGCGGTGGTATCGACGTTGATCCTCCTCGCCATCTACGTCGCTGTCACTGCCGCGGCGCAGGCGTATCACGGCACCGCCTTCCTGGCCAACAACTCGGCCGACGTCCTGAACGCGCTTGCCGGCCCCGTGTTCGGCTCCCCATTGAACAAGCTGCTGATCATCGCCGTGCTCACCTCGGCCTCGGCCTCGACGCAGACGACAATTCTCCCCACAGCGCGGACGACGCTGTCGATGGCGAAGTGGGGCGCGATACCGTCGGCCTTCGGACGCATCCACCCGCGCTTCCTCACGCCAAGCTTCTCGACCGTGCTGATGGGCGGACTGTCCATCGTGTGGACCGTTGCCCTGCTGGCCTTCAACCCCAACCAAAACGTGCTCGGAGACACGATCTCGGCCCTCGGCTTCTCGGTCTGCTTCTACTACGGGTTCACCGGGCTGGCGTGCGCGGTCTACTACCGCCGGGAGCTGTTCAAGGGCGTCCGTAACTTCCTCTTCGCCGGGCTAATCCCCCTCGTAGGCGGCGTGATGATGGCCTACATCGGGGTCAGGGCGTACCAGTACTACAACACGGCCGGTAACAACTACTCGCACGCGTTGCTCGGCATCCAGACGCCGATCCTGGTCGGGATCGGCGGCCTGATCCTCGGCATCGTGCTGATGTTCGCCTCCTGGCCGTTCTTCAGCGGGTACTTCAGCCGCAGACCGCTCGAGGCGGTCGACCCCGTGCTCTTGGCAGCGGAGCTCGCCGAGGAGTCCCCCGACGCCCCCATCACCGCAGTGCCGAGCTAGCTCCCGTCGGTTTCCGCCCACGCCGACGATAGCCTCGGATGGGTGAACCACGCGCCTGACACCGCGCCAACCTCAGACTTTCCCGAGAGTGACCTCCCGGGCCCCTACCCGGTCGGGTCATACGCCGCCCAGCTCAAGCGCCGCCTGCAGGAGTTCGCGCAGGTCCAGCTGGTCGGGGAGGTCTGGGGCTTTCGGGCCAGCCGCGCGCGGGTCTACTTCGAGCTGCGCGACGCCCGCGGAGCCCTGCCGTGCTCGATGTGGCGAACCGATTTCGACGCGCTGGGGATCGCCCTGTCGGACGGGCTGCGGATCGTCGTCGGCGGGGGCTGCGACTACTACCCCGGAAGCTCGACCTCGTCTCCCTCCTTCAGCTTCGCCGTCTCGGAGCTGCGAGTGGCCGGTGAGGGCGATCTCCTCGTCCAGCTCGAGCGCCTGCGTCGTCGGCTCGCCGCCGACGGGCTGTTCGAGCCCCAGAAGCTCCTGCGGCGGCCGCTGCTGCCCCGGACGATCGGGGTGGTCACGGGCGAGCGCGGCAAGGCTCGCGACGATGTCCTGGCCGGCCTTCGCCGGCGCGGTTGGGCCGGGCGGCTGGTGTGGGCCTTCGTGCCCGTCCAGGACCGTCATGCGGCACCGCGGATCGCCGGCGCGCTGCGCGAGCTCGCGGCAACGCCGGAGGTCGAGGTGGTGATCGTGGCCCGCGGCGGCGGGTCGCTGGCCGACCTGTTCGCGTTCTGCGACGAGGGGCTGTGCCGCACCGTGGCCCTGCTCCGGGTCCCGGTGATCGCATCGGTCGGTCATCACACCGATCGGACGCTGATCGACGACGTGGCCGCGGTCTCCTGCTCGACGCCCACCCACGCCGCCGAGGTGGCGGTCCCCATCGACTGCCGGGCCGCCCGGTCCGAGCTGGTCGCGCACGCCCGGCGGATTCAGGGCCACGGCCGCCGCGCCGTGCTGGAGCGCGCCCGCGCGCTCGCCCACCTGTCCCGGGCTCCCACCGAGCACGTCGCCCGCCACCGCCGGCGCCTTCGCCAGCTGCTGCGCGAGCTCCGGGCCAGCGCCAGGCGCACCGGCGAGGAGGGACGCTCGCTGGCCTCCGTGCACCTGCTCGTCCTCCGGCGTACCGCGGCCCGCGCGCAGAGCTCCGACCCGGCCAAGCGCCGCAGCGAGCTGGAGCGCCTGGCCCTCGCCCTGGCCGCGCACGACCCCGATCGGACCCTGGCCCGCGGGTATGCGCTGGTCGAGAATCGCGCCGGCGAGCCGCTCGGATCGGCGGCCGCGGCGACGGCCGCGCACGATCTCCGGCTGCGCTTCCACGACGGCACCGTCCCCGCCTCGGTGACCGAGGAGCTTCCGGCCTCGGTGACGGAGGAGTCCGGGTCGTGAACGAGGAGCGCACCTACGAATCGGCCGTGGCCCGGATCGAGGAGATCATCCGGCGGCTGGATTCCGGCGAGGCTGGCCTGCGAGAGACGCTCGACCTGGTCAAGGAGGGCCGCGACCTCGTCGAGTACTGCGCGGTCGAGCTGGACGCCGTCTCGCGCGGGCTGGAGGAGCTGCGCCTCGAGGACCTGGTCGCCCGGCTCGAAGGGGCCGAAACCGGGTGAGCACCTTCGACCGCCTAGCCGACCTGCCGCTCGAGGTCGAGGACTACGTGCTGGAGGGCCTGCACCTCCAGGTCTCGAGCGGATTCGAGCGGCTGACCACCGTCGTCCACCTGCGCAGCGATGGCCTCGAGGGCGTCGGCGAGGACGTCGTCTACCAGGCTGAGGACCACGTCGCCTTCCAGCGGGCCGGAGCCGTCCACGACCTCAGCGGTCGCTACACGCTCGGCGAGTTCTGCGCCCTGATCGACTCGCTCGACCTGTTCCCGGTCGCTCCGAGCTTCGACGTCTCCCGCCTGTACCGACGCTGGACGTTTCACAGCGCCGCGCTGGACCTCGCGCTGCGCCAGGCCGACCGCCCCCTGTTCGACGCGCTGGGCCGGGATCCGCGTCCGCTGAGGTTTGTGCTCTCGCTGCGCCTGGGCGAGCCGGCGACGATCGAGCCGATCGAACGCCGACTGGCCCACTACCCGACCCTGCGCTTCAAGCTCGACGCCACCAGCTCCTGGACGCCCGAGCTGATCAGCTCGCTGGTGGCCACCGGAGCGGTCGACTCGATCGACTTCAAGGCCCTCTACCGCGGCACGATCGTCGACCAGGCCCCGGATCCGCTCCTCTACCACCGGGTCGTGGAGGCCTTCCCCGAGGCCTGGCTGGAGGATCCCGACGTGGTCACCCCCGAGACCGGCGTCGCCCTGGCCGGCGTCCACGACCGGATCACCTGGGACGCGCCGATTCACTCGATCGCCGACATCGAGGCGCTCCCGTTCCCACCCCGGATGGTCAACCTCAAGCCCTCGCGCCTCGGCGGCCTGCCCGCCCTGTGCGATGCCTACGACTACTGCGCGGAGCACGGCATCGGCGCCTACGGCGGGGGCCAGTTCGAACTCGGACCGGGTCGCGGCCAGGCGCAGTATCTGGCCTCTCTGTTTCACCCCGACACCCCCAACGACCTGGCGCCCGCCGCCTACAACGTCGACGACCCACCGCCGGGGCTGCCCTCGAGCCCCCTGCCGCCGACACCGGACCCAGTCGGCTTCAGGTGGGAGACCGGCCCGTGATGACAGTCGATCGTGCCCGGGTGGCGGCGGGGCGCCGCGCGACCATGCCGGAGCTCGAGAAAGGCCTGCCCCACGTCCGGGCCTCGCCGCTTGACCACGGCACCGTCAACCTGATCGCCCGCCGGCCGGCGAGCGATCAGCGCGAGGTCCTGGAGGTGGGCTACCTCGACCCCGCGGTCGGGCTCGTCGGTGATTACTGGCTGACCAAATACGACCAAGGTCCCGACCCAGCCACGCAGCTCACACTGATGAACTCCCGCGTGGCCGCGCTCGTCGCCGGCCCTCCCGAGCGCTGGGCGATTGCCGGCGACCAGCTCTACGTCGACCTGAACATTTGCTACGGCAACGTGCCGCCCGGCACCCGCCTGAGCGTGGGCTCAGCCGTGATCGAGGTCAGCGCGGCGCCCCACACCGGCTGCGGCAAGTTCCTCCGCCGCTTCGGTCTCGACGCCCAGAAGTTCGTCAACTCCCCCGCCGGCCGTGAGCTCAACCTCCGCGGCATCAACGCGCGGGTCCTGCGTGCGGGCGCCGTCCGCCGCGGGGATCAGATCGCGAAGCTGGCGGGGTAGCGCCTTCCCGGGCGGGGTGCCGGGCCGCAACGACCGCGCCGAGCCGGACACAGGTCGCGGGTGAGCGCGGCGGGTGGGTGGTGCGTTGGTGGGTGGGTGGGTGGGCCGGTGGGTGGGTGGGCCACAGACGGGCACTCGCCTGACAAAACACACGTATCTCGTGTGAAACGCGCCCGAAGTCACCGGGGAGCGCCTGGACCAGGCCGCTTGGCTGCGGCGCAGGGCACCCTCGCTCCCCTCGATGAGCAGTGGACGCTCCCAGCCCGCCCTCAGGCGCGGGCCGCCTACTCCGGCTGCGGGACGATCCGGATGTAGGGCTTCGGGGCCTCGAACCCGCCGAAGATCTCCCGCGCCTCGTCGTCCGACACGGAGCCGGCGACGATCACGTCCTCGCCCTGCTTCCAGTTGACCGGCGTGGATACCCGGTGCTTCGCGGTCAGCTGTAGCGAGTCGAGCACGCGGACGACCTCGTCGAAGTTGCGCCCGGTGGTCATCGGGTAGACGAGGATCAGCTTGATCTTCTTGTCGGGACCGATGACGAAGACGTTGCGAACGGTCTGGTTGTCGGCCGGGGTTCGGGACTTGGCCTCGCCCGAGGTCTCGGCCGGAAGCATCCCGTACAACTTCGCGACCTCGAAGTCA
Source organism: uncultured Solirubrobacterales bacterium (assembly GCA_963704385.1). Taxonomy (GTDB): domain Bacteria; phylum Actinomycetota; class Thermoleophilia; order Solirubrobacterales; family Solirubrobacteraceae; genus Palsa-465. Next base: position 618,483 of record OY969904.1, read on the forward strand.
TCGTCTCCGATGATCGGGTAGTTGGGGGCGTATCCCTGGGTCTCCTCGATGTCCCGCGCCCAACCCTCGTGATCGCCGGTCGAGTCGACCGAGAGGCCGATGATCTTCGTGTTGCGGCGGTCGAATTCGGGCTTGATCCTGGCCATGTAGCCGAGCTCGGTCGTGCACACCGGCGTGAAGTCCTTGGGGTGCGAGAACAGCACCGCCCACGAGTCTCCGATCCAGTCGTGGAAGCTGATCGGACCTTCGGTCGTGTTGGCCTGGAAATCCGGGGCGGTGTCACCAATCGTCAAATCCATGTCTCAGTCCTCTCTGGTCAGGGTCAGACCTCGTAGCACCAACTATTCATCAAAAGCCATCCCGGACGGCGTCAGACGCGCTGGATGATCGTCCCGGTTCCCAAACCACCACCGCAACACATCGTCACGAGCCCGACCTCCTTGTCGGAGCGCTCGAGCTCGTGCAACAGGGTGGTGATCAACCGCGCCCCCGTCGATCCCAGCGGGTGGCCGAGCGCCATGGCTCCGCCGTTGACGTTGACGCGATCCATGTCCGGCTCGAGCTTGCGCCGCCAGGCCGCGACGACCGGAGCAAAGGCCTCGTTGATCTCGAACAGATCGATGTCATTGATCGTCATCTCGTTTCGCTCGAGTAGCTTCCTGGTCGCCGGGATGGGGCCCTCGAGCATCTTCACCGGGTCGCACCCGACGGTCGTCTGGTCGAGGATCCTGGCCCGCGCCCGCAGGCCGAGCTCCTCGGCCTTCTCGGCGCTCATCAGCAGCACCGCGGCTGCTCCGTCGGAGATCTGCGAGGAGTTGCCCGCGGTGATCACGCCGTCCTCCTTGAACACCGTCTTGAGCTGGCTGAGGACCTCGAGGCTCGTGTCCGGACGGATCCCCTGGTCGGTGACGTAGGTGCTGCCGTTGACCCGCATCGGGATCATCTCCCGCTCAAAGCGCCCCTCCTCGGTGGCGCGATGGGCGAGCTGGTGCGAGCGCAGGGCCAGCTCGTCGAGCTCAGGTCGCGCGATCTCGTACTCCTCGGCGATCAGCTCGGCACCCATGCCCTGACCGACGATGTTGTGAATGGCCATCAGCTCCGGCGTGAACGCGTAGCCGAACTCCTGCTGGGTCTTGGCGGTCGCCGCGAACGGCAGCTTGCCCATGTGCTCGACCCCGCCGCCGATCACCACGTCGTGAACTCCGCAGGCGACCTGCGCTGCGGCCAGATTGACAGCCTGCTGGGCGGACCCGCACTGGAGGTCGATCGTCGTCGCCGAGGTCTCGATCGGGAAGCCCTGCTGGAGCCACGCGTTGCGACCCACATGCAGGCCCTGAGGGCCGAACTGGGCCACGCAGCCCGCGATCACGTTCTCGACCTGTCCGGGATCGATGCCCGCTCGCTCGATCACCGCCCGGTACGCCGCCCCGAGCAGCTCGTTCGGATGCGTGTCCTTGTAGTAGCCCTTCTCGGGGTGGCCGCGTCCGATCGGAGTTCGGGCTGCCTCGACGATGACTACCTCGCGACCGCTCTGTGACGGCATTCGTTGGCTCCTTGTCGACCTCAAGTGAAATCGCGCCGCCATGGCGGCGCTAATTAGTTGATCATTCCCTACTGTACCCCGGCGACCAGGGAGCGCCGCCCCTGGCTAGTCGCCAGATCAGAGGAGATGCAGTGCAGGAAAGACTCGGAATCGCCGGCTCGGGCGTGATCGCGTGCGGGCTCGCCGCCACCGCCGCCCAGCATGGCGAGGTGCTGCTGTGGGCCCGGTCGGACGACTCCAAGCAGCGCGCCCATGCGGCCATCTCCAAGACCTGCTCCAAGCTGCTCAACGGTGAGGCCAATCCCGACCGGGTCAAGGTCGTCACCGATCTCGATGCGCTGGCCGACGCGACCTTTCTGCTCGAGGCCGTGGTCGAGCATCACGGCAGCAAGAGCGAGGTCCTGGCCGATCTGGGCGAGCTGGCTCGGCGGGCGGGTGCGGACGCAGTGCTGGCCACGACCACGTCCTCGCTGTCGATCGCCGAGCTAGCGCAGGTCAGCGGGCACCCGGATCGGTTCGTCGGGTTTCACCCGTTCAACCCGGTGCCGCGGATGAAGCTGGTGGAGCTCGCGTTCCCGCCCGAGGCGACAGCTGAGACCCGCGAGCGCGCCCGCGCCCTGTGCGAGGGGTTGGGCAAGACCCCGGTCGAGGTCCCGGATGTCCCCGGCTTCGTCGTCAACCGCCTTCTGTTCCCGTATCTGTTCACAGCGGTCGAGCTCATGTCGGAGACGGGCGTGTCAGCCGAGGACGTCGACCGTTGCATGACCCTCGGGGCCGGAATGCCCATGGGACCGATCGCGCTGCTCGACTTCGTCGGGCTGGACGTGGCCCTGGCGATCGGCGAGTCGATCGGTGTGGAGGTCCCCGGCCCTCTGATCGAGCTGGTCAACGAGGGCGCGCTCGGACGCAAGGCCGGCCGGGGCTTTTACGCCTACGGCTGATCCATTCACCAATCCCGACGAACTATTTAAGGACCGTTGAGGTCACGAGCCGACACTTGTCGTGCGACGTACCTCATAGCAGCACCTCCTCCCCAGAAGCACGAAGCCGGCCCCCAGCGGGCCGGCTTCTTTTTTGCGCCGGCCGTCGATACGGCTCGCCGCTCGCGCCCTTTGATGGCGAAGCCGGCCCCGGGGGGCCGGCTTCATCTCTCCTCTCAACCGCCGGGGAGACGCAGCTCTCCGGCGTTGCCGTGACGGAAATGTAACGAATGGCGCGAGCTCGGGCTAGTGGCCGAGCGGCCGCTCAGTGAGGCGCGGTCGCTCGGCGCTGCCTGATCCTCACCGCTTCGATCCGGTTCTGGCGCACGGACTCGACCCTGATCGAGTAGCCGTTGGCGGAGATCGTGTCGCCCCGTTTCGGCAGCCGGCCGAGGGTGGCGAACACGAATCCGCCCACCGAGTTGTACGCGTCGGTGTCGACCGGAAGCTCGAGCCCGTAGTCCTCGAGATCGGACACCGCCACGTGCCCCCGCACGAACCAATCCCCGTTGGCCAACCGCCGGACGGCGCCGCCCGCCGGGTCGGTCTCGTCGGAGATCTCGCCAACCACCTCCTCGATGATGTCCTCGATCGTCACGATGCCGGCCGTACGCCCGTACTCGTCGATGACGATCGCCAGCTCGGTCCGTTCGCGCTGGAGGTCGGCCAGCAGGTCGTCAAGAGGCTTGGTCTCGGGGACGATCGGCGCCTCGCGTACGAGGCCCTGGAAGTGCGCCTCCATTCCCTCGTTCATCATCAACTTGACCAGCTGGTTGACGTGGACGATCCCCTTGACCCGGTCCGGGTTCTCGTCCTCGGTCACCACCAGCCTCGAGTGCCCGGTCGAGACGCACCGGCGCAGCGCTGCCTCCACGGTCTCGGTCAGGTCCACGGTGACGACGGCGGGAATCGGTGTCATCACGTTGCGCGCCTCCTGCTCGTGCAGGTGGAAGACCCCGGTGAGCATGCTCGCCTCGCCGATGTCGAGCTGCCCCCCGGTGGTCGAGTGGGCGATCAAGCGCTTGAGCTCTTCCGGCGTGCCGCCCTCCGGCTCGGCGTCAGGATCGGTCCCGAGCATGCGCAGGATCGAGTTGGACGACGCGTTCAGGACGATGATGAAGGGGTGGAACAGGATCCGGAAGAAACGCAGCGGGCGGGCGATCCGGCGCGCCAGCCCCTCGGCGTGCTGGATCGTGTACAGCTTGGGGACGATCTCTCCGACCACGCTCTGCGCGCTGGTGATCAGCAGGTAGGAGATCACCACCGACACGGCCACCGCGAGCGCGTCGCCGGCCCGGCCCCCGAACAGGCCCTCGAACGCGTGCGCGATCGCAGGCACGCCGAGCGCGCCGATCGCGATCGAGGCGATCGTGATGCCGACCTGGCACGTCGACAGGTAATCGCCGATGTCGTCGATCTCGGTCAGCGCCAGCCGGGCGCCACGAGCACCCTCGTCAGCCAGCGCCTCCAGTCGCTCGCGACGCGAGCGCACCAATGCGTATTCCGCGATCACGAAGAACGCGTTGACCAGCACTAGCAGCGCGGCCAGGATGATGAACAGCGCGTTCACGGCGGCGGCTGCGCGCGAGCCGGCGAACCGGGGAGTGTCCCCACACGGTTCGCGGAGCCCGCCTGCGCGCCCGCGCCCTCTCTCGTCGCGCCGCTACTTCGGGGTGGGTCGTCGTTCATTCAGCGACACGCGAACGGTAGCAGCAGCCGATGCGGACAGCGCCAGGCCGGGATGCCGGCGCGCCACGGCGCGCCGGCATCCCCCCGTGGCTAGCTGCAGACCGTGCCGGACGGCGGCGTCGGCGACGCCAGCTCGCTGGCGTCGCCGATCAGCTGCTCGGCGTGGGCGATCAGCTGGTGCGCCTCGCCCGGCCGCAGCGGCGCCACCCCGGTCTCCGCGTCCTGGAGGACGGTCTGGATGGCCGGGAGCAGCGCAGCGCGCTGGTCTTCGCACGTCTGGAGCTGAGAGTCCATCAGGACGTAGGTCCCGTCACTGGCGTCGCTGCCGCTCTTCAGCGCGCTGGTGTCCGCATTGAGAGTCGACATGCCGAAGTCTCCGAACGGCGCATCGAGCTGCTTGTAGACCGCGCGCAGAGCGTCGTAGTCGCGCTCATCCACCTTGATCGTCCAGGGCAGGGTGTCCATGATCGGGGCGATCGCAGCTCCGTCCCAGGCGTAATCGTCGCGCAGTCCGAGCAGCGTCAGCAGCGTGGGCCGCGCGTCGGTGTGGTCTGTCCAGATCGCGCCTGTCTCGCCGAGGTTCTTGACCCCCGGCCCCACCCAACCCTGCCACGTCGAGGCGATCTCGGGCTGGATGTCGCCGTGGTTCCAGGCGTACCCGTTGTCCTGGGCCGGGCAGCCGGGTCCCTCGTTGGTGACCGGCCCGGGCGTCTGGCCTTGAGCGGCGCCGACGTAGTCGCACTCGCCCTCGAGGTAGAACGCGGGGTCGCCGAACAGCGTGAATGTCGGCGTCCTGTTCGGGTCCGAGTTGGCCATGTGGAGGATCTGCTCCTCGGTCTGGTCGGCCATGTTGACCGCGATCGGGACCGTCTGGCCGGTGATCGGGTTGTACTCGTCGGTGGAGCCGAACGCGCGCTCGAGGTCGCGGACCGTCGACGAGTCCTGCGTCGGGGGCGTGCCCGAAGGGCTGCTCTGGTTGGGGACGATGATGGCCGGTGCGTCGTCGGCGTCGAACCCGAACTTTGTCGTGTCGCCCTCGCCGGCGATCAGCTTCGTGAGGTTGACGTCGACCTCGCCGACGTTACGCGTGAATCCCGAGGTCCCATAAGCGGCACCGCCGGCCTCGGCTGTGTCGTACTCGCACGCCACGGTCACGCCGTCGCAGCCTGGGTTGAGCGGCGGGCCGCCGTCGAAGTGGTCGCCCTCGTCGACGGTGACCAGGAACACCGTGTTGTGCTTGGTGATGTGGTCGCGCTTCAGGCGCGCGAAAAACGCCGTGAAAGCCGCGTTGTACTCGCGCAGCTGCGCCTCGTGACCGGCCTCGCCGGGGCCGAAGGCGTTGCCGTGGTTGTCGTAGTACTGGTCGTCGTGGACATCGGAAATGTACGTGTAGGTGACCGGGACGCCGGCCTCCTGGATGGCGGCCGTGTAGCCAAGCGCGTTGTTGGCCTCCATTCCGTCGAAGCCCGGGAAGCCGGGGCTGCCCGTCTCGTCGAGGATCTGGGAGGTCGTCGTGTGCCCCTGCTGGTAGCTCTGCGGCGGCCCCGAGTTGTAGTTCGGGTACGAGCCGCCCTCGGCCCACAGGTTGCTCACCGTGGCGGCGTGCGGACCGGTGTTCGGGGCGTTCGGGGCGAACACGTCGTAGACCGGCGGCGCGTACCAGTTGCCGTTGACGGGCGGGCCGTCCGGTGGTGGGGTGCACGGAGTGGGCGGGCTGCACTGATTGAAGCCGGCGGGGAGCTGCGTATCCGGCTTGCCGGTCAGCCACGGGTTGATGTTGATGGCCCCGAACAGCGCGTTGTAGCCGAGGTAGCCGCCCGGTTCGTCCGGCAGCGTGTCCGTCTCGCCTCCGTTGGCCGTCGAGCAGATGCCGCCCGGCTCGCTGTCCTTGATCGAGCAGTGGATTGCCAGGCCCTCGTAGTCGGTCTCACCGAGGTTGGAGCCGGCGTTGTTGTACTGGTCGTAGGCGGTGTTGTAGGACCAGTTGCCGAACTGGTACTGGACCGAGCCGGGGCCGTAGACGTTGGCCAGGTCGCCGAGGTCGTTCTCGAACTCCATGTCGGCGGAGCCGACCCCGGCGAAGTCGCAGCCGGCACGCGTGAACGGCACCCACGGCGCCGGCGTGTTGACGCCCTCCGGGTCGCTGGCGCTGGCCGGCTGGTTGATCAGCGTGTAGAGCGGGTCGCCGGTCGCGTTGGTCAGGTCGGTCCAGTAGGTGAAGAGCGAGGTCGCGCTCGTCCCGGGAACCTCGGCGGAGCTGTCGCCGCCCTCGGTCCGCGTCTGCTTCGGGTCGAGGAACGGGAACGTGTTGCCAACGCCGCCGCCGAACTCACTCGGATATAGGCCCGTCGCGGTACTGAGGATGCCGTCCGAGGTGTGGGAGATCAGCACGGTGTGGTCGTTGGATAGCAGCGTGCCGTTGTCCTTCATGAAGTCGTACAGGGCGGGGATCTGCTCGATGTCCGACGGCACGTTCGGGTTGTCCTGGTTGAGGTGGACGTTGTCGAACTGGATGATGATCACGTGCCTGATCGAGCCCCCGGGGCCCAGCCGGCAGCCCGTGGCGGCGGCCACCGCCGTCCCGGCTGGCAGCGCGGCAATCACGCCCATCACCCCCAACGCGAGTGCGACGACTCCTCTTCGCACGACGACGCCAATCCACTCAAGCGAACCGTTCACCGCCAGCTCCTTTGTTCGTCGACTCCCAGGCGGTGAGAACTTATTTAGCGTGGGCGATCCCGGACGTGTCCGGATCGTTGACGAGATGTGATCAGATTGTCACCGCGCTCACGCGGTCGAGTCGAGCTGGTCGATCCTCGCGGCCATTTCGAAGTCGGCGTCCGTCAGTCCTCCGGCCGAGTGGTTGGTCAGCGAGAGCCTGACCTTGTTCCAGCCGTGGACGAGGATGTCAGGGTGGTGGTTGGCGGCCTCCGCGGCCTCGGCGACCCGGTTGACGAAGGCCATCGCCGCGGCGAAGTCCTCGAGTTGCCATTCGCGGACGATCTCGTCACCCTCACGGTGCCATCGGCTGTCCTCTAGCCTCGACGCGATGTCCTGCTCGTCCAGCAGCTGTGCCATATCTTCTCCTTTCGAGATGTTCGCGGCTGATCCCACAGGTTCCCGTCAGGCGCACGCCCGCAAACACGATCGATGCGAATCGTAAGCCTCGTCCCATCGGCCACGGAAATGCTCTTCGCCCTCGGGCTAGGCGACGATCTCATCGCCGTCACCCATGAGTGCGACTACCCGGCGGCTGCCTGCGAGCTGCCCCGGGTGACCCGCGACGTCCTGCCCCAGGGCTTGAGCTCCGCCGAGATCGACGCCGCGGTCAAGGAGCGAACGCTCGCCGGCCAGTCGATCTACGAGCTCGATATCGAGCTGTTGCACGACCTGAGGCCCGAGCTGATCGTCACCCAGGAGCTGTGCTCGGTGTGCGCGGTCTCCTACGACGACGTCCGGGCCGCGGCCGAGGAGATCGACACGCGCCCGCGCGTGATCTCGTTGGATCCGCGCACGCTGGGGGAGGTGCTCGGCGACGCCCGCACGCTCGCCCAGGCCACGGACTGCCAGGACGCTGCCGTCGCGCTCGTGCGCGATGCGTCGGCCAGGATCGACAAGGTACGGCTCGCGGTGCGCGGCGCCCGCCGCCCTCGCGTGGCCGCGCTCGAGTGGGTCGACCCGCCGTATGCGGCTGGGCACTGGACCCCCCAGCTGATCGAGTACGCGGGCGGCGAGGACGTCCTCGGCTTCGCCGGCGAGCACTCCGAGCAGCGCAGCTGGGACGAGGTCCGCGCCGTCCAGCCCGATGTCGTGATCGTGATGCCTTGCGGCCTGGACGCCGAGCTCGCCTACCGAGAAGCGGAGATGCACCGCGACGAGCTCGCGTCGGTCGGCGCCGGTCAGGTCGTCGCCGTCGACGCGGCCGCGTACTTCTCGCGGCCCGGCCCCCGGGTCATCGACGGTCTGGAGCTGATGGCCCGGATCCTCCACCCGGAGCGGGTGCCCGAGGCACCGGGAGTCGCATTGCCGGTCGAGCTCTAGTCGGAAGTTTTTAGGGTTGATGTGGGGAATCCCGCGTGTTGGCGCGGGATTCGGGTGTTGTGGGGTGGTTTGGCTTTGGCTACTTGCCGAGGTTGGTGTTGAGTAGCGCGAGCGCTTTGGCCTGGACTGGATTGCTGTTGGTCAGGCGGGGGATGGTGTGCTCGCTGTCGCTGATGCGTAGTTGGTTGCGGCAGATGGTGCCGAGTTCAGCGATGAGGTCGGTGAGGTTGTAGGCGGGCAGCCCGTCGGGGGTGCGGTGGCTTCTGGCCTTGGTGTTCGCGGCGGCTGAGCGCCGGGCGGGCGCGACGGGGTCAGCGGGTGTGATGGGCGTGTCGTCGGTGAACAGCATTGGCGCGAGTCGGGCTTGCAGCTCGAACAGCACGTAGTAGGCGAGCAGGAATAGGAAGAAGTGCGCTTCGACGCGGTCTTCGAGGTGGTGGCGGATCGGGCGGACGTCGAGCGCGTCCTTGATCGTGCGGTAGGCGCGCTCGGCCATTTTCAGCTGTTTGTAGACGCGCACGACGGCTTGGGTGGTGAGCTGTTCGGTGGGACAGGTGGTGCGCAGCACGTAGATCCCGTCGAGCGCGGCCTCTTGGGCGATCTGCTCGGTCTTGCGCCGGTAGGCGAACACGCCGTCTGCGATCTCGAGCTCGAAGTGCTTGGCGACCTTGTACTTGTTGGTGACGCGGCCGGCGCGCTCGCCGATCTTGCCCGCGTCGGCTCGGTGTAGGCGGCCGCGGGGGTTGGCGACCGACGCTGTGACCTTGTCCAGCTCTCGCTCGGTCGCGGCGAGCAGGTCCTCGCGTTTGCGGGCGCGCTCGGCGGCCAGGTGCGGGTTGCGGCACACCACGAGGCGCTCGCCGGGGAACTCCCCAGAGGTGATCTCGGCCAGGTTGCGCTCGTCAAACAGCGACAGCTGCAGCTCGCCCGTGCCGATCAGCTTGCGGATCTGGGCGGTCTTGAGCGCCGAGACGAACCCGGCGCCGAGCTCCTTGAGCGTGGCGGCGTGCGCGTCAGTGATCATCGCTCGGTCGCCAACCAGGATCACCCGCTCGATCCCGAACCGTTCTCTGACACTGTCGAGTACGCCTGGGACCGTGGTCGGGTCGGCCGTGTTGCCTGGGTGCACTTGCACCGAGACCGGCCGGCCCTCGGCCGAACACACCAGCCCCCAGTTGACCTGCAGCTTGCCCTGCTTGCCATCGCGGTTATGACCGAGCGCCGCCAGCTCACAGCAGCGGCCCTCCACATAACTGGAGGACAGGTCGTAGAGCACGAACCCGTCGTCGGTGAGGTGCCGACGCGCCAGCGTGCGCTCGATCCGCTCCTGGCGCTCGAGCAGCCAGTCCATCGCTTGAAGCAGCTCGGCCTCCTTGACCTCGGCCAGCGAGAGCTCATCCGCGAGCGTGGTCTGTGACAAGCGGCGGGTCATCGACAGCTTCGAGCACGGCGCGATCACCAGCTGGCAGACCATCGCCACCGCCAGATCCCGCTCGCGGGAACGCTCCCGCGAGAGCAGCCGCTCCACATCAAGCTCACGCAGCACGCCGAGCACCGCGGCGACATGCCCGTGCGGCCGCGAACTCGAGATCTCCAACTGCTCGTCGAGATCGACCAGCACCCGGCCCGCGAGCATCTTCCGGATCGCGTCGATCACGTCGATCGGCAGGTGCGAGAGGTTCCCGAGGTTCTCGTGGCGGACCTTCCCGCCTTCCCGGTAGGAGCGGCGCAACAGGTAGGACGTGTACACCCTCCCGCCCGTGCCCTTCGTCCTGATTGTGGCTACGTGAGCTTGACCACCACGGCGAGGCACGCCACCAGAATAGCCCCTACATCGGACGGACACAAGGTCCAACTTTGGCTACATCACACCGCCAAAAAGAGACCCGACCCCCCCAAACACAGGCGATCGGGCCTCAGACCCTCAAAAACTTCCGTCTAGCAACTATCGCTACGAGGTTGACTCGTGGCCGGGGGCCGAGGAGCGGGCCGCCCGCGTGCTCGCGCTCGCCGACGCGCTCGGGGTCAGCGAACGCGTGCGATTACTCGGGTTCCGGGATGACGTGGAGACAGTCCTCGGCGCGGCCGACCTGGTGGTGGTCCCGTCGACCGCGCCCGACCCGTTGCCCGGCTCGGCGATCGAGGCGGCCGCCGCCGGCTGCGCCGTGATCGCCAGCGCTCACGGTGGCCTACCCGAGATCATCCGCGACGGTCAGACCGTCCGGCTCGTGCCCCCTGGGGACCCACGGGCGCTGGCCCGGGTGGCGGCCGAGCTGCTCGCGGATCGCGAGGCGCTGGCGCGCCTGGGCGCGGCGGCCGCCGCCGACGTCCGCCTGGGCTTCTCGGCGTCACGGTTGCTCGAGGCCATCCACAGCCTGTACGACTCGGTGCTCTGGGACGGCTCGCGCGACCGCCCGTAGTTACAGCGTGAAGCCGTTGGGCGTGAGGCCGTGGCTCCCCGCAACTGCGAGGGCCAGGACGACGCTCACCACCCCCACCACCGCGCACCCGGCCAAGGCCAGGGCCGGCAGCCGGTGCCGCTCGGTGCCCTGTACGAGGATCTCGCCACAGATCAGCCCGGCGGCCAGCCCACCCAGGTGGCCGCCGATCGAGATACCCGCGAAGGTCACCGAGAAGATCAGGTTCAGGACCAGCACGAACCCGAGTCCGCTCTGCCAGATCGGAATCCCGCGGTGGTAGGCGACGACGATCAGCGCCCCGAACACCCCGAAGATGGCCCCCGACGCCCCGACCGTCGGCACGCCGGGCTGGAACAGCAGCGCGCCGAAGGAGCCGGCCAGGAGCGAGACGAAGTAGACGACCGCAAAGTTGACGTGGCCGATCGCCGGCTCGAGCACCATCCCGATCCAGTACAGCGAGAGCATGTTGACGCCGATGTGGAGGATCCCGTCGTGCACGAAGCCGCTGGTCACCAGCAGCCAGTAGTGATGCTCGATCGAAATGGCCGGCCCGAAGAGCACCGTGTTGTTCCACACGCTGCCGCCGCCCCCGCCCCCCAGTGGCGCGCCGGTGGCCGTCTCAGCCAGGAACACCAGCACGTTGATCACGATCAGAGCCTGGGTCACGGTCGGTGCCCCCGGACGCGTGCGAACCGTCCTGACCTTCGTGCGGTCGCGCGAGCACTCCGGGCAGCGCATCCCGACCGACGTCGGGGTCATGCAGTCAGGACAGATCGGGCGCCCACACGACGAGCACGCGACGCCGGTCTCACGCGACGGATGGCGGTAGCAGACTGGCATCGCTGGTGACGCTAGCAGCGGCCCACTAGGGCTTCGTAAGCGTTTGGGCGCCCGCCACGGGACCCGTTCACGAACCTGCCGCCGCTTAGCGGTCGGGCAGGATCCGCCTGGCCTCGTCGGCGACGTCGCGCAGCGTGCGGCCGGCCAGCTCGAGCACGCTTTTGGATTGCTGGCGGCGGGCACGGTGGCGCGCTCTGACCCGCACGGCGACGAGCGCCGTACCGGCGCTCACACCGACCACGGCGGCCGCCGCCGGACGGACCCAGTTGCGGGGATCGCGCATCGCCGACAGCTCCCAGGAGTCGAGCTCCTCTTGGGCCAGCTCGGTCAGGCTGACCAGCGTCTGCTCGAGGCGCTGGACGAGATCAGCGGGCGGCTCGATTGGCGCCAGCGCCTCGCGCAACAGCGACTCGAAATCCGGCGCACTCGCACTCATGGCTCCTCCGTGACTTTGCCTGCGGTCTGAAGGTTGCCGTTAGTCCCGGACACGATCCCCTCCAGCTGACGCACGGCCCGATGCAGCAGGACCTTGGTCGCACCGTCGGAGCGGCCGAGCGCTCGCGCGATCTCGCGGTTGTCCATGCCCAGCGCGAACCGCATGATCAGCGCCTCCCGGCGGTCATCGGGGAGCTCCTGGACGCCGGCGAGGATCGCCTTGAGCTCCTCACGCCCTTCGACCAGCGACTCGGTGGTGTGGGGCGCGGAGACGGCGTCGGCGTCGTCGATCGCCGACTCGGGCCGGCGTGAGCGATCCCGGTAGAAGTTGGCGGCTAGGTTGTGGGCGATCCGGATCAGCCACGGGCGTAGCGGGCGCCCGTGGGACTCCCGCAGAGCACGCTCGAAGTGCCGGTAGGCCTGCAGGAATGTCTGCTCCGTGAGGTCCTCGGCGTCGTGATGGTTGCCGACCCGGTAGTAGCTGTAGGAGTAGACATCGCGCAGATGAGCTCGGTACAGCTCCGTGAATTGCGCGTCGAGCTCCGCCTTGTCGTTGGGAACTGGCTCGAGCACACATAAGAGCCTAGCTGCGCTCAGGCCGCTCGGACAGTGCCTTTGCGCGGTAGCCGCGCGGGATCGGTGACCGTCGCCGTCCAGCGCTCCGGCGCGATTCGGCCCTCGACCAGGGCGGCGAGGCTGTCCAGCGCCGGGGTCTCGACCCGCGCCGTGCGGGCCACGCTCGCCAGCAGCGGCACGCAGTCGACCGCCTCGGCCGTGTGTCCGAGCGCCTGAGAGATCTCGGCACCCGGGACGCCCTGCGCGAGCAACTCGCCCGCGCGGCGGTTGCGCGAGCCCGCCGATGCGACCGTCGCCACCAGGTCGCCCACCCCCGCCAGACCGGCGAACGTTTCGGGGCGGCCGCCCCGACGGCGCGCGAGCGCGTCGACCTCCGCGAACACCTTGCCAGCGGCCGCGCCGGCCACATTGGGTCCGGCGGCGGCGGCCGCCGCCGCGGCCAGCGCGGCGGCGTTCTTGGCACACCCGGCGAGCTCGACGCCGGTGACATCGGCGGTGATCGACACGTCCAGGCCGGCCGCTCTGAGCACATCGGCCAGCTGGCGCGCGAACGCGCGCTCGTGCGTGGCCACGACCACCGAGGCGCCGTTCTCGAGCACCTCGGCTGCATGCGCGGGGCCACCGAGCGCAGCGACCGCCCGCGCCGCGCAGCGCTCGGCCGCGAACGCGGATGGGAGCGTTCCCAGCGGCGGCACGAGTCCCTTGGACAGCACGAGCACGCCGGCTCGCCGCGGGATCCGCTCCCCGTGCGCGGCCATCACGCTCGGGAGCGATCGCGCCGGCACGGCCAGGCAGATGAGGTCGTGCGTGGCCAGCTCGAGCTCGGAAGCGCGCATCACCCGCACGGACTGGGGCAGCTCGTGACCGGGGAGGTAGGCGTCGTTGGCCCGGGTGCCGGTGACAGTGGCCGCCTGCTCGTGGGTACGGCATCCGAGGTCGACCTCCAAGCCGGCGCGGGCCAGGGTCAAGGCCAGGCTCGTGCCCCACGTCCCGGCGCCGATGATGGCCGCCCGACGGATCGGGGGAAGGCCGCCGAGCCACTCCCACTGGAGCATCACGCACGGCCAGATGCGGTCGGTGACCGCGCCGGCGAGTGCCGGCGAGGCGTGCTCGACCGTCGGGAAGCGCAGGGGCCTGCCGGCCCGGATGCGGACCCGGTGGGGACGGATCCTCCAGCCTCGGCGGACCGCCTCGGTCCCGATCACCGCCACCGGTACCACTGGGGCACCGGTCTCCAGCGCCAGGCGCCCGACGCCGCGCTTGGGCTTGCCGAGCGAGCCTGGGCGGGTCCGCGTCCCCTCGGGGAACATGAGCACGATGTCGCCGCGATGCAGGATTGCCTTGGCGGTCTCGACCGACTCCTCATCGTGCCCGCCCCGATCGACCGGGAACGCACCCAGCGCGTTCAGCAGCCAGGACTGGAAGCGGTGCCGGAACAGCTCCTTCTTGGCCACGTAGTACATCGGCCGACGGGCCATCGTCCCGATCACGAACGGATCCAGGAAGCTGCGGTGGTTGGCCGCGATGATCACCGGGCCGCTGCGCGGGATGTGCTCCCGGCCGATCCGGGTCATCCGGAAGTACACGTGGAAGAACGGCTGCAGCAACCCGCGGACGATCAGATAGACGGGGAGATTCACGCCCCTCTCGCGCGAACGCTTGTGAAGCACTTCGTGACCCATCGCACATTGGCGTACCCGGTCCGGCCGCGCCCGTTACAGTTGCGGTCCTTGGTCACCGCGGTCGATCGCACCCGAACGCTCAGAGGAGCCGTCTCCGGCGCCGTGGCCGCGGTCGTCTGGGCGCTCGAGCAGCCCCTCGACAAGGTCCTGCTCTCGAGCAGCTACGACGACGTCGAGGTGCTCGGCAAGGCGGTCGTGAGCGGCGACGGCTGGTACCCGGCCGGACTGGCCATGCACATGACCGGCGGCGCCGTGTTCGGCGCCATCTACGCGAACGTCGCGCCCGTCCTTCCCGTCCCGCCGGTCCTGCGCGGGCCGCTCGTCGCGCTCACCGAGCACCTCGCAACCTGGCCTCTCACCGTCGTCTCCGACCGCGTGCACCCAGCCCGCAAGGACGTGCCGGCCCTCGCAGGCAACCGCAAAGCCTTCGCCCAGGCAGTGCTGCGCCATCTCCTGTTCGGGCTCGTGCTGGGCGAGCTCGAGCGCCGCCTCAACACCGCGCCCGAGCCCGCCCCGCCCGACGCCGAGACCGACTTTTCCAGCAACGGCCACGGCTCACTCGAGCACGCCACCACGGCCACGGGGTAGCCCCGCCCCGGCGCAGTAACGATCGCCAGGGGACGGCGACCGGGCCTGCCACACGGACCGGGGCCGCGCCCGCCTGCGACACTGACCCGGCTGCGCCCGCCTAGCTCAACTGGCAGAGCACTTCATTTGTAATGAAGGGGTTGGGAGTTCGAGTCTCCCGGCGGGCTTGGGGATTTCGTCCTCCAAACAGCAACTTTGTCCCCGGTTGGTCCCGATGTCTGCAGAATTTGCGGCAAGCTGATGGCGCCCGAGCATGTCTTTGGGTGGGAGCGGAGCGAGCGGGCCATCTGGTACGCGAAGTACCAACCGTCCGGCGGACGGCAAGTCCAGAAGAAGGTTGGGCCCGGCGTGGACCGACCGCAGTCGACCGTACAGCCGGGTAGGTCACCAAGCGCACGGCCGACGCCTTGGCTGCCCGACGGTGTCGACCAGGCGCGTCGCGGCTCGCTCCCGGTCAGGTCCGCACGGCCGTTCGTCGCGAACCCAGACGGACCGCGAACATCCCGCCGCCGAGCAAGCCAGCCACGTACTGCCACTTCGTCGCAGGTCTGACCAGTACGTAGCGCAACAGCGCCCAAGACCGGCAGCGTCACACAACGCGGCCGCGGAAACACCCCACGGCGCTCCCGGCGCGCAGGCCCTCCTCGTACCGCAGCTGTTCGTACGCGCCAGCGCCTCCCCGCCTTCTCCGGAATACGGCCAAGCCAAGCACACGCTTGGACGCCGCGGCTCGGAGGGCCGCCGCCGGCCCGCGTTAACGAAGGGTGGCGACCGACCGACGCGTCTCGGGCGAACTCAAAAAAGCGGTGCGGGATCCTCGCGGACAGATCCGGACGATCGGAACGTCGCCATTTCGATCGTGCGGTCCGTGGCGACGTAAAGCATGGAAGCGATCGTCATCCGCAGACGTGCTTCCGCGCGATGCGGGCCAGTTGGCATCACGCCTGAGATGCCCGTCGCGGAATCAGAGCAGGGCTCGCGCCCGATCCCATCACGGGTTCGAGAGCAGCGGTCGCCACTGCCGGATCACGCCTGAACCAGCAGTCTCGTCAAGACTGCCCCGCTGGCGACAAAGCAGCATCGACGGACCCGCGGCTCGCTTCTACACGGAGCGGTTCGAATTCACGCGACTGCGTTGCGTCCGGTTCGCTGGCTCCGGTCACGGCCGGCGCGTTTGTGCCTATGCACACGCTTGGAACGCGAACAGGCTGGAGATGCTGCTGGTCGTCCTTCGCGACCACCTTGTGGCGGTCGGGCGACACCATGCAATACGCGGGAGGGACAGTGACGCATCGAGCTTGCACTCACTTCTGCTTGCTGACGCGACCACCTCGAAGACGACTGAGCTTGCAGTAGCAGAGGCGCTCTGGGTGAGCGGTCGATCACGTGGGCCGCTGCTGCTCATTCGCGCTGGCTTCCGCGTTGCCCGGTGGATGCGGCGGTGGCACGCGCGCGTCGGCGCCGATGCTCCTAGCCCAACCCGACAGTCGCACTTCAGCAGCAGAACGACACAGCTAAGGGTGCAGGGCGCAGCGCTCTTCACTGGTGTGCACTGTTGCGATTGGGTGCGAACCCCAGACGATCAGCAGCTGACCGTGCCGGATCATCGTCCCGTCCTCCTCGGCGACGTTGTCGCGAACGCGGGCATACGCCTGGCTCGCTTTGGCGTCGGAGGAGTAGAACGCGATCGAGGTCGGCCGCGTCGGACCTGGCATGAGCAGCGCGCCGATGGGCGTGTCCGGGTAGCTCTCGAAGCCGGCCAACGCGCCGCCGACGGCGACGATCCCCGCGCGCTTCAGGCAGGCCTTGACAGCGGCGAGCCGTCGCAACGTCGGCCGCCAGCTCGCCGGAATTCTCGGCGGCGCGACCTTCTTGCAGGCGCTGTTGGTAGCGGCGTCGCCTCCGTCCGCTCCGAAGCTCTGGGCGACCGACATCGGGCACTGGTAGCGGCCTCCGCTCCCGAGCTCGATCACGCAACTGCCGGGCGGTGGGTCGCCGGCAGTGACCGGAGCTGACTTCGGCATACACGCCTGAGTGTTCCCGGCGATCGTCCCCGTGAAGCCGGCGTCGGTGGCAGACGTCGTGTGCGTGCTGATGGCCGGCGACCCGGGACCCGAGCTACCGCAAGCCGCCAGGGCTGCACCAGCAAGCCCGGCGCTCGCGAGCACTGCCACAAATCTCCCGGTCGCTGGAACCCCGCGCACGTGTTGGCGATCCTACGACACCTCGCAGCGATCTTTGAAAAGTCCCCGCGCGCCGCACAGCCCTGATGCTCAGCGCAGCCGCGGCCTGCAGGCGGCGCTGTCGCCTTGATCGAGCAGCAGCGGTCGCACCGCGAGCGCCAGAGTGCTGAATCGCCCTAGGAGGTGCAGCAGTCGGAGCGAATCGAGGAATTGGCCTCGTACAACCTTTGGAGCTGAGCGTGGCTCGCCCCGGTAAGCGGCAGCCGGGCGTCAGCGCTGCTGCTCGATCAACCGACCACTGTGGCCGAGCGCGGGCGCGGCTGTTGGCCTTCTTGGAAAGGGGCAGTCGGATGGTTTTGCAAACGGTCGGGGGTAGTGGCGCGACAACGGGCCGACCGTCCGCGCGACGGGCGTTGAGAGCGTCGCTCGCGTGGCAAGCAGCAGCCACGCATCAGCGTTGCTGCTCGATCGATCCACCACTCTCGCATCCTGGCGGTGGCGTTTCGTGGTGGTAGCTTTCCGGCATGAAGGCCGTGGTGATGGTGCTCTTGGTCGAGGTCATCCCAATCGGCGTTCTCGTCTATGTCGAGCCCGACGCCGCCCTTCGTGTTCGGAGGCGTCGCCGGTCCAGGTTCTGGCTACGCAGCGCCGGGGTTGTCCTCGCCATGTTGCTGCCAGCGCTTGTGGCGGTGCTCGCACCCCTTGGTGAGCAAACCGCGGGTCCGCTGCTCTTGTTTGGGCTGCCGTGGGGGATCCTGGTTGCAGCGCTTTCGCGGTTCGTGCTCTTCGCGCGACCGGGGTCTGACCCGGGCTCGGCCGACGGAGACGATCAGGGACCGAGTCCCGGGGACGGTCGGCCCACGCCGCCAGCGCCGATCGGCGGGATGCCGCTCCCCGACGCAGAACCTTCGTCGACGCGTGTGCGCGACCATCGCCCACTGCGTCGGGGCCCGCGTCCTCGTCGGCCGGTTCGCCAGCGCGAGCGCCTCGTGTCACGGCTGTGGCCGTTCCGGCTGTGGTCGTGGCGTCCCATATGAGTGCGCACCTGCGACTCGCCAAACCAGGTCCGTCTGACTGCCGCTTTGGGCTAGCGGCATCGGCGTCCAACGTGCGCGTGACACCACCGCATCCGTCCGGCGATTCAGCAGTCGAGCGCACGAGCAGCCCGACCTACCGACGATCGAACTCGTGCCACACGTGCCAGGCAAAAGTGTCGTCAGAAGAAGCCACCATCAACCTGGAAAGCCCACGTCGCCGCAAAGTTTCCGTGCCGCCTTGAACCGCGGGGTGCCAACTTCTCCGAGCATGCTGGAGGGGAGCGAGATGTTCTCCCCACCTCCAGCGTCGAAGCTGGGGTCTGGGAAGTCTGGGAACCCGTGTGCCCGCATGCACTGAGCGGCCCGGAGCAGTTCTAAGTCGTCATGCCGCTGCTGGACCGACGAACTCTGGGGCACGGGGTGCTGACAAACCTTCAGAGCGGCTTGGAATTGAGGCGACTGCGGCTGGATCGGGGAACCGACCGTGCCATTAATAACCAGCTTGCCGTTCATCGGGTCAGGGAAGTCAGGTACGCCGTGCTTCCTCATGCAGACCGAGAATGCCAACAGCTGCGTCTGCGCCTTGGTGGATCCGGACGCTGCATCGCCCCGGAGAGCGGCCACGCCTGCGCTGCCGCCCGCGCCACCGCAGGCCGTTGTCACCAGAGCTAAGGCGCCGGCGGCCAATACCACGACGACGGTTCTTAGCAGATGCACCGGGCCCCGCCCACCTGGCGCGGCCACGAAACCACCTGGACTCTCTCCACATGGTCATCGTAACGAAGGAGCCGGTAATAAATGGACGACGTCGCGTCCGGGCCTCACTTTAGACAGGATGGAACTGCGGCACGCGGCCGCCTCAGCGGCGGACGCTGGCGGTCGCTCCCGGCTGCGGGTGCTGCCGGTGACGCCTACCGCGATGCAGTCGAGACGCGATTGCTTCGGCGACGTACGCTTGCCCAGATCCCGCCGCACCGGCGGCGCATCCAACTATCGAGTTCATGCGGACACGACAGTGAGCAGGCTCGACGCCTCACCTTCGCGTCCGCGTGATCTCGACGGCGTCCGCTGACGGGCGATTGCACTCGTCCGGCGCCAGCGTCGCAGAGCCGAACCTGTACTCCTTCTGCGTCGCCGAGCGATCGCTCGCCGCGTTCGGGCGCGAAGCTGAATGCGATCATCTGCGACGGTCGCGGTTAGTTCGGCGTTTGGGGAGGTCGGCGGCGCGAGCATCGCTCAGAGCTTGATGTCCGCGAGGCCGGCCCTGAGCGCGGGCCATGGCCGCAGCATGAGCGTAATGTCATTGACGCGGTCGTCATCGGTGAGCGTGCGCAGGAGCCTGTCGACGGACTTGTCATCCGCGAACGCGACCGCAAGTCGATGACGTTCGCTTTCGGTCTGTGGTCCTAAGACGATGTCCGCGTCGGCGCTGGGGCGATCCTGGAGCAGGTCAAGGCCGGGACGATGCCCTGCGATGGGGCCTGGCCGCCGGCCTGGGTCGCGGCTTTCGAGAGGTGGGCGACAAGCGGAATGGATGAGTGACCCGCCGGCGCTGATCGATCAGGGCCTGATCGGTTCAGGGCGAAGCGTATTCGTCGAGCGCGTAACTCAGCGCGTCGTTTCTCACCACGCCCGCGTAATGCCCGCGCTCGATGTAGACCTCTGGTATCGCGGACACGCCGCTCGCAGTCGCGTAACCGATGTGCTCGATCACGCGAGCCCGGTGGAGCCCATCGGTCACCTCGGCGAGCAGGCGCTCGGGATCGGGAACAGATCCGCTTGCGCTTTCGAGCAGGGTTGCTTCGTCCGTGGGCGCGGCGCGCGCGAGACGGTCCAACAGCTCGAAGAACGCTCCCTGGGCGCCAGCCGCCTCAAGGCTTTCGGCCGCAGGAAGAGCGAGCGCGTGAACATCAGCCAGAGGTAGGTGTCGCACGGCGATCCGCAATGGCCGTCGCCGGGCCAGATCAACCAGCAACAGACAGGCGCCGCGGCACGGCTCGGAGGCCAGATCGACATAGATCGTGACGGTCGTGGCGTCGGCCGGACCGGTCACGTGATCTGTCGGACCGATCGGCGGCTCGAGCCGTGCGACCGGAGCCGCTCCCCGCCGCCAATGACGGAGTGCTTCGGCTACGAGAGGGTCGGTCGGTTCGCGAGCGGCCGCGGGTCGGTGGCGACCGTGGTGGCCCTCGGTGCCCCGTTCCCAGTTGCCGACCTCTTGCGTGATGTCGTGAGCGAGTTCGCTCGGCGATTCCGGCGGGCCATCGGGCCGCCGGTAAGGCGTCTGGCTGATGCCGCTTCCCCTCACCGTGTAATAGCCGTAAGCGATGGCGAAGAAGATGATGACGACGACGACGAGAACGATGAGACTCCCACCCGCGAGCGCGAACGGCGGCACCAACAGGCCACCAAATGAGGTCGAGGGCCAACGAAGCGTCATGCGGGCAGCCTACGCTCCCGGCGTGATCACATCTGTTCGGCGGCGCCGCGCGGGGCAGCGTCCAGGACCCGCAGGGAGGCCGGTCGGACCGCCCCATCTGTGACGGAGCAGCCACGTCGCGCGCCGTCGTCACGCTGCTTCTCGCGCACAAAGGGCAGCCGCGCGAGCGTCGGCGCCTCTGTGTACCCGCGCGGGCAATCGACTTTGCCCTAGAGCGAGAGTGTGTGACTTATCCCGAATGGATGGCGGCCTGATCCACACGGTCGAGCAGCCAGGAAACGGGACGCGCCGATACATGGCCACGGCCGACAGGATGCGGATGGTACTTGCGCTTCCCGACGCGAATCCCGGCGGCCGAGACGCCGTCGCGAGCGGCCGGCCTGACTGGTGACACGTCCGGCGCAGGCACGTTCGGCCGTCCCACCCTGTCAATTCGTCCATCCGGGAGCGTCGGTCGTGTTTTTGGGCGGCGGGATGCCGATGGGAAGAGTCGTGCTTCCCCTCTGCAGAACGGGGCGGTTAGGAGAGTTGAACCTTCCAATGGCGTGCGTCTAGTGATTGGCGCTGCTCGGTTCGACCAGGACGATTGAGCGCGCGACCGCGATGGCTTGCAGCTTGCCGTGCAGGACCTGAACCCTCAGACACCCGGGGTAGAGCCCAGCCGCGATGGCGGCCCGCCGAGCCCGCACGCAGGCGATCGACGCCGTGGCCTGCTTGGCCCGGGTTCGCGGTTGCGCGAGCAGGCCTGGGCGAGGGCGCTCCGGGCCGGTGTGCTGTCCGGGTTGCGGTCGGGCCGCGAGGACCCGGCCCCGCCGTGGGTTGTGCTCGACGTTGACCGCCAAGAGGTGCAGGTGCTTCAGGCCGAGTTGGCGAACGTGCGCCAGGAGCTTGACCAGGAGCGGGCGCGCGCGAAGCGAGCCGGAGCCGGGCTGGACGAGGAGCGGGCGCGCGCCCAGCGAGCGGCAGCCGCGCTTGTCGAGGAACGGGCCCGCACCGAGCGAGCCGCAGCAGCGTTGGATGAGGAGCGAGCCCGCGCGGAGCAAGCGATCGCCGGCGCAGAGAGGGCCGAGCGCAAGGCGGCAGTCGCCGCGGCGCACCAGGAGTCACAGCGCCAGACGGTTGAGACGCTTCGAGCTGAGCTCAGCGCGAGTCGGGAGGCGCTTCACCCCGCGCAAGCGCAACATTCCGGCGACGAGGAAGCGGTCTCAGTCTCCGCATCCGAACCGGTCCCAGGCTCCGCGGCCGAACCGGTCACACCGGGCGAGCCGGTGGGCCTGAGGCTCGCCTGGGATGCGGCCTCGCAACGGGCGCTATCAGCTTCGCTCGCCGGCGTCCTGGAGTGGCGCACGGTGCTCGAGCACGTGGTCAAGACGCTCGGCCCAAAAGGGGGATGGGACGCGACCGTAGCTTGGTGTCCGGACGAGCCTCGGCCTTGGATGAAATGCGTAGCGATGTGGACGGGAGATGCCGAAGCGCTGACCGCGTTCGAGACCCGGACCTGGCAGCACCGGCGGAGTCCATCGACTGGGTTCGGTCGGGCACGAAGTCAGACCGCGCCGACCTGCCTGGTCAGCTTGCACACCGCTGAGGACGTCCTGCTTAGAGCGGCTGCCGCCGAGGGGCTCAGCTCGGCCGTCCTGGTGCCGATCGGCGACGGGGTGGAGATCGTCGCGATGCTCGAACTGCTAAGTCGCGCGACCACTCCCCCGGACTCCGAGCTCCTGCTCTCGCTCGAGGGAATCGCCCTGCAACTCGGCGCGATATCGCGCGTGCTGAGTTTTGCGGCCGAGCCCCATTGGCGCATCGGCCGTCTCTGATTCCAAGGTCGCTAGACGGTCTCTGACTGGTTTCGCTACCGGCGGCGCGGAGTCGGAGCCAGCAGCCCCAGCTCGCGGGCCCGGTCCACGGCCTGCGCGCGCGTGTGGACACCGAGCTTGGCGTACATGCGGCGCGTGTGGGTCCGGATCGTGTTGACGGACGCGACCAGCTCGGAGGCGATCTCCGGCGCCGGGAGGTTGGTCGGGAGGTAGCGCAGCACGCGGAGCTCCGCGTCGCTGAGGGGCACCGGCAGCTCCTGGGCTTGGCCGGGCGGCGCCGTCGGTGCCTTACCGGCCAGAACGTCGAGGATCTCTGAGATGAGGGACGCGCAGGTTCTGATGGGCGACACGGACCCGGTCGAGCGCGCGCTCGCCTCGCTGCATGACGTTGCCCGCGACGCGGCTACAGCCACCCACAACGACAGTCGCACCGCACGTCTTCTCGAGCTCATGGCCAAGGGCGACAACGCCTTCAACGCTCGCGACTGGGAAACCGTCGACAGCGTCCACCACCCAGACATGATCGCTTACATCCCCGGGAGCCCAGAGCCGATCTACGGCTCGAAAGCACACTCCGCGGCGATGCAGCAGTTCCTCCGGAGCTTCCCCGACATGCACGTGAATACGCCCTACCCCATCCAGTTCGGAAGCGGAGACTGGATCACCGTCGTCACCAACGCCACCGGAACCTTCAGCGGCGAGATGACCCTCCCCGACGGCAAGGTCATCCCCCCGACAGGGAAGGCGTTCGACCTCGAGTTCGGGCAGACCACCAAGTGGGACGGCGACCGGCTCATCGTCATCGCCGCCTTCTATGACACCGCTCTTCAGCAGCATCAGCTCGGCCTCGCCTAGCCCCCCGAGCGCTGCCGGCCGGCTCACGGTAATCGCAGCCCGCGAGCCGGCCGGTCTCACCCACAACCCCACGTCAGAACCGGGCGAGCAGGGCCCTGCCCTCACCGCAGCGAAGCTATAGACCGATGTCCAAGGCGTGGGTGTATCTGCTGCGCTGCAGCGACGGCTCGCTTTACACGGGTTGGACGATCGATCTCGAGCGCAGACTTGCGTGCCATCGAGCCGGCACTGCGAGTCGCTACACGGCCAGCCGGCTTCCCGTCGAGCTCGCGCATGCGATACCGATGCCCGACCGGACGGCCGCGCGCCGCGAGGAGGCACGCGTCAAACGCCTGTCGCGGGCCGACAAGCTCATGTTGCTCAGCGCCGCACGCGCAACTCAGCCGAGGCCGGAGACGGTCTGTCTGCGCGAGCGGGCCGTGGCCCGGGACGGCTGACACCGGAGCCACCCGCGCGGCATGGCCGCGTCAGCTGGATCCGTCCGCAGTCCCGCCCGCCCGGCGCCTGCCCGTGATCAGCAGCCGGAGGAAGTTGACGAACCCGAGGAGGACCAGCACGAGTGACACCTTTTCGAGTCGCCTATGGGCCGACTCCGTCAGCTTCCGGGGCGGCGGGTAGCCGACCCGGGCGATCGTGGCCGAGAGCCATCCCGCCCACCAGCCCGCAGCACCGAGCCGAAGCATGTCCCAATTCTTGGCGTCCAGCAGGCCGCGGCCCGTCGCGAGCAGGGCCGCCCACACGGCGGCGCACCCGATGCTGTACCCCGTGTACGTGTTGTTGAGGCGCGATCTGATGGCTGTCAACGTCAGCGGTGTCATCTCAAGATCAAGCATCCACCCCGGCCAGAGATTCGAGCTTACGCCGCTGACCGTCTCCTGAGAAGGCCTCCGGCGAGCCCACGTCCGCGGTGGAGTGAGGTGGACCGGGCGCGGTCGCTGGTTACGTGCGGGCCTACTCTTGGATCCTCTCGAGGTCGCGTTGGGCCGGCCCGTTGACGACCTTGCCCTCGGCGTGGAAGCGCGAGCCGTGGCAGGGGCAATCCCACGTCTCTAGCGTAGGGTTCCACTGCACCGAGCAGCCGAGGTGCGTGCACTTCTTCGAGAGCACGGTGAGCTGGCCGGAGGGGTCTCGGTAGCCGGCGACCTTTCGGCCCTTCTCCTCGACGATCGCGCCCTCGCCCGGCTTCAGGTCAGCCAGCGAGCGCCCGACAGTGTGAACGATCAGAACATCGCAGTCGGCGTTGTGCGAGACCGTGTTCGGCACCGAGCCGAGCACGCGCCGCGCGCCGGCGACCCCCTTATTGCCCACGACGACCAGATCGCTGCCGAGCTGATCGGCCAACCGGGCGATGGTCTTCCCCGGTTCGCCGCCTGCGATCTGCTGCGCGAGATCAGGCTCTCCTAGGCGCTCCGCCGTGTCCTTGAGCACGATCCGGCCCATGAGCTCATCCCCGACGTGGGCGAGCGTGATGCTCGCGCCCAGCGCCCTGCCGAGCGCAGCGCCAAGGTGGGCGGCGTGGGACGCCGTGGGCGAGCCGTCGGTCGCGATCAGGACGGAGCGGTACCGAACGGCTGGCGGCTCGGCGGCGACCGGTTCACGCGTGCCGTTTCCGGTCCGGACGATCAGGACGCTGCACGGTGCCGAATGCGAGATCCGGTCCGGAACCCCGCCCAGCCGCAGCCGTCTTCCCCCTCCCATCCCGATGTCCCCGATCACGATCAGCTCGGCATTGACATGGTCGGCGAACTCGACCAGTGCTACCGCCGGTTCTCCCTGCACCACCTCGCTCCACGAATCGACGCCGGCAGCGTCTACGCCGCGGCGAGCTTCTTTGACCGCCTCCTCGGCCGCCAGCTTCGAGTCCGCGTTCCCGTCGAATGCCGAGACTACGAGAACCTGGCCTCCGGTAGCCCGGGCGAGCATCGTGGCGACGTCCTCGGCGATCCGCGCGGTTGAGGAACCGTCGGTGCCGACGAGGATGGTTTGAAAAAGGAGCAGGTCGTCCATGTCCGCGGGACTCAGAACGGCTGCAGGATCATCAGGTAGGCGATGAACAGGAGTCCCACGGTCCCCACCCACAGAGTCAACATCGGCACCGGCGAGTCGACCAACTGCTCGATCTCTCTGGGACCGACCGCCGTCCCTCCGCCCTGTTCGATCGCCATCGCCCGGCGCAGCCGGCGGTAGTACGGCCTGGTGACGGCCCACATCATGACCATCTCGGCGAGAAACACGCCGAGGGCCACGCTGATCCAGGCCTGCTGGCTCCACCAGTGCCCGTCGAACCCGGCGGCGACTCCGCCCAGCAGCAGGAGGAAGGTCGAGACGTAGAACGCCATGCTGGCGGATGCCGAGAGATCGAGCAGGGTCCGAAGCCGCTCGGGCTCGCGCTCTTTGCGGACCGCGAGCGCCATCCAAGTGCTGGCCCCATGCGCCAGCACGAAACCGAGCACACCCACGATGTGAATGAAGACCCACCAGTTGTACAACCGCTTCACCCCGAGCCGCTTGAGCCGCCGGCAGCGATCGTACACGTGGGGGAGCCTCTATGTGAGCTTTTTCATGTGCTCTGCAAGCCTTGAGCACCGTCCAGATTCGAGGATCGCTCGAGTAGATTCAGCGCTGGCGCGAGCGCGCACGAGCGGCGTGCGCCTGGACCGGGCGATCAGCGACTGCGGCGCTCGGCCACGACAAGCAGCAGCTTGGCTCGAAGCGCGCGAACCTTTTCGGCGGTCGATCGGGTCTCAGACACCGTGAGCAGGCTGGTTGATCGAGCGCGCTTCTGGTTGGACCATCGCTGGGCACCGCCGCACATGTCCGATTATCTGGACGAGGAGCTGGGCTCCCGGCCGCGCCGGCGTCTGGAGCGCCATGTGGGTGAGTGCCAGGAATGCCGGCGGTTGCTCGCCGGTCTGCGGGAGCTGATCAGGGTGCTTCATGGCCTCGCGCCGCCAAGTGGTGTGGACGCCGGACAGCTTGCCGCGTCAGTACGGCTCCGGATCCAGGAGCCTGGGAGCTCCGCTTGAACCATTTGTCGGGTACCGCGGGTCAAATCTGTATGACCAATCACATCGATACTCAGAACCAGGCCGATCGTCCCAAGGTCGGGAAGAGCGAGCGCGAGTGGCGAGAGACGCTCTCCCCCGAGCAGTACGAGGTGCTGCGGGACAAGGGCACCGAGCGCCCGTTCACGGGCCGCTACGTGCACGAGAAGCGCAGCGGCGTGTATCGCTGCGCGGGATGCGGCGAGGAACTGTTCTCGTCGACGACCAAGTTCGACTCCGGGACGGGCTGGCCCAGCTTCACCGAGCCGGCCGACCGGGCCAAGGTCGAGCTGCTCGACGACTACAGCTTCGGCATGCACCGCATCGAGGTGAACTGCGCAGCGTGCGGTGGGCACCTCGGTCACGTTTTCCCCGACGGTCCCGGTGTGACCGGGGAGCGCTACTGCATCAACTCCTGCTCGCTCGAGCTCGACGAGCAGTAGCGCTACGAGTGTCCGGCGGGCGTCGCCCCTCGGCGTCGCCCGCCGGCCAGGGGGTATAACCGTCGCGTGAGCCGGGCCTCCGAGCGTGAGCTGATTCGGAAGGCCCGTACCGGCGACCAGGACGCGTTCGCGGAGCTGGTCAAGATGCACGCCGCCCCGGTCTTCGCCGCGCTTCGGCGGTTCGGCCTCGACGCGGGTGAGGCGGACGAGGTTGCGCAGGAGGTGTTCGTGCGTGCTTGGCGCGGGCTGCCGGGGTTCGAGGAACGCGCCCGGCTCTCGACCTGGCTCTATCGGATCGCCTTCAACGAAGCGCAGCGGCGCCTCTCACGCCGCGGGCCACGCCGGGCCGAACCGGACTCCGAAGGCGATGACGCGATCGCATCACTTCCGGAGTCACGCGGCCTTGGGCCCGAGGCGCAGACGCTCGACCGTGAATTCGAGCAGACCCTGGAGCGCGCGCTCGACCAGCTTCCGACGAATTGGCGGGCGGCCGTTGTCTTACGCGATCTCGAGGGCCTATCGACGCAGGACGCCGCCGAGATCGCGGGGGTCGGGCAGGCGGCGTTCAAGAGCCGCCTTCACCGCGGCCGGATGCAGCTGCGCTCCCTCCTCGAGCCGTACCTTCAGCTCGAGGAGGGCTGACGCGTTCGCTACCGGAGCGTGGTGGCGCAGGCCGCGCCGCCGTGCTTCTCGAAGTACCGCTGGTGGTACTCCTCGGCGTCATAGAACGTCGAGGCGGGGACGATCTCGGTCACGATCGGCCGACGGCGCGTCTCCTGGTGCTGATCGCGAGACGCGATCGCGAGTCGCTCCTGCTCCGGATCGTGGAAGAAGACCGCCGACCGGTACTGAGTACCGAAGTCCCAGGCTTGGCGGTCCGGCGTCGTCGGGTCGTGTATCGACCAGAACGCGTTCAGCAGCTCACCGTACGACAGCACGGTGGGGTCAAACCACACCTCAACCGACTCGGCGTGGCCCGTGGCTCCTGAGCACACCTGCTCGTAGCTCGGATCGGCCGTCCGTCCTCCGGTATAGCCGACGCTCGTCTTCACGACACCCTCGATCTCGCGGAACGACGCTTCGACTCCCCAGAAACACCCGGCGGCGAAGGTCGCGCGCTCCAGGCCGTCCACGCCGGTCGGAGCCATCGGGGCGCCCGTGCTCGTCCTTTCAGACGCAGTGGTCGCTAGGTTCATCAATATTCCTTCCTGTCTGTGGGTCACACCCGTCAGACCCAGCTCGCCGCCAAATCGGTTCATGCGCACACGACGGCGTCGCCGGGACCAGGTGGCCCGGCTGCGCAAGGCCCGCTTCCGCCACACTGGTTAGATGAACGATGATCCCTCGGCGCGTATTGCCGACCTCCTTCACGAGGCCGGCGAGACGCACCACACCGTGTACCGGATCGTGGACGGCGAAGATCCGGACTGGGCCTCGTGGTATGCGGATTGGCTAGTCAACCTGTCCGAGCTTCCGCAGGTCCTGGGCACGACGCCCGTGCGCAGCGAGCTGGTCTGGCTGCTGGTCTCGCTGGACAAGCAGTACACGGCCGCAGATCCGCAATCCCCGTGGCCGCATTGGTACGCGGAGAGGATCGCTCAACACTTCGGCTCGTCTTCCCAATAGCTCGTCGCCCCGGATAAACGGTACGGGTTGAGGACCAGAACGGCCGCGTCAGTAATCGAGCGCGGCCGTTCCGGGCAAATGGTGTTGCTCTTGGTCGAGCTCGGGGATGGTTTCAGCTGGCTCGGACGATCAGACGGTTCCGATCCTGCCGGGGTGATGGCGACGGTTAGCGGTGGCGGGCGGGGCTACGCACCGGCTCCCGCGCAGCTCTGCGCGTGCGGGCCGGGAGCCGCTGGGCCAGGCGACGGGCGTCGCGCAGCCTGATCCGTGCCGGCCGCGAGACCTCGAGCGGCAACCCACCGCGCGGGGGCTTGGGCGGGATAGGCGGCGGCGGCCCGCCCCCGCCGTCGTCCTCGCCCGCGCCCGGGCCCGGGCCCGGGCCCGGCGGTCGCCGCGGCGAGACGAAGCGGCTGATCAGCGCCGGCACGAACAGCGCTGACGCGAACAGGAGCGCCGTGTACAACAGCGGCAGCAGATCGAATCCGACGGCGTGAGAGCCGTTGGGCACCGATCGAGGGTATCGCCACGCGGCGGCGCGCGCGAGCACCAGTGACGTCCAATCTCACCCCGATCGGGTGATGACTCGCAAGGGCGCGCTCCTACGCTGCCGTGGAAGAGTTTGCTGAACCGAGGGGCGCCGGGATCGCCCCTGCTCCCGAGAGCGGAGGTGCAGGGTGAGCAAGGGTACGGCAGCGTCTGAGTTGGGGCCTGTGCTGTTGGCCGGCATCGTTTCGACCGTTGCAGCCGTGCTGCTGTTGGCGTTTCCCAGCGCCCTGTCTGCGCGAGGAGTCGAGATGCAGGCGCGCGCGACCACGCTGGGTCCGGCGCCGGCGTCGCGCACGCTGGATCTGGTTATTCCGTTGGCCGCCAACGATGCGGGGCTGAGGCGGTTCGCGACCGCGGTCTCGACTCCGGGCTCGCCGCTCTACGGCGACTACGAGTCGGTCGCGACGCTGGCGCGGCGGTTCGGTGCGAGCACGTCGGTCGGCGCGACGGTGGTGCGTTACCTGCGGTCAGTCGGTGCGCGCGGCGTGCGCGAGGACTCGACCCGGATGTTCGTCAACGCGAGCATGAACGTGTCGTTGGCGGAGCGCGTCTTCGCGACCCCTCTCGCGCGGTTTCGAGCAGTGGACGGCCAGCAGTACATCGCGCCAACGGCGGCCGCGGGTGTTGCGTCGGCCGGGTCGTCGCTGCTGGCGCCGTTGCGGGGGCTTGCGCTCGGCGTGATGGGCCTCGACACCCAGCCGGTCGTATCGGAGCCAGCGTCCGATCATGCCGTGCCACCGGAAGCGCACGTGGCTGCGGGCGAACGGCCCTCGCTCTACGCTCGGGCCACGGGCACCCGGGCCGGTTGCCGCGGGGCGCTCCGCAGCGGCGCGTTCACGCCCAACCAGTACCGGACGGCGTACGGCCTAGATCCGCTCTACGGCGCCGGGCTCGACGGCCGGGGAGAGACCGTGGCCGTGGTCGAGATTCATGCCTTCAAGTCGTCAGATCTGAGGACGTTCGCGGCATGCTTCCACCTGCGCCTTCCGCCGATCACGATTCATCGCGTCGGGTTCAAGGGTTCGCTCGAGACGGGTGGGGAGCCGACGCTCGACCTCGAGTTGCTCGACGCCGTCGCCCCAGGGCTGAGCGGGATTCAGGACTACGAGTCGACCGGCAGCACCGATGCCTCGCTGTTCAACCTCTTCCACGCGGCGATCACCGCCCCGCACCGGGCACAGCTGCTCTCGTCCTCCCTCGGCGAGTGCGAGCCGGACGTGCTCGCGGCGTTGGGTCACGCGGGAGTCATCGCGACGGACCGCGTCTTCCAGGTTGCGGCGGCAAGCGGAATGACCGTCGCATCGGGGTCGGGCGATCTTGGCTCCTCGGATTGCGCCGGCGACAACGGCGACCCGTTGCACAAGCTCGCGACCGACTATCCAGGAACCTCGCAATGGGTCACCTCGGTTGGCGGGACGCAGTTGGTCCTCAGCAAGGCCAACACAATCGTGGCGCAGCCGGTCTGGAACGACAGCAGCAGTCAAGCGGCTTCCGGTGGTGGTGGATTCAGCACGATCTTCGCCCGCCCCCCTTATCAGGACGGCGTCGTGACCGGGAGCATGCGTGCGGTTCCCGACATCTCCGCGATGGCGGACGTCGCCCCCGCGTACGCGATCTACTGCACGACAAAGGAGGGGTGCAGCCCTCCGGGCTGGCAAGGAGCCGGCGGGACGAGCGCCGCGGCGCCGATGGTGGTGGCCGGCCTCGCGCTGATCAACCAGGATCTACACCAGCACGGCCAGAGCGACCTCGGGTTCGTGAACCCGCTGATCTATTCACTGGCAGCGAACGCCGCAACCCGAGCGACGGTCTTCTACGACGTGACGGCCGGCAGCAACGATCTGGGACCCTACATTCCCCACACGAATCGTAAGCCACTGGCGTGTTGCACCGCCGGACCGGGGTTCGACGAGGCCTCCGGATGGGGCAGCCTGTACTTCGCCCCGCTCGATCAGCAGGCGCGAGCGCAGATGCCATAGACGACCCCGGACCTCCGGACCCCCTGCCGGTCCGGCCGTCGGCTAACCTCAGAGCGCAAGCAGCAGCGCCGATGATTCCGGGGGCAGATCAAGTGTCGACTAGTCCAGGCGGTCTGGACCGCACAACCGTGTGGTCCGTGTTCGAGCAATCGCGTGTGCCCATGGCACTGGTAGACCAGCGTCGTCGTTACGTGAAGGTCAACGCAGCCGCGCTCGTTCTGTTCCGATACGCCAAGGAGGACGTGATCGGAGCTCGGGTCGCTCGCACGGCCAGAGACGAGGACCCCATGACCGGCGAGGCGCAGTGGGCGGAGCTGGTGCGGAGGAACGAGGTCTACGGCGAGCGCGTGGTGGAGCACGCGAGTGGAGCACCGGTGCGGGTCAGCTTTGCCGCCCACACGACCTTCGTGCGGGGGCAGTGGTTCGCGCTCATCGTCGCGCTCGCAGCGCACCTCGAGCCGGGTGGCGCCGAGCTGATAAGGACGGTGGAGCCGGAAACGTCCAGCACCTCCGGCCGCCTGCTCACGCGTCGCGAATCCGAGATCGTTCGTCGCGTGGCCTTGGGGAACCACACGCGCCAGATCGCGGCCGAGCTGTATCTCAGTCCGGCGACGGTCAGCACCCACATCCGCAACGCCATGATCAAGACCAACGCCCACACTCGCGCGCAGCTGGTGGCGATCGCCCTCAGCGCCGGGCTGATCAACGAGTAGGTTGGCGGCGGTCCGCGGGCTGGCGGAAGAGCTCGACGCGGCCGGGGCCGACGGCCTTCGCTCGGTAGACCGCGGTGTCGGCGTGCTCGAGCAGAGAGTCCGCGTCGGCGTGCCCGAGGGCGATCCCGATGCTCGCCGATACTCCGTGTTCGATGCCGTCGACCTTGACCGGCGGGCGGATCGCCTCCTGCAGACGCCGGGCCAGCGTGAGCACTGATTCCTCGTCGACCTTTTCGCACACGGCGACGAACTCATCGCCGCCCAGGCGGGCGACGGTGTCGGCTGGGCGCATCGCGGTCTGCAGGCGCTCGCCGAGCTCGACCAGCACCGCGTCGCCGGTTGCGTGCCCGTACACGTCGTTGACGTACTTGAAGTTGTCGAGGTCGACGAACAGCACGCCGGTCGCGTCGCCTTCGCGCTCGGATCGCGCGAGCGCATGCTCGAGTCGGTCGCGCAGAAGCAGCCGGTTGGCGAGCCCGGTCAACGGGTCGTGAACCGCGTCGTGGCGCATGCGCTCTTCGTCGCGGAGCCGGGCCAGCGCGGTAGCCAGGGTATTGGCCACGGCGCGCGCCAGGCTGATCTCCTCGTCGGATAGCTCGCGCCCGGCCGCGATCAGCAGCTCGTCGCCCCGGCCGAACGGCAGCCTCACGTTGGGCTTCTCCGCTTCGCCGTATGACGCAAGCCGGGTCCCGCCGGCCAGCCGGACCTCGGCGCCGGCGATCGGCATCGTGGTCTTCATCAGGTCAACCGCCTCGGTGGCCAGGTCGGCCGGATCGGCACCCGCCAGTGCCCGGGCCCCCATCGCGGCAACCGCCCGCAGCCGCGCTTCGGCGGCGCGCCGCTCGGAGATGTCGCGGCCGATCGCGAGCAGGAGAGGGCCAGCGGTCGTGTTGACGATCCCCCAGCTCATCTCGCCCACGAACTCCGAACCGTCCCGTCGTCGCCCCCAAGCCTCCGTGGAGAACCGGAGCGGATGCTCGGTGGCGAAGTACAACTGCATGTTGCGCGCGTAGCGCCCGCGAACTCGCTCCGGCCACAGCATCTCGACCGGCTGGCCGATTAGCTCCTCGCGCGGATATCCGAACAACTCCTCCGCGAGGGCGTTCACGAGCACAATCCGCCCGTCGCGCGAGGCGGCGACAACCGCGTCCGGCAGACCCTCGAGGATCGCCGCCGGCGCTAGAAGCAGCTCCCCGAGCGCCTGCTCGCGGCTACGGTGCGTCGGCTCTTCTTCGTCCGTTGTGGCGTCCATCGCCCCGTTCCTAATTCCAGCGTACACAGTCCCGCTTCCCGTTCGAGCGAGCAGCGAAACTTGCGGCCGGGCCATGCCGCGGTCTGCGAGGATGAAACGCCGTCGCCGACCCCCTCACACCGTGACCACTGCTGATCCAGACACGCTGCTCGCCGAGACGCGCGCGTTCAACGCCGAGCTCGAGCGCCAGCTGGCCACGATGCCCTCGGTCCACACGGTGCCGCCCGAGGAGAGCCGCCTGGCTCGCCGAGAGGGCCGGGGCATCTTCCCCGCGCCCGTGTTCCTGCCCGAGGCCCGGACACTCGAGATCGAGGGGCCGGCCGGCCCGGTCGGCCTGCGAATCCTCGGCCCGGAGCGGGAATCTCTCGGAGCCTTCCTGCACCTCCACGGCGGGGGGTGGACGCTGGGCGAGAACGACATGCAGGACCTCCGCCTGGCCGGCCTGGCCCGCGAGACCGGCCTGACGGTGGTCAGCGTGGGGTACCGCCTCGCTCCGGAGAACCCATATCCCGCCGGGCCGGATGACTGCGAAGCGGCGGCGTTGTGGCTTACTGGAGCGGACGGAAGGGCCACCGTCGGTGAGGGTCCACTGGCGATCGGCGGCGACTCGGCCGGCGCGCAGCTGACCGTGGTGACGCTGCTGCGGCTGCGCGACCGTCACGGGATCACCGGCGCGTTCGGTGCGGCCGTGCTTCAGTACGGCGGGTTCGACCTGTCCCAGACCCCGAGTCAGCGCCTGTGGGGGGAGCGCAACCTGGTCCTGTCGGGGCCGATCATGGACTGGTTCAACGAGCAGTTCCTGCCCGGTTACCAGCCCGAGCAACGCCGGAACCCGGACATCTCGCCGCTGTACGCCGAGCTGTCCGGTATGCCCGCAGCGGTGTTCACCGTCGGCACCGAGGATCCGCTCCTGGACGACACCCTGTTCATGGAAGCTCGCTGGCGCGCAGCCGGCCATCCGACGGAGCTCCACATCTGGCCCGAGGCGCCGCACGGGTTCATCTCCCTGCCGATGACCGTCGCCGACGCGGCGCTGTCCGCCGAGCACGCCTTCCTGCGCCGGACGCTGAGCCTCGACGAGGGATAGAGCCGCGGGCTGAGGATCATTGCCGCGTGTGGAATGGGCGGCGTGCGGGCAAGGTGTAGGACGTTGTCCTCGCTCCGTTGCCGGTACCTGGTCCTACTTATCATCGCGTCGTTGACCCTCGGGCTGACCCAGGTGACGGCCGCCGTTGGGAGCGCATCCACCCCGGGGCTGGCGGCCGTTCCGTACATGGGCTGGAACACGTACTACGGCGTCGGGGGAATCTTCGACGAGCGGACGATCCTCTCCGTCGCGGACACGCTGATCGATCGTGGCCTGGCCCGAGCCGGCTACCGGATCGTGTGGCTCGACTTCGGCTGGGCCAGCGGCAAGCGAGACAGCCACGGCAACCTGGTGATCGACCGCAGCCAGTGGCCCCACGGCCTGCCCTGGCTGACCGCCTGGCTGCACCGGCGCGGCCTGCTCGCCGGGATCTACACCGACGCCGGCGCCAGCGGCTGCGACCACCAGGGCGTCGGCTCGCTGGGCCACTACCAGCAGGACGCCGACGACTTCGCCGCCTGGGGGTTCGACGCGGTCAAGGTCGACTTCTGCGGCGCCGGCCAGGAGGGCCTGAACCCCGAGCCTCTGTACGCCGAGTTCGCGCATGCGCTGGCCAACAACTCGAGTCACCGGAAGCTGCTGCTGAACGTCGACAACTTCTGGACGCCGGGGCAGATCGACGGCAAACGCCCGTCGTTCGCCGATTCGGCCTACGCCAACTACCGCTGGGCGCCGCGTATCGCCCAGAGCTGGCGCACCGACACCGACATCGGGTTCAGCCACAAGATCCTGTTCGCGGACGTCTTGCGCAACCTCGACCACGATGCTGCCCACCCCAAGGCGGCGGGTCCCGGGCACTGGAACGACCCGGACTACCTCGGTCCCGAGCTGGGCATGACCGAGGCCGAGGCGCAGGCGCAACTGTCGATGTGGGCGATCGTCGCAGCCCCGCTGATAATCGGCAGCGACCCTCGGGCGCTCTCCCCGGCCACGATCAAGATGCTCGAGAACCGCCAGGTGATCGCGATCGACCAGGATCCGCTTGGCATCCAGGGCACCGTGGTCGAACAGGAGGGGTCGGGACAGGTTTGGAGCAAGCGGCTGGCCGGCGGGCAGGTCGCTGTGGCCTTGCTGAATCGTGGATCCACGCCGCTTCGGATCAGCACCAGCGCCCGGAAGGCCGGGCTGCCGCGGGCGGGCTCATACGAGCAGCTGGACGTCTGGACCCACACCACTCGGGTGACGTCGGGCGAGATCAGTGCCCTCGTTCCTCCCGACAGCGTCGTTCTGTATCGCCTGGGCGCCGCCACGCGGAGCCGGAACACCCGTCCGTCCTGATAGCCCGCGGTGCGGACCACTCACCTCGGTGCTGCGTCCCCGTGGCCCGTCTCCACGTGGGCCATGTCGAGCAGTATCCCGGTGGCATCGAAGTCCCGGGCGACCGGACCGATCAGCCGCGCCGGGAGGTACTGCGGACCGCCCGGCCACGTCGCGGGCGACGGCTTCGACCGCGACACCGACGCGACGGGGCTGACCGCGCTACCGGTCGGCCAGCCGGCCGAGCACGCCTCGCGGGCCGAGCACGCCGCCGCCGTACGGGACGGCCGGGTCGCCCGTGCCCTGAAACCACAGAAGCGCCGCCGGGGCGGGCGGCCGTGCGCGGGCGTCGCCGCTGGGCCAGCCATCGGGGAACACCGTCGTGAACCCGGCGGCCGGTCCGCGGCTGTCGAGACCGGTGAACGCCGCCATGTCCCTCCCGGTCATCCCGAGACCGTGAATGGCCAGGAGCAGCGGGGCGGCCGGCGCCGGCCCGGGGGCCAGCCAGAAGGTGCGCAGCACGCCCCCGACGTGAAGGCCGCCGCGTTGCGCAGCGGTCAATCTCGGCCGGCCGCGCGTACTCGATCTCCGACCTTGATCTCTCCGCCTTCGAGGATGTCGGCGCGCAGGCCTCCGCGGTGAACGAGCGCTCTGAGCACGGGCCGCGACGCGTACCGGTCCACCACCGTGCACGGCTCGCACAGCCGCCGGCCCCGGCAGCGCACCTCGCCGACGCTGAATTCGTGTCCGACCAGGCTGTTGAGGTCGATCCCCCGCGTGACCAGGTTGCGCCGGTGCTCGCTGGGGGTCAGTGGCGGCTCGAACGACTCGCATACCTCGGCCTCGACGAGCGTGAGCGCGCTACCGGGCGGGCCCGTCGGAAACGTCCCGGCCCCGCTCACGTAGCGGTCACCTTCCAGACCGCGGCCCGGGATGGCCCCGACCGTGTCGAGGGTCCACACCGGCTCTCCCGCCGCCGCGGCGATGCAGATCGCCTCGACCGCGCCCGCGGCGAGCGGCGCGGTCGGCCGGGGTGGGAGCGCGAGGGCGATGTCCGCGGCAGCGAGCAGAAAGCCGTCTTCGATCGAGCCCTCCGGGCCGCCGCCCGGGTCCCACACGACTCCCGACGGGACTCCGTACATGACCACGGCTCGGCGGCTGGCCGGAGCCGGTGGCCGGATACGGGCGATCCAGGGTCCGGGCCAGGAGAACGAGCCGGGGTCGGCCACGGGTACCAGTCCGATCCCGAGACCGCCCAACCACCGAGTGAACGTCCAGCCGGTCGCCGGGTCCTCCCCTGCCGCCGGCGTCGGCAACTCCTCTAGGGTCAGCTCGAGGATGGTCGCCGCACAGGCCAGGAACGAACCGGCGTCGAGCGGCAGGGGCGAACCGGTGAGGCCGACCTCGCGCATCAGCGGCTGGCCAGCCGCTGGTGGACGAGCGCAACGGCCATCGAGCCTTCACCGACCGCTGAGGCGCAGCGCTTGATCGAGCCCGAGTGGACGTCCCCGACGGCGAAGATTCCCGGCTTGCTGGTCTCGAGGAACAGGGGCCGATCGTCGCCATACTCGGCCAGGTCGTCGTCCGCCAGCTCGCGCCCGGTCAGAACGAAGCCGTGCTCATCCATGGCCACATGGCCGCGAAGCCAGTCGGTGTGCGGCGAGGCGCCGATGAAGACGAACACCGCCTTGGCTTCCATCTGCCGTCGTTCGCCCGTGCGCACATCCTTGACGATCACCGACTCCAGCGCGTCTTCGCCTTGGAGCTCGACGATCTCGGTCTGGGTGAGCACCTCGGCCTCGGGGCGGCGCTCGATCTCGTCGATCAGATAGCGCGACATCGACTTGGCCAGGTCGTCGCCACGGATCATCAGATGGCAGCTCGCGGCGTGCTGGGACAGGAACAGTGCCGCCTGGCCGGCCGAGTTGCCGCCGCCGACCACCAGCACCGGATCTCCTGAGCACAGCTGGCCCTCGAACGCGGTGGCAGCGTAATACACGCCGTCCCCCTCCCATCGCTCCAGGTCCGGCACGTCCAGCTTGCGGTAGCGGGCCCCGGTGGCCACGATCAGGCTGCGGCCGTTGACCACCTCGCCCTCGGCGAGCCGAACGGAGTAATGGCCATCTTCCTGGTCCAGGCCGATCGCCTCAGCTGGGACCACCAGGCGAGCACCGAGCCTGCGGGCCTGGAGCTCGGCTCGCTCGGCGAGCTCGCTTCCGGAGATGCCGGTCGGAAAGCCGAGGTAGTTCTCGATCCGCGACGACGTGCTCGCCTGGCCACCAAAGGCGATCGAGTCGATCGCCTGGGTATCCAGACCCTCCGAGGCCCCGTAGACCGCAGCAGCCAGGCCGGCGGGTCCCCCACCGACGATCACCAGGTCGCACATCGGCGGTGGAGCACCGCGCGAGCCAAGCCCGAGCAGGGCGGCAACATCCGCGTTGGGCGGGTTGCGCAGGACCCGCCCGGCGCCGATCAGGACCGGCGTCTCGTCGGGGTCGACGGACAAGGCCCGCAACAGCTTCTCGGCCTGCTCGTCGTCGTCCAGGTCGACCCACTGGTACGGCATGCGGTTGCGGGCCAGGAACTCGCGGAGCCGGCGGGCATCCCGCGAGAAGAGCGAGCCAACGAGCTTCACCCCCGCCCCTTGCTCGATCAGGAGCGAGCGCCGCGCGAGGAAGGCCTGCAAGATCACGTTGCTGAGCTCCGGATCACCGGCGACCACCTCTCGCAGACGGGGCGCGGGCACCTGGATGACCTCGCCTCGATCGCGCACGACCGCGGTGAGGTAGGCGGGCGCCCCGGTCAGCAGGTTGAGCTCGCCGAGGAACCGGTGCGGGCCGTGAACGGCGATGACCCGGTTCTCGGCTCCATAGCCCTGGACGATCGCCACCGCTCCCGATTCGACGACGAAGAAGTCATAGCCCGCGTCGCCGTCGCGGAACAGCACCTCGCCGGGCTCGACCGATCGGAGCCGGCCGGCCGCCCGCAGGCGCGCGCGCTGGTCCTCGTCGAGGCTGGGGAAGGCGCCATTGCGGTTTGGGGGCTCGTCGATCCCGAATCCGATTGGCTCGCTCATACCGATCACATTGCCGGAGCTGTCAAGCCCGACATGGTTTGCTGTTCTCGTGCACGAGTCGGCGCAGGACATCGCGGCCCTGCAATCGCTCCTGGACCGCAGCTACGCCCGCTCCCGTCGCCACCTCCTGAGCATCCACAACCCGGAGCGCCGGCTCGATGCCCGGCAGGTGGCCGAGCGTCTGACCGGAATGTGCCTGCTCGCCCTGGCCACGGTCACCGCCGACGGCCGTCCGGTCATCGGCGCCGTCGATGGGATCTTCTACCGGGGCGCCTTTCACTTTGGCTCGAGCCCGGAGTCGGTCCGCTTTCGCCACCTCCGCACGCGGCCGCAGGTGAGCGCGATCCACCTCCCGGGGGAGGAGTTGGCGATCACCGTCCACGGGCGGGCGGTGCCGATCGATCTTCGCGCGCCCGAGGCCGCCGGCTTCAGGCAGACCTTGCTCGACGTGTACGTTCCGCGCTACGGCCCCGAGTGGGAGACCTTTCTCGATTCCGGCCCCGTCTATGCCCGGATCGGCGCTGACCGGATGTTCGCGTTCTACTCAGCCCCCGCTGGGGACGACCCGGCCGCCCGGGCTGAGCGTGAACCCGGTCAGGCTGAATAGCTCGGCCAGCAGATCGGGCACGGCGCTGCGCTCAACCGGCGTGACGGTCCGTCCGGTCGGCGTCTGCTCGGTGAGCACCAGCTCAGACCAGTCGCTGAGCGACGTGCGGGTCCCGTCGGGGCTCAGCGTGCTGACGATCAACCCGGTCACGAATGGGGAGCGAGGATGGGTCGAGGTGAACCAGTTGCTCGTTTCCACGTCGACGATCGGGACGGGCTCCGGGCGGAAGCCGTAGACGTCGATCCACTCAGAGCCCTCCTCGGTCTGGAGCACCAGCTCCGGTCCCTCCTCGACGACTCGGAAGCGCCAGCCTGCTTGCTCGTGGACCCCTCCCGGGCCGAAGGGAATGGGCTCGAGCAGCGTGCCGGCGCCGAATCCGACGTCTGCATGCCGGATGGCGCCGTCGGCCCGAACCCGCAGGACCAGGTGGCTGCGGGGGCGGATCGCCCCGGTTCGGGCACCCACCCTGACGCGGGCGAGCAGGAGATCGACCTCGGCGCCCAGCGCCTCGAGCCCCGCCTTCAAGAGCAGGTTCTGCTCGAAGCAGTAGCCGCCGCGACGGCGGGCCACGAGCTTGTCCTCGAGGTCATCCGGATCGAGTGAGACCGGGGTGCCGCGATGCGGGTCGAGGTTCTCGAACGGGATCGAGGTGGCGTGCGCCCGGTGCAGCTCCGCCAGGTCCGGCCGCCCGTGCAACCCGACTCGGGCCAGGTAAGCCCCGAGGTCAAGAGTCATCGGCACAGGTATACCTCTTGGCACGAACGTCATCGAGATCGAGACACCCCACGGACCGGCGCGCGTGCACCTGCGTCCGGCGAGCAAGCCGGCCGTGGCGGTCGTGCTCGGCCACGGCGCCGGGGGCGGCGTCGGAGCTCCGGATCTCGTGGCGGCGGCGGACGCCGCCGCGGCGGCCGGCATGAGCGTCGCGCTGGTCGAGCAGCCCTATCGGGTCGCGGGGCGGAGGAGCCCCGCGCCCCAGCGCCAGCTCGACGGGGCGTGGCTGGCGGTGATCGAGGAGCTGCACGGGGAGTCGCTGGCCGGGTTGGCCTTGGTGACCGGCGGGCGGTCGGCCGGCGCGCGGGTGGCCTGCCGCACCGCGGACGACAGTGGCGCGGTCGCGGTCCTGTGCCTGGCCTTTCCGCTCCATCCTCCCGGGCGCGGTGATGATCCGGCCAAGAGCCGGCTGCCGGAGCTCGACGCGGTCACCGTGCCAACGCTCGTCGTCCAGGGCGAGCGCGACCCGTTCGGGATGCCGCCCGCCGGCCCCAACCGGACCGTCGTCCGCGTGCCCGGCGATCACTCGCTCCGGAACACCGCCGCGGTCAGGGCCGCGGTTTCAGATTGGCTCTACGCCACCGGCGCCTTGACCGACTCGACGTACCCGCGCACGTCCGCCGCCGGCTCCGAGTAGGCCTCGCCGAGAGCGGACTCCATCTCGTTCATGTGATCGTTGGCCCACTCGGGGAACTCGAAGTCGATCCCGCGCAGGAACTCGAGCGTGGCCGCGAGCCGGATGTCGGTGTTCCACGGAGTGTTACCTCCGATAGACCGCTTGCCCGTCCGGGAGAGCTCGTGGTCGTCGTCGAGCACGGGCTCGAGCTTCAGGGCTGGCCGTCCTCCAGCCCGCGTCCGGCTTCTGTCAGGTCCTCGTCCTCCTCCGACCGCGTGCCCGCGGGGACACGCTCATACGTGATCGCCTCCTCCGCCCTGGCGGCCATCAGGAACCCGAGCGCGTTCTCGTGCTCCTCGGCCAGGTGCGCGAGCAGGCCCGCCGTGCGCGCCAGGATCGGGATCGACTTCACGGCCGCGGGCGGGAAGCCAAGATCGAGCATCACCGCCGCGATCGGCATCGAGACGTTCATCGTCAGCGGCCGCCCCCAGGCGATCTCCGCGCCCCTGCCCAGGCTCCGCGCGAGCAGCACGTGAGGCCCACTCACCCCGCGCTCGTCGGCCAGCTCAAGGATCCGCTCCGCACGCGGATCGACCGGCCGGTGGATGGGGTGACCGAACCCGGGCAGCTTGGCCCCAGCTGCCTTGAACCGGCGGGCGATGTCCTCTCCCACCGCCTCTGGCGCCTCGCGAGTGGCCACCCGCACCTGCGCCTCCTCGAGCAGCTGAGCACACGTCTCGGCCGTGCCCAGGATCACTGGTCCGCACCCAAGGATCCCCGCCGCCACCGCCCCGTGTAGCGACCCCGGGTCCGCGGCCAGCGTCATCCTCGCCGCGACGTTCGACGGCATCATCCCGTGCTCCGCGATCGCCACCAGCAGCAGATCCAGGAAGAACCGCTGGTCCTCGCTCGGCTCCTGCCCGGTCAGCAGCAGGTGGAAGTACTCCGTGAACGTCAACCTGCCCATCAGGTCAGCCGTCAGGTCCCGCCCGCGCACCTCGACCCGATCCGGATAACCCTGGGCGATGCTGCTCACGGGGCTCCCCGGCTTACCTATCTGCATCACGCATCCCGAGCAGGCTCCGCTGGCGTATGACCAGCATCCCTACCGACGCTACGCATCGCCCGCGCGGGTGTCAAGCAGCGCGACCTAACACCGAAGGAGCGCAAGCCAGCGCCCCCCGGGAACCTCCGCCTGACGGTATCAATGCACCGGAAAGCAACTTTGACCCCCCCAGGAGTGATACTTCGACTCGGTGAAGCAGGTTCTCAAGCTCCCGGCGTACCGGCGATTGCTGGCCGCGTACACGCTTAATGAGCTGGCTATATCGATCGGGGCGCTGGCATTGGCCCTGCTCGTCTATCGCCAGACAGGCAGCGCAATCGGGGCGGCGGCCTATTTCTTGGCCGCACAGTTCGGTCCGGCGCTGATCGCGCCGCTGCTCGTTGCACGGTTAGACCGGAAGCCCGTGCGCCGTGCCCTCCCCGTGCTTTATACGCTCGAAGCCGTCGCATTCGTGGGGCTCGCCTTGGTGGTGGGCCATTTCTCACTCGCCCTTGTGCTCGCGCTCGCGCTCGTAGACGGGGTCATCGCCGGCGTGGCCGCGGCCCTGGCCCGAACCGCCACGGTCGCGGTGACGCTACCGGCTGGCCTCATGCGGGAAGGCAACGCCATAACCAACGGCTCCTTCTCCGTTTGCGTGATGGCCGGACCGGCGCTGGGCGGGGTGCTCGTGGCGCTTGTGGGGACCGTTACGACGTTGCTCGTCGTCAGCGGGTTGTACGCGGTGATCGTGGTGGCACTCGCCACCTACTCGCGTTTGCCCGCACCGCCGTCCGAGGACAGACACAGCCGCCGACATCTCCGAGACTCTCTTCGGTATGCCAGACACAATCGAGCGATCCGGCGATTGCTCCTTGCCGAGTCGGCCGCTGTCGTCTTCTTCACTATTGCCGTCCCCGTCGAGGTCGTGTTCGCCGAGCGCTCACTGCACGCCGGCGCAGGTGGTTATGCGGCAATCCTGTCCGTTTGGGGAGTAGGCGCAGTCATCGGCAGCGTGATCTACGGGCGCTGGCGATCGCTCCCGGGGTACGAAATGATCGCCTTCGGAGCGGGCTTGCTTGGCGCCGGCTACCTGGTGATGGCAATGGCGCCGTCGGTAGCGATCGCACTCTTGGGCGCGGCAATCGGCGGTGTCGGTAACGGAGTCGAGATCGTCGCGGTCCGTACCACGCTTCAGGAGGCGACCGAGCAGCGTTGGATGGCCATGATGATCAGCCTCAACCAGTCGATCTTCCAGGCCTTTCCCGGAATCGGATTTCTGCTCGGTGGCGCAATCGCGGCTTTGACTGGACCCCGCACCGCGCTGGCCGTCGCCGGCGCCGGATCGCTCGTCATCACGGTCGCCGTGTGGCGGCTCTTGCGACCTCGCGCTGCCGGCGCTGACGAGCCAGCCGCGACGTGGCGACCAGACGACCCAGACCCGGCCGGACCCCTAAAGGCACCGGCGCGAGGCCTATAACTCGGCAAGACTGGCAACAGACTAAAGCGCGATTGCAAGTTCCTTAGAGCCTTTCGGCGAAGAACTTGCAATCGGGCTTGATCATTTCCCCGCGTTTCCGTCCGACGAGTAGCCTACCTTCAGTTCGCCTGCCAGGGCACAAACCTCATGGAAGGAGATCGTCGTGGGAATTAAGTTCGGGGGTTAGCCGACGTAGCCTCGCTATTTGCTGCGAGGCCTTGTGCGGTATTTGCGACTGAATCGGCACCCGTCGCGAAGTCCATTAGGGTTTTGGCCCAGTTGGACGAAAGTTTGAGTAAAGCCCGCTAGCTGCCGATATTCGGGCCATGGCCAGCATTGCACCGACCCAAGTCGTTGGGCGGGAGCGGCAGCGTGGGTGGCCCGTCGCGGTTGTGCTTGTCGCCGCGCTTCTATTAGCCGTATGGGTGGTGGTCCTCAGCGCGAGCTGGAATCGATGGGACCCGGTCCGTCTGATTCTTCTGGCGGCCGTCGCGATTATCGGTGATCTCGCGTCGGTTGACGCTGGGTCAGCCAAGGTGCGGGTGTCCGGCACCCTGGCAGCGCTGATCCTCACAGCCGTGTTGCTTGGTGGTGGCCCAGCCGCGCTCGTCGGTGTGGTCACCATATCCGTTGGTTGGTTCCGCTCTCACGAGAAACCGCTGTTCCTGCTCAGCAACCTGGCGGCCTACGCCTGGTTCCCCCTTCTGAGTGGGTTGTTCTTCTATTCGGCCACCCACCTAGTCAAAGCCGGGCCAAACGGAGTCGCCTATTACGCATTCGTCTTCCCGGCGTTTCTGGTTGCGCTCCTTGCGAACTTCGCGATCGTGGCTGGTTGCGCATGCTATTTCGACGGCTCGTCGCTCGTCCAGAAGTTCCGGGACCTCATCCTGCCCGTCCTCTCCGCAGAGCTTTTCTCTGCCGTGCTGGTCGCGGCGGCGGTCTATTTCGTGGTCAACGCGGGCACTGTAGCCATCGTCGTGCTCCTCGTCATCCTCGCGATCTTCCAGTACCTCGTCGGCGAGCTCCTGACCTCGCAGCGACGGGCTGAGGAGCTCCAGAGGAAGGCGACGACGGATGAGCTCACAGGCCTGGCCAACCGCCAGCAGTTCTCGACCGAGGTTGAGAAGGAGATCATCGCGTCCGCGCGGGATGACGCCTTCGCCGTAATGCTGATCGACCTCGATCACTTCAAGGAGATCAACGACACGCTCGGACACCACTACGGCGACGTGCTGTTGAAGGACCTGGGGCCGAGGCTTGCCGAGTGCGTGGGCGACAAGGGGGTCGTGGCTCGTCTCGGTGGTGACGAGTTCGCCGTCCTGCCGGCCGAGCGGACCGATGACCAGCGGACGCTCGAGCGGATCGCGGCCAACGTAACGGCGTGCGTGCAGCAGCCACTCGTCGTGGATCAGATGACCCTAGAGGTCGGCGCGAGCATCGGAATCTCG
Source organism: uncultured Solirubrobacterales bacterium (assembly GCA_963704385.1). Lineage (GTDB taxonomy): Bacteria > Actinomycetota > Thermoleophilia > Solirubrobacterales > Solirubrobacteraceae > Palsa-465. Next base: position 662,659 of record OY969904.1, read on the forward strand.
CGGTTCCCGCTTGACGGTTCCGACGCGAGCGCGCTGCTACGTCGCGCCGACATCGCCATGTACAAGGCGAAGGAGGACCACAGCACCTGCAAGCTCTATGAGGCCGAGATGGATCGCCACTCGGCCCGTCGTCTGACCGTGCTGAGCGACTTCCGGCGCGCGCTCAAGGCGGAGGAGTTCGTCGTGCACTATCAGCCGATCGTCGAGGTCGGCGATTCGCACCCCCGCGGAGCTGAGGGACTCGTACGGTGGGAGCACCCGGATATGGGGCTGATCCCGCCTTCGGACTTCATCCCGATCGCCGAGCAATCGGGTCTGATCGGCCTGCTGACCCGCCACGTTCTCGAGCGGGCGATCGAGCAGTGCGCAGGATGGAGGCAGCTGGGCGCAGAGCTCACGGTGTCCGTGAACCTGTCGGTTCGAGACCTGCTCGACCGCGACCTCCCCGGCGAGATCGAGCGGATGCTCAGCGCCTATCGGCTGCCCTCGGAGGCTTTGCAGCTCGAGATCACCGAGAGCATGATCATGTCCGACCCGGAGCGCGCTCTGGCCACCGTGAGCGCGCTGAGAGAGGCCGGCGTGGAGATCTCGGTCGACGACTTCGGAACCGGATACTCATCGCTGGCCAATCTCAAGCGGCTTCCGATCAGCGAGCTGAAGATCGATCGCTCCTTCGTCTCCCCGATGCTCGAGGACGAGAGCGACCTAATCATCGTCCGCTCGACGATCAACCTCGGCCACGATCTCGGTCTGATCGTCATCGCTGAAGGTGTGGAGGACGAGCGGACCCTCAAGCAGCTCGAGCTGCTCGGATGCGACCTCGCCCAGGGCTACCACGTCAGCCGACCGCTGACCGCGGAGGCGTTCACGCAGTGGATCGGCCGGACCAATGAGCCAGCGCTCCGCGTGGCGGCAGGCTAAAATTCGCGGGGTGAGGGCGCAGAACGGATTCGTGGGGGCCGCGGCTTTCGCTGCTGCCGTGGTCACGTCGATTCTCCTCGCGGCACCCGCGCTCGCAGCGAGCGGGCAGCGCGGTGCGTCAGCGCGCCACAACCCACTCCATGCCCCGAAGCGTGATGCCGGGCGCGGCACGAGCACGAACTGGTCGGGCTACGCGGTCGACGGCACAGGTGCGACCTCGGCGATCGGCAGCTGGACCCAACCGACCGTCACCTGCGCCAAAGGCGAGAACAGCTGGTCCTCGCCTTGGGTCGGGATCGACGGCGACACGAGCAACACCGTGGAGCAAACGGGGACCGATTCGGATTGCCAAAGCGGCAAGCCGGTCTACTACGCCTGGTACGAGATGTACCCCAAGAGCCTGGTGGAGATCCCGCTCACGATCAGCCCGGGCGATTCGATCACCGGCCAGGTGTCGTACGCATCCGGGAGCTTCACGCTGGCTTTGACGGACCACACCACCGGCAAAGCCTTCTCAACCGTGCAGTCCTCCAAGAAGGCGAAGCGGTCCTCGGTCGAATGGATCATGGAAGGCCCCTCCAGCGGGCTTCTGTCCGACTTCCACTCGGTCTCGTTCAGCAGCGCTTCCGGGGCGTTCGGGAGCGACGCCGTCGACCCTGGGTCGACGGACGCCGACCAGATCACCATGGTCACGAACAGCGGCGTCTTCCGCGCGCAGCCTTCGAGCGTGACCAACGGCACGTCGTTCGGCGTGACCTGGCTGCACTCGTAGGCCCGCCCGCGACCAGCCGGACGGACGGGGCGCCGCAGCGTGGCGGCTCATCAGGTAATTGACGCATGCCCTGCTGCGTGTCTCATATGATGCGCGCAATGCGGAGCGGGAGGCTTGTCGCAGCAGCGGCCGCATCGGCGGTTGCGCTCGCGCTGGCGGGCACGGCGCAGGCGTCGGCAGTGTCGTCGCTGTACTCAGGTCCAGGCCCCCTTCCGGGTCCGGCGATCCTGTACAGCGCACCGGCGGTCGCGCCGCAGCTCACCAACACGGGCGTGTGGCACGCACCGCCCATTCTTGTCTCGGGCGCGACCGCCTACCGAGACGGCGAGTTTCTCTACCAGGACTGGCTCTACGACGACCACGGAGCGCGCGAGCTACCGGACCCGAACGATCCGCGGGCTACCGGGGACACGTTCTCCAAGCCGGACGGGACCTACACGTACCCGACGGGCCCGGGGTACAACAACGATGCCGCGGACCTGGTGGAGTTCCGCGTCAAGCCGCTGAGCACGGCGACCGCGTTCCGGATCACGCTGAACACGCTCGAGAACCCGTCGCTGATCGCGTTCTCGATCGCGATCGGCGGCACCCCCGGGATCGTGTATCCGTTCCCTGACGGCGCCAACGTCAGCGCTCCAGCCAGCCTGTTCCTGACCGTTCACCCGTCGGGCTCCCAGCTGGTCGCCGACCTGGTCCACGCGTCAAGCGGAGCCGAGGTCGCGGGCCCTGCCCCAGAGGTGAGCGTCGACATGTACCGCCGTCAGATTCAGGTCGAGGTGCCCGACAGCGATTGGAACCCCGGCCAGAGCACCGTTCGCTTCGCGATGGGCGTCGGGCTTTGGAACGCCGCCAAGGGCAGCTACCTGCTGCCGCAGGCGACCGCGAGCGCAACCGAGCCGGGCGGTGCCGGGACGGCGACCAACCCCCCGGCGTTCTTCAACGTCGCCTTCCGGATGAACAGCCAGGAACCGCTGCCCGTGGTCACGGCCGGACTGGGTGCAATCACCGACCCGCGCTGGTGGCGCGATGAGGCGCAGGGGACCGCGCTGGCGAGCGGGAACATCTCCGAGTTCTACGCCGACGTCAGCTTCGCCAAGCTCTGGGACAACGTCACCGACAACTCGAACGTTCCCACCACCGGTGCGTTCGACCGGATCCTGGCCAGCCACTTCGAGCCCGCCCAAGGCGCCGACTTCTCCAACGAATGCGGCCTCCAGGGCGCCAGCGACCCGGCCTCGTGCACGCCCGAGTACCAGGGCCAGCTGCAGCCCTACGCGATCTACGTCCCATCGGGCCCGACGCCGGCAGGGGGCTGGGGCCTGACCCTGCTGCTGCACTCGCTGTCGGCGAACTACAACCAGTACATGGGGACCCGCAACCAGTCCCAGTTCGCGAACCGACAGGTGCCCTCGATCGTGATCACCCCCGAGGCCCGTGGCCCGGATCAGTACTACCAGGGGCTGGGCGGTGCGGACGTGTTCGAGGTGTGGGCTGCGGTCGCTCGCCTCTACCACCTCGACGCCGCGTACACCGAGATCACCGGGTACTCGATGGGTGGGATGGGGACGTTCAAGCTCGCGTCGCAGTTCCCGGACCTGTTTGCCCGCGCCCAGCCCACGGTCGGCTACGAGCCCAACCCGGACGTACTCGCGTCGATGCGCAACATCCCGGTGCTCATGTGGAACGTTTCCGCCGACGAGCTCGTCAACGCCTCGGACTACACGCAGACGGCGATGAAGCTCCAGGACCTCGGCTACCGCTACCAGCTCGACGTCTACCAGCCGTGTGCGAGCACGCTGTGCTCGGCGCTATTCCCCAACCATCTCCAGCTGGCGATCAACGACCAGTTCGCGCCCGCCGCGGCGTTCCTCGGTACGGCCACGGTCGACTACGACCCCGCGCACGTGACCTACATGGTCGACGGCGCCCGCAACTACCCGGCCTACGGGATGGTCGGAGATCACGCCTACTGGGTCTCGGGCCTGACGCTGCGCAGCCAGTCGCACACGGCGTCCAACGGCGATCCTGAAGGCGAGATCGATGCCGTCTCACACGGGTTCGGCACCGCCGACCCGACGCCGTCGGCCCAGACGCTCCCGGCGCTCGGCACCCTCACCGGAGGCAACATGGGGACCCTCCACTACGCGAGCACGAGCCAGACCTGGGGACCCACGCCGAGCGCCCCGACCGGCGACACGATCGACATCACGGCCACCAATATCGCGACGGCGTCGATCGATGTCGGCCGGGCCGACGTCGACTGCAACGTCACGCTCAACATCACCACCGACGGACCGATCGCCGTCAGCCTGCCCGGCTGTAACCGAGTGGTCGACGCGGGCTAACAGGCCGAATTCTCGGACCGGATCGGACAGAACCGTCTTTCTGACCGGCCTAACCCTGGTCGTTCACCCGGGGAAGCAGCTAGCCCGGCGCTCGTCCGAACTTTGCTACCTAAGTTCGCATATACGTAACCGGGGCAGCAAAGTTCGGGCGGGGGTCCCGCGTCCGCGGTATCCGGATCGACGACCCCGCGCCCGAGGCCGGACCCGGGCCTCCTACTGAAAGATCTCGGTCGTGCAGTCCCCGCCGGGCAGGTGGATCTCGTGGGGGCGGGCGCCGTCGGCCTGCTCGTGGAAATCGACGAAGAAGTCGGGATCGAGCGTGTAGTTGCCGTCGGGTCGGCGCACCAGCCTGGTCAGCCAGCCGCGCAGCTCGGGATAGAACTGGTTGTCCCAGGTCGAATAGAGCGAGTTGGTGACGTACACACGCTCGCCGTCGAGCGAGTTCTGGACCATCTGTGGCCCGCCGTTCAGCGGCCCAGACGTCTTCGGATGCCCACCGTCGCGGCCCAGCAGCCCGCCCAGCCATGTCTGCGAGCGCAGCACCGGGCTCTGCGGGTCGGATACGTCGTAGTGGCGCAGATCGCCGTGCAGCCAGTTGGAGAGGAAGAGGTCGCGGTCGTCGAGGGACAGCACCAGATCTGTGATCAGACCGGGGACGCCCCCCTCGAGCGGCCAGCCCTCGAGCTCCTCGTTGGGGATGTCGATCACCTTCTCCACCGCCCACGAGCCGTTGTCGCGGTGGAAGCGGATGATGTTGCTCGACAGCGTCGCCCCGACGAAGCCCTGGGCCGAGTCGGGGTCGTGCTGCCAGCGGATCTCGAGCGGGATCAGGCCATCGTCACCGAGGTCGATGGTCTGCACCAGCGCGCGGCGCTCCAGGTCCCAGAAGTGAAGCCGGCGCCCGTACTTTCCGGCCGCGACGTCCGCGGGGTCGAAGCCATCGTTAAACGTGTTGGGCGCGGCCCACTCGCTCGAAACCAGCGCGTTCTGCCGCGGCTGGTACCAGAAGTCATACATGAACTCCTGGCCGTTCTTCTCGCGCTCCCAGCGCTCGGTTACCGAGAAGTCCCGCGCGTCGAGTACGGCGAGCCCGCCGGGGAGATTCCCGTCGGCGTCGCCGAGCATCGAGATCGTGACGATGTCGCCGGGCATGCAGTGGACCGTGTGGGGCCCGCTCAAGCCGAGCTTCTGCTTGACCTCCTCCCCTTCGATCACGTCCTTGATCCGCGGCGCACGCGGCTCGGAGATGTCGAGGACGTGGATGTTCGAGGAGCGGATCCCGGGGACGACCATGGTGTCGCGCTCGAGCTGAGAGTGGCAGGCGGAGGAGCACGCGTTCCAGCCGAAGTGGTGAAGCTCGTCCCCAACGCTCGGCATCTCGGTGCGGTGCACGATTTGCCCGAAATCGGCAGACTCCGGATCGACGTCCACGACCGCGATGAAGTCGGGACGCTCGATCCCGGTCCCCTCGTAGAGAGCGGCGACGTAGACGAACTTCTCCGGGGGTTGCGCGCGAGCTACCTGCGGGGACGCGTAGCCGGGACCTGCATGCTGATGCTGAGAGTGACCGTCGGTCATCAGCCCTCCTTCTCGTAGTGCGCCTCTGCCATCAGCCCTGAAGAATTACAGATCACATGAATGCGGGAGCGCCGACCTTCGACCTGCAGAGTCACTCCTTCCACTCGGACGGGACGCTCGCTCCGGCCGGGGTGGTGGCCGCCGCCGCGGCGGCCGGCGTGGAGCTGCTGGCGCTGACCGATCACGACACGGTAGACGGCGTCCGGGATGCCGCCCAGGCCGGCGCCGAGCGCGGAGTCCGGCTGGCCACGGGCGTCGAGATCTCGGCGCTCGACGTCACCGGCCGTGACCTGCACATCCTCGGCTACCTGATCGACGACCGCGACCCCGTCCTGCTCGAACGGCTGGAGCGCTACCGGGCCGACCGTGAGCGGCGAGGCGAGGCCATGGCCCAAGCGCTACGTGACCTGGGTTTCGAACTCGACGACGCCGCTCTGCGCCGACGGGCGGCGGAGGGAAAGCCGATTGGGCGGCCCCACCTCGCCCGGGCGGTGACCGACCATCCGGCCAACGCTGACCGCCTGGCGGCCGAAGGCCTCGCCGGGCCGTCGGCGTTCCTCGAGGCCTACCTGGCCACGGACGGCCCGGCCTTCCGGCCTCGCGAGCTGCCCACCGTAGCCGAGGCGATCACGGCAATTCACGAGGCGCGCGGGCTAGCGGTATGGGCACATCCGTTCTTCGATGTGGCCGAGCCGGGTGAAGCGCTCGACACGCTCGACCGCTTTCGCGCCCAGGGGATCGACGGCCTCGAGTGCTTCTACATCACCCACACCGCCGAGCAGACCGCGGTGCTGGCTCGGCGGTCCGACGAGCTCGGGCTCCTGAGCACGGGGTCCTCGGACTTCCATGGCCCCGAGCACGCCCTGATGTCGCGGTTCAGGGCGTTCAGGACCTACGGCTTTGAGCCCAATCTGGGGCCGATCGCCGGCTGAGCCGCAGCTGACGGAGCGATCGCCAGTCAGGCAGCCGCTGAGACGGGCGCGAGCATCGGCCGGCCGGCGACCCATTCCGCGCACACGTCGTGGAGCACGTCGAGCATGGCCGCGGCCGGCGGTGAGCGATAGCCGACGGGAAGCACGGCGAGGATCGGGCGTGGCGGCGCCGGGGGATCGAGCTCCCGCACGATCACACCATCGCGCACGCCGCGCGCGGCCATATCGGGGATCAGAGCGACGCCCACGCCGGCGGCCACGAATCCGAGAATCGCCGGGTAGTCGTCGCTCTGGAAGGCGATTCGCGGCTCGAACCCCGCCGCGTGGCACGCGCGGAGGAACAGCCGCGAATCCGGGCACGAGTGGGTGGTGGCGAGCATCCACGGCTCTTGCGCGAAGCTGGCCAGCTGGAGCGGAACCTCGTCGGCGAGTGGATGGCCGGCGGGGAGCGCCACGTACATCGGGTCGTCGAACAGGTGCACGACCTCGACGCCCCAAGCGTGCTCATCGGCATGGATGCTCAGCGCGCCCCGGTCTGCCGTCGACTGTCCCAAGGCGTCGTGCGAGAGCACCAGGTCGAGCTCGCCCGCACGCATCCGGGGGAGCGAGTCGATCGGATCGGCCATCACCACGCTCAGCTCCACCGCCGGATGGCGCGAGCGGAACTCGACGATGGCCAGCGGCACGATCGATGCCGCCGCCGAGGCGAATGAGCCGAGGCGGAGTTGGCCTCCTTCAAGGCCCGCGAGCTCCCTGAGCTCCACCTCGACGTAGTCCAGGCGCACCAGGATGGCCTCGGCGCGGTCCACGAGGAGCCGACCGGCATCCGTCAGCACGGCTCCCTGCGGGACGCGCCGCACCAGCGTCACCCCGACCTCGGCCTCGAGCACGGCGATCTGCCTGGACACGGCCGGCTGCGTGTAACCGAGGCTCTCGGCCGCGGCCGAGAACGAGCCCTGCCGCGCCACCTCACAGAGCACACGCAGTCGACGCACATCAAGCATGACCAGAAGTTATATCAGCCCTGAGCAATCCCTATTTGCATTTATGGCTTGCCCGAGGCACATTGCCGTCACCCCCACGAAAGGCACCCGATGAGCACATCCGAGCCCCCAATCACGATTCGCCTCGCCGGCTCCGCAGATCGGACCGCGATCGGGACACTGGCGGCGCTGGACAGCGCCGAGCCTCCGGCCTGGCCGGTGCTGCTCGGTGAGGTCGACGGCGAGCTCCGGGCCGCGCTGTCACTGGCCGACGGCGCCGAGGTCGCGGACCCGTTCTTCCTCACCCAGCACCTGTTAGGGCTGCTCCGCGCCCACGCGGCCGCAAATGCTGGGCCGAGGCCGGGTCGCAGATGGCGGCAATCGCCTACGCGGGCACGGCCCGCTTGGCCAGGTGCTGCCCGACCTTGCGCTTGACACGCTGGAGCGCGTTGTCGACGGTTTTGCAGTCGCAGCCGATCCGGCGGCCGACCTCCTCGTAGGAGTGGCCGTCGAGATACAGGGCCAGGACGCGGGACTCGAGCTCGGAGAGCGCGGTCGATAGGCAGGCCACCAGCGCCCGGAGCTCCTCGGAGCTGATCACCTGATTGACGGGATCGTGAACCGTCGAGCCCGGCAGCATCTCGTCGAGCGTGGAGTCGTTCTCGCCCGAGTCACCGGCCGGCGTGCTCGAGAACGAGACGTACTGGTTCAACGGGGTGTGCTTGTTCCGCGTGGCGGTCTTTACGGCGGTGATGATCTGACGCGTGATGCAGAGCTCCGCGAAGTTGCGAAAGCTCGACTCGCGATCCGTGCGGTAATCCCGGATCGCCTTGTACAGGCCGACGAGCCCCTCCTGGATCAGATCGTCCGAATCGCCCCCGGCCAGGAAGTACGAGGAGGCCTTCAGGCGCACGAAACCGTAATAACGGCGTACCAGACGGTGATAGGCGTCCTTGTTTCCCTGCTTGGCGAGAGCGATCAGGAAGCCATCCTCAACCTGAGGTTGAGCGTTAGTTCCTGCTGAGAGTCGGGCCACCACAAGTTCCCTTCCGACCGGCATTCCTGCTGGTCATATGGACTTCGTGGCGCATCACCTCCCCTGGCGCCGCACCGATAGCGCAGTTTTAGCGGGACTGCGCCTCCTCCAGGTCTCTCTCGAGGCTAAACCTCCAGTTGATCCTTATCTCCCGGGCGCGAGCTTGCCATATCACTGCAACCGTGTCAAGCCCCAGGGCCGGGGGGGTATGCGGGGCGGTCTGGGCATCTGTAGGGCGCCTTGCTCACGCGCGACGGCATACAGGAGCACGGCCGCGGCCGCGCCGACGCTCAGGGACTCGATCCGCCCGCGCACCGGGATGGCCACCACCGCGTCGCAGGCCGCGGCGACGCGCGGTCGCAGGCCACGGCCCTCAGAACCCAGGACGAGGACGACGCCGGCGCCGTAGTCGACGGCGTCGTAGGCCAGCGGCGCGTCCACGGCGGCTCCGTAGCACCAGAGACCGGCGCGCTTGGCCTCGGCCAGGAAGTCGGTCACGTTGCGCACCCGCGCCACCGGCAGGTGCTCGACCGCGCCGGCCGACGCCTTGCAGACGGCCGCGGTGACCTCGGCGGCCCGCCGCTCGGGGATCACGACGCCGGAGGCGCCGGCGCACTCGGCCGTGCGGCAGATCGCGCCGAGGTTCTGCGGGTCCTGAACCTGATCCAGGACGACGATCAGCGCGTCGGCGGAGCGCAGCAGGGCATCGGATGGGGTGTATATGAACCGGGAGACCTCGGCGCAGATGCCCTGATGCTCAGCGGACCCGCAGCGGCGCTCGACCTCCTGTGCGCTCACGGCCGCCACGGGGACGCCGGCGCCGGTCAACCACGGCTCGCGGATGGCGCCGCCGGCCGCCCACACCCGGCTCACTGTCCGAGGTCCTCTGATCGCCTCGCGGACCGGGTTGCGACCGTAGACGACCACCGAGTCCGGCCCGTCAGGTGACCCGGGCGGGCAGGAGCTCGGCCCCGCCCGGCCCGTCACGGACCTCCCACCCGAGCAGGGCGATCCGGTCGCGGATCCTGTCCGCCTCGGCATAGTCGCGGGCGGCCCGGGCCTGCTCGCGCTCGCGGAGCAGCTCGAGCACGTCCTGGGGCGGCTCTACCGCGTCAGCCACGAGTAGGTTCTCCAACCCCAGCACCTCGAGCATCTCGAGCAGATCGTCCTCACCGACCGACTCGGACGGAGCGCGGTTGGCCTCTCTGACCCAATCGAACACCCGCGCCAGCGCGGTGGGCGTGTTGAAGTCGTCGGCCAGCGCGGCGAAGAAGCGGTCGCGCAGATCGGCCGACCACTCCGGCGAGGGTCCCGGGACCAGGCGCCGAGCCGCCTCCCTGATCCGCTTGACCTGAGCGGAGGCTTCGTCCAGCCGCTCGTCGTTGAACTCCACGGGCTGGCGGTAATGGCCACCGCAGTAGTACATGATCAGGGCGTCGCGGCCGTATGTGTCCAGCGCGGCGTAGAGCAAGAAGATGTTGCCGACCGACTTGGCCATCTTCTCCTCGTGGAGACGGATCATGCCGTTGTGGACCCACAGGCGGGCGAGTGGCTTGCCGCGCGCGGCGAACGTCTGCGCCGCCTCGTTCTCGTGGTGCGGGAAGACCAGATCGGTGCCTCCCCCGTGGATCTCGAAGTCGAGGCCCAGGAGTTCCTCGGCCATGGCCGAGCACTCGATGTGCCAGCCCGGCCGCCCCCGGCCCCAAGGCGAGTCCCAGGAGGTGTCCTCGCCAGGCTTGTGGGCCTTCCAGAGCGCGAAGTCGAGCGGATCACGCTTGAGCTCTGCCCCCTCCACCCCCTCGCCCTGGTCCATCTCGTTGATGTCCTGATGGGATATTTCTCCGTATTCCGGATAGCTGCGCACGTGGAAGTAGACGTCGCCGTCGACCGCGTAGGCATGACCGCCCGCCACCAGCTCCTCGATCAGCTCGATCATCGCGTCGATCGTTTCGCTGGCCAGCGGCTCGTGATCGGGGCGGCCCAGCCCCAGCCGGTCGGTGTCGGCGATATACGCCGCGGTCAGCTCGTGGGCCAGCGGCTCGCTGGGCCGTCCCGCTGCGCTCGCGGCGGCGTAGATCTTGTCGTTGACGTCAGTGATGTTCGATACGAAGGTCACGTCGTAGCCCTCGTGGACCAGAAACCGCTTGAGCAGGGAGAAGACGACGAACGGGCGGCCGTTGCCGACGTGGATCCGCCCGTAGACCGTCGGCCCGCAGACGTAGATGCCGATCCGGCCGCCCTCTCGGCCCTCGAGCGGCACGAGCCGGCCGGTCCGGGTGTCGTGCAGCGAGATTTTTCTTCCCAAGATCCGCGAACCCTAGCGTCCGGCGCGTGTTCCGCCCGAGTACGCCGGTAGGGTGCCCGCGGTGCCCGGGATGCTTCCGCGCAGCAGGCGGCTCGAGATCGTCGGCGAGGCGTTCCGCTCGCTCCCCGAGCGCTATCTCGGCAGCGATCCCGGCTTCGACTCGACCTACCACATCAGGCTCTGCGACCTGGGTCACACGTGGGAGGTCCGCTGCGCCCGGCACGGAGCGCGGGTCTGCCAGGGCGCCACGCGGCGTCAGCCTGACGTCACACTCACGACCGATTCCGAGACGTGGCTGGCGCTGCGTCGTGGCGAGCTGTCGGGCATCGTGGCTTTTCAGCGCAGGCGGCTCGCCGTGAAGGGGAACCTCGACCACGCGATCGCCTTTGAGGGAATGTTCCGGCTGCCCGGTGGCCGGCGGCCACTGCTCGAGGTCCATGAAGTCCCGGTTGGCCGGCACCGGATCTCGACCCTCACCATGGGCAGCGGGCCCGATGTCCTGTTGCTGCACGGCCTGGGGGCCACACGGGCATCGCTGTTCGAGACCGCAGCCGAGCTGAGCCGCCGCTATCGCGTGCACGCGCCTGACCTTCCCGGCTTCGGCTCCTCGTGCAAGCCGATGCTCGGCTCCTACAACGCGCGCTGGTTCGCCGAGCTGATGCTCGAGCTGATGGACGAGCTCCGAGTCGGCGAGAGTCGCATCGTCGGCAACTCGATGGGTGGCCGGGTGGCGATCGAGATCGGGCTGCTGGCCCCGCAGCGAGTCCGCGCACTGGGTCTCCTGTGCCCCGCGGTGGCGTGGGTGAAGCGCGGCCTGCACCCCGTCGTCCGATTGCTTCGCCCCGAGCTCGGCTTCGTTCCGCACGGCTTGCGCCGCTCGGTGGTCGCCTCCCAGCTCGGGAACACGTTCTACGACCGCGACGTGATCGATCCAGCGATGGCCGACCTCATGGTCGACGAGTTCCTCCGGATCTACCGCAGCGCCGGCGCGCGCTACGCGTTCCTGGCCAGTGGGCGCAACATCTACCTAGAGGCGCCGTTCGGGCGCAACGGGTTCTACCCCCGGCTCTCCCGGCTCGAGCCGCCCGCCCTGTTCGTGTGGGGCGCTCACGACCGCCTGGTCCCACCCGCATTCGGCCGCCACGTCCGTCGCTGGCTGCCGACGGCGGAGCAGGTGACCGTCGAAGCCTGCGGGCACGTGCCCCAGGTCGAGCGTGCCGAGGAGACGAATGAGCTGCTGATGCGGTTCTTGACACGGGTCGAGGGCGCGCCGGCGGCGACCGGGACCGCTGCCGCCGCGGACGCAGAGGCCGCCTGACCGGGTCGGCGGCCGGGCCAGCGTCACTAGGATCCGGTCATGGCGTCGACCGGCGTAATCGGGGCATCGAGCCGCAACGGGTATGTCGAGCCCGAGGAGAATGGAGCGGCCGAGAGCCGGCCGCGGCCAGGCCTGCTCGGCCGGCTGGCTCGCGGGGTGACCGGCCAGGTGGCGCGCCGGGTCCCACGCGCGGATCTCGACGAGCGCGATCCGGACTTCATCCGCGAGCGGCTGCCGCTGATGTGGCTGGTGGCCAGCATCTGGTACCGGGGCGAGGTTCGCGGCCTGGGCAACATCCCCGAGCGCGGTCCGGTGCTGCTGGTGGGCAATCACTCCGGAGGCAACATGACGCCCGACACGATCATCTTCACGCTCGCCTTCAGCACCTTCTTCGGCGTCGAGCGCCGCTTCTACCAGCTCGCCCACAACCTGGTGCTGGCCATGCCCCAGCTCGGCTCGCTGCGGAAGTTCGGGACCGTCGCCGCCTCGCCGTCCAATGCGCGCAAGGCGCTCGAGTCAGGTGCGGCGCTACTCGTCTATCCGGGCGGCGACTACGAGGTCCACCGACCGAGCTGGCTGCGAAACCGGGTCGACTTCGCCGGTCGCAAGGGGTTCATCAGGCTCGCCCTGGATCAGGACGTGCCGGTGGTGCCGGTGGTCTCGATCGGCGGACAGGAGACGGCCCTGTTCCTGACCCGCGGCGAGCGCCTGGCCCGTCTGCTCTGGGTCGACCGACTGTTCAGGCTGCAGGTCCTGCCGATCTCGCTGGCCCTCCCCTGGGGCATCAACATCGGGGACATGCTCGGCCACATTCCGCTCCCGGCCAAGATCACGATCGAGACCCTGCCCGCGATCGACCTGCGCCAGGAGTTCGGCCCCGACCCGGACGTCGACGAGGTCTACGACCAGCTGATCCGGTTGATGCAGGACACGCTCGACGCGCTGGCCTCCGAGCGTCGGCTGCCGGTGATCGGGTGAGGGTCGGGGCCAGCACTCAGGTGGTCGCGCCGATCGATCGGGTCTGGTCGATCGTGTCCGATCCCGAGCGGGTGCTCAGCTTCTTCTCCGGCGTCACGCGCTGGGAGACCGAGGGCGATCGCCGGACAGGCCTGGGCGCCCGCTACCGCGTCCTGTTCAGGATCGGGGCGGCCGAGGTCGGCGGCCTGATCGAGGTGGTCGAGTGGGAGCAGCCCCGGGAACTCGCCTGGAGCTCAGTTCTCGGGGTCGACCAGCGCGGGCGCTGGCGCCTGCGGGAGGTCTCCGCCGGACGCACGCGCGTCGAGCTGCGGATGGCCTACGGCGTCGCCGGCGCCGGCCTCTCGGGATGGGTGGCCGAGCGGCTCGCGGCCCCGATCGTCTCCGGGCACCTCCGCCGGTCGCTACAACAGCTCAAGCGGCTGGTCGAGCACGAGCAGCTGCGCGAGCGCGCCGCCACCCGGCGGGCGGCTGTGACCCACCCGTCACACTGAACGCGTCACCGTGGCCTGCGCGAGCGACTCGGCTGACGTTTGACCCGTATCTCGTGCGAAAGTCGCCTGGAGTCGGTGATGCGGACGAAACCCGACCGCCGCACCCCGAACTGCGCGTTTTGCAGGATTTCTTGCAGACCCAGGGTTAGGCGGCGGGCTGTCGAGCGGTCCTGTTAGGGTCGCGGCCGCCGCCCCGGCGCGAGCCCCCTTCAGGGTCGCGGCGCCCCTCGGCGCGAGGCCCCCGACGACATTGCTTCATCTGCGCAGACACCCCGTCGTCATCCGTGCGCTCGCGGCGGCGATCGTGACCCTCGCGGCGTTGCTGGGCAGCGGCCTGACGTCCAGCAGCTCAGGCGATCTGCAGAGCCAGATCTCAGCGGGACAGGCGGCGGCCGCGTCGCTGCAGTCGCAGATCGCGGCCGACACCGGCCGCATCCAGCAGACCACCGGCGGGCTGAACGCCGCCGAGCACCGCCTGAGCGAGCTCCAAGCCCAGCTGGACGCGCGCGAGGCGCAGCTCGAGCGGGTCCAGGGCGCGCTTCTGGCCGCCCGGGACCATCTGGTCGACCTCGAGAACCGCCTGCACGTGGCCACCTCAGCACTGGAGGCCAACCTGGTGGCCAGATACGAAGGCCAGCAGCCCGACCTGGTCACCGTGGTGCTCGAGGCCCAGGGGTTCAACGACCTGCTCGAGAAGATGAACTTCCTCAATCGGATCGGCCACGAGGACGCGCAGGTGATCAGCCTCACGCGCGCCGCACGGGCGGCGGTCAAGCGCCAGGCCACGATGCTGGCCGCGCTCGAGCGCCGCGACCGGTTCCTGGCCGACCAGGTCCTCACCCAGCGCAACCAGGTGGCCGCCCTGCAGGCGGCGCTGCTGGGCCAGCGGATCGCCGAGGTCCGGGCGCGCGACCACGCGGCGTCGCAGCTCGGCTCCCTGAACGCGAGGCTGCACACGCTCGAGGCACGCGCCGCGGCGCAGGCAGCCGCAGCAGCGGCGACGGGGAACGCGAACGTGGGCGGGATCGCCGTCGACACAGGAGGGATGGTCCAGGCGCCGCCGGGTGCCCCGGCCGCCGTGGCGGAGGTGATCGCGGCCGGCAATGCCATCGCCACGCTGCCCTACATCTACGGCGGCGGCCACGCCTCCTTCCACGCCGACGGCTATGACTGCTCGGGTTCGGTGAGCTACGCGCTGGCCGCCGCGGGCCTGGTCAGCGCGCCGATGGTCTCCGGCCAGTTCGAGGACTGGGGCGATCCGGGTCCCGGGCGCTGGATCACGATCTACGCCAACGCCGATCACGTCTGGATGGAGGTGGCCGGCTGGCGCTTCGACACGGTGGCGCTGGCCGAGAGCGGAACCCGCTGGGCCCAGGGCGGCGGCGAGTTCGCCGGGTTCGTCGTCCGCCACCCGCCCGGGCTGTAGGACCGATCAGGTGGAGATGACGCCGACCGGCTCGGGCCGGGCGGGAACCGCCTCGGGCGGCCGCCTGGGAACCGCCTCGGGCGGCCGGCTGGAGACCTGAGCCACGGCGCGACCGGCGCGGCGGGGGCGCCAGACGCGAACGTACTGGGCCAGGAAGTAGGAACCGACGACGACCGCCACGGCGAGTAACTGCGCGGCGAACGTCTGGACGTTGGGGAAGACCGAGAACCACTGGCCGGCCCAGCCGGGGGTATGCAGCCACGGGATCGGAGTGGTGCCGATCCAACCCGCGAGCTGCATCTCGTTGATCTCCTCGCCGACCATCACCCACAGCACCACCAGCAGCATGGCGCCGGTGATCACGAGCAGGCGTTTGTAGGGCAGTCGCTGGTGCAGCGCGAACGTGAGCACCCCCACCGCCCCGGTGAACAGCAGGCCCAGGACCACGCCCTCGAGTACGACCGACGACCCGAAGGTCACGCGCAAGCCCTGGAGGAACACGACGATCTCGAATCCTTCACGGTAGACGGACGTGAAGCCCAGAAAGCCCAGCCCCAGGAGGGTCGAGCTCGCGCCGGCCGCGTCGACGGTTCCCAGCAGGCGTCGCCGACGCCGGTGGTGGTGCGCTATCCAGCCGGTCCAGTAGACGCGGTGGAAGAACCAGTTCATGACGATGAGCAGGACGATGATCGCCGGGATTCCGGTCGCCGCCTGCACGGACAGCCCGGTTCCGCCGAACATGCCGATAAACCAGACGGCTGCGAACCACGTGACCACGCTGGCTGCGAACGCGAGCCCACCGCCGATCGCGACCGGCTTGCGGTAGACCCGGTTGCAGCCCAGGAAGCTGGCCGTGATCGCCGCGAGCACGAGGATCGTCTCCAGGCCCTCGCGGAACACGAGCACGCCGCTGTCGATCACGGCCTGGGTACGGCTCATATGATTGGCCGGGTTGCTGGGATCGGGGGTCCCGCCGTGGGAGTGCCAGCCGAGGATGACCGCGGTCGCGGCGACGGCGACCACGACCAGAACCCAGGCGCACATGCCGGGCGAGAGCGTTCGAGGCTGGCCGCGACGCGGTGCCGAAGGTCGAGCTGGCGCGTCAGGCATCCCTAATTAGGCTACCCTAACTGCGGGTCGGGCGCGCTGGTGGGAACCGGCACCGGGCCCGCAGTGCGGCCCTATGATGGCCCGCGTGGATATCCAGGATCCGCACGAGGCGGAGCGATTTGCGGCGCTCGCACCGAAGGCTTTCCACACCCGGCGGGACTTCCTCCAGCGCACAGCGATGATGGCCGGGCTGGCGGCGGGCATGGGCCTGCTGCTTGATCCGGACACGGTCGTGGCCGAGGCGGCCCGCCGTCAGCGCGAGGTGGACATCCCGGCACCGCGCAACCTTCCGATCGACACGTTCGTGGTCCTGATGATGGAGAACCGCTCGTTCGATCACTACCTGGGCTGGCTCCCGGGCGCCGATGGCCGCCAGGCCGGGTTGCAGTACACCGACTCCAACGGCCACACGTTCGCCACCCATCGGCTGCAGGGGACCTATCAGGGGTGCGGCTTTCTCGATCCTGATCACTCGTGGCAGGGCGGGCGCACCGAGCTCGACGGCGGCCGCATGGACGGGTTTCTGCGGGCCGACAGCGACACCTTCTCGATCGGCTACTACCTCGAGGAGGATCTGCCGTTCACGCCGCACATGGCCAAGGCGTTCACCACCTTCGACCGCTTCTTCTGCTCGATCCTGTCCTCGACGTACCCCAACCGGGAATACATGCACGCGGCCCAGTCCTACGGGATGATGGACAACTCGCTATCCCGACCGGCAGCGGGGGCTTCCCGGACACGACGATCTTCGCCGCTCTGTCGGGCGCCGGGGTGTCGAACCGCTACTACTTCACGGACATCCCGTTCTCAGCCCTCTGGGGGGCGGCGGGGCTGGCTCGCTCCAGCCAGGTCCAGCAGTTCTACGAGCAGGCGGCAGCAGGCACGCTGCCGGCGCTGTCCTTCGTGGACCCGTCGTTCAACGGCGAGGATCAGGGGACCTCCGGAGACGAGCACCCCTTCGGGGATGTGCGCGTGGGGCAGGCGTTCATCGCCGACATCGTGCACGCGTTCATGGAGTCCCCGCAATGGAAGCGGGGCGCGCTGTTCGTCGTCTACGACGAGTGGGGCGGCTTCTTCGACCACGTGGTGCCGCCGCGGGTCCCCGACCTACGCTCGAGCCCGGACATCAACAAGGACTTCGGCCAGATGGGCTTCCGGATCCCCGCGGTCGCCGTCTCGCCGTATGCCCGCCGCGGCCACGTCGACCACTCGATCTACGGCTTCGAGTCGATCCTCAAGATGATCCGCTACCGCTACGGGCTGGCGCCGCTCACCCCTCGCGACCTGTTCGCCAACAACATCGCGGCCGCGTTCGACTTCGAACATCCCGACTTCCAGCCGCCGGCCCTGCCGACCCCGCCCGAGGTGATCTCGATGGCCTGCAAGGGATCCGCGCCGGTCGACAGCGGCGGCGCCGGCGTCGACGGCGGGTCGCTCCTGGGATCGCCGCCGCCGATCCTGCCGTCGGCTGACGAGCTCCCCCAGCGCCCCAAGCCCCACGACCTCCAGACCCTACTGACCTCGGGCTACCTCGAGCGGCTGCATTTCAAGTACCGCCCGGCCACCCCGGCGACGATGTTCCGCCACCCCTCGAAGCTGGGAATGCGGGCGTGAGCCGGGCCGGAGGAGCCGTGGCCCTGGCCACCGCGCTGGCTGTGATGCTGCCCCTCACCACGGCCGGGGCGGACAGCTTCACCCCCGTGCGTCTGTCGATCACGATCGCCCCGGTCGCACGGCGGCAGAGGCCTCTGGCCATCACGGTCCAGGTCAGCGCCGACCAGGGGGTGCTCGACAGCCGGACCGGCCCGATCCGCATCCAGGTCAAGCTCGCGCCGGAATGCGGCGGCACCTACCAGTACACCTCGGGCACCGTCCTGCTCGACAAGCAAATGAGCCCGCAGCCGGCCACCGGGCGGGGCTATTCGGCCGTGGCGCGCGGCTCGGGGAAGCCGGCGGCCTACGGCGTCCAGACAGTGTGTGCGTTCCTCGACGACGATTACGAGAGCTTCGCCAACGACACCTCCGATCAGGTCGAACGTGTCCAAGGCCTGTACGGTCGCGGCCGCCCGCTACGACACTGACCGGCGCCGGCGCGCCCGGAAAGCGAAGCTCGCCGCCGCTCGCCGCGCCGCTCGCCGTGCCTGCGGCCCTGGAGTGCCGCTGTGAGGACCGCCTGGCGGGCGCTGGCGCTGGCGCTGGCGATGCTCGCTCCGGCAGTGGCCCGGCCGGGGCAGGCCGACGCCTTGATGCCCTCGATCGGGCACGTGTTCATCATCGTGCTGGAGAACGAGTCGGCCTCAACGACCTTCGGTCCCAATTCGCCGGCGCCGTATCTGGCCCGAACTCTGACCTCGGAGGGCGCCTACCTCCCCAACTACTACGCGATCGGGCACGAGAGCAACGACAACTACATCGCGATGATCTCGGGGCAGGCGCCGAACCCCCAGAACCAGGGCGACTGCCAGATCTTCGACAACCTCGAGCCGGGCACGATCGGCGCCTACGGACAAGCCCTGGGACAGGGGTGCGTGTTCCCGGCCGGCGTCCCGACCATCGCCGACCAGCTCAACGCGGCCGGCCTCACCTGGCGCGACTACGACCAGAGCATGGGGGCTGACCCGACGCGCGAGGCGTCGGTCTGCGCCCATCCCGGGATCGACCAGCGGGACAACACCCAGTCGGCGACCGCCGCCGATCAGTACGCCACCCGTCACAACCCGTTCGTCTACTTCCACTCGATCATCGACGACACGACGCTGTGTGACACCCACGTCGTGAACCTGGACAAGCTTCCGCAGGACCTGGCCTCGGCCGCGTCGACGCCCAACTACGTGTTCATCACCCCCGATCTGTGCTCCGACGGACACGACGCGACGTGCGCGGACTCCAGCCGGCCCGGAGGCTTCGCCGGGATCGAGCAGTTCCTGGAGCAGTGGGTGCCGATGATCACCGGCTCGCCCGCGTTCAAGACCCAGGACGGACTGCTGATCATCACCTTCGACGAGGCGGCCACGAGCGATACGAGCTCGTGCTGTGGCGAGATGCCGGGCCCGAACTCGCCCGAGCCCGGCATCAACGGACCTGGGGGCGGCGACGTCGGCGCGGTCCTGCTGTCGCCCTGCATCGCGCCGGGCACGGTGTCGATGGTCCCGTACAACCACTACTCGATGCTCGGCAGCGTCGAGGACATATTCGGCCTCCCGCGCCTGGGGTACGCGCAGCTTCCCGGCGAGCAACCGTTCGGCCCGGACGTGTTTACCCGGAACTGCAACCCACCGCCGGTCGTACACCTGAGCGCCCCGGCGCTGGCCTCGAGCGTGGCCACGAGACCGAGGGTGACGATCAGATGGAGCGCGGACGGACCGGCGGTCGGTGGCTTCACGGTGCAGGTTCTCCAGGCGAGCGCGGGCGGACCGCCCGGCTGGCGGACGCTCCTGGGGGCCACCACGCGGCGGTCGGACGCGTTCGCGGGCCGGCCGGGAGCCACCTACGAGTTTCGGGTTCGGGCCACGGCCACCGACGGAGTGGCCGGCTCGTGGGCCACGGCGACCACCGTGATGCCGACCGGTGTGCGGACGCACGGTGAACGCCTCACGGGGTCGTGGGACACCGCCCGAGTGCCCGACGCATGGGAGGGTCAGGCGATCGTCAGCTCGTCGAGGGGATCGACGTTCACGCTGAGGTACGCCGGCGGCTCGCTGGCCATCATCGGTGAGGAATGGCCTCAGGGCGGCCTCGCGCGCGTGGTTCTCGACGGCAGGGGGCACACGATCGACCTGCACTCGACGGTCACGCACCCCCGCCGAGTGCTCCTCCGAGCCCGGCTGCACTCAGGGCGTCACCGGCTGACGATCCGCGTCCTGCGCGGCTCGGTGGCCCTGGAGGGCTTGGCGGTCACCGCGCGCCGGAGCTGAGCGGCCGGTCGCGGGAGGCCGAGCGCAGCGCTTTTCTATAGTGGCTTCGCGTGGCAGCAGTGCGGGCTAGCGGCTTGGTCAAGCGCTTCGAGAGGGTGTGTGCGGTCGATCACGTGGATCTGGTGGTCGAGGAGGGCGAGGTGCGGGGCCTGCTCGGCCCCAACGGCGCCGGCAAGACGACGTTGCTACGGATGCTGTTCGGCCTGGTGGGACCCGACGCCGGCTCGGTCGAGCTGTTCGACCGCCCGCTCGAGCCGGATGACCGCTGGAGCCTCGAAGGCGTGGCCGGCTTCGTCGAGGAGCCAAGCTTCTATCCCTACCTTCCTGGGCGGGTCAACCTGGAGCTGCTGGCCGAGCTCGACGGAGCAGGTGCCGCGGGCCGGGTCGACGACGTGCTCCAGCGCGTCGGCCTGTCCGCGCGCGGAGAGGACCGCGTGAGCGGCTACTCGACCGGCATGCGCCAGCGGCTCGGGATCGCCGCCGCGCTATTGCGGGAGCCCCGGCTCCTGCTGCTCGACGAGCCGACGGCCGGCCTGGATCCGGCCGGAGTCCGCGACGTCGGTGCCCTCCTGCGCGCCCTGTCCGCGGATGGGGTCTCGGTGCTCGTGAGCAGCCACCAGATCAGCGAGATCGAGGACACCTGCGACGGATTCACGGTCCTGAGCCGTGGTCGGGTGGTGTGGAACGGGACGAGCGCGCAGATGCGAGAGCAGGCGCCGGCGTCCGTCTTGCGCATGGCCACGAGCGACGACGAGCAGACCCTGCTGCTCGCCGCCCGCCAGCCCGGCGTGCAGGCGGTCCGCGGCCAAGACGGGGGCCTGGCCTTGACCGTCGGGCGCGGAACGCTGGACCCGTTCGTCCTGGCCCTCGGTCAGCACGGGATCGCGGTGCGGCGGCTCGAGCTGCTCTCGAGCCCGCTCGAGTCGATGTTCTTTGCCCTGACGGCCGCCGACGAGACCGAGGACGCGGCCCGTCTGGAGAGCGCGTTCGCGCAGACGTGACCGCGACCAGGGAACAAGCATCCGGAGTGCCGGTCCACGCCGGGCCGGCGGAGCCGGGCGGCGGCGTCTGGAGCGTGTACCGGGCGGAGCGGCGCAAGCTGAGCGCGCAACTGGCCACGCGGCTTCTGGCCCTCATCTGCCTGGTCGGGCCGTTCGCCTTTGCCGCCGTCCTGCGGATCCAGAGCGGCACCCCGGCGGACACCCTGTTCGGGGTATGGGTGCATTCGACGGGCTTCGCGATCTCGCTCGTCGTCCTGGGCTTCGCCGGATCCTGGGGCTTCGCCGTGATCGCCGGGGTGCTGGCCGGCGACATCTTCTCCTCCGAGGACCGCTACGGGACGTGGAAAACGGTCCTGACCCGCTCGTGCACGCGGCGGGACCTGTTCGCGGGCAAGGTGCTGGCCGCGGCCACGTTCTCGGTCGGTCTGGTCGCCCTGGCCGCCATCTCCAGCTTGGTCGCGGGCCTGGTCTTCATCGGCGATCAATCTCTGGTCGGGCTCAGCGGGGCGCTGGTCTCACCGGGCAAGAGCCTCGGGCTGGTCTTGGCGAGCTGGTTGCTGAGCGTGCCGCCGATGCTGGCCTTTACCAGCCTCGCCGTGCTGTTCTCCGTGGCCACCCGCAACGGGATCATCGGTGTGATCGGACCGAGCCTGGTCAATCTGGTCATGCAGCTGCTGGCCCTGGTCGGCACCGGGACGTGGGCGCAGATGCTTCTGGTCGCATCCGCCTTCGGCGGCTGGCACGCGCTGTTCACGGCCCACCCGTTCTACGGGCAGCTCGTGATCGCGTGCATCGTCAGCGTCGTCTGGACCGTGGCCTGCCTGACCGTGTCGTGGCGGCTGCTCCGCAGACGCGACTTTGCCGGAGTCCCGGTCGTCCGCCGAGCCGGATGGGTGATGCCGGCCCGGGTCACGGTCGCCGCGGTGGTGCTGATCGCGCTGGTGGCGATCGCCACCAACTGGGGACCGGCCGGGGTCACCGCCGCCCGCCTACGCGCGAGCATCACGCCGACGTTCAACAGCCTGACCCTGCTCCAGCAGCGGGAGCTCGGCCGGGCCGTTCCGCCGGGCTCGGCGCTGGACGTAGTCCCGACCTGCAGCCGCCGCGCCAGCACGCCCCAGGGCCCGGGCGACTGGATCTGCACCCTCGACGTGTTTATCCCGCAGCCCGGGGCCCAGCCGTTCCAGCAGACGCCGGTCAGCTACGACGTGAGCGTCCAATCGGACGGCTGCTACAAGGCGGAGTCGCCGCCCTCGTTCGTGGGGCAGCAGCTGATGCGCGACGCGGCCGGGCACAACATCGTGAACCCGCTGTTCACGATCTACGGCTGCTTGAACACGCTCGGCTGAGCCTCACGGGCTGGGGCCCATGCCGCCGAGACCGTGTCAGTGCTCGGCCAGCACCTGGAGCAGGCGGTCGGCGACCTCGTGGGCGAAGTAGCCGAGTCGGTCCTGCTCTGCGCCCGGGGCGCGGCTCATCGACTCAAGGGGCTCCTCCAGCTCCTTCAGGAAAGCGGTTACCACGGCCGGGTCGAACTGGTGGCCGGCTTCGCGCTCGAGCTCTTCACGCGCCGCCGCGCCCGAGCGTGCCTTGCGGTAGCAGCGGTCACTGGTGATCGCGTCGTAGGCGTCGCACACGGAGACGATCCGCGCGGCCAGCGGTATCGCCTCCCCCGCCAGGCGGTCGGGGTAGCCGCATCCGTCCCACCGCTCGTGGCTGGCGCGCACGATCGTGGCCACCGGTCGAAGCGCGGGCGCCGCGCTGAGGATGCGCTCGCCCAGGATCGTGTGCTGACGTACGAACTCCCACTCGGCAGGCCCGAGCTTCCCGGGCTTCTCGAGGATCGCGTCGGGGATCCCGACCTTGCCGATGTCGTGCAGCTCGGCCGCTCGGGCGAGTTCGTCGATCTGCTCGGCGTCCATGCCGAGTCGGCGTCCCACCGCGACCGCGAGCCGGGATACGCCGGTGGAATGCAGCGGGAGGCCGGGCTGCTTGGCGTGCATGATCCGGACGAGCACGTCGCGGGTCTGCTCGCCCGCGGCCAGCGGCTGGACCTGCTTCTGCCCATACATTCGCTGGTCGGCGAGCTGGAGCGCGTAGTCAGGCGTGGACGCCTCGTAGGGCAGGAGCACCGCCCCGCAGGAGGCGTGGATCGAGAACGTCTCGCCGCGCTCCTGTAGCGCGCTGGCCGCGGCGGCCACGGCCTGGCGGAGCTCGTCCGGCTGCGCCGGCAGGAGCACGCAGAACTCATCGCCGCCGAGCCGGTAGGCGCTGCCG
The DNA here is from genome assembly GCA_963704385.1 of uncultured Solirubrobacterales bacterium. Lineage (GTDB taxonomy): Bacteria > Actinomycetota > Thermoleophilia > Solirubrobacterales > Solirubrobacteraceae > Palsa-465. The sequence goes on from OY969904.1 coordinate 686,046, forward strand.
CGGGGCGCGACCACGGCGGCCAGCTTGCCGCCCAGGCGAGCCAGCAGAGCGTCGCCAGCCAGATGCCCGAAGGTGTCGTTGTAGCTCTTGAAGCCATCGAGGTCGAACAGCATCAGCACCAGCGGCTCGGCCGTGGAGGTCGATGCGCTGGCCAGGCGGTCGGTGAGGTCGGTCGCCAGCTTGCGCCGGTTACCGAGGCGGGTGAGCGGGTCGGTCACCGCCTGCTCGCGGAGGGCCTCATGGGCCAGGATCTCGAACACGGCCGTGTGCGCACGCTCGACCAGCCCCATCATCAGCTCCTGCTCGTCCTCCCGGAACTCCCGGGCCTGCCTGGCCACGGCCAGGGCGCCCCCCTGACCCTCGGCGTCGCCGGCGGGTCCGAACGGGAGGGCCATCGCCCAAACGCCGTTGCGCTCGAGCTGCTCCGGGCGCTGGGTCGTCTGGGCCAGACGGCCGGCCGCCTCCAGCAGGGGGGCAAAACCGGTGGCCCCGGCGCTCTCGGTCAGCGACGGCCGGCCCGGGAGACCGAGCGACAGCTGGCCGGCGTCAGCGTCGAGCGCGTCGATCGACCCGCGCAGCACGATGCTGATCAGGGCCGGAAGATCGAGCTTGGCCGCGAACGCGTCACCCAGTCGCCGAACCGCCGCCTGCAGGCGCGTGCGCTCGCGCCCGACCAGCTCCAGGCGGTGATGCGCCTGGGCGATGCGGGCGCTGCGATCGCGCTCCAGCAGCAACAGCAGCCCGCTGATCGGAACGATCATCAGCAGGGCGTTGTAGTCACGTCGCGCCGCGTGGGCCAGGAGCAGCCCCAACGGCGCGATGCACATATCGATCAGCCACACCGACAGCGCCACCCGCAGCTGCAACCGGGGCGCTACCGCGAGGGCGCTCGCCTCGCGGACAGTCGAGGCGGCGAGATCGACCACGCACCCGGCCAGGAACGCCAGCAGGAAGATCTCGATCGTCTGGGATTGGCCGTGGAGCGTGCCCGCCAGCCACAGCACGACCGCCGGGCCAAGGGCGTGCCACGCGTTCGGAATCGAGAACAGGATGTGCTCGGCAGGAACCCGGCGGGCCGACCACCGGGCGACGCTGGCGGCCACCAGTCCCGCTGCGGTCAGCAGGGGCACGATCTCGGGCGGCAGCAGGATGAGCATCGGCACCAGCACCACGTACGACGGGACGACGTAGCCGGCCCCGATCGGGAACCTGATCGTCGCCGACACCACCGCGTACAACGCGACGAGTAGCGCCGCGAGGCCGGGGTGCCACTCGTGGGAGGCGAGCGCCGGAACCGCCAGCGGCACCGCGATACCGAGGAACAGGACCGCCGCAACGGCCTCCACGACAAGTTCGCGGGGAGTCGCGCGTTGCGTGCGCGACTCCCACGAGTCCTCCATCAGCCGGTCGACCGGGTCGGTCGAGCGGGCGTCGTCGAGCGCGCTGTCACGCATCTGGGAGCCCGGTTCGGGCTCAGCCAGGGTCAGCTGAGGAGGCGCGGTCACGTCCGCGCGGGCGTCCTTCTCAGCCCTTGGCGTAGGGGTCGACATAGAAGTTGTAGAGCTGAGAGTCGTTGCTCCGACCGAGCGACGTAAACGTGAACTCCACGAGCTGCCAACCCGGGTCGCTGCTCGGCTCCAGACTCACCGGGGCCGACAGCGTCCAACCGTTCGGGCTGTGGACGAAGCCGGTCGTCTGCGGATCGCTCCAGTTCCCCGTGCTCTGGTTCTGGTAGGACACCGAGAACTGGACCCCTCCCCAGCCGCCAGCCTGCTGGACCATCGTCCGCGCCGTCGGATAGTTCGAGGCCACGCACATCGGCGGGCTCACAGCACTCGAGCCGGCAGGCAGGTCGAGCACGTTGCCCGTGGTCCCGTCAGCCAACTGCGTGCTGACGACGCTCGCACCGCCGTTCAGCGTCCACCCGGTTCCGTCGAAGCTGTCGGCCGACTCGCCGGGGGCCAGCGTGTACCAGTTGGAGTCGTTCCAGCTCAGGAACGGCTGCACCAGCGACGGGGCCGAGCAGGAAGAGGTGTCGGCCAGCGCGGGTGACGCCACCACGCTCGTCGCCACTGCGGCGAGCACCGCAACCAACGCCCCCCTACTGGCCAGCGCGCGAGCCCGCTTGGCTGGCGGCCGGTTGATCACGTAAGGCACTTCAGACCTCCTTGTCAATCCGTTGGCACTGGAGGTCGGCAGCTGGGCCGTCTACGAGAGACCCCTGGCTTTGCGTCCCCGCCTCGCGACGGGTTTGCCTTTTACGACAGCGCATTTATCGGCCTGTGGCGGCAAGACTTGACCCCTGACAGCCTTATGGACACATGTTCTAAGGTCCGGGCTGCAATGTGCCGAAAAACGGTGCGGGCATCCGGGGGACCCAGGAAACCACGCGAGCGCCTCGGCCAACCGGGCCCGAGGCGCTCGCTATCTGGTGGGGTGTTCTGCGTCTAGCCCTTCGCGTAGGGGTCGACGTAGAAGTTGTAGAGCTGGGAGTCGTTGCTCCGACCGAGCGACGTAAACGTGAACTCCACGAGCTGCCAACCCGGGTCGCTGCTCGGCTCCAGGCTCACCGGGGCCGACAGCGTCCAACCGTTCGGGCTGTGGACCAAGCCGGTCGTCTGCGGACCGCTCCAGTTCCCTGTGCTCTGGTTCTGGTAGGACACCGAGAACTGGACCCCTCCCCAGCCGCCGGCCTGCTGGACCATCGTCCGCGCCGTCGGATAGTTCGAGGCCACGCACATCGGCGGGCTCACAGCACTCGAGCCGGCAGGCAGGTCGAGCACGTTGCCCGTGCTCCCGTCAGCCAACTGCGTGCTGACGACGCTCGCACCGCCGTTCAGCGTCCACCCGGTTCCGTTGAAGCTGTCGGCCGACTCGCCGGGGGCCAGCGTGTACCAGTTGGAGTCGTTCCAGCTCAGGAACGGCTGCACCAGCGTCGGGGCCGAGCAGGAAGAGGTGTCGGCCAGCGCGGGTGACGCCACCACGCTCGTCGCCACTGCGGCGAGCACCGCAACCAACGCCCCCCTACTGGCCAGCGCGCGAGCCCGCTTGGCTGGCGGCCGGTTGATCACGTAAGGCACTTCAGACCTCCTTGTCAATCCGTTGGCACTGGAGGTCGGCAGCTGGGCCGTCTACGAGAGACCCCTGGCTTTGCGTCCCCGCCTCGCGACGGGTTTGCCTTTTACGACTTCCCCTGCATCGGCCTGCGGGTACCGAACTTGAGGGGCCTGGCGATTCCTGGACACATGTTGTCTGGCAAGCGCCCTAGCCGATCCGACCAGGGCGCTCGCCCCCTTCTCACTGCCTGGCTGCTAGGAGTCAGCCCTTGGCGTACGGATCGACGTAGAAGTTGTAGATCTGGAACTCGTCGTTGTGCCCGCGCGCGGTGAACGTGAACGTCACGAGCTGCCAGCCGGGCGCGTCGCCCGGCCGCAGGCCCACCGGGTCGGACAGCGTCCATGCGTTCCCCACCCCGTTGACGCGCGCGATGTTCTGAACGCCGTTCGCCCCGTGCGTATCGGCGTAGGACACCGAGAACTTCACCTTCCCGCCGCCGTCGAGGTCGAGGATCATCGCCCTCGCAGTCGGGTAGTTCGAAGCCACGCACGTGGCCGGGCTGACTGCGCTCGAACCGGCGGGCAGATCGAGCACGTCGCCGGTGCTGCCATCGGCCAGCGTCGTACTGACGATGCCGGCACCGTTGCGCAGCGTCCAGCCGGTGCCGTCGAGGTTATCCGCGGACTCGCCCGGCGCGAGCGTGTACCAGTTGGAATCGTTCCAGCTCAGAAACGGCTGCACCAGCGACGGGGCCGAGCACGACGAGGTGTCGGCCGCGGCACCGCGCTTGGCGGCTATCGCCGGCGCGGCGGCGACAGCCGTCGTGCCGGCGACGAGCAGCCCGAGAAAGGCCCCCTTGGCGGCGAGCGCACGGGCCCGCTTGGCCGGAGGCCGACTGATCACGTATGGCATTGGAGACCTCCTTGTCAACGAATTGCCAGTGGAGGTCGGCAGCCGGGCCGTCTACAAGAGACCCCTGGCTTTGCGTCCCCGCCTCGCGACGGGTTTGCCTTTTACGACATTCACTCATCGGACCAACGGCGCCCACAGTTGAGCATGCCGGCCCGTCTGGACGCATGTTCTATTTTCCGGCCCGAAGCTCACGCCGATCGCCCCGGATGGCAAACTCTCAGCGCGGGTCGGTGCGTACCGTCGCGAGGGCAAGCGCGGCTGCGCCCTCCTCGTGCCCGACGAACCCCATCCCCTCGCCGCGGGTCGCCTTGACGCTGACGTGCTCGAGTGGCAGCTCCAACACGTCGGCCAGCGAAGCGCGGATCCTGTCGCGGTGGGGGGCGATGTGAGGGCGCTCGATCACGATCGTCGCGTCGACATGGATGACGGCGATGCCGCGTGCCGCGAGCAGAGCCAGCGTGGTGCGCAGCAACTCGAGCGAGCTCGCGTCCCGGTAGCGCTCGTCGGTGTCGGGGAAGTGCTGACCGATGTCGCCAAGGGCAGCGGCTCCTAGCAATGCATCGATGATCGCGTGCGTGAGCACGTCGGCGTCCGAGTGGCCGGCCAGGCCGCGCTCGTACTCGATCTCGACTCCCCCGAGAACGAGGCGGCGACCCTCGGAGAAGCGATGACAGTCATAGCCGAGGCCGGTGGCGCTCATGGTCTGGGTCCCCTCTGGGCGATCAGCAGCTCGGCCAGGGCGAGATCGGTCGGGCTCGTGATCTTGATGTTCTGGGGGCCCGCGTCCACCACGCGGACCAGCCCACCGACGAGCTCGACGAGCCAGGCATCGTCGGTGGCCGCGGCGAGGAGTTCGTTAGAGGCCTCGAGCAGCGCCTGCTCCAAGATGTTCCGGCGGAACACCTGAGGGGTGTGCACGGCCCACAGGCGCGCTCGGTCGAGCGTCCGCGCGACGGTGACACCGTCCTCAGCGACCTCCTTGATCGTGTCAGACACGGGCGCCCCGGCGATCACGGCGTCGGCTCCGGAGTTGTCGAGCTCGGCCAGCGTCCGCTCGAACAACTCGGGCGGGGCCAGCGGCCGCGCCGCGTCGTGCACGATCACGGGGTCGCCGTCGCCCGCTGCCCGGAGGGCCTCGCGGACCGACTGCGAGCGGGCGTCCCCGCCGGTGACCGCCACCGTCCCGTCCGGGGCGCTCGCGAGGTCGCCCGGCGGCAGCGCGATGACGATCCGCTCTACCGCCGGGACGGCGCGCAGGGCGTCGACGCTCCACTCCAGGATCGGCTTGCCGGCCAACGTGACCAGCGCCTTGGGCCGATCCGACCCAAGGCGCTCACCACGCCCAGCGGCCACGATCAACGCGACCGCCATCGTAAGCGGCCCGTCGGGTTACTTGACGCCGACCGCCACCTTGCGGATGCCGTTGCCATTGGGCGCCACGCCCAGGAGCCCATAGATGTGCCCTTCGACCTCGTCCTCATCGAGATCCAGCGCGTACATCAGCTCCGAGGCCAGCACCTTCTTAGCCCGCGTGAACATCTGCTTCTCGCCCGTCGAAAGACCTTTCTCGGACTCGCGGATGGCGAGATTACGCACGACCTCCGCGAGCTCGTAGATGTCACCGGTCTTGATCTTGTCGCGATTGTGCTTGAACCGCCGGTTCCAGTTCTTGGGCATCTCCGAGCACTCATCCTGCAGGACCGCTTGCACCTTCTTCACGGTCTCCTCGTCGATGACGCGGCGCAGCCCCGCCAGCGCGGCGTTCTCAGTCGGGACCATGACGGTCATGTCGTTGTGCAGGATCCGAATCGTCAGGTACTCCCGTCGCTCCCCCAGGACGTCCTTCTGCTCCTTGCGAATCACCTTGCCCGCGCCGTGATGTGGATACACGACGTTGTCCCCGATCTCGAACTCGATGAAAGGAAGCGGCTCGACCTCGAGGTCATTCAGGTGCTCTTCCATATGCTCTGTGATGGTGTCCTCCTCTTTCCGCCAGGCGGGGCTAGCGCCCGAGAATTTGCGCGGCTAGGTCTGCAGATAGCGGTCTACTAGGTTGATCTCCTGCTGACGCCGGAGACCCTCGCGGATGTCCTTCGCTCGGATCTCGCCGACGCCGTCGACGGTCTCCAGCTCGCCGTCGGTGGCCGCGAGCAGCTCCTCGAGGCCACCGAACTCATCGACGATTCGCTGGACGACCAGCTTGGGAAGCCTGGGAATGCGCCCGAGGATCCGGAACCCGCGCGGCGAGACGGGATAGTCGAGCGTGTTCAGCTTGCGGTCGTGGCCGAGCAGCTCGGCCAGACGGCCAAAGTCCAGGAGATCCTGGTGGGCCAGGCGCACGAGCTGGTCGATGGCGATCGCGAAGCTCTCGTCGGTGTCCTCGATCAGGTAGTCGTGCACGAGCGCGCTCTTGTCGGCCGAAACCCCGACCATCGTCTCGTCCAGCTGCATCTCGATCAGCCGTCCCTCGGTCCCGAGCTCGACGATGAAGCGCTCGATCTCGACGGCCATCCTGGTCACCAGCTCGGCCCGCTGGAGCACCGTCAACACGTCGTGTAGCGTCGCGCCGCCCTCGAACTCGAGCGCGGTCAGCCTCGTCGAGACCTGATCGAGCCGGCTGCGGTACTTGTCGAGGGTCGCGAGGGCCTGATTGGCCTTGGCCAGGACAACGGGGATGTCCTCGAGGATGTACTTGATCCCGTCGGCGTAGAGCGAGACGACCTCGCGACGCTCTGAGACCGCCACCACGATCGCGTCGGTCTGCTTGGAGACTCGCTCGGCCGTGCGATGTCGGGTGCCCGTCTCGAGGGTCAGGATCGTCGGATCCGGGGTCAGCTGGACGTTGACCTGGGCGATCTTGGTCGCGTTTGCGCTCAGGACGATCGCCCCGTCCATCTTCGCCAACTCGTACAACAGCTCGGGCGAGTAGTCCAGATCGAGCTTGATCCCGCCCGAGAACAGGAACGCAAGCTCGTCGGCGTCCCCGATGACGATGAGGCCGCCGGAATGGGCGTGGAGGATGTTGTCAATCCCCTCGCGAAGGGCCGTCCCGGGGGCGACCATCTCGAGTGCCCTGACGATCCGGGAGTCCTGTCGCGACTCGAGCTCTTCTTTGAGCTCTTCACCGGACCGCTGCGCCATGAAGGTCGATTTTACCTGGTCTTGAGGGGCGCGGCCTGCAGGTTGGCAGGCCCGGCACGGCTCTCCAGCCGGCTCGGACGACCCGGCTGCGGCGGCCGTCAGGCCGCTCGGGCGGCCAGGCGGTCTGCCCCCAGAGCGGCGGCCAGCGCGGCGCGCAGAGTCGACTGTCGGGCCGGCTCGATCACCGGCTCGAGTCCGAACTTGGCCGCCTCAGCGAGCCTGCGCTCGGCGTGGGCGACGGTACGCAGCTCGCCGGTCAGACCCAGCTCGCCGAAGCAGGCCAGCGGACTCCGGGCGCTCGGACCGGTGGTGAGCGCGACGCGCTTGGCAGCGCTGGCCACGGCCAGGGCGACGGCCAGGTCGGCGCCGGGCTCGTCCACGCGGACGCCGCCGGCGACGCTGAGGAACACGTCGGCCGCGCCGAGGCCGATGCCGCCATGGCGCCCGAGCACGGCCAGCACCAGCGCCACCCGATTGCGGTCCAGGCCAGCCACCACCCGCCGCGGCGGCACCAGCTCCGACGGGGAGACGAGCGCCTGGACCTCGACCAGCAGTGGTCTCGAGCCCTCCATCGCGCACAGGACAACGCTGCCCGCAGCGAGCGTAGCCTCGCCCACGAACCGAGCGGAGGCGTCGAGAACCTCGACCAGGCCATCGTCGCGCATCTCGAACACCCCCGCCTCGTTGGTCGAGCCGAAGCGATTCTTGATCGCCCGCACGGTGCGGTAGGTTCGTTCGCGCTCGCCCTCGAACTGGAGCACGCAGTCGACCAGATGCTCCAACACCCTCGGCCCGGCGAGGTTCCCGTCCTTGGTCACGTGGCCGACGAGCAGAACCGCGATCTCGAGCGCCTTGGCGACGCGCATGATCTCCCCGGCGACCTCTCGCACCTGGGCCACCGAGCCGGCCGCGCTCGAGAGCTCGGCGCTGTGCAGCGTCTGGACCGAGTCGATCACGCACACCTCCGGGCGCTCGCGCTCGAGCGTGGCCAGCACCGTGTGCAGGTCGGTCTCGGCGATCACCGGGATCTGAAGCGCGGCGCGTCCGCGCAGCCGCTCGGCCCGCAGGCGGACCTGGGCCGCAGATTCCTCGGCCGAGACGTAGAGCGCCCGCCGACCGCCGGCGAGCAGGTTGGCCAGCGCCATCGTGGTCAGCGTCGACTTGCCGATCCCGGGCGCACCGCCGATCAGGACCAGCGACCCCGGCACGACCCCGCCGCCGAGCACCGTGTCGAGCTCGCCGATCCCCGTTCTCAGCCGCTCGTGCTCGGTCGCCTGCACGTCGGCCAGGACCACCGGGGTGAGCGCCGCCGGGCCGCCCGCACCGCGGCCGCGACCCGACCTCGCTCCCTCGCGCGCACCCGCCCGCCGCTCCTCGACCAGCGTGTTCCACTCCCGGCAGCCCGAGCACCGCCCCTCCCACCGCGGGCTCTCGTGCCCGCAGGCCGAGCAGGTGAAGATCGAGGTCGGGCGCGCCATCCCGATCACCTTACGGTCCGCCCCCGACGTCACCGCCGCCGGCCGGCGGGGTGTTGCGGTGTCGTTACCCGGCGTCAGAGAGTCGTGACCACTGGGGCCCGCCTGCCCGAGCCGCGCCTCGACTGCCTTGGGCGATAGCTGTCGGGTATCGACAGCTATCACCATCGAGCTCACGTCGCGTCAGGTTTGCTGCCGTAGTTGCGCATACGTCAACTTCGGCGCCAAAGTCCCGCGGGCGGCCCCGAGCGGCGCTCAGTTGCAGACGGCGCAGTGCCCTGCCGCGCACGAGCACACGGGCAGGCCGGTGCCGGCGCTGGCCGGACGCCAGCGTCGCACCCAATCGAGGACGCCGGGCTCGGCGCGATCGGCGGACCCTCCGGGCCAGCAGGCGACGGCCAGGCGGGCGATCACGCAGCGCGCAGCGCCGGGGTCTCTGGCCGCGCCAGACACGATCTGCTCACGGATGAAGTCCTCGTGCATGGGAGTAACCATCTGGTTACCCCATATATCGGACGTCGCACCGCTTTTCCATCAATTTGCATAGTTGTAGACGGACGAACCGTCGCGGACCGCGTGACCGCGCCCGCAGGCCCGTCGTCAACCAACCCGATGGCGCCGGCGCACTGACCGCGTCCCCCAAGGCCGGCGCCACCGGGCGCGCGGGTCAGGCGCGCTGTGGGATCTTTGCGACCGCCTCCTAGTAGATCGCCATCTGGCGGGCAACGCCTTCGTTGGTGTAGCCCTCGATGTGCCGCAGGTGGTCGACGATCAGCGCCGCGTCGCCCAACCGACGGCCGATTGGCGCCTACTGAGCCTCTGAGGGTCCGTCCGTCGACGCCGCCGGCGGCTCGCCGGCCTCGTCGCCGTCCTCGACCGGACCGCCCTCGGCACCGACGCCGACCGGCGTCGGCTGGGGCTGGGGCTCGATCACGGTGAGCTTGACCTCGGGCTCCGCGCCGTCGCCCTCGCCGTCGGGAGTGTCGACCATCACGGTCGAGCCGGACGGGACCTGCGAGCGCAGGACGAAGTCGGCCAGCGGGTCCTCGACGTAGCGCTGGATGGCCCGGCGCAGCGGGCGGGCGCCCATGGCCGGGTCCCAGCCCTTGTCGACGAGCATGTCCTTGGCGCCGTCGGAGAGCTCGAGCTGGAGCTCGCGCTCGGCCATCGACTCGCGGATCCGCCTGAGCAGCAGGTCGACGATCTCCTTGATCTCGTCCTTGGAGAGCTTGTGGAAGACGATGACCTCGTCGATCCGGTTCAGGAACTCGGGGCGGAAGACCTTCTTCAGCTCGCCCATGATCCGGTTCTTCATGTCGTCGTAGGTGATCCCGGTCTCGTCGTCGGAGACGGCGAACCCGAGCGGCGTGTTCCGCGCGATCTCGGAGGCCCCGATGTTCGAGGTCATGATCACGATCGTGTGGCGGAAGTCGACCGTCCGGCCCTGGGCGTCGGTCAACCGCCCGTCCTCGAGGATCTGGAGGAGGATGTTGAACACGTCCGGGTGGGCCTTCTCGATCTCGTCGAGCAGCAGCACGCTGTAGGGCTTGCGCCGGACGGCCTCGGTCAGCTGGCCGCCCTCGTCGTAGCCGATGTAGCCCGGGGGCGAGCCAACGAGCCGCGAGACCGCGTGCTTCTCCATGTACTCGGACATGTCGATCCGGATCATCGTGTCCTCGTCGCCGAACAGGAACTCGGCGAGCGTGCGCGCCAGCTCGGTCTTGCCCACGCCGGACGGGCCGAGGAAGATGAACGAGCCGGTCGGGCGCTTGGGGTCCTTCAGGCCGGCCCGCGAGCGCCGGATCGCCTTGGAGACGACCTCGATCGCCGGGTGCTGGCCGATCACGCGCTTGTGGAGCTCGTCCTCCATCCGCATGAGCTTCGCCGTCTCGGCCTCGGTCAGCTTGAACACTGGGATTCCGGTCCACATCGAGACGATGTCCGCGATCTCCTCCTCGCCGATGGCCGGCCGCTCGGTCGTCTCGCCGGCCTCCCACTGATCGGTGAGCTCGCGCTTCTTCTGGGACAGGCGGCGCTCCTTGTCGCGGAGGTTGGCGGCCTTCTCGAACTCCTGGTTCTCGATCGCCTCCTCCTTGGCGCGGCGCGTCTCCTCGATCTCGTCCTCGAGCTCGCGATACACGGGCGGCGAGGTCATCGACTTGATCCGCATCCTCGAGGCCGCTTCGTCGATCAGGTCGATCGCCTTGTCGGGTAGGAAGCGGTCGGAGATGTAGCGGTCGGCCAGCTCGGCGGCGGCCTCGAGCGCCTCGTCCGTGATCTGAACCTTGTGGTGCTGCTCGTAGCGGTCGCGCAGCCCCTTGAGAATCTGGACCGTCTCCTCGGTCGAGGGCTGATCGACGGTGATCTTCTGGAAGCGGCGCTCCAGGGCCGAGTCGCGCTCCAGGTACTTGCGGTACTCCTCGAGCGTCGTGGCACCGATCGTCTGCAGCTCACCCCGGGCCAGCGCCGGCTTCAGGATCGAGGCGGCGTCGATCGCGCCCTCGGCTGCGCCCGCGCCGACGAGGTTGTGGAGCTCGTCGATGAACAGGATGATGTCGCCGCGCTGGGTGATCTCCTTCATCACCTTCTTCAGGCGCTCCTCAAATTCCCCGCGGTACTTGGACCCGGCGACCAGGGCGGCCAGATCCAGGGTGTAGATCTGCTTGCCCTTCAGCAGCTCGGGGACGTCGCCGTTGGTGATCCGCTGGGCGAGGCCCTCGACCACCGCGGTCTTGCCCACGCCCGGTTCGCCCACGAGGACCGGATTGTTCTTGGTCCGCCGGGAGAGGATCTGCATGATCCGCTCGATCTCGGTCTCGCGACCGACGACCGGGTCGAGCTTGGCCTCGGCGGCCAGCTTGGTCAGGTTGCGCCCGAACTGATCGAGCAGCTTCGAAGACTTCTTGCTCTCAGGCCCACCGGCCGCCCCGGCGCCGGCGCCCGCGCCGCCAGAGCGCTGGCGGCCCCCGGGGCCGGAGAGCATCCGGATGACCTCGTTGCGGATCTTCTCGGAATCTGCGTCAAAGTCGAGCAGGATGCGCGCGGCGACGCCTTCGTTCTCGCGCACCAGCCCGAGCAGGATGTGCTCGGTGCCGATGTAGTTGTGGCCGAGGCTGAGCGCCTCGCGCAGCGCCAGCTCGAGGACCTTCTTGGCGCGTGGGGTGAACGGGATCTGGCCGGAGGTGACCTCCTCGCCGGAGCCGACGATTCGCACCACCTGGGCGCGTACGCGTTCAACGGTGATGTCAAGAGACTCGAGCACGCGCGCGGCCAGGCCTTCCTCTTCGCGCAGCAGTCCTAGCAGGATGTGCTCGGTCCCGATGTAGTTGTGCTTGAGCGTGCGTGCCTCTTCTTGGGCCAACACGACGACTTGGCGGGCTCGTTCTGTAAATCGCTCGAACATGGTTCTTCTCTCAGGACGAGGTCAGGTGCTTCTGCTCGACTATACGAAGCTGGCCTGTGGTTCTCCTCCGGCTACTTGTCGATCGCTCTCCAGAATCGCGTCCTCCGACCGGCTTCGGGGACGCCAGACGCCGCCGTTCTTCCCATGTTTTCGGTCGTAATGCCGGTGATCATGAGCGGAACGCGGTCTCTTTCTCGGGCCATAGCCCAGTCTACCAGTCGCTCTCCACGCTCCCGACGATGCGTTCTGCCGGTCTGTGCGGGTGATCACACGTTGCCGCAGTCGATCCGAATGGATGCGGCCCGGGACCTGTTTGCGCCAGAACTATGGCGTTTCGCCGTCGCCCCTCGACGGTCAAACGCCAGCGTTCGCGACGCTGCTGGGCTGGGGGCGCGAGCCTGCGCTCCGGCCCCCCGGCCCCTCGGCCGGCCCCGGCGCGCGGGCGCGCCCCCGAGCCCTAATCCCGCATCGCGGGGAACAGCACCACCTCGCGGATCGAGCGCCGGCCGGTCAGCAGCATTACCAGCCGGTCGATCCCGATCCCGATCCCGCCGGTGGGCGGCATCCCGTATTCGAGCGCCTGTAGGAAGGCCTCGTCGTAGGGCTGGGTTTCCGCGTCGCCCGCCTCGGCCAGCGCCCGCTGGGCCTCGAACCGGCGGCGCTGCTCGTCGGGATCGTTGAGCTCGGTGAACGCGTTCGCCAGCTCGATTCCGCCGGCGAACGCCTCAAAGCGCTCGACCAGGCCTTCCTCCGAGCGATGGCGCTTGGCGAAGGGTGAGAGCTCGACGGGGTAGTCGAGCAGGAAGGTCGGCTCGGTCAGCGTCGGCTCCACGTGCTTGGAGACGATCTCATCGACGAGCTGGGGCCAGGTGTCGTCCTCAGGGACCGCGAGGCCGCGAGCCCGCATCGCCTCGGCGAGCGCGTCGCGGTCACGCGCGGCCCGGATGTCGATGCCGGTGCGCTCGCGGATCGCCTCGGTGAGCGTCTCGCGGCGCCACGGAGGCGTGAGGTCCACCGGCCCGGAATAGCCGATCTCCGAGGCCACGTACGCCACCAGCCGCTCGCAGCGGTCGGCGACGGTCTGGTAGTCGGCGTACGCCTCGTACCACTCGAGCATCGTGAACTCGGGGTTGTGCGTCGAGTCGACGCCCTCGTTGCGGAAATCCTTGCCCAATTCGTAGACGCGCTCGAGCCCGCCGACGATCAGCCGCTTGAGGTAGAGCTCGGTGGCGATGCGCAGGTACAGGGTCCGGTCGAGCGCGTTGTGATGGGTCGTGAACGGGCGGGCCAGAGCGCCCCCGTACAGAGGCTGGAGCACCGGCGTCTCGACCTCGATGAACCCCTCGGCGTCGAGAAAACGTCGGATTCCCGCCACCACGCGAGCACGGGTGACGAACAGTTCGCGGGCCTCCTCACTGGCCATCAGGTCGAGCTCGCGGTGGCGGAATCGCGTCTCGATATCCCTGAGCCCGTGGTGTTTCTCGGGCGGCGGCCGGAGCGACTTGGCCAGCAGCTCGAAGCGCTTCACTCGCAGCGTAAGCTCGCCCCTCCGGGTGGCGAACGCGATCCCGTCGACGCCGATCACGTCCCCCAGGTCGAGCTCCAGCAGCTGCGCCATCCCGTCGGGGCCGAGCTCGTCGACACGACCCTGGAGCTGGATCCTCCCGGAGCGGTCGACCAGGTCCAGGAAGGCCATCTTCCCCTGCCCCCGGCGGGCGGCGATTCGCCCCGCTACGCGATGAACGGCCTCGGTCTCGTCACCGGGCGCCAGCGACGCGTGCCTGCTGCGCACCGATGCGATCGGCTCGACTCCTCCGAACTCGTGCGGAAAGGGCTCGAATCCCGCCGCGCGCAGAGACTCGAGCTTGCGCCGGCGAACTGCGAAGACGTCACCGGGCTCCTCGCCCATGGGGCGACGGGTCAGCCCCGCGGGGCATCCCGCCCCGCGTTCTGAAACTGTGGCTTCGCGTCCGGCTCGCTTGACCGTTCGCGCTTCGCGCTCACTACCTGGCGACGTCGATCTTGGTGATCTTGAGCTGGCGCTGGCCCTTGGGCGTGGAGATCTTGACCTCCTCACCGCGCTTGCGCCCCAGCAGGGCCTTGCCGACCGGCGATTCGTTGGACAGCTTCATCTCGGCCGGGCTGGCCTCGGCGGAGCCGACGATGGTGTACTTGGTCGACTTGCCGGATTCGTCCTTGACGTGGACGACCGAGCCGACACCGACGACGTCGGTGCGCAGGTCGGAGGCGTCGATCACCGTGGCCGAGCGGAGCTTGTCCTCGAGCTGGGCGATCCGCGCTTCGAGCATCGCCTGCTCGTTCTTGGCGTCGTCGTATTCGGCGTTCTCGGAGATGTCGCCGAACTCGCGGGCCTCCTTGATCCGCTGCGCGACCTCGCGACGGCGCGCGGTGCTGAGCTGATCGAGCTCTGCCTTGAGGTTGGCGAGCCCTTCGCGTGTGAGGATGACGTCCTTGGGCATGGGCTTGAAGTTGTTTAGGGAGGTCGTTCCCGGGTTCTGAACGTGAAAAACCCGCTGCACCAGCGGGAATCCCCACGCGTCCGGCGTGCGTGGGGCGGACGAGTATAGACGCCACTCAGCGCGCGGTGGACGAATTTTCAAGACCTTTGTGGACGAATTGCCTAGTCAGCCGGGCCGAGGCCCGAGACGCCGCCGGGTTGGCTGCGGCGGCGCTCGAGCCAGTCGTCCTCGTCAGACGCGCAGCTTCAATGACAGCGCGGTCGCCGTGAGGCTGGCGTCGACCGCCGTGACCCGCACCGTCACCCGCTTGACCTTCCCGCGCCGGACCTTGCTGGCGAAGGCTTTGGTCTCGACGAGCGCGGGGGGAGCGATCGTCACCGTCGCCCTACCCGCGGGCGTGCGGAGCGTGATCACCAGCCTGCCGTGGCTGACGCCGACCCTGAACGGAACCTTCCGCCCGCCGGACCTGACGACCACGCCCTTCTTCAGCGACTTGGAGGAATGCGAGAAGCTGAGCCCGCCGGGCAGCGAGACGACGAGCGTCGATAGCGCCGGAGCGTTGGACCCGGCCGTGACCGTGAAGCTGAGCCTCGGCTTGCCGCCCGGAACGCCTCCGAGCGAGGAACTGGAGGCCAGCGGCGGTCCGGGCCTTATCACGGTCCAGCTGAACTGGGTGTTCCCGGCGTTGGTGAACTGGTCGGCCGCGGCGACGGTCACGGTTGACGTACCGACCGCCGTCGGCGTTCCCGAGATGACCCCGTTGGCGGGATTGATGCTCAGGCCCGCGGGCAATCCCGACGCGCTGTAGCTCAGCGTCGCCGCCCCCGAGTCGGTGGCGTGGATGGGCACAGACACGGCCCGCCCGACCACCGCCTGCTGCGTGCCCGGGTTCGTGACCGCGACCGTGTAGACGGGGGCGCGCAGGCTGCACAGAGAGGAGGCCAGCGCCGGCGCGATCATCGAGCCCAGGCCGGTGGCCATGTCGTAACCGGCCCCCACTGGGTACAGGCCGTTGTTGGCGCCGATCGCGTCGTTGTTGGCCGCGCCGGTGACCGGGCTCGGCTGGGTGACGTCGTTGAAGTTGCTCAGATAGCTCGAGCCGGCAATCTGGTACAGAGCCGGGTTGGCGAACCCGATCGACAGCCCGCGGCACGTAGCAGACGCGTTGACCATCGCCGCGAACGCACCCCATAGCGGGGCGGCGGCGCTGGTTCCGCCGGTCACGGTCCAGTTGCCGTTCGAGAAGACCGCGTAGCCGGTCACAGGATCTGCGTCGGCCGACACATCGGGCACCTCTCGACAGAACGTCTTGCCCGCGCACGGGCTGGCCGACGAATTCGAGTTGATCACATTGAGCGAGGTCGGCGAGCCCGACTGGTAGGAGGGCATGGTCCACTGACTCGAGATGCCGCCCCCGGTGCCGCTCGCCCGATTGTTGACGATGCCGTCGTTCCAAACGCCCTCGATCGCTGGATTGCCGGGCGTGTAGAAGCACGGTGGCGGCTCGCCGCCGCAGCCGCTTCCGCTGGTCGAGTAGAGCGTCGTCCCGCCCACACCGGTCGCGAACGGCTGCGCACCGGGGTCGATGACGGACAGCGACGTGTTGCTCTGATCGGCCTGGAAGCACATCGAGGACCCGCTGTCGCCGGATGAGTCGAAGAACGACTGGCCCTGCGTGGCGGCCTCCTGGAGCAGGGTGTTCTCGGCGCTGATCGACGAGCCTCCGGCCAGGGCCTCGCACAGGCCGAGCGAGGCTCGAGATCACCTTGGCCTGGTTCTGCGAGACGGCCGCCGAGAGCAGGTCGACCAGCGCGGTCGCGTCGGTGGGATTGGCCTGATAGACGTCGATGGATGCCTGCGGCGCCAGCCCGATGATCTGCTCGATGTCGAGCGTCGGCTCGCCGTCGTCGGAGGTGCCCTGGACGTACGGACCGGGACCACCGTCGACGTTGACGAAGTTGACCGGGGCGCTGGTGCCGTAACAGCCCTGGTACTGCCCAACGTCGGTTGCCTGGGTGGGGTCGATCTCCAGCACGGCCACCGTCTGACCCTGCCCGAAGTCTCCGGCGCCGTAAAGGGAGGCGAACTGGTACGCCGTGGCGACCTCGTCGGCGGTCAGGGCGGTGGTCCCGTCGGCTCCGCCGTCCTGCTCTGCCGCCGCCGCCGCGCACGGCTGCGGCCCACCGTTCGTCGGCACGTGCGGCGCCAGCGCCGGGGCACGCAGCGCGTAGCCCAGTCGCGAGTGGGACGCAGCGTGCTCGAGCCCGGCCGACTGAGGCGGGGTGACGTCGTTCAACCCGATCACGCCCTGCACGTACGGGGCGATGCCGGCTGGCAGGGTCGGTGCCTGCTCGTTGGCGTAGGCGACCCTCCCGCTGGGCAGCGTCACCCGGGCCAGCGAGACGGCGAAGGCCTGCTCGAGCTGCGCCGCGGTGCCCGTGACGGGCATGGTCAGGCCGTTGGCGGCGACGGGCCCGACGGCCAGCCCCTGGGCTCGGAGTGCCGACTGGACCGCGGCGATCTGGAGACCGGTGGCGCCGAAGCGCTGAGCGAATTGCGACACGGTCAGGAAGTGCCCGTAGGACGGCGTCCCCGGCGTGGATGTCTCTGTGGCCAGATCGGCCAGACCCGACGGGTCCCGCGGCTCGAGCGCCACGGTCACGCGCACGGCGCTCGCGGGATCGATCAGCCCGCTGACCCGGGCATCACGCGGCAGCGGCGTGATCGAGCCGACCTTGGCTCGCGCGCTGAACCCTCCGGCCGCGGACGCCGTCAACCCCGCCACCGCACACACCGCCATCCCGCCCACGCCTATCCGACGCAGCGTCTTTCGGCCGCGCTCCACGGATGCATACCAAGTTTTCAAAGCTCCCCCTAACGGTCGCTCCCGGGCCACCCCGACCCGGGTCAGCGTTGGACGCGAGCCTAACCGCTGGTCCAGAGGACTTCAACCAGCCAGAGCCGGAACCGGCGCGGCGGGCAAGAGCGAGCGGGCTGCCTCGAGCGTGGGAGCGCTCTGCAGCGCGGCCTGGAGCGATCGCTGGTCCTGCCGCGCGCCGCCCAGCCGCTCGATGTACCACGGGTAGAACTTGCGCACGTACCTGGCCGCACGCTCGGCCCCAAGGTGCTCCTCGGCGCAGGCCATGACCCAGTCGAGCTCAGCCAGGATCTCCCCCGGCTCGGGCTCCGCGCACCGCCGCCCGAGCAGCTCCTCGAACACCCATGGATTGCCCAGCGAGCCGCGGGCGATCAACACTCCGGCCGCGCCGGTGCGCTCGAAGGCCTCGCGCGCCTGCAGAGCCGTGTGCAGGCCGCCCGAGATCAGGACCGGCACCGGCAGCTCCTCGACGAGCTCCCGGGCCAGGGCGTAGTCGGGCGCGCCCTGGTGGCGCTGGGACGCGTGCCGCGGGTGGATCGAGATACCGGCGACTGCGCCCTCCCCGGCCAGCCGCCGCGCCACCTCGATCCCGAGCAGGTCGCCCGGTCGCTGTCCCGAGCGCAGCTTGACCGTGACCGGCAGGCCGCTCCCGCGCGCGGCGGCCCGCGCCAGGGCCAGGGCGCGCGCGGGATCTTCGAGCAGGGCCGCGCCGGCTCCGGTCTTGCAGACCTTCGGGACCGGGCAGCCCATGTTGATGTCGATCAGGTCGGCGCCGGCCGCGCCGACCAACTCGGCCGCCGAGGCCATCACCTCGGGGTCGTGGCCGAACAGCTGCACGGAGACCGGATGCTCGTCGGGGTGGATCCGAAGGAGCTCGCGCAGCGTGCGCTCGTTGCGATAGTGGACGGCGAAGCTCGAGACCATCTCCGACACGGCCATGCCCGCGCCGTGACGCCTGGCCTGAAGGCGCACGAACCAGTTGCCGATCCCGGCCAGCGGGGCCAGCACGGTGCGGTTGGCGATCGGGACCCCGCCCAGGGTCCAGCTGTCGGTCAGGCGTCCGTCCACGGGCTTTCATGGTACGAATCAGGCGGTGGACCTTCCCTCCGTGATCAAGCCGTGGACCGACGTCGTGCTCGCTCAGGTGCCCGGCGTCGAGCTGTTCGACGCCCACACACACCTCGGACAGAACGATCCCGACGGGATGCACCAGACCCCCGCGGAGCTGGTCGCGGCGCTCGAGCTGGCCGGCGCGCGCGGCGCCTTCGTGTTCCCGATGCATGAGCCCGGCGGGTACCCCCCGGCCAACGACGCCGTGCTCGAGGCCGGCCACGAAGCCGGTGGGCTGCTGGTCCCGTTCTGCCGCGTGAACCCACACGACGACCCGGTTCCCGAGGCTGAGCGCTCCCTGGACCGAGGCGCGCGCGGGATCAAGCTTCACCCGCGGGCCGAGGAGTTCACGCTCGACCACCCCGAGGTTCGCTCACTGGTTGCCCTGGCCGACGAGCGCAGGCTTCCGGTTCTGATTCATGCCGGTCGTGGGATCCCTGCGCTCGGGCTGCACGCCGTGCGGCTGGCCGACGACTTCCCCAACGCCCGCCTGATCCTGGCCCACGCCGGGATCTGCGACCTCAGTTGGATCTGGCGGGTGGCCCCCGACTACCCGAACCTGCTCTTTGACACCGCGTGGTGGATACCCGCTGACCTGCAGGCGCTGTTCTCGCTGGTCCCGCCCGGTCAGATCCTGTTCGCCAGCGACTCGCCCTACGGGCTGACCGTGGTGGCTCCCGCCTTCCAGCTTCGCTCGGCGCTCCAGGCGGGCCTCTCGGACGGGCAGATCCGCTCGATCATGTCCGAGCAGGCGCTGCGGATCGCCGCCCGCGAGCCGCTCGAGCCGGCCGGCCCGGCGGTCGGCGAGCGCGAGCGTGCCCCCCATGTCCTGCTCGACCGCCTGGCCGAGTTCCTCCTCCTGGGAGCGATCTCCTCGATGCGGGGCGGCGACCCGCTGGAGTCTCTGGCCCTGGCGCGGCTGGCCTGCGACGTGCCCGACGAGGTCGACGATGCCCCGGTGTTCGCGGCGGTCCGGGACCTGCTCGATCGCTTCGACGAGTTCGTGGCCGAGAACCCGAACGACCGCCGCCGGCTGACCTTCCTGATCCTCGCGGCCACGGTGGCCCGGACGCCCGAGGTGCCCCTGCCCGGCTCTGACCTCAAGGTCGAGGGGCAGCGCGCACAGCCGGCCGCCGAGGCGCCGGCCTAGGCATTCAGCGATTTCCCTCCCAGATCAGGCGCAGGCCGATCAGCGTCAGGAGATCGTCGACCTCGTCGATCGTCTCGCGGATGTGAGGGACGAGCACGCCGGCCAGGCCCCCGGTGGCGATCACCGTGGTCGAGGCTCCGAGCTCGCCGCGCAGGCGACCGACGATCCCGTCGACCTGGCCGGCGAACCCGAAGACGATCCCGCTGCGGATCGCGTCGACGGTCGACTTGCCGATCAGCGATCGCGGCTCGGCCAGCTCGACCTTCGGCAGCTTGGCCGCGCGCTCGTACAGCGCGTCGATCGATATTTCCGCGCCCGGGGTGATGATCCCGCCCAGGTACTCACCGGCGCTCGAGACCGCGTCGTAGGTGATCGCCGTCCCGAAGTCGACCACGACGCACGTGTCGCGGACCCGGTCGAAGGCGGCCACCGCGTTGACCAGCCGGTCGGCTCCGACCTCGTGGGGGTTGTCCATCCGGATCGGCATCCCGGTGCGGATCGACGGGCTGACGACGAGCATGCGGTGACCCAGGTAGCGCTCGGCCATCTGCGTCCATTGCTCGGAGAGCTGCGGGACGGTCGAGGACACGATCGAGGCCTCGACGTCGGCGAGGGTCAGACCGCGCAAGGCCAGGAGGTTGGAGAGGGCGGCACCGAGCTCGTCGCCGGTCGACTCGCGGACGGTGGCAAACCGCCAGTGCTCGGACACCTCCGCCTCGCCGCTCGGGAACACCCCGAAGTGCGTCTGGGTATTGCCGACGTCGACGACCAGCAGCATGGTCCAACCCTAGCCCTTTGCCGCGCCGGTCAGATCAGCGGCGGGCCGGCGGACGTCACCGCCTGCCCGTCGTCGCCGAGCGCAGCCAAGGCGTCGGCCAGGCGCTCGCCGCTCGGCAGCGCCAGCTCCGGCTCGAGCTCGAGCAGCGGCACGAGCACGAACCGGCGCGAGGCGAGCGCTGGATGCGGAAGGACCAGGCGCTCGGAGCCGTACTCGAGGGCGTCGAGCAGCAGCACGTCGACGTCGATCGATCGCGGGCCGTGCCTGATTCCGCTGGAGGGCCGTCCCAGCTCGTGCTCGACCTGCTTGCACGCGTCCAGCAGCTCCTCGGGGCCGTGCGCGGTCTCGATTCGCAGGCAAGCGTTGAAGAAGTCCCGCTGATCGAGGACCAGGCCCACCGGCTCGGTCTGGTACACCGAGGACGAGGCGAGCACGCGGGCCCCGTGATCGGGCAGCGCCGCGACGGCCTTCTCCAGCTGCGCGCGGCGATCGCCGATGTTCGAGCCGAGCCCCAGGTACCCCACCTGGGCGGTCACTGCCCTTCGCGCCAGACCTCGACCGACACCTCGGAGACGGTCAGCGCGAGTGGCGGCTCCGGCTTGGCCGCCTTCACCCACACCGCGTGCGCCGCGAACTGATCAAGGATCCGGTCGGCGATCGCCGCACACAGGCGCTCGAGCGTCCGGTAGGTACGCTGCTGAGCGACCAGGCTGGCGAGCTCGCAGACCGCCCCGTAGTCGACGGTGTCCTCGAGGCGGTCGGTCACCGTGGCGTCCACCTCACCGACGTCGATCCGCAGGTCGATCAACAGGCGCTGGCCGACCTGCCGCTCGGCCTCGGTCACCCCGACGTGGGTGTAGAGCGAGAGGCCGCTGACCTCGATCGTCACCTCAGGCTCGGCGTGACCCCCGTCCTCGTCCTCCTCGTCTACCTCGTCGTACTCGTCGGGCTCGTCGTCCATGGCGCGACCGTAGCAGCAGCCACGGTGAGGGCGTCCAGCACGGGAGCAACATCATGAACGCGGAAGACCTTCGCCCCCCGCTCGTAGGCCAGGACGCACGAGGCGATCGTCCCGGGGAGCCTGTGGTCGACGTCGCGCCCCGTGAGCTTGCCCAGGAACGACTTGCGAGACGTCCCGATCACCACCGGAGGTCCGATCGTGACCAGCTCGTCGAGGCGCCGGACGAGCTCAAGGTTGTGCTCGATCGTCTTGCCGAAGCCGATCCCGGGGTCGAGCAGGATCCGCTCAGCCGGGATGCCCGCGGCGATCGCGTACTCCATCCGCTCCTCGAGAAAGGCCCTGACCTCGGAGACCACGTCGTCGTAGCGAGGGTCGATCTGCATCGTCCTGGGATCGCCGCGCATGTGCATTAGGCAGCACTCGGCTCCGCTGGCGGCGACCAGCGAGGCCATCTCGGGGTCGCCGCGCAGCGCGGTCACGTCGTTGACCATCGCCGCGCCGGCCTCGAGTGCGGCCGCGGCGACGGCCGCCTTCCGCGTGTCGATCGAGATCTGGGCCTGCACCCGGTTGGCGGCGAGGCCTTCAATGACCGGCAGGACACGGGCGAGCTCCTCTTCGGCCGGGACCTCCGCGGCCCGCGGCCGGGTCGACTCGCCACCGACGTCCAGGATCGCTGCGCCCTCGGCCGCGAGCTGCAGGCCGTGGGCGATGGCCACGTCTGGATCCAGGAATCGCCCGCCGTCCGAGAACGAGTCGGGCGTGACGTTGATGACCCCCATCAGGGTGAACCCGCTCACCGACCGCCCTCCTCGTCCGGCCAGTGCCCGTGCCGGTCGAAGTACTGGCGCGCCTCCTCCTCGCGGTCGCGGTCGCGGCTGCTGGCCACGCTCAGCCTGAACAGCCAGTTGACCATCGCCACGATCAGCGCGGCGATGATCAGCCCGACACCCGCGGCGGCGGCCGCCGTCTTGGCGTGGCCGACCACGATCAGCACCGCGCCGGCGACCGCGATCCCCAGCGGCAGCCACAGTCGGGTCAGGGAGAGCAGGAGGCGGTTCATCGCAGAACAACGCTACCGCCGTTGCGGTAGTGCCTCCGATCGCCGCTAGGGGTACCGTTCCCGGCCATGCAAGGCCTTCCTCACCCGCCTCTTGGAGTCACACGCCGCGCGCTCCTGCGCACCGGCGCGGCGGCCGGAGCCACGGCGCTGGCCGCCCGTGCCCTTCCCGCCTGGGCGCGCGTGGCCGCCGCCTCCCACGGCCTGCGCCAACCCGACAGCCTCCCCTTCCCCCACCTACCGGCAGGGACGCCGAGCATGCACGAGATCGAGCACATCGTCGTGCTGATGATGGAGAACCACTCCTTCGACAACCTGCTCGGGGTCGTCCCCCACCAGGTGCCCGGACGGAGCGCCGTCGACGGCCTGACGTTCAAGGGCGGACGGGTCACGAACTTCAATCCGGGAACGACCGGCGGCCGCGTCCACGCCACGCACGCGACCTCTCCGTGCCAGCTGAATGGCGCGCCCTCCCAGGCCTGGAACGCCAGTCACGAGTCCTTCGACGGCGGGCGCAACGACGGGTTCGTCAAGGCCAGCGGGACCGTCGCCATGTGGTACTGGGACAAGGGCGACCTGCCCTTTACGTACTCGCTGGTCAAGGACTTCCCGATCGGCGAGCGGTACTTCTGCTCAGTGCTGGCGCAGACGTATCCGAACCGGCGCTTCTTCTTCTGCGGCACGGCGTCGGGGCTGATCGCCACGAGCGACCTCACGTTCACCACGCCGGCCGCCAACGGGACGTTCTTCGACCGCCTCGACGCCCACAACATCGACTGGGCCAACTACTACCAGGACGAGCCCAGCCTCCTGATCGTCCCGAACGCCGGCAGCGCCCCCGGGCGGGCCGCGCGCCTGCACAAATTCGACAGCTTCTACACCGACGTCGCCGCGGGCAAGCTGCCCCAGTTCACGTTCCTGGACCCCAACTACACCACCACCTCAGAGGAGAACCCTCAGGACGTCCAGGTCGGCGAGGAGTTCATGGCCAAGGTCGTCCACGCCCTCACCCACGCTCCGACCTGGAGCAACACGGCGCTGTTCATCACCTACGACGAGCACGGCGGCTACTACGACCACGTGCCGCCTCCAGCCGCGATCAAGCCGGACTCGATCCCGCCGATGCTCGCGCCCGGTGACCTGCCCGGCGCCTACGACCGCTACGGCTTCCGCGTCCCGCTCGTCGTCGTCTCCCCGTGGGCCCGGAAGGGCTACGTCTCGCGCGTGGTCCAGGACCACACGTCGCTCACGGCGTTCATCGAGCGCAAGTGGAACCTCCCGGCGATGACCTTCCGCGACGCCAACGCCGCCCCGATGACCGACTACTTCGACTTCAGCCACCCGGCCTTCGCCAAGCCGCCGGCACTGGCCGCCGCCCCCGGGCTCAGCCCCGGCCTGGCCCGCTGCAAGGCGGCCGGCCTCAGCCCCCCGCTGCCGACGACACCGCTGGACGGGTAGGGCGCAGCCACCGCAGGCCAGCGGCCGACTACTCGGCCGTGCCGCCCGCCAACCCAGGCCGCGGCAGCGGCCTCGGACTCTCGCGACCGGGCGCACGCTCGGCCGGAGCGGGCGGGATCGGGACCTGCGGCGGGGGCGGCGCCTCGGCGCCGAAGACCTGTTCCTCGGTCTGGCCGTCCAGGAGCGCCTCGAACTGCTCCTTCTCGATCGTCTCGCGCTTGACCAGGATCTCGGAGAGCTTCTCCAGGGACGCCCGATAGGTGGTCAGGATGTCCCTGGCGTGGACGTGGGCGGCGGCGACGATCCGCCGGATCTCGTCATCGATCTCGCGGGCGATCTCGTCGGAGTAGTCGGGCTCGGCGGAGAACTCGCGGCCCAGGAACGGCTGGCCGTGGTCGTGGCCGAAGACCCGCGGCCCGAGCTTCTCGGACATGCCAAAGCGCATCACCATCTGTTTGGCCGTGGCCGTGACCTTCTCCAAATCATTCGACGCGCCGGTGGTGACCTCGCCGAAGATGATCTCCTCGGCCGCCCGCCCGCCCAGCGTCATGGCCAGCGTGTCGTTCAGCTCCGCGCGGGTGGTCAGGAACTTGTCCTCACCGGGCAGGGAGATCGTGTAGCCGAGCGCCTGGCCCCGGGAAATCACGGAGATCTTGTGGATCGGGTCGCTGTTGGGCAGGTAATGGCCGACGATCGCGTGGCCCATCTCGTGGTAGGCCGTGATCCGGCGCTCCTTCTCGCTCATCACCCGGGTCTTCTTCTCCGGGCCGGCGATCACCCGCATGATCCCTTCCTCGAGCTCGACCTGGGTGATCTCGCGCTTGCCGTTACGGGCGGCCAGCAGCGCGGCCTCGTTCACCAGGTTCGAGAGATCGGCCCCGGTGAAGCCGGGCGTCTGCCCGGCCAGCGTGTCGATATCGATCTCGCGACCCAGCGGCTTGCCGCGCGTGTGGACCTCGAGGATCTTCCTACGGCCCAGGCGGTCGGGCCGGTCGACCACGATCTGGCGGTCAAAGCGCCCGGGCCGCAGCAGCGCCGGATCCAGGATGTCCGGCCGGTTGGTGGCGGCGATCAGGATGATGTTGTCCTTCATCTCGAAGCCGTCCATCTCGACCAGCAGCTGGTTCAGGGTCTGCTCGCGCTCGTCGTGGCCCCCGCCCAGCCCGGCGCCGCGATGGCGCCCCACGGCGTCGATCTCGTCCATGAAAATGATGCAGGGAGAGTTCTGCTTGGCCTGCTCGAACAGGTCGCGCACGCGCGAGGCGCCGACGCCGACGAACATCTCGACGAAGTCTGAGCCTGAGATCGAGAAGAACGGTACGCCGGCCTCCCCGGCCACGGCCCGCGCCAGCAGCGTCTTGCCGGTACCCGGCGGGCCGTACAGGAGCACCCCCTTCGGGATCCGGGCCCCCAGAGCCTGGAACTTCTTTGGGTTCTCTAAGAACTCCTTGATCTCGTGCAGCTCCTCGACCGCCTCGTCGACCCCGGCGACGTCGCGGAACGTGATCTTGGGCGAGTCGACCGACATTCGCTTGGCCCGAGACTTGCCGAACGACATCACCTTCGAGCCCCCGCCCTGGACCTGGTTCATGAGGAAGATCCAGAACCCGATGAAGATCACGAAGGGCAGGATGTAGGTGAGCAGCGAGAGCCAGCCGTTTGACTCTTTGCCCTGGATGTCGAAGTCGTTCGGCGCGACGTGCGCGTCGGCAAGGTTGATGATCGTCGGGGCATAGGAGTCTGGATAGCCGACGGTGTACTTGTCGCCGTTCACCGTCGTGACGTTGACGGTGTTGTCCTTCTCGTGCAGCGACAGGCTCTTGACCTGGTTGGTCTGGAGCTGCGAAATCAAGTCGCCGAACGTCTGGCGCTGGGCGTGGCTCGTGTTCCCGATCAGCTTCTGGGCGAAAAAGGCCAGAACGACCACGATCAGGATCGGGAACGCTGCGCTCTTGAAGAACCGGCTCATAAGGTCGTACTCGTGGCGGAACCGGCGCCCACGCCGGTTAGCGAATCTCCTAGCCTAGCAGCTGGATTTGGCCGGATGACCAGCCTGCAAACCGGTTCTCACTGTTTCAACGCGGCCACGTAGGGCAAGTTGCGGTACCGCTCGGCGTGGTCCAGGCCGTACCCGATTGCGAACCGGTTGGGGATCTCAAATCCGACATACCTCGTGGGTAGATCGACCTTTTTGCGCTCCGGCTTGACGAGCAGCGCGCAAACCTCGAGTGAGCGGGGGTTTCTTCCCGCGAGGTTGCGCAGCAGGTACTGCAGCGTCAGCCCCGAGTCGACGATGTCCTCGACGATCAGCACATCCCGGCCCTCGATCGCCGCATCGAGGTCCTTGAGAATCCGCACGACGCCCGAGGACTTGGTCGCCGAGCCGTAGGAGGCCACGGCCATGAAGTCGACCTCGACCGGGATCTCCAGGTGGCGCATCAGGTCCGAGAGGAAGAAGACCGCGCCCTTGAGCACGCCGACGAGCACGAGGTCCTTGCCCGCGTAGTCCCGCGTGACCTCCGCGGCCAGCTCGACGACCCGGCGCTGGAGATCCTGCGCGGGCACCAGGATCTCCCCGATCGCGTGGTCGTCCTCCACGCGGGTTGAGTTTATGTGGCAGTGCCGGTCGCGCGCCGACCAACGGCGTCGGTCCGTCGCACGAAGCGCACCTCACGGGAGCTTCACGCGCAGCAGTTGGATCGTCGTAGTCCGCTGGCCGGTCTTGCTTGTGAACGTCGTGCGACACCCCAGCTCGGTCAGGTGATGTTTGCTTCCCTTGGCGATCAGGTGGGCGATCCGGCCGCTGCTCAGCGAGAACGTGATCGTCACGGCCCCGGCCTTGGTCACGTGGTCGGTGACCGTGCCCAGCACCAGCGACTTGCCGCTGTTGCCCGGACTGGGGTTATAGAGGCCGAACTGCCAGGAGGCGTTGCCCGGTCCGGTGAACAGCGTCTTGTCCTTCACCCCGTTGCACTTCCCCCGATGCTGGCGCCCGCAGAACAGCCGCTGGCCCGTGATCAGCGTCGTGAAGGTGGCGGTCACGGTCTGGGCCGAGCTCAGCGTCACGGCGCACGTCGTCGCCGTGCCCGAGCAGCCGCCTCCCGACCAGCCGCCGAAGGCCGACTCCGAAGTCGCCTTCTCGGTCAGGGTCACCGTGCTCCCCGCCGTGAAGTCGTGCGCGCACGCCGACGGGCAGCTGATCCCCGCGGGGGAGCTGGTCACCGAGCCCGCCCCCTTGCCGGCTCTGGTCACGGTCAGTGTGTTCGTCTGAGGCCTGGCGGCGTTCACCACCTCGGTCAGCGGCGGCGACGTGGACCCGGCATACGACGCGTCGCCCGAATACGTGGCGTGGATCGTGAGCGATCCTGCCCCGGAGTTCGCGACGGGGCACGTGGCCGTGCCGGTGGTCGTGCTGACGCTGACCGCGCCGCAACCGCTGAGCCCGCTGAACGCCATCGTCCCCCCATCGGGCACGGGCGACACGGTGGCCGTGTAGGTCACCGTCTGCCCTGCGGTCGCCGGGTTGGCGGACGATGCGAGCGAGGTGGACGTGGCGATCTGGTTGACCACCTGGCTCACGGTCGGGCTGCTGTGGCTGGCCTGGTAGTTGCCGTCGCCGCCGTAGACGGCGGTGATTGGGTGCGTCCCGGCGGCCAGGCTCGAGGTCGTGAGCGTGGCCGTGGTCAGGCCGGCGGTGGTCGAGACCGTGCCCGTTCCGATCGACGTACCGTTGTCCTCGAATGTCACGCTCCCGGTCGGATCGGTGCCGGCCACGCCGGTCACCGTCGTCGTGAACGTGACCGACTGCCCGAGTGTCGACGGGTTCAGCGAGCTCACCAGCGCGGTACTCGTGGCCGCCTTGTTCACGACCTGGTTGGGCGCGAGGGTGCCCATGCTGCCCGCGTAGGTCCCGTCGCCGCTGTACTGAGCGGTGATCGGATGGGTGCCCACGGCCAGGCTCGATGTCTGCAGCGTCGCCGTGGTCACGCCGGCGGTCGTCGACAGCATGCCGCTTCCGATCGAGCTGCCGTTGTCGAAGAACGTCACCGTCCCGGTGGGCGGGCCGGAGGCGCCGCTGACCGTGGCCGTGAACGTGACCGATTGGCCGAATGTCGACGGATTGGCTGACGAGGCCAGCGTCGTCGTGCTCGTATCGCCGATGTTGACGACCTGGTTGAGGGCCGGCGAGCTGACCGGGCTGGGCTTGTAGTTGCTGTCGCCGCCGTAGCTGGCCGTGATCGGATGCGTGCCAACGGTCAGGGAGGACGTCGGGAAGGTTGCGGTCGTCACCCCGGCGGTCGTCGACAGCGTTCCGGTCCCGATCATGGTTCCGTTATCGAAGAACGTGACCGTCCCCGTCGGGTTCGAGACGCCGTTCGGTCCCGGCGTGACCGTCGCCGTGAATGTGACCTGCTGTCCCTGCGTCGACGGGTTGGGCGACGACATGACCGACGTGGTCGTGTGGTCGCGATCGCGGACCAGTCCGATGAATAGCGCATTCGCGTAGTCGCCGGTGAAGTCGTTCTCGATCGTCGTGAAGGTGCCGGCGCCGTGTGCCGTGGTGAAGGTGATCACGTCGAACTCGGTTCCGACCGCCGGCGCGTATCCGTTCTGGAGGACGGGGTCGGCGGTGCCGCCGTTGAAGGTGAAGGTGGCGCCGCTGGAGAAGTTGATCGTGCCGAAGGTGCTCGCGCCGGAGATGTCGAAGGTCAGCGTTCCGGTCGACGCCTCGTCGAAGACGGCGTTCGAACTCGTCAGGTTGAACTGCCCCGGGACGTCGACAATCACGTCACCGTCGTTGGTGGTCGTCGTGGCCTGGTCCTGGCGCAGCGCGCCGCTCTTGACCTCGAGCGTTCCCGTGGCCGAGTTCGTCAGGCTCGCCTCGAGGTAGTCCAGGTTGTTCGTCGACTCGACCTGGGTGTCGATCGTCCCGTTGTTGGTCACCGGGCCACCCGTGAGCTCCGCGTAGCCGCTGCTCGAGCCCGCCTGGCTGTCGAGCACCAGGGTTCCGTCGTTCACGAGCCCGGAAGCCGCGTTGATGTTGGCGTTCGTGCCCATGACCCCCGCCGCCGTCACCGTCTCCCCCGCCGCGATCGTCCCCGACACCACCACCGTGTTCTCCACGTCGAACGAGCCCGAGCTGCCGGTCCCGTTGTCCGTCAAGCTGCCGCCGGTCAGCTTCACCGGGTTGCCCGACTCGCTGCCACCCTCCTGCGACCACGACGCGCCGCTCGACAGCGTAATCGCACCACCGTTCGTCACCGATCCCGCATCGTTCACGAAGGACGCGGTCGAGCTGGTGATCGTGTACCCGGGGCTCACTCCCGCGTCGACGATCCACGTCCCGTCGTTGGTCGTGGCCGTGGCGTGATCCTGGCGCAGCTCGCCGCTCTTGACCTCGACCGTCCCCGACGCCGAGTTCGTGAGGCCCGCCTCCAGGTAGTCCAGGTTGGACGACTCGACCTGGGAGTCGAGCGTCCCGTTGTTAGTCACCGGACCACCCTCGAGCTCCGCGAAGCCGCTGCTCGCGCCCGCTTGGCTGTCCAGCACCAGGGTCCCGTCGTTCACGAGCCCGGAACTCGCGTTGATGTTCGCGTCCGTGCCGGTGATCCCGGTCGCCGTCACCGTCTCCCCCGCCGCGATCGTCCCCGACACCGCCACCGTGTTCTGCACGTCGAACGAGCCCGTGCTGCCCGTCGTCCCGCTGTCGGTCAGCGTCCCGCCCGTGAGCGTCACGGGATTACCCGACTCGCTGCCGCCCGACTGCGACCACGACGCGCCGCTCGACAGCGTAATCGATCCATCGTTGGCGACCGAGCCGGCGGCGTTGACGAACTTGGCCGTCCCGGAGGTCAGGTTGAACGCTCCCGGGCTCATCCCCGAGTCGGTCTTGAACGTTCCGTCGTTGGTCGTCGTGGTACCGGTGTCCTGGCGCAGCGCGCCGCTCTTGACCTCGAGCGTTCCCGTGGCCGAGTTCGTCAGGCCTGCCTCCAGGTAGTCCAGGTTCGTCGACTCGACCTGGGAGTCGAGCGTCCCGTTGTTGGTCACCGGACCACCCGTGAGCTCCGCGTAGCCGCTGCTCGAGCCCGCCTGGCTGTCGAGCACCAGGGTTCCGTCGTTCACGAGCCCGGAAGCCGCGTTGATGTTGGCGTTCGTGCCCATGACCCCCGCCGCCGTCACCGTCTCCCCCGCCGCGATCGTCCCCGACACCACCACCGTGTTCTCCACGTCGAACGAGCCCGAGCTGCCGGTCCCGTTGTCCGTCAAGCTGCCGCCGGTCAGCTTCACCGGGTTGCCCGACTCGCTGCCACCGTCCTGCGACCACGACGCGCCGCTCGACAGCGTAATCGCACCGCTGTTGGTGACCGAGCCGGAGTCGTTGACGAACGACGCCGACCCGGAGGTCAGCGTGTACCCCGGACTCGCTCCCGCGTCGACGATCCACGTCCCGTCGTTGGTCGTGGCGGTGGCGTGGTCCTGGCGCAGCTCGCCGCTCTTGACCTCGACCGTCCCCGACGCCGAGTTCGTGAGGCCCGCCTCCAGGTAGTCCAGGTTGGACGACTCGACCTGGGAGTCGAGCGTCCCGTTGTTAGTCACCGGACCACCCTCGAGCTCCGCGAAGCCGCTGCTCGTGCCCGCCTGACTGTCCAGCACGATCTTCCCGTCGTTGACCAGCCCCGAACCGGCATTGATCGTCGCGTCCGTGCCCGTGATCCCCGTCGCTGTCACCGTCTCCCCCGCCGCGATAGTCCCCGACACCGCCACCGTGTTCTGCACGTCGAACGAGCCCGTGCTGCCGGTTGTCCCGCTGTCGGTCAGCGTCCCGCCCGTGAGCGTCACGGGATTACCCGACTCGCTGCCGCCCGATTGCGACCACGATGCGCCGCTCGATAGCTTGATCGCCCCGTCGTTGGTGACCGTACCGGCGTCGTTGACGAAGGAAGCCGTCCCGGAGGTCAGGGTGTACCCGGGGCTCGCCCCCGCGTCCACGGTCCACGTTCCATCGTTGGTGGTCGTCGTAGCGTGGTCCTGGCGCAGCTCGCCGCTCTTCACCTCCACCGTCGCCCCGGACGCGTTCATCAGGTTCGTCTCCAGAAAGTCGAGGTTGCTCGTCGACTCGACCTGACTGACGATCGACCCGTTGTTCGTCAGGGTGACGCCGGACCCCCCGACGATCTGCGCGTATCCGCTGCTCGCGCCCGACGTGCTGTCGAGGATCAGATGTCCCGTGCTCTCGATCGTGCTGTCGGCCGTGAGCGTCAGCGACCCGTCGGCGCCGTTGGTCCCCTCGATGTCGAGGGTCTGGGTCGTCATGCCGCTGCTCGCGCCCACATCCAGCGAGTCAACCGTGACGCCGGTTGTGAGCGTGACCGTGTAGCTGCTGGCCAGCGCCGGGAGGCAGGCGACTGCGGAGGTCGAGTTGGGCACGCCGCCCGTCCAGTCGGCCGCGGTGTTCCACGAGCCGCCGGATGCGTTGTTCCAGGTGCTGGTGCACCCGGCCGCCTGGCCGGCAACGGCGAAGGCGCCGAGGACTGCCAGGGCTATCAGCAGCCCGGCGACAAGCGCGCGGCGCGGGCTCAGTCCGGCCAGCGGGTTACGGTGCGAGAAGATGGACATCGGCCCCCCGGGGTCAGGTCACGTCGTCTGTACGCAGATCTGGCCGCGAACGGCATTTCCGTCCGTCGGCTCGAATCGAGATCGAGCTCTCGCTCAAAACTCCGCACTGGTCTCGGCCCCCCGACGACACCCGTCGTCGGCCAGACTGCTGCGCGAAACATATGCGACCGCCGCGGCGAAAGCAAGGGCGAGGTGCGTAACTCCTGTTAGCGCGCGTGCCGTTGGGGTCGCGGCGCACCTGTGGCGTGCCGCCCAACGGCGCCGGTCCGTGGCACGAAGCGCACCACGCCCCCCTCGGCGACGGCCCGGACGCCGTGGGGGAGGTCGAGCGCGGCGTCGTCGCGCAGCGCCATCACGTCCTGCGCCCGGCGGGCCGTCCCCGGCGCCGGGCGACCGGCGGCCGCGTCCGCCAGCCGCTGTAACACGAGGCGCGCGAGCGCCACCGGCAGCGACCGCAGGCGCTCGAGCCCGATCTCGTCCCGGCCGGCCAGCGTTTCGTCCACCAGCGCGTCGAGGACCGCAGCCTCGTCCCGGAGCACATCCGCCAACGCGAGCACGTTCTCGACCGCCGCGGGGTGGACGGCCTCCAGCGCAGGGACCAGCCTCGCGCGCACGCGCCCGCGCGCGTATACGTCCGACGAGTTGCTCTCGTCCTCGCGCCAGCTCAGGCCGCGCCCCTCGCAGTAGCCGGCAGTCTGAGCCCGGGTGAAGCGCAGCAGGGGTCGGATCAGGATTCCCTCTCGCGGCTTCATCCCCAGCAGCGCCCGGCGGCTGGGCGACGAGGCGACCCGATAGAGGATCGTCTCGACCTGGTCGGTGGCGGTGTGCCCTACGGCCACCTCGGCGTCGCGCGCAGCCGCGATCTCAACCGCCGCTCCGTAGCGCTGATCGCGCGCCCAGGCCTGGAGGTTCCCGACCCCCGGCCAGACGGCGTGCCGGATCTCGAGCTCCACTTCGAGCCGCCGGCAGAGTGAGGCGCAGTACTCCTCGTCGCCGTCGGCGCCCTCCCGGAGCCCGTAGTTGACGTGGAGGGCGCTGACCACCGCGGGGCCGGTGATCCGCGCGGAGAGATCGAGCAGGCACGTGGAGTCGCGGCCGCCCGAGATCAGAACCACGACCGGCCGGCCCTCGGCGAGGAGACCGTCGGCCCGAACCTGGTCCAGCATCACCCGTCGGCTTCGCTGCGCTGGCGAGCCAGGAACAACTTGGTCGACTCGGTGAACCCCTTGAGCCGCACCTCGGCGATCCGCTCGAAGGTCAGATGCGACCCGGACCGATCGACCACCGGCCGGGTGACCAGCACCTCCCCGCCGGCCGAGCGCGCGGCCACCCGTGAGGCGATGTTGACGTCGCGCCCGTAGTAGTCCCCGTCGCGGTACAGGGCATCGCCGCAGTGGATCCCGATTCGGGGCCGGGCCGGGCTCGCGTAGAGCTGCTGGAAGCCGACGGCCCAGTCGGTGAGAGCCTCCGCGTCCGAGGCCACGATCATCGCCTCGTCGCCGATCGTCTTGATCACGCGGGCGTCCTCGGGGAGCGTGTTCTGCCCCTGGCGCGCCCAGCGCCTGAGCGTCGGCGGCGTTACCCCGGCTCGCCCGGCCGCGTCCCGGAGCGACAGGCCTCCGTCGCCGTCGGCGGTCGTCTTATGCGCGCGGTTGCTCGGCACCGGAGCTGATTCTGCCGCGGACACGCGTCGAAACGCACCAGGACACAAATCGGCGACGGGATCTCGTCTGAGGGGGCGAGATCCCGCCGCCCGCGGGCATTACGGCCCGCTGCGCCGGCCGTAGGCGCTCGTCTCGTTTCCGGCGGCGCCTCGCAGGGTGCTCCCGGGCGGTCCCGGCAGCAGTCCTACGTTCCGGCCTGTTGCCTTACTCGTGCCGTAGGTCTACTCGCCCCGGCGCGCCGTGTCAATGGGCCAGAGAGCTAATTGTCCGGCCTCATACATCGAGATGCGGGTAATCCGCGGCGATCATCTCGCGGTAGTGCGCAAACAGCGGTTTTGTGATCGGGATGATGGCCAGGGCCGCCCTCACATCTCCGGTCGCCTTGATCCGTCGGCGGGCGATCGCGATGGCGACGTTCTCCTTGCCCTGGAAGTACAGGTTCGCCGTCTCGGAGCTCATGGACATCCGCACCCTCGGCTCCCACGAGATGTCGTCCGACCATTTCCAGGTCAGGTTCGGCTCACCGTCCGCGCCGGCCCGGATGTTGACGACCATCTGCACGTCGGTGAACTCGAACCGCTGCGGCGTGTCGGCCTCACGCAGGCGCGGGCCGATCTCAGGATCCTCGCTCATCAGCGAGAAGGTCCGGTCCATCACCTCGCGGAACTCATCGCACGAGCGGAACACCCTCATCGCAGCCCGGCCCGTGGGGTGACCCATGGCCGGGGAGTCTAGTCTCGCCCCGATCAGCACGATCCACCTCCACCCCACCGCTCCGCTTGCCGAGCGCGTGCTGCTCCCCGGGGACCCGGGGCGGGCCCTGCTGCTCGCGCAGTCCCTGCTCGAGCAGCCGGTGATGTTCAACCACCACCGCGGCCTGTGGGGCTACACCGGAACGGCCCCGGACGGCTCACCCCTGACGATCCAGAGCACGGGCATGGGCGGCCCGAGCGCCGCCATCGTGGTCGCCGAGCTCGCCGACCTCGGCGCGCGCCGGCTCGTCCGGGTCGGTACGTGCGGCGCTCTGCACCCCTCGCTGGCGCTCGGCGACCTGCTCGTCGTGACCGAGGCGCTCCCGGCGGACGGGACGAGCCGGGCCCTGGGGGCCGGCGGTCCGCTGGCCCCCGACCCCGGGCTCCTGGCCGGGCTGCTGAGGGCCGGCGACGGGCGGACTCGGTCCGGCCGGGTCGTCTCGACCGACCTCTTCTACGACGGCCCGGAGGAGGCCGAGCGCCAATGGCTCTCCGATGGGGCGATGGCCGTCGAGATGGAGACCGCGACCCTGTTCGCTCTGGCCGGCCGTCGAGGCCTCCAGGGCGGCGCGGTGCTGATCGTCTCCGATCTGCTGATCCCCACCCGCACCCGGATCGAGGCCGAGGACCTACGTGAAGCCGAGCACCGCCTGGGCGACGTCGCCCTGGGAGCGCTAACGGACGGCGAGTCTGGCTGACGGGCGACGGCCGATGCGTGCGGCGCCCGGAACGGCGTCAATGAGGGAGAGGGTGCGATCGAGCGCGCATGGCGCTGCTGGGCTTCCGGCGCGGGCGGGGGTCCGTCCCAGTTTGAGGTGTGATCAGCTCACAACCGGCTTAGGGTGCCGAGGGCCCAGTCCCGGAGGGTGGTCGAGACACGGGACGCATATTCCCGTTTCTCGACCACCCTCACGCGTTGTCCATCCAGCATGGCGGGCGGATGTCACCAAATCACAACCTACCGCCGATTGAAGGCTTTCAGCCGACCGTCACCGCCCATCGCAGGTCTGACCCCCCGGCGTCGGGCACGGTGCGTCCACCATATGCGGACACCGACCCCACCCGGCTCACCTCCGTCACTGAAAGTTGCTCGCGCTGCCGAGCGAACGCGCCGCCCCCGGCGCGGCGACCGTCAGGCGTCCGCCGGGGCCTGGATGGCCAGGGCGGCCTCGATGCGGCCGAGCGCCTCCTCGATCTCGCCGAGGCGCTGCATGACGGGGTCGCGCTCGATACCGGCGATCCGCTGCTCGACCCGGTCGAGCGCGTCCTCGACGCCCTCCAGCCGTTGGGCCACGGAGCGCAGACGCCGGGTCAGGCGCTCGATGTCGCTGGCCGAGGGCAGGTTGAGGGCGCTGAGCGCCACCTCCTGGGCTCGCATCGCCCGCTCACGGGTTTCCATGGCCGCCGACAGGGCGCCGCCGACCAGCGGATTCTCGAGCAGGTCCTGGGCGAGCTTGCCGATGGCCTCCTCGCCTTGGCGGGTCATGCGTTCGCGCAGGCCCTTCGATTCGCCTGAGTCGTCCACCGCCGGGCACTGTAGCGCGTGGGCGGCCGGGTGCCCGCCGTTCGCCCCGACGCGCCCGGCGGTGCCCGGCGGTTCGCGCCGACGAGCCGGGCGGTGCCAGGCGTTCGCCCCGACGCGCCCGGCGGTGCCCGGCGGTTCGCGCCAACGAGCCCGGCGGTGCCCACCAGTGTCCGGCGAGGCGCTCGCTGATCGCCGGAGGGCGAGTCTAAGGCTAAGGTAGAGGGTTATCTAGGCTGATTCCGGGCGGTTCCCGCCTCCATGCAACGTTAATCCCGTCCGCAGTGCCGACCCGCGCTACAGTCCCCGGCGCAGAACGCCGATTAGTGACGGGCGGCGCGGGGCATCTGCGCTACGCGACTCCGTGCCGCGGTTTCGACGAAACATCCTTCCCACCGATCCCGCCATTCCTTCCGCTCACAAACGGTTCAGCGTTGCAAACCTCCCTGGCACTCGTTAGCTTCCTGGCTACGCCGATGTCGCCGCGTGGCCGGGTGTCGTGCTGGACAGGGCGGGCAGAGCGGGAGGAGACAGGCAACGATGTCTAAGCGCCGCAACGTGAAAATCGCCGCCATCACTCTGGCGGCAGTCCTCGGGACAATCGCCGTCGCGGCGCTGCCGACGGCTTCCGCCGATCAGTGCACGGTCACCGTGGTCCTGATCACCGGCCAGACCGAGACCTTCACCGTTGACGCCTCCCCGAGCACTCCGCCCCAGGACCTGCTCCCGGCCGGGATCGGTCCCGTCAAGAGCGTGACCGACACATGCATCCCGACTCCGACCGTCACCACGCCCACCGTCTCGGTCCCGACGACGACGACGCCGACGACGTCGACCTCGACCACGCCGGCCCCGTCGACCTCGACCACCCCGAGCAGATCCACGACCCCCTCTCACAAGAGCTCGACCACGTCATCCAAGAAGTCGACCTCGGGCGGCAAGGACGTGAGGGGCAGCGGCAGCACGACCACGACCACCAGCACGACCACCGCCCCCAAGAAGAAAAAGAAGAAGAAGACTCCGAAGCCGCCGCCCACGACGGGCTCGGGCGGTGTTCCGACGCCCGCCAATCCGACGTACTCGTTCGCGCTGCCGGGTCCGGCGCCGTTGGGGGTGCCGAATTTCTTCATCGATGCGTTCCAGATCCCGCCGTTTTTGTTGCCGATCTACCAGGCGGCGGGGATTCAGTACGACGTGCCGTGGCAGGTGCTGGCGGCCATCAACGAGATCGAGACCGACTACGGGCGCAACCTCTCGGTGTCGAGCGCGGGGGCGGTCGGGTGGATGCAGTTCCTGCCCTCGACGTGGAGGCGCTACGGGGTGGATGCGACCGGGTCCGGATATGCGGATCCGTTTAACCCGGTGGACGCGATCTTCGCCGCGGCGCGCTATCTGCACGCGGCGGGGGCGTCCCAGAACCTCCCCGATGCGGTGTATTCGTATAACCACGCGTGGTGGTACGTGCAGTCGGTGCTGTTGCGGGCCAAGTTGATCGGGGGAATGCCGCAGAAGCTGATCGGGGCGCTGACCGGCCTGGTCGAGGGGCACTTCCCGGTCGCGGCCCCGGCCAAGTACGCCGACAGCGACGTCACGCAGCTGGCCTCCAAGCGCGTGAAGAGTGCCAACGCGGCGATCACGATCGGATCCGATCCGGCGTCGTCGGGCACGAACATCTTCGCCGCGCAGGGCTCGCCGGTGATCGCCGCCAACGACGGCAAGGTGGTCAAGATCGGCCACAGCCAGCAGTTGGGGAACTACCTCGAGCTCCAGGATTCGACGGGGAACGTGTACACGTACGCGGAGCTGGGGTCGATCCCGAAGACCTATCCGGTGCCCAGGCCGGTGAAGGTCACCGCGACGCAGATCGCCCGGGAGCTCGCGGCCGCCCCGCCGACCACGAACGCGCCGCGGCCGACCGGTCCGGCCACGGCCGGCAGCCAGCAGGCGGCGCCGACCGTGTCGTCGGCCAAGGCGACCACGGAGGCCAAGAGCAGCGCGCCGATCTCCCTGCCGGTCACCCCGGCCACCTCGTCGGCGTCGTCGGGGCCGCCGGTGACGATCTCGCAGCCGCTGGTCAAGGAGCGCCTGTTCGCGAATCCCTCGCGGCCGGCGTCCTACGCGGCGGGCGGGGATCTGCAGATCAAGACCGCCCAGGAGCCGGCGATCTCCGATTTCCAGGACTACTTCTCAGACGTGCTGCACCTGGGGCGCAACCAGTACTCGCTCAAGCCGCTGAAGGCCGGAGCGATCGTCGTCGCGGGCACGATCCTGGGTCGGATCGGCGCCGGCACCCCGCAGCTGGCCTCCCATCTGCAGTTCATGATCCGCCCGGCGGGTAAGAACGCCCCGTACATCGACCCCAAGCCGATCCTCGACGGCTGGAAGCTGCTGGAGGCCACGGCCGTCTACCGGGCCGCCGGGGTCAACCCGTTCGTCGGCCCCGGCGCCAAGAACCCGACCGTCGGCCAGGTGCTGTTGATGTCCAAGGAGCAGCTGACCAACCGCGTGCTCGAGGACCCGCGCGTGGAGATCTACGCGTGCGGGCGCCGCGACATCCAGGCCGGGCTGATCGACCGCCGCGTGCTGGCCGTGATCGAGTTCCTGTCCGCCTCGGGCCTGGACCCGACCGTCTCCGGTCTGGACTGCGGGCACAGCCTGACCGGTTCCACCGGCGTCGACGCCGCCGGCGCGACCGGCGACTCGGTCGACATCTCCAAGATCAACAACATCCCCATCCAGGGCAACCAGGGCCCCGGATCGATCACCGACATCACCATCCGCCGGCTGCTCACCCTCCAAGGCCTCTTCACCCCCACCGCGATCGTCTCGGACATGAGCTACAAGAGCCAGCCCACCACCCTGGCCCTCCCGAACCACAAGAACCGCATCCAGATCAGCTACACCCCGCTCTACGGACAGAACAAGACCCTGTCTGACCAGATCGCCACCCTGCTCCAACCCGGGCAATGGACCCAGCTGATCAACCACATCAGCCAGATCCCCGAACCGATCGTCCCCATCGCCCCGAGCAAGTACGCGATCAAAACCTCCAGCGGGTAAGTACGCTCCGCGGCGGCCGGATCAATGCCGCCCTTCTTCCGCTTCAGTCAGATCGAGGTGCCCTGGGCGCTGGGTCCCCCGGACGGCCGCTACCTGCTCCGCCACCCGGGTGACGGACCGGAGGCGGCGCCGGCGCACGTGCTCGTGGTCGCCACCCTCGGTGCGCCCGAGCGGCGACGCCTGCTGGGGCGTCGCGGCCGGAAGGTCGACGCTGAACCTGAGCCTGAGCCTGCGCCGGTGACGACCGGCCGGGCGACCGTGATCGACGTCGGCCAGCCGTTTGCGGAGGCGGAGCAGGCCGCCGACTGGCTGGCCGGCGCCGGCGAGGACGACCTGGACGACGACCTCTTCGTTCTTAACCGCGCGGTCCACTTGTTCCGGCTGGCGACGGCTGATCCGTACATGGCGCCCCTCGCCCGGGCGCAGGCCTTGGTGGCCCGAATCGGATACGGGTTGGGCGAGGAGGTGGCCGACGGCCTGTGGACGCAAGCGCGAGCCCTGGTCGAACCTGTTCGGCGCCAGCGCCGAGCGAAGGTCCTGCACCCCCAGGAGCGCCTGGCCGCTCTGCTCGGGGGTCGCGAGCGTCCCCTGGCCTGCGAGGAGCTGTCGCTGCGGGCCCGGCTCGACCTCGACCAGGGGCGCGATCGCGAGGCCGCGCTCCAGGTCCTGGTCGGGCTCGACGCGGCCATCGCCGAGCTCGCGAGCGATCCGGCCGCGTCCATGCTCGAGGACCGCGTCGCCGAACTGCGCGAGCAGCGCGATCCGGTGGCCCACGCCGCCCAGGCCGCACTCGAGGGCCCGCTCGCCGAGGACGACCTCGAGGTGGTCAGCTTCACGCTCGGGCGGATCGAGGCCGCACTGCGGGCCCGGGCCGTGGCCAAGCAGCCCACCCGGTAGTGCGCCCTCCGGTCGCCGCCGACCGGCCCGGGTATCTACAGGGCCAGGGCCACGAGCAGGGCCTCGAGCTCGGAGACCACGTCCCCGCGCATCCGGACCGAGGCGGCTGCGTCCAGCGGTGTCGGCCCCTGGGTGATGATCGCGATCCTTCCCCCCGCGGAGAGCGTGACCTTCGGGAGCCCGGCGACCGGGTAGACCTCGAGCGAGGAGCCAATGCACAGCAGCACGTCGGCCTCGGCGGCCAGGCGCTCGGCCCGGGCCAGCGCGTCGGCCGGCAGGTACTCCCCGAATAGCACCACGTCCGGCTTCAGTGGTTTGCCGCAGTCGCACCGGGGAACGCCGAGGGGATCGCTCTCGAGGCGGGCCCGCACATCGGCGAGCGGGTAACGAGCACGGCACCGGAGGCAGGACGAGCTGGCGATCGAGCCGTGCACCTCGACCACCTGGCGGGACCCGGCCCGGTCGTGCAGACGGTCGATGTTCTGGGTGATGACGGCGTCCAGCAGCCCGCCGCGCTCCAGCTCAACCAGCGCCGCGTGCGCCCGGTTGGGCTGCTTGTCCTCGAGCGTCTGGAAGCGCCGGCCGTAGAAGCTCCAGAACCGCTCGGGATCTCGATGGAAGGCGTCGATGTGCGCCACCTCCATCGGGTCGACGTTGGCCCACAGCCCGGTCCCGGGCGAGCGGAAGTCGGGGATTCCGGACGGAACCGAGATTCCCGCACCGGTCAGGGCCACGACCGAGTCGGCCTCGCGGACGAGCTCCGCCAGCCGGGTGGCCTCCGCCACGGCGCCAGCGCCGGTCACTTGCCGGTGAACCGGGGCGTGCGCCTCTGCAGAAAGGCCGCGATGCCCTCGCGCGCGTCGTCTGAGCCGAACACCCGGGTGAAGGCCCGCTTCTCCGCCTCGATCCCAGCCTCGAGGTCGCCGGCCGCCGAGACGCGCTTGATCTCCTCCACGGCCAGGGGCGCCTGGCCGGCCAGCTTCCCGGCCCAGGACAGGGCCTCGTCGAACAGCTCGTGGTCGGGCACGACGCGGTTGGCCAGGCCCAGCTCCAGCGCCTCCGCGGCGTCGATCGGGTCGCCGACCAGATTCAGCTCCAGCGCTCGGGCCTCGCCGATGAGGCGCGGGAGGCGCTGGGTGCCGCCGAACCCAGGGATGATCCCGAGGCTGATCTCGGGCTGGCCGAAGGTGGCGGACTGGGCGGCGATCCGGAAGTCGCAGGCCATCGCGAGCTCGTTGCCGCCGCCCAGAGCGAGCGCGTTCACGGCCGCGATGGTCACCACCGCTGAGGTCTCCATTGCCCGCAGCAGGTCGTGCATCTGATCCAGCTGGGCCTGGCCGGCGGCGGGGTCCATCCTCGTGAACTCTCGGATGTCCGCCCCGGCGCAGAACAGCATCGGGTTCGCGGAGGCGAAGATCAGCACCCGCACCTGGTCGGAGGCCGCCGCCCATGCCCGGGAAAGCGCCTGCACGACCTCCGGCGAGATCGAGTTGGCCGGCAGGCGGTCGAGCCAGGCGATGGCGATCCGGTCGCGGGTCTCGAGCTTCACCGGGCTGTCCTCCCAGCCCGCGTCCGGCCGGGCGTAGGGGAAGAAGCCCTGGCCAGTCTTGACGCCCAGACGCCCCTGGGCCACGAGCCGCCGCAGGATCACCGGCGGGTCGAAGTCGCTCCCCCATTCCTGGGCCGCCCGCTCCAGTCGAGCCAACATCTTGTCGAGCCCCAGCTGGTCGGCGCGGGCGAGGGGCGGGGGGATGATGCCGGCACCGGCCATCATCCCCAGGTCGATCTCCCGGACCGACGCGATCCCCTCCTCCAGTACCAGGCAGCTCTCGACCAGGGCCTTGAGGGTGAAGCGGTCGACCAGGTCCTTGGCCAGGGTGTCGGCGGCGGTGGTCACCGGCTCGGGTCAGCCCCGATGCTCATAGAACCCCTTCCCGGTCTTGGCCCCGAGGTCGCCCGCCGCGACGAGTTCCTGCATCTGCTTGTGGACGTGGAAGCGGTCGCCGTAGGACTCCTTGAGGTGCTCGGCGACGTGCAGGACAGTGTCGAGTCCGAGCAGGTCAGACAGGAAGAACGGGCCCATTGGCGCGGCCTTGGACTCGGACACGATCCGATCGAGCTCCTTGACGTCGAGTCCGGTCTCCTCCTGGAAGCGCCACAGCTCCGAGACGCTGGAGTTGAGGATCCGATTGACCACGAAGCCGGGCGCCTCGGCGCAGCGGATCGGCGTCTTGCGAATCCGCTGGGCGAAGTTGGCGGCGGCCTGCGCGGTCTCGGCCGAGGTGTCGTCGCCTTCGACCACCTCGATCAGCCGCATGACCGATGCGGGGTAGAAGAAGTGAAAGCCGACCACCTTGTCGGGCCGGCTCGTGACCTCGCCCATCTCGGTGATCGAGAGCGACGACGTGTTGGAGGCCAGGATCGCGTGCCCCGGGGTGACCTCGTCGAGCTCGGAGAACACCGTCTGCTTGACCACCATCCGCTCGGGCACGGCCTCGATCACGAAGTCCACGTCGCCGAAGCCCTCGTACGTGGTCGTCCCGGTGATCAGCGCGAGTTTGCGCTCGAGCTCGGCCGGCTCCATCTTGCCCCCGTCGACGCGGGCCTGCCAAAGCGAGCGGGCCTTCTCGAGGCCCTGCTGGACGAACTCGTCGCCGACGTCCCGGAGCATCACGGGGAGGTCGGCATTGGCGATCGTCTGCGCGATCTCGCCACCCATCGTGCCCGCGCCGACGACGGCGGCTTTGGAGACGAACATCGGTCCTACGCTACCCGACGCTCGGCTCTCGTGACTCCGCCAGCCGGAGTCCGAACCGGGTCAGGGTCCTGGCCACCGAGGTCGCCATCGGCCGGCGTACGAACAGGACGTCGAGGAGCGGCGTCAGCGGCGAGCGGCGCTTGATCACGTAGCGCAGGCTCAGGGCGATCTCGACACCGTGCTCGACAGCGGTGAAGGACAC
Source organism: uncultured Solirubrobacterales bacterium (assembly GCA_963704385.1). Lineage (GTDB taxonomy): Bacteria > Actinomycetota > Thermoleophilia > Solirubrobacterales > Solirubrobacteraceae > Palsa-465. The sequence continues at coordinate 728,378 of OY969904.1, forward strand.
GCTCTGGTGCCCTCGGATCGAGTCGTCCTCGACCTCGAGGGTCTGGCCGACCATTGGCTCGTAGGCCAGCACGCACTCTCGCACCCGTCCCCGCCCCGCGGGTCCCGACTCCCACGTGACCGTGGCGCCCGGCCGGGGCCAGTCGCCCTCGACGGCGACCACGCGCGCCAGCTCGTCGATCCATTCTGGCCAGCGGTCGGTGTCGTACCAGCAGCGCTCGGCCTCCTGGACCGAGCCGGGAAACGCCTGTCTCACGGTCACCGTCGCGATCCTGCGATTATCGTCGTGTGGACGAGAACCTGCCGGAGAGCGTCCCGCCCTACACCGGGATCTCCTCCAAGGCGTATGAGCACCCGGCCGACCGGGCGGCGACGGCGGCCCTGAAGGCCGTCCCGATGCTCGACCCGGCGGTCCGCAAGCTGGTCGAGTGGCGATACGAGCGGGCGCTGAGGCAGTTCTACCTGGGCAACTCGATCAGGGTCTCCGACCGCCAGCTTCCCGAGCTCTGGGCTGCCCACACGGGCGTGACCCGGATCCTGGACATGCCCGAGCTCTACGACCTGTACGTGAGCTCTCCGGTCCTCGGCGGCGCCCAGGCCGTCGGCTCCGGCAAGCCGCTGATCGTGGTCGACGCACAGCTGCTGGCGCTGCTGGGTCCCGGCGAGCAGCGTGCGGTCTTGGCCCATGAGCTCGGGCATGTCCTCTCCGACCACGTCCTGTACATGACCGCGCTCAACATCCTGCTGAGCGCCGGCAACGGCCTTCCGTTCTTCCTCGGGATCCCGTTTCGGGCCGTCCGGGCCGTGCTGCTGGAGTGGTACCGCGCAGCCGAGCTCAGCTGCGACCGCGCCGCCACCCTCGCCGTTCGCGACCCGCGAATCGTCTGCCGGACGCTGATGGTCACCGCGGCGTCGATCCCGGCGAACCAGCTCAACCTCGACGCGTTCATGGCCCAGGCGATGGAGTACGAGAGCTGGGACGACCCCAGCGACCGCGTCCGGCGCTTCTTCCAGGAGATCGGCCAGAGCCACAGCTACGCCGTCCGGCGCGTCTCCGAGGTCATGAAGTGGGTCCAGGCCGGTGAGTACGACCGGATCGTCCGCGGCGAGTACCGCACCCGCGACCAGGAGTCCGACGTCTACGCCGAGGCCGGGGACGCGTTCAACTTCTACGCCGAGCGTTTCCGCACGATCTTCCGCGAGGTCAGCGACAACCTGACCAAGGCCGGCTCCCAGCTCGGCGGGATCGCCGATCAGATGGCCGACTGGATGCGGTCGCGCAGCGGTGGGTCGGGCTGGCCGGGCGGCTTCGGGGGGTCGGGCGGGTCCGGCGGCTCGCGCCCGCCCGGCGGATCCGGCGGCTCACGGCCGCCGGGCGGGTCCGGCGGCTCGCGCCCCGGCGGGTCCGGCGAGGCGCCGTCAGGGAGCGAGTCCGGCGAGGACCTCGACGACGAGGCCTAGCTCGGCCCGCCTGTGGCATCATGGTCGGTGACGGCCGGGTCGTGCCATGAACGCTGAACGTTTGAAACATCCGATGCGGCTGCGCGGATTCATTCCGGTCGTCGTGGTGGCGGTGGTGCTGGCTGCGGCAGCGCTCGCGAGCGCGTACCCGAGCTCCTACCGGGACGGGCCGTTGACCGCGACCTTCTCCGCCAGCACCCACCATCCCAACTGCAAACAGCTGTGGCCGGTCACGGTCACCGCCCGCTACAACGGCAAGGCGGCCCACGCGATCGCCTGGTACCAGTTCCTCTACAACGGCAAGGTCGTCAACACGCAATACCCATTCGGGGGCAAGCGGCAGAACCCCCACTACCACAAGTACTCCTTCTACGGCAGCTTCAGGGACACCGGCTTCGGGCCGTTCGGAGCGCTGTCCGTCGGCCATTCGCTGGTCGTGCGCGCCGTCGTGCAGGACGGCCGCTACACCGCGTATCCCGGGTACTCGGTCCAGGTCGTAAGCACCCACGGCTGCCCGACCTACTGAGGGGGGCGCCGGGCGGCTTGCGCCGCTCGAACTTTGCTGCAGGGGTATATGTATAGAGAACCGGAGCAGCAACGTTCGTCACCAAGCAACGACGCTTAGCCGCACCGCACTCGGTTCTGCTCAGCGGTGGTGCGGATGGGCGTCGATAACCGACGGCTACCCGCATCGCACTAGGCCTTTCGCGAGTGAGAGGCGAGGAAGCGTCGGAGGATCCTGCCCCGGCACGACAGACCTCAGGCCCACCCGAATCCGGCGGCCAACCTGGCCGACTGGTCATGCGGGCGCCGCGAGCGCGCTGCGCGCCGCCTCGGCCAGGGCGTCGACGGCGGGGCGGGACGTGTAGCCGAGCTCGGTCCGCGCCTTGGCGTCGTCGAACAGGTGGGGCAGGCGGCCGGCCCGGACCTCGTCGAGCACGAGCAGTTGGGGCTCGCGCCCCAGGAGACGGAGGATCCGGTCGCCCAGACGGGCTCCGGCGTACGCCGCGGTCCACGGCACGGGTAGGCGCGGCGAGCCGAAGCCGACGGTCTGGGCGATGACCGCGAACACCTCGCGCACGGGCAGGTTGTCGCCGCCGAGGAGATAGCGCTCGCCGCTGCGGCCGCGCGCGAAGGCCTGAACGTGCCCGAGCGCCACGTCCTGGACGGCGACAACGTTGAGCGCGCTGCGGGCGAGATAGGCCCGAGCCGGCCGACGGGCGACGTCGGCCACCATCTTCCCGGTCGGCGTGGGACGCAGATCGCCCGAGCCGACGGGCGCGGTGGGGTTCACGACGATCACCTCCGCGCCTTCGCGCGCGGCCTGCAGGGCCAGCCGCTCGCCCTCCAGCTTGGTGCGCTTGTAGGGCAGGGCGAGGTCACGGGCGGGCGGCAAATCGCGCTCGGTGGCCGGGCGTCCGCGCACCGGGCCGCACGTGGCGCAGGAGCTCGTGTGCACGACCCGTCGCGATCTGCCGCGCAGGGCAGCGTCGAGCACGATTCGTGCGCCCTGGACGTTGACGGCCTGCATGAGGGCCCCGTCGCGGCGCGCGAAGCTGTACACGGCGGCCAGGTGAAAGACGGCGTCGCATCCGTCGACCGCGCGCCTGACCGCGTCGGGGTCGAGGATGTCTCCGGGGACGAAGACGGCCGCGTCGGGCCACGTCCCGGCGGGTGGAGGCCGGCGGTCGAAGGCCCTGACCTGCGCGCCCTCCCGGACGAGCGCCGTGACGACGTGGCCGCCGATGAATCCGGACGCGCCGGTGACCAGCGCCTTCACTGCGCCAGGGCCGATCGCCCCGGCCGGCGAGATCGGGCCGTGCCGCGCGCCATCTGCAAGCCGAACCGAGCCATCGCCCGCGGCATGCGCTCGGCGGCGGCCACGACGTCGGCCAGGGCCTCGGCAAACTGCCGCACCTCGTCCTCCTCGATCAGCAGCGACGGCAGCGCCTTGATCACGTTCATACGGTGGCCCGCGACCTGGCACAGGATGTGGTGATCGTGGAACAGCGGGACCGTGATGAGCTGCGCGAACAGGCCGGGCTGCATGCGCTCGACGGCGTGGAAGAGCGAGCGGCCGGTGGCTCGGGCCGGCGGACCCAGCTCGATGGCCCACATGAGGCCGAGACCGCGCACGTCGCGGACCACCTCGTGGCGCTCCATCAACGGCGTCGTGAGCTCCAGCAGCAGTGCCCCCATGCGCTCGGCGTGGGCCACGACCCCGTCGCGTTCCAGCACCCGCAGGGTGGCCAGCGCGGCCGCCGCGGCCAGGTCGTTGCCGCCGAAGGTCGAACCATGCCGCACGGCGCGTTCCATCCCGTCGAACACGCAATCGAATGCGTCCCGGGAGACGAGCACCACCCCGATCGGGACCAGCCCCCCGGAGAGGGCCTTGGCCAGACAGATCATGTCGGGGGCCAGGTCCCAGTGCTCCAGGGCCAGGAAACGCCCGGTGCGCCCGATTCCGGTCTGCACCTCGTCGCAGACGAACAACGCTCCGGCCTCGCGGCATAGGCTCTGGGCCGAGGTCAGGTAGCCGTCGGGCGGGAGGTTCACGCCCTTTCCCTGCACGGGCTCGACGATCAGCGCGGCCACGTCGCCACGTGCTAGCCCGTTCTCGAGCGCGGCCACGTCGCCGAACGGGACGCGATCACAGCCCGGCAGGAGCGGTCCGAACCCGTCCCGGAACTCGTCGTTGCCGTTGATCGACAGGGACCCGAGGGTCAGCCCGTGGAAGGCGTGATCGGCGTACAGCACCCGGGGCCGGCCGGTCGCCGCCCGGGCGATCTTGATCGCGGCCTCGACGGCCTCGGTGCCGGTGTTGGCCGGAACCATGGCCGCGACGCTCCCGGGCGCCCGCGCGAGCAACTGCTCGCCCAGGACGCCGCTGAGCAGGGTCACGCCGAGCTGTGGGAGGTTGGCCGTCGACGCCGCCAGCACCTCCTGCACGGCGCCGACCACGTCGGGATGGTTGCGCCCGAGGGCGAAGACCCCATAGCCCGAGATGAGGTCGAGGTAGCGCTGGCCCGTCGAGTCGATCAGGTGGGCGCGGTCGCCTCCGACCCACGAACGGTCGAACCCCAGGGTGCGCAGGATGCGCCCCATCTGCGGGTTGAGATAGCGATCGTTCAGCGCCATCTCTTCACCGACGCGATCGGCGAGCAGCTGGCGGACGTCTGGGACGGTGTTCACCTGCGGGTAAAGCCTAGAGCGCGCCGCGACGCCGACCGTGTGAGGAGAATCCGAGCTGCGATAGCAGGTCCGGGTAGTAGCGCCTCCCACGGGCGGCCTGAGCCCAGCACCGGACCTGCGGGCAGCGGCAGGTGCGAAGATGCCTTGCAGACTGTGATCGGTCTGGTGCACATATGAACCTGGCGCGACCGTAGAGCGATGCCAGGAGCAAGGGTCGTCGCCCGTGGGGTCTCGCGCGCCTACGACGGCCGCGACGTTCTCCACGACATCACGTTCACCGTAGAGCCCGGCGAGCTTGTCGCCCTGACCGGCCCGTCGGGTTCGGGCAAGACCACGCTGCTGCAGCTGATCGGCAGCCTGGACCGCCCCACCGGCGGACAGATCCTGGTCAACGGCGTGGACGTGGGCGGGCTTCAGCGGCCGGCAACGTTCCGCAGGTGGACGGTCGGCTTCGTGTTCCAGCTGCACTACCTGCTGCCGGCCCTCAGCGCCCGTCAGAACGTCGAGCTTCCGATGGCCGCAGCGCACGTGCCTCGCCGCGAGCGGGCCGCACGGGCGCTCGAGCTGCTGGCCGAGGTCGGCCTGGCCGACCGCGCCGGCGCCCTGCCGGCCGATCTGGCTGGCGGCGAGCGTCAGCGGGTGGCTGTCGCTCGCGCCCTGGCCAACCGTCCGCCGCTGGTCCTGGCCGACGAACCGACGGGCTCGCTCGACACCGCATCCTCGCGCCAGGTGTGGCGACTGCTCACCGACGTCCGTGACCGCGACGGCACGACGGTGATCGTCGCGTCCCATGACCTGACGCTCGTCGAACACGCCGACCGCTCGCTGCACCTGATGGACGGGCTGCTCCAGGGCCCGGAGCGATCCCAACCTGACAGCGTCTCGGGGTGGGCGGGATGACCGCGCTGGGCCAGACGCTCACGAGCCTGCGCCACCGCCCGGGGCGGGGCGTCCTGACCGCGCTCGGAACGGCGCTCGGGATCGGCACCATCGTCGCCCTCCTGGCCGTGTCCGCCGGTGCCACTCAGACCGCTGGAAACTTCATTCACCTCGGGATCGGCGAGCTCGGGCTCTTCCAGAAGGACGCGTCGGATCCGACGACCTCGGTCCTGCCGACGAGCCTGATCACCGACCTCCGGCGCCAGTCCTGGGTGTCCGACGCGATGGGCCTTCAGCTCCTCGTCGGCGACGTCCCGTCGGCCCCGGGCGCGATCGTGTTCGGCGCTTCGGCCAACGGCTTTGAGACCCAGCGCATGGTGTTCCTGTCCGGACACATCTACCGCGGGCCGAACCAGATCGTCCTGGGCGACACGCTGGCGCCGCAGCTGCACGCCCACGTGGGCGACGTGCTGACGATTGCCCACCGCCGGATGCAGGTCGCCGGCATCTACCACATCGGCATCTCCGAGCAGGACCAGGGTGCCTTCGTCCCGCTGTCGACGGCGCAGGCGATAAGCGGCCACATCGGAGAGGTGACGACGGTGGTGGTCAAGCTCGCACCCGGGACCAAGCCGGCGGCCGGCGAGCGCCTGATCGCCCGCCGCTTCCCCGGCCTGCTGGTGCTCACCGATCCCGACGAGGCGCTGCGCGCCGGGGCCAACGGGCAGCTGATCGCGAACGTGACCCTGGTCATCGTGGTGCTCGCGCTGCTGATCGGCGGCATCGGGGTGATGAACACCATGCTCCTGTCGGTGATCGAGCGGCGCACCGAGTTCGCGCTCCTGTCGGCCGTCGGCTGGAGCGGCCCCCAGATCGCCGGCCTCGTCCTCACCGAGGGGCTGATCGTCAGCATTCTCGGCGCCGCTGCCGGACTCGTCATCGGCTCGATCGGCGCCCTGCTGCTGGTCCACGCCCTCGGGGCGGCGGCGTTCGTCTCGCCGGATGTGACCGCGTGGGTGATCGGCCGGGCACTGCTGATCGGCGTCCTGATCGGCGTCCTGGGCGGTCTCTATCCGGCCTGGCGCGCGGCGCGCCTGTCGCCGGCCCGCGGGCTGGCTCAGACGTAGGGCCACGGGACGCGACAGGGCCGGCGGCGGCTGGGAGGCGCCCATCGGTCTGCGCCGACGTCGGGGCGCGGTCGGGCGCGCCAACCCGCCTGGGCGAGGGGGTGGCGACGCGATGACCAACCCCTGCCCGCGCGGGGGGTCAGGGCCTGTCGTTTCCAGGCTAGCTGCGACGCTTACTCGCATATCACCCGCGAACGGTCGAGCGAGATGCCGCTAGGCGTCGATTATCGACGCCTACACGCATATCACCGTGACGATTCGGGGTGATATGCCGATAACCGTCGCACTGTCCGCGGGGACGCGACGGCTGGGCGAGTAACCGGACGTGGTGGTAGTTGAGGGACGCTTTACACGACCTCCAGCGGGCCGGCACGATCTCTGTTGACAGACGACTATCTTCGATATATCGTTATGCATCGTTAGCGCACCGGAGCCGGAAGGAGCCAGCCGATGAGACACGGTGACATGCAATGGCGGTTCAGGGGCGAGTTCGGCCCGCCGGGGCGTCCGTTCGGAACCGGGCCGGGATTCGTGGCTGGGCCCTTCGGAGGTGGCCGGGGGCGCAGGCGCCGGGGCGACGTTCGGGCCTCGCTGCTACTGCTGCTGGCGGAGGAGCCGCGCAACGGCTACCAGCTGATGCAGGCGATCGAGGAGCTCAGCGGCGGACGCTGGCGCCCCAGCCCGGGGTCGATCTATCCGACCCTGGCCCAGCTCGAGGACGAGGGGCTGATCCGCGCCACGGAGCGAGATGGGACGAAGCTCTTCGAGGTCACCGACGCTGGCCGCGAGCACCTCAAGGAGCGCCACCAGAAGACGCCGCCCTGGGTCGACGAGGACGATTCGGAGGCGCTAGCGAACCTGCGCGCGCAGGTAAAGCAGACCCAGATCGCGGTCATGCAGGTGGCCCACGCCGGCCAGGAGGCCCAGATCACGCAGGCCGCCGAGGCGCTCGCCGACACCCGGCGCCGGCTCTATCGGATCCTGGCCGAGGAAGCAGAGGCTTGACCCCGGAGCCGACCGCAGACCGCCTAACGTTACGGAGACGATGACCGCGGCCACCCACGACTCCGAGCAAACCGCCAACGGCAGCGCACCCGCCATCGTCGTGCGCGACCTCGACAAGCGCTTCGACGAGGTTCACGCGGTCCGCGCCGTCAGCTTCGAGGTTGCCGTCGGTGAGGTGTTCGGGTTCCTGGGGCCCAACGGCGCGGGCAAGACGACGACGATCAACATGCTGTGCACGCTGGCCAAGCCGACCTCGGGCTCGGCTACGGTGGCCGGCCACGACGTCGTGCGTGAGCGCGACGACGTACGGCGCAACATCGGGCTGGTCTTCCAGGACCAGACCCTCGACGGCTACCTGACCGGGTCGCAGAACCTGCAGATGCACGCCGAGCTGTACGGCGTCGAGCGCGGACTGGTCGCGGCGCGGATGGAGCAGGTGCTCCGGATGGTGGGGCTGTGGGAGCGCAAGGACTCGGCGGTCGGCACCTATTCCGGGGGGATGCGCCGGCGTCTGGAGATCGCCCGCGGGCTGATGCACTCGCCCCGGGTCCTGTTCCTGGACGAGCCGACGATCGGCCTTGACCCGCAGACCCGCCGCTCGATCTGGACCTACATCCGCGAGCTCAAGGAGAGCGAGGAGATCACGATCTTCATGACCACGCACTACATGGACGAGGCCGAGTGGTGCGACCGGATTGCGATCATGGACCACGGGGACATCGTCGCCCTGGATGCGCCCGAGGACCTCAAGGCGCAGGTGGGCACCGACAGGGTCACGATCCACACCGACGACAACGAGGAGGCGATCGCCGCGCTGCGCGAGCGGTTCGGGATCGAGGCCCGCGTGTCGGAGGGCGCCGTCTCCTTCGGCGTGCCGGCGGGTGAGGAGTTCGTGCCCCGGCTGTTCGCCGAGCTCAGCATCCCGATCCGGTCGGTCAGCGTCTCCCGGCCGACGCTCGACGACGTGTTCATGTCCTACACGGGCACGACGATCCGGGACGCCGAGGAGGACCCGGCCGTGAACCGCAGCCGGCAGATGATGCGGGTCATGCACGGAGGCCGGGCGTGAGCACGACCGCCGACCGCGCCGCGACCGTCGAGACCCCGGCGGCCCCCCGCCCGCCGGTCGTCCGCGTCCACGTCCCGAAGCGGAGCATCTCCTCGGAGCTCCGCGCGATCCGGATCGTGTGGCGACGAGAGCTGATCCGCTATCGCACCGACCGGCTGCGCATGATCACCACTCTGGTCCAGCCGCTGCTGTTCCTGTTCATACTCGGGTCGGGCCTCCAGCAGCTGGCCCGGACCGGGACCCATGGCGTCGCCCTGAAGACGTTCATCTACCCGGGCATCCTCTGCATCTCGGTCATGTTCACGGCGATGTTCTCGGCCGCCTCGATCGTCTGGGACCGGGAGTTCGGCTTCCTGCGCGAGATGATGGTCGCGCCGGTCCGTCGGAGCTCGATCGTCATCGGCAAGTGCCTGGGCGGGGCGAGCGTCGCCTGCCTGCAGGGCATTCTCGTGATCTCCCTGGCCGGCCTGGTGGGCGTCCCCTATGACCCGCTGCTGATCCTCGGGATCTTCGTGATCCAGCTCGCGCTGGCGTTCGCGATCACGTCCTTCGGCCTGATGGTCGCCGTGCGGATCAAGCAGATGCAGTCGTTCATGGGCGTCATGCAGATGATCGTCGTCCCGATGTTCTTCATCTCCGGCGCGCTCTTCCCGGCGGCCGGCCTGCCCCTGTGGCTGAGCATCCTGAACCGGCTCGACCCGATGACCTACGCCGTGGACCCGATGCGGCGGCTGGTCTTCAACCACCTGACGATCTCGCCGATCGCCCGCCGCGTCCTCGACCCTGGAGTCACGTGGTGGTCATGGCACGTACCCGCCCTGCTCGAGGTCGGAATCATCGTCGTCCTCGGACTGGTGATGCTGGCGATCGCGATCTGGGAGTTCAGCCAGACCGAGTAACTACTGGAGGTGGCGGCGGAGGAAGTCGGCGGTCAGCTCCCAGGTCCGGGCCGTCGGAGGTGCGTATCTCAGTGGCCGACACGGCGGCCGGAGCCTATAAGAACAGCCGCCCGAGAACGGCCGCCCGCCGGCGCGGATCACGCGTGCGCGGCCGCCGGCTCCTCAATCCGCCGCGGCAGCAGCGTCTCGCGCGCAATCACCAGCCGCTGGATCTGCGCCGTGCCCTCGTAGAGCTGCAGGATCTTGGCGTCGCGCATCAGCTTCTCGACCGGGTACTCCTTGATGAAGCCGTAGCCGCCGTAGACCTGGACGGCGTCGGTCGTGACCTCCATCGCGGTGTCGGCGGCGAAGCGCTTGGCGTGCGAGGACTCGAGCGTGTTGCGCTTGCCCTGGTCGAGTAGGACGGCGGAGTTCCAGGTGGCCAGCCGGGCCAGATGGACCTTGGTGGCCATGTCGGCGATCATGAATTGGATCGCCTGGTGCATGGCGATCGGGACGCCGAACTGGACGCGCTCCTTGGAGTAGTCGATCGCGAACTCCATGGCCGCGCGCGCCACCCCGGTGGCCATCGCGGCCACGCCCGGACGCGTCCGGTCGAGCGTCATCATGGCGATCTTGAAGCCCTTGTTCTCCTCGCCCACGAGGTGGTTCAGCGGGATCTCAACCTCGGGGAAGGTGATGGTGGCCGTGTTCGAGGCCCGCTGACCCATCTTGTCCTCGTGCTTGTCGACGATCACGCCGGCGTCGCGCGGGACGATGAAGCACGAGATCCCACGGTGGCCAGCCTCCTTGTCGGTCTTGGCGTAGACCGTGTAGTAGTTGGCGTACTCGCCGTTGGTGATGAAGCACTTGGAGCCGTTGATCACCCACTTGTCGCCCGTGCGGGTGGCGGTGGTCTTCATCCCGGAGACATCGGAACCGGCATCGGGCTCGGTCAGACAGAAGGAGGCCAGCAACGGCGCCTCGCTGAGGCGGCCCAGGTACTCCCTCTTGAGCTCCTCGGAGGCGGCGAGCGCGATCGGGGCGGTCGCCAGGCCGTTGCACGAGATCGAGGTGCCGATCCCCGAACAGCCCCAAGAGATCTCCTCCTCGATCAGAGCGCCGTCGAGGTAGCCGAGGCCCGGCCCACCGTACTCCTCCTCGAGGTGGCTGTTCATCAGACCGAGCTCCCAGGCCTTCTCGAGGATCTCCCCCGGCCACGTGGCCTCCCGGTCGTAGTCCCACGCCACCGGGCGGATCTCCTTCTCCGCGAACTCGTGGGCCATCTCCCGAATGCTCTTCTGTTCGTCGGTGAGGGTGAAATCAACCACTTTGGAATCCTCCTCCTTGAAAGCGTTCGCTCCGACCGCCGGCTCCCGGCCGAAGGGCTCGAGCGTCGGCTCCGCCTGCCTATGTAGATGGTCGATTGACTAGTCAGTCAATGACCGTATTAAGCGTAGCTGATCGCCGGGATATCGCGCACCGGTGCGACAATCGACGGCGTGCACAGCGCGTTCGGCACAGTCCTGTGGATCGTCTGCATCGGCGGGGTCCTGATCGCGCTCGTGGCCCTCATCGCTGGGCGCAGGGCGTGGGACGACTTTGGCAAGGACGGTCTGGTCCTGGACAGCGAGCTCCCCAAGGGGCCATCGACCGGAGCGGGGGCCGCGGCCGGCGAGCAGGCCGAGGAGATCCGCCAAATGCTCGAGGCGCGCAATGCCCGCCGGATCCGCCGTGGCGAGCAGCCGATCGACGTGGAGGCGGAGCTCACCCGGCTTACCGCTCCCCGGATCGATCCCCAGCTGCGGGCTGAGATCCGGGACCTCGTGATCGCGCGTAACTACCGTCGCACGCGAGCCGGCAAGCCGGCGCTGGACGTCGACGCCGAGGTCGAGCGGGAGATCACCAGGCTGGGCGATCTGTAGCGCTCACCAGCGTTCCGGTACGCTGATGCGGCGATGGCCGATCCCCGCCGCTTTGAGCTCGAGGAGCTCGTGAACCGACCCGGGACGTACTTCAATCCCCAGACCGAGGTCCTGGTCGTGGTCGACGATTCGCCGGAGCTCGACTCGGAGATCTTCAACATGGAGGAGTACGAGGGCGCCGACTGGGTGCTGATCACCGACGAGGTGCCGGTGGATGAGAACCGGCGCGACGAGCTACTGGAGACCTTCCAGACCCGTCACCACCCGGGGTCGATCTCCGACGAGGACGACGAGACGGTCGACGAACTCGAGGAGGACCACCAGGAGGCCGGCCGGGAGTAGCGGCGCTGGCGGCGGGTCAGCAGCCCGCAACCCCAGCGGCCCTACTTGGTGCTCAGGTATTTCGAGCAGCGCTGCATCTTCGAGACGTCGCCGTTCGCGGCCTGGATGCAGCTGCTGTACTTCTGAAGGTTGCTGGTCGTCGACCCGGAGCCGGTGCCCGTTCCCGACGAGCCGCCGGTCGTGCCGGACCCGGTGGAGCTCCCCAGCGCTCCGCCGAGCCCGCTCTGCAGGCCCTGGAGCAGGGCCCGGAGCTTGGACTGGAACTGGCTGTACGGAAGGACGTTCGCCGGCGGGCTGATCGTCTGCGGCTGGTTGAGGTTCGTGTACTGCATGCTCAGCCCGATGCCCGCAGTGTGCAGGCCGCCGAGCAGCGTCGACGCCTGGCCGGAGACGGGCACAGCCAGGCTGATCTGAAGGCGGCGAACAGTCTTGTCCGACGTGCCGGTCCAGACGTCGAAGCTCGGGCTCTTGATCTCACGCGAAATCCGACTCTGGCTCGCCGCCGAGATGCTGTGCGGGAAGCTGGCGCTGCCGGTGACCCCGAGCGAGGACGCCCGCCCCAGGAAGGTGTTGAAGTCGTTGAGAAGGGCAGCGACGTTGATGCCCGCGTGGATGTGGGTGGTCTGAGTGCCGCCGACGCTCTCGGTGCCGACCACCTGAGGGTTGACCAGCCAGTGCAGCGGGTCGATCCCGAGCTTGCCGAGCAGGCCCGAGTTGGCCTTGGCCCCGGGGGAGGAGGCGAAGGAGGCGAAGCTCGACTCGAGGCGCTGGAAGTCGGCCGGAGGAAGCTCGTAGCTCGCGCCCTGGTAGGTGACGTAGCCGCTCGTGCCCGTCGACAGGATCCCGATCGAGCCGCTGCTCCCCAGCGCGCTCAGGCTGATGTTGAAGTCCGACTGCGGCAGCTTGCCGGTGCCGAGGCTCTGGAATGGGCCGCCCAGGCTGAGCGTGATCGGGCCCGTGAGCGTGCCGGAGCCCGACGGCGTGACCGTGAGGCTGACGTTCAGGGTGCCGCTGTTGACCTTATGGGTGCCGCTGAACGTCTGGCGCAGGAGCGTGGGGGCGCTCTCCGACCCGGAGCTGGAGGAGCTGCCGCACGCGGCGATGGCCAGCGACGCGACCATCGCGAGCAGCAGGACGCCTAGCGAACAGAACCTCTTGGGATGATGCATGTGAAGCTCTCTCCTCAGCGATGGCGCCGCGTGAACGGCAGAACGACGCGAGTCCGTGCGCCGAGACGACGCGATACCCACGGCGAATGTAGCATCGGATCGATGCGGCGGCGCCTGTTGGGCCTGCTGCTGGCGGCGACGGCGCTTGCGTCGGCAGCGGGCACATACCCTGCGATCGCGACGGCCGCGCCCGTGCTGGTGATGGGGCGCTCCGGGCACGTCAGCGTCCGTGACGACCCGTTCCTCCCCACCCCGGCGGTCACTCCGGCTCCCGCGGCCGTGGGGGCGTTGGCCTCGGCGGGCCCGGCCCCGACCAAGCGCCAACCGAACCGGACGGTCGTCAGCGAGCTCGCTCGCCTGTACCGCACGCATCAGATCGACCAGGCCGACTACCGCACCGACAGCGGCGCCTTCGCGGCGGCGCTGAACGCGGTCAAGCACCTGCACGGCACGCGGGCGGTCGAGCTCGAGGCCGTGATCGAGAACCTGCACGACATCGCCGCCTCCGGCCAGCTAACGCCCTCGCGGCTGCCCGCCCTGTTCCTGACCCTGAACAACAACCGGCAGTGGTGGACCACGGGCCCGATTCCCTACCCCGGCCAGGAGATGGAGTTCTCCGGGTCGCAGCTGGTCTGGGAGTACTACCAAGGTCAGGGCATCGAGCTCCAGGTGCTGGCCACGTTCGGGCGAGCCGACGGGATGTACACGGCCGGCCCCTCGCAATACCCCCAGATGCAGCAGCTGCTCAGCCAGATGGTGCCGCTGGCCGCGCAGCGCGGAGGCGGGATGACGTGGGAGTACTACTTCCACTTCGACGGCGGCAGCCCGCCGTGGACGAGCGCAATGTCCCAGGGCACGGCGCTCGAGGCCCTCACTCGGGCCTCGCTGGCCTTCGGCCAGGGCACCCAGGGCTCGAGCGCGGGCGCCGGCGGGCCGCTGCCAACCGGATCAGCGCCCGCGGCCTCATACCTCCAGCTCGCCCAGCAGGCGCTGCCGATCTTCACGGTCGGGCCTCCGACCGGGGTGCGCGTCGGGACGACGATCGGCACGCGCTACCTGCAGTACTCCTTCGCCCCCGGCACCGAGATCATCAACGCCTTCCTGCAAGCGCTGATCGGGCTGTACGACTACGCCCACGTGAGCGGGAATCCCCAGGCCCAGGCGCTGTTCACAGCCGGCAACGCGGAAGCCGAGGCCGAGGTGCCCCACTTCGACACCGGGGCGTGGTCGCTCTACCAGCCCGGGATCGAGGACACGCTCAGCTACCACATCCTGGTCACCGGGTTCCTCAACCAGCTGTGCGCGCGGACCAGCGCGCCGGTGTACTGCACCACGGCCCAGCACTTCCAGTCCTACCTGACCACGCCGCCCGTGCTCCAGCAGCTGACCACCAGCGCCACGGCCAGGCACGGTTTCGCGTTGCGCTTCAGGCTGTCCAAGTACTCCCACGTCGGCATCGTCGTGGTCCGCGGTCAAAACACCGTGTTCCAGACCAGCGCGAGCTTCCCCTACGGAGTAGACGTGTTCGCCGTCCCGTCGCTGCCCGCCGGGAGCTATTCCGTTCGGCTGGCCGCCACTGACCTGGCCGGAAACTTCAACCGGATCACCGGCACGCTCGTGCTGGCCAAGCCCAAGCGGTAGCGCCGCCGCCGCGCTCTGGGGCCGTCGTCGTCGCCCTCTCAAGTAACAGGGCGATCATTAGACTCGCGGCGTCATGCGACCCCGGACAATTCTGTACACCGGCAAGGGGGGCGTCGGCAAGACCTCGGTTGCTGCGTGTACGGCCCGCGCCTGCGCCGCCGCGGGGCTCCGGACGCTCGTCCTCTCGACGGACCCCGCCCACAGCCTGTCCGAATCGCTGGGGGTCGAGCTCGCGGCTGACCCCAAGCCGGCCGGCCCCCGCCTGTGGGGACAGGAGGTCAGCGCCCAGGAGGAAATGGAGCGCCACTGGGCCGGCGTTCAGGAGTGGCTCGGGGAGCTGTTCCTGGAGCGGGGCCTCGACCGGATCTCGGCCGAGGAGCTCACGGTCCCGCCGGGAATGGATGAGCTGTTCTCCCTGTTGCGGCTACAGACCGCCCACGAATCGGGCGAATGGGAGGTGATCGTCGTCGACTGCGCGCCGACCGGCGAGACGCTGCGGCTGCTGTCCTTCCCGGACGTGGCCCGCTGGTGGATCGACAAGGTGTTCCCGATGGAACGCCAGATCCTCGCCGCCGCCGGACCGATCGCCCGATCGCTGCTCGACATCCCGGTGCCGACGCGGGCGGTATTCGCCGATATCCGCCGCCTGTCCGGGAACCTGATCGAGATGAACGAGATCCTCCGCGACCGGGAGCACTCGACGATTCGCCTGGTCATGAACCCCGAGAAGATGGTCATCGGCGAGGCGATGCGCACCTTCACCTACCTCAACCTGTACGGCTATCTGACCGACGCGGTGATCGTCAACCGCGTCTTCCCGCTCGAGGTGGGCGACTACTTCGCCGGATGGCGGCGCGTGCAAGAGGAGCATCTGGAACTGGTGACCTCGGCCTTCGCGCCCGTTCCGGTCCTCCACGCCCCCTACTTCGACCAGGAAGTCGCCGGCCCCGAGATGCTCGATCGCCTGGCCGAGGCGGTGTTCGGTACCGGCGATCTGGACCCCGCGGCGGTGCTCCACGACACGGTCACGCAGCAGCTCGAGGTCAGCGAACGCGAGGCGCGCCTGCGCCTGCCGCTGGCCTTCACGCAGAAGGCGGACATCACGCTCAAGAAGATCGGACTCGAGCTGATCGTGGGTGTCGACGGGCACAAGCGGACGATCATGCTCCCCTCGGCCCTGGCCGGCTTCCGCCCGACCGCGGCCACGTTCGAGGATGGAGCGCTCGAGGTCACATTCGATGAAGCCGCCCCTGGGGCCACCAATGGCCGATGAGTCCCAGGAGGCGCTGCGCCGCCTGGAGCAGCGCCTGAGCCAGGCGTCCGAGGCGGCCGAGCGGCTGATCGCCCAGGCCGCGCGGTCCGGCCCGCGAGCCAAGCCGCCGCCCGCGGGGTGGCAGGCCCCGGCCGCCGACCAGGATCAGCCGGCCTCCGCGCGACCGCCGGAGCTCGAGAGCCTGCTGCAGGCGATGCAGGCGGCACGCGAACTGATTCCGCCCGACGTCATCGAGCGGCTCGCGGCAGCCCTGCGCGAGGTCCTGCTGGCGATCCGCGCCCTGATCGACGCGTACCTCGAGCGCATCGACCGGCGCGGTGGCGAGCCGACCGAGGTCGAGGACATACCGATTCAGTAGCGGCGGGCGCCGCCGGGCGGGCGGGGCGCGCGGGAGTTGCGCGAACTTTGCGGCCAAACCGGCCGTATACGACCTATTCAGCCGCAAAGTTCGGGCCGGAGCAGCCGCGACCGGCTCCCCGGGGCCGCACCGGGACCCCTCACGTCACCTTGCCGACCACGAACACGAAGTAGGCGCTGACGAGCCCGACGATGAAGATCCCGATGAGGATCAGGGTCGTGTTCTTGGCCAGGTGGCCGTAGATCCCGATCAGAAACCCGGCGCCCATAGCAATGGCGTACGGGGTGAGGCTGGTGGTCGCGGCCAGGGGGAGGAGGATGGCCACGCGCGAACGGTAGTTGCTACTGGATTCGGATGGAGACGCTTGGAGGCGTAAGACGGTGCGGAAGGCCGCAGGCGACTCAGGGAACGTAGCGGATGGACTTGTCGACGTTCATCACGCCCCCACCGCCGAACGGGCGGCCGGGCCCACCCTATATTTGACGGCGCCATGCCAGTCACCGAGCCAACCACCGTCGACGAGCTGAGCGCCGGCCTGACTCGGGTCGGGTACCTGCCCGGAGGGTCGACGGCGCTCGTCGGCTTTCTGGCCACCAAGCTCGGCAA
Organism: uncultured Solirubrobacterales bacterium; assembly: GCA_963704385.1. GTDB lineage: Bacteria > Actinomycetota > Thermoleophilia > Solirubrobacterales > Solirubrobacteraceae > Palsa-465. The sequence continues at coordinate 745,302 of OY969904.1, forward strand.
GCCGGTGCTGGTCGAGGGGCCTGCGGGCGTCGGCAAGACCGAGCTGGCCAAGGCGCTTGCGCGCTATCTGGAGCGCACTCTGGTGCGGCTTCAGTGCTACGAGGGGCTGGACGAAGCCAAGGCGCTGTACGAGTGGAACTACCGCAAGCAGCTGCTGCGGATCCAGACCGAGTCGGATGACGCCGGCTGGCGCGACGTCCAGGACGACATCTTCGGCGAGGAGTTCCTGCTCCAGCGGCCGTTGATGACGGCCATCGCCTCGCCCGAGCCCGTGGTGCTGCTGGTCGACGAGATCGATAAGACCGATCAGGAGTTCGAGGCGATGCTGCTGGAGCTCCTGTCCGACTTCCAGATCTCGATCCCGGAGCTGGGACGGATCGAGGCCAGGACGCAGCCGGTCGTCGTCCTGACATCCAACAACACGCGTGAGCTGACCGAGGCGCTCAAGCGCCGCTGCCTGTACCTGTGGCTCGACTATCCGGGTCTGGAGCACGAGCTGCAGATCGTTCGACTGCACTCCCCCGACCTCGACGACCGAGTCGCGCGCAAGCTGGTGGAGGTCATCCACCGGATTCGCGAGCTCGATCTCAAGAAGCCGCCGAGCATCGCGGAGTCGATCGACTGGGCGCGGGCGCTGATGCTGCTGGGCGCGACCGACATCGACGCCGACACGTTCGCCGAGACGATGAGCGTGATCCTCAAGCACCGGACCGACCTCGACACGGTCGCGGCCCGCGTGGGCGTGATGCTCGACTCTCCCGCCGCGGATGCCTCAGCCGCCTAGCCCAGCCCGCGATCGAGGCATCCCGGAGCGGGCGCCCGGAGGGCTGGCCGGCGAGCTCCTGGCCTTCGCCGAGGATCTCCGCGAGGAGGGCGTGGCCGTCGGCACCTCGGAGATCCTCGACGCCTTCGAGGCGCTCGAGCTCGTCCCATGGATCGAGCACCCGGAGTTCAAGGAGGCGATCGCGGCGACACTGGCCAAGTCGCCCGAGGACCGCCGGATCTTCGAGCTGGTCTTCGACCGTTTCTTCTTCCGGGCGGCCGAGGCTGAAGCGGCCCGCCGCGGGATCACCGAGGGTGGTCGGGGCGCCGACGCGGATTCCGAGCTCGACCTGGACACGCTGCGCCAGCAGATCGCGGCCGCTCTGCGCGACGGATCGGATGCGGCGTTGCGTGACCTGGCGCGGCTGGCCGTCGCCGCGTTCGGTCGGGGTGAAGGCTCCGGGGTGCTCGGGGTCGACGTGCAGCGCATCCGCCGCGCGCTCGGGCTTCGCGCCGAGCCGCAGCCCGACCTGCCCGAGGACGACCCCCGCCGCCACGGCACGCCGCGAGATCAGCTGCGCCGTTTCGAGGCGCACCTGCGCCGCGAGCTCGAGCGCGCGATGATCGAGCGGACGGCGTCACTGCCGCCGAAGCGGCCGCTGAACGAGCTTGACCGCGCACTGCCCACCGGGCCGATCCAGGACCTCGCCGCCGTTCACCGGGTCGTAGCGCAGCTCAAGCGCCGGCTGGCCACACAGGGGCACGAGCTGAGGGGTCGCAAGCGCCACGCCCACGTGGACGTCAGGCGGACGATGCGGGCGTCGTTGGAGACCGGCGGCGTCCCGATCACGCTGAAGTACCGTCCCCGGCGGCCGCGCCGGCCCGAGATCTTCGTCCTGTGCGACGTGTCGACCAGCGTGACCAGCGCTTCGACGTTCTTCCTGAGCGTCCTGCACGCCCTTCACGACGCCTTCCGCAAGCTCCGCTCCTTCGTGTTCATCGAGCGGATCTCCGAGGTCACCGACGTGTTCGAGCGCGAGCGCGACTTCCGCGCAGCGAGCGAGGCCATCTCCAAGGACGCGGGAGTGGCGGACATCTCGGGCTACACGGACTACGGCCGCGTGTGGGAGGAGTTCCTGGCGCTGATCGAGGACGAGCTGCACCCGCGGGCCACCGTGATCGTGCTCGGCGACGCCCGCACCAACGGCCGACCGCCGCGCGACGACGTGTTCGCCGCGATCACCGCCCGGGCCGGGCGCACGTTCTGGCTCAACCCCGAACCGCGGCTGTACTGGAACTACGGCGACTCGGTGATCGCCGCCTACGAGCGCCACTGCACGGCGTTCGAGTGTTGGCGAACCGACCAGCTCGAGGAGTTCGTCAAGGCGCTGACCCGGCCGATCGCCACCTGAGGACTCCTCTCACGCCGTGGCGCACCGGCGTCGAGCGAGGCGGTACGGACCCGTGCGTCGGCTCGGATCGTTAACGGCGGCGTAACGGCGTTATCTCCGTGTTATTGGTCAGGTGGGAGAGTGAGACCGATTTGAACGCCTTCGCTTCTCGCATCGCAGCTCGACGTGGCTTTGCGCCGCTCCTCGGAATGATCACCGGCTGCGTGGTCGCCGCCGGATGCGGAACCAGCGCCCCCAAGAGCGCGACGCGCTCACCGACGGTCGCCGGTCAGGCACTGGCCTTCTCCAGGTGCGTGCGCGCGCACGGCGTCCCGAGCTTCCCGGATCCCGGCACCGCCCCCACCGGCCCAGAAAGCACGATCGGCGGCGTCGCGATCCCGTCCACGATCAATACCCAGGCACCAGCTTTCCAGGCGGCCCTGGACGCCTGCCGAGGACTGATCTCGGCTCTGTCCCAGCAGGGAAAGCCGCCGATCACCGCGAGTGTGAAAGCGTCGCTGATCGCCCACGCGCAGTGCATGCGCACCCACGGCGTCCCGGGTTATCAGGACCCGACGTTCCCCGCCAGCGGCGGGATCGGAATCACCGACGCCGGCACAGACCCGCAGTCGCCCGCCTACAAGCAGGCAGTGGCCGTGTGCGGAAACCGGTGAGTACGAGTCCGCGGGTCAGGGGAGGGTGGCGCGCAGAATGATCCTGCCGGGGGTGTCGATTTGGCCGGACGCTTGGGCCGTGACCACGATCTGGCGCGCGCTGCTGGCGTCAGGCGGAAGATCGTAGGACGCCTGTAACTGGTGCTTGACGGTCACCGCGGCGACAGCGGTAGCCCGATTGCGCGGGCCCAGCAGCCAGATGCCGTATCGGCCTGGCCTGAGTCCGACGACGAGCACATTAATCCCGCGGTAGCCGCTGTGCGTGAGCTCCCACACGGTGCCGCCGGCGTGGGACTGAGATCCCGGCACCCTGGTCAGGCTCAACTGCGCCGTCACGCGGGCCAGCGGCGCATTGGGGGAGCGACCCTGTGTCCGGCCACGCTCAGAGATGGTCGTCACCAGCGCGTGGGGGTGACAGTCTCCGAAGCGCATCGTGGTCGTGAAGCGCGGCGCGTCATCATCGAGTGAGCGGCTGATATTGGGTGGCAGGCCGCTGACGGGAGTCGACGTGGCTGTGACCGAGAGCGAACGGTAGGAGCAGGCCGGCCGTGGCAGCACTCCGATGAAGAAGAAAGTGTCGGTGGTGCTGGTCGTGAGCGGGGTGGTTCCCGCGGAGACGGTGATCCGGTAGCTGCCGGCGCCTGTCACATAGCCGTAGAGGACCCCGTGAGGGCCAGCGTTGATCAGCCCGAAGGGCACCGGCACCGGCCCCTGGCTGCACAGTCCGTACTCGTGGCCGCCGAGCCGCAGCCGCCCGTGCTCAATGGCGCTGGGCAGCGCAACACCGGGCTTCGCCCGCAGCTGCCAGGGGATCCCGGACAGGCGCCCGCCAGCGGCGGGGAGCATCCCGTCGGGTGCGTGCGACACCGGAGGACCGCCCGGAAAATGCGGACCGATCCGTGCCGGGGTGCGGCAGTTGCCGCCGCTGAGAGCAAGCCCTCCCCCCGCCGCGCGGCCGGCCGGGCGTCGGCCGGCGTTGCGCGAGTGGCTAAGCAGGCCAACCGCCAGCACCGCGATCGCGAGCGGGACGGCAACCGCCACCGCCGACGCGATCCGTCCGGTCAGCTTGGCGGTCCGCGATGGAAACCGTCGCCGGCGGGGTCCGGCGTTGCCTGCTCGCTCAAGTCGCTCGAACTCGGCTCCCAACTCACGGGCGAAGCGCAAGTCACTCATCTGCACAGCTCCTCTCTGCCGTGCGCGGTTTCCAGCACCGAGCGCAAGGCGCGTAGCCCGCGCGAGACACGGGCGCGCGCGGCCTGCTCGGAGATGCCGAGCACCATCGCCACCTCTGGATACGGACGCTCGTCCACCACCCGCAGCCGCACCGCGTCTCGTTGCTGGGGGTTCAGGCTCTCCAACCGGACGCATACCTCGGCACGCAGAGCGCTCAGTCCCGCGCGCTCCTCGATCAACTCGACATCGTCCTCATGGACGATCGGCACCCGGATGCCGAGCCGCCGCACCGCGCGCTGCTCGGCCCAGGCGCGTCGCAGGTACCGGCTGACCTGCCGGCGGGCCACGGTGAATAACCACGCCCGGATCTCCTCATCGGTACGCCCCTGCAACCTCAACCAGCCGCGAAACGCGAGCGCGAACGTCTCCGCGGCCAGATCCGCTGCGATCGTGACATCGAGCGTCCGGCGAGCGAGGAAGATCAGCACAGTCTCGATCTCCCGCGCGTACATCGCCGCGAACTCCGCGTCGGATCCCATCTCAGGTTGAGAATGCCGCGAACACCGGAGCGTGTGACAGCCCGCACCCAGGCCGGCCCACCGAACAGGCCCGCGGTAACGGCGGCGTAACGGCGTTACGCCGGTGTTATGCACGGCGGCGTACATCTCAGGTCCGGCGGGCAGTCAGCGGCCGTGGCAGACGAGGTGCGAAGGACGACCACTACACAAACAATGGGCGACTACATCCGCCCGCTGTCAGTTGTGCTCGCCGCCCTGGGCGCCGCGGCGGCCATCGCTGCGTGCGGTTCGAGCAATTCGAGCACCAACCACGCCTCGAACCTCTACACCCAGGGGGTCACGTACGCGGACTGCATGCGCTCGCACGGTATGCCCAACTTCCCCGACCCGAGCCCGGGCGGCGGCTTCGCTCTCCGAACCTCCGGGATCAATCAGCAGTCTCCTGCGTTCCAGACGGCCGAGAGCGCATGCGCCAAGCTACAGCCAGGCGGCAACACGCCGCCGCCACCGATCTCGGCAGCACAGCAGGCCGGCATGATCGCCAATGCGCGCTGCATCCGCCAGCACGGCGTGCCGAACTTTCCCGACCCGACCTTCGGGCCCGGCGGCAGGGGCGCCGGGGTGGACTTCCGGGTGAACGCCGGCTCGCCGGCGTTCCAGCGGGCCGTGAAGACGTGCGCGCACGTGGGGACGCTCATCCCCGGCGTCGGCGTCGGATAAAGACACGCCGGACCCTTGACAAGAGTTCTTGTGACTAGTAGCCTTGTGACAAGAACCCTTGTGAAAGGAGGGACGTCGTGCATCAGAACCCCGCTCTTGCTCAGGCGCTCGTCGAAGCTCGGGCCGCCGAGCTTCGGCAAAGCGCCGAGGCGAGCTCCCGCAGCCGACCCGCGCAAGGCAGACGCCACGTCATCGCGGCCGCCAGACGCGGAACCGGCTGGCTGCTCGTCGATGTGGGCCTTCGGCTGGCTGGGCCCGACAGCGCCATGAACCATCCCCTCGCACGGGGACAGCGATGATGCTCAGCGATCGGAGTCGATTCGCATGACGCCCGCCCAGCGACCCAGCGGGAAGAAGCTGGTCACCGATCCGCGAGCCATGCGGGCGCTCGCGCACCCGTTGCGCGTGGCGCTTCTGGACGCGGTGCGCCGCGACGGAGAGATCACGGCCACCCGCGCGGCGGAGCTGCTCGATGAGAGCCCCGGGAACATGTCGTGGCACCTCCAGACCCTGGCCAAGTATGGCTTCGTGGAGGAGACCGGCGAAGGTCGGGGGCGCAGCCGTCCCTGGCGCCTGACCAGCGATTACCACCGCTTCGACACCGGCATGACGGACCCAGAGACGGTCGTCGCCGGCGAGGCGCTCGAGCGGACCTTCCTCGAGCGCACCTATAACCAGATGCGCGAGTGGTGGTCGCGGCGCCCGTCATATCCCGTGAAATGGCGGCGCGCCGCGTTCATGACCGAGACCATCAGATATCTGACGGCAGAAGAGCTCGCCGCGGTGATGGACCAGATACTCGCGATCCACGACCGTTATGCCGAGCGGGAGGACCAGGAAAAGCGCCCGGCCGGCGCCCTCCCGGTGCGCCTCTACGCCCACGGTCACCCCCTGCCCCCCACTCCTTCAGGCAATTGACGCCAGCGGGGCGGCCGGGTGGCCGGCCACCCCGCGGACAGGCCGGCTGGGTAGGCCGGCGGCCGGCCCGATCACACCGGCTGGGCCACCGCCTCCAGGAACAGGTTCTGCAGCCCGGCCGCCTCGCCCTGGCGCGCCTCGGCGAGGGACAGCCCGTCGCCGCTGAACAGACCATCGGCCTCCCAGCGGTCCGGGTCCAGGCTCACGGCGTACGGGTCGATCTTTTCGTCCTCGCCCGGGGCGGCATCGCCCAGGTTGGTGGCGGCTCGGTGGAAGGCGATGACCGCGAATCCCTCCATCAGGTCGACGGTGGAGGCGAGCCTCGCCTTGAGCCCGTCGTCGTCGAAGTCGCCGGCCATGTCCAGGTGCCGTTGGTACATGCCCGGGAAGGCTGCGGTGGGTACGATCGCCCGGCGCCACTCCCGATTCTCCAGCACGTTCCACTCGCGGTACATGGCCTCGAGCCTCAGGGTGATGGCCCAGATACTCTCGAGGTCTGGGCGCACGGCGGCCATGAAGTCGAGGTCGGTGTACTTGTCATGGAAGAAGAGCAGGCACTCCGTGCCCCAGTAGAGGATGTTGTTGGCGCAGATCTTGACCGTCATGACCATCGGGTTGCCCCAGAACTCGTACTGACCCTCGTACTGGGTGAGGTTCACCCGGTAGGTGCTCAGGTATAGGTCGTCGTGCGCCTTGGCCCGCTCAGTGACGTCCTCGCCGTCCAGGTCCCGGGTGATGAGGTCGGTCGTGAGGGTATTGCCGATGGCGATGAAGTCAGAGCCTGGTGAGTAGAACGGATCGAGGAAGGCCCCGGCCTCGCCGACCAGAGACCAGCGGCCGCTTCCGGAGTAGCACTGCTGGCAGCCATAGGAGAAGTCCTCGACCTTCAGGAAGTCCTCGACCTGGTCACGCCGGCTGTCGAGCGCCTCGCCGAGCTGAGGCTCATAACGGCGGATCCAATCGATCGCGCCGTCGAGCGTGTCCATCTCGCCCATCGGATGGAAGCGGGGGTCGGCGACGATCCCGATCGAGATCGGCCCCGAGGAGAGCGGGATCATCCACACCCAGTAGCCCTTCCCGCACAGGTGGTTGGTGCTGAACTTGCGCAGCCCGCGTTCGGACATGCGCCCGAAGAACTCCTCGTCGTCGGGGTCGGCCCAGTCCTCGATGTCCAACCCGCCGGCGAGCCTGAACCAGGACGAGTTGATCACGTGGCCGTTGTCCTGGAGCAGACCGAGCCGCTTCTTGAGGATGAACGAGCGGCCGGCTGCGTCGACCACCCACCGGGCCTTGACGGTGAACTCCTCACCGCCGACCCCGCCCCGGACGATCGTGACCGTGTGGGGATCGGCCTCGACGTCGACGTTCGTGATGAACGAGCCGCCGAACAGGTCGACACCGGCCGCGTGGTTCTCGTCGCCGAGATAGTTCTCGAAGCGGCCACGGTCGAGCTGATAGCTCGGATGCTCGAGCGGGCGGTTGATCCCCCGCTCGATTCGCTCCGCGATCTCGCGGTTGTCTCCCGCTGGGAACCACCACCGCAGGCCGAACTTGTGGAGCTCATCCGATTCCATATGGTCTCGGGCGCCGACGACGTCGGCGAAGTAGTGCGCCGACACCTCGACCGTCGACTCACCTACCTTGAAGGCAGCCTCTGGCGCTGGGCCGGGGCGCTTCTCGGCGATGAAGACGCTGGTCTGCGGACGCACCTTCTTGAGCTCCAGCCCGAGGGTCAATCCTGCTAGTCCCCCGCCGAGAATCGCGACGTCGTAGCTATCGGCGGGCTGTCGATCGTTGCTCACCTTGCTCTCCTCTCGTTGCTCGGCTACGCAGCGACGACCGCTCCGCGTGCCTCCAAGTCGATCTCCTCGATCCGTCCGCGTCGATCTTGACGCCCCGATCTCGTCACTTTGCCAGGTGATTGAAAGCACCCGTCTACGGCCAATTGACCCCCATTCCGGTCGATGGCCAATCATGGCTCACTGGGACGGCGCATGCAAGCAAGTCGGCCCAGTCGCCCCCTAAACGGCGCCGACCCCCCGCTCAACGCCCCTGAGCGACCGCCTGCTGCGCGTTCAGGTCGATCATCTCCGCCGGAGGCCGCGAAACGACGATCTCCGAGCTCACCCGAAGCTCGGGATCGATGTGAATGAGCTCGCCCGACTCGAGCAGGCGCCAGCCGCTGCTCGTGTCCATGCGTTCGGAGGCGATCACGGTCGCCGGCCGGATCGAGAGCTCGGCCGACTGGACGCGCATGATCCCTGAGACGCTGCGCATGATCCCCGAGGCGTTGCGGTCCTCCAGCACGCTGCCCGGCCCCAATCCGCCCACCGACCCCTCGAGGCTGCGCATGATCCCCGAGGCGCTGCGATCGTCGAACACGCCCGGCGCGTCGATGCCGCCAAACGAGCCCTCGAGGATCCAGAGCTCATTGGTGTCGGGATAGCGCAGCGCCCACACGTCGGTTGGAGTGGTCAGCACCATGTTGAGCGAGTACAGCGGGATCTCGGCGGCGATCTCCCCGGCCGCTGCCGCGACCCCGGCGGCGATGTCGCCGCCCCGCTCCTCGATGCACCTCGTCATCAGCGTGAAGTACAGCTCCGAGTCTGTCGCGCCCTGGACGAGGCTCTCATAGGGACCGAGCTTGGACCGCAGGCGTGGGAGGTCGGCCAGAACGCCGTTGTGGGCGAAGATCCGCCCGTTCTGCTCGAAGGGATGGGTGTTCTCGAGCGTCGGCGCGGCCGCGGTGGCGTGACGGATGTGCGATAGGAAGGTGCGCGAGCGGACCTGGTGGGCGCTGGCGATGAACGTCTCGCTGCGATTGGCCGGAACCGGCTTGCGATAGATCGAGGGCGTTCCGTCGGCCTGGAAGGTGCCGAGCCCGACGCCGTCAGGCTGGCTCTGGCTCTGGTTCAGCAGACTGGTCGGGGCGTCGAGCAGCCAGAACGTGGCCTGAACCTCATGGGCGCCGCCACTCATTCCGAACAGCCTGCACATGGAGAGATCTTATGCGCGGGCGACGACGGGATCGACCTGCATCGCTTCCTGAGCCAGTTGGGCCAGGACCGCGCTGAGGCCTCCGCGGGCGAACGCCGCGCGCTGGCGGGCAGCGCCGTTGCCGTCGACGAGTATCCGCTCGATCTCCTCCAGCGCGCCGTCGTCGCCGAGCTCGCGGGCGTAGGGCCGGACGAGCTCGAGCGTCTCACGGGCCACATCCACGACCGGCCGGATCGCCCCGCGGTGCCAGAGCGTGGCGTCGAGCCCGTCCCGCGCGGCGCGGAAGCTGGATTCCATCAGCACCTGGCGCCGCTCCCACGGTCCCCGCTGCTCGACCGCCCACCGGGCCAGGGCGTGGACCAGCGCGGCGAGCCCGACGGCGGCGGCCAGCGACGACTGGGTGTCCATCGCCCTGACCTCCACGGTGCCCAGCACCGGATGAGGGCGAACGTCCCACCACAGGAAGGTGTAATCCGGAAGCTCGCCGGCCGCGGCCACCGCCTCGACGCATTCGGCGTACTCGTCGAAGGAGCCGAAGGCCGGGGGAATCTCCGATCGCGGGAACTCCCTGAACACGTGCGCGCGGGCACTGGCCAGCCCGGAGTCGCGGCCGTACCAGAAGGGTGAATTGGCCGCTAGGGCCTGGAGCAGGGGCAGGTAGACGCGCAGTGCATTGCAGGCGCGGATCGCGGTCTCGGCGTCCGGCATCGCCACGTGGACGTGCAGCGCACAGGTCGGCGTCCGCGCCAACAGCCCACGCATCTCGGCCGAGATCAACCGATAGCGGTCGCTGGGAAAGTGCACGACGTCGCCGAACGCCCCGGCGGGGTGCAGGCCGGCGCCGATCGTCGTGGCGCCGACCGATCGCAGACGGTGGCGGAGGAACCCCATGCAGGCGGCCGCGTGGGACGCATCCGCGCAGATCGGCGTGGCGAGCTCGACCAGTCCGGCGTAGGAATCGGGGACGGCCGCGCCCTCCACCGGATCCAGATGGAGCCTCCCCAGCACGTCGACCGCACCGTGCTCGAGCGCGAGAGTGACGGGGTTTACGAGCAGCAGCTCCTCCTCCACCCCGAGCGAGAAGTCGGCCGCCACTCCGAACTCGACCGCTGGGATTGCCCCGCTCATCGGCTTTCGGGTGGTGGGTTGGCCTGCTTGAAAGGCGGCATCGTGATGACCTTGATCGAGCCCGAGGGCTAGAACGTTAGGTTCTCGCCGCCGAAGACGGCGCTGACCGATCCGTCCGTGAAGATCTGCTTGATCGTGTCGGCCAGCAGGCTGGCGCACGAGAGGACGACGATGTTATCCGGAGCGCCGGGTCGCAGCGGGATCGTGTCGGTGACGATCACCTGCTCGAAGCCGACGCTGGCCAGGCGCTCGTAGGCCGGCCCCGAGAGCACGGCGTGCGTGCCGGCGGCGTAGACGCGCGCCGCGCCCGCGTCGAGGACCGTTTGAGCGGCCGCGCAGAGCGTACCGGCGGTGTCGATGATGTCATCGACGATCACCGCGTTCTTGCCGCGGACGTCGCCGATCACGTAGCCGACCTCGGCCACCTGCTGCGCGGGACGCTCCTTGGTCATCAGGGCCAGGTCCGCTCCGATGTGCTCGGCGAACTTGTGGTTCAGCTTCACGCGGCCGACATCGGGGGCGCAGATGACGAGGTCATCGAGCTCGAGCTGGGCGACGTAGTCGGCGAGGGTGAACAGTGCCGTCATGTGGTCCACGGGCTTGGTGAAGAACCCCTGCAGCTGGCCGGCGTGCAGGTCGACCGTGAGGACGCGGTCGGCGCCCGCCGTCTCCAGGATGTGGGCCACCAGCCGCGCGCTGATCGGCTCGCGCAGCGCCGACTTCTTGTCCTGGCGCGAGTAGCCCATCCAGGGCATCACCGCGATCACGCGGTGTGCCGAGGCGCCGACGGCGGCATCGATCATGCACAGCAGCTCCATCAGCGCGTCGTTGGCGGTGATCCCGGTCTCCGGGTTGGAGCACGTGGGCTGGACTATGAACACGTCGGCGCCGCGAATCGACTCGTCATAGCGGCAGTACACCTCGCCGGCCGAGAACGTCTTCAGGGTGACGTGGCCGAGCTCGAGTCCGAGCTTGGCGGCGATGTCGCCCGCGAGCTCGGGATTGGCGCGCCCGGAGAACACCATCAGGCGCTTGCCGGTGACGATCGGCACGCTACCCGACGAGCCCCTCGTTTCACTCGTCCCCATGACCCGGCGAGTCTACAGCCGCGTACGCCGTCGCGATAGGGCACACGCAAGCAGACGCCCGCGGTTGGCGCACGCGGCGCCGCGGCGGGCATAGGGGCCGCGCAGGAGCAGTTGCCTACGCTCCCCCCCTCCTATATGATCGCCCGGCGGCTGGATCGACAGAAGGGGAAGGAGTACCGTGAGGGCTAGATCAATCGCAGTGGTTGCTGCCGTGGCAGCGGGCGCGATGAGCGTGGCCGTCGTGCCCGCGAGCGCCGCCAAGCCAAAGACAGAAGCCGTCCAGTGCACGCTGTATCTCACCGAGCAGCCGGGTGGCACAGAGCTGAAAGGCGCAGACAAGGGACCGATGTCGTGCTCGTCGCCCCTCGCGGATGGCACGCAAAACGACAAGTTCGTCATGAAGTTCAACAAGGCCATGACGGGTGGCACCGGTCTGGTCAGGTTCAAGGACCAGTTCAAGAACGGCACCGTGTCCGGTACCTGGAAGCTGACCTTCAAGATCTCGGGCATGGCCGTCTCGATCGCCTTCCACGTCGCTTACAGCGGTGGGACGGGCAAGTTCAACCACATCACCGGAACGGGCAAGGGCGTGGGAGCCCTTTCCAGCATGACGACCGGCACATTCCAATACACGGTCGAGGTGCCCGTCTCCGGGCGCACCAAGACGCCCAAGAACCGCGTTGTCGGACACATGTACTCGCAGTCCAATGGCCTCACCGGCAACCAGATCATCATCTGGAACCGTTACTCAAACGGTCAGGTGAAAGAGGGCGGGACCGTGAACACCGGCGGTGTCGGCGGGGCTCAGCAACAGCCGGGGTGCACCGCAATGTGTCCGCAACTGGACACCGACTACGAGGTCCTGCTGACGCCTGATCGAAAGCACCTGTTCGCCGTCAACGCGGGCAGCAATACGATCAGTGCCTTCCAAGTGACGTCCACCGGACTGACTTTGGTTGGACAGGTGCCGTCGAACGGGGTATTCCCGTTCAGCCTCACCAGCCACGGCAACGAGCTCTACGTCCTCAATACCGACAGCATGAACATCGCCGGCTTCACGTTTGGCTCTTCCGGCGCGCTGACGCCAATCCCCGGTTCCATCCAGAAGCTGACCAGCGACGCCATGCCGGGGCTGTCGCGGCAGATCGGCTTCGACAACACGGGCAGCGTGCTGATCGTGACGCTGCTGATGCCGTCCGAGATCGACACGTTCCAGGTCGGCGCAAGCGGCGCGGCTGGCCCCGCGAGCGAGGTAGGCTCGACCACTCCGTTCCCGTTCGGCTTTGTCTTCGACAAGGCCAATCAGCTCGTGATGTCACAGGTCTCGTCCCTGACGGCCGAGGGCAATACTGCGACGTATTCGGTCACCAGCACGGGAAGCCTGAGCCCGATCGACACGAAGCCGGCGTTCGGAGCGCTTCCCTGCTGGTCGCTCGTCTCACCGAACCAGCAGTTCGCGTTCTTCGTCAATACCGGCAACGGTGCTCCTCCCGGATCCACCATGGGCTCGTACGGGCTGAGCTCGTCCGGAGCGCTGACGTTCCTGGGCGTGACACTCCCGCTCCCGAACGAGTACCTGAAGACCGACGAGTTCATCACACCCGACGGCAAGTACCTCTACGTGGTGGGTCACCACTCCACCTCATCCGCCGGGCCGGCCACCGACAGCTACCTCGATGAGTACAAGGTCGCCAGCAACGGCGTCCTCGTATACCTCGGGTCGACGTCGAGCGCCGGCGTCCCCCTGGGCACAGATGGCCTGGTTGGGTTCTGAGTTCGCAAGCCAGCAGTAATCAGTGAGAGTTCGAGGGCCGGCGAGATTCGTCGGCCCTCGTTCTTGTCCTCGAGCTGCCGACCCGACCCTTGCTCAGGAGGACGGGTCGGGCGGGGCTTGCGCGTCCGCTTGGGCTTGGCCCGTGGTGGAACCCTTAGCTTCGCGCTCGGTCTTGGCCAGCGCGAGCACCTCGTCGACCGTCCACTGGTCGTACGCGTGCTCGCCGTACTTGCTGGCGATCACCCGCCCGTCTGAGGCAATCAGGAAGTCGCCGGGCAGCCCGGTCGAGCCGCCGGCGGGCTTGACGGGCGGCGCATGCTCCTTGCCGCGGATCACCGCGCCGATGCTCCGCCCCAGCCCCCGGATGATCGCCGGCCAGGCGGCGGGGGTGAGGATCGCCCGGGGCGCCGACTCGACGCCGAACTCGACATAGAGCTTCCTGTCAGGGTCGGGGATCACGTCGAACGGAAGCTCGGCCTGATACTTGCGCAGGTCCTCGGCGCCCGAGTGGAACACGACGACCTCACGGATGCCGGCCGCGCGGAGCTCGTCGTTGCGGACGACGACCGAGCGCAGGTGGAGGTTGCAGACGGGGCAGCCGGCGAAACGACGGAGCTCGAGGTGAACGACGTGCCCCGGGTCCGGGACGCTGACCGATTCACTCGACAGGCCCGTCAGCTGATGCGGCGAGACCGTGTCGCCGGCCTGCAGATGGTGGCCGGCGGGCGGATTAGACATGGACACCCCCAATCGTTCGTGCGCGCGGACAGGGCGGACGATTGCACGCGTGGCGATCCTATCCCCGGGTCAGCGCACGGATCAACCGCCGCTTGGCCGGACTTGGCGAGGCTTGACGAGGTCCGCCCGTCGCGCATACCCTGCGCCGATGAGTCGCGATCCCGCACTGGCCCAGAGCCAGCTGTTCGAGGGGCTGGCCCCCGAGGAGCTCGAGGTCGTCTTCGAACGGATGCGCGCCCGCAGGCTTGGGGCCGGTGAGCGCCTGTGCACGGCCGGCGAGCCCAGCGACCGGATCTGGCTGATCACCGGCGGACTGGTCAACTGGACGGCGGGAACCACGACCGGCGGAGGCGAGATCGAGTTGCGGATGCGCAAGGGCGACGTGATCGGCGCCCAGGACGCCATCACCGCTACCGAGCGGACTGCCACCGTGACCGCGAGCACGATCACCGACGTGCTCGAGCTCAGCGCCTCGGACCTCCTCGAGCTCGCGGAGCGATTCCCCCGCATCCTCTTCAACGTGATTCACACCCAGCGCGAGCGCCTGTTCCGGGCCAGCGCGCACAGCGCCGCGCTGTTCAGCGCCAGCGCGCGCTCGAGCTCGAAGCGCGGCGAGGAGATCGGCTTGATCGCTGGACCGTCTATCAGCGGCGTCGTCAGCACCCTCGCCGCCGCTGCGCGCAGCGCCAGCCCGCGACCGGTAAGCGTCCTGGACCGGTCCTTGTCGTTTGCAGGGGCACTGACCGCATCCGACGAGCTCGTCGGCGAGAGCGATACGGTTCTGATCCCGAGCGAGTTCGACCCCGACACGCTCGCCCCGCTGCTCGACGAGGTCGATCGGGTGGTGGCACTGGTCGGGAACGCGGACGAGGCCGGCCGGCTGGGCGCCGTGGCGGCCGCCGCCGAAGGCCGGCGGCTCGAGATCGTGCTCGTATCCGACGAGGCGCGCGAGGCGAGCCAAATGTGGCACCCGCAGACGCTCGATCTGGTGGTGCGAGAGTGTCCGCGTCAGGCTGGCTTCCCGCTCGCGGACGCGGATCTGGCCTGGATCGCCCGTCACCTGACCCGCACCAAGCTGGGCGTCGCGCTCGGGGCCGGCGGCGCGAAGGGCTACGCCCATGTCGGCTTCCTCCAGGCGCTCGAGGAGGCCGGCTACACAGTCGACTTCGCCGGCGGGAGCAGCATCGGCGGGTTCGTGGCCACGCAGCTCGCGCTTGGCCACCGGGCGGCCGAGATCGACGCCCGCTTCCGGGAGGCGTTCAGCGCCGAGAATGTCGGCAAGCTGTTCTCCTCGCCGCTGGTCGGCTCGGCAGGCGTCGAGACGCTGATCGGGTTGCTCAAGCAGGTGACCGAAGAGCGGTCCTTCTCGCAGACTGCGATCCCGCTCGTGATCCTGGCCGTCGACCTGACGGCTCGCGTCCCGGTGGCCCAGCGCCGGGGGCCGCTGTGGGAGGCGCTGCTCGCTGCGCTGTCGGTGGCCGGGGTGTTCCCGAGCCCGGAGCGGGACGGCCACCGGCTCATCGACGCCATCGCGCTGGTGCCGGTGCCGACAGCGGCCGTGATCGAGGACGGCGCGGACATCGTTCTATCGGTCAACCTGCTCGGGGGGGAGACGCTCGAGCACTGGCCGGGCGCGCCCGAGCTCGAGGCCGAGCCCGAGCCGGCCAAACCGCGCCGACGTGGCCCGCTCGACACGATTCTCGAAGCGATGGATCTCAGCCAGCTCGACACGAGCGCGCGCCACGCCGCGCTGGCCGACGTGGTCGTGACGCCGCGCTTCGGGCCTTCCGAGTGGCGGGACTTTCAGAGCGCCGACCTGTTCCTCGCCGCGGGGCATGACGCGACCGTCGAGCAGCTCCCGTCGCTGCGCGCCCTGTCACGGCCGCTGGATCTGGGCCTGGCCCGGCGCGAGGCCAGCATCGTCTGAGCGGAAAAGCGTCCCGGTTAGCGCGCGGTTTTCTTGTGTCAGGCCCGAGCGGGCTCGGGTCGGGCGGCCGGATAGCCGTATTCGGAGCTCCACCGCGCGAGCACCCGCTCCTGGATCTCAGGCGGCCAGTCCGCGTCGAACGTCGATCGCAGCGGCACCGACTCCGGGTCGCCGTCCTCCCGCATCAGCGCGTTGTAGATCACCTTGGTGGTCTTGAAGCGCCGGCGATCGGCATCCGGCAGGAACACCGGGAGCGGGACCATGTTCCGGTCCTCATAGAGCCTCACTCCGTCCGAGGGTGAATTCTTGGCCGCGAAGGCCCATACGACATCACGCGTGTTCGAGGGGTCGATGTCGTCCTCGGTCACCATCACCTTGGCGATCGCGTAGGCCGTGTGGGCGTGGGCCTCCCACAGGACCTCGGCGATCCTGTCCATCAGCGCGGCGGGGCTCGGCTGTGCGAACGCCTCGCGCCAGTCGGAGGGCACCGTGATCACGAGGAACTGACAACCCGACTCAAGCGGCATGAACGCGCTGGTGACCGGCACTCCACCCCGCTGCAGCTGGTAGACGACCTCTGCGCAGTTGGGGATGCCCCACGCGGTGTGGTTCTCCTCGACGGGATGACCCGCGACCACGACCGGGAGAATCGGATCCCGACGGTGCGTCAATGCGGAGACGTGGTAAATCGGCTGGCGCGTGCTCTCTCCCGGATAGGTGAAGCCGGCGAACTCGCCCATCGGTCCTTCGGGCGCGGTCTCCCCCGTCGAGACAGTTCCCTCGATGACGATCTCGGCCGTCGCGGGCACCTCGAGGTCGACCGTCTCACAGCGCACGACGTCGACCGGCTCCCCGAGATACGCACCGATGAAGTCGGCCTCGCTGACCCCTTCGGGCAGCGGCATGCCCCCGACGAACGGGATCACGGGCTCAACCCCGATCGCCACCGCAACCGGCATGTCCTCGCCCCGCTCCCGCCACATGGCGCGGATCACCCCAAGGTGCTGCGTGGGGATGACCAGACTGCTCATCCGCCGTGCGTCCATCAGCTGGGTCCGGGAGATCGACCAGTTGGTCCAGCTCCCGTCCGGGGTGCGGGCGACAACGATCCCGTAGGTGTTGATGAACCTTCCACCGTCGTGTCCGTGCAGAAGCGGCGCGGGCAGCCGTCGGAGATCGATGTCGTCGTCGAGCGCGATCACTTCCTTGCACGGGCCGGTGGGCACAACACGCGGTGGGATCGGCGGCGCCCCCCGGGCGGCGACCAGCGCAGCGACGATGTCCGAGCCGGACGCCTGCGGCGGAAGACCCAGGGACAGAGCAACCCGGCTGAGGTAGAGCCCTGGCTGCGCGCTGACGCCGGCGGGCGCCCCGAGGACCCGGAATCCAGGCTCGACGCCCGCCAGGTTCGTGAACAACGGCGCCGGCGCCATCAGGTCGTACGAGCGGCGGACGATCGCCCCCAGCTCGTAATCGAGGCCGACCTCGGCGTCGATGTGTTGCAGCTCGCCGAGCTCGTCGAGTGCCTCGAGGTAAGCTCGCAGGTCCCTGAGACGTCGCATGCCCAGGTACCGTATTGCAAATGCCCAGCGACGAGGAGGGCGCGGTCGAGGCGCGGAAGTCGGAGCACCTGGAACTGGCCGCGAGGCCCGACGTCGACGCGGCGCCCGCCAGTGCTTGGCACGACATCTACTTCGAGCACGAGGCGCTCCCCGAGTGCAATCTCGACGACGTCGACCTCTCGGTGACGTTCCTCGGTCACCGCCTCGAGGCGCCGCTGGTGATCGCAGGCATGACGGGCGGCCATCGGGCGGCGGAGCAGATCAACGCGGCGCTCGCCGCCGCCGCTGGGCGCAGCGGCCTGGCCCTCGGGGTGGGCAGCCAGCGAGCGGCCCTGGTCAATCCCGAGCTGTCCTCGACCTACTCGGTAGTGCGCGCCGTGGCACCGTCGGCGTTCATCATCGGCAACATCGGGATCGCCCAGCTCCTGCCCCAGGCCTCCGGCCCTGCGCTGTCGCTCGAGCAGCTGCAAGCCGCGGTTGAGATGGTGCGCGCCGACGCGCTGGCGGTCCACCTCAACTTCCTCGAGGAGAGCGTGCAGCCCGAGGGGGACCGCCACGCTGCCGGGGGTCTGGCCGCAGTCGAGCGGGTGGCGAGCGCGCTGCCGATCCCAGTCGTGGTCAAGGAGACGGGTGGCGGTATGTCGCAGTCCACGGCGTACCGGCTCGCGGGTGCGGGGGTCGCCGCGCTCGACGTGGGCGGGCGCGGCGGGACGAGCTTCGCCGCGATCGAGGGGTTGCGCGCAGAGGCCCGCCACGACGAGCGGGGGCACCGGCTGGGCAATAGTCTGCGGGAGTGGGGCATTCCCACACCGGTGTCGATCGTCGCCGCGCGAGCCGCCGGGCTACCGGTCATCGCCACCGGCGGCATCCGCTCCGGGCTGGACGGCGCCAAGGCGATGGCCCTCGGGGCGACGCTGGTCGGCGTGGCGCGCCCGTTGCTCTTGGCGGCGCGTGAGGGAGAGCAGGCCGTCCAGGCCTGGATCGATTGCTTCCTGCACGAGCTGCGGAGCGTTATGTTCCTGCTCGGGGCGCGCAAGCCCGGAGAGCTGCGGCGGACGCGGTTGGTGGTGACGGGCACCACGCGCGCCTGGCTGGAGCAGCTCGGGCTCGAATACGGCGCTCCGGCGCAGGAGGCTTGACAGCACCATGTCCAACCCCGATCGGATCATCGTCGCCCTCTCGGGGTCGAGTGCGCCCCACTACGGCGTCCGGCTGCTCGAGGTGCTGAGCGAAATCGAAGCCGTCGAGACCCATGCGATCGTCAGCGCCGGAGCGCGGACGACGATCGCCTACGAGATGGAGCGCGACCCGTCGACGGTCGAGCAGCTCGCCGACGTCGTCCACGACGAGCGTAACATGGGCGCGTCGATCGCGAGCGGAACGTTCATCACCAGCGGGATGGTGATCGTCCCGTGCTCGATCAAGACGCTGTCCGCGGTAGCCAACAGCTCGGGCGACAACCTCATCGCCCGCGCGGCCGACGTCTGCTTGAAGGAGCGGCGTCGGGTCGTGCTCGTCGTCCGGGAGACGCCGCTGCACGCCGGGCACCTGCGCCTGATGCTGCAGGCCACCGAGACTGGCGCGGTGATGCTGCCCCCGGTTCCAGCCTTCTACCACCGGCCAGCCACGCTCGAGGACGTCATCGACCATACCGTCACGAAGATCCTCGATCAGTTCGGGATCGACGCCGGGCTGATCAGCCGCTGGCAGGGGCTCGACCCTCTGCGATGACGCCCAGCGCGCACGCATGAGCCGCGAGCTCGAGCCCGCCGTCCCTGAACCGGTCAGGCGGTGCCTCCAAGATGAGCCAGAACGTCAGGTCGGGCTGACGATCCTCGTCCTATCGGAGCTCGAGGCGGGCTGGACGCACCTGGCCATGGTGAGCGTGGGCGAACTGGTCGTCGCGGCAGACGGGCGGCTCGCGCTGGCGCTGTGGCCGACGAGCGCGTGCGCCGCCAACCTCGCCCGCACCGGCCGTGCCACCCTGGGCGTGGTCGCCGACGGCTTCGCCTTCTCGCTGCGCTGTCACGTCGATGACGAGCTCCCGATCACCGCCGGCGAGGATGCGGCGATGCGGGGGTTCGTGCTGGGCGTCACCGCAGTCATAGAGGATGCCGCGCCGTACGCCGACCTCCTCAGCGGGGTCACGTATCGCCTGCATGACGCCCAGGCGACGCTGGTTCGCTGGCACCGCACCCGGGCCGCCCTCGCAGCGGTTCTCGACCCAGAGCACCTTGACATCGGGTCACACAGGGAAGATGCTAAGCGACGACTCGACCCAACGAACTGAACCGAGATATGAGCGACGACCGCAGCGTTTCCAGCCTCGAGATCCGTCCCCTTCACGTCGCCCGCGAGCGCTACGACGTGGTGATCATGGGCGGGGGCCTCGCCGGGCTCACACTCGCCATTCAGCTGAAGCGGCGACGTCCCGACACGACTGTCGCGGTGCTCGAGAAGCGAGAGGGTCCCGCTCCGCTGGCGGCCTTCAAGGTCGGCGAGTCCACCGTCCCCTCAGGAGCTCATTACTTCGAGAAGGTGGTGGGGATGGAGGAGCACCTGAAGAAGGAGCAGCTCATAAAGATCGGGCTGCGGTTCTTCCTCACCGCCGCCGGCAACGAGGACATCACGAAGCGCATCGAGCAGGGCGCAGCCGGGTACCCGCCCCACGACAACTGGCAGGTCGACCGGGGGCTGTTCGAGAACGCGTTGGAGAGTCGAGCGCGGAGCCTCGGCGCGGAAGTCCTGCACGGGTGCCGGGTCCAGGACGTGGAGTTCGGTGACGACGAGCACGTGGTGTCCTTCACCCAGATGGAGACGGACGTCACCACCACGGGGCGGTGGGTCGTCGACGCCACCGGCCGAGCCAGTCTGCTCAAGCGCAAGCTCGGCCTGTCCAAGGACGTGGCTCACACAATCAACGCGGCGTGGATCCGACTGGGTGGCGGCCTTGACATCGAGGACTGGGGCCGTGACAACGAAGCGTGGATGGCCAAGATGTCAGAGCCGGGCCTGCGGGCTTTGAGCACCAACCACCTGATGGGCGAGGGCTACTGGATCTGGATGATCCCCCTATCCACGGGCCCAATCAGCATCGGAGTGTGTGCAGACCCGCGTGTACACCCGTTCGAAGAGATCAACGACTTGGATCGGTTGGTGGCTTGGCTGAAGCGGCACGAGCCCCAGCTCGCCGCCTCGGTGGAGCCTCGGCTGGGCCAGGTCGTGGACTTCCTGCGGGTACAGGACTTCGCCTTTGGGGTGGAGCAGGTCTACTCGCCTGACCGGTGGACTCTCGTCGGCGAGGCGGCCGCGTTCGCCGACCCGTTCTACTCTCCTGGCTCTGACTTCATCGGCGTCGGGAACACCTTTACCACGGACCTGATCTGCCAGGACCTAGAGGGCGTGGACATCTCGGATCGTGTCGACTACTACAGCGACTGGTACTTCCGCACCTTCGAAAAAGTCATCTCGCGGTACACGGACCAGTACTTGCTGTTCGGCAACGCCTGGGTCGCCCAGCACAAGCTGATCTGGGACACCTACCTCAATCACACGGGCAACGTGACTCTGTTCGTCAAAAACCGGTACGGGGACTACGAGTTCATGAAGAGCGTGCACGAGGACGTGGAGCGCCTGTACCGCTTGGACATGAACATGCAGGAGCTCTGGAAGCAGTGGCACGAGCTGCAGCCCCCGGACCCGGACGAGGAGATACCGGAGGAGGCTCCTCTGGCGAAGGTGATAAGGCCGATGATGTTCGGAGCGTTTGCTGATCTCGTGCGGCCCGTGGACGATGACGAGCTGCGCGAGGAGATCAGCCAGCAGGTGCCGCGCTCGGAGGCGTTGGCCGTGGTCATCTTCGGCCAAGCCGCCGAGGCGCTCGACACGCGCCCCGACTTCGAGCGCCCAATTAACCCCTACGCGGTCAGCCTGCGCCCGGAGCGCTGGGATGCGGATGGGCTCTACGCCGAGCCTGGTGTGAGCCTCAGGGAAGCCACCGAACTGGTCGAGTCCTTCGCCGACGCGATACCGGCTGGAGCCTCAGGGCCGACTGAGGATCCGTTCTTCCTCGCCTGACGGCCCGCGCCGAGCCTCAGATCACGCTGGCTGGGCGATCGCCTCGATGAACAGGTTCTCCATCCCGCCTGCGGGCGACTGGCGCGCCTCGGCGACGGTCATGCCCTCGCCGCCCAGCAGTCCGTCCTTTGCCCAGCGGTCGGGGTCGAGACTGACCGCGTAGGGGTTGATCGTCTCGTCCTCGCCGGGTGCGGCGTTGCCCAGATTCTGCGCCGCCCGGTTGAAGGCGAGCACGGCGTAGGCCTCGAGGAGGTCGGCATTGGCAGCCATCCGCGCCTTCAGCTGCTCGTCGTCGAATCCGGCGATCAAGTCCTTGTGGCGGTCGAACATCGCGGGGAAGCCCTGAGTGGGAACCATCGCGCGGCGCCACTCCCGTGATTCCAGCTCACCCCACTCGCGGTACATCGCCTCGAGCCGCTTGATCAGCGCCCACATCCGCTCGACGTCCGGCCGGACTGCGGCCATCAGCTCGAGGTCGGTGAGCTTGCGGTAGAAGAACAACAGGCCAAGGCAACCCCAGTAGTAGATGTTGTTGCCACTGATCTTCACGTTCATGACTGTCGGGTTGTCCCAGAACACGTACTGGCCCTCGTACTGGGCGAGATGCGTCTCGTAGGCGCCGAGAAAGAAATCGTCGTGGGCCTCGGCGCGCGCGACCACATCCTCCCCGTCCAGTTCGCGGGAGACGAGATCGGTGCTCAACGTGTTGGAGAACGCGATGAAGTCCGAGCCGGGGGAGTAGAAGGGGTCAAGAAATGGACCTGCCTCGCCGACCAGGCACCACCGGTCGCTGCCGGAGAAGCATTGCTTGCAGCCGTAGGAGAAGTCCTCGATCTTGAGGAAGTCCTCGACCTGATCGCGCCGTGCATCGATCGATGCCCCGAGCTGGGGCTCGTGCTCACGGATCCAGTCGATCGCCTTGTCCAGCGTGTCCATCGAGTCCATGGCGTGGAAGTTCGAGTCAGCCACGATGCCGATCGAGATCGGTCCCGAGGCGAGCGAGATCATCCAGACCCAGTACCCCTTGCCACAGAGGTGGTTGGTGCTGAACTTGCGCAGCCCACGCTCGGACATCCGCGCGAAGAACTCCTCGTCGTCGGGGTCTACCCAGTCCTCGATGTCCAGCCCGCCCCCGAGCCTGAACCACGCCGAGTTGACCATGTGGCCGTTGTCCTCGAGCAGCCCGAGCTTCCGCTTGAGGATGAATGCCCGGCCGCTCGCATCCACCAGCCACCGCGCCTGCACCTTCGACTCCTCGCCGCCGGGACCGCCTCGCACGATCGTCACCTCGTGGGGATCGCCCACCTCGACCTCCGTGATGAAGCTGCCCCCGAACAAATCGACGCCCGCGTCGAGGTTCTGCTCGCCGAGGTAGTTCTCGAACCGGCCACGATCGAATTGCCAGCTTGGAACCGGAGCGTGCGCGCGCGGCCCGCGCTCGATGCGCTCGGACAGGCTGCTGTTGTCCCCCGCGGGGAACCAGAAGCGCAGACCGCATTTCCGGACCTGCTCCTTCTCCATGTGCTCCATCAAGCCGAGCACCTGTCCGAAGTAGTTGCAGGCGATCTCCTGGGTCGACTCGCCGACCTTGAAGGCAGCCTCCGGCGCCCGCCCAGGCCGCTTCTCGGCGACGAAGATGCTCGTCTCAGGTCGGGCGTGCTTGAGCTGAAGCCCAAGCGTCAAGCCAGCCAAGCCGCCCCCCAAGATCGCGACGTCGTAGCTGGCGGCCGGATACTTTTCGTAACTCAACTTGCCCTCCTCGCGCTTTCCCGTGTCCCCGCGGCGAGCCGCTCGATCGGGTTGATCTTATCCCGGCCGCCTGCCGCCCGCTTGATTTTGCACTGAGGGTGGCGATCCCACGACTCGCGTTCGCCGGTTCCGGTGGCCCGAGGGCCGTTCGGAGCCCTGTCCAGCGTTGCCTTCAGAGGGCGTTCCAGCCTCCTACACAGGCGCACAACGATGGTGTAGAGTCGCGCCGCAGGGCAAACCGAGGGGAGAGATGGACGTGATCACGTTGGGGCATCCTCATCCCACGAAGGGATCGTCGCGGCTCATGGTGCTGACGGTGGCGATAATCGCCGCGCTCGCGCTGCCGGCCTCGGCGCTGGCCAAGGGCAACGGCAACTCACAAGGCCATCACGGCCATCACGGCAACAACGGCCATCACGGCAACAACGGCCATCACGGCACCAGCGGCGGTGGCGCGGTCTACACCGAGACCAACGACACGAGCAACAACGAGATCTTGGTCTACGCGCGCGCGCACGACGGCACGCTGACCCAGACCGGGTCGGCCTCGACCGGGGGCGTCGGCGGCCAGCAGCCCCAGCCCGGCTGTCCAGGGGCCTGTCCGATCCTCGACACCCAGGACGAACTGGCGCTCACCCACGACGGGCATCTGCTGTTCGCGGTCAACGCGGGCAGCAACACGATCAGCGCCTTCCGCGTCAAGAAGCACGGCCTGCAGTTGGTTGGCACCCCGACTTCCTCGGGCGGCATGTTCCCCAACAGCCTGGCCATTCACGGCAACGTGCTGTACGTCCTGAACTCGAACAGCGACGACATCTTCGGCTTCCGCTTCTCTCACAACGGCAGACTCAAGCCGATCGCCGGCTCCACAGAGGCGCTGACGACCTCTCTGCCGGGCTTGCCCAGGGACATCGCGTTTGACACGAGCGGCAAGGTCCTGATGGTCACGCTCCTGGCCACGGGTCCGATCGGCTCGACGACCGGCCAGATGGACACGTTCGTGGTCAAGCACGGCGTCGCCGGCCCGGCGATGGCGCAGGACTCGACGTCCGACTTCCCGTTCGCACTCGCCTTCACCAACCGCGACCAGGCGATCGTGGCGCAGGTCGACCAGCTGTCTGGTCCGCCTGGCACGACCCAGGGCTACAGCGTCTCGCATTCCGGCTCCGTCACGCCGATCGGCACCGGCGCGTCGAGCAACGGCAACGCACCGTGCTGGATCCGGATCACCAACAACGGGCAGTTCGTCTACGTGGTGAACGCCGGCGGCGGCCCCGGCGCGGCGAACGTGGCCGAGTACCGCCTGTCGCCGGGTGGGACGCTGACCCTGCTTGGGAACACCGCGGGGCAGCCCAGCGAGTTCGTGGAGACCGACGAGACACTCAGCGGCAACAGCAAGTTCCTGTACGTGCTCGTGCCTCTGTACTCAGGGATGGGGGCTCCTGGCCCGATGAGCCGCATCGACGAGTACGGGGTCGGTCACGATGGCACGCTGACGCTGCTCGGCTCGACGACCCCGGTGATGGACCCCGGCGTCAGCGGGTTGGTGGGAACCTGAGGAGAACCGGATCGAACCGTGAGCGCGGCGGGGACCACGGACACCAAACAGCCTGACGATCGGCTGACCGACGTCAGCCTGGCCCCGCGGATCAAGGTCTGCGGGATCACCGAGCGGCCGGAGCTCGACCTGCTTGCCGCTCGAGGGGTCGATTTCGTCGGGCTGTGGTGGGGCGTGCCCGACGGCCCGCACGATCTCCCGCTCGAGGACTGGCGGCTGCTGGCCGACGCGGCCGCGGCCACCGGACGCCTCGAGCCGGTGCTGGTGACGTTCGCCAAGGACGCGTCCGCCCTCCAGGAGACCCTGGCCGGCTCGCCCGCCCGCTGGGTCCAGCTGCACGGCTACCCGACGCCCGGAGTGGTCCGGAAGGTGAAGGCGATCGCGCCTGACATCCGAGTCATCAAGGTGCTGCACGTGCGTGGCGGCGAGTGCGTCGAGGCGTCGCTGATCTCCTCATATGAGCGGGCCGGGGTCGACGTGTTCCTGTTCGACACGGTCACGGAAGACGGTCGCGTGGGAAGCACCGGCATAGCGCTTGATGCGGATGTGGTGGCTCCCCTGGCCGACCAGCTCACCCGGCCGTTCCTGCTCGCCGGCGGAATCTCGGCCAGCAATCGCGACCAGTACGCGGGACTCGCCGGCCATTCGCGCTTTCTCGGTATCGACGTCGACACCAACGCCCGGGGTCCGGACACGAAGATCAGCGGGGACAGCGTCGAGGACATCGCCACCGCCTGGAGGAGACCGCGTGCCTAGCGCGTTCATCGACGCTCTCCTGGCCTCGCGCGTGCCGATCATCATGGAGGTCAAGCGCCAGGACGCCGACGGACGCCAGCTGATGGGCAAGCGGACGATCCCCGAGCTGGTATCGACCTATACGGCCGCCGGGGCGCCGTGCATATCGGTGGTCACGGGACGCTGGTTCGGCGGAGTACAGGAGATGCTCGACGAGGTGGCCGGGCTGACCGACCTGCCGATTCTGCAGAAGGACTTCATCACCCGCGAGCGCCAGATCGCCAAGGCTCGGGAGACCGGGGCCTCAGCGGTTCTGCTGACGGCGCGGATCCTCCCCAAGTCCACTTTCCAGAGCCTGATCGAAACCACCTTGAGCCACGGCCTGACTCCATTCGTCGAGGTCGCCGATCACGACGAGATCGATTCCGTAACGCACGCTGAAGACTGCGTCGTCGCCGTAAACAACAAGGACATCCGCACCCAGGAGCGCAAACGCGGCGACATCGGCGTGAGCCGCTCGCTGCTCGAGGCCACGATCCAGACCGGGACGCCGTGTCCGGTCAGCGCCAGCGCGATCACCGACCCCAAGGTGGGGGCGGAGCTGATCGCCGCCGGGTTCAAGGGATTGCTGATCGGCACCGGACTGCTGCTGGCCGACAGTGTCCAGGGCTGGGTCGACGAGTTCGAGCGCCATCGCAGCGCTCTGGCTCAGGAGGACCGAACGCCGGTCACTCCGGGGGCCCGATGACCGGAACGACCACCCGCCCCCTGGCCGACCACTTCGCCGAGCAGGCGCAGCGCCAGCCGCAAGCGCCGGCGCTGATCTGGGACGGCCAGCCGATCAGCTACGCCGAACTCCAGAAGATGATGGAGAGCTCGGCCGCCGAGCTGCAAGCGGCCGGGCTACCGGACGACCTCCCGGTCGGGATCCGGGCCAAGAAGTCGCCCGAGGCCATCGGGCTGATCCTGGCCTGCCTGGGTGCGCGCCGGCCGTTCCTGCTCCCGTCGACCGAGCTCGCGAGCGACACGCTCGCCCAGCTGTTCGCCCAGGCCGGGACCAGTCAGGTGATCTCGCCGCGCGGCGCCCGCAGCGACAGCGCGGCGAGCCTGCGGGCGCTGGTCGATGAGGCCCACGCCCAGCCCGACGCCCCCGAGTCCGACTGGCCGCCGGCGGCCGGGGCCCACGACGTGACGTTCATGCTGACGACCTCGGGGTCGACCGGGCTGCCCAAGATCGTCCCGCTCACCGCCACCGGCGTCGACGCGTTCACGGATTGGGCCGCCGAGCAATTCGAGATCCGCCCCGGCACGGTCGTCGCCAACTACGCCCCACTCAACTTCGACCTGTGCCTGCTCGACATCTGGACCACGCTCAAGCACGGCGGGTGCGTGGCGCTGGTGGACCAGGATCGCGCAACCCAGGGGGCGTACCTGGCCGAGCTCGTCAACGCCTATGAGGTCAACGTGTTACAGGCCGTGCCGATGCTCTACCGGCTGCTGGTCGACGTCAACCGCGAAGACGGCCGCACGTTCCCGAGCGTTCGCCACGCGATCACCACCGGCGACAAGATGCCGGCAACGACGCTGGCGGTCCTGCCCGACCTGTTCCCCAACGCGCGGTTCTACAACATCTACGGGTGCACGGAGACCAACGACAGCCTGATCCACGAGTTCCTCGGCCTCGGGGACGGGCACGTCCCCAGCGATCTTCCGGTCGGCCAGCCGCTGCCCGGCGTCACCGCTCGGGTCCAGTCCGACGAGGGGGAGGTCCTCCAAGGCCCGGGGACGGGCGAGCTCCTGGTGTGGACGCCGTTCCAGACCCGCGGCTATCTGAAGGCGAGCCTGAACGAGGACAGGTTCGTCTCGGGCCCCGACGACGGACGCGGGGAGAGAACGTACTACCGCACCGGCGACATCGTCCGCCGTCACGAGGACGGCACGCTCACGCTCGAGGGACGCGCCGACTTCTACGTCAAGGTCCGCGGGGTCAAGGTCTCGACGCAGGTGGTCGAGCAGGCGATCCAGGAGCATCCCGACGTCGTCGAGGTCGCCGTCGTGGCCGTGGTCGATGAGCTGGCCGGCAGCCGCCTGCACGCGGTCGTGCTCCGCGAGCCGGACGCCAAGTTGAACAGCCTGTCTCTGCGTCAGCACTGCGCGACGAGGCTGGCCCGCACGGAGATGCCCTCGACGATCGAGTTCGTCTCCGAGCCCCTGCCCAAGACCTCCACCGGAAAGATCGACCGTAAGCGAATCAAGACAGATCTAGAGAGGAGCCAAGCCGATGGATGACCCGACCACCGTCAAGATCAAGCAGTTCATCGTCGAAGAGTTCATGCCCGATGTCCCGGCCGAGGAGCTCGATTCCGACTTCGACCTCCTGACCGGCGGCGTCGTCGACAGCCTGGGCCTGTTGAAGGTGGTCGCCTGGCTGGAGGAGGAGTTCGACGTCAGCGTCGACGATTCCGAGCTTGGGCCGGAGAGCTTCCGCACCGTGGCCGCGATCAAGGTGTACGTGGATCAGGCGCGTGCGAACGCGTGATGCCCAGCAAGACGCCATCCGAGGCGCTCGCCGCGCTCGTCACCCAGCGCTACCCGATCCCTGAGGAGGTCTGGGGCGACTTCTGGGACCGGCTGGCCGCCAAGGAGCTCCATCCCGGCGAGGCACTGGCCGTGCTCAGCTCGCTGACCACCCGGATGCCCGATGGCACCTCGGTCAGCGCGCTGTTGCGATCGCTGCGCGACCGCAACCCGCAACCCGAGCCGCCACCGCGCCCGACGGTCAACATCGTCGGGACCGGCGGCGGCCCGAGCACGTTCAACCTCTCGACCGCGTCGGCGTTCGTCGCCGCGGCTATGGGCACCCGGGTAATCAAGACCGGGTCACGCGCGTACGCGAGCCGCACCGGATCGGTGGACCTGCTCGACCGGCTCGGAATCCGCCAGACGAGCTCCTATGAGCAGACCGAGGAGATGCTCGACACCTTCGGCATGGCCTGCGCAGGCCCGTTCGTGTACCCGAGGGAGCTGCGCCTGCTAGCGCGGCAGATCCTGCCGTTCGACATGAAGACGGTCGGCCGGTTCTTCAACCTGATCGGCCCGTTTCTGGCCGCGGTTCCGGTGACGACGCAGATCACCGGTGTCTCGGACCACAGCGTGCTGCCGACGTTCCGCGGGCTGGTGGCCGAAGACGAGGGCAAGCGCGTGTGGGTGACGTGGAACGACCTGGGCGTGGACGAGCTCCTGAGCGTCACCGACAGCCACGTCTACGACAACCGGCGGTCGGAGGAGTTCACGATCGAGCCGGCCGAGCTGGGGCTCCAGGCCAGGCCGTTCGACGACCTGCTCCCGGTCGAGGACCTCGACTCCACCGTCGAGCACTTCCTCGCCCTGCTCGGCGGCGACGGGCCGCAGGGCGCGATCGAGAGCATCAAGCTCAACGCCGCGGCGCTGGCCATCAACGGAGAGGTCGCCGCAGACTGGCCGGAGGGGCTGGCGCTCGCGCAGGAGGCGATGAGCAAGGGTGAGCCGGCTCGCCTGATCGAGCGGCTGCGGGCGCATGCCGAGAAGCCGGCGGCCGGGGCGACGCGGCCGTGACCTCGGCCTTCTTCACCCAGCGGCGTCCGGACCGGCCGGGACTGGCGCTGTTCCTGAACGCCGGCGACCCTCCGCTCCAGACCTTCCGCGAGCTCATGCTGATGCTCGACGAGGCCAAGGTGGACTGTCTCGAGCTGGCCGTGCCGTTTCCGAATTCGGCCAGCGACGGGCCGGTCATCCGCGCGTCGGCGAGCCGTGCGCTCGAGGACGGGATCGACCGCGAGGCCGTGCTGGCCTTCGTGCAGCGGGTGCGGCCCGAGCTCGCGCACATGAAGATCGCGCTGCTGGCGGACTGGAGCCACTCGATCAAGGGCACGCCCACGCGCGAGTTCCTTGAGCGCGTGCAGGCGGCCGGTGCCGACGGCCTGCTGGTCCACGGCCTGCCTCCGAGGCTCCGGCAGGAGTACTACGAGGCCGCCGAGGAGGTCGGGCAGCCGATCGTGACGACGTGCTACGCGAGCTCCGACCCCGCGGTCATCGCCGAGGCCGCCGACCACGGCTCGGCCTACATCTATCTGGTGGCGCACTACGGACGGAGCGGCACGGTGGGGCCGCCGGATCACAGTGCGCTCGTCCCGGTGCTGGCGGCTCTGCGCGAGCGGACCGACACGCCGGTGGCCGTCGGCTTCGGCGTCAAGACCCGAAACGACATAGACGGGCTCGGGGCGGTTGGCGCTGACGCGGCGATCGTCGGAAGCTCCTGCGTGGCCAGGGTCACCGAGGCCCGCGCTCGAGGGCTCGACGTGGTCGAGGACTTTCGCGGACTGCTGGTCGAACTCGGTCAGGTTCCGGAATCGGCGCAGGCGGCCGAGGTTCTCGACAATCGGTAACTCATTACCAAAGGAGGGTGGATGCTGATTCGCAAGCTCGATAGCGTCAAGACCGTGGAGTGGGGCAACGGCCTGAGCCGGCGGTTCCTGCTGGAGGCCGACGGGATGGGCTACACGGTCACCGACACGATCGTCCGCGCCGGTACGAAGTCCCGTCTCGAGTACAAGAACCACCTCGAGGCCTGCTACTGCATCGAGGGCAAGGGATCGGTAATCGAGTTGGACGGGACCGAGCACGAGATCGTGGCGGGGACGCTGTACGCGCTCGACAAGCACGACGCCCACGACCTCTGCGCCTCGCCGGACGAGGACCTGCGGCTGGTCTGCATGTTCACCCCGGCCCTGATCGGCGACGAAGCTCACCGGCTGACCGAGTCGGGCATCCACTCCTCCGTCTACTGAAGGGAGTGCCGTCATGGCCGTGACCGCCCCCCCAGGCGAATGGACCGACGAACAGAAGGAGCTGCGCAAGTCGCTCGATCAGTACTTCGAGGCGCTCAGCGCCGGCCACATCGAGGACGACGCGGCCGCCGAGTTCAACCGGGAGAAATGGGAGATCATCCGGAGCTCCGGCGTCCTGCGGATCCCGTTCGATCCGCGATGGGGTGGCTTGGGCCACGACGCGCTGACTCTCGTTTACGTGCTCGAGCACCTCGGTTACGGATGTCGGGACAACGGGCTGCTGTTCACGCTGGCCACACAGCTCGTGAGCGCGGCCACACCGCTGCAGAGGTTCGGTTCCGATGAGCTCAAGGAGCGCTACCTGTCGCAGCTCATCGACGGCTCGATCATCAGCGCGCATGCCATCTCCGAGCCCTCGGCCGGGTCGGATGCGATGGCCATGATCACGACCGCGACCGAGGACGGCGACTCCTACGTGCTCGACGGGCAGAAGCTGTTCATCACCAGCGGGCCCCTGGCCGACGTGATAACCGTGTACGCGAAGATGGACACGGGCGGGGGCGGTCCCGCGATCACGGCCTTCCTGGTCCCGACCGACACGCCCGGATTCATGGTCGGTGACCCGATCCCGAAGCTCGGCCTGAACACGTGCCCGTTCTGCCAGCTCGAGTTCCGCGACTGCCGGGTGCCCAAGGAGAACGTCGTCGGCAAGCCGGGGGCCGGGTTCTTCATCCTCGAGCACATCATGAACTGGGAGATCCTGTGCATCTTCATCATGATGGTCGGTGAGATGCAGGAGCGGATGGAGCGTTGCATCGAGTGGGCCAAGACCCGGCGGTCGTTCGGTCAGCCGATCGGAAGCAACCAGTACGTCGCCGGCAAGATCGTGGACATGAAGCTCGGGATCGAGACCTCGCGCAAGCACCTGTACGACACGGCCCGGCGCTTCGCCCGGCGTCGCAATGTCACCACCGAGATCTCGATGGCCAAGCTCATCACCAGCGAAGCCAACCTCAACTCGGCCCTGTCGGCCGTGCAGATTTTCGGCGGCCGCGGCTACATGCGCGAGTACGGCATGGAGAAGGCCCTGCGCGATGCCGTCGGGGGGCCGATCTACTCGGGCACCAACGAGACCCAACGGATCCGGATCGCCTCGATGCTCGGGCTCTAGGCCGACCATCGAGTCTTGCTCGGCGGGCAACCGTCGCTTTCCGCGCGCTGACTGCCGACCATGCCACGGGCGGGCCGAGGTCGGCGAGAAACCGTCGGTTCGCCGACGCGTCGCCGCCGGCAACCCCTTTCGCAGCGACCCTTAAACGCGACGCTTCCCCGCACATCGCGGCGTGCCACGCGCGAACGGTGCGGCTGGGCGTCGAAATGCGACGCCTGCACGCTCCGCAAGCCGCCGGTGGCCGGCGATATGCGAGTAGGCGTCGATCCGGGTGAGATGCGGCGGCCGACCCCGGCGGGAGGTGTGCGGCCAAGCGGGTCGCCCCACCACCCAGCCCGATCCCCGGATCAAATTTGCGGTCCTCTACGGAGGAATTCGATGGCACAGGCCGGATGTGCGCCATCGGTGGGTCGGTTAGCGTGCAGCGCGACCGGGACCGGGCCCGTGGTCAGATTGGGGCAGCGGGTGATCGTGGGCCGACCGGCCTCACAGACCTGACATCTGAAATCCGGCGAGAGGGGCGTTGATGACCACAGAGGGTGGTGCATCCAGGCGCGGCACGGCCACGCGCGCGATTGTGTTCTACGGAATCCTGGCCGCGGTCACCGTCGCGGTCGTGGTGATCGTGTTCAACAAGGGCACCACCGAGAAGGCCCAGCCACCGATCGCCGGCGGCTATGCGGCGACCTCGGCGAACGCGTGTCTGGGTCCGGTGCCGGCCAAGCCCGGCGGCGCGCCGCTGCCCGCCACGGCCCCGGCCCAGCCACCCGCCTCCGGGCCGCTGTTCAACGTCCTGCAGTCCGGCCAGTTCGTCAACCTCAGCAACAACCAGAACACGCTCGGCGGGAAGCTGAGGCTGGACACCAAGAAGCTTGCCAACGGGGGCCACCAGCTCACCGGCACCGTTGATTGCGTCAGCGGCAAGTCGCTGAGCATGAACGCGGTCGCCGTGCCCGGCGCCAAGGGGAAGATCGCCGGGACGCTCGGCGGCGTGCCATTCGCCGCCACCTATAAGAGCGACCCGCCCGCCCCGGGCACGGCGACTCCGCGGATTCCCGCGGACATTCAGGGGACCTACGCCCTGTCGCCGCGCTCGACCTGCTTCGGCGGCATGTTGAAGCTGACCGGTAGCGCCCCGAGCTACGCGATCGCGGCCACCAGCGCGGCCGGCACGACACCCTTGGGGACGGTCTCCTACTCGACCAAGACCGGTTCCCTGTTCGGCGACGTCCGCTGCACGAAGGGCGGCACGGCCCGCTTGACCGCGACCGTCAACGATCAGCAGCTGCAGAACGTGACCGTGATCCCGCTGGACGTCGCCACCCCAGTGCCCTCGACGACGCCGGGAGCCAAGCCGGTGCTGACCACCCCGTCGGGCCTGTCGCCGTCGGGCGAGAAGTTCACCGGAGTCGAGCAGCGCAGCGACTTCAACAAGCTCGTGGCCGCGTTTTTCCTCTCGGCGGCGATCGTGCTGATCGTCGCCCGGCTGTTCGGGATCGTGGCCGTGAAGATCGGCCAGCCCCGGGTGATCGGCGAGGTGATCGCCGGGCTCGCTCTGGGACCGTCCCTGCTCGGCCTGATCTCGCCCAACTTTCAGGCGATGCTGTTCCCGACCGACGTGCTCCCGGCCATCGGTTTCGCCGCCAACTTAGGACTCATCTTCTTCATGTTCCTGGTGGGGCTGGAGGTCGACCAGAAGCAGCTCAAGGGCAAGGTCGCCCCGGCGGCCATGATCTCCAACGCCAGCGTCGCGCTGCCGATGCTGCTGGGGATCGCGGTCGCGCTGCCGCTGTACAAGCTGGTCGGGCCTGACAAGAAGTTCGTGGCCTTCGCCCTGTTCATGGGCGTGGCCATGTCGATCACGGCCTTCCCCGTGCTGGCGCGGATCCTGTCCGAGCGCCGGATGATCAAGCGCCCAGTCGGCGCCCTGACCGTGGCCTGCGCCGCGATCGACGACGTCACCGCGTGGTTCCTGATCGCGCTGGCCACGACCATCGCCGTCTCAGGCACGTTCGGCGACGTGGCCAAGACGATCGGCGAGGCGGTCGCCTACACGCTGATCATGTTCCTCATTGTCCGCCGGGTCCTGGCTCGTATGGCCACCGCGTTCGATGAGGTCGGGCGGATCCCGGCCGGCTGGTTCGCCGCCATCATCGTCCTCGTGCTCGTCTCGGCGTACATCACCGAGGAGATCAACATCGCCTTCATCTTCGGCGGCTTCATCGCGGGCATGGTCATGCCGCGGCACGCCCGCCTGACCGAGGAGGTGACGCGACGGATCGAGGACTTCGTCGTCGCGCTGCTGCTCCCCCTGTTCTTCGTCTATACGGGACTGAAGACCAACATCGCGCTGCTCGACCGCCCGGCGCTGTGGCTGATCACGCTGCTGCTGATCGCGATCGCGATCATAGGCAAGCTCGCAGGCGCGGCCATCGCGGCCCGCGTGAGCGGCTACGGCTGGCGCGAATCGACGGTGATCGGCACGCTCATGAATACACGCGGGCTGACCGAGCTGATCGTGCTCAACCTGGCCCTGTCGGCCGGCGCGATCTCCAATTCGCTGTTCGCCGCGTTGGTGATCATGGCCGTGGTCACCACGATGATGGCCGGTCCACTGCTGCACCTGCTCGATCCCAAGAACGAGTTCGGCGAGGCGGTCGAGGACGAGTTCGAGGAGGCGGCGAAGGCCGTGGCTCGCGAACACCCGGGGCTCCCGCGACCCGATCGCTCGATCCTGGTCGCCCCGCAGACCGACGGGGCGCTCGGCCAGCTCATCGGGCTGGCCGAGCCGCTGGCCCGCTGGGAGCCCGAGCACGAGCTGATCATCGCGCGCTTCGTGACCCCTCCGCGCGGCGTGGCCAACGGCGTCCGCGGGGGCTTGGGCACCGAGAACATGCTCCTCGAGCGGGCCTCGCACGCGATCAACGAGGAGCGCTTCCGTCTGGCCGAGGGCGGCGTCTTCGCCCGGGGTGTCGCGCTCACTTCCGTGAACCCGGGAGAGGATCTGGTCAGGATCGTGGCCCGCGAGCCGGTCGACCTCGTCCTGACCGAGGGCCGGCGCCGGCTGTTCGGCGAGGGCGTCCCGCTCGGAGACGTGGCGACGCTGCTCGAGCAGGCCGAGTGCGACGTGGCCGTCCTCGTGGCGCGCGAGGGCGACGACATCAAGCTCGGCCCTGACGCGCCGGTGGTCGTGCCCTTCGGCGGCGCCGAGCACGACTGGGCCGCACTCGAGCTGGGCTCGTGGCTAGCGGCCGGGACCGGCGCTCCGCTGAAGATGCTGGGAGCGGCCGGGCAGACCGAAGAGAAGTCGGTCACGCGGATGCTGGCCGACGCCGGCCTGCTCGTTCAGCAGGCCACCGGGATCTCCACCGAGCCGCTGGTCGTGGCCGGCGGTCGCGAGGGAGTCGTGTCAGCGGCTGACGGTGCGGGAATCCTGGTCATCGGTCTGTCCGACCGCTGGCGCCGGGAAGGCCTCGGGCCGACCCGCTCGGACATCGCCAAGGCGGCGCCGGCCCCGGTGCTGTTCGTGCGCCGCGGCAGCCGGCCGGGCCTGTTCTCGCCGAGCGACAGTGTGACC
The DNA here is from genome assembly GCA_963704385.1 of uncultured Solirubrobacterales bacterium. Classification (GTDB taxonomy): domain Bacteria; phylum Actinomycetota; class Thermoleophilia; order Solirubrobacterales; family Solirubrobacteraceae; genus Palsa-465. The sequence continues at coordinate 780,365 of OY969904.1, forward strand.
CAGTTCAAGTGGTCGATGGCCGGGGCCGGACCTTCCGGAGCCGTCCGCCCGTGGTCGAGGGCCTTCAGCTCCCTCGGCGGCCGGGACGGCGGGCATGACAGCGGGCGGGAAGCCGAGCCTTCAACCGAACAGGACCTGCCGCCGAGCCCCGTTGCCTGAGGCGCCGTTCCCTGAGAACGGCGGCACGGGCAGGATCGCGGTCACGCACGTCGGTCCTCCGTGGGCCGAGGTGACGGCCAGGCTGCCACCTTCCAGCACCGCCCGCTCCCGCATCCCGGTGAGTCCGAACCCGTCACGCACGCGGTCGGGGTCAAAGCCCCGACCGTCGTCGCGCACGGTGATCTCGACGTGATCTGAGCACTGCTCGACGCGCAGGCTCACCCGGTGCGCGTCGGCGTGCTTGACCGCGTTGTTCAACGCCTCCTGGACGATCCGGTAGATCGCGTTCTCGGTGTCGTGAGCCAGCCGCCTCTCACTCCCGAGCGCGATCCCGACATCGACCGAGAAGCGCCCGATGGCCGCCTGGCGCTTGGCCAGCGACTCGATGGCCGGACCCAGCCCGAGGTCGTCGAGGGCGGCCGGGCGCAGCTCGGCGATCAGCTCCCGCAGTTTGCGAACCTCTTCGCCCAGGTGGACGTCGGCAGCCTCGGCGGCGCGGCGCAGCTCCTCGAGCTCGTTGCGAGCCAGACCGGCCGACAGGACCATCCGCGTTCCGGTCAGCCCCTGGAGAGTCTCGTCGTGGAGCTCGCGAGCCCAGCGGGCGCGGGCCTTGTCGGCGGCCTCGAGGCTCAGCCGCAGGCGTGCGGCGGCGAGCGAGCGCACGGTGGCCACGGCGGTGGCGGCGCTGGCCGCCACCGACATCAGGAGCTGCTCGTCCTCATCATCGAAGGGCCGCTCCCCGGCACCGTTGATGGCGGCGAGGACGCCGAGCGACTCCCCCCGGAAGACGAGCGGCACGAGGATGCCGGCCTTCGCCGCTGGCATCAGCTCCTCCAACCGGTGATCGCCGGCGCCGGTCCTGAGAGCGCGGCCGCTGACCAAGACCTCGCCGGCCAGCGAACCTTCGAGCGGCAGCCGCCCCGATTCACCCGGCACGGCGCTGCCGCTGACCGCCGCCAGCTCGTCGCCGTCGGGCAGGTACACGACCAGCCTGCGGGCGGCGACGATCTCCCTTCCGTGAGCGAGGATCAGCGACAGGACGCGCTCGAGATCGGTCTCACCCCCAACGGCACGGGCGATCTCGGCAAATGCCTCCAGCCGCTGGACGCTCCGGGACAGATGCCGGTTGGAGCGCTCGAGCTCATCGGCGTACAGAGCGAGATGCCGCTGGGCGAGTTGGCGCTCGCCGATGTCGGCGCGCAAACGCTCGGCAAACGTCCCCACAACCGCGCCGGTGATCACGAACACCGCGCCGCGGGAGACGTAGCCCAGAGCGGTGACGTGAACCTGGTCGATGATGCCCCAGAGGGGGACGAGGGCAAAGGCGAAGGCGGCCGCCACCAGGCCGGCCCGCGTGCCGAACTCGATGGCCACCAAGGCGATCGGCACGACGTAGAAGTTGGCCAGCAGCGCCCCGGGGTCCGGAATTACGACCCGGGCGGCGAAGGTTAAGGCGAACAACACCGCGGCGGCGGCGAGGACCACGACGCGGCGGGTCGATGACGGAACCGAGGCGGCCGGCTTGAGCTGCTCGACGACCCTGCGCTCGGCGGCCTCGAGCTCGAGCTGCCTGGCCTTGGCGCTGGTGGTCATCGGCCGATGACCCCGTGCTCGAGCGCGTAGCGGACCAGCTCTGGCCGCCCGGCCGCCCCGAGCTTGCCCTGCAGGTTGGCGCGATGTGTCTCGACCGTGCGCGGGCTGATGTACATCTGCTTGGCGATCTCGGCATTGGTGTAGCCGAGGGCGACCAGGCGCAGCACCTCGAGCTCGCGCTCGGTCAGGGCCCCGTCGTCCGGGCCGCCGATGGCCAGTCCGCCGATGGCCGGGTCCAGGTACCTGCCCCCGGCGCCGACGGTCCTGATGGCACGCACGAGGTCGGCTCTGGAGGCCTCCTTGAGCACGTAGCCGGCGGCCCCCGCGCTCCAGGCCGGCGCCACGAACGCCGGATCGTCCTCCATGGTCAGGATCACCACCGCCGTCGCCGGCGATGCGGCCCGAAGCTCGGACAGGGTGCTCAGGCTGAGGTCACGCCCCATGTGCAGGTCGAGCACAAGTACGGCGGGGGCCAGCTCGCGCAGGACGGTGAGCGTCTGGGCCAGGTCGCTCGTCTCCCCCACGACCGCCAGATCGGCCTCGGCCTCCAGCAGCAGGCGCAGCCCCTGGCGGACGACGGCGTGGTCGTCGGCGATCACGATCGTGATTGGAGAAACCGCCCTCACCTGCGCTTCATGCTCGAATCGTCGGTCCACGCGCCCTCGGGCGCCCGGCCCCATGCACCTCAGGTGGGACGGTAGACGGACGTCCGGCGGGCGTCAACTGCGGGGCGTTGGCAGCCAACGCGGCCGTCGGGCTGGTCCGCTTGATGGCGCCCGGGGCAGCGCTTACACTTGGCTCGCCGACCGTCGCGGTCGGCGTCGGCGCGGGCCGGGCGGGACTGGGGTTCACAGACCGGGGGTCGTGAGGGTGATGAGATGAAGGAACGGTTCAAGATCGGAAGCGGTCGGCGGCTGCGGGTGCTCCTTTTTGCGGCCGTAGCTGTCGGGAGCGCGGGCATCGCCATCGCGGCCTACGCCACGGACGCGCTGCAAAGCCAGGATCTGAACACGATCAACACCCGGTTCTCGATCCGCGGGACGCAGAAGCCCGGCAACATCGTCGTCGTCGGGGTGGACGTTCCTACCTTGGGCGCGCTCGCCCAGTACACGTGGCCCTACCCGCGCGCTGTCGACGGCCGCGTGATCAACAACATCGCCGCCCAGCACCCCAAGGCGATCGCGGTCGACATCCAGTTCAACGACCGCAGCGCCGGCACCCCGGCCGCTGCCCAGAGCGACGAGCTCGCGCTGCTCAACGCGGTCAACAACTCCAAGAGCCCGCTCGTGTTCTCGTTCACGACCACCAACGGGCACGGCGCGGTCACCTTCCTCGGCTCGCCCCAGGGCAACAAGCTGCTCTCCGAGGTTGGGGCGCGGCCCGCCAACGGGCTATTCCCCCCCGACCCGGGTGGCGTCTATCGCCGCATGGAATACCAGATCGGCGGCCTGCCGACGCTCGCCATAGCCACCGCCGAGGTCGCCACTCATAAGCGCGTCGGCCGGGGGGCGTTCGGCAGCGGCAGCGCCTGGATCGACTACGCGGGGCCTACGAACACCTATCCCGAGGTGTCGTTCTCAAACGTCTACGCCAACCACATACCATCCAACTACTTCCGGGGCAAGATCGTCGTCCTCGGGGCAACCGCCGCGGTGATCCAGGACGTCCACCCGACGTCGACCGACAGTTTGATGAGCGGTCCCGAGGTCCAGGCCAACGCGATCGACACGGTGCTCCGCGGGTTCCCCCTGGCCTCGGTGCCGGGGTGGGTGAACATCGTCCTGATCATCCTTCTGGCCGCGGCCGTGCCACTGATCAGCCTCCGGGTCCGCCCGATCTTCGCCATCCTATTTGCGGTCGGCCTGGGCATCGCGTTCGCCGTGGCCGTGCAGCTGGCCTTCAACGCCGGCTGGATCGTCTCGTTCATCTACCCACTCGGGGCACTGATCCTGGCCGCCGTCGGCTCACTGGCCGTCCAGCTGATCACCGAGGCCTTCGAGCGGCTGCGCACGCGCGACCTGTTCACGCGGTTCGTGCCCGAGGACGTGGTCGACGAGGTGCTCAAGAGCTCGGATGGGCTCCGACTCGGTGGCGCGCAGCGCGACTCGACCGTCATGTTCACCGACCTGCGCGGGTTCACCTCGTTCTCGGAGTCGCTCACCCCGGCGCAGGTGATCGAGGTCCTCAACCACTATCTGAGCGAGATGAGCGATGCGATCCTCGACCACGGGGGCACGCTCGTCGCCTATATGGGCGACGGGATCTTCGCCGTGTTCGGCGCGCCACTCCAGCAGGACAACCACGCCGACCGGGCGCTGGCCACCGCGCGGGAGATGCTCGAGGTGCGTCTGCCGCGGTTCAACGAGTGGATCCACTCAGAGGGCCTGGGCGACGGCTTCCGGATGGGCATCGGGCTCAACAGCGGCTTCGTGATGTCGGGCCATGTGGGTTCCGAGCGCCGGGTCGAGTACGCCGCCGTCGGCGACACCACGAACACGGCCTCTAGGATCGAGTCGATGACCAAGGGCACGCCCCACCAGCTGCTCCTGTCGGACTCGACCCGGGACGCGCTGCACGAGCCGGCCGACGATCTCGTGTTCTTCGAGGAGGTTGAGATCCGCGGCCGCGTCAACCGGATGAAGCTGTGGGGGCTCAAGGAGCCCGAGCCGGCGAGTGAGGAACCGGCCGAGGCCGCACACGCCCCTGAACCCGTGTCCTAGGGCAGCAGTCCGTCAGTCGCTGGGCGGCGGCTCCGGGGGCGGGGCCACGGTTCCCGGCGACGGCGCGTGCAGGCCGGAGGTGCTGAACGCCCGGCTGAAGCCGCGCGGGCCGCTGCCGCTGGGGCCGGCCGTGGACCACGCGAATCGAGTGGCGTCCGAGGGCGGCGCGAGCGCGCCGGGTCGCTCGCCACGCCGGACGAACACGATCGGCGCAGGAGCGGCCTTCGCGATCGCGCGCCGGGTCTCCCCGAGGCCCTCCTTGCGCCAGCGCTCGGACAGCCCGATCACGAGCAGCTCGGCTTGGGAGGCCGCGGCAACGATCCCGGCCCGCCCGGGCTCAGCCACTACGGTTGTCGTGGCCACGCCGGCGAACTGCTGAACGAGCAACGCCGCGTTGGCCAGCATGTGGCTGGCGTCCTTGCCCTCCGCGGTCTGGCCGCCCGGCCCGAGCAGCTCGAGCGAGGCGCCAGTCGCCGCGCACAGCCACGAAGCCAGCTCGAGCGCTGCCCAGTCGTGGTCGGCCCCGCCGAACGGGACGATCACGCGCGTCCCAGGCCCGGGCGCGACCCGCTGTTCCCGGCGGGCCACGAGCACGGCGACGTCGCACGGGGCCTCCTGGAGGACCTCGCCGACGTCGCCCCGCGGGATGCCGTCACCGAGCAGCGGGCGCCGGCCGTCGAGCAGCACGAGGTCGACCCCGTCGCCACGCGAAAGCCTGACCAGGTCGCTGCCCGGGTGCGTGGAGGGCAGGGCCACGGCGCGCGTAGCGATCCCCTCGTCGAGCAGACCAAGCCGAGCCCGCTGGATGTGATCGGACGCCTCGCGGACCTCGAATTGCTCGGTCTGGAGCCCTCCACGAACCGCCGATCCGCGCGGCGGCTGCACCAGCCGCAGGAGGATCAGCTCGCGCGGCGGCTCCCAGCGGGCCAGCGGGGCGGCGATCGCGAGCAGCGGCTCTAGCGCCGCGTCGGTCTGGGGAGCGACCAGGATCGAGTGCGACGGCGCCGGAGCCTCGCCGAGCGTCAGGCGGGTGGCCGCCGCCAGCTCCTCCTCGGGAGGCTCTCCGAACCGGTTCTTGGGGTCGATCAGCCGCATCAAAGGGCCTGTCATCAGCGTAGTGACCAGCGCCATCACCACCAGCGCGGTAAACAGGGCGGGCGAGATCGCGCCCGCGTCGAGGGCGATGTTGAGCACGATCAGCTCGGTGAGCCCGCGGGTGTTCATGAGCGCCCCGAGCGCGGAGGACTGACGCAACGGAAGGTTCATGGTTCGCGCCGCGATGAACGTGCCCCCGAACTTGCCGATGATCGCGATCGCGATGAGGCCGAGGGTGATCAGGATCAGCTCGGTCTCGTTGAGCGCGCCGATGTTGGTCCGCAACCCCGTGTAGGCGAAGAACAGCGGGAGCAGGAGCGTCAGGACGAAGTCCTCCAGCCGCGTCGTGACCTCGTTGGTGAGCCCGGCGTGGCGAGGCATCACCAGCCCCATGATGAACGCCCCGAGGATCACCGCCACTCCGATCTTGTCGGTGATGACGGCGGACAGCAGGACCCCGGAGAGGATGACCGTGAACCAGGTGCCCGGAAGCCGCCCGGCCTCGTCGTAGGCCACCGCCGCCCGCGCCAGTATCCGCCGGACAACCGTGAACATGATCACGGCGAAGAGGGCAGCCTCGCCGATCGTCCTGAGCACGTCGAGGCCCGTGCCCGCTCCGGCGAGCGCTGTGGCCAGCGCGATCAGGAACCACGCCGAGACGTCGTTCAGGGCGGCCGCCGATAAGGCCAGCGTTCCCAGCGGTCGCTTGACCATCCGCCGCTCGGAGATGATCCGGGCCAGGACCGGGAAGGCCGTGATCGACATCGAGACGGCAACGAACAGGGCGAAGGCCAGAAAGCGCGTCGGCGGGGAGAGCAGGGCATAGAGCGGCAGCGCAGCGAGCAGGCCCAGCATCAGCGGGACCAGCAGGCTCGAGTTCGAGATCGCTAGCGTCATCCCGACGCGGCCGCGAAGCTGGCTGAGGTCGACCTCGAGCCCGATCAGGAACATGTAGAAGACCAGCCCGAGATACGACGCCACGCCGATGTAGGGGACGATGTCCGGGGGGAACACATCGCCCTGGAGCGTGGGGGCGATCGCACCGAACACGGTCGGGCCGAGGATGATGCCGCCGAGCACCTCGCCCATGACCCGCGGCTCCCTGATCTTCGGCATCAGGCTCCCGCACAGGCGGGCGAACAGCATCACGACCAAGGCGGCGATGAAGAAGGCCACGACGGTCTGATCGAATGTGCGCTGCTTGGTGGCGGTCACGTGCTCGCTCAGCGTCGCCGAGGCCCCAGCCACGACGGGAGTGAGCATCACGTCGAGCGCGCGCCCGGCGGCGGTGCCGAACATCCGCCTCGACCCGCCGAGGTTGCAGGCCACGGTCCCGGCGAAACTCCCCTGGCGGTAGACGATCGTTCCGCGCCGGATGCTCTTGGTCACGACCGCGACGCGGGAGCCCGACTCGGTTAGGGTCACGTTCGTGCCCAGACAGTTCGAGGTCGGCGTCAGCGTGTAGATGCCAGCGATCGAGCCGGGAGCCCGCGGCAGCGGCACTCCCGGCGTGGGCGGATCGCCCTTGAGCTGAGCCGCCAGCGGCCGGCCGCCGATCGTCCCAAGCAGTAGCCCGTTGGCGGCGTGGGCGTCGATCGCGGCCGTCCCATGGCGGATGCAGTCGGCGGTGCCGGTCAGGCGGCCGTGCTTGAACTTCAGCTCGCCGCTCAGCGTGCCCTGAGTGTTGGACAGCGAGACGAACTGGCCCGACTGGACCACGAAAGCCTTGGTGCCCAGGCACGCGGCGCCGGAGGAGACGTCGTAGCTACCGGCGATCTCGGGCTGGGCATGCTTGCCGCTCCCGGCCACGATCACCCCGATGACGACCACGGCCGTCACCAGGATCAGGACCACGTAGTAGATCGCGACGCGAGACGGCGGGGGCGGTGGCGGCTGATCCGCGCCGGAAGCGACTCCCGCTTCGCTCACCACCGACATCGGGAACTAGCCCATCGAGGAGCGCCGCGGCCCGCCGTCAGGACGGTGGCGGGCCGGTCGGAACCTGGAAGACGCCCGACGGGCTGGGAGCGCGGCGGAGCTCCTCGGGGATCTCGATCGCCGCGGCCGAGAACTTCCGGGCCAGCGGCGGCGGCCCGCCCGTGGCCTGTGCTGGGGTGAACGCCGTGACCGGCAACGGCAGGTACTCGGGCGCCACCGACCAGTCGGTGTAGCGGAACTCGCCCGCGTTCTCGACCCAGCTCAGCGACAGCAGGGGCAGGATCACCACCTTGGTCCAGATCGCGATCACCCACACGACCCAGTACTCGATGACCGCCTCGGCGTTGGTCAGGCCGACCTTGAAGAAGTGGGCGGCCAGGTACACGAGGACGAACTCGCCCACCGCCAAAGTGAAGGTCAGCCACGGCGGCTGCCAGCGGATGATGAACGGATAGAAGCAGGTGTCGAGCGTCACGCCGATCACGAAGTACAGGCCGATGATCACGATCCAGCCCTCGTTCTGGGTGGCGATCGAGACGATTCCGGCGATGATCGCGGGAATGATCAGGATCGCCCATCTCGTCTGGACGCGACCTAGGACCGTTGGACACATGTCAGCTGGCCTCCCTTACGCGAGCTGTTCGGTGGGGGACACGGTGCGCAGGGCGCGGGCGACGTCGCGCCCCCACGAGAGCTGGATCCCCATCCGCGAGGGGAACGGTCTCTTGCGCAGGTTCTCGGCCCGGGCGCAGTCGGCCACGAACCGCCGGGCGATGAACTTCAGGCCGGCGATCGTGTCCCCGTGGGGGATCACGTTGTTGGCCATCAGGCCCATGCAGCACAGCCGCGAGTCGGGCTGATCGAGCCCGGGCACGCCGCAGTTGGTCTGGAGCTTGATGCGGCCCTCGACCACCGGGACGTTGTAGAACTCGACCAGCCGGCGTATCAGTGGGAGCGTCAGGACCGACTTGTTAAAGCCGGTGCCGGCGACGACGCCGGTCACGTCGAGCCATCCAGGATCCTCTCCGTCCTTGCTCTCGACGTAGGTCCGCAGGCCGGCCCGTCCCGGCTCCACCTTGGCGATCTCGCCGACCAGGGCGTCGAAGCGCCCCTCCGCCTCGCCGGCCTGGATCCGCGCCAGCCATGAGCGCCGCTGGGGACGGGTCCCACGCAGCACCTGGCCGAGGAACTCGATCCGCTGGTCGAACGGGAGGCTGACGTAGGCGTCGATGCCGATCGACTCAAACAGGCAGCGAGGGACGTTGAGGTCCTGGGTCTCGGGCTGGGCGCTGCGGGTCAGGGCCAGCACCGACCCTCCCTGGTCGAGGATGTTGGCCCACTCGTTGACGGAGGCGATCCCGGCGCCCAGGACGATGTACCGGCCGTCCTTGGAGTACTGCTTGGGCTCATAGGCCTGGACGATGCGGTCGCCGATCTCCGGGTCCTTCCGGGCCTTGGCAAGCACCGGCGGGAACGAAAGCGGCCCGTGTCCCGGGGCCAGCATCACGTGCTTGGCCCGGCCGATGAAGTTGGCCTGCTCGTCGTAGAGGACGAAGTGCGGCATCGGGTTCATCTCGCGCTGCAGCCAGCCAATGCGCAGGGGGACCCGCGACTCCTCCCAGCCGCAGCGCCTCGTCACCACCGTGGCCTCGGTCAGGATCTCGGGCACTCCGGGGTTGTACTTGCGGGTGACCGTTCGCCAGAGCGGCTTGAGCGACTTGTGCGAGTAGGCGTCGAGCTGGGCAAAGGTCGGCCAGTCGGGGGCCAGGAAATGCGACTCGGACTCCGACCGCAGGACCGTCTGGCCGAGGTTGTACGCGTACTGCTGATAGGTCTTGACGGGGTTGTCGTTGGTTCCGAAGATCGTGATCTCGCGATTCTCGAAGCCGAGATAGCGGGCCGTGCAGTGGACGAGAAGCGAGCCGAAGCCCTCGCCGACGACGGCGATAACTGAGTCCCTTGGATATGAAGCAGTCATTTGGCGCGAGCCTACCGGCGAGGCGGTGCTGCCCGCAAGAGGACCTAGGGTTATTTGCACACCGCCCTCGCGTTAGCTGCAAGAAGGCGCGCTGGGCGTTGCAGTGGCGCCGCGGCGTCGATATGCTCGCCGCCGTGGCGGGCGATCTGGTTTTGGAAGTGATCGAAGGGCCGAGCGCGGGCAAGCAGATTCGGCTCGACCGGCCCGTCGTGATCGGGCGCGATGCCGACGCCGATCTGGTCGTCGAGGATGGCGAGGTCTCGGCCAAGCATGCCAAGGTGACCGCGGGGCCGGACGGCTCACTCACGGTCGAGGACCTCGAATCGGCCAACGGCACCTTCGTCAACGACAACGAGTTGATGGGCCCGGCCCGGCTGGATCCGGGCGACCAGATTCTGGTGGGCGTGACCGTGATCGAGGTGCGCAGCCCGCAGGACATCGCCGCCCGGGCCTCCGCGGTGATCCAGATACCGCCGGGCATGGCCATGGCCCCGCGAGCGCCAACGTACGTCAATCCCGAGGTCATGCGCGTCGAGGCGGGCGGCCCGGAGGTCCTCCAAGAGGGTCATCCAGAGCTGGACAAGTATCTGGACGTGCGGGTGCGCAGGCGCGCCCAGCTCGCGCCGCTGGCTCTGTTCGTGCTCATCTGCCTGGCCCTGATCGTCTACTTCGCCCTGCGGTAGGGCCGACCGGTCTCGCCGGCCGGCGGCGGCCTGGCGCTCGGCCCGTTGCCGCGGCCGCGCGTCAGCGCGTCGCGAAATAGATGATCAGCGCGATGGCCACGATGATTACGGTCCCGAAGGACAGGGCCACCGGGACCCATGAACGCGAGGCCAGCCCCCGCTGCCGCCGTTGCTGGGGCGGGTGGAAGGGTGACAGGGGCGCCGCGGGGGCCTGGGGGAGCGGCTCCGGAGCCGGAGGGCTGACGGGAGGCTGGGCCGCGGGCGCCGGCGCGGCCTCGCTGGGAGCCGGCGAAGCCCGGGTGACGCCGCGATCAGATAAATCACCCTCTGCCGAAACCGGGAGCACGCCCTCGACCACCAGGACCGTCGTCCCCATCTTGATCTCGGCCCCGCCGCCGAGCAGCGTCGGCTCCTCGATCCGGTTGCCGTCCACGAACGTGCCGTTCCGGGAGCCCAGGTCCTCGACCTGGAGTCGGCTCTGGAACGGGCGCACGACGGCGTGGTGCCTGGACATCTCGAGATCCTCGATCGTCAGATCGGTGTCCTCGCGCCCAATGACCAGCTCGCCCTCGACGTCGACCGTCTGGCCGGCGAGCGGCCCGCTCGTGATCCGCAGCCGCGCCATGCGGCGGGCAGCCTACCGGATCGCGCGCCAGGCCTGCAAGTACAGAATTCAGGCGGTCGGCATCGGCGCCGATACAGTGCGGGCATGAGCTCGGGGGTGGCACGACTCGACGTGGTGGCCGGCAAGGCGGCCGGGATGTCGATCGTGGTCGAGGATGAGCTGCTCATCGGACGCCATGCCGACGGAGCCGGACGCCTGGCCGAGGACGACGAGATCTCGCGCTCCCACGCACGTCTCAGCCTGGACACCGCCGGCTTCTGCGCGATCGAAGACCTGGGCTCGACCAACGGCACGTTCGTCAACGGCCTGCGGATCTCCAGCCCACAGACTCTGTCGGAGGGCGACTCCATCGAGCTCGGCGGAACCACGCTGGTGGTCAGGGAGCTGCCGATCCCAGCCACTGAGAACACCCGTCGGCCCGTGACTCCGCAGCCCACGCTGATCCCAGGCGAGGCGCTCCAGCGGGCCGTGTCGGACCTGACGCCGGTGCCGGCCGACATGGCGCAGGAGTCGAGTCCCAACGAGGACGAGGATCAGACCCGGGTCACGCAGCGGGCGCGGCTCTTGCTCCAGCTCGACGTGGACATGGCCACCGGCGAGGCGACGATCGCGCTCGGCCCGGACACCGAGCCGCTCAAATTCGTCTTCCGCAACGGCGCCTGGCGCACCGAGCGCTGAGCTGCTCAGGCGCCCTCGGGGGTCGTGATCAGGCGGTACCCGCCGCCGTGGAACACGAGCGGCGCCCGCTCGCCGCTCAGCTCCAGGTCCAGCACCTCGCCGATGAAGATCCGGTGGTCTCCGGCCTCATGGTCAGCGTGAACCCGGCAGTCCAGGATCGCCGCCGCACCCTCGACGATCGGCGAACCGCTGACCCCAGTTCGATGCGGGACGTCTCTGAACGCGTCCTGCCCGCGGGGACGGTCCCGGGAGGCGAAGTAGTTCGAGAGCGGCTGCTGATCCTGGGCCAGGATGTTCACCGCGAAGACGCCGTTGGTAGTGATGTGCGAGGCTCCCTCAGAGGGGCTGATCACGCACACCAGGATGAGTGGCGGGTCCAGCGACACCGACGAGAACGCGTTGGCGGTCATCCCGTAGGCGTGCTCCTCACCGCGTGTCGTGACCACGGTCACGCCGGTGGCAAAGGCGCCGACGGCGGCGCGGAACTCGGAGCTTGAGAACTCTTGCAAGCGCTCGCCCCCTAGGAAGCTTGACGAAGCGATTGCAGGCGGTCGCGGATCAGCTGGTCGAACTCGCCGGTGGTCCCCAGCGACTGGGCCACGAGGTCCCTGAACGTCGGGCCGTCCACCACCAGCAGCGTCGTCGGCTTGAGCGCCCGGACCGTGGCCCCCCGGGGCCGGTCGAACAGGATCGACATCTCGCCGAACAGCTCCCCGGGGCCGACGGTGCTGACCGTCGCCCCGGTCTCCTCCTCGGTCCGGGAGACCTCGAGCTCGCCGTCGACGACGATGAAGAACTTGTCGGCCGGGCCTCCCTGGCGGGCGATCACCTCTCCCTGGTCGACATTGACCTGCTGCAGCGACGCCGAGATCGTCTCGCCGACCCGCGTCGGGAGCGCCTGTAGGACGCTGTATGACCGCTCGCGAGCGAAGTCAGCCCCGAACACGCCGGGGCTCGACTCCGAGCGCTTCGCTGTGTTGTCGATGAAACCGACCTCGGTCGGGGTTATCCGGAAGAACGAGATGCTCATCGTCGCGCCGGGGGACAGGGAGGGGAACTTCTGTCCGAACAGATCCGCGACGCGGGCGATCTGCTCCCCCCCGAGCAGGACGGAGCACTCGCCGGCGCCCTGCACACCGCGGGTCTGAGTCAGATCGTCGGTGTACTCGTCGACCGTGAACGAGACGAGCGGGTTCTGGGCGACGTGACGAGCGGTCACGGTCGAGCTGCGGGTCCAGAAGTAGAGGTTTGGTCCTTCGTTGACGTACAGGAGAGTCGTGGCCCGAGGTACCCCGGCCGGGGTTGCTGTGGCCAGCGTGAGGGTGTTGTGCTCGCGCAGAAACTCGAGAACCGGCGCTGGCAGCTCCTGCTCGGTGGTGCTCATGTCGAGATCTCCTTGGTCCGAGGTCTTCTGGCGACTCTACGGGTTGGCGAGCCAAGAAGCCAGGGCAGCTGAGGACCGGCCCGGGTCTCGCTTCACCTAGCCCCCGGCGCGAGCGGTCACTTGGCCGCCAGCAGGGCGGTCAGGAACAGCGCCAGCAGGTGAAAGGACTGGTCCATCGCCGCCCCCAGCGACGGGTTGGCCTTGATGTCGGCCTTCTTGACCGCGCGCGCATAGGCGGTCAGAAGCTGGCCGTCGTCCTGGATGAAGTGCGGGACGGCGATCACCGCCGCCAGGCCGAAGACCCAGGCGTGCAGGCTGCTCCACAGCCAGATGAAGGCCCCCACGAAGCAGAGGGTGTACGTGGCCACGTGGGAGCTGAGCGCCAGTCGCTGGGTCCGGTTTCCGGTCAGGCCCCCGCGCTTGTGCAGCGCCTGCCAGTCCGTTTGCACCAGGTAGTCGCCGATCAGATGGGATATGACGAACACCAGGAAGATCTGATCCCACGGCATCGGCGCAGAAACCTAACTCAATCTCCGGACTGGGACGCGGACTCGTCGGGCTCAGCCGTCGGTGACGGCACGGTCGAGCTCAGGCTCGTCGGCGTGCGCGCCGAGTTGGATCTGCTGCTCGGCCCGGATTATGTGGACCACCGCGTTGATCAACGCCAGATGCGTGAAGGCCTGGGGAAAGTTCCCGAGGTGTCGGCCCGTGTCGGCTTCGATCTGCTCCGCGTACAGGTCCAGCGGGCTGGCCAGGGAGAGGAGCTTCTCGCACAGGCGGCGGGCCCGGCCGATTTCGCGGATCTCGGCCAGGGCCGACACCAGCCAGAACGAGCAGATCGTGAACGTGCCCTCCTCGCCGCTGAAGCCGTCGTCGGTCTGATCGACCCGGTAGCGCAGGACGAGGCCGTTCTCGGTCAGCTCGTCGGCGATGGCCAGGACGGTGGCCCGCACCCGCGGGTCATGGGACGGCAGGAAGCGAACCAGCGGCAGCAGCAACAGGGAAGCATCGAGCGCTTCGGTCTCGTAGTGCTGGACGAATACCCCCCGTTCGTCGACGCCGTTGGCACAGATGTCGGCGCGGATCTCCTCGGCCGCCTCGCGCCAGCGGGCCGCGGTCGACTCGTCCTCGCGGATCCGGGCCAGTCGCGCCCCGCGATCGGCGGCGACCCAGCACATCAGCTTCGACGAGGTGAAGTGCTTGGGGTCGCCGCGGACCTCCCAGATGCCGCGATCGGGTTCGCGCCAGTGGTCCAGCGCCGCTTCGACCTGGCGCTTGATGATCGGCCACAAGCGGTCCGGCAGCTGGTCGCGCGAGCGCGTGTGCAGGTAGATCGAATCGAGGACCGCACCCCAAACGTCGTGCTGATCCTGGTTGTAGGCGCCGTTGCCGATGCGGACCGGGCGCGCCTGGTCGTAGCCTGAGAGGTGATCGAGCTGCTGCTCCTCGAGCATGCTCTCGCCGCCGATCCCGTACATGATCTGCAGTTGCCCCTCCTCGGCCTCGGCGAGGTCGGCCACGAAGTAGAAGAAGTCGTTGGCCTCCTCGTCGAACCCGAGCGTGTACAGGGCCCAGAGCATGAAGGTCGAGTCACGAATCCAGCTGTAGCGATAGTCCCAGTTGCGGTCTCCGCCCGGCGTCTCGGGCAGGGAAGTCGTCGCCGCCGCGACCATCGCTCCCGAGGGGGCGTAGGTCAGGCCCTTGAGCGTGAGCGCGCTGCGCTGAAGGTGGGAGCGCCACGGGTGGTCGGGGAATGAACCCTGCTTGAGCCACTCCTGCCAGAAGCGGCCGGTCCGCGCCATCCGTTGCGCCGCCTCCTCGTAGGTGGCGGGCAGCGGATGCTCGGACCAGCCCAGGGCCACGAACGCCCGGTCGCCCTCGTGGAGCGTGGTCCGGGCCCGGGCCCGTGGGCCCTCGAATCCCAGCCGCAGATCGGTCATCAGGCGCAGCTGGAGCTCCATCCCCTCCGAGCCCGCCACCACCTCGTGATAGCCAGGCCCGGTGTAAGCCCACTCGGCGGCCAGCCCCCCGTAGTCGAACGCCGGCTCACAGTCGAGCTTGACCTCAGCCGATCCCTGCACGCATTCGATCAGGCGCAGGATCACATGGTCGGCGTCGTGGTCGGTCGGGGAGCGGCGATGGGTATGCGCTCGCTCGGTCTCGTGGTGCCACGGGCCGATGCTCAGGGCGTCCCTGACAATCAGCCAGCCCAGCCGCGTCTCCCAGCTGGTCTCGAGCACCATCGTGCCCGGGATGTAGCGCCTGGCCGCCGGCACCTGCACGTCGGCCGGACCGATACGAAACCCGCCGGCGTCCCGGTCGAGGATCGTGCCGAACACGCTCGGCGAGTCCATCCGGGGCAGGCACAGCCACTCGATGTTCCCGTTCGGCGCGATCAGCGCGGACGTGACGCAATCCGACAGGAACGCGTAATCGCCGATCGGCGGGAACGGGCTGATCCGTATCCCATGATCAGCAGCCCCGTGCATCCTCAGCGACGATTCTGCTGACGCCCTGAGTCGCTGTCAAGCGAGCCAGATATCCGCCATCCGCTTCGCGGACCTGTCAAGGTATGAATCATCGGGGCAAGTGGTCGCCCGTAGGGTGAGCGCGTCTCGTACAGCGGACATGGAACATTCGGTACAGGTCTCCTCGATCGACGTGATCGCCTCGGCCCTCGAGCCGGTGATGCCCGCCGTCGGCCGGATGAGCTCCCCGGACGGAGCGGTGACGCTGATGCTGAGCGACATCGCCGACGCCGGCGCGGCCGCTGAGGCGCTCGGCCCAGAGCGCTGGGAGCGGCTCGTCAAGGACCACCACACTCTGGTGCAGCAGCTGCTCGGGCATCACGACGGGCAGATCGTCAAATTCGAGCGCGACGGCTTCCTGGCCTCGTTCAACAGCGCTCACGCCGGTCTGCACGCGGCGGTCGACCTCCAGCGGACGTTCTCGGGCATGGCCGCGGGCGCGTCCGCCGTGGACCCCGCCCCGGCGGTCCGCGTCGGTGTCCACTCGGGCTTCGTGATCGCCAACCCCGATCAGCTACTGGGCCGCAATGTCGTTCTGGCCGCCCGGATCGCCGCGCAGGCCAAGGGCGGAGAGATCCTGGTCTCCTCGTCGCTCAAGCAGTACACCGAGAGCGACCCCACCTTCTCCTTCGAGCCCCGCGGTGAGTATCACTTCAAGGGCCTACACGGCGAGCACGACGTGTTCGCCGTGCTCTGGCAGTAGGGCTCGCCGGTTGCGCTACGGACCCGTGTCCGAGACCTGGGTCTCGGCCCGGCGGATGTCGTCGCCCGCGTCGGACGCCTGAGTCTCGGCCCGGCGCACGTCCTCGCCGGGTGAGGACGGGGGTGGAGAGGGAGAGGGCGGAGGAGGCGACGGACTCGAGGATCCCGCGGCCTCGGCCAGCATCTGCGCGTACTCGCCGGCGCGGGCGGGCCGCTGGTCACGGTCCTTGGCCAGCGCGGTCATCAGTGCCTTTGCGAAATCGGGCGAGAGGTCGGCGCGCCGTTGGCACGGATCCATCGGCTCGTCCTGGAGGTGGGCCCACAGGATCCGCATGCCCTGGACCTCCGCGAACGGCGGCTGGCCGCACATGCACTCGTACATGACGCAGCCGAGGGCGTAGATGTCGGTGGCCGCACTGACCTCCTCCCCGCGAATCTGCTCAGGCGCCATGTAGTCCATCGACCCCAGCGCCTGACCCGGCAGGGTGAGCAGGCTTCCCTGGGTGTCCTTGGCCAGGCCGAAATCGGTGATGTAGAACTGGCCGTTCTCGGCCGAGATCAGGATGTTGGCCGGCTTGATGTCGCGGTGGACCATTCCCGCGGCCCACAGCGCCTCCAGCCCAGCGGCCACGTCCGTGCACATCCGTACCGCCGTGGCCATGTCGAGGGGACCGTCCCGCTTGAGCTTGTCATCGAGCGACTCGCCATCGATGAACTGCTGGGCCATGTACGGGATCCCGTCCTGCTCGCCCGTTGCGACCACCGGGACGACGTTCGGGTGCTTGACCGTCTGGGCGATGCGGGCCTCTCTGCTGAAGCGGCGCCGGAAGGTCTCATCGCGCGCGTAGTCCTCCTTGACGAGCTTCAGCGCAACCTTCGTATCGTCCGGGCCGGTCGCCCTGTAGACCTTGCCCATCCCTCCTTGGCCCAGCAGGCCGTCGACGTGATAGCCGCCGATGTCGGTGCCGATCAGAGGATCGCCGTCAGACGAGCCGGTGCTCATTGCCCACTGAGGAGGGTCGCGTGCGGATTTCCTGAGCATACCGAGATCCGCGCGGCCGAATAGCGCCTGGGCCTACCACCCCGATCGCCGCCGGTGGGAGGCTAGACTCACCGCTGTGCTTCCAAGCGGCACGATCGTTGCCGGGTACCGGATTGACGGCGTGCTCGGCGAAGGGGGGATGTCTGCCGTCTACCGCGCGACCCAGTTGTCGCTGGGGCGAATCGTCGCGCTGAAGGTCCTCTCTCCCGAGCCTCAGCGAGGACGTCGGCTTTCGCACCCGCTTCGAGCGCGAGGGACGGCTCCAGGCCGGCCTGGATCACGATCACATCGTGCCCGTGTACGAGGCCGGACAGACCGAGAGTGGACTGTTTCTGGCCATGCGGCTGATCGACGGGCCGACACTCAAGGCGCTGATCCAGACTCACCAGCTCGATCCACGCCGGAGCATCCGCCTGCTCGCCCAGGTCGCCCAGGCGCTGGACGCGGCCCACGCCCAGGGGCTGATCCACCGCGACATCAAGCCCCAGAACATCCTGATCGACACGAGCGATCATGCCTACCTGGCCGACTTCGGGCTGATCAAGGCTCCCGACGACGCCCGCCTGACCGGAACGGGCCAGTTCATCGGGACGATCGACTACGTCGCGCCCGAGCAGATCCAGGGCGAGCCGCCCACCGCAGCCAGCGATTCTTACGCGCTGGCTGGAGTTCTGTTCGAGTGCCTGACCGGCGAGGTCCCGTTTCCGAAGCCCAACGAGGCGGCCGTGCTTCACGCTCACATGCTCCAGCCTCCCCCGAGCGTCAGCGAGCGACGCCCGGACCTGCCGGCCGCGATGGATGAGGTGATCGCCCGCGCGATGGCCAAGGATCCCGAGGCCCGATTTGGCTCCGCGTCCGAGCTGATGGTCGATGCCTCGCGCGCGCTGGCCACGGCCTCGTCACACACGTTTTCGCCCGACGGAAGCCCCGACGGCGACCGGGACAGCGTCGAGCGGGACCAGACCACGCGCTCGCGGGCACGTCCGCCGACCTGATCCGGGGGTTTTCCAGCCCAGCGGCGCGCACTTCGGACCCCGGTTTCCAGGGTCCCAGAACGCGCGTGCACTACCCGCGTGGCTCGCCTCGCGCGCCTTGCGGACCTGTCCAGGGCTCGGCTACACTGTCTGGGCGGGCCAGTGAATAATGCCAGCAGGGGTAGCGGGGTTTTTTAGCTGATGCTGCAAGAGCAAGCTGAAGGGGTTGCACCGTCCAATCCGTCGGACGAGCCGAGGACGCCATCGCAGGTTCTCGGTCGCACCCTGCGCGACCGCTATCGGGTGCTGGAGCCGATCTCAGCGGGCGCGATGGGCGCCGTGTACCGCGCCATGGACCTCGAGAGCGACACCGAGGTTGCGCTCAAGCAGTCGACCAACCCGCATAACGATCAGCGGTTCGAGGTCGAGGCCCGGCTCCTGTCCAGCCTCGAACACCCGCGAATCGTCAAGATCATCGACCACTTCGCGACCCCGAGCGGCCAGTACCTGGTCATGGACCTGGTGCGCGGAATGGACCTTGGGGTGCTACTCAAGCAACGAGGTCAACCCGGGCTACCGGTCGAGCAGTCGGTCGAGTACGTCCGGCAGACCTGCGACGCCCTGCATTACATCCATAGCCAGCAGATCGTGCACCGGGACGTCAAGCCGCAGAACATCATCCTCACCGAGCAAGGGATCACGCTGGTCGACTTCGGGATCGCCCGGCTCTTGGACGAGGAGGAACAGCAGGGAACGGTGGGCATCGGCACGCCGCGGTTCATGGCCCCGGAGGTCTTCGCCGGTGGTGCCGTCTCGCCCCGCAGCGACGTGTTCAGCGTCGCCGCGACCCTGTGGACCCTGATCGCCGGTCGTCCGCCCGTGTACGCCGACCAGACGAAGCTGTCGAGCATCTCGTCCGACGTGCCGCCCGAGCTCGAGCGCACCATCGCCGCCGGCCTGGAGCTGATACCCGAACGCCGCGTGGCCTCGGTGGCCGCCTTCGCCAAGGCGCTCGGCGCCCCGCTGCGGACCGAGACCGGTGTCTCGCTTGCCGTCTCGATCGACGATCCCGATGCGTCCCGGGGCCTCATGGAGGCCGTCGTGCACACCGCCGCCGGCGTGTTCGGGGCCGCCGCGGCCTCGATCTCCCTCGTCGACGAGACCACGGGCGAGCTGGTCTACCAGAGCGCCTGGGGCGCCGGCGCCCGGGAGATCGTCGGCGTCCGCCTCCCGCCGGGCACCGGCATCGCCGGCGCCGTCGTCAGCACTGGCACGCCCGAGGCGGTCCCGCAGACCCGCAACGACCCGCGGTGGGCGACCAGGATCGCCGAGGGAACCGGATACGTGCCCTACACGATGCTCCTCGTGCCGCTCGAGCGCGCCGGCCGGCCGATCGGTGTGCTCACGATCGTCGACCGCCGCGACGGGCGCGGGTATCGCGAGGACGATCTCGAACCCGCCGCGCTCTTTGCCGACCTCGCGGTCAAGGCGCTCGACGTCACGCCGAACTCGTTCACGAGCCTCGGCATGACGAGGCTCGGCTGAGGCCGCCTGCGGGCGCTTGCTTCCCTCCTGGCCTTGCTGTAACGTCCGCCTCGCTCGGGACCGGCGAGCCGCACAGTTCGAATCGCGAGCCACTTGGGGGTGGAGTGAAATGACAGCAGGGTCTAACTGGCTGATGCGCTGGGTCGCTGCGATCGTTGGCGCGTTTGCGCTGCTGGCGTTCATCGCAGCGCCGGCACTGGCGGACACGATCAGCCCGACCGAAGGCCAGAGCTTTTCCGGCGTGGTCGAAACTTCACCCACGTGCGCCGGCACGGCCGCCACGATCAACTGGGGCGACGGCTCCCCGACTTCGCGCGGCACGCTCAGCAGTGGCGAGTGGAGCGGCACGCACACTTACACGAAGGCGGGCGTCTTCGACAGCACGACCGGCGCCGAGGTCAAGATCACGGGCGGAAACTGCGCCACCGGCGGAACCATTGATTCGCTCACCGCCGACGTCGCGGATCAACCTTTGACGGCCAATTCGCTCACGATCACCCCCACCGCGACCCAGTCATTCAGCGGCTCGGTGGCCTCGTTCACCGACGCACAGAGCGGGACCGGCACCTCGGATTACAGCGCCACGATCAACTGGGGCGACGGGACGACCAGCTCCCCGGCCGACGGCCAGGCCGTCACGATCAGCGTGAACCCGGCCGGCGGCTTCTTCGTCAACGGCACGCACACGTACGCGACCGGGGGCTCCTACTCGATCGATGTCAACATCACCGACACCAATCAGGGTGGCGACCCCAGCCAAGCCCCACCCCCGTCTACGGCAGAGACCTTCAGCACCGCGACCGTGGCCCACGCGCCGCCGCAGTTCACGCAATGCCCGCCGGTCGATGCCAACAACGGTTGCCAGTTCCTGATCATCGTCAACACCAGCGGCGCCCCGGTCGTCGAGGAGGATGCGAACCAGGGACCGTATGAGTCCTCCGACGACGCGCTGATCGGCGTCCAGAACAACTCGTCCGCGCCGGTCTCGTCGCTGCCGCTCTCCGTCCCCAGCTCGGACCTGTTCGGCTTCGACGGCGACGGGCTCTGCAATCCCGGTGCCGCGCCGTTCCCCGCCGGCTGCACCTACCCTGCGGGCTGCACGATGGACTCGACCTGCTCCTTCCCGCCCCCGCCGGGACAGCCGGCCGGCTACGTCGAGCCTGGCGCGATTACCGGCAGCTCGCAGAACGGCTACGAGGGGCCGACAAGCTGGTTCTCGAACGTGTCGGCCGACACGAGCAGCGGGGTGGTCAACTTCTCGCCGGCCATCCCGCCCGGGCAGTCGACGTACTTCAGCCTCGAGGAGCCGCCGACCGGCTCGGCGATCATCGTCGGCGGAGGCTCGACCATCACGACGACCCCGCCGACGGTTACGGCCGGCGCCGCCTCGTTCTCCGGGACCGTGGTCCCCGGGGGGTCGGCGACGACCGCGTACTTCGAGTACGGGCTGGACCTGAAGTACACCCAGCAGGGCGCGTCGGGCCCGAACTACACGAACACGACCCCCGTTCAATCGCTCGGGTCTAGTTTCAGTGCCCAGTTCGTGACGGCGAGTGTCTCGGGGCTGGTGCCAAACGCGCTCTATCACGTCCGGCTGGTCGCCACCAACGGCGCCGGCACGACGTTTGGACCTGATCAGACGTTCACGACCCCGGCTCTGGCGCCGCCAGGACCGCCGGTCCTGGGCAAGTCGTTCGACGCCTCGGTCGTATCGGGACTGGTGTTCATCCTCCTGCCCGGCGGCGGGGCCAGGGACGCCCACCTGCTCCCGAACGCAACGGCCAAGCCGGGTACGGGGTACATCCCGTTGACCCAGGCGCGACAGTTGCCCGCGGGTACCAAGGTTGATGCTCGGCTGGGGACGATCAAGATCGTGACCGCCACCGGCAAGGGCCACAAGACGCAGACCGCCAACTTCGGCGGCAGCATCTTCAAGTTCTCCCAGGGCACCCACGGATCGAGCAAGGGCCTGGCCACGGTGTCGCTGCTCGAAAGCGCGTTCAAGGGCGCGCCCACCTTTGCCAGCTGCAAAGGCAAGGCCGCCGACGTCACCGGCCCCAGCGCCCAGGCGGCCAAGCTCTCGAGCAAGGTCCTGCAGACCCTGAAGGCCAGCGGCCACGGCAAGTACCGCACCAGCGGACGCTACGGCGCCGCCACGGTCCTGGGCACCGTCTGGACAATCACCGACCAATGCAACGGCACCCTAATCCACGACATCAAGGACAAGGTGCTCGTCCAGGACCTCGTCCTGCACAAGACGATCACCCTCCACCCCGGCCAGAGCTACCTCGCCAAGGCACCAACGGGCAAGCACAAATAGCGGCGGGGGAGGTTCGTGAGACGGCCTTCCGCCCTCCTCGCCGCAGGTGCCCCGCGTCAAACATTCCTGGTCAAGGTACGCAGATGGCCCAGGCACAAGCCGATTGGGGACGCTGACGCAATGCTGGGACCGGCAGCACGGGTGGCGGCTGTTCTTGTTGGGCGGACTCGCTTGCGGTGTCGATGGCTGCTCCCCATCGGCGTCCTCGGGCTGTTGCTCGCGCTCGCGCCGGCGGGGCGAGCGGCGACCCTCTCGTGGACGGGGCCGACGGCGATCGACCGCAGCAGCCCGGGCTATCAGCGGGCGCTGGCGTGTCCCTCGTCGGGCGAGTGCGTCTCGGTCGGTGACGACGGAACGGAGGTGAGGTTCAATCCCACCTCGGCGGCCGGAGCCAACCCGGTCACGATCTCCCCCGGCGACGGGCTCTATCAGCTCGCCTGCTCGTCGACCACGCAGTGCACGGGCCTCGATCTGAGCGGCAACGAGTTGACGTTCAACCCGCAGTCGCCGGCAACCCCGAGCCGCGCGACGCTCGAGGCCGGAACCCAGTTCTCCTCCATCTCGTGCTCGCCGGGCACGACGACCCAGTGCACGGCCGTCGGCGGCGCCGACGAGGTCACGTTCAACCCGCAGACCGGCGGCGTGTCGAAGGCCGGCGCGATCACCGGCTACTCGGCTTTCAGCGTCTCGTGCCCGTCGGCCAGCCTGTGCGTCGCGCTCGACAGCAACCAGGGCGTCGAGGTCTTCGATCCGACCACGCTGAGCAGCGTCATCACGCTGAACTACGTATCGGACTACGTCACCGAGGCGGTCGCGTGCTACGCCACGAACGAATGCTCGATCGTCGACGGCGGCGGCGGCGAGGTCGAGTTCGACCCGTCCACCGCAAGCAATGGCTCCTCGCTGCAACCGACCACGATCGACACGAACGCGAACGCCAACTTCCTCTACCGCCTCTCGTGCCCGAGCTCGACGCAGTGCACGGCGATGTCG
The DNA here is from genome assembly GCA_963704385.1 of uncultured Solirubrobacterales bacterium. Lineage (GTDB taxonomy): Bacteria > Actinomycetota > Thermoleophilia > Solirubrobacterales > Solirubrobacteraceae > Palsa-465. The sequence continues at coordinate 803,322 of OY969904.1, forward strand.
GGCGACTACGCGGTCACGTACAACCCGCTCTCCCCGGCGGCCGTCAGCCCGACCCAGGTCTACAGCGGCAGTCCGGCCACGATCGCCTGCCCGGCGACCGGCACTTGCGTCTTCGTCGACGACTACTCGGGCGACGAGGTCACGTTCAACCCGACCAACGTCGGCACCCCAACCCCCGTCTCGATCGATACGAAGGGCGTCCTCGAGGCCGTCTCCTGCCCTGCCATCAACCAGTGCACGGCGGTCGACGGGACGGCGAACGAGGTCACGTTGGACCCCACCAGTCCGAGCACGCCCAGCCCGGTCAAGATCGACTCCAACTCCGGCGACTTCGCCTCCGGCGTCGCTTGCCCGCTGACGAGCCAGTGCACATCGATCTCCAACGCGCCGTCCGACCCCTACGAGGAGACGTTCAACCCGATCTCGCCGGGGTCGGTCTCGCCCATCACGGTGGAGAACAACACCAACGACCTGAACGCCGTCTCGTGCCCGTCGAAGACCCAGTGCACGACGGTCGACAATGACGGCAACGAGATCACGTTCAACCCACAGTCCCCGGGCACACCCTCGGCCGTCTCGATCGACGGGACCACCGACCTCGACAGCGTCGACTGCCCGAGCATCACCGAGTGCGCGGCGGTCGACACCCTCGGTAACGCGATCATCTTCAACCCGCAGACGGGGAGCGTCACGGCCAGCGGCGCGGCCGACTCGGGCCGCTCCCCAACCGGCATCGCCTGCCCAGCCGCTTCCCAGTGCACGATCGTCGACACCTCGGGCTACCAGGTCACGATCAATCCACAGTCGCTGGGATCGTTCAGTCCGGTCCTGATCGAGAACGGCGACCTGGAGGCGATCGCGTGCCCGAGCACGAGCGAGTGCATTGCCGTCGATTCCGCCGGTCGCGCGTTGCAAGGCAATCCGACCGCTGCCGGGGCCTGGACGACCACGTCGATCCCCGAGGCTAACTCGCTCTACGCGATCTCGTGCAACAACATCGACGAGTGCCTTGCCGTCGACGACGTCGGCAACGGCTTCCTCGGCACGGTGGCCCCCGCCGTGACGTCGCTCAACCCCTCGAGTGGCCCCACCGCCGGCGGCAATTCGGTGGTGATCAACGGGAGCGGCTTGTCCGACGTGGCCAGCGTGAAGTTCGGCTCCACGGCTGCGACCTCGTTCACGATCAACAACGACGACGCAATCACCGCAGTCGTCCCGCCCGAGTCGGCCGGGACGGTCAGCGTGACCCTGGGCGCCGCGGGCGGGACCGCCAGCGGCAGTTATACGTACGTGGCGGCGCCCACGGTGACCGGAGTTTCCCCGAGCGCGGGGCCGCTGGCCGGTGGGACGTCGGTGACGATCACGGGGACGAACCTGGGCGGCGCGACCGCGGTCAAGTTCGGGTCGACCGCGGGGTCGGTCACGAACGACACGGCGACGTCGATCACCGCGACCTCCCCGGCCGAGGCCGCCGGCACGGTCGACGTGAGAGTCACGACGGCCGGGGGGACGAGCGCGACCGGCGCCGCGGACAAGTACACCTACACACCGGCGCCGACCGTCACCGCGATCTCCCCGACCGCGGGGCCGTTGGCCGGTGGGACGTCGGTGACGATCACGGGGACGAACCTGGGCGGCGCGACCGCGGTCAAGTTCGGGTCCACGGCCGGGTCGGTCACGAACGACACGGCGACGTCGATCACCGCGACCTCCCCCGCCGAGGCCGCCGGAACCGTCGACGTGAGGGTTACGACGGCCGGCGGAACGAGCGCCACCAGCGCCGCGGACCAGTTCGCCTACACGCCGGCTCCGACGGTGACGGGTGTTTCCCCGTCGGCGGGGCCGCTGGGCGGCGGAACGTCGGTGACGATCACCGGCACCAACCTGGCCGGGGCCACCGCGGTGAAATTCGGGTCCACGGCCGGGGCGGTCACGAACGACACGGCGACGTCGATCACCGCGACCTCCCCGGCCCAAGCGGCCGGCGCCGTCAACGTCACGGTCACGACCGCTGGCGGGACCAGCGCCAGCAGCGCCGCGGACCAGTTCACCTACACACCCGCTCCGACCGTGACCGGCGTCTCCCCGAGCGCGGGGCCACTGGGCGGCGGAACGTCGGTCACGATCACCGGCACCAACCTGTCCGGGGCCACCGCCGTGAAATTCGGGTCCACGGCCGGGGCGGTCACGAACGACACGGCCACGTCGATCACCGCGACCTCCCCGGCCCAAGCGGCCGGCGCCGTCAACGTCACGGTCACGACCGCTGGCGGGACCAGCGCGACCAGCGCCGCGGACCAGTTCACCTACACACCCGCTCCGACCGTGACCGGCGTCTCCCCGAGCGCGGGGCCACTGGGCGGCGGAACGTCGGTCACGATCACCGGCACCAACCTGGCCGGGGCCACCGCGGTCAAGTTCGGGTCCACCCCGGGGGCGGTCACGAACGACACGGCGACGTCGATCACCGCGACCTCCCCGGCCCAAGCGGCCGGAACGGTCAACGTCACGGTCACCACCCCGGGCGGAACGAGCGCCACCAGCGCGGCGGACCAGTTCGCCTACACGCCGGCTCCGACGGTGACGGGTGTTTCCCCGTCGGCGGGGCCGCTGGGCGGCGGGACGTCAGTGACGATCACCGGCACCAACCTGGCCGGGGCCACCGCGGTCAAGTTCGGGTCCACCGCGGGGGCGGTCACGAACGACACGGCGACGTCGATCACCGCGACCTCCCCCGCCGAGGCCGCCGGAACCGTCGACGTGAGGGTTACGACGGCCGGCGGGACCAGCGCCACCAGCGCCGCGGACCAGTTCACCTACACACCCGCTCCGACCGTGACCGGCGTCTCCCCGAGCGCGGGGCCACTGGGCGGTGGGACGTCGGTCACGATCACCGGCACCAACCTGTCCGGGGCCACCGCCGTGAAGTTCGGGTCCACGGCCGGGTCGGTCACGAACGACACGGCGACGTCGATCACCGCGACCTCACCGGCCCAAGCGGCCGGCGCCGTCAACGTCACGGTCACGACCGCTGGCGGGACCAGCGCCAGCAGCGCGGCGGACAAGTTCGCCTACACGCCCGTTCCGACCGTCACGGCGGTCTCGCCAAGCGCCGGGCCGCTGGGGGGCGGGACGTCGGTCGTGATCACGGGCACCAACCTCGCGTCCGCCACTGCCGTGAAGTTCGGGTCCACGGCCGGGGCGGTCACGAACGACACGGCGACGTCGATCACCGCGACCTCCCCGGCCCAAGCGGCCGGCGCCGTCAACGTCACGGTCACGACCGCTGGCGGGACCAGCGCCAGCAGCGCCGCGGACCAGTTCACCTACACACCCGCTCCGACCGTGACCGGCGTCTCCCCGAGCGCGGGGCCACTGGGCGGCGGAACGTCGGTCACGATCACCGGCACCAACCTGTCCGGGGCCACCGCCGTGAAATTCGGGTCCACGGCCGGGGCGGTCACGAACGACACGGCCACGTCGATCACCGCGACCTCCCCGGCCCAAGCGGCCGGAACGGTCGACATCACGGTCACCACGGCCGGGGGGACCAGCGCCACCAGCAGCGCCGACAACTTCAGCTACACGACTTCGCCGGCCCTGACTCCCAGTGAGCCGGCGGCGAGCAATCCGACGGGGGCAACGTTCACTGCGATCGTCAACCCAGAGGGGCTGCCCACGAGCGTCGTCTTCAAATACGGGCCAGTGCTGCCGAACACGCCGTTCACGTTCAGCTCCAGCACCTCGAGCACATTCGTCGGCTCGGATTTCACAAACCACGTGGTGACCGCGACCGTGACCGGCCTGCTGCCGAACGCGACCTACCGGGTCGAGGCGATCGCGACCAACAGCGCCGGGAGCATAACCGGGTCCCAGCAGACACTCTCGACGCCCGGCGAGCCGCCGCCATCCACCCCGACGATCGGCAAGACATTCAACATCTCGCCCGTCACGGGACTGGTGCTGATCAAGATCAACGGCGTGTTCATCCCGCTGACCGAGGTCACCCAGATCCCGGTGAACACCGTGATCGACGCGCTGGGCGGAACCCTGAAGCTGACCTTCAGCGAAGGATCCATAGGCGTCGCGGTGGACGCGAGCAAGTCAAAGAAGAAGAAGAAGAAGCCGGCGGTGAAGACCGAGACCGGCACGTTCGGCGGCGCGATCTTCAAGGTCACTCAGGCAGGTTCGGGCAAGAACAAGGGTCTCGCGAACCTATCGCTGGTCGAGAGCGCGTTCGCCGACGCCCCCACATACGCCAGCTGCAAAAGCAAGGCGGCCGACGTGACCGGCCCGATCGCGCAGGCGGCCAAGCTCTCGAGCAAAGTCCTCCAAACCCTCAGGGCCAGCGGCCACGGGAAGTTCCGTACCAGCGGCCGCTACGGCGCCGCCACCGTGCTGGGCACCGTGTGGACGACCACCGACCAGTGCAACGGCACCCTGATCCACGCCATCAAGGACAGCGTCAGCGTCCAGGACCTCGTCCTGCACAAGACGATCATCCTCCACGCCGGCCAGAGCTACCTGGCCAAAGCACCCACCGGCAAGCACAAATAGCCAGTCCCGCCGCAACCCACGACTCGTGGTCGTGTTCTTGGGCTGAAGGCATTGACCCTGGGCGAGGTGGGCCGTACGATCGGAGCCAACGGGTCGTTGAGCCCGTCGGCGCACCTATCTGGGGAGATTGGGGCCAAGTTGCGTATCCGTATAACCGCATCGGGGGGAATTTGCCGTCGGGTGACGGTGGCCGTCGCCGGCGTGGTTCTCGCGGCGTGCGGTTTGGCGGCTGAGGCGCAGGCGGCTACCCTGACCGTAGGGTCGACGGCGGACACGACTCCGGGGGCGACGTGTACGACGTTCCCCACGGGTTGTTCGTTGCGGGAGTTGGTTGAGCACGAGAACGCCGCGGCGCCGAGCCCGGCGGACACGATCGATGTGCCGGCCGGGTTTTATGACCTCACGGACGGGACGCTGGCGCTGACGGCGAGTATGAACATCGTGGGGGCCAGCGCGCTCACGACCGAGATCTTCCAGGAAACGACGACCTCGACCTCCCGGGTGTTTGACGTTCAGGTGCCGGAATCGGCCGTGCCAACACCGCCGACGGTCTCGGTCTCGGGGTTGGCGATGTTCTTCGGAACGGCTAACTCCAACAACGGGTCGGTCGGCGGGGATATCCGCAACGAGGGCACGCTGACCCTGACCGGGGATGAGATCGCGGACGGTACAGCCGGATCGGGCGGCGGGATCGCCAACGACGGTGGCAAGCTGACTGTGGTGCGTTCGCTGGTGGACGAGAACATGAGCACGACCAGTGACGGCACCGGCGATTCGGGCGGGATCGCCAACCTTGGCCCCAATCCGGCGACCAGCGCGGCGGGAACGGTGTCGGTTCAGAACTCGACCGTCACCGATAACTCGGCGGCGCTGGGCGGCGGGATCACAAGCGAGGGCGACGCGAGCAACACCACGACGATCCTCAATTCGACGGTCGTCTTCAACGACGGCGGCACGACGGCGAGCCAGACCAACGCCGGCGGCCTATTGAGCACGAACGGGGCGATCTCGGTTGAGAACTCGATCGTGGCCGACAACACGGTGGACACTCCGGCCACCGGCACGCCCTCGGACTGCGGCAGCACGAGCCCGGGGACGATCAGGTCGAAGGGCTACAACCTCGAGACGGCGTCCGACTGCGGCTTCACTGCCACGGGCGATCAGCAGAACATCAGTCCGGGGTTCCTGAACGGTCTTCAGAACAACGGGGGGAACACCGAGACGTACGCGCTCGCGGCGAGCAGTCCGGCGGTCGACGCGATCCCGAAGACCGCGACCGGCTGCTCGGGCCTGGACCAGCGCGGCGTCGCCCGGCCGCAGGGCACCGGGTGCGACATCGGCGCCTACGAGTTGTTCCAACCACAGGAGGGTGAGCAGTTCACCGAGGTGATCGGCATCGTCTCCCCCGAGACGGGCACGACCCCCACCATCGACTGGGGCGACGGCACCCCCCAGTCCAACGGGAGCCTCAACGCCACCACCCGCGAGCTCTCCGGCACCCACACCTATGCCGAAGAAGGGATCTACCACGCAGTCGTCCACTACCTCAACAGCGACGGCTCCCCCGAGACCCTCCCCTTCGACGTCAAGGTCACCGACGCGCCACTGACCGCGACCCCGACCAATTTCAGTGCCGCTGCCGGCGTCTCCTTCAGCGGGCAGGTCACGGCCTTCACCGACGCGGATCCCAACGGCACCGTGACCGACTACGCGGCGCTGATCAACTGGGGCGACGGGACCAGCTCGTCCGGGACGGTCACGCCCGGCTCCGGTGGGTTCGTCGTCACCGGCACGCACACCTACTCGACCTCGGGCACGTTCACGGTGACGGTGGCCATCAGCGACGCGGGTGGCGCCACGGCAACCGCCACGTCGACCGCGACGGTGGCCCCGTCCGTTGCCGGGCTCAGCCCGTCCTCGGGCCAGGCGGGCGGCGGCACGCCGGTGACGATCACCGGGGCCGGCCTCACAGGCGCTACCGCGGTCAAGTTCGGCTCCGCGGCGGCGACGTTCACGGTCGTGAACTCGACCACGATCATCACGACGTCGCCCTCTGGGTCGGGCACCGTCGACGTGATCGTCACCACCCCCGGCGGGACGAGCGCGACAGGAGCGGCGGACCGGTTCGGCTACACGACGACGCCGGCGCTGGTGACGACGGGCGCTCCCTCGGTGATCAGTTCGACCAGCGCGGCGTTCACGGCGACGGTCGACCCGAACGGGCTGGGGACGACCGTCCAGTTCCAGTACGGTCCGGCATTGCCCGCGGCGGACACAGGACAGGCGCGAGGTGGAACATCGCCGCCGTTCACCTACAGCTCCACGACCGCACCCCAATCGCTGCCCGGCGATTTCTCAGACCACGTCGTGACCACGACCGTCGCCGACCTGCTGCCCAACACCGTCTACCACGTGCGAACGGTCGCCACGAACGGTGCCGGGACCAGCACCGGGCCGGACCAGACGTTCACCACCCCCACCGACCCGCCACCCCCGCCGCCCGTGCTGGGCAAGTCCTTCGACGTCAGCGTGGTCTCGGGGCTAGTGCTGGTGAAGCTGCCGCATGGCGCGCCCTTGTACGCCGCGGACCTGGCGCCGCGCGCGACGTCAAGCTCAGGGCTCCCGGGAGGGCCCGGGTTCATACCTCTGACCGAGGCCCGGAACCTGCCCTCGGGCACCGAGGTCGACGCCCGCCTGGGCAAGATCAAGCTTGTCTCGGCGACCGGCAAGAGGCGGAAGACACAGACCGGCACGTTCAACGGCAGCCTGTTCAAGATCACCCAGCAACGCAGCGGCGCCAACAAGGGGATGACCAACCTGTCCCTGCTCGAGGGGCTGTTCCCGGGCGCGCCGACGTACGCCAGCTGCAAGAAGGGGAAGGCGGCCGACACCGACGGGGTCGGCGCCCATGAGGCCAGACTCTCAAGCCGGGTGCTGCAGACGCTCCGAGCCAGCGGGCACGGCAAGTTCCGGACGAGCGGACGCTTCGGAGCCGCCACCGTCCTCGGCACCGTCTGGGGGGTCAGAGACCGTTGTGACGGAACGCTCATCACGGTATTTACGGACACCGTCCTGGTGACCGACTTCGTCCGGCACAAGACGCTCATCGTGCACGCAGGGCACACTTATCTGGCCCGAGCTCCAGCGACCAAGCACAAGTAGGGGGAACGTTGGGGGCAGTGTTTATGGGAGACCTGTGGCGTCGGCGGCACATCCGGTCCGCCGGAGTGGTGATCGCAGGCACGCTGCTCATGCTGCTCGTGGGTTTCGGCAGGGTGGCCCGGGCGTCTTCGGTCAGAAATGTGTCGGCGGCGAATGATGTGGTGTCGCAGGCGGCGGGGCCACGGGACCATAGGAGCCCAGAATGAGGGGAGATTGATGAGACTGTTTCACGGGAGCCCGGGTGCGCGGCTTCGACGCGCCGGCATCGCCGCCACGGTGCTGATCGGCACGCTCATGCTCGCCCCGGGAGCAAGCGCCTCAGTCTCGAACGTGATGGTCAGTCAGGGGATCAGCTCGGCGACGTCGGCGCGGGCGAGCTACACGGTCGGCTTCACGGCGACCGGCGGAATGGCTGCCGGGGACACGGTCACGATCAACTTCCCGACGGGGACCGGGCTGAACAGCCAGCAGAGCAGCTCGATCGTCGACGTGACCAACAGCAACACCCAGGTCGGGACCTGCAGCAACAGCGCAACTACGACGGTCAACTGCTCGACTACCGCCGCCGTGACGTCTGGCGACACGGTCTCGGTCATGATCAATGGCGTGATCAACCCGGCTTCGGCCGTGGCGGGCAACACGGTGTCGGTCTCCACGACCGCCGACCCAGGAGCCGTGCAGTCCTCGAACACGTACGCGGTGACCCTGGCGAACAGCGTCTCGAACGTGACGGTCAGTCAGGGGATCAGCTCGGCGACGTCGGCGCGGGCGAGCTACACGGTCGGCTTCAAGACGTCGGGTACGGGTGGGATGGCGACCGGGCAGGCCGACACGGTCACGATCACCTTCCCGACGGGGACCGGGGTGAACAGCCAGACGAGCAGCTCGATCGTCGACGTGACCAACAGCAACACCCAGGTCGGGACCTGCAACAACTCGGCGACCGCGACCGTGACGTGCTCGGTCTTCTTCACCAACGCCGCGGTCAGCGCCGGGGACGTCCTGTCCGTCGTGATCAACGGGGTCATCAACCCAGCCTCGGCCGCGGCAGGCAACACCGTGTCGGTCTCCACCACCTCCGACAACGCGAGCCCCGTCGCCTCCTCCAACACCTACGCCGTCACGACGGCGAACAGCGTCTCGAACGTGACGGTCAGTCAGGGGATCAGCTCGGCGACGTCGGCGCGGGCGAGCTACACGGTCGGCTTCAAGACGTCGGGTACGGGTGGGATGGCGACCGGGCAGGCCGACACGGTCACGATCACCTTCCCGACGGGGACCGGGCTGAACAGCCAGCAGAGCAGCTCGATCGTCGACGTGACCAACAGCAACACTCAGGTCGGGACCTGCAACAACTCGGCGACCGCGACCGTGACGTGCTCGGTCTTCTTCACCAACGCCGCGGTCAGCGCCGGGGACGTCCTGTCCGTCGTGATCAACGGGGTCATCAACCCAGCCTCGGCCGCGGCAGGCAACACCGTGTCGGTCTCCACCACCTCCGACAACGCGAGCCCCGTCGCCTCCTCCATCACCTACGCCGTCACGACGGCGAACAGCGTCTCGAACGTGACGGTCAGTCAGGGGATCAGCTCGGCGACGTCGGCGCGGGCGAGCTACACGGTCGGCTTCAAGACGTCGGGTACGGGTGGGATGGCGACCGGGCAGGCCGACACGGTCACGATCACCTTCCCGACGGGGACCGGGCTGAACAGCCAGCAGAGCAGCTCGATCGTCGACGTGACCAACAGCAACACTCAGGTCGGGACCTGCAACAACTCGGCGACCGCGACCGTGACGTGCTCGGTCTTCTTCACCAACGCCGCGGTCAGCGCCGGGGACGTCCTGTCCGTCGTGATCAACGGGGTCATCAACCCAGCCTCGGCCGCGGCAGGCAACACCGTGTCGGTCTCCACCACCTCCGACAACGCGAGCCCCGTCGCCTCCTCCATCACCTACGCCGTCACGACGGCGAACAGCGTCTCGAACGTGACGGTCAGTCAGGGGATCAGCTCGGCGACGTCGGCGCGGGCGAGCTACACGGTCGGCTTCAAGACGTCGGGTACGGGTGGGATGGCGACCGGGCAGGCCGACACGGTCACGATCACCTTCCCGACGGGGACCGGGCTGAACAGCCAGCAGAGCAGCTCGATCGTCGACGTGACCAACAGCAACACTCAGGTCGGGACCTGCAACAACTCGGCGACCGCGACCGTGACGTGCTCGGTCTTCTTCACCAACGCCGCGGTCAGCGCCGGGGACGTCCTGTCCGTCGTGATCAACGGGGTCATCAACCCAGCCTCGGCCGCGGCAGGCAACACCGTGTCGGTCTCCACCACCTCCGACAACGCGAGCCCCGTCGCCTCCTCCAACACCTACGCCGTCACGACGGCGAACAGCGTCTCGGCTGTCCAGGCCTCGGTGAGCAGCACCAGCCCGGGGGCGACCGGCGTGACGTACACAGTCGGGTTCGCGACCTCCGGCACGGGTGGGATGGCGACCGGGCAGGCCGACACGGTCACGATCACCTTCCCGACGGGGACCGGGCTCAACAGCCAGACGAGCAGCTCGATCACCGACACCACGACGAACACTCAGGTCGGGACCTGCAACAACTCGGCGACCGCGACCGTGACGTGCTCGGTCTTCTTCACCAACGCCGCGGTCAGCGCCGGGGACGTCCTGTCCGTCGTGATCAACGGGGTCGCGAACCCGTCCGTGACCAGCAACACAGACACGCTCTCTGTCGAAACGACGTCCGACAACGCGAGCGCGGTCCAGTCGAACGCGTATTTCGCGGCGCCGACCGTCACCCGAGTCAGCCCCTCCTCCGGTCCGGCTGGCGGTGGGACAAGCGTGACGATCACCGGCACGAACCTCGCGGGCGCCTCGGCCGTTAGCTTCGGCACCACCGCCGCCAGCTCGTTCACGGTCGACACCGCGACCCAGATCACCGCCACCTCACCGGCCGGATCCGGCACCGTCGACGTGACCGTCACCACGCCAGCCGGGACGAGCGAGGTCAGCGCCAGCGACCAGTTCACCTACCAGGCACCGCCGCCTCCCCCGCCATCGCCCCCGACGGTCACCGGTATAAACCCGCCCACCGGCCCAGCGGTGGGCGGGACGAGCGTCGCGATCACCGGCACGAACTTCACCGGAGCCACGGCCGTGAGCTTCGGCAACGCGGCCGCTACGTTCACGGTCAACAGCGCGACCCAGATCACCGCGACCTCGCCCCCGGGGTCCGGAACCGTCGACGTGACGGTCACCACCCCGGGCGGCACCAGCGCGACCGGCCCGGCCGACCAGTTCGCGTATGTGGCGCTGGCGCCTGTGGTGTTCACCCCGACGGCGGCCGTGCCGAGCAGCTCGACGGCGACGTTCTCAGGATCGGTGAACCCGCTCGGGCTGGCGACGACGGCGTTCTTCCAGTACGGCCTGGACTCGCGATACACGACGCCCGGCACCTCCGGCCCCACCTACACGAACTCCACGTCCGTGCAGCAGGTCGGGTCTGACTCCTCGCCGCACGTGGTGTCGACCCCCGTGTCGGGGCTGGTCCCGAACGCGCTCTATCACGTTCGCCTGGTGGCCACCAACAGCGCCGGGACGACGTTCGGGCCCGATCAGACGTTCATGACGCCAGCCGCTCCGGCCCCACCGCCGCCAGTGCTGGGCCGCACGCTCGATGCGGCGGTTGTGTCAGGGCTTGTCCAGATCAAGCTGCCAGGCGGCGGCTTCGTGCCGCTGACCCAGGCGCGAGCGCTACCAACGGGCACCGAAGTCGACGCGCGGCTCGGCACGATCAACCTGATCAGCGCAACCGGCCAGGGCAAGAAGACACAGACCGGCGCGTTCGGCGGGGCCGTGTTCAGGCTCACCCAGCAGCGCGCCGGAGCGAGCAAGGGCCTGGCCACCCTGTCCCTGCTCGAAGCGGCGTTCCCCGGCGCCCCGACCTACGCCAGCTGCAAGGCCAAGGCCACCGACACCACCGAACCCAGCGCCCACACCGCCAAGCTCTCGAGCAAGGTCCTACAGACCCTGAGGGCCAGCGGGCACGGCAAGTTCCGCACCAGCGGACGCTACGGCGCCGCCACCGTCCTGGGCACCATCTGGACCATCACCGACCAGTGCAACGGCACCCAGATCCACGCCATCAAAGACACCGTCAGCGTCCAGGACCTCGTCCTCCACAAGACCATCATCCTCCACGCCGGCCACACCTACCTGGCCAAAGCACCCACCAAGAAGCACAAGTGAGGCGTCGTGACGGGGCCGGCCTCGGCGCGCGTTCGGGCCGGCCGGATCGCCGTTTGAGCGCTCGCGCTAGGATCACGCCGTAACTGAAAACCAGGGGTGCTGGCGGGAAGGCCGGCTGAGATAGCGCCCTGCACGAGGCGCGCCGCGCGAGTGGCGCGAGCCGAGGCCCAGGCGCTGACCCTTCGAACCTGTGGGGTAATGCCCGCGGAGGGAGCAACAGTGATGATCGAGGCTCCCCAGAAGGAGCCTCGCGACGTTCACGGCTTGGATGGCGTCAGCGTCGAGGCCGTGAGCCGCGGGTTTTCCACCCGGCAGGGAAGGGTCGAAGCCCTGGCCGGGATGTCTCTGCGCGCCGAGCCGGAGGAGGTGGTGACGGTGGTCGGCCCGAGCGGGTGCGGAAAGAGCACCCTGCTCGAGCTGATCTGCGGCCTGCAGCGTCCTGACGCGGGCGAGGTCCGGGCCGCGCCGGCCGCGCTGATGCCGCAGCGCGACGTCCTGCTGCCCTGGCTGGGCGCGACCGACAACGCGGCGCTGGCTCTCCGGGCCCGAGGCGTCCCGCGCGACCAGGCTCGCCGCGAGGCCGCGCCGTGGCTCGAGCGCTTCGGCCTGGCTGGATTCGAGCGCACGCGGCCCGCGCAGCTCTCGGGCGGCATGCGCCAGCGGGTGTCGTTCCTGCGCACGCTGCTCGCGGGCAAGCCCGTGCTGGCGCTTGACGAACCGTTCGCCGGGCTCGACGCGATCACGCGCCACGAGATGCAGGGATGGCTCGGCCACGTGCTCGAGATCGCGCCGCGCACGGTGGTGCTCGTCACCCACGACGTCGAGGAGGCGGTCGTGCTCGCCGACCGGGTGGTCGTGATGTCGCCCCGACCGGGGCGGGCGGTGGCCGAGCTGGCCGTCGGCTTGCCCCGGCCCCGTCGGGCGACCGATCTGGCCGTGGTGGAGCTGCGCGAGCGCGCCCTGGTCCTCATGGGGGTCGACCGGTGAGACCGTTCTCGCGCGTCTGGAGACCGCTGCTGCTGCTGGCCTTACTGATCGGCGCCTGGGAGCTGTACGTCGATCTCGGGGGCGCCGATCCGTTGATCCTGCCCCCGCCCCACCAGGTCGCGAGCGCGCTGTACACCGACCGCTCGCTGCTGTGGAGCAACTTCGTGGTGACCGCCGAGGAGGTGTTGCTGGGGATCGCGGTGGCCGCCGTGGCCGGGCTCGTGTTCGCGGTCGCGCTCCACCTCTCGGGCCGGACGCTGCGGCCCGCCGTTTACCCGCTGCTGATCGCCTCGCAGACGATCCCGATCCCGATGATCGCTCCGCTGCTCGTGCTCTGGCTGGGTTTCGGGATCCTGCCCAAGCTGGTGGTGATCGCGCTGGTCTCGTTCTTCTCGATCGTGGTGACGACGCTGGCCGGGCTGGCCTCCGTCGACCCGGAGCTGATCAAGCTGATGCGCACCTTCGATGCCTCGCGCCTGCGGATCTTCCGCCACGTCGAGCTTCCTGCGGCGCTGCCGGGCGTGTTCACGGGGGCGAAGATCGCCGTCGTGGTCGCGGTCATCGGGGCCGTGTTCGCGGAGCAGGCCGGATCGAACTCAGGACTGGGGTATCTGTTCGAGGTGTCGATTCCGCAGCTGCTGACCGCCCGCGCGTTTGCCGCCGTCGCGATTCTCTCGGTGTTCGCGATCGCGCTGTTCGCGCTCCTGACCGTGGCCGAGCGGCTAGCGCTGCCGTGGGCCTACGAACCCAGAGGAGAACGCTCCTGATGAAACGCCTCGCCGGCCTCGCCGTCCTGCTCTGCCTGCTGCTCGCCGCCTGCGGCGAGAAGCAGGAGACGGTCACCGCCGGGCCCAGCAGTGCCCAATCGATGACGCTGATGCTCGACTGGTTCCCGAACGCCGATCACGTCGGGATCTACCAGGCCCTGGCCGACGGGGACTTCGCCAAAGCCGGTCTGGACGTTCACGTCGAGGTGCCCTCCAATCCGGCCAGCCCGCTCGAGCTGTTGGCGGCGGGCAGGGTCGACGCCGCGATCTCGTATGAGCCCGAGCTCCTGCTGGCCCGCAACCAGAACCTGCCGCTCGTCTCGGTGGCGGCGATCGTGCAGCAGCCGCTGACCTCGATCGTGTCGATCGGCTCCAAGCACATCACCTCGGTCGCGCAGCTGCGCGGCAAGCGTGTCGGCGACGCCGGAATCCCCTACCAGCATGCCTACCTCGAGACGATCCTGGCCCACGCGGGGATTCCGGCGAGCTCGGTCAAGGAGATCAACGTGGGCGACAACCTGGTGCCGGCGATGCTCTCCGGCCGGGTGGACGCCACCCTCGGGGCCTACTGGAACTACGAGGCGATCGAGCTCGCGCAGATGGGCAAGCGTCCGAACGTGATTCGCATGAACCAGGTCGGGGTCCCGACCTACGACGAGCTGGTGCTGGTGGTGCGAGCGAGCACGCTCGAGGATCACCCGGACGAGATCCGTCGCTTCGTCCAGGCTCTGGCCCGCGGCTACGAATCGGTCCGCAACGACCCGGCGGCCGGGGTGGCCAACCTCGTCAAGGCCAACCCGGGGCTCGACCCGAAGTTCCAGAACGCCGCCGTTCGCGCCACCCTGCCCGCCTTCTTCCCGACCGACGCGAGCGATCCGTGGGGCTGGCAGGACCCGGTGCAGTGGAACGCCTACGGCCAGTGGATGCTCAACAACCACCTGATCACCAACCCCGCGGCCGTCGTTGACGCCTCCACCAACGAGGAGCTGGCCGGCCAGGGGCTCTAGGGGCGGCTACCGCCCGTGAGACTCGGCGCTGCGGGCGACCGCGGCCACCCGCAGCGCGCGGCGTGGGCGCACGAGCACCAGGAGCGTGGCCGCGCACAGGCCGGCGACCGCCAGGGTGGGGACGGCGTCGCCGGTGGCTTTGGCCACCGCGCCGCCACCGCCGGCGCCGACGACCTGACCCCCCGCCCAGGCCAAGTTCATGAGGGCGGCGGCGAGCGCCTGGTCCAGTCCCATGCTGTCGGCGACGTCGGTGAGCATGGCCATGGCCGGTGCCCAGAACGCTCCGAGGGTCGCCGCGATGACCACCAGCAACACGGCCAGCGGTGCCGGGCTGGTAGGCAGGGTGAAGCACGCGATCGTGGCGGCGGCGCCGGCCAGGCCGAAGCGCACCGGCACCAGCCGCCCGCGCCGGTCGGAGAGCCTGCCGATCGACGGACTGATGGCCGCCTCGGCCACGGCGGCCACGAGGTACGTCGCGCCGATCACGGCGGTCCCGGCGCCGAGGCGATGCAGCCGCAGGGGCCCGAGCACGTTGACCAGGCCGGAGGCCACGGCCGGCAGCGCCATCAGCCACATTCCCACGACGAATCCCCGCCGGCGCATCGCTGCTCGGACGTGGCGGAAACCCTGGCCCGACGCGGTGTACACCAGCGGCAGACGGCTGGCCTGGACCATCAGGGCAAGCGAGACCACGACGACGGCGCTGAAGGTTGGACCGCGTCCGATGCCGCCGGCAATCGTGCCGATCACCGGCCCGAACAGGGACCCGGCGATCGCCGCGGCCAGTGTGCTCCCGATC
This sequence comes from uncultured Solirubrobacterales bacterium, assembly GCA_963704385.1. Lineage (GTDB taxonomy): Bacteria > Actinomycetota > Thermoleophilia > Solirubrobacterales > Solirubrobacteraceae > Palsa-465. The sequence continues at coordinate 818,861 of OY969904.1, forward strand.
AGCCCGCCGCGGCGGTCGGGGCGAGCCTCGACGACGATCCACGCCAGCCCTCCGGCCCACGTGCACGCGCCACCGATCCCTTCCACGAAGCGGGCCAGGTCGAGCCCGATCGTGCTGTCCAGGAACCCGAAGGCCAGCGTCGATCCGGCGAGCAGAGCCAGGCCGGTGTACACGGTTCGCTTCGGGCCGACGCGAACCGCCAGCACCCCGCCGGGGATCGCCCCGATCAGGGTGCCCGCCGGATAGCCCGCGGTCATGACCCCGGCCGACAGCTTCGACAGCCGCAGCTCATGGGCCAGCGTCGGCAGTAAGGGGGCGATCGCTGCGTAGAACATCGTGTCGACGAAGACGACCGCGCCGATGAAGAGGACCAGCCGGCGCTCGGCGATGTTGCCCGCGGACGACAAGGTTGACACCGTAGAGGCTCCGGGTACGCGAGACTTGACGGGTGCTGCTGCGCGAGGACGACCGGGGCGTGCTGGCCATCGGGCAGCCCTCACACGCGTGGGTGTCCGGACAGCTGGCGCGGGCGTGGGGCAACGAGGCGTTCGGTCCGGTCACGCCGTTCGACGAGGTCTGTCTGGCCGCCGAGCAGCACGACATCGGCTGGGCCGCCCGGGACCTTGAGCCGTACTACAACCCTGACACACGGCTCCCGCGCTCGTTCGTCGAGATGCCGCTCGACGTTCACCTCGAGCTGTGGCGAGCGGGCCCGCGCGGCCTGCTCGCCCAGAGCCGCTACGCCGCGCTGCTCGTCTCCATGCACGGATGGCGGCTCTACGAGCGTCGGGACCTCGGCACGCTGCCGCCACTCGAGGCCACGGCGATCGCCGGCTTCCTGGCCGAGCAGCGCTCGTTCCAGGACGAGCTGATCGCCGACCTACGAGCCGACCCGCGAACGGCCCCGGCCACCACCGAGGCCGGGATCGAGCGCAACAGCATGCTGCTCTGGACCTGGGACTACCTGTCGCTCGCGCTATGTCTGGGGTGGCCGTCGGCGAGGGCAAAGGGGGCGCCGACCAAGGACGGGGAGGCTGGCCTGGAGCTGACCGGAGCTGGCGGCGGGGTGGAGTTCCACCTGGACCCGTGGCCGTTCGCGGGGCCCAGCGTCAGCGTGCGCTGCGAGGGGCGGCGCCTCGCGGCGCGGTTCGCCAGCGAGGCGGAGATGCGCGCCGCGCTGGACCGGGCGGCGTGGGAGACGCTCGAGATCCGCCTCGTGAGCGGATGAGCCCGGCTGCAGGCTGCCGAGGGGTGCCAGCGACGCTTTCCCGCACACCGCAGCGTGCTGGGCGTAAACGGTGCGGCTCAGCGTCGATAAGCGACGCCTATCCGCACCTCGCTCGACCGTCCGGGGGCGAGAGGCGAGTAAGCGTCGGAAGATCGACAGCTTCGATGACGGCCCACCGACCTCGTCCAACTCCGCGGGCAAGCTGACGGGGGACGTCGATTCGAGACGGGCGGGATCTCGGCGCGCGTGCGCCGAGCGGCCGCCGGCTACGCCGCCGCGGGGGCCATCATCACCCCGCCTGACCGCAGGGCGTGCAGCCCGGCCAACCCGGCCCACGGCTCGTAGGGTGCGAACAGCCCGCTCACCTCATCCTCGGTCGCGCGCGCCCGGGGATCGCCGCCGCTGCGAAGCCGGCCCACGAACTTCAGGTAGGCCAGGTCGCCGGCCGGAAGCTGGTCCAGCCTCCCCTGGCCGGTGAGCGCCAGCATCTGGATCGTCCAACTGCCAATGCCGCTGATCGCCCGCAGTCGCCGCCAGGAGGACTCGTGGTCGGGGTTGTGGAGGTCGACGCGGCCGGCGGTCACCTCCTTGGCCGCCCGCACCAGGGTGAGCGCCCGTGAGGGGGCCAGATCCAGGGACGCGAGCAGCGCCGGAGCCTGAGCGGCGATGACCGCAGCCGTCGGGGAGTCGCGCATCCCGCACGCCGGACAGCGGCGCCCGAGCTTCCAGACCAGCCGGCGCTGGATGGCCACGGCGCGCTCGGTCTCGATCAGCTGCTCGCAGATGGCCCAGACCAGGGCCTCGAACGGATCCGGCCTGCCCGCGACACGCAGGGCCGGATTGGTGCGGACCGAGGCGCCGATCAGCGGGTCGAACCGGAAGCGCTCGTAGAACGGGCGCAGATCCTGGTCAACCCCGAGCGCGAGCCGCATCCGCTCGATCCCCCACTCCGCGGCCTCCCGGCTGTGAGCCTGGGCGCCGAACAGGACCCGATCGGACGCGAGCTGGGCGACCCGGACCAGCACCGGCTGCTCGTCGGCGTGCACGAGGCGGTGGACTACGCCCCGACGCACCCGCAGAAGCCCGTCGAGGCCGCTGTGGCGCCGGAGCGTGAACACCCAGCGCGGGCGGACCTCGACCCGGACCTCTAGACGGGGCTCGGCTTCGGCGCTCACGGGCGACATGGTGCCAGCGCGAGCGGCCACCCGGCGACCGCCGATACGATTCTCAGCCGGATGCGCACTTCGATCGACGTCTTTGCCAAGGCCCGGGAGCACGAGCGGCTGGAGCAGCTGCGGGCCGCGCGCGAGCTCGACCTGGTGCCGTACTTCCGGGTGCTCGAGGGGCCGACCCTGCCGATCGTCGAGATGGAGGGCAAGCCGCGGATCATGCTCGGCTCGAACAACTACCTCGGGCTGACCGGTGACGAGCGGGTAAAGCAGGGCGCACTCGACGCCCTGCACCGGTACGGCACGGGCCTCACCGGCTCGCGCTTCCTGAACGGCACGATCGACCTGCACCTGGAGCTCGAGCACGAGTTCGCACGGTGGCTGGGCACCGAGGCCGCGCTGGTCTTCACCACCGGGCATCAGGCCAACGTCGGGACCCTGGGCACGATTCTCGGACCGAGCGACACGGTCGTCGTGGACTCGGGGGACCACGCCTCGATCCTCGACGGCTGCATCCTGTCCCGCGCCAAGCTCAGGGCGTTCCGGCACAACCGCCTGGACCGCCTGGAGCGCACGCTCGAAAAGGCGGCCGGCGACGGGGGCGGGGTCCTGATCGTGGTCGACGGCGTCTTCTCGATGGAGGGCGACGTGGCCCCGCTACGGGAGATCGTCGAGCTCGCGGATCGGTTCGGGGCGCGCGTGATGGTCGACGAGGCCCACGCCCTCGGCGTCCTCGGAGCACGGGGCGCCGGGACCTGCGAGCTGCTCGGGGTCGAGGACCGGGTCGACCTTCGAATGGCGACCTTCTCGAAGTCGCTCGCCTCGTGTGGGGGCGTGATCGCGGGGCCCGCGGACGTGGTCGAGTTCCTAAGGATCCAGTCCCGGCCATTCATGTTCACGGCCGCGGCCGTGCCGGCCGCCGTGGGCGCGGCGCTGGCCGCGCTGCGCATCTGCCGTTCGCCCGAGGGGCCGGCGTTGTTCGCCCGGGTGCTGGACAACGCGCGCTACCTGCACAGCGGCCTGCGGGGCCTCGGGCTCCGGGTGGTGGAGCCAACCAGGCTGACCGACGGAACCGAGGTGGTCACCCCGGTGGTCCCGGTGGTGGTCGGCGACGACTGGAAGGCCGCGCTGCTGTGGAAGGCGCTCTATGACGCGGGCGTGTACGTCAACGTCGCCCTGCACCCGGCCGTCCCGCCCGGCGGGGCGCTGCTGCGCACCAGCGTGATGGCCACCCACGACCACGACACGCTCGATCGCGCGATCGAGACGGTGGCCCGGGTCAAACACGAGTTCGAGGCCGAGCACGGCCCTCTGCCGGGCGGCGGATGACCCCAGCGGCCGGACGATTTCGGCGCCGCCGGCCTGAAGCCGGAGTTGACATCCAACACACCAAATGTTCACTTCGGCTTGTCCGCGTATGCACAAACTGCCCGGACCTCAAAAAACACGCTCTAAGCGCATGCCCGAAGAGTTGTGTCGTTGCTGTTACCAGCCGGGTAACGTAGGTTTTCCGTCGTCGTTTGGTGATCGACCGACCGGCGTGGAGTCTCGGGGATTGAGGATCTGCGTGTCAGGGGCGACATCATCTGAGCAGATCCGGCACTGAGCGGCCGGGGGCTCAGAGGCCAATAGGAGGACCCCACGGGGATGCAGCGCGGACTGCTGCGTGCTCGGAAGGGAGTTGCAAAAATCGTCCGCTTCCCAAGACGGGAAGCAGGGAGAGAGAAGTACATGACGGAGACTGCCATCATGACCCGCGAGCCGCAACGACTGCGAGCACTTGAGCGAGCCAACGAGATCAGGCTTGCACGGGCAGAGCTCAAGCGAAGAATCGCGGATGGCGACGTGTCGGCGGCGGAGGTCATTCTCGACCCTCCGTGCGCGGCAACGAGCTGGACCGTAGGGGATCTACTCATGAGTCAGCGGCACTGGGGCGTGACGCGGTGCCGTAAGTTCCTCCTGCGGAACCAGATCAGCGAGACCAAACCCGTCGGGGCGCTGACCGAGCGTCAGAGACGGCTGCTCGCCGATCAGCTCACGAGCTGCCGGGCGGCTCACCAGCGCGCACAGTTCGAGTTGGTGGGCGCCTAGCTCTATCGACCTGGCCGAGGAACGTACGATGTCGCGTTCCTCGGCCAGGCGAACATCGCGGGCGGCCTTTAGAACTTGATGCCGATTGGGAGCGGCTCGGCACCGGCAATGAAGAAGAACCAGATCACGAACGCGAACAGCGCCAGGCCCGCGCTCACGACCAGGACCACTTCGAGGACGAAGTGCCCGGGATCGTCACGCCCCCGGGACAGGCAATTGGCCCGGTAGACGTTCGAGAGCTTGGCCAGCACGGCGGCGATGAAGATGATCGTCAGCACCGCTCCGAAGAACGTCGCTCCGACCGCGGCCCCGATCGACGCCGTCGCGCCCTCGATCTGAGATCCGACCCACAGCCACAGCAGCGGCGCTCCGATCCACAGCACCAGGCTGCCCGTGAACATGATCACGAGTACCAGGGCCGCGCCGGTGCCCGTCCTCAGCAGCTCGCGCATCCGAGGTCAGGATAGCTGCGCTAAGTAGTGACTCGAACGGGCCGCGCGATCCGAGCGCGGCCCCTGGCTAACGGACAGCCCGAGGAGAGCTTGACCTGCCACCACCCCATCAGCATCCCGATCAGGCCGCAGCGAGGCCTGACCTGCCAGACGCCGCACCCGGGCTCCCCCAGGTCCCGGCACGCCACCCGGGCGAAGCGATACTTGGCCGGCTCCAGGAGCATTCGCTCGAGACGCAGGCGGTGGGCGGCCTGGATCTCCGCCTGCTCGGCAATCGTCACGCGCGCGGTGTGCAGCCGCTCGGCCAGGTCGTCACGGACCCGCTCGAGTCCCTCCAGATCGAGCAGACGAGGGTCGCGGCGAGCGCCGTCGGACCGGTGCGGGAGTCCGCCCATCGGGTAGGCGGTGACGAAGGCCTGCGAAAGCTCCCTCTCCATCCGGGCGATCTGCATCCGCATGGAGCGGCGCGCCTGCAGCTCGTCTCGCTCCGAAACGGCCGGCGCTCCGGCGGTTATCGATGCCTTCTCGCCGCCAATCTCCCGCTCGAGGAGATCCATCACAGCCCTCCTTTGGACGGGTCAAGCTTACCATCGGTCGTACAGGGCAAAACGCCGATTTCGCTCGGTCGGGCCCGGCGCTGCTGGGCGCGGAACATGAGGCACCGCCGACGCGCCCCTAAGCCGTCCCGATGATCTCGGTGCAACACCACAGAGCCTCCTCCGTGTGGATCTCCGGGACACCGTCCACGCCGACCGTGAACAGAGCGATCCGTCTCGTGCGCGCGTCCACCTCGTGGCCGGGGGCGATGGCTCCGAACAGCATTCCGTGGACGTTGCGCGCGTCAGCCACGACCAGGCGGCCGGCCGGGAGCCGGTGGGCCGTGGTCCCGAACTTCTCGCCGCCGAGCGTCGTGCGGATTCCCGGCCCGCCAGCGTCGAGCCGGTCGGCGTTCAGCCCCCAGACCGGAACGCCGGTCTCGACGAGCGCGATCAGGAGCGCATCGTCGACCAGGCCGCGGGAGCTGAAGCCCCCCTGGAGCAGGCGGGCGACGGCGGCCTCCTCGCTGGGGATCCTGCTGGCATCCGGGTCGAGTCCGATCTGGCGAAAGAAGGCCCGGTAGGCGTGCGGGACGGGCTGGGTGCGCATGGCCACGACGCTGGCCCCGTGGAACCGGTTGGACAGGGTCCGCAGCCGCTGCCTGACCGCGCGGGGGCTCGATCGGGACCGCTGCTCGATGGTCACCCAGCTGAGCCGCAGCCCAGGGAACTCGGTCGCCAGCCTCGGTTCGACGAACCCGGCGGCCGGGCCCAGATCGCTGCTCACGATCCGCGCACGAGCGCCCTCACTTGCGCACCCAGCGCCGCGCTCGAGGTCCAGTCCTCGCCGATCAGCCTGCGCGCGACCACGCCGCCACGATACGCCAGCTCGACGATCGGGCAGACCGCGACGCCGTAAACCTGGCCGACCGCGCCGTCGGCGTCGTAGGCGACCGGGATCGTCCACCGGTGCGAGCGCACGGCCGCGCGCGCCGCCGAGTGGCTGGTGTTGACCGCGACCGCAGCGAACTGGACCTGGCTGGGCGGGAACTCGGCCGAGACCGTCTGCATCGCGCTGACCTGCCGCTCGCAGGTGCTCGAGCTGGTAACGAAGAAGCCGAGGACGAGCGGCGCTCGCTTGGCCAGGAGGCAGATGTTCAGCGCGCGCGGGTCGTGCCGGGCCAGCGTGCACGGGGGGGTCAGGTTGGCGTCGCCCTGCAACGTCGAGACGGCCAGCGGCGCGGCGAAGAAATGCAGCCGCTGGCCGGCGGGAATGCCCGCCGTCCCCGTCCCCTGCGTGGTCAGGAAGGCCACGGAGATCACGATCACCAGCGTCAGGCCGATGAGGCCGATGATCCGCTGGTAGCGCCGGGTGTCGATGACCGGCGGCGGGGGTCGGGGGGCGGAGCGGCGCCGGGCCCGGGCCGCGCCGACGTCGGGGTCCAGGCGGCGCGAGGCCGGAGCGGCGGGAGCGTCCGAGTCCAGGCGGCCCGAGGCCGAGGCGGCGGCGGCGTCCGGGTCCAGGCGGCCCGAGGCCGAGGCGGCGGCCCGGTCGGGGTCGAGCCGGTGGGGCGGATCCGGTGGAGCGCCCCCGTCGCCGCCGGGGCTTCGCCCCTGCGGGCTCACGCCACCCGCGGGCGTCGCCGGAGCCGCGGCCGCCAGTCCGCTCGCCGGCGCGCGAACTGGCGCAGGCTGCCGGCGAGCTCCCCTCGCTCGGAGACGGCCAGCACCGCCGGCAGGACGATGAGCACGCCGGCGAGCGAGACCGACAGGTCGATGACCGTCACGAACCCGAAGTCGCGCAGCATGGTGATGCTGGACAGGATCAGCACCCCGAACCCGGCGATCGCGGTGATCCCGGAGGCGAGCACGGCGGCGCCGGTGTGACGATACGTGCGCGCCAGCGCCTCGTGCATATCGTGGCCGTCGCGGCGCTCCTGGCGGAAGCGCTCGGACAGCAAGACGCTGAACTCCGTGGAGATGGCGATGACCAGGGTCCCGAGCGCGGCCGACATCGGATTGAGCGGTATCCGGATGAGGAACAGGATCAGCGCCGACCAGCCGGTGGCCAGCGCGATCGGGATCAGCGGGATGATCGCGCGCTCGGGCTTGCGGAAGACGATGAACAGCACCAGCCCGACGGCGAGGAGGCCGGCCACGAGCGTTTCCAGGCGCTTTCCGGCCGACGACAGCGCGGCGTCCGCCTCTGCCGCCAGCACGGGCAGCCCGGCCAGCTGCGCGGTGACGCCCGGCGGAGGGTGAAGCTGCGAGCGCATGTAGTCGATCACCCGCTGCTGGCGGGACAGGGGCATGAGTCGAATCCCGAAGGCCAGCGTCGCATCGTGGTGGTCCGGGGTGATCACCGCTTGGGAGAAGTACTTGGGGACCGCCCCCAGCAGCGTCGAGATCGACGAGGAGGTCAGCGAGTTGCAGGCGTTCGCGCTCTGCGAGCCCGAACAGAACAGGTCGGGTAGTGACAGGGCCGGACACAGGGTCGCGCGGGCGCAGCCCTTCGTCTCCAGGTAGCCGTAGTGCGACAGCAGCTTGTCCTCGTAGCGGAGCATCCAGCCGATCGTCTTCGGGGTGGCGACATCGGTCGCGTGGACGGTCACGTCGAGCTCGCCGGAGACGCCGGTGATTCGCTCGAGCGTGCGCAGGTTGCGCAGCGCCGGCATGCTCGAGGGCACGAGCTTGGTCACATCCGACTGGACCGGCGTCTGGCTGTTGGCCACCCAGCCGATCAACGCGAGTGCCGCACCAATGGCCAGGACCCGTCCGGGCTGGTTGACGGCCGTGCCGACGACGGTCCGGGCCATCGCTCCGATCCGCGCCGGCGTCCCCACGCGTCCGCGGTGCCCGGCCTGCCGCTGGCCGCGGCCGATCCGTGAGCCCAGTGCCGCGCCGCGCCGGCCCAGGCCGCGCCCGGCGTCGGTCACAATCTCTCCGGCGCCTCGCAGCGAGGCACCGATTACCCCGGGCACGCGCCAGCGCGGCAGTCGATGCCGGTCGGCGAGGGCCATGGCCGCCGCGCCGGCGGTCAGCGCGCAGGCCAGAGCGACCGCGATCCCGACGACCAGGAGCGTCCCGAAGCCGCGGACCATCGGCACGGGTGAGAGCTGGAGCACCAGAAAGCCCGTGGCCGTGGCCAGCGCGGCGGTGGCGATCGTCGGCGCGCTGGCGGCGGCGGCACGGGCGATAGCCCGGTCGGCGCTCACGCCCGGGCCCGATTGCTGATGGCGAGCCTCCTCGGCGCGGGACTGGAATTGGATCGCATAGTCGACGGCCAGCCCGATAAGGATCGGAAGGACGGCGATCGAGGCCATGGTCAGCGACCCACCGACCAGCGAGATCGCGCCGAACGTGATCCCCGCGGCGGCCAGGGCAATGGCCAGGGGCAGGAGGCGCAGACGGCTGCGGAAGACGATCAGCAGCGTGACCGCCATGACCAGCAGGGCGCCGACCAGCAGCACCGTGATCGAGCTGGTGATCGTGGAGGCCAGCGCGCTGATGACCACTGGCTCGCCGCTCACCGTGTAGGTCCCGTGGTAGCCGAGCCGGAACCTGGGCATGTTCACGGCCTGGCGGATCAGCGAGATCGCCGTCGCCTGCTGCGCCGAGCTGAGCGACGGCTTGAGGCGGGCCTGAATCAACGCCGAGCTCGCCGTCGGGAACAGATAGGAGAACCGGGCCTTGGGCTGGTCCACCCCGCGGGTCGGGTCGAACACGATCTGGGGGATGAACTGTGGGTCGTCGATCCGCGGCGTACCGGAGATCCCCGACTGCAGGTAGACCTGCTCGAGCTGCTCGAGCTGCTGCTGGTACTCGAGCGAACCGGCCGCGCTCGCGGCCTGGGTGGCCTGCTTCTTGGTCAGGTGCCGGGCCAGGGCGAGCTCGTAGGCGGCCTTGGCGTAGCGCTGGACAGCCTGGTTGGCCGAGGCGATCATCCCCTGGACCTGCTCGTTGACCGCGGCCACCGCCCGATTGAGGAACGTTCCGGGGCCGTAGACGACCTGGACGTACCTGGCCCGCCTCAGCTTCCCGCACGGGCTACCCCACCCTCCGTACGGCTGCGCGCTCGCCGGCGCGGGAGTGAACGACCCGAGGCTCTGGTTGGCGACCAGCGTCTGCCCAGCCAGGCACGCCTCGAGCTGGCTGACCGTGGCCAGGTCCTTGGTCTCGACCAGGTCGGTGAGCCGCTCGCGGATCAACACGACCACGGCGTCTCCGCCGAAGTGGTCGTAGTCGCTCTGCGTCGCCCGGTAGCTCGCGGACGAGCTGCTCACGAACGTGTCGCTGCCGGCATCCGGCTTCAACCCGAGCGCCAGCAACCCGCCTCCGAGCGCGAGCGCGAGCACGATGCCGAGCGTCAGCACGGGCCGCCTGGCAGCGGCGTTGGCCAAGGCCTCGAACCGCTCCCTCATGTGATCAGGCTAACTCCGGCACGTTGGCTTTGCGCTAATCGCCGGTTGGGCCCGCGATTAGTCACACCCGCGCGCGGCGGACGTCAGTCCATCGACAGCGGTCCCTCGGACTCGCCCGAGAGGAACTGGCGGATGAACGGGTTCTCGGAGTTGAGCATGTCCTCCGAGGGTCCGGCCTCGACGATCCGGCCCTTCCACAGCACGTTGATGTAGTCCGCCACCCGACGCGCGGTGAGAATGTCGTGCGTGATCACGCAGAAGGTGGGCAGATGCACCTTCTGCTTGGCCTTGGCGTCCTCCATCATGTCGCGGTGGATCTCGAGGATCAGCTCACCGAGCAGCGCCGTGCGCACCGGATCCAGCCCCGAGTCGGGCTCGTCGAACAGGACGATGTCGGGCTCGAGCACCAGCGCCCGGGCGAACCCGGCCCGCTTGCGCATCCCGCCCGAGAGCTCGTTGGGCATCTTCAACGTCGCGTCGGCCAGCCCGACCTCGGTCAGCCGGCGCATCACGATGTCCTCGATCTCGTCCTCGCCCTTCTCGGTGTGCTGACGCAGCGGGAAGGCGACGTTGTCAAACACGTTCATCGACCCGAACAGCGCCCCGTCCTGGAACAGCAACCCGAACTTCTTGCGCATCTCGAACAGGTCGTCGTCGGGCATCGACGGCACCGACTCACCGTGAACCAGGATGTCGCCCTGATCGGGATACAACAGTCCGACCATGTGCTTGATGCACACCGACTTCCCCGTCCCGGACGGGCCGATGATCATCGACACCATCCCCTCCGGAAGGCCCATGTTCAGGCCGCTCAGCACCCGCGCGCGCCCGAACGACTTGTACACGTCGATGAACTCCACGGCGTCCGGCTGTCCCGACGGGTACACGCGATAGCTGTGCCACTTGTACTCGTCCTCGGACGCTCCCGGTGGCGGCGCCGGCCGGGGCGGCTGCTCATCCACCACCGAGACCCGCGAGGAGGGAGCCCGCGACTGGCGCACCGCACCGCCCTGCTCCCACGGCATTGCCTGTCCTCCGCCGTCCTGCCCGCCGTCGCGCTCGCCCCGTCCGCCGCTATCGTCGGCGGGCGCGTCGGCCTGCCGGTCCTCGGCCGGAGGCGCCCACCGCGACGCCGGCTCGTCGTTCGTTGGGCCCACGGGGGCGGGCTCGTCTGCTTGGGTTGTCGACTCCTGGCGTTCCTGATCGTCTCTATCGTTCATGTCTTCTCAGCCTCCGATCGGTGCCCTCGGGTTGGCTCCCCAGAACAGCTGCGTTCCGAGCATCCCGATTAGGTGCACCCCAACGATATTAAGCACCATCGACTTTGCGGTCGCCGTACCGACGCCGACAGGCCCACCGCTGGCGTTGTAGCCGTAGTAGCAGCCGACGAGCACGATCAACGTGGCCTCGGACATGGCCTTGATCACGCTGTATAAGAGATCCGGCGGATTCTGGAACTGCCAGAAGATCAGGAAGAACCCTCCCGAGGAGACGTCGCCGATCTGCTCGACGACCGCGAGCCAGCTGGCGAAGAAGCCAGCGCCGATCGCGCACAGGTAGACGAACGGGAGCACCATCCAGGCCGCGAGCAGGCGGGTGGCGCACAGGAACGTCATGCCGCTGATGCCCATCACCTCGAGCGCATCGATCTCGTCGGAGATCCGCATCGACCCCAGCTCGGCCACGATCCCGGTGCCGACCTTGGCCGCCATCATGTAGCCGAAGGCCAGGGGGACGATCTCCCTCAGGTCGCACCAGGCCGCGAACACGCCCGAGTACGCCGGAGCGCCGATCGAGCGGTTGAAGTACGCCCCCTCGATGCCGCACTCCAGGCCGCTGATGAACACCAGGCCCCAGATCACGAGCGTCGAGCCGACGATCAGGATCCCGGCCTGGCGCAGGGCCTCGCCGAAGAACCTGAACACCCGCAGACCGAAGATCTCGCGGAAGACCTGGGCGATGAACTTGACAAGCTCGCCGAAGGTCTCGACCCAGCCCTTGGGGGTGAGGATGAGCTCTTGCATCAGGAGGCGGCCATCACTTGGGGATCGTGGTGATCTCGGGGTGGGTGGCCAGCAGGGTTTGGGTGAAGGCGTAGTTGAACGCGAAGATGCCGTTGAAGGCGATCACGACCGCCTCGTTGACGGCTCGCCCGACCCCCTCGGCGCCGCCCGAGGCGGTCATCCCCTTGTAACAGCAGACGATCGCGATGATCGCCCCGAACATCGTCGTCTTCAGCACCGAACCCCACAGGTCGGTGGTCGACGTGTTGTTGAAGAAGGTGGCCCAGAACGGGCCCAGCGGCGCGTGGTTGACGATCGTGGCCAGGACGCCGCCGAAAATGCCGAACAGGAGCGCGTAGATGTCGAACAGGCCGGTGACCAGCATCAGGGCCAGGAACCGGGGAACGACGAGATTCTTGATCGGGTCCACGCCGAGCACCTGGAGGGCATCGAGCTCCTCGCGGATCTTCCGGGCGCCCAGGTCAGCCGTGATCGCCGTCCCCGCCACGCCGGCGAGGACCACGGCGGTCACGAATGGCGCGAACTCCCTGATCGAGGCGAGCACGAAGAAACCACCGAGCCGATCCAGCGCGCCGAACAGAACCAGGAAGTCCGCCGCTTGAAGCCCAGGTGCCTCGTAGCCGAAGGCGACCGTCGAGATCAGCAGCGGGAACCAGCACAGCTTCAGGGCAAACATGAACTGGCCGACGAACTCCGCGCCATAGGGATACGGAGGTCGGACCGCGGCGACGATCGTCTTGCCGGTGAGGATGACCATGTTCCCCACCTCTTCCAGCAAGCCCTTGACCGGCAAAAAGGTTCGCTCAGAGACTTCGCGGACCACTGATCACAATCCTCCCGTAGAGCAACAGCGCCACCCGCGCGGCTAGACGCCACAGCGTATTGGACGGGATCGCGTTAACACAACTCTGAACCTGCGCATAACCTCCGCACAATTGGCGTTCTGCGTCAAACAGGGTGGTATGTTCAGCACGCGCCGGGCCCGAGAGAACGCGGCCTGGGCGGTGCATGCTGATGAGGAGAGGGACACGGAGAAGCTTCGCGGTCGGCGCTCTCGCCGGGGCTCTGGCCATCGCCGGCTGCGGCAGCGGGTCGACCCAGGACGCCAATGAGCCGAGCGGCCTCTACCCGGTCCAGGTCGCGTTGGCCAGCTTCCCGTCCTTCCAGCGCCTGGCCCAGCACACCCGGCTGGTGATCAAGGTCCGCAACGTCGGCCGCAAGACGATCCCCGACGTGATGGTCACGATCTGCAACGTCACCTGCACGTATCCCGCGCCCGTCGGCCAGGGGACGAGCGTGGCGGCGTTCGCCCAGTATCTGGACATGCCCGACCTGGCCAGCCACTCACGCCAGGTCTGGATCGTGGACAAGCCGCCCGGGCCGTGCGGGTACAGCTGCGTCAACGGCGGCGCCGGCGCCTACGTCACGGCCATGGCCAACACGTGGGCGGGCGGCTCCCTGAAGCCCGGCGCCAGCGTCACCTTCACGTGGGGGGTGACGGCCGTGGCGGCCGGCCGGCACGTCGTCGCCTGGGAGATCAGCGCCAGCCAGTACGGCAAGGCCAGGGCGGTGCTGCCCGACGGCTCGATCCCCCGGGGCGTGTTCCCGGTCCGGATCGCCCAGGCCCCGGCTCAGTCCTACGTCAACAACGCCGGGCAGGTCGTCCAGCTGCCCTAGGCCGACGCCGGCTCCGCGGGTAGGCCCGGAGCAACTTCACAAGGAAGTACCGCGCACCTGGTGCGGCGGCAGTTGGTGCGCCAGGGCCCGACCGTGCGCCAGGCCTGGTCCAGCGAGCACTCCGGACGACTTTCGCACGAAATACGGGTGAAAGGTCAGGCGAGTCACTCACGCCCTGGCGGGCGCGGCCCAGGGGGTGTCATACGGCCGCCGCGTACAGGCGAGACCGGGACCGAATACAGGCCGTTTGCAGCGCAACTTGCGCGCAGCCGGCGGGTTTTCCAATACCGTGGCCCGCGGCATGCTTCACACGCGCGTGGGGCGCGGCCTGAGGGCTTGGGGGCAACACCGGCTCCGTCACCTGCTGATCACGGCGATCCGCGCGATCCCGATCTCGCTTCTCGTGGCCGCGGGGATCTCGGTTGCGCTCGCGCTCTCGTTCACGAGCGCGGTGAGCGCCGCGTCTGGCGGCGCCGGGGGCGGAACCTCGAGTGGGCCCTCCGGTGGAGGATCGGTCTCACCGCCGCCGAGCCCGCCGGCTGAGCGTCCGCCGGCCGCGCATCCGAACGAGGCCGGGCCCCTCACCGGGCGCGGGATGTGGATCTGGTACGTCTCGCAGTCAGACGGCGGGAACCTCGCCTCGATCGTCGATACCGCCCGGACCTACGGGCTGAGCACGCTGGTGATCAAGGCCGGCGACGGCACCCAGGCCTGGTCGCAGTTCAACCCGCAGCTCGTGGCCGCGCTGCACGCGGACCGGCTCAAGGTCTGCGCCTGGCAGTACGTCTACGGGAACCACCCGATCTTCGAAGCCGAGGTCGGCGCGGCCGCGGTCCGCGCGGGCGCCGACTGCCTGCTGATCGACGCCGAGAGCGAGTACCAGGGCAAGTACGTCCAGGCCCAGGAGTACGTCGAGAAGCTCCGGGAGCTGATCGGCGCGCGCTTCCCGGTCGGGCTGGCCGGATTCCCCTACGTCGATTACCACCCGTCCTTCCCGTACTCGGTCTTCCTGGGGGCGGGCGGGGCTCAGTACAACGTCCCGCAGATGTACTGGCCCGACATCGGGACGACCGTTGATGCCGTGTACGACCACACGTACGAGTTCAACGCCCTCTACGGGCGGCCGATCGAGCCCCTGGGCGAGGTCGCCGGGAACCCGCCGGCGGGCCAGATCCTGCGCTTTCGCCAGATGTCGCGGGCCTACGGCGCCTCCGGCGTCAGCTGGTGGGACTGGCAGGAGGCATCTGGGCGGGGGTGGACGGCGGTCAGCCAGCCGGTCGGCAACCTCTCGGGCTTCACGACCGATCCGACGATGCCGACCCTGAGCGTTCGGGGCCAGGGCGGCATCTGGAGCGGGGACCTGGTCGTCTGGGCCCAGGAGCATCTCTACCGGGCCGTCGGCCCGATGACCATCGACGGCTCGTTCGGCTCCGAAACACAGTCCGCGGTCGAGAGCTTCCAGACCGCGCACGGGCTGCCCGTCACCGGAATCCTCGATCCGACGACCTGGGCCGCGCTGCTCCGGTACGCGCCGGTGACCGTCACCTGGATCCGCACCCACGGCATGACCACGGCGACGGCCGCACGCGGCACGTTGGTCCTGCCCCCACCGGCGTCGGCCCGAGACCGGGCCAAGGGCTACGAGATCCCAGCGCATCTGGGCGCCGGCTGAGTCCTGGGCGAGGCCCGGATAAGGGTGTGCTCACCCGCGCTTCAGCTTTGCTGACGCGCGGCGTGGGATCCGTTGCCCGCCATGACCGAGGCATCCGTGCGGTGAGGTCAAGGCTGGAACGCTAGCTCGCTAAGGGGCCGGAATCCCCAGCTGCTTGCAGATGTCGCGAGCGGTATTAGGTCTGATCTTCGTGTGTCGCGGGACCGAACTCTGCCGGTCGCCACGCGCCCAAATGTCGTGCCGGCACCATGACGGACGAACTGCGCGCCGTGCTGCGTTAGCCACCGCTCAAACTCGGTGCGTCGCACTCAGTGGACGCGCGTGCGCTGATGGCGCTCCCAGGCTTCAGCAATGGACCGGCTCGTTCGATCAACTACGGGACCGAGTTGCTCTCTGACTTGTTCCGCGAGTTCTGCGATTCGGTCTGCCTGCGCCTGGATGGTGTAGATCAGGCGCTCGGTTGGCGTCGGCTCATGGGTGAGGTCGTGAAGCGCGTCGAGGGCGTTCCTCCACGCCTCATGCTCTGTAGGTCCCTGAGAGATTGCTGCGGGGAACTCTTGGATCTGAGCGGTGACCCACCCATCGTCATTAGGCGTGAAGACGAACGTCAAACGCGTCGGATCGACGTAGGACTGGTGGATCTCGGGTGGCGGATCAGCAATTGCGCCCATAGCTAGAACCTAGCAACCACGTATCGGCCAAATCGCGGCCTACCGATAGCTGGTTCGGGTCCAAACAGGCTATTCCTCGCCACGCTTTTCGTCCAGCTGATCCGCCTCCTCTGCGGAAGCCCGACGGGCTCGACCTGCTGCCCTGAACGGGCTGGCTCGTCGGGCTTTCTCCTGCAAAACATCGCCCGGCGATGGCCGCTCGCGCCATTGCTTGTGCGGATTGTTGCTCTAAGATCCTCTGCTGCGGGGGTTCGCCGCGCCGTCCGGCGACCCGGTGGCCGACCTCCCTGTCGGCCCGCAGCACTGGGGATGAGCAAGAGAGGTCGATCCTCCGCCGTGCAGCTCGATTCCTACGACAGCCCTGATGCCGAGGCCCTCCTCCTGGCCGGCCAGGAGCGGGTGACGCGCCGGGTCCGCCGGCGGCGCGAGCGCGTCGTCAATGACATCGCGGCTGCGGCCTTCGTCCTCGCCGCCGTCGCTCTGGCGGTCATCGCACCCTGGGAGCGGTCGCTGTCGGTGTCGACCCTGGTGCTCGTGGTCGCGGTCTGGATTGTCGTGGAGAGGGTCAAGTTCCCGGTCGCCGGCGGGTGGACGGCCCCGACGATGCTCGTCTTCGTCCCCGCGCTGTTCGTGCTGCCGACCCCGCTCGTGCCCCTGGTGGCAGCGCTGGCGCTGCTGCTCGGCCGGCTCCCCGAGGTCCTCCGGGCGCGCACCCAGGCCACGATGGTGCCCGCCTACGTTGCCGACTCCTGGTACACGATCGGCCCCGCGCTGGTCATCGTGCTGGCCGGCGCGCAGCATTTCTCCTGGTCGCACTGGCCGGTCTACCTGGCCGCGCTGGTCGCGGAGATCGGCTTCGACATGGCCTTCACTCTGGCCCGGTGCTCGATCGGGGAGGGCATCCGACCACGCGTCCAGCTGCCGCTGCTGACCTCCGTGTACCTGGCCGACGCCGCCCTGGCGCCGCTTGGGCTGCTGATCGCCGCCGCGGCGGTCACCCATCCCGGCTTGGTCGTGCTCGCGCTCTCGCCGCTGGCCATGCTGTGGCTCTTCGCCCGGGAGCGCAAGCAGCGCGTGAACGAGACGCTGGCGCTCAGCGCGGCCTACCGCGGCACGGCCTACCTCCTGGCCGACATCCTGGAGGCCGACGACCTGTATACGGGCACCCACAGCCGAGAGGTGGTCCGGCTGGCCCTGTCCGTAGGCCGGGAGTTGGGCCTCGACAGCAGGCAGTTGCGCAGCGTCGAGTTCGCCGCCCTCCTGCACGACGTGGGCAAGATCCGCGTCCCCAACGAGATCATCAACAAGGCCGGGAGCCTGGAACCCGACGAGCGGGAGATCGTGCGCCGCCATCCGGTCGACGGCGAGCGGATGCTCCGCCGGGTCGGCGGGACACTGGCCAGCGTCGGCCGGATCGTCCGCGCCAGTCACGAACGCTACGACGGGCTGGGCTACCCGGACGGGCTGGCCGGGGAGCAGATCCCGATCGAGGCCCGAATCATCTACGCCTGCGATGCCTTCAACGCGATGACCACGGACCGCCCGTACCGCTCGGCCGTGAGCGCCGCCGCGGCGCTGGTCGAGCTGCGCGCGTGCGCCGGTGCTCAGTTCGATCGCCGTGTCGTCGGGGCACTCGAGCGGCTGGCCCCGGTCGACCGCGAGCGGGCCGAGGCCGGCCTGGTCGGCGCCGGCCACCTGTCCTAGCCCGTCCGTCAACCGGATTAGGCGATCGGTCCAGGTTTGCTGGGCGTGCTCAATCGGCGCGCCGGCGGTGCCGAGCTGAAGCGGACGCCATGCTCTCCGTGCGTCCTGTTCGCGCCCTTCTCACCCTCGCCGTCTCCGCCGTTGCGGCCTTCGGCGCCCTCCCCGCCGCGCCGGGCCGGGCCGCGGCCGGGGGCTCGGCCGACTGCCAGCTGTCCGCGCTCTCGCAGCCGTTCGCCGCGTTCGGCGACCTCACGACCTACGAGCTCGTTCCCGGGGGCGCCTTCGCCGGGACGCTCGGCGGCTGGTCCGTGCAGGGCGGCGCCGGACTGAACGGATCCAGCGGAAGCTACTCGCTCGTGCTACTGGCGGGCGCGGTCGCCACCTCGCCGCCGGCGTGCGTCAACGTGGTCTCGCCGACCGTGCGGTTCTATGCCAGCGCCGACACGCCGGGGGCCCGGCTGGACGTCGCCGCGGTGCTCGAGAACCCGAGCGGCACCGTGGACATTCCGATGGGCACCGTAACGGCCGGGCCGGAGCTCGCGCCGGTCCAGCCCCTGACCGTTCGGGTTCCGATCCGCGCCGCGATCGACGGCGGCAGTGCGCTGGTGGGGCTGCGGTTCGAGGCCCGCCGGGGGACGGTCCAGATCGACGACGTCTACATCGACCCCTGGCGCTCGGGCTGAGTCGACGAACCGCTCAGGCGCCCAGCACCGCTCGGTCCTCGACCCTCAGCGGCTCCTCGGCGGTGAGTTCGACCGCCCCGTGCACGACCACCCCGGCGCCGAACGTTACGTCGCCGTGGACGACCAGACGCTCGGCCTCGCGTAGCGACGGCGGGCCACCGGGAAAGCGGGACTCGAACCTGTCGATCACGCCGTAGAAACGCTTGTCCAGCTCGACGAAGGGAAGCCTTCCCGCGCGCTCCGGCACCGGCTCGACCAGCATCTCGTCCGTGATCGTGTAGACGTCGGAGCGCATCACGAGGAGGTCGTTGGTCGTCTTGACGGGGATGAAACGCGACCGCGGGACGTGCAGGAGCTGAGCCTGCGGGAAGCTCTGGATGGCCGAGCCCATCGCGCTCTCGAGCTGGAGCACCGGAGGCGAGTCGGGGTCACGTGGATCGACGGTCTTGCGATTGACGATGAGCGACAGCTCGAGCACGCCGTCGGTCCGGTCGAGGCTTTGGCCGAGAGCCTGTAGGTCGAGCCACACGTTGTTGGTGTTGTAGTAGCGCCAGCGCCGGTAGTCGCGGAAGGACTGCTCGTCCTCGGGCGCGATCTGGGCGATCTCGCGCAGCACGAGCTGTCCGTCCGCGCGACGGCGGGCGAAGTGGCCCCCCTTGCGCTCGGCCTCGGTGCCCTCGATCACCTCGATCAGGAACGGGATTGCCTCGGCGGCCATGTGAGCGGGAATCCGCGGCTCGACCCGAGCCCCGAGGTTGTCCCCATTGGAGATCATCGCGTACCGGAAGCCCTGCTCGAGCAGCGTGGCGAGCAGGCCCGAGCTGCGCAGGGCGCCGTACACGTCGCCGTGGCCCGGGGGGCACCACTCGAGCTCAGGCTCCTTCGGCCACGAGATCGGCTCGAGGCGCTCGGCATCCAGCTTGGGGATCATGCTCTGGAGGAACTGCAGCGGCAGGTCCGTGTCGAGCTCGGGATGCCCGGCCAGCGCCGCCGTCGTCTCGGTCCGCGTCGCCTCGCTGCTCATCAGGATGAGTGGCAGCCGCACGCCGTAGCGCTCCCGGAGCACGAGCGTCTGCCCGACGATGAAGTCCAGAAACGTGCGCCCGTCGCGGGCCTCGAGCAGCGACTTGGGATGTCGCAGCCCCATGGTCGTGGCCAGCCCGCCGTTGAGCTTGACGACCGCGACCGCCTCCAGGGCCCGGCTCGGATCGACCGCGGCAAGTTCGGTGAAGGCTGGGACGTCGCGCACCGGTTCGAGGTCGGCCGTGAGCAGGTACGCCGATTCGCCGCGCTCGACGCGCTCGTAGGCACGGCGGAAGGCCCGGATGGCCTCCTCGGACTGACCCGCAGCGCGCATCTTGTCCTCGGCTGCCTGGAGGCCTTCGGTGCTCATTGGCCTCATTCTGCACAGCCGGCCGCACCGGCGACGTGAAAGGACCGTCACCGTGAATCAGCACGACACCAGCCCGTCGTCGATCCTCGACCTGATTCCGTTCGCCGTCGAGCTGGGGATCGAGCTGGTCGAGGCGGGCCCCGAGCTGGTGAGGGGAAGGCTGCAGTGGGCCCCGGAACGGACGACGACGGCGGACGTGATGCACGGGGGCGCGATCATGGCCCTGGCCGACACCTGCGGCGGCCTGTGTGCGTTCCTGAACCTGGGATGCCGGCACTCGTCCAGGTGCTCACCCGCTACCCATACGGGCTGACGCCGCGGGGCTGAGCTCCGGCCCGACCGACCCTCCCGGTCTGGTCTCCCGCCGTTTCACGGCGTCGGCGATCAGCGCGAGCACGGCGAACATCGCCAGCCCGAGCGCGGCCGAGGCTGCGAGGTAGACCGGCCACGGACCCATTACGTTCAGCAACGAGTTGTGGACCGGCTTGGCCCGAAGGTACATGTAGTTCCCCCCGGTGATCACGTCGCCGAGGCCGGACACGGCGGCGAAGGCCAGCGTGATGCCGAACACACGCCACATCGCACCGGGGCGGGGATAGAGCCGCAGACCGAACACGAGCAGGCACGCCGCGACGATCGACCCGACGTGGTAGCCGAAGTAGGTGAAGTAGAAGACGCTCGGGAAGTTGTAGGCCAGATCGGGGGTCAGCACCGCCTGGAGCGAGGCCGAGAAGGCCCAGAAGTAGACGAGCTCCACGAACAGCCGCCGCCTCGTCAGCAGCGCGATAATCGCGGCCAGCGAGACGGCGTCGGTGAGCTGGAGCGGGAGGGTGTACTCGGTGCTCCAGATCCCTTCGATGACGTCGGCGACGTACTCACCCGCCCACGCGGCAAAGATCGCGGCGGCGAGCCCCCACGACACCCACCGGATCCACCTGCCGGGGTGGCGCCGCGGCGCCCACACGGCGAGCACGCAGCCGAGGACGAGGACGGCCAGCGCGGCCAGGTGAGGTGGGGAGAACTGGCGCACGCCTGGGCCGGGCCCACTCTGCGACTCGGCGATCCCGAGCGGTTCTCGCCGCCCTCAGATGCCCTCGCTCGCCCCCCGCCGGCGCACGAGCGCGTCGACTGCGGCGGCCACCAGCAGCACGATCCCTGTCGCGATGAACTGGCCGGCGGCGTTGATGCCCATCAGTGCGAGGCCGTTGAACACGATCCCGATCACGAGCCCGCCGAGCAGGGCGTGGATTGGCTTGCCGCGGCCGCCGAACAGGCTGGCCCCGCCGATCACGGCCGCGGCCACCCCGTAGAGCGTGTACGTGCCCCCGTCGACGTCGGTCGAGATCGACCCCAGGAAGGACAGGTACACCAGCCCGGCGATCCCCGCGGTCATGGCGCTGAGCACGAACGCGAGCCTGCGCACCCGCTGCACATTGATACCGGCGCGGCGCGCGGCCTCCGGATTGGCGCCGATCGCGTACATGTAGCGTCCGAAGCGCGTCCTGGCGAGCAGGATCGAATAGGCGAGCAACACCAGCCCGACGAACGGAACTACGTACGGGACCCCTTTCAGCTGGATCAGCAGGCCGCCACGGTTGAGACTGCAGATGTACACCAGCGCAATCCCACCGATCGCTGTGACCGCGATCGTGAGCAGAGTGATGCTGAGCGGCGGCGCGCTCAGCCCCCGCGCGCGCCGGCGCGCCGCGCGGGTGAGCGATAGGGCCGCGAATATCGCGAGCACCACCACCAAGATGATCCACGAGAGGCCCACGGGGATGTTGCTGTTTACCAGCTTGAAGACGGGGCTCGACGGCAGGACCGAGATGACACCGCCGACTGCGGACTTGTCGATCGTGGCGAGCTCGATCACCACCCCTTCGAAGACCAGCAGCCCGGCGAGCGTCACGACG
Source organism: uncultured Solirubrobacterales bacterium (assembly GCA_963704385.1). Classification (GTDB taxonomy): domain Bacteria; phylum Actinomycetota; class Thermoleophilia; order Solirubrobacterales; family Solirubrobacteraceae; genus Palsa-465. The sequence continues at coordinate 840,495 of OY969904.1, forward strand.
AACGAAGGTACGTGGAGCCTCGTGATCAGGCTCCCCTGGAGGAAGCCGATGGCCGCGGTCACGCCGACACCGCCAAGGATCCCGAGCCACCAAGGGAAGTTGACCGGGGAGGCGATCAGTTCGGCGACAACGAACCCGCCGACGCCGAGCACCCAGCCGACCGAGAGGTCGATCTCCGACAGGATGAGCGCGAAGACCTCGGCGGCGCCGAGCAGCACATAGATCGACGACTGCTGGAGCAGGTTAACGAGGTTGATCGCCGAGTCGAAGCGAGAGCGCTCGACCTGGAAGAAGATGATGATCACGATCAGCCCGACGATGATCGGTAGCGCGCCGCTCTCCCCAGACCTGATCCGCCGACCCTGGGCGGCCAGGTATTCGCCGAGCGAGTCGGCCAGGACCTCGGGCGCAGCCGCCGCCACGTCGACCTCGGTCTCGGGCGCGGCGGTCTGGTCCTCCTCCTGCTCGACGTCGAGCGGTCGCTCCTCGAGCTCGGACGGTGTGCCCGTTCCTGAAAACTCGTCCGGCATCACGCCTCCTGTTTGCTCTGCGCGGGCGCCGCGGCCCCGTCGGCGGGCCCGCGCGTCGAGCGCCCGGTGGTCATGTAGTCGACCACGGAGCTCGGATCGAAGTCACTGGCGGGCCCGGTGGCGACCATCCGCCCCAGGTAGAGGATCACGACCCGATCGGCGACCTCGAACACGTCGTTCAGATTGTGGGAGACCAGGAGCACGGCGACGCCCCTGCTGGACAGGCGCTTGATCAGGTCCAGCACCTGCCTGGTCTGCGCCACGCCCAGAGCTGCCGTTGGCTCGTCCATGATGACCAGCTTTGACTTCGCCAGCAGCGCTTTGGCCACGGCCACCGACTGGCGCTGCCCACCGGAGAGCGACTCGACCGGCTGGCGGATCGAGCGAATCGTTTTGACCGACAGCTCCTTCAGCGTCTCCCTCGCCCTGATTTCCATCGATGCCTCGTCGAGCAGGCGACGCCGCACCAGCTCGTGGCCGAGGAACAGGTTGGCCACGATGTCCAGGTTGTCGCACAGCGCCAGGTCCTGGTAGATCGTCGTGATGCCCAGGGCCTCGGCGTCGCGCGGTCCATGCAGTCGAACCGGCTTGCCCTCCCAGAGGATCTCGCCCCCGTCGGGTCCCCACAGCCCGGCAATCGTCTTGATCGTCACCGATTTACCGGCGCCGTTGTCGCCCACGAGCGCCGTCACCTTGCCCCGGGCGACGTCGAAGTCGACCCGGGTCAGGGCCTGCACGGGCCCGAACCTCTTGCTGAGCCCGCGCAGCTCCAGCAGCGCGTTCCCGTTGGACTGGGCGGCCGCTGATCCTGTCGCCGTCGTCGGGGCCTCAGGAGTGCTCATCTCTTCCCTCCCTCCGTGCACGGGCCCCCCCGATTGAACGGAAGGGCCCCGTGCACACTACCGGAAGGACTAGGTCCTGCCTACGTCGTGATGCCAGCGGCCTTGCAGTCCGCTGCGTACTTCCCGGCGCACAGCTGCGCGGTCGGCACGAAGTTGTCCTTGACAATCGTGCTGTTCATGTTGGTCGGGGTGACCCACTCGGGCACCAGCAGTACCGACGGCACCACGTGGCCGGTCGTCGGGTCGGTCGACGAGGCGTTCACCAGCGACGCCGGCGCCGTCTTGCCGGCGCGGAGGTAGATCGCCAGCGCGACCGCTGCCTGCGCCTCCAGGTAGATCGGCTTGTAGACGGTCCCGCACTGGTATCCGGAAAGGACGTTCTGCAGACCCGTCAGGGTCGCGTCCTGCCCGGTCGTCGGGAACGTCTTGGGCTTGATCCCGTGGCTCTGCAGGTAGCTGATGATCGGCGCGCCCGTCTCATCGTTCGGGATCACCGCCGAGTTGATGTTTGGATGCGCCGTGAAAGCACCCTCGAACTCGGTCAGCGCGTCGGGGGGCATCCACGTGTCCGCGGTCTTCGTGACGAGCTTGTACTTCCCGGAGGAGAAGTACGGAGCGAGCACGCCGTCGTAGCCGGTGGCGAACAGCGTCGCGTTGTTGTCGGTCGCGGCGCCGTGCATCACGACGACCTGCGGCTTGGCGATGTGCCAGGCAGCGACGCAGCTCACGAAGCCCTGGCCGATCAGCTGACCGACGTGGACGTTGTTGAAGCTGACGTAATCCGCCGTGCCCGGAGGCGCGCCGAGCGTGAGCCGGTCATAGTCGATGACCGCGACGCCATGGGCCTTGGCGTACCGCTGCACGGTCACGCCGGTGCCCGAGTCCTCGGGGTCGATCAGCAGCACCGTCGCACCATTGGTGATGTCACTCTCGGCGTCGGTCACGAAGGTCGAATCGCTGCCGAGCGCGTTCTGGACGATCATGTCGCCGCTCGGAATACCGGCCGCCGCCGCCGCCTTCATGAGGTCCGGTGCGTCGAACTCCACGTAACGCGTGGAGCTCGTGGTGTCGGGCAGGATCGCGGCGACCTTGCCCTTGCCGGACGCAGTCAACCCCTTCAGCGCCGCCATCGCGGAGAAGTTGTTGGTGAACGATGTGGCGGAGATGGTTGGCACCGCCGTTGAAGGAGCGGAGGTGGACGTCGTCGACGTGGTCGACGACGACGACGAGCTGCCACAGCCGGCGAGGACCGCCGCTACGGCCACCACGGGCACCACCCCAAGCATCCAGCGAAACTTCATAATCGCAGGTCTCCTCTCCTCGTAGGACTCCAAATTAGAACTCCCCATCCCGATGTTCGGGACCTTCAGCAATTACCTCGCTCGTACGCTGTCAGACTGCGACGTCGCTGTCCACTCGCTTTAACGGAGCGCCAATCTCGCTGTCGGGAGCCGCAAATCGTCAGTCGGTCTCGACGTCGAAGTCCCATTCGGCCAGCCACGCACCGCCATCTGGGGCGTAGCGCAGCTTCCCGTCGCCAACCGAGACGACGGTCGTCAACCGGAGCGTGAAGGGGCGTCCGGCCGGCACGATCTTGGGGAGCCGCCCGCCGCCGACGACGGTGACGTGCGGCAGCAGCACCATTCCTTGCTCGTCGGTGATCGTGAATAGGCTGGGTGAGATCGGGACCGACCCGTGGACTTGGGCAAAGGTGAGGTCCCAGGCCGCCGGGGTATGCACGTCCGCGCTGCCCTGGATGCGATCGGGCACATCAGGACCGACCACCGTGGCCAACGCGCTGCCGTGGACGAGGTGAAGCACGACGCTATTGCCCTGGATGGCGACCGCGGGATGCGCGACGGTTGCGCTCAGTACCTGGTTGGCCGGGGGCGTCTGCTTGTTGCGCAGATACCCCGGGATGGTGCCGTAGCGCACGCCCGCCTGGCTGTGGTGATGGAGCGAGGCCAGCACCTCCCGGTGGATCGCGGCCTCTTGCGCGCGCAGGCGGCTCGAGACCTTTGGCGTCGGGGGGCCCGGCGCCTGGACGCGCTTGGAGGCGGGCTTGGCCGTGCCGCATCCGGTCACCAGACCGGTGACCAGTACGGCCGGCACCAACCTCCAACGGAGTCTCCGGAACCGGCGCGAGCCGGGCTCGAAAGCCCGGCTCGCGCCGTACGCACAGCGGATACGCGCGCTCATGCGCCGGGGCGCGAGGACCTCCTGCCCTCGTTTCGCCCGAAGCGGGCATCGCTGTGCTTGCCGTGATTCCGGCTGTGTGCGCCGTCACCGGCATTCCAGCGGCCCCGCTGGGAGTTGCCTCCGCTGCCGTTGTTGAACACGTCGGGGCCGAACGGGGCCAGACCCGGCTGTGCGGCGTAGCCGATGTGTCCAAGGCCGTCGAGACCCGGAGAGGTGCTGGCGACGCCGAACAGATCCTCCATCGTGCGCAGCCAGCTGTAGTGGTTGTAGTAGTCGTAGCTGCTCGTGTCCGGCTTGATGTACCGGCTGATCAGCACGCTGCCGGTATCGCCGCCGCCGTTTGTCTCACCGGTGGCCGTGAACAGCGGATCGGTCTGCGCGGTGTCGGCCGCGAGCATGATGCCGCTGACGGGGCCGGTCGTCACCACCGGATCGCCATTTGCGTCGACCAGTTCGAACGAGGCGGTGTACACCGTCCCGCCGGGGGCACCGTTAGGGCCGGTGGCGTTCGTCGGGACGGCCGTCACCGGGCCGACGAACGAGCCGGTCGGGATACCGCCGCCGCTAACCGCGCGACCCGCGTCGTCGGCCTGGATGCCGGTGTTGGAGGGCGACCCCACCACCGGGTTGTCCGTGATCGTGCTCGTCCCCGCCGGCGCGGTCGCGAGCGTATCGTTCCGTGCCGGGAAGTCCGACGCAGGGGTGCCGCCGGAGCCGAGTAGGCAGGTCCCCGCCGGCCGTGCCGGGACGGTCTGCGCGACGCAGTCGGCTGGCCGGTCGATGTAGGCGTTGAAGCCCGGCCCCGGGTACAGCTCATCGCCCTGGGCGTCGGTCTGCAGCGGGACGTTCGGGCCGGTCGGCTCGTAGTCCACGCCCTCGCCGAACAGCGTCTCGCCGGCGCTGTCGGAGATCAGCGAGCTCGTGTAGTTCGGCGCCTGGTCGGTCGAGTCGGCGAAGCTGTTGCCTGTGTATGTGAAGGGGGGGAACGCCTCGTCGAAGGTGACGTCGATCAGGCCGCCGTCCTTGTAGGCCGGCGAGGCCTCGATCTCGGGGATGATGTGCTCCAGGAACAGGTCGGCGGCATACAGGCCGCCGGTGTAGTTGACCGGCGGGTTCGGGGTGTTGGGGTCGGAGAACCCGCCCGACAGGTTGTTGCCGTGGCAGACGGCGTCGTGACCGTCGGAGCAGTTGTTGGGCGTGATCCAGCTGAACGTCGGCGTCGTGTTCTCGCTCTGGAGATCGTGATAGAGGCCGTCGGAGGGCGAGAACACGTTGGCGATGTGCGCCGAGTTGCAGTCGCCGGACTGGAGGATCGACTCGAACCACGGGAACGGGAAGTGCTTGGGCACGTACTGATCGATCGAGTTAGCCGAGCCGGGGTTCGGTTGGGCCGTGCTCGCCGTCGCTCCCGGCGACGAGTACGGCGCGCCGCAGTACTGTGTGCCGGCGTCATGAGTCGGAGGGGATGCGTCGGGGTTGCCCAGATCCTGCGCGTAGCCCTTCCAGCTCACCCCGGCGGCATCGAACTGGTTGAACAGTGTCGTCACCGAGGGGGGATAGACGCAGCCGTTCTGACCTGGCGCCGCGTTCGGGCCCGCCGCGGAGGCGAGCTGACCGTAATTGGTGTTGCTGTCGAGGTTTCCCGAGTAGTCGATCGAACCCGTGATCGCGTCGTAGTCGGGGCAGTCGGACTGGTCGTCGGTCAGCGGCGCCTGGCCGCTCACCATCGAGATGTAGTTGTCGAGCGAGTCGTGTCCCGTGCCGTAGTAGTTCTTCAGCAGGACGCCCTGGGAGGGCAGGGTCTTCCACAGGTACGTGTTGTTGTTGAGGCCCGTGAAGCTCGCGTCGTACGACTTGTTCTCGAGGATGATCAGCCAGACGTGCTTGATCTTGCCCGGCCTGATGCCCAGCCCGTCGAAGTAGGTCCGGCCCCTGACGGCGTCGTTGCGCCGCACAGCGGAGCGCGCCTGAAGCGGAAGCTTCGCGAGCGCCGCCCTGGTCTGCCCGGCTGAGTTCGCGCCCGCGGACGCGGACACGGCGAGAGCCAGCGGAACCGCGATCGCCACCGCGGCGAGGGCAGCGACGGCGCGAGCACGTGAACTTGAGCGCCCGAGTACGGAGCGACGGAGCATCACGATCCTTTCGTTGCTCTTTCAAGGAAGGCTGCAGCCGCCGAGTCTTCAGGGCGAACACCGCCCTGGTGTGGCAATTCGGTAAAGACGACGTTCGAAAGCCGGCCGCCGCGTGTGCCCGACCCACCGGCCGCCGCCGCTCAGAGCGCCGACTGCACCGCCGCTCCGAAGCGGTCGACGTCCTCCTCGGTGGTGTCCCACGAGCACATCCACCGCACCTCGCTGCGTCGCTCGTCCCAGACGTAGAAGTCGAACTGCTCCTGGAGCGCCCGCACGGTGGCCGGCGGCAGCGTGGCGAACACGGCGTTGGTCTGCACTGGGCGAGTGAACTCGAGCCCGTCGAGGCCCCGGACCCGGTCGGCGAGCCGAGCGGCCATCAGATTGGCGTGCGTCGCCGAGCGGAGCCACAGCCCGTCGGCCAGGAGGGCGTCGAGCTGGGCGGCGAGGAAGCGCATCTTGGACGCCAGCTGGAGCGATTGCTTGCGCAGGTATTCGAAGCCGGCGGCCAGGCTGGGCTCCAGGAAGACCACGGCCTCGGCCCCCAGCAGGCCGTTCTTGGTCCCGCCGAACGACACGATGTCGACGCCGGCGTCGGTGGTCAGCGCGCGCAGCGGCAGCTCGAGCGCTGCGGCGGCGTTGGATAGCCGCGCTCCGTCCACGTGCAGGAGCAGGCCGCGGGCGTGGGCCAGCTGGGCCAGTTCGCTCACCTCCTCAGGCGAGTAGACCGTGCCCAGCTCCGTGCACTGGGAGATCGAGAGCACCCGCGGCTGAACCGCGTGCTCGTCACCGATGCCCTTGATCAGGCCCTCGACCACCTCGGTCGTGAGCTTGCCGTGCTCGGTCTGGGCGGTCAGCAGCTTGACTCCCGCGATTGACTCCGGCGCCCCGCACTCGTCGACGTTGAGGTGCGCGGTCTCGGCGCAGATCGCCGCCTCCCAGGGCCGGCAGGCGGCCCGCAGGGAGAGCACGTTGGCGGCCGTGCCGCCCCACACCGGGTAGGCGCGGGCCTGGTCGCCGAAGTGGTCCCGGAAGCGAGCCTCGACGCCGCGGGTCAGGTCATCGTGGCCGTAACCGAAAACATGACCGACGTTGGCCCGTGCGATCGAGGCGAGCACGTCCGGGTGGATGGTCGACGAATTGTCGGACGCGAACCCGCGCCGGGCCGAAGCTCCGCCGACGTGGAGGTCGTCATTCACGCCGCGAGCTTAGCCTTGAAGGTCACGCGGCTGGTCGTGCTGGTCCAGGTCTACGGGGCGCCGGTGAGCAGTGTGACCGGCTCGATCCCCTCGTCCTCGGGCAGCTCCAGCCCGAAGATCTGCGCGTAGAAGCTGAGCTCGGATTCGATCGCCCGGCGGATGTTGGCCGCGCGCCGAAAGCCGTGCTGCTCGCCCTCGAACCCGACGTAGGCCACGGGGACGCCCTTGGCCTGCAGCGCCTCGACGATGATCGTCGCCTGGTTCGGGGGCACGACCTCGTCCTCGAGGCCCTGGAGCACGATCAGCGGGCGCGAGAAGGCGTCGACGTGCTCGATCGGGGAGCGCTCGCGGTACAGGTCCCGGCGTTGCGGATAGGGGCCGATCAGGGTGTCGAGGTAGCGGCTCTCGAACTTGTGCGTCTGGACGGCCAGCAGCTCCAGGTCAGCGACCCCGAAGTAGTCGCCACCGACGGCAAAGGGCGTCTGCTCGCGGGCCAGGGCGGCCAGGGTCGTAAACCCGCCCGCTGACCCGCCGGTGATGCAGAGCCTCTCGGGGTCGACCCGACCGTGCTCGGCCAGCCACCGAGCGGCCGCGACGCAGTCCTCGACGTCGACGATGCCCCAGGTGCCGTCGAGCAGCTCGCGGTACGGGCGTCCGTAACCGGTCGAGCCGCCGTAGTTGACGTCGACGACCGCGAACCCCCTGCTGGTCAGGTACTGGGTCTCGAGGTGCAGCTCTGGCCGCGCGGCCGAGGTCGGACCCCCGTGGACTGCGACCACCAGCGGCGGCAGCTCGTCGTCGGGCCCGGCGTGGACCGCGTTGATCGGCGGGTAGAAGAGCCCGTGGGCGATCCGGCCGTCGGCGGAGGGGAAGTGGATCGGTTCGGGCACCGATACGTATCCCGGCTCGACGCCCAGCTCACGCAGGTCCCGAGGGGGCCGCAGCGCCTCGACGGCGTCGATCGCGGCCCCGTCGGCCAGAGCCAACCGGGACACGGACGGCTCGAGCGTGGGCGAGCCGGCGACCACGACGACGCTGCGGTCGCCGTCTGTGGCCAGGGATCGGATCATCGAGAACGGCAGATCGAGCTCGACAACCGCCCCGTCGGGCAGGCGCACCGCCAGCCCGTCGAACCCGTCACGCCAGCGCGCGAACACGATCCGTCCGTCGGCCAGGAGGGCGTACCGGGAGACGCCGAAGACCCACTGGGCCACCCCGATTTCGGCCTCGAGCTCGGTGAGCGGCTCGGCCGGCCCGCCCGGCCCCCAGCGCCACAGGTTCCACCATCCGCCGCGGTCGCTGATGAAGGTCAGGGACCCGTCCGCCTGCCACTGCGGCTCGCCGATCGACTCGCGGTCCCCGCCGGCCACCACGGTCGCCTCCCGGCCGGCCAGGTCCCGAACCACGAGGCGGCTGGCGTCCCACGGCATGTTGGGGTGATCCCACTCGATCCAGCACAACCGCGCGCCGTCCGGGCTGAACCGCGGGTTGGAGACGAAATCGGGCCCGCTGACCAGCACCTCCGGGATCGAGGGACGATGCGCGGCCAGGCGAACGACCTCGTTGGTGACGTCGACGGCGCCCCGGCCGTCGGGCGGATGGTGCTCGCGGACGCACGCGATCCACTGGCCGTCCGGAGAGACCGAGCCGTCGGCGTAGCGATCCCCGCGAGCCAGGGCGGGCTCGGGCGTCAGGGGCTGGCACTCCCCGGTCCCCGGATCGCGCCGGTACAGGCGCTGGTCGCTCCAGAGGGCGAACCAGACGACCCGGTCGCGGACCCACCAGGCACCCCCGCCGTACTCGTGCACGGCCGAGCGGGCGTTCCAGCCCTCGGGCAGCAGCTCCTCGGTCACCCCATCGACGCGGCGGCGGACCAACGCCGTGCGACCGGCCTCCGTCGGCCTGGACTCCGACCAGACCACATCGTCACCGTCGATTCGGACCTCGGCCAGGCGAACCGCCTTGCTCACCACCACCTCGGAGGTGATCGGGGTCGGCCAGGAGCCGTACGGCAGGACCCTCGGTCCAGCTGCGTCGCGCGCCACGGCCGGGCACGCTATCGAACCAAACCTTGCCACACTCATGTCAAGGTTGGGCGTTTCGCTGGTAGCATGGCCAGTCGGAGCCAACCACCAGGAGGACCAGCAGGTGCGCGACTTTCTTGCCGCCACTCGTGAAGGCGTCGTCGTCTACGACGGAGGGATGGGAGCAACGCTCGAGCAGTTCGACCTGAGCCTCGAGAACGACTACCGCCTCCCGGGACGCTGCCACGAGGCGCTCGTGCTCAACCGCCCCGACGTGATCGAGGGCGTTCACGCGTCGATGCTCGAGGCCGGCGCCGTGGTGCTCGAGACCGACACCTTCCAGGGCTCCCGCCTGAAGCTTTCCGAGTGGGGGCTCGAAGACCACACGCATGAGATCAACCTCAAGGCGGCTCAGATCGCACGTAAGGCGGCGGGCGAGCAGCGGTTCGTCGCCGGGTCGATCGGGCCCACCGGGTTCCTGCCCGCCAGCGACGACCCGACGCTCGGGCAGATCCGCTTCCGCGATCTGGTCGACGTCTTCACCGAGCAGGCGCGCGGCCTGGTGGCGGGCGGCGCCGACCTGATCATCATCGAGACCGCCCAGGACATCCTCGAGGTCAAGGCGGCGGTGCTCGGCGCGCGCGAGGCGTTCAAGCAGGCCGATCGGCGCGTCCCGATCCAGTGCAGCGTGTCGCTGCTCCCTCAGGGCGGAAAGATGCTCCTGGGGACGGACATCGGCGCGGTGCTGAGCACCCTGGAGGCGCTCGACATCGACGTGATCGGGCTGAACTGCTCGACCGGCCCCGAGAACATGCGCGACGCGATCCGCTACCTGGGCGAGGCGGCTTCGCTCCCTGTCCATTGCATCCCGAACGCCGGCCTCCCGCTTCAGGGGCCGGACGGGGAGACGATCTTCCCGGAGCAGCCCGAGGCGCTGGCCAATGTGCTCGGCGAATTCGTGGAGCGCTACGGCGTCTCGATCGTCGGCGGGTGCTGCGGCACGACGCCGGCGCACATCGAGGCGATCGCCGAGCGGGTCGCGGGCCATGCCCTGGGCCGGCGACCGGGACGGCAGCCGCCGCATCTGAGCTCGATGATGACCGCCACGCCGCTGGTCCAGGACCCGCGGCCGACGCTGGTCGGCGAGCGCGTCAACTCACAGGGCTCGCGCAAGGCCAAGGAGATGCTGCTGGCCGACGACTACGACGGGCTGGCGACCGTGGCCGAGGATCAGGTGGCCGGCGGCGCACACGTGCTCGACGTCTGCGTGGCCCTGACCGAGCGCCAGGACGAGGCCGAGCAGATGCGCCAGGTGGTCAAGCGGATCTCGCTGACTCAGCCGGCGCCGATCCAGGTCGACTCGACCGAGCCCGACGTGATCGAGACCGCGCTCGAGCAGATCCCCGGCCGCGCGGTCGTCAACTCGATAAACCTGGAGGCGGGTCGCGACAAGCTCGACCGCGTGGTCCCGTTGGCCAAGGCGCACGGCGCCGCGCTGATCGCGCTCACGATCGACGAGACCGGGATGGCCAAGACGGCGGAGCGCAAGCTGGAGGTGGCCAGGCGGATCACGCAGCTGTGCTGCCAGGAGCACGGGCTCGATCCCGAGGCGCTGATCTTCGACTGCCTGACCTTCACGCTGACCACCGGCGATGACGAGTGGAAGCCCTCGGCCATCGAGACGATCGAGGGGATCAGGCGGGTGAAGGCCGAGATCCCGGGAGTGAAGACGTCGCTCGGGGTCTCAAACGTGTCGTTCGGAGTCTCGCTGCCGGCCCGCAGCGTGCTCAACAGTGTGTTTTTGCACCACTGCGTGGAGGCGGGACTCGACCTGGCCATGGTCAACCCCAACCACATCACGCCCTACGCCGAGATCCCGCCTGACGAGCGTGAGCTGGCCGACGACCTGGTCTTCAACCGGCGCGAGGACGCGCTCGAGCGGTTCATCGCCCACTTCGAGTCAAAGGGCCCCGAGTCCGATTCCGATGCCGGCGCGGCCGACCCGACCGAGGGGATGGAGCCCGAGGAGGCGCTGCACTTCCACATCCTGCGCCGCAAGAAGGAGGGGGTCGAGGACTGGATCGATGCCAGCGTCGAGAAGATCGGCGCAGTCCCCACGCTCAACGACGTGCTGCTGCCGGCCATGAAGGAGGTCGGGGACAAGTTCGGCGCCGGTGAGCTGATCCTGCCGTTCGTGCTCCAGTCGGCCGAGGTGATGAAGCGCGCCGTGGCCCAGCTCGAGCGCTACCTGGACAAGATCGAGGGCTACACGAAGGGCACCGTGGTGATCGCCACCGTGTTCGGCGACGTCCACGACATCGGCAAGTCGCTGGTCAACACGATCCTGACCAACAACGGCTACACGGTCGTGGACCTGGGCAAGCAGGTCCCGATCTCGACGATTCTCGACGCCGCCGTCGAGCACAAGGCGACCGCGATCGGTCTGAGCGCCCTGCTGGTCTCGACCTCCAAGCAGATGCCGGCCTGCGTCCAGGAGCTCCACCAGCGCGGGCTCGAGTTCCCGGTGCTGGTGGGCGGCGCGGCCATCAACCGCAAGTTCGGGCTGCGGATCCTGTATCCGCACGGAACCGAGTCCGACGAGGTCTACGGACCCGGAGTCTTCTATTGCAAGGACGCGTTCGAGGGGCTGGCCAAGATGGACCAGTTGGTCGACCCGGAGGCACGCGAGGCCTTGGTGGCCGGCATCCGCGAGGCGGCCCACAGCCTCCGCGAGCACCCGGACGCCGTGGACGAGGACGCCCCCTCGACCGGGGACTCGTCGGTGCGCAGCCCCGCCCGGACCGACAACCCGATCCCGGGGCCGCTGTTCTGGGGCGCTCGCGAGGTGGATGTCGACATGGACGAGGTCTACCGCCACCTCGACACCCACGTCCTGTTCAAGCTCCATTGGGGCGGGCGCGGCGTCAAGGGCGAGGAGTGGTCGCGGCTGGTGCGTGAGGACTTCCACCCCCGGTTGGAGCGGATGTGGGCCGAGCAGACCTACCTCCACCCTCGCGCGCTGCTGGGCTACTTCCCGTGCAACGCGGACGGCAACGAACTGATCGTGTGGGACCCGGAGGATTTCGACCCCGCCCACCCGCGCGAACTCGAGCGGCTCGTGTTCCCGCGCCAGCCCCGGCACGATCGCATCTGCCTGGCCGACTTCTACCGCCCGCTGGCCTCGCGCGATATCGACGTGGTGGCCTTGCAGGCGGTGACCGCCGGCGACCAGGTGACCTCGCTCATGGCCCGCCTGGAGGCGGATGGCGAGTTCGCCGAGCAGCTCTTCGTCCACGGGCTGGGCGTGCAGACCGCCGAGGGGATGGCGGAGTGGCTCCACGCTCGGGTCCGCTCGGACCTCGGCATCCCCCCCGCCCAGGGCCGCCGGTACTCCTGGGGCTACCCGGCCTGCCCCGAGCAGTCCGAGCACGAGAAGGTCTTCCGCCTGCTCGACGCGCCGTCGATCGGCCTGCAGCTGTCCGGGGGCTACGCCGTCGAGCCCGAGCAGTCCACGCTGGCCATCGTCGCCCACCACCCGCAGGCCGTGTACTTCGGCATGCGGTCGGGCACCCTGCCCAGGACCGCGAAGCAGGCCAACGACGAGCTGATCGCCGGCACCGCCAAGGACCCGACGCGACTGGGTGAGCTGACCGACGAGGACCCCGGCTCCGAGGAGGGGGAGCCGGCCATGGCCCAGGCCTGATCGCGGCCGGGCGATGATTTTCCGCGCTCGTGGCCGTCCTTGCTGCGATGGCCCCGCAGGCGGGAGAAGCGATAACGCTGTACGTCGACGTCGGCGGGCTTCACGCTGACGCAGCCGCGCTCGACGCGCTCGCCCGCCTGGCCCTGATCGCCCGGCGTCACACCTGCCAGGTCTCTCTGTTCGGGCTGTCTCGGGAGCTCGAGGACCTGATCGAGCTGGCCGGCCTGTCCGACGTGCTTCCTGGCCTGGCCGACCAGCTCCCGGGCGACTCGCTCACTCCTCGCTCGACGGAGCCCAGATGTTGATCTCACCCTCCACGGCATAGCGGTCGATCTCCTCGAGCTCCTCGGGGTCGAAGTCGAGCCGGTTCAGGGCGGCGACGTTGTCCTCGAGCTGCGAGACGCTCGAGACCCCGATCAGGGCCGACGTGACGCGCGGGTCGCGCAGCACCCAGGCCAGGGCCAGCTGGGCCAGCGTCTGGCCGCGCCGTCGGGCGATCTCGTTCAGGGCCCGCACGCGCTCCAGGTTCTCGTCGGTCAGCAGCCGCTCGGAGAAGGCGACCCCGGTCCGGACCCGGGAGGATTCGGGGATGCCGTCCAGGTACTTGTCGGTGAGCAGTCCCTGGGCCAGAGGTGAGAAGGCGATGCAGCCGACGCCCTCCTCCTCGAGCAGCGCGAGCAGGCCCCGCTCGATCCAGCGGTTGAACATCGAGTACGAGGGCTGGTGGATCAGCAGGGGGGTGCCCAGGCCGCGCAGGATCTCGATCGCCTGCGCCGTCCGGTCGGCCGAGTAGGAGCTGATCCCGACGTACAGGGCCTTGCCCTGCTTGACGGCGGTGTCGAGCGCGCCCATGGTCTCGCTCAGCGGCGTCTCGGGGTCGAATCGGTGCGAGTAGAAGATGTCGACGTAGTCGAGGCCCATCCGTCGCAGGCTCTGGTCGAGGCTGGCCAGCAGGTACTTCCGCGAGCCGTGGTCGCCGTAGGGCCCGGGCCACATGTCGTACCCGGCCTTGGTCGAGATCACCAGCTGATCGCGGTACGTCCTGAAGTCCTGGGCCAGCAGCCGGCCGAAGTTCTGCTCGGCGCTCCCGTAGGGAGGCCCGTAGTTGTTGGCCAGGTCGAAGTGGGTGATCCCCAAGTCGAAGGCCCGCCGGAGGATCGCCCTGCTGTTCTCGAGCGGCCTGTCGGTGCCGAAGTTCTGCCACAGCCCCAGCGACAGGGCGGGCAGCTCGAGGCCGCTGCGCCCGCACCGCCGGTAGGGCATGTGCTCATATCGATCGTCGGCGGGGAGGTACTCCGGGACGAGGCTCATGCCGCGCGGAGACTACGCGCCCGGGGCCGGGTGTGTCGCGGCTCCGGCGCCGCGCCAGGTTTGCTGCCGTAGTTCTGCATACGTTAACTTCGGCAGCAAAGTTCCCGGGTCGGCGGCGTTGCGCCCTTCCCAGGCGCGAGCCGCCTGACCGCTCGGCGTTCCCGGACCAGGCGAGGACTAACCGTCCAGCCGCGGCGGGAGGCCGAACAGCGGGAACAGCCGCTCCGTGTCCAGGAAGAAGGTGAGCTCCCTGATCCCTCCGGGAGCGGTCTGAACGACGTTGATCGCCCAAGAGTCGAATCCGCCTCCCGACTCGCTCGGCTTGTACTGACCGAAGGCGGCCGAACCGCTTGGCGACTGGACGGGCACGAGCCGAGACCCGCTGCAGCCGATCCCCGGGCCGAAGAACCACGCGAATACGTCGTCGCGGCCCGACAGCCACAGGTCATAAGGCGGCATCGACTGGGTCGCGTCCTCGCGGATCACCGTGGTCAACAGGTCGATGTCGTAGGCCTCGAACGCCTCGACGTACCGGGCCAGAAGCTCGCGCTCCTCACGGCCCATCACCGGGACGGGGTCGGTCGCGGTTGCGCCGGCGTCGTCGAGCGTCGCCCGTGCGCGCTGGAGCGCGCTGTTGATCGAGGCGACGCTCGTCTCGAGCAGTTCCGCCGCCTCGGTTGCCTTCCAGCGCAGCACCTCACACAGGATCAGCGCGGCTCGCTGCCTGGGCGGAAGGTGCTGGAGGGCGGCGACGAAGGCCAGGCGAAGCGTCTCACGCTCCTCGGCGAGCTGGGCCGGGTCCTCGGCGGCGACCAGGCCGAGCGGGATCGGCTCGATCCAGGTGTCCTCGGGCCGGGCGTTCAGATTCGCCTCGATCGGCTCGACCGCCGGTCCCAGGTCCATCGGACGGGCCCGCCGGACCCGTCCGTTCAGCGAGTCAAAGCACACGTTCGTGGCGATCCGGTACAGCCACGAACGCAGCGCCGCGCGGCCCTGGAAGCGGTCCAGCCCCCGCCAGGCCCGCAGCATTGTCTCCTGCACGGCATCCTCGGCTTCGAACGGCGAGCCGAGCATCCGATAGCAGTAGCCGGTCAGCTCACGGCGGTGCTCCTCCAGCTGTTGTTCGAGTGCCCCCGTGGTCAAGGCAGAGGCCTGCTCCACGACGCTCATCGTATCCCTCTATGTCGGCGGCTGGCGTCCGGCGCGTAGCGGCCCGTGGCCGGGGTGGTGCTCATCGGTAGCGGCCCGTGGCCGGGGTGGTGCTCATCAGTAGCGGCCCGTGGCCGAGGTGGTGCTCATCGCTCCTCCGATTCTGTTGCTCGGCCTATAGACCGCGGTCCCGAGCGGATCTCATCGCTCAGTAACCGCGATCGGGCGGCCACCGGGCGAGGAGCGATCAGTGCATCAGCACCGGCGGGTGCTTCGTGCCCATCCCCATCGCCCCGCTGTGCGACATCCCCATCGCGCTCATCGCGCGCATCGCCGCCGGGCTTCCCGGAATCGTCAGGGCCGGGACGTCGGCCGGCGCGCCCGCCACGCCGAGGGCCAGGACCGCCAGCACCGCGGCCACAAAGGCCGTCCCCACTTGGCGCCAGGGGAGCAGCTTCTCGACCGTGATCAGGATCGAGATCACGAGCATCCAGGTGATGCTCATCGCGCCGAGGGCGAACAGCCCGACCATCAGCAGCCAGCAGCAGCCCAGGCACCATGCGCCGTGCTCGACGCCCATGCGCAGCGCCCCGCCGCGCCCGTCGCGCCAGCTGCCGACCAGGAAGCCGAGTGGGCTGCGGCACCTGGCCAGGCAAGCGTCCTTCAACGGCGTCAGCTCGTAGACGGCGGCGGCGAGCAACAGGCCCGCGGCCACCCACCGTCCCCCTCGATGCCACGCCAGCAGCCCGCCGTCCAGCGCGCGTCCGCCCTTCAGCGCGCCGTAGGCGAGCAGACCGGAGGCGGCCCAGAGGGCCAGGTAGCCGGTCACGAACAGCCCTGTGGCGCCGGCCCCGACCTCCTGCCCCTGCGCCCGGCGCCCCGCGTGGAGGTTGCGGTACATCAGCACCATCGGTCCGATCGAGGGGAACATCATCGCCGCCATCATCACCACCCAGGTGCTGATGTAGAACCCGAAGGCCCCGGGGTCGGTCCCCGGGCCGGCGTCCATCCCGGCCATCCGTAGGTCGCTGACCACCCAGGCCACGGCCGCGAGGCCGACGAGCAGGCCGAGCGCGCCCAGCTGCCCGGCCCTCAGACCCCGCAATCCCGGCGGCGAGCCCCGAGCCGAGCCGCCCCCGGGACCTCGAACCGCCCCCGCGGTCAGCGTCGAGCTCACGCCGCCCACGAGAACCGGCTCGAGAAGCCGGACCGGCCGGCGCCGCCGAAGGTCAGCCCGAACGCGCTCACACCGGAGTCCTCGCTCGCCTTGGCGATGGTCAGCTCAGACCCCGCCGGATGGAAGACCCCGGTCAGGCGGGCGGGGTGTCCGTCCTCGGCGCCGAATGGCACCACGTCCTCAACCGACGCCTCTCCCATCTCGCCGATTCGCAGGCGATGCCGGCCCTTGGACGACGTGAACTCCATCGGCACCCGTTCGAAACCGAGCTGTTCACCGACGAGGCCGGCGAGTGCGGCCATCGGGCCACCCAGCTGGCCGCTGAAGACGGCCCCCAGGCTCTCGGCCTGCTCCTCGGAGGCCGAGTCGTCCATCAGCACGCCCAGCTTCCAGTTGCCCTCGAGCATGTACTTGGGCGCCACCGCGACGGCTGCGACGGTGAGACCGCTGACGTCGACACCGTCCACCTCGCCGGAGTCGACATGAAACACCAGCACCACCCGGCAGTCGTCGTAGTCGGACCCGAGGGCGAGCGAGGCGGTGCAGGGGCAGACCACCTCGCAGGAGCAGTTCTCGAAGTAGCGACCCTCGATCGACCAGGACACGGCCCACCTCCTCCTAACGCTTGGCGGTCAACCCCGCGACCTCATTTTCGGGCTCCTGGCTCGGCCGAGTCAAGCTCAAGCGTGCGTTCCAGCCGACGGGCCGCTGAGCCCACGATCGAAGAGTCCCGTGACGCGCCGGGCTATCCCTCGGCCCTTACCGGCTGGCGAGCCGATCCAGAGGATCGGGCGGCCAGCGTCACGGGCGTGGCGTGCATGGCTCGCGTCTTCACCTCGCGCCACGACATTCCCTCCTTGAGCAGCGCCGGCATCCCCATCAGGATCGCCGTCGAGACCTCGACGGCCTGAAGGATCACGCCGTAGGCGACGCCGGCTCCGAGGCCGACGTGCCAGCCGGTATGCAGGACCGCTGCGCAGGCGGCCTGGAAGACACCGATGTTGGCGGGCGTGGCGGGCAGGACGGCCGTGATGTTGACGGCGAAAAGCACGGCGGCAGCGGCAGCGAACCCGGTCCGCCCGGCCAGCCCCAGCGCCACGAGCAGCATGTAACAGGACAGGGCCTGAAAGCCCCAGGCCGCGAGCTGCGCACCGGTGGCGGCCGCGCCCAGGCGGGGGTTCCGGAACACCCTCAGACCCTCGCGTACCCGCCACATCGCCTGCCTGACCTGCGAGGCCGCCGTGTGCAGGCGGGCGAACCGGGAGCGTCCGGGATCCAGACGCAGCAGAACGGGAGTAGCCAGCACCAAGAGCAGCAGCACGGCGGGCACGATGGCGACGACGAGCAGCGCCTGCTGGTGGCCGCTGAACACGTCCACGGACGAGAACATCACCGCGGCGAGGATGGCCAGCGCGACCAGGTTCAGCATCGTCTGCGAGACGAGCGTCCCGAGCACGACCGGCAGGCTCTCCCGCGGCCGCCCGGTGCGCCGGGCGACGACCAGCGCGCGCGCCGGCTCGCCGAGCCGGGCCGGGAGGCTCGTGGACATGAGCACGCCGATGAACGTTCCCCGCATCGCGTCCGACAGGCGCACGTGAGAACGGGGCAACGCCGCCCTCAGGATCGCGTACCACGAGAATCCGCGCATCGTCATCGCGCCGCACATGAAGGCCAAACCGAGCAGGACGAACGTCGGGCTCGAGTTCAAGAGCGTCGAGGCGATGCTGTTGAGTCCGATCTTCTGGAGCGCGAGGAATCCCAGCGCCGCCCCGCCCAGCGACACCGCGGCCAGGCCGCCCCGGCGCGCGAGAGCAAGCGCCCGGCTGCGGCGGGCGGCCGGGGTCGTCGGCTCGAGGCTCGGCATGCGCCGCGCGTGGACCGGCGGTTTCAGATCGGCCGGGCGCGCCCCGATCCGGACCGCGGCGCGGGCCAGCGCGCCCTCGGGAGCGGGCACCGCGATCGCGTCCTCGTAGGCCTTCATCAGACCGGCCGTGATACGCGGCCAGGCGAAGCGCTCGACATCTCGTGCCGCGGCGCGCGCCATCCGCGCCCGCCGCGCCGGATCCTCGTAGAGATCGCGCAGGACCTCGGCCAGCGCCTGGGGATCTCCCGGGGGCACCAGCACTCCGTCGATTCCGTCCCGGACCACGTCGCGGTATCCGGCGATGTCCGAGGCGACAACCGGTGTGCCGGCGGCAAAGGCCTCGATGAGGACCAGCCCGAAGCTCTCTCCCCGCAGGGACGGGGCGCAGAGCACGTCGGCCTGCTCGAGCTCGAGCTGCTTGGTCTCGTGGTCGACCTTGCCGAGCACGCGCACTCCGCGTGCGTCCAGGAGCAGGGGATCGAGTTCCTCGGCCGTGGGGCCGATCACCGTCAGCTCAGTCGGGATATGGTCGCGTAGGGCCTCGAAGGCGCGAAGCAGCGGAGCTAGCCCCTTGCGCTCCACCGCCTGTCCGACGAACACGATGCGCAGGCGGTCTCCCATCGGACGCTCGGCGGCCCGCGCCGCGCGCTCAGAGTCAACGTGGGTGCCGTTGGGGACAATCCGGTACCGGCCCCCGAAGAAGCGCTGGGCCGTCCAGGCCGAGGCCTCGGACACGGCGATCCGCACGCGCAGGTGATTAAGCATCCGCCGTGCGCCGATCAGGCTCGAGATGCCGTTGACGACGCGGTTCTCGTTGTAGGTGTGGAATGTGGCCACGACCGGAATCCCGATCAAGTCCGTCACGACCCAGGGCGCGACCGGCGACATCGGCTCGTGCACGTGGATGACGTCGTAGCGTCCGGTGCGCAACTCCCGGAGCGCCGTGGCCAGGCCACCGGGGGTGAGCGAGACGTTTGACACCGAGCCGTTGGCCTTCAAGCCGACCGTTCGCCCCATCGGCACGAGATAATCCGGCGCCTCGAGCGCCCGGGGGCGCGCGCCGCGGTGGAGCACGGCCGAGAACCGGTCGGGCGGATCGAACGGCGCGAGCACCCGGACGTGGTGCCCCGCTTCGAGGAAGGTCTGGGCGATCCCCTCGATGTGCCTCGTCACGCCCCCTGGGTACGTCCAGGAATACGGGGACAGGAGCGCTATGCGCATTAACCGAATGGTAATGGCTGGCCTGTGGGTCTGGCGGTCTTTCGCGCCCCCGGGAGGCCGCGGACCCGCTGCGTATCATCACCATCGGTGCCCGGACGGCATTTCGTCAAGTACACGTTCCTGAAGGTCGACGCCGAGTGGCGCCGGCTCGATGCGGATCGCCGTGCCTGGGGCAAGCGCGAGTTCATCGCCGCGTGCGAGGACTTCGCCGACGGGCACCTGTTGCGCGCCTTCTCGCTCGTGGGCACGCGCGGCGACGCCGATCTGATGCTGCTCAGCCAGGCTCAGAACCTGGAGCGGATCCACGAGTTCCATGTCGTGCTGGCGCAGAGCGACCTGATGAAGTGGTGCACGATCCCGTATTCGTTCCTGGCCATGACCAAGCCCTCGGAGTACTCCGAGGAATCGCGCCTGGAGGTGCGACCCGCGCACGGGCGGTACCTGTTCGTATACCCGTTCGTGAAGACCCGCGCCTGGTACGCCCTGGCCGCCGAGGAGCGCTGGCGGATCATGCAGGACCACATCAAGGTCGGGCGCGAGTACCCGTCCGTGGATCTGAACACGAGCTACTCGTTTGGGCTCGACGACCAGGAGTTCGTGGTCGCCTTCGAGACCGACAACCCGGCCGACTTCCTCGACCTCGTCCAGCGCCTGCGCACGTCCGAGTCCAGCTCCTACACGCTCCGGGACACGCCCACGTTCACCTGCATCTCCTGCTCTGTGGAGCGCGCACTCGGCGCGCTGGACGGAGCGGCGCTGACCATCGGCGTCCCATGACGACCGATCCTGCGGCTCTGACCCCCGACTTCGACGAGATCCGGGACGTCACGGTGATCGGCGCTGGGCCGGTTGGAATGTGCACTGCCTTCTGGGCCGGGATGCGCGAGGCCTCCTCCAGGATCATCGACTCCCTCCCAGAGCTGGGCGGCCAGCTGACCACGCTGTATCCCGAGAAATGGGTGTTCGACGTCCCCGGCCACCCGAGGGTCCTGGCCAAGGACCTCGTCGACTTGCTGCGCCAGCAGGCGCTCGAGCAGTTCAACGTCCCGGTTCATCTCAACACCACGGCGGACACGATCTCGTGGGAGGGCGAGGGCGAGGACCGCGTTGTCGTCCTGCACACCGACCGCGGCGAGCTGCGCTCCCGGACGGTGATCGTCGCCGGCGGTCACGGCGCGTTTGAGCCCAAGAAGCTTCCCGGCTTTGACATGACCCCGTGGGAGGGTCGCGGCGCTCACTACATCGTGGGCGAGAAGTCGGTGTTCGCAGGCAAGCGGGTGATGATCATCGGGGGCGGTGACTCGGCCTGCGACTGGGTGGTAAACCTGCTCGACACGGCCAGCGAGATCCGGCTCGTGCATCGCCGCGAGGGGTTCCGGGCTCATGAGCTGACCGTCGGCCAGGTGCTCGAGGCCGCCGAGCGGGGCGACGTGATGGTCCACGTCCCATTCCAGATCCGCGAGGTCTACGGCGACGGCACGATCGAGCGGGTGGTGCTGTTCAACTCAGACGACGAGGAGCACGAGCTCGAGATCGAGGTCGACGCGATCCTGCTCCAGCTCGGGTTCAAGACGGCTCTCGGCCCGTTGAAGGACTGGGGGTTCGAGATCGAGAAGGGCGCGATCGTCGTCGACCAGGTGATGAAGACCTCGCTGGACCGCGTGTGGGCCTGCGGAGACATCACGACCTTCGACGGAAAGCTCAAGCTGATCGCGACCGGGTTCGCCGAGTCCGCTGTCGCCGTCGCCCAGGCGGTCCACGAGCTCAGGCCGGACATGAAGATCCAGCCGAAGTACTCGACCAACACCGGCGTCCCCGGGGCCGTTGCCGGCCAGCCGTAAACGGGGGTCCCGCCCGCATCCCGACCCGGTCGGGTACCTGCGGGCGGCCGATCCGATCCTGCGGGGCCTGATCGACGAGATCGGCGTCGACGGCCTGGGCGACCCGCGCGCCGGTCGCCCGGACGACCACTACGGCGCGCTGGTGCGCTCGATCGTCGGCCAGCAGCTCTCGACCAGAGCCGCACGCGCCATCTACGCCCGGCTGACGGATCGCTTCGGCGGCCGCACCCCCACGCCCGTCGAGGTGCTCGAAGACGATCCCGATGAGCTGAAGGCGGCGGCCGGCCTGAGTCGCGCGAAGGTCTCGTACCTGAGATCGCTGGCCGAGCACGTGATCGACGGATCGCTCGAGCTCGAGCGGCTCGATGACCTCCCCGACGAGGAGGTGATCGCCGAGCTCACCGCCGTCCGCGGCCTGGGCCTGTGGAGCGCCCAGATGTTCCTCATGTTCCACCTGGGGCGGCCCGACGTGCTGCCCGTCGGCGACCTGGGGATCCGCAATGCCGTGAAGCAGCGCTACGACCTGCCCGCGCTCCCGACGCCGGCCGAGCTCGAGCAGATCTCCGTGCCCTGGCGGCCCTACCGGACCCTGGCCTCCCGCTACCTCTGGCGATCGCTAGCTGCGACGCCGGTCCAAGACAGGGTTTAGACGGCCGAGACCTCTTCCTCTTCCGCGACGCGGAACGAGGAGCCGCAACCGCATGCGGCGATCACGTTGGGGTTGTCGACCCTGAAGCCGGCGCCCTGAAGGCCGTCGACGAAGTCAATCGTCGAGCCCTCGACGTAGGGGAGGCTCTGCGTGTCGACGAGGAGGCGGATGCCCTTGTCCTGAAAGACACTGTCGCCGCTGCGCTGCTCGTCGAAGGCGAGGGCATACTGGAAGCCCGAGCAGCCCCCGCCCCGGACCCCGACCCGGAGGCCGGAAGTCTCGGCGACAGCGCTCTGCGCGTCCAGGAACTCCCTGACCTTCTCTGCGCCCTTGTCCGTCAGAGTGATCATGCTTCATTGAGTATAGCGAGGGCCGCCGGGTCGCTACGCTAAGCGTGTGCCTGCCACCCCCGACGAGCTCAAGGAGCGGATCGAGGCCGGGATTCCCGGTGCTCGTGCCAACGTGACCGGTGACGGCCACCACTTCAACGCCGTCGTGTCCGCCCCGGCATTTTCGGGCCTCAGCCGGATCGCGCAGCACCGGCTCGTGTATGACGTGTTCGGCGACGAGGTCGGCGACCGCATCCACGCCCTGTCAATCCAAACGAAA
The DNA here is from genome assembly GCA_963704385.1 of uncultured Solirubrobacterales bacterium. GTDB lineage: Bacteria > Actinomycetota > Thermoleophilia > Solirubrobacterales > Solirubrobacteraceae > Palsa-465. Next base: position 862,942 of record OY969904.1, read on the forward strand.
GCGGAGTGACGCTCAGATGACCGAAAGCCCAGCCAACCCCCTGCGCGAGGAGATCCAGAAGGCGATCTCGGAGAACCGGGTGATCCTGTTCATGAAGGGCACGCCCGAGCAACCGGCCTGCGGCTTCTCGGCCCGGACGGTCGCGATCCTGCAGTCCGTGGGTGAGCCGTTTGCCGCCGTGAACGTGCTCCCCGACCCGCGGATCAGGCAGGAGCTCTCGGCGTTATCGAGCTGGCCCACGATCCCGCAGCTGTTCGTCGACGGAGAGCTGGTCGGGGGCTGCGACATCGTCACCGAGATGTACCAGTCGGGCGAGCTTCAGGAGGCGCTCGGGCACGACGCCGATGACGCGGTCGAGCCCGTGGCGGAAGTTGCGCCCGAGCCGGCGCCGCTGTCGATCGAGAACCGGCTGTAGTCAGCCGGTCGCGTCGAAGCTCAGCGTCGCGCGGCCGCTGATCAGTAGCGACGGGTCGGTGTACACCCGCTGGTGGCCCTGTCCGTCGAAGGAGGCCTGCAGACCGTCGTAGGTGCCGAGGGCACGAATCGCCGAGCGAACGGCGGCGACCGTCGGTGGGGGTGGCCCGCCCGAGCCGCTGCCGCCCAGCCCGTTACCGATAACGATCGTGAGCGTGGAGCCGGAAGAGCCTGACGACTGGGGCGAGAACGACGGACCCCTGATCGTGGCGGACAGCGCTCCGTGGACCCCGCGGGGTATCGGCAACCGGAACGAGACCGTGCGGATCGGGCCGCGGAACAGCCGGACGCGGAGGTGGACCAGCGCGCTGGCACCCGCCCTGACTCGCGACCGGGCGTGGGCGCTGACGATCGAGGCCTCGGCCAACCCCCGCTGGGCCCAGATCGTGGCCTGCACGCTGGTCACGTGGAGCCGGGCAAACTGGACCTCGTCGAGCACAGAGAAGGCCGAGGCTACATCCGTCGAGACCCCGTTGGAGAGCTCGGGCGGCATCTCGCCCATGTCTCCGGCCGCACCGGTGCCCACGTAACGCTTGCAGAACCCGAGCGGCTGCCGGCTCTCGCGGAGGGTTATCCGCAGGCACATCCGTCCCGACTCGCTGGCCGGCGGGCCGTTGTAGACGTCGATCGCCGCCTGACCGACGGCCAGCGGGGCCACCGTGTCGAGCATCGAGGAGCCCAGCGGAAGCCCGATGTCCGTCTCGTCGGCGACCTGGGTGTTTTCGGTGATCGTCCCCCCTGTGTCGAGGTCGTGAGCCGTGACCTGGATAGGTATCAGCTGCGGCAGCGCGCCCAGCTCACCGATGACGGCGTTGGGCGTGTCGCTGGTCAGCGTGCCGAGCGGGTGGCCGGCCGAGGCGAGCTTGTAGCTCCCAGGGTTGTCGTCGGGATTGGGGTCGTTGACCACGTAATAGACGTAGGCATCGTCGAGCAGCAGCGAGCGGCGGCCGGCGCCGTCCAGCTCGTGACCGAAGGCGTACACGATCGGCCCATCGGTGTACGTGACCGTGCCGATCGCCCCGGTCGAGATGGTTCCGCTGGAGTACTGGACGCCCACGGACGCGCCCGGCACCAGTTGCTGGACCGGGAACGTCGGCGTCCCCTGGGTCGGCGCGGCCAGGATCGTCCGACCGACGCGCTGACCCGCGCGCTGGAGGACCGTCATCAGCGCCGGCGAGAGGCCGCCGACGGTCAGCGGCCCGAGCAAGGGCCGCGTGTGGGCGGTGAACCGCGGCGCATCAACCGGCGGGAGCACCGGCTCGCCGAGCATCTCCTGGATCGGGGTCACGAGCGCGACGTCGTTGCTGTACTGCCCGACCCCCTCGGAGATCGCCCCGGCGTTCTCCATCGTGCCGTTCGAGTCCGGGCAGTACACCGGAGAGCCCGACATGCCCTCCGCCACCCCCGTCGCGGCGACCGCCGGGCCCGAGACGCTGACCAGGATCCTCGCCCCGCTCGCCTGCCGGACGATGTCGATCACGTGGACGTTGAACGAGGAGATCGTCGTGCCCTGGATCACCGTTTCGGCGATGCAGTTCATTCCCGGCTGGACGTCGGAAAGCGGCATGATCGGCCCCCCGTCCGCCGCCGCGACGCCGGCCGGAACGGCCAGCACGGCAAAGACGGAGACGATCAGATGTCGCAGACGCAAAGGCTTACCCCCAACACGCGCTTCGTTGGCCGAAGGCGCCCCTAACCTTAGGCCACGAGGCACCTGATGGCAATCGCCACATGACCGCGACCGGGTCCAGAAGCGGGTACCGCGCACAGCTGACCGCACTGCGCTTCGAGGGCGACACGCTATGGGCCCTTGACCAGTGCGAGCTCCCCTGGCACGAGCGCGAGCTCGCCCTCCGCGACGCGCCCGAGGTGGCCGCGGCGATCCGGCGCCTGGCCATTCGCGGCGCCCCGTTGATCGGGGTGGCCGCGGCTTACGGCCTCGCCCTCGAGCTCGCTCGGGATCCGTCCGCCCAGGCGCTCGAACGAGCCAGTCAGACGCTGCTCGACAGCCGGCCCACGGCCGCGAACCTCGCCCACGCGGTCGAGCGCGTCCGCGGCGCGGCGATGTCCGCGGGGACGGCCGGCGCAGCGGCCGCGGCGCTCGCCCAGGCGCGCGCCATCCATCTCGAGGAGGAGGCAGCGAGCACGGAGATCGCCGCCCACGGTGCTGACCTCCTGGGCCCGGCCCGAACGGTCATGACTCACTGCAACACGGGCGCCCTGGCTGCACCCGGGCGGGGGACAGCGCTGGCCGTGATCGCCGAGCTGGCCGCGCGCGGCGCGCTCGAACAGGTGATCGCCACCGAGTCTCGCCCGTTGCTACAGGGGGCCAGGCTGACGGCGTACGAGCTTTCCCGGCTGGGCATCCCCTTCGAGCTGATCGTGGATGCGGCCGCCCCCGGGATCATCGCGTCCGGCGGCGTCGATGCCGTGATCGTGGGGTGCGATCGCGTGGCCGCCAACGGGGACGTGGCCAACAAGGTCGGCACGTATGGCTTGGCCCTGGCCGCTCACCGGGCCGGCAAGCCGTTTGTGGTTGCCGGGCCCACCTCGACGATCGACCTTCACTGCCCCTCGGGTGGCCAGATCGTGATCGAGGAGCGAGACGCAGACGAGGTCCGGTCCGCCCTGGGCCGCCCCTTGACGCTGCCCGACGCGCCGTGCCGCAACCCGGCCTTCGACGTCACGCCGGCGGACCTGATCAGCGCGCTGGTGACCGAGCGCGGCGTGGCCCGGCCGGTGAGCAGTGAGTCGATCGCCGCCGTGATGCGGAGCTGAGGCTGAACTGCGTCAGCGAGGGGGAGGATCGGGTGATCGGTGCGCGGTTTTTGGGGCCTGGTCGAGAAACGGGAAGCGTGTTCCCGTTTCTCGACCAGCCTCCGCGGATCACGGACCTCACCCCTCTCACCGAAAGGGGGTGCGTCCGACAATGCAGGCCCGACGCGCCCGACGCGCCCGGCCTGGGCGCGGCCTGGCATTAGCCGCCCGCCCGCGCCGCCGCGGCCTGCTCGCGTCGGAACTCCAGGTGCTCGAGGATCCGGCGCGAGTCGCAGATGGTCTCCCCGTCGATGACGAGCAGCGGAACCCGGCGCTGGCCGCTGAGTGCCTCGACCTCCGGGCGCCGGGAGCGCCGCTGGGAGACCACGACCTCCTCGACGCGGATGCCTTCGCGGGCCAGGGCACGCGCCACCTTGCCACAGGGACAGAGCCAGTCGGTTGGCGTCGGGCAGCGATACAGGGTCGCCATGGTCCGAGACGATAGTGCCGGGTTAGACGATAGTGCCGGTTAGCCGATGGGCCGGCCGATGCCGGACTGCCGGAGCAGGAGGGCGAGCGCTCGGAGGGGCAGCGGCTGACGGCTTCCCGGGGGCCCCACGCGCGCGTCGTCGAGCTCGCGATACCAGGCAATCGTCTCCTCCAGGCAGTCCTCGTGGGGAGACGTCCGCCACCCCAGCTCGCGCTTGGCCTTGGTGCTGGAGAAGGCCCAGTGCAGCGAGGAGGCCCGGACCTCGGTTGGTGTCGGCATCGAGACCAGGGGCAGGCGCGCGGCGGCGTTGGAGAGGGCGAGCGCGACCGCGAGCGGCAGCTTCAGCCCGGGCGGCTCGACGCCTGACAGGCGGCCGAGGTCGGCGAACAGGCGATCCAGCGTGAAGTTGCGGTTGCCGAGGATGTAGCGGTCGCCGACGGCGCCGCGCTCGTCGGCGAGGAGATGGCCGGCGGCGACGTCGTTGACGCCGACTACGTTCAGGGTGCCGTCCACGTAGGCGGGGATCTGGCGGCGCAGGAAGCGGCGGACGAGGGCGGTGGAGGAGCGGCCCGGGTCGCCCGCTCCCAGGACGTGAGCGGGATTGACGATGACCAGCGGGAGCCCGCGGCCGATCAGGCGCAGGGCCTGGACCTCAGCCTCATGCTTGGAGTCCACGTAGGGGATGCCGTACCGACCGGCGTCCCAGGTGTTCCTCTCGTCGGCCACCGAACCCGGCCTGGCCGGGCCGATGGCCGCCACCGAGGATGTGTAGACCGCGCGCTCGACACCTGCCCGCAGGGCTTCCTCGAGGACGACCCTCGTGCCCTCGAGGTTGAGGGCGAAGGTGCGCTCCCGGGGCAGGACGAGGCTGGTCGTGCCGGCGATGTGGAACACCCGATCGACGCCGCGCATCGCCCGGCGAACCGAGCGGCGATCGCAGATGTCTCCCCGCACGACCTTGACCGGCAGGCCGGCGAAGGCGTCGGGGTTGGTGGTCGGGCGCGCCAGCGCCACGACCTGATCCCCGCGCTCGACCAGCAGCTTGGTGACGTGCGAGCCGATGAAGCCGGACGCACCGGTGACCAGCGTTCCGGGCAATGCGACCCGATCCTACCTCCGTCGGGCAGGCCGCTGACCGGGTAGGGTCGGGCGCCATGCCGGTCGCGATCGTCTCCGACACCTGCCACTACCTCCCGCGCGAGCTGGTCGCCGAGCACCACATCCACGAGGTCAGCCTGTACGTGCACTGGGCCGATGGGACCGTGCGTGAGAGCGAGATCACCAATTACGACTCGTATTACGAGCGACTTCGCGCGGCGCGGGAGCTGCCCACCACGTCTCAGCCCTCGATCGGCGATTTCCTGGCCGTGTACGAGCCGCTCCTGGCCAATGGGCAGGACATCGTCTCGATCCACCTGGCCGCAGGGATGTCGGGGACTGCCGGGTCGGCCGAACAGGCGCGCGAGCAGCTCGGCGCCGACGCCGGCCGCGTCCACGTGATCGACTCGGCCACGGCGTGCGGAGGCCAGGGGCTCGTGCTGCTGGCGGCGGCGGGTGCGGCGAAGGCGGGCGGCGACGGGCAGGCGGTGGCCGACCGGGCGATCAGGGCCAGGCAGCAGCTGAAGATGTGGTTCGCCATCGACACGCTCGAGTTCCTGCGCCGCGGCGGACGCATCGGCGGCGCCCAGGCCTGGCTGGGCTCGACGCTGAGGATCAAGCCGATCCTGACTGTCGAGGACCAGATCACCCCGATCGAGCGCGTGCGCACGTCGCGCCGGGCGTTCGAGCGGCTGGTCGACCTGTTGCGCGAGCGCGCCGAAGCCGGAGCGGACGCGTGGATGGTTCAGCACATCCAGGCCCGCGCGGAGGCCGAGGAGCTGGTCGCCCGCGGACGCGAGATCTTCGGCCACGAGCCGGCCGCGTTCTCCGAGATCGGGCCGGTGATCGGAGCCCACGTGGGCCCGGGACTGCTCGGGGTCGGAGGGATCCCGAGCTCGCTGCTGCAGTAGGCCGGGGCGCTCAGGGGACGCCCACGGGGCGCTCAGGGGCGCCCGCCGCGCTAGCTGCGCGTGCGGCGCTCCAGCGCGCGCCGGCGGCGGCCGAAGGTCAGCGCCCCGAGCGCGGCGAGCCCGCCGCCGACGACGAACCCGGCGATGCCGGCCGCGATCATCGCCTGCTGCTGGTGACGCACCAGTTGCGTGCGCCAGTCGGTCAGCCGGACCACCTCGCCGCGCAACCGCTCGAGCGAGACGCCGAGCTGCTCGCGGTTCTGCTCGATCGACGCCCGGATCTCATCCGGCGTGCGGGTGGACATCAGACGTCCTCCTCCGAGGCCACGGCCACCGTCTCGCGGATCTTCTTGGCCTCGTCGATCGCCATCGTGGGGGTCGGAGGCCCGACCCGGAGCTTGCGCCAGGCGAACAGGAAGGCGGCGATCGAGGCCAGGAGCAGGCCCGCGAAGACGATCGCGAAGCCGATCCAGATGTCGCCGGTGCCGCTGACCAGGACGGCGTCCAGGATCCAGGCCACCGTGAGTAGAAAGAACACGATCGCGAACACTCCGAAGACCGAACCGGCGGCCACGGCCGCGGTTCCCCGGGCGATGCTCTTCGCCTTCTGGGTGACCTCCACCTTGGCGAGCTCGATCTCCTCCCGGACGAGGACGCTCATCCGGTCGGAGACCTCGGTCACGGCCGTGGCCAGGCTGTCAGGCTTTCCGTTCTCAGCGGGCAAGGCGCCTGAGGATCAGGGCGGCCAGGAAACCCCCGGCGAACGCCGCCCCGACCATCACCTCGGGCCGGTCGGCCGCCCCCGCGGTCAGCGACGCGTACGGCCCCTCCGCCGAGGGCGGCTCTGGCGCCGAGCCGGCGGCGATTGACTCCGGCGCAGTGGCGGCGGGGTCGCCATCGGCTTCCGGAGATGGTGCCGGGGTCTCCGAGTGCTCCGTCACTCGGGCGGCTCTTCGTCGAAGACGCGCTTCCAGATGATCGCGGACAGCCGCGTGGCGGCGATCGTGGCGAGCGCCCCGGCCCCGGCCAGCAGGCCCGACCACAGCAAGCGCTTGATCAACGGACTCTCAGTCATCGGCGAAGGATTCAATCAGACGGGCTGCGCTCAGCGCTCCAGGCCACGGCAGATGGTGTCCACGATCAGCACCTTGGCCCGGGCCAACTCCTCCTCGGCCACCGGCTGGGAGTCGAAGATCCAACCGGTGAGAACCTGCTCGATCAAACCGTAGAAGGCCAGGGCGGCGAACGGGGGGTCGATCTCCTCCCTGAACACTCCATCGGCCTGGGCTCGCTCGACGATGGCCGCGATCTGCTCGTAGGCCTCCCGGATCCTGGTCAGGTGTGTGCGGCCGAAGGTGTTGGCGGCGCGCGTGACCTCCACGATGATGACCTTCATCAGCTCGGGGTCGTGGCGGTAGGAGTCGACGATGAAGGCCGCGATCGCCTGGAGCTTCTCGCGCGGAGACCTCCGTTCCGAGTCGGCCTCGGCGATCGCTTCGAGCATCACGCCCCAGCGTTCGAGGAACAGGGTGTCGAGGATCTCCTCCTTGGAGGAGAAGTAGTGATAGACGAGCCCGTAGGCGACTCCGGCCTCGTCGGCGATGTCCGCTACTCGGCAGGTGTGAAAGCCCTGGCGGGCGAACACGCGCACCGCGGCGTCGAGGATCACCCGGCGCTTGTCGGCGGTCGCGGGGGCGGCCATCACCTTCTCGCCTCATCGGGGGCCAGGCGGTCTGCCTCGGCGTAGACCTCGGGACGGCGATGGGTGAGCGCCGGCAGCCGGCGCCGGATGGCGCGCAGGTTGTCGAAGTCGAGGTCGGCGACGATCGCTGTCTCGATGTCGGGTGCGGTGGCCAGGACCAGGCCCCACGGATCGACGATCAGCGAGCGTCCGCCGGAGCGATTGCCGGGCGGATGCGCTCCGATCTGGTTGGCGGCCACGACGAAGCTCTGGTTCTCGATCGCCCGCGCCCGGACGAGCACCTCCCAGTGGTCGCGAGTCGTGGTCAGGGTGAACGCGCTCGCGATCGCGATCACTTCGGCTCGGTGGTCGCTGAGCGCCCGGTAGAGCTCCGGGAAGCGCACGTCGTAGCAGATGCTCAGGCCGAGCGGGACCCCACCGGGGAGCTCCGAGACCACGACCTCGTCGCCCGGCTCCTCGTGGTCGGATTCGGCGTAGAGGACCCCGTCGACCTCCACGTCGAACATGTGGAGCTTCCGATAGACGGCGCGGACCTCCCCGTCCGCTCCGACGTGGACGCTGGTGTTCGAGAACTTCGCTCGCCCGGCGATCCGCTCGACGATCGAGCCCGCGACCAGGTCGATGCCGAGCTCCCGCGCCACCGCGCGGGCCCACGTGATGCAGCGGCCGTCGAGCGGCTCCGCCCCGGCCGCCATCTGCTCAGCGGTGCCCAGCACGCTCCACTTCTCCGGCAGCACCACCAGCTCGGCGCCCTGCGCGGCCGCCGCGCGGACTAGGCGGTCTGCCGTTTCCAGGTTACGGTCCGTGTTCTCGGTCGAGTTCAGCTGGACGGCGCCCGCGCGCACGGCGATTCTCCCTCCTCCTCGGGGCTCGGCCATGGCTCAGCTCCGAGGGCTTCAGCCTGGATTGATTGACGCGTCAGTCAAGACGCTCGAGGAAGGATACCCATGACCGTCCTCACGCCAACCGGACGCCGCCCTCGTCGGTCAACGTCCAGTGCGGGTTGTGGGCAACCTCCCAGGGATGGCCGTCGGGGTCGATGAACACCGAGCTGTACCCGCCCCAGAACGTCTCGGCCGGCTCGCGGCCGATCGTGGCCCCGGCCGCCCGGGCCTCCTCCGTAACGGCGTCGACCTCCGCAGGCGAGCCGACGTTGAGCGCGAGCGTGATCCCGCCCCACCCGGCGCTGTCCGGCACGCAGCTGTCCTCGGCGAGCCTGTGCCGATCCCACAACGACAACACCATGTCGCCGGCCTGGAAGAAGACCACGTCGTCGTCCGGCCGCGCCGCGGAGCGCCAGCCGAGCGCCTCATAGAACCGCTGCGCTCGGTCGAGGTCGCGGACCCCCAGGGTGATCACGGACACGCGCTGGCGCACCGGCTCAGCCTACCTCGCCGGATACGCTCGGCAGATGGTGATCGAGACCGAACGACTGCGGCTTCGCCCCCTCGGCCCAGTCGATCTGGATGAGTTCATAACCCTGCAGAGCGCCCCCGAGGTGGCAGAGTGGTTCGGCCCGGCGATCATCGAGCGGGCCCGGGAACGGCTGGGCTGCTACGAGCACGAGTGGGCGCGGCGCGGCCACGGCCTGATGGCGATCCTCGACCGGGGAAGCGGTCGCTTCCTGGGGCGGACCGGTCTGAAGTACTGGCCGCAGTTCGACGAGACCGAGGTCGGATGGGTCCTGCACCGAAGTGTTTGGGGTCACGGGTACGCCACCGAAGCCGGCGCCGCCTGCCTGGCGTGGGGTTTTCAGACCTTCTCTTTGCCCTACATCACGGCCATGATCCGGCCCGACAACGAGCGCTCCATTGCCGTCGCCCAGCGGCTCGGCCTGGACGCGATACGCCAGGACGAGCTGTTCGGAGAGCCGCTCATCGTCCACGCGGTGCGCCGCGAGCGGTGGTCGTCCGTCACTCGCTGAGCCCGCGCTGACGGCGCAGCGCGGCCAGCAGCAGCTTGGAGTGCATCGCGCCGACCAGCTCCCGGAGCGGCTCGGCCCCTGAGGAGATGATCTCGACCGCGCGCTCGACCTCGACCCGGCCGGCCAGGCGGTCCAGCAGCACTCGGACCTCCTGCTCGACCAGGGGCTCGAGCGCCTCTCGGTAGCGGAGCGTGTCGTACACGGTGAAGCCGATCGCCTCCTCGTAGCCGCCGGCTCGGAAGCGGGAGATCGCCTCGATGATCGCCACGTCGTCGGCGTCGTAGCCGCGCGCTCGCGGGGTCAGCACGCCGAGATCCTCGAGCCGGTCGAGCACGTTGGCCGGCACCTCGTAGGTCTGGAGCGCCTTCGTCCGACTGACGCGGCCGGTCTCACGAGCCGCGATCGCCCGCTCGAGGATCCGATCCTCGAGCTCGATCAGCCGCTCGGCGCGATCGGGGTCCGCCGCGATCAGATCGCGGATCACCCGCAGGGGCATGAAGCGTTCCTCCTGGAGGCGCTTGATCAGCCTCACCCGCTCGATGAACTCGCTCGGGTAATAGGCCATGTTGCGCGAGGTGCGGACGACGTCGGCTTCGGACCCCAGCAGTCCCTCGCGCAGGTAGTGCTTGATCGTGGCCGCGCTGACCCCTGAGCGCTCGGCCAGCTCGGACATCTTGAGCATCCCGTCGGTTTCGGTGCTCATGGTGCGCTCATGAACGGGGGAGCCTGCACCGCCCCCGCGGGCCCGGCGACGGCGCGGGCCTGGTGCAGCTCGGCGATCTCCCCGGCGGTGTAGCCGGCGGTCGCCAGCACCTCGTCGGTGTGGTCGCCCAGTCCGGGACCGGGCGCCCGGGTCGGATCCGCGGGTGTGCGGCTGAGCTTGAACGGGGCGCCCAGCAGCCGCACGGGCCGATCGGCTCCCGGCTGCTCGAGCTCGACCACCATTTCCCGCGCCGCGACCAGCTCCGAACCCAGGGCCTCGTCGAACTCGAGCACCGGCTCCAGGCAGCAGTCGTGCTCGGAGGCGAACTCGCGCCACTGCTCCCGGGTGCGCTTCGCGAATATCGCCTCCAGTGCCCGGCCGGCATCCGATCCGGGCGGCTCAAAGGCGTGCTCCAGCAGATCTTCGCGGCCCACCCCGCGGCACAGCGCGGCCCAGAACTTGGGTTCGAGCGCGCCCAAGGTCACGTACCCGTCGGCGCAGCGGTACGGCCGGTAGCAGATGACCCCGCCGCCCAGATACAGGCGGCCGCGGCGCGGCACCTCGCCGGTGGCGAACATGTCGGCCGCCACCATGGCCAGCCACGACAGCGAGCCGTCGAACATCGAGCAATCGACGAGCTGACCCTGGCCCGAGCGCTCGCGCTCGCGCAGGGCGATCAGCACTCCGACCACAGCCATCAACGCCCCACCGCCCAGGTCGGCGATCTGCCCGGCCGCCTGTACCGGCGGACCGTCCGCGTCGCCCGTCAGGCCGAGCAGGCCGTTCAGGCCCAGGTAGTTGAGGTCGTGACCCGAGCGGCCACGGGCCGGCCCATCCTGCCCATATCCGGTGATGGCGCAGTAGACCAGCCGGGGGTTCTCTTCTCGCAGGCGCTCGTAGCCCACCCCGAGCCGGTCGAGCACGCCGGGTCTGAACGACTCGAGCAGCACGTCCGCGTCGCGGGCCAGGCGCAGCAACACCTCCTTGCCGCGCTCGTTCTTCAGGTCGACGCGGATCGAGCGCTTGCCTCGGTTCAGGGCCAGGAACAGCGCCCCGCGCGCGCTCGGATCGGCGCCGTCGTAGTACGGCGGCGACCAACGCACGTAGTCGCCCATGCCGGTGTCCTCGACCTTGATCACGTCGGCGCCGAAATCGGCCAACAGCAGCGAGCAGTACCCGCCGGGGAGCAGCCGGGTCAGGTCGAGGATCTTGAGGCCATCAAGCGGCAGGCTCAGGGAGCCTCACCCCCAACCGCTCCCGGGCCTCCTCCACGGTCGCCGCGCGCCGCCCCACCTCCTCGGTCATCCGCCGCGCCTGAGCGATCAGCTCGCCATTCGAGCGCGCCATCTCGCCGTCGGGGAGATAGAAGTTGTCCTCCAGGCCCACGCGGATCGATCCGCCGAGCGTCAGCGCCGCGGCCACCATCATCCATTGCTCGCGGCCAATCCCGATCACGCCCCAGTGGTGTCGGCCGGCCGGCATGTTGTCGGCCATCGCGGCCACGTTGCGCGCGCTCGCCGGGACCCCGCCGACGACCCCCATGACGAAGTCCGCGTGCAGCGGCGCCTCCAGCAGGCCCATGTCCACCAACGGCGCCAGCGAGCCGACGTGGCCGAGGTCGAAGCACTCGTGCTCGGGCTTGATCTCGAGGCGTCGCATCGCCTCCAGCAGCTCGATGATCTCGTCGAACGGGTTGGCGAACACGAACTTGAACACGAAGTCCTTGCGCTTGGACGAGTACTTGGCGTAGTTCATCGAGCCCATGTTGAGCGCCGCCACCTCCGGGCGGCACGCCTCCAGATAGGCGATCCGCTTATCGACCGGGACGCCGACCGTGCCGGTCGAGAAGTTGATGATCGCCCGGTCGCCGACCTCGCCGACGATCGCCTCCTTGATGGCCTGGAAGTCCTCGACCTCATAGCTGGGCGCACCGTCGCGGGTGCGGGCGTGGATGTGGATGTGGACGCCGCCCTCGTCGACGATCCGACGCGCTTCAGCCGCGTACTCCTCGGGCGTGTAGGGAATGGCCGGGCACTGCTCGCGATTGGCGATCGTCCCGGAGATCGCGCAGGTGATGACAACGGGGTCGTCGAGGGTCATACCGGCACCACCCCGTTCCGTTTCCACGGGCGGGACACGCGCTTGGTCGCTGCGAGCTCGAGGGCGCGGCAGATCGTGGCGCGCGTCTCGCGCGGGTCGATCACGTCGTCGATCATGTCGTTGCCGGCGGCCACGTAGACGTCGATGATCTTGCGGAAGTCGTCGATCAGCTCCCGGCGCTTGGCCTCGGGGTCCTCGGCCTCCTGGACCTGCTTGCGGAAGATGATCTCGACGGCCCCCTCCGCGCCCATCACGCTGATCTCGGCTGAGGGCCAGGCGACGATCAGGTCGGGCTCGAACGCCCGCCCGCACATGACGTAGTAACCGGCGCCGTAGGCCTTGCGCAGTACCACCGTGACCTTGGGCACGGTGGCGTTGGCGGTCGCGTAGAGCATCTTGGCGCCGTGGCGGATGATCCCCGCCTGCTCGACCTTGGTCCCAACCATGAAGCCGGGCACGTCCATCAGATAGACGAGCGGGATGTTGAACGCGTTGCAGAGGTTGATGAACCGCGCGGCCTTGTCGGAGGAGTCGTTGTCGAGGATCCCTCCGAGCTGCTTGGGCTGGTTGGCCACGATCCCCGCCGGGCGGCCGCCGAACCGGGCCAGGCAGGTGATGATCGTCCGCGCGAACTGCGGCTTGAGATCGAAGTAGACGCCGTCGTCGACGATCCTGCGGATCACCTCGTACATGTCGTAGGGCTTGCGGTTCGAGTCCGGGAGGACGTCGAGCAGCTCCTCGTCGGCCCGGTCGATCGGGTCCGCGGTCGGACGCTGCGGCGCGGACTGTTCGCAGTTGGAGGGGAAGTAGCCGAGGTACTGCTTGATCCGCTCGATGCATTCCTGGTCGTCGGCGACCTCGAGGTCCCCCACTCCCGACTTGCGGCAATGGACCCGAGAGCCCCCGAGCTCTTCCTGAGTCACGTCCTCGCCCACCGCCGCGCGCACCAGATGCGGTCCGGCCAGCGCCATCGAACCGCGGCCCTTGACCATCGGGACGAAGTCGGCCAGGCCGGGGATGTAGGCCGTCCCGGCGGCACACGGCCCCATGAGCGCGGCGACCTGCGGGACCACGCCGCTCATCACGACCTCCTCGCGGAACAGGTGGCCGCTGCCCGCGAACAGCGACCCTACGGCCTCCTGGATCCGCGCGCCGGCCGAGTCCAGGAGCCAGATCATCGGGATTCGCTTGGTCAGCGCCAGCTCGCGCAGGCGCGAGACCTTGAGCTCGCCGGTCATCCCCATCGAACCGGCCATCACCGTGAAGTCGTACGCGGCCACGGCCACGAGCCGCCCATCGACCTTGCCGTAGCCCGTGATGGCCCCGTCGGCGGGCGCCTCCCGGCCCTCCATGGCCCGCTGGGAGAAGTGCGGCCGGCCGTGGATCCCGAGCTCCACGAACGTGCCCGGATCGATCAGCAGCTCGAGCCGCTCCCGCGCCGTGAGCTTCTCCCGGGCATGCTGGGCGGCGATCTTGTCCGGGCCTCCACCCTGCTTGATCTGCGCGCGGCGAACATGCAGGTCCTCGGCCAGTGGCCGCAGCAGGCTGGTGGAGGGGGCGTCGGTGGCCATCGTGCGGTTGCTCGCCCGCGAGAAGTGGGACGTGCTACTTCCTACTCTGTCACGCCGCTGGGCGGGGCGTCAAGCACCGGGCCGGCGTGCCTACCTCCCCCTCCACTCCGGCTCGCGCTTTTCGAAGAACGCGCGCACCCCCTCCTGAATGTCCTCGGTGGAGAACGCGATCGTGAGCTGCGCGCGCAGGAAGTCGAGCGCGTCGGCGAAGGCCATGTCCTGCTGGCGGAACATCGCGTCCTTGCCCAGGCGCATCATCACGGGCGACTTGCCGGCCAGCTTCCCGGCCCAGTCGCGCACCGCCTCGTCGAACTCCGCGGCCGGGACGACACGGTTGACGATGCCGATCCGCTGCGCCTCCTCGGCGGATATCTGCTCGCCCAACAGCAGCAGCTCGTTGGTCTTCTTGCGCGGGACGTTGCGGTAGATCAGCGCCATGATCATGAACGGGAACAGCCCGACGTTGATCTCGGGCGTCCCGAACCGGGCCCCCTCACGCGCGATGATCAGATCGCAGGCGAGCGCGATCCCCAGCGCTCCGGCGAGCACATGGCCGTTGGCGGCGCAGATGGTCGGCTTGCCGAGCTCGCCGATCAGCCTGAACAGGCGCGGGAACCGCTCGGTGGCGAAGTGCTTGTGGACGAGCGGCGCGTCGGCCGCGAATCCGCCCAGGTTGGCGCCGGCACTGAACACCCGGTCATGGGTAGAGGTCAGCACGACGCACCGAACGGCGTCGTCGTCGCGAGCCTGCTCCAGCGCCCCCGTCAGCTCGCCGAGCAGCTCGTCGGAGAGGGCGTTGCGGCTCTCGGGCTGATCGAGCGCGATCGTGGCCACCCCGTCGTCGGAGACGTCGTACCGGAGGGTGGCGTAGGGCATCGGGGGCGAAGCCTACGCGGCGACGAGCCAGCGAGCCGCGGCGAGCAGATCAGCCACGCGGCGGTCGATTTCCACGTCTTGACCTCCGCCGACCGTGACCCGGACAGCGCCGATCCTCTCGGCCGCGAGCATGTCCGACGAGCTGTCGCCCACCACGGCCGTCTCAGTGAGCTCGAGCCCGAGCTCGATCGCCGCGTCTTCGAACATCCCGGTCTCTGGCTTGCGACAACGGCATCCGCCCTCGTGCGGGCAGTGGTAGACAGCGTCGATGCGGCCACCCGCCGCGCCGACCGCCGCCAGCATCCGCCGGTGGATCTCCTCCAGGTCGCCCTCGGTCATCCGCCCGCGCGCGATCCCGCGCTGGTTGGTGACGACCACGATCCTGATCGGCGATCGGCCGAGGAGCGCGAGCCCCTGAAGCGCGCCGGGGAGGAACTCGAAGCCGTCCCACGAGGTGATGTAGTCGCCGTCCGGGGCCTTCCGGTTGATCACGCCGTCGCGGTCCAGGAAGACCGCAGCTAGCCCAGCTGGCGCTCGACGAGCTCGCACAGGACGTGCGCGACGAGGATGTGGCCCTCCTGGATGCGGGCTGTGCTCGTGGCCGGAACGCGCAGGCAAACGTCCACCGCGGCCGCGAGCTCGGCCCCGTCGGCACCCGTCAGGCCGATCGTCGCGAGCCCGAGGTCACGGGCCGCGCTGACACCGGCCAGCACGTTCGCCGAGCGCCCGCTGGTCGAGATCGCGAGCGCCGCATCGCCCCGGTTGCCGAGGGCCTGCAGCTGGCGGACGAACACGTGCTCGAAGCCGTAGTCGTTGGCGATCGCGGTGATCGCCGAATCGTTGGCGCACAGCGATAGGGCCGGCAGCGCCCGGCGCTCGTGCTGGAAGC
The DNA here is from genome assembly GCA_963704385.1 of uncultured Solirubrobacterales bacterium. Classification (GTDB taxonomy): domain Bacteria; phylum Actinomycetota; class Thermoleophilia; order Solirubrobacterales; family Solirubrobacteraceae; genus Palsa-465. The sequence continues at coordinate 878,437 of OY969904.1, forward strand.
GACCGACGAACTCGGCGGCGATGTGCCCGGCGTCGCTGGCACTCCCGCCGTTGCCGAACAGCAAGAGCTTCCCACCGTACGAAAGCGATTCGACGATCACACCGGCCGCCTCGACCAGCGAACGCAACCGGTCCTCCTCGAGCAGCCCCTCCTGCGAAGCGATGCAATCGCGGATCGCCGCCGCGGCCACCGCCTCGGCCTCAACGGTGACCATCGACCCTCCAGGTCCGCAGACCGGCTTGCTCGAAGGCGAACTGCTCGACGGCCGCGCCGAGCGCCCGCACGCTCGCCGCCACCTCGTGCCTGCGGCCCTCCCCGCAGTACAGGACCAGGTAGCCCCCGCCGCCCGCGCCCGTGACCTTGCCGCCGACCGCTCCGGCCCCCCGGGCCGCCGCGTAGATGTCGTCGATCCGCTCGTTGGAGATGCGCGTGGACATCCGCTTCTTGGCCTCCCAGGCCGTGTTCATGAGATCGCCGAACTCCGGCAACCGCCGCTGCAGCAGGGCATTCTTCATCTCCAAAGCGAGCTCCTTCTGGGCGAGGAGTCCCGCCGTCGCCTCCTGATCCCCCCTTCGTAGCGGCCCATCTGGTCCTCGATGATGTGGTCGCTCTGCCGGGTCGTGCCGGTATAGCAGAGGAGCATGTTGTGCTCGAGCTCGAGCACGATATCCGGCGCGATCCGCAGCGGGTTCACGACGACCCGATCGCCGTACAGCTCGATGAAGTTAAACCCGCCGAAGGTGGCCGCGTACTGGTCCTGGCGCCCCCCCGTGATCCCGAGCTCCTCCCGCTCGATCGAGTGCGCGAGCTCGGCCAGCTCATAGTCGGTGACCGGCACGTTGCGAAACTCCTTCAGCACTCCGATCATCGCGACCATCATGGCCGAGGACGCGCCGAGGCCCGAGCCGGGCGGCGCGTTGGAGTGCAGGCGCAGGTCGAAGCCAACCGCGGAGCCCTCGGTAAAGCGCCTGATCGCGGCCTTGGCCAGATCGAGCTTGCCGTCGAACACCGGGCTCTCGTGCGGGGCAAGCTCGACCGACGACCCATAGTCGTAGGAGTGGATCGTGATGCTCGCGTCCGTACGCGGGCACAGCGTGCCATAGGCGTACCGATTAATGGTCGCGTTCAGCACCAGTCCCCCCTCCCGCGCCGGAAACGGCGGGACGTCGGTGCCTCCCCCGGCGAACGAGATCCGAAGCGGCGCCTTTGCGCGAATCAACATCGCGCCCAGCCTACTAGCGGGTTACGGCGACCACACGTCAGACCCAGCCTCGAACAACGGGCCGGGGCGGACCCTAGTCTGGGCGCACGTCTCCCACCGCCGACTCGCACACCTCCCGGACAGCCCGGGCGACGGCGAGGAGCGAGGTCGGTGAGGCCTGCGCCTGCGCGAGCAGTTCGCCGACCGGCTCGAGACCCGCGTTGGCGATGAGGAACTTCTCATTGGTCACCCACTGTCCGCGGCCGGCGAGAATGGCGTGGGCCGATTGCGCGGTGGCCTGGGCGAGCAGGCCGGCGCACTCGGTGATCCTTCCGGCCGGCGCGTGATGGTCGATGGCGTAGTCGAATGTGCGGGCGGCCCTGTCCCACCACCGACTCGGTGCGGTGCGGCGCAGCGCGTCCGGGTAGGTCGGGTGGGGGAGCTCTCCGTGCAGGACGCGACTGAGCGCCAGCTCGGCGAGGACCAGATAGGTCGGGATGCCGGCGAGGTGAAAGAGCAGTGGTTCGACCTTGAAGCGCCCGGCCCGAGCTTCCGCAAGCTGGTGCTCGATCACGGCGAGGTCGCGGTAGTGGACGTCGGCCCGGCGCCCGTCGATCGTCAGCCAGGCACCACCGTTGAAGACGCCGCCGCCCCATTCGCCGAGCTCGGAGACGTGCCCTGGCCAGCCGACGTCACGGAGGTGCTGGGGGTCAAACCCGCCGCGGTAGTAGATGGCGAAGTCCCAGTCGCTGTCCGGCCGACTGGTGCCCTGCGTTCGCGAGCCGCCCAACGTCACGGCCTCCACGCCCGGCAGCGCCGCGAGGCGTTCGCTGACGCCGGCCGGGAACGATTCGTCGCTCATGGCGGGATGGGATTGCTCGGGGCGCTGGCGGTCATCGAGATGAAGATAAGGGCTCTCAACCCAAAGTAGAAAGTAAGAAGTTCTACTGTTTACTTTCGGCAGGTTGACCGGTACGGTCCCGGGCATGACCAGCGCAGACGTTCTCAAGCCGGATTTCGCCACCCAGCGCAAGCACTTCATCTTCACCGAGGAGCACGAGCAGCTCCGCGAGTCGATTCGCCGGTTCGTGATCAAGGAGCTCCAGCCCCACGCGCAGGAGTGGGAGGAGACGACGTTCCCCGACTGGGTGTTCGAGCGGATGGGCGAGCTCGGCTTTCTCGGACTCGACAAGCCGGAGGAGTACGGCGGCCAGGGCGGCGACTACTACACGAGCATCGTGCTGGCCGAGGAGCTGCGACACGCGCACTGCGGGGGACTCGGCATGGGGATCGCCGTGCAGACCGACATGGCCATGCCGCCGATCCTCAAGTTCGGGACCGAGGAGCAGAAGCAGGAGTGGGCTGTCCCTGCGATCCAGGGCAAGGCGATCCTGGCCATCGGCATCACCGAGCCCGACGCCGGCTCGGACGTGGCGGGGATCAAGACGCGCGCGGTTCGGGACGGCGACGAGTACGTGATCAACGGGTCCAAGACGTTCATCACCAACGGCCACCGTGCCCACGCGATCGTGCTTTTGACCAAGACCGATCCGGAGGCCGGCCACGGGGGGATCACGCTGTTGCTGGTGCCGATGAACCTGCCCGGCGTGATCCGCGAGAAGAAGCTCGAGAAGCTCGGCATGCACGCGTCGGACACGGCGCTACTCGCCTTCCAGGACGTGCGCGTGCCCGTCTCGGCGGTGCTCGGCGAGATCGGCAAGGGCTTCTACCACATCTCCTGGGAGCTGCAGGGGGAGCGCCTGATCGGCGCGGCCGGCTGTGTCGCCGGGGCCCAGGGGGTGTTCGAACGAACCCTCGAGTACGCCAAGGAGCGCACGGCGTTCGGTCGTCCAATCGGCAACTTCCAGGTCATCCGCCACAAGTTCGCTGAGATGGCGACCAAGATCGAGACGGCCCGGCAGATGGTCTACACGACCGCTTGGCGCTTCCAGAACGGGGAGTATCCGGTCCGCGAGATCACGATGGCGAAGCTCTATTCGGCTCGGATCGCGGTCGAGGTCGCCGACGAATGCATCCAGATCCATGGCGGGAACGGCTACATGAAGGAGTACGGGATCGAGCGGGTGTGGCGAGACATGCGCCTGAATCGGATCGGCGCCGGCACCGACGAGATCATGCTCGAGGTCATCGGGCGCTCGTACGGGCTCTAGAGGTTGCGCGGTGACGGACGCGCTGGCGCAGAAGGCGGGCGCCGAGCCGGCGAGCGCCCGCCGGCCGATTCCCCCGTTCACCGATGAGCACGAGGAGTTCCGCGCCGCCGTGCGGCGATTCGTCGAGACGGAGCTCTACCCCCGCTCGCAGGAGTGGGAGGAGGCCCGCTGGTTCCCGAACGGGGTCTTCGCGCGGCTCGCCGAGCTCGGCTACATCGGCCTGAAGTTCCCGCCGGAGTACGGCGGCGACGGCGACCCGGTGGCCGACGCGGTGTTCGTCGAGGAGCTATCTCGCTGTGGCTCAGGCGGGCTGGCGGCCGGAATCGGGGCGCACTCGGGGATCGCGCTGCCCCCGATCTCGAAGTTCGGCACCAATGAGCAGAAGCAGCGCTACCTGGTCCCCGGCATCCGCGGCGAGTTGATCGCCGCGCTGGCCATCACCGAGCCCGACGCCGGGTCTGACGTCGCGTCGATCCGGACCACGGCCGCCAAGGTCGACGGCGGCTACCTGGTCAACGGCTCAAAGACGTTCATCACCGGCGGGGTGCGCGCCGACATCCTCGTCACCGCGGTCAGGACCACCGAGCAGGGGGGTCATCACGGCCTCTCGTTCCTGATCATCGAGCGCGGCCCCGGCGTCGAGTCGAGCGCGCTCGAGAAGCTCGGCTGGCACGCCTCGGACACGGCGCTGATCAGCTTCGACGACGTGTTCGTGCCGGCCGAGAACCTCCTGGGTGAGGAGAACGCCGGCTTCTACCTGATCATGGCCAACTTCCAATGGGAGCGGCTGCTGATGGCGCTCGGGGCCGTCGGTGCCATGCAGGCTGCGTTCGAGCGGACGCTCGCCTATGCGCTGGAGCGAACCACGTTCGGCATGGCAATCGGGCATCACCAGGCGATCCGCCACCAGCTGGCCGAGATCGCGGTGAAGATCGAAGCCGGGCGTGACGTGACCTACGCGGCGCTGCGGCGCTACCTCGACGGCGAGGACGCCGTGCGCGAGGTGACGATCGCCAAGCTCGCCACCCAGCGGGCGGCCTTCGACGTGATGGACACCTGCTTGCAGATCCACGGCGGGGCCGGCTACATGGTCGAGTACGGGATCGAACGAGCCGCCCGCGACGCGCGGTTGGGACCGATCGGGGGCGGGACCGACGAGATCATGAAGGAGATCCTCGGCCGCTCGCTCGGGCTGTAGCGGGTCGACCGCAAACATTTCCCCGCTGATCCGCCCCGCCCCTGGATGCGAAGATGAGCACAGTGGAATCCGCCCGGGGTCAGCTGCTGATCGCAGGACCGAGCCTGCTCGACCCGAACTTCTGGCGCACGGTCGTACTGGTCGTCGAGCACAGCGAGGACGGCGCCTTCGGCCTCGTACTGAACCGCCCCTCGGAGACCAGCGTGGGCGAAGCGGTGCAGCAGCTCGACAATCTGGTCGATCCCTCCAACCCGCTGTTCATCGGCGGGCCGGTGCAGCCGTCCTCGGTCATCGTGCTGGGCCAGTTCGAGGATCCGAGCGACGCCGCGCTGGTGGCCTTTGACGATGTCGGCGTGCTCGGCACCGACTCGGCGCTGGACCAGGGTTCCGTCGGACTGCGAGCCGGTCGGGCGTTCGTCGGCCATGCAGGTTGGGGACCGGGGCAGCTCGACTCGGAGCTCGAGCGAGGAGACTGGATCCTCGAACCGGCGCGGCTCGACGACGCGTTCTCCGAGGAGTCGCGCGATCTGTGGCACGACGTTCTCACCCGCAAGGGCGGGAGCTACGCCCTCGTCGCGCGCATGCCGCCAAACCCGTCGCTGAACTGACGAGGACCACTAGACTCGTCCGCCGATGAAGGTGGTCAAGCCCGGACCCAACCGCGACATACCACGCGGCGTCGTGGGTGGCTCTGAGATCTCCCAGGCGACCACGGGCGCCCGCAACATCTACATGGCCGTGTTCCGCGTCCCGCCGGGTGCCCAGTCGCGCCCGCACTACCACGAGGGCTGCGAAAGCGCCGTGTACATGCTGTCGGGCTCGCTGCGGGTGAAATGGGGCGATCGCCTCGAGCACGAGCTCACGCTCGAGCCGCGGGACCTCGTCTACGTCCCCCCGCGCGAGACCCACGTGCTCGAGAACCTCTCGGCCACCGAGCCGGCGGAGTACGTGGTCGCACGGGACTCGCCCCACGAGGACGCCGTCGTCGTCCCCTGGGCCGAGGCCCCCTCCTGAACGCCCGCGGCATCCCGCCGGGGGCGCTCGAACATCCGTCTAGTTAGAGCGGACGCCTGGCAATCGCCGAGGCGGTGGAGCCGAAGATCCATAGGGACAGACACGCCTAGACATACCGATAAGTGGGCAAACCCGGCGTGAGTCGGGGACGCAAAGCCAGAGGTCTCACCTAGAGGAGATAGCTCGGTTGCCGGTTTCACCTCGAAAGGTGGTTACCAGATTGCGCCGCGAGCGCGCTCCTGTGAGATCGGGCGGCACGGCCGCCGCCGACCATGCGGCCGGATGGACGCGGATGGGCCTGCGCGGGCGGCCTCGGAGGCTGCTGGTCGGCGCGACCTTGCTCGCCGTCGCGGGCCTGTGGGCCGTGGTGCTCACACTCGGCTTCGGCGCATCCGGTGCACAGCGGCAAGCCACAGAGGTGGCCAGCCAGGCGAGCGACAACGCGCTGGCCGTGATGCTCGCGCAAGAGGCGGGCCTGCGCGGCTTCGAGGCCACCGGCAACAGTCAACTCGTCCAGCCCCTCGTGTCGGTGCCAGCAGAGATCGCCCGCGCCGGCGCAGCCGTGCGCGGCGCGCTGGGCTCAGATCGCGCGCTCGTGAAGAGCATCGACGCGCAGCAGGCGCTCGCGGCCCAGTGGCAGCAGTTGGCACAGAGCGAGATCGCCAGCGGGCGCTCGCGCGGGTTGGCGCAAGTGAGCCACGCGTCGCTGGCCCGCGAGCACACGCTCGAGGCGTTCCAGGGTGAGAACAACCACTTTCAGGCGCTCCTGGTGGCCGACCGGGCCCAGGTCCAAGCCGCCGGCCGCGAGCACGCGATCCTGCTCGCGCTCGCCTTCAGCGCTCTGATCCTGCTGGCCGGCGCGGTGGTGCTCCGGGGCCTGGGGCGTGCCGAGGCCCGGATGAGCGCGCTGATCGACAGCTCACCCGATCTGATCACGGTGGTCGACGCAGACGGCCGGATCGTGTACCAGAGCCCAGCCATCGTGCGGATGCTCGGCTACCGGGCCGGAGCGCCGCTCGGTACCTTGATCGGCCACCTCCTGCACCCCGACGACGCCCCGCTGATGGAGCACGGACTTGGTCGGGTGGACGACCGCGAGGAGTTGGCCAGGCCCGTCGAGTGCCGCTGGCGGCATGCCGACGGGTCGCTGCGGTGGCTCGAGACCGTGTGCAACAACCTGCTCGATGACCCCAAGGTAGCCGGCATCGTGCTCAACAGCCGCGACGTGACCGAGCGCCACCAGCTCAGCGAGCAGCTGCGCCGGCGGGCCTTTCACGATCCGCTCACCGGCCTGGCCAACCGGGCCAGGTTCGAGGAACGCCTCGAGCAGGCGCTCGGCCGGACCGGCGCCCCCCTGGCCGTCCTGTTCGTCGACTTGGACAACTTCAAGACCGTCAACGACAGCCTGGGCCACCCGGCCGGCGACCACGTGCTGGCCGAGATCGCGCGGCGGCTCCGGTCCTGCGTGCGCGTCGGGGACACGGTCGCCCGGATGGGCGGCGACGAGTTCGCGGTCCTGCTCATCGGTCTCGACGCGAGCCTCCGCGCCCCCCGCATCGCCGAGCGGATCCTCCGTGAGCTGGCCATGCCGCTCGAGCTGGACGCGCGAGCGGTCACGCTGAGTGCCAGTGTCGGGATCGCCTGCGAAGCGTCGGTCAAGAGCGTTCTGGAGATCCTCCGCGATGCGGATCTCGCCCTGTACGCCGCCAAGCGCGCGGGCAAGGGTCAGGCGCAGCTCTACCGGCCGTTCATGCACGCAGCGGCGGTCGACCTGCTCGAGCTGGAAGCGGACCTGCGCCTGGCGCTCGAGCGCGACGAGCTGGTGTTGCACTACCAGCCGCTGTTCCGCCTGGCCGACGGCGAGCTGGCGGGATACGAGGCGCTGGTGCGCTGGCAGCACCCGAGCCGGGGCCTCCTCGCTCCCGACATGTTCATCGAATTGGCGGAGCAGACCGGGCTGATCGTCCCGCTGACCCGCTGGGCGCTCAAGGCAGCCTGCTTGCAGACGGCGGAGTGGCAGCGCCGTACGCAGCACGCGCTCGAGGTCGCGGTCAACCTCTCCTTCCTGAACCTCAAGGACGACGTGATCCTCGGCGACGTCTCGGACGCCCTGCGCGCATCCGGGATCGAGTCCCACGAGCTCGTGCTCGAGATCACCGAGGGGACCCTCATACACAACCACGACATGAGCCGGCAGATCCTGTTCGAGCTCAAGAAGCTCGGCGTGCGGCTCGCCCTCGACGACTTCGGGACCGGCCACTCGTCGCTCAGTCGCCTCAGCCAGATGCCTTTCGACAGCATCAAGATCCCGCGTCCGTTCATCGAGCGGATCACGCACAACGAGACCAACTTCGCACTCACCCAGGGGATCGTCGACCTCGGCCATCGCCTCAATCTGAGCATCGTCGCCGAGGGCATCGAGACCCCCCGGCAGCTGGCGCGGGTTCGCGCCATCGGCTGCGAGCTGGGACAGGGTTTCCACCTGGCGACACCGGCGGCCGCGGGGAGCATCGACCCCGAGCACGACCGCTCCCTGCGGGAGACCATCGCTCCTGGCCCCCCGGCCCGGACGGCCAAGCCGGCCTCGCTCAAGCTCGTCCGTGGCCCCGAGCCTGCCGCCGAAGCGCAAGCGGCCGTCGCCCCGGCCGCGGAGGCGCACCGCCGCCCGGCCAAGCGGGCTCGGAAGGCTCGCAATCCGGTTGCCGGTTGATCCGGTTCTCCGGGAACCGGAGGTAGCGGCCTGGCCTCAGTAGGTCGCGGTCACGCGGCCGACTTCGGCCAGCGTCGTGAGGCCCTGCTTGACCTTCTCGATGCCGTCCTGGCGCATCGTGGTCATGCCCGCCTTCAGGGCACTCTCGGCGATGTCGTCGACGCCCCGGCGCTCCAGGACCAGCCTGCGGATCTCGGGGGTCAGCGGCATCAGCTCGTAGAGCCCGATCCGCCCGTGGTAGCCGCTGTTCCCGCAGCGAATACACCCGACGGGCTCGAACAGCCGAGCCTTGCCGAGGCCATGCTCCCGGCGCAGCGCCGCCGGAACCTCGGCGATCCGTTTGCAGTGCGTGCACAGCGTCCGGGCCAGGCGCTGGGCGACCACGCAGTCGAGCGCGGCCGCGATCATGAACGGCTCGATACCCATGTCCACCAGCCGGGTGATGCAGCTGGCGGCGTCCCGGGTGTGCAGCGTCGTGAGCACGAGGTGTCCGGTCAGCGCCGCCTGGACGGCGATCTCGGCCGTCTCGCGGTCGCGGATCTCGCCGACCATGATCACGTCGGGATCTGCGCGGAGCATCGAGCGCAGGCCGGTGGCAAACGTCACCCCGGCCTTGGGGGAGACCTGCATCTGCTTGATTCCGCCGATCGGGGACTCGACCGGGTCCTCGATGGTCAGGATGCTGCGACGACTGTCGTTGATCAGGCCCAGTCCCCCGTACAGCGTCGTGGACTTGCCCGAGCCGGTCGGTCCGGTGACCAGGATCGCGCCGTAGGGCTTGGTGATCGCGGCCACGAAGCGCTCCCGCACGGCCTCGAGCATGCCGAGCGACTCGAGGTCTCGGACCACCGCGCCGCTGTCGAGAATCCGCATCACCACGCCCTCCCCTTTGACCAGGGGCAGGGTGACCACGCGGACGTCGATGCGCCGGCCGTCGATCACGACCGCCAGCCGGCCGTCCTGCGAGACGCGCCGCTCCGCGATGTCGATGCTGGCCATGATCTTGATCCGCGAGACGACGCTGGCGGCCATCGAGCGCGGGACGGTGGCGGCCAGGGTCAGGACGCCGTCGACCCGGAACATGACCCGCATGTCGCCGGACTCGGGATCGAAGTGGATGTCCGAAGCGCCCTGTTCGACGGCCTGGGCAATGAGCGAGTGCACGAGCTTGATGATCGGCGCCTCGCTGTCCCCTCCGTGGGCCGCGGCCAGGTCGACCTCGGGCTCGGTGAACTCCTGCACACCCTCGACGCTCTCCTCGAGCCGGTTCAGGCGCGAGATCAGCGCCAGCACGTCCTCGGCCGCCGCGGCGGCCGGCCGCACCTTCCGGCCGGTGATGATCGACAGCTCGTCGAGGGTCAGCACGTTGGTGGGATCGACCATGGCCACCAACACGCTCCGGTCCTCGAGGAAGCCCACGGGAACCGCCTGGTAGCGCTTGGCCACGTCGACGGAAATCAGGTTTGCCGCGCCCATGTCGATCTCGAAGATCGACAGGTCCACGTAATCCACGCCGAAGCGCTCGGCCAGCGCGCGCGCCAGCTGGTCGTGGCGCAGCGCGCCCTCCTCGATCAGCAGCTGTCCGGTCGGCCGGCCCTGCTCCCGGGCCAGCTTGACCACCTCCTCGACCTTTTCACGCCGCGCGAAGCCCAGATCGACGATCACGTCGCCGATCAGTCGCTCTGAACGCCCTCGCTGCGACGGTGAGACCAGGCCTCGCGGGTACGACTCCTCATCAGGGGGGTGGGGCGGCACCTCTGCCGCACTCACACTCATGCAGCTGTCATCGGCACTACCGACGCCCAGCTTGATGGTGTCAAATGACGCTTATGCCCAACAGCGACGCCACGCGCGGTGCCAGCTCCCCCAGCTCGAGGCGGCAGCCGCTGAGGTACCGGCCGCCTCTCGACACCAGGAAGCACACGATCTCGGCGATCTGCGCCTCGCTGGTCGCCGGCCCCGGCGCGACCATCGTCGCCGTCACCCGGTACCTGGCCCATTCGACCGACAGGGTGCGCGCCAGGTTCTCGAGCGCCGCCCGGGCCGCGCCGGCCAGCGCACCGGCGTCGCGAGGCGGGCCGATCAGCACCACGGCCGCCGGGCCGGCCGCCGGGATCAGCGCTCCGGCCGCCACCTCGCGGACCGCCGCCCACCCCTGCTCGAGGGCGGCGACCAGCCCGGCGTGGCCGCCGTCGCCGAAGGCCGCGCGCGCGTCATAGACGAGAGCGTCCAGGGGCGCTCGGGACCGAGCCCACTCGCCGGCCGAGTCCTCATCGGTGGCGAGCCCGGCGCCGTCCGGCACGCGCTCGACCCGGGCGCCGAGGGCCACCAGGGCCTCGCCAAGGTTCCCAGGGCCTGCGCCCGCGAGCGCGATCGCGCGCCCGGCGAGCAGCTGGTCCCGCAAGATCGTCATCCAACCGCGACACGGTACAGCGAGTACGATCGGCGCCTCAGGAAGGGAGAACCGCGATGCTGTCCTACGCCCACGGGGCCTGCGACGAACCGCTGCTCGGAGAGTCGATCGGCCACAACCTCGAGCGCACGATCGCACGGGTGCCCGACGCCGACGCCCTCGTGTCCTTCCACCAGGGCCGGCGCTACACGTACGCGCAGTTCGGGCAGGCGGTCGACCGGCTCGCCTCCGGGATGCTCGCGGCCGGGCTGGGCAAGGGCGACCGCGCCGGTGTGTGGGGGCCCAACCGGGACGAGTGGGCGCTGGTCCAGTACGCGACCGCCAAGCTGGGCGTGATCCTCGTCAACATCAACCCGGCCTACCGCACGAGCGAGCTCGAGTACGCGCTGGGCCAGTCGGGTTGCCGGTTCCTGTTCGCCGCACGCGAGGTCAAGGGCTCGGACTTCGTGGCCATGGTCGATGGGGTCCGCAGCCACCTGCCCGCGCTGGAACGGGCGATCTTCTTCGATACCGCGGAGTGGGAGGAGATCGCCGCCTGCGAGCAACCCGTCGATGGCGTTCGCGCCGTCATGCGCGAGCTCGACTTCGACGACCCGATCAACATCCAGTACACGAGCGGGACCACGGGATTCCCGAAGGGTGCGACGCTCAGCCACCACAACATCCTCAACAACGCCCACTTCATCGCCGGCCTGCTCGACTACACCGAGCTCGATCGCGTCTGCATTCCCGTGCCGCTGTATCACTGCTTCGGCATGGTGCTGGGCAACCTGGCCTGCACGACCCGGGGCGCGTGCATCGTCTATCCGGCGGAGACCTTCGACCCCGAGGCCACCTTGCGGGCCTGCGCCGAGGAGCGCTGCACGAGCCTGTACGGAGTGCCGACCATGTTCATCGCCGAGCTCGACCATCCGCGGCGAGCCGAGTTCGACCTGGCCCCGCTTCGGACCGGGATCATGGCCGGCTCGCCGTGTCCGGTCGAGGTGATGAAGAAGGTGGGCTCGGAGATGGGGATCGAGCAGATGTCGATCGCCTTCGGCCAGACCGAGACCTCGCCGGTGTCGACCTTCGTCCCGGTCGACGACACCGTCGAGCATCGCTGCGCGACGGTCGGGCAGGTGATGGCCCACACGGAGATCAAGATCATCGACCCGGCCACGGGAGCGATCGTCCCCCGAGGCGAGCCCGGGGAGTTCTGCGCCCGCGGCTACCTGGTCATGCGCGGATACTGGAACGAGCCGGATCGCACCGCCGAGTCGATCGACTCATCACGCTGGATGCATTCCGGTGACCTGGCCACGATGGACGAGGAGGGCTACGTGCGCATTGTCGGGCGGATCAAGGACATGGTCATCCGCGGCGGGGAGAACGTCTATCCGCGGGAGATCGAAGAGTTCCTCTACACCCATCCCGACATCGTCGACGTCCAGGTGATCGGCGTGCCCGACGAGCGCTACGGCGAGGAGCTGATGGCCTGGGTGGTTCCGCGGTCCGGGGCCTCCCTGACCGACGAGGCGCTCAGGGAGTTCTGCCGCGGCAAGATCGCCTACTTCAAGGTCCCCCGCTACGTGAAGTTCGTCGACGGCTTCCCGATGACGGTCACGGGCAAGGTCCAGAAGTTCAAGATGCGCGAGGCGGCGATCGAGGAGCTGGGGCTGGCCGACGCGGCCGAGATGGCCACGGCGTAGCCCGGCCGGGGCTACGCGGGAAGGCTCTATCCGGCGCTGGCCTGGGGCGCGGCCCGGCCGCGGTCCAGCCGGCGTTCGCGGGCCGCCCTGACCGCTCCGTGGTGGCCGAGGCGCTCGAGCTCCCCGTGGATCTCCCGGATCCGGTCCAAGACGTAGTCGGCGACCTCCTGCTGCTCCTCGCGGCTCGGGTTCTCCACGGTCTCGAACCTGAACGGCTTCCCGAACTCGATCGTGACCTTTGGAAATTGAAGCCGCTTCCAGTTTCGGACCTTGTACGAGCCGAGGATCCCCACGGGCACGATCGGCGCGCCGGACTCCAGGGCCAGGCGACCGATCCCGGGCTTGGCGCGATCGGCGAGCTTGCCGGTCCGCGTGCGACCGCCCTCGCAGTACATGACGATCGCCTCCCCCATCTCCAAAAGCCGGTAGGTGGTGGTGAACGCCTCCTCGTCGTGGTGGCCGCGGCGGATCGGGAACACCCCACCGTGGCTGAAGATGTATGTGGCCAGCGGTCGGCCGAACAGTTGCGACTTGGCCATGAACCGGACCCGCCGCCGGATGAAGGCGCCGGTGAAGAAGTGGTCCATGAACGAGGCGTGGTTGGGAGCGAGGATGACCGGCCCGTTCGGAACGTTCTCGGTGCCGAGACCCCGCGCCCGGAACGCGATCAGGAGAAAGGGCACCACGAACAGCTGCGTCAGCCCGTAGGTCCACCCGGCCGGGCCGCTGCGGGCGCGCTCGTGGAACTGGTCGAAGTACTCCTTCGGTCTCGGATCGAGGTAGACCTGTGGCTTGAGCTCGACGTCGGGCATGGTCACCCGCTGAGGGGGAGCATCAACGTCGGGCGCTCGATCTCGTGCGTGGCGCTCGTGGCCACGACGCCGGTGCCGATGGCGAAGAACTCGATCACGTGTGAACCCCAGCCGTGGCTTCGCTCCACGATCCGCGCCCCGACGATCCCCTCGGCCTTGAGCCGGTCGGCCTCGACCTGCATCCGCTGCATCGCCAGCTCGCGAGCCTCATAGAGGGCCTGGGTGAAGTTGGGCATCTCGACGTTGCGCCCGATCTGCTTGAGCGAGGCGAGCATCCCCTGGCGCCCGACGTGGTAGACGCAGTTGCCCATCACCAGGCCGACCGGCCGGTAGCCCGCTCGCAGCAGCGTGGCGAAGTCCTGGCCACTGAGGTCGGAGGCGAACGGCCGGCCGTTGGCAGCCCGGTGCAGTTCGCCCTCGCGGTGGCGGACCGCCGTCCCGACGGCGATGAACTCGGCCAGATCGGCTCCCCACTCGTAGCGGCCGACGTCGAGCCGCACCCCGACGACGCCGTCCGCGCCGAGCTGATCGGCCTCCTCCTCCATGCGCGTCATGGCCAGGTCGCGCGCGTGGTACATGGCCTGGGTCAGGACCACCAGCTCCTGGCTCTGATTCCACATCGCCTGCTGGAAGCCGATGTGGTAGATCGAGCTCCCGAGGACCAGCCCGAGCGGCTCGAACCCGGCCTGCTTGACGAGCAGAAACTCGTTCACGGACAGGTCGCTGGTGAAGAACCCTCGGGCCACGTCCTCCTTCATCCGCTCGATCCGCACGCGTCCCGACTCCGGGATGCCGGCCAGCGACCCCTGCTGGTACGCGTCCTGCTGCGGCGCCTCGGCCGATGGGCTGGAGATGTCTGTGGACGGAGCCTGTCCAGCCTGGTCAGACCCTCCATCGTCGCGCTTCAAGAAGCCCATCGTGCCTCCTATTGAGTGAGCAGGCGCTCGAGCGCCTGCCGGGTTGTCTCGCTGCGTCTGGCCTCGGCCACCAGCGCCTCGCCCAGCGCGGCCAGCCATTCGTCGGTCCCCATCGGCTCCCGCTTGATGACGATGCCACCGGACAGGCGCGAGCCGCTGGTCTCGACCGCCCCGCCCTGGGAGGAGAGCTCGAGCCGCCGGTCGCCGGCGTCGAGGATTATCCCGCGGACGAGCTTTGGGCCGAACATCCCCTCGCGACGGCGCTCCACCCGCACGCGCTGGGGGACCGCCTCCTCGAGCTTCACGGCCAGGCTCTCCACGAACGCGCGCAGATCGCTCGCGTCGGCGCGCAGCGACGCGCTCAGGAGATCGATATCGACGGCGGCGGGTTCGGGTGTCACGACTTCAGGCTACGCCTCCGCCCAACCGCGCGAGCGCTCGACCGCGCGGTGCCACCAGCGCAGCAGCGACCGCCGCTCGTCCTCGCTCATCCCCGGCTGATATCGCCGCTTCTCCCGCCAGCTGGTTCTGACCTGGTCGATCGTCCACAGGCCCGTGCCGACGCCGGCCAGATAGGCCGCTCCGAGCGCGGTCGTCTCGGGAATCTCCGGGACCACGACCGGGACACCGAGGACGTCGGCCTGGAACTGCATCAGCCAGCCGTTGGCGGTCGCGCCTCCGTCGGCTCGGAGCTCGGTCAGGTCGACCGAGCAGGCCCGTTCCATCGCCCGCACCGCGTCGACCGTCTGGTAGGCGATCGACTCCAGCGCGGCCCGGACCAGGTGCGCCCTGGATGCTCCCCGGGTGAGGCCGACGATCGTGCCGCGGGCGTACGGATCCCAGTGCGGCGAGCCCAGGCCGGTGAGCGCGGGCACGAAGTACACGCCCGCGTTGGAGTCGAGCTCCCTGGCCAGCCCCTCGGTCTCCCGGGCGGACGAGATGATCCCGAGCCCGTCGCGCAGCCATTGCACCGCGGCCCCGGTGACGAAGATGGCCGCCTCGAGCGCGTAGGCCAGACGCCCCTCCCCGATCCTCCAGGCGACCGTGCTGAGCAGGCCTTCGGCCGGGTCCGGCGCGGTGTATCCCGCGTTCTGGAGCACGAACGATCCGGTCCCGTACGTGTTCTTGCCCATCCCGGGATCGACGCAAGCTTGGCCGAACAGGGCCGCCTGCTGGTCCCCGGCGACGCCCGCGACCGGGACCGCGTGACCGTGCAGCGCATCCGGTTTCGTCGTGCCGACCTGGCCGCTGCTGGGGCCGATCGCCGGGAGCGAGCCCTCGGGGACGCCGAACAGCTCCAGCAGCTCCGGGTCCCACCGGCCCTCCGAGATGTCGAACAGCATGGTCCGGGAGGCGTTGGAGGGATCGGTCACCAGCTCCCCGCAGAGCTTGAAGATCAGCCACGAGTCGACCGTCCCGAACATCGCGCGCCCCGCCCGGGCCCGGTCGCGCAGCCCGTCGACGTTCTCCAGCAGCCACTGCACCTTCGTGGCCGAGAAGTACGGATCGAGCACCAGCCCCGTGCGCTCGCGGACCAGCGGCTCGCGACCTTGGTCCCGC
Source organism: uncultured Solirubrobacterales bacterium (assembly GCA_963704385.1). Lineage (GTDB taxonomy): Bacteria > Actinomycetota > Thermoleophilia > Solirubrobacterales > Solirubrobacteraceae > Palsa-465. The sequence continues at coordinate 894,121 of OY969904.1, forward strand.
AGCTCGTCGCAGCGGGCTGCTGTCCGGCGGTCCTGCCAGACGATCGCCCGATGGAGCGGCTCTCCCGTCGACGGGTCCCACACGCACACCGTCTCGCGCTGGTTGGTGATCCCGACGGCCTCGAGCTCGCCGGGCCGCAGTCCCGCGTCCTCGAGGGCCTGCCCGGCGACGGCCTCGGTGACGTCCCAGATCTCCCCCATGTCGTGCTCGACCCAGCCGGGCTGCGGGAAGTGCTGCTCGAACTCCCGGTAGGCGCGACCAACCAGCTCGCCCTGACCGTCGAACACCAGGCACGTCGTCCCGGTCGTGCCCTGATCGATGGCGAGGATCATGTCGGCGCGAATCTAACCCGATCGCGCTCGTCCGACCCGCGACGCTCGCGCCGGCCCCCGCTCCGGCCCCGCTCCGGCCCCAAAGCCCAGCGTGATCGGTCTTTGGCCATCCTGGCCAAAGACCGATCACCGTGGGCGGGGGCAGACCGCGGGGCTAGAGGCCACCGTGGGCGGTGAGGAGGACGCCGAGGGCAGTCGCGAGCACCAGCAGCACCGCGAGGATCGGCATCCGGGCGGCCGACCGGGCCGGCCGCCGGCGGGCGAGCTCCCGGCGCGAGCACGAGCTGATGAACAGGCTCCGGTCCTCCATCTTCCAGCGCACGCCATCGAAGCCCCCGGACGCGCCTGAGTCAAGGGCACCCGGGTCGACGATCCCGGAAAGTGGGGGAACTGACTATCCTGCCGCGCTGGTGCCGCCCGGGGCGGCGCCGAGCAGCCAGCACAGGAGCGTCTGCAACTTGCCCGATGTCGAGGCACACATCACCGGGACGGTCTGGAAGGTCGAGGTCGAGGTCGGCGACCGCGTCGAGGAGGGCGACACGGTCGTGATCCTCGAGTCGATGAAGATGGAGATGCCGGTCGAGGCGGAGGACCCGGGCGTGGTCAAGGAGATCCTGTGCGAGGAGGGTCAGTCGGTCTCCGAGGGCGACACGCTCGTTGTCCTCGACTAGGCCCAGTGGCCGCCTGCTGGTAGACGAGCCGGCGCCCGGCGTCGCTCGGTTGACGATCTCCAACCCGGACCGCCGGGGCGCGCTGGATCACGCGATCCTGGGCGCCTTCGCCTCGACGATGCCCGAGCTCGAGGCCCGCTGTGTGATCGTCACCGGGGAGGGCGACTCGTTCTCGGCCGGCTACGACCTGGGCGGGCTGCTTGACACGGCTGTGGCCGAGGAGGCCGAGAAGCTCGTGGCCCACCCGTTCGCCGCCGCGATCGACGCGGTCGAGGGCTACCCGTATCCGACCGTGGCGGCGCTCAACGGCCACGCGATCGGCGGCGGGTTGGAGCTGGCGCTGGCCTGCGACCTGCGAATCGCGGCGGGCACGATCGCCCTCGCCATGCCGCCGGCCAAGCTCGGCCTGGTCTACTCGCACACCGGGATCCGCAAGTTCATCGACACGATCGGCGCCGCCCGGACCCGGGAGATGTTTCTCATCGGCCGGCGGATTGACGCCCGGACCGCGCGCTCGTGGGGCCTGGTCAACATGGTGGCCGAGAACGACCGCCTGGCTGAGGAAGCGCTCGAGCTCGCCGTCGAGATCGCCGGCAACGCTCCCCTGGCCGAGCGCGGCAACAAGCGGGTCATCCGCGCGGTGCTCGCGGCGCAGGCCGCACTGGACCCCGACACCGAGCGTGAGCTGCTGGAGCTGCGCCGCGCATGCTTCTCGTCCGAGGACTTTCGCGAGGCCGTACGCGCCTTTGCCGAGAAGCGCCCACCGCGGTGGCAGGGGCGTTGAGCCGTCCGGCCCGGGGCGTATCTTGCGCTCGTGCCGCCGCTGAGTGGTTCCCGCCGTAGCGATCGGGCGCAGCGCCTTGAGGGTTCGGAGGCCGAGTGATCCAGATCGAGGCGCGTCTGGGCGAGATGGATGCGCTCGGCCTGCACCGCCGGACCCGGCTGGTCAGCGGCCCCCAGGGGCCGCACGTCCTGCTCGACGGCAAGCCGGTGCTGATGCTGTGCTCCGACAACTACCTCGGCCTGGCCGACCATCCGCGCGTACGCGAGGCGGCGGCCGAGGCGGCGATGCGCTGGGGCGTCGGAGCGGGCGCCTCGCGGCTCGAGTCGGGGACGATGACGATCCACCGCCGGCTCGAGGAACGGTTGGCGGAGTTCATGGGCCGGGAATGCGCGCTCCTGTTCGGCTCGGGCTTCCTGGCCAACGCGGGCGTCATCGCGGCGCTCGCCCGCCCCGGAGACGTGGTCTTCTGCGACGAGCTCAACCATGCCTCGATCGTGGACGGCTGCCGGCTGTCACGCGCGGAGGTGTTCGTGTACGACCATCTGGACGCCGAGCATCTGGAATGGGGGATCGCGAAGTCAGAGCGCCGGGGCGTGCTGATCGCCACCGAGAGCGTGTTCTCGGTCGACGGCGCGATCGCGCCGGTCGAGGCGGTCGTGGAGCTGGCCCAGCGTCACCGGCTTCGGGTCCTGGTCGACGAAGCTCACGCCACCGGGGCGATTGGCCCCGGCGGCCGCGGCGCCCTGGCGCAAGCCGGCGTCGAAGACCAGATCGACGTGATCGTCGGCTCGCTGGGCAATGCGCTGGGCTCCTACGGCGGGTTCGTCGCCTGCGACGGCGAGATGGCCGACTACCTCCTCAATGCCGCCCGGACCCTGATGTTCTCGACCGCGCCGCCGCCGCCGGCGGTCGCCGGCGCGCTCGCGGCGTTGGCTCTGCTGGAGACCAGACCTCAGCTGGTGCAGCGGCTCGGCGTCAACGCGGCGGCGCTGCGGGAAGAGCTGCAGAGCCAGGGCTTCAGCGTCAGCGGCCCCCGCACTCAGATCGTGCCCATCGTCGTCGACGACGCGGTCCTGGCCTTCGAGATCTGTGAGGCGGCGCTCGAACGCGGCGTCTTTGCCCAGCCGATCGGGCCGCCGGCCTCGGGGGCGATCGCCTCGCGGCTGCGCCTCGCGGTGATGGCGTCTCACCGGGCAGACGAGTTGCGGGCCGCCGCTCGCGTGCTCGCTCAGGCCGCGCTGGCCGCCGGCTTGGATCCACGCTCCCAGGCGGTCGAGGCCGAGCCGGCCGAATACGAGGAGTGGGAGCAGGACAGGCGGTCCGACCTGGACGACCCCGAGGGGCGCGAGGACGAGGTCGCCGTCCCACCGCGCTCAGGGCCGGAGCGCCCGCCGCCGGCGATTTTCGACGTGGAGGCCTCCGAGCGGCTGGCGGCGTAGCGCAACGGGCCAAGCACTACCTTGCCCGCATGCGGAAGCTGGTGGCGGTGGTCGCTCTGGCGACGGCATTCCTGCCCGCTTCCGTGGCGCGCGCCGGCATCTACGACCAGGTGCTCCAGGCCTATCAGGCCCACGGATCGGTCCCGTCGTGCGAGTACTGGCCGCTCGCGCCAGCGGCGCGTGCACGCCGGGGCTGCACATCAGCGCGCAGCGAGTGTCCGCCCGGTCCCCGCTGCGCCCAGGGTCGCTGACCGCGCCGACCGACGGCACCGTGCCGGCGCCGATCCTGCTTATGGCCGGGCTCGGAGCCGCGATCCTGGCCGCTCTCGGTGTCGGGGCGATGGCGCGCCAGTTCGGGATCCCACCCGATCGCGGACCGGCCCTGCGGTGGCGCCACGCCTGGGCCGAGGCCGCCTACCGCATCGACGGCTGCCTGGCCGAGATCACCGACCGGTGGCGCTCGGGTTCCGGCTCTGACCGTCGCTACCCGTAGCCCAGGAGCGCGCCGAGCAGGCGCGGCGCGACGTAGACCTCCCAGGTCGCCGTGATCACGAGGATGGGGAGCGCAAACGCGACGGTGACGAACGTGGCCGCCAGGAGCTGGTCCCAGTCCCCCCGCCGGCTGGCCAGGATCCACGCCGCGAGCGGAAGGAAGAGCGCCACGAGCTCGGGCAGCGCATGAGGAAGCAGGCCGATCAGCAGGACGGCGGAGGACGCGTGCACGGTCGCCGCGACCCGCTGCACGGTGGTGCCAAGGGACAGCGCCTGCCAGCTCAGCGAGAAGGCCGTGGCCGAGACCACGAAGACGATCGCCGCGCGCCGGCTGCCCTCGTGGATCGATCGCATCACGCCGGTGCGGTAGCGAGCCTGGAGCGGGAGCGAGCTGCCGGCGATGAAGCCGGCGACGCAGGCCATGGCGTGGAGCGCGAGCACGAGCATGTTGCGCCCCAGAATCTGGACGACGTCCTGTGGGTCGCCGACCTCGAATGGAGGTCGGGCCAGGGCCACCGCCCCACTCCCGTGCGACAGGAGCGAGATGACCCAGATGGCGAGCAGCAGCAGCAGCGCGGCGGCGAGGCTGCCTCCCAGCCACCGTCTCAGAACCGGCCACGGACGATCGCGCCAGGAGGCCAAGGCCCCTCGGGTAGACCTGATCCCGTGCACCAGCGCATACGCCGACGGATCCACACGAAGAAGATCGGCGCTGGCGCCGGATCGGTTGAGCGGACGATCAGCCCGCGCTCACCGCCGCATCACGGCTGTAGAGGATCTGGCCTGCCGGCGCCTCCCAGGCCAGCCTGAGCTGACCCGGGCCGGGCACCCGCACGGTGGCGCTGACGACCTCGCTCGGGTCGTTCGCGATGAACGTGGCCAGCGTCCGGAAGGCACCCCCGGCCGCGCGCCATTGGATCTCGGCCCGTCGCGAGGCATCGCCATGGGACGGCCGAAGGCGCCCCCACACGAGCACCCGCCGGCTCGACCCCAGGACCGGATCGGGAACGAAGATCGGCAGCCGGTAGGCAGCGAGCGACGGCTTGGGGACGCCGTCGGCGTAGAGCAGACCGGTCTGGAAGGTCGACCAGTAGCCGACACTGCCCGGGGGATAGCTGCGGTCGGGCGGCGCGTCGTACAGCAGGAACTGGGACATCGCTCGCACCCGCGGGTCGCGCCAGGCCATGTACTCGGCCTCGTTCAGATACAGCGCCTGCAGCGCCGGGGTCACCCCCCGGTAGGGGTTGGGCGGATTGGTCTCGTACCCGTACTCGGTCAGGTACAGCGGGAGGCTCCGGGCCACGCCGTAGGCGCTGAAGATGGCGTCGAGTGCGCGCTCCAGGCGCCCCAGATCCGACAGGGGCACGAAGTTCGGGTCGGCCAGCTCGACATCCGGGGCGAGGAAGAACGAGTACGGATGGTCGGCGAAGCCGGTGGCTTGGAACAGGCCGGGGTCGATGGCCGTGAACGCGCTGGCGTCGCCGCCGGGCGGGCAGTCCAGCGCCGCCGCCGCGGCACCGGTCAGCGGCTGGTCGCCGGGCCCCACGCAGTACAGGGCTCGGAGAAACGGGATCGGCGGGATCGGGGTGCGATAGGTGTGGCCCTCGTCCCCCTCCGGGGCGAGCTCTCCGATCAGGATCGTGTCGGTCGAGGGGCCGTGTCCGGTCTCGAGCAGCGCTCCGAAGGCCGCGTCCACGTAGGCGCGGTAGAGAATGGCCGACTCGGCCACCGCGGAGCCTCCGAAACCCTGCCATTGCGGGGCCAGCCAGCCGGGTTGGTTGGGCTCGTTCCAGATCGACCAGAAGCTCACCCGGGGCAAGGCGGGGCCGCCCGGCCCGCGGTAATGCCCGCTGTAGCGCGTGGCCAGCGCGGTCACGAACTGACCGAACTGCCGGGCCGAGGGCGCCCACTGGTCCGCGTATCTGGCGGCGGGCGCGCCGCGGGCCATGGCCCACAGCGGGCCCGGCGCGGTGACATTGAAGTCGACCCCGATTCCTCGCGCCCGGGCCAGGGTCACGAGCCGGTCGTACGGAGCCCATGCCGAGGTTGGGTAGTCGGCCGGATCGGCCGGATTGAACCCGGCCGGCATGACCGTCGAGCGCGGGTCCGGGGCGATCGCCCGCCACAGCACGGTGGCGCGGATCCGGTCGACGTCGAGCTGCTGAAGGGTGTCCAGGGTCTTCGCCACCGTGGCCGTCGAGGCGTAGATCAGATGGTCGTCGTCCTGAAAGATCGAGTCCAGCGTCCGCGGTTTCGGGGCGGAGTCCGAGCCGAGCACCAGGATCACCACGCCCAGGGCCACGGCCGTCACGACCACCCCAGCGAGGAGCTGACGAGCGGCGGAGTGGCGACGGGAAGGCACCGTCACCAGGCTGTCAGACGGTCGCCCGCGGCCGGGCCGGGCCTAGCGTCGAGCGGCCAACTAGCGAAGGACGCCCAGCCGCGCCCGGATCCTGGCCCCCACGGCCCGCCGGACCTGGCGGAGCGTGGTGCCGTGGGCGCGCGCGATCTGGCGCAACGTCAGGCCGGAGCCCAGCTCGGCCCGGAGCTGGGCCGGCGTGATGGCCAGATCGGTGGCGACGGCCCGTATCACCGCCGCTCTCGGCGCGGCGCGCTGCGGCACGAGCTCGATCGAGGGTGAGATCAGGTCGGTCTCCGGGCGCAGGGGCAGGATGACGGGGGCGAGCGTGGCCTGGGAGAAGTCGAAGTCCTGGGTGATGTCGCCGAGCTCCGGAGCCTCCTCGCGCACGTCGGGGCGGGGATCGGGGCGGCCGTCGGTCCTGGGGTCCAGGCGCTGGTCGCCGAGGAAGTCGTCCTCGATGAACTTCACGTAGGAGTCGAAGCTGAGCGTCTGGTGATCGATGAAGCCGGCGCGGGCGTACGGGCTGATGACCAGGGCCGGGACCCGCAGTCCGTAGCCGTTGGCGTCGACCCGGGGCGGGACCACGTTGTCGTAGAAGCCACCCCAGTCGTCCCAGGCCAGGAAGATCGCCGTGCTGTCCCAGTCGGGGCTGCGCATGACCGCATTGATCAGGCCGGTGACGTACGTCTGGCCGGCGCTGACCAGGGCCGGGGGGTGCTCGGAGACCCTGCCGTTGGGGACGATCCAGGAGACCGCCGGCAGCGTCCCGGCCGTCGCGGCGGCGAAGAAGTTCGACAGCGACTGGATGTTGCCCAACTGACCGTCCTCCTGGACGTCGTTGAAGTACGGGAGCGGATTCCAGATGCCGGGTGTCTTGGGGCCCTGCGAGACGGGCGCACACGACATCGCCGCGTCGTTGTCGCAGTCGGGCTCGGTTCCCTTGAACACGTAGTAGGCCCAGCTGACGCCGTACTTGTGGAGCAGGTAGGTCAGATCGGTCCACGCGTAGTTCGGCGTGGGCGGGTTGGGGATCCCCTGCCGGCGGGCGAAGTCCGGCGGGAGACCCGGGTTCTCGTCGTTGTTGACGCAGCTCATGGGATCGCTCGAGGCACACCGAGCCGACCACTCGGACACCATGTACAGGTGCGCGGGCAGGCTCCAGGAGGCGTCCGACTGGAACAGGTGGTCGTCGAGGACGAAGTCCTTGGCGTAGGTCCAGTAGTTCGGGATGTCAGCGCCGGTGTGGTAGCCCATCACGTCGGGGGTCGTCCCCGCCGCGCCGCACGCCGGGTTGTAGGTCTGCGAACAGCTGCTCAGCCCTCGCTCCTGCTCAGCCACGAACCCGTCCATGGCGCCGCCGTTGATGTCGGCGCGGGCGTTGGCCTCGGCGTGAGGCCCGCCGGCATTCATGTCGTAGCGGTCGTGGAACGGTCGCACGCAACCGCCGGTCCGCGGATCGGGGACGCACACCGTCGGAACGCCGTCGCGCATCGGAATGCCGTCGGCACCGGGGTAGGTGCCGAAGTAGGAGTCGAACGAGCGGTTCTCCTGCATGATGATGATCACGTGCTGGATCTTGTGGATGCCGACCAGGGGAACCGAAGCGACGGTCGTGCTGGTCGAGGCCGGGATCTGCGTCGAAGCCGTGGTCCGGGCGTGGCTCGACCCCCCGCAGCCTGCGGCCACGAGCCCAGCCGCGAGCACGGCAAACGCGGTCAGCCGGCGGATCACGTGGTTTCCGTCTACTCCTCGTAGGGTGTGAAGTCCTGCTTGCGCGCCCCGCACACCGGACAGAACCACGTCTCCGGTATGTCCTCGAACGCCGTGCCTGGAGGGATGCCCCCGTCGGGATCGCCCTGTGCGGGGTCGTAGATGAACCCGCACGACTCGCACATCCACTTCACGCGAGCAAGCGTAGCGCCGGGCAGATACGGGAGCTTCATCGCCTTGCCATTGCTTCTGCGGCGTAGCAAAGAGGGCCTCGCGGTAGGGTCGGCTCATGGAGACCGACCGCCCGGGGCCCGGAGAGGAGCTCAACCCAGGCCATGAGACCGTCCCGCGTCCGGCGGCGACGGTGATCGTGCTCCGCGGAGGCCAGGACGCACTCGAGGTCCTGCTCGTGAAGCGCAACCCCGAGGCCAGGTTCATGGGGGGCGCGTGGGTGTTTCCGGGAGGCGCGGTCAACAGCGGTGAGGGTCACGGCGATGGCGCCCTGCGCGCGGCGGCCCTGCGCGAGCTGGCCGAGGAAGCCGGGATCCGGTTGTCGTCGCCGAACGAGCTCGTCCCGTTCTCGCGCTGGATCACGCCGCCCCAGGTCAGGATCAGGTTCGACACCTGGTTCTACCTCGCGCTCCTCCCGGACGGGGCCGAGCCGCGGGTGGACGGCAGCGAGGTCGTCGACGCATCGTGGTACCCCCCGTCCGCGGCACTGGCGGCCTCCGACCGCGGCGAGCTCCTGCTGGTGTTCCCGACCATCAAGCACCTCCAGCAGCTCTCGAGCTTCGCCTCGGCCGAGGAGCTGCTCGTCTACGCGGTCGGGCGCGAGATACGGCCCGTGGAGCCCCGGGTCGTGCTCACCGGCGAGCAGGCTCGGATCGTGCTCCCGGGCGAACCCGGGTACGACGAGTAGCCCCATCCGTCGGCCGGGCGGTCGCGCCCCGCGGCCATATACTCGCCTCGTGACGGCGTCGCTCCCGTCCGACGTGCAGGCGGTCTTCGATCGGTTCATCACCACCGAGCTGACGACGATCGACCGCAGCGGCCAGCCGATCACGTGGCCGGTCACCCCGTACTACTCACCGGGCGGCCCGTGCATCGACGTGACCACCGGGCTCGGGTATCCGAAGAAGGCCGACGACGCGCGGCGCAACCCACTCGTGGCGCTGCTGTTCTCAGACCCCACCGGCTCGGAGCTCGACCAACCCCCGATGGTCCTCGTCCAGGGGTCGGCCGAGGTCGACGACCGGGACCTGGAGGCCAATCGCGAACGCTACGCGCGGGAGTCGCTCCAGAAGCTGCCCGCATTCGCGAGCCTGATGCCGCCCAGACGGTTGCGGGGCGCGTTCGACTGGTATCTCGCGCGGATCTACATCCATGTCCGCCCCGAGCGGGTGTACGCCTGGCCGGCCGGCGAAGCCGCCTACGGCACCGAGCCGCGCCTGTACGACGCGCACCTGGAGGAGGTTCGCTCCGGGCACTCCGAGGAGCCGATCCGCTTCCACGCTGATCCCGGCGGCGGGGCCAGCAGCTGGCATCCGCGCCTCGCGGCGCTCGGAACGGAGTACCCCACCGCGGTGCTCTCGATCGCCTGCCCCGACGGCTTCCCGTTCTCCGTCCGCGTCCCCGTGCACGTCGACGCGGCTGCGCGCTGGATCCGGATCGACGCCGAGCTGAGCGGCATGCCGCTCCAGCCCGGCCTGGCCTGCCTGACCGCCCACTCACACGACGCGCGGTTCACCTGGCAGCAGAACTTCCAGGTGCGGGGCGATCTCGTCCTCCTCGAAGGCGGGTGGGCGCTGATCCCCCACCGGCTCATCGGCGGATTCGAGCTGCCGCGCTCGCGCGTGGCGGCGCTGCGCGCCAACGCCGCCAAGGCGCGCCGCTACCGACGCACCGCCAAGCGCGAGCTGGCCCGGCGGCACTGAGGTGGCCGCGGCGGATTCCGGACCGGAGCGGGCGGCCGGCCTGACCGTGGCGGTCACGGGCCCGACCGGCGACATCGGCCGGTCGCTGCTGCGAAGCCTCGACCAAAGCTCTCGGGTGGCCCGGATCGTGGCCATGGGCAGGCGCGCGTTCGACCCGTCGGCCCAGGGACTGGCGAAGACCGAGTACCGCCGGGGCGACGTGCTCGACGAGGTCGCGGTCAAGGAGCTGGTGACCGGCGCTGACGTCGTCGTGCACCTGGCCTTCATGATCGTCGGCGGCCTTCAGGACACCGAGCGCGTGAACCTGCAGGGATCGCGCACGGTGTTCGAGGCGGCGGCGGCCGGCGGTGCGTCTCGCCTGGTTTACGCCTCGTCGGTGGCCGCCTACGGCTTTCACGCCGACCACCCGCCGCTGCTGACCGAGGATCTGCCGCCGCGGGGCGACGAGCGCCACTACTACTCAGCGCAGAAGGCTGCGCTCGAGCGCATCCTCGGCGAGATCGTGGCCGGGACCGAGACCCGGGCCTACGTGTTCCGCCCGTGCATCGTGGCCGGGCGCGATGCGCTGGCCCTGATCACGAACATCCCCTACCTCCAGCTGTTCGAGCGGGTGCGCACTCTCAGCGGCGCTGTCCCGGACGCGGTCATCCGCCTCCTCCAGAGCGCGCCCGCGCTCAAGCCGGTGCTCCCCGATCCCGGCGTCCATTTCCAGCTCGTTCATCACGACGACGTCGCCTCGGCGATGCGCTCCGCGGTCCTGGGCGAGGGCTCGCCCGGCGTATACAACCTGGCCGGACCGGGCGAGCTGACCATGTCGGACCTGGCCCACGCGCTGGGCTGGTACAGCCTCCCGGTGCCCGCGGCAGCCCTCGACGGCGTCGCCGAGCTGATCGCCCTCCTCCCCCTGGTTCCGGCCCAGGCCCAGTGGATCGAGAGCGTCCGCGCACCTGTGCTGATGGACACGGCCAAGGCGCGCCGTGAGCTCGGCTGGGAGCCCGGCCACGACGCCCATCAGACCCTCGAGGAAATGGTCCAAGCGGCCCGCGCTCGGGGACTGACCGGGTTCGGCTAGCGGCGCCGGAAGTCGGGCTAGCGGCGGGCGGTGGGGCGGGCGCGGCGCTGCCGCCGAGCCGTCGCCCGGGTCGCCGCGCCCCGCTCGGCGGCCGTCTCCTCCTGGGAGATCACGTGCATGACCGCGTTCAGGAGCGCGAGATGGGTGAAGGCCTGGGGGTAGTTACCGAGGTGCCTCCCGGTGCGCGCGTCCAGCTCCTCGGCATAGAGCCCGAGCGTCGAGCCATGCGCGAGCAGCCGCTCGCACATTCCCGCGGCCCGCTCGCCCTCGCCGATCTCCGACAGCGCCGAGACCAGCCAGAACGAGCAGATCAGGAAGGTCCCCTCCTCCCCCCGGAGCCCGTCGTCGGTCTCCTCGACGCGGTAGCGCAGGACGAAGTCCCTCTCCTGTAGCTCGTCGGCGATCGCCAGCACGGTGGCCCGCACGCGCTCGTCGTCCGGCGGCAGGAACCGGACCAGGGGGACGAGCAAGGTGGACGCGTCGAGGGCATCCGTCTCGTAGTGCTGGCGGAAGACGCCCCGCCGGGAGACGCCGCGCTCGAGGATGTCGTCCCGGATCTCCTCGGCGATCCCCATCCACTCGGCGCTGAGCTCGGGCTCTCCCTCGAACCGGGCCAGGCGCGAGGCCCGATCCAAAGCCACCCAGCACATGAGCTTGGAGGAGACGTAGTGCTTGGGTTCGCCGCGAGCCTCCCAGATCCCCTGATCGGGGTCGCGCCACACCGCGATCGCGCACCGGACCTGGTCCTGGAGCACCGACCACAATCGCTGCGGGAGGTGCCCGCCCATCTTCGAGTGCAGGTAGACCGAGTCGAGCACCGCGCCGTAGACGTCGTTCTGTCGCTGCCGGTAGGCGCCGTTGCCGATCCGCACGGGCACCGACCCCTCGTACCCGGTCAGGTGATCGAGCGTGTGCTCGCGCAGGTCGCGCTCGCCCCCGAGCCCGTACATGATCTGCAGCGCTCCGTCCTCGCCCCGATCGAGGTCGGCCACGAACTGCATGAAGTCGTCCGCCTCCCAGTCCAGGCCGAGCGCGTGCAGGCCCCACAGCGTGAAGCTGGCGTCGCGCATCCAGCAGTAGCGGTAGTCCCAGTTGCGCTCGCCGCCCGGGGTCTCGGGCAGCGAGGTCGTGGCCGCGGCCACCGTTGCTCCGGTCGGAGCGTAGGTGAGGGCCTTGAGCGTCAGTGCCGCGCGCTGCAAGTGGGTGCGCCAGCGATGGTCCGGGAAGCGGCCGCCGGCCAACCAGTCGCGCCAGTAGTGAGAGGTGGCCCTGAGGCGAGCGTCGGCGTCGTCGATTCCCGACGGACAGTCCAGTCCGTGTGACCACCCCAGGGCCACGAACCGGCGCTCGCCTTCGCCCATCGTGTGCCGGGCGCGGACTCGATTGCCCTCGATCCCCATCCGCAGGTCGGAGATCAACCGCAGCCTCGTCTCGCCGTCCGTGGCCTCAGCCCTGCTCCAGTCGTGATCGCTCATGGTCCACTCCGCCGTGGTCCGGCCGTAGTCGAACATCGGCTCGCACACCATCTCGACCTGGACCTGCCCCTGGGTGCACTCCAGCATCCGGACGAGCATGTGATCGGCGTCCTGGTCGGTCGGGGGACGGGTGTGCGAGGTCTCGTCGGAGTGCCCGTGGTGCCAGGGTCCGATCGTGAAGACGTCGTGGACGACCAGCCATCCCGACGGCGTCATCCAGGTCGTCTCCACGATCATCGTTCCCGGGACGTAGCGAACGGACAGGGGGACCATCAGGCCGTAGGGACCGACCCGGAACGATCCGGCCCGACGGTCGAGCATCGCCCCGAAGACGCTCGGCGAGTCGAAGCGCGGAATGCACATCCATTCGATGCTTCCGTCCGGGGCCATCAGCGCCCCGGTGTGACAGTCGGACAGGAACGCGTAGTCCGCGATGGCCGGGAACGGCGAGCCACCGGCGAGCGGCATGTCGTGCGCAGGTATCGGGATGCTCGGGCTCACGGTGCCGCCGGGAGCGTAGCCACCAAGGGGGCGGCGTCTGCAAATATCACCCTACGGCCGGGCGGGTATCAACCTCCGCCCCACGTGATCACCAGATCGGTGAGGACCCCGAGCAGAAAGCCTGCGCTCAGCATGAGCAGCCCGAGCTCCCGGTACCCGTACCGTCGCATCCCGTTCCAGATCTCCCCGATCACGTAGATGATCGCGCCGCCGGCCAGCGCGTAGAACGCGAGCTCGAGGGGATGGCTGGTGACCGCGTAGCCGACCATCGTCCCCAGGAACGTCGGGCCGCCACCAATCAGTCCGGCCAGGCCCAACCAGGCCCACGACGGCTTGACGTCGCCCAGTGGCCCGACGATCCCGAAGCCCTCGGTGGCGTTGTGCAAGCCGAAGCCGATGATCAGCACCGTGGCCAGGCTGATCGCCCCGGCCCGGGCCGAGACGCCGATGGCCAGGCCCTCAGCGAAGTTGTGCACACCGATGGCCGCGGCGATCGTCAGCCCGGTGCGCAGAGCGCGACGCCGGGCGACCTCGAGCTCCGGCGACAGCGCCGCGGGCTCCGTCTGGACGACAGTCGCACTCGAGCCGCCGGCGATCGGCGGAGTTCGCGGCCCGCCCGGGCGTATCCGCCGCTCGAGCCAGGGCAGCCCGGCGCATCCGGCGAGGAACCCGGCCATCAGCAGGACCACGAGCCAGATCAGGTAGGCAACCGAGCCGCCGTGGTGCTTTACGTTGAACAGCGCGGCGTGGACGATCGTCAGCCCGTTGGAGAGGACGTCCACGAAGATGAAGGCCAGGATCCCGACCGACAGCATCGCCAGGGCCACTCGCGTCCGGTTGTCCAGCAGCTGCATGCGCCCCACCGGGAGACCAAGGAAGATCGTGAATCCGGCGAGCGCTCCTAGGGCGACGGTCTCGGGAAAGGACACGGGTCTTGGTCCGAAAAGCTGAGCGGGTTACGAAGAATTAGGGGACCCTAATGGCCCTCGCTCGGCTTGAACATACCAGCCTCGAAGTCCGACCGCATCAGTGGGAGTTTGGGTGCGCGCCGCCAGGATCGGTGAGCGAGAGTCCGGCCCGGCGGGGGGCGGGGGCCAAGCAGGACACAGGTCGCGGGTGGTGGGACCCAAGACCACGTGACTCGGATGGCGAAACACCCCTATTTCGTGTGAAACGCGCCCCAAGTCACCGGGGAGCGCCTGCCCAGGGTCCTTGGCTGTGGCCCCGATTCGCGGCAGCCCGCCCGGAAGCGGCGCGTGGCGTCCGTCGCCGCCCTAGGTATCCGAGTTGAAGTTCGGCAGGTGCAGGCTCTGCAGCCAGTGGCTGACGGTGATGTTGAGCTGAGTGAACTCGCCGGTCCAGATCAGAATCCCCATGCCGATCAGCACCGCCCCGCCCGTCCCGATGACGATCGGATAGTGGCGCTTGACGACCGCGAACGCCGAGGTCGCGGTCCCGAAGGCCAGCCCGGTGATGAGGAACGGGACCCCCAGCCCGGCGCAGTAGACGGCCAGTAGGAACGCCCCGCGGGCCGCGGAGCTCGAGGCGCCCGCGGCGGTGATGATGGCGCCGAGCGTCGGCCCCGTGCACGGCGTCCAGGCGAGCGCGAAAGCGGCGCCGATGATCACGGGGCCTCCGCGGCCGGCGCGTTGGGCCAGCGCGCTCACGTGCCACTCGCGGGAGAGACGGGGTACGAACGGGGCGAGGATGAACAGGACACCCATTGCAATGATCAGCGCCCCGGAGATCTTCAGCGCCGCGGGCCCGGTCAGGGCTCCGCGCAGGGCCTGCTGGCCCAGCAGTCCCAGCGCGATGAAGATGACTGAGAAGCTGGCCACGAACGCCGCGGTCGGGCCGAGCACGCGGCTGGGCCGGATCTCTCCGGGCGCGACCCCGGCGACCGCCGAGAGGTAGCCCGGCACGAGCGGCAGCACACACGGCGACAGGAACGAGATCAGCCCGGCGCCGAAGGCCACCGGAATGCCGATACCCGAGGCTGGGTCCATCACCCTAATTATCCCCGGGGTCGCGAATTCGCGACCCCGGGGGTTGCCCCCAGCCGTACCTCGTTCAGCGGCGGACCGCTTCGAGCAGGCGCTGCGCCGCCACGAGGACACCCCCGACGTGTTCGAGGCCGCGCGCACCCGCCTGGCCTACGGCGAGCGGCAGCGACGCAGCACGCTCGACGAGCTGACCCCGCAGGAGCTGCAGATCGCGCTGCTGCTGGCGGACGGCAGGACGACTCGCCAAGCGGCCGCGGCGCTGTTTCTCAGCCCCAAGACGATCGAGTACCACCTCCGGCACGTGTACCTGAAGCTCGACATTCACTCGCGCGAGGAACTCGCGTCCGCGCTTCACCCTCGGTCCGAGCCGGCGGGCGGCCGGCCCACCGCGACGCCCGTGACCGGCTCTTCATGAGCCGACGACCGCGGTGGTAGGTTTGGCACAACATGACCGCCACACACACCATTCAAAACTTCATCGACGGCGAGTACGTCGATTCAGCCGAGGGGCAGACCGAGCCGGTCCTCAACCCGGCCACGGGCGAAGTGATCGCCCACGCACCGCTGTCCACCGCCGCTGACGTCGATCGGGCCGTCAGCGCCGCCCGCCGGGCCTTCCCGGAGTGGTCGGTGACCACGCCGGGCGAGCGTTCCCTCGCCCTGCTCAAACTCGCGGACGCGATCGAGGAGCACGCCGACGAGCTCTCCGAGCTCGAGGCCGACAACGCCGGTAAGCCGATCAACGCCTTCCGAGACGACGAGATCCCCTTCATGGTCGACAACCTCCGCTACTTTGCGGGCGCGGCCCGCAACCTGGGGGGACGGAGCTCCGGCGAGTACCTGAGCGGATACACGTCGATCATCCGCCGTGAGCCGGTCGGCGTCATCGGCCAGATCAGCCCGTGGAACTACCCGCTGATGATGGCCGTGTGGAAGATCGGGCCGGCGCTGGCCACCGGCAACACGATCGTGCTCAAGCCGGCCGAGACGACCCCGCTGACGACTCTGAAGCTCGCGGAGTACGCGGGGGAGATCCTTCCCAAGGGTGTGCTCAACGTGATCACCGGCCACGGCGACCCGGCCGGCCAGGCGCTCGTGACCCATCCCGAGGTCGACATGGTCTCCCTGACCGGGTCGGTCGAGACGGGGAAGTGGATCGCCCGCAACGCGGCCGACACGCTCAAGCGCGTCCACCTCGAGCTTGGCGGCAAGGCCCCCGTGGTCGTGTTCGACGACGTGGACATGTCGACGGCCTTGGAGACGATTGCCGGGACCGGCTACTACAACGCCGGGCAGGACTGCACCGCGGCGACACGAGTGCTGGCCAGCGCGAGGGTCCACGATGACGTGGTCGCCGGCCTGGTCGAGCAGGCCAACGGGCTCGTGCTCGGAGACACCCGCTCCGCGGACACGACCCTCGGCCCGCTCAACTCGGCCCGCCAGCGCGACCGCGTTGAGGGGTTCATCGACCGCGTCCCCGATCATGCCGAGATCGCCACCGGCGGCAACGAGCCCGACGGCCCCGGATTCTTCCTGGAGCCGACCGTGGTCGCCGGCCTGCGGCAGGACGACGAAATGATCCAGCGCGAGATCTTCGGTCCGGTGATCACGGTGCAGCCGTTCACGGACGAGGACGAGGCGATAGCGTGGGCCAACGGCACGCCGTACGGGCTGGCCAGCTCGGTCTGGACCCGCGATGTTGGCCGCGCCATGCGCGTCGCGAACGCGCTCCGGTTCGGCTGTGTGTGGATCAACGACCACATCCCGCTCGCCTCCGAGATGCCGCACGGCGGGTTCAAGCAGTCCGGCTACGGCAAGGACCTGAGCATGTACGCGCTCGAGGACTACACCGAGATCAAGCACGTGATGGTGTCGTTATCCTGACAATCCGCAACATTTCCGGTCCGATCACCGTTAAGGTGATCGAGGGGAGCTGAGTGGAAGCCTCGACACTCCAAGCGCCGGCGGTACTGGCCCGGAGCAGGATCGGGATAGGGGCGCCGTTGCTTCGCTTTCGCTCCGACGACCAGCTCGTAGCGCTGTTCCGGGCCGGTCACGACGAGGCCTTCGGCGCGATTCACGACCGGTATCACAAGCGCCTCATGGCCTATGCCCGGCAGATGCTCCCCGGGCGCCAGGATGCCGAAGACGCGCTCCAGGACGTCTTCGTCCGGGCCTATTCGGGGCTCCGGGCAAGCGATCGGGAGCTCGCCCTCCGGGCGTGGCTGTTCCGGGTGGCCCACAACCGGTGCGTCGACGAGCTCCGCCGTCCCACCCCGCCCCCGCCCGAGGTCCTACAGCTGATGCGCGCCCCGGTCGTGGACCCATTCGCCGAGCTCGACACGCGCGAGTCGCTCCGGCGGCTGGTCGAGGACGTGCGCAGGCTCCCCGACCAGCAGCGCTCGGCGCTGCTGATGCGGGAGCTCGGGGGCATGTCCTATACCGACCTGGCGTGCTCACTGGGGATCTCGGTCGGGGCCGTGAAGTCGCTGCTGGTCCGGGCCCGGCTCTCGCTGGCCCGGGCTGCCGAGGCGCGCGACACGAGCTGCCCGGAAATCAGAGAAGAGCTGATCGGCGCTCATGACCGTGGTGTGCGGCCGAACGCCAACGCCCGCAGGCACATGCGCGACTGCTCCGGCTGCCGGAGCTTCCGCCGCGAGCTGCGGGGAGTGACGCGGGAGCTGGCCGCGTTCGCTCCGGCCGCCGGGCCGCTCGGCTTCCTGGCCAACGTGCTCGGGTTCTCCGGTGGCGCCGGCGGCGGGGCGACGGCCGGCGGGGTGAGCGCTGGTGGCGGCGCCGCGGCCGCGACGAGTGGCGGCGCCGTCGTATCCGCGGGTGGGCTCGTCATCGGCGCCAACCACGTCGCGGCATTGATCGCGGCCGCGGTGGCCACCGCCGGAGGGGCGGTCGCCATCCAGCACACGATCGTCCCACCGGGGCACCGGGCCCATCACGTGCGCGTCGCCGGCGCACGGCAGGCGGCAGCCAGCCCGGCTGCTCTTGAGCAGGCCAACCGCCTGGCGTCCACCGCGGGGTCCGGGCGCCTGGCCGCGCCGGCCCGGCCGTCCAAGGGATCCCGAGTGGCCCGCACCGGCGGCGTGGGCATCAAAGGCAGGCTGCACGTGACCCGCACCGGCGGCGGATCGCCGGTCGCTCCCGCCGATGCCGGGGAGGGCGGCTCCGGCTCGACGACGCTGAAGACGGCGGGATCGTCCACCGCGGGGGCGCTCTGTGGCGCAGCGACCACCACCGTCGCCGCGGCCTCTGGCACCGGCTTGACGGGCGCCTCGGACGACAGCTCGACCGGCGGTTCTCCCGGAGGTTCGAGCGGCGGCTCGACCGGCAGTGGGGCGGGCAGCTCGACCGCCACGGGCTCGAGCACAGGGTCCACCGGCGGTTCGAGCACCGGCTCGACCGCCGGGTCCAGTGGCGGCTCGACCGGATCGACCGGCTCGACGAGCTCGACCACCGGCTCGACCGGGTCGACGGGCTCGAACACCAGCTCCACGGGCGGATCGACCAGCACGGCGAGTGCCTGCCCAACCGGAGCGGACGACGGCTCGACGACCGGCACGTCGCCGAGCACGACAACGAGCACCGGGTCCTCGGCGGGCTCGACCACGACCGGTGACTCGGCCGGCACCTCCGGTTCCGGCTCGACCACGAGCGGCTCGGACCCGAGCAGCGCAACCGGGAGCACCAGCTCGGGCTCGCCGTCCGGCTCGTCCAGCGACGGCACCTCCCCTCATTAGCCGCGGGTAAGCTGAGTGCCGCGTCAACCACCGACCTCGGTCACAGGCCGGTAGCAATCGACCGCTATCTAGAGAGACTGGATCACGAAGAGGTGCTGGTCCGGCGCGGCCGGCGCTCCGGGCTGTACACCTTCGTCGCCGTTCACTCGACCGTACGCGGGCCGGCACTCGGCGGGTGCCGGATGTGGGCCTACGACGACTCCCGGGCCGCGCTCCGTGATGCCCTGCGCCTCTCGCGGGCGATGACCTACAAGGCCGCGGTCGCCGATCTCGCGCTTGGCGGCGGCAAGGGCGTGATCATGGCCGAGGTCCACACCCGGCTTTCCTCGGAGCGCCGCCACGCCGCCCTGCTCGACTTCGCCGACACGGTCGAGGCGGTCGACGGCCGCTACATCACCGCCGAGGACGTGGGGACCTCCAGCCGGGACATGAGCGTGATCGCCGAGCGGACCCGGCACGTGGCGGGCCTCGCACGCAGCCACGGAGGCTCGGGCGACCCGAGCCCGTTCACCGCCCTCGGGGTCGAGTACGCGATCCGCGCCTGCTGCGAGCGCGTGTTCTCGAGCGAGTCGTTGCGGGGGCGTCACATCTGCGTGATCGGGCTCGGCCACGTCGGCTCCCGCGTGGCCAAGCGATGCGCCCGCGCCGGGGCGAAGCTGCTGCTGGCCGACGTCGACGGCGGCAAGCGCCGGCTGGTCGAGCAGCTCGGCGCTCGCTGGACCACGCCCGAGCGGGCACTCGAGGCCGCGGTTGACGTGCTGGCACCCTGCGCGCTCGGCGGCTTCCTCAATGAGGAAACGGTGCCGCAGCTGCGCTGCCCGGTGATTGCCGGCGCGGCGAACAACCAGCTGGCCGACGACACGGTCGCCGATCAGCTCGCGGCCCGCGGCATCCTGTGGGCTCCCGACTTCGTCGTCAACGCCGGCGGGCTGATCAACATCTCCGACGAGTTCGGCGGGTACGACGCGGCGGCGGCGCGCACTCGTGTGCGGGGCATCGCCGACACCCTGCGCCAGATCTTCGACGACGCCGAGTCGATCGACGCCACCCCGCTCACCGCGGCCATGGAGCTCGCCCGCCGGCGGCTGGCCGTCGGGACAAGCTAAGGATCCACCTCGGGGCGCTCGACGCCGTCGGGCAGCCGCCCCTCGCTCGCGAGCTTGTCCAGATGGGCGGCGAGCGTCCAGGCGGCGGCCGGGCGAAGGGCCGGGGGCGCGTCGTCCCAGGCGTCGTCGAGCAGCTCGTCCACCGTCCGCTTGCCGGCGTCCAGGGCCGCGAGCAGACGGCGTTCGCGCTCAAGGCGATGGGAGACGTACTGGTCGAGCTTGCCCGCTGGGGCGTCGACGGGCGGCCCGTGGCCGGGCAGGAGAACGGCGAGCGGTCGCCGGCGCAGCGCGGCTAGGCCCTCCAGGTAGGCGGCGAGCGCGCCCGGGTACGGCGCGATGAACACGCTCCCTTCGCCCAGAACCGCGTCACCGGTGAAGGCGGCGGCGCCGGAGTCCCGGTGGGAAGCCAGGAACGCGAAGTGGTCGGGGGCGTGCCCGGGGGTGGCCACCGCCTCCAGGGGGCCGAACGAGCCGCCGTCCGACAGCAGCACATCGACCTGGCCCCGGCCCCCGGCCAGCGCGGTGCCGGGAAATTGGGCCCGGATCGCCGGCACCGCCGCGGAGTGATCGGCGTGGTCGTGGGTCAGAGCGATCCCGCCCAATCCTCCCCGGTCCGCGATCTCGGCCGCCAGCGCTTCGACATGCTCGTCCAGATCGGGACCGGGGTCGACCAGCCAGGCCGGATCGCGCCCCACGATCCATGAGTTGGTGCCCCCGAGCGTGAACGGCCCGGGATTCTCGGCCCGGATCCCGACGGTGTCGAAGCCTGGGACGTCGAACATGGTCACGTGCTGGACACGTTAGCCCCGCCGATACTTGATCACGGCGACCGGGAGCGAGACGGCGACGATGGCGAGGCTCCAGATCAGCGCTTGAGCGATGAAGTGGGAGGCCGGGTGACCCAGCAGCGCGTGGGCGTGGGGACCGAGAGTGAGCGCGCGGACCGAGTCGACCATCGGGGTCAGCGGCTGATGGTTGGCGAAGGCTTGCAGCCAGCCCGGCATCGTGCTGACGGGGATGTAGGCGCTTGAGATGAAGGCAAATGGGAACACGATCATGCCCATGGCCTGAGCGGCTTGGCTGTTGCCGGCAAACAGGCCCATGGTCACGAACAGCCATTCGAACGCGAACCCGAAGGTCACCACCAGGCCGAAGGCGGCGAGCCCATCGATCACCGAGGCGTGCAGGCGGAAGCCGACGGCAAAGGCGATCCCGACGGTGACCGCCGAGGCGATGGTGAGAATCGCCGTGTCGGCGATCGCCCGCGCGACCAGGACACTGCTGCGGGGGATCGGCAGCGATCGCAGCCGGTCGATCACGCCCTGCTGGAGGTCCTCGGCCGTGGCCACGGCGGCACCGATGCCGGAGAACAGCACACCGGTGGCGATGAACCCGGGGACGAGAAAGTCGACGTACGGGACACCGAGCGAGCGGATCGCGCCGCCGAACAGGTAGCGGTAGATCAGGAAGAACATCGACATCTGGATCGTGGCCATGACGATCAGCTGCGGCGTTCGCACGTACCGCAGGAGGGCACGGCGGGTCACGGTCGCGGTGCTGCGAGCCAGCCCGGTCCGGCGGGTCGCCGGCCTGCCCAGGCTGCGGTCGGCCGCGTGAGCGATGGTTGTCACTGTCTGTTCCTTTCGTAATCTGGCTAGGCCGCTGTCGCGGCTCGTTCGTCTGGGTCGTCGGTTGACTTGCCCGTGAGGGCGAAGAACACCTCGTCGAGGTTGGGCTGGCGGAGCGCGATGTCCTCGACCTCAAGGCCCGCGTCGTTGACCGATTGCATGGCGCTCATCAGCCCCCGTCCCCCGGAGTCGACGCGGACGCTCACCCGGCGGGTGGGCTCGTCGAGTTCGACGTTGCCGTGGTCAAGCCGGCCGAGGAGCTCGGCGGCGCGCGGCAGATCGTGGCCGTGGCGGACGTGCACCTCGACGACGCTGCCGCCGATCCGGCGCTTGAGCTCGGTCGGAGTCCCGCTCGCGACGGCCCGGCCGTGGTCGATGATCACGACCTGGCTGGCCAGATGGTCGGCCTCGTCCAGGTACTGCGTGGTGAGCAGCACGTCGGTTCCCTGCTCGACCAGTGCGCGGATCGCGTCCCACAGCTCGATCCGGCTGCGAGGGTCAAGCCCGGTCGTTGGCTCGTCCAACAGCAAGAGCCTCGGCGCCCCGACAAGGCTTGCACCCAGGTCGAGCCGGCGGCGCATGCCGCCGGAATAGGTGCGCGCGAGCCGGTCGGCGGCGTCGAACAGACCGAGCTGCTCGAGCACGCGCCGCGCGCTCGCCTTCGCCTCCCGCCTGTCCTGGCCGAACAGACGAGCGACCATCTCCAGGTTCTCGCGACCGGTCATCGCGGGCTCGACCGCGGCGAACTGGCCGGCCAGACCGATCAGCCGGCGGACCGCATCGGGGTCGCGGCGCACGTCGTGCCCGGCGACCCGGAGCGTCCCGGCGTCGAGGCGCAGCAGCGTGGCTATCGCTCGCACGAAGGTCGTTTTGCCCGCCCCGTTGGGGCCTAGGACGGCCACGACCTGGCCGCTGTGTGCGATCAGGTCGAGTCCGTCGAGCGCTCTGGTCTTGCCATACCGCTTGACGAGAGCGCTCGCTTCGATAGTTGCCGTCATCTGGTCACTCCTTCTTTCTCTTCACGTGGTAATCCGATCTGGGCAGCGATCTCGCGCAGCCACTCCTCGCTCCAGGTCAGGCGGCCGGCCCGGATGTCGGCGATCACCCCGCGCACCCACGAGAGCTCTGCCTCGAGCACCGCGCGTCGGTACTCCTCCTCCAACAGGAACAGGCGGGGAACGTGGACGTTCTCGGACATCGCGGCTTCCGTATCGGCCAACTCGGCCTCGAGCCGCCGTGATCTGGTCTCGAGCGCCTCGGTGGCCTCCTCCTTCGAGAGCCCGAACAGGATCGAGACCGCCGCGATGAACTCGGGGTACTCGCCCCCGGTGCTCTCCAGCATCTCGCGCAGCCACGTCCTGGCCGCCTCGCGGCCGGCGTCGGTGATCGCGTACATGATCCGGTCAGGCAGACCCTCGTTGCGCACCGTCTCGCGCACCTCGACCAGCCCGAGGCGGACCAGTCGCTCGATCGTCTGGTACAGGCTGGCCCGGGAACGGACGTTCACAACGCGATCCTTGGCCTGGTGCTCGATCAGCTTCTGCATCCCGTACACGTGCAGCGGCTCCCGGTACAGCAGCCAGAGCACGACCAGGCCAAGCGACGACCGTTGCGATGCATTGGGGGAGCGAGCCATAGTCATGATCGTAGTAGTCATGCTCTCACTAGTCAAGAGCTGACTAAAACTGCGACGCGCTGCCTCTCGCCGCCGCCCAGGCGACTACGCGATGCTCCTCACCCCTCGACAACCAGCTTCGGCGCCTCCGTGCAGGGCGCCGACCCTCGCGTTAGGCCGGACAGCCAGTGTTCACCCAGCTGCGAAACAGGTCGATCCGGTCCTGCGGCCAAGCGCCATCGCAGGGCATCGACCCGTCCGCGAGCTTGCTCAGGATGGTGTCCGAGTTGGCCCGGACGTCGTCATAGGACGACAGATCTACGGCCCATGACATCGAGCTGATGTCCTTCTCGCGAAACAGGGGTCGGATGTCATGCTCAAACCCGACTGCTTGCTTCTCCACCTTTACCTCCGTTCAGTCGCGTGTGCCGCGTCTCGGCTCGGCATCCCGGGAACCTAAACCACTTGGCTGAGGCGATGCCGTCCGTGGCTGAGGCCTGACCCCATCGCAAAGCTGGATCTTGCGGTTGAAGTTGATCTGGGCGAACATCGGCTCGACCGAGCCGCGCCGCGGGCCCCTGTTCCATCCGCGAGCAGCTGCCCGCCGGCGAGCGGATCCTTGTGGACGACGCCGCCGCGACGTAGTGGACAACGCCGACATCGCTGACCTGCTCGACGCCTTTGCGGCGGTGCTGGAGCTCGGCGACGCCGATCCTTACACGATCCGCGCCTACCGGCGGGCGGCCGAGACGGTCCGCCACAGCGCGGTGCCGGTCGCCGACCTCGTGGCCGCCGGTCGCGGTCGCGAGCTTCGGGGCATCGGCCCCGGGATCGACGGTCGCCTGCGCGAGCTCATGGCCACGGGACAGATCGCAGAGCTCGCCCAGCTCGAGCGCGACCTCGTGCCCGACCTCGTCGGCCTCGGCCGGTATCTGGGGCTGAGCGCCCGGCGCGCCATCGACATCGCCCACGCGCTCGACATCCGCACCGCAGGCGAGCTGCGGGAGGCGGCCGCCGCCGGCCGCCTACGCGACGTGCCCGGTATCGGTCCAAAGACCGAGGCGCAGATCGTGTCGGCGCTGGCCCGGGAGACCGAGGCCCGCTCGCCACGGGGCCTGTGGCTCAGCCGCGCCTTGGAGCTCGTCGGCGGCATCGCGCGTGCCCTCGATGCCGAGCCCGCCGGCGACGTGCGGCGCTGGTGTGACTCCTGCCACCGGCTCGCCGTCGTCCGTGCGGCGTCACGTCCCGACCCGGTCCTGGCCCGATTCGCGGAGCTGCCGCAGATCGTGGTCGTGATCGAGCAGGGCGAGCGCCGCGCCGTCGGGGTCACCGTGGACGGGGTCCCGGTGGAGCTGACGGTCCCCGATCCCGACTTTTTCGGGACCGCGATGATACGAGCGACGGGGTCGCCCGACTACGTTGCGGCGCTCGAGCCGCTCCCCTCCGGGCCCACCGAGGCCGCGGTCTACGCGGTCCTGGGCGTGCCCTGGTGCCCACCCGAGCTGCGCGAGGCGCCGTTCCGCGGAGAGCCGCCGCCCCTCGTCGAGATCGAGCAGATGCGCGGTGATCTGCACTGCCACACGACGTGGTCAGACGGGCGGGCGAGCGTCGCGGACATGGCGCGCGCCGCTCGCGCACGAGGCTATGAGTACCTGGCCATCTGCGACCACACCCCCGCGGTGGGGGCGGTGCCGGGGCTCACCCCCGACGATGTCCGTCGCCAAGGGGAGGAGATCGCGGCGGCCAACGCGGAGGTGGCGCCGTTCCGGGTCCTGCGTGGGATCGAATGCGACATCCTCCCCGACGGGCGGCTCGATCTCCCCGACGACGTGCTCGCTGACCTCGACTGGGTCCAGGCCAGCGTGCACAGCGGGCAGCGAATGCCCCGCGCGGAGATGACCAAACGGGTGGAGGAAGGCCTGCGCCACCCGGCCGTCCGCTGTCTCAGCCATCCCACCGGCCGCCTCATCAACCGCCGCCCGGAGAACGCCCTGGACCTCGACCGGATCTTCGACGTCGCGCGGACGCAGGGCGTCGCCCTGGAGGTGAACGGCCTGCCCGCCCGGCTCGACCTCAGCGGCGAGCACGTGCGCGACGCGCTGCGCGCGGGCGTCGCGGTCGTGTGCTCCACCGACGCCCACTCCCCGGCGGGCCTGGACAACATCACGCTCTCGATCGCCACCGCGCGGCGCGGGTGGGCCACGGCCGCCGACGTCCTCAACACCAGGCCACTGCCCGCTCTACTGAGCCGAGACAGGTGATTTGGGCATCCTGGCGCACGGGCATCTGGTCCACAAAGGCGTTTGGACGATCGGACGAGGCGATGAAGACCACTAAGGCGCGACGTGCCTTGACGTGGTCGCCGTCCTGTGTGTCAGCCCAGTTGGCGGTCGAGGTTGACGGCGGCGCTGATGAGTGCGAGGTGGGTGAAGGCTTGGGGGAAGTTGCCTAGCTGTTCGCCGGTTGGGCCGATCTCTTCGGCGTAGAGGCCGAGGTGGTTGGCGTAGGTGAGCATCTTCTCGAAGATCAGCCGGGCCTCGTCCAGGTGGCCGGCGCGGGCGAGTGCTTCGACGTACCAGAAGGTGCAGATCGAGAACGTTCCTTCGCGTCCCGCCAGCCCGTCGGGGGAGGCCTCGGCGTTGTAGCGGTAGACGAGTGAATCTGATACCAGCTCGCTGCTGATCGCGTCGAGCGTTGAGAGCCAGCGCGGGTCCTGGGGGGCGATGAACTTCATCAGCGGCATCAACAGGATGGACGCGTCGAGAATGTCCGTGTCGTAGTGCTGGACGAACGCCTCGCGCTGTTTGTTCCAGCCCCGCTCGTGGATCTGACGGTAGATCTGATCCCGGGCCGCTTCGAAGCGGCCCCGGTCGATCGGCAGCCCGCGGGCGGTCGCCATCCGCAGTGTCCGCTCGACCGCGACCCAGCACTGCAGCCGCGAGTAGGTGAACTGCTGGCGTCCGCCGCGGGTCTCCCAGATTCCCTCGTCGGCCTGGTCCCAGTTCTCGCAGACCCAGTTGACCATGTGGGCGAGGTCGTCCCACGACCGATGCGAGATGGGCCTGCCGTGCTTGTCGTACAGATAGATCGAGTCGACCAGCTCGCCGTAGATATCGAGCTGGAGCTGCGAGGCGGCGTCGTTTCCGACCCTCACCGGGGCCGAGCCGCGATAGCCCTCGAGGTGCCCGAGCACCTGCTCAGGGATCTCGCGCCGGCCGTCGATTCCGTACATAATCTGCAACGGGCTGCTCTCCTTCAGATGCATTCCGGCCAGCCGATCGGTCAGCCAGTCCATGAACGCCGTCGCCTCCTCGGTGAACCCGAGCCGCAACAGCGAGTACAACGAGAACGCCGCGTCCCGAATCCACGTGTACCGGTAATCCCAATTGCGCTCACCGCCGAGCACCTCGGGCAGACTCGTGGTCGGGGCGGCCACGATCGCACCCGTCGGGGCGTACGTGAGCAGCTTGAGCGTCAGCGCCGAGCGGTGCACGGTCTCGCGCCAGCGACCCCGATAACGCGACTGCGCCAACCACCTCCGCCAATACTCGATGGTGCGGTCTCCCAGCTCCCTCGTCTGCTCCGCGCTGTGACCGTGCATCTCGTACCGGCCCGGGGCGTGCTCGAGGATGAACGTCGCGCTCTCCCCCGCCTCGAGCTCAAACGACGCGTGCACATCACCGTCGCGCACCTCGACGGGCGTGTGTGTCTCGAGCGCGACCCGCCCGCCGGCGCTCTCAAACAACACGCCTTGGGCGTGGCGCTCCGCGCGGTGTCGCTCCCGGCCGAAATCGAACCGCGGCGCGCATTCGAGCTCGAACCGCATCCGCCCCCGCACGCTCAGCACCCGCCGGATCAGGCGATCGCGAAGCGCTCCATCCAGACGTTCACCGACCGGCATGAAATCCTGGACCTCACCGACGCCACCCCGGGTCAGGAAACGCGTGATCAGCACGTTCGTGTCAGGGAAGTACAACTGCTTGGTCTGCCACTCCCCGTCGGCCGGCCGAAGCGCGAAGTGTCCGCCCCGGTCGGCGTCGAGCAACGCGGCGAACATACTCGGAGAGTCGAACCGCGGGGAGCAATACCAATCGATCGTTCCGTCCGTGCTGATCAGCGCGACGGTATGCAGGTTGCCGATCACCCCGTGCTCGGCGATCGGCGGATAGCTCGCTGGAGTCACGGCTCACACAACTGCGCTGGCCATCGAAGGGGCGCCGAGGCGCTCGAGGAGGCGGTCACCCAGGTGGCTGAGCACCAACGAACGCGAAATCGTCATCTGATGGCATCCGAGCAGGGCAAGCAGCGCCTTGAACTTGGTCAGGAGCCGCCGATGCGGCTCGGTGTTGTGGTAGGTCTTGGCCAGGTGGATGTTCGCATGGCCGTCGATCGTGACGCGATTGTCCGGGTGGAGGAGATCCGAGCTGGGGCGAGTGCCCCAGCTCCCTCCGATTGCTAGGGGGACGCAGTAACTCAGCAAGCACGCTTCCGACACCATCTTGCGCTCATCCGCTTGCGGCCTGAGCGAAGCCGTCGGAGCGCGCGGGTAGCAACCTTTCGGACCGCCGATGGGGTTGTACCGATTGATGGCACGTTCTGACGCCGACTTTGACGAGTTTGTCGCCGCCCACGTCAACGATCTGCTACGGACCGCGTATCTGATCGCATGGGACGAGGTCGAGGCTGAGGATCTCGTCCAGGAGTGTCTGTTCAAGGTCGCTCGTCGCTGGCCGCGGGTCCGCTCGATGGACCAGCCGCGCGCTTATGCGCGACGGATTCTCATCAATCTCGCGACGGACGGCGCTCGTGGCCGGGCTCGGCGCCGCGTCGAGCTCGAGCCGCCGCCTGCGAGCGGCGCCGAGCGTTCGGTCGATCCGCTGGCGGCGCTGGACACCCATGCTGAGTTGGTCGAGGCGCTCGGGCAGCTGCCGCCCCGCCAGCGCGCCGTGCTCGTCCTTCGCTACTTCCACGACCTGACCGAGACCCAGGCCGCCGAGGTCCTCGGCTGTTCGCCTGGGACTGTCAAGAGCAACGCCTCCCGCGGACTCGCGCGGCTGCGCGAGGCGTTCGAGCTCTCGGCACCCCAACCGGGCGGTGCTGAGGCATGAGCGACGTATTCGAACGCTACCCAGGAGCATGAGACATGAGTGACCTACTCGAACAGAACATCCGCGAGACGCTGTCGACACGCGCTGCGCAAATTGACCCGGCAGCGATTGCGCGGCTGCGCGCGATCGACTACCGCCCCCGCCGCCGCTGGGTGCCCGCCCTCCCGGCGCTTGGCGCGCTCACCGTCAGCGCCGCGGCCGTGGCAGCGGTTCTCGCCGTCACGTTGGGCTCGAGCGCGCCTCCCGCGTTCGCCGGTTGGTCGCCAACGCCGACGCCGCCTGCAGCGGGGCAGCTGGCGACCGCCGAACAGGCGTGCAGGGCCACCGTTGGCACCCCAGCGCTGACCGACACCCGCGGCCCATACACCGTCTCCATCTACGCCGACGCGACCAGCAGCCACCTCTGCCTGCAGGGAGGATCACTGTCGATCGCTTCGGCCAACAGCGGACCGACCCAGGCTGACGTTCCGCCCGGACAGGTGCAGCTGTCAGGCTCTGGGGTCGAGAACTCGTCCGGGCAGGCGCTGACCCTGGTCGACGGTCGCATCGGCGCCGGTGTCACGTCGGTGACGATCGACCGCAGCGACGGCGGCTCTGTCCAGGCCACGGTGTCCGGCGGCTGGTACCTGGCGTGGTGGCCCGGGACCGCGCGCGCGACCACGGCGGACGTGAGAACTGCCGCCGGTGAGGCCACACAGCAGTTCCCGTCGACGTCGCAAGGCCCCGGCGCCCCTAGTTGCCCCGCCGGCGCGCACTGCAGTAGCGGCTACAGCTTCGGCTCCGGCATTGGGTCGAGCTCCGGCGGAGGGTCGACCGGCAACGGACAGACGACGATGGGCGCTTCGCAGTAGGAGATGCGCGGCGTTGGTAGCGGCTTGCGGGCCGCTACCAACGGCCGATCGCTGGCGGCGTGGCGTTCGGCCCGTTTGAGCGAGGATTCGCTCACGAATGCCGCTGAGCTATACGGACTACTACCAGGTACTAGGCGTTCCGCGCGACGCGGACCAGGACACGATCCGACGTGCTTACCGCACGCTGGCCCGCAAGTACCACCCAGACCTAAACTCCGACAGCGACGCCGAGGAGCGCTTCAAGGAGCTCGGCGAGGCGTACGAGGTTCTGTCGGACGCTGACAAGCGGGAGCGCTACGACCGCCTCGGCGCCCGTTGGCGTGAAGCGGAGCGCGAGGCGCCTGACGAGAGCTTCGAGGACTTCTTCGCCCACCAGGGGTTCGGCGACGGCACCCACGTGGGGTTCGGCGACGACCTGTTCGAGGCGCTGTTCGGGGCGCGATCCGGCCGCCCCGGCGGGCCTCTGCGCGGCCACGACCGCGAGGCGCTCCTCGAACTGTCGCTCGAGGACGCGCTGGCCGGCGGCCGGCGGCGGTTGACACTGGACGGGCGGGAGATCAACGTCAACTTCCCCGCCGGCGTTCGTGACGGCCAGCTGATCCGTCTGGCGGGACAGGGGGGACAGGGCCGCGATGGCGGTCCGCCCGGCGATCTGTTCCTGCGGGTCGCGCTGAAGCCGCATCCGCGATTCCGCCGGCGCGGCGATCACGGCCTTGATGTCGACCTCCCGATCACACCTTCCGAAGCGGCGCTCGGGGCGACCCTCGCGATCGAGACCCCGACCGGCACGGCTCGGGTGCGGGTCCCGGCGGGCTCGTCTAGCGGCCGGCGGCTGCGGCTCCGTGGACGGGGACTTCCCAAGCGCGGGGGCGGCAGCGGTGATCTCCACGCAATCGTCAAGATCGTCGTGCCGAAGGAGCTGTCGGACCGTGAGCGCGAGCTCTACGAGCAGCTCGCCGAAAGTTCGAGCCCTGACCCGCAGGAGGCGTGACGATGAGGACAGACAGGCACACACGGCCGGCTCATCGTGACCTCGCTGTCGAGCAGGCCGTCGAGCTGACCGTCGTCGCCAGGCAGGCGGGGGTCAAGATCGTGCACGCGCGGCGCTATCTGGAGTTAGGGCTGTTCGAGCCACACCCGGCCGCGGCGGCCGAAGCCCCGCGCTTCGACCCTGGCAGCGCCGCGCGGGTGGCGCGAGCGGAGCGGCTACGCCGTGACCTCGGGCTCAACTACGCCGGTGCCGTGCTCGTATGCGAGCTACTCGACCGGATCAGCGAGCTCGAGGCTCGCCTGTAGCGGCTATCGCCGAATCGTCACACCGCGGCAACGTGCCTGTGTCCGTCGGCCAAGATCGGATAACAGCGACGTAACGGTGTTACGTGCGCGTTAGTGATGGGCCGCTACAACCGCGTGTTCACTGACAAAACGTGATGTCCGCCACCGCCCACGCCCGACGACGCCACCGCCTGTTCGCGCTGCTCACCGCGGTCGTGTGTGTGATCGCGGGCGCCGGCTGCGGGTCGTCTAGGCCCAAGCCGAGTGCCTCATCGCACGCGTCATCGTTCCTGGCCTTCTCTGAGTGCATGCGCAGCCATGGCGTCACCGACTTCCCCGACCCGAGCGGTCAGGGCGGGATCAACATCGCGGGCACGGGCGTTAACCCATCCTCGCCGGCGTTCGAGGCCGCGCGGTCCACGTGCAAGAAGCTGCTGCCTGGCGGCGGGCCACCGGCGCACGCGTCCGAGCAGCAAAAGCAGCAGCTGATCGCGACCTCGGAGTGCATGCGCAGCCACGGCGTCACCGGTTTCCCCGACCCGACGACAGAGACGACGCCGCCGACCGACCCCCAGAACTACAGCATCGTCGAGGGCATCGGCGACGTGTGGCTACTCGTGCCGAGCACGATCAACGTCAACTCCCCGGCGTTCAAGCAGGCCGCCAAGGCCTGCAGCTTCCACTGACCAACCCGGGTCGCAAGCTGGTGGCAGGGACTCGGGAACGTGGTGGCTGCCCGAGTCGCCCGCCGGGTTTCGAACGGGCGTTAGGTGATCCTCGCCAGCGAGAGGTTGGCGGTGGGGCGGTCCGGCGGCACGCAGACCATTCCTTCGCTGAACCCGGCCGAGCCGATCCCGAACGCGGCGTTGAACCGGTCGACGTTGACGAGCGTCACCAGCGCAGTGATCTCCACGAGTTGCTCGTTGGTGAAGTGCTCCTTCATCTGGGCGAATAGCTCGTCGGTGACCTCGACCGGCGTCCGCATCACGGCGACCGCGTAGTCGAGCGCGAGCTTCTCGCGTTCGGTGAACAGGTCGCTGTGGCGATAGCGTGGCAGCGCCATCAGCTCCTCGTCGGAGAAGCCGGAGTTGCGGCAGATCTGCGAGCCAAGGTCGACGCAGAACTCGCAGCCGATCATCTGCGCGCCCTTCAGCTCGACCAGGTTCCGGAGACGCTCATCGACGGACTTCCCCTTGCGCACCGCCTGATTGAACTTGCCCATCCCCATCATCATCTTCGGTTGGTAGGCCCAGATCTCCACCGGCTCCATCCCGCTGCCGGTCTGCGGCTCGCGTCCGGTCAGCTTCTTCATCATCCTCGGTCCGAGCCGGTAGACGAGCCTGACCATCGGGCTGGCGTTGCTCTTCGATACGCCCTGGATGCGGGCCATCGGGCACCTCCTGTCACATACGTTGGGGTTCTGGGGTCTATCCGGTATGACCCGCGAGACCCGGACTGTGTGACAGCGATGGACGAACTCCAGCTGGCCAACACGTTCGAGCGCCAACGGCCCCAGCTGCGCGCGGTCGCCTACCGGATCCTCGGCACGTTGAGCGAGGCCGACGACGCCGTCCAGGAGGCGTGGCTACGGCTGCGGCGGACCGACGCCGAGCAGCTCGACAGTCTCGAGCGGTGGCTGACGACGGTCGTCGCGCGGATCTGCCTGAACATGCTCCGGTTCCGCCAGACCCGCGGCGAGCAGCCGCTCGACGGCTTCCTGCCGGAGCCGATCATCGACGACCCAGCCGCCGGGACTGATCCCGAGCACGAGGCGCTGCTCGCAGACTCGGTCGGGATCGCGCTGCAGGTGGTGCTGGACACACTCAGCCCCGCCGAGCGACTCGCGTTCGTGCTGCACGACATGTTCGCGGTGCCGTTCGGCGAAATCGCGGCGATGGTCAACCGCTCACCGGAAGCAACCCGCCAGCTCGCGAGCCGCGCCCGCCGCCGGGTACGCGAAGCAGCGCCGCCGCCGGACCCTGACCTGACCCGCCAGCGGGCGGTCGTCAACGCGTACTTCGCCGCCGCCCGGGAGGGCGACCTCGACGCGCTGGTCGCGGTCCTCGACCCTGATGTCGTACTCCGCGCCCACCGCCGCGACGGCGACCCGCTCGAGCTCCACGGCGCCGCGAAGGTCGCGCAGGGGGCGATATCGGCCCGGCGTTTCGCGCCGTACACCCGCCCGGCACTCATCAACGGCGCCGCCGGCGTCGTTGCGTTCGACGGCGAGCGACCGTTCGCGGTGCTCGCGTTCACCGTGGTCGGCGACCGAGCGGTCGCGGTCGACGTGTTCAACGACCCCGAGCTGGTCGCCAAGCTCGACATTCGCGGAATCACCGCCCGAACCGCCCGGTGAAATGCCGCGCTTGCTGGCGCGGCCTGAGGATTCCGCTCGCGCGACGCGCCAGCGCCCGGACTCCTGCCCGAGCTGGGACGCGCTCGGCTGAGGGTCTGAGGCCTTCACGAAATCTGCATGGCCGCGCGGTCAACCTCGACGCCGCCTTCACATTTCGGGTTCACACTCGGATACGTACCACAACGTCTTGGACCGAGCGAGTGCTCACCAGGTCGCGAAGCGACGCGATCTCGGCCACACGGCGGGCGCGTTTCAAAGGAGGAAGAACATGAACACCAACCGCACCCCACTGATCAAGCGGCTCTTCAAGCGCGCGATCGAGATCTGGAAGGAGACCGACAACGCCCAGCGGCGTCTGTTCGAGATTCAGACCGGTGTCAAGCCATAGCGCGGCAAGCTCGTCCGCGCTGCCAATTCGGGCCTGACGACCTGCCCTCGTCGAGGGCACGTTCACTCCGCGGTGTTCTCGAGCACTAGCGCGACGCCCTGGCCCG
Source organism: uncultured Solirubrobacterales bacterium (assembly GCA_963704385.1). Taxonomy (GTDB): domain Bacteria; phylum Actinomycetota; class Thermoleophilia; order Solirubrobacterales; family Solirubrobacteraceae; genus Palsa-465. The sequence goes on from OY969904.1 coordinate 927,081, forward strand.
ACCCGACGCAGACGCCGAGAACGCCGTAACGGGCCCTGCGCTCGCGCAGCTCGAGCGCGAGCGTGAGCACGTAGCGGGTGCCGGACGACCCGAACGGGTGGCCGATCGCGACCGCGCCTCCGTTCGGGTTCAGCTTCTCGTCGGGGACTTGGAAGCCGTCGAGCTGGTTCGGCAGCTCGCGCAGGATCGCGAGCGCGACCGAGGCGTACGCCTCGTGGACCTCCCACACGTCGATCTGCTCCGGGGTCAGGCCGGCTCGTTGGATCGCGGTCGGGATCGCGAACGCCGGGGCGATCCCCATGATCTGCGGGTCGAGCGCGTACGTCGCCGACGCGACCACGCGGGCGAGCGGCTCCACTGCGAGCTCGGTTGCCGCCTCGGCGCTCGCCAGAACGACCGCGCTCGCGCCGTCGTTGAGCGGCGACGAGTTGCCCGCCGTCATCTGAGTGGTATTGGGCTGCGCCCCAAGCGCGGCAAGTCTCTCGGCCGTCGTGTCGTCGCGAATGCTCTCGTCGTGCTCGAACATCTGCGCGGGTTGTCTGCGCGTGGCCGGAATCTCGACCGGATGGATCTCGAGCGCGAGCCGGCCCGAGTCGCGCGCGGCAGCCGCATGCCGGTGAGAGCGGAGCGCGAACGCGTCGATCTCCTCGCGCGTGAGCTCGTAGCGGTCGGCCACGTTCTGCGCCGTCTGCATCATGTCGATGTACGCGTTGCGGGCCAGCAGGTTGGGATTCGGCGGCCCGCCGGCGCCGGCCCACATCGTGTCGAGCAGCAGCTGCGGTCCACGCGGCATGAACGGTGCCTCGCCCTTCATGTATGCCCAGCCGGAACGCGACATCGACTCGACTCCGCCCGCCAGTCCGACCCCGAGCTCGCCAGCGCGAATGGCGTGTGCGATCTGGATCGTGCACGTCAATGAGGATGCGCAGAAGCGGTTGACGGTCGCGGCTGGCACCGAATCCGGAAAACCGGCGGCCAGCGCACCCCAGCGCGCGATGTCCCCCATCCCCTCGTGCGCGACGTTCACGCAGCCCGCCGCGATGTCCTCGATCCGGTCGAGCTCGACGCCAACCTTCTCACAGGCCCACACCATCGTCTGTCCAAGTAGATCGTCGGTGCGGATGTGAGCCAGTGATCCGCCGTAGCGGCCGACCGGCGTTCGTGTGCCGCCGAGAACGAAAGCATCAGTCATTGCCTGGTCTCCTGGATCGAGGACCTGCTTGGAAAGTTATGTGGTCCAAGATCGTGGTGTTGGGATCGAGGAGCGTCGTCACCGCCACTTTGCTTTGGACCATCGGACCAGAGTGTCGCAGGGGCCTGGCCGGCTCGGACCTGCCGCTCTTTCCGCCTTTCCCTCGATCGTGGCTGCGCCGCAGGGCGGCGAGACCGCCCTCACCGTTGCTCGAGCTCCGTCAGCTCCCGAGCGGACCGAAATCACCGTGATGGGGCGATGACGTCTCACCCGAACCTTGGTGAATGTTCGTCGGGTGATTGGATCCCAAGGACACGTGGCCCGAGCCGAGAGTCGGGCGAAGCTCTACCTGGAGGCGGCATATGCCCGAATCTGTTGACCCTCGTCACCTTCTGCTGATCGGGGCCGGACCCGGCGTCGGCGCCGGCGTCGTTCGGCGCTTCGGCCGTGAAGGCTTCCGCAGCACACTCATCTCCCGCGGCGAAACGCTCGATCAACTCGCCGCTGAGCTGCGTAGCGAGGGGTTTGAGATCGAGGCGGTGGTCGCAGACATCGCCGATCTGGACGGCTACCGTGCGACGCTCGAGCGGATCTTCCGCGCCCCAGGCGCCCCCAGCGTCGCCGTGTACAACGCTGCCCTGCCGGATCCGGGCGAGATCCTCGACACGACGGTCGGACGGCTCCGGACCGCACATGACGTCGATGTCCTCGGCGCCGTCGTCGCCGCCCAGGTCGCCGCACCCGTCCTGCGGACCGCCGGCACCGGCACACTGCTCTTTACCAGCGGCGGCTTCGCCGACCATCCGGTGCCCGCACTGGCGAGCCTCTCTATTGGGAAGGCCGCCTTGCGCTCGGCGGCGACCCTGATCGCCGCCGGTGTCAAGGACGACGGCATCCATGCCGCAACCGTCACGATCGCCGGCCAGGTCGCGCGTGGGACGGCGTTCGATCCGGACAACATCGCGGAACTGTTTTGGACCGCCCACACCGACCCGACCGACGCCTGGCAGACCGAATATCGATTCACAGGCGGGTAACGGGTCCACAACACCGAGACACGACGTACCGCGATCGGCTAGTCGGCGAGCGGCAGGTGGGCTCGCAGGAACGCCCCGGTGCACGCAAGCGCGGCCTTGGCCTGATCGAACTCCGGTGCGGACGCCTGATCCGCCGCGGACGTCTGAAAGACGTGGCTCATTCCCGGCGTGACGTCCAGTTGGACGGCGACGTCGGCGGTAGCCGCCGCGGCGGCGAGGCGCGTCGCGTCGTCCAGCAACACCTCGTTCGAACCGCACTGGATGAGAAGCGGTGCGATTCCTCGAAGATCGGCGAACAGCGGACTGAGCGCAGCGGCCGCCGGATCGGCGCCATCGGCGTAATCGGAAACGTTGCGCAAGAGCTGGTCCCGCCCCAGCACGAAGTCCACCGCGGCCCTCGTCTCCATGCTCGCGCCGGACAGCGTCAGGTCGACCCACGGTGAGTACAGCACCGCTGCAGCCGGCTGCGCGAGCCCAGCATCACGGATGGCGACGAGCGCGCCGAGCGCCAGCGCACCTCCGGCCGACTCGCCGAACAACCCGATTCGCTCCGGGCGGATCTCCGTCTCGAGCAGGCCGCGGTAGGACCCAAGCGCGTCGTCGGTGGCTGCCGGGTATGGATGCTCCGGGGCGAGCCGGTAATCAACGGAGAGCACCTTCGCCCGGGCCTGCCGAGCGAGCAGGCAGCTGAGGGCGGCGCTGCCGCGAGCCGACCCGAGCGCGAAGACTCCGCCGTGGAAGTGCAGGAGTGCGGCGTCCGCGATGGCCTCGGGCACCGAAATCTCGAGGACCGGAACACCGCCAAGCGTCGTTTCCGTGAGCGACACGTCAGACGGGAGCGGCGTTTGGAGCTGGAACTCCTCAAACACCCGTCGAAGCACGGTGGGGTCACCGCGGGCGTCGAGCGGTACAGCGCTCAGCAGTTCTGGGAACGACTTTCTCTCGGGTCGGCTCATAAGCGAACGATTTCGCCCGAGAGGGTGAGACGGCATCACCTAATCCCGATGAGATCGTGACACCACGAGCCAGAACACGAGACCCTCGGCGCCATGTCTGACCTCGTGCATGCGGGCAAGATCCGCTCCTTCGGCGCGTCGAAGGTCCCCGCCTCCCAGATCGTCGAGGCTCAATGGGTCGCCGATCGCCGCGGCCACGAACGGTTTCGCACCGAACAGCCCCCGTACTCCATGCTCACCCGGTCGATTGAGTACGACGTGCTGCCGACCTGCCAGCGCCACGGAATGGGGGTCATGACTTACAGCCCACTGGCCGGCGGCTGGCTGTCGGGTAAATACCGCAAGGGCCAGAAGGTCAGCGGGCCGGGCTCCGCCGCTCGTGCTCAACGCTTCCCCGGCGCCTATGACGCCACCAACCCAGCCAACGCCGCCAAGCTCGACGCCGCCGACGCACTCGGCGCGCTCGCCGACGAGGCCGGGACCACCCTGGTCCAGATGGCGATCGCCATCGCCACCCGCCACCCGGCGGTCACCTCGGCGATCATCGGGCCGCGCACGATGGAGCACCTGGACGCCTACCTCGCCGCCGACGGGATCGAGCTGCCCAGCGACGTCCTTGATCGCATCGACCAGATCGTTCCCCCGGGAGTCACGATCAACGTGGCCGACAACATGTGGCAATACAGCACCACCTCGCTGACCCCGGAATTGCGCCGCCGATAAAGCTCGCCCGCGGGCTGGCCACGTGCCAGCCCGGCACGTCACGTCGGTCAGGATTGCAGGAAGGCGAGCAGGTCGGCGTCGATCGTTTCGGCCTGGGTGGTCGGCATGCCGTGCGGGAACCCCTTGTAGGTCTCTAGGGTCCCGTTTTGCACGAGCTTCGCGGACAGTGGTGCGGAGTCGGCGTAGGGGACGACCTGGTCGTCGTCGCCGTGCATCACCAGGACCGGCACCGAGATCTTCCTGAGGTCCTCGGTGAAATCGGTCTGCGAGAAGGCCACGATGCCGTCGTAGTGGGCCTTGGCTCCGCCCATCATTCCCTGCCGCCACCAGTTCTCGATGATCGCTTCCGAGGGTTGGACGCCGGGCCGATTAAAACCGTAGAACGGCCCCGAGGCAAAGTCCCGGTAGAACACGGACCGGTGGGAGGCGACCTGGGCCTGGAGACCGTCGAACACGCTCTTCGGCAGGCCGCCGGGGTTAGCGTCGGTCTGGACCATGAGCGGCGGCACCGAGCTGATCAGCACCGCCTTCGCCACGCGGCTCTCACCGTGCCGGCCGATGTAGCGCGCGACCTCGCCGCCACCGGTGGAGTGCCCGACATGGATGGCGTCTCGGAGATCGAGATGGGCGGTCAGCTCCGCCAGGTCGTCCGCGTAGTGGTCCATGTCGTGACCGCCGCTGGTCTGCGTCGAGCGTCCGTGCCCGCGCCGGTCGTGAGCGATCACCCGGTAGCCGTGAAGCAGGAAGAACAGCATCTGCGTGTCCCAATCGTCACCCGAAAGCGGCCAGCCGTGGCTGAAAACGATCGGTTGGCCCGAGCCCCAGTCCTTGAAGAAGATCTCCGTGCCATCGCCCGTCGTGATCGTGCCCATACGCTGCTGCCCTCCATCGGTCCGCGCGTTGACGCCGAAACGTCCGAATTGGCAGCGTAACCCATCCCCCTTCTCGCGCCACGACCGGTGGCTCGCTCATCGACACGTTCGGACGGATGCGCGCGGGATGCCTGAGACTATCCCTCGCCGTGGAGCGCCAGATCGCGTCATGACCGTTGTTCGCTTGGTTGTCGGACTCAGCGCGCTGGTCGGGGTGGCCGCGGTCTTGGCGTCGGTGCTGCGCACGGTCGTCGTCCCACGGGCCATCCCGGCGCGCCTGGCGCGCGTTGCCTTTCTCGCCGTGCATTGGCTCCTGCGCGGGCGCCTACGCTTGACGGGCCGCTCGGACTACGCCACGCGAGACCGGGTGTTCGCTTTCCAGGCACCGCTCGGCCTGTTTGCGCAGCTTCTGACGTGGGCGCTGTTGATCTTCTTGCTCTTCGCCGCGCTGTTCTGGTCTCTCACGGCATCCCGCATCGACGGAGCGAGCATTTCCCGGGGGTTAGAGCTCTCGGGCTCCTCGATGCTCACGCTCGGGTTTGATAGCCCTCGCGGGCTGGCGCGACAGCTGACGGCGTTCGCGGCCGCCGGTGTCGGCCTGACGCTGCTCGCACTTGTGATCACATACCTACCCACGTTGTACGGCGCGTTCTCTCGCCGTGAAGCGTTGATCACCAAGCTCGCCGTCCGAGCCGGAGCCCCGCCCTCGGGACCGGGACTCCTCTCCAGCACATGGAGGCTCGGCCGATTCGAGCAGCTCGAAGAGGTCTGGGATGCCTGGGAGGACTGGTTCATCGACGTTGGCGAGTCACACACCAGCTTCCCCCAGCTCCCCTTCTTCCGCTCCCCTCACCCTCGTAATCACTGGGTCCTGGCCGCGGAAGCGGTGCTCGACGGGGCCGCGCTCTTCATTACCTCCTGCGACACACCGCGACAATCGCGCAGCGAGCTGTGCCTGCACGCCGGCGTGCACTCGCTGATCTCGATCGCCGACTTCCTTGGCATCCCGCACGAGCCCCCGGAGCCCAACGCCGAGATCGCCCTCCCAGAAGATCGCTTCGATCGGGCCTTTGAAGAACTCCGCGCGATAGGGATGCCGATGGTCGAAGATCGCGCCGCGGCGTGGGCCGCGTTCCGGCAGACGCGCGCTCGCTACGAGCGCCTACTCGCCGTGCTGGGGCGCATGACCGACGCCCCTCGAAGCGACTGGAGCTCTTGGTCTGATGCCACGCCGCGCCACAGTCCTCCGCTGCTACGTCCAAGATCGCCACGCCAACGCCCCGGCAACAGATCTCCCCGCTCGTCTCGTTAGCTGAGTTTCATGACACCAGCCGTCACGAAGGCGATCTGGCACGCTTGCTCACGTAATCAGCGACCACCGGAGTGGAGAGGAGGACCGTGGCGGAGCCGAGGACCCATGTGCTCGAGTCGACCGATGCGTCGGTCAGCCCGGGGGTGCTCGATCCCTCGCGGCCGGCGGCGGTGACGATCGACTCGGGGGACATCGTGTCGTATCCAAACACGTGGACGCAGTGGGGCAACCAAGCCCGCTTTGGGATGTCGTTTGCCGACCGGGAGCCGCTGCGTCGGCAATTTCCGACCGGGCCGTATTCGAACCTCGGCCCCGTTGAGATCCGCGGCGCGGAGCCTGGGGACGTGCTCGAGAGCCGGATGCTCCGCGTCAAACCGATCGACTGGGGATGGAATTCGTTCCCGCTCGGGGTGGGCGCGCTGCCCTCTGACTTCGATGAGCCCTACGTCCACTACTTCCGGTTCGACGAGAATCGGACACACGCAGACTTCGTCGATGGGATCCGAATCCCGCTAGCGGCGTCGATGGGTGTGCTGGCGGTAGAGCCGGAGGGCGAGGAGCCGGTCAGTGCGATCCTCGCGGGTCCCTATGGCGGGAATCTCGACCTCGCGGAGGTCACGGAGGGGACGTCGCTGTTCCTGCCCGTGTTCAAGGCCGGCGCCCGGGTTTGGAGCGGAGACGCGAACGCCGCACAGTCCGATGGCGTCGTCGATCAGACCGGGATCGAGTCGGCGATGGAGGAGCTCCGCGTTCAGTACCTCGTTCACAAGGGCGTGGAGCTCGCCGGTCCGACCGTGGAGACCCCGACGCACTGGATCGTGATGGCGTTCGCGGACTCGCTTGAGGTCGCGCTGCCTGAATGCGTTCGCACCGCGATCGGCTGGCTCAACAGGCATGCCGGGCTGGACCGTCGTGACGCCTACGCCCTGTGCAGCATGGCGGTCTCGTTCCGAATCACGCAGTGGGCCGATCAGACCGGCTCGGTCTACACCTCGACCCCACCGAAGACGATCCACGCAATGGTTCCGAAGAGCGTGCTCGGCGAGCGAGTTCTGCAGCGGATCGGCGAGTCGATGCGCCCGGCGGCATGACCCTCAGCCCTTCGGACTCGCTCGCGATCCTTCAGCTCGTCGCGCGGGCGGACGCGTGCGCCACCAAGCGAGACGCCGACGGATACGCAGCGCTGTTCACCAATGACGCTGTGATGGAAGGTGACATGGGCACGGTCGAGGGGCAGACCGCTTTGCGCAACAGGGTTGCGCAGGTATGGGGTGCCGAACCCGCCGGAACGCTGCACCTGACGCTGAACGCGGTGATCGACGAGTCGGGTGCAGAGCCTGCCGTCGACAGCGTGATGCTGATGGTCGGCACCGGTCCACCTCCGACCGTGCTCGGCTCGGCTCGCGTCAGACAGACGGTCCGCCGCACCCCCGGCGGGTGGCGCATAAGCGCCCGTTCGATCGAAACCCGTCGCTGATCCGGTCCGCGTGCGGGGAGCGCCGGCAAGGCACCGTGCCGCGAGAAACACGTGCGGGACCTCGCACGATTTGCGAAGCTGCGGGCGTGACTGGGCTTGCTGAGCGTTGCCAGCAGGTGCTGGAGGGGAGCTGGACCTCCGGTGAGCGCGATGGCGTGCCGTATGCCTACACCCGCCCGAGTCCGGGACGATACCGCTGGCAGTGGTATTGGGACTCGTGCTTTGCGGCGATCGCATGGCGCCATTTCGAGCCGGCGCGCTCCCGCGCGGAGCTCGAAACGCTGCTCGCGGCGGCGCGACCGGACGGATTCATCGGTCACACGATTTTCTGGGAGCACCCGGTGAGCGGCCCGCGGGCGTTGTTCTACAACGTGATCCATCGTGATGATTTCATGACGGCGACGATCCAGCCGCCGGCACTAGCGCTCGCGTGGCAAGTGGCGGTCGGCGACGCGGCGGTCGAGCCGCGGATCGTCGCTCACCACGAGGCGATCACGGCTGAGCGCGACCTGGAGGGCGACGGGTTGCTGTGGATCCTTCAGCCCGACGAATCCGGCTTGGATGCCTCGCCGCAGTTCGACCCCATCTGGGGCGAACGTGCGCAGGGGCTGCCGGGCTTCGTTGAACTCGTGAGACGTAATCGTGAGCGCGAGTTTCGGATCGAGGCGGTGCGCGCTGACGGGGATCCGGTCGTCTGCGAGGTGATGACGAACGTGATTCACGGCCTGTCGCGGCTGGCGTTGGGGCTTCCGTCGATCACGCCGGCGCTGATCGCGCGGTGCTACGACGAGCCCAGCGGGCTGTTCCTGCCGGCGGTGATGCCCGCAATCAGCTCGCGGATCCCGGTCACCGTGGCCGCGCTTTCCCCGCTCGCGCTGCCCGACCTGCCAGACGAGATCGGCCACCGACTGGTGGAATACCTATTTGACGAGCATCGTTTCTGGACCGAAGTCCCCGCGCCGTCGGTGGCACTCGGTGAGCCGTCGTTCTCGCTGCGGGAGCACTTCGACGGTCTGCGACGGTACTGGCGGGGGCCGACCTGGATCAACAGCGCGTGGCTGTTGTGGCGCGGAATCGTGCGTTTCGGCTACGAGCAGGAGGCGGCCACGCTCGCCCGAGCGATCACCGAGACGGTGACGCGAGAGGGGCTGCGGGAGTTCTACGATCCACATGACGGGCGCGGCATGGGCGCTGAGGACTTCGCCTGGTCCGCGCTCACGCTCGAACTACTCGATCCTGCCAACGCGAGCGCGGGCGTCCCCGCGAGCGGGTGATGGGCGAGAGCCAGGTGGAGCCGCCGGTCGAGTCGTCGACCCGGGCGGACCACGCCCGGCGGGCGCTGGCCGAGGTGAGGAGTCACCTCAAACGCCGGGCTCTGAGGCTGGCCGGCTTTCTGCTGGTGGTCTATGGGGTTCTGAAGCTGATTCCGGCGTTCGAGCAAGCGCTGCACACCCTCGAGAACGCCTCCTGGGAGTGGGTGCTCGCCCTGATTGCACTGGAGGTGCTCTCGGAGGTGGGGTTCGTCTTCGCCTGGAGCGCAATCGTCGACCCCCAGAACGTGCTCGCCGGCGGCGGGCGAGGGCGGCGGATGGACGAGCACGTCGCCTGGGCGCAGCTGGGAGGGGGGCTCCTTCTCCCCGGCGGCTCATGGGGAGGCATGGGATTGGGCGGCGTGATCCTGCACCGATTCGGAATGCCCACGAAGCTCATCGCAGAGCGTCAGCTCAATCTGGGCTTTCTCAACACGGGCATCGACGCGCTCGCGCTTGTCGTGTTCGGCCTGGGGCTCGCCACGGGCATCTTCGCCGGCGAGGACAAGCTCCTGCTGACCTTGCTGCCGGCGGCGGTCGCCGGCGGCGGAATCACCGTCGCGGTGCTGATCGCCCCCCGCGCCAGCACCTATGCGAAGCGCTTTGAGGCCAAACACGGGAAGATCGCTAGCGCGATCACGACGCTCGCGGCAGCCGTCGAGGACACGAAGCGGCTCTTGCTTCGCCGCGACGGCTGGACGACCGTCCTCGGGGTGGTGGGCTACCTGGTGTTCGACGTGCTCGTGCTCTGGTGCGCCTTCACCGCAGTCAATGCCCACCCGGTTCCAGGCTTTCCGATCGTGATCATGGCGTACATCATCGGCGCCCTGGGCGGATCGCTTCCCCTTCCGGCGGCGGCCGGCACGATCGGCGGCATGGCCGGCATGCTCATCCTCTACGGGGTGGCGGGCCACGCGGCGCTGGCCGCGGTCCTGCTGCACCAGGCGATCGGACTACTCGTGCCGGTGACCGGAGGCGCGATCGCCTACACGATCCTTCGCCACCGATTTGGCCCGATGCGCCTCGGCGCCGCAAGCGATCCCGTCGCCCCGCAAACGGGCGCTCGCGGCGGGTGAGAGTCGACGCCGCTATGCGAGTGCCCGGTACTCCTCGTCAGTCAGCTCGATCTCCAGTGCCGCGAGGTTCTGGCGTAGATGCTCTAGTGAGAGCGTTCCGGGAATCGGCAGCATCGTTGGCGAGCGCTTGAGCAGCCACGCGAGCGTGATCTGGCTCGGTGTAGCTCGGTGTGCCTCGGCGATCTCCCTCAACGCCGGGCCGGCGTCGCCGTGCAATGGGAAGTACGGCACGAATAGGATCTGCTGCTCGGCGCAATAGTCGACAACGTCGTCGTGCCGGCGCTCGGACAGGTTGTAGTGGTTCTGGACGGCCGCGATTGGCACGACCCGACGCGCTCGCTCGATCTCCTCGATCCCGACCGCGGAGATGCCCACGTGGCGGATCTTGCCTTGATCGCGATACTCCCGGATTACCGCGAGGCTCGTCTCCAGCGGCGTCTCAGGATCGACGCGATGGAGGTAGTAGAGCTCGATCTGATCGGCGCGTAGACGGTCCAGGCTCTGCTCGATCTGCACCCTGAGGACCTCCGGGCGCCCCTCACCCGGCCGGTACCCGCCCTTGGTAGCGACGACCGACCCCTCAGGGAACGGCGCCAGCGCGGCACCGATCGTCAGCTCGCTGTCCCCACCGGTGTAGAGGTGCGCGGTATCGATGAAATTGACGCCGACTCTGATCGCCTCCTGCAGGAACACCCGATTGCCCGGCGTGTTCGTCAAACGATTCGTGCCGAGACCAACTCGGGTGAGGCTCGTCTCGCCGAATGCCAAGGTGCTCGCCACCAATCGGGATCCTAGTTGCGGGGCGCTTCAGTTGGCGATTGAGAAGCCCGTCGAGGGCGAGAGCCGCTGGCACTGGTCTCGTGGCAAACCACGTGGCCGGTGGCTCGTGTGCTCGAGCGGGCGGTCACGTGCTGGAATCTCTGGAGGATCGCTTCCGTCGGCGGAGTTCGTCCGTGATTGCGATCACCGGTTCGAGCTGGCGGTTGGCGATCAGAGCCGGCGTGGCCGCGAGCAGGAAGTTAAAGACGCGGTAGGCCACGACCGCCGCCAGGGCGGGCGCGAGCGGCTCGCCGACCCAGTAGAGCGCATAGGTCATTAGTGCCTCGGTCAGTCCGGCGCCTCCAAGCGGAAGGGAGCGACGGGTGGCGGCGTATCCGGTGGCGTAGGCGAGGATCACCCTGCCGACCCCGGGATCGAGGCCGAAAGTGCGTAAGGCACCGTAGAAGCCGCTGATGTCCGCCGCCCAGTACAGGGCAGTGCCCAGCCATGCTCCTTTGTAGACGCCCGGGTTGGCGAGCAGCGTCCGCAGTACGCCTACGCCCTCCAGCAACTGGGCAAGCCAGGCGTGGCGCTTGCCGCCGATCCGCGACAGCCGTTCGGCGTGCCGCGGGACACTCGCCCAGAGGCCAAGCGCAAAGCCGACTGGGACCAGGACTGCCCACGGCCATAGCAGCGAGGGCAGGATGTCCGCCCCCGTCGCCAGGAAGACGATCGACACCACGCACGTGGTTGGCGCCAGCACCGCCCACTCGAGGACGCCCAGCGCGATGACGCGTACGCGGGCGCTGTGCTCGTCCTGGTGGAGCGCGTGCAGCACCTGCTTGTCGATGCCGAACCCGCCCCCGATGGCGAATGGACCGAATCCGGCTACGACTACGCGCGCAACGAGCGGCAAGGCGAGCGGTGCGTGTCCGTGTACTTGGGCAAGCGATCTGTAGGCGATCATGTAGGCCGGGTAGGCGAGGAGCTCGGCGACCGCGATCAGCGCGATCCATTGCGGCTCCAGGTCACTGAACGCGCGGCCGACCGCATCCGCGCCGGTTACTCGTGCGATCGCCAGCACAGCGATCGCCGCGATCCCTGTGGCGACGGCCGACGTTGCGATCGGCCACTTGCGCAGTTGGCTCGCCACCAACTCGACGTTACTCGGGTGACCCTTTCGCCGCCGACGCTCAGCCGCGACGCTATCGGCCAACGGGCGCGCTGCCGCTCTCGTGGGAGGTCCGGCAAGGCCGTCCGCCCGTTTGTCCGCATCCCACGTAATTCATCGTCTCAACCGTCGAAATGACCGAAGAGGAACTGGTGCGCAAGGGGCCCACATACACTGGCGGGTTCGTTGGCGGGATCATCGGGAGCTTCATCCCGAGCCTCTGGGGAGCCGGGCAGCTCTCGCTCTCATCGGTCGTGTTCTTCGTGATCGGCGGCTTTGTCGGGATCTGGACCGCGTACCGGCTGTTCGTCTGATCCGCTCAGAGCGAGCAGCGCGCCCAGCACGCGTCGCGGCGCCGGTATGGCGTGGAGGCGCTCACCCAACCTGCCGGCAACTGCGCGCCGGAACGACATCGACCCTCGGCGGGTGCAGAGCCGGCGATCAGGGGGTTCGGAGAACTAACCGGGAGGAGGGGCCTCGCCGTCGCCAGCAGCCGGCTGCCGTGCTTCTGCGTGGTCGCCCGGGTCGGCGTCGCCGGCAGGGAGCGCGGACTGCGGAGCGCCTGACTGGACCTCCGCCTTGAGGCGGGCGAACTCGTCGTCGACGGCGCTCTTGGCGCCGAGCTGGTCGAGCTGGCGATCGATATCGTCCTGGGCGGGGCCAAGCGCTGTCAGATCCTCGAAGGTTCCCGCCGCCTGAAGCTCATCGACGGCCTCCGCGCGAGCCTTCATCGTCTCGGTCTTGTCGAGGGCGCGCTGCATCGCCATGCCGACATCGGCCATCGAGTCACCGACGCCCGTAGCCGCCTCGGAAACCTGCACCTGCGCCTCGGCAGCCGAGTACTGGGCCTTGATGACTTCCTTCTTTGAGCGAAACTGCGCGGTCTTCGCCTCGAGCTGCTTCTCGGACTCGATCAGCTTCCCCTGCTCTGACTCGAGCTGTGTGATCTGCTGGTCGAGCGAGCCAGCCTCCTGAACGGTCATCTGCTTGCGCTCCAGCGCTGCGCGAGCAAGATCCTCACGTCCCGCGGAAATCGCCTCGCGGGCCTGAGCGTCGAGCTTGGCCCCCTGTTCACCGAGCTGCTGCTGCTGGAGCGCCAGCCGCTTCTTGGCGGTGGCGATGTCGGCGATCCCCTTCTTGACGTTCTGGAGGTTCTCGAGCTGGCGCTCATACGCATAGTCGAGCGTCTCGCTCGGGTTCTCGGCGCGGTCAAGCTGCTTTGAGATCTTCGACTTGACCACAGTCGAAAGCCGTCCCTTCAGTCCGGGCATCGAAACCTCCTAGCGGCTTCGTGATGGGCGTGGCTCACTCATCCGAGCGTACTCCGCCTCGCCGGCCGGCTTCCCCTATTTGACGCGGTGTCGACGTCCACAGTGCGCAAGGAGCAGCTCCCATCTCAGTCTGAGGCGTCGGCGAGACTGCCCCTTGTTTGGCGTGCGGGTCAGGCGAGCTTGAGCGGGATCTCACCGTAGGCGTCGAGGCGGTACACAAGTGACACGCGGTGGTAGCCGTCGGCGATGTCGGCGCCCGTCTCGGCGCTGACTACGAGCACTGGGCTGAGATGCCTACCCTCGATGACCTTGATCAAGTCCTTCATCACGCCCGGATCGTCGAGCGGCGCGGCGGTCAGTCCGGCGGCACGCAGGATGTCGTTCGCGCGCCGTGTTGTCACTGGGGCTTTGCGTAGCCGCTTGACCGTTTTTTGGACGGCTTCTCCGTCGAGCTTGAGTGACAGATAGGCCTCGGCGGCATCGTAGTCGTGGTCGGCAACGTCGCCGAGCCACTTGATGTTCTGTACTGGGCCGGTCTCGATCGTATCTACCTTCGCCCTGGCCATCGCCCGATCATGCCAGAACTCGGCGCCGACACGCCATCGCCGTCGGATCCCTGCACCCCGCGATAGGAGCGGCGGTGCGTCGGAGTAGGATGGAGCCGCTGTGCGGGCGCGTCTTGACCGCCTGGCCCTGGCTGTTCTGCTTACGGTGTGGGCCTGCGGCTCGCTTGCCGGAACTGCGGCAGCTGATCTGTTCTGGGTCGGAGGCGCGGGCCAGGGCCGCATTGAACGCGCGAGCAATGCGGGTACGAGGGTCGACCGAAGCTTCATTTTGGGCCTGGGCGACGTGGGGACTCTGGCGGTCGGCCGTCGTCATCTGTACTGGACGAGCCGGACCGCCGTCGGGCGGGCAAACTTGGGCGGAGGGGCAATCGAGCGCGCCTTCATTCCTGACCTGGGCGCCCTCAATGGTGTCGCAGTCGCGGGCCGGTACGTCTACTGGCTCTCTGATCACAACCCGGCATGCGGCGGCAACCCGGGATTTGGACGCGCCAAGCTCAGCGGCACCGACCTTCAGCGAGGCTTCGTCTGCGGCGCTCGACCGGCAGTCATCGCCGACACTCCGTACGCCAATGGGCTCGGAATCGCCGGCAGGTACCTCTACTGGAGCTGGATCCGAGGCATCGGCCGGCTTGACATCCAGCGCCGAACGTTCGTCAACCGGTTCATCGTCCTGCCGCCCGGCTACACGGCCGGAGGAGTCACGGTCGCGGCCGATCACATCTACTGGGGGAGCTACAACCTCGGCCCGCTGATCGGCCGAGCCAACCTCGATGGCGGCAGCGCAGACCCGACCTTCATCGAAGGCCTCGCGGGCAACATCGCTCCAGAAGTGTCGGGGTTCGATCACCGCCTCTACTTCTCCAATGACTACGGCTCAACGGCGACCATCGCCCGCTCCACCCTAACCGGCCTTGTGCAATGGGACTTCATCGCCGGGTTCCAGGTCGTCGGTGACCTGACGGCCGGGCCTGCATGATCTGGGCCGAGACGCGACTGCGTCGGCGGCTTAGCCTCAGCTGCTGCGCTTCGATAGGCCACCTGCAATCCCGCAGGATGGGCTCGTCCGTAGGATCCGGGTCGTGAGCATCGTCAAGATCAACGCGATCACCGTTCCACGGGAGCGCTTTGATGAGTTCGAGCGTCGCTTCGCCTCTCGCGCAGGCAGGGTCTCCGCCGCGCGGGGCTTTGAGGGGTTTGAGCTGCTGCGTCCGAACGACGACCGTGAGGTATGCCTCGTCCTTACGCGCTGGCGCTCCGAGGAGGATTTCCAGGCCTGGGCGTCGAGCCCGGATTTCGCCGCCGGCCACTCGCAGCACCGCCACGAGGGTCCGGTCGGCACCGCGAGCGAACTGTGGTCGTTCGACGTTCTCGAACGCGAAGCGCCGGTCGCCGACGCCTGATCGACGAGGGACGCCGACGCGGCGTCCCGGTTTACCCTGCGGGCGACTTCCTCGCGGGCCCGCGTTCGGGCTCGCGCGGAGACCGGCGCTTGCGGGGGGGATGGAGGTCCGCGAGCCGGTGATGGTCGCGGAGCCTTGCCCGCGCGGGCTCGGCACCTGGCAGCGGAATTCCGCCCCGCGGGACATCCGGCCGGGTGCCGGGCCCGCGCGGACCTGGTCCCCACCCATCGTCGGGCCCGGGTTCAGGCCCCGGCGGCCGGCTGCGACCCCACACGAGCGCCGGGACCACGACCAGGGCGGGGACGAGGATGAACCACAGAATTACAAGTAGGCCGAATCCCACCGACTGAGCGTGTGCCGGCATCTGAGGAACTGTAGGGGGATCTTGCTGGCAGGTCCAGCGAGTGTCGCGAGCACCTCGCGCCTCGTAGCTCGGGCAGGGTGGGCGCTTGCCACAACCAGATACCTAAATGCGAGACGCCACACTAGGCGCTCGGCGCAGAGTGCCTCGCGCCCGAGCTTTGCGAGAACAGCCACCCGAGCGCGGCGCACACCACGACCAGGAACACGATCATGACCAAGGGGGCGATCGCTCCCAACAGCCCCGCTGGCCCGGCCTGGTAGAAGCCGTCCGGTCGGCCGTGCATCCACGGAGGCCCACCTGCAACCGCCGCGTGTGCGCGCGCGAACCCCGTCGTCGCTGCTGCCGCGAGCACACTGAGCAGGATTCCGAGCGCCAGCGTCGCCCCGGCCAGGACCGGCAGACTCAGGCGCCGGCGGGCCGGCACAGGCGTCGCCGCGGCGGGCAGGTCGACTACGAGCGCGTCGAGCTCGCCGTATGTGCGGGCGTGGAACACGAGCTCGAGGCGCTGCTCGAGCTCCTCGGCCAGCAGGCGCCCTTCGCCGGTTGCCACGCGCAGCCGCTCGGCGACGTCCTCGCGGTCGCTGTCGGAAGCGCGAAGCGAATGCCGTTTCGCCACACGACCAGCCTAGCGCTCGATGCCCAGCGATCTTCGTCAGAGCAGCTTGTCCAGGGTGATGGGCAGGTCGCGCACGCGGCGACCGGTCGCGTTGTAGATCGCGTTTGCGATCGCTGCGCCCACGCCGGTGATCCCAATCTCGCCGATCCCGCGCGCGCCTGCCGGGGCGTACGGATCCGGGATATCGGTCCACATCACCTCGATCCTCGGCACGTCCATGTGGACCGGCACGTGGTACTCCGCGAGGCTCGGGTTCATGATCCGCCCGGTCCGCTCGTCGAAGTTGGTGTCCTCCGTGAGTGCGAGGCCGATGCCCATGATGATCCCGCCGCGGAACTGACTCGCGGCGGTCTTGGGATTGATGATCCGCCCGCAGTCGTAGGAGCCGAGCACGCGGTCCACCCGGGCCTCGCCTGTGACCGTGTTGACGCGGACCTCGCTGAAGACCGCGCCGAAGGAGTGCATCGAGTGGGTCTGCGTCTCCTCCGCGTCGCCGGCGGAGGCGACGACGGTCAGCTCGTCACGGCCCGCGCGTTCCAGGAGCTTGGCGTAGCTCTCCCAGCGGCTCGGGTCGGCGAGCTCGCACAGCCCCTCGTCGCGACCTCCGACCTCGTCGGCGGTCAGCCCGGCCAGGGGCGAGTCGTCGCCGGCGAGTGCGAGCAGCTGCTCGACGAGCGCGCGCTGGGCGGCGATCACCGCGCCGGCGATGGAGGCCGTCTGCGAGGAGCCCCCGGCGATCAGGCTCCCGGGGAACGATGAGTCGCCGTGGGCGACGGTCACCCGCTCCAGCGGCAGGCCGAGCCGCTCGCCGGTGATGATGGTCTGGGTCGTAGAGGTCCCCATCCCCATGTCGTTGGCCGGCACCTCGACCGTCGCGTGGCCCGTCTTGTCGAGCCTGATCCGCGCGTCGGCGCCGGGGAAGCGCAGGTAGGGGTAGGTCGCACTCGCGCAGCCCGTGCCGATCAGCCATTCGCCCTCCCGGCGTGTGCCCGGCGCCGCTCGCCGCTCCCAGCCGAAGCGCGCGGCGCCCGCGCGCCACGCGTCGACGAGGTGACGGGCGGAGAACGGCAGGCCCGAGCTCGGGTCCTCCTCCGGCTCGTTGCGGATCCGCAGCTCGATCGGGTCCAGATCGAGCATCAGGGCGAGCTCGTCGATCGCCGACTCCAGCGCGAAGGTCCCGACGGATTCCCCGGGCGCGCGCATGAACGAGTTGGAGAGCATGTCCATGTCGACGACCTGCTGGTCGGTCTTCAGGGTCTCGGTCGCGTACATGTGCCGCGCGGGGAACGTGAACTGCTCGGCGAGCGCGTTGTGGGGGGTTATCGCGGAGATGCCGGTGTGGATGAGCGCCGTGAAGCGGCCGTCGTCATCGGCGCCGATCGCGACTCGCTGCTCGGTGTTCGTGCGCCCACCGACCAGCCGGTATACGCCCTCGCGCGAGAGCGTGACCCGCACCGGACGCCCGGCGAGCTTGGAAGCGGCGGCCCCGAGCAGATGGTGGGACCACATCGTCTTGCCACCGAACCCGCCGCCCACGTAGGGCGAGGTCAGATGAACCTGGCTCTCGTCGATCTCGAAGACCTGCGCCAACGTCCACGCGTGCAGCTTCACGCCCTGGCTGGCGTCGTGGACGATGAGGTCGTCACCGTCCCACGCGAGTGTCACCGCGTGGGGCTCGATCGCGTTGTGGTTGTGGCGCGGCGTGCGGTAGGTGAGGTCGATCGAGTATGGCGCGCGCTCGAGTGCTGCCTCGGCATCGCCAACGGCGACCTCGACCGGCTGGCCGACGAGGCTGTCGGGCGTCCGCGCATGCGCCCTGGCCTGCTCGAAAGTACGCGGCGGCGAGGACTCGTAGATGACCTTGATCAGCGATGCGGCGTGGTCGGCCTGCTCCTGCGTCTCGGCCAGGACGATCGCGACCGGCTCCCCGTTCCAGTGGATGCTGTCGTCCTGCATGACGGGCAGATCGCTGCCCCCGGCGGCGTTGGGTGCTGTCAGGAACAGCGGCGGCGGCTGCATCCGTGGGGCGTTGCGGTGGGTCATGACGAGCACAACTCCGGCCGCGGCCTCGGCGGCGCTCGTGTCGAGCGCCGTGATGCGACCGCGAGCGATCGTGCTGTAACGCAGCGACGCGTAGACCAGGCCCCCCATCACGTACTCGGCGGCGAAGCGCGCCTCGCCCCGGACCTTGAGCGCCCCATCCAGGCGCGATACCCGCGCGCCGATGAGGCCGTGCTTGGCCCGCAGCACAGGATCAGGGCCGGCGTCCGGGGTCCAGCCCTCGGGCGCGATCGGGACCGCGGATCCGGATTCGGCGGTGCTCATCGCCGGGCCTGCTCGCTCAGTTGTTGCAAGACGGCGGCGACCGTCCGTCGGGTCAGGTCGACCTTGAACGCGTTGCCGGCGAGTGGGCGGGCGTCGGCGAGCTCGGCTTCGGCCGCCTGAAGGAAAGTGGCCTCCGTCGCCGGCCGGCCCCGGAGCGCCTCCTCGGCGCGCCACGCCCGCCACGGCTTGGGGGCGACCCCGCCCAGAGCGAGGCGGGCGTCGGCGATCGCATCGCCGTCGAGCTCGAGCGCGGCGGCCACCGAGACGAGCGCGAACGCGTAGCTCGAGCGGTCGCGCACCTTGCGATAGGTGGAATGCGCAGCGAGCTCAGACGCGGGCAGCTGCACGGCGGTGATCAGCTCGCCGGGCTCGAGCACCGTCTCGACATCGGGACGATCCCCGGGCAGCCTATACAGGTCGCAGAGAGCAACGGTGCGCCCTCCCGACCTGCTCTGAAGGTGGACGATCGCGTCCAGCGCGGCGAGCGCGACGCACATGTCCGACGGGTGGGTGGCCACGCACGCCGGCGAAGCACCGAGGATCGCGTGGATACGGTTGAAACCCTCCATCGCGTCACAGCCCTCGCCCGGGGACCGCTTGTTGCAGCGCGAGCCCTCGGTGTCATAGAAGTAAGTGCAGCGGGTGCGCTGCAGCAGATTGCCCCCGACCGTCGCCATGTTGCGAATCTGCGCCGAGGCGCCGGCGACGATCGCGCGCGTGAGCATCGGATAGCGCGTGCGGATCGCCGGGTGCTCGGCCACCGCGGTGTTGCGCGCGGCAGCCCCGATCATCAGGCCGCCGTCGTCGGTCTCCCCGATCTCGGCCGACAGGCCGGTCACGTCAACGAGCACCGACGGGATCTCGACCGTCTCACGCATCAGGTCGACGAGATTCGTCCCGCCGCCGAGATATCTCGCGCCCTCACCCTCGGCGCGTCGGATCGCGTCGGCGGCATCTGAAGCGCGTGCGTAGGCGAGCTCGATCACGCGCCCCGCTCCGCGTATACCTCGGCGATCGCATCGACGATCCCGTTGTGGGCGCCGCAGCGGCACAGGTTGCCGCTCATCCGCTCGCGCAGCTCGTCGTGATCCAGCGCGATCTCGGTGGCGCCGAGATCGTCGGTGACGTGGCTAGGCACCCCACGGGCCACCTCCTCCGCCATCCCCACCGCCGAGCAGATCTGGCCCGGGGTGCAGTAGCCGCATTGCAATCCGTCATGGTCGATGAACGCCTGCTGCAACGGGTGCAGTGCGGCACCGTTCGCCAGCCCTTCGATCGTGGTCACCTCGCGCCCGTCGTACTGGACGGCGAGAGCCAGGCAGGAAACGATCCGCTCCCCGTCGACGAGCACCGTGCAAGCGCCGCACGCGCCCTGGTTGCACCCCTTCTTGGTTCCGTAGAGCCCAAGATGCTCACGCACGAAGTCCAACAGCGAGACACGAGCGTCGGCCGGCACCGGCGCCTCGCGGCCGTTGATCATGATCGGCACGGCGGATTCCCCTTTCAGCGAACTCCTGACTGCAGCCAGGCTACTCCGCCTCACGTCCAAGCTCACTTCAGTCTGCTCGATCAGGGAAGCGCGAACGCGGCCCGCATCGACTGGACCTGCGCGGCCGCGAGGCTACGCCTCGGGTCGCGGAAGTCGAGCTCCGCGAGCAGCCGCTTCCATGCTGGGAGATCGTCGTGGCCTGAGGGAGACTGAACCCACGCCCAGATTGCCTCAGCGTTGTCGGAGGTCATCACCGCGTGGCGCAGCCAGCTTTCGAGCGCCTCTCGGTCGCGCACGACGCCGGGGGCATCGGAGTGCGGCAGCAGAGGTCCCTCGTAGCGTTCGGCGGCCTCGTGTACGGCGCCGCGGTCGAGCAGGCCGTGTACCCGCGCGACGTCCGACTCCACCTCGATCGCGAGACGGTAGGGCTCGGTGTCGATGCCTCCGCCGAGGATCTTGCGCAGGCGGTGGACCTCGACGCGGACGGCGCCCGGCCGGCCTGCGTCCCCGTACAGGTCCGCCGCGAGCCTCCTCGCTCGACATGCCGCCTGGGTGCGAGGTCAGCAGGGCGAGAAGCTCGGTGTGCCGGCGACTCAGCTGCAGGACTAGGCCGTCGATGGTCATCTCGGCGCGGTCGTGGCCGAGCAGGCGCAGCTTCAGCGGCGGTCGTCTACGGGCCCGGCGCAGAGGGTCCTCACCGCGGAGGACGTACCCCTGTTCGTGGCCGACAGGCTCGGCAAACGCTCGTACCCCCGAGGGGAGGACGAGCGGGCCGCCGCCGGCGGGCACGACGAGCCGGTCGGCACCGATCCACGCTTCGCGCTGATCGCTGAGCACCCGGCCGTTGGCGCTCACGAGCGCGCGCTGGCCGCCCCCCATGATCACGGTCATCTTCGCCGTCTACGCGGCGGGGGTCCTACTCGCGCTGCTGCTTTTTGGCCGCGCCTCCGACCAGCTGGGACGTCGGCGCGTGCTGCTCGCGGGACTGGCGTGTGCGGCGCTGTCGGCGGTCGTGTTCCTGGTGGCCAAGGGGCTGGCGCTGCTGCTCGTCGGCCGGGTGCTATCGGGACTATCAGTCGGGATCTTCGTCGGCACTGCCACCGCCGCGCTCGTCGACTTGGTCGGTGCAAGCCGGTCACCGCGCGCGACTTTGATGGCTACGGCCGCCAACGTCTCCGGCCTTGGCCTCGGCGCGCTGCTCGCCGGGGTGCTGGCGCAGGTTGCGCCCGAGCCGCTGCGCTTGGCCTTCTGGGTGGATCTGGGGCTGGTGATCCTCGCGATCGTGGCCGTGTGGTCGATTCCTGAGACGGTGGCAGTCTCGGCGCACCCGCGCCTGCGCATCAGTCGGCCCGACCTTCCGCCCGACGTGCGGTCCACGTTCGTTCCCGCCGCGACCGTGGGGTTCGCCAGCTTCGCCGTGGGGGGCCTGTTCATGGCTGTCGTGCCATCGTTTCTGGGCAAGGTCCTTCATCAGCCGAGCCACGCGCTGGCGGGTGTCATGGTGTTCGCGCTGTTCGTCGTCTCGACCATCGGGCAGGTCGCCCTCGCCGGCCGCTTCGGGCGCTGGGAGTTCCCGGGCGGATGCGCGGGACTGGTCGCGGGAATGGGGCTCCTGGCCGCCGGACTGGCCGCAAAGTCGCTAGCGATCATGATCGCCGCGACGATCGTCTGCGGCCTGGGACACGGCGTCTGCTTCCGCGAAGGGCTTCAGGCGATTAACACCCGAACACCCGCGCAGCACAGAGCAGGCGTCGCCTCGACCTACTTCATCGTCTTGTATATCGGGATCTCGCTGCCGGTGGTCGGCGAGGGCATTGCCGCCGCCGGGCTTGGACTCCAAACGGCTGGGATCGCCTTCAGCATCGCCGTCGCCGCGATTTTGGCCATCGCGCTGGCCAGGCTTGTCACTGTGGGCGAGAGCAATCCACGTCACCTACCGCAGCGCGCATGAAGGCTGACGTCCGACACGGCATTGGAGACGGGTGGCGCTCGCTTGCGACCGAACTCGAGCGGCAGATCCGCGAGCTGGATCGCAACGCCCAGGTTCAAGCCGAGGTCGGTGCGGATGGCCTACTGCGGCTCGAAGTGCGGACGATCCCCAGTCAGCGCTCCCGAGCGCGGGCGCTCGCCCGCTCCTACGAGGACCTGGCGCAGACCGCCTGCGAGCGGTGCGGAGCGCGTGTCGTCAGCGCCAGCGCCGGTCCTGTGGTGACGATCCTCTGCCACCGATGCTCACCGGGTAACTAGGAGGCGTCCGGATTTCCAAAACGGAGGAGAAGAAATGTCAATCAAACGAAAGGAGTTCGCCTAAATGACTTCTCTGAATGCTCTGAATACACAACAACAACAACCGACTGACACCGGAGCCATAACGCTTCAGGACCTACCGTTCAGCTCCGGAGCAAAGCTGACCATAGAGCGCCAGGGGCAGATCGTCCTCTTCGGCATCAATCGTCCTTACATCCAGAACCGCATCGATCCCGAGACTTTCGCGAAACTGGCCGAAGCCTATTATCAATATGACCGCGATCCCTCGCTTCGCGCCGCGATTCTATTTGGCCACGGGGAGAACTTTTCAAGAGGGATCGACGTCGAAGGGTTTAAGTCACTCGCGGGGACGGCAAGGCCTGGATCGCGAGCACTGGGACGATAGACCCTCTTGCCAAGCGGGCTCCTCGCCTCACCAAGCCTCTGATCGTGGTCACGCATGGGGATACGTGGAATATGGCCCATGAGCTTCATCTTGTTGCCGACATCCGCATTGCTTCAGCCGACACCCGCTTCGGCCAGGATGAGAACACCCACGGACGCTTTCCCGGAGGAGGCTCGACCATCCGCTTCCCGCGCGAAGTAGGCTGGGGAAATGCTATGCGCTACATCCTGACCGGGGATCACTGGAGCGCCGAAGAAGCACACCGTATGGGAGAGGTGCAGAAGGTAGCTCCGGATGCGAACCAAGCGCTAGAGGCTGGCGTTCGAATGGCGAACAAGATCGCCGATTGCGGCCCGCTCGGCATCAAGACCTCATTGGCGTCTGCTCACCTGGCGATTGATCACACCGAGGAAGAGGCACTGTCAAAACTCGACGGGCAATTTGGAGCCCTGTTCCACACGCACGACTTTCTAGAAGGCCGGAAGGCAGAGGCGGAAGGCCGAAAGCCGGTCTACCGGGGAAAGTGAGCGCCGCGGCGCGCTGCCATTCGGCGCGAAGATCGAGATCCAGGCCATCGCCGCGCGACCGCTGACGTCTTGAGCTCCGAGCGGATGAGCTATGTGTTGGATTTCCACGAGATCGACCGGACCCAGGTTGCGGTCGTTGGCGGCAAGGGCGCGGTCTTGGGGGAGCTTTCGCGGATCGAAGGCATCTGTGTGCCGGCTGGCTTCTGCGTGACGACGGACGCCTTCCGGCGGATCCTGGCGGAAGCGCCGTCAATCGACGATCGGCTCGATCGGCTGTCGCGCCTGAAGCCGGACGAGTGGGACGAGATACGCGCGCTCAGCGCCGAGATCCGCCGGGCCCTCGAAGGGATCCCCATCCCTGAGGATCTGGCGTCGGCGATCACCCGCCCGCTGGCCCGGCGCGGTGAGCAAGCTGCCTACGCTGTCCGATCCAGCGCGACGGCGGAGGACTTGCCGGCGGCCTCCTTCGCGGGCCAGCAGGACACGTACCTGAACGTGGTCGGCTCGGCGGCGATCCTCCAGCATGTCAGCCGGTGCTGGGCCTCTCTGTTCACCGAGCGAGCCGTGACATATCGCCTGGGGAAGGGTTTCGACCACCGGAAGGTCCATATGGCCGTGGTCGTGCAGCAGATGGTGTTCCCGCGGGCGGCCGGCATCCTGTTCACGGCTGACCCCGTCACGTCAAACCGGAAGGTCGCTTACGTAGAGGCCAGCTTCGGCCTCGGCGAGGCCCTCGTCGCCGGCCTGGTCAACGCGGACGTCTACACGGTGCGTGACGGCGAGGCCGTCGCCAAGGCGGTCGCCGCCAAGCTGCTTGCCATCCACCCCTCGCCTGCAGGCGGGACGGAGGAACTGGCGATCGAGCCGGAGCGTCAGGAGCAGC
The DNA here is from genome assembly GCA_963704385.1 of uncultured Solirubrobacterales bacterium. Lineage (GTDB taxonomy): Bacteria > Actinomycetota > Thermoleophilia > Solirubrobacterales > Solirubrobacteraceae > Palsa-465. The sequence goes on from OY969904.1 coordinate 951,060, forward strand.
CGGCGCTGACCGACGAGCAGGTCGTGGAGCTCGCGCAGGTGGGCCGGCGGATCGAAGCGCACTTCGGCCGTCCCCAGGACATCGAATGGTGCCTGGTCGACGATGGATTCCAGATCGTCCAGAGCCGGCCGATCACCACGCTGTTCCCCATCCCCGCGGCCAGCGACCGAGAGAACCACGTCTACGTCTCCGTCGGTCATCAGCAGATGATGACCGACCCCATGAAGCCCCTGGGCCTCTCCCTATGGCAGCTGACGGCCTTGCGGCCGATGTACGTGGCCGGCGGGAGGCTGTTCGTCGACGTCACCCGGCAACTGGCTTCGCCAGCCGGCCGGGCAGGCCTGCTGGAGGCCCTGGGGAGATCCGATCCGCTGATCGGTGACGCGCTGCAGACCATCCTCGAACGTGGCGACTTCATCCGGTCGCTCCCAGACCAGGGTCCCGGCGGGGCGCCGGCTGGCGACCCGCCCGCCCCGATCGAGACCGATCCGGCCATCGTCGCCGAGCTGATCGCGCGCAACCAGGCGTCCATCGCCGCCTTGAAACGCGACATCGGGACGAAGTCCGGATCGGTGCTGCTCGACTTCATCCTGGCGGACATCCAGGAGCTCAAGCGGATCTTGTTCGATCCGCGAAGCCATCAGGTGTTCATGTCGGCGATGGGCGCCACCTGGTGGCTCAACGAGCAGCTGGAGGCGTGGCTCGGCGAGCAGAACGCGGCCGACACACTCACGCAGTCCGTCCCCGACAACGTCACGTCGGAGATGGGGCTGGCGCTTCTGGACCTCGCGGACGTGATCCGCCCGCATCCGAACGTGGTGGCTTTCCTGCACCACGTCGAGGACGACAGCTTCCTGGACGAGCTGCCCACGCTGGCGGGCGGGCTGGAAGCCCGCGACGCCATCCGGGCCTACCTCGACAAGTACGGCATGCGCTGCATCGGCGAAATCGACATCACGAGGCCACGGTGGAGTGAACGCCCGACCACGCTCGTGCCCATGATCCTCGGCAACATCAAGAACTTCGAGCCCGGCGCCGGCGAGCGGCGCTTCGAGCAAGGGCGGCAGGAGGCCTGGAAGAAGGAACAGGAGCTGTTGGCGCGCTTGCGGGTCTTGCCAGACGGGGAGCGAAAGGCCGAAGAGACGAAGCGGATGATCGACCGGGTCCGGACCTTCATCGGGTATCGGGAGTATCCGAAGTACGGCATGGTCAGCCGCTACTTCGTTTACAAGCAGGCGTTGCTGGAAGAAGCCGAGCGCCTCGTGCGTGCCCACGTGCTTGGTGAGAAGGAAGACATCTTCTACCTCACGTTCCAGGAGCTCCACGACGTCGTGGGCACGAACCAAGTGGATGACCAGCTCATCCGCCAGCGCCAGGACGCGTTCAGCTCGTATCAAGCGCTCACGCCGCCCCGCGTGCTCACGTCGGATGGCGAGGTCTTCGCCGGGACGTACCGACGCGTCGATGTCCCGGCCGGGGCGCTGGCCGGCTTACCCGTTTCCGCCGGGACCATCGAGGGACGGGCTCGCGTCATCCTGGACATGGCCGAGGCCGATCTCGAAGCGGGCGACATCCTGGTCACCGCCTACACCGACCCCAGCTGGACGCCTGCGTTCGTCGCGATCAAGGGTCTCGTCACGGAGGTGGGGGGCCTGATGACCCATGGCGCGGTGATCGCACGGGAGTACGGCTTGCCGGCCGTCGTGGGGGTGGAGCATGCGACCCAGTTGATCCGGGATGGGCAGCGGCTCCGCGTGCATGGTACGGAGGGGTACGTCGAGATTCTGGCCTAGCTAGGTCTCGACCACGAAGTCCTCGCCGAAGACTATGAGGCCGTGGAGGACCCACAGGCTGACGACGAAGATCCCGAGCGCCCACCACGGGTGCGGGCCACCAATCGCGAACAACGACTCGACCGCGCCGAGCGTCGCCGCGAAGATCCCGATGAAGCGACCATACCCCCCGCCGCCGAACAGCGAGAACCCGCCCGTGAGCTGGATTACCCCGACGATGATTCCGATCCAGCCCCACGTGTGAAGACTCGAGAACGCGTACTGCGTGCCGTTGAAGAAATGCGCGTTGCTCACCGCTGCGATGCCATAGACGATGTTGAGCGTCCCCGCCATCAGCAGCAGGATCGCCACAAATACCACCCGACCGAGACCTCTCATCGCGCTTCCTTTCCGCCCGGTCAATGACTCCCGGGGTCGCCGGGGTCAGTTTCAACGGTTCGCCGCTGAATCCTTTCCGGCCTCCCGGCTACGCCGTGATCGTCATCGACGAAGCGCCGGCCGTTGTCGTCGATCCAGCCGTCACTCAGGAACTCGGAAAGGAACGCGTCGGGATATGGCGCGCCGCACTCTCCCCGCTGGATCAGAGGCGCGATGACGGGGGCATAAGGCTCTCGCGTTTGGCGGCCTTGCTCCGAACCGAGACGCCGCCCATCAACGCGAACACCTTTACGTGCAGCCGTGGTGCCCCCGGTTGGGGCTGCACGTCCTTAATCCGGACCGACTTGCCGCCCATTACGGCCAGGCCGGTGACCTCGACTGCGATCCCCTCCGGGACGACGATTTCGATGCCGCCCATGATCGAGACGGCGCGGATCACAGGGTCCGGCGCGGTGAGCTCCGCGCCGCGCAGGTCGAGCTTGCAGCCGCCCATCACCGCGATCGCCCGGCAGCACTTGCCCAGTCGCCACCGCCCCGAGCGGTCAGCGCCGGACATGATCGCGACGATCGAGCTCGTTCCGGTCCCGGCGTCGACTTCGGAGGCCGGAGGTTGGACCGGTAGATCGCGCGTGACGAGCGCAAGCTCCCGGGACGTCCGCGCTCCGTACGCCCACTCGAGCCGTCCGGCCAGCTCCTCGAGCGTCAGCCTGCCTTCGCCTGCGGCGTCCCGGAGCAGCAGCGCGACGCGCTCGCGCTCCGCATCGGAGGCGAGTACCGGCGGTCGATCGTCGCGCTCGTCGGGCACCTGCGCACAGCCTATTCTGGCGATCCGCGATCACGCCTCGGTCGTCCATCGAGGGTTCGAATCCTTCCCCTCAGCCCCGCAAGACTTCGTTTCGTCGCGCCGCGGGTGGGACGCTGATCTCAGGCGGAGCGAGCTGGGCCCGGCGGTTCGTGTCTTGAACCGAGTTCGACGTTAGGCCGGGACCGGGCTGCGCCCGACAACGGTCGCCAGAAGATCGCTGCGACGCTTGCTGGTGGCCGCGTAGAGAACTCGGTCAAAGAGCGATCCATATCGCAGGATGACCGCGAACAGCACGTCGATCGTCGCGACCGCGCTCGCCTTCCGCTCACTCGCGAAAAACGCTGCTTCGGAGGCGACCGACGTCACCGGATGCGAAGTACGAGACCGTCGCGGCTGCGGTAGCGAAGGTGTTGCCGGTTGGGTGGAGGCCATACCGAGCGCTTGCAATGCGTCTCCGACGATTCCGTAGTCGCGCATGATGTGTAGCCACCGCTCCGCCTCGTCTGCCTGCGACGCAGCAAGCGGCACGAACACCTCGGCGAGCGCGAGGACAATTGCCGCATCGGTGGTGATGGGCGGATGCGGCTCGCTCCGAGCAGCACGATCGGGCTGGGACTCGGGCAGCACCAACCCAGACGACAGCTCCGCGTCTCGCTGGCCGCCGAGCTGCTCGAGCAGCCTTCGTTCCACGGCACCGAGGCGGTTGGCCGCGTCCTGCAAGCCAACGATGATGTTCGGGTCCTGCTCCTCAGCGCCCCGACGCGTGTGGTCCTCCAACAGCCGCCAGATCGCCTGACGCAGCGCATTGGCCTCCCGGTACTCGTGCGATGCGCCAACCTCGATCATGAGTCACTCCGATTCTTGTCGCGAGGATGCCGCCGTACGAAGACATCGCCCCTGTTGTTCCCAATGTCGACCGCGGGTCGGATCTACTTGAGCCGACCATTGACACGCAGCCGCGGGAGCGCCTCGCACTCCGCCGACGGCGTCGGGTTTGTCGGGTGGCTCTAGCTCTTGAGGGCTTCCTGCAGCTCGCTGGCGATCTGGTCGGTGGAGGCGTCCAACGACCGCTTGACGACGCGCGCAGCACCGGCGATGGCCTTGTCGAGACCCTTCTCTATCGTCGGCTCGCCGACGACGATCAGTCCGGCCTGGCTGGCACTGAGCTCCCTCGCGGCATCGTGGAGCTCCCCGCGCGGCAGGGTTCCGCCCCCGAACGCCTCGGGAATCACACGAATTCGCGGTCGGTCAAGTCTCTTGGCGATGTGTGGCTTGCCGTTCTCCTGATCGATCACAGCCGCGTCGAACTTCCCGAGCAGCTCGTCCTGATGTAGTTGCTCGACGGCGCTCAGATCGGCCAGCGCGGTCGACAGGTCGTCGTACACCGCCGTGTAGAGCAGCATGTTGTCGTCAGCCATCGTTCCTCCTCTTCAGTTGCTGTTTCCGGAGTGCGCTCTCGACCTCCGGCCGCTGGCTTAGAGCTCGCCCCTTTCCCTCTTGGTCTCCACGGCTGCACGCGCCGACTCGCGTCGATCCTCGGCGGTCCGTCCGGTATGCGGCTGGCTGCCGAGGTCCTCCCAGTCGCTCTCACTCATGTCAACGCCGTAGTAGTCGGCCGCCTGTTTGATGTTCGCGAAGGCCAATGCGCGCTCTTCGTCAGACACTTCGGTTACTTGGTCGAAACGCGCGATCGCATTTCTGACGTGCGTCGCATCGGTGAGGGGTTCTTTCCGTTCCTTCGGAAACGCGAAGACGCTGTCGGGCAAGTCGCTTCGCTCGGTCAGCTCACCGTGCTTTTCGTGCGGCTTCCAAGTCGTATTCATCGCTTGGACCTCCTGTGGTTGTTTTGAGCTGCTTGCCTCGCATCTGATCCGGCTCCGCGACCGGTGGCGGTAGCCGGAGCGAGACCGTTAGAAGCATTCCTCCGGATGAGCGAGTCGGCGTCACTTAATGTGGATGGCTCTTCGCATCCGGGAACGGATTGGCGATGGGTCGGTGGCGCTCGGGGGATCGCAGAGGATGCTAGGTGCCGATGCTCAATGGTTTCTCAACTCGGGGGTTACGTCTGGCCTGCCATCAATCAGGCGTCGCCTGCCGAGCCGAGGAGCGCGCGCACCCGCCGCTCGATCTCGAGCCGGACCGCGTCGCCGTCGATGTCCGTCGGCAGCTCCACGACTACGTCGTCACCGGCCAGTTCTATCTCCAGCGTGAACTCGACCGGGGGCGAGGCCTCGGGAAGCTCAATGACCTGGTCGCTTTGGAACAGCGTGATCACGCGTGGGTCGATGTAGCTGGAGCGGGCGACTGCCGGTGTATTGCCTAGCGCGGAGCTCACCTCGCGCACTGCCCGGCTGACCGCCCTCGGGCCACGTTCGCCGGTTTTGTGCTCGCGGGCCAGTGCGACCGCAGCGAGCACGGTCGCCGACCACGTGCGGAACTCCTTGGCCGAGTACGGGCCCTCCCCCCAAGTGCGCAGCGCGTTGTTGACGTCGGGAGCGTGGATCCGTTGCCATCGGTGCTCCGATCGATACACCAGGAGCTCATCTGGCACGCCGCGACGGCGCTTGAGCTCGGCGAGCGCAGCGACCGACTGCTGATCGCGTACCGTCATCCGGCGACGCTTGCCTGACTTCGCCACGAAGTCGAAATGAACCTCAGTCCCCCGCAGCGTCACGTTCTCGCGCCGAAGCGTGGTGAGGCCAACGTGGCCGTTGTCGCGAGCGTAGCGGTCCCAGCCGACTCTGAACAAGCCGATGTCGAGCAATCGGATCGCCAGGGCTAGCGTCCGATCGCGATGGCCATGGCCCGCACCGAGGAGGCTCCTCGTGGTGGCTCGGATTCGCGGCAGCTTGCCCGCGAACTCGAGCATGTCGTCGTATTTCTCGTGGTCTCGCCGCACCCGCCACAGCGGGTGGTACAGGTACTGTCGGCGCCCTTTGGAATCGAGGCCAGTGGCCTGCAGGTGCGCGTTCGGAAGGCCGGCTATCCAAACGTCCGTCCAAGCCGGGGGGATCCGCAGTGCACGAATCCGCTCCAACGTCTCGGTGTCCGCCACAGGCTCCCCAAGCGAGTCGAGAGTTACCCACTCGCCGTGGCGGCGCTCGCGCCGCAGGCCAAGCTCGCCCCCGTGGACGTACACGAGCTGATCGAGCTCTGCCGACGTGGATTGACCAGATGCTAATGCGCTCGTCACGGCGCTACGAGGGCTCCGAGTCGAGGGCCAGCCCGAACGGGCTCCCCTCGGAGTCCCGACAGATCGCCCACCGCGACCCGGAATGGATAACGCTCCCGCCCAGCGCCCCGACCTGGCCGAGCGCGGCGTCCATGTCAGCGATCATGAAGTAGGGCAGCGAGACCGTGTCGCCGGGACCGGTGCCGCGCTCGTGAATGCCGACGGCGGGATCCCCGGTGTGGGTCTGCCAGCCGCGGCCCTCGGCCTCGGTGCGCTCGGCCAGCTCGACGCCGAGCAGATCCGACCAGAACCGCCGCGCGCGGTCCGGATCATCGGCGGGGAACTCGATCAGGGCGACCGGCCTTTCCACCCCCAAGACCATAACGCTGGCCGATCGCGGCCGTGGCTGCCGTGCGGCGCGTCACCTGCTCCTGAGTGTCGTGTGCCTCGGTCCATCGATGACTCGTACCGACCCGGAGGTCATCGCACCGCGCTAGTCGCGCTGTAGCGCTTCTAGCCCACCTCGAAGGAACTCGAGTACCTGGTCGAGGATTGCCATTCCCTGCTCGTGGGTGACAGGCTCGCCGCCTGATTCCGCCTCCATGAAGCGATCGCGTACGGAGGTGAAGGCGGCCGTCATCGAGGCCGCAATCAGCAGCGTGCGGATGTCGTCGGAATTGGTACCGAGGTCCTTGGCGATCGACCCGGCGAGGAGCGGCTCGAGTGACGAGATGCGGGCCCGCATCTTCAGCTCTAGGGAGGGAGTCTCGGTGATGATCTTCTTGCGGAGCTGCGCGTCCTCGTCCGGCGGTTCGATGCTCGCGAGGAACTCCCGGATGGCGTCGACGGTCGTGCTGCCCGCCGGCCGCTCATCGAGTCTGAGCTTGAGGTTCTCGAGGAAGACGAGCTCCTGGCACAAGAGGATGTCTTCCTTGCTGTCGAAGTAGGCGAAGATCGTCCGCGGGGAGACGTCCGCAGCGTCAGCGATCTCGGCGAGAGTGGTCTCTTCGTAGCCACGCTCGGCAAACAGCTTCAGCGCCGCTCGCGCGATCGTCTCGCGAGTCTGCTGCTTCTTGCGCTCGCGCAGCCCGGGCTTAGTGCCTGACGTGTCCAGAGAGCTCATTTAGGTCCAGTTTACCAAAATTTCACACGAAGAAATTTTGCAGCAAGTGTTGACTTCGTGCTGCAGTCTAGCTATAAATGCACTGCTTGCAAAACTCCTACTAGTGAAAGTCGGCTCGCAAATGGTGAGAATCGCCCGCTGGACAATGGCCCACCGACGGATGGTGGTGGTGGCCTGGATCGCGGCCGCGGTCGGGATCTTCGCGGTCTCGAACTCGGTTGGCAAGAAGACGGCCAGCAGTTTCACGCTGCCGGGCACCGGCTCGCAGCAGGCCGTCGATCTGTTGCAGAGCCGCTTCCCCGCTCAGGCCGGGGACGCCGACCAGATCGTGTTCCAAGCGAAGACCGGCAAGCTCACGGACGCGGCCGACCGGAGCGCAATCGACGCGACCGTATCGCGCGTCGCGGCCCTCCCGCACGTCACGAGCGTCATCAGCCCGTACGCGCCAGGTCAGCACACGATCTCGCGCGACGGGACGATCGGCTTTGCCACCGTGAACTTTGACCAGCGCGCGAACGCGCTTCCCAACGCGGCCGTCGACCGAGTTATCTCGACTGCCGAGTCCGCGCGCTCGTCCTCGCTGGGCGTCCAGCTCGGAGGGCAGGCGATCGAGCAAGCCCAGCAGCCGTCCCTCGGGTTCGCGACGGTCGTCGGGATCGCCGCGGCGATCCTGATCCTGCTGATCAGCTTCGGATCGTTCAGTGCCATGGGTCTGCCGATCGCCACCGCGCTGCTGGGCCTCGGCGCTGGGATCGGGGTGATCAACCTCGCCAGCCATGTGATCGACATGCCGAGCTTCGCCTCGGAGCTGGCGCTGATGATCGGGCTCGGCGTCGGCGTCGACTACGCGCTGTTCATCGTCACGCGCTTCCGTGAGAACTTCAGGACGAACGGAGGCGATGTGGACCAGGCCGTCGAGGCGGCCCTCAACACATCCGGACGCGCCGTCCTGTTTGCCGGCACCACCGTGGTGATCGCGTTGCTCGGGATGTTCGCGCTCGGGGTCAGCCTGCTCAACGGCGCCGCGGTCGCCGCGGCGATCGGGGTGGTGCTTGTACTCGCCGCGTCCCTCACCCTGCTGCCCGCGCTCCTCAGCCTGGCCGGTCCGCGGATCGCCCGACCGGGGAGACGCCAGGCCGCCCGCGAGGCCGACGCCGCGACGCCCGGGTTCTGGCTGCGGTGGGTGCAGCGCGTGCAGCGACGCCCCGCCGTGACGGCAATCGCAGCTACGGCGCTGATGCTGGCCCTCGCGGCCCCCGCGCTCGGACTCCGCCTCGCCTCCAGCGATGCCGGCAACGACCCGAGCAGCCAGACGACCCGCCAGGCCTTCGACCTGCTCGCCAGGGGATTCGGGCCTGGTTTCAACGGACCCCTCCAGTTGGCCGTGGCGCTCCCGGAAGCGCACGACTCCGCTGCGCTCACGCAGCTCACACTCGCGCTGAGGAACGCTTCCGGGGTCGCCTCCGTCGCGCCACCGAGGCTCAACGCCTCGGGAACGGCGGCGGCAATCGTCGCCTATCCGACCACGTCACCTCAGAGCGCCCAGACGGCCAGCCTGGTCACGCGGCTCCGTGACTCGGTGATCCCCGAGACCGAGCGCACCAGCGGAACCCGGGTGTACGTCGGTGGCGCCACGGCGTCCCAGGTCGACTTCTCCCATGTCCTCTCGAGCAAACTGCCGCTGTTCATCGGGGTGGTGATCGGACTGGCCGCCCTGCTGCTGCTCGTGGTCTTCCGGTCGCTGGTGATCCCCGTCCAGGCCGCGGTCATGAATCTCCTCTCGATCGCAGCCTCGCTGGGGATCATCCAGGCGGTGTTCGAGCGGGGCTGGCTCGGCGGGCTGTTCGGGGTCCAGGCCGGACCGATCGATGCCTTCATCCCCGTACTGGCGTTCGCCATCGTGTTCGGACTGTCGATGGACTACGAGGTCTTCCTGATCTCGCGCGTACATGAGGAGTGGCAGGCCCGCCGTGACGCCGGCGCGGCGACCAGGGAGGGCCTCGCCCGCACCGGCCGCGTAATCACGGCCGCCGCCGCGGTGATGGTGGCCGTATTCGGGGCGTTCGCCATCAGCGGCGACCGGGTGCTCGCGATGTTCGGACTGACGCTGGCGAGCGCGGTCTTGCTCGATGCCCTCGTCGTCAGGTTGCTCCTGCTGCCGGCCGTCCTCCAGCTCCTCGGCCGCAGGACTTGGGCGCTGCCGCGGTGGCTTGACCGGCGGCTTCCGACGGTCGCGATCGAGGCCGAGCCGGGCCCGGCGCCGCGCCCGTCGCTTGAGCCCGCGTTCGAGGCGGCCTCATGAGCGACGAGCGCAGGCCCCCGTTAGACCAGGCGTCTCGATCGCCGCCGCCACCTCGCGAACATGATCCCGGGTGGAGTTCTGTCGAGCTCCCCGGCACCGACCACCCGCCCTACATCGGCGACGCCGACCCCGTGATCGACGCCGTCGAGCAATTCGCCCGTCCGGTCCTTCCCCTCGCCTGTGACCGCCCGGATGGAACGGGCCGTCCTTGGGCGTAAGCCTCGGGCTTCGCACCCCGCCGACCAAGAGCCGACGACGCACGCCGAGATGGGGACAACGCTCACGATCATCCCATTGACGATTCATAAGTCTAGAGGAATCTAGCCCGGTATAGCGAAGCGCTATATATGTGTATAGATCGCTAGACTTCAGGCAGCCATGGATCCCGTTCGCAATCCTTACTCTCCTGGCGCCGGCCGCGCGCCGCCGGCGCTTGTTGGCCGCGATGATGCACTGGGAGCCTGGGAGACGTCGCTGCAACGTGTGGAGATTGATCGCACCGATCAGCCGATCGTTCTCTACGGACTGCGCGGCGTCGGCAAGACCGTGCTGCTCTCAGAGTTCAGGCGGAAAGCTGCGAAGAAGGACTGGATCGTCGCGCAGGTCGAGGCCGGCACCGACAAGTCTCTACGGGAGCTGCTGGGCGAAGCGCTCTACGCCCCGTTGTCGGATCTCGCGCAGCCTGGCGCCGGCAGGCGGCTTCTCAAGAGTCTCAAGACCGCCCTGAGCTTCAAGGCCTCCTACGACGCCACCGGCACCTGGACCTTCGGCGTCGACCTGGCCGGAACGCCGGGTGGAGGAGCGGACACCGGCATCCTCGACACCGACCTCAAGAAGCTCATCAACGACCTCGCCGACGCGGCCGAAGAGGAAAACGTTGGACTCGCGATCCTCGTCGACGAAGCACAAGATCTGTCCTCCGAAGAGCTGGCGACGCTCTGCACGATCGCTCACGCGGCCGCTCAGGACAACTGGCGTGTGCTGCTCGCCTTTGCCGGTCTGCCCAGCCTTCCGCGGATCCTCGCGGAAGCGAAGTCCTACGCTGAGCGGTTCCGGTACATGAGGATCCAGCAGCTCGACGCCGGCGTAGTAGCCGAGGCGCTGACGATCCCCGCGGCGCTCGAGGATGCTCAGTGGGATGACGACGCGATCGACCTTGTCGTCGATGCTTCCGGGCGGTACCCCTACTTTCTTCAGCAATTCGGCCAAGAGGCTTGGAACGTCGCGGCGGGACCGGTGATCGCAAAACACGATGCTGCCCTAGGCGTCGCCCAAGGCAACAACGACTTGGACAACGGGTTCTTTCGCGTGCGGTGGGACCGCGCGACCCGCGCAGAGCAGTCCTACCTACGCGCGATGGCCACCGACGGCGATGAGGGCAGCTCATCCAGTGAGGTCGCTACGCGACTGTCCCGAAAGCCAACGAGCTTGGGTCCAACGCGTGCCTCGTTGATCGCCAAGGGACTCATCTACGCGCCGGAGCACGGGATCGTCGCGTTTACGGTCCCCGGAATGGCCGCGTTCATCGGCCGACAGATCGACAGCTGAGACCTGCCCGACTTATTGGCAAGCGTGGACCTCACGGATTAGCAGGGATTATCTCGCGGCCGAAGCCAGCCGTGAACCGGATTCCGGAAGTCGGTGGCCGGCTGCCACGAGGTGAGCGGAGGACGGCCCCCCGGCGTGAGCGCGACGATGCCGGCGCCAACCGTCGTCCGAGGGAGGACCTCGTCGAATCCGTACCGCTGCTGGACTGCGCTCCTCGGCGCCGCTCGCCGGCGACTCTTGCCAGTTTCCATCAGGGCCGAGGGCCTGGCAACAAGGGGTTGCGCTCCATAGCCGGTGAGGGCGCCGGCGGAGGAATCACTGGCTTCGCGGCGGAGTCGCTTGCCGAGCGTGGTGCGGTTTGCCTCACCGCAGCTGCAGCCGTATTCGCGCCGGCGCGAGGACCGCGTCGCCGCACCCTCGGCACACGCCCTGGTAGCGGGGCTTCACCGCCTGGGCCTTCTCCCCGCTCGGATCGTGGAAGTACGCCTTGATCGTCGCCGGCGAGCGCCCGAGCCGCTCGGCGATCTGCTCGATCGATGGACCCTCCGCCTCCCGATAGTGGCGAGCAAGCGCGACCGCGGGCCGACGCAACGACCCGATTGGCCACCGCGCCCAATACGATCGCCGTCATGGTCGCGACGGTATCGCCGCTGATTGGTGTTCTCGCTCAGGTATGCCGCTCGCCCATAGCTCGCAGACACCGACCAGCTCGCTCCCGTGCGGTCACCTCGAGCAAACTCGCTCGGCTCGCATTCCGGGACATCGGTCGCCGCGGCACGGATGTTCGTCGCACTGCGAACGCCCGTCACGCGCCCTGGCGGCTGACCCGGTCACTGCCGCGTCCAGCCTCGAGCAGGACTGCAGGACTCTGCGTCAAGCTCCAAGGCAGTTCTGCCTGTTCGTGGAAGCAACTGGTTGAGAATCGTTTCTGCGTGTGGCCCGATCTGGAAGCGGGATTTGCACGCCGATCACCCCGAGTAGTAGGGTCACGCAGTCGCTGCGAGCCGATCAGATCGGGGGCTGAGGGATCGTCGAGACGTTCAGCATTGTCACGGTCGTCGCGATCGCCGCTCAGACGATTGCGCTGATCGCGCTGCATCTGCTGCCGACGGGTTACGACCCAAGGACCGACGCGGTGAGCGATTACGGGATCGGGCGGTATCGCGGTCTGTTTTGGACGCAGGCTTTGGCGGGTGCTGTGGCATGCTTAGCGCTCGCGGTCGCCCTGGCTGACGTCAAGCCGTCGGTACCAAGTCTGGTCGTAGTGCTGCTGGTGGTCGCCGGCGTCGCGCGCCTTCTGATCCCGGGTTTCCCGACCGACCAGAACGGCAGCCGGTTTCAGACCGCGCACGGCACGATCCACATGATCTTGGCGATCGTGATCTTCGCCGCGATCATCGTCGCCGCGTCCAAACTCGGCTCAACGCTCGAACACAGGCCGGCGTGGCACAGCGTCAAGGGCTGGCTGACAGCCCTCCCGTGGGTCATGACCGGCGGGGCGGTTGGAACCCTGATCGCGCTCAGAGGTCCCCGACTGAAGCGCATCGTCGGGCTCTTCGAACGCCTCTTCTACGTCTCCTCGATCGCGTGGTTCTTCATCGTCGCGATCGAACTAGCACGCATCTATTAGCCCGGCCGAGCCAAGGAGAAGGTAGGAAGCCTCCCGCTCGGGACCTCGACCGCTTTCGCCTTGCGCCGGTGGAGCGGCGGCTCCCGTATCCGCGCAAACGTGGGCTCGAGCCTGCGACGTTAGGTTGCTCGCTGCCCGACGAACGCAGGTCTGCTTTGCGCCCTCGCAAAGTCTATGCATGGCCTGCGGAGTCCCGGTCTCTGGAGGTCGACCGCCCATGCGCCGCTGCTCCGATTGTCGGTCTCAGCGTCTGCCCTCCGGGTCGATGTCGACTGTCGTGAGACTGTCACCGTGACGATGAATGACCCTCCAGGCGCCGTTCTCTCGACGGTAGATGGACGTCGCTCTGAGCCTCATCTCCTCCATCTCACCGTCAACGTGCCGAGTGAGCCGCTCGAGTCTCGACCGTGAAGCCGAGCGTATCGTCGAAACCGGTGACAAGGTTCTCCGCGCTCCATGTCTCGTAGTTGAGCGTCTTCGCCGCCGCGCTGAGGAGCTCGGTCACCTTGTCAATACCGACTTGGTGGCCGCCAACCCCTCCCATCAGGGAGACGTCTCCAGCACGCGACCACAGTTCAAGGAACGGCCGCGGGTTACCCCCGGTGTGCTGTCGCAGGGCGTCATGACACCGCTCGATGAACTCGGCGGCGTCTGCGTCCGGTCTGTGTGTCGCAGCCTCCATAACTCCTCCTCCAGAAATTCTGTTGCGGTCGAGATCCATCGTCCTGGTCGTTCTCGGTGTCCGTGTACGGGTGGCAGGCGTGCAAACGTCGAGCTAGGACTCGCGTCCGGCGGTCAGGGGGCTGAAAAGCTCTGCTCCATCCGTTTTCCCGGAGCGGTCGCCATCCGATCAAGATTGTCGATTCGCAGGCACGAGCAGTCAACCAGCTGTCGGGTCGGCGGGAGGCGCCTGGGCCGCACGGCGTTGCCGACTGGCCTGGTTTCCTCCCGCCGCCGCATCGAACCGTGCGTGCGGTTCTCTCGCACACGGCTCACCGACGTCTTTCACCGCCGGCATTCGGCGTTGCCCGCTTGGTCCTCCGGTCCCGGAAGGGACCGGGGGTGACGACGAGTCCTTCGAGGTGGATCAGCCCTAGTTGGTTGCGTGAGTGGTAGTTCACGACTGTCCAGCCGTAGCGCGTGGTGCGGTTGCGGCGTTTGGCCGCGAACAGCACGAGGCGCTTCAGCGCGTAGGTTCTGATCTTGGTGAAGTGGCGGCGACTGTTCCCGTATCGGTAGTAGTTCGCCCAACCGCGCAGGTACTCGTTGAGCCTCCTGCACGATCACCTCTTCAGGTAGCAGTGTCCGGTTGCGGCCCGTGAGCTCACGGATCCGGTTGCGGGCTCTGCTCATCGCCTCTGGTGAGGGCCAGCGAGCGAGGAACCGCAGGTGCTGATAGTCACGCTCGCCGCGCACCCGCCGATGGTGGAAGCCGAGGAAATCCAGACCCTCGCCTCCCTCCTGCAGGTGCACGATCCGGGTCTTGGCCTGCTTGAGCGAAAGGCCCATCTCGGCCAGGATCGCCGTCAGCGCCGAAAGCGCCGCCTCGGCCTCCCGTCGGTTGTGGCACATCACCACCACGTCATCCGCGAACCGGACCAGAACGCCGGTCCCGCGCTCGGTCCACTGCCGGTCGAGCCGGTGCAGGTAGACGTTGCACAGGCAGGGCGAGATCACACCGCCCTGCGGCGTTCCAGCCTCCTCGCGGTGGACAGCGCCGTCCTCCATCACCCCTGCGCGCAACATCGCCCGCAGGAGCTTCAGTAGGTGCCGGTCGCTGATCCGCTCCTCGATCGCCGACATCAACCCCGAGTGCGGGATCGCGCCAAAACAGTCCGCGACATCCGTCTCGGCCGCCCACCGCCTGCCCCTCCAGGACTCATCAATCAGCACCTGGAGCGCGTCGTGCTGCGAGCGCTTGGGCCGAAACCCAAACGAGCACGGCAGAAAGTCCGCCTCGAAGATCGGTTCGATCACGATCCTCGTGGCGGCCTGAACGACGCGGTCCCGGACAGCAGGAATCGACAGCGGCCTTTGCTCAGTCGGCCTGCCGGGCTTGGGGATGTACACCCGGCGGGCCGGCAGCGAGCGATAGCTGCCGTCCTTCAAATCCGCGGCCAGCTCGTCGAGCAGCCTGGCCACGCCATACTCCTCGACGTCAACGATGGTCTGGTGGTCGACGCCGGCCGCGCCCTTATTGGCGCGCACCAACTCCCACCCACGCTCCAGCACGTCCCTCCGATAGACCTTGTCGTAGAGCGCGTGGAACCGTCGCCCGGGATCGGCCTTGGCCGCCCGGTAAAGCGTTCGTTGCAGTTCTCGGACCTTGTCCTGCTTGGCGGTCCTAGCCACGAGTGGCACTCACCAGCCCTTCCCTGTACGTGACGCATAGACGAAGTAGCGGCCCTTCCCTCGCCGCGGGTTATGTTGTCCCGTCAGCTCAAGCGGTACTACGGCCGCCTCCGACTCCCACCCGGCACGCGATCCACTTCCCGGCTCATCACCGGTTATAGGACGCGACGCTCCGACCACACCCAGATCCACCAGAGGGCCGGGCCGGGGAGGGCCTCCCAAGGTTCCCGCCGCCACCATCTGAACGTTCCGAGCCCCATACGCCGGGAGGTTCCTCAGGGCTGCAATCCAGGATCTACACCCCTTCCATGGCCTTCGCCGTGACAACCGCGGCTCGGCACCTCCTGTTTCCCACCCTCACGGGCAAGCGATCTAACGACGCGGCAGGCTTCGCTTCACGCTACGGACCGCTCAGTCGCTCCCCCCAGAGGGGCTCTTGACGCTGGGCTTCGACCCGGCCCGTTTCCAGACCGAGCCGCCAGCCTGCTACCGGGCCTCCTGACAGCTACCCGGACCGGACCTTCCCCGGCAGGCGACGACGAGCTTATGTTGGATCAACTACTCAATAAACACCAACTCCTTGGCACACGCCGCGTTGATCGAGGACGAGCCACGTGGTCCGTCGCCGCGGGGCTGTCCTAGCAGCCCAAAGCGGTCACCGAGCCGGGCGTGACCACAAACGGCGTGGAGGGGTAACGGGCGCGGTCGTCGCGACGATTTCGCCGGAGCCGCCTTGGCCTTGGTCGCCGATCGGAGCGGTGGGCCGGCCAAGCTGCAACTCGGCCCTGGCAGGGTTGTCCTGCCGCGCGCGACACGAACCGCTTGACGAACGCGAGCGCCTTGTCGCAGACCTCGCGCCAGCCGCTGTCGATCGTCAGCGAGTGACCGCGGCCCTCGATCTCGATGATTTCGGTCACGCCGTCGTTGCGGAGCTCGTGCTTGAACGAGGCGTTGGCGATGGCGTGCGGAACCGTGTGGTCCTTCTCGCCCGCGAGGATCAGCATCGGGCCGCGCTCGGGGTTCTCGGTGTCGACCTTGTCCTCGGTCCAGGGGTTCAGGTTCGCACTTGCGGCCTGAAACAGGACTTTGCCGGAGCCCGCAACCGAGTACTTCTCGTAGAGCTCCTTTGCCTCGTCGTCGTCGCGCATGTCGCGAATCCGTATTTGAACTAGTCATAGGTGAGCGGTACCGCGCGACTGCGGTTGGCCGGGTTTCGCAGCACCGGCGAGCCGGACTTCAATGCCGAGAACGACAGCGGCAGGACGCCCCGGAACGGCGCCGGGCTGATCGGCACCGAGACGGCCGCGAGCCCGCGCCCGGCCAGAATCTCGGTCAGCAGGCCGCCGAACGAGTGCCCGATGATCGCCGGCTTTTTGTCGAGCGCCTCGATCACCTCCTGGTAGTGGTCGGCGATCTGGCCGATCGACATGTTCGCGAACACCTCCGGATGCGCGTGCGCCTCTTCGGTGGTCTCGGGGTCGTCGGGCCACCCCGGGGCGGCGGTCGCGTATCCAGCCTCCTCGAAGACTTCCCGCCACGGGTCCCAGCTGTTTGGCAACAGCCAGAGGCCGTGAACGAACACGACCGGTTGCTTGCCTGTGCCGTTGACCTTCTCGACCTCCTGGACCTCGTACTCGGTGCAGGTGCGGTCGCAGCTACCCGGTGTATCAGTCATTGCGTTCCCCTCGAGGCGTGGGTGAGTAGTGCCACTCGGCCGATCTGGCCGTGCTGATGGTCGACGTCGTCGCAGTCGCGCACGGACGTTACCCATCTGTCCGAGAGCGGTAGCCCGAGACCGGGTCCCTGATGTGGAATCGTGACCGCTTCACGCCGTCGGCGCCAGCGTTCCATTGCCCCTCTGCGGGGGTCTCTCGGCGCTCGCAGTTGCCTGCTTTCCGGCTAACGGCGGGCCGTTTCGTTTCGACGCGAGAGCCCGTCGCGGCCCGCAGCACGGCGTGCGCGCTATCCGCGCGATGCAGCGCCGGAGGCCAGCGGTCGGGCACGCGCGTCCCGACACGGAAGCGGGTCCGGCTCTGAGGGCGGTCGCTAGCGTGGTATGCCGATTCCTGCTCCGAGCCCTAGCTCGCAGCCGAACTTCAGGAGGCGACATTGCCCAGCAACCGCGAGCTCGTCACCCAGGCATTCTCGGCGTGGTCCAACGGCACGGGCTACGTCACAAGCATTTTCGCCGAGGACATGACGTGGGAAATTGTCGGCCACTCGGCGGCATCCCGTGAGTACGCCAGCAAGCAGGAGTTCATCGACGAGGTGCTGGCACCGTTCGGTGCACGCTTCAGCACCGAGGAGCCCTTCCGCCCGGTAAACATCCGAGGCATCTTTGCCGACGACGCGAGCAGCACCGTCATCGTCCTCTGGGACGGCTCAGGGATGACGAGGATCGGGACGAGGTATGAAAACACGTATGCCTGGTTCATGACGCTCCGCGACGGAGCGGTCGTGGACGGCACGTCGCCGGCCACGCAATGACCTCCGCTGCCAAAACCAGCCGGGCCGTCACTGACGCCGGTGGATGAAGCCCTCGTACCGCCCCTATTGAGAGCACAGCAGGTCTCGCGAACAGGACCCTCCTCTCGGCAACACCGTACGTCGTCCGTACACTCTTGAGGCCGTGCGTAGCCAACGACTGGAACTACGACTCACCAACGAGGAGCGATCAATCGACCAGGCGGCCGCAACCGCGGTCGGCGAGTCGCTGAGCGACTTCTTCCGCCGAGCGGCCGCTAACCGGGCGGCTGACGTGCTCGCCGATCAACGCCGGATCGTGCTCACCGAGGAGGAGGCGATCCGCTTCCTCGACGCCCTTGACTCGGTTGACGAGCACACGGTCGCAGGCCTCGCCGATCTTCAGTCGAGGACGTGAGCTCGCCGCCGGCGGCCACTGAGCGCTACGACCCCTTCCACCATGACACCTCGGGCTTCGAGTCCGGAAACGAGGCCCTGGACCGCTGGCTCATCCGCTACGCAGGACAGAGCGAGCGCCGTGACGCAGCGCGCACGTTTGTTCTCACCGACGCCGGTGTCGTGATCGGCTACTACGCGCTGCTCGCGGGCGAACTCGACCATGGACAGGCGACCGCGCCGACACGCAAGGGCATGTCGCGCCACAGCACCTTGCCGTCCGCGCGGTCGTCGTACACGCCATCGACGAACCCGCCGCCCGCTTCTACGAGCACTTCGGATTCCGAGCCTTGAGCGCCACCCCGCGTACGCTGATGATCACGGTCGCTGAGCTCCGAGCTGCCGGATACCCTCAGACGCGCGAATTAGGACGGCGAGCGCCCCTCCCATCCGGGCAAGGGAGGGAAGCTCGGCGTGAGGAAGTGCGGTGCGCGTCACGCGGGAAAGGCGGGAACGTGTCGTGCAGAGCAGGCGTCTTGTTCACGAGGCGCCGGCTTGGGGCTACGACGAGGCGGAACTCTCAGGCTTTGTTTGGGAGGCGTTCGTGGATCCGCGGGTCGTCGGCTATCGGGGGTGTCCGAAGTACATGAGCTCCCAGATCGCCTGGTCGCTGTGTTGCTCGATCAGTTCAACCCCGTGGTAGCGCTCGATTGAGAGCGTGCCGGTGAAGCGAAGGTAGGCGCCGTCGAACCGCGTCAGTTGTGCGAGGAAGCGCTTGGGCATCACTTTCCCCATTTAGGCAGTGTTGTGGGCGCTGTCGCCCCCAGTGATCTCAAAGGTCGACCCCGACGCCATACGCCCGGCCTCCGAAGCGAGGAAGACGACCACGGGTGCGACATCCTCGGGCTCGATCCAGGGCACGCCGAGCGGTGTCTTGGACGCGAGAATCTCGCGCGCGTCCCGCTCGTCCTTGGGGGTTCCGCTCGGCTGCTTGCCGGCGTCTTCGAGCACCTGCGCGTAGCGCTCTTGATGTCGGGTCAGGGCGGTGTCGATGAGGCCGGGAATGAGGGCGTTCACGGTGATCTTGTGAGGTCCGAGCTCCAACGCCGCCGACTTCATGAGGCCGACAATCCCCCACTTCGACGCCGAATAAGCTGCCCCGTACTTCGTTCCGTGCTGGCCCTGAGTGGAGGAGGTCAGGACAATGCGACCACCACCACGCTTGACGATGTACGGCGCGAACGCCCGAACGGCGTTCGCGGTCCCCGTCAGGTTGACGTCGATGGTGATGTGCCAGTCCGCGTCCTCCATCTCCAGCAGCGGATAGAAGCTCTGGGTCCCGGCGTTGGCGAACAGGATGTCGATGCCGCCGAGTTCCTGTTCGCAGCGCGCGGCAGCCGATCGCAGCGCAGGCAGGTCCCGTTGGTCAAGCTCGATGCCGAACCATCGGCGGCCAGCCTTCCGGATCAGTCGGCCGGTCTCCTCCAGGTCCTCGGGAGTCGACGGCGTTACGCCCGAGCGCGGATCGACCGGAGCACAGATATCGATCCCGGCGATGTCCGTCCCCTCGCGAGCGAGCGCGATCGCCACCGCCCGGCCGATCCTGCGAGCGGCGCCGGTGACAACAGCCACTTTGCCTTCCAGCGAGCCCGCCCCAGGTGCAACTTGACTCATCGCTCATCCTCCTCGTTCGCCTCAGATTTCCAGCACCGCGTCTTGTCTCCCGTTGGGCCGGCCGCCTCCTCGCCGGGTCAGGCCGCGCTCTGGGACTGGTCGAGATCGATCAGCGCGACCCCGAGATCGGGGCGCAGCACCTTGCGCAAATAGGCGGGGTTCTCGGTCACCACGGCCTCCAGGGTCGGGAACACCCGCGCCTCGAGGAGGTGACCACCGCGAGTCGTCCCGTCCGCCAGGCCGAGCACCACGTGCATGTGCGGAACGGGGCCATCCTCACCCATGGCGACATCGCCAACCAGCGACAGCAGCTCGCACTGCTGGTCAACCGGGATGCGGCGGTACTGCCTGGCCGCAGGGTCAAACCAGCCGACCGTGGCGCGCTCGAACGCGCCGATCGCAGTGATCTGCGCAGCTTCCAGCTCCTCCGAGCGGGCGAACTCCTGCAGCGCCTCGACCGCCTCGTCGCCCGGATCACACACCACGACGTAGGTAACGACATCCGCGTCCTCCACAACCTTGCTCTTCATAGCTTCCTCCCTTGCCCTTCGTCTCCATGGCTTGTGTAGTTCATCGGCTGGTGGCGCGCTCGAGACAGTTGGCTGTGGGCCGTCGACGCCACTCGGCTCGTTCTGGGTGAATGCACGTGAGATCGTCGTTCCCGGGCGTGCAGCGGCTCCTCGCTTGATCTAGCTGTTGGCGAGGGCGCCGTCCTGTTCGTAGATGGCTGCTACGTCCTGGTCGGCGAGGTTTTCTCCGGCGGTCGTGAAGCGCGCTAGGACGGCGTCGAGTACGGGCATCGTGGTGTGAGAGCGCTGCTCGACCTCATGGACGAGCTCGAGGTCCTTGAGGGCGAGCCGGACGGGGAACCCGGCCGGGTACTGGTGCTGGCGCATCTCGTTGAGCTTCTGCACCGCGTAGGTGGAGCCCAGCGGGCCGCCGTCGAGCAGCTCGATGAAGTGCTGCTGATCCAGTCCCATCGCGTCGCACAGGTGCATCGACTCCGCCAGCGCCGCGACCATGCTGATCATCCATTGGTTGGCGGCCAGTTTCAGCCGCGAGCCCATCCCTGTCTCGCCGACCCACATCACGCGCGAGGCCAGCGCATCGAACACCGGCTCGAGCGCCGCTTTGGCGGACTCCGGTCCGGAGGCCAGGATCGTCAGCTGGCCCTCCTCGGCGGGCAACGTGCTTCCCGACACGGGGGCATCGACGACCGTGACCGCGTGCGCCTGTGCTGCCCGTGTCAACCGGTCTGCCTCGGCCGCCCCGACGCTGCTCATCTGCAACCAGACGGTGCCGTCGGGCCACTGCTTCAGCAGCGGATCGATCACCTCGAGCACGACCTCCGCGGTCGGGAGCATCGTGATCACGACGCCGGCGCCGCTCACGACCTCGCCCGGTCCGCTCGCCTGTGTCGCCCCGCGGTCCGCGAGCGCACGGACTGCTTCGCTGTTGCGGTCCCAGACGATCACCGGGATGTCCTGATCCAGTAGCCGATGGGCCATCGCGGAGCCCATCAGGCCGACGCCCAACAGACCGACGCGAGCGTTCGCTACTCCAGAGTGCTCAGAATTCATCGTGTGCTCCCTTCGATTTCGGCTGCGTCCTCGGCGCTGAGCTCTAGGTTGGCAGCGATGAGGATGGGGTCGACCTGATCGGGCCGACGGAACCCGACGATCGCACCGTCGACGGCGGGGTTGCGCAGTGTCCAGGCGACCGCGAGCGCGCCGGGGGTACTGTCGTGTCGCTCGGCGACCGCCGTCAGGCGGTCGACCAGCGCAAGGTTGTGCGATAGCTGGGGCTCCTGAAACCGCGGATCACGCCCGCGCCAATCGTCGTCGGCCATGCTCTTGATCCGCTCGCGGGTCATCTTCCCGGTCAGCAGCCCCGACCCCATTGGCGAGTACACGATCACCCCGATCTGCTCCTGCAGTGCGTAGGGGAGGATCTCCGCTTCGGCGTCGCGCTCGATCAGCGAGTACTGAGGTTGGAGCGTCTCGACCGGGGCGATCTGCTGGATCTGACGCAGCTGCTCTACATCGAAGTTGGACACACCGATGTGGCGCACGAGACCTTGCTCCTTGAGCTCGGCGAGTGCGGCCCAACCCTCCTCGATGTCCGAGGCCGGGATCGGCCAGTGAATCTGGTAGAGATCGATCGCGTCGAGCCCCAGACGGGTCAGGCTATCGCCGGCCTCGCGCAAAATCGAGCCCCGCTTCAGGCTGTGCACGACCGTGCGGTTGGGGCCCTCCAGCAGCGAACACTTCGTGAACACGTACGGGCGCTCGACGACGCCGTCCAGGGCACGACCAACGGTCTGCTCCGAGCGGCCGAAGCCGTACGCCGCGGCGGTGTCGATCCAATTGACGCCCAGCTCAAGCGCGCGGTGGATCGCAGCGATCGACTCCTCGTCGTCCTGCGGCCCCCAACCGAACTCCCACCCACCGCCCCCGATCGCCCACGCACCCAAGCCGACACGCGTGATCTCAAGACCAGTTTGGCCCAGTTGCGTGGTCTTCAGTGCTGTGTCTCTCTGGTACATGGTTGCTCCTCTTCAGGCAGGGTTTGTTCAATTCGTGGGGTCGTGCCGAGTATCGGAGGGTGCTTGGTCCTCCGAGCCAGGGATCGGGTAGGTCGGGGTGGCTCTCATGACGCGAGCACCCTCAGCTTCCGGAGGGCTCTACCGTCTTCAGACGCGGTTCTGATGGCGTTCGCGCGCTTGCTGAGGAGGGTTTCGAGGCGCGAGAGGTTCTCGAGATGCTCGCTCGCCAAGAGGAGGGCGACCCCGGCTCTGACTGTCCCGTTGCCGGCGCCTTGGGCGGCGTCGCGCACGCAGGAGAGAAGCCGGCGGGCGTCCTCCTCGTCGTGGATCTGCGGCGGCGGCAGCTCGCCGCCGCTCATTAGCGCGAATCCAAACGCGCTGTACCAGGTCCGGAGGGCTTGTAGCTCGTGGTCGAGGTTGTGGCCGCAACCATCGAGCCGGGCGTCACCATCGGCCACGTGTGCGAGGGCGGTGAGCGACTCCGCCGCGCGCCGGACTCGCGCAGCGCCGCTGACCAGCGCCGCTACGTCCTCTGGGTTGACCCGGGTGGCCGATCGTTCGCCGAGGTACTGGCGAAACGCTTCGTCGAGGCGGCGGACGGCGACGTCGGCGGCGCGCGCTGCAGATACTGCGTCCTCGGAGCTCGGTCCTTCGATCAGTTGCCGCGCAGTGGCGGCGAGGTAGTCCGCGACCCGCTCGTATGCCGTGGCGAGATCCTGGCGGACAAGTGCTGCGGCCCCACGGGGCCAGAACAGCAGCCCAACCACGAGGCTGATCGCAAGGCCGATCGCGACGTCCTCGGCACGAACCAGCCCCACCCTCCAGCCGACCGGCGCGAGGAGGTTGAAGAGCACGAGGACAAACACGGTGAAGCCGGCTTGGCCCACGGCGAATGAGATCGCCCGCGGTGCGTACGCAGCGAGCAGCACCGCGACCGGCAGCACCGCCCAGAGCACTCCGTGGTCGGTGCCGAGCGCGATCACGAGCCCCGCGCCGACGACCAGGCCCACCGCGGTGCCGACGAGTGCGCTGAGGATCGACCTGCCCGTCCCCAGCGCGTTTGATCGAAGCACCGAGAGCGTCCCGAGCACGACCCAGAAACCGTGCTGTACACCCGTTCGCTGGGCGACGTAGACGCCGATCGCGAGCCCGGCCGCGCCACGCAGACTGTTCTGGAACCAGACCGAGGCAACGCTTGCGTGCTCCCGGGCACGTTGCGCGGTCGCTCGTAGTGACGAGCGCTCAGGGCTTGATTCCGGCTCTGGCCAATCGAGCTCGGGCGCGTCCGCCCCGGCCGCACGCAGTGCGTACCCAGCGACCTGGCGCGCAGAGTAAGTCGCCGCCCGGATCTGGAACGGCGGCTCCAGGGCCTCGGTCACCGAGCTGGCGGGCGCGTCGGACGCCAGGTCCGGCAGACGCTTCACCAGCGCGGGCGCGACCGCATCAAGCGCAGCATCCAGGCGCGCGAAATCTGGACGTGCCTCAAGACCCTCGAGTCGCTCGGCCCCAGCACGGAGCACGGACGCCGCTGCCGCCATCGCTTCCTGGCTCTCCGCCGCCCAAGCGCGCTCGGGCGCCCTGGGTTCGGCTGGCGGCAATAGCAGGGAGAGAAGCCAGTCGAGCTCGCCGGGAAGCGACGCCAGCGCGGCCAACGGGCCCGTTGGACCCGTCGGGCGCTGCTGGGTGCCGCGCAGGCGCCGCTCGAGACCCTCGACCGCGTCGTGGGCGACGCGTCCCCGGTGCGCCAGCTGGTCTCGGTCCGCGTCCAGCACGTCGGCAACGCTGCGCACGGCAGCCGCAGCTTCGTGCTGAAGATCGTCCCTTCGACGCGGCGGCCACAGGAGCATGACCGCGAGGATCGCCGCACCGCTCGCCAGGCCCCAGCCCGCGAGGCGGGCCGGAATCTCGGAGTTCGCCGCCGGAACCGTCGTCGGCAGGACGAAAATAAGGATGGCCGCGGCCGAGCCCGCCGAGACGTATCCGCTGAACACGCCCGAGAAGAGCACGCCGAAGCCGACCACCGCCATCGCGGCAGTGGCGAGCCACGGACTGCGAGAGCACAGTGTTCCGAGCGTGCTGAACACCACGCCCGTGCACCCGAGTGCGAGGTAGGCGAGCACGCGCGTTCGCCAAGGTCCTGAGAACTGGGCCAGGACGAGCAGCGCGAAGGATCCGAACGCCCCGAACAATGCCGTCGTCGGGTTTCCGATCACCTTGTCCGCAAAAGCGAACACCGCGGGTAGCACGATCGCGGCGCGCGCGGCCCTCCTCAGGGCAGTGCGGTCCAGGACGGCCAGTGATGACACGTCCGCTCTCCAGCCTCGGACCATGGCCCGCGACATGCGCTCGCTCAGGCTTCTCGATTGAGGGGTGTCCCCTGGGCGGCCACAGCCTCCTGGGCTTTGGCTGGGCCTCGGAGGACGTACGCCACGCCGACCGCGATGACCGCGCCGATCGATGGACCGATCAGATAAACCCACCAGGTCGACAGGTCGCCGAGCGCCACATCGGGCCCGAAGGCTCGGGCGGGATTCATCGCTGCGCCGTCGAACGGTCCACCCATCGTGGCCCAGGCGATGATGTACGCGCCAACCGCGAGTGGCACGTACGGGCCATTCAGCTTCGGTCCGTTGGCCATGTTAAGAACCATGAGCACGAGGCCGAACGTGAGGATCGCCTCAAAGCCCACGGCCTGCCAGGACATGCCGGGGTGAGGCATGGTTGCCGCGAGGTGACCGTACTTTCCGAAGAACGCGCGGGCCAGCAGCGAGCCGCCCGCCGCGGCCCCGAACTGGACCACCCAGTAGGCAAAGGCCATTACCCAGTCCATGTCCTTGCGCAGCGCGAAGGCCAGGGTTTGGGCGGGGTTGAAATGAGCAGAGATGTCGCCCAGGAAGTACACCGCGACGACTAGCCACAGTCCAGAGACCAACGAGAGCACCAACCCGAAGTCCCAGGGGTGTAGCGACCCGCCTCCGTAGCGGGCGAGGATCGCGGCGCCGCCGGAGAGGATGAAGGTCAGTCCGGCCATGCCGATGAATTCGGCCAGCAGCCTTCGGAGCCGATGGTTCGGGTTGGTCCAGTCGGCGTAGCCGCGCTGTCCGCCGATCGATGCGATCAGCGCGGCCTTGCCGATGCGCGCTTCGGTTGAGCCTCGGAGTTGGGAGGAGACCGACGACCCGCTGTTTTGCTTGGGTGGGAGGGAGGCTGGCGACGGGTCGTGTTGTTCGGTTCCCGGGCTCATCTCACCCCTGCTTCGCCCCGGAGGCCAGATCCGCGGAGCCGCCCTCGGTCAGCGCGAGCGGATTGACCACTCGGTCGTAGAGCTCCTCGCTGACACCGTTCTCCAGGGCCGCCTTTTTCAGGGTCAGGCCGTGGTCGATGGCGTAGTGCGAGATGACCGAGGCCTTGTCGTAGCCGATGACCGGCGAGAGCGCGGTCACCATCATCACCGAGCGCTCGATGTTCTCCTTGAGCTTGGGCTCGTTGAGCTCGGCGCCCTCGATCATGAACTTGCGCAGGTGGTCGCACATGTCGGCTTGGATCAGCGCCGAGTGCAGGTAGTTGTTGATCAGGATCGGGCGGAAGGCGTTGAGCTCGAAGTTCCCCTCGGCACCGCCCATCGTCACCGCCACGTCAGAGGAGATGATCTGGATGGAGACCATCAGCATCGCCTCGGCCTGGGTCGGGTTGACCTTCCCGGGCATGATCGACGAGCCTGGCTCGTTGGCTGGCAGGATCAGCTCGTGAATCCCGGTCCGAGGGCCTGAGCCCAGCCACCGCAGATCGTCGGCGATCTTGTACAGGGTCACGGCCGCGGCCTTCAGTCCCGCGTGCGCGCGAACCATGCGGTCGAGCGTTCCCTGGGCGGTGAACTTGTTGGGCGCGGTCTCAAACGGCGCGCCCGTCATCCTCGCGATCTCCGCCGCGCACTCCGCGCCGAACCCGAGTGGCGCGTTCAGCCCGGTTCCGACGGCCGTTCCTCCCATCGCCACCTTGAGCAGGCCACGGGTAGCGTGCTCGACCTCGGCGATCGCGTCGTCAAGCGCGCCGACGTAGCCGGACCATTCCTGACCGACGGTCAGCGGGGTGGCGTCCTCGAGGTGGGTGCGGCCGATCTTGACCACGTCAGCCCACTTCTTGGATTTCCGCTCGATCGCGTCGCGGAGCTGGCGGAGCGCCGGGATCGTCCTCTCGGTAGCCATCTTGTACGCGGCGATGTGCATCGCGGTCGGGAACGTGTCGTTGCTCGACTGCCCCATGTTCACGTGGTCATTGGGGTGGACGGGCTCCTGCGAACCGAGCGTCCCTCCCACCAGCTGAATGCAACGGTTGGAGATGACCTCGTTGAGGTTCATGTTGGACTGCGTCCCTGACCCGGTCTGCCACACGTACAGCGGGAAGTCCTCGTCGAGCTTTCCGGCGATCACCTCGTCACACACCCGCTCGATCAGGTCACCCTTCCACTCGGGCATCCGGCCGGCGCGTGTATTGACGATCGCCGCCGCCTTCTTCACATAGCCGTACGCGTGATAGACCTCTTTCGGCATCCGGTCGTTGCCGATGTCGAAGTGCTCGAGGCTGCGCTGGGTCTGCGCGCCCCAGTACCGGTCGGCCGGGACCTCAACATCGCCGAGGCTGTCGAACTCGCGTCGCAACCCGGTGGCATCGAGGCCAATCGGCAGGTCAAGAATCTTGGGCTGCGCGTCGCTTGTAGCAGTCATTGGGCTTCCTCCTGTCCTCACCCGAGGTCCTGTACGTGCATTCGAATCGCGGTCAGGCTCGCATGGGCGCGTGGGGCTGTACATACCGATCTAGGGGATACATCTGGCCGAGTTCCGGACCGGCAGGTACCGGAATTCGTACCCAGACCTACCCAGATCGGCGGCATGGGCGGGGCGCATGCCTCTCGCCCGGCAACGGTGGGTTTTCCTTACCCAGCGGCAGATGGGAGGCCGCGATGATTGGTTGCGTGAGCCGATCCGTTCTGGTCGTCGACGACGACCCGGAGTTCCGCGCGCTCGCCGCACGCCTGTTGGCCGCCAGCGGCCTGATGGTCGTCGGCGACGCCGACAGCGTCTCGTCGGCGTTATCCGCCGCCGATCGCCTCAAGCCCTCAGGCGTGTTGGTCGACGCTGAGCTCCCGGACGGGGACGGAATCAGACTCGCCCGCGACCTCGCCTCGCTGCCGTGGCGCCCGCGGGTCGTTCTGGTCTCCATCGACCGGGACATCGCGACCACCGACAACGCGCGGCGCGCCGGCGCGGAGGCGTTCTTGAACAAGGTCGAGCTGGCGAACGCCCCGCTTGCGCAATTGCTCGGCGACGAATAGCCCGCACCCCCGTCCCGCGGTACGGTTGCCCGATGTCAGAGCCGCTGCGCGTGGTGATCGGCGAAGACGACCTTCTGCTGCGCGAGGGGATCGCCCGGATCCTCACCGAGTCCGGCCTGGAGGTTGTTGCTCAGGCTGGCGACGCCGAGGACCTTCTGCGCAAGGGCCTTGCTCATCATCCGGCGGTTGTCATCGCTGATGTCAACATGCCGCCGGGCCACGGAGACGATGGTCTGCGGGCGGCGATCGAGGTCCGTCGCCGGCGCCCGGAGACCGGCGTGCTCGTGCTCTCCCAGTTCTTCGACGAGCGCTATGCGCTCGAGCTGATCGGGGACCGCGCCGAGGGAGTCGGCTACCTGCTCAAGCAGCGGGTGGGGGCGGTGGAGAGCTTCGTCGACGCGGTCACGCGCGTCGCCGAAGGCGGGACCGCGCTGGATCCGGAGGTCGTGGGGCGGATGCTCGGCCGCCGCCAGCACGAGCGGCCGCTCGACCGGCTCAGCCAACGCGAGCGCGACGTGCTCGCCGCGATGGCCGAAGGTAAGTCCAACCGGGGTATCGCCGAAGCCCTTGTGGTCAGCCCAGCAACGGTCGAGAAGCACCTCAGCAGCATCTTTCACAAGCTCGAGCTGGATCCGGTGCCGACCGAGCACCGTCGGGTGCTCGCGGTGCTGGCCTATCTGCGTGACTCGCCCAGCGGCTAACCAGGGTCAGGTACGGGCAGGAGCGCATACACACGCGTGCCCTGCCCGAGAGGGCTCTCCACCACAAGTCGTCCGTCCAGTGCCGACACGCGATCTTCGAGTCCGTGCAAGCCGGTGCTGTCCCGGATGCGCGCGCCTCCAACCCCTTCGTCGCGAACCTCTACTCGCAGCACTCCGCGGTCGACTCGCGCGATCACCGCGGCGCGATCAGCGCGCGCGTGCTTGACGACGTTCGTAAGCGCCTCGCTGACGACGAAATACGCGGTCGCCTGGACACCGGCAGACAGCCGCTCGACAGCCACGTCCACGCTCACCGGCAACGACATCCGAGACACCAGCGCCTGAACCCCCGCCCGCAACCCTTCCCGAGTCAGCACCGACGGCAGAATCCCGTGTGCCAGCTCGCTCAGCTCAGAATTCGCCTGCTCGGCGTGCTCGAGCGCCTCCGCCATCAGCTCCGCGACATTGGCATCGCCGTTCTGCAGCGCCCGCAGCGCAAGCTGCTGCACGATCACCGTGTGCACCAGACGCTGCTGTGCCCCGTCATGCAGATCACGCTCGATCCGACGCCGGCTCTCATCGGCGGCGGCGACGATCCGCGCGCGCGACGCGGTCAGAGCCGCGCGGCTCTCCGCATTCGCGATCGCCATCGCCACGAGATCCGTGAAATCGCCGAGGCGCGCCTCAGCATCCACCGGCAGCGGCTGCCCCAGCGTCGAGCCGGCGGCTACCACCCCCCATGGGCGGTCCTCAATGATGATCGGCGCCGCGATCGCTGAGCGAACACCCATCTCGTGGAGGGCGATACCGAACGGGCCCGAGGCATCGGCATAGTCGTTGACTCGGGCAGGACGACCGGTCTCGAATACGATCGTGCCGAGTTTCAGTTCCCCAGGCGTCAACCGGGTCCCAACGGGAACGAAGTCTGTGCTGCCCCCGGTGGCGAGGACCGTAACCGCCCCGTCGGGGTCGTAACGGGCCATGCCCGCGTAATCGACCGAAACGCCTGAAAGCAGCTGCCCAACCTCCTTTACGACAGCGGCGAACACCTCCTCCGGCGGCGTCCCGCGCGCCACCAGCGTCGCGACCCGCCGCAGCGCCGCCTGCTCCTCGGCGAGCCTCGCGAGCTCGGCTCGGCTCTCGGCATTGGCGACCGCCGCCGCCACCAGCTCGGTGAAATCCGTGAGGCGCGCCTCGGTGTCCGGCGGCAGCGGCTCCTCCTCGGAACAGCCGACGACCATCACACCCCACAGGCTGGCCTCTACGACGATCGGCGCGGCGAGCGACGAGCGCTCCCCGTGCTCGCGGGCGGGGGCGGCAAACGCCCCCGAAGCATCACCGTAGTCGTCGACCCGGGCCGAACGACCCGTCTCGAACACGAGCGTGGTGACGTTCTTTCCCCCAAGCTTCAGCCGGGTACCAGCCGGCAAGATGTCGTCGGTCCGGCCGAAGGCAGCGAGGACGGTGGCCGTATTGTCGGGGCCGTAGCGGATCAGATGCGCATATTCCGCGGACAGCACCCGTCCGACCTCTTTGGTGACCGCCCTGAACAACTCCCCCGCCGGTACCCCGCGTGCCACCAGCGTCGCGACGCGCCGCAACGCTGCCTGCTCCTCGGCCAGTCCATCCAACCCCGTACCAGTCAACGGCGCTCTCAGTCCGATCTCGAGCCGGGGGCAAGTCGTCTGTAGCGACACCGCCGCTGCGCGCCACGCGCAGCGGTGGCCCCCGCGCCCTTAGGAGGAGCAACCATCGGCCGCAGCATCAGCGACGGCTCGTACGTGCGCATCGACTGGCAAGCGTACCCCTGCCTCATCGCCATGTGAACCCGGTCCGCTAAGTCGCCGCGGGGCGCCGCGAGGTCGCGCGAGCGCGACTCGGTCTCCGTCGGGCAGCTCCACTTCGACCTGAGATGCCAAGAAGGGCTTTAACCCTCGTGCGCCCGGCCTCCATCTGCTGGTGGGTGAGGAAAACCCACCATTGCCGGGCGAGAGGCATGCGCCCCGCCGATGCCGCCGATCTGGGTAGGCCTGGGTACGAATTCCGGTACCTGCCGGTCTGGAACTCGGAGCGCCTTTTCGGGCCGAGCCGTATGTACGCGCCCGAGCGCCTATGAGAACGTGATCTGCAGACCGATGCGTCGGCGAGCCGGAAGCGATGGAGCGCTGGGGCACTGGCGGTCGGACAGATCCCCCCATCCGCAGGAGGAGTCCGTGGCAACGACAGATATCAATCGCAGCAACGGCGACAGTGACATCCCGGAGCCGATCGTCGGCGACCGCGGAGCGTCGATTCTTGGCCCGAGGAACGTCCCGATCGAGAGGGAGAATCCGGATGTCCTGGTCTCGCCGGTGACTGATGCGGGCACGATCCCGAACCTCAAGTGGCCGTTCGCGATGTCCCGCAACCGCGTGCTCAGCGGCGGCTATGCCCGCGAGACGACGGTCCGCGAGCTGCCGATTAGCACCGAGATCGCGGGGGTGGACATGCGTCTGAAGCCCGGCGCCATCCGTGAGCTGCACTGGCACAAGGAGGCCGAGTGGGCGTACATGATCGCGGGCAGCTGCCGCATCAGCATCATCGACGAGGAGGGCCGCCTGTTCGTCGACGACGTCGACACCGGCGGACTGTGGTACTTCCCGTCCGGGCTCCCGCACTCGATCCAGGCGCTCGAG
This sequence comes from uncultured Solirubrobacterales bacterium, assembly GCA_963704385.1. Lineage (GTDB taxonomy): Bacteria > Actinomycetota > Thermoleophilia > Solirubrobacterales > Solirubrobacteraceae > Palsa-465. The sequence goes on from OY969904.1 coordinate 981,949, forward strand.
GACGGCGCCGAGTTCCTGCTCGCCTTCGACAGCGGCGACTTCTCCGAGAACGAGACGTTCCTGATCACCGACTGGTTTAACCACACCCCGCGCGAGGTGCTGGCGAAGAACTTCGGGGTGCCGGAGTCGGCCTTCGACTCGCTCCCGACCGACATCGGCCACACCCGGTACATGTTCGCCGGCCAGGTGCCTCCGGCAAACATGGTCGACGACGCGCCGCCGTCGCCGGCCACCCAGCCGCCGCTCTCCTACACGTGGCGCATGCACGAGCAGGAGCCGATCAAAGCCCCCGGCGGGCAGCTGCGGATCACCGACTCGCGCAACTTCACCATCTCTAAGAGGATCGCCGCGGCGCTGATCGAGGTCGAGCCAGGCGCGATGCGTGAGATGCACTGGCACCCCAATGCTGACGAGTGGCAGTACTGGCTCAAGGGCCAAGGCCGGATGACTGTGTTCGCCTCCGGCGGCAAGTCACGGACGTTCGACTACCAGGCCGGCGACGTCGGCTACGCGCCCCGCGATATGGGCCACTACGTCGAGAACACCGGCGACGAGACAGTCGTGTTCCTAGGCCTGTTCCGCTCTGACCACTACGCCGACATCTCCCTGAGCCAGTGGATGGGCGTCCTTCCGCCTGAGCTCGTCAAGGCCCACCTGAACCTGGACGACAAGGTGATCGCCAGCCTGCCCAAGGCCAAGCGGCTCATCACCCGCTGAGAACGGCCGCACACAAGCGATCCAAGGCGTAGGCGTCGAGAAGATCGACGCCTACGCCAAGGTACGCGCACGATCTTGTGGCGGCGCACGCCCCGACGTCAACGGAGCCAAAACCATGGAGCTCAGACTCGCCACCCCTCTCACTCGCGACCTCCTGCTGGTCGCGCTCACGACCTCCTGCGGCGCTGTCGACGCGCTCAGCTTCCTCGGGCTTGGGAAGGTCTTCTCCGCGTTCATGACCGGCAACCTCGCCTTCCTCGGCTTCCGCGCTGGCGGGGCTCCGGGGCCAACGATCCCCCGCGTGCTTTCAGCGACGCTGGCGTTCGCACTCGGGGCGTTTCTCGCGGCGCGTATGGTCAGGCGAACGCAGGGCTCCGACAGCGTATGGCCACGTCCCGCCATCCTCTCACTGGCTGTTGCGCTGGTGTTCGAGGCCGCGTTCCTCGTTATGTGGGCGTCCGTCAGCGGGCATCCGTCGGCCGGGTCCGGCGACGTGCTCATCGCGCTGTCGGGGATCGCGATGGGCATGCAGTTTGCGACCACCTTCTCGCTCGGCGTGCGAGCTGATTTCACCACCGCCGCTACCGCCACGCTCGCGGTCCTGATGGGCGATCTGGCCGGCTGGTCGCAGACATGGCCAGAGCGACGCCGGCTCACAGCCACGCTCTTGGGCCTGATCGTCGGCGCAGCGATCGGGGGCCTCCTGTTCGTGAATGCACGGACCTGGGCTCCGGCCTTCCCGCTGGCGGTGACCGGCCTGGTAATCGCGGCCGCGGCGGTTGCGTTCGGAGGCCGGTTCTCGGTGAGACGACCTGCACATGGCTCTCGTCCGGTGTCCACGACGTGATCGAGAACTCGACCCACCGAAGAGTCGACGCGCGCGCGTTGCCACAGACGCGCGGGTTGGCACAGACCCTGGCCTACGCGACGGCGGTGGCCCTGGCGTGCCTGATCAGCTTCGAGATCACCACTCACCTGCTCACGCGTGTTCACTCCGTCTCGGCGGCCGACGACGAGCTGGGGGGCATGTGGGCCACGATCGCCACCCTGTTCGTCTTTCGCACCGCGTATCAGCAGAGCGTCGCTGCCGCGTTGTCGCGAACGAGGGCAACAGCGGTGAGCTTTGCCCTGTGTCTTCTCTATTTGGTGGTTCTGCCGTTTCACCCCTGGGGCATGGTGCTGCTGATCGGGGTCGGCGCGGTCCTCGTGGACCTTGGCCGGGCATCCCGAGGACGTGGTCACGACCGGGATCACCACCAAGGGTCGTGATGGTCCTCGCCGCGCTCAGCCCGCACGATGCCTGGCAGCAGCCGATCCTCCGCCTCGCCGACACTGTCGTCGGGATTCTGATCGGAGTCGCGGCGGCAGCGTTGCTTCACGTGTCCGCGCTCGAGAGACCCAGATCGGCACGATGACCACTGGCGCCGTGGCTCCGTCGGGCGGTGGGACCTTCGCGGCGCTTGCGGTGCCCAACTTCCGCCGCTTTCTGGGCCCGATTCCCGGACCTTCTGTGAGAGGAGTCATTTCGTGATCACCGACCAGCGACACACGACCCAGGGTCAGCAACGCACGATGACAGTGCGCGACGTCACCTTCGACCTGCTCCGCGCCTACGGGCTGACCACGGTCTTTGGCAATGTCGGCTCGACAGAGGAGACATTCCTGAAGGGCTTCCCTTCTGATTTCCGCTACGTGTTGGGGCTCCAAGAGGCCTCGGTCGTCGCGATGGCCGACGGGTTCGCGCAGGCCACGCGCCATCCGGCGCTCGTGAACCTCCATACCGGGGCTGGTCTGGGAAACGCGATGGGCAACCTCCTGACCGCGTTCCAGAACAAGACGCCGCTGATCCTCACGACGGGCCAGCAGACCCGCGAGATGGTGCTGCTCGAGCCGTGGCTCACCAACGTGGATGCGACGATGTTGCCTCGCCCGTGGGTCAAGTGGGCCTACGAGCCGGCGCGAGCCGAAGATGTCCCGGCCGCGTTCATGCGGGCGATCGCGACCGCGCTGCAGCCGCCATCGGGACCCGTGTACCTCTCGCTCCCACTCGACGATTGGGAGCAGCCGTGTCAGAGCCCGGCCGTCGTGCGGACGGTGGCGACGCGCGTTGCGCCGGATCCGGCGCGACTGCGCGAGTTCGCGGACGCGATCCGGCACGCCTCGTCCCCGGTCCTGATCTTTGGCGCGGCGATCGCTCGGGGCGAGGGATGGAAGCAGGCGGTCGCGCTCGCCGAGGCGCTGGGCGCTCCGGTGTGGGCCGCGCCGGCCTCCGAACGTACCCCGTTCCCGGAGGACCACCCGCTCTACTGCGGCGGGTTGCCATTCGCGATAGGCCCCCTGAGCGAGCGGCTCGACGGGCACGACGTCGCGCTGGTGGTCGGCGCTCCGGTCTTCCGCTACTACCCCTACATTCCCGGCCCCTACCTGCCGCCGGGACTGCGCCTGCTGCACATCTCCGACGACCCGGGCGAGACCGGCCGCGCACCGGTCGGCGACAGCCTCCTCGGCGACGCCGTCCTCTCCCTCGCGGCGCTCACCGACCTCCTCACGGGACACGAGCGCTCGAACGGGAAGCCCCACACTCGCCTCGAGCATCGCATGGCACCCCACCCGCCCGCCTCCGCGAACGGGTCCGCGGACGGCCGTCTGTCCGCCGCCCAGGTGTTCGCCGCGCTGAGCGATGTCCGGCCCCCCCACGCGGTCCTGGTCGAGGAGAGCCCCTCCAACCTTCCCGACCTGCACAGGGCATGGCCGATCACCGAGCCCGACACGTTCTACACGTTCGCCAGCGGCGGGCTCGGATGGGACCTGCCGGCCGCGGTCGGCATCGCGCTCGCCGAACGCGATTCCGGCCGCAACCGGCCCGTGATCGCGATCATCGGCGACGGCTCCTTCCAATACTCGCTCCAGTCAATCTGGAACGCCGCGCAACTGGACCTCCCGCTGCTGATCGTGGTCCTCCGAAACGACGAGTACGCGATCCTCAAATCCTTCGCCATCGTCGAGCAAACGCCCGGCGTTCCCGGCCTCGATCTTCCCGGCCTGGACTACGTCTCGATCGCCAAGGGGTACGGCTGCGACGCAGCGCGCCTCGACGATCTAGCCGCGATCAAGCAGGCCGCGGCCGCGGCCTGGACCAAGAACGTCCCGACGGTCCTCGAGATCCCGATCTCCCCGCAAGTCCCGCCCCTGATCTGAAAACAACGATCAGATGCTCCCGAGAATCCGTGCGACCCTGGGCAACGTTTTATCGCCCACCCAAGGAATGAGCGCAGCCTAAACCCGGATCGCCTGCTCCTCTTCGCCCCAGTAGGCCGCTTATCCGGATTCACGCACCGAGTCGCTGACGCCGTCCCGGACCTTGCTCTGTGAGGTGCCTCTCGACGGTCCATCGCTCAACGGCGCTACCTCTTACGGTCCTGCCGTTCGACAGCGAGACGCCGGGCGCGCCGGTTCCCCTGCGAGCGCACTAGCCACGGCACTCGCTGATCCGGTGACCGCTCTGGACAAAACGGGACGCTCGTAGTTTCTGCTGTTGGTAATCGGCAAACGGGAAGAGCTGAGCGCCACGATCGAATTGCTCGCACAAGCACCCCCATGCTGTCGACCCGTCGCTCGTGCGGCACCACGAGGCGCTGGCCGCCATGGGCGCTCCGCCTGCTTCGCGGCAGCAGGGCGTGCGCGCGATATCAGGACGCGACGCGCTCGGTGGTGTGGCCGGGCCTTGGCGCCAAGGCGTGATGCGGCAACGAGATGAAGTCGAGGGCGTGTCCGCGATCGTCGCTGATCTCGACCAGCGCCAGCTCGTCGTCTGCCTCCATGACGGTGCCGACCGTGCCGGCAGGCCAGCGCCCTGAGTCCACCAACAGCTCGACTACATCCAGAATCGCGTGTCTCTTGTCTGCCATCGTCCGATGATTCTCGCAGCGCCCTACGGGATGTCCACCCAGGTTGAGGTCAACCGCGGCGGCCTGTCGCCCTCCATGATCCAGGTCGTGATCACCGGATGCGTAGCACCATTGAGCCCGTCGATCATGACGACGACCTCGTAGCCGACTCCGAACGGGGTGATCCGAGTTGCGCGGACCTCCCCCACAGGCAGGGCTCCCAGGATCTGGTCGTGCAGATAACGCCAGTCCGCGGAGGTGATCGCTAGCGCACCCATTTGCAGGGAAGTGCTTACCCGATCGTTTCCGCGGGGCTTATGCGGCCGCGTCGATGATCTGCCGGTAGCTGGCTGGCTGGTGGCGGGTGCTCAGGCCGAGCAGCGTCTGGAAGGCGGCGTGGGGGTTGCGGCGTCGGCTGTGGCGAAAGACGAACTCGTCGAGGTAGGGCTGCAGGTGCGCTCGTGAGGCGTGCCGGTGGGTGCCGTGCAGCCACGCCTTCAGATTCGAGATCGCGCGGTGGGCGCGTGGGAGGTAGGGCTCCTCGCCGGCCTCGCTAGAAACACCCCGGACGGAAACGATCGGGTATGCACTTGCAGGGAAATATCGGGGCGCCCGGATTTGAACCGGGGACCTCACCGACCCGAATTATGGGCGAAATTCGGGCCTCAGACGGAATCCCTGCAAATCGAGACACCGGGTGGTTTGGTAGTGGCGGCACCTCCTCTCGGATTCGCGGATTTAGCGGTGGATTCCCGGGGATTAGGCAGCGAGATCGAGTTGCTGCCCAACGGCGACGTCGCCGACAGCGGCAGGCTTGTCGGCACCTCCTGGTTCTGACGCCGAGCCGCCGTGCGGGCCGCAGCCAGGTGCCGAAGAGGCGGGTGACCACGCTCGCCGCGGGCCACTCTCCTCGCGGCGTCGCGAAGTCAGATGCCCGCCGGTCGCCGGCGTCGGCGAGCTCTCTGTTCCCGCCGCCCGCTGTTCATGCCTCGTACGGCGGGGTGAGCCCGGGGAACATCGGGTAGTGGCGGACGTTCGCAGTTGCAAGCTCGGCGTCTAGCAGTTGGGCGGTCGCGGCGATCAGGAAGTCGACGATGCTCAGTCCCTGATGGCTGCGCCGATACCGTCTGCCGAGCTCGCCGCCGCGGCGGCTGATCTGTTCATCAACGACCACCCACCGCAAGGCACCGAGCAATCGATCGGTGCGCGAGCGCTCCGGCGAGCGGACCCCGCGCAGCACCTCGGCCCGCGTCAGCTCCGAGCACGACGGGACCTCGCCAAGAGAACCCAGCCAGTCGGCCGCCGGCTCGGAGCCCCGGAGCACGTCAATCAGAACCGACGTGTCGAGCAGGACCACCGCTCAGCGGCGTTCGTCGATCATCAGCCGGCGTTCCTGCTCGGCTGCTCGCAGCTCCTCGACATAGTCGACGCCACTCGGGAGATACGGCGCAGCTCCGGCTGCGTCATTGACGGCGGCACGCAGACCTGCGAGCGCGCTCTCGTCGCCGGAGGCCGGCGACAAGTAGGCGTCGACGGCGTCGCGGATGAGCGCCGACTTTGTCCGTCCGATTTGCCGAGCGCGATCTGCGAGCTTTCGCTCCTGCTCGTCGTCGAGATAGATCTGGGTTCGATGCACGATGTACAGAGCATACATCATTCATGGTCGGGATGAACCGTAGTCGGAGCCAGAACCGCAGCACTTCTTGTACTTCCGGCCGCTCCCGCGCGGACACGGAGCGTTGCGTCCGACCTTGGTTGCTCGCCGCGGATTTATCGAAGGCCTCGCAGCGCCGAGCGCCTCGACGATCTCCGTCATCCGGTCGAGCGGGAACCGCTCGCCTTGAAAGGTGGCAGTTGCCGTGTCGCGGACGACGGCGCGGTCGCCGGCGTCCTCCAGGCGGATCGTCCGTCGGACGCTCACGCCGGAGTTCGACCGGCTGATTCGCTCGGCTTCGACTACGAGCGCCTCAGCCTCCTCGTCACGCCCGGTCTCTCGATACAGCAGCACGAGCCGGTCGGCGATATCCTCCCGGTTCCTTACGCCGAGCGTCGAGTAGCCGCGGCGGAGCAGCTCACCGGCCCGGCTGTAGTCTTTCGGCCGGTTGTTCGTGAAGAAGTGGAGGTCGGCCCAGCCGATCCACCCCCAACCCCAGCGAGGGTCGGCCGCGAGCCACTGCTCGAACAGCGCCTCGGCCTTGTCGGTCTCGCCGAGCGCGAAGTACGACTCGGCCACCGCGCGGCGGCGGTTTTCGACCATCAGCTCGTCCTCGTCTGGGAAGCGCCGCAGCGCCTCCTCGCACACCGCGATCCTCGCGCCCAGGAGCTCTGGATCCTCGCGTCCGGCGTTCCACAGCGCGTCCTCCAGATCCTGGCTCCAGTTGAACAGCGACTGGTACATCGAGAACCGGCCGTCGAACTCCCGGATCGAGCCGATCCGGGTCAGGTCGCAGAGACGCACGACGTCGGACCACGCGTCGAGCCAGATTGCGGACGCGCTCACCGCCTCCTGGCGCTCGAGCGCGTCGTAGCCGGCCTGGATCTTGTCGCCGAGGAACTCCACGCACACCCGCTCGGGCCACCAGCGCCGCCACAGCTCGAGCAGGCACAGCCAGATCCAGTCCTCGTGCGGTCGCCCTTCCCTGGCCCCGGCACCGCAGCGGTCGAGCAGTGGGCCCGCGACCTCCTCGGCCGACAGCGCCCCTTCGCACAGCCGCTCGAGCTCGGCACGGTCCACCTCCAAACCGAACCCGTGCAGCTTCCCCAGTAGCTGCTCGTCGCTTACGTGGCGGCGTTCGAGCGCGTGGGCCAGTCGATCATCGCCTCGCGATCGTACTGACCCGGCCAGCGCGACTCCCGGTGCGGGAAGGCTTCCAGTCGCGATTTCAGAAGACGCCTGAGCCAGCGTCAGAAGCTGGGCTGGGCGGCTGTCCGCTTTCCGTCTCTTCCGCTCTCTGCGGAAACCGCAGTCGGATACGCGCGGGTTCTGGCCGACGCGGCACCTACGCTTCGGTAATGCTCTCTAACGTCACAGAAGTCCAGTCCGAGGTTCTGCAGCGGCAGATCGTTCCGCAGTTCCTGGAGATGCTCGACGATGAATCGTCGCTCAGCGATCCCGCCCAGCTGGAGCACCTCGCGGCGACCCTGCTCATCCCCGTGGAGCGGCCGGGGATCCCGGCAGAGGTGGGCGAGGCGGTCGTGCGTGCGATCGAGGCTCGCAGCGATGCGACGTCCGCGGGCCTGCTCGCAGCGTTGGTAGCACTCGCCGCGCGCCCGTTGGCAGACCAGGCTCGCGAGGGCTTGCGGCGCCTTGCCGACGAGGGCGTCGTGTCGTCATCCACGTCCGCGATCGGCACACTCAGGGTTGGTGAGGCGATGCGGATCGAGCATGTCAGCGGTGATGCCGAGGTGCTTGCGGCGCTGCTCGTGCGCGACGACGGCAACGACGTGCAGGCTGCGATCTTCGGGATCGAGCAGCGCGAGACCGGAGGGGCGCTTGTCGAGTGCGTGCTGGCACCGCCCGCACCGGCCGACGAAGCGCGTGATCTGTTCGACGCGGTTGACGGTGCCGCGCCACCGCAACCGATTGGGCCGCAGGAACTCACGAGCCGTGTAGTCGCTGCCGCTCAGCGCTCGATCGAGGCGGTGTTCGCGCTCAGCGCCGACGCAGGACCTGCGCTGCCGATCATCTCGCGGGCGCTGACCGGCGATCCGCACGGCATCCCCCGCCCGGAGACGATGGCGCCGTGGGAACAGGACGACCCTGAGCTGGTCGTTGACGCCGCCGAGGACGAGCAGGATTTCCGGCGGCTGACGGACCTGCTGCTTGATGAGCTAGAGCAGTACGTCCGCGCCAACCTGCCGTCCGAGAGCGCTGTCTGGCAGCACGGCGACTTCATCGCCACCACGATGCTGCAATGGAAGGGCGGCTACGACGACGGACGACTGGGCCGCTGGACGAGCGCCGACTTGGCGGAGTACCTGCTCGACTACTTCCCCCGCAAGGTCACCGTCGATGCCGAAACGCTCGACGCGGTACCGGAGTGCGCGAAGGCGTTCCTCTCCTTCATGCAGGCGCGCGGCAGTCTCTCCGGTGAGCCGCTCGAGGTTCTCGAGCAGGCACTCGACGTGCTCGGCGAGGAGTTCAAGACGCACGCGCAGGACAGCTCGCGGTGGGGACTAGCGAAGTCGATGTTCATGCGGATGCAGACGGAGGGTGTCGATCCCAGCCAGCCGGGCGCGATCGACGGCTGGCTGGACGACTTCAACTCGCGCCCACGCGAGGAGCGCGACGCGATCATCGGCCCCGCCGCCGACCGCATGGCCCAAGCCGCCGGCATCCGTCTACCCAACGGCAGCCGGGCATCCAAGCCGAGGGTCCAGCGGCGCAGAGCGCAGAAGGCGGCACGTAAGCGCAACCGGCGAGGCTGACCCTCTGACCCCACCTTCCTGGGGGTCATAGGTCACCTCGGCCGGCGCGAGTGCGGTCGGACGCGGATTGCGAATTTCGGCCGACGCAGCGGAAGTGCCCCCGTCCCCTCGTGCTTCTGCGCAATCTCGGCCAGCCGCGCCGGCGACGACGCCGAGAGTGCTGCCCACCCTATGGCTGCGGAAGCTAGGCACGCCCCGGCGTCAGCGTCGAAAGGGACGAAACTCGAGAGCCACACCGTGCCGGCGGGAGGCCGCCGAAGCTCACGCAACTGTCCGGCAGAACGTGAGTCAGGGTTGGATACACCGAGGGTCGCGCACACCAGTCGGAGCTCCCTCGGGACGGTAGACCTCACCGCACCGGCCGGTGAGGCGCACGGCTCAGAAACTTCCTGCAAATGGCCGCTTTCCGGTTCCCACAGCACGCGCTCCCCAGCGCCGGATTCGGCCTTGCTGCCCAATCGCTGCCCAACGCAAAGCGGATCCGTCCAACAAAAAACCCCGCCTTTGCGGGGTTTTTTCAATCGGGGCGCCCGGATTTGAACCGGGGACCTCACCGACCCGAACGGTGCGCGCTACCAGGCTGCGCCACGCCCCGAATTGGGTCCAGTATCCCACAGGCGGGGCGATCTGAGCCGCGCCCGCCGGTCGACCGGACCGCGGCGATAAGTACGCGCTCTACGACGATTGTCCAACGCCGCAGTTGAGAGCGTCCGTCTGAGCAGGCATACTTTCGGCATGTGACCCCAGGCGAAGGAGGACGAGAATCGATGGCAAATCACCTGACGCCTACGGAGCTTGCGCGCGAGTCCGGGCTGGAGCGGCGATACGTGATCTCCAAGTGCGTCGAGTTGGGCGTCCCGATCTTCAACGGTCGTATTGACAAGACCCTCTTCCTCTCCAGCCTTCGCGAGCTTCGAGGCTCGCCGCCTCAGCAGCAGCACGCTCCGGCCAGCGCGTAGAGGCCTGAAGCCCGACGGGGCGCGAGGCCCCGAACGCCGGCCGGTGCGCCGCGTGACCTGATTGTCCAGCTAGTCCTGTGCGGACTGGCGCAGCAGGGTCGAGGTCGTCTGCTCCAGGATCTTGCGCCACGCTCGGGTCTTCTCGCGCTCGGCCTCAAAGTGCTTGACGACCTTGCGCACCCGCGTGGCCGAGATCTCTATCCCGTGTCGGGCGCAGATCCGCTTGAACATCGCGTAGTCGTGAGCGAGCTTGAGCGTCACGGACTGGAAGCCGTGTCGGGCGATGTCGACCCGTGAGGTGTAGTTCATGATGCTCGTCTGAAACATGAGCTCGTCGTTGGGCTCAGGCTCGATCAGGATGATGTCGACGCCCGGGTAGCGGTCCTCCCAGCGGTGCGCCAGCTCGTGCAGTCGCTGGTAGGCGAGGAGCTTGAAGGCCTGATAGCCGATCTGCGGAAAGCCCATGTCCGAGACCCGCCGGGCGCGGAAGCCGCCGATCGGCGGGATGCGTGTCTGGAGCTCATTGACGTAAGGGACCAGCGGATTCACGACGACGATGAACTTCGCTCCGGCCTCGACCGCGATGTCGATGTTCGTGGTCGAGACGATCCCGCCGTCGACGAGCTCGCGGTCCTTGACCTTGACCGGCTTGTAGATCATCGGCAGCGCTCCCGACGCACTGACCGCGGTCGAGATCGGGACGTCGTCCCAGTCCTCGGCCCCGAACACGATCCGCTCGCACGTGTCGAGATCGGTGGCCACCAGGTACAGCTCGCTGGCCAGCAAGCGAAAGTCGTCGGTGCGATCGGGGTCGGAAAGGATCGTCTTGACGTATCGCTCGATGCCCGCGGCCGAGTACAAGCCCGACGGGAGGGCCTCGGCGAGTCCGACGGCGATGTCCACGGCCGAGACCTGGCCGACGTCTCGCAGGAGCCTGCGCACGACCTGGGCCAGCCGCAGCGGGATCAGCACGCCCTTGGTCAGGAACTCCGAATAGTTCGGGCGCAGTAGGGAGCTGACGCGGGCATCGGGGAAGGGCGTCGGCACTCGCTGGACGATGACCCGCATCATCTCCTCGGGCGTGACGCCGTTCGCCACGGCCGCGGCCACGAACGCGCCGGCGCTCGTGCCCACGTAGACGTCGAACTGGTTGACCGTCCGGTTGACCGACAGCAGGTCCAGCGCGCGGAGCGCCCCGATCTCGTAGACCCCGCCCGTGAACCCACCGCCACCGAGCACGAGCGCGGCCTTCGAGCGCGGTTGGCGCCGCCCTCTCCCTGCCTCGGTAGAACGCTTGCCCGGCCGCTCGCTTCCCGCCGGATCGAGCTTGACGACCTTGCCCATACCCAACCCGATTGTAAGGCGCCCGACCCGGGCGCAGGGACGCAAGGGTCCTCACCACTTGGCCCAGAGGTCCACGTCGCGCCCCGCCGAACCCTCGGCGGCGAACCTTTCGGGTCACGCGGGTGTTCATTACCCGCGGATGCGCAGATTCGTGCTGACGTGGGGGGCACTCGTCATCCTGCTCGCGGCTGGGCCGCCGGTCGCCGCAGCCCAATCGGTGAGCGGGCAGCAGGCGCTGACCAGCGCGCTGAACCGAGGCATGCAGACGATCGGCGGGGCGAGCGGCGCCTACGTGGTCGACCTCACCATGGGTCAGGTCCTCTACTCGGACAACGCCGGCGTCGGCCGGATCCCGGCCTCGGTCGAGAAGATCTACACGACCTCGACCGCGCTCCTGCGCTTCGGGCCGAATGCCACGCTGACGACGCGGGTCCTCGGCGCAGGGACGCTCGACAGCCACGGCGGATGGCACGGCACTCTGTACCTCAAGGGCGGTGGCGATCCCACCTTCGGCTCGAGCAGCTTCGACCACGCGGCGTATGGCGCGGGCGCGACCATGCAGCGCTTGGTCGCGAATCTGGTGCGCAGCCTGCACCTGACCTCCGTGCACGGACGGATCGTCGGCGACGAGTCGTACTTTGACTCGCTTCGAAGCACCTCGGAGTCGAACTTCCAGCCCGACATCGAGATGGAAGGCGAGCTGAGCGCGCTGGCCTACGACGCGGGCTTCACCTCTGCGGACGAAACCGCACTCCAGCCGCACCCGGCGCTGTACACCACGCAGCAGTTCGTCGCCGCGCTGCGTCAGGCGGGCGTCAAGGTGCCCTTCAACACCCCCATCTACACCGGAGCAACGCCAACCGGCGCGCAGCCTCTGGCCAGTGTTCAGTCGCCCCGGATGGCCAAGCTGATCCAGCTCACCAACGCGCCGTCGGACAACTTCTTCGCCGAGATGCTCCTCAAGGGCGTGGGGGCACAATTCGGGGGCGCCGGGACCACGGCCGCCGGCGCCGCCGTGGTCCGCTCGGAGATGGCCAGCCAGTTCGGGATCCACCCGCGCCTCGTCGACGGCTCAGGCCTCTCCTACGCGGACTCGACCAGCCCGATTCAGGTCGTGACCGCCCTCGAGAAGCTCTCCGGCAACTCCGTCTTCGTCAACTCGCTGGCCATCGGCGGCGAGACGGGCACGCTCCAGGACTACATGCAGGGCACGCCGGCGCAGGGCGCCTGCCGGGCCAAGACCGGCACGTTGAACCCGGTGGCCAACCTGGCCGGCTACTGCCAGGCCCGCGACGGCCACACCCTGGTCTTCGCGTTCCTGGCCAACGGCCTGAGCGACCCCGACTACGTGCACCTGATCGAGGCCAACGACATGGCCGTCGCCCTGGCCAAGTACGACGGCTGAGGCCAGCGCCTCAGCCGACCAGCGCCCGCAGGCCGTCCTCGTCGATCACCGGCACCCCCAGACGCTCGGCCTGCGCGAGCTTCGTGCCCGGACCCTCGCCGGCCACCACGTAGTCGGTCTTGCGGGAGACCGATCCGGTGACCCGGCCGCCCGAGGCCAGAATCGACTCGGTCGCCTGTTCGCGCGTGAGGGTCGGGAGCGTGCCGGTCAGGACGAAGCTCCTCCCGGCCAGCGGTCCTTCGCCCGGCGGAGGCCCCTCCTCCTCCAAGCGCAGCCCCTCGCGGCGCAGATCCTCGATCAGCTCGAGCATCTGCGGATCGTGGAGCTGGGAGTGGATGGTGGCCGCCATCTTCGGGCCGACGCCGGGCGCCTCCTCGATCTGCTCGGGCGCGGCGGCCAGGAGCGCGTCGATGGTGCGGAAGTGCTGGGCCAGGTTTCGTCCGGTCACGTACCCGACCTCCTCGATCCCGAGCGCGTACAGAACCCGGCCGAACGGCTCGCGCTTGGACGCCTCGATCGCGGCCGCCAGCTTCTCGGCTGACACCTTCCCGAATCCGGTCTGGGCGGCGATCTGCTCCGGATCCAGGCGGTAGAAGTCGGCCGCCGTCCGCACCCAGCCGAGGTCCATGAACAGGCTGACCTGCTTCTCGCCCAGGCCGTCGATGTCCATCGCTCCGACGAAGTGCTTGAGCAGCTGCCAGCGACGGCCGGGGCAGTCACGATTGGGGCACTTGGTGAAGACGGACTCGTCGAGCTTGACCGTCGGGGTCTGGCAGATCGGACAGCGCTCCGGCGGGGCCGGCGGCGGGGGTCGGTCGGGCCGTTCGGCCACGTGCGGTGCCGGCGAGAGCACCTGCGGGATCACGTCCCCGGCCCGTAGCACGATCACGTCCTCGCCTTCCCGGATGTCCTTGCGACGCAGGTCCTCCTCGTTGTGCAGCGTGGCCAGCTTGACCGTCACCCCGCCGATCTGCACCGGCTCGAGCATCGCGTACGGATGGAGATCGCCGAACTTTCCGGGGTTCCAGCCGATCTGCTTGAGCGCGGTCACCGCGGTGGTCGGGGGGAACTTCCAGGCGATCGCCCACCGCGGCTCCCGGCCGACGACGCCGAGGCGACGCTGGAGTTCGACCTGATTGACCTTCACGACGGCCCCGTCGATCTCGAAATCGAGCGATCCCCGGCGCTCCTCCCAGGCCCGGCACTGAGCGACGACCTCGTCCTCGGTCCTCAGCTTCACGACGTCTGGATGGACGGGAAAGCGGTGTTCGCGCAACCACATCAAGGCGTCCCAGTGAGCGGCAAACGAGATCCCCTCGGTCGCCCCGATGGCGTAGGCCCAGAACGACAGCGGGCGGTCGGCGGAGAGCTTGGGGTCGAGCTGGCGGATCGTCCCGGCGGCCGAGTTGCGCGGGTTCATGAACGTCGACAGCCCGGCTTCCGCGCGGCGCTCGTTGAGCTTGGCGAAGTCCGGCAGCGACATGTACACCTCACCGCGGACCTCGACCAGAGCCGGCGGGTCCTCGGTGTGCAGGCTCATGGGGATGGCCGGGATCGTCCTCAGGTTGTGGGTGACGTCCTCGCCGACCTCCCCGTTGCCACGCGTCGCGCCCCGTTCGAAGACTCCGTCCCGGTACAGGAGCGAGATGGCCAGACCGTCGATCTTCGGCTCGACGACATATTCGAATTGCGGGTCTTCGATCCCCTCGCGCGCGAGGTGGTTGCGCATCCGCTGGATCCACGCCCGCAGCTCGTCGGCCGAGCGCGCGTTGCCCAGCGACAGCATCTCCTGCGGATGGCGAACCTTCTCGAGCTCGCTGACCGGCTCTCCCCCGATCCGCTGGGTGGGCGAGTCGGGCGTGACCAGCTCGGGGTGGTCGGCCTCGACCCCCCGCAGCTCGTCCAGCAGCACGTCGTACTGGTCATCGCCGATCTCCGGATCGTCGAGGACGTAGTAGCGGTAGCCGTGGTAGTCGAGCAGCCGGCGCAGCTCGGCCGCACGGGCCTCGGGACCCTCCTCGGGCACGGGGGCCGCCGCACTCACGGCTCCACCTCGCTCGCCGCCGGCTCGATCAGCCGAGCCAGGTCGTAGCGCTGGAGCGCGGTCAGCCCCTCCCGGTCGGTCAGGTCGAAGTGGATCGGGGTCACGGCGATCCTTCCCCGCGCGACCGCAGCCAGATCGGTCCCGGTCTCGTCCCGCTCATAGCTGGCGTCGCCGTATATCCGGTACAGCCGCCGCGGGCCTGTGGGATCCAAATCCTCGTCAACGAGCGCGAGCTCGTCCCGGTAAACGCGCTTGCCCAACCGCGCCACCTCGACCCCGTCGGGATCGGCTCCGGGCACGTTGATGTTCAGCAGGGTTCCGGGCGGCAGCGGCACGTTCTCGAGCTCGGCGATCAACCGGGCGGTGAAGCCCGCTGCGACCCCGAACTCGAACCCGGCACCGGCGCGGAAGTCCAGCTCCAGCGCCCGGGACTGCTGCGAGACGGCGATCCCCGGGAGCCCGAGCACGATCGCCTCGAGCGCTGCCGCGACCGTCCCCGAGTAGGTGATGTCGTCACCCAGGTTGGACCCGTGGTTGATCCCGGACACGACCAGTTCGGCCTTGAAGCCCTTGATCAACCCGAGCCGGGCCAGCCTCACGCAGTCGACGGGGGTTCCGTCGGTCGCATAGCCGACCGTCCCGTCTCCGAATTCGACCTCCTGCACCCAGAGCGGCCGACGGGTCGTGATCGACCTGGCCATCGCCGACCGGTTGCCGTCCGGCGCGATCACCGCCAGCTCGATCCCGGGCAGCTCGAGCAGGGCCTTACGCAGCGCCTGCAGCCCCGCGGCCTCGATGCCGTCGTCGTTGGTCAGGAGCACCCGCATGGCCGGTCTGATCCTAGCCAGGGTGGGGGCGTCGCTGGTCAGCCAGCACCCTCTCACCGCCGTACCCCACGCCGGCCAGATACAGGCCGTGGGCGGGGGCGGTGGGGCCGGCGTCGGAGCGCGGCCGGCCGCGGAGCAGAGCCTCGAACGAGGTCAGCGTCCGGCGCCCGCCGGCGACCTCGAGCATCGTTCCGACCAGGGCCCGGTTCATGTGGCGCATGAAGGCGTCGGCCTCGATCCAGAACTCGATCAGGTCCGGGCGATCGGCCGGGCGGCGCCAGAAGGCGCGATACACCTCGCGATCGAAGCGCACGTGATCGGTCTCGGTCGGGGTGAAGGCCGTGAAGTCGCGCACCCCCACGAGCGCGGCCGCGCAGGCCTCAAGGGCGGACGTGTTTACGTGGTGCGGCCAGTGCAGCGCCCGTCCGGGCTCCAGCGCGCTCCGCGCCGGCCGGGCCAGCACTCGGTAGCAGTAGGCCCGCGAGGTGGCGTCGCGACGGGCGTCGAAGCCCTCGGGCGCGGGCGCGCATGAGAGCGCCGTCACGTCCCCCGGGAGGAGCGCATTCAGCCCCGTGAGTGGAGCCGGCTCCCCCCCGTAGCTGCACACCTGGCCCCAGGCGTGGACGCCGGCGTCGGTCCGCCCGGCGACGGTCACGGCTACCGACGGAACGCGCAACACCACCGCGAGCCCGCGCTCCACCTCCTCTTGAACCGTCCGAGCCTCCGGCTGGCGGGCCCAGCCGGCGAACCCGGTCCCGTCGTATTCGAGCAGGAGCCGGGAGGTAACCGCGTCTATACCAGCTCCAGCAGCACCATCTCGGTCGAGTCCGACCGGCGCGGGCCGAGCTTGAGGATCCGCGTGTAGCCGCCGGGGCGCTCCGAGTAGCGCGGGGCGATCTCCTCGAACAGCTTGTAGACGGCGAACTTGTCCTGGCCGAGGGCGGCCAGCGCCTGGCGCCGGGCGTGCAGATCGCCGCGCTTGGCCAGCGTGATCAGCTTCTCGATCTCGGGCTTGACCGCCTTGGCCTTGGTCTCGGTCGTGCGGATCCGCTCGTGGTCGATGACCTCCTTGGTCAGGTTGATCAGCAGCGCCTTGCGGTGCGAGGCGCTGCGGCTGAGCTGATATCGCTGACGCTGGTGGCGCATGGGTCCGGACCGGGAAGTTACCGGCTATTCGTTGCGCAGCCCCAGGCCGCGCGCGTGCAGCGTCTCGACCACCTCGTCGATCGACTTCTTGCCGAAGTTCGGGATCGCGTTGAGCTCCGACTCGGTCTTGGAGACGAGGTCGCCCACGGTCTGGATGCCGGCCCGCTTGAGGCAGTTGTAGGACCGCACGCCGAGCTCGAGCTCCTCGATCAGGATGTCGTCGAGCGCGTTCGGCTGCCGGGCCGGAGCGCCGGCGGGGCCGCCGCCGGGCTGCCCGGGCTCGAGCGGCCCGGGCCCGCCGGCCTCGCGCAGCTCGACCACGCGGTCGGCGTCGGTGAAGATCGCCAGCTGGGAGATGAGGATCTCCGCCGCCTCGCGCAGGGCGGCGTGAGGGTCGATCGATCCGTCGGTCTCGATGTCCAGCGTGAGCTTGTCGTAGTCGGTGCGCTGCCCGACGCGGGCCTGCTCGACGCTATAGGCGACGCGCCGCACCGGCGAGAAGATCGAGTCGATCGGGATGACCCCGATCGGCTGATCGGGGGACTTGTTCTCCTCGGCCGGCCGGTAGCCGCGTCCGCGGCCGATCGTCAGGTAGACCTCTAGCTTGGTCTTCTTCTCGAGCGTGGCGATGTGGGCATCGGGGTTGAGGATCTCAACTCCGGCGGGAAGGTCGATGTCCTTGGCGGTGATCTCTCCGGGACCGGTCACCACCAGCGGCGCCTCGACCTCGGTGGCGTCGGTGTGCATCCGGCAGACGACGCCCTTGAGGTTCAGGACGATGTCGGTCACGTCCTCCTTGACGCCCCGGATGGTGGAGAACTCGTGGGCGACGCCCTCGATCCGAACGCTGGTCACCGCCGCACCGGCGAGCGAGGAGAGCAGCACGCGCCGCAGCGAGTTGCCGAACGTGTAGCCGAAGCCACGATCCAGCGGCTCGATCGTGAACGAGCCTCGGTTGTCATCGACGGCCTCGCTGGAGATTCGGGGGACTTGGAAGTCAAGCATCAGGGTCCTAACGTCGTGGGTTCATGCGCCGCGGGGCGGCTTTCGATGGCCGCGCGCCGCCCTTCGGCCGCGCGACTGCAAAGCTTTGGGTTACTTCGAGTACAGCTCGACGATCAGCTGCTCCTGCACCGGGGCGGCGATCTCTCGCCGCTCGGGCCTGCGCAGCACCTTCGCCGTGAGTGCGTCGTGATCGGCCTGTAGCCATGCCGGCACCTGGCCGGTCAGCTCCGTGGCGTCGCGGATCACCTGGGTCGCGCTCGAGCGCGGGTGAATCGCGATCACGTCACCGTCCCGCAGCTGGTAGCTGGGGATGTTCACGCGCCGGCCGTTGACCGTCCAGTGTCCGTGGAGGATCAGCTGGCGCGCCTGGCGGCGGGAGGCGGCAAAGCCGAGTCTGACCAGCACGTTGTCGAAGCGGCATTCGAGCAGCCGCAGGAGGTTCTCGCCGGTCACGCCGGCCTGGCGTGAGGCCTTCTTGTAGTAGTTGCGGAACTGCTTCTCGAGCACGCCGTAGTAGCGCCGGGCCTTCTGCTTCTCGCGTAGCTGGACGCGATACTCACTCTGACGCTGGCGCCCGCGGCCATGATCGCCCGGTGGATAGGAGCGGCGCTCGACACCGCATTTGTCAGTCAGGCAGCGCTCGCCCTTGAGGAAAAGCTTCTGGCCCTCACGGCGACACTGCTTGCACTGGGGAGATGTGTCTCGTGCCATGTTCGTCTCGTCCTATACGCGGCGCCGCTTGCGCGGGCGGCAGCCGTTGTGTGCCTGTGGGGTGACGTCCTTGACGCCGAGCACCTCCAGGCCGGCAGCCTGGAGCGAGCGGATCGCGGTCTCGCGACCGGACCCGGGACCCTTGACGAACACCTCGACCTTTTGCAAGCCGTGCTCGATCCCTTTGCGGGCCGCCGCATCGGCCGTCACCTGGGCGGCGAACGGCGTCGACTTGCGCGAGCCCTTGAAGCCCGCGCCGCCGGCCGACTCCCAGGCGATCACGTTGCCCTCGCGATCGGTCAGCGACACGATCGTGTTGTTGAACGAGGTCTTGATGTGAGCCTGACCGATCGGGATGTTCTTGCGGACGCGGCGGCGACCGCGTTGCGGGCGACGAGGGGCGGGCATTTACTTCTTGGCGGCCTTCTTCTTGCCGGCCACCTGCATCCGCTTGGGGCCCTTGCGGGTCCGCGCGTTGGTCTTGGTGTTCTGACCATGGACGGGCAGGCCGCGCCGGTGGCGCAGGCCCCGATAGCTCCCGATCTCCTGCAGGCGCTTGACGTTCTGGGAGCGCTCGCGGCGCAGGTCGCCCTCGACGGTGACGCTCGCCGTCGATCAGCTCGCGCAGCTTGACGACCTCGTCCTCGGTGAGGTCACGGACCTTGCGGTCGGGCTCGATGTCGGCCTCGCCCAGCAGCTTGTTCGCGGTCGGCCGCCCGATCCCGTAGATGTAGGTCAGGCCGATCTCGACGCGCTTGTTGAGCGGGATGTTGACGCCTGAGATGCGTGCCATCAGCGGATCCTCCCGGGGCTCATCAGCCCTGCCTCTGCTTGTGGCGCGGATTCGAGCAGATGACAAGAACCCGCCCGTGCCGGCGGATTATCTTGCACTTCTCGCACATTGGTTTGACCGACGGTCGTACTTTCACGCTCGCTCAGCTCTCGTTCCTGGTCGAGTTCGAATTTTCCTAATCAGTGTCCTCGGCCCGGCTCTGGCGACCGGTACAGTCGCCGCTACCGCGCCGAAGCTGAGCCACGCAGCGCCGACAGGACGCGCTACGGACGTACCCGTCCATGTTAGCAGGGCAGGCCTGAGCGGCCTCCCCCGGAACCCTCACGCGGCCGCGCGCCCGCCCCCGGCCTCGTGCCAAGGGGTGAGGATCCGCGGCCCCTCGGCGGTGATGGCCACCGTGAATTCGAAATGGGCGCTCAGCGAGCCGTCCTGGGAGTAGATCGACCAGTGGTCGTCGCCGACCCGGACGGCCTGGCGGCCCGCGGTGACCATCGGCTCGACGGCCAGGACCATGCCCTCCTCGAGCTCGATCCCGGTACCGGGGTCGCCGTGATTGGGCACCTGGGGCTCCTCGTGCATGCTCCGGCCGATCCCGTGGCCGACCAGGGAGCGCACAACCGACAGGCCGGAGGCCTCGACATGGGCCTGGATGGCGTGCGAGATGTCCCCGAGGTGGTTGCCGGGGCGGCACTGGTCCACGCCCAGGAACAGCGCCTCCTCGGTCGTGGTCAGCAGCTTGCGGGCGATCGGCGTGATCGAGCCGACGGGGAACGTCCTGGCCGCGTCGGCCACCCACCCATCGCGGATGACTCCGACGTCGATCGACAGGAGGTCGCCGCGCCCCAGCTTGTACGCCCCGGGAATCCCGTGGACGATCATCGAGTTCGGAGAGGTGCAGATCGACCCGGGGAACCCGCGATAGCCCTTGAACGCAGGCTCGGCTCCCTGCGAGCGGATGAACCGCTCGGCGGCCTTGTCCAGCTCGGCGGTGGTCACGCCCGGGCGGATCTTGCCGGCGAGCAGGCTCATCGTGCGCACGAGGATCGTGCCGGCGGCGGCCATGCGCTCGACCTCCTCGGGCGTCTTCTTGATGATCACGCGGCCGCCGTCAGACGTTCTCTTCAAGTCGAAGGGTGGCGATGACCGCCCGGACGTGATCGTTGACCTCGGTCGGATCGCGGGTCCCGTCGATCCGGCGCAGCAAACCCTGCTCGTCGTAGTAGCCGATCACCGGCTTGGTCTTCTCGTGGTAGACCTCGAGCCGGTGACGGATCACCTCGGGCTTGTCGTCATCGCGCTGGATCAGGCGCGAGCCATCCTGGTCGCACACGCCCTCGCGCTTGGGGGGGTCGAACTCGGTGTGGTAGTTGTGCCCGGTCTTCACGCACACTCGCCGTCCGGCCAGCCTCCGCTCGACCTCCTCGTCGGGGACGTCGAGCAGGAGCACCGCGGTGATCCGGCGGCCCAGATCGCTCAACTGGTCGTCGAGCGCCCGGGCCTGGTCGGTGGTGCGAGGAAAGCCGTCGAGAATGAACCCGTCGCGGGCGTCCTCCTCCTGGAGACGCTCGCCGACCATGGCCACAATCAGATCGTCGGGGACCAGGGCCCCGACCTTCATGTACTCGTCCGCCTGCCGGCCGAGCTCGGTGCCCTCGCGCACGTTCTCTCGCAACATGTCGCCGGTGGCGATGTAGGGCAGCTGGAAGTCCTCGCGCAGCCGTTCGGCCTGCGTTCCCTTGCCAGCGCCCGGCGGACCAAAGAGGATCAGGTTCAGTTCAGACACGGATGGTCACTGTAGCGTGAGCCAACCGCTCGTGCCGGGATTTCAAAGCCCCGGGGCGCGGCGGCCCCGGGGCGGTAGCTACTTTAAGAACCCCTCGTAATTTCGCATCATCAGCTGCGCCTCCAGCTGCTTCATCGTGTCCAGCGCGACGCCGATCACGATCAGGATCGAGGTGCCGCCGAACAGGAAGGTGGCGCCCGTCTGGTCGATCAGGATGGTTGGGAGGGCGGCGATCGCGGCCAGGAACAACGCTCCTGGGAAGGTCAGGCGAGCCAGGATGCGGTCGAGGAACTCGGCCGTGGGCCTACCTGGTCGCACCCCGGGGATGAACCCGCCGTACTTCTTCAGGTTGTCGGCCTGATCGACAGGGTTGAACGTGACCGCGGTGTAGAAGTAGGTGAAGACGATGATGAAGATGCTCTCCCCGAGCACGTAGTGCCAGCTCTGGGGGTTGAAGAAGTTGGCCACGCTGGTGGCGAAGTTGTTGCGGTTCTGCCCGAGCAGCTGGCCGACGGTCGGGGGGATGGCCATGATCGAGGCGGCGAAGATCACCGGGATCACCCCGGCCATGTTCACGCGCAGCGGCAGGTAGGTCTGGCCACCCTGGGTCATCCGCCGGCCGATCACCCGTTTGGCGTACTGGATCGGGATGCGCCGCTGCCCCTCCTGAACGAAGACGATGGCGGCGACCACGCCGATGGCGATGAACGGCATCGTCACCTTGAAGGTCGCGTTGGGGCTGTTCCACCACGACTGAAGGCCGCTCGGGATGCGAGCCACGATGCTGGCGAAGATCAGCAGCGAGATCCCGTTGCCGATGCCGCGCTGCGTGATCAGCTCGCCCATCCACATCAGGAGCACGGTCCCGGCGGTCAGGGAGACGACGATCAGGAAGACCTTGGCCAGGTTGAAGTTGCTGATCAACGTCACGCCGGCCTGCTGCTCGAAGCTCCGGAACAGGAACACGTAACCGATCGACTGCGCGAAGGCCAGCCCCACGGTCAGGTACCTGGTGTACTGGGTGATCCGCGCCTGCCCGACCTCGCCCTCCTTCTGCAACTTCTCCAGCGAGGGCACGACCACGGTCAGCAGCTGGAGGATGATCGACGCGGTGATGTAGGGCATGATCCCGAGCGCGAAGATCGCGATCCGGCCGAGCCCGCCGCCCGAGAACAGGTTCAGGAGCCCGAGGATGCTCGTGCCGCCGAAGTTCTTCTGAATCGCGTTGACCGCGTTGGCGTTGATCCCGGGCGCCGGGATGTGCGTGCCCAGGCGGTAGAGACCGAGTATGGCCGCGGTGAACAGGACCTTGGTGCGGATCTCGCCGACCCGGAAGGCACCGAGAATCGTCGAGATCATGGCTCCACCATCTGGCAGGTCCCGCCGGCGGCCTCGATCTTCTCGCGGGCCGTGGTGCTGAACGCGTGCGCGTGGACGGTGAACGGCTTTGAGAGCTCGCCCCGGGCGAGGACCTTGACCGGCACTCCCTTACGAGAGGCGAGCCCCTTGGCGTTCATCGCCTCGATGGTGACATCGGCCCCGGACTCGAACCGGGCCTCGAGGTCGGCGACGTTGACCGGCTGCGTGCGGGTGCGGAAGGGCTCGAACGGCATCGACTTCCTCATGTGCGGCCCGCGGAGCTTGCGCATCCGCATGTGAATCGGGTTCTGGCCGCCCTCGAAGCGCACCCGGCGCTTGGCCCCCGAGCGCGAGCCCCAGCCCTTCTGTCCGCGGCCCGCGGTCTTGCCCGTGCCGGACCCTTCGCCGCGGCCCACGCGCTTGCGCGGCCGCCGCGAGCCCGGCGCCGGCTTGAGATTGTGAAGCCCGATCCGCTCCGACTCAGCCATCCTCGGAAACCTCGACCAAGTGTGCCACCTTGGCGATCATGCCCCGGACCTGAGGTGAGTCGGCCCGCTCAACGGTGTCCCCGATCCGGTGCAGGGCAAGCGAGCGCAGCGTGTCGATCTGGCGCTGGTCCGAGCCGTTGCGAGACCGCCGCTGGGTGATCTTGAGCGTGGTCACTCGGCCGGTTCCTCGGGCTCGGCCAGGGGCGGAGCACCGCTGGCCGGCACCGCCGCCGCCTCCGCCTCCGGGTGCCCGTTCGTGCTCGCGGCGTCGTCCGCCGAGACGGCCTGGGCGCCGTCCTCAGCGGCCGCCGGGGTCTGCAGCCCCAGGACCCGGTTGACCGACAGGCCACGCAGCTCGGCTACCTCGTCGGGGGTGCGCAGCGATTGGAGCCCGGCCATCGTCGCCTTCACGAGGTTGATCGGGTTCTGCGAGCCCAGGCTCTTGGACAGGATGTCGTGGATCCCGGCCAGCTCGAGCACCGCGCGCACACCGCCGCCGGCGATCACCCCGGTACCGGGGGAGGCGGGCTTGAGCAGCACGCGGCCGGAGCCGTAGACACCGAGGGTCTGGTGGGTGATGGTGGACCCGTGCTTGGGCACGCGGTAAAGGTTCTTCTTGGCCCGCTCGACGGCCTTCTGGATCGCGACCGGGACCTCGTTGGCCTTGCCGTAGCCGATCCCGACGATGTCCCGCTCATCGCCCACGACGACCAGGGCGGTGAACGAGAACCGCCGGCCGCCCTTGACGACCTTGGCCACGCGGTTGATCTCGACCACGCGCTCCTGAAACTCGAGGCCGGCGCCGGAGACTGTGCGATCGCGAGTGGGCATCGATTCAGAGTAGCCGGTTCAGAACCGCAGGCCGCCCTCTCGGGCGCCCTCCGCTAGCGCTTGTACGCGCCCGTGGTACTGGTAGCCGCCGCGGTCGAAGACCACCTGCTCCACGCCCGCGGCACCCGCCCGCTGGGCCAGTAGCTCCCCGGCCCGGCGAGCCTGGTCCATTCGAGCCAGGCCTCGGAGCTCGGGCTCGGTCCAGTTGACGGCCAGGAGCGTGCGTCCGGCGTCGTCGTCGACGAGCTGGGCGAATATGCCCCGGTTGGAGCGAAACACGGACACCCGCGGGCGCTCGGCGCTGCCGCGAATCTTGGCTCGCACGCGGTGGCGGCGCTTGCGCCGGCGCTCGGGAGCAGTGCGGACGGTCATGCCCGCTTGCCGACCTTCCGGGCGACGTGCTCGCCCTCGTAGCGGATGCCCTTGCCCTTGTACGGCTCGGGCTTGCGCTGCTTGCGAATGATCGCCGCGATCTCGCCCACCTGCTGCTTGGAGGCGCCCCTGACCACGATCCTGGTCGGCTGGGGCACCTCGAAATCGATCCCGTCCGGCGCCTTGATCGACACCGGGTGCGAATACCCGAGCGCGAGCTCGAGGTCACGGCCCCGGAGCTGGGCACGGTATCCGACGCCCTGGATCTCCAGGCGCTTCTCGAAGCCGTCGGTCACGCCCTGGACCATGTTGGCGATCAGCGAGCGCGTCAGGCCGTGCAACGCCCGGTGCTCGCCGCGATTGGTGGGACGCGTGACCAGCACCTCGCCGTCGGATTGTTTGACCTGGATGTCGCGCGGGATGCGCTCGGTCAGCTCGCCCTTGGGGCCGTTGACCGTCACCCGATCGGGCTCGATCGAGACCGTGACTCCGGCCGGCACGGGGATGGGTTGTCTTCCGATTCGGGACACGCCGGCTCGCTCGGGGTCACCAGACCCTGGCTACGACCTCGCCGCCGATGCCCTCGAGCCGGGCGTCGTGGCCGGTCATCAGGCCCCGGGAGGTGGAGATGATCGCGGTCCCCATCCCGCCCTGGATCCGGGGGATATGCGCGTGATCCACATACGTGCGCTGCCCGGGTCGGGATACGCGCTGGAGCCCGCTGATCACGGGCTTGCGGTCGGAGGTGTATTTGAGGGTCACCGTGATCTCATCGCCTGGGCGTCGCTCGGCCGGGTGTACCGCGTAGTCCTCGATGTAGCCCTGCTCCTTGAGGATCCGGGCGATCTCGCGCTTGAGGCCCGAGGCCGGAATCGTGACGTCCTGATGCTGGGCCTGGGCGGCGTTGCGCAGGCGGGTCAGGAAATCGGCGATCGGGTCGGTCAGCATCACCAGCTCGACTTGGTCATTCCCGGGATGTAGCCGTTGTGGGCGAGCTCGCGCAGGCAGATCCGGCAGACGCCGAACTTGCGGTACACGGCGCGCGCCCGGCCGCAGCGGCGGCAGCGGCTGTAGGCCCGGGTCTTGTACTTGGGCGTCCGCTGCTGGCGGACGATCTGTGAGGTCTTGGCCATACGTTCCTTAAGTCTGGGTGGTGGCGGCCGCCGGCTGCTGGCGGCCTTCACGAGAGAATGGCATCCCCAGCGCCTCGAGCAGCGCGAATGACTCCTCGTCGCTGGCCGCTGTGGTGGTGATCGTGATGTCCAGCCCGCGGATCTGGTCGATCTCGTCATAGTCGACCTCGGGGAAGATGATCTGCTCACGCACGCCGAGCGAGTAGTTCCCGCGGCCGTCGAAGGCGCGCGGGCTGAGTCCCCGGAAGTCGCGGATCCGGGGGATGGCGACCGACATCAAGCGATCGAGGAACTCATACGAGCGCTCGCCGCGGAGGGTCACGGCGACGCCGACAGGCATGCCCTCGCGCACCTTGAACTGGGCGATCGACTTCCGGGCCCGGCGCACGTTCGGCCGCTGCCCGGTGATCGTGGCCAGTTGCTCGGTGGCCGCCTCCAGCACCTTCGAGTCCTGCTTGGCATCGCCGACGCCCATGTTGACGGTGACCTTGTCGATCCGCGGCGCCTGCATCGGGGTCGAGTAGCCGAAGCGCTGCATCAGCCCCGGCCGGATCTCCTCGAGGTATCGCTGCTTGAGTCGGGCGGCCATGGTCCTCAGTCCAGCCTCGTCCCGCTGCGCCGGGCGATCCGGAAGCGCGTTCCGTCTTCGATCTCGATCCCGACCCGGGTCGGCTTGCCGTCCTTGGGGTCGGCCACCATCACGTTGGACATGTGAATCGGGCCCTCGCGCTCGATCACCCCGCCGACCTGCTCGGCGCGCTGCGCACCCGCCACCTGGCGGGGGCGCTGGTGGCGCTTGATCATGTTCAGGCCCTCGACGTACAGCCGGTCCTTACCCGGCTCGATGCGGAGCACCTTGCCGCGCTTGCCGCGGTCCTTGCCGCCGATGATGATCACCTGATCGCCAGCCTTGATCCGCGCGGGCATTACGGCCGGGCCTCCAGGGTGGTGGGCGTGCTCACAGGACCTCCGGGGCGAGCGAGACGATCTTCATGAAGTTGCGTTCGCGCAGCTCGCGGGCCACCGGCCCGAAGATGCGCGTCCCGCGCGGGTTGTTCTGGCCGTCGATCAGCACCGCAGCATTCTCGTCGAAGGCGATGTAGGTGCCGTCCTCGCGGCCGTAGGACTTGGCCGTGCGGACGACCACCGCCGTCACGACCTCGCCCTTCTTGACCGAGCCCTGGGGGCTGGCCTGCTTGACAGTGGCCGTGATCACGTCCCCGACGCCGGCGTAGCGGCGGCGATGGCCGCCCTTGACCCGGATCACGAGGATCTCCCGGGCCCCGGTGTTGTCGGCCACGCGCAGGCGGGTCTCGTTCTGGATCATCGGGTCGTCACCACGGTCACTCAGCCCTGTGGACGACCTCGACCAGCCGCCAGCGCTTGGTCCGCGACAACGGCCGGCACTCGCGCACGATCACCGTGTCGCCGATGTGGGCGTCCTCGCCCTCGTCGTGGGCGTGGAGGGTGGTCGAGGTGCGCACGATCTTCTCGTAGCGGGGATGGCGCCGGGCGACGTCGATCCGGACGACGATCGTCTTGGTGGCCCGGTCGGAGACGACGATGCCCTGCCGCGTCTTCTGCTGTCCCGGATGCTGGACGCGCCGGGGCGCCAGTGGCTCAGGCGCCTGCGCGGCGGTCCGCGGCGCGCGCGCCTTCTCCCGGTCACGCTGACGCCGGACGGTGCGGATCCGGGCCTTGCGCCGGCGCTCGGCGATCCGATCGGCCTGGCGCTCCTCGGGCGTCCGGGGCGGACGGGCCGCCGTCTGCGCCGCCTTGGCCGCCGTGGCCCGGCGCCGCCGCTCCTTGGGCGTGGCCGGCGGAGCAGCCTCGGTCGGAGCCGAGGGGGCCGCAGCCTGCTCGGGCGCAGCCTCGGTCGCCGGAGCCGGCTCGGGAGCAGCCTCCTCGGGCGGAGTCTCCTCGACGTTGTTCTCGGGTTCCTCAGCCATCGATCTCAAGTCCTCGCTCGCGGGCGATGGTCACAGCGCGCGCGATCTCCCGCTTGGCCTTCCCCAGGCTGGACGTGTCGTCCAGCTCGCCGGTGGCGTGCTGGAAGCGCAGCCCGAACAGCTCTCGCTTGGCGGTGCGCAGGTGGTCGCGCAGGTCGGCGTCCCCCATGTCGCGCAACTCTCCGGGCTTCATGGCTACCCGTCCTCCCGGAGCACGAACTTGGTCCGGACCGGCAGCTTATGACCGGCCAGGCGCATGGCCTCGCGAGCGAGCGGCTCGGGCACCCCGGCCAGCTCGAACATCACACGCCCGGGCTTGACCACGGCCACCCAGCCTTCCGGCGAGCCCTTGCCCGAGCCCATCCGGGTCTCGGCCGGCTTCTTGGTGAACGGCTTGTCCGGGTAGACGTTGATCCAGACCTTGCCCCCGCGCTTGATCTTGCGGGTCATCGCGATTCGGGCGGCCTCGATCTGGCGGTTGGTGAGCCAGGCCGCGTCCAGCGACTTGAGCCCGTACTCGCCGAACTGGACCTTGACCTGTCCACGCGAGAGACCGCGACGGCGGCCACGGTGCTGCTTGCGGAACTTGACGCGCTTGGGTGAGAGCATCAGCCCTGACCTCCGTCGGTGGGCCGGCCTCCGCCGCGGGGGCCACGGTCCCCAGCGGGTCCGCCGCTACGTCCCCCGGGGCGCCCGCCGCGCCCGCGACCGCCCGGGCCGCCGGCACCACGACCGCCGGCCGGACCACCTCGGCCCGATCCGCCGGGGCCGCCTCGGCCAGGGCCGCCGGGGGCGCCTCGACCCGGGCCGCCGGGACCGCCTCGACCGGGGCCGCCGGGACCGCCTCGACCCGGGCCGCCGGGACCACCTCGACCGGGGCCGCCGCCCCGACCGCCGCCCCGACCGCGCCCGTCACGCCCTCCGCCGCCGTCGCGTCCGGGGCGCTCAGGGGCCTGGGGCGGGGGCTCGTCCATGATCGTGAGATCGGCGCCGGTGTAGCCCTCGGGCATGATCTCGCCCTTGTTGATCCAACATTTCACGCCGATGCGGCCGAACGTTGTGGCGGCCTCGTGGAAGCCGTACTCGATGTCGGCACGCAGCGTGTGCAGGGGCACCCGGCCGTCTGAGTAGCCCTCGGTGCGGGCCATCTCGGCGCCGCCCAGGCGGCCTGAGACCTGCACCTTGACGCCCTTGGCGCCCGAGCGCATCGCGCTGGTCAGCGCGCGCTTCATGGCCCGGCGGAAGGCCACGCGATTCTGAAGCTGCTCGGCGATTGACTGGGCCACCAGCCGGGCGTCGAGCTCGGGGCGCTTGATCTCGAGGATGTTGACCTTGACCTGTTTGCTGGTGATGCGGTGCAGGTCACGGCGCAGCTGGTCGACCTCGGAGCCCGACTTGCCGATCACGATCCCGGGCCGGGCGGTGTGGATGTTGACCTCGACCTCGGTGGCGTTCTTGCGGATCGTGATGTCCGACAGCCCGGCATGCGCCAGCCGGCCCACGATGTGCCTGCGGATCAGCGTGTCCTCGTGCAGGTAGTCGGCGAAGTTCCGCTCGTTGAACCAGTTCGACTTCCAGTCGTGGATGTAGCCGACGCGGATCGACTCCGGATGAACTTTTTGACCCATTTTTTTCCAGTTATTCCTTCGGCGTAAGCAAGATCGTCAGGTGGCTTGTGCGCTTGCGGATCCGGGTGGCGCGGCCCATCGCGCGCGGCCGGAACCGCGGTATCGTCGGCCCCTCGTCGGCATGGACCGCCTTGATGACCAGGTCCTCGCCCACGAGCTCGTGGTTGTTCTCCGCATTGGCGATCGCCGATTCGAGCAGCTTGCTCCAGTCACGCGCGATGGCCCGCGGGGTGTGAGCGAGGATAGCTCGCGCGTCCTCGACGCTCTTGCCGCGGATGTGATCGCACACGAACCGCGCCTTGCGCGCGGAGGAGCGCACGTACTTGGCCTGGGCGCGGACGACCGGCGGCGGCAGGCTGGGGTCACGCCGGGCCCGGCGCCGGGTCGGCGCGGGCGCCGGCGGCGGCTCCTCGGGCACGGGCTCGGCTCCACGCCGGCCCCGGCGGCGGGGGGGCTTGGGCGCCTGCGCCTCGGGCTCTTCGTCCTCGGGCTCCTCGTCCTCCGGCTCCTCCCCCTCAGGCTCACCCTCGGCCTCGTCCTCGGCCTCGAGCATGACATCGGCGGCCTCGTCCTCGGCCTCCTCGTCCGCGGGGGTCGGCTCGATCTCATCGGCTTCCTCGTCCCCCGCCGCCTCGGTGGCGGCTTCGGGCGCAGGCTCGGCGTCGGCCGGCTTGCGCGAGCGCCGGCGGCGGCGCCGGGGCTGCTCCTCCTGGATCTCGTCTTCGTCGGCCATTACCGCCTCCTGCCCGTTCCGGCGTGCCCGCGGAACAGCCGGGTCGGGGCGAACTCCCCGAGCTTGTGACCGACCATCGACTCGGTGATGAACACCGGCACGTGCTTGCGGCCGTCGTGGACGGCGATCGTGTGACCGACCATCTCCGGGAAGATCGTCGACGTCCGCGACCATGTCCTGAGCATTCGCTTCTCGCCCGAGGTGTTCATGGCCTCGATCCGGGTCATCAGGCGCTCCTGGACGAACGGGCCCTTCTTGCTCGAGCGACTCATCGCTTCTTACCCCTCCTGCGTCCTCGGACGATCAGCCGGTTCGAGGCTTTGCCCTTCTTGCGTGTCCGGTATCCGAGGGTCGGGACGCCCCACGGAGTCACCGGGTGACGGCCGGGCGTCGTGGATCCCTCGCCGCCGCCGTGCGGGTGGTCGACCGGGTTCATGGCCGTCCCGCGGGTCTGGGGCCGGACGCCCATGTGGCGCTTGCGGCCCGCCTTGCCGATTTTGACGTTCTGGTGGTCCGTGTTCCCGATCGTCCCGACCGTGGCGCGGCACTCGCCGCGCACCATCCGCGTCTCCCCGGAGGGGAGGCGGAGCGTCACGTAGTCGCCCTCCTTGGCCAGGAGCTGCACCCCGGCTCCGGCCGCCCGGGCCATCTGGCCGCCGCGGCCCGGCGTGAGCTCCACGTTGTGGACGAGCGTGCCCAGGGGCATGTTGCCCAGCGGCAGGCTGTTGCCGACCCGGATCTCGACCGCCTGGCCCGACCGGACCGTCATCCCGACGCGCAGCCGCTGCGGGGCCAGGATGTAGCGCTTCTCCCCGTCGGCGTAGTGCAGCAGGGCGATGTACGCGGAACGGTTGGGGTCGTACTCGATGTGCGCGACCTTGGCCGGCACGTCGTCCTTGCGGCGCTTGAAGTCGATCTTGCGGTACAGGCGCTTGGCCCCTCCGCCGCGATGGCGGGAGGTCTTGCGTCCGTTCACGTTGCGGCCGCCGGACTTCTTGAGGCCTTCGGTGAGCGACTTCTCGGGCTCGGAGCGGGTCAGCTCGGCGAAGTCCGGGTACATCACGAACCGGCGCCCTGGGGAAGTCGGCTTGGGCTTGCGGATCGGCATCTAGGCGCGCCCCCTCACTGCTCGCCTCCCTCGAAGGCCCGGAAGATCGGGATCTGCTCGCCGTGGCGGACCTGGACGATCGCCTTCTTCCAGTGCCGGGTGCGACCGGACGTGTAGCCGCGGCGCTTGGGCTTGGTCTTGACCCAGGCCGTCCGGACCTCGACCACGCCGACGTCGAACAGCGCCTCGATCGCCTGCCGGACCTCGGTCTTGTGGGCCTGGTCGTGGACCCGGAAGGTGTACTTGCCAGCCTCGGCCAGCGCGAACGTCTTCTCGGAGATGACCGGGCGGATGATCACCTGCGTGGGCTCCATCAGGCCGCCGCCTCCTCGCTCGAGCGGGGTGCGGCGGTCCGGGCCACCAGGGCGGGGAGCGC
This sequence comes from uncultured Solirubrobacterales bacterium, assembly GCA_963704385.1. Classification (GTDB taxonomy): domain Bacteria; phylum Actinomycetota; class Thermoleophilia; order Solirubrobacterales; family Solirubrobacteraceae; genus Palsa-465. The sequence continues at coordinate 1,012,975 of OY969904.1, forward strand.
CGCCTCGGAGACGAGCAGCGAGGCCGCCCAGACCACGTCGGCCACGCCGACGTCGTCGACCGGCAGCGCCAGCACGCGGACGATGTTGCGAAACGACTTGCCCGCCGCGTCCTCGTCGGAGCTCAGCACGACCAGCGTCGGGTCGGCCGGGGTGGGCGGGCTCCATTCCCGAAGCAGCCCGACGGCCTGAGCCGTCGAGGGCGCCTCGAAGGCGCCGGCGTCGAACACGGCCAGCGACTCGCGCTCGGCGTGGAGCGAGAGGGCGCTGCGCAGCGCGGCTCGGCGCTCCTTGCGGTTGACCTTGAAGGTGTAATGGCGCGGGGTGGGGCCGAAAGTGGTGCCGCCCCCGGCCCACAGTGGTGAGCGCGAGGATCCGGCGCGGGCGCGCCCGGTGCCCTTCTGCCGCCACGGCTTGGCGCCGCCCCCGGACACCATCCCGCGCGTCTTGGTGGCCGCCGTGCCCCGCCGCCGGGCCGCCAGCTCGGCCCGCACCGACTCGTGCACGAGCGCCATGTTGAACGGCGACTCGAACGCGCCCGGATCGAGCGCCACGGTTCCGCCCCCGAGCTTTGGGGCCTTCCTAGGCATCGGACCGGACCTCCACGGTGGCTCCACGGGCCCCCGGGACGGCCCCGCGCAGCAGCATCAGGTTCTGCTCCGGGAGAACCTCCACGACGGTCAGCCCGCGTTGCGTCACGCGACCGCCCCCCATCCTGCCGGGGCCGCGCAGACCCTTGAACACGCGCGAGGGGGTGGCCGAGGCCCCGATCGATCCCGGCGCACGGACGTTGTGAGAGCCATGAGAGGCAGGCCCGCGCTTGAAGTTGTGGCGCTTGATCGTGCCCTGGAAGCCCTTGCCCTTGGAGGCGCCGGACACCTTGACCTGGTCACCGGGCGCGAACGCCTCGACGGTGACGGTCTGACCCATCAGGAGCTCGCCGACCTCGTCGCGGAACTCGACGATGTGGCGGTGGGGCGAGGCGTCGGCCTTCTTGAGGTGACCGAGCTGCCCCTTGGTCAATGCCTTCTCCTTGCACGGCCCGAAGGCCAGCTGGACCGCCTCGTACCCGTCGCGCTCGACCGTGCGGATGGCGGTCACCGGACACGGGCCGGCTTCGAGCACGGTGACGCGCTCGACCCGGCCGTCCTCCCCGAACCGCTGGGTCATACCGAGCTTCTTGGCGAGGATCGCGGCCATCAGCTGCTTCACGAGGCCAGGCGGATCTCGATATCCACGCCGGCCGGGAGGTGGTCGAGGCGCTGGAGCGAGTCGACCGTCTTGGGCGTCGGCTGGTGGATGTCGATCAGTCGCTTGTGGGTGCGGATCTCGAAGTGCTCACGCGAGTCCTTGTCCTTGAACGGTGAGCGGATCACGCAGTAGACGTTCTTCTCCGTGGGCAGCGGCACGGGGCCGGATACGGTCGCGCCGGTGCGCGTCGCCGTCTCGACGATCTCCTTGGCCGCGGTCTCGATCGCCGTGTGGTCGTAGGACTTCAGCCTTATCCGAATTTTGTTCTGCGCAATTGTTGCCATAGCAGCGATGCGGGCCCCGGGCTCCGGGGCCCGCTGCAAACGGTCGTATCTCGAACAAAAAGGCCGCGCTGGGTGGGTGGGAGCCCCGGTCCTAGCGCGGCCCAGTAACTACTGAATGACCTCGGTCACGATCCCCGAGCCGACCGTCCGGCCGCCCTCGCGGATCGCGAACCGCAGTCCCTGGTCCATGGCGATCGGCTGGATCAGCTCGATCTCCATCTGGACGTTGTCACCCGGCATGACCATCTCCGTGCCTTCCGGGAGATGGGCCACGCCCGTGACGTCGGTGGTGCGGAAGTAGAACTGAGGCCGGTAGCCCGAGAAGAACGGCGTGTGGCGGCCGCCCTCCTCCTTCTTCAGGACGTAGACCTCGGACTTGAACTTGGTGTGGGGGGTGATCGACTTTGGCTTGGCCAGGACCTGGCCGCGCTCGATCTCCTCGCGCTTGACGCCGCGCAGCAGGCAGCCGACGTTGTCGCCGGCGCGGCCCTCGTCGAGGATCTTGCGGAACATCTCGACGCCGGTCACGACGGTGGAGCTGGTGTCCTTGATGCCGACGATCTCGACGGTCTCGCTGGTCTTGATGATTCCCTGCTCGATCCGCCCCGTGGCCACCGTGCCGCGGCCGGTGATCGAGAACACGTCCTCGACCGGCATCAGGAACGGCTTGTCGAGGTCACGGACGGGCTCGGGGATGTAGGTATCGAGCGTCTCGGCGAGCTCGAGGATCTTGCCCTCGTTCTCCTCGTCGCCCTCCAGCGCCTTCAGCGCTGACCCGGTCACCACCGGAATGTCGTCGCCCGGGAACTCGTACTGGGACAGAAGCTCGCGGACCTCGACCTCGACCAGCTCGAGCAGCTCGGGGTCGTCGACCATGTCCACCTTGTTGAGGAACACGACGATGTAGGGGACGCCGACCTGGCGGGCGAGCAGGATGTGCTCGCGGGTCTGGGGCATCGGGCCGTCGGCCGCCGACACGACCAGGATGGCGCCGTCCATCTGAGCGGCGCCGGTGATCATGTTCTTGACGTAGTCCGCGTGACCGGGGCAGTCGACGTGGGCGTAGTGACGGTTGGGGGTCTGGTACTCGACGTGCGAGGTGGCGATCGTAATGCCGCGCGCCTTCTCCTCAGGAGCGTTGTCGATCGATTCGAACGACCGCACCTCGGTGCCGCCGTACTTCTCGTTCAGCACCTTCGTGATGGCAGCGGTGAGCGTGGTCTTGCCATGGTCGATGTGACCGATGGTCCCGACGTTGACGTGAGGCTTGTCGCGCTCAAACTTGGCCTTGGCCACTTTGGTGTTGCTCCTTCGTTCTTAAGGGGTGTCGTTCGTTTTCAGGCGAACCTAGAGAATCTATCGTCTTCCGTCTGCGGGTGATGGTATGCGCCTAGGCCGGCTGCAGTTCGCCGACCACCCTCTCCGCGATGTTGGCCGGCACTTCGTCGTAGCGCTCGAACTGCATGGTGTAGGTCGCCCGGCCCTGGGTCGTTGACCGCACGTCGGTCGCATAGCCGAACATCTCGGCCAGCGGCACGTACGCGGTGATCACCTGCGCGTTGCCGCGCTGCTCCATCCCGGCCACGTGTCCGCGCCGCCGGTTGAGGTCGCCGATCACGTCGCCCATGAACTCCTCGGGCGTGACCACCTCGACCGCGAACACCGGCTCGAGCAGGACGGGCTTGGCCCGGGCCGCCGCCTCCTTCAGTGCCAGCGAGCCTGCCACCTTGAAGGCCAGCTCGGAGGAGTCGGTGTCGTGATACTTGCCGTCGGTCAGCGTGACCCGTATGTCGACCATCGGGTAGCCGGCGCGGGGACCATTCTCGGTCGCCTCCTCGATGCCCTTCTCGACCGCGGGGATGAACTCGGTCGGGATGGCGCCGCCCTTGACCTTGTTGACGAAGTCAAAGCCCTCGCCCGGTGCCGGCTCGATGTCGATGTAGACGATCCCGTACTGCCCGGCGCCGCCCGTCTGCCGTACGAACCGGCCCTCGACGTGCTCGGCCGTCCCGCGCACGGTCTCGCGATAGGAGACCTGCGGTCGGCCGACGTTGGCGTCGACCTTGTACTCCCGGAGCATCCGGTCGACCAGGACCTCGAGGTGCAGCTCGCCCATTCCGGAGATCTCGGTCTGACCTGTCTCATCGTTGGTGCGGACCTGGAAGGTCGGGTCCTCCTCGGCCAGGCGGCCGAGGGCGGTGGACATCTTCTCCTGGTCGGCCTTGGTCTTGGGCTCGATCGCCACCTTGATGACCGGCTCGGGGAACACGATCGTCTCCAGGCGGATCGGCTTGTCCGGTGCGGCCAGGGTGTCGCCGGTCGCTACCTGCTTGATCCCGACCGCGGCCGCGATATCGCCGGCGTGGATCTCCGGGACCTCCTCGCGCTCGTTGGCGTGCATCATCAGGATCCGGCCGATCCGCTCGGTGCGGCCGGTCGCGACGTTCAGGATCCGCGACCCCGCCTCGAGCCGGCCCGAGTAGACACGGAAATAGGTCAGCTTGCCCACGTAGGGGTCGGCCATGATCTTGAAGGCCAGGGCCGCGAACGGCTCGGTGTCATCGGCGTGGCGCACGGACGGCCGGCCGCCGCCGTTCTCCGATGCCTTGGTCGGCTCGATCCCCTCGACCGGGGGTACGTCGAGCGGGCTCGGGAGGTAGTCGATCACGGCGTCCAGCAACGGCTGCACGCCCTTGTTCTTGAAGCTCGAGCCGCAGAGCACCGGCGTCAGCCGGATGGCCAGCGTGGCCTTGCGGATGGCCGCCTTAAGCCGATCGACCGGGATCTCGCGCTCCTCGACGATCAGCTCGAGCAGCTCGTCGTCGTAGTGGGAGACCTCCTCGAGCAGGTGCTCGCGCGCCTTTGCCGCCGCGTCGGCGAGCTCCGGGGGGATCTCGACGATGTCCTGGTCCTTGCCGAGCTCGTCCTTGTAGACGATCGCCTTCATCCGGACCAGGTCGACGACCCCGCGGAAGTCCGACTCGACGCCGATCGGCAGCTGGATCGGCACCGGGTGGGCGCCGAGGCGGTCGATCATCGTCTGCACGCCGCGCTCGAAGTCGGCACCGATCCGGTCCATCTTGTTGATGTACGCGATCCGCGGCACGTGGTACTTGTCGGCCTGGCGCCAGACAGTCTCGGACTGCGGCTCCACGCCGGCCACCGAGTCGAACAGAGCGATGGCGCCGTCCAGGACGCGCAGCGACCGCTCCACCTCGACGGTGAAGTCGACGTGGCCGGGGGTGTCGATGATGTTGATCCGGTGGTCGTTCCACTGGGTCGTGGTGGCCGCGGAGGTGATCGTGATGCCCCGCTCCTGCTCCTGGGCCATCCAGTCCATCACCGCCGCGCCCTCGTGAACCTCCCCCATCTTGTAGGTCCGCCCGGTGTAATAAAGGATGCGCTCGGTCGTCGTCGTCTTACCGGCGTCGATGTGCGCCATGATCCCTATGTTTCGAATCTTGTCGAGGCTGAACGTGCGAGGCATGGAATTCTGTTCTGCTGGTGGGGGTGCTTGGGGTTCTGGTTGGGCGCCCTCGCTGACCTGCGGACATGAAAAAGGGCCCACCGGGCCCGTTCACGACGCGGGTGTCGGGACGGGACGAGTTGTTACGGAGTCTGCTCCATTGCTGGATTCTTCCGCTCCCGGGAGCGAGCACGCATGAGCGCCGCGCCCGGGGCAAGTAGTAACGAATATAGCAGAGGCCCGGGGGCCTCCAGCCCGCCTGGCGAGGCCCGTCGAGAGGGTAATTCCCCGCGAATATCCCGTCGATCCACCGGTCGATTGCCGGGTCGCCAGGAGGCGCTCGGCGGCGGCGTCGGCGGACTGATCCTGGCCGGCGCCCTGCTCGGCTCGCTCCTGTTGATCGTGGCCGAGTTCACCACCCTCTACCAGGTGCACGTGGCCACCTTCCACGCGCCGATCAAGTCGGTCACCGGCGGGACGAATCACGCCTACGCTCTGGGCCTGCTCGGGCTGCTGGCCGCCGGGCTGGCCGTCGCCTTCGTGCGCCAGGGCAGTCGCCCGGCCCTTTTGGCCATCGGCCTGGTCGGTCTCGTCGCCCTGCTGATCGCCCTGCTCGGCGATCTGCCCGACGCCCAGGCGTCCGGCCTGGCCGGATCCGCCACCACCCATTACGTCAACGCCAGGTCGACCGCCAGCGCGGGCCTGTACATGGAGACGCTGGGCGCCGTGCTGCTGATCGCCACGTGCGGATTGGGGTTCCTGATGCTCGGGCCGCCGGGGGCGGCGGGGGCCGAGCGGGCGTCGGGGACGGCGGAGGCGGGGGGCGCGCGGGACCATCCGCAGCCCGGCTAAGAGCCTCCTTATGTCCGGATCCTGACAACCGGCTCAGGCCGCACCCACTCGCCGATACATTCACACCTGCGAGGGTTGTCCCACTGCAGCCCCCGGTCCCGTGTGGTGGGCAGCCCTCGCGGAATTGCTCGCCGGACGGCGGATCACTGGACAGCCGGCCCGGCCCCGGGGGCCATGGTGTCTCGTCGCCCGACACGCTTATGATCCGTCCCGCCACCGAAGTAGGGACCAGGAGGAACCGGGTGTCAGCGATCCGAAGCACCGAGGAGCTGTATGAGTTGCTCTCGCGAGCCGGAACGCATCGGAGCGTCGCGGCCGGAGAGGTGGTGTTTGCCAAGGGCGACCGCGGCACGACGATGTTCATCGTCCACTCCGGCTCGGTGGCCCTGAAGAACGGAGACCATGTGGTCGACACCGTCGACGCCCCGTCGCTGTTCGGCGAGATGGCGCTGATCGAGAGCGAGCCTCGGGCTCTGACCGCCGCGGCCGCCACCGACGCCGAGCTGGTCGAGATCCCAGTGCGGACCTTCTGGGTGCTCGTCCACGAGACGCCCTACTTCGCCCATCTGGTGATGAGCGTGATGGCCCAGCGCCTGCGCCGCGCGAGCGCGACCTGAAGTTGGGTTCGGCGCCGCGCATGGGGCGAACGGCCTCGGTCGCCCGGCAGCGTCGCGAACGTTGGCATTTTACCGTCGGGGGGTGACGGCGAAACGCCATAGTTCTGGCCGAATCGCCGACGTGGCCGGGCGAGCCCGACTATCGAGACGTACTCAACCTCCCCGATAATCTCGCGCAATCCGCTCCTCCAAGGTCCGGGTCATTCAGTCCTCTCCTTCCGCCTCGGCATGTCCGACGAGATGGCCGCCGAGACGGTAGCGGCGCACCTCACGCAGCCGGTTTCCGTATGACGCCCCACGAGCGCCGACTCCGCGAACTCGAGGCCTCCCGCCGGCTGCAACTGGCGCTACAGGCGTTGATCGACCAGCACGCGGGCACGATCCCCACCGCGGAAGTCGCCGAAGCGTTCGAGCGCTCTGCCTCGGCGCTCCCGCGGAACTCGGAGCTACGCCGACACCTCGAGCAACTGGCGGAAGGGCTCCGACGCCGAAGGGCACGCCACATCAGCGAAGACAGCCTGCGTCAAGTGGTCAGGACCCTGCGGCAGCGCTCCGACAAGATCGGCGCCGGCATCGAGGCGCGCGATGCCAGGCTCGGCCGCCGCCGATAGACGTTCCTGACGTGCGGATCGTTGACAGGCCCTTGACCGCAGCGACCGATGCCCCGACCTGCCCCCTTATTTCATGGGGGACTCGGCCGCGCTACCAGCGATAGTGGGCGAACGCCTTGTTCGCCTGGGCCATACGGTAGATGTCGTCCTTGCGCTTGAAGGCGTTGCCTTGCTGCTGCTGGGCATCTAGAAGCTCGTGGGCCAGGCGCTGGGCCATCGACTTCTCGCGGCGCTGGCGGGCGAAGTGGACGAGCCAGCGGACGGCCAGCGTGCGGGCCCGGCGAGCGGGCACCTCGACCGGGACCTGGTAGGTGGCGCCGCCGACGCGGCGCGAGCGGACCTCGAGCACCGGGGTGAGGGCCTTGATGCCGCCCTCGACTCCTCGACCGGCTCGCGGCCGGTGCGTTCGGCGATGATGGCCAGGGCGTCGTAGACGATCTGCTCGGCCACCGACTTCTTGCCGTCGAGCATCACCTTGTTGATGATCTGTTGAACGAGCCGGTTGTGATGAACGGGATCAGGCGGGATCGGCCTGATCGAAGCGGCTGCGCGGCGGGGCACTAGCGGGTTCTCACTTGGCCTTCACGCCGTATTGCGAGCGGGCCTTCTTACGGTCGCCGACGCCGGCGGCGTCCAGGGTGCCGCGGATCACCTTGTAACGAAAGCCCGGCAGGTCCTTGACCCGTCCGCCGCGGACCAGCACCACGGAGTGCTCCTGGAGGTTGTGACCCTCGCCGGGTATGTAGGCGCCGACCTCGAGGCCGTTGGTCAGGCGGACGCGAGCCACCTTCCGAAGCGCGGAATTGGGCTTCTTCGGCGTGGTCGTGTACACGCGCGTGCAGACCCCGCGACGCTGGGGCGCCGCGACTCGCTTCTTGCGTCCCTTGCCGGACTTGAGTCCGGGGGTGGCGAGCTTCTTCTTGGGGGCTACGCGGCCCTTGCGAATGAGCTGACTGGTGGTGGGCATGCGGTCCGCAGCGTAGCAGGGGCCGCGATCGCGACCCGGCCACCGGCACGCGTCTCACCCGGCGTGCCGCCCCCGGTGAAACAGCCACGCGTGACCGATCGGCTCAAACCCGATCCGGCCGTACAGCTCTCGGGGCCAGTCGTTGTCGTCGGCGACGATGAACGTCAGCTCATGACCGGCGTTATGGGCCAGGGCGGCCGCGTGGGTGACCAGCGCTCGGGCGAATCCGCGCCCTCGCTCCTCGGGCACCGTGTAGACGTCCTCGACCTGGGCGGTCGAGCCGTCCGAGAAGAGCATGGTGATCGCCGCCAGCGCGCCGCCCGCGCCGGTCACACCAAAGCGCCGGGCGCCCCGTGCCCGCCAGGCCAGACGGTTGAACTCGGCGAGCTGGCGCCTGCCCTCCGGCGACCCGGCGACCAGGTCCTCGTCGGCCCAGCGGGCCATCAGAGCGAGCGCGGCATCCTCGCCGGCGTCGCGCACGCGGTCCGTATCGACCTCTCGGTCGGGTCCGCGTACGAGCGCCATCGTGACCTCACGCTCAACCCGCCAGCCATCGGCGCGGAACGCCGCCTCCAGGCGCCAGCCGCTGGGCTGATCCTCCACGACGAGCTGTCGATACGGCAGCTCACCGAGGTGCTCATCGGCGAGCCTCAGGGCCTCGACGTAGTCGATCGGCCGCGTGACCCGGACCTCGTTCAGGTTCCACACGAGCGGGAGCGCGGGCTTGCGGATCAGCCAACCCGCCTCGATCGGCCGCATCTCCTCGGCGACCAGCTCGAGCGTCCGCCGCTGGAATGCAAAGGCGCGAGCTCGCGTCCGCTCGCTGCTCGCCGCGAGCGCGACCCGGTCGCCGGCCCTCATCGCCGCGCCAGGCCGGTCTCGTAGGCGAAGATCACCGCCTGGACCCGGTCGCGCAGGTCCAGCTTCATCAGGATTCGCTTGACGTGGGTCTTGACCGTCGATTCCTCGATCGTCAGATTCGACGCGATTTCGGCATTCGACAGGCCCTGAGCGATCAGCTCGAGCACCTCGCGCTCGCGCGGGGTGAGCTCCTCGAGCGCCGGACTGTCGGCGCCGGCCGGACCCTGCCGGACCGCAACGTGGTCGATCACCCGGCGGGTCACCGAGGGCGATAGCAGGGCCTCCCCGGCGGCCACGGTGTGGACCGCGGCGATCAGCTCCTCCGGGCGCGTCCGCTTGAGCAGGAAGCCGGAGGCACCGGCGCGGAGGGCACCGAAGACGTACTCGTCCTGCTCGAAGGTCGTCAGGATCAGCACCTTGCTGCGCGACATCTGCTCGGACAGCTTCTCGGTCGCCGCGATCCCGTCCATGTCCGGCATGCGGACGTCCATCAGCACGACGTCGGGCGCCAGCCGCCGGGCCCGCTCGACCGCTTGCCGGCCGGTCTCAGCTTGGCCCACCACCTCGATCGCGCTGTCGCTCGAAAGGACCGCGGCCAGGCCGGCGCGCATCAGCTCCTCGTCGTCGGCGATCAGGACGCGCGGCACGTCAAGCACCTCGGTAGGGAAGGCGCGCTCGGAGCAGAAACCGTCCGTTGACCCGCTCGGCGTCGAGCTCGCCGCCGAGCATCGCCGCTCGCTCGCGCATCCCGACCAGGCCGTGTCCGCCGCTGTCCTCACGCCCCGCCGCGCGACCGTTCGCGGAGTTGGTCACAGTCAGCTCGAGCGCCCGTGCGCCGAACGCCACCTGCACCTCTGCCTCACCGGATCCGTGCCTGGCCGCGTTGGTCAGAGCCTCTTGGAGAATCCGGTAGGCCGCCTGGTCGAGCGCCCCGCCGAGCGGGCGGCGCTCGCCGACCCGCTTGACGGTCACGGCCAGCCCGGCCCCGGCATGCTGGGAGACGAGCGGATCGAGCGCGGCCAGTCCGGGCGGAGTCTCGACGCTCGTCGCGTTCGGGCCATCGTCCGCGCGGAGGCTGCGGACGATCTGGTCGATCTCTCCCCCGGTCTGGCGCGCGACCTGCTCGATCGTCTCCAAGGCTGCCAGGGAGCCTGCCGGATCATGGTCCAGCAGCAACCGAGCGGCGCCCGCATGCACGGCGATCACGTTGATCGCGTGCCCGGCGGAGTCGTGGAGGTCACGGGCGATGCGGGCACGCTCCTCGGCGGCGGCCAGCCGCCGCTCGCGTTGGGCCGCCTCCTCAGCCAGGGTCGCACGCTGCTCGAGCGCGGCGATCTGCACCCTGCGGAGCCGCAGCCGATCGCCGGCGAACCAGGCCAGGGCCCAGACCAGGGCCCCGACGGCCAGCTCGGTCGACGGCATGGAGCCGTGTCCAATCCCGAAGGCGGTGAAGTGCAGGGCAAACAAGCCCACCACGGCTCCCGTCGTGCGCGGCGTCCACGGATGGCGCTCGTCACGGCTCGTGGCCAGCAGGAACAGGGCCACGGTCGGGCCGATCGGCGGTCCGCCGGGGTATCCGAGGATCATCGAGGTCGCGCTGGCCAGCGTCGTCCCGACGAACACGCCAAGCGGCGCGCGTCGCCAGACGACGAGCGGCATCGACGCGCAAGCGGCGAGCACCACCCCGAGCACGTCGAGCCGTCGCTCCGCTCCCGAGGAACCGTGCCCGAACACGATCAGCGAGCCGGCGAACGCCGCCGTGGCCAGCGCCACGTCCACGAGCTTCTCGGAGCCCTGCCGAGACGCCAACGGTGCTCGCCACGCTCTCGCTACCGACACAGCGAGCGGAGCGTAGCGCCGCACACCCGTCCGCTCGTCCCCCTGCGGGGGGATTGAAGCTAGCCCCGAGGGATGACCGGGATTCCCCCTCCGTGGGGTTTCGGCTCGCCGTCCCGCTCCGTACGGTGACGGGCATGAGCAACCGCCCCGCGACCCCCGCCGCGCTGACGGCCGCCGGATTTGGCATTTTTGGCTTCGTCTTAGGTTTAACGTTCACGCTTCGCGGCGGGGACGGGGCCGACGTCGCCTACCTCGCAACCCACTGATGTCCATTTCCGCCGACGCCATCTATGACGCCCTCGCCCGGCTGGTCGTCCGCCTGCGGTGGCTGGTGGTCGTCGCCGTGCTCGCCGTGGCGGTCATCCTCAGCGGCGCGCTCCCGTCACTGGGCAGTGAGGTCAACAACAACAACAGCGCCTTCCTGTCTTCGAGCGCGCCGAGCACGAAGGCCGCGAACCTGGCCGCTCCCCTCCTCGGCGGGGCCGGCAAGTCAGCTCAGATCGTGATCGTGGCCACCCGCCCGAGCGGCCTGACCACGTCCGACGAGGCGGCGATCGCTCGACTCGCGACCACGGTCAAGGGCGTCAAGGACGTCCAGTCGGTGCGCGTGCTCGGTGTCTCCAAGGATGGCGAGGCGGCCCAGCTGCGGGTCCGGGTGGCCCTCAACGGGTTCGATGTCAATGCGGCCAAGGCGGTCGTGAACGACCTCGAGGGCACGTTCACCAAGGTCAACGCTCCGGCCGGACTCCAGCTTCACCTGGCCGGGGAGGTGGCCACCCTGGTCGCCAATCAGGCGAGCTCGAACCGTTCCGGTAAGCAGCTGCAGCTGTTCTCGATCCTGTTCATCATCCTCCTGCTGCTGTTCGTGTTCCGATCGCCGGTCGCCGCGGTCGTGACGCTGATCCCCAGCGCCCTGGCGCTCTTGATCTCGATGCGGATCATCGGGGAGCTCGGCGCCCACGGACTCAAGATCTCGGAGATCACCCAGGTCCTGCTAATCGTTCTGCTCCTCGGCGCCGGAACCGACTACGGCCTGTTCCTGGTCTTCCGGGTGCGCGAGGAGCTACGCACCGGCCGCAGCTCGCACGAGGCCGTTCGCCACGCACTCGTGCGGGTCGGCGAATCGATCAGCGCCTCCGCCGCGACGGTGATTCTGGCCCTGCTGACACTGCTGTTCGCGACCTTCGCCTTCTACCGCGACCTCGCCATCCCGCTGGCCATCGGGGTGGCGGTGATGCTCGTGCTGGGGCTGACCTTGCTTCCGGCCATGCTCGCCCTGCTGGGCCGACGAGCCTTCTGGCCGGCGAAGATCTCGGCCGGCCAGCAGACCGAGGGCAGGTGGGGTCGGGTCGCCAGCCGGCTGATCCGCCGCCCGGGGTGGACGCTGGCCATCGGGCTGATCGCGTTCCTGGCCTTGGCCGCCGGCGCCCTCGGCTACAGCTCCTCGGGCTTCGGCGGCGCGACCAGCGCGCCATCCGGCTCCGATGCCGCCGCCGGCAACGCCGCCCTGGCCCAGCATTTCCCGCAGACGACCAGCAACCCCGCCAACCTGGTTTTCTCCTATCCCCGACCCGTATTTGAGCAACCGGCCCAGGTCACGAGCGCGCAGTCCTCGCTGGAGTCCTCGGGCAAGTTCACCTCCCTGGCCGGGCCCCTCGACGCCAGCGGTTCCACGCTCACGCCGGCCGAGTACACGCACCTGCATGCGGTGCTCGGACCGCCGTCCGGCCTCCCAGTCGTCGAACCCGCCGGCGTGAACGTCCCGTCGGCCGAATACGGCGCCTACCGGGCCTCGGCCGAGTTCGTCTCATCCGACGGCCGCATCGTCCAGTTCGAAGCCAGCCTGAAGGCCGGCACGCAGCAGTCGACCGCGGCGATGAACGCCACACCGTCGATACGCGTGGTCGTCGCGGACGCGGGCGCGCGCTCGGGCGCCACGGCCAGCGGCGTGGCCGGACAGGCCGCGGCCTCCTACGACATCTCGACCAGGGCCAACCACGATCTGAAGACGATCATCCCGATCGCCGTCCTCGCCATCGGGCTGGTGCTGGCGCTCGTCCTGCGAAGCCTCATCGCCCCGCTGTACCTCATCGCCAGCGTCGTCATCTCCTACCTGGCGGCGCTCGGACTGGCCACGATCATCTTCATCGATATCGCCGGAGAGAGCGGGATCAGCTTCTTCCTGCCCTTCCTGATGTTCATCTTCCTGCTCGCCCTGGGCGAGGACTACAACATCCTGGTGATGACCCGGATCCGCGAGGAGGCCCGCACCATGCCGCTGCGGGAGGCGGTCGTCAAGGCGGTCGGGCGGACGGGCACGACGATCACCTCCGCGGGGCTGATCCTCGGCGGCACCTTCGCCGTGCTGGCGGCCACCGCCGGCACCGGGGCTCAGTCCACCCAGCTCCGCGCGATCGGCGTCGGCCTGGCCGTGGGGATCCTGATGGACACCTTCCTCGTCCGCACCCTGCTGGTCCCCGCCACGGTGATCCTGCTCGGGCGCTGGAACTGGTGGCCCTCGGCGATGGGCCGCGCTGCCGAGCGCCACGCGCCCACGGTCCCGGAGGGGGCCGCGGCGGCGGCCCAGGCCTCGCGCGCTCAGCCCCAGGAATGAGCGCCCGCGGCTGACCGCCGGGGGCGTTCAGAAGAAGTTCGTAAATAGTTGCGATTGTGCCGAAAGGTCCGGGCGCCGCCGGTGTCGTTAAGAGCATGGACGGTAAGGCGCGCTCTGGACGACGAGGCCGAACGTGGTGACCGACTTCCTGCGAGCGGCCACCCTCCTGGTCCAGGCCGTGTTTAGCGGGCGCTACACGTTGCCCGTGCTGCTTGCCCCGCTGCTGCTCCTGTTCGGCGTGCAGTTCAACAAGCGGCTGCAGTCGCTGGACCGCCGCTGGCTCGAGTGGTCGCCCTTCCACGTCAAGGCAAACATCATGCTGCTCCCGATCCGGATGCGCTGGGTCTGGGCGCCCTACGTGGCGGTGCTCGCCTTCTGCATGCCGTTTCTGGCCCTGATCGAGGAGTGGCTGTTCCGCTTCGGGACGACCAACTGGGTACGCGGACTGCTCTGGGGGACGATCGCCTTCGGACTCTTCCACCTCTTCTCGCTGGTCAGCATCCGCATGACGATCTACCTGATGATCGTCGGCGCCGCCCTCGTCGAGCTCTACATGCTCGACGGCATCGTCGCCGTGTTCGTCCTGCACGCCGTCTACAACCTGACCGCGCTCGCACTGACCGTCATCACCCGCAAACGCGGGCTGCCCGGGCAGGCGCTACAACCCGCGGCAGCCAGTTAGCAAACGCGCGTTTCCGCGGAATCTCAACGGTGAAACAAGCTCCGGGGGCCGGGCGGGGGCGGTGCTGAAGACCTGGTTCCGGGACTCGCCGCTTGAGACCTCTAGCCCTACCTCGCGACCGCGGCGGCCAGCGCCTCGTCCACGGGGACGTACGGCACCCCGACCGCTTCGGCTACGGGTTCGTAGGTGACCTGTCCGGAGGCCACGTTGACCCCGAGCTTGAGGCCCGGGTTCTCGGCGATCGCCCCGGCCACGCCGGCCAAGGCCAGGTGGAGCACGTACGGCATCGTCGCGTTGGTGAGTGCGTAGGTCGAGGTCACCGGGACCGCGCCCGGCATGTTCGTGACGCAGTAGTGGGTGATCCCGTCCACCTCGTAGGTCGGGTCCGAGTGCGTCGTGGGCCGCGAGGTCTCAAAGCACCCGCCCTGATCGATCGAGACGTCGACGAGGACGGCGTGCTGCTTCATCAGGCCGAGCTGCGAGCGGGTGATCACGTGCGGAGCCCGGGCGCCGTGCACGAGGACCGCGCCGATGACGAGGTCAACGTCGGGTAGGCGCTCCTCGATCGACAGGGTGGTGGCGAAGCACGTGTCGGCGCGACCTCCGAACGAGACGTCCAGCTCGCGCAGGCGATCGAGGTTGCGGTCGAACACGTATACGGTCGCTTCCATGCCGATGGCGATGAACGCCGCGTTCATCCCAACCACGCCGCCACCGATGACCATCACGCTCGCGGCGGCGACTCCGGGGACTCCACCGAGCAGGATGCCGCGGCCCCCGAGGGGCTTCTCGAGCATGAACGCCCCGGCCTGGGTGGCGATCTTGCCGGCCACCTCCGACATCGGAGCCAGAAGCGGCAACCGTCCGCGCGCGTCCTCGACCGTCTCATAGGCGATGCAGGTCGCGCCCGAGGCCATCAGCCCCCGGGTCAACTCGGGCTCAGCGGCGAGATGCAGGTAGGTGAACAGGGTGTGCCGTGACTCGAGCCGACCCACCTCCTCCGGCTGGGGCTCCTTGACCTTGACGATCAGCTCCGCGGCCCCGAACAGCTCGTCGGCGTTGGGAACGACCGCCGCACCCTGGGCCGCGTAGGCCTCGTCGGCGATTCCAGAACCCAGCCCGGCGCCGCTCTGGACGTAGACCTCGTGCCCGACGTCGGTCAGCTCGCGCACGCCCGCGGGGGTGAGCGCGACTCGGTACTCGTCTGACTTGACTTCGGTGGGGACCCCGACCTTCATGGCAACACCTCACGTCCCTCGCCGCTCGACATAGCCCTGCGGGTGCCGATCGTGGTAGACCCGCATGCGCTCCGACGCCTCAGTCAGCACCGGCCGCAGGATCTGCTCGATCTCCTCGAACTGCTCGGGGCCGGCGATCAGCGGCGGCGACAGCTGGATCACGGGATCGCCCCGGTCATCGGCGCGGCAGATGAGCCCGCGCCGGTAGAGCTCGCCGGACAGGAACCCGCGCAGGAGCGTCTCGGATTCCTCGTCGTTGAACGACTCCTTGGTCTCCTGGTTCTTGACCAGCTCGATGGCGTGGAAGTACCCGGCTCCCCGGACGTCGCCGACGATCGGCAGATCGCGAAGCGAATCGAGCATGGCCCGGAAGGCCCCCTCGTTCGCGCGAACGTTCTCCAGTATCCCCTCGCGCTCGAACGCATCGAGGTTGGCCATCGCCACGGCCGAGCAGATCGGGTGACCGGCGAACGTGAACCCGTGGGTGAAGCTGTGGCTCCCGGTCAGGAATGGCGCCGCCACGCGGTCCGAGGCGATCACCGCGCCCATCGGCGCGTACGCGCTGGTCAGGCCCTTGGCGGTCGTGATCAGATCGGGCTGATAGCCGTACCGGTGCGAGCCGAACCACTCGCCGAGCCGGCCCCAGGCACAGATCACCTCGTCGGAGATCAGGAGCACGTCGTACTCGTCGCAGATCTCGCGCACGCGCTGGAAATAGCCCTCCGGTGGGGTGAAGCACCCGCCGGCGTTCTGCACCGGCTCGAGGATCACCGCGGCGACCGTGTCAGGCCCCTCGAACTCGATCTTGTCGGCGATCGTCTCGACCAGGTCCGCCTCGCTCACGCCGCGCGGGAGTCGGTAGGTGTTGGTGTTGGGGACGTGGGAGGCGCCGGGGGTGAGGGGCTCGAACGGCTCGCGCAGGCCGGTGACGCCGGTGGCCGAGAGCGCGCCCATGCTGGTGCCGTGGTAGGCGATCTCCCGGGCGATCAGCTTGTACTTGTTGGGCTTGCCCGAGAGCTTGAAGTACTGGCGAGCGAGCTTGAGCGCCGACTCGACCGCCTCGCTGCCGCCGCTGGTGAAGAACACGCGGTTGAGGTCGCCTGGAGCGAGCGAGGCGATCCGCGCCGCCAGCTCGATCGACGGCGGGTGCGCGTAGGACCAGTTGGTAAAGAAGCCGAGCTCGCGAGCCTGGTCCGCGCCGGCCTGGGCGATGTCCGCCCGGCCGTGGCCGATGTTCACGCAGAACAGCGCCGACAGTCCGTCCAGATACCGCTTGCCGTGCTCGTCGTAGACGTAGCAGCCCTCGCCCCGAACGATGATTGGTATGTCGTGGTCCGCATAGGCCGACAACCGCGTGAAGTGCATCCATAGGTGCCGACGCGCCAGATCCTGCAGCGTGCTCGACTCGGTCTCGACTCTGTGTGTGGTACTCGCCACTAACGCTCCTCTCGGGTGCCCGCCGGCGGGGCTCCGAGCGCCCCGTGCCGGTGACTACACGCTATCGCGCTGGAGCAGGTCGGCCGCGGCGCCGGATAGATGCACCGGGAAGACGAACGGCGGGGAGGGCTTCACGGTCGGCGGCGCGGGTCGGGGGCTCGGCCACCGCGACCACACGTGGAACGTCTTCGACAGCGCCAACAAGACGTGGCGCATGGCGTCGCCCGAGGGGGTCCACGGGTTCAGGCCGTGGTGGTTGAGCGGGTCGCCCGAGCCGTCGGAGAAGCCGATCTCGATGTGGCCGTGGTCAAGCGAGGCGGCATCGCCCGTGTGCCCCATCACGGCGATCGGCTCGCCCGCGATCACGCGCTGGCCGACGTGGACCAAGCTCGCGGCCACGTGGCCGTAGTAGAGGTACTGGCCGGCCAGCGGACCCTTCGTGACCAGGATCACGGGATAGTTGGGCCCGAAGCCGGTCGGGTCGTCGGCGACGGCGGTGACGATTCCCGGCGTGATCGAGTAAACCGCGGCGCCATCGGGCGCGTCCTCAATGTCCACGCCGTCGTCAGTGCGTCCCAGGTGGCGCATGTACACGGCGTCGAGCGGAAGCGCATAGCCGTTCTCGGCGGCGCGCTTGCCCAGCGCCCGGTCGCTGATCAGCTGCGCCCGCCAGAGGACCGCGTCGACGTACCAGAGCGCGTGGTTGTAGGCAAAGAGCGCGCGGCGGATGTGGCGCGGGGCGCCGTTGGCGGCCAGATACCTGGCGGCGCTGAAGATGGCGTCGCGCGGGTCATACGGGTTGGGCCGGTGCCGCTGCCCGATGGCGACGCCGTACTCCAACCACGTCCCGGGCATGAACTGCATCCAGCCGATCGCGCCCTTGGGGGAGACGGCCAGGTCCTGGCCGTAGTTGGTCTCGATCGCGTTGATCGCGGCGAGGATCTGCCACTGGATGCGGTATCGCCTGCCCGCCGCCTTGTAGATCGGGATCAGGAACTTGGGCGGTTGGTCCAGGTTGGCGACCAGCGAGGAGAACTGCTCGAGCTGCTTGGCCGTGAACGGGTCCAGGGTGAACCCGGTCGTCCAGACGGTCTGTGGCCCAGGCACCGTCGGAGCGGCCGGCGATGTCGCCGGGCGCGGCGGTGCGGTCTTCTGCGGCTTGACCACGTGCGGCGCGGGGGTCTGCGGGGCGACCGGCGCCACCCCGCCGCTCGGGTGCGTCGCGTGCGGGATTTGCTGGTGCTTGGCGTGCCCGGTCCCGTGGTGCTTCTTGCCATGGTGCTTGTGGTGGTTCTTGCCCGCCGCCGTCTGGGTTGCCGGAAGGCACCCGGGCGGGACGTCAGCGGGGTTCCGCGGTTTGTGCTTCTTGGACGCCGGCTTCGCAGTAGCGACGCGGACGTCCTTGCAGGCCAATGTCCGCTTGTGACGCGTGACCCGGATCGCCGTCCCGATCGAGGCCGTGTGCTTTGGAGGCGACCAGGCGTGCGTGTCTTTGGCTGCCGCAAACGCCGCCCCGGCGAACGCGCCGGACCCGATCGCTACGGCCAGGCCAGCCCCGAGCACGACGAGACACCTGCGCGCCCGGCTGACCGTGAAACGCCTGGCCGGCAGCCCGGCCGGAGCCCACTCCGGATCCAGCCGAGGTGACGGCAGGTCGAGGGCCGGCAGGCCCCCTGCGCTCAGCGCGAACCGCGCCCGACGGCACTCGACAATCTCCAGCGGGACGGCGAAGGTGACCAGCCACAGCAAGCCGCTCTCGGACGGCTCTTCGATCGCACACCCGAGCACACGATGTCGTGTCGCGAGCGGACGTCGCCGCACGATCAGCGTGGGGTCTGAGGGCATGGGGACGTCGAGCACTCCGCGCAGGCGAAGGACCGCCCGTGCCGAATCGACCGGCGCGTAGTCAAGGCCCACGAGCGAGCACCAGTTCGCGGGCGTCTGCATCAAGCCGTCAGCTCGCTCCGTGGCCGAAAAGCGCGGGAACGATCAGGACCACCAGGCCCCCGAAAGCGAGAAAGGGCCCCAGCGGCAAGGCGGCCTTCCGAGCCGCCATGCCCTTGCGAATCAGCGTCCAGAGGGCGACGGGGAAGATGCTGAGGAACCCGACGATCAACGCACCGACGACCGCCACCCCGAGGCCGGCGCCGAGGAACAGGCCGAGCTTGACGTCGCCCATTCCGATGGCGGAGCTGTTGATCAGGTTGGGCAGGAACAGGACCACCGCGGCGCCCAGAGCCGAGAGCACCCATTCGAGCGATCGGCCGGGCGAGACCGCAATCCGGGCGACCAGAACGATCGCCGTCGCCGGCAGGACGATGCGATTGGGGATGATTCGGCGCTCGAGGTCGGTCGCGCCGAGCACGACGAGCACCACGGCCATGAACGCCGCGATGAGCCCATCCGCGACCTTGGAATAGCCAACGTAGGCAAGAATCCCCAAGGCGGTCGCGACCACCGCCACCGGGACCGGGTGGCGAACGAGCGGCGCCCGCTCCTCACCGGGGACGGGCAGCTCAGGGGCAGGCGACGGGGCTTCGGCCACGCTCACCCCGCCCGTGCTAACCGCCGCCTCCATTCGAAGACCTCCGTGCTCGAGCCGGACGGGCATGCTCGATCGCCCCAAACAGTGCGTCGAACGATCCCCACTTCGGCAAGACGGGCATCGCGGACAGGCTTCGCTCCGCCTCCTCGCCGACGACGACGACACCAACGGGAGGGTCGAGCGTCTCGATCTGGGCGGCGCCGTGTGCCGCATCGGTGAGCGATACGCCTGCGTCGAGGACGACCACGTCGGCAGCCTCGCGCCTGGCCAGGTCGGCGATGTTCACCGTCCGATCACCGAGCGTTACGGCACACCCGCGGCGCGTCAGCAACGCCGCCGCAACGGAGCGGAATCGACGATCCGTCCCGACGAGCAACACCTTCGCGCCCTGTGGGATCGAGTCATCCGCGTCCACCGCCACGGGTGTGGCGGCGCTGGATGTTCCCCCATCGACGTGCCCGTCCTCGACGGCGGGCGTCTGGCCCCCGATCTCGTCTGCGCCAGCCTTCCACGTCTCGACGTCCCAGCCGGCGCTGGCCACGACGGCACCCAGTTTGTCCGTGACCTCCACGACCCCTAGCTGATCTCCGATTGCCACTCCTCTCCGCCTGACCTCCCCGGCGGCAATCTCAAGCACAGCCCACGCGTGCCGGGCCGAGGCCAGTCGCCAGGGAGGAAGCTGCTCAACGACCTTCACGACCCGGAGCGTCCCGTCTACGAAGATGGCGTCGAACGCGAAGCGCATGAACGCCGTGTGGATCGAAGGCGCGGGCTGCAGGAATATCCCTTCGCCCGACGGCAACGACTTGCGTCCAAGCAGCCCCCGCATGCGCCGGCGTGGCCGATTCGCAATCTCCACGCTCTCGCACACAATGCTGCCGCGTGTCAGATTGACGACGAGCTTCCCGTCCGATTCCACGCGCCGTAGTGTCGCGTCTCGGGCCTCCACGTGATACCCCACGAAGGTCTAGGTTGGGCGCGACGGTCCTCGACCATTGGTCCGCCACAGCGGCCACGGGAGGCTCGCCGTCCACTCGACTTTCGTCTAGGCCCACCTAGACGAATTTCCCGGCAGGGCAGGTCCGCCGGGGCGTAGGATTCCCCCATTGGCGGGCCCGGTGGACTTCACGGGCGCGCGGGGTCTGGGTGCGCGAGCCAGGATCGGTGGCGCTTGGAAGGGTGGCAATCTACAATGAGGATCGGGTCCGGATGATGGAGCCTGAGGGCATAGTTGGCGGTCGGGAGCGCGGCCGTCCGCGCAAGCGGTTAGGCACGGCGTTGAGATGCGTTCTCGGCCGTGTGCGCCATGACGAGCGAGGTCAGGCGATGGTCGAGCTGGCCCTTGTCGTAGGAGTGCTGATCGCGATCGCCCTGATCATCGTCGACTTCGGCAAGGCGTTTAGCTACTGGAACGATGAGAACCAGGTGGCCGATCAGGCCGCGCGCATCGCGGCGGTTGGGGCCCTGCCGTCCTTCACGCCAGCGAACACCACTGGCAGCGGGTGCTGTGCGAACAACGCGACCTGCAACGGCATCACGGTGACGGACTTGATGACGTACATCGACTGTGAGCTGAAGATCGACTCCCCTGAGCTCGTGAATGGGGGCGGGGCGCACGGCGTCCACACCTACCCGGGGAACACCAACGGCGGGGCCACCGTGTGCATCAGCGTTCCTGATAACGCGGTCGGAGAGCCCGTGACGGTCAAGGTGACCACCGACTACGACTGGCTGCCGCTGCCGCTTCTCCACGGGAGCTCGTTCGGCCACACGGGAATTGCCGGAACCGCAACGATGCGGCTCGAGTCGGCCTACCCATGGTCGGACTCCCAGGCGACAGCATGCAGCTGAGTCGTTTTGCGCGCGATCGACTGCACGCCGTCCCTGACGAGGGTGGCCAGGTTCTCGCGATCACCGCTGTGTTTCTCGTCGTCCTGATCCTCGTCGCCGCCTGGGTGCTCGACCAAGCCGTGTGGTACACGCATCACACCCATCTGCAGACGCAGGCCGACGCCGCCGCGCTGGCCGCGGCGCAGGACTTCCAGTACCCGTGCCCCACGCCGGGGCCCCTCGCGTCGAGCGAGGCTCCCAACTCGACCATGATCAACACCGTCCACGAGTACGACGGGACGTCTGGCGATGGTGGCGCCGGCCCAACCGAGCCTCCGAACTACAACGGTCCTGGGAGCACGGCCAACGGCCAAGTCTGGTCCACGCCCATTGCCGCGACGACCTACAGCGCGACCGGGCACAACCTTTTCTCGGTGGTCAACCAACAGAACTTCGAGAATCAGCCCGGGAACCCCAATGACTCGTTTACGTACAACGGCGACCCGTGCAACGACGGCAATATCGACGTCAAGCTGACCGAGACGAACGTCCCCTCGGTCATACCGTTCCTAACCCCGTCCTACATCAACGCCCAGGCCCGCGTGCAGATTCAGCAACAGTCAGAGAGCGGCAATCTCGTGCCGTTTGCTGTTCAGACGAACGATCCGAACGCCGCGGAGGCGTTCTTCATCAACGAGGACAACGGCGATCAGATCTCGGGAGCACCGGTGGTGACGCTCACTGATCAAAGTACGAGCAACTCGCTCGGCCAGGAGGTGTGGGCTAGCGGGGCGTTCTCACTGACGATTCCCTCGAGCACCCCTGATATCGGCGTGATCATCGCGCTGGCCCAAAGCAGCAGCGACCTCACGGCCACGATGACGAGCACCTGCACCACCGCGGGCGTGTTCTGCTTCGATCAGAGCCCCGGCCCGAGCCTGCTTCACATCCACACCTACACAACGGGGGCAGGCGGCCAGCCGGGGTCGGGGACAGAGCCGCACATCGAGGACGTGCAGTTGCTCACGCTGACCCCGGGGACGGTCACGCCGGCGCCGTGCAACGACGCCTACTTCTCTGACGCCGAGGACATCAACAGCGGCACGCCGACGGCCTGTAGCGTCGGGATCGCCGCGAAGATCGACGTCGGCTCGACGCCCAACCCCGCCGGCATGACCGTAACGGCGAAGATCGGCAGCCAGACGACTTCGCTCTGCTACCAGACGAGCGGTACGTACTCCGGCTACTGGGAGTCGGTAGCCCCGGGAATCACGAGCTGCACCGGCAGCGGGGCGCTCACCGTTCCAGCGGCAAAACAGGACGGAACCACGTCGAACTCCAACGAGGTCGACCTGACGGTCACCTGCACGAAGATGACGGGGGGCTGCACCAATAACGGCACGAGCGACGGCAGCAACGACGCGGGGCTGAAGGACGTGCAGCGCTCCTACGCAGCCGACGAGAGCACCTCCGGCCAGGTCGGCTCACTGGCGTTGGCGCAGGGCGGCGTCGACTCCAACTCGTTCGAGGCGTGCGATGCGCACGACAGCAATGTGTGCACCTATAGCGGCCTATCGTTCACCATGGGGGTGGAGGAGTTGACCAACCGCGAGGTCGGTGGCGGGACGCCGATCACGCTCCATCTCCAGACCGGAAGCAGCTCAAGCACCTCAGGCTTGATCCAATGCCCGCCCGACAACGGCGGCTCCGGGATCAGAACCTCACTCATGGATGGGTGCGGGGGAAGCTTCGTGATCAACGGCTCCGCCCAGGATCCGCATGGCTCGGACCCCAACTGCACATACATCGGCCAGATGCCCACGCCGCCGTCTGACTGTATCGCCTCGGAGCCGGGTCTCAAGACCGGTCCCGTCACGCAGGGGTTCAGCTACCGGATCTGCGGGTCGGCGGCGAACTGCAACGGACCCACGCAGGACACGGACGCCAATGGGAACCCGACCGGGACGGTCGCCTACTGCCCGAGCAACTGGCCCTCGTCGAGCTCGACGGCGATCGACATCCCCTCCAACGACTCGCGGCTGATAAGCATGTTCATCACACCGTACGCGAGCCTGTCATCCGGCGGCCCGTGGCCGATCGTCAACTTCGCCGAGTTCTACGTCGTCGGTTTCCCCGGTGACGGGTGCTCGAGCGATCCGTCCGTCTCGGGCCTAGAGGTCGAGGGCTACTTCATCAAGTACGTCGCCCCAGGGGGTGAGGGCAACGGCCAGCAGTGCACCCAGAACACGTTCGGCAACTGCGTCGGAGTGTTGACGAAGTAGCGAACGAGGCGCCCCGGGGTAGCCCCACGTTCGCCGAGCTCTATTTGACCGGTTGGGAGGGAGATAGCGAGGACGATCCCTGCACCAAGGCACCTTAGGCTTGGGAAGCAATCCACTGCTAAATCCAAGAACGGCCTGACTCCGGTTGCGACGACGACCCTGGCTCTGGCAACACCGGGATCCTCGCGGTCATTTCGTCAAGTACGTGACGGCCGTGCCCGGCACGACTCCTACCGCCTGCGTCGAGAACAACCTCGGCCAGGGTTTGTACATCCTGACGAAATGAGCCGTAACGAGCCGCCCCGGCCCGCCGTGATTGGACGCCGGCCTATCCCCCCGCCCGTCCGTACAGCACCCCCGTCCGCTCATCGGCCACGACGACGAACCCCCGGGTCGCCGCCATTAGCCGCTGCTCCGTGCTCCTGGGCGTCGCAAGCACCAAGTCGACGCCCACCAGCGCCCGCCTCCCACCCGGGCTCCCTTGAAGCCAGTCCAGGTACACCCCTTGGTCGCGGTGGCTGAAGGCGTCGATCGGGTTACCGACCCAGATCCTTCCCCCGGCCAGGGCGACCTGCTCTGCCAGCAGGTCGGGGGCGAGGATTGGGGTCCCGTGCGCCAGCCGGATAGCGCGGGCGATGATCGCGGGGCTGCCCCCGCTGGGCAGAGGGCCACGGATCACGGAGTAGACGAACACTCCCGCCGAGATCACGGCCAAGACCGGGAGGATGCGCTCCCAGCTGCGTCCGGCGCGCATCGCGACCGCCGAAGGGGCCACGAGGAAGAAAAGGAGCCAGACGCCCGAGCGGCTGGCGTGGATCGTGACGGCTGCCAGGCCCACCATGACCACGAGCTCCCACAGCGGGGGGCGAGCTCGGCGGAGCGGCGCGATGAGGGCCACGGCGGCCATGATCGTCACGATGTCGAGCGGAGCGGTGAGGGACAACGGAGCCCAGAGGCCCTGGCCGCGCTGGGCCGCCTCGTTGGTGAGAACACCGTGGTAGTAGCTGACTGTGTGCACGCCGGCCGGGGTCAGGCACAGGGCCACGCCGGCCGCCAGACTCACGGCGACTGTCGTGCCCGGCTCAGAACGCAAGCGCGAGAGCAGTAGGTAGCCGAGAGCAACCGCCAAGCCGATCAGGGCGGCGCCGTGCAGGTTCGACCACAGCGCGAGGATCGGGATGACAAACCAGATTCGCCGCGACGGCTGACGCTCCTCGGCTCTGAGGAGCGCGAGAAGCAGGGGAAACAGCACCAGTGAGAACAGCTGCACCCGGACGATGACGAGACTCGCTACCGAACCGACAGCCGCGAGCAGGAGCGCCCGGGCCGTGCTGGACGAAGCCGCACCGGCCGCGAGCGCGTCTCGGGCGAGAATGATCATCGCCGCGCCGACCGCCAGGAGCTGGGCGATCATCAAACCGCGGTCGCCCAGCCCAGCCTCGAGCCAATCGAAGACGACCTCGGCGAGAGCGGGTACGTTCTCCCAGTGGTCGGTGGGCGCCGCCGCGAACGGCACCCCCCGCGGTATGCCTCCGCGCTGGACGATGATCCGGCCGAGCGCGGCCAGCCAGCGAGAATCCGCGCCGATCGTCGTGATAAGCGCCGCGACGGCGAGGATCGCTGCGATTGGGGCGAGAACGCCCGCAGAGGATCGCCACTCTGTACGCACGGAACCTGGATATCGCATAGGCCGGGCGTGCTCGTGCCCCACTTTGGTCTAGGTCGAGCTAGAGGTTCTTCTCGTTCCGCTCGACGGGGGGTGGCGTACGATCGACCCGATGGAAGCCTCGCGGGTGGCTGTCGCGGCAGAGCCGTCGCAAACCATGGGCGTCCCACGACGCCTGGGCTCGCTCCGAGAGCGGGGGTTGGCGCTGGCCGAACGGGGAGGCTACGACGTCCTCGTCGTCGCCGCTGTCGCCGCTCTGGCCGCGGTCTTCCTGACTGAACTTCCGGGAGCGTTCGGCGTCGACACCTGGCTGGCTCTCGCGGCGGGGCGCGTGGTCTGGGACACCGGCATCCCGTACCACGACACGCTGACCGTGTTCACGCTCGGCCACACCTGGGTCGACCAGCAGTGGCTCTCCCAGCTGCTGACCTACGCCGAGTACCAGCTCGGAGGGTTGGGGCTCGTCGGGTTGGTGAACGTGGGACTGATCATCTCCGCGCTGGGGGGGGCCGCCGTGGGCGCTCGCCGTCTCGGGGCGAGCGCTCGCACGGTCCTCCTGCTGCTGCCGATCTGCGCCTGGCTGGTCCTCCCGTCGGGCGAGGTGCGGACCCAGGAGTTCGCCTTCCCGTTGTTCGTGGCCACGTTCTACCTGCTGGCCCTAGACAGCCGGAACCCCTCACGACGCGTCTACTGGTGCCTGCCGCTGCTCGTGTTGTGGGCGAACCTGCACGGATCCGCCAGCCTCGGAGCGGGATTGGTGGCTCTGCGCGGACTGACGCTGGTTTGGGAGCGTCGAGAAGCTCTCCGGCGGCATCCCCGCGCCTGGCTACGGCCGGTGGCTCTCACGGTCGGTGGCCCACTCTGCCTCTTCGTCACGCCGTACGGCGCCTCGATCGTCTCCTACTACCACGCCACGCTGTTCAACAGCGCACTCAAGCACGCCGTGACCGAGTGGCAGGCGGTCACCAGCTCAACGTTCATCGCGATCCCGTTCTTCGTCCTCGGCGGGGTGGCGTTGTGGTCCTTCGGGCGCTACCCGAAGCGGACGACGATCTGGGAACGAGTGGCGTTAATCGCGCTCGGAATTGGCGGCATCGACGCCGTTCGCAACGTCTCGTTCTTCGGGCTGGCGGCGCTGATGATCGTCGGCGTCTCGCTCGAGGGCCTCATGGCCGCGCGCACGAACAGCCGGGTCCAATTGCGTCCGGCGGTCAACGGCGCACTTGCGCTGGGAGCGGTTCTGATCGTCGCACTGGTGGCCATCGCCACGGTCGTCCGGCCCGCGCGTGCCTTCGAGCCCACGCAACTCGTGAGGGTGCTGGATGCGGTCGAACCGGCGGCGGCGGCCGATCCCTCGCTGCACGTATTCGCCGACCAGAAGGTTGCGGACTGGCTTCTATGGCGCGACCCCAGTCTGCGGGGTCGGGTCGCGTATGACGTCCGATTCGAGCTGCTGTCCGCCGCGGCCCTGCACCGGCTGCAGATCCTGTACCTGGCCGCCGGCCGGAATTGGGAGCAGGCGGCCCGGGGATATCGACTGCTCGTGCTTGACGCCAAGGACGATCCATTGAGCACCCGGCAGTTCCTGGCGGAGCCGGGCCGGCGCATCCTCTACGACGACGGCACGCTGGTCGTGATCCTCCGCAGCCCGGCCGACGCGACGGCATAAACCCTCGACGTTGGTCTAGGTCGAACCTAGAGATTCTTCCGTAGCTCGGTCACAAGATCGACGTACGATTCCTGATCCGTCGATTGAGATCTAGGGAGAAGGGAAATGACATGATCCGGGCGTTCAACCGACTCAAATCGGTGTACATACGCATCGTCCCGCGACCGATGGCGGGAGACGCATTAGCGCGTGAGGAGGGGCAGACATTCGTCGAATATGCCCTCCTCATCACTTTCATCGCGGCGGTGGCGCTCGTCGCGGTCCAGCTTCTCGGCGACAGCATCTCGGCGCTGTTCAGCAGCGTCGCGGCGTCGTTCTAGCCCTCACAGACACGGCCGCATCGGACTAACTCGGTTCCTCGGTCCATGCTGCTCGCACGCCCACGAGAGGCCACTTGATTGCGGCCATGAGCCCGGCACTCTGGGCTCACGGCGAGGCGCGACGAACGCCGCTTTCAGGGGCACTCGACGTTGGTCTAGGTGGAACTAGAGCTTCTTCTCGTTCAACTCTCCCCCCCGCAAACTTACGATCCGTCACGGAGCCGGTGGTCGGCTCGTCCAAAAGGGCCCGATGGGTCCGCGACGAATTGGAGGGGGGTGAAATTCACACATGCTGAACTACTTCACTGGGCTTCTTCTGAGGCTGAGCACAGCTACCCAGAAGGAGGAGGGGCAGACGTTCGTCGAGTACGCACTGCTTATTGCGTTCATCGCGATCGTCGCGCTCGTCGCGGTCAAGCTTCTCGGGAACAGCATCTCGAGCCTCTTCAGCTCGGTTGCGACAAACCTGTAACACAGGGGGTTCGAGCACCGATCCTCGGCCCAGCCGGCTCCAGTTGGTCTGCCGGCTGGGTCGAGATCGGCTCTTGCGCTTCAAAACCACAGGAGTACCATCGTTGAGGCGTACATCAGACCGATCCTGGGATCGGGGGCTTATTCAGGGGCACTGCCAACCCGTCTCGACCAGCAGATGGGCGTGGCTCAGATGGGGCAACATCGTGCAGAACTTCAACCAGCGGCAAACGCCGGAGTCAGGGCGCGAAGAGGATGCGCCGGTCGGCATCTCCGTGTCGATCATCACCCGATAAGGAGCACCAGTGGCGGAACTCACGCAAAGAACGGTAGGCGGCAATCGTGGCCTGGTGTCAACCAGGAGGGGGACGATCGTGGTCGCCGTCATCTGTGCGCTCGTCGCGCTCGGGATCATCATCTACGCGCTGAATAAGTACCGCGATAACGCGAACAGTGGGAACAGGCCGGCAACGGTTCTGGTCGCCTCGAGCCTGATCCAGAAGGGCGCCTCGGGCGCCGCGATCGCGCAGGAGCAGCTGTTCAAGCCCACGACGATCGTGGCCCGCCAGGTCACCCCAGGCGCGTTCGCCGACTCGGGGCTGCTGATCGGAAAGGTCGCCGCGACGACTATCTATCCCGGCCAGCAGCTCGTGGCTTCCGACTTCGTCCCCGGCGCGGGTGTCACAGCGACGCTTGGACCCAACGAGCGGGCGGTCGAGGTCCCGATCGGGGGCGCCGCCGGGCTGGTCGGTAACCTGGCGGCCGGCGACTACGTCGACGTGTACCTGAGCTTGGGCGGGAACAACGCGGCTGGGGCGGAGCTGCGCCTGCTGGCGTCCAATGTTCTGGTCCTCCAGTCCCCCAGCGAGGGTGGCGGCGGTTTGGGTACGAGCTCGAACCAGGGGGGCAATCTGACGCTTGCCGTCGACACCAGCCTGGCGCCGAAGGTCATCTTCGCCTCGGAAAACGGCACGCTATGGCTGACGCTGCGCCCCGGGAACGCGGCCAACCCGAACCCAAACTCGGTTGTCACGCTCAACTCGATCACGTCCGGCCCCGCGCCCGTCTCGTCCGCCGGAGCTAGTAGCACGACGAAGTGATGACCGCGGCCGACGAAATCATCAAGGCCCGCTCGGCGGGCGGCGGCGCGATCAAGGCCGTGGTGGCGATGGACGCCGAGATCGATCGCGAGCTGGTGGAGGCGCTGTTGGCTGATGAAACGAAGCTCAGCGTGATCGACTATCTCGACCTGGAGAAGGACACACAGGCCAAGTCCGGAGGCGGGGACGTCCTGATCGTCGCAGTCAGCGACTACACCTCCGACACCGGTCAGTTCGTCCGGGCCGCTCACCAGCGCCACCCAGGACGACCCGTGGTGCTGCTCTGCCCGTCCACCGCCAACGGGTACGTCCGGCAGGCCATCGCGGACGGGGTCGACGACATGCTCAACGTTCCGGCGCACGCTGATCCCGAACTGGTTCCGTCCGCGTCCCGCCAACTCGAGTTCACGATCAACAAGGCGCTGGCCCGGACTCCGGGCGCGACGAGTGCGCCGCGCCAGGGTCTGGGGCGAATGATCTGTGTCCTCGGACTGAAGGGGGGCTGCGGCAAGACCCTTGTCACGGCCAACCTCGGAGTGGCGCTCGCGACCGCCAACTACTCGGTTGCTCTCATCGACCTCGACCTACAGTTCGGCGACCTTGGTCTGATGATGGGTCTGCCCCCTGAACGGACGCTCTACGACCTCGTGCGCTCCGGGGGTTCGCTCGATGCCGAGAAGCTCGACGACTTCCTGCTCACGCACTCTTCGGGCGCCCAGGCACTGCTTTCGCCGGTGCGCCCGGATCAGGCGGCGCTGGTGACACCGGACTTTCTCCGGGGGGTCCTGCGCGTCCTGCGCGAGACGCACGACTTCGTCGTGATCGACACGCCGCCCGCCTTCACCTCCGAGGTGATCACCGCCGTGGACGCGTCGACCGATGTGCTGATGGTCGCGATGCGCGACTCGCTCGCCCTGAAGAACACGAAGCTCGGGCTCGAGACGCTCGAGCGGATGGAGTACGACCGCCGCCACGTGCGCTTGGTGCTCAACCGCGCCAACACCGATGTCGGAATCGATGGGCAGGACGTGATCGCGATCCTCGGGGCCCAGGTCGACGTGCGTGTGCCGAGCAACCGCGAGATCACGGTTTCGGTCAACCGCGGGGAGCCCGTGGCGCTCGGCCAACGCTCGGAAGCGGCCAAGGCGTTCCATCAGCTGGCCCGGCTCTACGGCGAGGACCAGCAGGCGGCGAACGGGGCGAGCCCGGCCCCGTCAGCCAAGCGGCGCGGTCGGCTGTTTCGCAGATGAGATAGGAGGCTGGGATGGACTTGCGCGAGAGGCTGGCGGGACGAGACCACGCTGACGTGGATCTGCCCGAGGACCCGTTCGGTGAGGTCAAGAACCGGATCCACCTGGCGCTGATCCAGGATCTCGGGCGTCAGCTCTTCAACGCGGACATCGCCTCGCCGGCTCTGCGCGAGCGGGTCAAGACCGATGTCCGGGCGCGGCTCAGCCAGGAACCGGGCATTGCCCGCGCCGATCGCGAGCGTCTGGTCGACGAGCTCACCGACGACATCCTCGGCCACGGCCCGATCGAGCGGCTGCTCGCCGACGAGACGATCACCGAGGTCATGATCAACGGTCCGCACGACGTGTGGATCGAGCGCGCGGGCGTCCTGCACAAGACCACAGTGCGCTTCAGGGACGAGTCACATCTGCGGCGGATCATGAACAAGATCGTCGCCCAGGTCGGCCGGCGGATCGACGAGGCGTCGCCGATGGTCGACGCCCGGCTGCCCGACGGCAGCCGCGTCAACGCGATCATCCCGCCGCTGTCGCTCAGCGGACCACTCGTGACCATCCGGAAGTTCGGCACCGATCGTCTCGACATGGACGGGATGATCAAGGTTGGCACGCTCAGCCCGGAGACCGTCGACTTTCTGCACCGCTGCGTGCAGGCCCGGCTGAACGTGCTGATCTCCGGGGGCACCGGTGCCGGGAAGACAACGTTGCTGAACGCGATGTCCGCGGCGATTCCCGACAGCGAGCGGATCGTCACGATCGAGGACGCGGCGGAGCTCCAGCTCAATCAGCGCCACGTCCTACGCCTTGAGCACAGGCCGAAGAACACGGAAGGGGAAGGCGAGGTCGCAATCCGTGAGCTCGTGCGCAACTCGCTGCGCATGCGACCCGATCGGATCGTCGTGGGCGAGGTCCGCGGAGCCGAGGCCCTCGACATGCTCCAGGCGATGAACACCGGCCACGACGGCTCGCTGACCACGGTGCACGCCAACTCCGCACGCGACGCCCTGGCCCGCGTGGAGACGATGGTGCTGATGGCGGGCTACGACCTGCCCCTGCGCGCCATCCGCCAGCAGATCGCATCGGCGCTGGATCTGATGATCCACCTCGAGCGCCTGCACGACGGCTCGCGCAAGGTGATGACCGTCACCGAGGTGCAGGGCATGGAGTCGGACGTGATCACGCTGCAGGACCTGTATCGCTTCGAGCTCGAGGGAACCGCGTCTCAGCGGGCGGTGGTCGGGCAGCTGTCGGGCACCGGCCTGCGGCCGCTGTTCCTGCACAAGTTCGAGCGACGCGGGATCGGGCTTCCGGCCATCTACGCTGCGGCGCCGACGGCGCTCCGCCCGGCGGCCGGCCGGAGGCAGTGAGCATGACGCGCCGCTGGCGGGATTTGCTCGCGCTCCGGCGGGTGGCGGTAAAGCTCGGACTGGTGCCAGTGCTGGTCGGGGCGGCGCTACTGGCACTGAGCGCCCCGGCTGATGGGGCGTCGGTCCAGGTGACCCCCGCCGGGGGAGTCCAGTTCCCTCAGCGCGCGCTCCTGGTCTCCGGTCAAGGAATCCCCGCGCTGACCGCCTCCGACGTCCACATCGTCGAGAACGGTGTGCCCGTACACGGGCTCAAGGTTCAAACGGCCAGGCAGTCAGGAGGTGGCAGCTTCGGCGTGGTCGTCGTGATCGATGTCACCCCGACCGCGGCATCAATCAGGCACGCCGAGACGATCTCCCGCGACATCTCGACACTGCGCCCGCCAGGACAGGAGTTCGGGCTCGTGCTGGCCGACAACTCCCCTCCGGTCTTCCTGGCGATGACGCGCAACCCGGCCGCCATCCAGGCCGCATTCTCTGCCCCAATCACGATCACGCACCACGGCGAGCATCTGTGGAACGCGGCGCTAACCGGCGTCGACCTGCTCGCGAGCTCGAAGATCAAGGCGGGCTCGGTGATCGTGCTCTCCGACGGCGCCGACCGAGGCGATCCGGCGACGCTCAATCAGCTCGTGGCTGCCGCCTCAGCGGCACACGTGCGGATATTCACCATCGGCATCCCGAGCCCCCGTTTCTACGCACCGACTCTTCAGGGCATGGCCAGTCGCACGGGCGGCCAGTTCTACGAGGCGCCCTTCTCCCAACTCAGGGGGATCTTCGACTCCGTCGAATCCCGGCTGACGCAGGCCTACCTGATCACCTATTACTCGGTTCAGGGCCCGGGCCGAAGCATCCCGGCCTCGATCCACATCGACGGCGTGCCGGGGACCTACGACATCAGCTACACGTCGCCAGCACTCACCACGGCCAAGATAACCGCGCCCCATCCCAGCAACTCGTTCTGGAGCTCGAGCGCAGCGGCGCTGTTCGTCGCGCTCGCCTGCGTGTTGCTGCTGCTCGTCGCGGGTGCGGCCCTGTTCAGGAGGCGGGGACGTCGAGCGTCGGTGCGCGAGCGGGTGGGTGGCTTCCTGCCGCGCTCGCAGCCCGAGACCGCGGAGGTGCTGCCGCCCGTGCCGGCCACCAATCCCGTATTCGATCGAACGCAGCGGGTACTCGAGGGAGCGCGGTGGTGGCCGCGGTTCCAGGAGGAGGTCGACATCGCCCAGATCGACCGCACGCCGATCGAAATCCTGTTCCTGACGACGGCCGGCTCCCTGCTTGCCGCCGCGATCCTCTACGTCGGGACGGGGTCGCCGTGGTGGTGCATACCTGTGTTGATCGCAGGCCCCGTAATCATGCGCGTGTGGGTCCGCCAGCTCATGCGACGTCAGCAGCGCCGGTTCAGCCTCCAGCTCGGGGAGCACCTGCAGGAGGTCGCGTCGGCGATGCGCGCAGGACGAAGCCTGGTCGATGCCCTGGCTCTGGTGACCCAGGAAGCCAGCGAGCCGACCAAGCGGGAGTTCTCGCGCGCCTTGGCCGATGAAGCGCTCGGGGTGCCGCTGGACGAGGCGCTGACCCCGATTGTCCACAGGATGGACAACGAGGACATGCAGCAGGTGTGCCTGGTGGCAGCGCTGGACCGCACCACCGGGGCGAGCACGTCCGAGGTGCTCGACCGGGTGGCCGACGGGATCCGCGAGAACACCGAGATTCGCCGTGAGCTCCGCACGCTGACGGCGCAGGCACGGCTGTCGCGATGGATCCTGACCGGACTTCCCATCTTCCTGCTGGTCTTCATATCGCTCGCCGATCCGGTCTACGAGCGCCCGATGTACCACACGACGGCAGGCATCGTGCTGCTGATTCTGTCCGGGATCATGGTGACCGCGGGATCGTTGGTGATGGCGCGTCTGATCAAGATCGACTTGTGAGATGACCGGGGTCCTGCTCTTCATAGGCATCGTCCTGATCGCGGCCACCGGCTGGCTCCTGGCTCAGGCCGTGGTGCTGCCGCGAACCCGCTTCACCCTGCACCTACGGCAGATCGACCAGTACGGCTTCCGCGAGGAGGCCGAGGCCGAGGCCCCCGCCGAGCGCGCCGTCGGGCCCCTGACCAAGGCGCTGGACGCAGTTGGCCGGTTCACGACGACTGTTGTTCCCTGGCTCGACCGAATCGGCCCGGGGGATCTCTCGGCAGCTGGGATGTACGAGACCTCGCCCGACACCGTTCACGGTTTCCGGGTTGTCATGGCCGTGCTGGCTCTCGTGCTGGTACTGCTGCTGGGTCCCAGCTTCAGCTTCATCTGGCTCCTGATCCTGATCGCAGCACCCGTGGCCGGCTGGTTCCTACCGGGTTTCGCGATACGCCAGCGCGGCCGCCAGCGACTGAACGCGATCGACCGCGACCTGCCGCGGCTGATCGACGTGATGATCTCGACGATCGAAGCCGGAATGGGGTTCGCCGCCTCGATCCAGTTGATCAGCGATCGTTTCAAGGGTCCGATGGGCGCCGAACTGCGGCTGATGCAGCGCGAGCAGGGCCTCGGAATCTCAACTGAGCAAGCGCTGGACAACATGATCGCGCGCTGCGACACGCCATCGGTCCGGGCGTTCGCACGGTCGCTGATCCACGGTCAAGAGCTCGGCGTCTCGATAGGGCCGATGCTGCGCAACATAGCGATCGACATTCGCCGCCGGCGGCGGCAGTCGGCCAGAGAAAAGGTTCAGAAGGCGCCGCTGAAGCTGCTGTTCCCGCTGATTCTTCTGATCTTCCCGCCGCTGCTGATCGTGATCCTGTATCCGGCCCTGTACTCGATCCTCCACGCGCTGTCGGGCAGCTGAGGCCGAGTTCAGCGCTGGCTCGAGCGCTCGCTGCCCAACCGCGCCGTCGGGCGATCCGCGCCCGATCACCGATCGCTACCAACCTCTAGATCGACCTAGACCACCGTTCACGTGGCCGCTGGTGATCTGGCTGCTGGTGACCATACGCGTCCGCCAAGCCGCCTCAGCGTCGGCCGCCGCGTTGCTCGCCCGCAGCTGCCGCCCTGATCGCCGCCGGCCTGCTGCTTCTCGATCACGTCTCGTTGCTGACCGTGGCCTTCTGGCTGTCGCCGATGGAGACGCGTCCCAAGACGTTGCAGCTGGGCATCGGATTGGTGACGGCCGTGTTCGTCACGATCGCTGCGACGAGTGACCGCTGGTCGTTCTCGCCTGGGCGGTTGCGTGTGCTCGAACCGCGGACGAGCACATAACCGCTCAGCCGATCACGCGCCGAATCGCCGCCGGCCGTGGCGCTGTCCGCACGCAGGCACGAGTCAGTGCGCCGGCCTACCGACCAGGCCCGATCCACGCAGCGGCGCCCGCATCGTCGCCCAAGCGTGCTGGGGAGCGGCTGGGCCAGAGGCGCTTCCACGCCTCGGTGGGGACGTACAGCCTGGCCGTTATCCAACCGATGGTCGGAATGATGAGGGCCGCGTAGACCCCGGCCCGGACGTTGTAGGACATGTGAGGGACCCCGCCAATCGGTGCGACGATGCTGAGCGCGACTGTGTAGAAGATCGTGATCAGAGGCATCCGACCGTTGCGAACCTCCCAGGCGAGCAGGGCGAACAGGAACGGCACGTGATAGAAGAGGTTGTCCCACGGGTCGAGGGCGGCGCGCAGGAGCAGGACCAGGGCTAGCAGAAGAAGCGCGTCGTTGGCCGTCGCGGCGGTCGGCGGTCGGTCTCGGCGGATCCACCACCACAATGTGGCGCAGGGGATCGGAACGAGCACGACCAGCACGTGTGCCTGGCGGACGAGCCAGGCGTGCCGACCCAGGACCCAGAGGAGTTGGGGGGGATTCCAGATGGATCCGATCCCGGCCCCGGCAGCGTCGGCGCTTAAGCCGTGGGCGTGCACGATCACCAGAGCCACCAGCGCGACCCCTCCGGCTGCCACGACCCCGAGGAGCGCCCGCCGATGCTCGGGCGGCAGGGCGACGATCACGACAGGAACGGCAACCAGCGCCCAGGCCTTGTTGAATACCGCCAGCGCCAGCAGCAGGCTCGCCCAACCGGGCCTACCGTTGATCGCCAGAAGGACAGCACACACACAGAGCACGGCGCTCAGGAGATCCTCCGGATGGCCCTCGAACAGCCCGACGACCACGGCCGGACTGATGATGCACAAGACGATCGGCATCAGCCGACTGGCCCAACCAATGCCGCCGCGCCGGCGCGGCTGCGCCCCCAGCCATAGGCAGAAGGCGACGGTGGCGAGCAGGCAGGGTAGGGCGGTCGCGAAGAAGACGGCTCGCTGGCCACCCCAGACGCTCGCGATCAGCGCGAACGGGGCTCTGAGCACGAGTGACCCGACGTAAGCGGGCGCCAAGCGGAGGAAATCCAGCAGGTGACCGTGGATGAGAGCGCGGTACGACGGCCACGCCTCGTAGTAGAAGTCGTTGAGCCTGACGAACCCTCCCGAGGCGCGTGCTGCGGCTAGGAGCACGACGACGCTCGCGGCGGTCCCCAGGGCAGCCACGATCGCGTGAGCGCGCCAGTCGGTCCTGATCGACGCCATGCCTAGCTGAAGTCTGCCCGGTACCTGGCACGAGCGCACTCCACCTTCGTCTAGTCGTGCCTGCACGAACG
This sequence comes from uncultured Solirubrobacterales bacterium, assembly GCA_963704385.1. Classification (GTDB taxonomy): domain Bacteria; phylum Actinomycetota; class Thermoleophilia; order Solirubrobacterales; family Solirubrobacteraceae; genus Palsa-465. The sequence goes on from OY969904.1 coordinate 1,048,817, forward strand.
TCCTACCGGCCTAGCCCGGTCGCTGACAGCTGACAAGGTCGCCGCGAGGGCGATCACCGTCCGGTGCCGACGCGAACATGTTCCAAACGCGCATGCTGAGCGTGTAAAGGTCCGCGCTCTGGGTCGGGGCGGACCACGTCGGGGCAGCCGGAGGCGCGTTCTTGGCCGGCCAGCAGCGGCCAGCACAGGCAGCAAACGACGACGAACTCGATGGCCAGTGCCGGCAGGCTGACCCACAGCGCCGGGTGCGCGACGGGCCCGCCGGGGTCGACGCCGGCCAGCATCGGAAGGAACCACAGCGCGGAGAGCCCCGGTGAAAGAAGGGCAATTGGAATGAACAGCAGCACCAGGTAGTGCACCCAGGCCACTGGAGTTGCAATCAGGCTGGCGACCACCACGAGCCCGAACGCACGACGATCGCCGTCCGGGAGACGAGCAAGCCGCCAGGCCACTGCGATCAGTCCCAGCCCGCAGGCCAGCGCGATGATCCGAGCCGTACCGGGCGAGACCCCCACCGCGATCAGGCTGGCCACGAGCGAGCATCCGCGTCCTTCGCCGATCGACGCGACATTCAACAGGAGCCGTGGGTATGCGGTTAGGTCGTCGAAGCCGATCGCCGCCCACCCGACGGCCATTGCCAGCACCGCAATCAGGGCGGCCCGGGCGAATGTCCGGAACCGGCGGGTGGCAAGTAGCCAAAACCCAAGAGGCCACACAAACAGCTTGGCCACCACGACGGAGGCGACCGCGGCGGCCACCGGCCACACGCGATCACGCCACCGCCATGCGATGGCCGCTCCAAGCAGGAGCAGCGGGCTCACATTTCCGAGCCACACCCCCTCGACGACTGGCCAGGATAGACCGGCGACGACAAAGCAGCGCCAGTCGCGGACTCCCAGAAGTCTGAGGGCTACGATCACTGACGCACCCGATAGAACGACGAAGACCAGATCGGCGAGCCCTACGGGAAGCAGGCTCAGCGGGGCTGCGAGCACCAGCAGGAACGGTGGATATCGTGGCGACGACTCAGCTACCAGCGTGCCGCCCGCTCGCACGATGGCGGCCTGATGGGCGAGCAGTTGGGGTTGATATGGAGCAAGGCCGTGAAGGATCCTTGAGCCGGCGAGGTAGATATCCCCGTTGAAATCTCCCTGATACAGGACCTTGCCGCTTACGGCCATCACCAGGAGAACGATCGAGAGTGTGGTCAGCGCGATCGGGGGGAGGACCGAAACCCATCCCTGTCTGCCTAGGGCCTGACCGCGCCGCCACGTCGCGCGTCCAAGGGGCCACACAGCGTACAGGCGCGAAGCCCCCGGGTCGCGGCCGTGCGGTCCCATGCAAGAACGGTAACACCCGACCCCGATCGAGTCGCTCTACCTTTGTCTAGGTTCGGTTCAGCAGGCATTGCCTCGATGCCACGGTTCGTGATCGCTCAACAATCGGCTCTCGACACGGCTCGGACCTAAAGCTCGCGGCTCGACGACCCGAAAAAATGTCTGTGGAGGCTTCGAAACTCGCTCCGCTCAAGGTCCTGATCGCCGACGATCATCCGCTGATGCTCGCCGGGATCCGACGGGCGCTGGAGCGCAGCGAGGACATCGAGGTCGTCGGCGAGGCCAGGTCAGGTCGCGATGTGATCGACCTGGTCGAGCGCCGGCGCCCGCAGCTGGTGCTGATGGACCTCAGCATGCCTGGCAACACTGGGAGCGAGTGCATCGAGCAGGTCCGCAGCAGGTGGCCCGACGTGAGGGTCGTGGTGTTGTCCGCGCGTGCGGATCGGGCCTCGATCGACGGGGCGTTGAGCGCCGGGGCGAGCGCTTACGTGATCAAGAGCGTGGTCCCAACCGACTTGGCCTCCGTCCTTCGCCATACGGCCAGCGACAGCGTCTACCACGCCACGTCTGGTCCGCAGCCGCCGATCATCGGCCAACTCCCGTTCAACAATGACGGCCCCGAACCCCTCCTGACCAGTCGCGAACGCATGATCCTCACGGCTGTGGCGGCCGGTAAGACCACAGCGACGATCGGCGAGGAACTCTGGGTCTCCCAGCACACTGTCAAGTTTCACCTGACGAACATCTACCGGAAGCTCGGCGTGCCCAACCGCGCAGGCGCGGTCCGCTACGCGCTCGAGCACGGCGTAATCGCCGCCTGAAGACGGTTCAGCAGGCCCCCGCGGGCTCCACAGCGAGCGGCGCGGTTCGCCTCGATCGGCCGGCTGCCGCCGCTCGGATCAGCACCGCGACGGCAATCAGGGGGACGAGCCATGCCTGCCAGAGCGCGGCTGGAGTCTCGCCCGGCGAGAGCCAGAGCGCGGCGACCAGCACCCAGATGAGCGGATCGCGAAGCCGCCGCATGATTGCCAGCGGCACGAACAGCAGCACGAGGTAGTGCTGCCAAACGACCGGCGACAGGAATACTCCCACGAACAGGGCCGCGGTGAACCACCCCTCGTCGGCTCCCCGCGACAGCACGACGATCGCCGAGGCCGCGGCCAACACAAGGACGGCGGTAAGGACCTCGGCCGCGGGCAGCGACAAGCCCAGCCGAGTGATCGCAGCCACGAACGAGTGGGACTTAGGCCCGTAGGCGCGCGTATCGGCGGCGAGGAGACGCGGGTACGCGGTCAATCCTTTGAAGCCGATGCTGGCCCAGCTCAGGGCGAGCCATCCGACCGCTGAGACCCCAGTGATCGCGGCCATGCGAAACCGGCGTGTGACGAGCAGCCAGATCACGAACGGCCAGGCGAGCAGCTTCGCAGCGATCAGCGCACCGCCCGCGAGCGCCCCCCACGGCGAGTCGCGATAGCGCCAGGCCGCCGCGGCTAGAAGGGCAAAAAGCCCGTCCGGTTGGCCAAGCGCCAGGCTCGACACGAACGGGAACGAGCAGAAGGCCAGCGCGTAGAGACGCGGATCGCGCACCCCGACGATCCGGAGCGCCGCGACCAGCGCGACCACGCAGATCAAGTTCCACAGAAGGACAGCCGGAGCGAACGGCAGCATCGAGAACGGCGCACCGACGACCGCCAGCAGCGGCGGCGTGATGAAGGCGGTGGCGGTGTGCAGCAGATTCGCCGCGTTCCGAGCCGGATAAGGCGAGAGTCCATGGAGCAGCGCATGGCCGGCCTGCCACGTTCCGCCCCGGAAATCCAACCCGTATTGCGTGCCGCCCGCGGCCAGAGCCAGCTGTATGCCGGCGATCACGATCATTGCCCCGATCACCGAGCGTCGCCGGAGGCGGTTCCAGTCCACGGCCGTCCCTCGCTGCCCGGCAACTCGATTGGACCCCCGGGAGCCGGCTCCGTGCTCCGGGAGGCGCAGGGAACGAGCAAGCAGCCGGGCAGGCGCCTGAGGGGTCCCTGGCATCAGAGCGCGATCTTAAGGGCCTGTAGGCTCCAACCAAACGCCACGAAGCTCTAGGCCGACCTAGACGAAGGTCCGGGGTGCGCGGGCCTTTGCGGCCAATACGCTCCCTTGACGATGGACCCAGTCGTCCCCGTCCCGGTGCCCAATGGCAGGCGGCGGCTGATCCCGTCGCGTCTCGGACGGTGGCCTGCGGTCGCGACTCTCGCCGCTCTGGCCGCCCTAACGTTCCCTCTGGTGAAGAGCAACGTGAAGGAGCCCTGGTTCCTGTGCGAGTTCAGGGGAGACCTATACGTGGCCGGCCAAAACATCCTGCATGGCGTGGATCCGTATCGCCCGGACTACATCGCGGCTCAGGCGCGGGTGAAGCGGGACGGGGGCAACCCGGTGACGAATTTCATCCTGCCGGTGTACCCGGCGCCCACGCTCGTGGTCGCAGCGCCGCTGAGCCTGCTTCCGTTCGGCGTCGCAGGGATGCTCTACCTGGTATTGGCGATCGCTTCACTGATCCTGAGCCTGCGTGTGCTCGAGGTGCGAGATCCACGGTGTCTGGCCGCGATGGTCGTGTCCATCCCAGCCCTCCTGGCGTTGATCGACGGGACGATCAGCCCCGTCCTGATGCTTGGGGCGGCACTGGCTTGGCGCTGCCGCGACCATGTTCGTCGTTGCGGCGCCGCCGTCGCGTCGGTTGTTGTGGCCAAGCTCTTCCTGTGGCCGCTGCTGGCCTGGATGCTGATCACTGGGCGGCTGCGGGCGTTCAGGGCCGCGGTCGTGATCGGCGTCGCGATCGTTGTGGTCGGGTGGGCGCTGATCGGGTTCGCCGGCCTGACCGGTTACCCGCACATGCTCGCGAACCTGAACTACGTCGAGGCGGACGTCGGCGTCTCGCTAGTGGCCGGCCTGCACGCGGTCGGGCTCGCCGACTCAGGAGCGAATGTTCTGGCCTTGGTCGTGGCGGCCGCGATCCTGGCCTGCGCCGGCATATTGGTCCGCAAGCCCGACGGACAGAGGCGCGCGTTCGCGTTGGCGGTGATGGCGGCACTGATCGCCACTCCGATCTCGTGGCCGAACTACCTGGTGCTCGTCTACGTACCGATAGCGCTGGTCTCGCCCGGTTTCTCATCCCTCTGGCTCGTGCCGCTACTCGCGTATGCGGCGCCCGAGACGCAGACCCACGGCAACCTGCTCGAGATCGTGCCGACCCTCATTATCGAGGCTGCAGTCCTGGGACGTCTGCTCTGGCCAAAACCGTTTCGACGCCAGGAGTTCCCCGGCGCCGGACGACAAATGCATCACGAGTCCGACCGAGAGTCGGGTTCAGGTGTTGACTACCGCGATTCCCTTCGCGTCATGCGCTAGAACGTGAGCCTTAGATGTCAGCGCCAGACGGTGCACGAGCGACGGATTGTATGTCTCGCTTCCGATCAGGACTTGATACCCGTTCGTCGTGGCCCTCCAAGCCGTGCCGTCGCCAAGTTGGTACGCAATCCATCTATAAAGACTGTGCTCGGAATATCGCTCAAGCCTAGCGTCGTAGCCCACCCGTCCAGCGAGCGAAGGATCGTGCCAGAGGAGCGCGGACGACGCTGCGTTGTCGCCAAGAATGAGCGCAGCAGGATGTTTGCTGGCATACCTCGCGGCTGCCGCGATCGCCTTCAGCGGGGTATACGTTTCGTACTGCGCCTCGCTTCGTCCTACGAGCAAAAGGACGCCGACTGTGGCGAGTACAGCGGTTGCTGCCGTTACAACACCAACGAAACCGCGAGTTGGCTCCTCTGTCGGTAGCCAAGTCTTCAAGATGTCGGCGACGAGCACCATCGCCGTCATGCCAAACCAGACCGTGTTCCGGCCGGCGAAGAAGGTGGCAACTCCGGTCGCAAGTACAGCGGCCACGAGCACTCCCGATTGTCGTTCTCGCCGCAGCGCGCTCCGCGTCAGCAAAGCTACCGTCAATACGAGCGGCACAAAGAACAGCAACGAGTAAGGGTCACCCAGCCGTGGAGGGCCATTCGCGGGCGCGGCGTCCGCGACAGCCGGGTTCAAGATCAATTCGCGGTAGTACGTCACCGATTGGAGGCCGTAGGGCGTCGCTAAAGGCGTCAGGCCGACCACGAAGGCGAGTCCCCAGCAATACCCAGCCACACGCCATTCGCGGTGTCTGGCCAACAACGCACCGCGATAGACGAGGTACGCGCAGGCGAGACCGGCGCCGAGGAGGACGGACCCGTGCAGGTTTGCCCACAAAACGAGGAGCGGTACCAGTAGCACCATTCGTCGTCCAGGACGGTCGCGTTCTGCGTCTGTGAGACACAGCCAGAGAGCGAGCGCGAAAAGCGGCAGCGCAAAAAGCTCAGCGTGAACGAAGAAGCCGCCAAGACCCATCACAAATGCGGTACCAGCGCACACAATCGTCAGCACGACAGATGCACCCCGCCGGAGCACGAGCGCGGCAAGCGCGGCGTAAGCACTCCCGATCAGGGTTGCCATCAACACACCCACTGCGCCGTAGCCCCCTAGCCGCCACCCCTCGTAGCTAACAAGCTCCGCAAGCCACTGTTGATCGACCCAACGTCGTCCCCGTGCGGCAACCGTAAACACCTCCTGGTTCGGTATGCCGTGATGCGCAATCCACCTGCCGGAGTACAAAGTCATGTAGCTATCGGGCAACAGCTCAGTCAGAACGTGCCACGCGGGCACGCATAGCGCGAGTGCGCCCACGAACCCAATCGCCGCCCACCTCGCTAGAGGCGTGCCCAGCCGGTTGACCTTTGAAAGGTCTCGGCCATGTACCCCAGCTGCCACTGCTGACACATGGTCATTATCGAGAACGTCACTTAGACCGGATACCCGACCAAGGTCTAGGATGCCACGCCGAGGACGCCAGCGCCTTCGGGCGGATTTCCGCCTCGGATGTCTTGGCGGCGACGAGACTCGGCGCCTCGGAACACATCGCCATCGCCGTCATGATCGGCGTAGCTCGAGCTGCCGCGGCCGGCGCCGTCGGGGTCGCGAATGAATCGATCGAGGCTGGCTGGCCGCCGCCCTTAGCTTCGAGTGCTTTCTTGCCAAATAGCGCCACTCTGGTAAGCTTGGAGCGGCAAGGAAGTCGGGCGACCGCTCAGTGGGACTGAGTGTTGCGGTGGTAAGCCGCAGCGAGGGGCATATGTCAGCGGTGGAGACGATAGGACGCGGAACGATGGACGCGTGCGTGGGCGTATCCGACGTAGCGCGGCTGAAGGTATTGATCGCGGATGACCATCCACTGATGGTCGCCGGGATCCGGCGTGTGCTGGAGCGGGGCGAGGACATCGAGGTGGTCGGAGAGGCGCGCTCCGGTCCCGAGGTCATGGAGCTGATCGCGCGCCGGCGCCCGCAGCTGGTGCTTCTGGACCTGCGGATGCCGGGGGTGACCGGAAGCGAATGCATCTCGCAGATCCGGGAGACGTGGCCCGAGGTCAAGGTCGTGGTGCTCTCGGCCACCGAAGATCGTCGGTCGATAGACGAGGCGCTGGGTGCAGGAGCGAGTGCGTTCGTCGTCAAGAGCGTGAACCCGTCCGATGTGGCGTCCATTCTGCGCCAGGCGTTTGGCAACGGCACCGTGTTCCATGCCATCTCGAGCCCTCAGCCGGTGATCGGAGTGACGGCCCATGACGAGCCTCAGGGCCCGGTGCTGACCGAGCGGGAGCGAACGATCCTGGCCGCGGTATCAGCCGGGATGACGACGGCGGCGATCAGCGAAGAGCTATGGGTGTCCGAGCACACGGTCAAGTTCCACTTGACCAACATCTACCGCAAGCTCGGAGTGGCCAACCGCGCCGCTGCGGTTAGATACGCCCTCGAGCACGGCATCGCCGCCTGAGGCCCGCGGGCGGGTCTAGGCGCGGCCACGTGCCCTTCGACTTCAGCTCGCGCCGCCCGCGACCGGCCTGAACGCGGGCAAGATGGCCGAGATCACGGTCGGTCCGCCCGGGCGGCTGTCGATCTCGGTCCGTCCGCCCAGCAGGCGCACTCGCTCGTGCATCCCCACCAGTCCGAGATGGCCCTCGCGGGCCGCCTTGACGAGCATCGTCTCGGGGTCAAACCCACGGCCATCGTCGGTCACGGTAGCCGAGATCCCGCGCGCGCGGGAGGCCAGCACGATGGTCACGTGCGTGGCGTCGCTGTGCTCGCGGATGTTGCTGAGCGCCTCCCGGATCAGACCGAGCAGCGTGATCTGCTGGGAGTCGGTCAGGGTGGTGAAATCTCCCTTGAGCTCGAGCCGGGGCTCGATCCCGGATCGGGCCGCGAATTCGTCCGTCAGCCGGGCGAGCGCCTCGGGAATCGGCTCGCTCTGGAGGAACGGGGACTCCACGAACGCCGCAATCCGGCGCAGGTCGCCGTCGATCGCTACGAGCCGGGCCTCGAGGTCGTCGAAACGACCAAGAACCAGCTCCCTGAGAGGCTGGCCGTCCATTACTGAGTCCAGCTGGGACCGGAGTAGTCGAACGTCCTCGGCCAGCAAGATCACATCCTGTTGAGGGCCGTCGTGCAGATCGAAGCGCAGGCGGGTGAGCCGCCGCTCCGCCGCCGCGACCATGGCCTCCTCCGAGTGGTGGGCGCGGGTCAGGAGCTGGTCGCGCTCGAGGATCGATGTGAGCATCGGCGCCGCCGCCTCGAGCACCATGGTTCGGCTGCATGCGCCCGCGTCCTTCCCACGGGCGATCAGGACGGCGTCCGGCTGCTGCCAGCGCTCGACGATGACCCCGGCCAGGTCACGTCCTCTCGTGGAAGCGGGCGGTTCGCCGGCCAGGAGTCGATGGGCCAGCCCGCGCGTGCGCCGCGCATCCACGTCCGACTCGCCCGCGTGCGCCATGTGCTTGAGCTGACGGCGCGGCGACAGAGTCCACAACGAGACGGCCGTCCCGCCGGTGAACGCGAGCACGAACGCCAGCTGCACCTCGATCGCGACCGCAGTCCGCAACGACAGCAGCTGTGTGGCGCCGAGCACATCCCGGGCCAGCGCGGCCGGCGGGATCCCGGCGACGGTGTCGATCTGCTCGAGCAACAGTCCCAGCTCGCGTGGGCTGGCCGCTAGCTCGACGGCGTGGGCAACGACCACATCGCTGACGTAGGCCAGCAGCGCGACCCCGGCTGCCCGGGGATCGGCGCCGGCGGCGTCTAGCGCGGCGAGCGCGCGAATAGTGGCTTGCGACCGGGCGTCGTCCCGCGCCAGGAGCGGGCCGGCCGACTCTTCCAGGATCCGGTCAACCTGCTCAAGCGGAGTTCCACGACTCCGCTCCTTGCCTCGGACTTTGCTCGCCATGATGACTGCGTACCGCCCCTACGCGCCAAATCCCCAGCTGCGCGCCCAAATACGGTACACCGAAGCTCACCAGAAGCAACTCCGGCAAGGACTCCTACGCCGAGGCTCCCCCGGCCAGGACCGGCCCCACCACCCGCACCGGGGCGGGCATCAGCCACGCGGCCCCGAGCACAAGCATGAATGCGAAGCACTGGAGGAAGAGCGACAGCGGATTGGCCGACAGCGGATCCCCGAAGACGGCGATCCCGCCGATGATCCCGGCCACGTTGGCGGCGGCTCCGGTCACCGCGATCACGGGCACCGGGTCCCCGTCCTGAAGGCCCTTCGCCGAGGCGTAGAAGGCGGCGATGGAAGCGATCACGCACACCACGACCCACGGGGTGAGGAGGCCAGCCGGACCGGCGCTTCCAACTAGTCCGGAGATCGCCTTGATGGCAATGTCGGAGACCCCGAACATGATCCCGGCGGCCGCCCCGAGCATGAAGCCGTGATGCTCGCGAGGCGCGCCGATCCGGGGGCCCATGATCAACAGCGTGCCCCCGCAGATCAGGGCGGCCTCGAACGAGATCATTCCCGGTAGCGAAAAGCGCGAGTCGGGGCCGTGAGCCACGGGCAGCGTTAGACCCAGGAGGACCAGTCCGAGCGCGGTGAGCCCCAGACCGAGCCACTGACGGCGCCCGATCCGCAGGCCGAAGATCCGCTCCGCCATCACGGCCAGGAGAACGACTCCGCCCGCGAGCACGGCCTGGACAACCGACAACGGAGCCATGGACATGGCCGCGACGTGGAAGACCCACGCGCCGGAGGCGATCAGCATCCCAATGGCGAACAGCGGGTTGGCGAACAGCGAACGGGCGGTGCGCAACGGATGACGCATGTCGACCGCCGGAGCGGCGCAGGCTCCCCGGTGTTTGTAGAGGAAGCCCACGTTGGTGGTCAGGGCGCAGACGAGCGCAAGCAGGATGCCGAACAGAGGGGTCATATAGATGGACCTGGACCGGAAGCTAGGCGGCTGGCCGGAGGCCTCCCGTCAGTCGTCGGCAACGCGTGCAGACGGCTTGAGCGCCCGGCGGGAAACTACAGCAGAAAGACGGGGTCGGAGCGCTGATCGCCCGTTCCCCTGGGGCAGAAGGCTGGCCCATCCTGACACCATGACGCGTACGCCTAAAGGACTTGTATGAATCCACCGCTGCTCCTGGTCGACGTCGACGGCGTGATCTCGCTGTTTGGGTTCACCCCCGAACAACGTCCCACTGGGCGCTTTGAGAACGTCGACGGCATCCCGCACTTCCTCTCGGCCACGGCCGGCGAGCACCTGCGTCGCCTCTGCGCACAGTTCGAGCCTGCGTGGTGCACGGGCTGGGAGGAGAAGGCCAACGAGTACCTCCCCCACGCCCTGGGTCTACCCGGGCCGTTCCCTTACCTGAGCTTTGAGGACGCGACTGCGGAACTCGGCGGTCACTGGAAGCTCGCGGCGATCGACCGCTACGCGGGTCGGACCCGGGCGCTGGCGTGGATCGACGACGCCCACGACGAGCATTGCCGAGCCTGGGCCACGGCGCGCCCGGGCCCCACGCTGCTTATCACGACCGATCCCGCCACCGGGTTGACCGCGGAGCACGTGACGCGTTTGGAGGCCTGGGCGCAAGCCGGCATCAGGCGCTGACGTGCCCACTGGAGACGGACGGCCCCGGTTCGGGGTGCTCTGTCCGTGCTCGAAGCTGGCTCCGGTACGCGTCGACTCCCGCTGCGATCGACGCCTGACTCGACGGCTGCGTCGACCACAACGACCAATACGGCTGGGTCGCGCCGGTCGGCTGAGCCTGGGGAGGATCGAACTTGACCCGGGTCGGAAGCAGCAGCGCATCGCCGATGACCATTGCTTCCCCGACCTCGAGGGCCGGAAGCATGCCGGTGGTGCCGGACAGCGTCTCGGGTAGCAGCCGCTCGACCACCGTTTGGTCGTTGTCGTTGGTCAGCCGCATCACGATGAAGTTGTTGCACTGACTGAGGATCGTCCGGCTCACATCGGTCGGGCGTTGGCTGACCACGACCAGGGCGACGCCATACTTCCGGCCTTCCTTGGCAATCGACTCGAACGCGCGCAAGGAGGCCGCGTGCACAGGGCTGACGTGCTCGTCGGCCGGCAGGTAGACATGGGCCTCGTCGCAGACGAGGCAGACGGGAGTCCGCGCTTCCGGCTCCATCCAGAATTGCACGTCGAACACGAGCCGGGCCAGGACGCCGACGATGATTGGAAGCACAGCGCTCGGAACCTCGGATAGATCGACGACCTTGATCCCCTCGCCCGCCTCCCCCGCCGACAGCAGCCTCGATGCCGTGTCGGCGAGCCACCCGTAGCCGAGGGTGCTGGGCGGCGGGGCGAAGATGAACCGGTAGCGCGGATCGGTCATCCGCGCCTCGATCCGGGTGATGAGCCCGGTCATTCGCTGGTAGTAGAGGCCCGGGTCCAGACGTTCGCTCGGAGGCCTGGGAATCTTTTCCTCGTTGTCCTGCCTGAGCTTGGCCACGAGATGCTCGAGCACGTACGGGATCGGCGAATCGCCGGTGAATGTGTAGATGGCGTCTTCCTTGCCCTCGTCCAGCAGGTACACCCCGCGGAGCGTCTGGATGTGCTCGGTCAGCCGGAGAACCTGATCTGAGGCGTGCGGGTCTTCCGGATTGAGGACGAGGCTCAGCAGCTCGTCTCTTTCCAGGAGCCAGTACGGGATGTAGAGCAGATCTTCGCTCTCTACGTCCACGTCCATGGGACCCGCGATCCGAAGCCCTCGCGCCACCGGCTCCGCGCCATTCGTGGCCTGCACGAGAGGGGAGTACTCGCCGTGAAGATCGAACACGACCAGGTTCGCGTGGCCGAGCCGCGACGCTCGTTCGAGCATCATCGCGACGGCCCAGCTCTTCCCGGCTCCGGTGCTACCGAGCAGGGCCGCGTGCCGCTGGAAGAGCCGGTTTCCGTCGGCGATGGCGATCGCTTCGCGGTCGGCCACATAGCGGCCGATGATCAAACGCTCGCCCGGCGCGACCTCCTCGGCGACGACGGACATGAATCGGCGCAGGCGGTCGCCGTCGATCAGGAAGCAGCTCTCGCCGAGCCGGGGATAGGCGGACACTCCGCGCGTGAAGCCGGCCCCGGCTGGACTGTCGGGTGAGTGGAGCGTGCCCACGGGCATGATCCGCAACCGCGCCCGTGAATGACTGCCCTCGGTCTCGACGGGCGGATCGTCGGTCCGTCCCGGGGGCTGAGACTGGACCGTTTCGGCCAACCCGATCACAGTTTCGACACCGGCGGGGAGGGCGACCAGGTCAGATACGGTGACCCGAGAGCTCATCCCCGGATCAGACAGCTCGACCTCGATCCGGCTCGGATCGACGCGTACCACCTCTCCCAGCCGCGGGCCAAGTGTGAGGTCCAGCGGGCTCGTGTCAACGTCAGTGCTCAGCGGCTCCATCGTGGTCCCCGAAGCGATCACCCCATCGGCCAGAGGCTCACCTGGCCACCGATCAGCGTACCACCGTGAGCGCCGATTACTGAACCGCCACGACCGAGTACACGGGCGGTAGGCGCAGCGCGACCGAGCGCCAGGAGGCTCCCGCGTCGCCGGACGCGAAGACCTCACCCGACGTCGCGCCGAAATAGAGCTCGAGGCCGGGTCCCTCGCCGGCTCGGTCAAGGGCCAGGCGCAGGACGGTCAGGTACGAGTGGGCCTGCGGCAGGCCGTCTCCGCGCTCGCTCCAGCTCGACCCCGCGTCGCGCGTCTCGTATACCCGCACCTGGCCGTCGGGCGTGACCCGGTCCATGTCGGCGCGCAGCGGGATCACGTAGGCGCTGTCCGGGTCGGCCGGGTCGACGGTCAGCGGGAAGCCGAAGTCCGAGGGCAGGCCGGCGCCGATGTCGGTCCAGCTCGAGCCGGCGTCGTCGGAGCGGTAGACGCCGCCGTGGAACTGCATGAACATCCGCTCGGGGCGCTTGGGCGCCCGCTCGATGTGGTGCACGCACTTGGGGGCGCTCTCGTCCTCGAGCGCCTCCTCGGGCAGGTATTCCGGGTTCAGGCCCGTGTTGCCGCGCCGCCACGAGCGCCCGCGATCGTCGCTGAGCCACATGCCCGCGGCGGAGACGGCCACGGCCAGCTTGTCGGGGTCGCCGGGCCAGGTGGAGATCGAGTGCAGGCAGAGCCCGCCGCCGCCCGGCTGCCACGTGCTACGAGAGGGCTGATCCCACAGGCCGGCGTTGATCTGCCAGCTGGCACCGCCGTCGGTGCTCTCAAACAGCACGCCCGGGTCGCCGCCTGCGTACATCGAGCCGTCGGCCTCGCCGCATTTAATCACCCAGATCCGCTCCAGGGCCTGCTCGCCGCCCTCGGGAAGCTCGACGCCTTCGGCCTGCTCCCACTCGCCGGCCGGGTCCTCGGTGTAGAAGATCTTGGGCCCGTAGAAGGGCGAGGTCATCGTCGCGAACACCCGGCCGGTGCGCGTGTCACGGGTGGCGTACTCGACCGGCTCGCCCGGGAAGGCGCGCGCGGTGACCTCGTACTTGCCGCCCGGCTCGCCCTCGAGCACGAACAGCCCCTTCTTGGTCCCGACCAACAGCTCGGTCATCTCGCTCCTCCTGTGATCGCAGGTAACACCTCGACGCGGTCCCCGGAGCGCACGGCCGTCGCCTCGCCACCGCGCTCACCGTTCACGAACACGTTGATGTGGCGGCGGATCAGTCCGCGCTCGTCGAGGATCCAGCCGCCGACCGCCGGGTGCTCAAGCTCGAGGGCTCGAAGCAGCTCGAGCACGGTGGCGCCCACCAGCTCGTGCTCGGCACGACCACCGGCGAGCTTGCGCAGCGGACCTCTTACTGAAACCACGGCCATGGCAGCATCCTAGGACGGTAGACCGCAGTCCGGCACCAAAGTCATCGCTAGAGTCGACTCCGCTTGCGCTTCGGGGTGATTGCTCTTGGACCGGTTCGCTCTACGTGCTGTCGTGTGTGCTGCGCTTATCGGCGTCGTAGCGGCGGGCTGCGGCGGCAGCAGCGCAGCGGCTCAGCGCACCGTGAGCGTATCGGTGATCGCGCCTACCGATGGCGCCACCGTCCAGCGCCCGTAGCTCCTCGGCCCGCTATGCCTCTGGCCATGGCGCGGCCACGGCGTCCATTTCCTCGCGCATTTGGCGGGCGTGAGCCAGGTCTTCACGGTCGCTTGCCGCCATCTGCGCCTCTGCTCGGAGCGCGGACCTCCGGCGCCGACGGTCTGCCGCTTCGCGCAAGGCCAGTCGGATCGCGTCTGAGTCGTTGTGTCCCTCGTTGCGAAGCACGGCGAGGTCACTCTCGGCGCGTTCATCGAGACGGGCCTGAACCGTACGAGCCACCTTACTAACCGTAGTACGGGCGTATTACAGCGTGAGCCTCTGATTTCGCCCTTACCCCGCTCGGAAACCCCGCCGCACGCAGCTCAGCTCTCCTTGAACGCCCCGTGCCTGCCTTCCCCGGCCCGGAAGCGCTCCAGGCCGGCCTGGACGTGGGCCAGCGAGCGGATCCCGTGGTCGAGCTCGTTGGCCATGGCCGCCTCCTCATCGAGGCCCGCCTGCTCCAGCGCCGCCAGGCGGTCCTCGCGCAGGCAGGTCTGCGGGAAGCGGGCGAGGTCCCGGGCCAGGTCCTGGGCCGCGGCGAGGCTCTCGCCGTGGGGCACGACCCGGTTCGCCAGCCCCATCGACAGCGCCTCGGCCGCCCCCACAGGCCGGCCGGTGAGGATCATGTCCATCGCCCGGCTCAACCCGATCAGCCGGGGCAGCCGGACCGTGCCGCCGTCGATCAGCGGCACCCCCCAGCGGCGGCAGAAGACGCCGAATACCGCGGACTCCTCGGCCACCCGGAGGTCGCACCACAGCGCCAGCTCGAGGCCCCCGGCGACGGCGTGGCCGGCCACCGCCGCGATCACGGGCTTGGACAGCCGCAGGCGGGTCGGCCCCATCGGGCCGTCGCCGTCCGCGGTCACGCGATTGCCCGACGCCGTGCCGACGGCCTTCAGGTCGGCACCGGCGCAGAACACGCCGCCCTCCCCGTGCAGCACGGCCACGGCTGCCTCCGAGTCGGCGTCGAAGGTGCGGAAGGCGTCGGCGAGCGCGGCCGCCGTCGGCCCGTCGACGGCGTTGCGGCGGTCGGGACGCGAGAGAACGACCGTGTACACGGGACCGTCGCGCTCGACGCGGACGGCGTCGCTCACGCCGGCGCTCCGACCGCGCGGCGCACGAAGGTCCGAAGCGCCGCCACGATCTCCTCGCTGGCGGGCAGCGCCCCGGCCAGCGGAGACAGGGGCCCGACCAGCGCCTCGCCGCAGCCGCCGACCAGCGCGGCGGCGGTCAGCTCGACGTTCTGCTCGGGTAGCTCGCCGGCCAGGATCCCGGCGCGCAAGGCCTCGGCGATCACGTCGGCGTAGCGCTCGCGATAGGAGAGCCGCTCGGCGTCGACGAGCGGGTCCACCGGCTCGGCGATCAGCGCCCAGGCCAGCCGGGGGTTGCGCAGCGCCCGCTCGGCGAACGTGGCCAGTACCTCCTCGAGCCTCTGCGCCGCTCCGCCCGACTCGAGCTCGGCCGAGGCCTCGCGCATGGCCCGCTCCTCACGCGCGCAGACGGCCCGGAACAGCTCGACGAACAGCTCCTGTTTGGAGTCGAAGTGGCGGTACAGGGTCCCGGCCGCGACGCCGGCGCGCTCGGCGATCGCCGCCACCGACGCCGCGCCGTAGCCGCCTTCCTCGATCAGCTCGCGGGCCGCCTGCAGCAGCCTGTCGCGGGTGGGGATGAGCAGCTCCTCCGTCATCCCTTGAAGGTCGACGGGCCGCGGTCTCCGAACGGCTCGTCGCGCTCGCGCACCGCCTCGCGGAAGCCTTGGCGCGCGGCCAGCCCCGCGAACGCGTACCCCTCCTGGGTGTGGCGGGCGATTCCGTCGAGCAGCGTGCCCAGGACCTGGGTGGCCCCGACCCCCTGGGCCTCGAAGGACTGGTTGACCAGCAGCTTCATCATCTGGAGCTGGTTGAGCGGCACGCGGGCGATGCGCTCGGTCAGAGCCTGCGCCCGAGCGTCGAGCTCGGTGGGCGCGGGCGCCTCGATGGCCAGCCCCCACTCGAGCGCCTCGGCGCCTGACAGCGAGTCGCCGGTGAACAGCAGGCGCTTGGCCCGCTGGGGTCCGAGCCGGTAGGCCCACAGCGCGGTTGTCGGCGACCCCCAGACGCGGGCCGGCGGGTAGCCGATCTTGGCGTCGGCGGCGATCACGAGCAGGTCGGCACACAGCGCCAGGTCCGTCCCGCCGGCCACGCAGAAGCCGTGCACCTTGCAGAGCACCGGCTTGGAGCAGCGCAGCAGCCCCATGAACGTACGGACGTTCCGGCTCATCATCGCGTAATCGACCATCGGGTCCCAGGTCCGGCTCGGGTCGTGGTTGGCGGCGATCACGGCCGGATCGAGCGGCGATCCCGCGGCCCGGTCGGCGCCCGCGCCGCCGTCAGGCCCCGCTGCCCCCAGCCCCTCGGCGCTCTGCACCAGGTCGTAGCCGCCGCAGAAGCCCTTGCCGGCTCCGGCCAGTAGCAACACGTGCACGCCCGGGTCGAGATCGGCGCGCTCGACGCACCGCTCGAGCTCGTCCAGCAGCCCGCGGGTGATGCCGTTGCCACGCTCGGGCCGGTTGAGCGTGATCCGGGCGACGCGGCCGGCCGCCTCGTAGAGGACGTCGGGCATGCCGGTGCCGCCCCTCAGACCGGGAGCGCGCGGTCGATGATCGCCCCCGCGTCGACGCCGCCGGGCAGCGTGCCGTAGACCCGGCCGCCCTGGCCGGCCAGCCGGGCCGCGCAGAAGGCGTCGGCGACCGCGGGCGGAGCGTGCCGGACGAGCAGCGAGCCCTGGAGGGTGAGGGCGAGCTCCTCAACCACGCGGCGGGCCTCGAACTGGGGCTCCTCGGCCGAGAACACGGACTGCGCGTGCTCGCGCACTCGAGCAGTGTGGTCGTCGAGCCGCGGGTCGGCCCCGGCGGCGAGCTCGCACTCGGCCAGGAACGCCGGCAGGCCTTCGGGCTCCTTGACCATCGCGCGCAGCACGTCGAGCGCCGAGACGTTGCCCGAGCCTTCCCAGATCGAGTTCAGCGGCGCGTCCCGATACAGCAGGGGCATCCCCGAGTCCTCGACGAAGCCGTTCCCGCCCAGGCACTCGAGCGCTTCAGCGGCGTGCCCCGGGGCGCGCTTGCAGACCCAGTACTTCATCACCGCGGTGGCGAAGCGCCGGAAGGCCGCATCGTCCTCGTCGTAGCTCCTCGCGACCCGCATCGCCGACACGGTGGCCGCCTCGGACTCGATCGCCAGGTCAGCCAGGACGTTGCGCATCGCCGGCTGGTCGACCAGCAGCGCACCGAACGCGGACCGGTGGCGGGCGTGGTGGATCGCCTCCAGGGTCCCGCGACGCAGGCCGGTGGTCGCGCCGAGCAGGCAGTCCAGCCGTGTGTGGTTGACCATCCGGATGATCGCCGGGACGCCGCGGCCCTCCTCGCCGATCAGGCGCCCGGGGATGCCCCGGAACTCGACCTCGGAGGAGGGGAGCGAACGGGTGCCGAGCTTGTCCTTCAGGCGCTGGAACTCCATCCCGGGCCCGCGCGCCACCAGAAAGCACGACAGCCCTCCGGGAGCCTGGGCCAGGACCAGGAACACGTCGCAGGGCGGGTAGGAGCAGAACCACTTGTGGCCTTGGATCTCGTACAGGCCGTCCCCCACAGGATCGGCCCGGGTGATGTTGGCCCGCACGTCCGACCCGCCCTGGCGCTCGGTCATCGCCATCCCGGCCAGCGCGCCGGTCTCGTAGTCGGGGCTGGTCAGCCGCGGTTCCCACTCGGCGGCGAGCTCGGGTGCCCCGTCGCGCAGGGCGGCCACCGCCGCGTAGGTCATCGACACGGGACACATCACGCCGTCGTTGGCGTTCCCCCAGAGCATGAACAGGGCGGCCCGGACGGTGTGCCCTCCGGGACGCGGCTCGCGCCACGGCAGGCTGTGGATCTCCCGCTCGATCGCGCCCCGCAGCAGCCAGTGCCAGGAAGGATCGAGCTCGACCTGGTCGATCCGGTTGCCGAAGCGATCGTGCGTGCGCAGGATCGGGAGGTTGCGCTCCGCCCGCCGCGAGTGCTCGCGGACCTCGACACCGCCGGCCACGCCACCGGCCTCGCGCGCCCGGTCGGCTCCCCACTCCCCGCCCTCGCGCGCAAGCGCCTCGGCGAGCGCGAGGTCGACCTCGAAGAGGTTCAGCGGCTCCAGCGGAGGCGACTGGTTGAGGACGTCGCGGGCGGGGTCCGCGGTCAGCGTCGTGGCCATGACTTCTCCTTCGGGCTGGGCCCGCGGCCTGCGCGCCCGCGGACGTGAATTCCGATTCACAAGCGTAGTGAATCTGGATTCACAAAGTCAAGGCCTGCCGACAGCGCAACTCAGCGATCAATAGGTTGTTACACCCGATTGCCGCCTGATGCCGACGATCCGCAACAAGCTCCTCGCGTTCACGGCCATCGCCCTGGTCCTCATCGGCGGGGTCGCCGCGCTACTCGCGTCGGCGGCGGGGGCGGCCGCACCCGGCAGGCCCGCCGCCGACTGCCAGCCGTTCAGCAGGACGCCGTGCCTCTTGCCGTTCCCCAACAACCTGTTCACCAAGCCGGATCACTCGACGCCGACCGGGCTGCGCGTACACCTGCCCGCGAACGCGATGCCGGTCAACACCCTCGGACAGCGGCTCAGCGTCGCCCAATACGACCGCAACGACGGCTTCAGCCCGGGCAGCGCGATGATCCTCCACGTGCCGGGGCTCGATAACGCGAAGGCGTTCGCCCGGACCGGCGCGGTCGGCCTGCTGAACATGGGCCAGGCGTTGGCCAAGAACCAGCCGATCGTGGTGATCGACGAGTCGACCGGCCGTCGTCAGCTCATCTATTCCGAGCTGGACGCCAACGCGACCTCGCCGGCCGCCACCGACCTGGTGATCCTTCCGGGCAAGGCATTCACGGACGGACACACCTACGTGGTGGCCCTGCGTGACCTGCGTAACGCCAGCGGCCACGTGATCGCCGCGCCGCCGTGGTTCCAGAAGCTCCGCGACGGCCGCGCGCTGCCCACCGACGAGCGCTCCCAGCAGGCCCGCTACGCCCGGATCTTCGCGGCGCTGAAGCGCGCCGGCATCGGGCGGGGGACCTTGTACGAGGCCTGGGACTTCACGGTCGCCTCTGAGAAGGACCTGACCTCGCGCCTGCTGTCGATCCGCGACAACGCCTTCGCGCAGCTGGGCGACGACGATCTCGGAAACGGGAAGGTGGAGGGCCACTCGCCCGCGTACGTGATCACGAGCATGACCACCCTGTCCCCGGCGCTCCGTGAGGTCCAGGGGACCTTCCAGGTGCCCTGCTACCTGGTCACGTGCGGCCAGACCGCCACCACGGCATTCCACTACAGCTCGAGCAGCCCCGACGCGCTGCCCACCCAGATCCCGGGCAATGTGGCCACCGCGCCGTTCGCCTGCGTCATCCCGACCTCGGCGACCCCCGAGGACCCGGCGCGGATCTCCCTGTACGGCCACGGGCTGTTCGGCTCCGACACCGAGGTCACCGACCCGTGGGTGGAGGCGCTGGCCACCAACTACAACGTGGTGTTCTGCGGAACCGACTGGTGGGGGCTGGCCGCGGCGGATGAGGCCTTCGACGCCACCATCGCGGAGAACTTCAACCTGTTCCCGGTCCTGGCCGACCGCCTCCAGCAGGGCGTTCTGAACACGCTGTACCTGGGGCGGTTGATGATCAACCCGCAAGGCCTGGCCTCCAACCCGGCCTTCCAGTCCTCGGGGCGGCCGGTGATCGACACCTCGAACCTGTTCTACGACGGCAACAGCCAGGGCGGAATCGAGGGCGGGCTGACCACCGCGGTCTCGCCGGACTTCCGCCGCGCCGTGCTTGGGGTCACCGGCATCGACTACGGAAACCTGCTCATCCAGCGCAGTACGGACTTCGCCCCGTTCAAACTGATCGTCGACAAGTTCTATCCGGACCAGTCGCTGTACCCCGTGCTCACGGACCTGGTCCAGCAGCTCTGGGACCGCTCCGATCCGATCGGCTACGCGGCGGAGATGACCTCCCATCCGCTCCCCGACACTCCCTCGCACACGGTCCTGATGCAGATCGCCTACGGCGACTTCCAGGTCAGCATGTACGCCGGGGCGGCCGAGGCGCGGACGATCGGGGCACACGCCGTCGAACCGGCGCTCGATCCCGACCGCTCGCGCGACCGCAACCTGTTCTACGGCATTCCGGCCATCGGCCACTACCCCTACGCCGGCTCGGCCGTCGAGGTCTGGGACAGCGGCCCGGGCCGCGTCCAGCCCCCACCGGTGGGCAACATCCCGCCGACCGCCGGGCCCAACAACATCGATCCTCACGAGAATCCACGCGACACCCCCGCGGCCCAGCTGCAAATCTCGGACTTCCTGGAGCCGAACGGGACGGTCGTGAACGTCTGCGGCGGGGCGCCGTGTCACTCGTCCGTGTACACGCCCTGACCGGGGACTGCTGACCGCGCGAGGCGCGACCGCCGTCCGTTTACGCGACCGCCTTCAGCGACTCCTCGGCCAGGCGGTCGGTGGCGTCGTGGGTGCCGCCCAGCAGGCGGCGCGAGAGCTGGGCGCGGCGGAAGAACAGCGGGGCGTCGTGCTCCCAGGTCGCCCCGATCCCGCCGTGGACGTTGATCATCGAGCGGGCGGCGAAGTCCAGGGCCCGGCCGGCGACCGAGCGGGCCGCGCTGGCCGCGAGCGGGAACTCCTCGGGCTTGGATCCCCGGGCCCAGCCAGCGTAGTACTGGAGCCCCCGCGCGTTCTCCTGGCGGCGCAGCACCTCGGTCAGCTCGTGCTTGATCGCCTGGTATGAGCCGATCGCGCGGCCGAACGTGAAGCGCTCCTTGGCGTACTCGACGCTCGAGTCCAGGCAGGTCTGAACGGCGCCGAGCGATTCGGCGGCGATCAGCGACTGGGCCACGTACCAGGCGTCGGCCAGCACGGCGGCGTCCACGTCGAGCCGCCGCCCGCGGGCGCCCGCGAAGGTCACGTGCCCGAGCGGCTGGGTCGCGTCGTAGCGGATGATCGACTCGACCGACACACCCTCTGCATCGGCCGGGACGGCCGCGGCGACCGGCGTTCCGTCCTCGGCCTCGCCGATGGCCACGAACAGATCCGAGGCGGGCGCGTCGGGCACGAACGAGACCGTCCCGTCGAGCACGACCTCGTCGCCCTCGACGGTCGCATCGGGCGCCTCTGCACGCGTCAGGCCGGTGTGGGGTTCGACCGTCCAGGCCTCCTCGAGCTCGCTGGGGGGGCGGGCCGGCACGTAGGTGGGCCGGAGCTCACCCGCGGCCACGGCCTGGAGCGACTCGTCGCCGGCGGCGTTGAGGATCGCCGTCGCCGGGAACACGCCCAGCAGGGGCACGGGCGCCAGCACGCGGCCGCACTCCTCGGCCACGAGCATGGCGTCGAACACTCCGAGCCCGGCCCCGCCGTGCTCCTCGTCGATCATCAGGCCGGTCCAACCGGCCTCAATCGCCGTGGGCCACAGGTCGGGCGCAGCGGTCGGGTCCTCGAGGGCGTCGCGCGCGGCCTCGATCGTCTTGTGGCGCGAGAGCGTCCCGCGCGCGGCCTCGCTGAGCATGACCTGCTCGTCCGAGAGAGCGAAGTTCATGACGTCAGCGCCTCCTTCTCCTTGGCCCGCAGCTCGCTGAACGGAACGCCCTTGTCCAGGCGCGGTTCGGGCGGGAGGCCGAGCACCCGCTCGCCGACCGTGTTGCGCAGGATCTGCTCGGTGCCGCCCGCCGACTTCAGGCCGGGCAGGAACGAGATCAGGTAACTCCACTCGCTCTCGGGTTCGAGCGCGTCGGGACCGACGATGTCGGCGCCGAGGTCGGTGGCCGCAATCGCCGCGTTGACCATCGTGACCTTGGCCAGACCGGCCTCGGGACCCGGGACCTGGCCGCGCTGGAGCATGGTCAGCGCCCGGTAGCCGTTGAAGCGCACGCCGAGCAGCTCGGAGAGGATCTCGCCCAGGCGCTGGCGCACGTCGGAGTCGCGCCGCGCGGCCGGGTCCGCAGCCACCGCGGCCGTCAGTCTTGTCGGCGAGCCGTACTGGTCCGAGCCGAAACCAATCGTCAGACGCTCGAACATCAGCACAGTCAGCGCGGTCCCCCAGCCGTTGCCGACGCCGCCGACGACCGCGTCCTCGTCGAGCACCACGTCGTCGAAGAACACCTCGTTGAACTCGGCCTCGCCGGAGATCTGGCGCAGGCCGCGCACGGTCACGCCCTGGGCATCCATCGGGACGATGAACATCGTCAGGCCCTTGTGCTTGGGTACGTCGGGATCGGTCCGCGCCAGCAGCAAGCCGAAGGAGGCGAACTGGGCGTTGGTCGTCCACACCTTCTGGCCGTTGAGGGTCCACGACCCGTCGTCGCCCTGACGGGCCCGGGCCTGGATGGCCGCCAGGTCCGACCCGGCGGCCGGCTCCGAGAACAGCTGACACCACACCTCGTCGCCGTGGAGCATCGGGCCGAGGTAGCGGCTCTTCTGATCCTCGGTTCCGTAGGCGATGATGCACGGCCCGAGCATCCCGATGCCGATCACATCCAGGATCCCGGGAACCTGGGCCCGTGAGATCTCCTGGTTGACCGTCACCTGCTCGATCGGCCCCATGCCCTGCCCGCCGTACTCGCGGGGCCAGGTCACCCCGGCCAGGCCGGCCTCGGCCAGCTTGCCCTGCCACGCGCGGCGGGCGTCGATGTACGCGCGGTCCTCCGTCGAACCCGAGCGCGGCGGCGCCTCGCCCTTGTGCTCGTCGAGCCAGGCACGCACCTTCTCCCGATAGGCCGCCTGTTCGGGAGTGTCATTCAGGTCCACGTTCGCTCCTCGTTCGCTTGCGCTCTGCGCTCCGATCACCGTGTTCGCCGAGCGAGCGGCGGCTGGGCCGCCCGGACGGCCGGTGAATCGAGATTCACGATGATACCCGGGGATGTTGCCGCGGGCGCAGTTCGAGCGGGACCGGGGGATTTCGCCGGCGCGGAGGAGCCTGCGTGAAAAAGGGGCCATATGTTCCCGTCTTTCGCGCAGGCTCCGTCGGGGGGCCGCCGCCCGGCGCCGTCACCGCAGCCGGCGCGGCCGGCCCCGCATGCGGTCCAGGCGGAAGCGCGGCCGGGTCCGCCCGGTCGGTCGACTCGGCTCGCCCTCAGCGGCGCGACCCTGCCGTTCGCGCTCCCGCGCCTCGCGCGCCCGCTCGCGCTCTTCGCGCGCCCGCTCGCGGTCCTCGCTGAGGCCGACCTCGAAGAACACGAGGCTGACCGCGAGCACCAGCCCCAGGCCGATGAGCATCAACGCCAGCACCTGACCGACGCCGCCGCTGAGGGCGAAAGCGCAGACGCCTCCGACGACGACGAGCAGGCCCGCCGAGCCGTAGCTCGCGATGCGCGCTCGCCTACTCACGAGCGCCTAGGGTACGCCGACAACCTCGGCCGTGTGGAGACGTGGGGGCAGCGGCGGGCCGGTGGGGCACCTCGCGGCGGGCCGGTGGGGCGCCTCGCGGCGGGCCGGTGGGGCACCTCGCGGCGGGCCGGTGGGGCACCTCACGCCGGGATTGCTGGTGGGGCGCCCGGCGGGGTGGTGGGGCGCAGCGCGCCCCACCAGCCCACGCGAGTCCTACGAGTCCGAGTCCGAGTCCGACAGGCCCCCGTCGTGGTCGGGCATGTCGAGGTCGGCCAGCTCCTCGGCGAAACCGAGGTCGGAGCCGCCGTTGCCGATGTGCTCGAGGTCGGCCAGATCGGCCTCCATGTCGCCGACCGGGAAGCCGGACAGCGAGTCGGTGTCGGTCAGGCCGAGCTCGGCCGCGAGCTCGTCGTGGTCGAGCAGCCCGGCGTCGTCGATCCCGCGCGGGAGCGGCTCGGCTGGCTCGATCTCGATCCGGCGGTAGCGCTTGAGCCCGGTCGCGGCCGGGATCAGCTTGCCGATGATCACGTTCTCCTTGAGGCCGTTCAGCCGGTCGATCTTGCCCTCCAGGGCGGCATCGGTCAGGACCTTGGTCGTCTCCTGGAACGAGGCCGCCGACAGGAACGAATCGGTGTTCAGGGACGCCTTGGTGATCCCGAGGATGATCTCCTCGGCCTGGGCGCCCTCGCCGCCGGCGTCGAGCACGGCCTGGTTGACCCGCGCGAACTCCTGGCGATCGACGAACTGGCCGGGGAGCAGGTCGGTGTCGCCCTTCTGGTCGACCCGGACCTTCTTCATCATCTGGCGCACGATCAGCTCGATGTGCTTGTCGTTGATGTCGACGCCCTGGGACTTGTACACCTCCTGGACCTCGCGGACGAGGTACAGCTCGGTGGTGGTCCGCCGCTCCCCGGCGGTCTTGCCGCCGTGAGCGAGCAGGTCGTGGGGGTACAGCGAGCCCTCGTTGAGCTGCTGGCCCATATCGACCTTCTGGCCTGACTCGACGAACAGGCGGGTGCGCCGCGGGAACGTCTCGCGGTGCTCCTCGCCGGCGGCGTCAGTGATCACGACCGTGAGCGCCTTGTCGGACTCCTCGATCGCGACCTTGCCGTCGACTGGCGACATCTTGGCCAGGCCCTTGGGCTTGCGCGCCTCGAACAGCTCGACCACGCGGGGCAGACCGTGCGTGATGTCCGCGCCGGCGACGCCGCCGGTGTGGAAGGTGCGCATGGTCAGCTGCGTGCCCGGCTCGCCGATCGACTGGGCGGCGATGATCCCGACCGCGTCACCGATGTCGGCGATCGTCCCCGAGGCCAGCGAGCGCCCGTAGCAGGCCTGGCACACCCCGGTGACGGCCTCGCACTTGAGCACCGAGCGGACCGGCACGTTGATCACCTGGCCCTTCTCGGTGTCGTCGTGCCAGGCCTCGACCAGGTCGGCCATCTCGGCCCGGTCGATCTCATGGCCCTTCTCGACGATCACCCGGCCGCGCTTGGTCTTGATGTCCTCGGCGGCGATCCGCCCGATCAGGTTGTCGTTGGGCTCGCCGGTCGGCCGCAGCCGCCGGGTGTCGGGGTCGGTCTCGAGCGTGGAGACCGGCATCTCGATGAAGCCCTCGGTCCCGCAGTCCTCCTGGCGAATGATCACGTCCTGGGCCACGTCGACCAGCCGGCGGGTCAGATAGCCGGAGTCGGCGGTGCGCAGGGCCGTGTCCGCGAGGCCCTTGCGGGCGCCGTGGGTCGAGATGAAGTACTCGAGCACACTCAGGCCCTCCATGAAGTTGGCCTTGATCGGGCGCTCGATGATCTCGCCCTTCGGGTTGGCCATCAGGCCGCGCATCCCGGCCAGCTGCCGGATCTGCGAGAACGACCCGCGGGCCCCGGAGTTGGCCATCATGTAGATCGGGTTGAGCTCGTCCAGGTGGGCGTTGAGCGCGTCCCCGACCTCGTTGGTGGCGCGATCCCAGAGCTTGGTGACCGCCTCGTGGCGCTCCTCCTGGGTGATCTCGCCGTTCTCGTACTGGCCCTCGATGGTCGCCAGCTGCTCTTCGTAACGGGTCAGGATCTCGGCCTTGTTCGGCGGCGTCTGGACGTCGTTCTTGGAGATCGTCACCCCGGCCTGGGTGGCGTAGTGGAAGCCGATCTCCTTGAACGCGTCGAGCACCAGCGAGATCGTCGGCGCGCCGTAGGCCTGGACGAGGTCATCGGCCAGCTTGGTCGTGTCCTTCTTCTTCATCGAGCGGTTGATGAACTCGTAGGTGTCGGGGTCCCACTGGTCGCCCAGCGCCTCGGCCAGGGCCCGCTCGATCCGGTCGTTGTAGATGATCCGCCCGACCGTGGTCAGCACGTGGCCGCCCGCGCGCCCGAGCGGGCGGTACTCCGCCAGGTCGTGCAGCTTGACCACGCCGTGCTCGTAGGACCACTCCGCCTCCTGGGCGGTGCGGTACACGTGCGGGCGCGGGTCATGGGTCGAGGGGTCGATCTTGGCCAGCTCGGAGGCGTCCGGCCCGTAGGTCAGGTAGTAGGCGCCGAGGACCATGTCCTGGGTGGGGGTGGCCAGCGGCGCCCCGTGGGCGGGCGAGAGGATGTTGTTGGAGGACAGCATCAGGATCCGGGCCTCGGCCTGGGCCTCGGCCGACAGCGGCAGGTGCACGGCCATCTGGTCGCCGTCGAAGTCGGCGTTGAAGGCGTGGCAGACCAGCGGGTGGACCTGGATCGCCTTGCCCTCGACCAGCACCGGCTCGAAGGCCTGGATGCCCAGACGGTGGAGCGTCGGCGCGCGGTTGAGCAGCACCGGGTGCTCGTGGATGACCTCCTCGAGCACGTCCCACACCTCGGGGATCATCGAGTCGACCATCTTCTTGGCCGCCTTGATGTTCTGCGCCGACTTGCGCTCGACCAGCCGGGCCATGATGAACGGCTTGAACAGCTCGAGCGCCATCAGCTTGGGCAGCCCGGCCTGGTGGAGCTTCAGCGACGGCCCGGCGACGATCACCGAGCGGCCCGAGTAGTCCACACGCTTGCCGAGCAGGTTCTGGCGGAACCGACCCTGCTTGCCCTTGAGCATGTCCGACAGCGACTTCAGCGGCCGGTTGCCCGGGCCGGTGACCGGACGGCCCCGGCGGCCGTTGTCGAACAGCGCGTCGACGGCCTCCTGGAGCATCCGCTTCTCGTTGTTGACGATGATCTCGGGCGCGCCCAGGTCCAGCAGCCGCTTCAGGCGGTTGTTGCGGTTGATCACCCGTCGGTACAGGTCGTTCAGATCGCTGGTCGCGAACCGCCCGCCGTCGAGCTGAACCATCGGCCGCAGCTCGGGCGGGATCACCGGGACG
The DNA here is from genome assembly GCA_963704385.1 of uncultured Solirubrobacterales bacterium. Taxonomy (GTDB): domain Bacteria; phylum Actinomycetota; class Thermoleophilia; order Solirubrobacterales; family Solirubrobacteraceae; genus Palsa-465. The sequence continues at coordinate 1,075,338 of OY969904.1, forward strand.
GCCTCGAGGATCATCATCTCGGGCTTGTTGCCGGAGTTGATGAAGGCCGAGACGACCTTCAGGCGCTTGACCGCGCGGGCCTGCTTCTGACCCTTGGCCGTCTTGACCTGCTCCTGCAGGTCGGCGGCCTCGGCGTCCAGATCGACCTGCTGGAGCAGGTCGCGCACCGACTCGGCGCCCATGCCGCCGCGGAAGTACTCGCCGAACCCGTACGGGGAGCCGAACCGGTCCTTGAGCTCGCGGAAGGTGGTCTCGTCGTTGACGATGTCCTTGGGCGCCATCGTCTTGAACAGCTCCCACACCTGGCGCAGGCGCTCGGCCGCATCCTCGATGTAGGCCTCGGTGTCGTCGATGTCGGCCTGGAAGCTCTTGCGCAGGTCCTTGCGGATCTTGTCGCGCTCCTCGTCGGAGGCCTTGGCGATGTTGATTCCGAGCGACTCCACCCACAGGTGGTCCTCGTCGGAGAAGTCACGCCCGGTCTTGCCCGACTCCAGGTACTCCTCGCGGCGCGCCAGCGACTCGCGCAGCTCCAGGATCCGCTCCTCCTTCTCGGCCGCGTAGGCGTCCAGCACCTTGTTGACCTCGGTCTCGAGCGACTCGAGGTCGCGGGCCCGCGCCTCGTCGTCGACCCAGGTCACGACCGAGGCGGCGAAGTACAGGACCTTCTCGAGCTCCTTGGGGGCCATGTCGAGCAGGTAGCCGATCCGGCTCGGGACGCCCTTGAAGAACCAGATGTGCGAGACCGGAGCGGCCAGGTCGATGTGGCCCATCCGCTCGCGGCGCACCTTCGAGCGCGTGACCTCCACGCCGCAGCGCTCGCACACGATGCCCTTGTAACGGACGCGCTTGTACTTGCCGCAGTAGCACTCCCAGTCCTTGGTCGGACCGAAGATGCGCTCGCAGAACAGTCCGTCCTTCTCGGGCTTGAGCGTCCGGTAGTTGATGGTCTCCGGCTTGGTGACCTCCCCCGAGCTCCAGGAGCGGATCTGCTTGGAGGAGGCCAGGCCGATTTCGATTGCGTCGAAGTTGTTTATGTCGATCAATTCAGTTCCTTCTTTTCAATATCTAGTTCAGGTGGGCCGTTGTCGTGAGGGTGCTCGTCCGTCGGATCAAGCCTCGTCCTCCTCGAGCACGCCCTCGGCGTCGCCGGCGGGCACCTCGTCGTCGAGCATCTCGTCGGCGTCGGAGGCGAAGTCCTCAGCCTCGATCTCCTCGCCGGGCTCGAGGTCTGGATCCTCGACGTCGACCTCCTCCTCGGAGGCCTCGACGGTTTCGCCTTCGTGCTCGGTGGCCTCGTCGGCCGCCGCGCCGTCGGTGGCCCGCACGCCCGAGAGGTCGATGCCGAGCTCCTCGGCGGCGCGCAGCAGGTCGTCGTCCTCCTCGCGCATCTCGGCGCGCTCGCCCTCCTCGGAGACGACGTTGACGTCGAGCGCCAGCGACTGCATCTCCTTGAGCAGGACCTTGAAGGACTCGGGGATCGACGGCTCGGCGATGTTCTCGCCCTTGACGATCGCCTCGTAGGCCTTGACGCGCCCGACGGTGTCGTCGGACTTGATCGTGAGCATCTCCTGGAGGGTGTAGGCCGCGCCGTAGGCCTCCAGGGCCCAGACCTCCATCTCGCCGAACCGCTGGCCGCCGAACTGCGCCTTGCCGCCCAGCGGCTGCTGGGTGACCAGGGAGTAGGGGCCGGTCGATCGGGCGTGGATCTTGTCGTCGACCAGGTGCAGGAGCTTGAGGATGTACATGTGCCCGACCGTCACCTGCTCCTCGAACGGCTCGCCGCTGCGGCCGTTGAAGAGGGTGGTCTTGCCGGACGCCTGCTCGCCCTCGCGGCGCTTCTTGTCGACGTCCATCCGGATCGAACCCGTGTGCTCGTCCTGCCAGCGGACCAGCGCGGTGTCGACGTCGGTCACCGTGGCCCCGTCGAACACGGGGGTGGCCACGTACACCTTGCCGCTGCCGTTCCCGTCGCTGCCGGCCGAGGCCTTATAGGCCTCGGAGCCGTCGTCATACCAGCCGTTGGCCGCGACCCACCCGAGGTGGGTCTCGAGGATCTGCCCGAGGTTCATCCGGCTCGGCACGCCCAGCGGGTTGAGGATCACATCGACGGGGGTGCCGTCCTCCAGGAACGGCATGTCCTCGACGTCGACGATCTTGGAGATCACGCCCTTGTTGCCGTGGCGCCCGGCCAGCTTGTCGCCCTCGGCGATCTTGCGCTTCTTGGCCACGAACACGCGGACGAGCTCGTTGACGCCCGGCGGCAGGTCGTCGCCCTCGTCGCGGCTGAAGGTCTTGACGTCGATGACGACACCGCCCTCGCCGTGAGGGACCTTGAGCGAGGTGTCGCGGACCTCGCGGGCCTTCTCCTTGAAGATGGCCCGGATCAGCTTCTCCTCGGCCGTCAGCTCGGTCTCGCCCTTGGGCGTGACCTTGCCGACCAGCAGGTCGCCCGAGGCGACCTCGGCGCCGATCCGCACGATCCCCCGGTCGTCGAGGTTGCGCAGCGACTCCTCCGAGCGGTTGGGGATGTCGCGGGTGATCTCCTCGTCGCCGAGCTTGGTCGTGCGGGCGTCGATCTCGTACTCCTCGATGTGGATCGAGGTGAGCTCGTCGTCGGACACGAGCCGCTTGGAGAGGATGATCGCGTCCTCGAAGTTGTAGCCCTCCCAGGACATGAAGGCGACCAGCAGGTTCTTGCCCAGGGCCATCTCACCGACGTTCGTGGAGGCGCCGTCGGCGAGCACGTCGCCGGCCTTGACCGCCATCCCCACGCCGACGATCGGCTTCTGATGGATCAGCGTGCCCTGGTTTGAGCGCATGAACTTCTGGAGCACGTACTCGTCCTGTCCGCCGGAGCGGCGGTCAACGACGATCTGCTCGGCGTCGACGTAGGACACGGTGCCGGGGCTCTCGGCGATGACCACGTCGCCGGTGTCGATCGCCGCCCGGCGCTCCATCCCGGTGCCGACCAGCGGCGCGTCGGTGACCAGCAGGGGGACGGCCTGGCGCTGCATGTTCGAGCCCATCAGCGCCCGGTTGGCGTCGTCGTGCTCGAGGAACGGGATCATCGCGGTGGCCACCGACCAGATCTGCTCGGGCGAGACGTCGATCAGGTCGACGTCCTTGGGGGCGGCGGTCACGTAGTGGCCGGCCTGGGTGCGGCAGACGACCTCCGGGCTCGTGATCCTCCCGGAGGAGTCGACCGGCGTATTCGCCTGGGCGATCAGCTGCTCCTCCTCCTGGGTGGCGTCGAGGTGGACGATCTCGTCGGTGACCTTGCCATTCTTGACCAGCCGGTACGGGGTGGTGACGAAGCCGTGCTCGGAGATCTCCGCGTAGGAGGACAGCGACCCGATCAGGCCGATGTTCGGTCCCTCGGGCGTCTCGATCGGGCACATGCGCCCGTAGTGCGTCGGGTGGACGTCGCGAACCTCGATCGGCGCGCGCTCGCGGGTCAGGCCACCGGCGCCGAGCGCCGACAGGCGGCGCCGGTGGGTGAGGCCGGCCAGCGAGTTGGTCTGGTCCATGAACTGCGAGAGCTGGCTCGAGCCGAAGAACTCCTTCAGCGCCGCCACCACGGGGCGGATGTTGACGATCGTCTGCGGGGTGATCGTGTCGGCGTCCTCGGTGGTCAGCCGCTCGCGAACGACCCGCTCCATCCGGTACAGGCCGATCCGGAACGCCTCCTGGATCAGCTCCCCGACCGTGCGCAGACGCCGGTTGCCGAAGTGCTCGTACTCGTCGAGCCGGTCCTCGATCGGCTCGCGCGGGAGCACGATGGCCTCGGCCGCGTAGTCCTTGATCTCCTCGTCGGGCTCCTCGGGCATCCCGAGCAGCCGGGGCAGGGTGACCAGCTCCCGGACCAGGGCGATGATGTCGTCGTGGGTCAGGGTGCGGGTGTCGAGGTCGATGTCGAGATCGAGCCGCGAGTTGAGCTTGTAGCGACCGACGCGGGTCAGGTCGTAGCGCTTGGGGTCGAAGAACAGCTGGTGCAGCAGCGCCTTGGCCGCGTCGATCGACGGCGGCTCGCCCGGCCGCTGCTTCTTGAACAGCTCGATCAGCGAGCCCTCCTCGCTGCGGACCATCTCGGGGTCGGCCTCGAGCGTGTTGCGGACGTAGAGCGAGTTGTCGAAGAGCTTCAGGATCTCGTCGTCGGAGACGTAGCCCATGGCCCTCAGCAGCACGGTCACCGGGAGCTTGCGCTTGCGGTCGATGCGGACGTAGACGCGGCCCTTCTTGTCGATCTCGAGCTCGAGCCACGAGCCCCGGGCCGGCATCAGGTTGGCCACGAAGACCTGCTTCTCGCGATCCTTGGGCTCCATCACGTAGGCGCCGGGGGAGCGCACGAGCTGCGTCACGACCACGCGCTCGGTTCCGTTGATGATGAAGGTGCCGCGCTCGGTCATCCACGGGAAGTCGCCCATGAACACCGACTGCTCGCGGATCTCGCCGGTCTCGCGGTTGATGAAGGAGACGGTGACGGTCAGCGGCCGTGCGTAGGTGAGGTCCTTCTCCCGGCACTGCTCGAGGCTGGCCACGGGCTCGTCAAAGCTGAGCTCGCCGAACTGGACAGCGAGATTTCCGGTGTAGTCCTCGATCGGCGAGACGTCGTCAATCGTCTCGCGCAGGCCGCCGCCCTTGGCGTCGGTCAGCCAGTCAAAGGACTTGCGTTGAATGTCAATTAGGTTGGGGACATCGAGAACCTTGTTCAGGCGCGCAAAGCTGCGGCGCGTCCGGAGGGCGTGAGTGGTTGCCAAGACGGCGACTCCTCGGGCGTCGAGAGGGAGGCAGAGATCGCGCTCTCGGCGCCCTCCGCCCCGCAACGGAAGCGGCCAGGCGCCAAATAAAGCGCGACCAACAAAGATAGCACACGGCACCGATGCCCTGTGCAGGGACCAGCCAGCTCTCACGGACCCCGCCCGCGAAGGCCACGTATGTGGCGTGACCACGCATGATCCGGGCGGCTACGGCTATTGGCTGACCGGCAGAGTGTAGGGGCAAATCGCGGTTCCGGCAAGCCTGACGGCCCGTGACGCCCGCTTCCGGTGTCACCTGACCGCAACACGGGGCCTGCGGCGGTGTTAGAGTGTCGTGCCGGGCCTAGAGTTCTGGCGGGGTGTGCCAGCGTCCGGGACCAGATCGTGAGGGGTTTACGCAGTGCACCGTTTTCGTAGCAGCGAGTGGGCGTCCTGCCGCTTGGCGCTCGTGATGCACCGATCGGATATGTGCCGGGGGACCCTGACCGGAAGAGCCGACCGATTAGGAGGGCTGAGTTGACGCATCCACGAAGGGATTCGAGATTGATCCGCAGCTTCGGGCTGGCGTCCGTCGCCTGCGTGATGGCCGCGGCAGCGGTGCTGCTGCTTGCGGGGAAGGGCGGTGCCGCCAGCACCTCGGCGCAACCGTGCACGCCGACCCCGAATCCGCAGGCGAACGGCTTCTGGAATGCGTTCGGAACCGGCACCTGGACCGCCACCGGCCTGCTGACGACATCGCAGGCGGCTCCCGGTCAGCCCTACGGCGTGACCTGCGGCGGGGCGAGCGTCTACGGCAACGCCCTCCCGACCACCGATCCCAGCAAGATCACCGCCCTGTCGTTCAACTTCACGCCCAGCCAAACCGGACCGGCCGCGCAGGCGCCGCGGCTGATCGTGTGCTTCAGCGACGGCGCGAACTGCGCCAGTAACGCTTACCTCGCGCCCGCGCGGTGGACCGCGGGGGTCGAGACGCACGTCGACGGGTTCTCCCCCGCGACCGGGCTCAACGCGACCTGGGGCAACATCGGCGGTACCTGCGGCACGACGGATAACACGACCTGGAGCGCAATCGTCGCCTGCCACCTGGGCGCGAGCATCACCCTGGTTGCGGTCGTCAACGACGCCGGCTGGCAGTACAGCTCGGGCGAGCAGGTGCTGCTCAACAACATGACGGTCAACAACGTCGTGGCCAACGTCCAGCCGCCCGTGTTCGGGCAGTCCGCGACGGTCGTGCCGTCCGCCGGCCACGTGATGGTCAAGCGCCACGGCTCGAAGCGGTTCACGGAGGTCACGACCGTCACGAGGATTCCCTACGGGGCGGAGTACAACGCCACCGGCGGCACCCTCCAGGTGATCGCCGCCCAGCACGGCAGCACCGAGTCGGGTCAGTTCTACGACGGATCCTTCCGGCTCACCCAGGGCGCGAACGGCTTCGTCCAGGCCACGCTGCCCAGCGCGCTGCGCCTGGGATCGAGCGCCTGCCCGTGGCCGACCGACTCGCCGTCCGCGACCGCCGCGAGGGGTAAGTCCTTCAAGCTGTGGGGACACGTCAAGGGTCACTACTCCACGAAGGGCAACTACGGTTCGGCGAGCGTGCTCGGGACGCATTGGTTCACAGAGGAGACGTGCGCGGGGACGTACTTCCACGTCGTCGAGGGGACGCTGTGGATCCGTGACTTCACGCTCCACAAGAGCGTGATCATTCACGCGGGTCAGACCTACCTGGCCCCGAGCCAGCCACCCGACACCTTCGACCACGACGGCGACTACTGCAGCGACGTCGCGGCCGGGCTGATCAAGGGCAAGCCTCTGTGCCCGGGCTACCCCGCCGGTAATCCGAAACACGGTCGATGACGCGAGCGCGATGGGAGGCGTGGCGGAGCCGCAGAGCGGTTCTGCTGCTCTCCGTCGGCGTGATCGCGACGGGGATGAGCATCGCCGCCTACGCCGGCCACCTCCTGCGCGGTCCCGAGCTCCAGGTGATCGATGCGCACTTCTCGGTGCGCGGGACTCAGAAGCCCCCCCGGGACGTGGCGGTGGTCGGGATCGACTCCACGACCCTGGCTCAGCTGCCGGTCCAGTGGCCCTTCCCGCGCGCGTATGACGCCAAGGTGATCGACCGCCTGCACGCCGACGGCGCGAAGGTGATCGCCTACGACATCCAGTTCAGCCAGCCGACGGACAACACCGACGACCAGGACCTCGCGTTGTCGATCTACCAGGCTGGCAACGTCGTGCTGGCGACCGACATCGTCGGCTCCCACGGGCAGGTGAACATCCTCGGCGGCAACCAGGTCCTGCGGGAGATCCACGCCGCCTGGGGCGACAGCACCGTGATCCCTGACGCCGACGGCATCTACCGCCGGATGTCCTACGCCCCCCAGGGGCTTAAGACGTTTGCGGTTGTGGCCGCCGAGCGGGCGACCGGCAAGCGTGTGTCTCCCTCGTCGTTCCTGGGCGGGAGCGTCCCGATCGACTTCCAGGGCCCGCCCCAGACGATCCCCACGTACTCGTTCTCCCAGGTGCTCGAGGGCCACGTCCCGGCCAGCGCCTTCAGGGGGCGGGTGGTGGTGGTTGGCGCGACCGCGCCGCCGCTGCAGGACGTTCACCCGACGGCGGCCTCGCCCGGCGAGCTGATGGCGGGTCCGGAGCTTCAGGCGAACGCAATCTGGACGATCCTGCACGGCTTCCCGCTCGAGGACGCGCCCGGATGGCTCAACGTGATCCTGGTCATCGCGCTGGGGATGGCGGTGCCGCTCGCCAACCTCCGCCTGCGCTCGTGGCGGGTCGGGCTGCTGGCGGCCGGTCTTGCGGGCGTCTACGTGGTAGCGACGCAGCTGGCGTTCAACCGCGGGCTGATCGTCACGTTCGTGTATCCGCTGATGGCGATCCTGCTGGCGACCGTCGGGACCCTCGGCGCCGACTACCTGTTCACCGCCTTCGAGCACCAGCGCGTCCGCGACACCTTCTCCCGCTTCGTCCCGGACACCGTCGTCGATGACGTGCTCGCCCGCGCTGGCGGGGATCTCCGGCTCGGGGGTGAGGAGCTGGTCTGCACGCTGATGTTCTGCGACCTGCGCGGGTTCACCAGCTTCTCGGAGACCATCGGCGCAACCAACGTGATCGAGGTCGTCAACTTCTATCTCCATGAGATGACTGAGGCGATCATGGACGTCGGCGGTACCCTGATCTCGTACGCGGGTGACGGGATCATGGCCCTGTGGGGTGCTCCGCTGGCCCAGCCCGATCAGTCCGACCGGGCGCTGGCTGCGGCCCGCGAGATGATGGGCGTGAGGCTGCCGCGTTTCAACGCCTGGCTGCGTCAGCAGAATTTGGGCAGCGAAGGATTTCGGATGGGCATCGGCCTCAATAGCGGCGTGGTGATGGTGGGCAACGTCGGTTCCAGCCGACGGGTCGAGTACACGGCCATCGGCGATGCGGTCAACACTGCATCTCGGCTCGAGGGCATGACCAAGAACGGCGAGCACATGCTGTTCATGGCTGAATCGACCCGGGAGCTCCTGGTCGAGCAACCAGACGACCTCGTCCTCATCGGCGAGCTCGAGATCCGCGGCCGCCGCGCGAAGATGCGCATCTGGTCGGTGCCCGACCCGAGCAGCACCCCGCTTGTCGTGGGCCGATCCGACTCTGCCGTGGAGTTCAGCCTGGACGACCTCACCCCGCCGCCGGAAAGTGCAACCGAGCCGGTGGGCGCCGCCGGCCCGGCAGGCACAGCGCCGCGGAGCGACGCGGAGAGTTCGTAGCGCCGATCCCCGAGCCGCTTCAATCTGGCTCTGGTCCGGGTCGAGTTGGAGTTCGCCGCCCTCGCTCCTCGGTTCGGTGGCGATGACCGGGCGGCGTGGCGACCGGACGCCACACCCCGGGTCGGTGGCGAGAGGGTTGGGCGTGGCATCGCCGGGGAGCGACTGCGGGGCGACAATCCCCCAACCGCCGCGGGGGGTGTGTCATGTGGCCGGCGGCTACCGGGACCGCGGCAGCCGACACGCGCTTTGGGGAGCGTGAGCTCGGGCGGGATGCGGAGGGCGGCCGGGGAGCCGCGGCGGTAGGCAGCCGTGGCGGAAGCCCGCCGTGGCGGTCGCCCGACGACAGCCCGAGAGCGTCGGGGCTACTTCAGCTCGACGCTCGCGCCGGCCTCCTCGAGCTCGGCCTTGAGCTTGTCGGCCTCCTCGCGCTCGATTCCCTCCTTGACGGGCTTGGGCGCCTCGTCGACCAGCGCCTTGGCCTCCTTGAGACCGAGGCCGGTCGCCGCCCGGACAACCTTGATGACCTGGATCTTCTTGTCTCCGGCGCCGGTCAGAACGACGTCGAACGTGGTCTGCTCCTCTTCCTCCGCGGCCGCGCCGTCACCGCCCGCGGCTCCCGCCGCGGGCGCCGCCGCGGCCACCGCGGTGGCCGAGACGCCGAACGTCTCCTCGAGCGCCTTGATCCGCTCGGAGAGCTCGAGCACCGAGATGCCCTTCAGCTCGTCGATCCACTCTTCTGTAGTGGGCATGGTTCCTCCTTAGGCCTCGGACTCTTCAGCGTCCGCGGCATCAGTTTCGGGTTGATCAGGTTGGTCGGTGGTGGGCTCGGGCTCGGGGGCGGCGGCCTCGGGCTCGGGGGCGGGCGCCTCGGGCTCGGGGGCGGCGGCCTCGGGCTCGGGGGCGGGCGCTTCGGGCTCCGGCGCCTCGCCGCTCACCAGCCCCTGCTCGGCGATCTTCTGCAGCTGGATGGCCACCCCGGCGATCAGGGCGTTCAGCGTGCGGACCAGGCCGGAGAGCGGCGCGGCGATCGTGCCCACGAGCTGGCTGTTGAGGACGTCGCGCGAGGGCAGGCGGGCGATCGAGCGCACGTCGTCCGGGGTCAGGGTGGCGCCGCTCATCAGGCCGCCCTTGAACTCCAGAGTTCCGAGCGTCCGGGCCGCGTCGTTCAGTGCCTTGGCGGCCAGCGCGGCATCGCCGGCCACGAACGCGAGCGCCGTGGGGCCCTCGAGCATGGGCTTGAGCGACTCCACTCCGGCCTTGTCGCTGGCCCGCTCGGTGAGCGAGTTCTTGACGATCCGGAACCGGGTTTGGGAGTCACGCAGACGGGCGCGCAGGTCGGCCGCGGCGGCCACCGAGATCCCGCGGTAGTCGACGGCGAAGATCGCCTCGGCCGAGCGAATCTCCTCGGCGAGCTCGTCGACGACGGCTGCTTTCTGGTCTTTGTTCATTGGCTTTCTCTCAAATGGCAACGCCCGCGCGAAGGCGGGCGTCAGGTCCGATCCGCGACCGGGCATCAGGCCCGGCGGGGCTCGTCTCGAGGCTCCGCCTGGTCCGGTCTTACGCGCTCGCGCGCCGCCGGAGTCTGGGGCATCGTCTCCTTGGTCAGTCGAGTTTACGCCGGAACCGGCACCTCGACGATGTCTCGCGTCTTGGACGGATCGACCTTGACGCCCGGACCCATGGTGCTGGCCACCGTGACCGAGCGGATGTAGCGCCCCTTGGCCGCAGATGGCTTGGCCCGGATCAGCTCATCGATCACGGCTGCGTAGTTCTCCAGCAGGCGCCGGTCGTCGAAGTCCCGCTTGCCGATGACCAGGTGCACGATCGCGTTGCGATCGGTCCGGTACTCGACCTTTCCGGCCTTGGCCTCCTCGACCGCCCGGCCGACATCCATCGTGACCGTGCCGACCTTCGGGTTGGGCATCTTGCCCGCCGGCCCGAGGATGCGCCCCAGCCGGCCGACGACGGGCATCAGGTCGGGAGTCGCGATCGCGACGTCGAAGTCGTCGAACCCGTCCTGGATCCGCTGGGCCAGGTCCTCGGCGCCGACCACATCGGCGCCGGCCTCCTCGGCCTCCCGCGCCTTGTCGCCCTGGGCAAACACGACCACCTTGACGTCCTTGCCGAGCCCGTTGGGGAGCGCGATCGTCCCCCGCAGCTGCTCGTCGGCGTGGCGCACGTTCAGTCCCGTGCGGACGTGGACCTCGATCGACTCGTCGAACTTGGCGTGCGCGAGCTCCTTGACCAGGGCGATGGCCTCGCCCGGCGGGTAGTCCCGCTCACGGTCGAGCCGCTCCCTCGCGTCCTGATAGGCCTTGCCGTGCTTCGCCATCTGAACCTCCTAGTGTCCCGAGTCCTAGCGGACGTCGACGCCCATCGAGCGCGCGGTGCCGGCGATGATCTTGGTGGCCGCGTCGATGTCGAGCGCGTTCAGGTCCTTCATCTTGCGCTCGGCGATCTGGCGCAGCTGGTCCTGGGTGATCGTGCCCACCTTCTCGCGGTACGGCTCGGCGGAACCCTTCTCCAGCGACAGCGCCTGCTTGATCAGCACCGCCGCCGGCGGGCTCTTGGTCACGAACGTGAACGACCGATCCTCATAAACGGTGATGACGACCGGGATCACGGTCCCGCCCTCGGACTGGGTCTGGGCGTTGAACGCCTTGACGAACTCCATGATGTTGACGCCGTGCTGGCCGAGGGCCGGGCCGACCGGCGGCGCAGGGCTGGCCTGCCCGGCGGGCGCCTGGAGCTTGATCTGGGTGAGGACCTTCTTCGCCATCTACCGGTCGCCCCTTCTCATATCTTCTTCACCTGGTCGAACCCTACTTCTACCGGCGTCTCGCGGCCGAAGATCGACACCAGCACCTTGATCCGCTGCGCGTCCTCGTTGACCTCGGAGATCTCGCCCGAGAAGTCCGACAGCGGCCCGGAGATGACCTTGACCGACTCGCCGATCGAGAACTGGGCCCGGCTGCGCGGCCGGACCTCCTGCTCGCGGTGCAGCAGGCGATTGACCTCGTCCTGGGTGAGCGGGACGGGCTCGTTGGACGCGCCCACGAACCCGGTCACGCCCGGGGTCCCCTTGACCAGGGTCCATGAGTCCTCGTTGAGGTCCATGTTCACGAGCACATAGCCGGGCATCGTCCGCTTCTCGACCGTGATCTTCTGGTTGTCCTTCATCTCCGAGACCGACTCGGTGGGCACGACGATCTGCCGGACAGCGGTCTGCTGACCGAGCGAGACGACTCGGTGCTCGAGGTTCTGCTTGACCTTGTTCTCGTGTCCGGAATAGGTGTTGACGACGTACCAGCGAAACATGGTGCTTCCCGTTCTTAGTTTGGCGCGCCCGGCGCTACTTCAGGATGAAGCTCGTCAGATGCGAGGAGACGAGGTCGGCCAGACCGAGGAAGACTCCCGCCACGATCACGAACCCGAGCACGACCCCAGTCGCCTGCACCACCTGACGGCGGTCCGGCCACTGTACCCGCTGCAGCTCGCGCCAGCTGCCCTTGAGGAAGCCGATCAGGCGGGCGAGCAGGCTGGGCCGCTGCTCGGCCGCGGCCGGAACCGCCGCCTCCCGCTCTTGGCGCTGCTCCTCGATCTCCTCGTCGAGCCGCTCCTGCTCGCGAGCGACCTCGGCCTGGTCGATGTCCGCCGGACGGCCGAGCGCGATCTGGGCATCGGCCAGCTCGAGGTCCGGATCGGCGTGTCCGAGCGGGCTAAACGCGCCATCCTCACCGATGCCCCCGAGGGTCACGGGCGGCTCCTGCAACTGCTCGGCGGGCAACTCGTCCTCGCGCAGCCCGTCCGGCTCGGCGTGCAGCGGCTCGGCCGGCGCCCCGTCCGAGTCGGCGTGCAGACCGTCCAGGCGGTCGGTGCGCGCGCCGTCGGGCTCGGCCCGGATGCCGTCCGCGCGGTCGGCCCGGGCGGACGCCACCGGCCTGACGACGGTCGAAGACTGCCGGCGGCTCCGGCGCTCCTTGGCACGTTTGCGGTTGCGCGACACGACGACTCCGGTCAGCTCAGCGCGTCTCGCGGTGGGCGGTGTGGCACCGGCACCAGCGGCAGTACTTGCGCAGCTGCAACCGTTCGGGATCGTTGCGCTTGCTCTTGTTCGTCTGATAGTTCCGGCGCTTGCACTCCTCGCACGCGAGGGTTACGGCGATCCGGACATCTCCACGGGCCATCTTCGTACTTCCCGTACGCGGTGTTCAGGATTGGGGCCACCGGTCGCAGGCGCGATTGTGAACGCCGCCCGGCGCCGCACTGAGTGTAGCTACTTAAGCGGCGCCGGCCACTGGGGCCGAGCGGCGCGGGCCACTGGGGCGGCGTTCCCTATTCGGCCAGCTCGACGGGACGAAGCTCGAGCTCGAACCACCGCTCGCCCCGGAGCACGCGGACGGGCAGCGGTTGGCCGATCGCCGCCTCGCTCATCAGCCGCTGTACGTCGTCGGCCCGCTCGATCGGCTCGCCGCCCATCTCCACGATCAGGTCCTCGGGGCGAAGACCCGCGCGCTCGGCCGGGCTGGCTTCGGCGACCTCGACGATCTCGAGACCACCTGTGCGCCCCAACTGGGCTCGGGCGTGAGGCGGGAGCGGCCGCGGCCCACCGGCGATCCCGACGTACGCGCGGCGAACCCGTCCGTCGCGCACCAGCGCGGCGATGATCTGGCGCGTGGCCGCGTTGATCGGTACCGCCAGGCCCAGACCGACGCCCGCGACGGCGGTGTTGATGCCGACCACCCGCCCGCGGCTATCGACCAACGCTCCGCCCGAATTGCCCGGATTGAGGGCAGCGTCGGTCTGGATCACGTTGTCGATGTAGCGCACCGTCCGGCCCGAGCGGGCGGGTAACGATCGACCCAGGGCCGAGACCACGCCGGCCGTGACCGAGCCGGCGAAGCCGTTCGGGTTCCCGATCGCCACCACGAGCTGGCCGACGCGCAGAGCCTCGGCCTCGCCGAGGGTCGCCGGGACCAGCTGGTCTCCGTCGGCCCGCAGCACGGCCAGGTCCGAGAGGCGGTCCACGCCGACGATCCGGAAGCTCAGCTCGCGACCGTCCACGAAGGCCGCCCGCCCGTTGCGCCCGGGCCCCGTGACCACGTGGGCAGAGGTGAGCAGGAAGCCGTCCGGGGTGAGGGCCACGGCGCTGCCCGCCCCCGCGGGAACGCGCCCGCCGCGCCCTCGACGCATGACTCGCAGGTTGGCCACCGACGGAGACACCCGCTCGGCGACATCGACGACCACGCGCGAGTAGGCGTCTAGCGCCTCGGCCTCGACTGCCCCCTCGTCACGAGGGGAGCCCTGGTCGTGTTCGATCGTCGCGCTCATCAGGACTCCTGGAAGGTCACGTTGACCGCACGCTCCTCGCTGCCGCGGACGATCTGCAGGGCGAGCTCCCGCTCGGCCCGGGCGCCGTCCAACGCGTCATAGAGAGTGTCGATCCCGTCGATCTCGTTCCCGCCGGCGGCGACGATCAGGTCGCCGCGCTCGAGGCCGGCCTGCTCGGCCGCGCTCCCCTGCTCGACGCCGCGGATCAGGATGCCATCGCGCTCCGGCAAGCCGACCGCACGACGCAGCCGACGGGCGACTCGCGGCGGAGCGATGGCGACGCCGAGGCGCAGCGCCTTCGTGCGCTCCCCGCGCCCGAGCGCCTCGACCCGGGACCGCAGCGCGGTGTCGGCCGGGATGGCGAGGATCAGGCCGGGATCGACCCGCACCGTGTTGATGCCCAACAGGTGTCCATCGGCGTCGATCAGCGGTCCGCCTGAGGAGCCGCGGGGCAGCGGAGCCGTGTGCTCGATGGCGCCCGCGACGCGACGGCCTCGAGGACCGCGGAAGCTGCGAGCGGTGGAGGACACGAACCCGGGGGTGATGCGCAGCCCACGCCCGCCGGGGTTTCCGAGGGCCAGGACCGCGCGTCCGATCGGTGGCGGCGCGTCGCTATCGGACCACTCCACCGGCTCGATGTCGCCGGTGTCGACCTCGATCACAGCCAGATCGACGTCGGGGTCCGACGCGGCCACCCGGCCGCTCTCGCGGCGCCCGTCGGCGAACGTGACCGTCGCCTCGTCGTGGCGCAGGTTGTGGGCGTTGGTCAGGACGCGCCCCGGTGCGAAGACGACGCCGGAACCGACGCCCCAGCCGCGGCCGATGCCGACCACGGCCGGCCCCGTGCGCTCGGACGCCGCCTGGACCGAGGCCTCGAGCTCTGCAAGTACAGACATTTCACTACCACCTTCCATTTTCAAGAGAGTCACTTGCAAGTTGCAAGTCGCTATCGTATCACGGGCCATGTTTGCCCTTACGATCACTCCACACATGAGCTCCGACCGGCGCGAGCAGCTGGCCCCGCATGGCCCGATGACCTCCGAAGGTCAGGACATCGCCCCCGAGGCCCGCAGCTCCTCCCTGTCAGCCCTGGCCGGTGCCCTCGAGACCGTCGGGGACCGGTGGACGCTGCTGATCGTCGCCGCCCTGCTCGATGGGCCCAAGCGATTCGGCCAGCTTCAGCGCGACGTCCCGGGTATCTCGCCCAATGTCCTGACCCAGCGGCTGCGCCAGCTGGAGCGCGACGCGCTCCTGGTCGCCCGCCCGTACTCCCAGCGCCCGCCCCGGTTCGTCTACGAGCTGAGCATCGCCGGTCAGGAGCTCGCAGGCGTGCTCCGGCTGCTGGCCGGATGGGGCGCCCGCAACGCCGGCCAGGAGGTCAGGCACGCGGTGTGTGGGACGCCGATGGAAGCCCGGTGGTGGTGCCCGACGTGCGAGCAGCCGGTCGGGGACGACGACGGCGAGGAGCTTCACTTCGCCTAAAGGGTCGGGCGGGGTGCGCCACCCGGTCGCGCGTTTATCCCGCGCTAGGCCCCGTCCGGGAAGAATGCGCGCATGTTCCGCCTGCTCGGCCTGGTGATCTCGATCGGGCTCGTGGACTCGGTGAACCCCTCGACGATCGCACCGGCGCTGTATCTCGCGGCCGGCGAGCGGCCCCGGACACGCGTCGCCGAGTTCACGCTCGCCGTCTTCGTGGTCTACCTGGCCGGGGGCGCGTTGCTCACGCTGGGCCCCGGGCAGCTCATTCGCAGCGCGGTGCCGGACGTCGACGTCCAGCAAACGATCCGGCACATCGGAGAGATCGTGGCCGGCGCGGTCCTGATCGCCGCCTCGGTCATCGTCTGGCGTCGGCGCCGCCGGTTGCTCGCCCGCCCGCTGCCGCAGCCCAATCCCCAGCGGACGTCGAGCCTGCTACTGGGCGCCACGATCACGGCCGTCGAGTTGCCGACCGCGTTTCCGTACTTCGCGGCGATCGCGGCGATCGCCGGATCGGGGCTGGGCGCCGGGCGCCAGTTCGTGCTGCTGGTCATCTTCAACGTCTGCTTCGTCCTCCCCCTGATCGGCATCGTGGCCACGCTCACGTTCGCCGGCGAGCGGACCGAGGAGATCCTGGCCTCGTGGCGGTTGTTCCTGGAACGCCGGTGGCCGCAAGTACTGGCCGCGCTGATCCTGTTCATCGGCGTGGTGGCGACGGTGCTCGGCGCCACCGGCCTGGCGGCCGGGGTCCACGGTCGTGTCGGCGGGTTCTTCCGCCACATCCGGCGCATCCTCCATCACCTACGTCCCTAGCGCTCGTGCCGTGCAATGATCGTGCCGGTGACGGTCAGGGCGTCCGAGACAGCCATCTTCGCGACGGACACGCTCCAGCGGCTTCTCGACGGCCGGTACGCGGACGTCCGCGAGCAGGTCCGGGAGGTTCTCCGGCGTCCCGAGTTCGCACCGCCGATCGCCCTGCCGAGCAGCGAGTATCGCGCGCGTGTAACGGTGTGGGCCAAAACGCTGGCTGACGAAGGGCTGACCGCACCGGGGTTTCCGGTCGAGTTCGGCGGTCAGGCGGACCCTGGGGCAAACGTCGTCTCGTTTGAGACGCTGGCCTTCGGCGATCTGTCGCTGCTGGTCAAGATCGGCGTCCAGTTCGGGCTCTGGGGCGGCGCCGTTCAGCAGCTCGGTACCCGGCACCACCACGAGCGCTACCTGAGGGGGATCGCCACGCTCGAGCTGCCCGGCTGCTTCGCGATGACCGAGGACGCGCACGGTTCCAACGTCCAGAGGCTCGAGACGACCGCGACCTACGATCCGGACGATTCGTGCTTCGTCATCCACACACCGACCGACGGCGCACACAAGGAGTACATCGGCAACGCCGCCCGTGACGGACGGATGGCCGCCGTGTTCGCTCAGCTGGTCGTCGCCGGCGAGTCCCACGGCGTGCACGCGCTTCTGGTCCCACTGCGCGACGAGGACGGGAACCCGTGCCACGGCGTGCGACTCGAGGACTGCGGCGAGAAGATGGGCCTGGGCGGGGTCGACAACGGGCGGATCTGGTTCGACAACGTGCGCGTCCCCCGCGAGGCGCTGCTCAATCGCTACGGCGACGTCAGCGCCGACGGCGTCTACTCCAGTCCGATCGAGAACCCGGATCGCCGCTTCTTCACGATGCTCGGGAACCTCGTCCAGGGCCGCGTGTCGATCTCCGCTGCGTCCATCAGCGCGGCCAAGACGGCGCTGACCATCGCCGTGCGACACGGCCTTCGCCGGCGCCAATTCGGCCCACCCGGGGAGGACGAGATCGTGATCCTCGACTACCGGACCCAGCAGCGCCGGCTGATGCCCCGGCTGGCCAAGACCTACGCGCTGCACTTCGCCCAGGCGGAGCTGACCGAGGCCTTCGACCGCTCGTTCAGCGCCGAGGACCCGCCGGAGCGGGAGCGACGCGAGCTCGAGGCCGCCGCGGCCGGGCTGAAGGCGATCTCCAGCTGGCACGCGACCGCGACGATCCAGACCTGTCGCGAGTGCTGCGGCGGCGCCGGGTACATGAGCGTGAACCGGTTGGCGGCCCTGAAGGCCGACACCGACGTCTTCACCACCTTCGAGGGCGACAACACCGTGCTGATGATGCTGGTGGCCAAGGGCGTCCTGACCGACTACAAGGATCACTTCTCGGAGCTCGACCCGCGTGAGATGGTGATGTTCGTCGCCGGCCAGGCCGCCGAGACGATCGTCGAGCGGCTGTCCGCGCGCCAGCTCGCCCAGGTGATCGCCGACGCTGCACCCGGCACCGATGACACCGGCGACCTGCTCGATCGTGAGCACCAGCTCGACCTGTTCCGCTGGCGGGAGGGGCACATGACGGCGTCGGCGGCGCGCCGTTTCAAGCGCGGGCTCGACGAGGGCCACGACGCCTTCGACGTCTTCCGGGCGGTCCAGAACCACGCCGTAAACGCCGCCCGCGCCCACATCGAGCGGACGATCCTCGAGGCCTTCGCCGCCGCGATCGAAGCCTGTGAGGACGAGGGATGCAAGCAGGCGCTCTGCCTGGTCTGCGACCTCTACGCCCTGTCGGACGTCGAGTCCGACCGCGGCTTCTTCCAGGAGCACGGACGCCTGACCGGCGCCCGCTGCAAGGCGATCACCCGCGAGGTCAACCGCCTCTGCGACGACGTCCGGGCCCAGGCCGGGGCGCTCGTCGACGCCCTCGGCATCCCGGACGAGATACTCCGCGCGCCGATCGGGCTGCGGGGCGGGTAGGACGCCACTACGCCCGTGGTCTGTCCCGCCTCCCCGTTGCCTAGCCCGGTTCCCCGTCCTGACCCGGCCGGGCGGCGCGGACCATCCGGCGCATGCCCCTCAGCCAGCGCTCGTTGTCACCGGCCTTGAACGAGAAGTACTGGGCCAGCTCGGGGTGGGTGAAGATCAGGAGGCGCTCGTCGCGGATGCCTGCGAGCACGGTCTCGGCGACGTCGGCGGGCTCCAACAGGTCGTCGGACAGCAGCGCGGCGGCACCGACCGGATCGTCGAGGGCCGCCTCGAGCATTGGTGTGCGGACGGCCATCGGGCACAGGCACGAGACCTTGACGCCCGCGTCGCCGTACGTGATCGACAGCCACTCGGCGACCGCCACGGCGGCGTGCTTGGTGACCGAATAGACCAGCGCGCCGACCTGGGTGAGCACGCCGGCGGCCGATGCGGTGCTCAGCAGGTAGCCGTCACCGCGGGCGACCATCTCCGGCAGCAGCGCCCGGGCGGCCCACACGTGGGCCATGACGTTGACCCGCCAGGCGCGGTCCCACTCCGCATCGGGCGCCTCGGGGCCGCCGCCCGGCCCGGGCACGCCGGCGTTGGAGAAGAACACGTCGACGGGTCCGCCGACCTCGCGCGCGCGCTCGATCAGCGCCTTGATCTCGTCCTCGCGGCCGACGTCGGTGCGCACAGCCACGCCGCCGACCTCGGCGGCCACGGCCCCGACGGAGGCCTCGTCGAGGTCGGCCAGCACGAGCGCCCGGGGTCGCTCGGCCGCGAACCTCTCGGCGAGCGCCCGCCCGATGCCGCTGCCGGCTCCGGTGATCACAACGTTTCGGTCAGTGAGCTCCATGTCGTCACCTTAATCGAACTTGAATCCAGATTCAACTGGCGGTAGAGTCGCGCCGTGGCCAGCCAGAGAGCCCGGATCCCGCACACGGCTCGCGGCGCCCGCACGCGCGCTGCCCTCGTCCGGGCAGCGCGCGAGGTGTTCGAGCGTGACGGCTTCCTGGATGCGCGCATCACCGATATCACCGCCCAGGCTCGCGTGGCCACGGGCACGTTCTACACGTACTTCCGCCGCAAGGAGGACGCGTTCGCCGCCGTGATGGAGGAGGTCGAGGAGGAGATGCTCCATCCGCGGCTGCTGGCGCCCCCGGCCGACCGCGACGATCCGGTCGCCGTGATCGAGGCGGCCAACCGTGCGTACCTGGAGGCGTACCGGCGCAACGCCAAGCTGATGGGGCTGATGGAGCAGGTCGCCCAGATCGACGACGACTTCCGCCAGCTGCGCATGCGCCGTGCGCGGGCCTTCGCCGAGCGCAACGCCCAGGCCCTCGCGCGGTTGCAGCAGCGCGGACTGGCAGACCCCGAGCTCGACGCCGGGCTCGCGGCCCTGGCCCTGAGCGCGATGGTCAGCCGGGTGGCCTACCTCCGCTTCGTCCAAGGCTTCGGCAGTGCCTCGGCCGCCTCGCTGGCCGCGACCCTGACCCGTCTGTGGGTCGGAGCACTGGGGCTGCACGCCGCAGAACCGTCAATCGCAAGGAGATGAACCGGTGGACTTCGAGCTAACCGACCGCTGCAAGGAGCTGCGCGAGCGCCTGCTCGCGTTCATGGACGAATACATCTACCCGGCCGAGCCCGTCTACCACGAGCAGCTGGTCGAGTCGGGCAATCCGCACTCCCACCCACCCGTGATGGAGGAGCTGAAGGATCGGGCCAGGGAACTGGGGCTGTGGAACCTGTTCCTGCCCTACGACATCCCCGACGACTCCTCCCCCGGCCTGGGCAACGTCGAGTACGCGCCGCTGGCCGAGATCATGGGGCGCAGCCACATCGCGTCCGAGGCGTGCAACTGCGCCGCGCCGGACACGGGCAACATGGAGGTGCTGACGCTGTTCGGATCCCCCGAGCAGAGGGAGCGGTGGCTGAGCCGGCTGCTCGAAGGCGAGATCCGCTCGGCGTTCGTGATGACCGAGCCGGCCGTGGCCAGCTCCGACGCCACCAACATCGAGCTGCGGATCGAGCGCGACGGCCACGACTACGTGCTCAACGGCCGCAAGTGGTGGGCCTCGGGCGCCATGCGCGAGCGGTGCCAGATCATGATCGTGATGGGCAAGACCGACCCGGACGGGCCACCGTTCCGGCAGCAGTCGATGATCCTCGTCGAGCCTCACACACCCGGCGTCAACCTCGTCCGCAACCTTCCCGTCTTCGGCTACGTCGACCAGGAGGGCCACGCCGAGATCACGTTCGAGGACGTACGGGTTCCGGCCTCGAACCTGATCGCCAACGAGGGCGACGGCTTCCTGATCGCGCAGGCCCGGCTTGGACCGGGCCGGATCCACCATTGCATGCGCGCGATCGGCGCGGCTGAGCGCGCGCTCGAGCTGATGTGCGCCCGGGCCACGGCCCGAGTCACGTTCGGTCAGCCGCTGGCCGAGCGCGCCAACATCCAGGACTGGATCGCCGAGTCGCGCATCGAGATCGACATGGCGCGCCTGCTGACGATGAGGGCGGCGTGGCTGATGGACACGGTCGGCAACAAGCACGCCCGGACCGAGATCGCGGCGATCAAGGTGGCCGCGCCCAACGTGGCGCTGAAGGTGATCGACCGGGCCATCCAGGTCCACGGCGGCGGCGGGGTCTCGGACGACTTCCCGCTCGCGACGATGTATGCACACCTGCGCACCCTGCGTCTGGCCGACGGCCCGGACGAGGTCCACAAGCGCTCGATCGCCCGGCACGAGCTGCGGCGGGCCAAGCAGCAGGTCGACGCCGCCGTCGCCCGTTGAGCAGCGGCGCTACTGCTCGGCGGTGGCGGCGCTCGCCGTCGGCGTCCGCTCCGGGCCGGCCCCCTCCGGGACCGATCCGAAGCGGACGGTGAGCACCGCGCCGCCGTCGGGAGCATTGGCGGCGGCCACCTCGCCCCCGTAGGCCTGCGCGGCCTGCTTGACGATGGCCAGGCCGAGGCCGGAGCCGGGTAGCCGGCGCGCGGCGTCGGCCCGGTAGAAGCGGTCGAACACGTGCGGCAGGTCCCGCTCGTTGAACCCCGGCCCGTGGTCGCGCACGGTCAGGATCCCGGCCCGCAGGGTCACGTCCACCTCGCCGTCCGGTGGGCTCCACTTGCGGGCGTTGCCGACCACGTTGGTGACCGCGCGGGCCACGCGGTCGGGATCGTTGACGACCACCGTCGGCTCGAGCTCGAGGTTGAAGCGCAGCTCCGGCGCCCGTCGCTGCGTGCGGTCGACGGCCTCGCGCACGAGCGTGTCGACCTCGACCGGCTCGAGCCTTCCGGCCGCGGCCGAGCCGCGCGCCAGCTCGAGGACGTCGGCGACCACCTGGGTGAGCTCGTCGAGCTCGGCCAGGATCGACTGCTGCAGCTCCTCGCGCTCCCCGGCCGGCAGGCGCTCGGCCTCGAGGAAGATCTGGACATTGCTGCGCAGGGCGGCGATCGGGGTGCGCAGCTCGTGGGAGGCATCCGCGACCAGCTGGCGCTGAGACTCGATCGAGAGCTCGAGAGCGTCGAGCGTCTGATTGAAGCTCGCGGCCAGGCGGCGCAGCTCGATCGGATCCGCCTCCTCCAGACGGGTCGGGTGGTCCAGCTCGCTGGTGACGCGCTCGGTCTGCGCCACGAAGCGGTCGATCGGACGCAGCGCCGAGCGCGAGATCGCCAACCCGAGGAGGCCGGCCAGGACGACGCCGGCCCCGATCAGGAGGCCGTAGGTCACAACGAGGCCGTGGAGGACCGAGTCGACCTCGGTCAACGGAAGAGCGACCTGGACCGCGTGGCGGTCGAACGGGTCCCCGACCGTGAGCACCTCGAGATGCGTCCCGTTCACCGTCGTGCTGGTATAGAAGCTGCCGCTGGCCTGCCTGGCGATCTTCAGGACCTCCTCCTTCACGGGCAGCTTGCCGCCGGCCGCGATCGTGCCGTCCGGCTTCACGACCTGGAAGTAGCCCGGCGCCCCTCCGAACGGGGGCGGCGCGGGTCCTTGTGAGCCCTCGGTCGACTGCTGGGGGCTCCCAGCCGGGGGGCCGCCACCACCGCCGGGGCCAAACCCGTGCGAGTGGGGCGCCAGGAACTGAGCGGCCCGCTGCTGCAGCTCGCTCTGCACCTCCCCGATCAGATGCGAGCGCGTGCTCAGATAGCCGATCACCCCCATCGTCACGGCCACCGCGGCGACCGCCAGGGCGGCCGCCCCTGCGATCCGCCGGCGGAGGCTCATCCAGATGGCTCTTTCAAGACGTAGCCGACGCCGTGCACGGTCTGGATCAGGCGCCGTCCTCCGTCTTCCTCGAGCTTGCGGCGCACGTACCCGATGTACACACGCAGGGCGTTCCCGGAGCGGCCGAAGTCATAGCCCCACACGCGGTCGTAGATCAGCTCCGAGGAGAGCACCCGGCGGGGGTTGAGCATCAGCAGCTCGAGCAGCTGGTACTCGGTACGGGTGAGCTCGATCACGCGCTCTCCGACCCGGGCGGCGTGCAGATCGGGGTCGAGCTCGAGCTCGGCGAAGCGCAGCACACGGCCGTCGCCGCCCTCCAGGTGCCGGCGCATGATCGCCCGCAGCCGTGCCTGGAGCTCACGTACGTCGTAGGGCTTGACCAGGTAGTCGTCGGCCCCCGCCTCTAGGCCGTCCACCCGGTCGTCGATCGCGTCCCGGGCGGTCAGCATCAGGATCGGCGTCCGGTTGCCCGAGGCCCGGAGCGTCCGGGTCACCTGCATCCCGTCGATGTGCGGGAGCCCGAGGTCGAGGATGATCGCGTCCGGGACGTCGGTCTGGGCCCGGAGAAGGCCCTCCTCTCCGTTGGCGGCCAGGAGCACCTCGTAGCCGCCGAGCAACAGCGCCCGGCGGACCGCGGCCCGAACCGCGTCGTCGTCCTCGATTACCAGGATCCGCATCGCCCGCTAGCCAGCCTTCTCACCGCGCGCCGCCCAGCGACGTACCGGGACGGTACTCGATCGGGCGGGCGTGCCGGACGAGCAGGAGGACCGCCGCCGGTGCGGCGGTGAGAACGATCAGGGCGATGAACCACAGCTGGCCGGCGTCGGTGCCCTCGGTGAACGCGTGGACCAGGCCGAGCAGCCACATGAGCGCGGTGAACCGGTGAACGGAGCGCCAGCGCTTCTGACCGATCCGGCCCCGCACGTAGTAGGACAGGCCGAGGAAGATCATCCCCCAGCCGGCGACGATGCCAATCGAGGTCGCGAGCGTCTGGTAGGAGAAGATGAAGGGCACGGTCACGTCGAGCAGGCTGGGATGCAGGTAGCTGTCGCCGACCAGGGCGAGCGCGTGCACGGCGATCGCGACCATCACCGACAGCGACAGGGTCTCGTGGACACTCCGGCGGTCGGGACCGCGGCCCTTGAGCAGCTTGCTGCCGATGGCCAGGCCGAAGCCCACCGTCGCGCTGGCGAGCACGAGCGCCGCGGTCCCGGCGGCCCGGCTGGTGATCCAGAACAGGTACCGAGACGGGTCGGTCAACGCGGCGGTGGTGATCGCGGTCACGTGGACTACGGTCGCCGCAGCCCGTATGACGAGCGTTTGACGGCCCTAAGAAAAACGTATGGCCGCTCCTGGGCGCGCCGGAGCCGCGCCCGCGGGACGCCTGACCCGGGCCCGGCGCTCAGGCGCCGAGCGCGTAGCGCTGGATGTCCTGCACCAGGGTGGTCTGGGTGTCGTAGGAGCCCGTGTGTACGAACACGACCCGCCCGGAGCGGTTGATGAAGATCGTCGTCGGCAGGCCCTCGATCTGGGCCAGCGAGGTGAGGCTGCCCATGCTGGCCTGGAAGCTCGGATAGCTGACCGGGTGCGCGGCCAGGAACGCCCGCGCGTCCTGGGCCGAGTCGCTGGTGTCGTTACCGAGGAAGGCGACCCGGCGTCCATACGTCGCCGAAGCCGAGGCGAGCAGCGAGAACTCGGCCCGGCACGGCCCGCACCACGAGGCCCAGGCGTTGATCACGACCGGGAAGCCACGCAGCGCCTTCACCTCGGCGGCCAGCGAGTCGCTCGTGGCCAGCAGCCGCCCGGCTTGCTGGTGCAGCGCGGCGAGCGGATGCGGCGAGCCGGCCAGCGCGGCGGCGGCGGCAGCGGCGGTGGGCAGGTTCACCTTCGACAGCGTGCCGGCCGGGACGTTGCGATTCATGAGGTAGTAGAGGTCCTGGAGGATCTCGTGGGCCGTCCACGGGAACTGCGGGTGAGCGAGGTTCTGGAGCCCCTGCTGGTCGAGCAGTCCGCGCAGGAAGGCAGACAGGTGACCGCCGACGTCGGGCATGCCCTCGTCGACGATTCGCTCCTGGCCGGCGGGGTCGATGATGAACACCGCGTCGGTGTGCTGGATGTCGAAGGTCAGCGGCTTGTGGGTCATCCAGTCGATGTCGGGCGGCTTGCCCTCCGGGACGCGGGCGTAGTAGACGCCGAAGAACTTCCACAGCCCGCGGATCTCCGCCTGCGTACCGGTCAGCATCGTGAAGTCGACCCCGGCCAGCTTCTGGTAAGCGCGCAGCCGGGCCGGGGTGTCGCGCCATGGGTCAACGGTGGCCTCGACCACCGACACCTGGTTGGTCAGCCCGGCCTGGCGAAGCTCTCCCTGAAGCTGGAGCAGGGCGCCGGTCGTCATCGGGCAGACCTCGCCGCACAGCGTCAACGACGGCGCCAGCACCACCCACCGGCCACGGAAGCTCGCCAGTGTCACGGCCCCGCCGTCCCGGTTCTCGAGCGGCACGGCCGGGACCGGCCGCGGCCGCTCCAGCTCCGTCCCAACGGCCAACGGTGCGGGCACGCCGGCCGACGTCCGCTGGTTGTCGTACCGAGTCGTCTGCACGACCGAGAGGACGAGCACCCCCACGGCCAGCACCGCTGCGGTGCCGGTCATGGCGAGCCGCGCACGTCTCAGCATCCCGCAAAGGCTAAACCGCCGAATGTGGATGTCGGGTTGCGGCTGGGGCGGGCTCGGACCGGCCTACCGGCGCACGTCCCGAGCGCACTTCCGGCACAGCTCGACGATCGCGAAAATGGGAGCACCCCGGGACGGAGCCAACACGTCCTCGACAGGCGCTGGTCCAGGCCGGCAGTTGTGACCCGCCCACAACGATCTGTGTCGGAGCCCCGAGCTTTGTTGAGTTGGTTCGTCCATTCCGAACCAGCTCAACAACGTTCCACCGCGGGTCGGCCCCACGGCGCGCGGAGGTGTGATCCAGTCACAACGGCCGCGCGCTCAAGGCCCTTGACGGCCCACCTTGCGGTCAGCTCGCCGCCAACCGCTCCCGGCCGAGGTGCCGCCGCCGCAGCGCGTGCTCGAGAGGTGTTGAAATTTGGCCGATGAGCGGCGACCTCACCACCGGGTCCGGATTCGACGTTC
Source organism: uncultured Solirubrobacterales bacterium (assembly GCA_963704385.1). Lineage (GTDB taxonomy): Bacteria > Actinomycetota > Thermoleophilia > Solirubrobacterales > Solirubrobacteraceae > Palsa-465. Next base: position 1,100,794 of record OY969904.1, read on the forward strand.
CGCGCATCCCGGCCTCGGCGGGCGCGTTGATCTTCGACGCCGCCGGGCGACTGCTGGTGCTGAAGCCCAGCTACAAGAAGGGCTGGACGATCCCGGGCGGACAGGTGGAACCCGGTGGCGAATCCCCCTGGGAGGCCTGCCGGCGGGAGACCCGCGAGGAGTGCGGTCTCGAGGTCGACCGTGGCCGGCTGGTGTGCGTCGACTTCCTGCGGCCACGACCCGACCGGCCCGGCGGAGTCAGGTTCCTGTTCGACTGCGGAACGTTCACCGATCGCCAGCTCGCGGCGATCAGGCTCCAGGTCGCTGAGATCGAGGAGCACCGTCTGGCAACGCTGAGCGACGCGGCCACACTTCTGAGCGGACCTCTGCGCCGCCGGGTGGCGGCCGCAGTCGGCAGCAGGCACTTCGTGTATCTCGAGGACGGGCGTCCCGTCCCCGGCGTGGACGGCGGGTAGTGGTCTCGATTCGGCGGTCCATCCTGACCTTGGGCAACTGACCGCGTATTGGAGTATTGGAGCCCATGAGCATGGACCGCCCGATCAACTGCGCCGGCTGTGGTCTGCCGATAGGCGCCGAGGAGACGCTCTGGTGCCGGTCTCGCACCGGCACGTTCGTCGCGGCGCGCCTCGCTCAAATCAGGCGCCTGCTGAGCGACCGCGAGCCCGCCGAGCTTTTTCACCTGCGGTGCTTCTCAGCCGAGCTGGACCAGTGCCCGCAGGAATAGCCCGGTAGCTCGCCGGCTGACCGAGCTCCGGACGAACCGGCCGAGAGGTTCGCTGGCTTCTCCCCGGATACGCTCCGCCGGTGACTCGCTCCGATGACGACGAGGACTGGGTCGGGACTCCACCCGAGGGTCACTACACCCGCGATCGGGCCGATCCCGAGTTCTGGTGGCGCCAGCGCCCGGTCGGCATCGCCGCGGCGGCGCTCGTGGTGATCATCGTCGTCCTGATCGTCGCGGCGTTGGTGCGCTGAAGTTGGATGGTCCCGGCCCGTGAGACGAATGGTGGCCCGCTCAGGTCATGAGATCCCGGCCCGGGCCGGCGAGGCTCTGGCCCGCCCACCGATCACGCGGCGACCCGGCGCCGTTTGCTCGCCGGGACGCTCCGGTCGAAGCGCAACGCCGCGTCCGCGACGGGTCCGCTGCGGAGGCGAGCGCGGTCGGCCTTGTAACTCATCTCGACTGTCCAGGGGCCGCGCGAGCCCTGAGCGGGGAACCGGTCGGTCGCGCGCTGCACGTAGCCGGCCTGGAAGTCGAGGAGGGGCCGCCGCTCGACCGCGTGGTCGTCGAGGATCGGCGTGACCGTGTCGTAGCCCAGGGCATCCATGCGGGCGAGGAGCCGGCACAGATGCTCACAGACCAAGTCCACTTTGAGCGTCCACGAAGCGTTGGTGTATCCGACCGCGAACGCGAAGTTCGGCAGTCCGCTGAGCATCATGCTCTTGTAGGCCACGGTCTGGTTGAGGGCGACGGGCCGGCCGTCGAGCGCCAGCTCGATTCCTCCGAACGCGAGCAGGTTCAGGCCCGTCGCGGTGACGATGACGTCGGCTTCGAGCTCGGCCCGGCGAGCGGCGGCTCGCTCGCTTCGCCGACGTCCAGCTCGTCGCCCTCGCGGCCGCGGACGCCCGGCAGGCCGCGGAGTTCGTGGCCCGCACGCTCGGCGAGCTGGCGAACGCCGAGCCGGAGCTACGCCACACCCTGCGGACGTACATCCGCGAGCAGTGCAGCCCCTCCCGCGCCGCCCGCGCCCTGTTCGCCCACCGCAACACCGTTCTCGGCCGTCTGCACCGAGCCGAGCAGCTGCTCCCAGCGCCGCTCGAGCAACGCAGCGTCGAAGTCGGGCTCGCGCTCGAAATCCTCCACTGGCTCGGCCCGCAACTGGCTGCGACCTGATCGGCTGACCCGATCGGCGGGCGGTGGATAGGATCGGGGTGCGCCACGTCCCGGCGTTGACGCCAAGGGGTCAGCGAATTGGGAGACCTGGAACAACTAGTCTCGGATGCCGAGCGCGAGCGGTCGGTAGTGTGGCCGCGTCGCGCTACGCCCGCGCCGATCGCCGCGACGCCGACAAGCCGGCGCCTCCCGGGGGCCCGTGGTGCGGACCAGGGTGTTTACGGGCGCGAGGTTTGGAGGGGGCGAGGAGGCTTTGGGGGGTTAACTCAATTGGAGGAGACGTAAATGTCTGTCACGACGGAGAAGTCGGGTGCTGCGGCGGTTCGGCCGTTTCGGGTTGAGGTTCCGGAGGGGGCTTTGGAGGACCTGCGTCGTCGTGTCGCCGAGGTGCGGTGGCCGTCCAGGGAACTGGTCGGGGATCGTTCGCAGGGTGTGCAGCTGGCGACGATTCAGGAGCTGGCGCGCTATTGGGCGTCCGATTACGACTGGGGTAGGTGCGAGGCGCGATTGAACGCGCTGCCGCAGTTCAGGACCGAGATCGACGGGGTGGAGGTCCACTTCATTCACGTGAGGTCACGCCACAAGGACGCGCTGCCGCTGATCATGACCCACGGTTGGCCGGGGTCGGTCATCGAGTTGCTGGAGACGGTCGGCCCGTTGACGGACCCGCCCGCGCACGGCGGGGGTGAGGGGGACGCGTTTGATGTGGTGCTGCCGTCGATCCCGGGGTATGGCTTCTCGGGCGAGCCGACCGTGCTGGGCTGGTACGCGGGTCGGGTCGCGCAGGCGTGGGCGAAGCTGATGCCCCGCCTGGGCTACACGCGGTACGTCGCCCAGGGCGGCGATCAGGGCGCCGCGGTCACCGACGCACTGGGCCGCCAGGCGCCCGAGGGGCTGATCGGGATCCACACGAATCTACTCGTGCCGGCGCTGGGCGGCGGGTCGTTCCCGAAGGACACCGAGGAGGAACGCGCGGCGGCCGACGCGCTGGCCACGTTCAGGGCCAGCGGGTTTGGCTACTTCCTCGAGCAGGCCACGCGGCCGCAGACGATCGGCTACGCGCTGCTGGATTCACCGGTCGCCTTGGCGGCCTGGATGCTCGACCACGACACCGACAGCTATTACAAGATCTCCAGCGCTTTTGTCGACGACAAGCCCGCGGGCAATCTCACCCGTGACCACATCCTGGACAACATCACGACGTATTGGCTGACCGGCACCGGCGCCTCGGCCGCCCGCTCCTACTGGGAGGGCGGACAAGCCACCGCCCGCGCCGGCGGCCAGGCGCCACCGCCGGTCACGCTCCCCGTCGGCTACACGACCTTCCCCGGGGAGATCTTCCAAGCCCCACGAAGCTGGGTCGAACAGGCCTATCCGACCCTCACCTACTTCAACAAAGTCGACAAAGGCGGCCACTTCGCCGCCTGGGAAGAACCCGAGCTCTTCGCCACGGAAATGCGCGCCACCTTCCACTCCCTTCGCTAGGTGTGGTGGGCTCCGCCCCGGCGGAAGCGACATCGCGGCAACTAGGAGCGGACAGCCCTGAGCGTGACCACGGCCTCGGGGTTGACGGCGAGGTCCTCTCCTGTTTCGGCCTCGACGAGCCACGCCAGCTGCATGATCGACCCCCGGGCGGCATCGAGGATGATTAGCTCGACGTCCTTGACGTCCCTCTCGACGCGGAGGCGGTCTCCGGTGACGAGGGTTATCTCCGTGGTCGTAGTCATTGGCAGCACCGGCCGTCGCTTGAGTTCATGTGCTTCTGGTTGGCGGATGCTACGGTGAGGGTGCGGGTCGTGTCGTCGCCCGTGGGGTTCTTCTTCGCCGACGCAGCGAATCTCCCTCCGATTGCGTGACCGCGTCGGCGAAGAGAGGAGATCGATGTCCACCCGCTGTCGATCGCTCGGCGCTACTCGGGTGAGCGCAGCCGGCGCAAACGCGAGGACGAGTCGGGCCTGCCCGCCGAAACCGTCTCGAGCAGGCAGCGGCGGGGAGTGACGACGTGAAGACGCCACGCGAGCGGGCCGAGGAGAAGCGGGTCGAGAAGCTCCAACGGGTGCGCGAGCAGGTCCAGAGCGGCTCGTTGGTGATCCGCCAGATGACCGATGAGGAGCGCCGGCGCTACCCGCCGGTCGCAGCGCAGTCGAAGCGCCCCGGTCGGCGATGAGCATGGGCGAGCGCGAACGGCAACTCGTGCAGGGTGTGCAGGATCCCGTGCACCGAGAATCGCCGCGGTAGCGGGTGACCAGCTTCTTCATTCCCGGGATCGCCGGCGACGCCGGCGCCATCGAGCGCGCGTACGGCGAGATGCGCCGACAGACCGAGCTCGAGATGGGCCGGCGCCCAAGCCCACGGCGGATCGTGAGCATTTGGACGCGGCGGGGAACCGTTGATTGCATCACCGAGGTGGGCAGGCTCGACCCGCTCAACGGCGGCACGGTGGTCGCGATCTTCGACATGGGACCGCATCAGCCCTTCGTCGTCTGGTGGGAGGAAGAGCCCGGGAGCGGCGATGTAGTCCGTGAGGTCCTCGGGTGCAACGCGTACTCGGTGCTTGAGTTCGACGCATGAGCTCGCGACGCGTGGCCGCGGGCGAAGCCGTGAGACGGAGCTGCTAGGTTGGTGTGAGCGGCCGGCGTTCTCGGCCGCGAGGCAGCTCGCTTGGGTCCCGCAGTCAGCGGTTCGGGTCAGCCATCGCCTCCCGAATCGTCCGCGGCCCATTGGCGCCGCCAAGGAGTTCTGCATGTCAACAGAGTCGTTCGCTGATCTCGGCGTTTCCCGCGCCGTTGTCAGCTCCCTGTCCCAAACAGGGATCATCAAGCCTTTCGCGATCCAGCGTGCCGTGATCGGCGACGCGATCGCCGGCCGGGACGTGATCGCGAAGTCGCCCACGGGATCGGGCAAGACACTCGCCTTTGGCATCCCACTGGTCGAGCGCATCGACGCAGGCGACCCTCGGCCGGCGGCGCTCGTCGTCGCACCGACGCGCGAGCTCGCAAGCCAGGTCGTCGACGAGATCCGCGGCATCGCGCATGCTCGCGCGCTGCGCGTCACCGCGGTCTACGGCGGCGTCGGGCTGGTCAAGCAGGCCAAGGACGCCGCCACGTCGCACGTGCTGGTGGCGACCCCCGGGCGGCTCGAGGATCTGCTTGCCCGCGGCGCGTTCAGCTTGGACAAGATCCAGATGCTGGTCCTCGACGAGGCCGACCGAATGCTCGACATGGGCTTTCGCCCGGCGATCGACCGGATCGTGGCCGCCTGCCCGACCGGGCGCCAGACGCTGTTCTTCTCCGCCACCCTCGACGGCGAAGCCGGACAGCTCGCCCGCCGCTACGCGCGCGACCCGGCGACTCACCGGCACGGGCCGCAGGAGCGGCGCGCCAACGCCGAGATCGAGCACAGGTTCGTGCCGGTCGCGCACGAGCACCGCGTCCAGGCGCTCATCCGCGAGCTCGATCGCGACCATGACCTCACGCTCGTGTTCGTCCGAACCAAGCACGGAGCCGACCGGCTCGTGAAGCGGCTCGCGGCCCACGGCGTCAAGGCCCTGGCGCTGCACGGCAACAAGTCACAGCGCCAGCGCGAGCAGGCACTTTCCCGCTTCCAGTCCGGCGCGGTCGACACCCTGGTCGCGACCGACATCGCTGCGCGCGGGATCGACGTGAACGGGATCTCGCACGTGATCAACTTCGACCCGCCCGTGGACAGCGAGACCTACGTGCACCGCGTCGGACGCACCGGCCGCGCCGGCCGCAAAGGCATCGGAATCACACTCCTCACAGCCGACCAGCACCGCGACGTCATCCAACTCGCCGGTCAACTCGGACTCGACCACGGCCTCCATAACCCCACCCCCCGAAGCCCCAAAACGGAGCCCCGACCCCACGCCGGCCCCCGCGACGGCCGCACCCCACGCCGCGGACCTCGGCGCAAGCGAACCGCCACTCGAGCTTGACTCCAGCCGGGCAAGCCCTCAGGCGAGTCCCGGGCCGCCGTAGGAAGCTGGGACCGTCGTCGCGCTCTTGGCGGCCGCGATCTGGGCCAGCAGCTGGGACGGGCTCGTGCCGGCCACCACGACCAGCCGGGGCAGGCGGAAGCGGTCCTGTTGCGGGCCAGCCCACCCTGGATTGACCGTGGTGGCGCCGAGGTAGCCTGCGGCGCTGACGGCGGCAACGACGCTCGCGTTGTAGTCACCGGACGGGTAGCTGAACCAGTTGACGGGCACGCCGTAGAGGCTGCGCAGCGTCTGGCGCGCCGCAACGACTTCCGCGCTCAGCTGGGCCGGACCGAGGGCGGTCAGGTCGGCGTGGCTGAGGCCCTGGGTATCGAGCTCCCAGCCGGCGGCGATCAGGGCCCGGATCTGGGCCTCGGTCAGGCCGCCGTCGTTCGGCGGCAGGCCGGTCAGCTGGAGGTCCTCGACGCCCACCCAGCCGAGTGCCTTCAGGACCGGCAGCGCGTTGGTGTACTGGGAGGCGTAGCCGGTGTCAAACGTGATCACCACCGGCTGGCCGGGGCCGAGCGGAACGCCCCGGGTCCAGTAGGCCTCGACCTGGTCGAGCGTCACGGCGTGCCAACCGCCGGTCTTGAGCGCCTGCATCTGGCTGGAGAACTCGTCGACGGGCACGTACAGCGCCGGCCGAGCCGTGCTCTGGACCGGGCGGGTATTGATCACGTGGTAGACGAGGATCGGCACGGAGGCGGTGCCCGGCTGGGCCGCCGGCCGGGATGCCGTCTGACCCCGCCGTGGCTTGCCGGCTGACCCCGTCGCCGCCGCTCTTGACGGACGCGAGCCCGACCCGGTCATGGACGTGAGCACGAGCACGCCCACCACGGCCGCGGCCGCGATCAGCGACCCGACTGCCACGATCCGACCGGGCGTGACCTGCGAGTGACGCTCGTGCGCCGGCTCGCGGCGCACGCGCTGCTCTCCGCGGAAGCTCATCGGCCGCGAAGTTACACCCGGAACCGTGCTTGACCTGACGTTCGTAGCTCAACCACGTCGTTCGTCAACGAGGGCCCGCGCGAATCCGAAGCTCGCCGATGCGCAGTCGTTCGCTGTGGCCGGACCTCCGTCGGGGCGCGAGTAGAGCTCAGCGAGAGTCGTGGGTCCATCGACTCGGTGATCGTGACCCTTTGCGTCGAGCCAGGAGTTGGCCTCATCGATTGACAGCGGCGCGAACTCAATGTCGGCCAGGCACCGTCCGGGGCGGCGGGTAGCGGGATGAAGCCGCTTCACCGGCTCGTTGGTTGTGATGAGCACCAGGGTGCGCGTACCCTGCCCCAGCAGGCCGTCCGCGACGTTCAGCAACCGTGAGAGCGCCTGACCGGCAACCGTCCGCGCGTCGGCTGCGATCAACTCTCCGGCGTCCTCGAGGATCACGAGGCGCCAACGATCCGCATCGTCGCCGGCCCAAGTGAGGACGTCGAGCATGTAGGCGCCTCCGTGGCCGAACAACTCCTCCGGATCGATGATGAAGTGCGCGGAGCACCACGGCGCCCAAGCGCGCACAAGTGCCCTCAGCGCGTGTGATTTGCCGGTACCTGGTTCACCGCGCCAGAGAATCAAGCGACCGCGCTCAGGGGCCCGTACGGCGGAGAGTCGCTCAAGCGCGTCGCGGACAGAAGCTGTGTAGTTGCTCGCGATAGCGTAGAAGGAGGGTGCCTCGATCTGTCGATGACGGACGTGGCCGCCCCGCTGACCCTGCATCCAGAACGCCACTGCGACGCGGTCCGGCTCTGGAGCCGCAGTTGCCAGGGCGTCACGAAGCGCTCTGCTCGCTTCTTCGACCGCAGCGCGTGTGGTACCGGCGACCTCCAGGCTCACGTTCGCGTGTCCTGCTTCGACGAGGGCGATGCTTCCCCCGGGAAGGCGGAGAAGAGCCTCGACCTCGCTGCTCGCTCGATCTGCCCGCACCAGAACAGGCTCGCCCAATTCTGCGAGCTTGTCTGGCAGTGCAGCGCCCCGGAACTGGTCACGGGCGACATGCGCCAGCCGAAGCTCGAGCAGCTCGGAGACAAACAGTCCGCGCGGCACGTTCTCCGGCCAGGCGTCATTCAGGCGCCGCGCCGTTCGCGGCACCAGGTTCGCACGAGTCTTCGTGATGTTCATGGTTGTGCCCATGGCAGGCCTTCGAGAGGAGTCGAACCTCCGGCCTCACGCATCGCAGGCGTGCGCTCTTTCCGCTGAGCTACGAAGGCGGGGATAAGCGGGTCGGTGCCGGGCTCACGCCGGCTGCGTCGCTCAGAAGTTCGGCAGCACGACGCGATCGCCCGAGACGACCACGATGTTTAGCTGTTGCCTGAGTCTGAGCTGCATGACGGACCACCCAAGGTACCGCCGAAGCGCGGATCGCACAACCTTCTTTTCGCACTGCTCGCGGTCAGCAGCGCTGGCCCCCGCGGTCCCTGGCCCTTCACGGGCGGCAGGAAAGACCCCGGGTATTGGCCAGGGCTTTCCCCGGGCGCGATGCGCCGTCCGCGGCGCGAGCATCAGTCACATACCGCCCCGCAGCGCAAGCCGAACGTCACACCACTCGGCCGTCCGGAGGCGGGCCACGCTCGACAGGAAGGAATTGTCATGCCTAAAGTCACCGTCGGCCGGGAGAACTCCGGCGACATCGAGATCCACTACGAGGACCACGGTGCGGGACAGCCCGTTGTCCTGATCCATGGGTATCCGCTCAGCGCCCGCGCCTGGGATAAGCAGGTCCCGGTCCTGCTGGACGCCGGCCACCGGGTCATCACCTACGATCGCCGCGGGTTCGGCCAGTCCAGCCAGCCCGTCGTCGGCTACGACTACGACACGCTCGCTGCCGACCTGGCCACCCTCCTTGAGCACCTGGACCTCTGGGAGGCCGTGCTGGTCGGGCACTCGATGGGCACCGGGGAGGTCACCCGCTTTCTGGGTGGCTATGGCTCGGCCCGGGTGGCCAAGGGCGTGCTGGTATCCCCGATCCCGCCGTTCCTACTACAGGCCAGCGACAACCCCGAGGGGGTGCCGCAGGGCGTGTTCGACGGGTTCATCGGGGCGGCGCAGGGTGACATGCCGGCGTGGATGAAGGGCTTCCTGGACAACTTCTACAACGCCGATACCTTGCGCGGCACCCTGGTCAGTGATCAGGCCTACGAGGCCAGCTGGAACATCGCCGTCAGCGCCTCGGCCACCGCCGCGGTGGCGTGCATCTCGACCTGGGCGACCGACTTCCGCGCTGACCTGCCCAAGATCGACGTACCCGTGCTGGTGGTCCAGGGGGACGCGGACCGGGTCTTGCCGCTGGACAAGACCGGCAAGCGGCTGCCCGGCCTGATCGACGACGTACAGCTCGTGGTGATCGACGGTGGCCCGCACGCGATCGCCTGGACTCATGCGGACCAGGTGAACACGGCACTGCTCGACTTCCTGAGCAGCGACGCCCAGCAGAACGCCAGCATCCAGACCCAGACAATCACTAGCTAAGGAGCCACCATGTCGAACCATTTCAGCGCTGACAATCTCAAGTTTCCCGGCGATGACCGGCGCCTTGACTTCACCGATCTGTTCGCGTTCAAGTCCTCCGAGGACCCTGACAAGACGGTGCTGATCATCGATTCGAATCCGACGAGCGCCCCTCCCCCGATACCGCCGGGCACGACCGGACCGGAATTCCATCCGGATGCGGTCCACCGAATCAATATCGACACTGACGGCGACGCGAAAGCCGACATCGCGTTCACCTTCACCTTCTCCGAGTACGAGAACGGAACGCAAACCGGGACGGCTTGGTACGCCACCGGGAGCCAGGCCAGGGACCCCGAGCCAGGCGGCGAAATGCTCACCGAATCCCTGCCGGTCAGCTTCGACGGCATGGCCTGGCCCATCCAGGTCGGCCCGATCCGGATGTTCACCGGGCTGCGCAGCGACCCGTTCTTCGCCGATGCCGAGGGCGCGCTGCACGGATTGGTGTGGACCGGCCACGACGATTTCGCGGAGAACAACGTCGACTCCATAGCCCTGGAGGTACCCAACGCCATGCTCGGCGCCGACCCGGTAATCGGAATCTGGGCCACGATCAGCCTGCGCCGCGACGGGGCGCTCGTGCAGATGGACCGCGGCGGGCACCCGACCATCAACCCGTTCATCAACCCCGACGGCGAGAAGAACCTCTACAACTCTCGCCAGCCGGCCGACGACGTCGCCAACTACCTGGGGCCTTGGTCAAAGATCCTGGAAAACGGCGGTTACTCACCCGAGGAGGCCAGGGCAGCGGCCCTGCAGGTGCTGCCCGACATCCTTCCCTACGACCGCACCAAGCCGGCCACCTACCCCAACGGCCGCGTCCTCACCGACGACGTCTACAGCATGCGCTTTGCCTGGCTCACCCATGGCAAGGTTCCGCCCACCGGCCTGAAGCCGCACGACGACCTGCGGACCGAGTTCCCCTACCTCGGTGCGCCGAACCCCGTGCCGGTGATGAGCTCCTGATCACCAGAGATCCTGATCCGAACGGATGCTCCGGCCGGCTGGCCGGGAAAGCAGCGGAGGAAATCCATGATCCCGCGTAACGCCGGATCTGGATTCCCTCCGGTCAGGGGTACACCATGCTCGATTTGATCCCGCCCAGGTCCCCGCGCATCGTCGCGATGATCCGCCACTCGTTCACCGCGATGACCCACCAGGAGCGGACGCGGGTGATCGCGATGTACGGGGTGATCGCGGGTCTGCACGTGCTCGGGTTCTTTGTCTTCTTCGCGTTCGTCGTGCCGTCGCATTACAAGGGCCTGGGGATCGGTGTGTCGGTCCTGGCCTACACCCTGGGCCTACGGCACGCGTTCGACGCCGACCACATCTCGGCGATCGATAACACGATCCGCAAGGTGCTCAGCGAACGGCGGGGCACGGGGCAGCCGCGCCCATTCGGGTTCGGCTTCTTCTTCTCCCTCGGGCACTCCACCGTCGTCGTCGCGATCGGAATCGGCATCCTCGTCGCGGAGAAGACGGTGTTTCGCGCAGTCTCGGACGGAGGTTCAGGGCTGGAGCGGTTCGGCGGGGTGTTCGGCACGGTGGTGTCCGCGTCGTTCCTGCTGGTGATCGGACTGCTGAACCTCTTCATCCTGGCCGGGATCGCGGGCGTCTTTCGCTCGATGCGCCGCGGCGAGTACGACGAGGCCGAGCTCGAGCGGCAACTCGAGAACCGCGGGTTCTTATACCGGGTCTTCGGCCGCTGGATGAAGGCCATCACGAGGGAGTGGCAGCTCTACCCCGTAGGTGTCCTCTTCGGCCTGGGCTTCGACACCGCCACCGAAGTTGCCCTGCTGGCCACCACCGCGCTGCTGGCCTCCCAGCACATCCCGTGGTATGCGATCTTGTGCCTGCCGATCCTGTTCACGGCCGGCATGACGCTCATGGACACCACCGACGGAGTGTTCATGAACCTGGCCTACGGCTGGGCCTTCTTTAACCCGGTCCGCAAGGTGTACTACAACCTGGCCATCACCGGACTGTCCGTGGCCATCTGCTTCTTCATCGGCGCCGTCGAGGTCCTCGGCCTGTTCCCCCGGGAGATCAAGGGGCTCAGCCAGAGCCACGGATTCTGGGGCTTCATGGCCAACTTCAACATCAACACGGCCGGGTTCGTCATCGTCGGCATGTTCATCCTGACCTGGCTCGCCGCGCTGCTCGTCTGGCGCTACGGCCACATCGAGAGAAAATGGAGCGCCAGGCTGCAGCCGGCAACGGTCGGCGGCATGGTCCCCGCGGCGGCCGCCGCCGTGGGCGGCAAACCGCGTGACAGGCCTGGCTAGGCTAGGCCGGCCGGCCGCTCGAGCGACAATGGGATCACGGGCTCCGGGGGCTTCACGACGTTCTGGCGAGGAGGCCAGGGCACTGACCAGGGCGCTACCCGGACGCGACCAGTCGGCCGAAGCGCGACCGTGGCACCCGCAACCAATTCAGCGAGGCCAAGATGAGTAGCACCTTCTGGAAATGGAACGTGACGCGATCGTCCCCGGGGGCGGCGCGCCGGCCGAGAGGAGACGCACCATGGAGTTCTTAGTCGAGTTCGACGTACATGTTCCAGCCGGAGCCACTGAGTCTGAGGTGAACTGCCGCGAGGGTGCCGAAGCGTCCGCGGCAGCCAAGCTGGCTGACGAAGGGCACCTCGTACGGCTCTGGAAGCCGCCGGCCACAGCCGACGAGAGCAAGTCCCTGGGCCTCTATCAAGCCGACGGCGAAGCGCAGCTCGACAGTCTTCTGGACGCTCTGCCACTCCGCGACTGGATGCAGGTCACGGTCACCCCGCTGGAGCAGCATCCCAACGATCCGGCGGTCCAGCAATGCGCTCTGCCTGACTGTCAGGAGGGAGCCATGAGCACTCACCTTCCCGAACCTCGCCTGACCCAGGTCTACCGCCTGGAGGCGGCTCTCGCCCCACCGCTGGAGATCGGGGAGACAGCCCACGGCCAGCGGCGGATCGTGGCCCTGACGGGCGGGACATTCAGCGGTCCTGAGATGAGCGGAACGCTGCTCCCAGGCGCCAGCGCCGACTGGCAGACCATCCTCCCGGACGGCACCGTACTCGGCGACATCCGCTACACCCTGCAGACCGACGGTGGGGATCTCCTCTATGTCCAGTCACACAGCATCCGTCACGGCAGCCCGGAGGTGCTCGCGCGCCTCGGGCGCGGGGAGGACGTCCTGCCCAGCGAGTACACGTTTCGCACCGCAACCGAGATCGAGACCGCGGTGGCGGATCTCGACTGTCTGAACAAGGGCGTCTTTATCAGCGTCGGCGGCCGCCAAGCCGCGGGCGTGATCTACGAGACCTATCTCGTCGGATGACTGGAACGCCACAGCCAGTCGCGATCATCACCGGGGCCGACCGGGGCATCGGCGCCGGACTCGCGGCCGCGTTCCGCCGCGGCGGCTATGCGGTCGTGGCCACCTCGCGAGCGATCCCGGCGGCCGACGAGTCCGACCTCCTCACGGTGCCAGGCGACATCACAGATGCCGAGACTTCCCGGCGCGTGGTAGACCAGGCGCTCGAGCGGTTCGGAAGGGTCGACACCCTGATCAACAACGCGGGGGTGTACATCGGCAAGCCGTTCACCGACTACACGAGCGATGACTACGCCGCGATCACTGCGGTGAACCTCGCCGGGTTCTTCCACATCACGCAGCAGGCCATCCGGCCGATGGTCACCCAGGGCGTCGGCCACATCGTCAACATGAGCACGAGCCTCGTCGACCACGCCGACAGCACAAGACCGTCTGCACTGGCCTCCCTAACCAAGGGCGGGCTGGTCGCGGTGACCCGATCGTTGGCGATCGAATACGCCGCTCGGGGTGTGCGTGTCAACGCGGTCTCGCTCGGGGTGATCAGGACCCCGATGAACGATCCCGCGTCCTACGAGGGCATGGGGAGCCTTCATCCACTCGGCCGCGTGGGCGAGATCAGCGACGTTGTCGACGGGATCCTGTATCTCGAGCGCGCCTCTTTCGTCACCGGCGAGATCCTGCACATCGACGGCGGACAGAGCGCCGGACATTGACCGCCCGCCAGCGATCCACGCGATAGCGCCGCGCCCGCTCACGCGCTCAGGGTAGGCTGGTCGCCACAGGAGGCGCCGGTGCCATGAGAGGAGTGAGCGATGAGCTCCATTGATTCGCCCCGGGCGGCCTCTGGCACGCTCGACGCCGGTGATCATGAATCAAGCGCGCCGGGAGAGCTGATCTACGAGTACCGACCGCAGATCACGCAGGTGATCGAGTACGGCAGCTCGGCCGATGCCGTGCTTGCCGGCGGGGCGCCACCAGCCGAGGGGGCACGCTTTGACTTCTATCTCGAGGGGCCAGTCAGCGGATCGAAGCTTCAGGGGACATTCAGGGGCGTGGACTACATCTGCTTCCGTGCCGACGGCCGCGCAGAGCTCCACATTCACGGCGAGATCACGACCGAGGGCGGGAAGAAGGTCGCGCTGGAAGCTGGTGGCGTAGCGGTTCCTGAGGAAGGCTCCCCGGTCTTCCAGCTCCGCGAGCATGTCTCGCTGATGAGCAACCACGCCGAACTGTCGTGGGTAAACCCGATTGAGGTCTGGGCGCGCGGCGTGGTCGACGTGTCGACCGGACAGGTCCACGTCAAGGCATACGCCGTCTGAGCGCGCCAGTGGCCCGAAGCAAGCTATCCCTGCATCACACCGTCGTGGTTTCCCGGTGGGGGCTCCGGAGCGCGCCTCGGAGACCCTTACGGGAGCTGATACCGAGCTTCGTGTAAACCTGGCGCAGATGCCACTCCACGGTGCGGGGGCTGATGTACAGCTCGGCACCGATCTCCGGGTTCGTGCGACCGTCGCGGGCAAGGCTCGCGATGCGTTTTTCCTGGGGAGTGAGCTCATCACGGGTGTCGTCTCGGCGCTTGCGCACCCTCTCCCCGGTGGCCAGCAGCTCGCGTCGCGCGCGATCCGCGAATCCATCCGCTCCCATCCTGGCGAAAACGTCATAAGCCCGGCGGAGCTGCTCGCGGGCGTCGACCCGCCGGTTCTCACGGCGGAGCCACTCGCCGTAATTGAGCCGGGCACGAGCGAGGTGCGCCGCCATCCGAGACCGTCCCAGCGCCTCGATCGCCTGGCGGTGCAGATCCTCGGCTGATTCACCGTCCGCGAGCAGCGCGCTCGCATTCGCCTCCGTTCCCTTCGCCCACGTCGTGCCGCTGGCGACCGTCCGCTGGCGCAGCTGACCGAGGGATTCACGTGCGATCTCTTGCCGCCCGCTCCGGGCAGCCGCCTCGACGAGCTCGGACAGCGCCCAGGATGAGGTCGCGATCTCGTCTGCCGCGGCCGCCTTCTGCGCGGCCTCGAATGCGAGCTCGTACTCCCCAAGCCCGTTGTAAAGGATCGCCGTGGCGTATTCGGCGACCGTGACCGCGCATCCCTCGCCCCGGCTGCGGGCGCCGCCGATCATCACCTCGACCAGATTCAAGGCCGTGGAGACGTCTCCCCGCCACGCCGCGCGCCGCAGCGGAACGTAGGGGAGCGTCTGTGCTCGGACCCCGAGGTCGAGACCCTCGGCCTCCTCGATCAGGGCAGACGCCAGCGATAGGTTTCCGGCCTGGACGTGGAACGTCGCGAGGTAGTCGAGGGCAAAGGGGAGCAAGATCAGAGCTCCCGTGCCGCGCGCCAGGTCCACCTGACTGGAGGCCAGCTCGAGCCACGCATCGTCGTCCCACAGGTCCATCGCCGCGAGGCTGTAGGCGACCCACGACCAGTCCAAGTGCCGCTCCTCGGCCAGATAGGCACGCAGCGCGGCCGTCAGCGTCGGAGCGGCGGCCGCGTAGCCATCGGTCAACCGAGTCGCCAGCCCGAGCAGCAGCAGTTGCCGACCCGGCAATGGCTCAGGTCCGAGGGGCGCGGAAAGAGCAGCTCGGGCAACCTCCGCCGGGGCGGGATCAGTCGCAAGACGGGCGGCATAAATCACCGCTACCAGCGCCTCCAGATGCGTCTCCCGTGCCAGCTCGGCATCGAGTGACTCGAGCCTCTGGGCCGTGCGCACGAGCAGTGGCGGGGCGTCGCTGCCACGTCGCGCGTCAAAGGCGATCTGGGCGTGCACGCGCTGCGCCCTGGCCTTCCCAAGCTCATCGAGCGGACCCGCATTCGCAGCCGCGAGCAGGGACCCCGCCGCCGATAGGTCGCCCGCCTCGAACTTCATCTCTGCGGCGGTGAGCGCCCGTGACGCCCGCTGAGCGGGGTCTGGCGTGAACGTCACCGCTCGTTCCAGGAACGCAGCCGCGGCGGCGATGCCGCCGCGGCCTTGCGCACGGCTCGCGGAATCGATCAACTCGCCGGCCACCTCCTCGTCGGGAGCGATCGTCGCATGCGCGCGATGCCAGGCTCGGCGATCGGGATCCGTCTCAGGATCGGTAGCGTCAGCGAGCGCGCCGTGGACCGCGCGTCGCTCCGCCGCGGTTGCCGCACGATATGCCGCCGATCTGACCAGCGGATGGCGAAACCGAACCAGCGCGCCGATCTCCAGCAGCTGCGCACCCGCCGCGGGCTCCGCCGCCTGCCTCTCGACGCCGAGCGTCGCCGCGGCGCGCCAGAGGAGCGTGGCATCCCCAACCGGGTCCGCCGCCGCCAGCAACATCAGTCGCTGCGTCTCCTCAGGCAGAGCGGCAATGCGTTGCCGGAAGTGGTCCTCGATCTGGCTCGGGACAGTCCCCGCGCCCGGCAGCACGAACCCGCCAGCCAGCTCTCCGGCACTTCGACCCCGCGGCAGCTCCGCCAGCGCCAGCGGGTTGCCGCGAGTTTCGGCGACCAGCCGATCGCGGACCCGATCATCGAGTCGGCCCGGGATGACAGCCGACAGCAAGGCGCGCGCATCGTCATCCTCAAGTCCTCCGAGCGTCAATTCCGGCAGACCTGCCAGCTCGCGCTCGTCGCCCGGCTCGCGAACGGTGAACACGATCGCGACTGACTCGGCTAGGAGGCGTCGGGCGATGAATCCGAGAACTTGGGAGGTCGCGGCGTCGAGCCATTGGGCGTCGTCGACGAGACACAGCAGCGGCCGCTCTGCGGCGACCTCGGCGAACAAGGTCAGCGCAGCCAGAGCGACCAGGAAGCGGTCCGGGGCATCGCCCGATGACAGGCCGAACGACACACGCAGGGCGTTTTCCTGCGGGGCAGGAAGCGCATCGAGCTTGGAGAGCATCGGTGCGCACAGGTGATGCAGTCCCGCGAACGGCAGCTCCATCTCCGCCTCGACGCCGGCGATCTGAGCCACCCGGAACCCAGCAGCCCGCCGGGCGACGTACCGGACCAGCGCCGTCTTGCCGATCCCAGCCTCACCCCGTATCAGTAAGACCGCGCTCTGGCCCCCGCGGGCGGCCTCAAGGAGCCGGTCCAGCACATCGCGCTCCCTCGACCGGCCCAGAAACGCCGGCGGGTGCTGGACGGACATCGAGTAAGCCTAACCGCAGTCAGTAACGCGTCACCGACCTGCGAAGCAGCGCATGGGGACTATGCCGGCGCCGGCGCAGCCGGTGGCGCTTGGGGAGGCTCCCGCCGTCGCTGCCAGAGCGCCAGGCCGATTACGGAGAGCACGGCGAGCAGCCCCGCGCCGAGAGCGATCAGGACGTTTCGCGTGTCGTTCGATGAGGCCTCGCTGGGCACCTTGACCTGGTAGGCGTAGGTGTCGCCGAGCGTGGCGCCGGTCTCGTCGGCCGGGTCGATCTGGTCGAGGTAGGTCTCGAACGCCATCAGCGGCTTGTTGTGTGAGACGGGTACGTTCGAGGCGAGCGCGAGGTGGAACGTGTAGGTCCTGGTGGAGCCCGGCGCAAGCTCGACGCCCTGCAGGGGGCCGACGTAGCCCTGGATCGCGCCGTCATTGATCGTCGAGCCCGTGAGCGCGACTGGTGTGAACGTGCCGTTGGCGCCTGTCGTCGAGTACGACAGGCGCACCTGGCTGGCGTTGACGTTCTTGGGCGCCCCGTCGCCAGGGAAGATCACGAAATGCGGCCGGGTCGAGAACAGGGGCTGCGAGGTCGGGTTGGTCGCCTTGATCGTGAAATCGGTCGACCCGCCCGCCGGCAGCGTGGTCGGATACGACGCGGTGAAGGTCGGACTCTGCTTCCGCGTGGTGCCCTGGTAGATCACGGCCTGGGCCGTCCGGCCGCCGTCCGCCTCGACCGCTAGGACCCAGCAGGACACGTTGCTCGTCGAAGCGGTGTAGGTGATATCCGCGTTGCCTTGATCGTTGGTGGCCTTGTCGCTCTGGCTGAGCGTTCCGCACTGACCGGTTCCGGACCGCACGCCGACGCTGAAATGGACGGGGTCGCCCGCGACGTTGTCTCCCGCCGCGTTGGCGACGCCCAGCGAGACCTCGGCGGTCGACTTTCCGTCCGCGGGCAGCGTCGTCGGGGTGGCGTCGTTAACCACCGTGATCACGGCCGGTCCAGACGACCCGGCCTTGGACTGGGAACTCGGCGACGCTGCACCGTTACCGCCAGAGCCGGACGAGCTCGTGCCCCCAGCCCCGCCCGCGAGACTCTGGACTTGGGCCTCGCTGAGCGCGCATCCCTTGCCGTCGCCGAGCTTCGCGAACGCCAGATTGCTGAACTCGGCCTGGGTGTAGTACTTGCCGCCGTTGATCACCTGGTTGTACTCGCTGCCCTTCGGGTCGGAGGGGTTGGTAGATCCCAACGGCGCGCCGTAGACGCCGCACATGTCGGCCTGTTCGTTGCCCTGCGTGTCAAACCACGCGTTGTCCAGCGGATCGGTGATGGCTTCGTTGAGCTCGTGGCTGAGGGCGTCGATCAGCCCATCCGCGGCGAGGAGGCCATTCGGCGCCTGGCCCTGGTTGCAGCCGCTCGAGGTGTTGTACGGCATGTCCGCATACACGGTCTGGTTCGTGCCCGATCCGAACGCCCGGTGGTACGCGCAGAAATCGCCGGCCGAAGTCGTTCCGTCGCGATCCTTGGTCTCGACTCCCGGCGGGAAGAACACCGGATAGAAATGGGCCAGATCGCTCGGCAAGGAATGGCTGCTGAGGACCCGCTTCAGCTCCGTCCGGAGCTGATCATCGGTGATACACGCCGAGTACCCGGAGGCCGGTGTGCAGCCGTTGGCCGGAAACGCGTCGGCGTCGAGGATCGGTGCTCCGGCGGTCATCTTGTAGTTGATGTGCTGCTGGGCGCCGTCCACCTTGTCGTAGTACTCGTCGTCGACCGAGAACACGTTGCTGGTGCTGCCGCTCGCCGCGGCGACGTTGGCGATGTAGCCATCGATGATGCTCTGAAACCGGGCCGGGAACGCGAACCGGCCGCCGCTTGCCTGCCAGAAAATCGGAGTCACCGTCAAACCAGCCGACCTCGTCATCAACACCGGGCCGCCGTTATAGACGAGCGGTGGCTGGCAGCTCGAACAGACCTGCGGCTCGATCGCTCGCGCCGGCATCGCACCCGCGAGCCCCAAGGTCGCCGCCGCCGCGGCCGCGAGCGCCACAACGCGGGCCGAGAATCCGCACCTAACCCCAATGCCCATGACCCACCTCCAGCTCGGTACCTCGGTAACCCGCGCGCCTGGCCCCGCGCCTGGCGTCGGGGGTCCGTCCTACCTAGCCGGCGGGCCGGCGCCCGTCTTGTAGCAGCCTGTACGCGATTATCTACTCCACGCCTTCAGCGTTGGGGTTCTTCTGTGAAGAATCCGTTAGCGATAGACGTCCTCGTTTGCCGAGTCAGCCGTGCTCACCGACCGGCGTCAATCGGCCCCGGCAGTTCGCTTCAGCGTTGGGCGGGCGTGGCCCCGTTTCGTCGGCGTCGATGTCGATCGGAACTGAAGCGGTCGACTGGGGTCAGCTTCTCACCTGGTAGTCGACCAGCAGATAGCCAGTTGGAGAGGCGATGCTGCGGGTCAATGACAGCCTCCTGGCGCTCCCTCTATCGAAGAGCTTTCGCCCGTGCAGGTGCACGGCGGGTGCGATGACAATTCGGAGTTCGTCGACCAGTCTCGACTCGAGCAGCGACTGGGTCACCGAGATGCTCCCGTGGATCCCGATGTCGGCGCCGGGCTGCTGCCTGAGCTCAGTAACGAAGTCAGCGAGGCTGCCCTCGACGACAGCGGTCTGTGCCCACTCGTGTTCGGTTGGCGTCGAGGTCACCACGAACTTCTGGACGCCGTTGATGAAGCTCGCGAATGGCTCGCTGTCACTGGTCGGCCAGAATCGGGCCCAGTCGTCGTAGGTGCGGCGCCCGAGGAGCACAGCGTCCTGGGCGGCGATGACGCGGCCGAGGTTCTCCCGCATCACATCATCGAAGTCGGTTACGAACTCGTCCGGCTGCTCGGCCACGCCGTCAAGCGACAGCAACTCGTAGGCAACCACTTTGCGCATCGGACGATCTCCTCGTCTAGGCGTCAATCATTTACCCCGATGGACTCCGCCCGCCGCGGAAACTCATCGGTGGGGACCCTGCGAAGAATCGGCACCCACCCACGCGCGCGGCGCCGACGCGATTGTCCGCCGGGAGCGTGCTACTCGCGCCAAATGGGGGCGGCGCCGGTGTAGCTGACACGGATCGGGGCGGGGCCGAGACTCAGCCGTTCGTGGTCCCTGGGGCGTTTGTGCGCCGGCTCGCCCGGCGCACACGCCGCCTCCGGACCGCCGCCGGCATCGATGCCA
The DNA here is from genome assembly GCA_963704385.1 of uncultured Solirubrobacterales bacterium. Classification (GTDB taxonomy): domain Bacteria; phylum Actinomycetota; class Thermoleophilia; order Solirubrobacterales; family Solirubrobacteraceae; genus Palsa-465. Next base: position 1,120,830 of record OY969904.1, read on the forward strand.
ACCATCCATCCCGGTGTGTGCCGACCGTGACGGCCAGTGCTCGCGGCTCGCGCTCGAGCGAGGCCGCGCGGAGCGCCGGAGCAGTTTGAGTCTGGGATCGTGCTTCCTCGATCCTAGCTTCGGCCAGCCGAAGGCCTAGCTCAGGGTGGATATACATTCGACCTCTCTTTGCTTTAGGTAAAGTAGCTGTCGTCAAAACTACTTTGTCTAAAGCTATTTGTCAAACTACTTTTCGTGAAGCTAAAATCCGCACCATGACCGAGCCGGCATCGCCGCCCTCCGTCCCCTCCGCGATCGAACCGAGGTCCGCCGCAAACGACCCAGTCACGGAGTACGTGCGTTGGGCTGTGGCCAACTGGCCACAGATCGAGCCCGAGGTCGAAGGGATCGTCACGCGAGTAGAAAAGATCCAGCGCCACCTCCAGGCCGCCATGCGGGCCAGCCTGGGTGAAGCCGGGCTCACCAAGGAGGAGTGGAAGGTGTTGATGCCGTTGCACGAGAGCGTGCGCTCGCACGGCTGGCTTTGCCGGGATCTCGACGTGTCGACGGGGGCGATGACCAACCGGCTCGACAAGCTCGAGACCCGCGGCCTGATCCGGCGCACTCCCGATCCACAAGATCGACGCGGCGTACTGCTCGAGCTCACCGCCGAGGGCCAATCCCGACTCGAGGAGTACGTCGACGCCGGCGCCGGACGGGAGCGCGAACTCCTGGACGACCTGACCCTGTCGGAAAAACAGGAGCTCAATCGGCTCCTGTCCAAACTTCTCGTTTCCCTGCAGATGAAAGGCGCTGAGCGCCCGTCACCCCCCAGGGAAACTCAGAGCCCTTGAAGTCGAGCGTGTCGCGGGCGGCGAAGCTAGCCGCCCAACCCGCACTCGTACGTCGCGCCCATCTCAGGAATTGGCGGCCGCGCCTCCGGGCCGGCGGTGATAAAAGTGCCCGCTGATCTCGCCCTTTCAGTATCTCACGGGATCCGCTCAGCACCGACTGGGCCTCCTCGGGGCGTGACTGCGACGCGAGCCACTCGCCGTGTTCGAGTTCGGTCACGGCCAGATGGAAGGCGAGCGCCAGCCCTCGGAAGAGCGCGGTGATCGAGATCCAGAATGCTGGGTGACCGCCAACCGGCAGCAGATGCAGCAAAGTCGTAATGATCGGGCCGAGGCGCTAGTTACTAACAGCGAACCTGGCCGACGGGGAAGAGCCGGGCACTGTCTCGGTCATCAACCGCGCGACCTGTAGCGGCCAGGACATGAGCGGCTGCGGCCAGATTGGTCGGGGCGGAGCCCGGTCAGGGTGCGCTCAGGACTCGCTCGATCGTGGAGAGCGCGTCTGCGGGGTTGCGGATGAGGATGATCTTGGCCGTGGGTGCATGCAGGTGGATGAGGTTGAGCACCCGGTTAAACCACTCGGTAGTCGCGGCGTCGGGAGGGTCCTCTGGATCCTGACCGTTGATGAAGCTGCCGATGGCGACGCCGTCGTACTGCTCCTCGGCCAATTCTCTAATGAGTTGCGAGTCGCCTTGCGCATCGTCAGTGAGCGCGAAGTTGCGCGCGCGCAGCCCTGCGGCCCGCAGCCGCCCTTGGACGGCGGCGGCGACCTCAGGATGCTTTCCAAATCCCAACACGCGCCAGCCCTGCGGCACCGGAGCAGTGGATTCTGTCATCGAACCTCCAGTTCGTCTTACTACCGGTCAATTGATATGACGCAGAGTATCCTCAATCGATGTCGTCAGTCAAACCACGACGTTCCTACAGCTCCCCGGTCCGCGAACAATCTGCTCAGCGCTCTCGCGAAGCAGTCATCGCCGCCGCGCACGCCGTCTTTGTCGAACATGGCTACGCCAGCGCGACGATCGAACAGATCGCGCACCAAGCGGGCGTCTCACGACCCACAGTGTTCGCCGTCGGCACCAAAGCCCAACTGCTGGCGCTCGCCCGGCTCAAAGCGATCGCCGGCGAGAGCCCCCTCGGCAACGACCAGCGCTTCCAAGCGCTCCTTGCCATCACCGACCCCGCGGCGCTGATCGCCAGCTTCGCCGGCTTTACCGCGGACATCGCCCGGCGGCTCGGACCGCTCGCGGCTGTCCTAGAACAAGCAGCCCCCACCGATCCTGAGCTGGGCGAACTACTCCGCCGCAGCCAACACGAACTGCTGGACTGCGCACGCGCGGTGATCGCCGCGATTCACGCGGCCGGCGCCCTCCACCCCAGGCACCCTCCATCCCGAGCAGCCGATGCTCTATGGCTGCTGATCCACCCCAGCCAATACCAGCGCCTGGTCGCCGACCGAGGCTGGAGCCATCGCACCTACGAGCACTGGCAGACACAGACGATGCTCACATTGTTCATCGGCAACCCACCAGCCCGATAACCCGCCGCACCAGACTGCCACTTTCAGCAGCCTGAGCAGTCCCGCGGTCCCCGTGATGCCCGACGCGTACTTCTGCTCTGCCCCTGGGCCGACCCGAAGCGGCACTCCGTGGCTCACTTCCCCAGAGGCGACATTGCAGAAGCCGAGGCAACCCGGCCACGGCAAGCTCCTGGAACTCGGATCGACGGGATCGTAGAAGGCGGTTGGTGCGAGCCAGGTCGGGCTTTGCCTAGGCACATGCGTGCAGCGGAGGCTCGCGCCCAGCGTCGAGCTTTCCGCGCATACGAGGTGCGCCGACCGATCAGCGTCGAGGATCGCGCTACGACGAGAGCAGGTCTCGGCGCCTCGAGTCGCGTCGGTCTGGTTGCTCAGTCGGGGATCTTCACGAGCACGCGTTGGCGGGGGCCGGCGTCGACGCGGTCGTGGGCGGTTGCGATCTGCTCGAGCGGTAGTGGATCGCCGATCGGTATTGATAGGGCTCCGTCGCGTGCCGCGGTGGTGAGGTCGGCTGCGGCTTGGTGTTTGGCTGTCGCTGGGAAGTCGTCGCTGCCCAGCAGCCGGATCGTGAGGTTGGCGAACAGCATTGGCCAGAACGGGATCTCGGGGCGGTCGTGGCGGGTTGCGTAGGCTGCGATGACGCTGTCGTTGGCGGCGACGGCAACGTCGAGGTCGGCGTTGTCGGAGAACGCGACCTCGATGATGCGGTCCACGCCCTCAGGAGCGTTGGCACGGATAGCGTCGACTGGGTCGGGCTGATCGAGCGCGACGGCGTGCGCGACGGCTGGGTTCACGAGGACGAGATCGCGCTCGCGCGTGACGGTTCCGATCACCGTCGCGCCACCCCAGCGGGCGAGCTGCGCGGCGAGCGACCCGACCGCACCGAGCACGCCGTGGACGAGGATGGTGTTGCCGGTGACGGGGCCGTCGGCGAAGACCGCGCGGTGGGCGGTGATGCCGGGGATCCCGAGGCAGGCGCCGATCTCGTCGCTCACCGGGTTGGGGAGCTCGACGGCTTGGTCGGCTGGTATGACGGTGAGCTGCGCCGCGGTACCGAATGGGCGGTAGGACTGCGCTCCGTACACCCAGACGTGCTGCCCGACACGGGCGGGGTCGACGCCGTCTCCGACGGCGTCGATCGTGCCGGCACCGTCGCTGTGCGGCACGATCCGCGGGAACGGCATCCCGTATCCGACCCAGTCGCCGCGCTTCTTCGTATCTCCAGGGTTCACACCGGACAGGTTCACCCGCACCCGCACCTCGTCGGGAGCCGGCTGGGGCGCGGCCATCTCACCGACCTGGAGCACCTCCGCCGCCGGTCCCTGCCGCTCATACCAAGCTGCGAGCATGAACGACCGCCTCACGGGGTCCGGTTGACGGCAACCGCGACGATCGCGGGTGGCGTCGCCTCGGAGCCGGTCAGGTACGCGTGGAGCGGTTGACCTGCGATCTCGATGCCTTCAGGCTGACGCATGTCGGGCCTGGCCTCAGCTTTCGTCGGTCGCGTGGGACGCCTCGGCGGGGTCGATCGTGGCTGCCCAGCTGCCGAGGAGCTTCAGCGCGTCCGCGGAGCGCGAGCCGGGCTCCGCGGCATAGGTGAAGAGCGTCAGGCCGGGGTCCGCGGCGAGGTCCAACCGGTTGAAGCTCAGGCTGAGTTCGCCGACGACGGGATGATGGAAGTGCTTGATCCCGGAGTTGTGAAAGCGGACGTTGTGGGTGGCCCACCGGGTGCGGAACTCGTGGCTCTGGGTTGCGAGCTCGCCAACGAGGTCTGAGAGATCACGGTTGTGCGGGTCGCGGCCCGCGGCCGAGCGTAGGATCGCGACGGTTTCGGTGGCGATGCGGTCCCACTCGCTATATGACTCCTCGGCTCGCGGATCGAGGAACACGAACCGGGCGGTGTTGACCGGCCTGGCGGGTGCCGCGTACAGCTCGGAATACAACGCGAGTCCGAGCTGGTTGGCGGCGAGGATGTCGAGGCGGTCGTTGCTGACGAAGGCGGCGGCGCCGGTGATCGCGTCGAGTGTCCATTGGACCTCGGGCCGGACGCGCTGCTTGGTCTGCCGCCGACGTGGTCGCGCGGGAGTTGGGTGTGCGGCGCGGGCGAGGTCGAAGAGGTGGGCTCGTTCGGCGTCGTCGAGCTGGAGCGCTCGAGCCAACGCCTCCAGCACGCTTTCGGAGACGCCGTTCATGTCTCCGCGCTCAAGCCGGGTGTAGTACGGGACGCTCACGCCGGCGAGGACGGCGACCTCCTCGCGGCGGAGCCCGGGAACACGGCGAGGGCCGTACGTCGTCAGCCCGACTTGGTCTGGGCTGATCCGACCGCGGCGGGAGGTCAGGAACTCGCGGATCTCGCTCTTGGTGTCCACAACCGCAGGGTAGACCCGCCCAGCTGCGGCTGGGAGACCCTGCGGGTACCCCTATCGACAGGGACTCTCACTTCCCGCGATCCCGTGCTTTCTTGGACATAGTCAGAGGCCGCGACACACCGCCGGTCCTCGTGAAGGCCCACTCGTTCGGGCCACGTCGTTTCCGCAGCAGACACGAAAGGTTCCACCAATGACTAGCAAGAAGACTTGGTTCATCACCGGCGCCGGGCGCGGCATGGGGGTCGAGTTCGTCAAGGCCGCGCTCGCCGCCGGCCACAGGGTCGTCGCGACCGGCCGCAACCCCGACGCCGTCGCGCAGGCCGTCGGTCAGTCGGACGACCTGCTGGTCCTCAAGCTCGACGTCACGAGCACACCGGACGCCGACGCCGCGGTCAAGGCAGCCGTCGATCGCTTCGGACGGATCGACGTGTTGGTCAATAACGCGGCCAGCTTCTACGCCGGCTACTTCGAGGAGCTTACGGCGGAGCAGATCGAGCGACAACTGGCGACGAGCCTGATCGGCCCGATGAACGTAACGCGCGCGGTGCTGCCCGTCATGCGCAAGCAACGCTCGGGGCACGTCGTGACGATCTCCTCCTCCGCGGGACTGGTCGGCTTCGAGTACTGCACCGCCTACGCAGCCTCGAAGTTCGGCGTGGAGGGCTTCATGGAATCGCTCGCCCCCGAGGTCGAGCCGTTCGGCATCAACACCACGATCGTGAACCCCGGGTTCTTCCGCACCTCGCTGCTCACGAAGGAGTCGACGAACTACGCTGCCCCGTCGATCGAGGACTACGCCGAGCGCAACGCCGCCCAGCGCGAGTTCTGGGAGGGCGCAAACGGCCAGCAGCCGGGTGACCCGGCCAAGCTCGCACAGGCGCTGCTGACAATCGCCGGTCAGGACCAGCCGCCGCGCCGATTCATCGCCGGCGCCGACGCGATCGACACGGCCGAGCAGGTGAGCGCCACGCTCCAGCAAGAGGCCGACGCCTTCCGCGAGCTGTCGAGCTCGCTGGCGCTCGACGGGGTCGGGAGCCTGTCATGAAGCACATTTCGCTCGGCCGACTAGGCGTCTCACGCATCGGACTCGGGACGATGGCGATGTCCGGCTACTACCTCGACCCGAACAGCAGCGACACCGAATCGATCCGCACCATCCAGCGAGCAGTCGAGCTCGGCGTCACCCACATCGACACCGCCGAGATCTACGGCCCCTACGCCAACGAGGAGCTCGTCGGCCGCGCCCTCAAGGGCCGCCGCGACCAGGTCGTAGTGGCAACGAAGTTCGGCCTCGTCTCGCACGCCGGCGATGGCCCCGGAGTGCTCGACTCAAGCCCGGCGAACATCCACGCCGCGGTCGAGGGGTCACTGAAGCGGCTCAGGACCGACCGGATCGACCTCGACTACCAGCATCGCGTCGACCCGAACACCCCGATCGAGGACACCGTGGGCGCCCTCGCCGAACTGGCTGCCGAGGGTAAGGTCCTGCACATCGGCCTATCGGAGGCTGGACCCGAAACGATCCGCCGCGCGCACGCTGTGCACCCGATCGCCGCGCTGCAGACCGAGTACTCCCTCTGGACTCGTGATCCGGAGGTCGAGCTCCTACCGCTTCTGCGCGAGCTGGGAATCGGGTCCGTGCCCTACTCGCCGCTCGGGCACGGCTTCCTCACAGGCACGATCCACAGCGCCAAAGAGCTCGACGACGACGAGTGGCGCAAGACCAACCCGCGGTTCATCGAGGGCAACTTCGAGAAGAACCTCCGCATCGTCGACGAGGTCAGAGGCGTCGCGTCCGAGCTCGACGCGACGCCGGCGCAGGTCGCTCTGGCGTGGCTGCTCGCGCGGGGCGACGATATCGCCCCGATCCCCGGCACCAAGCGCGTCTCCCGCGTCGAGGAAAACACGGCTGCCGACGGCATCGAGCTGACCGCGGAGCAGATCCAACGGCTCAACGACCTCGCCCCGGCCACCGGCGAGCGCCACGACGAGACCAACATGGCCAGGATCGAACGCTGACCACGTCACGGGCCATCGTGAAGCCCGCGAAGCATTCGAAGCGGGACTCGACCCGTCCATGCGGCCGCTCCCACGCTCGTCGCCAGGAGCGCAACACGTCCGCGGCAGCGTTCGGGGCCGTCCGATCGGAGGCGCCGGCTTCCCTGCAGTCGGCGCGATGCGGGGCAGACGACCAACGACGCGGAGATGCGCGCTGTGACGCAGAAGCAGGGCGCGCTCGTCGCTGTCTGCCATGATCGAAGTGAGCGTCCGCCTCTGGCTCGGGTGACCTGTCGTCCTGTGGTCTTGCACAACATCGACCACCGCGGCGAGGTAGGTGCTTGCCTGTCGCCGGCGAGCAACCCGCGGACGCCGGGCTGGCTTCGTCGTGAGGCTGTCGGAATATCGGGTCGTGTCTGCCGCCGGTCCTTTTGCTCCGACTGCTGGCGTCCCCGAGAGCGCGAGGCGCGGTCCGCGGCTGGTGAGCCAACTGACCCGCGGATCGCGCGAGTCGCTGTAGGCTGTGGTCTGCGCGACGACGATTATGTGCGGCGGGAGGACCGGAGACGTTTGGATATGGAGTGGAGCGTGGCTGGGTGTCAGCCTGACGGATCAGTTGCTTGTCGCGTGCGCTCGGCTGTGGCCGTCGTCGCTGCGGTTGTGACGTGTTTCTGAGTCAAAGCCACAGATCGGGGAGCGAATTACGCCTCATCGGCGGGGCTCCGGCGGTTGGCTTTGGCTTTCTGTGAGTGATGGTAAGCGATGCGGGCCCAGCGGGCGTGGCGGAGCCCGCGTCGACGGGCGGCTCGGATCCGTGGGCCGCGGCCGTCGTGTTCGTCGGCTGGGGTGACGTAGCCGATCCCGGCGTGGAGCCTGACGGTGTTGTACTCGTGGCGGACGACCGCCAGCTCGGCCCTGGGGACCTCCGGGTCACTGATGCGGTCGAGGTGTGGCCACTCGGCTTTGATGTGGCTGAACAGGCTCTCGATCCAGGCCTGGTCGGTCGGGGTGCCGGGCCGGCCGAAGTGCTGGGCGATGGCGCACATCGCCATGAAGGCGCGTGTGTCCGTCGAGGTCATCTGCGGCCCGTTGTCTGAGACGGCGAGCAGCACCGGTGGGAGAACGTCAACGGCGGCAGCGAAGGGGAAGGTGTCGGCGGGCACAGAGTCCTGGCGGGCCTCGATCAGCTCGAGCAGCCCCTCGGCGTCCAACGCGTCCATGAAGACGACCTGCACCTGGGTGGAGGTCTCCTCGATCGAGACGAGCTCGCAGATCCACTTGCGGGTCACGAGGTCCATCACCGCGAACACCGCGATCTTCGGGCAGCCGGCGAAATGCGTGCAGTCGTAGATCCAGATCGAGTTCCGCTTATAGTCCGCCCACTCCGGGAACGGGCGACGCTCCGAGCGCGCCCGCCGGGGACGCTTCAGAACCAGCCCGTGTGCAGCCAAAACGCGCCTAACGGTCGCCGGCGAGACCCAGACGATCCCGAGATAGCTGCCACGGTGCGCGAGCTTGCGATGCGAGCGGTCGACCTCGCCCCAGCTCTCGAACAGCCCGAGGATCGCGGGGATCTCCTCGGGGCGCAGGCCGTGCACCGCGCTGCCCGGCTTGCGGTCGCCGAGGCAATCGGCGTCTCGCCGGCGCCGCCACCGCCACGCCCGCCCCTCGTCCAACTCGAGGTAGCGGCAAGCGCGACGATGCTCCCAGCCACCAACGAGGGCCTGGTCGATCAGATCCAGCAACTGGCGCTTGGTGGCCGCGTCAACACGACGAGGGACCCGGCCACTCAGCCCCAGCGCTCTTTTCCCTCCGCCAGCATCAACCTGACGCCCATCTCCTTCAACGCCTCCGAGAGCCGAGCGATCTCCGCCCTGGCCTCGACGAGCTCGGGATCCGGACCGCCCTGGCGAACCCCCGGCCGCGACGAAGCGAGCGCGTCGAGCGCGCCCCGCTTGGCGACCTCACGCACCCGCATGATCGTCGAGCGATCAACCCCGGCCCGATCAGCCGCGTCGCGCGTCGTGAACTCGCCGCGCAGCAACCCGACCCAGATCTCATACTTCTGCGAAGGCGAGAGAAACCGCTTGCGTCGACGGCCGCCTCCACCGCTGCCTGCTGAACGTCCCGGCTCGGTCATCGAAGACCCCTTCCGTGTCGAGCCGGAAGCCTCGCAGATGCTGCGTAATCAAAACCCAGATCTGTGTCGTTGACTCAGACGCAAACCAGGCGACGTCTACGTCGCCGACGAGCTCAACAACCGGATTGACGAGTTCAGCCAGTCGGGAAGCTTCGTTGAGGCGTTCGGGTTGAACGTGGGCGGCGCGGGGGTCGATGCGTGCACGACGAGCTGCCAGCAGGGCAGCTCGGGCGCCGCCGCGGGCGAGCTCGACAGTCCGTTGGCCGCCGCGGTGGCCGGGTCGGGTGACGTCTATGTCGGCGACGGGGACAATCGGATTGACGAGTTCAGCCAGTCGGGGGGCTTCGTGCGCGCGTTCGGGGCGGACGTGGGCGGTTCGGGTGTCGATGTGTGCACGACGAGCTGCCAGCAGGGCACCTCCGGCGGCGCTGCGGGCGAGCTCGACGAGCCGTACGGCGTCGCGGTGGCGGGGTCGGGCGACGTGTACGTCGCCGACTTGTCCAACCAGCGGATTGACGAGTGGAGCCCATACAAAGTGACGCCGGTTCTTTCGACGAGCGCGACGGCGTCGGCGAGTGCCGGCAGCCCGATCTCCGATACGGCGACCCTCAGCGGCGGCAACAACCCGACCGGGACGATCACCTTCAACGCCTACTCGACCTCGAACTGCTCGGGCACCCCGGCATTCGCTTCGGGTGCAGTCGCCGTGTCGAGCGGCGAGGCGAGCTCGGGCGAGTTCACGCCCGCGACGGCGGGCACGTACTACTGGACCGCTGTCTACTCGGGCGATGCCGCCAACGACCCGGTGATCTCCGGCTGTAACGTGCCACACGAGACCTCGATCGTGACCGCCGCGCCGACGGTCGCGATCACGACGCCCGGAAACGGCGCGTCCTACAGGCACGGGCAGGTAGTGAACGCGTCCTACTCGTGCTCGGCTCCCACGGGAGCGACGATCACCTCGTGCACGGGTACGACGGCCAACGGCGGCGCGATCAACACCAGCACGCCCGGTCAGCACACCTTCACGGTCACCGCAACCGACTCATACGGCGAGACCGCGACCAGCTCGACCACCTACACCGTGATCATCCCGGTGCTATCGGCCTTGCGCGTCACCCCCAGCCGGCTCGCGGTCGCCGGCCGCAAGATAGCCGGCCGATGCGTCAAAGCGACCCGCACAAACCGGCACCACAAGAGCTGCCAGCTAGCGATGAAGCTCAAGATCTCATACGCGCTCAACGTGGCCGACACCGTCACCCTCACACTCAAGTTGGGCGCGACCGGGCGAAAGGTAGGCGGCAGCTGCGTCAAGCAGACCGCCCGGAACCGCACGCACGCCAAGTGCCCACTGCTACTCCCCGTTTCCGGCAAGATCATCGAGGCGGCCACCAGCGGCGCGAACCGCTTCCAATGGAACGGGCAGATCGGTGGCCGCACCCTTGGCCTTGCCACCTACCAGCTGACCGCAACACCCGCGGGCGGCGAGTCAAAGACAACCACCTTCACGATCCTGTAGCCGCAGCCGCCGGCACTGCCTTCCGCAGCAGGACCAGCAGCCTCGTGCTGGGCGCAGACCACACCGCAGGCCCATGCTTCCCGCGGGCCGTCTCCTCTGAGCGGCGTTGTGAATTGCCACCACGAGCGGCACCTCTCCGGTCCCCGGCCCGCCTCTCCATGGCTGCGAACCGGAACCCGGAGGATGCCCGTCGGAGGAGCAGAGCAGGGGCGAAGCCAGTCCCGCGATCGCGCCCTCCTATTCGCCAGCACCAGGACGCCCGACCGAAGAGCTGACCACATTCACCCGAGCGCGTCTACCTATGCACAGGCTCGTCGCGAGCGGGGCAGCGCCGGCGCGTTCAGTGCAAGGTTTCGAGCACCAAATGGTCGACGAGCCAGATACCTGCTTCCACGAACATCCGGCACTCTCGGCTGCTCCGAAACGGCCTGGCAAGACTTCCCCTCCTGACCGGATCCAGCAGCAGGGCGCGGACCTGCTTTCGCTCGTCGACGAGCATCGCACGTCGATTCCAACGGCCTTCCGTTGCGCGGGATCCGCGACCGGGCGCCGCTCGACGGCCAGGCTCGGGCGCGCGCTGGGTCCGGGCGCTTCGACGTCGCGCCTGACGGTTCGTTCTCGGCGGCTACGGACCCGGCGTGTGGGCTTTTAGGAAGTCCCGTACGGCGGCCGTCGCGGGACCGACATGCTCGGGGTCCTTCCAGGGCTCGACGAGACGGGCCTCGCGAGCCAGCTCGGCGATCTCTCCTCCGGTTGCGGTCGGGTGGTATCGGTCTACGCCGGGCAGTACCAGCAGCGGCGTCGCGCAGTTCCGGACGAAGTCTCGGGAGACGCTTAGCACGAAATCCCCGGTGAACATTCGAGTCCCGAACGCTTCGACCTCGCCCGGATCCATGTCGGCGCGCCTCAGCAAGAGCTGATCGCCCCAGCCGCGCCACATCGTGTCGTAGAGCAGCGCGTTGTCGGCTGTGAGCCCGACTGGCTGTTCAAGGACCGCGGTGACAACCCGCCGGGGTGCCTGCTCGATTAGCTTCAAAGCGAAGGAGCACCCGATGCACGCGCCCAAAATGTGGAAGCCGTCCACGCCGAGATGGTCGAGGAGCGCGAGTTGATCCCGAGCATAGGCGCCCCATGGATCACCGACTTCCAGCGGTCCCGTGGACCGGCCGGCGTTGCGCTGGTCCATCGCGATGATCCGGAAGTCTTGGCGGTAGACGTCGAGGGGGTTGATCGTCGCCCCGGACCAGATCTCGATCGCTGAGTTCATTGCCCCTGGGGCAATAGCCAGCAGCGGAAAGCCGCTTCCGTGCTCTTCGTAGTAGATCGTCGTCTCACCTTTTGCAAAGTGCGGCACCCTGGTCTCCTCTAAAGCGTTGTCAGGTAGGACCGCTAGGTACGGCTGGGGACCTCTTCGCGGCAGCGGTCACAGAGGCGTCGAAAAGTCAAGCACCAGCCGCCCGCGAATGCCGCCAGCGGCCAGCCGTCGCTGGGCCTCACCTGCTTGCGTTGCCGGCATGATCTCGGCGACCCGCAAGCTCAGCGTTCCGTCCTCGGCTAGCTCTCGCACGCGGTCAAACAAGGCGGTGTCGCTCGCAAAGTCAAACGAGGAGATGGGGTGGACGGAGATGTCGCGCTCGCCGGGCCCGTTCCAGCCCTTCAGCGTTACGAGAGTGCCGCCGTCGGCAATCGCGGGAAGGATGGCTTCGTTCATCGTCGCTCCGTCGATCAACCCCGGGGCACCGTCCGGTAGCTCACGCCGTATCCCCGCGGCTAGGTCGCCGTTGGTTTCGACGATGAGGTCGGCCCCGAGCGATCGGACGAGCTCTCGATCGGCCGCACTCGCGCTCGTGAGAACCGTTAGGGCGCCCTCTCCCTTCGCGAGCTGGATCGCATATCCCCCAACGGCACCCGCTCCACCGACGATCGCCACCGTCTGGCCAGCTGAGAGGGCGAGCGCGTGCAAGGCAAGCCGCGCCGTCGCCGCGTTCAGGAGCAGGGTCGCTGCCTCCCAGATCGACGCTCCGCGCGGTGCCGGCACGACCGACGCCTGCGGCACCACCACGTATTGCGCGTAGGAGCCCCCGCGCGGGCCCATCGGCACGACGAACGCGCTGACCCGATCGCCGACCGCAAGTCGGCCGTCGGAGTCCGGACCCAACTTGTCGAGGACTCCCGCGGCATCAACCCCGGGCACGTACGGCGCGGGGCGGTCCGCCAACTGCGCGGCTCGGCCTCCGGACCGGAACGTGATGTCCGTCGGGTTCACCGCGACCGCGTGGACTCGGATCCGAACCTCGCCCGGTCCCGGCTCGGGATCTGGAAGCTCAACGACCTTGAGCACCTCGGGTGTCCTGCTCACGGAGGTTGTGAACGCGGCTGATCGGGGGTTTGCCTCCGAGTGAGCTGTGTGGTCTGCGCTGGTTGTAGTGGTCGAGCCAGTGTGGCAGTGCTTGGCGACGGTGGCGGTGTGAGCGGTAGCTCATGCCGTAGGCCCACTCGCGGGCCATGGTCTGGTGGAAGCGTTCGACTTTCCCGTTGGTCCGCGGGCGGTAGGCCTCTGTGCGTAGGTGATTGATGCCGCGGGCGGTGAGCAGTTCGCGTAGCGAGCGGTTGCGGATGTACGAGAACGCGTTGTCGGTCATCAGTCGACGGGTCGTGATGCCGTGGCGGTCAAACCAGACGAGCGCCCGCTCGACGAACCCGGTGACGGTCGCTGCTTTCTCGTCGGCGAGCAGCTCGACGTAGGCCAGCCGCGAGTGGTCATCGACGATCGCGTGGGCGTAGTCGTACCCGACGCGCGTCTCGGGACGCATCCAGTTGCGGCTGCGCTGCGAGCGGTCGCCGGTGACCGCGTGCCCGGGCCGTTCAAACCGGGCGTAGCGGGCGGTGTCCATGTGCAGCAGGTCGCCGGGGCACGGCCACTCGTAGCGATTGGCGTCCTCGCGCGGCTGCCTGGGAGGACGTGAGAGGCCGTGACGATGGAGCACCTTCCAGACCGTCGAGTGCGCACGGCCCGTCGCCGGCGACCAGGCGCGGACCCCAGCCGGTCCGCTGCCGGCATTCGCAGATGCGCTCCTGAACAACAGGATCAAGCAGACGAGGGCTCGAGCGCGGGCGGCTCGAGCGGTCAAACAGCCAAGCGCCCGACGCGAGCTCCTCAGTCGAGGCACCCAGGCGCCGGTGCCACCAACGGTGGGCGGTCGCCGGCGCCACGCAGAAGGCGGCAGCTGCCGCCTTCTGCGTCATCCCGTTCGCGATCGCGTCGGTCAGCGCCAGCCGACCCGCAGGTCCGAGCTTGGCTCTAGGGTGAGTCTTCATCCGGGCCCTCCTTGGGCGTGAGTCGTGGCAGACCCACAGCCTCAGGAGAGGCCCGGACGTACTCAGACGCTCACAACGTGTGTGGGCACGTCACCTAGTCGGTCGTCGGCGGAAGCTGGATGGATCGTGGTGGTGGTCCCAAGGGTTTTCCCCCTGGACCGTCGGCGTAGGTCAGCCACGGGATCGTTGGCTGCTGCTCGATCCCCGGTTTCTTCCAGTCGCACACTCCGGATGGAAACGTCCTCTTGAGCTCTGACCATTGCCCGTCGGTGAACGTCACAGGGAGCCCGGAGCGCCGGAGCGGTTGTAGCGAGCACGCGAGGATGTCGGTGGCCAGTGGTCCTCCGGCCGCCTCGCGCCTTCCCTCGTTGTAGGTGCGGTTGATCATGTCGTGCGCCGCTCGGGGCTTGTCGGAGACGATCTTGCGAGCGACCGAGAGGTGCCGGTGATCTGCCATCACGCGGGTGAGCCAGCGTGTCATCAGGGCGAAGGCGTCGGGTGTCTTGTGGGTGGTGTACCAGATGACCTGGTTGGCGTGAGAGCCGTGTGCTTGGTCGAGCCGGGCGCGGATCGCGAATGATCGGTAGGGCTCGTGAATGTCCTGAACGTCTATCGGGGTGTCGATGATCGCGACCTGGTTGAGGCTCGTGGCCTCGTCGACCATCCCGGAGCGGTAGGCGTTCCGTAGTCCGACGCGGCTGGCCGCGACGCGACCGGGCTGCCAGTTGTAGTTGACGTTGTACGCGCCGATCTTCGCGTTCAGATCGACGAATTGAGCTGGGGTGATTTCGTGGCGCTCGAGTGCTTGGAGCCCGTACTCGACGCCGACGTTGCCAAGCGGGCGGTTTGCGTAGCCGGTCCTGGGGTCGCGTCCGAGCACGTTGACCATGTCGTCCCATAGGTCGCAGCGAACCCCGGTTGGGTTGGTCGCGGGGTTGAACGCCTGCGCAGCGGTGACGCCGCAGTTCTGGAACCCGAGGACGCCGCCGAGGGACTCGCTGAGCGGCTCGAGCTCGGGTTGGAGCACCGCGTAGAACGGGAGGGTGAAGTTCCACGAGTCGCAGATCTTGGTGCTCTGTGTGCCGGCTACTTCGGCCTGCTGCGCGGGGGACCAAGTGTTTCCCGCGCTGGCCGCATCGGTCCAGTAGCGCTGCAGCAGACCGCAATCGCTGACGTCCATCGCGGTGGTGGTCGCGTCGGGGAACGTGCAGGACGAGACGATCCCCTGGTAGATCCCTGGGTAGGCGTTCGCGACCTGATACATCGACAGCGAGCCGCCTGAGCAGCCGTTGCCGATCGTGTAGCTGATCGGCCCGTACTGGTCGACAATGTGCTCCTTGGCGATCACGAGCGATTCGGCCTGGAGCGTCAGGTTGCAGTCGTGGTAGGAGTTGTCCAGGGCGGTGGACATGACGATGAAGCCGGCGGCGAGCCCCTCGGGCTCCAGCACGCTCGGGGGAGCGTCCGGGACCAGCGATGGGGGTACTTCGCCCTGCGCTTCGCCGTGGTGGATACCGCACGCTCCGCCTTGCGTGATCTCGACCCGATGGTTCCACGGAGTCCCGGTCGACCACGGCTCGATCCGAGTGCCTGGCCGGTAGAGCATCGCGACGCGAACCTGGTCGCGGTCTTGCCAGAGCTTCTCGAGGCGGACGATGAACGGGACCTTGACTCCGTCGTCGGTCGTGACGGTCGGGATCGACGTCGGCGGATGCTGAGGGTCGTATGGTGCGAAGCACGGAGCCACGCCCTGGGTGCCGCTGACGCCCCCCTCTGTGTATGGCGGGACGGTGCTCGGCTGCGTACACGTGGCGGGATCCGTCGAGTAGTAGTAGAGCGAGTATTCGGTTGGGTGATCGCACTTGGCGTCCGTGTCCCCGGGCTGACATAACCACGGCTCGATCGGCGGTCCGGAGAACAGCGGCCCGCTGATCGGGTGGTTCGTGATCGTCAACTCCGCCCCTGACCCGTCACGGCGCAGCACCTCGAGGACGTTCCTGCCGACGCGCATACCCGTGATGAGGCCTTCGAACGCGCCGTCGGCTCGAACCGCGAACGCCGAAGACACGTTGCGGCCATCAAGCGTGATCTTCACGGCACGCGGGCGGGTTCCGGACGGCAACTCGACTCGAACGAGCGCCTGCCCGCCGGTGATCAGGTCGGCCCGGTCAGACAGGGTGGCGATCGTGATCAGACCGTGTGGGCGGGCGCTCGCCCCCACTGGGACCGAGGCGAGTAGCAGCACCGAAATTGCCGACAGCGCGATCGCCGCCGCACGCGGTGTAATCGTTCGCGACCGATGGCCTACCGCTGCGCAGCGCGCCGCGAACCCGGCTCGCAGTGCTTTGCCGATGACGGTGGCCGCCATTTCAGAGGAGCTTGTCGATCGTGATCGGGAGATCGGTGACGCGTCGGCCGGTGGCGTGGTGGATCGCGTTGGCGATAGCCGCCGCGGCGCCGGTTATCCCCACCTCGCCCGCACCGAGCACCCCGAGCGGCATCGTCGGGTCGGGGTCGTCGAGAATGTGAACGTCGATTGGCGGTACGTCGGCGTGGACGGGCACGTGATATTCGGCCAGGCTGGGGTTCATGATCCGTCCGTTGCGGGGATCGACGAGCGTCGCCTCAGTGAGGGCCAGTCCGATGCCCCACACGATTCCCCCTCGGAGTTGGCTGCTTGCCGTCTTGAGGTTCACGACGGTGCCGATGTCGAACACGCCCACCCAGCGAGTCACGCATACTTCCATGGTGTCTGCGTCCACGCGCACTTCGCAGAACTGGGCGCCTGAAGCTGCTTTGACCCAGCGCCGCTGGTCCCGGACGAGCTTGGCCAGGAAGCGCAGCTGGCCAATGCTCCGACCGATCCTGCCGTCGGAGCCGATCCTCACCTGGAGATCCGGGATTCGGGCGCGATCGAGGATGGTCTCGTACCGGGCGCCGACGCCCGGAGAGCCCGCGAGGAAGAGGCCGCCGTCCCTCGCCGCTACCTGCTCGTAGCGGGTCCGGTGGAGGGGTGACTCCGGGTCGCGACGTGCTCGAGCGTGCAGCGAACGCTTCACCTTCTCGCAGGCGGCCTGCAGGCTCTGTGTCACTGATGCGGTCTGTCCTGAGCCGCCGGCTCCTGGCCCGGGGGGCAGGTCGGTGTCGCCGTAGTCGATGGTGACCGCGCCGACGGGCACGCCGAGCAGGTCGGCGGTCACTTGGGCGACGGCGGTGGCGGCGCCCATCCCCATCTCGTGGAAGCTGCAGCGGACGAGAACCGTGCCGTCCGCCGAGAGCCGCACGGTGAGGTCGGCGGGGAACTGAAACGCCGGGTGAAAAGCGGTCGCCACGCCCATCCCCACAAGGTGATGGCCGTCGCGCATCGAGCCGGGTTCGGGCGTGCGCTCGGCCCAGCCGAACCGCTCGGCCCCGAGCGCGTAGGCCTCGCGTATCCGCCGGTGTGAGAACCGGTTGCCGTCGGCCGGGCTGACGGTCGGTTCGTTGCGCAGCCGCAGGTCTATGGGATCCACGCCGGTGCGGTGTGCCAGCTCGTCGATCGCCGACTCCAGCGCGAACGTGCCGACGGCTTCGCCGGGGGCTCGCATGATCGTGTTGGTTAGCGTGTCGAGGGGGACGATGTCCTGTCGGAGCAGCAGGTTCGGTGAGGCGTAGAGGTGGCGCGAGGGCGACGTGACCTGCTCGGCGTAGCCGCCGATACGCCCGTTGAGGACGACGCTCGTGTGGATCAGCGAGGTGAGCGTGCCGTCGGCCGTTGCGCCCAACGCGACGCGTTGGGCGGTCGGTGTGCGCCCCCCGACGGTCCGGAAGACGCCTTCGCGGGTGAGCACGAGTTTCACCGGCCGCCCGGTCACGCGGGCCGCTAGCACCGCGAGGATCGTTCCGGGCCAGACCAGCGACTTGCCGCCGAACGCGCCGCCCACGAACTTCGAGATCACGCGGACATTGGACGGGTTGACCCCGAACTTCTTGGCGAGGTGGTTGCGGGCGCCGGTGACGTACTGGGTGCCCTCGTGGACCGTCAGCCGATCGCCCGACCACACGGCGATCGTGGCGTGCGGTTCGATCGCGTTGTGATGCAGCGGCGGTGTGGTGAAGCGGAGATCGACCGCGAACTCCGCGGCCGCGAGCGCGGCGTCCGCGTCGCCTTTGTCGGCGTGAGGCCGGAGCATCGGGTTGCTGGGCTGCTTTTTGGCATGACCGAGCTGGGCGTGAAAGTCGACGACCGCCGGCCGCTCCTCGTACTCGATCCGCACGAGCGCGGCCGCGTGGCGGGCGATGTCGAGCGTCTCGGCCACTACGACGGCGACCGGCTGACCGTTCCAGTGGATCTCGTCGGTGTTGAGGTAGGTGACGTTCGTTGCCGACGAGCTCAGGTTCCCGCGAGCCGGGTTCTGCGCCGCCGTGGCCTTCATTCGCGGCGCGTTCTCGTGGGTTATCACCGCCAAGACGCCGGGAAGGGCTGAGGCTTGCTTGGCGTTGATCGCGGTGATCCTTCCTCGCGTGATCGTGGCGTGCACGAGCGCGGCGTGGGCGAGGTACTCATGCGGGTACTCGGCGGAGTAGCGGGCCGCGCCGGTGGTCTTGGCCGGGCCGTCCCGGCGGTCAAGCGGCCGGCCGATCCATCGCTCTGACCGGTCGACGTCCGTCCGCGTCGGTGTGTCGGTGGTGCTCACGCCGCGATCGCCTCGCTGGCCAAGCGGCTGAGCGTCGCGACTATCGTCCGCCTCGCCAGCTCGATCTTGAAGCCGTTCTGTGATCCGGGCACGGCCGCGGCCAGCTCGGCGTCGGCGGCGCGACGGAACGACGCCTCGGTCGCCGGCGCGCCGGTCAAGCTCCGCTCAGCCTGGGTCGCTCGCCACGGCCTGGCGGCGACACCGCCTAGTGCGAGCCGAACCTCTGCGACCGTCCCGGCTCGTACCTCGAGCGCCGCGGCCACCGCCACGAGCGCGAACGCGTAGGACGCCCGATCGCGGACCTTGCGGTAGTGCGAGTTACGCGCGACGGTTGACGGCGGCAGCTCGATCGCCGTGATCAGCTCGCCCGGGCGGATTGTCGTCTCGACATCGGGAGTGGAACCTGGGAGCTGGTGGAAATCGACGAGTGACGTCCGCCGCCCCCCGTCGTGCCCTTCGATCAGCACGTGCGCGTCCAGCGCGGCCAGCGCGACGCCCAGGTCCGAGGGATGGGTGGCGATGCACTGCTCGCTGGTGCCGAGAATCCCCAGCGACCGGTCGAAGCCGCCAATCGCGTCACAGCCCGCACCCGGTCGGCGCTTGTTACACGCCGCGGCCTGGTCGTAGAAGTACGGACAACGCGTTCGCTGGAGCAGGTTGCCGCCAACCGTCGCCATGTTCCGCAGCTGCGGAGACGCTCCGGCCAGCAGCGCCTCGGCCACGACCGGATAGCGCTCGCGAACGCCGCGATCGGCGGCGAGGCGGCTGTTGCACACCAGCGCGCCGATGCAGATGCCCCCGTCCGTCCGGTCCTCGATGTCGTTCAGCGGCAGATCGGTGACGTCGACCAGCAAGTTGGGCTCCTCAATGCCCTCGCGCATCAGGTCGACGAGGTTGGTCCCCCCGCCAAGGAAGCGGGAGCCCGGGTGCTCGCCAGCGATCCGGACTGCGGTCCGGACGTCGGTCGGCTTGACGTACTCGAACGGCCGCATCAGACCGTGACCTCCACCGCGCGGCCACCGGACCCGCTCGCCACCTGGTCGATCGCATCGACGATCCCGTTGTAAGCGCCGCAGCGGCAAACGTTGCCACTCATCCGCTCCCGGATCTCGAGGGTCGAGAGCGGGATCTCGGCCAGGGCCACGGCAACGCTCGCCGCGCTCGCGGTGCCGGCGGCGTGCTCGGCCAGCATCGCCACCGCAGAGCAGATCTGCCCGGACGTGCAATAGCCGCATTGGAACCCGTCGTAGGTGATGAACGCCGCCTGCAGCGGGTGCAAGCTGGCCTCGCCGGCCAACCCCTCGATCGTGGTGATCGAACGGCCGTCGTACTGCACCGCCAGCGCGAGGCAGGAGTTGATCCGCTCCCCGTCGACCAGCACGGTGCACGCGCCACAAGCGCCCTGATCGCAGCCCTTCTTCGTGCCCGTGAGCCCGAGGTGCTCGCGCAGCGCGTCGAGCAGGCTGACACGCGTTTCGAGCTCCACGCGGCGCTCGCTCCCGTTCACGACAAGCCGCACCGCCGGCACCTCTATGCCCTCCTCGAAACCGGTCCGTTTGCGCCCACTGCCATCTCCATCAATAAGGAACCAACTAGATGGTGCGAACATACACCCCGTGTCAAACCATCCGGATGGTTCGCAATAGTCCTCGCTCGTGAGCAGCGCCCAATCACCAGACAAACCCCGGCGGGACTCGGCGGCAACCAAGCGCCGGCTCCTTGCGGCCGCGACTGCGGAGTTCGCGGCCCGAGGGATCGCCGGAGCGCGCGTTGACCGGATCGCCGCGGCGGCCCAAGCGAACAAGCGCCAAATCTATGACTACTTCGACGACAAGGACGGCTTATTCGACGCCGTCCTCGAGGCTCACACCGGCGCGATCATCGAGGCCACACTCCCGATCGATCCCGACGACATCGTCGCCTACGCCGGACGGCTGTTCGACTACCACCTCGAGCATCCCGAGCTCGTCCGGCTCGTGCAATGGGCCCGGCTGGAGGGACGCGTGGCCCCTGCCTCATACGACAAACGCATCGGCTCCTACAGACGCCGAACCGCCGCAATCGAAGCCGCCCAGCAGCACCGACGTATCAGGGGTGGGCTCACGCCTCAAGACGTTCTGACATTGATCGAGAGCATCTCCGTGGGCTGGACGATCACGACCGCCGAGTTCCTCGCCGACGCTGATGTCGAGTCGCGAGACCGCCAAGCTCAACGGCAGCTGATCATCGACAGCGTGCGCCGACTCTTGACATAGCTCACCGATCGGTATCTCGACGCAGACCCCGATAGCAGCCGGTCAAAATAGGTCTGCACGTCAGCACGTTTGAAGTAGTTCGTTCGATCATCCATCCAATGGGAGGCGCTCTCGGCTTCGGTTTCGTTGAAGCCGGTTAGGAACCCTCCAGGATTGATGACCTGCACCTGAATCCCGAATGGAGCCAGTTCGACGAGCATCGCGCCGGCAATGGCTTCCAATGCATGCTTGGTCCCGGCGTATGGACCGCCAAAGGGAACGGCGATCAAGCCTCCGATGGAACTGGTGAAGACGATCTTGCCGGTTCGGCCCCCATCGACGAGCTTACGAGCGAATCGCTGGCTCAAGTTGAGCGGCCCGAAGAAGTTTGCCTCGAAGATGCGGTGCATCAGCTCGAGCGGGATCTCGCTCATCGGACCGCTCTCCGCGACCGCGGCGTTGTTGACGAGGATGTCGATATCCCAACGCGACGCGTTCTGAACGTCGTACGGATGCAGAAGGTCAAGCTTCTCAACCCGAAGGTTGGTCAATCCGAGGTCGGCAACCTGTTGCCGAAGTTGCGTCGCCTGGGGCCAGATTTGCACCCCGGCTATCACGTCGTGGCCCTCCTTGGCCAATCCGATGGCTGCGAGCTCACCGAAGCCCGAGCCTGCACCGGTAATGAGGATTCTCTTGGTCGCCATCAGCTCTCCTTTGAAATGACCGCGGCGTGAACCGGAACTCGTCCCGGTTCGGCCCCCGATGTAGGTCACACTCGTGATCGCCAGCCGCCCGCGCACCACAGCGCGAAGCCTCGTGCGGGTATGACCGTGAGCCGATGCGGAGATCCGTCCACGCTAAGTCTGGCCTCGACATCCCGGGCCGCTCCCCGGCATCGCTCGCTGCGTCGCACTCACAAGCCGATTGTGCGAGCGTCAGCCGGAGTTAGCCAGACCCCCAGTTTTCCTACCATCGACAGGGGCAGCCTCAATCCGCCCATCGGCGACCAGCCGCGCCAAGCGACGAATTGCGCGCTCCGAGGGGCTGCCCGGCTCGGCGTGTCGAACGATCAGCATCTGCCCGTCCGTCCCGACGATCGCCAACCTCTCCGGCTGGAGCTCGACACGGCCGACGATCGGATGGTTGAACACCTGACGGTGGGCGGGCGTCAGCTGAATGTCATGGCGGGCCCACAGTCGACGGAACTCCTCGCTGCGCTCCGATAGCTCGCTCACGATGTCGACCAGGAGCGGATCATTTACGTCGCGCCAGACCAACACACGGACGCGGGCTACCGCGCTATGGGCCACGTCTTGCCAATCGCCGTAGAGGGAACGCAGCTCGGAGTCCAAGAACAAGGCTCGCAGAAGGTTGACGCCGGGTCTAAAGACTGGGCACAGGGCGATGTTCAGCGCATTGGCCGCGAGCACAGTCAAATGTCGGTCGTGAACGAACGCTGGCGTCTCGGGCCACGACACGATCAGCTGCTCGATCGACAACGGCGCGCGCTCACTCTCCTCGGAGCGCCGGGGCGACGGCCCCGGATGCGAGAGGGAATGCAGATGACCAGTGGCGTCTTCGTCGAGTTGGAGCGCGCGAGCTAGCGCCTCAACCACGTGGGCCGATGGGCGACGATCGTGGCCCTGCTCAAGCCGCACGTAGTAGTTCGGGCTGATCCCGGCGAGCATCGCCAACTCCTCCCGGCGTAGCCCCGGCACCCGTCGGCGGCCACCAGCCGGCAGCCCGACGTCCTGCGGACGCAGCAGCTCGCGCCGCGCACGGAGATAGTCGCCCAAAGCCGTGCGCTGCGGCATCCCAAGACGATACGTGGACGTGGCCGCGGCCCGGCGTCGCAAGGCGCCGGGCCTACCCGACGAAGGCGATCGTCACAGTCGACGCCTTCAGATGCGCGAGTTAGCGGTGGATGCTCTGACCATGGTTACGGCGTAACTTCTGTGATAGCATGAGCTTGTGGCGAAGGCAGCCCCGTTCAGCATGCGTCTGTCAGACGTCACCGACCGGCTCGTGAGCGAGGAGGCGAAGCGCACGCGGCGGACGAAGGGCGCGGTTGTCGAAGCGCTCGCCGAAGAGGCGCTCAGGACCCGTCGGTTTCCAGGGATCGCATTCCGCGGCAGCGATTGGAACCGACGCCCGTGGGTGATCGGCACGGCGCTCGACGTCTGGGAGATCGTGGCGGCCTCACGCTCGCACAACACGCCCGACGAGATGACGGCCGCAACCGACCTGACCAAGGCGCAGATCCGGCTGGCGCTCGCTTACCACGCCGAGTTCCCTGACGAGATTGACGCGATGATCGCGGAGAACGAGCGGCCGCTCGCGGAGCTCCAGCGCCAGTATCCGACGATCGAGATGATCGTCGTCGGCGATTAGCAGACCGTGAGGCTGTTCCTCGACGCGCACGTCTCTGCGCGCCGGATCGCCACCGCCCTGCGAGAGCAGCACAACGTCCGCGCCGCCGACGAGGCACGGGAGCTCGATGGCTGGGAGGACGAGCGTCTGCTCGAGCCTCGCGGCCGAGGACAGACGGATCATGGTCACGTTCAACGTCAAAGACTTCGCCAGGATCACGACCGAATGGGCGGCCGGGGGAAGATCGCACGCCGGCTGCCTGCTGATCGTCGGTATCGACCATGCCGAGTTCGGGCTTATTCTGCGTGTAATCGAGCGCGCCCTCTCGATCCGCCCGGACCAAGACGCGTGGATCGACTACACCGCCTGGGGCACCCGACCAGCAACGACGTAATTCCCATCCTCTCGGCCAAGGCCAGTTGCGACGGGGCCGCCGGTCCCGCCTGGACACGTCCCCTCTGAGAAGGGATCGCAGATCACATGGACGGAAACGGGAAGAGGTCGACCAGCAAGCGAATCCCCGTGGCAGCAGGCAGACTCGTCGTGACCAGAACCCTTCTCGCGGCCCGAGGACGGAATATGGACGGACGCTAGGCATCGCGAACGTTCACTCCGGAAACCAATAAATGACCCTCAGCAGGAGAAAACGCAGAGCCCTCTGTCGGACTCGAACCGACGACCCCTTCCTTACCATGGAAGTCCAAAGGGGTCATGGCGGGCACAGTCGGGCACCGAGAGGCACGGAATTCCCTGCTATTTGACCCCTTCTCGATTGGGCGGCCATCCTGCCGATTCCGCCTCTTGCCAGGTGAGAGTTACGCCCACGTTGCGCCACCCCGGCGCAGCAGCCCATCCGCCGGCAACTCCGCTATGGCGTGGCGTACTAGACCGGATCACGTAACAGGAGCCGGCACCGCCGCAGGAGCTCAGCGAGGGTGGCAGGGCGAACCTTCCCGAGCCGCTTCGACACGCGCTCGTGCGAGAGCGCGCGCAGCTGCTCCGGCATCGCGAAACTCGTCTCCCGGAGCCCGCCCTCGGGAGGTTTGATCTCGAGGTGTAGGACATTCGAGAAGTCGGTTCGGGTGGTCGGTACCACCAGCGACAGGCCCAGCGGCGACCGATTGAGCTGGTCGATCGAGACGACGATGAAGGGACGCGCCTTGGCCTGCTCCGAACCCCGTGTTGGATCAGGGTCGGCCCACACCACGTCACCCTGAACTGGTGCCTTGCTCAATACTGCGGAAGCGCAGCGTGGAAGCCCTCGAGTGCGCTCGTCTCGGCCTTATAGGCCGCCAGCGCCTCCCGGTCTGCGGCAAGCCGTCGCCAGGACTCCTCGGCGTCGGCCAGCAGGGCACGGTCATCCGCTGCGCGGACCAGCTCGTCGACAACCTCACCGGCCGAAGCCCCCCGCTGACGAGCTAGGGCGTTGAGTCGATCACGGGTCTCGGAGGGGACGCGAATGGTCGTCGTCTTCATGTAGACGGACAGTCTACACCTCGGCGAGACGAAACCGCCACGAGCGCAGTCGGGGACGACCGCCGAGGGGCCATCTGATGCGGCCGCTCGGGGCGGCGACGCGGACTACGCTCGACCTTCTCGGCGCGTAGTGCGGAGTTCCGCTCGGGCTCCGCGGATCGCGTCGGCGGCCGCGACCCGCGGCTGACCTTCGAGTTCCCGGATGACGCCCGCGTAATGTCGCGCCAGAGTGTCCACGCCCGCTCCGACCTGGTCGGCGACGTAGGTGAGCGACCGGCCTTCCCATAGCAGGAGCGACACAAAGCTGGCCCGTAACCGCCGCGGGCGCATGTCGCCCGTGATCCCGACTTGGCGTGCGACGGGCTGATAGATCCGGCGCCGCCAGTTGCGCCAGTCGTGCTCCTGCCACTCATGCCCGCTGCGGCGCGGGAAGATCGGCTCTTCGGGACCGGGGCGGCCGGACTGAAGCCGCCACTGAGCAAGATCTTGCGCAAGCGGCGACAGCAAATCGACCACCCGCGGGCGATCGGTCTTCTCAGCGTAGATGTGGAGCGTTCGCTCGCCCAGATCGCCCCATCGGCTTCGGAGTGCTTCCTCAGGTCGCGGTCCGGCGCACGCCAACATCGAGACGAGCGTCGCGTCGTGGGGCTTCAGAACGGCCCGGACCTGCTCCACGACGATCGGCGGGAGCGGCTCAATCCGGTGCCTGCTGCTCTGTTTTGGCTTGTCGACTGCCAAGACCGGATTGATTTCGATCAACCCCCTCACGACGGCGCGCTTGCATATTCCCTGCAACAGTCCGAGCGCCTTGATCTGGGTTGGCTGACCAACTCCGGCGACGTGTAGCTCTCGGCGGAGGTCCTCGACGAGGGCCGGTGTGATGTCTCCGAGCTCGTAGCCGCCGATGCGCGGCACTAGATGTTTCGCGTAGGTCTGCGCGTATACCGCCCGGGTACGCGGCTTGAGGTTCGGCACGGCGTATGACGGCCACCACTCGTCGCGGACGAACTCGGTCAGTGTCAAGTGCCGTTTGATCACTGTACGGGCAAGCGAGCCGAGCTGATGCCGCCGCTTGATCTCGAGTTCGAACGCTGTGGCGTCGCCCTTGCGTGCGAACAGCCGCGATCGATGACGGCCGCCCTCCTTCCAGCGCACCTCGCAACCGCATCCAGGCAGCCGTCCAAGCCGTACGCAGCGGCATCTCCTGACCCGGGATCATCGGGCCGAGCGTCGAGCGTCGGTGGCGGCCTTCGCGCCATTGCGCAATGAGGAGAAACAGCCATGCGGGCCCTCGTCGCGACCCTGCGGCTCCGAGTGCGTAACGAGCACGCCAAACCTGGCCAGTCGGCGCCGCGCCGCGTACGCCTGTTGAGCCAAGAGCAGGGCCGCGACCCCCGCGACCGGTTGTACCCGCTCCTCGCCAACAGCAGGTCACCCCTCGTATCGAGCTGAGCGCCGCGCTCCCGGCTCACCAGCGTGGCAAATCGCGCCGGCAGTGCCCGGGCCGGGGCGTGGGGTCCCGGCGAGGATCTCCGGGTGCCGGCGAGCTCTCGCGCCTAAACCCGTTCGACTTGACCCTTTTTGCGGTCTGAGTTGCGCCCAGGTTGCGCCACGCCTAGACCCGGCCACGGCACCGCGCCACAGAATGGCTGCAAATGGCCGGAAGCCCTCTGTCGGACTCGAACCGACGACCCCTTCCTTACCATGGAAGTGCTCTACCAGCTGAGCTAAGAGGGCGGTGGCGGTGAGCCTAGCGGGTCGGGGGGCTGAGATCGAAGGCGCCGGTCGGCGGCGGAGCGGCTAATAGGACGCCTGCAGCAGAGACAGCATCGTGCCCGCCGTCTGTGAGCCAATCGGCGAGCCGCTGGAGTCGCAGAAGCCGATCTCGAGGTGCGGGCCGCTGGAGATGCCCACGATGCCGGGGCCGATCGAGCTCATGACCTGGCCGGCGCCGACATGGGTGCCGACGGCAAGCTGGTATTCGGGACCTGCGTGGCCGTAGTAGACGTAGCTGTACCCGTCCAGCGGGCTGTCGCAGTGCAGGACCGGTGCCCAGGGACCGAACCCACCGATGCCGTGCAGCACGATCGTGCCCGAGCACACGGCGTACTCGGGCGTGTTGCCGGGGGCGGAGATGTCGACACCCTGGTCGGGCGACCAGCTGCCCGGGGGTGCGGCTGCACTCTTGGGCAGGGGGAACACGAACCCGCCGCTGCTCGGGGCGGGCCCGGGAGCGGGTGTCCCAGCCGACGGAGCCGAGCCGGCGGCGGCGCTCTGGCGCTGGGCGGCCGCCGCGGCGGCCGCCTGGGCGGCGTGGATCTGAGCGAGCTGGTGCTGGAAACCCGCGATCTGGGCGCGGACACTCGAGAGCCGGCCCGCCTCGCGCCCGCGGGCGGTGGCGACCGCGATTCGCTGTTTAAGCAGATTCGAATTCGACGCCGCCAGGGCGTTGCGCTCATCGATGATCTTCGTGGCCAGAGCCTGCTGACGGGCTTCGAGCGCGCCGAGGCGCACCGCCTGGGCGGCCACCGCGCGCCGGTCGCGGCGCACCTGCGTGACGATCTGCACGTCCTGTTTCTGGACGCGCTCGGCGAAGTCAAGCCGCTCGAGCAGATCTTGGAAGCCGTTGGACTCGAGTACGACCGTCACGAGATCGGGCTGGTCGGACTCGTAGCTGTTGACCAGCTGCCTCGCGAGGACGGTCTCCCCGCGGGCCTCGAAGGCCTCGAGCTGGGCCAGCCGCGTGCGGGCCTCGGTCGCCTCGACCTCGATCTTGATCAGGGCTGCACGCTTGCTGTCGAGATCCGACTGCAGGGATGAGATCCGGCGCTGCAGCGCGCTGATGCTCGAGTCGAGCGCGGCGATGTGGCCCGAAGCCGCCCGGACCGCGCTGGAAAGCGCCGAGGCCCTGCGCTGGCCGACGCTGATCTGCTGTTGGAGACGTCCGACGCTTACTGCGTGGGCCGGCGCGGGGCGTAGCGCGACGAGCGCGACGCCGAGGAATGCGACGAGCACCGCGAAGGTGGCGCATACCGTTGCGGTGTTTGGCCTTCGGGCGCTGAGCATCAGTCGTCGTTGCGGGGCAGCACTGACGCAGACCACCGCACTCTCCCGCACCCGAGGGTTTCGGGCGGCAGGGCACGCTAACAGGCGGTCCGGCTCCACGTCGCGGCGCAACCCGCATGCAAGCGAGCATGAAGTGGCAGGAACGCCGGCTACGGGCGCGAAACGGCGGCGACGTGCAGCTCGCGCGGTGTCCCTTGTGCCCTTAGCCGCTTAGACCTTCCGATCCGCAGCCCGCTCACGTCCACGCGCGCGAGCACCGGGTCTGAAACCACCACCTGCTCTGCCTTGGCGGCGTCGGCCACCCGAGCGGCGATGTTGACGTCGACGCCGAGGTAGTCACCGCCGAGCTTGCGCGGCCGCCCCCAGTGGATCCCGGCGCGCATCCGGGGCCGATACCCGTCGACGGCCACGGCGCGGAGCCCTTCCTGCGCGTCGAGCGCGGCGTCGAGTGCATCCTGAGCGGTCAGGAACGTGGCCATGACTCCGTCTCCGAGTCGCTTGACGATCCGCCCGCGATGGTTGAGGACGGAGGCCTCGACGACGGCCCCGACATCGCGCAGGAGTTCCAGGGTCGCTGCATCCCCCGCCTGCAGAGCCCATGAAGAGAAGCCGCAGAGGTCGGTGAACAGAAGGGCCAGCTCGACTTCGCCTTGGCCGCGGCCGGTGGCCTCCGAGAGCGACTGCCACAGCTGAAGGCCCGCCAGTCCGAGTTCCTTGGTCACACTGTCGCGCTCGGGCTGAAGCGCCGAGACGCCACGCGCGATCACCTGGACGGGCGTGTCGCCCGCGGTGGACAGCGGGTCGCCGAACCGCTCGTCACCCGGCAGCCCCCGCCGCAGTCGGCGGGCGATCGAGAGCAGCAACGGCCGCGTGTCCACCGCGATGGCTCGAGTGCGCAGGCGGGCGAACCGGCTGGCCGGCATGTCCGTCGCCTGGTCGCGGTCCTGGATGCGAGGCCGAGCCTCGGTCTCGTTGGTAGCCACAGGCCGACCGAGCATAGTGATGCACACCGGATCAGCCGCCGGTCGCTCAAGGCGGTTCTGACCGGGAGTAAGAACATGCGCGCTCACGTCGATCCGTCCGGACCTTCTGCGAACGTGTGTTCGTGCAGCAAGCGGCGACGATCCTCCACGCCGACCTGGATGCGTTCTACGCGTCCGTCGAGCAACGGGACGACCCGCGACTCCGCGGGCGTCCTGTGATCGTCAGCGCCGGCGTGGTGCTCGCCGCTAGTTACGAAGCCAAGGCGCGCGGCGTGCGGACCGCGATGGGAGGCGCCCAGGCGCGTCGTCTGTGTCCGCACGCCGCAGTCGTCTCGCCGCGCATGTCGGCCTACAGCGAGGCCAGTAAGGCGGTCTTCGCGGTGTTCGAGCAGACAGCGCCGGTCGTGGAGGGACTGTCGGTTGACGAGGCCTTCCTCGACGTCCGAGGGCTTGAGCGGATCTCCGGCACCCCGACGGAGATCGCCACGAACCTGCGTCGGGCCATTCGGGAGCAGGTCGGCCTTCCGATCACGGTCGGCGTTGCCCGTACCAAGTTCCTGGCCAAGGTAGCCAGCGGCGTGGCCAAACCGGATGGTCTGCTCGTCGTCTCCCCTGACGGGGAGCTCGTGTTCCTTCACCCGCTCCCCGTCGAGCGGCTGTGGGGGGTCGGCCGGGTCACGGCGGCCAAGCTCCACCAACGCGGCATCGTCACCGTGGGCCAGGTGGCCGAGCTCGGCGAGGCGACGCTGGTAGCGATGCTCGGGCGGGCGTCGGGCCGGCACCTTCACGCCCTCGCTCACAACTACGACCCACGGCCGGTGCAGAGGCGACGGCGCCGGCGCTCGATCGGCGCTCAGCGCGCGCTGGGCCGGCGGCCGCGGCCGCCGGCGGAACTGGCCGTCGTGCTCACCGCCCTGGTCGATCGCGTCACCCGGCGCCTGCGCGCGGCCAAGCGAGTGTGCCGAACTGTCGTCCTGCGGTTCCGGTTCGCCGACTTCTCTCGAGCCACACGGTCGCACACGATGTCCGAGCCGACGGCGCAGACGCCGACGATCCTGGCCACGGCGAACGGCCTTCTCCGTCTGTCGATGCCGACCATCCGGCGCCGGGGGCTCACGCTGCTCGGAATCGCACTGGCCAATCTCTCCGACCAGGGTGCGATCCAGCTGACGTTGCCGTTCAACCAGGCCATAGAGCTAGACGCGGTGATCGACCGCATCCGCGACCGGTACGGAGCAGAGGCGATCACCCGCGGCGTGCTGATCGGGCGCGACCCTGGGCCGTGGGTGCCGCTGCTGCCGGATTAATGCGGGTCGGCCCCGCGCCGAGGTGGCTTATGGCGGGGGCAGGATTCGAACCTGCGAAGGCTGAGCCGCAGCGTTTACAGCGCTGTCCCTTTGACCGCTCGGGAACCCCGCCGGGAGCGTGAGTCTAGCGTCGAAGAAGTGCCCGGACCGGGACGCCGAGGCTCCCGTGACGCCCGAGAAGCGGCGGTCCCTGATCGACTTCGTACTCCGCATACTTGGGTCCGCCGAGGCGCATGCCGCTCCTACCGCCGAGCGCGGTCACGGGTATGTACCAGCGTCGGCCGTCACCAACGTGCACGAAAACGGCGTCGCAGCGCGTGCAATCAAGTCTTTTGACAACGCCGCTCCAGCTCTGATTGCCGCCTCGCGTGGCGAGTGTCACCTCCCACCGTCCCTGGCGCCAGCAGGTCGACGTCTTGACCTGGACTCGGACCGGGCCGTCGCCCGGATCAGCGATGAAGTCGAAGTGCGGAGGCGTGTGACCAAACGGGATGAAGACCGCGGCCCCGCGATTCGCAAACCACAGCATGGCGTGCACCTCGCCCAAATCACCCTGCCGCGTCGGAGTCCACCGCTCATCCATCCACCCAAACATACGTTCGGGTCCGGACGGAACCGCGGCCGCCCCTGCGCGCGCGAACGAGCTATGAAGCGTCCCGCAGCCGCTGCGCCTCGGGCAGGGCCTCGAGCTTCTTCAGCGTGTGGTTCTCGATCTGCCGAATGCGCTCGCGGGTGACGTTGAAGGCGCGGCCGACCTCCTCGAGCGTGTAGGGACGCTCACCCGTGAGTCCAAAGCGCATCTCGATCACCTCGCGCTCGCGGGCGGGCAGGGCGGCCAGGGCACGACGGAGGTTCTCGCGGCGCAGGTGCTCGGCGGCGAGCTCGAACGGGGACTCGGCGGTCTGGTCCTCGACGAAGTCGCCGAGCTCGGACTCCTCCTCCTCGCCGATCGGCTTGTCCAGGGAGATCGGCTGCTGAGCCATTCGCAGGACGTCGCGGACGTCGCGCACCGAAGTCTCGAGCTCGTAGGCGATCTCCTCGGGCGTGGGCTCGCGGCCCAGCTGCTGGACCAGCTGACGCTCGACGTGCACCACCTTGTTGAGCTTCTCGACCATGTGCACGGGGATGCGGATCGTCCGCCCCTTGTCGGCGATCGCGCGGGTGACGGCCTGGCGGATCCACCAGGTGGCATAGGTGGAGAACTTGTAGCCGCGCCGGTAGTCGAACTTCTCGACCGCGCGGATCAGGCCCATAGAGCCCTCCTGGATCAGGTCGAGGAAGGTCAGCCCGCGTCCCAGGTAGCTCTTGGCAATCGAAACGACGAGGCGTAGGTTGGCCTCGATCATCTGCTGCTTGGCCTCCATGTCGCCCCGCTCGATCCGGCGGGCGAGGGCCACCTCCTGATCGGCCGTCAACAGATTCACGCGGCCGATCGAGCGCAGGTAGAGGCGCAGGGAGTCGAGGCTGGGCTCGACGGTGAGGTCGACCTCCACCTTCTTGGTGGGCTGATCGGGCCGTGGCGCCGCCGCCTCGTCGGTGGCCCGCTCGACGGTGCCGTTCTCGGACTTGGCCGGACGCCCGTCCGCCTCGACGACCTCGATGCCCGCGTCGTCCAGAAAGGCGTGCAGGTCGCGGACCTGCTCCTTGGTCGCGTCTATCTCCTCGAGGCACGACGCTATCTCCTCGAAGGTCAAGAAGCCTTGCTCCTGACCTTCCGCGATCAGCGGCCGAACTTCGTCGAGCTCCGAAATCGGAGCTTCGTCGCTCAGCAGCACCATACCTTCATCGCTCACGGCCCCTGAGCTCCTCCCAGTCGTGATCGCCCAAGCGACGACGACCCCCTCTCTCTCCCTCTCGGACTCTCCAACCCGACCCTGAGTGATACCACAATCGTCGTAGTTGTCCAGCGCCGGTGCCGAATGTCGGGGCCGCGGCGGACTGTGCCGTGCCGAATTTAGGGGCGGCCCCGCGCGACGTGGCTCTGCCAGCGGATGCTGGAGCGTGCGGCTCTCTACCCTTATGGACGCATGACTGCGCAGGCCAGCCCCAACATCTCGACTGTCGACGTCCAGGCGCAGGTGCCTTCCGTGCAGCTCGGCCTCAGCCGCGTGGGGGTCACCGGCGTCGAAAAGGTCATCCGGCTCCAGCGGAACGGCAATGTCGCCGATGGGGCGCCGACCCACGCGGCCCGCGACCAGGAGCTGTTCTCGGCCCGGTTCGAGTGCGTGGTCGACCTCGGCGCTGACCGGAAGGGCGCCCACATGTCCCGCTTCGAGGAGGTCGTCAACGAGGCGATCGGGGAAGTCGTGCTGGGCGAGTCGACGTTCAAGGCCGAGACGCTCGCCGAGCACATCGCCCAGCTCGTCCGCCGGCGCCAGCACGCGCGCCGGGCCGAGGTCACCGTCGAGGCGCGCTTCCCGGAGCACAAGCCGGCCCCGGTGTCGGGCATTCAGACCCAGGAGCTCTACACACTCCATGGCTCCGCCATCTGTACCGAGTTCGGGACCCGACGGCTGATCGGCGTGACCGCGCAGGGGATGACCGCGTGCCCGTGCGCGCAGGAGCTCGTCGCCGGATCGGCGCGGGAACGGCTGCTCGGCGAAGGCTTCGCCGCCCAGGAGATCGAGCGGATCCTCGAGATCGTCCCGGTCGCGACCCACAACCAGCGCGGGCTCGGAACGCTGCACATCGGCTGCACAGAGCTGTGCGACGCCGAGATCGATGCGGCGACGCTGCTCGAGATCGTCGAGCAGGCGATGTCCTCCGAGATCTACGAGCTGATGAAGCGCGCAGACGAGGCCAGCGTCGTGGAGAAGGCGCACCGACGACCGCGCTTCGTCGAGGACTGCGTGCGCGAGATGATCCAAGGCGTGGTCAAGCATTTCCCAGCCCTCGACGACCGGGCATTCGTCTCCGCGCGCCAGGTCAACCTCGAGACCATCCACCAGCACAACGTGGTGGCCGAGCGGTTCGGCACGCTCGGCGAGGTGCGGCGGGAGCTCGAGACGGGCGAGCCGGCGCCGACGCACACGTCCCGGCGCGTCTGGCTCGATCAGGTCCCCTGATCGGCCGCCGGGCCGTGGTCGATCAGGCCCGCCTGCTGCGAGCCGGCCCGAGCGAGTCCGCGACGCAGGCCGAAGAAATAGTCGGCGCCTGAGAGCACGGTCACGGCGACCGTGGCGTAGATCAGGAGCTCGAGCCACAGCGGGTGTCCGTGGACGGCGATCAGGGCGATCACCATCGCCACCTGGGTGGCGGTCTTGATCTTGCCCAGCGGGCTCGCCGGGATGACCACGCCCTGCTGGGCACCGACCGCCACCCGGAGCACAGTCACGGCGAACTCGCGGGCGATGATGACCATCGCCACCCAGGCCTCGAGGCGTCCGAGCGAGACCAGGACGATCAGCGCGGCGATGATCAGCAGCTTGTCGGCGATGGGGTCCATCAGCTTGCCGAAGGTCGTGACCGAGTTGCGCGAGCGGGCCAGATAGCCGTCGATCGCGTCCGTAAGCGACGCGGTCGCGAACACGATCGCCGCCAGGAGGTCGCCACCGCTGGTCTGCTCGAGCAGCGCGACGACCAGCACCGGCACGAGCAGGATGCGCACGACCGTGAGGACGTTGGGGAAGTTGAGCGGAACCATCATCGACAACGCTACCGGGCCCGGGCGGGGGCGAGACAGGGCCGGTGCCAGCCGATGCATCATCATGAGCGACGTGCGCGCAATGGTGCTCGAGGAGCAAGGCCATCCGCTGGAGCCGGCCATCCTGCCCGACCCGGAGCCCGGTCCGGGCCAGCTCCTGCTGAACGTTCGGGCCTGCGGGGTGTGCCGCACCGATCTACACCTTCGCGACGCCGAGATCCCGGCGACGAAGCTGCCCGTCGTCCTCGGTCATCAGATCGTCGGCACGACCGAGGACGGGCGCCGCGTCGGCGTCCCGTGGCTCGGGTGGACCGACGGCAGCTGCGAGTACTGCGTCTCGGGGCGGGAGAACCTCTGCGTCAACGGCCGCTTCACCGGGCGTGACATCGACGGCGGCTACGCCGAGCTCACCGTCGCTGACGAGCGCTTCTGCCTGCCGCTTCCGGACGAGCTCTCAGACCAGGACGCAGCGCCGCTGCTGTGCGGCGGGCTGATTGGCTATCGGGCGCTGACGTTCACGGACGATGCGCGCCGGCTCGGGCTCTACGGGTTCGGCTCGGCCGCCCACATGATCTGCCAGGTGGCGATCTTCCAGGGGCGCGAGGTGTTCGCGTTCACCCGTCCGGGGGACGCACGCACCCAAGAGTTCGCTCGTGGCCTCGGCGCGTCGTGGGCGGGCGGGAGCGACGAGGTGCCCCCCGAGCCCCTCGACGGGGCGATCATCTTCGCCTCGGCGGGCGAGCTCGTCCCGGCCGCGCTGAGGGTCCTCGCCCCCGACGGGGTGGTCGTCTGCGCCGGGATCTTCATGACCGACATCCCCTCATTTCCTTACGACGACCTGTACCAGGAACACAAGATCCGGTCCGTGGCCAATCTGACCCGCAAGGACGGCCACGAGTTCCTGGCCATCGCCCCACAGGTGCCGATCAAAACCACGGTCAACCTCTACGAGCTCGAACGCGCCGAGGAGGCGCTCAGCGACCTGCGGGCCGGGCGCTTTGAGGGCACCGCGGTGATCGTGCCGTAGAGGTGGGCCCGCTCGGTGCCGAGCGCGCGAGTCGCGTACGCTGAGCGCATGCCCTTGATTCCGATGGTCATCGAGCGAACGGCGCGCGGCGAGCGCGAGTTCGACATCTACAGTCGCCTGCTCAACGAGCGGATCGTGTTCCTCGGGACGCCAATCGACGACATGATCGCCAACCTGATCGTGGCCCAGCTCCTGCACCTGGAGTCCCAGGACCCGGATAAGGACATCTCGATCTACATCAACTGCCCCGGCGGATCGATCTACTCGGGGCTCGCGATCTACGACACGATGCAGTTCATCAAGCCCGACATCCAGACGATCTGCATCGGGATCGCGATGTCTCTGGGCTCTCTGCTCCTGACCGGCGGGGCGAAGGGCAAGCGCTTCTCGCTGCCCAACAGCCGGATCCTGGTCCACCAGCCGTCGGCCGGGTTCGAGGGGCAGGCCACCGACATCGAGATCCATGCCCAGGAGATCCTGAACGTGCGCCAGCGCATCGACGAGATCTACGCTCAACACACCGGGCAGACGGTCGATCAGATACACACCGACATGGAGCGCGACAGGTTCTTCAAGCCGGACGAGGCGGTCGCGTACGGGCTGATCGACCGCGTCATCGAACACCACTGACGAGGAGGGTTTCGACATGCCGATGGCGGAGCGGACGGCGCGGACCGAGTGGGACGGCGACCTGGCCCACGGGAATGGAACGGTCAGCGTCAGCAGTGGCGCATTCCAGCCGTTTCCGGTCACGTGGGCGTCCCGAACCGAGCGCTCGGACGGCAAGACGAGCCCCGAGGAGCTCGTCGCGGCGGCGCACTCATCGTGCTTCTCGATGGCGCTCGCCCACGGCCTGACCGAGGCAGGCCATCCGCCCGAGCACCTCGAGGTGAGCGCCAAGGTGACGCTTGACCAGAAGGACGGCGCACCCACCGTCACCACCTCGGAGCTGACGGTCGTCGGGCGCGTGCCCGGGATCGACCAGGCGGCGTTCGAGCAGGCCGCACGCGAGGCCGGTAAGGGCTGTCCGATCTCACGCGCTCTGGCCGGCGTCGAGACGAGCGTGACCGCGACGCTCATGTAGCGCGCCGGGATGGCGCTGACGGATACCGAGCGGCGTGTCTGCGACGCGATCGAGGAGCGCCGCGACGAGCTCGTGGCGCTGGCGAGCGCGCTGATCGGATTCGACACCACCGCCCGCGAGGTCGGCGACGCTCCACGCCAGGAGGCGGCCCTCCAGGGATACCTGGCCGCCAGGTTTGGCGCGATCGGCCTGGAGGTCGACCTGTGGGAGCCCGACGGCAACGCGATGCAAGGCCAGCCGCTCGTGCCGCCCGGACTGGAGTTCGCCGGCCGCCCGCAGCTGATAGCCACCAGGCACGGCCGCGGGGGCGGCCGCTCACTTGTCTTCAACGGTCACATCGACGCCGTCTCGGTCGAGCCGCGCCAGGCGTGGACGAGCGATCCGTTCGTCGCCGAGGTGCGAGAGGGCAAGCTCTACGGCCGTGGGGCGTGCGACATGAAGGGCGGCGTCGCCTCGATGGCGCTCGCGGTCGACGCCCTGGCGGCAGCCGGTGTGGAGCTGGCGGGAGACCTGGTCGTGGCCACGAACACCGACGAGGAGTCCTCCGGGGCGGGCGGCACGGCGCTCGTGCAGCGCGGCCTGCGCGCCGACGCCGGGATCGTGACCGAGCCGACGGGCTTCGATGTCTGGGTGGCCTGCCGCGGCTCGGAGTACGCGGTGATCAGAGTGCCCGGACGTCCAGGACACGCCGAGGTCCGCCAGCCGGATTGGCGGCAGGGCGGCGCGGTCAACGCGATCGAGAAGGCGGTGGTCGCGCTCGAGGCGATCGGCTCGCTGCGCCGCGAGTGGTGCAAGCGCGACGGCCTGGAGCATCCGTTCCTGTCCCGGCCCAACCTGCTGGCGACGATGGCGCGAAGCGGCGAGTGGCCGGTCAGCTATCCAGCGGAGTGCGAGCTGACGATCGCAGTCATGTACCTACCGGCGCAGGCCGACGAGCGCGGATGGGGAGCCGACGTCCGCCGCGAGGTCGAGGAGTGGATCACCGACAAGAGCGCAAGCGACGACTGGCTGGCCGAGCACCCGCCAGTGATCGAGTGGTGGCCCAACGCGGTGATGCCCATGGAGATCCCGTCCGAAGAGCCGATCGTCGCGGCCACGCTCGGCGCGTCGGCCGACGTCGGCCGTCCCGGATGCCTGGGAGGCTTGGACTCCTGGTACGACGGCGCCACGCTGACCACGCTCGCGGGCATCCCGTCGATCGGCTACGGCCCTCCCGGCTTTGTCCGCGACGGCGCCAGCGTCGCCCACACGATCGACGAGTACGTGCCCGTGGACGGACTCGTCTCCTGCGCACAGGCGCTGGCGGTGGCGGCGATGCGGTTCTGCGGGGTGGCTTGATCGGGTGCGCGCATGCGCGCACCCGCGGCGGGTGCATGCACCCGCCGGGCCCGGCCGCATGCGGCCGGGCCTACCCCTCGACCCGCTGAGCCAGCTCCACGCCGTCGTCGCCGATGTCGATGAGGTAGCCGCGCAGGATCCCGGCGTTCGCCTCGCTGCCGGGGTTGATGCAGAGGGTCCGGCCGATCCGGCGCTCGCCGCCGGCCTCGTGGATGTGGCCGTGCACGGAGAGCACGGGCTGGTAGGTCTCGATGATCCGGCGCACCGCAGTCGACCCCACCGGTCCACGGAGCACATCGCCCGCCGAGACGGTGGGGCGGAGGTTCTCGTTCAGGATCGGTGCCGTGTCGAGCCCCGAGTCATATGGGGGAACATGGATCATGAACACCGCCCGGCGTGGGTCGCGCACCTGCTGGGCGAGCACGTCGAGACGAACGTAAAGCTCCTCCTCAGACTCCTCGCGCGGAGTCTGCCAGGGCGTGTGGTTCGACCACCCCGAGGCCAGCAGCTGCAGTCCACCGGGCATGTCGAGCACCTGGCCGTCGGCGTTGACCGGCGCCCATCCGGGCTCGTTCAGCACCTGATCGATCACGAACTCGTCGTCGTTGCCGGGGATCAGGTAGAGCGGCACCTTCCCGTCGGCGAGCCGCTCGGTCGCCAGGGCCATCCACTCCTGGACCCGCTCGCCCATCAGGCGCTCGAGCAGCTCGTCGCGCCCGACCTCGTCGGTTGAAAGGCGCTCCGCCTCCTCCGAGCTGGTGATAAATGAGTAGTAGCCGACGTCGGCGATGTCACGCTCCAGCGTGGCCAGCTCCTCGTCGCTGCGGGCGGCACGGTGCACCCCGAAGAGCTCGGCATCGTAGCCCCCGTCGTTGTGGAGGATCGGGACGATGGCCTTGCCCGTGAGGTCGCCGGCGAGCAGCGCCACGTCGGCCCTATAGACGTTCATCCGGATCGCGTTGAGGAACTTCCGCCACGCCTTCTCGGCGGCGTGGAAGTCGCTGGCGATGTAAAAGCGGGTGGCGATGGCGGTCGGGTGGGTGGGTTCTTAATCCGGTGGTAGCTCCGTGAACAGCATCTTCTCGTCGACCCCGGCGCGGGAGGCTCGGTATCTCATGATGATGTAGATCACGAGTCCGATCACGTAGAACAGCGCGGCGTCGATGATCCCGTTCGTCTCCAAGTAGGTGAGCGTGCTGACCCCTGGCGTTCCATTTATCACCGGTTTGAACACGGCGAAGATGTAGACCCAGAGCGGGAACACGAGCCACAGGGCGCCGATCCACCATAGGTGCCGGCGGAAGGGCGCGTTGCGGATCAGGTCCGGCCTGCGGAACCGCACCAGGATCGCGTTGAGCCCGGGGAAAGTCCAGGTGAAGATGGCCATGAAGATCGAGAACCAGGCCGTACCGGCCAGGTTCAGCTTGTGGTTCGTCGTCGCCAGGAACGTCGGCAGCGCCTTGTAGCTCTGGAAGAACAGGAACACCAGCGTCAGGGCGAGGGTGGCGAGGATCGCGTTGAGCGGCGCGCGCAGCCGCTCGTTGACCCGCCCGACCCACTCGGGGGCCTGTCGGTCGAGGCTCCAGGCCAGCTGCATGCGGCTGATGAAGTTGATGTACACCGGGCAGAGCAGGAACGGGAAGATCGTCCCGCCGAGGCTGATCAACGCCCACAGCGGCCACAGCGACTTATTGGCGACCACGGCCAGCAGCGGCATCGCGTTCGGCTGGCCCATGGGCAGCACCTTGAGCCCGCCCGGGAAGCCCCAGTAGCTGAGGCCCCAGGACACGTTCGTGGAGAAGCCGAAGTGGGTGGAGATGGCGTCGACGTACACGGAGTTCGCGAACACGCCGATCAGCAGCGCGCCGATGAGCGCGATCAGCACGCCGCGGCGCACGTTGCCGCGCACCTCGCCGGCGATGTACGCCGAGTACTGGAACCCTATGTACTGGAACAGCAGCACTGACAGGAATAACGGAAACACCGTCGTGGAGAAGATGTTCGTGAGGAAGCTGTTGTTGTTGGGGCCGACCACGCCGGCCTTGACGCCCGAGGCCGCGATCTGAGCCGACGTGACGCCCCCGGTGTAGTGGGGAAGGTTGTGCACGAAGCTCGACTTGTGCGTGGCCGCCAGCCCGAAGATGAACATGAGCACAAAGCAGGTGACCCCGAACGCCGCGAGCGCGGTGACCACCTTGTGGAAGGTCCGTGTGGGCAGGACGGCGATCACCGCGATGACCAGCAGTACGACGATCGAGGCGATGAATCCCGGCGTGCCGGTGATCGACCCGGTGGAGTCGGTGAACCAGGTGTTGGCGTTATTGAAGAAATGCCCGCCGGCGCCGATCCCGATGATCCGGGCGGTGATCTGGAGGTTGCGCAGGACGAACGGCACCTCGAAGGCGATGATCAGCACCGAGGCGATGACCAGCGTGAACGACTCCATCCAGCCGAGCGAGGAGTGCATGATCCGGCTGGAGAACACGTAGTCGCCACCCGATCGGGGCATGACCGACGTGAGCGAGGAGAAGATCAGGGCAAGCAGGACGCAGAACAGCCCGGCGATGATCGCCGCCCACCCGTAGGCCGAGAACGGACCCGCCTTCCAGACGTGCACGTCCGGGAGCGAGAGGAAGATCGGATACAGGGTGAGCCCGACGCCGACGAACGCGGCCACGTTGAAGAACAGCGCGTTGGTCACGCTGACATTGCGCACCAGCCCCGACGATTGGCGCACGAACAGCTTCGGAGTCGTGCTTGTCGCGGCCGCAGTCTGCCCGACGGTCTCAGCCATAGCTGACCTCCAACCCTCGTCGTTGAAGCAACGCCGCCGGGAACACTACACCGGCCCCCAAGCCGGGAAAAGGCGGGCTAGTTGTTCACTCGTTAAGGAGCGCGCGGGCGTACAGCGGGGCACGCCGATCGGCGAAGGCGTCGTTGTGTTCGCCGGTGCGCTTGTCGCGTGCGAGGGCCAGATCGCACTCGGCCTGGAGCGTCTCAGCGTCCCGGTCCAGCACCGGCCCGGCGCGCAGCGCACCGTCCGGACCGGCGATCACGCTGCCGCCCTCGAACTCGAGACCCCGCTCGGTCCCGCACCGGTCACACACGGCGACGAACACCTTGTTCCAGTAGGCCGTCATCGCAGCCAGGGAGTGGATCACCGGGCCGCCGGCGGGAGCCGGGTCCTCGTGCGGCCAGTTGGCCGGCAGAGCGATCAGCTCGGCTCCCTCTAGGGCCAGCCCGCGGGTCAGCTCCGGGAACTCGAGGTCGTAGCAGACGGCCAGCCCGATCCGCCCGAGCCGGG
The DNA here is from genome assembly GCA_963704385.1 of uncultured Solirubrobacterales bacterium. Classification (GTDB taxonomy): domain Bacteria; phylum Actinomycetota; class Thermoleophilia; order Solirubrobacterales; family Solirubrobacteraceae; genus Palsa-465. The sequence goes on from OY969904.1 coordinate 1,161,052, forward strand.
TGGTCACGACGGGCGCCGGATCCTGTCCGGGCGCGAACCAGCGCGGCTCCTCGCCCCACAGGTGGAGCTTGCGGTACACGGCCAGGACCCCGTCGCCGCCGACCAGCGCCGAGCTGTTGAACAGGCGGCCGTCAGGAGCGATCTCGCAGAAGCCGCCGATCACGAGCGCGTCTGCGCCCGCCGCCTCGGAGGCCCAGCCCCGTAGCAGGTCCCCGTTCGCGGGAACGGCGGCCGCCCGCGCCTCCTCGACCGATCCGAAGACGTAACCGCTCGTGACCAGCTCGGGCAGGACGACGATCTGCGCTCCGCCGCCTACCGCGGCGACGATCGCTTCCCGCGCCCGCTCCGCGTTTCGCTCGGGCTGGCCTACCTCCGGCGCGATCTGACAGCAGGCGACGCGGACGCTCACACAGAGAAGTTAGCGTTCCACGAAGTACGAGCCGCTGCCCTGCCCGCTGGAGAAGAACCTGCTGGTGATCGTCTTCTTGCGCGTATAGAAGTCGACGGCGTCGGTGCCATGGGCGTGCAGGTCACCCAGGAAGCTGTCCTTCCAGCCCGAGAACGGGAAGAAGGCCACCGGCGCGGCCACGCCGATGTTGACCCCGATCATGCCGGCCTCTACCTCGTGGCGGTAGCGGCGCACCGACGCGCCCGATTCGGTGAAGATCGAGGTGCCGTTGCCGAAGCGGCTCGAGTTGACGATCTCGATCGCCTCGTCGAGCGAATTCGCGCGGACGACCGCGAGCACCGGGCCGAACACCTCCTCGCGGATGATCGGGTCGTCGCGGTCAACTTCGACGATCGTCGGACCGACGTAACAGCCCGACTCGGGCCCCGCGTCGCGACCATCGACGAGGACTCGCTGCGTCCGGTCGATCCAGCTCGTGATCCGCTCGCGGGCGCTCTGGGACACGACCGGTCCGACGTCGGTCGCCTCGTCGATCCCGTCACCCACACGCAGCCGGCGCGTGGCCTCGATCAGCGGTGACATCAGCTGCTCGTGCGCGTCCCCGACGGTGACCACGACCGAGCCGGCCATGCACCGCTGCCCGGCGGCGCCGAAGGCCGAGCCGATGATCCCGGCGACGGTGTCGTCGATGACCGCGTCGGGCATCACGACCATGTGATTCTTGGCCCCGCCCAGGGCCTGTACCCGCTTGCCCGCCTTGGCCGCGCGCTCGTAGACGATCCGGGCCACCGGGGCCGAGCCGACGAACGAGACGGCGTCGATCCCCCGGTGGTCGAGGATCCCCTCGACCACCTCGCGGGCGCCGTTGACCAGGTTGACCACGCCGGGCGGCAGCCCCAGCGCGTCGAGCTCCTCGAAGGCGATCTGCTGGGTCAGCGGCACCTGCTCGGAGGGCTTGAGCACGAACGTGTTGCCGCACGCGATCGCGAAGGGCAAGAACCAGAACGGGACCATGGCCGGGAAGTTGAACGGGACGATCGCGGCGCACACCCCGACCGGCTGGCGGATCGTCTCGGCGTCGATGTTGCGTGAGACGTCCTCGAGCACGCGCCCCTGCATCGTGCTCGGCACCCCGCACGCCGCCTCGACCATCTCGATCATCCGGGCGACCTCGGCCCGGGCGTCGGCGATCGTCTTGCCCATCTCGGTCGTGACCGAGTGGGCCAGCTCCTCCTCGCGAGCCACCAGCCGCTCCCGCAGCTCGAACAGCTTGCGCGCCCGGGCGATCGTCGAGACGGCACGCCACTGGGGCAGGGCCTCGCGGGCGGCGACGACCGCGGCATCTAGATCGCCGACGCCGGACAGCGGCACGCGGGCCAGCACCTCGCCGGTGGCCGGGTTGGTCACATCGAGCACGCCGGTCGGATCGGCGGCCGGGGTCCACTGGCCCCGAACGTAGTTGTCGAGCACGCGGGTTGCGGTCGTGGCCATGGGCGCTCCTAGCGGTCTCAGGCGGGCGCGGCGCCCGGCGCCAGCGTCCATTCGTGGTCGGGATCGTTGGTCACGGCCCACAGGCGGGTGGGGCCGGCCATCACGTTGAGGTAGTAGAGCTGGTAGCCGGGGGGCGCCGAGACGGTGTGATAGCCGCGAGGTACCAGCACGCAGTCGCGGTCACCGAAGGCGAGCGTCTCATCCAGCGAGCGGTCATCGCTGTACACGCGCTGAAGCCCGAACCCGCGAGCCGGGCTGACCCGGTGGTAGTAGATCTCCTCCAGGAGCGCCTCCTGTGGTGGCTCGTCGCGGTCGTGCTTGTGCGGCGGATAGCTGGACCAGTGGCCGGCCGGGGTCAGCACTTCGCAGACGAGCAGTGAATCGGCCTGGCGATCTCCCATCAGGATCGGGTGAATCGTGCGCTCCTGCGCGCCGTAGCCACGGGTCTCGACCTCAATCTCCTCACCCGGCAGCAGCCGGGGGCTGGCGCCGCCGCCCGGGGCCGGCGCCCAGCACAGGGCCACCTCGGCCCCGGGGGCGGCGCCCCGGAGCTCGAAGCGGGTCCCGGGCGGCAGGTAGCAGGCGTCCGGGGGACCGGACCACGGGTCCGGGCGTCCACCGAGCCCCGGCCAGTGCCCTCCGGGGTAGCTCACGTCCACCGATCCGCAGACGACCACCAGGCAGACCTCGCGGCCGCCGGTGTCGCGCTGCGCGGCGCGGGCCTGGTCGAGCTCGAGCACCTCGAAGCCAACGTAGCGCCATCCCGCCGAGGATGGACTGACCCGAAGGATCGTGCCGTCGGACTCCGGAGCTCGCGCGGGATGGACGAGCAGGTCACTCATCGGCGGGGGCCGCTCACCGGCAGACCAGCCCTAGGCCACCGAGTGCTCGATCGCCCCGAGGCCCTCGATCTCGATCCGGACCACGTCGCCGGAGCGAAGGAACTGGGGCGGGTCGAGCCCCATCCCGACCCCACTCGGAGTCCCGGTGAGGATCAGATCCCCGGGCTGCAGCGCGCAGGTCTGGGAGATGAACTCGACCAGCTCCTGGCAGCCGAAGATCAGATCGGAGGTGTTGGTGTCTTGGCGTAGCTCGCCGTTGACCCAGGTCCGGAGCTCCAAGCGCTCGGGGTCTGGAACTTCGTCTGCGGTGGTGATCCACGGACCGAAGGGACAAAAGGTGTCGGCTCCCTTGGCTCGGGTCCACTGCGGCTCGCGTCCCTGCAGGTCACGGGCCGTCACGTCGTCGGCGATGCAGAATCCCGCGATCTCTCCGCCCCTGCCGATCACGATCGTCAACTCGCCCTCGTAGTCGAGCCTGTGCACGACCTCGGGACACCGGATCGGGCCACCGGGTGGCGCGACCGACCCGCGCACCTTGACGAACACGATCGGCGCCTCCGGCGCCTGCGCACCGGTCTCGGCGATGTGCTTGGCGTAGTTCAGGCCGATCGCGTAGATCGTTCCGGGTTCAGGGATCGGAGCGAGCAGCGTCACCTCGGACAGCGGCCACGACTCGGCCCCCGGTGCAGGCTTCGCCCCCGCGAGGACGTCCGCGACACCCACCGGGTCGGCAAGTCCCCGCACGCGCGCGTCCTCGACGAGCCCGGCCAACGGCCTGTCCCTTCCGGGCGCGGTGAAGGTGGCCAGCTTCACTGGCCGGGAGCCTACGCGATCGCCTCCACGCCGCTCGGGGCGAGCACGTGCGTGACCGGGAGGCCGAGCCCGCGCGCCTTGCTGACCACGTCGAGCTTGAGCCAACGCGACACGCCGAGCGGCAGGGTCGAGATGATGATCTCGTCGTACCGGGCGGCGTTGATGGCGTCCTCGATCGCCATCAACGGCTCGGAGTCGCCGACGTCACCGGTGACCACGGTTCCGCTGGCCTCGGACAGCCTGGGCAGCGCGTCGGCCAGCACTCGCCGGGCCTCAGCCTCGCCATGATCGTGCGGGTCCATGACCTTGTCGAGACCGTGGGGACGTCGTGGTACGACTAGGTGGAAACGGGCTGGATCGCGACCCGCGCGCTCCTTCACCGCGTCGAGCAGAGGTGGAGTCGCCGCCGTCTGGTGGGCGACGACAAGCACGTTGACAGGCTCGGACATCAGAACCTCCCGGCAAGCGATGCGGACAGCTGCTGTGGCGCGAGTATCCCACCGCGCCGCGAGGTCGGCAAGCCGGCCGAGGGCTCAGCCCAGACGGTACTCGCCGCGGGCGACGATCACGGCGGCCCCGCCCACGACCACGCGCTCCACGGCTCCGCCCGAGCCCTCGACCCGGGCGCGCAGCAGCGAGGGCCGTCCGATCTCGGCCCCCTGACGGATCGAGATCGGCTGCCCGAACGCGATCCGGTCGTGGCGGGCCAGATGGACAGCGAGCGGCCCGGCCGCCGATCCGGTCGCGGGATCCTCGGGCACCCCCAGCGACGGCGCGAACATCCGCGTCTTGTAGCGATCGCCTGCGCCCGCGAAGCAGTTCACCCCGATCGGTCCATCCAGCGCCGCCAGGGCGGCCATGTCCGGGTGCAGGGCGGTGACCGCGTCCTCGCTCCCCAGCGCGACGTAGACGTGTAGGGGGCCGTTGCGATACGCCTCGACTGGCAGCTCCGAACGCTCGGCCCCGACCGCCTGCAGCAGCTCCTGCGTTCGCGCAAACGGCTCCGGGAGGGGCACGGACTGGTCCATCTCGCCGAACACGACCGCCCCACGCTCACGTTGGAGAGCGATGGGAATGGGGCCCGCTCCGGTCCGGAGCGTGACCAGATCGGCGCCGAGGCGCTCGCCGACCACGAACGCCGCGCCGAGCACCGGATGGCCGGCGAACGGCAGCTCGACGCTGGGGGTGAAGATCCGCACGCGCGCGTCGGCATCGCCGTCCTCGGGCGGCATGACGAACACGGTCTCGGACAGGTTGAGCTCCCGGGCCGTGCGTTGCATCACATCGTCGGTGAGCCGAGAGCCGCCCACGAACACCGCGACCGCGTTGCCCTCAAGGGGAACGTCGGTGAACACATCGACGATCGCGTAGCGGTGAACCGTCATCGGCCATCGGCCATGTCGAGCAGCGCGGTCACCGTCGTCCAGTTCCTGGCCGTGGCCTTGACGCCGAGCCCGGCGCTGGCGAGCTTGGCCCACAGGCGCGAGCGCGCCACCCCGTCGGGATGCCACGCGTAGAGCTCGCGCCCGACGGCGACGAAACGCTCGTGCTCGGTAGCCATCTCGCTCAGGGCGCGGGCCTGCTCGGGGTCGAGCTCGGCGCTCAGGAAACTCACCTGGTAGCGCTTGGGGTTCGCGGCCACCTCCCGCAACGGGTTGCGCTGCACCACCTCGGCCAGCTCGTCCCGGGTGCGGACGATCACGTCGACGTCGAAGCCGTAGTGGGCCGCGATGCGGTCCTCGCACTCGCGCTCCAGCTCGACGGTCGGGGCGTCACTCGAGAACACGATGTTGCCGCTCTGGACGTAGGTGCGGGCATCGTCAAACCCGGCGCGGGCGAACAGCTCTCGCAGCTCGAGCATCGGGACTCGCCTGGTCGAGCCCAGATTGATGCCACGCAGCAGCGCCACCCGCCGCTCTGGCATCAGCCACCGTGGCCCATCAGAACAGCTGTTCCTGCCCAGGCAGCGCCGAGCCGTCGCGCCGGCCGCGCGACAGCGATTGCCCGAGCGCGTCGGCCAGGTCCCGGACGATCGCCAGTTCGGAGCGCGACGCGATGATCGGCTCCTCGACCCCCTCCACGTAGACGAGCGTCCGGCGGCCGTCACCGCGCTCGCCGCCCTCGAGCGGGACGAGTGCGAACACTCGATCGGCACGGACGAACTTGCCGTACCCCAGCGGAACCATCTGTGCTGTCGCTCGCGCCACCTGAGCGGATCGTACGCAAGAGCTGGCTCGCAGTGGGACCGCGCAGCGGCGGCCACCGCGATCTCCTCTCAAGCGGACAGCCCCCGTATGTGCTCCATCTCACAGTCCCGACCGGGGTTAGCGGCTCTCGGCGGAAGGTAGCTTGAGGCTGGAGATGGATGGCGCCGGCAGGGTGACGGAATTTGTGAATGGCGACGCGCGGTCGGCGTTCGAGCGCGGGGAGGAGCTGGCGCGGAAGGGAGACCTCGAGGGCGCAGAGGCCGCCTACCGCCGCGCCGACCGCCTCGGGCACGGCACCGGAGCCGCTTACACAGGCGTCTTCTGCGAGGCTCGAGGCGCGGTGCGAGCGGCCGAGCAGGCCTTCCGCCGGGCCGACGATCGGGGCGACGGGTTCGGCGCCTTCCGGCTCGGCTTGCTGCTGTCGCGTGCGGGCGATTGGGAGGGCGCCGACGAGGCCTGGACGCGGGCCGACGAACGCGGGCAGGCCGAGCCGCCGTTCGACCCGGCCGCGCTCAGGCGCGGGACGGAGGCCGGAGACGGGCGGCCACCAGCGCCCGGAGTCCCCGCCGAGGTGCAGCGCTCGGCGTTCGCCAATCCCGTCGTGATCGGGGCGGTGACGGTGCTGGTGGCGATCGTGGCTGTGTTCCTGGCCTACAACGCCAACAACGGCCTCCCGTTCGTGCCCACCCGGGAGCTGAAGGTCGACATCGCCAACGGCGCCGCGCTGGTCCCGGGTAACGACGTGGACGAGGGCGGGTACCGGGTCGGGATCGTGTCGGCCATGAAGCCGATCATCCTGCCCACCGGGCATATCGGGGCCCAGCTGATCCTCCAGCTCTCGGAGTCCTATCCCGCCGTCCCGGAGAACTCGACGGTCTCGATCGTCCCCCGGTCGGTGCTCGGGACCAAGTACGTCGATCTGAACCGCGGCAACTCGAAGAAGCTGATCCCCGACGGCGGCACGCTGCCGATCACCCAGACCGACGTGCCGGTGCAGTTCGATGACATCGACAAGCTGTTCGACGCGCGGACGCGTCCGGCGGTGCAGGAGAATCTGGCCGGGTATGGGGACGCGTTGGCGGCGCGGGGGTCGGCGCTGAACGACACGATCGCGTCGTTGCCGGCGCTGTTTGAGCATCTGCAGCCGGTGGCGAGCTACCTGTCGGCGCCGAGCACGGAGCTGACCCGGTTTTTGGGGGCGTTGGATGGGTTCATGGGGACGGTGGCGCCGGTGGCGGCGACCAACGCGAGGCTGTTCGCCGATCAGGCCACGACGTTTGCGGCGATCTCGCGTAGCCCGTCGGATCTGGAGAGCACGATCCGGCAGTCGCCGCCGACGCTGGCTGTGTCGACCAGCTCGCTGATCGCCCAGCAGCCGTTCTTGACCGATCTGACGACGTTCGCGGATTACATGCGCCCGGCGACGGCGCAGCTGGAGGCGGCGTTGCCGCAGGTCGACCCGGCGTTGGCGGCCGGGGTCCGGGTGCTGCCGCGGACGCCGTCGATGAACGTGAAGCTGCAGGGGGTGTTCGCGGCGCTGCGGTCGCTGGCCATCGACCCGGGGACGAACATCGCCCTGAACGGCTTGAGCTCGACGGTCGGGACGCTGAACCCAATGATCCGCTACCTCGGGCCGTACGTGACGGTGTGCAACGAGTGGAACTACTTCTGGACCGAGCTCGCCGACGTGGTGTCCGAGCAGACGTCGTTCGGGATGTCGCAGCGGGCGCTGCTGAACTTCGCCAACCACCAGACCAACAACGTCGGCGATCAGGGCGCGACCGCCCCGGCCAACGGCAACCAGCCCGGCGACCCGCCCGACCAGACCAACGGCGCCGACGCCGAGTACTTCCACAGCCCGGCGTACGCCGCCGCCGTGGACGGTCACGGCAACGCCGACTGCGAGGTCGGCCAACGCGGCTACCAGCTCAAGCAGAACTTCTATGACCCGCAGGGCCGCGAGATGGTCAGCGACGCCCACACCCCCGGCGACCAGGGAACGACCTGGACCGGACTCTCCCGGGTCCCGCCTGGCGAGACCTTCAGCCGCGCGCCCACGACCGGTCCGCAGCTGCCCTCGGTGCCGTCGAACCCGTGACCGGGGGAGTGGATCAGCCCGAAGCCGGCTCGAAGGCGTGCTCTTCCCAGTCGTCGGGGAAGCGCCGATAGCCGACCTCGGCGTAGATCTTGTTCGACGTCGGGTTGGCCAGGTCGGTGAAGAGCATGCACGTGGTCGCGCCGCGCTCGAGGGCCTGGCGGCTGGCGGCGGCCACCGCGCTGCCCGCGTATCCGTGCCGACGATGCTCGAGAGGCGTGTACACCGGTCCGACCCGGACCACGGCCGCCACGGGACGGTTGGTCCCGACCATCGACGTGGGCCCGCGGTGATCCCAGACCGCCAGGCCGCCGCGCTTGAGCGCCCGGTCCACCGCCGCCTGCGCCTCGCCGGCGCCCGCGATGCCGGCCTCGAGGGCAAAGGCCTCCATCCAGTCGATCAACAGCCGGCGCTCGGATCGGTGGGGCAGCCGCAGCGCTCCCGCGGCCGGCCGGGGTGGGTCGACCACCTGATCGAGCACGTGCATCGCCTCGCGCATCCGGCAGCGGGTCGTGCGCGCGGTGTGCTCGCTCCAGGCTGAGGTGATCCCCCGCGCCGTCTCCTTGAGCCCGCTGACGCCGGGAAGCTCCGGGTCGACCTCGAGCCACTGGGCAACGAAGCTGCGCGCCGCGCCGGGTTCGAGCTCGCTGGCCAGCATCGGGAACGGCGGCGTGCGCAGCGCCGCGAATTGCAGGTCGCCCCGCCCGTTCAAGCCGTACGCGAACACCGGTCGTGCGTCCCGATAAGCGCCGTCGAGGACGCTCATCAGCACCGTGGCCAGGAGGTTGCGGTCGATTCTCTGGGTCACGAACTTGCTCGAACGCTCGGCAAACTCCGCGGCATCCGTGGTCACCGTGAACCGCACCGGCGCAGAGTGACAGGCGGACCAGCCTCGGGCCAGCTCGGTGGCCGGGCTAGTCTCCGAGAATCAGCGCGAGGCGCCGCTCGAGCGCGGCTGCCAGTTGCTCGCGCACGGGGCCCTGCTCGAAGCGCTCGACGAGCGCGGACAGGAAGCCCTCAATCACGAGGCGCTTGGCCACCTCCTCGGGAAGCCCGTGCGAGCGCAGGTAGAAGAGCTGCTCGGGGTCGACCTGCGCCACCGCGGCGGCGTGCGTGCAGCGTACGTCGTTGGCCTGGATCTCCAGGCCCGGGATCGCGTCGGCGTGGGCCCGCTTGGAGATCAGCAGGTTGCGCGACTCCTGGAAGGCGTCGGTCTTCTGCGCGCCGGGGTCGACGATGATGTTGCCCTTCCAGACCGCGGTCGAGCGGCCCTGGAGCACGCCGCGGAAGGCGAGGTCCGACGTCGTGTTGGGGGCCGCGTGCTCCTGGGTGGTGTCGAAGTCGAGGTGCTGGCGGGCGTGGGTCGCGTAGGCGCCGGTGACCCGCGCCTCCGCCCCGGGTCCCCCGAGCCTCGTCTCCATCCGCACCCGGCCGCGTGCCGAGCCGAACCCCAGGGCGACCCAGTCCAGCGATCCGTCACGACCGACCTCGGCCCGCTGGGCCCCGAAGATCCAGCTGCGCTCGGACAGGGACTGGCCGCACACATAGCGCAGCCGGGCGTCGTCGCCGATCACCAGCTCGGTGACCACGTTGAAGACGCCGTCGAGGTCCTCGGACTCCGATAGGTACTGCTCCCAGACCTCGGCCTGGGAGCCGTCGCCGATCACGACCAGGGTGCGACGGTCAAGCTCGGTGCCCGAGCTGCCCTGGACGCCGGTGAGCAGGATCGGGCGTTCGAGCGCGACCCCGGCGGGCACGTAGACGAAGGCGCCGCCGCGGAAGCCCGCGTCGTTGCGAGCTACGAAGATGTCCCCATCGCCTACGACGGAGCCGAGATGACGTTCCACGAGCTCAGGATGCTTGCTCGCCGCCTCCTCCAGCGAGGACACGATCACGCCGTCCGGCAGCTCTCCGGTGAGCGCCGCCGTGCCCGCGTCGAGCTGACGAAGCTCGGCTGCCTGCGGAGGCGAGAACAGCTGCGTGAGCTTGGTCGGGCTCGCTCCGTTCCCGTTCGCGGGCGCGGGCCCGTAGGCATCGAGCTCCAGGCCCGAGATGTCGGTGAACTCCCAGCCGGCCTTGCCCTTGAACTGGGGCAGCTCGAGGGTCTGGGCCAGCCGGGCCGCACGCTCCCTGCGCTCGGCCAGGAAGCCGGCGCTACCCAATCGAACCCTCCATCTGGAGCTCGATCAGGCGATTCATCTCCACCGCGTACTCCATCGGGAGCTCCTTGGTGATCGGCTCGATGAACCCGTTGACGATCAGCTTGGAGGCCTCGTCCTCGGGGATGCCGTGGGACATCAGGTAGAACAGCTGGTCGTCGCCGACCTTCGAGACCGTGGCCTCGTGACCGACGTTGACGTCGTCCTCGCCGATCCTGATCGTCGGGTAGGTGTCCGAGCGTGAGTGCTCATCCAGCAGCAGCGCGTCGCACACGACCTTTGAGCGGGCGCCGTGCGCGCCCTTGGCGATCTCGAGCAGGCCCCGGTAGGACCCCCTTCCGCCGTCCTTGGAGATCGACTTGGCGAAGATGTTCGAGGTCGTGTTCGGGGCGGCGTGGATGATCTTCGCACCCGCATCCTGGTGCTGACCCTTGCCAGCAAAGGCGATCGAGAGAACCTCGCCGTGAGCGCGCTCACCCAGGAGGTAGACCGACGGGTACTTCATTGTTAAGTCGAGAACCAAGGTTGCAATCGACCCACTCGACCGTCGCATCCTCGTATGCCGCAGCCCGCTTGGTGACCAGGTTGAACACGTTGGTCGACCAGTTCTGGACCGTCGTGTAGCGGATACGGGCGCCGGGCTTGGCGATCAACTCGACCACCGCGGAGTGCAGTGAAGACGAACTGTAGGTAGGAGCAGTGCACCCCTCGACGTAGTGCACGTAGGACCCTGGTTCGGCGATGATCAGCGTGCGCTCGAACTGTCCCATGTTCTCGGTGTTGATCCGGAAGTAGGCCTGCAACGGCATCTCGACGTGCACGCCCTCGGGGACATACACGAACGAGCCGCCCGACCACACCGCCGAGTTGAGCGCGGCGAGCTTGTTGTCGTTCGGCGGGATCAACGTCGCGAAGTACTCGCGCACAAGCTCCTCGTGCTCGCGCAGTCCCGAGTCCATGTCCATGAAGATCACGCCCTGCTTCTCGAGGTCCTCGCGAACCTGGTGGTACACGACCTCGGATTCATACTGAGCCCCGACCCCGGCCAGGAACTTGCGCTCGGCCTCGGGGATGCCGAGCCGGTCAAAGGTCCGCTTGACGTCCTCAGGGACGTCGTCCCACGAGCGTCCGGCCTTCTCCGACGCCCGGACGAAGTAGTGGATGTTGTCGTAGTCGACCTCGGCCATGAGCGGCGACCCCCAGGTCGGCTGCGGGCGGGCCAGGAAGTGGTCGAGCGCCTTGAGGCGAAAGTCGCGCATCCACTGCGGCTCTGACTTGAACTCGGAGATCTTCTCGACGATCTCGCGGTTGAGTCCCTTCGGCGCCTTGTACAGGTAGTTCTCGGCGTCGTGGAACCCGTAGCGCTCCTCATAGTCGGCGTTGATGCCGCGGAGCTGGTCGTTCTCGCTCAGAACGGGCGTCTGGGAATCCGTGGTCTCGGGAGTGGCCACTACTCCACCTCCAGCTTGATCGTTGCGTCTTCGATGATCACCGGGAAGATGTCCACCGCGGTGTACGCGGGCAGCGACTTCGGCTCCCCGGTCTTCAGGTCGAACACCGAGCCGTGCCTCGGGCACTCGACGGTGCACTGCTCCTGGTCAAAATCGCCCTCGACCAGCGGCCCGTTGTCGTGGGAGCACCGATCCTCGATCGCGTAGACCGTACCGGAGCAGTTGAACACGCCGATTTCGAGATCCTCCCACTCGACCAGGCGCACGTCGCCGGGCTCGAGCTCGCTCACGGGGCAGACTTCGATGATCTGGGGCACTGAGCAAATCCTAGCGTAATGATCGGATTTCGACCCGGCAGGCTCAATAAGCAGACGAGGTGGTCGCCCCGGATAACAAGGGAGTAACGCCTTCACGCCGCCGGTGGTCGAACATTCGGCCACTGCACTCGGACGGAGAAGCAGACGGGTGTACTAATACTGTCGATGCGCGAGTGTTGGGCTGGCGCCGCGCATCGTTCGTCGACCCTACATCGTTCGTCGACCCGACGGGAGGAACGGCACATGGCTTCAGACCTTCAACTTCAGGTAGCCCAGGCGGTGCAAGGCGGTGTCAGCCTCCTCGAGATCGAGGAAGCGATCATCGATCCGGCGCCGGTCGATGAGGAGCACAAGGCGGCCCTGTGGCTCTACGCCGAGGCCCTGCGCGACCGACCCGGGCTCGAGCGCGAGCTCGTCCTGGTCGGAAGCTGATCTCACCCGGCCGGCCTGAGGCCGGCGGACACGGGCCGAGCTCGAGGAGCTCTTGGAAGAAGGTCAGCGAGGCCCGGCCGATTCTGCGCACGACCTCATCCTCGGACGGGCCCACCGGTACGACCGGCAGCGAGATCACTCCCTGGCGGCTGATGTTCACGTCCAGCTCGCCGTTGACGCGCTCCGCGGCCGCGCGCCAGCGACGCGGCCGGCCTGCCTTGCTGATCGCCGCGCCGTCGTCGCTGACCGAGGTCCGCTGGCCGCGGTGCACGACGCGAACCCGGACGGGATCGCCCGGGCCGTACTCGAGGCCCATGTGCATGAGGGCTTCGCTCCGGACGGCCACGGCGCTCAGCCCTCCGGCCGCGCTACACCGCTCCGTTGCCGTCGGGCGACTCGGGCTCCCAGTCGACGATGTTGCCGAGCGAGGCGCTCTTTAGCACCTTGAGCGAGAGCAGCGCGCATTTCATCCGCGTCGCCGAGATGTCGATACCCAGCAGGTCAAGGACGAAGGACCGGTCGAGCCCCAGCAGGTCCTGGACAGCCATCCCTTTGACCTCATCCGAGGCCATCGAGGCGGCCGCCTGGGAGATCGCGCAGCCGTGCCCGGCGAACCGAACCTCCTCGATCCTGCCCTCGCCGTCGACGGCGAGCTGAACGGTCAGCTCATCGCCGCACAGTGGGTTGAGGTCGTGGAACTCGAGGTCGGGGCGCTCGATCGGTGGAGCCGGGGGGCTCCAGTTGTGCGGGTGCTTGTAGTGATCGAGGATGTTCTCGCGATACAGCTCGTCCATCGCAGATCAAGCGTAGCGATGGCCCGGGCCTCGATCCGCGCAGCACCGTCAGCCTGATCCGCGCAGCACCGTCCGCCTGATCCGGCGCGGCACCGTCCGCCTGATCCGGCGGGCCGCGTGCTGCGTAGTGTTGATGCGCGATGGCCCAGCAGAGGCGACCTGAAGCGCGATCCGGCTCCGGCGGCCTGCGTCACCTCGGCGACGAGGAGCTGATGCAACTGGTCGCCGGCGCGGACCCGCGCGCGTTCGAGGTGATCTACGAGCGACACTGCACGGCAGTGTTCTCGCTCGCGTACCGGATCTGCGGCGCGCGCGCGAGCGCGGAGGAGGTGGCCCAGGAGGCGTTCCTGGCCATCTGGCGCAGCGGCGCCCGGTATGACCGGACGAAGGGCAGCGTACGGACGTGGCTGCTCGGAGTCGTCCACAACCGGGCCATCGACACGCTCCGGCGCACGACGGTGCATGAACGCCGCCGAGCCGCCGACGAACACGCCGCCGAATGGATCGAGGCGCCCGAGCGCACCGACGCCGAAGCCGCCCGGCGGGAAGAGGCCCGGTCCGTGCGGGTACTCATCGACGAGCTCCCGGACGACCAGCGCAAGGTGATCGAGCTCGCCTACTTCGGCGGCTTCACCCACGAGCAGATCGCCCAGATGTTGCACGCGCCGCTGGGTACCGTGAAGGGCCGGATGCGGCTGGCGTTGGAAAAGCTCCGTGCGAGCATGGGGCCGACGGAGGCGGTGTCATGAACGACGCACTCGACCACGCCGAGTGCGCGGAGGCCCTGGGGGCCTATGCGCTCGGTGCGCTGCCGGAGGCCGAGGCCGAGCAGGTGAGGCGCCACCTGGCCGGATGCAGCGAGTGCCGGGCCGAGCTCGAGAGTCTCCAGGCTGCGGTCGACGTCCTGCCGGCTTCGGTGGCGCCGATCGAGCCGCCACCCGAACTCAAGGCCCGAGTGATGGAGGTCGTCAATGCCGAGGCCGAGCTCCTGCACACGTCCGGAGCCTCCGCCGACCGCCCGCCGTCCACCGCGCCCCGGCCCCGCCGGCGCTGGCTACCGTCGCTCGCTCTGCGCCCGGCGCTGGCCCTCGGAGGCGTGTGCCTGGCCGCGGTCGTGGTGGCGATCGTCCTCATCACGAGCGGCGGGACGGCCACGCGCACGATCGAGGCTCAGATCACGAGCCCCGTGCTCGCCAACCGGGTGCGGGCCGCACTGCAGGTGCGAGGGACACGCGCCCAGCTCATAGTGAGCGGGCTGCCGGCGCCGGCCGCCGACCACGTGTACGAACTGTGGGTGCAGCACGGCTCGGCGATGCCGCAACCCGCAGGCACCTTCGTCGTCCAGTCGGGCTCGGTCCGGCTGGCCCGGCCGGTCAGCAACGGGGACGTCGTGCTGGCCACCCTCGAGCCGGGAACCGGCACGACGGCCCCGACGACGACTCCGTTCATGATGGCGAAGGTATAGAGCCCCCCCGCCCCCGCCCCACCTGAGCGTGATGAAAGTTGCCGCCTGTGTCGGCCAAATCGTTCACGCTCGCGCGCCGGGTGCGGACGCTCGCGCGCCGGGTGCGGACGCTCGCGCGCCGGGTGCGGACGCTCGCGCGCCGGGTGCGGACGCCCGCGCGCCGGGTGCGGACGCTCGCGCGGAGCGGGTGCGGACGTTCGCGCGGGGGCCGCGGAGCGGTGCACGCCGACCGCTGATCCGCGATTCGCCCTCCTGCGTATGCCTGATTGAAACCAACCGAGAGGAGCAGAGTTCGTGGTCCTGGAGATCGGCGCGGGTCTGGGCGCCCTGATCGTCCATACCGACGCCGCGATGCGCGGGGTCGAGATCGAGATCAGCCCCGATGGATACGACGAGCGGCGCAGCCACGGGGAGGTGCTGGAGCGCCCGGCCGGCGGCCGGCCCGACTACACCGCGGTGTTCGATCGTCTGCCCGAAGGCACGTACACGCTGTGGATGGCCGGAGTCCCCAGAACCCGTGGCGTCTGCGTCGACGATGGCCGGATCGCACACCTGGACTGGCGAACGACGCCCCAGGGAGCACAGGGATGAGAGCGATCGTCCGCTCGTTCGACCGCGAACAGCGGCGACGGCTGTTCGGGTTCGGCGCGGCCATCGCGGCGCTGCACGTGGCCGGTTGGGGACTGATCGCCCTGTACGCGCCGAGCCACCCGGTGCTCGGCGGTCTGGGCGTCCTGGCCTATAGCTTCGGCCTGCGACACGCCTTCGACGCCGACCACATCTCGGCCATCGACAACACGACCCGGAAGCTGATCGGGCGGGGGGACCGCCCGCTCGGGGTCGGATTCTTCTTCTCGCTCGGGCACTCGACGGTGGTGCTCGGGCTGTCTGTAGGGCTGGCGGTCGCAGCCGGCGCCGTTCATCACGCCATCCCGTCCCTGCAGGTCTACGGCGGGGTGATCGGCGCCGGCGTGTCCGGCCTGTTCCTGTGGGCCATCGGCCTGCTCAACCTGGCCGTCCTGGTCGGCATCGTCGCGGTGGCGCGCGACGCCCGGCGGGGCCGTTTCGACGAGGTCGAGCTCGAGTCCCGGCTCGCACAGCGGGGATTCATGAGCCGCCTGTTCGGACACCGGTTCGACCTGATCCGCCACAGCCGCCAGATGTACCCGGTCGGGCTTCTGTTCGGTCTGGGCTTCGACACCGCCACCGAGGTCGGGCTGCTCACGATCACGGCCGGTGTCGCGTCCAACGGCGTGCCGGCTCAGGCGGTCCTCGCCCTGCCGATCCTGTTCGCGGCCGGCATGTCAGCGATGGACACCGCCGACGGGGTGTTCATGAGCAGCGCCTACGGATGGGCGCTGAGCACGCCGGCGCGAAAGGTGTTCTACAACCTCACCGTGACCGGCGTCTCAGTGGTGGTCGCGCTCGCGATCGGGACCGTGGAGCTGCTCCAGGTCCTGGGACACCAGCTCGGCCTCACAGGACAGTTCTGGACCGCCGTGGAGGCGCTGAACTTCAGCACGATGGGCTACGCCATCGTTGGTTTGTTCGTCGTCGCCTGGCTGGGGGCGCTGGCCATCTGGCGCTGGCGCCGGATCGAGCAACGTTGGCAACCGCCCGCGAGCGGGCCGTTGGCCGGCGATGCCGTGGCGCTGTCGGCTGACAGGGCCTGAGGCGGCTCGACGACGCGCTAGAGCTGCAGGACCCGGCGCACCTCGGTTAGCCCGTCGACCAGGGCGTCAACGTCGGCGACCGAGTTGTGCACGGCGAACGACGCCCGGGTCGTCGCCGCCACGCCCAGACGGCGCATCAGCGGCTGGGCGCAGTGATGGCCGGCCCGGACACAGATACCCCGGCGGCCCAGGATCTCGGCCACGTCGTGCGGGTGTGCGCCCTCCAGTGAGAACGAGACGAGCGCGCCCCGGTCCGAGGCGTCGGGCGGCCCGTGCGCGACCAGCCCCGGCACCTCGGCGCCGAGGCGCTCGAGCGTCTCGGCCACCAGGGCCTCCTCGTGCGCGCGGATACGGTCGATCCCGATCGCGCGGATCCAGTCGACGGCCGCGCCCAGCCCGATCGCTTCGGCGATCTGCGAGGTCCCGGCCTCGAACTTCCATGGCAGGTCCGTCCAGGTCGACTCCGCCGCGGCGACCGTACGGATCATGTGCCCGCCGCCGATGAAGGGCGGCATCTCCTCAAACAGCTCGCGCCGTCCGTGGAGGACGCCGATCCCCGTGGGGCCGTAGGTCTTGTGTCCGGTCCAGGCGTAGAAGTCGGCGTCCACGGCCCGGAGGTCGACCGGAATCTGGGGGACGGCCTGCGAGCCGTCGACCAGCACGAGCGCGCCGGCGTCGTGGGCGCGGCGCGAGATCTCGCCGACCGAGTTGATCGTCCCGACCACGTTGGACACATGCACCACGCCGACCAGTTTCGGCCCTCGCTCGAGCAGCGCGTCGAGGGCGCCCAGGTCGAGCTGCCCGTCGTCGAGGACCGGGACGTAGGCCAGCTCGGCCTCCCGGTCCTGGCAGAGCAGCTGCCAGGGGACGATGTTGGAGTGATGCTCCATTTCGGTCAGGACGACGAGGTCGCCACGGTTCACGTTCTGGCGCCCCCACGTGTACGCGACGAGGTTGATCGCGGCGGTCGCGTTGGCCGTAAAGATGGTCTCCTGGGGCGTCGAGCCCAGCCAATCCGCGATCCGCCGGCGCGCCCCCTCATAAAGGTCGGTGGCCTCGACGGCCAAGGGGTACACGCCGCGGTGAATCGAGGCGCGCGACTCGGTGTAGTAGCGAGTCATCGCGTCGATCACGGACTGGGGCGTCTGCGAGGTCGCGCTCGAGTCCAGGTACACGAGCCGGTGACCGCCGAACGATCGGTTGCGCAGGACCGGGAACTCCTCCGCGACGCCGGCGAGCGAACCGGTCTCTCCGACCGCCGTCAAGCCGCTGCGACCTCGTCAGTGATCCAGCCGTAGCCCTTGGACTCGAGCTCCGTTACGAGGTCGGGTCCGCCTTCCTTGACGATCCGACCCTGGTACATGACGTGCACGTGGCTCGGCTGCACCAGGTGGAGGATGCGCTGGTAGTGCGTGATGATCAGAACGCCCATGTGCGGGCCGGCGACGGCGTTGACTCCGTTGGCGACGACACGCAGGGCGTCGATATCGAGCCCCGAGTCGGTCTCGTCAAGGATCGCCATCTCTGGGCGCTGGAGCGCGAGCTGGAGAATCTCCATGCGCTTCTTCTCCCCGCCCGAGAACCCCTCGTTCAGATACCGGGTCGAGAAGTCCCTGGGGACGTTGGTCAGCTCCATCGCCGCCTCGACGTCCTGGCGGAAGTCCTTCAGCGGGATCGGCTCCTCACCGCGAGCCACGCGGTGGGCGTTGAGGACCGTGCGCAGGTACTTGGTGACCGTCACCCCCGGGATCCCGACCGGGTACTGGAAGGCCATGAACAGGCCCATGCGGGCCCGCTCGTCTGGGGAGGCCTCGGTGATGTCCTCACCCTTGAACAGGATGTCGCCTTCGGTCACCTCGAGGTTCGGGTGACCCATGATCACGTTCGCGAGCGTCGATTTCCCAGAGCCGTTTGGGCCCATCAGCGCGTGGATCTCGCCGGTGCCGACGACCAAGTCCAAACCGCGCAGGATCTGCTTCTCACCCGCCGTAACGTGGAGGTTTCGTATCTCGAGCCCGCTCATCAGATGACCGCCGTGGGCGTCCGCTCGCTGCGGCGCGAGAACTCCACCAGCTCGGCCAGCGTCGTGGTTTGCAGCGAGCGGATGATCCCTCCCTGGACGCGTGTCCACAGCAGCTTGGTCGCGCAACCGCGGCCCGCGTCGGGCTCGTGCGAGCACAGGACCCGTTCGGTGTGGTCGTGCACGAAGCACTCCATCGGCGCGATCGCGCCTTCCAGCGCCTGCACGACCTCGTTCATCGCGATCTCTCCGGCCGGACGCGCGAGCCAGTAGCCGCCGTGGGCGCCGCGGGCGCTCATTACCAGGCCCGCCTTGCGCAGCCGGGCGACGACCTGCTCGAGGTAGGCGAGCGGGAGCCCCTCCGCGTCGGCGATCGCCTTCAGGCTCGTGGGATGCTCCGGGCTCTGGCGCCCGAGCTCGACCATCAACCGGACGCCGTACTCCGCCTTGGAGGAGAAGATCATGGCCCCATATCCTACCAGGGAGGTCGGCTTTTAGGCCGGCGGCGAGGCGGCGTGCCGTTCCCGGTGCGCTCCACGCGCTGCGGGCAACGGTAATTCGGCGTGCCCGTGGCGGGTAGTGTGCCCGGCATGGAGGAACGGCGGCTGGCCACCTCAGCCGATCTGGAGGCCGCCGCAGCGGCGGCCCGCGAGCACGGGCGCGTGGCCATCGACACCGAGTTCATGTCCGAGGGCCGGTACCGGGCGCTGCTGTGCCTGGTCCAGCTCGCAGTCGACGACCCGACCACGCCGAGCGTACCCCAGATCTTGCTGATCGACACCTTGGACGACCTCGACGTCCGGCCGGTGGCGCAGCTGCTCGCCGATCCCGCGATCGAAGTCGTGCTCCACGCCGGCCGCCAGGACGTCGCGATCCTCCGCCGCGCGTGGAACACCACCTTGACGAACATCTTCGACACCCAGGTGGCGGCCGGGTTCGCCGGGGCCAGTGCGCAGGCGGGCTACGGAAACCTGCTCGGTCAGATCCTCGGCCGCCGCGTGGGCAAGACGGCCAGCTACACGCGCTGGGACGCGCGGCCGCTGACCAGCGAGCAGCTGAGCTACGCCGCCGAGGACGTGGCCCACCTGCTGGAGCTGGCCGACGAACTTCAGCGGCGCCTGCGAGACAGCGGCCGGCTCGAGTGGGCCAGGGAGGAGTGCCGGCGCCTGGAGTCGGCCACCGACGAGCGCGACCCTGAGACGGCATGGATGCGCCTCCCGCGCGTGATCCAGCTCGACCCACGCGCCCGCGCGGTCGCGCGCGAGCTGGCGGCCTGGAGAGAGCGCACGGCGTCCGCCGAGGACCGCCCGGTCGGCTCGGTGCTGGCCGATCAGGCTCTGGTCGAGCTGGCCAAGCGCCAGCCGTCCAAGCTCAGGGCGCTCGAGCAGATCCGTGGCATCCACCCGTCCGGGATCCGGCGCCGTGGACAGGCGATCCTGGATGCCATCGCGGCCGGGCAGCAGGCGGCCCCGATTCCGCGCGAGCCGGGGCGCGATCGGTTCGACCCCGCCGACGCTCCGCTGATCTCGTTGGCCGAGGCGCTGCTGCGAACGCGGGCGGCCGAGGCCGGCCTCGCCTACGAGCTGATCGCGTCCCGGAGCGAGCTGGAGCTGATCGTCGGGGCGGCCAAGCGCGCGGAGCCCGAGCCCGAGGTCAGGACGCTCGAGGGGTGGCGCTCAGAGCTCGTGGGGGGCGATCTGCGCGACCTGCTGGCCGGGCGCACCGCGCTGGGTGTGGGCCCCGACCGGCGTCTCGAGCTTACGCCGGTCCGGTCTCGAGCATGATCGACATCGCCGGCGTGCGCGCGAAGAGCGTGTGGGCGAGGGTCAGCGCGATCGCCCGGGGCCGCATGATCCAGCCGAGGTCGATCGCGGTCAGGTCGCCGGCCGCGGTCGAGTAGGTGAGCCGAAGCTTATGGCCGGGCGAGTCAGCGGCCCGCTCATCGCCGTTGTCGCCGGCCGCGCCCGTCCATCCGAGGGCGCGCAGACGATCGCGCTCGCTGATCACGAGCGCCCCCGAGCTCGTCGAGCTGCGGTCGACGACCACGGCCTCGATCGCGCAGAAGGCGTTGGCGCCCCGGTCGCATTCCCTGACCGAGGCGATGACGCTCGCCCCGCCGACCAGCGGCACCTGGCCCAGGCTCAGCGACCTGGATGACGAGCCGGCCTGCCCGCAGCCGGCGAGCGCGAGCGCAGAACCCGCAAGCGCCCCGGCGAGCGCCCGTCTGAGTCTTCGGGACCGCATGGGCTCCGGGCAAGCGTAGCTGAGGGTCAGGCTTACTCGACCGGGTCAGACCGCGTCCCACGGGGCCAATGCGGCGGCGATCCCGGCCCGGTCGAGGCCGGCGGCCAGACAGCACAGCAGGGCGATCCGGGCCGCGGGGGCAGAGAGGAACGGTGCGCACGCGGCGCCGCTCGCCCGGATGTCGGTCTCGGCCCCCTCGAAGCCGTAGGTCGCGAACAGCATCGCCGCCCGCTCGGGGCGGCAGGTCACCACCACCGGCACTCGATCGAGGGCACCGCTCAGCGCTCGGAGCATGCCTGGAGTGAGGTGGCCGGCGCCGAACGCGACGAGCACCAGGCCGTCGCAGCTCGCCGCGGCCTGGGCGAGCAGGTGGCCGTCGTCGCCCAGCGTGGCGGTGACGATTGGAACGCGGCGCTCAAGGGCGGTGACCGACAACGTGGGTGGGCGGATCGGGCGCGCGTGCAACCACACTCGTCCCTCCACCACCCTGCCCACCGGCCCCGCGCCCGGCGATCCGAACGCCGCCGGACCGGTGCTGTCGACCTTGCGCACGGTCATGCCCCCGTGGATCTCCCCCCCGAACACGACCGTCACCCCGAGACCCGCCGCCGTCTGAGCTCCGGCGAGCGCGACCGCGTCGAGCAGGTTCGCCGGTCCATCCGCTCCGGGACTCGAGGCCGGCCGGTTGGCGCCGGTCAGCACGATCGGGGCGTCGCCGCCGTAGACCAGCGAACAGAGCACGGCGAGCTCCTCCAGTGTGTCGGTGCCGGTGGTGATCACGACTCCCTCACCCGCGCCCGCGGCCGCTGCGGCCCGCTGCGCCACCCCGAGGGCCTGATCGAGACTGAGATGGGGGCCGGGGAGGGTCAAGACGGTCTCGGCCGCGAGCGCCGGCACGGCAGCCAGCTGCGGGAGCTGGGCGACGAGCCCGGCGGCGTCCAGGGCCGGCACGGCCCGCTCACCCTGCATGGCGATCGTGCCCCCCGTGGCGATCAGGCGCACGGGTCGGCTCAGGTCTCCTAACGGCTCCACGGTCGCGGCCGACCCTACCGGTTGGCGGCCGGTTTGCGCGCAGAGCGCCCAGTCCGGCCGGTTAAGGGCACGCGCGCACCCTAAGCTCAGTGGCAATGTCGACCATCGCCGAGCACCTGAGCGATCCAGAGCTCCTCGAGACCGAGTGGGATCTCGATCCGCTGGTCGACGGCCAGGGCGCCAGGGGCGTCGATCGGCTGCTCGACGAGGCGACCGAGAGGGCGTCGGTCTTCGCCGAGGCCTACGCGGGCCACGTGGCCGAGCTCGACGCCCTCGGCCTCGAGCAGGCGATGCGCGAGCTGGCCGAGATAGAGGAGCTGGCCGGCCGAGCCGGTTCGTACGCGGCGCTGCGGTTTGCCACCGACACCGCCGATCCCGAGCGCGGCGCCTTGCTCCAGCGCGTGCAGGAGCGGGGCACCGAGATCGAGACGAAGATCCTGTTCTTCGAGCTCGAGTGGGCGGCGATCGACGACCACCACGCGGATGAGCTGCTGCGGTCCGACGGGCTGGGCTTCTGTCGCCATCACCTTCGACGCGCTCGCCGCTACCGGCCCCACCTCCTGTCCGAGCCCGAGGAGAAGATCCTGGCCGAGAAGTCCATCTCCAGCCAGAGCTCGTGGGGCCGGCTGTTCGGTGAGCTCGTGGCCGCGTTGCGGGTCGACCTCGACGATCAGGAGCTGACGCTCGACGTCGCACTGAGCCGGCTTCAGTCCCCCGATCGCCCGGCGCGGGGCGAGGCGGCCGCGGCCGTCTCGGCGGCACTCAAGCCGGGGCTGCGCACCCGAGGATTCATCTACAACACGCTCGTCTTCGACAAGTCGGTCGAGGACCGGCTGCGCTCCTACCCCCACTGGCTCGCGAGCAGGAACCTGGCCAACGAGGCCTCCGACGAGTCGGTCTTGGCCCTGATCGAGGCCGTCCGGGCTCGGTACGACATACCCCAGCGCTGGTACACGCTGAAGGCGGCGCTGCTGGGCGTCGACCAGCTGGCCGACTACGACCGCGCCGCCCCCGTCCTTTCCCAGGACGTGACGTTCTCGTTCTCGGAGGCCCGCGATCTGGTTCTCGACACCTACGACGCTTTCACGCCGGCCGCCGGCAGCGTCACGCGGCGGTTCTTCGACGAGCACTGGATCGACGCCCCGGTCCGCCCCCACAAGCGCGGCGGCGCGTTCTGCTCGTACACGGTCCCGAGCGTCCACCCGTACGTGCTGCTCAACTTCACCGCTCGCCGCCGGGACGTGCTGACCATGGCCCACGAGCTCGGCCACGGACTGCACGCCGCGCTGGCCCAGCCGCAGGGCATCTTCCACCAATCGACTCCGTTGACGCTGGCCGAGACCGCATCGGTGTTCGGAGAGACACTCGTGTTCGAGCGCCTGCTCGCCGCTGTCGAGGACCCCGCGCAGCGGCTGGGACTGCTCGCCGAGCGGATCGACGGCGCCGTCGCCACGGTCTTTCGCCAGATGGCCATGAACCGCTTCGAGCACCTGGTTCACACCAGCCGGCGCAGCGACGGGGAGCTGTCCGCCGACCGCCTCGGCGAGCTGTGGGTCGAGACCCAGGCCGAGCTGTTCGGCGACTCGGTGCAGATCACCGACGGCTACCGGATCTGGTGGTCGTACATCCCCCACTTCATCAACACGCCGGGCTACGTCTACGCGTACGCCTACGGGCAGCTGCTGGCCCTGTCGGTGTACGGGCGCTACCGCCAGGAAGGCGAAGCCTTCGTTCCCCGCTACCTCGAGCTTCTGGCCGCCGGCGGCTCACAGAGTCCCTCGGAGCTGGCGGCCATCGTCGGCATCGACCGGCACGACCCCGGCTTCTGGGATGCCGGGCTGGCGCTGATCGACGGTCAGCTCAGCGAGGCAGAGCGGCTCGCGGCCGCGCGCTGATTACGGCGCGCCCCTACGACCTGGCCTTGCGCGTTCGCGCGCGTTCTTCCTGACGATCGACGACGCTGACGATCAGCCTCATGACCTGATCGATGCCCGTGGCCTTGGCATCGCCGGTGGTAAACGCCTCGCGCCAGTCGCGGACATGGCCCTTGGTCGCGAGCTCGTTGAAGTGCGCCCGCGGAATCGAGATCCGGACCTTGGCGTCGGCCGCGATGTCCTTGGTCACCTTCGGCCCAGGCAGCTCGACCCGGTAGAGCTGGACGTCGCCTCGACCGCGCAGCTCAAGCCCCGCGACGATTTTCAGCGGCTGGAGGGCCGGCACCTCGTCGAGAAAGCGCGTCACGGCCGTCTCGATCAGCGCCTTCGTGTCGGACGCCGGGGACAGACGGCGGAGTCTAGATCAGGCGACACCCGACCGTAGCGGGCAACGTCCCGGTAACACGGACGGCGTCGGCCGGGCCTAGGATCGCCGCTCCAAGTCGCTCGCCACCCCGTGTCTGCCATCGCGTCGATCGGCGAGCCCGTGTCCCGATGCCCATCCAGAAGGGAGCCTCGCCATGCCCGAGGTCACTCGTCGCCGCCTGCTGAGCTCCGCCGCCACCGGAGCGGGGGGCGCGAAGATCGCGGCGGCCGAGGGCAAGCGGGTGGACACCGCCGGCGACCCAACCTTCGCCTACGTCCCGGGGATCGTCGGCGGCAACGTGGCGATCGTCAACGCGGCCACGTTCGCGCTGGCCTCGGCGATCGCCGGCGGGACGACGAACCCCTACGGCATCGCCGCCACCCCCGACGGCAGCGAGGTGTGGGTGACCGAGTCCGGGACGAACACCGTGTCCGTGATCGCCACCGCGACCAACAAGATCACCGGCACCGTCGTCGTCGGGATCTACCCCCATGGGATCGCGATCACGCCCGACGGCACGACGGCCTACGTCGCCAACACCGGGCCCAATACCGGTCCCGGGGGGTCGCAGACCGTATCCGTGGTGGACGTCGGGACCCAGACGGTGACCGGGACGCTCACCGTTGGCGAGGCCCCGCAGGCCGTGGCCATCTCGCCGGACGGCTCGCTCGTGCTCGTGACCTGCGCCGACGGCGTGTTCGCCGTCACGACCTCCGGTGGCGCCGTGACCAAGGCGTCGGAGGCGCTGCGCCACCCGCACGGAGTGGCGATCACCCCGGACGGCCGGCAGGCGTACGTGACCGACCCCGAGCACAATCGGGTGATCGTCCTGAGCACCTCGTCCCTGCGCCCGGTGGGCGAGGTCACCGTCGGCCGGACGCCGTGGAACACCGCGTTCACGTCCGACGGCTCCCGCGCCTACGTGACCAACGCCAACGACAACACCGTGTCGGTGATCGACACCGCCTCCCCCGTCGTGACCACGACGATCGCCCTGGGCTCAAACGACGGACAGATCAACCAGATCCCCACGGCGGTAGCGCTCAGCCCGGCGGGCGACATCTGGGTCGGGTGCAATGCGTCGAGCTCCCTCGTGGTGATCGATCCAGCGGCTGATGCGGTGATCGAGTCAATCGACATCGGGCTGGGCGACGAGCCGACCGGGATCGCCTTCGTGTGAGGGGCTTCAGCTGATCTTGAAGACGGCGGTCGCCGTCGCTCCGGTCCGGCCGGCGGCCCGGGGCGTCGCCTCCAAAAGGTAGGTAGCGGGCGCCAGCTCGTGCCCCTGGGCCCTCGCCGCCAGCCGGAGCCGGTTGTGCCCGGCGACGTCGTGGTGCCGGAAGACGCGCGCCCGCTTGGGTCGGATGCACTTGCCGGCCTTCAGCTTGGCGCAGCGCAGGACCGTGAAGGTGGTGGTCGCGGCCCTCGAGTCGAGGTAGCTGATCGCGGCACCGCCACCCGGGCGGAACACCGCCGGCTTGATCCGCAGGGAGCGGATCATGGGAGTCACCGACGTCACGAACGTGCGGTCGGCGCCGAAGCCCATGCCGTCCGGAGTGGTGACAACGACCCGGTAGTGATAGGTCGTGTTCCGCTTCAGCCCGGTCACGACCAGCAGGACCGGGACGGCGACGACGCCGCCCACGCCCTGAATCGCCTTCGTGGTCCCATAGCGCGTGGTCGTTCCGTACTGGAACGACACCGTGGTGTCCGCGGCGCCCCCGTTCGGTGTCACGGTGGCGGCCAGCGTGGCCCCGGTCGAGACGGTCTTGGTCGGCGCGTCGGTCACGGCCAGCGGTGGAGCAACCTCGTAGGCCCCGATATCGCACTTGGGACCGCTCGGCCGCGGGACGCCGCGCTGGTCGGTCGGCGGGCAGCCGGATCCGGCGGACCGGATCTGGTCGATGGCCGCGCTACCGGACCCGAGAGAGATCGTCTTGGTCGGCCCGCCGTTGTCCTGCAGCGCCCCGAGATTCGGGTTACCGCCGGCGAACGTCGCCGGGCAGGTCGAGTCGCCGAAGCTCAGGTTGTAGCCGCCGTCAAGGAGCGACCCCGAACAGTTGCCGCCGGCGTTGAGCGCCAGCAATGAGTTCTGGAGCGTCGTTGTCGAGCCCTGGTCGAACACGCCGCCGGCGGCGCCGGCGGCGCCCGCAGTCCCGGCGCCACCCGCCGGCTGGCCAGTGCCCCCGGTCCCTCCTGCGCCCGACCCGCCCGGGCTGTTGCCGGCCGCGGTGACGTTCAGCAACGAGGCGCTCTGTGGGCTGGTTGCGGCCAGTCCCCCCCCGCTGCCCCCGCCTCCACCGACGGCGCCGCTTCCACCCGCGGTATGGCCGGCACCGCCGGTGCCGCCGGCACCGCCGGCCCCGGCGGAGTTGGAGGCAAACGTGCTGTTCACGACCGACAGCGTGCCCCCGTCGGTCGCGATGCCGCCTCCGTTGGCCCCGGCCCCACCGGCGCCACCATTTCCGCCCGTGGTCGCGCTCCCCGAGCCTCCGTTACCGCCGCTGCCGCCGCTGCCGGCCGAGTTCCCGCTGATCGTGCTCGCCTCGACGGTCAACGACCCGCCGGCATTGGTGATCGCGCCCCCGTCGCCGGCGGCGCCGCCCGCTCCGCCGGAGCCGCCGGAGGTGCCACCCTGGCCGCCGACGCCTCCCTGGCCGCCGGCGCCGGCCGAATTGCCGCTGATCGCCGCCCCGTTCAGTGTCAGGGTGCCGGTGTTGTAGATCGCGCCGCCCGATCCACCCTGGCCACCCGCGCTGCCGCTCCCGCCGGCTGCCGACCCCGAAGAGGAGCCGGCCGCACCCGGGCCGCCGCTTCCGGCGATGCCGCCCGTGATCGCCGCGTCGGACACGGTCAGGGTGCCCTGGTTGAGGATCGCGCCGCCGGACGCTCCGGCCCCCCCGGCCTGACCCGTTGACCCGGCCGCTCCGGCCGGAGCGTTGCCGCCCGTGAGGGTCAGGTTCTGGATGGTCACGTTCGCTCCCTGGGCTATGGACAGCACACGGTCGGGGAGCGCGGTCGCGTTAACGGTGGTCTGGCCCTCGCCTGCGCCGCTAATCGTGAGCGAGGGGACCGTGGGCGCGACGGTCAGCTCGGTGGACGTGATCGCGGACGGTCCACCGAGGAAATAGTTGCCGGCTCCGAGCACGATCGTGTTGGCGCCGAACGCCGCCGGGGCGCAGTCGGTCTGGTTGGAGCCGGGCGAGTCGACGTCCTCGATCGCCTTGCGCAGCGAGCACTGCCCGTCGCCCGGGGCTGTGTCGTCGACATTCGTGTTGACCATGATCGTGGCCGCCAGCGCAGGGCCGGCGCTCCCGAACAGCACGAACCCAACGGCCAGCAGCAGCAGACGTGTGCGCAGCATTGCTCCTCCTCCGATCTGGTCCCCCACGCGCCGGCCCCGGCGTGAGAGTGCGTCAGTGAAGAGATTTAACGCGGCCGCCGTCGGGAAGTTTCGGGTCGGCCGCGGGCGGGTCTGGGCCCGGAAAGGCGGATCAGAGCTTGTGCCGCTGCAGCAGCTTGCGGCCGATCACCATGCGCTGGATCTCCGAGGTCCCCTCCCCGATCAGCAGGAGCGGAGCATCGCGGTACAGGCGCTCGATTTCGTACTCCTTCGAGTAGCCGTAGCCGCCGTGGATGCGGAAGCTCTCCTCGACGCAGAAGCGGCCGGCCTCGGAGGCGAAGAGCTTGGCCATCCCGGCCTCGAGGTCGGAGCGCTCGCCGGCGTCCTTGAGCCGGGCCGCCCGCAGTGTGAGCAGGCGGGCCGCGTCGACCTGGGTGGCCATGTCGGCCAACTTGAACTGAATCGCCTGATGCTGGGCGATCTCCTTGCCGAACGTCTTGCGCTCCTGCGAGTACTTCAGCGCGAGCTCGAGCGCGCGCTGGGCGATCCCGACCCCGCGAGCGGCAACGTTGACCCGCCCGACCTCAAGGGCGTCCATCATCTGTACGAATCCCTGACCGAGGCCGGCGTCCTCGCCGCCGAGGATGCTGTCGGCCGGCGTCCTGTAGCCGTCGAACACGAGCTCGGTCGACTCGACGCCCTTGTATCCGAGCTTCTTGATCTTCGGCGGGACGTTGAAGCCCTTGTAGTCGCCGGTGTTCTCCGAGACGCCCGGTTCCTTCTCGGCGATGAAGCAGGTCATCCCCTTGTACCTGGGCTCGGCACTCGGGTCGGTCTTGACCAGCACGAACACGATCGAGGAGAGCAGCCCGTTGGTGACCCACATCTTGGTTCCGTTGATCTCGTAGCTAGCGTCGCCGGTCTTCTTGGCCTGGGTCTTGATGGCCTGCACGTCGGAGCCGCACTCCGGCTCGGACAGGCTGAACGCGGCCCTGATCTCCCCGGTGGCCATCCGCGGAAGGAACTTCTGCTTCTGCTCCTCGGTGCCGAACTTCATCAACAGATAGGAGCCGATGAAGTGGGTGTTGACGATGCCGCTGATGCTGATCCACCCGCGGCTGAGCTCCTCAACGATCATCGCGTAGGTCGTCAGGTCGAGCCCCATCCCGCCGTACTCCTCGGGGATCGTCACGCCGAACAGGCCGAGCTCCTTCATCTGCTCGACGATCGGCTCGGGGAACTCGTCCTCGTGGTCGTAGTGCTCGGCGTTCGGGATGATCTGCTCGTCGGCGAACTGCCGCACCATCTCAGCGATCGCCTTCTGTTCGTCGGTTAGCGTCGTGGCGGCAGCCATGTTTCCGAACTTTGTCACGTTTGGGGGGGAAGGCCGCCGCCTCGACGCTCATAGGTGGTGTGGGAGAAACCTTTCGTCTTTCGAAAGAAATCGCCCAGATCGCGGGACGCCAGCAGGGGAACATCACGCGGCTGCAGCTACTCGCGCTTGGCTTCGACGACGCGCGCATCCACCGTTGGGTGAAGAGCGGCCGCCTCCACCGCGTCCACCGCGGCGTCTACGCCGTCGGCCGCCCCCCGATCACACCGCTCGAGCACGCCGCGGCAGCCGTTTTGGCCTGCGGGCCACGCGCCGCCCTCAGCCATTCCTCGGCTATGACGTTGTGGGCCAGCCCGAGCGGGAGGCCGCCCGCTTGCGGGCGATCCTGGTTCAACGCGCGGGTTCTCTACGCCTCTGACTTCACACCGCGGCTCCACTCCGAGCCTGGGCGTGCCTCGAGCTCGCCGTCGAGCTCGAGATCGACCTTCTCGTTGAAGAAGCACAGCAGCCCCGCGATCCGCTCAGCCTCCTGGATCGGCTCGGGGTAGTACCAGATCAGGTCCTTGGCGACCTCGCCGTTCTCGAGCCTGACCGAGTAGTAACTGGCCGCCCCCTTGTACGGGCACAGGGTGAGCGTCTCGCTGGGCTCGAGCTCGGCCACTACGTCCTCGCGGGGGATGTACCACCGGGTCGGGAGGTTGGACTCGAACAGAGCCGTGGCGGCAGTACTGTCGGCCAGCAGCTGCCCGTCGAGCGAAACCCGCACGTGCCGGTCGCTCGTGCGGAGGTCGACTCGGTGGTAGGGGTCACGCGGATGGACGAACACCTCCTCGTCCTCCTCGAGCCAGCGATCCATCCGCTTCCAGTAGAAGGCGATCAGGTCCTTCAGGGGCCGCGCGGACTCGAGCGGGTCGGGGTAGTACCACGCCCCGGCCTCGACGATGACCTCGCCGGCGCGGATCGTGTAGTAGGACGCCTCGCCCTTCTTCGGACACCGGGTGCGGCGCTCGTTGGGCTCGAGCAGATCGAGGCGCACGTCCTCGGGTGGGAAGTAGTAGACCGGCTGGTGGCCCGACTCCTGGAGCAGCGTCGCCCGGCGGCTGTCGGCGATGGTCTCGCCGCCGGCGATCACCCGGACCCGCTTGGGCGTCGTCTCCATGTACAGCGCCTTGCCCGGCGGTGGCGGCTCGAAGTTGAACGTGCCCGCCGGCCGGCGGCTGAGCGGCCCGGTTCCAGACATCAGCCCCATTGGAGGCCAGTCTACCAGTGGCTCTTTGGGCCGCCGGCGACGATCTCCCGGAGGTTGGCGCGGCGCCCGGGGCGCGGACTCGTGGTGCGGGCGCCCAGGGCGCGGACTCGTGGCGCGGGCGCCCGGGGCGCGGCACACGGCCGCGCCCCGGGACCCGCCTGGCCTCAGGAGCGCTTCAGCGTGACGATCTTGACCACGCCGGCCTGGCCGCTACGCGGTCCGGATGTCAGCTGACCTCGGATCTGGTGATTCTTCGCGTTCTTGAGCAGCTTCAGGCAGGCCGTCGTCAAGGGCACCTTCAGCGTGATCGTCTTACCCGCGGCGATCAGGTAGAAGGCCGTGCTGGGCTTGGTGCACACGAGCGGCCCGAACGCGAACGTGTTCGCCACCCGGACGGTCTTGGTGATCGTGAACCTACCGACGCAGCTGAACGAGCTCTGACACGTGAACGGCACCGAGACCATCCGGTTAGTCACGCTCAGCTTCGTGCTGTCGAGCCGCAGGGTGCCGATCTCGCCCTTGTGGATGACCGGAGGAGGCGGCGGGGTTATTGTGACCGTCGTCGACGGCGGGGCGCTCACCCGCGTGGTGGCGGACCCGTTGGCATTCGAGCCCTGGTCGTTGGTCGCCGTCGCCGTGTTGGTCACGGTCCCGGCGTTCGCCTCCGTCACCACGATCGTCACGGTGGCGTTCTGGCCGCTGTCGATGATGCCCAGGGCACACGTCACCTCCGCCGGCGTGCCCGTGCTGGTGCAGCTCCCTTGCGAGGAGCTGACGTTCAGGAGCGTTTCGCCCGCCGGCAGCTGGTCGACCGCCGTGGTTCCGGTCGAGAAGCCGGGTCCGCCATTGGACGCCGTCAGCGTGTAGGTGAACGGGCTGCCCGTGGTCGCCGTGGACGGCGCGCTCTTCCCGAGCGACAGGCCCGCAGCCGCCCACTCGAAGGCGCCGATGTCGCACGCCGCGCCCTGCGGACGGGTGATGCCTCGGGCATCGGTGGTCGGGCACCCGGTGTTGTTGCCCGCGTCGATGGCCGGGCTGCCGATCAGCTCGGCGTCGGTCTCGATCGTCTCGGTATCCCCCGGAGCACCGGCCAGCAGCCCGCCGTTGTCGGCGGCGTGACCGAGCATCGGGTTCACCCCGGGCTGGTCCCCGGGCTGCAGAGGCGATCCGTCACCCTCGAAGCAGCTCGAGTCGCTGTCCATGTTGTTGCCGGCGTCGGCGCCGCTCGGGAACTGCGTGTCGGTGTCGCCGCTACCGGCGCCGCAGTCGCCGCCGGTGTTGTCGGCCACGACCGTGTTCAGCACCCCGGTAGAGCCCGCCTCCGCGTCGGCTGTTGCGTTGGACGTACCGAAGATGCCACCACCCTCGCCCGATGCCGCGGTGTTGTAGGCGATCGTGTCGTTGGTCATCGTGATCGGTACCTCGGCCTCGTAGAACGCGAGACCACCGCCCGTAGTGGCGGTGTTCTCGCTCATCGTGTCGTTGATGAGCGACAGAGCGTTACCGTCGGACGTATCGAACAGCCCGCCGCCGCCGCCCGCGGTGTTGTGGGTGAACGACGAGCCGGTCGAGCTCAGCGTCCCCTCGTCCCAATAGACCGCTCCGCCGTCGTAGGTCGCGGTGTTGTGGTCGAACTCGTCCTGGTCGAGGGTATAGACACCGGAGTCTGCATTCGAGTCCAGATATAGCGCGCCGCCGTAGCCTGCGCTGTCGCCGGTGAACGTGTCGTTGTTGAGCGTCATGCTCGAGCTGGCCTCGTCGTCGATAGCCCCCCCGTCTTCCCAGTTGGCGTGGTTGTCGGTGAACGTGCTGTTGGTCACCGTCACCGAGGAATTGCCGTCCCAGTAGATCGCGCCGCCGTACTCGGCGTCGTTGCCCGAGAAAGTGGTCGAGCCGACGGTCAGGTCGCCGGACCCGGCGCCGTAGATCGCTCCGCCGTCGTTTTGGTCGTCTTCATTGATTTGGCTGGCGACGTTGGTGTCGAACGCGGTGTTAGAGATCGTCGCACTCGAGGAGGAGTCGTCGTAGATCGCGCCGCCGGTGAGCGCCGAATCCTGGTTGAACGTGGCGCCGGTGATCGACAGCGTCGAGTCAATGTCGGCGTAGATCGCGCCGCCGTCGGTGCCCCCGTTGTTCAGCGAAGAGTTACCCGTGAGCGTCACATCGCTGGTGATCGTGAGCCCGCCGTCGGTGTAGATCGCTCCGCCCTCGAAGGACCCGCTGGACTCCCCCGACGGGTTTCCGTTCTCGATCGTCATCCCCGAAAGCGAGAGGGAAGAGTCGGTCTGGACGGCGAACGCCCGATCGATCCCGTTGGCGTTGATGACCGTCGAACCCGATCCGGCTCCGGTGATCGTCACCGACGCGTCGTCGTCGATGTCCAGGTCGCCGGTTGACGGATCGTTCTGTCCCTCGGAGGGGATGGTCAGCGTGTAGGTGCCCGCCGGAACCACGATCGTGGCCGAGCTGCCCAGGTTGTCAGCGGCCTGCACGGCAGCCCGCAACGTGCACGAGCCGTTGTTCGTCGAGACGCACGCCGTCCCCTCTGAGTTGGCCAGCTGCGCGTCCGTCGTGTCGTTCACTGTGATGGTGGTCTGAGCGCTGGCCACCCCGGCCATCCCCAGCACTCCGAGCGCCGTCGCCAGCAGCAGCAGCAGCGCTCGCCGCCGAAGCGTCTCCCCGATTCCTCGCATTCGTCCTTCCCCTCGTGTATGAGCGTCGCCGGGCCCCGTGGGAGGCCCGACCTGCCCCCAACGACTCATAGGCGTTGCTCCGGATTTACGGAAAACCGTCCGGGGCCCCCAACCGCACGACCCCCTGAGCTTCAGATGTTCTGGCCGGGACGGTAACAACGCCCCCGGACCGAGTCAACCTGATCGACCGTGCCCTCGGCACGAATGGTCTGCCGGCGACCACGATCCCCAGCCAGACGATCGTGGCACACTCACCGCCGGTCATGCCCAGGCGATGCGCGCGATGAACTTCGCCCGAGATGTCGTCGATGCGGCCCCGCCCGGTCGGCGGGCGCTGGTCGGGGTGGCTCGCGATGGCGCTCGGCGCGAGTGGTCGTTCCGCGAGGTGGCCGACCGCAGCGCTCGGCTGGCCGGCACGCTTCAGCGCGAGGGGGTCGGCCGGGGAGACATCGTCCTCACGGTGATCGGCAACCGGCCCGAGTGGGTGCTGGCCATGGTGGCCTGTTTTCGAATCGGGGCGGTCGCGCTCGCCTGCAACGAGCAGCTGCGCGCCAAGGACCTGCGGCTGCGACTGTCAGCGGCCGAGCCCAAGCTGATCCTGGCCGACGAACGCAATCTCGACGAGCTGGAGCTCGCGCGACCCGGCTGCCAGGTGCTCAGCGTCCCCGACGAGAGGCTGTTCGCGGCCGACCCGGTTCCCCCGATCGAGCTGGAGCCGACCGATCCGTGCCTGATCACGTTCACGAGCGGCACCACCGGCGAGCCGAAGGGGGTCATTCACGGCCAGCGCTACCTGCCCGGCCAGCGGCTCCAGGCCGAGCACTGGCTGGACGCCCGCGCCGGCGACCTGGTCTGGTGCACGGCGGCCACAGGCTGGTCGAAATCGGCCCGGAACGTGTTCATCGCCCCGTGGCTGCGCGGCGCGGCGGCCATCCTTCACGACGCCCGGTTCGACCCCGAGCAGCGCCTCGAGATCCTTGCCGCCGAGCGCGTCAACGTGTTGTGCATGGCTCCGACCGAGTACCGGGTGATCGCCAAGCGTGTGGCGCTCGAGCCTCTGGCCGCCCTTCGCACGCTCGTGGCCGCCGGGGAGGCGCTCAACCCGGAGGTGATCCGCGCCTTCAAAGACGGCGTGGGAATCGAGATCCGCGACGGCTACGGCCAGACGGAGACCGGCCAGCTGACCGGCAACCCGATCGGCCGCCCCGTGCGTCCGGGCTCGATGGGCACCCCGCTCCCCGGGGTGGACCTCCAGGTCCGGGACGGCGAGCTCGTGCTCGCCGACCCGAGAACCGACCCGACGTTCTTCGTGGGCCACCTCGGCGGGGACGGTGCCCCCGCGGACAGGCCCTGGCACACCGGCGACCGGGTCAGCCGGGACGACGACGGATACCTGTACTTCGAGGGGCGCTCGGACGACCTGATCATTTCCTCGGGCTACCGGATCGGACCGTTCGAGGTCGAGTCTGCGCTGATCTCGCACGCCGCCGTCACCGAGGCCGCCGTCGTGGCGGCGCCTGATGAGGAGCGGGGCTCGGTGGTCCGTGCCGTGGTCGTCCTTCGCGACGGGTTCGAGCCCAGCGGCGAGCTGGCGAGCGAGCTCCAGGAGCACGTGCGCCGGCAGACCGCTCCTTACAAGTATCCGCGGATCGTCGATTTCGCCCGCGAGCTGCCCAAGACGGCCAGCGGCAAGGTGCAGCGGGCGCTGCTGCGCGGCCGCGGAGGCGGCGAAGCCCAACCCCGCTGACGAGTAGGCTGAAGACGTGAGCGAACGACCGGTGATCGGCATCTGCACGGCGCTGACCCGAGCCCAGTGGGGCGTGTGGGATCAGGACGCGGTGCTGCTGCCGTACAGCTATATGAAAAGGATCCAGGGCGCCGGCGGACTGGTGACGATGATCCCGCCCGACCCCCAGCTCGAGCACGACCCCGACGAGATGCTCGACCTGATCGATGGGCTGATCCTGGCCGGTGGTTCGGACATCGATCCGTCCTGCTATGGCGCTGAACGCCATCCCGAGACAAACAACACGGTCCCCGAGCGCGATCGGGTGGAGCTTGCCCTGACCCGGCGCGCCATTGAGCGGGACATGCCCGTGCTCGGGATCTGCCGCGGAATGCAGCTGATCAACATCGCCTTCGGCGGAACGTTGATCCAGCATCTGCCCGACGAGGTCGGTCACGGTGAGCACCGCTTGAATCCCGGCAGCTTCGACGGCGCCGACCACGACGTACGCCTGACCCCTGGCTCGCTGGCCGCGCTCGCGGCCGGCGAGCATCTGCACGTCACCCTTTCGCATCACCACCAGGGCATCGACGCGGTCGGCGCCGCCCTCGAGGTAACAGGCTTCTCGGTGCTCGACGACCTTCCCGAGGCGGTCGAGGCGCCCGCCAAGCGCTTCGTGCTCGGGGTCCAGTGGCATCCGGAGGCCGATGAGCACAGCCGCGTGATCGCCACGCTCGTGGACCAAGCTCGGGCCTATCGGAGCAGGGGCGAAGCCGGCGTGGTCGCGGGCTACCGCAGCACCGGCGGCTCGGCGTAGCCGGCGGCCCGGACCGCGCGGCGCACCTCGTCGGCGTGGCCGCCGCCGCGGGTCTCGAGCACCAGCTGCACGGCGGTCTCGCGCACGTGCAGATCGAGACCCTCGCGGATGTGGGTCACGTCGAGCAGGTTGGCGCCCCGGTTGGCCACGAGCGCCAGCAGCCCGGCCAGCGAACCGGGACGGTCCGGCAGCCGGGCCAGCAGCACCAGCCTTCTTCCGGCCTGGCTCTCGTGGCGCCGGACGATCTCGCCCAACAGGCCGGCGTCGACGTTCCCGCCCGAGAGGATCGCCACGGTCGTCCCCGGGTCGGCGGGGCGGAGCACCCCCGACAGCAGCGCCGCCACCCCGACCGCGCCCGCGCCCTCGACCACGAGCTTGCTCCGCTCGAGCAGGAAGACCATCGCCTCGCCGACGTCGTCCTCGCCCACGCAGACCACGTCGTCGACCCAGTGGCCGACCAGCGCCAGCGTGAGGTCTCCCGGCCGCTTGACGGCAATTCCGTCGGCAATCGTCAGCGCCGAGGTCACGGCCACCGGCTCGCCGGCCGCGATCGAGGCCGGGAACGGCGCACAGGAGGCAACCTGGACGCCGACCACGCGGATCTCGGGCCGCTGCGACTTGAGCGCGATCGCCACGCCGCTGGCCAGGCCACCACCGCCGACCGGGACGATCACCGTGGCCAGGTCCGGCACCTGCCCGAGCAGCTCGAGCCCGAGCCCGCCCTGTCCGGCGATCACCTCGGGGTCGTCAAACGGATGGACGAAGGCGAGGTGAGCCCGCTCGCCCCGCTCGCGCGCGGCGGCGAGCGACTCCTGGACCGTGGAACCGACCAGATGCACGGTCGCCCCCAGGGCGGTGGCCGCTTCGACCTTGGCGATCGACGCCTGCTCGGGCATGAATATCTCGGCCGCCACACCCCGCACGCGAGCCGCGTAGGCCAGCGCCTGGCCGTGGTTGCCGGCGCTCCCCGTGACCACGCCACGTCCGCACTCGTCGCCCAGCGAGGCCAGCTTGGCGAGCGCGCCCCGGATCTTGAAGGAGCCGGTGCGCTGCAGGTTCTCGGCCTTCAGTGCGACCGTGCCCCCGGCGCGGCCGCTCAGCGTCGCCGAGCTGAGTACCGGCGTCTCGCGCACGACTCCTCGTCCAGCCCCCGCGGCGCGGTGGATGTCCTGCACCGTGACGGCCGTCCGTACAGCCTCTCCGGAGAGCGTCTCAGTCAGAGATGGCCACCACCGCGTCGATCTCGACCTTGGCCCCCCTCGGGAGCGCCGCCACGCCGATGGCCACCCTGGCCGGCGGGTCTGACTCAAAGAACGACTCGTAGACCTCGTTGATCTCCGCGAACTGGTCCATCTCGGTCGTGTAGACGGTCATCCGCACCGCGTCGCCCAGGGTGGTGCCGACCGCTTGGCAGACCGCGGCGAGGTTCTCCAGGCAGCGCCCGGCCTGATCGGCCACGGTGCCCGCCACGAGCTGGCCGGTCCGCGGGTCCAGCGGTATCTGACCCGAGCAGAACAGGAGGTCGCCGACGCGCACAGCGTGGGCGTAGGGACCGATTGCCTCGGGCGCATCCGGAGCGTAGATCGACTCGCGCAGCGATGCCATCACGCGCAAGCGTATTGACCGCGCGCTTCCGGGGGTACCCTGGGGCGGTGCCGAACCGCCTCGCGAGCGAGAGCTCGCCGTACCTGCTCCAGCACAAGGACAACCCCGTGGATTGGTACCCCTGGGGCGAGGAGGCGCTCGCGGCGGCGCGTGAGCGGAACGTGCCTCTGCTGGTGTCGATCGGCTACTCGGCCTGCCACTGGTGCCACGTGATGGCCCATGAGTCCTTCGAAGATCCCGACGTGGCCGGGGTGATGAGCGCCTCGTTCGTGTGCATCAAGGTCGATCGCGAGGAACGTCCCGACGTCGACGCGATGTGCATGGACGCGTGTCAGGCGCTCACCGGTCAGGGAGGGTGGCCGCTCAATGCCTTCCTCGACCCCGACCTGGTGCCGTTCTACGCCGGAACCTACTTTCCGCCCGAGACCCGCCACGGGCTGCCCAGCTGGAGGATGGTGCTCTCCGCGGTGTCAGAAGCCTGGCAGGGGCGGCGTGAGCAGATCCACCGGCAGGGCGCTGAGCTGGCTCGCTCGCTCGGAGCCAGCGCGCGACTCGAGCCCTCGGCCGAGCCAATCCGCGACGAACTCGTGGCCGAGGCGGTGGCCTCGCTGCGGAGCTCGTACGACGCGGACCGAGGTGGCTTCGGCGGCGCCCCGAAGTTTCCCCACGCGTCGGTGATCGAGCTGCTGCTGGCCCGGGGAGAGCGCGAGATGTCGCTCCACACGCTGGAGGCGATGGCCCGCGGCGGGATCTACGACCAGATCGGGGGCGGCTTTGCCCGCTATTCGGTCGACGCCGCCTGGGCGGTCCCCCACTTCGAGAAGATGCTGTACGACAACGCGCTGCTCGCCCCGGCCTATCTGCACGGCTGGCAAGTCTCGGGAAACGAGCGCCTGCTCCGGGTGTGCCGCGAGACGCTCGACTGGGCGCTGCGGGAGATGCGTGGACCCGAGGGTGGGTTCTGCTCGGCGCTCGACGCCGACTCGGAGGGCGAGGAGGGGAAGTTCTACGTGTGGACCGTGGGCGAGCTGCGCGAGGTGCTCGGCCCGGAACTGGCCGCGGAGGCGATCGCCTACTTCGGCGCCAGCGAGCGCGGGAACTTCGAGCTCGGCCTGAACGTGCTGCAGGCGACGGGTCCCGAGCCGGCGGGACTGCCGGAGA
The DNA here is from genome assembly GCA_963704385.1 of uncultured Solirubrobacterales bacterium. Taxonomy (GTDB): domain Bacteria; phylum Actinomycetota; class Thermoleophilia; order Solirubrobacterales; family Solirubrobacteraceae; genus Palsa-465. Next base: position 1,198,724 of record OY969904.1, read on the forward strand.
TCCGCCGCCTGCTCTACGAGGCCCGGTCGCAGCGGGTACGCCCGGGCCTCGACGACAAGCGCCTGATCTCCTGGAACGCCTTGATGATCAGCGCGCTGGCCAAGGCGGGGGCCGCCGTCGGTGAGCCTGACTACCTCGAGGCCGCGTCTGCGTGCGCTTCCTTCCTGCTCTCGGAGTTGCGCGACCGCAACGGGCGCCTGCTCCGAACCTGGAAGGACGGTGTAGCGCGCATTGATGCCTACCTCGAGGACCACGCGTTCCTGCTCGAGGCGCTGATCACGGTGTACGAGGCCACCTTCGACGCGCGCTGGTATCACGAGGCCGTTCGGATCGGGGACACGTTGATCGAGCGCTTCGAGGACCCCGACCGAGGGGGCTTTTTCACCACCGCGGCCGATGACCAACAGCTGCCCGTACGGCGCAAGGATCTCGAGGATTCGCCGATCCCCTCGGGCAACTCAGCCGCCGCGGGCGGGCTTCTGCGTCTCGCCCTGCTTTCCGGCGAGCACAAGTACGAGCGCCACGCGCTGGGGGTACTGCGACTACTGTTCGGACTCGGGGTACGGCACCCAGTCGCGTTCGGCCACCTGCTGACCGCGGCCGACTTCTACGTGAGCCCGGTTCGCGAGGTCGCGATCGTCGGTCCGGCACCTGGAGCCGACGCCCTGCTCCGGGTCGTGCGCGAGCGCTTTCGCCCGCACCTTGTCCTGGCTGGCACTGCCACTCCTCGGCCCACGGGCGAGGGTGCCCCCGCGGACGGCGTGCCTCTGCTCCACGGTCGCGGGCTCGTGGACGGCCAGGCCGCGGCCTATGTGTGCGAGCACTTCGTCTGCCAGGCGCCCGTCACGAGGCCCGAGGAGCTCGACGCGGCGCTGTGAGCGGGCGAGCGCTGGCTAGGAAGGGTCCGGCGGGGAGCTGTGCTCGAGGTGCTGCTTGAGTCGCTCGAGGGCCTGGGCGTTCCCTTTGCGCATCCCCGCGGCCATGAAGGGGGCCAGGAGCTTGAACAGGCCCCCGGGCTTGGGGGCCATCACGAGCTTGACCTGGGTGGCCCCGCCCGCATCGGTCAGCTCCCACCACCCCGATGGCTCCATGGTTCCCGGACCGGCATGGACCGGGGGGCCACGCCACGCCAGCCTCGAGCCCGGCTCGAAGCTGGTCCATTCGAACGTGCCCTGCCCTCCTCTGGCCATCTTGTAGCTGTATCGGGTGCCGAGCTCCGGCTCTCCCTCTGAGACCTGCGAGACGGTTTCGAAGTCGGTCACGTACTGCGGCAGGTACTCGGCGTGGGCGATGTAGTCGAACACGTCGGCCGCGGGCCTCTCGATCGTGATGTCGGACTCGATCTGCACGACTTACAACACGGGCAGGTAGCGCTCGAGCTCCCAGGGAGTCACCTGGACGCGGTACTCGTCCCATTCCTGGCGCTTGATCTCGATGTAGCGGTTGAACATGTGCTCGCCGAGCGCGCGCAGGACGAGCTCCGACTCGGCCGTCAGCTCGATCGCCTCGCCCAGGGTCTCGGGTAGCTGCTCGATGCCGAGCCTGCGGCGCTCCTCGGGGGAGAGGTGGTACAGGTTCGTCTCCATCGGCTCGGGCAGCTCGTAGCCGTGCTCGATCCCTTCAAGCCCGGCATGCAGCAGAGCCGCGAAGGTCAGGTACGGGTTGCAGGCCGGATCGGGGCAGCGGAGCTCCATCCGTGTGGCCCGCTCCTTCCCCGGGTGGTACATGGGCACGCGGACGAGAGCTGAGCGGTTGCGCCGCGACCACGCTGCGTAGACCGGGGCCTCGTACCCGGGGACCAGCCGCTTGTACGAGTTGACCCACTGGGCGAAGATCGAACAGATCTCGCGCGCGTGCCGGAGCTGACCCGAGATGAACGCCTTGCCGGCCTCGGACAGGAAGTAGGGGTCCTCAGGGTCGAAGAACGCGTTGGTCTCGCCGGTGAACAGCGACTGGTGGGTGTGCATCCCCGAGCCGTTCTTGCCGAACAGCGGCTTGGGCATGAAGGTCGCGTGCAGGCCGTGCTTGAGCGCGTACTCCTTGACCGTGATCCGATAGGTCATGCAGTCGTCGGCCATCTTCAGCGCGTCGGCGTAGCGCATGTCGATCTCGTGCTGGCTGGGGCCGACCTCGTGGTGGGCATATTCGGTGTGGATCCCGAGCTGGTCGAGGGCGAGAACCGTCTCGCGCCGCAGGTCCGAGCCGGCGTCCAGCGTGGTCAGGTCGAAGTACCCACCCTCGTCGAGCACCTCGGTCGAGCGAGAGTCGCGGAAGTAGAAATACTCGAGCTCGGGGCCCACGTAGAAGTGGTCGAAGCCCATCTCCTGGGCCCGATCGACGGCCCGCCGGAGCACGTACCGCGGGTCACCCTCGTACGGCGTCCGCTCCGGTGTGAGGATGTCGCAGAACATCCTCGCCACGCCCTGTTCCACCGGACGCCACGGGAGGATCGCGAACGTGCTCGAGTCGGGCATCGCGATCATGTCCGACTCCTCGATCGGATTGAAGCCCGTGATCGACGAGCCGTCGAAGCCCATCCCGCCCTCGAAGGCGTCGCCGAGCTCGGTGGCGTTGATCGAGAACGACTTCAGCTGGCCCAGGATGTCCGTGAACCACAGGCGGATGAAGCGGATGTCCCGCTCCTGGACGAGCGACATCACGTCCTCGGCCGTGAAGGGGGGCGTGGCCAGGCCCGTCATCGCCGTCGAACGTTACTTGGCTCGGGGTTGGGCCGGCCCGGCCGAGCAGCGGATCACCTCACTCGTGCTCAAGCGCGATGGTGTGGTGGCCTGGATCGGCGTGGCCAGCTCGATCGTCGAACGTGGCGAAGACATCGAGGTCCGCCGATATGAGGCGGCGTTCAGACGCCCGCGGGGATGCGGCGGCCGAGCCAGCGCTCGGCCCAGCGCTGAAGCTCCGAGAGCGCGGGCTCCAGCTCGCGCCCCATCCTCGCGAGCGAGTACTCGACCCGCAGCGGCGGCCCGGGGATCACGGTTCGCTCGACCATGCCGCGAGCCTCGAGCTCCTTCATCCGCTCCGACAGGAGGCGATCGGAAAGCTCCGGGACGGCCTGCCCGATCTCCGAGAAGCGCAGCGGGCCGTCCATCAGAACGCGGAGAATGGCTCCCGTCCAGCGCTTGCCCACGAGCTCCACGGCCTCGTGATAGAGCGGACAGCAGCCAGACCGTGCGCCCCCAGACTTCCCGTCTGTCTGCTCGCGGACGGTCATTTGTTAACGGAAGCTTACGCCGCTTGGAGCGCGCGCGATGCCTCACTGGAACCGTCGACTGGGACCTCACCGGCGACGTTGACCATCGCCGTGAACTCCTCGAGGGCAACGGCGGCGATCGCCTCCAGGATCTGCTCGTCGTCCCAGCCGGCTTCGCGCGCCTCCTCGTGCAGGTGCATCGGAGCGCGGCCCCGCTGCTCGAGCAGCGCCTGGAGATAGCGCAGAAGCGCCGACTCTCGCTCGTCCTTGGAGCTCCACTGGCGGGCCAGAGCCACCTCGTCGATGGCGAGCCCAGCTGCTCGGGCGGTGCGCGAGTGCATCGCGATGCCGGGCTCGGAGCGGTAGTACTCGGCCACGGCCAGCGCGATCCGCTCGAGCGTCGCCAGTGTCAGCTTCCCGTGTCGCAGCTCGGAGCGGAAGCGCGCATAGGCGCGCAGCGCGGCCGGCGAGCCGGCGAGCACACCGAGGAAGTTGGGCAGCTGCCCTCCCGTGGCCAGCGCGCCCCGCAGGACCGGCACCGAGCCCTCCGGTGCCGTTAGGTCATCATGGATCTGGAACCTGCTCATTGAAGTTTTCATGGAAATCACCGGGAGGAAAACGCCTTTTCCTTTATTTTCTGGACCTGCTTACCGTTCATAAGTCTACCGGCGGCAGGTCTGCCCTACAAGGGGTGAACTAGCTCATTTGGTCGGGGCCGGGATGTCGCCGGCGATGGTGCTGACCGCTGTTCCCCCGGCCGCGACGCCCTCTCCGGCCCGCCCGCCGCAGGCCCGACCGCCTCGTGCGACCCGCTCTGCGCGGGCGACTACCGGCTCGTGCGATCCACCCACCGCGGGCGATAACCGCCTCTCAATTTCTGGGCGATAACCGCCTCTCACCTTCTTATACGTGCGCGGATAAATGGAGGATCAGCGCGCGATCTGAGGCGGGTAAGAGCGGCGGGGGTCAGCCCGCGGGCCCACCGCCGCCACCCGGGCCCCGTCGTCAGCTATGCGTGCGGACTGGCCACCGCGACGGCGACCAGCAGCAGCCCCAGGAAGACCGCCCACATGGCCACTCGGTCAGGCCTGAAGCCGGCGCGCTCGTGCGGGCGGCGGGGCGGCCGGCGGCGGCGGCCGTCGGGCCACGGCAGGTTGCGTTCGGCTCCGTGGCCGCGGATCTGGACGGTCCTGCGACCGGGTATCGGGGTTCCCGGTCGCGACGAGCCGGCATGGACGGGTGCCGCGCTCGGGCCCGGCGCCGCCGCTGGCCGGGCGACTGCCGTCCTAGTCGCGGCTGCGCGACGGGGACTCGGGGACTCGCGGCGATCACTCCGAGCGTCCTGGCCGCCACTCGGAGCGTCCCGGCGGCCGCTCGGAACCTCGCGGCGCCCACTCAGGGCGTCCCGGCGGCCACTCGGAACCTCGCGGCGGGTGAAGGCATCACGCCAGACCTCGTCCTCTATCCGGATCGCCTCCGGCGGCACCGACACACGTGGGCGGGGCATGTGACCGTCCTGTTCCTCGTGCTGTGGGCTGGCGGCGGGGTGTCCACCGGCGCTCGGCGGCTCGCGATCCCCTCGGCTCAGCTTTACGGGCGCGGCATGCTAACAGCGCCAGCCGACGGAAGGCCCGCGTAGGCCGCGCAAACTGCGAGCTATTCCCGGCCCGCGACCTTGGCGACGAACTGGGCCACGTCCTGCGCATCCTGCCCAGTGACCACCAACGCGGGCATGTTGCCCTCGCCCAGGCAGACCGTTGGCGAGCTGGGAGAGGGCGGGTCCTGCAGGCACCCATACATCAGCGTGTGCAGCACGAGCGACTCGGCCGGCCGGAGCATGTCCAGGTTGGGACCGACCTTCCCGATCGCGTTGGCGGCGGCGAGCGTGTGACAGACAGCGCAATGCTGGCCAAAGAGTTCGCGCCCTCGCTTCTCGGCCGAGTTCAACTTGATCCCGCCGACCTGACTGCTGGCGTTCACGTTGTTCCCGATCACGAGCACCAGCGGCAGGGCCACGCCAAAACCGACGTAGATGATCGCCCACCCCACCCCCGACACCTTCCGGGCAACCCGCGACCGGGCCTGGAACATCGTCCGGACCCCGCCGAGCCCACCGCGGATGGCGATCAGGAACACAGCCAGCCCCAGCAAGGCCCAGAACGCAACGAGCAGAGAGACGCCAAGCACCGGGCGAGCACCTTACCGCGCGAGCGGGGCAGATGACGCGTTGCGGGCACGGCGGTGGGGGCGTTGCGCGCGAGGCTGACGGCACGTTGAGCGCGAGGTCCGCCGCGCGTATGCCCGCCGCGATCACGTCGGACGCCGTACAGCTGCACGCCATGTCGGCCTGACCTCGTCGTGGCGATCAGCGCCGCCGACCGGCGGCGAAGCTCATCACCGGCGGGGCGACGGCCCGGAAGTCCTCGGCGTCGGCCTCGGACTGCTCCGCCGACGCCGGCCGCTCCTCCGAGGCCTCCTGCTCCGCCCGACCCCTGCGGACCTGCTCGTCGAGCATCGAGAAGTCCTTGACCTCGGCGAGGACCTGATCAGGCGCGGCGATCGAGCCGACCCGGTCGACGAGCACGTTGATCGCCCCGCCGGCTGCGGCGAAGCGCTCCAGCTTGCCCTCCACGAGCATCAGCGGCTCGGTCCTCACAGTCAGGCGGTGGCGCTCGTAGACCTGGGAGGGGACGATCAGGTTGATCGTCCCGTGCTCGTCCTCGAGCAGGATGAACACGATCCCGTTCGCGGTCCCCGGACGTTGACGAGCGACGACCAGCCCGCCGACCTTCACGCGGCTGCCGTGCTCCAGCGTCTCGATATCCCGGCTGGTCACGGCATCAGCGGGCATCCGCGGCCTGAGCAGGGCAAGCGGATGCGATCGCGTGGTCAACCCGGTCGAGGAGTAGTCGGCGAGCATCGACTCCCACTGACTCAGGCGGCGCAACCTGGGCGGCGCAGGCAGGTCCAGCGGCAGCGCCAGCTGGATGCCGCCGGGAACGGTCCGTCCCGGAGCCGCCACGCCGAGCTGCCACAGGGCGATCCGGCGCCTCGTGCCCGGTTGCGAGTCGGCCGCCACGAGCGAGTCGCACGCTCCTGACCAGGCCAGCAGCTCGAGCGAGGGCGAGCCCGCGCCCGCGCGCGAGGCCAGGTCGGAGAGGCTCCGGAAGCACCCACCCGCACTGCGCGTGGCCACCAGCTCCTTGACCTCCTGCTCGCGGACTCCGCGGACGTAGCCCAGACCGATTCGGACCCGCCCGGGGTCTCCGAGCTCCATCTCGCACTCGACCTCGCTCTCGTTGACATCGGGTGCGAGCACCTCGATCCCCCGGCGCTGCGCCTCGTGCACCAGAGCGTCCGGGGGGTAGAAGCCCATCGGCTGCTCGTTGAGCAACGAGCACAGGAACTCGGGTCCGTAGTGAACGCGCAGCCAGGTGGACTGGTAGGCCAGCAGACCGAAGGCGGCGCCGTGCGCCTTCGGGAAGCCAAAGCCCGAGAATCCCTGGACCATCGAGAACACCCGCTCGGCCGTCGCCTCGTCCACCCCATGCGTGCGTCTGGCACCGGCGACGAAGCGCCGGTGGTGTGCCTCTATCGCCGCGTCCGATCGCTTGCGGCTCATCGCCCGCCGCAGCCCCTCCGCCTCTCCGGCCGAGAAGCCGGCAAACGCGATCGCCACCTCCAGGACCTGGTCCTGGAAGATGATCGTCCCCAGCGTCTCGCGCAGCACAGGCTCGAGCGAGGGATGGTCGTAGGGGACCTCGTAGCTCGGATCGACTCGCAGCCGTTGCCGGCGCGCGATATATGGATTGACCGCTCCTCCCTGGATCGGACCCGGCCGAACGATCGCCACCTGGATCGTGAGGTCTTGGAGGCTCTCGGGGCGGGTGCGACGCAGTGACTGCATCTGCGCGCGGCTCTCGATCTGGAACACCCCGGTCGTATCTGCGTTGTGGATGCACTCGTAGGTGTCCGGATCGTCATAGGGAATGGTCGATAGATCGATGCGCTCGCCCCGGGTGCGCGCGATCAGCTCGACACAGCGCTCGACCGCGGAGAGCATTCCCAGGCCCAGCAGGTCGATCTTCAAGAAGCCGGCATCCGAGCACGAGTCCTTGTCCCACTGGACGATCTGCCGGCCCTCCATCGCCGCGGGCACGATTGGGCAGCAATCGATCAACGGACGAGTGGCGATGATCATCCCGCCCGAGTGCTGACTCAGATGGCGCGGCAACCCGTGGGCCTGCGCAGCGAGCCGGGCCAGCCAGGCCCACCGCCCTGTGGAGCCTCGGCGATTGCCGCCGTTCATGCTCGGTGCCACCCCGAAGGCGGTCTCGATGTCCCGGGCCACATCGCGGGCATCCCACCCCTCGCTCCCTCGTGCGACCCGCTCGATCTCCCCGGATGGGAGTCCCAGGGCCTTGCCCAGCTCGCGGATCGCGCCGCGGGCGCGATAGGTGGGGAAGGCCGCCACCAGCGCCGAACGCTCATGCCCGTAGCGCTCGTGCACGCGCGGGATCAGCTGCTCGCGGATGTCCCGCGGAAAATCGAGGTCGATGTCCGGCAGCGCGCTCAGCTCCTCGTTGAGGAAGCGGCCGATCAGCAGCTCGTTGGCGATCGGGTCGACGTGCGAGAGGCCGGTCAGGTAGCAGACGATCGAGGAGACGCTCGAGCCTCGACCCCGCCCCGGGGGCAACAGAGCGCGGGGTGAATCGACCCCACCCGCCCCACGGACCTCGACGGCAACCTCGCGGGCGAGCTCGAGCAAGTCATGGTGCAGCAGGAAGAAGCCGGAGAGGCCCAGCTTCTCGATGATCCGCAGCTCCTCTTGGAGGCGCACCGTCGCGGGCTCGCGCACGCGCCTGGGAGCACTCGCGTACCGCTCGCGCAGGCGCGCTTCACACAGCTCTGAGAGCTTGCGCATCCCCTCGGTGTCCTCCGCACCGGGATAGCGGTAACCGAGGTCGCTGCGAAGATCGAAGCGCAGCCGCTCGGCCAGCCGCGCCGTCTCCGCGACCGCCTCGGGATGATCCGGAAAGCGAGCCGCCATCGCCGCCGGCGAGGCGAGCACGTGGCTGAAGTTGCCGCGCCGCTGGGGCTCTGAGGCATCGAGCGTCGTGTGCAGGCGGACCGCCACCAGCGCGTCCTGAAGCGGCCCTCGCGAGCGTGCGTGCGCATGCACGTTGCCGGTTGCGACGCACGGCACACCCAGTCGCTGCGCCAACCAGGCGAGCCGCCCGTTGCGGGCGCGATCGCCCTCAAGGAAGGGCCGCTGGAGCTCGACCCGCAGCCGCTCTGGGCCGAAGGCTCCGAGCAGGCGCCTCAGAGTGGGCTCGTCGTGCACGCCACGCGACGCGCAGCCGCTGAGACAGACCAGGCCCTCGGCGTGCTCGAGGATCGTCTCGAGGGGCGTCGAGGGTGGGGCCGGCGGCGCACCCGGCCTCCCGTCCCGCGTGTGCGCGTGCGCGCGAGTCAAGATTCGACACAGGCTGGACCAGCCCTGGGCGTCCTCCACGAGGAGGGTCAGGTGACTCCCCCCGGCCTGTCCTGGCCGCTCGTCATCCAGGTCGACCTCCGCCCCGTGGATTGGGCGCAAGCCGAGCGCCCGGGCGGCGACGGCGAACTCCATGGAGCCCGAGACCGAGTTGTGGTCGGTCAGCGCGAGCGCGCGGTAGCCCAGGTCCAGCGCCGCGGCGACGAGCTCATCCGGAAGCGACGCCCCATCGAGGAACGAGAACGCTGAGTGGCAGTGGAGCTCGACGTAGGACATCTTCCGCCGAACATATGTTCGCACTCGATTCGGATGGATACGCTCGGGCTCCGGGGTCGCGATTGGGTCGAAGGCAGCGCCCGGCTTTGACGCGCCGAGCCTCGAGGCCGGCAGGCGACGCTTCTACGCATACCGGCCGACTTTGTCGGGGTGATATGCCAGAAAGCGTCGGCCACCGACGCTGAGAAACGACGTGCGCTCCGCTCAGTAGACCCCACCTGCTCACCGATTCCGGCACCCCGAAACCGCTCGCCCCGGCCCGACGGCATATCCACTCCCGCTGCCTAGCCCCCCGAGCCTTCCGGGGGCGCGAGATGACTTGACAAATTATTAGTAACTGCTAAGGTATAGCTAGTTAGCGATCACTAAGGAGCGAGAATGACGCCCTCAGCCCAGCCGATACCCGTCTCATCGAACCCCTCTCGAAGCCGCATCTGGACGCTCGCGATTGTCTCGATCGGCCTGTTCATGGTGGTTCTCGACAACCTGGTCGTGAACGTCGCTCTGCCGAGCATCCATCGCGACCTGGGCGCGTCGATCCAGTCGCTCGAGTGGACGGTCAACGCCTACGTGCTGGCGTACGCCGTGTTCCTGCTGACCGGCGCCGCGCTCGGCGACCGCTTCGGGCGCAAGCGGATGTTCGTGGCCGGCGTGGCCCTGTTCACCACGGCCTCGGCCGGCGCCGCGCTGGCCCCCACGGCCGGGCTGCTGATCGCCGCCCGCGCCGCGCAGGGCACCGGCGCGGCGATGGTGACCCCGCTGACGCTGACGCTGCTGGCCGACGCTTTCCCGCCGCAGCAGCGCGGCCTGGCCCTCGGCGTGTGGTCGGGGATCAGCGGGATCGCCGTGGCCCTTGGGCCGCTGGTTGGCGGCGCCGTGATCCAGCTCAGCTCCTGGCACTGGATCTTCTGGATCAACGTTCCGATCGGGGCCACGCTCATCCCGCTCGCAGTGGCCCGGCTGAACGAGAGCCGCGGTCCGTCACGTCGGCTCGACCTCCCGGGGGTGGGGCTGGCCTCGGCCGGACTGTTCGGGATCGTGTACGGGCTCGTCCGCTCGCAGACCCTCGGCTGGACGAGCGCCCAGGTCCTGATCTCGCTCGGCGCGGGCGTGGCGCTGGCGATCATGTTCGTGCTCTGGGAGCTACGGGCCAGGGACCCGATGCTGCCGATGAGCTTCTTCGCCAAGCGGAGCTTCGCGGTGACCAACGTGGTCTCGCTGGCGATGTACTTCGGGATGTTCGGCTCGGTCTTCTTCCTCAGCCAGTTCCTCCAGAACGTGCTCGGCAACAGCCCCTTCCACGCAGGCCTCAAGCTCCTAGCCTGGACCGGCGCGACGATGGTCGTCTCGCCGTTGGCCGGCATCTTCTCCGAGCGCTATGGCAGCCGGCTGTTCATGGTCGCCGGGCTGACGCTCCAGGCCATCGCCCTGGGCTGGCTGGCGTCGGTCGCCGCGGTTGACACCAGCTACGCGAGCATGATCCTTCCGATGGTCCTGGCCGGCAGCGGCATGGCGCTGGTCTTTGCGCCCGCCGCCAACGCCATCCTGGCCTCGGTTCGGACCGATCAGGCCGGCCAGGCCTCCGGCGCAACGAACTCCATCCGCGAGGTCGGTGGCACGCTCGGAATCGCGGTCCTGGCGACGGTGTTCACGAGCCACGGCAGCTACGGGTCGGCGCAGGGATTCGTCGACGGGCTGGTGCCGGCGCTGTGGGTCGGCGCCGGCGTGCTCGGCCTCGGCGCGCTCGTGGCGGCGGCGCTCCCGTTCAGCACACGCGCCGCGGCCGCTCGGCAGGCGGCATCCCTGTCCATCAGCCCGGCGGACGTGGCCGCGTAGGCGTAGGGTCTGTGCCAGCGAAGATGGCCACCACCGCCGACAACAAGACTCCCCGACAGCGCGTCCCGGCCGCCCAGCGCCGGAACGCGCTGATCGAGGCCGCCGTCCACGAGTTCGCCCAGGGTGGGCTGCATGGGACGCCGGTCGACCGGATCGCCCGCCGGGTGGGGGTCGCCCAGCCCTACGTGTTCAGCCTGTTCCCGAACAAGCGGGAGCTGTTCCTGGCCGCTGTGGAGCGCGGCTTCGAGCTCGTCGGAGAGACGTTCAGCCGGGTCGCCGCCGAGTTTGATCCAGACACGGCGCCCCCTGACACCGACCTGTTAAAGGCGATGGGCCAGGCCTACGTCGAGTTGCTCGGCTCGCACCGGGACTACCTGATGCTCCAGCACCAGTCCTACGCGGCATGCGACGACGAGGTGATCCGCGACCGGGTGCGGCTCTGCTACGCCCGGCTGGTGGATCACGTCGAGCGTCTCTCAGGCGCTCAGCCCGAACGGATCGACGATTTCTTTTGCCATGGCATGTCACTCAACGTCGCCGCGGCGCTGGGCGTGGAGGATCTGTCGGTCCAGTGCGAGTGGATCCAGCGCGAGCTGGAGAGCGCGTAGGCGGCCGTCAGTCGGACGGCCGGCGCTCGGGGTAGCGCGGCAGGCCGTCGTCGGGGATCGGCTCCCACGGCGCGGCGTAGGCCACGAACTGCCTGAGGCTCGGGCGGACCCCGGGATCCTCGTCGAAGGCCCCGAACCTGACGCCGACGCGTTCGCGGTCGGCGAGGTCGCGCGTGAACAGTGCCGAGCCGCAGTCGCCGCAGAACCACTTCTCACCCCCGCCCTCCGGCTTCCACGCTCGGAGGCGATCTTCACCCTCGACGATTCGAAACGACCCGGGAACGACGGCCGCGTTGATCGACGCGGCGGTACCGGTCCGGCGCTGGCAGCGGGTGCAATGGCAGTAGCGGGCCGAGACCAGGGGGGCGGTGACCTCGAACCGGACGGCGCCGCATCCGCACCCGCCGGTCAGTCGAAAGTCGGGTTCGGCGGTCGTGCTCATCCCGTGATTTTGGCAAGCGCGTCCGGGACGCCGGCCTGCGCGGTCGGGTACTTGGGTGCCCGGCCGAGCTCGGCCTTGATCCGGGCGTTGGAGGCGGTCTGGACCGGCAGCGCCGCATCCTCCTCGAGCACCGCTCCATCGGCGTCGCCGGTGACCACGGTCGACGCCTTCACGCCGCCACGCGCTGCACCAGGTCGCGCCCGGGCTCGATGCCCCAGCGTCGCGCGACGTCCTGGAGCCGGTCGTCGAGTCCCCAGCGATCCGGGCGCAGCTGACCGTCGTGCTCCGGGCTCGCCCCTTTCAGAGCCATGCACCCGGTGTTGTCGCCGAGCGCGCGGATGGACTGCACGTCGGCGCCCGACAGCCGGGCCTCGGCCGGCAGGGCGGCCAGCTCGGCGCGCTTGTCCTCGATCGGGCGGGCGTGCGGACCGAGTTCCTGGATGAGGGTCGGCACGGCGCACGTCACAGGTTCGTGAGCAAGGTTCCACTGACACGCGAGCTGGATCATCGACAGCCCGGCGCGCTCCGCGATGGGGCGCATGGACTCGAGCCGCTGGCGGCCGGCCTCGATCCAGCCGGCGGGGCGAAAGCCGCGGTGATCCTGCGGCGCGAACTCCTGGCCCGGCGCTACGTCATCGAAGAACAGGCCGCCGTAATCGACCACCCGCGTGATCACTTTCACGTCCGCGGCCGCGGCCGCGCCCAGGCATAGCTCTCCCGGCCACGGCTCGAGCGGGTTGAGGATGATCATCGCCCAGTCCAGCATCGAGCCGAAGCGCTCGAGGCAGTCGATCAGGTCGAGTGTGAAGCCGTTGGCCGGGCCGGGAGCGACACCGATCAGGCGCGTCAGCCCCGCCTCGCGCAGGCCGCTCATGCCCCGCCACACCTCCTCGCTCGAGTAGCCGGTGCGGTCGGGGTTGTGCAGGAGCAGGAGGTCGAAGCTGTCGAGCCCGCAGCGCTCGAGACTGCGTTCGGTGGCCATCCGCAGGTAGTCCGCGTAGCCGGTCGCGGATCGCAGCCGGGGATCGGTGAACCGCGGGAAGCCACGAGGACCGTCGCGCTGGCCCGTATAGAAGTCATGCCCCACGGCTCCGACGATGCACATCGCGTCCCGCGGCCGCCCGGCGATTGCCCGGCCGAGCATTCGGTCGGCCTCGCCCTCGCCGTACACGTCGGCCGTGATCACGGTGGGGATCGACTCATCAGGCGCGATCAGAGCGATGAAGCGCTCGTCATCGACCGGCTCGCCGAAGCGCATGAACCGCCCCGCGCTCCACGTGCCGACGGCGGTGGGTCCGGGGTCGATCACGGTGCCTCCGGAGTCGGTCGCCGTGCGTCGGGGGTCGATCGCGGCACTGGCTTTAGCATCGCTGGGGAGTTTAGGTAGGCGCCTGGCTCGCGCGCGTGAGACGGCCGTTTGCTCAGCGCTGTTGCCACCACCTCCCGCTCTGAAGGTCGTGAAAGACGATCTCGTCCCGGCCGTCGGTGGTGACGATCTCCCAGTAGCGCCGGCGCAGTGGGCGCTCGGTCCACCAGCGGTCCTCGACCAGCCAGGATTCGCGCACGCTGTCGACGACGCGGTCGGCGACCGCCAGCGGCTGACCGTCGTCGCCGGCGGTGACCGCGACGCGACGCGGGACGGCCAGACGCCGTGGACCGCTCACGCGCACCTCCGCTCGCCATCCTGGCTCGCCTGAGTGGAGGGCGCGTGAGTCATCCGGCGCCTTCGAACGGCGCCAACACCGCGCGGCGCTCCGGGAAGCGCGAGTCGGGGTCGACGGGGATCACGCGCAGCGCGCCCTCGGGTCCGGCGGCGGCGCGAGTCTGGCGAATCGCCTCGCGCAGCCGTGCCGCCCGGGCCTGGGCAGGATCCTCGAGCAGCGCGCGCTGATCGCTGGCATGCGGCCCGAACTGCTCGACCGCCAACTGCAGCTTCTCCGCAGGAGCGGGAATCAGCGCCAGGTGGGGAGAAAGCGCGAGTCGCATCCGCACTGGGTCGGCGAGCGCTTCTCGGAACACGACCTGCTTGCGCCAGGTTCCGCCCTGCTCGACCAGCACCGCCGAAAGCACAACCGCCCGCAACGTCCGGCCTCGGCGCTCGCGCCGCGCGAGCAGGCGGTCGATCAGCAGCCCCAGGCCACGCTCGAGCTGGACACCGGAAGCCGCCTCCGGCAACTCGAGCGACTCGCGGACCAGTTCACTCGCCGGCCGCGGACGCAACGCGCCGTCGCCGCCGCTGGCCAGCTCCCGCGCATGCAGACCCGCGATCCCGAAGCGATCGGCCAGCGCCGCCGGCGCGAGCGCCGCCAGCTCCCCCAGCGTCCCGATCCCGAGGCGCTCGAGCGCCTCGGGCAGCTCGACCAGCGCCGGTCGGGCGCGCAGCAACGCCACCGGCATCGGCGCGAGGAACGCGCGCGCCTGCTCACGAGAACCTGCGATGACCACGGGCCGGCGCACCCGCGCACGCGTCGCCGCGGCCACTGAGGCAAACCGTGACGGCGCCACCCCGTAACGAGCCGGCACCCGCAGAGCGCGCCGAGCCGCACCGAGCACGCCCTCGATCCCGCCGTGCAGCCGCAGCAGTCCGCGCGCGTCGAGACACACCAGCCCGGGTCGCTCAGGCTCGACCGCAGCCCCGATCGACTCCAGCCGCACGAGCAGTCGCTCCCAGGCATCGGCGACCCCCGCTGGATCAGGCGGCACCAGCGTCAGCCGCGGGCAGCGCGCCAGTGCCTCTCCCAGACGCATCCCGGGATGGACACCGAACGCCTCGGCGGCGAGCGATACCTCGCCTATGGACTGGACGCCACCAGGCTCGGGAGCAACGGCCGCAGGGGTTCGCAGCAGCTCGGTCCTGTCGCCCGCGGCGACGGTCAGCTGGAAACGGGGGAGCAGGACACAGACGACGGGCATTGGCGAACACACCGAATCGAGGTGGGAACGTATGTTCGCACCTGCACCGGATGGATACCGATTGGACGGACGCGGGATGCGCTTGAAACACGGGGCGGATGCGCCGCCGTGAACCCTTATGCCTGGGTTGGATGCAGTGATACGGTCCGTTCGATGGCGCCGCCGAACCCGCTCGATATCGCCGCGCAGAGCTATCGGACCCTGCGCGCCTTCGGGCGGCGGATTCCGACCGCGGGAGGCGTCCTCGCCCCGTCGCTGGAGGGAGCTGCCGGCGGGCGCACGGTCCTGATCACCGGCGCGTCTTCCGGGATCGGGCGCGCGGCCGCACTCGACCTCGGCGA
Source organism: uncultured Solirubrobacterales bacterium (assembly GCA_963704385.1). Taxonomy (GTDB): domain Bacteria; phylum Actinomycetota; class Thermoleophilia; order Solirubrobacterales; family Solirubrobacteraceae; genus Palsa-465. Next base: position 1,213,842 of record OY969904.1, read on the forward strand.
AGCCGGCGCGATCGTGCTGCTCGTGGCCCGCACCGAGGAGAAGCTGCAGGAGGTGGCGGACGAGATCGAGGAGCGTGGCGGGATCGCCTATGTGCATCCGGCCAACCTCACCGACATGGATGACATCGACCGGATGGCCGCCGAAGTGCTCGAGCAGCACGAGGCCGTCGACATCCTGGTCAACAACGCCGGCAAGTCGATCCGCCGCTCGGTCGCCAACTCGTATAACCGTTTCCACGACTACCAGCGGACGATGCAGGTCAACTACTTCGGCCCGGTCAAGCTGATCCTCGACCTGCTGCCCTCGATGCGCGAGCGTGCCTCGGGGCACATCATCAACATCTCGACCATCGGCCTGCAGACGAACGCGCCCAGATTCGCCGCCTACCTGGCCTCCAAGGCCGCACTGGATGCATTCTCGCGCTCGATCGCTTCAGAGGTAATCGGTGACGGCGTCCATTTCACGACCGTCTACATGCCCCTGGTGCGCACCCCGATGATCGCGCCGACCAAGATCTACGACCGCTTTCCGACGCTCAGCCCGGAGGAGGCGGCTCACCTCATCACCGAGGCCATCCGCAAGCGACCCAAGCGGATCGCGACGACGCTCGGCACGATCGGACAGCTGAGCTACGCCGTGGCCCCCGGCGCCCAAGACCTAGTGGTCAACCGGGCCTACCAGCTGTTCCCGGAGAACGACGGGGCGCAGCCGGTCGAGGAGCCGACCCCGGAGCAGCGGGCGTTCGTACGGGCGACCCGCGGGGTGCACTGGTAGCGCGGACGAAGTGCGCTCGTAGGACTCGCGGAAAGTGGGACTAGTCCAACCTGGAGAGGAGCTCGAATGAAGCTCGAGGGCATCCACCACATCACGGCGATCACGGCGGACGCACAGGCCAACGTCGACTTCTACGCCGACGTCCTCGGACTACGCCTGGTGAAGAAGTCGGTCAATCAGGACGACACCTCGGTCTATCACCTCTTCTACGCCGACGAGACGGGCGACCCGGGCTCGGACATCACGTTCTTCGAGTACCCGGGCGTGCCGCGCGGCCGGGCGGGCGCGGGCATGGTCCACCGCGTGGTGTGGCGGCTCGCTGGTCCCGAGGCGCTCGACTTCTGGGCGGATCGGCTCGGCAAGCGCGGCTACGACTCAGGCCGCTTCGACGAGAGCATCGTGTTCGACGACCCCGAGGGCCTGACCCACGAGCTCCGCGTCGTCGAGACGACGGACGAGCCCCTGATCGCCAACCACCCCGAGATCCCGGCCGAACTCGCGCTCCAGGGCTTCCACGCCGCCCGCGCATACGCGGCCGATCCCGACCGCAGCCAGGCGCTGCTCGAGGAGACGATGGGATTCGTCCCGGTTCCGCACGGTCCCATGCAGTCCGGCGCCTGGGAGCTGCGCGGCGAGCACCGCGGCGGCTACTACCTCTACGACCCGCCACCCGCGGAGCGTCCGCTGCAGGGCGCGGGCTCCGTGCACCACATCGCCTGGGCCTCACCGGCGGCCGATCACGAGGCTTGGCGAGCGGCGGTCCTCGCGGCCGGAGCCCACGCGACCCAGATCATCGACCGGCACTACTTCCGCTCGATCTACTTCCGCGAGCCCTCGGGTGTCCTGTTCGAGATCGCCACCATCGGCCCCGGCTTCACCGTCGATGAACCGCTCGATCAGCTCGGCGAGAAGCTCTCGCTGACACCGCAGTACGAGCACCTGCGCGACCGGATCGAGCCGACCCTGACGCCGCTCCACAACCCGCGGGACAGCTGGACCCGGCAATAGGGCACTGCGGGCCTGGGCCGGGAGCGGCGCCGCCCGCGCCGAAGGTCGCGGTTATCCGGGTCTGGCGGGTCGCGGCTGGGAGGTAGGTGCGCCCCCAAGCCCGTGGCACTCGGGTGACAAAACACACGTATCTAGTATCTCGTGTGAAACGCGCCCGAAGTCGCCGGGGAGCGCCTGCCCCAGGTCGCTTCGCCGTTCCCGCTTCGCCGTTCCCCCTCAAAAGACACCGGCCGACGCGAGCGCGATGAGTTTTCCGGGAATAGTCCGGCAAATCGTTCGCGCTCACGGGGGAGTGCGTCCGGACGGCCCCGGGCCCCGGCGGATCGAGTGGGCGGGGCCCGGCGGGATCGAGTGGGCGGGGCGCTCGATGCGCCGGGCGCCGGGGGTGAGCGAGGCCCTCGCGGCCCGGACTACACCGACACCCCGGCGTCGTGCATCAGGCGGTTGACCGGGACGGCGGCCAGATGGTCGGCGGCGAGGTTGCGGTGGAGCCTGGTGAGCAGGATGAGGAAGCTCGTCGCCCTGGTCACGGAGATCTCGACGACCTCGCCGGCGTGGAGCGCGCCGACGGTGTCGTCGCGGTCGTTGAGCCGGACCGCTCCGGCGACCAACCGCCCTCCGGCCCGGTGCGCGAGCACCCACTGACCAATGCTGGGGCCACTCGACGCGTAGACGAAATGCCGGCCATCGCCCATCGGGCTGCTCAGGTCGTGGAGCTGGTCGCCGGTCTCCAGCCACCGCACGAGGCCACCGCCTCTGAGCCGCGGGATCGCCTGGTCCCCATAGGCGAAGATCAACGGCCAGTCGTAAGCCGCGGGCGGCCGGGAGAGCGCGAAGGTGGCACGGATCCCGTGTGCGGAGAGCTCGCTGGCCAGGGTCGGAACCTGCGACGCGGATGCATCGATGAGCACCCCCACCTCGGGACGGTTGGTCTGGACGTCGGTCACGGGACGCATGTGGACGAAGTGCGATACGAGGCTGTATGAGGCGCCGGTGGTCAGCGTCCAGGCGGCGACGGCGACGATGGCCGCGGTGGTGGTGGCGACGCGGACCGCGCGACGGCGCCACGGCGGCAGCTGCGGGGCGCGGCGTTCGTCGCTGAGGATCAGCGACGCGGTCGACGGCCGCCGGGCGAACGACGGATCGGGATCCGGCCGGTGGGTCAGGGCGCGCTCCAACGCGGGAGCGAGGTCCTCATACGAGCGAGCCACCTGGGCGAGTCCGAAGCGCTCGAGCGCGTGGTTGGACTCGCGGACGTGGCCGTAGCCGAAGCCGTAGGAGATCACCGGGCAGCCGCGGATGATGGCCTCCAGCACAGTCAGCCCCGCGCTGGAGTGGATGAGCGTGTCGCTGGCTGCCAGCACGTCGCCCATCCGATCGGTGAAGCCCATGAGCCGCAGCCGCGGCTCGCCGCCGAGCTCCTTGGCCACCCGCGCGCGTAGCTGGTCGTTACGTCCGCACAGGCACATGACGGTGGCGTCCGGGACCTGGAGCGCGGCGCGGGTGGCGCCGAGCAGGTCGCCGACGCCCCAGCCTCCACCGGAGATGGCGATCACCTTCCCCTCGGCCGGCAGGCCGAGGGCGCGCCGGGCGTCGGCGCGAGATCGCGCGGCCAGGAACGACGGCGCGGTCGGGGGCTTGGCCCAGCGGACGCTTCCTGGACCGGCGATGCTCTCGACCTCCTCGGCCGACTCCGGGTGGGTGATGAAGTGCAGATCGATCCCGCGATGAGCCCAGAAGTGCAGGCCGGCGAGATCGGTGATCGACGAGTAGCAGGGAACCTTCAGCCGTCCCTTGCGCCGTAGCTCGCCCAGCACCGCGGTCACTCCCGGATACGTCGAGACGATCACGTCGGGATCGTGGGCCCGGATCAGGCGCATCAGCCCCCGGTGCCCGAACGCGGTGATCAGCCTGGTGGCCAGCCAGCGCGTCGGCGGAAAGCTCATGAACAGCCTGTACTGGATGTCGAACAGCCACGGCACCCAGCGGAACATGAAGGCCGAGTTCTCCCGCAGCACCTTGGTCAGGATCAGGCCCATGGCGGGCAGCCCGTTGACAATCGCCACCTGGGCGTCGGGATCCTCGTCCCGGAACTCCCGCGAGACGGCGCGGGCGGGCAGGTCGTGGCCCTCGCCGATGTCGGCTGAGATGATCAGCACCTGGCGCGGCTTGGATTCGGCATCGGGCTCGCCCGCCGGGATCACCGTCGCCGCCTCGTGCTCGGCCGCCTTGGCCTCCTGGGCCACGCGCCACTCGACGTAGCGGCGCACGCCCTCGGTGAACGGCGTCGCCGCCGTCCAGCCGAGCTCGGCCTCGGCGCGCCTGCTGCACACGACCTTGCCGTTGAAGTCACCGGGGCGCGCCTCGGTGTAGAGGATCTCGACGTCGCCGAGCAGCTGCTTGACGTTCTCGGCGATCTGGCGGATGGTCACGTTCTCGTTGCTGGCCAGGTTGTAGACGCGGTTGGCGGCGACGTCGCTCAGGCCGAGGGCAACCCCATCGGCCAGGTCCTCGACGTACACGAAGCGGCGGGACTGGCTGCCGTCGCCGGCCAGGGTCAGCGGCTCGCCGCGCAGCGCCTTGCCCACGAAGGCCGGGATCACGGCGGCCTCGCGGGCCCGCGGGCCGTAGGGGATGCCGAACCGCAGGATCGTGTAGTCGATCCCGTAGAGCTCCTGATAGGCCTTGCAGTACAGCTCGCCGGCCAGCTTCGTGCTCGTGTACAGATGGCTGGGGGCGGGGAGCAGCGTGTCCTCGTCGACGGCGTCCCCGCGGCAATCCGAGTAGACCCAGATCGTGCTCGCGTAGACGATCCGCTTGACCCCGGCGCGGCGGGCCGCCTCGAGCACGGCCACGGTCCCGCGCGCGTTGACCCGCTCGGCGTCCTCGGGCTCGGCGTGCACGTCGTTGACGTCGGCGACCGCGGCCAGGTGGGCGACGGCGTCGCAGCTGTGCAGGGCGCGCTCCAACGCCTCGCGATCGGTGATCGACCCGAGCACGGTGTCCACGGTTCCCGGCTCGTGCCAGGGCGACGGTCGCAGGTCGTAGATGACCGGCTCGTGGCCGCGCAGGCGGAGCTTGTCGACCACGTGCGAGCCGATGAAGCCCGATCCTCCTGTAACTAAGACTCTCAGCGGGTCACCCCCGTCGTGTCCCCAGGCCGATAGTACAGCGGAACGCACGAATGGTTCCGCGCCACCCAGTCGGTGTTGGGCAGCTCCACGTCGTGGCCCATGATCCGATGGCACGGCTCGTCATAGACCCGCCCGCTCGAGCGCTCGAGCCAGTCGAACACGACGTACTTGTACAGGCCCGAGGTCATCCCGTCCGGCAGCTGGAGGCGGCTTGGGTAGACCGGATCGAGATGCTCGCGCGCGACGCGATTCTTCCACTCCACGATCTCCGGCATGCGCTCAATCTGTACGAGGCCGAGCGCGGCCGTCATCTCGCTCATGCGCACATTGAGTCCCTGCACGACGTAGTCAGGCTTCCCGTAGTTGCGAAAAGCGCGCGCGTGCTCCACGACCTCCGGCCGCCCGGACACGAGCACGCCGCCCTCCCCCGTCGAGATCGTCTTTGTCGCGTACAGGGAGTAGACGCCGGCATCGCCATAGGTGCCGGGCGTGCGCCCACCCCAGGAGGCGCCGACGGCGTGCGCGCAGTCCTCGATCAGGAAGATGCCCTGGTCGCGGCAGTATTCGGCGATCTGCTCGGACTCGAACGCGATGTGGCCGCCGATGTGGACCAGGAAGGCAGCCCGCGGGCGGTGGCGCTCGGCCTTCGCTACGAAGTCGGCGAACGACGCGCACAGGTCCTCGCGATTGCAGTCCACGAACTCGACCCGTGCCCCGGCCCGGATCCCGGCCAGGGGCGTGGCCATGAACGTGTTGGACGGGCAGAGAACCGTCTGTCCGGACACATCGGCGAAATCGAGCGCCGCGAGCGCCGCGCCGGACCAGCTCGACACGGCCACGGCCGGGACACAGTTCCACCGCTCCCAGGCCGCCTCGAAGCGCTGATTCATCGTGCCCTCCGACCAGTGCCCAGAGTCGAGCACCTCATCGATCAGGGCGTGCAGACGCGCGCGGTCGCGGTCGTCGAACCCGATCGCAAACCGCGAGAAGTCAGGGGCTCTCTCTGTCGTGGAAGCGATTGTCATATAGGCCTGCGGGCGCCGGCGCAAGCGTGTCAGAGAGGCAGGACGGTACCGAGTCCACGGCGCTTTAGCTCGCTGATGATGCCGGGAAGAGCCTGCGCGGTGCGCCGATGGGAGCCGCGAGCGCTGTAGAAGTCCGCATCGTGCAGGAGGATCACGTCGCCGGCGGCCGCCCCGTCCGTGGCTCGGGCCGTGATCCTGGCCGGGGTGGTGAACTTGCGCCAGTCCCTGCCCCAGCGCGACCATAGCAGGGGCCTCAGCTCGGCCGCGCGGACGGCGGACAACCCCGCGGGGCTGTAGATCCCGTAGGCGGGACGGTGCCAGTGGACCTCGAGTCCGGTCGCGTCCTCGATCGCAGCGGCGCCGCGCGCGAGGTCCGAGCGGACATCGACCGCACGCATCCGCAGCTGCAACCGATGTCGGTATCCGTGGAGGCCGACCAAGTGCCCCGCTGAGCCGATCCGGGCGGCCAGCTCGGGCCGACGCTCCACCTGCTCACCGACCAGGAAGAACGCGGCGCGCACGCGCGCGGCGGCGAGGATCTCAAGGATCTCGGGCGTGCCCTCCGGGTGCGGGCCGTCGTCGAAGGTCAGCGCGACCCCGCCGGCGCCGGCCAGCGTGCGCGGCAGACCGATGGCCTGAGCGGCCCGCGGAACAACGGGAGCAAGGAGACCTAGAGCAGCGGTGAACACGACCGGGCATGATCCCCCAAGTGGACGCCCGCGAGCTCGACAACTGGCTGCCCGATCCCGCCGTGCGCGTGGCCCATCGCCAGGCAAGCAACGCTACGCCCGAGCGGCTGTGGGAGGCTGCCTGCGCGGTCCACCTGAACGACACGCGTATGCTCGGCCGCCTGATCCGCTGGCGCATCCCCGGCCTGCCAGCGGCGGCAACGTTCGACGACCTGTTCCGCAGCCCGCCGTTCACCGTGCTGGTCGGCGGCCACGAGCGGGCGCTCGTCTCGGGCCTCGTCGGTCGGATTTGGACGCTGCGCCGCGACTATCCGCAGCTCAGCGATCCTGATGAGTTTCGGGACTGGTCGCAGCCTGGAACGGCCAAGGTGCTGTTCGCCAACTGGGTTGAGCCGGGCCTCGCGCAGACGGCCGTGTTGCGCTCCGAGACGCGTGTGCAGGCGTTCGGCGTCCAGGGCAGGCTGGGACTCACCAGCGTGCGGCCGATGATCCGGGCCTTCCAGCCCCTGGTCGGCACCGACGCGATGGCCGCGGCCGTCAAGCGGGCTGAGCGGGCTGAGCGGGCTGAGCGGGCTGAACGGCCTGGGCAGGCGTAGCCGCGGGCTCTGGTTCAGAGGCCGCCGCAGAGGCGACGTCGGAGGCGAACGTCTCGCGCGCCCGGAACAGGAACAGGCCCGCGGCGACCAGCGCGACGAGCATGATCAGGAAGGTGACCTCGAGCCCGGTGCTGATGCTCGATGACGGCGCGGCGGCGTGGGTCCCGATCGGCGCCGGCTTGGGGACGAATCCGGCCACGAGCTCTGAGACGCCACCGAAGACCAGCGGCGCGAGCGCCTGGGCCAGCGAGCGGACGACCGTGAGCGCGCTCTGCGCCCTGCCCCAGAGGCCCGCAGGAACGACGTCCAGGCGCGCGGCCTGAATCGGCGGGTTGGCGGCCGAGATCAAACCGGCCCCGGCGACGTCAAACCACACCGCGGGGGTGAGGTGGGAGCTGGCGAATCCCGGAATCAGGCACAGCGCGGCGCCGAAGTAGCAGCCGGCCGGAAACACCACACGGGCCGCGAGGTTGCCTCGCCTGATGAGCCGGTCAGGCAGGCGGCCACCCACGAGCGTCCCGACCACGGCCCCGACCACGAGCAGCGCGAGGACCAGCTCGGCCTCCGCCTGGCTGGCGTGGTCATGGCCCTTGACGAACAGCAGCGCGAACGTCGACAGCCCCGCGAAATAGAAGTAGCCGAGCGAGGAGCCGAAGATCATCAGCACGTTCGACGGGATCGAGAAGAGGTAGCGAACCGACGGCCACAGCGGCATCTGGCTGGGGTCTTCGTGCAGGACGAGCCGCGGGTTGGGTACAGCGCCCGCCTGGCGGGCGGCTTCCCGGGCGGCCTCGTGATCGGCGTCGGGTGCCGGAGCCTTCTGCTCCGGAGCGACCCCGCCGGCATCCTGCCGGTCCGCCGCCGGCGCGACGGCCTGCTGGAGATCCTCCGCCCCCACCTCGAGATGACTCTGGCCCCCGCGCAGCGGCTCCGGGACCGTCCGCCAGAGCTCGCGGGCCAGGAAGAAGCCGGGAAGCGACAGCACGACGAACGCAGCCCGCCAGTCGATCGCGCTGGCCACGAAGCCACTGACGATGAAGCCGAACGCCGTCCCGGCCGCCTCGCCGACCAGGATGTAGGACCAGATCCGCCCGCGCTCGTCGGCCGCGAAGTAATCGCCGGTGAGTGAGGCGATCGCCGGGCCGGCGGAGGCCGCCACCGCGCCGAGGGCCAGCCGGGTCAGCAGCAGCGTGGAGTAGCTCCCGGCGAACGCGCTGAACAGCGTCGCGAGGCTCCAGAGGACGATGGTGAAGGCCAGCAGCGGCATCCGCCTGGTGCGGTCGACGAGCAGCCCGACCGGGATCGTGAACACGGCGCCGACCAGAAGCGAGACCGAGCTCAGCAGTCCGATGTCGGTGTTGTTGATATGCAGCGCGGACTCGAGCTGCGGGGCAATCGCGCCGATCGTGGCGGTGTCGGCGCCGTTGAGCGCGAGCACCACCGCGAACAGCGTGATCACGCGGGCGCGTGCGGGCCCGCCCACGCGCTTGATGACCTCGCCCCCGACGAGGCGTCCGATCGCCCGCATGAGGGCCAGGACCGCCTGGCCGAGGTGCCACAGAAAGCCGTGGCGCTCGGTCATCGAGGCGCACGCTCAGCGCGTTCACTGTCCGTGGGCTGGCGCTCGGGGGGCCCGCCGTCAACACGTCCTTCGCCCTCGTCATCCCCGTCGGCGGGCTCGCCGTCCTCCAGGCGCCACTCACGGACCGTCGAGCGCAGCTGGATGTAGCCGAAGATCCCAGGGATCGTCGGGATCCAGAACGAGATCGCCCGGTAGGCGAGCACGCCCACGACCGCACGCCCGCCAGGGACGCCGAACGCGGCGAAGGCGCCGATCATGCCGCCCTCGACCCCGCCCACGCCACCCGGCAGCGGCAGCAGGCTTCCGAGCGTCCCGAGAAAGTAGCCCATGATCAGCACGGCCACGCTCAGGTCCTGGCCAAAGGCCTTGAACGACAGTCCCAGAACGGCAATGTCGAACCCCCAATACGCGGTGGCACCGAGCAGCGCCAGCGGCCCGTACTTGCGATCGCGGACGAGGAAGAGTGCCGTGCGGACGCCGGAGCCAACGGTCGCGGGGGCGGTCGACAGCCGCGCGGCCAGGCGGCCGGTTCGTCCCGACCGCTGGGCCATTCGCGAGAGCCGACGCTCGAAGTCCTCCGGAACGAGCGCCATGCTCAGGACCAGCCCGATGCCGGCGGCGGCCAGGACCGCGGGGACCACGGTGATCCCGAACGAGCCGCCGCCCGAGAACACGCCGAACCACAGGCCCAGCCCGCAGACGATCAGGGCGCCGAGATAGATCGCGTACTGGATCACGTAGCTGGCCACCAACCTGCACGCGATCAAGGTCGCGCCCATTCCGGCCCGGCGCAGCGCCCACACGGTGACCGCGACCCCTCCGGCGCCGGCCGCCGAGAACACCCTGATGGCCGCGATTCCGGCGAGAGGGATCTCGACACTCGCGCGCCAGTCGATCCGGGCCACGCCGCGGCCGACCACTGTCTTGAACAGGAGGGCGTATCCCGCAACCGAGATCATCTCGAGCACGCCCCCGACCACGAGCAGGACGGGGTCCCCGTGCTTCAGCTGACCCCAGGTGGCGTGGAGCCCCGCGAGCTTCGGGATCAGGAGGTAGAGCCCGACGAGCGTCAGCAGGAGGATGATCGAGCCGATGATCAGTTGGCGTCGGGTGAGTTCGAGCTGGCCGGGCATGCGCGAGGATCTCCGGTGATGAAACTACCTGCCCGTTTCCTCGTTGTCGCGCACACGCACTGGGACCGCGAGTGGTACCGGCCGTTCGAGCACTTCCGGTTGTGGCTCGGCCGAGCCGTGGACGGAGTGATCGACACGCTCGAGCGAGACCCGAGCTTCACCTCGTTCACGCTCGACGGCCAGGCGATCGTGCTCGAGGACTACCTCGATGTGCGGCCCGAGAACGAGGGCCGGCTGCGCGGCCTGCTGGAGTCGGGACGGATCGAGATCGGGCCGAGCTACATCCTGCCCGACGAGCTGCTGGTCGGCGCCGAGCCGCTCGTCCGCAACCTGCTGATGGGCCGGGAGGTGTGCGAGCGCTTCGGTGTCTCACCGGCGGCGGTCGGGTACCTCCCTGACAGCTTCGGCCACCCGCTGCAGCTGCCGCAGATCCTGGCCGGGTTCGGAGTCGACAGCTTCATCTTCTCGCGCGGGATGGGCGACGAGCTCGATCAGCTCGGGGTGATGTTCCGGTGGCGTGCCCCCGACGGAAGCGAGGTCGTGGCCATCCAGCAGCTGCCCCACTACGGCAACTTCGCGGGGCTCGCCGATGTCGACGACGGCGAACAGCGGGTCAGGGGCATCCTCGAGCAGTTCGGCCCGGCGCTCGAACGCGCCGGGATCGAGGACGTGCTCCTGTGCAACGGCTCGGATCACCACGCGATCCAGCCCGCCCTGCCGGCGATCTGCGACGAGCTCGAGCGGCGCCTGGCGCCGTCCAGCTTCACGATCTCGACCTACAGCGACTATGCCCGCGCCGTGGACGGGCTCGAGCTTCCGTCCTGGACGGGCGAGCTGCTGGGCAGCCGGCTTCAGAACGTGCTCCGTGGAGTCAACTCCGCGCGGCTCTATCTCAAACGCGCCAACGAGCTCGCCGAGCAGCAGCTGCTGGCCACCGAGACGCTCGCCGCGCTCGGCGCGCTGGATCGCGGCGAGCCGTTTCCGCAGGCCGAATTCGCGCTGGCCTGGCGTGATCTGCTCCGTAACCACCCTCATGATTCGATCTGCGGCTGCTCGTGCGATGAGGTCCACCGCGACATGCTCGTCCGCTACGAGTCGCTGGAGCGAACGCTCTGGCAGCTCGGTCGGTGGGCGGTCGAGCGGCTGCCCGCCTCCCACGCCGAGGGTCGGGCGACCGTCGTAAACCCGCTGCCGCAGCCCCGCAGCGGCCTGCTCGAGCTCCCCGGCGCCGAGCCACATATCGTCGTGCTCAAAGGGTTCGAGGCCCGGACCGTGGATCTGGCCCCAGCGCCGGTCAGAGAACCAACGCCGGGGGCATCGATCGAGAGCGACCTGCTGGCGCTCGAGATGGCCCCCGACGGCACGCTGACCCTGACCGACAAGGCCAGCGGCCGGCGCCACGAGCAGCTGCACGTCCTCGAGGACGAACCCGACATGGGCGACCTCTACAACTTCTGCCCCGTCGCCGGTGCCAGCGCATGGCGTGGCGAAGAGGCGCGGGCGCGGATCCGCGCCAACGGACCGCTCCTCTGGGAGCTCGAGCTCGGGGTCGAGGCACGCCTGCCCGCGGGGCTCGATTGCCCGACCGGCGAGACGGCGGCGGTGAGCATCGTGACCGTGGCCCGGCTGATACGGGGCTCACGGCGGGTCGAGTTCCGGACCACGATCGATAACCGCGCGCGCGACCACCGCTTGCGCGTCGTCTTCCCGGTGGGGACGGCCACAACCGAAGGGCCGGGTGGTGCATCCGCGCCGGTTCGCGCCGAATCGGCGTTCGCGCTCGTACGCAGGCCGGTCAGGCCCCCGGTGCCCCGGACGGAGTGGACCGAACCTCCGGACGCGACCCAGCACACCCTCGGCGCGGTCGCGCTCGGGCCGCTGGCGTTGCTGACGAAGGGCGTGCCCGAGTACGAGGCTCGGCACGGTCCGCGGTCAGGCGCTGCCGGCGATGAGCTGTGCCTGACCCTCCTGCGCTGCGTGGGCGTGATCTCCAAGCCCACCGGCGCCATCGCCACCCGCCCGCTCGGCGCTGGTCCCGGACTGCCGACGCCGGAGGGGCAGTGCCTGGGCCGTTCCGAGCTCGAGTACGCGGTGCGCTGCGGTGCCGACGAGCTCGACGATCTCGAGCTCCTGCGCGAGTCCCAGGACTACCGCTGCGGCTTCCTGGTGTTCGAAGCCACCGCGAGCAACCTCGACGCACCGCTGGCGGTCGAGGGCGATGTCGTGTTCTCCTGCCTTAAGGGAGCGCGAGACGGTGACGGGCTGATCCTGCGCTGCTTCAACCCGGCCGGATCGCCGGCCACCGGCCGGGTGCTCGCCCGATCAGGTCTCGACGGCGGGCTATCGGTGTCGCGGACCCGTCTCGACGAGACCGGCGAGGAGCCCTTGACCGACGGCTCGTTCGAACTCGGTCCAGGGCAGATCGGCACGCTGCGGCTGCGAGGAAATTGAAGGAGGGCCCCGCTTCCTGCGGGACCCTCCTTTCTCTCCGGCCTTCCGGGGGCCGAAGCTCGGGATGGGGCCCGAGGGTTACGGGTGCGTCTTGGGCGCCTTCACGTCGACCTTGCGGACGGTGACCGCGCCAGACCCGGTCACGGCGCCGCACTTCTTGGCCGCTTCGGTGATCTTGCCGATCAGGACAACGCGGTCTCCGGTCGCGGGCATGGTCACACCCTTGCCGAGCGTTACCTTCGTGTTCGTCAGCGTGTAGCTGCCGCCCATCGCGTTCTGCTTGGCGTGGTGATTGGCGTGCGTGACGGTGATCGAGATCGGCCCGTTCCAGATGTCGCTGGTGCCGGTCTGGGCCGCGGTCCAGGTCAATACCGTCCCGGAGGCGATGTAGGCCACCTTGTGCAGCGTGCACTTGCGCGACGTCGTCGGGGCGTTGTTCGACGTGGCCGGATGGCTTGGGTGGCTGGGATGGGTGGGGTGCGTTTTGGCGATTGCCGGCACCGCCGCCGCGAGCGCGGCCGTAACGATCACTATCCCCAGCCTTGCGGCTACTTTCACAGTCGGGCCTCCTAAGGCGCTTGGTTCGGTTCGCCTCCCCAAACTAAGGCGCTTGGTTCGGTTCACCTCCCCAAACGCGCGAGCGCCGCCAAAGTCAGGAACTACCTCTGGCGGCGGGGATTGCCGGAGCGGGGTGGCTGGTCCCGGCGTGACTGCCCCCGGCGGAGCCACCCAAGTTCGTCGGCGTGGCCGGGATCCCCTTGCCGCCGCGCGTCGATCCCCGAGCCTGGCCGGAGCCGGGCCCGGGCGAGGCGGGCGACGCCGCGTGCGGGTGGCCCTTGGCCGGTGGTGCGGACTTGGCAGCGCCGTGAGAGTTGGTGCCGGTGTGGCCCGAGCCACGGCCGCCGTGGCTCGACGCACCGTGGCCATTGCTCGAACCCCGGCCGCCGTGGGCCAAGCCGTGTCCGTGACCGCTCGCACCAGTTGTCCCGGAGCCCGAACCGGCGGCTCCGTGGCCACCGTGGCCGGGAGTCGTCGCGGTCCCGGCGGCGGCCGTTCCGCCGGCCGCCGTACCTGAAGTTCCGGGCCCGGAGCCTGCAAGCGCTCCGGCTCGCTGGCTGTGCGCGGCACCGCGCCCTGCCGAGCCGCCCGTGCGCCCGGTACCGGGGATCGCGCCCGCGTTGTGGTGAGGTGACCGACCACTGCGGGTCGGAGCTGAGGAACCGGAGTGGCTGTGCTCGACCAGGCGCGCCAGACCGGCCACGCCCACGCCGGCGGTGGCGATCACGGCGGCGACGGCCAGCCCCTTCGACACGACGGCGACGGCCGCGACCTTCCCGGCGGCGCCGGCGGCCGCGGCCGATGATCCCGCTACCGGGGAGCTCGTGGCCGGAACGCCGGCCGCAGCCGAGCTCGCGAGTCCGGTGCCGCCGTGGCCGGAGGACGTGCCGATCGCGCGCCTCAGCAGGACAGCGGCCGCAGCCGGAGCCAGCACGGGTGCGAAGGCGCGCAGTTCTGCTTGCCGGGCCGGGATCGCAGCGGCGAACGCCTCGCATCCCGGGCAATCACGCAGGTGCGCGCGGACACGCCGTCCCCGGAGGACGCGGCCGTCGCCCTCGGAAATGCGCCGGCGTAGGTCCTCACACTCCATCGTGCGTCCCTCCGCGATCTCGGCCAGGGCTTGGCGAGCCTCGAAGATGGCCTGCTTGGCGGCCCCGACCGTGCCGCCGAGCGCGACCGCGATTTCCTCGTGCGAGAGGCCGCTCAGCTCTCGCAACAGCAACGCGCCGCGTAGACGCACCGGGAGCTCGGCGAGGTCGTCGACGAGCTCTGCCCAGCGTGCCCGCTCGGCGGCTTCCTCCTCGGCCGAGGCCTGGACGTATGTGCCCGTGTCCTCGGCCTCTGCGACGCTGTCGCGGCCCCGGCGCCGGATCAACGAGATCGCCTCGTTGTGGGCGATCCGGAACAGCCAGGGGCGCAGCGGTGCGTTTCGCTGCTGTCGCTTCAGGGCCGAGAGAGCCCGGGCGAAGGTCGATTGCAGCGCATCCTGAGCGTCTGCATCGTCGCGCACGATCGACCGGCAGTAGCGATACAGCGGCTGGTGATAGCGCTCGTAGAGCGTGGCGAAGGCGCGTTCGCTGCCGCGACCGGCCTGACCGGCGAGCAGCTCGTCGCTCAGGCCGGCGAGGCGCATCGACCACCCAGGCCCGTGTGCCGCCGCCTCGACGGCAGGGGAAACGGTTCCCATCGCCCATCTAGTATCGGTCACGCGGGCGTTGGATGAAAGTCAGTACCTACCATCGCGCTCGGGCCGCAGGTCAGAACCGGCCACCCGGGTCTGTGTCATCTTTGCAACGCCACAGGGGATCCGGCCCTGGGCGCGACTAATGTCACCGGCGTGACCGTGTCCGAGATGAGCCTGGGCGCCTTCGATGCCGAGGTGACGGTGCGACGGACCCGGTACGTGAGCGAGAGCACCGGCTGGGCGGTGGTCGAGGTGATCGCGCAGGACGGCGACGAGATCATCCTCGTCGGCCCGCTGAGTCACCTGGAGCGACGCGAGCGGGCGCGCGTCCTCGGGACCTGGGTCCACGACAGCCGCCACGGGCCACAGGTCAAGGTCACCCAGGCCACGCCGCTCCCTCCCGCCGACGTCGAGTCGGTGACCGTGTACCTCCGGCGGGTCAAGCACGTCGGGGCCAAGCGGGCCGAGCGGCTGATCGAGCTCCACGGGGCGGCTGGCGCGCTCGACGCGATCGACGCGGACCCGGAGGGCGCGTTCGCCGCGGCGGGCCTCAACCGCCGCGCCGTCCAAGAGGCGATCGAGTCGTGGGATCGGCTGCGGGTCACCCGGCGGCTGCACCTGGTGCTCGCCCCGCACGGCCTGGCCTATCTCGTCTCGCGGATCCACGACGCCTACGGCGACTCGGCGCATCGGGTCGTCAGCGAACGGCCCTACGAGCTCACGAGCGTGTTCGGAGTCGGCTTCGTGATCGCCGACCGGATCGCCCGCGGGCTGGGCTGCTCGCCTCAGGACCCCGAGCGCAGGCGGGCGGCGACGCTGCACGCCCTCTCCGAGGCCGAGCGCGGCGGGAGTACGTGCATGCCGCTCGATGCGCTGCTGCGGGCCCTGGCCGAGCTGCTCGGATCAAACGGCTCGGAGCCCGGGGCCCCGCCACCCACCCCCGAGGCCTTCATCGACGGCCTCGTCGAGCGCGGCGATCTCGTCCGCACCGGGCAGTGGGTCTACCGCCGGCAAACCGCCGAGCTGGAGGCGGAGCTGGCTGAGCGGGTGACCCTGCTGCTGAACACGCCCGCGAGCGAGCGGCTCGGAGCCCCCGGCGAGGAGCGGACCACGACGGAGCAGCAGCTGACCGCCGAGCAGCAGTCCGGCGTTCGAAACGCCTTCCGCCACCGGCTCTCGCTGGTCACGGGAGGTCCAGGCACGGGCAAGACGGCTTCGATCAAGACGATCGCCGCCCTCGCCGCTGGGCGCGGCGCCCGCGTCCAGCTCGTCGCTCCGACGGGCCGGGCGGCGGTCAGGATGAGCGAGGCCAGCGGCCTGCGGGCCAAGACGGTCCACTCGGCGCTGGGCTGGATCCCCGGCGAGGGTCCCACCCACGACGAGCAGGATCCCCTTCCCGGCGACCTGCTGATCGTCGACGAGACCTCGATGGCCAACCTCGAGCTCCTGGTCACCCTGCTGAGGGCCGTCGGAGACAGGGCCCATGTCGTGCTGGTCGGCGACGCCGATCAGCTCGCTCCCGTGGGGGCGGGCAAGCCCTTCGCCGAGTTGATCGCGTCGGGCGCGGTCCCGACGGTGCGGCTGACTCACATCTTCCGCCAGGCCGCCGGGAGCATGATCGTCCAGGGCGCTCACGCAATCCGTCGCGGCGAAGCTCCTAGCTTCAGCGCCGGTGAGGGGATGCGGCGAGACCTGTTCCTGGTGGAGCGCGCCGATCCGCGCGCCGCCCGGGACGAGATCGTCTCGCTCGTCTGCCGGCGGCTGCCCGAGCACTACGGTGTCGATCCGGTGCGCGACATTCAGGTCTTCGCTCCGGTGTACCGAGGCGACCTCGGCATCGACGCGCTCAACGCGGCGCTGAGGGAGAGCCTTAACCCGGACGGAGCACCGATCCGAGGCGGCCGGCTGCGGATCGGCGACAAGCTGATGATGACCGGTCGCAACCTGCACGAGCTGGGGCTGATGAACGGGACGCTGCTGCGGCTGCTCGACGAGGTCTCGGGCGGCGGGACGGACGACGCCGCCCTGATCCTCTCCGCCGAGGAGGCGATTTTCCGCCTCCCGCTGGAGGAGGCGGACCGCCTGCGGCCGGCGTACGCGTGCTCGGTTCACCGGGGCCAGGGGATCGAGTTGCCGGTCGCGGTGATCGTCGCCCACCCGGCGGGCGGCGCGTTCTTCCTGCGCCGGGAGATGCTCTACACAGCAGTTACGCGCGCGCGGTTGGCGACCGTGATCGTCGGGACAGGCGACGTGGTGGCCCGAGCCGCGCGGACGCCGGACACGGAGCGCCGGCACGGTCGGCTCGCCGAGCGTCTGGCCGAGCTTCAGTAGGGTGCCCGCGAATGCAGGCCCTGATCCTTGCCGGCGGGGAGGGGACGCGGTTGCGCCCCCTTACCTCGACCGTCCCCAAGCCGGTGATCCCGCTCGCCAACCGCCCGTTCATCGCCTTCATGATCGATTGGCTCCGCGGGCACGGCGTCGACGAGGTGATCCTCTCCTGCGGCTTCCTGGCCGAGGGGGTGCGCCGGGTGCTGGGTGAAGGGGAGAACCTCGGCGTACGGATTCGCTACGTCGAGGAGCCGACCCCGCTCGGCACCGGCGGGGCCCTGCGGTTCGCAGGCGAGCTGCTCGATGAGCGGTTCTTGATGCTCAACGGCGATGTCCTGTGCGACATCGACCTCGGGGCCCAGCTCGAGCAGCACGAGCGGACGGGCGCACGGGCCACGATCGCGCTCATCGGCGTCGAGGACCCATCGGCGTACGGGCTCGTGCGTCGTAACCCGGACCACTCGGTCCGCGGGTTCCTGGAGAAGCCCAACCCGGACCAGATCGACACCAGCCTGATCAACGCCGGCGTGTACGTGCTCGAGCACTCGATCCTCGAGGAGATGGCGCCGCCCGGGACGAACATCTCGATCGAGCGTGACGTGTTCCCGGCCCTGGTCGGCCGCGGGCTCTACGGCTACGCGGCCGAGGGGTACTGGCTGGACATCGGCACCCCCGAGCGCTACCTCCAGGCCACCTTCGACATCCTCGAGGGAAACGTCCACACCGAGCTCGGCGCCCGCCTCGAGGACGCTCGGCGAGCGCTCGCCGACGGCGCCCGGGTCGACGGGCGGGTGGTCGCGCCAGCGCTGGTGGGCGAGGGCTCGACGATCGCTCGCGGGGCCATCGTCGGCGGTCGCGCCGTCCTCGGAAAGGACGTCGCGGTCGGCACGGGCGCGCACATCGAGGCGTCGGTGATCCTCGACGGGGCCAGCGTCGGAGCCGGGACCCACGTCTCGTCGGCGATCATCGGGGCGGGTTGCTCGATCGGCGAGCATTGCCACATCGAAGGGGGCGTCGTGCTCGGCGACCGGGTCAAGCTCGGCGCGGGGAACGTGCTCACCGCCAGAGCACGCGTGTCCCCGGGCGTGGAGCTGCCCGACAGCGCCATCCTTCTGGGTTGAGGCCGCGCCCTCAGCCGTAAAGGCGGACCAGGCACTCGGCCACGCAGGCCGGCTTCTCGGCCCCCTTGACCTCGATCGTCCCGCGGACCTTGGCCTGGATCCCCCCGGGGACCTCAGTGACCTCGACGATCTCCGCCCCGCCCCGCCACTGGGCGCCGACCGGGAGGGGCGCCGGGAAGCGGACTCGGTCGAGCCCGTAGTTGAGGCCCATCTTGACATCGGAGACATGGAGCAGCTGACCCATCACGGGCGCCATCAGCGACAGGGTCAGGTAACCGTGGGCGATCGTGCCTCCGAACGGCGTCTCCTTGGCGCGCTCGACGTCGACGTGGATGAACTGGTGGTCCTCGGTGGCGTCGGCGAACTGGTTGACCCGCTGCTGGGTCATCTCCTGCCACTCGGTATAGCCGAGATGCGTGCCCACGGCATCGCTCAGCCCGGCCAGGTCCATCGTCACGTTCGAGGTCGTCACTTGCGCTCCCAGCGTCGGGTTCTAAGGCGGCCGAACGCTACCACCCGGGGGGCAGCGGTCGATTGGCCGGGGCGGGGCGCCGGGAACCGCGTCGACCCGCGGATCGTGGGATTGGGACACACGCTCTTTTCAGCGAAGGGGTGCGGCCTGCGGTCCGCGCGGACGGGCCTGCGCGAATAACGGGCCACATGTTCCCGTTTCTCGCGCAGCCTCGCTCGAACCCACCGGAAAACCCTTCACAGCGGCGTACGATTCAGGTATGACCGCGTTGGGCATAGCGCTGCTGATCGTGGGGTCGATCCTGATCCTGATCGAGGCTCACGTGCCGAAGCTCGGGGTGCTTGGCGGGCCGGGCGTAATCGCGCTCGGCGCCGGTGCCCTGCTGGCCATCAGCGGCCTGGGCGGAGGGATCGCCGTGGCGCTGATCAGCGCTCTGGTGCTCGTGGCGGCCGGAGCGGCAGTGCTCACGCTCGTCCTCCACAAGGGCTCTGCGGTCCGCGGCCGCCGGGTCCGGGCCGGTCGCGAGCGGCTGCTCGGACAGGTCGGCGTGGTCCGCAGTTGGGAGGAGCCGTGCGGCAAGGTGATGGTCGACGGAGCGCTCTGGCAGGCCCGGCGCTCGTGGGGCGATGAGGAGCATGAGGAGCTGCACGCTGGAGACTCGGTCGTGGTGGAGCGGCTGAACGGCCTGACGCTCGCGGTCCGCCGCGCCGAGGACTGGGAGCTGGTGCGGTGATCGCCGCGATCATCATCGTGCTTGTGGTGCTGGCCGTGATCGCCGTCACGGCCGCCGGGATGTCGGTCCGCGTGCTGCGCGAGTACGAACGCGGCGTCGTGTTCCGTCTCGGCCGGCTGATCGACGAGCGCGGGCCGGGACTGGTGCTCCTCACCCCGGCCATCGACCGGATGGTCAGGGTCAGCCTGCGGACGGTCACCTTGCCGATCCCGCCCCAGGAGATCATCACCCGCGACAACGTTCCGGCGCGGGTCACGGCCGTGGCGTACTACCGCGTGATCGACCCGAACAACGCCATAACGCAGGTCGAGAGCTTCGACCGGGCCACCCTCCAGATCGCCCAGACGACGCTTCGCTCCGTCCTCGGCGGCGCCGACCTGGACACCCTGCTGTCCGAGCGGGACCGGCTCAACGAGGAGTTGCAGCATGTGATCGACGCCCATACCGAGCCGTGGGGGATCAAGGTGACGACGGTCGAGATCAAGGATGTCGAGATTCCCCAGGCCATGCAGCACGCGATCGCCAGGCAGGCCGAGGCCGAGCGTGAGCGGCGGGCGAAGATCATCAATGCTGAGGGCGAGGCCCAGGCCGCGACCAAGCTCGCCGAGGCGGCAGACGTGATCGGCCGCAACCCGACCACGCTCCAGCTTCGCTATCTGCAGACCCTGCGCGAGATCGGCGCCACCCAGAACTCCACGGTCGTGTTCCCGATGCCGATCGACCTGGTCCGTCCTGTGCTCGACGCGATCGAGCGTGGAGGGGGCCAAGCGGTACAGAATCCCGACCCGGGAGATCACGCTCTTGAGGGCGGCCAAGATCGGTCGCTCGAAGCGGGAGCGCCGCGGCAACGCAAGCTTGGGGCGCGTGAGCTCGCACACGAGGATTGAGGGGCACGGCAGCCGGCCTTCGCCGGCATCGGAGCCGGCCAGCACGGCAAGGGTGATGGTGGTCATGCCGGCGCGCAACGCCGCCAAGACGCTCGAGGCCACCTTCTCGGGGATACCGACCGACGTAGTCGACGAGATCATCCTGGTCGACGACAAGTCCACCGACGGTACGCTCGACGTGGCCCGGAGCCTGCCGCTTCATCTGATCTGGCATCCGCACAACGTCGGCTACGGCGGCAACCAGAAGACGTGCTACCTCGAGGCGCTGCAGCGGGGGGCCGACGTCGTGGTGATGCTTCACCCCGACGGCCAGTACGAGCCGTCGCTGATCCCGCGGATGGTCGAGCCGATCCTGCGAGGCGAGGCCGATATGGTCCTCGGGTCGAGGCTCACGCGGCCGGGGGCGTGGCGCGAGACCGGCATGCCGCGCTACAAGTTCGTGGCCAACCGTGCGCTGACCGGGCTCGAGAACCTCGCCCTCGGAACGGGCTTCAGCGAGCTGCACACCGGGTACCGCGCGTTCTCGCGCCAGCTGCTGCTCACGGTCCCTTTCCTTCGCAACTCGATCGACTTCGTGTTCGATTCCGAGATGGTGATGCAGGCTGTGCACTTCGGCTTCAGGATCGAGGAGGTGCCGGCGCGGACGCGCTACTTCTCCGACGCCTCCTCGGCCTCATTCGGGCAATCCGTGGTCTACGGCGTCAAGACGCTCGGCGTGGCCGCGCGACTGCTGCTGCACCGCAGCGGGATAGTGCGCTCGCGCAAGTTCATGCCCTGAGAGGGCCGCTGCAGACCGCGACAAGGTCGAGCGCCCGCTCGAGCCGATCGGCGCAGAGCGAGAAGTCCTCGGGCCCGATCTCGAGCGCGCCGCTCGGGGGCGTCGCCCGGTCCCGGCGCAGGCGCCAGTCGTACAGGCGCTGGCGCAGCCGGCGCGGCACCAGCCTGCGCGTCCGCAGCGGGTCCAGCGCCAACAGCCGGTTCAGCTGCTCGCGCTCGGCCTCGACAAGCGCCAGGTAGCGCTCGGATCCGTGCACTGCGCGGATCTCGACGCGCTCGAAGAACCGCGAGCACAGCCGGCGCAGGTCCTCCGGGCCGTACTCGACGTAGTGATAGGGGTCGATGATCTCGTCCGGGCGTCCGAACGTGAGCCGGTTGGGAGTCACCAGCACGGCACACCCGCCCGGCTCCAGCACCCGCACGACCTCGTCAAGCGCCGGCTCGGGGTCGGGCACGTGCTCGATCGAATGCACCGAGAGCACCGACGCAAACGACCGGTCCTCGAACGGCAGCCGCCGCATGTCCGCGGCGTACGTCTCACGGCCCTGCCCGGCGAGCACGCTCGGCTCGAGGTCGATGCCGACGCTCACGCGCGGCGCCAGCTCCCGATAGGAATGACCGATGCCGCAGCCGAGGTCGAGTACCCGTCCACAAGGCAGCAGCGGGGCGCACAGCCGGTACGCTGCGACATGCCGCTGGAACGTCGGATTAAAGCCACCGGTCGGGGCGCTGACGCGCTCGCCGGTGATCATCGCCGGCGGGCCTCGACGTAGACGGTCCCGCCGGCGCGCGCCGCCACCTCGGCGCCCGCGAGGGCGGCGGCAGCCGGCGCCATCGCCGTGGCGGTCAGCAGCGCGGCGGTCCGCCTTCGGCCGGCGATGGCCGTGCCGCGCGCCTGCGGTCGGCGGATCGCGCTGTACAGGTCGACGTGTCCAGGGAGCGCGCCGAGGATCCCGTGGAGCCAGCCGAACACGAGCTGCCCGCCGCGCCAGTGGCTGCAGCGCTCGACCGTCAGCCCGCGGGCCTCGAGGCTGCGGGTGAGTGCGGCGGCCGGAAGGTGCACAAGGTGGCGCGGCAGGTCGAGGTGAAACCAGCGATCGCCGAACAGTCGCGCCTGCCAGCTGTCCAGGTTGGGGACCGCAATCACGATCAGTCCGCCCGAGGCCAGCAGAGCAGCCGCGCGATCGACCGCAGCCGCGGCGTCGCGCACGTGCTCGAGTGAGTGCCAAAAGACGACCGCGGCCCACTCGCCGGGCCGCTCGTCGAAGTCGGTCAGCTCGACGGCGAGGATTCCCTCGCCACCGCCCGCCCGCTCGAGTCCGACGGCCTCGCGCCCGCGCGCTCGAAGCGCCCGCAGCAGCGCCCCGTCTCCGCAGCCGACGTCGAGCACCGGTCCGGGCGGCGCGATCCGGTGCAGGCGATGGGCGAGGCTCGCTCGCGACAGCGCGAGGATCCGGTCGCCGCCCGCCGAGAAGCGCCCCGACAACGGCCTGTACCAGCCGGCGTACGCGCGCTCGAGCTCTTCCTCGCCCGGCGCCGGGTACGTCGTGGCCGCGCCACACGCCGAGCACGCCACGAGGCGGGTGCCGCTCGGGCGCGCCGGCGCCCCACACCAGGCACAGCGGGCATGCTCGCCGCGCGCATCCGCTGCGCACTGCCGCTTGGTGGCCGCCACCCGCCTAGGGTAACGCCCGCCCGGAGCCGTCGATGTGAGCGGGATGGTCCGCGGCCCGTGGGCCGCGGACGGGCCGCGGCGGGACCGCGACGCCGACGGGCAGCCGCGCTCCCCGCAGCACTGAGCGCCGCTCCCGGAGCGCGCCGGGGATCATCGGCAGCGCCGCGGCCAGCCCCCGCAGGTGCGTGCGCAGCGCGCCCTCGCGCGCAGCATGCCATGCCCATGCGGTCTGGCGGTAGGCGACGAGCGGCAGCCACCGGGCCGGGAACGCCTTGGCCACCAGGACGAGCGTGTTGCGCGCGACGAAGAACCTGTGTCCACCAGCCAGCCGATGCGAGGATCCTTCGCCGGCGTGCAGCGCGACCGCCGGCTCGTACCGGCAGCGCCAGCCCGCCAGTCGCAGGCGCAGGGCGAGGTCGACGTCCTCGAGATAGGCGAAGTAGCGCTCGTCGAAGCTGCCCAGCTCGAGCACGGCGCAGCGGCGATAGAGGGCCGCCCCGGCGCACGCCCCGAACACCTCGCCCGGGGTGTCCCAGCGCCCGTCGTCGGGGCCGAACCGCCCCCGCTGCTCACACGCGCCGTCGCGGCGCAGGACGTCGCCGGCGTCGTACACCCGGGTGGGGTCCTCGAGCGAGAGCATCTTGCACGCGACGGCGGCAGCGCCGCCGTCGGCTCGCATGGCCGCGACCATCCGCGCCAGCCAGTCCACCGCGAGCACCACATCGGTGTTGACCAGCGCCACCAGCTCCCCACCGCAAGCGGCGATCCCGCGGTTGGCGGCGTGGGCGAAGCCGGTGTTGCCACCGAGCTCGAGCAGGCGAACGCCGGGATGCTCCGACTGGAGGTAGGCGAGCGATCCGTCGGTCGAGCCGTTGTCCACCACGATCACCTCCTGCGGGGTGAGCTCCTGACGGGCGATCGCGTCCAGGCAGGCGGGCAGCCAGCGCCGCCCGTTCCAGTTCGGGACGACGACCGAGATGATCGGCGATGATCTTCCGGTGGCACTCGCGCGCGCAGCCATCGCCTTACTGGCCGTGATCGTGTGCGCTTGGTTCGCGCTCGCGGTGCGCCAGGCTCATGACACGAACCGGGCCAGCGAGATCATCTCAGGAGCGAGTGCGCTGAGCGGGCGGGCCGCGGCGCAGGCGAGCTCGCTCCTGCGCGCGGCGGGGACGCTCAATCCCGACTCCGAGGTTGACCTGCTGCGCACCGAGCTCGCGCTCCTGGAGCACCGGAGATCACGCGCGCTGCGGATCGTCGAGGGCGTCGTCCGCCGTGAGCCGATGAACGTGGAGGCGTGGCTGCTGTTCGCGCGGGCGGGCTATCCCAACCGGGCGTTGCTCAAGCGAGCGATCCGCAACATCGCGCTGCTCGACCCCAAGGGCTGAGACGAGCCGCCCGAGCAGCTCGTCGCTGAACGACCCCTCCCAACTCCGGCTCCAACGCACCGCGCTGCCCCGCGCGCGCCGCTCGAAGTCGGAGACCGCCGCAGCCGCGTCGCCCAAGGCGCGCGCGATCCCCTCGACGGTGGGCGGGGCGGCGATGATGTTGCTCGAGATCGCCGCCATGGCCTCAGGCGTCTTGTTTTCGAAGCTGTTCGTGACCGTCAGCATGCCCGCCGCGGCCATCTCGATCGGAACCAGGCTCGGATGCGGCGTGTACATGAGCGCCAGGCCGACGTCGCAGCTACCAAGCAGCTCCGCGTAGGGCATGGGACCGGACCGCGGGGCCAGCTCGAGCACGCCCGCGTCGCCCAGTCGGATCCGCCCGCCGCGCTCCACCGTGCCGATTCCGTGCAGCTCCCATCCGCCGCGCAGGCTCCCGTCCTCGAGCGCGCGGGCGAGCGCGAGCACGCCGAGCTCGTACATGTTCCGAGCCGCATGCGGCTCCGGCCGGGCGTAGAACAGGAGCCGCCGTGTCGGCCGGCGCCGGAGCTCCTGCACCGTGGGCGCGGCCACCGGTGTGATCGCGTTTTCGAACGCGGCCGAGGCCCGATCGCCGGCCGTCGTTCCCTGCTCGTAGACGCCGATCCGGTGCCGGCGAAAGTAATCGCGCAGGAGCTCGCTCGAGAACAGGGCGAAGTGGGGAAACCGGTAGGACTCGGCCGCCAGAGCGGCGTACGTGCCCATGGGAAAGGTGTATGGCTCGTACTCCTGGATCAGGTATGCGAAGCGGTCCCCTCCGATGGCCGCGATCGCGTCACGCGCGATGTGCGCCGTCCACCAGGTCGTGGCGATGAAGCGATCGTCGCGACTGACCTCGAGACCCGTGGATTCGCGACCGAACGCGACCTCGACCTGGTCGAGAAGCCCGTCCAGACCCGGGAATGAGTGAACGGCTCGCTTCCAGTCCGGCCGGAGAGGCCCGGTGGGGTCGACCGTCACCACGCGCACCCGGAGGCCGTGCTCGGCCAGGCGCCGAGCGAGGTTCAGCTTCGCGATGTAGCCCCCGAAGAAGTGGGGCAGGTCGATCGTCGGAATCAGGAGGTTGACCCGCGGGGGCGCATCGTCGGAGGGCGCCCAGCGCAAGGGGGCGATCTTCTCGGCCACCGGCCTGACCGCCTCGGGCAGCTCAGCCGAGCCGGGGGGCTGGACGAGCGAAGGCGGCGGGATGGCATCGAGCCGCAGCCTGGGCTGCGGACGCTCACGCGCACTGAGGCTGAGCAGCCGGCGCCAGGCGAAGGCGTGGAACAGCATCCACTCCGCGCCGAGCGTTTCGGGCTCGCCGACCAGCTCGCGGGCGCCACGGATCCCGAGGCGCGCCAGTGACGTGATCGAGCGCTCGGCGTCGAGGAAGCGATCGAGGTCGCGACGCTTGGGCGCCGACATCCGTCGCGCACAACGCAGCTTCAGGACCGTCGCGAACTGCTGCAGTCGACAGGCGTCGACGAAGTAGTGCAGGCGCCAGCTCTTGACGCGTTCGCCCAGGGGGCGCTGGTTGCGCAGGCGATCGCCGATCGGGGTCCTTCGGTTCGCCGCCGCGTGTCCCAGGGACGCCGTGCCGTGCTGGACGTAGTCGTACAGCGGACGGTCTACGAATTCGATGTCCCCCAGCGCGAGCGCCACCAGGCCGATCCAATGGTCGTGGAAGTGCGCGAACTGGCCGGGCGGGAACGGGAGCGCGTAATCGAGCAGCTCGCGACGCATCAGCGACGCGGCACCGGTGACCGAGTTGGCCACCAGCAGCGACAGCAGGCGGGCATGGTTGTTGCGGCGCTGGCTCCACCAGGTATCCGAGAGCACCTCGCCGGTCCGGGAGACGATCCGGGCGTCGCTGTACACCAGCTGCGCGGCGCCGATCGCTTCGAGCAGCGCCTTCAGCTTGTCCGGGCGCCAGACGTCGTCCTGGTCGGCCATGGCCACGAACGCGGCGCCTGGCGGGGCGCTGGCCAGCGCCCGTTCGAAGTTGCGGTAGAAGCCGAGGCGCCTCGGGGAGCGGGACAGGACGAACCGCGAGTCTCCACCGATCGCGGCCTCGATCCCGGCATACCGGTCGGGGCTGGAGCAGTCGTCGCTGACCAAGCAGACCCAGTTCTCGTGCGTCTGCGCGCGAATCGACTCGAGCTGCGCGGCGAGCAGGTCCGCCGGTGGGTTGTACGTGGCCATGCAGATCGCGACCGCCGGGCCCGCCGCGTCCCGCGGCCAGGCTGCGGCGATCGGGCGCGGCGCCCGCGCCACGTTGATCCGCCCGAGCTCGGCCACGGCCTCCTCGCCATCCTCGAGGACGGCGTGGAGCATGAGCTCGAGGTCGGGGCCGGCGGGCTCGTCCGAGATGGGGACGATGCCCCAGAACCCGCTTCGATACGCGCGCGGCTGACCGAGGGCCCGGAGCGGGTCCAACCGCGGCATGCCATGGGCCATCGCCGGCTGCCGCCGGCCCGAGACGAGAAAGTTCAGCGAGCGGATCCTGGCCGTCGGGCAGAAGCACCAGCCGCAGATGAACAACGCGGTCCCCGGTCCGATGGCCAGCTCGCTCGGGAGATCGCACTCAAGCTGCACCGTTAAGCTCGGTGGCGTCATGCCGGGCTAAGCGTATTTGAGGGGTGACAGGTGTGGAACGGCGCTGAGGTTTCGGTGGTGTTGATGACGTACGCCGAGCGGGATTCGATCCGCGGCGTGATCGAGCGGTTCTTCGCCACCGGGTTGGTCGACGAGGTCGTGGTCGTGGACAACAACGCCGAGCCGGGGACGAGTCAGGAGGTCGGCAGGACGCGCGCGCGTCTGGTCCGCGAGCCTCGCCAGGGGTACGGCTATGCCACTCGCCGGGGGCTGTTGGAGGCGCGTGGCGAGTTGATCGTGCTGGCGGAGCCCGACGGGACGTTCCTCCCGGAGGACATCCTGAAGCTGCTCGTCTACAGCACCGAGTGCGACGCGGTGTTCGGCACCCGCACGACGCGCGAGCTGATCTGGCACGGGGCGAACATGGCGTTCCTGCTCCGCTGGGGGAACTGGGCCGTGGCCAAGCTGATCGAAGGGCTGTTCAACACCAGCCACCTGAGCGACGTCGGATGCACGTACAAGCTGCTGCGCAGGGAGGCGGCGAGGCACGTGGCGAGCCGGATGAAGGTGGGGGGAAGTCACGGTGGGCCGGAGATCGTCCTGCTGACCATCCTCTCCGGGGCTCGGTTCGTCGAGGTGCCCGTCAACTATCTGCCCCGCGTGGGTGTCTCCTCCGTGACCGGCAGGCCGCTGACCGCGCTGGCCGTCGGCCTGCGGATGATCGCGCTGGTACTCCGCTTCCGGTTCTCGGCTCCGCGCCGTCTGGCCCGGCCGCCCGCGTTCGCTCAGCCGATCCCCTCCCCCGAGCAAGAGCGAGATGAGCAGCGCGCACTTTGACTCGATCGCCGAGGTCTACGACGAGTCGCTCCCAGCGCACGTCGTCGAGCACTACCTGCGCAAGCGGACCGCGTTCGTGCTGGCGCATTGCCCCCTGGGCCCCGGCTTGGACGTCGGCTGCGGAACGGGAGCGCTGACCCAGAGACTGGCCCGGGCCGGATACCGCATGACCGGCGTCGATCCATCGGAGGGCATGCTCAGGATCCTGCAGGCCAGGGCGCCGGAGATCGAGGCGGTAAAGGCGTCCGCCACGGCGCTTCCGTTCGCCGATGACCGTTTCACGCTCGTGGTCACGGTGGCCGTCATGCATCACATCGCCGATGCGCAGGACGTGCGCCGCAGCCTCTCTGAAATGGTCCGGGTGATGGCCCGCGGGGGGCGAATCATCGTCTGGGATCACAACCCGCGCAACCCGTACTGGGGGCCGTTGATGGCGCGCGTTCCCCAGGACACCGGCCAGGAGCGGTTGATCGCCGAGCAGGAGCTGCTGGATGGCCTCGGTGCGGCCGGGGCGCGGATCCTGGCCTGCCGGCAGCTGGGCCTGGTCCCGGACTTCATCCCTGCGCGGGCGCTGCGTCGTGCCGCCGCCCTCGAGCAGGTGGTCGAACGCACGCCGGTGCTTCGCCGCCTGGCCGCCCACAACGTGATCGTGGCCACGAAGTAGCGGCGGGTCAGGCCCGGCGAGCGCCCAGCTCGGCGACCACGAACCCCTGCCGGTCCTGGAAGATCGGCCTCAGAGAGAACCGCGAGTCGATCCGGCGGAGGATCCATTCGATCTCGGCGTTGCCGCCGGCCACCGGGTGAGCGAGCGCGAAGCCGGCCGGACGACCTCGTAGGCGCTTCAGCACGAGCATCGCCGTCCGGTCGAGGATGACGCGAAGCCCCGGGCGCAGCCCGGCGATCTGCCGGGCGATGATCGGGCGCCAGACCGAGGGAATGAAGTCGTCCTCGCTCGGGTCGCCGAGGAACAGGGGGCTCGCTCGCCGGTCGCGCATCATGGCCTCGATGGCCAGGTCCGTGTCGGTGGGCAGCAGGACCAGGACGCGGCGGTACGGCGTGTAACGATTCATGAGCACCTGGAGCGCAGGGGCCCGCGGATCGATCGGCGGGGGATGCCAGAGGCGATGCAGAGCGGTCCTCAACCCCCCGCCCGGATACGCGTGGGCGAGGGCGGACTGGGAGAAGTTCGGGCCGACCGCCGGCCACGCCGCCCCCACCATGAGCACGGCGAGCGACAGCACGAAGGCCAGGCTCCCGAGCCGGGCACCACGTGAGATCGCGCTCCGCGAAGAGAGGATCAGGTCCAGCCAGAGGACGATGGCCGTCAGGAGCGGCAGGGCCAGGTAGAGGAGCAGGTAGGTCGAAGATCGGTTGTCGCTGTAGCTGAACATGGCGATCGCGTACGCCGTCGTCCCGGCCAGCGCGATGATGAGCGGACGCCTTCGCCGAGCGAGCTCCGGCGCGCGCATGACCAACAGGGCAGCCGCCGCAGCAGAGGCCAGGCAGGCCCCGCCGACGGCCAGCCCCGGCGACCAATCCGCGAACCCGAACGTGATCGAGCCCTCATGGCCACCGAGGACCAACCCGTTGACGTAGGCCAGGTACTGCGACCAGTGCGGCAGCTGTCCGGTGGCGGCCAGCGTGGCCACGGCCAGGACCAGCTGAGCGGCGATGGCCGCCGCGACGGCCAGGCACAGCCGGCCGACGATGAAGCCCCTGCGGGCTCCTGCCGGGCGCAGCGATCCCTCCACCACGACCACGGCGGCGAACGTGAACATCGTGTAGGCGAACGCCTCCAGGGCCCAGATCGAGGCCAGGCCGACCACCGCGACCGCCGCCCCCAGGGCCGCTCGCCGGTGGTGGGGCCAGCGGGCAGCGGTCACGAAGGCCAGGACCACGGCCATCGGCAGTCCGAATCGCAGCGGTCCCTGCTCGGGGAGCGAGCCGACCGGAAAGTGCAGGTTGTAGATGAGCACCACCACCCCGAAGCCCAGCGCGCCGGCGGCGAGCAGACGCCCCACGCCGGCGATCCGCAGGACGCTGTAGCCGGCGACGTAGAACAGCGCCGTGAGGAGCCCGTCCAGAAGCCCGAAAGTGCCGTATCCGATCGGCGCGAGATGGAACCAGGCGGCCAGGAAGTAGATCAGTCCGACGCCGTACTGTGACGACGGAGCGTTGACCAGCAGCGCGCCGCCGGCGAGCAGCTGGTTCGTGGGACCCAGGATCCAATCCTGCTGGAACTGGATGATGCCCGGAGAGAAGTAGACGTTGGGGATGGCCGAGGACGAGGTGAACACGACCACGTTCGGGATGGCCAGCAGCAGGACCAGCACCACCGCCCCGTCGACTCCGATCCCGAGCAGGCGGGCGGGCCGGCGGACGCGGATTCGCTCGTACATGAACAAAACGGCCAGCGAGAGGACCGCCCCGAGCGCCACCGCCCCGCCGCCCAGCGATCCGAGCGGGCTCACGCACAGGAGCGCTCCGACCACGAGCGCCCCGGCCGCGAGGGAGACCGGCAGGCCTCGTCCGCTCCAGGCCAGGATCAGGGGCCATCGCTTCCGCTGGGCCGCTCTGCCCAGAGCGGCGGCGGCCAGGGCCGACCACGCCGTGAAGACAGCGAGCACGACGCCGAGGCCATCCCCCCACGACTGCGAGGCGGAAAGGCGAACGAGGATGATCGCCAGGGCGAAGGTTCCGACCAGCGCCCCGGCCAGGGCCGGGAGGGCCGGCCCGTTGGGACCGGCCGCGATCACGTCCGACAGGCGCGGAACAGCGATCGTCGACACCGGCAGGATCAGGAGAAACGTGGCCAGGTAGAGAGCCGTCTTGGCGCTCTGACTCTGGATGATGACCACTCGGGCCACGAATCCCGACCCTGGATGGACGACCAGCAACGCGAGCGCCGTCGCGATCAGAAAGGCGGCCCAGGCGAGCGTCACGGTGAGGGCGAGCGTCGGGCCGTAGCCTGCGATCCCACCCACCGGCCGGTTCGACTCGGCTGCGCTGGGACGCGAGGGAGAGGCGATCCTGGTGCTCAAGTGCGCTCCGCGTAGACCCGAACCAAAATCGGTAGGACGCCCGCGTAGACGTGCTTGGCCACGAGGCCATAGGCCGGTGGGAGCGAGGGGTTCGCCGGTTGCACCCGAGACGGGATCGCCACGGCCCGGGGCGTCACCGCCGAGACCAGGATGATCGGCGCGCCCTTCGCGGCGGCGACCGCCTCGGTCACGGCCTGCGAGAGCGGCACGATCGGATCGGAGAACGTGAAGGGGTGATTGCGCTCCGCCGGAGCTCCGGCTCGAAAGATGCGGCGGGGCTGCGCGAGCGCCACGTCGAGCGAGGTGAGCGGCCCGGGGCTCACCTCACCCGTCTCGTCGATGACCACGTCCCGGGCGCGGGCGCTGGCATCGATGAAAGCGGCGGCCGCCCGGTAGTCCGGACGTCCGTAGGCCGGCACGAGCATCCGGTCCGCCGCGATGGCAAACGAGGCGATGGCCAGCCCGGAGGCTGCCACCCGCCGGCGCGGTCCGCACGCGGTCAAGAAGAGGGCGAAGCAGAGCACCGCCGCCGGCCACGAGGCGGCGAGGTTCCGGACCCCGAAGACGTGGGTGCTGAACGTGCTGATCAGCGCCTCGCCCACCGGCGTGGCGGCCGCGAGCGCGAGCAGCAACAGCGTGCGTCGGCCGATCCGGGGGCGCCGCGACGCGCGGAGCTCGCGGAGCTCCCTGTCCGCCAACCCGGCTGCCGCCGCGATGACGGCCAGGCCAAGCAGGATGAGCGCCGGCGTGCTCGGAAGCTGCGACAGACGCACATAGCCCACGTACGGATAGCCGATGGCCCAGTGGGCGAGGATCCCCGGTATGTAGCGCAGTCCCCACGGGGAGAGCGCGGAGAGGATCTGGACCGTCGGCGAGGTGAAGTCGTTGATCAGCCCCGGGATCCAGGGCACCAGGCCCGCGGCGGCGCCGAGGTTGGCCAGCACCAGCGGCCGCCGGGACTCGGGGTGCGCCCACCACAGCCACACGATCTGGGCGGCCAGGACGAACGCGCACGTGTAGTGCGTGTACAGCGCGGCGCACGAGCAGGCGGCGTAGGCGACCCACCAGCGCGTCCGGCGCGTGTCGACCGCGAGCAGCATCGTGAGCGTCGAGCACACGACCAGCAGCATCAGCACGCCATAGGCGCGCGCCTCGGTGGAGTAGTAGATCGCGAACGGCGCGAATGCGGTCAGCGCCGTGGCCACCAGCGCTGCCCGGCGTCCCAGGGTCCGGAGCCCGAGCAGGTACACCGCCGGGATCATCGCCACCCCGGCGAGCAGCGACGGCGCGCGGAGCAGCTCGGGGCTGTGCCCCAGCCGCGTGGTGATCCACGAGGCGACGAAGTACAGCGGCGGGGTGATCTCGGCGTGATGGATCGAGCTCGTGCTGTACAGCAGCGAGAGCACTCCGTGCAGGCTGTGGGTGACGACGATCCAGTAGGTAGACAGCTCATCGGCGAACACCGACTGGTGGGCGACGATGACCCGCACCGGGACACCGGCCAGGGTGAGGAGGGCCACGAGCACCAGGGCCCGGCGAGAGTCCGTTGAAGCCGCGGCCTCGGGCGCCGCCCCCGCGTCCCGGGGGCTCGAGGTGGTCGACGACTTCGCTGAGGGTCGAGGCTTCGTCGAGCTCAAGATCGAGGACCAACCATCGGCAGCGCCCCGCGCCCAGGGTACCGGCTCATTCTACGAGCGGCGACCCGGTGAGCCCGTCGCCGACTCCCAGCCGGCGGCGCCGCCCTACACTCGCGCCGTCGTGGAGCTTCCCTTCGGGCTCAACCCATACGAGAACGATCCCGGAGCGTGGGGAGCGTCCCTGGTCAACGACGCCGAGGTACTCCTGGCCTGCCTCGACGTGGCGGCGGCCCGCTCGGTGATCGAGGTCGGCGCCTACGCCGGCGACCTGACCCGGCTGCTGCTGCTGTGGGCCGAGGCCACGGGCGCGCGCGTCGTCGCCATCGACCCCGCTCCTCAGCCCGAGCTCGAGCAGCTCGCGCGCGATCGCCCGGAGCTGACCCTGGACCGCCAGACCAGCCTTGAGGCATTCGACGAGATCGAGCTGGCCGACGCGATCGTGCTCGACGGCGATCACAACTACTACACGGTGACGGAGGAGCTGCGACGGGTCAGCCGGCGCAGCGAGGCCACCCGCGAGCACCTGCCGCTGTTGCTGCTGCACGACGTCTGCTGGCCTCACGCCCGGCGGGACGACTACTACGACCTCGACGCGATCCCGGCCGACTACGTCCAGCCGCTGGCACCGGGTGGTGGCCTCTACCCCGGGGTGCCGGGCGTGCGGCCAGGCGGCCTGCCCTACCGCTGGCCCGCCGCACACGAAGGCGGCGCCCACAACGGCGTGCTGACCGCCGTCGAGGACTTCATGGCCGACCGCGACGGGTTGCAGCTGGCGATCGTGCCGGCGTTCTACGGGCTCGGAGTCCTCTGGGAGCGCGCCGCGCCCTATGCCGACCGGCTCGCGCAGATACTCGAGCCTTGGGATGGGAACCCCCTGGTGGCCCGGCTGGAGCGCAACCGGGTCCTCCACCTGGCGTCTTCGCAGGTCCAGATGCGGCGCGCCGAGATCGCCGAGGATGAGCTGGTCCGTCAGCGGGCGCTGCTCGAGCGCATGCTGCACTCGCGCGCCTTCGCGGCGGCCGAGCTCTTCCTCCGGGTGCGCCACCGCGGCCGGCCGGTGTTCTCGAGGGCCGAGATCCGGCGGCTGCTGGGCCGGGAGTAGATCGGCGGTCTGGGGGCAGTCAGCGCTCCCGCCCGCGGGCAGTCAGCGCCCCCGCCCGCGGGCAGTCAGCGTCCCCGCCCGTCGCGTCGCGACCGGATGGCCAGGCTCAGGCGCCGCAGCGGGCGGGTCACCCTCCAGCTGGTGCTGCCCGTGACCTCGTCCAGCTCTCGCCGCAGCTGGCGCTCGCGGGCCTGCGCCTGCATCTTCTCGGAGACGAGCTCGAGATGGGCGGCTCCGGCCTCGGCCTCGGCGTGCCGGGCCCGCTGCCTCCAATCGTCCGCCGCGGCGCCCCAGTTGGGGAGCCCGATCCCGGGTAGCCGGCCGTGCCACTTTTCGGCCAGCCTCATATGCGCCTCCATCCATACCTCGGGGTCCTTGACCAGCTCGAGCGAGTGGTGGTGCACGGCCTTGAGGTCGGCTGTCACCACCTTGCGCCCCGCCTCCCTGACCTGTAGGCAGAAGTCGAGGTCGTAGCCGTGGATCTGACTGATGCCCTCGTCGAACCGTACGGTCCTGACCGCCCACGGCGAGAGCGCGAGGACGAAGCCGTCGAGCGTGTCGACCTCGCCGGTCCGCGCGTAGGCGGGACGGTTCTCGTCGAGCCAGGTGAAGGCCGCGACCTCGCCACCGCCGAACTCGTCGTAGCGGTGGGTGAACGACGCCCACGTCACCGAGCCCTCCCACCAGGCGATGGAGCGGACGCCGATGGCTCCGACGCAACCGACCACCGCGACGTCCTCTTCGGCGAGCGCCGCTCTCAGCTTCGCGCAGAAGTCGCGATCGACGATCTCCGCATCCTGGTGCACGAGCACCAGCGCCTCCAGGTCGTCCCGCTCCGCCGCCTGGCTCATGATCAGGTTGTAGGACCGCGCCAGGGAACCGGCGGCTGCGTT
Source organism: uncultured Solirubrobacterales bacterium (assembly GCA_963704385.1). Lineage (GTDB taxonomy): Bacteria > Actinomycetota > Thermoleophilia > Solirubrobacterales > Solirubrobacteraceae > Palsa-465. The sequence goes on from OY969904.1 coordinate 1,247,978, forward strand.
GGCGATGATCTGCGAGCTCGGCTCGGCCGCCAGCCGGAGGCCCGGCTCGGCACAGCGGGCGTAGACGTCGGGGGCGGTGATTGAGCAGCCGAACGCGATCATGCCGGGGGGAGGATAGAAGCGCAGCCGCGGCCTCCTCGGGAAGCTGTACCTTCGCGCCGGTGACCGGCAAACCGGTGGCCGCCCGACTCGACAGTCCGCTTCCGCTCTCGCTCCCACCCGACCGCGCGACGGCGCTGTTCTGCATGGGCACGGCCTGCGAGGACCGTGACCCGGTGGCCCAGCTGGAGCTGTTGGTGGACGGCCGGGCATTTCCGCTGGACGCCGCCCGAATGCCCCGGTTCGACATGCCATGCCGGCGCGGTGGCTTCTGGGGAGTCGTGCCCGTGAACCCCCGCCCGGGCGCCGAGCGGGTGCAGCTGCGGGCGCGGGTCGGCCGCCGAGACGGCGGAGTCGAGGAGATCGATCTGGGCGCGGTGCCGATCGCCGGCCCAGCGCAGGCGCTCTCGCTGGCCAGGCCGGGTCCGGAGTCGCTGATCGCCGTGTGCATGGGCACGTTCGATCCCGACCCGGAACTGCTCCGCAGGCAGCTGGACTCGCTGCGCGCCCAGACCGACACGCGCTGGACTTGCGTGATCAGCGACGACCACTCGAGCGCCGAGGGCTACGCCGCCCTGACGGAGGCGGTCGGCGAGGATCAGCGCTTCCTGATCTCCCGCAGCCAGAGGCGGATCGGGTTCTATCGCAACTTCGAGCGGGCACTGCGACTGGCTCCGGCGGAGGCCGACCTGATCGCCCTGTGCGACCAGGACGACGTCTGGTACCCGGACAAGCTGGCGGTCCTGCGGGCCTCGCTCGGTTCGGCCGCGCTGGTCTACTCCGACCAGCGCCTGCTGGACACTCAGGGACTCGTTCTCCGGAACACGATGTGGCACGGCCGAGCCAACAACTCGAGCAATATGGCCTCGCTGCTGGTGGCCAACACCGTCACGGGCGCCGCCTCGCTGTTCCGGCGCGACGTCGCCGAGCTCGCGCTGCCCTTTCCCGACAGCCCCGGGATCGAGTTCCACGACCACTGGATCGCGCTCGTGGCGCTGGCCGTCGGTGAGCTCCGCTACGTCGACCGGGCGCTGTACGACTACGTGCAACACGACTCGGCGGTGCTGGGCCAGGTCTCGAGCCGGGCCGATCGTCCGGGCCGCCGGGTGCGCCGACCGAGGATGCGCCACTGGCGAGCCGCCTACTTCCTCGGCTACGTCCCCGGCCAGGTCCGGGCCGCGACGCTGCTGCTGCGGTGCGGCGACCGCCTCACGCCGGCCAAGCGCCGCGCGCTGGAGCGCTACCTGGCCAGCGAGCGCTCGCCGGCGGCGTTCGCCTGGCTCCTGCTCCGCCCGCTCCGCGCCCTCGCCGGTGCAACCGAGACGCTGGCCAGCGAATGGGAGCTGGTCCGGGGCGTGTCGTGGCGCCTGATCGCGGGAGCGCTCGCGCGTATTCGCTGGCTGCCCGAGCGCCTCCAGCTCGACACCCAGTTTCCCGACCCACCCCACTTCCGATACAGGCGCCTGGAACGCTGGCGGGCAGAGCTCGGGCGCCCCAGGCCGCGATAGGTCTCCCTATCCGGGCCCCCGCCGCTTGCGCCGAAGGTTCAGCTCGCGAAACGGCTTGGTCACCCGCCAGCTCCGGCTGCTCGTGACCTCTTGCAGCCGGCGCTCCAGCTCTTCGGCGCGGTCCAGGTCCAACCGAACGGCGGCCACGCGCCGGCGGAGCTCCTCGAGCTGCGCCTCGAGCTCGAGCTCCCGGAGGGTGGGCACCTCGCGGCCGGGCGGGCGCGGGACGCTGCGGACCTCGCGGCCCGGCCCGCCCTTCAAGCGCCGGGCCGGGCGTCCGGGGGGGTGGATCGCCTCGTGGCGCCGGCGCCAGCGTACGCAGCTGGAGTCGACATCCTCGAGCGGCTCGTCGATCCCGTGCGCGTCGCGGAACCCGTCCACGGCCACCCGGCACTCCTCCAGGGCGTAGTAGTCGTCGACCACCAGGTAGCCGCCGACGGCCAGGCCCGGGTACAGGCCGTCCAGGGCCAGGAGCGTCGAGTCGTAGGTGTCGGCGTCGAGGCGCACCAGCGACCAGCGCCGGGCCCCAAGCGCCGGGAGCGTGTCGTCGAAGAAACCGGCGACGAACCGGGTTCCCCGCTGGCACCCCAGACGGGCCAGGCTGTCCCTCACCTCCTCGAGCGGAGCGGCCAGGAAGTCGAACGCCCCCAGGTAGGGCTCGACGGTCAGCGGGTATCCCGTAGCCGGGCCCGAGTCGGGACGCGGGCCCGGAAAGCCCTGGAACGAGTCCGCCAGCCACACGGTCCGCTTCTCGTCCCCCAAGGCGTCGAGCGTCGCTCGCATCAGGATCGACGCGCCGCCCCGCCACGTCCCGACCTCGATCAGGTCGCCGGCGATGCGGTCGGTGACGATCGACTCGACGCACGACTGGAGATCGTCGAGCCGGCGCAGCCCGCACATCGTCAGTCCGTGAAGCGGCCAGTCGCGCCCCTCGACGCGGAGCTCGAGCTGATCGCCGCGCAGCTCCCGAGCGGCCACGCCGCCCCCCGGAAGGCCCTCGACCGACGTCGTCTCCGCGCCCACGAGGTCGCACAGGCAGAGCTTGAGCAGGTCCAGGTATGCGCGGCGCAGCTCCTGCGCCTGCGGACCCGGCCCGGCGGCGCGGACTTGGCGGGCATTTGCGGCCCATCCGGTCGGTGGGCCTGATTCCCCCCTCATCGCCGCTGAGGATAACCTCGGTGCCCCGTGATTAGTGATGCGTCGCTAACGGACAGCGCGCGCACCAGGCGCGCCGCTCGCTTGGCGAGGGCGCCACTGGCGATCGAGGTCCGCGACCTCCACAAGTCCTTCCGGATTCCGCAGAACCGGGTGGACTCGCTCAAGGAGCGGGCCATGCACCCGCTCGCGGTTCGCGAGTACCGCACGCTGCAGGCGCTGCGCGGGATCTCGTTCGACGTCCGCCGGGGGGAGTTCTTCGGGATCGTGGGCCGGAACGGCTCCGGGAAGAGCACGCTGCTCAAGATCATGGCCAGCATCTACCGAGCCGACGCCGGACGGGTTCGGGTGGCGGGCCGGTTGGCACCGTTCATCGAGCTCGGCGTCGGGTTCAACCCCGAGCTCACCTCGCGTGAGAACGTCGTCCTCAACGGCGTGCTGATGGGGCTCCCCCGGCAGGAGGCGACGCGTCGCCTCGACGCCGTGCTCGACTTCGCCGAGCTCCGGGAGTTCGTGGACCTCAAGCTGAAGAACTACTCGTCGGGGATGATGGTCCGGCTCGCCTTCGCCGTGATGGTGGAGGCGGACGCCGACGTCATGCTGATCGACGAGGTGCTCGCCGTCGGCGACGCCGCCTTCGGCCAGAAGTGCCTGAACGTCTTTCGCGAGCGCCGCGAGGCCGGACGGACGATCGTGCTCGTGACCCACGACATGACGACGGTGCAGAGCTTCTGCGACCGGGCGATGTTGATCCACGACGCCGAGGTCCAGTACATCGGTGAGCCAGACGAGACCGCCCTGCGCTACTACCGCCTCAACTTCGGTGGCGATGCGGACGAGGTGCGAGAGCCGGGGACGCTGCCCGAGGTCAACGTCCGCGTGCTCGACGCCTGGCTGGAGAACGCCGCCGGCCGGCGCGTTCAGCACGTGGAGCAGAACGAGCAGTTGTTCTTCAACTGCGTCGTGGAGGCGCGCCGAGAGCTGCGCAACCCCGTGTTCGGGTTTCACTTCATGGACGACGACGGCGCCCGGATCTTCGGCTTCAACAGCACCCTGAAACCGCCGGAGGACGTCCCGGACGTGCTTCCCGCCGGCGGGCGGGTTCGGATCTCGGGCGAGGTGGAGAACCGACTCCTCCCGGGGCGCTACCACGTCAACTGCTGGATCTCGCGCAACCGGGCGGCCGGGGACCTGGCCATGCATCCCCTGCGCCTGCTCGAGTTCAGCGTGTACGGCACCGAGCCCGGTCCCGGCTCGGTGTTCATGGAGAACGACGTGAGCGCCGAGATCATCACCGGAGACGAGCTATGAGCGTCGAGGAGGTCGAGCTCCGGGACGTGCAGGGTCCCTCAGCCCTGGGGGGAGGCCTCAGACGCTCGGCCGAGCTGCTCTATCTGATGGCCTCGACCGAGTTCAAGCGGACGTACTTCGGCACCTTCCTCGGCTACCTGTGGTCGCTGTGCCGGCCCCTGCTCCTGTTCGCCGTGCTCCTGGTCGTGTTCACGCACGTGATCCGGCTGGGGTCGTCGGTCGCCCACTACCCGGTCCTGCTGTTGATGAACATCGTGCTGTTCGGCTTCTTCCAGGAGGCGACGACCATCTCCGTGAGCTCGGTCGTCACCCAGGAGGCGATCGTCCGCAAGACGCAGTTTCCGCGGCTGGTGATCCCGCTCGCCGTCGTGCTGACGAGCTTCTTCAACCTGGTGCTGAACCTGGTGGTCACGTTCGCATTCATCCTGGGCTTCGGGATCTCACCGACGTGGACCTGGCTGCTGCTTCCGTTCCTGCTCGCCCTGCTGTTCGCCTTCACCACGGCGGTCGCGATGATCCTGGCCTCGCTGTATCCGCGCTTCCGCGACGTCGGGATCATCTGGGCGGTGTTCGCCACCGCGCTGTTCTACGCGACGCCGGTGCTGTATCCGCTCCAGAAGCTGCACGGCGCGCTTCGGACGATCGTCGCCCTGAACCCGCTGACGCCGATTCTCGAGCTCGCGCGCCGGTGGGTCATCTCCCCGAACGCGCCGGTGGAGGGTGGGGTGCTCGCAATCGTCGGCCCGATCGCCGTCTTCCTCGCGGTCTGGGCCTTCGCGGTCTGGGTGTTCAACCGGGAAGCGCCGCGGATCGCCGAAGAGCTGTGATCGACGCCTCGCGGGGCCAGCTCCCGGAGTCCGCGAGCGCCAGCAGCGCCCCGGCCAGGACGATGGCCACAATCGTCACCGCCGGCATCTGCCAATCCCAGTCCAATGGCGCGTGGGCCGCGTAGACGACGAAGCCGGCGATCGGCCCCGCGGCCAGCGCGGGCGCGATCCCGTGCCCCCGGCGCGCGGCCAGCGCGACCCCGCCGAAGAAAGCGGCCAGGAGCGCGATCCCGACCAGCCCAAGCTCAGCCAGCGTCTGGAGCGGGAGCGAGTGCGCATCCTGGGCGAAGTCGTTGATCATCCGGTAGCGCAGCCACCAGACGGCCCAGCCGCCGGCGCCCACCCCGTGCAGGGGCTCGTCCCCGAAGGCCCGCAGGGCCACCCCCCAGTACGCGTAGCGGTTGCTCTGGAGCGTCACGTACCGGCTCGCCCCGGCGCTCAGGGGCGTGCTCGTGCTCTCCTTGGCCCCGGCGGCGATGGCCAGGGCCAGCCCGGCGCAGATCACCACCACGGCGATCGCCGGCGCGCGTCGCGGCAGCGCCAGCGCCCCGATGCGGGCGCGTCCAGCCAGGTGCCACTGCACCGCGCCCGCGGCCAGCGCGATCGCCACCAGCAACAGCAGGGCCACGACCCCCTGACTCTCGCGGGTGTGCAGCGCCCCGGCCAGGGAGGTGACTCCCTTGAACGGGGCCGCAGCCAGCGCAGCGAGCGCGCCGGCGCCGACCGCGACGAGCGCCGCCTCCAGCTGGTCGCGTCGCGGCGCGGCCACGATCAGGGCCACCAAACCGGCGACACATGCGAACAGCGCCCCACGGGAGAACGTCAGGTACAGCCCCATGCCGAGCGGGGCGCACGCGGCCGCCGCAACTGAGCGCAGCGCCCGCGGGCGCGACCCGTCGCCCGCGATGCGGGCGCTCAGAACGAAGCCCAGCGCCGCCAGCTCGCCCATCGCGTTCCAGTAGGTCAGCGGCTGCTCGAGCCGACCCTGGGCGCTGACCGAGCGCGCGTAGTGCAGCACCCCCGGCAGCAGCCGGCCGGCGATTCCGTAGCCGATCACCACCACGGCCCCCGCAGCGAGCGCCGGCTCGACTGAGCGCTGGGCGCCGGTCGAGCGCAGAAGAATCGTCGCCGCCAGGAGCACGCCGGTGTAAAGCGCGACGAGCTGACCGGCGTGGTAGGCGCTGCCCGCGATCGGCGCCCACGCCACCGAGACCAGCGTCCAGGCCGCCAGCAGCGCCAGCCCGCCAAGCGCAAGCCAGGCGCTGCCGGTGCGCGGCAGGCCTCTGGGCTCCACGGCCAGCGCTACCGCGACGAGCAGCCAGGCGATCAGCCCGGCCCAGGCCTGAGGCCCGGCGAAGTAGCCGCCGGTGAAGAAGGCCAGTACGGTCGCACCGCCCAGCAGGACGACGCGCGCCGTGAACGTCACAGCGGCCCGCATCGGCTCAGCGATGGGCGTCGCCGGCGGCCCGCCGAACGTGGCGGGTGACTTCGACCGCCTCGCGGCCGCCGGCCGGGACCCGCGACTGCTCGCCGCAGGCATCCTGGACCTCGGCGAGCATCCGACGGCGAAAGACCTGAGCGTCGAAGCGCGCGGCGTTGCCCACACAGGCCTCGGGATCGACCGCGGCGTCGTCGAAGGCCAGTACGGCATCGGCGAGCTCGCGCGCCCCTCCGGCCCAGAAGCATCCGGTCACCCCGTCGATGATCGTCTCCAGCGCACCGCCGCCCCGACGGGCGATCACCGGACGTCCGGCGGCCTGGCACTCGACGGCCACGATCCCGAACTCCTCCACGGCGGTCATGATCAGAGCTCGAGCGCCCTGCAGGATGGCGGCCACGACCGCGTCCGGGAGCCGGCCGGCGAACTGCACGTTCGGTCCGGCCAGCGTGCGCAGGCGCCGGAAGTCCGGGCCGTCCCCGATCACGATCAGCGGAAGTCTCAGGTTGTTGAAGGCTCGGATCGCCACCTCGATGTCCTTATGGGCCATCAGCTCGGAGACGACCGCATAGTGGCTTCCAACCGGTCCCGGAGCGAAACGCCCGGTGTCGACCGGCGGGTAGACGATCGCGCTCGTGCGGCCGAAGTAGGCGCGGATCCGCGCCTGGGTGGTCCGCGAGTTGGCGATGTACCGGCTCGTGCGCTGCGCGGCGACCCAGTCCCACTCGCGCCACCGGCGCAGCACGCTGCGCAGGAACGCACGGCTGACGGGGTCGCGGCGCCTGGCCAGGGTCCGGTGACGGTCATTCCACGCGTACCTGAACGGGTTGTGGCAATAGCTGACATGGACCGAGCGCTCGTCGCACAGAACCGCGTGCGCCCACGCCGACGAGCTCGAGATCACCAGGTCGAAAGGCTCGAAGTCGAACGACTCGATGGCCGCCGGGTACAGCGGCAGGAAGGCCCGGAACGTGCGTGCCGACGGATGCAGCCGCTGCAGGAACGAGGTCCGAACCGTGCGATCGGCGAAGCGCCCCTCGGTCCCCTCCTGGTCGTAGACGGTCGTGAAGACCTCGGCCTGCGGCCACATCCCGCACAGCTCCAGAAACACCCGCTCGGCCCCGCGAATGTCGAGCAGGAAGTCGTGGACGAGCGCAACCCGGCGCGCTTGTCCGGACCCGTTCGCTGCGCCGTCCGGGTTGCTGATCGACAACGCCCCCATCGGGTGAGTCTATGCCCCCCACTCCCCGCGAGTCCAGAAAGTTGGGTGCGGTCCAGATGGGCTCGGGCCGGCCCAGATAGCCTCGCGCTCAGAGTGGTGTTGTTCGCCAGCTATTCCGGATCGCTCGGCGGCGCCGAACGGCTCCTGGTCGAGTGGGCGTCGACGCTGGACGGAGAGCGGTGCCTGGCCTGCCCCGAGGGCGAGCTGGCCCAGGCCGCGCGCGCGCGTGGCCTGCGCGTGTTGCCGGTGCCCACCCGCAGCCTCGAGGTGCGAGGAGCTTTAAGCGACCGCCTCCTTTCGGGCTACCGGCTGGTGGGCCACGCCCGCGAGCTCCGAGCGCTGGTGGCCAACCTGGATCCCGACCTCGTGGTCGTGTGGGGGATGCGCTCGGCCCTGGCCCTGATTCTGGGCCCGAGGCTGCGTCCCGCGACCGTGTTCCAGCACAACGACCTGCTGCCCGGGCCGGCAATCGGGTGGCTGGTGCGGGGCGCCGCCGCGCGGGCCGGCGTCGTCACCGTCCCGTCGCGCGCCGTGGCCGGCGACCTGGATCCCCACGGCCGGCTCGACGGCCGACTCGAGGTCGTCCCTCCGGGCGTGGACCTGGAGCGGTTCGGCGTCGTTGCCCCGCCGGCTGAGCCGCCCGAGGTGCTTGTCCTGGGCGCGCTCGTTCCGTGGAAGCGGCCGGACCTGGCCCTGGACGCCGTGGCCCTCGCTCGTCGCCACCACCCGGATCTTCATCTGCGTCTCGTCGGCGCGCCGATCGACCAAGCGCGGGACCGGGTCACGGCCGCGATCCAGGCCCGGGCCAGCGAGCCGGACCTGGCCGGGGCCGTGGAGCTCGCCGGGCCGTCCGACGACCCGGCCGCCGAGCTGGCCAGGGCCACCTGTCTGCTGCACTGCGCCGAGCGGGAGCCGTTCGGGATCGCGGCGCTCGAGGCCCTGGCCGCCGGCCGCCCGGCGATCGTCCCCGCTGCCGCCGGGCCGGCCGAGATCGTCGACAGCTCGTGCGGGCTCCTGTACCCCCCGGGCGACGCCCGGGGGGCCGCCGACGCGCTCGTCCGGCTGGTCTCCGACCCCCCGCTGGCTGCTCGGATGGGCGCCGCCGGTCGCGAGCGGGCCAGGTCTCAGTTCGACGCTGCCGCCGCCCGCGAGCGATGGACCCGGGCGGTCGCTCGGGCCCGCGGCGCGCGGCCGCCGCGCCGAGCACCCGGGTCGGCCGAACGCACCGGCGCGCGAGACTCGCTCGAGCTGGTCACCGTCACCTACAACTCGGCTTGGGCCCTGGGTTGCCTGCTCGACTCCGTCGAGCGCCACCTGTCCGGGGTGCGCGTGCTCGTGGTCGACTGCGCCTCATCGGACGGCACGGTGGCCATCGCCCGATCGCGCTCGGCGCGGGTGATCGCCCTGGATCAGAACGTCGGCTTCGGCCGCGCGGCCAACCACGGCGTGGCTCGGGTGAGCGCACCGGTGACCGCGCTGCTGAACCCCGACGTCGAGCTCGTCGACGACTCGCTGCTGGCCCTCGTCGCGACGGCCCTTGAGGCCGGAGGCGCCGAGCGATTGCTGGCCCCGCTCGTGCTCTCCGGGGACGGCTCGCGCCAGGACTCCGTCCACCCAGTCCCCGGATCGCCGGCCGAGCTGATCCGATCGCTGATCTCCCCGACCGTGTTGCCTTCGGTTCTCGCCCGGCGTCTCGATCCCTGGCGGGCCCGCACTCCGCGCCCTGTCGGGTGGGCGGTCGGATGCGCGCTGGTCGGCCGCACGCAGACCCTGGTCCGCCTGGGCCCGTTCGACGAGCGGATCTTCCTGTACGGCGAGGACCTCGATCTCGGGCTGCGGGCCGCGCAGGACGGAGTGCGGACCTGGTTCTGTCCCGCTGCCCGCGTCGTTCACCACGGCGCGCATTCGACCGGCCCGGCCTTCGGCGGCGAGCCCTACGAGCGGCTGGCCCGGGCCCGCCGAGACACGATCGGCCGGCGCCTCGGAACCGGTCGCCTCGCCCTGGACGACGCCAGCCAGGCCCTGACCTTCGCCTCTCGGACCGTGGCCAAGCGGGCGATCGGGCGACCGGCAGCCCGCGAGCGACGCCAGCTGGAGGCGCTGGTGGTCGCGCGGCGGCGCGGAGGTTAGGCGCCCGGTTGTGCCGCCGCCCCGAGGGCGGGAGACGCATGGTGCGAGGCACACACTGGACCCGGAGGCTGGTCGAGAAGCGAGCCATATATTCCCGTTTCTCGACCAGCCTCATCCCTTGTCCATTTCGGCGCGGCCGGCCGTTGTGAGCAAACCACAGGCAACCCCGGACCGAAGGCCCACATCCGACAGCCACACTCGGCGGCGAGTGGTGATCGGGGGGGCGGCCCTCGTCATCGCGCTCGCCGTCGCTGGGACCGCGCTGCTGACGGCGGGCGGTGGGCGCCCCGTCCCGGCGAGGGCCGGCCCGCCCGGCGGCCACCCCGTCCCGACGCGGGCCGGGCCGCTTCCCGCCCAGCCGCCTCCGGCCACGGAGCAGTTCGGCGTCAACACAGGCCTGCTGTTCAACCACCGCGCGTACACCCCGGCCCAGATCGACGCGCAGATCGCGGCGCTCCGGCAGACCGGGGCGACGGTCGTACGCAGCGACGCGTTGTGGGAGGCGACCGAGCCGTCGCCGCCGGTCGGGGGCGTGCATCACTACGACTGGGGGTTCGACGATCAGATCGCCGGCGCGCTGGCGGCGCATGGGCTGAGATGGCTTCCGATCGTCGACTACTCCGCTGCATGGGCCCAATCGATCCCGGGGCAGGACCACTCCCCGCCCGCCCGGGCGAGCGACTTCGCCGCCTATGCGGCGGCGCTGGCCGGCAGGTACGGCCCGGGGGGCTCGTTCTGGGCCGGCCACCCGAGCCTTCCGCCCGAGCCGGTTGACACCTACGAGATCTGGAACGAGCCCGACAACCCCGCCTTCTGGTCGCCCACGCCCGACGCCGACGCCTACGCCAACCTGTACGCGCTCGCCCGTGACGCGATCGACGCGGTCCAACCGGAAGCCCGGGTGATCATCGGCGGTCTCACCCACCCGGCGACGTTCATGCCGGAGCTGCTGTCGGCGAGCCCCGAGCTGCGCGGTCACATCGACGGAGTCGGCATCCATCCATACGGGGCGAACCCGCTAGCCGTGCTCGGGGCCGTGCGGGCGGCTCGGCTCGCGCTCGACTCGTTGGGACTGGGAGCTGTCCCGCTGTACGTCACCGAGTTCGGCTGGACCACGCTTCCCCCGGGGGCCATGGACTGGGCCGCGGCGTCGCGGCGTCCGGCGTACATCACGCAGACGCTGACCGCGCTCGGCCACACCGATTGCGGCATCGCCGAGGTGCTCCTGTACACGTGGGTGACCCCCGAGCGCGACCCCACCAACGCCCAGGACTGGTTCGGGATCGCTTCGCCGGCGGGCGGCTCGACGCCCGACAGCCAGGCGTTTGCCGCGGGCCTGGCCGAGGCTGGGGCGCCCGCCGCGACCCTCCCGCTGTGCGCCTGACCGCGGGCGCGGGGCTGGTTAGGAGCCGAGCGTCACGCAATCAGTGGCCAGCGGGCCCTTCGAGCGGCAGCCCTCCATGGCCAGGGCGTTGCGGCGGAAGACGTCGAACGCGGGCTTGGCCACGAACTGCCCCCCGGTGAAGTGGAACAGGCCGGCGAAGTCGAAGGCCAGGTAGCCGTCGCGGTCGAGACCAGCCCAGTCGTAGTAGTAGAAGCCGGCCAGTCCGAGGCGGACGCGATCGCGCACCAGCAGCGGCAGGAGCTTGCCGATGTTGCGGGCCTGGCCGGCCGGGGTCGTGGCGAAGTCGAAGCCCACGGTGTGGATCGTGTGGCCGAGCGACGAGGGCCAGCTGATCTCATCCGCGAGCATCGGCTTGGCGGCATCGCCGGCCTTTTCCATCTCCTCGCGGACGTAGGTGAGGATCGTGACCACCCCCTTCGGAGTGCGGGTGTACGGGTGCACGGCGACCACGTCGAAGAGGTTGCGTGCTCCGCGCTGATACAGGCGCGCGAGCTCGATCCACGAGTAGTTGGGCAGCCCGGCCAGCACCACCTTGGCCGTCGGGTCCGCGCTCTTGATCGCGTTGTGGGCGGCCCGCAACAGGGCGATGTAACGCGAGTAGTAGGGCTGGGGCGGCCAGAAGGCGGGAATGTTCGGCTCATTCCAGATCTGCCACATCTCGATCGGGACCTTGGGGATCGAGGGGTTGGCGGCCCAGAAGGTCCCTTTCGGGCCATAGCGCTCGACCAGCGCCTTGGCGAACGCCGCGTAGGGCCCGGGCGTCTTGGGGAGCGCAACGGTCCCCCCCGGGTAGCTCTGTCCGTCCCAACTCGGAGCGTTCAGGATGATCGGGAGCACGGTCAGCCCCCGCTGCGCCGCCAGGCCGACGAGCTGATCCAGCGAGGTGAAGTTCGTCGGGATCCCGCCCACGTTGACGAACTGGGCGGCGTTGCCCGACGGGACGTCCGCCCAGCTCTGGTAGGGCTGGACATTCGACCAATCGAACACCACACGCACGCTCTCAACGCCGCTGGCCACCATGACGTCCAGCTGCTGCTGAATGTCGACGAACGGGTCGGGCCAGGTCGGCTCATCGACCACGATCCCGACGAAGCCCCGGGGGACCGGCGTGGACGTGGCCTGCGGCGTGCCGCCTGAGGCCCTGGCCGCGGCGGCGGCCACAGACCCTGGCATGACGGCGAGGGCCGCCACGACCGCGCCGGCGGCCAGCCAGGAGCGGACGATCACCGCGACCCTATGGCGCGGCGAAGCACCAGTCCGCCACCGATCAGCCCGATCCCGACCACGACCAGAGCCTCGACGTTGAGGCCGGTGAAGGGAAGGGTTCCGGAGCTCCCCGAGGACGGTCCGGGCGACGGAGAGCTGGCGCTGCCACCAGCGGCGCCAGTGGGCGACGGGGTCGGCGCGCTGGTGCTCGGCGTGGTGGGTGAGGAGCTGGACGGCTGCGCGCTCGGCGCGGTGCTGGTTGTGTTCGTGTTGGTCAGCGGATCGATGTACTGCTGATCGCCGGCAGAGGTATTGGTGCCTTGGGCGAACGAGCCACGGGCCGCCGTCAGCCCGACGACCAGCGCCGCCGTCAGGCAGATCACGATCCGGGTAAGCCGCCCCACTCGGGAAGTATTGCGCGCACCGTCGAGCCACGCCTGGCGAACGCCGGCGAAACCGTAATCGAGGCCTGGGAGTACGCGACCTTGAAGGAACGGCCGTTGGGGGTAAGCGCGGACGGGGTCGCGTCACCCACCACTCCCGAACCGGCGTCGATCACGAAGTGCCGACTCTGCGGGACGAGCTTGATCTTCGTTATGTGCCAACGGGGACTGGAAATCGACCCGCTCTGGCCCGTCGTCGTCCGGACCCGCGCCGCGTGGAACGTGGCCGAGCCGAAGTCCGCCAGCGGCAGGGTCTGGCACACGTTGGCGCCGAAGCACGCCGACGGGGCCTCGACGATCCACTCCGCAGAGGTCAAATCGAGCTGGGAATCGGTCACGGTCTTGGTCACGCCGCGGTTCCGGGTGTGGTCCAAGAGCGAGACCGTGACCCGGTCGCCTCGTACCGAGACCCGCCCGGTCATCACATCGCCGGGCCGAACGGTCAGCCGCAACTGCGTCGAGGGCGCCGGCACAAGCTCATACCAGGCGGTGGAATGGACCTGACCGGCCGCGCTGCAATCGACTTCGGTGCCAATCTGCTCGAGGGCCTGCGAGCTCTCGCTGTAGCCACCCAGGCCGACCCAGTATGAGGAGTAGGTCCTCATCCCCGGGGTGCAGGTCGCGGTGGGCTCGGTCCACGTTCCCTGCACGCTGCGGAACGACACCCCCTGGCCATGGATGGCATAGCCGGCCCAGTTCGAGCTGGTGGCGGTGTCGGCGAGCGCAGCCGGCGCGCAGGCCAGCGCGGCGGCCGCCGCGAGCGCACCGGTGAACGGTCGCCGGGCCATCACGCTCGCGCCGCCTGGAGGATGGCCGAGGCGCGGCCGCGGAGGTCGTACATCGTCACCTTGGTCCCCCCGGTCGTCGTGAACGTCGCCGCCCGGGCGACACGCTCGGCGATGTTGAACGCGTCCTGGCTTCCGGTTCGCGTGTCACCCGGAAGCGAGGCGCCCTGACCGCTGTCGACCAAGAGCCAGCGCAGACGACCGGCGCGCACCTCCATGGCCAGCCAGCTCGCGCTGACTGAGCTCTCGCGCCCTGAAAATCCGCCAAGCCCCGCGACATTTCCGTTCGAAGACAGGATAACGGCGGCCGCGCTGCTCTGGGAGGCGACGCCGATCGTCCCTCCGCCGTGCGAGGCGGCGTAGCGAACCGCGGCGGTCAGCTCGGCGCTGTCACCGCCAAAGCCACCGCCGGGCCCGCCCGGGCCGGCGCCGCGCAAGCCGCGGGCCGTGGCCGCTCCGGGACCGCCGAAGCCCGTCCTCGGCCGGCCGCCGAACGCGCCGCCGCCGGATGGCGGGCGCAGCGCGCCGCCAGCCCCGAAGCCCGGAGCGGAGGTGCCATTCCCGCGGCCGCCGAGCGCCGCGGGCGGTCCGCCCGGACCACCGCCGCCGACGGATGCGCTCGCCGGCCCGCCCATGGGGAACGTCGAGCTGGTGGCGTGACCGAGCGTCTCGGCGGCCCACGTCGCGGGCGCGGCCAGGAGCGCCGCCAGTGCGACGCCGACCAGCGCCGCCCGCGGGCGGGCGTCAATTCTGAGAGCCAGCACGGCCGCGCAGCCTGATGCAGCGACGATCACCAGCGGCACGGCCCACGACAGCGCTCCGCCGGTTTCCCCGAGCACAACCAGCTCGGTCACCGCCCCGCCGGCGATGGCCAGCGGCGCGATCGCGCGCGCCGATCGTCCTTCACCCACACCGCCGAAGCGGCGCGGGAGCATCAGCCCGGCGCCGGCGCCGACGAGCGCGGCGGCAAACGGGGCCAGGAACGACACGTAGTAGGGATGGAAGATCCCGCGCGCGAAGCTGAAGACCACTGCGCTGACCACGAACGCTCCGCCGATCGCGATCAGCCACCCAGTGCGCGAATCGCGGCGACGCAGCCGGGTGAGGACGAGAAGCGCCACCCCGGCAACCAGCGAGAACCCCAACAGCCAGCCCGCCTGGTCGCCGAGCGCGGACCCGAGCAGGCGGAACACGCCGGTCGGCCCACCGAACATGGTGCCTGCGAAGCCGCCGTTGCCGCCTGGGCCGCCGGACTGGCCGGCGACGCGGCTGAGGCCGTTGTAGCCAAAGATCAGCGACCAGATGCTGTTGTCGGCCGTCCCCGAGATCCAGGGCCGGTCGGCCGCCGGCGTCAGCGTGACCAATAGAGGCCAGGCGCCGCCGGTGAGGACCAGGGCCATTCCGCCCGCCAGCAGCTGGCGAAACGCCTTCATGCGCCCGCGGGGCGCCACCCACATCCAGGCCGCGGCGATTCCCGGGACGATCATCAGCGCGACCGCCATCTTGGTCTCGAAGCCGAGGCCGATCAGGGCTCCGCAGAGCACGAGCCAGCGCGTCTTGCCGGTGTCCAGTCCGCGCAACGCGGCCCACAGCGCCGCCACCGAGCAGAGGACGAGAAGCTCGTCGGGATTGTTGTGCCGAGCGACGGCGACGGTGATCGGCGTGGTCGCGAGGGCGAGACCGGCGACGAACCCCGCCGCACGGCCGAACCGGCGCGCAACGAGGTCGTAGAGCAGGCCCACGGCGGCGATCCCCATCAGGGCCTCGGGGACCAGGATGCTGAGGGGGTGAAAGCCAAACACTCTCACCGACAACGCTTGGACCCATAGGGCGAGCGGCGGCTTGTCGACGGTCATCAGCCCGCTCTTGTCCAGCGACGCGAACAGAAAGTCGTGCCAGCTGGTGCTCATCGAGCGCACGGCGGCGCTGTAGTAGGTGTTCGCCCAGCCGTTGATGCTCAGGTTCCAGAGGTCCAGGACGCCGGTCAGGGCCACCAGCCCCAGGAGCTCCGGACGGGCGAGAAGTCGATCCACGCGCAAGCGCTCGCGGGCGCGCAGGCGCGACGTCCAGGGGCGGGCGTAGGACACCGATCCCGACGTCATGGGGCGAGGATGGGGTAGGGCGTTGAGACCGGCGTAAGGCGAGGCGAAGGCCGGTGTAAGAGGAGGCGGACGACACCCCGCAGGTCGGCGAGCGCGGTCGGCACGATCCGGACCTTCGAGTCGCCGTCCTCGACCCAGTCGACCGGGATCTCGTGGATCCGCAGGCCGCCCCGCTGCGCGAGGATGAGCAGCTCGGTGTCAAAGAACCACTCCTGATCGGCGACCAGCGGCAGCAGCTCGCGGACCCGCTGGGCCCGAATGGCCTTGAAGCCGCACTGCGCGTCGCTGAAGCGGACACGCAGCATGACCCGCAGCAGCCGGTTGTAGCACCGGGAGATCAGCTCGCGCCGGAGGCTCCGCTGGACCCGGGCATCGCGGTGAAGCCTCGTCCCGATCGCCAGGTCGCTATGACCGGACAGCAACGGCGCGACGAGCGGCAGCAGGCCGCCGAGATCGGTCGACAGGTCGACGTCCATGTAGCACAGGACGCGGGCCTGGCCGGACGACCAGGCTGCCCGCAGGGCCCGACCGCGGCCCTTGGCTCTCACCCGGATCGTCTCGACGCCAGCCAGCTCGTAGCTCAGGCGCCGGGCGACCGCGTAGGTCCCGTCGACGCTCGCGTTGTCGGCAACCACGATCCGCCACGAGAACGGAAAGCCGTGGGACAGGAAGGCGTGCAGCCGGCGGATTGAGCCTTCGAGCACGCGCTTCTCGTTGTAGACCGGAATCACGATCTCGACGTCGACCAATTGACGAGCCGGAGCGAGGCGCAACCGGTCGTCGGCCCCCCGGAAGCTGGTGTCAGTGAGCGCGCTCATGTCTAGGGCTGATCGGGCACGCGATGGGTTTCGGCGTACGCGCCGGCGAGCGCGATCGCACCGATCGCCGCGAGGGTGAAGAGCGTGAGGACGGGGTGCGGGAGCTTCATGTCTGCCTCCTGAGGGGCTTGGAGCGTTGCTTGCCCGGCCAGAATCGGGACCGTGTCGAAGCCCGCGCGAAGACCGATCTAAGAGGGTTGTAGGAGCGCCCGGCCATCAGCGCGCGTCCAGGTGACCGCTTCCCGCCCGGGCGCGCGCACCATGCCCCCGCTGGGTTGAAACCCCTGCTCGGCGAGCGTAGGATCCGGATGCACTGGGGGAACGGTTTGGGCGCGCGTATACCTAGAGATCTGGCCGCTGCGTACGAGCGGGAGCGGGCGGTCCTGTTCGGCCTGGTGCAGGAGCCGCCGCGCAAGGAGCGCTTCGTCGCCGCGGTCAAGCGCTCAGCACTGCTGATCGTCGCCACGGCGCTGGCGATGTTCGGAGCGCCTGCGGCGCTGGCGTGGGCGGGAACGTTCTACGTCTCCAACGACCACGACTCAGGCACCGGGTCCCTGCGTGCCGCGATCGCCGCTTCAAACAGCGGGAACCCCAACGGGGGGCCAAACACGATCGAGCTCGCGCCCAGCACGGCGCCAATGACGATCGTGACAAGCAGCCCCCTGCAAATGACCTTTCCGGCCGACCTCAACGGCACGGGCATGACGATCCAGGACACGTTCACAGCGGCGGGCGATGGCCTCGACCTGGAGGCGGCCACCGCAAACAGCTCGGGCAGCAGCGGCAGCACGGTCACCGGGCTGACGATCACCGGCGCGCCCGGGGCCGGGCTCAACGTCTTATCGAGCAACAACACGATCGGCGGCACCACCGTCAGCTCCGCCAACCTCATCCTGGGCAACGCCGGCAATGGCTTGACGATCAGCAGCAGCGACAACATCGTCCTCGGCAACACCATCGGCAATTCCGCAATCCCCAACGGCGGCGCCGGCATGGTCATCAACGGCGGGACCAACAACACGATCGGCGGAACCACCGTCAGCTCCGGGAACCTGATCTCGGGCAACGCCGGCGATGGCTTGACGATCAGCAGCAGCGACAACATCGTGCTCGGCAACACCATCGGCACCAACAGCGCGGGCGACTCCGCGATCCCAAACGGCGGCGACGGCGTACTCATCAACGGCGGGGCCAACAACACGATCGGCGGAACCACCGTCAGCTCCGGGAACCTGATCTCGGGCAACAAGGGCGATGGCGTGATGGTCTCCGCCGGGAGCCTCGACGTGCTCATCAACAACGACATCGGCACCGATGCGAACGGCAGCCTGGTGCTGAACGGTGACGTGGGCGTCCAGTTCTCGGGCGGGACATCCAACGACGCGGTCGTCGGCGGCGTGATCGCCGGCGGGAACAACACGGTCACCGTCGACGCCGGCCAGGCCGCCAACCAGGTCCAGGGGACCTCGCTGATCGGCGGGTACTCCCAGCTGATCACCGGCGGCCAGAGCATGACGCTGATCGCGGGCGCCCCAAGCCCGACCACCGGCGGGTTCACGTACCCGATCACGATCTCGGGCGCCCCGCCGAACAGCGCAGTCGACGCCAACGCGTTCGCCGGCTCGTGCACCGGCCAGGTGGCCAAGCTGCAATTCCGCAACGAGAGCGAGGTCCAGGTCAACTCGTCCGGCGACGGAACCGGAACGGTCTCAGTGTCGGGCGCCGCTCTCTCGATGCCGGTCTTTCTTCCCAGCGGCGACGCCGGGGTCAACAACCTGCCCAATCCGTGCACTCCGACGCCGACCCCCACACCGACCCCGACGCCGACACCTCCGCCCACCCCTCCCTGTCCATCGTTGCCGAGCACCGCCGCCCCGCGCTTCGCGGCCACCGGGCCCACCCCCGACGCCCGATTCGTCGACGCCCTGTACCACGACCTCCTGGGTCGCGCGGTCGACCGAGCGGGCCTCACGTTCTGGACGAACCTCCTGGGCGACGGCGCGACGCGCGAACAGGTCGCGCTCGACTTCCTGACCACGCCGGCTTACGAGGCGAACTATGTGGCCTCCCTGTATGAGAGCTATCTCGGGCGGACGCCGTCGTCAGCAGAGCTAAACGCAGACCTGAACGCTCTCACGCTCGGAGAAACTGACGAGGAGCTCCAGCAGACGGTGCTCGGTAGTCCAGAGTTCGAGATGCACACCGGGGGCACCAGCCAGACATTCATTGACGGCCTCTACTGCGACCTGCTCGGTCGCATGCCCTCCGGGATCGAGACCGCCGGCTGGCTGGCCGAGCTCGGCGGCGGATCGACCGACGGGCAAATCGCCGGGGCGGTGCTGTCCTCGTCGGAGTACCGCTACGACTACGTTCGGGGCCTCTACCTGCAGCTGTTGCGGCGCGCGCCCACCGGCGCGGAGCAATCGTTCTGGGCCGGGCAGATCGCCCAGGGGGTCAGCGACCAGGAGGTGACCGCGGCGATCCTCGGCTCGAGTGAGTACTTCCATCTGTTCAGCCCAGTCACGCTCAGCAGCCTGGTGATCAACGCCCACGGTCTGATCACGTTCGCGCTCACGCGTCCGGCGACGATCAGCCTGGAGGTGTTCAGGCTCCAGCGAGCCGGGACCGCCCTGCCGGCGGTCCAGCGCGGCCTGGTCACCCTGGCTGCCTCGCATCGGTTCAAGTTGCCCAAGCTCAAACGCGTAGGGGTCGTCCAGTTCGGACACCACGCCAAGGGCCACGTCGTGCTGCGCTGGGACCGCAAGGTGGCTGGAAATCGCCTCAAGAAGGGGCAGTACGAGCTCGTGCTCCAGGTCCGTCGCGGCAAGAAGCTCGTCGATGTGAGTGACGCCATCCCGTTCAGGGTGCGCTAGCACCGCCCGTGCGAATCGGGACGCTGTACGACCCGACGTTGCCGAACTCCCGTTACCGCTGCATCATCCCCCTGCGCGCGCTCGCTCAGCGCGGACACGAAATCGTCTGGCCACAGGCGGGCGATCGGCTCGCACAGCTGTCGGGCTGCGACCTCGTGCACATGCATCGCCAGCACGGACCCGCCGCCGACTCGCTTATTGCACAGCTTCGCCGCAGCGCCGTCGCGACCAGCTACGACAACGACGACGACCTGGCAGCGATCCCGCGCGACAGCCCCAGCTACAAGCAGCTCGGAGGACTGCGTGGTCACCGCGACTTCACGGCCACGGCCCGGGCCGCACGTCGAGCCGCGCTGGTGACAACCCCGAGCCCCGTCCTCGCCGAGCGCTACCGCCAGAGCGGGGCCGGCCACGTCGAGGTGATCGAGAACTACCTGCCGGCCGAGTTCACGGCCCAGAGGCCTCGCCGGCACGAAGGGCTGGTCGTGGGTTGGATCGCCGGGCTCGAGCACGCGGTCGACGACTCCCGGCTCGGTATCGGCGACGTGCTCCTGCGCCTGCTGAACGAATTCCCGAAGCTGCGCGTCGCCGTGATCGGCCACGACCTGCGGCTGGCGCACCACCGCTACTTCCACCTCGAGCGCTCCGACTTCGCCAGCCTGCTTCATGCCGCCGCCGCCTTCGATATCGGGATCGCTCCGCTCGCCGACAGCCCGTTCAATGCGGCTCGCTCGAACGTCAAGCTCAAGGAGTACGCCGCTCTGGGCGTCCCGTGGCTGGCCTCGCCGGTCGGTCCGTACGCGGACCTCGGGCCCGAGCAAGGCGGGCGGCTGGTCCGCGTCGGCGACTGGGAGCCCGCGCTTCGGGAGCTGATCGAGCATCCGCTCCGCCGCCGGCGCCTCGCCAAGCAGGCCCGGGCCTGGGCCGCGACGCAGACGATCGAAACCGCCGCCCCGCGGTGGGAGCAGGCGTTCGAGGACGCGGTGCGGCGAACCAGGGAGTCGTCGTAGAGTTGACGGGATGAACAGCTTCGACACCCGGGGAACGCTGACCGTTGGCGATCGCTCATTCGAGATCTTCAGGCTGGATGCGCTTCAGTCCACCTACGACGTGGCCCGTCTCCCGTTCTCCCTCAAGGTCCTCTTGGAGAACCTCCTGCGCACCGAGGACGGAGAGTCGGTGCGGGCGGCGGACATCGAGGCGCTGGCCACGTGGGACGCGAGGGACCAGCCGAGCAAGGAGATCGCGTTCACCCCGGCGCGCGTCCTGATGCAGGACTTCACGGGCGTGCCCGCGGTCGTCGATCTGGCCGCGCTGCGCGACGCCATGCGGGAGATGGGCGGGGACCCGGCCAAGATCAACCCGCTCGCCCCGGCCGAGCTGGTGATCGACCACTCGGTCCAGGTCGACGTGTTCGGAACGCGGCTGGCCTTCGAGCGAAACGCGGAGCTGGAGTTCGAACGCAACATGGAGCGCTATGCCTTCCTGCGCTGGGGGCAGGGGGCGTTCCGGAACTTCAGCGTGGTCCCGCCCGACACCGGGATCGTCCACCAGGTCAACCTCGAGTACCTCGCGCGGGTGGTGTTCGTGGATGAGCGATCCGATTCCCGCCCACCCCGGGCCTATCCGGACACGCTCGTCGGAACCGATTCGCACACGACCATGATCAACGGGCTCGGGGTGCTCGGCTGGGGCGTCGGCGGGATCGAGGCCGAGGCGGCGATGCTCGGGCAGCCGATGTCGATGCTGATCCCGCAGGTGATCGGCTTCAAGCTGACCGGGGAGCTCCAGGAGGGCGCCACGGCCACCGATCTGGTCTTGACCGTCACCGAGATGGTCCGGCGCCACGGCGCCGTGGGCAAGTTCGTCGAGTTCCACGGCGCCGGCCTGGCCAACCTCCCGCTGGCCGACCGGGCGACGATCGGCAACATGTCGCCCGAGTTCGGCTCCACCTGCGCGATCTTCCCGATCGACGCCGAGACCCTGCGCTACCTGGAGTTCTCGGGGCGGCCCCCGGAGCTGATCGGGCTCGTCGAAGCCTACGCCAAGGAGCAGGGCCTCTGGCACGACGAACGGTCCGAGGAGCCGACGTTCAGCGAGGCGCTCGAGCTCGACCTGGCCGACGTCGTGCCCAGCATCGCCGGGCCCAAGCGCCCCCAGGATCGAGTGGCTCTGACCGAGTCGAAGCCCGCGTTCCGGCTGGCGTTGGACGGGTACCTGCCCGACGAGGACCCCGAGGACCAGGCGGATGCCGGGAGCTTCCCAGCCAGCGACCCGGTGTCGACCTACGTGCTGAACGGGGAAGGACACGAGCCGAGGGGAGGGCCGGGAGCCGCGCAGGTGGCCGAGCGCCCGCGGGCCAGCGCGCCCGTCACGCTGGCCGACGGAACCCGGACCGAGCTCGACCACGGCCACGTGGTGATCGCGGCCATCACCAGCTGCACCAACACCTCCAACCCCTCTGTGATGATCGGCGCGGGGATCCTGGCCCGCAACGCCGTTCAGAAGGGCCTGACGGTCAAGCCGTGGGTCAAGACCTCGCTGGCCCCGGGCTCGAAGGTGGTGACCGAGTACCTCGACCGCGCCGGGCTGACCGACTACCTCGACGCACTCGGCTTCAACCTCGTGGGCTACGGGTGTACGACCTGCATCGGCAACAGCGGTCCGCTGCCCGAGGAGATCTCAGAGGTCGTTGGTGACCAGGACCTCGCGGTGGTATCGGTGCTATCCGGCAACCGCAACTTCGAGGGCCGGATCAACCCCGACGTGAAGATGAACTACCTGGCCTCGCCGCCGCTGTGCGTCGCCTACGCGATCGCCGGAACGATGGACATCGACCTCTACGAGGAGGCGCTCGGCACCGACGACCACAACGCCCCCGTGTTCCTCAGGGACATCTGGCCAGGCGAAGCGGAGGTCGCAGCCACGATCGAGGAGGCGGTCCAGTCGGACATGTTCCGTAAGAGCTACGGCGAGGTGTTCGAGGGCGACGCTCGCTGGGCCTCGCTCGAGGTCCCGACGGGCGAGCAGTTCGCCTGGGACCAGAGCTCCACGTATGTGCGCAGGCCGCCCTTCTTCGATGGGCTTCCGCGCGAGCCCGAGCCGATCGCCGACATCGAGGGAGCGCGCGTGCTGGCCGTTCTGGGGGACAGCGTCACCACCGACCACATCTCGCCCGCCGGGTCGATCAAGCGCGACAGCCCCGCCGGCCAGTACCTGATCGAGCACGGCGTCGCACCCAAGGACTTCAACTCCTACGGCTCGCGCCGGGGCAACCACGAGGTGATGATGCGCGGCACCTTCGCCAACATCCGCCTGCGCAATCTCCTCGCGCCGGGCACCGAAGGCGGCGTCACGATCTACCTCGGCCCCGGCCCAGACGCCGGCCAGGAGATGACGATCTACGACGCCGCGATGCTCTACATCAAGGAGGGGGTGCCGCTGGTGGTCCTGGCCGGAAAGGAGTACGGCTCGGGTTCCTCGAGGGACTGGGCGGCCAAGGGAACCCGGCTTCTGGGCGTGAGAGCCGTGCTGGCCGAGAGCTTCGAGCGCATCCACCGCTCCAACCTGGTCGGGATGGGCGTGCTTCCGCTGCAGTTCACGGACGGTCAATCCGTCCGCTCGCTCGGCCTCACCGGCAACGAGACGTTCTCGATCTCGGGCCTGGCCGGCGCCGAGGAGATCCCGCGCGAGCTGACGATCAAGGCCGATGACCAGGAGCTCGCGGTGATCGTGCGGATCGACACCCCGAAGGAACAGCGCTACTTCCGCCACGGCGGCATCCTTCAGTTCGTGCTGAGGGACCTGCTGACGCGTGCATAGGCGTTGATCAGGCACGATAGGAATCACCTCGGCGCGCATTCCGTGTGCGATTCCGAATAGCCTTCGCCTTCTGATGGCACCCGAACTGCTCATCCGCCTGCTCGAGGCCACCGGGCCATCGGGTCACGAGACGAGCGCGGCGGAGGTGTGGCGGGAGAGCTGTGCGCAGTGGGCCACGGAGGTCGGATCGGACAACGTCGGCTCCTCGTTTGCCCGCGTGGCCGGGACGGCGGGAGGCCCGCGGCTGGTGATCGTCGGCCATATCGACGAGATCGGGCTGCACGTCTCGCACATCGACTCCGACGGCTATCTGAAGTTCGGGGAGGTGGGGGGCTGGGACCCGGTGGTCCTGGTCGGCCAGCGCGTGCGCCTCCACACCCGAGACGGCGATCTCCTGGGTGTGATCGCTCGCAAGCCGATCCACCTGCTCAAGGACGAGGACCGCAAGAAGGTTCCCGAGCTCAAGGACCTCCACATCGACATCGGCGCCAAGGACGGCGACGAGGCGCGCCAGCTCGTGCGGATCGGCGACGTCGCGGTGATCGACGCCGGACCGGTCGAGCTGCGCCACAACCGCGTCATCGCCCGAGCGCTCGACAACCGCGTCGGCTGCTATGTCGCGGCCGAGGCGGCCCGGCTGGTAGCGGCCGACGGTGGGGCCCCGGGAGAAGTCTTCGCCCTGGCGGTCGTCCAGGAGGAGACGACCTTCGCCGGGGCGCGGACGAGCGCCTTCACCTACGATCCGGCCGTCGCGATCGTCGTCGACCTGACCTTCGCCACCGACCAGCCCGGAGTAGAGCTCGGGCCGATCACCGAGCACAAGCTCGGGTCCGGACCGGTGATCGCCCGCGGAACTTCGCTTCACCCCCGGGTGTTCGAGTTGCTGCACGAGGCAGCCGAGCAGCAGGGGATCGCGTTCACGGTCGAGTCGCTCGGCCGAGGAACGGGCACCGACGCCGACGCGATCCACTTCAGCCGCTCGGGAGTGCCGACCGGGCTCGTCTCGGTGCCCTCCCGCTATATGCACTCGCCCGTCGAGATGGTCTCGCTCGACGACATCGACGCCGCCGCCCGACTGATCGCGGCGTTCGCCAACCTGCTCGCCCCTCGGATGTCGTTCAAGCGCTGAGTCGCCCTGCGGTACGGTGGCACGGGCATCTGGCTTGCTGCTTCTGTTCGACATCGACGGCACGCTCCTGTCCGGCGCCACCGACGCTCACCGTGACGCGCTGTACGAGGCTCTGAGGGCCGTCCACTCGATCGATCCCGTCCGGACCATGCGCCGTCCGCTGGCGCCGGCCGGCCGCACCGATCCGGAGATCGCGCGGACGATCCTGCTCGACGCCGGCGTCTCGGCCCAGCGGATCGACGAGCGGGCCGACGCTGTCCGCGAGGAGTGCTGCCTGGCCTACGCTCGCCTGTGTCCGAGCGACCTCTCGGGCACGGTTCTTCCCGGCGTGGCCGAGTTGCTCGCCTGGTGCTCGTCTCGGCCCGGCGCCACGATGGGGCTGCTGACCGGGAACTACGAGGGGGTGGCCAGGCTGAAGCTCGCGCGGGCTGGGATCGGCAGCCACTTCGCCGGCCACCAGGGCGCCTTCGGCTCAGACGCCGAGGATCGGGCGGCGCTCCCGGCCCTGGCCCGCCGCCGAGCCGGACGGATCGGCGTACCGCATCCGCGGGAATCGACGATCGTCATCGGCGACACCCCGCTCGACATCGCCTGCGCGCAGGCCGACCGCGTCCGCTGTGTGGCCGTCGCCACCGGGTTGTTCAGCCAGCAGGAGCTGTCGGGCGCGGACGCCGTGGCCCGCGACGCGCGGGAGCTTCAGGGCTGGCTGCAGGGCCAGCTCGGCGACGGGCCGGCGAGCGGCGGCCCGGCGGGCGACGGCCCGGCGAGCGACGCCTAGCCCTACCCCTCCGGTGTCGGGAACTGGGTGCGCATCACCAGGTCCCAGACGCGGTCGGGCATCAGCCGCCGCTGATTGATCATCAGATGGGCGCTGGGGGTGACGGGGTAGCGCGCCTTGGGCCGGTCGGCCCCGAGCGCTCGGGCGATCGTCTTGGCGACGGCCTCAGGTCCCGAGCCGAGCCTGGCCATCGGTCCGGTGTAGGCGGATTCGGTCATCTCGGCGACCTTGCGATTGAACTCACCGTACGCACCGCCGTCCTCCTCCCGCATCACCGAGGCGGAGGCGACCTCGCCGAACTTGGTGACGATCAGGCCCGGCTCGACCACGATCACGTCCACCCCGAACCCTCGGACCTCGAACCGCAGCGCGTCCGAGAGCGCCTCGACGGCGTACTTGGTCGCGTGGTACAGACCCCCGCCTGGGAAGGTCAGCCGTCCACCCATCGAGCTGATGTTCACGATCTTGCCCCAGCGCTGGGAGCGCATCCCCGGAAGCACGAGCTGGCACATGCGCAACAGCCCGAACACGTTGGTCTCGAACTGCCGGCGCGCGAGCTCGATCGGCACCGACTCCACCGCCCCTGACTGGCTGTAGCCGGCGTTGTTGACGAGCACGCCGACGGCGCCCTCGGCCGCCGACACCGTCTCCACGGCAGCCTGCATCGACGCCTCATCGGTGACGTCCAGGGCAAGCGTTTCGCAGCCCTTGCTCTTCAGGTCGGCCAGCGTCTCGGGCCGCCGCGCGGTGGCGTACACCTTCCAGCCGTCGTCCACCAGCCTGGAGGCCGTGGCCTGGCCGATGCCCGACGAGCAGCCGGTGATCAGGACGGCCTTGGACGGCGGCGACATGCCGGCGACCCTACACCGTCCGCCCTACGCCCGGACCAGCTTCTTGTAGGTGATCCGCTTCGGCCGGTCGGCCTCGGCGCCGAGCTGCTCGCGCCGGAAGGTCTCGTAGGCCTCGAAGTTGCCCTCGAACCAGCGCACCTGTGAGTCGCCCTCGAAGGCCAGCACATGGGTGGCGATCCGGTCCAGGAACCAGCGATCGTGGGAGACGATCACCGCACACCCGGCGAAGGAGAGGAGCGCCTCCTCGAGCGCGCGCAGCGTGTCCACGTCGAGGTCGTTGGTCGGCTCGTCGAGCAGCAGGAGGTTTCCGCCTTCCCGCAGGAGCTTGGCCAGGTGCAGTCGGTTGCGCTCTCCGCCGGAGAGCTTGGCCACCTTCTTCTGCTGGTCGGAGCCTCTGAAGTTGAAGCCGGCGACGTACGCACGGCTGTTGACCGCCCGATCGCCGAGCGCGATCTGGTCCCGGCCCCCGGAGACCTCCTCCCAGACGCTCGAGTCGGGGTTGAGGTCGCGCGACTGATCGACATAGGCCAGCTTGACACTGTCGCCCAGGCGCAGCGTCCCGGCATCGGGACGCTCGTCGCCGGTGATCATCCGCAGCACCGTCGTCTTTCCGGCGCCGTTGGGTCCGATGACCCCAACGATCCCGCCCCGAGGGAGGCTGAACGACACGTTCTCAAACAGAACCCGGTCGCCGTATGACTTGCGCAGACCCTCAGCCTCAACCACAACTTCACCCAGGCGCGGTCCAGCCGGAATGTGGATCTGCACGTCGTCGAGGTTGACCCCGGAGTCCTGCGCGAGCAACGACTCGTAGGCGTTCAGACGTGCCTTGGGCTTGTTGCGGCGGGCGCTGGCATTGAGCCTCACCCACTCGAGCTCGCGCTCGATCGTCCGCTTGCGGGCCCGCTCCTGGCGAGCCTCCTGCTCCAGCCGAGCGCGCTTCTGCTCCAGCCAGCCCGAGTAGTTGCCCTGGTAGGGGATGCCGCGCCCGCGGTCGAGCTCGAGAATCCACCCGGCCACGTTGTCGAGGAAGTAGCGGTCGTGGGTTATCGCCACGACCGTCCCGGCGTAGTCGCGGAGATGGCGCTCGAGCCACGCCACCGACTCGGCGTCGAGGTGGTTGGTGGGTTCGTCGAGGAGCAGGAGATTGGGCTGGCGCAGGAGCAGGCGGCACAAGGCGACGCGCCGCCGCTCCCCGCCGGACAGAGTCGAGACATCGGCGTCCGGCGGCGGGCACCGGAGTGCGTCCATGGCGATCTCGAGCGTCGTGTCGAGGTTCCAGCCGTCGACCGCGTCGATTCGCTCCTGGACGGTCCCCAGCTCCTCCGCGTTCTCCTCCGAGTAGTTCATGGACAGCTCGGTGAAGCGATCCAGCAGCGCCCGCACCTCGGCCACGGCCTCTTCGATGTTTCCGCGCACATCCTTGGCCGGATCGAGCCCGGGTTCCTGCTCCAGCAGCCCGACCGTCGCCCCCGGCGCGAGCTGCGCCTGGCCGTCGTAGTCGGCGTCCAGGCCGGCCATGACCCGCAGCAGGGTGGACTTGCCGGCCCCGTTGTAGCCCAGCACGCCGATCTTCGCGCCCGGAAAGAACGACAGCGAGATGTCCTTGAGCACCTGTCGATCGGGCGGATAGCGGCGGGCGAGCCGATAGGTGCTGAAGATGTATTGGCTGGACATGGACGTGAGGCCCCGTCGAACGGGTCACCGCCCAGGATAGGAGCCGCGCCCGCGTGCGTGCCTCGCCGCTCGGGCTCGCTCCGCGAGGGCCGGCGGGTTTCGCGCGTCTTGGGCGAACTTTGGGGTTTCGCCGCCACCCCTCGGCGGTAAAGCCGCAAACTTCGCGGCGCCGCGGGGCAGGCTCCCGGGCCGCTCGGTTGGGACGGGCCAGACGCGTGCGATCCATCGCCGGACCGCCGCTCAGGCGGACGCGTCGGCGGTTTCATATGTAGGCCCGTGCGCGCCGCCGCCATCGTCCTCGCCCTGATCGCCCTCATCTGCATGATCGTGGCCATCGCCGGGATGGTCACCGGGCGGCCAGGGGCGCGGGCCGGGGTCGCGTTGCGCGTGGCCGCGCTGGTGTGCTTCGTCGCGGCCGTGGTCCTGAACGCCACGGCCCGCTGACAACAGGGCAGATGGTGGGCACCCGCTCTCGACGACGGTGTCCGGCGCGCGGTCACTGGTAAGCGCGCATGCTGGGACTCAGCCCCGCCGACGTTTACTCGCATACCTCCGACCACCCTCGGCTTCCGGCGCAGGCAGGCGTCGCTATCCGACGCCGAGCCGCACCGGGCACCGTCGGCATGCCGCCGTATGCGAGGAAGCGTCGCGCTGTGACCCTCCAGATCAGCGGCAAGGCGGCCTCGGCACCGCGGGGCCGGAGCTCCCCCGCTCAGCTCTCGGGCTGCCATCCGCTCAGCACCCACTGGCCCGAGGGCGTCCGTGTGACCGTGGCGATCGTCAGATGCCAGGCGGGCTGCAGTCCCTGGTAGGCGGTCGTCGCGGTCGCGGTTGTGAGCTCGCGCGTGACCACGACGTATTGGTCTCGCTGTCCGAGGAGCGGGGCGACGGCCTCGACCTGGCCGCTGTTGGAGATCCCACCCTGCTCGAGCTCGTAGTCGCGCGCGGTCTGGGCCGCGGCCAGCTGCATGGCCGAGCGCGCCTGCCCGATGCTGCGGGCGGCCAGCGTCCGCATGTCCTCCGCCACCGTCTGCGGCGTCCAGTTGATGTAGGCGCCGGCGAAGTTCACGATCGCGCCCTGCGGTGTCGCCGACCCGCCGGCGACCGACTCGCGCGGCGGCGAGGGCGACGGGTATTCGTGCGTCGCCTGAGCCTGGGCCAGTGGAGACGGCGGACGCCGCGACGGCTCGCGAGTGGTCGCCATGCAGCCTGCCGCGGTGGCGCAGGCCCCGACGAGCGCGAGACGCGCGCTGAGCCTCATAGCCCCACCGGGTGCCGGGCCACAAATCCGGCTGAGCTGCGGATCAGGGGGTGCCAGCCGATCCCGGTGCCTCCATCCCCAGGTCCGGCGGCGTTATGGGTGTCCCAGCGCAGCCCGGCCACGTACATGAACACGTGGTCGGCGCTGGCGTACAGGGTCACCCAGCGTCCAACCCCGGGCTGGCCGAAGGCCTCGAGCGCGCCCGAGGACGCGTCGTAGGTGACCGGGAGCAGCCCGGCGCCGTAGAGCAGGTGCTCGACGCTGCTCGAGCAGTCGTACGCGGGGGCCACCGCCGACAGGGGCAGGCCATGCCCGCCGCCGTACAGATAGGGCTTGCCGACGATCTGGTTGCCCGCCGCGATCATCTGCTTGACCGCCACGGGTGCGTCAGCCGGGGCCGCAGCCAGACCGTCGGGCAGCAACTGCGCGCGATCCCCGCTGGTCAGCGGGACGCCGGTCGGCGAGCCGGGGCCGCAGGCCGCAGGGTCCTCCGCGCCGGCGGGTGCCGTCACGAGCGTCGGGGCCTGCTCGGCGCTCTGCCCCAGCAGGTTGCCGGCGCCGGTGTCGGGCGGACGCTCGATGCGGACCGGTCCCGACCACAGACCGTTCTCGTATGGGATGCCGAGGCTTCCCGCCAGCTCCCACCACAGGTCGATGACCCGCGGCAGCCCGGCCACCGGCCCACCGCCGAAGCCGAAGTCGCGCTTGTAGGCGATCGCCGATCGGTTCCCCCACGTGATCCGCAACGGCGTCATGTAGGGGAGCCCGCCCATCGCCGTCGCGGTTTCGAAGCTGTACCCCCCGAGCTCGGCGTAGCTGTCGGGGTGCTCGAGCAGATTCACCCCCGAGGCGCCGACGGTTCCGCTGCTGGGATCGCCGCGTCCGCCGTACTCGGTGGCACCGACGAGCTGACCTGTCCCCGGCGGTCCCAGCACGACCTCACCGGAGCCGGCCGGCGAGGCACACGGGTTGCCCTCCGTGAACACGGAGATCAACAGGGCGAGCAGCCCGGCAGCGAGCCCGGCGGTCGTGATCCCGGCGATCATGGCTCCGATGACGAGCCCCGATCCCTTCCGCCTCCGCCGCTCCGTACCAGCTGCCATCAGGCGAGGATACGGTTAGCTGGCTATCAGTGAAGCTAATTGAGACTAACTTGTTGCACCTGAGCTCGCGCACGAGAGGGCCGGTAAGCCGCTGCAGCTGTAGTCCCGAGCCGCCGCAAGCATGGGTCACGCCGCTAACGTAAGTGGGTCATGCCTCGCATCCTCGACGTCGAACACTCACTCTTCCTCCTCGAGCTCGAGGCCCCCTTCGACCAGCGCACGGTTCAGATGGCGCGGCGGCGCTTGGCCAAGCGCTGGCACCCGGACATCGCCCCCCCGGGTCGCCGCCACGAGCACGAGCGGCACCTCCAGGCGATCAACGAGGCCGCCGACCAGCTCGAGCAGCTCGCCGAGTCAGCGCGCGGTGGCCGAGTCAGCGCGGGCGCGGTCAGGGCGTCCGCCGCGGCCGCTCGCCGGGCGCGTAAGGACGCCGGGCGGCGCGCGTACGAAGCCGAGCAGCGCGCGAAGGCAGCCGCCGAGGACCGAGCCAAGCACGATCCGTTCGGCTCACGCGTGCCCGATCACTCCGTGGTCCACCGCTACGCCCGCTGCGTGTCCTATCCGGAATGGGGTGTGGGCACGGTCACCGGGATCTATTTCTCGGGCGAGGGCGATGAGGTGCAGCAATGGGCGCGGGTGCGATTCGCGGTCGGGGTACGGACGGTCCCGGCCGGATCGATGCAGTTCGTCGATTTCTCCAAGCCGGACGCTGCCGCCGATCGCGTCCAGCGCTTCATGACCGCCGCTCAGCACGCCCTGGCCGAGGGGAACGCCGAGCTGGCCGCGCAGCGGCTGGTTTACGCGCGCGATGCCGAACCGAGCAACCCGATGGTGCTCAGGCTGCTGACCGCGGCGTTCTGGCAGGCCGGGAACCTCCCGGCGGCGGCGCGGGCGGTGCGCGACTGGGCCAGGGTCGACACCGATCGGCCGACGCCGGAGCGCTTCGCTTCGCGCATCTACGAAGACATGGGGGCGATCGACCTGGCCGCCGAGGCGGCGGAGCGCGCAGCTCAGCGTGCCCCGCTGGACGCTTCGGCGTGGCAGCGGCTCGGCCGCCTGCGACTGCGGATGATGGACTGCCAGGGCGCGATTTCCGCGCTCGAACGAGCGCGGCTGGCCGGTCCGTCGGTCGACGGGCTGCTCGACCTGGCGCTCGCGTACCACCTCGACGGCGACGTCGGGGCCGAGGTCTCCGCCGCCGATGCCGCCACCCGGCTCGACCCCGAGTCGCGCGCCGTCTGGTCGACTTACGCTCACGCGCTCGCCCGCACGGACCGGATCAGCGAGTGCATCGAGGCCTGCCAGCGGGCGTTGGCCCTCGGAGAGGATGCCGAGGTCGCCGACCTGCTGGCTCGGGCCGAGGCGGCGAGGCCCCGCTCCCTATCCGAGCGAACGGCGGCCTAACCGCCGCCAGCCGCACACCGGGCCGCGACGCGGCCCTCAGAGCGCGGAGATCGACCCCTCCCGGCCGCAGACCGGGCAGGACTCGTGGGGCGCCAGCGGACGCCCGCCGCAGCCCGGACAGTCCTCGACCCGCTCGAGCACGCCCAGCAGCTCACCGATCCGGCAGACCAGCAGGCGCTCCTCGTCGACCTCGACCCACGTGCCGGCGGACGCCGGGAAGACCACATGGTCGCCCGGCTTGACCGGCATGACGACGCCGACGTGGTCCCACCAATCCAACCCGGGACCAACGGCCAGCACGATCCCATGCTGCGGCGGCGGCTCGTCCGAGCCGGGCGGGACGAGCAGGCCGGAGCGGCGGACCCGGTCCGGGTCGAGCTCCTTGATCACGATCCGATCGAACAGCGGGCGAAGTTGATTGCGCATGTGTCCGCCACTGATCTTAGGGTGGCGGGATGCGGCTGATCGTCGCGCGCTGCCAAGTGCGTTACTCCGGACGGCTCGACGCTCTGCTCCCCGAGGCCCTACGCCTGATCATGGTCAAGGCGGACGGCTCGGTCCTGGTCCATGCCGATGCGGGCGGATACAAGCCTCTGAACTGGATGACGCCGCCAACGGTGATCGAGGAGTCGCCCGAGCGAATCGTGGTGCGCAAGCGGGCGGCGACGAGCCCGGACCGGCTCGAGATCTCGATCTCGTCGATCCTGTCCGACTCCGACCACGACATGGGCTCGCCCGGCGAGGACTGCGCGTTGACCAAGGACGGAGTCGAGGCCCACCTGCAGGAGCTACTCGCGGACCAACCTCAGTGGTGTGGCGAGGGGCTTCGACTGGTGCGGCGCGAGTGGCCAACCGACATCGGTCCGGTCGACCTGATGTGCCGCGACTGCGACGAGCAGTGGGTCGCAGTCGAGGTCAAGCGAGTGGCCGGAATCGATGCGGTCGAGCAGCTGGCCCGCTACCTCGAGCGGATCCGCCGTGACCCGGCGTTCGGGTCGTGCCGAGGGGTGCTCGCGGCGCAGGCGATCAAGGCCCAGGCGCGAGTGCTGGCCGGAGCCCGAGGCATCGAATGCGTCGAGGTCGATCTCGACGTGCTTCGGGGCGAGCGAGAGCCGGACTTGCGATTGTTCGCGGCATGAACGATCAATCACCAGTTCTCACCGAGCGCCGCGACCGAGTCCTCCTGATCACGATCAACCGCCCGGACCAGCGCAACGCCGTCAACGCCGCCGTGGCGGCGGGGATCGCCGCCGCCCTGGACACGCTCGACGGGGACGCGGCGCTGTCCGTGGGGGTGTTGACCGGGGCCGGCAAGGGCTTCTGCTCGGGGATGGACCTGAAGGCGTTCGTGGCCGGCGATCGCCCTCACGCCGAGGGTCGTGGTTTCGCCGGCATCGTCCAGCGTCCACCCAGCAAGCCGCTGATCGCCGCCGTCGAGGGATTCGCTCTCGCCGGTGGCCTGGAGGTGGCGCTGGCCTGCGACCTGATCGTGGCCGCCCGCGGCGCCCGACTCGGGATCCCCGAGGTGAAGCGCTCGCTGGTCGCGGCCGGCGGAGCTCTGCTGCGCCTGCCCCGAGCGCTGCCGCGGAACCTGGCCATGGAGCTGGCCCTGACCGGGGACCCGATCGAGGCCGAGCGCGGCTATGAGCTCGGCCTGGTCAACCGGCTGACCGAGCCGGGGGCGGCACTGGACGAAGCGCTCGCGCTGGCCGAGGCGATCGCCGCCAACGGGCCGCTGGCGCTCGCGGCCACGAAGCGGGTCATGGTCGACTCGGTCGACTGGCCCGACACAGAGTTCTTCAAGCGTCAGGACGAGATCGTGCGGCCGGTGATGACCTCCGAGGACGCGCGTGAGGGCGCGACCGCGTTCGCGGAGAAGCGCGCGCCCGTGTGGACCGGACGCTAGCCGGCGTCCTGGCCCCAGGCCGTCGCGACCAGGGAACGGGGCCCGCCAGCCGATCTATGCTCGCACAGGTAGATCCCCTGCCATGTCCCCAGGGCCAGGCGGCCCCGGGAGACGGGCAGCGTCAGTGCGGGGCCGAACAGCGCGGCCTTGACGTGAGCCGGCATGTCGTCGGGGCCCTCGAGCGTGTGGGTCCAGTACGACGCGCCCTCGGGCACGGCCTGATCGGACCAGGTCTCGAAGTCACGCCGGACGTCGGGCGACGCGTTCTCGTTGAGGGCCAGCGAAGCCGACGTGTGACGGATCAGCAGGTGCAACAGGCCGAGATCGAGCCCAGACAGCTCGGGCAGAGCCTCGACGATCTCGGCCGTTATCAGGTGAAACCCGCGTGGACGGGCGGCCAGCACGATCTCCCTCTGGGCCCACATCAGCCGAACTCCGGCAGCCGGGCGACGCGCATGTCGACCCGATCTCCGCGGAAGGGAACGCCCTCGGCCTCCAGCAGCGCGCGCTGTCGTGCGCCCTTGGCCAGTGAGCCGTCGGAGCGGACGATCCGGTGCCAGGGCACGGCCGGATCCTGGCAGGCGTGCAGCACTGCTCCTGCGTGCCTGGGGGCCCCGGGCGCGACGTCGCCGTAGGTTCGTACGAACCCCGGCGGGGTCGCGCGGACGCGATCGAGAATGCTGGCTGCGCGGTCGGCGCTCACGCGCCCGAGGATAGGGCCGGCCTGATAGGGTCTCGCGCGCCTAATTTCCCCCTGAACGAGAGGGAAAGCGGGGGACCCACGTTTCCCGGGGCGAATCGCCGCCTGCTGGCGGCGTAGCGCAAGCCGCGCGAGCCCGACAGCTAACCCCGCAGGCCACGAGAACAATGATCTTCCGTTGGCGCACCGTCCACCGCCGGGCTGCGGGCATAGCCGTCGCAATCCTGGCCACGCTCGCCGGGCTCGCGTCGCTTCCGATCGCCTCGAGCGCCAGCCCCAGCCTCGGGCAGCTCAACTCCCAGCTCGGCGCGGAGCAGGCCCATCAGCAGCATCTCCAGTCGAGTCTCGGCAGGCTCTCGGAGCTGATCAGCTCGCTCTCAGGCCAGATCGCACTCGTGCAATCGCGCGAGGCGGTCGTACGCGCGCAGCTGGCCACCGACCGCGCGAATCTGGCCACCGCCCAGATCGCGCTGGGCCGCGAGGAGCGCGTTCTGGGCATCCTCCGAACCCGGCTGGCTCGCGCCCGCATGCTGCTTTCGCGGCAACTGGTCAGCGCGTATGAGTCCGGCAGCCCCGATCTGGTCAGCGTGGTGCTGGAATCCGACGGCTTTACCCAGCTGCTGGACCGGATCACCTATCTGCGTGACGCCGAGCACCAGCAGCAGCGCATCATCGCCATCACCCGGATGGCCAAGGCGCAGGCCGCGGCCGCCGCCGCGCGCCTGGCCAAGCTGGAGGCGGTCGACCATCGGATCACCGAGGACGCGACCCTGCGCGAGAACGCGCTGGCCGGGATGAACTCGCTGCTTCAGTCGCGGCAGACCGCGCTCCAGCGGGCCCAGGCCGTCCAGCGCGCCGCCCTCTCGGCCAGCCAGGCCCGCGGGAGCCATCTGCAGGCTGAGATCTCCCAGATCGAGGCGCAGCAGGCCGCCGCCCAGCAGGCTGCCGAACAACAGGCCGCCCAGCAGTCAGCGGTCGGCTCGTCGGGGACGGGTCCGGCTCTCGGACCCTCGGGCGGATGGGCGATCCCGTACGCCATCGTCCTGTGCGAGTCCGGTGGTCAGAACCTGCCTCCCAACAGCGCCGGCGCCAGTGGCTACTACCAGATCATGCCCGCCACCTGGAGGCTGTTCGGAGGGACCGGCCCCGCGGCCTACCTGGCGAGCAAGGCGGAGCAGGACGCGGTGGCGAGCCGGATCTGGAACGGCGGCGCCGGGGCGTCGAACTGGGTCTGCGCTGGGATCGTCGGGATCCACTGACGGCACCCCCCAAACGAACCCGCTGAAGCTTCACTGGTGTAGGATCGGTGGTGATGGCCGACAAGCCGATCATCGCGCCGGTCAAGGGTTCGCCCGAGCCTGAGCACCTCGACGTGCTCGTTATCGGCGCCGGCCTGTCCGGCGTCGGGGCGGCCTACCACCTCCAGACGACCTGTCCACAGAAGACCTACGCGATCCTCGAAGCCCGCGACACCATTGGCGGCACGTGGGACCTGTTCCGGTATCCGGGCATCCGTTCGGACTCGGACATGTACACGCTCGGCTACCCGTTCAAACCGTGGAACAGCTCCAGGTCGATCGTCGACGGCGCCTCGATCCTCAGCTACGTCAAGGAGACCGCGCGGGAGAACGGGATCGACGCCAAGGTCCGCTTCCACCATCGCGTCATCCGCGCTGATTGGTCGACCGGCGAGCAGCGCTGGAGTGTGCAGGCCCAGCGCACCGACACCGGCGACGCCGTTCGCCTCACGTGCGACTTCCTGTTCATGTGCTGCGGCTACTACCGCTACGACCAGGGCTACACGCCTGAGTTCGCCGGCACCGACCGCTTCGCCGGCCCGATCGTCCATCCCCAGTTCTGGACCGACGACATCGATTACGCCGGCCAGCGCGTGGTGGTGATCGGCAGCGGCGCGACGGCGGTCACGCTCGTGCCCGCGCTCGCCGAGCGCGCCGCGCACGTGACCATGCTCCAGCGGTCCCCCAGCTACGTCCTCTCGCTGCCCGCCCGGGATCCGCTGGCCAAGCTCGCCCGGCGGTTCCTGCCGCTTGAGCAGGCCTACGCGATCGTCCGCTGGAAGAACGTGGCCCTGACGATGCTCAGCTTCCAGCTCAGCCGCCGCCGACCGGAGCTGGTCAAGAAGCTGATCCGCAAGGGCGTCGAGCACCACCTCCCGCCCGGCTACGACGTCGACGCGCACTTCAAACCCCGGTACAACCCCTGGGACCAGCGCCTATGCCTGGTACCCGACGGAGATCTGTTCGAGGCCATCACCGCGGGGCGGGCATCGATCGTGACCGATCGGATCGAGACCTTCACCGAGCGCGGCATCCGGCTGACCTCGGGCCGCGAGCTCGAGGCGGACCTGATCGTCACGGCCACGGGGCTCAACCTCCTGACCCTGGGCGGCATGGACATGGCCGTCGACGGTCGCCCGGTCGAGATCCCCAAGACGATGATCTACAAGGGGATGATGCTCTCGGGCGTCCCGAACATGGCCTTCGCGTTCGGATATGTGAACGCCTCATGGACGCTCAAGGCCGACCTCACGTGCGAGTACGTCTGCCGGCTCCTCAACCACATGGACGCCGAGGGCTACACGGAGTGCGTGGCGCAGAACCGCGATCCTTCGAACACCGCCCAGCCGATGGTCGACTTCACTTCGGGCTACTTCGTGCGCTCGCTGGACAAGCTCCCGCATCAGGGATCGAAGCCGCCCTGGCGCTACAACAACAACTACGCGCTGGACGTCGTGGCCCTGAGGCGGGCCCCGATCGAGGACGGGACGCTGGAGTTCTCCCGGGCCGGCCCCGCTGTCGAGGCCGAGCCGGCGTCGGTCGCCGCCGCCGCCTGACGCGCACCGCGGTCGGGCGCTCGCCCAGCGTCTGGATCACTTTGGCCGTCACGGCCGGCCCTCGCGTTTAAAAAGGCGTCAATGAGGGGTGACGAGGGGCTGGCGGATGTGGATGTCCACAAACCGCCCACTCGGATGACGTTACGCACGTATATCGGGTGAAAAGCGCCACGAGTCGCGGGGAAGCGCCTGCCCCAACCGCCCGACCGCCTAATCTGCCCGCTACCGGTGAGGCGGCCGCCAACGCGCACAGTGCTGATCGTCACGGCGATCTTGACCGCCGGGCTGGCGATTCGTGTCTGGGAGGTCCAGCGCACGTCATATCGCCCGATCAACGACGCCGGGTCGTACCTGAGCCTGGCCAGCCAGATCGCCCACACGGGCGACTACTCGACCAGTCACGCGCCGGGAACGGGCGCGGGCGGAACTCGCGGACCGAGCGCCTACTTCCCGCCGGGGTATCCGTACTTCCTGGCCGCCGTCGACCTGATCGACGGGCATACGCAGCGCCGGGATGGCGCGATCCATCCGGCCCGCCTCTCCCAGGCCGTGCTCGGGACGGTCACGGTCGCCCTGATCGGCCTCGTCGCGCTTGAGGCGTTCGGCCCCTTGCCGGGCCTGATCGCGCTCGCCCTGGCGGCCGTGTATCCGGTGCTGGTGGAGCTCTCGGGGACGCTCGTGGCCGAGAACCTGCTCACGGCGCTGGTTCTCGCGGCGACGTGGGCCGGCCTGCGGGCCGGCCGATCCGAGCGACCGTACCGGTGGATCGTGGCCGCAGGGGTGCTGACCGGACTGGCCGCCCTCACGCACGAGAACGGGATCGTCCTGGTCCTGCCGCTCGCCGCGGCAGCGTGGAGAGCGCGCCGGCGACTGCTCGCGCCGACGGTCCTGGTCGCGGTCACCCTGCTCACCATCGCCCCGTGGGCGGTGCGCAACGCGGTCCTCCTGAACCGCTTCGTGCCGATCGCCGACGAGACCGGGATCACGCTCGTGGGCACCTACAATCCGGCGTCGGCGGCCTACCAGCCCGTCCCGTACAAATGGCGGCTGTACTACGGGATCCCAGGAGAGCGGTCGCTGATCAAGGAGTCGGGCCGCCTGACCGAGCCCGCGCTCTCGGCCCGGCTGCAGAGCCAGGCCCTGCACTACATCGCCCACCATCCGCTGTCGCCGCTGGAGGTCACCTACCACAACACGCTGCGCCTGCTCGAGCTCGAGGGCACGTTCGCGTGGCACGCCTCGGCGGAGGCGATCGACCTGCCGCTGCAGACGGCCCGGATCGGCGTGGTCAGCTTCTGGCTGCTGTGCCTACTGGCCCTGGCCGGCGCCTTCACCCGGGCGGCGCGAGCCGCTCCCCGTTGGCTGTGGTTCGTGCCCGTGCTCCTGTGGCTGAGCGTGGCCGCCGTCAATGCGGAGACGCCACGCTTCCGCGAGCCGGTCGACGCCTTCCTGATCCCGGTGGCCGCCTGTGCGCTCGCGGCCCTGGTGGCTGCTGTGTCCCGTCGGCTAACCGGCGCGCCAGCCGACGGTCAGGCTGGTCCCTCGGTACCGGTTCATGCCGGCTAGCTTGTCGAGGTGGGCCAGCGCCTGTCCCGAGCCGGAGACGACGCAGGTCAGAGGGGACTCGGCCGAGAACACGGGCATCCCGGTTTCCGCTGCCACGAGGTCATCGAACCCGCGCACGAGCGTGCCGCCCCCGGCCAGCAGGATGCCGTCGCGGGCGATGTCGCTGGCCAGCTCCGGGGGGGTCTCCTCGAGCGTGTCCCGGACCGCGTGGAGGATCTCGTTCAGGGGCGCGGCAATCGCCTCGCGAACCTCGGCGCTCGATAGTGGGATCGCGGTCGGCAGCCCGGTGAGCAGGTGCCGGCCGCGCACCTCCATCGTGTCCTCCTCGGCGAGCGGGATCGCTGACCCGATGGTGATCTTGATCCGCTCCGCCGTCTGGGACCCGATGGCAAGCTGGTGGACCGAGCGCAGGTGGGCGGCGATCGCCTCGTCCATCTCATAGCCACCGACGCGGACCGAGCGCGAGACCACGATCCCTCCCAGCGAGATCACGGCCATCTCGCTGGTCCCCCCACCGACGTCGACGACCATCCGCCCGACCGGCTCCTCGATCGCGATGTTGGCCCCGATCGCCGCCGCGATCGGCTCCTCGATCAGTTGGACCCGCCGCGCTCCGGCGGCGAGTGAGGCCTCCTCAACGGCCCGCTTCTCGACCTCGGTCACGCCGGACGGCGCGCACACGATCAGCCTCGGGTGGGCCATCCGCCGGTCGATGACCTTGCGGATGAAGTAGCGGAGCATCTGCTCGGTGACCTCGAAGTCGGCGATCACCCCGTGCCGCAGGGGGCGCGTGGCGGCGATCGTCGCCGGGGTCCGGCCGATCATCCGCTCGGCGTCGGCGCCGACGGCGTGGACCCGGCCGGTCTCGGTGTCGGAGGCCACGACCGAGGGCTCGGACACCACGATCCCGCGGCCGCCCACGTAGACGAGCGTATTGGCCGTGCCGAGGTCGATCGCCATGTCGTGGACGCCGAAGCTCGGCGTCAGATGGCGACGCGCCGTGTCCCTACGAGAACCTTCTCTACGGAAGCCGATGCGGCAAAGGGTGTCAGAAGCGCGGCGCTCGTGGCGTCAGCCCGACGCCGTACCGGAGGCGCGCTCACCCGGCCGACCAGGCGTCGAGAACCTACCGTTCCCCGGGCTGGATTTGGGGGTACTGCGAGATCGGCGTGGTGGCATCCAGCGCCGTGGTGACGATCCGGTCCTGCTCGAGCGCGTGGGCGATCGGGTAGCCCTCCCCCGGCGAGGCACGCTCGGGTCGCCCGATGTAGCCGAACTGGAGGTCCTCGGGGAGGATCTGCATGAGCCGCGGGGACATGTGCGCCCTCGGGCCCATGTTGCGCGGCTCCTCCTGGACCCAGACGACCTCGCGCAGATTAGGGTAGGAGGAGACGAGGGCCAGGATCTCGGCCTGCGGGAAGGGGTACAGCAGCTCGACGCGCCCGACGGCCACGTCCGCTGTCTCCTGGTGGCGCTGGTGGCCGACGAGCTCGTAATACAGCTTGCCGCTGCACAGGATCAGTCGCCGCACGGGCTCGGGATCGATCCCGGGCTCGGCCAGCACCGGCTCGAAGCGACCGCCGGTGAGCTCCTCAACCCGGCTCGAGGCCTGCGGCAGACGGAGCAGGCTCTTGGGGGTGAGGATGACCAGCGGGCGCTGCTTGGCGATGCGAGCCTGACGGCGCAGGAGATGGAAGTACTGGCCCGGAGTGGTCGGCTGGGCCACGCGGATGTTGCCCTCGGCCGCGAGCTGGAGGAATCGCTCGACCCGAGCCGAGGAGTGCTCGGGGCCCGAGCCCTCATAGCCGTGTGGGAGCAGCAGGGTCAGGCGGGAGGTCTGGCCCCACTTGGCCAGTCCGGAGGCGATGAACTGGTCGACGATCACCTGGGCCCCGTTGACGAAATCGCCGAACTGGGCCTCCCACAGCACGAGCGTCTCAGGCGCCTCCTGCGAGTAGCCGTACTCGAAGCCGACGCAGGCCACCTCGGACAGCGGGCTGTTGTGCAGCTCCATCGGGGCCAGCGATCCTGGAAGATGCTGGATCGGCGAGTGCTCCTGCCCGGTCTTGGCGTCGTGGAGGACGAGGTGGCGCTGGCTGAATGTGCCCCGCTCGGTGTCCTGCCCGGTGAGCCTGATCGGCAGGCCCTCGGTCAGCAGTGATGCGAACGCGAGCGCCTCGGCGTGGGCCCAGAGCACGGGGTGGGCGGGATCCGAGTCCGCGGGATCCGAGTCCATCGCCGTTCGGCGTTGCTCGAGCTGCTTGACCAGTTTCGGGTGGACCATGAATCCATCGGGCACCGTGAGGAGCTCCTCGTTCAGCATCCGCAGCCGGTCCAGGGCGACGGCGGTCTTGACCTCGGGCGAGGGAGTCCGGTCGAGCTGGTACTCGCCGGTGGCGTGCTCGACCTGTTTGGCCGCCTCGATCCTGCTCTTCAGGCGCTGGTGCGCCTCGGTGAGCACCGACCAGACCAGGTCGGTCATCTCTGTCGACTCCGGCTCGGTCACGACGCCGCTGTCGATCAGGTGCCGGGCGAACAGCTCGCGGACCGACGGGTGCCTCTTGATCACCTGGTACATCGACGGCTGGGTGTAGGCCGGCTCGTCGGCTTCGTTGTGGCCGAACCGCCGGTAGCCGATCAGGTCGATCAGGACGTCGTGGCCGAACTCCTGACGGAAGGCGAAGGCGAGCCGGACGGCGGCGATACAGGCCGCGACGTCGTCGGCGTTGACGTGGATGATCGGCACGTCGTAGCCCTTGGCCAGGTCGGAGGCCCAGGTCGTCGAGCGCGCGTCATCGGGGTCGGTCGTGAACCCGACCTGGTTGTTCTGGATGACGTGGATGGTGCCGCCGACGGTGTAGCCGTCGAGCGCCTGGAGGTTGAGCGTCTCGGCCACCACGCCCTGACCCGGGAAGGAGGCGTCGCCGTGGAGGATGATCGGGATCGCCGCGTTGGTGTTGCGGTGGGCGTGCGGGCCCTGGCGCGTGGTCTGGGCCGCCCGGGTCGCGCCGGCGACCACCGGGGCGACATACTCGAGGTGGCTCGGATTGGACTCGAGGCGGACGACGATCGACTCCCCGCTGGGCAGCTGGTAGGAGCCCTGGGCGCCGTGGTGGTACTTGACGTCGCCCGTCCCGCCCTGGGGCAGCGTGGTGATGGCCTCCAGCGTTGAGGTCCCCTCGAACTCCGCGAAGATCGTG
Organism: uncultured Solirubrobacterales bacterium; assembly: GCA_963704385.1. Taxonomy (GTDB): domain Bacteria; phylum Actinomycetota; class Thermoleophilia; order Solirubrobacterales; family Solirubrobacteraceae; genus Palsa-465. Next base: position 1,289,551 of record OY969904.1, read on the forward strand.
TCGTACGCTCGCCCGAGATTGTGCGCGAGCACGTTCAGGCGTCCGCGGTGGGCCATCCCGAGGACGACCTCGCGGGCGCCCTGCGTGGCCGAGAGCTGGATCAGCTCGTCGAGCATCGGGACGGTCATGTCGAGACCCTCGATCGAGAACTGCTTCTGGCCCAGGTAGGCCTTGTGCATGAAACGCTCGAGCGCGTCGACCTCGGTCAAACGCCGGAGCAGGGCCTTCTGCTCCTCGACGCTCAGCGCCGTACGGAAGCGGCCGGACTCGATCGCCTCGCGCAGCCACAGGCGTTGGCGGTGCGAGCCGATGTGCTCGATCTCGTAGGCGATCGGACCGCAATAGGTCTCGCGCAGGTGCGGCAGCGACTCGGCCAGGGTCTCCCCGGGCACGTACATGCGTAGGATCCGCGACGGGATCTTGGCCATCAGCTCGGGGGTGAGGCCGAGCGGCTCGGGGTCGAGCGCCGGGTCGCCCTCGGGCTCGCGGCCGAGCGGGTCCAGGCGCGCGGCCAGGTGGCCGTGGGTGCGGTGGGCCTTCAGCAGCGAGACGGCGGCCTGGACGGCCTGGAGCAGCTCCTCGTCGGGCGCGGCCACGGCACGCCCCGTGGCCGGGGCGGCCGGAGCACCGACCGGCGCCGACGGCACCGCCTGCGCCGGGAGAGCCACTCCGAGGTCTCCGAACACCCGCTCGTAGAAGCCCGCCTCGCCGTCGAGGTAGGCCTCGATGCGCTGCAGGAACCGGCCGGACTCGGCGCCCTGGATGATCCGGTGGTCGTAGGTCGAGGTCATGGTCATGACCTTCTCGGCCCCGATCGCCTCGGCGATCCGCTCCAAGCCGGCGGGATAGCCGATCGACCCGGTGGCGACGATCGTCCCCTGGCCGGCCATCAGCCGCGGCACCGAGGCCACCGTACCGATCCCGCCGGGGTTGGTGAGCGTCAAGTTGCCCCCGGTCAGGTCATCGGCGGTCAGGGTGTTCGTCCGCGCCTTCTCGACCAGCACGTTGTAGGCCTCGAGGAACTCGGTGAAGCTCTTGCGCCCTGCGTCACGGATGACCGGCACGATCAGCGTCCGGGTACCGTCCTTGCGCTCGACGTCGACCGCCAGCCCGAGGTTGCAGGCGCCGTCGTCGATCCGGTTGGGCTTGCCGTCTAGCTCCGCGAAATGCTGGGCCATCATCGGCATCTCGTCGGTGGCCACCCGGGCGATCGCGTAGGCGATCAGGTGCGTGTACGAGACCCTGTGCCCGGCCTCCTTGAGCTCCGACCGGCGACGGTCCAGCTCGGTGACGACGAGTGTGCGGAACGAGGTCGCGGTCGGGACCGACCGGCTCTCGTCCATGTAACGGGCCAGCACGGCGGCGGCTCCGCGCAGCGGCTGGGCGCCGGCGGGTGGCGGGGCGATCGGCGCCTCCGTGGTGGCCGCCCCGTTGCCGGCCGCGGCCGAAAGGACGTCGGCCTTGGTGATCCGGCCGCCGCGGGCCGTCCCCGGAACGGCGCGGAGGTCGATGCCTTCGCTGGCCGCGATGCGACGGGCGACCGGGGAAGCGGCCGTCTCCCCGTCTGAGGCTGATGAAACTTCCGGAACTATTCCGGCTTTTTCATCACGCTCATCCTGCGACGGCGGCGGGGCCACAGCCCCTGCCCGGTCAGCGGTCATACGGGCGATCACCTGGCCGACCGTGACCGTCTCGCCGTCGCCGGCCAGGATCTCGACGATCCTCCCGGAGGCCGGGGCCGGAAGCTCCATGTCGACCTTGTCGGTGGAGATCTCGACCACCGTGTCCCCCTGCTTGACGGCGTCGCCGACCTTCACCGCCCACTCGAGGATCGTCCCCTCGGTGACCGACTCGCCCCCGGTGGGCGTGACGATGTCGACGATCTCGGGGATCGCTGTCGGCGGAGCCAGGCTGGCGCTCGGCGCCGGCTCGGCCTCCGCGGTGAGCGCCGCCCCGGCCCCGTCCGCCGAGATCTCGGCCAGAACGGCACCCACCGACACCGTATCGCCCTCGGCGACGTGGATCTTCGCGATCGTGCCCTCGACCGGCGACGGGACCTCGGCATCGACCTTGTCCGTGGAGATCTCGACCAGCGTCTCGTCGACGTCGACGTGATCGCCAACCTGCTTGTGCCACTCCAGCACGGTGCCTTCGGCCACCGAGTCGCCCATGGCCGGCATCACAACCTGGATCGTGCTGGTGTCGACTGCCATCTCCACTCAACTTTAACGGCTGGCCGCGGCCTTCTGGCGACGGCGCCGGGCTTCGATGACGAAGCCGATCGAGCCACAGAACGGGCCTAGGCCCCCGAGGACGGCGACCGTGACCGCCAGCCAGAAGGGGATGATCCGAGCGCGCGCGGCGGCGATGCAGACGAGCGACATCCCGATCCACACGAGTCCGTGAGTGAGGCCGAGGATGAACGTCTCGGGTTCGGGATTACCGAGCCCGAAGGCGCACACCAGCAGGGACAGGTACACGACCGAATGGGAGAACGAGACGATCTCGAGCCGCTTGAAGGTGACAACCCGGCGAAACGTGCTCACTGGTCCGGGGAGGACAGCAGCGCGCCCATTCGGCGCAGCGGCTCGTCGGCCTCCACCGGCCACCGATCGACGTCGGCGGGCCACCAGGCGAAGGCGTCGTGCTCGTGGTCCGGAGCGACGCTCGCCCCGGCGGCGAGCCAGGCCTGTCCGACCAGCAGCACGACCTCGCTGGGCAGGAGCACGAGCGCCTCCACGCTCAGCCGATCGGCGTCGACCGACCACTCCTCACGGAGCTCGCGCCGCATCGTGGCCACGGGGTTCTCGTCGACCTCGACCGACCCGCCGGCCCCGAGCGCCCAGCGCCCCGCCCACGAGGCGAGCCAATCGGCGCGCCGCCCGGCCAGCCACGAACCGTCGGCGGCCCGGACCAGGCACAGCACCGACAGGCTCTGGGCCGCGTACTCGGCGATCAGGCGGACGGCCCAGCGCACCGGCTGGAGCTCTAGGCATAGGCGATCGGCGTCGGTCCTGTAGTCGATCAGCCGCGCGGCCAGCCCGTCGTGGGACGGCGAGCCGCGCTGGCGCAGGGCGTCGAGCGCGATGTCGGCGGCGTGGGTGACCCTCCGATCGGGCTCGAACTCCTCGGGCCGCCAGGAGACGACGACGTCCGCGGGGTCCCATGGGCCTCGGGCGAGGATGTCGGCCGACACGGACACCGGGCTAACGGTACTCGGGGGCGCGGTAGGCTCGGACCGGGTATGGCGCGACGGCTCAAGCACTGGGGGTGGGGATACGAGGACGAGCAGCCCTCCGCCGAGGAGCTGCGGGCGGCGGCCGTGTTCCTGCGCGAGCGCCTGGGCTTTGGGTTCGCGGAGCCCGAGCAACCGGTTCCCCTCGCCCAGGTGTCGCTACCAGAGCCTCGACTGCGTCCGCCGCCTGCGCTCCAGGCAATCTGCGCGACCGACACCTACGAACGCGCGCTGCACTCCTATGGCCGGTCGTACCGCGACGTGGTCAGAGCGTTTCGTGGGCGATTCGATCATCCGCCGGACGTCGTCGCCCATCCTCGGGACGAACGCGAGCTCGAGGCGGTCCTCGAGTGGGCGATCTCGTCCGGGGCCGCGGTGATCCCCTTCGGGGGTGGGACGAGCGTCGTGGGCGGGGTGGAGGGCGCAGTCGCGGACCGCTACGAGGGCGTGGTGACGATCGACTTGAAGGCTCTCGACGCCGTCCTCGAGATCGACCGCGAGTCGCTGTCGGCGCGGATCCAGGCCGGCGCCCTCGGACCTGGCCTCGAGCGGCAGCTCGGCGAGCACGGCCTGACCCTGCGCCACTTTCCCCAGTCGTTTGAGTTCTCGACGCTGGGAGGGTGGATCGCCACCCGTTCCGGTGGTCACTTCGCCACCCTGTACACCCACATCGACGAGCTGGTCGAGTCGGTGCGCGCCATGACCCCGGCGGGGATCTGGGAGTCCCGGCGGCTGCCTGGGTCCGGCGCCGGTGTCTCGCCCGACCGCATCCTGATCGGCTCGGAGGGCATCCTGGGGCTGATCACCGAGGCCTGGGTGAGGGTGCGCCCGCGACCGACCCGCCGCGCATCGGCGGCTGTGCAGTTCACCGATTTCGGCCGCGGCGCTGCGGCTGTGAGGGCGCTCTCGCAGTCGGGCCTGTACCCGACCAACTGCCGTCTGATCGACGGCCAGGAGGCCAGGATGACGGGCGCCGCGGACGGGTCGCACGCGCTGCTCGTGCTCGGCTTCGAGTCCGACGCTCACGATGTCGAGCCGTGGATGTCGCTCGCGCTCGAGGTGTGCTCCGATCACGGGGGCAGCTGGGAGCGCCGGGAGCGCCCGGGCGGCGGCGGAGAGCGGAGCGGCGACCGGGAGGGCGACGGCCGGGACGCCGTCGGCGGCTGGCGGGAGGCGTTTCTCCGCGCGCCCTACCTGCGGGACACGTTCGTGGCCATGGGTGTGCTCTCGGAGACCTTCGAAACCGCGATCACCTGGGAGCGCTTCGAGTCCTTCCAGCAGTCGGTGCTGGGCAGTGTCACGGCCACGGTGAGCGAGGTCTGCGGTGCCGGCTCGGTCACGTGCCGCTTCACCCACGTTTACCCCGACGGTCCCGCGCCCTACTACACGATCCTGGCCCCGGCCCGCCGCGGCGCCGAGCTCGAGCAGTGGGCGGCCATCAAACGCACGGCCTCCGACGCGGTCATCGCCGGTGGCGGCACGATCACCCATCATCACGCGGTCGGACGGGACCACCGCGCGTGGTACGACCGTCAGCGCCCGGCTCCGTTCGCGCAGGCGCTGCGGGCAGCCAAGGCGGCGATCGATCCGACCGCGGCGCTCAACCCCGGGGTCCTGATCGACCCGGCATCCGCCGAACAAGCGGACCGGGCGTGGTACGGCGATGCCCGGGTCGGGTAGCGAGCTGATCCGTCCGGCCCGGCTCGGCGACGCCGCGGCGATGGCCCCCCTGCTCGGCGAGCTCGGTTACCCGACCGATCCCGCGGCCGTGCCCACCCGCTTGCAACGCCTGCTCGATGGCCCGGACACCGGCGTGCTGGTGGCCGAGCGGGCGGGTCGAGTGATCGGGGTCGCGGCCTACCAGCTGACCACCCTCCTGTACTCGCCCCAACCGTCCTGCCGGCTGACGGCGCTGGTCGTCGACGGCCGGAACCGGGGGCGTGGCGCGGCCAAGGCGCTGGTCAGCGAGGTTGAGGCGATCGCGCGCCGGAACGGTTGCTTCCGGATCGAGGTGACCACCCGGCCCGCCCGGTCCGAGGCCCTGCTCGCCTACGGCGCGCTCGGCTTTCAGCGCCGGCCCCACCGTCTGGTCAAGACGCTCGACCCCTAGGCCTCGAGGCTCCGCTCGTACACCCGGTAGCGCCTGACGATCTTGCCCCCCATGGCCTCGAGCCCGCGGTTCATGGAATGGTTGGTCTCGAGGATCCAGCCAGCCTCGCCGTAGCCGATGCCGGTCCGTCCGGCCGCGTCGAAGTGCTCCAGGTACAGCGCGGCGGCCGCGCCCGTGTGCTGGTACTCGGGGATCACGCCCAGGAACCCGACGCGTACCCGGTCGATTATCCGGCCCTTGTTGAGGTAGTGCCACCATCCGAGCGGGAGCAGCCGCCCGCGCATCTTCTTCAGCACCTGGTTGACGTCCGGGATCGTGATCGCCATCGCCACCGTCTGGCCTTCGATCTCGGCGACCATGAACCAGTCCCGGCTGTAGACGAGCTGGTAGGTGTTGGCCAGCTCGTCCAGATCGTGCTTGGAGTAGGGGACGAACCCCCAGTTGTGGGACCAGGCCGCGTTGTAGACCTTCGCGAACTCGTCCATCTCCCGGCGCAGGTGACGGCGGGGCATCTTCCGAATGATCAGCCCGTACTTCGTGCGGGCCCGTTCGGCCGCCTTCGGGAGGGCTGGGTGCAGGCTCTCGCGGTTGCCGACGTCGATGTGCCAGCTGAACAGGTCCATCGCCTTGACCAGGCCGGCGGTCTCGCACAGCCCCTGGTAGTACGGCGGATGCCACGGCTGCCTGATCATCGGCTCGAGCTCGAACCCCTCGACCACGACGCCGCTCTCGTCGTTGAGCTGGAAGTCCATCGGCCCGATCATCCGGTCGGCGCCCCGTGCGCGGAGCCACGCCTCGGCGGCGGCGAGCAACGCGTCGAACGCCTCCTGGTCGTCCTCGACCTCCATGAAGCCGAACATCCCCCACCTGTTCTGGTGGAACTCGTTGAAGGCACGGTCGATCTGGGCCGTGAGCCGCCCGACCACGCGCCCCTCGCGCCGGGCCAGGAAGTACTCGGCCTCGCCGTGGGTGAAGAACGGATTGAGCCTGCGGATCAGGAACGCGTAGCGCTCGAGGCGGAGCGGCGGGACCCAGACGGTGCCCTTGTGCAGGCGATAGGGGAGGTCGACGAACGCGCGCAGGTCCCCGAGTCCGTGGACCGGCTCGACCTCGACGCCTACACGGGAGCTGACATCGACGCCCATCGGCGCGGAACCGTAGCGGAGAGCCGCTCGGTCCCGCGCCCAGGACGCGGCCTCGTTCAGTGCAGCTTGCCCACGACCTTCTCGAAGGCGCCGGCGATCTTGCTGTAGCCGGTCTTGTTGGCGTGGATGTTGGGCCCGCGGGGCGGCGCCGTGCAATTCCACGTCCAGCTGCACAGACGCGCCACGTCAACCGGGACCATCTGACCGTTGAACGAGACCATGTCGGTCGTGTCGTAGGTGTCGAAGGCGCCGGCCACGTCCGCGGTCAGGAAGCGGCCTGCGGAATCGTTCTTGGTCAGCGCCGCGTTGACCTCCTGGGTGAAGGGGACCGACGCCGTCGCGAGGTCGCGATCGGTGGAGTTCGAGCTGAAGTACTGGGCCAGCACCGGGTCGTACAGGGTCATCGCCGCGAACTTCGTGCCAGCGGGAGCGGCCTTGCGCAGCCCCTTCAAGATCAGCGGGAGGTCGTGGTTGATGTCGGCGATCCCGGTGGTGACGCACGAGCCGATCTGGGCCACGGGGACGCCGGCGCACCCGTCGACGTCGTTGGCCCCGATGTCAACCGTGATCAGCGGCACCTCGCCACGCTGGTGGTGGGCCCTCAAGAACAGCTCGGCCGCCTTGAGCTGAGAGCCGCCAGTGCGGTCGCAGTGCAGGGCCGCGGCATTCATGTCGTTGCCCTTGCCGGTGAGCATGCTCCCCGTCGTGTCGCCCCCGCACCCCAGCTTCACCAGCTGCAGGTTCGGGATGGTCTTGCGCTCGAAGGTGTACAGATCGTTGCTGTAGCCCTGGTCGGTGTTCACGGTCTTACCGCTGGCATTGGGCTGCATGCCCTGGGACAGCGAGTCCCCGAGCGCGAGGTAGTACCGCGCTGGCGCGGCGGCCGCCGACGCGGCTCCCGGCGCAAGCCCGAGGGCGAGGGTGAGCGCGCTGCACGCAGCCGCGCCCAGGGCAAAGGTCCGTCCTGGCATTCAAAAGCTCCTTCCAGCAACGCCCACTGCACGGCCCCGCGGCGCTGCAACAAAACGTTTACGGATTCCCGCTGTTCGAGACTAGTCGGCTTTTTTGTCTATTGCGTTAAGGACATCGGCGGCGGCCGGGGCGAACTCGGCGGGCAGGCGCTCGAGGAGCTGGAGCATGGGTGGGTAGGCGGCGATCGCGGCCTCGACTTCCCGGACGCCGCCGTCGAGGTCTCCGCCGTGCGCGGCGCCGAGCCCGGCCCAAAACCGAAGCTCGTAGTTCTCGGGCGCCAGGGCGGCGGCCTCGCGGTACAGGACCGCGGCCCGATCGTGATCGCCGGCGTTCACGAGCCCGTCGGCCTGGTCGGCCAGCGCGTACGCCTCGTGCATGCCGACCAGCCGCCGCAGCTCCGACAGGGGCTCCGGGTCGTCCTCGACGCGGAGCGAGACCACGGTCTCCCACCGCTCGCCCTCGCTGGGCACGACGAGGATCGCGGCCGACTGACGGCCGCGGAGGTCCCCCCCGGTCGCTTCGGCCGCGTCGAGCGCGGCCAGCAGCCGCATGGTCAACGTCCCCCGAGCGTCGATAAAGGCCTCGAGCATCGCCGGCCAGACCCGCTCGGAGACCATGATGTTGGCCTGGCAGGTGACGCCCTCGCCGGTCACATGGCCTGCGAATGGGATGCACGCTTCGCCCGTGTGGACGGCCACCCGTCCCGCGGCGTCGACAATTCCGACCTGCCGACCCGTGGCCCCCGGGTCCTCGGCCACGAGCCGGGCCAGCGCCTCGCCGGCGCTGGCGCCCGCCTCCAGGAGGCCGAGAGCGCGGGGGCCGTAGGCGAGTTCGACCGTAGCCTGAGTGGCCACCGCGCCGACCCCGGGGACGGCCCAGGGCACGACCGGCCCGACCGCGAAGTAGTGGGACTGGACTGCCACGCCGAGCTGGCCCGTCTCGGGGTCGCGGGCGACGATCGAGTAGGTCACGTCCGCGGAGCATATGCTCCGCTCGGGTGACTCGCGTCAGCATCCTGGGCCCGGGCGGGGTCGGCGGCTTCCTGGCCGCCGCGCTGGCCCGCGCCGGCGAGGACGTGATCGTGGTCGCTCCTGAAGCCACGGCCGAGCGCATCGGCCGGCACGGGATCGAGGTGGATAGCGTGCGGCTTGGAAGCTTCACCGCCCGTCCCCGGGCGACGGCCGCCCTGACCGAGCCGGTCGAGGTCCTGCTCATCGCGACCAAGGCCCCGAGCCTCGCCCCCGCGCTCGAGCGGATCCGGGTCCAGCCGCCGCTGGTCGTGCCGCTGCTCAACGGGCTGGACCACGTGCCCAAGCTGCGTGAGCGCTTCGGCGAGGCTCAGGTCGCGGCCGGCACGATCCGGATCGAATCAGTCCGCCCCGAGCCCGGGCTGGTGGTGCAGACCAGCCCGTTCCTGCGCGTCGAGCTGGCCAGCGATCACCCCGCGACGGGCCCGGCGCTGCACCGGCTCGCGGACGTGCTCGAGCGTGCCGGCGTTCCCACCCAGCTCGGGTCCAGCGAGGCCCAGGTCCTGTGGTCAAAGCTCCTGCGCTTGAACGCGCTGGCCTGCACGACGAGCGCCACCGATCGGCCGATCGGGCGCATCCGCTCCGACCCTCAGTGGCGAGCGGCACTCGAGCAGGTGATCGCCGAGGCCGCGGCCGTGGCCCGGGCCGAGGGAGCGCAGATCGACCCCGCCGCCACCCTGGCCGAGCTCGACGAGGCGCACGCCGAGCTCACCTCGTCGATGCAGCGCGACATCGGCGCCGGCCGCCAGCCCGAGCTCGACGCGATCCCGGGGGCGGTGCTCCGGGCGGCCGAGCGCCACGGTCTGTCCTGCCCCACGGTGGCGCGCCTGACGGTCGAGATCGCCACCCGGGCCGGGATGCCGGTGCCCCCGGAGGCGTCCAGCCAGGCTCTGGTCGCTTAGCGCCGGCGCCTACAGCGGCGGGCGCAGCGGTGGCGGCGGGCCCGGCGCGTGGGCCGGCTCGGCGATCTCCTCCCGGGCGATCGCGTCGAGCAGCTCCTCCTCTTCCTCTTCGAGGCCCGCGTCGTGCTGACCGTCGCACAGGATCCGGAACTGGCCGGTCATGCCACCGTCGCCCTGCAGGACGATACCGGGCAGGATCTCCTCGCCGTCCTCCAGCCCGAGCCGCTCGATATCGAAGTGGGCCATCCCGATCCCCCACGTGTGGTGATCGGGGTTCTCCCGGTCGTGAGCGGCGACCCCCTGCGTCATCCGCTCCAGCAGATAGGCGATCTTGCTGGCCTCAGGCACGAGGGGCGTATTTAAGCGGATGGGCGGCGGAAGCTCGTGCCGGGCGAGCGCAGGCTGGTCTGACCCGAACGGCACCAGTCAGGGTGAGGAGGCGAGTCGTGCCCGAGCGGATGGGCGGCGGAAGCTCGTGCCGGACGGAGCGGAGCTGGTGCGAGCCGAACGGCATCAGTGACCGGTGAGGAGACGATTCGTGCCCGGATGGAGAGACAGACCCTCATTCGCCGGTCGCCGACGACATCGGGCGATTTTCACCCGATATACGTGTGTTTCGTCACCCGAGTGCCAGGTCTTGGGCCCCACCCACCCGCCGAACCCCGCCCCGACCTGTGTCGTGCGCACACGCACGCGTTTTACACCTTCTTCGCTGAAGAAGTTGCGTCCGGCGACCGTTCGCAGCGGCCACCGCGTGCGCCGCGCCCGCTTCAGGTCACCGTGCTCAGCTCCGCTCGATGATCTCAATCCGGTAGCCATCTGGATCGCGCACAAAGCAGAGGCGGTTGCCGCCCTCGCGGATCGAGTACGGAGGCCGCTCGGGCTCGATCCCCTGCTCCTTGAGCGCGGCCAGCGAGCCGTCGAGGTCGTCGGAGGTGATGGCGATGTGGCCGTAGCCGGTGCCGATGTCGTAGGGCTCGGTGCGGCCGACGTTGAAGGTGAGCTCCAGGCGCGGGCTGGCGCCGTCGTCGGGCTGGTTCATGAAGACGTTGATGGCCTCGTCGCGGATCGGGACGCGCCCGATCTCCTCGAAGCCGAGGGCGTTGTAGAAGGCGACCGAGCGGTCGATGTCGGTGATGCGATAGCAGGTGTGGATCAGGCTCATGACACCACCCTACCGTTACGCTCCAGGGTCGTGATCATCGAACGGTCCATGAGCGACGAGTGGCTGTCCAACACCTATCTGGTCGCCGACGAGCTCGGGTCGCAGGCCGTGATGATCGACGCCGGCGGGCCGATGGAGCCGCTGCTCGGCGTGCTGGCCAGGATGCGCTTCGCCCTGACGCACGTCCTTCTGACCCACCACCACTACGATCACGTGGCCGCGCTGGAGCAGGTGCGCGAGAGCCATCCCAATGCGGAGGTGCTGATCCACCCGCTCGAGCGCGAGCTGGTGGCGGGCGCCACCGGCACGATGGAACCGGGGACGCCGATCACCAGTGGGGCGATTGAGATCGAGCCGATCCACACGCCCGGGCACACGGCGGGAATGCTCTCGCTGCTCGTGAACGACACCGACGTGTTCACCGGCGACACCCTGTTCAAGCGATCGGTCGGAGGAGTCCGGGCGCCCGGCCACACCACCTACGCCGACCTCAAGACCTCGATCATGGACAAGCTGCTCAGGCTGCCGGGCGGGACCCGGATCCACCCCGGGCACACCGACCCGACGTCGGTGGCCGACGAGCTCGAGCACAACCCGTTCGTGCGAATCTGGCGGGGGCTCGACCCTGAGGGCCGGGAGCCCTGCACGGCCCTGGGGCAGCCGGCCACGCTGATCCTGATGGCCGAGGACTACGACGGAGGTCACAAGGCCTGGGTGCGCTGGCCCGACGGTGCGGACGACATCGTCCCGGGCTCGCAGGTGCAGACGGACGCCGGGTCGGGGGGGGCCGGCGGCTAGGATAATTCGCAAGTGGCGAGAGACAGCATCCCCACCTCGCGCGTGGGGCGCACCGCGAAGATCGGGGGGCTGGCAGCAGGACAGGCGATCCGTCAGGCGGGCACCCACGTGACCAACGTCGCGCGCACCAAGGACGGGCGCGAGGCGGCGCTTGAGCGCCGCCACATCGAGGCGGCCGAGCAGATCGTCGAGGCGCTCGGGCGGATGAAGGGCGCGGCGATGAAGCTCGGCCAGGTGATGTCGTTCCTCGATGTCGGGCTGGTGCCCGAGGAATACCGCGAGGAGTTCCAGCGCAAGCTCGGGAAGCTGCGTGACGCCGCGCCGACGGTGACGTTCAAGGAGATGCGCAAGGTGATCGAGGAGGAGCTCGACGAGCCCTTCTCCGACGTGTTCCAGGAGTTCAACGAGGAGCCGATCGCGGCGGCCTCGATCGGCCAGGTGTATCGGGCCTGGCTGACCGACGGGCGCCAGGTCGCGGTGAAGGTCCAGTATCCGGGGGTGGCGGCGGCGGTCCGGGCCGACATGCAGAACCTGGGCTTGATCCTGCGGCTGCTCAAGCGGATCGCGCCGGGGATGGATCCCAACGCAATCGGCCGGGAGATCCGCGACCGGATCGAGGAGGAGCTCGACTATGAGCTCGAGGCCTCCAACCAGCGAACGATGGCCCGGATCTTCCGCGGCCACCCGTTCATCGTCGTGCCGGACGTTGTCAGCTCGCTGTCCCGGGAGCGCGTGATGGTCAGCGAGTACGTGCACGGGACCGGATTCGAGGACCTCAAGTGCTATCCGCACGACCGGCGCGACCGGATCGGCGAGATCCTGTTCCGCTTCTACTTCGGCTGCCTGTACCGCCACCACCAGTTCTCGGGCGATCCCCATCCCGGCAACTCGATGCTGCTGGACGACGGGCGGATGGCCTTCCTGGACTTCGGCCTGTTCAAGCGCATGCCCCCCGGCACGGTCGAGCTCGAGATCGCCGTCGCCCGGGCGATCATCGAGGGTGACGCCGACACGATCATGCGGCTGGGCACCGAGGTCGGGTTCTTCGACGACCCCAAGCGCTTCGACCCTGAGCTGGTGCTCGAGCACTTCCGGGCCGCCACCTCCTGGTACACGGTCGACCAGTATGTCGAGCTGACGCCCGAGTACGCGACGCAGGTCCTGATCGACATGAGCGACCCGCGCTCGCAGTACTTCGGCCAGCTGCGCCACGAGAGCGCGCCGCCCGACCACCTCTTCGGTCGCCGGATGGAGGTCCTGACCCTCGCCGTCCTCTCCCAGCTGCACGCCCGCGGCAACTTCCACCGCATCGCCCGCGAGTGGTTCTACGGCGACGAGCCGGTGACCGAGCTGGGTCGGCAGGAGGCCGAGTTCTACGGACCCGCGCGGACCGGCCAGACCGTGCGGTGAGCGGGTGACGGCATCCGGCCGGCTCAGACCCTCTGGATCTGGATCAGGCTGGTCGTGCCGGGGCGACCGCTCGGCAGGCCAGCCGTGATCCCGACCCGAGCCCCCGGCTTGATCCAGCCCAGCTCGACCACGCGGCGGGCGGCGTCGGCGATCAGGGCCTCGGTCACCTCGTGGCGGCGCATCGACGCCGCCTGCACGCCCCACATCAGGCTGCAGCGCCGGACCGTCTCCTTGCCTGGGGAGAGCGCGTAGATCGGGACCTGCGGCCGGTGGGCCGAGATCAACCGCGCCGATCGACCGGACAGCGTCGGCACGACCAGAGCGGCCAGGTGCAGGTCGCGCGCGGCGGCGGTCGCCATGTAGGCGACGGTGTACGCCGGGTCGCGGGCGTCGCGCCGGACACGATCCTCGTTCCAGGTCGTGTAGGGCGCGCTGCTCTCGGTCCGCTCGGCGATCGAGGCCATCATCGCCACCGCCTCGACCGGGTAGGCGCCGACCGCCGTCTCCTGAGAGAGCATCACCGCATCGGTGCCGTCCAGGATCGCGTTGGCCACATCGGCTACCTCGGCGCGCGTGGGGCGTGGCGACCCGACCATCGAGTCGAGCATCTGCGTGGCCGTGATCGACGGGCGGGCGGACAGGCCGGCGACCCGTAAGAGCCGCTTTTGCAGCATCGGCACCTCTTCCAGCGGGAGCTCGATCCCCAGGTCGCCCCGCGCGACCATCACGCAGTCGGCGGCGCGGATGATCTCATCGGCCGCGTCGACCGCCTGGGGCTTCTCGATCTTGGCCACGAGCGGCAGCCGGGTGTGCTTGCGCACGCTGGTCACGTCCTCGGCCGTGCGCACGAACGACAACGCCACGAGGTCGACCCCGATCGACTCGCCGAAGCGCAGCATGTCGAGGTCCTCTTCCGGGACGGCGGCCAGCCCGCGCGTCGATCCCGGGATGTTCAGCCCCTGGCGCGAGGCGACCGAGCCCCCGATCTCGACGGCGGTCTCGAGTTCGCCGTCGCCGTCGCGGATCCCCTGCACGCGCAGGCGGATCGCGCCGTCGGCCAGGAAGATGACGTCGCCCGGGTCGACGGCGCTCACGAGCCCGGGCCAACTCACCGAGATCCGACGTTCGTCGCCGATCTCGTCGGTCCCGCAGGCCAGGACCAGCGGATCGCCCACTCTGAGCTCGGCGATGTCGTCCCGGAGTGTCCCGATCCTGATCTTCGGACCCGGGAGGTCCTGGAGGATCGCCACCTGCCGGCCGGCGCTTGTGGCGGCGGCGCGGACGCGCTCAGCGTTCTCGGCGTGGATCTCGCGAGTGCCGTGGGAGAAGTTCAGGCGCGCGACATCCATTCCCGCGTCCACCATCCGGGCCAGGGTTTCGGGGTCGCTGGAAGCAGGACCGATGGTGGCGACGATCTTCGTACGGCGCATATCGAAGACGCTACTCCACGAGCGCCCCGCCCTTGGTGACGATCTCGCCATCCGCGCTCAGCCGCCCACCGTCGCGCAGATCGCAGACCAGATCCCAGTGCAGAGCCGAGTCGTTGCGACCGCCGGTTTCCGGGTAGGAGGCCCCCAGGGCCAAGTGGACCGTCCCGGCGATCTTCTCGTCCAGCAGCGTCGACCCGGTCGGGCGATCGATGCCGGTGTTCGTGCCGATCCCGAGCTCGCCCAGACGCCGCGCACCGGCGTCGGTCTCGAGCGCCGCTCGCAGATAGGCCTCGCCCCGGCGCGCCGACGCCTCGACCACCTCCCCGCCCTCGAACCGAAGCTCGACGCCCTCGACCACCACGCCGCGCGAGAGGGAGGGAAGCGTGAAGCGAATAGTGCCGGTCGCCGAATCCTCGACGGGCCCCGTGAACACCTCGCCACTGGGCATGTTCCGCCTGCCGTCGGAGTTGATCCACGTGCGCCCGTCCACCCGCAGCCTCAGATCGGTCCCGTCGGCTTGGATCCGGACCTCGCTGGTCCCAGCCAAGCTTTGGACGACTCGGGTCTGGCGCTCTGAAAGCTCACTCCAGGCGGCCACCGGATCGGGCCGGTCGAGAAACAGCGCCCGGGCGATGAAGCTCTCGTACTCACGGTCGCCCATCCCCGCCTGCTGGGCCAGCGCGGAGGTCGGCCAGAGCGTCCCACACCAGCGCCGGCGAGCCTCACGAATCGGCTCGCGGGCCCGTGACGCACGGACGATCAGGGCTGGGTCGACCGCGGCGAGCGCGCGCAGGTTGGCCGGGGCATCGACCCGCAGGATCGCATCGGCGACCTGCGCCTCGGTCAGCTCGAGGGGCGGGAAGGAGTCAATCTGAGCCGCGCGGGCCATGGCGTAGCGATCCTCGGCCTGCCAGGTTGGCTCGAGCCTGAGCAATGGCCAGGCGCCGCGCGAGAGGATGGCTCCGTGCAGAGACCGGATCACGGGCTCCGCCAGGGTGGTCGAGCTGACCAGGATCTGCTGGGCGTCCCGGACCTCCAGGCACCAGTCGCACAGCAGCGCGGCGAATGCGTCCGGGTCGATCACGGTGCCCGTACCTCAGGAAAATGCGCGGTCACGTGCGCGCGCAGCGAGTCGCGCACGAACCGCCGCTCGTCGCCTGAGGCCATCCGATAACGGGCGAGCAGCTCCCGCTGCGCGGTGATCTCGAGCCCGGCGATCGTCCAGGACACGGCCAGGTGCTCGAACAACAGCTCGATCGCGCGCTGCCAGGCGTCCTCGCGGTCGAGCCCTCCGCTCACGACCTCCGCGTACCGGCGCCGCGAGGCCGCGGTCAGCGAGCCGCGGAGTACGAGCAGGTTGCCCTCGGCGTCGCGATACTCATCGACCGGTGCAGACGGCGCTGGCGCCGGGGACGCCTCCCCGCCGCGTCGGTCCCGCTGACGCTGGCGGCGGCCCACGGTCTAGACCGTGACCGCGGCGGTGTGCAGGACCGACGCGACGTCACCGGTTACCGGTTCCACGTGTCCGGCCCAGGCGGCCGAGGGCTTGCGGGCTGCGACCTCCCGTACGCCTTCGGGCCCGATCAGATCGCGCTGCCCGACGAGGCGATCGACCGCATCGGGCGCCCAACATGCGGCGGCGGCGTCGAGGTCGTGGTTGGCCAGCGCCTCGAAGTACCGGGTGGCTGTCTGCGCCGCTGATGCCATTGCGGCGCCGCAGTGTACGCGCCGTGAATATCGTCCGCGGACGTGATGAGCACTCGGCGCGAGCTGGGGCGGGGCGAGCGCGTCCTCTCGGGGATCTGGCGGCTGCGGCTGCCTCTGCCCTGGCCCGGCGTGCCGCATTGCAACGCGTGGGCGATCGCAGCGGGGTCGGGGATCGTCCTCGTCGACACGGGCATGCACGAGCCCGGGTCGCTGGGCCAGCTCGAGCGCGCCATGGACCAGGTGGGCCTCCGTCTCGAGCAGGTGCGCCTCGTCGCCGTGACACACGCGCATTCCGACCATTGGGGCCAGGCCGCGCCGATCTGTGACCGCGCCGGCTGCGAGCTGTGGATGCACCCCAATCACGAACACGCCACCCGCGCGCTCGACGATCCCGACGCCGCGATCGAGCGGCGTCTGGAGATCGGGCGCCAGAGCGGCGTCCCGGAAGCCGCGCTCGAGCGCTACGCCGAGCGCGTCCGTGGCGGGATGCCGTCCGGGATCGCCCGAGCCGTCGAGCCGGACAAAGCGCTGACCGGGGGGGTCCAGATCGACACCGATGTCGGCACCTGGACGGCATACGAGACACCGGGGCACGCTCCCTCGCACGTCTGCCTGTTCCAGCCCGAGCGCCGCCTGCTGATCTCCGGTGACCACGTCCTCGGCCGCATCTCGCTGTATTACGACTACGGGTGGACGCCGGATCCTGTCGGGGAGTTCCTCGATTCGCTCGACGTCGTCGACGGCCTCGATGCCAGGCTCGGGCTCTCAGGCCACGGTCGCCCGTTCGTCGACGTGCACGGCCACATCGAGGGCAGCCGGCGGCTGGTCCAGGAGCGGCTCGCGGCCGTGCTCGCAGCCCTGGCCGGCGAGCCGCGGACCGCGCTTGAGATCGCCCCTAGCGTCCGCGAGGAGGGGCTCAGCGAGCAGAATGCCACCTGGCTCCTGTCCGAGACCCTCTGCTACCTCAGGCACTTGGAGCGCTCAGGCCAGGCCAGGCGCGAGGCTGACGGGGAAACCGTCCGCTGGCGAGCAGGCTGACACCCGGCGACGCGGCTGGAGCAACCTTGACACAGTCGTGTCAAGGTCGTACAGTGCCAGGCCGTGCGCATCGACGAGATCCTGGCCGGAGCCGACGGGCCCGTCTTCTCGTTCGAGTTCTTCCCGCCGAGGACCGACGAGGGCTGGCGCAACCTGCGCGAGGCGCTCGAGGATCTGCGGGCCTTTGAGCCCGATTTCGCGTCGGTGACCTACGGGGCGGGAGGCACGACGCGGGACCGAACGGTCGAGGTCACCAAGTGGATCAAGCAGGACCTCGGGATCGAGGCCATGGCGCATCTGAGCTGCGTCGGATCGACCCGCGAAGAGCTTTCGACGATCCTCGACGGGATCGCGTCGGCCGGGATCGACAACGTGCTCGCGCTCCGGGGCGACCCGCCGCGCGGTGAGACCGAATGGCGCCCGCATCCGGGCGGCCTGCGCTACTCGACCGAGCTGGCGGCCCTGATCACCTCTGGCTACGCCTTCGGGGTGGGAGCCGCGTGCTTCCCCGAGGTCCATCCGGAGGCTCCCAATCTGGCCCATGACCTGCGTTTTCTCAAGCAGAAGGTCGACAACGGCGTCTCCTTCCTGATCACCCAGCTGTTTCTCGACAGCGAGCTCTACTTCCGGTTCGTCGAGGAGGCCCGCTCCTTCGGGATCGAGGTCCCGATCATTCCCGGGATCATGCCGATCACCAACGTCGGCCAGATCAAGACGATGACGGAGATGTGCGGCGCGAGCATCCCCGCGGCGCTGCTCGAGGCGCTCGAATGGCGGGCTTCGGATCCTGACGCCGTCCTGCAGCTCGGCGTGGCCTACGCCACGCTCCAGTGCGCTGAGCTGCTCGCCCGCGGTGCTCCCGGGATCCACTTCTACACGCTCAACCGCTCGCCGGCCACGCGGGCGATCCTCTCCTCGCTTCGGCTTCACCGGCCCTGGGTCCGGCGCGAGGTGGTCAGGACCTGACGCTCAGCCCCGGGTGGCCGCGCCCGGTGGGGACGGCGGGGTGATCCTGAGCCCGTGGGCGACGGTCGGCTGGCCCTGAAGCTCGTAGCGGACGTCGATCTCGTCGTTTCGCTTGTAGGTCCCGATGCCCCAGAAGCCGAGGAACCAGGCCCACGGGCCCAGCTTCTGCTGCACCAGCTCGCGCTCGAACAGAAGCTCTCCGGAAGCAACCCGGTAGTCGACTCCGAGCTCCTGGCGCACGCCGTTGATGTAGACCTCGAACGGACTACGAACGCCTGAAGGAAGTTTGACCCGCCAGTAGTCCATCGCTCAGCGTGCCAGATCGTCCCGCACCATCGCCATTACGGCATTGTCCACCCGTGCGCGCCCTTCGCGCGTATAACCGCGCAGCACGCCCTCATACGAGAAGCCCGCGCCCCGTGCCGCGGCCAGCATGCCGTCGTTGTCGGTCGCGGTCATCACCTGGACCCGCACCAGCCCGCAGTCGCGCAGCAGCCAGATGGCGACCAGCGTCAGCGCCGCCCGCGCCACCCCCCGGCCTCGCCACCTGGGGGCGATCCAGATCGCCAGCTCCGCGCGGGCGTTCTCCCAGTCGACCTGGTGGACGCGGATCTGTCCCCGGCAGGTGTCGGATCCCGGCTCGAGGATCGTCAGGCTGACCCCTCGGCCGGCGGCTCGGTCGGCGTCCGCCTGCTCGGCCAGTCGACCCAGCTCCGCGCCGCTGGGCGGTCGCTCGCTGCCCATCCGCAGGTGCAGGTCCGGATCGTCCTGGTAGGCGATCAGGACCTCGGGTATGTCCCGCTCCGCGGCCAGCCGAACGGTCACCGAGCCGTCGGAGAGCGCGGACCGGAGATGTGGGAAGCCGGGCACCGTCGGATCGGGACCGTACCCTCTCGGCCGGTGCAGGAGAACGGTCGGTCGATCGCGTACACAGTCAGGCGCTCGGGACGGGCGCGGCGCGCGCGCGTCACGGTCGACCCCGCCCGAGGTGTGGAAGTGGTGCTGCCCGTCACGGTCTTCGACCGTGGGGCCCGCGCTCGCGAGCGCGAGGCCGCGGCCGTGGTCGGGGAGCTGCGGCCGTGGATCGAGCGCCGGGTGGCCGAGCTCGAGCGCGCTCGCGCGGCCATCGCCGGCCGGAGCGGGACGGTGCCGTATCTCGGTCAGGCGCTGCGCCTGGTCGAGCAGCCGGGTCGGACGCGCGCTCACCGGCGCGGGCTCGAGCTGCTGGTGCCAGACGGCGAGGCTCAGCGGCCCGCCATCGAGCGCTTCTATCGCCGTGCCGCTCACACCGAGATCGCGCCCCGGCTTGACTGGGCTTGCGCCCAGATCGGAGTCTCGTACGAGCGGCTGACGATCCGCGGGCAGCGCACTCGCTGGGCAAGCTGCTCACGGTCAGGCACGATCAGCTTCAACTGGCGGCTCTTGCTCGCCCCCGAGTCCGTACTCGATTACGTCGTCTGGCACGAGGTGTGTCATCTGCAGGTGATGGATCACTCGCCCCGGTTCTGGGCGCTGGTCGCGCAGCGCTGCCCCGACTACCGCGAGCACGTGCGCTGGCTGCGCCGCCACGGGGCGACCCTGGTGCTGTAGCGCGGCGCCCGGCCGCTCGGGGTGGTCTCCTCTCGGGCGTGGCCGCCGACGTTCAGTCGCCCGACGCCCCCGCGGCGGCGATCACGTCGGCGAGCGACCGGCGCAGAGCGGCGAACGAGTCCTCACCGGAGCGCTCTTGGAGCACCGTGCGCCTGATCCGCCCCCGAAACGCCTCCGTCGATCCGTCGCCGCGAACGTCGACACCGGCCCGGACAGAGGGAAGCAGCCGCTCCGGCCCCGCGAGTTCGAGCCGCGCAAAGACCTGCTGGACGGGCTCGAAGCGCTTGATCTTCGCGTTGACCGTTTCGTCCGGCGCCGCCTGAGCGAGCTCGCGCCCGCGGGCCTCGAGCGCGTCGAGCAGCGCGTCAAGGCCCTCGTAGGTGCTTCGCTCTACCTCCGAGCTGGCCCGGACCGTGAGCTGCCAGGGCACGAGGCCCTCGGATCAGCGCTGCTCGATCGGCACGTAGTCGCGGCCGCGAGCGCCCGTGTAGATCTGGCGCGGGCGGGCGATCTTCTGCTCCGGGTCGTCGATCATCTCGAGCCACTGCGCGATCCAACCGCTCGTGCGCCCGATCGCGAACAGGACCGGGAACATCTCGACCGGCATGCCCAGGGCCTCGTAGATGATCCCCGAGTAGAAGTCGACGTTCGGATACAGCTTCCGGTCGATGAAGTACGGGTCCTCGAGCGCGATCTTCTCGAGCTCGATCGCGATGTCGAGCAGCGGGTTGGTGCCGGTGACCTCGAACACCTCGTAGGTCGCCTTCTGGATGATCCGCGCGCGGGGGTCATAGTTCTTATAGACGCGGTGGCCAAAGCCCATCAGGCGCTCGTTGCCCTGCTTGACCCCCTCCACGAAGCTCGGGATGTTGTCCTTGGTCTCGATCCGGCGCAGCATCCGCAGCACCTGCTCGTTGGCCCCGCCGTGCAGCGGCCCGTACAGCGCGGCCACGCCCGCGGCGACCGCCGAGTACGGGTCGACGTGGGTAGATCCGACGCTGCGGACGGCGCTGGTGGAGGCGTTCTGCTCATGGTCAGCGTGGAGGATGAAGAGGACGTCGAGCGCCCGTTCGAGCCGCGGGTCGGGCTGGTACTTGATCTCGGTCATCTTGTAGATCATCGACAGGAAGTTGCCCGGGTAGCTCAGGTCGTTGTCCGGGTAGACGTACGGCTTGCCCTGGTTGTGGCGGAACGAGAACGCGGCCAGGGTCGGCATCTTGGCGATCAGCCGGATCACCTGGAGGTAGCGGCTGGCCTCGTCCTTGATCGCGGCGGCCTCCGGGTAGAAGGTCGACAGCGCGCCCACCGAGGCCAGCAGCATGCCCATCGGGTGCGCGTCGTAGCGGAACCCCTGCATGAACTCCTTGACGTTCTCGTGCACGAAGGTATGGATGGTGATCTCGTGGCTCCAGTCCTCGAGCTGCCGCGTGGTGGGCAGCTCGCCGTGGACCAGGAGGTACGCGACCTCAAGGTAGCTCGAGCGCTCGGCCAGCTGCTCGATCGGGTACCCGCGATACTCGAGGATCCCGCGCTCGCCGTCGATGAACGTGATCGCCGAGCGGCACGATGCCGTGGCCATGTACGCCGGGTCGTAGCTCAGCAACCCGAAGTCGTCTTCGTGAGTCTTGATCTTGCGGAGCTCGGTCGCCCGGATCGTCCCGTCCTCGATCGGGATCTCGTACTGCCTGCCGGTGCGGTTGTCGGTGACGCTCAGCGTTTCGCTCGACGTTGCTACGCCGGCGCCATCCTGTTGCTGGGTCTCGGTGCTCATCGCACTTCCTCTCGCGTGCGTTTGCGGTTCGGTCTCCGGCCGAGCCGGACGAACGACGTCTAATTACTCTAGTACCCGCTTGACGGCTAAGCGACGGCGATCGCCGTCCCGACGGCGACTGCGGCGAGCGTCAGGCTGATCAGGATGACCACCCGCTGCCCGCGAAGTCCGTACGGGAAGTCGGGACGTTTGAGGCCGATCGTGGCCAGGACCACGGCCCAAAGGGCAAACAACCCACCGCCGATGAAGAACGGGACCTTGGACGGGTCCGCCGCGGCCAGCAGGGGCGTCAGCACGCGGCCGAGCCTATCTGATCCGAGTCCCCTCAGCGGCGCCGTCGCGCTCGCCGGTCTCACCGTCCTCGCGGGCGCCCTGGTAACGACTCTCGGTCGCCGACACCTGGCCCTGATAGTGGCTGCCGAGCTCGGGACTTCCATACGGACGGAGGGCCGGCCGATCGAGGGCCATGAACGACAACTGCGCGATCAGCAGGCCCGGGTACAGCTTGATCGGCACCCGCGTCAGGTTGTTGAGCTCCAGCGTCAGCGTCCCCCTCCAGCCCGGATCGCAGAACCCCGCTGTGGCGTGGACGATCAGGCCCAGCCGGCCCAGCGAGCTCTTGCCCTCGATTCGCGCCACGATGTCGTCGGGCAACTCCACCCACTCCAGAGTCCTCCCCAGGCAGAACTCTCCCGGGTGGATCACGAACGACTCGCCTTCCGGGACGCCGACCTCCTCGGTCAGGTTCTCCGGCGGCCGGCGCAGGTCGATGGCCGAGGCGCGGTGGTTGTGGAAGACCCGGAACGAATCGCCGAGCCGCAGGTCGACGCTGGCCGGCTGCACCAGCGTCGGGTCCCAAGGGTCGATCCGGATGCGCCCGTCCGCGACCAGCTGCAGGATCGTCCCGTCGGAGAGGACGGATGTCGGGTTACTCATCGACGCAAGTCTGGCGCGTCAGTGCTCGAATGTGCGCGCCCGGGCGCGCACCGTTCGAACTCGGGCCGGCGGCAGCGGGGCCGGATCCCCGTGCGGCCCGCGGCGTGGTCGGCGGGGAAACGGCTTGCGGGGGTGTGGACGCTGGCGCTTGATGCCGCCGTCATCGTCCGTCGACGACGCGTCCTCCGGCTCCTGCTTGACCGCCCACCAGACGATGCAGATCAGCCCGATCAGCGGAATCTTCAGGGCCAGCATCAACCACACGAATCCCCAGGACACGACTCATCGATCCTACCCTGATTCGAACGGTCTGTCACGCCCGATGAGCGGCGCCACCCCGTGGCCCGCGTGGTCAGCTGCGCAACGCGGCCGGCTTCTCGACGAAGTGGGTGATCCGGCGCAGCTCCGCGACCCGCTCGGCGATCTCCTCGCTGGTCAGGTAGACGATCCGCTCCACGCCGAACTGCTCGACGTTGAACGACGCCAACGCCGTGCCATAGGCCATCGCCCGCGACAGGGTTTCGTGATCGAGCTCCGCGCCGGGATGGGCGGCGACATAGCCCATGAATCCGCCGGCGAAGCAGTCGCCGGCCCCGGTCGGGTCGACCACCGTCTCGAGCGGGAATGCCGGGAGCGCAAAATACCCCTCGTCGGTGATCATCGCGGCACCATAGTGGCCCTGCTTGGCCACGACGACCCGCGGACCCCATTCGCGCACCTGACGGGCGGCGCGCACGAAGTTCGGCTCCCGCGTCAGCTCGCGGAGCTCCGAGTCGTTGAGCATCAGGCAGTCGACGCTAGCGATCGTCTCGATCAGCGACTCGCGGGCCGTCTCGATCCACAGATTCATTGAGTCCAGGGCCACGAACCGGGCGTCTGGGCACTGCTCGCGTACGCGGCCCTGCAGCTCGGGCTGGATATTGGCCAGGAACAGGACATCCGCGGTGCGCGACGCCTCGGAGAGCTTCGGCTCGAAGTCCGCGAACACGCCCAGCTGGGTGTCGAGCGTGCGCCGGTCGTTGAGGTCCCAGCCGTACTCGCCCCGCCAGAAGAAGGTGCTGCCGCCGGCGACGTGTTCCACGTCTGTCGTGTCGACGCCGCGACGGCGCAGGAGCGCGTACTCGGTCTCCCCGAAGTCGTCGCCGACCGGGCCGACGACGTGGACGACGTCGAAGAACGACGCGGCCAGCGAGAAGTGCACGGCGGAGCCGCCGAGCATCCGCTCGCGACTGCTCAGCGGGGTCTTGACCGCGTCGAAGGCGATCGATCCGACGACGGTGAGGGGCATGAGCGGGGAAGCGTAGCGTCCGCCCCATCGGCGGCAATCGCTTCCAGTCCGCGCAGGAACACGCCCACCATCGTGGTGTAGAGCTCCTCGCTCAGCGCCGGCTCGATCATCCGCTCGAACAGAAACCCGTCGGCCATGAAGCACAGCATCGCCGTGACGTCCTGGAGCGGCAGCGCCGGCGGCGCACCGGTTGTGTCCTTCCAGCGCGCGAGGACCTTGGTCAGACGCTCCCGCATCGCCTCCAGCCGGGTCGCCAGCTCCTCCCGGAAATCGGGGTCGCGAAGGGCGTGCGCGACGAACTGGAAGTACAGCTTGGGCCAGTCCCCGTCGCCCGCGAAGTGGATGAAGTCGGCCGCCGCCGCGCGCGCCTCCTCGTGCGGCTCCTGGGTTCCGGCCAGCGCGGCGTCGAGCCGCTCGATCTCGCGGGCAAAGCGCTCATCGAGCATGACCAGGAAGAGCTCCTCCTTGCTCTTGAAGTTGGCGTAGAAGGCCCCCTTCGTATAGCCGGCGGCCTGGGCCACCTGGTCGATCGACGCCCCTTCCAGGCCCTCCTTGGAGAAGATCTGCGCGGCGGCCTCGAGCAGTGCGGAGCGAGTGCGCTGCTGCTTCTCCCGCCGGCTCAGCATCTGATCGGCGGTCACGACAGCACCACCTCAGCGTCGCGGCGCGGCGTCTCGGTTATCGCGCGCCGCAAGACCGCTTCCGGCTCCTGACGCACGGGCTCCAGGCGCCGCCGCCTGACCAGCTCGCCGAGGACCACCGCCATCTCGAACTGGGCGAAGGCCCCGCCCAGGCACCGGCGGACGCCGCCGCCGAACGGGATCCAGGTGTAGGTCCCCGGGGAATTGCCGAGGAACCGCTCGGGCTCGAACCGCTCGGGCTCGGGATACAAGTCAGGCCGGCGGTGGACGAGGTAGATCGACGGGGCCACGACGATCCCGGCGGGCAGCGACCAGCCGCCGATCTCGATCGGAACCTGGAGGCGCCGCGCGACCAGCGAGATCACCGGCCGCAACCGGAGGGTCTCGGTCACCACCGCGTCGAGGTATCCGGTCTCTCCGGCTCGCACATCCGCGGCCAGCCGGTCGAGCTTGTCGGGGTGCCGGGTCAGTCGCTCGACAGCCCAGGCAAGCGCGGTGGCGGTGGTCTCATGGCCGGCGACGAGCAAGGTCAGTAGCTCGTCGCGCAGCTCACGGTCACTCATCGGAGCGCCCTGCTCGTCGCGGGCCTGCAGCAGCAGCGACAGGATGTCCTCGCGCTCGTCCAGGTCGCTGGCCTCGCGGCGATCGGCGATCTCCGCATAGATCAGCCGATCGACCGGCTCGAGCAGACGCTGGAAGGGACCGAACTCTGCGAGCCGGTCGGGGCCCATCAGGATCGGGAACATCTGCATCCACGGTTGGGTCAGTAGGTCCAGCAGGCGACGCAACTCCCTGCGCAGCCGCTCGAGCCGGTCCCCCTGCTCGAGCCCGAATACTGCGCGCAGGATGATCTCGAGCGTGATCGCCTGCATCCGCGGGCGCAGACGGTAGGGGCGGCCGCTCGGCCAGCGCTCGATCTCCTCGGCCGCGACCGCCCCCATGAGCTCGCCGTAGTGCTGCATCCGCTTGCCGTGAAAGGGCGGCAGCAGCAGCTTGCGCTGCCGCATGTGCGGGTCATCGTCGAGCAACAGCAGGGAGTGCTCGCCCAGCACCGGCAACAGGATCCGGTTGCCCTCGCCAGCGTGGAACACGCGCGGGTCCCCGGTGAAAACCTGCTTGATGTGCTCGGGATTGGAAAGGATCACGAACGGCCCCTCGTGGAGGATGCGGATCGTGAACGTCTCGCCGTGGCGCCTAGCGCACTGCGACAGCATCCACTGGGCCCGGCGGAACCAGATCGCGGTCTGGAGCGTTGCCGGCATCGGTGGGCCGGGCGGCAGCATTGCGCTCACGCGGTCATCTCCCCGGTCGTCACTCGCGAGCACGGCCACGCCAATCGGGATGACCACCGGCCGGGGCGTTCGCGCCAGCTCGAGGGCTCAGCGGCCTCTTCCACCGTAGCCAGGTAGGTCGCGACCGGCTCGGAGACGTTCCGCAGCCAATGCAGCTCGCGATCACCCCAGCTGACTCCGGCCAGCTGGCCCGCCGCCTCCCGTGTCCGCTCGCTCACCATCACCCCTCCGCCTGGCGCGACCGCACACAGCCGCGCCGCGACGTTGACCGTGCGCCCGTACCAATCACCGTCGTTCGACAGCGCAGGACCGGTATGCACGCCGACCCGCACCGGGGGGAAGTCGGTCTCTCCGGCGAGCTCGTCGATGAGCCGCAAGCCGAGCAGGACCCCCGCCTGCGGGTCGGCACATCGCAGCATCAGTCCGTCGCCGATTGCCTTGACCTGCTCGGCGCCGTGGTCCTCGAGCATCCCGCGGGCGCGCCGCTGAAGGCCCAGTGCGACCTCCAGCGCCCGATCGTCGCCCTCGAGCTCGGCCAGCGCGGTGAACCCGACCAGGTCAGCGAACAGGAACGTGTGGGTTGAAGGTCGCATCTCGGATACCACCCGGTATCTAGATCACATACTAAGCGGTATGTCAAATCCCGTTCGGCCCCTCGTGGGCGACTGCCACCGCCCACAGGACCGGCGGGGTGGACGCCGAACTACATGCTCACGAATGCCAGACGCGGGCGGTAAGGCGGATTACCGGACCGGTTGGACACCAACTTCCGGTGTTATGAACGGTCCCGGGCGGGTAGGTACATCCATCCATGAAGGGCTCTTGGAGTAACCGAATTCCGCCGATGAGGTTCCTATCGTAGTTATGGACAACCGAGACATCATGTACTGGTCACCCATCCGTCGCGTCGTAAGCCTCACTCGCCGCCCCAACCCTGGGCACGCCAAAGCCTCTCGGCCTGGCGCTGACGCCCAGGCCGTGCGCCGGCATCCAGCCATGGCCGGACTGGACGTACCGCCGGTCCACGGCTGGCACTGCATCTGCGAGCGGTGTGAGCGCGAGGCGGGCGCGCGCGACTGATCGGCCGGCGCTCGCCGAGTCGGGGTCGCAGGCCGTGGCTCGGCGGCGACTTCGTTCGGCTCCCGAATAATCGCGCACGGAAACTATTGTTGACCACCACCGTAGGGCGGCTACACTTTCTAGAACGATGTCCGAGGCTCCCGCTCCGTTCGCGGTCCATCAGGCGCTCGCTGGCAACACCGGCTTCCTGATCAGCCGCATGGGGATGATCGCCCAGCGGCGGTTCGCGGACCGGATGGCCGCGGTCGGCCTCACGCCGCGGATGTGGGGAGCTCTGCACGTGCTCGACAGTGAGGGGGCGATAACCCAGCACGCCCTGTGCAAGTCGGTCGGCATGGATCCGAGCTCGATGGTGGCCACTATCGATGACCTCGAGGCCGCTGGACTCGTCGACCGCCGCCGCCATCCCCAGGATCGCCGGGCCTACGCCCTGCACGTGACGAGCAAGGGTCAGCGCACCCTCGCGAAGGGCCGGGAAGTGGCCCGCGCTGCCCAGGACGATCTGCTCGCCCCGCTCACGCCAAAGCAGCGCGAACAGCTCCACGAGCTGCTGCTCCAGCTCGCGGTGGCGTCGAGCGACAGCGGTCAGGCCGGGATCGCGGCCAGCTCGTCGGCCCGCGCCGGCGCGGGCTCGGCGCCGGAGCGCGCCGCGTAGGCCAGCGGCACTCCGATCCCCAGCAGGGTCCACGTCACCGGGTCTTCGAGGAAGTCGGCGTACAGCTGCGTGTGAAGCACGAGGGCCAGGAAAGCGGCCGCGATGGCCGCCCTGGCCGGGTCCGTGCGTGCGCCGCGCACGAGCATCACCGCGGCCACGATCACGAGCGCCAGGTATGGCGAGCTCGCCGATCAGGCCCTGCTCGGCGGCGATCGTGACCGCGATCGTGTGAGAAGCCGACAGGTTAACGGACGTGGCCGGGTGCTTCTTGCGGTACTCGGTCTCGAACGACCCGGAGCCGTAGCCCCACAGCGGGCGCTGGCCGAACAGCTGGACCCCCCCGCTGACCAGACCCGCCCGTCCACTGGAGGCACCGTTCAAACCCTGGTTGAGCCCGAAGGTCTTGGGCGAGATGGCAAGAGCAGCGGCGCCGATCAGCACCACCACCGCGGCGAGGATCAGGATCGGCTTAGCCTTCCAGCGCATCGCCCCGAGGACGGCGAGCCCCAGCAGCAGCGCCCCAAGGCTGGAGCGGGATAGCGTCAGCACCAAACCGGCCCACAGGACCGCCAACACCGCGACCGCCACCAACTGCTCGCGCTGGCGCCGGGTATACAACAGGACGGCCGCGACCAGGATCATCACCAGGGCCAGGAAGCGCCCGAAGATGTCGGCGTCGAAGAACACCGAATTGATCGCGAAGTAGGTGTGCACATTGTTCTCCGCGATGAGCTTCGGGTTAAGGAACAAGGTCTTGGTCGCGTACTCGACGAACCCGACACAGGCGAACAGGAGGGCGAGCGTGACGACCGAGACCAGGCAGATGCGCAGCAGGCGCGGAGTCCATCTGAGCTCGCGCAGCAGGCAGAACATCAGCGCGAACGGCACGTAGAAGAACACCATCTGCTGCAGCGCCTGCTGGAAGTCGCTGGAGTAGAGCGCCTGGATCGCGTACAGCATCACGTACAGGGCGAGCAGCCGCTCGAGCCAACTGCGACCGCTCCCCCGAGCGGAACCGCCGGCGGCCCGGGGGACCCGCCCATCAACGGGTTGGGGCCCGCGTCCCCGGAACGTCCGGACGATAAAGGCCAGCGCTCCGGCGCCCACCACCGCGTACAGCGGAACGAGGAGGTTGGAGGTGGTCCCGCCGGCGGCGATTGGGATCCGAAACGGGAGGGCGATCACGGCCAGCGGAGCGAGCACCCACGGGCGCCGGGCAATGATCACCGCCAGCGCGGCCACGACCGCGAGCCCGACGATGGCCAGGGCGGTCGCCTCGAGCGGGTGACGGTGGATGACGCTGAGCTGCGGGGAGTGCCAGATCTCGGCCAGCAGCAGGACCGGCGCGAGTACGAGCGCGCCGAGCATCGCGGCCGCCCGATCGTGCGCGCTCGGATGCAGCAGTGCGACGGCCACGAGCGCGGCCGCTACGACCACACCCGCCTTGGGCAGCGGTCCGCTCAGGGCAGCCAGTGCGATCACGACCGGGGATGATCCTCTACCTTCTTAAGCGATGCCCCATGCAAAGCTCGCGGCGGCGTCGAGCGTGGCCGCGATCATCTTGTGTGGCTGCGGAGCCACGGTCAAGCCGCCCCAAGGCCGTGGCCAGATCGATGACCCCCGCACCACCAAGACCAACCACGTGGCGTGTCTCGAGCAGGATCATCTCCCCGTCCAGAAGGTCGGTCTGACTGGTCTGCAGATCGGGCCGCTGCCCGGCGGCCCGACGGTCTCCTTCCAGCCGACGGATGGGGCTGCCCAAGCGGACCAGATCGAAGGCGCGGCCCAGGGCGCCGAGGTGATCGGCAGCGCGCTGCTCTACCCGCACCAGGCCTCCGACGGCGAGCTGCAGATGATCGAGGACTGCCTCTCGGTCGGCGTCAGTGGATGAAAGACCAGAACCACTAGCCTTCGCGCCCGTGTCCGTCCCGACCGCCGAGCTCACCGCTGCGTCCGCTTCCGCCCGCTCCCCGGTGCCTCCACCCTCGCGGGGCTGGTTCAGCGGCGGCCGTCTGTACATCTGGCTGGCCGGGCTGGCCCTCGTGCTGGCGGCCCTGTCGCTGCTGATCCCGTCGACGCCGAGCTACGACCCATGGGCCTGGCTGGTCTGGGGACGGGAGATCGTGCACCTGGACCTGCACACGCCGGGGGGCCCGTCGTGGAAGCCGCTGCCGGTGATCTTCACGACCGTCTTCGCCCTATTCGGCCACGCCGCGCCCGACCTCTGGCTGGTGGTCGCGCGAGCCGGCGCCATCGTCGCCGTGGCGATGGCGTTCAAGCTCGCCTTCCGCATCACCCGCGACATCGTCGGCGGCGCGGATGACGCGACGGGCTTCGCCCGGATCGTTCGCCTGCTCCCCCCGCTCTTCGCCGGCGTCCTCGCCGCAGCCAGCCTGATCAACTCGGGCGGCTTCATCTCTGACAACGCACTCGGTTACTCAGAGGGCTTCATGACCGCGCTGGTCCTGGTGGCCGTCGACCGCCATCTCGACGGTGCCCGCCGACAGGCCTTGGCGGTTGGGTTCTTCGCCGCGCTCGACCGCCCGGAGCTGTGGATCCTGTGGGGGCCGTACGGGCTGTACCTGTGGTGGAAGGATCCGGGTGCGCGCACGCTCGTCATCGGGCTGTTCGCGATGATCCCCGTGCTCTGGTTCCTGCCCAGCCTGTGGGGCTCGGGCAGCCTCTCGGCCGGCGTCACACGAGCTCTGCACCCGCGCTCGAACAGCGCGGCCTTCGCGAGCTGTCCCTTCTGCACGGAGTTCACCAAGCACGCGTGGCCGAGGGTGACGGACCGGATCAAGGGTCCCGGCCTGCTGGCCATGGCCGTGGCCGCCTTCGGGCTGTGGCAGGCCCGCGGGATGTGGTGGCGGAGCGCGCAGATCAGCCCGGCGATCAAGGCCCGTATCGCGCTCGTGGTCCTGGGCGTGGTCGGATGGCTGTGGTGGATCGGGATCGCGCTCGAGACCCAGGCCGGCTTCTCCGGAAACGACCGCTACCTGGTCCTCGGCACGGCGCTGATCTCGATCGCCGGAGGCGTCGGCTGGGGCTGGGGAGCATCGGCGGTCGCCGGCCTGCTCAGACGCATCGACGGTGGCCGCCTGGTCTCGGCCGGCGCAGCGAGCGCCGCGGCCGTCACCCTGGGGGTCATCGTGCTCGTGGCGGCGCCGCCATCGGTCAGCCGGGGCATCACCAGCATCCCCGCGACCCATCGGGCGCTCATCTACCAAGCCCACCTCCGCGAGGACCTGGCCACTGCCGTTGCGCGGCTCGGCGGGCCGGCGCGCATCCTGCGCTGCGGGACGGTGATGACCGAGGGGTTCCAGGTGCCGATGGTCGCCTACGCCCTCGGCGTGCGCACGCTGCGGGTCCAGGCCCCGCCCAACGGGATCGTCCCGCCGCCGTGGCCGGACACGATCCTCCAGACTCGAGACACCTCGAACGCGTCCCTGCTCCCCGAACCGCAGCAGATCGTCGCCTGGGAGCACGACGGGGCGCATTACACATCGTTCCGCGTCCGCACGTTCTGGGTGTTCTCGGTTTGCCCAGGTAGGGTGGGTGGCTAGAGATGGCGACCGTCACCGCCCCGCCGCCCCGCGGGATCCCGCACGTGGTCGACGTGCACGAACCCAAGTGGCTGGAGCGGATTCCCACCTGGGCCACCACGACGATCGTGCTCGTCGTCCTGACGGCGATCTCGGCCTACGTCCGGACCCGCTACATCAGCGGGCAATTCTGGGAGGACGAGGCGATCACGACCGGGATCGCGTCTCACTCGCTCTCGGCGATCCCAGGGGTGCTCCGGCACGACGGGTCCCCGCCCCTCTTCTACCTGATGTTGCACGTGTGGATGAGCGTCTTCGGCGGAAGCGAGACGGCCACACACTCGCTCTCGCTCCTGTTCGGGCTCCTGTGCATTCCCGCCGGGATGTGGGCGGCCTGGAGCCTATTCGGTCGCCGCGCCGGCTATTACGCGGCGGTGCTGTTCGCCTTCAGCACGTTCCTGAGTGCCTACGCGGACGAGACCCGCATGTACGAGCTGATGGGCCTGCTCGGCATCCTGGCCACGGCGGGGTTCATCCACGGGTTCGTGTACCGGCGACGGCCATACCTGATCCTGTTCGCCGTCTGCGAGGCCCTGCTGCTGTACACGCACGCCTGGGGCCTGTTCTTCGGCGCCGGCTCGGTGGTCGCGCTGATCCCGATCTGGCGGGTGAGCGAGGATCGGCGGTCGCTGGTCCGCGACGCCGTCCTGACCTACGTCGGGGCCGGTGTCCTGTTCCTGCCCTGGCTGCCGAACTTCATCTACCAGGCCACGCACACCGGAGCGCCATGGGCGCCGACGATCCGCTTCGGCGTGCCCGTCCTCCTGTCCCGCGACCTGCTGGGCGGCGACCGGATCACCGTGGTGCTCCTGATCCCGGCCATCATCGGGCTCGCTCCGCTGGTCACACGCCGGTTCCGGCGCACACCGGAGGCGACCGTGCTGTGGACGCTGATCGTGCTGCCCGCGGCGACCCTGATCCTGGCCTGGTTGGCCTCTCAGATCACGCCCGCGTTCGTGTCTCGGTACATGGCGCCCATCCTGGCTTCGATCCTGCTGTTGGCGGCCTGGGGGGCTGCGCGCGCCGGCGTCGTCGGTCTGGTCGCAATCGCCCTATCGGTGGTGTTCGTCGTCCACGTCTCCTCGTACACGCCGCAGAACAAGAGCGACATGCGTGACATCGCCGGTGAGGTGGCGCCCGTGCTCCAGAAGAACGCGCTGGTGGTCGTGGCCCAGCCCGACTCGACCCCCCTGGCCTGGTACTACCTTCCGAATGGACCGCACTACGCCACGACGATCGGCCCGGTGACCGACCCGAGGTACATGAACTGGGTCGACGCCCTCAGTCGCCTGACCAAGGCCAACCCGCAGGCGACCCTGGATCCGCTGGTGGCCGGGCTGAAGCCCGGCCAGCAACTGCTGTACGTGCGGCCCCTGACCGAGGGGGCAATGAACTGGAAGGCTTCGTGGACGCAGCTGGTCCGGCGCCGGGCGGCCCAGTGGGGACAGATCCTCCAGGCCGACGTGAACAGCGGAGTGCTCAAGCAGATCGCCTGGGCCCCGCACAACTACCGCGGATCGTCGATCCTGGCCTACAGCGCCGTCCTCTACCAGAAAGCCAGCTGATGCCCGACCCGACACCCGCCTCCAGAGGCGCTGCGTCAAGCGCCGAGATCACCCCGGAGCGCCCGGTCCTCGCCCTCGGCGGCGGCCCGGCGGGCCTGACCGCCGGCTATCTGATGGCCAAGCAGGGCAAGCCGGTGATCGTGCTGGAGTCGACCGATCAGGTCGGCGGGATCGCCCGCACCGATGTCCGGGAGGGCTACCGGTTCGATCTCGGCGGTCACCGGTTCTTCACCAAGGCCCAGGAGGTCGACAGGCTCTGGCACGAAGTGCTGGGCGACGAGTTCCTCAAGCGCCCTCGCCAGTCCCGGATCTACTGGAACCACAAGTTCCTCGAGTACCCGCTCCAGGGGATGGATGTGATCAGGAAGCTCGGTCCCGTCGACCTGACCAAGGCCCTGCTCTCCTACCTCTACGCGGTGGCCAAGCCCAAGGGACGCGAGGACACCTTCGAGGAATGGGTCTGCAACCGCTTCGGCCGTTGGCTCTTCAACCAGTTCTTCAAGTCCTATACCGAGAAGGTGTGGGGGGTCTCGACCTCGGAGATCCGATCCGAATGGGCGGCGCAGCGGATCAAGGGCCTGTCCTTCTTCGCCGCCGCCAAGCACGCCTTCCTCGGGGGCCGCGGCAACCAGATCAAGTCGCTGATCTCAGAGTTCAACTACCCCCGCTACGGACCGGGCCAGATGTGGGAGCGGATGCGCGACGAGATCCGCGCCAACGGCGGCGAGGTCAGGCTCAACGCCCCGGTCACGCGGCTCCGGGTCGACGGCGGCCGGGTGGTCGAGGTCGTGGCCGGGGGCGAGACGATCACGCCCTCGTACGTGATCTCGTCCCTTCCGCTGCGCACCACCGTCGGCATCACCGAGCCGGATGCGCCCGGCGAGGTCCGCGACGCCGCGCGCGGCCTGCGCTACCGCGATTTCCTCACCGTTCTGCTGGTGATCGAGGGCGAGGACATATTCCCCGACAACTGGATCTACATCCACGATCCGTCGGTGGGGGTCGGGCGCATCCAGAACTTCCGCTCCTGGAGCCCCTGGATGGTGCCCAACGACACCGACGCCTCGATCGGGATGGAGTACTTCTGCTTCGAGGGCGACCGGCTCTGGACGATGGCCGACGAGGATCTCGTGACCCTGGCCACACGAGAGATCCAGCAGCTCGGCCTGGCCCGGGCGGACAAGGTCAAGATCGGCTTCGTCGTGCGCGTCCACAAGGCGTACCCCATGTACGACGCCGAGTACGGCGAGCGCGTGCAGACGATCCGCGGCTGGCTCGACACCGTCCCCAACCTGATCCAGGTGGGACGCAACGGACTGCACCGCTACAACAACTCCGACCACTCGATGCTCACCGCGATGCGCGCCGTCGACAACATCCTGAACGGCGCCGGCCACGACATCTGGGCCGTCAACGCCGAGAGCGTCTATCACGAGGAGGACGTCGCCGAGGAGCAGCCGTACGTCGACGCCCCGGAGACGCCGGCGATGGAGCAGCCGCTCGCTTAGGCTTTGCCGGTGCGGGTCACAGCGGTTCTCCAGACAACGAGGGTGGCGGCCGTGGTCGCCGCCACGTCGCTCGCCTTCCCCGTTGCGGCCACCGCCCAGGGACTCGGCAACCCGCTCGCGCCCGGGCTCCCGCAGGCCCCGGGCACGATCCCGACAGCGACCACGCCGACCGTCACCCCCACGACCACGTCGTCGGGATCCAGCAGCGGGCTCAGCGGCAGCGGGGTGGTCTTCGTCGCGATCGGCGCGATCGTGCTGCTGGGCGGGATCTCTTTCTTCATCTGGTACGACGCCCGCCGCCGGGCCCCCGTCCGGCACGCCCACGCCACCGCCGAGTTCGGCGCCGGAGCCGGCTCCAAGCGTCCTCCCAAGCCGCGCAAGCTCAGCCCGGCCGAGCGTCGGCGCCGGAAACGCGGGCGGGCGCGGTAGGGGTTGGCGGCGACGTCGGGCGTGCGAGCGACGCTCGTTCGCCGCGCCAGCGAGGTTGGTCGAAAAACGGGACGTATATCGTATATTCCCGTTTCTCGACCAGGCTCTCCCCTCACTCCCCCCGCAACGCACTTCGTGAGCGCGCCAGGTGCCTCTCGACGGTGCGCGTCGTGCACCGTTCGTGTAGGGCGATCTCCTCGTAGCTGAGCCCGAGGCCTCGCAGCCAGAGCAGTCGCTGCTGACGCTGCGGGAGGAGGCTGATCGCGGCAAGTCGCTCGCGGCGCTCGATCAGGTCGTGGGGCGTATCGGCAGGGAGTCTGGTTGCCGGCCCGCCGTTTTCGATCTCGAGATCGAGCGACAGCTCGCGGCCATCTCGACGGATCAGCTTGAACGCCTCGTGCACGGCGGTCTTGGCCAACCAGCCGAGTGCGGTGTCCCGCCGCACCCGGTCCCGATGATCGACGAGCCGGCTCCAGGCGAACTGGCATGCGTCCTCGACCACGGGGTCGGCCCCGCGGACGCCCACGCGGACGATCTGCTCGAGGCGCTTGGACAGTGCCCGATACAGCTCGCCGACGTCGCCGAGAGTGCCCGTTGGGCCGCCGGTCAGGAGGGCCGTGCTGCCTGCCGACAGGGTCGCCTCCGGGCTGGTCACCGTCGAAGCCTGCAATGCGCTCATATCGGCCTCCGTAGCTTGAGTCTAATTGAGACTAAGTTGATGCAAACAAACCTAGCAAGTCTATTTATCACTTGCTAGGTTCCACTAGATCAATTTCGACTCGATGCGATTCAGGAGGTCTCAATGCACCTGATCTCTGCGGTGAGCGCCCAGCCCGACCTGAAGGCCCTGCCGGGGAGCAACGTGCTGCAACAGCTCGTCAACGGCGCCGAGGCCTGGGCGCTGGCCATCGCGCTGCTCGGGGCGTTCATCGGCGCCGCGCTCTGGGCGGTGGCATCGCACACCAACAACCACCACTACGCGGCGCGCGGGAGGATGGCGGCGTTGATCTCGGGCGCCTCGGCGCTGATCGTGGGCGCCGCCCCGGGCCTGGTCAACTTCTTCGAGCGGCTTGGAACAACGGCCCGGTGACGCCATGCCACGCGGCACGCGCACTGCCTTGTTCCTCGTGACCGGCGCCTGCGCGCTGGGGGTGGCCCCGGCGCCGGCGTCGGCCTTCAACCCGATCAAGCAGGTCTGCTCGGTCGCCGGCCTGTTCAGCGGGATCGCCGGAAAGGCGTGCTCCGTCGTGCAGAACGGCGGGCGACTGATCAGGGCCGGCAACAAGCTCTTCTCCGGCCACGTCGGTGGGGCCGTGAAGTCGATCCTCGGCGAGGGCGGCGGAGCCGTGGCCTCCAAGGCCACAACCGCCCTCGGTCTGGCCGCGATCGTCACCGCAGCCTTGGGCGGAGCGAAATTCGCTCTGCACGAAACGGCCAAGGTCCTGGGGCAGACGACCTCGCCTCAGCTGCGAACGACCTGGTTCTCCTCGATGTACTGGCGCATCGCCGGGATCTCCGCCGTGCTCACGCTGCCATTCCTGTTCGCTGCGGCCATCCAGGCGCTGATCCACTCGGATATCACGCTGCTGCTGCGCTCGGCACTCGGTTACCTGCCGCTCGCGATGCTCGCCGTCAGCATCGCGGCGCCGCTCACGATGCTGCTGCTGGCGGCGTCAGACCAGCTCTCGGCCGTCGTGTCCTCGGCGGCCGGGAACGAGAGCGGGGACTTCCTGCGCACGGCGGGCTTCGCCGTCGGCTCACTGTCGGTTCTTTCGGGCTCACCCTTTCTGGCCTTCGTGCTCGGGCTGGTCACGATCGCCGGAGCGCTCGTGCTCTGGCTCGAGCTCCTGATGCGTGAGGCCGCGGTGTACGTGATCGTGCTGATGCTCCCGCTGGCCTTTGCCGCGCTGGTGTGGCCGGCGCGAAGAATATGGGCGCTGCGCGCGGTCGAGCTGCTCGTCGCCCTGATCCTGTCCAAGTTCGCGATCGTCGCCGTGCTCTCGCTGGGCGGCGCCGCGCTGAGCCACTCCAGCCTGCACAGCATCACGGGAATGCTCGCGGGCGCGGTCCTGCTCGTGCTCGGCGCGTTCGCTCCGTGGGCGCTGCTGCGCCTGCTCCCGCTGGCCGAGCTGGCCAGCGGCGCGGCTGGGTCGTTGCGAAGCAGCGCCGGAGTCGCCGGGTCCGCGTACACGCGAGCGGAGGGCGCCGGCAACGAGGCCGAGAACTGGATTTCACGAACGGGTCAGATGCGGCGCGACGCCGACGACGTCGCTGAGCATGTCGTCGGACCGCCACCCACAGCCAGCGCCAACCAGATCGAGGCCGACCCGAAGGGGCCTCAGGATCCGCGTACAGAGCTCGGCGGAGCCAGCGGCGCCGGCGTGGCCGGCGCCGAGGCGTCTCAGGCGCCAGGCCCCGGGTCGTCCGGGTCGAGTGGGGCTTCGGAGTCGAACGGAGCGCCCGGGTCGAGTGGGGCTTCGGAGTCGAACGGAGCGCCCGGGTCGAACGGCGCTTCGGGTTCGAACGGCGCCCACGCCTCGAGCGGCGCGGCGGCCACGAACGGCGCCTCGCCGGCACCGTCCGAGAGCTGGCCTGCGCCGAGTTCCGCCAGCACGCAGGGCGACCCCGTCGTGACCAGTATCGAGGATCTCCCGGAGCCGACCGAGCCGGAAGACCCCCATACCGCCGAAGAACGGGCTCATGACGTGGGCGAGGTGCTGCGAGGGCTCGATGGCGCGACGCTGGGCGAGGAGTCTGCGGCACCAGCGCCCCAGGACGGCGGCCCATGAGCTCCGAGCGCCTGACCTATCGCTTCGGGCCGCTCGAGCGGCGGGGCATCTTCGGGGCCCTGCGTGCGGGCCAGGCCGCCGTGATGGGCGTCGGAGCCCTGATGGGGTTGCTCATCCTCGACCAGGTGCCGAGCGCGGGCGGAGCGCTGGCCGCGACCCTGATCCTCGCAGGGGCCGTCGCGTTCGCGCTCGCGCCGGTCGGTCGCAGAACCGCGGAGGAGTGGGCGCCGATCGCCGTGTCCTTCGCCCTCCGGCGACTGCGTCGGCGGACGCGCTTTCGCTCGCGCGTCCCGGAGGCCGGCGTCGTCGTCCGGTCTCCGGGCGCTGCCGGCCCTGCGCCCGGGCAGGAGCGCTCGGATCCCCCGGCCACGCTCCGCGGAGTCAGGATCGTCGACGCCGCTTACCGGGATCGGCCGGTGGGCGTCGTGTCGGCCCATCGCGGGCGGCGTCTGACGGCCGTGCTGGCCTGCCGCGTCGTCGGCTTCTCGTTGCTTGACCCTGAAGCTCAGGAGCGTCGGCTGGCCCGCTGGGGGCTGGTCCTTTCGGGTGCGAGCGGTACGCCGATCCGCCGTCTCCAATGGGTGGAGCGGACGGCGCCCGCACAGGGGGACGAGCTCGCACGTTGGCTCCACGCCGAGCGCGATCCGACTGTCCCCCTGCGCGGGACACCGATGATCGAGTCCTACCTCGAGCTGATCGGGACGACGACCCGAGTCACCCAGGAGCACGAGATCTTGCTGGCGATCCAGGTCGACGCGGCAAAGGTGCGTGACCGCGGCGGCGATGCGGTCACCCGCGCACTGATCGAGCAGACCGAACGGGTCGCCCAGGGTCTGGAGGCCGCCGAAGTGAGTGTCCTCGGCGCGCTGAGCCCCGGGCAGCTGGCCCGGGCGCTGCGCACCGCGTTCGACCCCTACGCGCGGACCGAGCTCGCGGCCCTCGAGACCGCCGATCCCCGACGCGACGGCCTCTCGGGGCCGGCCGCGTGGCCACTCGGGGCTCGAGAGAGCTGGGACCACTATCGCAGCGACGGGGCCGTGCACGCGACCCATTGGATCGGGGCATGGCCTCAGGTCGAGGTCACACCGATGTTCATGGACGCGCTCCTGGGTCGCTCGAGCGCCGTTCGCACGGTGGCCGTGACCTTCGAGCCGATCCCGGCCGAGCGCTCGACCCGCGAGGTCGAGGCTGCGGTCACGAAAGATCGCGCCGATCGCGAGCTTCGCCGGCGCTTCGGGCAGTCGGAGACCGCCCGCCACCGCCAGGCGCAGGAGGCCACTGCCCGGCGCGAGGCTGAGCTCGCGGCCGGCCACCACGAGGTCCGGCTGGCCGGGTTCGTCACCGTCACCGGGCGGGATTCCGACGATCTGCGCCGGGCCTGCGCCGAGGTCCACGCCCATGCGGCCCGCGCGCGGCTCGAGCTGCACCGCATGTACGGCCAGCAGGCCGACGCGTTCACCTTCACCCTGCCGCTGTGCCGCGGCCTCCGGTGAGCGCGGACCCACCCTCCTGGAGGGCTGGGTGAGACCGCCCACCTCCGAACGCCCGGCGCACCGGGCCACGACCAGGCACGCCCAGGCCATATACCCGTTCATCGCGGCCGGCGGACTTGGCGGGCGGGGCGTGTTCATCGGACGCGACTCAAGCGGGCGTGCCTTCTGCTACGACCCCTGGGTCCTGTACGGCGAGGGGCTGCTCGACGACCCCAACGCGATCGTGCTCGGCAAGCTCGGCCAGGGCAAGAGCGCGCTGGTCAAGACGCTGCTGTGGCGGATGCTCCTGTTCGGCCGCCGGGCGTTCGTCCTCGACGTCAAGCGCGAGTACGGCCCGTTGTGCACAGCCGTGGGCGTCAGGCCGATCTCGCTCGTGCCCGGAGGCGGGGTGCGACTGAACCCCCTGGCCTCGCGGCCCGAGGAGCACGCACAGCTGGAGTTGCTGCGAGCGGTGGCCATCACGGCCGTGGGCGGCCCGCTGACGCAGATCGAGGGCGCGGCGCTGCGTGAGGCCCTACGCGCGGTGCGCCTGCGCGGCCGCGCGGAGCCGACGCTGCCCGAGATCACGGCCGCGCTGTTCGCTCCCACGGCCGAGATGGCCGAGCGCCTGCGCACCACGCCCGAGCGCCTGGCCGCCGATGAGCGCCGGGCCGCGCTCGCGCTGCAGGACCTGTGCGAAGGACCGCTGCGGGGCATGTTCGACGGTCCGACGACACCCGGGCTCGACCTCGACGCGAAGCTGGTCGTTCTCGATCTGCACGCGGTCAGGGATTCGCCCGCGGTGGGGATCCTGATGGCCTGCGCGACCGCCTGGATGAGCGCGCTCCTGGCCCGGATGGCCGAGCGCCCCGGCCGGGAACGGCTGATCAACGTCGCCGACGAATCGTGGAAGATCGTCCAGCACACCGGTCTGGGCGAGTGGTTCCAGTCGAACTTCAAGCTCGCGCGCCAGTTCGGCGTGATGAACCTCGTGGTCCTGCACAAGCTGGCCGATCTCCAGGCCGCGGGTGACGCCGGCTCCCGCGCAGCGCGGATTGCCGAGGGGCTGATCGCCGACGCGTCGACTCGAATCGTCTACCACCAGGACGAGAGCCAGGTGGAGTTGACGCGGACCCTGCTCGGCCTCTCCGGAAGCGAGGCCCAGCTGATCTCGATGCTCTCGGCCGGCCAGGCGCTGTGGCGCGTTGGCAGTCGCTCGTTCGTCGTCCAGCACTACCGGTCCCGGCTCGAGGCGCGGCTCACGAACACGGACACGGGAATGCGCGTGAGTGCCGAGCAGGTGGCGCGAGGATGAGGCGTAAGCGCCCCGTCGCCAGGCTGAGGCGCCCGCGAGCGGCCGCCGGTACGCCGGCGCCGGACCTCACCGATCTGATCTACGAGCTCCTCGACGCCCACGCCGACACAGCCGCGCTCGCCGCCGACCTGACCGGGGAGCTGGCCTGGCGGGCGCACCTGGACTACCTTTGCGCGCTGCAGCGCGCGGCCCGAACGGCCCTGGCGCGAGCAGCCTGCGCGGAGGACCGCCGATGAGGAGCTCTGGCTCAGAGCCGATCTCCGACGTAGCCGTGCTGGCACTGATCGGGTGTGCAGCCGCGGTCTGTGGCTTTGTCTGGGTGTGGGGCGGGCTGGCAGGAGCGCTGTTCGGCCACGGCTGGCCCCGGACGAACGGCCCGCAGCTGGTGGGCGTGCTGACCAGGCTGCCCGCCCGCCTGTCCGACCCGGCGGGCGCGTGGCCGGCCGGCACGCGCTCGCGGCTGCCCGGTCCGGACGGGTTCTACGGGGCGCTCGCGCTGCTGCTGCTGGCCGCCGTCTCAGGGGTCCTGGCCGCCCGGGGCGCGGCTCGCCTCGACTGGCTGTCCCGGCGCGATCGAGGGGCGCGCTGGGCCGCCGGTGCCGACCTGCGCAGGCTCCGGAGCCGCGGGCTCCGGGAGCCCGCTGCCGCCGGGCGCGCGGGCCGCCTCACGCTCGGTCGGCACCGCGGGCGCCGGGTCTGCGCCGAGCAGCGCCATGCGCTGGTCGCCTTCGGCCCACCGCAGTCGGGGAAATCTGCCGGGCTCGCCGTTCCGGCGCTGCTCGAGTGGCCGGGACCGGCCGTCGCCTCGTCGATCAAGACCGACCTGCTCGCGGTCACGCTCGAGCGGCGGCGCTCGCTCGGCAACGTCTTCGTGTTCGATCCGTTCTCGCTCGGCGGGGTACCCACGAGCACGTGGTCGCCGCTGAACGGCGCCCGGACCTGGGACGGGGCGCTGGAGGTGGCCTGGCGGCTGGCCTCGGCCGGCACGCTCGACCAGAAGGGAGTCGAGGGCGGCGACTTCTGGGCGATCGCCGCCGAGCAGCGCCTCGCCCCACTCCTGTACACCGCGGCCAGGACCGGCGCGGGGATCGAAGCGCTGGTCCGCTGGACGTACGGACAGGGCACCGGCGAGCTCGATCGCGCGCTCGCGCAGATGACGGGCGAGGCCCAGAACGACGCCGAGCTGGCCGGCGCCCACGCCGCCTACGACGCCATCCGCGCCTTTGAAGCGCAGGCCGACCGGACCCGCAGCTCGATCGAGGCGACCGCGCAGGCCCTGCTTCGGGCCTACCGGTTCGCCCGGGTGGCGTACTCGGCGAGGTCGTGCCAGATCACCGCCGACCGTCTGCTCGACGAGGCGGCGACCCTGTACGTGGTCGGCGACGCAAAGGCCTCGAAGCTGCTGCGACCGATCTTCCTGGCCCTGCTGGCCGAGATCGTCGAGCGGGCGTACGAGCGCGCCACGCTGGCGGGCGGGCAGCTCGAGCGCCCGCTGCTGGTCTGCCTCGACGAGGCAGGCAACGTCGCGCCGCTCCCGAACCTCGCTGAGATCGCCTCGACGGCTCCCAGCCACAACATCCAGCTGGTCTCGATCTTCCACGATCTGGCCCAGGCCCGCAGTCGCTACGGCCCCCAGGCGGAGACGGTGATCAACAGCCATCGAGCGAGAATGCTGCTCCCGGGCGTGGCCGATCTGGACACCCTGCGCTACTTCGCCGGCCTCGTCGGCGAGGAGGAAGCTCGGGACACGACGCACACGACCGGCGCCGGCGGGGCGAGCAGAGCCAGCGGGCACCGGCGGCGGCCCCTGGTGGCGCCAGAGGCGCTGCGCCAGCTCCCCGAGCGCCACGCGCTGCTGATCTACGGACGCATCGCGCCGGTTCGGCTGCGTCTGCGGATGTGGTTCGAGGACCGAGGCCTGCGGCGACTGGCCGGCTCCGGGCCGATCGAGCCGGTGAGCGATGAGCTGGTCTGAGCCAGAGGGAGATCGGTGGGAAGAGGGCGACTCGGCGCCCGAGGGATCGTCCTCCTCGCGATGGCCGCTCGACTGGCGCGGTCTGTACCCGCGCGAGCGCTGGCTCTGGTTCGAACAGCTCTGGAGCGACGTGTGCTCCCTGCGTGAGCGC
Source organism: uncultured Solirubrobacterales bacterium (assembly GCA_963704385.1). Taxonomy (GTDB): domain Bacteria; phylum Actinomycetota; class Thermoleophilia; order Solirubrobacterales; family Solirubrobacteraceae; genus Palsa-465. The sequence continues at coordinate 1,331,516 of OY969904.1, forward strand.
TACCGGCTGGCGATTCGGTCAAGCTGGTGGGAGGACCAGGTCCAGGTCGAGACGCTGGCCGCGCTGGCGGCCTGGGTCTCGCGCTACGACTCCGGGGAATGGGACGACCCACCAGGCAAGCTGGCCCTCCTGTACGACCTGGAGCGGGTGGCAACCCTGCTCAGGGACGGCCTCGAGCCGTTCCATCCCGACCGAGACCGGATCGCCTTCGCCCGGTATCTGATTGACGTGGGCTGCCAGCCGCCTCGGGGCTGAGCGCGCGCCGCTGGTGCGCGATGATGCGCGCGACCGCCGCGACGACCTAGGAGGAACGCCATGCCCCTGTCCCGCCAGCGCGAGCGAGAGCCGCGGCGCCGCCCGGCGCCCCCGAAGGCCCCTGAGGCGATCGCCCTCCACACCGAGCTCCCCACGCATGAGATCCACGACAGAGGGATCGGCACGGGTCCCGCGCACGAGTTGATCACCTCGGAGCTCCTGCTCGATGGCCAGTCGCGCCTGAACCTGGCCACGTTCGTGACCACCTGGATGCCGACGGCGGCCGGGGCGCTGATGGCGCAGACGGCGGACAAGAACATAATCGACAAGGACGAGTACCCCCAGACGGCGGAGATCGAGGCGCGGTGCGTGAGCATCCTGGCCAACCTTTGGAGCTGCCCCGACGAGCACGACGCGACCGGCTGCTCGACAACCGGCTCGAGCGAGGCGGCGATGCTCGGGGGGCTCGCGCTGAAATGGCGCTGGCGCCAGCGGATGCAGGCGGCCGGAAAGCCCTCGGACAAGCCGAATCTGGTCATGGGCGCCAACGTCCAGGTCTGCTGGGAGAAGTTCTGCCGCTACTGGGACGTCGAGCCGCGGTTGGTGCCAGTGGAAAAGGGCCGCTACCACCTCGGCCCGGAGGAGGCGGTGGCCCAATGCGACGAGAACACGATCGGCGTCGTCGCCATCCTCGGGTCCACGTTCGACGGCAGCTACGAACCGGTGAAGGAGATCGCGCTGGCCCTCGACCGTCTCCAGTCGGACCGCGGCCTCGACGTCCCCATGCACGTCGACGCCGCCTCCGGCGGGTTCGTGGCGCCGTTCCTCCAGCCCGAGCTCGAGTGGGACTTCCGGATCCCGCGAGTGCAGTCGATCAACGCCTCGGGCCACAAGTATGGCCTCGTCTACCCCGGGGTCGGCTGGGCCCTGTGGCGCGACATGGCTGCCCTGCCCCGTGAGCTCGTGTTCGACGTCAACTACCTGGGCGGCCACATGCCCACGTTCGCGCTGAACTTCTCACGCCCAGGCAGCGAGGTGATCGCCCAGTACATGATGCTCGCGGCCTTCGGCCGCGACGGCTACTACCGCACGCTCAGATCCGCACAGGACGTGGCCGTACAACTGTCAACGGCCATCAGCCAGATGGGTCCTTACGAGTTGCTGTCTGAGGGCCGCGAGCTGCCGGTGTTCGCGTTCAGACTCCGCGACGGGATCGAGAACTACACGGTTTTCGACGTCTCCGATCGGCTGCGCCAGGGCGGCTGGCTCGTGCCCGCCTACACCTTCCCGGAGAACCTCCAGGACATGGCCGTCCTGCGGATCGTTGTCCGCGCCGGCATGACCGAAGAGATGGGCGAGCTGCTGCTGGGGACGATGCGCGACCAAACCGGCTTCCTCGAGTCGCTCGAGGCGCCGCTCCCGGGCGAGCACCGCGAGGCCTTCGCCCACAACTGAACCTCAGCCTGCCCAAGGCACGTCTACACGAGCCCCGCCAGCCGGTGGCCAGCATCTCTGAGCTTGCTCGGCGTCCCGGCCTCGAGCACCGCCTGAAGGTCCAGGATTCGCGCGCCGAAGGCGTCGAGCCTCCGCTGGCCCACGATCGCGTGGCAGGGGACGCCGGACTGGCGGGCCCGGGTGGCGACCTCGGACACCGCCTTCCCGGCCAGGCTCTGTTCATCGAGCCGGCCCTCACCGGTCACCACGGCGTGCGAGGCCCGCATCCGCCGGTCGAAGTCGAGCAGGTCGAGCACGAACGCGGCCCCGGACACGAGCTGAGCGCCGAGCTGCGCCCACAGTCCTCCGGCCAGGCCTCCCGCGGCTCCGGTCATGGGTACGCCGCGCGGATCTCTGTCCAGACGCCTGGCCAATGCGTGCAGCCGCCTGGTCAGGCGCGCGACGTCGCCGGGCCTGGCACCCTTCTGTGGACCGAACACGCGCGCGGCCTCCTCGAACGGGGTACGGACGTCGCAGAGGACGACGATGCTGGCAGCGCCGAGGCCGCCGCCCTGCTGGATCGCCCGAAGCGCCCCGGAGCCACCGTCGGTGGTGGCGCTCCCGCCGGCGCCGAGATACACCAGGTTGGCTCCTGACCGGACCGCGGCGACGATCAGCTCGCCGGTCCCGAAAGTGCTGGCGGCGAACGGGTCGAGCTCGTCCGGCGCTATCAGGCTGAGGCCGCTGGCGCTCGCGGTCTCCACGATCGCCGCCACTCTTCCACGGTCGGCGCGGCCGAGACCGAAGCGGGCTTCGCGGGGCCGCCCCAGCGGATCGATGACCAGGGCGCTCTGAAGTCGCGCTCCGAGGGCCGGCGCCAGCACCTCGAGCGTGCCCTCCCCGCCGTCCGCCACCGGGCACAGGTCGACCGGACGCCCGCCCTCGGCCAGCCCGAGACCGATCGCCCCGGCCACGTCGGTCGCGCTCAGGGTTCCCTTGAAGGAATCCGGCGCGACGAGGACCGTGTCGGGGATGCCCGCGATGGCGGGGAGCATTAAGCCTCCATCTGCTCCAGTCCGCAGTCGCGCGGGTCCTTGTCCTCGCGCCAGCGCAGGATGCGGGTGCCGTGGCGGATCCGGCCGCCAGTCGCGTGGTCGAAGCGCACCTCGACGACCAGCTCGGGACGGAGCTCGATCCACTCGAGGTCCTTCTCGCTCTTCCAGCGGCTCGGATCGCCGTGGCCCCGGTTGCCGGTCTCATACTGGGCGAGCTTGCCGACCAGCTCCCGCTTCTCGGCGGCCCGCAGCCCGGAGGAGTGGCCAACCACGTGGAGCCGGCCGTCCTCGTCGTAGAGGCCGAGGATCAGCGACCCCACCGTGTCGGGCTCCTTGCCGGGCCGGTAGCCGACGACCACGGCATCGATCGTGCGTACGCGCTTCACCTTGACCATCCCCGTGCGCTCACCCGGGCGGTAGGGCGCGCGGACGTCCTTGGCCACCACTCCCTCGCCGCTGCGCAGCCAGGGCTCGGCCTCGGCCGGCACTCGGGTCAGCGGGGTGATGTCGACCGGCCCCGGAAGGCTCTGCTCCAGGGCGCCGCGGCGTTCAGCGAACGGGCGCTCGATCCACGAGTCGTCGTCGAGTGCCAGCACGTCGAAGGCCACGTAGCGGGCCGGGGTCTCCTCAGCCAGCATGGCGATCCGGGACTCCGCCGGGTGGATCCGCTGCTGGAGCGCGCCGAAGTCCTCGCCGCCCCCGTCGGCGTCGATCACGATCTCGCCGTCGAGCACGTACCGCCCTGCGGGAAAGCGAAGCTCGGGGAAGTAGCGGGCCAGCGCCTTGGCGCCCCGCGACTGGATCCAGACGGCCTCGCCGTCGACGAACACGATGGCCCGAAAGCCGTCGTACTTGGGCTCATAGGCCCACTGCTCGCCGACTGGAAGATCGGGCTTGGGACGGGCGAGCTGGGGCTCGAGCGGGGGCTTCAGGGGCAGGGCCAAGGCGAGCCGATGCTAGTGCCTACGGTCGCGCCGAGTGGGCCCAATCGTGCCTCGCTACGATCAACCGATGGCGCACGAGCCGGCCACGGTGGCCGAGGAGGAGTACCTGGAGAGCCTGTTCTGGCTGTTCGAGGCCGGGCTGCCGATGACCGGCGCGAACCTCGCCCGGGCCATGCAGCTCTCGGCCCCCACCGTCCACGAGATGCTCGGCCGCCTTGAACGTGACGGGTACATCGCCCGCAATGCCGAGCGGACGATCGAGTTCACGCCTGACGGGCGGGAGCACGCCGGCCGGATCGTCAGCCGCCACCGGATGATCGAGCGGTTCCTGACCGACGAGGTCGGCGTCCCCTGGGACGACGTCCACGAGGAGGCTGAGCACCTGGAGCACGCGATGACACCACGGTTTGAGGCCTATGTTCGGGCGGCCGTGGGCGACGCCAAGACGTGCCCGCACGGTCACCCGATCCGCGTCGGACAGCGGATCGACGGGGTGCCGCTCGCCGACTGCAAGCCCGGAGCCAAGGTCAAGATCCTGCGCCTCGAGAACGAGGCCGAGGACCTGCTCCACTACCTGAAGGACGCCGGCATCGAGCCGGGTCTCGAGGGCGAGGTCGCGGCCAACGACGGTGAGTCGGTATCGGTGCAGGCCGCCGAGCGGCTGGCCACCGTGACCGCCAGCGTGGCCGAGACCGTCTCGGTGCTGGCCGACCCCTCGCCGCCGCCGCGGACCGCCCTTCCCGAGCAGCTGGTGCTCGGGCGCGATCGCTACGGACGCTGAACGGTCGCCGGCTGACCGTCTTCGGTGGGCGCCGGCAGGGCCCGGCGTGGTGCCATCCAGCGGCGGATCTGACCGTAGATCGCGGGGTGGTTGAGCAGGCCGAAGTGGTTGGCCGCGCCGACATGTTGGTAGTGCTCGACGTCGAAGCGCAATCGCTCGCCGCGCTTCTGCGACCACGCGCTGGCCGGCAGCACGAGCAGGTCGCCGACCAGCCGCCCGGCCAGAGCGTCAGCATCGCGTGACACGGTGGCGCATACGAAGTAGTGGTTGGCCGTCCGGAGGAAGGGCACCTGCTGGGCGGTGTCGCGCAGGAAGGCATCGCAATCCTGCTCCAGCCAGCACTCATCGACCAGGTAGCCGTAACGCAGGTCCTTGATCCCCGCGCTGCGGAGGTTGAGAGGCTTGGCGAGCAGCGCGCGGGTCTCGGGGATCCGCGAAAGCATCGCGCTGGCGACGTTCGCCGCCTGCTCCAACGGAGCGCCCAGATGGGGCGTCCCGAGCGTGAACACGTGCCGTACCTTGGGCGTCCAGCTGCTGCCAGCGCCGTAGTGGCATGCGCTCCGGGACACGAGCCCGCCCATCGAGTGCCCGACGAGCGCGATCTCGTGCACCTCCACGGGCCAGGCCGCGCACAGGCGCTCGAGCAGGAGGGCCAGCTCGCGGCCGTTCTCGGAGATGTGAAGGCCCGTGTTGTAGCGAACGTACACCGGCGTGTACCCGAGCTCCGCGTGGAGCCGGAACCCGTATGGAACGTGCCTCGCGCCGCCGAGCATCCAGGCGTCGTCGGTCTCGCACAGGCCGTGGACGAACACGGCCAGCCGCCCGGTGGCCGGCGGGTAGGCGCGACGCAGACCCGCTCCGGTGCCGTCGACTTCCCTCCCGCCATGGCGCAACGTCATCGGCAGCGCAAGCCCATTGCCTGCGCGGGCGAGCGTGTCGCCCCAGATCCCGTTGAGCGCCCCGACGGCAGCCCGGCCGGCCACGGTTCGCTCGAGCGAGTCGCCCTCGTTCGCCTGGGCGACGCTGACCGCGCTGACGCTCGCCCGCACGGCGGTGCGGGTGAGCTGCCGCGCCACGGCGTATGCGCCCCGAGCGATCATGTCGTGTGTGATCCGAACCGGCTCGGCCGCCGGCCCGACCGTCCGCCACACGCGCTCGGCGATCCCGGTGTGGAGGGCGTGAATCCCAGCCGCCGTGCCGGCAGCAGCGTCGCCTGCGAGGTCGCCTAGAGCGGCTATCTCCTCACGCCGCATCGGCGTTGGCAACCCCGGCGGTCACGTCGCGGTAGGCCTCGGCCAAGCGTCTGGTGCCCTGCTCGATCTCCTCGGGAGTGACCCCCGAGTATGCGAGACGTAGGCTCGACTTCCCCCCGTCGAGCACGAAGTCCGAGCCCTTGACGAACTGCACACCCCGCTCCGCCGCCGCGGTGAAGAGAGCGTCTCCATCGGTGCCGCGTGGCAGGTCGAGCCACAGGAAGTAGCCACCCTCGGGCTCGACGAAGCGCGCCTCTGGAAGCTCGCGGCGGAGCGCCCGGCACAGCGTGACGGCCCGCTCACGCAGTGCCTCCTTGACCGTCTCGATCGACCTGTCGAGGGCCCCCGAGAGGCAGAACTGATGCACGATGGCCTGCGAGACCATGCTCGGCGAGATGTAGGTGCCAGTGGCGATCTTGACCACCCGGGCGATCAACTCGGGCGGCCCGACGAGGTATCCGACGCGGATCCCGGGACAAACGGTCTTGGAGAACGACGACGCGTAGACGACCTGGTCGCCGTCCATGGAGAGCATCGTGGGCAGCGACGTGCCCTCAAAGCGCAGCGCCACGTACGGATCGTCCTCGAAGATCGTGAAGCCGTGGCTCCGAGCAAGGTCGATCAGCGCCACCCGCTTGTCGTACGAAAGGGTGCACCCGGCCGGGTTCTGGAAGTTCGGGATGATGTGCGCGAGCCTCGGCTTCGCGCCGGCGCTCAGCACGCGCTCCGCCGCCGCGACGTCGATCCCATCGGGCTCGAGTTCGACCATGCGCACGTCGGCGCCCCGGCCACGCAGCGACTGGAGCGTACGGTCGTAGGTCGGACGTTCCACGATCACCGCGTCGCCCGGACTGACGAGCGCGTCGAACAGGAACGCATCGGCCTGCATCGATCCGTTGGTCACCATGACCCGCTCGGGCTCGACCTGATGGTGCTCGGCGATCCACTGGCGCAGCGGGGGGTACCCGATCGCCGTGCCGTACGCGGTCGTGCCGGCTGGATCGGCGGTGAACGCCCGCTCAGCGGCCGTCCGGAGTCCCTCGACGTCGATGATGTCGAGCGAGGGCGCCCCCCGGGCGAACGAGATGGGCTTGGCGGATGCCATCTATGCGGAAGACTACGAAATCCCCAGGCCGGATGGCCGAGGGGGCTCGGATCGCGACTCGGGACCCGTCTCGGGCGTTGATTCCACGGCGAGGGCCGTGTTCGAGGGTTGGTAGGAAAGCGTCCCAGCACCAACCCGTAGCCCACAAGGTTGCGCGTAATTACCCTGCCCCGCTTGACCCTCCGCGCGCCTGCGGACGCGTTCGATGTCCCGCCATACATCCATCCCATGTACAGAGGGACAAAGACGTCAGATCCACCCCCGCGCGGCGTGGGCGGACCGACCGTTTCTCGCCGACCTCGGCACGCCCATGACGCGGTCTGCAGCCAGCGTGCGAAAAACGACAGCAGCCCGCCGATGAAGCCGATCGTGGCCAGAGGTCCGGCGGATAACTGTCGCCCCGGGGTTACGCCGGACGCGAGTTCGCCCCCCAGGTCGGTGAGCTGGCGCGATCGTGACGCGTCCCGCCCGCAAGAACGAGCGCAGCAATCGCGCGGAATCGACCGTCTAGCTCTAGTCGGAACTTCCGTCTAGTCAGGCGTCCCGCGCCACCAACGGCGCGCCTGACGAAGCCGCCCTTTTGGCCCCGGTTCACGCGGCGACAGGACAACGCACCCCGTCGACCCGTCGGGGGTCAGTTGCGCGGTGGTCGCCAGGCCGAGGCGGGACACGTCGCCACATCAGCAGCCGACGAGGGCCTCCACGCAGAGCGCCGTCAGCGCCCGCCCCTGGGTCACCCTGGCGCCCAAGGACGGGGTGCGAGCGATCCAGGATCGGCCGCCCGTGGGTCGCGATACATGTGGGCGGGTGGGCCTGCTAGGGCCCGCTGACCCGCAGCACGCGCGGGGTGCCGAGGCGACCCTGACAGCTCGGTGTGGCCGGCAGGGCAGCGCCTCTCCCGGTCAGCGGGCTCGCGAGCTGAGTCACCGGGCTCACGAGCCTGAGTACGACCGCGCTCGATGAAGTGCTCACCGCTGGGCTTGCGCCGTGTGCGAACTCGACACACGGGGTCAGGGAGCACTCGCCGATCGCGATGTAGCAGGGACCCGATGGCACCCGCGGGAGACCCCCAGGCGGGATCGGCGTGCGCGGCACTCGAAGCGCGCGGGGCACTCGAAACGTGCGGGCCGCGAGCGCCGCCAGCTGCTTACGGAGCACCGCCGGCACCTGGAGCCGGCTTTGCGCCACCGGCCGCGCTGCCAGAGCCGGATGGCCGACCACGGCGAACCGCCAACCAGCGCCCAGCAGCGCAATCACCACCACGCCCGACACGATGACCAACCGCGACCAGCGCATCTGCTCTCCAGTATCCGGTCGGGGATCCTCCGAGGCAACTACGTCGCTGGGGCGCGATTGTCACGCTCCGCGAGGCCGGTCGCCATCTGCCCCGGGATCTTGCATGAGTGACTCGCCTGACATTTCACACGTATTTCGTGCGAAAGTCGCCTGGAGTGGTTACGGCGCCGGGCTGGGGGCCGCACAATCCGCCAGTCGAGGGGGCCGCACAATCCGCCAGTCGAGGGGCCGCACAATCCGCCAGTCGAGGGGGCCGCCCGCGCTGCTCCGCCCTAGGTGATCACCACCACGAGCTCGGCGCCATTCCCGGCCGCGGCCGCCGTCACGGGATCGATCGGGGCGACGGTCGGCGACCGGGACGCGAGCAGGCGGGCCAGCTTCTCGGCCTGAGCTCGTTCGCCGAGTCCGTAGAGGATCTCGAGGCCCGGCGGGCGGGTCTCGGTGACGTTGCCGACCTCGGACACGGTGACCCGGTCGGCGCCCAGCGTCAACGCAAGGCGGTGTGCCGCTCCCTGCGTCGAGGTGGCGTTGAGCACCACGACCGGGACGGTCGGCGCCTTGGCCAGCTTGGCCTGCGACCGGGCTCGAGCGCTCGCCTGGGCGGCGTTCCGTGTCGCCCGCTCGACATGCCGTCCCGCCGCGATCAGGGCGACGGCGAGCGCCGCGCCCACGGCGAGGACCAGGGTAGCGATCAGGACCTTGAGCGGCCGGCGGAACTGAGAGCTGCGATAGGTGGTGGTCGGGCCGTACGTCGGCTGCCGGCTGGGGGCGGAAGGCACCGTCGGCGCGGGTGGGGGATACGCCCGCGAGAGAGGGAGACCCGCCCGCCCCGCCCGCCCCGCCCGCCCCGCCCGCCCAGCCCGCCCAGCCGGCCGCGCTGGGGCGTAACCCGATGGCGCTCCGGCGTAGGCCGGCATACCGTCGCCGCCCGGCAGGCGTGCCCCGATCTGGTGGCCCGCGGCCAGCTGTGTACGCAGCCGACCAAGATCGCGGATCCGCTTGATGCCGAGGAACCCGAGTAGCGCGATTCCGATCAGCGCCAGCAGTCCGGCCAGCGATCCGAACATCTGCCGGGCGTCGATCTTGCCCGTCGTGGGCGGGCGCAGCGGTACACCGGCCGCCTTAAGACTCAGGCGCGCGCGCCCGACCGCGGCCGCGGAGACGGTGATGGGCGCGGTCTGCTCGGCGATGGCGAGCATCTCGCCGTTGCCGACGGCGTCGATCAACGTGTTGTGGATCCAGTAGGCGGCCCCGTGTTCGTACCAGGCGACGGTCTGGAGGTGCTGTCCGGAGTAGAAGAGGTAATAGGTCCGGCCGGCGACGGTAACCGACTGGTCGGGACTGTCGAAGAGCGGCGCGGTGGTCCAGGTCGTGCCCTGGACGTCGTAGTACTGGCCGAGCTGGCCGGCGTAGAACACGGCCACGTAGGCCGGATAAGGGATGCCGCCCGGGGCGTGGATCAGGTAGTTGCGCAGGAACACCGGAACGCCGAGCCCGCCCGCGTCCTGGACGCGCGGATACTCGAATAGGAAGGGCACATTCGTGGCCACTCGGTCGGCCTGGGTGAGCTCCGGCGCGGGCAACGGCGCGAGCGGCAGCTTCGCGATCGCCTTCTTGCTGTCCAGCGCACGGGCCGCCTGGGCCGTGCTCTGCTTGGGCACCGGCGAACCTCCGAACAGGAAGGCGTGCACGCTGGCGGCGATCTGCTGCGGGGTCGCGGTGTCGTACGTCGGGAGCAGGTTGGCCTGGAACTGGACCTGGCGCACCCGCAGCGACTCAGACGAGATCAGCGTCCCGATCAGGTTGACCAGCCCGTCGTAGGAATGCAGGCCCGGATCGGTCTGGACGGTCTGGCCGAAGATCTGCTCGAACCTGTGCAGGTTGTCGACCAGCGTCGGTCCGTACTGCTTCTTGACGTCGAGGAGGAAGTCCTGGTCTCGCGCGTCGCGGACCAGCGACGTGTCGCCGTGGCGATAGGAGACGAACTGCAGCGCCTGGCTGCCGCACATCTTCTGATACCCGGGCTGGAGGTTGATCTCGAAGTACTGCTGGCTGGTGGGCGTGTTGATGTGGTAGTAGCGGCGGTCGACCGTCGAGTAGACGCAGCCCATCTCGTTGACGGCGCGGACGAAGTTGTTGAAGTCGATCACCGCCACGTGGTTGACGGTCAGCCCGGTGACCTGTTTGATCGTCTTGACCAGCAGCCCGATTCCCCCGTAGAAGAGCGCCGCGTTCAGGCGGGTCGTGACCACACCGCCGGGGGTCTGAATCGGAACCTGCAGCTCCCGGGGAATCGACATCATCGAGATGTACGGCTTGCCCGGGTCGAAGCGGACCAGGAGCATCTCGTTGGAGTGCGGTAGGACCGGTGTCGTCGTGGTGTGGTTGCGCTGGTCGTTGCCGACCAGCAGCAACGTCTCCGGAGCGCCCCATCCAGCACTGGCGAGCGCGCCGGAGCCGACGTTCAGGGCCTTGTTCTGGCTGAGCGCATCGGCCAAGGTATGGACCTCGTCGACGATCGCGACCGCCGTCGCCCCGGCGGCGCACAACAGGACGATCAGGCAACCGAGCAGGAGACGCCACACCCCAAAGCGGCGGCGGGGGCCCGGCGGGGGTGAGCTTGGCGGTAGGCCGGACGGTGGGGCGCCGATGGGTGCAACGGCGTCGCCGCCCGCCGCTGCGGCGCCACCCGGCGGCCGGCTCGTGCGTGGAGGCGTAACAATGCTCACGCGGCGCCCCATCATAGGGGCGCACGACGACGCGCGGGCTGGCCCAGGGCCCAGGAGCCGGTCCGCGGCCCCGCGTACGCCTAGGCGACCGCGCCCAGCAGCGAGACCGCCACCTGGGCGACCTCCGTCGGAGTGCGGCCCACTCGCACCCCCCTGTTCTCCAGGGCCTCGGCCTTGGCCTTGGCGGTCCCGTGGGATCCGGAGACGATCGCCCCGGCGTGGCCCATCGTCTTGCCCGGCGGGGCGGTGAAGCCGGCGATGTAAGCGACCACGGGCTTCGTGACGTTCGCCGCGATGAACTCCGCCGCCTGCTCCTCGGCGTCTCCGCCGATCTCCCCGCACATCACGATCAGTTCGGTCTCGGTGTCCTCCTGGAACATGCCGATCACGTCGATGAAGTCCGAGCCGGGGACCGGATCGCCTCCGATTCCGACGATCGTCGAGTTACCGAAGCCGCTCTGGGCCAGCACGTTGCCGATCTGGTAGGTCAGGGTTCCCGACCGTGAGACCACGCCGACGTTGCCCTCACGGAAGAATGCCGCCGGGATGATCCCGACGTTGGCCTTTCCGGGCGACAGGATGCCCGGGCAGTTGGGGCCGATCAGCCGCGAGCGCCCGTTCTTCCTGATCGTGTTGAACACGCGCAGCTCATCGTGGGCGGGAATCCCCTCGGTGATCGCAACAATCAGCTCGATCCCCGCGTCCTCGGCCTCGAGCATCGAGTCGGCGGCGAACCGGGGCGGCACGAAGATCATCGCCGTGTTCGCTCCGGTCTCCGCCACCACCTCGTGGAACGTGTTGAAGACCGGGATCCCGTCGACGTCCTGGCCGCCCTTGCCGGGCGTGACGCCGCCGACGACCTTGGTCCCGTAGTCGCGATTGCGGAGCGAGTGGAAGGTGCCCTCTCGTCCGGTGATCCCGGACACGCACAGCCTGGTGGCGCTGTCGACGAGGATGCTCATACGACCGCCGGCTGCTGGGCGGCGAGCTCGACGACCTTTTGGGCCGCGGCGTCCATCGTCGACTCGGTGTGGACGTTCGGGAGGTTGGCCTCGGCGAGCAGGCGCCGGCCCTCCTCGTCGTTCGTCCCGTCCAGACGGACCACGAACGGCGTCTGCGGATTGATCTGGTGAAAGGCCTCGATCAGCCCGCGAGCGACCTCGTCGCCCCGGGTGATGCCGCCGAAGATGTTGAACAGCACGGCCTTCACCTTGGGGTCGGAGAGGATGACCTCGACGGCGCTGGTGATCGCCTCGGCCTTCGCTCCCCCGCCGGCGTCGAGGAAGTTGGCCGGGCGGCCGCCGGCCTCGGCGACCACGTCGAGCGTCGACATGACCAGCCCGGCTCCGTTGCCGAGAATGCCGATGTCGCCGTCGAGCTTGACGTACGTGAGCCCGCGTTCCTTGGCCATCCGCTCCTGCGGGTCCTCGGCGGAGATGTCGCGCAGCTCGGCGTTGGCCGGGTGACGGTAGAGCGCGTTGTCGTCGAGCGTGACCTTGGCGTCAAGCGCCTTGACCCCGCGACCACCACCGGCGTCCGGCGTCACGATCAGCGGGTTGACCTCCACCAGCGTGGCCTCCTCGGTGACGAACACGTCGTAGAGCTTGGCCAGCATCGCCCCGACCGGCCGGACCACGTCGGCGTCGACGCCCGCCTCATAGGCCAGCCGGCGGCCGTGGAATTCCTGGAATCCAACCAGCGGATCGACGTGCAGCCGGGCGATCGCCTCCGGAGACTCCGCCGCTACCTCCTCGATGTCCATCCCCCCCTTGGTCGAGAGCATCAGCAGAGGCGCCTTGGCCGAGCGATCGAAGACGACCGAGGCGTAGTACTCCGAGGCAATCTCGGAGGCGGCTTCGATCCACAGCTCATGGACGGTCAGCCCGCGGATGTCCATCCCGAGAATCGCCTCGGCGTGGCGACGAACCTCGTCGCGATCGCCGGCGAGCTTGATTCCGCCCGCCTTGCCCCGGCCGCCGATCTGCACCTGCGCCTTGACCGCGCACGGGTAGCCGACCTCGTCCGCGGCGGCGACCGCCTCCTCGACGGAGGTTGCGTGACGTCCCTCGGGCACCGGCACGCCGTGCCGCGCGAACAGCTCCTTTCCCTGGTACTCGAGCAGATCCATCGGTGGCGGTCCTGCACTCTAGTGAATCCGCGGCGCATCCACCCACCCCCGCCGACAGCCTGCGCGGAGACGACTTCATGGCATCATCCCCGCGCGATGGCCATCCCCAAGCAGATCTCGTTTGTCACCTTCGACGTTTACGGAAGCCTGATCGACTGGGAGACGGGGGTCTACGACGCGTTCAAAGCCGAGGCGGAGCGCGACGGCTTCACGATCGAGCGCGACGAGCTCATTCCCCTGTTCTATGAGGTTCAGCGCCAGATCCAGGCCGGGTCCTACGAGCTCTACGCCGAGGTCCTGCGTCGGACCGCCGTCCAGATCGCCAAGAGGCTCGGCTGGCCGCTGGAGCCATCGCGGTCAGGCTTTCTCCCTGAGTCGGTCCAGCGCTGGCCGCCGTTCAAGGAGACAAACCCGGTACTGCAGAAGATCGCCAAGAAGTACAAGGTCGGCCTGATCTCGAATATCGACGACAAGCTCCTGGGCCAGACCCGGCGCCATCTCTCGGTCGACTTCGACCTGGTGGTGACCGCCCAGCAGGTCCGCTCCTACAAGCCGGACCCCGCGCACTTCACCGAGTGCGAGCGCCGCATCGGCGGCAAGCGGGGCTGGGTCCACGTCGCCAGCAGCTACTACTACGACATCGAGCCGTGCATCAAGAAGAAGATCCCCGTGATCTGGGTCAACCGCAGCAAGGACCAGCTCGAGCCCAACCAGAAGAAGCCGGACGCCGAGGTTGCCAGCCTGCGCGAGGCGGCGAAGCTGATCGGGGTGACGTAGGACCCCCAGGTGCGCGTCCTGGCCGTGCACCCCGACGTGGTCATCGCCGTCAGCCAGTTCTGGCAGACCACGTGCACGGCCGTCCGCTCCGGTGACGAGGGCTTCGTGATCGATTCAGTCATCTGTCCGGACGAGCTCGAGGCACTGCCCGGCGTCTTGGAGCAGGCCCAGATTCCGGTATCCGGCCTTCTGGCCACCCACGGCGACTGGGATCATCTGCTCGGACGGCTGGCCTTCCCGGACGCCTCGCTGGGCTGTGGGGCGGCGACCGCCGCGCGGCTGGCGGCCGAACCGGGGGCCGCAGCGCGCGAGCTGCGGCAGTTCGACGAGGAGCACTACGTCGAGCGCTCCCGCCGGCTCGCCCTCCCGGGCGTTCAGGCCCTGCCGGTGCCGGGACGCCTCTCGCTGGGCGTCGAGCGCGAGCTCGAGCTGTACCCGGCCGGCGGGCACACCAGCGACGGGATGGCGATCTGGATCCCGTGGGCGCAAACGCTCGTTTGCGGCGACTACCTGTCCCCGGTGGAGATCCCGTGGATCTCGGAGGGAGGATCGCTGGAGGCCTACGCGGCTACGCTCGAGCGCCTCCAACCGCTCGTCGAGCAGGCCGAGGCGGTGGTGCCGGGCCATGGCGGCCCGCTCGAACGCGACGCCGCGCTACGGATTCTCGGAGAGGACCGGGCGTACCTGGACGCCGTGGGCGAGCACGGAGCCACGGTGAGACTGCCAGAGGGCCGCCGGACCGGCGCGCAGCGGCGCATCCACGCGGAGAACGTGAAGCGGGTCGCGGGCTCGGCTTAGCCGCCGCCAACGATCACGGCCAGCGTGTCTCCGGTTGCGACCGAGGAGCCAACCGCGATCGGAAGCTCCGAGACCGTCCCCGCCTTGTGCGCGGTGATCTCGTTCTCCATCTTCATCGCCTCGATCACGGCGATCAGGGCTCCCTCCTGCACCGCCGCTCCCTGCTCAACGGCGACCTTGAGCACGGTTCCCTGAATCGGGGAGGCCAGCGTGTCCCCGAGGCCGCCGCCGCCGCCCGCCGGCCGCTCGCTGCGCCTCGGGGGTTTGCGGGCAGCGCCGGCCCCGGCCGTGGGAGCGGCGCCGTTGACCGCCGCGGCGCCGGCAAAGGGTAGGCCGATCACCTTCACGTCGAACCGCTTGCCCGAGACCTCGACCGTGTAGCTCTGCTCGACCGCCTCGGCCTCCTCCTCCTGCTCAGCCTGGGGCTTGGGAAAGGCGAGGCTCTTCAGCCACTGGCGGTCGCCGATCAGGTCGCGGCAGGTTTCGGCCCGGTGCCACTGAGGGGTCTGGAGGATCGCCTCGTGGAAGGGCAGCAGCGTCTTGAGGTTCTCGATCTCATACTCGCGCAGGGCGCGCAGCATCCGGGCGGTGGCCTGCTCGCGATCCACGTCCCAGACGATCAGCTTGGCCACCATGGGGTCGTACATCGGGGAGATCTCCGATCCCGGCCCCACACCCGAGTCGACGCGCACGCCCGGCCCCGCCGGCTCGCGGTAGCGCCCGATCGTCCCCGGAGCCGGGGCGAAGTTCTTGCTCGCGTCCTCGGCGTTGATCCGGCACTCGATGGCATGGCCCCGGAGCTCGACCTCGTCCTGCGAGACCGAGAGCGGCTCGCCGGCCGCCACCCGGATTCCCTCCTTGACGATGTCGATTCCCGTGACCATCTCGGTCACGGGATGCTCGACCTGCACCCTGGTGTTCATCTCCAGGAAGAAGTACTCCGCCTTCCCTCCCTTCTCGCCGGTGGCCAGCAATCCCTCGACCGTTCCGGCGCCGGTGTAGGCGACCGCGGCGGCCGCTTCGGTGGCGATCTTGCCGATCCGCGCTCGCAGCCCGTCGTCGACCGCGGGCGCCGGGGACTCCTCGATCAGCTTCTGGTGCCGGCGCTGGATCGAGCAGTCGCGCTCCCCGAGGTGGATCACGCTGCCGTGCTCGTCGGCCAGCACCTGAACCTCGACGTGCCGGGGATCGGGCAGGTAGCGCTCCAGGTACACGGTGGCATCCGAGAAGAACTTCTCGCCCTCCCGGGCCGAGCCCTCGAACGCCGCCTCGAGCTCGCCCTCCGACTCGGCGACGCGGAAGCCCTTGCCACCGCCGCCGCCGGCCGCCTTGACGGCGACGGGATAGCCGATCGTCTTGGCGATCACCTCGCGGGCCTCCTCGATCGTGGCCACCGGCTCGGTGGTGCCGGGCACGATCGGCACGCCGGCCTTGGCCATCAGCTCGCGCGCCCGGGTCTTCGATCCCATCGCCTCGATCGCCGATGCGGGCGGCCCGATGAACTTGACCCCGCGATCGGTGAGGGCAGCGGCGAAGGCGGCGTTCTCGGCTAGGAAGCCGTAGCCCGGATGCACGGCCTCGGCGCCGGACCGCTCGACCACATCGAGCAGCTTCTCGATGGCCAGGTAGCTTTCGCTGGCCGGCCCGGGGCCAAGGAGGTACGCCTCGTCGGCGCGCTTGACATGCAGAGCATCGCGGTCGAGCTCGGAGTAGACGGCGACCGTCGCGATCCCGAGCTCTTCGCACGCCCGCATGATTCGGACCGCGATCTCGCCGCGGTTGGCGATCAGGACCTTGGAGAACATTGGCGGCCGCTGACTCTATCGGGGCGGGGAGCGCCAGCCGCCGCCGGCGCAAGCGCCCGGGCGACGCTTCGCGGTGTGGTCCTAACTCGAGCTGGCGTGGAGCACCATGCCCGCGCCGACCGTGTCGTTCGTGGCCTCGTCGATCAGGATGAAGCTTCCAATCGTGCGGTTGCGACGGTAGCGGTCGACCATCACGGGGGCACTGAGGCGCAGATGGATACGGCCGATCTCGTTGAGGCTGAGCTCGGGGGCCTCGCGATGGTCGAGGGTGTTGACGTCGACGCTGTACTCGAGCTCCTGGACCACGGCGCGAACGCTCCGCGTCGTGTGCTTGAGCACATACCGCGACCCCGGCTTGAGCGCCTGTGAGCCCATCCAGCAGACCATCGCCTCGAGCTCCTTGGCCGGCACCGGCGGATCGTCCGGGTTGACGATCATGTCCCCGCGCGAGACGTCGAGCTCGTCGGCCAGGCGCAGCGTCACCGACATCGTCGGGAACGCGGCCTCGATCTCGCCGTCGAACGCGTCGACCGCGGCGATCTTCGTCCGGATCGCGCTGGGCAGGACCGCGACCTCGTCGCCCGCGCGGAGCACCCCCGCCGCGACCTGGCCGGCATAGCCGCGGTAGTCGTGGTGCTCGGTAGGTTGGGTCCCGCCCACCCCGCCCCCGCCCACCCCGGTCCCGCCCACCCCGGCCCCGCCAGTCCCGCCCGCCCGGATCACCCATTGGATCGGAAAGCGCACGTCGACGAGGTTGCGGTCGGTCGCGATCACCACATGTTCGAGGTGGTAGAGCAACGGAGGCCCGCCGTACCAGGGCATGTTGGTCGAACGATGCACGACGTTGTCCCCGTGCAGGGCCGAGATCGGGATGAAGGTGATGTCCCAGATGTCCAGCCGCGCCGCCCAGTCGGTCATCTCGTCCTCGATGCGCTCGAACACCTCCTCGTCGTGGTCGACGAGGTCCATCTTGTTGACGCACACGACGAGGTGCGGGATGCGCAGCAACGACGCTATGTAGGCGTGGCGACGGGTCTGTTCGGAGACTCCCTTGCGGGCGTCCACGAGCACGACCGAGACGTCGGCGGTCGAGGCGCCGGTGACCATGTTGCGCGTGTACTGCTCGTGTCCCGGCGTGTCGGCGATGATGAACTTCCGGCGCTTGGTCTGGAAGTAGCGGTAGGCCACGTCGATCGTGATCCCCTGCTCGCGCTCGGCCCGCAGTCCGTCGGTCAGCAGCGCCAGGTTGAGGTAGCCGTCTCCGCGCCGCTCCGAGGTCTGGACGACGTGCTCCAGCTGGTCGTCCAGGATCGCCTTGGAATCGTGCAGAAGGCGACCGATCAGCGTCGACTTGCCGTCGTCGACGGAGCCCGCGGTGGCGAAGCGAAGCAGCTCGCTGGCCCGCGTGCGCTTCGTGTGTCCGTTGGTCGCCGCGCCGGGCATCAGAAATACCCCTCGCGCTTGCGGTCCTCCATCGCCGCCTCGGTCACGCGATCGTCGGCCCGGGTCTCTCCGCGCTCGGTGATCCGGGTTGCGGCGATCTCCGCCACGACCTGCTCGAGTGTCGTGGCCGTCGAGCGCACCGCTCCCGTGCAGGTCATGTCCCCGACGGTCCGGTAGCGGACGGGTGCCTCGAACGGCTCCTCGCCGTCGATCAGCTGGACGTGCTCGGAATGGGCGTAGAGCATCCCGTCGCGCTCGAACACCTGACGGCTGTGGGAGTAATAGATCGATGGGATCTCGAGCCCCTCGGCAGCGATGTACTGCCACACGTCGAGCTCGGTCCAGTTTGAGATCGGGAACACGCGGACGTGCTCACCCTTGCGGATACGGCCGTTATAGAGCGCCCACAGCTCGGGCCGCTGGGACTTCGGGTCCCACTGGCCGAAGTCGTCTCGGAAACTGAACACGCGCTCCTTGGCCCGAGCGCGCTCCTCGTCGCGGCGGGCGCCGCCGAACGCGGCGTCGAACCCGTGCTCCTCGAGCGCGTCGAGCAGCGTCACGGTCTGCAGCCGGTTGCGTGAGGCGCGCGGCCCGGTTTCCTCGACCACCCGGCCACGGTCGATGGAGTCCTGAACGCTGGCCACGATCAGCCGCTCGCCGAGCCGCTCCACCACGCGGTCCCGGAACTCGATCACCTCGGGGAAGTTGTGGCCCGTGTCGACGTGCATGATCGGGAAGGGGAAGCGAGCGGGCCGGAACGCCTTCTCGGCCAGGCGCAGGAGCACCAGCGAATCCTTGCCGCCGCTGAACAGCAGGACCGGACGCTCGAACTCGGCCGCCACCTCACGAAAGATGTGGATCGACTCGGCCTCGAGCGTGTCGAGGAAGGAAAGCTCGTAATGGAGGGGGTTCATGGTTCGCCGAGCAGCGGGCAACCGTAGCGATTCATCGTGGGACAGCGCGCCGCGCCTAGTCGTGAATGCCGCACTCGGTCTTGTCCAGCCCGGCCCACCGGCCCTCCCGGCCCGTGCCGGGCTGGGTGCACGGCGCGCAGCCGATCGAGGCGTATCCGCGGTCGTGGAGCGGGTTGTAGGGCAGGTGGTGCCGGTGGATGTAGCGCCACAGGTCCTTCTCCGTCCAGTCGGCGAGCGGATTGACCTTCCAGATGCCACGGGACTCGTCTCGCTCGAGCTTGGTGGCATCGGCGCGCGTGTGGGACTGCTCTCGGCGGATTCCGGTTATCCACGCGTCAACGTCCTCGAGCGCCCGCTCGAGCGCGCCGACCTTGGCCTCCCCGCAGCAGCGCTGCGCGGTCCACGGCTCATCCGGACTGTGGGCGTCGAAGATTTCGATTCTCACTCCGAAGCGGTCCTCGAAATGCTTCCAGGTCTGCAGGGTCTCGGGGAACAGGACCCCGGTGTCGATGGTGAAAACGCGGGCATCGCGACGGGTCAGCGACAGCATGTGCAGCAGGACCGACTCCTCCTTCTGGAACGAGCAGGCCATCGTCAGGCGCGGGTGAAATCGCTCCACCGCGTAGGCGATGATCGCCTCGGCCGAGGCAGTCTCGAACTCGTCGGGGCTGATGACCGCCATCAGACCGCGCACTCCCCTTCGCCGCGGATGACCTCGAAGGGCGCGTTCTTGGTCCAGTCGATGAAGTGGTTCATGTTCTCCAGGCTGAACTCGATCGGCATCGTGAGGTCTTTGACCCGCGATTCGAACTCCTGCGTTCCGACACGGTCGACGAACGTGTTGAACTCCTCCCCGTCAACCCGATCGGATTCGTAGAAGCGTACCCAGCGCTCGACGGCTTCGGGTACACGCTTGGCCGGCAGGCGCGCCTTGAGCCGCTGGCCGTAGCGCACCTCGCCTCCCTCGTACGCGCCCCCGAGGTGCGGGATGTAGGCCGGAATCGCGTGCTCGCCGACCTTGATGGACGCTCCGTAGAAGCCGATGTTGGCAATGTGGTGCTGGCCGCAGCCGTTCGGGCAGCCGCTCATCTTCACGTGGATGCGCCGGCTGAGCTCGTCATCGATCTGCATCTCCACGAGGCGGTCCTCGACGGCCTGGTTGAGGCCCATCGAGCTGGTGATCGCGAGCTTGCAAGAATCGGTGCCGGGGCAGCTGACGACGTCGGTGATCTCGTCGGCTCCGGCGTCGCCGAGTTCCAGGTCCGCGAGCCGTTGCCACACCTCGTAGACGGACTCGTTGCGGATCCAGCGCAGGACGACGTTCTGATGCACGGTCGTGCGGGCGTATCCGCCCGAGTACTCGCGCATGATCTGGCCGAGCCCCCGGAGCTGCTCGGGGGTCAGATCGCCGCGGATCACCTTGACCTCGACGGTGCTGAAGCCCTCCTGACGCTGGGCCATCACGTTCGTTTCGAGGAAACGGTCGAACTCCCTGCGGTCGCCGTTGGGGCTGGCCGGGCTGGGGAGCCTGGCCGGGGCATTGGCCTGTTCGTCGTGTTCGAACAGGATCCGATCGAGTGAGAAGTCGCGCTCGGCCACCCAGTCGCCCTCGAGCTCCTCCTCGACCAGCTCGCGGAAGGCGTCGATCCCGATCTTGTCGACCAGCACCTTGATCCGGGCCCGGGCACGGTTGACCCGCAGCCACTCCTGGCGGTCGAAGATGCGCATGCACGCCTCGGTGACCTTCAGGTAGTCGCCGTTGTCGAGCTCCACGAACTCGTACAGCGTCGGAGCCAGGCGGGGCATGATCGAGGTGCCGCCGCCGACCCGGATCTCGACGCCGCGGACTCCATCACGGAGCTTGGGGATGAAGGCCATGTCGTGGATGCGAGTGATCGCGTTGTCCTCGTCGGTGGCTGTGAACGCCGTCTTGACCTTGCGCGGCATCGCCTGGGTGGTGGGGTGGCGCACGAAGTAGCGAACGTAGGCCCCGGCGTAGGGCGTGATGTCGAACAGCTCGCCCGGCAGGGTGCCGGCGCGCGGATCGCCGGTCACGTTGCGCATCGTGTTGCCGCACCCCTCCCGGCTCGAGAGACCGGCGTCCCCGAGGTCGCGGATCAGCTTGGCCGCGTCGGGCAGCGGCACGTGGTGCATCTGGATGTTCTGGCGCGTGGTTATGTGTCCCTTACGCAGAGGGACGTATTTCTCGATTCCGTCGGCGAAGGCGTCGAGCTGGTCCGGCGTGACGCCGCCGAGGGGCAGCTTGACCCGGATCATCTGCACGTCGGGCTGGCGCTGACCGTAGACCCCCTGCTTGAGGCGGAACTTGATGAACTCCTCCCCGTCCAGCTCGCCCTTGAGATAACGGGTCGACTCGGTGTCGAAGTCGTCAAATTCCCGCTCCAGGATCGGGATCACGTGACCCGGAACATTCTCGAGCACCTCGGGGTTCTCGAGCGAACCTGTCCTCGGGCCCGCGTGGGCGCGGTCCGGAGTCTTGAGCGTGTCCAGCGATGAAGGCTCCATCGAGATCCTTCCCCTTGCGGTCGCGAACTTGAAACCGAAATCTACCAAAAGGCAATCCGAATACGGATGTTTTCACGGCGGGCGGGCGGAAGCCGACTCCGCGGGACGGCAGAACCGCAGCGGTCGATCAGTTCAGAGGGAGATCCCGGCGCCGCGGCGGTGGGGGCTCCGCCGCGGCAGCCGGCGCGCTCTCAGCCGGTGCCGTTGTAGCAGGCCGGCATCTGCCGTGGGGGCTGAGCGATGCCGGAGAACACCGGTTTGTGGGCGAGCGCGTCTTCGAGCCCGCTGGCCGGCACCGGCCGGCGGACAAGTGAAGCTGGCCGGACCGTAGCGCCCGCCCAGCAGCCCCCAAGTCTCAATTTCTGTCCCCTTACTGTTTGCCGTTTCAGCAAACATTGTGGAAGGGCGGCCCCGGTTTGGCCCACCGCTTTCCGGAGCGCAGAAATTCGCACACCACGCCACCGCTGTCAAGAGTCGGCGCTCAGCCCCAGGGCAGCGGCGGCCGCGGCTCCCGCATGACCCCTTCGTGCAGCGCCGCCGCCTGCCACGGATTGCGGCGCGGCGCCGGGCGCGACCGTCGCGGTGTGGTCTCGCGCATAAACCGCTCGAGCGCCGCGACGACGGCCGCGGCCTCCTCGGGGGAGGCATTCGGGGCGACGATCGTGAGCTTCGGCCTGCGGTTCACCACGGCCGCGAGGGTATCGTGCGAGCGCTGTGTCGGAGCTTCCCGTCCTGGACTACGACGCGGTGCTGGAGGCCGTGTCACCGTCGGAGGCCATCGCGCGGGTCCGCGCGTCCCTGATCCGGCTGCAGTCGCGGGACTGGGTGATGCCGCCGAAGGTCTACCTGGAGAGCCCCCCGTTTGGCGACTTTCGGGCCATGCCGGCGCGCGGGGACGGCCTGGCTCTGCTCAAGTGGGTCACGTCCTTCCCCGGCAATCCGCAGCGGGGACTGCCCACCGTCACCGGGGTGATCTGCCTATCGGATGCGACCGACGGCAGGCCTTTGATGCTGCTGGACGCTCGCTCGGTGACCGCGCTGCGCACCGGCGCAATCGCCGCGGTCGCTGCCCGGGCGCTGGCCGCCGAGGGCGCGCACACCGTCGGCATCATCGGCTGCGGTCTGCACGGTGCCTGGTCCGCCCGCTGCCTCGCTGACGACGGATATGGCGCCGGCGTGTGCCACGACCCTCAGAACCAGGCAGCCGAGGCGCTGGCCACGGAGCTGGGCTGGCGAGCCGGGACACGCGAGGAGGCGGTCCGGTGCGACGTGGTCTGCTGTGTCACTCCCGGCGCGGAGGTGGTGGTCGACGCCGGCGACCTCCACCCCGGTCTTCACCTGAACATGCTCGGCGCCGATGGCCCCGGCAAGTCCGAGGCCAGCATCGGAGCGGTCGCCTCGTGCGCGCTGTTCTGCGACGAGTGGGAGCAGGCCTCGCACGGCGGCGAGCTGACGGCGGCGGTGCGGGCCGGGCTGGTCACGCGCGAGCAGGTCACCGAGCTCGGCGCCGTCCTGTCCGGAGCAGCGTCGGGGCGGCCAGGACCCGAAGCGGTGACGCTGTTCGACTCCACCGGTCTGGCCGTCCAGGACCTCGCCGTCGCCTCCGCCGCGCTCGAGGCCTGGCGGGCAGGTCTAGTCCGCGCCCAAGCGGTCGAGCTGTGACCACGGCCCTCGCCAGCCCGAGGCCGTGCCCTCCTCGGGAACGCGACTGTGGGTCGTGTCCGCCAGTCGCTGACCGGCGGCGGCGATCGTGTCCCGCACCCTACCGCGGTAACGAGGCCCAATTGGCGGCCCACTCCGGGCGCGAAACACACCCACCAGGGGTGTTTCGTCACTCGAGTCACTACAGCGGGATATTTCCGTGCTTACGCTTCGGCCCGGCGACGCGCTTGTTCTGCAGCGTCTCGAGCGCGGTGATGAGCTTGGGCCGGGTCTCGTGGGGGACGATCACGTCGTCGATGTAGCCCCGCTCGGCCGCCACGTACGGGTTGGCGAAGTGCGCCTTGTAGTCGGTGATCAGCTTCTGACGCCGGGTGTCGGGCGTCGGCGATGACGCGATGTCGCGGCGATAGATGATGTTCACCGCGCCCTCGGGTCCCATCACGGCGACCTCGGCGGTCGGCCAGGCGAAGTTGAAGTCGGCCAGCATGTGCTTGGAGGCCATAACGTCATAGGCCCCGCCGTACGCCTTGCGGGTGATGACCGTGATCTTCGGGACGGTCGCCTCGGTGTAGGCGTACAGCAGCTTTGCCCCGTGGCGGATGATCCCTCCCCACTCCTGGGCCGTCCCGGGCAGGAACCCGGGCACGTCGCAGAACGTGATCAGTGGGATGTTGAAGGCGTCGCAGGTGCGAACGAACCGGGCCGCCTTGACCGACGAGTCGATGTCGAGCACGCCCGCCAGCTGGTTGGGCTGGTTTCCGACCACGCCGACGCTGTATCCGTTCAGGCGCGCGAAACCGCAGACGATGTTGCGCGCGTAGTGCTCGTGGACCTCGAAGAACTCGCCGTCGTCCACGACCAGCCGGATCACGCCGCGCATGTCGTAGGGCTTGTTGGCGTTGTCGGGCACGACATGGTCGAGCTCCGGGTCCTGCCTGAGCGGATCGTCGGTGGGCTGTACCCGGGGCGGCGTCTCGAGGTTGTTCTGGGGCAGGAACGAGAGCAGGTAGCGCGTGTCCCCCAGGCACTGGTCCTCGTCGTCGCAGGCGAAGTGGGCCACGCCCGACTTCGTGTTGTGGGCCATCGCCCCACCCAGGGACTCGAAGTCGACCTCCTCGCCGGTCACCGTCCTGATCACGTCGGGCCCCGTGATGAACATGTGGCTGGTCTCCTTGACCATGAAGATGAAGTCGGTCATGGCCGGGGAGTAGACCGCACCCCCGGCGCAGGGCCCCATGATCAGGCTGATCTGCGGGATCACGCCGCTGCACATCACGTTGCGGACGAACACGTCGCCGTAGGCGCCCAGCGAGACCACGCCCTCCTGAATCCGCGCTCCGCCCGAGTCGTTGATGCCGATCACCGGACAGCCGATCCGGGCCGCCAGGTCCATGATCTTGCACATCTTCTCGCCCATGACCTCGCCCAGCGACCCACCGAACACGGTGAAGTCCTGGCTGAAGACACACACCCTCCGGCCGTCGATGGTTCCGTGGCCGGTCACCACGGCGTCGCCGTACGGACGGTTCTTCTGCATGTCGAACTCGTGGGTGCGGTGGCGGACGAACGTGTCGAGCTCCTGGAACGAGCCCGGGTCGAGCAGCTTCTCCACCCGTTCGCGAGCCGTGTACTTGCCCCGCTCGTGCTGCTTCTCCACCGCCTGCTCGGACCCCGCGTGGATGGCCTCCTCGCGTAGCTCCTGGAGCTGGGCGAACTTCT
Source organism: uncultured Solirubrobacterales bacterium (assembly GCA_963704385.1). GTDB lineage: Bacteria > Actinomycetota > Thermoleophilia > Solirubrobacterales > Solirubrobacteraceae > Palsa-465. Next base: position 1,356,140 of record OY969904.1, read on the forward strand.
CCTGGTAGGTCTCGGGTGCCTTGTCACGCACGAGAACGAGTGTATGAACTCTCGCCGGGCGCGCGGCGCCTGGCAGCTCCGCTAGGAACGGGAGAACGGACGGTGGTGCGCCTGGCCGAGGCTGTCCAGGGCGGCAGCGAGCACGGTCTCGGCGTCCAGCGACACGGAGTCGGACTCCGGGCCATGGTTCTCGACCGAGGGGGCCCCGTCGCCCTCGGGCGGCGGCGTCACGGCGAGCTCGGGCGCGGGGATTGGATCGCCTGCGGCCGGCTCCGTCTCTTCAGCGGTGGGCGGTGCGTCGGCCTCGACCGCATCGGGTCTGAAGAACGCGAGCACGCGGGCCATCAGGCGGCGGCGCGCTGGCGGGTCCGGAGTCGTCGGGGGCGAGAGGGGATCCGGGGTCGGCGTCTCCGCCGCCTCGTCCGGCTCCTCGATCACCGGAGGCCGTTGGTTCTCCGCAGCCTCCTGTTCCTCCACCGCAGCGGTCAGCGTCACCCGCGTTCCCCAGCCCGAGGGCTCGATCCGCACCGTGCCGCTTGCTCCCTCGCCCTCCCAGGCGACGGCGGTCTCGGGCTCGAGCCGGGTGATCGTGATCTCCCCAAAGGACCCAGAGAGATGGCGGGCAAAAGACGACGCCTGGCTGCACTCCTCCCACAGCTCGGGCGGAGACTTGACCAGGGTCCGACTCATCTCGTGCTCTCTCATGCCCACGGGGTTCGCCCGCCTCCGTGCGACTCCTCCCTCAAGGTCAGGATCCGGCATATTGAGCGCATCATGGCCACGGCTCGTCAGCTCGGCTCGGCCGGACCTTACGTCTCGGCGATCGCACTCGGGTGCATGGCGATGTCAGGCACGTACGGGCCCGCGGACGAGCGGGAGAGCATCGCCACGATCCACGCCGCTCTGGACGCAGGCGTCAATCTGCTGGATACGGGCGACTTCTACGGAATGGGTGACAACGAGCTGCTGATCGCCCGGGCGCTCGAGGGCCGGTCGGACCAGCGGCCGCTGATCAGCGTGAAGTTCGGCGCCCAGCGGGGTCCCGACCAAAGCTGGCTGGGGTACGACGCGCGGCCCGCGGCGGTGAAGACCGCGCTGGCCTACTCGCTGCGGCGCCTGCGTCTGGATCACGTCGATGTCTACCGTCCAGCGCGGCTCGATCCGCATGTTCCGATCGAGGAGACGGTGGGAGCGATCGGCGAGATGGTGCAGGCCGGCTACGTCCGGCGCATCGGGCTGTCCGAGGTGGGCGCCGAAACCATCCGCCGCGCCGCGTCCGTGCATCCGATCTGCGACGTCCAGATCGAGTATTCGATCATCTCCCGGGGGATCGAGCGGTCGATCCTTCCCACCTGCCGCAAGCTCGGGATCGCGATCACCGCCTACGGCGTGCTGTCCCGGGGCCTGCTGGGCGGGAACTACCGACCCGAAAGCCGGCCGGGAGGGCAGGACATCCGGGGCCGCTTGCCGCGGTTCGCGGGCGAGAATCTCCGCCACAACCTGGACCTGGTCGATGCGCTGACGGAGATCGCACGGGCCAAGGGCGTGACCGTCTCCCAGCTGGCCTTCGCCTGGGTGCTGTCGCGCGGCCAGGACATCGTCGCGCTTCTCGGCGCTCGCACGCGCGAGCAGCTGCACGACGGCCTCGGCGCACTCGAGGTGACGCTCAGCGAAGCTGAGCAGGCAGAGATCGAGCGCGCGGTTCCGGAGGACGCGGCGGCCGGAACGCGCTACGGCGAAGCCCAGATGGCCGACCTCGACAGCGAGCGGTGAATCGGGGCGCGGGCCATCCTGGTGCCCAACGGGACGCCCGTCGGTGACGCGGGGAGGCGAGCAGCGTCAGAATGTGGGGTGGTACTCGCCGAACACGTCGCGCATCGCGCCGCAGACCTCGCCCAGCGTGCAGCGGTCCTTCAGCGCCGCGCGCAGGACCGGGAGCAGGTTGTCCGATCCGCGCGCACAGGCTCGGATCTCCTCCAGGCGCCGCTCCACGACCGCCGGATCCCGGTCAGCCTTGAACGCCTTCAGCCGATGGACCTGCTGGCGCTCTGACTCGGGGTCCACGCGGAGGATGTCGGGAATATCGACCCCACCCGCCCCGTCCTCGACGAACTTGTTGACGCCGACCACGATGTCCTGGCCAATCCGGTAGCGCTCGTGGTAGCCGAAGGCAGATTCCTCGATCTCGTTCTTCATGAAGTCGATCGCCTGCACCGAACCGCCGAGCTCGTCGATCTTGCCGATCAGCTCGCCGGCGCTGCTCTCGATCTCCTCGGTCAGCGCCTCGACGAAGTACGAGCCAGCGAACGGGTCGACGGTGTCGGCGGCCCCGGACTCGTATCCGATGATCTGCTGGGTACGCAGCGCGATCTTGGCCGCCCGCTCGGTGGGCAGCGCGAGCGCCTCGTCGAAGCCGTTGGTGTGCAGCGACTGGGTCCCGCCGCACACCGCGGCGAACCCCTGGAGGGCGACGCGGACGATGTTGTTCTCAGGCTGCTGGGCGGTCAGCGTCACCCCGCCGGTCTGGGTATGGAAGCGCAGACGCCATGACCGCTCGTCCTTGGCGCCGAAGCGCTCGCGCATGATACGCGCCCACATCCGGCGGGCGGCGCGGAACTTGGCCACCTCCTGGAAGACGTTGTTGTGGCCGTTGAAGAAGAAGGCCAGGCGCGGCGCGAACTCGTCCACCGCAAGCCCCGCGTCGAGCGCGGCCTGTACGTAGGCGATCCCGTTGGCGAGCGTGAACGCCACCTCCTGGACGGCCGAGCACCCCTTCTCGCGGAAGTGATAGCCCGAGATCGAGATCGTGTTCCACTTCGGGACCCGCTCCTGGCAATAGGCAAACAGGTCCGTCGTCAGCCGGATCGCCCCCTCGGGCGGGTAGATGAAGTTCCCGCGCGCGATGTACTCCTTGAGGATGTCGTTCTGGGTCGTCCCCCGCAGCTCGTCGGCCGGCACGCCCTGCTCGTCGCCGACGAGCTCGTAGAGGAGGAGCAGCACGGCGGCCGGGGCGTTGATCGTCATCGACGTCGAGACCTGGTCGAGCGGGATCCCCTCGAACGCCACCCGCATATCGTCGATCGTGTCGATCGCGACCCCGGTGCGCCCGACTTCGCCCAGGCAGCGGGGGTCGTCAGAGTCCAGGCCGAGCTGGGTCGGGAGGTCGAAGGCCATGCTCAGGCCGGTCGAGCCGTGCTCGAGCAGGTACCGGTAGCGCTCGTTGGACTCCTTGGCGCTCGCGTAGCCGGCGTACTGGCGCATCGTCCACAGCTGCTTGCGGTACATGTCGGAGTGCATGCCCCGCGTGTAGGGGTACTCGCCGGGTTCGCCGAGCCGCTCGGACAGCCCATCGGGGAGGTCCTCCTCGGTGTACAGCTGCTTGATCTCGATGCCCGAGTCCGTGAACCGACGCGGATCGTCCGGGCCGACGATCGGGGCGATCGTCCGGTGCTCGCCGGCGGTGGCCATTCCTGGAGGTTACCCGCGGGCCCCCGCGCCGACGACGTTCAGAGCACCTTGGACAGGAAGGCCCGCGTGCGCTCGTGCTGGGGGTGCTGCAGCACATCGCTCGGCGGCCCGGCCTCGACCACCACACCCGCGTCCATGAACACCACGGTGTCCGCCACCTCTCGCGCGAAACCCATCTCGTGCGTGACGACGATCATCGTCATCCCGTCCCGGGCCAGCTGCCGCATCGCGTCGAGCACGTCGCCGACGAGCTCGGGGTCCAGGGCCGAGGTCGGCTCGTCGAACAGCATCAGCTTCGGCTGCATGGCCAGTGCGCGGGCGATCGCCACGCGCTGCTGCTGGCCACCGGACAGTGCCACCGGATAGGTGTCGAGCTTGTCACCGAGGCCGACGCGGTTCAGCAGCTCGCGGGCACGCTCGCGCGCCTGATCGCGCGAGAGCTTGAGCACTCGGATCGGGGCGAGCGTGACGTTCTCCAGCGCGGTCATGTGCGGGAACAGGTTGAAGTGCTGGAACACCATCCCGATGTGGGCCCGGTCGCGTATCACCTCGCGCTCGGGCAGCTCGTACAGCTTCCCCTCGCGCTCGCGGTAGCCGACGAGCTCGCCGTCGACCGACAGCCGGCCGGCGTTGATCTTCTCCAGGTGGTTGATGCAGCGCAGGAACGTCGACTTCCCCGAGCCCGACGGGCCGAGCATGCACATCACCTCGCCGCGCTTGACCTCCAGGTCGGTGCCCTTGAGAACCTCCAGGCGCCCGAAGCGCTTGTGCACGTCCTCGGCCTTGACCATCGCGGGGTGAGGTTCCGCGTCTACAGCTGCGCCGTCCGTCATTGCTGCCTGGATCCTCCGACGCCCAGCCACCGCGCCGTCATTCGCGGCGCGCTCGGCGCGCGAGAACCCGCGGCCATATCGCCGCTCGATGAAGTACTGGAACACGTACAGGACGCTCGTCAGCACGAGGTACCAGATGCTGGCCACGATCAGCAGCGGGATCACCTGGAAGTTGACGTCGTAGATCTCCTGGACCGAGTACAGCAATTCCACGTAACGCGATCACGCTCGACTAGCGAGGTGTTCTTGAGCATCGAGATCGTCTCGTTGCCCGTCGGCGGGATGATCACCCGCATCGCCTGCGGCAGCACGATCAGGCGCATGATCTGGAGCCGGCTCATTCCCAGTGACTGCGCCGCCTCCGTCTGGCCTTCGGGCACCGAGATGAACCCCGCCCGCACGATCTCGGCCATGTACGCGCCCTCGTTCAGCCCCAGGGCGAGGATTGCGGCGACGAGCGTGCGTGATCACGGTGTTCGCGTGAGCGTGGATCAGCGACGGGCCCGAACGGGACGCCCAATGCAGATCACCGGAAACAGCGCGGCGACGTTGTACCAGAACAGGATCTGGACCAGCAGTGGAGTGCCACGGAAGAACCAGATGTACAGCCAGCTCGCGCTGGACACGATCGGGTTCGGCGACAGCCGCATAACGGCGAGGACGATCCCGAGCAGAATCCCGATCGCCATCGCGATCGCTGTCAGGTAGATCGTCGCGACAACTCCGTGCAGGACCCGCGAGTCGAACAGGTACTGGCCGACGACATGCCACTCGAAGTGCTTGTTGGTGACGATCGAGCGAACGATCGACGCGGCGATCAGCAGCAGGATCGCGGCGACGATCCAGCGCCCGGGACGCCGAACGGGCACGGCCTTGATCTCTTCGGGCCGCCCCGTCTTCTCTTTCGTCCCCTCGGAGATGCTCAACGATTAGGACTTTAAGTGCCCGCCCCCCAACAGGCGGGCAGCCGGCCCCATTTTTTCAGCTGGTCGCCCCGTTGATCTTCATCTCCGAGGCGGGAATCGCGCCGGCCTGGACCCCCCACTTGTCGAGGATCGACTTGTACGTCCCGTTCTTCTCCACCACCAGCAGCGCGGCCAGAAGCGCCGGGGCAAGGCCGCTCGCCTTCGGCACGGCCAGCCCGTACGGCGCCGTCCCGTATGTCGGCCCGACGAGCTTGAACGCGCCGTTTGACTGCTTGACCTGATAGGCGGCGACCGGGGAGTCGGCCATCGAGATCTGGGCCCGGCCGCTGGACAGCGCCAGGTTGGCGGCGGTCTGGGTCGGGAACACGAGCACGTTGACCTTCGGCTTGCCGCCCGCGGTGCATTTCTTGCTCTGGCCCTGGGCGTCACTCTCTTCGGTCGTCCCGCTCTCGACCGATACCGACTTGCCGCACAGGTCCGAGAGGCCGCTGACCGACGTCCCGCCCGATGACTTGGTGAAGAACGACGTGCCGGCCGAGAAGTAGTCGACGAAGTTGACCACCTTCTCGCGGGCCTTGGTGTCCGTGAACGACGAGGCCCCCAGGTCGTACTTGCCCGATTGCAGGCCCGGGATGATCGTGTCGAAGGTGGCGTTGACCACATTGGCCTTCAGCCCCATGACGGCGACGAGCGCGTTGACGAGATCCGGCGTCCATGCCGACGACCGTGTGACCGTCGGAGCCGATGAACTCGTTGGGCGCATAGGTCGCGTCGGCGGCCACGACGATCGTGCCCTTGGACTTGATCGCCGCTGGCACGAGCTTGGCGACCGCGGCGTTGGCCCCCGGCGTGGCCGGCGCTGGCGCGCTCGAGGTCGCCGAGGAGGACGACGTCGAGCTCGACGACGAGCTGCTGCTTCCGCACGCAGCGATCGCCGCCACGGCCAGCAGCGACATGGGTACGGCGAGCCAGCCCCTCAGTGAACGCATCAGAAACTCCTTTCCCAGGAAGACCGGGCCAGCATATGCGAGAACCGTCGCCGTGACCGTGTCGTTAACCGCCCGGCAACACAGCCTCCCGGCGGCCCGGCCGCAGCCGGCCCCTGGCCTTCTCTAGCCTTCCGTGCATGGAGGTCCGCGTGCGCCTGTTCGCCGCGCTCCGCGAGCGTGCCGGAAACGACGTCGTGGAGCTCGAGCTTCCCGACGGTGCCCTCGTCGGCGATGCGCTGGCCCGGCTCGACGCCCTCACCGACGGCGTCCCCGTGGTCATGGCCGTCAACCGTGAGTACGCCGACCCTGAGCTCGAGCTGCATCCGGGCGACGAGGTCGCGCTGATCCCGCCAGTGTCCGGTGGCTCGATCGACTCGCTCCACGCACGCATCATCGAGGAGCCGCTCGCCCTCGATCCGCTGATCGAGGCGGTTCGCGATCCCCGGGCGGGGGCGGTCGTCACCTTCCTCGGCGTCACCCGTCAGGTCCCCGAGCTCGAGTACGAAGCCTACGCGGAGATGGCCGCCCGAGAGATCGCCGAGATCCTGCGCAACGCGATCGAGCGACACGGACTGTGCGCGGCGGCCGCCGAGCACCGGGTGGGGACCGTGCCCCTGTCCGAGCCGTCGGTGGCCGTCGCGGCCTCGGCGCCGCACCGCGCGGAGGCGTTCGCCGGGGCGAGGCAGATCATCGACGAGATCAAGGCGCGCGCGCCAATCTGGAAGAAGGAGGAGGGCGAGTGGAAAAAGGGACCCGCCCACCCCGCCCACCCGCGACACCGACACCCTCCTGAGGGGCGACACCGAGACCCTCCTGAGAGCGCTCCCGGCCGTCCACGACCTGGCCGCCACCCTCGACGCCCCCCACACCCTCGCGGTCAGCGCAGCACGGCGGGCGATCGACGAGCAGCGGGCCGCGATCCTGGATGGCGCGGAGCGCGACCCCGAGGCCGTGGCCCGGCGCGCTGGGGAGCTGCTGGCGCAGCTGGCCCAGCCGTCGCTGCGGCGCGTGCTCAACGCCACCGGCGTGATCATCCACACGAACCTCGGCCGGGCTCCCCTCCCGGGCGCCGCAGCCGAGGCCGTAGCCGCAGCCGCCCGCGGCTATTCGAACCTCGAGCTCGACCTCGACACCGGCACGCGAGGCGCCAGGCACGAACACGTCGAAGGGCTGCTGTGCGAGCTCACCGGCGCCCAGGCGGCGCTCGCGGTCAACAACGGGGCGGCGGCGGTGCTGCTGGCCGCGGCGGCGCTTGCCGGTCCGGGACGGGCGATCGTCGTCTCCCGCGGCCAGCTGATCGAGATCGGTGGCGGGTTCCGGATCCCCGATGTCCTCGCCACCTCCGGCGCCGCCCTGGTCGAGGTCGGGACCACCAACCGCACGCGACGGCGCGACTACGAGCGGGCGCTGTCCGGCGGCGAGCACGAGGTGGGCGCGATCCTCCGCGTGCATCAGTCGAACTTCCGCTCTGTGGGCTTCGTCGAGGAGGTGCCGATCGAGGAGCTGTGCCGTCTCGGCGTGCCGGTCATCGACGACATCGGGTCGGGCGTGCTGGCCGACGCCACCACGATTCCGGCGCTGGCCGACGAGCCGTCACTCCGGCGCTCGATCGCCGCCGGCGCCACCCTCGTCTGCTGCTCGGGGGACAAGCTGCTCGGCGGGCCGCAGGCCGGACTCCTCACGGGCCGCAGCGAGGCCGTCGCGGCGGCGCGAAGACATCCCCTGGCCCGGGCCATGCGCATCGACAAGCTCTCGCTGGCCGCGCTCGAGGCGACGCTGATCCTCTACCGGGACCCGGAGCAGGCTCGACGAGAGATCCCCGTCCTGGCCATGCTCGACGTGGACCAGGGGCAGCTCGCGTCCCGCGCGGGACGCCTGCGAGAAGGGATCGGGTTCCGGAGCGAGATCCTGCAGACGGTCGCCAAGGTCGGGGGCGGCGCGCTCCCGCTGCTCGAGCTGGAAGGCCCGGCTGTCGCCCTGCCGGCGGATGTGAACCCGGTCGCCGTCGCCCGGGCGCTACGCGAGGGCGATCCGGCCGTGATCGCCCGGATCAGCGACGGCCGCGTTCTACTGGATCCGCGCACCCTCGCCGACGACGAGGTGGCTCTCGCCGCCCGCGCCGCCCGGTCGGCCCTGGAGCGCGCGGCCGGGTGAGCGCCCCGCTGACGCTCGGCACCGCCGGTCACATCGACCACGGCAAGACCGCGCTGATCCGCGCGCTGACCGGCGTGGACACCGATCGGCTGCCGCAGGAGCGTACCCGCGGAATCTCGATCGAGCTCGGGTACGCCCGGCTCACGCTTCCGTCGGGCAGGCACGTGTCGGTCGTCGACGCCCCCGGACACGAGCGCTTCGTGCGGACGATGGTCGCCGGCGCGAGCGGCATCGACCTCTATCTGATGGCGATCGCCGCGGACGATGGCGTGATGCCTCAGACGCGGGAGCACGCGGTCGTGCTCGACGCGCTCGGCATCGGAGCCGGAGTCGTGGCCGTAACCAAAAGCGACATGGTCGATCCCGAGCTGGCCATGGTCGAAGCCTCTGAGCTCCTCCCGGCGGCGGCGCTCGTCCCGGTCTCGTCGCGTTCCGGCCGTGGACTGGACGAGCTGCGTGGCGCCCTCGATCTGGTCGCAGCGTCGGTCGTCAGTCGCAGTGTGGCGTCCGGTCCGACTCGCCTGCACATCGATCGCACGTTCACGATTCGCGGCGCCGGCACGGTCGTGACCGGAACGCTCTGGTCCGGGGAGGTCGGGCGCGGCGACGAGCTCGAGCTGCTGCCCAGCGGCCGGCGAGCAAGGGTGCGCGGGGTTCAGGTCCACGATGAGCCGACGGACCGGGTCTCAGCGGGCCAGCGCGTGGCGGTCAACCTGGTCGGGGTGGCGGTGGCCGAGATCGAACGCGGCGACGTCCTGGGCTCGATCGGCTCCGGGCTGCGGGCGACCTACCTGATCGACGCCCAGCTCGAGCTCGGCGACCGCGACCTCGAACACGGCAACCGGGTGCAGGTCCACCACGGAACCCGGGAGACGCCGGCGCGCGTGGCCTGGTTGGGAGGAAGCTTCTGGCAGCTGCGCCTGGAGCAGCCGCTCGTCCCGGCAGCGGGCGATCGCCTGGTCATTCGCCGGATCGCCCCGCCCGACACCCTGGGCGGCGGAGTGGTGTTGGACGCTAACCCCACCAAGCACGGGCCGAGCCGGGAGTTGCTGGTGGGACTGGAGCGGCTGGCCCGCGGAGAGGGACCGGGTGACGAGAGCGCGACCACGCGTGGCGGCTCGGACCAGCCCCAAGCAAGTTCGCCCCGCCCTCCGGCACCCTTGTCCGCGAGCGCCGGGGCCCTCGAACGGCAGCTTCTCCAAGCCGGCCTCGAGCCACCTTTGGACTCCGAGTTGGACCCAGACGATCTGCGGGCGCTGCGCGAGCGAGGGCGGGCGATCCGAGTATCGAAGTCGCTTCATTACCACCCGGACGTGCTGGCCGATGTTCGGCGGCGCGTGGTTGCCCTGGCCGAGCGGCACGGCGGCGCGATCACGCTGGCCCAACTGCGCAGCGAGCTGGGGACCTCACGGAAATTCGCCCAGGCCCTGCTCGAGCACTTCGACGCCGAGAAGCTGATGGTCCGCCGCGGGGACGAGCACGTCCTGCGCCGGTCTGCCCGCGCTGCGCTATAGATTGCCGCCATGCCAACCAGCCTCGTCACCGGCGGCGCCGGGTTTCTCGGCTCGCACCTGTGCGACGAATTGCTCGAGCGCGGCCATCGCGTGATCTGCGTCGACAATCTCGAGACGGGCACGCTCAACAACATCGAGCACATCCGCTCCGACCGCTTCGACCACCTCAACCTCGACATCATCGAGCCGTACTACGTCGAGGAGCCGATCGATTTCGTCTACCACCTGGCCTCGCCGGCCTCGCCGATCGACTACCTGCGCCTTCCCCTGCACACGCTGAAGGTCGGGTCGTACGGGACCCACCACACGCTCGGGGTGGCCAAGAAGCACCGCGCGCGCTTCCTGCTCGCCTCGACCAGCGAGGTCTACGGCGATCCGCAGGAACACCCGCAGCGCGAGACCTATTGGGGCCACGTCAACCCGATTGGCCCGCGGGGCGTCTACGACGAGGCCAAGCGCTACGCCGAGGCCCTGACCATGGCCTACCACCGCCAGCAGGGCGTGGACACGGCGATCGTGAGGATCTTTAACTCGTACGGCCCTCGAATGAGGCCCCACGACGGGCGCGCCATCCCGACCTTCTTGCGTCAGGCGCTCCAGGACCGACCGATCACCGTCTTCGGCGACGGGTCCCAGACGCGGTCGTTCTGCTACGTCGAGGACGAGATCCGAGGGATCATCGCGCTGGCTGAGTCCGGATACCACATGCCCGTGAACGTCGGCAATCCGAACGAGTTCACGCTGGTCGAACTCGCGACGGCCGTGATCGAGGTGACCGGATCGCGCTCGGAGGTCGTGTTCGAGGCCCTGCCCACCGACGACCCGCAGGTCCGCCAGCCGGACATCAGCCTGGCCCGGGAGATCCTGGGCTGGGAGCCGAAGGTGGAGCTGCGGGAGGGGCTCAAGCGAACAATTGAGCGCTCCGGGGTCGAGGCGCTGGTGGGCGCCGGAAACTGACGCCGAGCCACGGCCCGGCCTAGCCGCTCGCTAACCCGAAACTTCCCCATGAGACTACCGTTACAAGTCCCAGCAGGGGAATCGACGACCGGTGCCGCGACGTGACGATCCAGCAGACAGAGGCTACGGAGCAAAGGGCCAACGGGACCGAGGCCCCGCCGCTACCCGATCCGGCTTCGCTCGCGCTTCCCGAGCGAGATGTCCGGCGCAAGCGCCCGCCGATGCTCTCGTTCCTGTTGCGCATGGAGACCGGTCGCAAGGTCGCCCGCGTCGTCTCGTTATTGATCGTGGACTTCGTCGGGGTGGCAGGGGCGCTGTTCACGGCGCTCGCCCTGAAGCTGGCTGTCCACGACCACCTCTCCGCCTCGCTGGCCTGGCAGGACACCAAGCACTGGCTCGCGTTCGCGTACCTGATCACGGTTCTGATGTTCGCCCATGCGGATCTGTACGCGGACCGGCCACGGCGGCCGGGCCTGGCCCGGATCGCCACGGCTCTGTTCCAGACCACGATCATCGCCCTCGTCTTCGCCCTGGCCAACGGAGAGCACTTCTCGAGCTACTACATCTTCTACGGCTCGCTGTTCTTCGGGGTGGTCTACATCTCGCTCCTGCGCGAGGTGCATCTGCGCGTGACCGGCTGGCTGCTGGAGCAGGCGGGCTACGCCCGGCGGGCCCTGCTTGTCGGCTCCGGGAAGCACATCGAGGCCGTCGCCTACGCGCTTGCCAACCGGTCGCGGATGCGGGTGGACATCGCCGGCTACATCTCGCTCACCCCGCGCCCGCAGAACGGACTGCGGTCGCTCGGACAGCTGGACGAACTGCCCGAGATCCTCACGCGTGAGAAGGTCCAGGAAGTGATCATCGCCGACCCGGACTTCCCCCAGGACGAGGCGGTTGACCTGGTCGATCTGTGCCACCAGCGCGGGGTGACGGTCCAGGTGGCGCCGACGACGATGGAGATCCTGATCGACCGGGCCGAATTCGTGCCCGGCCAGACGGTGCCGCTGTTCAAGTTGCGCTCGCCGGTGTTCCAGGGGATCGACTACGGGCTGAAGCGGACGTTCGATCTCGTGCTCGCCACGGTCGGCCTGGTGCTCCTGTCGCCCGTCCTGCTGGCCATCGCAATCGCGGTCAAGCTGAGCTCGCGCGGACCGGTGATCTACCGCTCGGTCCGCCCCGGCATGTCCGGCAAGCCGTTCGACTGCTTCAAGTTCCGCACGATGCGAGAGCACTCCGACCAGATCCAAGCCGACCTCGAGCCGCTGAACGAGCAGTCGGGGGCGCTGTTCAAGATCCGGGATGACCCGCGACTGACCCGGGCCGGGCGATTCCTGCGCCGGTACTCGCTGGACGAGCTGCCGCAGCTCGCGAACGTCGTCCGGGGCGAGATGTCCCTGGTCGGCCCGCGGCCACTGCCGATGCGGGACTTCGACCGCCTGCAGGATTGGCACAAGAAACGCTACCTCGTCCTTCCCGGGATCACCGGCCTGTGGCAGGTCTCCGGTCGCGCCGAGCTCGACTTCGACGATCTCGTCCGACTCGACTTCCTGTACCTCGAGCGCTGGTCGATCATGCTCGACCTCTCGATCCTGCTGAAGACAATCCCCGCCGTTCTCAGCCGCCGCGGCGCGTTCTGAGCGATCCCCTTCCGGGCCGAGCGATCCCGCGCCCGCGGCAGCCGGGTAGGCTCCCGCCTCGTGGTACCACCGACAGATCGGTTCGTGATCAGCTTTGCCGCCGAACCCCCGCAGGAAGGGCTGCCCTACGGCCGCTGGGCGGAGACGCTCAAGGCGCATTTCCTGGCCGCCTGCCGCGAGCTCGACACCGAGGGCGAGGAGATCGGCGAGCCGGGAGAGATCGCCTGGTTCCCGGACCGAACCTACGCGGGCCGGACCTACATTCCGGCCGTCGCGCGGACGACCGCGGGGTACGAGCTGTTCGGCTACGTGTCGTTCACCGAGGGATCGGCCGGCCCGGCCGAATTCGAGGCCAAGACCGACTTCACCTCCGAGCTGGCAGAGGCCAACCCCGACTGGAAGCTCGACCTCAACGACGAGGTCATCGGCAAGTGGCGCGGCGAGCAGGGCAACTCGGCGGAGATGGCCCTCGTCTGGGGGGTACCGCTGATCCCAGGCGGCGCGCTGGTGACCGCCGAGCTGGCCAATCTGGCCGTCGACCAGTGCGAGCTCTCAGACCAGCGCTTCACGCTGATCGCGCCCGACAACTACCGCGCGGATTTCCTTGAGATCAAGCTTTGGAGCAAGAACGGCGACGAGCTCGCACGCGAGTCGCTGTACGTGGAGGAGTAGGGCGAGACCCCAGGCGCCGGCGCCCGGCACCGTGGGGCAAGGGCTAAGGGGTCTCGGCCGGCGCGGCCGAGGACCCGGCCTGCGCGGGTTGGCCGCCGTTGGTTCCCGCCGGCGCTGGTGTTTGGAGCGGGAAGTGGCAGGCGGCCATGTGCTCGCCGCCGAAGGGCCGGAGCAGCGGGACCTCCGCTGCGCACTTGTCCTCGGCCCGGGGGCAGCGAGTGCGGAAGCGACATCCGGAGGGCGGGAACAGCGGCGAGGGTAGCTCGCCCCGCATCGTCTCCTTGCGCTCCTTCGCTCGCGCGACCTCGGGGTTTGGCACCGGGATCGCCTCGAGCAGACCAGCCGTGTAGTGGTGGGCGGGCCGCTCGTAGATGTCGTCTCCGGTCCCGATCTCGACGAGCTTCCCGAGGTACATGACGCCGATTCGATCGGCCAGGTAGCGCACGACCGACAGGTCGTGGGAGATCACGATGTAGGTGACCCCGTGAGTGGCCTGGAGGCGCTTCATCAGGTTGAGGATCTGCGATCTGATCGAGACGTCCAGCGCCGAGACGGGCTCGTCGGCCACGATCACCTTCGGACTCAGGGTTAGCGCCCGGGCCAGGCCGAGGCGCTGGCGCTGGCCGCCGGAGAACTCGTGCGGGTAGCGGTTGATGGCGTCGTAGGACAGGCCGACCTCGTCCAGGAGGCTGCGCACCTTCTCGAGCCTGTCTTTCGATGAGCCCTGGCGGGCGATGTCGAGGGGCTCGGAGATGATCTCCCTGACCCGCATTCGTGGATCCAGCGAGGCGTACGGATCCTGGAACATGAACTGGAGGTCGCGGCGAAGCTCGCGGAACCGGCCGCCCTTGACGCTGGCGAGGTCGGTGCCGTTGAACAGCACCTGCCCGTGGGTCGGGACCTCGAGCCCGACCCCCATGCGGCCCAGCGTGGTCTTGCCACAGCCCGACTCGCCCACGAGGCCGAACGTCTCGCCGGGCCGGATCCCCAGCTGCACCTCCGTGACCGCATGCAGCGCGCCGATCTTCCGGCGCAGGACGGCCCCGGCCGTGACCGGGAACTCCTTGGTCACGTCCCGGAACTCGAGGACGAACTCGTGACCGTTCGCGTCGGCAATCGCGGCCACCTTCGGCTCCTCGGCCGTTCCGAGCAGCTCGAGCTCCTTGCCGAACGACGCCATCAGCGCTTTGTTCTTCTCGGCCTCGGCGATCAGCGACGCCCCGAGGTCGCTCATGTCCTCGGCCGATGAGTCCCGCGGGTGGAAGCAGGCGAACGGATGGTTGGGATCATCGCCGCCCAGGGGCGGATCCTCGTTGCGGCATTGATCGGTCGCGAACGCGCACCGGGCCGCGAACCGGCAGGCCAGCGGCGGCCTGCGGAGATCCGGCGGCAGGCCCGGAATCGAGTACAGCTCCTGGGTCTTGTCCTGGTCGAGCTGGGGGATTGAGGCCAGCAGTGCCTCCGTGTAGGGGTGGCGGACGTTCTTGAACAGCTCCACGGTCTCCGCTGTCTCGACCTTGCGCCCGGCGTACATGACGAGCACGCGGTCCGCCCGCCCCGCGATCACCCCCATGTCGTGGGTGATCAGGATGATCCCCATCCCCAGCTCCCGCTTGATCTTGTCCAGCAGGGTCAGGATCTGGGCCTGGATGGTCACGTCCAGCGCGGTCGTGGGCTCGTCGGCGATCAGCAGCTTCGGATCGCAGGCCAGGGCCATCGCGATCATCACCCGCTGGCGCAGACCCCCGGACAGCTGGAACGGATAATCCTTCAGCCGCTCTCTGGGTCGCGGCAGCCCGACCAGGTCGAGCACCTCGGCGGCGCGGTCCATCGCCGCCTCTTTGGACACGTCGCGATGGATCCGAACGCCCTCGGCGATCTGCTTGCCGATCATCATCGTCGGGTTCAGAGACGTCATCGGGTCCTGGAAGACGATGCCGATGTCGTTGCCGCGCACCTTGCGAATCTGCGGATCGCTGAGCTTGACCAGATCCACGCCGTCGAGCCGGATCTCGCCGCCGGCGATGAATCCGCCCCTGGGCAGGAGCCGCATGATCGACATCGCGGCCATGGTCTTGCCGCAACCGGACTCGCCGACGATGCCCAGCGTCTCGCCCGCCTCGAGGTCAAAGCTCACGCCGTCAACCGCGTGGACGGTCCCGCTGCGGAGCTTGATCTGGGTCTTGAGTTCCTCCACCTCCAAGAGGCGCGTCATGCGGTGCTATCTCTCCTGTAGGCGGACGTCGAAAGCGTCCTGCAGGGCATCCCCGATGAAGTTGAAGGCGACGACGGTGATCACGATGATGATCAGCGCCGGATAGACCTGCCACCAGTACCCGTCCTGGAGGTAGGTGGTGCCGTCAGAGAGCATGGAGCCCCAGGTGGGGGTGGTGGGCGGCAGGCCGAAGCCGAGGTACTGGAGGACGGCCAGCGTCAGGATCGCGTTGGCGATCTGGAACGTGACCGTGACCATGATGATGCCGATCGTGTTCGGGATGATGTGCCGGACGATGATCCGCCACGAGCGGCCGCCCATCACCTGGACGGCCTGCACGTACTCGCGTGTTCGCAGGCTCAGGGTTTCCCCTCGGACCAGGCGGGCCGGGATGAGCCAGGAAACGATCGTGAGCAGGACGATCAGGAGGGTCAGGCTGGGCTTGTAGATCTGAGCCATGAAGATGAACAGGAAGACGATCGGGATGGCCAGTCCGATGTCGACGACGCGCATCAGGACGCCGTCCAGTCCCCCGCCGAAGTACCCGGAGATGGCTCCGTAGATCAGGCCGGCGATCGTCGACACGAGCCCGACCGCGATCCCGACCTCGATCGAGCTCTGGCCTCCCTTCATCAGCCGGCCGAGGATGTCGAAGCCGCTCGAATCGGTCCCGAGCAGATGGCTTCCGCCGGGGGCCAGGTTGACGGCGGGCAGGTTCGGATTGAGCTGATCGGTGGGATAGACGATCGGCCCGATGAAGCTGAACAGGATGATCACGATGACCACGGCGACACCGATCAAGGCCAGCTTGTTCTGCGCGAACGTGCGGGCGACCAGCACCCATGGGCTGCCGCTGGTGGCGACTTCACCCCCCTCCGGGAGGACGTCGAGCTCGACCTCGGTCGGGTCAAGGCGCTCGCCAGGGATCAGCGCCTCGGCGGCGCGGGTCGCCCCATCGGGCGGGGAGTCAGTACCTGATCCGCGGGTCGAGAATCGCATAACCAATATCGGCCATCAAGTTGCCCACCACCGTGATCACTCCCACCAGCACGGTGATGCCCAGCATAACCTCATAGTCGTTGCGCAGGGCGGCCTGGAAGTACTCCAGCCCCGCGCCGGGGTAATTGAATACCTGCTCGATGATCAGCGTCCCGGTCAGCACCAGCGGGATCGACAGACCGACGAGCGTCACCACCGAGATCAGCGAGTTGCGCAGCAGGTGTCGCATCAGGACGAGGCGCTCGGGCAGGCCCTTGGCCCGGGCCGTGCGGATGTAGTCCTGAGCCAGGGTGTCGAGGGCCGAGGAACGCATGTAGCGGCTGAAGGCGGCGTAGGTGACCAGCGTCAGCGATAGGACCGGAAGGACCAGGCCGGCGGGATGCTCGAGGATGCCGAGCGCCGAGGTCGACTGCGGCGCCTCGGCCGGGAACACGTGGAAGCTGATCGACAGGAACTGGATCAGGAGCAGGGCGATCGCGTACTGAGGCATCGAGTAGAGGAGGAAGCTGATCCCGGTGCCGGCGTAGTCGACCGCGCCGTTGCGCTTCACGGCCTGCCAGATCCCGGTCGGAATCGCGATCATCAGCGAGAAGATCAGCGACAACCCGCCGAGCACGAGATCCCGGGGCAGATCGGTGGCCAGCAGCGAGTCGACCGAGCGGTTGAACTGGTAGGAGTAGCCCAGGTTTCCGTGGGCCAGCTGCTCCAGGAAATACCAGTACTGAACGAAGAACGGCTGGTTTAGGTGGTTCTGCTGGTTGAACTGGGCGATCGCCTGCGGCGTGGCGCGGTTGCCGAGGATGTCTCGGGCCAGACTCCCCGGCAGCAGATGGAGCAGGATGAACGTGATCAGCGTGACCCCGAGAACCACGATGATCGCCTGCCCCAGGCGACGGATGATGTATCCGGTCATGTTGCCGGATACATCATCCCACCTCGGGTCAAGCCCGTGCCCACTGCTACTTGGTGAAGTACCAGTATTGGGGCTGGAGGAACCCGAGGGCGTTGGCCGAGTAGCCGGCCAGCTTGTTGTCGATCAGGGTGCCCGCGTCGCCTTCGAACGTACCGATCGAGGTCGGGCCGAAGATCACCGGATCCTGCTGAGAGGCGTACGAGGCGTACGTGCTCAGGGCGGTGTCCTCGGAGGCCAGCGGGCCGGTGATCGTCTGACCGATCAGCTGCGTCATCTTCGAGTCGACGTAGCTGCCGGCGTTCGCGGCCGAGCCCGGGTTATACAGCGGCTCGCCCGTCGGCAGGTACGACGGCCCGTAGATCCACCCCGCACCCCAGTTCTGGGCCGTCCACTTGCACGACGCCGCGCTGGGCATGCACGGCGCGCCGGTGGCGACCACGGTACTGAACGGGTGCGTGGTCAGGTTGATCGTGATCCCGAGCTTCTTGGCCTGCGAGGTCAGGTCGTTCATCTCGTCCTGGACCGCGACCACGCCCGACTCGTAGTCGATGTTGAACGAGATCCCCTCCCCGCTCTTGATCCCGGTGCCGCACAGCGACGGGTTCGTGCACGTCGTCGTCCCGCCCGGCACCACCTTCCAGCCATGGCTGGTCAGCAGCGAACTCGCCGTCGAGGGCGAGAACGAACACGGCGCGAACGGGATCGACGCGGTGTTCACCAGCGGCGAGGGCGGCGCGAACGGGATCGGGCCGCACGTCGGGTCCGCCGTGTTGTACAGGAACGCCTTGATCCAGCCGTCCTGATCGATCAGGTGCTGCAGCGCGTTGCGGAAGTACGTCTGGCGGAAGATGTACCGGACCGGCTCGCCGCCCGTGGTCGTCGCGTTCGTGTTCAGGTTCAACGGGAAATAGTTGAACGAGTAGCTCGCCGCCTTGTTGACCGAATACCCCTCCGCGGCCAGCGTAGACAGCTGCGGGGCGTACTGCGACGGGACGTTCGCGATCGTGACCGCGCTCGGACCGCCCGACCGGATCTCGTTGTAGATCGCCGCCTCGCTCGTGAACGGGAGCTCGACCAGCTTGGCGATCGACGGCTTCGGCGTCCCGGACCAGTCCGGGTTGGGCACGAACACCGCCTGGCCGTCGGTGTTAAAGCTCGTGAGCTTCATCGGCCCGTCGACCACGCTCCACAACGGCGACGTGGCCCAGCTACCCAGATCCTTGGACTGCGTGTCCAGGAACTTGTAGATGGCCGCCGCGCCCGACTTCGTCGTGTCCGGCAGATGCCCGTTATCGGTCGTCGGCGCCGGCTGCGACAGCGACGTGCGATCCCACGCCAACGGCATCGGGAAGATCTGCGAGAGCTCGCTGTAGAGCACCCACTCCGGGTCATACGCCTTGTTGAACGTGATCACGAACGTCGACGCGTTCGGCGCCGAATAGCTGACCACGTTGTCGGGGAAATACCCCGGCGCGTACCCGCACCACTCCGTCGCCGGCGACGCCTTCATCACGTTCATCCAGAACACCAGATCCCGCGCCGACACCGTCTCCCCGTCGGACCACTTGTACGGATTGAGCTTGATCGTGAACGTCTTCCCGCCGTTGGACGTCACCGGCGCCTGGCCGACCGAATGGCTGTAGTCGACCGTCGGCCGATAGTTCTCGCCGTAGGTGTACAGCGGGACATACAGCATGTTCATCAGCTGATTGGCGTTCGTCGTGCTGCAGACCGTGAAGGTGTACATCGGGAAGATGTAGTTCGGAGTCGCGTCCGAGCCCTCCGTGAAATACACCGTCCCGCCCGAGACCTTGGCTCCCGACCCCGTCGTCGGTGACGTCAACCCCGGCCCGCTCGTCGGAACACTCGTCGGCGTCGCCGCCGCCGAGCTCGAATTACTCGACGACGACGACCCACACGCCGCCGCCACAAGTGCGACCAGCACAACTCCCGTCGCTACGAGAGACCTACGCCTGATGCTTCCCATGCTCACCATCCTCACAAATCTCAGAAATCAGACACCAAACCGCCCACCACCGACCGCCGGCCCAGACGCTGCCGCGGGCCGGCCTGGAGCGGTCACGTAGGTCCCGCCAGAAGCCAGGCCACTGCGACCTCGGAAGCACGTTCAAATCTCATATTCCTCTCCCCAGCAACGCTTTACGTGCGGCATTCTCAGCCTTGTGGCGCCGATGTCAAGCCCCGTCAGCCGCCGTTGAGTCGCTGGAACGGGCCTCGAGACCTCCAATTTGCTCGACTGGCATGGGAATTCGCGCACTCCTACCCTATTCCTTGCCTAAGCAGAACCTTAATCGAAGCCTCATCTTGCGTTCGCCGAGGCTGGCCGCGGTTCGCCCGGCGGCCGGCGTGCCCCAGGCGGCGGGCTACCGTCAGCTCCGCCACGGGCTACCGTTCACCCGCCAGTGGCCTGACCGTTCGTCGGCGGTCGGCAAGCCGACTTCGCGGCCCAGAGCGCCCTCGTAGCTCAATGGATAGAGCACGCGCCTCCTAAGCGCGGGATGCAGGTTCGATTCCTGCCGGGGGCATGACAGCCCGACTCGCGCCCACACGCTCGCCGCTAACACGATGCTCACCGGCGCGCGTCCTCCCTTCCGGCCAGGCCCGTGCTACCGTCCGGCCCTCTCCGTGTCCGAGAGCACGCTGGAAGCGCCGCCGCTGTCCCCCGAGCGGGCGGCGCCACACCATCCCGAGCGGGCGCCCGAGCCGGTGCCCTGGACGCTGCGCCTGTTCATGCGCCGGCATCCTTGGTGGGCGACCGCGGTAGCGCTGACCCTGTTCTCGGCCGGGCTCGTCGTCTGGGCACGGACCCGGCCCAGCTACGACGCCTACGGCTGGCTGGTCTGGGGCTACCAGACTCTCCACCTGAGCCTCGATCTCGGCGGCGCGCCCTCCTGGAAGCCACTGCCGTATCTGTTCACGGTGCCGTTCGCGCTCTTCGGCCACTATCAGCTGTGGCTGTGGATGATCACCTGCACTGCGGTCTCGCTGGCCGGCGCGGTCTTCGGCGGCCGACTGGCCTACCGGTTGAGCGGCGGCGGAGCGCCCGACCTGGCCGGGGCCGAGCCGATCCGCCGTTACGCCCCGTGGGCCGCCGCCATCTTCGCCGGGGCCGCCGTGTTGGGGCTCGAGGACTACATGCACTACATCCTCAGCTCCCAGTCGGACCCGATGATCGTGACCCTGTGTCTGGCCGCAATCGACATGCACCTGATCGGGCGCTACCGCTGGGCGTTCGCGCTCGGCGTGCTCGCCGCGCTCGGCCGGCCCGAGGTGTGGCCGTTCCTGGGTCTCTACACGCTCTGGGCCTTTGTCCGAGTGCCCTCGATGCGGTGGATGCTCTACGCGGGAGTCGCCCTGATCGCCTTCATGTGGTTCGGGGTTCCGACGATCACCAACGGCCGCCCCGACATCGCGGGCCAGTTGGCCCAGGGCTCGCCGCGGGAGCTTCACGGAGACAGGTTCGTGGGCACGCTCGGGCGCTTCAAGGAGCTCGAGTATCTGCCCATCTGGATCGCCGCTGGGGTGGCGGTGATCATCGCCTTCTTCCGCCGCAACTACGTCGTGCTCAGCCTCGGAGCGGGCGCGGCGGGCTGGGTGCTGATCGAGATCGCATTTGCCTACCACGGATGGCCCGGGCTCTCGCGCTACATGTTCGAGCCCGCCGCCGTGGCCGGCGTGCTGGCCGGCGTTGCCGTGGGCTGGGTGCTGGCCGAGCTCCCGCGGGTTCGGACCGGCCTCCCCCGGTGGATCGGGATCCCCGTGGTGGCCGTGCTGGTAGCGGTTCTGGTTCCGGACGCCGTGGCGCGCCTGCGAGCCGAGCACGCCGATCTCCACCACGAGCGGGCGCGGACGCACCAGATCACGTTGCTCCAGACGACGACCAATGCCCTGGGCGGCGCCCATCGGGTCGCGAGCTGCGGCCAGCCGGTGACCGACGTGGGATACGTCAGCGCGCTGGCCTGGCTGTACCACCGTGACGTCGGTACCGTCGGCGGCTTCCAGCAGCACGTCGAGGGGGCTCAGCTGCGCGACCCAAGCCTTCCCAAGGTCCTGATCATGCCGCTGCCGCAAGGCGGCTGGTCGGTGCAGCCCTGGCACACGGCGGGGTCGATGGTGGCCAGCTGCAGCGCGCTGAACGCCGATTACGTGGGCGGCCGGCTGATCCACCGTTGACGGTCACCTCTCCTACGAGCGCTCGGACGCCTGAGGTCCAGGCGCACGCCCCGCGCCTTCCGTCACGCGCGGCATCGTGGGCGATCGGCATCGCGATCGCTCTGCTTCTCGTCTCGCTGGCGCTCGTGCTCTGGGCTCGAACGCGGCCGAGCTTCGACGCCTACGGGTGGCTCGTGTGGGGCCATCAGACGATCGCCGGCTCACTCAACACCAACGCCGCGCCGTCGTGGAAGCCGCTCCCGTATGTGTTCACGGTCCCCTACGCGCTGTTCGGCCACTACGAGCTCTGGTTGTGGATGGTCACCGCCGTCGCCGTCTCGCTGGGCGGCTGTGTATTCGCAGGCCGGATCGCCTACCGGTTGACCCTGAGCGCTCCGCTGTGGGGCGGCGACTCCGAGCGTGTCGAGGCGCCCAGCCGCCGCTACGCCGCGATGGCCGCCGGCGCGTTCGCTGGGCTGGCGCTGCTGGGGATCCAGGACTGGTGGCACTACATGCTCAGCGCCCAGTCGGACACGATGATCGTCGCCCTGTGCCTGGGAGCGATCGACTGCCATCTGTCGGGACGGCACCGATGGGCGTTCGTCCTCGGAGCGCTGGGTGCCCTCGGCCGGCCCGAGGTGTGGCCGTTCCTGGGCCTGTACTCGATCTGGGCCTGGCGGGCGATTCCCTCCATGCGCTGGCTGATCGCCGCAGGGATCGTGGCCCTCGCGCTGCTGTGGTTCGGAATCCCCGCGCTCACCGCCCGGACGCCGTTCGTGGCCGCCTCAAACGCGTTCGGGTCCGGCCGGCGCCTGCGGGGGGACCAGGTGTTCGGGACGATCAGGCGCTACCTCGATCTGTACGCCACGCCCATCTGGATCGCCGCCGCCCTGTCGGTTGCCGTGGCCGCGATCAGACGCGACCGCGTGACCCTGGTGCTGGCGGGCGCCGCCGTGGCCTGGGTGGTTATCGAGACCGCATTCTCGCTGCACGGCTGGCCCGGCCTGGGCCGCTACATGTTCGTCGCCGGAGCGGTGATGGTGGTCGTGGCCTCCGTGCTCGTGGGGCGGCTGCTGACCGATCTGCCTCCGATCGTGGCCCGAGCCCTGCCCACGGCCGGACGTTCGGCCGCCGAGAGATGGATCGGATTCGGACTGGCCGTCGTGCTCGTCGCCACCCTCATCCCGCCGGCGATCTCGAGCGCCCGGGCCGAGCATCGGGACCTCCACGCCCAACGGGTGCGGACCAAGGAGATCGACCGCCTGGCCGGCGTCGTCTCGAGACTCGGCGGGGCCTCGCGGCTGAATGCCTGCGGGGAGCCGTTGACCAGGCTCGAGTACCAGACGACGCTGGCCTGGACGCTCCACGTCAACGTCGCCGCGGTCGGTTACAAGTACGCCCAGGCGATCCAGCACGGCAACCCGATCGTGCTGTTCACGCCGATGCCCCAAGGCGGCTGGATCGTGCAGGCCATGCACCAGCGGAGGCCGAGCTGCCTGAGCCTGCCGGGGTAGCCCGCCGCCCCGTGGCGTCGCTCGGCGGCCGACCCAACCCGGCTACCGGTCCGGCCGCTCCGGGTAGATCTCGTCGATCGTCGTGAGAGCCAGATACGGGGCGCCGGCGGCCCGCTCGATCGTCTCGCCGCCGCCGGCCAGCCGATCGCAGATGGCCAGCACCCCGCACACCTCATGACCCTCGGCGCGCACGGCCTCGAGCGCACGGATCGTCGAGCCACCGGTCGTGACCACATCCTCGACGAGCATGCAGCGCTCGCCCGGCTGCAACGGCGGCCCCTCGATCCGGCGCGACAGGCCGTGCTCCTTGACCTCCTTGCGCACGAAGAAGGCCTTGACGTCGGCGCCGCCGGCCAGGGCAGCGCAGGCGATCGGGTCCGCGCCCATCGTCATGCCGCCCACGGCCGTCGCGCCCCAAGCTCGCGCCTGGGCTGCCACGAGCTGCGCCAGGGCATGAAAGCCCGTGGGACGCAGAATCGCGCGCTTGGCGTCGACCAGGTAGTGGGCGTTGGCGCCGCTGGTGAGCACGACGTCGCCGATCACCAGCCCGTGCTCCCGCAACTCGTTGATCAGTCGCTCGCGGGCCGTCGTTGAAGCGTCGATGATCATCCTTGGAGGCTCATCCTAGTCGCCACACCAGCCGATATTCCGAGCATGGTCCGGCGGGTATTGGTGACGTGCGCCTACGTGTGTTGCGGACTGGTCGTGGCATCGTTCGTGTTGTTCGCGGTCGATCAGGCGTCCGGCGCGACCAACCACCAGGTGGCCGAGGTCGGCTCCCCATCACCCACTGCTCCAAGCCAGACCGCGATCAATGACCGCCACCAGCCGCGCAAGTTCATCGACGGGGCCTCGAGCGTGCTGACGAGCCCGTTTCACTCGCTGATCCCGAACAACAGCGAATGGGCCCAGCGCATCTTCGAGCTGGTCTGCGCGCTGGCCGTCTACGGGCTGGGTCTCGGGTACCTGGCGCGGTACGCCCAGGGGCTCCCATGAGGCGCGGGGCGCCTGTTCAGTAGTACACGTCCACCCAGTCGCCGATCGCGAGCCAGTCGTAGGCGGAGATCGCGTCGACGATCGGCAGCCGCATGCAGCCGTGGCTCGCCGGGTAGTCGGGCGCCGGGTCGTAGCCGTGAATCGCGTAGCCGCGGATGAAGAAGTCCGAGTAGTACATGCCGTCGGGGAGGTACCCGGGGACCCTCGAGTAGACCTGGAAGTCGCCGAGGATCGTCGGCGTGGACGGCTTGCCCGAGCTGATCGGGTAGATCGCGTCGACGGTCGCACCGTCGATCAGCGCCACCAGCTGCAGTGACAGGTCGCCCTCGGCGTGCCGACCGTGGTTGGGAAAGCGCACCCGGAAGGACCCGAATCCGTCGAGCAGGTAGCTGATCGTCCGGCCGTCGAGCGTCTGGTAGGTGCCCCAGCGCAGGAGCCGGTGGTAGGCGTCGAGCGCCAGGCCGGTGCCCTCGTCGTAGACCCCCGTCTGCGGGATGTAGAAGTGCAAGGCGGCCAGTCGCTGCTGGATCAGCTGAACGAACCGCCCCGTCGAGCCGAAGCCCACATGCTCATCGAGCGAGGTCAGGGTTCGCCGGGAGTGGAAGGCCGACTGCTGGGGCGTGGCGCCGTGGGCGACGGCGATGATCACATCGCCCGCGCCCGGGCTCGAGAACGGCTCGGAGAAATGACCGTAGCTGTGATTGCGCGAGGGGACGAGCCGCAGGTGGGCTGACTTGACCAGGCGACCGGAGAGAAACTCGCGCACGCTCACCGTCTGACCGGGCATGTACGGACGCACAATCCCCACCGCGCGCATAGCGCGTCCGGGCACGGTGACCAGAGTCCGATCGACGACGAACGCGTCCGGGAGATAGATCGTCAGGCTGCCGGCGGCCGGCTTCGCGGGGGGAGGGGCCGGCGTGGTCGTCGTGGCCGGCGTTGTCGTCGTCGACGTCGGGGTCGTGGAGGTCGGGACGCTGGAGGCCGCCGCCGTGGCCGGGAACGCCACGGCCAGCAGACAGAACGCGCTCACCCCTAACGAACGGACGTGCCCCCGGGACATGAACGGGAATTAAATCAAGCGGCTCTACGGACGGCGAGCGTTCGGTTGGCGAGCGGGAGCGTGAGGGCGCAGATCATGAGCACCGAGCCGGCGATCAGGGCGCAGATCTCGCCCACGTTCCAGTGGAACTGGTCGATGCCCAGGGCCAGCGAGTTGTTGAGCGAGTGCAGGGCCATACACGGGTACAGCGACCTGGTGCGCCAGCGAACCAGGCACAGGACGAATCCGAGCAGGCCGAGCGGCACCAGATAACGGGGCGAGGCCGAGCCGGTGTGGGCGAGGCCGAACAGGATCCCGGTGACGATGGCCGCCACCCACGTCCCGATCTCCCGGCCTGCGATCTGGATCCGCCACCGGCGCAGGGCCCCGAAGATGAAGCCCCGGAAGAAGAACTCTTCGGCGATCGGCGCGATCACACAGACGAACACCGTGGCCCCGACCAGCGCGCCGGTGTTCTTGCTCAGCGGCAGTGGGAGCTTCTCCTCTCCGGTGAGCTTGAAGATCGACGCGTAGGCGGCGCTGAGCACGTAGTAGCTGAGCGCGGCGACCACGACCGACCCGAAGGCCAGCCCCAGCGCCACCCTCCGGTAACCGTAGTCGGCCGGCTGGGCGCGGAAGCGCAACCCGAAGTACACCGCCGCGGCCACGAAGCCCGCGTCGAACAGAACGTCGCCGATGAGCGCCACCGCCGGGGTCGGGTTTGTCAGGCTCGAGCCCCCGGCCTGCGCGCCGATGTCGACGAAGATGGTCACGAAGATCCCCAGCGCGAAGCCCAACACGATCGCCGCCGGCGCCGTCCAGATCGGCCACGGCGGTTCGTCGGGACCGCGCCCGGCGGCGTCCGCTTCAGTCGGCGGCTGCAGGCCCTGGGACGCGCTCTGCGACGGTGCTGCGGGAGGAGGAACGCTCGGCATGGGCATGCCGAGGTCAGGTTAGACGGACGACCGGCCTCCGAAGGCCCAGAAAGAGCCCCGGGAGGACCCAAATCCTTTGGGCCCTCCCGGAGGGGTCAAGGAAGTGGGGGCGCAGTTCCTTGACCGTTTCGAGCCGAGTATGCCCACGAGCGGCGGGCTCTAAACCAAAATTTTTCGGCCCACGGACTTACGTGTGGATGACGCGGGCGGGGCGGGAGGCCCGCGGGCCAGCGGAGCCCGCGAGCGTTGCTGATCCAGTTCACCCATGCAGAACTAGATCCCCATCGTTCGCCCCAGGGCCACCGGCCCTGGACCCCCAGCGCCCGTCAGTTCTCGTCGGTCCAGTCGCGCTTGCCCGGGCTGGCGCCGGTCACCATGTCCACCAGGTGCTTCCAGCGGCTCGGCTTGATCCCCGGCTCGCGGAGGCGGAGGGCCGGCGCGGCCCCGTGGGGCTCGGGGAGGCCAGGGACGGACGCCGCGTCGATTCGCAGGTCGACTCCGCGCTCGTGCAGCGAGGCGACGTCGTCGGCGGCCACGAACCGTCGGCTCGAGGCACCGTGGCCGGCCCCGGTGCTGATGACGATTCCGTGGAAGATGTCCTCAGACGGCGCGGCGACGACGTGGTCGACGGTCCCGACCTGCTGGCCGTCCGAGGAGTACACGGGAATGCCCGGTTCGAGCACCTCGTACGCGATCGGGAGCCCCTCGTCCATTGGCGCAAACGATATCGGGAGCCCGCGGGGTTACCACGGCCCCAGCTCGGTCAACGTGGAGATCGTCCTGACTCCGTCCGGCCCGGCGCCTCCATTGCGGCGCACGAGCACCGGCACGATCCCGGCCGCTCGCGCGCCGGCCACGTCCTCCTCGACGCTGTCGCCGACGTGGATCGCCTCAGGTGCGGTGACCCCGACCAGCGCCAAGGCTCGCTCGAAGATGGCCGGCGCCGGCTTGCGGACCCCGGCCTCGGCGGAGGTCACGACGGCATCGAGGACGACGCCGAGCCCGAGCCGCTCGAGCACGGCGTGCAGCGAGACATCCCAGTTGCTGACCACGACCAGCCGCAGTCCCAGCCGCCTCAGCCGGGCCAGAGCAGGCCTCGTGTCGCCGAACGGGCTGAACCGCAGGGCCGCGAGCAGTGCCTCCGTCAACCCGGGTAGATCAGACACCTGCGCCTGCGCCGGCGGCGGCAGCGCGTCGCGCAGCCTTTCGGCGCAGCGCCGGCGCAGGGCCGCGAGCGCCTCCGGGTCCCGTCCCTCGTCCAGGTGGGCGCGGTAGTAGGCGATCTCGGCCGCGATCGCCCGCTCCGCGTCACCCGCGGACACCCGCACCCCGAACCGGCGCTCGAGCTCGGTGCGCAGCAGCGGCGCCGGGGGGTGGAGCGCGATCAGGGTCCCCAGCGCGTCGAGCAGGATCGCCCGGGGAGCGGGGCGGAGGGTCGTCATCGCCGCCGGTGGGGACCGCTCAAGCCACGAACCGCCAGGTGGCGAACTCGGCCGTGAACAGGCCGAGGAGGACGGCCATCGCCGCCACCGCCGGGGTGATCAGCCGGTGGCGGGCCACCCACCACGCTCCCCACATGAAGAGCGGAAAGAGGACGACCTCGTAACGCGGCAGGGAGACCAGCGGCTGGGGTGGGGCCGGGTAGGAGAGCGGCATCCCCAAGGCCACCAGGGAGTAGGCCCCGTAGGCGACCGGGAGTAGGCGGAAGGTCCCGACCAGGGCCACTGCGCCCAGGATCAGAAAGGCGAACAGCATCAGGTTCTGCCCAGCCACCATCAGCGGATTGCCGCCCGCGGAGGTGAAATAGATCGGCGGAGGCGGACCGTGTACGACCTGGCGCAGCCCGTCCCAGGCGGCCACGGCGCCGGTCCAGATTCCGCCGAACGGCCCGGCGAACTGCCGGAACCAGACTTGCTGGGCGTGGAACGGCGCCAGCCCGTCGCCATTGAAAATCGCCAAGGCCAGCAGGTACGCGGCCAGACCGAGTGGAATGAGCAGCACCCAACCGAGCGACGGTGTGACCCTGTACCGAGGACGGATACGCCCGAGTAGGGCCCCAGCGCGTGATGCCGGTCTGCTCGCCCACACGGTCGGCACGGCCCGATCCACCCGCGGGCCGTACAGGAACAGCAACGCGACCGGCACGACCAGCACGATGCCGCTGTTGCGCTCGGCTGCGGCGAGGGCGCCCAGCAGTCCGGCCTGCGCCCACCGGCCCGTCCGCGCCTCCCAGATGCAGCCCACCGACAGGGCGAGGAACAGCGACTCGCTATAGACCGCGGAGAAGAAGTACGCCATCGGGCAGAAGGCGATCAGCGTCACCGTGACCCGCGCCACCTCGGAGTCGAGCTCGAGCGCGACCAAGCGGTAGAGCAGCACGAGCCCAACCGCGAACGCCACCAGCGAGATCAGCACGCCGGCGAGCAGGTCCGAGCCGATGATCACGCCGACCCCCCGGATCAGCAGCGGGTACAGGGGAAAAAAGGCCGTGCGGGCGGCGTCGTGGCCGTAGCCGCCGTTGGCAATGGCCAGATACCAGGCGGAATCCCAGCGCGCGAACGGAGCGGCAAGGAGGTTGCCGAAGTATCCGAACGGCGCGGTCAGGCGAGCCGGATCGAAGCCTCGCCAGTTGGCCGCCAGACCGAACGAGAGCACGGCGAGCACGCCCGAGCAGAAGACGACGAGGCGTGAGGTCCACAAGGCGTGCCAGGCAGCGCGGACGTCCGGTCCGTCGACCAGGCGCCGCAGGCCCGGCCACCGCATCGCGATCCTCTTCTCCTGGACTTGCACCCAGGCGAGTTTCGCACCGCCACCGGTACACTGACCTGGTCCCGGCCGGCGCCGCGTCGATCTGCCGAAGCACCGGCGCCCCTGGCCGTCTGGCCCCACAATGAGTCGACGCGAACGACAGCGGCAACGACGACGCAACCGCGGCCACCCGGTCCGCCGGGTGATCCTGATGAGCGGCCTGGTCGCCGTGTGTGCGATCGCCCTTGGGGCCCTGTTCGCGGTCGGATGGGTCGTATCGGTCGCCGATTCGGCACCCAACCTCTCCCAGCTCAAGGCCAAGGACCCGCACCCGCTGTCCGAGGTCTTCGCCGCCAACGGCACTTCGCTCGGCTACATCCACTCGGACACCGTGTTCAACGGGGTGACCTCGGCTCAGATCCCGACGCTGCTCAAACAGGCCACGGTCGCGATCGAGGACCGGCGCTTCTACCACCACGGCGCACTCGACTACACCGGGATCGTGCGCGCGGGGATCAAGGACGTGTTCGGCAATGGCGGAGCACTCCAGGGCGCGTCCACCCTGACCATGCAGCTGGTCAACAACCGGTACCTCGACGGGACAGCGTACGCATCCCATCACGACCTGAAGTACAAGATCATCCAGGCCAAGCTCGCCGAGCAGCTGGAGAAGGGCCACAGCAAGGATTGGATCCTCACCAGCTACCTCAACGTCGTCCCGTACGGCACCGTTGACGGGGAGACCGCGCTCGGGGTCGGCGCGGCGTCGGAGATCTTCTTCGACAAACCTGTCTGGCGCCTGGACCTGGCCCAGGAGGCGCTGCTGGCGGGCCTTCCCCAGGCCCCGTCGGAGTACAACCCGTTCCTGTACCCCAGCGCCGCCCGGACCCGGCGGGCCGCCGTTCTGCAGGCGATGGTCCGCTCGGACTACATTTCCCAGAGCCAGGCGAACGCGGCCGAAGACGCACCACTCGGCGTGCAGACCAACAACGCGTACCAGGTGCACCAACAGCCGTATCTGTTCGACTACGTCGAACAGATGCTGATCCAGCGCTTCGGGCTGAACACGGTCGAGAACGGCGGCCTGAAGGTCTACACGACGATCGACCTCAAGCGGCAGCAGCAGGCCCAGCAGGCGATCCTCAACCACCAGCCGGGCGGCCCCGACCTCGACGCCCAGCCGGCTGCCGCGCTGGCGTCGATCGATCCGACCAACGGCCACATAGTGGCGCTGGCTTCGTCAGCCACCTACGACCAGACGAAGTTCTTCTATCCGGTCCAGTCGCGCCGACAGACCGGATCGGCGTTCAAGGTGTTCGCCCTGATGACGCTGATCCACGACTACGACGGCGACCCCAACCAGACGTACTACGTCTCCAAGTTCCTGCCCCCCGGATGGCTGCCTCAGGATCCGACCTGGTCGGTCCACACCGCCGAGGACACCTACCAGGGCACGATCAACATCACCAAGGCGACGATCCTGTCCGACAACACCGTGTTCGCCCAGCTGGCCGCGGACCTGGGCTGGAAGAAGCTCGACGAGACGGCCCACGCGATGGGCATCACGTCCCCGCTCACCGCCAACCCGTCGGAGGTGATCGGCGGTCTGGCAGATTGCTGCACGATGCTCGAGATGGCCGACGCCTACGCGACGCTGGCCAACGGTGGCTCGCACATCGCGCCGACGATCATCACCAAGGTCGTTTTCCCGGACGGCAGCTCCGTGAACCTGGGTGACCCAACGCCCCAGCGGGTGTTCTCGGACGGCGAGACCTACGCCGCCACCAAGGTGCTCGAAGGGGTGATCCAGAGCGGGACCGGGACGGCCGCCAACTATGGCTGTCCGGCGGCCGGCAAGACCGGGACCGCGGAGAACATGGACAACGCCTGGTTCGTCGGCTACACCCCGCAGCTGTCGACCGCGGTGTGGGTGGGATACCCGCAGGGCAACATCCCGATGGCCGACGGGTTCGGCGGCGCCCTGGCCGCACCGATCTGGCACGACTACATGGAAACGGCCAGCGACGGCTACTGCGGAGACTTCCCCCAGCCGACGACGCTGTGGACCGGCACGGCGTTCTTCGGTCCGCACTCGGTCACCGGCAAAACCCGGACGATCGGACCCGCCGGCGCGGGCAACCCGTACAACAACCCGACCCTGTTTGCCCAGCCACCACAGCCGCCACCGGTCAGCAACGGTACCTCACCCGGTACCACCGGCGGGGCCGCGGCGCCGGGGGGCGGCGACACCCACTCGGGCGCAGGCCCGGGCACGGGCCACGGAGCCGGTTCCGGCAACGGTGGCGGTGGCGGCGGCACCCCCGGTCCAGGCAACGGGGGCGGTGGCGGCGGCCACTAACACGGCCCTCGCCGTGGAATCAACCGCTGGCGCCGAAAGGCACTACCCTCAGGGTATGGCGAAGGAAGAAAAGGTCGAGCTGGAGGGCGAGGTCATCGAGGCCCTCCCGAATGCGATGTTCCGGGTCAAGCTCGACAACATGGACCGCACCGTGCTCGGGCACGTAGCCGGAAAGATGCGCCGGTTCCGCATTCGCATCCTTCCCGGGGATCGCGTGCGGGTCGAGCTTTCGCCCTACGACCTCGATCGCGCCCGGATCGTCTACCGCCACCGATAGCCGGCAGGAGGCCGGGCTGTGGTGACTGCCGAGCGACCCGAGCGGTTACCCCGGTGCGTGAGCTCGAGCTGATCGACCGGCTCGAGGAGCTGTTGGCGGCACCGGGAGGGCGGGTCATCCGGGGGCTCGGCGACGACGCGGCGGTCGTCAGGTCGGCCGGCTACGCCGTGACCTCGGTGGATGCCATGGTCGACGGGATCCACTTCCACCGTGGGCAGCTGACGCCGGCCGAGATCGGGCATCGCGCGCTGGCCGCCGCGCTGTCAGACCTCGCCGCCATGGCGGCGATCCCCGGCGAGGCCTACCTCGCCCTGGCCATCCCACCCGGCACAGGAGCCGGGTACGCGCTCGAGCTGGTCACCGGCGCCCGCGATCTGGCCGCGCGACACAGGGTGGTGATCGCGGGCGGCGACGTCACCAGCTCCCGGACGCTCACGGTGGCCTTCACGGTGGTCGGCTGGGCGGAGGATCCCGGCGAGCTCGTCGGACGCGACGGTGCCCGGCCCGGGGACCGGGTCGGGGTCACGGGGACACTGGGAGCGTCGGGTGCCGGGCTGGCGCTGCTCGAGCAGCGGGCCCAGGGTCGCGGCCTGAGCGCTCGGGTCTGCGCTGAGCTGCGGGCGCGCTACGCCAGGCCGGAGCCGCGGCTCGCCGAGAGCCGGATGCTGGCTGGGGCCGGCGCCACGGCGATGATCGACATCAGCGACGGGCTGGCCACCGACGCTGGTCACCTGGCCCGCCGCAGTGGGGTCAGGCTCGAGCTCGAGCTGGCCGCGCTGCCGCTCGCCGAAGGGGTCAGCCAGGTGGCCGGCGAACTCGGCCTCGACGCCCGCGAACTGGCCGCCACGGCTGGGGAGGACTTCGAGCTGTGCGTGTGCGTGCCGCCCGGCGCGGCGTGGCCCGCTCAGACGTCGCCGACGGCGGACGCGGAGCTGACCATGATCGGGTGGGCGAGCGCCGGCCCGGTCGGCGTGGCCTTCATGGATAGTGGCCGCGAGCTGTCGGGATACGAGCACTCGCTCTGAGCGTCGCGGCAGCCCAGGCGCGGGGTGGGCCTCCCGAGGAGATCGACCTCGCGCCAAAGCCGGCGGCGTCGCAGGATCGCATCTGCGGTGGCGTAGGGGTCGACTCGGTACTCGCCGCTCTCCAGCAGCCGCTTGATCGTGGGCACCTTGCCCGCGTCCCCGCTCATGGCATCTCCCAAAAAGAGTTGGATATCAAGACTATCGGCACCCTGTTTTACACCCTGGACCCGGGTGGTGACCCCATTGGCGCGCCTTTTCCCGCAAAGACGTGGATTATGCGAGCCACGGCCAGCGGCTCCGTGTACAGCAGGCGCGCGAACACGACGATCCGCTGGGCCGCGCTGAACAGTGGATTGCATGCCGACAGGACCAGGCGCTCGTAGCCAACGTCGCGGGTCACCCACCACGCGGTCGGCGAGACGATCCGGTCGTACTGGACGGCGTAGACGAAGCGGGCATACGGCATCCGGAGGACGATGCGGTCGCCCGGGCGCAGCGCGTCGATGTGCCGGAAGGGGGCCAGGAAGGTCGTGCGGTGGCCGGCGATCGCCACCGTCTGGCCGAGACCGGGCAGGGCCGTCGAGGGGTAGTGGCCAGGACCCTTGGCGAGGCTCCCGGCGTCGGTGCCCTGAACGACCGTGAAGCTCGCTCCGATCCTCGGGATCACCAGCCGGCCGATCGCGTCTCCGGCCCGGACCTCCCGCCGCTCCCGCCGAGCCAGGAAGGCGATCCGTTGCTGGAAGCTGGTCATGGCCGCGAGCGCCCGCTGATCGGGGGCCGACAGCGGCGCGGTCCGGTAGCTGAGGAAGCGTCGATCGATGTGCGCCCGCTCGATCAGCGCGATCCCGGCCGTGACCGGCTCCTGCCAGACCATCGTGGCGGCGGCATCGGCCAGCAGCAGCACTCCGGAGACGATCAGGATCCACGACACGCCGCGCATGAGCCTGCGCCCGGCCGCGGGCAGACGGGGGCCGCCGCTGGGCAGCCGCCGGAGGGCGCTCCGCACGCTCGCGGTCATCGCCGCAGCGCCGACTCGGTGCCGCCCAGCGAGCCCGGCCCGGCGTAGCTGACCGGACCCCGGATCGTGACCGGAGCCTGCTCGGCGCGTGGCTGGCGAGCGGCCCGAACCGCGATCGCGATCACGCTCACCGTGCAGCCGAGGACGATGCTCCACTCCAGCGCGACGGACAGGCCGACGGCGCCTCCGGCGAGCAGCATGACCCAGCTCCACGCGAGCTGGATCGGATCCAGGCTGAGGGTCAGCGCGTAGTAGAGGGCCACCAGGACGAGCGCGGCCAGGCCGGCCAGGAGCAGGACGATCACCCCCGGAACCGGCACGCGAACGTCGGGGACGACGATCCACATCCACAGGTGCAACGCCGGCACGAGCAGCAGAGCCGCGAACGGATTGGCGAACCACACGGCCAGGGCCACCAGGCACAGCACGATCAGCACGGCAGCCGCAGCGCCCGCGCCGTAGGGCTCGCGACCGCTGCCGTGGAGCCTGGGCCCGAACCAATCGATGATCAGGGGACGCAGCCAGACGATCCCGACCACGATCACCACTCCGAGCACCGCGAGCAGGGCAACGTCGCCGCCGTCGAGCGATACCGCCCCGTCGCCGACCGGGCTTGGGGGTGCCGCCGCGATCAGTCCGGTCAGGCTGGCCCCGACCACGATCAGGGCCGCCAGCGCGAAGGGGAGTGCCGCCGACAGGACCCAGACCACCCAGCGCAGGATCGGGTTCCCCCGCCGGCGGGCCCGCGCCAGGCCGTCGATCGCGGTCACCAGCACGGCCAGGATCAAGGTCAGCACGAGGAAGCTGACCGCCCAGGCTGGAATGGACTTGCCGTCAAAGCTGAGGTAGACCGACGGTGCCGGCACCGTCGGTCCGTGGTCGAGCGCGCCGACGGCCTGGGTCACGGCCTGCCCGAGCCCGGAGATCTGCCCGAGGCTGACGGGCTCATTGGGCGCCGGGCCCTGCTCGCTGGAAACCGACAGCAGCACTGCCGGCTCACCCGCCGTTCCGAACGGACCCTGCTCGGAGGCGGCCATCGGAAAGGCCAGATGGGCGATCTGCCCGCCCAGGTGAGTGCTCCCGGCCGCGACGCTCGTCTGGTTGGACAGGGCGGAGGCCAGCGTGTTCTGGAGGACCGGCGGGGCGACCTGCTGTCCGTTGGACCACGGCACGATCACCGGCTCGCGCACGGTCGCGCCCGCCATGTCGCCGAGGACGATGATCGCGTCGACGGGCTGCTGGAGGGTGTGGGCCAGGCGCACCGCCCCGGCGTTGCCGGCCGCGCCGCTGATCGACGCCAGCACCACCGTACGCTGCTCGGTCTCGCCGGCCAGTACCCGAGCGAGCTCGAGCATCACGGCAGTGCCTGACAGGTCGGCCGGAGCCGGGGAGCTCAGCGCGGAGCGGTCCGCGACCACGACGATGCTCCCGGACTGCAGGCCCGCGCGCACGCCGATCACGTTCTCGAGCCGGCGGGTGCCGTACACCGTCCGCCCGCGGAAGACATCCGTGGAGACGGTGAAGCCGCTGTCTCGCAGCTGACCGGCGATGTTTCCGGCGAGCCGGCGGTCGCCCGCCGACCCCGGCCGTCGGTCAGGGTACTGCGTGGCCAGCGTCTTCATCGTCGCGTAGGCGTAGCCCCCGTTGTAGGCGGCCGGAGCGAGGTTGTTGGTCAGCGGTCCCGGCTGATTGCCGAGCGAGAACGCGAGCACGATCACCGCCAGCACGACCGGGACCAGCCCCATGCGGTAGATCCGCGGATCCAGCATTCCGGAAGAGGTTAACCTTCTGTGGAACAGGAGGGACACTGTGGCCGACCGATCAGCGCGCATCCTGCTCGTCGACGACGAGCAGTCGATTCAGACGCTGCTGTCGTATCCGTTGCGCAAGGAGGGCTATGACGTCGTTCAGGCCACCGACGGCCGTCAGGCGCTCGATCGCTTCGATGAGCAGGCGTTCGACCTCGTCGTGCTCGACCTGATGCTCCCCAAGGTCGACGGGCTCGAGGTGTGCCGCCAGCTGCGCAGTCGCAGCGCGGTGCCGATCATCATGCTGACCGCCAAGTCCGAGGAGATCGACAAGGTCGTCGGGCTCGAACTGGGCGCCGACGACTACATCACCAAGCCGTTCTCGGTGCGCGAGTTCTCGAGCCGGATCAAGGCCGCCCTCCGGCGCGGCGAGATGAGTCAGGCGGCTGAGCTCGCGCAGGACGAGACCCCGCTGGAGGTGCGTGACCTGCGGATCGACTTCGCCAAGCGCACGGTCCGGATCCGCGGCCAGGAGGCCGAGCTGACCTTCGTCGAGTTCGAGATCCTCTCGGGGCTGGCCAGAGCTCCGGGTCGGGTGTTCACTCGGGACATGCTGCTGGCCCAGATCTGGGGCGACTCCGCCTATCGGGACCCGCGCACGATCGACGTCCACATCAGGCACCTGCGCGAGAAGATCGAGCGCGAGCCGAAGGATCCCGAGTACCTGTTCACGGTCCGCGGGGTGGGCTACCGGTTCCGCGACACCGAGCCGTAGTGATTCCCCGGCCCACATGAGGCGCTCGCTCCGCAACCGCCTGGCCCTCGTGTTCTTCGGGATCACGCTCGTGGCCATCGCGGCGCTGTACCTGTACGTCGCTCCCGGGCTCCGAACGCGTCTGGTCGACCAGCGCCTGAACGAGCTGGCGAGCGTCGCGCGTCACGACTCGGGCCAGATCGTCCGGACCGTGGGCAGCGCCGACCCCGAGAGCGTCGTCCACGCCAAGGTCGACGCCGCGGCGCTCGCCTCAGGAGACCGCGTGAGCCTGCTGCTGGTCACGCGCACCCCGAGCGGGATGCAGCTCTCGCCCCAGGCGGACTCCAGCAAGCTCGGCACCGCCGGCGCACTGCCCTACGGGGTCGCCTACCAGGCGGCCCGGTCTGGCAACCCGAGCACGGGGATCGCGCCGGCGACGGCGGGCACGGTGGCCGAGGCCGCGTTGCCTGTCTTCTATGGGCCCCGCCCACCCCGCGTCACCGACGTCGTCGTGTACTCCTCGCCGGTGTCCGACATCATCCACAGCGTCGCCATCGTCCGCCACGAGATCCTGATCGCCGGCGGGATCGCGCTGCTGCTCGCGCTCGTCGGCGGCTACCTGGTCGCCCGGGCGCTCTCCCAGCGCGTCAAGCGGCTTGAGGCGGCCGCGGAGCAGGTGGCGGCGGGCAACTTCGAGCAGCCGATCGCGGTCGACTCCCCAGACGAGCTGGGGCAGCTCGCGGTCGCCTTCAACCAGATGCAACATCAGCTCGCGCAGTCGCAGTCGGCCCGGGAGAAGTTCATCGCCACCGCCTCGCACGAGCTGCGCACGCCGATCTTCTCGCTGGGCGGGTTCGTCGAGCTGCTCGAGGACGAGGACCTGGACGAGGAGACGCGCCGGCGGTTCCTGGAACAGGTCAAGGAGCAGGTGGAGCGCCTGAGCAAGCTCTCGGTCGACCTCCTCGACCTGTCCAAGCTCGAGTCCGGCTCGCTGCAGCTCCGCCCCGAGCATGTCGACCTCGGGGAGCTGACCCGCTCGGTCTCCGGGGAGTTCGAGCCGGCGCTGGCCCAGCACGACTCACACCTCGAGCTCCGGCTCGCCTCTCGCCAGATCGAGGCCCAGTGTGACCCGGTCCGCGTGGCCCAGATCGTGCGGATCCTGATCGACAACGCCCTCACGCACACCGCCCCGGGAACGCGGATCGTCGTCACCGCAGCCCGCGAAAACGGGCAGGTACGCCTCGCCGTCCGCGACGACGGCGACGGGATCGAGCCCGCGGCCCAGACCCGGATCTTCGAGCCCTTCTACACCGCCGATGACGTCCAGGGGTCGGGGCTCGGGCTGACGATCGCCTCGGAACTGGCCGAGCGCATGTCCGGCTCCCTATCGGTTCGCTCCCGCGACGGCGAGACCACGTTCACGCTGGAGCTGCCGGCGTAGATCGTCAGGCTGGGGTGTGCGTCCGGGCCTCAGGTCAGCGTCACTGACACCTGCTTGCGCTCGGTCCCGCCTGGGAACACACCGCGTGCGCTGGCCGCGAGGGTGTGCTTGCTCTGGAGCAGGTGGCGCCCCGCGGAGTTCAGGGCCACCTTGAGGGTCCCGGACTTGCCGGCGCCGATGGTGCCGCCGATCGTTCCGATCTCCTCCGAGCCCCCCTTGTTCTTGGCCGTGAGCGTCAGCGAGAAATGACAGCTGCCCGATTTCAGCCCGCAGCTGGCTCCGACCGTGCCCCGTCCCGTCTGGCTGCTGACCCGCGCTCGGTTGGACAGCGCCGTCTTCGTCGCCTTGACGCCGAGGACGGTCCCGCCCGTGGTGAAGATGGTTCCGCCGTAGTCGAGGTCGTCGGCGTAGACGACGTACCCGGTGGCCGAGCTGTCAGCGATGAGGTACACGTCAGTGACCGTGGAGTGATCGGCTTCATGGCAGGCGAGCGCCTGCTGGTAGCCGACGTTGCTCAACGCCGGGCACGATCCCGAGCCGGCGTCGAACCAATCGGTGTTGGCCCCGCCCACCGAGGACCAAGCATCCGCGGTCCAGACTGCGGGAACGGCGTACATGTAATCGCCGTCACTGAAGGTGATCGCGAGCCGAGGCGAGCCCGCGCTCGGACCACTCAGCGAGGGCTCGAACACGAACGAGGGTCCGCTGGCGGGGGCCGCGCTCGGCAGGTTGCCCAGATTGACCACCGCGTAGCTCGACGCATCGGGCACGCTCAACCGGATCGACTGGCCGTCTGTGTCGCCCGGAGCATCGATACCGGTCACCCAGCCCGCGGTCGCACTCCCGTGGACTGAGAAGTTCTGGATCACAGGGGCGGCGGCCGCGGCGCCGGTGAACCCAAGCGAGCCGCAGACGACGGCCGCCACCGTGCCGGTCGTCCTGCGGATCGCCGAGAAACGATCGAACATCAAGCCCTCCTATCCTCGCCCGTGAGCCGTCGACAGTCGTTGTCGCGACGCCAAACTTACTCCGGCGGCCGGGCCACCACAAGCTCCGGCCCCATTTGGGAGCTCAGCCGGCCTCGCCGTCGTAGTAGTCCACGTTGCCGTCGGCCCGGCGTAGCATCGCCCGGTCCTCGCCCGCCCACACGCCGATCTTGTCGCTGTCCGGGTAGACCGCGACGGACGGCTCGCGGGCGCTCGAGAACATGATCGCCCGCGCCGGCTCGGGGCCGCGGTTGGTGAGTTTGTGGCCGCCGGCCGGGCCGGCCGGAAAGCAGACCAGATCGCCGGCCGCGGCCGGCTCCTCGCCGTCGGGAACGCGGACAACAACGTGGCCGGCGAGCACGAGCAGCCACTCCTCGACGTATTCGTAATGGTACGGACACAGGCTCTGGCCGGGTGGGATTTCGAACAGCTTCACCACCAGCTCCTGCCCGCCCGCCGCCACGCCCACGCGGGCCATCCCGGCCCGGTAGCCCTCGGGATCATCGGCGTCGTACTCGAACTCGGCGGTGAAGATGTTGGGATGGGGCATACGGCGATGTTCGCAGCTTCGGTGACGCGTGAGCGGCAGGGTCATATGAAGACCCGGGGCCGGACTTCCGGCGCCTGCTCCGCCGGCTCTCGACAGCCGGTGCAACGAATCCTCACCCTTATCCTCACGCCCTCAAGTGCGTTCCGTATCGTGCCGATGGTTGGGTCTACCTCGCCCCTGAGCTTCCTTACCTCTTGGCACTCCAAGCGCCCGCGGGCGAAACCAGAGAGGAGACATCTGTGAGACGTGGACTTGCGGCATTTCTCGCGGTCGGCATGCTGCTGGCGGCCGCCGCCTCGGCGTCCGCGGCGCCGCGGACCGGGCTTGCGCCCGGTCAGGCGTTGGCAGCTCCATCGTCGAGTGGCGGGTGGATGCCGTTCGGGGCGCCGACACCAGCCACGTGGGTGAAGCACGCGGGGGATGACCACGGGCAAAACTACGGGCTCGTGACCACGTCGCAACCCGATTCAATGCAGCCCAACGGGGTGTCCTACGGCGGCGCCGAGCTTTCTGGCAGCGCACTGCCGACCACCGAGCCGAAGCTGATCACTGCGTTGTCCTACGACTTCAACCCGGCCCAGGCCGGCGCCAGTGGTGGATCGCCGCGCATGGTGGTCTGCTTCGACGATGCGGCCAACTGCGCGAACAACGCGGACCTTGGACCCAACACCTGGACGCCGGGGTGGGCGACCGTCAACGGCTTCGCCGGTGGCGCAAACAGTGTTTGGGTCAACAACGGCGGGTGCGGCTACGAATACAACACGACGTGGAGCAACATCGTCGCATGCCAAAGTGACGCGCCCATCTCCGAGATCTTCGTTGTCAACGATTCCGGATGGGTCACGTCTTCATCGGAGACGATCACCCTTGACAATCTCGATGTCAACGGCGTGATCGCGACCGGTCCGTAGCGCGCCGCGCCGGCCAGCTTCTGGCCGCCCGCGGCCGGGTCGGGCGAGGGCGCCCTCGGCTGCTCGCCGTTCAAAATGCATCGCGCCGTGAGCCGAGCTCAGACACCCGCGCAGGCCAGTCCCGACCTCGTCCTCGAGCTGGCGCGGCACCTGCGCGCGCGAGTGTTGCCAGAGTTGGGCTCCCACGCCGCTCGCGCCCACGCCGGAGAGGCCGTCGGCGGCGACATCACCTTCGCCGTCGATGAGGACGCCGAAGAGGCGCTCGAGGTGTTCCTCTCCGAGCGGGCGCCGCGGCTGGCCTTCTACTCCGAGGACCGCGGCCTGGTCGCGACGCCCGACGCCATCGAGGTACTTGTCGTCGACCCGATCGACGGCACCCGGCCGGCCATCGCCGGGCTCGAGTCCGCATGCGTGGCGATCGCCCTCGCGCCGCTGGGCGACGGCGAGCCGACGATGGCCGACTTGTCGATCGGCTGCGTGGTCGAGATCAAGTCCGGCGAATGGCTGCTCGCCGTGCGCGGCCGTGGGGTGCGCGCAACCCGCCCGGTGTCGCTCAGCGCCGAGACCGACGTCAGCCGCATGTTCTGGGGTTACGGCTTCCGCGGCCGCCCGGTGCGCCCG
Organism: uncultured Solirubrobacterales bacterium; assembly: GCA_963704385.1. Classification (GTDB taxonomy): domain Bacteria; phylum Actinomycetota; class Thermoleophilia; order Solirubrobacterales; family Solirubrobacteraceae; genus Palsa-465. Next base: position 1,396,515 of record OY969904.1, read on the forward strand.
ACGGTCGAGGTCCTCGGCGACCTGATCGACGCCTCATCGGTCGGCGGGGGCACGTTCGAGCTCGGCTCCCAGGCCTTCGCCATGACCCGGATCGCCACCGGTCAGCTCGACGCGGTGATCGAGGTGGGCTCCCGCCTGATCGACGACGTGCCCGGGATACGGGCCGAGTTCGAGCGCGTCGGGCACGGCCAGGTGCTGAACAACTCCCCCTACGACCTGGCCGCGCCCTGGTTGTGCCTGCGCGAGGCTGGCGCAGTGGTGTCGGACGGATGGGGTGAGCCGCTTGACCGCCACCCTCTGCTCGGCGCGGGCCACGACTATCAGATGTCCTCGATCTCGGCCGCCAACCGCGAGCTGCACGCCGTGCTGGTGCGCGCCGTCGATGAAGGGATCGCCCGCTTGCGGGCGCTGCGCGGGTGAGGGGCGGCCGCTGCGGGGCGCCGCGGCCGCTGGAGTGCGCAGAACGGCATCAGCGAGGAGGGCCTGGTCGAGAAACGGGAACATGCTTCCCGTTTCTCGACCACCCTCGCCTGTAGGTCCCACAATCGGCGCCGCGGGGGCGGGGGCACGCCAGGCCGCTTCGTCAGACCTCGACGACGAGCTTGCCACCGGCCGCACCCGAGTCCATCAGCCGGTGCGCGTCGACGATCTGCTCGAGCTTGAACACGCGGACCGGCTTGGCCGCGAACACGCCCCGTCCCGCCTTCTCGACGATCTCCTGGAGCGGGACCTCGGCGGTCGGGAAGTGCTCGTCCCCGAGCACGAAGGCACTGGCGAACGTGCTCAGCTGAACTCCGCTCGGGAGGTCGGCCACGGGGTTGAAGTCCTCGACCGGCTCGAGCCCGGCGAGGAAGCCGATCTGGCACACACGGCCCTTGGCCCGCACGCTCTGCAACGAGTCGCGCAGAACGCGGTTGCCGACCAGATCGAGCACGGCGTCGACGCCGCCCGGGCGTGCGCCTCTCACCTGCTCCGCGATCTGCCCGTCGTCGATCAGGACCTCTTGGGCGCCGATCTCGCGCAGCTGAGCTTCGTGGGCCGGGTGGCGGGTGGTGGCGATCACGGTCGCACCGTGATCGGCGGCCAGGTTGACCGCGGCCTGCCCGACCGACGAGGTCGCGCCCCGAATCAGGATCGACTGGCCGGGCTCGAGGGCCAGGTTCCCGTGGAGGGCGACCCACGCCGTGGCGTAGACCTCCGGGATCGCGGCCAGCTCCGGCCAGCTCAGGTCGGTCTCGACGGCGACGACGTTGGCCGCCGGGACGGTGACCAGCTCGGCGTAGCTGCCGTTGCGCGTCCTCGCCATCCCGCCGACGATGGCCACGACGCTCGTCCCCTCGGGGAGCTTCCCGCTCGGATCCTGCTCCACGGTGCCGGCGGCTTCGATCCCCAGGACGGGAATCCCGAACGACCACACACCGGTTCGCATGTACGTGTCCGCGTGATTGAGGCCGAAGGCCCTGACCCGGATCAGCACCTCGCCCTCATCGGGCACCGGGTCGGCCAGCTCGCGGACCTCGAGCACCTCAGGTCCGCCGTGCTCGGTCATCACCACTGCCTGGATCGCTCCATTCCTTTCTGCCGGCGCGCGATCCCGGGCTGGGTCTCGCGCTAGGCCGACGGTTTGTTTAGTGAGCGCTCAAGAACTCGGCCCAAGAGAGGCGGCCCTGCGGGCCGCCGGGTGAGCCGCGCTGACTCAGGTCAGCTCGTGGACGGGGCGCGGATAATAACTGAACGGTCGCTCAAAAACATTACGCAACGATGAAGAAGGACGAAGTGCCGTTCAAGCCAGGTCGGCAAAGGCGGCGTCGACGATCGTCTCGAGGACGGCTCTTCCCGGGTTGGTCTTGCCGACCACCATCAGGCCCATCCCAGTGGCCATCAACTGGGTCGCCTTCTCGCCCGGGTGTATGTGCTCGGGAATCTCCCCGCGCCGCTTAGCGTTGCGCAGAGCCCGAGCAGCGTTTCGCTGCAGGCGCGACATGTGGTCGCGTACGGCTCGGGCCACGTCCGAGTCCTCGGCAGCGAGCTCCATGGCCGAGTTGACCATCAGGCATCCCATCCGGCCCTCCACGCTCATCGAGTCCCGGACCAGCCCGTCGAAGTAGGCGCGGACTTCCGCCACCGACGCCCCGGGGCGCTCCAGCGCCCCGAGCTTCTCAGGTACCACGAGCCGCGAGTAGCGATCGAGCGACTCCAGGAAGAGCTGGCGCTTCCCGCCCTGGAAGGCGTTGTAGAGGCTGCCGGGCCGCACGCCCGTCGCCCCGACCAGATCCTCCACCGAGGTTGCGTGATACCCGTGCTCCCAGAACTCGCGCATCGACCGATCGAGCACCTCCTCAGGGTCGAACTGCCGCGGCCTGGCCATCGCTCGAGCGTAACAGAGCGAGTGCTCAAAAACCCGAGGCGGTTCTCCGGCGTGGCCTTGGGCAAAGGACGACTGGTCACGTCCTCGGTCGCGGTATCGTCCGCCGGCCCCGTGTTTGACACCCAGCTTCGACCATGCTCCAGCCCGTCTCGGTAGCGCACAAGCACCTCGCCGACTACGCGAGCCTGGTCGGGCGCGCACTCGTGGACGAGATCCACGAGCTCGCCGAGCCGCTGAAGGGCAAGCGGGTCCTGCACCTTTCGGCCACCGCGTTCGGGGGTGGCGTGGCGGAGATCCTGAGCACGCTCGTCCCGCTGATGGTCGACGCCGGCCTCCAGTGCGAGTGGCAGGTGATCTACGGCCGCGAGGAGTTCTTCAACACCACCAAGCTCATGCACAACGCCCTCCAGGGCAACCCCCAGGACGTAGCCGACGAGCAGTGGCAGGTGTGGCTTCGCTACAACGAGATCAACGCCGCCCAGCTTTCCGAGAACTGGGACGTATGCGTCGTCCACGATCCGCAGCCGGCGGCGATCGCGTCGCTGGTTCCGGAGAAGGCACGCCGGTGGGTCTGGCGCTGCCACATCGACATGTCGACGCCCAACCCGGACACCTTGGCGCGTCTGGTCCCCTATCTCGAGGCCTACGACGCTGCGGTCTACCACATGGAGCAGTACGTCCACGCGGGAATGGACGGGCGGGCCAACATCATCCCGCCCGCGATCGACCCGCTGGCGCCGAAGAACATGGCCTTCTCGCCCGAGGACGCGGTCTACATCTGCGACCAGTTCGGGATCGACGTCGACCGGCCGCTGGTCTGCCAGGTGTCGCGCTTTGACCCTTGGAAGGACCCGCTGGGCGTGATCGACGCCTACCGGATCGTCAAGCAGGACATCCCCGAGGTACAGCTCGCGCTCGTCGGCTCGATGGCCACCGACGACCCCGAGGGCTGGAACTACTTCAACGCCACCGTGGCCCACGCCCAGGGCGACCCGGACATCCACATCCTCAACAACCTCAACAACGTCGGGGCGATCGAGGTCAACGCCTTCCAGTCCCACGCCGACGTGGTCGTGCAGAAGTCGACCCGGGAGGGGTTCGGCCTGACCGTGACCGAGGCGATCTGGAAGGCACGGCCGTTCGTCGGCGGCGCCGTCGGCGGGATCCCCTTGCAGGTCACCGACGGCGAGTCCGGCTTCCTGGTGGCGAGCGTCGAGGAGTGCGCGCAGCGGACGCTCGAGATCCTCAACGACCCCGGTCTGGGCAAGCGGCTGGGCCGGGCCGGCAAGGAGGCGGTCCGTCGGCGCTTCCTGATGCCTCGACTCCTGCGAGACTGGCTGAAGGTGTTCGAGCGCTTAGACGTCTGATGGCGGACTCGCCGCTGGTGCTGGTGTCCAACCGCGGCCCGGTCACGTTCGGGCCAGACGGGCAGATTCGGCGTGGGACGGGCGGCTTGGTCACCGCGCTGATCGGCCTGGCCTCGCACCGCGACGTGACGTGGATCGCCTCGGCGATGACCGACGAGGACGTGTATGCGACCGAGCGCAACGGCGGCCGGCCGTTCGTGGTCCGAGCCCCGGAGGGTGGCGAGTACCGCGTGAAGCTGGTGGCCTCCGACGCCGATGCCTACGACCGCTTCTACAACATCATCGCCAACCCGATGCTCTGGTTCATCCAGCACTACCTGTGGGACCTGTCCAACGCGCCGGACATCCGCCGCAACGAGACCGAGGCCTTCGAGTTCGGCTACAACGTCGTCAACGAGGACCTGGCCCGGTCGGTGCTCGAGGAGATCGACGGCATCAGCCGGCCGATCGTGATGGTCCACGACTATCACCTGTACACCCTCCCGGGGCTGATCCGGCAGGCGCGCCCGGACGTGTTCCTGCACCACTTCGTCCACATCCCGTGGAGCCAGTCGGACTCCTGGCGCGTGGTACCCACGACGATGCGCAACGAGTTCTACCGGGGCATTCTCTCCAACGACATCATCGGCTTCCACACCCGGTCCTACCGGCGCAACTTCCTGCAGTGCTGCGAGGACCTGCTTGGGCTGGAGGTCGACCACGAGCGGGGGATGGTGTGCTGCGAGGACCGAGAGGTCTGGGTCCGGGCCTACCCGCTGCCGATCGACGCCCGTGCCGTCCAGGCCGTGGCCGCCCGGCCGCGGACGCACGAGTTCGAGGTCGAGCTGCTGCGCCGGCGGCGAGAGCACCTGATCCTGCGAGTGGACCGGGCCGACCTGAGCAAGAACGTGCTGCGCGGCTTCGGCGCCTTCGACGTGTTCCTGGAGCAGCATCCCGAGTTCCGCGAGCGGGTCACGTTCATCGCCCAGCTGATGCCCTCCCGTACTGACGTGCCCGAGTATGCCGAGTACCTCGAGCGGATCGAGGCCGTCGTGGCGATCGTCAACCACCGCCACGGATCTCCCGATTGGATGCCGATCCAGCTCAAGGTCCGTGACGACCTCGAGGAGGCCGTCGCCGCCTACAAGCACTACGACGTGCTGATGGTCAACGCCATGTTCGACGGGATGAACCTCGTGGCCAAGGAGGGGCCGATGGTCAACGAGCACGCCGGCGTCTCGATCCTGTCGGAGAACACCGGCGCACACGAGGAGCTGCACGAGTACGCCCTGTCGGTTAACCCGTTCGACATCCAGGAGCTGGCCGACTCCATCCACGCCGCCCTGACCATGGCCCCGGACGAGCGCCGGCGTCGTCATCAGGGCTTGAAGTCGATCGTCACCGCCCGCAACCCGGGCGACTGGATCGACGACCAGCTCGCGGATATTCACCGCAAGGAGGAGGCGGCCCACGGCGCCCGCTCGCTTCAGTCCTGAAGCGTGCGGCCCGCGCTCAGCGCCTCGATATAGCCCGCGATCCGCTTGGCCCGCGCCTCCGGCCTGGCCACGTGGTGCAGCCGGTAGAGGAAGGCGTAGCGGGCCGAGCCTGTGAGGGTGGCGAAGAAGGCCTGTGCGCCAGGGTTCTGATCGAGCGCTCGCTGGAAGTCCTCCGGCACGGTGGCGCTCCCCTGCGCCGGATAGGCCGCGTCCCAGCGCCCGTCGCCCCGGGCGGCCTCGACCTGAGCCAGGCCCGCCGGCTTCATCCGGCCATCCGCGATCAGCCGCGTGGCCTTCTCCCGGTTGTTCTCCGACCACTTGCTCCGCGCACGGCGGGGGGTGAACCGCTGGAGGTAGAAGTGCTCGTCGAAACGGCGGACCTGACCGTCGATCCAGCCGTAGCAGAGCGCCTCCTCCAGGGCCTCCGCGTAGCTGACCGTGGCCGTGGGCGAGCCCTTCTTGGCGAACTTGAGCCACGCGCCGCCCGACGAGGCGTGATTGGCCTCGAGCCAGCTACGCCACCGCTGGCGATCCGCCGCCTCGACGATCGGGAGGTCCTGGGCGGCGGTCATCGGTTGTCGAGCTAGTCGCCGGCGGGGACGAGGATCACGCCTTCTCCATCGCCCGCCACCGCGGGCACGCCGCGATCCAGCGTCGCCAGGTGTGCCCCATGTGAGCGAGCGAGCGCGAGCAGATGGGCGTCGGTCACGTGCCGGTGGCTCTGGAGTCGGCCCACGTCGAAGCGCCCGCCGAAGACCAGGCCGATGTCATCGATCAGGAACCTGTGCCCCGCGACAGAGCGAAGACGGCGAAGCATCGCCACGGCATCTGACGGCGATACCGCGGTCGGGATCGCGGCGGCGTTTGACGAGACACGGACGAAACCGGCCTCGGTGAACGGGGTCGTTGCCCACTCGCCCGCGCCTCTGCCTCGGAACCACGACAGCGCAGCGCGATGATGAACGTGATTGGGCCAGGCCAGGCTGACCAGCAGGTTGACGTCGAGCAGGGCCGTCACGACTCGTCGAGCGCAGCCTGTACGAGCTCGCTGGTGATCGCCGGCGCGTCGTCCGGCACCTGAAAGACCGGAAATCCGTCCTCCTCGGTGATCTCGCGCCTCGTGCGGGCGAGCCCACGCCGTAGCAGGTCGGACAGGACACGACCCAGCGGTCGCCGCGCGGTCCGGGCGATCATCCGAGCCTCGTTCAGGACGTCGTCGTCCAGGTCAACGGTCGTTCGCACGCCCGGTCACCATAGCATCACATCATGATGTGCCACTTCACTTGGGCCATCGCCCGCTATAGTCGGCCGCCGCCCGAGAACTCTCTCGGGCGCATCTGCGAGTACGACCACCATGGCCCAGGAACCACCGATCTACGACCTCGTACTGATGCTCTCGACCGAGAGCGAGGAGCCGCAGCGAGCCAAGATCCTGTCCGACGTCGAGTCGGCGATCACCGGCGGCGGGGGCTCGATCGAGCGCAATGACAACTGGGGGCGGCGGCCGATGGCCTACGAGATCCGCCACCAGCCCGAGGCCGAGTACCACCTGCTGCAGTTCCGGGCGCCGGCCCCACTGATCGAGGAGCTCTCGCACACCCTCAGGATCACGGACGGCGTGGTGCGGTTCCGCGTGATCAAGGTGCGACCGGGCACGCCTCCTGCCCCCTCGTCGCCGCCGCCCGTGGTGGCTGCCGTCGCCTCGGCTCCGCCGCCGGCGCCGAGCCCCGAGGTCGCAGCCGAGACGTAGTGGAGGGCCGCAGCTCTGCCTACAGCTCGGCCGGGGTCGATTACGACGCGCTCGATGCCGGCAAGCGCAACGCCCTGACCCAGGCTCTCGCGACCTCCGAGCTGCTCGCCGCGGCTGGCGGGCGCGCCCTCGACGATTCCCGAGGCGAGCCGGCATTCGTGTTCGAGTACGGCGGGCAGACGCTCGCCTTCGTGCTGGAGGGCCTGGGCACCAAGTCGATCATCGCCCGCCTCCTCGCCGATCAGGTGGGCCCGGTCGCATTCGAGCGGGTCGCCTACGACGCGGTGGCCGCGATCGTCAATGACCTGTGCTGCGTGGGCGCGCTTCCCCTGGTCGTGAACGCCTACTTCGCCACCGGCTCCTCGAACTGGTACGGAGATTCGGAGCGCCAGGCCGCCCTGCTGGCAGGCTGGCGCCAGGGGTGCGCCGACGCTGGGGCCGCGTGGGGTGGGGGCGAGTCGCCATCGCTGCCCGACCTCGTCGCGACCACCGACATCGAGCTGGCCGGAAGCGCCGTCGGGGCGGTTCCCAAGGGACGAAGGCCACTGCTCGGCGATGATCTCGTCGTCGGCGACGAGATCGTGCTCGTGGCCAGCAGCGGCCTGCACGCCAACGGCTCGTCGCTGGCCCGCGTGGTCGCGGCCGAGCTCCCCGAGGGTTATCGCACCGCGCTGCCGAGCGGTCGCTCGTTCGGCGAGGCGCTGCTCGATCCGACCCTGATCTACACGGGGCTCGTGCGCGCACTGCTGACGGCCGAGGTGCCGATCCACTATCTCAGCCACATCACCGGCCACGGCCTCCTCAAGCTGATGCGCCCCCGCCGCGAGCTCGGCTACCGCGTGACCGCGCTTCCCGTCGTGCCCGAGGTGCTCGGGTTCCTCGTTGAGCAGACCGGAATGTCCCTGGAATCCGCGTACTGCACCTTCAACATGGGCTGCGGTTTCGCGGTCTACTGCGCTGCTGGATCAGGACCGGAGGTCGTCGGTCACGCGCACGATCTCGGACTGTCTGCGTGGTCGGCGGGGACGGTCGAGCCGGGACCCCGCCGCGTGGTGCTCGAGGAGCTGGGCGTCACATTCGACGGCGAGGATCTCGCGCTTCATCCCCGACAGCCTTGAGGTCAGCGGGGTGTGGCTTCAGGCGGCCCGCTTGGCCGTCTGCTGCCCCATGAACCGTGCCGCCAACACGTCGCGGAGCGCCGCGGCGTCGGCCGGATCGGTCGATCCGCCCAGGCCCTGCATAAGCCGCAGGCCCCAGAACACGGCCTCGGCTGACTTGCCCTCGAGCGGCAGGGGGCCATCCAGGTTGCCCACCAGGACCTCCTCGGTGAAGTCCGCCACGGCCAGCGCCCCGTCGGTCCAGTTCGGGTTGCCCCCCAACTCGGACGCCCGCTGCACATCGGCCGGCAGCGTCCCCTTGGCGTAGTTTCGAAGCCGCTCGGCGAGCAACGTGGCCTGGGCCTCCGTGAGCGCGTACACGACCTCGGAGAACTCGAACGTGACCACGGCGGCAGGGTACGCGGCGTTCCGGACGCGATGCCCCGGTTCGCGGGCCGACGGATCGTTTGCCCGCCCGTGTGGTGATCAGCTCGACGGCCGCTCGGCGCGATACAGCTGCCACACCTCGCCCGGGCTGAGCGCGCGGGCGTAGATGCGCAGGTCCGAGATGTCCCCAATGAATGTGTCGGTGGGGCTGTAGTCGTCGAGCCCGGCGCCGACGGTCAGCGGACCTCGGCCCGCCGGGATCCCGAAAACGTGCTCGACGTCCTCGGGAATGCCGTCGACGTAGATGGCGATCGTGTGGGTTGTGGTGTCGTAGACGCCCGTGACCTGATGCCAGCTGCCGGTCCGGGGGTCAGAACGTCCGTCGTCGTAGCGCATGTCCGCGTCCACGCCGCAGTGCGCTGAGGTGCAGTTGGACCCGGCCGGGACGACGAACGTCCACCAGGTGGCGTCGCCCACGCCCGCGGTCCGGCGAGCCCCGGTGAGACCGGCGAGCGACTGGCCGCCCTGCCGGGTGGTATCGATCCCGAGCGAGAAGCTCGATCCGTCGGGTCCGGGCTCGCTGATCGCCGAGCCCGACTGCCCCGGCTTGCGCGAGCTCAGCCAGACCGAGATGGTGAACGACCGGCCAGTGTCTATCGGAGAGCCGTTGGCCACGGCCGACTGCCCGGGAGCGGTGATCGAGAGCGCGCCGCCGACGGGGCCGCGGGTCCACCCGGCGCCGCCCTGCAGCGACAGCGGATGGCCGTGTCCGCTCGAATCGGCCGCGCTCGCGCCGTGCCCTTCGTCAAAGCGCCACAGCCCCGTGGTCCCGGGGGGGATCGCAGCCGGCTGCGGCGTGAGCTGCGCGGGCTGCTCCGACGCGGCGATCAGGGATTGGTTGAGCCCGCGCACCAGCCCGGGAGGGATCGTGAACACGCGCCGGTCATAGGTCAGGATCCCGAGCTCGTCCTCGACGGCGGTCAGCTCGGTGAACACGGCTCCGGACAGTCCGCGCACCCGCATCTCCTGGGCGAGCTCTGCGTACTGCTGGCGCAGGAAGGTCGTGATCGGCTCGAGCCCCCAGGCCAGCACGGGCGAGCCCAGGCTGGTCTGTGCGCCCGGCCATCGATCGGACGCGGGCGGATACGGCAGGACACCGCCGTACTCGCCGATCACCGAGGCCCGGTTGTCGGCCGACACGGCGAACGGGCCAAAGTACAGGTGCGTGTCGAGGATGTCGCTCGCCTCCGACTCGATCGCGTTGCAGCAGTTGGCGGCGCCGCTGTCGGTGTCGACCAACGCCGATGGGTCCAGGTGCTTGACCTCGTCCGTGACGCCGGTGGGATCGAACTGGTCCCAGCCCTCGTTGAACGGAATCCAGGTCACGACCGCCGGGTCCGAGCGATGCTGGACGACGATCCGGCCCAGCTCGTGGCTGAACTCGGCCTGCTGGGCCACGCTGGGCGCCAGCCCGCCCGGCACGTGCATGGCCGGCATGTCCTGCCAGACCAGGATCCCGAGCCGGTCGGCCCAGTAGTACCAGCGCGCCGGCTCGACGATCTGGTGCACGCGAAGCATGTCGTAGCCGAGTTGCTTGGCGGCCAGGATGTCCGAGCGCGTGGCGGCGTCGGTCGGCGGCGTGTAGAGCCCGTCGGGCCAGTAGCCCTGGTCCAGTGCCCCGGTTTCGAACACGAACTTGCCGTTGAGCAGGATGCGAGTCGCGCCGCCGACCCGACCGAGGGAGATCGAGCGCATCCCGAAATAGCTCTGTACCTGGTCGACGACGTGGGAACCGGCGATGATCCGCACGATCAGGCCGTACAGGTAGGGGCTCGAGGGCGACCACAGGCGGGGTCGCGCGATCGGTAGGGCGAAGGGCCGTCCGGGCCGTCCGCTCGCCGTCGACACGACCCTCCCGCCGCTGGTCGCCTGCGCCACGACTCGCCCGGCCGAGCCGCCGGTCACGGACGCCGAGACCATCAGCCGGCTGCGGTCCGGATTGGGGGTGAGGCCGGGGACGAGATCGAGCCCGTCGATGTGCTCCGCGGCCACCGGCTCGAGCCACACGGTCTGCCAGATCCCGCTCGACGCGGTGTGGAAGATGCCGGTCGGCTGGCCGGCGACCTGCTTGCCGACCGGTTCGCCGGCGGCGCCGATGGGGTCGTAGAAGCCGACGATGAGCTCGTTCTCACCGGTGCGGTTGAGAAACGGAGTGATGTCGAGCGAGAACGAGTCGTAGTCCCCCTGGTGAGTCCCGGCCAGATGGCCGTTGACGTACACGCTCGCCTGCCAGCTGACCGCGCCGAAGTTGAGGAGCACGTGGTCGCCGGCCCAACCGGAGGGCACCGTGAACGTGCGCCGGTACCACCCCCACGTGTCCTCCCGCTCGATGCCCGACAGCGGGGACTCGACCGGAAACGGCACCAGGATCGTCTGGGCCAGGTCCTGCCCGAACGGGGGAGCCTGGCCCGGCTGGCCTGCCTCGTACTGCCACTGGCCGTTCAGGTTCAGCCACCGGGAGCGCTCGAGCTGTGGGCGGGGATACTCGGGGAGCGGCGCGACCGTCGACACCGAGCGCGTCCACGGCGTGGTCAGCGGGGGGAGCTTCTCGGTGTACGGAGCGGTGGCGCTGGCGGCCGGGGCCAGTGCGCCGCCGAGGAACGCCGCCAGGACCGTTACTCGGGCCAGGTCGCGGGCCAATCCCCATACCCGCTCCGCTCGGCGCACGCCGCCACTGTAGCGGGCGGTGCGCGCGACGCTAACGCTGCCGGAGCGTCACCGTGGCCTTGTATGTGAGCCAGCCGATCGTCCCGTTCGCGGAGTATCTAACCCGGCCTTGGAGGCTCAACACCGGTGTGGGACAGTCGAACTTGGCGAGCGGGACCTTCTCCGACAGGAACCCATCCCGCCGGAACAGAGCCCCGACGTGGGTCAGCCTCGAGGTGTAGCAGCGGGACTCACCGGGCAAGGGCAGGTTCCAGGTCACATCCACGTAGTTCCCGGACTCGATCGCAAAGGCCAGAGGGTCTCCAAAGCTCATCTTCCTAGTGCTCGTCACGGGCCCGCACCGATGCGAGTTCTGGTCCGTGTAGGTCGCGGTACCACGCAACGCTGACGCAGCCTGGCCGCGAAGAAGGTGGCCCTGGAACTTCACGGAGTCCCTGCCAGCGCCGTTCCACATCTGGTACTGCCACGTCGCCGAGCCGCTCACGCTCGTGACGACGTACGGCCAGGAAGAGGCGGCTGCCTCAGCTGCGCTGGCGCAAGCGCAGAGCGCCACGAGAGCCGTGGCGACCGCCAGCGAGAGCCTGAATCTGGTCAAGACCCGCTCCTCCTGAACTTCGGGGGCGAAATCGGCACGGCAGCATATGCGCGTCCCGGCTACACCTGCGCCGGTTGGCGAGGGTAAAGAGCGCCGGGGATGGAGCGCGGGTCGAGATCGCAAAATGAACAGCTTTCTGATCAAAAGACAGGCCGCCGGTGTCGCATTCGTCACGGCTCGCGTCGACCCTGCAACGTTTCCGTCCATTTTCAGTGGAGGAAAGGCGTTGCCGGTCCCCGCCGGGCCGTGGGTACCTTTACCCCATGCCCACCCTGGCGAGCACATCGCTGCGTCCGGATGAGCGCGCGCTGCTCGAGCGCTTCGCGGGGCTCCTGCGCGCGCGCCTCGGCGGAGCTCTGCACGTGGTCTGGCTGTTTGGCTCCCGCGCCCGCGGCGAGAGCCCGACGCACCAGGACTCGGATATCGACGTGCTCGTCCTCGTCGACGACGCCTCGTGGGACGGGAAGCAGCACGTCCACGCGGCGTTTGACCAAGCAGCCCGCGAGCTCGGCCTCGAGGCACTTACCCCGTGGTTCTCGGTGCACATCCAGACCCCCGAGTGGCTGGCCCGGCGCAGGGAGATCCGATCGTTCTTCATCGCCGAGGTCGACCGCGACAAGGTCGTGATCGAAGGGTCGATGTGAGCCCCAGATCGGCCGAGTTCCTCGACGCCGCCCGGCGCCGGCTGGCGCTGGCGCAGATGGCAATCGAGGAGGACCCTGGCGGGGCGCTCAGCGCCGCGTACTACGCCATGCTCTACGCCGCTCGCGCCGCTCTGAGCGAACGCGAGACCTACGCGCGGACGCACGCGGGCACGTGGCACGAGCTCCGCCAGGCGTTCGTCGAGCCGGGCCTCCTCGACCGCGATCTCGCGGCCCGGGCACAGAAGGTGCAGCCTGAACGGGAGCAGGCCGACCACGAGGCGTGGCTACCGACGGTGGATGAAGCCGGGCGCGTGGTCGAGCTGGCGATTGCATTCATTGCCGCCGTGGAGCGGTTGCCCGAGCTGGCAGGATGATCGACCAGCGGCTGTTCATCCCCGAGCTGGCGACTGAGACTGCGCAGATGCCGGTGTAACGGCCGCGAGGCGCCGTGCCACGAGTCTGCAACGTTTCCGTCCATTTTCCGCGCCGAACCGAGGGTTGCCGCCTGGGGCGGGCCTAGACTCGCTCAACAGATTTCAAAGTGGCTGAAAGGAGCGCTTCGTGAACATAAATCGAGTCGTGCTGACCGGCAATCTCACTCGAGACCCCGATCTGCGCTCGACCCCGGGCGGCTTGTCGATCTGCAAGCTCGGCATCGCCGTCAACACCCGCCGCAAGAACAGCTCCGGGGAGTGGGAGGAGAAGCCCAACTTCTTCCGCGTCACGGTCTTCGGCCGCCAGGCCGAGAGCTGCAGCACGTACCTCAAGAAGGGCCGCCCGGTGGCGATCGACGGGCGGCTGGAGTGGAGCACCTGGGAGTCCGAGGGACAGAAGCGCGAATCGGTCGATATCATCGCTGATTCCGTGCAGTTCCTAGGCGGGCGTGAAGACGCCGGCAACGGGAACGGGTTCTCAAGCGGCGTCCAGCCGGCGGAGAGCGATGTCCCGATCGACACCGGTGACTTCGAGACCGCGCCCGTGGGTGCTGCTGCGGCCGACGAGGACATCCCGTTCTGAGGCGGCCGATCGAAAGCGACAGAGCTAGGAGATAAGTGGCCAAGCAACGTAGGAGGCCGGTTCGCCGGCGTGACCGGAGGGGCGCAGCGACCTCGGGTCGGCGCAAGCCGTGCCCATACTGTCGCGAGAAGATCGAGCAGGTCGACTACAAGGACATCTCGGCGCTGCGCCGGTTCATCTCCGACCGCGGCAAGATCCGCTCGCGCCGGATCACGGGGGCCTGCCGGCGCCACCAGAGCCAGATTGCCCTGGCTGTCAAGCGCGCTCGTGAGCTAGCTCTGCTGCCCTACGTGGCCGAGGGCGGCAGCGAGCGGGGCGGCCGGGGTGACAGAGACCGGGACCGCGACCGGGACAGAGACAGGTAGCCCACCCAGATGGCGCAGGCGATCCTCCTCCAGGACGTGGACGCGCTCGGGGAGCGAGGCGCCGTTGTCGACGTGTCCCCCGGTTACCTGCGCAACTACCTCCAGCCGCGCAAGCTGGCCGAGCCCGCCACCGCGGGCTCGATTCAGGCCGCCCAGCGGCGCCGCGAGGCCGCCGAGCGTGCCATGCGCGAGGCCGAGGAGCGGGCTCAGGAGAACGCCACTCTGCTCGGGAAGACCGTGCTCACGATCCCGCAGCAGGCCGGCGAGGACGGGCGGCTGTTCGGATCGGTTACGCCACAGGACATCGCCGACGCGATCCGTGACGCCCGCGGGATCAAGATCGATCGCCGGAAGGTCCATCTCGAGGACCCGATCCGCCACACCGGCACCTACATGGTGATCGTCGAGATCGGCGACGGCGTGACCGCCGCGGTCAAGACCATGGTCGTGCCGGCAGGCTAGCGCAGGGTCGTCCCGGGCAACAGCCCAAGGCTTCCCAAACCGCTCAAGGACCGTACGCCAGCCGGTCAGCGGTTCTCAAGATCGTCATCTTTTATGACGATTTACTGGTATTCTCCGGCCAGGGTTCGGTTAAGCCGAAGCAAGGCACGTGGGTGGTCGTGTCTGAGGGCGCGGGCGACTAGGTGCAGAGCATGGAAGCGAAGGGGTGGGCAAAGTGCAAGTTGTCGTGACTGGTGGGGCGGGCTTCATTGGCTCGCATGTGGTGAGAAGGCTTCTGGCCGTCGGGCGCGATGTGCGCGTCTTCGACAATCTTTCGACGGGAAGGCGCTCAAACCTTTCGAGCGTCTCACGTGAAATCGAGCTGATCGAGGGCGATCTGCGCAACCTGTCGGCGGTCACCCGGGCGGTGCGTGGGTGCGACGCCGTCGTCCATCTGGGCGCGGTCCCGTCGGTCCCTCGCTCGATCGCCGATCCCGGCACCACGCACGTCGCCAACGCCACCGGGACTCTCAACGTCCTGCTAGCGGCCCGCGAGGCCGACGCGTCTCGCGTCGTATTTGCCTCCTCGTCCTCGATCTACGGAGCCGCGGCCGAGCTGCCCAAACGCGAGTCGGTCAAGCCACTGCCGATCTCGCCCTACGCGGTCTCCAAGCTCGCGGCCGAGAACTACTGCCAGAGTTTCTTTCAGGTCTACGGCCTCGAGACCGTGGCACTGCGCTACTTCAATGTCTTCGGCCCCCGCCAGGACCCCAAGTCCGAGTACGCGGCCGTCATCCCCAAGTTCATCTGGGCCTTCCGCCACGGCGAGCCGCCGGTCATCTTCGGCGACGGCGAGCAGTCCCGCGACTTCACCTACATCGACAATGTGGTCGACGCCAACCTGGCCGCGCTCGAGACGCCGGGCGTAGGCGGCCGCGTCTACAACATCGCCTGCGGCCAGGGGATCAGCCTCAACCAGCTGGCCGAGTGCCTGCGCAGGGAGACCGGCGCGACCGTCGAAGCGGTCCACGGTCCCGACAGACCAGGCGACGTCCGAGACTCGGTCGCGGACATAACTCTGGCCAGGACCGAGCTCGCCTACGAGCCCGCTGTGGGCCTCGAGGAGGGCCTAAGGCGAACCGTCGCGCACTTCGCCGCCGAGGAAGAGCACATGACCGAGCTGCGACCGCACGCCATCCGCTCGGTTCACTCGGTGGCGGGCAACGGATCGCCCTCGCGCACTAGCCGTCCTGCCGCGGCACATCGCCCCGAGCGTGCGAGGCGCTATCTGGTCACCGGAGGAGCGGGATTCATCGGCTCGCACCTCGTCGAGGCGCTGCTGGACCGCTCGGCGCCCGACCAGGTCGTGATCCTCGACGACCTGTCCACCGGCCGGCTCGAGCACATCGGCCATCTGCTCGCTGAGGAAGGAGTCCACTGCGTAGAGGGCAGCGTCACAGACGCGGCGCTCGTCGACGAGCTGATGGCCGACGCTGACATCTGCATCCACCTCGCGTCGGCGGTCGGCGTGCAGATGATCGTCAACGAGCCTCTCGACACGCTAATGCGGAGCGTGCGGGGCAGCAACGTCGTGATGCACGCGGCCGCTCGCCACGACGCCCGCGTTCTGTTCAGCTCGACTTCCGAGGTATACGGGAAGCACACCAATGGCGCCCTCACCGAGCAGGACGACCTGATCTTCGGCTCCCCCTCGAAGGGGCGCTGGACGTACGCGATCGCCAAGACATTCGGCGAGGCACTGATAGCCGGCTACCACGGCCGCCGTGGGGTCGACGCCACCGTGGTCCGGCTGTTCAACACCGTCGGTCCCCGCCAGACCGGTCAGTACGGAATGGTGCTCCCGCGGTTCGTCCGTCAGGCTCTGAAGGGTGAGGACCTGACGGTCTACGGCGGTGGCGCGCAGACACGCTGCTTTACGCACGTCAGGGACACGGTCTCGGCGCTGATGCTGCTGGCCGAGAACGAGGGAGCGCCGGGCAGGACGTTCAACATCGGTAGCTCTACGCCAATCGCCGTGATCGAGCTAGCCCGCCGGGTGATTGAGCGTGCTGAAAGCGACAGCGGGATCATGCTTGTTCCGTACGAGGAGGCGTATGGGGAAGGATTCGAAGAACTCGGAAGTCGCCGGCCCGACACGACGGCGCTGCGCAACTTGACTGGGTGGCAAACGCACCGCTCGGTGGAGGACGCGATCGACGACGTGATCGAATACGAACGCACGCGCGAGGACCGCGCGACCGCTCCGGCAGCGGCCTCGGATGTCGCCTGATCTCGACGCTGCTGCCGCGTTCGCGATCGCGGCCATCGCGACTTACCTGGCCACGCCACTAGCGATCGCGGTCGCGGTCCGCACACAGTTCTTCGACCTACCAGCCGGCTACAAGGGGCACAAGACCCCTACTCCGTACCTTGGCGGTACCGCGATCATCGTCGGAATTCTGGCCGCGGTCCTGGTCGTGCGCGGACAAGCCACCACCCACTGGGTGATCATCGTCGGCGCGGTCGCGATATGGGCCATGGGTACGATCGACGACCGCATCAACCTGCCGATTTGGGTCCGCACGCTCGCCGAGGCCGGAATTGCCGTGCTCCTCTGGGAGACCGGGCGCGGCTGGGGCGTGTTCCACAATGATGCTGCCGATCTCGCCCTCACGATCATCTGGGTCGTCGGCGTGATGAACGCCTTCAACCTGATGGACAATATGGATGGCGCTGCGGCCTCGGTGGCCGCTGTATCGGCCATCGGTGCCGGGGCTTTGGCCCTAATCACCGGCGACACCGCCCTGGCTGCCCTGGCCTTCGCAGTAGCGGGAGCATGTTTCGGGTTCCTGCCCTGGAACCTCGCCAAGCCCGCTCGGATATTCATGGGGGATGGCGGCAGCCTCCTCCTCGGACTGCTCGTGGCCCGGGTGACGATGGCCGCAGTGACGCGGAACTACCTCGGGCCGAGCGGCGTCATCGTCGCCGCGCTGCTCGTCGGCCTCGTGATTCTCGATACGACGCTCGTGACCATTTCCCGCAGCCGCGCCGGTCGGTCGGTGCTCAGTGGCGGGCGCGACCACCTCACCCACCGCCTCGCCGGTTACCTGGGCGGGCCCCGCGACGTCGCGCTCACCCTGGCGCTCACCCAGCTGTTCGTCTGCGGGGTGACCATTGGGGTGGCTCGGGCCGGAGTCGGCTGGGTGCTCCTCGCCGGATCGCTGGGCGTCGTGCTCGGCCTGGGGCTGATCTGGCAGTTCGAGCGGGCGGCTCGGCTTAAGCCGACTGTGACTCCCGCTGTTCAGCGCGCGGGCGCTATGCCGCATGCGTCCGCGGCGCAGCGTTCCCCGGTCCCCGTGCAGGTCGCTCAGGTGGCGAACGAACCCGTTCGCGCCGGCGACTAGCGCGTCCAGACTAGGCTTGACTCGCCGCCGACCACGGCGCGGAACTTTCCGCGTAGGCTCGGCGAGATGTTCCGCACGAACGTGCTGCCCACCGAGACGTGGACGCTGAAAAGCGTCTTCCACTTGCGGCCCACCTGGTGCTGGACGGCGAGCTTGCCACTCCTCGCGGAGATGCCCCACGCTTGCGCCTTGTTGCCCGAGGGCATCACCACGAATGGGAACCGGAACGCTTCCGCGGACGGCTTTGGAGTTCCGTTGTAGAAGTAGAGGCCCGTGTAGTAGTCCAACGGGTCGTACGTTGGCGTTGGGTCGCGGATCTGGTACCAGACTGCGGTATTCACGCCCTCGGTCCAGAAGATATAGAAGGCCTCGTCGAGCCAACGCGCCTGGGTCGCTAACGAAGTGACGTTCGGGTTGGGCGGATTGGACTCGTAGCCGAACTCGGTGACCCATAGCTGCTTGTGCACGTGCGGAAGCGCCCGTCCTACCGCCACGGCCTTGTTCACGATTCGCGTCAGCTTGCCCAGGTCGGGAACGGAAACATCGTCGATGGGGATCGCGTGAGTGGTCGGGCCGCCGACCTCGTACGGGTCGATCGCGATCGCATCGAAGTGCGCCGGGTTCGGACATGACTCAGACCGGAGGCTCTGTCCGTGCAGACAAAGGAGTCTCGCGAGCGAATAACGCGGGCTCCATCCGGCACCCGGGCCCAATCTCCTGACTGGTACACGGGCCTGGAGCTGGGTCGCCGTAAGGTCCGAAGCCGGTCGTGATGACGAAGTTGTTTGGATGAACGCTCCTTATCCCCGCGTAGAACGCATTGAGCAGGCTGCGGTACATGACAGGACCGTTCGGGACCCAGGTGCCGCCGCTCCGAATCCACTGAGGAGCGAGGTGGATTGAGAAGTTGGCCTCCCCCCAAGCCTGGAAGTACCGAACTCGCGGGAGCGTTCGGCCCGGAAAGAGCGGGTCGGGGTAGGAACCTGAATAGCGCCGAGCCAGAGCAGTCGCCAGTTGCCCGTACGCCTGCGCGTTCGGCTCCCACGCTCCGTCAGCCTCTAAGGCTGGTGGACCGCCGGGAGCCTCAGCCCACCGTGGAGCATCCCCAACGAGGAAGGCCACCGAAACGCCGGTGCTCTGCAGAACTCTCATAACGGAGTCGATGTAGCCGAAGCTGAAATTTGGATCTGCAGGGTTCGTCGGGTCTACGCCAGCCGGCGGCGCCGATTGCTCCACGCTCTCCCAGTCGATCTCGAGCAGTACGAGCTTGGCCTCCGAGGCCTTGGTGGCTTGGTTCCACTGCGACCCGTAGAACCACACGCTGTCGGTTAGGGCCCTCGTGAACGCAGTGGCAGGGGCGGCCGCGACGCCAAGGGCGATCGCCGAAGCAAGCCCGATCAGTGCAGTCCTCAAGCGGCAAGAGAACCGCGGCCCCAACTTGTCCATTGAGACTAGGGTAGCGGGTGGCGCCGACGCTGGGTCGCGCCGGGATTAATCCAAATCGCGCTCAGCCTTTGGCCGTCCGGCTCCAGCCGGAGCCGCTGGACAGCCTCGTCAAGACGCTTTCTGCGCAGTCGAGCGCCTGACGCATGCAGTCATCCATGTCGATGTAGACGTAGTTGGCGAGGCGGCCGGCGAAATAGACCGCGTACGGAGCCAACGCGTCGACCAGATAACGCTGATACCGATCGTTCAGAGTCCGGTTCCGCTCGGATTCGATGGGGTAGTAGCGCGTGGGTGCCCCGGTGAACTCAAACCCGAGGACCGTGCCATCACATTCCTGGCCGGACGCGTGCTTTGTCTCGTGCACACGTATGAACGGATACTCGTGGCCGGGGTAGTTGACGACCATCGCGCTCTGCGCATACTCAACGTGCGGCACGTAGACGGACCGAACGAGGATGCCTCGCCATTCGAGCGCGCCGAAGCGAGCCCCGGCGAAGACATCGAGAGGGCACGTCAGCACGACCGCGTGGGGCTCGATGGCCCGCAGATGGTCAGCGACTGTTGCGAGCGTCACGTCGTGACCGGTTTGCAGCTCGATGCGCTTGTCGTGAAGCAGGCCATCGATCAGGTCGGTGTAGCCGCGCGGGCCTGCCGGCCAGCCCTGATAGGGGTCCGGAAACAGATAGGGATCGTTGTCCCAGCGAACGCTGACCCGTCGAGGGGCGAAGCTGGCCGGCAGCTCCCTCGCCGGTCTCCCCCATTGCTTTTCGGTGTAGGGTCGGATGAAGAGCTCGTACAAGTCGGCGCCCATCAGCTCAAGGCACCATTCCTCGAAGTTCGAGCTCTGGGCACGGAGTGCCGGATCGAGGGCTTGAGTGCGCCGCTCCAGCAGTTCGCGCTTGATCCGTTCGCCGTCGGCTAGCCGTTCAACGTCGCTGAGCAGGGGCGGCCAGTTCAGTAGCTTCCCCTCGACGATTATGTCCACGCGATGGCGATAGGGGCCGAACGGCGTCATCGCGTTCGCGATGTCCCATACCTCGCGATCCTCGGTATGAAAGATGTGCGACCCGTGCGGCTCGTAGATAACGCCATTCATCAACTCCGAGCGGATCAGACCGCCCGGAACGGGCATTCGCTCAAGGAGAACGCTGTCGACGCCCTGTCGAGCCAACGCGTAGGCCACCGTGCATCCGGTCAAGCCGGCTCCCACAACCGCAACTCGTCGTTGTGCGCTCATACCCTCTCGGTTATCGGCACGAAGCTCGCAATACTGTGATGGGGATCCGATGGGCGAAGTATCGATTGACAGCACGCAGCCGGACGTGATCGCAGATCGAAGCGTCCGACTTCCTGCCGTTCTGGCTGAGACGGCGTATCCGCAGAGGGTAGCCAGTGCCCGCGTTCGTATCGCGAACTTTGTTCCGTTTCTGCGCCGGGACGGTGTAGAGATGGACTACAGGTCGACCCTGACGGACGCCGACTACCAAGTCCTCGCCTCGTCCGCTCACGCGCGAAATAAGGCGTTGGCTCTGGGGCGAGCCACCTTGCGGTCAGCCTTGCGTCCTCGTCCCGAGCATGATCTCCTGCTCGTGCACAGGCTCAGGTTGCTTCACCCTTTGCCGGGATTCGATCCGCCGCGCGTCCTCGATGTGTATGACATCGACGATCCCCTGTTCATCCCGTTCCGCGGCGGCGTGAATCGACGATTTCGGTGGACTAAGCAGGAGGCGCGACGATGCACCGAATGCCTGCGACGGGCACGGCTAGTGCTCTCGGGGAACGCGTACCTTGCCAGTCATGCGCGGGAGTACGCACGACGTGTCGAGCTCCTGCCCAGCTGCGTAGATCCGACAGGTCAGCCGCTGCGCGCCCACGGTGACCACGAGCCTGTCACGATCGGCTGGATCGGATCGCCAAGCACCAGCCCGTACCTCCGATTGGTCCTACCAGTGCTGGCGCGCCTGAATGCGGGTCGGCTTCGAGCAAAACTGGTTCTAGTTGGCTCCGACCGTAGAATCAGCGCTCCGTGGATCGAACACCGAGCGTGGTCGCTCGCTACCGAACCAGACGATCTGGCTAGCTTCGACATCGGGATCCTGCCGCAGCCAGACGATGAGTGGGCACGTGGTAAGTGCGGCTACAAGGTTCTTCAGTACTTCGCTGCGGGTGTACCGGCCGTCGGGAGTCCGGTCGGAGTAACGACAGACTTGATCACCGATGAGCGGGGACTCATTGCCGGTACCGAGGATGAATGGCATCGGGCGCTTATGTCCCTGATCGAGGATCCGGCGCAGCGAATGGAGCAGGGGAGGGCCGGACGTGCTTTCGTCGAGCGTCACTACTCCTATCAGCGATGGGCCCCAGAACTTGCGGGCCTTCTGCGGTCGTTACTGGACTGAGCTCAGAGACGATGTGTGGCATCGCCGGTGAGATACGCGCATTCGATGGACGCTCTCAGAGCGTCTCGGCGCAGCTCGCCCAGCTCCGACACCGGGGCCCAGACGCCGAGGGTGCATTTGAATGTCCACACGCGTGGGTCGGTCAGACGCGACTGGCCATCATCGACCTCGAGCACGGAGATCCCCCGATTTCCAACGAGCACCGTTCGATTGGTGTCGCCCTCAATGGCGAGATTTACAACTACCGCAGCCTGCGCGCTGAACTTCAGGCCGACGGCCACTCGTTCACCACCGACGGAGACACGGAGGTGATCGCTCATCTGGTCGAGGATCTTGCCCCGGCGGCCGTTGCGACCCGTCTGGAGGGGATGTTCGCGTTTGCGGCGTGGGATGAGCCGCGCCAGCGGCTGATCCTAGGGAGGGATCGGTTTGGCAAGAAGCCACTCTATTACTGGCACGATCAAACCGGGCTCGTCTTCGCGAGCGAGATCAAGAGTCTGTTCGCCAATCCGAGAGTTCCGCGTCGACTTCGGGTAGCGGCGATTCCGGACTACCTAACGTTCGGCTATGTCCCAACCCCTTACACCTTTTTCGAAGGGATCCGAAGTGTGCCTCCAGGACATGTCCTCGTGGCAACCGCCGGCGCCGAGCCAACTCTGGAGCGCTACTGGGAGCCGATGTACCCAGGGTCGAGCGACGTAGCGCGGCTCGATCTTCCTCTCGACGTCGCCGCCGCTCAGGTCCGGGAACGTCTGGAGGGTGCGGTCGACCGACGGCTCATCTCAGACGTCCCGCTTGGGGCCTTCCTCAGCGGCGGAATTGACTCATCCACCGTGGTGGCATTGATGACCAGGGCATCCGAACGACCCGTCTCGACCTTCACGATCGGCTTTGACGATTCCGAGGGTTACGACGAAAGGCCATACGCACGCTTGGTAGCCGATCGCTATCGCACCGACCACACCGAGTTCGTTGTCAAGCCGGACGCCACTGAGTTGATCGAGCGGCTCGTATGGCACTACGACGAGCCGTTCGGGGACTCGAGCGCATTGCCCACTTTTCTGCTGTCGGAGCTCACGCGGGGGTACGTCAAGGTCGCACTGTGCGGCGATGGGGGCGACGAACTCTTCGCAGGCTACGAGCGTTTCGCTGCCGCGCTCGCCGTCGCCCGTTACGAGGCCATGCCTAAGCAGCTGCGCACTGGGATCCGGCGTGCTGCCGAAGCTGTGCCGAGGCGCGCCACACGAGGTGGCGCGGCCAAGCTTCAGCGGATGCTCTTGCGGAGTGATCTGAGCGCGCCGATGGCGCTGCTTGCTTGGGTGAGCTACGTGCCCTCGGAGTGGAAGCAGAGACTCCTCGACGGCGGACCGTTGGGTGAGGTAAGCGATGGGGACGCTGGGGTCGCGGTCCAGGCCTACCACGAGATCTGGAGCCATTCCTCCGGAGCTCATCCGCTTGACCGGCTGCTTGACCTTAATGTGCGCACCTACTTGTTGGACGATCTGCTGCCGAAGGTTGATCGGACGAGCATGGCGCACAGCCTGGAAGTCCGGGCACCCTTTCTCGACCGAGAGTTGGCAGAGCTTGCCTTTCGGCTCGCACCCGCAGCCCGCATGAGGGGGCTGTCGCTGAAACGCGTGCTCCGTGTGGCCGTCGCCGATCTGCTGCCGCCCGAGATCCTCAAACGCGGCAAGCGCGGCTTCGGCGTGCCACTGGATCGATGGTTCCGGCAGGACCTCGCGACCTACGTTCGCGGGATGCTCAGTGCCAACAACAGTCGGGTGCGTAATTATCTCGTCGCCGAGGCGATCGACGACCTCATCGCCGAACACCAAGCTGGCGTCGGCAATCATGGGCACGCAATCTGGAGCCTGCTAACGCTCGAGATCTTCTTGAGGCGGGAGGGGTGGTAGCCGGACCGGCACTCAGTCGGCGACCGATGGGGTCTGACTCAGGCGTCTCGCTAAGGATTGCCTCACGCCGTGCGCCGCCGCGAACCACCGGTAACCCATGTAAGTTGCTGCCCACAGCCCCCAGACCTTCGGCTGTCGGGCCATCGCAGGCCATATTCGGATCGCATGTCGCAGTCCGACTCGCGCGGCATCCATCTCGCCGAGTTCGCACATGGTTTCGGCAAAGCACCACGTTCGGTGGGCAACGCCCTGTGTCGCGGGCGCCTTCAATTCGGCGAGGTCCGGCCTTGTCTGCTCGATCATGCGAAAGATGTCGTCCATCAACCACAGCTCGTCGCGCGCGTTGCGCCCGCTCGCCATCACCGCGGTGGTGCCGCTGTGGCCGTGCTCACGGTAACGCGCTAGGGGCGCAGCTAGATAGCCGACAGGGCTCCGCAGCGCGATCCGTGTCCACATGTGCCAGTCGACGCCCCACACGATCGTGTCGGTGAACGGGCCCACTCTCTCATAGACAGCACGGCGCACCGTGACTCCGGCGGGGTTGATGACGCAACCGTCGAGCAGCAGACGCCGTAGAACAACTTCCTCGCGGTCGATCGTGTCCTCATCGAATAGCCGCTGGAGTTCGAGCGAGTTGCCGGTTCCGTCGATGTGCTCGACCGAACAGTGGACAAGCGCGAGATCCGGATTCGCATCGAGCACCGCCACCGCACGCTCGAGGTAGCCGGGCACGAGCTCATCGTCAGCGTGCAGCAGGATCACATACTCCCCTCGGGCAAGCTCGACACACCGGTTCCAGTTACCTGCCTGACCCAATCGTTCCTCGGACCGTACAGCGCGGAAGCGCGGATCGGTGTATCCGGCGCAGATCCGCGGTGTTTCATCGCTCGAGGAGTCGTCGGAGACCACCAACTCGAAGTCGCTGAACTCTTGGGCCAGGACGCTATCGATCGCGGCGGGCAGATACGCCGCCGCGTTGTATGCGGGGACGCAGACACTGATCTTCGGAGGGCGTTCACTCATGCTGCGACCCTCGTTATCTCGCCGCGGACGGGCCTTCGACCAACGATGACCGACTCGTATATGGGGTCGAGCACGGTTCGACGCGAGCGTGTACCCGTGACTGGCGAAACGCCTGCGCACTGGCTTTCGATTAGATTCAGCTCAGTCACAACGCGGAGCATCTGCCGTTCTAGGTCGAGCCGGATTCTTAACATATAAAGGGGCAGGGTCGATTCAGTGGAACAGAGCATCTTTTCTATTGTGAGCCAGGAGCACACCGGTGAGCGCCTTGGCAGCCCTTGAACCACGCCTACCGGACGACCGACCCCGTGCGTTCTACCTCTCCTACGACGGCCTCGCCGAGCCTCTAGGACGCTCGCAAGTCCTTCCTTATCTGATTCGCTTAGCCTCCGAATTCCGGATCACCCTAATCTCGTTTGAGAGGTCTCGCGACGACCGTGCGCGCCTTGAGACCGAGCTCGCCGCCCATGAAATCGAATGGCTTCCCTTGCGGTATCACCACAGTCCGCCGGTTGTATCGACGGCTGTCGACGTCTTAGCCGGGAGACGTGCGCTGATAAAGGCGGCGCGCCTGGCCGAGCCTGCCATTGTCCACGTGAGAAGCGATGTTCCCGCGCTGATTGCGTTGGCGGCTCGTGGGACCACGAACGCCAAGCTGCTCTTCGACATTCGGGGGTTCTGGGCGGACGAACGCATCGACGGTGGCCTATGGCGGCCCCGCAGCAGCGTTTACCGGGTCGCAAAGCTATGCGAGCTGCGCTTCTTCCGAGACGCGGATGCGATTGTAACCCTCACAGAGGCCTCCGTACCGCAGATTCGATCGTGGGCGGGCGCACGACCGGTGTCCATCGACGTAATCCCTACGTGCGTTGATCTAGAACACTTCTTGCGGCGCCCGGCCCGTCCAGGCGGCCCCCACGCGATATGGAGCGGCTCCATAGGTACCTGGTATCGCTTCGACCTCGCGCCGAAAATCGCGAGAGCTCTAGCCCTACCCTTGACCGTCATCACGCGGCAGGCCACTCTCGCTCGTGAGCAGCTCGCGGGGCGCCCCGCTTCCGTACTTTCGGTCAAGCCTGAGGAGGTTCCCTCCCAGCTGTTCTCCGGCGACGTGGGGCTCTGCCTGATCAAGTCGTCCTTCTCGAAGATTGCCTCCGCGCCTACTCGCTTCGCTGAGTTTCTAGCAGCGGGCATGCCGGTGCTAGTCACGCCCGGCGTCGGCGACCTTGAAAGAATCGTCACCGATTACCAGGTCGGTGCCGTATTGCGTGGCGAGGACGATACACGGATTGCGGACGCTGCCGGGACGATGCGCGACCTCGCGAGGGATGCCGAGATGCCGGACCGGTGCAGGTCGGTCGCGCGAGAGCTCTTTGATGTCGACACTGGCGGCGCGAGGTACAGCGCTATATATCACCGGCTCATAAACGAGTAACTCAAGTCGCTCGCTCCCTCGCCCGCCAACCGGCCGGAAGTTTCTCATCCACAGCTCCCGATAGCAAGTCCTAAACCGCCAGCCCCGTCCGCCGTGACGCTGCCGGCGAAGACGGCGCAACGCGGCGAGGACGTCTCGCTCGCGTCTTCCTGACCCCGATCAGCATCAATGCCTGAGTCTACGACATCCGCTGAAGGGCATGCCGAGAGCCAGGATCGGGTGAATTGCGCAGAGGCTCGGGATGGTGACGGAGTCTGTATACCGCGGGAATCAGACGGCGATGCATACGCAGGATGACCGGATGTTGCGGGACTCAACCCTATGCCCGCCGAAGGCTGTTCGCCCAGCATGCGGCGTGCTTGGTCGAGCGTGTCGACGGCTCAGCGGCGGCCTGGCGGAGGGCTGCTCTTACGGCGAGACGACACGTGTGCGCGTGGCTCCGCGTCACATGCGCTCAGCGAAAGTTCTCACTGTCTGGATTGGCAACCGCACGCTGGCCGAGGCGAGCGTTGTCGACTCAAGGCGAGCGAATGCCAGCCGTACTCACGCTAGTGACCTCTGAGAAGTTGCATTGTGGCGACTTCGAGTACCAGTTATAGCTTCTTGAAGGACGCGCGCATGCGGCGATGTTCTCTCCGCCGCCCTTCGACCCCCTGCCGGGACTACAGCAGAGGCGACCCCGTCGGGAGGAGTGGGGTATGACCACAGAGCGGATCGACTCGGCCGCGCACACGGTCAGTCGCTCGCCTCGATTGCGGACTTCGTCGCGCTGGCACCGCATTTGCCCCACGTGTCACCGCAGGCAGACCCCTGCCGGATGAGGCGTAGCGCACGCGGTGGCAGAATCGGTGCGGGCGCGGTCCAGACGCCCTCGATGACTGGTCTCGGTCGAGCCACCAACCCTGCTAGTGGTGTGTCTCGGTTTTAGTTGGCGATTGCATTGAGGGTGACCCGGCCGCGGCGGACCTTCGCGAGGATCTGTTCGGCGGTGGCGGTCCATTGGAACGGTTCGGGGTTCTGGTTGTGAGCGGCGAGGTAGGTCTGGATCGCTTCGATCAGGTCTGGGACGCTGTGGAAGATTCCGCGGCGGATCGCTTTGTCGGTGAGCTTTGAGAAGAAGATCTCGACCATGTTCAGCCACGAGCTGGAGGTCGGCGTGAAGTGCAGCTCGAACCGCGGGTGCTTGGCGAGCCAGGCCTTGACTTTGGGGTGGTTGTGGGTCGCGTAGTTGTCGAGGATCAGGTGGATCTGAAGGCCTTTGGGGACCTCGCGATCGATCGTGCGCAGGAACTTCAGAAACTCGACGTGGCGGTGACGCGGGAGGCACTGGCCGATCACCGAGCCGGTCAGCACGTCCAGCGCGGCGAACAACGTCGTGGTGCCGTTGCGCTTGTAGTCGTGGGTCATCGTCCCCGCCCTCCCGGCCTTGATCGGTAGCGACGGCTGGGTGCGGTCCAGCGCTTGGATCTGGCTCTTCTCGTCCATGCACAGCACGATCGCTCCCTCCGGCGGATTCAGATACAGGCCGACGACGTCGACGAGCTTCTCCTCAAAGCGCGGGTCGTTTGAGAGCTTGAACGTCTCCACGCGGTGCGGCGCCAGACCCCGCGCCGACCAGATCCGCTGCACCGTCGCCGGCGAGACCCCAGCCCGAGCGGCCATCGACCGGCAGCTCCAGTGCGTCTCACCGACCGGCGTCTCTCCCAACGTCAAGCGGACGATCTCCTCGACCTTCGCGGCCGGGATCGACGGCTTGCGCCCCCGCCCCGGCCGGACACTCGAGAAGTCCTTCAGCCCATCCTGCGCGAACCGCTCGCGCCACGCCTTCACCGTCATCGGCGCCACCCCCACCTCGCTCGCGATCCGCGTATTCGCAAACCCATCCGAGGCCATCAACACCGCCAGCGCCCGACGCACGTCACGATGCGGCGCGGTATGCGACCGGATCAACTGCTCAAGCACCGACCGTTGCTCATCGGTGAGGGGCAGCGGAGCAGCAGGAGAGCGGATTCCCCATCCTACCGCAAACCCTAGCTAATTGCGAGACACACCACTAGGCTCCCCGACGTAGACGGTTGACGGCCTTGTATCGCTAGGATCGGCGGGTGGATTGGACGAGTAGGCTCGTGTTGTGGTGGCGACTGTGGCATCGCGGGCACGATTGGCTAATTGCGTGGCAATTAGCTCGGCGTGCGGAGTTCGGTGACGATGAGCAGATCGCACGGCTTGGCCTTGACCCCGATGGCGATGTTTGGGTGCGCGACGTACACAGCTTTCTGGCTGGATCTGGCATCGCCGCAGGTGACGGCCGATGGTAAGCAAGAATTCACTTACCTCCGGTGGTCTGTAGAGCGTGACGGTCGCACACGGGTTCCCGGAGGCGGGTGCGAGGATGGCTTTGCGCTCGTGCAATAGGTCAGAGAGCAAGGCATCGCCAGGTTAGGGACGTGCGCCAATACCCAATCTTCATCACCTGCCGTGATCGGCTGTCCTGCTTACTTGAGCTACTCCACTGGCTGGAAAGGGCTGGTCATACTTGCATATATCTCATTGACAATGAATCAACGTACCCGCCACTGCTTGCGTTCTTTGACACTACACCGTATCCGGTGATAAAGCTGGACTCGAACCTCGGCGGTAGAGCACCTTGGACAAGCGGTGTGGTCGACGATATTGCCGCAGGCAATTTCTATGTTGTAACTGATCCGGATGTTGTTCCGGTAGCCGAGTGTCCGCTGGACGCGGTGGCGCATTTCCGCGCGCTTCTGGATCGCTACCCGAATCGGATCAAAGCTGGATTCGGTCTCAAGATCGACGATCTGCCGACCTACTATCGTCACGCGGCGGAAGTTCGTGCGTGGGAGTCGCGCTTTTGGACAAACGAGGTCGAGCCGGGCGTATACGCAGCTTCGATCGACACCACCTTTGCCCTGTATCGCCCAGGCGTGCCGTTCGAGCTAGACCCTAGCTTGCGAACCGGCGCGCCCTACTTAGCGCGTCACATGGGCTGGTACGTAAGGAGTCGACGTCTCGGCGCCGAGGAACGGTACTACCAAGAGCACGCCGCTAGCGACACACGCATGTGGAGCAGGCAGCGCCTCTCGCCGTATTTCTATGAGCTCAGCCGGTCAGACTCAGAGGAGCTCCAGCACATGAGCGTTACCGACCGAGTCGACCGTCTCGACCTGTCGCTCTTCGATTCCATTCATGAGACCAGCACGACTTTTGGTGACCGTCGCTCATTACTGGCGCTGCAATCCAGCCTCGGAATGCGCAGCCCGTTCGATTATATGGAGATTGGGCCCGCGAGCGGCGAAACAATGCAAACGTTCGTAGCGGACCCGCGATGCCGCAGAATCACCGCCATCGAATACCGCGATTTGATGTCGACCTCAGAGCGAGACGTGCCCGTGGATCATGCGCAGGCGACGACCAAGCATAAACTCAACCGCCTTGCAGCGGTGCCTGACGCGGAGATCGGCAAGGTGACAGCGATCGTCGGGGATATTGAGGACCTAGACCCCGCCGATTTCCGGGCAGATCTGTGTTTCATTGATGGCCTGGTCACCGGTGGTGGCACGCTGGGCGTCGCACGATTCTGTCGACAGATCATCCGCGACCGAGGGGTCATCGTATTCCATAATCGCACCGCGGTTGCTCACGACATACTCCGGTTCCTCCGCGAGTTGACACGTCCGCACGAGATCTACCCGATGAGATACGACTTGCTTGTAGTGGAAATCGGAAGTCTGTTGCTGCGACCGGAGCCAACCGTTCGGTCGCAGATACGGCCGGCGTGGTTCTTGGCAAGCCGGCTCCGACTCATCCCACTTCTGTTACGTCTCCGAGAGACCGCCCGTCGATAGCCAGCCGATTAGCAGCATCAAACAGGGGCGCGTCTTAAGAGAGCATTGCGTCAGGCCATTTCAGGGCCGTCTAGCTAGATCGTCGTGCTGCGGCGGGCCATGCTGTCAGTCAGCTCCGGACGAGAGGAACGCGACGTTGGAGATTCCGGTAGGTAGTCGACACAGTTCGACAGCCTGCTTGTCTGCTTCGGCGAAGATGCGATCGAGCGATTCACGGCTCGCGCCCATTGGGGTGTGCACCTCGACGAAGACGATGCGAGCGCGGCGGATTGCAGTTCCTGCTGCTTCGGGAGAAAGCGCACGGGTCTCGCCGCCCTCAATATCGATCTTGATCACGCCTGGATCGAACTGGCCCCGTGCGCAGAACGCGTCAAGCGTCGTCGACGGGACCCTTGCCTGGCCTGTCAAAGCAAACTGCGTCCGGGAGGTGCCGAGCTCGCCTTCGGGGAGGAATAGGCCGTCGTCACTGTCGCCGACTGCGAACGGGACGACGACAACGTTCTTGACGCGATTCAGTCGGATATTGCGGTTCAAAGATCGCCGAGCCGTCGGATCTGGTTCAAACGCGTAAACGCGGCCCGTACTCCCGACGATACGGCTTGCTAGTAGTGCGTACACACCAATCCATGCTCCGACGTCGAGTACAGTGTCGCCCGGTCGAACCGCTGCGCCGAACCGCTCAATCACACTGACTTCCCACTCTGTGCCTCGTATGCGACGGAGCCACTCGTCATAGTCATAGCCGCTTCCCAAGAAGCGTAGGCGTTCCCCGCTGATGTGGATACCGATGATGCCTGCGGAGAGATGGGAGGTGAGGGAAGCGATTCGAATCCTTGCCCCCCACGCGGCGTTCCGAGCCGGTAACGGAAGCAATCGCCGAGCCAGTGCCCTTCCGGGATTCATCCCACATATTCTGCCGCTCCGCGCGAATGAATTCCTGCTGGGGGGAAGGGTGGCTGAGATCGCGAACGTGCGCATGGGCTAGACTTCGGGTATCGGGCTCGAGCTAGACGCAGCGACGCGCGCGCCCCGTCAGTTGTAGCGCTGGCGAGCGCATTCCGCGGAGAGGATCCCCCGTCGCCGATCCCACCCCATCGCGATGGCAATGGGGCTAGCGCTCGGTCCAGCCGTCGCAGAGCCAGACCTCCGGGCAGCGGGGCACGACGGCGAGGTCGTGCAGCCGGCCGCCGTCGGTGAGCGGGTCTGACTGCTCGGGGGTCGAGCAGCACGCGGATGTCGGCGTAGTAGACGGTCATCGGCCGAATCCCTCCCAGCTGCGGCGCGAGGCCTGCAGCGAGCGCTCTTTCGGGGCCCACGTGGAGAGCGGGATCACGGCCGTAGCTGGCGCCGCTCAAGCGCTCATTGACGGACCCCAAGCCGAGGAGCTTGGCCAGGTCGACCGCCTCGGGATCACGTACTCCCACGCGTTCAGCCACGCCTGGGTGATGACGAGGGAACCGCTGCCCCCACTTCTCGTCGAAGACCTCGAGCTCGGCGCGGGCCTGGTCGGCGTCGACGGCGGTGTAGATCGGTTTGAGGTCGCGGGCGACCTGCTCACGCTCGCGGCGCGGGGGTGCTTGAGGCTTGCCCTGATGAGATGAACCACGCATGTTTGGACGGTCGTCTTTGGGAAGATCGCCTCGATCGCCTCGGGGAACCCGGTCAGCCCGTCGACAAATGCGATCAGGACGTCTCGGACGCCACGCTGCTTGAGGTCGGTGAGGACCTGCATCCAGAACTTCGCGCCCTCGGTCTCCCGGCACCACATCCGGAGCACGTCCCGGTCGCCCTCGGGCGTGACGCCCAGCGCCCGGTAGAGCGCGCGGCGCTGGACGGTGCCGCCTTCGCGGACCTTGATGACCATGCAGTCGAGGAACACGATCGGGTAGATGTCCTCCGGCGGCCGCTTGCCCCAGTCGCGGACGCCGTCCATTACCGCGTCGGTGACCCGGCTGATCAAATCGAGGCTGACCTCGACGCCGTAAATCTCCTGCAGGTGCGGGCGGATGTCGCGCACCGACAGCCCGCGGCTGTATAGCGCGAGGATCTTGTCGTCGGACCCCTGGAACCGACGCTGGCGCTTCTTGACGATCTTCGGCTGAAAGCTGCCGTCACGGTCCCGGGGAGCGTCGATCTGGACCTTCCCGTGCTCGGTGACCAGCGTCTTCGGCGAGGCCCCGTTGCGCTGGTTGGTGCCGCCACCGGGGGCTCGCAGTGCGGCTCGTAGCCGACGTGATCGGTCAGCTCGACCTCCATCGCCCGCTCCACCAGCCCCTTGGTCAAACTCGGCGAGCAGCCCGCCGGGCCCGGCGATCTCCTCCTCGTCGAGGCGCCGGCGAGCAGCCCGTCGATCACCTCATCGCTGATCCGCCTGTCGGACGGCATCCTCGGAGCTTGACGGACCCCGCGGCGGCTGGTTGCCGCGGGCTCTCGAGTTGGCGATATCGGGGCGACCTGCGTGAGTTCTGACGCGTGTCCCTGGCCCGGCTGATCAGATCGGGTCAGGTCGACCTCGGTCCCGCGGCTCTCCAGTCGCTTGTCAACTCCACGAGAGACTACCCGCTCAACGGCCTTCCGCCGCCGACGCCTCACCCAAGTCTCCGTCGTCGCCTCTCGGTCTCACGGGGGACACAGCCCTATCCCCAGCATTCGCGCCCATCCCGGTCGTACCGACGCTGGATGGACACGTGCTGCAACCATTATGTGATGACGGGCATGATCTTTGTCGCCATGCTGAATTGCCTCGATCGCCGTTGCCAAGTGCCAGTATGCACGCCATCGACGGAGGCGTATCTTTTTGCGCAACCGCCAAGGTAGGTCGGCCACTGCGTTGAACTCATCGAGCATCACGCATATATCGCTCAACTGGCGGCGCCGGTCGCTAGTCAGATTGTCGTTGTGCCATCGATACTCCACTAGCGCATCGGGGATAAACCCGAATCTCATTCCGCGCAAGGCCATATGCAGCCACATTGTCCAATCATCCACCGAAGACCTTTCCTTGAATTTCGGCACCTTCTCAAAGGCCGCGCGCCGGACCATCACCACGGAAGAGGTGCCTATTGTCGGGTGTGACATCAGGCTCGCCAGGACCACCTCCGGATCAGGGCTCGGATCTGGATAGAACGCCGTGGCATCGGTCATGGGCTCACCGGTGGCGCTGGTGAGAGCTTTCGGCGAAACACCGAGCCTCCGCTCCTCGGTCCGAAGTTCCAGCGAACCGTCCTGGGCGGTGTCATAACGAGTGATGGTCCGAGCCGTGAACGACAGCGTCAGGTGAGGCTCGGCAGCAAAGTGTGCAAGGTGCCGAGCCAGCTTGTCGGGCGCCCACAGGTCATCGGAATCCAAAAAGGCAATGAAATCACCCTTCGCAAGACTGACACCGGCGTTCCGGGCACTGCCTGGACCGCTGTTGGGTTGGGTGATCCATTCAAACGTACGCGGCAGAGCCTTTGCCAGACGGGCGAGGAGCAACTCAGTGTTGTCTGTAGAGCCGTCATTGACTACAATCACCTCCGCCGGCTCAACAGTCTGCGAGTACGCGGAATCAATAGCCTCCGTCAGATATCCCGCGCTGTTGTACGCCGGGATGATTACGCTGACAGCGGACCGGTCGATGACAGACGCTGCATGTGGAGTCGCCGCCGTCATCTGGGGCCACCGCCGGACGCGGATCCGAGAGCCAAATCGGCCGATGATGGCACAGAGAAGCGGTCCAACGGCTGATCACGCTGACCACCACGGCACCCTATGTTCATCAGTTGTCTCTAGGGGGGGCTCCAATGCCGAGCATGCGCACCCATCCTGGGCGGATGGAAAGCGGGCGCGCTCGAGCGGCGGCCACAATATGGCGGCGAGCACCCCGTTTATCCCGGTTGCGTAGGGCGTCGATCGCGGCCGTGAGATGTCGCTCAGCTCGCCAGCGCGGGCCGCGTGCCCGGATGCGGTCCGGCAACTGACGCCCGTGTTCGTGGAAGAACTGATCGTAGACGAAGGCAAGGTTGTCCCACATGAGTCCGACGTCGCGACTCGCGTTCGTGCCGTGCCATCGATACTCCACCAGCACCTCGGGTAGGTAGTCGATCTTCATACGCCTGATCGCTAATTCAAGGTACATCAGGACATCGCTCCCGATCGCTAGGGTCTCGTCAAAGGGCGTAACCAGCGCGAGAGCGTCTCGACGAACCATGACTGCAGACATCGGTTCGATCGGACACCGGTCAAATAGGAGCTGTTCGAGCATTACGTCGGGATCGGTGTCCCACACCTCGTGCCGGAGCGTCTCCGTTGGACGCGTCCGCCCTGGAGCCCGGCTGAAGCCTCGATAGATGTAGGTATAGCCCGTAAACGAGAGCGATAGATCCGGGTCAGACGCGAAATGGTCCAGCTGCCTTTCCAACTTTTCCGGATGCCAGAGATCGTCGTGGTCTAGAAAGGCCACGTGCGTTCCCGTCGCGATGCGGATGCCGTAATTACGGGCGCTGGCTTCCCCACCATTTTGCTTCGTCCTCCATACGAAGCCGCGTGGCAGTTGCGAGGCCAGGGCGCATAGGCGGTCTTCGGTGTCGTCGGTCGATCCATCGTTGACTACGATCACCTCGTTGGGGGTGACGGTTTGGGCGTAAGCCGACGCGATCGTCTCGTCTAGAAAGCGACTGTTATACGCCGGGATGACGACGCTGACGGTCGTGTGTGTGGTTTCGCGTAAGTGGTCTATCGCTCCCACAGGCTGCGCTAGCGGTTCACGAGCCGGCCAGCACCGACAGCCTCGAAGTGTCTCGCGCCTGTGAAGGCCAGGGGCCGAAATAGCACGACAGCGCCGCAGTGAGCGGGAGCTGTGCTTGCGTGGTGTCGGAGACCCATGCCGGCAGGAAACGATCGCAGAGGGAGAGCAAGGCGAATTAGCAGCAAGGATACCTAGCCGCGCCAATCGTGCGCGTGATCGGTTCGCTCATCAGGGTCCGGCAACGCAAGACGGCGAGCGTGAGGTTGGTGCACGTATTGCGCTGTCAGGTGCAGCGGCGATGCGCCAGGACAACCAGGGGCCGTAGACCTGACTAGCCATTCCCCGGTCCGAGACCCTGGCGAAAACCCCGAAAGATGTGAACGCCTACGACTGCGGAGTACACGCGCGACAGCAAGCCGTCAGGCAGCCTGAGCTGCTCCGCGGTGTGAACAATCCAATGCGTCAGCGTCAGCACCGGAGGCACTGCCAGCACCCGCTTCGCCACTTTCGTGACCGCCAACTGAGTCGAATCATCGCGGGAAAGCGGGCCGTTCACCGCCGAGAACGCGCGGGCCTGAACCGAGTGAGGCTGCTTCGCTGCCAGCACGGCCATCGTCTGCGCGCTGCGTTCCTCGCGAATGCAGAAGTGGTCGAAGGTGATCGTCTGATCATTGTGCAGGAGCGCAATACGGTCGTTGCGGATCAGCCGCACGCCGCACGCGCGGGCCCGCGCGGAGAATTCGCGGTCTTCGGCACCCGCGAATGGAAACTCCTCGTCGAAGCCGCCAAGCTTCCAGAACAGCTGGCGGGAGATCGCGAGGTTGCAGGCTGACAGTGCCTCCAACTCCCAGTAGCCCTCGCCCAGTGCCGCCGCGGTCGGCGCTGTGGCGCGGAATCGGTCCTCGAGCGCAAGGCGATAGCGGCCGAACGGATAAGAGCGCAGTGCGCGCACGACATCCGGCGAGAATTTCCAGTCGCCGTTCACCAGGCAGTCGCCATATCTTTCGCGCGTCTCGAGCTGAAGCTTGAGATGGCCGGGCTCGATCAAGATGTCGTCGTCACAGAAAACGAGCAACTCACCACGCGCGATGCCGGCGCCATGGTTGCGCGCAGCGGCCGCGCCAGGTTTGTCATACACCTCGTATCCGACGCGCCATCCACGCTCAGCCTTCGTCTCCACCACGCGCTCAGTCGCCTTGTCGCCGACGTTGTCTATGACGACGACATCCCATAGCTCCACGGGATACTCCAGCTGCCCGAGCGCGTCCAATGTTCTAGCCACCGCGCTTGGACGCAGGTACGTCGGTATGACGAAGCTCACGCGTGGCATCGCTGAGGTCATTGCACGGTCAAGCGAGCAGGTTGGCCTCAGAAGCCCGTTCCTCGCGACTATCTCTGTCAAGCCGTTGACGTCGATATCGGCGCAGTGGAAAGCCGGCGAATTTCGTTAGCACCGAGGGCTGGAGCCAAACTGCGACCGCGGCGTGGCGGAGAAACGAGCGATGATCACCAACCTCCCAATAGGAGCCGGCGAGCCAGCTGTGGACGGTCCCATATGAGCGGCGCCTGAGCGCTCGAACGTCTGCACCGCCATCCGCGAACACCTTGTCGAGCGCGAGCATCATCGATCGTTCTTGGCGTGGGATGTTGCGATGCGCGTTGTCGGGATGCTGCCGGTAGAGGATTAGCGGCTCGGGAACGAATCCGATCCGGAAGCGACAAGCGATCCGGTACATCAACTCCCAGTCCTCCGACGGTGGAAGCCTGGCGTCGAAATCTCCCACGGCGTCGATCGCCGCGCGTGTGACAATCATCGTGCTGCCGCTTGCGTGCAGAAGGTCGCCCTGTCCGGACAGCATTTTCATAGCCGCACCATCACCTTCGAGCCCCCGGAGCCGCTCTCCCAGGGGGTGTAGCCGGCGATCAACCTCGACCAGACCGCAGTGCGTCAGCCCCACCCGCGCATCCTGGGAGTGAATCTGGACCTGCCGTTCCAGCTTCGTGGGGACCCACACATCGTCGGCGTCTAGGAACGCGATCAAGTCACCTCGCGCGCGCGTGATCCCGGCGTTTCTTGCTGCCGCAACTCCTGCATTCCTCTGCCGAACGAGGCATATCCGGTCGCCCAGCGGTTCGAGGGCGCACGCAGTGTGATCGGTCGATCCGTCGTCGATCACAAGTACCTCGATCGGCGAGTACGTTTGCGCAAGTGCGCTCTCGGCTGCCTCACGTACGAAACGTTCGCTGTTGTAGGCGGGAATGACGACTGAGACCATTTTGGCGTCTCTCATTACTACCTGCCCTTATGTCTCCGGCCAGCGTACGCTGCAGCCGCCCATTGGTCGTACGCATCCATATGGGCACCCACCCATGACTCAGGCGTAAACGCCAGGACGCGCTCTCTTGCGCACTGGCTGATGGCTGCCCAGTCGTCGCGTCGTCGCACCGCGCGCCGCATTCCTTCGGCAAGAGCGCGCGGCTCCGAGCTCTGGGCGATGAAGCCGTTCAGACCGTCATGGATGACCTGCGGCGCGATTCCTACGGCCGTTGAGACGACAGGTTTTCCCATCGCCATCGCCTCGACGATCGCCTGGCCGAAGGATTCCGCCAATGCCGGATGCACCAGGACGTCGAATGCAGCGTACGCCTCCGCGACATTCTTCACTGGTCCAAGGAGCAAAACAGCGTCCGCGAGTCCCAGGGAATTGACAAGCTCTTGGAGCTCGGCCCGGTCGCCCGGCCCGACGACAATCAGCTTGGCACCATGCTCGCTGCGCAGGATTTCAGAGAATGCTCGGACCAGTCCATCGAGGTTCTTTATCCAGAAGTAACGCGAGACTGCCCCGAAGACGAGTTCGCTGCCGATGCCGTAGCGCTCACGAAATGACTCCCCCGAGGAACTTGCCGGATCGAACACCGTCAAGTCCAGCCCCATCGGTGGGATAACCACGATTTTCTCACGGCGAATGTGATGCACATGGACGAGGATGTCCTTCATGGAGGCCGACGGTGCGATCACGTGATCGCATAGGGGACCCGCCGCCAAGCTATCGGCGAGGGTCAACGAAAGCCGTGCATGAAATGGGATCTCGTGTGAATGGTGCGCGGTGAAGATGTTGACGGGTACGCACGCCATCCGCCCAGCAGTGAGACCTACGAGACAAGCCTCAAACAAATGAGTTTGTAGCACATCGGACCGCTCGCGCCGAAGCAGCGTCGCGAAGCGCGCGACAGCCGAGGGAAGGGATCGAAGGCTGTCGGCACCGAGCGAGAACGTAGAGACATCCATTTCGCGAAGTCCGTGTTGAAGGGGGCCCTCATCATCGAGAGACCCAATAGTGAGTGACACCCGCTCCGGGTCAATGAACCGGGCGAACAGCCGGAAGGGATCAACCGGCAGGTTGTTCCCCAAGAGATGCATCACTCGTAAC
This sequence comes from uncultured Solirubrobacterales bacterium, assembly GCA_963704385.1. Taxonomy (GTDB): domain Bacteria; phylum Actinomycetota; class Thermoleophilia; order Solirubrobacterales; family Solirubrobacteraceae; genus Palsa-465. The sequence continues at coordinate 1,434,391 of OY969904.1, forward strand.
GGTCGATTTCTCATGGCAGCCAAGATCCCTGGAAACGCTTTGACGTCGCATGGACGCTAGAGCGTTCAAACCGGTCGACTGGCGGCGCCCGATCTCCGGTTGCGAGCACCCGCAAGGCGATCCGACCGTCGATCAGCGACGAAAGTGGTCGTCCGCAAGCGCTGGCCTGAAGCGTTCGCTCTATCCTCGCGACGCTCCCTTGGAATCGTCCCGCGCCAACCAGACCTGAAGCTGCATCCCTGTTCCAGTGGCGTTCATCACGCGAGTCGCCAGGCTTTCCAGCGTCTTGGGAAGAAACGTCTCACATGGCAACGTTTGATGGGCGACCAGCCTGTATCCTGCACGCTCGCCGTGCCGCCGGAACGACGCGAGTGAGAATTCGTAGAGGTGATATGGGGGATGCATCGGACTTAGGTTGGTTACATAGTCCATGCCTTGAATGCGGTAGGCAACGTTTAGCGCCCTAGCGATCAGCCATCGACTTGACGGTACCTCCACGTGGAGGAGACCATACGGCGCAAGCCACGTCAGCGCACGCTTTACCGCCCAGGCCGGATCCTGCAGATGCTCAAGCACTGCACCGAAAGTCACAAAATCGAACGTGCCCTGCTCGTACTCCGCGTCCTCCACCGTGGCTAGCTGAAGTCGGTCCGCCTCGATCCCGCTGGCGGTCGCGCGCTTGTGGAATGTTTGGGATGGTTCCAGACCGTAGGCGTCGAAGCCGTGATGTTCGAGAGCGCGCATCGCTTTACCGATCCCAGCACCGATGTCGAGCGCTCGCGGCCTTCTATCACCAGCCCACAAGCGACGGAACCACTGCACCTCACCAGCGAAGTAATCGTCCTCGTCGCTGAAGTAGCCGGAGCGCCAATACTCTTCAGGCAGCCGGTCGTAGAGTTGGCCGATGCTCTCAGGTACGGGCCGGGGGTTAGGATAGATCAGGCGACACTGACGACACTGGACGACGGTCGTTGCGACTGCCGTAAGGTGACGCGGTCTGAGTCCCTGATGGGCGGCGAGTCGGCGGCCGAGCACTCGCGCGTCTCTGCAGCCACACATAACGCATGAATTAACTGGCTCAAATCGGAAAGTGGCACCGCTGTCCATTCTGATCAGGGAGTCTCCGCCAGTTGTCCGCGGGCCCCAATCTCCCGCGTGAGGAAGAGGCAGCCGAGCAGCTGGCCGACCATAGCAGGCCACGTCTGCGGAAGAGCAGGGGCGCTGGTCACCCCTGCCCTAGCGCCCGCGGAACTGAATGGCCGGGCACAGAGGCTGACCGGTAGTATGGGCTTGTCGCATGGAGGTCCGTGAGGCGGTCAAATGCCTCGATCCGTCCGTCGACGATGATCATGACCCGGTCGCAGATGGTCAGGGTAGAGAGCCGGTGAGCAACGACGAACAGAGTCAGCGTGCTCTTCAGAGAGGTGAGCGATTCCTGGATGCGCAATTCGGCACGGTGGTCGAGCGCGCTGGTGGGTTCGTCGAGGATGAGCACCTCGGGATCGGCGGCGAGTGCCCGGGCGAGACATATCCGCTGTTGCTGGCCACCTGAGATGGCATCCGCGCGAGGGCCGACAAGGGTGTCATAACCCGCCGGCCAGCTCATTACGTCGTCGTGGATGCCGGCGAGACGGGCGGCCCGCTCGACAGCGGCGTCGTCGATGGAACGGAAGAAGCGGATGTTGGTCGAGACCGACGCGTGCAGCAGGCGCGGCTCCTGGGGAAGATAGGCGAATAGCCGATGCCAGTCTTCGCGGCTGAAACGGTTAGCGGGCATGTCGTTGACGAGGTATTGGCCGCGCTGAGGCTCCCGCAGGCCGAGGAGGATCTGCACCAGCGTGGACTTTCCGACTCCGGACGGCCCGACAACGCCGATGGCCTCGCGCGCGGAGACCTTAAACTCGATGGCGGACAGCACTGGGTGTGCCCGTTCGTATTCGAAGGAAACGTTGCAGAAGGCGAGCGAACGTACCCTTTGGAGCCTTTCATCGCCGTCAGGCGGTCTGCTCGCCTCGTACCTTCGTTGCGCCTCGTGGACGCGCTCGAGCCATGGAAGTGACTGTTCGAGGTTTTGTACGTACGCCTGAACTTGCTGACCGTAAGCTCCGGCTCGCACCAGCAGGAGGACGACAGCTCCGAGCGACGCGACGGAAGCACCGCCGGCGAGGTACAAGCCCCCGAGCGCGACCACCACGAAGAGATAGATCAGGCTCTGGTAGACGCCTGGGACGAGGACCGATAGTCGCCCAGACCGGAACCACAGCACCTCAAGCGCTTTCACCAATTCTTCAGCGCGCGCGCGCTGGGCCGCGCCGGACCCGAAGACCTGGGTCTCCTCGGCAACCCGGACAGCTTCATTGACGCCGCCGGCGAAGCTAAGAGATGCGTCCGAGAGGCTGCGGGCGTACCGGTTGTTCAGGTTGACCAGCGGCCGCAACAACGCGAAAAGCGCGACCGCAGTTGCTAGGACGACCAGAGCCGCGACGACATTCACGATCAGGGCAGAAAGCACGAGCACGAAGAAGGTCAGCGCAGTGATTGCGAGACCCGTGGCTTGCGCGACGCTCTGGCCGGCGATGGTCGCCTGGTTGCTTACGATCTCCTGCAAGTGCCCTTCGAGGTCACGTGACTGCTCAGCCCAGGAGGCACGCGTGAACGCGGCGAACAGCTTGCTGCGCAAACTCGCCTGATAATTGCTCGAGATCTGGGCGGGGATTGTGGCGAGGACGGCCTGGACTGCCAGGCGCACGAGGGCGAGAATCAACCCGAAGACGATCACGGCGCCAACCGCGGCGGTGAAGTGAAGCGGACCGAAGCTGAAGGACACCCGAGTGGTTTTGTCCACGAGGGCGACCGCGACCTCGGCCAGCACCGCGAGGACGCCGGATTCGGCGAGCCCTGCAATGATCGAGCTGACGGCGAGCAGGGCGAGCGCCGCGGGTCGGCCGCTCAGCACCGTCCACACTTGCCTCCACGCCGAAGACGGGACCTTCGGCTCCTCGGTTACGCGTGCGCGCTCAAGCGGCTCGGCCCCGGTTCGGTGCGACCCGTGGTCAGCTGGCGCGGGACCCAGTCGCTGACGCTGCTTGGTCATGCCAGCCGTCCCGCAAGCCTCTCGAAAGGCGAGAGCAGGTTGTCCGTGGAAGCCGCGACTAACGAAGTCATCGGCAGAACGACGAGCTGCTGGCGTTCGCGCAGATCGACGACCCGCTCCAAGATTGACCGAAGCCCTCCAAACATCCGCTCGGTCTCATCGGCGAGGTTGGTCGGATGAAACCACAGGTGGAAGACCTTCCGTTCGCGACTAGCTCGCTCGAGTCCCTTCGCCGCTCGGCTGACCCGCAACCAAGCCGGGATGTAGCGCCGAAGCCCATGCATCGGGAAAAGCAGCATGGAGCCGGGGACGTTCCAGAGGCCATCGAGCGTCTCGTGTGGCACCACCACGGGCGGCTGGCGCGCAGTGAGCACATCGGCGAGATGACCGAGACGCTTGAGCGCGCGCGGAACCCTGGGCCGCTCCCACCACACGGGCTCAGGTCCGCGGTAGGAGGTGAAGCCAAACTCGTGCAGCACGTCCAGATGCCCCACGCTGTTGCGCGGGAAGGCAAACGCCCCGAGCTGGATGCCGCGGTCGTTGGCGAGGCGCACACATTCAGCCAGCTCGCTGGCTGCCGTCTCGTGCGAGCACCCATCGTCCCCGAAGATGACGTGCGAGAACGAGTGGCAGCCGATCTCCTGCGGAACCGGGCAGGCGCAGATCTTCTCGACCAGGCTTGCACCGTAAAAGGTCGGATCGCTGTGCTCGCTCCCGCACGGGTCGTGGGCGAACCAGTCTCCAGTCACCCATGCGTGCGACGGTCGGACGATCTCGGGATGCCTGACTCCCTCTGTCGGAGCGCAGGAAGCGAGAAACAGGTGTCCGACGATGCACCAGGTCGCGGAGACGTCGAACTCCGCCAGCAGGGCGAGCAGTCGCTCGACGACCGCTTCTCTTTCGATCTCGCAGGCTCGCCGAAATCTCTCAGGGCCGCCGTGGTCGACCGTGCCCCAGATGAGCTCGAAGTCAAGGCTCAGCGTGAAGACACCCCGCTCCAGTTCGTGTTTCGGCGCCGCCATCCTCGCCGTCCTCAGGCGCCAACTGCCCTTACGAGCAGCATATTCGAGACGCCCCGAAGCCTCGGGCGATCGGCCAGCTGCCGATCGACCGGCTCCCAGCGACGAAGGAAGCCCGGCAGTCGTCGGGGCGCAAGATGCTCGACCCAGTTCATCGGGCCGGTGTACACGCCCCTGACCTCAGGGTGTGAAAAGCCGGCCTGCCCAAAATAACGAGCCAACTCCGCCGGGGTCATGAAGTATTGCTTCAGGGGGACGAGATCGCCAACGGGGGCCACAACGGCGAGTCGATTTACCAGCGCGTAGCCGCTGGCACTGAAACGAGGTGCGGCGGTGGCCAAGCAAACTCCGCCCGGACGCAGGACGCGAGCAATCTCGGTAATGCAGCTGTCGGGGTCCGGGAGATACCGCAGCACCTCGATGCAGAGCGCCAGGTCGAAGCTGGCGCTGGCAAAAGGCAGGTGTGCCACGTCGGCCTCATGCAGGTCGGCGTCGGGGTTGCTCTGACGTGCTTCACCGAGCATGGCCGGTGACCCATCCACTCCAACGGCATCAAATCCCCGATCGGCAAGGATGCGTAGGTGGTGACCGGTGCCGCAGCCTACGTCGAGCGCGCGGCGGCTGGAGCCGGGTTGCGGCAAAGACTCGTCAAGGGCTTGCTCGAGGCGCATACGGCTGTACGTAAAGCAGGATCGATACGGGTCGTCCTCATAAGCCTGGTACGAGGCCGCAAACTCGGCGGCTTGGCGCGAGTGGACATCCACCGCCTCCCTATGCTCAGCCCCGATCGGCTGCAAGGCGGGCGCTATTCGTGGGGGGAGCCGCTGACGTCCGAGGAACCGCCGACGTTCGACGAACCGATCACGTCGGAAGAACCGTTGACGTCCGAGGATCTGCTGACGACCGTCATCTCGTCAGCCCGGTGCTTTCGAAACCGGCGCAGACCCTTATGCCCGTTGGCTCCGTTGTGCGCGTAGTACTTCGGGTAGTAGTGGGAGTACCCAAGACCTGCCGATGCGCCGGTTGCCACGACGCCAAGCAGGCTGCCGTGCGCCGACTCGATGATCTTCTGCAGACGCCGGATCGTCTGACGAGTCGACGTGTTCATCCGGGCGACGACGACAACACCGGTGACGGCGCGCATCAGCGGGAGCGGATCGCTGACCGCCAGCGCCGCGGGCGTATCCACGATCACCAGGTCGCTTTCCAGCTCGAGCTGCCGGAGAAGCTGCTGCATCCTTGGCGAGCTCATCAAGGCCGCCGGATTCGGTGGCGCCGGTCCCGCCGGGAGGATCTGAAGCCGGCCGGCTCCAGGCGTTTCCTCCAGCGCCAGTTCGACTAGGACGTCACGTACCTCGGAAGAGCCAGCGATCACCGAGCCGAGGCCCTCCTGGCCACGAATACCGAGCCTTGCGCTCACCTGGGCGCGACGGAGGTCAGCGTCTACCAAGATCACGTGGCGTCCGGATGTAGCTGCCGCCGCCGCGAGCCTGGTTGCGACCGTCGTCTTGCCCTCCTTCTCGCCTGCGCTCGTGACCAGGACGCTGTCGAGGTCGCGATCCACATTGAAGTACATGAGCGAGGTACGCAGCATCTGGAAGGCCTCGTCGTCCTCCCTCGTTGTCTGCAGGCTTGGTGCAAACGCGCTCGGTTCGATCACACCCAGCAGCGGGAGGTCTGTCATCCGCTCGAGATCCTCTGGAGTGCGAAGGCGACGGTCCGATTGCTCCGCAAGCACGATCGCGCCGAAGCCCAGCAGGATGCCGATGACCAACCCCAGCTCAACGGTGCGACGCGCGCCCCCCCCGGCCGGCGTCCCGGACGGCGCAGCAGCCTGAAGGATCGCGGCTCCGCCTCCCTGGGTCTGACGCGCAACTTGGAGCTGGCTCAACTGCTGTTGAAGCTGTAGCTTGGTGGCCGCCTCGTTAGGGCCGAGATGCCTGAGCTGGTAACGGATCGTCTTGATCGAGCTGTCGATCTGATTGACTGCGGATTGCTGAAGGTTCAGCGAAATCGCCCGGGCGAATGCGTTAGCGATGGCCGCCGCTCGAACGGCACTGCGGTCTAAGGCTGAGATCGTCAGGAAATTGGTTGCCGGGTCACCGCTCGCCGTGACCTCGCTCGAGATCTGCCCCGGGTTTGCGGGAGGATTGAGCAGACCGGCCGCGAGGTCGGCGACGGGGGTCGTCGTCACCAGCTCGGCGATCGCGGTGATGTTCGAGGTCGAGAAGCTTCCGGAGGACCCGCTTACCAGAGAGGAGCTCACGGTCGTGTCGTTGACCCCCACGAGCGCGCTCGACTGGTACATGGTCGGCTGGCTGCGGTTGATCGCGAACGCGACCGCCGGGGCGGCGATCACGAAGAAGAGGAAGAGCCACTTCCAGCGCCAGAACGTCCTCAGATACGAGGCCAGGTCCCTGGTCCCAGTCAACTCCGGCATTTTGCCCTTCCGCTGTGCAAGGTGATATCTGTCATCGCGGCCCGTTGGATGGCCTCGTGGATCGGGTTTGCCCTTGGACCCGATGCCAAGCGTCCGGCGAGATCCCGGTTACGCCCGATCCAGCGTACATCATCGGCAGCTTTCGTCGGCATCTAAATCGGCGAAGCCACTCGGGTGGCAAGGGGGCGCTCACGAGCGGCGATCTCGGGAACCATGGCTTTGTTCTCGACAGGCTTGGCCAGAGCGTGCTCGCGGAGGATCATCATTGCCCCGACAGCGAGCGTGATGAGGTGTGTGCGGTAGCGAAAGCCCGTGCCGGCATTGCCGACGCTGAGCGCGTAGGCGACGGTAAGGAACAGCAGCGGGTAAAGAAGCGGAGCGGCGCGTGCAAAGACTTGGCCGCGGTTCAGCCACGCGTAGCGCACGAACAGGAGCAGTATCGCGTAGGCGAATAGCGTTCCAACCGCGCCGACACGCTGGCTCGTGTCGCCAAGCTGCCATGGATATGGCTCGAGTATCAGGTCTCGGATGCGGCTTGGGAGGTTCTTCAAAATCGCGCCGCGAGACGAGAAATCCACCTGCTCGAGTGCAAGGTTGTCACTGTTGGCGCCGCTGGTGCCGGTACCGATGCCCTGCGCGTTCGCGTTCTGCGATTGCTGCAGCGTCTGCAGATTCTGCTTCGAACTGGCTTGGAGCAACACCGGAGTGGCGACAAACACGATCGCCGCAACGGCATAGATCGCGGGCATTGCGCGGAGCGGACGATCCAGGTTTCTCAAGCCGGCGTGCAGCAACAGGAGTACGGCGGCGGCGACCAAGAACCATCCCGCGTAGGCACGCGTTTCAACAGCGATCGCGCCGCCAAGCGCGCAGAGCAGGATTCCTCTCACATCCAGGCGCCGCCAGACCATGGTTCCGCCGAAGACGACCAGTCCCGCCGCGAGCTCCATGTTCGGCTCCTTCAGCAAGCCGCTGTTGAAGAAGAGGCTCCCCGGTTCGAACGCCAACACCCACGCAGTAAGTCGGGCGGCTCGTCCACCAGCGAGGTCGTATACCGCGGCGATGATGAGCACGACGCCCAGCACCGAAATCCCAACTTCGGTGATCCGCATCGCACCCTGGGTCAAGAACCCGAGTTTGAGCTGAAGCGCAAGGATGACCGTCTGAAGTTGGTAGATGCCATGCGGTAGATCCCCATGGCCTAGAGGTTGCGCGGCCAAGAGTTGCGCCCGGGCGAGGTAGGTCAATTCGTCGCCGCCGCGCAGCGTCGAGGCCAGCCCGAGGGACCCGAGACCAGCAATTGCCGCCAGCCTAAGCCCGACCCCAACCGTGATCGGGGCGGCAATCCTAAAGTCCGGCCGTGAGCGTGCCAGCGCTCGAATCGTCCACCAAAGCACACCGCTGACGACGAGGGTCACAAGGATTACCCCCTCGATGTGGACAAATCCGACTGGGGAGATCGTCCCCAACATGCGGCGTCAGGCCGCCGCGCGCATCGTGTCCAGCAGAACGTGCGCGAACTCGTCTGCCTCGCCACGTTCGCCCTCGAGCACGACGGCACGCTCAGCCGCTCGACGCACGTACCGCATCGTCTGCTCGGGGCGTTTCTGCGCCGGCACCGCGTGCTCCAGCAGAGCGAGCACGCCCGCGCCCTTCGTGAGCCTCCGTGGGCGCCACTCGGCATCGGGGCGGTAGCGGGCTATCACGACCAGACCGATCGGCAGCGCATCCACGCCCGCGCGTCCGCCCAGCTGCTCCACGGGCGCGCCGGCCGACGCACGGCCTTCGGCAGTTCGCAGCGATAATGGCTTCGGGTAGGGGTGCACCAGCCCAGCCTCATCAAGCACCGCGTACTCATCCGAGTAGTAGAGCGCGCCGGCGTCAATAAGCGCGCGCACGAGCGTCGTCTTCCCCGCGAAACTCAGACCGGGGGTCACGATCGCGCGATCGCCGTCGGCAACAACGCCAGCGTGCAGGAAGATGAAATCGGGCGCTTTGAGGGCGACGTGTCCCTGGATCTGGGCGTCCATCATCATCATCGCATAGCCCCGGCCTGGCGCGTCGTGAATGCAGACCCCGTCGTTGTAGATCGAATACATGTCGTCCCCTTCGGCGATCAGCCCGAGCGTGTGCTGCTTGGAGGCTCGGGGACGCCGGCGCCAGCCCGGCGGCATCATCGGCTCAATCTCCTCGAGCAGTTCAGGCTCGCTCGCGCATAGTCGCAGCTCCATTCCGTACGCCTCGAATGCGAGCTGATGCGGCGCGGCCTGGTCGTTGAACACTTTCATCGACTATCACGAATCGTCTGACATCTGCCGATGAGCCCACCATCGGCGGCAACCCGCCGAACGTTTAGCTCAATCGACCCCCATCAAGACCCCTAACCGGTACATTGTAAGCAGATGGCAACGATTGTCTTGGGGCTAAGGGTGGGGCTGGCGGCTGTGTTTCTCGCAGCCGGCATCGGCAAGCTGCTCGATCTCCCCGGTTCCAGGCGCGCGCTGACCGACTTCGGAGTGCCGGAGCGAGCCACCCGCGCGGCCAGCATTTTGTTGCCAGCCACCGAGATCGCGGTGGCGGTCGCCTTGATCTTTCGGCCGTCGGCCCGCTGGGGCGCGGTCGCTGCCCTGCTCCTCCTGGCGGCATTCATCGTCGGAATCGGACGCGCCCTGGCCCGCGGCGAAGAGCCCGACTGTCACTGCTTTGGCCAGATCCATTCCGCGCCAGCCGGACCGTTGACGTTGGCTCGCAACGCCCTGCTGGCTGCCTTCGCGGTGGTAATCCTCGCATACGGGTCCGGTCCGGCCGTGGACACCTGGGTGAGCGCACGCAGCGCCTCCGTGCTCGTCGCAGTGGGCGTCGGCATCTTCGCCCTCGCGGCGGTGGCGTACGCGCTGACCACGCGGCGTGAACTCAGCCGTCTGAGGCGCGACTTGGAGATCGCAAGGAAGGCCGCAGTCGGCCGCTTCGGCCTCCCGGTCGGCTCTGACGCTCCATCTTTCGGGCTCGGCGACTTGCGCGGCGAAACGGTGACGCTGACCGACCTCCGCCAACGGGGCCAGCCGCTGCTGCTTGTGTTCATGGCGCCGGGCTGTGGTCCATGTCTCGCGCTTGCGTCGAAGGTTCACCAGTGGCAGCGGACGCTCAGTGCGCGCCTAACGATCGCCGTGATCACCACCGGTGCCCCGGAGCACAACGCTGCGCTCGCTGAGGAGGGACTTGAGGATGTGCTCCTCCAGGAGGGGACTGAGGTGAACGACATGTACGGCATCCGCGTAACCCCGTCGGCGGTGTCCATCTCGAGCGAGGGCAGGATCGCCTCGGCCATTGGCGAGTCCGAGTTCGGGATCGAGCCGCTTTTGCGCCTCGCGCTGCGAGACCGGATTGGCGCAGCGCGCAACGGCTCGCCCGGGCCGGTGCCGAGCGACGAGTCCGTACGCGTGTAGCAGAGGCTCGCCGGGTTGGACGACCGCCGGGGATCGCGCGAGGTCGGAGCATCGGCGAGGGGCACGGCCGCTCTCCGATCATTCGTGGCGCGCGTCGCAGCCGGCGATCAGCGCGGCACCTACCGGGCTGGAGCCGGCGATGAGCGCGGCACCGACCGGGTCGACCTCGTCGCCTCGGAGGTGCTGGCAGCATTTGAGGAGGCTGGCGTCGATGCCCTACTGCTCAAGGGTCGGTCCCTGTGGACGCTGCTGTATGAGTCTCCTGAGCGGCGGTGGTACGGGGACGTCGATCTGCTGGTCGCGCCACCGCAGGTTGCCGCGGCAGAGCAGGTCCTGACTGGCCTTGGCTATTTGAACAGCGAGACTGATCGCGGGATCGACGACGTCGGCGGAGTGGTGCACGGCCAGCCGTGGGCGCGCCTGGGTCGGGGCCCGTTGCATGGAACGACCGTTGACCTGCACTGGCGGCTTCCGGGCTCGCGGGCATCACCGGATATCTCCTGGGCGGCGCTGGCGCAACGGCGCACGAGGATCGAGCTGAACGGGCGCCACGTCTCAGCGCTCGACCGCTGCGGGCAGGCGCTGCACCTGGCGATCCACGCCGCCCAGCACGGCCCAGGATTCGACAAGATCCTCGACGAGCTCGCCCTCGCGCTTGAGCGGTGGCCGGACGAGGTGTGGGCCTGCGCGGCCGGGCTCGCCGGACAGATCGACGCCACGCAAGGGTTTGCGGCCGGACTGCGGCTGCTGCCGACGGGCGCCGTGCTGGCCTCCGAGCTGGGTTTGCCGTCGACCGCCGAGCTCGATTGGAGCATACGCCACCGCGGCAAGCGCCCTCGCGGGACGCTCCATGTGCAAGCTCTTCAGGAACTCGATAGCTTCGCCACGCGTGTTCAGTTTGCGCGCCGCTCGCTGCTTCCGCCGCGGGCGTGGATCCTCCAGCAGTACCGCTGGGCGCGCGCCGGCGGGCCGCTGGTCGTGGCTGCCTACCTCGTGCACCTCGCGCGAGTGCCGGTGTGGGCCGCGCGCGCACTGCGCTTCAGGATGCACGCCCGCCGGGCGGCCCGGGGAGTCTGAATCAGGCTGTGGGCGGCTAGCCCCCGGGCGTCGGGAACTGCGTCCGCATCACGCGGTCCCGCATCCGGTCGTAGGGCATGGGGCTGTGGGGCAGGTCGTCACGTGGCCGGGCGTGCAGCAGCCGAACATCGCCCCCGAGCTGAGCGGCGACCCATTGCAGCACGGGACGCAGTTGGTGTTCGTCGTGCTGGTGGCGCAAGGGGGACACACGCAGCCGGCCGTCCCCGCGGTGCACGTAATAGTGGGGGTGGCGGCGAGGAAGCATTTGCCAGGCGTTGTGTCACAGCAAGCAGAGCCGCACGCCGAGCCGCTGGTGCACTGCGTGGTTCCGACGGGCCCCCACCCGCACCCGCACCCGGACACTGGCGTACCGTTCGCACAGCAGCCAGACGGCGTTGCCGGAATGGTGCCGTTCGTGTTCGAGCAATGTCCCTCCCCCTCGTTATCCAACCCACCACAACCTACCCAGTTCGCCGTCCCGCAGGTTGCGACCGAGCCGCCGCCCTTGCACGTGCCACCGGCTTGGCAGCAGCAGCAGCACCCGGCAATCGAGTCAGGAGACCCGCAGTCGTCCGCCGTATAGATCTGGCAGAGGAACGGCGTCGGCGACGCCTGCGCCATCGCGTTCGGCACGGCGATCGAGTACACCAGCGGTACGGTTGCGGCCGCCGCTCCGACCTTGGCCGATCTCCACGCGAGCTCGCGGCGGGTCAGGCCGTTGCCGTTCCCGTTGCCGTTGATGACCTGCAATTCATGGACATCGAGGAGTTCGCAAGCCTCCAGGTCCTCCAGCGCCCGCAGCACCGTGTCGCGGCTGAGGTCGAGCGCACTGGAGAGGCCGTCCACGTCGACGGTGCCGTCGCAGGCCCGCCACACGCGCGCGGCCGTTGCGCCGAGGCAGTGGGCACGCTTGTTGTTGCGGTCGTAGATCAGGAGTTCGTCCTCGATCTCCTCTATCACAAGGTCCTCGGACCGCGCGAGCGGCTTGCGCATCTGGGTCGACGCGTATTTACCGCTTGATCGTCTCAGGAAGCTCACAACCGTCCCCCTTGCTACATCCTTGTTGGTGTCTCGCCCATGGGTCCCGTCGCTGGGACCAGGCAAATCATACAGATCTTCGTCGGAATAGCCAGATACTTATCGGCTCAAGGATCTTGTTCTAAGAGGAGGTGCGAACCCCGGAAGCACGAGCGGTCGCTAGCAGCCGCCGGTACAGCCGGTCGTGATCGTCCACGAGCCGCGCAATGTCGTAGGTGGAGGCGGCATGGGCGCGACCCGAGGCGCCCAGCCTCGCGGCCAAACGGCGATCACCGAGCACGGACGCGACCAGCGACGCGAGCCGCTGCTCATCCTCGGGAGCTGCCAGGAGGCCAGTCTCGCCGTCTCGGACCGCAGAGCGCACGCCTCCGACATCGGTTCCGACAACCGGGACCCCGGCGGCCTGGGCCTCGATCAGGCTGACCGGGGTGCCCTCGTTGTCGGAGGTCAGGACGACGATGTCGCTAGCGAAGCAGACATCCGGCATGTCGCGGCGGAATCCGGCCCACACGAGCCGTTCGCCGAGGGCCCTCGCCTCGTCGGAGCGGCCAAGCTGATGCCGCAACTCGCCATCGCCCACCACGATGAAGCGGAGGTTCGGACGGTCGGCCAGCCGGACTGCGACCCTGAGGAACCGATCCACTCGTTTGATCGGGGCCAGACGCGCCACCAGTGTGACGACCTGCTCCCGATCGCCGACACGCCACTCGGCACGCAGTGCCGCGCGTCGCCGCTCACGGGCGGAGTCATCGAGGAACTCAGAGAGGTCGAAGCCAAGGGGGATGACGACGAAACGCTCCCGTTGCGCGACTCCCAAGCGAACGAGATCGTCGCGCACCTCCGGCGAAACGGCCACCAGCGCGTCGGTGCCTCTTGCGAGCCAGCGCTCGATCGCCAGGAAGAAGCTTGCGGTCCGGCTCGAGAAATAGCCGGTCAGCGAGTGGCCGTGGAACGTGTGGACGAGGACTGGACGCCTGCGCGGAAATGCAACGAGTGTTGCAATGCGCCCCAACGTCCCGGCTTTCGCCGCGTGCGTGTGAACGATCTCCGGACGATCCTGACGAAGAATTCGCACCAGCTTGGCCAGTCCAATCGCGTCACCCGGCCCAGGATCGCGTCGCATTTCGCCGACCAGGGTAGGCACCACCCCCAGCTGATCGGCGAGGTAGTCCATGCTCCCTTCCGCTGGATTCTCGCGTCCGCGAACGAGGCGAGTCTGGTAGCCCAGCGGCGCGAGCCGTTGCGTGAGTGTGATCGCCTGGATTGCTGGGCCACCGATATTGAGGCGGGCGATGATGCGGGTGAGTCGAATCGGACCCTGATTGGGCGTCACGGTCGTAGTTGATACTGCGTTGCCGTGATCGAGGAGGGGTCAGCACGCACGACGGTGATCGTCGCGGTCTGGGACCGGTACGTGAGGTTCGCGCTGGAAGACGCTCTCCCAAGCCTTCTGGCCCAGGACGCGCCAGGTCGAATTCTCGTAGTGGACAACGCGTCGGCGGTGCCGATTCCGGAACTCGCGGGGGTCGATGTCATGCGGAGCGAGCGGCGGCTGGCGCTCGGCGGGGCACGCAACTTCGGACTCGAGCACGCCCGAACGCCCTACGTGATCTTCTGGGACGCCGATGATGTGATGCTCCCGGGAACGCTGGGTTTGCTCCAGGACGGAATCGAGCCGTCACCGGATGTAGCAGCGTTCGCCGCGGGAATCATCGAGACCACAGGCGTTAGGCACCGCTGGCCCCGGCGCTGGGTTCGCCCGCTCAGCCGTCTGCCGGCGCTGTTCTCGCTCCTCCACTGCATCTGGTCGCTGGTGCCCAGCACCGGATCGACAATCATCCGGGCCGATCTGTTGCGTGCTGGTGGGGGGTTCGGCGACGAACACAGCGGGGATGACTGGATTGCTGGGGTCTCCTTGGTGTTCCGCGGACGAATCGGCTGGAGCACCCGCCCCGGGCGGGTGTACCGGGTGCACGACGCGTCGGTTTGGGCGCGCCATATGAGCGTCCAGCATCAGGTCGCCCACGCCCGCGGAGTCCGCAAGAGGATTCGCACAGACCCCGGCATTCCGCGCTGGGCTCGGCTTGCGCTGCCATTGATCCAGCTCGGCCAATACGCGGCGATCGCAATACACGCCGTAATGACGGTTGCAAGGGGCGGCCGATCGTCGCGGCATCGATGTGGCGGCGACTCTCAGCTAAGCGTCACGCGCACCCCCGCCAGGCGATGACCACGGCTACATGCGCCCACCACGGGGCGCGCAGAAGGGCTCGTCGTTCAGCTGAGGCTCCCGCGCGGCGCTCCCGACCGGGGGCTGCGACTTCGGCCAGGCTTCGCCCTTGCACCCGCCTCAAGCGCGGCGCTGTGAGCCCGCCCGGCGCGCCAGACGAGCCGAGATCACGCCGGCCGCAGCGATAAGGGCCGTCGCCAGCAGCAGCGGGAGCAGGATGCCCAGACCGCCGCTGTCAGAGCCGGCAAGAGCGGACGCAACACCGCCTGCCGCGGAGCTGCCCTGCGGTGCACTCTGGGCGGCGGCGCCGTTGGCCGTCCGGCCGGCACCAGAAGGCGCCGTAGATGCCGCCAAGGCGGCCGCTGCCTTCCCGTCGTTCCCGAGCTTTGCTAACCGAGCGTCCGCGGCACGGCCCTGTCCCAGGTGAGCTAGAGCCGACGGCCCAGCGGTGGCGGACCCCGATCCGGTCACGCTCCCCGGCGGCGCGGCGTTGCCCGACGACGTGGGAATCACCTCGACATATTGGTTTGCGCCGGCGTGCCCGGGAGGCGCGAGGATGGTCGCCGCGGTTGCCTGCGTAGAGGCGGCAAGCGACACGAAAAATGTCCCCACGATCGGTGCCCAGCGCGTCCGGCGCATGCGTCCATGATACGGGGTCGTTGTCGGGCGGCGATTCGGCCTCACCGCAGGTACTCGAGATCGAGCCCGGCGAATCGGTGAAGGTCCCCATCGAAGCTTGCCAGCGTCGCGCCACGCTCAATCGCGAGCGCGGCGAGATGCGCATCGGTCGTCAAGTTGCCCGCGGTGCCGGAGGCTTCGATGAGTTCGCGCCAGAGAGCAAGGTGCCTACGGCCGGGGTGGGCGATCGTCGCCGGCGGCTGCATGAGCCACTCGTCGACCTGGTCGAGGGCGTCCGAAGGAGCGAGGGGCGCCTCGAACACCCGCGGATTCGTGATGACCCGGACAAAGCCGAGCACGGCGACGAGCGCGAAGCCAACCGCTTCCGTTTTCGACAGGGCATCTCCGATCCATGCCCGGGCTTCAGCGTAGTGCACCGAGGTGGTGTCCCGGGAGTAAACGAGGACGTTGACGTCCGGGATCCTCACCGGCCCTGCTGAAGCTTGCGGATGATCTCTTCGTCCTCGAGCTCGGCGGCGAGTTGGAGTGCCTTGTCCAAGTCGATCCCGGGCCGTAGGTGCAGCGGGCTGCCAGGCTTCATCCGGTACCGCTTGGGTGCTTTGGCGCTCTCGGCCAGGCCCGCTCGGATCGCATCGTTGAGGGCACGCTTGAATGGCACGTCGCGTTCGCGGGCGCGTTGCTTCAGCAGATCCGCCAGGTCATCGTCGAGCGTCACGGTCGTCCGCATACGGGCATCATATCATCAGCTCTGAAGCATCATGATGCCTCAGGACCGGACGCAGCGGCGCCGTTCCCTCTCACGGGTGGAAGATCGGCGAGGTGGGGTTCAGGGTGCGGGCGCGGTCATAGTCCGCGAGCGCGAGGCGTGGATTTCCGGCCTCGGTCGCGATGCGGGAGGAGACGAGCCAGATCTGCCAGTTCGTGGGCTCGCGGGCACGGGCCTGTGCGATCGCCTGCGAGGCGCCGCTGATGTCGTCGAGCTGCTCGAGAATCAATGCGCGCTGGAGCCAGGGAGCGGCGGCATCTGGCTCGATCCGCTCGGCCGTCGCCGCGTCCGACAGGGCGGTACGGAAGTCGCCCGCCCTCACCGCCGCTTGGCTGGAGCGCACGGCGACCGTCGAAGACAGCGGAACGATGATGGCCCAAAGGGCGGGGAGCGCTCCGACAATCAACGCGATCCTGGTCCATGGCACGTGCCGCCTCGCACCCTCCGTTCTGCGCTGGCGGTGGTGCACCGGGCCGAGCGCGACCGCGACCAGAAGCATGGCGATGAGCGGCATGACCCCGATCTGCCAGACCCAGTCGAAGGCGGCCGCCGCGCAGAAGGCCGCGACGCCGGCGACGGCGGTGGCGACGGGAAGACGCAGCTCCTCCGGCAGGCGCAGGGCGCGCGAGGAGCCGGCGATGAGCGCGAAGGCGAAAAATCCGCCGATTAGAGCCAACCCGACGATCCCGGCCTCGGCCAGGGTCTCGATCCACAGCGAGTGCGCGTTGCGAACGAACTCGCCGAGCGTCTGGTGCTGTGCCCAGTAGAACTGGAACGTGCCCGGGCCGATTCCCTTCAACGGGCTTGTTTTGAACGCCGCGACCGCGACCTGCCAGTACTGGTAGCGGTGGCTGCCGGCGACTGACAGCAGTCGGGCGTACTCGCCGCCCGTCTTGGGCGGGTTGGGCTGCTTGAACTCATGCCACAGGTGGCGGGCCGTGCCGGTGGCGACCACAACCGCGATCGCGACGACGGCACCGGTGATCAGCAGATACCCCACTCCGGTTGCCCCGTGCCGCGAGAAGACCAGCCAGCGCGGCCGGGTCCATCGACGGGCGGCAAGCGTCAGACCAACCTGGGCCAGACCGACGCAGAGCGCCACGACGACGACGATCACGAGCATCGAGTGTCGCTGTCCCGCGGGCGCAATGCCCAGGTCCTCTCTAAGGGCCCGGTGGCTGATCAATGCGGCCATCTCCACGGCGCTGCCGGCGGCAACGACGAGCGCGGTCGCAATCCGTGGCAGCCGATTTGGGACGAGCGCGAAGAAGAACACCAGCCCGATGACGGCGGCGAGGATGCCGCCCCGCGAGACGGTCAGAGCGAGGCACAGCACAACGACCGGGAGCGCCGCAGCGCCGAGCGCTCGGGCCCAGATCGTGCGCGCGCCCGTCGCGACGAAGAAGAGCAGAGGAAGCCCAAGCGCGGCGAACTCGCCCACCCCGTCGGAGTAGTCGAACGGGTACCGGAGCCGGCTGGTGGCGTAGAGGTTCGCGGTCGTGTCGGTCGGGAACCAGGACGGGACCAGCTTCGACAGGACCGCGAGTGCCGACACGAGTGCGATCGCGGAGGCCAGTCCGAGCAGCACCGCGCGCGCGCTCGTGCGGGTCATCACGCACAGCCCCAGCACCAGCACCCCGAGATAGCTAGCCACCAGCCCCGCCTGTGCCAGCGTCTGCTCGACGCTCGACGTCCAGCCGGTGGCGATCCAGGTCCAGGCGAAGAACCCGGCCAGCAGCCCGACGGCGATCCGCGCGCGGGGGCGCCAGGGCCGGCGGGGAAGGATCCCCACGATCGCCCCGAGCAGGACGATCCACCAGACGATGAGCCCGATCTCGCTGCGGGCGATGATGTCGTAGCCGCCACCGGAAAGGGCGAGGTACACCGTCGGCGCAAACCCGAGCAGCCACCCGGCCGCACCCTCGATCTGGGGCACGGTCAGGCCGATCCGTCCGATTCTCGCGCTATCGATCCCCACACTCGCTGTGTCTTCGACAGGCTGGCCTTGCTGAAGAACTCGCGACAAAGCCCGGTTGATGGTAGAGTCACGCCGTTCTAGCCAAGGGCGGCTAAGCCGCAAATAGGGGGTGGTGCGTCGTGCGGAAGATCATCTTGATGTTGGTTGTGGCCGGTGCGATCGTGTCGGCGACGGCTAGCCTCGCCGCCGGGAAGGCGCGGACCCGCGCGCACGCCAGCCAGGCCCTGTGCGGGACGCTCTACACACCGCCGTGCACCCCGCCGAAGGCCGTCGTGACCTCGATCGTGGCTTGTCGCGCCGCGGGAACGAAGGTGAGCTTCCCGATCACGGTCAGCGCCAACGCGGGCCTCAAGAAGGTCACGGTCACGTTCCGAGGGAAGTCGGTCAAGACGGTTACGTTCAAGGGCAAGCCCACCAAGAAGAAGCTCACCGTGTCGATCGGCACGAGCGGTCTGACGCCGGGCGTGTACACCGTGACCGTGAAGGTCACCGATGCCCGCCCGAAGCCCCACACCAGTACGAGCGTCGCGCACTTCTCGATCTGTCACCCCAAGCCGGTGTTCACCGGGTAGGAGGGCGAGGTTCGCGGGATAGGGATCCAAGCTCCCCGGAACCCGGGGAACGAGGCTCGGCAGGGCGCGGGGAACGAAGCTAAGGCGCACAGCTCCGGCCGTAGGGGTGCCGGAGCTGTTGCTGGTTGCCTGGCCGCGCTTGGCGCTGTGGGGCTGCTTGCCGCGATCGCCTTCCCTGCATCGGCGGCGGCGGCCACCGCTGCTCGCTCCCGGCCCGATGTGATCCTGTCCAACGAGACGACCCATACCACCTGGACCATCGCCCAGGACACCGTCCCAATCCGTGTCGCGCCCGCCAGGCATGCCGCCGAGATAACGACGCTTCAGTTCCAGACCCCGGACGGGGAGGCGCTCCAGTCCTACCTGCTTCTGCGCGAGCGCTTCACCCGATCCGGATTGTGGGTGGAGCTGCGCGTCCCGATGCGTCCTAACGGCAAGACGGGCTGGGTCCCCCGCTGGGCCCTGGACTCCTTTCAGCACACGGATATGCAGATCGTCGTCGACCGCGCGGCCAGACGGCTGACGCTGTACCGGGCAGGGCGGGAGATCTACGAGGCCCCGGTCGGCGTGGGCAAGCCGAGCACCCCGACCCCGGCGGGGCACTTCTGGATCACGGAGGCCTTCGCGTCGGACGACCCGTTCTACGGGCCGTGGGCATTCGGCACGAGTGACTACGCCCAGGACACCGAGTTCCCCGACGGCTCGATCGTTGGCCTCCACGGCACTGACCAGCCTTCACTGATCCCCGGCAACCCATCCCACGGCTGCATCCGCCTGCGCAACACCGACATCGTGGCCCTGTCCAAGCTGGTGTCGATCGGCACGCCGCTGCTAATCGAGTAGGACGCCCGCGCGAACTGGGCCAGCGGCGAGCGCTACGCGGGCCGCCGGCGGCGGTGCTTGCGGTGCCGCCTGCGGTGGTGCTTCCGGTGACGCTTGCGGTGGTGGATGATCGCGGTGTGCGCGCGCGGGTCGCGATCGCTGACGAGATTCGAGTGAGCGGGAGTCGAGCTCGTCGGGAACGGCGCCTGGATCGCCGCCGACAGGCCGCTCCAGCGGGCAGCTGCTTCCGAGCCGGTCGGGTAGATCGAGTACGTGTCGTCTCCCGTCTGACCATAGGTGGCAGAGAAGTTGAACCACAGGATCAGCTTTGGATGGGCGTGGGTGAGGACCTCGTTGCGCAGCTGGAGCTGATCGGCAGAGCTCGGGTACATCAGCTTCGAGTAGCAGCTCGACTGGGTGTCGCTGGCTGAGCACACACCGATCGTCTGACCGTCAGCGAGGTTGTCGCCCCACGTGAACGCCTGGAGGATGAATGCGGACTGTTTACCGGCTCCGTCCGCGAAGCGCTGGGTGTCGCTGGCCTCCTGGGCGATTGCGCCCCACGTGTCCTGGTTTGCGCTCGCAGGCATCAGCGAGCTCGTCGTTACCGGGTAGATCTCCGCGCCCACGACGTCGGGGATGCCGACATACTGCTGCGTCTGGGCCTCGTCCGCGGAGCCGATCATCACCGTGTGGATCGGATCCACCTGCTTGATCTGATCCACATACTGGGCGACCGCGCTTTGGCCACCTGAGAGCGTGTCGTCGAACACGTCGGCCGCGTAGTAGCCGTAGGTCCCCGGCAGCTGCGAGAGCCACTGGATCACGTAGGACAGCAGCGGCCCGTTTTGGTCACACCCGCACGCCGAGGCGAATGTTGGGAACCAGGGGGCCATGCTCGTGCTCGTCGGGGGGCCATCCCACCAAAACGGACCGGGGCCGGCCATTTGCCACATCACTGACATCCCTAGCGAGTGCGCGGTAGCCGCGTAGGACGCCAGCGAGGTCAGAGACGTGGCCCAGGCCGGGATGACGACGATCTGGAGTCCGCCCTCATGCATGACCTGGAGCCGCTGGACGCAGGTCTGCATCTGTGTGTCGAGATCACACTCTTCAAAGATGCCCTGCGGCGGCAGCGTGGCCGCTGCCGCGCTGCTGGCACCGAAAGACGCGAATAGGACCAGTGCGAAAGCGAGGACGCCGCGTCGCAACCATCGCGTCCCAAGAGGCCTCCTGCCACCCATGTCGCGGCCATCGGCTCGTCCAGGCAGCCGGGACGATCACCGTTCCCACTTCTGGACACGTGTCCGAGCGCACGTCTGGACGAATGTTCGGCTCGCGGTCTGACGGTGCCCGCCCCGAACTCCCCGGTGCTTGCGGGAACGCAGCGTCCTTGCCGCCTCCCCCGAACCTATATTCGGATGCCGACCATGGCCGTCCAGAGCATCGCCGTCCCGCCGCACAACCTCGAGGCCGAGAAGTCCGTGCTCGGAGCGGTGCTGCTGGACGAACGGCACCTTTACGCGCTCCTGATCGAGGAGCACCTGCGGCCGGAGCACTTCTACCGCGAGCAGCACGGCGCGGTGTTCGCGGCCATGATCGAGCTCCACCAGGGCGATCGAAAAATCGACCATCTGACCGTGGCCGAGACGCTGCGCCAGCACGGCAAGCTCGAGGAGCTCGGAGGTGTGGAGGCCATCGACGAGCTCGCAGGGTGGGTGCCGTCCGCCGGGCACGCCCGCGACTACGGACGGATCGTGCGAGACAACGCCCAACTGCGGGCGCTGCTGACCACCTCCTATGAGATCCAGGCCAGCGTCATGTCCCGCGAGGCCCCCGCCCGCGACCTGCTCGAGCGAGCCGAGCGCTCGGTGCTCGAGGTCGCCCAGGACGAGCGCCAGAAGACGTTCCGCTCCGTGGCCGAGATCCTGCACGAGGAGACCGACAAGCTCCACCAGCTCTCGATCGCCAAGACACCGCTGACCGGAACGCCGTCGGGCTTCAAGGACATGGACGAGCTGACCGGGGGCTTCCAGCCCGGCAACCTGATCGTGATCGCCGCCCGCCCCTCGATGGGGAAGTCGGCACTGGTAGCCAACATCGCCGAGAACGCGGCCCTGAAGGGCTATCCCGTGGCCCTGTTCTCGCTCGAGATGTCCGAGTCCGAGCTCGCCCAGCGGTTCGTCGCCTCCCAGGCCCGGATCCGCGGCGAGGAGTTGCGCCGCGGTCGCGTGGCCGAGAACCGCTGGCAGAAGATCCTGACCGCGTGCCAGACGCTGGCCGAGGCGCCGCTGTGGGTTGATGACTCCAGCGACACGGGCGTGCTCGACGTCCGAGCCAAGGCCCGCCGGCTGCACCACCAGGTCGAGGGCGGCCTCGGGCTGATCATCATCGACTACCTCCAGCTGATGCGCCACGAGGGCCGCGTCGACAGCCGCGTCGAACAGGTCGGGCAGATCTCCCGCGGCCTGAAGGGCCTGGCCCGGGAGCTCAACGTCCCCGTGATCGCCCTCTCTCAGCTCAGCCGCGCCGTCGAGCAGCGCGGCGGTGAGAAGAAGCCGATCCTGTCGGACTTACGCGACTCGGGGCAAATCGAGCAGGATTCTGACCTCGTCATGTTCATCTACCGCGAGGAGTACTACGACAAGGACTCCGAGCGGCCGGGGGAGGCGGACATCATCGTGGCCAAACACCGCAACGGGCCGGTGGGCGACGTCGTGCTGACCTTCCAGAAGGAGTACCCGAAGTTCATGAACTACGCGGGTGAGCGGTTCGCGCAATGAGCGTCGGATCGCGAACGCGGCGAACGGCGGGGGACCAGCGGGCCAGCGCGAGCGGTCCCCTGCGCAGCGTGGACGGCCGGTGTCCGTTCGGCGTGTGCGACGGCACGGGCTTTGTGGTCGAGGAGGAGACGAACACGGCGTACGACTGCCGCTGCCGGCCCCAGCGGGTCGCGCTGGCCAAGGCGCGCAGCCTGTCGGCGGTGATCCCCAGGCTCTACCAGCACGTGGCCTTCGACCGGCCCCCGGTCACCGAGATCGAGCCGCACGTGGTCGCCGCCACGCGACGGTTCGTCGACACGATCGACGAGCGGCTCGAGGCGGGCAGGGGGCTGTGGTACATGGGCCCGGTTGGGACGGGCAAGACCACGCTGGCCATGTTGGTGTCAAAGGCCGCGCTCGAGGCCGGTCGCTCGGTCGCGATCTACTCGCTGCCCCGGCTGCTCAACGAGATCCGGGAGACCCATCGGTCCGACCGCTCGCACGTGGACCTGCTCGACCGGTTGACCGCGATCGACCTGCTCCACATCGACGATGTGGGCGCCGAGCGGACCACCGACTGGGTGCTCGAGGAGCTCTACTCGATCATCAACGGCCGCTACGAGGAACAGCGCTCGGTGGTGATCACCACCAACATCCTCGACCGCGAGCAGCTGTGCGAACAGATCAGCGAGCGGACAGTGTCGCGGCTGACCGAGATGTGCGACGAGCTGCCGATCCTTGGTCACGATCGGCGGATGGATCTGCGCCCGTAGCGGCACTCAGGCCTCGTCGCTGCGCTTCGCCTCGCGCGCGGCCCCCGAGATCCCGCCCGCCCCATCCCTACACTGACCTTCGCAATGCCAGGACTCGTGATCGTCGGCGCCCAGTGGGGCGATGAAGGAAAAGGCAAGGTGACCGATCTGCTCGCCGAGCGAGCCAGCGTGGTCGTGCGCTTCCAGGGCGGGAACAACGCCGGGCACACGATCGTCCGCAACGGTCAGACGTGGAAGCTGCACCTGATCCCCTCGGGGATCCTTCACCCGGGCAAGCTGTGCGTGATCGGCAACGGCGTCGTGATCGACCCCAAGGTGCTGACCGAGGAGCTCGAGGAGCTCCGGCGCCGAGGAGTCGACACCAGCTCGCTTCGCATCTCAGCCAACGCCCACCTGATCATGCCCTACCACCTCCTGCTCGACCATGCCGGCGAGGCAAAGCTCGGGAAGCTCCAGATCGGCACCACCCGGCGGGGAATCGGACCGTGCTATGCCGACAAGGCCGCCCGGCTGGGGATCCGCATGCAGGACCTACTCGACGAGAAGATCCTCAAGAAGAAGATCTACGCCGCGCTCGAACCCAAGCGTCTGTCGCTACGGCCGTTCGCCAAGGACCCGCGGCTCGACCTCCAGGCGATGACCGAGGAGTACCTCAACTACGGCCATCGGCTCGAGCAGCTGATCGCCGACACGACCCGGCTCGTCCACGAGCGACTCGACGGCGGCGAGATCGTCCTGTTCGAGGGCGCTCAGGGCACGCTGCTGGACATCGACCACGGCACGTACCCGTTCGTCACCTCCTCCAATCCGGTGGCCGGCTCCGCGTGCATCGGCGCGGGCGTCGGCCCCAAGGACATCGACGAGGTCTGGGGCGTGGCCAAGGCGTACGTCACCCGCGTCGGCGCGGGGCCGTTCCCGACCGAACTCGACGGATCGTTGTCCGACGAGATCCGCGAGCGCGGAGGCGAGTACGGAACGACGACCGGCCGATCCAGGCGGGTCGGCTGGCTGGATCTCGTGGCGCTGCGCTACACGGCCCGGCTCAACACCCTGACCGCGCTCGCGATCACCAAGCTGGACGTCCTCTCGGGATTCGACCGCCTGCGGGTATGCACCCGCTACCGTGGGACCGAAGGGGCCGAGTTCGACCACTTCCCCTACCACCAGACGATGCTGCACCACGCGACCGGCGAGTACGTCGAGCTCGCCGGCTGGCCGGAGGACCTCCGCGAGTGCCGCACCGAGGACGACCTCCCATCCGCCGCCCGCGAGTACCTCCAGTTCATCGCCCAGTTCGTGGGCGTCCCCGTCGTGATGGTGGGCGTGGGCCCCGGTCGCGACGACGTGCTCTGGATGGGCGCCGGCGAGGGCGCGAGCGAGTTCGCCGCCCAGCTCGAGCTGCCCTGAGGGGTACCGCCCGGATCATCCACGCGCAGCCCGGCGTGGATTGCGCGACACACTCCGCTCGGCGAGGGTGGGTGCGGTCCGAAGACACGGGCGCTCGCCTGACGTTTCACCCGTATTTTCGTGCGAAACGCGCCCGCAGTCGCCGGGGAGCGCCTGCCCCGGATCGCTTGGCTGCGACTCACCCGTACGTGCCCCGCGCGAGCTTCAGACCGGCCGCGACGGGTGGCCGACGCCCGGCCACGGGGCGAGCACGAGCACGAGCCGCGACTGCGCCAGCGCGCGGACCGTGCGACGCTCATTGGGCTCGAAATGGGACAGGAGGCCGGGGCCGCCGGTGACTGTCTGACCGTCGTGGGAGATCTCGACCTCCCCGTCGATGACGAACAGATACGCGCGCTCGTGGACCTGGTGCTCGTTGAGCTGCTCGCCGGCGGGCAGCTCGATGGCGATCGCGCGGGTCTCGTCGTCGGAGCGCAGCACCTGCGGATGGTGCGGCTCGATCGCCAGCGCGCGAACGTCCCAGGTTTGCATCGCTGTGCTTTCTACTCCTTGCGCGCTGCCGACGCGTCGCCCACCGGGGCCCCCTCCAGTGAGCGTTGAAGCTCCTCGAGCACCCGGACCACCCGCAGGCCGCTCTCGCCGTCCGAGCGCGGGCGAGCGCCGGTCAGGACACAGTCGACGAAGTGCTCGCACTCCACTCGGAGGGGCTCGAGGTTGGCGATCCGCGGGGAGAAGATGTCCCCGCTGCGGGTGATGTACTCGCCGTAGCCGCGGGCGTCCTCGTCGAAGCCCTTGTCGTAGATGGTCACCTTGCCCTCGAGCGCCATGTCGTCGAAGGTGGCCATCCGGCGCGACCCGACGACCGTGAAGCGCCGCTCCTTGTGGGGGTCCAGCCAGGAGAGATGGAGATGCGCCGACAGCCCCGAAGGGAAGCGCAGGAAGCAGAAGACCACGTCCTCCACCCCTCGGCGGACATACGACTCGCCGTGGGCCACGGCCTCCGAGGGCTCCTCGCCGGCTAGATGCAGGACGACGGACACGTCATGGGCGCCGAGGCTCCAGAGGGCGTTCTCGTCGGCGCGCAGCTTCCCCAGGTTCAGGCGGTTGCCGTAGATGTAATAGATCTCTCCGAGGTCCCCCGAGTCCGTCAGCTCCTTGAGCTTGCGAACGCCGGGGTGGTACTCGAGCAGGTGCCCGACCATCAACACGTTGCCGCGCTCGCGGGCCGCCGCCACGGCCAGCTCGGCATCGGCGACCGACTGGGCCAGCGGCTTTTCGACGAAGCAGTGCTTGCCGGCCTCGAGCACGCGCCGCGCAAGCTCGGCGTGGGTCGGGACCGGGGTGGCGATGGCGACCGCGTCCAGCGCCGGGTCGGCCAGCAGCTCTTCGACGTCTTCGGCCAGGCGCGCCGACGGAAAGCGCTCGGCGATGCGCACTCGCTCGGACTCTGAGACGTCGCAGCACCACGCCAGCTCGCACTGCGGGATCGCATCGAAGTTCCGGGCCAGGTTGGGACCCCAGTACCCGAGTCCGACCACGCCGAGGCGAACGGGACGCGCGCTCATCGCAACCTCATCCGAAGTGGAGTGTAAGCGCGGCCACGACGCGCTCCGACGCGTGCCCGTCCCCGTACAGCGGCGGCCGCTGGCCCGGCGGCTGCCGCTCGAGCGCGGCCACAGCGGCGTCGGCGTCAAGGTCCACCAGGGCGTTCCACCCGGTCTGCACCGTCTCCACCCACTCGGTCGCCGAGCGCAACGTGATGCAGCGGACGCCGGCCAGGTAGGCCTCCTTCTGGAGTCCGCCGGAGTCGGTCATGACCGCGTGAGCGTTGCACAGCAGCGCCGTGAGCTCGAAGTAGCCCAGGGGTGGAGTCACGGTCAGCCGCTCGCTGCGCTGCAGGCGCTCCAACAGCCCGGCGGCGCGCAGTCGTCCATGGGTGCGAGGATGCAGCGGGAGGAGCACCGGATACGGGACGGCCAGGAGGAGCTCGACCAGCTTCCCGAGCCGGACCGGATCGTCGACGTTCCCGGCCCGATGCGCGGTGGCCAGCAGGTAGCTCCCGGGCTCGAGTCCGTGCGCTCGGACGAGATCAAGGCGGGTCCGGGCGCGCGGCTGAACCTTCGTGGCGACGTCGACCATCACGTCCCCGACCAGCTCGACCGTGCCGCTGACCCCCTCTCGGCGGAGGTTGCCCGTCGCCTCCTCGGATGAGCAGAGCAGCAGCGCGCTCGCGTGGTCGGCCAGGACCCGGTTGAGCTCCTCGGGCATCGTGCGGTCGAAGGACCGCATTCCCGCTTCCACGTGGACCACGGGAACACGCGCCTGGGCCGCGGCCAGCGCGCCGGCGAGGGTCGAGTTCGTGTCTCCGTAGACGAGCACGACATCGGGGGCGGTCTCGGCCAGCACCGGCTCCAGCGCGGTCAGCATGCGGGCCGTCTGCGAGGTGTTCGTGCCTCGGTTGATCCCGAGCTCGCGCTCGGGGGTGGGCAGCCCCAGCTCGCTGAAGAACACGCCCGAGAGCTCCTCGTCGAAGTGCTGACCGGTGTGGATCAGGACTTCTCCGTGCGCCCGGCGAAGCGGGCCCGATACCGCCGCCGCCTTGATGAACTGCGGGCGGTTGCCGACGACCGTGAGGACGTTCATGCAGCGAGCTCTGACCGGATCCTGGCCGCGACCGCCGCGGCGGCCCCGGTGGTGATTGGTCCGGGGGCCTGGAACTTGCGATCGTCGATGGCCGCCACGGGCTGCACCTCGCGCGTCGTCGACGCGATGAAGGCCTCATCCGCGTCGGCCAGCTCCGCCAGCGTGCACGACCGCTCGACCGCGGCGGTCTGCTCGATCACGACCCGGCGCGTGATCGAGGCCAGGATGTGCTCATCGAGCGGCGGAGTCAGGACCGAGCCGTCCTTGACCCAGAAGAACGAGCTGGTCGGGGCCTCGAGCACGTGGCCGTGCGGCGTCACCAGCAGCGCCTCGTCGAATCCGCGCTCGCGCGCGAGCCTCGAGCAGAGCATGTTGGCCGCATACGAAAGCGATTTGACTCCGTCCAGGACCCGAGTCGGGGAGTACGTGATCGAGGCCAGGCGGACGGCCTCGGGCGAGGATGACAGCGGCTCGGTCAGCATCAAGCGTCGACCGCCGCGGGTCACGACGATCCTCAGCTGCTCGTGGTCTGGGCCGGCGCCGGCGTGCGCGAGCAGCCGATTGGCATCCGCCCGGACCGCTTCCAGGTCGAGCGGCAGCCTCAGGTTCAGGGCTGATCGCTCCAGCCGACGCAGGTGCTCCTCGAGCGCGAACGGCCGCCCGTCGTAGATGCGGATCACCTCGAACACGCCGTCCCCGCGCAGCAGGCCCTCATCCGTCGCCGGGATGGTCGCGGCCGAAGCGAGCATGATCGCTCCGTCGACTGAGGCCAGCGACGCGCTGAACGAGGGTGACATCCGTGGGAATCTAACCCGATGGCGGTCGGTCCGGCCCGCGGGCCTCGCCCGCGGGCTCGCGCGCCCGCCGCTCGCTCAGCGCCCGCGCCGCCACGACGTATTCTGGGCGCGTCCAGACTTCGGCCAGCCGCACGATGGTCGCCGCCGCCGCGGCCATGTCGTTGACCGAGGCCCACTCCCGGACCGAGTGGTATTCGTGGCCGCCGGTGAAGAGGTTCGGCGTCGGCAGCCCCATCTCGCTCAGCCGTGACCCGTCGGTCCCGCCGCGGATGGGCTTGCGGATCGGCTCCACCCCCGCGGCCCGGATCGCCGCTTCGGCCGCCGCCACGACCTCGGGCGCCCGTTCGATGAATCGGCGCATGTTGCTGTACTGACGGTGGACATCGATGTCGAGCTTTGCGGTGGGGTGTGCACCTACCACATCCTCAGCGGTTCGCCGCAGAACCGCCACGTGAGATTCGAGCTGCTGCTCGTCGAAGTCGCGCACGATCAGCGCAATCCGGGCCTCCGAAGCCGTCCCCGTCAGCTCGTACGGGTGGATGAACCCTCCGCGCTCCCCGGTCGCCTCCGGGGTGAGAGAGTCGGGCAGCGAGGCCACGATCCGGCTGGCCAACCGCAGCGCGTTGACGAGCTTCCCGGTCGCCTGGCCGGGATGCACGTCGACCCCCCGGACCGTGATGATCGCCTCCACGGCGCTGAAGCTCTCGTCCTGGACCTCGCCGAGCTCCGAGCCGTCGACCGTGTAGGCGCAGGCCGCGCCGAAGCGGTCCAGGTCGAACAGCGTCGCGCCCTCGCCGATCTCCTCGTCCGGGGTGAAGCAGACGCGCAGGGTCGGGCGTGGCAGCTCCGGTTCGCCGGCCAGCCACGTGACGGCGGTCATGATCGCCGCCACGCCGGCCTTGTCGTCGGCGCCCAGCAGGGTGTCGCCGCTGGCCGTGACCAGGTCGTGGCCGACCTTGTCCAGGAGCTCGGGCATGGTCTCGGGGTCGAGCTTCGTCCCTCCCAGCGGGAGCGTGATCCGGCCGCCGTCGTAGGCGGAGTGCACGAGTGGCTCGACGCCATGTCCGGGGGCGTCTGGGCTCGTGTCCAGATGCGCGATCAGGCCGACCACGGCGCCGTCGGCCCTGTCGCCGGCGGCGTCCAGGGTCGCGGTCACGTATCCGTGCTCATCGAGCGCAGCGTCGGCGAGACCGGCTTGGCGCAGCTCGGCCACCAGCAGCCGCCCGAGCTCGAGCTGCCCCGGCGTGCTGGGTGAAGAGGTGCGCCCGCGGCGGGATTGCGTGTCGATCCGCACATAGCGTTGGAAGCGCTCCAGTAGGCCCGGCGCAAGCCGCTGCGCGAGGGGCGAGGAGTAGATGGCGTCGGGCATGGGGACCTTCAGTATCGCGACCTCATTACGACACCAGCTCGAGCAGGCGCGGTGCAAGCTCCCGCGCTTCTCCACGTTCGCTCTCCAGCACGACCGCCCCGTCGATTGCAAGCGTGATCACCCGCATCGCTTCCTCCGATCGCTTCAACGCCGCCAGGGTGTTCGCGAGCATTGCGAGCACCCCCCGGCCGGGTGAAAGCGGTGTCGGCTTCCACTCCGCGCCGGCCCGATAGGTAGTGAACACGACGGCGCCGATCCGCAGGGGCTCATCGCCCACCGCTCCGGCGAAGCGGTCTACGTGGTGTTCGCTCTGGACCCCCGCGTGATCGCGAACCGACGGCGACCGTGCGTAAGGATGGACGAGTCCCCGCTCGTCGATGACCGCGAACTCGTCGGAGTAATACACCGCGCCGGCGCGCACGAGCGCGACCACGAGCGTCGTCTTGCCTGCGAAGCTCAACCCCGGGATGATCATCGCCCGCCCTCGATGCGCGACGACCCCGGCGTGGACGAAGATCCTGTTCGGGGCCTGGAGCCCCACGTAGATCCTCAGCTGGCTGTCGAGCAGCATCAGCGCGAACTCGAGATCGAGCCCGTTCGCCACGGGAGAGCCACCGCGCGTGAATTGATAGGAGCCGCCGTCGCCGGCGAGCACGGCGAAGGACTCCTGGGCGCTCGAGGCCGGGCACGGCTGGGCCCCGGGCGGCAGCATCGACGGGATGCGTTCGACGACTTCCGGCGTATCGCCGGTTACGCGGACCCGAACACCGAATGACTCGAAAGTGATGTTCCATGCGCCCCTGGAACCCGTCGACGCGGCCACCGATCGGAATGATGCCACCTTGTCGTGACGGCGACCGGTTACGCTTCCTAGGCGATGGATGGCGTCGCGCTCGCCGCGAGGCTGCTGTTGGCGATCGTCTTCGCCGTGGCGGCGGTGGGCAAGCTGCTCGACCTGCCCGGGGCGCGTGGGGCGCTTGCCGGCTTTGGCCTGCCGGAGCGGGCGGTCGCGCCGGTGGCGCTGCTGCTGCCGCTGGCGGAGCTTGGGGCGGCCATCGCGCTCGTCCCCCGGCAATCGGCGCGCTGGGGCGCAATCGCCGGTCTGTGTCTGCTCCTCCTGTTCATCGCCGGCATCGCCCGCGCGATGTCGCGCGGCGAGGCGCCCGACTGCCATTGCTTCGGTCAGCTCGCCTCGGCCCCGGCGGGCCGCCGCACATTGGTCCGCAACGCCGTCCTGGCTCTGCCCGCACTGCTGCTCGTGACGTATGGGCCCGGCGAGGGGATCGACGAGTGGGTCTCCAGGCGCTCTGCCGGCGAGCTCGTGGCCATCGGCGCCTGCCTATGCGCCGCGATCCTGGGCGCGCTGCTGGTGCGGCTGTGGTTCGAGAACCGGCGTCTGCGCCGAGACCTCGGGAGCGCGCGCGAGGTGTCCGCGCTGTTCCCGCCCGGACTTCCGGTCGGTGCTCGCGCGCCCGGATTCTCTCTGCCGGGCGTAGGCGGCGGAGAGATCAGCCTCGACACGCTGCTGGCGCAAGGTCGGCAGGTGGCGCTGGTTTTCGTGAGCCCCGGCTGCGGTGCCTGCGATGCCATGCTCCCCGATCTCGCCCGCTGGCAGACGACGCTGGCCGAGCGGATCACGATCGCGCTGCTCAGTACCGGGACGAAGCGTGAGAATCGGCTCCTGTCCGAACGGCATGGCCTGGGGAATGTGCTCGTACAGGACGGCAACGAGGTATCCGACGCATACCGCCTGGCGGCGACGCCATCGGTCGTGATCGTCCGGCCCGATGGCAGAATCGGCAGCAGCACGCACTCGAGCCGAGCGATCACGGAAGCGGTGATCCGGCGCGCTCTGCAAAGCGACGCGGTCCCCTCGCTGCCGATCATCACGGCGAACGGCGATGGCTGAACCCGACCGGACGGCGGCGACGGCGAGAGCGCTCGAGGAATTTGCGGCGCGAAGCCGGACCGTCACTCGCCGGCCCAAGGTGGACGCCGAGGCGGTGCGGGTGCTGGAAACGCTGGCCCGGGCTGAGGTCGATGCGCTGCTGCTAAAGGGGGCGGCGCTGGCGCGAACGCTCTACCGCGGCGGCGAGGCACGCGGCTATTACGACGTTGACCTGCTGATTGCTCCTAAAGACCTTCCGGTCGCGCGACGCGCGCTCGCGGACCTGGGCTTTATGAACGCTACCGCGTCGCGGGGGATCGATGACGTCGCCGGGACCCTGCACGCCGAGGTCTTCTCAGCCCCCGTTGAAGGCCTCGGAAACCTGCTGATCGACCTGCACTGGCGACTGGACGGCTGCAAGGCGGGGCCAGCTTTCGCTTGGAGCGTGCTCAGCGCCAGACGTGCGTTCATCGAGGTTGCCGGACACCAGACGCCGACGCTCGACCGCGGCGCGCTCGCGCTGCATCTCGCGCTGCACGTGGCGCAGCACGGACCGGGCGATCTCAAGGCGGTGGGCGATCTCGAGCGCGGGCTCGAGCGCTGGCCCGCGGAGACCTGGTGCCAAGCGGCGCAGCTCGCCCATCAGCTCCGCGCCACAGACGCTTTTGCGGCGGGCCTGGCATTCGTGCCGGCCGGTGCCGCACTGGCCCGCGAGCTTGGTCTCCCGCCCGCCGACACGGCGCTGTGGGAGATCGCTCACCGCGACGAACGGCCGCGCGGCACCTTTCACCTCGACAGCTTCGCGCGGGCAAGGACCCTCGGCGAACGCCTCGACGTGCTGCGACGGTCGCTGCTCCCACCGCGCGCATGGATCGTGTGGGAGTACCGGTGGGCGGCCGGGAGCCGAGCCCTGACCGCGGCGGCCCACGTTGTCCATATCGCTCGCGCTCCTGTATGGGCAGCGCGGGCGTCGCGCTTCCGCCGACGAGTCCGGCGCCCGACGAGCTATTAGGCGAAAAATATTCTGTTACAGGCATTCATAGTGACGCCGCACGCCGCGAAGATGGCGTTCTGGCAGTTCGCCGCACTGCAGTCAGCGGTGCAGAGCTTTATCGCTCCGCCGACGCAGCAGGAACAGCCGGCTTGCTTGCAAGCGTTGCCGCAGTTACCGACACATTTGCCGAGCGTGTTGCAGAACGCTTGGCTCTGCGCCAGGGCGGGCGTGGGCGCGACAATCGAATAGATCAGCGGAGCGCTCGCGGCCGCAGCCCCCACTCGCGCCAGCTTCGTGGTCGCCTCACGGCGCGTGAGCTCTCCTCTCGGTGCCTCGTCGAGCAGGCCGCACTGCCCCAGCTCCTCGAGCGCGCGCGCCACGGTCCCCTCCTCGAGCGCAAGCGCAACGCTCAGCTGCTTCACCGTCCTCGTGCCATCGCAGGCTCGCCATACCCGAGCGGCCGCCGAGCAGAGACAGTGGGCGTGGTCGCGGCGGTGATCGTAGACCAGCACCTCATCGTCGATCTCCTCGACGTTCAGCTCCTCGGTCCGTGCAACCGGGTTACGCGTCGCCATCGACGCGTGCTTTCGACCCAGCCTTGTCCGGAAGAACCCCACGAAGCCCACGAATATCGTACCCCGCCACGCAACAGCCGACGATAAAGCCCGCGGTCACGCGGGGCTACACCGGCCAGCGCGGGCTTGACAGCTACCTGTCAGGTTCGACCATCGCCGGTGCGATCCACCGGGCCACGAACGGTCCCCACTTCCCTCTGCGCCACGGCTGTGATAGAAACGTGTTCGGTCTGCAACCCGTGGAGGTATCCCGAATGACGGTGACCTCGAGGGTGGGTATGCCGTCGCATACCGTCGACTCCACCCTGCTGTTCGAGCGCTGGCAGCGCGACAGGGATCGTGTTGCCCGTGATGAGCTGATCGAACGGTTCCTGCCCCTGGCGCGTAAGCTCGCCCGGCGGTACGTGCAATCGAGCGAGCCATACGAGGATCTGGTGCAGGTGGCCAGCCTCGGGTTGGTCAAGGCGGTGGAGCGTTTCGATCCCTCGCGCGGTTTCGCGTTCAGCTCGTTCGCGGTTCCGACCATCGTCGGTGAGCTCAAGCGCTACTTCCGCGATACGGCCTGGGCTCTCCACGTCGACCGAGGCGCCCAGGAGCGCGCCCGCAGGATCACCGACGCTCAGCACAAGCTCAGCAGCCGGACCGGCTCGATGCCGACCGTCGATGACCTGGCGCAGTACCTCGAGATCACTCAGGAGGAGGTCCTCGAGGGTCTCCAGACCGCGGAGGCCTACGGAGCGCTCTCGCTCGACGCCCCGGTGGCCGGCGACGACGAGGAGGGCAGCCGGCTGGACGGCCTCGGCGAGGAGGACGAGCGGCTCGCGCTCGTCGACCAGCAGGCCACCGTCTTCGCCGCCGCCAAGCACCTCCCGGCGCGTGAGCGCGAGATCCTCTACCTGCGCTTTGGGGAGGACCTGACCCAGTCGGAGATCGCCGAACGGGTCGGCGTCTCGCAGATGCAGGTCTCTCGGTTGCTTCGCCGGTCGCTTCAGCGGCTACGCGAGCTCACCGACGCGCTCCGCGCGTAGCCACCCTCAACAACCGCCGCGCGGCTCAACAACGGCCGCACGGCGGTGAGTTGTCCCTCACCAGCGGCCATACCAGCGGCGACGGCCGACGCCGGACTCGACGCCGCCGATGAAGAAGCCGATGACCCACAGCACGAGGGCGGCGATCAGCAGGAACCACAGGAAGTGGGCGGCGAAGCCGAGCCCGCCGAACACGGCGAGGATCAGCAGCAGAATGATCAGAGCAACCATCGCTTCTCCCTTCTGAGAAGTTCGCATTTGCCCGTTAGGCTTACCCGCGATCCAAACCCGCTACGCTCGCGCCTGCGTGCCCAGCAATCTGACTGTCGAAGTCCACGATGGAGCGCAAGCCGTCGTGATCGGGGTGACCGGAGAGCTCGACCTGGCGTCGAGCCCGGCGCTCGAGACCGAGCTCGAACGCGGTTCCGCCGCGAGCGCCGGCCTCGTGATCGTCGATCTCCGCGAGCTCGAGTTCATGGACTCGACCGGCCTCAGCGTGCTGGTCAGAGCACACCAGCGGGCGACGGAGAACGGGCAGCGGTTCGGCGTCGTCAAGGGTCCACAGCAGGTCCAGCGGCTTCTCAGCCTGACCGGCGTGGCTGACCGGCTCACGCTGGTCGACTCGCCCGACGAGCTCCTGACCGACGGCTGAGGAGCGCGGTCCCTTAGCCGACCGGAGGCTAAGCCGGTGGGACCCCGCCGCGGTCAGACGGGAGCCGGAGTTCGCAGCTGTCCGTCGAGCATCACGACGTGGAGCACTTCGGCATCGCCCTGGGGCAGAATCTCGAGCTCGTCGCTGAGTAGACGAAGTGCGGAGCCGACCTCGCTGTGCTCGCTGTCGGAGAGCCTCGAGCTCGCGCCAGCGCGAAACGGTCCGATCGTCAGCTCGAGTCGCCTCGTGTCCGTGGAGATCCCGAAGCCGATCCGGGGTCCGTTCGCAGCGCTGACCGCGTGCGCGGCTAGTGCGTCGGTCACCAGATAGACGTCGGAGAACCGGTCCAGCGAGAAGCGGGCCCGGGCGGCCATCGCCCGGGCGAGCCGGCCCAGGACTCCGCCGACGAAGGTCACCGGCGAAAGTGACACGATCGCGTCGCCGGCCAGACGGTCGGTCCAATCCTGCTCGGGAGCGGCCGCTCCCGGAAGCGTGTACAGCGGCACACCGTCACGCTGGCCGGCGAACTGCATCCAGACCTCCGTCCCGCCCCCCTCGAGCGGGCGAAACGCAGTCTGCTGGGCGAGCGCACGCATGATCGGAATACCGACCCCCTGGAGGCGGTCGTCGGAGGGGGTGAGAACCGGAATCCCTCGGCCTTGGTCTCGGATGACCACCTCGATCCCCTCGTGCTCGACGTAGAGCCACACCCAGAGCGGCCCCGAGCCGCCGTCGTAGGCGTGCATGACGACGTTGTTGCAGGCCTCGCTGACCGCCGTCTTGAGGTCATCCAGCAGCTCTGGGTCGAGCGTCACCTGCTCGGCGACGCCCCCGAGCATGCCGCGGACGAGCGTCAGCGTCTCGGGGCTCGAGTCCAGCTTCAGGCTGACAGTCGGAGAATCAGTCACGACTGCCCGCGACGAGGTGTCAAATACGTCCGGCAACGGGGCTGTCCAGGGGGGCTACCCAAACCGTCTCGAGCGCAAAACCGGGCCTGAGAACGGCCCGCCTGCCATGCGGCGAATAGCAAGTGCAGAACCTTTCAAGAACCTGCCGTCGCACGAGCCTTGCCCGTGCGACGAGCAAATCCTAGCGGCCAATGGTGCGCAACAGCTGCCGTCCGCGGCCCGGTACGGCCCCGATCAGCTCGCGCGTTTCGGTTAGTCCCTCGCGCAACTCCCGGTCCCCGACCTCGACCGGCAGCAAGGAATCCTGCATCTCGGCGATTACGTGGTCCGCCCGCTCGGTGGCGTCGATCGCGCGCTCGAGGTAGACCCTGGGGTCGGCGGAGTGCAGCCCCGGCGATCCAGGCCCGAACGCGCGTGCCTCGATCCCATGGCGCTCCGCGAATTCGGCGTGCGTGCGTCGCGCGCGCCCGTAGGCGCCCTGCACCGGCCGGAACAACTCCTGCTCCAGCTTGTCGGCCGTCACCTCGTCGACCTCCTCGTAGGCTTCGCCGAGCGAGGCCAGGGCAAGGCCGAGCTGATCGACCGCTGCCGCCAGGTCGTCGAGCAGCTGCCGGCGCGCTTCCTCGCTGGTGTAGGCCATCGAGATGAGATTAGCCAGCGCCTTATTCGCCGCTGAACGCCGGCGGGCGCTTTTCGACGAACGCGGTGACGCCCTCCATGAAGTCGCGAGTCCGACCCAGCGCGTGCTGCAGCTCCGCCTCCAGCTCGAGCTGGCCGTCGAGGTCCCCGTAGATGAACCGGTTGAGCGCCCGCTTGGAGCTGGCGTATGACCGTGTGGGGCCGGCGGCGAGGTGTGCCACCAGCGTTGCCGCCTCCTCGAGCAGCCGGTCGTCCGGATACACCCAGTTGACCAACCCCCACTCGAGCGCCTGGGGTGCGCGAACCCGCTCGCCGAGCAGCGCCATCTGAAAGGCGCGCGACTTGCCGACTGAAGGCGGAACGAACGCGGTCGAGCCGCCGTCGGGCATCAACCCGATGTTGACGAAGGCCAGGCCGAAGTAGGCCGACTCGGCCGCCATCACCAGATCGCAGGCCAGGGCGAGAGAGCAGCCGATGCCGACCGCCGGACCGTTGACCGCCGCCACGACGGGCTTCGGCAGCCGGCGGACTCCGACGATGGCCGGGTGGTAGGTGTCGTCCAGCTCCTTGCGAATGTCCGGGAAACCGTCGTCGGCCGGGTCGAAGCCGGCCTTCAGATCGGCGCCTGAGGAGAACCCGCGTCCGGCGCCCGTGATCAGCACCGCCCGGACCGAGCTATGCGCTGCCTCGCCCTCGACCACCCGCTTGAGCTCCGAGCCGAACCGGGGGTTCCAGGCGTTGAGCGTCTCCGGGCGGTTCAGAGTCAGCCTTCCGATGGCCCCGGACTGCTCCCAGATCAACGTCTCGTAGGCCACCGGGCCGGGAGTATGCCAGCCTGGAGCGGGACTCCCCTACGAGAACGACGTTAGGAATCGCCGTTGCGCGGTGCGGCCCTGCGTGAGCTTCCGGTCAGCGATCCCGACCTCCTCGACAATCCCACCGCGGACCTTCAGGACCGCCGTCGCTGGGCCGGCGGGAGCGATGTACCAGGTATTCAGTCCGACCGGAAACGGCCGTCCGAGCTTGAGCGCCTGTGCCGCCGCGGTGATCCTCGCGCCCGGCCTCACGCCGGCCAGCGCATAGAACGCGCTCGCGGTCGAGATCCAGATCACCCGCCCTCGGAGGCCCCTACGCTCCCGCGCCGGAAGCGAGGCCAACAGCTTGGGCGATGGGTACCCAGCGCGGATCCCGATGGGAGTCAGGCAGAAGAAGTCCTCGTAGCGGGACCCGCGGTTGCTGCTGCGCGCGTAGGCACGGTCGGCTCGCGTACGCGTCTCGCCCAGCGTGATCAGCCCCAGTTTGGTGCCCGCGAGCGCGCCGGTGGCCGCCGGGCATCCGGCCACGACCGGGACGGGTACATTGAGCCCCGCGCTTATCGCCGGCGTACCGACGCCCGCGGCGTTGGCCGCATCCACGATGCAGGCCAGGGTGGTGCCCTCGTCCATGGCCTGAACCGTGTAGGTCGACGACGTCGCCCCAACGATCGGTGTGCCGTCTCGGGTCCACTGGTAGGCGAACGCGGCCGGGCTTGCGGTCCAGGAGCCGGCCGAGCAGCTGAGCACGTCTCCCGCCTTCGGGGTACCGGTGATCCCGACACGGGTGGCCTCCTGGGGTGGGTCGAGCACCGGGCTGGGCGACGGGGTGCCGGCTGGCGGCCCGGGCGGGGTCGTGGCCGCCGAGGGTGGTGCCGGAACCGTCACGGTGAAGGTGCCCGCGCTCGGCTGGCCGTCACCGGCATAGGTCGCCGTGACGACGGGCTGACCGTCCACCGCCGGCGTATAGCTGACGTGACAGGAGCCGTTGCTCAGGGAGCAGGACGTGGCCGAGAAGGCGCCCGGAGCATCGCTGCCGAAGCTGACCGCCCCCGTCGGTATCACCGGCGTCCCGGTGCCGGCATCCGTCACGGTCACCGTGCAGCTGGTCGTGCTACCGGCCAGCACGGTACCTGGAGAGCACGACAGCGAGGTGCTGGTCGGCGGCCCGGCGACCGTCCAGTTGAAGGACGCGCTGCCGGAGGCGTCGGTCGAATCGGTGGCGGTGACGGTGACGGTCGAGCTGCCGCCGGTGGTCGGCGTGCCGGAGATCACGCCGGTCGAGCTGTCGATCGAAAGGCCCGTCGGCAGTCCGGTGGCCGAGTAGGACAGGGTCGCGCTCGCGTCGGAGTCCGAGGCGCTGATCGGGAGGCTCACCGGGGTGCCGACGGTGGCCGTCTGGCTACCAGGATTGGAGACCGTGACCGTGTTCGGGCTGGCGGCGCTCGGGCACAGGGCGGCCGGCAGCGTCGATCCGATCGGCGTACCGAGCCCCGAGGCCATGTCGTATCCGCTGCCTGCCGGGAAAGCGCCGCCGTTGGTGCCGGCGATGTCGTTGTTGCCCGAGGTGATGTCGCTGAAATCGCTCGAGTACCCGCTCGCGGCCGCGTCGTACAGCACCGGATTGGCGAACCCGATCGCGTTCCCGTTGCAGCCGGTGGAGGCGTTCACCAGCGCCGTGAACGCGGCCCAGAGTGGAGCAGCTCCGCTGGTACCACCGATGCCGGTCCAGCTGCCGTCCCAATAGATCAGATAGCCCGTGGCCGGGTCGGCATCGGCCGACACATCGGGAACCTCGCGGCAGTAGCTTCCCGCCGCCGCGCCGCACGGAGAGCCCGACGAATCCGGGTTGATCACGTGCAGGGACGCGGGGGCGCCGGACTGGTATGAGGGCATCGGCCACACGCTCGAGATCCCGCCGCCGCCGCCACAGGGACCGTCCGCGCACTCGTCGTTCCAGACCGACTGGGTGGGAGGCGGCCCGAGGGCGGGCATAGACGTGCCTCCGACGCCGGTCACGTAGGGCTGGCTGGCGGGGTCGTCGACGGCCAGGGAGTTCGTGCCGCAGTCTTCCGATCCACTGTCGCCGGCTGCGGCGAAGACCGACTGCCCCTGGGTCGCGGCCTCCTGGAACAGGGTGTCCTCGCTGGACGCCATGCTCGTCCCAGCCTCGTTCGCCTCGCACGAGCCCCACGAGGTCGAGATCACCTTGGCCTTGTCCTGGCTGATGATCGCGGTGTAGTCGTCGATCAGGCCCGCCCCGGTGTTCGGGGCCTGGTAGACGTCCACGGCCGCCGCCGGCGCCAGCCCGATCAGGTTCTCGATGTCGAGCTCGGTCTCCAGGCCGTCGCCGTTGCTCGCCTGAGGGCGTGACGCGCCTCCGTCGACCTTCTGATAGGTCACGGTCGTGCTGGTTCCGTAACACTGCTGGTAGGCCGTTATGTCCGACGGGAAGTTCCCTTCGAGCTCAAACAGGGCGATCGTCTGACCGCCCCCCTCGTCTCCCGCCCCGTACAAGCTCGAGAACCGGTAGGCGGAGGCGATCTGGTCGGCCGTGTACTCGCCCAGACCCTGGGC
This sequence comes from uncultured Solirubrobacterales bacterium, assembly GCA_963704385.1. Taxonomy (GTDB): domain Bacteria; phylum Actinomycetota; class Thermoleophilia; order Solirubrobacterales; family Solirubrobacteraceae; genus Palsa-465. The sequence continues at coordinate 1,473,336 of OY969904.1, forward strand.
GTCATCCACGGCTGTGGTGCACGGCTGCGGGCCCCCGGTAACCACGCGCGGGGCGAGCCCCACCCTGCCGCCGGTCACCTGAACGCCGAGCGGCTTGGCCAGGGTCAGCGTGCTCAGCCCGGCCACTCCTTGGATCACGGCGGCGACCGACGCGGCGAACTGCGGCGCCTGCGCGTTGGCGAACGCCGTCCGGCCGCCGGCCAGAGCCACCTGCTCGAAGGAGACCGAGAACGCGTGCGCGATCGCGCCGGCGGTCGAGGAGACCGGGATGGCCAGACCGTTCGCCGATACTGCGCCGGGATCCAGACCCTGGGCGGTGAGCGAGTCATCCACCGACCTGATCTGGGTTGCCGTGGGACCGAAGCGCCGCCGGAACTCGGCGACGGTCAGGTAGCGGCGATAGAGGCCCGACCCCGGCGTCGAGACCGCAGCGGCGTAGTCAGCGAGCGCGGACGGGTCACGCGGACGAAGCATCACCGTGATCGCGATCGGTGTCGAGCCGGGCAGCGTTCCCACGACCCGCGATCGGGCCGGATGGGGCGGGGCGGACCCCACCCTGACCGCCGACGGCGGGGCGGCCGCGGCTGAGGGGGCGCCCACAAACAGGAACGCCAGCATCGCGACCAGGGCCGACGCGCGCCCGGCGGCCAGTGCCCGCATCGCTAACGGGCCCCGTCCCCCGCCGGGCGGCCACGTCCCCTGGCTCGACTCATCGGACGGAGGATAGAACGGCCGCCGGGGCTCACGACGATCGCGGCCGTCAACCGGCTGGGGGTGGTGCTCATTCGCCGGCATTACGAAGAGTGTCGGTGCAACCCGGCGAGGGCATTAGGCGCTCTGGCTCATGTGTGGCAGACTGCGGCCGGGACCAGGGAGGGGTTCCCTTGTCGATGCGTAACAAGAGAGCGTGTTTTCGCTTGTCGTTTCGCCGGACAAAGGCTGGAAAGGACGCCGCTCGTGAGTTCAGGCGGCCCTGAGCGACCGGCTCGAAGCGAGCCCGACGGCGGCGGGGCCGGGGAGGCGCCGGTGAACGTCCGGTCGATGGGCAGCGCGTGGTTGTACCTGCTGCCTGCGGCAACCCTGATCCTCGGCCTCCTGATCACGGGGACGCTGGTCCTGGTCTCCCAATCACAGTTCGTGAACAACGAGAAGCGGCTGATCAAGCTGCGCGTCCGGGACGCCGGGGCGCTGGTGGCCGCGTCGCTCCCGGGCCTCGAAACCCCGCTGGCCTCGGCGGCCGAGCTGGCCGACGCGACGAACGGAAACGTGGCGAGGTTCAAGCGCTTCGTCAGGCCATACGTGGGCACGGGCCGGAGTGGGCAGTTCGCCACGATCTCGCTCTGGCGCCTGGCGGCTGCGCAACGGGGGCCGGTGGCCGTGGTCGGCGTCCAGCCCGAGCTGACCCAGTCCATGCCCGACACGACCGCGTTCTTCTCCCGGGCGGCCCGGACGCGGGCGCTGAGCGTCATCGGTCTGCTGGGGTTGCCTGACCCGCGACTGGGATTTGCCTTCACCAGCCCCGGATTGCCCGGCGGGTTTGCCGTCTACGGCGAGAACCCGATACCCAAGAGTCGGCGCTCACGGCTGCAGAGCAGCTCACAGTTCGCCGGGCTGAACTATGCGCTGTATCTCGGGGCTGGCGAGCGTCCGCAGGATCTGCTCGTGACGAATACCGGGGATCCTCCGCCCAGGGGCTGGACCGGAACCGACACGGTGCCCTTCGGGACCGCCGCCCTGACCCTCGTGATGTCCTCCCAAGCGCCCCTGTCCGGGTCGCTTCCCCAGCGATTGCCGTGGATCATCGGGATCGTCGGCGCGATCGTGTCGGTCGGTGCGGCGGTGGGGACGCTGCGCCTGATCCAGCGCCGCCGCAGGGCCGAACAGCTGGCCGGCAGGCTCGAGATCACGGCCAGCGAGATCCAGCGGCTCTACGCCGAGCAGCGGAGCATCGCCCAGACCCTCCAGCACGCCCTGCTTCCCGATCGCCTCCCGCAGATCCCGGGCGTGCAGACCAGCGCACGATATGAGGCCGGCGAACGCGGGATGGACATCGGCGGCGACTGGTACGACGTGATCGATCTCCAGGACCGGCGCCTGCTGCTGGTCGTCGGGGACGTGTCCGGTCGGGGTCTGCACGCCGCGACGACGATGGCCTTGCTGCGCTTCGCAATCCACGCCTACGCGGCCCAGCAGGATCCCCCGGCCGACATCCTGACCAAGCTCTCGCATCTGATCAACGTTGCCGACGGCGGCCAGCTGGCCACGATCCTGTGCGCGGTGGTGGACATCGAGCGCCGAGAGATAAGCGTGACGAGCGCCGGGCACCTGTCGCCGCTGCTGATCACGAACGGGAACGGTTACTACATCGAGAGCGAGATCGGCCTTCCGATCGGTGTCGAGGCGGGCGGAACCTACAGGTCGACGACGATCTCCGCACCTCGGGCCGCGACCCTCGTCGCGTTCACGGACGGGCTGGTCGAGCAACGCGGCGAGGATCTCGACAAAGGGCTGGCGCGCCTGCGCGACGTGGCCAGCGGCAACGACGTCGGGCTGCCGGAGCTGCTGAGCAAGCTCGTGACCGACCTGCAATCCGGGCCATCGGTCGACGACATCGCGATCCTGGGGCTTCGATGGATGAATTAGAGGCCGAGGCCCTGATCAGCTACGACGTCGTCACGGACGAGGCGAGGACCATGGTCGTGACCATCAGCGGTGAGCTCGACATGAGCGTCGCCGACGAGCTCGAGGCCGAGGTCTCGGCCGCGCTGGCGGCCCCGCCGACCAGATTGATCGTCGACATCGGGGCCCTGCGGTTCGCCGACAGCTCAGCGATCGCGCTCTGGGTGAGGTGGGCCGCGGCGGTCGAGGACTTCGAGCTGCGACACCCCACCCCGATCGTCCGCAGAGTGATCGTCGGGATGGGACTGGCCCAGACGCTAGGGATGGTGTCGTGAGACGCACGCGGACCTTCCCGGCCGACCCGCAGTCGGTTCCAGCTGCCCGACGGTTCGCCACCGAGGCGCTCGCCGACACCCCACTCGAGGCGCGTCAGGCCGTCGAGCTGATGGTCTCGGAGCTCGCCACCAACTGCATCCGGCACGTGAAGACGAGCTTTCACCTCACGATCCGGCGCACGCCCGAGGAGATCCGGGTCGAGGTCGAAGACCGGGGCGGCGGAACGCCCACGATGCGCTCGCCCGGCCCCGACGAGCCGAGCGGGCGCGGCCTTCGGATCGTCGACATGCTCTCAGAGCGGTGGGGCGTCGATCACAAAACGCCGGGCGGCAAGACGGTCTGGTTCACCCTGACCAGAACGCCGACGAATCGGTCCGCCTGACCTAAAGGTAAGTCCCTCCGAGCGCCAACTTTGCTCTCAAAGTTGCGCATACGTCAACTCCGGAACCAGAGTTCCAACGCGCTGCTCCGCGCGCTTCCGGCCGAACTTACGCTAGGGCTCGTCGGGCACGTAGTGCCGGGCGCCGCTTGACGGGTCCAGCCAGACGCGCATTATCCGCTGGGTCGAGGGATCCCGGAAGCGCTCGTTGGTGGCGATCCAACCGACGCGTGGGCTGGCACTCTCGCCGTGCCCGCGACCGCGACGGGTCCGCGGCTGGGGCTGGGATGACGGAAGGGGCGGCAGATCGTGCATCAGCGCCGTTGCCTCTTCACGCGAGCGGGCGCGGTACAGCGAGGCCACGCGCTGCTCGAGTTCGTCCACGGTCAGCCGGCCCGCCGCCGTGTGCCTGGCCAGGAGGTCGGCGACCTCCTCGCGCTCGGCGTCGCTCAGCCGAACCCCGCGGACCCCAGCCGAGCCGCCCTCTGCTTCAGACGGCCCGCTCAACGGTAACCGCGGTCCCGTACGCCACGATCTCCGTCAACTGCTGTCCGATCTCCGATGAGTCGAAGCGCACGCCGACGACGGCGTCGGCGCCAAGGAGCCGGGCGTTCTCGACCATCCGATCGATCGCGTGCCGGCGGCTGTCCTCCAGCAGCTGCGTGTATTGCGAGACCTCACCCCGGCGCAGGGCCTTGAATCCCGCCGCCACGCCTCCGACGACGCCCATGCTTCTGACCACCAGCCCGTAGCAGACCCCGAGGTTGTCCTTGACGGCCAGGCCCGGGAGCTCGAACGTCGTGCTCATGGCCAGACCGGCGCCGCTCTCCATCTCGCTCACGGGCGAAACGTACCAGCGGCAGTCGAGGGCCGACAGCCCGTCGAATACCGCAGCTGCGCGATTGAGCCGCGAGCCGGAGTGGGCAACGATCTGGGAGCGGGCACTGACGCCCGCCGCCCATCCGGCCGTAGCGCCCAGCGCAACCCCCATTGCGCACGGAACGGGCGCTACGGCCACCCCGCCGGTCGATTGAGGATGTGTTATCGCCGGTCGATGCGGCTTGACATCAGCGATGCAAGGCTGAGAATGTCCGTGGTGGCCCGCAGGCAGGGACGAGGAGCATGAGGTCTAAACGTACTTCTCAGGTCGCGCCCCGAACGCTTTCGCCGTTCTGCGGGCCGGCCCCACGGACCGCCTCCGGCCGGCGCGACACGCTGAGCCGGCGGCACGCAGTGGACGATTTCAGCTTTCTGATTTGTGAGGATGGTGAGCATGGGAAGTTTTGGTCGTAGGTTGTTGGTGTTGGTGGGAGTGGGTGTGGTTGTGTTGGTGGCGGCGGCGTGTGGGTCGTCGTCGTCGAGCAATTCGAGTTCGGCGGCGGCGGCGACGCCGTCGAGCGTTCCGACGAGCGGTCCGGGGTTGACGTCACCGACGACGGGGTCGGGGGCGAAGGTGTCGGGCGGGACGGTGTATTTCACGGAGGGCTCGGACGCGACTCCGAACTACATCTTCCCGATGTACAACTTTCAGGTCTGTAGCACGACGAACGCCGATCAGCTGATGAACATGCTGTATTTCCCGCTGTACACCTACGGCGAGAACTATCGGCCGACGGTCGACTACAGCCATTCGATCGGCCAGGCGCCGGTGGCGTCCAACGGCGACAAGACGTACACGATCAAGCTCAATCCGTATAAGTGGTCTGACGGGGAGACGGTGTCGGCGCGGGATCTGGTGTTCTGGATGAATGTGATGAAGGCGTCGCCGGCGACGGAGTGGTGCGGGTACGCGCCGGGGTATTTCCCCGATAACGTGGTCAGCTATTCGGCGCCGAACGCGTCGACGTTCGTGATCACGTTCAACAAGGCGTATGACCCGGAGTGGGTGCTCTACAGCGAGCTCTCGCAGCTGTATCCGATGCCGTTGGCGTGGGATCGCACGTCGCTGTCGCAGCCGGCGCCGACGACCGATAACGGGCATCTGCCGGACACGACGAAGTCGGGCGCGGCGGCCATCTACAAGTTCCTGGACACGCAGTCCAAGGATCTGGGTAGCTGGGCCACGTCGCCGTTGTGGAGCGTGGTCGACGGGCCGATGAAGCTCACGAGCTTCAATACCGACGGCCAGGCGGTGTTCGTGCCCAATCCGGACTGGTCGGGAAGCCCGAAGCCGTCGATCGCCAAGCTGGTCGAGCTCCCGTATACGAGCGAGGCGGCGATCTATAACACGGTCCGGTCGGGCGGTCCGAGCGCGGCCACGATCGCGAACATCCCGTCGCAGTACGCCCCGCAGCTGTCGTCGTTGGGCGCGGAGGGGTATTCGATCAACAAGGCGGCGAGCTACTCGTTCAACTACTTCCCGTTGAACCTGAACTCGAACGCGACGACCACGGGCGGCGAGCCGGTCCGGTACATCTTCCAGCAGACGTACTTCCGCAACGCGCTGCAGCACCTGGTCGATCAGGACGGCTGGATCAAGGCGTTCCTGTACAACACGGCGGACCCGACGTGCGGCCCGATCCCGTTCGCGCCGCCCTCGCCGCTGGTGAACACGTCGGCGATCCCGTTCGCGCCGTGTTCGTTCTCGCCCTCGACGGCGAGTTCGCTGCTGACCAGCCATGGCTGGAAGGTGGTGCCGGGCGGGACGACGACGTGCACGAACCCGTCGCTGTGCGGCCCGGGGATCAAGAGCGGGGAGGGGATCTCGTTCAACATCGACTACGAGTCGGGCGTGGTCTCGGTCCAGGACGAGATGAACGACCTCGCTTCGCAGGCCAAGAAGCTGGGGATCACGATCAACCTGACCACGCACCCGTTCAGTACCGTGGTCGCCACCGGCGCGCCGTGCATGCCCAGCGCGGCGTCGTGCAAGTGGACGGCCCAGAACTGGGGCGCGGGTTGGATCTACGGGCCGTCGTACCTGCCGACGGGCGAGCCGCTGTACAACCCGGGCTCGGCCGCGAACGCCGGCAGCTACGTCAACGCGAAGATGACGCAGCTGATCAGCCAGACGATCACCGGCCCGCTGGCCTCCGAGGACAGCGCCCTGAGCACCTACGCTTCGTACGTGGGTCAACAGGACCCGGTGATCTTCGGCCCGACCCAGATCGGCACCTTCGGAGGCTACGCCGCCACGCTGATCGACAAGAAGCTGGCCGGCTACTCGGCCAACGCCCTCGGGTTCCTAGAACCCCAGTTCTGGTACTTCACCAAGTAGCAGCGCTGACAACCTCAAAAGGTCCGGTGACCAGGGCGCTGCCGTAGGCGCCCTGGTTGCCGGGCCTTGAGGTCTTCCAGACCGGGCGAGGGCCTCGGGCTACGCCTACGGGTCGCTCGCCCACGATCGCGACTTCCTGATCGAGGCGTCGCCGCTGACCCACGTCGACGCGATCCGCGCGCCACTGCTGGTGATCCACGGTCGCAACGATCCGCGCGTCCCGGTCGGCGAGGCCGAGCAGCTCGTAGCCAGCCCCGAGCGACGTGATGTGCGCTGCGAACTACTCATCTACGACGACGAGGGACACGGCCTCGCGCGCCTCGCCAACCAGCTCGACGCCTACCCGCGCGCAATCGAGTTCCTCGACGAGGTGCTCGGTCGCTGAGTCCCCAGCCGCTCACCCAGCGGATCCAACGCTTGGGCCAGACCCGTCTAGCGGCCGACGGCGGAGACGCTTCCTGCGTGCTCGTCGGCCAACGCCAGCGCGAGGTCGATCAATTCATCGCGTTGTCGATTTCGCCCGCGCCGCTCCGCTTCGTGCGTGGCTGGGTGGCCGAGACGGGCGCGGGCGGCAGCGATGAGCTGCAGCTCGCTCTCGGGTGGTGGCGCGAGAGTGTCAAATGCCCAGCGCAGGCCCTCCCGGTCGATGGTGGCTTCGACCGCTGCGTTCAGTTCGATGGCGATGGCGTCCTGACCCAGGCCGGCCAGTGCCCGGGCGATCCCCGAGCACGCAAACAGTCCGTTGATCGGCATCGCCCGCGTCCGTCGCAGCACCTGCGCGTAGCGCTCCAGCGCGACGTTGTACTCGTGGCTGGCCATCGCCAGGTCTCCCGAACAGTCCATCGCACACATCGAGATAAAGGACCCCTCGAGACGGGAATCGGTGAGGATCGCCGAGACGATGCGATCGGCCTCCTCGGTCCGGCCGAACCCGAGATGATCCAGCGCAAGCTCGCCCTCCAGCAACGCCCGCAGTTGCAGGTTAGATTCGACGCCCGGAAGTCTGACGGCCGCCCTGAGCAGGATGCCGGCGCGATCGTCGAGGACCCCCGATTGGTAGAGCAGGTGTGCCTGCACGGCACGCGCAATCGCTTCGGCACTGTGATCGCCGAGTCTGCGCCTGCAGGCTGCCGCTTTGCCGACGGTTACAAATGCCCCTTCGACATCATCGTGGCTAGAGAGCAACATCGCGTGTGCCACATGCAGCCGGGCGGCTGAATCGTCGCAGTCGACGATGGGGAGGTGCGTGAGAACTTCCTCTTCAATCGTGGCCACGCGGTTCGCGAAGTAATACGGGACCCCGAGCGCTCCGACCAGCCTGCCATGCAAATGACGATCGTGGTTGGCGCTCCACCGGATCGCGGAGCTGTACTCATCGGCCAGCTCGATCGTCCGCGACGTCAGGGCCGGTGTTCTAAAGAGGATCTCATCGTCAATTGCCTCCGCCTCCTCGGCCAGCATCAGCGCATGACGATGGCGCCAGTTGTGCTCGGCACCCTGGCCGGCGAGCAAGACCTGTGCGTAAGCCCGAACCGGCTCAGCCATCGTCAGGCGCCCGTCGCCACGTGTCCGGATTAAGGCGAAGTCGAGCAGCGACGCCGTCGCCTCCCACACGTCGACTTCGTCGGCGAGCATCGTCTCCACCTGCTCCATCGTCCAGGCGCCGGCGAACACGCCGAGCGCGCCGAGCAGCTGTCGTGATTCCCGGTCCAGCAGAGAGACGGTGTAGTCGAGTGCGGCTCGGAGGCCGCGCTGGCGCGCGGGTAGGTCGCGCGCACCTGACCCGAGCACGTCGAGTCCCCGCTCGAGCGCTGCGAGCAGCCGTCGCGGTCCGCCGACCCGGACGCGCGCGGCGGCGAGCTCGAGCGCGAGTGGCAGCCCATCGAGCCGGCGGCAGAGTTCGGCCACCACCGGCGCGTCGCCGGGCGTAAGGGCAAACGACGCGTCCGCCGCCCGGGCGCGCTGGAGAAAGAGCTCGGCCGCCGGGACCTGCTCGAGGGCAGCGATGTCCTGTTCCGCGGCGGATGGCACGTCCAGCGGCGCGAGCGGCATGACCACCTCGGAGGTCAGCCGAAGGGGCGCTTGACTGGTCACCAGCATCCGCACTCTTGGTGCGCCTTCCAGCACGTTCGACAGCAACGGAGCCGCGGCGAGAACGTGCTCCATGTTGTCGACGATCACAAGCATCTCCCGGCCAGCCAGGTGGGAGACGAGCGCGGTCTCGGGATCGCGGTTGTGCTCGATCGGAGCACCGAGGGCGCTAGCGATCGCCAGGCCCACGTCGTCCGGCCGCTCCACCGGCGCCAATCGGACCAGGAACACTCCGTCGCCGAATGATCGGAGGAGATCCGCCCCGGACGCCAGCGCCAGTCGCGTCTTGCCGCTTCCGCCGACGCCCGTGACCGTCAGCAGCCTGACCTCGCCGGTCAGATCTTCCCGCAGCTGGGCCAGCTCCCTCTGCCGGCCGATCAGGACGTTTGGCGAGGACGGCAGGTTCGTCCGAACCCGAGCAAGCGTCCTCGGCGGCGGGAACCGATCGGCTCCCGCGTCACCGATCCGGAGATGAAACAGCGACCGCGCGACCGTGAAGTCCTTCAGACCGTGCTCACCGAGATCGTCAACCGAAACCTCGCGCACAAGCTCGCGTGTGGCTGCGCTCAGCAGCACCTGCCCTCCGCTCGCGGCCGCGCACAGTCGGGCCGCATAGTGCACGTCGACTCCCCAGTAGTCGTCGTCGATGACTCGCACCGCCCCGGTGTGCACCCCCATCCGCACGCGCAAGCGGCCACCATGGACCCAGCGGTGAGCACCGAGCGCCACCTGGGCCGCCGCGGCCGCTTTGACCGCCTGACCCGCATCCGGGAACGCCACGAAGAAGGCATCGCCTTCGGCGTGAACGACCACGCCGCCGTGCGCCGACCACACCGACCTCAGCAGCCGATCATGCTCGCCCAGAACTTCCCCGTAGAGGTCCCCGATCTCGTGCAGCAGCCGCGTCGAGCCCTCGATGTCGGTGAACAGCATGGTCACCGTCCCCTCAGGCAGACGCCGATGCTCCCTCACGCCAATCACCGCACCGAGGAGAAACTACCAGCGGCGGCGGAAAGCTTTACGATCGACACGCGAAGCGGTCTCACGCGCGCGCCTATCCCGTCTGATCTCGATGAAGCCAGTCTGTGAGTACCTCGACAACTCAGGGCGAGACGACCTGCTCGCGGGCGGAGTGCGCATGGTGCCGATCGAAACGCCGATCGGGGCGTTCAAGGTCTGGACCAAGCGGATCGGTAATAACCCGGCGCTGAGAGTCCTTCTCCTCCACGGCGGCCCTGGCGCGACCCACGAGTACCTCGAAGCGTGCGACAGCTACCTCCCGGCCGCCAGCATTGAGTACTACTACTACGACCAGCTCGGCTCCGCGTACAGCGACCAGCCCGACGAGGACTCGTTGTGGGAGCTCGACCGCTTCGTCGACGAAGTCGAACAGGTCCGGCAGGCGCTCGGCCTCGAGCGCGACAACTTCGTGTTGTACGGGCAGTCGTGGGGCGGGATCCTGGCCATCGAGTACGCGCTCGCGCATCCAGCCAGCCTCAAGGGCCTCGTCATCTCCAACATGATGTCCGACGTCCCTGCCTACAACGCATACGCCCAAGACGTGCTCAAGCCTGCCATGGATCAGGACGCGCTGAGCGAGGTCGAGGCGCTCGAGGCGGCCGGCGAGATCGAGGACCCGCGCTACATGGAGCTCCTCAACGAGCACCACTACGTCCACCACATCCTGCGCCTGCCACTCGAAGACTGGCCAGACCCGGTCCAGCGAGCCTTCGCCGCCATCAACCCCGCGATCTACGTCTCGATGCAGGGACCCAGCGAGCTGGGGATAAGCCGGGAGGCCAAGCTCGCGCAGTGGAGCCGGTTCGATGACCTCCCCTCGATCGAGGTGCCCGCGTTGGTCATCGGGGCCCGGTACGACACGATGGACCCCGGACACATGGAGGAGATGGCCGAACGCCTCCCGCTCGGCCAGTACCTCTATTGCCCCGAGGGAAGCCACCTCGCGATGTACGACGACCAGAGCAGGTACTTCTCAGGGTTGCTCGATTTCCTGCGCAGTCTGTGAGAGGAAGACCAGCGCCTGGGTAGTAGTGGCTTCGATCAGGAAGCAGCCGCGAGCGCCCGCCGAAAGTAATGTCCTTGATCGAGGTCTGCGATGAGCCCGGGATGCGTGGGGTGCCATCCAAGCAGTTCGCGGGTGAAGGTGCTGGAGGCGGGGCTATCCGCTGCGAGGAAGCCGGCCAGCCAGGTGAAGTGCTCGGCTGCGTCCTCGGGTGAGATGGAGACGACCGGCAGGTTGAGATGCCGCCCGATCACCTCGGCGATGTCGCGGATCGGCACGCCCTCGTCGGCGACCGCGTGCAGCGTCGATCCCGCCGGTGCCTGGTCAAGCGCCAGGCGGAACAGGCGTGCGGAATCGAGCCGGTGCACGGCGGGCCAGCGGTTGGCCCCGTCTCCGACATAGCCAGAGACACCCTTCTCGCGGGCGATGCCCACCAGAGTCGCGATGAAGCCGTGATCGCCGTCGCCATGGTTCGTCGGCGGGAGCCGCACGACCGACGAGCGGACGCCGCGGGAGGCGAGCGAGAGGGTTAGCTCGGCGGTCCCCCACCGGGTCTCTGGACCGGCGCCCCAGGCGGCAACAGCCGGGTTGGAACCGTGTCCGTCCTGCTCGGTCGCCACCCGCCCCGGTGCGACCCCTAGGGTCCCGGAGGCGATGATCAACGGCCGGCCGGAGCCGGCAAGCGCCTCGCCAAATGTCTCGACGGCGCGGCGATCCGCGGCGGCGGCGCCTTCGAAGTCCCCGGAAAAAGCGAGGTCGTGCTTGAACGCGAGGTGGATCACTCCGTCTGACGCCGCCGCGGCATCCCGCAGGCCGTCGAGGTCGTCGAGGCTGCCGCGGAGCACCTCTGCCCCGGCAGCGGTGATGGCTTCGGCTGAGGCATCGGAGCGCGCCAGGCCCACGACGTCATGGTCCGCGGCGATCAGCTCGGGAACGACCGCGGAGCCGATCCAGCCTGATGCGCCAGGAACGAATACACGCATGACAAGACCTCCAGGTGGTGGCCGTCCTTGCCGAAAGTCGTGCTCAGACGGCTGATGTCAGTTACTGTCATCATCGTAGCACCTGATGTCAGTCGCTGCCGTCAGATAGCATCGAGCACATGGGTCGATGGAAACCCGACGCACGTGGCCGACTCATGAAGGCGGCGCTCGAGCTCTACAGCGAGCGCGGATTCGAACAGACCACAGTGGCGGAGATCGCCGAGCGCGCGGGGCTCACGGAGCGAACGTTCTTTCGGCACTTCGCCGACAAGCGCGAGGTTCTGTTCGCGGGCGCGGGCGAACTGCAGGAGCTGCTCGTCAGCACTGTGGCCAACGCGCGCGATGGCCTTTCGCCGATCGACGCGGCAGCTGCGGGCATCGAGGCTGCGGGCGCTGCCATCCAGGAGGGAGGAGAACTTCCGCGCCGGCGCCAGACCATCATTGACGCGAGCGCGGAGCTCCAAGAACGCGAGCTGATCAAGCTCGCTTCACTCGCCTCGGTGCTCGCCGAGGCATTGCGCCAGCGCGGTGTCACCGAGCCGGCTGCGAGCCTGACCGCCGAGACCGCAATCGTCGTCTTCAGAAATGCGTTCGAGCGCTGGATCACCGAGCCCGACGAGCAAGACCTGCCGCAACTCATCCGAGAGTCGCTCGACGCGCTGAGAGCCGCGACCGCGGGGCAGTGACCAGGACCACCACGACCACGAGGTTCAACGATGGATAAACCGGTGTTGTTCTGTTACGACGGATCGGAGGGGTCGAAATCGGCGCTGGCGGCCGCGATCGAAGTCCTCATCCGTCCGGCCGATGCCGTGGTGTTGGTCGTGTGGACGCCCGTAGCGATTCAACTGGCCCGAGGAGGTTCGCTGATGACCGCCGTGCCGAACGAGGGCGAGATCGACGAGGAAGAAGTCGCCACCGCGCACCGGATCGCCGAGGAAGGGGCCGCGGGTGCCCGCGGGCGTGGCTACAACGCCACTGCCCGGATCGAGGAAGCCGAAGGATCAGTGGCCAAGACCATTGCTCAGGTCGCCCGAGAGATCGACGCCCGGGTGATCGTCTGCGGCCAACGTGGACGTGGGCCCATAACCAGCGCGCTCCTTGGCAGCGTCTCGCACGCGCTCTCGGCACACACGAAACGGCCGGTGCTCATCGCGCCGGAACACAGGAGAGACTCCGCCTGAGCGCAGGCGCCGGTTACTCGATCGATCTTCCGGCGAGTGGGCGGGGTGCGCCGGCACTCTGCCCGCCGTTGGCGGCGGCGGCGGCGTGCGCCGGGTCGCCGTGGTGGGCGTAGGCGATTCCGCGGGCGAGCGCTGCTCTCAGGGTGCAGGCGTGGCCCTTGGCCCTCCACGGCAGGACGACGAACGCGACCAGAAGCCCGGTGGCGAAGATTCCGGCCGCCCACCAGAACGCCGTGGTGTAGCCATGGACCGCGGCCGCGCCGAGCACCCCGGGCATGTGGCTGTGGCTTAGCGCGTAGCTGGCGGCGGCACTCGCCGACACCGTGCTCAGCAGCGCGAGCCCGACTGAGCCGCCGATCTGCTGAGAGGTGTTGACCATCGCCGAGGCCACGCCCGTCTCGTGGACCTCGACGCCGAGGGTGGCGGTCCCGATCGCGGGGGCGAAGATGCATCCCATCCCCACTCCTGCGATGAGCAGCCCTGGAAGGACGTGACCTACGTAAGTGGCCCCAGGGGTCAAGCGCGTGAACACGATCATCGCGATCGTCCCAAGCGTCATGCCGGCCATCACCAGCGGCTTGGGCCCGGTGCGAGGCAGCACCCGGGTCTGCGCGGTGACCGAGGTGACCACGAGGACCGCCGTCAGCGGCAGGAAGGCCACGCCCGTGGTCAACGGCGAGAACTTGAGGGTCAGCTGCATGTAGTACGTGAGGAAGAAGAACACCGCGAATATGCCCGCGGCAGCGAGAAGGACGGCGAGGTACGCGCCCCCGCGCGCTCGGTCGCGCACGATGTGCAGCGGCAGCAGGGGGTCCTTGACGCGGCTCTCGATGACGACGAAGGTGGTCAGCAGCACCGGGCTGGCAATCAGCGCGAAGATCGTGGCTGGAGCCGTCCAGGAATGGGTCTCGGCGTTGGAGAACCCGAAGACGAGCGCGAACAGCCCTGCCGAAGCGGTCACAACGCCGGGGAAATCGATGCCCTTCCGCTCGGGGTCGCTCTGGTTGACCAGCAGGCGTAGCGCAAAGATCGCCGTGGGCACGGCGATAACCAGGTTGACGTAGAAACACCAACGCCACGACAGGAACTGCGTGAGCACCCCGCCGAGGACGAGACCGATCGACGCACCACCGCCCGCGATCGCGCCGAAGATCCCGAACGCCTTCGCCCGGTCCGGGGACCCGGCAAACGTGACCGTCAGCAGTCCCAGCGCGGACGGCGCCAGCAGCGCGCCGAACATCCCCTGCAGGGCTCGGGCGCTCACGAGCATGTCAAACGATTGCGACGCCCCGCCGATTGCCGACACGATCGAAAAGCCACCGAGTCCGACGATGAACGTCCATTTGCGTCCGAACAGGTCACCCAGCTTGCCGCCCAGCAGCAGCAGACTGCCGAACGCCAGCGCGTAGGCGGTCACGATCCATTCTCGGTCGGCCGTGGAGAAACGAAGGTCCCGTTGGGCTGAGGGCAGCGCGATGTTGACGATCGTCGCGTCGAGCACCACCATCAGCTGCGCGGTCCCCAGGAGCGCCAGCACGGCCCAACGGTTGGGTGCGGCAGTCGTCAAGCCGTCTGCATGCTCAGCCGAGACGGACATGCGCTCCCGCAGCCAGACCCCACCGTACGCCAACGAACCTGGCCGGCGCCCGGAACGGGCAATTCGTCATGGCTTCACGATAACCGACGATCGAGGCCGCGTGCCCACCCGGCGTAAGCGGGCCGTTTGTTGGCCAACGGCTGTCTCGTGGGTGGACCAGAAGCGGATCCATTCTTGTTCGTGACCGATGCCGGCTTCCAGCGCGAGCAGCGGTCCGGATCGCGGCTGGCCGGCTGCTGCGGCGCGCAGCTGTTCGTACTCGGCAAGCTTGGCGCGGTGGGCCTCAAGCTGTGTGCCGGCGAGGGCTTGCGGGTCGGCGCCGAAGAACAGTTGCAGCAGGCCTGGGTCGCGTAGCTCGGCGAGCTCGTTGGTGGGCTGGGCCAGCCAGGCGTGTAGCGCCTTCCGGCCGGCGTCGGTGAGCTTGTACCGCTTGCGCCGTCGGCCTTCGTGCTCGCGATGCACTGAGACCAGGCCCGCCGCGACGAGCCGTTCGGGCTCGGTGTAGAGCTGGGCGTGCTGCATTGACCAGAGGTTCCCGACGCTTGTCGCGACCATCCGCTTGAGCTCGTAGGGGGTGGCCTCGCCGGCCTGTTCGAGCAGGCCGAGCACGATGTAGGAGGTGGGGTTGAGCTTCAGCGCTTGCTTTAGTCCATTTTGGACGGTATTGTGTGATCCATCCAGAATAGATCGATGTTTTGCGAGGCTACACCATGCTCACGACGTTCACCGACCACCGCCTGGGCCTTGAGAGCCTCGGGGCGGAGACGACGATCGACTCGCTGCCGGTCGAGGGCGGGCTGCCGGCTTGGCTTGCCGGGGCGCTGCTGCGGACGGGCCCGGCGCAGTTCGAGGTTGGGGCGCGCTCGTACGCGCACTGGTTCGAGGGTCTGGCCATGCTGCACCGGTTTGCGTTCGCCGACGGAGCCGTGTCTTATCGCAATCGGTTCCTCGAGACCCGTGCGTACCTGGCCGCGCGCGACCAGGGCCGGATCGCGTACTCGGACTTCGCCACCGACCCCTGCCGGTCGCTGTTCGGGCGCGTGGTGACGGCGCTCACCCCGCCGCAGTTCGGCGATAACGCCAATGTCAACGTGATCCGGTCTGGCGACGACTTTCTGGCAATGACCGAGACGCCGCTGCCGGTGGTCTTCGACCCGCAGACGCTCGAGACGCTCGGGGTCGGTCAGCCGGCGCCCGGGCAGCTGTGCTCCGCGCACCCACACCGGCATCCTCGCACCGGCGAGCTGGTCGGCTACGCGACCCACTTCGGGCCTCATACGACCTACCGGGTGTACGCGCAGCCGCCCGGCGGCGGTCGCCGGATGATCGCCAAGCTCCCGGCGCGGCGCCCGGCCTACATGCACAGCTTCGCGATCACCGAGCGCTACGTGGTGCTGGTCGAGTTCCCGCTGGTCGTCGTCCCGGTCGCGATCCCGCTCTCCGGTCGCCCGTTCATCGAGAACTACCGCTGGCGCCCCGAGCGCGGCACGCGCTTTCGCGTGATCGATCTGCAGAGCGGCAGGCTGCGCGGCACCTACGAGTCCGAGGCGTTCTTTGCCTTTCACCACGTCAACGCGTTCGAACAGGGCGGCGAGGTGGTGATCGACGTCTGCGCCTACGACGACGCCGAGATCGTCCGGGCGCTGTACCTGAAGCGGCTGCGGGAGCCCAACCCGCGACTGCCCGACCCACAGCTGCGCCGCTACGGCCTGCACCTCGGCACCGGCCGCGTTCGGTCGGAGCGGCTTGCCGACATCGGCCTCGAGCTGCCGCGGATCAACTACCGCCAGTGCAACGGCCAGCCCTATCGGTACGTGTACGGCAACGGCGCCGCTACCCACGGCGACTTCCTCGACCAGATCGTAAAAGCCGACATCGAGCGCCGCGAAACCGCGACCTGGCACGAGCCGGGCACCTATCCGGGCGAGCCGGTATTCGTGGCCGCACCCGACGCGCGACGCGAGGATGACGGTGTGCTGCTGTCGGTGGTCCTCGACGCCGCCGCCGGCAGCTCCTTCCTGCTCGTGCTCGACGCCGAAGACCTGCACGAGCTCGGCCGCGCCCGCGTCCCCCACCACATCCCCTTCGGCCTGCACGGCCAATTCACCACCCAGGCCTGAGAGATGCCGGACGCCATTCGCCGCATCGCTCAGTCAGCGGAGCCCACCGCGTGGAACTCGATTCGGTAAACGAGTGTGTCCTCGTCGATCGGGCCGGCGTGCGCGGCGCGTTGGCGCAGCGTCTCGCGGTCGGGCTCGCCGGCTCGTCGGACGTCCTCCCCGGTGATCGCCACGAACGGGACAAGCTCGATGGCGTCGACCTCGATCTCACCGGGGCCGACGCGGTAACGGCCGCCCTGCTTGACCCGCGGTCGCTTCCACAGTCGGACCGAGAGCGTGATGTCTCCCGCCAGGACGTCGCTACGCAACTCGCGACTGAACTCCACGCCCGGGAAGCTAGCTGGTGATTTGCCAGAGACGCCGTGTCAACTAGCCCGACGCCCACCGGGTGGACATCAGAGACAGCGTCGCGTACCGCCGCCTAGCGGTCGCGACCGTCGGCAGAGGGCTTGCCCAGGTTGTCGCCCCAGTGCGGCCGGAATTGGATGCTGATCCGCGCGCCCAGACAGTTGGCTACCTTGGGGACGCCGTGCAGCCAGGTCCGCTGACAGCTTCCGCCCATCACAAGCAGGTCCCCGTGGCCGACTCGGAACCGCAGTCCCGGGCCGCCCGACTTCGGCCGTAGCCCGAATGGTCGCGTGGCACCGAGCGAGACGATCGCCACCATCGTGTCGCCCGGGCTCTCGCGGGCGATGCGGTCCCCGTGCCAGGCGACGCTGTCCTTACCGTCGCGGTACAGGCAGAGCCCGACGCTGACGAACGGCTCGCCGAGCTCCTCGGCGTAGTGGGCATTCAGCGCCGAGCGGGTCTCGTCGAGCACCGCATGGGGCAGCGCTTCGCCCTCCGCGTAGCCGGCCAGGAGCCGCGGGACCCGCACGGTGCTGTCGTATATGTGCATACGCTCCTCGTGCCACGGCACGATGCTGGCCAGCACATCGAAGAGCTCGTCCGCCGCGGTGATGAAGCCCGGCCGCAGGTCAACCCACGCGCCGCCGGACAGCGGCCGGCGCTCGACGGCGGCGCCGAGTTCGGCGACCCCGAGTTCGCCCAAGGCGCCAAACAGCGATGGTTGGACGAGGAACGACACGCGATCAAGTCTAGTCCGGCCACGAACACACGTTCCTACTCGATTCGGATGGATACGTTCGGGCTCTGGGGGTCGTGATTGGGTCGAAGGCAGCGCCCGGCTTTGACGCGCCCGAGCCTCGAGGCCGGCAGGCGACGCTGAGAAACGACGTGCGCTCCGCTCAGTAGACCCCACCTGCTCGCCGATTCCAGCACCCCGAAACCGCTCGCCCGCCCGACGGCATATCCACTCAAATCGAGTCAAGGACGAACGTCCGATCCGAGAGGTCGCATCTCCGGACGAGTGGCTGGTCCCGCTTCGTTCCAGTGGGAGACGGGTTAGGGTTGGGCGTGGGCAGCGGCTGTTGGTCGCTCGTGTTCGTGGTCCTCGTCGGTGGGTGCCAGGACGATCACTCGCTCGCCGGGGTGTAGTTCGAGGTCGGGGCGCGCGGCGCGGATTTCCCGGCCTTGGGTTAGCGCCGCGACGATGCAGCCGGGCGGCCACTGGATCTCGGCGAGGCGACGCCCGCGCGCCGGCGAGTGCGACAGGATCCGCAGCTCGAGCATCTGGTAACCGCGCAGAGGCGTGCTAGGGATGTGAATTGCGGCGTCGGCGTCTTTGACGGCGAACTCCGCGGCGACGGCGCCCTCCTCGATCTCCTCCTCGGAGGAGCTGAGCTTGTTGGCCAGGGCCCGCAGCACGTCGGCGCGCGTCAGCCAGCCCCGCAGCTGCCCGTCGCGGGAGATGACGGGCAGCCCGTCGCGGCCGTAGAGGACGAGCTGGCGCCGGGCCTGCTCGAGGTCCTCTTCGACGAACAGCACCTGCGGTCGGCGGGTGAGAGTAACCGGACCGACGAGCCGTTCCCATTGGGAGTTGGCCACGGTCGCGCGCTGGGCTGCTGGCCCGGCTCCCAACAGTTGTGGATATCCGTTCAGCGTGCCGAGTGGCTGCATGACCTCCTGCGCCGTGAGGGCCTGCAGCGCGCTGAGGGCCTTCGGGCGCTCGATGTCGATCCCGCGCCGCAGAAGCTTGGTGGTGTAGATGCTGCCGTAGGCCAGCCGCTTGGCGAGCTGCGCGGCGATTCCACAGGCCAGCATGATCGGCAGGGTGAGAGTGAAGTTGCCGGTCATCTCGGCGACGCTGGCGATCGCGGTCAGCGGCGCTTGCGCGGCGGCGGCGAACACGCCGCCCATCGCCACCACGCCATAGAGGGCGGGCGGGCCGACCGCGGCGCCGAACAGGTGATTGACAATGACCCCGAAGGCCATCCCGGCCGCGGCGCCGGTGAACAGTGAGGGGGCGAACACGCCGCCGGATCCGCCGATCCACAGGGTGAGGCTGGCGGCGAGGATCTTGCCCACCATCAGCACGACCACGAACCACAACACGTACTGGCTGGCAAACACCTTGTTCATGACCGGGTAGCCGACGCCATACATCTGCGGCAGCACGAGCAGCACCAGCCCTAGAACCAGGCCGCCGGCGACCGGGCGCAGCCACTCCGGCCGGTTGCCCCAGAGCGCGTCGGCCTTGTCCTGGCCCTTGTAGAGGGTCTTCTGGAACGCCACGCCGATCAGCCCGGCGGTGATCCCGAGCAGCGCGATCAGCAGATAGCTGGAGTCGTTAGTGACGCTCAGGTCGTGCGGAACACCGGTGAAGAACGGCGCCCCGCCGAAGAACGCGCGGCTGATCAGATCGGCGGTGACCGCCGAGAGGGTCGTCGCCGTCAGCGCGTCGAGCGAGAACTCCCTCAGGACGATCTCAAAGCCGAAGAACAGCCCGGTGAGCGGCGCGTTGAAAGTGGCGGAGATGCCGGCCGCCGCGCCGCACGCGACGATCACCCTCAGCCGTCCCTCGCTCATCCTCACCAGTTGACCCAGCGTGGAGGCCAGGGCGGAGCCGATCTGCACGATCGGCCCCTCCCGGCCGACCGACCCGCCGCCGCCGATGCACAGCGCCGATGCCAGTGCCTTGACGATGGTCACCGGCGGTCGTATCCGTCCGCCGTTCTCGGCCACGGCCAGCATCACCTCCGGCACGCCGTGCCCGCGCGCCTCCCGGGCGTATCGCTGGATCAGCGGCCCGTAGATCACCCCGGCGATCACCGGGACGATCAGCACGAACCAGATCCCCAGGAACGGAAAATGCAGGCTCGGGGCGTGGCCCTGCTGACCGAACGCCTGGTGGCCGGTGAACAGCCAGGTGAACAGGTAGATCAGCTCGCGAAACCCGGCCGCGCCCAACCCTGCCGCGGCCCCCACGACCAGCGCCATCACCGCCAGGCCCAGCTTCGACGCCGCGAGCCAGTCCGACAGTCGCCGGGCCGAACCCCCAGCACTGCGCCGACCCGCGACCTCTGCCAGCGAGAGGGAGCTCGCTCCGATTGACCGGGCCAACCGGTACGCGCGCCTGAGCAAATCCCGGGTGCGACCTTCCGTCATGCCTGCCGCCCCGCATCGGTACGGAACCCGGGGTCAGCGATCACTGCGCCGCTTGCTGGGTCGAGGGTCCTGGCGTCCGATCTGCTCGGCTGGGCCGGGATTCGCGAGTCCGGCGAGCAGCGCCCGCAGCCCGAGCTCGTAGGCGGCATCGGCGTCAAGGGCGGCCAGCTCTTTGGCTCGGCCGGCGAGGATCGGGAACTCGCTCCGGGACAGCGCCGCCAGCCGCCGGCGTCCTGCGGGCTGCGCGGCGTCGACCGTGAAGCCGGTTGCCTCGGCCAGCGCGTAGCCGCGCGCATAGCTGACGGTCGCCCGGTAGATCGCAAGCGCGTCGCGCGGGGCGAAGCCCTGCGCAACGAGCACTCCAAGCAGCCGCTCCACCGGCCGCAGCGACGCCGCCGTGTCCAGCGGCTGCAGCCCGACAAGCTGAAACGTGGCTGGATGCGCGACCGCGACGTCGCGCAAGGCGGTCGCAAACCGCCGGCACGCCTCGCGCCAATCGTCGCCCAGCGCGAGCTCGTGCAACGGCTCCAAGAGCCGATCGCCGATCGCGACCAGCAGCTCGTCTCGGCCGTCGAAGTGGTGGTAGAGCGCCATCCCCTCAACGCCCAACCGTGAACCCAGGCGGCGCATGCTGAGCGCGCCAGGCCCCTCCTGCTCGATCAGCGACACCGCGGCATCGAGGATCAGAGCCCGGTTCAATGGTCGTACGTGGCGCGTCGGCGTCGACTCGGCTGTGAGCGGCATCGCAGCCGACTTTACACTGTAAAGTTCGAGCGCATGGAGCGTGCACGCGTGATCCGTCGCGAGCCCTGCGCTGCTTCCGGCCCCGAGCTTGGCGAGCGCAGCGGCCGTATACAGATTCTGTGAAGACGCTTGGCGGCGGGCAAACGCCGATGTACGGTTGCTCTAGGTGTGCCGGGAAGACTGGTCGGCTGAACGTTCGTCGACCAATCGGAGGCCGTTTGGCTGGATCGCACACCCACCTCGTTGTTCGAAATAGAGGCCACCGCAAGTGTGCCTCGGCCGTATGTGTTCAGCGACGCGCCGATGGCTGGTTGCAGCGTCGGGTTTTCGGGCGCGACCGCGACGAGGCGGAGGGTCGGCCGTGAGCGTCGCCGTGGTGATCGTGGTGATCGCGGCGGTCGCGGGCGGAGTTGCCGCCGGATATTGGCTAGCGCTGCGAGGGCGGCGCCCTGCGCGCGAGCGGCCGCCGGCCGGGCGCCGAATCCTGCTGCCGTTCACAGGCCCGGAGATCTCGCGCCGCGCGTTCGAGGCGACGGTACGGTTGGCCAAGGCGGAGGGCGCGACGATCGTTCCAGCGTTTCTTGCTCGGGTCCCGCGACAGCTGCCGCTCGACTCCGCGCTGCCGACCCAGTGCAGCTACGGGATGCCGCTGATCGAGGCGATCGAGCAGCGGGCGACGGCACAGGGAATACCGGTCGACTCCCGAACCGCCAGAGGACGCACATACCGCGATGCGCTTCACAGGCTGCTCGAGCAGGAGCGATTTGACCGGGTCATCGTGTCAGCGAGCGACAGCCGGCGCGCGGGTCTGAGCGGCGAGGACTTGGAGTGGTTGTTGGAGCGGGCCCCTGCCGAGGTCCTGATTCTGCGCCCGGCGCCCGATGACTTCGGGCGCATCTCCGCACCAGGTCCAACCGGCCACTTCGATGTAGCCGCGACTGACGGGCGCGACGGGCACCCGACTGCTCGTGGTGAGCCCGGAACTCTGGTGGCCGCTCCGTCTTAGCTGCGGCAACGACGGGTCGCTGGCGTCTGGGCCTTCCGCGCGGAGAACCGAGACGGCGCGCTCCCCAACGGACTCGCCGGTGGCGCTCGTGCCGACGCGTCGGGCGTTAGGATCCTGAGCTGGTGAGCCGGGAAGTCTGGTCGGCGCAGTGTCGTCGACCCAGCGAGGGCGTCCGTGTTGCTTCCGGCCTTCATCTCCGACGGACCTGGCGCAAAGGTGTGATCGGCGCTGGCTGCGGTCGTGGCGATCCCGGTGTTCGCAGCGTCGCTGGCGGTCACGCTGGTGGCGGCGCGGTTGTTCGCGCGAAGGCTCGATCAGCTCGGGATCCGGTTTGGTTTCCCCGAGGCGCTGATCGGGCTGCTGACCGCGCTGGCCGCGGACGGCCCGAACATCTCCTCCGCGCTATACGCGGTGATCCGGGGTGCCCATAGCGTGGGCGTCGGCGTGCTCGTGGGCTCGAACGCCTTTCAGCTCGCCGCCATGATCGGTTTGAGTGGGCTGCTCGCGGGCTCGGTCATCTTGCCCCGGGAAGCGCTGCTACTCGAGGGACTGACCGGGGTCGCGATCACGTCGATCGCCGCGGCCGTTTTGCTCGGCTGGCTGGCACCGCCAGCCGGCGTGGCGCTGGGCGCCGCCGTGGCTGTCCCGTACCTGGTGATCGTGATCGGCGGATCGGAGCTGCTGGCTCGCCGGCGGCGCGCGCACCATGTCGTCGGCCGCCTGGCGGGCTTCCTCGACCAACGACCCCGACCGCAGCGATCCGGCACGCGGCCGTCCGACCCAGCGCATCACCTGCTCGGTCTGATCGCGGTCGACGTTGCCCTGATCCTCGCGGGCAGCGCCGGCATGGTGCAGGCCGCGCTCGCGTTGGGTGGGGACTGGCACATCTCCACAGGGGTTCTGGGAGTGCTCATCCTCGCGCCGTTGACCAGCCTGCCCAACGCGATCACCGCGGTGCGTCTCGGGCTCGCGGGTCGCGGCGCTGCGCTCGTGGGCGAAACGTTCAACAGCAACTCGCTCAACCTCGGCGTCGGCGTGCTGGTGCCCGCCCTGTTCACGTCGCTCGGAGTGGTGACGATGACCGCGAAGCTCGAACTCGCATGGCTCCTGGGTATGACTGTCGTGGCCATCATGCTGCTGGCCAGCCCCCGGGGGATGCGGCGCAGCGCGGCCAGCGCGCTAATAGTCCTGTATCTGGGCTTCGTCGCGATCGAGGCCCTCTGATAGATCCGAGCGACACGCGCCGGTATCCTGGATGACGCCGAGCCTTACCTTCGTGGCGTAGGTTGGCTAGTGCGAGCCCCGGCGGCCTCCCCTAGCCGCACGGCGACCAGTTTCTTCACGAGGGTCTTCGGCAGCGGATGGTCGATAGGGAAGTGGAGCGCGCTCTTGGTCATCGTGTAGCCCTCAAGCTCATCGGAGAGCTGCGGGAGGACGGAGCCACTGAATGGCAGGTAGCTCAGATGATCCTTGAACGCGGCAAAGCCCGCGACGGTCTTGCCGCCCACCCGGAAGGCGGGCACGCGGTAGGAGATCACCTGCTCGGCATCTGGGACGATCTCAAGAATGGCCCCGCGCAGCGCCCGAAGCGTGCTGCGCTTCGGCTCATCGACGCCCTGCAGGTACTCGTCAACCTCCTTGGCGGACACCGCCACGGAGTTTAGGAAACGACGACCTGCTGATCGCGAACACCGGTCAAAGCGGACCCCGCTCATTGCCAGCCCCGGCGCGGGAGGCGCGAGCAGCTAGGTGAGCAGCGTCCGAACCGCGCTGATCCGACCGTCTTTGAGGGTCGCGATGTCGATACCACGTGCGACTGGCTCACTGTCTGGGGGTCCCAGGCGCCAGGCCATGGCAGCGGTGTCTTCGTCAACGTAGATGGGCCCGTCCGTGGCGAACGCGAAAGCTGCGGGGGCGTCTTGGAGGAGCTGCTGTACGCGTTCGTCGACGGCCGCGAGTCCGACGATCGTGCCGGCATGGTCGGTGAACGCGACGTCGTCGGTGTAGGTGCGCGCGATCGCCGCACGGCGGAGGACGGGATCGCGCTGGCCGAAGACCTCGTGCAGGTTGGCATGCATCAACGCGGTGATTGCCGGGTCGGCCATGACGTGCTCCTTCAATGGGGACACCAAACGATTCCGCGGAATCGTCCCTGAAGCAAGAACCCCGCCGTGGCCTCAACGGGGGCTTTTCCAGTGGGCCGTGAAGGACTCGAACCTTCAACCTTGGGATTAAGAGTCCCCTGCTCTACCAGTTGAGCTAACGGCCCAGGGGGTTGGTCGATGTTACCCGCCAGGTTGTCGGGCCGTGGACGGGGAGGGTCGGCCCCGATCGGTCAGCGCGCGGCGACGGCGGGCGGCCGGCTCAGCACTGCTGCGCGATCGTGGGCTGCGTCTTGGCGTCGTTGATCTCGGTCTTAAGCAGGCTGCGCTGGGCCTTGGGGACGAGGCTCAGGGCCTTCGCCGCGGCCAGGTCGCCGACCCGGGTGTCCTTGGCCGCGTAGGCCGACACGGCCAGGCACTCATAGCCCTTGGCCTCGTTCGGGCTGGCCGCACTCTCGACCTGCCAAGCACCGGCTTCGCCGGAGTAGTCGCCCAGTGCCCCGTAGGCCCTAGCGGCCAGCACGGCGAGATCGGGGTCGGGGCTCTTGGTCAGCTGGAGATAGCGCTGCCACGCCTGGGTTGCGCCCGTGAGCTGCTGCTTGCCGGAGGTCGTGAAGGTCGAAGTCGTCGTGTCGTAATTGCTCCCTTCGCCGGCCACCGTCCAGCGGGCCTGCACGAGCCCGGCCCATGCCGACGGGTCCGTCGGGTTTTTGTTGACCTGCTTCTGAGCGGCTGTGACCTGCTGGTTGACGACCTGGTTCTGATTGCTGCCCGAGCCGTTGTTGCTGAATGCGTTGAGCAGGCCGCCGAGACCGTTGCCGGCGCCCACGCCGAACAGGACCAGCCCGCCGCCGAGGATCACGGCGAGGCCGAGGTAAACCGCCTGCACCGTCCGCCGACGGCCACGACTGCGAAGATCGAAGAGCAAGAAACTAGGTGGGGTCCAGGCCACCGCCGAGCGGCTGGGCCTGCGCCTTGGCGGCACGGGCCGCGGCACGGCGGTCGGCAATCCTGAGCAACACGATACTGGCCAGATATAGCACGATCAGCGGGATCGTCTCCAAAGCCGTGGTCACCGGATCGGGCCCGGGCAGCGCAGCAGCGATCACGGCGATGATGACGGCGGCGTAGCGCCACTGCTTGGTCAGGGTCCGGCTGTTGATGATGCCGGCCTGCTGGAGCGCGAGCAGCACGAGCGGGAGCTGGAAAGCCAGGCCGATGGCCAGCATCGTCAGGATCTGGAACATGTAGTACGACTTGGCCTGGACGAGGATGTCGAAGCTGCCGCTGTTGTAGCCCTGCAAGAAGTGGACAGCGGGGGTCAGGACGACGAAGTAGGCAAACAGCCCCCCGACGATGAACAAGGCGGGCGCGGCGAACATGACGGGTAGTGCCACTTGCCGCTCCCTGGCGTTCAGCGCCGGGATCACGAACGCGTACACCTCATAGAGCAGGACCGGAAGCGAGAACAGCAGCGCGAAGTAGAAGGCCACGGTCAGCGTGGTGGTGAACGGCTCACCGACCCCGATCGTGATCGGCTTCTCCTGGGCGGTGGGAGTCCGTGGGAGCGCCTTGGCGGCCTTGTCCATCCCCCGGGCCGCGGTCAGGAAGTCCTGCTGAACGGCAGCCGAGAAGCCGGGCGACGCGGCCAGGGCTTTGTCTGCCGCCGCGGCCTGCAACAGCCCGGCACGCTCCGCGGCCGACTCGTCCTGAACGGCGGCCAAGCCGTGCTGTCCGGACGTGACCGAGACCTCGGGCAGCGCCCGGTTGAGCACGTGGAGCAACGCCTGGTTCTGCCAGAAGCACAGACCGAAGGCGACGACCAGTGCGGCCACGCAGATGAACAGCCGGGATCGGAGCTCGTCGAGATGGTCGACGATGCTCAGCCGGTCCTCGTGCCCGATCGGCCGGAGCACCTTCGCCATGTGTCGCGCCGGGGGTCGAGCCGCTAGGAGCGGCTCTCGGAGGATCCCACCTCGGCCGACTGCTGCTCGGGCGCCGACGTGGCAGCAGGCGTCTGGGCCGGGGTGGCCGGGCTCAATGCCGGTCGCTCATCCTCGCTCTCTTCGGGGGATGAGCTGCCGGTGATCCCTTCCTTGAACTCCCGCATGCCGTGACCGAGGCCCTTGCCGAGCTGCGGCAGCCGCTTCGGGCCGAAGATCAGCAACACGACGACGAGGACGACTATGAGGTCGGTGGCGGGGTTTCGAAACATGCTCGGGATCCTCCAAGCTGGGGAGCCCAAGGTTAGCGTGAGTTATGCACTTTGGGGCAAGTATCGACTCAAGGTCTGCTTTGCCTGAGCCGATACATCGCATGGCGAGAGAGACACAGTGGACAAGAATTCCAACCAACACTCGGTCCACCGGATCGTTCTGCCCAGCGGCAGGAAGATCGAGGTCGTCCGCTTCCACGATCAGGGCGGCGAGGTCGACTCGCGCCCGCTGCACATCTGCCCGGAGTGCGACTCGCCGCTAGTGCAGCCCCTGTGGTGGTCGGAGGCGTCCGAGGACCAGTGGGAGCTCCTCCTCAACTGTCCCAACTGCAGCTGGACCACCGAGGGCGTCTACAGCCAGGCCCGGATCGAGGAGCTGGAGGACCGGCTCGAAGAGGGGCTGGCCGACATGCTCGCCGATCTCCAGCGCCTGGCCCAGGCCAACATGGCCGACGAGATCGACCGCTTTGTGCGGGCGATCGAAGCGGACCTGATCCTGCCCGAAGACTTCTAGGGCGCTAGGAATACCGCTCGACGACCCCGTCGGCCACGAACTCGAGCGCGGCGCGCTGGCGCGCCGGCAGGTCCGGGAGCTCGAGCTTGGCCGACCCGACGAGCTCAAGAGCCCGTTGCCTGGCGTCTTGGAGGGCACCGGTGGCCGCGATCCGGTCGCAGATCTGCACCGCGTTAGCAGGCGTACGGAGCTCGCGAAGGTCGTAGGCGGCCAGCTGCGGGTCGCGGGCGCGAGCGACGATCAGGGGAAGCGTGACCGTGCCGTCGAGCAGATCCGCCCCTCGGGGCTTGCCCGTGCGCTCGGGCGGGCCGGTGACGTCGAGCACGTCATCCAGGAGCTGAAAGGCGAGCCCGATCTGCTCGCCGAAGCCCCCGAGCCCGTCCGCTGGTCCGCCTGACTCGAGTGCTCCCAGTTCGCACGCCGCTCTGAACAGCACGGCCGTCTTGAGCCGGCAGCGCTCGAGATAGCGCAAGACGCTCACCGCCGGATCGAACGCATCCGCGCGCTGCAGTAGCTCGCCCTGGGCCAGCTCGCAGCTGGCCCGCGAGAGGACTCTGACCGCGGCTACCGACCCCGTGGCGGCCAGCTCGGAGAAGGCTCGCGAGAACAGCAGGTCGCCCGTTGCCGTGGCCATGCGGCGGCCGCCGGCTGCGAACACGGTCGGGTGGCCCCGTCGGAGCGGGGAGCCGTCGAGCACGTCGTCGTGGATCAGGGTGGCGCCGTGGACGAGCTCGACCGCAACCGCGGCTCGGACCAGCCCGTCGGTCTCGGGCGGGGGCACGCCGGCGGCCAGCAGCACAAGCAGCGGGCGCAGGCGCTTGCCCCCGGCGGCGATCGTCTCTCCAGCGTGGCGGGCCAGCAAGGCGCCGTGAGCGCCGGTGAGCTCGGCCATGCGCCGCTCGACTCGGTCCAGCAGCCGCGCCACGGCATCACCGCCCAAGCCGACAACGGCCTGCGCTTCCCCAGAAGTCACGACGGTGACACTACCCCGACGTGGAGCGCGATGATGCCTCCGGCGGTCAGGACGTAATGGATGTCGCGCAGACCGCAGGCCCACATGACCTCCGCGAGCTCGCGCGGCCCGGGGAAGCGCCGCACGGAGCGGGGCAAATAGCTGTAGGCCTGCGGATCGCCGGCCAGGCGCCCGAGGGCCGGCACCAACCGGTCGAACCACAGGTCGAAGAAGTACGACAGCGGCGGTCGCGTCGGAGTCGTGATCTCGAGCACGACCACGCGACCACCGGGCCTGACCACACGGACCATCTCGCGCACGCCACGCCCCAGGTCGGAGAAGTTTCGCAGCCCGAACCCGACCGTCGCGGCGTCGAACGTCGCGTCGCCGTAGGGGAGCGCCAGGGCG
This sequence comes from uncultured Solirubrobacterales bacterium, assembly GCA_963704385.1. Lineage (GTDB taxonomy): Bacteria > Actinomycetota > Thermoleophilia > Solirubrobacterales > Solirubrobacteraceae > Palsa-465. The sequence continues at coordinate 1,501,333 of OY969904.1, forward strand.
TTGGCGACCTCGAATTTGATGGGGAGCCCACCCGCCCCGCCCGCTCCATCCCCCTTGGCCCGCGCCAGCTCGAGCATTCGCTCCGAGAAGTCGGTCGCCACCACCTCGCCGTGCGGGCCGACCCGGCGGGCCAGCTCGAAGGCGAGATCGCCAGTGCCGGTGGCCACGTCGAGCGCCCGCCCTCCGTATGGAACCGCGGCCAGGCCGGCCGCGCGCCGGCGCCAGCGGTGGTGCAGGCCGGCGGTCATGACCGTGTTCATCGCGTCGTAGAAGCCGGCGATGCGGTCGAACATCGCCCGGACCTGCGCCTCCTCGAGCACGCCGGGCGTGGCCGGCGGGGATGAGCCTCCGGAGACCCCGACCTCGGCCGAGTGTGCGCTCGCCGTCATGACTCCCGGGCGAGGACTACTGCAACTCTGAGAGAAAGCCGACGACGCTGGCGAACTTCTGCGGCGGCAGGTTCTTGAACGAGGGCATCGGCGCGGTCGGGTTGATGAGGGTCGAGGCGATCGCCTGGGGCGGGAGCAGCGCGCCGATGTGGGTCAGGTTCGGGCCCGGGCCGCTGTTGCCGTTGGAGCCGAGCGTATGGCAGGCCAGGCAGCCGGACTGACCGACGACGAGGGCGCCGGCGATGAACACCTGCCTCTGGGCCGCCGTGAGGTTGGACGGCGGCTTCAAGTCCACTGAGTTAGGCGAACCCGTGTTGGCGCCGGTGTAGGTCAGGTAGCCCATGGCGGCGATCGTCGCGATTCCGGCCGCCAGGGCGATCGGCCGGCGCTCGATCCGGCGCTCGGGGCTGCGGTCATAGAACGGCAGCAGGAACAGCAGGATCATGCAGATGGTCGGCACCCCGATCGTGGCCATGGGGGTGAACTTGGGGACGTTCCGCATCACCCGCAGGACCTCGAACAGGAAGTAGAAGTACCAGTCGGGCCTGGGCACGTAGGTGGTCGTCGTCGGGTCGACCTTCGGCCCCAGCTCGGCCCCGAACATCAGCGCCAGGAAGATGATCACGACCATCACGATGCAGGCCATCGTGGCGTCCTTGGCCACCGCGTACGGGAAGAACGGGTGGCCCTCGCTCTTCATGATCGAGTACTCGCGGAGGTAGGCCTCCTTCTGCGCCTGGTTCATGTCTGACCGTCCCCGCTCACAGCGGTGCGCGCTCGAGCTCGAGCACGGGGTCGTCGTGCTCGGGCTTGAGCCACGGCGGAGCGGTCGTCCCGAGCTTGGAGACCAGGTAGATGTGGGCCCCGATCAGCGCGATGATCGCGCCGGGGACGAGCAGCATGTGGATGGCGTAGAAGCGCGACAGCGTGGTGGCGCCGAACTCCGGCCCGCCGCGCAGGAAGTCCGACAGGAACGGGCCGATGAACGGGCCCGTGCCGTTGATGTTGATGCCCACGATCGAGGCCCAGTAGGAGCGCTGGTCGAACGGCAGCAGGTAGCCGGTGAAGGACATCACCAGGGTCAGGATCAGCAGCACGACGCCGATCACCCAGGTCAGCTCGCGCGGGTACTTGTAGGCGCCCCAGAAGAACACCCGCCCCATGTGCAGGAAGATCAGGATGACCATCACCGACGCCCCCCACTTGTGCATCGCATGGACGAGCTGGCCCGCGAACACGTCGTCGTTGATGTAGCGGATCGACGCGTACGCGCCGCCGGTGACATCAGGGCGGTAGTACATGGCCAGGAACACGCCGGTGACCGCCTGGTTCAGGAACGCGAACAGGGTCGCCGAACCGAGCGTGTAGGCCCAGTTGGTGCCCCGCGGGACCTTGCGGAACAGCAGCCAGCGGACCGTCGGCGACAGCGAGGTGCGCTCGTCGATCCAGTCGGTGACCGTGAGCGTCCCCTCGACCACCGGATTCGCGCCGTTGTCGTTGTTCTCACCCGGCGGCTTGGGCCTCGGCTGGAGGATCTTGGGAGTGGGCAGTCGCGGCACCTTCGGCTATCCCCTAGATCGTCGGAGCGGTCGACCACCGGGCTGGGTACAGGTACTGGCCGATCCCGTCCAGCGGCTCCGCCGGGTCGCGCGGGGAGAAGCGCTGGAGCTCGGAGTTGACCGAGTACCGAGGGCCGAGCTCGACCAGGCCGGTCGAGGTGTTCAGGCGCGTGTAGAAGCGGTCGAGCGGCCGCACCGGCGGGCCGCCGACCACCAGCCCCCGGATGTTGTAGACGCCGCCGTGGCACGGGCAGATGAAGCGCGCGGCGGCCGACACCCAGCGGACCGGACAGCCGAGGTGCATGCAGCGCGACGAGAGGGCAATCCAGTGGTTGTACTGGTCCTCGCGCTCGGTGTCGATCGCCGGGTTGCGCGTGCGTACGTAGGCAATCGAGTTGCCCGCCTCACCGATCCCGGGCACGATCGTGATCACCTTCACGACGTAGTTGTCTTCGGTGAAGTCGTCCGGGGGGCCGATCGGCTGCCAGAACACCGGCGCCGCCTTGAACACCGGGGCCAGGGCGAATCCGAGGGCCGGGAGCGTGAACGCCGCCGCCGCGACGATGCCGGCCCCGTTGGCCGCCCCGACCATCAGGCGCCTGCGCGTGACCGTCTCGCCCTCGAACGCTCCCGGGATGTTGCGGTCGAGCGTGTACTTGGACTTGGCTTTGCGTCGGTTGGGCACGTGGTTCACGCGGCTTTAGGTGCCGAATTGAACAGCCCCGGACAGGCTATCGTCAAGAAAGCGACGAGCGTCACGAGGTGCCCCAGCCGATCGCCACGGCGCCGTCCTCCCAGATCCGCTGGATCCGGTCCGGGTCCTCCTCGGCGTGAGCCCGGGCGAGCTGCGAGATCACGTCGGCCAGCACCGTGACCGCCTCGAGATCACCAAGCGCGGCCAGCCGAGCGAGGCCGAGGGCATACAGCTGGTCGCCCACCAGCAGCGCCAGGTCGGGATCCTCTGGGCGTACGACCCGGGGCCTTCCGTAATGGAGCAGCGAGCCCTCGAGAATCATCTCGAGCAGGAGCTCGTAGTCGGCCTCGTGGCCGGCAACGCGGGGACCGGCAATCGCCCGCTGCGGCGGTCCGGGCTCGGCCCGCTCGCCGCCAGGAGGGTCCTCGGCCAGCTCGCCGAGGGTCCCTCCCTCCGCTCGCAGGGCAGCGACGAACGCGTCGCGCATCAGTCGAGCTCCTCGAAGGCGGCGCTGGCCGCTTCCAGCGTCCGGTCGATGTCTTCGTCGCTGTGGGCCAGCGACGGGAACCAGGCCTCGAACTGCGACGGCGGCGGGTAGACCCCGCGGGCCAGGAGACCGCGGCACCAGGCGCCGTAGGCCTCGAGGTCACACGCGGCCGCTTCGGCGTAGTTGTCCACCGGACCCTCGGAGAAGAACGGGGTGACCAGACCGGTGATGCTCTGGACATGGACGGGGACCCGCGCGGCGTCGGCGGCGTGGTGCAGGCCGTCGGCCAGCCTCGTGGTCACCACGTCGAGCCGTTCGTACGCCTTGGCATCGAGCAACTCGAGCGTGGCCAATCCGGCGGCGACGGCGAGCGGGTTGCCGGCCAATGTCCCGGCCTGGTAGACGTTGCCGGCCGGGGCGATCCGCTCCATCAGCACGGCGGCCCCGCCGTAGGCAGCGGCCGGAAGCCCGCCGCCGATGATCTTGCCCAGGATGGTCAGGTCGGGCATCACCCCGAAGCGCTCCTGGGCGCCGCCGCGGGCCACCCGGAAGCCCGTGATCACCTCGTCGAACACGAGCAGCGCCCCGGTCCGGTCGGCACGCTCGCGCAGCAACGCGAGGAAGCCATCCAGCGGCGGGACCACGCCCATGTTGGCGGCCACCGGCTCGACGAGGATCGCCGCCAGCTCGTAGCGCTCGGTCGCCTCCAGGACCGCCGTGGGATCGTTCCAGGGCACGATCACCGTCATCTCGGCCACCGCGGCCGGCACGCCGGGGCTGGCGGGGATTCCCTGGGTCGCCAGACCCGACCCGCCCTCAGCGAGCAGTCCGTCGACGTGTCCGTGGTAGGCCCCGGCGAACTTCAGCACGTGCTCGCGGCCGGTCACCGCGCGGGCCAGCCGGATCGCGCTCATCGCCGCCTCGGTCCCGGCCGACGTCATGCGCACCATCTCCAGCGAAGGCACACGTGAGACGACCTCCACGGCAAAGGTGACCTCGCGCTTGGTCGGGGCACCGAACGTCGTGCCGTCGGACGCCGTCGAGGCAACGGCGTCGACCACGGCTGGGTGGGCGTGCCCGGCGATCAGCGGACCCCACGAGCTGACCCAGTCGATGTACTCGTTGCCGTCGACGTCGAAGATCCTCGAGCCTTCGCCGCTGGCGATGAAGATCGGATCGCGCCCGATCGCCTGCATCGCCCGGACGGGAGAGTTGACCCCCCCGGGGATCAGGTCGCGGGCCCGCTGGTAGAGCTCGCTCGACCGGCTCGTTACCAGGCCCATCGGACTCCTCCACGGGGCCCACGTCCCGGAGCCCTGAGATCGGAGCTCGCCGGCACCGCCCGCTTCATACCCCGGCGTGCTCGCGTTCCCAGGCCCGGTAGTCGTCCGTGAAATACAGCAGCCGGATCTTCTTGAACTCGGTCGAGGAGTAGAGCGTGGCGCGGTCCGTGACCCCGGTCTCGGCGGCGATCGAATCGAGGATCGCGTCGCACTCCTGCTTGGAGCGCCCGTGGGCCATCGTGAAGATCGAGTACGGCCAGTCCGCGTACGTCGGGCGCTGGTAGCAGTGCGAGATCCCGCGGAACGCAGCCATGCGCGGCCCGAGCTCCATGACCCGCTCGTCGGGCACCTGCCACACACCCATCCCGTTGGCGCTGAACCCGGCCCGGCGGTGAAAGAGGATCGCCGCTACGCGCCGAAGCAGCCGGCGTTCCTGCATCCGGCGCAGGTGCGCCAGCAGGCTCGTCGGGCCTTACGTCGAGCACATGGGCGGCGGGCGCGTAGGGCTCCTCGGTCACCGGCAGGTCGCCCTGGGTGGCGCGGATCACGGCGATGTCCCAGTCGTCGTAGGGCTGGCGCTCGGTCTCGGCCGGGGGCGCGACCTCGACCGCCTGGGCCAGAGCCGAGGTGTCGCCCTCCATCTCCAGGTCCATCCGAATCTTGAACAGCTTCAGCGTGGGCAGCTGCCGGATCGACTCGGCGCCCGCGAGCCGGCCGAGCACCTCGAGCGTGCCCTCGAGCCCCAGTGGTGAGTCGGGCTCGGTGGCGATCGTGAACCAGATGTTGAACTCGTGGTTGCGCAGGTAGTTGTGCGAGACCCCGGGGTGCTCGTTGATCACCGTGGCGGCTCGCCAGGGGTTCTCTGGGTCGACCTTGGCCGCCACGAGCATCGAGGAATACCCGAGCGCCCGCGTGTCGAAGATCGGCGTGACCTGGCGGATGATCCGCTCGTCGATCAGCTGCCGCACCCGGGCGATCGCCTCCTGCTCGGTGATGCCGGCCTGCTCCGCCACCTCGGCGTAGGGCCGGGGGGCGATCGGGAACGCGCCCTGCATGAGGTTCAGCAGACGCTTGTCGAGGTCGTCGAGCGGGATGGCCGCGCCGTGCCGGCGGCTGCGGAGCTTGGGGCCGTGTTGGGAGCGGCCGGAGCCGCCCGCGGTGCCTGCCGGCTCTACTGCAGCCATCGTGCGGCGTCCTTGGCGTGGTAGGTGATGACGACGTCGGCTCCGGCCCGACGGATACAGGTCAGCGTCTCGAGCACGGTGGCGCGCTCATCGACGTAGCCCGCCGCCGCCGCGGCCTTGACCATCGCGTATTCGCCACTGACGTTGTATGCGGCGAGCGGCATGCCCGTTGCCTCCTTGACTCGGCGCACCAGATCTAGATACGGGAGGGCCGGCTTGACCATCACCATGTCGGCGCCCTCCTCGACGTCGAGCCGCGCCTCGCGCAGCGCCTCGTCGCCGTTGGCCGGATCCATCTGGTAGCTGCGCCGGTCCCCGAACGCGGGGGCGGAGTCGGCGGCCTCGCGGAACGGCCCGTAGAACGCCGAGGCGAACTTGGCCGAATAGGCCAGGATCGGGGTGTCGGTGTGGCCTTCTTCATCCAACGCCGCCCGGATCGCGCCCACCCGGCCATCCATCATGTCGCTGGGGGCAATCACGTCCGCGCCGGCCCGCGCCTGCGACGTGGCCGTCCGGGCCAGCAGGTCGAGGGTGGCATCGTTGTCGATGCTGCCGTCGGACCGGACCACCCCACAGTGACCGTGACTCGTGTACTCGCACAGGCACAGATCAGTGATCACCAGGAGGTCCGGGTGGGCCTCCTTGATCGCCCTGGTGGCGAGCTGGACGACGCCCTCGTCATCCCACGCGCCCGACCCGTCCTCGTCCTTGGCCGCGGGGAGACCGAACAGGAGGACGGCCGGTATGCCCAACTCCGCAGCTTCTCCGGCCTCCGCGACCGCGTGGGCAATCGAGAGGCGATCGATGCCCGGCATGGCCTCGATCGGCTCGCGACGGTCGATCCCATGGGCCACGAACATCGGGTAGACGAAGTCGTTGGCCGCCAGGTGGGTCTCGCGCACCAGACCGCGCAACGCCTGCGTCGCGCGCATCCGGCGTAACCGGGTCTGCGGAAACGCCATCACGCCTGAGCATACTCGCGGGGCCTCTGCGGTCCCCCCGCCGCAAATGTGACCGTCGGCACGCAGAAACCCTGATGGGCTGTTCGGTCCGATACTCTCAACGCTGTGGCGGATATCCAAAAGCGCGGCGGATACACCCCGAGGCGAGCACGTGAGCAGCGGGCCTACCGGCTGGCCGTGGGCGGCACGGTGGCCGGCGGGATCGGCGTCGTCGGCCTCGTCCTGGCATTCGCCGGCGTGATCGGCGCCGGGCTGCCAATTATCGCCCTGATCGTCGCGGCCTTGTGCGCGTTCGGCTTCTTGCGCACCGTCAACGCGCGTTGAGCCGGCACCGCGCCGACTGACCCTGACTTGCCGCGGTCGTACGCTTAGGGCGCCATGTCCGCCTGTCCAAGCTGCGGGCTAGAGAACCCCGAGGGCGCGCGCTTTTGCAACGGGTGCGGCGCTCCGCTGCCCGATGGCTCCGCGACCAGCAGAGAGGAGCGGCGGATCGTGACCGTGCTGTTCGCCGACATGGCGGGGTTCACGGCGCGCGCCGAGCTCCTGGATCCGGAGGATGTGCGCGCGATCCTCGACCGTTACTACGCCCGGCTGCGGAGCGAGATCGAAGCGTTCAGCGGGACCGTCGAGAAGTTCATCGGCGACGCCGTGGTTGCCTTCTTCGGCGTGCCGATCGCCCACGGCGACGACCCCGAGAGGGCGATGCGCGCGGCGCTCGCGGTGCGCAGTGCCGTCGCCGAGATGAACGCCTCCGACCCGCAGCTGAAGCTGGAGGTGCGCCTCGCCGTGAACACCGGGGAGGCGATCGTCTCAATGACGAGTAGGGAGATCCGGGAGGGGATGATCGCCGGCGACGTCGTCAACACCGCCTCCCGGATGCAGGGCGCCGCCCCGACGAACGGGATCCTCGTCGGCGCAGAGACCTACCGGGCCACCCGCGGGCTGTTCGAGTTCGAGCCGATCGAGCCGCTGGACGTCAAGGGAAAGCTCCACCCGGTTCCGGTCTGGCTCGCGATTCGCCCGAGGTCGGAACCCGGCGAGCGCCGGCTGAGCACGGTGCCGATGCTGGGACGCGCCCACGAGCTTGCCGCCCTAGGCCGGATCTTCGACGGAGTCGTGGAGGAGCGGCGACCGCATCTCGTGACGATCTTCGGCGAAGCGGGGATCGGCAAGACGCGCCTGGCCACCGAGTTCGCCGAGCGGCTCGACCCACGTGCTGCGCGCATCCTCCGAGGGCGTTCGCTCCCCTACGGCGCGAGCACTCCCTACGACCCGTTCGCTCAGCACGTCAAACAGTTCGCGGCGATCTTCGCGAGCGATGATGCCCCGTGCGCCAAGCAGAAGCTGCGCGATGCTCTCGAGGGCATCGGAGTCCACGAAGCGACGGACCAGGTCGCTTCGCATCTCGAGCTCCTCACCGGAGTCGGCGGAGACGAGGTCGGCGACCGGCAGATCCTCTTCCGGGCGGCGAGACAGTTCGCCGAGGCGCTCGCGGGCCAACGGCCGACGCTGCTCGTGTTCGAGGACGTCCACTGGGCCGATGGCGGGACGCTCGATCTGCTCGAGCTGTTGGCCTCACGCGTTCATGACGTGCCGCTGATGTGCGTGGCACTGGCGCGACCCGCTCTCCTGGTCGCCCGGCCCGCCTGGGGAGGTGGGCTGCCTGCCTACACGGCGCTGTCGCTCCAGCCGCTCAGCCGAGCGGAGGCCATCCAGCTCGCGGCCCAGCTGCTGCAGCGCGACGCCCGCAATCGGCACGAGCTGCGCGTGGTCGAGACGGCGGAGGGTAACCCGCTGTTCATCGAAGAGCTCGCCGCGGCGGCGATCGAGCAGCCGGCTTCGAAGGCGGACAACCTCCCGACCACGATCCGTGATCTGGTGTCGGCGCGGCTGGACGCGCTCCCACCCGAGCAGCGTCTCGTGCTGCTCGACGCCGCGGTCGTCGGGAGGGTGTTCTGGCGCGGCGCTGTCGAGCGCATGACTGAGGACGGGGGCTCCGTGGCGGAGGCGCTCGACGCACTCGAGTCCCGGGATCTGGTCAGGCAGGAGCCACGGTCATGGATCCAGCACGAGGACCAGTTCGCCTTCAAGCACGTGCTGATCCGCGACGTTGCTTACGCGACGGTGCCCCGCTCGCGGCGCAAGCAGCTGCACGCGACGGTGGCGCGGTTCCTCGAGCAGGCGACGGGCGAGGCCGGAGCGACGGCAACGGCGTTGGCCCAGCACTGGCGCGAGGCTGGGGAAAGCGAGCGGGCGCTCGAATACCTGGTACTTGCCGCCGACCGGGCCGGTCGCGGCTGGGCCAAGGAGGAGGCGGCGACCCTGTACGGAGAGGCCCTCGAGCTCTGCGCGGAGCCCGAGCGCCGTCGCGAGCTCCAGCGCAAGCAGGCGCTGGCGCTGGCTGCTCTGGTCCACGTCCCGGACGTGCGCGTGCAGATCCTCCGCGCCGAAGCCGAGCCGACGGACGCTTAGGAGGGCTTAGTGGCCGACGACGAGGGAGCGCCGCTCACGGCGGAAAGTCGTTGGGCGTAACGTCCCCCACGATCTCGGCCACGCGCAGAACCTCGTGGGAGCCGAGTTCCTCCGCGTGCCTTCTAACGACATCCTCGCTGGGGGCGTCGTAGACGCAGAAGGTCATGACGCGTCCGTCCTCGCCGATGGACACGTGGCTGTGATCCCACGTGATCGACGGGTAGCGCTCAGCGGCAAGGTCGCGCGAACGCCGTCCGATTGCGTTCATCTGTTCCTGACCTACCGTGAACTGCCGTTCGATCAGATACCTCGGCAAGCGCCCTCCGGTCCTTTGCACACACCATATCGCGGTCGCCTGGCCCGCTCAACCCCGCCGGGCAACCAGCGGGACTATGCGAACCGCCTGAGCGCCACCCGCGCCAGCGCCGCGAACACCACGGTCAGGACAGCAAGGTGGATCAGGGGTCCCAGGACCCCCGGGGCGGTCCCGGTGAAGGCGTTGTTCGCGGCTTCGAGCGCGGCCTTGAACGGGAAGAGGAATGCGATCACGTCGAGCACCGAGGCCACCGCCCCGGAAACCGCGGTGCTCGGAACGAGCGCCACGAAGGCCACCGGGAGCGAAAGCAGCAGCGCCAGGAGCGAGGCGGCGCTCACCTCCCTGGCCAGCCCGCCGATGGCCACCCCGAGCGCGCCGAAGGCCACCCCGCCGAAGGCGAGAGCCAGGACCCAGAGCTCAAAGCGGGCCCAGGCCAGGTCCACGAAGATCGAGACGAAGGCGGTCATCAGGAGCGCGACGATGCAGGCGCACGCTCCGGCCAGGGTGATCTTCTCGGAGAGCAGGCGTGTGGGCGCGACCAGCCCGCGCACGAGCCTCGAGTAGGCGTTCTCGGAACGCTCGAGCGCCAGCAGCCCCGCGGCCAGCAGCAGCGCGATCAACATCAGCGACACGGTCACGGCGATGACCACGGCGTACGACCTGGTCGGGGTGGTCTTGCCGGCCAGCTGGATCTGCTTGACGGTCAGCGGAGTCCCGATAGAGCCGAGCACCGGGCTGGCGAAGCCCAGCCCCTCGATGGCCAGCTCGGCAAACGCGGCCACCTGCCGGAGCGCCGGCCGCAGCGGCGAGTTCGGCGGGAGCGCGGGAACCGCTCCCTCGACGATCGAGCGGGAGACGCGCAGGCCCAGCAGCGGGACGGTCTGGCCCGCGATGTTGACCGTGCCCCCACGGAGGACCTTCTGGAGGTCGCTCGTGGCCACCCGCAGCACCTGTTTGGAGACGGCCTGCTCGACCTGGCTCAGGCGTCCGCTGATCGCCTGATCGGCGAACTGGCGCTCGAGCGGATTGGTGGTGTTGAGGACCAGCTGCACGGTCGGGGTGCCGACGCCCGTGGTCACGAGGCTCTGGATCTCCGAGACGATGTCCGAGGGGACGATCAGCGCCGCCTCCGCCTCCCCGTCCTTGACCTTGGCGATCGCCTCGGCCGGCGAGCTCACCTTGATCGGCTGAATCGACTGGAACAGCTCGTTGGCGTAGCGGGAGATGTCGATGTTCTGATTGCCGAACTTGATCTGGCCTTTTCCGGGTGCGACCCCGCTGTAGAACGCGACCTTCGGCTTGCCCGGCGGGCTGGAGAGCGCGAACCCGATCATCAGGGCGATCGCGATCGGGTAGACGATCAGCACACCGACCAGGATCGGTGAGCGCTTCAGGATCTGAAGGTCCTTGACGAACAGCCAGCGCATCAGCCGGTCCCGTCAGTGACCGCGGTCGTGCAGGAAGCGGACGAAGGCCGCCTCGAGGTCGCGCGGGTCGCCGCCCACCGCTCGCTCGAGCCCGGCCGGGCTGCCACCGAACAGCAGCTCGCCGTCGACCAGCACGAGCACCCGGGTGGCAAAGCGCTCGACCTCGGCCACGTTGTGGGTGGAGAAGGCCACGGCCGTCCCGCGGCCGGCGAGGGCGCCGATGAACTCCCACAGGCGCTCGCGCTGGCGAGGATCCAGCGAAGCCGACGGCTCGTCGAGCAGCAGCACCGGGGGCTCGGACAGCAGCCCGATGGCGATGTTCACCCGCTGCCGGTTGCCGGCCGAGAGCCGGCCGACCTGCTCGTCCGCCCGATCCTCGAGCCCCGTCTCACGAAGCATCCGGACCACCGCGGCCTCGGGATCGGCGAGCTTCTCTAGGTGCGCGAACAGGCGCAGGTTCTGGGCCACCGACAGCTTGGAGTAAAGAGCCGGCTGCTGCGGGACCCAGCCGGTTTCCCGCGGCGAGCGCGTGACCTCACCCTCGCTCGGCTCCAGCACACCGGCGAGGATCGACAGCAGCGTGGTCTTGCCCGCACCGTTGGGCCCGATGATCCCCACGACCTCGCCGGCGTACAGCTCGAAGCTGACCGCGTTCAGCGCGACCCGGGCGCCGAAGCGCCTCGTCAGCGAACGGGCTTGGAGCGTGGCGACGGCGTCGCCCGCGGAGGCGGTCCTCAGACGACCCATCGACTCATCGTCGCGGGTCGACGCGCCTGGACAGCCGGTACGCAGCCGGGGACTCGGCCGGCTCCGCGGCTTCGTGGGTCGCCGTGGCCGGGGCGCCATTGCCCGGCTCGGGCTCGGTGTCGCCCACGTGCCGGCCCTGCGCACGCGATTCGTCCTCCGCCGCCGGTTCGTCCAGCCTCGCCCCCGGCCCGGCCGTCGCCCAGGGCTCGAGCACCAGGTGCCGGCGGAGGTACAGGATCGTCTCGCGCAGGACGGCGGCCACCGGCAGCGCGACCAGCGCCCCGGCGATCCCGTAGAGCTGATAGCCGATCAGCAGCGCCAAGATGATCAGGATGGGGTTGATGCGCAGGGAGATCCGGAAGACCTGGGGCGCGATGAAATGCCCTTCGAGCTGCTGCAGAGCCACGAACATGAGCGTCACCCAGATCGCGCTGATCGGGTCGTTGAACAGCGCCACCAGCACCGCCGGCAGCGCGCCCAGGATCGGCCCGATGTACGGAACAAGCTCCATCAGCCCGTAGAAGGCGCCGAAGAACAGTGCATAGTGCGCGCCGGCCGGGAAGATGCCGATCGTGCCGATGATCCACAGGCAGGCCGCGGCGCTCGCGCCCATGATCAGGCTGAACAGGAGCTGCCCGCGCACGTAGCCGAACACCGCCCGCTGCACGAGCCGGGGGAAGTCGTCCTCGGGCGTTCCGTCGCCCGGAGGCATCAGGCGTCTGACCAGGTCTCCGATCTCCCGCCCGTAGACGAGCAGGTAGATCGAGAGCACCAGCACGAGCACAAGGTCGAAGGAGAGCGTCACCACCTTGCCCAGTGCATCGCGCGAGAACGAGACGATGTTGCCCGAGCCCTTGAGGACGTTCTTCTCGAGCGTCTGCAGCGCGGTCTGCCCCTGCTGCTGGATCTGGACCTTGATCCCGTGACGGTTCAGGAACGACTGTAGGTTGGCCAAATCGCGGTTGGCGTGGTTGATGAAGCCTGGGACATCGTTGGCCAGGTGGCTGACCTGTGTGCTGATCGGATCCGACAGCAGCACCCCGATCCCGGCCACGGCCGCGAACAGGCCCACGTAGATCAGCAGGATGGCCAAGCCGCGCGGGACCCCCACCCGGTTGAGCATGGTCACCAGTGGATTGAGGATCAGTGCGACCACGCTGGCCGCGATCAGGATCAGCAGGACCGGGCCGGCGGCGCGAGCGAGTGCCCACAGCCCCAGCAGCGCGAGCGGCAGCAGGACCAGCTGCACCCACCGCGGGACCACCACCGGCGGAACCGCGACCGGCCTCGGCGGCTCCTGCTCGGAGGGAGAACTCTCGGGCGAGAGCGGCCGCGGGCGGTCAGAAGGAGACCTCGAGGGCATGCAGATGGAAGTATGAGCGTCGAGAAGACGTGACCAAACCCGTAAGCATCATGTTCGTCGGCGACATCGTCGGAGGGATCGGCCGGCGGACCCTGCTGGGACTCCTGCCCGCGCTGCGCGAGCGCTACGCACCCGATTTCCTCGTGGTCAACGGCGAGAACTCGGCCGGGGGACTCGGCATCACCCCGAAGGTGGCCCGCGAGCTGTTCGATGCCGGGATCGACGTGATCACGCTCGGCAACCACACCTACCGCCATCGTGACGTCTACGCGTACCTGGACGAGGAGGAGCGGATCCTGCGTCCAGCCAACTTCCTGCGCAGCCAGCCCGGGCACGGCTGGTGCGTGGTCGCTCACAACGGCGTGCGGCTCGGCGTCGTGTCGCTGTCGGGAAACCTGTTCATGGACGCGGGGCGCCCCGCCTTCGCCGAGGCCGACGCGGCCCTCTACGCGCTCGACGGCAAGGTCGACCACGTGCTCGTCGACATGCACGCCGAGGCGACCAGCGAGAAGGTGGGGATGGGCTGGTACCTCGACGGCCGCGTGACGGCCGTCGTGGGCACGCACACCCACGTGCCGACCGCGGACGCTCGGATCCTCCCCGGCGGGACCGCCTACATCACCGACGTCGGGATGACCGGGCCGCGTGGCGGCGTGATCGGAGTCAAGCGCGAGCTGGCCCTGCAAGCGATGACGACCAAGATGCCGACCAAGTTCGAGACCTCGACCGAGGATCCGTGGCTCAACGCGGTGCTGATCCGGGCCACCGAGCCGATGCGGGCCACCGAGATCGAGCAGGTGCTGGAGCCCGCAGCGCGGACGCTTTAGGGCTGCTAGGTGGTGGCAAACCGACGGCCGGGAGTATCCGGTTCGGTCGGGTTGGCGGTTGGGTTCGGTCTGGCTTGGGAGCCTGTCGTCCGGGGCTATGGATCCTGCGACGCTTACTCGCCTATCACTCGCGAATGGTCGAGTGCGGAGCGGATAGGCGTCGGTTTTCGACGGTTTCTCGCATATCACCGCGACGATTCGTGGCGATATGCGGATAACCGTCGCTGGTGTCCCTCAGCAACTCCACAGGCGAGCGCCCTGGCGACAGCGGCACGCGCACCATCACCGACCTCTGCGCCCGCGTCGCCAGCGGATTGCTCACCCTCGCCGCCGTGCATGTCCCTCACCGGACGACCACGCTCTCGATGCTCCTGGGAGCGGCGCTCCGGACGTCGAATGGCCGAGGCTCGTCGCGCAGCGGCTCGCGGCCAGGGTACGACGCGAACAGCGCGACGATCACGAGCGGGAAGAACCAGACGATGTAGGAATACAGCCAGTAGTTGGCCACGAGCTGCAGCGCGATCACGACCGCCGCACCGAGGGCGGCGACCTCGATCGTGCCGCGCCGGCGGGGCACGAACGCGACGACGACGGCGAGCGCCACCGCCGCGCCCTCGGCCAGGTGCTGCTCGACGCCCAGGCCTCCCCACAGTCCCCACACCGAGAAGGGGGAGGTCCGTCCGGCCTGGTAGGCGATCGTGTCGTGCCAGAAGGCGCGGAGGTTGTCGTCGAGCAGGACGGGCAGCATGGCCACGAGCAGGGTCACAGCGAAGGCGAGCGTGTAGGCGACGATCGAACGCTTCCGCGGCCACGACGAACCGGTGCCTCGCAGCAGCAGCGGGGCCAGAGCCAAGGGCGCGAACTTGGTCAGGCCGGCGAGCGCCCCGGCCACGCCCCGGGCCGGAGCCGAGCTGAGCACGAGCAGGCACACGACGAGCAGCAACGCCACGAGCGTGTCGTTGGTGTTCGAAGTCAGCGACCACAGCGTGAACGGGTACGCCGCCCACGCGTACGCGAGCACGACGCCGAGCGTCGGTCCGCGGATCCGGCGGCCCAGGAAGAACAGTCCGAGCAGGGTGAGCAGATCGAACGCGATCGCAGCGGCGTGCGCCGCCGGCAGACTGTCCCAGGTACCGCTCCATCCGAAGATGGCCCGGAAGGGAACGTAGGCGTAGTAGTTGACAGGTCCGTACGTGTCGCCGGCCGCGTTGTCCTTGGGCCAGTGTCCGTACAGCGGCTGATCGTGGAGGAGCTTGTTGGCTCCGATCACGCCCGCATAGCCGACATCGATCACGTTGGAGTTGGTGACGTTCAGACCGACCCGGAAGCCGACCAGGAAGATCGCCGCGACGGCCAGCCACGAGGCCGGGACGATCAGGCGCAGCGGTGCCCGGGGTCGCCCGCGGCCGAAGGCCAGGAGCAGCATCCGCACCAGCAGATAGAGCAGGAACGGGTACACGAGCGGGACCGACAATCCGATCTGCGCGTGGTTGAACAGGGCCAGCGAGACCGAGAATCCCAGGAGGATCAGGAGATCGAGGTGCAGCAGGGAAGGTCGGCGCCGCCACGGGAAGAACGGGGCGACGAACAGGACGCACAGCGGGACCCACACGTACCAGGCATTGACGCGCCGGCCGAACGCCCCGGGATAGCCCCGGGCCATCGTCCAAGCGACCTGAAAGCCGGTCCAGACCCCGGTCACCGTGCCGCTGGCGTCGTCGACGTAGACCTGAAGCAGCTCGACCTGATGGCGCCCGGTCGAGAACCAGCTGACCTGCCAGGAACCGGCACCCTTGGTGTACTCGTAGGGAACCGCTCTGGGGTGACGGCGCAGCTCGGCTCGGACCTTCGGATTGGCCGCAGCGATCCGCTGCACCTGGGCCGCGGTCAGCCTGAACCCGGCCGGGGGCTTGTTCAGCGAGGTCACAAGGACCGGCGTGCCCGAGGCGAGCGTCGCGACCGTGGTGGTGGTCGCAGCACTCGTCGTGGTCGTGGTGGTCGCCGCACTCGTCGTGGTCGCCGTGGTCGCGGCCAGGGCGCCGGCCGGCGCCCCCAGGATCGCCACCAGCGCGACCAATGCGGCGAACAGGGCCGGCGTCAGGATCTGCGGGCGCCGGGACGCGGCTGGCGGCTGGCGGCGAGACCGGCCGAGCCTGAGGTGATCGAGCGCTAAGCCCGGAAGCTCCAAAGCTTCTGCCCGACGAAGTTCAGTGGCGTGCCGGCGGCGATCGCGATCGCCTGCGCCACGACCTTCGGCAAGCCCGCGCCGCTCACGAGCGCGACCAGCACGACATAGCTGAAGCCGAACACGGCCAGCGAGACCGCGAAGAATCGGATGCCCTGACGCACCGGGTGCGTCTGCTTGGCACCGAACGTCCAGTGCCGGTTCAGCCAGAAGTTGTTCAGGACCGAGACCACCCAGGCGATCACGGCCGCGACGCGGTAGTCGATCCCGAGCGCGTGCACGCATAGGGCGAACACGGCCAAGTTGATGAAGTAACCGGTCGCCCCAACGGCGCCGAAGCGCCCGAGCTGGAACCAGTTGTGGGGACGACGCACGCCGTGTCGCACCCGAATGTGGAACGGGAGCTCGATCGTGTGCGGCGGCAGCTCGGGGCTGGCGGTCAAGAGCTCGGGGTTCGGGGGCGGGAGCTCGACGGTGCTGCTCAGCTCTTCGGGCATCGGCGGGGAATCTAGCGGGAGGGCGTAAGACGGGGGTAAGCGCGTGCGACCGGCCATGGGAAAGGAATCGGCGCCCCATGGCCACGACGTTAATCCGGAGCGGCCTGCTCGTTCACTCCGAAATGGTCGCGCACGATCGGCGCAATGTCGAGCAGCGACCACTGCTCGCGGGCATCACGCGACTCAGGCCCCGTACCGCACCACAGCAGGGCGCCCAGCGAATCCGAGCGGTGCAACGAGCCGTGGCTTCCGCCACCCACGTGGTCGGCTCCGCCCCAGTCAACGAACTCGTAGCCCGGGGCGGCCGAGAGCAGGACCTCGCCGGCGTTCGGGCAATTCAGCGCCGACCAGATTCGAGCCAGAGCCCCCGGATACTCGGGACTCCAGACGCGTCCGTCCTCGGAGCGTAGTCCGAGCGTGGCCAGCTCACCCTCGACGCTCCAGCGGCCACTCCGCTCGTCCTCGAGGTCGTTCCCGGGCCGGAACCGCAGCTCGCCGCGGCTCGAGCGCACCGCGGCCTCCGCGCCCGAGGGTCCGGCCAACCACAGCACGAGGTCCACTCCCTCGAGCTCGGAGGTCACCTCGATCGAGCGCTCGACGATCTGCTCGCGGCGGTCTTCGTCGAGCACATAGACCATCGCCGAGCGCTGGGCTGGACTCAGCGCCACCTCGGCACCGAGGGCACTCGAAGCGGAGTGAGTGGCCACGTCAAAGTCCTCGAACGCACGGTCGAGCCGGATCCGCTCCTCGACCGCGGCCTGCGAATGGTCGGAGGTGACGATCACCGCGTGTTGCTCCAGGAACCGGTCGGGCCCGCCGCCCGCGTGCATCAGGCGCTCGAGCTGGCGATCGGCGGCCGAGATCGAGGTGACCTGGGAGTGGGGGCCGTACTTGTGCGACCACGCGTCGTTGTCGGGCAGCGAGAACAGCATGAAATCGAACAGGTCGTGCTCGACCAGGTAGGAGCCGACGCATCCGGTGTGCTGGTCCCGGATGCCGGGCATGCCGAGCTGGCCGCGACAGCCGGTGCGCCGACTCGCATACAGGTCGGCGTAGAACAGCTCCTTCGGGCCCTCGATTGTGCGACGGAACAGGGTCGAGGTGACGATCCGGGCCAGCGCGGTCTCATTGGAGACCTCGTGCTGGTGGCGCCCGCGATAGATCAGGTACGTGGTCCCGGCCGTGCGCACGTCAGCGTCGTCGAGGGTCTCGAAGACGGTCTCGATCCGATCCGATAGATGCTCGGCGTTCATCCGGTAAACGGTGTCGGTCAACGACCTCAGCACTCCGAACTGCCGGCTGGCCGAGAAGCTCGACCCGTACTCGATGTAACGCCCCTCCTCTCGGTGGTACCAGTTCATGCTCGGGATCAGGTGCCCATCGGGCCCGGCGCCGGTGGCGATGGTCGCCGCGCAGACCGGGGTGACCGACGGGAAGGCGGCCACGCAGTCGTCGACGTAGACCCCTTCGTCCATGATCCGCTTGAGCGCCGGAGCCCGCCCGGAGCTGATCGCCCGCTCGAGCATCGAGGGCTTGAGCGCGTCGATTACGACCAGGACGAGCTTCTTCACCGGAGAATTCGCAGGCCCGCGTACTTCTGGTCCTGGCGACGGCGCCCGGCCAACAGTAGCCACGCCAGCAACACGAGCGCGACCACGCCGAGGGGTGGGGCGAGCACGGAGAGGACGGCCACGGCGAGCCCCGTGCCCTCGATGTACAGCGGCACGGCCGCGGCGGCCGAGGGATCGAGCCGCGCGCGCACGCGAGCGAACAGCGGGCGGGTGGCGGCGACGCCGAGGGCGGCGCACAGCACGCCGGCGATCAGGCCGGGCCAGACCGTGTAGCGGTCTTGGGCCAGCGCCCCAGCAAACAGCAGCGCCCCGAGGGCCAGCGCGATCGCCCCGATCACGAGCACGAGCGGCCGGCGGTCGGCCGCTCGCGGGCCGAGCCGTCGCTCGGCCAGCGCAAGCAGGATGGCCCCCACGAGCATCCCGAGCAGGAACGGGGCGCTTTCCAGAAAAGAGTAGTGCGTGCCCATGAAGTCGATCTGGACGTCTCCGGCGGCGAGCGCGCCGACCGCAAGCGCCGGGAGAAACGGTCGAATCCCCACCGCCGACGCGATGCCGAGCCCTTGGCAGATGTCGAGGACGAGGTGCACAGTGCGCTACCGTGAACGGGCGTGACGATAGACGAGAGGGCAGCTTGACCGGGCTGCGCGGTCAGGCGGGCGGATCTCGTTCCGGCCGGACGAGGTCCACGGCCCGGGATATCGAGCGCTACGCAGGGCTGTTCGCCGCGCGGACCAAGGTCATGAAGTCCTCCGCGATGCGCGACCTGATGGCGCTGACCGAGCGCCCCGAGGTGATCTCGCTGGCCGGCGGTTGGCCTGACACCTCGACCTTCCCACCGGACTCCTACGCGGCGCTGATGAGCACGGTGGCCACCGACTCGTGTGCGCGCGCGCTTCAGTACGGCCCGACCGAGGGCTTTGCCCTGGTCAAGAACTGCATCGCGGAGGTGATGCAGGCCGAGGGGATCGAGATCGACACCGACGAGATCCTGGTCACGACCGGCGGCCAGCAGGTGATCGACCTGGTGTGCAAGACGTTGCTCGACCCGGGTGACGTGGTCGTGTGCGAGGCCCCCACCTATCCCGGTGCGGTCCCGACCTTCTGCGCCTATGAGGCCGAGGTCGTGCAGGTGACCATGGACCGTGACGGCATGCGCGTCGATGAGCTCGAGTCGACGCTCGACCGCCTGGAGGCCTCCGGGCGGCGCCCGAAGTTCATCTACACGGTTCCCACCTTCCACAACCCGGCCGGCGTGACGCTGTCGCTGGACCGCCGGCGCGAGCTGGTGCGGATCGCCTCCGGGCCGCGAGCTGCTCGTGCTGGAGGACAACCCGTACGGGCTGCTCCGGTACGAGGGCACCCCGCTTCCTCCCCTGCGTTCGCTCGACGACGAGTTCGTGATCTACGCCAGCACCTTCTCGAAGATCCTCTCGCCCGGCGTACGGCTGGGATGGGCCGCGGCACCGCCGCCGGTGCTCGAGAAGATGAACATCGGCAAGCAGGCGTCCGATCTCTGCTCCTCCTCGATCTCGCAGTACTTCATCAGCGCGTACTTCGACTCCGGCCCCTGGGAGAACTACGTCCGGTCGCTGATCGAGATCTACCGCCGCCGGCGCGACGTGATGCTCGACGCGCTCGCCGAGCACTTCCCGCGCGAGGCCGAATGGACCCACCCGCAGGGCGGACTGTTCATCTGGGCGACGCTGCCCGACTACATCGACACCACCGACCTGCTGGCCCGGGCGCTCGATGAGCACGTGGCGTTCGTTCCGGGGCGCGCGGCGTACCTCGACGGTCGGGGAGGGTCGTCGATGCGGCTGAACTTCTCCGGCGTGAGCGAGGACCAGATCCGAGACGGAGTCCGGCGGCTGGGTGAGGTCGTGCGCGAGCAGGTGGCGCTGTACGGGACGTTGACGGGCGCGCGCGCGCCGTCGCCTCCGGCCGAGCGCCAGCGGCGCTCGCTACAGAGGTCCGACGTGCAAGTGCCTCCGGCGCCGCCCGAACGGCTGGCCGACGTCCTGCCCTTGCCGCGCACACGCGCGCGGTGAGCCACGGCTCAGAGGTCCCTCGCGTCCCGTGACCCGCGTGGCCGTGCTGAAGGGAGGGCGCTCGCTCGAGCGCCAGGTGTCACTGCGGTCGGGCGGCCGGGTCCAGGACGCGCTCGAGCGGCTGCGGTCACGAGGTGATCCCGATCGACGTCGGCGCCGACCTCGTGGAGCGGCTGGAGGCGGCCGCTCCGGACGTGGCGTTCGTGGCCCTGCATGGGCGCGACGGCGAGGACGGGACCGTGCAGGAACTGCTCGAGGTGATGGGCATCCCGTACACCGGCTCGGGGGTCTCCGCGTGCATGCGGGCCGCAGACAAGGTGCTGGCCAAGCACGCGATGCGCGACCGGGGCATCCCGACGCCGGATTTCTACTGCGTTCAGCGAGACCGCCTTCCAGGCGCTCGGCGCCGCCCGGGCTCTGCCGGCGATCGAAGACCGGCTCGAGTTCCCGATCGTGGTCAAGCCGGCCTAGCCAGGGCTCGGCGCTCGGGATCAAGTTCGCGCGGACCGCGGCCGACGTCCCGCAGGCTTTGGTCGCCGCCTTCTCCTACGACCGCAAGGTCCTGCTCGAGCGCCACGTGGCGGGTCGCGACCTGGCGGTCTCGATCCTCGACGAGGCCGGCTCCCCGCGTGCGCTACCGATCGTCGAGGCGGTGCCCCAGCAGGAGGACTTCTACGACTTCGAGTCCCGATATGAGATCGGACGCACCAAGTTCGTCTGCCCGGCCGAGCTGGGCGACGGCCTGGCGGCCCGAGCCGGGGAGATCGCGCTGGAGGTCTACCGGCTGCTGGGATGCCGCGGCTTCGGTCGCGTCGACCTGATGCTCGACTCGGTCGGGCAGGACCTCTACGTGCTCGAGGTCAACCCGATCCCGGGCTTGACCGAGACCAGCCTCCTACCCCAAGCCGCCGATGCTGCCGGGATCGGCTTCGACGACCTGATCGAGCGGATCCTCGAGGCGGTCTAGAGCCGTCTGGGCTAGTCGCTGCCGCCGGCGAAGTCCTCGGGCGTGACGTGGTCGAGGAAGTCCTTGAACTTCTCGACGACTTCTTCGGTGTCCTCGACCTCGTGCTCGAACTCGATCGCCGACTCGGCGATCACCTCGTCGGCCGCGAAGATCGGCGCGCCGGCACGAACCGCGAGCGCCAGCGCGTCGCTCGGGCGCGAGTCGATCTCCAGCTCGCGTCCGTTGACGCGCAGGCTGATCGAGGCGTAGAAGGTGTTCTCGCGCAGCTCGGTGACGGCCACGCGCGTGCACTCGACCTCGAGCTCGCCGAGCACGTCCGAGAGCAAGTCGTGCGTCATCGGGCGGGGGGTCGAGGCGCCCTGGAGCTTCATCAGGATCGCCGCCGCCTCCGGATGACCGATCCAGATGGGCAGGAACTTGTTGCTCTCGACGGTCTTGAGCAACACGATCGGCTGCTTGCCGACCATGTCGAAGCTCACGCCGTAGATCACCATTTCCTGCACGTGCGGCTCCTCGCGGTGGGGAGGGCGAAGTATAGGCAGGTGCCTAACGGTCCCTTGCCGGTCTCCGGCCGGCACCCGGCTTCGATTATTGCGCGACGGTAAGAGGTTTCTCAATCATCGTTCTGGCCCATTTGCAGGACATTTCGCGTCAGCGCCCGGACCGGTTGGAGACCGTCTCTTCCGGGTAGTCCAGAAACCATGCGATCGTCGCAAGTAAATTCAGAACGACCCGCGCTCGAGCATCCACCCGGGCGCAAGGAGAACCAAGAGCTGTTCATGCTGTGGCAGAACGCGGGCGATCAGCGGGCCCGCGCCGAGCTCGTTGAGCGCTTCATGCCGCTGGCCCGCAACCTGGCCCGCCGGTACGCCGGAGCCCGCGAACCCTTCGACGACCTGCTTCAAGTTGCGAGCCTCGGGCTCGTGAAGGCGATCGATCGCTTCGACGTCGAGCGAGGCGCCGCGTTCTCCTCGTTTGCCGTGCCAACGATCCTCGGCGAGCTCAAGCGCTACTTCCGCGACCTGGGGTGGTCGGTGCACGTCCCACGCGGCGCCCAGGAGCAGGCGCTCAAGGTCCAGGAGGGCCACGAGCGCCTGACGACCAAGACCGGGCGCCCACCGACGGTCACGGAGCTGGCCGAGTTCCTGGAGATGGACGTGGAGGACGTGCTCGAAGCGCTGGAGGCCGCAGCCGCTCACCACTCGACGTCGCTCGACGCTCCGCGTGAGGATCAGGGCGAGCAGTCGGGCTCGCTGGCCGACGTGTTCGGTGAAGAAGACCGGCGCTACGAACTCGTCGACGAGAGCGTCACGATCTCCGCCGCGGCCGCCGACCTATCGGCGCGCGAACGCCGCGTGCTCGCGCTGCGCTTCGTCAACGACATGACCCAGACGCAGATCGCCGAGGAGATCGGCGTATCGCAGATGCAGGTCTCGCGCATCCTTCGACGGGCGCTCTCGCGCCTGCGCGAGCTCACCGACGCCGAGCAGGCTTAGGACCGGGCGGGCGGACGGAATCATCCGCCCGCCCGCCCGGACCGAGCCGCCGGCCTCCTCTTCCCCAACTCTTATGCGGGTCCTACGGCTCTCCGACGCCTTGGGGCGATCGTCGCTCATCAAATCCGAAAGGAGGTGATACATGGGTCGACTGAAGCCCTTGCTGACGACACTGGCCGTGACCGGAGCACTGGTGGGCGGCGGTGCGGCGATCGCCAACGCGGCGAGCACGACGAGCACGACGAGCTCCACGAGCACGACCGGCACAGCGCCGAGCACCTCGACGACTGGCAGATCCACCGCTCCGGCTCCGCCCCCGGGTGCCCATCCGGGCTCGGGCGCCAAGCACAACTGCCCGGGCATGTAGTCGTCAGCTCCGTTCATGACCAACGCAGGCGCGCTCTCCGCCCGCATCGCGACGCGACCCGGCCCCCCGGCCGGGTCGCGTGCGGCGCGCCAGGGCGTGCCAGGGGACCCAGACCCGCCTAGCATCCGTACGCTGAGCGCACCGATGACGCGTTCGATCGCACCAGAGATGCCCAGGACGGAGACCGAGGCGGTCGCGCCGGGCCCCGGCGACGACAGTTCGCCGGGGATTCCGCCCTCCGCCGGGCTGTTCGCGATCGTGCGCCGCGCCCCTGGCTGGGTTGCCCTCGGCCTCTCGGGATCGCTGCTGGTCTCGCTGGCCGGCGCTCGGCTTGCCGGCGGCACGGTCCACTGGTGGTTTCACCCCAGGATCCCTCCCGGTGGCGATGCCAACGAGGTGGCGCTCTACGTCGGCATGGCCGCCCTGGCGGTGGCCTGGCTCGGCCTCGGGCGCCTGGCGAGCTCGCGCGTCGCCCGGCCCTCGCAGCTCGTCGTCGTGGCCGCCTTATGGTGCCTGCCGCTGGCCGTCGGCCCCCCGCTGTTCAGCCATGACGTCTACAGCTACCTGGCCCAGGGCACGATCGCACACCTGGGACTGAGCCCCTATCGCGATGCCCCGATCGTGCTCGGACACCTCGGTCAGACCCACGTCCTCGACGCTGTGGATCCGTTCTGGCGGGGGGCGACCGCCCCCTACGGGCCGCTGTTCCTCTCGGTGGTCAGCGTCATCGTGAGTGTGACCGGCTCGAAGCTCGTGCTCGGCGCCCTGCTGGTCAGGGCGTTTGAACTGGTGGGCGCGGCGCTGCTGGCGATCTTCGTTCCCCGGCTGGCCCACGCGCTCGGCGCCGATGAGGCGCGCGCGGTCTGGCTCGTGCTGCTCAGCCCCCTGGTGTTGCTCGAGCTGGTGGCGGCCATCCACAACGACCTGTTGATGATCGGGTTGATGGTCGCCGGGGTGACACTCGCGCTCGAGCGACGCCCGTTGCTCGGCGTCGCCGTCTGCGCGCTGGCCACGACGATCAAGGTGCCGGCAATCGCGGCCGTGATCTTCATCGTCGTCACCTGGGCGCGCGCCGATCCGCGCTGGGCGGGGAGGCTGTTGATCACAGCCCAGGCCGCGGTGGTCGCGCTCGTGGTGATCGCCGCCGTCACCGCGGCGACCGGGCTCGGGCTCGGCTGGATCTCGGCCTCCGTGTTCTCGACGCCGAGCAAGGTCAAGCTCGCGATCACCCCGGCCACGGGACTGGCATGGACGATCGCCAAGCTCCTGCCCGGTGGAACCGCGGCCCACTTCAAGACGATCGCGTCGGTTCTGCGACCCGCCATGCTCGCCATCAGCGCCCTGATCGGGCTTGCGCTGCTGTACCGCTCCCAATTCGCGACGCTGCCCCGGTACCTCGGGCTGGCGCTGATCGCCTTCGCGCTCGGCGGACCGGCAGCCTGGCCCTGGTATCTCACGTGGGGCCTGGTCCTGCTGGCCGCGTGCGACCGCGTGCAGGCGTCTGTAGCCGTGGCTGCCGTAATGGTGCTCGGGGCATTCCTCGTCAAGCCGAATGGCATCTTGATTCTGCCGCTGGGTACTGCGCCGATCGTGGTCGGTGTCTACATCCTGGCCGGCGCGGTCGCCTGGTATACGTGGAGACGGCGGACAGCCGCGCTGGGGCGGACCACCCGCGGTGCGCGCACCGGATCGGTGTTCGCGGGCCCCTGAGGGACATGAGCGCCACCGGTGCCTCAGTAGATCCCGTGGTCGAATCGCCCCCGACATCGGCGGGGGCGCCCGCAGACGGCGCCGACCGCCCCCGACCGCCGCTCACCAGCGATCGGTTCCGCAACATCACCGTGGTCGCGATCCCGACGATGCTGGCCGTCGGTCTGTGCCTGTACCAGATCACCGCCCGGAGCCTTTGGCTCGACGAGGCCACGAGCATCGCCATCGCCGGCCAGCACGGAGCTTCGTTCGGAGCGGCGCTGGCCCGCGACGGGGGCAACATGCTCGGCTACTACGCGCTGCTGCACCTGCTGGTCGGAGCGTTTGGCAGCGGCACGCTCCTGGTCAGGCTGCCCTCGGTCGTGGCGGCGTCGGGCACGGTCGCCGTCGTCTGCGTGCTGGGGATCCGGCTGTTCGACCGGCGCGTCGCGCTCGCCGCCGGCCTCCTCAGCGCCGTAAGCCTTCCGCTCGTCTTCTGGGGTCAGGACGCCCGCGGCTATGCCGCCATGATCGCGCTGAGCGCCGCGTCCTTCCTGGCTCTCCTGTCGCTCCTGGATGCCGAGCACTCCGGGTGGCGAGCCTGGCTGGGCTACGTGGTGCTGAGCACCGCCGCGGTGTACGCCGGCCTGGAGGCCGTCCTCGTGGTGCCGGCCCAGCTGGTCGTGCTGATCTGGCACCGGGACCGGGCCAGAGCGGTGCTCTCAGCGGTAGC
Source organism: uncultured Solirubrobacterales bacterium (assembly GCA_963704385.1). GTDB lineage: Bacteria > Actinomycetota > Thermoleophilia > Solirubrobacterales > Solirubrobacteraceae > Palsa-465. The sequence goes on from OY969904.1 coordinate 1,526,596, forward strand.
GGCCAGCGCCATCTGCTGCGTGCCGCTGGCGGTCCTCGCCGCCCAGCGAGGCGCGTCCCAGCTCTTCTGGGTGCCGCCACCGAGCCTGGGAACGGCCAAGCAGGTGGTGCAGGCGCTGACCTCGTCGGGGCTGCAGCCGAACTTCTACACGTCGACCGGGGGCGTACTGCTCGGCCTGGCCGCTGTGGTGCTGGCCACCGGCGCGTGGATGACCATCCGCGGGTTGGCCAGGCGCGAGCCGGCGGCGTGGAGACCGGCGCTGCTGCTCTCCTGGCTGCTGGTGCCGATCGCGCTCGCGCTGCTGGTCGCGATCGCCGGACAGTCGATCTTCCAGGCTCGCTACCTGCTCGTGTCACTACCCGCCGTGGGCCTCCTACTCGGCTGGACGTTGATGCAGCGTCCCGTTCCACGCGTGCTCGGCGCCTGCCTGCTAACCGTGCTGCTCGTGCTCCAGGCGCTGCAACTGGCGCCGAGCTACGGCGCATCGCCCGAGAACTGGCGGGCCGCTACCTCCTATGTGCTCACGCGGTCCCGCCCTGGCGACTGCACGGCGTTCTACCCGCAGGACAGCCGCACCCCATTCAAGTACTACCTCGGGCGGCGCAGCGCTCCGCCATCCGTCCTGCCACAGGTTCCGTGGAGCCTGGTTCACCCGTACGTCGAGGACTACGCCTCCTTGGCGGGACCCCAGCTGTCCCTCCTTCCCTCAGCGTGCGCACGGGTGTGGTTGATCTCGAGCCACGAAGGTCAGGTCGGCGGACCGCCTGCCTCGAGGTCGGACTACGCCCGCTACCTGCGGCTCGAGGCCGGGCTTCGGCGCGAGTACGGGCACGCGCAGAGCGCCAACTTTGGCTACCGAGGCGCGGTCGTGGTCTCGCTGTTCGCGCGCTGAACCGCGCTGGCGCGGCGGCGTCGGCGCGGCGGCGGCCCTGGGTCAGGGTCGCAGTGTGATCCCGACGAAGGTCGGCGCGCTCAGGCCGGCTAGGAGGACCCCGTTGGCCACCAGAAGGATCGCGAACGGGCGTCCCTTCAGGTAGCGCGCCAGCACCACCACGGCCGGGAACGCCGTGATCAGGAGCCGGGGGTTGGGCGGCGTGTACTCCGAGGTGGCGGCCAGGAAGCTGATTCCCAGCGTCCACACGAGCGCCTCGACCGAGACCTCCCGGCGCACGCGGACCAGGAGGATGAGCAGCACGAGCAGCACGATCGACCCGGCCAGGGCGACGACCAGGTTGAGGTTCAGCGGCGGGTGGTTGAAGTGGGCGAACGAGATCTCATGGGCCAGGCGCGTCGTCAGATGCAAGAGGGCGAGGGCGTCGGTCCGTTCCTTCCAGCCATAGCGCTGGGCGATCAGGGTCGCGAACGGGCTTCCGGCCCACGCCCAGAAGAAGGCCGCGACCGCCGCCACGCCGGTCACCGACAGCAGCGGCGCGAGCAGGCTCCGGCGAGCAGCGCGGTCGCGCCACCCGTGACGCCGTAGCTCGAGCCCCGCCGAGACGGCGCAGACCACGATCAGGACCAGCGCATCGGGCTGGGTGGCCGTGGCAAAGCCGGCCAGGATCCCGGCCAGCAGCCAGCGGCGGCGCTGCAGGGCGAGGATGCACGCGGCCGCGAGCGGCAGCAGGATCCCCTCCGCGTAGACCATCGAGAACACGACCGAGCCTGGGAACAGGCAGAACAGCGCCACCGCCCGGCGACCGGCGCGTTCTCCCCACCATCCGGCGGCGAGCCGCTGCACGATCACGGCGGCGATCAGGCCGCCGATGCCCGAGACGATGACCCCCGCCACCGTGATGCACCATATCGCCGAGTGCTGAGTCAGGAACAGCAGCACCCGCGAGACCGGCCAGATCACGAGCGGGTAGAGCGGGAAGAAGCCGAGCCGCGTCTGCACGTGGAGAACGTGGTCGGGGTAGCCGTGGTTGGCGATCCATCGGAACCAGTAACCGTCCCAGTTGGTCAGCTCGTTGGTCAGCGCGTGATGGCGCAGCGTTCCTTCGACGATCGCCACCACGAGCAGCAACACCCGCGTTCCGAGGTAGACGAGGATCGCGAACCGCGCGCGGGACAGTATCTGGGCGAACCGGCTGAGCCATGGAGCGGTCCATCCGCTGCCCTCGCGCGTCGGCGCGGGCGTGACCGCAGTCGCCGTCGCGGTGGCCCCCGGACCGCCCTGGCCGTCGCCCTCGGCGATTTCCGGTGCCGAGGGCTCGGTGCTCTGTGACGACGGTTCCACGAGCGCGCAGTGTAGGCAGCGGCCGGTCAGGCCCGCGCGGCTACGTCAGTCGCGTCCGCCATCTGCCCACCGGCGTCGATGCCAACCAGCTCCTGAATCGAGGACGCGCCGGCCTCGCGGAGCCTCCTGGCCAGTTCCTGATTGACCCGGCTCGGCCAGGCCGGCCCCTCGTACACGAAGCCCGTGTAGACCTGAACGAGCGTCGCGCCGGCCAGGATCCGCTCCCACACGTCGTCGGGGGTCTGGACGCCGCCGACCGAGACCAGTACCAGTCGCCGGCCGACGTTGGCGTACAGCCGGCGCAGGACCTCGAGCGCCCGCGCGGCCAGCGGTCGGCCCGACACCCCACCTCCATCGAACGGAACGCCGGCGTTTCCGGGCGCGGTGAGCAGACCACGGTCGACCGTCGTGTTCACCGCGACGATGCCGTCGAGCTCGAGCTCCAGGGCGAGGCGCGAGAGCGCGTCGAGCGCGGTGTCGTCCAGGTCGGGGGAGATCTTCACCAGCACGGGCACCGTGACGCCCGCCTCAGCCAGCTCGCTGCGGATGCCGGCAATCAACGGCCGCAGCAGCTCCCCCGCCTGCAACGAGCGAAGACCCGGGGTGTTCGGCGAGCTGACGTTGACCACGAGGTAATCGGACTCTGGCCCAAGCGCGCGGACCGACGCCCGGTAGTCGGCGGTCGCGTCCTCGAGCCCGACGGTCATCGACTTGCCGACGTTCGCCCCGACGATCGTGTCCCCGGTTCGTCGGGCCAGACGCTCGGCGCAGGCCGGCGCACCGGGGTTGGGAAACCCCATCCTGTTCACGAGCGCGCGCTCGGTGAGGACCCGGGCGACCCGCGGACACGGATTCCCGTCCTGGGGCATCGCGGTGATCGTCCCCACCTCGACAAACCCGAACCCGAGGGCGCCGAGATGCTCGAACCACGTGGCGTCCTTGTCCAAGCCTGCGGCGACCCCGACCGGGCTGGTAAAGACCCGCCCCAGCGTGCGGACCTCCAGGCTCCGGTCGGGCCGGCCGGCGACTCGGTTCACCAGCGCGCGTCCGGCCGCCGTCGACCTCACGATCTGGAGCGACCTTCGGCCGATCTCGTGAGCGCGCTCGGGTTCGATCCGTCGCAGCACGACGTTGAACAGGAGGCGGTACATCGGCCTGAGCGTACGGGCAGGCGCACTCCGACGCTCTGGTGGCCGATCCGGAGCTCAGCGACGGAAGCGCTCACCGATCCGCGCGGCCACCTCTTCGGGCGCCAGATCAATCGCACCCTCCCAATGCAGACGCTCGAGGAAGGTCGAGTCCGAGCGGTAGAGCGGCTTGAGGTTCGAGCGCACGGCCAGGCGAAGGTTCAGCGGGTAGCCCTCGGTTCCGGGGGGCGCCCCATAGACGGCGAGGTTGAAGCTCTCGAAGCCCATCTCGGCGTAAGCCCCCAGAGCGAGCGCGAGCCCGTGCCCCAGCTCCGCGATCAGCTCGCCGTCGAGCTCCGACGGGGAGGAGACGGCGGGTATGAACGCCCTCAGCTCGGCCGGGGCGATCGGCGCGAAGCTGACGAGCCACTCCACCCGACCCGTATCTCCGAGGTGGCGCTCGCCGGCGCGACGCTCAGCCTCGAGGTAGGCGGCGAACCGCGCTGCGGGCACCTCGGCCAGCAGCCGCTGGAGCGTCGTGGGCTGCGCGTCGACGACGCCCTGCAGGTGTGGATGGAACAGCGAGCTGCCTGACGGGAGCATGTGATTGGCGTTGATCGAGGCCCACCGCGACTCCGGCTCGGAGGCCATCACCGCCTGCGCGAAGGCGACCTGCGTTGACAGGTTGTCGGCCATGAGCTGATCGGAGATCGCCGCCAGCGGGAGGTAGTGCAACCGCGGCGAGTAGACCGACACCGAGCTGTGTGAGGAGTAGGCGTGGAGGTTCGGGAACAGCACGGCCTCTCCGTGAACGATCCTGGGCTCGGGGCTGATCGCGGCCGGGAGGGTGGGCGTGAGCTCGGCGATCCGCTCGGGACAGAACGGACAACTCGCCCGGCTCTCCTGGGCGAACGCCTCCAGGTCGAAGTCGCTTCGTGGCATCAGGCCCCGGTCCGGGAGGATCCGAGAGCTGTGTCCGGTCAGCGGATCGCGGCGCACCTCGACGGGCGTGTGGATGACCGCCCCCGTGCTGGCCTCGACCATCTCGGCGGTAAGGAGATGACGCTCGAGATCCATCAACCTGGGGCGAGCAGACGCCGCGGCCTCAACCGACGACCGTCAGCCGGTCGCCCACCGTCGGCCCGGGCGGTCAGGTGGTCGGCGGGCTGCTGTCGGCCCCACTAGCCGTGGCCGCCGGCTCCGCATCCTCGGCCTGGGCCCGGATCTTCCGGACCTCGTCGGCCTGCGCCGTCAGCCGCTCGTGGGAGATCTCGCCTTCCTCGATCAGATGGAATGTCGTGCGGCCGAGATCTTCGTAGGCGTGCTGGAGGCTGCGCTTGGTCTGAGCGTCCTCCACCCCCTCCTTCGCCTTCGTCGCCGCCTGCTCTGCCGCCGCCTTGGCCTTGTCCAAGAACCCCATGTCCCTCTCCTCGCGTCCGGAACGCCGCGCCCGCGCGGGCGCCAGCGGACTCTACCCGACCACGCTTGACAGGCCAATCGCCGCTGGTACGCTGCGACCGTTTTCCGGGGGCCCCACCTTGACGAGGAGCACCGTGAAGAGGTTGATCCTGGCTTCGTTGGCGGCGGCGGCGCTCGCGGTCACGGCGTCCGCGGCCACCGCGGCGACGCACAATTCGTGCCCAAGCCTCGGTGGCCAGTTTCTGCACATCCGAGTGACCAACACGAGCTGCCAGGTCGCCAAAGACGACGTGATCTTCTACACCGCGCAGGGCGTGAAGCCGCCGGGCTGGGCCTGCACGCCCACGGCGGTCACGACGAGCAGATCCAAGTGGACGTGCAAGCACCGCGGCGGCAAGGTCGTCGCCTACTCGGACCACGTCTGACGGCGGGTGGGACGCCCCTGCTCGCGGGGCGTCCCACCCGGCATTCTCTACGCCCCGACCTTTACGGCAATGCCCTTGGAGACCGAGGCACCGCCGTCCTGCAGCGCCGGGACGAGGTCGTCCGAGCTGTCGGTTGTTTCTCCAAGCCACACCTCGGGCGTCCCGACGTTCAGCTGGTCGAAGGCCTGGGGAGCGGCTAGCAGCACGCCTTCCTTGGGTGACCCGACCTCGGACGCCGGCACATTGATCGTGATCGTGCCGGTGCCGGTGTTCACCGATCCCGTGGCGGCGCTCGAGGAATCGTCGTTGTATCCGTACGTACTCGACTGGCCGAAGGTGCCCGTGTTACCCGAGGTGTACGTCCAGTCGCCCGCTGGTGACTCGTTGGCGCGCGCGTAGTACACGACGCCGTTGTAGAGCCAGGCCACGAAGAAGCTCGAGCCGTTTGTGGCGTCGGAGGGAGGCAGTGCTCCGATGCCGGGGCCCGACAGCGTCGCCGTGATTCCCTTCGAGGCCGAGGCCGACAGGCTGGCCTGGGTGAGGTCGAGTGACGGATCGTTGCCCAGGCTGACGTCGATCGGATCGGTGGCATTGCCCTCAGGTGAGGTCATCGTCGCCGTGCTCACCGTGACCGCGGACGCCTCGGGCGCGGCGGCCGCCTCGACGGCGTTGGTCGTGCCGTCGACGTCCTGGGTGAAGTTGGCCACGTTGATCGATCCCCAGCCGCTCGCGTAGTCCCACCCGGGGCCGGGCTGGTAGGCGCCGTTGCCCGCTCCGTACTCCGACTGGGTCACGTCGAAGAAGTCCCGGGCGTAGGTCCCCGAGGTGCAGGAGGCGGTGTTGCTGCTGGAGCAGGAGTCGGCGCTGGCCGCCTGCCGGTAGATCGTCGGGTCGGCGAACCCGAGTCCGCCCCTCTTCTGCACCGCAGCCGAAGCGGCGGCCTGGATCCGGGTCCACTGTCCCATCATCAGCGGGCTGGCCAGGCTCGTTCCGCCCTCGCTGGAGGGCTCCCCGTCGATGTAGATGAAGTAGGCATCACCAGTGACGTTCCCGGACATGTCCGCGACATCGGGAACGCCGCGGCACGTGGGCGCGGAGGCCGGCGAGTACGGATCGCCGCTCGGCGTGCTCACGCACGGGTGATCGACGTTGGCCACGTTAGTCTGGAAGCTGGGCTCGGGAATGAAGTAGCTGCTTCCGCCGCCGCTGAAGGTCCACGACGTCTCGGCCGCCCGCTGAGCCGATTGCGGGTACGAGGTTCCGTTGGTCGAGACCACAGTGCCGCCCACGCAGACCACGTACGCGCTGTCGCACGGGTAGCTGACCATCGGGACGGGCTGGACGGCAACGCCGTTCCCCGCGCCGGCCACGGGCGCGACAAGCTCAGGGCAGCCCGAGCCTGTATCGCCGGCCGAGGAGAAGAGCGTCCGGCCCTCGATCGCCGCCTGGCGCAGCATCGGATCTCCGATGGCCTCGAGCTCGTCGCCGAACTCGGTCCCGTACGGCTGCTGGGCCAGCGGGCCGGTCACCGGGTTGGTGGGGTTCTCCTCGCACTCGCCGAAGCTCGCGTTCATCTCCCGCGGCCCGTTCGGATCGTTGGCCCAATTGTCGAAGTCGGCGAAGATGTCGGCGTCGAACAACGACTTCGCGAAGTACAGATCCAGCTGCGAGACGTCCGGGGCCATCCCGGTCGAGGACTGCGAGTCGAGGTACCACTCGATCGCGCCCGTGTTGTCCCCGTAGGCCGATTGCGGGCCGCCCTCGGTGTCGACCACGTGGACCGGCACCTTCGGGAAGCCCATCGAGTTCTCGAACAGCCTCAGCTGAGCGACCACACTCGACGTCTCACCCTCGCCGAAGATGCCCATCGTCTGCCCCTGGCCGACGTCGACCTTGGTCTTCTCGAGCGTCGCCGGCGTGCTCGTTCCGTTGGCGTTGGCCAGCGCCGCGGCGCCGGGATCGTCGTAGATCCCCCACAGGTCCTGAGGGGTGAGCACACTCTCGTCCCCCGACTGCGGTCCGACTCCGGTCACGCCCGACGGCGCGGCCACGCTCGACTTCACGCTGTGCCCGTGGAGCGCGTCGAGGCTGAGCTCGTGGACCGTGTCCAGTCCGGCCACGGCAGCGATCGGAAGCGTGTCGGGAACCGACGGCGGGACGTTGTTGGCCAGGAACTGCTGGCCGTTGTACGTGTACTTGCCGATCGTGACGCCGAACAGCTGGTCGAGCTGGGCCACCGTTCCCTCGGCCGTGAAGTAGTCGCCGGCCGGCGAGCTCGTCTCAATCGTCAGCCCGCCCCCGGTCAGCCAGTTCGATACGGCCGAGGACTCGGCCGAGCTCACCCCGAACTCCTGGTCGAACTGCTGCGGCGTCAGGAACTGCTGGTACTCGCTGCTCGACGGGTCGTACAGCTCGTTGTAGAGCTGGATCTCGCCCGCCGGGTCAGGGCGCGCGACCGAGACGCCCACCGTCATCTCCTGCCCGGCCGGCGCCGGGCCGTCCAATGTGGCCAAGGGCAATCCGGCCAGGTAACCGGGGACCATGTGCGTGGCATCGGTCGCCGCCTGCGACGCGCCGCCGGCACTCAGCACCAGCGCCGGTACGGCCAGGATGCTGATGCCAAGCAGCATCGCCACCCGCCGTACGCGGGTGCTCAGCCGCGCGGGCACCGAGAATCGCTCAGTGAACAGGGTCACGCTTTTCCTCCCGTGGAGTCGCCTACCGGATCCTGCTTTCGCCTGACTGCGAAAGCGCTCGCGGACGGTAAACCTTGCGGCCCGTCCGTGCGCCGGTTCCTGCGCGGGGACTGACTATGGCCCAATCCCACCTGTGACCCCTACCCCGCCTGGAGCGGGTGCCCCCTACCCCGCCTGGAGCGGGTGACCCCTACCCCGCCTGGAGCGAGCGCTCGCGGGCTTCGTCCTCCGGGCTGATTGGATTGGCGTGGCGGAGGATCAACCTCCACTCGTCGTTCTCGCGGCGGTAGGCCTGCGTGGTCCGCAGGGTTCGGCTTGAGGGCTCTTCCTCGGCCTCGCGAGTCATGTGCTCGAGCACGACGGTCACCGCAAGGTCACCGGAAACGGTTGTCAGCAGCCGCTCCACCGACAGACCGGTCCAGTCGAGGCTCCTGGACGCGCCGAGCAGGTGCGCCCTGACGTTGTCCCATCCCTGGGCGTAGCTGCCGACCGCGCCGAGGATCGCGACATCGTCGGCGTGTGACCACACCTCCAGGAACGGCGCGGAGTTCCCTGCCACCTGATGGCTCAGGCCCTCCAGGCAGCGTTTGACGAATTCCTCGAGCTGCGTGTCGACGGATGTGGTGCCCTGCATTTGGAGTGTCATCGGCCTCGGTCCTTCTCTTATTTGGGGTCAGGTCGTCTTGATCAGGCCGCCGTCGATCACGTAATTGACACCGGTGACGTTGGCCATGCGATCGGACGCGAGCATCGTCACCAGCGTCGCGACCTCCTGCGGCGTGGTGAACCGTCCGGTGGCGATCGCCGCTGTCGCAGTCGCGCGGATCGTGTCGGCGTCAACCCCGGTGGCGTTTGCGACCGTGGCGGCGACGCCGTGCTCGCCCAGCCACAGGTCGGTGCTGACCTGGCCCGGCGAGACACAGTTCACGCGGATCCCCCTCGGCCCGAATTCCTGCGACAGGGACTTGCTGAGGTTCACGACCGCCGCCTTGGCCACGCCGTAGTCGACGGTGGCGGCGTCGGGTTGGAAGAAGGAGTTGACCGAAGCGATGTTCACGATCGATCCGTGACCCTGGTCGAGCATCGGTCGCAGGGCGGCCCGGGTGGCACGGAGGCCGGTGAAGAAGTTCATCTGGATCGCCCACTCGAACTCCTCGTCGCTGGTGGCCAGGAAACCGTCCACTCTGATCCGGACCCCTCCGACGTTGTTGACCAGCACGTCGAGCCGGGCGTGCTCGTCGATCGCCCTCTGCACGAGCAGCGCCGGCCCGCCCTCGTCCACCAGGTTCACGGGGACCGCTGTCACCCGGTCCAGGCCGTCCAGGTTCTCGGTCGAGCGCGAACCGGCGACGACATACGCGCCTTCGGCGACCAGCGCCTGGGTGATGGCCAGGCCGATGCCGTTGTTCGCGCCAGTGACCACCGCGACCTTGTCGGTCAGCTGAAGGTCCATTCTCCCCCCCTCCTATGTGGCCCGCCCGGTCGCCGCAACCGGGGCGTCGAGAACCCCATCGAGCCAGCTGTCGACCGCGGCGGCCACCTCCGGCCAGTCTGGGGCGACCATGTGAAAGTGCGGACGACCTTCGAACTCGAGGTAGTCGGTCTGGGCCGGCGAGCGATCGTAGCGCTTGTACTGCGCCTTTGAGAGCGAAGCGGGAACGGTGTGGTCCTCAGCGGCGCCGACAATCAGCAGCGGCGCTCGACCCTTATTCTTGAAATGGACCTCGGTCGGCGGGTGCAGATGGAAGTTCGCGAGCCCGGCCTCGTAGAAGATCTGACCGGTTTCGGGGACCGCGTAGCGCTCGTAGGCCGCAGCCGCGTCCTCCTCGGAGAAGGTGTTCACGAAGGCATAGGTGAACTCCTCGGGCGTCAAGGTCACGACCCCGTGCCACTTCGATGGGTGGGCCAGCGCGGGAGCGCCCGACTTCAGGGTTGAGAAGGGCAGGGCGAGGATTCCCTTCGGCGGTGCCGGGCTCATGGCCACGCCAGCCCGGCCGAGGCCACGGTCGAGAAGCAGCTCGACGAACAGGCCTCCGTACGAGTGCCCGATCAGCACCGGCGGCTGATCGAGGCCCGCGATCAGCTGCCCGTAGTGGTCCACGATCTCCTGCACGCCGAGGCCCGCGGACGCCTCCGCGGTCTCGCGCATCTCCTCAACGTCGCCCTGCTTGCGCGGCCACTCAGGCGCCGAGACGGCAAACCCGCGCTTGGCGAAGTAATCCGCGTAGTTCTCCCAGCTGCGGGCCGAGAGCCATGCGCCGTGAATCAGGATGAGCGGAATCTGCCCGTTCTGAGTGCCGCTGGTTTCCATCCGGTCCCTCCTGCTCTGCTTGCTTGATGGCGGCGAGCCTACGCCCAGGCGGGCCGGCGAAAAAGTCTGATCCGTGTCGGATTCAGACCGGCTGGGACTCAATCCGCCGGGAGCTCGATTCGGGCCGGACGCTCGGTCAGCCAGCCCTCGGAATCGCGGACACGAAGGGCGCTCTGCACGAGCTCAGTCACCTCCTCGGTGGGTGGCCACCGCGAAACGAGGTCCGTCGGAAAGCTGAGGGGCGGGTCGAACGGCACCGCGACGAGGCCGCCGCCCGGCTCGCGAGCCCAGTCGGCCACGATCACGGCCACCGCCTCGCCGCTGGCCACCGGGGGCAGGCGCCGATCCCAAGGCGCACTGGCGATCGCCACCGTCCGCTCGAGCTCGAACCCGCGGGCGCGTATCACGCTGCGCAGCCACGCGTTGAAGATCAGCCCCGCCGGCTCGCGTGGCAGCAGCACCGGCTCGGCCACGAACTCCGCGATTGGAATCGCCGCCTCCGCCGCCCAGCGGTGCGACCGGGGCAGCGCGGCCAGGAGCGGCTCATCCTTCAGCGCGTCAACCCTGACCGCGTGGCGACGAGCGGCGGCGGGGGACTCCATGACCACAGCCGCAGCCAGCTCGTGCCCCGCGACCCGCCGAAGCGAGTCCAGCGTCAACTCCTGTTCCAGCCGCGGGTTCAACTCCGGGCGCCCGGCCCGCAGAACCTCGACGATACGCGTCGCCGCGGCGCCGTTGAACGGACCGTAGCCAACCCGCAGCGCTCCGTCGCCTGACCGGGTCACACGCCTAGCATCCGCGACTGCTCCGTCGATCTCGGCCAACGCCCTCCGAGCCCGCTCGAGCAGCAGCGATCCAGCCGGCGTCAACTCGACCCGGCGAGTCGTCCGGACGAACAACACCACCCCCAGCTCCCGCTCCAGCTCCCGGATCGCCCGCGACAACGGCGACTGCGACATATGCAAACGCTCCGCCGCCCGCCCGAAGTGCAGCTCCTCAGCCACCGCGACGAAATAGCGCAACTGCCGAAGCTCGACCTGACTCTCCACCGCGGGGGATACTGACCGTCAGGGCAGCCCAGCGCCAGTATGTCGGCGCGTGGTTCGAGTGGCCCGGTTGCGGGCGGGACGGTGTTTGGGCGGATCGACTGAGGCGGCGCGAGAAACGGGCCTATGCGTCCCGTTTTTCGCTCTGGCCCCAAGCCACCGCAGGACGGCGATCCTTCCCGGATCCAGCCGCAGTTGATCTCAACTGTGCTCGAGCGCCCGGTTCATGTGGGCTGAGCCGCCCCAAGTGCTCGATCGATGGGCGATCCAGGACTCGAACCTGGGACCTCTTCCTTATCAGAGAAGCGCTCTAACCGACTGAGCTAATCGCCCTGGCCGCGGCCATTCTAGCCCCCGCCCGCCTCTCGGCTGACCCGACTCGCCGGGCGGTCAGGCGGCCGCCCGGACGCGCAGCCGGCGCACGAGTTCGAGCGCGTCCTCGAGCGACTCGATCGAGAGCTGGACGCGGAAACCGTGACCCTTTCCGGGGGCTACGGCGACCTCGCGCCCGAGTAGCGATTCGAGCGTGTCGGCGATGCGCTCGGCCGCGGCTTGCTGGTCGGGGTGAAGAGCCGGCTCGCGCCGGCGACGGCGGGGTGTGCTGGTCCCGGCCGGGCGTTGCTCGCGGGCCCGGGCCTCGAGCTCCCGCACGGACCACCCCGCGTCGGCGGCGGACCGGGCCAGGTCGCGTCGCTCGGCATGGTCGTCGGTCAGCAGCAGGGCGCGTCCGTGGCCTTCGGTCAGCTCGCCACGCTCGATCAGCTCAAGCGCCTCGTCGGGCAGCTCGAGCAGGCGGATCAGGTTGGACACGGCAACCCGGCTGCGCCCGACCCTCAGGCCAACCTCCTCGCGGGTCAGACCCAGCTCGTCGACGAGGGCAGCGCACGCGCGGGCCTCCTCCACCGGGTTGAGGTCCTCGCGCGCCATGTTCTCAACGAGCGCCAGCTCGAGCGATGCCGCGTCTTCTAGCCTCACGACGGCGGGGATCGTCTCGAGCTCGGCCATGCGAGCGGCTCGCCAGCGCCGCTCACCGGCGATCAGCTCGTACCGGCCGCCGACCAGCGGGCGGACCATGACCGGCTGCAGGACGCCTCGGGCGCGGATCGAGTCCGCGAGCGCCAGCAGGGTCTCGTCCGCGAACGCGCGGCGGGGCTGGTTCGGATTGGGAGCGATCAGCTCGACCGGGAGCTTGCGCAGTTCCTCGGAATCGTCCTTGGGCGCTACGGAGAGGATCGCCGCCAGGCCGCGGCCCATCCCCTTCCGTCGGTCAGCCACGGGCGGCAACCTCCTTTGCCAGCTCGAAGTAGGCGTCGGCACCGGCGCAGTGGGGATCGTGATGGATCACCGGCTTGCCGAAGCTCGGCGCCTCTCCGACGCGAACGTTGCGGGGTATGACGGTATCGAACACCAGTTCGGGGAAATGCTGCCGGATCTCGCGCTCGACGTCCTGCGCCAACCGCGTCCGGCCGTCGTACATGGTCAGGAGCATCCCGGCCACGGTCAACCTCGGATTGAGCTCTCGTTGCACGAGCGCCAGCGTGTCGAGCAGGCCGGCGAGCCCCTCGAGGGCAAAGTACTCGGCCTGGACCGGGACGATCACCCGGTCGGCGGCAACAAGCGCGTTCACGGTCAACGGCCCCAGCGAGGGCGGGCAGTCCAGGAGGGTGAAGGCATAGTGGTCCCGGACGTTCCCGAGCACCTCCCGCAAGCGCGCCTCTGACCCCGGGGCGCGGGGCAGCTCCACGGTGGCGCCGGCGAGATCAGGGCCCGACGGCACGAGCGAGAGCCGCTCGACCGCGGTAGTCATAACCACGTCCGCGAGCGCCGTATCGCCAACGAGGACGTCGTAGACCGTGCGCGGGGAGTCCTTGCCCACCCCCAGGGCGATGGTCGCGTTGGACTGTGGATCGATGTCGACCAGCAGCGTGTCGTAGCCGGCCTCGGCGACACACGCGGCGAGATTGACCGCGGTCGTGGTCTTACCCACCCCGCCCTTCTGGTTGGCGATCGCGTAGACGGTCCCCATTTGGCTCCACGCTAGCGAGGCGAGCGGTCGGACGGAGCCTCGCAGGCCTCTCCCGGCGCCGCCGTTCGCGACGCGCGCTCGGTGGCGCCGCGGCGGCCGCCCAGCGGCCGCTTCAGGGCCGCGCCCGGTCGCCGAGGGAAGCCCGCAGGAGTGTCCATAACCTTCAACATGAGGTGGAGATGGCGGTGTGACGCGCCTGGATACGGCTCAACCGATACGACTCCGGCCGGCCGCATCCCCAAGCGAGCCGCGGCGCGAGCACCCGCCTCCTCCTCCTCGGGATCGCGACGGCCGCGCCAGGCGATCAGCGCCCCACCGATCCGGAGCAGCGGCGCCGCGTACTCGGTCACGACGTCCAGCGGCGCGAGCGCACGCGCCGTGGCGACGTCAAACCGGCCCAGTCCCGCGGCCCATGACTCAGCGCGCTGGCAGACCACCTCGACGTTGGCAAGGCCGATGGCACGCGCGGCGCGCTCGATGAACCCGCACTTGCGAGCCGTGCTCTCGACGAGCGCGAAGTCCGCACCGGGCCTGGCGATCGCGAGCGCCAGGCCGGGAAGACCCGCGCCCGCCCCCAGATCGACGAGCCGCGAGGCGGAGGCGAGCTCGACGAGCTCGAGCGCGGTGAGCGCGTCGGCGAGGTGATCTCCGAGAACACGGTGCGGGTCTCGGATCGTCGTCGGCGCGTGCGGATCCTCGACGAGCAGCCACAGCAGCAGCTCGAGACGACTGGCTGCGGGATCTGGAAGACGGTGGCGCGCGGCAAGGTCCTGCACGGCGGCCGAGATCGACCGGCGCGACTGCTCAGGGACTGTCATCGGCCGCCTCGCGGCCCAAGCGCGCACGCTCCCGGGCGATGTAGGACGCATAGCGCTCCCGCATCGCGGCCAAACGCTCCGCGGCGTGGTGATCCAGGTCGGCGACGACCGCTTCGTCCAGCAGCGGCAGAACATCCCGGACGAGCGGCGCCCCGCGGGCCATCCACTGGTAGTAGGAGCGGCCACCGTGGTGATAGGGACCGTAAAGCCGCGTATCCGGAAAGCGGTCGACCAACCACCTGAAGATCGCCTCGTGACGGACGTGCATGCGAAGCGTCACCTGTGGCTGTTTCCCGTCTCCGCCGAAGGATCCCTCGCCGATCATGAGCCCGACGAACAGACCCCGATCGAACTCGGTCAATCCGGCCATGCCGGTGTTCTACCGCACACCCTGTTTCACCGTCGAGAAAAACGTGAAACCCAGCTTCCCGCGGCCGCGGGGAGCCGAGGCAGGCCCGCTAATCGACCAGCGGCGCGACGACCAGCCGGCGGTCCGGCTCCTGGCCCTCGCTGTAGGTCTCCACGTCGTGCCGGCCCTTCAGGTGCTCGTGGACGACCTTGCGCTCGAGCGCGCTCATCGCCTCGAGCGAGACTGGGCGGCGGTCATGAACGGCCGTCTCGGCGGCCTGGTCGGCGGCGGCCCGGAGGGCGGCGGCGCGCCGTTCGCGATAGCCGGCGGCGTCCACCACGACCTGGAGTGGTGCCTCACAGCGGCGAAACGCGATGCGGTAAGCCAGGTGCTGGATCGCATCGATGGTCTGGCCGTGGTGACCGATCAGCAGGCCGAGGTCTTCGCCCACGTACTCGCCCGTGACACGGTCCTCCTCCTCGGTGACGTAGACGCTCGCCTCGACACCGATGCCGGTGGCGATCTCCTCGAGCAGTTCCTGCACGCACACGGTGGCCTGGCTCATCCCCGCCTCCTCGCCACGGCTATCTCCTGCGCCCGGAGCGCTTCTTCTTCTTGCGCGGCGGTGGCGGTGGCGGTGAGTCCCGACGCGCCCGGGAGCTCGCGGCGACGCCCGCGGGCTCCTTCTGCTTGGCCGCCTTCTCGCCGTCGGCCCGCGGCCGGCCTCGCAGCAGCGACCCGAGCCCACCGCCCGAACCGGCTCCGTTGGGGGCGGCGGCAGGACTCCCTCCGTCGCCGTCCCCTGCGCCACCGACGGCCGCGGGCACCCCCGCCGTCACCGGTATCGCTGGCCCCAGGCGTCTTCGAATCACAAATTGCTGGCCGATCGTCCACGTGTTGGTCGTGATCCAGTACAGGATCAGCCCGGCCGGGAACCTGATGATGAAGATGACGAAGAACAGCGGCATGAGGAGCATGATCTGGCGCTGGGTCTTGTCCATCGTCGGCGTCGACATCATCAGTGTCGAGGCGAGTTGGGTGCCGATGTAAAGGACGATCAGGACGATCAGGACGATCCCTGTGGCGGTGTTCGTCAGGTCGGGGATGAAGAGCCATTGAGCGCCGTGGTTCGGCCCGCACGGCGTGGTGGCAGTCGTGTGATGGAGGAGCTGATACTTGAGCTGGACCTGGGGACAGATGTCCTTTCGAAGGCTGGTTCGAAGCGTGTAGAAGAGGCCGATGAAGACCGGCAGCTGCGCCGCAAGCGGTAGGCACGAGGCGAACGGGTTGACGTCGTTCTCCTTGTAGAACTTCATGACCTCCTGCTGCTGGCGCTGCTTGTCGTCCTTGTACTTGTTCTGGATCGCCTTGAGCTGCGGCGCCACCCGCTGCAGCTTCTGCATCGAGTGGAACTGTTTGAACGCGAGCGGCAATAGGACCGCACGGACAATCACGGTGAGGGCGATGATCGACCAACCCCAGGAACCGCCAATGACCGTGTGGAGGAACTTCAGCGCCGGATCGAAGATGTCGATCAGCGGTTGGAAGATGTTGGCGAGTGCGAGCATCGTCAGGCGCCCGGAATGCTGGCCTTGGGCGTGAACAGGCGCTGGGCCTCAACCGGATCGAACCCTCCGTGGCTCCATGGGTTACAGCGCAGTAACCGCCAGCCCGCCAGCACCAGCCCACGGAGTATGCCGAATCTCTCGATGGCCTGGGCCGCATACTCCGAGCACGAGGGGTAATAGCGGCAGCGCGGGCCGAGCATTGGGGAGAACAGCCGCTGATAGATCCGCAGCGGCACGAGGAAGGCCCGACGCGCCAGCTTCATCGCGAGTCGACCTCGAGATCGTTCTGCGCTGGCGCTCGATCGGCCAAGACGGGCTGCTGGATTATGGCCTCGCGGGTGGAAGCAGCCCGGGCGCCATCGGCCGGAGACCGACCGGTCGTCGTCCCGGCGGCCCGACCGATCAGGTCGGCCAGAGCCGCTCGGATCCCGGCCAGTCCCTCACGTTCAGCTAGAGGCCGAGCCTCTCGGCGTGCGACGACGACCGCGTCCGTGTCCTGCGGCAGCTGGGAGCCTTCGAGCGCGAAGGCCTCGCGGAGGAGCCGCTTGACCCGGTTGCGCTGGACCGCTCCACCGACCTTGCGCGACACGGACAGCCCCAGGCGCGTCGGCCCCGCGGTCTCGCGCGGGAAGACATACAGGACGAGCTCCCGCGAGGCATGCGCGCGGCCGTGCCGGAAGACGCGATCAAAATCGGCGCTCCGAGACAGCCTTGCGCCCCTGGGTCGGGGGCGAGCGCCGGGTCGGCGGTACATCAGACCGTCAGTCTCTTGCGACCTTTTGTGCGCCGGCGCTTGATTGTGAAGCGCCCGGCGCGGGTGCGCATCCGCGCACGGAACCCGTGGGTGCGCGCTCGCTTGCGTTTCTTGGGTTGGTACGTGCGTTTCATGGCTCACAAGCCGAGGCGACTCAAGGCCAGTATACGCAGCGTCCAACGCCCCTCCGGTTTTTCCCGCGCTTTGCGCCAAGCCCCTGGCGGCCACGTAACCGGCCCGTGAACCATTGGTATATTCGCCCCGCTCGGGCGAGCATCGCCCGCCTCGCGAACGCCGTTGAAGAACGCTCCCACGAAGGAGTCGCTTGGAGCTGCCTGCCAACCCCGAGCTGGTCGCCGCTTGGCGCGACATCCGCGCCAAGCTTCGCAAGGTCCTCGGCGACTCGACCTACGAGATCTGGATCGCACCGCTCGAAGTCAGGACGTTGGAGCATGACGTGCTCCTCCTCCATGCCCCGCCGGCGACCCGGGCGTGGGTGTCCAGACGTTTCGGCCGCATCCTGGAGAGCTGCGCGAATGGCGTCCTCGGCACCCCGGTTCAGGTGGCCATCGAGGGGATCGATGGCCCCACCCCGGGGTCGCCGCCCGACCTCGGCGGATCCGCCGAGCGGCTCAATCCTCGCTACAGCTTCGACCAGTTCATTATCGGCGACGGCAACCGCCTGGCTCACGCGGCCTCGCTGGCCGTCGCGGAGCTGCCCGGCCAGGCCTATAACCCGCTGTTCCTGCACGCGCCGCCCGGCCTCGGAAAAACCCATCTCTTGCACGCCATCGGGAACTACATCGTCGCGTTCGGCGGCACAACCAGGGTTCGCTACACGACCGTTGAGTCGTTCACGAACCAGTTCATCACCGCCCTCGGGTCGCGCTCGCTGGACCGTTTCAAGCACGCCTACCGCGACGTAGACGTGCTCCTGATCGACGACGTCCAGTTCTTGGCCAGCAAGGCCAAGACCGAGGAGGAGTTCTTTCACACGTTCAACGCCCTGTACGAGACCGGACGCCAGCTGGTCTTGACCTGCGATCGCCTTCCGAGCGCTCTGGTGTCCGTCGAGGAGCGCCTGCGCGAGCGTTTTGAAGCCGGTCTCGTCGCCGACATCCGACCGCCCGATCTGCTGACCCGGATCGCGATCCTGCGCAAGCGCGTGATGCTCGACCGCATCGCATTGGCCGACGACGCGGTGCTGAGGGCAATCGCCGAACGCGTCACCGACAACGTCCGATCGCTCGAGGGTGCCCTGATCCGAGTCGTTGCCTACCACTCGCTGACTGGACGGGTGATCAACACCGACCTGGCCATGACTGTCCTCGACACGATGTATCCACAGCGTTCCACAAGGTCCCTGTCGATCCACGCCATCCAGACGGCAGTCGCCGTGCACTACGAGGTGGCGATCTCCGACCTTCTGTCATCGAGCCGGATGGCGCGCATCGCGTGGCCTCGCCAGGTGGCGATCTACCTCTCTCGCGAGCTGACCACAACCTCGCTGCAGACAATCGGGGAGGCCTTCGGCGGGCGCAACCACGCCACCGTCCTTCACGCCTGCAAGCGAGTATCCGATCGGCTGGTCGGGGACAGGCGGGTGGGAGCGGAACTCGCGGAACTCAAGGAAGAACTCTCCGGCACTCAACATGACCGCCGCAGTTGACAGACTCTCGTGCTCTTGTCGACAGCCAGATTCTCCGCTGGCTTCAGCCGAATGCGCACTTGTCCACATCCTTTGTTCGCTCTATGACTACTGATTCCTTCCTGAGGTATTTGCCGTGAAGATCTCGATCGAGCGAGATGCGTTGCTGACGCAGCTCCAGACAGTCGCCAGAGTCGCGTCCACGCGTAGTGCCATCCAGGCGCTCTCGGGTGTTCAGCTTGTGGCCGGGGCGAGCAGCTGTGAGCTGCGCGCCACCGACATGGACGTCAGCCTGCGCGTCCCACTCAAGGCGGAAGCGGTGCGGGAGGGCATGGTCGTCCTACCGGCCCGGCTCCTGCTCGAGGTTGTCCGAGCGCTTCCGTCTCCCCAGCTCTCCCTTGAGCTACGCCCGGCGGAGCAGGATGTCGAGCTGATCTCGGGGAAGGCGACGTTCCACATCCGCACGTTGCGCGGTGAGGACTTCCCGCCGTTTCCCGAGCCCGATGCGGGGTCGCGGGTGTCGATGCCGGCGGACGCCTTTGTTTCGACTGCGCTGAAGGTCGCAGGCTCGGCATCGCGTGACGAGACCCGCCCGGTCCTCACGGGAATCCTGGTCTCGGCATCTGAGCGTGAGCTGCGAATGGTGGCCACCGACTCCTACCGGCTGAGCGTCAAGGAGACCGCGCTGGAGTCCTCGCTGTCCTCTGGTTTCGAGGTCAACGTGCCCGCCCGGGCGCTCCAGGAGCTCGCTCGCGTCGCCGGCGGAGCCGAGGAGGGCCAGCTCAGCATCAGCGTTCTCCAGAACCAGGTCGTGTTCGAGGTCGATGGTGTGATCCTGGCCTCACGTCTGATTGACGGGCAGTTTCCGAACTATCGGCAGCTGCTGCCGGAGAGCTTTGAGCACGAGTTGCGGATCGCCAGCGCGGAGCTGACCGACGTCGTGCGGCGGATCAGCCTGCTGGCGCAGAAGAACGCGCCGCTGCGCTTGGCCTTCACCGCCGGCGAGCTCGCCGTATCGGCTCAGACTCCGGACGTCGGCGAGGCGATGGAGTCGCTTCCGGTGGCGTTCCAGGGCGAGCCACTCGAGATCGGCTTCAACCCGGAGTTCCTTCGAGCCGGGCTCGAGGCGGTGGAGGAGGGCGACGTTCTGTTGAAGCTGATCAGCCCGCTGCGGCCCGGACTGATCGAGTCGGCCGACGGCAGTGGCTTTCAGTATTTGATCATGCCGATTCGCCTCAACGTGTAGGGGAGGTTGAGGTCCCCGCCCGGTGGAACAGTTGCGATGCACGTCGTGAGTCTCAGCCTGCGCGACTTCCGCGGGTACCACGACGCACAGGTGGCCTTCGGTGATCGCCTGACCGTCGTTTCGGGCGCGAACGGCGCGGGCAAGACGAACCTGCTTGAAGCGCTGTACTTCGGGTGTGTGGGCCGGTCATGCCGGACGGCCAACGAACGCGAGGTCGTCCGCTTTGACTCCGGCGCGACCAGGGTCGTCGTTCGCGTTCAGGGCGAGGATGGACCGCACGAGCTGTCGGTCGGCTTCGCCCCGGGAGAGCCAAAGCGGCTGCGGGTCGACGGGGCTGTGGTAGAGCGGCTGATCGATGCGCCAGTGCGGCCGCTGGTGAGCGTTTTCCTGCCCGATCGCCTCGAGCTCGTGAAGGGGCCACCGGCCCTTCGCCGCGCCCACCTCGATCAGCTCGTGGCGGCTCTGTGGCCGGCTCGGGTTGAGAATCGAAGGGCTTACGGACAAGCGCTCGCCCAGCGCAACGCACTGATCGGCCGGGTCCGCGCCGGTCGCGCCTCGGCGGCCTCGCTCTCGACCTGGGACGCGCAGCTCGCCCGCCACGGCGTGGCGCTGATGGCCGACCGGGCAGGAGCCGCCGAGTCGATCGCCGATGGGTGCGGGGAACTGGGCGCGGCCCTCGGCCTGAACGCTGACCTGTCGGTGTCCTATCGTCCACGATCGACGGCGACGGAGCCGACGCAGCTGGCCGAGGAGCTGGCTGCGCGGATCGGGGGAGATCTCGAGCGAGGCTTCACCGGCCACGGCCCGCATCGCGACGAGCTGGCGGTCGCGCTGGGCGGACGCGACCTGCGCGCCTACGGCTCACAGGGCCAGCAGCGGATCGCGCTGCTGGCCCTGTTGCTGGCCGAGCGAGAGGCAATCGCCCAGCGACGCGGCGCCGTTCCGGTGATGTTGTTGGACGATGTCATGAGCGAGCTCGACCAGGTTCGCCGCCGGGCGCTCATTGACCTCCTGCGCGGCGGGCCCGGTCAGTCGGTGATCACCACGACTGACCTCGAGCACGTTCCCGGGGCGAGCGAGGACGGGGTGGCTCGCCTGTCAGTGGCCGACGGAGCCGTGCTCGAGGAGGCGATGGCGTGAGCCAGTGGCGGCGGAGCCCGCGCCAGGTCGGCTTGGCGGTTGGCCAGATCCGCGATCGGCTGGCTCCCGAGACGCTGTTGGCCGAGGTGCAGCACGTCTGGCCCGAGGCGGTTGGGTCGGCGATCGCGGCCGAGGCCCAGCCGACGACCGAGCGGGGCGGTGTGCTGACGATCTCGTGCTCCGCCGCGGTATGGGCTCAGGAACTCGACCTGATGTCTCCGGTGATCATCGAGCGTCTGAACGAGGTTCTGGTGCGGGGGAGGATCGGGCGGCTGCGGTGCGTCACGCTGCCGCGGGACGAGTTCCCATAACCATGTTCACAAACGGCGATGAATGCGGTTTTCGCGGGACGTCTCGGGCGTTGCAGATCGGACGCCAACTTGTTCCACTTTTGTGTCGTTTTGCAGGCAAAACGGGAGCACGAGACGGCCGTTTCCGCCGCCTGGTGTGCTAACCTTATGTACATCCACTTGCGACGCCCCGGCGCGCCGTGTAATGCGCGGATCCGGGGCGTCTCGATGTCATCGGAGGATCGTTGGCAAGCGACGCTGGCGCCTCAGGGCGCCCGAACAGGAATTCAAGTTATGACGCCCAGGACATCACCGTCCTGGAGGGACTCGAGGCGGTCCGCAGGCGCCCGGGCATGTACATCGGGTCGACCGGTCTGCGGGGCCTGCACCACCTCGTCTACGAGGTCGTAGACAACTCGGTCGACGAGGCGCTGGCCGGCCACTGCGACGAGGTCGTGGTGACCATCCACCCGGACAACTCCGTCACGGTCGTCGACGACGGGCGCGGGATCCCCGTCGCGATGATGGCCAAGGAGAAGCGCCCGGCGGTCGAGGTCGTACTCACCGTGCTGCACGCCGGCGGCAAGTTCGGGGACGGCGGCGGATACAAGGTCTCCGGCGGCCTCCACGGCGTTGGTGTGTCGGTCGTCAACGCGCTGTCCGAGCGCCTCGATGTCGACGTCAAGCGCGACGGCTTTCACTGGACGCAGTCCTATGAGCGCGGCCACCCCCTGGCCGACCTGAAGAAGGGCGAGCCGACCAAGGAGACGGGCACCACGATCACCTTCCTGCCCGATGCCGATGTATTCGAGAGTCTCGATCTCGACTTCACCACGCTCGAGGAGCGCATGCGCGACACCGCCTTCCTGACCCGGGGCCTGAGGATCGTGCTCGTCGACGAGCGGGGCGAGGGGCATCACGCCGAGTTCCAATACGACGGCGGAATCGTCGACTTCGTCGCCTACCTCAACCGCAACAAGGAGCCGATCCAGAAGAAGATCATCTCGTTCGAGGGCGAGAGCGAGGAGGGCGCGATCGAGGTGGCGATGCAGTGGAACTCCTCGTACCAGGAGTCGGTGTTCTCGTTCGCCAACAACATCAACACGATCGAGGGCGGCGCGCATCTCAGCGGTTTCAGGTCAGCGTTGACGAGCGCGTTGAACAAGTACGCGCGCGACAAGGGCTTTCTGAAGGAGAAGGACGAGAACCTGGCCGGCGAGGACGTCCGCGAGGGGCTCACCGCGGTGATCTCGGCCAAGCTCACCGATCCCCAGTTCGAGGGCCAGACCAAGACCAAGCTCGGCAACCCCGGCATGCAGGGGTTCGTGCACTCGATCGTCAATGCGCGGCTGTCCGAGTTCCTGGAGGAAAATCCCCAGGACGCCCGGGCGGTACTCACCAAGGCCGTCCAGGCTGCGCAGGCGCGCAACGCCGCGCGCAAGGCTCGCGACCTGACCCGCCGCAAGTCGGCGCTCGAGAACTCGACGCTTCCCGGCAAGCTCTCCGACTGCTCAGTCAAGGATCCGGCCCTGGCCGAGCTGTTCGTGGTCGAGGGAGACTCGGCCGGAGGCTCGGCCGTGGACGCTCGCGATCGCAATACCCAGGCGATCCTCCCGCTGCGCGGCAAGATCCTCAATGTCGAGAAGAGCCGGATCGACAAGGTGCTCGCCAACACCGAGATCCAGGCGCTGATCACCGCGATCGGCACCGGCGTGCGCGACGAGTTCGACATCGAGAAGGCGCGCTACCACAAGATCGTGCTTCTGACCGACGCCGACGTCGACGGCGCCCATATCCGCACGCTCGCGCTGACGCTGCTGTTCCGGGAGATGCAGCCCCTGATCGAGGCCGGCTACGTCTACATCGCCACGCCACCGCTGTACCGGCTCACGCGCGGCCAGAAGCACCGCTACCTGAAACGGGAGACGGAGCTCGAGGACATCCTGCTCGGCGACAAGTTCGAGAAGATTGAGATCTACGACCGCTACAACAAGCCGTTCAAGCTGACCGACAGCCGTTGGAAGCGCTTCACGCGCCAACTCAAGCAGTACGAAGGCTGGGCCGCGGCGTTGCGCGCGGCGCAGGGGCACGGCGTCGTCGAGTTCCTCCAGCAGGCCCGCCTGCTCGAGGAAGAGATAACCGATGTCGATGGGCTGCTGCGCCACGTGAGCCGCAACGGCGCCAACGGCGAGAGCGGACACGCCTATTCGGTCGAGCTCGTGTCCGAGACGGAGGACGAGCTGGTGATGCGCACGATCGAGACCAAGACCGGGCTGGCCACCACGCACCGTGTCCGGCGGGCCACACTCGACACGCACGAGTACCGGCGGCTGACCGACGTCCACCGAGAGCTGGCCGAGCTGGTGGGCACGCCGCCATTCCAGGTCAAGCTCGGTGACAGCGTCAGTGAGGCCGTGTCTTTCGAGGCCCTCCGAGCCGCGGTTCTCGGCATCGCCCAGAAGGGAATCGAGTACTACCGCTTCAAGGGACTGGGCGAGATGGACCCCGATGAGCTGCGGGAGACCACGATGGACCCCGCCACCCGGACGCTGGTCAGGGTGACGATGGAAGACGCGGCGTCTGCCGACGGCGTGTTCTCGATGCTCATGGGTGACCAGGTCGAGCCACGACGGGAATTCATCGAGGACAACGCGCTGGCTGCGAACCTGGACATCTAGGGGTACGCGATGGCGACGATCGACACCATCGGCGGCGGCAACATCGAGCCCCGCGGGCTCGAGGAGGAGATGCGCTCGGCGTATCTCGACTACGCCATGTCGGTCATCGTCGGGCGCGCGCTGCCCGACGTCCGCGACGGCCTGAAGCCCGTCCACCGCCGCGTGCTGCACGTGATGAACGAGATGGGCCTGCGCCCCTCGGGCAATCGCAAGCACGTCAAGTGTGCCCAGATCGTCGGCGAGGTCATGGGCAAGTACCACCCGCACGGCGACTCCGCGATCTACGACACGCTCGTCCGGCTGGCGCAGGACTTCTCGATGCGCTACCCGTTGGTTGACGGCCACGGGAACTTCGGCAACATCGACGGCTGGCCGGCGGCGGCCATGAGGTACACCGAGGCCCGGATGGCGCGCTTGGCCGAGGAGATGCTGCGCGACATCGACCAGGACACGGTCGACTTCGTCTCAACGTACGACGGCGGCCGTCGCGAGCCGGTCGTTCTCCCTTCGCGCTTCCCCAACCTGCTGGTCAACGGCAGCTCGGGCATCGCCGTGGGGATGGCGACCAACATCCCGCCGCACAACCTGCGCGAGGTGATCGCCGGCACCATCGCCTACGTCGACAACCCCGACATCGACATCGACGGGTTGATGCGGCATATCAAGGGTCCTGACTTCCCGACGGCGGGGACGATCCTCGGCCGCGACGGCATCCGTGACGCCTACACGACCGGCCGCGGCCGCGTCCGCGTGCAGGCCCGGGCCCACATGGAACCGATCGGCCAGGGCAAGGAGGCGATCATCATCACGGAGCTGCCCTACCAGGTTCGCAAGGGCGGCGACGGCGGCGTGATCCTCAAGATCCGGGACCTGGTGCTGGACAAGAAGATCCCCGAGATCACCGATCTGCGAGACGAGTCCGACCGCAATGGGATGCGGATCGTGATCGAGCTCAAGCGCGACGCCATCCCCAAGGTCGTGCTCAACAAGCTCTACAAGCACACCCCGCTGCAGGCGACCTTCGGGGTGAACATGGTCGCGCTCGTCGACAACGTCCCGCGCACCCTGTCGCTGCGCGAGATGATCCGCCATTACGTCGATCACCAGCGCGAGGTGGTCGTTCGCCGGACCAAGTACGAGCTGCGGCGGGCCGAGGAGCGCGCCCATGTGCTCGAGGGGCTGCTCATCGCGCTGGCCAACCTCGACGAGGTGATCGCGCTGATCCGTGGCTCGCGTGACCCCGAGGCGGCGCGGCACGGGCTGGTGGAACGCTTTGAGCTGACCGTCGTACAGGCTCAGGCCATCCTCCAGCTGACCCTGAGTCGGCTGACCGCGCTCGAGGCGGACAAGATCAAGCAGGAGCACGCCGACCTGGTGGAGCGGATCAAGGAGCTGCGCGAGATCCTCGGCGACGAGAGCAGGGTCAACGGGATCATCAAGGACGAGCTGCGCGAGATCTCCGATGCCTACGGAGACGACCGGCGCACCGAGATCACCCACGCCGAAGGCGAGATCGACATCGAGGATCTCATCGCCGACCAGCAGATGGTGATCTCGATCACCCACTCCGGCTACATCAAGTCGCTGCCGCTCTCGACGTATCGCCAGCAGCGCCGCGGCGGGATCGGCGTGACCGGCGGGGAGATGAAGGACGACGACTACATCGAGCACCTCTTCGTCTCCTCCACGCACGACTACCTGCTGTTCTTCACCAACCGTGGCAAGGTCTACCGGCTGAAGGTCTACGAGCTGCCCGAGGCCTCGCGCACCGCCCGGGGCCGGGCGCTGGTGAATCTGCTGCCGTTGCGAGAGGGCGAGCGGGTCCAGTCGGTGCTCTCGACGCGCGACTTCAACGAGGGCAAGTACCTGGTGTTCGCGACCCGCAAGGGGATGGTCAAGAAGACCGAGTTCGCGGCCTACAACACGCCGATCAAGGCCGACGGGATCATCGCCATCAACATCCGCGACGATGACGAGCTGATCGCCGTGCGCCGGACCAGCGGCGAGGACACGATCATCATGGTCTCGCGCTCGGGCCAGGCGGCCCGCTTCCGCGAAGACCAGGTCCGTCCGATGGGCCGCGACACGAGCGGCGTGCGCGGGATGAACGTCTCGCAGAAGGGCAATTCGGTGATCGCCATGGATGTCGCGCGTGACGACCAGGGGCTGCTCGTGGTGACCGAGAATGGCTACGGCAAGCGCACGCCGATCTCCGAATACCCGATCAAGGGTCGTGGGACGATGGGTGTCAAGACGATCGTGCTGACCGAGAACAAGGGGGCGCTGGCCGGCGCGCTCGTCGTCCGGGAGCACCAGGAGCTCGTGTTCATCTCCCAGAACGGGATGGTCCAGCGGACGTCGGTGCGAGGCATCAACCGCTACGGGCGGGCCTCGCAGGGGGTCAGGGTCATGAACCTGCGCGACGACGACCAGGTGAGCGCCGTTGCCCTGGTGGCCGAATCCGAGGCCCAGACGGCGGCGCCGGTGGCCGAGAGCGGCACGACGAGTCTGGTCGACGATGAGGCACCGGAGTCCGCTGACGCGGTCGAGAACGGCCCCGACGACCAGGACGAGTCCGAGTAGCGGCTACTCGCAGTTGGGCCGGGTCACGACCGAGACGGGCACGGGCTCGGGACTATTGGCGTGGTCGATGCCGTCTGGCCCATCCCCTGGGGCGGCGTCGGCCTCGATGGCCACCTCGTCCTCCGAGCTGGTCTCGGTCTCAGCAGCCTCGGCCTCGGCGGCCTCCGCTCGCGCCAGCTCGTCGGCAGCCTCCCGCTCATGGAGCACAACCTCGGCCGCCGCGGCGATCTGGGCGTCTGACCTCGGTCCGGCGCGATCGAGGTACCAGTGGCGATTGATGGCCGCGAACCACTCGACCTTCCCGTTCCCGTTCTGGTCCGGTCTCTCGTAGGGGATCAGCCCAAACCGACTGATCGTCCGCTGGGCGCCGACCTGATCGGAATAGAGCAGCTCGACCGAGATCACCTGCTGATTGTCGATCGCGTCAGCGACGGCCTGGTAGGTGGGGTCGTTGCGGTCTCGCAAAGCGCCCTGCCACATGCCGACGTCGCCCCCAGGGATGTACAGGTCACGGGACTGGAGCCGGAACTGGTCCTCGGGTGTGTGGTCGCGGGCGATGCGATCGGTCTGCGGCATGACGTGCCAGGCCTGGCACACGCCGATCCCAGCGCCGACATTACGCAGGCTCATCGCCAGGTAGATACTGCCGTCGTGCTGCGCTACCCCGTGGCCGCCGCTGGCCGCGACCCAGTGCCGCTCGACAAACATGATCTTCTGGACGGGATCGTCGAGCCGTGACTGGGTGAGGATCGGGCGTCGCTGCTCCTGAAGCGCGACCTCAGCGATCCGCGCCGAGCGGTTCGAGGAGCGGACCGCCGCGAACGTAGCAATGGCCAGTACGAGCGTCCCAAACCCGGTCGCCAGCGAAGAGATCGTCGACCAGTCGGTCGCCAGCGGAAGCATCGGGCTTAAGTCTGTCACTCGCGGTGCGCCCTGACCAGGAACCCGCTGTGCCCCCGGCTGATGGTCTCCACGCGCGTGAAGCCGGCCCGCGCGAGCATCCGCTCCGACCCCCCGCGGGTGTAGTTGAAGATCGGACAGTCGCCGATCCACTCGTAGCGGACCTTGCGCACCGGCCCCTTGATCAGCGACCAGCTCGGGAACGAGGCCACGAGGCATGCCCCGTCCGCGCTCAGCTCGAAGATGCGCCGAGCGAACTGATCGGCGTCCGGCAGGTAGTCGAACAGGCCGAGGGCGAGGACAACGCCGAAGCGCTCATCGATGGCCGCGGCCAGGAAGTCTTCCGTCATCAACTCGACCCGATCGCCGAAGCGCGCCAGGCGCGCCCGGGCAAGGTCGATCATCGGCTCGGCGAAATCGATCCCGAGGTATCTGCTCGCACCGGCCTCGAGCACGAACTCACCGATCCTCCCCGAGCCGCAGCCCACGTCGAGGACCGAAGGCGACGAGTACGAGCGAACCGTGTCGACGGCGAGCTGACGCCGCCGGAACAACCCCGGACGCAGCAGCCGCACGCTCAGACGCTCGTCCTCGTAGAGGTCGTCGAACTGCCGGGCCTGGCCTCGGAACCGGTTACGGACCCGCTGGGCCGGTGCCGTCGAGCCGGTCATGGGCCTCACCATACGTGATCAGCTGGTGGCTTCCAGCGATCGCCCGCAGGACCGCCGCTGCGCGGCGGCGGGCGACGTTGCGCTGTGTGGCCCGCAGCGCCCCGTACAGCCGCTGCTTCGGGCTGGCCTCAGCAGGCAGCAGGGGCCGTAACGCCTGCGGGTCGAGCTCGTTCGGGTGCAGGTACAGCCCGGCCATCGGCCCCGCCTCGCGGAGCCCGTGGAGCACGACCGGCGTCGGCATCGCTCCCCAGTACGACGCACCGCCGACGGGCACAGGCACCGGACGCGCCCGCCACACGGCCACGGGGAACTCCCAGAGCGTCCCGCCCCGCACCTCGAGTCGGTGCGGACCGCGGCTCACCGGCACGACGCGCCTCCGGATCCGGGGCGAGTCGTGCTGGCTGGCGTCGTAGGCGAATCCCTCGTCGGCCAGGACGTCGTAGGCCCAGCGGGCGTCACGGGTGATCGAGAACGCAGGGGCTCGGTACCCGATCGGGCGCTGACTCGTAAGGCCTTCGATCGTGGCCCGGGCGGCCCTGAGATCGGCGGCGAACTCCTGCGGGCTCTGGGTGTGAACGAGACGGTGGGCGTCCCCATGGCAGCCGATCTCGTGACCGCGAGCGGCGATCTCACCGAGCAACTCCGGATGGGCCCGGGCGGCCATGCCGAGCACGAAGAACGTGGCCCGGACACCGAGTTCGTCAAGCAGCGCGAGCAGCGTCTCGGTCTGACGGGGCAGGGCCGGGCCGGGCTCCTCCCACCCGTCCACACCGATCCGCCGGCGCACGAGCTGATGCCAGTCCTCGAAGTCGACGCTCAGCAGCAACGGCTGACGCCCGTGGCCGAGCGCTTCCGGGGTCGCGGACATGTGGACGACCACGTTGCCACACGGCGGCGGCTGGTGCCCGAGCGCGGGGCGGGATCGGGTGGCGCCTCGCTGGCGAGGTTCGCGTCCCGCGGGTTCGCTAATCTGCTCACTACCAGAGAAAGGAGGTGGTCCGACTGTCTGAGAGTTATTGCTGGACCCTGGAGGTGTCCGGCCGCTAAGTCGGAGGCTGACCCCGCTTAGCGGAGTCCCAGCCGAGACACCGTTGGGGCGAGCGCCGGAAGTGGTCCTACCCGGCATCGTTGCTCGCGCCGATTCAGGGCAGCCAAACCGTGCGCGAAGGGCGCCGTTGTCGACGGCGCCCTTCGTGCGTTTCGGGCGGCCGGTTCCTGCCAGGCGCCGGGCGTGGTTTGTGCGGTGCGATTTGGGGTGGTTTGCGGGGAACTTTGGCGTTTCGGCGTCACCCCCCGACGGCAAAACGCCAACGTTCGCGCCGGCGCCCGCGAGCCTCCCCGCCCACACCCCGGGCCCCGCTCCTACGCCGCGAGGTACTGCAGCCAGGCCGTCGGGATCGTCGGGCTGGCCACCTTGATGAAGACGTTGGGATTGGGCGTGCGGGGTTGCCGGAGCAGGCGCATGCCGACCTGGCGTGGGAGGGCGTCGCCCTTGCGCCGGTTGCACGGCGCGCAGGAGGCGACGATGTTGTCCCAGCTCGAGGGCCCTCCCTTGGATCTGGGAACCACGTGGTCGACGGTCAGGTTGGAGCGGGAGCCGCAGTACTGGCAGGTCCATTCGTCGCGGGCGAAGACCGCCCGGCGGGTGATCTTGCGCCGGTGCGTGTCGCGCGGGATTCGCACGTAGGTGACCAGGCGGATCACGACCGGCCGCTGGATCGTCTGCGTCGCCGAGTGAAGCTCCCAGTCGGCGTGCTCGATGACCTCGGCCTTGTCCTTGAGCAGCAGGACCACGGCGCGCCGAACCGTGCAGACGTTGATAGGCTCGAACGTCGCGTTCAGCACGAGCACCCGACCACGCTCACGTCCGCGCCGCTGGTGCTCCGGAGGCGGCGCGGACCCCACTGGCGCTGGGAGTGATGTGGCCATGGCTGGCGCCAGTGTAGCGAGGCGTCGTGCCGGATCCGGCCGTTTCCAGCGGCGATCCGGGGCCCCTTCACACGGCGGAAACACGGCGGAGTTGGTCCCCGCGAGGGCGAAGTGTGGGAGATAACTTTCGCATGGCGAAAGAAATCGCCCAGGGTCCCGCGCCGTCCCCCAGCGAGCGCCTCGCGCCGGCCCGACGCTCACCAAAACGTCTATGTCAGGCCGCCGGGAATGAGCCGAGCACTCGCAGCACCTTCACGTGGCGTCGTACGCCGTCCAGCGCGGCGGCCACCTGGGGCTCGGTGTCGCGGCCTTCGAGGTCGAGGAAGAACATGTAGCTGCCGAGCCCCTGCTTGCGCGGCCGGGACTCGATTCGGGTGAGGTTCACCGCTCGAGAGGCGAACTCGGTCAGGCAGCGGACCAGCCAGCCGGGAGCGTCGGCGCCGACTCCCCAGAACACGATTGCGGTCTTCCAGGGGCCGATCTGCGGATCGGCGATGCCCGGCCCACCCGGCGCGACCCCGTCACGCCCCAGCCACACGAACCGAGTCTCGTTGTCGGCCACGTCCTCGACGCCCGCGCGCAGGACGTGACAGCCGTAGTGCTCGGCGGCCAGCCGGTTTCCGAGAGCAGCCCACGGCGCGTCGCGCTCGGCCACCATGCGCACCGCCTCGGCGGTCGAGCTGCCGGCCAGGACGGTCGCCCTGGGAAGCCGGGTGCGGATGAACCGAGCGCACTGGGCGGTGGCCTGTGGGTGCGAGACGACGGTCTCGATCTGGTCGAGCTCGAGGTCGGTCCGAGCGATCAGGCAGTGACGGATCGGATGCACGACCTCGCCCACGATCGTCACGTCCTCGGTCTCCATGGCCAGGGCATCGAGCGTGGCGTTGACCGAGCCCTCGAGCGAATTCTCGATCGGCACGAGCGCGCGCTCCACCTCGCCGGTGTGGACGGCCATGACCGTGTCGTAGATGGTGGCCAGGGGAATCAGCTCGAGCGCGGGCTCCCGGCCCGAGTGGCCGGTGGCTGCGTGAGAGCCTGGGCCGCCCGTCGAGGCGATCAGGGCCTCCTGCGTGAAGGTGCCCTCCGGACCGAAGTAGCCGACGCGCATCGGCACCTGCCGCACTCAGGCTATGCCTGGGCCTGGTCGGTCCCGCCCTCGAGCGCGAGCCGGATCGCCTCGCTCTCCTCGGGCGAGAGTTCCAGCTCGGGTCGGCCCTCGCGTACCTGCTTGGCGTACAGACGAGCCTGATCCCGGTGGTGAATCGATGACAGCACGAGCCCGGTGCGCCGCGCGTCGAGCAGGGCGATCGAGGTCGATTGGCGCCCGGACATCTCGCCGTAGGCGTCGTAGCGAATCAGAGCGCTGTACGCGACCGCATGGTCGAGGCGCTGCTCGTTGCCCTGCACGCGGGCGCCGAGCTGCTCGGCAGCGTCCTGGACGTAGCTGTAGAGCGCCTCGAATTGCTGCTGCAGAGCGGCCACGTGGCCCACCAGGTCCTCGCGGCGCTCGCCGAGAATGACGCGCTGATCGGACCGCAGCCGCCGGAGCCTGAACGCCAGCACCAGGCAGAACAGGAGCGCGACAACGGCCACGGCACCGGCGGCGATGGCCACGATCCCTGCAGTGCTCGTGATGTTGTGCACCGGGGGAAGAATAGGGTCGTGCTGCGATGGTCGCTCCGGGGACGGACCCTGCTGGGCTCCGGACCTGGGCGGGGCTCGGGACCCCGGCAGGCTCCGGGCGCCGGCAAGCTCGGGACCCCACCGGGCTCGGGACCCGTCCGCCCCAGAGACCCCGTCCCGCCTACTGGAACGTCACCGGGAAGGTGAGGGAGTTGTTCGCGGTGTCCTTCTCGCACGGAACGGGATCGACCTCGGCCGTGAGCGTGTAGTTGCCGGCCGGCGGGGAGCCGTTGAGCGTGACCTGGCCGGTCGTGGTCTGCCCGGCCGTGGTCTGCGGGATGACCGCCTGGCCCTTGATCGACGAGCCGCTGAGGGTCACCTTCAGGCCGACGTTGCTCTCGTTGAAGTTGCCGCCGTTGGTGATGCTGAGCGTGAACTGCGGGGGGGGACTGGCGGCGATCGTGTTCGGAGAGCCGGTCTGGAGCATTGTGCCGCCGACGCTGACTGAGTTGAGCGCGTGGCCGTGCAGACCCGAGCAGTTGGCGTTGGAGGTCGGCGTCGTCACGTGCAGCTGGGTGGCGATGAAGGTCGGCGTCAGCCATTGGAGGTTGGGGAAGAACTGGCCGCCCTGCACGGGCTCGCCGTTGGCGCCACCGACGGCGATCCCGGCGTTGTGAAGCGCGCTCACGATCAGGGGCAGCGTGTAGTCCTTGTAGACCACGTCCGAGCCGTAGAAGCGAGCCATCTCGGCCGCGATCGTGTTCAGCGAGCTGGTGGCGGTGGAGGTCTGGAGCGCCGACTGGAGCTGCGGCGCAATGTTGGCGATCCCGTCCGAGCGCATCTGGAGCGCCAGCAGGAGGTTCTGCTGCGCGCCCTGCATCTGATCGGGCACGTTCAGCTTCTTGGCCGCACCCAGCTCGTTCTCGGCGTTCAGGTGGGCGGCGGCGATCTGACTCTGGAGGTTGGGTGAGTTGCTCGACCCCTCGCCGCTGGAGAGCAGGGAGAAGAACTGCTGCCCCGTCTGGTTGGACCTCTGGATCAGGCTGGCGACGTTGTCGCTGTAGTCCTTCAGGGCGCTGTTGGTGGCACTGACCTCGCAGCTGTGAACCCCGAGCACGACCAGGATCACAAAAATCACGATCGCCACCACGGCGACCGTGCGCCGAACCCGGATTGCCTGCTCGTCTGGAGGCGCACCGCGGCCGCCCGTACTCCGTCTGCCGCCGGAGGGCGGCCTTCGTCCCGAACCACTCTGCCGCCGGGGGCGTTCGGCGGCAGGCGGGTCGATGCGCGTGTCCTCCTGTTCGTCGAAGAACGACAAGCTCCTCGCTCCTTGCGCCGATTGATCCGCAGTATGACCGCAAGCACGGGCGGAAGCGGAACAAGGGAAGGCGCTGGCAGCGTGGAAAAGCGCCTCGATGAACACCAGTGGATCGCCGACCGCGCCGCTCACCCCGCGGGTCGCTGACGGTCGTCCGGATGGCCCCGTGGCGCTGAACCGCTACCGCCTCCAGCGCCGGCTCGGCGCCGGCGGGTTTGGCACCGTGTGGCTCGCGCGCGACGAGCGCCTCGAGCGCGACGTGGCGGTCAAGATCCTCCCGCGCGAGCGGATCGTGGGCGGGCGCTTTGAGCGAGAGGCCAGGGCCACGGCGCGGCTCAGCCATCCCGGGATCGTGACCCTTTACGAGGCGGCGGTCGACGACGACGGCGCCTATCTGGTCTCTGAGCTGGTCCGCGGTGCGACCCTCGCCCAGTTGCTCGAGGCGGGGCGACTGTCTGACCGCGACATCGTCGCCATCGGGATCGCGCTGTGCGACGCCCTGGCCCACGCCCACGCCCAGGCCGTCGTGCACCGGGACGTCAAGCCCTCGAACGTGCTCGTCCCCGACCGCGCGTCGGCCGGCCCGGCGGCCAAGCTCACCGACTTCGGCGTCGCGCGGGTGATCGGGGGCGACTCGCTGACCCGGACCGGTGATGTCATCGGCACCGCCGCCTACATGGCCCCCGAGCAGGCGGAGGGCCTCCAGGCAACCGCCTCGGCGGACCTTTACTCCCTGGCCCTGGTCCTGTACGAGGCGCTGACCGGCGTCAATCCGATCGGCCACCGGCCGGCCCAGCGCTCGCGCCGCCTCGGCGTCTACCTGCCGCCGGTCCGCCGGTACCGGCGGGATCTGCCCCGCGAGCTCGGCCGCGGCCTCGATCTCGCCCTGCGTCCGCGCCCGCGGGAGCGGGGCAGCGTCGAGGAGCTGCGTGCTGCCCTCGCCACCGCGGTGGACGAGGTCCAGGACACGCCGGGGGTGGTCGGGGGTGCGTGGCCGACCGGGACGTGGCGCGGCCCCGAGCGTGACGAGCACGCCCGCGCGGGTCCCGAGCCCGAGCCGGTCGCGGATCCGTGGCCGCCGACCGCGAACGAGCACGAGCAGGCGACCGGTGTGTCCGGGTGGCCGGCCCGGGCGCTGGGCGGGGCGACTGCGGCGGGGTTGGCCGTGTGGCTGGCGCTCGACGTGCTCGTTCCTTCTCCCATCGCCCCTGCCGTGGCCGGACTGGTGGCCGGGGTCGCCGTGGCCGCACTTCCCCGTACTGGATGGCTCGTCCTGGTCCTGGCCGTCGCCGGTTCACTGGCCACCCAGGGCAGGGCCGGGGCTGCCGTCATCGTCGTCCTGGGCGGCGCGATACCGGTAATCGTGATGTTCGCCACGCCGGTTCGCTGGCCCCTGGCCGTGCTGGCTCCGGTGCTCGGGGCGGTTGGGCTGGCTGGGGCCTGGCCGGCACTCGCCGCCCGGGCGTCCACGGCCTGGCAGCGCGCGGCACTGGCGCTGACGGGGTGGATCTGGCTGGTCCTCGGCGCCCAACTGGCCGGCGCGGACCTGTACGTTCGGGCACCTCCGGGAACTCCGCCGCCGCCGGTCTGGACGCCGTCGCTGTACGAGACCGGCAATCACGTGATCGCGCCGCTGCTTCGCTCGGGCCTGTTGGCGCCGGCGGTCGTCTGGGCTGCGGGCGCCGTCGTGCTTCCGTGGATCACGACCGGACGGCGGCTCAGCGTGCAGATCGTGATGGTCAGTGCCTGGTCGGCGGCGCTATCGTCGGCTACAGTCACCGTGCTCGCGAGCGTGCACACGGCTGGTTCGGTCGAGCCACAGGCGGCCGTTCTGGGGGCGCTGGCGGGGGGGATCGTGGCACTGTCGCCCGCGCTGATCGCGCATTGGCGTGAGGTGCGCCGACCACCCGACATTGGGGCCGGACTCGCGTAGCATGAAACCGCGCTGAAGGCCTTTTCCCCACGCTTGAAATTGCCCCAGCGGCCAAGCAATGAGCGTTCTCCGCACCCTCGAGAGCAAGATCGCCGGCCTCGTCGAAGGCACGTTCAGCCGTGCCTTCAGATCAGAGGTCCGGCCGGTCGAGATTGCCCGCAAGCTCGCGCGCGAGATGGACGAGCACAAGTCGTCATCGCTGTCGCGGGTCTACGTTCCAAACGAGTACCGCGTCTTCCTGTCGCCCCGTGATCGCGAGCGATTCGCCGGCTACGAGTCGGCGCTGGCCGACGAGCTGGCCGGCTACCTGCTCGAGTACGCCCGCCGCGAGCGGTTCACACTCCCCGCCCGGCCGCTGATCGAGTTCGAGACCGACGACCGGCTCGGGTTGGGTGAGTTCGGTATCCAGACGGGCATGCTCGTCGTTCCCGAGCGCGAGGACGCGGCCGAGGAGGAGCCTGTGCGTCCAGCCTCCCGGGAGCAGTCAGGCCGGACGATGGTCTACTCCAACGCCGGACGACTGGCCGCGCCGCTCGAGGAGCGGACCCGTTCTCGCGCCCAGACGGCGCTCCTGCTCCACGACGGCAAGCGGCTGGTGGTCGGCCCGGCCGGGGTCACGCTCGGACGCAGCCGTCAGTGCGACGTCGTGCTCGACGATCCCAACGTCTCCCGGCGCCACGCCGAGATCCGGCCCCGCGGGGGATCATGGGTGTTGTCGGATCTGGGCTCCACGAACGGCTCGCGGATCAACGGGCGCCAGGTCGATGCTCCCGAGGTGGTCCGGCCCGGCGACGAGATCGAAGTGGGCGCAACGGCCCTCAGGTTCGAGCTGGAGTAGTGCGGCACCGATGCTCGAGCCGGTCTCCGTGGGTCTCAAGTTCGGCTTCCTGGCCGTTCTGTACCTGTTCCTCATGTGGGTCGCGTGGAGCGCGCTGCGAGATCTGCGTCGAGGCGCTGGCGGCGCGGCCCGCTCCGCCGATCCTCCGCCCGCCGACGCCACCAGCATGTATGCGGCCTCCGAGGCCCTCGACGGCCGTTCGAGCGAATTCGAGCCGCGACTGCTCGTCGAGCGCGCCCCCGGGCACGAGTCAGGGACGGCCTACGAGATCCCCGACGGGGCGACGCTCGGCCGAGGGGACGTGGAGATCCAGATCGACGACCCGTTTGCCTCCTCGCGTCACGCGCGCATCACTCGACAGGGTTACGTGCTCGTGATCGAAGATCTCGGCTCGACCAACGGCACCTACCTCAACGAGGAGCCGCTCAACGGCCCGCAACCGCTTCATCCTGGGGACCGGATCAGGATCGGCGACTCCGAGTTCTCCTACCGCCAGTAATGCTCCGCGCAGCCGAAAGCACCTTGAAGACCGACACCGGGCGCCAGCGCCGGGCGAACGAGGACAGCGCGTTCGTCCGGGCGCCGCTGTTCGTCGTGGCCGACGGGATGGGCGGCGCGCAGGCCGGGGAGGTCGCCTCCGGGATCGCCGTCGAGGTGTTCGAGCAGGGTTTCCCCGAGACCGGCAGTCCCGAAGAGCGGCTCGCCAGCCGCGTGCGCGAGGCCAACCACAGGATCTACGAGCGCTCTCGGGCCGAGCACGGCCGCGAGGGCATGGGGACGACGCTCACCGCCGCCTACCTCGACGACGCCCACTTGGCCATCGCCCACGTCGGCGACAGCCGTGCCTATCTGTTTCGGGATGGCGAGCTGACCCGGCTGACCCGCGACCATTCGCTGGTCGACGAGCTCGTGCGCCAGGGCAAGATCACCGAGGAGCAGGCGGCCGGGCACCCTCAGCGTTCCATCATCACCCGTGCCCTGGGGCCGGAGCCGGACGTCGAGGTGGACACCTTCACCTACTCCGTCCACGCCGGAGATGTGTTGCTGCTGTGCAGCGATGGGCTCACCTCGATGATCTCCGAGGAGCGCGTGGCCGAGGTTCTGTCCTCGGCCACTTCTCTTGAAGAGGCCGGCAACAGGCTGATCGACGAGGCCAACGAGGCCGGAGGCCGAGACAACATCACCGTGGTGCTGTTCCGGCTGGAGGAGGTGGGCAGCGATGCGGCCACCGATCAGCCGACGGTGGTCGCCGAGCCCGCCCCGCCGAGCGAGCCGGCCGAACCAGCCGCCGCCGGGCCGCCCGCCGCTGCGGGGACCGGAGCGGAACACTCGGCGCCGTCGGCCCTCGCCCTGGCGCCTCCTCGCCCCGAGGTGCAGCGAATCTATCCCGTGAGGCTGCCCCGGGAAGCGTCCAGCCCCCCGACGGGCCGCCGCTTCGGCAAGCCGGTGGCGGCGCTGATCTCGCTCCTGGTCGTGCTGTTCCTGGTCGGGGGAGGCGGGTACCTGGCCACGCGCCAGCTGTACTTCATCGGGACCAATCCCCAGGGGATCGTCACTATCTACCGGGGCCTCCCCTACAACCTTCCGGCCGGGGTGCGCTTGTACCAGACCTACGTCGTCTCCGGCGTCCCGGCGCAGCTGGTACCACCCGACCGGCGCAGCCAGTTCTTCGACAACCAGATTCGTTCGCAGACCAGTGCACTGAACCTCGTGCGCGAGCTGGAGCTGGGCAGGATCTCGCAGTAGATGAGCGCTCGCAATCGTGAGCTGATAGCCCTGATCCCGGCGTCGCTGCTCCTGACGGCCGGCTTCGCGGGCGTGTTCATCCAGCGCTCGAACGTGCTCTCGAACGTGTCGCTGACCTACGGGGCGATTTTCCTCGGGCTGTGCCTCGCTGGTCACATCGTGATCCGCATGACCCTGCCCAATGCCGACCCGTACATGTTCCCGCTGGTGGCCGCTCTGGCCAGCTTCGGGATCGTGATGGTCTACCGAATCGACCCGACCCTCGCCCGCCAACAGGCGCAGTGGTTCGTCCTCGGGCTGATTCTGTTCGTGGCCACGATCGTCCTCTTCCGCGACTACCGCAAGCTCGAGCGCTACCGCTACACGATCGTGTTCGTGTCGCTGGGGCTGCTGGTGCTACCGCGCGTGCCCGGAATCGGCTATGCGGCCAACGGCGCCTACCTTGGCGTTCGGATCCCCGGCCTGTTCGTCTTCCAGCCAGCGGAGTTCGCCAAGATCGGCCTGGTCATCTTCCTGGCCAGCTACCTGCGCGACACGCGTCAGGTGCTGGTGACCGGCGGTCGCCGGTTTCTGGGGGTGACGATTCCGCCGATCAAGCACTTCGGCCCGATCGTCGTGATCTGGGGTCTGGCCATGGTGATCATGGTCGTGCTCAGCGACATCGGCTCGTCGCTGATGTTCTACGGCGCCCTGCTGGCGATGCTCTACGTGGCTACCGGGCGCCTGTCGTTCGTGGTCATCGGCGTGATCGCCTTTGCGCTGGGCGCCTGGTATCTGGGCACGCACATCGCTCACGTTCACGCTCGCGTCGAGGACTGGCTGCATCCCTTCGACCCCAGCCTCTACAAGGCGACGCTCGGCAGCTACCAGATCGCCAA
Source organism: uncultured Solirubrobacterales bacterium (assembly GCA_963704385.1). Taxonomy (GTDB): domain Bacteria; phylum Actinomycetota; class Thermoleophilia; order Solirubrobacterales; family Solirubrobacteraceae; genus Palsa-465. Next base: position 1,564,795 of record OY969904.1, read on the forward strand.
TGGCGTCTTCGCCCAGGCCGCCGGCGGGCTGTTCGGGCAGGGGTTCGGTCAGGCCGCGCTGACCTTCCCCGGGACCCATCCTGCGGTCACCCTGCTGCCGGCTCCGCAGACCGACATGATCTACGCGGTCATCACCGACGAGCTCGGGCTGTTCGGTGCCGTGGCCGTGCTGCTGTGCTACCTGATGCTGGTCGCTCGCGGGCTCAAGGCGGCGGTGATGTCGAGAGACTCGTTCTCGACGCTCCTGGCCACCGGACTTAGCGCCGTCCTGGCCATACAGGTCTTCGTGATCGTCGGCGGGGTCACGCGGGTGATCCCGCTGACCGGCGTCACGCTCCCCTTCATCTCCTACGGAGGATCGTCGATCATCGCGAACTTCGTGCTGCTCGCCCTGTTGCTGCTGATCTCCGATCGGGCGCGAAGGCCGGCCCGGGCATGACCGACCAGATCGCTCGCCTCTTCGGTCTGATCGTGGTGCTGTTCGCGCTGCTGATCTTCTTCACCACGCGGTGGACGGTGATCGACGCGTCGAAGCTCGACAACAACGTCCTCAATGCGCGAACCCTGGTCGACGAGCTGAAGATCAAGCGGGGGCGGATCCTGGCTGACGACGGCACCGTCCTGGCCCGTTCGGTACCCGCTCCCGGTCACACCTGGAGCCGGTTCTACCCGACCCGCTCGCTGTTCGCGCAGGCGGTGGGCTACTCGCTCCCGATCCAGAGCCGAGCCGCCGGGCTCGAGCTGTCGGACGGCTCGGACCTGCGCGGGCTCCAGACCGGGCTCGACTCGGTGTTCGGCCAACTGACGCCGAACCAGGTCGGCGACGACGTCTATACGACGCTTGACCCCAAGGCCCAGCGGGTGGCGATGCAGGCCCTCGCCGGCCAGCAAGGCTCGGTGGTCGCCCTCGATCCACGGACGGGCGCGGTCAAGGTCATGTACTCCAACCCGAGCTACGACGACAACAATCCGGACGCGACCGGGCCTGACCTCTCGACGTTCAACCGCGCGACCCAGGCCGCGTACGCGCCCGGCTCGACCTTCAAGATCGTGACCGCGACCGCGGCCATCGACAGCGGGAAGTTCAGCTCGAACTCGGTGGTCAATGGGAACTCACCGGTCACCGTCTCCGGCGTGCCGCTGAACAACGACGGTGACAAGAGCTGGGGCAACATCGACCTGACGACCGCGATGACCTACTCGGTCAACACCGTCTGGGCCCAGGTCGCCGAACAGGTCGGCCGCCCGACGATGACCGAGTACATGAAGCGGTTCGGCTTCTACGCCAAGCCTCCGCTCGACTACCCGCCCGACGAGCTCAACATCAGCCAGCCCTTCGGTCCCAACGGTCGTCCATACCCACCCGGGAGTCCGGACGAGGATATCGGTCGGATCGGGATCGGCGAGGGCGGAATCCAGGTGACCCCGCTGCAGATGGCGATGGTCGCTGCCGCGGTCGCCAACCACGGCACGCTCATGACCCCGCACCTGACGGCCCGCGTGGTCAACGCCGACGGCGTCACCGTGAAGACCATCACGCCGAGTGTCTTGCGCCACGTGATGAAGCCCTCGACAGCGCAGCAGGTCACACAGATGATGACCAAGGTCGTGGAGGAGGGCACGGGGCAGACGGTCCAGTTCGGGGGGATCAGCATCGCGGGCAAGACCGGGACCGCCTCGATCCCCAGCGCGACCGAACCACAGCGGACCCAGCCGTCGTTCGTCGCGTTCGCGCCAGCGCAGGACCCCAGGATCGCGATCGACGTCACGGTCGACCAGTCGGATGGCGGCTACGGCGCCACGGTCGCCGGTCCGATCGCCAGGGCCGTGCTCCAGACGCTCCTCGCGGAGGGTCAGTGACCGTGGCCGAAGTCGACCCTGGCACCGTGATCGACGGGCGCTACCGGGTCCTCTCGCGCCTGGGAAGCGGCGGGATGGCCGACGTGTTCCTGGCCGAGGATCAGCAGCTGGGCCGGAAGATCGCGCTGAAGTTGCTGCACCGCCGGTTTGCCGAGGATCCGGGGTTCGTGGAGCGCTTCCGGCGGGAGGCCCAGTCGGCAGCCGGGCTCCAGCACCCGAATGTCGTCAGTGTCTACGACCGGGGCGCCTACGACGGCACGTACTACATCGCCATGGAGTACCTGCCGGGGCGATCGCTCAAGCAGCTAATCCGTCAGGACGCTCCGCTCGACCCCGTCCGGGCGATCGACATCACGATCCAGATCCTCAAGGCGGCCCGGTTCGCCCACCGCCACGGCGTGATCCACCGCGACCTCAAGCCTCACAACGTCATCGTCGACGATGCCGGGCACGCCAAGGTGACCGACTTCGGCATCGCGCGCGCCGGGGCGTCCGACATGACCGAGACCGGCTCGATCATGGGGACCGCGCAGTACCTGTCTCCCGAGCAGGCTCAGGGTCACGCGGTCAGCGGCTCGTCCGATCTGTATTCGATCGGGGTCGTCCTGTACGAAATGGTCACGGCTCACGTCCCGTTCGACGCCGAGGCGGCGGTGACGATCGCGCTCAAGCACGTCTCCGAGTCACCCACGGCTCCGACTCAGGTCAATCCGACCGTCCCACCCGAGCTCGAACACGTCATCCTCTGGGCTCTAAACAAGAATCCGGCCGATCGGCCGCACGACGCCGACGAGTTCATCGCTGCGCTGGAGGCGGCGCGGGCCGCGATCGTCTCCGGGGCCCGCGGGCAGAACACCGCGTCGATGGCCGCGCTGGCCGGCGTGGCGGTCCCGGTCGGCGGCACGGTGCTTCCCGCCGTCTCAAGCGCCCCGGTCGCCGCCGCGAGCGCGCCGCCGCAGGCCTACCCGGCCCGCCAACCGCAGGTCGGCGACGTGCTTGGAGTCATCGAGACACCGCCGCCGACGGGAGGGCCGTACTACCAGCAGCCGCGGCGCAATCCGTGGCCCTGGGTCGCGCTCCTGCTCGCCCTGCTGCTCATCGGCGGAGGCGCCGCGGCCTACCTGCTCACCCGCCCCAAGCAGCGCATCGTCCCGCCCGTGGTCGGCGAGCAGCTGAACGACGCCCGCACCGTGCTTCTGGACCGAGGGTTTGGCGTCAATGTGATCAACGTGACCAGCGCTCAGGTGCTCGGCACGGTCATCGGTGAGGCACCGACGGGCGGCACCAAGGCCGACGTCGGCTCGACCGTCACGCTGACCGTTTCCCAGGGCCCGGCTCCCGTGAGCGTCCCGTCGGTCACCGGCCTGACCCTGGCCCAGGCCAAGCACGCGATCACCTCTACCGGCCTGAAGGTGGTGCGGGTCGTCGACGAGAGCTCGGGCCAGGTGCCAACGGGCTACGCGATCAACACCAGTCCAACGGCCGGGCAGTCGTTGATGACGGGAAGCGCCGTCACCCTGATCGTCTCCAGCGGCAGACCGAACGTGAACGTCTCCGACGTCACCGGTGAGCCGGTGGCGCAGGCCAAGGCGACGCTCCAGGGGGCCGGCTTCTCGGTCATCACGACCTCTCAGACCTCGAGCACGGTGGCGGCCGGCAGCGTCATCTCGCAGAGCCCGGCCGGCAACACCCAGGCTGCTCCGAGCTCCACCATAACCCTGGTGATCGCCAAGGCGCCGACGACGGCGCGCGTTCCCGACGTCAAGGGCCAGACCGCCGCGGCGGCTACGAGCGCTCTGCAGGCGGCCGGCTTCAAGGTCGTCCAGGAGACCAAGAAGGTCAAGGAGCAGGCCAACAACGGCATCGTCGTCAAGCAGACCCCCAAGTCCGGCGGGACGGTCAACAAGGGCAGCGCGGTCACGATCGTCGTGGGCCAGTACACGCCACCGACGTCGACCACGCCGACGACGTCGACCACGACTACAACGACGACGACGACGACGCCCACCACTCCGTGAACCGCTTGCGCGTCGCCGTGCTCGGGGGCGGCCGTTCCTCGGAGCACGAGGTCTCGCTGGCCTCGGCCGCGTCAATCCGCGCCGGCCTGGTGCAAGGCGGGCACGAGCCGATCGCCATTGAGATCGGGCGGGACGGGGTGTGGCGGCGCGACGGGCGGGACCTGGCCCTCGAGCCGGGACGCGGGCTGGAGGAGGCGGATGTCGTGTTCCCCGCCCTGCACGGCCCGTTCGGCGAGGACGGGACGGTCCAGGGTCTGCTGGAGTGCCTCGACGTCCCGTACGTCGGCGCGGGCGTGCTCGCCTCGGCGTTGTGCATGGACAAGGTCATGTTCAAGCGGCTGCTGAGCTACGGGGATGTGCCGCAGGTCGACTATCGCGCGGTCCACATCGAGGAGCTCGGCTCAGACCGGCAAGCGGTGGTGGTGCGCCTCGGGCAGCTCGGGCTGCCCGTGTTCGTCAAGCCGGCCCGGCTCGGATCTTCGGTCGGGATCGCTCGCGTGGCCGCGGCGGACGACCTGCCGGCCGCGCTCGAGGGCGCGTTCGCCCACGATTCGCTGGTCATCGTCGAGGCCGCCAGCACCGGGCTCGAGGTCGAGTGCTCGGTGATCGGCAACGACCGGCCGCTTGCCTCTGCGCCCGGCGAGATCCTGCTCGGAGCCGGCGAATCCGGCTGGTACGACTACGAGGCCAAGTACACCCCCGGCGGGATGGAGCTGATCGTCCCGGCCCGGCTGCCCGACCACGTCGGCGAGCGGGTCCGCGAGCTGGCCGCCAACACCTTCATCCGGGTCGGGTGCAGAGGGCTGGCTCGGGTCGATTTCTTTGTCGAGGGCGAGCGCGTCCTGGTCAACGAGCTCAACACGATGCCCGGGTTCACCTCGACGAGCGTGTTCGCGTCACTGTTCGAGGCCGGTGGTATCGACTACCCGGAGCTGCTGGACCGTCTGCTTGCGTTCGCGCTCGAGCGGCACGCGACCGAAAGGCGCTACCGGTACTGAGCCAAGGCCTATCGGTAGGCGTACAGCGTGATCTCGGCGATCGAGAGCTGCTCGTGCCCGCCGAGGCTGGTTATCCACACCAGGTAGTAGCGGTAAGGAGTATTGCCGCCGGTCAACGGGATGACCGTGTCCGACGAGACCGTGGTCGGATTGGAGATCTCCGTCCACCCTGGATCGGGCCAGCGAAGCGGCGGCGAATCGTGTCGGGCGTAGATGGTGACGGTGAACCCGGGTGTGGCGTCGATGATCCGCAGCTCGCGGGCGGCGGTGCCGTTGACCGTGCCCGGCCCCGCGTTCACGTAGATCCCGGTGCCGGCCTTGTCGAGCTTGTCGTCGTAGTACTGCTGGGTATCCCAGTAGGTCGTGACGTCGTTGTCGATGGCCAGGCTGGCGTGCGGCGCCTCGTCGGAGGGGGTGCCCAGGGGGTTGAAGCCCTGGGCACAGCTCTGGCAGAGCTGCACCTGCTGGAGCGTCGGCTGCGGTGCCTTGATGGGCAGCTTGCCCGTCCCGTGGTGGGCTCGGGTCCCGAGCCACGCGATCCCGCCGGCCACGGCGGCGGCCACGAGCAGGGCGAACAGGACCGCGAGCACGCGGTGGCGCAGGCGGAACGGAACCCGGCGCTGGGCCCGGGAGGGCAGCGTGCGCAGGACGGTCGTGACCTCGCCGGTGGCGCTGCCGGCGCGGGCCGTCTCGATCGCCAGCACGTCTTCGAGGTCGGCGATCAGCTCGGCGTCGTCGGCATAGCGGTTCTCGAGCCGCTTGGCCGTGGCGCGATCGACCACTGCCGCCAGGGCGGCCGAGACGTGGGGGCACTTGGCCTGCACGTCCGGAAGCTGCTCGCGGACGTGCTTCATGGCCACCGCCACCTGGTTGTCACCCTTGAACGGAACCTCGCCGGTGAGCATCTCGTAGAGGACGATCCCGAGCGAGTACAGGTCCGACTGCCCGGTGACCGGCTGGCCCAGCGCCTGTTCGGGGGAGACGTAGTCGGTGGTGCCCAGGACCCGTCCATCGGCCGTCAGTCCCTCCTCCTCCAGCGTCCGGGCGATCCCGAAGTCCGTGACCTTGGCCGACCCCTCCTCGTCGATCAGGACGTTCTGCGGCTTGACGTCGCGATGAATGATGTGCCGGGCGTGAGCTGCTCCCAGCGCCCGGGCGATCTCGATCGCGTAGGCCACCGCCTCGGGGATCTCCAGCCGGCCTTGGCGCCGGATTCGGTCCTTCAGGGTCTCGCCCTCGACGTACTCGAAGACGATGTAGGGCCGCGGGTGGGTGGGATCCGAATCATCACCGGCGTCGATCACCCCGACGATGTGGGGGTGCGAGAGCTGAGCGACGGCGCGCGCCTCTCGGCGAAAGCGCTCGAGCTGCTGGGAGTCGCTCGTCACCTCCCGGTTCATCAGCTTGATCGCGACGCGTCGCTGCAGCGTCTCGTCGAGGGCCAGGTACACCGTCGACATCCCTCCAACGCCGATCCGGGTCTCCAGCCGGTAGCGGTCGTTGAGGACGGTGCCGAGCAGTGTGCTCATGTGCTGGTTCTATTTTGCGCCACCGCGGGCGAATTGGAACGCAGTACCACGCCGAGGGCAAATGTCCTTGATCATGGGCGCGCGGACCCACGCACCGCTCGCGAGCCCACGCGCAGGCGGCGCAGGATCACCAGCGCCATAGCAGTCCGGTAAACGGCATAGGGCAGCAGCGAGCGGTCACGCTCGACCTGGCGGATCAGCCACGTCGACACCAGCGTTGAGGCGAACGATGCGCCCGCGCCCAGGGCGAGGGCCAGGCCCGTACCGGGCTCGATGCCGCGGCGGCGCAGCCGGACCCCCTTGAGCAAGGTCGCACCGGCGATCACCGGCAGGGCGACGTGACGCGAGAGGCGGTTTGCGTCCTCGCGCCCGAACCGCCTCTGCCTGGCCGCTGCCAGCGTGGCCCCGTTGCGCGAGACGCCGGGGATCAGCGCGCACGCCTGAGCCAGCCCGAGCCAGAGCGCGTCACGGTTCCCGGCCTCCTGGTGATGCCGGGTCTGTGGGGCGCGATCGGCGACCGCCATCGCCACGGCGCCGACGAGCAATCCAGCGGCCACCGTCCCCGGCGTCCCGAGGTGGCGCTCGATCGGGCGCTCGAGCGTGTACCCAGCGAGTGCGGGCGGAGCGAACGAGAGCGCAATCAACGCTCCGCGTCGGCGGTCGAGCCCGTGCACAGCCTCACCGACCTCGTCGCGCAGCGTGATCAGCAGGGCCGCCGCCGTCCCGGCATGAAGTGCCACCTCGAAGGACTTGCGCAGCTCCTCGTCGAGTTCGTGGTAGTCCCAGCCCAGCAGCCATGGCACGACGGCCACGTGCCCCGATGAGGAGATCGGGAGCAGCTCGGCTGGACCGTGTAGCGCACCAAGGACAAGCGCCTGGCGGGGCGAGAGCTTCGCCTCGCAAGCGCCGCGGCCGCTACTTCGAGACCGCATCCACCGGGGCTCGCTCGGGCTCCCCGCCGTTGGTATCAGCCAGCAAGGAAGGCTCCGAGTCCGCACGCCGTGGGCGACGCAGGCGGCGTAGGACCAGATAGGCGATGCCGACGATCACGAGGGCGATCACCGTGTAGTCGGCGTACTCGAGGTGGTGGCGCCAGCTCTGCCAGTTGCTCCCCACCTCGCGCCCGAGCACGGCCAGCCCGCTGATCCACACGATCGAGCCGGCCGCGGCGAGGGCCAAGAACCGCCCGAAGGGCATCTTGGCGATCCCGGCCGCGTACGGGAACGCCGCTCGGGCAAAGGGGACCAGCCGCGAGAAGAAGATCACCGGCGCCCCGTAGCGCTCGAACCAGACATGGGCCCGAGCCAGGCGCTTGGGGTTCACGTGCAGCTTTGCCCCCGGGGGCTCGGCCAGCTCGCGAGTTCCCCAGTTGCCGATCCCATAGGCGATCGACGCCCCGACCGTGTCGCCCAGCACGCCCGCGACGATCACGCCGACCATGGTCAAGCGGCCCTGATAGACATTGAAGCCGGCGAACAGCATGGTCGGCTCGGTGCCGGGCAGGCCGATCACGCCGGTGGTGGCGGTCAGGAGAAAGACGCCCCACAGACCCAGGCTTCCGATCACGTTCGTGGCCAGCTTCACGAGCGGGCCGGTCAGCGAGGCGTACAGGACTGGCAGTGCGCCGAGGACAGGCAAGGCGCCGAAGCGTAGCGACCGCCCGGCCGTCACCGCAGCGGCAATTAGGGTTTCCTCACGATCGTGACAATTCCGATGTTCGACACCAAGACGCCGCTCGCCCCTCTGCGCGGGGCGATCCTGGAGCGGATCGCCGCCGTCGTCGCCGGCGGCAGGTACGTCCTCGGGCCCGAGGTGGCGGCGTTTGAGCGCGACCTCGCCGACTACCTCGGCGTGAGCCACGTCGTCGGCGTGGCGAACGGCACCGACGCGATCACGATCGCCATCAGGGCGCTGGGGGTGCGGCCCGGAGACGAGGTCGTCCTGCCCTCATTCACGTTCTATGCCACCGCCGAAGCGATCGTCACCGCCGGCGCGCGACCGGTCTTCTGCGACGTCGACCCTGAGACCCGAAACGTGACCCCTGACACCGTGTCTGCCGCCCTGACTCCGCGGACCGCAGCGGTGGTCGCCGTCGACCTGTTCGGCTGCCCGGCTCCCGTCCCGGAGCTCCGGGCCCTGGGGTTGCCCGTGCTCGAGGACGCCGCCCAGGCGATCGGGGCCACGCTCGCCGGCCGCAAGGCCGGTTCGCTCGGCCACGCCGCCACGATCTCGTTCTACCCGTCCAAGAACCTCGGGTGTTTCGGCGACGGAGGCGCGATCGCCACCGACGACGACGAGGTCGCCCAGCTCGCTCGGACGCTCCGCTTTCACGGGTCCGCCGACAAGCAGAGCTTTCAGTACGTCGGCTACAACTCGCGCCTGGACGAGCTCCAGGCCGCGATTCTCCGCGTGCTGCTCCCCGAGCTCGACCGCTGGTGTGACGGGCGCCGCGCGGCCGCCCAGGCATACGCCGAGGCGGGACTCGGGGCGCACGTCGAGCTGCCGGTCGTACCGATTGGGGCCAACCCGGCCTGGCACCTGTACGTGGTCGGGCACGACCGTCCGGACGAGTTGCTCGAGGGGCTGGCCCAGCGCGGGATCCAGGCTCGCGGCTATTACCGCACGCCCGTGCACCGTCAGGCGGCGATGGCCCCCTGGGGGCGCGACGCCGTCCTTCCGGTCACCGACGAGCTGGCCCGCACGACCCTGGCCCTGCCGATGAGCCCCGTCCTCGGCGCGGACCAGGCCCGGCAGGTGGTGGCCGCGATCGCCGACTCCTGCCCGGCGTGAGCGCCACGATCGGACTCGCGTCCCCGGATGAGCCCCCGCCACGACCTGCCATGAGGATCTGGATCGACGTCACGAACTCGCCGCACGTCGTGGTCATGCGACCGGTGATCGCGAACCTCCGGGCCCGCGGCCACGAGGTCTCGGTCACCGCGCGCGACTTCGCCCAGACGCTCGGCCTGTGCCAGCGGATGGGAATCGAACACACCCCGATCGGGCGTCACCGCGGTGCAGGCCTGGTCTCCAAGGCGGGCGGGCTGGCGACGCGATCGCTCGAGTTGACCCGCTGGGCCCGCGGGCGCGGGTTCGACCTCGCGCTCGGTCATGGCTCCAACGATGTGACCGTGGCGGCTGCGCTGCTCGGGATCCCCTCGGCCACGATGTTCGACTACGAGTGGGCGACGGTTCAGCACCACGTCAACTGCCGCCTGGTCCGTGCCGTGGTGGTGCCGGATACGATCCCGCCCGAGCGGCTGTACCGCTACGGAGCCCGCGGCAAGATCCGCGCCTTCCCCGGTCTGAAGGAGGAGTACTACCTGGCCGACTTCGAGCCCGACCCCTCCGTCCTCGACGAGCTCGGGCTCGATCCCAGCGACCCGATCGCGGTGATCAGGACGCCCCCCGAGGTCTCGCTGTATCACCGGTTCGAGAACGACCTGTTCCGGCGGGTGCTCGAGCGCGTGCGCGGCACCCAGGCCGTCGTCCTGCCCCGGACCGAAGAGCAGCGCTCGGAGCTCGTGCGATCGGGCGGGCTGATCGTGCCCGAACGGGCGATCGACGCCCAGTCGCTGGTGGCCTACGCGGACGTTGTCGTGTCTGCGGGTGGGACGATGAATCGCGAGGCGGTCGCTCTCGGCACCCCGGTCTACACGGTCTTCGAGGGCCGATTGGGAGCCGTCGACGAAGGGCTGATCGCCGAGGGCCGGCTCCAGCGGCTGCACAGTGCGGAGGAGGTGCAATTGTCCAAGCGAGCCGAACGGGCCGCGACGGCTCGAATCCGACGCGACCCTGGGCTGCTGACCGACCTGCTACTGCAGGCCCATGACCGGGTCAAAGCGTGAGCCCTGACGTCGTTCCTCCCCCGGCCGGGCCCCCGTCGAAACTTGATCGGGATCGCCGTGTTACGGGAACGGTGAGGTACTTGCGAACGACGGCAACGATCCGTCGGGCCACCGCCGTGGCGGCGCTCGCGGTCGGGCTGGCCGCCGTGTGGACGACCGTCGCTGTCGCCGCACCGATCGGCGCCTTCACAACAAAGGGGGCCTGGGGCTTCTCCTCGGCCCCCAACCTGCATCCGCCCCAGCTGGCCACCACCGCGCGCCCGCTGACCAGCAGCCTGGCCGGCGGCAACTTCCTCCTGGACAACTTCCCGAACGTCGCCGTCAAGGGCCCGATGACCGGCGAGGGCGGCCCGCTGATCGTCAACAACAGATTGCAGCCGGTCTGGTTCTACCCCGTTGGCACCAACGTCGCCTCGACCGATCTCCAGCAGGAGACCTACGAGGGCCAGCCCGTGCTCGTCTGGTGGCAGGGGGTGGTCACCGACACCGGCGCGACGACGAGCGGCGAGGTCGTCGTCGTCGATCAGCACTACCGCAGGATCGCCACGCTCAGGGCGAAGGCGCCGTGGGTGATCAGCGTGCACGACGCGAGCATCAGCGGCGCCAACATCTGGGTGACGGTCTACAGGACGGTCAAGGATCAGAACCTCACCGCCTTCGGCGGCTCGGCCGACGGCGCCGTCTATGACTCCGGGGTACAGGAGTACAACCTGAAGTCCGGCCAGCTCGAGTACACCTGGGACGGCCTGAACCCCGGAGGGACGCCGAACGTCCCGCTGTCCGAATCAGAGCAGCCGGTCCACCCGGCGACCGGGCCGGACGGCTCCTGGGACGCCTACCACGTCAACTCGGTCCAGGTGGTGGCGAACAACGAGATCCTCGTCTCGATGCGCAACACCTGGGCCGCGTACCTGGTCAATACGGCGAGCAACCAGATCATCTGGACCCTGGGCGGCAAGGCGTCGAGCTTCAAGAGCTCTCGTCGCGCGACCTTCGCGTGGCAGCACGACGTCGAGATGCTCCCCAACGGCAACGTCACCATGTTCGACGACGATTGCTGCAAGCTGATCGGCGCCGGCAAGTTCGCCCGGCCGAACGGTCCCTCGCGCGGGATGCTGCTGAGTGTCAACGACACCACTCACGCCGTCTCCCTGGTCGCGGCCTATGCGCACAAGCCGACCCTCGACGCCGTCTTCCTGGGCAGCATGCAGGTGCTGCCGGGCGGCAACGCCCTCGTGGGCTGGGGCTCGCCGCAGCCGTACTTCTCCGAGTACTCAAAGAGCGGTAAGGAGCTGCTCGACGTGCGCTGGCCCGGCAAGGACAACAGCTACCGGGCGCTCTACACCAACACCTGGGTCGGAACGCCCTTCTACCCACCCAGCGGAGCCCTCCGCCGCGCGGGCGCGAACACCACCGTCTACGCGAGCTGGAACGGCGCCACGCAGGTGGCCAAGTGGCAGGTGCTGGCCGGGACGAACGCCGAGCACCTGCGCGTCATCGACACGGTCACGCGGTCCGGGTTCGAAACCGCTATCGCGCTCGGGGCAGCCGCGTCGTCGGACAAGGCGTTCGAGGTCCGAGCCCTGGACGCCAAGGGTCACGTGCTCGGGACCTCCCCCGGCTTCCCGACCGGGAAGTCGTCACCGTTGCCACCATCGTATTAGGCGGGGGGGAGTCGACTCCCAGGCCGCCCAGCGGCGGGGAGGGAGTTGCGCGGTCGGCGCCGACTGCGCACGGGACGATGGCGACCGCACAACCCACCCCCTGGTGGCGAGGGGGTTGGGGGCCTGGTCGTCCCTATGCGGCGGCCGCACAACGTGCCTCCCCAGCTGCTCATCCACGTGTGTTGTGCGCCCGCCACGTCGAGGGCATCGCCCTGGGCTGAGTCTGGTGCTTTCACCCGACGCTTACTCGCATACCACCTCCGAACGGTCGGGTGCGGTGCGTGTAGGCGTCGAATATCGACGCCTACACGCATCTCACCCCAGCAGAACACGACGAAATGCGGATAAGCGTCGCTCGGACCGGCGTAGCCGGGATCACCCGCGAACGCCGAACGCCGGCGACGTGCCGATCGGCCGCCCGGCCGAGTCCAGGGCCTGGAGCTTGAACGTGCTGTAGGTCTGCGCGACCGGGATCGCCGTCTCGAACCCGGATTTGGCCGCGGTGGCCACGGTGGTCAGGGCACTGCCGCCCGCGCCGGCCAGGACTCGCCAGGAGGTGACCTGGGTGGCGCCGTTCCAGCTCGCGTAGACGGTGATCCGGCCGCCGGCGCGGCGGGCGGCGCCGGCGGGCGGGTAGAGGGGCAGGCCCACCCAGGGCGCGAGCCGGACGCGATAGCTGAGGTCGGGATGTGGCAGCACCCCGTCCAGGAGCAGCTGGCCGGCGGCGTTGTACTCGGACAGATAGGGCTGCGATCCCCAGCCGACCAGCTCGTTGCCGTTGCTGAGGGGCTGGACGCTCCCCATGTAGTCGGCGTCGAAGCCGCTGCCGTGGGTGTACTGGCCGACGAGCGTCGCCGTGTGCGTGCTCTGGTTGAGCTTGAGGATGACCCCGCGAGACGCGGCGGTGGGCGATACGTAGGTGCCACCGCCCGTGATCTGGCAGCAGTGGTCGTCGAACAGGGTGATGAGCGGGGAGCCGGGGTAAACGGCCACGTCGTGCTGCCACTCGAAGGCGGCTCCGGGGCCGAACTTGAAGCTCGAGTGCCTGCCCCCCAGCGTCCAGAGGATCTTGCCGGTCCTGATGTCGACCTTGTAGGCGGCCCAGATGTTGCGCATCGAGACGACGAAGGTCCCATCGCCGGGGACGTTGATCGCGTTGACGTGGTAGGCGTCCCACGGGAACCCGTTGGTCGGGAGCGAGGCCTGGGAATCGCTCAGCGGGATGTGGTGGAGGGCGTCCCAGGTGTAGAGGAGCTGGCCGGTCTTGAGGTTGTACTCCTGCACCGCGGAGTCGATCAGCGCGCCGTTGTAGGCGCCGCCGTACTTGGACAGGTTCATGGGCAGGTTCTTGTTCGCCGTCACCCACGCGTCGTCGCCCCGGATCACCAGCTCGTGGAGGGTGATCACCCAGCCGTCGGCGCCCTTCAGCGTCGCCACCCGCTGGTAGTGCTGGTTGACGACCACGTCCTCGCCGCTCTCGGTCGCGCCGGTGTTGGTGATCACGCCCTGCCACCAGGCCAGGACCGGTTTGCCCTCGAACGTCTGCAGATTGAGGTTGGAGGCCACGACGGACGTCGGAACCGGCTTGAACCACACCGGCTGGAGGCGGCTGTCCAGGATCAGCGGTCCGCTCTGCCCGACCATCGGCGGGTAGTTCAGGTCGTAGAAGTTCGCCATCAGGATGTAGCCCGGCGCCAGCTTGGTCGAGGCCGAGGAGACGTCGGCCCGAATGATCGGTGGACGGAGGGCCGGTTCCGAGACGAAGCTGTAGGTGCCGCTGGTCGTGTACGCCCCGATCGGGGCGCCGTGCGAGTCTCCGAACGCGAAGTCCACGACGAGGAACCCAGCGATCACGGCGGCGACGGCCGTGGCCATCGTGAACCGCCGCACCGTCCCGGCAGCCGGAGCGGTCCTGGGGATCCACGCGAACGTGGCCACCGCCGCCGCGGCGCACAGTCCGGCGGCGATGAAGTAGCCGAGGCGGAAGCCATCGGTAAGAGCCTGCGGCACGCCGTGGCCGACTCCGATCAGGTGACTGGTCACCGTGGTGGCCAGCGTGATCAGGACCGCGATCCCAAGGCCCCCGCCGATCTGACGGGAGGTGTTGACCAGGCCCGACGCGAGGCCCGCCTGGCCCGGCTTGGCCCCCTGCGTGGCCACGATCGTCGAGGGGACGATCGACATCCCGATTCCGGCCGCGGTGAGCAGGCCCGGGATCACGACGTAGACGATGGCGCTGCCGCTGGAGGCGATCTTCGTGAACAGCAGCATCCCGACCGTCATCATGGTCAGGCCACTGCCCAGCACCGAGCGCACGCCGAAGCGACTGACGAGCTTGCCGGCGCTCCGGGCGACGAACATGATGGTCAAGGCCATCGGCAGGAACGTGAGGCCGGCGTGCAGAGGCGAGAGTCCGAGCACCTGCTGTAGGTAGAGAGAGCTCAGGTACCACATCGGGAACAGGGCGGCGCTGAACAGGAGCACGATCGTGTTGGCGTCGCGCAGCGGCTTGGTCAGGTCCTTGAACGGCACCAGCGGGTCCGAGGCCACCCGGGTCTCGACCACGCAGAACACGGCCAGCAGGGCGAAGCCGATGAGGATCGGGCCGAGCGCGGTGGTGGCGTGCCAGCTGCGCAGGCCGGCCTGCACGACCCCGTACACGAGGATGATCTGCCCGATGGTCAGCGTCAGGGCCCCGGCCAGGTCGAAGCTGTGGCCGTCCCGGGCCCGGCGGCGGTCCTCCACCACGCGCCAGGCCACGAGGGCCGCGGCGAACCCGATCGGGGGGTTGATCAGCAGCACCCAGCGCCAGCTGAGCTCCTGGGTGATGATCCCGCCGAACAGCGTCCCCGCGGCCCCGCCGGCACCGTTCATCGCCGCCCAGAGCCCGATGGCCCGGTGAAGCTGTGGGCCCGGCGGGAACGACGAGGTGATGATGGCCAGCGAGGAGGCGGCCATGAAGGCGCAGCTGAAGCCCTGCACGGCACGGGCGGCGACCAGCATCTCCTGGTTCACCGAGGCGCCGCCGGCCAGCGAGGTCAGGGCGAACAGGACCAGCGCCGAGACGAACACCCGCCGCTGGCCAAGCCGGTCGGCGGCCCGGCCGCCGAGCATCAGAAAGCCGGCGAATGTGATCGCGTACGCGTCGACCACCCACTGCAGGTCGGCCGAGGAGAAGCTGAGGCTCGATTGGATCGACGGCAGCGCGACGTTGACGATGCTGAGATCGAGGATGACCATGAACTGGGCCACGCAGCACACGATCAGGACCCAGGCCGAGCGCGAGCGCAGCGCGCGCTCGGTCGAACGAGGGTCTGCGACCGGTGGAGTGGTGGGCGCTTCGACGGTCATGTAGCCACGACCGTTGTCCCTGGCTGCGGCCCCCGCAGCGACGACGTCCCGGATGCCTCCATCCAGGGCGACACCTTACCCGGAGATAAAGTCGAACCGGTCGCTGGGGATAAAGCCCGGCCGCTGGCGCCCCGCGAGCGGTTCGAGGTCGCGCTCATTTTGTACCCTGGGACCGAGGTCGTCGATCGATAACAGGAGCGGGGCCCATGAGACGAGTCCTATTGGCCGCGGTTGCGGCCGGGATGGTGATCGCAGGTTGCGGAGGGGGAGGGACGACGCACTCCACCACCACTGCCCCGGTCGCGGTCACCAGCACGCCTACGACCACAACTTCCAAGTCCGATTCGCCGCCCAAGAAGCGGCACAAGGCCGCGGTTCGCCACAGGACCGTGACCCACCATTCGACCACGACGCAGGCCACCCCCGCGCCGCAGCCTCCGCCGACCACCACGCAGGCGCCACCACCTCAGCCTCCGCCGACCACCACGCAGGCGCCACCGCCGACCACCACGCAGGCGCCCCCGACCACCACGACCACGAGTACCCTCCCCGCGGGCTACTAACAAACCGGTTCTCACGTCAGCCCTCGCGTCCGCGCGCCACGAAGTGGGGGTTCTCGAACCCCGGCTTGCCGTACCGCAGCGGCTGATCGTCCAGATCGGTGACGCGCCCGCCCGCGGCGCGCAGCACGGCGTCGCCGGCGGCCGTGTCCCACTCCATCGTCCGTCCGAACCGGGGGTAGAGGTCGGCCTCGCCGGCGGCCACCAGGCAGAACTTCAGCGAGGATCCGGCCGTGATCGAGGCCGCGATCCTACGGCCGGCGGTGAACCTGGCCAGCGCGTCTGGATCGCCGTGCGAGCGGCTGGAGACGATGATCGCTCCTTCGGCCGGGGTCGTCCGGGCCGAGATGGTCCGCCGCCCGGCGTCGTCCTCGACCAGTGCCGTTCCCGGAGCCGCCGCGAACAGCCGACCGAGGGCGGGCGCCAGGACGACCCCGAGGACAGGCGCGCCGGACTCGATCAGCGCGATGTTGACCGTGAACTCGCCATTGCGGCCGACGAACTCCTTGGTCCCGTCCAGCGGGTCCACGAGCCAGAACGCTCCGGGCCCGGGCGCGGCGCCGTCGGGCGCGGCGCCCTCCTCGGCGACGATCGGGATCCGTGCGTCGAGGTCTGCCAGCCGTTCGCAGATGACGTCCTGAGCCCGTCGGTCGGCCTCGGTCACGGGCGAGCCGTCGTCCTTGCTCTCCACGGTGCAGCCGAGGGCATAGACGCCCAGCACCTCCTCGCCGGCCGCGCGAGCGATGCCAATCACCTCGTCCAGGATCACGCTCATCGGTCGGCGCCCATTATCGAGCTCTGACCAGCGGGTGCTAATCCGCGCCCAGGAATCCGTGTTTCCGGAGTTCGTCGAGGATCCGCTCTCCCGCCTCCTCGGGGGAGGTCTTGGTCGTGTCGATGTGGACCTCCGGTGCCTCGGGCGGCTCGTAGGGCGAGTCGATCCCAGTGAAGTTCCTGATCTCCCCGCGGCGAGCCCGGGCGTACAGGTGCTTGGGGTCGCGGGCCTCGGCCACGGCCAGCGGAGCGTCGACGAACACCTCGATGAACTCATCCTCTCCGAGCAGCTCGCGGGCCATTCGCCGCTCGCTTTCGAACGGCGAGATGAAGGACGTGATCACGATCAGTCCGGCGTCCGCCATCAGCCGTGCCACCTCAGCCACGCGGCGGATGTTCTCGACGCGGTCGGCGTCGGTGAATCCGAGGTCCTTGTTCAGCCCCTTGCGGACGTTGTCGCCATCCAGCAGGTACGTGTGCCGCCCGAGGTTATGGAGCTTACGCTCGACCACATTGGCGATCGTCGACTTCCCCGCGCCCGAGAGGCCGGTCAGCCACAGCACGCACGGGCGCTGGCCCTTCTGTTTGGCATGTGCCGTCTTGTCCACGCTGATGTCCTGCCAGCGCACGTTCTGAGAGCGCCGCAGCTCAAAGTTCAGCATCCCGGCCGCCAGGGTCTGGTTCGTGATCCGGTCGATCAGCACGAAGCCACCCATGTCCCGACTCTCGACGTAGGGGTCGAACGCGATCGGCCGGTCCAGCTCGATCTCGCACACGCCAATCTCGTTGAGCTCGAGCTGCTCGGCCGCCAGGTGCTCAAGCGAATCGATGTCGAGCTTGTACTTCAGTGGCGCGATCGTCGCGCCGACCGCGCTCGTGCCGACCTGCATCACGTAGCTGCGTCCGCGGAGCATCGGCTGCTCGGCCATCCACACCAGCGATGCCTCGAACTGCTCACCAACCCGCGGTGGGCTCGCGGGGCTGGCGATCACCTCCCCGCGGCTGACGTCGATCTCGTCGGCCAGGGTGAGCGTCACGGCCTGCCCTGCGACCGCGCACTCCAGGTCAGCGTCGTAGGTGACGATCCGGGCGACGGTGCTCTCGTGTCCCGACGGCTTGACGACGACCCGGTCGCCGGGTGCAACGCTGCCGCTCACGAGCATCCCCGCGAAACCGCGGAACTCGGAGTCGGGGCGGTTGACCCATTGCACGGGGAGCCGCAGCGCCGCCGCCTGGAGCCGGTCCTCGTCGATATCGACGGTCTCCAGGTACTCGAGCAGCGTCGGGCCGTGGTACCACGGCATCCGGGAGCTGCGCTCGACGACTCCGTCACCGCGCAGGGCCGACAGCGGGATGCAGGTCACGTCCTGGAAGCCGAGCTGGGCCGCGAAGTCCCGGTACTCGCTCTCGACTTCGTGAAAGCGATCCTCGGAATACCCGACCAGGTCGAGCTTGTTGACCGCCAGAGCAACATGGCGTAGCCCGAGGAGCCAGACCAGATACGTGTGCCGCCGCGTCTGGGTCAGCACTCCCTTGCGCGCGTCCAGGAGCAGCACGGCACAGTCCGCCGTCGATGCGCCGGTGACCATATTGCGCGTGTACTGCTCGTGGCCCGGGGTGTCGGCGACGATGAACTTCCGGCGCTGGGTCTGGAAGTACCGGTAGGCGACGTCGATCGTGATTCCCTGTTCACGCTCGGCCGCCAGCCCGTCCAGGAGCAGGGCGAAGTCGAGGTTGTCCCCCTGTGTCCCGACGTTCTTCGAGTCCGCCTCCAGTGCCTGGAGTTGGTCCTCCAGCAGCAGTCCCGACTCGTACAGGAGGCGCCCGATCAGGGTGCTCTTGCCGTCGTCGACGCTGCCACAGGTGATGAACCGCAACAGGCCCTTGCGCCCGAGGGTCCGCAGGTGGCCGACGAGGTCGTCCGACGCGAGCTCCGGGGCCGGCATCAGAAGTAGCCCTCCTGCTTCTTCTTCTCCATCGACCCCGCCTGGTCGTGGTCGATCACCCGCCCCTGTCGCTCGGAGGTGCGAGCCAGCAGCATCTCGGCGACGATCGCCTCGAGCGTGTCGGCGTTCGACTCGATCGCGCCGCTCAGGGGATAGCAGCCGAGCGTGCGAAAGCGAACCTTCTTCAGGGCCGGCCGCTCGCCCGGCGCGAGGGGCATCCGCTCGTCGTCGACCATGATCAGCGTCCCGTTGCGGCTCACCACCGGGCGCTCCTTGGCGAAGTACAGAGGGACGATTGGGATCTGCTCGGTGTAGATGTACTGCCAGACGTCGAGCTCGGTCCAGTTCGAGAGCGGGAACACTCGGATCGACTCGCCCTGCCGCTTGCGTGCGTTGTACAGCCGCCACAGCTCCGGCCGCTGGCTCTTAGGGTCCCAGCGGTGCTGTGCCGACCGAAACGAGAACACTCGCTCCTTGGCCCGCGACCGTTCCTCGTCGCGCCGCGCGCCGCCGAATGCGGCGTCGAAGCCGTACTTCTCGATCGCCTGCTTCAGGCTCTCGGTCTTCATCACGTCGGTGTACGCCGCCGACCCGTGGGTGAACGGGTTGATGCCCATCTCCAGTCCCTCGCGGTTGACGTGCACGAGCATCTCCAGGCCGTGCTCGGCGGCCATGCGCGTGCGGAACTCGTACATCTCCTTGAACTTCCACGTCGTGTCGACGTGCAGGAACGGAAACGGGGGCGTGCCCGGGTAGAACGCCTTCAGGGCCAGGCGCAGCATCACCGAGCTGTCCTTGCCGATCGAGTACAGCATCACCGGCCGGTCAGCCTGCGCGACCACCTCGCGCATGATGTAGATGCTCTCTGCCTCCAGGCGCTGTAGATGCGACAGCGTTGGGAGTTCGCGCTGCGTTGTGGCTCCGATGTCCTGGGCCGGCGTGCCGGCGTACCGTCGACTCAGGTGGTGGCGACGGGCGGTGCTTCCCGTGCTCGCCATTCCTGGAGGGCCAGCAGCGCGCCGTCCACGATCCGTTCGCCGAACTCCTTGCTGTCGTTCAGGTGGGGGAACGGCGTGTCGGGCACGGGCACCCCCAGGAACTCGCACAGAGGCTCCCAGCCGTCCCCGGCCGACCACACGAGCAGCCGGTCGGCCGGTACCGTCTCCTGAACCTCCGTGTTGAAGCGCTCCATGGCCGCGCGCATCGATTCCGAGGTGGTGTCGGCGCCATTGTCGATCAGCCCGCTCTGCTGCCACATGCCAATCATCATCTCGATGTAGCCATGCCACTTGGGATCGACCCGGGTGCGGGCGAAGGACAGGTCGCGGATGAGCGTGTCGCCGTAGAAGATGCCCCAGATCGTGTCGCGCATGCTCCGCTCCCAGCCCTCGGCGTCGCGGATGCTGAGGAACACCTTGGCGTCCGGGTAGACCTCGATCAGCTCCTTGTAGAAGAACGATCCGGGCCAGTCGACCGTGGCCTGGAAGCCGTCGAAGACCTCGTCCCACGGACCCTCGCCGTCAAGCGCCCGGCGCCATTGCTGCGCCTCATCGAGATCGGCCAGCACGTTGACCATGTGGTAGCAGGGCGCTAGGCCCAGCATCTCCAGTGCCACCTTTTGCGACAGCGTCCCGGTCCGCGGCAGACCGGCTCCTATCAGCTTCATCGGCTTCCTCCGTTCCCCGTGGTGTGTGGCAAGGGTACCCAGCGCACGCCGAGTGCGACGGCTCGATTTACGAACACCGGTCCCCGCGGTCAGTTGCGGGCCGGTGGTCGTATCACCGGGCGCCAGAACTCTCGGTGCAGATCCGGGTTTAATCCGCAGTAGTTGGATTCGGAGGGCCTCATCGCAACCGCAGGTCTCAGACGACGGTGCAAGCTCGTGGTCCTCGCCGTCGCGCTGGCGCTCGTCGCCGTCGCGTCGATCAGCGGCCAGACTGCGGCGGGGCAGGCAACTCCACCTGGCAGCGTCAGTGTGTTCCCGATCCCGGGCGACATCGTGGCCTCCCCGCAGACCCAGATCGCCTTCCGCGGCCTCCCGGCCAGCCAGCTCGAGGCCGCGAGCATCCAGGTGACCGGTTCGAGTTCGGGCGTCCACACCGGAACGATCGAGGCCGACTCCGACGGTGACGGCGGCAGCTTCATCCCGAGCACGCCGTTCCAGCCCGGTGAGACGGTCACTGTCGCGACGTCGCTGCCGGTCATCGGGTCGGCCGCGGGCACGTTCCAGTTCACGGTCGCAACCCCGGCCGGCGGGATCCCGTACCGCAAGCGCTTCACGGTGCCTCGGGTCAACGGAGACGTCTGGCGGTTTCGCTCACGACCCGACTTGGCGCCGGCGGCGGTCAAGCTGTTGAAGCGCACGGCCTCAGCCGGAAACGCGGACATCTTCCTCGCTCCTCAGTTCGGGCCGGTCCAGGACGGCCCGGAGATAGTGAACTCCGCGGGCCAGCTCGTGTGGTTCGACCGGATCAAGGCGGGTGACACCGCGGCCGACTTCAGCGTCCAGAGCTACCAGAACAAGCCGGTGCTGTCCTGGTGGCAGGGCTACACCAACGCTGACACCGGTGTCGGTGAGGACGTGATCTACAACAGCGCCTACCAGCAGATAGCCACCGTTCAGGCGGCGAACGGGCTCTCGGCCGACCTGCACGAGTTCGAGATCACGCCGGCCGGGACGGCACTGATCACGTCTTACTACCCCGTGTACTGGAATGCCACCTCGGTTCACGGGTCAAAGAAGCAGATCGTCCTCGACGGTGTCGTCCAGGAGATCGACATTCCCACGGGTCTGGTCCTGTTCCAGTGGGACAGCCTCGACCACGTTCCGCTGACTGCCTCCTTCGTGGGGCTTCCGGCCGAGAACAGCAGGGTCGGGAAGCGGAATCCCTACGACTACTTCCACCTCAACTCGATCGCCCTCGATGACGACGGCAACCTCGTGATCTCCGCTCGCAACACGTGGGCGGCCTACAAGATCAACATCCAGACCGGCGCGATCATCTGGACGCTGGGTGGCAAGAGCTCGAGCTTCAAGTTCGGGAGCGGAGCGTCGTTCGCCTACCAGCACGACGTGGGCGTGGTGGCCACCGGCGACCGGCTGGTGACGGTGTTCGACGACGGCGGCGGTCCGCCCAACGTGCATACGCAGTCGCGGGGACTGGAGCTCGCCCTCAACTTCAGGCACATGACGGCCACCGTGGTCGACCAGGACGATCATTCGCCGCCACTTCAGTCCGACTACGAGGGCAACCTCCAGGAGCTGCCCGGCTCAGACCAGTTCATCGGCTGGGGGCAGCAGCCGTACTTCAGCGAGTACGACCAGCACGGCCATCCGATCCTCGACGGGCGTTTCGTCGGCTACACCTCGAGCTATCGCACCTACCGTTTCCAATGGACCGGAACGCCGGCCGTCCCGCCGGCGGTGGTCACGTCGATCTCGCGTGGCAAGACGACCGTCTACGTCAGTTGGGACGGCGCGACCACGGTGGCCTCGTGGCGGGTCATGAGCGGCAACAGCGCCACTGCCCTGCGGGTCGTCAAGACCGCTTCGCAGAGTGGCTTCGAGACCACGATTCAGATCCCCGCCGCCGGTTACGTGCGTGTGCAGGCGTTGGATGCGAGCGGGCACGTGCTGTCCACGTCCGCGATTGTCCGCGCACACTAGAATGCCGCCCCGCATGCGCCGGCGGATCAGATCCGCGGCCTTCCCCGTCCACCGTCATTCAGTGCCCCAGTTGCTGGTGGACGGGCTCTTGGTCGCGCTCGCTTACTTCCTCGCCTACCGGCTGAGGTTCGACGACGTCGTCCCCAGCCGTTACGACGACCTATTCGAGGCGACGATCCCTTGGGTGATTCCCGTCGTGCTCGGCGGCGTGGCCGTGTTCGGCGCCTACCAGCGGCTGTGGACGTTCGTCAGCCAGCGCGAGTACGAGGCGGTCGTCAAGGGCGTGATCGTGTCGACGATCGTGGTGGTCGGGGCGATCGCCCTGTTCCACCCGGTCAACGCGGTGACGAGGCAGCGTGAGCCGTACTTGCCCCGACATCACGGCAAGCTGGTTCTGGTCGACGGCCATCCCGTCATCAAGCTCCACACCGTAGTCACCGGGCCGGCTTCGGCGGTCACCCTCCCGGCCGGAGTGATCGCCCTGTTCGTCCTGCTCGCGGTCGCGCTGTTGATCGGCGCCCGATTCGTCGTCCACCTGGTCATCGAGGGTCGTGTGCGGAGCTTCCGCGCGGCCAAGGGAGCGCGCGACGTGCTGATCGTCGGAGGCGGCGACGGGGGTCGTCTCGTGGCGCGAGAGCTCGTGCGCAACCCGCAGCTGCAGATGCGCCCCGTCGGGTTCGTCGACGACGATCCGCGCAAGCTGGGGATAAAGGACGAGTACGGGCTGAGGGTTCTGGGCACCACCGCCAACGACGATCTCGTGCGGATCCTCGACGAGGTCGAGCCCGACGAGGTCCTGATCGCCATCCCGTCGGCCCCCGGGACCGTGCGAGCCCGGGTCGTCGTCGCCTGCCGCGAACGGGGGATCCCCGTCCGCACGACCCCCACCGTGTTCGAGCTGCTCCGGGATGGCACCGGGCAGCTTCAGGTCACCCGGCAGCTGCGCGAGGTCAAGGTCGAGGACATCCTCGGCCGCGAGCCGGTGCGGATGGAGGTCGAGCGCGTGGGCGCCTACCTGAACAATGAGGTGGTGCTGGTCACCGGCGCGGGAGGATCGATCGGTGGGGAGCTATGTCGCCAGATCGCCCGTGTTGGCCCGCGACGTCTGGTCCTGCTGGACCACGCCGAGGACAACCTGTTCGCGATCCTCCGCGAGCTCGAGGAGGATCGCCACGTCCGCACCGCCATCCCGGTCCTGGCCGACTGCAAGGAGCAGGAGCGGATGCGCGAGGTCATGACCGAACACTGCCCGGCGGTCGTCTTCCACGCCGCGGCCTACAAGCACGTGACGATGATGGAGCTCAATCCGGTCGAGGCGATTCGCAACAACGCGCTGGCCACCCGGCTTGTGTCCAGGATCGCCGGGGAGACCGGCGTCGGCACGTTCGTGCTCGTATCGACCGACAAGGCCGTCAAGCCGGCCACCGTGATGGGGGCGTCCAAGGCGCTGGCCGAGTGGACGCTGGAGGCGGCCGCCGCAAACTACCCGGCCACCCGCTACGCGACCGTGCGCTTCGGCAACGTCCTCGGCTCCTCGGGCTCGGTCGTTCCGATCTTCCGCCGGCAGATCGCCGCGGGAGGCCCGGTGACCGTGACCGACACCCGGATGGAGCGTTACTTCATGACCATCCCCGAGGCGGTCCAGCTGGTCATCCGCGCCGGATCGCTGAGCGGGACCGGGGGTGACCTGTTCGTGCTCGAGATGGGCGACCCGGTGAGGATCATCGATCTGGCCGAGACGATGATCCGGCTGTCCGGGCTCGAACCCGAGCGCGATATCGCCATCGAGATCGTCGGCGCTCGTCCCGGAGAGAAGCTCCACGAGGACCTGTTCAACCCGTACGAGCGCCCACAGCCGACGCCGGTCCAGAAGATCCTGCGGGCCGCGCGCGAGCCCAAGGATCCCGCCTGGGTGGAGCAGACCTTCGCCGAGCTGAACCTGCTCGTCCTCGAGGACGACGCCGCCGCGCTCGCCCAGCATGTGGCCAAGCTGGCCCGGGCGGGCAGTGGAGTTGACACCCGGCTCGCCACGTAGACTGGAGCCAGCATGGGGTTGCCGCCGTTCGCTTTATCGGTCCACAACTTCATCTCATCTGTCGGAGCGGACGCAGGGTTTGCCGCGATCATCGGCCTCGCGGTCCTGGTCCTGCTGTACTTCGCCCACGCCCGCGAGACGGCGAACCTGCGCGAACAGGCCGCCCTGCTCACCCAGCGCCTGCAGCAGGCCGAGGCGCGGGTGGCCCAGCTCTCCAGGGCCCAACCCACCGCGGTCCCCTCGCCCCTCATCCAGGCCAGCCGCGGGACGGCGGGCGCGGGAGCGCCCGTCGGCGCATCGGCGGCGGCCATACCGGCCGCCCCCGCCGGGGTGGCCGCCCCGGCGCTGGCCGCGGCCACCCGGGTCGTGCCGGTCGCCATCCCGGCCGCTCCCGAGCCGGTGCCGTCTCCCGAGCCGGTGCCGTCTCCCGAACCGGTGCCGTCTCCCGAACCGGTGCCGTCTCCCGAACCGTTCGCCGAGCCGCAGCCCGTGCTCGAGCCCGCATTTGCAGCCCCGGCGGCGGCGTCAGGAGTCGCCGCGTCCGCGCCGGCGCTCGCGCCGGTCGGCCCGGGTCCGGCGACAGTGGCCGGAGCCAACGGCGCCCGTCAGGGCGCGCCGGTGGGTGCGGTGGCCGCTCTGCCCCCGGCTCCCTCGCCGGCCGATCCGGTCGGACCACCGCCAGGTGGGCGTCGGCCCCTCCCGCCGCTCGGTGAGCCGTCGCCACGCCGTGGGTCCTTCTGGCGGCGCTTCGGGCCCGTGCTGGGTGTCCTGGGCTTCGCTGGGGTGGTCGCGGTGCTCCTGGTCGTGACTTCAAGCGGCAGCTCGACGCAGACGTCATCCGGCAGGACGGGTACCACCAATGCGCCGAGCAGCCGCCATACGCACCTGGCGTTCACCCCCTCGTCGGTCACCGTCGCGGTGCTGAACGGGACGTCCACCAACCAGCTCGCGCACACGGTCTCGGCCAAGCTCGCCAACTTGGGATACAAGCAGGGGACGGTCACGGACGCCTCCAACCAGACCGAGACAACCACGGTGGTCGCCTATCTGCCCGGGGCCGCCAACAAGACAGCCGCACTGCACGTCGCCACCGCGCTGAACCTGGGACGGTCGTCGGTCCAGCCGATCGACCAGGGCACCGACCTGGTGGCCTGTCCGCCACCGGGATCCTGCACCGCGAACGTGGTCGTCACGGTCGGTGCCAATCTCGCGACGCTGTAGGCGAGCACTCACCGGCGGTGAACGCAGACTTCCTGAAGCTCCCCGAGCGGAGCGCCAAGCCTCGACAAGTCGGCATCTCCCACGTGCTCGACCGTGGGCTCTCGATCGCCGAGGTCGACGGTCTGATCGAGGTTGCCGGCGAGTCGGTCGACCTGGTCAAGCTCGGCTGGGGGACGGCGCTGGCGACCGGCAACCTCGAGCCGAAGCTCGGTCGCTACCGCGAGCACGGAATACCCGTCGTGCTCGGCGGCAGCCTCACCGAGCTGGCCATCGCCCAGGACCAGCTCGAGCCCCTGGTCGCCTGGGTGCAACATCTCGGACTCGAGTACTTCGAGATCTCCGACGGGACGATCGCCCTGGAGCACGATCGCAAGCTCGAGCTGATCGAGCGTCTGGCGCGCGATTTCCAGGTCCTGTCCGAGGTCGGATCCAAGGACGATACGGGGGCGATCACGCCCCCGTATCTGTGGGTGGAACAGATGCGCCAGGAACTCAACGCCGGTGCGTGGAAGGTGATCGCCGAGGGGCGTGAGAGCGGCACGGCCGGGATCTTCAGGCCGAGCGGCGAGGTGCGCGAGGGGCTGATCGACGAGATCGTCCACGAGATCGACCCGGACCAGATCCTGTTCGACGCGCCACGCAAGGACCAGCAGGTGTGGTTCGTGCGCCGGTTCGGCCCGAACGTCAATCTCGGCAACATCCCGACCGTCGAGGTCCTCGCCCTGGAGACGCTCAGGCTCGGGCTGCGCTCTGACACGATGGGCGTGCAGCGACGTGAATCCTGAGGGGGCGCTCCTCCTCGCTCGCCACGGTGAGACCGACGACAATCGAGAGCCGCTTCGCTTCCAGGGCTGGCGTGATACGCCGCTCAACGACGTCGGGCGTCGGCAGGCCGCCGAGCTGGCCGAGCGGGTCGCCGACCTCGGCCTGCGGTCGCTGTGGTCCTCCGATCTCAGCCGGGCCCGGGAGACGGCCGAGATCGTCGGCGCCCGGGTGGGTCTGCGGCCGCGGCTGGACCCCCGGCTGCGCGAGGCCAACCGCGGTCGCTGGGAGGGGTGGCTGTTCAGGGATGTGGCCCGCGACGAGCCCGAGCGCTATGCCGCCTGGCTGCGGGCAGGCGAAGGGTGGCGGTTCCCCGGCGGGGAGTCGCTGCGCGAACAGCAGGACCGGGTCACCGCCAGCATTGAAGACGCTCGCGCGGCCGGAGACCTTCCCGTTCTCCTCGTTTGTCACGGCGGCAGCATTCGCGTGATGCTCTGCGAATCCGATCCCCGCGGGCTGGACGCGTTTCACGACTTCACTGTCCCGAACGTCGCCGTGGTGGAGCTGTGACTCGCCTGCCACTCGCGGCCTTCGCAGTGCTGGTGGCGGCGACGGTCGGAGCGTTCTTCATCACCCAGCACCTGAAGGTTTCGACGCCGCTCGTGGGGGGTTACCCGTACCCGGTCCCGGCCGTGATCAACCCGGTTGACGGCACAACCTGCGGCGGCGTCAACCACCGGCGGATGCGGATCTCCTTCTACCTGCAGAACCGCTCCGACAACGTCGACGTCTACGTCGTCAA
Source organism: uncultured Solirubrobacterales bacterium (assembly GCA_963704385.1). Lineage (GTDB taxonomy): Bacteria > Actinomycetota > Thermoleophilia > Solirubrobacterales > Solirubrobacteraceae > Palsa-465. Next base: position 1,591,830 of record OY969904.1, read on the forward strand.
CCAGGCCGGCACGCTCGTGCGGACGTTGGCCGACGGCCTGTACATGCCCGGAGCGCCGCACCCCGTGCGCAGGCTGTTCACATGGAACGGCCGTGAGGACGACGGGTCCGTCGCGCCTGACGGCGTGTACTACATCAGGGTCCTGCTCATCCATCAGGGCCGGACGGTGACGATCTCCAACGAGTCCGGGCCCGAGCCGGTGAAGATCAAGACGAATCCTCCGACGCCGGTCGTGACCAGCGTCACGCCCCAGGTCATCCCCCACGGGGCGCGGGCCCAGGTGAGGATCACCTACACCGGCAACCAGCACCGGGGCGGGACGATCCTGATCTACCGGACCGACGTGCCCGGCTGGCCCCACAGGCCCCCCGTGAAGAGCTTCCTGACCCCATGGAACGGCCACACCGCGATCTGGGACGGCCTGATCCACAGGCGCCCGGCACCGGCCGGTGCCTACCTGGTCGGCCTCGAGGTCACCGACGCGGCTTGCAACACCGGTCGCTTTCCGGCCACGCTGCCGCCGGCCCCGGGAGCTGACTCCCAGGCCGATCTGACCGTGGGCTAGTGGCCCCGCCGGGGTGGTGCCGTGACCGTTTACCTGATGCGCCTGATCCGCTCCCTCGGGGCCTATCAGGTGGCCGACGTCGTCTCCAAGTTCATCGCCGTATTGCTCCTGCCGGTGTACACGCGCTACATCGACCCGGCCGGCTACGCGGTCGTCGAGCTGCTCGGCAACGGGGTGATCTTCATCAGCATCCTGGTCCGCTTCGGGATGATCGAAGCGTTCCTGCGCTACTACTTCACCGACACCGACCAGCATCGCCGCGATGCGCTGGCGCGCCGAGCCGTCCTCTTCCTGCTCGTGGCCACGACGCTGGCCTCGGCCGTCCTGGCGGCGCTGGCCGAGCCCCTATCCAAGCTGATCCTCGGCTTCAGCGATCCGAGCATCTTCCTGATCGCCGTGCTCGGTTTGTGGAGCTTCACGAACCTCGAGCTGGCCTACGGGCTGCTGCGGGTCGACGAGCGCCTGCGCGCGTACGCGGCCGCCTCGCTGATCAACGTCGGCCTGACGGTGGTCGCGTCGATCGTCCTCGTGGTCGTCCTCGGCCAGGGCGCGCGCGGGCTGCTGCTGGCCAACTACGGCGCGACCACCGTCGTCCTGCTGGGGCTGTGGTGGACGATGCGGGGCCGGTTGCTGCCGCGCGGCGGTGGCCACAAGGCCGAGCATCTCGCGTCCCTGCTTCGCTTCGGGCTGCCGACGGTCCCCGCCGAGGCGTCCGTGTACGCACTCAGCATCGTCGACCGGTACTACATCTACCACGACCGCAGCCCGACGCTGGCCGGGCTCTACTCGATCGCCGTGAAGCTCGCCGGCGCCGTGGCCTTCATTGTCCGCGGGTTCCAGTACGCCTGGCCTCCGCTGGCCTACTCGGTCACCGACGACGCGCAGGCGGCTCGGCTCTACGGGCTGGTCACCACCTATTACGTGCTGGTCAGTGGATGGGTGGTCGCCGGGCTCACCCTGGGTGGACGGTGGATCCTGCGCCTGCTCACGGCCCCCTCGTACTTCGACGCCTACCGAGCGCTCCCGTGGGTCTCGCTCGGGTGGGCGATGTACGGGCTGTGGGTGGTGTTCCTGGTCATCGCGGGCCGGGCGAAGGTCACGACGCGTAACTTCCCCGCCGCACTGGCCGGGCTGGTGGCCAACGTCGTCCTGATCGTTCTCCTGGTGCCGCCCCTGGGAACGGCGGGCGCCGGAATCGCCCTGTGCGGCGCCTACGCCGTCATGCTGCTCGTCATGTACCTGCTCACCCGCCGGGCCTTCGCGGTCGTCTTCGAATGGCGGCGGCTGATCCAGCTCGTGGTCGTCATGGGCGGGGTCGCGGTGGTCGGCGATCTCGTGCTGCCCACGCACGGGGCGCTCGGCCTGCTCTCGCGGATCGCTGCCTTCGCGGCGATCCCCGTCCTGCTACGGCTGACCGGGTTCGCCCACCCGCGGGAGATCGGGCAGCTCCGCGCCATGGCCGACCGAGTCATCGCCAGAGGGGCCGTGCGTGAGCCGGCCTGACGTCAGCGTCGTCATCCCGTTCGCCGGCGACGGGGACGAGGCCTGTGCCGTGGCCGAGATGCTGCGCGCGCTCGAGACCCAACCCGGGGATGAGCTGATCCTGGTCGACAACCAAGGGACCGCGGGCCCCTCGGACGGACTGACGGTGATCCGAGCCTCGGGTGAGCGTTCGCCGGCTCATGCCCGCAACGTCGGCGCGAACGGTGCCCGCAACGACTGGATCCTGTTTCTGGACGCCGACACTCGGGCCTCCACGGGACTGCTCGATGCCTACTTCGAACCGGCGATTGGCGCACAGGTCGGCGCCGTGGCCGGTGAGGTGCTGGCCGCCGCCGGAGGCGACACCCTGGCCGCACGCTACGGGGCGGCCCGGAGCTTCCTCGGCCAGCGGGCTCACCTCGAGCATCCGTACCGACCCCGGGCCTCGGCGGCCAACCTGCTCGTGCGCCGCGCGGCCTTCGTCCAGATCGGGGGCTTCTACGAGGGCATCCGGGCCGCCGAGGACACGGATTTCAGCTGGCGCTTGCAGCGCGCCGGCTGGGGCCTGGAGCTGCGCCCGGACGCGTGGGTGGAGCACCGGTACCGGACGAGCGTGTCCGGGCTGCGCCGTCAATGGCGCGGCTACGCCGCCGGGCGGGCATGGCTGGCCCGGCGCTACGAGGGCTACGAGCCCGAGCCGGCCGTGCGGCGTGCCGCCCGTCGCGGTGCTGCGCGGGTGAGCGGCGTGGTCACGCTTCACCGTCGCGGCGACGTAGCGGCCGCCGACCCCGCCGCTCCACGGTCTTCCACGAGCCGCGGCGCTCCACCCGTGCCGGCCGGGCGCCTGGAGCGGGGCCGCTACCTGGCGCTCGATGCGCTGCTCTCGATCGAGGAGCTGGCCGGGCTCACGCTCTCCAACCGGCCGGCCCGCGGGGAGATGGAGCGCCCGCCCACCGCCGAGGTGGTCCTGGTCGCCGATCGCTTTCCCGAGCAGGGCGATCCATTGGTGGAGCTCGCCCGGACACTCGAGCGCGCACGGGTCGAGGCGGCAGCTCGGCCTGAGGTTCCGGACGCCGATGCCCTCCACCGCCTCGAGATCGACTACCTGGAGGATGACGGCACCGCCGCCCGTGCCTTCGCCACTGTCGTACTGGCCCTGCGTCACCCCCTGCGCTGCGCGCTGGACCTGATCGGCCGAGGCCCCCGGGAGCCGCGGTTGGCATCCCTGGCCCCGGCGGTGCGCCGTGTGCGGCGAGGCGGCAGCACGAGGGTCCTGGCCCTCGGTGGCGACCAGGCCCAGGCCACGACCCGGCGCATCGGGCGGCTGAGCGGCCGGCCCTCCGGCGAGCTGCCGCCCCAGCCGCGGCGGGTGGGTGCCCACGCCCCGCGCGGCCGGCGGCGCTGATGCGCGTCCAGGTCGTCGATCCGTCCGCCTACACGCCTCCGTACGACCACGCCCTGTGCACGGCGCTGGCCCACACGGGGGCCGAGGTCGAGCTCATCACGAGCGCGTTCGCGTACGGCTCTGCTCCGCCCCCGGACGGCTACGTCATGCGGGAGCTGTTCTACCGCCGTGCCCTCGGGCCGGCCGGCTCGCGAACCCGGCGGGTGGCCAAGCTGCTCGAGCACGTGCCGGACATGCTCCGCTACCGCCGGGTCGCCGAGGGCGCCGATGTCGTGCACTTCCAGTGGCTGCCGATGCAATGGCTCGACCGCCGGCTGCTCCCGGCCGGACCGATCGTGCTGACCGCCCACGACCTGCTCCCCCGCGAGCCCCGGGTCATGCAGGTGCACGCCCAGCGGCGGCTGTACGGCGCGGTCGACGCGGTCGTGGCCCATTCCGACTACGGCCGCGGGCAGCTGGTCGACCGGCTCGGCGTCGACCCGGGCAAGGTCCGCGTCATCCACCACGGCGCGTTCGAGTACCTGACCGAGATTGGCGGTGCCGAGCTCCCGCCGGAGCTGGCGGCCGGCGAGGCCCCCGTCGGGCAGCTGGCGCCCGGCGAGGCCCCCGTCGGGCAGCTTCCGCCCGGCGAGGCCCCCGTCGTCCTCTTCTTTGGTCTGCTCCGCCCCCACAAGGGGATCGACGTACTCCTGAAGGCGTGGCGAGGGATCGATCCGGCGGCTCAGCTGTGGATCGTCGGGCGCCCGAGGATGGCGCTCGAGCCCCTGCGGACGCTCGCTCCGCCCGGCGTGCGGTTCGTCCCTCGGTACGTCTCCGACCCCGAGCTGGCGGCCTGCTTTCGCCGTGCCGACGTGGTCGTGCTCCCGTACTCGAGCACCGAGCGCTTCGACTTCTCCGGCGTCCTGGCCGCCGCGCTGGCGTTCGGAAAGCCGAGCGTTCTCACCGCGGTAGGCGGCTTCCCGGAGGTTGCCGCCACCGGCGCGGCCCAGCTGGTCCCACCGCGCGATGCCGGTGCCCTGCGCGCCGCGCTGGCCGCGCTGATCGGCGATCCAGGCGAGCGCGACCGCCTGGCTCGCGCCGCTCGGTCCGCCGCTGACGGGCCGTACTCGTGGGAAAGGGCGGCGCGGCAGACCGTGACGCTGTACCGGGAGCTCGTGGCTGGCCCGCTGCCACAATCGGCGCCGCCATGACCGCACTGGCCATCGTCTTCTGGGTCTCCGTCGTCCTGCTGTTCTATGCCCACTTCGGGTACGGCGCAATGATGGCCCTGATTGCTCGGCTACACGGGCGGCCGATCGAGTCATGGCCCGAGCCGGCCACCGACGAGCTCCCGTCCGTGTCGGTGATCGTCGCCGCCTACGCTGAGGAGGACGTGATCGAGGCGCGCGTCGCCAACCTCCGCGCGCTCGATTACCCGCGCGACCGGCTGGAGGTGATCGTGGCCTGTGACGGATCGCCGGACGCCACCGCGGAGCGGGCGCGCAACGCGGGGGCCGATCTGGTGCTGGAGCTGGCCCGTGGGGGAAAGATCCGAGCCCAGGACGCCGGAGTTGAGCAGGCCTTCGGGGACATCGTGGCCTTCTCGGATGCCAACGTCACCTGGGAGCGGGATGCCCTGCGGCGGTTGGTCGCCCCCTTTGCCCAACCACGTGTCGGGTATGTCTGCGGCGAGGTCCGGCTGGTCGGCCAGGCCGGTTCCAACCAGGAGGGCCTGTACTGGCGCTACGAGATGGCCCTGCGGACGCTCGAGTCCAGCGTGCGCTCGGTCACCGGCGGAAACGGCGCCATCTACGCCACCCGCCGCGAGGCCTATCTCGTCGTCGACCCGGTCATGGGTCACGACCTGTCGTTCCCGTTCAACATGGTCAAGCGCGGCTGGCGCGCTGTCTACGAGCCCGACGCCCACGCGAGCGAGAAGATGGTGCCGACACTCGAAGGCGAGTTCGCGCGCAAGCGTCGGATGATGGGCCATACCTGGCCGATCGTCGTACGGGGCGGCATGCTCTCTCCCCGGGGCTACGACCCGCTGTACGCGCTGATGATCGTCTCGCACCGGATCCTGCGTTACCTCTCGCCCTTCCTGCACCTGCTCGTGCTGGCCACGAGCCTGGCCCTGATCGGCGACGGCTGGGTCTACGCTGCCGCGGTCGCCATCCAGGTCGCGGTGCTGCTCGCCGCCCTGGCGGCGGGCGTCTTCCCCGCCCGCCCGCTGCTGCTCGCCCGGTACTACGTGCTGACGACGGCCTCCCTCGCCGCCGGGCTCTGGGACTGGCTGGCCCGCGGCACGCCGGCGGGCTGGGAGCCGGCGGAGGGGACGCGGTGAGCGCCGCGGCCAAGCGGGCGCTCGATCTGGCCATCGCCGCGTGCGGATCGGTCCTGACCGCGCCCGTGGTGGCGCTGCTGGCGGTCGCGATCCGGCTCGAGTCGGCCGGGCACCCGATCTACACCCAGACCCGCGTGGGTCGGGACGGGCAGCTGTTCTCGATCTACAAGCTGCGAACGATGGTCCGCGGAGCCGAGTTCACCGGGGCCAGGCTGGCCATCCAGGAGGGAGACGACCGGATCACCCGACTCGGGCGGGTTCTGCGCCGTTACTCGCTCGATGAGCTGCCGAACCTGTGGAACGTGCTGCGCGGCGAGATGTCCATCGTCGGCCCGCGGCCGACCCTGCCCGTGCAGGTGCATCAATACACCGATCTCCAGCGGACCCGCCTGGCCGTGAAGCCCGGCATCACCGGCTGGGCCCAGGTCTGCGGCCGCGCCTCACTCCCGTGGTCGGAGCGGATCGAGCTCGACATCTGGTACGTCGAGCACCGCTCGTTGGCCCTGGATCTGAGAATCATCGGGCGCACCGTGGAGATGGTGCTCACGGGCCGTGGCCTCTACAAGGGCGAGAGGGGCGGGTGGCAACCCCCGGTCGCGTAGGCGGCTCGCGCCCGGTCGGCCCCGCCCGCGACGTGACGGTCCTCCTCACCGGAGTGGGCAAGCGCTACGACATCGTCTCCGCCTTTGCCCAGCACGCCACGGTCGTGACCGCCGATCCCAATCCGCTCGCGCCTGCCCAGTACGCGGCCGATCACCGCCACGACGTCCCGCTGATCGACGATCCCCAGTATGTGCCCGCGCTGCGCTCGCTGTGCGATCGCTACGGCGTCGGGGTGGTGGTCCCGCTGACCGACCTCGATCTCGAGGTTCTCGCCCGGGCGCGCGCGGGCGGTGAGCTGCCCGCGCTGGTGCCCGACCCCGAGATCGCCCGGGCCACCTTCGACAAGTACGAGGCTCACCTGCTGCTCCAGCGGCTGGGGCTGCCGTCACCTCCGACGGTCCTGCCGGGCGAAGCGGTCGAGGGCTTTCCGGTGATGGTCAAGCCGCGCCAGGGATCGGGCGCCCGCTCGATCCACCGCGCCGCCGATGGGCGGGAGGCGGATTTCTTCGTCGACTACGTCAAGGAGCCGACGATGATCCAGCGCTTCATGGACGGACCCGAGTTCTCGATCGACTGCCTGTGCGATCAGCACGGACGCTGCCTGAACGCGATCCCCCGGACCATGATCGAGTCCCGGGGCGGAGAGTCGATCAAGGGAACGGTGATCGCCGACCCCGAGCTGGTCGAGCTCGGATCCCGCGCCGCCGAGGCGCTCGGTGTCCGCGGCCCGAGCACGATCCAGGTGTTCCGCGATCGCCAGATCGGCTTGGGCATCACCGACGTCAACACTCGCTTCGGCGGGGCCTTCCCAGCCCCGATGTACGCCGCCCTCCCCGGCCGGACCTACCCCGAGCTGATCGTCCGCATGGCCCGCGGCGAGCGGATCGAGCCACACGTCGGGGCCTTCCGGGCCGGGATCACCTTCACCCGCTACTACTGGCAGCTCGAACTCGACGACCAGCTGCACCCGACCCGGCGCGACATCGTCGACCCACCCGGCCCCCGGACGCCGCGGTAGGCGACGGCGCGCTGGCGCCCGCTCCGGCGTACGGCGAGGACCGAGTCGGGCGGATCGAGCGAGGCTGCGTGAAAAACGGGACTATGTGTCCCGTTTTTCGCGCAGGCCCCAAATCGCCGCTCCCACGTCTCCTTCGTTGACGCCGGTCCGCCTGGGCAGTGAGCGGAACCCCGTCTACGCGCTGGCCGCCCGCGCCGCGCTGTGAAGCGAGGCGTCTTGATCGCTCCGCCAGCACTCGGCCACGAACTCGGCGATCTTGGCCGTCAGGCGCTTGGGATGGGTTCGGAGCTCGACGATCGAGTTCGCGTCGATCAGGCGGGCGTTGGGGAGCTCGCCGGCGAGCATGTCGGCGTCCGAGAAGGGGTGGACCGGATCGCGCGGATGGCCGATGACCAGCGCCGGCGTCTGGATCGTCTGGCGGATCGTGTGCTTTGGAGCGGTGGGGCCGAACAGGACTCCCTGGAGCACGGCTCCGCTCGGACCGGGGTCCTGGGCCAGCGCGTCCAGCCAGAGCTCGAGCAGGAACGGCACCGCTCGGCGCGGGACCGCGCGTGCTCCGCCGGCCACCACCTTCATCACCGGCGCGCCGAAGGTGAGTGCGAACAGCAGCGGGGTGAAGGCCGCCGCGCAGGCCGGGATGGCGTTGTCCAGCACGGGCATCTCGATGATCAGGCCCCGGAGCCGCTCCGGCGTGCTGGCGGCGACCTCGAGCGACATGTTGGCCCCCAGCGAGGTCCCTCCGATGACCGCCTGATCGAGCCCGAGATGGTCCAGCAGCGCCGTCGCCTGCCGGGCGAACTCGGACATCGAGTAGCGCCACATCTGCCGGGGGCGATCGGACGCTCCGTGGCCGAGCAGGTCGAGCGTGATCACCCGATTGCCGCGCTCGGCCAGGGTGCGGGCCAGGGGCGCGTGCATCTTCTGGGACATCAGGAGCGCCGGGATCAGCATCGTGGCCCGGGGTCCGTCGCCGTAGACGGTATAGGCGAGCCGGTGACCCTCGAAGCTGAAGTACTCCACGCGGGGCAGGATAGCGACGGGGCTTGACTGGCCAGCCAGCAAGCGTCCGGGAGCCGATACCGTTCACCTGTAAACGGACTAGGAGGACTCGATTCATGGCCACAGCCCCACGGTCGCTTGCCGGCATTACCGTTGCCATCACCGGCGGCGCTCGCGGTATCGGCCGGGCGACGGCGACGGCGTTGATCGCCCAGGGAGCACGCGTCGCGATCGGAGACATCGACGCCCAGCTGGCGCAGCGGACCGCTGATGAGCTCGGAGGTGGCACGGTCGGATTGGCGCTCGATGTCACGGATCGCGCGAGCTTTACCGCGTTCCTGGATGACGTCGAGGACCATCTCGGCCCCCTCGACGTGCTCATCAACAACGCCGGGATCATGCCGATTGGCCCGTTTATCGAGGAGACGGACGCCACCGCAGCCCGGATGGTCGACATCAACGTCCACGGCGTGATCTTCGGCTCCAAGCTCGCGCTCGAGCGGTTCCTGAAGCGTGGCCGGGGGCAGCTCGTGAACATCGCCTCGGTGGCCGGTAAGGGCGGCGCCGCCCACCTGGCCACCTACTGTGCGACCAAGCATGCCGTGGTCGGGCTCAGCGAGGCTCTGCGCCAGGAGGTCGCCGGGACCGGCGTCGAGGTGACCGTCGTGATGCCGGTCGGCGTCAACACCGAGCTGTATTCGGGGCTTGCGCAGATGCGTGGAATCCGGACCCCCGAACCCGAGGATGTCGCCGAGGCGATCGTCGAGGCGCTCCAGACCGGGCGCTTCGAGGTCTACGTGCCCAGGCGGATGAACGCCGTCTTCCGCATCAGCGCCCTGCTGCCACGCCGCATGCTCGACGCCTTCGCAGCCGCGATGGGCAGCAACGACACGATGACGCACCCCGACCACCACGCCCGCGCTGCGTACGAGGCGCGGCTGGCAGCGACGATCAACGGCCCGGTCAATGACGTGGGGCCCGACCTCCAGACTCCCGCGCCCGACCTCCCGGCCCCCGCGCCCGACCTCGAACTGGAGTCCGAGAAGGAAGCCGTGTAGCGCCTCAGGCGCCGGAGCTCAGCCAGTCGGCGATCAGGCCGCCGATGGTCGCGCCGGCATCCTCCTGGAGGAAGTGGCTGGCATCGGGAATCACGTGGTCGACCTCGGTGCCCAGCGCGGCCGCGAGCCGCTCTCCCGTGGTCAGCGGAAGCACGGGATCGGAGTCGGCCCAGAGCACGAGCTTTGGCCGCGTGTCGCCCTGAAGGGCGTCCAGCACACGCTGGCCGGCCTGGGCTCCGGGCATCTCGGCGCTCGTCGGGAGCATCAGCGGGAACGCACGGGCTCCAGCCTTGGAAGCGGGATTTGGGAACGGAGCGTCGTAAGCGGCGATCACCTCGTCGCCCGGGTCGTGCTTGCAGGCCCCGCGGACCAGGAACCCGACCGGCAGATCCTCGGTGCGCTGCACGAAGTTGCGAAAGGCCACCCATGCGTCGGTCATCCTCTGCCGACCGGTGAACAGCCCCGTGTCGAGCACGACGATCCGGCCGATCCGGTCCGGGTGCTCTACGGCCAGCCGCAGGCCGATCGGTCCGCCCCAGTCGTGGACCACGACCGTCGCGTCCCGGACGTCCAGCTGCTCGAGCAGCGGCCCGACCGCCGCCACGTGCCGGTCGTAGCTGTACCAGTTGATCTCGACCGGTTTGTCCGAGCGACCGAACCCGGGCAGATCGGGGGCGATGCAGCGAAAGCCGGCATCGCGGACCGGTGGGATCACCTTCCGCCACAGGAAAGACCAGGTCGGCTCGCCGTGGAAGAAGATGACCGGGCGTCCGTCGCCCTCGTCGAGGTGGGCCAGCCTCAGACCGTCGTATTCGCGCAACGACGACGTGAAGGGGAAGTCGGGCAGCCCGTCCAGCAGCTCGTCGGGTGTGCGAACCGCCTCGGTCACCGGACGCGGGAACCTACCGGGATCGGAGGCGCGATGGGAGTCCGGTGGCCGCCGCTCGGGTGGCGGGCCACGGGCCGGTCGCCAAACCGATCACGGCCCGTTGACGATCACGCGACCGGCGTCGCGCGCGACCGTCACCTCGATCACCGCCGGATACCGCTCCCAGGCGATCACGTCCAGGGCCTGGAGGCGGTCGAGCATGGCCTGGAACGCTTCGGCCTGGGCCTCGTTGACATACCGGCGGGCGATCGTGAATGACCAGCCGGCGGCCGCCGGCTGGTCGGTGACGCCGACCAGTTGCTGGTAGCGCCGGTCGACGACGGTTCCGGTCACGATCAGCGGCGCCGCTCCGCCCGACAGCGCTCGAACGCGAGCGGCGAGCTCGATCAACAGGTCGAGCGCGGGCGCGCGAAGTCCGCGATACAGCGCGGGACTGACCCCGAGCCGGTGGGCGAGCGACCCCATGTCGGGGTCATACGACAGCCCGAGCGCCTTGGGGTTGGACGGCAGCAGGAGGATCGTCCGATTCGCGTAGGCGTCGTCGAGCGCGTCCGGGTTGGCGAAGACCGGCGTCTGGGCGGGCGGATGGAGCACCAGGGCGTTCGAATCCGTCGCGGTCTGGAGCGCCGATAGTTGCCGCAACGCGCTTGGGTCCGACCGGTACAGGCGCATGATCTGCTCGGCCCCGAGGATCCGCCAGTAGTACAGCGACGAGTCGTCGCCGAAGCCGGAGAGCAGCTGGTAGGCGGCCCCGTGATGATCGGGCGCCGTGTCGAAGTAGAGCTGCACATACGGGACCGCGCGCCCGCCGTCGTACTCGGCCAGCACGTTCTGCAGGTTGCCGATTCCCATGTGGTACGAGACCACGGCCAGGTCTTCTCGCCCGAGATCGCGCTGGGCCAGCTGGAGGTAGCGGACGGTCGCGGCCAGCGCCTTGCGCGGGTCGAAGCGGTCGTCGATCCTGGCCCGCTGGCGCTGGAGGCGGGCGACCAGGCCGGGTCGCCCCAGCGCGTACGCGACGTCGATCTTGGCCGTGAGCTGGCGGCTGCGGGCCAGGTCGATGTGCATGCCTAGCAGCGACTGGCCTGTCTGGGCGAGGATCTGGGTGAGTCCGGAGGCGTCGGCCGGATCGGTGCCGGCGATCACGTTCGGGCGCCCCGCGCTCTCGAGGAAGACGATCGCCTCGAGGACGTTCGGATCGACGTTGGTTCCGGCCGTGGCCGCGTCGATCTGGGTGCGAAACGCCGCCACGCGCGCGGCGGTGGCAAAGGCGCCGCCGGGACTCTTGGCGAACAGCACCTGCTCGCTTCCGGCGACCGCGCGGGCGGTGAAGTCACCCTGGCGGCTGGGGATATACGCGAACGGATCGCCCGGCCGGGGCGGGCGCCCGATCCCGGGCAGCGGCAGCGGCGGCGGGCCCCCGCCGGTCAGAGCGGTGACCGCAACCGCCGCGAGGATCGCCAGGGCACCGAGGGCCGCGAGCCTGGCTCGTCGGAGCCTGCGGCTATGGGGTCGCCGCGGTGCGCCCGTCAGGAGCCGTAGTAGTGGTCGAGGACCAGCCCCCGGCAGCGAGCGGCGCTGGCCGGAGTGACCATGCTCGGGAAGGTCTTCCAGCCGTTGCCCGCGATCGGGTAGATGTTGACCAGCGGGTGCGGGTGCTTGGCCAGAGCCGGCCTGAAGACGTACAGCTCGCCGACCTTGACGTCCATATACCAGGCCAAGATGCTCTGGTAGGCGATCGGGATGTTGGGCTGACCGCAGGCCAAGATCCGCGACGCGCCGAGGGTCCTCACCACTCCGGAGAGATGACCGATAAGCACCGTGCGGGCCCGCTGATTCGTCAGGTCCGAGCGCTCGAGCCGGTATTGGTGATGGGCGGCGGGCAGGAGCGAGCCGACGATCAGGGCCAGGACCAGGACCGTCCCCCACGTGCCGATCTGGGTGGCCACCCTCGCGCTGATCCGGCGCGCGTCTAGTCGTCGCGCGAGCCCGGCCACCAGCCCCGGCAGCTCGAGGATCAGCCGGCCGATGAACACGCCGGCCAGGACGGCGACGACGGCTCCGGGTTCGAACATGTACCGCGGCACCGCCGGGTAGCCGTGCACGGCGAAGGCGACCTCGATCACGACCCACAGCGCTGCCCCGGCGGCCAGCACCAAGATCGTCCGCTGCCGCCGGTACGCGGCCAGCAGGACAGACAACGCCGCCGCGATCCAAACGGTGTTGGGCAGCAGCTCATGGAAGCGGCCGATCGTGCCTATGACCTTGTTGCCGTGGACGGCTCGGGGGGAGTTCTCGGCTACGTTGCTGGCCGTCAGCAGGCTCTTCGACGTCAGGCCGGGGATCCCGAACCACAGGAAGATCAGGAGCACCAACGAGGTCACCAGCCAACGGCGGTAGGCAGGGGCCGAGCGCCAGAGCCAGAGTCCGGCGAGCCCGTAGTACGGCCACACCTCGGGCCGGCCCAGAGCGCCCAGCCACCACAGCCAGAACGCCCATCGGTGGCGGCCGTTCAAGTGACAGTCGATCGCCGCCAGGCAGATGGCGACGATCATCGTGTCGGACTCGGCGCTCAGGATGTAGTGGACGTAGCTGAAGTGGCCGACCGGGTCCTGCATCCCGAACACGCACAGGGCGGCGAACAGCCCGGCGGCATACGAGGCGTAGCGCCGTTCCGGATCGGCGTTGGTCAGCCGGAATGCGACACGCCAGGCGAACAGCGGCCCGGCCAGCGAGATGGCCACGGCGGTCACCATCCACAGCCACAGGGCGTAGCGGCCGAAGACGGCGTACGGCACGGTGAACAGGAACGGCAGCGGCTTCCACGAAGGGGCGCCGTTGGTGTCGAGCTTGAGGTGGATGGTCAGCTTGCCCCAGACCAGCCATCCGTACGGGTCGTAACCGGGGCGGGCGCGGGCCCAGACGACCAGGATCAACGACAGCACCAGTAGACCCACGGCGCCGAGGATCCAGGGGTAGCTGCGGCTCCAGCGCAGGACGTCCCGGCGCCGAGACTCGGCCCGCTCTGACCCAGGGGTCCGCGGTACGTCGATCGGGGGCGCTTGTATGGTCTGCTCGGTCAAGGGCGCGTCGAAGGTAGCAACCGCGGGCGCGGACGAGCGTGTGGGCGCAGTCGCGGAGCGGCGGGGACGGTAGCACCCGCGGATGAAGCCGGTCGTGGCTGTGCTGCTGACGGGCTTACCGCCTGCAACGTTGCCGGTTCTCCGGCCTCTTCCGACCGTCTGATCGGCTATCCTCGTCCGCTTCAGAAGAGCGGCCGTTCGCGGCCCTGTCGGCCTGCGCCCCAAGAAGGGCCGACCGGGCTGACGTTCACACCGAATTTTGGAGCGCCCGTATGCAAGTGCTGGTTCTTGGCGGTGACGGATACCTGGGGTGGCCGACCGCGCTGCACCTGTCCGCGCTCGGCCACGAGGTCGCGGTCAACGACAACTTCGCCCGTCGCGGATACGACGAGGAGATGGGGGTCGAGAGTCTGGTTCCCATCGCCACTCTGGAAGAGCGCATAGGGGCCTGGGCCGAGGTTTCCGGCAAGCAGATCAGGCCCTACGTTGGGGATCTGTGCGATGCGCCCTTCGTCCATCGGATGGTCGGCGAATTTCGTCCGGACACGATCGTCCACTTCGGCGAACAGCGGGCCGCTCCGTACTCGATGATCGACCAGGCGCACGCGGTCTACACCCAGACCAACAACGTGGTCGGGAACCTCAACGTCATGTACGCGATCGCCGACATCGACCTCGACATCCACCTGGTCAAGCTGGGGACGATGGGCGAGTACGGGACGCCCAACATCGACATCGAGGAAGGCTGGCTGGAGGTCGAGCACAACGGCCGCCGAGACCGCGTCCTGTACCCCAAGCGCCCGGGCTCCTTCTACCACCTGTCCAAGGTGCACGACAGCCACAACATCGAGTTCGGGTGTCGGATCTGGGGGCTGCGGGCCACCGACCTCAACCAGGGTGTCGTGTACGGCGCCGACACTGAACAGACCAAGCTCGACCCACGCCTGGCCACGCGCTTCGATTACGACGGCGTGTTCGGCACCGTGCTCAACCGGATGGTCATCCAGGCCGTCCTTGGTCACCCGCTCACCGTGTACGGCGACGGCTCGCAGACCCGGGGGCTGATCAACATCGTGGACACGGTCGAGTGCATCCGCATCGCCTCGGAGAATCCCGCCGGCCGCGGCGAGTTCCGGGTCTTCAATCAGATGACCGAGCAGATGTCCGTGCGCCAGATCGCTGAGACGATCGCCGGGGAGTATCCGGGCCGGGCCACTGTTGAGCACGTCGAGAACCCCCGCGTCGAGGCCTACGACCACTACTACAACGCCAAGCACACGGCGCTCGAGCAGCTTGGCCTGGAGCCGACGATACTCTCGATGACGCTGATCGACCACTTGTTCGACGTGGTCGAACGCCACAAGGATCGCGTCGACCTGGGCGCGATCATGCCGACCGTCGACTGGCGCTCGACCGCGAGCGAGCTGCCGCGCACGGCGAGCGAGCTCGCGCAGACGTGAGCCCCCCGTCCGGCGGCCTGGCCGGCCGGCGGATGCTGATCACCGGCGGGTCGGGCTTCATCGGCCGCCACGTCGTGGCCGACCTGCTCGGCGCGGGCGCGCACGTCCGCGTCGTCGATCTGGAAGCGCACGTCGATCCTGAGGTCGAGATCGTCCGCGGCGACATCGGCGACCGGGACGTGCTCGACGCTGCCTTGGAGGGCGGGTTCGACGGGATCGTCCACCTGGCCGCCGTGACCTCGGTGCTGCGCTCGGTCGAGCATCCCGAAGCGGCCTTCGACGCCAACGTCGCCGCCACGGCTGCGCTGCTCGAGGCCGGCCGCGCGGCAGGCGCGACCGCGCTGGTGTTCGCCTCGACCAACGCCGTCGCCGGTCGGATCCAGGGGCCTGCGATCACCGAGGCCGTGACCCTGCGCCCGCTGACGCCGTACGGTGCGACCAAGGCCGCCGCCGAGATGCTGATGTCCGCGTACACGGCCTCCTACGGGCTGCGTTGCGCGGCCCTGCGGCTGACCAACGTCTATGGCCCCGGCATGCAGGCCAAGGACAGCATCGTCGCCCGCCTGATGCGGGCGATCCGCCTTGGCAAGCCGTTTGAGATCTACGGCGAGGGCCACCAGATCCGCGACTACGTGCACTGCTCGGACGTCACGGCCGCCGTCCGCCTGGGCCTCCAGCGCGACGAGTGGGCCGGGCCGATGGTGATCGGGGCCGGCCGGTCGCTATCGGTGCTCGAGGTGATAGATGCCGTGCGCGCCGTGACGGGCGCCGAGCTCGAGGCGTGGCACGGCCCGGCTCGAGCCGGCGAGATGCCCGCGGTCGTCGTCGACCCCAGTCGGGCCGCGGCCGCCGGGTGGTCGCCGCGGATCCGCTTCGAGGACGGACTGGCCGGCGTCTGGGAGGAGTGGTTGAGCATCCACCCGGATGCCGTGGCGCGAAACAACGGCGCCCTGGCAGCGCCGTGACGCTTCCGTGCGTCTCATCGGCTATTCTCGCCGCTCGCAGGCCAGCGATCATCCAGCTGTGGTCGATTTACGGGCCGCCTCGTTGGCCCAAAGCGTTGAAGATCCTCATCGAGTGGAGACAGCACGTCCATGCAATCGTGGTTTGAGCCAGCACGCCGGATGCACGAGCTGAGGTGCTGTCGATGACGGCCGCCTCGTCGCACTCGATCGCCTTCGAGGACGAGCTCGCTCGGTTGCCCCCGGAGGAGCAGGGCCCGGCCCGGGCGTTCCTCGCGGCGTATCCCCCGGGCGCCGGGACCCCGGTGGCGGTGGTGATTCCGGCCTACAACGAAGCGCCGACCGTCTCCGCCGTCGTCACCGAGATACCGGCCGAGCTCGCCGGGCTGGCCACCGAGGTGATCGTGATGGTTGACGGTGCCACCGATGCGACGGCCGCCGAGGCCGCCGCCGCCGGCGCGCTGGTGTGCGACATCCCCGTGAACCGCGGCCAGGGGCTGGTCTTCATGCTCGGGTACTGGCTGGCCCGAGTGCGCGGCGCTCAGGTGATCGCCACGATCGACGCGGACGGCCAGTACGTGCCCGCCGAGCTGGAGCGGCTGGTCGAGCCGATCGCCGCCGGGCGGGCAGATTTTGTCAACGGGTCCCGGCGAATAGGGTCCGAGCTGACGACCGATCCGGTCCGCCACGCCGGTGTGATCTTCTTCGGAGCGGTGGTCAGCCTGCTGCTGGGCCAGCGAATCACCGATCCCGCGTGCGGCATTCGAGCATTCCGGGCCAACGTCACCGAGACGGTCACTCTCGAGCAGACGCAGTACCAGACCTCCGAACTGTTGATCGCGACGGCGATGATGGGTTTTCGGGTGACCGAGGTGGCGACGACCATGAACGATCGCCCGGTCGGCGCGACCAGTACGAAGAAGGGTCCGAACCTCCTCTACGGGCTGCGGTTCGCCCGCGCGGTTCTCGGTACCTGGCGCAGGGAGCGGAAGGCCGCGCGCACGCGGCTGCGCTCCGAGAACACCCAGTACTCGTAGATTCCGAATTTCGCGACGAACCAGAAGATCGTCACCGCCACGTATGACGCGGTGACGATGATCACGCGCACACCGTGGTGGGGGGGAATCGATTGGACCTGGGCGTTGGTCCAGCCGGTCACAGCCGACGTTGTCACGAGCACGAGGAGCGAGACTCCGATATAGCCGACAATCTGCCGGGCGGGCGGCCGACCGTGGCGCTGCCAGGCCCAGCGCCGGTTGAGTATCCAGTTCGGCACTGCGCCGGAGATGAAACCTGCCACCGAGCACACCGTGGTCGTGGCCGCCAGCACGTAGAACAACGCGAACGCCACGTTGCTGGCGATGAACGCGACGACCGACCCCAGGGCGTATTTCGTGAAGCGGTGCGACAGAGCGGTCCGGGTCATCCGCGTCCACAGCGGATGCGCGACGACCCGCGCTGCCAGGGCAGAGCGCAGGCCCTGGTAACGGTCAGGGAGCACGAACACGTAATGGTATCGGTGCCGGGTGTCTGTTGCTGCCGCGGCCGCTCAATGCTCTTCGTTTTTGTGGGTGCGCAGTCGGCGCCGGGGCGATCTGCGTGGTCGACTTGTAGATCTGGGCGACCACCGAGAACGCCGGCTTGAAGTTCCCGTACAGGTCGACCAGGCCCTTCTGGTCGAACGGCGGGTCGGGCCGTGGATTGCCGCCCGTGTAGCTGGGGTTGTTGGCGAAGTCCTGCAGCGGGAAGTAGATGGCCCCGGACAGCCATGGCTTGCTTGCGAAGACGTGCAGGTGATAGGCCGCGCTGTTGGCCTGAAACGCGTACGTCCCGCGGACCTCGACCGGCCCGTTCTGGTTGGCATCAAAGCCGAACTCGGTGACGAGAATGGCCTTCTTCGGGTAACAGGCGCGAAGGCTGTCCAGGAACGGGCTCAGGGCGTCGCGGTCGTCGGTCGATCCGCCGCCGGCCGAAAACCAGCCGAAGTAGTCGTTGTAGCCGATGACGTCTAGCGGGGCGTAGGCGCTGGCCTCGCATGGCGATCCCGGCCAGCCGCTGACGGCCATGCCCACCGGCCGCGTGGGATCGAGTTGATGCGCCAGCGCAGCTGCCCCGGCGATGTAACGGATCTCCGGCCCGCGGGCCGGAGTTGGAAGCTCGTTGCCGATGCTCCAGAGCAGCACCGAGGGGTGGTTCTCGTTGTCGAGGATGTTCTGCTCCAGGATCGAGTGGGCCTGCGCGATCACGGACGGCTGGGCGAGCGCTTGGGTGGAGAGCTGGTAGACGGGGACTTCGGACCAGATCAGGATCCCGTCGCGATCGGCCATCTCCTCGATCTCGGGCCCGAGCGGGTAGTGCGAGCGGATGACCTTCGCGCCGAGGTCTTTGACCCAGGTCATCAGCTGGCCGAGCTGGGCAGGGTCCAGTGCCGATCCGTCGGTCAGGTTCTGCTCGTGGATGAAGGCCCCGCGGAGATTCAGCAGCCGACCGTTGAGCTCGAGTCGACCACTCGGGGTCACCTCGATGCTCCGGATTCCGCTGTACGTCTGGTATCCCTCGAGCTCGCGCCCGCGTGCGCCGGTCAGCGCCAACGACGCCTTGTATAGGTATGGGTCGTCGATCGACCACAGGTGCGGATGGGCGATCCGCACCGAGGCCTGGGCGGTCCAGGTGCCGTACGGGGCGATCGTGGCGCTGCCGAAGCTCAGGCGCGCCTTGCCGTAGTAGCCACTCAGGCTGACCGTCTGCGGTGCCCCGGTGACGTTGCGAACGAGCACCTGCTCGTCGATCGTGGAGGCGCATGTCGGGCAGGGCAGAAGCGGCCGGACCACGACCTGGGGCATGTCTGCGACCTGGACCGCACGCAGGTACACCTCGCGTAGCAGGCCACCGTAGTTGAACCACAGGCCGCCCGGTCCCGGCGGCAGGTCCGTCGGAGAGCGGCGGTTGTCGACCCGAACGATCAAACGGTTGACCCCGCTGCGGATGCCTGTGAGGACGAGTTCGAACGGCAGGTACGCCCCCACGTGGGAGCCGATCTCATGCCCGTTCAGCCACACGGTCGCCCGGTAGTTGACCGACTCGAAGCGGACGATCCATTCGCGCTCGGAGCGGGGAACCCAGGACGCGAACGCGCTGCTCGGGACCGTGAAGTCCCGGCGGTACCAGCCCACCCACCCGTCCATGCTGGCCGCCGTGAAGTCGCCTGCGTTGTACGCGTTGGGCACCGTCACCGGCGACCAGCCGTCGGTCGCAGCCTGATCGCGCCACCATCCCTGGGTGAGGCCGACATCGCCCGGATCCGCACGGTAAAGCCAGGTGCCGCCGAGGAGATAGCGGCCGGTCTGGCCGTCTTGGTACAGCGCCCCGTAGGTCGGGGGCTGCGCCGTATAGGTGAAGGAAGGCTGAGCGCCGGCTGTGCCACCGACGAGCATGGCCACGGCGATGAGCAAGAAGGCCGACCGGACGAGCCTGACCGGCAACCTCCGCAACCCTCCGCAGACCCGCCGCGCGACGCCCCGCGACGTCGTGCTCTCCGGCCGAAAGATCACGGGGCTAGAACACGCGGGCAGTGGCAACGTTGCGACGCCAACATCACCTTAACCCCTCGCTCGCCTCTCGTCGCGATCGGACCGCTAGCGTGAATGCCCATGCTTCCGCGCCGCCGCGTGCCGCGGTTCGGAGTCGCCGTGGCTTCCGGAGTGCTGGCATCGGTCTTCCTCGTGGCGCTGATTGTGGCGTTCGAGCAGGTCGGTTCGCGAGCGCAGCAGGCGGCGGCCCTCGAGGCGTCGTGTCCGGCTCCGGGTCCGCCGCGTTCGGTCCGGCGCGAAGGACCCGGAGCAGGGCCGCCGACCACCGTTGGAGTGCAGGCCAGCGTCTGCTCGCGAGAGCTGGTCAGGAATGTCCCTGAGTCCTTCTTGGGAATCTCGACCGAGTACTGGGCCTTGCCGCTGTTCGAGCATCACAGCGTCCAACTGGCTCGGGTTCTCTCGCTGCTGAAGGTACCCGGCGGCGGCCCGCTGATACTGCGCGTGGGCGGGGCCTCGGCCGACCAGACGTTCTGGGACCCGTCGGCGAAGTTCGTGCCCCGGTGGGCGTTCGCGCTGACCCCGATATGGTTTCGACAGACCCGCCGGTTGATCTCCCGCGTCGGCGCGCGGCTGATTCTCGACCTGAACTTCATCACCGGAACGCCGGCGGTCGCCGCACATCTTGCTGTTGCCGCGCAGCAGCAACTGCCGCACGGCAGCATCGCGGCGTTCGAGGTCGGCAACGAGCCCGATCTCTATGACCGGGCCTACTGGCTGAAGACCCTCAAACGCCAAGGGCTCGCCCCCGGCAATATCCCCGCCGCCGTCTCGCCCGGCAGCTACGTCGCGGCCTTCCAACAGTACGCGCGGGTGCTGGCCCGAGTCGCGCCCGGAGTGGCGCTGGCCGGGCCCGCGGTGGCGCATCCGGGGATCGAGGTCGGCTGGATCTCGACGCTGCTCAGGGCCCCACATCCTGGGCTGGGGATCGTCAGCGGCCACATGTACCCGTATTCGGCGTGCGCCCGTCCAAGCTCGGCGAGCTACCCCACGATCGCCCGGCTTCTTTCCGAGACCGCGACCGAAGGCTTGGTCCGGCGCGTGCGAGCGGCGGTCCGGCTGGCGCGTCGAGCCGGCCTTCCGTTTCGGCTTACCGAGCTGAACTCGGTCACGTGCGGAGGCCTGCGCCACGTCAGCAACAGCTTCGCCACCGCGCTGTGGGCCCCTGACGCGCTGTTCGAGCTGCTACGGGCCGGGGTCGACGGCGTCAACGTGCACGTTCGCGAAGATGCGGTCAACGGCGCGTTCGCGCTCAGGCAACGCGGCCTGATCGCCCGGCCACTGCTCTACGGCCTCCTCCTCTTCGCCCGGACGCTCGGCCCGGATGCCGAGCTCGTTCGGGTTCGGGTGCGCGCTCCGGCATCGCTTCACCTGAAGGTGTGGGCGGTACGGCTCGGGGGCGACGTGCTGCACGTGCTGCTGATCGACAAGGGCGACGAATCCGCGACTGTGCATCTGGCACTTACGGCCACCGATTCCGCCACGGTGCAACGCCTGCTCGCGCCGTCCGTCAGCGCCCGCTCCGATGTAACGCTCGATGGCCAGCACCTCAGTCTCGCCGAGCGATGGCAGGGAGTGCCCGCCACCGAGAAGGTCAGGCCCGGAGCGGCCGGGTACGAGGTGGCGGTGCCGCCGTTCAGCGCGGCGCTGCTCAGCGTCCGGCTTGATCCCTGATCGCTTGGGGCAAGGCAGCCGGGCCCGCCGCTACGGTCCGCCCTTGATGCGTTTCCAATCCGCCACCGAGGAGATCCGGCTCGACGACGACCTCGTGATCGCCGGCGAGAACACCGCGGCGCTGGCCAGGCTGCCCGAGGGTTTCTTCGATCTCATCTACATGGATCCCCCGTTCAACACGGGGCGCGTCCAGGCGCGCCACACCCTCTCCGTGGTGGCCGACCAGCGCGGCGACCGCGTCGGCTTCGGCGGCCGGCGCTACCGCTCGCGGCTGTTGCGCTCGCTTTCGTATGACGACGTCTTCGCCGACTATCTCGCCTTCCTCGAGCCGCGCCTCGCTCGCGCCCGCTCGCTGCTGGCCCCGCAGGGGACGCTGTACTTCCACATCGACTACCGCGAGGCCCACTACTGCAAACTCCTGCTCGACGAGCTGTTCGGCCGCGAGGCCTTTCTCAACGAGCTGATCTGGACCTACGACTACGGGGCCAAGCCCCGCCGGCGCTGGCCGGCCAAGCACGACACGATCCTGGTCTACGTGCGCACGCCGGGAGGGCACCACTTCGACGCCGACGCCGTCGAGCGCGAGCCATACATGGCGCCGGGCCTGGTCAGCGCCGAGAAGGCACGTCGCGGCAAGCGCCCGACCGACGTCTGGTTCCACACGATCGTGCCCACAAACGGCCGCGAGAAGACGGGCTATCCCACCCAGAAGCCCGAGGGGGTGCTGCGCAGGATCGTCGCGGCCTCGTCCCGTCCAGGGGCCTGGTGTCTGGATCCGTTTGCGGGCTCCGGGACGCTTGGCGCGGTCTGCCGGGCGCTCGGCCGCCGGTTCGTACTGGTGGACGACAATCCGGTGGCGATCGAGATCATGCGCAGCCGGCTCTGCGAGGCCGAGCCGCTCACAGCTCGCCCTGCTCGAGCCGTGACTTGACCGCCTCCAGGAACCCGGCGGCTCCTGCTCCATAGAGGATGCGGTGATCGCACGACAGCGTGACGGTCATGGGTCGCGAGGCGATCAGCTCCCCTTCCCCCAGCACCAGGGTCTCCCCGATCATTCCGGCGGCCAGCGCCGCCGACTGCGAGGGGACGACGGGGATGTTGGCCTGATCCACCCCGAGCGCCCCGGCGTTCCACAGCGTGAACGTCGCGCCCGAGAACGCCGGCGACGCCAACCGGCCGGCCCGTGTGCCGTCGACCAGTTCCTCGATCTCCTCGGTCAGGGCGTCGAGGGGCTTCTGGTCGGCGTCGAATACGGTCGGGATCGCGTACACGCCTTCGACCGCCACCACGATCCCCACGTTGATGCGGGAATACAGCTCGAAGCGGCCATCGCGGTAGGCCCCGTTGGCCCGGGGATGATCCCGCAGGGCCAGGCCAGAGGCGCGCACGAGCAGCGCCGTGATCGAGCCCGTGTGGCGTTCGCGCAGGTCCAGGCACGGGGCCATCTCGACCTCGACGGCCAGCTCGATCGAGGGGACCGTGGCCCGCGACTCGGCCGCTCTCCGGGCGATGGTCCGCTCGGCCGCGGTCGGCTCCTGCACTCGCGTCTGGCCCCTGGCCCCGGAGGCGCTCAGAACAGGTCCTCCGCGTCGGCTCCGGCCCACTTGTCGATGAACTCCTCGGCGGGCAGGCTGGCCAGGTCGGCGCGCACCTCTCGGAGCAGCCGGGACGCGAGCTTGGCCGGCACGGTCCAGTACAGGAGGACCTCGCCGTCATCGATCGAGACGATCTCGATCCGGTCGAGCCGGTCCTCAGCGGCCAGGAAGGCCGGCTCGAGCCCTCCTCGCGAGACGATCAGCTCATAGGCCCGGTTGGCTCTCACCGCACCGCCCCGAGCGCCAGTGCCGCCTCGCGCACAGCGTCCGCACCCGCGAACACGTCGCCCGAAACGGCGATCGCCGGCAGCGCCAAGACCCCGGCGGCTCGCGCCTCCGCGTTCGCGCGCCGGAGCCGCTCGGCGACCGAGCGCAACGCGATCCCCTTCAGCAGCGCGGAGGGATGCATCTCGCACGCCGCTCCCGCGATGAGCACCGTGTCCTCATCGCCCAGGTCACGTCCGGCCGCGAAGGCCTGCCGGAACGCGGCCAGCGAGAACGCCACCACGCGCCCGATGCCCTTCGCGTACGTGGCCGCATGCATGGCCAGAGCGCTGTCCGGCGGCCAGGCTTCGGGCCAACACAGGGGCTGGATCCCGAGCTCGACCGAGCGCTGCTCCACCCAGGCGCGGTCGAGCGGAAGCTCAGGAACATCGAGCTGGGACCCCAGCACCGGCTCCCACTCTGCCACCACGGGCAGGGTCGAGGAGATCGTCTCGGCGGCCAGGTAGCACGCGGGGCTGCCGAGGTCGTAATAGAAGACCGGTGCCCCGCCTAACTCCGGCCTCGGCATCGTGGCCACCCGCTGTGGCACCGTTCGCAAACCACTAGCCGTGGATCAGCCATCCGTCCGTGGCGCGGCCGGCCTCCATCACCGCTTCAGACAGCGTCGGGTGGCCGTGGATGATGCGCGCGACCTCGGGGAACCCACCCTCCAGCGCCCGTACGTTCACGAGCTCCTGGATCAGCTCGGTCGCCCGCGTCCCGACGATGTGCCCGCCGAGCATCTCGCCGTACTTGCGGTCGCCGACGATCTTCACCAGGCCGGTCCGATCTCCGTACACCGTGCCGGCCCCGACGGCCCCGTACTGAACCTTGCCGACGACCACGTCGTAGCCCTCGTCGCGGGCCTGAGCCTCGGTCAGGCCGAAGCTGCCGACGTTGGGGGTGCAGAACGTGGCCCGGGGAATGTCCAGATACTCGATCGGATGCGTCTCGAGACCAGCCGCGTCCTCCACCGCGATCACGCCCTCATCGGACGCCTTGTGCGCGAGCGCCGGCCCGTGCACGAGGTCCCCGATCGCGTACACACCCTCGGCGCTCGTGCGCATCGCGCCGTCGACCTGGACCAGCCCGCCCTCGGCCAGCGCCACGCCGGCGCTCTCGAGCCCCAGGGCCCCGACATCGGGCGCGCGGCCCGTGGCGATCACCAGCCACTGCACCTCTTTGGAGTCCTCGCCGTGTCTGAACTTCACCGAGCTCTCGCTCGCCTGGACATCCTCCACGAAGGTGGTCGTGTGGATCGTGATCCCCTGACGCTTCAGGCCCCGCTCGACCACCTTCGAGACGTCGGCGTCCTCGGTCGGCAGCACGCGCTCGAGGGCCTCGAACAGCAGCACGTCGGTGCCGAGCCGGGCGTAGGCCGAGGCGATCTCGGCCCCGGAAGCGCCCGCGCCGACCACGGCCATCGTGCTCGGGAGCTCGGTGAGCGCCCACGCCTCCTCGGTCCCGATCACCTGACCGCCGAAGTCGGCGCCCGGGATCGGGCGTTTGACCGAGCCGGTGGCCAGCACGATGGTCTTGGCCTCGATCGCCCGGTCGCCCACGGTCACGGTCCCCGGACCGCCGAGCGCCCCCTCTCCCTCGATCACGTCGATCCCGTTCTTCTTGAACAGTCCGGCGACACCGCTCGTGAGGGTCGACACCACCTTCTGGCGCCGCTTGCCCACGGCCGCGAAGTCGACCTCGGGCTCCGAGACCTTGATCCCGAACTCATCGGCCTCGCGCACCTCGCTCAGCACGTCGGCGGAGCGCAGGACGGCCTTGGCCGGGATGCAGGCGTAGTTCAGGCAGCGACCGCCGATCCGGTCCTTCTCGACCACCGCGGTCCGCATGCCCAGTTGGGCGGCGCGGATCGCCGCCACGTACCCACCCGGGCCGGAGCCGATCACAACGCAGTCGTAGGCGGAGTCAGGCACGGTCGGCAGCCTAGCTGAAGGTCAGCTGGTGGGCCGGGGCTGTGGCCCCGCGGCAGCTGCGCCCCCGCGGGCCAGCTGCGGCTCCGCGGGCCAGCTGCGGCTCCGCGGGCCAGCTGCGGCCCTGCGGCAGCTGCGGCCCTGCCGTCAGCTGCCCGGGTACTTCGGCATCTGGATCCGGCTCAGCACGCGCACGAGCTTGAAGAACAGAAACCCGCCGGCGCCCACGACGCCCAGCGAGATCACCACCCCGAGGACGCTACTGGCGCGGATCAGAACGATGGCGAAGGTCAGGATCACGATCGCCAGCAGGGCCTGGAAGCCGAGCACCGCCCAGTAGCGCATCTGCCACATCCCGCCGGCGCACACGAACATCAGCACGGCGAACAGGATCACCGAGACCGCGTTCGGGCGGGTCCCGCTCACCTCCAGCTTGACCCCGGCGATGTACAGGATCAGCTGCGCCGCGCCGTTGGCGGCGGCCAGCAGCGCCCCCACCGTGATCGGCCACGGCCGTTCTCGCGGGCGCAGCGGGGTCAGCGTCGCGCGGACGGCCGCGTCGCGCCGTTCGGAGCGGCTGCGCGGCGCCGGCGTCGGCGCCGTCACCACCGCCGCGGGCGGCGGTTTCTCGCGGCGCCCACGCTTGCGACTACGCTGACCCAACCCTGGCCTCCTGGCGTCGCTCGCCCCTGATGAGCGCGTCCCGCAGCCGGCGGGCCACGAGCTCGGGCTCGGCCGTGTGGACCAGCGCGCGCACCACCGCGACTCGCCCGGCTCCGGCGTCGCGGACCGCGTCTATGTTGCTCGGCGAGATGCCCCCGATGGCGAAGAATGGCAGCTGCGCGTGCGTGGCGGCGTAGCCGACGAGGGCCAGTCCGACGGCGGGGCGTCCCGGCTTGGTCGGAGTCTCGTTCACGGGCCCCACCCCGATGTAGTCGGCTCCGAGGCCCGCGGCGGCGTCGACCTGCTCCGGCGTGTGGGTCGAGAGGCCGATCAGCCGCTCGCCGCCCACCGTCCGGAGGGCATCGGCCACCGGCCCGTCGTCCTGCCCGAGGTGCACTCCGTCGGCCGCGGTCGGCGCCACCAGGTCGGGTCGGTCGTTGACGATGAACAGGGCGTCGTGCTCGGCGCAGATCTCCGCGAACCGGCGCCCCGCGGCCACGATCGCCTCGTCGTCCGCGCCCTTCATCCGCAGCTGGACGATGTCGACGCCGCCGAGCAGGGCTGCGCGCAGGCGAGCGTCAGGCTGGTCATCGCAGACCAGGTACAAGCGTGCCCGGGCCAGGCGTTCGCGTCGAGAGCTCACGCCTGAAGTCTGTCAGGGAGCGGTACAGGCCGCCGCCATTGGCGGCTCACGCCGACGTCCCGCCGTGTGACCTGGGCTTGGCGCCCGACCACTCACGAGTCCCCTGGGGCGCGGTTGCTGGACCCACCCTGTGTCAGCGAGGGGGGTCGGGCCTGGCGTCCGCGGCAAGCCCAACGCACCCTGCCCCCTCGAGGGTCTGTCCTGCGATCCGCGCTCCTCCATCTCGGTGATCGGGGGCCCAGCCGAGCCTGCGCGAAAAACGGGAACATAGAGGCAGTCGCATAAGTGCCCCGCCCCACCGATTTGTTGTGATCGGCTCACAACCGGACGCTGCGCCGGACAAGAGGTGGGCGCGAAGGTTTTGAGCCTGGGTCAAGAAACGGGACGCATGTTCCCGTTTCTCGACCAGCCTCGCTCGATGCGCCGACTCCGTCCCGCCTACGACGGAGCCGGGCGCCGCCAATTGTGAGCCGCTCACAATCCGCCTCGTTTATGCAACACCCTCCATACGGCCCGTTAAACGCGCAGGCTCAAACCGGGGCGTCCGCCTCTTTTCCGGCCTGCGGGGCGTCCGCCTCTTTTCCGGCCCGCCGTCGGACCGCATGCGCCGCCGCCTCCCGGCCGTCGCACCCCCGCCCCCGGCTGGCCCCCTCAGGCCTGTGCTTTGGCCAGCGCCTCGAAGTTCTCGTACAGCTTGGGCTCCCCGAACTCCTCGCGTGCCGCCAGCGCCGCCTTGCCGATCTGCTTCCATAGCCCGGACATCCATATCCAGTCGAGCACCAGCTCCTGGGAGATGAGGCCGTTCTTGGTCATCGTCCCGAGCGTCTCGCCCCACATCAGCGCCTTGCGAACGCTCTCGTCACGGGCGTCGGCCGTCTCGGGGTCGAAGTCCGGACTGAAGACGGAGGCGATGGCATCCTCGATCCCCGCGGCCGCCTGCCACTGCGCCAGCTGCACCATCAGAACACCGTCGTTGTCCGCCATGGGCCGACTCTGTCACAGCGATTTCGGGGCGTCAACCGGCGCGGCGACGGGCCGTCAACCCGTCCCGCCCCGAGCCCTCAACCGAGCCTGCGGACGCGCGGCCGAGCCGCGATAGCCTCGGTAGGGACCGACCTTGAGCAAGCGCACGGACAGATCCGCGGTGGCCGTCGTCGGTGGCGGCGCGGTGGGCCTCGCGATCGCCTGGCGGGCAGCCCAGCGGGGCCTGCGGGTGACGCTGCTCGAGCGCGGAGAGCCTGGTCAGGGCAGCTCGTGGGTGGCAGCGGGCATGCTCGCCCCGAACGCCGAGGCGCGCATGACCGAGCAGCCGCTGCTGCACCTCGGCCTAGCCGGTGTGGGGGTCTATCCGAAGTTCGTCGCGGACCTGCGAGAGGCGTCAGGGATGGACGTCGGGTATCTGCAGTGCGGCACGTTGCTGGCCGCTCGCGACCGCGACGAAGCCGAGGCGCTCGAGCGCGAGTTGCGGATGCGCCTCGACCTCGGCCTCACCGTGCGCCGTCTCCGGGCCAGCGAGGCCCGGCGGCTCGAGCCCGCGCTCGCCCCAGCGCTGCGCCTCGCGCTCGAAGTGGCCGACGATCATGCGATCGACCCCCGGCGGCTGACTGCCGCGCTCACCGAGGCGGGCCGGAGGGCCGGGGTGCGGCTGCGCTCGGGGACCGAGGTCGCGGCGATCGACCTCGATTCGCGCGAGGCTCGCGTCCGCGGCCTCCGCCTGGCCGGCGGAGAGCAGGTCGGGGCTGACCAGGTCGTGATCGCCGCCGGAGCCTGGTCGGGCGCGCTGGAGGGCATCCCGGTCCACGCTCGCGTCCCCATCCACCCGGTGAAGGGCCAGATTCTCCGCCTGCACGACCCCACGGGACCGGGCCTGCTCACGCGCGTCGTGCGCTTCGGCACCGGCTACATCGTCCCGCGGGGCGACGGTCGCTACGTGCTCGGGGCGACGATGGAGGAGCGCGGTTTCGACACCTCGGTGACCGCCGGCGCCGTCTCCGAGCTGCTGCGTGATGCCGGCGAGCTGGTGCCCGGTGTCTCCGAGCTCGTGGTCGACGAGCTCTCAGCCGGGCTGCGCCCGGCCACCCCCGACAACGCGCCGGTGATCGGCCCCAGCGGGGCCGTTTCCGGCCTGCACTGGGCCGTGGGCCACTACCGCAACGGCATCCTGCTCACCCCGATCACGGCCGAGATCCTCGGCGACGTGCTGGCGGGCGAAGAGCCGCCGGAGCTCGCCAAGCCGTTCGCACCCGGCCGGTTTGCCGCGACGGACACGTCCCCCGGCCGGGCCGCCCGCCTCGGCGCTCCCGTGCGAGCATGAGCATCAGCGTGCTCGTCAACGGTGAACGCAGAGACCTGTCCGAAGGGGCCACCCTGGCCACCGTCGTGGCGACGTTCTCCGATGTACCAGGCGGTCGCGGCGTGGCCGTCGCGGTCGACGGACAGGTCGTGCCGCGGAGCTCGTGGCCGTCGACCCGGCTGAGCGACGAAGCCCGCGTCGAGATCGTCGTCGCGGTCCAGGGAGGTTGACGGGCGTGACCGATCCGCTGGTCATCGCCGGGCGGGAGCTCGGCTCACGGTTGATCCTGGGAACCGGGGGCTTCGTCAGCCACGAGGTCCTGGCCGGCGCCCTGGCGGCGTCCGGCGCGGAGCTGTGCACGGTGGCGCTGCGGCGGCTCGGGGGTGGGCCGGATCCGAATCTCGCGGGCTCGATCCTCGACGTGCTCCACGACGCCGGAGTCGATGTCCTGCCCAACACGGCGGGCTGCTTCACCGCCCGCGACGCGATCATTACAGCCCAGCTCGCGCGCGAGGCGTTTGAGACCGACTGGATCAAGCTCGAGGTGATCGGGGACGACCGGACGCTGCTGCCCGACGCCGTCGAGCTCGTCGAGGCTGCCGAGGCGCTGGTCGACGACGGGTTCGTCGTGCTGCCCTACACGACCGATGACCCCGTCCTGGCCCGTCGGCTCGAGGATGTCGGTTGCGCGGCGGTGATGCCGCTCGGGTCGCCGATCGGCAGCGGCATGGGAATCCGCAACCCGTACAACATCTCGATCATGGTCGAACGGGCGAGCGTGCCCGTGGTGCTCGACGCGGGTGTCGGGACCGCCTCGGATGGGGCGCTGGCGATGGAGCTGGGGTGCGACGCGGTCCTGTGCGCGAGTGCGATCTCCCGCGCGCACGACCCGGCCTCGATGGCGCGAGCCATCCGCCTGGCCATCGAGGCCGGCGTGCTCGCTCGCGGAGCCGGCCGGATCCCACGACGGCGCTACGCCGAGGCCTCCACCCCCGAGGAGGGCCTAGCGGTATTCGATGTTGCCGAGGGCGAGGCGTGACCGCGTCCGAGGCCGACGAGCTCGTCGATCGCTGGGAGGCGGCATGGTCGGGCAAGGACCCGACCGCGTTCGCCGACCTTTGCACCACTGACGTTCATTACCAGGATCCACTCACGCCCGAGCCGCTGGAAGGTGCCGCTGAGCTCGGCCGCCACGCCGCGCGGCTGTGGGCGGCCTTTCCCGATGCCCGGATGGAGCGCACCGGCGACCGGTTGTCCAACGGGCGCTACCTGGCCGCCCCCTGCAAGGTGCTGGCCACGCACAAGGAGCCGCTTGAAAGCCTGCCGGCCACCAACCGCTTCGTCGTCGTGCACTGCGTCTTCTATTGCGAGCTGGCCCACGAGCGGATGCTCCGCGTCCGGGCGCTGTTCGACCTCTACGACGCGGCCGTCCAGCTCGGCGTCCTGCCCGCTCGGGGGACGCTCGGGGAGAAGGCGCTGCTGGTGCTGCGCGGGTTCGGGCTGCGGGCCGGGCGGGGGTAGCGGCCCGGCCGGCCGCTACGCCCGCACGCGCACGCGCAGGGTGACGCCCACGAGCACGGGGGCGTGATCGGACAGGCCGTCGTGCTCCAACGCCGTCCCCTCCTCGCTCACCTCCCCGCCGGCCACGAAGATGTGATCCGGGCCGTTGGAGCCCGCCGGCTCAAACCCGTCGAGCGACAGCTCCGGGACGTTGAAGTCGCCGCCCAGCACGGCTGGCTGCGGCCCCGCCCAGCGGCGTACCACGTCGGCCGCCGCCTCGCCCTGCTCCGGCTTGGCCGCTGTGTGGAGGTTGGCGATCCACACCCGGGAGGCGAGCCGCGCCGCGTGGACCCAGCGCGGCTCTGGGAGTCGGCACAGCCGCTGGGTCCGATGCTCGACGATTCCTCCGCCGCGCACCAGGATGGCGTTGCACCCGCCGCCGTTTGACTTGATCACGTCGGGCCAGCGGGTGGCGATCGCCCGGCGCAGCCCCAACAGCCTGTTCCGGGAGGTCAGTACGAGCCGCTGCTCGGCCCGCAGGCGCTCGGCCAGAGGTGCCGGCCACCACGGCGGGACCTCCTGCAGGAGGGCGACGTTCCAATCCCAGCCGCCCAGCGCCGTCGCGAACTCCTCGAACAGGTCGCGCCCGGCCGGCGGCAGCGACCGCCCGTGCATGAGGTTCCATGTCACGACCCGGATATTCACTGCCGCCATCGAGGCCAACGTACACTGCTCGACTTGCCGCGTCACTTTCTCACCGGTGCCGAGCTCACACCCGACGAGCTCTCCGCCCTGATCGATCGCGCCCTCGAGCTGAAGGCGGCGCCGTACAGCTCGAATGCGCTCGCCCGGCGCACGGTCGCGCTGATCTTCCAGAAGCCCTCGACCCGGACCCGGATCTCCTTCGAGGCCGGGATTGCCGAGCTCGGCGGTCATCCGATGGTGCTCCGGACAGACGAGCTTCAGCTGAGCCGCGGCGAGTCGATCCGCGATACGGCCTATGTCCTGTCCCGGCACGCCGCCGCGATCGGGATCCGCACCGGTCCCGATGAGCTCGTGACCGAGCTGGCCGAGCACGCGACCGTCCCCGTGATCAACATGCTCACGGCCGGCCATCATCCCTGCCAGGCGCTGGCTGACCTGCTGACGCTCCGCGAGACGTTCGGGAAGCTCGCCGGTCTGACCGTCGCCTACGTCGGCGACGGCAACAACGTCGCGCGGTCGCTCGCGCTGCTCGGCCCACTTGCGGGGGTCAACGTGCGCGTCGCCTCCCCGGAGCGGTTCACGCTGGCCGAGCCCGTCGGCCGAGCGCAGCTGATCGACGATCCCGGCGCCGCGGCCCAGGGGGCCGACGTGCTCTACACCGACGTCTGGGTGAGCATGAGTGACGATTCCGACTCGGCCGCCGAGCGCCGCCGGGCGCTCGCCCCGTATCGCCTCGACGACGCCCTGCTCGATCGCGCGAAACCGGGGGCGATCGCGCTGCACTGCCTGCCCGCGCACCCCGGCGAGGAGATCACCGCCGAGGTTCTCTACGGACCGCGCCAGCGAATCTGGGACCAGGCCGAGAATCGCCGCCACGCCCAGAAGGCGCTGCTCGAGCTGCTACTTCGCTAGAACCGCCCGGTTCTGCAGTCAACGTCGTCCTGCTGCCATCCTAGGCCGATGGAGCAGACCGGTACTCGGACCAGGCCGCAGCGCGGCGACGAGCTCGAGCTCACGATCGACACGCTCGCCTTCGGCGGCGCCGGCGTGGCCCGGTTGGACGGGTACGTGGTGTTCGTCGCCGATGCCGTGCCCGGTGACCGGGTACGGGCGGTGGTGCAGAAGTCAAAGCGCGCGTACGCCGAGGCGCGGGCCATCGAGGTCATCGACCCCAGCCCCGACCGGATTCCCGCCCTGGCCGAGCACCCGGGTGCCCCCTGGCAGGTGCTTCCCTACGACCGCCAGCTCGACGTCAAGCAGGCGCAGGTCGACGACGCGCTGAGGCGAATCGGTCATCTGGACGGATACACGCTTGAGCCGATCGTCCCGGCCGCGGAGCAGTGGCGCTACCGCAACAAGCTCGAGTACTCGTTCGGCGCCGACGACGGCGGGCGACTGATCTGCGGGTTTCACGTGCCTGGCCGCTGGGACGCCATCGCCGAGGTCAGAGACTGCCTGCTCGCCTCAGAGGCCGGGAACGAAGCCCGCGAGCGCGTCGTGAGCTGGTGCCGCGCGCAGGGACTGGCGCCCTACGATCGGGGCAGTGGTGAGGGCCTGCTGCGCAACCTGGTCGTCCGCGAAGGCGTGAGCACCGGACAGATTCAGCTGCGTCTGGTCACCGGCGCAGAGGCCGGCGGACTCGACACCGATGCCCTGGCCCGGGCTGCCCAGCCCTGCGACGGGGTCCTGGTGACCCGTGTGGCGGGCCTCGGCGAGACGACCCAGGGCGGTCACACGGAGCTGGTCGCCGGGAGCGACCGACTGGAAGAGGAGATCGGCGGGATGCGGGTGCAGATCGCCCCGGAGGCCTTCTTCCAGACCAACACCGAGATGGCCGGGCCGCTCTATGGGCTGGCGATCGACTACGCCGACCTGACGGGCGTCGAGCGCGTCTATGACCTCTATTGCGGGATCGGGACGATCGGGCTGTTGATCGCGCCGCGGGTGGCTGAGGTCTGGGGCCTCGAGCTCGTCCCGCAGGCCGTCGCCGACGCGATCGCCAACGCCCGACTGAACGAGATCTCCAACGCCCGCTTCTTCGCCGGCGACGTGCGCCTCGCCATGCGCGAGCTCGTCGCTGAGGCGGGCCGGCCCGACGTGCTGATGGTCGACCCGCCCCGCGCGGGCCTCTCGCAGAAGGTGGTGCGCCGGATCGTCGAGGCCGGACCCAGCCGGATCGTGTACGTGTCCTGCAATCCGACCACGCTGGCTCCGAACGCCGCCCAGCTGGTGGCGGCCGGCTATCGGCTCGAGCGCGTCAGGCCGGTCGACATGTTTCCCCAGACGCCGCACATCGAGTGTGTGGCCATGCTCCGGAAGGGGGAGGATCGGTAGACGATGCGCGCGGTCACGATCCATGAGGGCGAGCTGCGCGTCGAGGAGCACCCGGACCCCGAGCCCAGGGGCGGCGAGATTCTCGTCCGCGTCCGGGCCGCGGGGCTGAACGGCGCGGACATGCATCAGCGGCGCGGGCGCTATCCGGCTCCGCCGGGCGTTCCTGCGGACATCCCCGGGCTCGAGCTGGCGGGCGAAGTGGCCGGGCTCGGTCCTGAAGCGATGCGTTTCAACGAGGGCGACGCCGTGATGGGGATCGTCGCCGGCGGCGGACAGGCCGAGCTGGCCGTGGTCCACGAGCGGGTGTTGATGCCGGTTCCCGGCAACCTCGATTGGCCGATCCCGGGAGGCATCCCGGAGGTGTTCACGACCGCGCACGATGCGCTCTTCACGCAGGCCGGGCTGCAGCCCGGCGAGCACCTGCTGGTCCACGGCGGCGCCGGCGGGGTCGGTACGGCCGCAATCCAGCTCGGACGGGCCGCCGGGGCGCGCGTCACGGCGACGGTCCGCAACCCCGATCTGCGTGAGGAGGTGGCTGCACTCGGGGCAGGGGTGATCGCGCCCGAGGGCTTTGGCGACCACGGTCCGTTCGACGTGATCCTCGAGCTCGTGGGGGCGCCCAACCTGGCCGACGACGTCACCGCGCTGACCCTCGGCGGACGGATCGTGGTGATCGGGATCGGCGCCGGCGCCAAGGGCGAGCTTCACCTCGGGGCGCTGATGGCCAAGCGCGCCCGGATCTACGGCTCGATGCTCCGTCCGCGTCCGCTCGAGGACAAGGCTCTGACCGCCCGGGCGGTCGAGCGTTCGGTCCTGCCGCTCCTCGAGTCAGGGGCGGTCATCGTCCCGGTCGCCGCGACATACCCCCTCGACGAGGCCGAAGCGGCGTACGACCGCTTCGCCGCCGGCGGCAAGCTCGGCAAGATCCTGCTCGTGATCGGCCAGTCGTCGACCTAGTCGGGGCCGAAGCCGGCTTCGTCCTCGACCAGCCCGGGCTCGTCCTCGGCGGCGTGAATGGCGCACAGCGCCGGCCCGCCGGTCTCCATGGCCGTCTGGATCTCCTCCGGGGTCAGCTTCGCTCCGCACTCTTCGCAGCGGTCGCCGATCCGGTCGAGTGTCTTCTCTTCGAGGTCCATGAGCCGAGTCTAACCCCGTCCGGCCACCGCGCGGGGGGCGGGTCCTCAATACGGAGGCAACTCCGCCCACCAGTGGCCGAGCACGCGGAACGCGCCCCAGAACTGGCGCTTGGAGCCCTCGTCGTCGAGCGCCTCGTCGATGTTGGGCACGTACAGGGCCTCAATCGTGGGCGTGAACGACTGGATCTCCCCGACGGTCAGGTCCAGGTCCCGGCGCAGCGGGATCTCGAGCTCGTTCAGCACGGCCACCGCATCGACGCCCATGACGACCACGATCTTGGGGGCCACGATCGCGAGCTCCTCGATCAGCCGGGCGACGCACGCCGGGTCGGCCATCGCGGGATCGGGGACCGGGCACTTCACGCACAGGGTCCCGTACACGGCCAGCGGGTCGATCGAGAGCCGCTTGAGCGACTTCATCAACGCGTTTCCGGAGCGGCCGTAGAACGCCACCCCCTCCTCCACCTCCGACGGGCGGGCCGAGTACTTGACCAGGAAGATGTCCGCCTGCGGATGGCCGGATCCGAGCACGGGCATGAGCGGCCCCCGAGGGCAGTCCCGGCACGTCTGGAGCTCGCGCGCGAAGGCGTTCAACTCGCGGATGGCACGCTCCAGGTACTTCTCCCGGATCTCGTCGTCCGTGGTCGGCATCCCCGTCGGATTGGACGGCGGGCGAGCTTGTCCTTGCGAGTGCATCAGGACTTGCGCCGGTTGCGACCGGCGGCCGGTCTCCGGTCACGGCCCGTGGCCCGGCGGACGCGGCGGTCCCGCGCGGCCCGGCGGGCCCCCGGAGGTAGAGCCTTGGTCTGGAGGAACTTGAGCGCCTGGACGTAGAGCAGGCTGGCCGGGTTGCGGACGATGTCGGCGGCGCGCAGCGATTCCAGGAACTCCTCGGGCCCGTGGAACTCGCGCATCCGGATGCGGACAGATCCCAGCCCCTGGGGCACGTGGGCGTCGGACCCGGCACCGGCCGGAATCCGGTACTTGGCAGCGAACCTGACCGCCTCGTCGTTGAACTCGGAGATCGCCACGCGCGGATTGAAGACCTCGATCGCGTCGACGTCGTCGAGCACGGCCAGGAGGTGCTCGTAGTCGGGGACCGAGTGCATGCGGTCGAACGGGTGGGGGACGTACACGAGGCCGCCCTGGCGCTTGATCTCGGCGATTGTCTCGGCCAGCGTCATCCCCCGCGGGATCTTCTCCTCGATGAACAGGCCGATCACCTCGCCCTCCTCGGCCGTCTTGACCTCCTCGGCCACGATCACCTCGATCCCGTCCGCCTTGGCGCGGGCGTCGAGCGCGCCCGAGATCTCGTTGTGATCGGTGACCGCGATGGCGCCGAGTCCGCGCGCTCGCGCCTCGGCCAGCAGCACCTCGACCGGCGTGGCGCAGTCGTAGGAGTGATCGGTGTGCATGTGCAGGTCGACGTCGATCAGCCGCCGCGAGGCCAGCTGCGCGCGCAGGTGCCCGTCGCCCGCCGGGTCGCGCCGGCGCCCGGCCAGCCGCTGGTAGGTCGCCTCGAGGTCGTCGGCCACCCGCGACCAGGCAGAGGTCCGCCGGAGCGGGGCCAGCCGATCGCGACTGGCGGCCAGCAGCCCGGGCTCGGAGATCAGCCTGGCCAGGTGGCTGGCCAGGGTCTGCACGTCCCCGGGCTCGAACTGAAAGCCATAGTCGCCGTCGGACAGGAGCTCCTGATAGACCGGCAGCCGTGAGGCGACCGGTACGACACCGCCGGCCAGCGCCCGCACCAGCAGGCCGGGCACCGGCCGGATGCCCTCGGAGGCCAGAACGAGCACATCCGCCCCCGCGAGCGCCTGCTCCTCGCTCAGGGTGCCGGCGTCGGCGACCTCGATCCGCTCGCGGAGCCGCGCGCCCAGCGTGGCCGGCACGGTCAGCCGGCCCGGGGACCAGAGGGTGGCGTGCCAAGCGAGCCCCCGGGGCAGGGAGCGCAGCGCGCGCAGCAGGATCCGCAGCCCCGCGCGGTCCTCGCCCGCGCAGACGAGCAGCTCCACGCCTCGCGGGCCTCGGGCCGGCCGGGATGCGGCGA
Organism: uncultured Solirubrobacterales bacterium; assembly: GCA_963704385.1. Taxonomy (GTDB): domain Bacteria; phylum Actinomycetota; class Thermoleophilia; order Solirubrobacterales; family Solirubrobacteraceae; genus Palsa-465. The sequence goes on from OY969904.1 coordinate 1,628,049, forward strand.
CGCCGTCCGCGCCCGGGAGGATGACCTCATAGTCCCCGGGGAAGTAGCCCTGGATCAGGTCGCGCGTCGCTCGGTAGCTGGCGATGCGCGCGTCGAGCCGTCCGAACAGCAGCAGCGACAGCGGGCGGGTCAGCTGGGTCGAGAGCAGGCGCTCCGTGGGCGCGTGGAAGCTCCCCACGTTCAGGGCTCGCGAGTGTCGCAGGGCGACGCTGGCCGCGCTCGGCGCGAACGGCTCGTGAACGTGGACCACGTCGACCGGGAGCTCCGTGAGCGCGTCCTCGATCGTCCGCGCGACGTCAACCGGCAGCGAGGCGGTCCGCCGGCGGGCCGGCGCGAACGGAAGCACCTCGCCCACCCCGAGGACGACCGGCTCGGACTCGGCGCGCTCGAGCAACGACTCGGGGTGATCGCGAACCGCCCGCCGCGTCTCGCGAACGAGCTCGCCCGACTGCGACGGGGCGACGATCAGCACGCGGTGCCCCCGCCCGGACAGCTCCTCGGAGACCCGGGCCACGTATCCGTTGACCTCGTTTGCGGCCTCCCAGGCGAACGGGGTCACCTGGGCGATCGCGAGGCGCTCGGCGGGCACGGCAGCTGATTCTATGAGCGCCGCGCCTGCGCGCGACGCTCAGGTTAGGAAGCGGCCTTCGCCCCGCGCTTTGCTCCAGCGGGCGCGCGCTTGGTCGAATACTTCTTGATGAACGCCTCGGTCAGCTCGCGGGCCTCGTCGTCCGGGCGTTGGTGCATCGGCGACTTCATCAGGTACGAGCTCGGGCCGTCGAGCTGGCCCGAGAGCCCATTGTTCAAGGCCAGCTTGCAGCACCGCACGGCGTCGATCACGATCCCGGCCGAGTTGGGCGAGTCCCACACCTCGAGCTTGCACTCCAGGTTCAGGGGCACGTCGCCGAACGCCTGCCCCTCGAGCCGGATGTGCGCCCACTTGCGATCGGTCAGCCATGGCACGTAGTCCGAGGGCCCGACGTGGACGTCGCCGGCCGGAAGCTCGTGGCCCATGATCGAGGTCACGGCGTTGGTCTTGGAGATCTTCTTGGACTCCAGGCGCTCGCGCTCGAGCATGTTGTAGAAGTCCATGTTCCCGCCGACGTTCAGCTGAGACGTGCGCAGGAGCTTCACGCCGCGGTCGTGGAACAGCCGGGCCAGCGCCCGGTGCACGATCGTGGCACCGACCTGGGACTTGATGTCGTCCCCCACGATCGGCAGCCCAGCCTTCTTGAAGCGCTTGTTCCAGTAGTCCTCGCGGGCGATGAACACCGGGATGCAGTTGACGAAGGCGCAGCCGGCCTCGAGCACCTGCTCGACGTACCACTTGGTCGCCTGCTCGGACCCGACGGGCAGGTAGGACACGACGACGTCGGTCTTGGTCTCCTTGAGGATCTCGACGATGTCGGCCGTGGGTCCGGGGGCCTTGGTGATCCGCTCCTTGAGGTACTTGCCCAGCCCGTCGTGCGTCATCCCGCGCTGAACCTCGACGCCCAGCTTGGAGACGCTCGTGTCGAATTCGATCGTGTTGTTCTGTCCGGCGTAGATCGCCTGTGATATGTCCTTGCCGACCTTGTCGGCGTCGATGTCGAAGGCCGCGCTGAACTCGACGTCGCGCACGTGGTAGCCGCCGAGCTCGACGTGCATCAGGCCCGGGACGGATTCGCGCGGGTCGGCGTCGCGGTAGTAGTGCACGCCCTGTACGAACGAGCTCGCACAATTGCCGACGCCGATGATCGCCACGCGGACCTTGCCCTGCTGGTAGCGGCCAGCGCCGTTTGTCGATACTCCGTTATTGCTCATCCTGATGACCTTATCCCGGTCGGATCGGTTGGTTACAGCGCGGGATTGCTCCGTAACTGTGACCGGACGTGCCAGATCCGCTGGAAGGTCGTGAAGATGGTCAGGACCGCCAGGACGTATACGGCGGGGGCGAGCAGCGAGAAGTGCCCGAGCGAGGCGCCCTTGGCGAAGACCAGGCCCACCGACAGGATCACGACGCGGACCGGGCGCGTGGCCAGCCCGACCTTGCACTCGACGCCGATGGCCTCGGCCCGGGCGCGGGTGTAGGAGACCATCAGCGAGCCGAGCACGGCCGCGACGGTTGCCGCAGTGGCAACCTGCTCGTGGCGCGACGCGAAATAGGCGCCCACCGCGATCAGCACGATCCCCTCCTCCAGGCGGTCCAGGGTCGAGTCGAGAAATGCGCCGAACTGGGTCCCCTTCCCCGACATCCGCGAGTACCGCCCGTCCAGTGTGTCCATGATCGATCCGACGATGAAGGCGACGCCGCCCAGGACGAACAGCCGCTCGAACACGAGCACCGCCGCGGCCACGTTCAGGGCGAACCCGGTGAGCGAGATCGCGTTCGGCGTCAGGCGCGACTCGATCAGCCGGTTGCGCATCAGCTCCTGGGTCGTGGGCCCGACCCGCGGTGGGCGCGCCCGGCGCGGACGGCGCGCCCTCGGGGGCAGGGGTGTGGTCTGATCGGGCATCCGCGCTGCGGACGCTACGCGGTCGCGTGGCTGAACGCCCACACCTCAGGCCGCGCCCGGGCCAGCAATCGCTGGGCAAGAAGCGCGGAGACGCCCGCGGTCACGGCCCCCAGGAACACGTCGGTCAGGAAGTGGTTGGCCGTGGCGATGACCACGAAGGTGACGAGTAGCGGGTACAGCGACCAGGCGATCTTCGCCGGGCGCCGCCTGACCAGCCGGGCCATCGGCCAGCCGACCATCACCGCGAAGCAGACGTGCATCGACGGCACGGCGGCGTAGAAGTTCGTGAACGCCTTGGCCGAGCCGTCGTCGATCCAGCCGGTCCCGCCGGTCAGAAACTGCGAGATCGAGTCGGTGAAGCCCCACTCCGGGAGCAGCCGCGGCGGCGCCGTCGGATACAGCCAGTAGCCGATCAGCGCGATCCCCATGGCGATCATGAACATGTTGCGCACGAAGTAGAACGAGTCGTTGCGGCGCAGGTAGATGAACGCGAGCGCGGCCAGGGTGATGACGAAGTGGCCGTTGAGGTACGTCCAGTCGAGCCCGTCCATCAGCCAGTGCTTGTTCTCCGCCCAGGCCTGGACGCTCGGCTCGATGAAGATGTGCAACGTGCGCTCGAGGTCGATGATCCGCATCGCATCCCCGAACGGCTTGTAGATGTTGCCGTTGTCGGCGACCAGGCCGCGGACGAGGTCGTAGAGCCCGAACGCGCACGCGAACAGCGCGATCTGGCGGAGCAGATCCATCCAGCCGTGCGGGAGCACGCGGGTCTCGATCCATCGCTTGCGGCGGCCCATGGCGGCAGGGAATGCTAGCGAGGCGGCCGTCTTCGCTACGTCAGGGTCACGCCGGCGCGCGGCCCGCCGCGCGGATCACGTGCACCGCGGCGACCGCGCGCCGATCCGGCCGAGCGAGAAGCTGATGGCCAGCTTGACCGGACCCGGGCGGCGGAGCGTCAGCATCGTGAACTGGCCGTCCGGAGCGACGCATCCTGAGCCCTCGGTGATCGCCCAGTAGGGGCTGAAGCGGACCCGTACCAGGGCGGTACCGGCCTGCACGGCGTCGAGCGTCAGCGAGCTGGAGCCGAGGGCACGCAGCCGGGCCGCCCCCTGGGCCAGCGGGGTCGGGTTCGCCACCGCGAAGACCCGCCAGTGGCGGGTGCGCAAGACCAGCCGCAGGTACGGCAGTCCGCGCTCGATCAGGGCCGTCTCGGCTACGGCCGAGTAGTCCGGGCTGGCGTCCGAGAGGGCAACGAAGCGCACGCCGAGGCTGTGCAGCCAGGCGTCGTAGCTGGTTGCGTTCAGCGTGCCGTCGTAGAACAGGTGGTTGTACTTGATGTCGAGCTGACGCTCCCAGCCGCGGGCGAGCGGGAAACGGGGCGCGACCGCATACGCCTCCCAGTGGTACTTGGTGAACGGGATCTCGACCCTGAAGGGCGGTCCCGGCTGGCGCTCGAGAAAGCTCAACAGCGGCTGGTAATAGGCGGTGGTCGTGGCCGGCCCCCCGGCGGTGCTGACGTCGCGAACCGGCGCGTGCCATTGGAGGTAGAGCAGTGGGACCAGCGCGGCCAGCAGCAACGCCTTGCGCTGGGGCCACAACAGCAGCACGGCGAGCGGGACCGCGAGCATCTCTTCAAGCCGAGCGGCGTTGCCGCCGACCGCGGACGGGATCGCGTACGAGGCGATGCACAGGACGACGTACAGGGCGATGCCCGCCAGCAACGTGTGATCGCGCCGGGGGGTGACCAGGGCCAGCCCGACCGCGATGATCGGCAGGGGCCAGAAGGCCGAGAACGCGAACGGCTCGACCCCGCCCTCGGGAAACGCGATCGAGAGCGCCAGCACCGGAGCGAGCGCCGCGATCGCCACGGCGACCCCGGGCAGCGCCCGCTTCAGTGCCGGTTTCTCGTAGTACGCCCCGACCGCGTACGCTCCCCCGGCCAGGGCGGCGAACAGGGCTGCGACCGGGCTGCACAGGGCGGTCACGAGCGCGAGCGCGACCGCCAGCCACGGCCGACGGCGCTGGAGGGCGAGCGCTGTGGCCACCGCCGGGAGCATGCCGAAGGCGAAGGCCAGCCGGCCGGTGTACAGGCTGACCGCTGTGGCCGCCCCGAAGAACACCGAGCCGACCCAGGCCCGAGGCCCGAAGTGCCGGCGGGCCAGGGACTCGAACAGGGCGGCCGTCGCCGTGGCCGCGATCGCCGCCGCCACCTGCGGGGTGAGCGCGGCAGCGGCCGGCGGGTACAGCACGCTGTACAGGACGATGTCGTGCCCCCCGTACCACCAGTTGTTCCAGATTCCGAATCCCTGGGTGGAGAACAGCTGGGCGCGGAACAGGTGCGCGGGGAGGTCACCGCTCGTTGGCGAGGCGATGACGTAGACGGCCGCGAGGATCCCGGCCACGAGCGTGGGCGCCAGCCGGCGCAGGTCGAGGTCGCCGCGTGCGGCGGTGCCGGACGGTGGGGCAACGACGGGTGGAGTAGCGGTGCTCGTCACGGCGCGGCCAGAAAGCTCGTGACTGTGCCGATCACCTCGGGATCATCGAGCCACGGCCAGTGGCCCGCGCCGGCCACCAGGTCGACGGCGGCGCTCGGCAGGCGCCCCGCGTAGCGCGCGGCGAGCTCGGGCGCCAGCCAAGGATCGCGTTCGCCCCACACGATCAGCGAGGGTATATCGAGCTCCGGGAGCGAGGCCCCCAGCTCGGCCAGGCGCGCCTCGCCGGCCGAGCGGTACAGCCGCAGGAGCGCCCGCTGCGTCCCCTGGTCGAACCGATCCCACACCGCCGCCACGGCGGCGTCGGGCCACGCGTCGGGCCGCGCCGACCCACTGCGCAGCCAGCGGGCCAGGATCGACCGCGTGACCGAGCCGATCGCCAGCTCGGCCACCAGCGGGCGCCGCGCCAGCCGGGCGAGCCGATGCCATCTGAAGCCATCCAGCAATGGAATCGCGTCGATCAAGACCATACGCTCGATCCGCTCCGGATCCTGCTCGGCCAGCAGCAGCCCCACCGCCGCGCCCCAGTCGTGCCCGACCAGCGTGAACCGCTCGATTCCGACCGCCTCCAGGAAGCGCTCGACGAATCGCGCCAGTCCCTCCGGCGAGTAGTCGAGGTGACCCCCCTTTCCCGAGCGGCCGAAGCCGATCAGATCCGGTGCGATCCCGCCCGTCCGCTCCAGGAACGGCACCCAGTCGTCCGAGCTCGTCGGCACGCCGTGGAGGTAGATCGTCGGAGGATCGGTCGCTGCCGTCGTGTGCCCGCCCACCGAAGGGTCCTCCACCCCCGGCGCGCTGCGGTAGAACACAGGTGACCCATCGAGTTCGATCGTGTGCTCGTCGACGCGCACCCGGCGGCGAGGATAACGTCCGAAAACGTGAGCGATCGCTCAGACGCAGGTGCGTGGCGCGTTCCGACCCGCCGCCGCGTCCGCGCCATCGGCGACCGGCTGGCGCTCGTGTACGGCGTTCCGCTCGCCAAGCCCCACGGCCACCCAATCGCCGAGCTGATCCTGACCGTGCTCTCGCAGTCGACCAACGACCGCAACCGAGACGTCGCCTACCTGGCTCTGCGGGAGCGGTTCCCGGGCGACACCTGGGTGCGGGTTCGCGACGCGCCGGTCGACGAGATCGAGGAGGCGATCCGGCCCGGCGGGATCTCGAGGGTCAAGTCGGCCCGGATCAAGTCGATCCTGCGGGCGATCACCGAGACCGCTCCCGGGCACGAGCTGTCGCTCGGCTGGCTGAGCGATCTGACCGTCCCCGAGGCCCGGCGCCACCTCGTGGGCCTCCCCGGCGTCGGCCGCAAGACCGCGGCCTGCGTGCTCCTGTTCGCGTTGGGCATGCGCGACGTCCCCGTCGACACCCACGTCTCGCGGGTGGGCACGCGCCTGGCGCTGTTCCGACCGCGGGCGCCGTCTGAGGAGCTCCACGACACGATGCTGGCCATCACCCCGCCGGGCCAGGAGCTCGAGCTCCACCTGAACCTCCTGCGCCACGGCCGGCGCACCTGCTATGCCCGTCATCCCGTCTGCGCCGAGTGCGCGCTGAATCGCATGTGCCCAAGCGCGTTCAAGGTGGGATGAGCGGTCCAGGGCCCGGCCTCGCGCCCCGGTCCGAACCCCAAATCTGCTAACCTCACGCTTAGATTTTTGCAACCGTACAGGAGTAGAACATGGCAAAGACGATAGGAATTGACCTCGGAACGACCAACTCGTGCATGGCTGTGCTCGAGGGTGGCGAGCCGACGGTCATCGAGAACGCCGAGGGCGGGCGGACGACGCCGTCGGTGGTCGCCTTCACACAGGGCGGCGAGCGGCTGGTCGGCACCGTGGCCAAGCGCCAGGCAGTGACCAATCCGCAGAACACGGTCTTCTCGATCAAGCGCTTCATGGGCCGTAAGGAGGCCGAGGTGCGCGAGGAGGAGTCGATCGTCCCCTACAAGGTGGTCGCCGGACCCAACGGCGACGCGCGCGTCGAGGCGGGCGGCAAGCAGTACTCGCCGCCGGAGATCTCGGCGATGATCCTCGGCAAGCTCAAGACCGACGCCGAGGCGTATCTGGGTGAGACCGTCGACAGCGCGGTGATCACCGTGCCCGCGTACTTCAACGACGATCAGCGCCAGGCGACCAAGGACGCCGGCAAGATCGCCGGCCTCGACGTCAAGCGGATCATCAACGAGCCGACCGCGGCCTCGCTGGCCTACGGCCTGGACAAGGAGTCAGACCAGACGATCCTGGTCTTCGACCTCGGTGGCGGCACGTTCGACGTGTCCGTGCTGGAGATCGGCGACGGCGTGTTCGAGGTCAAGGCGACCTCGGGTGACAACCACCTGGGTGGCGACAACTTCGACAAGGCGGTCGTCGACTGGCTGGTCAGCGAGTTCAAGAAGTCGCAGGGCATCGACCTGAGCCAGGACCCGATGGCGCTCCAGCGTCTGTACGAGGCGGCCGAGAAGGCCAAGATCGAGCTCTCGACGACGCAGGAGACGCAGATCAACCTGCCGTTCATCACCGCTGACGCCAGCGGACCCAAGCACCTGGACACCCGGCTCACGCGCGCGAAGCTGAACGAGCTGACCGCGGACCTGCTCGACCGCACGGTCGCCCCGGTTCGCCAGGCGCTCGATGACGCCAAGGACAAGGGCGTAGCCAACGTCGACCACGTCGTCCTGGTCGGCGGCATGACCCGCATGCCGGCCGTGCAGGAGAAGGTCAAGGAGCTGACCGGCAAGGAGCCCCATCGCGGGGTCAACCCGGACGAGGTCGTGGCCGTCGGTGCGGCGATCCAGGCGGGTGTGCTGGCCGGCGACGTCAAGGACGTGCTGCTGCTCGACGTCACCCCGCTGACTCTCGGGATCGAGACCAAGGGCGGCGTGATGACCAAGCTGATCGAGCGCAACACGACGATCCCGACCCGCAAGTCGGAGATCTTCTCCACCGCCGAGGACAACCAGCCCTCGGTCGAGATCCACGTGCTCCAAGGCGAGCGCGAAATGGCGACCTACAACAAGTCGCTGGGCAAGTTCCAGCTCACCGGCATTCCGCCGGCGCCGCGTGGCATCCCGCAGATCGAGGTCACCTTCGACATCGACGCCAACGGCATCCTCAACGTGTCGGCCAAGGATCTGGGCACCAGCAAGGAGCAGAAGATCGAGATCAAGTCGGGCTCCGGTCTGTCCGAGGACGAGATCAAGCGGATGGTCTCCGACGCGGAGTCGCACGCCGACGAGGACCGTCGCCTACGCGAGCTGGCCGAGGCGCGCAACAACGCCGAGAACGCGGCCTACCAGGCCGAGCGCCAGCTGACCGAGCTCGGCGAGGCGGTCGACGCTTCCTCCAAGGAGGAGATCGAGGCAGCGATCAAGGCGGTGCGCGAGGTTCTGACCTCGAGCGACACGGCGGAGATCAAGGCCAAGACCGACGCGTTGCAGTCCTCCTTCCACAAGGTCTCGGAGGCGATGTACCAGCGTGCCCAGGAGCAGGCCGCGGCCGACGCGTCCGCTGACGGCGGCGAGGCGTCCAGCGACGGCGCCGAGTCCGAGTCCGAGGACGTCGTCGACGCCGAGGTCGTGGACGAGGGCAACTAGGCGATGTCCGGCTCTGACCACGAGCGCCGTCGCAACCCGGCGGGCGCACACTCCCCCTCGGCCGCTCGACGAGTGGCCGAGGGGGGCGTCGGACCCTCCCAGGAGCCTGTCGACGCGATCGATCCCGAGGCTGCGGCCGTTGAGGCCGAGGTCCTCGAGGCCGACCACGAGGCTCAACTCGAGCACGATCTGGAGGAGCTGGCCGCCAAGGCCCAGAAGGCCGACGAGTACCTCGAGCTGGCCCAGCGCACACGGGCCGACTTCGAGAATTACCGCAAGCGGGCGGCGCGCGAGACCGCGGCCGCGCAGGAGCGCGGAGTGACCAAGCTGGTCAAGGAGCTGCTGCCCGCGGTGGATAACCTGGACCGTGCGCTGGCCGCGGCCGAGTCGGCCGTACCCGACGAGGGCGCCCCGCACGACAACGGCACGGCCAGCCTCGTGTCCGGCATCAGGCTCGTCCACGCCGAGGTGCTGGCCGCCCTCGCCCGGGCCGGAGTCGAGCGCTTCTCGCCCGAGGGCGAGGCGTTCGATCCCGAGTGCCACGAGGCCGTGGCTCAGCAGCTCGTCGAGGGCGCGCAGGCCGGGACGGTCGTCGCGGTCTACCAGCACGGGTACCGGCTCGGCGACCTGGTGATCAGGCCCGCGCGCGTGCTCGTGGCCGGATAGGGAGCGGCGATGCCGGCGCGGCCCGACTACTACAAGGTCCTCGGGGTGGGCAAGAACGCCTCCGACGAGGAGATCAAGAAGGCGTTCAAGAAGCTGGCCCGCCAATACCACCCGGACCGCAACGGCGGCGACAAGCACGCCGAGGAGCGCTTCAAGGAGATCTCGCAGGCCCACGACGTCCTGTCCGATCCAGAGAAGCGCAAGGCCTACGACCGCGGCACCGGGCCGTTCGGCGGCTTTGCTGGCGGGCCGGGCGGCGGCTTCGATCCGGGCGCGTTCGCGGGCGGTTTTGGCGACATCCTCTCGAACCTGTTCGGCGGCGCCGCGGGCGGCGCCCGCGACCGCGCGGGCGGAGCGCGCGGACGCGCGCCCCAGCGCGGGCGTGATCTCGAGACCGAGGTCACGCTGGGCTTCGACCAGGCCGTGAACGGCGCTCAGGTCTCGCTGTCGGTCCCGACCTCCAAGTCCTGCCCGACCTGCCACGGGACCGGGGCCAAGCCCGGCACCACGCCGAAGGTCTGTCCCGTGTGCGAGGGCCGCGGCGTCGAGAGCGAGAGCCAGGGGATCTTCTCGATCACCCAGCCGTGCTCGCGCTGCCACGGCGCCGGCACGATCATCGAGGACCCGTGTCCGACGTGCTCGGGCAGCGGTGCCCAGCGGACGGTCAAGCGGCTGCGGGTCAACATCCCGGCCGGAGTCCGCGACGGCAGCCGGATCCGAGTGGCCGGCAAGGGCGAGGCCGGCGTCACCGGCTCGGAGCCCGGCGATCTGTACGTGATCACACGCGTGCAGGAGTCGCCCGTGTTCAGGCAGGTCGGCGAGAACCTCGAGGTCGAGGTACCGCTGACGATTCCCGAAGCCGTGCGCGGGGCGGTGGTGGAGGTGCCCACTCTGAAGGGCACCAAGCGCCTGCGTGTGCCCGCCGGCACGAAGCACGGGACGGTCCAGCGGCTGCGCGGCGAAGGACCGGCGCGCCTGAACGGCAAGGGTCGTGGCGACATCCGCTACCGGTTCGTGATCGACGTGCCGGACTCGCTGTCAGCCGAGCAGGCGGAGGCGGTCGACCGCCTCTCGCAGGTCATGAACGGGAACCCGCGGGCGAAGCTGTTTACCCAGAGCGCCGGCCCGCAGAGTCAGGCGGCGAGCTGATGGCCGCGCGACCGGGACGCAAGGCGACGACGCGGATCGAGGTCTCCGCCGGGCGCGGCGTGTTCATGATCTCGGTGGCCGCGGAGCTGGCCGAGATGCATCCGCAGACGTTGCGCATGTACGAGGCACGTGGTCTGATCGAGCCGCAGCGCTCCCCCAAGGGCACGCGGCTGTACTCCCACGAGGATGTGGAGCGCCTCCGACGCATCCAGGAGATGACGGCCGAGCTGGGCATGAACCTGGCCGGCGTGGAGCGGGTGTTCGAGCTGGAGGAACAGCTCAACGCGATGTCGCGCAAGGTCGTGAGCCTCGAGCGCCGCGCAAAGGAGCTGAAGGCTGAGGTCGAGCGTCTCGAGCAGCTGCGACGCGAGCTGCGGGCCGAGCTGGTCCCCTACGAACGGGGTGGGGAGCTGGTCCGCGTCGCTGACATCAAGCAGCTCAAGATCCTGGTTGAGCGGCCCCAGACACCCCGGGAATGATGATAAAATCTAAGTCAGCAAGACTTAGATTTAGCAATCCTCGACCCAACTCCCGACATGCAACCTGACCGCTTTACGATCAAGTCCCAGGAGGCGCTCCAGGCGGCGCAGCAGCTCGCCGATGAGCGCCGCAACCCACAGACCACGCCTGAGCATCTGCTCGCGGTCCTGCTCGAGCAGGATGGAGGGGTGGTCGTGCCGGTGCTGCGCAAGCTGGGGGTCGAGCCCGCGGCGGTGCGCCAAGCAGTCGGTGCTGCCCTCGACGAGCTCCCCCGCTTGAGTGGCGGCGAGACGTCCACTGAGCCGGCCAGTGGCTCCAGCGAGCTGGTTCAGATCCTGCGGACAGCCGAGAGCGAGATGCGCGAGCTCGGTGACGAGTACGTCTCCACCGAGCACCTGATGCTGGCCATCGCCGGCCATCCCGGGAAGGCGGGAGACGCGCTGCGCTCGGCCGGCGCCTCGCACGAGCAGCTCCTGAAGGCCCTGTCAGAGGTCCGCGGCTCGCATCGGGTCACCGACCAGAATCCCGAGGAGAAGCTCCAGGCCCTCAAGCGCTACGGTCGCGACCTGACCGAGGCGGCGTCGCAGGGCAAGCTCGATCCGGTGATCGGACGCGACGACGAGATCCGGCGCGTGATCCAGGTTCTGAGCCGTCGGACCAAGAACAACCCGGTCCTCATCGGCGAGCCCGGCGTCGGCAAGACGGCGATCGTCGAGGGGCTGGCCCAGCGGATCGTCGCCGGCGACGTCCCCGAGGGGCTGCGCGACCGCAAGGTCGTCGCGCTCGACCTCGGCGCCATGGTGGCCGGCTCCAAGTACCGCGGCGAGTTCGAGGACCGGCTGAAGGCGGTGCTCAAGGAGATCGCCGACGCCCAGGGCCAGATCATCGTCTTCATCGACGAGCTGCACACGATCGTCGGCGCCGGCGCGGCCGAGGGCGCCATGGATGCGGGCAACATGCTCAAGCCGATGCTCGCCCGGGGCGAGCTCCGCGCGGTCGGCGCGACCACCCTGGACGAGTATCGCAAGCACATCGAGAAGGACCCCGCGCTCGAGCGCCGCTTCCAGCCCGTGTTCGTCGGCGAGCCCACCGTTGAGGACACGATCGCGATCCTGCGCGGCCTCAAGGAGCGCTACCAGCTTCACCACAACGTGCGCATCCAGGACTCGGCCCTGGTCGCGGCTGCCACCCTCAGCGATCGTTACATCGCCGACCGGTTCCTGCCCGACAAGGCCATCGATCTGGTCGACGAGGCCGCCTCGCGGATCCGGATGGAGATCGACTCCAAGCCGACCGAGATCGACGAGGTCGACCGACACATCATGCAGCTCGAGATCGAGCTCCAGTCCCTGTCTGACGACGAGGATCCCGGTACGGTGGCCCGGCGCGAGCAGCTTGAGCGGGCTCTGGCCGAGGAGCGCGAGCGCTCGTCGGCCATGCACGCCGAGTGGCAACGTGAGAAGGAGACGATCGGCGCCGCCTCCGAGCTCCGCGAGCGCCTGGACCAGGCGCGGATCGACCTCGAGCGCGCCCAGCGCGAGACCGATCTCGGCCGCGCGGCCGAGCTCCAGTACGGGACCATTCCCGAGCTCGAGAAGTCGCTCGAAGCGGCGGAGAGCGCGGAGGCCGCCGCCGAGGCGGGCGCGGGGCCCAAGTTTTTGAAGACCGACGTGGACGCCGAGGACGTGGCCGAGATCGTGGGCAAGTGGACCGGGATCCCGGTCAGCCGCCTGATGGAGGGCGAGATCGAGAAGCTCGTGCACATGGAAGAGCGCCTGCACCAGCGCGTGATTGGCCAGGACGAGGCCGTCGAGGCCGTGGCCAGTGCGCTGCGTCGTTCACGAGCGGGACTACAGGATCCCGACCGCCCGATCGGCGTGTTCCTGTTCCTGGGTCCGACCGGGGTCGGCAAGACCGAGCTGGCCCGGGCGCTGGCCGAGTTCATGTTCGACAGCCAGGACGCGATGGTGCGTATCGACATGTCCGAGTACATGGAGAAGCATTCCGTGTCCCGGCTGGTCGGCGCGCCGCCTGGATACGTCGGCTACGACGAGGGCGGCCAGCTGACCGAGGCGATTCGCCGCCGGCCGTACTCGGTGGTCCTCCTCGACGAGATCGAGAAGGCCCACCCGGACGTGTTCAACACGCTGCTTCAGGTGATGGACGACGGTCGTCTGACCGACGGTCAGGGCCGCACCGTGTCGTTCAAGAACACGGTGCTGATCATGACCTCCAACATCCCGGGCGGCCGAGCCGGCATCGACGCCTACTTCAAGCCCGAGTTCATCAACCGCCTCGATGACATCGTCGAGTTCCACCCGCTGACCCGCGCGCAGCTCTCGGAGATCGTCGATCTCCAGGTGGCCAGGGTGATCCAGCGCGTGCGCGAGCGGGAGATCGAGGTTCAGCTCACCGACACCGCCCGGACGCTGCTCGGCAACCTCGGCTATGACCCGACGTACGGCGCCCGCCCGCTCAAGCGGGTGATCCAGAAGCGGTTGGTCGATCCGCTCGCTCTGGCCATCCTCGAGGGGCGCTTCGTCCCCGGCGACACGGTCACGGTCGACGCCGCCGACGGCGACCTGGTGCTCGAGCGAGCGCAGGTTCCCGTAGCCGCCGCCTAGGCGCGGGCGGCCGCCTAGTCAGGCGTTTATCCGGGGGAAGTAGTCAGGCGGTCGGACCTTGATTCCGCCCGAGGCTGCGCGAGAAACGTGCCATATGTTCCCGTCTTTCGCGCAGGCCCCGGGCGCGCAAGCCCCGGGCGCCGAACCGCGCCTCTCCACGTGCTAGAAGTCGCTCACGCTCCGAACCGAGACCAGGAGGAGACCTTGCCGACCTACATCATGCTGTCGACCCTCACGCCCGAAGGCGTCCAGACGATCAAGAACAACCCGTCGAGGATCAAGGAGGTCAACCGGGAGGTCGAGCAGCTCGGCGCCACCGTCAAGGCGCAATGGGCGACGCTCGGCCACTTCGACTTCGTCAACGTGGTCGAGGCACCGGACGAGAAGACGATCTCCCGGGTGTCGCTCGAGCTCAGCTCTCGCGGCACGGCCAAGTACGAGACGCTGACCGCGATCCCGATCGACGACTTCATTGGCTCGATCTGAGGGGGAGCAAGCGGAGGCCGTGGCCGGGAGTCGCGAAGGGCAGGGCGCCGGGAGTCGCGAGGCCGCCGCCGGGAGTCGCGAGGCCGCCGTCGGGAGTCGCGAGGGAAAGGGCGAGGGCGGTCGAGTCCTGGTCGTCGGCTCCGGGGGGCGTGAGCACGCGATCGTCCAGTCCCTGCTGCGGTCTCCGCGCCGGCCGGAGGTGATCTGCGCGCCCGGCAACGCCGGGATCGCCGACCAGGCCCGGGTGCTCGAGGTCGGCGCCGACGATCTGGACGGGCTCGTTGCGGCGGCCGCGCGCGAACGGGTCAGCCTGGTCGTGGTCGGACCCGAGGCGCCGCTCGTGGCCGGCCTCGTGGACGCGCTGGCCGCGGCGGGGATTCGCGCCTTCGGTCCGACCGCGGCCGCAGCCAGGCTCGAAGGGTCCAAGGCGTTCTGCAAGGAGGTGATGTCCGTCGTCGGAGTGCCCACGGCCTCCCATCGCGTCGTGGGCGACGTGCAGAGCGGCCTGGAGGCGATCGCGGGCTACCCGACGGTGATCAAGGCCGACGGGCTGGCGGCGGGCAAGGGGGTGGTGATCGCGGCTGACGAGGCACAGGCGCGGGTGGCGCTGGAGACGCTACTCGTGGAGCGCCGGTTCGCGACCGAGCGCGTGGTCGTCGAGGAGCACCTGGACGGCGAGGAGCTCTCGCTGCTGGCCCTGTGCGACGGGCGCACGGCGATCCCGCTGTCCTGCGCCCAGGACTACAAGCGGATCTTCGACGGCGACCGCGGACCCAACACCGGCGGGATGGGCTCCTACTCCCCGGTGCCGGCGGTCGAAACGGCCGCCGCCGCTGAGATCTGCGCCACGGTTCACCAGCCGGTCCTCGACGAGCTGGCCCGCCGGGGAACTCCCTTCCACGGCGTCCTGTACGCCGGGCTGATGATGACCACCCAGGGCGTCAAGGTCCTCGAGTTCAACGCCCGCTTTGGCGATCCCGAGACCCAGGCCATCCTCCCTCGGCTGCGTACCGACCTGCTGACGCTGATGGAGAACGCCACCGAGCCGGGTGGGCTCGACGGGGCCGAGCTCGAATGGAGGCCGGAGACAGCTGTGACCGTGGTCCTGGCCAGCCGCGGCTACCCGCAGAGCTCGTCCAGCGGTGACCGGATCACGGGCCTCGATCGCGTCCCGGCCGACGTCTATGTCACCCACGCCGGCACGGCGCGGGGCGAGGACGGCGCGGTCCTCACGGCCGGCGGCCGGGTGCTCAACGTCACCGCGCTCGGCGCCGATGCCGCGGCCGCCCGGGCCGGCGCATATGCTGCCGCCGACGTGATCGACTTCCCGGGCAAGCAGCTCCGAACCGACATCGCTCTCCGGGCGACAAGGGCGTGCACGGAGGCGGCGTGAGCGACGAGGGCGAGTTCGCGCCTCAGACCCTGGCCGAGCCCGAGTCGGAGTTTGCCGACCTCGATGTCGATGCGCCGCTGGTCGGGATCGTGATGGGCTCCAAGAGCGATCTGCCGGCGATGGAGGCGGCCGAGAAGGAGCTCACCGAGCGCGGGATCCGCTCGGAGGTGAGGGTGCTGTCCGCCCACCGTGAGCCCGACAAGGTGGCCGACTACGCCCGCAACGCCCACCTCCGCGGACTGCGCGTGATCATCGCCGGCGCCGGGTTGTCGGCAGCCCTCCCCGGCGTCGTCGCCGCGCACAGCGAGCTGCCCGTGATCGGCGTCCCGCTGACCAGCCGCACGTCGGTGGCGGGCGGTCTGGACGCGCTTTTGGCGATCGCGCAGATGCCGCCCGGGGTGCCCGTCGGGTGCGTGGGGATCGACAACGCGCGCAACGCCGCGGTGCTGGCCGCGCGGATCCTGGCCACGTGAAGCGGCCGGTCGAGGCATGGCGGCGAGGACTGGTGGTGAACCCCGCCCGGTTCCTGGCTGAATCCCGGCCCGCGCATCGCTAGCCTTCAGGCCAGCGGCGACTGATGCCTGAAGCCATCGTCCATCTGTCATCCGTGGCGGGAAGTCCTCTGCTCGATTCGGCCGGTGAGCGGCTTGGCCGGGTCGAGGACGTGATCGTACGGATGGACTCCGGCCAGCATCTGCCTCCGGTGCTGGGGCTGGTGGCCAAGATCGGCGGCCGGGAGCTGTTCGTTCCGATCGACCGCGTCGAGCAGCTCGGACCCGACGCGGTGCGGACGGCCACGACGAAGCTCAACGTGGCCCAGTTCGAGCGGCGCCCGGGTGAGCTCTTGCTGCGTTCCGACGTGCTCGACCGCAGTCAGATAAACGTGGCCACAGCGCGGCTGGTGCGGGCGCGCGAGGTCGAGCTGATCCAGGATGACGGCGTCTGGCGGGTGGCCGGAATCGACCCCACCCTGCGCCCGCGCCTGTGGCGCTTCCTGCCCCGGCGCTTTCGCGGTCACGACACCGAACACCGCGAGTTTGTCCCCTGGGGCGACATCGAGCCGTTTCTGGGCCACGTTCCGACCTCGAGGCTGAAGCTCGCCACGGCCCGGCTGCGGCGACTGCATCCGGCGCAGATCGCCGACCTCGTCGAGGCGGCCTCGCACGAGGAGGGCGAGGAGATTCTCGAGGCCGTGGGCGAGGACAAGGAGCTCGAGGCCGATGTGTTCGAGGAGCTCGACGACGAGCACCAGGTCGAGTTCCTGCGCGAGCGAACCGACCGGGAGGCCGCCGAGGTGATGGCGCGGATGGCCAGCGACGACGCCGCCGATCTGCTGCTCGAGCTCGACCAGGACCGCAGGCTGCCGATCCTCAACCAGCTGCCCCCGGCCAAGCAGCGCAAGATCAGGAAGCTGCTGGGCTACAACCCATCGACGGCTGGGGGCCTGATGAACCCGGACTTCGTCTCGGTCCGCCGTGACGCGACCGTCGGCCAGGCGCTGGCCCGCCTCCGGGCCAGCGACCTCGGGCCCCAGCAGATCTCGATCGTGTGCGTGGTCGACGACGACGGGAAGCTGCTCGGCGCGCTGTCGCTGGCCGAGCTGCTCCGCGCCGATGAGAACGAGAGGGTTTCGACTCTGGCCGAGGAGACCTTGCCGACGGCGGCGATCGAGGCCGACGTGCCCGAGGTCGCGCGGGTGATGACGGATTACAACCTGATCGCGATCCCCGTGGTGGACGCGGACGGCAAGCCGGTCGGAATCATCGCCGTGGACGACGTGCTCGAGCTCCTGCTCCCCGAGGAGTGGCGCCGGCGGGCCGGCGTGGGTCGGGGCTGAAGCGCGATCGTTACCGGCGTGTGACGACGGTGGAACACCGGCTGGGGCACTGGTAACCTCGAAAGCAGCGTTGGACTGCCGGTGTCGGCGGTCCCGAGGAAAGATGATGCTTCACCACGACGGATATTTAGACAGCGACGAGCTACCGCGAAGTAGCAGGCTCGCGGCTGGCGTCGTGGACGTCGTCTCCGCCTCCGGGGCGTAGCTCCAGAGACTGAGCGACCTCCAGCCAGCCGCGGACACCGCGGCGAAGGCGAAAGGAGGTCGAGCACATGGCTAGTGGCGTTTCGGAGCGCGACCGCGCCGTGCTCGACTCCGCCCACGTCGGCGATATCCAGGGCGCCTTCGGGACGCTCAAGGAGCACGAGGAGGCGCATCGCAGCGCACGGGCCCGGATGCTCGCATTGCTGGCCATCATCGGGCCGGGGCTGATCGTCATGGTCGGCGACAACGACGCCGGCGGCGTGGCCACCTACTCCCAGGCCGGCCAGAACTACGGGACCAGCCTGCTCTGGGTCCTGCTGCTCCTGATCCCGGTGCTCCTCGTCAACCAGGAGATGGTCGTCCGGCTCGGGGCGGTCACCGGGGTGGGGCACGCCAAGCTGATCACCGAGCGCTTTGGGCGGTTCTGGGGATGGTTCTCAGTGATCGACCTGTTCGTCCTCAACTTCCTGACCGTCGTCACCGAGTTCATCGGCGTCAGCCTGGCCCTCGGCTACTTCGGGGTCTCGCAATACGTGGCCGTGCCGATCGCCGCCATCGCGCTGGTCGCGATCACGGCCAGCGGGAGCTTCCGCTCGTGGGAGCGGTTCATGTTCGCGTTCGTGTTCGCGAACCTGCTGATCATCCCGCTGTTCTTTATGGCCCATCCCCAGGCCGGTCCGATCGCCCACGACTTCTTCGTCCCAGGCATCCAGGGCGGCGCGACTTCAACCTCGGTGCTCCTGATCATCGCCATCGTCGGCACCACCGTCGCGCCGTGGCAGCTGTTCTTCCAGCAGTCGAACATCATCGACAAGCGGATCACGCCCCGGTGGATCAACTACGAGCGCCTGGACACCTGGATCGGGGCCGTGGTCGTCGTCCTGGGGGCCGCGGCACTGATGTGCGTGTCCGCCTTCGCCTTCCAGGGCACCCCGTACTTCGGCCATTTCACTGACGCCGGCGGCACGGCCAGCGGCCTCTCCAAGACGATCGGATCGGCAGCCGGTGCCTTCTTCGCGCTCGTGCTCCTGAACGCGTCGCTGATCGGTGCGGGCGCGCTGACGCTGTCGACGAGCTACGCCTTCGGTGATGTCACCGGGAGCAAGAGCTCGCTGCACCGCAGCTTCCGCGACGCCAAGGGCTTCTACGCGCTGTTCGCGCTCGTGATCTTCGGCGCGGCCGCGATCGTGCTCATTCCCGGTGCTCCGCTCGGGGTCATCACCGAGGCCGTCCAGGCGCTGGCCGGGATCCTGCTGCCGAGCGCCAGCATGTTCCTTCTGCTGCTCTGCAACGATCGCGAGGTCCTCGGCCCGTGGGTCAACCGCGCGTGGCTGAACGCGCTGGCCACCGTGATCGTGTCGGTGCTTCTGCTCCTTTCGCTGATCCTGATGACCACGACGCTGTTCCCCAAGATCGACGTCACGGCCGTGGCGCTGGTCGGCGGCATCGTGCTGGCGGCCGGCCTGCTGGTGTTCGGCGCCGTGGCCCTGCGCGCCTGGCGGGGTGCCGCCGCGGTGACGGTCGAGACCTCGCCGGCGGTCCCGCGCGAGCAGTGGACGATGCCGCCCGTCGCTCTCCTCGCCCGACCCAGGGCGTCGACCGGCCGCCGGCTGGCCATGCTGTCCATGGAGATCTACCTCTTCCTCGCCATCGTCCTGCTCGTGGTCAAGGCCGTCCAGCTGGGCGGCGGGTAATAATCGCTAGGTGATCAGTCGTTATACGAGGGCCGAGCTCGGCGAGATCTGGTCGGAGCACGCCCACTTCGAGGCCATGCGCCGGGTCGAGGTGGCCGCCGCGGAGGAGCTTGAGGGCCCGAGCGAGCGGGAGCTCGAGGAGATCAGGTCGGCGACCTTCACGGTTGGCGAGGTCGCCGAGCGCGAGAAGGTCACCGACCACGACACGGCCGCGTTCGTGGACGTGCTGGCCGCTTCGGCCGGTCCGGCGGGGCGCTGGATACACCACGGCCTGACCTCGAGCGACGTGCTCGACACGGGCCTGGCGCTGCAGCTGCGGCGGGTCGGCGAGCTGGTGCTGCCCGATGCCCGCGAGCTGGTCCAGGCCCTGGCCGCCAAGGCCCGCGAGCACGCGCACACCCTGTGCGTCGGGCGCACCCACGGCGTCCACGCGGAGCCGACGACGTTCGGAATCAAGCTGGCCGGGTTCGCGTTCGAGGCCGACCGCAACGCACAGCGGCTGGAGCGCGCCTTCGCCCAGGCCTCGGTCGGCGCGATCTCAGGTGCGGTCGGCACGTACTCGGCCACCTCGCCCGATTTCGAGGAGCGAGTCCTGTCCAGGCTGGGCCTCGAGCGCGAACCGGTCTCGACCCAGGTCGTCGCTCGCGACCGCCACGCCGAGCTGCTGGAGACGATCGCCCTGGCCGGCGCCGGGATGGAGCGGTTCGCCACCGAGCTGCGACACCTGGCCCGGACCGAGGTGGGCGAGGTCACCGAGCCGTTCGCCGCCTCCCAGAAGGGCTCGAGCTCGATGCCCCACAAGCGCAACCCGATCAAGTCCGAGCAGGTGGTTGGTCTGGCCCGGGTGCTGCGAGGTAACGCGCTCGCGGCGCTGGAGGACGTGGCCCTGTGGCACGAGCGCGACATCTCCCACTCCTCGGTCGAGCGCATCATCCTCCCCGACTCGACGATCCTCCTCGACCACCTCCAGCGGCGCACCCTGGCCTTGATCGACGGCATGGTCGTGAAGGTCGAGCGGATGCGCTCGAACCTCGAGCTGACGCACGGGGCGCTGTTCTCCCAGCGGGTGCTGCTGGCCCTGGTCGAGGCCGGCGCGACCCGCGACGACGCTTACCGGACCGTGCAGCGCCTGGCCCAGCGCGCGCTGGACGACCACGAGCCGATGCGGGAGCTGCTCGCCGCCGATCCCGCCGGAGCCGGCCTGGACCTCGACGCGATCTTCGACTATGCGCCGTTCGTCCGCTACGCCGACGAGATTCTGGGGCGTCTGGACGCGATCGCTCCGGCCCCGGTGTCGGCGGCGCGCGGCTAACAGCTCTTCTGTTACCTTGGCGCCCTCGCGGAAGCCATGGGGGCTTTCGCAAGACCCCGGGGGGGTGTCCATGCGAAAGGTCCTTCGGCTGCGGCCGTCGGCGTCGATGGTGGTCGCGGTCGCTGCTCTCGTCATCGCCGCGTCCGGCGGCGCAGTCGCCGCCACCACGCTGGTCAGAGGCGACACGCTGATTGCCAAGCACTCGTTGTCGGGCAACCGCCTGCGCAATCACACGATCACCGGCACGCAGATCAACCTGCGCAAGCTCGGGACGGTGCCGGGGGCGGTCAACGCCCTCAATGCGGTGAACGCCGACGACGCGGCCACCGCCGGCAACGCCAACGCCCTCGGGGGTCAGCCGCCGAGCGCCTTCGAGCCCGCGTCCGACTTCATCCGCACCGGCCTGGTCACCGCGAGCTCGGGGCAGACCATCGCGCTGGCGAGCTTCGGCCCGTTCACCCTGACGCTCGTCTGCAACGACAAGGGCGGCCAGAACGTCGAGGCCGAGATCGACGCCACCTCCACCGAGGCCAACTCAGACGGCTACGGCACGCCGATGGCCTTCGTGAACGCCGCCTATGACGTCCTCGACACCAACGTGCACGGCACCACGTTTGCCGAGACCAACGACAACGTGGCCAACTTCTTCACTCCCAGCGGCCAGACCTACATCGCCGACCTCACCCTCGGCCAGAACTACCTGGGCGCGCCGTGCTTCGCCAACGCCCTGATTAGCCCGAGCTGACGCCAGGCGCCGTCCGCCGCCCTCGCTACGGTCCCGCGCCAACCTGGACGCCGTCGGGGCGTCCCGAGAGACGGGAGTTGAGCATGAAGAGCGTTCTGCGGCGCAGGCCGTCACCGGCGATGGTCGTGGCCACCGCTGCTCTGGTCATCGGCGCCTCCGGTACCGCGATCGCTGCCGGCCACCTGGTCAACGGCGACAGCCTGATCAAGAAGCACTCGCTGTCGGCCAACCGGCTGAAGGCACTGGGTGAGCTCGGCACGGTGCCCAGCGCCAGGCACGCCGTCACGGCGACCGACGCGACGAACGCCACCAACGCCACCAACGCCACCAACGCGACGAACGCCACCAACGCCGGCACGGTGGGCGGCCAGCCGCCGAGCGCGTTTGACCCGTCGTCGAACTTCACCCGCACAGGGCTCGTGGGGACCGATGAGGGCGCGTCGGTCACGCTGGCCACATTCGGGCCATTCACGCTGACGCTCACATGCGTCAAGACGGGCGGTCAGCCCGATGCGCAGGTCTTCGCCACGTCGAGTCAGGCCAACTCAGAGGCGGCCGGACAGGCTCTGCCGACGGCCGGCGTCCAGTCGCCGAACCCGATCATCGACAGCGGCCCGAGCTCCAGCTTCAATGAGACCGGGGCCACTGTGATCGACTTCGCCATCCCCGGCGGGGCCTGGATGGGCGATCTCAATGCGATGGTCAACTTCGCCGGCGACGTGAACCAGTGCGTCGCCTTCGCGGCCATCGACAAGAGCTGACCAGCGCGAGGTGGTCGGTGGTTGGGGCCCCGCCCGGGGCCCCGGCGGCCGCCGCCCCCATTGCTAGGATCGATCCAGTGACCGCCCTCACCGACCTGCCCCGGATCGCGTCGGGCAAGGTTCGCGAGATCTATGAAGGACCCAATCAGACGCTGCTGCTGGTGGCGTCCGATCGGATCTCGACCTACGACGCCGTCCACCCGACGCCGATCCGCGACAAGGGTCGCGTGCTGACCGGACTCTCGACCTTCTGGTTCGAGCGCACGGCCGAGATCGTCCCCAACCACCTGCTCTCGGTCACGGAGGGGGTTCCGGACGAGGCCCGTGGCCGGGCCATGCTCGTGCGCAGGCTCGAGATGCTCCCGGTCGAGTGCGTCGTCCGCGGATATCTGAGCGGGTCGGGGTGGAAGGACTACCAGGGCACCGGCGCCGTGTCCGGGATCGAGCTTCCGGCCGGCCTGCGCGAGTCAGACCGACTTCCGCAGCCGATCTTCACGCCGAGCACCAAGGCGGAGGTCGGCCACGATGAGGCGATCGACTTCGAGGGGGCGGTCGGGCTGATCGGCGACCGCGAGCTGGCCGAGCGGGTCCGCGACGTCTCGATCGCGGTCTACGAGTTCGCCGCCGCCCACGCGCGTGAGAACGGGATCATCCTGGCCGACACCAAGTTCGAGCTCGGACTCGACGCCGACGGCACGCTGACCCTCGGAGACGAGGTGTGCACGCCGGATTCCTCGCGGTTCTGGCCCGCCGACCAGTACGAGCCGGGGCGCTCGCAGCCGAGCTTCGACAAGCAGTTCGTCCGCGATTGGGCCTCCTCGACGGGCTGGGACCGGACGCCGCCGGCGCCGCCGATCCCGGACGATGTGGTCGCGCGCACGCGCGGGAAGTACATCGACGCCTACGAGCGGATCACCGGCCAGCCGTTCGGCCGGTGGCTCAGCCGGACCGAGGCCCCGGGGCACCCGTGACCCGGGCCCGCGTGCTGGTCCGGCCCAAGGCGGGGATTCTCGACCCGCAGGGCCAGGCGGTCGAGCGGGCGCTTCCGGCGCTCGGGTTCAGCGGCGTGGCCAACGTCCACATCGGCCGCCTGATCGAGCTCGACGTCGAGGATCCTTCTCAGCTGGCGCAGATGTGCGAGCGGCTCCTGGCCAACCCCCTGATCGAGGATTACGAGATCGTCGAGGGGAAATGAAGTTCGGTGTGGTGCGCTTCCCGGGCTCGTGCGATGACATCGATGCCCTGAACGCGGCCGGGCTCGCCGGCGAGGCCGTGCTGCTATGGCACGCCGACCGCGACCTGCAGGGCGTCGACGCGGTGATCGTCCCCGGCGGCTTCTCCTACGGGGACTACCTGCGCGCGGGGGCGATTGCCCGCTTTGCCCCGGTGATGGATCTGGTGGCCGAGTTCGCGCAGGAGGGTGGGCTGGTGCTGGGGATCTGCAACGGCTTCCAGGTCCTGTGCGAGGCGGGCATGCTGCCCGGGGCGCTGCTACCCAACGTCTCGCTGAAGTTCGTCTTCCGCCAGGTCGAGCTCGAGGTGGTGAGCGTCGACACACCCTTCACCCGCGTGTGCTCGCCCGGCGGGCGGCTCTCGATCCCGGTCAAGCACACCACGGGCCGCTTCTACGCGCCCGCCGAGGAGCTCGAGCGCCTGGAGGGCGAGGACCGCGTGGTCCTCCGATATGCATCCGGGCATAACCCGAACGGGTCGCTGCGCGACATCGCCGGCGTCTGCAACGAGGGGCGAAACGTCTTCGGCCTGATGCCGCATCCCGAGCACGCGGTCGACCCGCTGACCGGCTCCACGGACGGGCGGGGGATCTTCGAGTCGATGAGCGCCGATGTCACATACCGCGTCGCCGTCTAGCCGCCATCGGGCCCTCGGGCTGACCGACCTCGAGTACGAGCTGATCACCGAGAAGCTCGAACGCGAGCCGGGCGACGTCGAGCTGGCCATGCTGTCGCTGATGTGGTCCGAGCACTGCGCCTACAAGCACTCGCGGCGGCTCCTGGGCCGGCTGCCGACCGAGGGCCCCCGCGTGCTCCTCGGCCCCGGGGAGAACGCCGGCGCGGTCGACGTCGGCGACGGGCTGGCCGTGGCCTTCAAGGTCGAGTCCCACAACCACCCGAGCGCGGTCGAGCCCTTCCAGGGCGCGGCCACGGGGGTCGGAGGGATCCTGCGCGACGTGTTCGCGGTCGGGGCGCGGCCGATTGCGGTGCTGGATTCGCTGCGCTTCGGCGAGCCCGGTCGCTCGGAGCGCTCGCGCTATCTGCTCGAGCATGCGGTGGCCGGGATCGGGCACTACGGCAACTCGATCGGGGTGCCGACCGTCGGGGGCGAGATCTACTTCGAGCAGAGCTACGAGCAGAACTGCCTGGTCAACGCCATGTGCCTGGGTCTGGCCCGGCGCGAGCGGCTGATCCGGTCGGCCGCCGCCGGTCCCGGCAACGTGCTCGTCCTGCTCGGCGCGCTCACCGGCCGGGACGGGATCGGCGGGGCCTCTGTCCTGGCCAGCGCCGAGCTGGGCGACGGCGATGAGGCCAAGCGCCCGTCGGTCCAGATCGGCGACCCGTTCAGCGAGAAGAAGCTGCTGGAGTGCTGCCTGGAACTGCTGGACCGCGACGTGCTCGTCTCGCTCCAGGACCTGGGGGCGGCCGGGCTGACCTCGGCGGCCTCGGAGATGGCCAGCAAGGGCGCCGTGGGGATCGACATCGACGTCTGGCAGGTGCCGCTGCGCGAGCCGGGGATGGAGCCGTTCGAGATCATGGTCTCCGAGTCCCAGGAGCGGATGCTGTGCGTGGTCGAGCCCGAGCGAGTGGCGGCGGTGATGGACGTGTGCGAGCGCTGGGAGGTGCTGGCCACGCCGATCGGCTCCGTCACGACCGAGGAGCGGCTGCGCGTGCGGTCCCGCGGGACCGTGGTCGCCGACCTCCCGGTGCGGGTGCTGGTCGACGAGTGTCCGCAGTACGACCTCGAGCCGATCCAGCCCGCGATCGAGGTCTACCCGCCCCCCGAGCCCGTGCTCACCGGCCGCGAGTCCGCCGGCCAGACACTGCTGGCGCTGATCGGATCGCCCAACCTGGCCTCGCGCCGGCCGGTGTTCGAGCAGTACGACCCGGTCGTGCAGTCGCGGACCGTGCGCCGCCCCGAGGAGGCCGACGCCGCCGTCTTGTCGTTGGGTGGGGGCGGGGGGGCCAATTCTCCGGCCATCGCCGTCTCGATCGACGGCAACGGGCGCCGCGTGGCCTGCGACCCGCGGCGCGGTGCCGCCGAGGCGGTCTACGAGTGCGCCGCCAACCTGGCCTGCGTGGGGGCCGAGCCGCTCGGGCTGACCAACTGCCTGAACTTCGGCAATCCGGAGAAGCCTCACGTGGCCTGGCAGCTGACCGAGGCGGTGGAGGGGCTGGCGGAGGCGTGCGAGGCCCTCGGCGTCGCCGTCGTGGGCGGGAACGTGTCCCTGTACAACGAGGCCCCGAGTGGACCGATCTTCCCGACCCCGGTCGTCGGCATGGTCGGGTGGCTACCCGACGCGGCCCGCGCCGGCCGGCTCGGATTCGCCGGCGAGGGCGACGCGATCGCGCTGGTCGGGCCGTTCAGGCCCTCGCCGACCGGGTCGGAGCTGGCCAAGCTCCGAGGTCACGCCCCGGCTGGGCCGCTTCCGCTCACGGACGGACAGGCGGTCCGTGATGCGCAGTCTGCGGTTCGGGATGCGGTCCGCGCCGGCGCGCTGCACAGTGCCCATGACATCTCCGAGGGCGGTCTGGGGGTCGCACTGGCCGAGTGCTGTCTAGCCGGCGGGATCGGCGCCCGCGTGGAGGTTCCCGCCGGGCTCGACCTGTTCGCCGAGGCGCCCGGGTGCGGGTACATCGTCTCCGGGCCTCGGGACGCCGTGGCCCGGCTCGGTACGGTGATCGGCGCGGTCGGGGGCCGCGGGCTGGAGATCGCCGGGCACCTGAACGTCGCACTTTCCGAGCTCGCGACGGCCCACCGTCGCGGGTTGGAGAAATTCGTGTAAAGGCGCTGCTAGCCTTGCCTTTCCGGTCACTGAGGGACCCGCCATGACAGCTCCGAACGATCATCGTGACGGGCCTCGCGACGAGTGCGGTGTCTTCGGCATCTACGCGCCGAGTCACGACGTCGCTCGGCTCGCGTACTTCGCCCTGTTCGCCCTCCAGCACCGCGGCCAGGAGTCCGCGGGGATCGCCACCGCCCCGGTCGGGGGCAGCATCATGGCCATCCGCGACCAGGGACTGGTCGCGCAGGTGTTCAACGAGCACATGCTCCGCTCGCTGGTCGGGGACATGGCCATCGGCCACGTCCGCTACTCGACCACGGGCTCCTCGGAGTGGGAGAACGCCCAGCCGATCGTGCGCGACGACCGCCGGACTCTGGCCCTGGCCCACAACGGCAACCTGATCAACGCGGTCGAGCTCCACTCCGAGTGCCGGGGCTGCGACATCCCGTTCAACTCGACTTCGGACTCGGAGATCATCGCCGCCATGTTGGCCACCCACCCGGCCGAGCGGATCGAGGACGCGGTCGCCGATGTCGTCCCGCGCCTGCGTGGCGCGTTCTCGACCGTGGTGATGACCGAGGACGCGGTGATCGCCTTCCGCGACCCACACGGGCTGCGCCCGCTGGCCCTCGGGATGATCGAGGACCCGGTGAACGGCGGTGCGGCCTACTGCGTGGCCAGCGAGTCGTGCGCCTTTGACCTGATCGGGGCCACCTACCTGCGCGAGGTCCTGCCCGGCGAGATGGTGACGCTGACGAGTCGCGGCTTTCGCTCGCGGATGGTCGCCGAGGCCGACCGGCATGCCTTCTGCGTGTTCGAGTACATCTACTTTGCCCGCCCGGACTCGAAGATGGCCGGCACGGTGCTCCAGGTTGCGCGGGCGCGCATGGGTGAGATTCTGTGGCACGAGGCGCCGGTCGATGCCGACCTGGTGATCCCCGTCCCCGACTCGGGCAATCCGGCGGCGCGGGGGCTGGCCCGGGCGGCCGGCCTGCCGCAGGACGATGGGTTCATCAAGAACCGCTACGTCGCCCGTACCTTCATCCAGCCCGGCCAGGAGCTCCGCCGCCACGGCCTGCGGCTGAAGTTCAACCCGCTCCCCGAGGTCGTGGCCGGCAAGCGGCTGGTCGTGGTCGACGATTCGATCGTCCGCGGCAACACGACCCGACAGATCGTGGCCATGCTCCGCGAGGCCGGCGCGGCGGAGATCCATCTGCGGATCTCGGCTCCGCCGATCAAGCACCCGTGCCACTACGGGATCGACATGTCCACGCGCGAGGAGATGATCGCCCACGGCCGCAGCGCCGAGGAGGTCGCCGCCGTGCTGGGCGCGGACTCACTGCACTACCTGAGCCTGGCCGGCGTGTACGAGGCGGTCGGCGTGGAACGGGCGGATCACTGCGACGCGTGCTTCAGCGGCGAGTACCCGCTGGCCGGGACCGAGGAGTCGGGCGGCAAGCACGCGCTCGAGTCCGAGCTGCCGCTGGTAGGGGCGCGGCGATAGATCGACGGGGCCCAAGGGCTTGAACGTCGCCGTACTGGCCTCGGGGACCGGAACCAACCTCCAGGCGCTGCTGGACACGGTCCATGAGCGCGACGGCGTGCGAGTGGTGGCGGTCGCATCTGACAAGCCCGGCGCGCCGGCGCTCGAGCGGGCGCTGGCCGCCGGTGTCGAGGCGGCCGTGTTTCCGGTCAGCGAGTTCCCCGACCGCCCGGCGCGCGACGCCCGCATGGCCGTGTGGCTGCTCTCGCGCGAGGCCGAGCTGGTCGTCCTGGCCGGGTACATGCAGCTGCTCAGCGGGGAGTTCCTGGGCCGCTTCCCGGGGCGGGTGATCAACGTCCACCCCGCTCTGCTGCCGGCCTTCCCCGGGCTCCATGCCATCGAGCAGGCCCTCGCCTACGGGGTCCAGGTGTTCGGGGTCACGGTCCACTTCGTCGACGAGGGCGTCGACACCGGGCCGGTGATCCTCCAGCGGGCGGTGTCGATTCCGGATGCCCGCTCCCCCGATGATGTGATGGGGGCGCTGCGGCCGATCGAGCACGAGCTGGTGCCCGAGGCGGTGCGGCTGATCGCCGCCGGGGCCGTCCGGATCGACCCGGCCAACCCGCGCCGGGTGCTGATCGACGAGTCCATCGGGGCCCGCCGGAAGTGAGTCCTACCGTCCTGAGTGATCGATAGAGTCGCTGGGGGATGCCGCCGGGAACGGACTCGATGAGCCGGTACCAGCCGATTGCGCCGGAGCAGGTCAGGGTCGGTCGCGCGCTGCTGTCGGTCTCGGACAAGACCGGCATCGTGGAGTTCGCGCGTGGGCTGACCGAGCTGGGGGTCGAGATCGTCTCGACCGGCGGGACCGCCCGCGAGTTGTCCGCGGCCGGCCTGTCGGTGCGCGAGGTGTCCGACCTGACCGGCTTCCCCGAGATCATGGGCGGCCGGGTGAAGACCCTTCACCCCAAGCTGCACGCCGGCCTGCTCGCGCTCCGGGACGAGTCGAGCCAC
This sequence comes from uncultured Solirubrobacterales bacterium, assembly GCA_963704385.1. GTDB lineage: Bacteria > Actinomycetota > Thermoleophilia > Solirubrobacterales > Solirubrobacteraceae > Palsa-465. The sequence continues at coordinate 1,656,491 of OY969904.1, forward strand.
ATGCAGGCGGCCGAGGAGCACGCGGTCGAGCTGATCGACCTGGTGTGCGTGAACCTGTATCCGTTCGAGCGGACCGTGGGGCGGGGCCGGGTGGACGAGGACGAGGTGATCGAGAACATCGACATCGGCGGCCCGACGATGATCCGCGCCGCGGCCAAGAACTTCGCCTTCGTTGCCCCCGTGGTCAGCCCCGAGGCCTACGACGCCGTGCTGGCCGAGCTGCGGGAGTCCGACCGGCAGCTGTCGCCGGCCACGCGCGAGAGCCTGGCCGCCGAGGCCTTCGCCTACACCGCTCGCTACGACACCGCGATTGCGCGCTGGTTCCAGGAGAAGCGGGAGGACTTCCCGTCGCTCATGGTGCGCGCCTTCGAGAAGGTTCTGGACCTCCCCTACGGCGAGAACCCGCACCAGCGCGCGGCCTACTTCGCCCAGGTCGGGACCCGGGCTCACGTCCTGTCGATGGTCTCGCAGCTCGGCGGCAAGCAGCTGTCGTTCAACAACCTCCTCGACCTGGACTCGGCCCGACTCCTCCTCGGCGAGCTCGAGGGAGCCGCGTGCGTGATCGTCAAGCACAACAACCCGTGCGGAGCGGCGATCGGCCCGAGCGCCCTGGAGGCCTACCAGCAAGCCTTCGAGTGCGACCCCCTGTCGGCCTACGGCGGCGTGATCTGCCTGAACCGCCGGGTGGACCGCGAGCTGGCCGAGGCGATCGCGGGTCAGTTCGTCGAGGTCCTGTTCGCACCCGGGTACGACGAGGACGCGCTCGAGGTTCTCTCGACCAAGCGCAACATGCGCATACTCGATGACCGCGAGCGTCGGGCCTGGCGCACGGCCGAGCCCGACCTGCGCCAGGTCGTCGGTGGGGTGCTCGTCCAGGACCGCGACGCCGTGTTCGATGAGCGGGCCGACATGAAGGTGGTCAGCGAGCGCGAGCCAACTGCGTCCGAGTGGGAGGACATGGAGTTCGCGTGGAGGGTGTGCAAGTACGTGCGCTCGAACGCGATCGTGGCCACCCGCGGGCTGGCCACCATCGGCATCGGCGCGGGCCAGATGAGCCGGGTCGATTCGGTCCGCCTGGCCATCGAAAAGGCCCGCTCAGGGCTGCAGGGCGCCGCGCTGGCCTCGGATGCCTACTTCCCGTTCGCTGACGGACCCGAGCTGGCCCTAGCCGCCGGTGTGACGGCGATCATCCAGCCCGGCGGCTCGATCCGCGACGGCGAGGTGATCGAGGCGGTTGACGCCTCCGGCGCCACGATGGTCTTCACCGCGCGCCGGCACTTCCGGCACTAGCGGCGCGTGGGGCGGCACGGCCGCCACTACCGCTCTTTAGGTTTAGGGGGACAGAGTCCGAGCCCGTGGTCGGTGCTGTCGGTGCGCGATCATGGTCACGGGCCGCCGTAGCTCAGTTGGTAGAGCCGCGGACTTTTAATCCGTGGGGCCTGGGTTCGAGTCCCAGCGGCGGCATGGCGTGGATTACGACGCGGCTGTCGGATATAGACCCTCGGTCCGGGGTTGCCTGTGGTTTGCTCACAACGCCCGGCATCGTTGAAATGGACAAGGGGTGAGGCTGGTCGAGAATCGGGAACATATGGCCCGTTTCTCGCCCAACCTCCGGGTCTCCGACCTGAGCGCTCGAAGCCGGTTGTGATCTGATCACACCTCAGCTTCTTTCTCGACAACACGCAACCGGTGCGGCCACAGGGCGCGCATACAATCGAGCCTTCCCGCCCCCATGGTCTAGTGGTCCAGGACGCCTGCCTTTCACGCAGGAGATCGCCGGTTCGAATCCGGCTGGGGGTACTAGCGACTACTCGCAGGTCCCCCGTCGTGACTGAGCATCGAGGCGCCGGCGGAGGACCTCACCGTCTGTAATGCGCCTCGCCCCGCTGACCGTGCTCGGCGACGTTGGGCACCGCCACGTACGTGCCGCTCGTCGGGGTTCCCGAACCCACCGCGATCGCGAAGATGTGCATCGCGTTGACGCCGTTGCCGACCCCGCTGCTGACGGTTGGGAGCGTGACAGAGGCGACGGTCTTGCCAGATTCCAGCGGCACCGACGCGAAGTAGACGCTCACCGAGTGCAGGACCTGGTTGCTGCTCGAAAAGTTCCAGCTCGACGTCGTGGTGGCGATCTGGTCGCCCGGGACGGGGGCGTTGTTGTACCAGTCCGCCATGCTGATGCTGTAGGTCTGGGTGGTGCCGTCCGTGTAGGTGATCGTGCCGCTCCCGCTTGCCGCTCCAAACCCGGCCGCACCGAGGAAGCCGAGATCGGCGCCCGACCCGGATAGATCGATGATCTGGCCGTCGGCGATCACGTTGTCGGGCGCGCCCACCGGGGTCGGCCAGGTGAACGTGGTCCCATCGATCGTGACGGTGCCGCCCGGCGTCAGCGCGTTCGGCGTGCCATCCGCCAGTGCCTCGGCGGAGAAACTGTCGCCGGTGCCGTCGAAGTTGGCGGCCGACGGATCGGAGTTGTCGCTGATCCCCACGTTGTCGTAGGCGTCAGCGACTGGGTCCACACCCTTCCGCTCGTCCTCAAGGGGTGCTTCTTGAAGTGCAGCTGCTGATGCTCGCCCGGGTCGGTCACCAGTAGCGAAAGCAGGTGTTGTGCTCGGCCAGGCACAGCGATCGAGCGAATTCGCCTGCCGTCGGGAAACGGTCTGCTGGGTCCTTGGCCATCGCGCGAGCGAGGACGTGATCGATGGCCTCGGGCACGTCGGGCCGTAGCTCGCTCATTCGGGGCGGGTCGGTGTTGACATGCGCGTAGAGCTTCGCGGCCGGGTTGAGGTGGGCGAACGGCCCGTGTCCAGCCAGGGCGTGGAACAGCGTGGCGCCCAGGGCGTAGATGTCGGTCCGCGCATCGGTGCCCTCGCCCAGGATCTGCTCGGGGGCCATGTAGTCGAGCGTGCCCACGAGGTCCTCGGCCTGGGTGACGCCGGCCGAGCACGAGCGCTTGGCCAGTCCGAAGTCCATCACGTACGCGTGCTCGCGGCCGTGATCGAGTGCCTCGACCATCACGTTGGCCGGCTTGATGTCTCGATGGACCAGTCCGAGCTGATGCGCAGCGTCCAGACCGCTGGCGATCTGGTCCATGAGGGTGACCGCTCGCTCTCCGTCGAGCGCGGATTCCCTCTCGATCAGCGTGGCCAGGTCCACACCGGACACGAAGCGCATGGCCATGTACAGCGTCCCCTGCATGGCGCCGATGGAATAGACCGGAACCACATTCGGGTGCTCCAGACGCATGGCGCATTCCGATTCGTACTCGAAGCGCTTCCGGAACCGGATGTCGCCGGCGAACTCGGGCGCGATGACCTTCAGCGCCACCCGGCGGTCATTCGCGCTTTCGCGGGCGTCGTAGATCACGCCCATTCCCCCCTTGGCGACGAGGGAATCGATCCGATACCCGTCGATCACCGAGCCGACTCGGATCTCGGACTCGCTTCGCGCCGCGGCTGGCGGCCCGTCCGGGGCATGGTCTCCGCGCGTACGCCGGTGGTTTCGATGCTTGAACGAAGTCAACATGGTGCGTTCCGTTCCTCTCTGCTCCCGACCTTCGGAGCGGTTTCTCGAACGTCGCTCACCGTAAGGACCGCGAGGCGCCGCCACATCGGGAGACCTCGTTATCTCGCCGACGCAGACCGCACTATCTTGGGCGGCCGTTCCTCGCGGCGCTAGGCTAGGGCGGTGGCTCTCAAGGGGCGCGGTCGCACTCCGCCGGGGACCGTCTCCAGCCCGGAGCTCGCGGGTCGCGACTCCGAGATGACCCTGATGCGCTCGGCCTTGGAGGACGCCACCGAGGGTCGGCCGTCGCTCACACTCCTCATCGGAGACGCCGGCGTCGGCAAGAGCCGCATCGTGCGAGAGCTCGAAGCGATGGCCAGAGACGCTGGGATGCTCGCGCTCCACGGAGAGTGCCTCGAGCTGTCCGTGGGCGAGCTTCCCTACGCGCCGATTGGCGCCGCCCTGCGGGACGCCGACCGGGCCTCGGTCGAGGCCGGGCTGTCGGCGCTTCCGGGCAATGCCCGGGCAGAGCTCGCGCGGGTGTTCCCCGACGTGGCCGGCCAGAGCCCGGCGGATGCGACACACGACGACCGCTTCGGCCAGTCTCGCCTGTTCGGCTGGATTCTGATGCTGCTCCGGCAGCTATCGGCCACGACGCCCGTACTGCTGGCGATCGAGGACCTTCACTGGGCGGACACGTCATCCAGGGACTTCCTCCGCTTCTTGGTGCAGAGCTTGCGCTCCGAGCGGGTGGCCGCCGTCGCCACCGTCCGGTCGGACGAGCTGCACCGGGAGCACCCCGTGCGGGCGCTCATCACGCAGCTGGCGCGCAGTGAGAGCGTGACCAGGATCGATCTCGGGCCACTGTCTGAACAGGCCGTTGGTGAGCAGATTGCTGGGATCCTCGGTGCCACCCAGACCGAGGAGCTCGTGCACCGGCTATTCGTTCGGGCCGAGGGCAATCCGTTCTACACGGAGGAGCTGTTGGCGGCCGAGGCTTCGGATGAGCTGCTTCCACCCACCCTTCGGGACGCCCTGCTGCTACGTACCGATGTCCTCGGCGACCGGGCACGGGCGCTACTGCGGCTGCTCGCGGCCGCCGGTCGGCCGTTGGACGACCGGCTCATCGCCCGGGCGGCCGGGCTGCCCACCAACGAGGTCGACGCCGCGCTGCGCGAGTGCATCGACCAGAACGTGGCCGTCTGCGACAACAGGACGGGCTATTACGGCTTTCGCCACTCCCTGGTCCGGGAGGCGGTCTACGGCGACCTCCTCCCGTCGCAGCGAGTGGGGTTGCACGGCGCGGTCGCGGAGGCGCTCGACCGGGCGCCATCGGGGGACAATGCCGCCGATCGGGCTCACCACTGGGACCTCGCCCACGAGCCGTCGCGGGCACTGCTGGCATCGATCGAGGCCGGACTGGCCGCGGAGCGCGTTTTCGGCTACGGCGAGGCGCTGACCCACTTCGCGCGAGCGATCGATCTGTGGGGCGTCCGCGCCCCGGACCCCGGCGCGACGCCGCTCGACCTGGTCAGCGTGCAGGCGCGGGCGGCCCAGGCGGCGCGATGGATGGGCGAGTCCGAGCGGGCACGCGATCTCTGCCGGCAGGCCCTCGATGGATTCGAACACGGCACCGATCCCGTCCGGGCGGCCCGGCTCTACGAGAGGCTCGGGCGTTATCAGCCTTGGGATATCGAGGCGTCCCTCGAGGCCTTTCGTCGTGCTCTGAGCGTCCTGCCCGATGGTTGCCCAGCGGACCGGATGCGAATCTACGTCGACGAGGCGCTCGCGCTCTCCTTTCAGGGCCGCTGGAACGAGGTCCGCGCCAAGGCCACCGCGGCCCTGCAGTTGGCCGAAGGCCAGGCGACCGTGGCCATCGAGGCCGCGGCGAAGGGGGTCCTCGGCGTCGCGGTCGCCTTTCTCGGCGATCCTCTGGCCGGGGCCGAGCATCTCCGCGCCGGGTTGGACCTGGCCCGGCGGGCGGACAGCACCGAGGACCTGGCTCAGCTGCACCTCGATCTGGGAGAGGTGCTGCGGCTGCAGGGACAGACCGAGGAGGCGCTCACGGTGATGCTCGACGGAGAGCGCGTCGCCGCCGGGGTCGGCGCGGCCGGCCTGTACGGCAACTTCATGGCCGTCAACGCCGCCGACGATCTATTCCGGCTCGGCCGATGGTCCGAGCTCGACGAACGATTGCGCCTCCTGGCCAACAGGCAGCTCGACCAGACCGCGCAGCTGCTCCTCGAGAGCGTGGCCGGGAGGTTGGACACCGCGCGCGGGCGATTCGACCAGGCTCGCGCGCGGTTCGAGGCCGGTGCCGAGCTGTCCATGGCGGCGGATCTGCTGGAGTTCGCGCCGGCTCTGTACAGCGGCTACGCGGAGCTCGAGCTATGGCAACGGCAGCCCGCGGCGGCCCGAGCGCGGATCTCCGAAGGCCTGGCCAAGCTCGAGATCGGCGAGAACCTGCTCCACACCCCGTGGCTTCATTCGATGGGGGCGAGGATCGAGGCCGACCTCGCCGAGCTCGCTCGCCTCCGTCGCGACGCGGAGGAGGCGCAGCGCGCGCAGCACGCGGCCACCAGCCATCACGACCACCTCGCCCGTCTGATCGAAGCTCGCGGCGCCCGGGCCACGCCGCCCGAGGCCACGGCGCACCTGGCCAGCGCCGCGGCCGAGTTGAGCCGAGCGGTCAGGGGCCCCGACCCCACACGCTGGCAAACCGCGACCTCGGCGTGGCAGGCCCTGGGCAATCCGTACCAGAGTGCCTATGCCGCCTACCGCCAGGCAGAGGCACTGCTGCTCTCACGGTCGGAACGCTCGAGGGCTCAGGCCGCCCTCCGGCAGGCCAGTGCACTGGCCGCGCAACTCGGGGCCGAGCCGCTCTCGGGCGAGATTCGGTCCCTGGCTCGGCGAACACGGCTGGGTCTCGGCGTCGAAGCGAACGGCGAGCGAGCACCGTCGGCGGTCGAGCCGACGAAGCCCTTCGACCTGACCGAGCGGGAGCTGGAGGTCCTCGCGCTGCTGGGGGCAGGCCTGACCAACCGGGAAATCTCGAGCACGCTGTTCATCAGCCAGCACACGGCCGGCGTGCACGTGTCGCACATCCTGGGCAAGCTGGGTGTGCCCAACCGGGCGATGGCGGCCGCGATGGCCGAGCGCCTCGGTCTGGTCCCGCGCGATTGAGTGGGGTCAGGCCGAGGTCACGAACCGCGGGCTCATTGCAAAGCGCCGCCGACCTCGTTGATCGTGGGCTCCTCGACCGTGTGCCCACCCTTGTTGCCCAGCGCGCTCCAAAGGGCCATCGCCGCGTTGGTGGCGTCGGCCTGTGCCTTCTCGTCGCTCTGCGCCACGTCGACGCGTACGGCCTGGGTCCCGTCAGGGTTGGTGACTACGCAGCATCGAGGCATGTTCCCTCCCGTGTCGCGCCGGTGAGCGGCCTTCGGGCGAGCATCTCACCTCGGCGACATGGGGTCAAGGACCACGATTCGGCGAGGCCCAACGGCGGGTCGTCACCAGGATGGCCCGGCTCCAAGCCTGACCACGTCGTCGCAGATCGACATCACCTCGGCGTCGCTGGAGGCCACCACGACGATCGCGCCCCGCCTCGCTTCGCGCGCCAGCATCTCGAGCACCACCTGGCGCCAGTGAGGGTCGAGCGCCGACGTCGGCTCGTCCGCCAGGACGACGTCGTGTTGGGCGGCGAGGGACCGCGCGACGGCGACGCGCTGGCGCTGCCCGCCGGAAAGGTCGCCGATCAGCTGAGCGCCGTGGTCGGCCAGACCGAGCGCGGCGAGCGCCGCGGCCGACCTCTCGGCCACAACGTCCCGGGCCAGGCCCTCGGCCTGCAGCGGCAGGGCGACCGTCTCCTGGGCGCTCAGCAGCGGAACGAGGCACAGGTTCTGGAAGATGACCCCGACAGAGGCTTCGCGCCACGGCACGATGGGGAGGCCGTCAACCAGCAACCGACCGGCCGCCGCCGGGATCAGGCCGGCGAGGGCGTACAGCACCGTGGTCTTCCCCGATCCGGACGGTCCGGCGACGCCGACGACGCGACCGGAACGGGCGTGAAGGTCGAGGCCGTCGACCACGACCCTTCCGCCCCCTTCGACGATGAGCCCCTCGGCTGTCATCTCGGTGACGCTCACCTCCCGGCCTCGGGCGCTTCCGGCGGCGGCGCCTCGGCGTCATCTTCAGCGTCCGGCTGCATCTCGGGCCGGAGCTCGACCACGGGGTCGGCGAAGGCCACCTGGAACAGGGTGCCCGGCGGGTACAGGGCGGCGATCTCGGCGGGCAACTGCACGGTCCCGTCCCGGGTGATGATGGCGAAACGCCGCCCGCCCCGCCCCTCTGAGCCGATCACTCCGTGCGAGATCGACAGGGTCCGGGGCAGGCCGCCGGCCACGGTGGCGTCATGGGTCACCACGATCACGGTGACTCCGCTCAGCTCACGTGCTCGGCCCAGGGCTTCGATGACCGCGTCGCGCCCGGCGGTGTCGAGCTGGCAGGTGGGCTCGTCGGCCAGAAGGACCCGCGGGGAGGTGGCCACCGCACAAGCGATCGCCACCCGCTGCTGCTCGCCCGCGGCGAGGTCGTGAACGGGCCGGTGGGCGAACGGCCCGAGGCCGAATGTCTCGACCAGCTCATCCGGGGTCCACCGCAGCGGCCACCGCCGCCGCCGGGCCCCGCGCTGGGCGAAGGCGAGGTTCCCGAGCGCGGTCGCGTACGGGAGCAGGTTCGCAAGCGGCTCCTGGAGAAGCAGGGCCAGCTCGGTACAGCGCAGGCGGCTCAGCCCCGGTTCGTCGAGGCGAGTGATGTCGTGCCCGGCGACCAGGACCTTCCCGGCGGTCGGCCGGAGCAGCCCGCTGAGCAAGGACAGCAGCGTGGTCTTGCCCGAGCCCGAAGGCCCCAGGATGGCGAGCATCTCGCCGGCGCGAACTTCGAGGTCGACATTGCGCAGGGCCACGATCGGGCCGTCCTCGCCGGTGTACACGTGGACCACGCCGGCGCAGATGACCTCGGCGCGGAGGACAGGGGCGGGTGATTCAGCCAGCGGTTTCATTGGGCGCGGTGCGTAGCAGGAGGGGCGACATCCGATGGAGGACGACGGACGCCACCGCGGCGGTGGCCAGGAGGATTGCCGCCAGCACGATCGCCGACACGGCGACCACGAGGCCCCCCGGCAGCGCGTATTGGAGGGGGACAATCGAAGGGGCGGCCAATTCCGGGAGCGACGGAATGGCCATGATCGCCGCCACGACCCCGGCGAGCGCCCCGAACAGGGCGGTCACGGCCAGCACGGCAGACTCAACGGCCAGCGAGCGGGCCAGGACCGGCCGGCGGATCCCACCGACCTCCAGGGCGGTCAGCTCGGTTGCTCGCTGGCGCGTGGTCGCGCCCAGGGCGCCCAAGGTGCTGACGGCTGCCGCGACGAGGGCGGCGATCGCGGCCAGCAGCAGGAAGTCGTCGGCCAGCGCCGGTCCGCTGTGCTGCATCTGGGCGAACACCGTCGATGCCTGCTGGACGCTGTCGATGTGCAGGCCCGCCTGCCGCAGGCGGGCCAGGGCATTCGCCGGAGCGGCTGGACCGAGCCACACCTGGTCGCCGGCCTCTGGAATTGTCGGATTCACCTGGTAGCGGCCGAGGAGGTCGAGGTCGACCAGCACGGCATCGCTTCCCATCCGGGGCAGCGCTGAAGCCGTCACCGCCGGCTTGGCGTAGAGAGTGTTTCCATCGAGACCCTGGATCGGAACCGGGGCCTCGGCCGTGGAGCCTCCGTTGAGTGACTCAACCTCGGCCGTGGCGACCCCGGGAAGGACCGACGGGTGGTCGGCGACGGAGACCATCGGTGCGATGGCCGAGCTGACCGCGCCCGTGTACGCGCCGGCGGATGCTGCCGGAATCGTCGCCGCGAGCTGGCCGGCGACGCCCGGGTCGACGCGCACCCCCGCGGCCGTGGACCGCCATCCGCCTGCGAACAGGTCGGCGGCAACGGGCGCCGGCTTGCCCGACGGCGAGCGCGCCGAGACACGGCTGACGGTGAGATCGATCGTGCCCGCCGACGGGGCCTGGCGGTCGGGGGCTGGGATCAGCCCAAGACCGGCCAGCCGGCACTCACCCGGGCAGGCCTGGGCGAGCGATCCTTGGTAGGTCCAGGCCCCGGAATGCACGGACCCCAGGCTGACGATGGAGGTCCCGGACTGCGCGTTGAACACCCATAGTGCGAGGTCGAGGTCTCGCAGACGGCCGGCCGCCGGCGGGGTGGCGGTGGTTCTCGCCGCCACCCGCACGGGCGCTCCGGGGAGGATCACCTCCGGTGCGGTGGGCGGGTCGAGCGCGCGGCTGGTGGCGGCGACGGTCGACCGCGAGATGCCGGACGGCCAGGACGCGGCGACGGACAGCCGGCGGGCATCGACGGCCAGCAGCGTGGAGCTCGCTGTCGTGACGGGCACGGCGGCCATGGCAAAGCGCCCACTCGGATCGACCCGGTCGACCGCCGCTTCGAGGCTGGTCTTGGCGGGTGTCACGGTCACGACCGCGTTGGTTCCGACGGTGAATGTGGCCACGGCCTTGCGGTTCGTGCGCGCCACCGCCCACGCCGAGGTGGCGAAGCAGGCCAGGCACAGGGCGATGATCAGGACGCGCGCCTGGCGCATCACGACCGGGCGGCGCACGATCTGGCGCATGGCCAGGAACGTCGCCACCCGATCGGACCAGGCGCTGGCCGAGACCCCGAGACCGCAGGCGAGGAGGACGAGCTGGACGGCCACGACCGCCACCCCGAGAGCGATGAGCCCGGGAGCGGCGGAGGCGATCGGGTTGCTGTGCCCGGCGAGGGCACCGCTCGTACCCAACGCGATCAGGGCCACGATCGACAGGACCAGCAATACCGCGTCGGCAACCAGGTTGGTTCGGCGCCTCGTGGCCAGTGCCCCGGCCTGACCATCGGAGAGCCCGGAGGAGCGCAGCAGTCGCACCGTCCCCAGGCCAAGGGCCCCGCCGATCGCCGCCACGACCAGAGCCAGGGCGGCGAACACCCAGATGTCAGGAGCGATCGCCGCAGCCGGGTCAAGGAGCCGATTGCGGGCGGCCAACACCACACCCCAGGCGCCGAGGACCCCCAGCACGACCCCGAGTAGGCACAGGATTCCGGGCTCTAGCGCAGTCGCCGCCAGCAGGCTGCTGGCCGGAAACCCTCGCAGCCGGGCCACTCGTATCTCCGACCGGCGGGCCTCGCTGCTGCGCACGAGCAGGCTGCCAAGTACCCAGATCGCCAGCAGGACCAGCTGGACGGCAGCGATCACGACGATTGTCGACATCGCGTGCCGCTGGCGAGCGGCGCCGGCCAGAAGCGATGGAAGCTGAGTGCCCAACGGGACCCCGTGGTTGGCGACATTGGCGGACGCGCTCGCGAGCGCTCGTTCGAGGGAGTCCTCGTTGCCCAGGCCCACCCGCTCCGGCCTCAAGGGGACCTGGCCGACGATGTACGGGACGTTTTGCACGGGGACCGCGAGCGCCGTGGCCGCGGATCCGATCAGCGGGTCGATCTCGGGGATGTGGTTCGGGCCGGTCGTATGCCCGTAGGAGAAGTAGCCGGCGCCGCCGCCCCACCAGTAGGGGAGGCTGAGGTTCGGGATCGCATAGATCCCTGTGACCCTCAGCGGCAGAGGGGCGGTCCGGCCCTTGACACCGGCGGGCAGTACGGCGCCCACGGAGACGCCCAGCTCCCGGGCGCTCCGATCGCTGAGAGCGACGTCGCCGGGCGCCAGGTCGCAGCGGCCCGCTTGGAAGCGAAGGACCCGGCAGATGCCGGTCCGCCAGAACAGCTGGGAGGCCACCGGCGATGAGCCGGGGCCGACCAGGCCGACGCCGCTGATCACCGAGGTGATCGGCGAGCCGTACCAGCGATGAGGGCCGCCCGCGTCCTCAACCACCTGCTCGGCCCGCTGAACCTGGCCGAGCGAGGCCACCTGGCCCGGGGCGGCTGAGAGCGTTGCCCCCTGAGCCTCGACCGATGCCGAGGCGACCGTCGTTCGCACGACGGAATCACCCGCTGTCCACAGGTAGAGAGGTCCGAGCACGGCCGCGCCGACCGCGATCGCCGCGGTGAGCACGGTCAGCACCGACGCGCCAAGACGCCACCGCATGCCCCTCAGCAGAAGGGCGCCACCAGCCTTCATGCCTCCCAACCGATCCGTCGTATGACCCCGATGCTATCGGCAGGGCCACCGACCGGTGGCGAGGCCAGAGCACCCTCCCCGGGCTGCACTTACCCCGGCCCGGTGCCGATGATATGGCCGGAATGTCGCATCTTTCATTGGTTGACGACCGTGGTGACGCCGAGGCGTTCCCGGACGGAGCGCGCCGGATCCGGGTGCTGGTCGCGGACGATCATCCGGCAATGCGCGGGGCGCTGGCACGGCTTGTGCGCGAGCACGAGGCCCTGGACCTGGTCGGTCAGGCGGCGGATGGTGAGCAGGCCATTGGGATGGTCGAGGCGCTCGGTCCCGACGTCGCGCTCCTGGACGTTCGCATGCCGGCGCTCGACGGGCTCGGCGTGCTCCGCCGGCTGCAGGCTGCCGGCTCGCCGGTGCGGGTGCTCCTTATCTCGGGCAGCGACGACAGCGAGATCGCGCATGAGACAATCGCCCTGGGGGCAGCCGGCTTTCTGTCCAAGGACGCGGACGAGATCGAGATCGGCGAGGCGATCGTGGCCGTGGCCAACGGCCGGTCGGTTCTATCCGTAGCTCTGCAGTCCGGAGTGCTCGATTTGATCCGCGAGCGCGCCGGTGGAGCCGTGCAGCTATCGCGCCGCGAGCGGGAGCTGCTGGAGCTGGCGGCCGAGGGACTGACGACGGGCGAGATCGCCGACCGGCTGTGTCTCTCTCCGAACACGGTCAAGACGTATTGGCAGCGGCTGTACGAGAAGCTCGGCGCGAGCGATCGCGCCAGCGCCATGGCCGAGGCGATCCGCCGCGGATTGCTGCCGTGACCGGATACGACCGGGAGGATCGCCGCGTCGCGGTGGCGCTCGCGTGCCTGCGCGTGACCCTGCTGGAGGTCATCTTCCTCACCGAGCAGCTCGTCGACGAGCGGCAGCTGGCCGACACGAAGTTCTTCGTTGTCCTCGGGATCGGGGTCGCCTACTCGCTGGCCGGGCTTTTCGTCGCCCTCGGCCCTCCCAACCTCCCGGGCGCACGCGCGTTCCTGCGCATCCAACCCGGGTTCGACGTGCTGATGCTCGCGGTTCTGGCCTACACGTCCGGCGGCGCGTACTCGGACGCTCGTAAGGCCTTCTTCGTGATCCCGCTCGCCGCGGCGTTCAGTGAACGTCCGCGTTCCACGGCCGGCTGGTCGATGCTGGCCGTAGCTGCGTTCTCGCTGCAGGCGGTCTTGGCCGGTGGACATCCGGCCGGCGTTCAGAACAGCTGGCAACGGATCACTCTGAACCAGGATCTGTATCTCGTCTGGACGGCGGCGGCCGCCACGATGCTGGCGATCGCGCTACGACGCCGTAGCGCCCAGACGAGGGAGCTGGCGCAAAGCCGCGGGCGCCTGGTGGCACAGGCCATCGAGTCGGTGGAAAGGGAGCGGACGCGCCTGGCCGGAGCGTTGCACGACTCAGCTGTCCAGAACCTGACCGCCGCCCGCCACGACTTGCGCCGCGCGCAGCGGTCGGGGGATGCGGAGAGCTTCGAGCGCCTGCACGAGGCGATCGACGTCACCATTCGTGAGCTCCGGGAGGAGATCTTCAACCTTCATCCGCACGTGCTGGATCACGTCGGTCTGAGCGCCGCGCTCGAGCAGGTCGCCCGCCGTTACGGTCGCGATTCGGACGCGCGGATAAGGGTGGTTGTCGACTCCGATGAGGATCTCGTGGACCGTCAGGTGCTGTTCGCGCTCGGGCGCGAGCTGCTCGGCAACGCGGCCAAGCACGCCCAAGCGAGAGAGATCCGGCTCAGTCTCACCCGCGAGGAGGGTGCGGTCAGGCTCGAAGTCATCGACGACGGCTGCGGCATCCCGGACGGACGGAGGCACCAAGCGGTGCTCGACGGCCACGTCGGTCTGGCCGCCGTCACCGAGCGCGTGGCGGCGCTGGGAGGCACGCTCAGGATTACCACAGCTCCTGGGGCGGGGACGAGGGTCGCCGCCGTGCTGCCGGCCGCGACCACTGAGCTCGTCCGCGACCGGCGAGCAGCTGCGGAGATCTCCGATCGGGTGACACCCCAGGACGCCCTCGGGGTGTCAACCGGTTGAGCGCAAAGAGACTCAGAACGGGGGCCACGAACGGGCGCCCGAGGTGCCGATAACCCTGGTGCCAGAGCCGTAGGTGCCAAGGGCAAACCGTCTGTGAGGACGCAGGACCGAGGGATCTGGCGGACCCAATCACCGTTCCCAGGAGGATCCATGCTTTCAAAGCTACGTAGTCGGGCGGAGAGCGAGAAGGGTTTCACCCTGATCGAGCTCCTCGTGGTGATCCTGATCATCGGCATTCTGGCCGCGATCGCGATTCCCGCCTTCCTCAATCAGCGCAACAAGGCCTATGACGCCGCTGCGAAGTCCAACATCCGGACGGCGGCGACGGCGGAGGAGACCTACGCGACCGATAACAACGGCACGTATGCCTCGGACACGCTGAGCTCGGCTGATACGGGCTCGCTGGCCAAGATCGAGCCGACGCTGAAGAACACGCCGTACGTCACCGCGGTGAACAACGGCACGACCGGTTACACGATCACCGCGACCTCGCTTGGTCAGGGCGGGGACGTGTTCACCTACGTCGCCAGCAACGGGCTCGTCACCCGCAGCTGCTCCGGCACGGGCGGCGGCTGTCCCAGCAGCACCTGGTAACACCTAACAGCTGGTCCACAAACCACTCTGGCACAGTACGGGGCGGGCGCGGGCTCGCCCCGTACGTAGTTTTCCGCAAGACCCGTGCGGGACGGCACCGCTGTCGACGGTCCATGTCCGCCCTAAGCTCGCGTACATGTCCTCCGCTTCTTCCTCTCCCGAGCCCTTCAGGGTGGTGCTCGCCGGCGGTGGCGTGGCTGCTCTGGAGGCCGCGGTGGCTCTGCGCGACCTGGCCGGGGACCGCGTTGCCACGACCATGCTGGCGCCCGATCAGGAGTTCGCCTACCGGCCGATGCGGGTCCGGGAGCCGTTTGCCTACGGCCTGGCCAAGCGCTACCCGCTCGGCGAGATCGCCGGCGATCTCGGAGTGGAGCTCGTCCAGGACAGGTTCAAGTGGTTGGACCCAGGCGCGCGAGTGGTCCACACCGAGGATCAGCAGCAGCTCTCCTACGACGCGCTCCTGCTCGCGCTCGGCGCCCGCCTGCACCCCCGGTTCACCCATGCGCTCACCCTCGACGACCGCATCCTCGACGAGCAGCTGCACGGCCTGATCCAGGACATCGAGGGCGGCTATGTGCATCGGCTCGCGTTCGTGATCCCGTCACCGATGCCGTGGCCGCTCCCAGCCTATGAGCTGGCGCTGATGAGCGCCAGCAGGGCATACGACATGGGGATCGACCTCTCGATCACGATCGCCACGCCGGAGGACGCGCCGCTGGTGTTGTTCGGCAGCGAGGTCAGCGAGGCGGTGCAGGAGTTGCTCGAGCGTCACGGCATCCTGACGCTCACCTCCGCCCACGCCGAGGTCCCTGAGCCCGGGCGGATTTCGATCCATCCAGGCGAACGTGAGCTGCACGCCGACCGCATCGTCGCCCTGCCCCAGCTCGTCGGCCCGGCGGTTCCCGGCGTTCCGACGGGGGCTCCGGGCGGTTTCATCCCGGTCGATGTCCACTGTCAGGTGCGCGGTCTGGAAGGCGTCTACGCCGCCGGTGACGCGACGGATTTCGCGGTCAAGCTGGGCGGCATCGCGGCGCAGCAGGCCGACGCGGCGGCCGAGGCGATCGCCGCGCTGGCCGGGGCGCCGGTGGAGCCCGCGCCGTTTCATCCGGTGATCCACGCGATCCTGATCGGCGGCGAGAAGCCGCTGTACCTGAGCGCTCACATAACCGGCGGCCACGGCTCGAGCTCAGAGATCAGCGAGACGCCCACCTGGTCTCCGCCGACGAAGATCGCCGCCAAATATCTCGCCCCGTATCTGGAAGCGCGGGATCGCGTCGCCGGTAGCGCGGGCTGAACTCCGGGAGCCTAAGCTGAGCGACGAAGCGCTTTTGCGAATCGTGATCGCCGATGATCACTCGGTCGTGCGCCGCGGCCTTCGGCAGCTGCTCGAGTACGAGGCCGGGCTGGAGGTCGTCGCCGAGGCCGAGGACCTCGAGGGCGCGCGCAGGTACGTGCGCGGCCATAAGCCGGACGTACTGATCCTCGATCTCAACATGCCCGGGGGCTCGAGCCTGGAGGCGATCCCAGACATCCGCGCCGAGTCTCCGGAGACGCAGATCGTCGTCCTGACCATGCAGAACGAGCCGGCCTACGCACGCCGGGCGCTGAGCGCCGGGGTGATGGGCTACGTCCTCAAGGAGGCCGCCGACGCTGAGCTGGTCGAGGCCGTGCGGCGGGCAGCCGCTGGAGACATATACCTGAACCCGCGGCTGGGCGCCCGCGTCGCCGCCGAGCCTCCGCCTGGGCCTCCGGACGGCCTGTCGGAGCGGGAGGTCGAGGTGCTGCGGATGATCGCCCTCGGTCACACCAACGCGGAGATCGCCGAGGCGCTCTACCTGTCCGTGCGCACCGTCGAGACCCACCGCGCCCACATCCAGCAGAAGCTGCTGCTCGGCTCGCGATCCGAACTCGTGCGCTACGCACTTGACCACGGTCTGGTCGACACCTAGCTCGCCCCGGACCGGGCTACGAACAACGAGTCCAATGGAGGTTGACGGCATGTTCAAGAGGGTTGTTTGGGCGACGGACGGCTCCGAGGCCGCCGATCACACGCTCAACCTGGCGAGGACGCTCGCGTGCCGGCCAAGCTCGAGATCATCAAGACAAAGGTCGGCGGCGCGGCTCACTCGATCGCCGACGCGGCCCAGGAGTCGGGCAGCGACGTGATCGTCGTGGGCACGCGGGGGCACACCGCTTTGGGCGGCCTGCTGGTCGGTAGCGTCACTGAGCGACTTCTTCACATCGCGCCATGCCCGGTGCTTGCCGTCCCGACCCGCGGGCCAAAGAAGAACGACTGAGGCAGCGACACATGGGAGTCGAGATGACAGAGCTCGGCGTGGCGGTAGGCCATCGGCTGAACTGCGCATCACCTGTCCTCGTTTTCAGCCTCCGGTCCGTTCTGCGGCCCGCCACTGCTGGCGCTTGGCCTCATACTCCGGCGGCAGGGCGCCCTCGAGCGCTTCGGCGGCATCGAGAGCCTCGAGCGCGGAGCGGTAGTCGCCCCACCGGGCATCCATGCCGGCCATCATCAGGGCGAGCTCGAGCGCCTCTTGGTACTCCGCATCCGACGTGGGCGGTCCGGGTACCGGAGTGCGGTCCCGCAGCGGTTCGCTCGCCAGCGGCTGCGGGCGGGCGGTGGCCAGGTAGGGGGCCAGATAACGCCCGGCGATCTTGGCCGGGGGCCACCACAGCGGCTGACCGGCCGCGGCCGACGCCCTGCGCCCACGACGGTGGGCCACCGCTGCCTCGATGGCCACGGTCGCCTCGCGGGGCAGCCGCTGCGGCTCGGCCCGCAGGTATAGCGGCGCCCCGCCGGTCATCAGAAGCCCCCGGAGCACCGGCCGGAATGGTTGCGGGGTGATCGGCAAGCCGAGTTCGGCGGCGATCGTCTCGGACACGGCGTCGGCCTGCTGAGCGGCAAGGCCTCCCTGCTTGAGCGGGAAGGCGGTCACGTCCCCGGCGGCGTACACGCGCTCGAGGCCCTTGACCCGTCCGTGCCGGTCGACCGGGATGAAGCCGTTCTGGTCGCGCGGCACCCCGGGCAGCGCCGGGCCCTCAGGAACGGCCAGCGTGATCACGCGATCGGCGTACACCAGCGAGCCGCCGCCCAGCACCAGGGCCCGCGGACGGACCATCGCCGGGAGCGACGACGTCCTCAAGGTGATATTGCGGGCCTCCAACAGCTCCTCGACCGCGGCGCTGGCGGAGGGGCCGAACAGCTCCAGTGGCTCCTCCTCCGGTGTGACCAGCCACACCGGGACGGCGTCCGCGCCGTGCTCGCGCAGGTGCGCGGCGGTCATCAACGCCAGCTCGTAAAGCGGCAGCGGCCACATCGTCTGGGACGGCAGGGCCAGCGCGACCGACTTGGCCTGGCCCGAGACGAGCTCAGCCAGCAGATCGCGCAACGCGGGTACCGCACCGCGCCCGTGGAAGGTGAGCGCGCCCGGGAGTGGGTCGCGCGCCCGGGCTCCGGTCGCGATCACCAGGTGGTCGTATTCGAGCGCCGTCCCCGCTCGCGTCACTGCCGTCCGCCCCGCCGGATCGATCTCTTCAAGCGAGTCCGCGACGAGCTCGGCCGCATGCTCGGCTGCGATCGCCCCGATCGGGAACGCTCTCGCCTCCGCGCGGTCAAACGCTTCGGCGACCGTGACCGGCCGGTAGAAGAAGTGGCGATCGGGCGCCAGGATGGTCAGGGCGATCTGGCGACCCATCAGCGAACGCAGGGCCAGCAGGGTCTCCAGCGCTGCCACGCCGCCGCCGGCGATCACCACGCGCGGACGGGCGGCCCTGGCGCTCACGGGATGAACGGGTCCGGACGGGTCGGTGACCAGGGCATATCACGAGCCACGTTATGAGCGGTCGTGCCTGCCGCCATCCGTGGAGCCCCGCACTCGCCTGCGGATTCTCACCGAGGTGGGTCAAACGCTGTTGAAGTGACGATTCCCACCCAAGAGACGTGCGTATGCATAAATGCACGCCATGACGGACGCCGCCCGCCCTCCGCTATCGGATGACGAAGCCGGCTTGATCGACGCCTGGTGGCGGACCGCCAACTATGTGTCGGTGGGGCAGATCTACCTGCTCGACAACCCGCTGCTGCGCGAGCCGCTTCGCCCCGAGCACATCAAGCCCCGGCTCCTTGGCCACTGGGGCACCACCCCCGGCCTGAACTTCGTCTACGTGCACATGAACCGCGCCATCAGGGAGCGGGACCTGAACGCTCTCTACGTAACTGGCCCCGGCCACGGGGGTCCGGGCATAGTCGCCAACACGTACCTCGACGGAACCTACAGTGAGGTCTATCCGCACATCGGCCACGACGAGGAGGGGCTGCGGCGGCTGTTTCGGCAGTTCTCTTTTCCTGGAGGGATCCCCAGCCACGTGGCCCCGGAGACGCCCGGCTCAATCCACGAGGGCGGCGAGCTCGGCTACTCGCTCCTGCACGCCCACGGGGCCGTCCTCGACAACCCGGACCTGCTCGCCCTGTGCGTGGTTGGCGATGGCGAGGCCGAGACGGGACCGCTCGCGGCCAGCTGGCACTCGAACAAGTTCCTGGACGCAGCCCGCGACGGCGCCGTGCTACCCGTTCTGCACCTGAACGGCTACAAGATCGCCAACCCGACGATCCTGGCGCGCATCCCCCGCGACGAGCTGCGCGCGCTGCTCGAGGGCTACGGCTACGCGCCCCGCTTCGTCGAGGGTTCTGACCCGGCCCAGATGCATCGGCTGATGGCAGCCACCCTCGACGAGGTGCTCGACGGGATCGACGCGGTCCAGCGGCGCGCACGCGAGGACGGAGACCTGGAGCGCCCCCGCTGGCCCATGATCGTGCTGGTCACGCCCAAGGGCTGGACCGGGCCCAAGGAGGTCGACGGCCTCCCCGTGGAGGGGACGTGGCGCGCCCACCAGGTGCCGCTGGCCGAGGTCCGCACCAATCCCGAGCACCTCGCGGAGCTCGAGACCTGGATGCGTTCCTACCGGCCCGAGGAGCTGTTCGACTCGGACGGCGCCGTGCGCCACCAGATCACCGCGCTGGCACCCGCCGGCGATCACCGGATGAGCGCGAACCCGCACACCAACGGGGGCCTGCTCCTCCGAGATCTCGAACTCCCCGATTTCAGCGAGTACGGAGTCGACGTGCCCAAGCCCGCGACCACGACGAGCGAGGCGACTCGAGTCCTGGGGACGTGGCTGCGCGACGTGATCCGGCTCAACCCGGACCGTTTCCGGCTGATGGGTCCCGACGAGACCGCGTCGAACCGCCTCACCGCGGTGTTCGAGGCCACCAACCGGGCCTGGGAGGCGCAGCGCCTGCCCACCGACGACCACCTCAGCCCCGACGGACGCGTGATGGAGGTCCTCTCCGAGCATCTCTGCCAGGGCTGGCTGGAGGGGTACCTGCTCACGGGGCGCCACGGCCTGTTCAACTGCTACGAGGCCTTCATCCACATCGTCGATTCGATGTTCAACCAGCACGCCAAGTGGCTGAAGGTCACGCGGGAGATCCCTTGGCGTCGGCCGATCGCGTCGCTGAACTACCTCCTCTCCTCGCTCGTCTGGCGCCAGGACCACAACGGCTTCACCCATCAGGATCCGGGCTTCATCGACCACGTGGTCAACAAGAAGGCCGAGATCGTCCGGGTCTACCTGCCGCCGGACACCAACTGCCTGTTGTCCGTCGCCGATCACTGCCTGCGCAGCCGCCACTACGTCAACGTGATCGTCGCCGGCAAGCAGCCGGCCCTGAACTACCTGCCGATGAACGAGGCGATCGTCCACTGCACGCGCGGGCTCGGAATCTGGGACTGGGCCTCCAACGACGCGGGCGAAGACCCCGACGTGGTGCTCGCCTGCGCCGGCGACGTACCCACGCTCGAGACCGTCGCCGCAGCGGCGATTCTCCGCCGCCGGCTGCCCAAGCTCCGGGTCCGGGTGGTGAACGTCGTCGACCTCATGCGCCTGGAGCCTCCGAGCGAGCATCCGCATGGCCTCCCCGACGCCCAGTTCGATGCGCTGTTCACGACCTCGCGGCCGGTGATCTTCGCTTACCACGGCTATCCGACGCTGATCCACCGCCTGACCTACCGCCGCACCAACCACCATAACATCCATGTGCGCGGCTACAAGGAGGAGGGGACGACCACCACGCCCTTCGACATGGTCATGCTCAACGACCTTGACCGCTTCCACCTCGTGATGGATGTGATCGACCGGGTTCCCGCGCTGGGCGAGCGCGCCGCTCACCTGCGACAGGAGCTCGTCGACGTGCGGATCGCTACCCGGGCCTACACGCGCGAGGTAGGAGACGACGCACCGGACGTGCGCGACTGGACCTGGCCCAGCGACCTCACGAACGCTCCTGCTTGAGCCAGCACGGCGGTGCGCGTCCTCGTCGTCAACGCCGGGTCCAGCAGCCTCAAGCTCACCCTGCTGGGGTCCGGAGACCAGACGCTCGCCGCCTGCGAGCTTGACGCGCCGGGGGCCACCGTCGACCCTACCGCGATCGGCCGAGCTCTCGGGGACGGGCTCGGCGAAGCGGACGTGGTCGGGCACCGGATCGTCCACGGCGGGGACCGATTCCGCGACGCGGTCCTGCTCGACCCGACGGTGGAGCGGGAGCTGAAGGACCTGGTTGACCTGGCTCCGCTGCACCAGCCGAAGTCGCTGGCCGCTCTTGCCGCCGTCTCGGTGGCGCTGCCCGGCCTCCCGGCCGTGGCCTGCTTCGACACCGCCTTTCACGCCACCATGCCGCCGGCGGCCCGCACCTACGCGCTTGCCGCCGAGTTGCGCGAGCGCTGGCCCGTGCGCCGCTACGGTTTCCACGGCCTTTCGCACGCGTGGGTGGCGCGCAGGACCCCGGAGGTGCTCGGTGTGCATTCTGCCGGCCTGCGGATCGTCAGCTGCCACCTGGGCGCCGGCGCCTCGCTGTGCGCGATCGAAGGCGGGCGGTCGCGGGCCACGACGATGGGGTTCACCCCGCTGGAGGGACTGGTGATGGCCACGCGCTCGGGAAGCGTCGACCCTGGACTGCTGCTTTGGCTTCTGGAGCGCACGCGCATGACCGAGCGCGAGCTGGCCCACGTCCTGGAGCACGAGTCCGGCCTGCTCGGTCTCGCGGGCACGGGCGACATGCGCGAGGTCCTGGCTCGGGACCGGGCCGGGGACGCTGCGGCCGGGCTCGCGCTGGCGGTGTACCTGGAACGGCTGCGGGCGGAGATCGCTTCGATGGCCGCTGCGCTCCGAGGACTCGATGCGCTTGTCTTCACGGGTGGTGTCGGCGAGCATGCGGCGAAGATCCGGGCTGAGGCGGCCGCCGGCCTGGGGTTCATCGGGGTCGTCGTGGACCCCGGGTGCAACGCGGACGCGCACGCCGACGCAGAGATCACGGCTCCCGCGGCAGGCGTGAGGACGCTCGTCGTTGCCGCCCGTGAGGATCTCGAGATCGCCCGGCAGGCGCGGACCGTGGTCGATCGACATGATGTCCCCGACGAAAATGAAGGAGCGAACTGAGAGGCCGGTGGACGCCGCCAGCTGGGATCGCCGCTACGCCGGTAGCGAGTTCGTCTGGACCAGCAAACCGAACCGGTTCCTGGTCGCGGAGGCCGACTCCCTCGCTCCCGGCCGCGCGATCGACCTGGCCTGCGGCGAGGGTCGCAACGCGGTCTGGCTCGCCGAGCGGGGCTGGAGGGTCACCGGCGTGGACTTCTCGGCCGTGGGCCTGGAGAAGGCGGAGCGCCTCGCCGAGGCACGAGGGGTCAGCGCGGCGTGGATCCAGGCGGACCTGACCGAGTTCCAGCCCGAGCCGCGCGGGTTCGACCTCGTGGCGATCTTCTATCTACAGGTCCAGGGGCGGCAGCGCACGGGCATCGTGCGGGCGGCGGCGGCCGGCGTCGCCGCGGGCGGGACACTGCTGCTCGTCGGCCATCACAGCGACAACATCGAGCGCGGACACGGCGGGCCACAGGTCTCGGCCGTCCTGTACAGGGCCGAGGACGTCGCCGCCGACCTGGAGGGCACTGGGCTGTCGATCCAGCGTGCTGAGATGGTGGAGCGTCCCGTGCCGACGCCGGATGGGGAGCGGATTGCGCTCGACACGCTCGTGCGCGCGCGGCGGTGAACCGTGGTAACTACGGACTCCGCTCGTACCCTGCCCGGTTAGGCTCTCGCCGCGGGTCAAGCCTGCCCGGGATCGATGATTGAAAGCGAGGCCGCAATGTTCAAGACGATCGTGTGGGCTACGGACGGCACGGCCAATGCTGACCAAGTGCTCCCGTATGCCAAGGAGCTCGCTTCCCAGGAGGGAACCGAGTTCGTCATCGCGCACGTCGTTGAGCGATACGCGAGCCATAAAGCGAGCGGATTGGCGGTTCACGCGGATGAACCGCAGGTCGAAGCGAAGCTGGAGAAGCTGGAGGCAGAGCTGAAGGGTGAGGGGCTCAGCACCAGCCTCAAGATCGTCAGCCACGTCGGGCCACAGGCCGCTCACGAGCTCGCCGACATCGCGCGCGAAGCCGGGGCCGACCTGATCGTAGTCGGGACTCGGGGCCACGCGGCGATCACCGGGCTCGTGCTCGGGAGCGTGACCCAGCGTCTGCTTCACGTCTCTCCATGTCCCGTCCTCGTCGTTCCTTCCGGCGAGTCGAAGGCGGCCCCGCTTGCCGCTCGCGACGCGGTTCGCGGGGCTGAGGCGCAATGATCCTGATCTGCTACGACGGCTCGCCGGACTCTCGCGCGGCGGTCGAGCACGCCGCCGAGCTGTTCAAACGGGAGCCGGCAACGGTACTGACCGTGTGGCAGCCGTTCGCCGAACTCGTGGCCCGCAACACGGTTGGGTTTGGAATGGTGCCGTCGGTCCCCAACAGTGACGAGATCGACGAGGCCAGCCGCGCGGCCGCGGAGCAGACGGCGGCGGAAGGTGTGCAGCTGGCCACCGACCGGGGCGTGAAGGCGCAACCGCTGGTCTGCTGCCAGGCCACGACCACCGCGCGCGCGATCCTGAGCGAGGCGGACCGGCTCGGAGCGACCGCGATCGTGATGGGCTCGCGCGGCCTGACTGGCGTCAAGTCGCTGCTCCTGGGCAGCGTCTCGCACGAGGTCATCCAGCACGCGGACCGCACCGTGGCCGTCGTTCCCTCGCCCGAGGTGGCCGCCCAACGCGCCCGAGAGGTGAGCGAGCGGGCGGCCGAGTAGGGATCGATGGACCGCACGGGTCCCTTGTGCGGGGCACAGCCAAGCGACCCCGCATCGGGGTAAACCCGCACCGATGCTGCGCGTTGCCTCGCAGCGATAGCCGTGTCCCGACCCGATGACGGCGGCCGCCGACCGGCCTAGCGTGACGCCAATGGACGCCCACTCAGACCATCTGGGTCAAGACCCTGAGCCGAGGGACACCACGAGACTGTTTCGGGACCTCCGCAAGCAAAACGAGTACAGCGCACGGGTGGCGCGGATGCTCGAGGCCAAGCGCCGGCGGCGCATCAACCAGGTCGTCGAGGCTCAGCGCCGGCACCGAGCTAATCAGGCCCGCTGAGACCAACCCTCCGTACTCGGCCGCGGACGCGCGCCACAGCCGTGCCTTGTGCACCACTATCCGTGCTTTTCCGGAGGATGTTCGGCCCGTGGTTCGTGGTCTTCTTCCCCGATCACGGCCACCGAGTGGGCTCAACGAATGTGCGCACCGCGGCGATCGCGGCGGTCCGCTCGCGGTCGCGGAACCGTTCGATCGCCTCGACCGACAGCGAGGTTGGGAACTCGACCATGATCGCGTCGGGAGTCGAACGCAATTCGACCGGAAAGCCGCTTTCGCGGAAAACATCGATCATCCGGTGGTTGATCCGAAGCACCTCGGCGATGAACGTCGTGATGCCATGTCGGTTGGCCATCTCGGCGAGCTGAGCAAGCAGGATGGTCGAGATGCCGAGGCCCTGCCAAGGGTCGGCGACCATGAACGCTACCTCGGCCGTATTGGCCTCCCCGCGGATGTACGCCGCGTGCGCCAAGATCGTGCGCGGGCTCCCTGCCTCCGCGACCAGGGCGAAACGAGTCGCATAGTCGACGTCCACCGACCACTTCGTGACCCACGCCAGATTCGGGGTCCCGAAGAACCGGAAGGCGATCGACTCCGGCGACAGGCTCTCGAGGAAGGCCCGCATCGCGTCCCGATCCTCGAGGCGCACCGGCCGGACGTGGACCGTCGAGCCGTCGCGCAGGACGATGTCGGCTTCGCGCTCGAAGGGGTACGCAGCCTGCGTGGACGAGGTCGAGCACATCGTCGTGAGTGTCCCCGGTAGGAGGTGCCGAGGCATCCGCATCTTCTACGGACGAGCGGAGGCGTCGAATCCGCATCCGCCGGGTCGATCGGTGAGCCCGCCGACCCGATCAGTGCTTTCCCACACGCTGTCGGCGCAGTTTCCCCGACGTATCCGTCCTCGGCCCGGCACTAGCCTCGCGGTATGTCTGGATACCTGCTCCTCGCTCCGGATCCCATGTCCGATTCCCCGGATGCCGCCGCGGCGCCGATCAAGGTGGTCCTCGCCGACGACCACACGGCCGTGCGCCGGAACCTGCGGCTGCTGCTCGACAACGAAGAGGGCGTTGAGGTGATCGGCGAGGCGGCGGACATCTCGTCGGTGATGCGCCATATTTATGCCCAGCGGCCCCACGTGTTGGTGCTCGATCTCAGGATGCCGAACGGGTCCAGCATGGAGACGATTCGCCGGCTGAGCTCCGAGATGCCCGGATTGGAGATCGTCGTCGTGACCATGGAGGAGAGCCCCGCCTTCGCCCAGCAGGCGCTGGACGCGGGCGCCATCGGGTTCGTCCTCAAGGACAAGGCCGACGACGAGCTGCTGGCGGCGCTGCGGCGCGCCGCCGCCGGCGAGGAGTACGTGAGCCCGCGCGTGGCCACGGGGCTCCAGGCGCTGCGCAAGGCGGTCCAGAACGACGGCCTCAGCCCCCGCGAGACCGAGGTGCTCCGATTTATCGCGCTCGGATATACCAGCGCTGAGATCGCCACCAAACTGCACCTGTCTCGGCGCACCGTAGAGACCCATCGGGCCCGGATCCACCGGAAGCTGGGTGCGGATAGCCGAGCCCAGCTTGTCCGTTACGCTCTAGGAAACCATCTGATCGGCACGTGACGCCGGTCCGGAGGCTTGGCGAGACGGCAGCCGGGCACGGACTAGCGTGCCTGACTCGCCAGACCGCAGTTCGAGCGTCCCCCCGGCGAGATACACGCGCTCGCGAATGCCCGCGAGGCCGAAACCCCCGGTGCGCGAGGCGATGTCGAACCCGCGACCGTCGTCCTCGACCTCGACGACGACGTCTGAACCGTCCGCCTCGATCAGCACGCGGACGCTGCTGGCCCTGGCGTGTTTGACGACGTTGTTCAAGGCTTCCTGGGCGAGCCGGTAGATCGTCGTCTCCAGCTCGGGAGCGAGCGTGCCCTCGCCGTCCGGCAGGGCGAGCTCGGTCGTGATCCGCAAGCCGCCCTGCCGCTTGCGCTCGACCAGCGACTCGATCGCCGGAACCAGGCCCAGGTCATCGAGGAGCGATGGCCGGAGATCGGTGATGATCGACCGGAGATTGTCGATCTCCTGCTCGATGTCCTCGATCGCCTGCTGCATCGCCTGCGCGCTGGCCTCCGGGTCCCCCCGGCGGACGGCCGAGGCAAGCAGGACCCGGAGGCCACCCAGGCCCTGAAGCGTCTCGTCGTGGAGCTCACGCGCCCACCGCCCACGCTCGTCGTCAGCGGCGACAATCGCGCTGCGCAGCCTGTCCGCGGTCACGCTCCGATTGAGCGCGACCGCGTTGGCGGCCGACGCGGCGAACGTTCTCAGGAGCTGCTCGTCCGCCTCGGAGAACTCCCGTCCGTCCTCGCCCCGGTCAAACGCGGCCAGCACACCAATCCGCTCGCCATGATGGAGCATTGGGACCAGCAGGGCCGTCCGCGCCCTCGATACGCCGAGCTCCTCCGCAGCGATCCGAAGGTCACTGGCCACGTCTGAGATCCGCTGCGCCCGACCGCGTTCGAGCACCTCGCCCGAGGTAGATCCGGCGACGGGCATCCTGCTGCCCTGGGCCGTGCGGGCGTGTCCTGCGCTCGCTGCGACCTCGAGCTCGTCGCCGTAGCGCAACATGATCAAGACGGCGCGCGCGTCCACCAGCGCCCGGCCTCGCTTGACGATCAGCTCCAGCACCCGGTCGAGGTCAGGTACCCCGCCTATCGCGTCGGCGATGTCACGCGCCGCCTCGAGCGCGCACACCGCTTGCTCGGCCTCGTGTCGCCGCCGCTCGCTCCGCTCGTACAAGCGGGCATTCTCGATGGCAGTGGCGGCCCACTGCGCCAGTACGACCGCGGCCTCCTCGTCCTCGTCGCTGAACTCGAGGCCGTCGAGCTTCTCCGTCAGATAGAGGTTGCCCCACGCCTTGCCACGGATCAGGATCGGGACGCCGAGGAAGCTGTGCATCGGTGGATGACCGGCTGGGAACCCGTAGCTGTGGGGGTGCACGCCCACGTCGGCGAGACGCAGCGGGCGCGGATCCTCGATCAGCACGCCGAGCACTCCGCGGCCCCGGGGGAGGTCGCCTATCGCGCGGTGTGTTGCTGCGTCAATCCCCCTGGTCAGGAAGCGCTCCAGCTCGGCGCGGCCCTCGTCGAGCGCGCCGAGCGCGGCGTACCGGGCTCCGGTAATCAAACGCGCCTCGTCGAGGATCCGATCGAGCACGGCCTCGGTGTCGAGTTCGCCCACCAGCGCTCTCCCAACATCGAGCAGGCGGCGTAGCTTGTCGTCGATGTCAGGACTGGTCACGGGCCCCGGCGGTTACCCCAAGGAGCTGGTTTCGAACGTGGTGAGCGTAGCTGACCCAGAGGGCCAGTTCGCGCGTCTGCGCTACGTAGAAAGTACCCAACTCAGTAGTCCACCGCCAGGCGTCTGTGGCCCGACCCCGATGGCGTGGCGGGCGTCGCAGGAGAAGGTCCCTCCGGGTGGAGCGGCTTGAATGAGTCAGAGTCTCCGACTGGTCCAAGCGGGCCTCCGCGCTGCGTGTACTGCGGTGACGTCATCGGCGTGTATGAACCGCTGATCCTCGTGGTCGGAGGGCGGCCGGAGAGGACGTCGCGGGCGGCGGACCCGGACGTCGGCGACAGCGCGCCGGGGCCGCTCTACCACGCCCACTGCTTTGGGCTCTCGTAGATCGCTCGGCCGAGCTAGTACGTAGTTCTCCGCAACGATCTGGCGCTCTTGCCCTGATGGTCGTGTCCGTGCCGCTGGCTAGGTTGTGCCGGCATGGCGGCGATCTTCAACCTCAACCACCACGCGACCTACGTCCACTGGCATTTCATCGAGCTGTCGCTGTCGAACGTCATCGTGATCGCGGTGATGTTCGTGGTCTTCTTCGCGGCCATCCTCCTGCCGTTCCCCAAGCACAAGGAAGTGGAGACCGGGTCGTGAGCGTCACCGAACCACCACCCGGGCACCACAAGTCCTGGACGCTGTGGGTCCGCGAGCGCGCGGTTGACGCGCTGCCGCCGGAGAAGCTCCTGGCCGACAAGCAGCCCTCATATGTCGCCTCGTGGATCTACGTGTTCGGGGTGCTGTCGCTGAGCGCGCTCGCGGTCATCATCCTGTCGGGCTCGATCCTGGCCCTCAAGGGGCCGGGGTGGTGGCATTTCACCAGCGCCGGCCATTTCTTTAACAGCATGCACCTGTGGTCGGTCGAGCTGTTCTTCTTCTTCATGGTCGTGCATCTGTGGGGCAAGTACTGGATGGCGGCCTGGCGCGGCGGGCGCTCGCGAGTGTGGATCACCGGCGCGGTCACGTTCCTGGTCGCGGTCCCGTGCGCCCTGACCGGTTACGTCTCCCAACAGAACTTCGACGCCCAGTGGATCTCGACCCAGGCCAAGGACGCGATGAACGCTGTCGGCGTCGGCGCGTTCTTCAACCTCCTGAACTTCGGCCAGATGTACAGCTACCACATCCTGCTGCTCCCGGCCGCGGTCGTGGCGCTTGTTGTCGCCCACGTCCTCCTCGTCCGCAAGCACGGGGTCGTGCCCCCGTTCGAACTGGCCGACAAGCTGGCCGCCGCACGCGCCGGCGACGGCGCCGCCGGCGGTCCGGCGGCTGTTCCGGGGACGGGCACGCCTGCCGCGGCCGGTCCGGCCGGCCCGGACGGGGAGCAGTCCCGGCCCGCGGGTCCCCCGCCATGAGCTCCCGCGAGGAACGCCGGGCGGAGAACGAGCGTTACCAGACGTGGAAGGGCGGCTACCGCCCGTATGACCTAGTGAAGGAGGCCTCGATCGCCTTCGGCGTGATCCTCGCGCTCGTCGTTGTGCTGGCGATCCTGTTCTCCTCGCCCGATGAGAAGCCATCGACCGTGAAATCCTGGGCGCTCACCGACCCGGTCGATTTCGTGACCACCGCGACCACCGAGCTCGACGGCTCGAGCGAGTCCGGCAGCTACGGCCCGCCGTACAACCACGCTTCGGGCAGCGTCCAGCACGCGTGGTTCCTCCACCCCCAACGGTGGCTAGGCGTGAGCCACCCGATAAACAGCGCGCAGGACTTCGTGCTCGCGCCGCTGCGGGCGATCGCGGCCCAGCCCGCGCTCCAGGCCGCCGTCACCGCCTACGAGAGCGCCTCTGCCAACCAGCAGACAGCGTGGACGAGCGCCTATGAGAAGGCGTTGAACAAAGCGAGCGCCACTCCGACCGGCTCGATCTCGGTGCCCGCCGGCAACTACGGCCCGCTGTCGACGATGATGCCGTCGCTGCTGAACTTCGCACAGAGCGGCGGTCTTGACGGAGCGCTCCTGACCAGCAAGCAGTTCTACCAGACCGACTACACCAAGCCGCTTTTGTTCATGGCCGACGGCAGCGTGTTGGACAACCGCGCGATGGCCGAGCACCTGCTCGGCGAGCAGTGGGGGATCATGAACGAAACCGGCAGCTACCCCGGTCAGGTGTGGCTGTGGCTCTACACCTTCTGGTATCAGATCAAGCCGTTCCAAGGCGCCAATGCCGACATTTTGGTGGTGCTGGTCATGGGCGCGCTCAGCCTCGCCTTCATCCTGATCCCGTTCCTGCCGGTGATCAACCGGATCCCGCGCTGGATCCCCATCTACAAGCTGATCTGGCGAGAGCACTACCGCGCGACGGGCTGATCTCCGGGCCCGGCCAGCCCGGGACGCTGGGGGAACTTTGGCGTTTCGCCGTCACCCCCCGACGGTAAATCGCCAATGTTCGCGGCCATACGCAATCGCTGCCGCTCCGGCCTGCCAACTGTCCGCATAAACCCGCAGTGCCCGGTGCGGCTGTCACCCAAGACCTCTGTGGACAAGGTCGGACGCGCCGGTCTGCTCCGGCCAAGGACACTTTGAGTGATGAGAAAGTTCACACACAGAGGTCCGGAGGTGTCATGCGTACCTTTCTAGCCAAGATCACCAGTCTTACTTGGATTGCCGCGGGCGCCGCGGCGGCGATGATCGTGGTCGGCAGTCTCGCGATCGTGGGCGGAAACTACGCCCATTCGGTCGTTCGCAACCAACTCGCCCCGCAGCAGATCTACTTCCCCAAGCCGGCGACGAACCCTGCCCTCAAGGCCTATGCCGGACAGCAGGTGGTGACCGGCGCGCAGGCCAAGCTGTACGCCAACGACCAGCTCGGTCCCGACATCAACAAGGTCGCGGGCGGGAAGACGTACTCCCAGGTCAGCGAGGAATGGATCGCGGGCGGTATGAAGAACGCCACGCTCGCCTCGCAGCGCACGACCCTGTTCATGGGCGAGACGCTCAAGGGCCTGCTCCTGAACGCCTGGGGATGGGCGGAGGTCGGAAGCATCGCCATCCTGGCCGGGATCATCCTGATCGTGTCCGGCGCACTCCTGTTCATCTTGCCGGTTTTGAACTGGCTGCTGAACATCAGGCCGGCCGCGGAGGAGGAGGCCAGGTCACGCACGGCTGTGAGCACGACACCGGTTCCAGTCAGCTGAGCCCACCACCCCAAGGCCAGATCACCCGACACTCCGGGGCTAGCGCCTCGGAGTGTCGCGTGTTATGCGGAGAAATACTGACGCGGGGCCGCTCGGTTCCCGGATGGCGTCAGCCACGACGAACGATGAAATACGCGTAGCCATTTCACCGACAGGAGCCACGATGACCGTCACCGAAACACAGCCCGGATCTGCTCACAGGTCTACCGTCACCTACCGCGCGGCCGTCGTCCACGACTTCCACGAGCCGCTGAGTGTCGAGCAGGTGCCCCACCCCGACCTCGAGCCTGGGCAGGTGCGCGTCCAGGTCGAAGCCTCAGGCCTGTGTCACACCGACATCCACGCCGCTCACGGCGACTGGCCGGTCAAGCCGACGCCGCCCTTCATTCCCGGTCACGAGGGGGTTGGGATCGTCGTCGAGCTCGGCCCCGGGGTCACCGAGGTCGCGCTGGGCGACCGGGTCGCGATGCCGTGGCTGGGCTATGCCTGCGGCACCTGTGACTACTGCGTCTCGGGCTGGGAGACCCTGTGCCACGACCAGAAGAACATGGGCTATTCGATCGACGGGGGCTTCGGTGAGTACGCCGTGGCCTACGCGCGGTACGTAGTCAAGGTGCCGGACGGCCTGGACCCCTACGACGCCGCCCCGCTCACATGCGCCGGTGTGACCACCTACAAGGCGGTCAAGGTGGCCGGCACCCGCTCCAGCGATCTGGTCGCGGTGTTCGGCGTCGGCGGGCTTGGGCACCTGGCCATCCAGTACGCCGCGATCGCCGGTGGCCGGGTGATCGCCGTCGATCTGATCGACGAGAAGCTCGAGCTGGCTCGCGAGCTCGGAGCCGAGTTCACCGTCAACGCCGCCAACGAGGATCCGGTGCAGGCCATCCAGGATCTCGGCGGCGCCGACCAGGCCATCGCCCTGGCGGTGTCACCGCGGGCCTTCGAACAGGCCTACGGCTCGCTGCGCCGAGGGGGGACGCTCGTGTTCGTGGCTCTGCCCGCTGACAACGAGGTGAGCCTGCCGATCTTCGAGACCGTTCTCAACGGGATCACGATCGTCGGCTCGATCGTGGGAACGCGCGCCGACCTTCGAGAGGTCTTCGAGCTGCACCGCGCCGGCAAGACGAGGGTGATCCACGAGGTGAGACCTCTGGATCACGTCAACGAGTCGATCGCCGACGTGGAGGCCGGCCGGGTCGCGGCCAGAATCGTCTTTCAGCCGTAGGGGTGCAGGAGCTGTGACTTCGGCGGCAGGTTCGCGTGTGGTCTCGGCCGTGGGGGCGACAATCCGGCCCTACGGACACGGCGACCTGTCGCCGATCCTGCAGCTGTGGGAGCGCGCGGGCCGTACGACCGGCGGACCCGACGGCCTGGCGCTCGACCAGGCGGTCGAACTGATGACCTCGGAAGCCTCGTCGACGCTGGTTGCCCTGCGCGGAGACGACGTGATCGGGGTGGCCATCGGTAGCGTCGCGGGGCCGCTCGGCTTGATCCACCTCGTCACCGTGTCGTCCCACGTGGACGAGGACGAGCTGACCCGGCAGCTCGTCACCGAGCTCGAGGCCAAGCTGGCCCGGGACGGCGCCCGAAAGCTGACCGCCATCGTCCTGGACGACGATGGCGCGCCGGGGCGCCTCGAGCGCTGCGGGTACCGCTCGAGGCCCGAGGCCCGCTGCCTCGAGCGCGAGCTGCCGGCTGACGGCGGGGCGGTGCCGGCGGCCCTCGAGGAGCTCGGCGCCCACATGATCGCCCCCGGCCTGTGGAACGACCTCAGGGGCTTCGATGAGGCCAAGCAGGTCATCGAGCGACGGGTCATCCTGCCTCTCGCGGAGCCCGCGCTGGCCGCTCGCCACGCGGTCTCGCCGCCCAAGGCGATCGTCTTGTTCGGTCCGCCGGGAACGGGTAAGACGACCTTCGCCAAGGGCATCGCCTCCCGGCTCCAGTGGCCGTTCGTAGAGATAGACGCGTCGGAGGTCGCCGGCGAGGGACCCGAGCGGGAAGCCAAGCTCTTGGCCGAGTGCTTCGCCCGCGTACGCAGTGACCTCGCCGCGGCGGTGATATTCGTCGACGAGGTGGAGGATCTGGCCGCCGCCCGGACCGAGCAGCGGAAGGTCAGCCCCAGCATCACCAACGAATTCCTGAAACAGATCCCGCGCATGCGCGATCTCTCCGAGCATCTCCTCGTGTGCGCGACCAACTGGGTGAGCAGGCTGGATCCGGCCTTCCTGCGGCCCGGCCGCTTTGATTATGTGCTCCCCGTCGGCAAGCCCGACGCCGAGGCCCGAAGCGCGATCTGGAGCCGGTACGTGGAGGAGATCACCGACGCCGAGGTGGATCTTGACGCGCTCGTCGGGGCCAGCGCGCTGTTTACCCCGGCCGACATTGAGTTTGCTGCGCGTAAGGCAGCTCAGCACGCGTTCGAGCGCGAGCATTTCGAAGGGCGCGCCCACCGAGCGACCGAGAATGACTTCCTCGCCGCCATCGACGCGACCCGGCCATCCCTGTCGGACGAGATCCTCGCCGGCTTCGACGAGGACGTCGAACGGTTCGCGCGGTACTGACGCGTTGTCTGCGACGCTCGATGCCGACGACGGCCACGCGCCGGGCGTACCGTCCACGTCGATGGCGGCCATCCGGACTGAGCAGCTGTCCAAGCGCTATGGCGACACGCTGGCGCTGGACGCGCTCGACCTGACGGTGGCCGAGGGCGAGGTCTATGGCTACCTGGGACCGAACGGCGCGGGGAAGACGACGACGATCCGGCTGCTGCTCGGCTTGCACCGCCCCACCAGCGGTACGGCCGAGCTGTTCGGCATTGATTGCTGGGGCGATCCGGTGTCCGCACACCGCCGGGTCGCGTACGTCGCCGGTGAGCCGTTCCTGTGGCCGGCGCTGACCGCAGCCGAGACGCTCGAGTTCCTCGGACGCCTGCACGGCGGCGTTGACCGCGACTATCGCGGTGTGCTGGTCAAGCGCTTCCAGCTCGACACCGACAGGAAGGTGCGCGCGCTGTCCAAGGGCAACCGCCAGAAGGTGCAGCTCGTTGCCGCTCTCGCCACCCGGGCTGACCTGCTCCTGCTGGACGAACCCACGAGCGGACTCGATCCGCTGATGGAGATGGCGTTCCGGGAGAGCGTCGGTGAGGCCAAGGAGCGCGGGCAGACGATCTTCCTGTCCTCGCACATCCTCAGCGAGGTCGAGGCGTTGTGTGATCGCGTTGGCATCCTCAGGGCGGGCCGGCTGGTCGACCAGGGCACCCTGGCCGAGTTGCGACACCTCGGCGCGGAGACGGTCGAGGTGACCTTTGCCGGTGTCCCCGACCTCCCACCGCTGCCGGGCGTCAAGGTCACCCCCGCGGGACCCTCGACGCTGCGGTTCGAGGTCTCGGGAGAGATGGGCCCGCTGCTCGATGCGCTGGCCGGACATCACGTCCAGACCCTGCACAGCCGCGAGCCGTCGCTGGAGGAGATCTTCCTGCACCACTACGACAATGGCGACGGTCGCAGCCCGACCTAGCTCCCTCAGTGCTCGCGCGCCGAGCGGGGTGTTCGTGGCGCTCGTCCGCCGCGCTCTGCGCGACGCCCGTGCGCGGACGATCGCCTTCCTCTACATCTTCGCCCTGGTCTCGTACATCCAGCCGGTCGCCTATCGCCACACCTATCCCACGGTGGCCGAGCGAATCGCCTTCGCCCGTAGCTTCGCCCACAACAAGGCGGTCGTGCTGTTCTACGGCAAGGCCTACGACCTGCTGACCGTCCGTGGCTACACGGCCTGGCGCGTCGGCGGCACGCTGGCCATCTTCGCGGCCGTGTTCGGCCTGTTGGCCGCCGTCCGCGCGCTGCGGACCGAGGAGGACGCCGGCCGGGCGGAGCTGGTGCTCGCCGGCGCGGTCGCGCGGGACACCGCATTCGCCGCGTCTATCGCCGCCATCCTGGTCGGGACCGCGGTCCTCTGGCTGGCCGCGTTCGCTGGCCTGCTCGTCGGCGGACTGCCGACCGGGGGATCGGCGTACCTGGCGCTGGCGGTTGCGTCGGTCGTGCCCGTGTTCGCGGGGGTCGGCGCGCTGGCCTCGCAGTTAGCGCCTTCGCACCGGGTCGCGCTCGAGCTCGGGGGAGGTGTGGTCGGGCTGTGCTTCCTGTTACGGGTGATCGCCGACACGTCGAGCCACCTCGGCTGGCTGCGATGGCTGACTCCCCTGGGGTGGTCCGAGGAGCTGCGCCCATTCACCGGCGCCCAGCCGCTCGTGATCGTGCTGCCTGTGCTGGCCAGCGCGCTGATGCTGGCAGCCGCGGCCAGAATCGCCGCCCGGCGCGACGTCGGCAGCGGGCTGCTGGCGGCGCACGACAGCGCGCCCCCCAGGACGGCGCTGCTGTCCTCGCCGACCGCTCTGGCCCTGCGCGGCGAGCGCTCGGGGTTGATCGTGTGGCTCACGAGCGTCGCCGCGCTCGCGCTCGTGATCGGGATCATCTCCAAGAGCATCTCCTCGGCCGGGATCTCCAAACAGCTCGATCGCGAGCTGGCCAAGCTGGGCTCGGGCTCGATCCTGCATCCCGCTGGCTACATCGCCTTCTCGTTCTTGTTCTTCGTCCTGGCCGTCAGCCTGTTCGCGGTCTCGCAGATCGCCGCCGCCCGTCACGAGGAGGCCGATGGGGAACTGGAGACGGTGCTGGCCCTCCCGATTGCGCGCCGCCGCTGGCTCGGCGGGAGGCTCGGGCTCGCGGCCTGTGCCGCGCTGGCGATCTCGCTGGCGGCCGGAACCTTCGCCTGGCTCGGGGCGGTTTCGCAGGGCGTTTCGTTGTCGCTGGCGAAGATGCTCGAGGCCGCGCTCAACTGTCTCCCCGCCTCGCTCCTGTTCCTGGGAATCGCCGCATTGGCCTACGCCGTCGTACCCCGGGCCACCGTGGGGATCGGATACGGCCTGGTCGCGGTGGCCTTCCTGTGGCAGCTGTTCGGCTCGCTGCTGGGAGCGCCGAAGTGGCTGGTCCACGCGACGCCGTTCGCTCACGTCGGGCTGGTGCCCGCACAACCGTTCAAGGGGCTCGCCGCGGGCGTGATGCTGGCCATCGCCCTCGTCGCGGCCGTCGCCGCGATCCTCCTGTTCGAGCGCCGCGACCTCAGCGGCGCGTGAGCGTGCTCAGCGACCGCCAGCCTGCGCCCCCAGACCGATTGACAGCGTCGCCCGGCTGGACAAGACTACGAGTCCTCATCGGGGGTGCGCATTGATGGCGTC
Organism: uncultured Solirubrobacterales bacterium; assembly: GCA_963704385.1. Lineage (GTDB taxonomy): Bacteria > Actinomycetota > Thermoleophilia > Solirubrobacterales > Solirubrobacteraceae > Palsa-465. Next base: position 1,692,059 of record OY969904.1, read on the forward strand.
TCCCGTGGGGGGAGTACCTTCGACACATGGCCGATCAACGCAACGACGGGCCCCAGCTAGGAGACGAGCTCCGCGCCGTTTACGAGCAGGCCGAGTCGCAGATGGCCAAGGCGCTCGAGCAGTCGGTGGCCAAGCCGAGCTTCGGCCAGCTGCTGGCCATGAGCGCCGAGAACGTCGCCGCGTTGACCCGGATCTCGGCCGATTTCGCCGATCTCGTCCTGCGCAACCTGCGTCTGGCCGGGCGCGCCGACATCACGCGGCTGTCCCGCCAGCTGAACCGCACCGAAGACAAGCTCGAACGAGTCCTGCAGGAGGTCGAGCTGCTCCGCGACGAGCTCGCGCGCGAGCGCGGCGAGGTTCGGTGAGCCTGGTCGAACAGGTCCGGCGGGCGCCGGCCGCCACCGTCGAGCTGACGAACATCCTGCTCACGACCGACGACGCGCTCGTCGGAGCCACCCCGCGCGACGTCGTGTGGACGCACCGGGGGACGACGCTGTACCGCTACCAGTCCTCGCAGCGGTCGCATCCGGTCCCGCTTCTGCTCGTGTTCGCGCTGATCAACCGGCCGGAGATCTTCGACCTGCGTCCGGGCGGATCGCTGGTCTACTACCTGCTCCAGCAGGGGTTCGACGTCTTCCTCGTTGACTGGGGGGTGCCCGGCGAGGAGGACGCGGACATGGGTCTCGAGGACTACGTCTGCGACGAGCTGCACTGGGCCGTTCGAGAGACGCTGCGGGCCTCCGGGTCCGATGAGCTGACCCTGATGGGCTGGTGCATCGGAGCGACGTTGTGCGCCATGTACTGCGGCCTGGATCGCGGCGAAGGACAGACGAGCGTGAGGAATCTGATCGTGCTCACGATGCCGGTCGACGGGCGGTGCTCGACGTACGCCGCCTGGACCGGCCCTGAGTTCGACACCGAGCGGTTGGCCGAGCAGTGGCGGGTGATCCCCGGTCCGGCTATCGACTTCGCCAACAAGATGCTCAAGCCGGTGACGAACTTCTTCACGACCTACCGCCGCCTGGCCCAGGGCGTAGTCGACGGGACGGCTCGGCCCGAGGCCTACCAGCCGATGGCCAAGTGGGTCGCCGACAATCCGCCTTTCCCGGGACGCGCGTGGTCGGAGTGGATCCGCTGGATGTACCAGGACGACGCGCTGATCGCAGGCCGGATCCGCCTGCGCGGCCGCCGCGTCGACCTCCGCCGGATCGACCAGAACCTGCTCGTGGTCACCGCCGGGGCCGATCACATCGCCCCCCGCGAGGGGACGATGCCGATCTTCGACCTCGTCACCAGCGAGGACATCACCCACTTCGACCGCCCGGGCGGCCACATCGGCCTGATCGCCGGCTCCGCGGCTCGCAACGAGATCTGGCCCGACCTCGCCGCCTGGCTGGCCGAACGCTCAGAACGCTAGACAGAGAGAGAGGGATAGCACCCATGGCCACCGAGACGCCACCCACACCGACATCTCCCCCCACCGTCATGCCACCGGACACCGATGCCTTCCCGGGCGACCGCCGGCGGCCGCGGATGACCGGGCGGGTCGTCTTCGTCACCGGCGGCGCCCGCGGGATCGGCGCCGCCATCACCCGGAGCTTCGCCGAGCAGGGGGCGATCGTCGCCGCCGGCTACGGCCGCGACGCCGAGCGCGCCGAGGGGATGCTGTCCGAGCTCCGCGACCATGGTGTGCAAGCCAGCGTCCACCAGGGCAACATCGGCTCGGCCGAAGACTGCCGGCGGACGGTGAACGAGGTGATCGATCAGCACGGCCGGCTCGACGTGCTGGTCAACAACGCCGGGATCACGATCGACAAGACCGTGCTGAAGATGACCGACGAGGACTGGTACAAGGTGATCGCGGTCAACCTCTCCGGCGCGTTCTTCATGAGCCAGGCGGCGCTCCCGCACATGATCGAGCGGGGGACCGGCCGGATCATCAACATCAGCTCGATCATCGGCTCGATCGGCAACATCGGGCAGGCCAACTACGCGGCCTCCAAGTCGGGGTTGTTCGGGCTGACCAAAACCCTGGCCCGCGAGGCGTGCTTCCAGCTCGCCCGGGCCGAGAAGCTGAGCGAGGACTCGATCGGGATAACCGTCAACGCCGTGGCGCCGGGGTTCATCGCCACCGAGATGCTCGAGCACGTCCCTGAGAAAGTCCTGGACCGGATCAAGTCTCAGATCCCGGTCGGCCGGCTCGGGCGCCCGGATGAGGTCGCGCGCGTGGTCCACTTCCTCGCCTCCGATCACTCGTCCTTCATCACCGGGGCCGTGGTCAGCGTCAACGGCGGCCAGGAGATGTAGCGGCTTAGTGCGTATCCGGTTCGGTCAGGTTACCTCCGACGCTGACTCGCCTGTCACTCGCGAACGGTCCAGCGCGTGGCCGACCCGCGTCGGTTAGAGGACGTTGCATAAACGCCCTGCCCACCCGATTTGTTGTGGTCGCATCACAAGCGGACGATGCGCCGGACAAGAGGTGGGCGCGACGGTTTTGAGGCTGCGCGTAAAACGGGACGCATGTTCGCATGTTCCCGTTTTACGCGCAGCCTCCCTCAATCCGCCCGACTCCGCCCCGACTAGGAGTGGCGAAGAAACGTCGCTGGCAGCCCTCAGCAAATCCAGAGGCGAGCGCCCTGACATCGATTGCCCGCGCGGCGTCGTCCTCACCGCGTGAACCCTCACGAGTCTGAGCCAACCGGATACTCGTGTAGCGGCTTTAATCAGGCCGTATGGCCCACCGCTCCGCCACCGCACTCGGGGAGATCATCCGCCAGCAACGCGAGCTCGCCGAGCTGTCGATGCGGCGGTTCGCCGACCTGGCCGGCATCTCGAACCCGTACCTGTCCCAGATCGAACGAGGCCTGCGGGCTCCGTCCGAGCAGGTTCTCGACGCCATCGCCCGGACGCTCAAGGTCTCGGCCGACGCGCTCTACGAGCAGGCGGGGGTTTCGCCGCCCGGAGCGGACCCTGAGGAAAGCGCCGTGCTCGACGCGATCGCCCGGGATCCGCTGCTCACCGCGCGGCAGCGCTCGGCCCTGCGCGAGGTCTATCAGGCCTTCGTCGCCGCCTCGCCGCGCGCGCCCTCGGGGTCCCGGGCGCCGCGATCCGGGTCCCGGCCGCCGCGCTCGGGGTCCCGCCGCTCCGCGTCGCGCAGCTCGAGCGACCGGGCGGGTTCGAAATGACCGCCGATCGTCCGGCAGCGCTCGTCACCGGCGCGGCGAGCGGGATCGGACGCGCGATCGCGGCCCGCCTCGACCAGGCCGGGATGGGCGTGCTCGCCGTGGATCTGAAGCCCGATCCGCAAGGGCCGGGCGTCGCTCACGGCGCCGACCTGACCGTCGTCCAGGCCAACGCCGACGCCGTGGCCGCGGCGCTCGAGCGCTTCGGCCGCCTCGACGTGGTCGTGGCCAACGCCGGCGTACAGCACGTCGCACCGATCGAGGACTTCCCCGTGGAGCGATGGCAGACGATCATCGCGCTGATGCTGACCAGCCCCTTTCTGCTGGCCAGGGCGGCCTGGCCCGCGCTCCGGGAGAGCGGCGCCGGCCGGTTCATCGCCATCGCCTCCGCCCACGGGCTCGTCGCCTCGCCGTTCAAGGCGGCCTACGTGTCCGCCAAGCACGGCGTGGTCGGCCTGGTCAAGACCTTGGCCCTGGAGGGCGCCGAGTCCGGGATCACTGCGACCGCGGTCTGCCCCGGGTACGTCCGCACGCCTCTCGTCGAATCCCAGATCGCCGACCAGGCGCGCGCTCACGGCCTGCCTGAGGAGCGCGTGCTCAAAGAGGTCATCCTCGCCCCTCACGCCGTCAAGCAGCTGATCGAGCCCTCCGAAGTGGCGGAGGTCGTCGCGTTCCTCGCCGGACCGGCCGGCCGGGCCTTCAGCGGCGTGCCGGTGACGATGGACCTGGGGTGGACGGCGAGGTAGCCGGACCTACTTCAGGAATGCCGCAGCACCTCGCCCAACAGGGGCGGCCAGTGCTCGCGCAGAGCCTGATGGCCCATGAACAGACCCAGGTGGCCGCCGGGCGCGACGTCTCGCCGGATCAGGTCCGCCGGGGTCGAAACGTGGTCGGCGATGGCGAACACCTGGTCGGGCGGGGTTATGTGGTCAGCGGCGCCGGCCAGCAGGTTCAGCGGCATTTCGAGTCTGCCCAGGTCGACGCGCCTGCCTCGAGCAGCCAGCTCGCCTGTGACCAGCTCGTTGTCGCGAAACAGATGGCGGACGATCCACAGGTAGAACGCACCCGGGATGTCCTTGGTGTGCTTGAACCAATCCTCGAACTCCTGGTAGCGGGCCACGTGGCCGGGGTCGTGCAGATTCAGCAGCAGTTCGGTCTGGCGCGAGATCTCGTCGCGGGGTTGGATCGCGACGAAGCCCGCGAGCATGTACTCGCCCCTGAGCACGCCGTCGCCCGCCGCCACCAGCGACTCGTAGAACCACAGATCTCCCCATGGGGCCAGACCGCGCAGCATCTGGTGGATGATCGGCTCGCCGGCGTGGAAGTCGATCGGCGCCCCGGCCAGCGTGAGCGTGTTCACACGGTCGGGACACAGCGCGGCGTAGATGGTGGCCAGCCAGCCGCCCTGGCAGTCACCGACGAGGTTCACGCAGCCGCCGCAGTGCTCGACCGCGCGGTCGACGACGTCGAGATACTCGTCGATCGAGGCGTCCCTGGTCGCCGGCGTTGCCCCGACCCAGTCGAGCGTCAAGGCCCGCGCGAATCCCGCCTCGAGGATCGTGCGCATCTGACTCTGCTCGCCCGAGTAGTCGACCACGCACGAGTCGTGCCCGGCCTGCGGCGGAAGAACGAGCACGGGCACGCGACTCCGGCGCCTCGCCGCCGAGAAGTCCCGCAGGCGCGCCAGCGGCGCGTCGAACACGATCTCGTGCGGGGTGCTCCAAGTCGGCGGCCTCCGTGTCGAGGCCAGCGCCAGCCAGCTCGCCACGTCGGGCGGGCCGCCGGTGAGCGCCTGAGCGAGGCAGCGCGCCGTGCCCTCGACCGTCACCGTCAAGCCGTCGATCCAGCTGTCGAGGACGCGCCCCGAGGGGCTTGGCGAAGGCACGGCGTGCGGGGCGCTCGTTACTTCAACAGGCTGCGGGCGGTCTTGGTGTAGGACTCGGCGATCTCGCGGGCGATGTCGGCCTGTGCCTCGATCACGTCCTTGAGCCACTCCTGCTTCGTCAGGCCGGCGAGCTTGAGCTCGAGATCGACCGCGCGGTCAACCGTCTTCTCATAGGCGTCGAGATAGAGGTTGCCGGCCTTCCGGCTGGCGGCCACGAACTGCTCGCCCAGCTCCCCGAGCTGGTCGAACGCGGCTTGCGTGTCGTACGGGGTTCCGGTGGTGCTCATCGTTTGCTCCTTGTGTGGTGCGGGGGGAGAAATCACTGCTTGCAAGTTAGCACAGGATCAGCAAAGTAGCAAGCAGAGAGTCCCTCCGCCCTACCGTGAAGGCGCGCGGTCTGTGGCATCGGCTGGGGCCGGTGCGATCCTCCGGCCCGAGACGGTCCAGGCCCGGATGCGGACCCAATGGGGCCTGCGCCCGGGCGCCCACGGCTCCACGCCGAGGCCGTCGAGGCGCCGGATCTCGGTCGGGTCCGAGATCTCGTCGGTTACGCCGTGGACGATCACGCTCCAGCCCGTTCGCGAGCTCTCGTCGATGCCGTCGATCTCGAATGCGGCATTGGTCGATCGCGTCAGAGCGTGGAGCTTGGAGCCGGGCGCGGTCCGGAACACGACCGATTGGGACGGCTGATCGAACAGGTAGTTGACTGGACGGATGACGGGAGGGCCGTCGGCCGTGTTCACAGCCAGCCTGCCGAAGGTGTTGGACGCCAGCAGACGCAGGCACTCATCCCGGGACAGGTCGAGCATCTCGCTTGGAGTCATGCGTGAACGTTACGGGCGATCACGCCGGGCAGCACCCGAGTAATCCCGCTGGGAGGTGGACAAAACTACGGAGACGCGCGGAGCGCGGGCTCAGCTCGACGAGAGGGGCGTGAGCGACTCGCCGCTCTGCGGCGATGCGTCGGCCGTCAGCCGCCGCACCTCCTTCTCAGCGGCCTCGTGCCCGAGATAGGGGATCATCATCGAGTAGGCAAGGTCGGGAAGGAGCGCGGGCAACTCCGAGGTCTTCCCCTGCATGACCCGCGAGTAGACGATCTCATAGATCCCGCCGACGATCGTTTCGGCGATCAGATCCGGGGGGCGAATCCCACCGACGACCGTCTCGGCGCCCTGCCGCAGAAGCTGCGCAAACGCGTTCATTACGCCGTTCCGGCGCTCGATCGCGGCTGGACCTGCGGCCAGTGCCTCGACGATGCACATGTCGGCGTAGTGCGGCTCTGAGGCCACGCCCTCCAGGAACGCCCTCAGGCAGGCGACGACGCCTTCGCTGAAGGTCCTGCTGGCGTCGTAAGCGGCGCGCACATACGCCACCAGCGTGGCCCCGATCACGTCGTAAGCGGTCAAAAATGCGTCGTCCTTCCCGCCAAAGTGGTCGTAGAACGTCCGGCGGGAGACGCCGGCCGTGGTCACCACGTCCTCCACGCTCATAGCCTGGTAACCGACCAGGCTCACCACGTCTGCGACGGCGTCGAGGATCCGCTGACGCTGGTTGTCCTCGACGAACTGCCGAGAGAGACCATGACGCCCGGGTGGAAGCTGATGAGAGCCCCGCTGGCGCGGTTTCGCCCCAGATTGCATCACTCTAAACATACACGTATCCCTGGTCGATGGCGAACACAGACCGCCCGGGTTCAAGTCGAACGCAGGCAGCTGCCCGTCCCTGGATGGACGCTTTAGTTATATCCGAAAACGCGCTTGTGTGCAAGCCTGAGCCGTACTAGTATGCCCCGATTCGAGGAGCCCCCGAGACGCCCTGTAGCCCAGACTGTCCGACCTGTGCCGGGCTGCGCACCGCCGCGCTGGCCATCGTCGGTGCGGACGGAGTCGATGCCCTGACGGCGGATCGCCTGTGCGCTGAGGCGGGACTATCGCTCACAGACCTCGGTGCTCACTACGCGAGCGCGCAGAGCTGCCTGAGGGCGACCTACGACGAGGTGTCACGGAGCATCTACGACGACTTCGTCGCAGCGTTTGCCGCCGAGTCCGACTACCGGGATGCGCTCAGGCTGGCCCGGGACACGCTGCTCGAACGTATGACCGCCCGCCCGAACGAGGCCCGCTTCTGCTTCGTCGAGGTCCTCCGGGGCGACCACGAGCTGCTGCGGAGAAGGGACGCCAGCCGGCGGCGGTTGGTCGCCCTGTTGATGGACGAGCTAGCCCGCCGATGCGACCAGTCGGAGCTCCTCCGGATGCAGGTCGAGCTCTTGGTCGGGGCCGGGTTCCAGGCCATCTCGGCCGCCGTCGAGGAAGGCGACGTGGCTGAGCTTGCCGAGCTCGGACCTGAGCTCGAGTCGCGGGCGCTCGTGTTCGCGCCGGTCCCCGCCTAACCAAAGCGCCAGTCGCGCCGGCGGGACGCAGAGCGATCTGTGCCCCCTGTCGCGCGTCCTGCGGTGCGGTCAACCAGGCCGCCCATCGCGCTCGGCGAGCCGCACGTGCGCCGGGTCGGCTTCATTCGTTAACAAACACAAGGCTTGACTTTAGAGAACGTGCCCGTGTATGGTGCCCGCAGCCGTTGAGAAATAGCCATGTGTTTGTGCTGGCGCGGCGTGCACGCCAGAGGGCGAGGAGGAGTGGATTCGATGAACTCTCATTGGACGCAATCGGCTTCTCGAGCGCTGGATCCTGTCGAAAGGGCTCAGCACACGGACGGGCGTCGGTGGTTAGGGCGCGTGCTGACAGCGGCCACCACGCTCGTGCTCGCTTTGCTGTCCGCGTGCGCTCTAGTCGCTCTGGCTCTGCCTGCGGCCGCACAAGCGCTGCCCGACGGCCGCGGCTACGAGATGGTCACCCCCCTCGACAAGAACGGGCAGGAGGTAGGAGCCGGCATCGCCTCGACCGATGGCAACTCCGTGAACTGGGAGGCGATCGGGGGTTGCTGCGGCGCGACGTCGGCCGCGTCCACGCTGTACCAGTCCGCGCGCACGCCCACCGGCTGGCAGACGACCCCGAAGACTCCCACGCCGCCCACGCCGCTCGAGGGTCTGCTTGAGGAGCAGCAGCCGATGTGGTGGAGCAGCGATCTGACCAAGACGATCTACATCACGCCCTCTTCGTACGCTGCGGGCGACAATCGTCCGCCTGGCGGCGGGTCCACCGTCTACTTCGATCTCTACGAACAGAGCGCATCAGGCGCGCTGAGCTGGCTCACACAGGGTCCGTTCCCCGGAGCGGGCACCAACCCGGATACGGCGACCTGGGACGCGACCACGCCCGACGGCAACAGCACCCTCTTCGATACGCCGGAGCAGCTGACCGCGGATGCCACCGGTCTTGCCAGCCTCAACACGCCGGCGGAGTTCCTCTACGACCGCAACATCTCGGCCGGCACGACCACCCTGGTCAACGTCACCTCGACGACGCTGACGTCGGGTACGAGCGTCGGCGCGACCGATCTTCCCGTCGCCTCAACGAACCTCTTCAACGTCGGCCAGACGATCTCAGTCGGTACCGGGTCGGATCAGGAGACCGCCACGATCTCGGGCATTCCGGATGCGACCGATATCGACGTGAGCGCGTTGGTGAACGCCCACGCGTCCGGGGAGACGGTCGATAGCCTGATCAGCCCCGACGGCGCGATCGCCGGCAATGGCAACTGGCTCGACCAGCCGTTCCTGCCCGCCAACTACTACGGCACCACTACCAACTCGATCTCGAGCGACGGGACGAAGGTCTTCTTCGAGAGCCCTCCGACCTTCGAGGGCGGCGGCGGCGGCGCCGAGGGCGTGGGGCCAGCGCATCTCTACATGCGCGACCTCGCCGACAGCACGACGACGCAGCTCGATGCGAATCCGACCGCGTCCGGCCAGGCTGTTTACGAAGGCGCTTCCCAGGACGGCTCGCTCGTGTTCTTCACCAGCAACGAGGGGCTCGGTGGCGACACGAGCACCGACAACGAGCTCTACGAGTTCAACACCAACACGATGGCGGTGACCCCGATCTCCGACGGCGGCGATCCCAGCACCGACGGCAACCTCGTCGGGATCACCGCGATCTCCAATGACGGGTCACAGGTGTACTTCATCGCCAAGGGCGTGCTCGCGTCCAACACCGGCGCGGACGGGACAAGCGCGACGTCGGGCAACGACAACTTCTATGTGTTCAACACCGCGACAGGCGCGACGACGTTCATCGCGACGCTCGGCAGCGGCGTCCCCGGCGACAACCGAGACAGCCAGGCGCTGACGGCCGAGCCCGACACCTCCCGGGCCGCCATTCCGACGCCAGACGGCAGCGTGCTGGTGTTCGAATCGACGGCCAACCTCACGGGGCAGAACGGATCGGGGCCGACGACGACGCTGACCGCGGATACTCCTTCCGAGGCCGACGACGAGCCCGTGTCGATCCCGGTGACCAGCAGCGCGGGATTCCTGGTCGGGCGGACGATCGAGATCGTGACGCCGTCGTTCATCAATGAGTCGGCGACGATCGTGGGCATTCCGGACTCAACCGACCTGCTCGTGACCGACAGTGGGATCGGGCTGTTCTTCCCCCACTTCTCGGGCGACCAGGTCATCCAGCGACCGCCGTTTGAGGTCTACCGCTACGTCACTGCGACGAACACGGTCTCGTGCGTGTCGTGCACGCCCAGCGGCGTCACCGCCACGGGCAGCGCCGGCCTCGGCGCCAGCGGCGGCGGCACCTATGGCCCGCCCGGCGATGGCGTGCCGATGAGCTCGGACGGAAACCGCATCTTCTTCGACAGCCCGGACCCGCTGACGCCGGGGGTGATCGGCGCTCCGCCGATTCCGATCGGTCTGTTCGGCGGGCTGACGTTCGTCAGCAACGTGTACGAGTGGGAGGCCAACGGAACGGGCAGCTGTGCCCAGGCAAACGGGTGCGTGTATCTCATCTCCGACGGCCTGTCGACCACCGGGAGCGCGCTCGGGAGCACCACGCCGACGGGCAATGACGTCTTCTTCACCACCGAGGACCAGCTCGTGCCCCAGGACACCGACGGCTACGACGACATCTACGATGCCCGGGTCGGTGGCGGCTTCCCGGCTCCGGCCGCGCCCGCTCCGCCCTGCAGCTCGGCGGACACGTGCCGCCCGTCGGTCGCTCCGACGGTGTTCTTCTCGACTCCGTCGAGCAGCACCCTGGTCGAGCCCAACCCCGGGCCGGCGACGTTCAGCGTCAACTCGATCTCGGCCGCGGCGCGCAAGAAGTTCGCCAAGACGGGCAGCCTGACCGTGACGGTGCACGCCAGCGAGGCGGGCAAGGTCAGCGCGGTGGCGTCGGCCGTGATCAAGGGCGCCACCGAGACGCTGTCCACCGCCGACCACTCGTTCTTCACCACGGACGGAGGCACCGCCAAGCTGACCCTGCATCTCGGAAAGGCGGCCCGCAAGGCCCTCGCCAGCAAGCACAAGCTGGTCGTCCACATCAGTGTCAGCTACTCCGAGAGCAACCAGATTGACATCGCCTCGCTGACCCTGACCCACGGGAAGGCGAAGAAGAAGTCGACCACGCGACAAAAGGCAACAACGCGACAGAAGGCCACGCGACGAGCCACCGTCCGACGTCAAGCACGGGAGCGGTGATGAAGATGAGGACCACCGAACTCATGACCCGCATGCACACGCTTACCGCCAAGACGAAGCTGTTCAGTCTGATGTCGCTGACCGCCGGCACGCTGTTCGTTGGGTTGCTCGCCGCGCCCTCGGCGCTCGCGCAGTGCGCCACGCCGTCGAACGCGTTCGGCATCTGCGCCGGCTCGTTCACGAGCTCCTCGTCGAGCAGCCAGGCCGGCGCGCACTCCGACTTCTCGACCGGCTTCACGCTGAACACGAACGCGCTCGGGAATACCGTGGGCCAGCTGAAGGACGTCAGCATCAGCCTGCCCCCGGGAGAGGTCGGCGACCCGCAGGCGATCCCGCGGTGCACCGACAACGACTTCCAGGACTTCAACTGTCCCGCCGACGCACAGGTGGGGGTCCTGAACGCGTCGTTCATCACCTCCCCGGGAAGCCAGACCACGCTGACGGCCGCAACAAATGGTCCCACGACGCTGACCGAAAACGTGGGCCCGTGCTACGAGCTCTGTCAGTACGTGAGCTTCACCGTCGCCTCTACGGCAGGGATCAACAACGGGGACTACCTGACCATTTGCGGGGTCACCGCGACACCGTGCGACACGCAGCCGGGAGGCCAGGCCGAGCACGCGACAGTGACCGGCATCGACGCCTCCACCAACACGATCACGGCGCTGACCGGAGGGCCAGTGCCATCGACGTGTGGGCCAAACACATCGCTGCCCACGAACGACACCTTCTGCCCGCTGTCGGGGATGTACTACGAGCACATGAGCGGGGACCTCGTCTACGACGAAACGATCGATGTGGCCAGCTCGGCCGGCTTTGAGGGCTTCGCCGGGGGCAATAACATCACCATTGGTACTTTCGGCACCCCCGACTACGAGACGGACACCGTGGCGTTCTTCCCAGGTTCGTCGAACCAGCTCGAGCTGCAAGAACCCCTTCAATTCACGCATCAGGCCGGGGAGCCGGTCGTCCACCTGGCCACGACGGTATCGGCGCCGATCCCGATCTTCAACATGCAGCCTGATCCGGGACACGTCGCGACGCTGTCCGGGACGCTGCTGATCGCCACGATCACGATCGAGGTCGATGTCCATTCGCCCGGGTCGACCAACTGCGTCTCCTCGACGTGCCAGTTGACGGGAACGCTCAGCTCGGCCTCGACCCTGCTGACCCTCGAGGGCAGTACGTTGACGTTGTGGGGCGTGCCGGGAGATCCGAGCCACGATTCGCAACGGTGCGGCGAGATCGGCGAGAGCTGCCAAGCGACCGCCGTATCCAAAGCGCCGTTCATGACCAACTCGACCAACTGCTCGGCTGGCCAGACGGTCAGCGTTACCGCCGACTCCTACGAGGGCGACTCCAGTACCACCACGACCTCGGTGCCGGCGGCCACGGGGTGCAACTTGCTGGGCATGTCGCCGACGCTGACCGCCGGGCCCGACACCTCGCAGGCGGATACCCCGGCCGGGTACGACATCGACCTGAGCGTCCCCCAGAACGAGCAGCCGTATAGCTTGGCCACCCCGACGGTGCAGAACGTGTCCGTCACGCTGCCCGCCGGCACCGCGCTCTCGCCGGCGGTGGCCAACGGGCTGGCAGGCTGCACGGACGCCCAGTTCGCCACCGACAGCTGTCCTGATGCGTCCAAGGTCGGGACCGTGGCCATCACGACGCCGCTGCTGCCTGACCAGCTGACGGGAGGGGTCTACATCGGCGCTCCGATTCCGGGGCAGATGTACAGGTTGTTCATCGAAGCCGCGGGGGACAACGTGACCCTCAACCTGGCTGGCCAGGTGACGCCGGACCCGAACACTGGTCAGCTGACGACCACGTTCGACCAGAACCCGCAGCTGCCGTTCAGCGACCTGAACCTGAGGTTGTTCAGCGGGCCGCTGGCCGCGCTGGCCAACCCCGAAAGCTGCGGAACGTTCACCACGACGTCTGACATCACCCCATGGAGCTCGCCCGGCAGCGGTGCCGACGCGACTCCGTCCTCGTCCTTCAACATCACCGGCTGCAACGGGTCGCCGTTCGCCCCGTCCTTCTCGGCCGGGACGACGAATCCGACCGCTGGCGCGTACTCGCCGTTCAGCCTCACGTTCACCCGGACGGACGCCGACCAGGAGTTCTCGGGCCTGACCGCCACCCTGCCGCCCGGCCTGTTCGCCAACGTCGGCAGTGTGCCGCTGTGTCCGAACGCCAACGCGGCTGCCGGCACGTGCAGCGCCGCCTCGCAGGTCGGCGTGGCCACCGTCGGCTCCGGAGCCGGGTCGCACCCGCTGTTCCTGTCCGGTCCGGTGTATCTGACCGGCCCGTACAACGGCGGCGCCTACGGCCTCGCGACCGTGGTGCCGGCAATCGCCGGGCCTTACAACCTCGGGACCGTGGTCGTGCGCCAGTCCCTGCGGATCGATCCGACCGACGCGCACGTGACCGCCGTGTCGGATCCGTTCCCGACCATCCTCGACGGGGTGCCGCTGCGCATCCAGACAATCAACCTGACGCTCAACCGGCCGAACTTCATCATCAATCCGACGTCGTGCAGCCCGATGGCGATCACGGCGACGATCACCTCGGTCGGCGGTGCCAGCGCGCCCGTCTCCTCCCCGTTCCAGGTCGGCTCCTGCCAGTCGCTGCCCTTCTTCCCCTCGCTCGGCATCAAGCTGACGGGCAAGGGCCAGACGACCAGCGGCCGGCATCCGACCCTCGTCGCGACCGTGAAGCAGGATTCCGGACAGGCGAACATCGCGTCCGCCCGGGTGACCCTCCCACTGTCGCTGGCGCTGGATCCGACGAACTCGAGCGTGGTCTGCCCGTATGCCGTCGCCACGGCCGTGCACGGTGGCGCGGTCGGATGCCCGGCGAACACGATCGTGGGCAGCGCGACGGCGACCTCGCCGCTGCTGTCATCGCCGATCAGCGGCCCCGTCTACCTCGTCCAGGGCATCCGGTTCAACAGTGCCGGCCAGCAGATCCGCACGCTGCCGACGCTGCTGTTGCCGCTGCGCGGCCCGATCGCCCTGGACCTGCGCGCCACCACGTCCGTCTCCGGCGGTCATCTCGTGTCGACGTTCGGGACGGTCCCCGACGCCCCGGTGTCGAGCTTCACCCTCACGATCAACGGCGGCAGCAAGGGAATCCTTGTCGTCACCGGCCGGCACGAGAACATCTGCAAGGCACCCCAGATCTCGAATGCCGTCTTTGGGGCCCATTCTGGTAAGGCCGCCAGCTACAACATCACCATGGGGAAGCCTTGTAGCGGCTCGACCAAGCGCAAGAAGGGCAAGAAGGGCAAGAAGGGCACGAAGCACTCCACCAAGCACGCCTAGCGGGGACGTTCCAAGGTCCGCCGGAAAGTCCCGGCCCCCGGGAAGGTTCCAGCTAGCCGGAATCGAGTGCGTCGGTCGCTGCCGACCCTCCGCCTGCGGATGCCTCGTGTGCTCTGGCGGCGGATGCGTCGGCTCTGAGCGGCCCGGCATTGAGCTCGGCGGCTGCGTGCCCGAGGTACGGGAGCATGATCGAATAGGCGAGGTCGGGCAGCAGCTCGGGTAGCTCCTTGGTCTTGCCTTGCAGGACCCGTGAGTAGACGACCTCGTAGATCCCCCCGACGATCGTCTCGGCGGTCAACCTCGGTGCATGGACGGCCCCGACGGTCTCGGCGCCGGTGTGGAGGAACTCGGCCAGCGTGCTCATGACTGCATTACGGCGCTCGATGGCGGCGGGCCCGGCGGCCAGGGCCTCGACGATGCACATATCGGCGTAGTGGGGCTCTGACGCGACGCCCTCCAGGAATGCCCTCAGGCAGGCGATGATCCCCTCGGGGAAGCCCATGCTGGAGTTGTAGGCGGACTCCACATGGGCGACCAGCTGGGCTCCGATCGCGTCGAACGCGGCCAGGAAGGCGTCGTCCTTGCTGGTGAAGTGGTCATAGAACGTCCGTCGGGAGACGCCTGCCGTGCTGGTCACGTCCTCGACGCTCATCGCCTGATACCCGACGAGACTGACGACATCAGCCACCGCATCCAGCATGCGCTGGCGCTGGTTGGCCTTTACATACGTGCGCGAGAAGCCATGCCGTCCGGGGGGCAGCTGGTGCGCCCCGCGCTGCCGCGGCCTCGGTCCCTGGGGCATCAATCTAAACATACAGATATATCTGGGTCGCGATCGGTGTTTTTGGTCGCGGTTCCCCCATTCAGGGGGTGCGAGACCGGACCCTCCGAAAACGGAAGCGTTTGCGACGCTTCGCTGCGCTAGGCCCCCGTTTCTAGGGAACGCCGGCGCACTCCGGCACGTACCCAGGCGGTTGTCTCCAAAACGCTGCCCAGGGTGCCCCTCCTTAGGCATCTGCCGCCCAGGAGAGGGCCATAGGACCGGCCGCGGAAAAATTTCTTGACAGCTAGACACAATGGCGTATATGGTGTGCCGCCTTGTAGACGTAGACGTGTCCTTAAGTGGACCGGCTCAGCGCGCGTTCCGGTCGCCTCCCGGGACGCGGGCGGTGGAAGCTGCCCCTGAGAGGGAGGAGAGCCCCGTGAGAATCCCCACGTCCGAGTCCAGCTGCGGCGTCGCATGTCGGGCCGTCGCCGGGTCGCATACCCGTCGACCGGCGGGATGGCGCATCCTGATGCTCGTCGCGCTCGCGCTGGCGGGCGTCCTCGCACTAGGGACGAGCTCGGCCCAGGCGCTGCAGGTCCACACGTTCTCGTTCGGGGCCTCGGGCACGGCCGGAGGGGATTTCAGCTCGCCGCAGGGGCTCGCTGTCGACCAGGCCACCGGGGACGTCTACGTCGTCGACGCGGGCAACTTCCGGGTTGAGAAGTTCACCCCTGACCTGGCGACCAAAAAGGGCAATTTCGACCGCGCGTTCGGCGCGAACGTCGGAGGAACAGGGGTCAACGTTTGCACGAGCAGCTGCCAGGCCGGCACCCAGGGCGCGTCCGCGGGCGCGTTCGAGACCCCGCAGTTCATCGCCGTGGACAACTCCACCGGTGCTTCGGCAGGCGATGTCTACGTTAGCGATCCGGGCGACGATACGGTCTCGAAGTTCGACTCCTCCGGGAACCTGATCACGTCATTCGCGACCGGCGGGCAGCTCAACGGCGCCGCTACGAGCACGTTCGCGACGATGGACGGCATCACCGTCGACAGCGGCGGCAACCTGTGGGTGATCGACAGCAACAACGCGCTGTGGGAGTTCTCCCCCAGCGGATCGTCGATCACGAACTTCCCGACGACTCGTGGCATGTCGCCGAGTGGCCTCGACATCGGCAACTCGGGGAACTTCTTCAAGGTCAACGGCGACGGCAGCGTCGAGGAGGTAACGAGCGCCGGCGCCGACATCGGCTCGATCAACGAGGGTGCGACCAGCACGACCGAGATCGCGATCGATCGCGCAAGTGGCGATCTCTACCAGGATCTCGGCACCAGCGTCGACCACTACCAGTTCAACTCAGCCGGCGCGGTTGATGAGGTTGGCGGCACGACCTGTCCGGTCGTCCCCTCAGGGTCCTGCTCTCCGACCGACAGCTTCGGCTCCCCCGTGCTCAGCGACGGGACCGGGGTTGCGTATGACTCGACCGAGTCGGCGGCGTATGTGGCCGACGCGGGGAACGACGACGTCGCCGTGTTCGGACCGCCGTCGCCCGGTGCGCCCGAGATCGACGGAGAGTCCGCCTCGGGTATCGGCAGCACCTACGCGACCTTGAACGGGCTCGTCAACCCATTCGGCGTCGACACGACGTGCAAGTTCGAGTACGTGACCGATGCGGACTTCACGACCTCCGGCTACACCGACGCGACGACCGTCCCGTGCACCCCGTCGGACCTCGGCTCCAGCTTCGAGGACCAGGCGGCCAGCGCCGACCTCCCCTACGGCACGCTGACGATCAACACGGAGTACCACTTCCGCGTGGTCGCGACCAACACCGACGGGACCACCACCGGCAACGACACCACCTTCACGACCTTGGGCCCGGCGTCGATCGATTCCGAGTCGGCCCCGAACGTCGGCAACACGACCGCGACTTTGAATGCGCAGATCAACCCGCTCGGGACGGACACGACGTGCACGTTCCAGTACGTGACCGACGCGAACTTCACCAGCAGCGGCTACACCGACGCAACGACCGTGCCCTGCGCCCCGTCGGACCTCGGCGCCGGTACGAGCGACGTCAGCGCCGGCGCAAACCTGGCAAACCTGGCGGTGAGCACCACGTACCACTTCCGCGCTGTGGCGGCGAACACGCTCGGTACCCAGATGGGCACCGATCAAACCTTTACGACGCTGGGACCGGCGTCGATCGATTCGGAGTCGGCGCCGAACGTCGGCAACACGACCGCGACTTTGAACGCGCAGATCAACCCGCTGGGGACCGACACGACGTGCGTGTTCGAGTACGTGACCGACGCGGACTTCACGAGCAGCGGCTACACCGACGCGACGACGGTGCCGTGCACCCCGTCGGACCTGGGCGCCGGCAGCAGCGATGTGAGCACGAGCGCAAACATCACCGGTCTGGCGGTGAGCACGCTCTATCACTTCCGGGTGGTAGCAACCAACACCCTGGGCACCGAGACCGGGAGCGATCAGACGTTCATGACGCTGGGTCCGGCGTCGATCGACGGGGAGTCGGCGACCATGGTCGGCACCAATCACGCGACCATCAATGCGGAGATCAATCCGTTGGGGACGGACACGACGTGCACATTCCAATACGTGACGGACGCGGACTTCATGAGCAGCGGCTATACCGATGCGACTACGGTGCCGTGCGCGCCGTCGGACCTGGGGTCCGGCCAGGGGGATGTGGCGGCCAGCGCGACGCTCACCGGTCTCCAGCTTGGGACCACGTACCACTTCCAGGCGATCGCCACGAACGCGCTGGGCTCGGTGACGGGGTCGGTGCAGATCGGGGACCAGACGTTCACGACCACCTCGACGCCTGCCTCGGTTGATTCTGTATCGGTGGCTGCTGTCACAGATACGAGTGCGAGGCTAAAGGCTCAGATCAATCCTCAGGGCGGTGACACGACGTACCAGTTCGAGTACTGGACGGGCTCGAGTTGCTCGGGTACCGACGGTGTGACGCTGCCCGCGATCCCGGTTGACATCGGTTCGGGCACGAGCGACGTGCCGGCGTCCGTGGATCTGACCGGGCTCTCGCCGGACAAGCCTTATTCGTTCCAGGCCCAGGCGAACGGGATACCCGGCCCGCAGTGTGATGCCTTCACGACGTTCGCTGCTCTTGGCGCGACGGGGCTGCCGGACGGTCGCGCTTATGAACTCGTCTCGCCCGATGCGACGGCGGGTGGTGACGTGAGCAGCGTCCTGTGCAGTTTGATCGGCGGGTCGGCGACTGGTATCTGCGGTGGCGATCAGGCGGCGCCGACGGGTGATGGGATGGCGTACGCGGCGTCGTCTTCGTTCCCGGGTTCCACGGGAGCGGGTGACAACTATGTGGCTACGCGGACGGCCAGTGGCTGGTCGACGCAGCCGTTGCTACCGCCGCAGGAGGCAGGCAACACGCTGGAGATCCCGGGCTTCATCGCCTTCTCGTCCGATCTGTCGAAGGGGGTTCTGGTCGACGGTGGCGGGGATAACGGTGGCTTCGCCGGTCAGGACGACCCGCCGTTGGTGCCCGGGACGTGCACCACGATGACCACGCCGGTGTCGCCATGCTCGGGCGAGGCGGTCGGCGTGCAGAACCTGTTCGTGCTCAACACGAGCACGGGTTCTCCCCAGCTGGTCAACCATTTCAACAGCGACGCACCGGCAGGGTTCGCGCCGGCGGCCGCGAGCTTGGCTGGGAACTCGGCGGATATGAGCACCCTCGTGTTTGAC
This sequence comes from uncultured Solirubrobacterales bacterium, assembly GCA_963704385.1. Lineage (GTDB taxonomy): Bacteria > Actinomycetota > Thermoleophilia > Solirubrobacterales > Solirubrobacteraceae > Palsa-465. Next base: position 1,710,568 of record OY969904.1, read on the forward strand.
GAAAGCGCGCCGCTGACCGCGACCGCGCCGACGTCGGGGCCCGTGCTGTATGAGTGGAACAACGGCACGGTGAGCTTGATCGGCGGCGGGGCGACGCTCGGGGGCGCAGGCCGGGTGCTGAACGCCATCTCGAGCGACGGTTCGCGCATCTTCTTCACCAATTCCGGCGGCGACCTCGAGGTCGAGCACGGCGGGACGGCGACTCAGATCGACGCCCCGGCCTCTGGAGCGCCGGGTCCCGGTGGCGGTGGTCAGTTCATGACCGCCGCGACCGACGGCTCAGAGGCGTTCCTGACCGATGGGCCCTCCGCCGGGCTGACCAGCGACACCATGACGGGCAGCGGTCAGAACCTGTACCGGTACGACGCTGCCACCGGCGCGTCGACCGACCTGACCGGCGGGCAGAGCGATGCCACCGTCGACGGTGTCGTCGGGGCCAGCGCCGACGGCTCATACGTGTACTTCGTGGCCCAGGGCGCGCTGAGCGGGACCACCGGGGCGACCGCGGGGCAGGAGAACCTGTACGTCAACCACACCCCCGACCCCTCCGCGAACCCCTCGTCGCACGGCACCACGACGTTCATCGCCGCGCTCAACAGCGGCGATAGCTCGGATTGGAACGGCGGCTACACGGCGCGGGTGACGCCGGATGGGACGCACCTGGCGTTCGATTCGATCAGCCCGCTGACCGGCTACAACAACACCGACGCCAATACCGGGAGCCCGGACACCGAGATCTTCCTGTTCAACGCTACGTCCGACAGCCTGATCTGCGCGTCGTGCAACCCGACCGGCACCGAGCCGATCGGTTCCTCGTTCCTGGATCCGGTCGAGGTCGGGCTCGAGTCGAGCAACTACGGCGGTGGCAACGAGTATCTCCAGCACAACCTGTCCGACGACGGGAGCCGGTTGTTCTTCGATTCCAACGATGCCCTCTCGCCGCGGGATACCGACGGGACGCAGGATGTCTATGAGTGGGAGAACGGTCAGCTGTCCCTGATCTCGAGCGGGACGAGCGAGACGAACTCGACGTTCTATGACGCGAGCTCCAACGGCAGTGACGCGTTCTTCGTCACGCGGCAGCAGCTGGTGCCCCAGGACACCAACGCCGACCGGTACGCCCTGTATGACGCCCGGGTCGGCGGGGGCTTCGCAGCACCAGTGTCGGTGCCGCCGTGCACGGGCGATGCCTGCAAGCCGCCGCAGTCCACGCCGCCGCCTGTGCCCACCCTGGCGACCGTCTCGTTCGTGGGTCCCGGCAACCCCAAGCCGGGGTCTGGAATCGTCCGGGTCGCGGTCACGGCGAAGGCGCTGAAGGGCTTCAGGTTCTCCCTGAGGCTGCTGGTCCCGGGCAAGGGCAAGGTCACGATCTCGGGCGCCGGCGTCCGGACCGTCACCAAGTCGTTCAAGCGTGCCGGAAGCTACACGGTCACGGTCACCCTCACGGCGGCGATGCGCAAGGCGCTCAACGCCAGGCACAAGCGCAAGCTCACGCTGACCGTGCGCGTCCGGTACAAGCCGGCAACGGGCAACTCCTCATCGGTCACCGTCTCGGTGACGGTGCGGCGGTAGGTGGCGACGATGAGCAAGGAGACGATGATGACCACTCAGATGCTCACCGATCACCGCAGGCGCGTCACGCGACGGACGTCGCTGGCCGGCCTCGCCGCCATCGCCTGCCTGCTGCTCGGGGCCGCGCTGCCCTCGAGCGCGCTGGCCCAGTTCGGGATCGCGAGCTTCACGGGCTCGACGATCAACGCCGACGGCACACCGGACACACAGGCCGGCTCGCATCCGTATGAGTCCACCACCACGTTCATGTTCAACACGACCACGATCGGTGGACACACGGCCCCGGACGGAAGCGTCAAGGACGTTCACGTCGGGCTCCCCGCCGGCCTGATCGGCAACCCAAACGCGGTGCCGCAGTGCACCGTGGCGGAGCTCGAGTCCTCACTCGAGGGGGGCTGCAACGTCGCGTCGCAGGTGGGTGAGCTGAGCCTGATCAGCCCGGTGCTCAGCCTGACGGTGCCCGTCTTCAACATGGTGCCGCCAGCCGGGGTACCGGCCGAGTTCGGGGCCAACGCACTGCTGGCCACCGCGTTCATCGACATCAGCGTCCGGACCGGCGGCGACTACGGCCTGACCGCCAACCTGACCAACATCACGACGGTCCTGCCGCTGTCCGGGAGCTCGCTGACGCTGTGGGGCGTTCCGGCCGAGCTCAACGGCAGCGGCCTGCCGCCGACCGCCCTGCTGACCATGCCCACGCAGTGCTCGGGGCCGCTGACGACGACGATCTCGGCGGACTCGTGGCAGAACCCGGGTGACTTCGTGACCTCGAGCTTCCAGACCACGGACAGCTCTGGCAATCCGGTCGGGATCACGGGTTGCGGGCAGCTGTCGTTCAACCCCACGATCACCGCCCAGTCTGACACGACGGTGGCGGACTCCCCAGCGGGGTTGGACGTAGACCTTCACGTGCCGCAAGCGCCCAACGATCCGACGTCGCTCGCCACGCCGGCGCTGGAGAATGCCTCGGTGATCTTGCCGGCGGGATTCGCGCTGAGCCCTGCGGCCGCCGACGGGCTGCAGGCATGCTCACAGGCGCAGTTCGGGTTGAACGATTCCTCCGAGCCGACCTGTCCGGAAGCATCGAAGATCGGATCGGCCGAGATCGATTCGCCGATCTCCGCTGATCCGCTGACAGGGTCGATCTACCTCGCTCAGCCGCACAGCAACCCGTTCGACTCGCTCGTCGCGATCTATGTCGCCACCGAAGCGGACGGCGTGCTGATCAAGCTGGCGGGGAACGTCCAGCCCAACCCGATGACTGGGCAGGTCACGACGACGTTTGACAACAGCCCGCAGCTGCCGTTCACGGACTTCAAGCTCGATTTCTTCGGTGGGCAGAGGGCGACGTTCACCACGCCACAAGCGTGCGGCATATACACGACGACGAGCGATCTACAGCCCTGGTCATCGCCTGGTTCGGGGCCGGATTCGACACCGTCCAACTCGTTTGCGATCAACTCCGGCTGCGTGGCGGGGTTCTCGCCCACGTTCACGGCCGGGTCACAGAGCCCCCTGGCCGGTGCCTACGCGCCGTTCGCGCTGTCCTTCTCCCGTTCGGACGTCGACCAGAACCTGTCCGGCCTGACGGTGACGCTGCCGCCTGGCATGCTGGCCAAGCTGGCCGGGGTGGCCGAGTGCTCAGACGCGCAGATCGCCGCCGCGGCGGCCAGCTCGGCGGCCGCTGAAATCGCCAGCCCGAGCTGTCCGGCGGCTTCTGCGGTCGGAACGGCGGCCACGGCCGCCGGTGCCGGGAGCGACCCGCTCTTCACCTCTGGGAGCGTGTATCTGACCGGCCCGTACAAGGGCGCACCGTACGGGCTCGCGGTGGTCGTGCCGGCGCTGGCGGGTCCGTTCGACCTGGGGACCGTAGTGGTCCGGCAGGCACTGTTCGTGGATCCGACCGACGCACAGGTGACGGTCGTGAGCGACCCGTTCCCGACGATCCTGGACGGGATCCCGCTGAATATCCAGCGCGTCGACGTGGTCCTCAACCGCGCGAACTTCACGCTCAACCCGACGTCGTGCAACCCGATGGCGGTGACGGGCTCGCTGACCTCGACGGGCGGTCTGAGCGTGCCCGTGTCCTCGCGCTTCCAGGTGGGCGCGTGCTCGGCACTCGGGTTCAGCCCGTCGCTCAAGATCGGCCTGTCGGGGAAGGGTAAGACCCGCAGCGGGAACCATCCGACGCTGACGGCGACGCTCACCGATCACCCGGGCCAGGCGAACGTGGCCAGCGCTAAGGTGACGCTGCCGCTGTCGCTGGCGCTGGATCCGAACAACAGCAAGCGGGTGTGCCCGTACGCGGTGGCTCTGGCGGTGACCACCGGCCTGGCCGGGTGTCCGGCGAACACGATCGTGGGCACGGCAACGGCGTCCACGCCACTGCTCTCGGCGCCGCTGACCGGGAGCGTGTACCTGGTCCAGGGGATTCGCTTCAACAGCGCGGGTCAGCAGATCCGCACGCTGCCGACGCTCCTGATCCCGCTCCGCGGTCAGCTGGCGCTGAACCTCCGCGCCAGCACCTCGGTGAACGGGGCGGGCGAGCTCGTCAACACGTTCTCGACCGTACCTGACGTGCCGGTCTCTGCGTTCACGCTGAAGCTCACCGGCGGCAGCAAGGGCCTGCTCGTCATCACCGGCCGCCACGAAAACATCTGCAAGGCGGCCCAGATCTCCACCGCCACCCTCGACGCACAATCCGGCAAGCAGGAGAACCTGACGCTCAAGCTCGGAACGCCGTGCCGAAAGAAGGGATAGCGGGCCACGACCCGAGCCAGCGCGGGCGTCTACGCGCATGAAGGCGGTGCCCGCCACGGTTTCGTGCTGTGCGCTCCTGGCCATCACGGGCTGTGGGGGGTCGACGAGCACGTCGAGCACGTCGGGCGCGTCGGCCGCCCACTCGGGCGCCGGTGCGACGAGCGCGACGGTTCCGACCACGCTCACGACCACCGCGAGCGCCACGACCCGCACCGCGACAGCCGCGAAGGGGGACGCGCCGGCCGATGCGGCAGCGGCGCCGGGCGCCGCCGCTGAGCAGGGCGGCGCCGGCCGATCCGGCAGCGCGACCGGGCTGGCGCGCGACTATGGCAGCCTGGCCACGTATGGAGGTGAGGCCAGCGGGGAAGTCCGCGCCGCGATCCTCGTGACGCTTCACAGGTATCTGTCCGCCCTGGCGGCGGGCGATTGGGGCGCGGCCTGCGGGCAACTGGCCGCGCCGGTCGAGGGCCAGCTCGAGCTGCTGATCGCGCACGCCAAGAGCCTCCATGGGAAGGGTTGCGCGGCGGCCCTGGGTGCGCTGCTGGGTCGCGGTCCGAGCGTGCTGCGGCAACAGGAGGGTCAGCTCAGTGTGATCTCGGTGCGGATCGACGGCGACCACGCCGTCGTGCTCTACCGCTCTCCGCAGCTCCCGCACGCGACGCTGTCGATGGTGCGCGAATCCGGGCAATGGAAGGCAGGGGTGCTCAGCGGCTCGAGCACCGGGTGAGAGAGAGAAGAGTGCGGGCTCGAACAAGGCTGCTGGCGATCGCGCTCTCCTGCTGCGCGCTTCTCGCGCTGGCAGGCTGCGGCGGAACGTCGAGATCCTCGAGTACCGCCACAAGCGAGCACACAACCGCTTCCACGAGCCCGACGCCGGCCTCATCCACCACCACCCCGCCGGCTCTCTCCACCAGCACGGCGCGTACTAATGCCAGCGCTCCGCGGACCCGGCAGCGCGCTGACACCGCGCTGCTGGCCCGCTATTACCGAACCGTCGTCAGCTTCGGTCACGAGGCCAACGGCCCCAACCTCGCGTCGATCGTCACGGTTCTGCATGGTTATCTTTCGGCGATCGCGTCAGGTGATTGGACGACCGCCTGCAGGCAGCTGTCCGTGACCATTCGGCACCAGCTCGAGTTCCTGTTTGCCCACGCGGTGCATCGCCGAGGCTGCGCACCGGTGCTGGGCGCGCTTCTTGCTCGGACGCCGAGTTCACTTCGACGCCAACAGGCAGAGCTACGCGTCATCGCGGTCCGAACACGAGGCGACCGTGCGCTGGTGCTATATCGCTCCCGCCAGTTTCCGCACGCGATGATCTCGATGCTCCGGGAGGCCGGGCGCTGGAAGGCAGGAGTGATCGCCGCATCTGACGTGTAGCTGGCCGGCTGCCGTTCCCCGGGGTGCCGTCGGGTCGATCTCGGATGCTGCGCCAGGCGGGATCGTGGAAGGCCGGGCGCTTGCACACGGCTGCTCTTAGCGATAGACATAGCCACCGCACAAGCGAACGCACATGGGGGACGTCGATGTCTACCACTCAAAGCTCATCATTCCTCGTCCGTGACCAGCGCGAACGGCTGCTGGCTGCCTTCGCTGACCTGGTCGTCGAGCGGGGCCTCGCCGAGGTCAGCCTCGAGGATCTGGCCGCTCGCGCCGGAGTGGAATTGGACACCGTCCACAGCTACTTCGACAGCGAGGAGGAGTGCGCGTTCGCCGCCACCCAGGCTGCCGCCGAGCAGTGCTTCAGCGCCGCCGCGGAAGCCTTCATGAGCACGTCCGGCGACTGCCCGATGGCTGCCCGGGCAGCGCTCGGGGCCATGCTGCGCTACTTCGCGGGAGCGCCGTCGTTCGTGCACCTGGTCGTCGTCGAGCACCCCCGCCTGGGGCAGCGGGCGCGGTCGCTGCGGCACCGCTACATGGCCACGTTCGAAGAGTTCCTCGTGCCGGGCTTTGCTGCCGCCGGTGAGCTGCCGACCGATCCCAAGACGCTGTCGCTGCTGATCGCCGGTGGGATCTTCGACCTGCTCAGCCGGCATTACCTGGATGGCCGGCTCGAGCTGCTGCCCGACGCTCTGCCCACCGTTGCCTATTTCACGGTCGCGCCGTTCTTCGGACTGACTGAGGCGGCGCGCGTCGCCTCAGTCAGACAGCCGGATGTCACTCGCTGAGGAGGCGCGAAACGTTCGCGAGCGGATCGCCGAGCGGCTGCGTGAACTCGAGCCACTCGCCCGCGAGTACGAGGAGCTCAGGCGTCTGGCGGCCGAGATGGGCATCGAACCCGACCAGGCGGGCAGCGGCCGGCCCCGACCGTCGGCGAGCGGGCCGACGAGGACACGAAGGCGCAGCGCGCGGGAGCGTTCCCAGACGGAGGACGCGGCCGCGGCGGCTGAGCTGACGCAGCGCGTGCTGGCGGCTGTGCGCTCGGAACCGGGCAAGACGGTTGGCGAGTACGCGGATATGCTCGGTGTGGCGCCGACGGCGCTCTACCGGCCGGTGCGCGAGCTGACCGACGATCACACGATCGTCAAGCGCGCTCGGCAGCTGTTTGCCGAGTGAGGCCAGATCGCCGCGGCAGCTGGTGCGGCGGGCGTGTTCGCGGGTTCCCCTGCTTGGCATTTTTCGGGTAAACGCACCCGTTTACCCGGCGTCGCAATCCACGTCCAGATGGATCTTTCGAGGCTCTGGGCAAGGATCCGGGAAACGCTCTTGTGTGTCGATCCTCACTGGAGTAGGGTGTCGAAACGTAGCTGTTTCCAACCGGCTACCTGTCGTTCGCGTCTTCGGGCGCCTGCCGTGAAGGAGAGGTATTAATGTCGTGCAAGCCAGCGTGTTCGACGTGTGCCCGTTTGCGGAGCGCCGCGCTGATGCTCGTCGGTGCGGGAGGAGTCGACGGCCTCACGGAGGAGTCGCTGGAGAGATCGGCGGGACTTGCGCACGAGGATGCCGTGGACCATTATTCGACTCCGGTCGCGTGCCTTCACGCGACATACGAAGAGGTGGCGGAAACCATCGCGACCGACTTCATGGCCGCCTTCTCGACCGCCGTCAGCTGGGAGTCGGCATTGGGGACTGCCCGCCGCCGGCTGTTGATGCACCTGGCTTCACATCCCGCGCACGCCCGCCTGTGCTTCGTCGAAACGCTCGGTGGCGACCGGGAGCTCCGTCGCCTCCGGGAGCGCCGTCGTCGCTCGACCGTCGACTTCCTCGTCCGGCGGCGCCGCGAGCCCGGTGGCCCTCGGCGGTGGTCGAGGCTCCAGATCGAGCTGCTCGTGGGCGCGACCTTCCATGAGATTTCGGCCGCCGTGGCCGCGGGAGGCGTCAACGACCTGCCGACATTGGAGCCGCGGCTCGCCGACCTGGCCCGCATGTTCGATCCATCGGCCGGACGGGAAATGCTCACACCGCGACCGCAGCCGGCCTTGTCCGCGCAGTGAGGCCGGGCGACAGCAGCGATTGCCGGGTCGTGTCGTCGCCCGCGAGTACGCGCCGCTGAACTAACCCGGCGAGCGCGCCCGTCGCGGTCTCCGCCGCGGGACATCTACGGCGACCCCGCACCAGCTCGTCCGTGGCGAGTCGAGGTGTCTCTCCGGTATATGCACACACCCACGTCTGCAAAGACGACGAGGTCCCAAAACGGGCATGGAACCGGGCTGCGGTCACATCGAGGGGGTGCAAAAACACGGCTGTATGTATTGATTACGGCGTGGCCAACGTGTACTGTCGCGTGTATGGCTGGAGAGGGCGTGGGCGACGATGTGCAACAGCTTCCTCGGGGGCGACACGGGCTGACCCGAGGCGCCGTGATCGAGCACCAGCGCCAGCGCCTGATCCGGGCCGTTCCCGTGGCCGTGCAGGCGAAGGGCTTCGTGGCGGTCACGGTCGAGGACATCTGTGCCGCGGCGGGCGTGTCGCGTCGGACGTTCTACGAGAACTTCCGGGATAAGGAGGACTGCTTCATCACCTCCTACCGTCAGCATGCCCAGGAGCTTCTCTCGGTTGTCGCCGCTGCGGCATCGGCCGGGAAGGACTGGGAGGAGTCCGCGCGGTACGGGCTGGTGGCGCTGTTGCGCTTCCTGGCCGAGCAGCCCGATGTGGCTCATATGGCGGTGGTCGAGGTGATGGCCGCGGGCCCGTTGGCGCTTGGCGAGCGCGACAAGGCCGTCGCTTCGCTGGCGGCCCTGATCGCCGAGCCGACGGTTGCGCAGGCGCCGAGCCCGGCGCCGGACATCCTCACCTTGACGGTCTCGGGTGCGATCCTCCAGCTGATCTACGCCTGGGTCCTGGCCGGGCGGAGCTCGGACCTCGAGCAGCTGTTGCCGATGATCATGTACATGGTGCTGGTCGCCTCGCGCGGCCCAGCTGGCGCCGCTAGCCAGGCCGGGCTGCTGCACCCGGCCCTCGAGTGAGCGAAGGCGAGGCCGGAGCAGATTGCCCGCCTCGCCTGATCAGTCGCGTCCGGGGCCGCGACGGTTGCCGCGCGGCCGCCACGGTCTGCCCCGGGCCTTCGTCGTGCAGAACCAGCGCGAGCGGATCTTCGACGCGCTGGCTGCGGTCTGCGCCGCGAGGGGCTTCGCGGCCACCACCGTCGAGGCGGTGACGGCGCAGGCGGGCGTCTCGCGCCGCACCTTCTACGACCTGTTCACGGACAAGGAGGATTGCTTCATCTCCGCCTACGACGTGACCGCCGATCGGCTGCTCGGCGAGGTCAGCGAAGCCTACGAGGCCGGCGAGCAGGAGTGGCCACAGCGACTGGCGGCCGGGCTGCGGGCCCTGATCGATCTGTTCGCGGCCGAACCGACAATCGCTCGGCTGATGATCGTCGAGGTGTTGGCGGCCGGACGACCGGCGCTCCAGCACCGGGACGCCGCGCTGGCCCGCTTCGCGGCCTTCTTCGAAGATGGGCGCACGGAATTGCCCGCGGGGATGGAGGGACAGGAGCTGCTCGCCCAGGCCGTGATCGGCGGGCTCTACGAGGCGTTCTACACCTACATCCTGGACGGGCAGGCCGAGCGTCTGCCGGAACTTATGCCCGACCTGCTCTACTGCGCCCTGGTGCCCTACGTCGGACACGCCGCCGCCGTGACCGCGGGCCATTCCGCCCGCCGCGGCCCGGACCACCAGCAGTAGCTTCTGGTGCCCGCTCGCCGTAGGCCGACCCCACAGTGAAGCTGGGCCTCAGCCCAGGCTCGGCGGCGGGTCGGCCCGCAGCTGCGGGAACAGGGTGGAGAATCCGGGGATCGGGCCCTGGGCCCGGCAGGGCGGCGCAGCGATGTTGCGCCCGGGGGTGCGGAACACGTACTCCTCGATCATCGCCGCCAGGCTCGACGGAGTCACGCTGGTTGGCGGGGCCGGGTTGCCGCCCGAGCACTGGGCGGCGTTCAGGACGGTGAGACCGCTGGCCAGCTGGTTGTACGCGCCCGGCGCCCGATAGGCGTTGTCGCGGTCTGAGCCCAGCGGCCGGGGCAGGAAGGCGAGCGCCGCCGGGGTGAGCGTCTGGGTCGAGCGCAGGTAGTGGAGCTCCCGCCCGTGGGCCCGGGGCGGGCTCAGGTTGCTGGCCTGGGTGGCCGCGGTCACGTTGGCGAAGAAGCCCGCAGCCTCGGCCTTGAACAGCCCGATGTAGCGGACGATCGGGTTGGCGTTGCGCAGGAACGGCTGGAATGCGCCGAGCAGCGGCGGGATCCGGGCCAGGATCTGGTCGAGCGCGGGCAGGCCGCGCTTGGACGCGGTCACGGCCGGGCCCAGGCGCTGGAACAGGCCGCGCAGCTGTGGCGCCAGTTGCGCCGTGGTCCCGAAGGTCTGCGTCAGCTGGGAGGCGATCGGGTCGAGTGCCCGCACGACCGGGTCGGCCTGCTGCGCGAACCTGGTCAGCGCCGGGAGCGCCAGCCGGCTCTGGAGCTCGAAGGCGGGCAGTGCCTTGAAGATCTCGGCCAGTTGCTGGTTGCGCTGGGCCGTGGTCTGGAACAGGTTGTCGGCGGCCGTGATCAGGCCCGACAACTCGCCCCGGCGCTGGCTGATCGCGCTGAAGAACGTTCCCGTGTTGGCGACCAGCCCGCGAACCGCGGCCGATTGCCCGTCGAGCGTGGCCAGCAGGCGCTCCCCCGAGTCGACGGTGGCGGGCAGGCTCCCGAACGCGGCGTTGATGTCCTGACCGCGTCCGGCCAGCGCGGCCGCCTGGGCCTGCATCCAGGTCTCGAACGCCTGACGGGTGGTCGGGTCAAAGGTGGCCAGGATCTGATCCAGGTCCACGTTGGGTGCGACCTGCCCGTCGGCCAGGCGTCCTCCGTCGGCCAGCGCGCCGCCCGCCCGGCCGCCCGCGCTCAGGTCGACGTACGTCTCCCCCAGCAGCGTCTTGATCCGGAGGGTCGCCCGGGTGTCCCGCGGCACCGGCGCGTACTGGCGCGAGATCTCGAGCGTGGCCAGCGTGCGGTTGTCCTGGGGATCGAGGGTCAGCCCGACCACCTTGCCGACGTTGACGCCGGCGATCCGGACGTCCGCCCCGGTGGCCAGCTCGTTGGCCTGTGGGAACGCAACCTCGATCCGGTACCCCTGGGCCGCGAACGGGATCGTCCCGCCGAAGTCGATCCACAGGTAGGTGAGGACGATCACGCACGAGAGCACGAACCCGATCAGCGCGGCGAGACGGAGGGGGCTGGGGGCGGTCTTGATCACTTCGGCAGCAGCCCGTTGCAGGACGTGTTGTAGTCGGGGAGGTCGAGCAGCTGGATCAGCGTCGCCAGCGTCGGATTCTGAGTCGGGTTGGACTCGATCCCATGCAGCAGCTGGAGCGTCCCGCAGGTGAACAGGAGCATGCCCTGGCGGACCGGGCCGACCCCGTCCTGGGTCGAGAGCACCGAATTGGTGTCGTGGCTGGCCCACGGAAGGTAGAACAGGTAGCTCTGCCCGCCCTTCGGCTTGTACGCGAGCTCGTTCACGATGTTGTTGAGCTCGTGGGCCAGGGTGGTCAGGCCGGGGGTCGCCCTCGCGAGGTCGTGGGTGGCCGGGGCCAGGAGCCTGGCCGTCGGCTGGGCCTTGACCGAGAACGGCCGCAGCTGGTCACGGATCACCGGCGTGGTCTGACGCAGGAACGGGCGCAGGTCGGTGAGCGTCGGCCCCAGCCCCTCGGCGCTCGGAAGCAGCTGCCCGAGCGTGGTCTGAAGGGCGTGGCCGAGCGTGGTGGCCTGGGTGAGGGCGGTGTTGGTCACCTGCAGGGTCCCGGGGAGCAGCCTGATCGTCTGCTGCAGGTTCTGGTCCTGGGCCGCCAGGGCGCGGAACGTGCCCTCGTTGCCCTGCACGAACGCCGTCAGCTGGTTCTCGTTGTCGCCGAGCTCGGTGGCGATCCTCGAAAGGTTGCCCATCAGGCGCGTGAGCTCGGCGGAGCGCAGGGCGACCAGGTGGCTCGCGATCTCCACATCGCGCGAGAGGGGATCAAACTGCCGGAACGCGCCGGCCAGGTGCTGGCCTCCTCCGTTGGTCAGCGCCTGCCCGGCACCGGACACGAGCTGCATCAGCTCCCCGCGGGTGTCGGCGTCGAGCTGCGAGAGGACCTCGTCCAGCTCCACCGGCGGCAGCGTGTTGGCCGCGCTCAGGGTGGTGCCGCTGTGGAGGTGGGGTCCGTCCGCTGCGGTCCCCGGGTCCAGCTCGGCGACCATGTCGTTGAGCCCAGTCTTGGGGCGCAGCAGCACGGTTGCGTTCGGGTAGATGCGGCCGGCGTACTGGGGGTCGATCTCCATGGTCACCACCGGGACGCCGTGATGCAGGGTGACGGCCGTGATCTGGCCGACGGTGACACCGGAGACCGTGACCGCCTGCCCCTGACCGGGCAGCACGCCCGAGACCGCGGTGACCTGCGCATTGAGGGTGAACTCCGAGTGGCCGAGGACCGGCAACCATGTCGGCCACACGATCCGCTGGTGGGCGACCAGGTAGATCCCGACACCGATGCCGAAGACGGCCACGAGGATCATCAGCACGATCGTCCTGAACTGAGCCCGAAGCTCTCGGGCCGTCCGGGTCATGGGCTTGCGGCGCCGGCTCACGGGTTCGAGGGGATCGTCGTGGACGGGTCGTTGGGCACCGGCGGGGGAGGGGCGTCGGGGTGCGAGCCGTCGGCCGGTCCAGTCGAGGCGGGTCCGTTGATGTCCGGGATCGGCTGGGTGAAGCACGGGACCGTGCGCTGCAGGGGCGGGACCGAGTTGGGGTACGCCGGGCGTGTGCGCAGCGGGGGTGCCTGCATCTGGGCGAAGCCGGTGTCGATGTTGCCGTAGTAGTTGGTCTGGCCGGACTCGACCTCGTATGGGCCGCCGGCTGCGCCGATCCGCAGGAAGTTGCCGTTGCCGTCGGCGCCCTGCCCCTCGGCCGCCTGGCCGGCCATGGCGTACCAGAACTCCTGGTAGTTGGGAACGCCGGTGGAGAACGGCTCGTCGTTGACGACCAGGTTCCCAGTCGGCAGGAAGACGTTCGTGATGCAGCGGTCGAAGGCGTCGATCTGGGGCAGGAACTGCAGCGTGTCGTGAGTGAGCATCGCCAGGTCCCCGGAGGCCGGCGAGAGCTGCTCGAGCAGGCCGCGGAGCTCTGACTGCGACAGCAGCGGTCCGGCTTGGGCCAACCATGGGTAGGCCGCGGTGATCGTCGCCGGGAGCTGCGGCAGGCCGTTGGCCAGGCTGTTCGAGAACTGCTCGGTGGCCGGGAAGGACGCGTCGAGCGCGCTGAACGCGCTGCTGGCGTTCTGCGCCGTCGGCCCCAGTTCGGCAACGGTCTGCCGAAGTCCCTGCTGCTGGGCGGCCGTGGCCTGCAGCGTGCGGTCGAAGTCGCTCACCAGCGCGGTCAGCTGGGTGCTGGCCCGGGCGAGCCCGGTGCTCGCCCGAGCCAGGCCGGAGATCGTCTGCGAGAGCTCCTTGCCGGTTGGCCCAGTGAGCGCGCGCGAGACGATTGCTGAGTCGCGTAGCGAATCCGGGCTCGTGTAGAGCGCGCGGTTGAGCGCCTGCCCTCCGGTCAGTCCGCGCACCGCCGGCTGAAGCCCGGCGTCCTCGGCGGCCGACGGCTGGGTGTCGAGCGCCGTGCCGAAGCCCTGGATGGCCTGCTGGAGCTGGAGGCGAGTGTCGGACGGCAACGCATCGAGGACCTGGTCGATCTGCACGGGATCGGTCGTGTCCTTGGCCGGGATCGTCCCGCCATCGGCCAGGTCAGGAGCGTTCGGCGTGCCGGGCGAGAGCTGCACGTAGAAGTTGCCCTCCAGGAACAGACGGGGGCGAATCCTGATCGTCGCGTCGGCGTGGATCGGCTGGCCGGTGCCGTCGATCTCCATCGTCACCACGCCCAGGTCGGTGTGCCCGTAGCGCCCGGTCGCGGTGACCTTGCCGACATCCACGCCGTCGATCCGAACCGGGGACCCGGGGGCCAGCAGGTTCGTGCTGGGCACGACCGCCTTGATCGTGTAGTGGTGGGTGAACGGCAGCTGCTTGGTAAAGATGAAGTAGGAGACGATCAGCAGCACCGCGATCCCGAGCAGGCTCGCCTTGCGCGGCGAGAGTCCACGCTCGGCCCACCTCATGGGAGCACCCGCTTCGTGGTCTCGGTCGTGCGCTGCTGGATCTCCGGCGAGTCGCCGATCACCTGGCGGCCCGGGATGTAGACCTCGTTGCCGGCTTGGCACACCGCCGGTTGCCCCGGCGCCGCGGTCGTCGGGTACGGGTTGGAGTGCAGGAAGCTGTCATCCTCCAGCGTCTGGACGGTAAGGGGCGCGTTTTTGGGCGTCGGCGGCCCGTCGGCCGGGGCCGACGACGGCCCGGCCTCGCTGTTGGGGAGCTGGGGGAGCGGCAGCGCGACCACGCTCAGCTCGCTGCCGACCGCGTCGGATTCTGACAGGGCGCCCTCGAGGTTGCGGAAGAACAGGGCCAGGTAGTTACACGTGGTCTGTGCCGGCTCCAGATAGGCGACGGTCGGCTCGATCAGGCTCGCGGTCTCGGTCAGCAGCTCGAGGCCCGGGAGCGTGCGCGCGTCCTGCGCAAAGCTCTCGATCGATTGCAGCGTGGTCTGGAGGCGGTTGCTCAGCGCCGGCGCGCGCTTGACGGCCGGGATTCCCGCGGCGATCGCCGGGGCCAACTGGTGCGAGGCGCTGGCCAGGCTGACAAAGGCGGGGCGGAAGCGGTGAAACAGGGTGGTCGCGTCGTTGAGGAACCGGGCCTGGGCGGGGAACTGCTGGGTGGCGGTCCGCAGCGCGGGCGGTCCGCCGGCGATCGCGGCCTGGAGCGAGCCCGTGGCCTGCGACAGGGGAGTGAACGTCTCGTCCAGTCCGGCGAACAGCTGGGCCTCCTGATCGGAGACCCCGACCACCTCGTGTGCGGCCTGGGCCAGGCTCGGGAACAGCTGGGCCCAGCGTGTGCGTGGGTCGAGCAGGTTGCTCGTGACCGGCAGCAGATGGTCGACCAGCGGCTGCAGCTGGCCGAGCGCCTGGTTGAGATCCGCGCCCCGTCCGGCGAGGGCATCGCCGAAGTTGTCGAAGTTTGCCTGCGAGGCCCGGCGCGTCGCCGGCGTGAACATGTTGAAGACGTCGTCGATCTCCACCGGCAGATGCGTGTGCGACACGGGGATCGTCGCGCCCGGTCCGAGCGTCTGATGCGAGGTGCCGCGGGTTATCTCCAGGTACTTGAGCCCGAGCGGTGATACCGGGCGGACGAGGTCGGTCGAGTCGGCCGGCAGCGGCTCGATCGACTGTTCGAGCTTCACGTGCACGACCGCGCCGGGCTGGCCGTCGGGCAGCGTGGTCGCGGTGATGCTGGCGATGTATCCCACCCGGGTGCCGCCGATGAGCACGCTGTCGGAGGCGTTCAGGCCCGACGCGTCGGGGAGCTGGACGTTGAGGTTGTAGGTGGGGACGAACGGCAGCCCGTTGTTGGCGTTGTAGGCCAGGAACACGGCGACGATCAGGACCAGCACGGTGATCGCGCCGATGAGGACGCGGTTGGCGAAGGGCGATGGCGAGCGGCGGCTGCTCATGGCCCCAGCAGGTAGTCCAGCAGCGCCCTCGCCCCGGTGGCTGCGCTGCGATGGACGTCAACCGACGGCCGCGGGCTCGTGGCGTTCAGCACGCGGTCGCTGGCCTCCGCGGCCGCGATCGCCGGGTCCGCGGCGGCGGCGATCTTGCGGCCACAGGCCGCGGCCCCGGTGGTGCACGCGAACGTCGCGCTCGAGCTCTGCTGGAGTATGGACGTGCGCGTGTTGGCCGTGATCACGACGTGCGAGCGGATGTAGTGCCCGAGCGCGTCCTCGCCGTTGACCGTGCCGGTGTAGTAGTAGATGAACCGCATCACGTCCTCGATCCCGCCGGCGTTGTCGAAGCTCGAGGCGATCGCCGCGATGTCCGTGGCCAGCGGCAGCAGCGGCTGACTCAGCTGCAGGAGCTGGGCCGTGACCCGGTTGATCTTCGGGAACACGGTCTCTCCCTCCTGGGCGAACCTCCCGAGCGTCTGCACGGCCGGGATCGAGTCCTTGGCCAGGGGACCGAGCCCGGTCACCGACGCGTTTATCGCCGGCGCCTGGGCGGCCAGCGTCTGCAGTGCCGGCGTCAGCTGCGCAGCCACGCCGGTCAGCCGCACGGCCGCCGGGCGGAGCTGATTCAGGAACGGCGGCAGGTCCTGCAGGTTCTGCTGGATCGCCTGTCCCTCCTGCGCCGAGGCCTGGGCCACTCGCCCGGCGTGCTGGATGAACCCGCCGATGTGTGCGCGCTGGGCGGCCAGCGGGGCCAGGATCTGGTCCGACTCGGCGGTCAGGTTCGCCAGCAGGCGGTCCTGGCGGGCCAGCACCGCGATCACCTCGTCAGTCTGCTGCAGGGCGGGATCAGCGCGCTGCAGCGCGGCGTTGAGCTCCTGGCCGTTGCCGGCCAGTCCCGCCCCCAAACCGGAGATGATCAGCTGCAGGCGCTCCTGCTGGGGCAGGCGGGTGATGTCGCCGATCAGGTCCAGTCCGACCGGCGTCGTGGTGTCCTCTACCGGGAGCAGATGCTGCCCCTTGTTGGGGCCGGAGCTGATGGCCGCTAGCGGCGGGGCGACCGGGACGCCCGCCACCCGGGGCTGCGTCGGCGTGCACTGGACGAACTGCTCGCCGAGTAGCGATTCGAGCCCGATCTCGCAGTGCGCGTCGGCCCGGAAGGGCCGGAACTGGGCGTCGTTGATCTGCAGCACCACGGCCGCCTTGTTCTGCGGCGTCAGCTGTACGGCCTGAATCGTCCCGACCGTGACCCCGGCCACTTTCACGTCCTCGCCGGGAATCACGAACGACGAGTTGTCGAAGATCGCCCGCACTTCGTAGCTGTCGCCGCCAGGCCCGGCGACGGAATCGATCACGACGGCCAGCAGGCCACCAAGGACGACGAACGCGCCGAGGACCAGCAACACGCGCGCGAGCCTCACGGCGTGCCGCCGATCGTCTCCGAGGCGTGGCAGTCCGGATTGGCCAGGCTTCCCGAGTCGACGAACGGCGCCGAGTGATCCGGTGGCGGGACGATGCCCGCACCCGGGCATCGGTACAGGAAGCCGGTCTTCAAGGCACCGCCCGATCCCAGCTGGTTGGGAGGCGTCTGCGTCAGCGTCCCGCCCTGCGCGTCATCCGTGAAGCTGAAGTTGTCGAACACCGGGACCGTCCGCGCGTAGTGGCCGTTGGCGTCGTAGGGGGCAAAGATGCCGTCCCAGTTCACGACCCAGGCGACGAGGTCCGGGATGTACGGGCGGGCGAACTCGAAGATCGGGGTCGACTGGTTCAGCGCCTTGACCGCCCGCGGGAAGTCGCCGTTGACCTCGTGGGCGAGCTTGGGCAGGTCGAGCAGAGCGTCGTAGAGGTCATTGTTGGGACCGGGTTTGTCGAACGTCTGGCGCAGCAGGCCCACGGTGGGCACGGCCGCGCCGAGCACGGGGTTCAGATGCGGCAGGAAGGCGGAGAGCGGGCTCGTGACCGGGCGCGTCGCCGCGACAAGCCGCGAGAGCGCCGGCAGCGCCGAGGTGCGCAGACGCGCGAATGTGTTCGCGCCCTGCTGGAGGGCCGGCGGAAGATTGACCAGCGCCTGCGAGAGCGCCTGGTTGTCTGAGCCGAGCGCCTCGGCGGTCACGCGCGCCTGCGTGATCAGATCAGTGAGCTGGGCCGAGCGCGCGTCGATCGCGCCGAGCGCCTGGCTCGTGGCGACGATGAACTGGTTCAGAGTGGGTGTGCTGGCGTCGATCTGCGAGAACAGGTGCGTATAGGACTGGAGCGCGGGCGGGAAGTACTGCGCCGAGAGGTTGGCCTGGGAGCTCTCGCCCTCGTACCACGAGGCGAAGCCCCGGATCAGACGGCGCAGCCCCTCCCGCGTGTTCGCATCCAGGGCGTTGAACAGCTCGTCGACGTCGACGATTCCGGTCGTCTGCGAGGTGGGGATCACGCCGTTGGCCGGCAGGGCGGTCTTGAACGTCGGCGCGGGGCTGAGGTCGATGTACCGGCTGGCCACCGACGTCAGCCCGGGCGAGCGGATCGTCGCGGTCGTCCCCTGGCGCAGGGGTCCGAAGCTCGGATCGATCGACACGTCGACCTGCGCCAGCCCGTTGGGCGTGAGCGTGATCGAGTTCACCGATCCGGCCTCGGTGCCGCCGATCCTGACCAGATCGCCGCCGACGAGCTGGCCGGCATCGACAAAGTCGATCCGGTAGTGGTAGGCGCTGGAGCGGGTCGCCAGATAGGCGACGGCCGCGGCGACGAGGATGATCGCCCCGATCGCCGGGAGCCTCCAGGGCGAGCGAGGGCGGGTGCGCGGTCCGGGCTCCGGACCCGCTGGACGGCCACCCGGCAGATCCGCCGGACCTGTGGCTTCGCGGGTCAGGGTGGACAAAGACGCTCCTGCATCGGCTCGCCGCGGCGCGCTCTCCTCGTTCGGCTCGGGCGGCGCGGGCCCTGGCCGCCGGGCCAGTATAGACGCGTGCGTTCCCGAACGCGCCGGCTCAAGCAGGGGTTAACGCATGCTACTTCTGAGCGCAACTTCCGGTACTCTGGCAGGTTAGAAACGTTATTGTGTGCAGCATCGGAAGAGTTCGGGCCCCATGCTCGCACGGCTGGGCTCGGCGCTTAACTTCACCAGGGAGGCTCATATGCGCAAGCTTGCAGTAGCGGGACTCGCGGGTCTGCTGGCGGCGACAGGCGCGGCCGTGGCGCTCGCCCAGACCACGTGGCCGTCCGTCACGGTCGCTCCAAAGGTGTCCCCCAACAAGGCGGGGACGCGGGCTCATCCGCAGGGGGTGAAGCTCACCGCGGTGTTCCACTGGCAGACGCTCGGCTCCTCGAGTCAGCCGATCGTCACAAACTTCCTCCTCCTGTTCCCGAAGGGGTCCCAATACAACGGCGGCAAGGTCACGACCTGCAGCGTGCGCAAGCTCGACTCGGTCGGCCCGTCGGGCTGCCCCAAGGCGTCGATCCTGGGAAAGGGCACCGGCAACGCCTACGCCGACACGGTGATCACGCATCCAGCGATCACGGTGGTCAACGGCGGGGCCAGCACCGTCTACTTCTACACCGTGCTCAACAACCCGGCGCGGGTGGCGGAACCGGTCATCGGGCACATCACGAAGATGAGCGGCAAGTATTCGTACAAGCTGTCGGTGGCCGTACCGACGAACCTGCAGATCGTGGCCGGCGTCCCGATCGAGCTGACCTACCTGACCGTGACCGCGGGCAAGGGCACGTGGCTCGCCACCACCGGCTGCTCGGGCGGGAAGTGGCCGTTCTTCGTCACGACCACGTACCTGAACCCGGACACCAACGCCACCGGCTCGTCGAACTTCTCGTCTTCGATCGCCTGTCACAGCTGAGCCTTCCGCCCGAACCGGGCCGGACAGGGCGCGGGGCGGCCAGCCGCTTGGCCGCCCCGCTTGTCGTGTAGACCCAGGGCGCCGGGAGATGCGATCATGAGCGACAGGAGCGCGTCCCCGACGATCTGGCGGGCGGCTTCTCAAACACACTAGTATTTGCAGACGATGCGCTCCCTGGCGCTGAAGCACGCGGCTGTCAACGACGGCAGCGTCGCCGGCCGTCCCTGAGATGGCGACGACGTCGGTCACTCGCCGTGCTGAGCCGCGTGGCGGTGTCGCGGGGGTGGCGGGCGCGCTGGTCGAGCGCATGTTCGAGATGGTCCGGGACGGTCTGGATCAGACCGGGGACATGGTCGTGTTGACGGGCAAGACGCTGGTCTCGGCCGTGTCGCCGCCGTTCCCGTACGGGACCGAGTTCGTGCAGCAGTTCTTGTTCGCGTTGCGGCTGTGCTGGTTTCCGATGCTGATCTCGACGGTCGCCTTCGGCTACGAGGCGCCGGGTTTGCAGGCCGCGAACTTCCTGGTTCTGTTCGGCGCCCTGGACCGGCTGGGGGGGTTCTTCGTGCTGGCCTCGATCCGGGAGTTCGCGCCGTTTGTGGACGCGGTGGTCATGGCCGGGGTGGCGGGGACGGCGATCACGGCCGATCTGGGGGCGCGCAAGATCCGGGAGGAGCTCGACGCGCTGGTCGTGATGGGGGTCGATCCGATCAAGAACCTGGTCGTGCCGCGGTTTCTCTCGCTGATGATCGTCACCGGCCTGTTTGACATCTATGCCCTGTTGTTCGGGATCTTCGGCGGGGTGCTGGCCACGCTGGTCAACAACGCGCCGCTGGGGCCGTTCTTCGCCACGCTGGGCAACAACGCCGAGCCGACTGACCTGTGGGCGTCGGTGGTGAAGACGACGCTGTTCGGGGCGATCATCGCCATCGTCTGCTGCTACAAGGGGATGACCGCGTCCGGGGGCGCGGAGGGGGTGGGCCGGGCCGTGAACCAGGCGGTCGTGGTGTCGTTTTTGGGGATCTTCGCGTTTAACTACGCGTTCACGCAGGTCCTGCTGGCCACCCATCCGGCGATCACCACGATCGCCAAGTAGGCGCGCATGGCCACGACCGTCCAACAGCCCACCCCGCCGCCCACCCCGCCGCTGAGGGATCCGAACGGGCGCCTGGACGGCTCGGGCGGGTGGCTGGTCGACTCGGGGCTGATCGTGAAGTTCACGGGCGCTGTCGTGCGCGACGTGTTCAACCTGCGGGTCCTGCGGTTCTTCTCGGAGGCGCTGCGTCAGGCCGGGATCCTGATCGTGTCCTCGACGATCGTGATCTGGGGGCTGGTGTTCATCATCGGCCTGCAGTGCGGGATCGAGGGCGCCTACCTGCTCCGGGCCCAGGGCGCGCCGCAGTATTCGGGGGTGTTCTCGGCCTGGTGTGATCTGCGCGAGCTGGTGCCGCTGGTCTTCGGGTACATGATGGCGGCCAAGGTCGGGACCGGGATCGTGGCCGAGCTGGGGTCGATGCGGATCTCCGAGGAGATCGACGCGCTCGAGGTGATGGGCATCAGCGGCATCACGTTTCTGTGCGCCACCCGCCTGCTGGCCTCCTGGCTCGTGCTCCCGTTCATCTACCTCGGCGGCGTGGCCTGGGGGTTCCTGGCCAGCTACCTCGCCGTCGTCCAGCAGGTCGGGGGTGTCTCACCCGGGGGGTACTCGCTGATCTTCTGGGAGTTCCAGAACCCCGGCGACCTGCTGTACAGCATCATCAAGGCGATGTCCATGGCCACCGTGATCGTGCTCGTCGGCTGCTATTACGGCTACACCGCTAGGGGTGGGCCTGTAGGGGTCGGTACCGCCACCGCGAAGTCGATGGTCGTCAACATCGTCTCCGTCCACATCATCGGCATGCTCGGAACCCAGCTGTTCTGGGGTGCCAACCCCAGAGCACCAATCGGCGGCTGAGCGCAGACCCGGTCACTCAAGGGCCCGGCGTGCGGCCCAAGGACTGACCGCACGCCGGACGGAGAGGCCCTGGTGGCTCGGTGTCACGCCGGAGAGAGCGACGGAGCGCCGTGCCGGCCCCGGGCTGGACGCATGGTTAGTTGGGGGGCACCTGCGTCCAGACGACGCAATCATAGACAAGATCGTGTACAATGTCTGAGGGCCCCGAGCGGCAGCCGCTCGCGAAAGGCGGCCGCGGCCTGGGCCTGGGTGATGTAGTGATTGGGCAGCCCCGCCAGCATCGCCGCCTCGGCCCAGTCCAGGGCCGCCGGGGTCGTGCCGAAGTACCCGCGCGCGGCCGCGGCGTCGCCCCAGTAGCCGTGACCGTAGTAGATCGCGTTCAGGTACATGGTCAGGATCTGGGCGTGGGAGTAGCGCAGCGAGATCTTCAGGCCGAGGCCGATCTCGCGCAGGGTCGCCTCGAGTCCGGTGCCGTGGCCGTACAGCTGCTTGGCCAGCTGCTGGGCGATCGTACTTCCGCCCGGATCAGGGCTGGAGTCGAGCGTGGCCAGCGCAGCGCGTCCGGCGCCGTCGATGAAGTTGATGAGGAAGTTGGAGTAGAAGTGCTCGTCCTCGACGGCGACCTCCGCGTCCCCGAGCTTGGTGGCGCGCGGCGTGCTGCTGTAGGTCCCGTCGTGCGGACGGCGCGTCCTCGTGTCCGCGGACGCTTCCGTCCCAGCAGTTGCTGGCTCGGCAACGATGCGTGCTCCACGGCGTTCACCGCTAATTATCGGCTCGCCCCGCCTGACGGCCCTCGGGGTCTCGCGCTCCACGCACCCCAATCACCGGACGGCACACTAGTCTTCCCGCATGGACGAAGACCGAGCCCGAGAGCTCCTGACCCGCGAACGGTCACGCATCGAAGCCGCCCTCGCCCACCTCGAGGGCCAGGGTCCGCTCGAGTCCGATACTCGAATCGAGCCGGGCGACGAGGGCACTGAGGACCTTTACCAGGATGAGCTTGATGCCGGCCGGCGAGACCAGCTCCGCACCGACATGGCTGCGCTTGAGCGGGCCGAGGCGAGGCTGGCTGCCGGGACCTACGGGCTCTCCGTGGAGAGCGGTAGGCCGATCCCGGATGCGCGGCTCGAGGCGCGCCCGACCGCTGAGCGCACCGTCGAGGAGGAGGAGCGCTACCAGCGGGGAGGCTGACCGACCGGCGTCAGCGCGGCGGATCGATCGTGATCAGGGCCGCGCTCGCCGCGGGTAGGTTCAGTTTGCACCGGCCGGCCGGGCTCACGCGTGTGCGCGTTTGCTTCAATGCCCCCAGCACGCCGGTGCTGGTCTGCGTGCCGAAGCTCTGACCCCCGAAGGTGACATCGCGGTCGGCGTGAACGCTGGGCGCCCGCAGGCGGACGATCGTGGCCATGCCGCCGCGGCTCGGTGTCTGTACCTGGACCACGTGCCCGTGCGAGGGGTCGTCGTTGATGAGGACGATTCGCGTCGTCCCGTCGACCGCTCGGGTCGCCCAGATTCGGACGCTCGTGTTCCCGTGGGTGGCAACCCGAAGGAGGCGCGAACCGGGCGGCGCCGCGCGGGCGAACATCAACAGCCCGTAATACTCGGGCGCCACCGAGGCTCGCCAGTCCGCGTTTACCCGGTGAAACCTGAACAGTGAGTAGGCCGCCGCGGGGAAGTTGTGGATGTTCACTCCGTCGACACCGACCGACGCCAGCGCGAACACTGTGTCCAGCACCCACAACGCGGACGCAAAGGTGTTGCTCACGCCATATTTCCCCCCGCACGCGACCGAGTTCAGTTCGTCGAGCCGAAACAGGTCGCCGCTGGCGTGGGCGATCGCGACATAGGGCGTCAACCCGGCCGCGAGCCCACGCGACGAGCTCGGCGTCAGCAGCCGCGGGATCGTCGGGTAGATGGGGGAGTTGGCCGGGATGAAGCAGCGGTTGAGCGGATAGCGGTGAAACGTCACGACCCGGACGCCCGGTTGCTCCTTCAGAAACTGAGAGAGGCGCGGCTTCCACCCGTAGCCGCCGAGCGTGGGGCCGGCCAGGGGAGCAGGCGGTAACAGCCGCGCGACGCTCGAGAACTCGGCCACGAAGTCCTGGTAGTCGTAGCTCTTGGGCCGTGCGAACACCGGATGGTCGGGTGCGACGTGGTAGTACGCAAACAGGCCGTAGCGCGGCGCCTCGTTCCCGATCTCGAGCGCCTGAATACGCCGCGCCCCGATCCCAGCCAGCAGCGCGCGAGCCTCGGACGCCGCCAGCTCGGGCCGATCGGCCTCCAGATCGACACCGAGGATCAAGCGCGCTCCGAGGTCTCGGGCGAGCGCCCTGGTCACAGCCAACCAGCGCCGAGTAAGGGTGAAGCTCACGCCGGCCGGACGACGCTCGTGGGCTGTTGGCCACCAGGTCGTGTCCGTGCTGTCACCCCCGATCCGTAGCACCGGTGGCTGACCCGGCGCCAGATTTCGGATCAGCTGCAGGAACACCGGATCGACCGCACCGGGATTGGATCCCGTGTACGCGGTCAGGGCCGGATACTCGATGGACAGGCCGACGAATCCGGGCCGAACCGGCCGCCCGACCGCGGTTGAGTCGACCGTCACGAACGTATCGGCGCCCGGGGCCTGCCCCCCGTCATTGTCCGCGTCCGCTCCCAGCACCAGCACGCCGGCCAGCACCGCGCCGGCCAGCACCGCCACGGATAACCAGCCCAGCACGAGTCTGAGCCGAGGGGTCAGCGCTCGGTCTCCGCGCATGTGAGAAGCGTCCCACAACCTCGCCACCTCCGAGGGCGACCAGGCTTCGAGTGCCCCTTGCGCCGGGTTACCGCCTCATCGACGCGATCGCCCTCCGGCCCGACCGCCTACCATCAGCCCGCCGGGCGGTTAGCTCAGCTGGTAGAGCGCCTGCCTTACAAGCAGGAGGTCGCCTGTTCGAGCCAGGCACCGCCCATAGCTAAAAGACCTGGTAGTCGGGCCCTCTCGGCAGTAGCACTAGCCCACACGGTGGGCTTGCCATGAGACGCCGTTGTCGATGCAGTCGGTGCCGAAAGCACTCGGGCCGCTTCTGGACAACACGCCGGAGGCGGTGTCGCCCTGGATCTTCCCGGACACGGACGACGATGCACCGGTGTTCAGCGTCCCGCCGGTCGCGAAGGTTCCGCCGGCCAGCCCTGCGCTCGCGAGCACGATCGTGTTCGTATGGCTCTGTCCGTTGGCGCATACGGCCTGCCAGGCGAACATGATCGAATCGACCGAGCTGGAGGTGACAGTGAACGAGATCGGGAGGCCCTGGCTCGTCGTGCCGGCGAAACTGCCTGCCGACGCGCCCGAAGAGGACTGGTGCAGCGCGACGTAGCCTCCGACGAGCACAGCGACCAACCCGACGATGGCGTATCTGCGGAACAGGATCGAAAACACGCTCCCAAGATCGGCCGCCGGGCCGCACCGCTTGAGGATTACGATCGCGACCGTGTAGCCTGCGATCGCGAGCCCGAGTTACTTGGCCTCCTCTACGAGGAGACTCCGTCCTGGCGGCGCTCATTGCTCCTTCGATCGCGCACTGTCGGGAAAAGAAGCTGAGGTGTGATCAGATCACAACCGGCTCCGAGCGCTTGGGGCGGGACCCGGAGGTTGGTCGAGAAACGAGCCATATATTCCCGTTTCTCGACCAGCCTCACCCCTTGTCCATTCAGCGCGGCCGGCCGTTGTGAGCAAACCACAGGAACCCCGGACCGAGGGCCTGTATATCCGACAGCCACATCGACATGCGACAGCGATGGGCGCACGACAAAGGAGGAACTGATGCCTGCTTACATCATCGTCGAGACCGACATCCTCGACGCCGAGCAGTACGAGCAATACAAGGCGGCGTCGCCTGGGGCAGTCGAGGCTGGCGGCGGGCGGTTTGTGGTTCGAGGCGGCGAGATCGCGGTGCTCGAGGGCGACTGGCAACCGAGCCGGCTCGTGCTGCTCGAGTTCGAGAACCTCGATGCTGCCAAGCGCTTCTACGCGTCACCGGTCTACCAGGAGGCCAAGCGCTTGCGGGAGGGAGCCGCGAATCTGAAGATGGTGGCCGTCGAGGGCCTCACCTGACGCGATCCAGACCGGCGGGGCGCCGGCCAGCGGCCCGTCGACCGCGGTCAGGCGCCGGGCGCCGGCCGTCGAGCGCGTCGATCAACAGCGTCAGCATGCGCCGCCATCCGGCGGGCTCGACCTGCTTGGCGGCTCGGGTCGCCGCGAACAGAAGTCGCAAATCGCCGGTGGTCGCGTCGGCGCGTAGCCGGCCCTCGGTGCGGGCGCCGGCGAGCAGCCGCTCGAGCGCGCTGGAGGCGCGGTCGGTCGCGGTGATCACCCCGGGGTGATCCATCACCACCGTCCAGGCCTCACCGAGAAAGTCGTCGCCCGATTGGCGCTCGACGATCGTCCACAGCATCTCGGTCAGGGCGCTCCAGCGATCGCCGTCGTGCGCGGACGCGTCGTCCGCGGCGTCTGCGATCTGATCCAAGCGCCGGGCTACGAGGGCCGCAAGGAGGTCGCGCTTGGAGCTGAACTGCCGATAGACGCTCGCGATCCCGGCCCCGGCCTCCGCGGCCACGGCCGGCATCGGGGCGTCGAGCCCGTCGCGGCTGAAGACCCTGCCGGCCGCGCACAGGATGCGCTCGCGCTTGGCCTCCGAGCGCAGCGCGGCCCACCGCAGCTCGGGATCGGCGGTCGCCCAGGGCTCCAGCTCCGGAATGGTCATTCCGCTACGGTACCGGTATGTCCGGGGAGCGGCACGATTCTGGCCGCGTGCATCCGAATCTGATCCTCGCCGTTCTCTCGCTCGCGGGGCTGGCGTACGCCGTCCTCAGCTCGGCCGTGATTCCGGCGCTGCCGACGTTCCAGAAGACTTTCCATGCCAGCGAGACAGAGGTGGCCTGGCTCCTGACCGGGTTCCTCCTGTCGGCATCGGTCGGGACGTCGATCATCGGCCGTCTGGGCGACATGTACGGCAAGGAGCGGCTGCTGCTGTGGACGCTGCTCGTACTGGCGGCGGGCACGCTGCTGGCGGCCGTGTCCCAGTCACTGGGGATGCTGATCGTGGCCCGCGTGATCCAGGGTGTGGCCGGGGGCATCTTCCCGCTCGCCTTCTCGATCGCGCGTGATGAGTTCCCCGCGGACAAGGTGGCCGGGAGCATCGGCCTGATGTCCGCGATCCTCGGGGTCGGTGCCGGCTTCGGTCTGGTCCTCGGTGCCCTGATCGTCGAGCACCTGGGCTGGCACTGGCTGTTCTGGATCCCATTCGTGGTGACGCTGCTGGCCGCGTTCTGCACCCGGCGCTACATCCCTGAGTCACCCGTCCGGTCGCCGGGACGGGTGAACTGGCTCGCGGCCGGGCTGATGACGATCGGGATCTCGGGCGTACTCATTGCGATCGCGCAGACCACCGTCTGGGGGTGGGGCTCGCCCAAGACGCTCGCCCTGTTCGCCTTCGGCTTTGTGTTCTGCGCGCTGTGGGTAGCGGTCGAGGTGCGCAGCCGTCAGCCCCTCGTGGACATGACGATGATGCGGATCAGGGGCGTCTGGACCACCAACCTCGCCGCCTTCCTGCTCGGCGCGGGCATGTACTCGTCCTTCATCGTCTTCCCGCAGTTCGCACAGCTGCCCAAGAGCACCGGGTTCGGTTTCGGCGCCACGATCGTCGTCTCGAGCCTCTACCTGCTGCCCGCGGCGCTGGCCATGGGCCTGCTCGGAGCCGCGGCCGGCAGGGTGGCCAGACGGTTCGGGTCAAAGCACGCACTGGTCGCCGGCACCGCCATCTCGGCCGTCGCCTTCGGCTACGCCGCGCTGGCCCATAGTCATCCGTACAACATGCTGATCACGACGACGCTGCTCGGGATCGGAATCGGGCTCGCCTTCGCCGCGCTCGGGAACCTGATCGTGCAGGCGGTGCCACCCACTCAGACCGGGGTGGCCAGCGGGGTCAACACCGTGATGCGCACACTCGGCGGCGCGCTCGGGGGGCAGACTCGCAGCGACCTTCATCGCCGACAACACTGCGCACGGTCTTCCGACGGTGACCGGTTTCGTCGACAGTTACGTCCTGGCGACTGTGTTCCTGGTCGTCTGCGTGTTCGCTGCCCTGCTCGTCCCGGGCCGGAGCGCAGCCGTCGAGTCGCCCGCGCGCGATCAGCCGTTCGCGACCGTGCAGGAGGCCGGCTGAGCAACGCACGTGTCGGCGCCAACCGGATGCAAACGCGGATCACACACGGCGCTTACTCGCGCTCGGTTGGATGGGCAGGTGCCAATGCCCGCCCGCGCGAGACGGACGAGCACCGGAGTGCTCGCACAGCTCTGCCGCTTTGCCGCGGTCGGAGTCACCAATACCGTGCTCGGTTACGCCGTCTACGCTGCGCTGGTCACCGTGGGTGCGCCGTATCCGGCCGCCGGTGCGCTTGGCTTCGCTACCGGCGCCGTGAACGGCTACATGCTGAACCGCCGCTGGACGTTCGCCTGCTCGGATTCCGGGCGGACCCGGGCTCGCTATCTCGCCGTCCAGGTCGCGGGCCTCGGGGCGACCACCGCGCTGCTCTGGCTGGCCGTCACGGTGGCTGCGGTTGGGCGGCTGGGCGGGTACGCGGTGACGGTCCCGATCGTAACGCTGGCCACGTTCACGGCCAACCGATCGTGGACGTTCTCCGACGTCCGGGTCTGAACCGTCGAGCCACACTCACTGTCCTGCCCGGAATGCCCGATCTGGACGCGGGCGCGCGGATGCGCGTGTGGGACCCGCTCGCCGGCCCGCCGCCGGGGTGAGCGGGCTCGGCGCTCCCCAGCTGGCCAAAGTGGCGAGCGGGATTCTGGCCACTTGGCCGATGTCGTCGGGCGAGGACTCGCGCATCCTTGGCCGTGCTGAGCGACCCGGATCCCGAAAGGAGGACGAAGGTGATCAACCCGCTCGCGATCGGTGTGACACTCGGTGGACTACTTCTCGACGTTCTCGTGCCAAGGCCCAAGCCTCGGGTTGGAACCGCGCCGCAGCCGCTGGACCCCGTTGCGCGGCGCCCGCCGGAGGACACCCTGGCCTACACACGCGAGCAGTACGAACGTCCGCCGGTCGCGAGCGAGGCCTTCCGGTAGCGGGCCGGGAGCGGGGCCTTCCGGTAGCGGGCCGCCGGGAGCTGGGCCGGCGTTAGAAGTGCCCAGCGAGCCCAGCGGCCGAGATCCGCTGGGTGTCGTCCGGGGCCGGGCGCAGGATCAGGACCTCGGCCGGGACGCGTTCCAGCAGCCACTCCAGGTCCTCCGCGCTCAGGCCGTTGCGCCGGCTCTCGCTCGCCGAGACGATGATGCGGTCAAAGGACTCCTGGTCCAGGAGCCTGCGCAGCGCGTCGCGATAGGTCCGACCGCGCGCGATGCGGGCGTCGACCTTGATCCCCTGGGCCGTCGCGCGCTGCTCGATCGCCTCGAGCAGCGGCATCCCGTATTCGCACTGCGCTGACGTCAGCGGCGAGTCGAGCGGCAACTCACGGGGGACGCGGGCCAGGAAGGCGGGCATGATCGTCGCGTTCTCGGCCTTGGCCAGGCGGACGGCGGCCTCAAACGCCCGCCGCGAGATCTCGGGGCCCGCGAAGGGCAGCAGGATCCGCTTCACCGGGCGGGCGCGACTGGCGGCGGGGCGGCGCCCGTTCGGAGGCAGCCAGTACCCGAGCCCCAGCCCGATCGCCACGGCGGCGATGGCGATGATGATGACCAGAACCGTGCTCATTCCTGGCTCTCTCCCCGCCGGACGCGGTCGGCGACGATCCGCACGTCGACGCCCGGCAACAGCTCCATCAGCCGCTGCGGCAGTGGGGTGCGCAGCCGTCCGATCCCCCGTACCGGCCGAGATGCCCCCATCAGGATGTACGTGCTCCGCTGCCGTCGGGCGACTTCGGCCACGGCGGCCGCGATGTCGTCCGATTCCTCGACCAGCAGGCGCGTCCCGAGCATCGAGGCGAGCTGGTGCAGGGCGGCCAGCGAGCGCTCCTGATCCTCGGACAGCCGACGGGAGGGGGGGCTGATCCACAGCAGATCGAGGTCGGCGCCGAGGCGCTGGGCCGAGCGCCAGGCGCGACGGACCAGGCGCTGGGTGCCCGGATAGGGCTCGACCAGGGCCAGCAGTCGCTCACCGACGGCCT
The DNA here is from genome assembly GCA_963704385.1 of uncultured Solirubrobacterales bacterium. Taxonomy (GTDB): domain Bacteria; phylum Actinomycetota; class Thermoleophilia; order Solirubrobacterales; family Solirubrobacteraceae; genus Palsa-465. The sequence continues at coordinate 1,739,833 of OY969904.1, forward strand.
GCGGCGCCTCGGCCGCCAGCCCCTCTGCGCGCGAGCCCACGCGCTCGGTGGTCAGACGCTTGTGGCCCACCTCCTCGGCCACCTCGCGCAGCGCGACCTCGCGCAGCGCGGCCAGGTTCTCGATCCGGAAGAAGTTGTTCAGCGCCGGGCCGATCCGTTCGGGCGGATACACCTTGCCCGCTTGGAGGCGCTCGATCAGCGCCTCCGGCGTGAGATCGATCATCACGATCTCGTCGGCCCGGTTAAGGACGTCGTCCGGCATCGTCTCGCGCACCCGCACGCCGGTCAGCTCGGCGATCCGGTCATTGAGCGACTCGAGATGCTGGACGTTGACCGTCGACAGTACGTCGATCCCCGCGGCGAGCACGTCCTCCACGTCCTGGTAGCGCTTGGCGTGCTCCAGCCCAGGCGCGTTGGTGTGGGCGATCTCGTCGATCAGGCAGATCTCCGGGGCTCTGACCAGAATAGCCGGGAGGTCCATCTCCTCGAGCTCGGTGTCGCGGTAGACAACCCTCCGGCGCGGCACGATCGGCAGCCCTTCGGCCAGCTCGGCGGTCTCGGCGCGACCATGCGTCTCGAGCAGCCCGATGACGACGTCGCGGCCTGCTTCCTGCTCGGCGCGGCCCTCGAGCAGCATTCGGTAGGTCTTGCCGACTCCCGCCGCCATACCCAGGAACACCCGCATGTGCCCGCGGCGGGCGGCGACCGCGGGCGAGCTCGTCGAGTCGGACGCACCCGTCTGCGGTTGCCCCGCGGAACCGGGGAGCTCGCCGGTCAATCCTTCACTGTCAGCCATTGCCAGACCTCGTTCAGAGCTTCGGCCCGTGCGTCCTCGTGGATCCGGGGTTGGTGCGGTCCGGCGCCGTCGCAAAGCACTGCTTGCAATTGTGCGACGTCGGGAGCCCATGATCGCTGCCCCGGGGCCCTCGAGCGAGGGGGCGAGCAATGCGGCCGGCCGCACCCGCGCACCCGCGCACGGGGCAGACACGGAGACGCGGTGCGTGCGCTCACGCCCCGAAGACGTTATGGACCACCAGGTCGATCAGCTTGATGCCGATGAATGGGGCGATGATCCCGCCCAGCCCGTAGATCCACAGGTTGCGTCGCAGCAGCGCGCTGGCGCCGATCGGCCGGTAACGGACACCTCGCAGCGCCAGTGGGATCAGCGCGGGAATGACGAGCGCGTTGAAGATGACGGCCGAGATGACCGCCGATTGGGGCGTCCCGAGGTGCAGGATGTTGAGCACATGCAGGGGACTCTGGCCGCCCTTGGTGGCCGCCCAGGTGGTCGCGAAGATCGCCGGTAGGATCGCGAAGTACTTGGCGACGTCGTTGGCGATCGAGAACGTGGTCAGCGCGCCGCGGGTGATCAGGAGCTGCTTGCCGACCTCGACGATCTCGATCAGCTTCGTCGGGTTCGAGTCGAGGTCGACCATGTTCCCGGCCTCGCGTGCCGCCTGGGTGCCCGTGTTCATCGCGACGCCCACATCGGCCTGAGCCAGCGCCGGGGCGTCGTTGGTGCCGTCGCCCGTCATCGCGACCTGCCTGCCGCTGGCCTGTTGCTCCCGGATCAGCCCGAGCTTGGCCTCCGGAGTGGCCTCGGCGAGGAAGTCGTCGACGCCCGACTCCTCGGCGATCTTAGCGGCGGTGAGCCGGTTGTCCCCGGTGATCATGATCGTCCGGATCCCCATTGCCCGGAGCTGGTCGAAGCGCTGGCGCATTCCCTCCTTGATCGTGTCCTTCAAGTAGATCACGCCCATCACCTGCGAGTCGCGGGCCACGGCGAGCGGGGTGCCGCCCTCGCGACCGATCCGGTCGAGCACCGGCTGAAGCTCGGCCGGCGGACGCCCACCCTCGGCCTCCACCCACGCGATGATCGCGTCGCCCGCCCCCTTGCGCAGTTGGCGCCCGTCGAGGTCGACGCCGCTCATCCGCGTCTGTGCGGTGAACGGTACGAACGTGGCATGCAGTTGCGTCATGTCGTGCTCGCGGATGCCGAATTGCTTGGCCAGCACCACGATCGATCGGCCCTCGGGCGTCTCATCGGCCAGCGAGGACAGCTGCGCGACCTCGGCGAGCTCGGCCTCAGGAACTCCGGGCATCGGAATGAACTCCGAAGCGAGCCGGTTGCCGATCGTGATCGTGCCCGTCTTGTCGAGCAGCAGCACGTCGACGTCGCCTGATGCCTCGACCGCGCGACCCGAGAGCGCGAGCACGTTCCGGCGCACCAGGCGGTCGATACCGGCGATCCCGATCGCCGACAGAAGCGCTCCGATCGTGGTCGGAATCAGCGCCACCAGCAACGAGATGAGGGTTGTATCCGATATCGGCGTGTGGGCGAACAGTCCGAACGGGCGGAGCGTGGCGACGACGATCATGAAGATCAGGGTCAGCCCGGCGAGCAGGATGTTGAGCGCGATCTCGTTGGGCGTCTTGCGCCGCTCGGCGCCCTCGACCAGCTCGATCATCCGCTCCAGGAACGAACGGCCGGGCTCCTGGGTGATCTCGACCACGATCCGGTCCGAGGTCACACGCGTGCCGCCCGTGACCGCGCTGCGGTCACCGCCGGACTCCCGGATCACCGGGGCCGACTCGCCCGTGATCGCCGATTCGTCGACCGTGGCGATCCCCTCGATCACGGTCCCGTCACCTGGGATCAGCTCACCGGCCTCGACTACCACGACGTCGCCCTTGACCAGCTCCGAGCTCTTCTTGGTCGAGCCGTCGCGCAGCGTGGCGACCGTCTCCTGGCGCATCGCCCGCAAGGTGTCTGCCTGCGCGCGCCCACGGCCCTCGGCGAAGGCCTCGGCCATGTTCGCGAACACGACCGTCAGCCAGAGCCAGAACGAGATGATGAACGTGTACCAGGAGGGGTCGTTGCCCCCCAGGGCGTGGCCGCCGAACACCTGCTTGAGCCACGTGAAGGTCGTGATCACGGCCCCGATCTCGACCACGAACATGACCGGGTTGCGGATCTGCACGCGTGGGTCGAGCTTCTTGAAGCTGTCGATCAGGGCATGGACGACGAGGTCGCGCCGGAACAGCGACATGGCCTGGCGCTCGTGTGGAGCGGCGGGAAGTTGGGGCTCGGACGGGGCCGCGGGGGTATTCACCGACATCAATGGCCTCCGGTCGGTCGATCGTTGAAGAGGAGCGTCATTGGCGTTCGCTCAAGCGGTCGAGCGCCAGGTTGAGCTCGAGCACGTCGACGCCCGGCTCGCCGGAGAACCCGAGCCCTCGGCCGTAGGTGTACTGGGAGACCAGGGCGTCGATCTGGGAAAGCGTCAAGTGACGGACCGCGGCGACCCGATACGCCTGGATGTCTGCGTTGGCGATCGAGATGTCCGGGTCGATGCCCGAGGCCGAGCTGTTGGCCGCGTCGACGGGGACCTTGGCAGCGGTTAGCCCGCCGGGGTAGTAAGGCGCGCCAGTCGGGGACTTGTCGAGCGCGATGTAGGCCTGGATGTTGGAGGCGATCTCCTGCTCGGTCGCCGTGCTGTTGGGGCCGAGGTTCGAGAACGTCGTCGCTGCGGCGTTATCGGCGGGAACCGTCGCTGACGGTCGGGTCTGGAAGTAGCGCGGATCGGGCGCGGTCACCGGATTGCCGTCCTGCATCTCCGGCTTGCCGTTCTTGCCGATCACCACGGTGCCGAAGTTCTGGCCGATGATCTTCGAGCCGACGAGCTTGCCGCCCACGTAGACCTTCTGGCCGTTGGCGTTGCCCGGGAACGCGACCTGGCTGACGCCCGTGATGAACAGCGGGTAGAGGATCCCGCACAGGAGCGTGAGGACGACGATCCCGATCGCGGAGGTGATGATGTCGCGCTTCATTACGAGTACAGATGCGGGGTCAGGCCCTGCACGATCGGACCGAGAAGCAGGGCGGGGAAGAAGGTGAGGGCGCCGACGAGGATGATCACGCCGATCAGCAGCACGACGAACGTCGCATTGTCGGTCCGCATCGTCCCGAGGCCGGGGGGACTGATCCGCTTGCCGGCGAGCGCCCCAGCGACGGCGAGCGCGAACAGGATCGGCGCGTAGCGCGCGAACAGCATGTCGAACCCGCCGAGCAGGTTCGCGAACGTGATCCCGTGCGAGCCGAGATTGCCGGCGTTGGGCTGGATAAACCCGGTGTACCCGGCGAATGCCGAGCCGTTGTTGTTGGCCTGCGACAGGTACGCGTAGAAGGTCTCGGAGAACCCCTGCGGACTCCCGGCAGCGGCGGTCGAGATCGACGCTCGACCAGCCGCGCTCGCGGTAGCGAGCGAGGTACAGAACAACGCCGTCAGTGGCGTGATCAGCAGGCCCAGCGAGACCAGCTTGACCTCGCGCGCTTCGATCTTCTTGCCCAGGTACTCCGGGGTGCGGCCGACCATCAGCCCGCCGATGAACACCGCCAGCAGCACGTAGAGCAGGATCGAATAAAGGCCCGTGCCGACGCCGCCGAAGATCACCTCACTCGCGGACAGGTTGGCGAATGGCACAGCGCCGCCGATGCCGGTGAACGACTCGATCGCGCTGTTGACGGCACCGCATGAGGTGACCGTCGTGACCACGTCGAACAGCGCCGACCCGGCGATGCCGAACCGCTGTTCCTTGCCCTCGAGGTTGCCGCCGCTCGACCCCGCGATGACCTGCGTATGCAGCCCGGCCGCGTGCTGCGCGGGTGAACCGTGAGCCTCGGCGATGTACGCGACGATCACCGCGCCGAGGAACATGACCATCATCGTCGAGTAGATCGCGTACCCCTGGCGGCGGTTGCCCGACATCCGCCCGTACATGAACACGAGCGCGGCCGGGATGATCAGCACCGACAGCATCTCGAGGAAGTTCGTAAACCCGTTCGGGTTCTCGAACGGGTGCGCCGAGTTCGTGTTGAAGAACCCGCCCCCGTTCGTCCCGAGCAATTTGATCGCCTCCTGCGAGGCGACCGGGCCCATGGCAATCGATTGCGTGAGCCCCGTCACGCCATGGACGGTCAGGTAGGAGGAGAAGTTCTGGATCGATCCCTGGAAGACGAGCACAAGGGCGTAGACGACAGCCAGGGGCCCCAGGACATACAGGATCGTCCGCACCATGTCCTGCCAGAAGTTGCCGATGCTCCTGCCGCTGCGCGACACGATCCCGCGGACCAGCGCGACCGCTACGACGATCCCGACTCCGGCCGAGAGCCAGTTCTGGACGGTCAGCCCCGCCATCTGGCTGAAGTAGCTCATCGTCGTCTCGCCGCCGTAGTACTGCCAGTTGGTGTTCGTCATGAACGACGACGTGGTGTTGAACGTCACGTTCCACGGGGCGGAGTGGAAGTGCTGCGGGTTGAGCCCGGTGAAGTCCCACAGCGTCTGCGTGCGCAGGATGAAATACAGGAGCAGCCAGCCCGCGAGCGAGAAGATGATCAGGCTCTTCGCGTAGCTCTTCCAGTCCTGGCCCTTGTCGGGGTCGACGCGCAGCAACCGGTACAGCAGCCGCTCGGGCGTCCGGAACAGCGGGTCGAGGATCGTGTGCTCGCCCGTGTACACGGCCGCCATGTATCTGCCCAGCGGCAACGCGAAGAGCGTCAGGAGCAGGACGAACAGGACGATGGTCAGCCAGCCGAGGAACGTCATGCTGCGCCTCGGCTACTGCGCCCGGCCGGAGTCATGGCGCTAGAACTTCTCCCCGCGCAGCAGCGCGTACAGGAGGTATGCGCAGACGATCACCGAGACGACCAGGCCGAAGAAGTCGGCTCCGCTTAGGTGGCCGATGAAGGCCGCGAGGGGGAGGCTCATACGCGGTCGATCCCGAAGATCAGCGCATACAGCAGCGCGAACATCAGGACTCCCAGAAGCACTGCTACGACGTCCATGCCGGGGATCGTGGCGCCCGCGCCGTCAAGACGATGTGCAGAAACCCGCCGCGGCCATAAAGATGCTGTGAAGGCGCCCCCGGCCCCGCAGGTCTTTACGCGGGTCTCACTTCGGGATCGTCGGTCGTGGCGATCGCACCGCAGCGCCCGCACGTCCACGCCACGTGCTCCGGAGCAACCTTCATGATCACGGGACAGCCCCAGGCGTGCGGTGGGCACAGCTGCAGACCATCCGCGACCCACCAGAGGGCTTCGCCGATCGAGCGCTCAGGCGCAGGGCTGTAGAACGGGCCTGCCCCGTCGGTCAGGAGCGCGAGCACGCGCGCGACCCCGCACGGACTCACCGGATCAGTCTGTTCGAGCCGATCCGCCAGACCGAGCAAGCCTTCGCGCCACGGCAGCACGGCGGTTCGGCACACCGGCGCGGCGGAGCTCGGCGCCGCGCGTGGAGCGTCCGCGTCGACCACCAACCGGCGCAACGATCGCGCGAGGCGGCGACGCGTCGCGGTATCGGTGAGCTGCGTGGCTCGCAGAGCGCGATCCTCTGTCTCGCCCGGTGGGCAGCCGGCGGCGAGCGCGCGATCCAGTGAATGCCTGTGCAGCCGTGCCTGGAGCCGCAGAACCAGCGCCGGCCAGCGGCCCGACGCACCTGGCCGGTTGTGAGAGCCGGAGGGCAACGGCGGGCTTCGAAGCTTCATTCTTGACGGCGGACGCGGTTTCGGCCCACGGTAGACCTGAGGTCGTGAAGGATCCGTACAGACTGTCGCGTGCCCCATCAAGATCTCGTGAAGACGAGCGGATCGCTCAAGCGGCGAACCGGTATCCGACGCCCGGGTCGGTCTTGATGTACCGCGGCCCGCCCGCGGGCTCGATCTTGCGTCGCAGGTTGGCGACGTGCGCCCGCAGGACCTGCGTGTCCTCGCCGTAGCCAACGCCCCACACGGTGCTCAGTAGCTCGCGATGGGTCATCAGCCGCCCACGATTGCGGAACAGCAGCCGCAGCAGGTCGAACTCCTTCGGCGTCAGGTGCACCTCGGCTCCGTCGCGGCGCACGATCCGCGCGGCCAGATCGAGCTCGAGCCCGTCGGCGGCCATCACCGCGTCATCGGGCTCCGGTGCGGATCGGCGCAGGGCCGCCTCGAGCCGCGCCACCAGCTCCCGCGGCCCGAACGGCTTGGTCACGTAGTCGTCGGCCCCGGCCGCCAGCGCGCGGACCTTCGCGTCCTCCTCGCCGACGGCCGACAGCACGATGATCGGGAGCTCGCTCCACTCGCGCAGCCGGCGGCACACCTCGATGCCGTCGATGTCGGGCAGCACCAGATCGATGATCGCCGCGTCCGGGCTGTTCACGGCCGCCACGTCGAGCGCCTCCTCGCCGGTGTAGGCAAGCAGCGCCTCGTACCCGGAGTCTCGGAGTATCACCCGCAGCGCCCGCACGATCTGGGCCTCGTCGTCACAGACGAGCACCACGGCCCGGCTCGCGCTCGCCTTCGTCATCCCACGGCAGCGACGCCCGTCAGCGCGCCGATCGGGAACGAGATGACAAAGCTCGTTCCCTGGCCGGGCAGCGAATCGACCGAGATCGTCCCACCGTTGGCCTCGACGAACCCCCTGGCGATGGCCAGGCCGAGCCCCGAGCCCCCCCACCGCACCTGCCCGGCCTGCGAGCCCCGATAGAAGGGCTCGAAGATCCGGGCCTGCTCGGCCTCTCTGATGCCAGGTCCCTGGTCGACGACGCGGGCTATCACGTCAGGGCCCGAACGCCGAATATGGACGGACACGGGCAGGCCGCCCGAGTAGTGCCAGGCGTTCTCGAGCAGGTTCGCGAAGACGCGCTCCAGCTGAGCGGCGTCGGCCCGGATCGCGGGCACGTCCGGGTCCACGCTGATCCTCGCCGCGACCCGCTCGGGCAGCGCGTCACGAGCCGCCTCCACCACCTCCTCTAGCGACGTCCACTCGCGCCGCGGCTCGGCCCGGCCCGACTGCAGTCGCGACAGATCCAGGAGCTTGTCGATCAGGGCCGAGAGGAGCTCGGCCTCCTCGACCACGGCCGCGCTCAGTTCCTCGCGTTCGTCGGGAGTCACCGTCGCCGCCTGCAGCGCGTGACCGGCCGTCACGATCGCCGTGACTGGGGTTCGCAGGTCGTGGGAGATCGTCTGCAGCAGGGCCGTCTTCAGTTCGTCGCTGCGGCGCAGCGCGGCGGTCTCCACCGCCTCAGCCTGGATGGCGTCGCGATGCAGGGCGACCGCGATCAGGGCCCCGAGCGTCGGCGCGACCTGGTTTCGCAGCCGCTCGACGGTGTCCGTGGATAGGCCGCTGGGGACGATCAGTGTCGCGATCTGGCGGCCGCCTACGTCGGCCAGCGCGATCGCTTGGCGCCGGTCGTTGGGCGCGGTGCCTATGCCGAGCTCGAGCGCGGCCGACGGCAGCTGGAGCGCCTCCGCCACCCTCCGCGCGGCCGCGCGCAGCGCCTCGGCGGTCTGGGCGCCAGCCAGCAGCTCCCGGGCCAGCCCTGCCGCCAGGTCGGCTTCCCGGCGTCGCAGGTCGGCTTCGAGCGCCCGGCTGCGCGCGACATCGGCGATCGTGCTGACGATCGCCGCGATCGTCGTGAAGGCGGCCAGGGCCACCCAGTTGCGGGTGTCGCCGATGGTGAATCGCCCGACCGGCGGGATGTGGAAGAAGTTGAACGCGGCGGCGCTCAGCAGCGACGTGGCGAGACCCAGCCACAGCCCCCAGTACACGGAGACCAGCGCCACGGCTGGCAGATACACGACGCTCAGCGAGACGGTCGGCGCGATGGTCTTCAGCGGGTAGATCGCCGCGGTGGCCAACGCCACCGACACGGTCGCCACCACCAGGCCGAGGCGTGCCGATGGCCGCGTCGTACCCAGCCCGCGAAATGCCCGCGCAATGGTGATACCTGACCTGCGCATCCCTCACCAGCCTACGCTCCAGCGCCCCTCGAACCGCGCAAGCGGGCATGGGAAGCGGGTATGTTGAAGACGGCAGAGGAGGAGCACGGTCGTGGATCTGGATCCAAGGTCGATCATCAGAGGTAGCGTCAGGCTTGCAGAGCGCGTCGGCGACGAGGCGTACTTCGCCGCGCTGGGCATTCGCAGCGGCGTGGTCGGCATCGATCCGCCGCACCGGGTCGCCCAGATGCTGCTGGCCTTCGAGCGCTACGGGATGCTCGGGGGGGCTGTGGTCGCAAGCGCGATCCGGCACGGGAGCCGCGCCGCGGTAATCGACGAGCGCGGGGAGCTCACCTACAAGGAGCTCGACGAGCATTCGAATGCAATCGCGAACTCGTGGCGCGAGCGTGGGCTCCGGGCCGGGGAGGGCGTCGCGATCCTGGTGCGCAACCACCGCGGCTTTCTGGAGGCCGTGTTCGCGGCCGCCAAGTGCGGCGCCCGCATCATCCTTCTGAACACCTCGTTCGCTGGGCCCCAGATTCGTGAGGTCGCCGAGCGAGAGGGAACCGACCTGCTGGTCTACGACGACGAGTACACGGAGATCCTGGCCGGAGTCGAGGAACCGCGGCGAGGACGCTGGCGCGCCTGGGTGGATGACCCGGGAGAGGACACCCTCGATGCGCTGATCGAACGCGGCGACAGCGGTCGGCCGCCCCGTCCGGGGGTCTCGCCGCGGGTGACGATCCTCACCAGCGGGACCACCGGCACCCCGAAGGGCGCGCCGCGCAGCGATCCCCGCTCTCTGGTCCTCCTCGGCGGTCTGCTCAGCAAGGTCCCGTTCAAAGCGGAGGAGACCACGGAGATGTGCGTCCCGATGTTCCACGCGCTCGGATTTGCCCAGTCGCTGGTGGGGATCGGGCTCGGCTCGACCCTGGTGCTCCGCCGGGGCTTCGATCCCGAGCAGACGCTGGATAGTCTCGAGCGCCATCGCGCGAGCGCGATGGTGATGGTCCCGGTGATGCTCCAGCGCACCGTCGAGCTCGGTGAGGAGGCGATCGAGCGGCGCGACACCTCTGCCCTGCGGATCATCTTCCTCTCGGGCTCCAAGCTGTCGCCCGACCTGGCGCGCCGCGCGATGGAGCTCTTCGGGCCCGTGATCTACAACCTCTACGGTTCGACCGAGGTCTCGTACGCGACCATCGCCACGCCGAGTGACCTCCAGGCCGAGCCCTCGACCGTCGGCGAGGTCGTTCGCGGTTCGGTGGTGAAGATCCTCGACGATGAGGGACGCGAGCTTCCAGCTGGCCAGAGCGGCCGGATCTTTGTCGGCAACCTGTCGCAGTTCGAGGGTTACACGGGAGGCGGCGGCAAGGAGCAGGTGGACGGCCTGATGTCCTCCGGCGACGTCGGGCATTTCGACTCGGCCGGCCGCCTGTACGTCGACGGACGCGACGACGAGATGATCGTCTCGGGGGGCGAGAATGTGTTTCCGGCCGAGGTCGAGGAGCTCCTCGCACGCCATGAGTCGATCGCCGACGCCGCCGCGCTGGGTGTCGAGGACGAGAAGTTCGGTCAGCGCCTGAAGGCGTTCGTCGTCCTGCGCGACGGCGCCTCGCTCACCGAGGATGAGATCAAGGACTACGTCCGGGACAACCTGGCCCGCTACAAGGTCCCGCGCGAGGTCGTGTTCATCCACGAGCTGCCTCGCAACGCGACCGGCAAGGTGCTCAAGCGCGAGCTCGCGGAGCAAGCCCGGGCGTCGTAGCCGCTAGGCGCTGACCGGCGTGTGCTCGTCCAGGAACCCCAGCATCCGCCGCCACGCATCCTGGGCCGCGTCGGCGTGCTCCTCGAAGCGGCGGTCGAAGAACGAGTGCGGCGCACCCGGGTACACGTGGATCTCGTGCTCGATCCCCGCCGCGGTCAGGCGCTCGTCGAACTGCTCGACCTGCTCGACCGGGATGGCCTGGTCATCGCCGCCGAACAAGCCGAGGACCGGACAGCGGATGTCCGCCGCGCGCTGCAGCGGGCCCGGGATGCCCAGCCGAGCGCCGTCGAGCAGCCCGTAGAAGCCGATCACGGCCGAGAGCCCGGCCACGTCGGCTCCGGCCAGGAACGACTCCAGGCCGCCCAGGCAGAACCCGACGGTGGCCACCGATCCGGTCCCGGTGCGTTCACGCAGGGTGCCGGCCGCTGCCAAGAGATCGGCCTGGACCTGCGGCACCTTCAGCTGCTGGACGTGAGGCATGTACTCGAAATCCTCGTCTCGAGGCCCGAGCCCGGCCGTTCGCCCGAAGTAGTCGATCGCGATGGCATGGACGCCGGCCTGGGCGAAGCGCTCGGCCAGCTCGATATAGAACGGATACAGGCCGCGGACGTCGGGCAGGATCACGATCCCGCCGTGTGCGTCCGGCGACTCCGCCAGGGCGGCCGAGAAGGGGGTGCCGTCGGCGGACTCCACCTCGAGCACCTCAGCGCCGGCGCCGCCGGCGATTGGCGTGAGCATCAGGTCTGTGGGGGGCGCCGGTGGGCGCGCGTCAAATTCAAAGCACATGACCGACACGATAGAAACTGCGCGTAGATGACGTCCGGCCCCTACCCCGCGAGCTTCCGCGCCGAGTTCCCGGTCTTCGACCAGCTCTGCTATCTGAACGCCGGGACTGAGGGCCCGGTTCCCCGTCGGGCCGCCGAGGCGGTCCACCGCCGGATCGACGTGGAGGTCGCCCAGGCGCGGTGCGGGCGCCCGTACTTCGAGGCCCTGAGGGATCTCGCGGCGAGGCTTCGGGCCGGGTACGCGGAGGTGCTCGGCTGCGCCTCCGAGGAGGTCGCGATCACCGGGTCGACCACCGACGGCGTGAACACGATCATCGCCGGACTCGATCTGCATCCCGGCGATGAGGTCGTGACCAGCGACGAGGAGCACCCCGGCCTGCTCGCGCCGCTCGGCCGCGCCCGCCGCCGCCACGGCATCTCCGTCCGCGTGGTGCCGTTCCCCGAGCTCCCGGGCGCGGTCTCACCGGCCACGAGGCTGATCGCCTGCTCGCACGTCTCCTGGGTCAGCGGCCGCGTGGCCGACGTCCCGGCCCTGGTCGCGACCGGCGTCCCGGTACTGCTCGATGCCGCCCAGGCGCTCGGCGCCGTGCCGGTCGACGTGCGGGCGCTCGGGTGCGACTTCTATGCCGCCTCGGGTCAGAAGTGGCTATGCGGTCCAGAGGGAAGCGGTTGCCTGTACGTGCGCCCCGAGCGCCTCGACGAACTGCTCGTCCCGTGGCCCGGTTACGGATCGATCGCCGATCCGGAGCGGGCTCTGGATTTCGAGCAGGCCGAGGGCGTGGCCCGCCTCGACCACGGCTTCCCCACCGGGATACGGAGCGCGTGGGCGGTCTCTTCGCTCGAGGTTCTGACTGAAGCCGGATGGGACTGGGTTCACGAGCGGGCCGCCTCCTTGGCCGTCCGACTGGCCGAACGCCTGACCGAGCTCGGCCTCGAGGTGCGCGACCGCGGTCACTCGACGCTGGTCTCGTGGAGGGCCGAGGATCCTCAGGCCGAGGTCGAGCGGCTCGCCGCCCGGGGCTTCGTGGTCCGGAGCATCCCAGCCTTCGGTCTGGTCCGGGCCTCGGTCGGCGCCTGGTCCTCCGAACAGGAGCTGGAGGATCTGGCCAGCCTGGCCGCCGGGCGGTAGGGGCCTGCCCTCAGCGCTAGCGCCGGCCCCTCACCCCTGGCCGATCCGCTCCGGGTGCGTGTACACGTTCACTCGGTCCCGGCGCGCGAACCCGCACAGCGTGATCCCCCGCTCATCCGCGAGCGCTACGGCCAGCGAGCTCGGCGCGCCCACTCCGACCAGGATCGGGGCGCCGGCCACCGCGGCCTTCTGGACTAGCTCGAACGACAGCCGCCCCGAGACGCACAGGATTCGCCCCCACAGCGGGACGATGCCGTCAAGGAGCGCGCGGCCCACGACCTTGTCCATGGCGTTATGACGCCCGACGTCCTCGCGGGCGATAAGCAGGCGGCCGGTCGCCTCGAACAGGCCGGTGGCGTGGAGCCCGCCGGTGCGCTCGAACGTCGGCTGCTCGAGCAGGTCGGGGAGCCGAGCGATCAGCGACCGGGGCACGACCGGGCCCGCCGGCAGTGGCGCGCTCTGGACCGCCACCTCCTCGAGCGCCCCCTTCCCGCACACCCCGCATGACGAGGTCGTGTAGAACCGCCGCCGGCCGGGCTCGCGGACCAGCGGCCCGCGGACCTCGACGACGTTGCCGGCGAAGTCCTCCGTCGGGCCGGCCGGGCGAGCCTCGGAGATCAGCCCCTCCCCGTACAGGAACCCAAGGGCCACTTCCTCGTCATGGCCGGGGGTGCGCATGGTCACGGCCAGCGCCTGGCCGTCCACCCGAATCTCGAGCGGCTCCTCGATCGCTACCTCGTCCTCGCCGCAATCGTGGCGAACGGTGGTGTAGGCGCCAGGCATCGACACAAACGTTATGCCCCGGGTGAGGTTCACGACTCCTTCGGGTCGCGTTCTGATCGGTGATACTGGGACCATGGCCGCCAAGTACCAGCGCCCCGGCTGGTTCACGACGCACGTGTTCAACCGGGTCGTGGCGCTGATGACCCGAGCCGGTATCAGCGTGATGGGGTCGCGCGTGCTCGAGGTCCGTGGTCGCAAGTCCGGCGAGCCGCGCAGAACTCCGGTCAACCTGCTCAACTACGAGGGCGGGCGCTACCTGGTGGCACCCCGCGGCCGTACGCAATGGGTGCGCAATCTGCGGGCCAGCGGCGAGGGGCGCCTGTGGCTGGGCCGGCGCAGCGAGCCCTTCACCGCCACCGAGCTGCCCGATGAGGAGAAGCCGCCGCTCCTGCGCGCCTACCTGAAGCGGTGGAAGGTCGAGGTGGGCGTCTTCTTCGGCGGCGTCGGGCCCGACTCGAGCGACGAGGACCTGCGGCGCATCGCCCCCGACCATCCCGTGTTCAGGCTCAGCTAGGCGGCGGGAAGGTCCGCCGCCGTTCCCGCGTGAGCTCGGCACCACGTCACTAGACTCGGCCCTCGTGCCCGACGGCGCGAGTGCAATGTCAGCCTCGACTCTGAGACGTCGTTGGCTGGCGGGCTCGAGGTCCACCCCGTGGCTGCCGGTGTGGTCCAGGGCGGCGGCGCTGCGGGGCGTGCGCGCGGCGATCGTCATCCCCAGCCTGTTCGCGATCACCGACCAGGTGATCGGCAACCTGCAAATGGCGCTGTTCGCGGCCTTCGGTGGGTTCGCGACGCTGGTTCTGGCCGAGTTCGGCGGCAGCCGCGTAGACAAGCTGACCGCTCACACCGTGCTGGCCGTGGTCGGGAGCGTGCTGCTGACGATCGGAACGGCGGTCAACTCGTCGGTCCCGCTGGCCGCGGCAGCGACCGTGGTGGTCGTGTTCGTCGTGGTCTTCGCCGGGGTCGCGGGTCCGAACGCGGCTTCGGGGGCCACCGCGGCCCTCCTCGCCTACGTGCTGCCGGCGGCCTCGCCGGGGACGATCAGCATGGTCCCCGACCGCCTGGCCGGTTGGTGGCTGGCGTCGATCGCGGGCACCGTCGCCGTGCTCGCGCTCTCGCCGCCGAGGCCGGGAGATGGGCTGCGGGCGGCCGCGTCGAAGCTGGCCACGGCGCTGGCGGACGAGATCGAGGCGGTCCTGCGCGGCGAAGCGACCGACGCCCAGCTGGCCGCGTGTCTGGACGCCAAAAACGAGCTCTTGACCCAGTTCACCGCCACCGGCTTCCGTCCGACCGGTCTGGCCACCTCCGATCAGGCCATGGCCAACGGGGTCGAGCTGCTCGAGTGGTGCGCGGCGCTGGTCGTCGACGGCGTGCACGAGCGAGACGACCTGAGCGGCGCGGACCCGTCTGAGCGAGAGCTCCTCACGACCGCCGCCGGGGCTCTGCGGGCGGCGGGCCTACTGCTCGCCGGCGGTGACGGCCACCCAGATCTCGACGGCCTCGAGGAACGCCGCCGCCACAGCATGGCCCGGCTCCACGATCTCACCCCGAACGGCGACGGCTATCAAGTGGAGCTGCGAACCGCCTTTCATGCCGACGCGATCGCGGTGTCGGTCTTCGCGATCGCCGCCTCCGCGCTGGTTGTCGCTGGGAAGGTGGACGCGGCCTGGGTGCGGGGAGAGCGGACCCGTCTGTTCGGAGCGATCACCTTGGGTGCCGACGGGCGCCTGGCCTGGCTTTCGCGGTACGGGGGCATCGCCTGGCGTCACGCGAGCCTGCGCTCGATCTGGTTCGTCAACAGCCTCCGCGCGGCGTTGGCGCTGGCCGCCGCCGTCACGGTCGCCGACCTGACCACCGTCCAGCACGGATTCTGGGTCGTGCTCGGGGCCCTGTCGGTGCTGCGCACCAACGCGGCCGCGACCGGGTCCACCGCGGTTCGGGCGCTGCTCGGAACCGCCATCGGGTTCGCGGTCGGCGCGGCGCTGTTGCTGATCTTGGGCACCGCTTCCGTGGTGCTCTGGGTGTCGCTCCCGATCGCCGTGTTCGTGGCTGCCTACGCGCCCGGCACGGCCCCCTTCGCCCTGGGGCAGGCGGCGTTCACGGTCACGGTGGTGGTTCTGTTCAACCTGCTCGTGCCGGTCGGCTGGAAGGTGGGCGTGCTGCGGGTCGAGGACGTGGCCCTCGGCTGTGCCGTGAGCATCCTGGCCGGCATCCTGTTCTGGCCTCGCGGCGTCTCCGCAGTGGTCGGCGATGACCTGGCCGACGCCTACCGGTCGGGGGCCTCCTACCTGACGCAGGCGATCGACTGGGTCTCCGGCCGGCGCGCGCGCGAGGCCGCCGCCGCCGGTCCTGCGGTCACGGCCGGGTTGAGGCTCGATGATGCTCTGCGTGGCTACCTGGCCGAACAGGGGAGCAAGCGGATCAGGAAGGAAGAGCTGTGGCGGCTGGTCGGCGGCACGATGAGACTGCGGCTCACCGCGCGCTCGATCGCGGGACTGCCCCGTGACGACGGACCCGACATCGACGAGACCCGGGCGGTGCTCGGCCGCCGGGTCGAGGTCCTCGACCAGTGGTACGAGCGGCTCGCCGTGCAGGTCGGCCGGCCCCACGGTCAGCCCGTGGCCACGCTCGAGGCCCCGAGCGCCGACGGCGAGCGCCGGCCCACGTCGCTCTCTGAGCACGCGATCTGGATCTCCGAGTACCTGGATCATCTGACCGACCACCTGGCGGAGCTCGTCGGTCCCGCCGACCACCTGGCCGAGGTCCGCCGGCGGCCCTGGTGGCGGTGATCGATTCAGCGCACGACCTGGGCCTCGGTCCCGATCTCGACCACCGGATGCGCCGCGGGTCTCAGCCAGCGCAGGACCTCCAGCAGCTCAGCCTCGTGGAGCGCCACGCACCCCGCTGTCGCCCCCCCGATCCAGCTGTGGAGGAAGATCCCCGAGCCCGGCGCGTCCCGGCCGCCGACGATCGGATTCACGTTGAACCGAATCACGGCCAGGTACGGGTAGGCCACGGTCTCGGTCCACAGCGCCTCCGATCGCGACGCGAACGCCGCCGTCCGGCCGCACGGCACGTGGACGAACCGGTTGTAGGAAGGCGAGAACGGGTCCTCATCCCACCAGTCCCCGCAGACCAGCCGGTGGTAGGCGTAGTGCAGGCCGCCCGGGTCGGGCTCGATCCCGTACATCGTGTGGCCGACGGCGAACACTCCGGTCGGGGTCGAGCCGTCGCCTTCGTGGCGGTGGCGCCGTAGGCCGTAGCCGGTCTCGGCCGGCCACGGCCCGAGCACCGCTCTCCACCGCGACCGGCGGCCGGCCCGCTGGTAGGCGCGGAAGGTGGCGACATATCCCGGTGGGTGGTCCGTCGGGCTCGAGACGACGATCAGCTGCTCGGCGCTGCGCGGGATCGCGAACCCGATGCCGCGGGCCGGCGCGCGCTGCGCCGACGTTGGCGGCGCCGGGATGAGCGACGCGGCGAGGGCGGCGCCCGCCACCACGGCTCTGAATAAGCAGCGCGACCGCATCGAGGTCCACGGGAACGTATCGCGATCGCCGGCTCCGGCGGGCGGGCGGCCTGACCGAATTTGGTTCTCGCTTGCGGGCGACTTTCCGCGTCCCTAACCTGAGGCCACGGCGGCGGCGAATCCAGCGCGGCCGCTGTCCGATCCCGGGCGACGCGATGTGACATCCGGGGACGCGGCACAACGATGACAGGGAGGCTCCATATGAACAGGATGGGATTGTGTGCGAGCGCGGTCTTGACCACGACAGCGTGCGTGCTGGCCGGAACGGGCAGCGCCGCGATCGCCTCGAGCGGTGCCCAGCGGGCCCGGGGATTCGCCCGGGCCGAAGTCGCCTATTACGCCAAGACGCTGCCCCCGCGTCTCCAGGACAACGCCACGGCGGCCGGCACCTCAGTGGACACGGAGTGCTTCTCAGCCGCGGAGGACCACATCGCTCCGCAGGTGAACTCAAACGGCACGCCGACCAATCCGGCCTGGTACGAGCGCGACGTCATCAACCAGTACTGCGGGACGCTGCGCCTGCGCGACCAGTTCACGAGCCCGGCCTACGGCTATGAGAACTCCACCCAGGGGGATGAGCTGTGGCTCGACCAGCTGGGCGGCCAGATCACCGACGGCCCCTTCCACATCCACGGCGGCGTGACCACACTGGCCCCCGGCTCGCAGGCCGCCGACGCCTTCCGGACGGTCAAGAACTACGAGCAGCGCACGGGCGCGACGGTCCTACCCGTGTCCTTCACCTCGCTCGACGGCGCCCAGCTGCGGGGCAACATCTTCATGCCCGCGCCGGGAACGCCTCGGCTCGCGGACGGCAAGTACCCCGGCGTGGTCATCACGGACGGGTCGGTGCAGGGGTACCAGCAGCTGTACTACTGGGCCGCCGAAGGCCTCGCCCAGTACGGCTATGAGGTCATGACCTACGACGTGCAGGGTCAGGGGGACTCCGACCTGCTGCCCAGTACCGGCAACTGCGGACCGAGCTACCTGCTGGCGGGAGACGTGCTCTGCCAGGGCGTGCCCTACCAGCAGAACTACAACTTCTACCAGGGCGCCGAGGACTCGCTGAGCTTCTTCCTCTCGACTCCCTCCAACCCCGACGGCGGCTCGTTCAACCCGGGCTACGCAAGCCTCGATCCGAGCGACGTGGCGATCGCCGGTCACTCCCTGGGCGCGTCGGCCGTCAGCTGGGTGGGGCAGTGCGACAACCGCGTCAAGGCGATCATCGCCTGGGACGACCTGGTCCCGGTCACCATGTCGCAGTGCGCCGCCAACGTCACGATCCCCAAGGCCGACCGCGCCACCGCCGTGCACGCCCCCACGCTGACCACGACCAACGACTACGAGTTCAACGTCCAGCCCCAGGCGACCGTCCCCGACCCCAACGGCTCGACCAACGGCGGCGGCCTGGACGGCACCGCCGGGTACCTGAGCCTGGTCAAGCAGGGCATCGACTCGGAGATCGTCTCGATCCGCAACGGGACCCATCTCACCTACACCTACGTCCCGTACATCCTCCCGGCCAATGAGATCGGCGAGCGTGTCGCCTTCTATTACACGCTGGCCTGGCTGGACGAGTACCTGCGCGGCGGCCACGATGCGCTGCTGCCGGCCCGTGACACGGCGTATCGGCGCCTGACCAGCCTCGGCGACTACGACCAGAGCGCCGACGACAACGACAACACGGCCGACCGCGGCGCGGCGGACATCTCGTTCGGAGCCGGCACCTACAGCGTCGCTCAGGCGGAGGCCGATCCCACCGATCCGGCGGCCGGGAACGTGCCCTACGAGATCAGGGGCATCCCGATTCCCGACACGCTGTCCTTCTACTACTACTCCGAGTACACCCTGCACGACCCGGGAGCGCGCGGAGACCCGCTCGCCACCTGCAACGACATGCTGGCCGGCTGTCCGGCCAAGCAGCCGGCCACGCCCTGACCGAAGGCTAATGCACCGTCCGGCGCACCTGGGCGCGGTAGGATCCCGGCGACGGGGTCGCGTCACGATGTTCGACCGGGGGTTGAGTGCTCGAGCTTTCGAATCTGAGGTGGGAGCGGGCCTTTGACATCCTGAGCGCGCTGGACGCGACCGACGGGCTCGGCGCCGAGGACCTGGAGGCGCTGGGTGAGGCGGCATGGTGGCTGGGTCGCGTACCCGAGTGCATCGCCGCTCGGCAGCGCTCGGTTGCCGCGTACATCGCCGGTGGGAATCCGCGGCCGGCCGCGCTGGTGGCGTTGCGACTGTTCTACACGTTCTCGGTTGGTGGCGAGGGGGCGATCGCGACCGGTTGGTTGCGGCGGGCAACGCGGTTGCTGGACGGCGAGCCGGAGGGCGTGGAGCACGGCCAGCTGTGGCTCGCGGAAGCCCGCGTGGCGCGCGCCCGGGGCGACACGGATCGCGAGCTCGAATATGCCCGGCGCGCGATCGCGCTGGGTCATCGGTTCGCCGACGCCGATCTCGTCGCCCTCGGGCAGTACATCGAGGGACGGCTCCTGGTCAGGCAGGGACAGGTCTACGACGGGATGGCGACCCTCGATGAGGCGATGCTTGCGGCTACCCAGGGGGAGCTCGGCCCGATGGCGACTGGGCAGGTGTACTGCAACGTGATCGCGGCCTGTCAGGAGCTGGGGGACCTGCGGCGGGCCGGCGAGTGGACGGAGGCACTGCGCGGGTGGTGCGAGACGCAGCCGGCGTCGGTGTTCCCCGGCCTGTGCCGTGTGCATCGGGCGGAGGTGATGCGCCTGCGCGGCGCATGGTCGGAGGCCGAGCAGGAGGCACAGCAGGCCAGCGAGGACCTGCTTGAGACGATGCCCGCGTTCGCCTCCGAGGCGCTTTATCAGCTCGGAGAGTTACGCCGCCAGCGGGGCGAGCTGGCCGCGGCCGAGCTGGCCTTCAGGCAGGCCAGTGACCTCGGGCGTGAGCCGCAACCCGGACTCGCACTCGTCCGCCTGGCCCAGGGCAAGGCGGAGGCCGCCGCGGCGGCGGTGCGGCGCGCGCTGGCCCAGGAACCGAACCGGCTGATGCGGGCCAGGCTCCTGTCGGCGCAGGTGGAGATCGCAATCGCCGGCGGCGACGTGGCGACCGCGACGAGCGCCTCCGAAGAGCTCGGCGTGATCGCACGTGACTACGGGAGCGTTGCCCTCGAGGCCGCCGCGGCCTTCGCCCAGGGCCGGGCCGAGCTCGCCAGCGATCAGGCTCCGGCTGCACTCGGTTCTCTGCGCCGCGCCTGGGAGCTATGGCAGGCGGCTGACTGCCCGTTCGAGGCCGCCGAGACCCGCCGCGCCCTTGGCCTTGCCTGCCGCCAGGTCGGTGACGCTGACGGAGCCGAGCTCGCCCTCTGCTCATCGCTGGCCGTGTTCGAGCAGCTGGGGGCGACCGGCGAGTCGGCGCGCACGGCGGAGCTCCTGGGGGCCCGGCCGCCGGTTGCGGGCCTGACCTCACGGGAGATCGAGGTCCTGCGGCTGGTCGCCGCCGGCAAGAGCAATCGCGAGATCGCGGCCGATCTGTACCTCAGCGCCAAGACCGTCGCGCGCCACCTCTCCAACATCTTCTGCAAGATCGATGTCTCCTCACGGGCCGCGGCTACAGCCTTCGCCTACGAGCACGGACTGATCGACGAGCCGTAGCGGAGCGGGTGGGTCACATGACCCATGCGCTCAGTCTCGAAGATGGGGCAACCGGTCGATGACGGCTGGGCGCTCGGCGCCGATCATGAGCAGCGTGCCAACCGAGGCATCAAACAAAGGAGGGGCCATGGCCCAGACTCTTGCCGAGATGGTCACCACCGCTCGCTCACAGGCGTGCGAGATCTCGCCCGCCCAGGCGGCGGAGGCCGACAACCACGCGGAGCTCGACCTGATCGTCGACGTGCGTGAGCCCGCCGAGTACGAGCAGGGACACGTCCCGCGCGCGATCAATATCCCGCGCGGCTTGCTGGAGCTGCGCGCCGACCCGGCCTCGACCGCCGCTGACGCCGCTCTCAGCGCCGACCACTCTGCCCGGATCCTCGTGTACTGCACCAAGGGACCCGGGGCACGCTCGCTGTTGGCCGCCCAGACCCTGAGCAGCATGGGGTACGGGCGCGTCGAGGTCCTGGGCGGCGGACTCATGGCGTGGGCCGAAGCGGGTCTGCCCGTTGAGGGCGAGGCACAGCCGGCGAGGGCGTAGGACCCGAAGGCGCCGGATAACTACCAACCAAAGGAGAAGGGATGTCTGTACAGCTGGGCGCCGAAGCGCCCGATTTCGAAGCGAGCACGACCGAAGGACCGATTCGCTTCCACGACTGGATCGGTGACTCGTGGGCGGTGCTGTTCTCCCACCCGAAGGACTTCACCCCTGTGTGCACGACCGAGCTCGGCTACATGGCCAAGATCAAGCCGGAGTTCGACCGCCGCAACGTCAAGATCATCGGCCTGTCCGTCGACCCCACCGACAGGCACGAGCAGTGGGCCAGCGACATCCGCGAGACCCAGGGATACGCGCCGAACTACCCGATCATCGGCGACGGCGACTTCAGCGTGTCCAAGCTGTACGGGATGCTGCCGGCGCAGGTGTCCGGCGATCCGGCGGAGCGCACCCCGGCCGACAACCAGACGGTCCGCAATGTGTTCGTCATCGGACCCGACAAGAAGGTCAAGCTGGTCCTTGTCTATCCGATGACCACCGGCCGCAACTTCGACGAGGTCCTGCGGGTGATCGACTCGCTGCAGCTGACAGCGAAGCACCGCGTCTCCACCCCCGTCAACTGGAAGAACGGCGAGGACGTCATCGTCGCCGGCTCCGTGTCCGATGACGAGGCCAGGGAGATCTTCGGCGGATTCGAGGCACCGAAGCCCTACATCAGGATCGTGCCCCAGCCGAACGGCTCGGAGTGACAAGGTTGCCGGCGGCGACGCGTCCCGCCGGCAACGAGCCGGTCAGGCGACGGTCAGGAAGTCCGGTGCGCGCCGTATCACCTCTCGGCCCGTCTGCTGCCGCCAGGCGTCCTCCAGGACTCCGAGGTGTTCGAGCATCGTCAGCTCGATCAGGTCTGGGTCGCGGCTGGCGATCGCCTCGGCCGTGCGCTCGTGGATCTCGATCGTGAGGCGAGCCTCGTCGGCCAGGGGGAGAGGATGGCGTGCGAGCCTGAGGCGCTGCTGAAGTGTCTGCATCAGAGCGACGAGCGTCGCATTGTGAGTCGCCCGGGCGATCGCCAGGTGAAACGACGGGTCGAGCCCGCGGACCCGCATCGTGTCGTCGGCGACGTCGCGCTGGGCCTCGATGATCCGCTCGAGTTCGGACAGGTCGTCGGGGGTGGCAAGAAACCCTGCGAGTTGGGCCACGCGAGGCTCGAAGAGACGTCGAGCCTCGAGCACTCCGGCGATCTCGTCGAGCGGAAGCTCTTCACCCGAGGCCGCGAGGCCGGGCGGGACGACGTCCGAGCGCACGTAGATGCCGCTATTCGGACCATGCCCGGAGCGGATCTCGAGGACCGCGGCATCGGCCAGGACCTGTGAGGCCTTGCGGACCGTCGCGCGGCTGACGCCGAACTCCTCGGCCAGCGTTCGCTCGGACGGGAGGCGATCACCGAACCGGAGCGTGCCGAGGGCGATCGCTGATGTCAGCTGGGCGATCACGTCGTGATGGGTCGCCCGGCCGTCAATCTTGCGGGCCGTGAACGTCCTCGGACGTGCTCCTCCGGCGCGACGGGTACCGCCCACATGCTCCTGTGGAAACGCCATGGCTCGCAAACGATACCACAGCGGTTTGACACAGCTACCATAATGGTCTAGAGTTGCAGACCATATTGGTCCTGCGTAGGGTCGGAGGGAGCTACAGATGATCGCAGCGGTCGCAATGCCCTCGGCGGTGGAATGCTCGACCCCCGTGCTGGCGCTCGAGAACTCGCTCCTGGTGCAGGAGCTCCGTGCCTCGCGCCTGCGCATCGTCCAAGCCGCCGAGCGCGAGCGCCAGCGCCTTGAACAAGACCTTCACGACGGAGCGCAGCAGCGGCTCGTTGAGATCCAGGTGAGGCTGGGGATCGCCCGCACGCTGTCTGACCGTGCCGACCTCGCTAGCGAGCTGGACGCGATCCAGGAAGCCGCGGAAGCGGCCCTGGATGAGCTCCGCGCGCTCGCGCACGGCATCCATCCGGCGATGCTCCGCGACCTGGGACCGGCCGTCGCGTTGCGCGCCCTGGCCCAACGCTCCTTGGTTCCCATCCGGGTCGTCGACGATGGGATCGGAAGGTCCTCAGCGGCGATTGAAGCGGCGATCTATTTCTGCGCCCGTGAGGCGATCCAGAACGCCACCAAACACGCAGGCCCCGGGGTCGAAGTGACGGTGACTCTGGCGCGTCGCGACGGCGCTCTCGAGCTGACGATCGTCGACAACGGGGCGGGCATGTCGTCAGAGGCGGCGAGCAACGGAATCGGCATCGTCGGCATGCGCGACCGGATCCAGGCCGTCGACGGCGAGTTCGAGATCATCTCCCAGCCCGGGCTGGGCACGTGCATTCACGGAACGATCCCCACGAGCAGCTGTCGCCCGGCTGACCTGGGTCCATCCGCTCGCCAGACGCGCGCGACCGTCTCTTGAGTCGCCGACTGGGGCCCACCCTCGGGGCCCCTGGAGCGTCCGAACCCATGCCTCAGCCTTCGCCCGGACTGGAGGATCGGATAGGCTGGCGACGGCGCAGCTGAGGGGGTCGTCCTGTCAACGGTGCAAGCTCATGGATGAAGGTAGCCCGCATTCCCGTCCAACGCACGGCAACGTGCCCGTTGGTCACCCATGAAGGCCCTGGCCAGCTATCGAGGCGTCCTGGCGATCCGCGAGGCGCGCGTGCTCATCGGTGCCAGTGCGGCCTCCCAGGTCGGGGACTGGCTGTACAACGCGGCGCTCCTCGGTTATGTGTTCCACGCGACGCACTCAGCTGTCTGGGTGGGCGCGGCGACGATCTGCCGCCTACTCCCGTACGTGCTGCTCGGGCCGCTCGGGGGCGCGATCGCGGACCGCTATCCCCGCCGAGCCGTGTTGATGGTGGGAAGCCTCCTGCGCCTTGGGCTGATGCTCGTACTGGCGGCGGTGGTCGCTGACCATGGCCCCGTTGCCCTGACGATCGGAATCGTCGCGGCGGCATCGGCGGCGGGGAGCGCGGAGCGGCCGGCAGCCTTGTCCCTGCTCCCACGCCTGGTGGGGGAGGGTCGGATCGGCCCCGCCAACGCGTTGCTTCACACCGTGCAGGACCTTGCCGTCGTGGTCGGTCCGGCAATTGGCGCGCTCCTCCTCGCCGTCGCGTCCGCGCCGGCGGCCTTCCTCGCCAACGCCGGAACGTTCGCCGTCGCAGCGCTGCTGTTCTCGAGGCTGGGCGATCACATGGTCCGCACCACCGGGAGCCGCGAAGACAAGACCGGCGTCGCGGCCGGGTTGCGGACGGCCCGGGCGACGCGGTTCGTGGTCCCGCTGACCGTCATCGTGGCCATGGTCGAGTTCACCTACGGCGCTCAGACGGTCCAGCTTGTCGTCTACGCGAGCCGATCCCTGGACCTCGGCACGGGCGGCTACGGGCTCCTGCTCGCGGCGTCGGGCGCAGGGGGGCTCATCAGCGCGATCTTCAACGGTCAACTCGCGACCAGCCGCCGCCTCACGCTCGTTGTGGTGAGCGCCGCGGTGCTCGCGTGCGCCAGTCAGTTCATCTACGCGAGTACCGATGTGCTGGTCCTCGCCCTGCTTGTGACTGTGGCCGGCGGGGCCGGGCTGGTCTGCTCTGAGGTCGTCGCTGAGACGGTGCTCGCGCGTGTCACGCCGCGCGATACGCTGGGCCGGATCGCCGGTTTGTTCGACGCCAGTTCGATCGCAGCTATGGTGGGCGGCGCCGTGCTGGCGTCGATCCTCGTTAAGGTGACCTCACTCCACTCCAGCTTCTGGATCCTCGGCGCGTTCACCGTCCTGGTGGCGGTGGCCTCCAGCCGCGGCCTGCGCGGGCTCGATGAGGCGAGCAACGAGCGCACGGAGGCCCTCGCGTCGCGACTGGCCATCTTCGAAGGCCTCCCGATCACGCAGGGGACGCCACAACTCGTGCTCGAACAGCTCGCCTCGTCTTCGCAGGTGTGTCCGCTTCCGGCCGGCGTCGACGTGGTCGTGGAGGGCTCTCCGGCGCACGCCTTCTACGCCGTCGTGGAGGGTGGCGTCGTCGTCCATCGAGACGGGGACATACTCGCGCACCTCGGCCCCGGCGACAGCTTCGGCGAGCGCGGGCTGCTCGACAACGCCCCGCGCAACGCCTCGGTCACCACGGATACGGACACGACCGTGCTGCGCATAGATGGGGGTGTCCTGCTCGAGGTGCTGGAGCAGGCGCCGATGCTGACGACTGCCCTCGAGCGCAGCAATGGTGGCCGACCGCTTGTCGACGTGGCCGCGGAAGAGGGGCAGCTCGTCGATGACCCCAGATGGGCTCCGGCATGACGGTCGACGGGGCGACCGTGGTGGTGGTCGGCGCCGGCTACCCGGGCAAGCGACGCGCCTACGAGCGCATGGCGGAGCTCGGCGCGCGTCTGGTCATCGTGGAGGAAACCGATCACTGGTCCGAGCAGCTCGTCGCCGACGGAGTGGCCTCGCAGTGGATCGCCGTGCCTGTCACGGGCGACCCCGACGTCGATGCCGTAGCCGTGCTCGACGCGGTGTCGGCAGAGGGGATTCGGCCCGATGGCATCCTGACCTTCTGGGAGCTGAGCGTGCCCGTGGTGGCGCGGGCGGCCGCGTCGCTGGGGCTACCCGGCAACCCGGCCGAGGCCGTCGATGAAGCGCGCAGCAAACTGCGCATGCGTCAAGCATCTGAGCGAGCAGGCCTGCCCACACCAAGGTCACAGCGGGTCACGTCGCTGGACGAGCTCTACGCCGCCGCGGCGGAGATCGGGTTCCCCTCTGTCGTCAAGCCGGAGTTCGGCTCGTCGGCGATCGGGACCGTCCGGGTCGACTCCTTCGAGTCTCTGCCCGACATCTACTGGATCGTCCGCGAATCGCTCGAAGTCCCAGTCCACGGTCTCGATTTCCGCGCGGGCAACGATCTCCTTCTGGAGCAGTACCTCGACGGCGTCGAGTTCGACATCGACCTGGTGCTCGAGGGCGGCGAGTGCGTGTTCTCCAGCGTCTCCCAGAACTGGCCGACGGCGGAGCCGTCGTTCCAGGAAACCGGTCTGCACTGCCCGCCGGATTATGGTTCGAAGCCGGTCGGCCAGCTCGTGGAGCTCGCCGTGAAGACGGTCCAGGCCTTTGGCTTTTCGCGAGGCGTGCTGCACGTCGAGGGCAAATGCACGACCAATGGGCCCCGCCTCGTCGAGATCAACCCACGACTCGGCGGCGGGAGAATTCATCAGATCGTCGAGGCGGTGTGGGAGGTCGACCTGATCGAAGCTGAACTGCGCTCCGCCCTCGGGCTGCCCCACCAGCTCAAGCCGAGCCGGAAGCCGCGATGCACCATGGTGAATGAGATCGTGTACGCGCCGGCGACGGGCCGGCTGACCGCGCTGCCGTTCACGGACGTGACATCGGATGTCGGCCTGGGCGTCATCGTCGACGTCGCGGCTGACGTGGGGCAAGAGGTGAGTGGGCCCGATCGGATCTTCTCGACGGAGCTCGCCGACGTCTATGTCGGCGCCAAGAATCTGCGGCGTGCCCGGTCGTTGGCCGCGGAGGTGTTGCGCGACCCACCGGTCGTGACCCCGGCCGCGACCGCCTGAGCGTCGCCCCGGGCCATAGTCACCGGCCGTGGACTCATGATGCGCGCACCGGCTCCGATGTGGCGAGGACGCGGCCGTTCGAGCCGACGGCGCGCACCTCGAACGTCGTGGCGCGCCCGCTCACGCGGATCTGCGTCTCGAAGGCTTGATCAGGAGCCGACGCGAACGGCTTCAGCGCGCCTCCGGCCCGCGCCGCCAGAACCTGCCAGCGTGCTACCGAGGTCGCGCCGTTCCAGCTCGCATAGACCACCACGCGCGTCGGCGAGATCCGGTATGCCGCGACGGACGGACGGATGGCCGGCGTCGCCATCCATGGAGAGCTGAACACGCGATAGCTCCCGTCATCGATGGGCAGGCTCGCGTCGAACAACAGGCGTCCGCCCGGCGAGAACGCCGAGAAGTACCGCTCGGAGCCGAAGCCGACGAGCGTGTCGCCACCGGGCATGATCTGCACGCTGCCCTCGCTGTCGGCAAGCGTGTTGTCGCCGGGCCTGCGGTACGCGTGGACCAGCGCCGCCGTATGGCGGCGCGGGTCGAGCCTGAGAATCAGGCCGCGCGAGGACCGCGCCTTGAACGGCGGCCCTCCCTCGTCGTCGAACAGGCTGACCCGATTACCGGGCAGCAGCTGGGCGTCGTGCTGGAAATAGAACCGGGCGCCACGCTCCATTCGGAAGCTGCTCGCCTTTCCTCCTAGCGTCCACACGATCCGGCCGGTGGCCTCGTCGATTTCGTATATGGCCGATGTGTCGCGGGCCGAGACGAGCAAACGGCCGCCGGGAACTCGTTCGATCGAGTTGATGTGGTAGGCGTCGAAGTAAGGGCTGTTCGCGGCCGTCGCGTACGAGTCGGCGATCGGGATGTGCCCGAGCGCGTGCCACTCCCACACGACCAGGCCCGTGCGGACGTCGACCTCCTGGATGACCGAATCGAGGAACGGCGACAGGGTGCCGGCCGCCGTGCCGGCCCGGTGCATCAAGATCAGCGACTGAATCGTGAAAAGCGCGTCGCCCGAGGGGGTGAGCACGAACTCGTGCAGGTCGGCGGAGTAACCGTTTCCAGCCCGGACGACCTCGATCGGACGGTACGAGGTGTCGTAGATCATTCCCTCGCCGAGCCCGTAGGCCGCGATCGTCACCTCACCCTGCCACCACGTCAGGACCGTTTTTCCGTTGAAGATCTGCGGCCTGAAGTTGGCGGCGACCAGCGGGGACGGGAGCTGGTCGAACCACACCAGCCTGCCGTGGGGATCGATGATCATCGGCCCGCCGGGGCCGACCGGAGTGATCGAGATCGCGTTGTTGCTCCCCGGATGGACGATCGGGGACGGCAGCGGCGTCAGGAACAAGTCCCCGGACAGGGACGAGCCGACCTTCTCGACCCGCATCTGCGGCGGGATGAGCTCGGGCTGGGTGACGAAGTGCTGGAGCTTTGCCGGCTGGGTCTTCTGGTCGTCGATGATCGGCGGCGTCGCCGCAAGGCGGGCAACGCTGAATGAGAATCGGATCGGCCTGTGGCCCGCGACCCGGATCGCGACTGCGACCCGCTCGCCCTGGGTGAGCTGCTTGTCGAGCACGAAGCTCGCGCCGCGATTGCCCGTGTAGGCCCGGAGCGCACCGGCATGAAGGCCGCTCTGTGAGCCACTGACCCGCACCGAGCGGATCTGCCGGGGCGCCGTCCCGAGGATGCTGATCTGGGTCGCCGGCGTTGCATCGAGCGTCCCCGGCTCGGGGGAGATGATCGGCTGCGGGCTGTCAGCCGCCCGCCTTGTCGCGAGGGCGGTCCCGAGCCCGGCATCTCCCCCCACCATCGCCCTGACCGTGGCCGCAAGCGCGACAACGACTCGGAGGACCACCTTCTGGGACGACACGGCGGCACTTATAACGCACGGGACGAGCAGGCTGAAGCGGGAGCTCTGAAGCTGCTTGGTCGGCGTTTCGTTCGGCGTGATGGGTCCGGGGGCGGCAGGCGAGCTTGGGCGCGCTGGGGCTGTGCAAGGCCGCCTTGCGCAAATGGGCCGTCGGGCCAGGCCGGCGGTGAACGCCCGCGTGTCCATCCATGAGAACTGGGCCATGGTGCTGAAGTCCAGATCTAACCGCCGGCAGCCGATGGGTGTGGTGACGGAAGGGACGCTGGGACGCCACCGAGTTCTTAACACCATGTCCTACGGCGTAGGAGATGTAGTAGACTGAATCTCATGAAAGGTCAGGCGATCAGCGTTCGCTTGAGCGAACCGGTCGAACTGCTCGTCCGCGAGGAAGCAGAGCGCAGCGGCCGTTCACGCAGCCAAGTCGTGGAGGAACTCGCGGACGAGGCAGCGAGGCTACGCCTGTACCCGGGCATCGGCTTCCGCGGACCGGAGCCGCGGCGCGCCTATCTGATCGGCAGCGGCCTAGATGTCTGGCAGGCGCTCGAACTGCTCGAGGAGTACGGCGCCGAATGTCAGGCGCTCTTGGATGATCATCCGTTACTGAGCGAGCGGGCGTTGACGCTCGCGCGCGCCTACGCCGACCGCTTTCCGGAGGAGATCGAGTTGCATCGCCGCCGGCAGCAGCGCACACTCGACGAGCTCAAGGCGCTATACCCATTCGCCGCCTGACCGGGGCGGCGTGCGGCTTCTGCTGGACCACGACGTCTCCGGCCCGCGCGTCGGCGTCCGACTGTCCGCACACGGCCACGATGTGCGCGCGCTCGACCAGCAGCCGCAGCACGCCGGGCTCGCCGACGACGAGGTCCTCCGGCTCGCAACGAGCGACGGCCGAATCGTCGTCACGCACGACGTGAACACGTTCCCGCCGCTACTGCGCGACTTCGCCGAGCGCGGCGAGCCGCATGCGGGCGTGATCGTCCTCGTCGCGATCCGCTCGCGCGACTTCGATCTGATCGTCCGCGCAGTCGAGGCGTGGCTGGCCCGCTACCCGCGACAGGAACAGTGGCGGGATCTGACCGCCTTCGCCACACAGAGCGACGCTGCGCAGGTCACCGATCCCGAACCAAGTGGCCAGAGAGCCCACTAACTGGTTCGAACTCAGATGGCGATGGCCCCGGACGGGCGAGCCGCAGGCTATGCGGAGGCCGCGTGATTCTTGACCCGCTTTGAGGGTGCGAAGCGCCTTATCTCACAACAATCCCGCATCTGGGCCGGCCGGTCGCGCTCCCCACGCTACGCCGGCAGCTTGTCGGCCAGCACGTCCAGCTTCTCGATCCTCGGCTCGGCGGCGAGGAGCTCAGGCGCCTGCTCCATCAGCGCGGCAGCAACCTGCCCGGCGAGATGAGCGTCCCGGCCGGCTTCGTCGGGGAATGTGTCGAAGATCGCAAACCGGGAAGGGGCAAGACGCAGCGCGAACCATGCCGTTGTCTGCGGCTCCTGTTGGACGAGCGGAAGCGCGCCTTCGAGGAAGTGCGCGACCTCTTCCTCCTTCCCCGGCTTCGCTTCCAATCCGACGAAAAGTCCTACGCCAACCATGGCTGTCTCCTTGCTCGTGGGGTTCTCTGGTACGGCGGGCCTGAGAGGGCGGGAATCGGCTCGGACAGCCCGCGAGCGATGCGCTGGCGGCCGCGGTAGAGCCGGGTGCCGATGGTGGCCTGGCGAACGCGCAGCGCTCGGGCCGCCTCGGTGTAGGAGAGTCCGATCAAGTCGATAGCCACGACGGCGTCGCGGAAGTCGGGCGGGAGCGTGCCGATCAGCGCGTACAGCTCGGCGGCGTCGATTCGGGCCTCTGGCTTGACCGCGCGCACGTCCTCGAGCCCGTCCAACGTATCTGGCGGGAGCACCATCTGCGGGTGCCTCGAGGCGGCCCGCCGCGCTGAGATGAACGTGTTGCGAAGAACCCGCAGCAAATAGCCCAGGTCGTCCTCGGAGCGCAGCATCCGCGGCTTTCGCAGCACCCGGGCGAACGTCTCCTGAACGAGATCTTCAGACTCCTCGCGCGAACCGCAGAGGCCCCTCGCCGCCCGGTAGAGCCGATCGATGTGGTCGCCGAGCGCCTCGGGGTCGAGCTGACGGAGGGGACTGCACGATGGTGCGGGCGGACCGATGATCGCCATCTCGATCGCCCATCACCACGTCGACCGGAACCGCCCCAGACAGGGAGGGAAGCCCGGTATCCGCGCGACGCACGCGGCCTCGGCGACGATCTCCTCCCCATCGGTCACCAGGACCTCGACGATCTCGTGCTCCAGGGCTACGGTTCCGGTTTCCGTGTCGCTGAGCAGAGTGAGGGTGGCGGAATGACACCACGCGGTCGGTCGCGTGGTTGCCCGAGAGGAGGTCAATGGGGAGTCCGCCTCGGGCGAGAGTGAGCGGATTCGGCGGCGACGCACCCGGTTGCCGCGAAGCTCGAAGTAGTGGGGCGGGAGCGCGAAGTCTCCGCGCTGCGCGGTGGCGAATCGCTCTCGCGCCCAGTCCTTCGCGACCTCGGCGAGGTAGTCGATGGTTCCAAGAAGAGGCGGGGTCGTCGGCGGCTCAGGATTCATGGGCGTTACGCTACGAAGCACCGCTGTCTGGTTGCTGAGCCGGCGCTGAGCGACGGCCGGGGCCGGGACGGCGCGGGTGGCGGTCTGCTGTCGCTCAGCCGCGGCCGCCGCCGTGTGGCGCGGCGACGTCTCGCCCACCGGCCTCACCCGCAACGAGGGTGGCGAGCGCGGCGCGGGAATGCACACCGAGCTTGTCGAAGATCCGCGCCAGGTGATTCCCAACGGTCCTCTCGCTGAGGAACAGCACCGTCGCGACCTCACGATTGGTTTTGCCTGATGCAACTAGGGCTGCCACCTCGTGCTCGCGGGGACTCAGCTGGCCCAGCCGGGAGTGCTCGCCGAGCGGCCGCGTGCGGCGCGACACTCGTTGGCCTAGGCGACGCAGCTCGCGCGCGGCAGCGTCGGCCTCGCGGACGGCGCCACACGCCCACAGCGCCCGCTCTGATCGCTGGAGCTCCGCGACCGCACGCACACGCCAGCCGCGTGCGGCGAGGGCGATGCCCGCGAGCGCCCCGCAGCGCGCGCTCAGCAATGGGTTACCGGCTGAGTCGGCAAGCGCAACCGCCTCCGCGATCGTGCCGTCTGCCGCCTCAGGCTCGCCGTTCGCCACCAGGACCGCCGCGCGGGCACACCGGGCGGTCGCCATTTGCTGGCACAGCCCTGCGGCATCGGCGCGTCGCAACGCCCGCGCCGCCGTGTCCTTCGCCTCCCCGGTCGCCCCGAGGGCGAGCTGCGCTCGAGTGAGCAGCTCCCAACCGTGGCCTCCGTGCCGGTCGAGCAGCCGCCGTGTGGGCTCTGCGTCGAGCGCTGAGAGCCGGGCACCCGCGGATCCCGGGTCGCCAGCGGCGTACTCAGCGCCGGCGAGCTGCAGCTGAGCGGGACCGGACAGGAACGTGTGGACCCGTTGCGAGCGAGCGACCATTTCCCGCGAGCTGTCGAGCGCCCGGTCCGTGTCACCCGCCCAGAAGGAGGCGAGGGCGTCGGCCTCGAGCGCCCAGACGGTGCGCCAGTCGTCCGCCAGCAACCGGGCAGTGTCGATCGAGGCGTGAGCGAGTCGCGCGGCCTCGCTCACCTGCCCCTTCATCACGAGCGCAAGGCTGGCAATCGCCAGCCAACTGGTGACAGTCACGCCCTGACCCGTCATGCGCGCGACATTGAGTCCGCGATTGGCGTGAGCGAAGGCATCGTCAGCCCGCTCCAGCCGCAGCTCGGCCAACCCGATGTAGAAGGAAACGTAGATCCGCTCCGCCAGCTGCTCGTCCGAAAGCGCGTCAAACGCCTTCTGAGCTTCGGCGAGCGCCGGGAGCGCGCTCGTGGGGCTTTGCTCCGCGCAGGCAAGGCTGCTGAGCGCCGCCGCGATGCTGATCATCCCGGGATCCGCGAGTTCACGGGCGCCCAGCACCAGCCGCTCGGCCAGCTCGCTCATAGGCGCGAGCTCGTCGTGCCAGAACCGGTCGAGTGCGAGCTCCAGTCGCAGGCTCACGACGGGTGGGCTGTCCACCGCGTTAAGCGACTCGAGCACGTTCTCGAGCATCGGTCGGGAGTCGAATGGCCGGCCGCTTCGACGTTTGGCGTAGGCGAGCTTGGCGATCAGATCGCCCCGGCTCGCGACCTGATCGGGCGGCACGAGGGTTAGCGCTTGCTCGAGCGCGTCGAGCGATTCGTCGTATGCGCCGCCCGAGGTCAGTGCCGTGGCAGCCTCTACGAGTAGGTCAACGCGCCGCGTGGGATCGGCGTCCGGGGCCTGGAGACGAAGCGCCGAGAGCAGCCGCCGTCCGGCCGTCAATGGGGCCCTCGGAGCCGATTCCCGGGCCGCCTTGACAAGAAATGCGATCGCGTCCTCGTCACCCGCCATGGCCGACCGCTCGACGTGGTGCGCACACGTGCTCGCGGTAGCGCCCGCCGCTATCAGCGCCGTTGCCGCCCGAGCGTGGGCACCGAGCCGCCACCCGCGAGGCATCCCGTCGTAGACCGCCCTGCGCACGATCGGATGCCGAAAGCGGAAGCGGGCCGGAGTTGCCGTCGGGCGGATGATGTCGGCCTCCAGCAGGACGTCCAGGGCAGCGAGCGTGGCCGGGACGCTTCGGTCCGCGATCGCTGCCGCCAGCTCGGCTTCGAAGGACTCGCCGACGATCGCCGCGGCGTCGAGCACCAGCTTGCTGTCACCCTCGATCCGGCCGAGCTCGTCGTTGATCGCAGCCACCACAGCTGGCGGCAGCTCCCGCGACCCGGCCGGCGGCCCGGACTCAGCCGTGCGAGTAAGCGTCTGCGGCCGGCCCCGCACGAGCGCTTGGAGGTAGAACGGGTTTCCTCCGCTCTCGCGGTAGAGCGCCGCTCGTGTCGTGCTGTCCAGCTGAGGATCGATCAGCGCCTGCGCTTCACCCAAACTCAGCGGACCGAGATCGAGTCGTGTGGCGAGGCCGGTGCGCGTGGCCTCCTCCAGCGCGCTCGCGAGCCGAGCCGGGGTTTGGCGAAACGCCAGGGCCACCAGCAGCGGACCCCGAAACCGGCGCAGCAGATGCTCGATCACATCAAACGACGCTGGATCGGCCCAGTGAACGTCATCCAGCGCAAGCAGCACAGGCTGGCGAGCGGCAAACCGCTCCAACACAGCGCGGACGGCGTAATGGAACCGGTATCGATCGGCTGCGACCCGGCTCCCCGACACGTCGGCGGAGAGTTTCGACAGTGACGGGAATACGGCGGCGAGCTCTTGCACGGTGTGATCCTCAAGCGCACGCAAACACGCCGGCTCGAGCGTCCCCAGGTAATCGTTGAGCGCGTCGATGATCAGCCCGAAGGGAAGGTCCTGCTCAAACTCGGCCGCCCGCCCGACGAGGACGAGGTCCCCTCGCCCTTCGGCGCGTCGTGCCAACTCGGCCAACAGGCGCGACTTGCCGATCCCCGGCTCGCCAATCAGCGCCACGACGGCCGGCTGACCGGCGGCGAGTCGGTCGAGCGCCCGGTCGAGATCGGCGAGCTCGCGCGTTCGAGCAACCAGTAGCTCCCCGGGTCGCTGTCGCTCGTCTGTCCCCATCTAGCTCGCCCAAGGCGAGCCTACTTCAAACCGCGATGCTCGCTTCGGTCGCGCAGGAGACTGATCACGTACACGTGGCTTCCACTGTCGAGGGCCAGCAGCGCGATCTCCGTCGGGAGAAAGGTCCCGGACTTGGTACGACAGGCCATCTCGATCGTCCAGCTCTCGCCGTCGAGCAGCGCGGCGTCAACGAACGACCTCATCTGCGGAAGCTCGTGGGGGTGGATGTCGGAAACCGGCGTGGCCAACAGCTCCTCTCGCGTATAGCCGAGCACCCGACAGCCGGCCGCGTTGGCGTCGAGAATGCGGTCCTCGCGAGGATCGAGGATGTACACCGGGTCGCTCGATTGCTCGAACAACAGCTCTACCGAAGGGTGCCTGTCCGGAGGTCCGAGCATCGGGCTACCGGCGCCCCGCTAGGCGAGCAACACCGCTCCCGGCAGGAGCATCGCGACCTGCACCACGGACGAGCTCCTGACGCTCGCGCGGCATCTCGGCCCGCTCGAGCAGCAACCGCCGCCGCGCAGGCGACACGTTGGCCGCGAGCACGTCGCGCACGATCGAGTAGCGAAAACGGAAGCGCAAACCGTCGATGCGAAGGATCCGACGATCGCAAAGCTGCTCGAGTCGCTCGGTCAGCTCGACCGGATCGGCCTCGAGCAGGGCGGCGAGCACCTCCGGATCGAACGGCTGCGGGAGCGTTGCCGCCAACACCAGCAGGCGATACGCGTCGGGGCCCTCCGCGCGGCAGCGCGCGATCAACATCTCGCCGATAGAACGCCGGAGGTCGGGACGGGATCCGCTGGCGATCAAATCGGCGACGAGGGCGGGATGACCGCCTGTGCGCTCGTAAACCCCCGGGATCCCGACCGGGGAGAGCTCATCGTCAGTCAACGGCTCGAGCCGCATCTCTGTCGCGCCCAGCCCACGCACGGGGTGATCCGATGGCGTGTCCTCGCCGCGCATTGCACCAAGCACCAGAACGGGCGATTTGCTGCACCGACGGTTCAGGTATTCGAGCGCGGCGATCGTTCTGCGGTCCGCCAAGTGCAGATCATCGAAAATCAAGATCAGCGGCGCGTATCGATCGATCAGGGAGACGATGGCTTCGAGCGCATCCACCTCGCCGAACTCCACTGCCGGCTGACCCACGCCGAGCTCCGGCAATATTCCACGCAACGCGGGCAGCTGTGCCGTCTGGACCTCGACCTGGCTGAGTGCGTCGCGGAGGGCCGCCGCCAGCGGCACATAGTCCAGACGCTGCTCCAGGACCGAGCACCTCGCGCGGCCGATTCGAACACCGTGCAGCGTCGATCCGAACTCCTCGAGCAGCCGCGACTTGCCAACGCCCGCCTCGCCTTCGACCAGCGCGAGAGAGAACTCGCCCCCGAGTGCCGAGCCGACGAGCGTTTCGAGCGCGGTCAGCTCCGCCTTACGACCCAGAAACAACAGCCACGGCGCTCCCGGGGCGCGAAGCTCGATTTCTCTACAGGGACGCGGAAGCAATGCCGCTATGTCCTCTTGACGCAGGATCGCGGCCTCCAGGGAACGGGTCTCCACGCTCGGCTCGATCCCGAGCTCACCGACCAGCACTGAGCGCAATCTGCGGTAACCCTCGAGCGCCTCATGCGTTCGGCCCATCGCGTACAGGGCGAGCATCGCGGTCCGGTGCGCGCGCTCGCTGAACCGATCCAGCCTCGTGGCCGACTCGGAATAGCTGAGGCCGGCGCGGTAGTCGTGAGTGGCCAGCGCCGCTTCGGCCGCCTCGAGATTTGCCCCGATCACCCGCCCTAGATAAGTGCCACGCAGTTCCTGCGCCCAATTCGCGTACGGTTCGTCCTCCAGGACCTCCTGTGCCCCGAGCGACAGCGCCTCGGCCAGGCAGCGGCGGGCCGCCTCGGTCGGCACGCGGCCGGCGCGGGCCAGCAGCCGATCGAAACGATCGAGGTCAATCTCAGCGTGTTCGACGGCGAACCGGTACGCCCCACGTTCGGTGACGACCAGTTCGCGCGCACAGCCCGGATCCGCGCACAGATGACGCCGCAACACCGACACGAACGTCTGAAGGGAGCCTGCGACGTTGTCGGGCAGCTCCTCGCCCCACAGCATGTCAGCCATCCGATCGACAGGCACCAACGCTCCGCGGGCGGCGAGCAGGATCTCAAGGACCTGCTTCGGCCTGCTGCCGGAAAAGTCCCGCGGTCCGAGGGTGCGGTCGCCATGCCGGACGGCGATCGATCCAAAGAGCGAAATCGCGGGCGACCCGCCTGCGCACAGAGAGCTCATCGCAGCCTGCTCGGCGCGCGACGGTAGCGCCCGCGGCTACCGGTCGTCATGCCGGTAAGCCTCCCACGACCCCGATCACAGCGCTATGGGGTGAATGGCCCAATCGGGTACCCAAATTGACCGCGGATTCCCGACCAGCCGTAGCTCGCGCAGTCGGCCACTCAGCGAACGCCCAGATCCCGCTAAGGCCCGACTCCTAGCTTCAGTGTCGCCGTAACCGGTTGCGGCACGTTCAGTCAATCCACGCGACTCGAGAGAGGACAAGGAGACCGCGTAATGCACGAAATACTCGAATTGATTGGCGCGCGCAAACGCCTGGCGATCACGCTGATCGCCGCGCTCGCCGCCACGCTGTTCGCGATCCAGATAGCCGGATCGGCATCAGCGGCAACCAAGCACCGCACCAAGCACCACGCAAACACCTCCGGCGGCCAAGGCTCGGCCACTGGCCTCGGTCAGCTGAGCGGCTTCCTGCCCGCTGACAAGCTGACGTTGAAGAGCGCGATCGACGTCAACCTCAGCAACGAGACCGTTCGCTTGCCGATCTACCCGGGGACCGCGCCGGTGCCCGGCAACCCTAGCCAGACAGAGAGGGTGTGGTACATCCTCGAGGACGCCTCCGACCAGGGACTGGCGGACGATTTGGGCGTCAACTACGCGCCCAAGCTTTTGAACATGGCGGTCAGCTGCCCGGCCTGCGTGCAGACGGTCACCGAGGACAACCCATCCCCTCAGTCCAATCCGTTCGGCCCGGCCGTGATCCACTTCCAGGGCGCGCCGGACTTCAGCCCGACGCGGATCGCGGTGCCCGGCCCGACTGGCTTTCCGCTGGCCAAGTTCCAGCCGGGCGCGGTGGCGGCGGACGGCTATAGCCCGTTCATCCGGATCGCCGGCTCGGACGTGGTC
The DNA here is from genome assembly GCA_963704385.1 of uncultured Solirubrobacterales bacterium. Classification (GTDB taxonomy): domain Bacteria; phylum Actinomycetota; class Thermoleophilia; order Solirubrobacterales; family Solirubrobacteraceae; genus Palsa-465. The sequence continues at coordinate 1,776,996 of OY969904.1, forward strand.
TACAACGCGCCGATTGTTGCCACCGGCAACGGCCCGTCGTCGTCGTTCGACGTCGTGCACCACACCAACACCGGTGATCGGGTGGTTGGGATCCACATCGCGGGGCCGTCGGCTCCCGGCCAGTTCGCCGAGTCTTGGGCCGACCTGTTGTTCGTGAAGGGGTTCGACTCCGGCCAGCCGATCGTCTACCTCAGCACCGACGCCGGCCAACCGCTCACAGCGGTGCTGGAGCGCTCGACCTACGTCCCCGCGCTCAACAATGTGTCGTTCAACGGCGGCGATGACTTCCTCGGCTCCGCCCGCGAGCGTCTGTTCGGATTCATCAACGGCCAGACCGGTGCGGATAACCCGCAGGCGCAAGGGTTCCAGCATCTCGCGGACGACGGTTTCGTCAGTGATGACGCTTCGCTCGGGAACAGCGCGATGATCAACGCGCTGCGCCACGGCGGGGACCTGCTCAACGTGTTCGGGGACTTCCCGACGTTGGCAGACCCGCGTCATGCCGATGCCTACAGTCCGCTGTGGGACGCACAGCTCGGCCTTTGGACACCAAAGGCGGTCAGCGAGGGCCTCAACACCCGCCAGATCGACGAGAACACCGTTCTCAACCTGGCGGCTGAGCATCCCGACCTGCTGACGGGCGTGGACCCCGCCACCGGGCAACCCGAACCGTACGGCTCGGTTGGCGTCGACATCAACTGCGCGGTCATCGGGTACACGGCGCAGGCGCCGACAGCGGCTCTGCAGCCCAATGCGCCCGGCTCGCAGTTCCCGCCGCGCTAGGACATGCTGGTTCAGCGTTGGCGCTCACAGGTCCGCCACCCTCGATCAGTGAGTGCCTCCGCTGGCCCACCCGAGACCGACGGACCTCGCACACGCGGGGTCCGTCGGCTCTCTGTCGGCGAACTTCGCCGAGTCGTAGTAGATCTCCCAGCCACGACACAAGGAGCCCGATATGCCGATCCAGATCCCAGCTGGTGTTCGCCAGCTCCTCGAAGCACCTAATTACGTCCACCTCTCGACCCTCCGGCCGGATGGTTCGCCCCGCAACTGGGTGGTCTGGGTCGGCCTCGAGGGCGACCAGATCCTGATCTGCACCTCGGAGACGGTGTGGAAGGCCAAGGACATGCGGCGCAATCCCCGCGTCGCGTTGTCGGTCAGCGGCTTCGTCCACAACCCACGCTCACGCCGACGCCGGGCCCGGCATGCCAGCCCCTGCCGCCTCGGGGAGTCGGCCACTCAGCGAACGCGCAGATCCCGCTAAGGCCCGACCCCTAGCTTCAGTGTCGCCGCTAACCGGTTGCGGCGCGTTCAGTCAATCATTCAGTGACCGACCCGGACGGGAATGAGCAACCTCGGTTCGCACCCTGGGCCGTCATAGGTCAGCCGATACATGCGGGCCGACCCCGCGCGGGCCGGCACCGTCCCCCGGGCCGGCACCGTCCCCAGGGCCGGCACCGTCCCCAACACACAGACACCTCGCGCAATCGCGCGAGCCACCCTCACCTCAGCCAGAAAGGCAAGCCATGATCGCCGTTTACGTCATCAAGCAGTACGAGCGTGCAGTCGTGTTCAAGCTCGGGAAGGTCACCGGTAGCGCGCGCGGGCCGGGGCTGATCTTCGTGGTGCCCTTCGCCCAGCGCATCCGTCGGGTGTCGTTGCGGATCGTCACGATGCCGATCCAGTCGCAGGGAATCATCACCAAGGACAACGTGAGCGTCGACGTGTCTGCGGTGGCGTACTACCGCGTGGAGGACCCGGTCCGGTCAGTGGTCGCGATCGAGAACGTCGAGGAGGCGATCAGCCAAATCGCGCAGACGACACTTCGCGCTGTGGTTGGACGTCACACCCTGGACGAGACGCTGTCTGAGACCGAAGTGATCAACCAGAACATCCGCGAGATCCTCGATGTCCAGACTGAGGAGTGGGGGGTCAAGGTCACGGTCGTCGAGCTGCGGGACATTCAGCTGCCCGAGGGGATGCAGCGAGTGATCGCCCGGCAAGCCGAGGCCGAGCGCGAAAAGCGGGCCAAGATCATCGCCGCGCAAGGCGAAGCGCTCGCGGCGGGCGAGCTCGCGCAAGCCTCAGACGTGATGATGGCCCACCCACTGGCGCTTCAGCTGCGCAACCTCCAGACTCTGGTCGAGGTCGCAGTCGACAAGAACTCCACGGTCGTCTTCCCGGCGCCACTGATGAGCACGATCGGCGAGCTCGGCGCTTTCCTGGCCCGCGAGAGCAAAGCCGCGGTCGATCTCGCCGCGGTGCCAGCCCTGCCGTCACGCTCCGCAAACGGAGAGCCGGCGCCGTCGCAGGCTGCGCCGACCGCCGTGTAGGCGGAAGGAGCAAGCGATGTCCACCACCAGCACCACCACCGAGAACCGTGCTGCCCATGGCGTTCGCCCGACACAGCCGGCGGCGGACCTCACGGTGCCGCTCCTCCGCGGAGGGAGATACCGCCGAGCAGCGAAGGGCGGAAGCGAGCGTCCACGCCCCGACTTGGTTTGGCGACGAACAGGTACGTCCCGACGCAGGGTCTAGACCCCCCATTTCGTGACCGCGCGGGTAACTGACGCGGGCAGTGGTCGCGTTGCCCCGTTTGGTGCGGGGACGGCTTGTGGTCAATGGCGCCTAGGCCGCCTTCTCGATGACCAGCCCTTCGATGTGGTCGATAACCACGTCGAGTGAGGTTTCGAGCGCTCGCGTGTCCCGCTGGACCTTGGTGAGCAAGAGGCCGCCCTGGACCGCCGTAAGGAGAGCCAGGGCGAGCGCTTCCGGCTCGCCGGCGAGCGTTCCGCGCTCATGCATGCTTTCCAGTCCGGCGCGGATGCCTTTCTCCCAACGCTCGAATCCTGCTGCCGCTTGCTCTCGGCTTTCCTGATCGACTTCCGCGACTTCGCTGGCGATCGACCCGAGTGGGCAGCCGCCGCGGTAGTGCAGCCGCCGCTGATGATCGACGAGGAAGTCACGCCAACGCCGCAGACCTTCGACCGTGTCGAATTCGAGGAACATCGGCTCCTGCTGGCCGACGATCGCATCCGTCTGGTAATTGATGACTGCCTCGACAAGTCCTGATTTGTCACCAAAGTAGTGGTAGATCTGCGAGGTGCTGACGTCAGCTGCTTGCATGACGTCCTCGATCGTCGTTCCTGCAACCCCCTGGTCGATCATCAACTCGGAGGCGGCCGCGACGATGCGCTCGCGGGTCGCCAGCCCCTTCTTCGTCGTCGGTCTGCCCTGCCGTGCATCGTGGTTGCTCATGACGGGAGGATACCGGCCTTTTTGGAGTTGACATTCCAATCTATTTTGTTCAGAGTCGACACCGCCAAGACCGAGGTCCAACCCGACAGATCCTCAAGCTGCCGCGGAGAACAGGCCCGTCATTACGCCCAGGAAGGAGAGACCCGATGTCGACGACAGGCCCCGAGCCGGAATACTTCCGCAAGTTCCCGAATTTCGACCTGACTCGGTCAGCACGTGGGGTCCTTACGGTGGCGATGCACACCAACGGGGGGCCGGTCACGTTCACGGGGGCGATGCACTCCGCTCTACCCCGCCTGCTTGACGAGATCGCGCTTGACCGCAGTAACCAGGTCCTGGTCCTCACGGGGACGGGCGACCGGTTCATGACCGAGATCGACGGCCCGAGCTTGGGGGACATCACGAAGCCCATCGTGTCGGACGTTGCGTATATGGAGGGGCGCAGGATCCCCCAGCGGCTTGTCGATCTCGAAATGCCCATCGTCACCGCCGTGAATGGGCCGGCGATCGTGCATAGCGAATACGCCCTCCTCGGCGATGTCGTGATCGCGAGCGAGACCACTACGTTCTCGGACTTCCCGCACCTCACCTTCGGGATCGTGATGGGAGACGGCCTGCACGTCGTGTGGGAGGAGGTTCTCGGGCTCAACCGCGCCCGACACCTGATGCTCACCCAGGGGTCGTTCACCGCCGCGCAGGCATTGGAGTGGGGCGCGGTCGCAGAGGTCGTCCCACAGGAAGAGGTGCTGTGCCGCGCCGAGGAGATCGCCGAGCAACTCGCCGCGCGACCGCAGCTGCTCAACCGGTACATCGCGGTCGCGATCCGCCAGCGCCTCAGCCGGCGGATGGCTGAGGGGACCGCTCTCGGCCTCTCGCTCGAAGGGATGACCGCCGTCAACCTCCCGTTCGTGCAGCAAGAATGACGCGGCCGCGCGCCCGAGAGGTCCGCGAATGCGCGAACGCGTTGACCGGTCGGGTCATCGACCAGCCGCAGATCTCCGGTGATCTGGCGAAGTCCCACTGCCAGCACGCCGACAAGGCCAGCGCGACCGCGGGCGCCCAGTGAACGAGGACAAGGACGCTCGAGGGACGCTCACCGACAAGGTGGCGATAGTCACCGGCGGATCGCGCGGAATCGGAGCAGCCTGCGCCCGGGGGCTCGCGGACCGCGGCGCGGGGGTCGTAATCAGCTACTCACGGTCGGAGGACGAGGCAAACGACGTGGTCACCACAATCGTGAACTCCGGTGGGATCGCAACTGCGATGCGCGCCGATCAATCCGTTCCCCACGAGGCTGTTGATCTGATCACCAACGTTGCGCATGCGTTCGGTCGACTGGACATCCTGATCAACAACGCGGCCGTCGCGACCCTGGGACGGATCGGCGCCCCGTATTCGCAGGACGACCTTGAACGCCAGTTGACGATCAACTACGCCAGCATCGTCGCCGCGATCCGGGCGGCAGCCGCCGTGATGACGCGCGGAGGCAGGATCGTCAACGTCGGATCAGGAGTCGCCACCCGAACCGGTGTCCCAGGCATCGCCGACCATGCCGGCAGCAAAGCTGCCCTCGCAGGCTTCACTCGTGGCGCCGCCCGCGATCTCGCCGAGCACGGCATCACAGTCAACCTTCTCCAAGCCGGCCTGGTCGACACCGAACTGAGCCGAAGCACCGGCGGGAACCCTCAACGTCTGTTAACCGCAGTTCCCCTCGGCCGGTTCGGAACACCCGAGGAGATCGCCGCGGCAGCCGTGTTCCTCGCGAGTCCGGAAGCCTCCTACATCACCGGCGCCACGCTCGACGTCGATGGCGGATTCGGCGCGTAGCCGGCCACGTGCCCGGCCCGCCGCGCTCCCTCAGTGCTGCTCCTCGTCTGTCCGGACGCCGTCCCCGAAGCCAAAAGAGGCGTTCTGGAGACGACCGGCTCTACCGGTCCCCGAGGAAAGCGGCGCGCCGGGGAAGTGACCGCTCTGAGGCCCGGAGCAGCAGCGCCTAGCCTCGTGACGACGTCAGGGTGCGACCTACGATCGTTGTCGTACAGGCGTCTTTACTCCGACACAGACAATCTCGGTAAGCGGTCGAGCTGTGATCAGGAGAACTTGGTGGACGGCCGCTCCTGCGGTTCGCCGTCGAGGTAGATGTCGACCTTCTCGTTGTAGAAGGCGATCAGGCCGGCGATCTTCTGGCTCTCGGGCAGCGGCGTCCGGTACGACCACGCCAGGTCCTCGTAGACGGTGTCTCCCGCGCGTACCGACCAGTATTCGGCTTGGCCCTTGTATGGGCAGTGGCTGACGGTATCGGTGGGGATCAGCAGATCGAGCCGAACGTGGGTCTTCGGCAGGTAGTAGCGCGCCGGGAGGCCGGTCTCGAACAGCAGCCTGGGGCTGGTCGACTCGGCGACCGTCACCCCGTCGACCGCGACTCGAACGTGCCTGGAGCTGGGCAGGATGTCCACGCGCGTGTAGGGGTCGCGCGGGTGGGTGAAGACCTGCTCGTCCTCCTCGAACCAGGCGTCCATCGACTCCCAGTCGAGCCGGATCAGGTCGCGCAGCTCCTCGATCGGCGAGTCTTCGTACCGGAGGGCTGCGCCTGGCGCCTCCTTGCTCGCGGCCCTGACCGTGAGCGTGCGCCCGTCGCCACGGCTCGCGGAGTGCGCAACCCCGCCGTCCGCTTCCATAAACTCCGCGCGGACGTCGGCGAGCGGGAAGTAGTAGGTCGGGTAGTAAGGAACCTCCCACACCAGCACCGGCCGGGCGGTGTCGGCCACGACCTCGCCGCCGAGGTACGCGCGGACGCGCTTGGCGCCCGTCTCGATCCTGATCCGCCCGTGGGGCTTGGTGGGCTCAACTGTAGTTGTGCTCATGGTGGTGTCTCCAGTTCTCGTGCTTACCGGGCGGCGCCCGGTTCTAGATTTCTTTCCAGCGGGCTCGCAGCGGCGTTGCACGCCATCTACGCTTCGCCGCGGGCCGGGTAGTCGTGCGTCGTCCAGTAGTCGATTCCGTCGAGGAGGTCGCCGAGCCGGGGCCGTCCGACCGGCATTGAGAGGATCGACTCGTAGTAGATGGCGTGGCCGGAGGAGATCAGGAACAGGCCGGGCTCGTTGAACAGTGCCGGCTCGCCCTCATTGATGCGGCGGGAGATGAACAGGCCCCAGGGGCGCATCTGGTCTTGGGTCAGCCCATAGGCGAGCGGGAGGCGCTCGAGCTGCCACTCCTCGGCGAGCTGGGTCGTGCGCTCGAGCGTCTCGCCGCTGACGACGATCACTTCGATGCCGCCCTCCTCGAGCTCGCCCACTCGGCGCTCGAGCTCGCTCAGCTGGCCGCGGCACACCGGGCAGTGCAGGCCCCTGAAGAACACGACCATCGTGAATAGCTTCGGTCGCTGGTCGCTGAGGCGGTAGGTCCCTCCGCGCAGAAGCGGCACCGTGAGGTCCGGCGCCGGCTGCGCTGGGCGAACACCATGGGCAGCAGGGATCCCGGTGGCGGCGTTAGTAGTGGTGGACATCGCATCTACTCCTTCATTGGCGTCATGGTCGGCTGATCGCGCCTATACGGCGGTCCGGCCGCCGTCGACCGCGAGGACCGCGCCGTTGATGTAGGACGCCTCGTTGGATCCCAGGAAGAGGGCGGCGTTCGCGATCTCCTCGGCGCTTGCCGGCCGGCCGAGTGGCAGGGTTGACGCGAGTCGGTCGAGGCCGTCGCCCATCGGCTCGGTGCCCGGTGTGCGGGTTGGGCCTGGGGCGACCGCGTTGACGCGTACGCCCTGCGGCCCGTATTCCGCCGCCCACGCCTTTGTCAACAGCTCGAGCGCGGCCTTGGTCGAGCCGTACAGCGCCATCCCGGCCATCCCGAAGCTCGCCACCATGGTGGACACGTTGATGATCGCGCCGCCGCCGTTCGCGGCCATCCGCGGCGCGAACGAGCCGGTGAGAAAGAACGGCGCCTTCACATTGACGGCGTACGCTGAATCGAACGCGGAGTTGTCGACCTCGTGCGTGGCGCCGAACGGGAACACTCCAGCGTTGTTGACCAGCACGTCGACATCGCCGACAGCTTCGGCCAGCTGCTGAACGTCCTGGGATTGCTCGAGGTCGGCCCGGACGAAGCGAACCCGGGCGCCCTCGCTCGTCAGGGAGTTCACGATCTGGCTGCCGCGCCGATCGTCACGCCCGGTGATGACCACGTCAGCCCCGGCGGCCGCGTAGGCCCGCGCAATTGCCTCCCCGATCCCGGATGTGCCACCGGTAACCAGCACTTTCTTGTCCTTCACGGTCATGATGCCTCCTGGCTCGGGATCTTTTGGACTAAGCAGTCCATTACCGATGGACGATAGCACATGTTTGGACTGTGTGGTCCAAACCACGCTATGCTTGACGCCATGACCGTTTCTGGGCCACAGACAGCCAAGGGCCGCGCAACTCGCGGCCGGATCCTCGATACGGCAAGCGCTCTGGTGTTCGAGCACGGGGTCGCGGGCACCACGCTCGACGATGTCCGCGCCGCTGCGGACGTGAGCAAGAGCCAGCTCTACCACTACTTCGCCGACAAGGAAGACCTGATCCATGCGGTGATCGACCGGACCGTTCAGCAGGTGCTCGACGCCCAGCCCGAGCTGACCGACCTCTCGTCCTGGGCGGCGATCTCCCGCTGGTTAGACGAGTTGGTCGACCTTCAGGAGCAGCGCCATGCCGTCGGCGGGTGCCCGATCGGCGGCCTCGCCGGCCAGCTCGCAGAGACCGACGAGCTCGCGCGCCACGCGCTGGCGGCCGGCTTTGACCGATGGGAGAGACCGCTGCGCGAAGGACTGGAGAAGATGCGCTCCCAGGGCAAGCTCGCCCGCACCGCTGACCCCTCACGGCTCGCGACCGCGACCCTCGCCGCGATCCAAGGTGGGCTGGTCCTCACACAGACGCGACGGGACCCGACGCAGCTTCGCATCGCCCTCGATGCCGCGTACGCCTACCTACGCTCATTTGGCACCGACCAGCCGAGTCGCAAGCGCGGCCGCTGACGCTCTTGTGTGCGAGCAGGCGCGGGCGCCGGCGCGACACCGCGCTGCTGGATCCACTCGGGAAGCTGCCGCGATCAGCCGATGCCGTTGGCTAGGCAAGCCCCGGCAAGGCCCCCTTTCATACCGCGACAGGCATCTCGCCAACCGCGCCGCCGCCCCTGGTTTGCGCGGTCAGCAGCACCCGCGGCCGGCGGCAGCGGAGCCGCGCGTTCACTACTTTGCATGGCACGCCCGGCACCTCGCGCCTGCCCCGCAATGCGCTCCGAGCAGGGCCATCCTGGATGGATGGATCCTGGGGTCAGCCCTCGCTTAAGGTTGCCACGGAGTTGTCCGCGTCCCGAGGGTCAGCGTCGTGAGACGCACTCCATGCTGAGGATCTCGTTGGTCTCGTCGACATCGAACGCGGCTGGGTCGAAGTCGTCGGCGCTGTTGAGTCCGAGCCATTCGAGCATTGCGTCGTGCTCTTCGCTGCCTCGGTTGGCGAGCGTGTCGCGCAGGTCGGCGTATCCCCAGACGCCGCCGCAGTCCTCCGGCGGACAGGCTCCTTTGCCCGCAACGCACGCAGGAAGCCGACAGTCTGGATCGGGCTCGAGCGTCTTCTCGAGGACGATGGCGTGCTCCCAGAAGTCACCAAAGTCGTAGGCGTAGCGCATCCGGTCTCCTGGTTCCGCGAGGAAGTCCTTGAGGCGGGCCTTGCGTTCGTCCCGGTGGTCGAGTTCTGAGTCGGGTGGGCCGTAGTCCCCGTAGGCGGTCGTGAACGCGTGTAGGTGGGTGTCGGTCCAGCCCATCGCGGTCTGGATCACGTCGTGGAGTTGGCTGAGGCGCATGTCCGCCGGAACGAGTAGACGCCTCCACACTGGTGGCTTGGAGACGCCGGGCAGGCTCAGCTTGAGTTGCAGCACCGCGGTGCCGGAGCGATTCGCCATTTCAGGTTCCTCCCGTGTCACGTTGATCGCTGTGCCGGCACCGTAGAACAGCCGGCCGACGGGCTCACCGCGGCCGGCGCACCAGACCCGCAGGATCTTCGCGGCGCAGACGAGCTCATCTCCCCCCAACAATCCGGGGAACAGCGCTTTCAGCGCTCGACCGGAGGTCGTGCCGAAGAAACCGCTGCAACCGAGCGGGATCGCGCGGCGTCACCAAGCGAGAAACGGTGACCAGTGATGACCACCTGCCGCAACGCACCACCACCACAGAAATACAGAAATCGCGTTTTGCAGCGAGATTACAGAAGCGGGAGCGACGGGACTCGAACCCGCGACCTCCGGCGTGACAGGCCGGCGCTCTAACCAACTGAGCTACGCCCCCGTGACGGGGAGTTGGAAGTAAAGCAGGCATCGCTCGGCGCTTCCGGCGCAACTTTCGTGAGCGTCAGGCGTTCGTGCGGGCGTAACACTCGTCCCGAAGGCGAAGCCCAACCCGGCCGTGGGCACGTCAATGGGACAAGCGACGGGGACCATGGAAGCGGGTCCCCGTCGTCGTTTAAGGCGGGGCGCTGAGGCTAGCGCGAGCGCGGCCAGATCAGCTTCGTCACGTTCGCGACGAAGCGCTCGTAGCGCTCGGGCGTGTAGCGGTCGGGGTCGGTCAGCACCATGCGGCCCGCCTCCTCGCCGAGGTCCCGGATCGCCCGCCCGGCCAGCTCGACGTCCACGTCGCGGGGCAGCTGACCGCGTTTGATCGACCACCGCACGAGCCGCTCGATGCGCTCGAGCATCCGGGCCCGGTTGACCTCGACGTGGTCCCGCACGATCGACGGTGTGCCCTCCAGCGGCAGCAGGATGAGCCGCCAGGTCGCCGGCCGGTCCCTGACCGCCTCGAGGAAGCGCCCGACGCCGGCGGCCAGGACCTCGAACGGGTCGCTGTCGCCCGGGTCCGCGGGCACCACCTCCTCGAGCTGCTCGAGCGCGCAGCGCTCCTCGCGCTCGACGAGAGCGTGGAGCAGCTGGCCGAGGTTCGGGAAGTGGTCGTAGACGACCGGCCGGGTCACTCCGGCCTCACGCGCGATCGCCTCGATCGAGACGCCACCGTAACCCTGCTCGAGGATTACGCTGAGGGCCGCGTCGATGAGGTGCTCGCGGCGCTGTGCCGGCGGCATTCGCGGGGCGTAGCGCCGACGCGGTCTCGGAGCCGCGTCGGGCGGTGGGGCCGGGTGCGGAAGGGGCATAGGGACGCGGCTTAGCCTAACGGAGAACTACGCGTGCGTAGCTTTGTTGCCCTCGGCCCGCGGGCGCGCAGAGCACGCACGCCTCCCAGTCGAACGGCGCGGGGAGGGCGCTGAGCCGGAGGTCGTTCTCATGCCACGCGCGGTTGATGTGGCGCCCGATCACGACGGCCGCGACCGGCCCGGCGCCGGCCGACTTCAGCGCGGCGGCGGCACTCTGGGCATTGGCCCCGGTTGTCCAGGTGTCGTCGATCAGAAGCACCGACTCGCCGTGGAGTTTGTCCAGGGCCGAGTACTTGGCAGGATCGAACCCTCGCTCGGGGACGTTCACGCGAGAGCGTCGCAGCAGCACGCGGTGGCGCTCGCGCGTCGGCCCCACGAGCTCTCCGACGATCCACCGCAGTGGGTGGCGCTGATCGCGCTCGCGATCGCCGGAGGGAACGGTGGCGACGAGATCGAACGAGCAGCTGCCGTCCGGCCTGCCAGCGCCGGCGGCACGTGCCACACACGCCTCGTGGGCATCGAGATAACGCCACAGCACCGCGCCCAGGTCAATGGCCAGCCGTCGTGCGAGCTCCCCGGTCAGGCGCTTATAGCTGGCCAGCGTGTGGTGCAGGTGCTCGTGGGCGACGCTGTAGGAGATCGGCGCGAAGGCGTCGAGTACGTCCTCGCAGTGCCGGCATGCGTAGCAGCGCTGCTGACCGTCCGTGAGGTTGAAGCACCGCCCGCACACTCCGGGTCCGGCCCGCGGTCCGAGCATGAAGGGCTCGTACAGCGCCGTCAGCTCGTGCACCCTGGGCACGGCCGGCCTACGCGGCGAGCGCGCCCGCCGGGTCGAGACGGTCGATGACTTCAGTCACCTGGGCCGCCGACCCCGCGACGTGGACACCGGATCGCCCCGCGAGGTCCCTCGCCCAGGCCTGATCGAGCAGCGAGTCGACCAGCACGACCGGTCGCCCTTGACCCACTGCAAGCCGGGCCTGCGTGCGTGCGCCGCTCGTGTGCGTCGCTTCGACGACCACAGTGGCCAGCGTCAGCCCGGACATGACCGCATTGCGCATCGGGAAGCTGCGCCGGCTCGGCGGAGCGTCGGGCCAGAATTGCGAGATCACCGCGCCCTCGGCTGCGATGCGGCGCTGAAGGCCCGCGTTCTCGACCGGATAGGCCCGGCGAAGGCCGGTGCCGATCACGGCGAACGTCCTTCCGCCGCGGGCCAGCGCCGCGGTGTGGGCGGCGGTGTCGATCCCGGCCGCCAGTCCCGAGGCGACCGTGTAGCCGCAGTCCACGAGCTCGGACGCGATCGCACGCGCCCGCGCCGCTGCGACCGTGGGCGGCTCGCGGCTGCCGATGACCGCGACAGAGCGCACATCACCCGGCTCGAGCTGCCCGGCGACGAAGATGAGCGGCGGCGGGTCCGGGACGGCGCGCAGGTTCTCCGGGTAGCCCGGGTCGAGCATGGTCAGCAAGCGAATTCCCTCGCGCTGCCACGCGGCGATTTCGGCGATGGCGGTGTTGAGGAGGGGGCCGGCCAGCAGTCCGTGATCCTCCTCCAGCAGGGCGATCGCCCCACCGGCCCGTTCGAGCAGCTGCGACCAGACGCCCACCGGACGCCGGCCCGCTCGGAGCAGGGCGACGAGCGCGGCGGACTCCGACTCGGACCTCACGCGGCGAGCGTAACTCGCCGGCTGGACGTTCCGGGCTAGGGAGCCGGGTCCGGAGTCGGGGGCGTGGCCGAGCCTGCCGCCGCCGCCGAATCTGCGCTCGGCGCCGAGCTTGCGGCTCCCACGGGCTCGCCGGGAGGAGGCGTGGGCTCGGTGCTCGCGGTCTCGGGGCTGGCCGTCTCGGGGCTCGCCGGCGCGGTGTTCATCGGGGTGATCATCTCGGAAGTCTCCATGCCGCTCATCGCGGCCCGGAAGTCCCGAAGGCCGCGTCCCAGCGACCGCCCCACCTCGGGTAGCCGCTTGGGACCGAGCACCAAAAGCGCCACCACGAGCACGAACAGGAGGTGGGTTGGCTGAAGGAGATCCCCGACCACTACCACAAAGCTTAGCTGGTGACCGATGCGGCTTTGGACGGGTGTGGCTTCTCACGTGCAGATCGGGTGTACGGCGCCGATCTTGGCGGCCACGCTGCGCAGGGTCGGCGACATGACGATGAACTGGTCCGGTTGGTCGTCCGGCATCGCACGTCCGGCCAGATAAGCGATGAACGGCTGACCGGCGTAGGCGACGTTGGGTGGGCAGGCCCGCGCCTGGGCGACCGCCGTACGGGTCTCCGAAGCGCTCATGACCTCAAACCAAGCGGGGCTCGAGCCCGGCCGCAGAAACGGACTGCGTTCTTTGGGGAGAGAAGCAGCGACGCGCTCTGAGCGGCGACGAGGAGAAGGCCGGCGATACACGCCGCGCACAACGTCGTGCGTGCGCGCCGGCTGCGCCGGTCCGACGGACCTGGCCGCCTCACGGCCCGGATCGCGAACACCGTTCCGGTGATTGCCAGCGGCAGCAGCGCCGCCTCGACGCGCACGGTTACGTTGAGGCTGGTGCCGTCCTTGACGTTGGTCAGGAACGAGATGATCGTCCCGACCCCGAACGCGACGTTGATGCGCAGCCGCGTTCGATCCAGCGTCCGGACCGCTGGCGCTGTCAATCACGGGGTGACCGTAACGGCGATCGGGTTGGAGCGCGCGGGCGCGTACGGATAGTCGCTCTCCCTAGCCGTCGCGGCCCACAGCCGATAGGTCTCGGTCCCGTTCCCTCGCAAGAACGTGTAGTTGCTGCGGAATTGCCCGTCGCGGCCCGCGTACAGGTGTCCGATCTCGGTCGAGCCGCCAGGCCAGCCGATCCATAGGACGACCAGCTCGCCCGACGGCGGCACGTAGCCGCCCCGGAGCCGGCCGCTGATCGTGATCCGCCCGCCCCAATGGGTCGTACGAGCTCCGATCCGCAGCGACACCGAGGCCGGCACCACGACCCGCGCGGGCGCCGACACGGCAGGCTCCACGGTCGGCCCACCCGCGTACGCAGCCTCCACGAGGCGTGAGGGGCCGGGCGGAAGTCGCACCGTCCAACCTCCATCCCCGGAGGTCGTGACCATGGCCGCCTGAGTGAAGTTCAGGCTGCCGTCGTCGGGCGCCGTGAGGACCTGGACCTGCTGGCCGCTGAGCGCGTCGCCGTCGGTCGTCCCCAGCCAGCCGCTGATTGTCGTGCCCGCGCCTGGGCGCACCCGCCGGCTGCTGCGCAGCACGTCATGGGGGAGCACGACCGCGTGGATGGCCCGCCACCGCCCGTCGATGCGCACGCGCTTGCGGACGATGCGCGGGTGGCAGTGCACGACCCTGATCCGCCGGGTCGTCGCCGGCACCTTGACCTTCACGGGCTGGTTGTCGTGGTATGCGGTGACCCAGCGGGCGGGGATCCGAACGAGCTCGATCGTCGCCTTGCAGCGAAGGGCGTCGATCACCCGGTCAAACGACGCGGTGCTGACAGACGGTGTCCGGATGCTCAGCGTCCAATTCTGGGTCGCCGAGACCGCCGGCGCTCCGGATACATCGTGCGCATTGTTCTCGCTGAAGCACGAGAGATGGTGGACGCCGACCCCCTGGACCGCGATGCCAACGCTCGGGGCCGCGTACCACTGCGATGGCGCGCCGTCGAGCGAGCACGAGATGCCGGCCACCCCGCTTGGCCCAGCGCCCGCGCTGGCCGTGATGTATTGAGTCCCCGCCGTCGACGGCGCGTCGGTCGGACCGGACAGCGACAGGGTCGGCGTCTGGTTGTCGATGTTTACGGTCCTGCTGTAGCTCACCGGGACCTGCGCGGCATCGAGCGCGCTGATCGTCAGCGAGAGCGCTCCCTGCCCGTGCTGCGAGGTGTCCACGTCCTCGTCCACCGCCGGCGCCGAACACTGATGCCACACCGACGAATCGGCCGTGGAACTGGATCCAGGGAGCGTCTGCCCATTCAGCGTCGCTCCGAGGCTGCACAGCCCCGATGGCGAGTCCCCGTAGAAGTGCAGAGTCCAGTTCCCCCGGATCCATCCAGTCGACTGCCACAGCCCGTCTGGAGCGACCAGATACGGACCGCTCGTCTCCTGCATGTTCAGCTCCATCAGCTCGACGCTGATCCACTGATTCCCCCCATTGCTGCACGAGCTCACCCCGCATACCACCTGCCAGCCGAAGTACGGCGACCCGCCCGCCGGCCACGTGAACGTCGGCGATCCCGTGAAGCCCGAGCTCCAACCGCTCTCACCGTCGAACGTCGACACCTGCCCACTCCCCCCGGACCAATAGAAGCCGCCGCCCCAACCGGTGCCGTCGTCGATGCCGTTCGAATACATATGCGGGATGTAGACGGAAGCGATCGTCATACCCGGAGGAGCGGTGACCGTCCAGTGCACGGCGGTGCCTTGGCGGATGGTGTTGTTGGCACCGGTCCAGATGGCCATGCCGCCAGGAGGATCGGTGATGGTGTAGAAGCCAGGATCGTCATTGCCCGGGCAGTCGGTACTCGTCCCGATGCCGTAAAGACCAGGTGGCTGCGGGGCCACTTGATCGCCATACACGTCGCACACGAGGACTGTTTCGTTCGCGTGTGCGCCGGGAGCGGCGACCATCACGATCGAATAGATCGCCACCGCTAGCGTCGCTCGCAATCTGCCCCGGCCTGACATCTCGTCGCGCTATTTCTGGTCTATGGCTGTCGGCAAAGCACCGCGATGAACGTTATGGGAGCGCTCGCATCGAATTGGCCCGTGCTGTTGAACGCCTGGTAATGCACGTCAGCTGAGTGGCCGGCGCGCGGGAGCATGGCGACCTGGACGGAGTCTCGCCCTCCGCTGGCAAGCGGAAAGCAGCTCGCCGACACCGCAGACCCCCAGCTGACGACGCCCGCAGCGAAACTCGGATCCCAGCTCACCACCCGCGCCCGCGGGCTCGCGGCGATCACCTTCGTTCCGCCCTGGATCACAGCCCACGCCCGCACGTAAGCCCCAATCTTCCCCGGATCCAGCTTGATCGGGGTGATCGAGTGGTTCTTGATCTGACGGGAGCCGACGCTGTTCGCCGGGAGGGTGAAGGCGGCGTAGGACGTGCCTCCGAGGGCGACAAACAGAGCGACGTAGGCCACGAGGTTGGAGCGGAGGTGGTCGAGGATCCGGGTCATTCAAGTGTGCTTTCTGGGTGGATGATGACCAGAGCCCGGAGAGGGACAAAACCGGACACTTACCGGCTGGTTTTTACAGAGTTGTGACGCGTGGGTCTTCAACCGAGGGTGCCCGGTCCGAAGGGTGCTCCCGGTCCGACCGGGCCGGCTGGCTGGCTGGTCGTGCTGCTCACGCCTGGGCCGGCGCTCGTCTCGGAGCCGGTGCTTGGACCGGCGCTCCCCACTTCGCTCGCGTTGCCGCTGCTCGCGGAGCTCACCGTCGTGGCCTGGGCAGGGACCACGTAGCTTCGCTCTCGGGGTCCGTCTCGTTGCACGGTAGACGCAGCGGATTCGTGCGACCCGGAGGTATGCGGTCGCCGGCCCGCGCCGAAGCTCCGACTACGTCCGGCAGCTCGAGTCACCGTTCGCGTCGGGACGAGCGACCGGAGCACGGAGATGATCGAGCGGAATCCGAGCGCTGCCGGCTCGACCGGGAGGGCGCTCGCGCTTGCCGACGGGCCGACGGGCGGGATCCGGATCCCGGGCGATCCTGCGAGTTGCGCGGCCGCGATCGCCACGCATGCGATCGCTATCACGCCTGCTGCGATCAAGACGGTCGTGCGCGAGCGCAGCGCCAGGACCGCTCGGCGCGCCCGCGGCCGGGGCGCGGTCGGCGCCGGCGTGGGTATCTCGCCTGGGACAGCAGGGCCGCTCGCGGCCCCTTCGACCGCGGGCCTCGGCAGCACCTCGTGGATGGCCGCCGACTCCTCACTCCAGAAGTCCGACGCGGTCCGATCGGAGTCGACCACAGACTCGCCGGTTGCGCGCGGCCCGAACGGGACGAGCTCGTCACGCGGGCCGAACCAGTCCCGGGGCAGGAGCACGACGTTGCTGGGCTCGGGCTCCTTGGTGCCGTCGTCGCTGTGCGGATCCTTGGTTTCCACTCGTTTGCAGAACTTTTTGCGGGCCGCGACGGTCGCGTCCTCCAGCCGCGATAAAGTCTACTCTTGAATTGGCCCCAGTTTGTCTCAATTGGACAAAAAATGGCGCTTGAACGCGGGCATCCGGAAGACTCGTTCCTCACGGTGGCCGAGGTCGCCGAGATGCTCAAGCTCAACCAGCAGACGGTTCGAAACTGGATCGACCAGGGCTCGCTGCCCGCGCTGCGCGTCGGGCGGCGGGTGCGGATCAGGCGCTCCGACCTCGAGCGCGTGCTCGAGCGGGGCGCGACGGCCGGAGCGTCGCCCCAGACGGCGGAGACAGGCCCGAGCGCCGAGGACTTCTGGGCTGGAGAGGCGATCAGCTTGCCCGAGACGGCGAACAGCGGCGCTCACGGCGAGGCCGCTGACGGCCGAGCCGCGGCTAACAGCGACGATCCCGAAAGGGGATCCGGATGAGCTTCACCGGCGACGTCGACCCACAGCAGGCCCAGGTCATGCGAGCGGTTCGACAGGCCGGAAGCGATTGGGCCGATGCCATGCGCACGCACAAGCTGGCCCCGCCTGACGCCGGCTTCGCGTCGAGGCTGAGAACCCTGTCGGAGGCGGCGGCCCGCGAGCAGATTGCATGGGAGCACGCTCACGCCGCTGGCCTGCTGTGGCGCCCGGTGCCGGGGGCCGAGCACGCGCAGCCTCCCTATGAGCTGCGGCCTTGGACCGGCCGGCGCGGGCCGGCCGCTCTCTGGGAGCGGTTCGATCATGCGGTGCTCGCGCTCAACAAGGCGATCAGCGCGTCGAACGCGGGGGACGTGGCCGACGCGTTCGGGGAGATGTCCGACGCCGCCGCCGCACTCGCCGACGAGGTGGCGCGTGAGGACCAGGCCGCCGAGAAGCAGCACGCACGTCCGCGCGCCCGCGGCGCGGCGTGACCTTCAGGTGCGGCCCGCCCCGCCGCATCACACCAACGGGCGGCAGGCCGTGGCGCGTAAGCACTCAATCTGGCGGCGACCGAGCCTGCGCGAAAAACGGGAACATATGGCCCGTCTTTCGCGCAGGCTCGGACGGGCGACGGTACGCCCGGGGCCGAGCCTCGGACGGGCGACGGTGCGCCCGGGGCCGAGCCTCGGAGGGGCGGCGGTACGCCCGGGGCCGAGCCTCGGACGGGCGACGGTGCGCCCGGGGCCGAGGCTCGGACGGGCGACGGTACGCCCGCACCGAGCCTCGGACGGGCGGCAGCACCCGGGGTCGCCCTTGGGGGGCAGCTGCCCGCGGTGGCCCCGTCCGCGGACGCCGGCGGCAGACCGGTGCGCCCGGCGACCCTCGACACCTCCAAGCCTGACGTGACCACTGACCATTGGCACCCCGCGTGACCGACGGCACCCCGACGGCCCCCACTGAGCCACGCCGCGCCCGCTCGATCCACCTCCCCGCCCACCTCCCCGCCCCCGGCGCACGACGGGCCGTGGTTATCGGGGCCGGGTCGTTCGGGACGGCCGTCGCCGTGCTCCTGGCCCGCGGCGGGCTGCGCACGACGCTCCAGACCCGGACCGAGGAGCAGGCGCGGCGGCTCAATGACGAGCGAGAGAACCGGGCGTACCTGGACGGCGTCGAGCTCCCGAGAGAACTCCGGATCGAACACGTCGAGGCCGGGCTAGCCCGGGCCGACTACGTGTTCCTCAGCGTGCCGTCCACCGGCCTCGGAGAGCTGATCGAGGCGCTCGAGGGCCGGGGGCTGTCGGAGAGGGCAGCGGTGATCAGTCTGGCCAAGGGCCTCGTGCCGCCGGACGGTACCCCGCCTACCGAGCTCGTGAAACGGCTGGTCGGGGGGGACCGAACCGGCTGTGTCGGGGGTCCGGCGCACGCGCGCGAGATGGTCAGCGCTGGGGCGGGTCTGGTCGCGGCGTCGACGAGCGAGTCGCTGGCCACGGCCGTGGCCGGAGTGTTCATCCGCGCCGGCGTCGTCTGCGAGGAGTCCAGCGACCCGGTTGGAGTCGAGCTCGCGGGAGTGGCCAAGAACGCGGCCGCCCTCGCCTCGGGCGCCACGGTCGGGCAGGGGCTGAACGTCGCCGGGGCCGCGACCGGGCACATCTTCTCTGACGTGTGGCGCTGGGCCCAGGCCCGGGGAGCCCGGGCCGAATCCATGATCGGCTTGGCTGGATCGGGCGATCTGGTGGCCACCGCGCTCGCGCCCGAGAGCCGCAACCGGCGGGCCGGCGAGCTGCTCGCCGCGGGGGTGCCGGCGTCCGAGATTCAGGCCCAGGTTGGCCAGGCCGTCGAGTCGTTGGCCACCGTTCGGCTGCTCGCAAACGCGCTGGCGACCGCGGGCGTCGACTCACCCGTCACCGATGCGCTGGCCCGCCTGATCGAGGGCGAGCTTCCGCTCGAGGAGTGGGTGGCCATCGTCCGCACGAGTATCCCGCCCTCCGCGCGCCGCCGAGACCGACGAACCCGAAGCAGTCGGTGGAGCCGCCTGCAGGCCTGGTTTCGAAGAGTGTTCTCACCGCGCGCCCACGCCCGAAATCAAGATATTTACGATCGGTGAAGCCATATATGCGACCCTGTTCGAAACGCCAACCCCACAACCTGGTAGGAAGGGAGAGAGATGCCGCAGATTCTCGTGACGGCAGGGCCTACCGACCAGCACGGAGGCGGCGAGGTGATGTTGCGTGAGCGCGTGAACTCGGCCGACTTCGAGAGCGAGCGGTTCGCCGTGAACCTCGTTGAGCGGCTCGGCTGGGCCGTCCTCGACGCGACTGAGGTCGAGCAACACCCGCCGTCGGAACCCGAGCTTGAAGCGCAGCCTCCGGCCGCGCCCGAGCCGGAACCCGCAGCACCGCGTCACCTGGAGTCGATGATCAGGGCCTAACGACGCTCGGCGAGCGTGGTGATGACCGCCTCGTAGACGCCGGCGCCGTACGCCTCGGAGGCGATCCTCACCCCAGCGCGAGCCGTGAGCTCGGGCTCGAGGGTGGGGTCGTGCTCCAGGGCGTTGGCCACCAGCCAGAAGGCACCGACCACGGAGCTCACCTCGGCGTCCTCGCGCGAGTCGCCCACGGCGATGCAGTCCTCCCGCGGATAGCCGCGCGCCTGCATGTGCCGGGCGACCGCACGAGCCTTCGACGAAGCGGCCGGGATCAGGTGGTAGGCGTGGATCGTGTCCAGGTCCGGCATCTGCTCGGCCGGCGCCCGCACGACCCCGTTGTCGACCAGCCGGAGCCAGTCGAACCCGGCCTCCGAAAGGACCCCCGCAACCTCGGCCAGGTCGACCGAGCCCCGGAACAGGTGCGAGACCTCGCGTCCGATCGACCACGGCGTGTGGTACTCGAGCCTCCCGGCAAATCGCTCCAGCAGCAGCGCCGGCGCCCCCGAGCGCTCGATCTGGTCGTGGATTGATCCCGAGGCCTCCGACGGCTCGATCCCGCCGGTCAGCCACTCGAGCTCTCCGTCGATCATCAGGCCGCAACCCACCTCGAACGTGTAGGCCGAGCATCCGATCAGCCTCGCGCTCTCGTACACGCTGCGCTGCCGGCGGCCCGAGTAGAGCATCACCTCGACTCCGGCCCGCGCGCAGGCCTGGAGCGCCCGGACCCCCTGCAGCGAGAAGCCGTCGTCCGCCCCGCGCAGCAGCGAGGCACCGGGCCCGAGCAACGTCCCGTCGAGGTCGAGGTAGGCGCAGCGCATTTTCGCGGGCGACCATACTGGCCCTGTGTCGACGACCAGAGAGACCGAGCCCTGGGCGGCGCTGCTCGAAACCGGTCGCACCGACGAGCGCCTCGTTCACGATGATGTTTATGAGGCGCGCTCCGCGCGCCTTGTCGATGTGCCGACTGAGCTCGGGCCCAGCGTTCGCAGCGCGTTGCACGAGGCGGGGATCACCGACCTCTACGCCCATCAGGCGCAGGCCCTGCGGGCCGCCTTCGATGGCCCGACGATCATCACCACCGGGACCGCGTCGGGCAAGTCGCTGTGCTTCCAGATCCCCACCCTCGAGGTCCTGACCTCGGACCCGACCGCCCGGGCCCTGTACCTGTACCCGACCAAGGCCCTGGCCCAGGACCAGGCTCGCTCCCTGCACGGCTTCGGGCGCCATCAACAGATCCGTCCAGCCATCTACGACGGCGACACGCCCCGGGCCGAGCGCGCCGCGATCCGCAAGCGCAGCAACGTGATCCTGACCAACCCCGACATGCTGCACGTCGGGATCCTGCCCCACCACGCGGCCTGGGGCGAGCTGCTGGCCAACCTGGCCTTCGTGGTCGTCGACGAGGCGCACGTGTACCGGGGCGTGTTCGGCTCGCACGTGGGCAACGTGCTCAGGCGGCTGCGCCGGGCCGCGGCGATCCACGGGACCGCGCCGCGCTTCCTGCTGACCAGCGCGACGATCGCCAACCCCCTCGAACTGGCCGAGCGTCTGACCGGGCTCGAGGACTTCCATCTCGTCGATCGCGACGGCGCCCCGCAGGCCGGCCGGCGCGTGGCCATGTGGAATCCGCCGCTGCTCGACGAACGGCTTGGCCTGCGGGCCTCGGCGCTGTACGAGGCGGCCGAGGTGTTCTCCGAGCTGATCGGGGCCGGGGCGCGAACGATCTGCTTCATGAAGTCGCGCAAGGGGATCGAGCTGATCCTGCGCCACGCC
Source organism: uncultured Solirubrobacterales bacterium (assembly GCA_963704385.1). GTDB lineage: Bacteria > Actinomycetota > Thermoleophilia > Solirubrobacterales > Solirubrobacteraceae > Palsa-465. The sequence continues at coordinate 1,798,141 of OY969904.1, forward strand.
CGCGACCGCCTCGATCCCGAGCTGGCCGAGCGGATCGCCCCGTACCGGGCCGGCTACACGCCCGCCCAGCGCCACGACATTCAGCGCCGCCTGAGCGCGGGCGAGCTCCTCGGAGTGATCGCCACCGACGCCCTGGAGCTCGGGATCGACATCGGTGAGCTCGATGCCGCGATCTGCGTCACCTTCCCGGGTACGGTCGCCAGCCTCAGGCAGATGTGGGGGCGGGCCGGGCGCCGCGGTCGCGGGCTGGCGGTGTACATCGCCGGCGAGGATGCCCTGGACCAGTTCTTCTGCCGCCACCCAGAGGAATTCCTCGGGCGCCCGGTCGAGGCGGCCATCCTCGATCCCTTCAGCCCCGAGATCTACGCCGAGCACCTGCTGTGCGCCGCCTACGAGGCCCCACTGAGCGAAGCCGACACGGCGTTTCTGGGAGACGGCTGGCGGACCCACGCCGCTGCCCTGACCCAGGCCGGGTTCCTGCGCGAGCGCCCGACCGGGTTCGTTCCTCGCCGGCCCGACGACTATCCGGCCGCGCGCGTGGCCCTGCGCTCGGCCTCGGCCGACAGCTTCATCCTCATCGACTCGAGCTCGGGCGAGGTCATCGGGACGATCGAGGCCGGGCGCGCCTACGCCACCGTCCACGAGGGCGCCGTCTACCTGCACCTGGGCCGCTCCTACCACGTGCTCGAGCTCGACCTGGCCGCGCGCCGGGCGCTGCTCGAGCCCTTCGCCGGCGACTACTTCACCCAGGCCAAGCGCGAGAGCATGACCTACATCGAGCGCCTGCACCAGCAGCGCCGAGCGCTCGGAGTGACGCTGTACTTCGGCGAGGTGGTCTACTCGGAGACCGTCCTGGGCTACCAGCGCAAGGGGCTCCAGGACCACCAGGTGATCGACTTCCAGACCCTCGACCTCCCGACCACCGAGTTCCCGACCCGGGCGCTGTGGTACGAACTGGACGACCTGGTCGGTACGGGAGGGCCGTCGGGGGCCGAGCCGTTTCCGCCTCGGGAGCTGCTGGGGGCGCTGCACGCGCTCGAGCACGGGCAGATCGCCGTGCTCCCGCTGATCGCCATGTGCGATCGCTGGGACATCGGCGGGCTGTCGACCAACGCCCATCCCCAGACCGGTGGACCGACCATCTTCATCTACGACGGACATCCCGGCGGGGTCGGGATCACCCGCCGCGGCTACGACCAGTTCGAGCGGCTCGTGGCCGACGCCCGGCGGCTGATCGGCGAGTGCCCCTGCGAATCCGGCTGCCCCTCGTGCGTGCAGTCGCCCAAGTGCGGGAACCTCAACGAGCCGCTGTCCAAGCGCGGCGCGCTCGAGCTGCTCCGCCGCCTCGTGTGAGACGCCCAGCACCCGATCTCGTCATTCGGACCGCAAATCCTTGGGCCGCACGAATGAGGTCAGCTGCGCGCAGCCCGCCGACAGCTCGTTCCACGCGCATTGGATCGTGAGCGTGGCCAGCGCGCCGGTGGGGAACTTGTCCCGCACCGCCTCCAGCTCGCTCCCGCCGTCCACATCATCCGAGGCGGCCAGCCTCAGCACGAGGACCTGCATCGCCGGGTTGTGGCCGATCACCATCACCGACGGGGCGTCCGCCGGCACGCGACGGAGACGCTCGACCACCGTGCTCGCATCGGCGCCGTAGAGCTCGGGCTCGATCACCCACTCCCCACCGGGCTCGACGCCGGCGAGCGTCTCCCGCGTTCGGCGCGCGCTCGAGCACAGCACCAGCACCGGTTCGATCTCGGTGCGACGCACGTGCTCGGCCATCAGCCCGACCGCTCGCGTGCCCCTCGGAGCGAGCGGACGCTCGTGGTCATCGAGGCCGGGATCGTCCCAGCTCGACTTGGCGTGGCGCAGGATGTACAGCTGCTTGGCCGCCGGTGTGCGGCCTGTTCGATCGGCGGGCATCCGTGTCTGGATTGTCGCGCGCGCGGCGGCCGTCACGCCCGCGCGGCCCATGCCCCGCCGGTACCCGAGGCGCTAGCATCGCGCCTCCACCGGCGAGATAGCTCAGTTGGTAGAGCACACGACTGAAAATCGTGGTGTCCTCGGTTCGATTCCGAGTCTCGCCACTCTCCTGATTCTCCTGGAACTTACGCACTTCTGAGTTAAACGAGACTCGCTCAGGAAATGGCTCTTTTGGGCCCGTGAATCCCTAGGGGACGCCGACGAGCTGCGGCCGACGGCTGCCTCCAGCGTTGGCGCTTGCAGCCCGAACCGATCGCACGAGCAATCCGCCCCGCTCGGGTCGCCTGCGATTGGCGCGAGATCCAGGTCTCCTGCAGCCCCAAGGGCCTACCCGCGCACAACCGGAGGCGCACATCGTGGGTGTATCGTGACTGGTGAGGTCATGCCCTGGCTCGCGGATACCGACCTGGGCGCGGCGCGCGGGTTCGCCCGGGCGCTCTTCGGAGCCCGTACGGTGACCGAGCTCAGAAGCCGGGTGTTATCGGGCCTCGCGGAGCTCGTGCCCGCGGACGTGCTGATGTGGGATCGCGTCGAGCTCGCCACCGGGGTCGTGCGCCACGAGGCGATCCCTGTTGATGCCGAGCCGCCCGGTGCATTCGCGGCAATCGTGGGCGATGTGGCGGGTCATCCGCTGCTTTCGGCCCACGCCGCCCGAAGGCGTCCGGCGCTGCGCCTGTCCGAGGCCGTTGAGCCCCGCCGCTTATCCCACAGCGAGCTGTACGGCGATCTGCTGCACCCGTCGGGCGTCGAGTATGCGATCACGGTCGGCGTTCGCGCGGAGCGTCGTGAGATCGTCGTCGCGGGGCTTGGCCGCAGCGAGCGCCAGTTCTCAGAGCGCGATCGCGATGTGCTCGATCTAGTCCGCCCTGTCCTCGAGGCCGCGATGCGGGATGCGCAGGCGCGCGAGCGGCTCGTCCGCGCGCTCGCGGCCAACCCGTTGCCGGGCACCGCGGTTGTGCTGCTCGACCGCTACGGCGAGATCGAGCACGCGAGCCTCGACGCGGAGCGCTGGCTCGCCGAGCACTTCCGGGCGGCTGAACACGCGGGCTGGCTGCCCGAGGCCGTCGCCGTGTGGCTCGCGCTGCCACCGCGCCCGCCACTCGTCAGCGTACGAGACGGGCGGCGCCTCACCGTCCACCTGCTGCCCGGTGATCCGCACGCCCTGCTGCTCGAGGAGGAGGTCGCGAGCTTCCGCCCGGACGCGCTCGATCGCCTCGGCCTGACCCCCCGCGAGACGGAGGTGCTCTGCGCCGCCGCCGCGATCGAGGAAGAGACGGACATCGCGTGGGAGCTGTGCCTGAGCCTGCACGCAGTCCGAGACCGGCTCGCGCACCTGGAAGCCAAACTCGGCGTACACACGGCCGCCGCCGCCGTCACCCGCGCCCTCCGCGAGAGCACGTAGACGGCCGGGCTGCTGGCCGCGCGCTCCCAGCCTGGTCGCCGATTGCCAGTGGAGCGGTGCGTGCTCGTATTGCGGGTTACAACGAGGAACCGGCGCTGGCAACGACCCTCGATCGGCCAGTTGCGAGCACGTGACTCCGACCGACGGCGAGACCCTCGGCCTCGCGGGGCGGCGTCTGAACATCCAGCCCCGCCAACGGCGCTCAGCACGGTCACGCAACGTTCGGCGGGTGGAGCTGGCCACGGTCGTGGTGCCAGATGACCGCCGCCGACTATGCTCGGCTTGCACGAACACCGAGGGGAGTGAGCATGGCCTTTGTAATTGGCAAGCGTGTCGTAGCCGAGTCCGAGTCGACCGACCGCCGAGCCCGGTCCGGTGTCGTTGAAGAGGTGCTGCGAGGGGACCCGTCGCCTCGCTATCGGATCCGCTGGGACGACGGCCACGAGAGCATCTACACACCCGCAGGCGGCGCCCTTCGGGCCGAACAACGACCCAAGCGGCAACGGCAAGCGGCAGCGCCCAAACGCTAACCAACCCCAAACGCGGGGATCCACCGCGCCCCAAAGAGACCCGACTCTACGCGGGCCCGGGTGTCTTCCTGATCGGGGGGCCGGGCGCGACGAAGCCGACGAGATCGGGTAGCCGCTGTGGGGCGAAGCCGCCGCTGGTGGTAGAGGGCGGGGGGGTGCGGGTAGCCTGCCCATTGTGGTGCGGCCGAGGGCCTGCGGGCCGGCGGCTTCATCATCCGAGCGCCGTAGCGCGGTGAGCCCCGGACAAAGAGCCAGGACCGCCGCACTGCGGCGTTATCCCGCCGACCGTACAGGCCGCGCGTGGCAGGCAACCGGCCCTGCACGTCGCCTCCGCGGGGTCTGCTCAAGATTGGCGAAGAGGCCCGCTGTCGCGAGCCTCCTCGGCCTTGTCGGCGACTGCCACGGCTTCGAGGCGGTTACGCCTCTACGAGCTCGCGTGCCTTGTGCGCGACGACTTGTCCGTTGGTGATCTTCGGCGGCTTCGGTAGTGACGTCTCGAGGTTTTCCTGGCGCACCCAGTTGGAGGCGACGCGGGTTGACTCCTCGGCATGCTCGGCGGTGTCGAAGAAGCCGACGGAGCTGACGACGCCGTCGCCGGCCTCGATCAGGTAATAGCTGTTGAAGCCCGGCAGCTCGCTCAGGCGGGGAAGCAAGCTGTCCTCGGCCTTCTTGACGAGCTCGTTGATACGGGTTTGGTCGATCGCTTCGTAGCGTCGAATGGTGGCATGCATAGTCATGTTTCCAACTCTCGTTTGGGTAGGGACAACTCGGTTGAGTCGCGCCGATGCAGTCCGGGCCCGAGGTGACGCCGAAGGAGCTTGTAACGCTCGACGGCGTCGGCTGGGGGCTCTGACCGCACGACGTAGCGTACCATACTTCTTGACGACTTAGGCTTACGTCCTACGTTTATCTACGCTAGTAATGTAAGACGAACAATGTGCCCGTTCTCGGTGACCGTGCAGAACGTTCCCGATCGGGAGCTCGGCCCGCTGCTCACGCAGCTCTCGCAGGCTGGCTTCGACCGCCCGATCATCACGCCGCTGGGCGCCGGCGGCGTGTCCGACAGCCTCGGCGCGGTTGCTCGCGAGGGGACTTCGGAGCTCCCGGATGACTGGCGCGTGGTGAGGAAGCGGGAAGGAGAGTCGTATCGATGGCCGAGCGGTCGCGATCGCTACTCGCCTTACCGCGTGTTCCTCGGCACGACGCGCGCCGAGGGCGCGGTTCAGATCGGGCTTGGGGAGACGATCCGTAAGAACAAGTGGGGACGCGACCGGAAGTACGTCGTCGCGTTCCTGACCGGCGGATCCCCGCAGCAGCCGCTGGTCGAGTTCGTCGCCGCGGACGATTACAAGCAGACCCGCGAGCTCGTCGCGGTAATCCGTGGCAGCGACGGCGGACGGCGCATGTACAGCCTCGGCGACACTCTCCCGACGCTCTACATGGAACGCTTCAGAACCCAGATCTACAACGAGCGGGTCGACCACCCCGGCGCCTGGAACAAGATCGCCGTCGTCGCCCGTGAAGACGACGATCAGGCGATCCTCAACCACGCCCTGATTCAAAGCCGGCGACGGCACCGGACCTAGCCGTGTTATCGAGATCGAGTTCGCCGCCTCAGCTGCCGTGCGGCCCTCGGTCGCTCTAGTGGTGCGCCGCCCTGTTGCGGACGATCGCCGTCTGCCCTTGACCGCCGCCGACGCAGAGCGTGGCCAGGCCACGCCCTGCATTTCGGCGGCGCATCTCATGTAGGAGGGTGACGAGGATCCGGCCGCCGCTGCCCCCGATCGGGTGCCCGAGCGCTTTCGCCCCGCCATGTGGGTTGATCCGTTCGGGATCGATGTCCAGCTCTCCGAGCATGGCGAGCGACTGCGACGCGAACGTCTCGTTGAGCTCGAACAGGTCGATGTCGCCCAGCTCGAGTCCCGCCCTGGCCAACGCCTTGCGCACGGCGAGGACTGGGCCGATACCCATGATCTTCGGCTCGACTCCGACGGAGGCGTAGCTCTCGACTGTCCCGAAGGTCTGCAGCCCGCGCTCGACGGCCTTGCTCGCCGACATCACGACGATCGCCGAAGCCCTCGCGAGCGGGACGCTTCATCCACATCCGAACCGCGGGGGTACGGGGAACGAAGACGACGCGCCGACCAGGACATAGGTAGGTACCGCCGTAGAACTACATCACTGGCCCGCAGTCAAAACCCAGTAACCCCGGCCGCGTCGTGGCGGCAAGAAGTGCCGTTTGTGATGTAAGAACGTCGTTGGTGGCATTCGGGCTCGGGCCGAGAATTCTTCCCGCAGGGCCAGCACCCCAAGCCGCGGCGTTCGTGGCGACAACCCAAAATTCGTTGCAATTGCATGAGCAGGGAGCTCGCCAGAAACGATGTCCGATCAGCAAATTAATCGGTATACGCCTCGAAAAGGAGTATGGTCGAGGTAGGGCCGTTATCGGCCGCTACTGCACGGACCTCTCGCGCAGGCCCTCGGCGGGCAAGACCTGCCTCTCGCTGACCTCACGGGCCGTTTCGTCCAAAGCGACAGAAACGCCGTTCACAAGCAGGACCCGCCCTGGCTTGCGGGGGTCTTGGTCGGAGTCGTTATGACGATTCTGCAAAAACTGCGACGGAGCGGCGACAGACATGCTGGCAACAGCTGGCATAGGTTCGGCCGTGGTGATCAAGCTGTGCGTGACACCGAGGCGTGGGAGCAGGAAACCTTTGCGGAAGAACAAGCGCGATGGGAACGAAGCGATCCTGAGTACGCCCGGATCTGTGAACAGGTCCGACAAGCGAAGGAGAAGGGTGGGGACGCTTCACGGCGCGCTGATGAAGCCAAGGCGCAATGGGACGCTCGCATGGCTACGCAGCGACAGGCGGATGATGATGCGCAGAGAGCGCATCATGCTTTGAAGGCCGACTCGACGGCCAGACGCCGATCGACGATCTCGCGGGCAGTTTCGTCACGGCGACGGAAAAGCCGTTCCGTAAAGAGCACTCGGGCGCCGCGCTTAGTGATCCGCGCTCGCGAAGGTCACCACCACCTGCACACCACCTTTGCAATCGAGTCCAATGACTCGCCTGCCCCCGGGATCATGCCCGAGCCGGTCCGCGTGCACGATCAACCCGCCGCGAGGTCCGCGCCGCGCCGTGAGCGGCAGGCGGCACGACTGCGCGTTGATGGTTCGGCCATCCGAAGTCCGGTGAGCCACGAGGCAACCAGGCCGGAGGTGGGGTAATGGCAACTCCTGAGGCAGCCATCCTGACCGGGAACGAGGAGCTCGCGGGGATCAATGCCGACTACGAGCAGCGCTATGGGTTTCACGACGCCGAGCACTACCTGTATAAAGCTCCGAAGGGGCTGAGCCGGGAGATCGTCGAGAAGATCTCGGAGTTCAAGTCCGAGCAGCAGTGGATGCGCGACTTCCGACTGAAGGCTCTCGACCACTTCCTCGCTCGCAAACAGCCCACGTGGGCCTCCCCGATGTTGGCCGAGCTCGACTACGACAACATCCGGTACTTCGTGCGCGCCTCGGAGACGCCCAGCCGATCTTGGGACGACGTGCCCGAGGACGTCAAGCGGACTTTTGATCGTTTGGGCATCCCCGAGGCGGAGCGGAAGTTCCTGTCCGGCGTCGGCGCGCAGTACGAGTCAGAAGTGGTGTACCACCAGATCCACGAGGACCTCGAGAAACAGGGCGTGATCTTCACCGACATGGACACGGCACTGCGAGAGCACGAGGACCTCGTGCGTCAGTACTTCGCGACAGTCATCCCGCCCAACGACAACAAGCTCGCCGCTCTGAACTCCGCTGTGTGGTCCGGCGGATCGTTCGTGTACGTACCCGAAGGCGTCCACGTCGAACTGCCGCTGCAGGCGTACTTCCGGATCAACACCGAGAACATGGGACAGTTCGAGCGGACGCTGATCATCGCCGAGCCGGGCTCGTATGTTCACTACGTCGAGGGATGCACCGCCCCCACGTACAGCTCTGACTCACTCCACTCGGCGGTGGTCGAGCTGATCGCCCTCCCGGGCGCCCGCATCCGTTACACGACCGTCCAGAACTGGTCGACCAACGTCTACAACCTGGTCACCAAGCGCGCGGTCGCGTACGCCGACGCCACCGTCGAGTGGGTCGACTGCAACCTCGGGTCCAAGCTGACGATCAAGTACCCGAGCATCTACCTGCTCGGAGAGCGGGCCCATGGCGAAGTCCTGTCGATCGCGTTCGCAGGCGCCGGCCAGCACCAGGACGCCGGCGCCAAGATCATCCACGCTGCGCCGAACACGACCTCGAACATCTTCGCCAAGTCGATCGCCAAGGACGGCGGCCGCGGGTCCTACCGGGGCCTGCTCGAGATCGCCAAGGGCGCCCACGGCTCCAAGTCCAAGGTGGTCTGCGACGCGTTGCTGCTGGACGAGCACTCGCGCTCCGACACCTACCCAACGATTCGGATAAGCGACGACGACGTCAACGTCGCCCACGAGGCGACCGTCTCGAAGGTCGGCGATGACCAGCTCTTCTACCTGATGTCGCACGGAATCCGCGAGGACGAGGCCTCGAAGCTCATCGTCAACGGCTTCATCGAGCCGATCGTCAAGGAGCTGCCGATGGAGTACGCGGTCGAGATGAACCGCCTGATCGAGCTGCAGATGGAAGGCTCAATCGGCTAGCCCGGCTACTCCGGGGCCTAGAGAGGAGCAAGGCGCAGGCGCGACCGATCGCTGGTCAGAGCGCTCGAGCCTCGACGCTGGCGGGCATATTGAGCTTGTGCTCGCACGTACTCCAGATGTTTGATGAATATGGGGTTGGGCGCCGAGGGGACGACGGTGGAGAGAAGATGGGACGACGCTGGGCCTGGCGGTCGCCGGCCCGTCGTGGCGGTGGTGCGTCAGCGGCGGGCGAGTCGGCGTCCGCTCTCGGTGTCAGGCGGCGTGTAGTTGAGCTCGAAGTGGTGGTAGAGCGCCGACTCGTCGGCCTGGGAGAGCTCCTCGCCGTGCTGCGCGATGTTCGGTGCGGACTCGACCTGCGCCTTGGTAACCGTTACCTGCAGGTCATCCGGACCCACCGTGATCCCGCCCAGCGGCACAAAAGTCAGGTGGCGGCCGATGAAGCCCTCCTTGACGGTGGCGAACTGCGGCTCATCATTCTCGACGTCAACGTACACGTCCTGCAGCTTTCCGATCTTCTCGCCGTCACGATCGATCAGCATCTTGCCGTGCCACTCGGCAACGTTGTAATGGTCGGCCTGCTCGTCCTCGGTCACCGTCGAAGCCTCCTAGTCCCTCCTCGCCGTCTGCCAGCATCCATCTTAGAAGCAGGCTCTGCGACGCGCCAGCGGACCAAGGCCGGACACCATCTCGATCGCCTCGGCGCCCGTGCACAGCGCACGCACCCGCCTCGGTACGGTTGCTTACCGCGCGATTGGGAGCCGCCCGCCGCTGCTGCTGATCACCGGCTACAGCGGCACGATGGAGAGCTGGGACCCGCGGTTCGTCGACGTGCTCGCCCAGCACTACCGCGTGATCACGCTTGACAACGCCGGTGTCGGCAAGTCCGAGGCGCTGTCGGCGCTGCTGACGATTAACGCGATGGCCGACCAGACGAGCGCGCTGATCGACACGCTCCACCTGGGGCCCGCGGACGTGCTCGGCTGGTCGATGGGCAGCATGATCGCCCAGTCCCTCGCCGTCCGACACCCAAACCAGGTGCGCCGCCTCGTCCTGTGCGCCAGCTATCGCGGCAACGGCACTACCGTGCGGCCCGCCCGGAGCGAGCTGAACGCATTCAAAAGCGGCGTGCCGAAGCAGGTGATGGCCGCACCATTCCCGGCCGCCCAGATCGCCGCCCAGAACACCTATCTCGCGGCGATCTCGAGCTATCCGCCCGCCCTGTCGGTGCCGGCCAACGTCCTGGTCGCCCAGAAGCGGGCCGTCGACGCCTGGTGGAACGGAACCGATCCCGCCGGGACGAACGCAGTGACGATCGCCGTGCCAACACTGACCGCCGACGGCACGGTCGACCAGCTCGACCCGAATACCAACAGCCATACCCTCGCCAAACTGATCCACGGCGCGAGGCTCCAGCCCCACCCCGGCGGCGGCCACGCCTTCCTCGTCCAGGACCAGTCCAGCTTCGTACCGCTGATCGAGTCATTCCTCCGCTCGTAGATCTCGCCTCGATCCGGCCACAGTGAGACTGCGGGTCTGACCCGAAGCATGGTCCGGCCGCACCGGTGGGGCTCCTTCCCAGCGAGGGGATGCAACACCAATCGAAAGGCCGCACCAGCTGCGATCTCGTGGCTGGCCGGACATGCTCAGCCAGCCCCGCTTTCACTCTGCGACAGGCATCGCGTCACAGACGAGGAGCGGCTCGCAACGCGCGGGAAGCAACTCCGAAACGGGCACGCTGGAGTTCGAGCAAGAAATGGTCGAGATCCTGGCGATGGACGGCGAGACAGTGCTAGCCGAGGTTGCCGCAGTGATTCGTGTCCCGGGTCTTGGCCCGTGCCTAGCTAGGCCCCTTCCAGTGTCCGTGATAACCCCGCACGAGCCGAGCTGCCCAGGCCGCGCTATGGCTCCCTTGACGGGGGCCGTGCGAGCTGTTGGCGCCCTTGGTGTACGAGCTGCTGGACGCTCATGACGACACGGCACGAATCGCGACTGGCCAGGACCTCGACGCGCGTTGGCATGCCCATCTCAGCTACCTGAGTGCAGACGTCGAGGTACGCGAGCCTGGTCCGGGTTCCCGTCGCGCTTCTCGGGTTGATCAGCCATGTCGCGATCCTCGTCACCTTGCGGTTCAGGGGCGAGCAGCCCCTGCTGGCCGGCTGTGCGCTGACGCTGACCGCTTTCGCCTTCAGTGTCTATCTCATCTACTGCGAGGTGTTCACGATTCACGCGATTTGCTCGTGGTGCGTCTCGAGCGCGATCGTCTTCACACTGCTGGCGATCGTCGGGACGCTGCGCGGGCTCGGTACGAAGCCGCTATTGGACACGGCAAGCACGCCGGCGTGACCCCTCCCGGCCCACAGGGAATGTTTTTGCGCCACGGCCGTCTTGCACCTCAGAAGCACTACACCCTGTCGTAGCTCTCCGCGAGCTCCGATCAGCCACTACGCAAAGGCGAGACCATGAAGAACCCCGCGTCCCAGGCCGCGATCGTCATCAAGGCAGATTGCGTGGCATCACCAGCCTCGCAGGCAGCGCTCACCCCGCTCGTCGACGAGCTGCTTGACCTCTACATCAGTTGGCGGGAAGAGTGCGTCACAGTGGCTGCCTCGTACGAGAACTGGAGCGAATCAGAGCGCCGGGACAACCAGCTCGCATTCAGTGCCTACCTCGCGGCAGTGGATCGCGAAGAGCACGCCGCTGCGGCGTACCGGGTCCTGGTCGAGCGCATCACGGAGGTGCACGGCGGCAGCAGTGCACGTGCCGAGCGGCCGGCTCGCGAGGAGCGATCCGATTCGGCAAGCGACACCCGGTCGGGCCTGCGCCGCATTGTTCGGAAGCTTCGCCGGCGCAGCTCGTAGAGCAGGGATCGAGACAGCTACGACGACTAGTCGTAGGACTGCCGGATCGTCGGGAAGCTTTCGAAGCCCCTGGCGTCATTGAAGGTGAAGCCAATCTACTACGCCGGGTCGTTTGCCGGCCCGGTCCAGATCGACAATAGGAGCTCTACTAATGAGGAAGTCCGCGCTTTTCGCTATCGCCCCTGTGGCCGCCATCGCAATCGCAGGCTGCGGCGGCGGGTCCGCTAAGGCCGTGCCAGCCGCGCCGGCCAAGGCCGCCACCTCCGCGCCCACGGTTGCGCTGTCCCAGTCCAAGTTCGGCCAGATCATCGTGGACGGCCACGGCCGCACGCTGTACGACTTCGTGGCCGACAAGACGAGCATGAGCACCTGCTACGGGGCGTGCGCCAGTCTCTGGCCGCCGCTCACCGTCGCCGGCACGCCGAAGGCGGGCCCGGGAGTCGTCGCCTCGTTGCTCGGCACGACTAAGCGAACCGACGGCACCACCGAGGTGACCTACGGGGGCCACCCCCTCTACTACTACGCCGGTGACACGAAGCCCGGTCAGACGACGGGTCAGGACATCAACCAGTTCGGCGCACTGTGGTACGTGCTCACCGCCAACGGCAAGGAGATCACCCATGGCTGAGCGACCCGTCAACCGCTGGCTCACCATCACCCGCATCCTCGGCGCGCTGTCCCTACTGGTGATCGGCGGCCTGCACTACCAGCAGTATCGCTACGCGTTCTACTCGGCGATCCCCACGATCGGCCCACTGTTCCTGCTGAACTTCATCTCTGCGGGAGTGCTCGGGCTGTTGCTCTTGGTGCCGGGCAAATCCCGGCTCGGGCGCCGCGGGATATTGCTCGACGAACTGGCCGCACTCGGTGGCATCGCGGTTGCCGCGGGCGGGTTCGTCGCCCTCCTGATCAGCGAGCAGACGCCTCTGTTCGGCTTCATGGAGCACGGGTACCGGTTCGCGATCGTGCTCGCGATCGTCTCCGATGTCGCGGCGATGGTGCTGCTCGCCGGATTCTTGGTCTGTGCGCGCGGACGGGGAGCCGCCCAGCAACGCGAGCGATCGAGCCCCGGACCTACCGACAAGCCCCTCACCCCGCCCACCGCCACCCCGGTGACCGAGAGCTAGTGGTCGTCCCCGGCAGTACGTTCCGGGTCTGTTGACCTCCGCACCGGCTACCCGGCTGGGGGCGTGAAGACGTAGACGCTGCCCAATTCGTCCCCGGTGGCGTGGGTGTCATAGAAGCCGCCCGCAGCGATGCACGTGCTGGCCTGGCCGGCGATCGACACCGGCAGCATGTTGTTCGGCAGTGCCACATACCCGGTCATCGCGTGGCCGGCGATCGTGACCAGTTGAGAGCTCTGTTCGATGCCGGAGGCGCAGGTGCCGTCCGGCAGGCAGGCAATCTGTCCCAGTTGACCGCCGATCTCCTGGGTAGTGGACGAGCTCGATCGGAGCACCCAGCTCCTCGGCGAGCTCCGCGCTATCGCCGCCGTGCGTCCGGGGACCGCGTTCGCCGACCCGCAGTGCGCAGCATGTGAGCGATCAGCAGCGCCCGACGGTGACGAGGGAAGCGATCACCCAGACGATGATGAAAACCTCAGTCGCGGCGGTCATCCCAACTCCGCCGAATACTCGAGCGCGTCCTGCTGGGTCCGGGCAGGAGCCCAACCCTGGGCGCGCGGCCATCGCGACGGGCTCCTCGCGTCGCCTTCTTCGTCACCCTGCTCAGGTTCCGGCGCGGACTCAGGCAGTAGCGTAGTCGCTCGGCGCCTCACAACGGCGTCATATCCGGCCTCGCGGAGGGCACGTAGCCACTCCCCGGGACGCGGGCGGCCGGAGCACACCACCACGAGCGCGTCTGGACGGCTGGTGATAAACACTTCCAGGACCTCAGGGAAGGCGAACAGCTCGCGACGTATCTCAAGCGCCCTTCTGCGGCCATTGGAGACCTGAATCTGGTGGGTCTGCACGTGGATCCTTCCGAACGCGGGCGGGATAACTACTAGGCAGCATAGTAGATCCCTCATACGGGCGCGCCTGGGCGAGTGGGGATCGCTTGGGGAGTGTGGACCGCTCATCTTGGTATTGGCACCGTCTCGACCGCGCGGCCAATGCCGCGCAGCATGCTGGTGAAGACGAAGTGGTGGACCGGGCAGAAGAGGTACCAGTAGGCCAGGCCCACGTACCCGGCTGGATCGAACACGGTCGTCTGGCGGATCTCGGCCCCGCCGCGCCCGTCGGGGTCGACCTCGAACTGCAACCAGAGCCGTCCAGGTATCTTCATCTCGGCAGACAGGCGCAGCAGCCGATCGGTCTCGAGCCGCTCGACGCGCCAGAAGTCGATCGTGTCGCCAGTTCGCAGATCGACGCGATCGCGCCGGCCGCGCCGCAGGCCGACGCCGCCCCTGAGCGTGTCGAGCAGCCCCCGCGCCCTCCAGAACCAATTGCCGGCGTACCAGCCGGTGCGGCCGCCGATGCGCTTGATCGGGTCGAATGCCTGTCCGGGCGGGCGGCGAACCTGGATCACGCGTGATGACACCAGGCGGCGGCCGAATGCGATCCCGCTCCAACCCAGCGGTTGCGCCGCGGGGAGCGCGTCAGACCACCGCGTCTGCGCAAAGTCGAGATCCTCATTGACAAGCGCTCGTGCGATCGAGTCCTTCAACCCGCGAGGCCTCAACGGGAAAGCCTCGAGCGCAGCGGCGGTGTGTACGACGGTCTCGTTTCGGAGGCTTTCGACCATCGCGCCCGCGACACGCCCGTAAACCGGCGTGATCAGGCCAAGGCAGATACGGGAGACCCGTGGTGTGAGCAGCGCCACGCGGATCAAACGTCTCCGGAGACACCGCTGCCGGGCATACTCTTGAATGATCTCGGCGTAGGGAACCCGATCGCCGCCGCCGATCTCGAACACCGCGCTGCCGTGATAGTCGAGCCCGGCGCGGAGGTAGTCGACCACATCCTCGATCGCGATCGGCTGGGCTGCAGTCTTGACCCAGCGAGGCGTGATCATGACCGGCAAGGTCTCGACGAGCGCGCGAACGATCTCGTATGAGGCGCTGCCCGAACCGATCACGATCGAGGCGCGGAACTCGATCGTGGGCACTCCGGAGGAGCGGAGTATCTGGCCGACCTCCTGTCGGCTGGAGAGATGCGTCGACAGGCCGCTTCCGCCGCCGAGACCGCCTAGGTAGATGATCCGCCGCACGCCCGCGATCCGCGCCGCATGCGCGAAGTTCCTCGCCGCCGCTCGGTCGAGGGACTCGAAATCGCCCGAGGCGTCCATCGAGTGGATCAGGTAGTACGCGGTTTCCACGCCCTGCAACGCGCGGGCGAGCGATGCCGGATCGAGCGCGTCTCCGGCGAAGGTGGCGGTCCCTGAAGCGGTGCGGCCGGCGAGGGCCTCAGGCCGGCGAGTCAGGCATCGCAGGTCGTGGCGAGCGTCCGTCTGGAGCCGGTGCAGCAGGCGGCCGCCGACGTAGCCGGTCGCCCCCGTGATGAGAACTGTCCCGCCGGGCGCGCCGATTGTGGGAGAGCGCGGCCAGCATGGACATTGTCGATCGTGACCCGCACACAGTCACTCTACTATGTCGCATCGTAGATCAGGGGAAGAACTGGCCGCTCGCTGGCGTCATCGAGTTAACAGCAATTACACACCGAAACCAGGAGCCACTCATGAAGCGAACTCGACTATCGCTCCCCATTCTCCTTGTCGCCGTCATCGCGGCCGTCGCAGTGATCGTCTCGACGGCCGGCGGGAAGACGAAGGCCCAGCCCGCGGTCCCCGCCGGGTCGGCGATCTCACTGAAGCAAACCTCGCTTGGCAAGGTGCTCGTCGACGCCAGAGGCCGCACCCTTTATCTGTTCGCAGGCGACAAGCACAATCTGAGCAGGCTGTCGGCCGCGGGCCGCGCGGTGTGGCCGCCGTTCGGCTCAGCCACCCCGCCCCGGGCGACGGGGGGCGTGGTCGCAGCTCGGATCGGCACCGCCACCGGAACAACGCAGATCACCTACAACGGCCACCCGCTCTACTACTACGTCGGCGATGGTAAACCGGGCCAGACGCTCGGCCAAGGCCTGAACGAGTTCGGCGCCCGCTGGTATGCGCTTGCGCGCAGCGGCGCGGCGATCACGTCCGCTCCGAAGTCGGCGGCCCCGAAGGCCTCGACCTCGCCGAGTTACAGCTCGAGCTACGGCTATTGAGCCTCGAGCTGAACGCCACCCGCGCGGGATGGCTGCTTGACGCCCCACCCGCGCGGGTGGGGCCGTGACGTTCGGGACTTTTGCGCTGGCAAGGCTGGTGCTGCTGACGGGAGTTCGGCCCCCGGTTTCGCACGCCGGCTGCCACAACGGCGGTCCACACCGCCACTGCCGCGCTGTTGAGGTCGCGCGAGTCCATCGAGTTGAGTCAGGGGCTTATCCTCGCGATGGACGGAGCTGAGAGGAGCGTCGAGCACGCCTCGGAAGGCCCGGCGCGCAAACGCATCAGCCCCGCGGCGGCCCCTCAGGAGCCACGGCCCTTGCTGGGGTAGTAAATCTCCTGATCATCGGCGTGGTTGCGGCCGGTGCGGGGACGGCGCTGTTCCGCGGCCGCCGCTTGGTGTTGGCGTGGACGCGAGACGAGAAGCGCCTGAGAGCCTGAGCGGCGCTGTCGGCGCCGCGAACTGCGAGGCGGGCGCCGGTGTGTTGCTCGCGGCCTTGCTGCGGGCGCGAGTGCCCAGGCGATGGCGCTGAACGTCACCGGGAGCAAGAGGGAGACGCCGCGGTAGAGCAGCACCGCAGCCGCCGCCGGGGGCGCAGGGGCGCCATAGAGGACGAGCGCTCCGATCAGACCACCGTCGACGACGCCGATCCCTGCCGGAACCGGAACGGCCGCGCCCAGCGATCCCACGAGGTACCCCATCGCGATCACGCTGAGCGCCGGGGCATGGCCGTAGGCATGGAAGGCAGCCCACAGTACGGCGTTGTCAAAGGCGTAATAGCCGAGCGTGCCGACGAGCCTCCAGTTTCCGGCAGCCACCAGCCGCCGCGCTTCGGCAGCTCCCTCGCGAACGGCCCTTATTGCCACCGCGCTGCTGCGCCAGCACCAATGCCGAGACTGATCGCCCCCGGAGCTCCGATCCGGGCGGGATCGCCCAATGAGCCACACGGCCGCGAGCAGGCCCCACGCCAACCCAGCTGCGGGCAGAGTCAGCAGCGCACCGTGCGGACCGCTTGGCCAGCCGAGCCACAGGCTGAGGCCAAGGGTCCCGAGCGCGATCAGGCTCGGCGCGGTCGTGAGGATCGTGAATGCGATCGTCGAGGAGACCAGCCCCAGTGGCGGCCTGTCGCTCCGTGCCGTGCGTATGCCGATCGCGGGCCCGACGAGTCCACCCGCCGGTAGAACCGTGCTCGCTCCGAACGCGCGCAGCGCGGCCCCGAGGCTCTGGCGCTTACTCATCCGCGCGCAGAAGACCACCGCGAACACGAGTACGAAACCGGCTCCGGAAAGCAGCTCGAGGACGGCGGCGACCGCGATCCACTTCCCGCAGCCGGAGACCAGGCGGGCTGGGACGTGGGCCAGCGGGGGGATCGCCAGGAACGCCAGGCCGACGGCCACGAAGCCGCCAAACCTGGTCCAGCGGATCGGCCGGGCCTCCGGCGCTCGCCGGCCACGGTGGGGGAGCGACATCGGTTCTCGCTAGGAGCGCGATCCGGCCGTCTGCGCGACCACGGGGCCGGCGGTGGTCTGTCCCGGCTCGTGCCTCCTGCGAGCGCGGATAAAGCCTCTCGCGCCCGCGGCATCTGCACACAGCACGATCAACAGCACGCCGGTGACGAGCTCGTTCAGCCAGGCGGTGTGATCGGCTGCATAGCCAAGCACCCACGGGCTGACGACCAGCCAGATGCCGCCGAGGAGGGTGACGAACGCGGCCGGGCGCAGGTTGACGATCAGCAGCGCAAGCGGTCCAAAGCTGAAGACGATCGCGACGTGGTTCGCGACCGCGGCATGGCTTCCCGCGAAGCCCCAGACCCAGGGGGAGAGCGCGATCCACAGGATCACTGCTCCCCCGGCGATCAGCCGTCGGTCGGGGATCGGAAGGGTTCGGAGAAGGGTTCGGGCGGTTTTCATTCGATTACCTCCAGCACGGGGCGGCCGAAAAGGGCGAACAACAGGTAGGTGGCGGGTAGGACCAGCAGCAGCACGATCCCGATCGAGATCGCAATTGCCATCAGCGCAGGGTGCGTTGCCGCCGCGGTGTGGATGCCCAGTCGCGCGCCGATCAGGTGGGGCGCCTGTGCCGCGAACCAGCCCCAGAGCAGAGCGGCTGCGGTGAGGACGGTGGTCACGCGTGCGATCCCGTACCAGCGCCCCACCAGCGCTAGCAGCGATAGCGCGATGGTGACGAAACCGGCGATCACGATCGGTAGCGCCGGGCCGATCAAACGGTGCCAGAGCGCGGGCGCCGTGACCGACGCGGTCGCGAGGGCGGCGACGCTGAGAAGCAGCACGCAGGCGCCGGCCCCAAGCGCACATCGCCGAAAGCGCTCCGTGATCAGGTCCTCTCCCGAGCGCGCCAGATTGAGACTCACGAAGCTCGCCGCGAGCTGCGCGCACAGCGCGACCGCGAGCGCGCCGGTGAGCACCGCGAACGGCCCGGTCCAGGGGACCGCTACCGCGCCGTTCCCCGTGCCGGCCCGCGAGGCCGAGGCCTGTGCGACGCCGCCGGCAACGGCCCCGAGGGCAAATGGCGCGACTATGCTCGCGGCACCGAACAGCCGGCCGAGCAGCACCTCGCTGCGGTCGTCAGCGCCGGGGCTTGCGCGCAGGCCAAGCGCAGCGCTGCGCAGGACGATCGCGAGCAGCGCGACCGTGAGGGGGGCGAGCAGAGCGGTCCCGAGCGCAGAGAACGCCCGCGGAAACGCCGAGAAGAGGATCGTGATCGAGAAGATCAGCCAGACGTGATTGGCCTCCCACAGCGGCCCGATCGTGTCGGCGATCGCCTGGTGGTCGGAGCGTCTGGCCCCCGCTCGCAGGTCGATGATGCCCGCGCCGAAGTCCGCGCCGGCGAGCGCCGCGTACGCCGTCAGCGACAGACCGAGGGCGATCGCGACCAGGGCGGGGAGGCTCATCTCAGGCCACCGCGAGTGCGTGCGCGGGAAGCCCCTCGACCGGTCTGGCGGCGATCCGTCGCACGGCCCAGATCGTGAGCACCGTCAGCCCGACATAGAGCAACGTGAAGGCCGTGAACGTGGCCCCCAGTCCCGGGGCGGTGGTGATGCCGCTGGAGGTCCGAAACACTCCGTAGACGATCCACGGCTGGCGTCCCAGTTCGCTCACGAGCCAGCCGAACTCGTTGGCCAGGAACGCCGCAGGTCCGGCCGCGGCAACCGCCATCAGGGTGGGACCGTCCTCTGGGCCGGTGCTGCCGCGGCGGCGGCGCAGCCAGTAGAGGAGGCTCAGCCCCACCAGCCCGGTGCCGATCCCCACCATGCCGATGAAGGCCAGGCGCACGTATGGCGCCAGCGGCGTGCGATCGCCCTTCGGGAACGTGTCCAGGCCGCGCACCGGGGTGTTCGGGTTATCGAACGCGAGCAGGCTGAGCAGGTGCGGCACCTTGACGTTCAGCACTTCCCCGTTGTGGCCGGGCAGAGGGAACCCGCCTATGTTGAGTCCCGCGCCTGTCTCGGTGTGCGTCACGCCCTCGATCGCAGCCAGCGTGGCCGGCTGATGCGCGGCGACGGTGCGGCCGAGCAGATCGCCGACTCCGACCTGGAGTGGCGCGAGGATCGCCGCCATCGCCAGCGCCAGCGTGATCGCCTTGCGATGGTAGGCGTCTCGGTGGCCTCGGAGCATCCCGACGGCGTACACACTGGCGATGCCAAAAGCGGTCGCGAGGTAGGCGCCGAACACCATGTGCGAGGTCTCGGTCGCCCACGCCGGGTTGAACATCGCCGCGATCGGGTTCACGTGCGTGACGCGGCCGTGCACGATCTGAAAGCCGCGGGGAACGTTCATCCACGCGTTGGCGGTGACGATGAAGAAAGCGGAAGCCACCGCGGAGACGGCTATCGGGATTCCTGACAGCCAGTGCGCGCGTGCAGAGAGACGGTTCCAGCCATACAGGTAGATGCCGACGAAGATCGCCTCGATGAAGAACGCTGCCCCCTCGAGTGAGAACGGCAAGCCGATGATCCCGCCCGCGTACGCCATGAACCGGGGGAACAGCAGCCCCAACTCGAAGCTGATGATCGTGCCCGACGCCGCGCCGACCGCGAACAGGACCGCGAACACCTTCGACCAGCGGCGTGCAAGTGCGCGCCAGACCGGGTCGCCCGTGCGCAGGTGCATCCCCTCGGCAACGAGCATCATCAGCGGCAGGCCGACCCCGAGCACGGCGAAGAACAGGTGAAAGCTCAACGACGTGCCGATCTGGCTGCGGCCGGCGGTCAGGTGAGAGATGGCGGCGAGCGGGAGCGGGCTCATGACGACCTACTACAGACCGTAGCAGAGCGCTGCTGGTTTGTCTACTACGACCTATAGGAGATGCGTCCGCACTCCCGTGGGTGCCACCCGCCAGGTGCGCTACTATGTATCGTAGTATTTCGATCATGGCCCCGCGATCGCCGAACATCCCCGCAGCGCCTCAAGGACCCCCAAGGCTGCATGAGCTAGAGGCGGAGGTGATGGAGGAGATCTGGCGTCAGGGTGAGGCGTCGGTCCGCGAGATCATGAGGGCGCTGAACGCCGGTGCCGGACGAGAGCGCGCCTACACGACCTACATGACGATCATGGCCCGCCTCGACAGCAAGGGAATGCTGGCCCGCAGGCGCGAGGGCAAGACCGATTACTACCGTCCGGTGCACGCGCGCGAGCAGTACGCGGATCTGCGTGCCCGAGCCGAGGTCGACTCGGTCGTGGACCAATTCGGTGAGCTTGCGCTCGCGCACATCGCTCGGCAAATGGCCGAAATGGACCCCAAACGCCGCCGCGCCCTCCAGCGCCTTGCCCGCGGGGAGTGACGTGCGGGGCAATCGTCCGGATGGCCACCACCTGGTATGGCTGGCGGCTTTCCTTGGCGCATCCGGCTGGCTGGCGGCCGCCGCCGCGGTGGGGGCAGCTATCAGGTCGGTGCACCACGTCGCGGCGACCGCTCGTTACGTCGAGCTGATCGGCTTGCGGTTCTCGTATCCCAGCTTCGACGGCGCGGAGTGGCTGCTCCTCGCTCTGGCGGCCCTCGGCGCAGCTGCCCTGATCGTCGCGGTCAGGGCCTGCTGGCGCCAGCGCGCGGCGTACGAGCGGTTCCTCGATCGGCTCGAAGTCGTCGGCCGGCTCCAGGAACACCCGGCCGTCAAGGTGATTGCCGATCCACGACCGCAGGCGTTCTGCGCCGGCTATCTGAGACCCACGGTCTACGTCTCCCAGCGAGCTCTCGAGCTCCTCACCGAGTCAGAGCTCCAAGCGGTGCTCGCGCATGAGCATCATCACCTACGAGTGAGAGATCCGCTGCGGTTCGTGGTCGGGCGCATCCTCGGGCAGGCGATGTTCTTCGTGCCCGTGCTCAGGTCTCTGTGCGATCGCTACACGGACGTGGCCGAAGTCGGCGCCGACCGCGCGGCAATCCGGGCCAGCGCCGGCGAGCGGGCTCCGTTGGCGTCGGCCCTGCTCGTCTTCGAGGCGGACGCTCCCCCGGGGGTCAGCGGCATCTCATCGGTGCGCGTCGACTCGCTCCTGGGGCAGGCCGCGCGCTGGAGGCCGCCCTGGCGGCTGCTGACCGCGTCGGTCGCCAGCCTCTTGGCCCTCGGTCTGCTGATCTGGCGCACGAGCGAGGTCGCGTCTGCCCGCGTGACGCTCAGCCTCCCGTTCCTCTCCTCGCGGCCATGCGTTGCCATGTCGCTCCTGCTGCCGCTCGTGGCATGCGTCACGATTGCCAGGCGCCGTGCCGGCCTGGATCGCCGACGCGACGACTGACGGCGGGAGATCATGCTGCTCTCCGGAGCGATGGCCACCGCGCCCCGAAGAACTCCGACTCCGCCAATCCGAGAGCCGAGGCGGGAGCGCTGCCGTAGATCCATTCGGACATCACGCGGTGCCAGTTGGCGGTGCTGCCCAGCTGGCCGACCACGGCCAGCGTCATGCCCTGCATCCGGTTGGAGAACAGCGAATCGGCCGGCACAGTCTCGTTCTTCATCAGGTCCCAGTACGGCGACCGAGGATCTCCCGCATCCACCATCAGCTCGGAGACGTACCGTGGCGTGATCGTGAACGGCTCGTCGTTCGCGTACCAGGCGTTCAGTGCCCGCACGTGCGCCAGGACGCGGGCAGGGTCAAAGCGAGGGTCGGTGTGTTCGAAGAACCCGAGCGAGGCCAGCCCAGCGTGGACCCTGGCCGCATGTCCATCGAGCGCGGCACGCAGCACGCCGAGCTCGGCTTCGATCATTGCCCGCGGGACGGTCTTGGTCATCCCGAAGTCGAGGAACGCCACGCGTCCGTCCCCGAGCAGGAGAAAATTTCCAGGGTGGGGATCGGCGGAAAACTGTCCAAACCGGTACAGCGAGCCGAAGAAGAAGCGAAACACGATCTCGCCGACCCGGTCGCGGGTCGGCTTGGGCGCGACCGTGATGCGCTCGAAGCTGATCCCGTCCATCCATTCCGAGACCAGCACGCGCTCGCGGCAGAGGTCAGAGACAACGTTGGGAACGGCGATGAACGGGTGCCCACGCCAGCGCCGCGCGAACATGCGCTGCGCCTGAGCCTCGTGTTCGTAGTCCAGCTCCTCGGTCACGCGCTCACGCATCTCGAGCGCCATCGACTTGGCGTCCAGCCCTGGCGCGAAATGCTTCATCGCCCGCATCATCAGTCCCAGGTTCTGCAGGTCAGCCCGTACGGCGGCTGCCACGCGCGGGTATTGGACCTTCACCGCTACGTCACGACCGTCCCTTAGGCGCGCCCGAAAGACCTGGCCAATCGAGGCTGCCGCCGCGGGCTCCGGGTCGAAGTCGGCGAACAGGTTGCCGACGCGATCGCCAAGGTCGTCCTCGATCACCTTCTGCATGTCCGTGAAGGAAGCCTTTGGTGCGGAGTCGTGCAGCTGGGCCAGCTTTGCCTGTAGCTCGTCCCGGCCATCGTCCGGAAGCCGGTTGAAGTCGATTAACGACGCCATCTGACCGAGCTTCATCGCGGCGCCCTTCATCTGCCCGAGCACCTCGACCATGTGTTCTGCGGCTTCCAACCGGCGGCGCTCGTTGGCGGCTGCCCTGTCTTCCTCAGGGCGGCCCACGTTGGCGAGGTTCGTCGCGTACCGGCGGGCGGTCTCGACCCCGAGCAATCCTCCGACCTTTGCCCCTCGCCGGATGCGACCGACGGGAATCGTGGGAGCGCGCTTGGCAGCCATTGCACCCCGATACTACTACACCGGGTCGTAGATGCGCGTCAGCGCTGCCGCGCGAGGCGCTGGAGCGCCCGCCGGCGGGCCGGATCGAGGCTCGCCATCTGCTGCGCGAAATGACTGAGTGCGACATCGCCGTACTGGGCCACCAGGCCATCGACCTCGGCTGCCGCTCTCAGCGCCATGTACTCACTGCCCTCGTAAGCGGCGCGGTAGTAATCGGTCTTGCCCTCCCGTCGGCGGGCCAGCAGGCCCTTCTCGCCAAGCCGAGCCATCACCGTCATGTACGTCGTGTAGGCACGGTCTCTGTCCGCCTGCGCATTCAGTGCCTCCATCACGGACCGCACAGATGCCTCGCCAGTCGACCAGAGCTGCTCCATCACCTCCGCTTCGAGTTCATGCAGGGCCGGTGGAACCGCCTGTCCACGACGACGCTTCGTAGATCGTGTCGCCATCTACGACGGACAGTAGCAGCTTGCCTGGGCTACGATGGAGGGTAGGAGACGTCCGTGACGACCGAGCGCCAGCCGCGTGCAACCTCCCCCGGGGCCCAGGCCAGATCACCGATAGCTGCCCGCCGCCCCGCGGCGACCGCCGCCGGCTGGGTCGCCCGGGTCGAGGTGCTGCTCGGGGTACTCGCGCTGGGTTCGTTCGGGTTCGTCTTCTTGCGTCTGT
Organism: uncultured Solirubrobacterales bacterium; assembly: GCA_963704385.1. Lineage (GTDB taxonomy): Bacteria > Actinomycetota > Thermoleophilia > Solirubrobacterales > Solirubrobacteraceae > Palsa-465. The sequence continues at coordinate 1,821,631 of OY969904.1, forward strand.
TCGAGACCTGGCGGGTCTCGCCGCACACCGTGTCGCACCACGTCGCGATCCTCGGCGCGACACTCAGCTACCCGGTGGCGAACGTGGCCGCCGTGATCATCCTCGCTCTCGCGTTGCTCGGCGTGGCCGTCACCGCGATGACCGTACTCGGCGCGGCGCGAGAGCTAGCGGCGTCGAGAAGACTCGATCGGCGGTTGGCGGCAAGCTGCCGTTCGCATCCGGGCGGTGCGCTCGTGATCGACGACGAGCGGCCGCACGCATTCTGCGCTGGGCTCCTCAGACCGCGTGTGTACGTGACGAGTGGCGCACTCGCGATCCTGGACGAGCCGGCGCTGAACGCGGTGTTGGTGCACGAACGCCACCACGCCCGCCGCCGCGATCCGTTGCGGCTGGCTACCAGCCGTGTGCTCGCCCAGGCGATGTTCTTCCTGCCCGCGCTTCGCGAGCTCGGACGCCGGCAGCAAGCGCTCGCCGAGATGAGTGCGGACGAGAGCGCGATCAACGCGGCACCGGGCAACCGGTCGGCCCTGGCCCGCGCGATGCTGAGCTTCACCGACTCCGCCGGAGCCGACGACTCGGTCGGCATCGATCCGGCCAGGGTCGATTACCTGCTCGGCGAGCCGCCCCGCTGGCGATTCCCGGCGGGGATGTGCTTCGCGGCCATCGCCCTGCTCGCCCTCGTCGTCGGAGTCGCGGTATTGGCCGGCCGGGAGGCGGCGGGCACGGCGACGCTCGCGCCCCCGTTCCTTTCCGCTCAGCCGTGCGTGGTGGTTCTCGCCATCATCCCCGCAGCGATCGGGCTGCTCGCCGTCCGGTTAGCGCTCAGGCCCAGCAATCGGGCCGCTCGGACGACACCCGGCCCGTAACAGAGGTTGGCTCGCGGCCGGGGCGGTGAGGACGGGCCCCCGCGGCCGAGCCTCGAACACAAGGTCACCTACTACTGGCGGTCGGAGACTCTGGGGGAGACCGGGAAGGTTTGTCTAGGCGCAGCGTCTAAACATCCGAGAGCGTCACTTACTACGAACCCTCGTAGATGCCTCGTGCTCATGGGGGTGCTCTCGATCGCGTCTTCGCCAACCGAAAGGACAGCAGCATGCGTACACAGAACGTGCCCTCGAGCGACCGTGTCAGCGTGTCGTCGATCCCATCCGCCGAGGACGATGTTCAGGCCGAGCGGCGCCTCGCCGGTCGGCGCTCGTTCTTGAAGGGCGTCGGTCTCGCCGGCGTCGCGGCGCTACCCGGCAGCGCGCTGCTCGCCAGTGCGGCGAGCGCCAAGGCGAGCAGCGCCATCACCAAGGGCGACGTGGCGATCCTGCGTTTCCTGGCCGCTGCGGAGCTGATCGAGGCCGACCTGTGGCAGCAGTACGACGAGATCGGCGGCGTCAACGGCGGCAACCCGGCCTACATGGCGGCGCTGACGAACATCGATGGCGACATGCCGACCTACGTCCATCTCAACAACAACGATGAGCAGAGTCACGCGGCGTTCCTCAACGCCTATCTGGAGTCCAAGGGCGCTGATCCGGTCAACCTCGACGCGTTCCGCACCCTGCCGAGCAGCAAGGCGACCGGCGCCAGGCAGATCGGCCGCCTCACGTCGCTGACCTCGCTCGATGTCGACACGAGTTGGTACACGCGGTATCGCAGCTCGACCAACCCCGACTTCGGGGCGAAGTTCCCGCAGGCGATCACGATCCGCAACCAGCCGGCGATTCCGATCAGCGACGCCGACACCCCGCCCAACATGGCCGCGCCGCTGCCACCCACCACGCCGCAGCAGAGTCGGATGCAGGTGATCGCCTGCACCGCGGCCTTCCATTTCGGCTACATCGAACAGGGTGGAGCCAGCCTGTACTCGACACTGGCAGAAAAGGTGACCGGCCTCGAGGTGCTTCGGATCGTGACGAGCATCGGCCCGACGGAGGCGATGCACTTCTCCACTTGGCAGGACGATGCCGGCAATGCCGCCAACGCCCCGGTCGCCCCGGTCACCGATCCGGTGACCGGCTTGACGATCCCCAACCTGGACGCCGATCCGCGAGGAGCGCTGGTCCAGGCGAACCTGATCTTCCCGACTCCGGCCGAGTTCATCAGCCCCAAGCTGCCCCATTGCGCGATCGTGCGGCCGACGCTGGATCAGGACGGCGGAGCCCAGGCCACGATCAAGTCATTCACCGACGACAACCTGTTCCTGGGCCAGTCCCCCGGCTTCTTCAAAGCCGTGAACGCGCTGGCCAAGGAGGCCGACGCAGCGCAACGCCGAGTCGGCTAGCGACAGCAACCTTGTTGGGCGCCTGTCGGCGCCCCACCCCACCCCCGCTCAAAGGACATAACCATGGTCACAGACCTCCTCCAGCCCACCCACCTGATCATTGTGATGGTGGTCGCGCTCCTCGTCCTCGGACCCAAGCGCTTACCCGGTGCCGGGCGGGCCCTCGGCCAGGGACTCAGAGAGTTCAAGCAATCGATCACCGGTCACGACACCAACGAACGCGGTCCTGGTCTGGACGCGCCGTCGTCGTCCGCGACCAGCGCCACCGAGCCGTTGTGAGATCGAAGCTCTATCTCATCACCGTTCCGGGACTCGAGGTCAGATTCGACTGGCGGGTGGTACACGATCGGCTGCTGGACGAGTTCCCGGCGGTCGCCGACGTGCTGGCGACGACGATGAAGGGCACGATCCTGATCGTCTACGACGGACCGGACGACGCCGATGCCTGGCTCGACACGGTGAGCGAGACGATCGTGAACCTCCGTCACGCCACCGGCGTAGGGCGGGCCGGCCGCGCCACGCACGCCGCACGGTGAGCGGCCGCCGCCGCAAGCGAGGTCTATGCTCTGCCGGATGGCACGATCGCGCGCGCCGGCCGCCCCGCCGGCCCTCCACGAGCTCGAAGCGGAGATCATGGAGGAGGTGTGGCGTCAAGGCGAGACCACGGTCAAGCTCGTGATGGAGGCGCTCAACCGGAAGGCCAAGCCGCCCCGTGCCTACACCACGTACATGACCGTCATGCGCCGGCTGAACGACAAGGGCCTCTTGGACAGGAAGAGAAGCGGCCGCTACGACACCTACTCGCCCCGGCTCACGCGCGAGCAGTATCAGGAGCGGCGAGCCGAGGCCGAGGTCCGCGGGCTTGTGGACGAGTTCGGCGACGTCGCGCTGGCTCATTTCGCGCAGAGCCTCTCGACGCTCGATCCCGGCCGGCGGCGCCAGCTGCGCCGGCTGGCAGGCAGCAAGTAGAGCGCGTTTCCCCTGCGCCTCGAGTCCGGACTGCTACGTGTGGGCGGAGGTCCCGCATGAAGCTCCCGGACTCCGCGCACACCTCCGGCCGTGGCGGATCCACGAGATCACCGCAGAGCAACAGAAGCCGCGTAACCGTCACGGCCGGGTTGGCACCCGCTCCTCGCCTCGGGAGCGCTGCTGCTCTATTGCTTGCAGGATTCGGCCGCCTGGCTAGCACCCTCCGTCAGGTCTGAGCACCTCGGCATCGGCGACCGCTGATGGGGATCCGGCCGTGCGCTGGAGCCAAGCTGTACGTTTTACCTGCACATGAAGACTTAATGACACCTAAGCCCACACGACTGAAAATCGTGGTGTCCTCGGTTCGATTCCGACCCTCGCCACTCTCGAAATGCCCGCCGCCAGCTGACCGAAAGCGGGCCGCATCGTCTGATTCGGGTGAAGGCGGCGGGGTCTTGTGCTGCGAGGATTCGCGATGACCCGCATGGCCAACGACCACACACGGAGCTCCCGATCGTGGCCCCTCAAGCCGCTCACGGACATCGGTGGTCGCGCCGCCGCGGTCACGCTGAGGCCGCTCACCGGTGTCGTCGGCGCCGCCGCCGAGGCGGGGATCGGCCTGGAGCAGCGCGCGGTGGACCGCCTGCTCGAGAGTGGCGAGCTCGAGCGGTTGCTCGCCAGCCCCCGTTTGCAAGCCATCGTCGCGCAAGTGCTCAGGAGCGAAGGCGCTGGGCAATTGATCGACACGTTCTTCGACAGCGGCCTTTTCGACCGGATCGTCGATCGCTTGTTGTCCAGCGACGGGTTGTGGCGGCTCATCGACGTGATCGCGGCGAGCCCCGCGGTCAGGGCGGCGGTATCGCAGCAGGGGCTCGGGTTCGCCGACCAGGTCGGCGAATCGGTGAGGACGCGCTCACGCAAGGCTGACCGCCGGCTCGAGCGTGCCGCTGATCGCCTGGTGCGTCGCCAGCCCACGGAGTCGCGGCAGATCCCGACGCAAGGCGACGAAGATGGGCAGCCCACTCAAGTCTCCTAACGGCCACACGCCCCTCCGGGTCCCGCTCGTGAAGGACTCGACAGATCCCGACCGGCACACCCGATGAGCAGCACAGCCGAGTCGCCCGAGAGCGACATAGCGCTCCAGGCCACGCCCGAGGAGAACGTGGTTTACGTCGGGCTCCTGACCCGCGTGATCTCCTGGGCCGTGGATGTCCTGCTCATCAACTTGGTGGCGATCATCACCGGGCTTGGCATCGCGCTGATCGTCAACCTCTTCCCGGTCACGAAGAATCTGCACACGCTCTTCGAGGCGATTGCCGGCGGCGTCTACGTTCTCTGGACGGCCGCCTACTTCGTCGCATTCTGGTCGATAACGGGCCAGACGATCGGTTCTCGCGTGATGCAGGTTCGGTTGGTGACGCCGAGCGGCGGGAGGGTCAAACCAGTCCGCGCGTTGGTGCGCTGGATCGGGATGAACGTCGCCATGATCCCGTTGCCGTGGGGTTACGTTCCCATCCCGTTCAGGCGCCTGGGATTCCCGGACTGGCTTGCCCATACGCGGGTGATCGAGGCCGAACAGCTGTCGATCGCCGCCGCTCAACAGCAACGGATGCGGGGCGCACGCGACAGATCCGGACAAACGCCTCCTCGCCTGTCCCCGTGAGCCCGATTCGAGTCTCGGCATGACCCGAGCGGGGTGAGACCACGCGACCCGCGGGCCTCATCGCTTTATCGCCCCGGGCGTGCGCAACAATCGAAACGAGATGTACGTGTTTTGTGAAGATGCGCCTCGGCCACCGTTCGGTGACGTAAGCTCGTCATGGCTGGTCGGCGGGCGACCAGGCGACACTCGCCGTCGCACCAGGAGGAGGGCTAACTCGCGGTGAGCGAGAGCGGGTCGGACCGGAGACGCAGCAGGTACCACGAGGCCGCCCACAAGGCCGACCTCGAGGCCTCCGTCGAATCAGAGGGCGAGGTCCGCGAGTCCCGACGGGCCAGCCAGAAGCACAGCTTCAACATGGCCGCGCACAAGCTCGCCTACCGGGCTCCGGCACCGGCCGGCGCTAGCGAGGGGGAGCCCGAGGCCGCCAGCAAGCGCTTTGCGGCCCTGGCCGATTCGCAGCGAGACGTGGTCGCGGACGCCGGCCGGGCCGCGCTGGTGCTCGGTGCGCTCGGCGTCGTCTACGGCGACATCGGCACCAGTCCGCTGTACACCGAACAGACGATCTTCACCTCATACCGGGCCACGTCCCACATCGCCGCGGCCACCGTCTACGGCATCGCCTCGCTCATCTTCTGGGCCCTGATGGTCGAGGTGTCGATCAAGTACGCCGGGTTCATCATGCGCGCGCACAACCGCGGCGACGGCGGGATCATGGCCCTGACCGCCGTGCTGCAGCGCAACAAGGTGGCTCACGGAGCGCTGCTCGTGACCCTGGGCATCTTCGGGGCCGGGCTGTTCTTCGGCGACGGCATCATCACGCCGGCCATCTCCGTTCTCGGTTCGGTGCAGGGCGTGCAGGTCGCCACCCCGGCCCTGGCCCACCTCGTGGTTCCGATCTCGGTTGCCATCCTGCTGGCGCTGTTCGTGCTCCAGCAGTTCGGGTCGGGAACGATCGGCTGGCTGTTCGGCCCGGTGCTACTGGTGTGGTTCGCCGTCATCGGCGTGATCGGCCTCAGCCAGGTGGTCAAGGATCCGGCGGTGTTCCAGGGCCTTTCCCCCACCTACGGCGTGCAGTTCATCGCCGATCACGGCATCTCCGGCTACCTGGTCCTGGGTGGCGTGGTGCTGGCGGTGACGGGCGCCGAGGCGCTGTACGCCGACCGCGGCCACTTCGGCGCCAACCCGATCCGCATCGGCTGGTTCGGCCTCGCCCTCCCCGCCCTGGTCCTGAGCTACCTGGGCCAGGCGGTGTTCGTCCTGCACAACCCGGGCCTGGCCAAGGACACCAGCACCTTCAACCCCTTCTACCAGATGGCTCCGAGCTGGGCCCTGTGGCCGCTGGTGGTCCTGGCCGCCATGGCCACCGTGATCGCCTCGCAGGCGGTGATCTCGGGCTCGTTCTCGGTGGCCAAGCAGGCCGTGCAGCTCGGCTTCCTGCCCCGGCTCAGAGTCCTGCATACCTCTCGCGCGGCGGAGGGCCAGATCTACGTGCCGATCGTCAACTGGACGCTGTGCGTGGGGGTGGTGACGCTGACCCTCGTGTTCCGGTCGGCCACGAAGCTCGGTGATATCTACGGCGTCGCCGTGACCGGGACGTTCATCCTCAACACGATCCTGTTCCTGGCCATCGCCCGGCTGATCTGGAAGCGGTCGTGGTGGAGGCTCGCGCCGCTCGCGGTGCTGTTCCTGACCGTCGAGGTGGCCTTCTTCAGCTCGAACATCGCCAAGATCGGGCACGGCGCATGGCTTCCGCTGGCCGTCGGGCTGATCGTGGCGATCGTGATGATCAACTGGCGGCGCGGCCAGGACATTGTCACGGCCAACCGCGTGGCCCAGGAGGGATCGCTGAACGAGTTTCTCGCTGGGCTGGCGGCCAAGAAGCCGCCGGTCTCGCGGGTGCCAGGAGTAGCCGTCTTCCTGTGCCGCGACAAGGACACCACGCCACTGGCCTTGCGCGCCGACGTCGAGCACACCCACTCTCTGCAGCAGAAGGTCGTGATCGTCTCGGTCGACACGGTCAGCATTCCGCACGTCGACACCCTCGACCGGTTCACGGTCGAGGTGCTGGGCCACGGGCTGTTCAAGGTCTTCCACGTGACCTCGCGGATCGGCTATCAGGACAAGCTCAACGTCCCCGAAGCACTGCGCCTCTGTCGCATGGGCGGCCTGCTCGAGCGCAACCTGGACCTCGAGCACGCCTCGTACTTCGTCTCGCGTATCACGATCGCGCAGACCGATGCTCCGGGGATGCAGCGCTGGCGCAAGAAGCTGTTCATCGCCATGGCCCGCAACGCCTCAAGCCCGATCGAGCACTTTGGGCTTCCCGGCGATCGGACCGTGATCATGGGCTCGCAGGTCGGGCTCTGACGAAGGAGAGAACGTGGGATTCCTGCGTAGAGACCAGGGTTCGGGTGGAACGCGCTATCAGATGCGCGAGAAGCTGCTGGCCATCGGCGATGACTTCTGGATCGAGACCGACTAGCGGCGCGCAGCCTGATCGCTCCCGGCGCGATGCCCGTCGCTGCACGGGTTCGGCGCCGGCGCTCGTGACTCCGGCGGCGCACGGCCGAAGAGCATGAGCACTACGCTGACCTCCTCGCCTTCGCTCTCGGCGCGGCCCAGCCGCTTGCGGCTCTCGGTTTCGATCGTCTGAACCTCGGCGGCCAGCGCCTCGAGCTTGCGGGCGATCTGCTTGCGGCCCTTGCGATCGACGGTCGCGCGCGTCTCGGACAGGTGCGTCTCGGCGGCGTCGAATCCGCCTTCGGCCAGGGCGGTGGAGGCCTCGACGCCGATCTTCGCCAGCGCGGGCCCGACAGTCGCCTGCTTGACGATGCCCGGCGTCGCCGCCCACGACGCCTCGGTGATCTGCGGGCGGCCGGTAGCGGTGTAGTAGTGCTCGACCGCTCCGCGCCTGGGCACGCTCTCGACGAGCTTCACGAACCCGAGTGCGGTCAGGCGCCGGACGTGGTAGCTCAGCACCCCCAGCGGGGCGTCGAGCTCTGAGGCGAGTTCGCTGGGGCTGGCCTTGCGGCCCTCCAGCGCGACGAGAATGCGCGTCCGGAGTGGGTGCGCGAGCGCCTTGGCGAGCGCCGGGTCCGTGATGTCCTCGTATGACTTCAACGCTGATCTTCGAGCATGCCCCCCGCAGCGCTTGAGTGCGCCGCGGATTCCTCGGCTGACCGCCAGCTCACAGCGGCCTCCGCTCCGGTTCTGGCCTGTACTTTAGACCAATTAGCGGTCGATTGTCGCTCGGACGCGGGTTCGGCGCTGAGCGCTCCGAGCGGGACCGTGTCGGCGGCGGCGGCCTCCCTCAAACGGACTATGGCCGCGCCGCCTACACTCCCATAAGCTAGTCGCGGTCGCAGTACGTCAGGGAGCGAGATGGTGCTGACCCACCCAACGCGTTCAATTGGAGATGGCCTGGACGGCCTGTTCTGGGCTGTGTTCGAGCACTCCCGCGTGCCGATGGCGCTCGTCGATCGGGACCGCCGCTACGTCGAGGTCAACCACGCTGGGCTCGACCTGTTCCAGTTCAGCCGGGACGAGGTCATCGGCCGTCGCGCCGGGCGCACCGCGATCGACGACGACGGCCAGCTGGCCGCTCGCGAGTGGGAGCGGCTGCTGCGGTCCAACGAGCTGTACGGAGAAAGCACGATCGCGCATCCGAGCGGGACGCTGATGCGGGTCAGCTACGCGGCCCACGGCAGCGTGGCCAGCGGTCGCTGGCTGGCCCTGTTCGTGGCCCTCTCGGCCCACTTCGAGCCTGACGGAGCCGAGCTGATCGGCACCGCCGAAGCCGACGAGCCGCGTCGCAATGGGTTGGCGCTGACCCCACGCGAGCGCGAGGTGGTCCGCCGCGTGGCGCTCGGATCCAGCACTCGTCAGATCGCCGCCGATCTGTACCTGTCCCCGGCGACGGTTCGCAGCCATGTCCGCAACGCGATGGTCAAGACCAACGCCCACACCCGGGCGCAGCTCGTCGCGATCGTGCTCGGCGAGCGTCTGATCGCCGAGTAGCGCCAGCCGCTCTCAACCGCCTGGGGACCGTGAGATGATCCGACCGTGGATCAGCCAGCCACCACCACGCCGTCGCCCGAAGCGGCGTTCGAGTCGATCGTCTCGACCCTGATCGACGAACCCGACGTCGAGGAGGGCACGGGCTTTGGCACCAACCCCGGTCTGCGGAGTCGGAGCAAGATCTTCGCGATGCTCCACAGCGGCGAGCTCGTCGTCAAGTTGCCGGCCGATCGCTGCTCGGAGCTGACCGCGGCCGGCCAGGCCCGGGCCTTCGAGATCGGACACAAGAAGACGCGGGAGTGGGTCAGGGTGGCTGAGGTCGACCAAGCGCAGTGGCGGCGCCTGGCCGGCGAGGCGCGCTCGTACGTAAACGGACCGTGAGCCTGGGCGAGGATGTCGACGCGGATAGACCTGATTGAGCTTGAGCGCCTGGTGGCGGCCGGCGCGCAGGTGGTCGAGGCGCTCCCCGACCAGGAGTACTCGGAGGCCCATCTGCCCGGAGCGATCAACCTTCCACTCAGGCGTCTCACTCGGGAGACCGCCGGCATCCTCGAGCGCGGCCGGCCGGTGGTCGTCTACTGCTGGGACTCGCTCTGAGACCTCAGCGCACGAGCCGCGTGTCGGCTTGAAACGCTGGGGTTCGAGGATGTCTACGAGTACGTCGACGGGAAGGTCGACTGGCTGGCTCACGGGCGACCGATCGAGGGTGAGCGGGCCGGCTGGCCCACGGTCGGCACGTTCGCGCGCGCGGACGTGGTCACGTGTGGCCTGGGCGACGCCGTGGGCGATGTGCGCCTGCGGGTCGGCCGATCGCCCTACCCGTTCGCGGTGGTGACGAGTGCGAACGGGATCGTGCTCGGTCGGCTACGCGCCAGCATGCTCGACTGCGACCCACGCCTTCCGGCCGAGGAGGTGATGGAGCCCGGTCCCAAGACGGTGCGACCGCACAGGTGTCCCGAAACGATCGCCGCCCAGCTGGCCGAAAAGGACCTGCGGTGGGTGATCGTGACCACGCCCGAGGGGCGGCTGCTCGGGATCGCGGCGCGCGCCGACCTCGAGCGGGCCAAATAAACGCCGCCCGCCGTCGCCCGCCGTCGCCCGCCGCGCGCCGCCCGCGCCGGCCACCCGCCCGCCGCGGCCCGGCCCGTTAATTCCTCCCGCGCGGACCTAAGTTGGGTGCTCTATGCGGGCGCTTGGCGACGAACTTTGCTGCTCCGGTTCTACATACGTATACCCCTGCAGCAAAGTTCGAGCGGCGCACGTTCATCAGCATCGTTCCTCGCTGTCCCAGCCCCCCGCGGTCACGGACCGTCCCGAAGTTAAGTCCGCGCGGGTAGTTTTGTCCGCATGAGCGTCGCCTATGTTCTCGATGCCGTGCGGAGCCCGTTCGGCCGCTACGGCGGCGGGCTGGCCGAGGTGCGCCCTGATGATCTGGCCGCGCACGTGGTCGAAGCTCTGCTGGCGCGGACGCCCGACCTCGATCCGGCGCACGTCGACGAGGTCCTGTTCGGCGACGCCAACCAGGCCGGCGAGGACAACCGCAATGTGGCCCGTATGGCCTGGCTGCTGAACGACCTGCCCACCAGCGTGCCGGGAGGGACGATCAACCGCCTGTGCGGCTCGAGCCTCGACGCCGCGATGCAGGCCAGCCGGATGATCGAGACCGGCGAGGCATCGGTCGTGCTCGTGGGAGGCGTCGAGTCGATGAGCCGGGCGCCGTGGGTGATGCTCAAGACCGAGCGGCCGTTCCCCCGCGAGCAGCAGCAGCTCTACTCGAGCACCTTGGGCTGGCGGATGGTCAACCCGAACATGCCCGAGCAGTGGACGATCTCGCTGGGGCAGAGCGCCGAGAAGCTAGCCGGGCTCTACGGCGTCTCCCGCGAAGCGCAGGACGCGTTCGCGCTGCGCAGCCACCAGCGTGCGGTCGGCGGATGGGACAGCGGCTTCTACCCGGACTGGGTCGTTCCCGTCCCGGGCACCGAGCTCGAGCGTGACGAGAACATGCGGCCGGACACCACCATCGAGAAGCTCTCAAAGCTCAAGCCCGCCTTCGCCGAGGGCGGAACGGTGACCGCTGGGAACTCGTCACCGCTGAACGACGGAGCCGCTGCTCTATTGCTGGCCGACGAGGCGGGTGCGCGGAGCGCCGGCCGTGAGCCGCTGGCCCGCGTCGTTTCACGCGGAGCGGCGGCCGTCGACCCCGACGTGTTCGGGATCGCGCCCGTCGCCGCCGCGCAGGCCGCACTTGAGCGAGCCGGGATCACCTGGGACCAGGTCGCCGTGGTCGAGCTCAACGAGGCGTTTGCCTCCCAGTGCCTGGCCGACATCGGCGAGTGGAAGGGGCTCGATCCGGACAAGGTCAACCCGAACGGGGGGGCCATCGCGTTGGGGCACCCGCTCGGCGCCTCGGGAGCGCGGATCCTCGGCGGGCTCGCGCACGAGCTGGCCCGCCGCGGCGGCGGTTACGGACTGGCCGCCCTGTGCATCGGCGTCGGCCAGGGGCTCGCGGTCGTGCTCGAGGCCTGACGGCGCCGCCGGAGCGGGGTCAGCCCCCCGCGGCGATCTTCTTCAGGAACGGGATCAGGTGGGAGAAGAAGGCGTTGTTCGGGTACGCGCCGGCCGGATCGTTGTGGGAATAGGTGTTCTGGCGGTTGATCAGCGTCAGGTGGCTCGACGGGATATGCGACTGCGCCGCCAGCGCCTGGGCATCGAGCAGCACGCCCTGCTTGCCGAGGGCGGTGCAGATGGCGAGGATCAACAGGCTGCGGGGGAGGTGGCGGCCCATCGTGGCGTCGACGTCGAGGACCTTCTGGGCCGGGTTGGCGTTCCCGTTGGCGACCGCGCCGGTGTCGTCGGTCAGGCGCTGCGGGAAGTACCACTCCGTCCCGTTGGCGCTCTGGATGCCGGCCCCGGCGAACATCATCGCGAAGCGGCGGATCGGGGTCAGCGCGCCTGCGCCGTCCCACGTGTGGTAGCCGTTGATCGTGTGGGCGGAGATGCCCTTCCCCAGGTGCGCCTGGGCAGCCAGGAGACTCGGCGGTGAGGTCAAGTAGTTGAGCGCGTAGCCGTACTGGGCCTCGTTGGTCACGGGCACGCTTGGTTTGAGGTCGGCCGGCAGGAGCGGGAAGGTCTGGCCGACCGAGGGAGCGTTCGGGTCCTGCAGGACGCCCATGGCGCCGGTGGTGTTGAACAGGCCAGCGAACGGTGCGGCGATCCCTCCGAAGGCCAGCCACGGGGTGGCGCTCGGGGCGTCGAGGGCCGTGAGCTCGGCACTCGCCGTCTGCGCGCTGACCGCAGGCAGGCTGCCGCCGTCGTCGTACACGAGCCCGGAGAGGCCATCGGCGCCGGCGTGACCGCCGAAGTTCCAGGTGGCGTAGCCCGTGACCACCGCGCCCCCGAGCGAGTGGCCGCCGAGGACGACCTTGCCGCCCAGCTTCTCCGCGGCCTTGATCACGATGTGCAGATCCTGGACCGCGACGTTCATGCCCCAGCCCTTGGCGAATTCGACCGAGGAGTCGGGCACGGCGTTGAAGTGGTGCGTGATCTGCTTGTTGGTGATGTACCCCAAGTAATAGTTGAAGAGCTGCGTGGGGCTGGCCTTGCCCTCCTTGGCCAGGTTCAGCTCCGATTGGTCGTCGAGCAGGTTCTCGCGACGCTCGACGGACCACACCTGCCAGTTCGGAGCAGCCGCCACGACCCATTTCGCGAACGGCACGAAGTAGGCGGCCGCGGCCGAGGTCCCCGGCTCGAGGACGAGCACGTTGCGAGCCGAGGGAGAGCCCACCTTGATCACCCCGACCCTGTCGTATTTCAACGGCGTCCCGGGAGCGCGAAAGCCCGCCATCCAGGTGACGTGCAACGCATCGGCGCGCGTGGTGGCGGTCCGCGCGGAGGGTGACCGGCCGAAGCTGGTCGGGGCCAGGATCGCGGCCAGCGCGAGGCAGGCCGGGAGGGCGCAGGCTGACACCGCTCGCTTCATACGGGAACCTCCGAGAACGCATTGCACCATATCTAGGGGTCTCGAACACGCGAGTCGGGCCGACGTTGCGGTACGGCAGCCAGAAGAGCGCCGCGAACCCGACTAGGTGGTTCCCGCCCGTAAATACGGTCGGTGGGGCCACTAAGGCCTCCTAGGCCACATATAAGGCTCGACTCCCCTAGATCGGCTGCGTTCTGCCGATGTGCGGTACCTCGTCTGCGCTCACCCTGTCCTCAGCGTGAACACGACCAACAGGAGCGAGGAATGCACCCCCAACTCATACTCGCCCTCGGCGACGCCCGAGCCCAGGAGGCCCGGCGACTCGGCGAGCAGCGGGCCCAGGCGCACGCGGCCAAACGATCCCAGCACGAGTCCGCGATCCAGGAGCTACCGCCAGCGGCCGGCCGACGGACCGGTGGCCGCCGGCACATCGAGGGCGGGCGCGCGATCTGGCGATACTTCAGGCGTGGCGCGGAGACTCACGAGCAACCACTTCGTCGGGCGCCAGGCCGAGCTCGAGGAGCTCGACCTGGCCCTGCGCGAAGCCGCGGACCGGCGTCCGGCGATCGTTCTTCTCGGCGGTGACTCGGGTGTCGGCAAGACGCGTCTGATCGGAGAGCTCGAGCAAAGCCTGTCCGAGCGGGGCGTGACCGTGCTGCGCGGGGAGGCGGTCGAGCAGAGCGACGGCGAGCTCCCCTACGCCCCGCTGACCAGCGCGCTGCGACCGTTGATCCGGACGCGCCACCCGGCCCTCGATGAGCTCGCCCCGGCCAGTCGCGCCCAGCTGGCCGGGCTGCTGCCCGGGCTCGGGGCGGCCGACCCGCCCGCCGAGCGACAGGATCCGGCCGCGCAGCTCTACCTGTTTGAAGCGCTGATGGAGCTGCTGGACCTTCTCTCGCAGGAGCAGCCGCTGGTGCTCGTGCTCGAGGACATGCACTGGGCCGATCGCTCGACCCGCACGTTCGTGGCCTTCGTGGCTCGCGCCCTTCGCCAGGAGCGGGTCATGGTCGTGATCAGCTACCGCGCCGACGAGCTGCACCGACGCCACCCGCTGCGGCCTCTGGTGTCCGAGCTCGAGCGCCTGGAGAGTGTGCGCCGGATCGAGCTCGCGCCGTTTGACCGATCCGAGCTGGGCGAGGCCCTCGCGGACATCCTGGACGCCGAACCGGCCGAGGCGCTCGTGGAGCGGCTGTTCGCGCGCAGCGAGGGCAACGTGCTCTACACCGAGGAGCTGCTGGCCGCCGGGCTCGACGGACGAGGCGCCGCCCCTCAGAGCCTGAGGGATGCCTTCCTGCTGAGGATCGAACGGCTCGAGCCCGAGGCTCAGCAGGCTGCGCGGGCGATCGCCGCCGGCCGCCGGCTCGACGAGCCGACGATCGCCGAGGTGACCGGGATCGAAGCCCAGGCGCTGCAGCCCGCGCTGCGCGAGGCCGTTGCCGAGCAGGTCCTCGTTCCCGGTGACGACGATCGGCTGCGCTTCCGCCACGCGCTGCTCCGGGAGGCGCTGTACGACGACCTCCTGCCCGGGGAGCGTGGGGACCTGCACCTCGCCCTGGCCCGCGTGCTCGAGGCACGCTGCACGACCGGCGAGGAGCAGGAGGCGGAGGTGACCGCTGAGGTCGCCGGCCACTACGCAGCGGCCGGGGATCAGCCCGCGGCTCTGCGGGCCACCGTCCGGGCGGCGCTCGCGGCCCGCGCGGTTCACGCGCATGCCGAAGCGGCCGACCTGGCCGAGCGAGCGATCGAGCTGTGGCCACGTGTGCCCGACGCCGACCAGTCGCTGCCCCTCGATCGCGTCGATCTGTTCGAGTTGGCGGCCGGGTCGCACGTCATCGCGGGCGATCCAGCGCGATCCGAAGTGCTCGTGCAGCGCGCTCTCCCGGACATCGACTCCGACGCTGATCCGCGCCGCTACGCCCGGTTGCTGACCCGGCTGGCCAAGACCCAGTGGACGCTCAATCGCGGGCTCGAGAGCGTTGGAACGGCGGAACGCGCGCTGGCCCTCCTTCCGGGGGACGAGTGCACCCGCGAGCGGGCCGAGTTGATGGGCTGGCTCGCGCGTACCCGCTTTCTTCGCGGGCGCTTCCGCGACGCGATTGCCGACGGCGAGGAGGCCCTGGAGGCCGCGTTGTCCGCATCCGATTCGCACGCCGAGGCGGACATCCTCAACACCCTGGGCATGGCCCAGATCGCGCTCGGGGACGTGGACGGAGGCGCGAGCCGGCTTCGGCGCGCGATCGCGATCGCCCAGGAGGCTGACGATGTCACCGCCCTCGGCGCGGCCTTCGCGAACCTGGCCGACATGCTGACCCTGGCCGGGCGGACGACCGAGGGACTGGCCATCGGGCGCGAGGGGCTGGCCGCCGTGCCGCGGCGCATGGCCAGCCTTCACGAGTGGATGATCCTCTCCGACACGCAGCTGTCGTTCGAGGCCGGCGACTGGGAGACGGCGCGGGCCCACCTGGCCTCGCCGCCGGCGCCGATGGGCCGGGCGCCGATCTTTCGCCTCCTGGTCGAGGCCGAGGTCGCCCTGGGCGAAGGCGACCAGGAGCTGGCCGACCGCCGTCTCGCCGAGGCCGAGCCGCTGGTCGCCGTCTCGCCCGAGCCGCAGTGGATCGGCTGGTTCGGGGCGCTGATGGCCGAGCTGCTGCGTCGGCGGCGCGAGCTCCCGGCCGCGCGGGCTGTGGTCCAGCGGGCGCTCGACCGGCTCGAGCTGTGCACCGACGACGTGATGCGGATCGCCCGCGTCAGCGCGGCCGGGGCGCGGGTCGAGGCCGACATCGCCCAGCGCGCTCGCGACCTGCGTGAGCGGGAGGAGGCCCGCGACGCCATCGCGCGGGCCCGGATCCACGCCCGCCGGCTGGCCGCCGCTGCGCAGGAGGGCGGCGCGGTCGAGCGCGCCTGGAACGCCGTCGGGAAGGCCGAGCTCGCCCGGGCCCGGGGGCGCGATGACCCGGCCCTGTGGATGGCCGCGGCCAAGGCCTGGGATGGGGTCGACCGGCCCTACGTGGCCGCCACCTCGCGCTGGTGTGCCGCCCGGGCCTACGCCGAGCGCGACGATCGCCTGGGCGCCACCGACACCGCTCGGGCCGCGCTGCAAGCCGCCCGTCGGCTCGGCTCGCGCTGGCTGGCCGAGGAGACCGCCGGGCTGGCCAACCGGGCCCGGCTCGAGCTGACCGAGGCGGGCGAGATGGAGGCCGGACGGCTGGACGGCGAGCTCGAGCTTTCCGGTGAGCCGGATCCGTTCGGCCTGACCCCGCGCGAGCGCCAGGTGCTGGCCCTGATCGCCGAGGGGGCGACCAACCGTCAGATCGGCGCGGCCCTGTTCATGGCCGAGAAGACCGCGAGCGTCCACGTCTCCCACATTCTCAGCAAGCTCCGTGTCCGCAGCCGCACCGAGGCGGCAGCCGTCGCATATCGACAGCATTTGACCTAGCGCTCCGTCGGCGGAGGCGATGTCCGCGGCTCGTGAGGGGTAGGTTCCCAGTCGTGCAGCCGGTATTCGACGGCCACAACGACGCGCTTACGCGCGAGGACCACGACTCGCTCGTCGCCGGCCGCGCCGGCGGGCATCTGGACCTTCCGCGGATGCGCGCCGGCGGGGTCCGGGGCGGGATCTTCGCGATCTTCACCGAGTCCGAGGGCGGACGGGAGGAGCCGATCGCACGCCAGGACGGGGTGATCGAGTTCCCGTACCCGGCGCCGCCCGAGCACGCGAAGGCGGCAGCGCACGCGGCCTCCGTGGCCGGACGGCTGCTGGCGCTCGAACGCGACGGCCACGTTCGGATCCCGCGCGCGATCGGGGATCTCGACGCCGCCCGGGACGACGATGGCCCGCCGCTCGCTGTCCTCCATCTCGAGGGCGCCGAGGCGATTGATCCCGACCTTGAGGCGCTCGACCTGTGGTACGCGGCGGGCCTGCGCTCGCTCGGCCTCGTCTGGAGCCGGGCGAACGCCTTCGGCCACGGCGTTCCGTTCATCTCGCCCTCCTCGCCCGACCTCGGACCGGGCCTGACCGACGCCGGGCGCGCGCTGGCCCGGCGCTGCGCCGAGCTCGGGATCATGATCGACGTCAGCCATCTGAATGAGGCCGGCTTCTGGGACCTCGCGCAGCTAGAGCTCGGGCCGGTCGTGGCCACGCACTCCGCCGCCCACGCGCTCTGTGCCGGATCCCGCAACCTCACCGACGGCCAGCTTGACGCGATCGGGGCATCGGGAGGCGTGGTCGGCATCGTGTTCGCCTGCCCGTTCCTACGCCCGGATTTCGCCGACGACGCCGACACGCCGCTGGAGCTGATCGCGGCCCACGCTCGTTATGTCGCCGACCGGATCGGCGTGGAGCATGTCGCGCTCGGCTCCGACTTCGACGGCGCGACGATCCCGGCGGACGTGGGCGACGTGGCCGGGATGCCCAAGGTGCTCGACGCGCTGCGCCAGGCTGGGTTCGACGAGCGCGATATCGACGCGATTGCCTGGGCGAACTGGCGCCGCGTGATGGGCGCGTGGTGGGTGGGTTAGACGCCGCTGGCGATAGGGAGCGCGTAGAAGAGGGCCACGGCGGCGCAGATGGCGAGCGAGACGTAGGGTGAGACCACGGCCAAAGCGGTGGCTACCGCATAGGGAAGCAACCCGGCGACGTTTCGGATCAGGACCTGGCGTCGGCGCTCCAGGCTCAGCTTCTCCTTCAGCATGTGCGATTTCCGCAGCAGGATGTGGGTGTTCAGGCTGGCGAAGGCGATCGACATGACCAGGAAGGCCGCCGAGTAGACGCCAGCCGCCGTGTTCTGGCCATGCCCCTCCTTGAGGTACATGGCCAGCAGCGAGGTCGCGAAGGGCAGGACCGCGATGGTCATCAGCAGCACGAGGTTGAGGATCAGGATCGGATAGTCGGCGGTCTTGAGGCGACCGATCATCGCGTGGTGATTGATCCAGATGATCCCGATGGTCAGGAACGAGACCGTGTAGGCCGCGTACTTGGGCCACTGTTTGAGCAGGGCATGGACGAGCGTTTCCCCGGGGCCGATGGACGGCACGCTGATCGTCAGGACGAGCAGCGTGATCGCCACCGCCATCACCCCGTCCGAGAAGGACTCCATCCGGCCCGTGCTCACACAGCGGATTTCGGCGGCGAGCGGACCATCCCTATGCAGAAACAACCCCGCGTTCACAAGCGATCGCTACTGTGCCGCGGCACCATGGGGTCCAAGGATTCGCGCCGGCCGCGCCGGCGCTCCGGGGCCGTGCTGCTCGCGGCGCTGCTCATCGCGGTTCCCGGCGTCGCGCTCGCGGACTCGACAAACGGCGGCTGGAACGGCCAGAGCCCTCCCAACAACCCCGGCTACGACCCGGGCGAGCGCAACCCGCAGGCCGCGTGCATCAACCAGGAGGAGTGGTTCCTGTACTCGTTCATCCCCAAGTGCACGCCCCTGGCCAAGGACCCCCAGGGCAGCTCGGGCATGTTCGTCGATCAGGCCTGGAAGCAGTTCACGATCGGCCGGCCCGATGTCGTGATCGCCTACGTCGAGGGCGGCATCAACTGGCATAACCCGACGGCCCGCGCCCAGCTCGCGCCGCGGGTCTATCTCAATCGCGGAGAGCTGCCGTATCCGGAGCTGGCCGACGGGAAGTCGTGCGGCCGCTACGACTGCAACCGCGACGGGACCTTCAACGTCTTCGACTACGCGCACGATCCGCGCCTCCACCGGCCGTACGTCAACGGCTCGCTCACGCCGGAGGACCTGATCGTCGCCTTCGGCGACTGCAAGATCAGCGAGCGCACCCACCTGATCGAGTTCTGCCGCCGGGGCCATCACTACGACAACGATGGCGACGGCTACCCGAACGACATCTCGGGCTGGAACTTCATGTACGAAAACGACGACCCGGCCACCAGCGACGGCGCCTACTCCCACCCCGACGATCAGATGGAGCGGGCCGCGGGTGAGGCCAACGACGGCGTGGACGACGTCGGCGTCTGCCCCGGATGCATGGTCCTTCCGATCAAGGCTGGGGCCGAGGCGATCGACCGCACCGACCGGGTGGCCCAGGCGATCTACTTCGCGATCGCCAACCACGTCTCGGTGATCGACCTCGAGGACGCTGAGCTGGGCTACTCGAGTGAGACGCAGGCCGCCCTGCGCTACGCCAACAACAAGGGAGTCGTGGTCGTCGGAGCCTCCAACGACTTCGACTCCTCAGACCACCAGAACGGGATGTTCTATCCGAACGTGTGGCCGGGCAACGGGCTGGTGGCCGACGGCACCGGGCCGGTTCCGCAAGCGGCCGGGACCGACCGCCTGACCACGTCCTACCGCTCGCGCTCCAACGCGACGAGCTTCGGCCCCCACTCGCTCTTCTCCGCCCCCAACGAGGGCGGCTCGACCTCGGAATCGACGCCGACCCTGGCGGCGGTCGCCGGGCTGGTGGTCTCCGAGGGGCGCGCCGCCGCCGCCGCCCACCGGATCGCCGGGCCGTTGTCGGCCGGGGAGGTCGAGCAGGTGGTCCGCGAGACCGCTTCCAACATCGATGACCCGAACGTCGACTGGCCCGGCGAGCCGGGGGCCACGTTCAACATCCAGTACGGCTACGGGCGACCGGACGTGCTCGCGGCGATGCAGGCCATCGCCGCGAACCGGATCCCGCCCGCGCCGGCGATCCTCGCGCCGGACTGGTACTCGCTGTATGACCCGACCAGGACCTCTTCGGTGCCCATCGATGTCGACATCTCGGCTCACCGGGCGAGGAGCTTCACGTGGAAGGTCCAGTACGGACTCGGTGACCAGCCCACCGAGTCGCAGTTCGTCACGATCGCCTCCGGCTCCTCCAGGGCCCGCGACCTCCGCGGCGTGCTCGCGCACCTGTCCCTGTCGCGCATACCGCGCTCGTTCTGGAGCGCTCCTTTCCATTTCAACCCGCAGATCGAGGACTCGACCGAGCAGTACGACGTGACGATCCGGGTCCAGGCCACCGACAACCGCGGCCTGCTGGGGGAGGACCGCCGGGTGATCGCGGTCTTCCACGACCCGACTATCCGGCGCGGCTTCCCGGTGCGGCTGACCGACGGCGCCCCCGCGGCCTCGCCCGAGCTGGCGGACCTCCAGGGAACGGGCAAGCTCGACATCATCTTCGGCGACTCCGACGGCTGGGTGCACGTGATCGACCCCGACACCGGGCGCGAGCTGCCGGGCTGGCCGGCGCACACCAGCTCGGTCGACTTCTCGATGGCCCACCGCTCGGCGGCCGGCAGAGCCGGCGGGGTGCCGGCGCACATCTACGATCCGATCCTGAGCCCGGTCGCGGTCGGCGACCTGTACGGCACCGGCGCGCTCGAGGTGGTCGTGACCTCGACCAGCGGCCGCGTGTACGTGTTCAACCGGCACGGCCAGCTCGAGAAGGGGTGGCCCCAGTCACTGGGCGCGCAGTTCGCGACCTACCCGGTGGCCCCGCCGGAGCACGACTACACGCGGCCGCCGTCCGAGGGAGCGGTCGCGACCCCGGTGCTGTGGCATCTGCCCGGTAGCCGGACCCGCCTCGACGTCATCCAGGCGGCCTGGGACGGATACATATACGCCTTCGACGGCCACGGCCGGACCGTGCCCGGCTGGCCGGTGGACGCGCAGCTGCCGGCCGCCGACCGGCCCAAGCCCCCATTCATCGACGTCCACGACTACAAGATCATCTCCACTCCGACGCTCGCTGACCTGTTCGGCGACGGCCGGCGAGAGCTCGTGATCAAGTCCCAGGAGTTCGCCTACGACACGAATTCGATCATCGGCTCCGAAGGTCTCGGCTCGCAGTTCTACGAGCTCGGCTACTGGCCTGACGGCAACCGCCACCTCGGCGGCGCGCTGGTGCCCGGCTTCCCGATCAAGATGCAGGGCAACCTGGGCTACTACAGCTCGGCGCAGGACTGGATCACCGAAGGGGGGGACACCCCATCCGCCGCCCGGGTCCCGGGGCACAAAGGGGACACGGTGGGCCAGAACCTCGTGTTCAGCGTCCCCCAGTTCCTGACCGTCCAGGGAGTCGCGCCGCAGACGCCGAGCCAGCCGAACGCGATCTCGGTGCTGGCGCTCAAGGCGATCGCCGCGGCGCCGGGCCTGAACGACGACCGGGTTCCGACCAGCACCACCGCCTCGGACCCGGTCACCTTCACCGAGTCCGGAACCATGGCCCCGTTCGCCGGCCACATGGCCTACCTGACCGGGGGGCTGGACTTCGACACGCTGGCCGCGCTCAGCCATGACGGCATCGCGGAGCGCCTCACGAACTTCATGTTCGCCTACGACGCCGGGACCGGCAAGATGCTGCCCGGCTTCGGGGCGCCGATGATGGGTCTGCCGTTCCTGACCTCGCCGGCCGTCGCCGACGTCTCGGGCGACGGGCAGGCCGACGTGATCAACAACGAGGACTCGAACAACGTCGCCGCGTTCCTGCCCGACGGCCGGCCCGTCCCGGGGTGGCCGAAGTTCACCGGAGGATGGACGCTGTTCACCCCGGCCGTCGGCGATCTCGACGGCAACGGTCACGTCGAGGTCGTGGACGTCACCCGCGAGGGCTACCTGTTCGTCTGGAACACGCCGGGCAAGGCCAGCGCGATCGAGGCGTGGTCCTGGAACGAGAACGACTGGCACACCGGTCGCTACGGCGACCAGACGAGACCGCCGCTGGTGCCGCGGCGGCTGCGCGTGACCCGCCACGGCACGCGGCTGCGCGCCTGCTGGGTGGCTCCGGGTGGCGCTTGGGGCGACGGGCGGGCCGCGCGCTATGAGCTCCGGGCGTTCTCCACGCCGGCGCGCCCGGTGGCCGAGACCTTCACTCAGGGGCGGCGCCTGCTGGGTGTACCGGGTCCGGGTGTAGCAGGGCACACGCAGTGCATGTCCGTGCCCGCTCTCCCGTCCGGCACCCGCTGGCTGGCCCTGCGCGCGATCGACGCCGCGGGCCTGATCTCCTACCCGGCCGCCGTGGCAATCCCGTAGCGCATGCGCGTCGCGCCCCGCCTCGGACCGTGGGCGATTTCTTTCGCTATGCGCAAGTTATCCCCCACAGTAGGTGGCGGGCCCGCGCTACTTGACCTCCTGGCCGGCGGCGTTCATCGCCGGCCAGAAGCCGCCGAGCTGGTAGATGTTGATGAAGGATGTCTCAGCCGGCTGCGTGTCGGCGATGTAGGTGTAGAGCGGGTGCCCGGCGTAGGTGACCTGCTTCTTCCCGTTCTTGAGCGTGATCGTCCCGATCAACGACGACCTCACGCCCGGACCGGCGATCGGCCGGCCGACGGTGGTCACGGGCGGCCAGACGTGGAGACAGACGCTGCTCTTGGCGCAGTTGTCCCGGTTGCGCGAGTCCTTGGTAAAGGCGTACACCGTGAAGCCGCGGCTGTTGACCAGGATGGTTCCGACCCTGGTCCTGCGCAGCTGGAGCTTCGCGGCGCTGGAGCCGGCCGCGGCCGAGGCGGCCGTGGCGAGCGCGAGGAGCACCGTCGCGATCAGGAGCATCACGAATCGTCTGCAGGCCCACACGGCCATACAAAGGTGCCAGCTGGACCACGCCGATGTCAACCCGGTCGACCCGATTTTCGATGACGCCGGTGTCGACCCGATGGGCCTGATTCAATATCCCATGGGAGTCGTGCCAGCTCCGGAGGAGACTTGAAGCGACTAATCGGTCGGGCGGTCCTGGTGGTGGCGGCGTTGCTCGTCTGGATGCCGGCGAGCGCGGCCGCTGCGGGGAGCGCGGCGGGCCCAGCCGCGGGCGCTGGCGGCGTCGAGCATCTCGACTACGCGGCCGGTCCCTACCGGGTCATCCCGGGCGCCAACCTGATCCTCACGCAGTACAACCACGTCCCCAAGCCGGACGTCAACGGGTTCATGATCAGGATGGCGCCGAACCTGCGCTACGCGCTGCCGGACGGCAAGTGCTGCGGGAAGATCCCGCCCACCGACATCGTCCACCTCCACCACGGCGTGTGGTTCAGCGACGGAGCGGCCGGCCAGGGCGAGGGCAACTCGTTCGGTCCCTTCTACCCGTTCATGGCCAGCGGCGAGGAGAAGACGATCTACGAGTTCCCGTCCGGCTTCGGCTACCCGATCGGGGCCAAGGACGTGTGGATCCTCAACTACATGATCCACAACCTGACCGACACGCCCAAGGACGTCTACATCACCTACGACATCGACTTCGTGCCCGCCACCTCGCCACTGGCCGCCACGATCACGCCCGTCCACCCGATCTGGATGGACGTCCAGGACCACCACATCTACCCCATCTTCAACGTCAAGCGCGGGAGCGGACGCGACGGTAAGTTCACGTACCCGCTGATGGCCAAGGATCCCTACGGCTCCGGGCCGGCGCTGAACCAGTTCACGATCGACCACCCCGGCGTGCTGATTGGGACGGCCGGTCATCTGCACCCCGGCGGCCTCTACGACGAGCTTGACCTCACTCGCCCGGGGGTCAAGCGGAGCCGGGTGACGATCCCCGGCGAGGTCCCGGGCTCGGTGCGCCTCTTCCGTTCCTATGCCGATTACTTCGACAAGGGGAAGCCGATCTCGTGGGACTTCGCCGCGACCGCCACGGCGGCCGACTGGCGGCCGGAGGTGCAGCCCGGCGACGTGCTCACGGTGAACGCCACCTACGACACGCGGTGGGCGTCCTGGTACGAGGTGATGGGGATCATGGTGGTGTGGGAGGCCTGGGGGGACGAGCAGGGCGTCAACCCGTTCACCCACAAGCTCGACCAGACCGGACACATCACGCACGGCCACCTGGCGGAGAACAACTATCCCGGCGGCACGGCGTGGGTGGGCGTCAACCCCGACACGCTGCCCGCCTGCCACACCCACAAGGTCCTGATCGCCGGGTTCAGGTACATCCCCGATACCAGCGGGAACGTGAACTGCGTGCCCACGATCAAAAGGGGCCAGTCCATCACCTTCGTCAACGAGGACGCCAACCCGCTGGGCACGTTCGGCGCCCTCGGCCCGCCGAACCCGTTCTACATCGCCTCGGTCTTCCATACCGTGACCGCGTGCAAGGACCCGTGCGGCCTCAACTACGGGATCGCCTACCCGCTGGCCAACGGAGCCGGCAACTTCGACTCCGGCGAGCTCGGGGTGGGCCTCCCGGGGGTGGGCAGGTTGAACTGGAGCACGCCGACGAATCTGCCACCCGGGACGTACACGTTCTTCTGCCGGATCCATCCGTGGATGCGCGGTGTGTTCCGGATCGTCGGGTAGCCGGGCTTGGCCCTCTCGCTCAGGCCCATTCCCGTCCATGCCGCCGTCGCCCTGGCCTGCGCGGCCGCCGTGGTCGGCTGCGGCAGCTCCTCGAGCTCGACGTCGCACACGTCAAAGACGGCCACGGTCGCGTCCAAAGCTTCGTCCACCTCGCCGGTCAAGCCGGTCGAGCTGGCCGAGCCGCTCCGAACGGCTCCCCCCGCCGTGGCCGAGCTGCCGGCGGCCGCGCACCCGCGGGCTAGCCAGTTCCCCGCTGCCGCCGGCCGCTCGCTCATCCAGCTGGCCCGGCTCGTCAACGAGACGGCGACGCTCGGGCCGGCCGACGGGGTGTTCACTCCGGGCATCCGGCGCTTCGCCTTCGCGCTGACCGACAAGGCGCAGCGGTACATCTACGCGCCCACGGCCGTATACATCGCCGCCACTCCGTCATCCCCGGCGCGAGGCCCGTTCCTGGCCCCGGCTGACTCCTTGGCCGTCGCGCCGCAGTACCGCAGCGAACAGAACGCCGGGCCCGGCGGGCTTCAGGCCATCTACTGGAGCCAGGTTCCGGTGCCCCGCTCGGGGGTCTTCGACCTGCTCTCGCTGACCCGGGCGGGCGGCAAGCTGATCGGATCGACCGGGGAGCTCGCGGCAGCCCTAAGCTCGCCCATTCCCGGCGTCGGCCAGCGTCCCCCGGCGATCGCGACCGACACGCTCGCGACCACGCACGGGAGCATCAGCCTGCTCACCACCCGGATCCCGCCGGAGAGCATGCACTCGGTCTCCTTCAACCAGGTGCTCGGCAAGCGCCCGGTCGCCCTCCTGTTCTCGACGCCGCAGTTGTGCACCTCGCGGGTATGCGGGCCGGTGACGGACATCATGGTCTCGCTACAGCACCAGTTCGCCAACCGCATCACCTTCATCCACGAAGAGGTCTACGTCGACAATGACCCCACGAAGGGCTATCGCCCGCAGATGACGGCGTTCCACCTCGAAACGGAGCCGTGGCTGTTCACGATCAACCGTCAGGGCATCGTTGCCGCGAGGCTCGAGGGGGCCTTCGGCGTCAACGAAGCCCGCCAGGCCCTCGAAGCCGCGCTGCACTGAGGGTCCCCCGTGGTTTGAGATCCCGCCCGCCCGCCCACCCGACGCGGCCGGCTGCCGGGCGGGCGGGTCGTCATACACACCTCTTCACAGGCTCATAGCCACCTCTTCGTGGCCTCCGAGGCGGCTCTTACGCGCCCGAACGACGCTGCGATGCATGACTACTCGACTCTTACCCCTCCTCGCCGCGACCGGCGCGATCGTGGCCGCCGGCGCAGCGTTAGAAGTCTCGACCGCCGCCGCCGCGACCGGGCCGGAAGCGACGAGCCAGAACTGGTCCGGCTATGTGGCCGGCTCCAACAACGGCTCGCAGTTCTCGGCCGTCTCCGGAAGCTGGGTCCAGCCCTCAGTCAACCCATCGGCCGGGGACGGAGACTCGGCCTTCTGGGTCGGCCTCGGCGGCTCGGGCCAGTCGCAGTCCCTCGAGCAGACGGGAACCGAGGCCGACGTGACAGGCGGCCAAACGTCCTACTACGCGTGGTACGAGCTCGTGCCGGCCGCTCCGGTGAAGCTCGACCTGGCCATCCATCCGGGCGACCACATCTACGCCCGGGTCTCGGTCAGCGGAACCAACGTCACCGTCTCATTGTCGGATCAGACGACCAGCCAGTCGTACACGAAGACGCTCCAGATGAGCAACCCCGACACCTCGAGCGCCGAATGGATCGCCGAGGCACCCTCGGTCTCCGATGGCCAGGGCGACTTTCAGCCGCTGACCCTCGCGGACTTCGGCTCGGTCAAGTTCACAAATGCCCACGCGACCGCCGGCGGCCACACCGGCACGATCTCCGACTCGAGCTGGACGGCCCAGCCCGTCGAGCTCAGCGGCTCGTCGGCGGCCGGCGCCGAGCCCGGTGCGCTGTCGAGCGACGGCACGTCGTTCTCGGTGACCTGGCAGGACGGTGACGGCGGCGTCACCGTGCCCACCAGCACTACCGTCCCCAGTGATGGCTACGGCGGTGGCTACGGCTACGGCGGTGGCTACGGCGGTGGCGGTGGCTATGGCTACGGCGGCGGCTACGGCTACGGCGGTGGCTACGGCTACGGCGGTGGCTACGGCTACGGCGGCTACGGCCAGCTGATCTACGGATACTGACTCGGCCGGGGGGGCCGGCCGCGGGCCTGCGGCCGGCCTCCCGCCCAGTCGCCCTGGGTCCCGGCGAACCGCTCGACGCCGCAGGCGATGCCCAGCAGGGCCTTTTCGGCCGCCTCGAGCTCCCGCCCGTCCGCGCCGGTCGCCACGATCGCGCCACCCGACCCGGTGTAGTTGGCGCTCGCGCCACACGCCCGGGCGACCTCGATCATCTCCACGCACCGCGCGTCCAGCTCGATCACCGTCCGTCGCAGGTCGAACGTTCGGTCCATGCACCCGCGCAGGCCGTCGTGATCACCCGCTACCAGCGCCGCCCGGGCCGCGCGGGCCACGTCCCCCAGCTCGGCCATCGCAGCACGCACCGCGTCGTCGCCATCCGCGTGGCGGCGGCGCAGGGTCGCGTGCACCCGCCCGGACTCCGCGGCCGCGACCGGCCGCCAGGCGATCAGCAGGGGCGGCAGCAGCGCGGGATCAAGCGGCTCGTAGGTCCCGTGAGTGGCGTCGGAGGAACTCCCCGAGCCCGCGTCGCCCACGCCCGCGAAGTCCATGAACGTCAGCCCCTCGTAGGCCTGGGCGATCCGATCCTGGAGCCCGGCCACGATGCCGAGGTCCTCGGTCTCGACCGCGAGGGCGAGCCCGGCCAGCCGGTCTGGCTCGAGCTCGACGCCGTGGAGCTCGCACAGGGCTCTGACCGTCGCGATCACCAGCGCGCTGGACCCGCCGAGGCCGACGCCCCGCGGAACGGAGGTGGTCCACCTCACCGCCGCCTCCCGCGCGTCCGGCGCCACCTCCTGCGCGAAGCGGCGCACGGCGGCCTCGACCAGCGGACTCGCCGGCGTGATCGACAGGGACGGAGCCCGGACCGCCTCGACCTGCGCCCACCAGCGCCCGAGCGTCACCGCGAGCACGGCGCCGCCGTAGCCGTCCGACGGGTTCCCGGCCAGCGCCGCCCGGGCGAAGGCGACGCCGCGAGCGCGCTGGGCCGAGTTCACCGGCCAGAAGCTACTGGTCCGGCCTGTCCGCCGACCGGCCCGCTAGGCGACCTTGCGAGGGGCTCCCGCGGCGCCGTCGTCGAGCGCGATCCGGTAGCCCACCGCCAGCTGCTCGAGCGCCGCCTCCCAGGTTCGTCCCCGCACGGCGGCCAGCGCCGTCCGGCGGATCCGCTCGCGCAGCAAGGTCTCACCGGCCAGGCGCAGCAGCTCGGTCGCCAGGGCCTCGGGCTGCGCCGGGGCCAGCAGACCGGTCTCACCGTGGTCGATCAGGGACACCGGGCCCCCCTCGGCGACCGCGACCACGGGCAGCCCGCTGGCCTGGGCCTCCAGGATCACCTGCCCGTAGGTATCGGTCTGGCTGGCGAACAGGAACAGGTCGGCGTCGGCGTACGTTCGGGCCAGCTCCTCGCCCTCGAGCCATCCGAGGAACGTCGCATGCTCGCCCAGGCGCTCGCGCAGGTGATCCGCCTCCGGGCCGCCGCCGGCCAGGAGGAGGTGCAGCCGGGGATCTCGCTTGCGCGCGGCCAGGAACGCGTCGGCGAGCAACTCGACGCCCTTTTCCCTGGTCAGCCGGCCCGCGTACAGGACCCTGACCGAGTCATCGTCAGCGCGGCTGGCCGTCCGCAGCCCGGGGTCGAACATCGACGTCTCGACGCCCCGGTCCCAGCGCTCGATCCGCTCGGGTCCGATCCCGAGCCCGACCAGGCGCTCGTCAGTCGCCGAACTGGGGGATAGGACCACGTCGCACGCGCCGTAGAACGTCGCCAGCGCGAGCCTGGTGAGCGCCTCGAGCTGCGCCTGGCCCGTACGCAGACCGGCGTACGCAGCCAGCTCGGTGTGATAGCTGCCAACCACCGGCAGGTCGAGCACCCGGGCCAGGAGCCAGGCGCCGATGCCCGACGGTCCCGGCGAGGTGAGGTGGATGAGGTCGTAGCGACCCTCGGCCAGGGCCTCGACGATCGCGGGCAGGCTGGGAATGCCGATCTGCAGTCCACGGTAGAAGGGGATGTCGATCTCGGCCACCGCGCTGAGCCGCCGGTCCACGCCGGCGTCGGTTCCGATCACCTCGACGTCGAAGCCCGGAACCCCCCGTTCGCGGATCTGCCGGATTGTGTGGGTGACGCCGTGCATCCCGCCGAGGCCGTCGGCGACCAGCGCGACCCGGGGGCGGTCGCCGTCCGAGCGCGTGAGCTTGAACTTCTCACGCGCGAGAAAGGCCGAGGCGGCCGAGTAGGGGATGACCGGCACACAGGCGTCGAACAGGTGCAGTGCCGCGCCCGCGGGATCGAGTGCGCTCCGGCCCTCGGTCATCGCGACGATCTCGCCCACCGCGTGCGCCAGCTTGCGTTCGTGGATCCGCCGGCCCCGGCGGTACAGGTCGGGGTGGCTGAGCTCGCCCTCCTGAAGCAGCTCGAGCAGGTTCCACTCGTCGATCGGGTGGGTGGGATCCAATTGCATGGCCTCCAGCCAGGCCCGCAGCAGCGCGCGCGCATCCTCGGGGCCGAGGTCCCCGTCCGAGACGCCGCGGCGGACATCGCCCTCGCGCATCACGCGCTCCACGATCCTGAGCACCGCGCCCGGGTCGGGTCGCGGCGCTCCGTCGCTCGAGACGAAGGCCCGGATGGCCAGCGCGATCGCCGCGTGCGTCCACTTGGGGGCGCCCCCCTGCGCACCGTGAGCGCCGGCCCGGCCGTTGCGAACGTGGGCGAGAAACTCTTCGGGCGTCGATGCTCGCGGGGTCTCGGTGAACGTGCGCCCGATATCGATTCCGGCGTGATCGTCAGAGCCCCCGATGGCCGTGCCCCCATGGGTTTCTATGTAGACGAACGCCGGCAGGTTCAGCTCCTTGGCCCGCGAGCCGTTGCGCGTCTCCCAGATCGGGAACAGCTCGGCCAGACGGCGTCGGTGGATCGCGGTCAGCGGCGCCTCGACGGCATAGAACGGGTGCGCGAGCGCCGCGGTTATTCCCTTGCCGTCGAGATACTCGGCGCACGCCTCGACGTCGTCGTTGTGCGCCTGCAGCCAGTCGTGGTCGTCAGGGTCGATGCCATAGCAGAGGACGTGCACGGCCTGCGGCTCGCCCTTGAAGTGAACGGTGAGCTCTTCGGAGATGAACGTGTCGGCCAGATCGGCCAGGGTCAGCGCTCCGGCGATCGTGTCGTGGTCGGTGATCGTCACGAAGTCCATCCCGCGACGCTTGGCCAGCTCGTAGACCTCTTCGGGCGGAGTGGCGCATTCCGGCAGCGCCAACGAGCGCTGAACTCCCAGCCTTGACAGCTCCGAAGCGGTCGAGTGCACATGCATGTCGGCACGACTGGTCTCGGTCATGGACATAAAATTGCCCTGCAAAAGCCCGGTTCCCGTGAAGAATCTGCACACGTGGTGTGATCTTTCAGTGAACAGGGAGGGCGTGGGCGACGACGTTCGAGAATCTTTCGCCCATGTCTCTGAGCCCAGCGTCGGTAGCGACCGGGACCGAGCACGCCGTATTGGAGCGGGGAAAGCTGCGCCTGGAGCTTGCCCTACGCCCCTTCTCATTCACGCTCCGGCGGGCCGGCCGGAGGCTGCTGCGGGCCGGGAGTCTGTGGGCCGCCGACGGACACAGCCAGGACCGCTTCATCAGGTTCACCGAGGGCGTCGTTCCCCACGAGCGGCTCGAGCCGGCTGAGCGTGCCCAGCGCGCCACCGTCCTCGAGGCGGGCGAGGACGGGCTCGAACTAGAGGTGGCGCTCCGGGGCGGGCGCGAGGCCCGCCTGTCGGTCAGCCTCCCGGACGAGCGTCGGCTGGCGCTGGCCGTTGCCACTCCCGGTCACGTCCGGCCCGCGCGCCTGGCCGTCGAATGGGACCGGCGCTCGGAGGAGCGGTTCGTCGGTCTGGGTGCCCGGCACAGCGTGCGGTTCGACCAGACCGGCCGGGCCGTGCAGCTGGGAGCCGATCGTCGCTACACCGGCCCCGACTGCCCGCCCGAACTGCGTGCCGAGGGTGGGATCCCGCAGGGGGATTGTGCCCCGGTGCCGTGGCTGCTCTCGAGCTGGGGCTACGCCGTCCTGGTCCAGACCGAGGCCAACGGAACGCGGGTCGAGCTCGGCGAACGGGTCTCGGTCTCCACCCGCGCCGCGGCGGGGCCGCTGCGGGCTCAGTTCCTCTGCCACCCGACCCCGGCCTCGCGCCTGCGCGAGCTCTGCCGGCTGACCGGCTTCCCGGCGCTGCTGCCCGAGTGGGGCTACGGGTTCTGGAAGAGCCGCGACCTCTACGAGGACCAGGACGACGTCCTCGAGGACTTCGAGGGCTTCCTGGCCCACGGGATCCCGCTCGACGCCATCGTCCTCGACTCCCCGTGGGAGACGCAGTACAACACCTGGAAGTTCAACCCCCACCAGTTTCCCGACGCCCGGTCGATGATCTCCTCCATGCGTGCCGCGGGCGTGCGAACGGTCGTGTGGGTGACGCCGTGGGTCAACCTCGATTCGCGCGATGGCCAGATTCCCCCGCAGCCGGGATCCGAGCGCCTGCACCGCGCGCCGGCTCCGAATTACGCGCCCGG
Source organism: uncultured Solirubrobacterales bacterium (assembly GCA_963704385.1). Taxonomy (GTDB): domain Bacteria; phylum Actinomycetota; class Thermoleophilia; order Solirubrobacterales; family Solirubrobacteraceae; genus Palsa-465. The sequence continues at coordinate 1,852,477 of OY969904.1, forward strand.
CGCGGCCGCCGGGCACTTCGTGCGCAACCCCGATGGCGAGCCGTTCGTCACCCAGTGGTGGATGGGCACGGGGTCGCCGGTCGACTTCACCAGCCCGGCCGCCGAGGCCTGGTGGCGGGCGCACGCCAAGCAGCTGCTCCAGCTCGGCGTCGAGGGGGTCAAGGCCGATGACGGCGAGGGCTACTACATCCCCGATCACGTCCAGCTGGCCGACGGCCGGACGGGAGTCCAGGCCGCGTGGGCGCTCGGGGGCCTGCACCGGCGGTGTATCCAGCGGGCGCTCGACGAGGTGCACCCGGGCCGCGGCGTCCTGTTCGGGCGCAGCGGCTGGACCGGCCAGCAGGCCACCGGCGTGACCTGGGCCGGCGACCAGGCGTCGGACTTCTGGTCCCTGCGGGCGTTGGTGGCGGCGACCCTGAGCGCGGCGTGCAGCGGCTTTTCGAACTGGTCGCACGACGTCGGCGGCTACCTTGGCCATCGTCTGGTCGAGCGCTGCCCGCCCGAGCTGCTCGTCCGCTGGCTGCAGTTCGGCTGCTTCACCCCGCTGATGCAGGCCCACGCCCGGATGCCCCAGGAGCCGTGGCGCTACTCGGAGCGGGTGCTCGGGCTGTATCGCGAATACGTGCTTCTGCACGAGCAGCTGGTGCCCTACGTCCGCGCCGCCGCCCACACGGCGGCTCGGACCGGACTGCCGATCATCCGTCCTCTGTGCCTGCTCGACCCCGGCGATGCCCGCGGCTGGGCCATCGCCGATGCCTACGGCTACGGGCCCGCCCTGTGGGTGGCGCCCGTGCTCGACGACGGCGCCCGCGAGCGCGAGGTGGCGCTCCCGGCCGGCGAGTGGATCGAGGCCTGGTCGGGCTCGCCGGTCGGCGGCGGGGCCGAGGTCGTGGCGCCGGCCCCGCTGCACGCGATCCCCGTGTGGGTGCGCGCCGGGTCGATCGTCGTCACCTATCCGGCCCCGCACGTGGCCCGAGGACTCGGGGACGCCGCCGAGGCCCAGCGCCCGCTCCAGGCCACACTCTGGGGCCGGCCCGCTGGCGATAGGGCGCTCGCCCGCCTGTCCGACGGGACCCGGATCGGCTGGCGGCGAGGGAGGTGGTCGGTCTGGCCCGAGCGCGAGATCGACTTCCGGGAGATCGGGGTCTGACCGCGGCCTCCCGCTACGACGGCGCCATCACCGGGGGCCCGCTGTCCCGAGGCGGTGCGCTCTCGCGCAGGCCGATCCGGTCGTGCAGCCGCCGCAGCGGCCGCGGCGCCCACCAGTTCAGCTCGCCGAGGATCTCCATCAGCGATGGGACCAGAAGCGCGCGGATGATCGTGGCGTCGATCAGCACGGCGAGCGCCGCCCCGAGCCCGAGCTCCTTGATGAACACGATCTGCGAGGTCGCGAAGGCCCCGATCGCGACCGCGAACAGCAATGCCGCCGCGGTGACGATCCGCCCGGTCCGCTCGAGACCCATGGCCACGGCCTCCGAATTCGGGGCGCCGGCGTCGTGGGCCTCCTTGATCCGTGAGAGCAGGAACACGCCGTAATCGGTGGCCAGCCCGAACCCAACCGCGAACAGGAAGATGGGCTGGGTGGCGTCGAGCGCGCCCTCGCTGCGGAAGGACAGCAGGCCCTGGAGATGCCCGTCCTGGAAGATGAAAACCAGGATGCCGAGCATCGCGCTCAGGCTGAGGAAGTTCATCAACACCGCCTTGACCGGCAGCACGACCGACCCGGTCATCAGGAACAGGATGATCAGCGTGGAGCCGATGACGATGGCCAGGACGGCCGGCAGGTGCACGGCCAGGCTGTGCTCGAGGTCCACGAACGAGGCGGTCTCCCCGGCGACGCCCAGGTAGAACGGCTCGTCGATCGCCCGCACTCTGTGGACCAGCTGCTCGGTCGCCGCGTTGAGCGGTCCCTGGACCGGGGCGACGGCGAGCAGCGCGTTGTCGGGGCCCGCGGGCTCGGCCGGGGCCACGCCGGAGACGTCGGGCAGCCGCGAGATCCGCGCGGCGAGCGCCCTGACCTGCGGGGAGCCGGCCGGGGCGCCCACGACGACCTCCAGCGGCGTGGTCCGGTTGGGCGCGAAGTGCGCCTGGAGCGCGTCGCTGACCTGCCGCGCGCTGGAGGTCACCGGTAGCACGCGGGCGTCGGCTTGGATGAACCTGACCCCCCAGAATGGGATCCCCAGGGCGATCAGGAAGGCTGCGCTGGCGAACGCGATCCGCCCCGGACGACGCATCACCAGCCGCGACAGCCGATACCAGAAGCCCTGCTCGGCCGGCCGCGCCTCACGCTCGGCCGCGCGCTCGAGCCGTTTGGGCGCGAGCGCGTTGACCCGCGGTCCGAGCACGCTCAGGAGCGCGGGCAGCACGGTCAGCGCGAGCGTCGCTGCCAGCAGGGCGACCAGCGCCCCGGCGATCCCCATCGAGTACAGGAAGCTCTGGGGGAAGACCATCAGCGAGGCGATCGCCGCGGCGATCGTCAGCGAGCTGAACACGATCGTCCGCCCGGCGGTCTGGAGCGTCCGCGTGAGCGCCTCGGCCCCGAACCCCGACTTGGCCGCCTCCTCCCGATACCGGGAGACCATGAACAGGCTGTAGTCGATCGCCAGCCCCAGGCCCATGCCAGTGACGAAGTTGAGCGCGAACACCGACACGTCGACGAAGTGGGCGACGATCCGCAGGGCGAAGAACGTGGCCACGATGGCCAATCCTCCGAGTAGCGGCGGGAGCAGCGCGGCCACCAGCGAGCGGAAGAACAACAGCGACAGGAGGAAGATGAACGGGAAGGCCAGCAACTCCGCGTGCTCCAGGTCGTGGCTCACCTTCGTGTTGGCCTGCGCGCTCACGACTGCCTGCCCGCCGAGCGTGACGTCGGTCTGGCCGGCGAAGTGGTTCTCGATCCGCTGGGCGACGTTCTTCAGTGCCTTGTCCGAGAGCGGCTTGAAGTAGGCCAGAACGTAGGTCGAGCGCTGATCGCGCGAGACCATCGCCGGGTTGTGGGTGGTGTAGAAGGACTGGACCGCCGCGACGTCGGGTTGGGCGCGCAGCTCGGCCGCCACCTGGTCGACCCGCCGGTGCGCGCCAGCGGAGTGGACATCTCCTGAGCTCACCAGGGCCACGACCCCGGCGTCGATCTGCCGACCGGCTGCGGCCTGGAAGCGGTTCGTGGCCTGGACGCTCTGCGTCGCGGGGTCGTTTGCCCCGTAGGGCCAGAGGTACTTCGAGACGCCGAACCCGAACACACCTGCGATCACGGCGCCGACTACGGCCGCCCCGAGCACGCCGCGCCCGTGGGCGTGAAGGAAACGGGCCAGTCGCGCGAACATCGTTACTCCTCCTCGGCGAGGCGGCGCTCGGTGGCCTGGCACCAGTCGATCAGCCAGCTCGTCATTCCCAGGCCCAGGTGGAGCGTCAGACTCGGGCCGCTGCGCATCTCGGCGGCCTTGGCTTCGAGCATGCGGAGCTGCGCATGCTTGCGCTCGTACTGTGCCCGCATCGCCCGCACGTTCTCGATCCGCGTCTCGGGCGCCAGGTCCGAGAAGAACAGCTTGAGCATTCCCTCGTCGCGCAGTTCGTACGTGAGCGCGGCGTCCGAGGCGAGCCAGCCCTGCAGCGCCTGCTCGCCCTCCACGGTCAGCTCGTACACCGTGCGGGCCCGGCCCCCCGACGGCTCGGACCGCCCTCGCACCAGCCCCCGCTCCTCCAGCCGCCGGAGCTCGGGGTAGATCTGGCCGTAGCTCGCCGCCCAGAAGTGGCGCGTGCTCTTGTCGACCAGCTGCTTGATGTCGTATCCGGTGTGGCTGCCGAACCCGATCATGCCGAGGATCACCCGTCCCGTGGGGGTCAGGGCGGCCTCCGTCGCCGCGCCCGGCCGCACAGCGGCGGCCTCGTCGGCGCCGGCCTCGTCGGCGGCCGCCCTGTCAGCGGCGGCCCTATCAGCGGCGGCAGGACCCTGTCCGCTGTCGGTCAGCTCTGCGCGGCGGAGCGCCATGTCTCGCCAGGATATATCGCACCGGCATATCTGTCAATAAGCAGCGCGGGTCTCTTGTGCGCGGGTCACGGCCAGGCGACCCTGGGGCGGGCCCTCCCCGGCGACTCATGGCGCGTTTCACACGAAATACGTGTGTTTCGTCACCCGAGTGGGGCCGCACGCTGGCGCGCGTGGGGCGACCGCAATGGCGCGGGGTGGCGCTCCCTAGCCGGCCTCGGCGCGGCGGCCCTCCGCCAGCCGCGCCGGCGCCCGGCGCTCCCAGGCGTCGGCCAGGAGCTCGGCCAGGAGGTCCGGGCTCGCCCGACGAAGATCGACGCGCACGGCCGCCAGGCGCTTGCCCCACCACACCTCAGCGCAGACCTCGGGCTCAGCCTGGATGACGGTCCGGACCCCGGACTCGTCGACCATCACGTTCATGTGACCCTCGTCCCAGATCGTGGCGAAGATCCGCCCGGCGACGCGGAACGACGGCCGCCCGTGATGGTCCTGCTCGGTGGCCCCCGGCAGTGCCATCGCGAGACTCCGCGCCGCTGGCATCGACACCATCGACGCGCACTGTAGTGGCCACTCTCTGGTCGGCCCCACCGCAAGCCCGGCCGGACTCGCGGTGGGGCGGACCAGGGGGCTCAGAGGCAGCCGTCTCCGTCGCTCGGGGCGCCGTGGTTGTCGGAGTCGTCGTCGCCGGCGCCTGCGCCCTGCGGGATGCAGGAGGTCGTCGGCGGAGGCGTGGCGTGCGTGGTCGTCGGGGGCGGTGTCGACTGGGTGGTGGTCGGCGGCGGCGGCGCCTGGGTGGTGGTCGGGGGCGGCGCCTGGGTGGTGGTCGGAGGCGGTGCCGACTGCGTCGTCGTCGCCGCCTGGTGGGTCACGTGGTGGGCGATGTGATGGATCCGGTGACGGGGCTTCGCCGTGGCTGGAGCGGTCGTCGTCGTGGTGGTCGCCGCCGCGACCGGGGTCGTCGTCGTGGTGCTGGTGGAGCTCGACGACGAGGCGCCGCAGCCCGCGGCGAGGACCCCGAGAGCCAGTGTCAGAACCGATAGAGCCGCTGTCCGTTTGATCGCCATCTCGAGAACTAAGGACGCCGTCTGACGACATACCTTCCCACGGCCCAGGGATCGAGTGCGATCTTTATCCTCGGGGCCGGTGCACATCGCGGAGCTCACGCCGCCCGAGCAACGCGTGCTCGGGTGCTTGATCGAAAAGCGCTGGACGACACCCGACCAGTATCCACTGTCGCTCAACGCGCTACGCCTGGCGTGCAACCAGTCGACCAATCGGGACCCGGTCACCGATTACGACGAGGCGACGATCAGGGAGGCGGCGCAGCGGCTGTCCCTCTACGGACTGGCCCGGCTGGCCAGCGGGCACGGCAGCCGCGCGGTCAAGTACCGCCACCTGGCCGAGGAGGCGCTGTCCCTCGGTCGCGAGGAGCTGGCGGTGCTGGCGGTTCTCCTGCTCCGCGGTCCCCAGACGCCGGGAGAGCTCGGGACCCGCACCGAACGGATGGCCAGGCTCGGTTCGCTGGCTGAGGTGGAACGCGTTCTCGCCGTGCTGGGCGAGCGAGGATATGCACGCCGGCTGGAGCGTCGTCCCGGGCAGCGGGAGGACCGCTTCGAACAGCTGCTCGGCGGGGGTGAGGGTCAATCGGCGCAAGCTCCGAGCGCAGACGAGGCCGAAACCGCCTTGCCGGGCGCGATCCCGCCCGCGCCGGCTGTGGCTCAGGGCGACGGCGACCTCGCCGCTCGCGTCGACGCGCTCGAGGCGGAGGTGGCGGTGCTGCGCGCCGAGCTTTCGGCGCTTCTCAGTGCCCGGCCGTCGTAGCCGGGTCGAAGGCCAGATGGGCGGCCAACTCGTCGATGTCGCCGCCGTGCGCCTTGAGCACACGATCGAAGATCGCGCCGTAGATGTCCATGACGGCCCGGAGCACATCCGTGGTCGCGATCCTGGGAGCGTGACGCATTACGGCGATCCGCCGGGCCCGGTCGCACACCGTGGCGATCACGCCCGAGTCCTCCGCGTCCTCGGGATCCGCGGCGACCCAGTCGCGGGGAGGCTCGACTCGCGCCTCGCTCACCCCGAGCGAAGCCAGCACGACGCCGGCCTCCCCGTGGCGCCGAAGCAGGCGTAGCCACCGTTCCGCCTCGTCCTCGGCCGAGTCCGCAAACGGCATCGCTGTGGAGGCGATCCCCAGCATCAGGGTGACGTCGCCGGTCAACGCCGGGCCGCCGGATATCCCCGGTCCACGCGTGTTCCGCACGTACTCCAAGGCGGCGGGGAGACCGGGGAAGATGTGAAAGCTCCCGGCGACTCCGCTGAGCTCGAAGATCTTCATCACCGGGGCATCGGCCCCGGCGATGGCCAGCCGGTTCTCGGGGGCGAGCTTCCGGTGCACGCCCACGAGCACCCCGAGCGCGGTGGAATCGAGGAAGCGGACCCCGCCCAGATCGATCACCAGCGCCTTCGCTCCGCGGTTCAGCCGCTCGGCCAGCGCGCGTTTCAGCACCGGGGCCGAGGCCAGATCGAGGTCGCCCCGGACGCTGACCACGGTCGTGCGCTCGTCCACCTCGCGATGGTCGATGGCAAACACGGCCGGGCCTCGACGGCCGCTGGGTCCCTCAAGGGGACTGTTGGTCATAGGCGCGTTGTCGGCAGGCATCGTTCGCTTCCCACGGTGAGTGCTTCGGCCAAATCCGGCCTGACCATTAACCCCAGCGAACAAGTGTCCAAAGGGGCGCGGCGCGCTAGAGGATCCCGACCTCGGAGTTGTCGCCGACCAGGAACCGATAGGCGCGCGGCTGGCGCTGATCGCGCCCCACGGTGACGTTTCGGCCGAGCAGCGAGGACTCCATCCGGCCGGCGAGATCGTGCACCACCGAGCCGGCCAGCAGGATCGAGTGCTCGACCTCGGCGTTCTCGATCGAGCAGTCGCGGCCGATCGCCGTGTAGGGGCCGACGTAGCAGTCGGTCAGCCGCGCTCCGGCGCCGATGATCGCCGGGCCTCTGACCGTCGAGCGCACCAGGCGGGCACCGGGCTCGATCACCACGCGGCCGTCGACCTGGGAGTCGATCAGCTCGCCCTCCACGCGGCCGTCGATCGTGTCGAGCACCAGGCGGTTGGCGGCGAGCATGTCCTCGAGCCGGCCGGTGTCCTTCCACCAGCCCCGGACCACGTGCGGCTCGACCCGGCGCCCCTGGTCGACGAGGTGCTGGATCGCATCGGTGATCTCGAGCTCGCCCCGCCCCGACGGCTTGATCGCCCGTGCAGCCAGGTGCACGACCGGGGTGAACATGTACACCCCGACCAGCGCCAGGTCGGTCTTGGGCTCTGCCGGCTTCTCGACCAGGCGCACGACGGCTCCGTCGCTCAGCTCAGCGACGCCGTACCGCTCGGGGTCGGGTACCGGGGTGAGCAGGATCAGCGCGTCGGGTCTGTTCTCCCGGAATGCGGAAACGAGGTCCTCGATCCCCCCCTGCAACAGGTTGTCGCCCAGGTACATGACGAACGGCGAGTCGCCGAGGAACGGCTCGGCGGTGAGGACCGCGTGGGCCAGTCCGAGCGGCTGGTCCTGGACGATGTAGCTGAGCCGCACGCCGAAGGCCGAGCCGTCGCCGGCCGCCGCCTGGATCTCCGCGCCGGTCTCCGGAGCGATGATGATCCCGACGTCGTCGATCCCGGCCTGGGCCATCGCCTCGATCCCGTAGAACAGGACCGGCTTGTTGGCCACCGGGACGAGCTGCTTGGCGCTCGTGTGGGTGATCGGACGCAGGCGCGTGCCCTTTCCGCCCGAGAGGATCAGGCCCTTCAGCTGGTCCATACGGCCGGAGCGTAGCCGGACTACGTGGCCACCGCGCGGGCCTGTGAGCCTCTGCGCGGCTTCGCCGCCCGCCCGCGGCGTCCGCCCGCGGCGCCTCGGATGGCCTTGGCCGCGTTGCACACGGCGGCCCGGGCGTCCTTAGGTGCGAGCACGACGGCGTCCCCGGCCTCCTTGAGCACCTCGCGCACCAGCCAGTCCACTCCGGCGAATCCGAGGTCGACGACCACCGCTCCATCTTCGAGCTCGGCGACGACCGTGCGCTCCTCACGCGCCCATCGTGCCCGCTCGGGGGAGATCCAGATGCGCGCCCTGCTGGACGAGGGAACCTCGCCGGTCCGTGGCCACCCATCGACGTCGGCGGCCGGGTCGACATCGGCGCGCGGCTCGAACCGCTCGCCGGTCACCGCCGCGGACTTGATCCGGTCCAAGCGGAAGTGACGGACGCTGTCACGCGAGGGATCGAAGCTGGCCAGGTACCACCCCTCTCGCCCGTTGATAAGGGCGTACGGCTCGACCGTTCGCGCCACGAACTCGTCCTCGTTCTCCTTGTAGTACTCAAACGACAGCAGGCGGCGCTGCGAGATCGCGCCGGAGACGATCGTGGCGATCTCCTGGTCCTCGCCGCCGATCGGAGCGATCTGCAGTCCCTCCCGGGCTGGATCCTCGCCGAGCGCCGCCACCACCTTGGCGCGTACGGAGCTGAGCGAGCCGTCGGGAATGTGCTCGCCGATCAGGTCGATCGCGGCCACCAGCGCCTTGGCCTCCACCGGGAGCAGGCGGGCTGGACGGGCAAACGAGTCGCCGTACGGCTCGGGATCCACCTCGATCGCCCCGTCGTCCAGGATCTCGGCGTACAGGACGTAGGTGCCGGCCCCGAAGTTGACGACGTTCAGCACCGAGATGTCCTCCCGCAGCTCCTGCTCGGATACGTTGAGCGATCGGCTCAGCTGGTCGGCGTCCAGGCGCCGGCCGCCGCGTCCGGCGTCGATCAGGATGCTGGCCAGGGTCACCAGCCGTGCGAAGCGCTCCGGGCGGATCGCCGCTTCGGCGTGGTGCCCGTTGGCGAGGTCCGGGTCGCGGTCGGCGGGCGGCCCGGCGTCGATCGCCTCGGGACGGGCACCGCCTGGCGGCACCTCCGGGGCGATCCGCGGCTCGCCGGCATGGCGCTCGATCAGTAGATCGAGCCGATCCCGGAGTGCGGCGGCCAGCGCGGCCGGGCCGAGGATCCTGGCATGCTCGCCCAGGCCCAGGACCCAGGCGATCAACTGGCGGGCGTCCGCATACGCGGTCTGGAACACCACGTCATCGTCATCGCCGTACGCGGCCATCTCGCCGTAGCGGCCGAAGTGGCGCTCTATCTGCCAGGCGATTCGCCGGCTGATCCACACCTCCGCCGTACCGATCGGCTCCCCGAACTGCCAGTCGATGCGGTTGGCGTAGGCACGCGGATCGAAGTCCAGCGGGCGCTGGAAGTCGTGTTCGGCCTTGGTCGCGTAGCCCACCTTGCCGCGGATCCGCGAGAGGCGGAAGACGCGTATGGCACCCCGCTCGTGGGCGCGGCCCACGAGATAGAACTGGCCGCCCTGGAACAGGAGCTGGTAGGGGTCGACCCTGCGCGTCCCGAGGTCGTCGCGCTGCATCGTGTAGTAGTCGAACACGATCGTCTTGCGCCGGAAGATCGCCGTCTCGATCTTGGCCAGGCGCTGTGACGTGTCGTGACCGCCGGCCGATCCAGTGATGCCCAGCGCCACCGTGCGCTGCTCGGGCGCGCTGAGCGGGCTGGGTCGTCCCCACGAGATCTGCTGGAGCGCGAGCCGCAACGGCTCCGCATAGGCGAACCCGCCGTCGAGCAGTTGCAGCGCCGTGTGCAGCGCGGCCAGCTCCTGGTCGGAGAACTCGATCGCCGGCAGGTGGAAGTTCTCGGGAGGGAGCGAGTAGGTCTCCTGCTCGACCTGCCCGTCCACCGGTTTCTCGACCGACAGCGCGATCCCCAGCGCCTCGAGCTCGGAGCGGTCGGCGTAGAAGCGGCGCGCGAACGCATCCTCGTTCATCACGCTGTACCCCTCGACGTCGGCTCTGATCTCGTTGGCCGTGACCGGGCGGCGCTCGGCCATCAGGTACGAGATCAGCGAGAGTTGGCGGATCAGCTTATCCGTGTCCTTCGCCATCCCCCCTCAACTCTAGTCGGGCTCCGATCAGGCGCGCCCCAGGCGGGGGAAGCCGCACGCTATTTGCGGCGATTTGCAACAGACCCGCGACCGGGCGCCACAAAGGCGGCACCAGGGCGGGGCGCCCGCGCCGGGCTGGCTCCTAGACCGACAGGGCTAGGCGGCTTCAGCCGTCTCGGCCCGCCCGGCGAAGTAGGCGCCTCCGCCCAGGGCCTTGTCGTATCCCGACCATTCCTCGCCCGCCGGAAGCTCCCTCTCGATCCGGTCAAAGCTGCCCAGCCGGCCGCCGAGGTTGTCGATCATGTGCACCAGGGTTGCCTCCCGGGTGCAGGGCACGACCGGGCTTCCGTGCTCGAGCGAGCCGTGATGGCTCAGGATGATGTGCAGCACCGCTTGGGCCAGCTCGGCCGGGAAGCCGTCCAGGCGGTCGATCATCCGCCGCACCGTGTAGTAGCCGATCGCGATCTCCCCGAACAGCCGTCCCTGATCGGACATCGAGATCGCGCCCCCTTGCACCTCGTACGCGTGGAGCTTGCCGATGTCGTGGAGTAGGGCCCCGGTCACGGCGACGTCGCGGTCGATCCCGCCAAAGGTGGCCGAGATCGTGCTCACCGCCTGGGCCACGGTCAGCGAATGCTCGAGCAACCCGTGACGGTAGGCCTGGTGGTAGCGCTTGGCGGCTGGGGCGACGCGATAGATCGGCCACGTCTCGGATCCCTCACCGAATGTGGCCGCCAGCAGACGTCGCAGGTACGGGTTCTGGATGGTGATCAGCAGCTCGCGCAGGTCAGCCTCCATCTGCGCCGCCGTGCGGGCGGGTCCGTCGAGCAGCTCCTCGCGGTCGTACTCGTCCACGCGGGCCGCTCGCACCGACTGGAGCGACAGCTGGGGACCGAAACGCGCGTGCACCGAATATCGACCGGTGGCATGAACGATCTCCCCAGGAGCGCACACCGACCTGGCCTCAGCCACTCGATCCCAGATGATCGCCGGGATACTCCCGGTGCGATCGCCCAGCATCAGCCGGAGATACTCTCCACCGTCACGCCGCGCGCGCGTCTCGGCCTCACGGACCAAAAGCGCCTGAGCGACCTCACAACCGTCCGCAAATTCCCGAACTTGCATCGCGGGCGAAGATAGAGTCACGCGCGGACGGCACTCATGCAACGCACGGCGATCGTCACCGGGGGTACGGGCGGGCTCGGCTCCGCTGTCGTCGAGCGCCTGCTCGGCGAGGGCCGGAGGGTCGTGGTCCCCTGGATCGTCGAGCGCGAGCTCGACCGCGTCGAGCCTCGCGAAGGGCTCGAGCTCGTCCGGGCCGACCTGTTCGACCCTGACGAGGTCCAGGAGGTCGTCGAGCTGGCCGCGTCCGATCGCGAAGCACCGCTCCACGGACTGGTCAACCTGGTCGGCGGGTTCGCCGTCGGGGGCCGCGTTCACGAGACCCCGGTCGAGGAGTTCGAGCAGCAGTTCCGGCTCAACCTCCGCGCGACCTATCTGATGATCCAGGCCTGCCTGCCCCGGATGCTCGAGAACGATCCTCCCTCGCGCGGCGCGATCGTGTGCGTCGGGACGCGCGCGGCGGTCCAACCGTTCAAGGGCGCCGCCGGCTATGTCGCCTCCAAGGCCGCGGTGATCGCACTCGCCCAGGCCGTCGCGGTCGAGTACAAGGACGACCTGATCAGCTGCAACGCCATCCTTCCCAGCGTGATCGACACGCCGGGCAACCGCGCCTCGATGCCGAACGCCGACTTCAGTCGCTGGGTCAAGCCGGTGCAGATCGCCGGCGTCATCTCGCACCTGCTCTCGGACGACTCCGATCCGGTGAACGGCGCGGCGATCCCGGTCTACGGGAGGGCGTAGGCGGCGCCCGCCGAGGCAGGCTCGAACCCATGCACGCGGTCGTCTTCGAACGCAACGGTGGGCCGCAGGTGCTCGAGTACAAGGAGGTGCCCGACCCCCAACCTGGCGAGGGCCAGGTCCTGGTCGACGTCGAGGCGGTCGGTGTCAACTATCGCGACGTGTACGAGCGAGAGGGTCACGACTACGGCTCCAGGCCGCCGGCGATCCTCGGCGTCGAGGGCGCGGGAAGCATCGACGGGTCCGGCGAGCGCGTCGCGTGGACTGGTGTTCCAGGTAGCTACGCCGAGCGCGTGGTCGCCTTCCGCGAGCAGCTCGTCCCCGTTCCCGACGGCATGTCCACGGAGGTCGCCGCCGCGGCCATGCTCCAGGGGATGACCGCCCATTACCTGGCCCACGACTCCTACCCGATCGAGGACGGCGACTGGGTGCTGGTCCACGCCGCGGCCGGCGGCGTCGGGCGGCTGCTGACCCAGATGGCCAAGCTGCGGGGCGCACGCGTGATCGCCACCACGTCCACTGAGGAGAAGGCCAAGGTCGTCCGCGACGCCGGCGCCGACGAGGTGATCGGGTACGAGCAGTTCGCGCGGCGCGCGCGCGAGATCGCCGGCGGGGTGGGCATGGCGGCCGTCTACGACGGCATCGGCAAGGCCACGTTCCTCGATGGGATCGAGGTGCTCGCCCCGACCGGGCGGATGATCCTCTATGGCGCAGCCAGCGGCTGGCCCGATCCGCTCGAGCTCCAGCTCCTGAAGACCAAGGGCTCGCTGTACGTCCAACGGCCGACGCTCGGCACCTACGTCCGCGGGCCCGAGCTCCTGCGCGAGCGCGCGCAGAGGGTGTTCGAGCTCATCGAGATCGGGGCCGTGCAGGTGCGGATCGGCGCGCGCTACCCGCTCGAGCAGGCCCGCCAGGCGCAGCAGGACCTCGAGGCGCGGACCACGACGGGGAAGCTGCTGCTGATCCCCTGAAGGGCGGTTGAGGGCCTGGACCGACGGTACCCGCCTCCGGCGCGTCCGCGCGACGCGGTCCCCGTCGATTCATTAGGATCAGCCGCTTATGGAACGTAAGTGGTGGACGCTGACCGTCGTCTGCGTAGGGACGTTCATGCTGCTGCTGGACATCACGATCGTGAACGTCGCGCTGCCGAAGATCGCCGGCAGCCTGCACGCGAGCTTCTCGGACATCCAATGGGTGATCGACGCCTACGCGCTGACCCTTGCCTCATTCCTGCTGACCGCCGGCGTGCTCGGAGACATCAAGGGGCGACGGCTGCTGTTCGCGATCGGCCTGACCCTGTTCTCGTGCACCTCGCTGCTGTGCGGGCTGGCCCCCAGCGCGTTGTTCCTGATCCTCGCCCGGGCCGGTCAGGGGATCGGCGGCGCGATCATGTACGCCACCTCGCTGGCGCTCCTCGCCCAGGACTTCCACGGGCGCGAGCGGGGCAAGGCCTTCGGCATCTGGGGAGCGACCATCTCGGTCGCGGCGGCCGTCGGCCCGCTGGTTGGGGGCGCCCTGACCGAGGGACTCGGTTGGCAGTCGATCTTCTTCATAAACGTTCCTGTGGGACTCGTGGCCGCGGCGCTGACGATCACCAAGGTGGACGAGTCGCGCAACCCGGAGGACAAGCGGATCGACTGGATCGGCACGATCACCTTCACTGCCGCCCTGTTCCTGCTCGTCCTGGGCCTGATCCGGGGCAACGCGGATGGGTGGGGGAGCGCGACGATCGTGGCCATGTTCTCGGCCTCGGTCGTCCTGCTCATCCTGTTCGTGGTCGCCGAGATCGTCCAGGACCACCCGATGTTTGACCTCTCGCTGTTCCGCAAGCCGACGTTCGGCGGCGCCGCGATCGTCGCGTTCACGGTCTCGTCGTCGATGTTCGCCATGTTCCTGTACCTCACCCTGTACATCCAGACACTGCTGGGGTTCTCGCCGCTGCAGACCGGGCTGCGCTTCCTTCCCTTCACGGTCGTCTCCTTCTTCGCGGCCATGGCCTCGGGCAACCTGTCCGCGCGCATGCCGGTGCGGTTCCTCCTCAGTGCCGGTCTGGCCCTGACCGGACTGGGCCTGTTCCTGATGGGGGGCCTCCAGCCGTACTCCGACTGGACGGCGCTGCTGGCCGGCTTCATCGTCGCGGGCATCGGCGTGGGGCTGATCAACCCCGCGCTGGCATCGACCGCGATCGGGGTCGTGCCGCCGCAGCGCAGCGGCATGGCCAGCGGCATCAACAACACGTTCCGCCAGGTCGGGATCGCCACGGGAATCGCCGCTCTGGGCGCGATCTTCGAGAGCTCGATCACGCGAAGCCTCATGCCGAGGCTCGCGGGTACGCCGGCCGCCGGCCAGGCAGCCGGGATCTCGCATGCGGTGGCCGGCGGCGGGACGCAGGCCGTGCTCCACTCGGTGCCGGTGGCCGATCATGTGCAGGCGTCAGCGGCGATTCACGTCGCGTTCACGAACGCCATGAATGACATTCTGGTCGTGGCCGGGATCATCTCGATCGCCGGTGCGGTGCTGGCCCTGATCCTCGTGCGGGGCCGCGACTTCGCCACCTACGGAGCCGCGGAGCCGGCTGCCGCCGCGGCCGCCTGACCGCACCCGGGCGACCTCTCGGGCCGGGAGGGCGTCGCCGATGCCGGCGCCACGGGAGTAATAGACTGCCGCCACGGTGGCCGACTTCGCGATCACGAACCTCAAGCAGGTCGAGGACTCGGCGGCTGACCGAGGTCCCGACATTGAGGCCAGGTTCGGACGCAAGCACCTGGGCTCGGAGCATCTGGGCGTCAGCTATTTCCGGTACGGGCCGGGCTTCCGGTCTCCGGTCGGCCACCGACACCGGGAGCAGGAAGAGGCCTACGTCGTGGTCTCGGGCTCCGGCCAGGCCCGTCTCGACGACGAGACCATCGAGCTGGCGCAATGGGATGTCCTGCGCGTCGCGCCTGAGGTGGTCCGCTCGTTCGCGGCCGGCCCGGACGGCATGGAGGTCATCGCGGTCGGGTCAGACCGCCCCGAGGGCGGCGACGGCGAGATGGTCCAGGACCACTGGCCGGCGGACGGCTAGCCGCTTCACGCGCGGAAGCCGCGGACTTCCGGTCGATTCGAGCCGCTCGGATCCGAGGCGCTGTGGGACGGTCGCCGGGGGCATCCGACTACCCTTCAGCGCCGATGCCGACCCGACTGCTGATCACGGGTGCCGCGGGGATGCTGGGCCGGGACGTCGTGGCCGCGGCGGCCGACGCCGGGATCGAATGCGCGCCGTTCGCACGCGGCGACCTCGACATCACCGAGCGCTCCGCGGTCGAGGCGGCCGTCTCGGCGGTGCGCCCGCACGCCGTGATCAACTGCGCCGCTTGGACCGACGTGGACGGGGCGGAGGCGGCGTTCGAGGAGGCCCACGCCGTGAACGGGCCGGGCGCCGGGAACGTGGCCCGGGCGGCGGCTGCAGTCGGTGCGTGGACGGTCCACATGTCCAGCGATTATGTGTTCGACGGCGCAAAGCGCAAGCCGTACCTGGAGTCTGACCGGACCGGGCCGCTCTCGGCCTACGGGCGCTCCAAGCTCGCCGGTGAGGAGGCGGTGTCGAGCGAGGCTCCCGGTCGGCACACGATCGTTCGCTCCTCGTGGCTGTTCGGCCCCGGCGGCCACTGCTTTCCGGCCACGATCATGCGCCTGGCCCGCGAGCGCGACGAGCTCAGGGTGGTCGACGATCAGATCGGGTGCCCGACCTTCACGGGCCACCTCGCCCGGGCTCTGGTCGCGCTCGGCGTCCCCGACGGCGACCCCCCGCTCGGGATCATCCACGTCGCGGGCGGCGGATCGTGTTCGTGGTTCGAGCTGGCCACGGCGATCGTCCAAACGGCCGGGCTCGGGACCGAGGTCCGGCCGTGCTCGACCGCCGAGATGCCGCGCCCGGCGCCGCGCCCGGCCTACAGCGTCCTGGCCAGCGAGAGAGTGCAGGCGCCGGTCCTTCCCCATTGGCGCCAGGGGCTCGAGGAGTACATGGCGTCGGGAGTCCCGGCCCGGTGAGGCTGCTCGTCTGCGGCGGGGCCGGGTTCATCGGCTCGACGTTCGTGCGCCTGCGAGTGCGCGACCACGGGGACGCGGTCACCGTGCTCGACAAGCTCACCTACGCCGGCCGCAAGGAGAATCTCCACGACGTGATCGACGACATCCGCTTCGTGCACGGGGCGATCGAGGATCCCGGGGCCGTGGCCGATGCGATTGGATCCCACCCACCCGCCGACGCGATCGTCAACTTCGCGGCCGAGACGCACGTCGACCGCTCGATCTCCGGTCCCGAGGCGTTCATCATGACCAACATGCAGGGCACTCACGTGCTGCTCGAGGCGGCGCGCGAGCGGGGACTGCGCTACCTCCAGGTCTCGACCGACGAGGTCTACGGCTCGATCGAGGAAGGCTCGTTCACGGAGTCCTCGCCGTTGGCCCCGTCGAGCCCGTACAGCGCGACCAAGACCGGGGCCGACCTGCTGGTCTGGAGCTACTTCCAGACGCATGGCCTGAGGGCCACGATCTGCCGCGGGTCCAACAACTACGGCCCGTACCAGTACCCCGAGAAGATGATCCCGCTGATGATCCTCAACGCGCTCGCCGGCGATTCGCTGCCGGTCTACGGCGATGGGCGTAACGTGCGCAACTGGCTGAACGTGGAGGACTTCGGCCGAGGGATTGGGCACGCCCTGGAGCGCGGCGTGCCGGGCGAGGTCTACAACTGCGGTGGCCCGGACGAGTGCGAGAACATCGAGGTCGTCTCGCGCATCGTCGCGCTCTGCGACGCCGACCCCTCGCTGATCGAGATGGTGACCGATCGCCCCGGCCACGACCGCCGCTACTCGCTCTCGTCCGACAAGCTCAGGGGCCTGGGCTGGGAGCCGCTGGTGCGCTTCGACGAGGGGCTGGCCCGGACCGTGCAGTGGTACCGGGGCAACTCCTGGTGGTGGGAGCCGGTGCGCTCGGGCGCCTACCGCGACTACTACGAGCGCCAGTACGGCCGCGCCCTCAAGCGATAAGGCCGGCCGAGCGGGCCTGGCCGCGGTCGAGGCCGAGGTCGTCTCCTGCCGGCGCTGCCCGCGCCTGGTGGCCTGGCGCGAGCACGTCGCCCGGGTCAAGCGCGCCGCGTACGCCGACCAGGACTACTGGGGTCGCCCACTCCCGGGGTTTGGCGATCCGGCCGCCGCCATCGTCGTCCTCGGGCTCGCCCCGGCCGCCCACGGCGGAAACCGGACCGGTCGGATCTTCACCGGCGATCGTTCGGGGGACTGGCTGTTCGCGGCCCTGTGGCGCGCCGGTCTAGCCAACCAGCCGCAGTCGGTCTCACGCGATGACGGCCTGACGCTGCACGGCTGTTTCGTCACCGCGAGCGTGAGGTGTGCGCCGCCCGAGAACCGCCCCCTGCCCTCCGAGCGCGACAACTGCCTGGCCTACCTCGAACGGGAGCTGACGCTGATCGAATCTGCGCGCGTGATCGTGTGCCTGGGCGGCTTCGGTTGGGACGTGGCCCTACGAGCGCTCCGGGCCCTGGGCAACGAGGTTCCCCGTCCGCGACCGCGGTTCGCCCACGGGGCCAGCGTCGAGGTCGGGGCCTTCACGCTGCTCGGCTGCTACCACCCGAGCCAGCAGAACACGTTCACCGGGAGGCTGACCGAGGCCATGCTCGACGACGTGTTCGAACGGGCCAAGGCACTGGCTGCTCGGGGTACGGCGGGTTAGGGCGAGGGCCGTGGTCAACGGGTTCGGTGAGAGGGGAGTGGGCGGCGAGGCCTGGGCGACCCGACGGTTTCTCGCCGACCTCGGCAGCGCCGGTGGCGCGCTCGGCAGCAAACGTGCCGAAAACGACGGTTTCCCGCCGAGCAAGCCGATCGTGGCCGGAGGTCGGCGAATAGCGTTCGCCCACGTCGCCTGAACGCGTGGAATCAAACATCAAGGCGCGGAGACCGACGCCTGGCCGCATCGCGCGCGGACACGGTCCGCCGATATGCGGGCAGGCGTCGCTATCCGACGCTCAGCCGCACCGCACGGCCCGGGTCGGCCGGGGTATGCGGGGAAGCGTCGCTCCGGCACTCCTCGGACGAGCCAGTCTCCAACCAAGCGGGCGGTACGCTCGAATAAGAGTGCCACTCGAGCAGTTCACCCCACAAACCCGGGCCTGGTTTCAGAGCGCGTTCGCCGCCCCTACGGCGGCGCAGGAGCAGGCCTGGCCGGCGATCGCCTCCGGCGAGCACGTCCTGATCTCCGCCCCCACCGGCTCGGGCAAGACCCTGGCCGCCTTCCTGTGGGCGATCGACCAGCTCGCCGCGGCCACCAAGGACACGGGCGGACGACACGAGCGAACGATCGGACTGGTCTATGTCTCGCCGCTGAAGGCGCTGTCATACGACATCGACCGCAACCTCCGTGCCCCGCTGCGCGGGATCGGAGCCGACCTCAAGGTGGCCGTGCGGACCGGCGACACGCCCCAGCGCGAGCGCCAGGCCATGCTCCGTCAGCCGCCCGACATCCTGATCACCACGCCCGAGTCGCTGTACCTGATGCTGACCTCGCGGGCCCAGGAGCTGTTCGCGGGCGCCCGCTGGTGCATCGTCGATGAGATCCACGCCGTCGCCGCGACCAAGCGCGGGGCCCATCTCGCCCTGACCCTCGAGCGCCTGAGCGAGGCCGCGGGCCGCGACGTCCAGCGCATTGGGCTCTCGGCCACGCAGAAGCCGCTGGAGGAGATCGGCCGGTTCCTGGTCGGGCCCTCGCGGAGCTGCCGGGTCGTCGACACCGGCGTGCGCAAGGAGCTCGACCTCGAGATCCGGGTTCCGGTCGAGTCGATGGTCGAGCCAGATAACAATCCCCAGATCGACCTCGACCCCCTGGCCGGCGGCTCGGAGGCGACCCGCCGCTCGATTTGGCCGGCCATCTACCCGGAGCTGCTGGACCTGATCGAGACCCACCGCTCGACCATCGTGTTCGTCAACAACCGCCGTGGGGCGGAGCGGCTGGCCCTGCGCCTGAACGAGATGGCCGCGGCGCGCTCCGACGGCGTCGTCCGGGAGATCGCGCGGGCCCACCACGGGTCCCTGGCCCGCGAGGAGCGCCTCGTGGTCGAGGAGATGCTCAAGGCGGGCGAGCTCCCGTGTCTGGTGGCCACGTCGAGCCTCGAGCTCGGGATCGACATGGGCGCGGTCGACCTGGTCATCCAGGTCGAATCTCCCAAGTCGGTCGCCCGCGGCCTGCAGCGGATCGGCCGCGCGGGCCACTCGGTCGAGGCGATCTCGAGCGGCCGGATCTTCCCCAAGTTCCGCGCCGACCTGCTCGAGTGCGCGGTGGTGGCCCGGCGCATGCGGGAGGGGGCGATCGAGACCACGGTGGTGCCCCGCAACGCGCTCGACGTCCTCGCCCAGCAGATCGTGGCCATCGCGGCCGCCGCGCCCGAGGACCGGCCGGTCGCCGTCGATCAGCTCCACGCCCTCGTCACCCGGACCCACTCCTACGCCTCGCTGACCCGGACCCAGCTCGAGAACGTGCTCGACATGCTCGACGGGCGCTACCCGTCGAGCGAGTTCGCCGAGCTGCGCCCGCGGATCGTCTGGGACCGCATCAAGGGGACCCTCCGCGCCCGCCCCGGCGCCCGCCAGCTGGCCGTGACCAACGCCGGCACGATCCCCGACCGCGGCCTGTACGCGGTCACCCTGCCCGACGGCCGCCGGGTCGGCGAGCTCGACGAGGAGATGGTCTACGAGGCCCGGCCCGGTCAGACCTTCCTGCTCGGCGCCACCACCTGGCGGATCGAGGAGATCACCCGCGACCGCGTGATCGTCACCCCGGCGCCCGGGCTGCCCGGAGCGGTGCCGTTCTGGAAGGGCGACGGCATCGGCCGCCCCAAGGAGCTGGGCCAGGCGATCGGGGCGTTCGCGCGATGGGCCGTCGATCAGGACCCGGGCGTGCTCGAGCGCGACTACGACCTCGACCGCCGCGCCGCGAACAACCTGGTCGAGTTCCTTCGCGAGCAGCAGACGGCCACGCGGGTGGTCCCCTCGGACCGGGCGATCGTGATCGAGCGCTTCCGCGACGAGATCGGCGACTGGCGCCTGTGCGTCCTGAGCCCGTTCGGCGGCCGCGTCCACGCGGCCTGGGGCCTGGCCCTGAGCGCCCGCATCCGCGACGAGCTGAGGCTCGAGTCCGACGCCATCTGGTCAGACGACGGGATCATCGTCCACCTGCCCGACGCCGAGGAGCCGCCCGGCGCAGACCTCGTGCTGATCGAGCCGGACGAGGTCGAGGACCGCGTGATCGCCGAGCTCTCGAGCTCGGCTCTGTTCGGCGCGCGCTTCCGCGAGAACGCGGCCCGGGCCCTGCTCATCCCCCGCGCCCGGCCGGGCCAGCGTACCCCCCTTTGGCAGCAGCGACTGAAGGCCCAGTCCCTGCTCGAGGTGGCCAAGAAGTACGACGACTTCCCGATCGTGCTCGAGACCTATCGCGAGTGCCTGCGGGACGTCCTCGACCTTCCCGGGCTGACCGAGCTGCTGACCGCGCTGCACCGGCGCGAGATCTCTTTGGTCGAGGTCGAGACGCAGACCGCCTCGCCGCTGGCCTCCTCGCTGCTGTTCGACTACGTCGCCACGTACATGTACGAGGGCGACACCCCCAACGCCGAGCGCCGGGCCGCCGCGCTTTCGCTCGATCGCGACCTCCTGCGCGAGCTGCTCGGCCAGGAGGAGCTCCGTGACCTGATCGACCCGGGAGCGCTGGCCCGGGTCGAGGACGACCTCCAGTTCCTGTCGGACCTCCGCCGGGCCGCTTCCCGCGACTCGCTGCACGACGTGCTGCGCACCGTTGGTGATCTGAACGAACACGAGTGCCGGCACCGCGTGCTCGAAGGTTTGGACGCCCCTCGCATGCTCTCTGAGCTGCAGGCCGAGCGCCGGGCGGCGCTGGTGCGGCTGGGGGGCGAGGAGCGCTGGATCGACGCGGCCGACGCCGGGCTCTACCGCGACGCGCTGGGTGTCGTCCCCCCCGGAGGTCTGCCGGCCGCGTTCCTCGGGGATGTGCCCGACGCCATGCTGCGACTCGTGGCCCGCTACGCGGCCACCCACGGGCCGTTCGGGGCCGAGGATCTCCGGGCCCGGTACGGCGTCGACTTCGGTCCGGCGCTGGCCGAGCTCGAACGCTCGGGCCAGCTGATCCGGGGCGAGCTTCGCCCCGGCGGGAGCGAACGCGAATGGTGCGACCCGGAGGTTCTGCGCCGGCTGCGCCGGGCCTCGCTCGCCGTCCTGCGCAAGGAGGTCGAGCCCGTCGACCAGCGAGCCCTGGCCCGCTTCCTGCCCGCGTGGCAGAACGTCGACCGAGGGCGGGCGGGATCCGGTTCCGGGGCTGGGGTCGACCGTCTGCGCGAGGCGCTCGTCCCGCTCCAGCGCCTGGCCCTGCCCGCCGAGGTGTGGGAGCGCGACGTGCTGCCCCGGCGCGTGGGCGCGTACTCGCCGACCTGGATGGATCAGCTCTGCGCCGCGGGCGAGGTCGTCTGGCTCGGCGCCGGCGCGCTCGGGCGCAACTCGGGCCGGGTCGCGTTGTACTTCCGAGAGGACCTCCCCGTGCTGGGCCGGCCGCCGATCAAAGGCGACCCGCCGGACTCGCCCGAGCACGACGCGGTCAGGGCCCGCCTCGGCGCCGGGGCCTGCTTCTTCACCGATCTGCTCGTCGACGTGGACCTGGTTCCCGAGGCCCTCCAGGAAGCGCTCTGGGATTTAGTCTGGAGCGGAGAGGTGACCAATGACGCGTTCGCGCCGCTGCGGGCACCGAGGCTGACCCTGGCTCGCGGCCAGCGAGACCTGATGCTGCGCTCCGGACGCTTCTCACCCCGGCGTCGCCGTGGAGCCGCGGCGCAGGTCCAGGGCCGCTGGTCGCTGACCGCGCCGCTCCTGACCGACACCGCGGATCCGTCGGCCCGCCGCCGGGCGCTGGCGGAGCTGCTGCTCGAGCGCTACGGGGTGCTCACCCGCGAGCAGGTCCTGGCCGAGGGGGTGCCCGGCGGGTTCTCGGCCATCTACCCCGACCTGTCGCAACTGGAGACGCTCGGGCTCGCCCGCCGCGGGTACTTCGTCGAGGGCCTGGGCGGCGCCCAGTTCGCGCTCCCGGGGGCGATCGAGCGGCTGCGCTCGCAGTCTTCCGAGCAGGTCGCGCCGCTGGTGCTGGCCGCCGTCGATCCGGCGCAGCCGTTCGGCGCCGCCTTGGGCTGGCCCGAGGGCGTGAAGGCGGCGCGGGCGGCCGGCGCCTACGTGGTGTCCACGGACGGCGAGCCGATTCTGTACGTGGAGCGGGGAGGGCGCGCGCTACAGACGCTTGTCGCCGCCGGCGACCCGCGGCTCGAGGCGGCGCTGGCCGCGCTCGTCGGCGAGGTTCGCGCCGGCCGGATCAAGCGCCTGGCCGTCGAGAAGGTCGACGGTGAGCCCGCCATGACCTCGGCGCTCGCGCCGACGCTGGCCGTCCTGGGCTTCCAGGAGGGTCCGCGGCGCATGACGCTCAGTGCCTGAGGGCGACACCATTGCCTGGGCGGCCAACCGGATCCGCCCTGTGCTCGAAGGCCGCGTCCCGGACGAGATCCTGACCCCGCAGCCGCGCCACGCCCTGGACCGCTGGCCCGAGCGCCTCGCGGGTAGCGCCGTGCGCAGCGTCGAGACTCACGGCAAGCACCTGTTCGTCCGGTTCGAGGGCGACCTGGTGATCCACTCGCACCTCGGGATGAGCGGATCGTGGACGGTCGCGCGGGAGCGGCGTCCCTGGCGCCGGGCCTGGCTCGTCCTGCGCGCCGGCGACCACTGGATCGCCGAGCTCGACGGCCCGCTGCTGGAGCTCCTGACCGAGGGCCGGACCCGCTTGGACCAGCGCCTGGCCGCGCTCGGACCTGACGTGCTGGCCCCCGAATTCGATCGCCGGCGCTTCCTCGCCCTGCTTCGGGCCGACGACCAGACCCGGTCCTTCGGCGACGCGCTGCTCGATCAGCGCAACGTGGCCGGGATCGGCAACATCTGGAAGGCCGAGGGCTGCTGGGAGGCCGCCGTCGATCCGTGGCGTGCCGTGTCCGCCGTGCCCGACGGCCAGGCCCTCGCCGTGATCGAGGCCGTCCGCCCACGGATGCTGCGCTCAGCGCAAGAGGGCCCACGCGCGATCGAGCCGCGGGTCTACCGGCGGGCCGGGCGCCCGTGCCCACGCTGCGGCGTACTGGTGACCGCGCGCGGGCAGGGCGATGCCAACCGCACTACGTACTGGTGCCCGGGGTGTCAGCGGTAGCGCGACCGGTTCAGTGGAACAACTCGAGCGAGTTCTGGACCGCGCCCGACGTCGAATCGTTGACGAAGTAGATTCCCTTGTTGCCAGGGGCGATGGCCAGCCCGAACAGGTCGCCGCCACCGTCGGCGATCAGCTGTCTGACCGTCTGCCGGCCCCCGTCTGGCGTGGTCTGGATGATGTTGCCGTCGTTGCCATCCACCGTCAGGATGTCCCCGTTCGGGGCGATGGTCAGGCCCAACGGGTCGCTCAGTGCTCCCTCGGCCACGGTCAGGCCGGCGCCGTGCAGCGTCGTCGTCCTCGTGACGGCATGGGGGACGGCAGCGATCCGGTTGTTGACCGAATCCGAGACGTACAGCGTGCCGTCGTCGCCCAACCCGACGCCGGTCGGCCCGATGACCAGCGCGCTGCTGTTGAGCTCCTCGGCGAAGCCGTCGGCGATGATCGTGTTGGAGACCACCGCCGGAGCCTGAGCGCCGGTGATGTGGAGCCCGAGACGGACGACGGTCCCATCCGGGGCGCTTCCGCCGAGGCCTGCGCCGACGGTCCCGTTCAGGACGTTGGTGACGAACAGCGTGACGTTCCTGCCGTGATCGAGCGCGGTCATGTCCCATGGTCCGTTGATGTCCGGCGGGTCGATCGTCTCGACGACCTGGCCCTCTGAGTTGAGGACCGTCAGCGCGCCGGCCGCCGCCATGGTCGGGTCGCCGCCGGGCGTGGGAAGGCTCCCGACGATGACAAAGCCGCTGCGCAGCGCCACCAGCGCCGTGGTCAGGCCGACCGCGGGTGTCGCCGTCGGCTGCGGGACCACGGCGAACACGGACGCGGTCCCGTCGGGTGAGACCTGCATGATGCTCGATCCCGTTCCCTGGGCGTTGCCTTGGTCGTTGAAGTTGCTGACCAGCACGTCGCCCTTGACGAGTGCTCCGGCGGTGGTCGGTACGACCGCCACGCCGTAGGGGTTCTGGTCGCCAGACGCCAGTCCGCTGGTGGGAACGGTCGAGGCGACATCGTCGACGGTCGAGAACCGGTCGATGAACGGCCTAGCTACACGGACGCCCCGGGCCGGCCAAGCCTTCCCGGGCCGGCGGCTAGCCTTTCGCCTGGAGATGACCGCGGGAGCACTGCGACGCGTGGGGCACAAGGGCGCCGACCTGATCGCCCCCGGCAACACGTACGCGAGCTTCGACGCCGCGATGGCGGCGGGTGTGGACATGATCGAGTTCGACGTCCTACCCGAGCGGGGCGGAGGCGGCCGGCTGCTGCTCGCCCACGACTACGAGGACGCCGCCTCGCGCGAGCCGCACACGCTCCAGGAAGGCCTGGTCCACCTCGCGGGCGAGCGCTTCGCGGGAATCGAGCTGGACGTCGACCTCAAGCTGCCCGGTTATGAGCTACGGGTTGTGGAGGCGTTGCGCGAGTTCGGCATGCTCGACCGGGCCCTGATCTCGACCATGTTCCGGGAAAGCCTCGAGCGGATCCGCACGGCCGAGCCGCGTCTACGCCTCGGGTGGACGGTGCCCAAGCTCCGCCGCGATCCGTTCCGCTCCCGGGCGACGCTGGTCCCGGCGCTGCTCGCGCTCCAAGTCGCGCGACTGGCCCTCCCGGGGCGGGCCGCGGCGGCGATCGCCGCGGGCCACTGCGACGCCCTGATGGCCCAATGGCGGCTCGTCACGCCCCGGCTGGCCCGGCGCGTCCGCGAGGCCGGCGGCGAGCTCTATGTCTGGACCGTCGACGAGCTTCCGCGGATCCGCGCACTGGAGGCAGTCGGGGTGACCGGGGTGATCACCAACGACCCGCGGCTGTTCGCCGCGCTGGCGTAGCAGCTCACATCTGGTCGAGCACGGCCCTAGCGTCTGTTATGGCCGGGCGGTCGCCCTTGGCCTCGGAGATGGCCAGCGCCTCGCGCGCCTCGTCTTCGGCTTCGTCCCGGCGGCCGAGTCCAGACAGCACGCGAGCCAGCTCGAGCTTGGCCTTCGCCCGGAATTCGGGAACTATTCCACTGTGATGGGATCTGCCGATCGTCGTAGTACCGACGTGATCGAGACCTTGTCGGCACCGGGGTTGGCAAGCGGACAGAGCTCGTGGGAGCGGTTCGAGACCCTGTACCGCTCCAGTCGCGCGGACGTGTACGCGTACGTGGCGACGCTGCTGCGCGATCCCGCCGCCGCCGAGGACGTCACCGAGCTGGCCTTCGAGCGCGCCTACCGGCGCCGCCGAACCTTCGACCGACATCGCGGCGAGGAGCGGGCCTGGCTGTTCGGGATCGCCCGCAACGCTGCGCTGGACGAGCTTCGTCGCCGCAAGCGGGTGGCTCGGCTGGCCGGCGACCCCGAGGACCCTGGTGAAGAGCCCGCCAGGGACGAAGCCGAGGTCGCGCTGCGCCGGACCGCCGTGCGGGCCGCGCTCGGGGGGCTCTCGGTTCGAGAGCGTGAGATCGTCGCGCTGAAGTTTCACGCCGGCATGTCCAACGCCGAGCTGGCCCGCGTCCTGGGCGTCAGCGAGTCCAACGCTGGCACGCTGCTCTACCGGACGATGGAGAAATTGAGAAAGGCCTGTGATGCGACGCCTTGACGAGACCCCGATCGACCCCGAGGTCGAGGCTGCGCTCGACGCGATCGACGCCACCCTCGCCGGTCAGGCGGTCGACCCGCGCCACGCCGACCTGGCCGAGCTCGCGCTGCTGCTGGCGGCCGAGCGGCCGGTGATGGACGAGGCGTTCGCCCGCTCAT
Organism: uncultured Solirubrobacterales bacterium; assembly: GCA_963704385.1. Taxonomy (GTDB): domain Bacteria; phylum Actinomycetota; class Thermoleophilia; order Solirubrobacterales; family Solirubrobacteraceae; genus Palsa-465. The sequence goes on from OY969904.1 coordinate 1,878,323, forward strand.
TCGACGAGAAGGTGCAGGCCCGGTTCGCGCCCCAGCGGACCGCGGCCGCTGCGCCGGCTGGGCTTCGTCGCCATCGCCTGTGGTTCAGTCCGGCCGCCGCGGGGCTCGGGTCGGCCGCTGTGGCTGCGGTCGTCGTGGCGATCGTTCTGGTGGGAGGGTCGTCGCCGGCGCCGGTCGTGCGCGGCGGCGCGCCGGCGCGCGTGCCTCCACTGGCGGGGGCGCCTGCCCACGCCGCCGCGTCGAAGACGGCCGCAACGGCGACGTCCACCCATGCCCGTGCGCTGGCCACCACCACGCCCGTGCTCGCCCCGACCACCGCGCCCAACGGCGCCGCTTCCGCGTCCGGCCAGACCGCCTTGGCGTCCGGCCAGACCGCCTCCGGCGTCGGCGCCTCGAGCGGGCCCCCAAGCGTCCTCCTGCAGCCGCCGCCCAACGGCCGCAAGATCGTCCAGGGCGCCCAGCTCGAACTGACCACCGCCTCAAGCCGCGTCGACGCCGTCGCCCAGGAGGTATTCGACGTCGTCGGGCAGTACAGCGGCATCGTCTCGAACTCGACCGTGACGGCCACCGGCGGACCAGGCGCATACGCCGAGTTTCAGCTCAGCGTGCCCAGCTCGTCGCTCCCGCAGACCATGGCCGCCCTCTCGACCCTGCGCTACGCCCAGGTGGCCTCGCGCACCGACACCACCCAGGACGTCAACGACCAGTATGAGAGCGACGTGCGCGCGCTGGCCGACGCCCGAGCGCTGCGGACCTCGCTGCTCAAGCAGCTGGCCAACGCCACCACGCAGGCGCAGATCGACAGCCTGACGGCCCAGATCCACGACGCCGAGGCGTCGATCTCCTCCGACCAGGCCACCCTGGCGCAGCTGAACCAACGGATCAACTTCAGCCAGATCACGGTCACGATCAACACGCCGACCGTGATCGTCGTCCCGTCTCACAGCGGCGGGAGCGGTTTCACCCTCCGGAAGGCCGCCCACGATGCCGGCCGCGTCCTCACCGTCGCCGCCGGTGTGGCCTTGATCGCCCTCGCGGCGCTGGTGCCGGTCGCCCTCCTGGGTGCCCTGGCCTGGTGGGGTGCCGCGGCGCTCCGGCGCCGCCGGCGCGAGCAGACACTGGACACGGTGTAGTGCGGCGTGTGCTTTCCTGCTCGCCATGCCGGCGAGCAGCGAGCACATCGCGCACCTCCTCCATGGCGTGCCGATGTTCTCGACCCTGGCCGCCGAGGATCTCGCTCGTGTGGCCGCGGTGGCCAGCGAGCGGCGATTCGAGGCGGGCACGACCGTCTTCCGCGAAGGTGACGCCAGCAACACGTGTTACGTGATCCACTCCGGCCAGGCCCGCGCGGTGCGCGCGCATGGCGACGGACGCTCGATCACCCTCGCCCACTTCGGACCGGGGGATATCTTCGGCGAGCTGGCCGTGCTCGACGACGACCGGCGTTCGGCGACCGTCGAGACGCTTGAGAAGACCGACACGATCGCGATCCTGGGCGGCGACATGCGAGTGATGCTGCGCGAGCATCCGGAGATCGCCGTGAAGCTGATCTCGGCTCTCTCGAGCCGTTTGCGCGAGACCAACGAGCGCCTGGTGCGGCAGTCCTTCCAGACCGTCCAGGGGCGGGTTGCCACCGTCCTGGCCCAGCTGGCCTCGGCGGGCCGGGCCGAGGGCGCCGGTGACGGAGACGTGCTGATCACCTCCACCCAGGCCGAGCTCGCCCAGCTGGCCGGCTCTTCACGCGAGTCGGCCAGCCGCTTTCTCGCCGTTCTCGAGCGCGCTGGAATAATCACCCAAGGCCGCGGGAAGCTCACCGTCCACGACACGGCGGCACTGGAGCGCTACGTCTATTAGCAACCGACGCAAAGACTTCTCAGCAGGAGGAGTGGTCGTTCGCGGAGGCGAGGTGATCGTCATCACCCCCGCCGGCCGCAGCGCGGAGGGCCGTGTGCTCGCGCTGCCCAAGGGTCATCCGGACGGCGACGAGAGCGAAGTCGAGGCGGCCGTGCGCGAGGTCCGGGAGGAGACCGGGGCCGAGGCCGAGCCGATCGAGAAGCTGGGCGAGATCCGCTACACCTATGAGCGCAAGGGGCGCCCGATCGATAAGCGCGTCGCCTTCTACCTGTTCCACTACCGGGGCGGCGAGCTGGGCCACGACCACGAGATCGCCGACGTGCGCTGGATGCCGCTCGAGGAGGCCGAGCGGTCACTGACCTATGAGGGCGAGCGGCAGATGATCACCCGCGCACTCGCGCGCGTGGCCAAGGGACGGTAGGCGGGGCCCGGGGGCCGTCGCCGCGCCGGCACCGCCCGGCGGCCTGGCCCCCGCCCGGCGGCCACGGGCACTGTTCCCCCGGGCGTCGGATCGATAGGCTGGCGCCCGTGCGCGTCCTGAACTTCTACTCGTCGGTGTTCGCCGACCAGCTGCGGCGTGGCCGCAAGACGGCCACGATCCGCCTCGGCGACAAGTCGCACAAATATCGCAAGAACGACTGCGTGCTCGTGACCATCGGCTACCAGCACTCTCCACGCGAGAAGATCTTCAACGCCGTGATCGACCAGGTCGAGGTCAAGCGCGTGCGCGACCTCTCCCCTCGCGACATCGAGCACGACAACCCCGAGTTCCGCCGCATCGACGAGATGGTCCACTTTCTCGAGCAGATCTACGGGCGCAAGGTCGAGATGGACGACACCGTCACCGTCGTCCGCTTCTCGCAGATCATCGAACACGCCCCCGAGCTCCGCGACCGCATCCACGGTCTGGGCGGGGCCCAGAACTAGCGGCCATCGGCGGGCGTCGGCCCGGATCCGGGCCCTCGCCCTCGGCCCCGATTCGGCCCTCGCCACGGCCCCGATTCGGCCCTCCTTGGCACTCTCAACCCCCGAGTGCCAAGAAATTCACTTGAAAGCCGGCCAGAGGTAGCTATATTCTTGTTTGGCACTCTCGCACTTCGAGTGCCAGATACCCCTGCATTCCGCTTTCCATTCCGGAGGTTGCATAGATGAAGCTCAAGCCCCTTGGCGATCGTCTGATCGTGCGGGCGATCGAGGAGGAGGAGACCACAGCGAGTGGGATCGTCCTGCCCGACACCGCGAAGGAGAAGCCCCAGAAGGGCAAGGTCCTTGCTGTCGGCGATGGCAAGGTCAACGAGGACACGGGCAAGCGCACGCCGCTCGACGTCGCCGAGGGCGACGAGGTCCTGTACAGCAAATACGGCGGCACAGAGATCAAGGTTGACGGCGAGGAGCTCCTCGTCCTCCGCGAGTCCGACGTGCTGGCGAAGGTCCAGTAACAGCGAGGAGAACCGAAACAGATATGGCACACAAGGAACTGAAGTACGACGCGGATGCCCGCAAGGCGCTCGAGCAGGGCGTTGACGCGGTGGCAAACGCAGTGAAGGTGACGCTCGGCCCCAAGGGCCGTTATGTCGTCCTCGACAAGAAGTTCGGCGCCCCGACGATCACCAACGACGGTGTCACGATCGCGCGGGAGATCGAGGTCGAGGACGTCTTCCAGAACCAGGGCGCACAGCTCGTGCGCGAGGTGGCCACCGCCACCAATGACGTGGCCGGCGACGGTACGACGACGGCGACCGTACTCGCTCAGGCGATCGTTCGCCAGGGCCTGAAGAACGTCGCCGCCGGCGCCAACCCCCTGGCGCTCAAGCGCGGCATCGAGAAGGCCGTCGACGAGGTCGTCAAGAACATCGAGAAGCAGTCGACCGAGATCTCGGGCAAGGAGCAGATCGCTCGCGTGGCCACGATCTCGGCCGGCGACGAGGAGATCGGCGACGTGATCGCCGATGCCATCGACAAGGTCGGCAAGGACGGCGTGGTCAACGTCGAAGAGGGCCAGACGTTCGGCATGGACCTCGAATTCACCGAGGGCATGCAGTTCGACAAGGGCTACATCTCGCCCTACATGGTCACCGACCAGGACCGGATGGAGGCGACCCTCGAGGATCCCTACATCCTCATCGCCAACCAGAAGATCGGCTCGGTCCGTGACCTGCTGCCCGTGCTCGAGCAGGTGATCCAGTCGGGCAAGCCTCTGCTGATCATCGCCGAGGACGTCGAGGGCGAGTCGCTCGCCACGCTCGTCGTCAACAAGCTCCGCGGCACCTTCACCGGCGTCGCGGTCAAGGCCCCGGGCTTCGGCGATCGCCGCAAGCGCATGCTGGAGGACATCGCGATCCTCACCGGCGGCGAGGTGATCACCGAGGAGATGGGCCTCAAGCTCGAGAACACGCAGGTCTCGCAGCTCGGCCGGGCTCGGCGCGTTGTCGTCGCTAAGGACACCACGACGATCGTCGACGGTGCCGGCGACAGCAACGACATCAAGGGCCGGATCAACCAGATCAAGAACGAGATCGAGAACACCGACTCCGACTTCGATCGCGAGAAGCTCCAGGAGCGCCTCGCGAAGCTGTCGGGCGGAGTCGCGGTGGTCAAGGTCGGCGCTGCCACCGAGACCGAGATGAAGGAGAAGAAGCATCGCGTCGAGGACGCGCTGCAGGCCACCCGCGCGGCCCTCGAGGAGGGCATCGTGCCCGGCGGCGGCGTCGCGCTGCTGTCGGCCCAGGGTGCGATCAAGCCCGATGGGCTATCCGATCCGGATGAGCGCACCGGCGAGCAGATCGTCCATCGGGCGCTCGAGGAGCCGCTGCGCCAGCTGGCCGAGAACGCTGGGCTCGAGGGCTCGGTCGTCGTCAACGACGTCCGCAAGGCCAAGAAGGGCCAGGGCCTCGATGCCGAGAGTGGCGAGATCGTCGATCTCGTCGCGGCCGGCATCATCGACCCGGCGATGGTCACCCGCTCGGCGCTCCAGAACGCGGCGTCGATCGCGAAGAACATCCTCACCACCGAGGCGATCGTCGCCGAGGTTCCTGAGAAGGACGGCGGCGGTGGCGGCGGCGGGATGCCCGACATGAGCGGGATGATGTAGTCGCCCGAGAGAGCTACTCTCTCGCTAACAGGCGAGTTGCCTTCGGGGCCCGGCGTGAGCCGGGCCCCGTTTGCTTTGTAGGCCGCGGGGCGCATCCACCGCGACAAAACGGGACCGGCCAATTCACCCCGGCTGTCGGGGGGCGAGCCGCGGGCTCCTTCCGTGGAGCCTGCGGCCACGCCCAGGGCCCCAGCCCGACTCAGGGCATGTTGGTCGGGAACGACTGACCTGATCCGGCTCCAGGTCCGCAGACGACGGCTACGGAGAATGGCTCGTTCGCCGGCTGGCCCTGGGAGTTATACGTCGCGACGGCGACCAGGGTCGACTCTCCGCTGCGCTGCACGATCGAGGCGTCCGCGTACCCGCCCGCGGTAGGAGTCTGCGGCGGCGTCGTGGTCGTTGGAGCGGTGGTCGTGGTCGTTGGGGTGGTGGTTGTCGTCGTGGTCGGGGGTGGGCTCGCCGATCCGCCCTTGACGGTGGCGATTGGTGCACACCAGCCGGCGAACGCGTCGCCCCAGGTCACAACCACGTTGCCGGTGCCGGTGGACGTGCTCTGTCCGCCCGGGCTGGTCGTCGCGATCGATCCGGTCGCGTTGACCGTGGCCCAGCGGCGGACGAAGCCCGTGACGTAGTTGGGGTCCCACTTGACCGGATCGATTACGTGGTTGTGGATCTGCGGTTCGCCGACGGCTCCGTTCGGAATGAACAGCGCTGCATACGATGCACTGCCCATCGCGAGCAGTGAGCACGCGAGCGCGATGTACGCGATCACGTGGCGGCGAGCGTGCTGGACGAGCACGTTGAGCATGGGAGCGCCTCCCTTCAGGGTCGGTTGGCGGTCCCGCGCAGGCTTCTCGTAACCATCGAGAATGCCCAGAGTTGCGTCGACCCGGTCTGCCACTTGCGATCGACCTGGTTTGCCGCTTGCCCCGCCCCGTTTCGCCACTCTTGGGTGTCAGTAGAGTGGGTTGGGCCAACGGCATCTGCTACATCAGCTGGAGGTCGGCATGCCCTGGAACAGGCAGGTTCTCGTCGTGGCCAACGTGACTGCGCGATCACAGGAGTTGCTCAGCGCGCTGAGAACGCGGGCCGAGAGCGGGCCGACGACGATTCACCTGGTCGTTCCGGCGACCCCCTTTGGAGGCGGTCGGGCCGGCGCGACGCAGAAGCTCCAGGAGGCCTTGGCCGAGATCCGGGCCGTCGGCGTGCAGGCCGATGGCAGTGTGGGCCCGCCCGATCCGCTGGCCGCGACCATCGATGCCTGGGACCCGCGGCGATTCGACGAGATCATCGTCTCCACGCTCCCGATCGGGGCCTCCCGTTGGATGCGCGCTGGGCTCCCGGCCCGGATCGAGCGACTCACCGGGGCGCCCGTCACGCACGTCGTCTCGCGTCCGGCCGAGGAGGATGCCCGAGCCGGATCCGCCCCCGTGCGCCGGGACCGCACGCTCATGGGCCCGTTGTCTGTGCTCACCTGGGGGTCGGTCCCGGGCGAGCGAAGGCCCGACGGCGACCGCCCCGCGGACTCGGCCGAGCCCGCCTGACTCTCCGCCTGGTCCGAGCCCCCGAGTAGGCTCCTCGGGTGGCCGTGAGGGCACTGTGTTTCGACGTCTTCGGAACGCTGGTGGACTGGCGCTCGGGGATCTCCCGGGCCTTTGGCGACAGCGGGCTGCCGGGTGACCCCGAGGATTTGGCCGCCGAATGGCGGGCCCGCCTCTGGCCCGCCCTGGCCGAGATCAACAGCGGCCAGCGTCCCTGGGCGAACCTGGACGAGGTTCAGCTGGCCACCCTCCGCGACCTCCTCTCGGAGCGGGGCCTCGATCTGGCCGGAGAGGCCCAGCGCGAGCTGGTGCAGGCCTGGCATCGGCTGGACCCGTGGCCCGACGTCAGGGACGGGCTCGAGGAGTTGCGCCGCCGGCACACCGTGGCTGCACTATCGAACGGTCACGTGGCCCTTCTGGTCGACCTAGCCCGTCACGGCGACCTGCGGTTTGACTGCCTGCTCTCCGCGGAACTGGCCGGCGTGTACAAACCCCGGTCAGAGGTCTACCAGACCGCGCCTCGCCTGCTCGGGCTTGCGCCTGGCCAGGTCATGCTCGTGGCCGCGCACCCCTTCGACCTCGCAGGCGCTCGCGCGGTCGGACTGCGGACGGCCTTCGTCGACCGTCCGCTCGAGTACGGACCCGGCTCGCCCGCCCGCCAGGATCCGGGCGCCGACGAGTCGGTCGGCCACCTGCACGAGCTGGCGGCGAGGCTGAACGACTAGGCTCCTGAAGCGAGGAACCGATGGCCGAGCAGCCCGTACTCATCGTGCAAGTAGCCGGCGGCGGGAACGTCGCCGTCCAGCTGAGCGCGCAACCGCCGCCCAGCGTCACCGGCGGCGACGTCGTCGTCGAGATCCTGGCCGCCGACGACGACGACAGACTCCAGGCGCCCCCGGAGGGCGAGGTCGTGCTGTCCCTTCCCTCCCCGGAGGCGCTACGGCGCGAAGCCGCGGAGGTTCGACGGGTGCTCGAGCGGGCCGGCTCAGGCCTCGAGCCGCTCGTGGTCGTCGTCGAGGCCGCGGACGAGCTGCGCGAGGATGAGATGTCCGTCGTTCTCGGAGCCGCACGGCACAGCCCCCGCCCGGTGATCCTGCGGGTCATCGGCAACGGCTGAGCGCGCCGGCCGGTCTTCTCAGCCGGGGTCCTGCGAGGTGTATGGATCGTCCTCGCCGCGCACGTCGCGGTAGCGGCGGTCGAACAGCTCGAGCACTTCAGTCACGTCCGCGGGTCCGTGGACGCCGTGGCTCACCCCGCTCGACTCAGGCGTCAGTTGGGCTGGTTCGGCGTCCCCGTGCTCGATCAGCTCGTCGTGCTCCGGTCCAAGGACCGGTAGCTCGGCGACACCACGATCGGGATACAGGACGCCTAGTTCGACACGCTCGTAGCGGACCAGTGCCGCGCCATCCGGGCGCAGCTCGACATGAACACCAGGCCAGGTGGCCAGTTCGTTGGCGATCTCATCGACCAGGGCATCCGCTCGTGACACGGGGCGATCGTACCTGCTCGGGCACTCCGGGCCGGCCTGGCGGCGCGGTGCCCGGCGGCCGCACCCTGTCGACCGCCCCACGATCGGCCTAGTCCGGTTGCGTGATTTATCGCTCGGGCCCGTGCCGACAACCTTTGTCTGCCAAGCTGGCTGGCATGCCCGTGATCGCCGTTGCCGATATGTACGGGATCGTTGGGCGGCGGGATGAGCTGGCCATGCTGCTGCAGCGCTTCGAGCGGTCGGTAGAGGGCGAGCCGGGCTGCCGGCGCTACACCGTCGCCGCCACGCTGGCCGATCCGAGCCGGTTCGTGCTCGTCAGCGAGTGGGAGAGCCGGGAGGCGCTCGATACGCACTACGGGTCGGAGGCCTTCTCGGACTTTCAGTTCGGACTCGTCGGCCTGCTCGCCCGGCCCAGCGAGCTGACCGTCTATTCGGGGGACGGAGCGGTCCGGCCGCTCGACACCCGTCCGATGGACCCTCGCGAAGCGGACTAGAGGGTCGCCCGCCCCTGCGCGCGGATCGTGGGACGGAAGCGACGGTCTGGCCCGGAGTACGCTTCATATGAACCCACAAACGTAGATCGGTGCTCTGATGTCGCAACGCAATTTCGGACACGATCCGGGCCTCCAGGCCCGGATGCTCACGACGGTGTTCCTGCTCGGGCTGGTGTATGTCGCGCTGATCGTGGTCTTGATCAGCGCCGGCGCCGGGCTCGCCGCGGTGGTCGTGATCGCGGCCCTCCTGTTCGGGGCCCAGCTGTTCACGTCGGACAAGGTCGCGCTCGCCGCGATGGGGGCCAAGCAGGTCTCGCCGGCCCAGTCGCCCGAGCTGCATTCGGTGATCGAGCGCCTGTGCGTACAGGCCGACATCCCCAAGCCGAAGGTGGCGCTGGTCCAGGCGCGGATGCCGAACGCGTTCGCGGTCGGGCGCTCGCAGAAGACCGCGACCGTGTGCGTTACCACGGGGCTGCTGTCGCTGTTGACGCCGGCCGAGCTCGAGGGGGTGCTCGCCCACGAGCTCACGCACCTGATCAACCGTGACGTGCTGGTCATGACGATCGCGAGCTTCTTCGCCTCGATCGCCGCGATCCTGGCTCGGTTCGGGATCCTGTTCGGTGGCGGCCGTGGCCGCAACCAGGGCAGCGCCTTCGCGATCGTGCTCCTGGTCTCGGTGGCCGTGTACGCGATCTCGTTCGTGCTCCTGCGGACGCTCTCGCGCTATCGCGAGTACGCGGCCGATCGCGGGGCGGCGATCCTCACGGGCCGGCCGAGCGCGCTGTCCTCGGCCCTGTTGAAGCTCAGTGACACGGTCGCCCGGATCCCGAACCGCGACCTGCGCGCCGCCTCGGAGCTGAGCGCGTTCTTCATCGTCCCTGCGGGCCGCCAAGGCGCGCTCAAGGGGTTGCTCGCCACCCATCCGCCGCTGGAGAAGCGGATCGCCGCGCTGAGCCGGCTGGAGGCCCAGCTCCAGGGCTCGCGGTGACTCCGCTCAACGACGACATCTAGGAGGGACGAATGCCCGGACTTTCCGGCCGGATCTCGACGCTGACCAAGGCCAAGATCTCGCACATGCTGGATCACGCCGAGAATCCGGAGGAGACGCTGGACTACGCGTACGAGCGTCAGCTCGAGGATCTGCAGAACGTCAAGAAGGGCATCGCCGACGTGGTCACGTCCAAGAAGCGCCTGCAGCTCCAGGAGCAGGACCTGCACCAGCAGGCCGACAAGCTCGACGGCCAGGCCCGCGAGGCGATGTCGGCCGGGCGCGAGGACCTGGCCCGGGCGGCGATCGAGCGCAAGCAGCTGATCGTCCAGGAGACGAGTTCGCTCGATCAGCAGATCACAGAGCTCGAATCCGAGCAGGACAAGATGACCGCGTCCGAGAAGCAGCTGCAGACGAAGGTCGAGGAGTTCCGGTCCAAGAAGGAGGTCATCAAGGCGCAGTACTCGGCGGCCGAGGCGCAGGTCCACATCTCCGAGGCGGCCACCGGCCTCGGGGACGACATGGCCGATGTCGGGACCGCGATGCAACGCGCGATCGACAAGACCGACCAGATGCAGGCCCGGGCGTCGGCAGTCCAGGAGCTGCAGGATGCGGGTACGTTCGAGGACCTGACGGCGCTGGGGCCGCCGCAGGACGATGTGGACCGCCAGCTCGATGAGCTCGGCGCCAAGTCCGCGGTAGACGACGAGCTGGCCAAGCTCAAGGCCGAGGTCGGGCCCGGCGGGCAGCCGTCGGCCCTCCCCGCGGGTGGGGCCGAGGCCGAGACGGCGTCGGAGCCAGCTCAGGCCGGCGACGCCGGGACGGCGCAGCCGGGCTAGCGGCGCCCGTCGGGGCGAACGCTCAGGGCCGCGGACCCGATCGCTTCGCTCGCGGCTACCGTCTCTACGTAGGTGGCCAGGGTTCGCCGGGCGACTTCGCCCCAGTCGAAGCGCAGCATGTGCGCGCGGGCTTCGGTGACGACCTGGGTGCGCGCTTGCTCGTCGGTCAGGACCCGGGCGAGGACGTTGCGTAGGGACGAGGCGTCACGCCACCGGAAGCGCAGGCCGACCGTTCCATCGGCGGGGACGACCTCGCGCAGGCCACCGGTGTCGGCCACCACGCACAAGCACCCGGAGGCCATGGCCTCGAGCGCGACCAATCCGAACGGCTCGTAGATCGAGGGGACGATCACGATCTCGGCCACCCGGTACAGCGAATGGAGCATGTCGTCGCCGACCCAGCCCAAGAACGAACCGTGGTCGGTGAGGCCGAGACGCCGAGCCTGGCGCTGAAGCTCGGCCTCGGCCGTGCCGGTGCCCGCGACCACGAAGCGCACGTTGCCGAGACCCTTGACCACCGGGGCCAAGGCGTCGAGGGCCAGGTGAAACCCCTTCTCGTAGACGAGCCGTCCGACCAGGAGCACGAGGCGCTCGTCCGGTCGGGCGTAGCGGGCGCGCAGTCCGGCCAGGTCCTCGACCACGGGCTCCAGATCTCGTGGGTCGATCCCGTTCGGGATCACGGTGATCCGCCGCCTCGGGACTCCGAACACGCTGGCCACGTGGCTGCGCATGAACTCCGAGCACGTGATCACCCGGTCGGCGCGCCGGACCATCGAGCGCTCGACGGCGTGGATGTGCGACTGCGGGTGATTCTGGATCCAGCCCTGATGCCTTCCGAATTCGGTCGCGTGTACGGTCGTCAGCCAGGGCAGGCCGAACCGACGCGTGAGGCGCCCGGCGGCGCCGGCGACGAGCCAGTCGTGGGAGTGGACGAGCGCGAACTCGAGGCGCTCGCAGAGGGAGTCTCCGAGTGCCTCCATGTCGGCGTTCATGGTCTGCACCCAGAGCACGAACGCGCTCACGTCCCTGGGGAACGGAGGCTCGCGCACCCGATGCACGATCACCCCGTGGCGCTCCTCCTCGACCGGCAGATGTCCGCCGCTGCGCGTCAGGACGTGCACCTCGACCCCTTCGCCCAGCAGATGCTCGGAGAGCTTGCGCACATGGCGGGCCAGGCCGCCTTCGATGACCGGCGGGTACTCCCAGGAGATCAGCAGAACGCGCATCGTCGGGACGGGACCCTATCGGCGGGCGGGTGAGCGAGGCTGCAGCCGGGACCGAGCCGGATCAGGTGGCCGCCGGCGTGGCGAGCGGCGCCGCGTCCCCCGCCGCGCTCGCCGGCACCGACAGCGGGGCGAACCGCGGCGGCCGGCGCTCCATGAAGCTGCTGACGCCCTCGGCGAAGTCGGCTCCCGAGAAGGACTCCACCATCAGTCGGTTCGCCTCCTGCAGGCTGTCGGCGAGCGTGCGCTCGTAGTCGGCGTAGACCTGGCGCTTCATCGTGGCCATGCTCGCCGGCGAGCACTCGGTGGCCAGCAACCGCGCGTAGGCGAGCGCTTCGGTCACGACCTGCTCGTCGTCGACAGCGCGGTTGACGACCCCCAGATCGGCCGCCTCGTCACCGAGGACGATCCGGCCGGAGAACAGCAGGTCAAGCGCCCGGGCGGGGCCGACCAGACGCGGCAACATCCACGAGATTCCGTGCTCGGCGACCAGCCCGCGACGCGCGAACGCGGTGGTGATCTTGGCGCTGCGGGCGGCCAGCCGGACGTCGCACATCAGCGCGTGGACGAGGCCGAGCCCCGCACAGGGACCGTTGATGGCCGCGATCACGGGCTTGGGGATCCCGAGCGCGTAGGTGACGGGTCGGGAGTCGGGCGAGGCCGCGCTCGAGCGGTCGAGGTCGCCGCCCGCCAGCGCCTCGAGGCCCTGCATGTCGGCTCCGGCGCAGAACCCGCGCCCCGCGCCGGTGAGGACGATCGCCCGCACGTCCTCCCGGGCCGCGCACTCGTCGAGCAGATCGAAGTAACGGGTCTGCAGCTCAGGGGTCCACGCGTTCAGCCGGTCGGGTCGGTTGAACGTCAGCAGCGCGACGTCGTCCTCGATCTCGATCAGCGCGACCTCGGTCATCAGCTCTTCTCCTCGTCGTTGTCTGCGAACAGGAACCGTACGCCCCCGATCTCGACCGGGTCGGGACGGAAGCCCTCCGCGTCGATCGCCACCTCGACCAGACCCGGCTCGGCGCCGTCGGCGAGGAACCGGATCCCGGCCTGGGCCGGCGGGGCTCCGAGCACCGTCTCCCATCGAGCGGCGACGTCCTCGGCGGCAGCGACGGCGATGGTCGCCCCGGCCACGCGCGCCGGAGCGCCGCGGCCCGACCAGCCCGGGCCACCCCATCGCCAGGCTTCTGGCGGTTGAGGCTGGCTCAGCGACACGATGGCCCCGCGCATATCGGCCGGATGCAGGTGGACCTCGGCCATGTCCGGCAGCGAGACCTCGAACACCTCGCGCACGCCCAGGCTCCTCGCCCGCTCCCGGGCCGCGGGAAGGTCGTCGACCTGAAACATCAGCATGTAGCCGCAGTCACCACCCCGGCGGTCCAGCAACCGTCCCGCCGCGGCGTCCGCCCGGACCGGCGAGACGACCTCCAGGAAGGTGTCCCCGAGCGCGAACACGGCGTTCCGGAGCCCGAAGTGCGCCACGCCGGGGTCGGAGAACGGCTCGCCGAGCGAGAGTGTGGAGCGCAGCCGGCCGGCCACCGCGTCGAGGTCGCGGGCGGCGAGGACCGCTTGTCGTAGGCGTGCCATCCGGAGTCAGGCGGAACCTAGCCGCTCGAACACCGCCACGCCATCCTCGCCGAGCACCCGCCCGACCGCCACGCGGCCCCCGAACGACCGCTCCTCCCCCCGCAGGACGTCGCGCCAGCCGCCCCCCGGGGCGTCGGCGATCGCATCGTCGTGCGTCGTTGGACGGACTGCTACCACGACCAGGACATCCTCCCCGCGCAAGAACGCGCACGTGCTCGGCCCGGCGTCGAGCGGCTCGTAGTCGGCGTCCAGAAACGCCTCCGGGTGGCGCGCGCGCAGGCCGAGCAGGCGCAGTGTCAGGAACATCTTGCGTGTCTCGGTCGTCGGGCGCGACCCGCCCATCAGCCGCCGGAGCATCGCCTGGCGCAAGTCCCAGTCGACCGGCCGCCGGTTGTCGGGATCGACCAGGGCCCGGAACGGCAGCTCGTCTCCCTGATAGGTATCGGGGACACCGGGCGCCGTGAGCTTGAGGGTGAGCTGTCCGAGGGCGGCGCGGTCGCCCAGGGCGGCGAGGCGGGTGGCGAAGGGCTCGAACTGCTCGGTGAAGGACGGGGTGGAGTACAGCCCCTCGCAGAAGCGCGTGACGGCGGCTTCGTAGTCGTGGTTCTGGTGCACCCAGCTGGTGTTGCGCTTGGCCTCGCGCAGGGCCTTGACCATGTACCGCTCGATTCGCTCGAGCTCGATCGGCCAGGCGCCGGCGAGCGTCTGGAACAGGAAGTAGCGGTCGGCGTCGTCGGGCGCTCCGTCCTCGCGCAGGGGCTCGGTGATCTCGAACCAGCGCTCGACTGCGGCGGTCCACTCCTCGGCGATCGATGACAGGGCCGCGATCCGGGCTCGGACGTCGCCCGAGCGCTTGGCATCGTGGGTCATCGTCGTCAGGAGGCCGGCCGGGAACCGCTCGGCGCGCTCGAGGCACCCGCGGTGGAAGCGCTCGACGTCGATCCCGAAGCGCGAGGGGTCGCCGCCGACGTCGTTCAGGGCGAGCAGGCGACCGTAGCGGTAGAACGCGGTGTCCTCCACGCCCTTGGCCGTGATCGCCGGCGTGGTCTGCTGGAAGCGGGTGACGAAGGCCGGGGGGCCTTCGAGGAGCAGTCGCTGGAAATCGGGGTCGAGGTGGGCGAGGGCGGTGCGGTCGGCTGGGTCGACCTGGCCCGCGCGCGGACCCATGTAGGTCCGGTAAACCGGCAGCAAGGAAAGCGCGCGGGCCAGGTCGACCTCGAACTTTGCTGATTCAGTTCTCGTATCCAGAACTCCGGCAGCAAAGTCCGAGCCGAGGTCTCTCGCTAGCCGCTCGACTTCCGGCGTGAACGTGGTGCGGGCCTGCTCGAGCTTCGCGTCGAACGCCAGCTGGTCGAAGGAGCGCTTGTCGCCCGACACGCGTTCCCACAGCGCGGTCAGCGCGGGCTCGCCCGCCGGGTCCACGAACAGCGCGCACACGTCGTTGAGGAACTCGTAGCCGACCGTGCCGCACACGGGCCAGTCGCGCAGGCGTTCGTCGACCTCGAGGATCTTCTCGACCCACACCCGCTCGACCCCGCTCGCCCGCAGCCGGGCCAGGTATCCGGCCGGGTCGGCGAGGCCGTCCGGGTGGTCGATCCGGAGCCCGTCGACCAGGCCCCGGCGCACGAGCGAGAGCGCGAGCGCGTGCGTCTCCTCGAAGACCGCTGGGTCCTCCTGGCGCACGCCGGCCAGGTCGTCGATGTCGAAGAAGCGGCGGTGCGCCCCGGTGACCGGGTCGATGTCGAAGAAGCGCGCGCGCAGCTCGGGGTCGGCCCAGAACGGGTTCGCATCGTCGACCGCCATGTGATTCGGCACCACGTCGAGAACGAGGCCCATGCCCGCAGCGGAGGTGGTGGCCGCGAGGCGCTCGAACTCGTCCGGCCCGCCGAGGTCCGAGGACAGGTGCCGGGGGTCGACCACGTCGTAGCCGTGGGTGGACCCGGGCCGCGCCTGGAGCGAGGGCGACAGGTACAGGTGCGAGATCCCGAGGTCGCGTAGATAGGGCACGAGCGACCGCGCGCCGGCAAACCCCAGACCGGATGGCAGCTGGAGCCGGTACGTGGCTCTCAGCTCGACGCCGCCGTCCCCGGACCCGGCGCCGGACGAGCTCAAGAGACCCGCTTCAGGATCACCATCGAGCGCGAGACGACCTCCAGCTCCGTGCGGGCACCGTAGGTGACGCTGCCCGCCGGGCGCAGCGGCTCGGCGGTCGAGAGCTCAAGCGCCCACTGGGCACCGAAGCGCCGGCGCGGGAGCATGAAGGTCCGATCCTCGTCGTGGGCATTGAACAGCAGCAGGAACGAGTCGTCGGCGATGTCCTCCCCGTGCGGGCCCGGAGTGGGGATCTCCTGGCCGTTGAGGAACATGCCCAGGACCGGTTCGCCGCCCTGCCAGTCGCGCCGGGTCATCTTCCGCCCGTCGGCGCGGAACCACCAGGCGTCCGGGAGCTCCGACCCGCCGACCGTCTCCCCCCGCAGGAAGCTCTGACGGCGGAAGACCGGATGCTCGCGGCGCAGGCGGATCAGCCGGCGGGTGAAATCTCGCATCTCGGCGGCCCGCGGGTCGGGTGACCAGTCATACCAGGAGACCTCGTTGTCCTGGCACCAGGCGTTGTTGTTGCCGTGCTGGGTGCGGCTCAGCTCATCGCCGCCGAGCAGCATCGGTGTGCCCTGCGAGACCAGCAGCGAGGTCAGGAAGTTGCGCTGCTGTCGCACGCGGAGGGCCAGCACCTCCGGGTCGTCGGTGTCGCCCTCAGCGCCGCAGTTCCACGAGCGGTTGTCGTCGGTTCCGTCCTGGTTGTCCTCGAGGTTGGCCTCGTTGTGCTTGTGCTCGTAGGAGACGAGGTCCGCGAGCGTGAAGCCGTCGTGCGCGGTGACGAAGTTGATCGAGGCGAACGGATCGCGTCCGTCGGCCTCGTACAGGTCGGCCGAGCCCGACAGGCGCTCGGCGAACGACCCGTTGTTGGCGTGCCCTCGCCAGTAGTCGCGGACGATGTCGCGGTAGACGCCGTTCCACTCCGACCACAGGACGGGGAAGTTGCCGACCTGGTAGCCGCCCGGGCCGACGTCCCAGGGTTCGGCGATCAGCTTGACCTGCGAGAGGACCGGGTCCTGGTGGATGACGTCGAAGAACGCCGACAGGCGGTCGACGTCGAAGAACTCTCGGGCCAGAGCGGCGGCCAGGTCGAAACGGAAGCCGTCGACGTGGCACTCGATGACCCAGTAGCGCAGCGAGTCCATGATCAGCCGCAGGACGCTCGGGTGGACCGGGTTCAGGGAGTTCCCGGTCCCGGTGAAGTCCATGTAGTGGCGGGGGTCGTCGGGGACCAGCCGGTAGTAGGAGGTGTTGTCGGTCCCCTTGAACGAGAGCATCGGACCGAGGTGGTTGCCCTCGCCGGTGTGGTTGTAGACCACGTCGAGGATCACCTCGATCCCCGCCCGGTGCAGCGCCTTGACCATCCCCTTGAACTCCCGCACCTGCTCGCCACAGCGTCCGGTGGCCGCGTATTCGGAGTGCGGAGCCAGATACCCGATCGTGCTGTACCCCCAATAGTTGCGAAGCCCCCGGTCAGAGAGGAACGCCTCGTCGCTGATGTGGTGCACGGGCAGCAGCTCCACGGCGGTCACTCCGAGGTCGACGAGATATGCGATCGCGTCCTCGGAGGCCAGGCCTGCGTAGGTTCCCCGCAGGTCCTCCCGGACGCCCGGGTGGCGCATCGTGAAGCCCTTGACGTGTGTCTCGTAGATCACGGTGTCGGCGAACGGGATCCGGGGCGGGCGGTCCCCCTCCCACAGGAAGGCGTCGTCGATCACGACCGACTTGGGCACGGCCGCTGCGTCGTCCTCGTCGTCGAGCTCGAGGTCCGCCTCCTCGGTTCCGTCGGGCACGTAGGGCAGGACATTGGCGTCGTGGGCCCAGTCGACCACGCCCTCGATCGCCTTGGCGTAGGGGTCGATCAGCAGCTTGGCCGGGTTGAACCGCTGGCCCTCGACCGGGGCGTAGGGACCGTGTACCCGGAACCCGTAGCGCTGTCCGGGCCCGATCCCCGGTAGGTAGCAGTGCCAGTTGAGCGCCCGCCGCTGGGTGACCGCCACTCGCGTCTCCTCGAGGTCGTCGTCGAACAGGCACAGCTCGACGGCCTCGGCGTGCTCGGAGAAGAGCGAGAAGTTGGTTCCGCTGCCGTCCCAGGTGGCTCCGAGCGGGAACGGACGGCCGGGCCACACCTCGGTCACGAAGGGAGATCCTGGAGCAGCACACCGGAAAGGGGTGCGACGAGGAGGTGGGTGGGCGGCTCGAGGGGGGTGGGCGGCTCGAGATGCGTGGCCGGCTCGAGGTCCGTGGCCGCCTCGACGTGCGGGGCCGGCTCGAGCGCGGTCTCGGCGGCGGTGGCCAGCCGGATCTGCTGGTTCTCACAGCGCAGCCGGACCGGCTCGGATGCGAAGTTGCACACCAGCTCGAACGAGCCCCGGCGGACGCGCAGCCACCGCTGCCCCTCATCGAAGGCGATCGGGCCGGCGTCGCCGGTCGGCAGCTCCGGCCGCACGGCCAGCAGCTGCGCGTAGAGCTCCGACAGAGCGTCGTCGCGCTCGCGGCGGAGCTTCGAGCGCTCGAACGTGGCCGGGTCCTGGGGGTCGGGGATCTCCTGGTTGACGAATTGGGCGAAGGCCTGGAACTCGGCCCGCCGGCCCTCCCGGGTGGCCTCCGCGATGTCGGGATCGATGTGGTCGGAGAAGAACTGAAACGGCGCCGTCTCGCCGTACTCCTCGCCCATGAACATCAGCGGCACGAACGGCGCCAGCAGCGTGCAGAAGGCGCTGAGCGGCCGGGCCGGCAGCGGCATCCGGTCGCCGAAGGCGCGGTTGCCGACCTGGTCGTGGTTCTGGGAGAAGACCACGAACCGCTCCACCGGCACGTCGTCGGCGGGCGCGCCGAAGCGGCGGCGCCGGAAGGCGGAATAGATCCCGTCGTAGACATGAGGCCGGTGGTAGGCCTTGGCCAGCTGAGCCACGCGTCCGAAGTCGCCGTAGTAGCCGTCGCGCTCGTCGGTCACGAGCGTCCGCAGGGCGTGGTGGAAGTCGTCGGACCAGGCGGCGTCGCAGGCGTAGCCGCCCCGCCCGCGCGGGCGCATTACCCGCGGGTCGTTCAGTCCGCTCTCGGCGATCACCAGCGCATCCTTACGAACTCCGTGCGCGCGCCGCGCCACGGCCTCAACGATGTGCTCGGCGCTCGAGTCGAAGATGGCGTGGATCGCGTCCAGCCGCAGGCCGTCGACGCCGAAGTCGCGGATCCAGCCCTCGGCGCTCTGCAACACCCATTCGCGGACCGGGTCGCAGTCCGGATCGTCGTAGTTGATCGCCCGGCCCCACGGCGTCTCGTACTTGCCCGTGAAGTACGGACCGAAAGCCTCGAGCGCCTTCACGCCCGAGGTCCCGACGTGGTTGTAGACCACGTCGAGGATCACCCCGAGGCCCTGGGCGTGCGCGGCGGAGATCAGCTCGATCAGCCCGTGCGGGCCGCCATAGGAGGACTGGGCCGCGCTCAGGTAGACCCCGTCGTAACCCCAGCCGCGCGCGCCAGGGAACTCGGCCACCGGCATGAGCTCGATCGCGGTGATTCCGAGCTCGGCGAGCGCGGGCAGGTACGGGATCGCGGCCGCGAACGTGCCCTCGGTACTGAATGTCCCGACGTGGAGCTCGTAGATCACGAGCCGATCGAGCGTCAGCGGTCTCGCGAGCGGTATCTGCGGGTTCGGGGCGATGACCCGCGAGGGTCCTCGCAAGCCGTCGGGCTGAGAGCGCGAGCAGGGATCGGGGAGCGCTTGGCCGTCGAGCAAAAAAACGTAGTCGTCCCCGGCGCGAGCCGGGGCGACTACCTCATAAACCCCAAACCCGGCGTCGTTTAGCGCGAGGTCGCGGCCGTTGTCGGGCGGCTCCTGATCGCGCAGCCGCAGGCTCACCGACTGCGGGCCCGGCGCCCACACGCGGAACTCGACGCGACCGTCGTGGAGCGGCCGCGCCCCGAGCGCCCGCTCCCAGGGGTACTCGGCGCTCACTCCTGGTCGGGGACCAGCCACACCGCGGCCAGCGGTGGGAGTGTGACCTCGGCCGACACGGGCTGGCCGTGCCACGGGATCGGATCGGGAACCACGCCACCGAGGTTGCCGACGTCGCTCCCGCCGTAGAAGGTCGAGTCAGTGTTGATCGCCTCGCGCCAGCGGCAGGCTCGCGGCAGCCCGAGCCGGTAGGCCTCGCGCGGGACCGGAGACAGGTTGGCCACGAACACCAGCACCCGCTCACCTCCCGCGGACCGGCGCGCGAAGGCGACCACGTTGGCGTCGGCGTCGTTGGGCTCGATCCACCGGAACCCCGACGGGTCGGAGTCGACCTCCCAGAGGGCCGGCTCGCCGCGGTAGAGGCGGTTGAGGTCGCGCACCAGGCGCTGGATCCCCGCGTTCTCGGGGCGCTCGAGCAGATGCCAGTCGAGCGAGCGATCGTGGTTCCACTCGGCCTCCTGGGCCAGCTCATCGCCCATGAACAGCAGCTTCTTCCCGGGGTGCGCCCACATGTACGCGTACAGCGCGCGCAGGTTGGCCAGCTTCTGCCAACGGTCGCCCGGCATCTTGGTGTACAGCGAGCCCTTGCCGTGGACCACCTCGTCGTGGGAGAGGGGCAGGATGAAGTTCTCGCTGAAGGCGTACATCAGCGAGAAGGTCAGCTCGTGGTGGTGGTAGCGGCGGTAGATCGGGTCCTGGTGGAAGTAGCCGAGCGTGTCGTGCATCCAGCCCAAGTTCCACTTGAACCCGAACCCGAGTCCGCCGAGGTACGTGGGCCGCGACACGCCTGGCCACGCGGTCGATTCCTCGGCCGCCGAGACGACCCCGGGCTCGCGGCCGAAGATCACCTCGTTCATCTCCTTGAGGAACGCCACCGCTTCCAGGTCCTCTCGCCCTCCGAACTGGTTGGGAACCCACTCACCCGCCTCGCGGGAGTAGTCGAGGTACAGCATCGAGGCCACGGCGTCGACCCGGATCCCGTCGACGTGGTACTCGCGCAGCCAGAACAGGGCGTTGGCGATCAGGAAGTTGCGGACCTCGTGGCGTCCGTAGTTGAAGACCAGCGTTCCCCAGTCGGGGTGGGCCCCGCGACGCGGGTCGGAGTGCTCGTACAAGGCCGTACCGTCGAAGCGAGCGAGCGCAAACTGGTCGCGCGGGAAGTGAGCCGGGACCCAGTCCAGGATCACGCCGATCCCGGCCGCGTGCATGCGTTCGACGAACCGCCGCAGGTCGTCGGGCCCGCCGTAGCGGGGCGTGGGCGCGTAGTACCCGGTCACCTGGTAGCCCCAGGAGCCGGTGAACGGGTGGGCCATCACCGGCAGCAGTTCGACGTGGGTGAAGCCCATGTCCTTGACGTAGGCGCTTAGCTCGTCGGCCAGCTCCAGGTAGGTGAGTGGGCGGTTGTCCTCGAGCGTGTTCAGGCGCCACGAGCCGAGATGCACCTCGTAGATCGACAGTGGCCGGGCGAGCGGCTGCTGCTCGCGGCGGGCAGCCAGCCAGTCGAGATCGGTCTGGGCCCACTGGTGGTGGGAGTGGAACACGACCGACGCCGTCTGCGGCGGGTGCTCGGCCTCCTGCGCGTAGGGGTCGGCCTTCAGCGTCAGCTCGCCGTCCGCGCCCAGGATCTCGAACTTGTAGCGCGCGCCCGGCTCCACGCCGGGCAGGAACAGCTCCCAGATGCCGCTCGCGCCCATCGAGCGCATCGCGTGCAGCCGCCCGTCCCAGCGGTTGAAGTCGCCGACCACGCTCATGGCCCGTGCCGCCGGGGCCCAGACCGCGAACGCCGTGCCGTGGACGCCGTCGATGTCCCGGACGTGGGCGCCGAGCTTCTCGTAGAGCTCCTCGTGGCGCCCCTCGCCGACCAGGTACAGGTCGAGCTCCCCGATCGTCGGCGGGAATGCGTAGGGATCGTCGATCGTGAACGTGCCGGCGTCGCCGTAGTCGACCTCGAGGCGATAGCGCAGCGGCAGCTCGGCTCCGTCCACCACGCCCTCGAACACGCCTCCGGGGTGGATCTGCTCGAGCTGGACGGTCGTACCGTCGTCGACGAGGTGGACGGTGATCGCTCGGGCGGCCGGCCGCAAGGCCCGGATCACCACGCCGGCGGGGGCTGGGTGGGCTCCCAATATTGCGTGGGGATCGGCGTGCTCACGTGCAACCAGCGCCTCCAGCTCTGTCCCGGCGACAGCGGTCATGGCGCCTCTGATACCCCGCTCAGGCGGATTCCAGCAGCCGCCGGATGCCGGCGACCGGGATCGGAACCCAGTCGGGACGGTTGTCAAGCTCGTACTGCAGCTCGTAGATCGCCTTCTCGAGCTCGTAGATCGAGAGCAGGTTGACGATCGCCGCCTCGCCGGCCGGCAGCAGGGTGCTGTCCACGTGCTCGAAGTACCGCTCCAGAAAACGCTCGCGGGCGCGCGTCTCGAAGTCCTCGGGGGCCGGGCGCCCGCGGAGGATCTCGACCGCCGAGGTCACGTAGGCGAACGAGCGCAGCATGCTGGCCACGTCGCGCAGGGGCGAGCGCTTGCGGCGGCGCTCGGGCAGGCCCCGGGCCGGCTCGCCCTCGAAGTCGATGATCACCCAGCCGTCGGGGGTGTCGAGCGTCTGCCCCAGGTGGTAGTCGCCGTGGGTGCGGATCACCCGCCCGCCCACGCCCAGCTGGGCCCGCGCGGCCAGGCGCTCGCGGACGTCCTGGCCGCGGCCCAGGATCGGGGCCACGCGCTCGTCGTCGGGCAGGCGCACGAAGATCCGCTCGATGTCCTCGTCGACCGAGGCGGTCAACAGCGACAGCGCTTCCTGGCTGGGCGCCTCGGCGGAGAAAGCGGGGTCGCCGGCGTCCGAGGCCAGCACGTTGTGCATCTGCGCCGTCACGCCGCCGAGGCTCCCCAGCCGATCCAGGAAGGTGTCGGGGCTCTCGACGATCTCCTCGAGGGCCAGCTCCCAGCCGCCGGTGGCCTCCGGCAGGTAGGTCTGGGCCACGCCCAGCGTCGAGCTCAACGCCTGCCCGTCGTACTCGTACCAGCCCTGCAGTGGCGGGATGTTCGGAAAGCCCCGAGCGGTGAGAAAGCGCAGGATCTCGAGCTCCGGATTGATCCCCGGCTCGAGCTTGCGGAACACCTTCAGCACGAGCTGATCGTCGAAGACGATGGACGAGTTGGACTGCTCGACCCCCATCAGCCGGGCGGGCGCGTCGTCGGCCACGCCGCTGTGGCCCTCGATCCGGTGGAAGCTGAACGCCCCTGCACTGGTCTGGATCTCGTCCGTGGTCCGGATTCGCCTGAGCAGCTCGTGGGCCTGTACCGGGTCGGCGAGGGCGTCGTAGGCGTCAAAGCCCGCGACCCGGGCGATCAGCTCGGGTATCGGCTGCGCGGCCAGCCGATCCCGGGCGGCGGCCGGGTGCAGGGCCAGGGGGAGCTGGTAGAGCTCGTGCGTCCCGGTGGCGAACCGAGTCTGGACCAGGGTCAGGAGGAGCAGCGGGTCGTCCCGCAGCGCGACCTGCTCGACGATCTCGACGCCGGCGATCGGGCGCGACTTGGAGGCGTACCAGCGCTGGACCTGGATCCATTCGCGCAGGCTCTCGTCGTCGAGCAGCTCCGCGATCTCGAGGCTCTCGAGCCGGGCCGGTTCAGTCATCGCGAGCCCCGGCTCCCTCGACCAGCTCAAACCAGTAGAAGCCGCGCGCGCCCAGGGTGAGCAGGTAGGGCCACTCCCCGATCCGGGGAAAGCGCGAGCGGCCGAACAGCTCGACCGGATAGCGCCCCTCATAGGCGCGCAGGTCTAGTTCGACAGCCTGGGCCGAGCGCGCCAGGTTGTGGACGCAGAGCATGAGATCGTCCTCGAACCGCCGCAGGTGGGCGAAGATCCGGGGATTGGAGACCTCGATCGGTTCGTAGGTCCCGAACCCGAACACCGGGTGCTCCTTGCGCTGTGCGATGAACCGGTGCAGCCAGCGCAGCACCGACGTGGGGGTGCGCAACTGGGCCTCGATGTTCACGGCCTGGTAGCCGTACACCGGGTCCATCAGCGGAGGCGCGTAGAGCTGCGCGAAGTCCGCGCGCGAGAAGCCGCCATTGCGATCACCCGTCCACTGCATCGGCGTTCGCACCCCGTCGCGGTCTCCGAGGAAGACGTTGTCGCCCATCGCGACCTCGTCGCCGTAGTACAGGACGGGGGAACCGGGCAGAGAGAACAGAATCGCATGCATCAGCTCGATCTCGTCGCGCCCGTTGTCGAGCAACGGCGCCAGCCGGCGGCGAATTCCGAGGTTGAGCTTCATCCGCGGGTCCTTGGCGTACTCGCTGTACATGTAGTCCCGTTCGTCGTCGGTGACCATCTCGAGCGTCAGCTCGTCGTGGTTGCGCAGGAACAGCCCCCACTGGCAGGTGTCGGGGATGTGGGGCGTGTTCTGCAGGATCTCGTAGACCGGGATCGCCTCCTCGCGCCGCAAGGCCATGAACATCCGCGGCATCACCGGGAACTGAAAGGCCATGTGGCACTCGTCCCCGGCGCCGAAGTACTCGACCACGTCCGCGGGCCACTGGTTGGCCTCGGCCAGGAGCACGCGGTCCGGGTAGCGCTCGTCGATCTCGCGCCGCACCCGCTGGAGATAGGCGTGGGTCTCGGGCAGGTTCTCGCAGTTGGTGCCCTCGCGCTCGAACAGGTACGGGACGGCGTCCAGCCGGAAGCCGTCGAGCCCCAGGTCCAGCCAGAAGCGCAGCACGTCGAGCATCGCCTCCTGGACCTCGGGATTGTCGTAGTTGAGGTCGGGCTGGTGGGAGAAGAAGCGGTGCCAGTAGTACTGCCCGGCCACCGAGTCCCACGCCCAGTTGGAGGACTCGGTGTCGACGAAGATGATCCGGGCTTCCGGGTAGCGGTCGTCGGTGTCCGACCACACGTACCAATCGCGCTTGGGCGAATCGGCACTCGAGCGCGATTCCTGGAACCACGGGTGCTCGTTCGAGGTGTGGTTCATGACCAGGTCGGCGATCACCCGGATCCGGCGGGCGTGGGCGGCGTCGATCAGCTCCTGTACGTCGTCGACGGTCCCGTAGTCCGGGTGGACGATGGTGAAGTCGCTGATGTCGTAGCCGCCGTCGCGCAGCGGGGACCGGTAGAAGGGCAGCAGCCAGATGCAGTCGATGCCCAGCCACTGGAGGTAGTCGAGCTTCTCGGTCAGGCCGCGGAAGTCGCCGATCCCGTCCCCGTTGGCGTCATAGAAGCCGCGGACGTGGATCTCATAGAACACGGCGCGCTTGAACCACAGTGGCTCGGCCTCGAACCACTGGCGGGTCTGAGCCTGGGCGTCGGCGTCGGGCTCGACGCCAGGCTGGCGCGCCGGCGCCCGTTCGGCGGCCAGCAGGTGGGTGAGTGTTGGAGGTCCTACGGACATATGTGCTTGATCAGTGCTCGACTTCGATTATGTGCGCCTGCCTGATGCCCGGCTCCAAGCGCACGTAGTTGGGGCCGATGCGCCACTGGAAGCGCTCGTCTGAGAGTAGATCGTGGGCCGTGAAGCTGGGGGGCAGGCCGAGGCTGGCCGGGACCGTGGCCACCCCCTCCTGGGTCTGGTGGGGATCGATGTTCACCACGGTCAGGACGGTGTCGCCATCGAACTGCTTGGCGTAGGCGATCAGGGCCTCGTTCCCGGTCTCCAGAAACGCGATATTGGAGAAGTGCTGGAGCGCCGGATGCTCGCGACGAACGAAGTTGATCTGCTGGATCAGCGGTAGGAGCTCGCCGGTCAGCGAACGGTGCTTGATCTCGTACTTCTCCGAGTGCAGGTACTCCTCGGAGCCTTCGGCCACCGCGACGTTGTCGACGTTCTCGAAGCCCGAGTAGATCCCGTAGCTCGGGCTCAATGTCGCGGCCAGCACCAGCCGGGCCTCGAAGGCCGGGCGGCCGCCGTGCTGGAGGTAGGCGTGGAGGATGTCCGGGGTGTTGGCGAAGAAGTTGGGGCGGAAGTACTCCTGCTCGCCGGAGTAGGCCAGCTCCGAGACGTACTCGATCAGCTCCCAGCGCGAGTTCTTCCACGTGAAGTAGGTGTAGGACTGGCTGAAGCCGATCTTGGCCAGGTGACGCATGACCGCCCGGCGCGTGAACGCCTCGGCCAGGAACACGACGTCGCGGTCACGGGCGTGCACCTGTTCGATCAGCCATGTCCAGAAGGCGAACGGCTTGGTGTGCGGATTGTCGACCCGGAACACCTTCACGCCGGAGTCGACCCAGAACAGGACGATGTCCCGCAGCGCCGCCCAGAGGCCGCGCCAGTCCGGCGACTCCCAGTTGACGTTGTAGATGTCCTGGTAGCGCTTGGGCGGGTTCTCGGCGTACTTGAGCGTCCCGTCCGCGCGGTGGTGGAACCACTCGGGGTGGTGCCTCAGCCACGGGTGGTCGGCCGAGCACTGAATCGCGAAATCCAGGGCGATGTCGAGACCGTGCTCGGCCGCCGTCCTGGTCAGCGATCGAAGGTCCTGGATCGTGCCCAGCTCGGCGTGGACGGCGTCGTGACCGCCGGTCTCGTCCCCGATCGCCCACGGCGAACCGGGGTCGCCGGGTGCCGCGACCAGCGCGTTGTCGCGCCCCTTGCGGTTGGTGTGGCCGATCGGATGGATCGGCGGGAGGTAGACGACGTCGAAGCCGAGCGCGGCGAACTCGGGGAGGCGCTTCTCGACGCCGCTCAGTCCACCCCAGGATCGGGGGAACAGCTCGTACCACGAGCCGAAGCGAGCTCTGACCCGGTCGACCTCGATGGCCAGTGGTTCCTCGAGGTCGACGGTTCCGTGGCGTTCCTGAGTTCGCTCGACCGCCTCGAACAGCTCCTGGCCGAGGGCGACGTCGTGCTTGGCCGACTCTGGGGCGGAGGGATCCTCGAGCGTCCGCAGGGCATGCTCGATCAGCTTGCGGTCCAAGGCCGACCGGGCCGCTTCGGCGGCGGCTCGCAGCAGCACGATGCCCTCCGAGAGCTCGCCGCCCAGGTCGTGCTGCCCCGCTTCGAGCTTTCGCCGCAGTTCATCGCTCCAGGTCCCGAACACGTCTGTCCACGCCTGCACCGTGTACTCCCAGCGCCCCATCCGCCCGACCTCGAACGTCCCCGCCCAGCGCACCCCCCCCAGCTGCGCGTCGATGCGCCGCATCTCCACCTCGCGCCACCTGCCGGCGCCGGGACCGCGGTAGCGAATCACGGCGCGCAGGAGCTCGTGACCGTCGCGGAAGACGTCGGCTTGCACCCGTACCCGATCGCCGACGCAGCGCTTGGCTGGGTAGCGCCGGTCGTCGACCGACGGCATTGGGTACTGGATGACGATGCGCGTCGGGGCCGGACCCACGCGTCTGGGCCGAGACCGGGCCCGGGCCGGTTTGGCCCCGGTTTCGGGAATCGTCACGTCTGGAACATAACCCCGCAGGCCATTCGGGTAAACCACGCCGGATGATCGAGCGCTCCAGCGGCGTCCTGCTGCACGTCACCTCTCTGCCCGGCGGTCGCCTCGGGCCCGAGGCGTACCGGTTCCTGGATTGGCTGGCCGCCGCCGGCCAGTCCTGGTGGCAGGTGCTGCCGCTGGGGCCACCTGACCGTTACGGATCGCCGTACAAGGCGCGCTCGGCCTTCGCCGCCTGGCCCGGGCTGCTGGGCGCCCCGCGGGCCCCGGTGTCGGCGTCGGAGATGCTCGACTTCCGTGAGCGGCAGGCCGACTGGATCGGCGACTGGGAACGGTTCTCGACCCGCGGGGCGATCGCCGACCAGGTCCGGTTCGAGCGCGAGTGGACAGCGTTGCGGCGCTATGGGCTGGAACGCGGGGTGCGCGTGGTGGGCGATGTGGCCATCTACGTGGCCCCGGCAAGCGCTGACCATCGAGCCCACCCCGAGCTGTTCCAACGCGGGCTGGTGGCCGGCGCTCCGCCGGACGCCTTCTCTGCCGCCGGGCAGCTGTGGGGCAATCCCCTGTATGACTGGCCCGCCCTGCAGCGACGCGGCTACCGCTGGTGGGTACAGCGGCTGCGGCGAACGCTCGAGCTGTTCGACGTCGCTCGCATCGACCACTTCCGCGGGTTCGTGGCCTACTGGGCGGTCCCGGCCGGGTCTCGCACCGCTCGCGACGGCCACTGGAGGCGCGGGCCGGGCCGGGCGCTGTTCGAGGCCGTGGCCGAGCAGCTCGGGCTTGCTTGCTCCCTGCCGTTCGTGGCCGAGGACCTGGGCGTGATCACGCCCGCGGTGGAACGACTGCGCGACGCGCTCGGACTCCCGGGGATGCTCGTGCTCGAGTTCGGCTTTGACCCGGACGATCCCCACAGCCCCCACCGGCCCTCCAACCACGCCGAGAACCGGGTCGTTTACACGTCCACGCACGACCAGGACACCCTGTGCGGGTGGTACGAGTCGCTGGCGCCGGGGCCACGGGCCGTGCTCGCCCAGGAGCTCGACGCGCGTCGGATTCGCGTCGGGCGCCAGCCGTGGTGGGCCCTGATCCGGCTGGCCCTGTCGTCGCCGGCGCGCCTGGCCATGACCCAGGCCCAGGACGTGCTCGGCCTGGGAAGCGAGGCGCGCATGAACCATCCAGCGCGCGCCGGTGGGAACTGGCGCTGGCGGATGGAGCGCGGAGCCCTCACCCCGGCCCTGGCCCGACGCCTCCGTGAGGCGACGATCGAGGCGGGGCGGGTGTAAATCCTGGGGCGATCCGAAGAATCCTGGACCCGATCCGAAGAATCCCGCAAGGAGCGGTCAATCGACCTCAAGTAACGGCTGCGGGGGCCGATGACCATCGGGATGGAATACGTTTCTCCCGCGGAACCTGCCGCTCGGCTCACCGCCGGCGAACCCCTAGCTCCGGGGGTCCGGCTGGTCCTGCGGGTTGGCGCGGTTGTCGGTGCCCTGGCCATCGCCTTCCACGTCGCCCACGGCCAGCTGGGGGTGGGCGGCCACTCGCTGGACAACTTCACCTGGGACTGGCTCTACGACGCGATCGTCACCGCGACGGCGGTCTCGTGCCTGGTCCGGGCCTGGCTGATCCGGCGTGAGCGCAGCGCATGGCTGGCGCTGGGGTTGGGGTTCGTGTTCAACGCCACCGGCGAGATCTACTACTCGATTGCCTTCGGTAACTCGGGCAATCCGCCAATCCCGTCACTGGCGGACCTGTTCTACCTGCTCTGCTATCCGTTCCTCTACACCGGGCTCATCCTGCTCGTGCGGGCGCGGATGGAGCGGTTCGATCCGAGCACGTGGCTGGACGGGGCGATCGCGGCCGCGACCTCGGCCGCGGTGATCTCCGCGCTCGCGTTTGGAGAGATCGAGCGCGGAGCCAGCCACGCGAGTGCGGCGGCCGTGGCGACGAACCTGGCCTATCCGGTCGCGGACATGATCCTCCTGGGGATCGTCGTCGGCGTGTTCGCCCTGTCCGGGTGGCGGCCTGGCCGCGCTTGGCTGCTTCTGGGAATCGGGCTCGGGCTGTGGGCGATCGCCGACACGGCGTATGCCTATGCGAACGCGAACGGCACCTACGAGGTTGGCGGCGTGCTCGACTCCCTGTACCTGGTCTCGGCCTGGTTCTCGGCCTGCGCCGCCTGGCAGTTCAATCAGCCGGCGAGGAGGCTGCGAGTCGACGGCGTTCGGCGCCTGATCATTCCCGGCGCCTTCGCCATCGTGGCTCTGGCCGTGTTGCTTTACGGTGGCCTGATCGATCACGTCCACCCGGTGGCCGTGGTGCTCGCCGGGGCAGCGCTCCTGCTGGTGATCATCCGTGCCCTCTGGACCCTCCACGACAACGTTGCGCTTCTGGCCGTATCCCAGCGCGACGCGGTCACCGACGCGCTGACCGGCCTGGGCAATCGCCGCAAGCTCCAGACCGAGCTCGAGCACGCCCTCGCGCACGGGGTAGATTCGCCGACGGCGGTATTCGTAATGTTCGATCTGGACGGCTTCAAGGCCTACAACGATCGCTTCGGGCATCTCGCCGGGGATACCATGCTCGCCCATCTCGGCCGCCGCCTCCAGGCCTCCCTCGGGGGCGCGGGAACTGCGTATCGCCCGGGTGGGGACGAGTTCTGTGTGCTGCTCAGCGTCGACCTGGGGGATGCCGACATGCACATCGCCGCCGCGTTGGCGGCGCTGCGGGCCGAGGGCGAGGGGTTCTCGGTCTCGGCGTCCCACGGACGGGTCGCGCTCCCATCCGAGGCCGACACGCCGACCCGGGCGCTGCGCATCACCGACGACCGTATGTATGCCGAGAAGGACACCCGCAGCGGCCGGGCCGGACGTCAGACCCACGAGGTGCTGCTGGAAGTGCTGCGGGACCGCGCGCCGTCCCTGAACAACCACGTGCGAGAGGTAGGGCGGATGGCCCTGCTGATCGGCCGCCGCCTGGGGCTCGACTCCGAGGAGCTCGACGAGCTTCGTCGCGCCGCGGACCTCCACGACATCGGCAAGGCGTCGATTCCTGACGCGATCCTCAACAAGCCCGGCCCGCTGAACCAAGAGGAATGGAACTTCATGCGCCGGCACACACTGATCGGCGAGCGCATCCTGTCGGCCGCTCCCGCCTTGGCGCCCGTGGCTGCACTGGTGCGCTCGAGCCACGAGCGCTGGGACGGAAACGGCTATCCGGACGGCCGCGCTGGCGAACGGATCCCCCTCGGCGCGCGCATCGTCTTCGTGTGCGACGCCTTCGATGCCATGACCCGCGACCGCCCCTACGCCCGCACCCGGTCACCCGAGCAGGCCATCGCTGAGCTTCGCCGAGGGGCGGGATCGCAGTTCGATCCGTCCGTGGTGGCCGCCTTCACCCGGCTGTGGGAGGAGCTGGCAGCCGGCGGCTCGGCGCTCGACGCCCTGGCCGCCGATCCGCTGCTGGCCGGCCCCGACGTGGCCGATTCGGCGGCCGCGTAGACAATCGCGCAGCCCCGGCCGGCTTCCCTCGTTATTCTGCGCGCGGTGCGTGCCGCAGATGTCGCGGGGAGAAGCCGATGCGGCTGCTGGTAGCTCGGGCCCAGGCCCCCCTCGAGGGCGAGATCACGATCCCACCGTCGAAGTATCACGCCCACCGGGCGCTGATGCTGGCGGCGCTCGCGCCCGGACAGAGCGTGATCGCCGAGCGCACGTCGGCCCGCCACGTCAGCTTCACCGTTCACGCGCTGCGAGCACTCGGCGCGGGCATCGCCCCGGCGGGCCGCGGCTGGCGGGTCACCGGCGGCGGTTTCTCGCCGGTAGCGGACGAGGTCTCCGTCGGAAGCTCGGGGACGACGTTGTACTTCCTGCTCGGGCTCGCTTCGCTCGGTGACCGCCCGGTTCGCTTCGTCGGTCAGCGGTATTTCCGCCGCCGGCCGATCGGGCCGCTGCTCCGGGCGCTGAAGCGACTCGGGGTTCGCCTGGAGGCCAACGGCGAGGGCCTGCCGGTGACCGTCTACCCCGGTCCGCCCCGGGGGGGCACGGTGTCGATCGACGGGACCCTCTCGCAATGGATCTCCGGCCTCCTGCTGCTGGCACCGTTCGCCCTGGAGCCGACCACGATTGAGGTCATCGGGGAGCTGAACGAGCGGCCGTATCTCGAGCTGACGCTGGGGATGATGCGCCAGTTCGGGCTCGACGTGACGGTGCGCGAGGACTGGCGCCGGTTCGAGATCGCCCCCGGCCAGCGCCCGACGCCGGCCGAGATCGAGCTGCCCCCCGACATCGGCTCGGCGGTGTTCGGGCTGGCGGCCTGCGCGCTGCATCCCTCGCGGGTCACCTTCCACAGCACGGTGGCGATCCACGACCACCCCGAGGCGTCGGTGCTCGACTCGCTGCGCGCGGCCGGAGTGCCGATGCGGTTGGCCGAGGACTCGCGGTCGATCGCCATGGACCACGACGGGCGCCCGCCCGAGGGCGGCCGGCTCGACTGCCGCGACATCCCGGACATGGTCCCGATCCTGTCCGCGCTGGCCAGCCGCGCCCGCGGTCACAGCGTGCTCGGTCACGTGGCCCACGTCCGCCTGAAGGAGTCCGATCGCGTGGCCTCGATGCTCCAGCTGCGGCGCATGGGTGCCCGGGTCCAGTTCGACGGCAACGACATGGCCTTCGACGGCGTCGACGAGCTGCACGGGGCCAAGCTGTCGTCGTTCAATGACCACCGGGTGCTGATGGCGCTGGCCGTGGCCGGCTCGACGGCCACCGGGATGACCGAGCTCTCCTACCCGTACGCGTACCGCATCTCCTATCCCGAGTTCCTCGATCACATGAACGCCCTCGGCGTGCCCGCCGCCGTCACCTCACCGGTGGCCACCTCAGCGCAGCCGGCGGGATGAGCGGCTACGGCCGGCCCGACGGCGCGCGCGCCCCGCAGCCCGGGTCCCTCATCCTCGACGATCTCGCCCGGCACGCCCACGAGCGGCCGGCCGCTCGAGCGGTCGTCGAGATCAGGGCCGGCGAGGCCGTCAGGGAGCTGACCTGGAGGGAGCTGGCCGGCGAGGTCGATGCCGTCGCCACCGCGCTCCTCTCCCTGAACGTGGCCCCAGGCGAGGCGGTGGCCTTCCAGCTGCCCAACCGGCTCGAGTTCCTGTCAATCGCGCTGGCCTGCCTGCGGGTCGGTGCCGTGTGTGAGCCGCTGATGCCGATCTTCCGCGAGCGCGAGCTGCGCTTCATGCTCCACGAGAGCGGCGCCCGGGTCCTGTTCGTCCCGGATCGGTTCCGAGGCCGCGACCACGAGTCGATGGCGGGCGATCTGCGCCGGTCGCTGCCGGCGCCTCCGCACGTGGTGGTTCTCGACCAGGGCTACCGGGAGCTGGTGGACGGCGTCGCGCCCGACCCGGCGAGCCTCGCCGCGCGGCGGCCGGATCCCGACCAGATCGCCCAGCTCCTGTTCACGTCCGGCACCTCCGGCGAGCCCAAGGGAGTCCTCCACCGCCACGAGGTGCTGACGCGGGCGGCCGATGCGCACATCCACCACTTCGGGCTCGGCGCCGACGACGTCGTCTACGTGCCCTCGCCGCTGGCCCACCAGACGGGCTTCCTGTACGGGATGTGGATCGCCCTGCGGCTCGGCGTGCCGCAGGTGCTGCAGGAGGTGTGGGACGCCGAGGTCGGGCTGGAGGCGATCCGGCGCTTCGGCGTCACCTTCGTCCAGGCGGCGACGCCGTTTCTCGCCGACCTGACCGCCGCCGTGCGCGACCGCGGTGAGGCTCCCGCGAGCCTGCGCACGTTCGTGGCCACAGGCGCGGCCATCCCCCGTGAGCTGGCCCGCGAGGCTCGCGAGCTGCTCGATGCGGAGGTCGGCGGGGCCTGGGGGACGACGGAGTGCTGCCTGGGCACGGCGTTCGCCCCCGGGGATCCGCCGGAGCGCGCGTGGAGCGCCGACGGGCGCGCGCTGCACGGGGTGCGGGTACGGGTGGTCGGCGATCAGGGCCGGCCGCGGGCCCAGGGTCGGGAGGGGAACTTCGAGGTCGACACCGGCTGCCGGTTCGCCGGCTATCTGAACCGGCCCGAGCTGACCGCCGAGGCGCTCACCACCGACGGCTTCTACCGCACGGGCGACCTGGCTCAGATCGACGCCGACGGCTACGTCCGGATCACCGGCCGAGTTAAGGACGTGATCAACCGGGGCGGCGAGAAGGTGCCGGTGACCGAGATCGAGCAGCTCCTGTACGCGCATCCCGCCGTGCTGGAGGTGGCGATCGTCGCCATGCCCGACGCGCGGCTGGGCGAGCGGGCGTGCGCGTTCGTCGTGCTCCGCCCGGGCGGCGAGCTCGACTTCGCCCAGATGCAGGCGCACCTCGACGCACGCAGGGTCTCCAAGACCTACTGGCCCGAGCGCCTGGTCCTGTCCGACACGCTCCCGAGAACGCCGTCGGGCAAGATCCAGAAATACTTGCTGCGCGCTCGCGCCCGCGAGCTCACTGAACACAAGGCGGTTCCGACATGACCACAGCTCCCGTTGCGCAGACTCCGATCGCCTCGGCGGTCGATGAGGCCGCCCTCTCGACCCTCGAGGACGAGGTGCGCGCATACGTCGAGGGAGAGGGAGAGAGGTGGGCGGAGCTGATCGAGCGCGAGCGCCGAGTCCCGCTCGAGCTGTGGGTGCAGCTGCGCGAGCGCGGCTATCTGCGGCTCGCCGCCCCGGTCCAGTACGGAGGACGAGGCGTCCCGTTCACCCGCTACCTGAGGCTGCTCGAGCTGTTCTCGATGTCGCACGCGTCGGTGCGGATGATCGTCCACGTCTGCAACGGCATCTGGCGGCCGCTCGATTCTCACGCCACCCCCGAGCAGCGCGAGCGCTTCGTGCTGCCGGCCGTCTCGGGCGAGATCAAGGTCGCCTTCACCCTCACCGAGCCGACGGCCGGCACCGGGGCGGACATCCGCGCGAGCGTGGTGAGAGAGGGCGACACCTACTACCTGAGCGGAGAGAAGCACCTGATCACGTTCGGGACGATCGCCGACTACCTGCTGTGCTTCGCGCGGGTCGAGGGAACGCGGGGAGCCGAGGGAACCGTGGCGCTGATGGTCCCGCCCCGCGGGGAGGGCGTCCGGGCGGAGGTGATGGCCGAGACGATGGGGGTGCGCGGCACCGACCACGGCCACATCGTCTTCGACCGCGCGCCGGTCCCGGTCGCCAATCGCCTCGGCCAGGAGGGGGAGGGGCTGGGTGTGGCGCTCAGCGGCTTCCTGGCACCGAGCCGGATCGCCGTGGCCATGACCTGCGTGGGGCTCGCCCAGCGCGCGCTCGATCTCGCCCTCGCCTACGCCCAGCGGCGGGAGACGTTCGGGCGCAAGATCGCCGAGCGGCAGGCCATCTCGTTCAGGCTCGCGGAGATGGTCACCGACATCGAGGCCGCGCGCCGGCTGACCCTGCACGCCGCGAGCCTCTGGGAGCGAGACGGGGGCGCGACCGCCGAGTCGGCCATGGCCAAGCTGTTCGCCTCGGAGATGCTCCAGCGGGTCACCGATGGCGCTCTGCAGGTCCACGGTGGCAGCGGCTACTGGTCCTCGAGCCCGATCGAGCGCGTCTACCGCGACGCCCGGGCTCAGCGCTTCGAGGAGGGGACGGCCGAGATCCAGAAGACGACGATCGCCCGGGAGCTGCTGCGGGCATGAACGCGCCGGGCGTGCTGGAGCACGTCTGGCGACCGGGCGCCATCGGCCCGCTGTCGCTGCCTCACCGGGTCGTCATGGGCTCGATGCATCTCGGCCTCGAGGGCCAGGACGACGGCGGCCGCGCGCTGGCCGCGTTCTATCGCGAGCGGGCCGAAGGCGGCGCAGCGCTGATCGTCACCGGAGGGTCGGCGATCAGTCGCGTTGGGGCCGGCGGGCGCAACTACAGCTTCGTCAACGACGACGCGGAGGCCGGCAAGCTCGAGCGCGTGGCGGCCGCCGTGCACGAGGCGGGGGCCCTGATCCTGCTCCAGCTCTTCCACGCCGGGCGCTACGCCTTCCGGGACGCCTTCGGACTGCAGCCGGTCGCCCCGTCGGCCGTGTACTCCTCATACAGCCGCACCGAGCCGCGGGCGCTGACCGGCGAGGAGGTCCTCCAGACCATCGAGGACTTCGCCGCCGGCGCGCGCCGCGCCCGGGAGCTGGGTTTCGACGGGATCGAGATCATGGGCTCCGAGGGCTATCTGTTGAGCCAGTTCATGGCCCCTGCGACCAACCGCCGCGAGGACGAGTGGGGAGGTGACAGCGAGCGCCGCATGAGCTTCCCGCTGGCCGTCGCCGCCGCAGTGCGGGCGGCCTGCGGGGTCGATCAGGCGGTCGTCTACCGGATCTCGGGCGCCGATCTGGTCGACGGCGGAGCCACCCAGCCGGAGGTGCTCGCGCTGTCGCGGCGACTCGCCGACGGCCTGGTCGATGCTCTGAACATCGGGATCGGCTGGCACGAGGCGCGGGTCCCGACCGTCCAGGCGCTGGTTCCGCACAGAGCTTGGGTGCCGTGGGCGGCCGCGGTCAAGCGAACGGTCAGCGTCCCGGTGATCGCCTCCAATCGCGTCAACACGGTGCCGCTGGCCGAGAAGGTGCTGGCCGCCGGGGAGGCGGACTACGTCTCGATGGCCCGGCCGTTCCT
This sequence comes from uncultured Solirubrobacterales bacterium, assembly GCA_963704385.1. Lineage (GTDB taxonomy): Bacteria > Actinomycetota > Thermoleophilia > Solirubrobacterales > Solirubrobacteraceae > Palsa-465. The sequence goes on from OY969904.1 coordinate 1,913,494, forward strand.
GGCCGACCCGGAGATCGTGCGCAAGAGCCGCGCGTCGGGCGGTGAGCCGGTCAACGTGTGCATCGCCTGCAACCAGGCGTGCATCGACCGTTCGGTCTTCGATCGCCGCGTGTCGTGCGTGGTCAACCCCCGCGCCGCTCACGAGCTCGAGCTGCCGCGAGCGAGTGCCACGGTTGCCGGCAGCCGGGTCGCGGTCGTCGGCGGGGGGCCGGCGGGAATGGAGGCCGCCCGGGCGCTGGCCGTGGCCGGCCACGAGGTCGAACTCTATGAGGCCGCCGGTCGGCTCGGCGGGCAGTTCCGGATGGCCTGCCGGATCCCGGGCAAGGAGGACTTCGCCGAGACGATCGCCTACTTCGAGGCGGAGCTGCCCCGGCTCGGGGTCCGCGTCAGGCTCGGGACCCGGGTGCAAGAGGCCGCCGGGCTCGAGCGCTTCGACGCCGTCGTCGTCGCGACCGGAGTAGCGCCCAGGGCGATCGAGCTCGCCGGCTCCGACCTCCCGCACGTGGTCAGCTATGCGGAGCTGCTGAGCGACGGGGTCGTGAACGGGCGCGGCGAGAGCGCGGCAATCATCGGCGCGGGCGGGATCGGCGTGGATGTGGCCCATCTCCTCAGTCACCGCCCGGCTGCCGACCCGCGCCGGCAGTTCTACGCGGCCCACGGGCTGACGCCCCCGGCCGATGGACGCCCGCCCGCGGCCGAGGCCGGCGGGGCGCCGGTGGCTGGGCGGCCGTTTAAGTCCGTCACCCTTATGTGCAGGAGCCGCCGGGCGGGCGGCCGGATCGGGCCCACGACCCGCTGGGCCGTGCTGCAGGCGCTGCAGCTGGCCGGCGTGCAGACGCTCACCGGGGTGCGGTATGAGCGGATCGAGCCCGGCGGCGTGGTCCTCGGCGACCCCTCGGGTGCCGAGCGGCTGGTCCGGGCGGACACGGTGGTCCTCGCCGCCGGTCAGGAGCCCAACGCCGCCCTGGCCGCCGCGCTCGAGGTCGCCGGCCGGCCGCATGTGGTGATCGGGGGCGCGGCCAGTGCCACCGAGCTCGACGCCGAGCGGGCCTTCCGCGAGGGGACCGGGGTCCCCGGAGCGCTGTCCCGCCAGCTGATAGGTTCGCGCGCGTGAGCACCGGCAACGGCCGACCGCAGCTGCGCTGGGCGCTGACCGTCCCGTTCAGCGGGGTGCCTCTGTCCGATCACCCGGAGCTCTACCGGCGGGCCGAGGCGCTGGGCTATGACGACCTGTGGTCCGGGGAGACCCCGAACGGAGTCGACGGGTTCACCCCGCTGGCCATCGCCGCGCCGGTGACCGAGCGCATGCGCCTGGCCACGGGGATCGTGAACCCGTTCACGCGGGGTCCGGCCGTCCTGGCCCAGACGGCCGCGGCCCTCCAGGAAGCGAGCGGCGGGCGGTTCGTGCTCGGGCTCGGATCGTCCTCCGACGTCGCCGTCGAGCGCTTCAACGGGATGGTGTTCGAGCGGCCGCTCTCGCGGGTCAGAGAGGCGGTCGAGAGGATCAGGCCGGTGCTCTCGACGCCGCCCGAGCGCGGCTTCGGCGGGCTGCGCCTCGAGCGTCCGGTCACCGAGCCGGTCCCGATCGTGCTGGCCGCGCTGCGCGGCAAGATGCTCGCCCTGGCCGCCGAGCTGGCCGACGGCGCGTTCACCAACTTCCTTCCCCTGTCGGGACTGCCCCAGGTGGTCAGCGCGCTGCGCGACGGCGAGGCCGCGGCGGGACGCGAGCAGGGGTCAACCGAGCTGGTGTGCCGGTTCTTCGTCCTGCCGGTGCCGGCCGAGCAGGGGACGGCGATGGCCCGGGCGATGTTCTCGGCCTACGGGAGCGTCCCGGTGTACGCGAGCTTCTTCCGCTGGCTGGGCTGGGCCGAGCAGCTGGACCCGATGGTCGAGGCCTACCAGGCCGGCGATCGCCAGCGCGCGGTCGAGCTCGCCTCCGAGGAGCTGATTCGGGAGATCTTCATCTTCGGCTCCCCCGACGAGGTCAAGGCCCGCGTCCAGCAGTTCGTCGATGGAGGGATCACGACCGCGGTGCTGACGCCGATCGCCGCCCCGGATCGGCTGCCGGGGCTGATCGACGCGCTCGCGCGCTCATGAGCCGGCCGGCGCTCGGGCGCCCATGAGCATGGCGTCCCGCCGGGCGCTCGTCACCGGCGCCGCGTCCGGCCTGGGCCGAGCCTGTGTGAGCGCGCTACGAGCTCGGGGCTACGTGGTTGCGGCGCTCGACGTTGCCCCCGTGGATATCGAGGCCGACCACGTGGTCGGCTGCGACGTGTCCGATGTGCACGCCGTCGCCGGGGCGATCACGGAGGCGCGCGAGGCGCTGGGCGGCCTCGACGCGGCGGCACATTGCGCCGGGGTCTTCCCGGACCACCTGGCGCCTCTCCACGCGGTCGAGCCCGCCACGTGGGAGCGGACGATCGCGGTGAATCTGAACGGCGCCTACGCGGTCGCCCGGGCGGTCCTGCCGGCGCTCGCCGAGTCACGCGGAGCGCTGGTGCTGACCGCCTCGGTGACGGCGACCCAGCCGCAACCCGGGGCGGCGGCGTACGCGGTCTCCAAGGCCGGCGTGGTCGCGCTGGCCCGAGCCGCGGCGATCGAGTACGCGCACCTCGGCGTGAGGGTCAACTCGGTGTCGCCGGGGTGGATCGACACTCCGATGGCCGCGCCGGTGCTGGGGCGCGCGGCGCTGCGGGAGAGCGTCGAGAGCGTGGTCCCGGCCGGCCGCGTCGCGGCGGCCGAGGAAGTCGCGGCGGCGATCGTGTGGCTCCTGTCGCAGGAGTCGGCCTACGTCACCGGAGAGGACCTCGTGATCGACGGGGGCCTCGCCGTCTCGGCGTTCGCGGGCCAGGGGGACGCGGCCCGGTCGTGGCGGCCGCTGGGTGACCGGTGACGCTGCTTGCGTTGCTGGGCAATTGGTGATATTGCAGGTGCGAGCGAACGTGTCCTCTGAGGCGACCTCAACCCCAGCGACCGGCGGGCCGCGCAGCTACCAGAGCGTGATCGAGGAGATGGCGCGCACGGTCGAGCTGACGGAGGAGGCCCTGGCTCAGCTGGGGCGGATCGCCATCGAGGAGATCCACAGCGGCCTTCAGACGAGCTCCCACCTGGAGGCGGCCGAGCACGACCTGCGCGCGGCGCTCCGGGAGCTGGTCCTGGCCGAGAGCCAGCTGCGGGCGAGCCTGGGCCTCGACGCCGAGCTCGACGAGCCGTCGGGCGGCGCGTCGCTGCTGGGCCTCGCCTAGCGTCCCGACGCTCGCGCTCAGCCGCGACCGCCGACACGGTCGCGTGCCGCCCCGGCGCGGCCCATCAGCGACTCGATCTCGACCAGGCGCGGATCTCCTTCGCCTTCCCCGAGGTTGATCCGAACCAGCGCCGACGCCGTTTGGGTCGCCGCCTCGGCCAGCAGGACGCCGGCGATCGCGTCGCCGCGCAGCGTCGGCTTGCTCCGGGACGCCACCGCGGCACCCAGCTCGGCGGCTTCCGTGCTCGCCCGGGCGATGGCCAGCGGCGCTCGCGAGGCTTCCGAGAGCGCGGCGGCCAGACGCAGCTCGCGGCCCGGGTCACCGGCCGGGGCGCGCGTCGCCGCCAGCACCGGCTCGTAGGAGTGCAGCTCCTGATCGCCGGCGGCCAGCAGGTCGGCGCGCAAGGCCCGGGCCCGCGAGGCCGCTTCGTCATCGCCGGCATACGCCGCTGCCATCTCCACCAGCGCCGCGCCCAGCGCCCCTGCCCACGCGGCCGCGCTGCCCCCGCCCGGGGCCGGCGTGTGGCTGGCGACCTCGGAGAGCAGCTCGGCCAGCGGGCGCTCGGCGCTGTGATCCACGCCCGGATTGGTACTACTAGCGCCCCGTCCGCGAGTCCTGACGAGGCACCAGAACAGCCGGACGGTGCCGCCCGTTTAGGTGATGTCCACGTGCACGGCCGCTGACTCCTTGGCCAGACCCGGCATCTGCGTGATGTCGCCGCACAGCGCGGACGACCCAGCCGGCGCCGGTGTAGTAGGGGGACGGAGTCGGGCGGATCGAGCGAGCCTGGTCGAGAAACGGGAATATGCTTCCCGTTTCTCGACCAGGCTCAAAACCCTTGCGCCCCCTCTTGTCGGGCAGCGGCAGCCGGGCACCACCGCTCTGTCGGCCCACCCTCCCCGACAACCGCTTCGGCCCCGCTACAGTCCAACTGAGCGACATGCAGACCGTCGGTCGGGCAAGCGCGTCGTCCCCGCCTCAGCAGTCAGGCAAGCGGATCCTGGTGCTGTTCGAGTCCGGGCGGGCTGGGTTGGCGGCCGTGGAGCTGGCTCGCGACCTCGCCCAGTACCAGCAGGCCACGGTCATCGTCGTCAGCGTTGCCCCCCGTGCGCCCAACATGCACTGCGTCTCCTCGGCCGCGGCCTACAACGACGCGGTTCGGGACACCGTGGCCCACGAGCTGGAGGAGGCGGACGAGCTGCTCTGGGGGATCGGTGGCCGGGCGGAGTGCCGGCTATTGGTCGAGGGGACTGACCCGCCGCTTGACGAGCTCGTGGCCCGGGAGCGATTCGACCTGGTGCTGCTGCCCGCACGCCGCCGGCCGCTGCGCTCGGACAAGCATCCGGCGGCGGCCGCTCTCAGACGTCTCGGCGCCGAGGTGCAGATAGTGGGCTCTGGAGCGAGGAACGGGCCCGTCGAGCCAGCGGCTCCGTGACGCGTCAGCGGCGCCGGGGGCGCCCGCGCGACTTCGACGACGCGGCGAGCGCTGCGGCTTTCCGCCGTTGATTGATCCGAATCGCGGCGCCGATCGCGGCGCCCACGAACAGGGCGCCCCAGTACCACGGGCTGACCACGAGCGCGACGGCCACGCCCAGCATCGCGAGCCAGATCGCCGGCCTCCAGTCTTTCCAGTCGCCCCTCATCGCCTCGTAGTGTGATCGAAGCGCCGCGCCGCGTCGAGTCGCTGCCGGGCCCGGGCCAGGCCGCTCACCGTCTGCGCGCGCGAAGCGTCGAGGTGCTCGGCGAGCGCGATGAAGGCCTGCGCAGTGGTCAGCGCGTCGCCCAGCGCGTCGTGCGGCCGCTCGGCCGGCAGCCCCAGCGCGTTCGCCAGCTCCGACAGGTGCAGGCGCGTGATCAGAGCGCCATCTCGCTCGTACAGCCACAACCGGCCGAGCACCTCGGTATCGATGATCGCCCCGCGCAGGCGCGCCGATTGCGACCGCAGCGCACGCCTGAGAAAGGCGCGCTCGACCGCCGCCGTGTGGGCCACGAGCACCCGCCCGGTGATGGCCCGCAGCAGCGGCTCGATCGCCACCTCGAGCGGAGGGGCCCGTTCCAGGTCGATGGACCGCAGCCCGTGCACGCGGATCGAGTCCTCGTGCGGCTCGCGCTCGGGCCGGACCAGGCCGGACACGGCCTCGCCGAGCTGCAGCCGCCCGGCTGACACGGGGATCGCCCCGAAGGCGATGATCTCGTCCGTCTTGAGGTCCAGTCCGGTCAGCTCGAAGTCGACCGCACACCAGCTCGCCTCACGCCAGTGCGTTCTCCCGCGTGGGAGCGGGGCGCGTGCGTACGCCGCGGCCGCCTCGGTCCGCGCGCTGCGCCGAGCGACGAGAGGAAGCGCCAACCTCATCCCACCCCGACGCTCAGCTCCGCCGCGACTCGCCGCTGGATCGCCGCGATGGCGCGAAACGCCTCGCGCAGATGCGCGCGGGTGAGCCCGCTGAGCGTGGCCGGGTCGACGTAGTCGTCGGGGGTGGTCCCGGCGCGCAGCTGCTCGACCTGATGGCGGAGGCGGAGCCGGCTGATGAACTCGAACGCGTCCTCGAGCGTGTGGGCCTCAGGGGGCGGGAGCGTCTCGGCCTTGGCCGCGGCGCGCAGTCGTTCGATCGTCGACGCGCTGGTCACGCCGGCCGCCATCCCGGCCCAACGGGCCAGGTCGACGATCGGGATCACGCCGCCGTGCTTGAGATCCAGTCGACCGCGGTGCTCGCCGCTGTGCTCCACCACGAGCGCGCGCAGGAACCCGGTCGGCGGATGGTGGGAGAGGGCGAACCGGGCCAGCAGGCGAAGCAGGGCCGGGCTCCGCCGCGCCAGGCGGAACGTGTCCGAGACGGGGCTGCCGGTGTGCACCCCCCACACCGGGCGGCTGTCGACGAGCACCGAAACCAGGATCAGCGCCTTCTCCCGCGTGGGGTCGGCGATCCAGCCGCGCTCGGCGTGCTGCCAGAACTCCAGAGAGCGAACGAAGAGCTTGTTCGATGCCGACGCCCCGTGCTCGTCGGAAGGGAAGCCGCACGCCTGCAGGCCGGCCGTCACCTTCGAGCCGAGCCACTGGAGGTAGGGACGGATGTCGGCCTCGGGGACACCGCCGAACCACACGATCGCGCTGTCGACGTCGGCGCTCGGGGCCGTTTCGCGCCGCGCCTGGCTGCCGAGCGCCAGCCATGCAAACTCGCCGGGTGGTTCGCCGTTCTCCTCGATGGCCAGCTCGATCAGGCGCCTGGTGGTGGCGTCGACGACCACAGCGTGGACGGCCATCACGGTCGCGGCCGCGACGCGGGCGTCGGTCATCGCGATCACCGTCGGCCGCAGCTCCGCGGTCGCGCTGACCAGCTCCTCGAGGCTCTCGGCTCGGGCGATTCGCGCCCGCAGGTAGAACGACGAGCGTGTCTGCCCGGCCAGGATGTCCAGGTCGTCGATGACCCCCAGGATCTCGTTGGTGGCCGTGACCACGGGGAAATGCCGGAAGCCGCGATCGAGCATCTCGAGCAGCACCTCGCCTCCGAGGGTGTCCGGTCGGCAGGTATAGGCCGGCGCCGACATGGCCTCCGACACGGGCTCCTCGCCGCTGAGCCCGGCGGCGACGACACGGGTGCGGAGGTCGCGGTCGGTGAGGATTCCGAGCGAGCCGTCGCCGAGATAGACCAGGACCGACGTGGCGCCGGTCGCCGTCATTGTCTGGGCGGCCTCGCGGATCGGCGTCTCGGGAGGGCAGACGATGGGCGGATCGCGAATCAGCGTGCGAACGGGGTGCTGCCCCGGATCGGCGACCGCCTCCTCCTCGGCGACCGCGCTCGCCGTTTCGCTGAACAGTTCGAGCAGCGACCGGGCCACGAAGCGCAGCCCGGCGGGCGCGCCGAGCAGCTCGCGGGCCGCGTCGGCGGCGATCCGGTAGCACAGCGTGTCCTCCGCCGCGCGGGCCTCGAACCCTGTCGGCAACCCCGAGAGCATCGAGGCGTGCCCGAACAACCCGCCCTCCTCGAGCAGGTCGAGGACGCGGCCGTCATAGACGATCTCGACCGCGCCGCTCCGGACCACCCGCAGGTACTGCACCGGCTCGTCCTGCTGCCCGAAGATCGTCGTCCCGGCCCGGTGAAACTCGACCTCGGCCACGGCGGCCACGCGATCGACAGCCTCGGCGTCGAACGCATCGAACGGCGGGTGGGCCCGCAGGAAGGAGCTGACCTCCGGGGGCGCCGCCGGCGCCGCGGTCAACCGCTCGCCGGCGCCGCGGCCGCGACCGGCGGAGCGGCCGTCTCCGCGCGACCCCGCGCGTCCTCCTTGAGCATGTCCGCGCACTTCTCGCCCACCATCATCGTCGTTATGCAGGGGTTGATCGCCGGCAGGAACGGGAGGATCGAGCCGTCGGCGATGCGCAGGGCGCGCACGCCGCGGACCCTCAGGCGCGGATCGACCACCGCGAGGGGATCCGAGTCCGGGCCCATATGCGCGCTGCACGCCGGGTGGTAGACCGTGTTGTGGGTCCTGTGCATGTAGTCGATCAGCTCGTCGTCGGTCTGGGCCTCGGGCCCGGGAGCCAGCTCGGCTCCGGCCCACGGCGCCATCGCCGGCTGGGACACGATCTTGCGGGCCAGCCGCATGCCGTAGGCCATCACCCGCTCGTCGTGACCCTCAGGGTCGGTGAAGTACCGCGGATCGACCCGGGCTCGGTCCCGGAAGTCGGAGGAGCGCAACCGCACGGTTCCCCGTGACCGTCCCCGGCACACATTCGGCGTCAGGCAGAAGCCGTTCTCGGTCGTCGGGTAGCCCCAGCGCGCGGTGTTCATGTCGAACGGCACCGATCCGTAGTGCATCATCAGGTCGGGCCGGTCGAGCCCCGGCTCGGAGGTCGAGAACAGCCCGATCTCCCACCACTGCGTCGAGTGGCGGATCATCGGCTGCTTGGCGTCCCACTGGACGATGCCCTCGACGTGGTCATCCAGGTTCGCGCCGACGCCGGGTGAGTGCACGAGCGTCTCGATTCCGAACTCGTGCAGGTGCTCGCCGGGGCCGATCCCCGAGAGCATCAGGAGCTTGGGGGTGTCGATCGAGCCCGCGCTGAGGATCACCTCGCGCCGGGCCTTGACCGAGGCCTGGGTGAGCAGGTCGGGCGTCAGGTACTCGACCGCGGTCGCGCGCCCGTCCTCGAGCGCCACCCGCTTGGCCCAGCATCCGGTCCGGATCTCGAGGTTCGGCCGCTTGCCGATGATCGGGTGCAGGTAGGCGTGTGAGGACGACATCCGGGTGTTGTCCGGCGCCGAGTTGATCTGGAACCAGCCGGCGCCGTTGGTCACGGTGAAACCCTCGTTGTACCGCGACGTCGGCAGCCCCGCCTGCGCGGCGGCTTCCAGCAGGGCCACTCCGCACGGATCCTCCGGCGGCACGGTCCGGATGTTGACCGGGCCGTCCCGGCCGTGGTGATCACCGGGCCCGTCGTTGGTCTCCAGGCGCTTGATCAGCGGCCAGCACTCGGCCGAGCTCCAGCCCTCGCAGCCCGTCGCCGCCCACTCGTCGAGGTCCTCCTTGGGGGTCCAGAAGGCGATGCACGAGTTGTGCGACGAGCACCCGCCCAGGACCTTGGCCCGGGCGTGGCGGAGGAAGCTGTTCCCCCTGGCCTGAGGCTCGACCAGGTAGTCCCAGTCGTAGCCGGAGTCGAGCAGGTACATCCAGTCCTCGAGCCGCAGGACGTGCGGGTCGTCCACGTCCGAGGGCCCGGCCTCGATCAGGCAGACCGTCACGTCGGGGTCCTCGGTCAGGCGGGCGGCGACGACGCAGCCCGCCGTGCCGCCGCCGGCGATCACATAGTCGAACTCGCCCGCGTCGATCATGGCGCCGCGTCTCCGAACGGCGCCGGGACCGGCTCGAACGCGGTTACCGCGGGGATGTCGGCCCGGTGCTCCTCGACAACCCCCGGTGGCTTCTTGACCTGGACCAGGAAGTAGTAGAGGAAGCCGATGATGTAGATCACTCCGATGAACAGGACGGCGGCCCACTTTAGGTACCAGTGCTGGGCTCCGAAACCGTTGTAGATCGCGACGCGGGGCCACGCGAGGTTGATCACGACGAGCACCTGGTAGGTCACCGCGACGATGTTCACGGGCATGCCCCAGCGCCCCAGCGAGAAGTACGGGCCGTGGTCGGGCCGCGGCCACTCCCCCCTGAACCGGCGCAGCAGCATCGGGAACGTGACCCCGAGGTAGCAGAGGTAGAACATGATGATCGCGATCGAGGTGATCGCGGCGAACGCGCTCTGGTTGCCGACGTTGATGGCGGCGATCGCGATGGCCAGGATGCCGGTGACCAGCGCGGGGATGATCGGGACCTTACGGCGGCCCGAGACGCGCGCCACGGCCGGCCCGGCCGGGAGCTTGTTGTCACGGGCCATCGAGAAGATCATGCGGATTGTGGCCGTCTGGACGGCCAGGCAGCAGACGAAGATCGCGATCGCCGCGTCGATCAGGAACACGTTTCCGGTCGTGTTGCCGAACGCCTGCTTGATCACGTACGGCAGCCCGAGCAGCCCGATGTTCTTGTCGGCCAGGTTCTTGTTGGACAGGATCCCGAACAGGATGACCAGGCCGCCGATCAGGGCGGCCGCCCCGACCGCGCGGATGATCGCCGGGGGGGCGTTGCGCTTCGGGTCGTTGGTCTCCTCGGCCAGCGTCCCCGCGGTGTCGAACCCGTACATCACGTACGCGCTCACGATCCCCCCGACGAGCAGCGCGCCGAGATAGCCCCAAGGATGGCCGGCGCCGTAGCCGTAGGAATGGGCGATGACCGACGGGGGGTGGTGCAGGTGGAACGCCAGCAGGATGATCAGCACGCTGGCGCCGACGAGCTCGCAGATCACCCCGACGTTGTTGATGCGCGACATCAGCTTGACCCCGAGCATGTTGATGATCGTCGTGATGACCATCAGGATGCCTCCGAGCAGCAGCGCGTTCTGCGCCCCGCCCTTGGTGATCGTGGTGCCGGCGTCGGCGGAGCTCCCGAAGAACTGGAGGTGCGTGGTGACCGCGGGCAACACGACCTGCCAGTCGATCGCCACGGCCGTGATCGTCACGATCGCCCCGACGATGTAGATCCACCCGGTCATCCACGAGGCGAGCGGGCCGGAGATCTGCTTGCCCCATTGGTAGACGGAGCCGGCGATCGGGTACTGGGCCGCCATCTCCATGAAGCACAGCGCCACCAACCCCTGGCCGGCGATCACGACCGGCCATGTCCACCACACGCCGGGTCCGGCAAAGCTGTATGCGAGGCCGAAAAGGGCGGTGACGCCGGTGAGGATCGAGATGTAGCTGAAGCCGGCCGCGAACGAGGAGAAGCTCCCCAGCGAGCGGTCGAGCTCCTGCTTATACCCGAACCCGGCGAGGTCCTGACTGTCGGTGCTCTGAGACGATGCCGCGGTCGTATCGGTGGCCATCAATCAACCTCCTCCCGCGCGTGCCCGCGCGGTTCGTCCAACACGGCGACGGGCACCCGAACGGACCGACGGTCCCCGTCCGCCGGCGGGTTGCCCACGCTTGAACAAATTGACCCAGTCCTGATCTGGGCTGTTATATATCAGTCGTCTAACTGTGTCAATGCGATCGGGGTGGTGGAGCGATGGCCACGAGCGAAGCTGGGACAACGGCTGGCGGCGAGGCAAAGACAACCCCTGCCGCGGGGACCTGCGAAATGTTCATCGGGGGCCGATGGCAGGCGAGCGCCAGCGGCGAGACGTTCGACGCCACCAGCCCGGCCACCGGTGAGCTGATCGGCACAGTCCCGCAGGGGGACAGGGACGACGCTGCGCGCGCGATCGCCGCCGCCCGTGACGCGGCCGACGGCTGGGCCCGGCTGACCGCGTTCGAGCGAGCGGCCAAGATGCACGCGGTCGGCGACATCATCGAGGCGCGCCGTGACGACTTGGCCCGGACCCTGACCCTGGATCAGGGCAAGCCGCTCCGGGCTGAGGCCTTCGGTGAGGTCGACGAGCTGGTCGAGTACTGGCGTATGGCCGCCGAGGACGCCAAGCGCCTGGGCGGTGAGCTCCCCAACTCCTTCTCGCCCGGCAAGCGCGTGCTGCTGGTCCGCCGCCCCCGGGGCGTCGTCGGCGTGATCAGCCCCTGGAACTGGCCCTACACGATGCCCGGCGAGCTGATCGCGCCGGCGCTGGCCTGCGGCAATGCCGTCGTGTGGACGCCCGCGCCGTCGACCGCGGTCTGCGCCGTCGCGCTCGCCCGCGCCGTCGCCGACGCCGACCTCCCGCCCGGAGTGTTCAACCTCGTGACCGGGCCGGGCCCCGTAGTGGGCGACGAGATCGCCCGCAACCCGGGGACGGACGGCGTCGCCTTCATCGGCTCGACGGCCACGGGGCGGAAGGTGGCCCAGGCCGCGGCCGGCAAGGCGGCGCTGCTCGAGATGGGCGGCAACGGACCGGTCGTGGTCATGGACGACGCCGACCTCGAGGCGGCGGTCGAGGCGACGCTGACGGCGTGCTACCTGTGCGCGGGCCAGAGCTGCACGGCCGGCGAGCGGATCCTCGTCCATCGCGCTGTCCGGGACGAGTACGTGGACCTGCTGGCCCGGCGGGTGACCGAGCGGATCCTCCTCGGCAACCCGTTCGACGACGCAACCACGATGGGACCTGTCAACAACGAGCCCGTGGCCCTGAAGATGGACGAGCACGTGGCCGACGCTGTGCAGCGTGGCGCGAGCGTCGTCACCGGGGGCTCGCGCGCGGACGGCTTCGCCACCTCTCTGTACTGGCAGCCGACGGTCCTCTCGGACGTGCCGGCCGACTCCCGGGTCGCGGTCGAGGAGACCTTCGGCCCGATCGCCCCGGTGGTCTCGATCGATTCGCTCCAGGACGCGATCGCGCTCACCAACGCCTCCCCGTACGGGCTGCTGTCGGCGATCTTCACCGCCGACCTGGCCCACGGGCTCGAGTTCGCCGACCGGGTCCACACCGGCTGGGTCAACATCAACGAGTCGAGCAACTACTGGGAGGCGCACCTCCCCTTCGGCGGCCGGGCCGGAACCGACAGCGGCATCGGCCGGGTGGGGGGCTCGCACGTGATGCAGTCGTTCACCGAGCTCCAGACGGTCGTGCTGACACCCGACGCCCGGTCCCGCTGACCGCCTGCTAGTGCACGACCTCGTCAGGTAGCTCGTACCAGCGCTTGCGCTCGCCGATCCTGGCCCGGAGCTTCCAGCCCCGGCTCTTGGGGGCGGCCTCGATCCGCTCCAGCACCGTCGACATGCGCTCGGAGATCCGCGCTCGGTCGGCGTCGGGCAGCGCGTAGTCGTCCACCATCTCCGCGCAGCGGGCGACGTTGCCGGTGATCGTGCGCCATAGCCCCCAGTCCTCGGCGCACAGGGCGGCGACACGATCCCCGTTGACCGCGTCGCCATCGTGGTCAGCGACGTCGTGGCCGTGGAACAGGAGCATGGTGTCGCGGACGTCCTTTTCGTTGAGTTGGACGATCTGAAGCTTCGTGAGCAGGAGCTCGGCCAGCGGTACGGTCGCCTCTCCGGCCTTCAGGCGATCGCCAAACGGGATCTCGTGGCACATGCGGAAGGCGCCGATGAAGACATCGACCTGGCGCCCGTGCTCGAGGTCATGGAACAGCATCCGCGTCTTGCCGTTCATCGCGTTGAACGTGACCTCGGGCTCGTAGCCCGTCCCGCGCAACAGCTTGGCCGCATCGCCGCCCCGCCCCTTCGGCACGGCGAAGTCGAGATCGTGGTACTCGCGGTCGAGCGCCGGCGGAACTTCCGACGCGCGCACTCGAACCGCGACCCCGCCCAGCAGTGCGAGCGTCGCACCGTCGCTCCGGGCGAGCTCCACCAGCCGCTCGCCCTCAGGCACGATGTCGGCCAGGATCTCCGTCATCTGCACTCCGCGCTCACCGGACCGACCACCCCCTCAGGTTAGAACGTCAGAGCACGGTCCTGATCTCGCGCTCAAAGGTCGCGATGTGCTCGCTCAGGATCTTCTGCGCCCGTGCGGAGCGACCGGCCGCGATCGCTCGCAGGACGTCGTCGTGCTCGTGCACCCGGGCGAACAGATGCGGCAGGCGGTCGATGACCAGATACCAGATCCGGAGCGACAGGTTGAAATAGCCGGTCAGCGTCGCCTCGAGGTACGGGTTGCCGGTGCAGCGGTAGATGAAACGATGAACGCGGGCGTCGAGGGCCATCAGCTGCTCGACGTCGTCGCTTCCGCGGCTGCGCCCGAGCTGCCCGAGCATGTCCTCGAGCTCCACGCGCTGGGCGTCGGTGATCCGTTCCGCGGCCCTGAAGGCGGCGTGCCCCTCGAGCACGAGCCGCACGTCGGAGATGTGATTGAGGTCGGTGATGTTGATCTCTGAGGCAAACGTGCCCCGGCGGGGGAACACGGTCACCAGGTTCTCCAGCGCCAGCCGCTTGATCGCCTCACGAACCGGTGTGCGCCCCATCTCCAGGTCGCTGCCGAGCAGGTCCTCGTCGATCGGCGCTCCGGGCGGGATCCGCAGCGTCACGATCCGATCGCGCAGCTCCGCATAGGCGCGGTCGGCGAGCAGCTCCCGCCCGCCGTGTGCCCGTGCCGCCGACTGCCCGCTGACTGATATATCAGTCATAGGTAAGGTGATTCTATACCCCGTCGGGGGCGCCCGCGTCGATTTACGTGTGTCTGCGAGCCGGACCGATTCACCGAGCGAGCCGGGCCAGCTCTCGCCGCCTCCACGCCTCCGACTGGGCGATCTCGTTGAAGGTGAAAACGTGCAGGCCGGCCACCTTGTTCTCAGGCGCAGCGAGGTCCGGGGCCAGGCTCTCCAGCAGCGCTCCGGGGCGGTAGCCCCGCGGGAGCGTCAGGCGCCTCAGCCAGCTCCCATGGCGTCTCAGAAAGCGCGCCGACTCGCCCAGCCCGATCCGCCGCGACAGGCTCAGCAGCCGGACCGGATCCACCGGACCCGGCAGGCCGACGTGGATCGGCAGCTCGACGCCGCGGGCCCGAACCCGACGGATCCAGGTCGCGATCACGGCCGGGTCGAAGGTGATCTGGCTGACGATGTACGTCGCGTAGGGCGCCTTGTCGAACATCGCCTGGATCGTCGTCTCGTCGCTGATGAACGCGTGACTCTCGGGATAGCCGGTGATGCCGACCTCCTTCAGGCCGTGGCCGAGCTGCGCCATGGCCTGAAGCAGGTCGGCCGCGCCTTCAAACGGCCCGGCCGGCTCCATCCGATCTCCGGCGACCACGAACACATCGCCCGCGCCCAGCGCCTCGATCCGGGCCAGCATTTCACCGAGCTCGGCCTCGTCGGCGATCAGGCGGGCGGCCAGGTGTGGGACGACCCGGTAGCCGTGGGCCGCCAGTCGCTGGGCCAAGGCCATCGTCGCCTCGACGCCCCGCGTGGGCGAGGAGGTGATGGTGACCGTCAGCTCCCGCGGGACGTGCTCGAGCACCGCCTGCTCGACCCCGTCCAGCGGTATGACCTCCAGGCGGGGACGCTGGAGGAAGTCGGCCAGAACGCTTTGGGGGTCGGTCAGGGCTGGTCCGAGCATCGTTGGTGCTCGGCCGAGCCTCGGTCAGTGCTCGGCCGCGAGCTGTTGCTTGGGGATCTCCTTCTTGGGGTCGATGAACGGCATGGCCACGACGACGGCCTCGCGCGACTCCCCGTCGACCTCCACCTCGAGCTCGGTGCCGAGCTCGGACAGCTCGATCGGCACCATCGCGTAGCCGATGTTCTTCTCCAGGCGCGGCGAGTGGCAGGCCGAGGTGACCTGGCCGACCAGCTCCCCGTCGTGGCTGACCGGGAAGAAGTCCGGCATCGCGCCATCGTTGTAGGAGCCGAGGCTGGCCCCCGCGATCTCGACGCCGGCCAGCTTGCGCTGGGGGCCCTCCTGCTTGATCTTCCGTAGCGCGTCCTGGCCGATGAAGTCGGCCCCTTGTTCCAGGTCGACCATCCAGTCGTATCCCATCCCGACCTCGTAGGGGTTGGTGTCAAGCCCCATGTCGGCGCCCCAGGCCAGGATCCCTCCCTCGATCCGGCGGATGTGGCACGGGCCGATCACGGCCAGCCCGTGAGGCCGCCCCGCCTCCAGCACGGCGTCCCATAGCTGCTCCCCGCGCTTGCTGGCCTCGAACAGGTAGATCTCGTAGCCGAGCTCTCCGGTGTAGCCGGTGCGGGAGACCATCACGGGCATCCCGTCGAGCTCGTAGCTGTGGAGGAAGTAGTAGGGGATCTCGAGGATGCTCTCGCCGAACAGGTCGATCATCACGTCCTTGGACTTGGGCCCCTGGACCTGAACCGGTCCCACGTCTGGCTCGGCGATCGTGACGTTCATTCCCGAGTTGTGGGCCACGCCCAGCGCCCACAGCAGCACGTCGCTGTCGGCCAGTGAGAGCCACAGGCGGTTCTCCTCGAGGCGCAGCAGCACCGGGTCGTTGATGATCCCGCCGTCGGGCGCGGTGACGAACACGTACTTGCACTGGCCGACGGCGCACTTGCGCAGGTCCCGGGCGACGAGCATGTTGGTGAAGTCGAACGCGTCTGGACCGGTGATCTCGACCTGGCGCTCGACGCCGACGTCCCACAGCGTCACACCTTCCAGCAGGTGCCAGTACTCGTCCACCGGATCGCCGTAGTGTCGGGGGTGGTAGGTGTGGTTGTACACGCTGTACATCGCCACTCCATGCCGCCGGGACGCATAATAGAACGGCGACTTGCGGATGCGCGAGTACAGGAGGATCTCCGGGTGCTCGTTGATCGAAGACAAGATGGCCCCCCTCGGTCAGGTGCTTGGACGCGGATGTATGCGACTTATATATCAGTTGCGGTAGGGTTCGTAAGGGTTTGAGCGCTGAGCTGCGAGCGATCGTGGCCCGCCTGGAGCGGGAGCTCGGACCCGCCGAGGGTGAGCCGGTCCCGCTGGACGGCGGCATCACCAATCGCAACTACCGTGCCCGGCTCGGGGATCAGGACTACGTGATCCGGCTCCCGGGCCGCGACACCGGCCTGCTCGGGATCAGCCGCGACGCGGAGCGGCTGGCCAACGTCGCCGCCGCCGCCCTCGGCATCGCCCCGGCCGTCGCCGCGGCGCACCATGACTGCCTCGTCACCCGGTTCGTCCGCTGCCGAGCCGCGACCGCGGCCGAGCTGGCCGCGGCGCCCGGGGAGGCTGCCCGGGCCCTGCGCGCCTTTCACGACCGCGCCCCTGTCTTGCCGGCGCGCTTCTGGGTCCCCGAGCTGGCCCAGGCCTACGCGTCGACCGTGCGCGAGCGCGGGGGCGCAATCCCGTCCGAGTATGAGCACGCCGTCGCCGTCGCTGACCAGATCGCCGGGGCCCGGCCCCTGTCGGATCCCGTGCCGTGCCACAACGACCTCCTGACCGCCAACATGATCGTCTCGGAGCCGGGCCACGGCGGCGCTCGCGCCCCGGCCTCGAAGCTGATGCTCGTCGACTGGGAGTATGCGGGCATGGGCGACCGGTTCTTCGACCTCGGCAACCTGTCGGTCAACAACGACTTCGATGACGAGGCCGACCGGCGCCTGCTCGGCGCCTATCTCGAGCGTGAGCCCGATGCCCGCGCGACGGCCGCCCTGTTCTTGATGCGCGCCATGTCCGACGTCCGCGAGGCCGTGTGGGGGGTCGTCCAGGGGGCGATTTCCGAGCTCGACTTCGATTTCGGCGGCTATGCCGAGCACCACTTCGCGCGCCTGCGCAGGACGACGTCCGATCCGCGATTCGAGCAGAGCATCGATGCCCTCGCCGCGTGAGCTACCCGCCCGCGCGCGGGTGGTGATCATCGGTGGCGGCGTCGGCGGCACCGCGATCGCCTATCACCTCGCGCAGCTGGGCGAGGACGACGTCGTCCTGCTCGAGCGCAACCAGCTCACCAGCGGCTCGACCTTCCACTCGGCGGGGCTGGTTGGACAGCTCCGGGCCGGCGTCTCGCTGACGCGGATGATGATGGATTCGGTGGAGCTCTACCGGACGCTCGATTGCGGCTGGGTGGAGTGCGGCGGCATTCGCCTGGCCTGCACGCCCCAGCGCGAGGAGGAGGTCCTGCGCCAGGTCGCGTGGGCCAGGACGTTCGGGCTCCCGCTCGAGTTGATCTCCGCCGGGGAGGCCCGCGCGCTGTTCCCGCTGATGGTCACCGATGGTGTGCGCTGCGGGTCGTACCTGGCCAGCGACGGCTACCTGGACCCGTCGCTGCTCACCTCCGCGCTGGCCGACGGCGCACGGGCCGGGGGCTGCCAGATCTTCACCGGCACTCGGGTGACGGGCGTGGAGGTGGAGCGCGCCCGGGGCAGCGCTCGCGTCCGGGGCGTCGACACCGAGCGCGGTCCGATCGAGGCGGAGATCGTCGTCAACGCGGGCGGCATGTTCGCGGCCGAGGTGGGGCGTCTGGCCGGAGTCCGCGTCCCGGTCGTGCCGTTCGCCCACCAGTACCTGGTGACCCAGCCATTCCGGGACCGCGTAGTGGGCGAGCACCTGTCGACCCTGCGCGACCCCGACCTGTTGGTCTACTTCAGAGAGGAGGGAGCGGGGCTGGTCATGGGCGGCTACGAGCGCCAGAGCGCCCCCTGGGCCCTGGACGACCACGGGCTCGACCGCGTGCCCGCGGACTTCAACGGCCGGCTGCTAGAAGAGGATTGGCCGCGGTTCGAGGAGCTGGCCCGGAACTCGTCGCGGCGGGTGCCGGCCATGGACGAGATCACGGTGACCCGGCTCATCAATGGCCCCGAGGCCTTCACCCCAGACAACGAGTTCTGCCTGGGCGAGAGCGATGTGCGCGGGTTCTTCGTCGCCGCCGGTTTCTGCGCCCACGGGCTGGCCGGCGCGGGCGGAGTGGGCAAGCTGATGGCCGAGTGGATCCTGGCCGGCGAGCCGGCGCTCGACGTCTGGCATATGGACATCCGCCGCTTCGGCGCCGCGTATCGCTCGCCCAGCTACACCCTGGCCCGCACCCGGGAGGTCTACGAGACCTACTACGACATCCGTTACCCGGGACACGAGCGCAGCGCGGGCCGACCCCTGCGCACGTCGTCCGTGTTCCCCTGGCATCGAGAGCACGGCGCGGCGTTCGGCGAGAAGTCGGGTTGGGAGCGGGTCAACTGGTACCAGACCAACGCCGCCCAGGGGGACGGCGCGCTGCGCCCGCACGGTTGGGCCGGAATGCACTGGTCGCCGGCGATCGGCGCCGAGCACCGCGCGGCCCGCGAGGCCGCGGCGCTGTTCGACGAGTCCTCGTTCGCCAAGATCGAGGTCGCCGGCCCGGGCGCGGCCGATTTCCTGGAGCAGCTGTGCGACAACCGCGTGGCGCGCGACGTGGGGGCGATCACCTACACGCAGATGCTCAACCGCCGCGGGGGGATCGAATGCGACTGCACGGTCACGCGCCTGGAGGACGACGTGTTCGGGATCGTCACCGGCACGGCATTCGGCACCCACGACATCGCCTGGATCCGGCGGCACATGGCCGACGACGGATCCGTCCGGGTGGCCGACACGACGGCCGCCTGGGCCTGCTTCGGTCTGTGGGGCCCCCGGGCGCGCCAGGTCCTCGGACCCCTGACCGCTGACCCCCTCGAGTTCCCGTATATGAGCATGCGGGAGCTCGCCGTGGCCGACGTGCCCGTCCGCGCGCTCCGGCTCACGTTCGTCGGGGAGCTGGGCTGGGAGCTCTACTGCCCCTCGGAGTACGGGGCCGGGCTGTGGAACGCCCTGTGGGAGGAGGGGAGGGGCCACGGATTGCTGGCCGGCGGCTACCGGGCGATCGACTCGCTGCGCCTGGAGAAGGGCTACCGCGTGTGGGCAACCGACATCACCCCGGACGAGACGCCTTTTGAAGCCGGCCTCGGTTTCTGCGTCCGGAAGGACAAGGCGTTCATCGGCTCCGATGCGCTCGGCGACCCGAGCAAGCGGCTGCGCTGCCTCGTGCTCGCCGATGGCCGGTCGGTGGCGCTCGGCAACGAGCCCGTCCGGATCGACGGCGCGATCGTCGGCCGGGTCACCAGCGGGGGGTACGGCTACACGGTCGGGCGCTCGATCGCCTACGCCTACCTGCCTGTCGCCATCGAGGTCGGGGCCTCGGTGGAGGTCGACATCTTCGGTGCCTGGGTCGACGCGGAGGTTGTCCGCGAGCCCCTGTTCGATCCGTCCGGAGAACGCGTCCGGGGGTAGGGGTGGGGTCGGAAAAGGATCGGATGCTGCGCGGCGAGGCCTACCAGCCCGGCGACGCCGAGCTGCTGGCCGAGCGACGGCGCTGCCGGTTGCTGTGCGAGCGCTTCAACGCGCTCAGCTTCGCCGAGACTGCGCAGCGGCGGGCCGTGTTGGGTGAGCTGCTCGGGGAGCTCGGCGAGGGCGCCGAGGTGATGGCCCCGTTCCAGTGCGACTACGGCTACCAGACTCACGTGGGCGCCCGGACGTTCGTCAACTACGGGGCGATCATCCTCGATGCCGCCGAGGTGACGATCGGCGCCGACGTTCAGATCGGTCCCAATGTCCAGCTGATCACCGCGCTGCACCCGCTGGAGGCCGTCCCCCGCCGCCGCGGCGACGAGACCGCCGCGCCGGTCGTGATCGAGGCCGGCGCCTGGCTGGCCGCCGGCGTCATCGTCTGCCCCGGCGTCACCGTCGGCGCCGACACGGTGGTCGGCGCGGGCAGCGTGGTCACCCGCGATCTGCCCGCCGGCCACCTGTGTTACGGGAATCCCTGCCGGGCGATCCGGGAGATCGGCTGACCGGTGGTATCAACTCTCCAGCCTGCTCCCTTCTCGTGGTCTCCGACCGCGCGCGGGATTGTTGTCAGCGATCGTGTTGGCGTTGTGTTGTGCTGCTCTGCACGGCCTCGGCCAGCAGCGTGGCCACGTCGACCACCTCGAGCGCTGCGCCCGCGTTCTGAACACCGTCGTCGAGCATCACGGTGCAGAACGGACACGCCACGGCGAGCGTCTGGGCGCCCGTGCCCGCCGCCTCACGCACGCGCTCCTCGTTGATCGGTTTGCCCCGCTCCTCCATCCACATGTGGGCCCCGCCGGCCCCGCAGCAGAAGGTGCGCTTGCCCGAACGGGCCATCTCCACGGGCGCTCCGACCGCGGAGACGAGTTCCCGCGGGGCCTCGAGCACGTCGTTGTGGCGGGCCAGGTAGCAGGAGTCGTGATATGTGATCGTGCGGTCCTCGGCGCGGGCCGGCTTCAGTCGGCCGTCTCGGACGAGCTGCGCCAGCAGCTCCGAGTGGTGGATGACCTCGTAGTGGCCACCGAAGTCGGGGTACTCGTTGGCCAGCGTGTTGAAGCAGTGCGGGCAGCCGGTGACGATCTTCGTCGCTCCGGCCTCGTCGAGCACGCCCACGTTCTGCTCGGCGAAGGCCTGGAACACGTACTCGTTGCCGATCCGGCGGGCAGGGTCGCCCGTGCAGCTTTCGCGTGGCCCGAGAATCGCGAACTCGACCCCGGCGGCCTGCAACAGCTTCGCCGTCGACACGGCCGAGACCCGCGCCCGCTCGTCGAACGACGCGGCGCAGCCCACCCAGTAGAGGTAGTCAGGGGCCGGCTCGCCGGGCTCAAGCACCCGCACCCCGAGCGCCGAAGCCCAGTCCGACCGCTCGGTCTGCGGCTTGCCCCACGGGTTCGACGCTCGCTCGACGTCACGCAGCATCGGCTCCGCTTCGGCCGGGAAGCTGGACTGCACCATTACGAGATGCCGGCGCAGATCGACGATCTGATCGACGTGCTCGATCGACACCGGGCACGCCTGCACGCAGGCGCCACACGTGACGCAGTCCCACACCGACTCCTCCGGGACCGCCGCCGGCACGAGCGCGCCGTCGTCCAGGGCCAGCACCTGGTCGCGCAGCCCCATGATCACCAGCTTGGGGGACAGGGTCTTGCCCGTGCCCCACGCCGGGCAGGCGTCCTGGCAGCGCCCGCACTCGGTGCACGTGAACGTGTCCAGAAGCTGCTTGCGGTTCAGGTCGGCCCGGGTTCCGGCGCCGAAGCGCAGCTCGTCCTCCGGGACGTCCGGATCATCGAATCGCAGCGGCTCCAACCGCCCCGCCGGCCCCGTGCGGGCGAACCAAACGTTGAACGGCGCGGACAGGATGTGCAGGTGCTTGGACCGCGGGAGGTAGGCCAGGAAGGTCAGGATCGCCAGCACGTGGACCCACACGAACACGCGCTCGAGCACGCGGGTCACGCCATCGTCGCTGAACAGGTGCGAGAGCGCGTTGGCCACCGGTGACCACGATCGCGGCCACTCGTTCAGACCGAGTGCGATCCGCGTGGCGTGCCACAGCAGCAGGCTGATCACGATTGTCGCGATCAGGCCCAGGATCAGGTCAGCCTCACCCAGGTGGCTGCCCTGGAAGCGCTGTGGCCGTTGGACCTTGCGGATCCACAGCGCCGCCAGCACGCCCACGAGCACGAGTGTGGCAAAGACGTCCACGAGGAGCGCGTACCACCCCTGATGCCCGAGCCACGGAAGCGTCGCCCGCTTGTCGACTACTCCGATCAGCGCGATCAGGATCGTCGGCAGCAGGACCAGGAAGCCCCAGAAGATGAACGCGTGGGCCAGGCCTGGTCCCAGCCGCTGGAGCAGCTTGCGCTGCCCGAGCACGATCGTCCCCTCGTTGCGGACGCGCTCAGGCACGTGGTCGGACCGCGGCAGCGGCGGGGCGGTCCGTAGCAGCCCGAGCAGGAAGCCGACCCGGACTGCGAACAGATACGCGCTCACCGCCACGGCCGCGGCCAGCACCAGCGCGGCCACCAGCGACGCTATCTCGCCCTCGCCTTCCGGATCTCTTCCGAGACGGCCGGCACGACCTCGTGCAGGTCGCCGATCACGCCATAGTCGGCGCTGGCGAAGATCGAGGCCTCCGCGTCGGGGTTGATGGCCAGCAGCTTCTTGGCCCCCTTGCAGCCGGCCATGTGCTGGGTCGCGCCACTGATCCCACAGGCGATGTAGATCTCAGGCGAGATCTTCGTGCCGGTCTGCCCGACCTGGTCGGTGTGCGGCCTCCAGCCGGCGCTCGTCACGGCGCGCGAGCAGCCGACGGCAGCGCCCAGCAGTTCGGCCAGCTCCTCGATCACGGCGAACCCCTCGGCCGAGCCGACGCCGCGCCCGCCGGATACGACGACCCCCGCGTCGGCCAGCGATACGCCGGCCGAGACCGCCTGGAGGTGTTCCGTAACGCTGACCCGACCGTCCGCCTGCGGCGTCAGGCGCTCGATCTCGACCTCGGCCGGCTCGGCCGAGACGGCGTGCGGGGCGACGGTGACCAGCAGCGGCCGACCGTGAACGCGCGCCTCCTCGAGCAGGCTGCCGCCCCAGCGCAACCGCGTCACGGTCGCTGGGTCACCCGGCGTCGCTGACACGCAGTTGGCGGCCATCGGCAGGTCGAGGGCGGCGGCCACGTGCGCCAGCACCTCGTTGCCGCGGTCGCTCCCGGGCCCGACGAGGGCCGAGGCGACATGCTCACCGATCACGCCGACCAGCGAGTCGGCCCAGGCCTGCGGCGCATAGATGCCTTCCAGGGTGACCGCCTGGACCTCATCGCCGAGCCCGCCCGCGAAGGCCAGCGCCTGCTGCGAGAGCTCGTCGCCGGCGCTCTCCATGAAGGCCACGACCATCGCTAGAGGAGCCCCAACTCGCTCAGGACGCCGACCACGGCCGGCGCCGCCTCGGGACCGTGTCCCAGCACCTGAACCTGCTTGCCCGACCCCGGAGGCAGCAGCAGCCGCACCAGCTCCAGGCGAGGGTCGGGCCGCGTGGGGGTCGAGGTGGCCACCGGCTTGCGCTTGGCCCGCAGCCGCCCCGGCACCGATGGGTAGCGGGGTAGGTTGAGGCCCTCCTTGACCGTCACCACGGCTGGGAGCGGGAGGTCATAGACGTCGCGGCCGCTGGCCACCTCCTGCTCACAGCGGATCCGGCCGTCGTGGAGCGACAGCGCCTTGATCCCGGTGGCGCACGGCAGGCCGAGCGCCTGAGCGACGCGGATGGGGACCTGGTAGTTGCCCGCGTCGGCCGACTCGTTGCCGAACATGAGCAGGTCGAAAGGGTCTGGCTCGGCCCGGATGGCCTCGACGATCGCGCTCGCCGTGGCCTGTGGGTCCCACTCCTCATCCCCGGTCAGCAGGTGGACGCCCCGATCGACGCCGATGGCCATCATGTCGCGCAGCTGCTCCTCGGCCTCCGAAGGCCCGAGCGTGAGCACCGCGCACGAGCCTCCGTGCTGCTCGATCAACCTCACGGCCTCCTCGGCGGCGCATTCCTCGTGCGGGCTGATCGTGAAGCCGAGGTGGCGGGTGGAGATCGCCCGCTCATCCTCGGTCAGGACAATCTTGCCTCCGGTCAGCGGGACCCGCTTGACGCAGACGAGGATGTTCATGAGCGAACGCGCATGTTCTCCGGGTCGAACACCGGTGTGGAGTCGTTCGTCACGACGGTCACCGGGTAGTGCTCGCCCATGTACTGGACGGCCAGCCGTTCACCGACGATCGCTCGCTCGGGCGGCAGGTAGCTCATCAGGATGTGCTTTCCGAGCGACGGTCCGGCCCCAGCACTGGTCACGTAGGAGCGGCGCCCCTTGCGGTCGGTGAGCGGGTGTCCGTCGCGCGTGAGGATCGGCTCGCTGCCGAGCATGTACCGCTTGGTCCCGTTTGTGGGCGAGCTGTGGTCGTCGACGATCAGCGTGCAGAGGATGGCGGCGGGCTCCTCCTCGCGGTGGCGCACATGCGCCTCTTTGCCGATGAAGTCCTGGTCCTTGACCTTGCCCCAGGCCATTCCGGCCTCGACGACGTTGAAGTCCGCCTCGAGCTCCGCCCCATAGGCGCGGTAGCACTTCTCCAGGCGCCCGGTCGTGCCGTAGACGCCGATCCCGGCGGGCAGGATGCCGTGCAGCGCGCCCGCCTCGGCGATGATCTCCCACAACCGGTCTCCCTGCTCCATCTGCACGTACAGCTCCCATCCCAGGTCCCCGACGTAGGAGATGCGCGAGGCCAGCACCGACAGCGGCCCGATCTCGATCGTCTGGCAGCGGGCAAACGGGAAGGCCTCGGCCGACACGTCGGCGCTGGTGACGCTCGCGAGGATGTCCCTCGCTTTGGGTCCCCACAGGCCGAGCGTGGACCAGGCGTTGGTCTGATCGTGGATCTGGGCCGAGCCGTCCGCCGGCAGGTGGTCGGCGAACCACTTGCGATCGGACATCCCGTACGCGCCGCCGGTGACGATCCGGAAGACGTCCTCGGCCAGACGCATGATCGTCAGGTCCTGCTTGAAGCCACCGCTGGGCGTGAGCAGCGGTGTGTAGACCACGCGTCCGATCGCTACGTCCATCTGGCGCATGGCCACGCGCTGCACGACGTCGAGTGCGCCCGGGCCGGCGATGTCGAAGATCGCGAACGCGGTCAGGTCGATCATCGCCGCGCGGTCTCGCATGGCCAGGTGCTCGGCACTGATGATCGGCGACCACCAGCGCGAGTCCCACTCGGCCTCGCGTCGGGTCACGCGCTCGCCGTACTCCGCGAGGAGCGGCGCGTTGGACTCGTACCAGTGCGGCCGCTCCCAGCCCGCGGTCTCGAAGAACACCGCCCCGAGCTCGCGCTCGCGCTCATAGAACGGCGAGAGCCGCACCCGCCGATCGGACTCCCACTGCTCGGACGGATGGACGATCCCGTACATCTTGTTAAAGCCCTCGCAGGCCCGGGCACGGATGTGGGTCCTGGTGCGCTGGCACGGGTACGCGCGGGCGACGTTGGACTCGAAGGTGTCGATCTCGGACTCTCCGTGCAGCATCAGCTCGGCCAGCGTCTTCCCCGAGGCCGGCCCCTCCTTGATCCAGACTGCCGCCGCCGACCACAGGCCGCGCACCTCGGTCTCACCCAGGAGCGGCATCCCGTCGTAGGTCACCGACAGCACGCCGTTGATGGCGTACTTCACGCCGACGCTCTCGTCCGCGACGATTTCGGGCATCAGGTCGAGCGCGATCTCCATCTGGGGGTCGAAGTCCTCCTGGGTGAACGGGAGCTCGGTCGGGGTCAGCGCGGACTCCTCGATCGACGGGATCTCGTCCGCGTCGAGCGCCATCGGCCGGTGCGCGTAGGACCCGATCTCCAGCCCCGTGCCCTCCTGGCGTTCGTACATGTTCGTGTCCATGTCGCGGACGATCGGGTACTCGATCATGCCCCTGGTCCCGGCGAACCGCGGCGCCGGTCCGATGTCGATCATCTGGTGGATCATCGGCGTGAGCGGGATCGAGGCACCCGCCATGCGCCCCAACCGGGGACTCCAGGCCCCACACGCGATCACCACGCGCTCGGCCTCGACGTCGCCGCGCGTCGTCCGCACGCGCTTGACCTGCCCGTGCTCGACGTCGATCCCCAGCACCTCGGTGTTGGCGGAGACCGTGAGGCCGCCGTCGGCCGCGCGCTCGCGCATGATCGTCGCCGCCCTCAGCGAATCGACCACGCCGCACCCCGGCGTGTAGAACCCGCCGAGCAGCAGCTTCTCATTGAGGAAGGGCACCTTCTCCTTTATCTCCTCCGGGTTCAGGAGCGAGACAGGCTCCACGCCCCAGGAGACGGCCGACCCCATCCGGCGCGTGAGCTCCTGCATCCGCTCGCGATTGCGGGCGATCTCAACCCCCCCGCTCTCGATGAACACGTCGAGCTCCTTGTACTGGCGGATGCTCTCCAGCGTCAGCAGCGTCATCTCCTTGGAGTGGTCGACCGGGAAGATGAAGTTCGAGGCGTGGCCCGTCGATCCACCCGGGTTGGGCAGCGGCCCCTTGTCGAGCAGCGTCACGTCCGTCTCCCCGAGCCTGACCAGGTGATAGGCGACGCTGTTGCCGACGATCCCCGCGCCGATCACCACCACCCGCTGGGAGGACGGCAGGCGGGACGAGCCGTTCGTGGCCGTCATCACTCGCTCCCCCTCACCCCTGGTCCCCGGCTGGCTCTCACCCCTGGTCCCCGGCTGGCTCTCACCCCTGCTGATATATCAGATGCAGGTCAGGGGCGTCAACGAGGCGGCGGGCGGGTCCTGCGCCGGGGGCGACCAAGGAGAACGCGGCGGGCACGGGGTGAGTGATGGCGACGGGACATCAAACCCCCTCAGGCGGAGGGGGGTTCGTTGTCCCGTCGCCGTATACGGACGATCCTGGCACTGACCCCTGATCGCCGGCGGGGGTGTGTTGTCTGATCGCCACCCCCTCACTGGCAACGGCCCGCCACGGCGCTCCGACGCCGGTGTACGCTCGCCCCCATGGATTACGGAATGAAGAACCTGCGCGAGGTCGAGGACGTAGCGCCCAAGTTCGGCTTCTCAGAGGTCCAGGCGGCGCGCTTTCCGCGCACCGACCTGGGGGCGGAGACGATCGGGCTCGCCTACCACATCGTGCGCCCGGGCAAGCGCCAGGCGTTCGCCCACCGCCACGAGCAGGCCGAGGAGATCTATGTCGTCCTCTCCGGCGAGGGGCGGATGAAGCTCGACGACGAGATCCTGAGCGTCGGCCCGATGGACGCGATCCGCGTCGCCCCCGAGGTTGCGCGGGCGTTCGAGGCCGGCGACGAACCTCTCGAGCTGCTCGTCTTCGGCCCCCGGCACGAGAAGGACGGCGAGGTCCTGCGCGACGACTTCTGGGGCGATTAGGGCGGGTAGAAGGCTGCTGGCGGGACCGCGCTGAGGTGGCGGTGGGGCGACTCACCCCTCCCAGCACCCGGGGGTGGGTCAAGGTTTCGACTCCATACGGCTATGAGACGCCAACCCCTCCCGGCCCCGAAGGGGTGGGTCGTGCGGTTGTCACATCGGGGGCCGCCACGGCGCGGCGACCGCACTGCCGGCCCACCTGCCGGGGCCGACGATGGCCGCGGGACCCCCTCACCGCCACCGAAGCCAAAGACTGACCGCGAGCGCCCGCAGACTCACGTTCAGATGCCGGTACGCGTATGTCACGTCGCCCCGGAGCCGCCGCCAGCGCGAGGTCTCGTAGCGAATCAGCGATGACGGCCTCACGGCCGGAGGCAGGCCATCCCGATCGAGCACGTCGAGCGCGCGTTCGGCCATCGCGATCTGCCCGAACGCGGTCGGATGGACGTGGTCGGCCATGACCAGGTTTCGAGCCCGCAGCTCGCGGAGATCCAGAACCAGCGCACCGAGGTCGGTGGCGACGCGCTCGATCGTCGCGTCGAGCTCCTCGACCTTCCCTCCGGCCCGTGGTCGCCCAAGGTCGAGCGGCGCCGTAACCGCGAGCATCCGGTCGCAACGCTCGGCCAGATAGTCCAGCGCGGCCCGGAACTGGTCCTCGAAGCGTCGGGCGTCCCAGTCGACCGATCGCACGTCGTTGACCCCGATGTACAGACAGCCGAGGTCGTAGCGGGCGGCCGGGGCGGCGGTCCGCAGCTCGAAGGCCGGGATCTGTTCGCCCAGCACATCGCCGACCTGGGCTCCGTCGACAGCGTAGTTCGTGAACGGCAGGCCCAAGCCGGTCGCCACCCACTGGGCCCACGAGTGCAGGGCGACGCCCCATTGCAGCTCGCCACCTCCGTTCGTGATCGAGTCGCCGAAGGCGAGCACGCCCAGGCGCCGGTCGCGGTCAGCCTCCTGGGCCCTACGGTTGGGACGTCTCAGCACAGCGCGTCGCAGCATGACCAATAATCCAGCACTTGCACGACGGCAGGGTGACACTGACGGACGGCCGCGCCGACCTGGAGCGCGCTGTCAGCGAGCTGGCGCAGAGGGTGCCCGCGGCGCTCGCACCGCTGGCGCGGCTGGCCTACAACTACCGCTGGTCATGGCTGCCCGGCGGACCCGAGCTGTTCCGTTCGATCGATCGCGAGCGGTTCGAGCTCGTGCTTGAGAACCCGGTGCGACTTCTTCAAGAAACCTGCTCGACCGACCTGCGCCTCGTCGCGGAGATCCCCGAGGTCGTGGCGCGAGCGCGCGCGCTCGAGGCGCAGGTCGCGGCCGACCTGGAGCGGCCATCGGCGCAGGGGCTCGATCCGGCTCACCCGGTGGCCTTCCTGTGCGCCGAGTACGGAATCCACGAGTCTCTGCCGATCTACTCCGGCGGCCTCGGAGGACTCGCGGGCGACCTGCTCAAGGAGGCCTCCGACCGGGCGGTGCCGATGGTCGCCGTCGGTCTGATGTACCGCAAGGGCTACTTCCGCCAGCGGATCGACGGCGGTGGGTGGCAGCACGAATACTGGATCGACACCGATCCGTGGCGGCTCCCCGCCGCCCGGGTGACCGGTGCCGACGGTGCGCCGTTGACGATTGGCATCCCGATCTACGACGCCGAGGTAACGGCCCAGATCTGGCGCGTAGACGTCGGCCGCGTCCCCCTCTTCCTGCTCGACACCGACGTCGCGCGCAACGGGCCGATCGAGCGGTGGATCACGGCGCGACTCTACGACGCCGACCCGACGACCCGGCTGGCCCAGTACGTCCTGCTCGGAATCGGCGGGGTACGCGCCCTGGCGGCGCTCGGCATCGAGCCGAGCGTGATCCACCTCAACGAGGGTCACGCGGCGCTGGCCCCGCTCGCGCTCGCCGCCGAGTACGTGCGGCGAGGTGCGCCGCCGGAGGAGGCCGTGTCCGCCGCCCGATCCCGGACGGTGTTCACGACCCACACCCCGGTCCCGGCCGGTAACGATTCCTACCCGGTGGAACAGCTGCGTGACGCGATTGCCAGGGCGGGCGCCGCCGGCGAGCTCGCGCTCCCAGAGCCCGAGGTCATCTCCCTGGGGCGTAGCAGTCCCAATGGCGACGGGGAGCCGTTCGGCGTCACGCAGGCGGCGCTCCGGCTGAGCCGGGCCGCCAACGGGGTGAGCGCCCGCCATGGCGAGGTGTCGCGCCGGATGTGGTCGGGGCTGTTCCCGGAGAGACCACTCGAGCAGGTGCCGATCGGCCACGTGACCAACGGGGTGCACGTGCCGACCTGGATCGGGCCCCCGATGCGCGAGCTCCTGTCTCGCCACCTCGGCGAGGACTGGGTGGCCCGGGTGCAGGATCCGAATATGTGGGCGTCCGTCGAGAGCATTCCCGATGGCGAGCTGTGGGCGGCGCGCCAGCGCCAGCGGGCCGACCTTGTCGAGTTCGTTCGCACCCGCAGCACGCAGGACCGGTTGCTGCGCAGCGACGTACGCGAATATGTCGAGGCCGCCGCCCGGGTGTTCGACCCGAACGTGCTGACCATTGGCTTCGCCAGGCGCGTCGCGACCTACAAGCGTCTGGATCTCCTGACCCGAGACCCGCAGTGGACCATGTCGCTGCTCGGCGGCGAGCGCCCCGTGCAGGTCGTGCTCGCTGGCAAGGCCCACCCGCGGGACGAGGAGGCCAAGCATTCGCTCCAGCGGCTGTTCGGTCTCAAGCGGGCCCCGATCGTCGGCGAGCGTGTGGCCTACCTGGACGACTACGACCTGGCGATCGCGGCCATGCTGGTTCGCGGCTGCGACGTGTGGCTGAACGTGCCGCGCCCGCCGCTCGAGGCGAGCGGAACCAGCGGCATGAAGTCGGCCTTCAACGGGGGCCTACAGCTGAGCGTGCTCGACGGCTGGTGGGCCGAGGCCTACGACGGCGAGAACGGCTGGGCGCTGTCGGGCGACGTCCTCGAGGATGAGCATGCCCAGGACGAACGCGACACGGAGGTCCTGCACCGTCTGCTCGACGAGGAGGTTCTCCCCGCCTTCTACGACCGCGGCGACGACGGCGTGCCCTCCGCGTGGGTGGCGCGGATGCGGGCCTCGCTGCGATCACTGGGTCCGCGCTTCTCTGCGGCCCGGATGCTGGATGAATACGTCGAGGGTCCTTACCGCGGCTGAGCTGACCGCCCCTGGTGACCACCCGAACGCGCAAAACCCTAAATCTGCTCCGGAACCTCAATCCTGACGGCGATCTCGCCGACCCGCAGCGGCTCGGGACCGAGCTCCGCCGGGCGCTCCCACAGGTAGAGCCCGATCGCCTCGCCCAGTGCCTCGTGCAGCTCATCGAGCGAGGTGCCTGAGGCGAAGCATCCGGGGAGCTCTACAACGTGCGCCCAGTATCCCGGCCCCTCTTCACGGACTTGGACCGTGAGATCCATGCTCTCACCTCGTTCGGGTCGAAGCCTGCCTGTCTGACGATGGCGCGATTCAGGCTCTTGTTGTACGGGCGGCCGTGGTGGTGCGGCAGGATCATCGGCCGCCGCCTACCCGGCCGCTCCATCTTGATCCCGTGCCGGGCTTGCCCCCGTACCCGCCACCCCCGCTCGCGGAGCAGCTGGACCGCCATCTTCTGGTCGAGCAGGGTGGGCACGCCCCGACCGTAGGTGCGTCCGCCACCAGGGCAAGCCCCTCATCCGAAATCGGAGCAGTTCCGTTTCACGGTGTGACGAACCGGGGCAAATCGGGACCTGTGAGCGGCTGACAATTGGCGGCGCCCCGCTGCGTCGGAGGCGAGGACGGAGTCGGTCGGATCGAGCGAGGCTGGTCGAGAAACGGGACGTATGTTCCCGTTTCTCGACCAGGCCCAAACCGCCGCGCCCACGGGGGGATCCCGCCGCCCTGCGGTAACCCGCGACCCCCGCCCCCTGCGGCGCCCCGCGACCCCGCCCCGCTACGACACCGCGTCGGCGAGCGCCTTGGCTCGCTGGCGCTCGGGCGTGATCCGCACGACGTTCCAGGCCAGCCCGACCCGGCGCAGCGCGGAGATGATCAGACCCGACGGGTCGATCTCCCACCAGCGCAGGCCGTGGTATGCGGAGCGCGGGAAGGCGTGGTGGTTGTGGTGCCAGGATTCGCCCAGCGACAGCACCGAGAGCCACCCGACGTTGGTCGACTGGTCCTCGATGTCGAATCGCCGGCGGCCGAAGAAGTGGCAGATCGAGTTCACCGACCAGGTCACGTGGTGAACCAGGAAGATCCGCACCAGGCCGCCCCAGATGTAGCCGCGAATCGCGCCCCCCAGCGTGAAGCCGTCGAGCACGAAGCCGGCGATCGTCGGGATGGCCAGCGAGGTGACCACGAGCAGGGGGAAGCGGCGCGCGATCCGGCGCATCGACGGGTCCTCGTAGAGCTCGGTCGCGTAGCGCTTCCAGTCCGCCTGGCCCTGCGTCTCGAGCAGCCAGCCCATGTGCGCGTACAACAGGCCCTTGAGCCCGCTGCCGTGACCGACGTGCGGACTGTGCGGGTCGCCGTCCTGGTCGGCGTGGGCGTGGTGCTTGCGGTGGTCGGCCACCCAGTCCAGCACGGAGCCCTCGACAGCGAGCGACCCCAGCACCGCGAAGGTCCCCTCCACCCACTTATAGGTCTGGAAGGAGCGATGGGTCAGGAGCCGGTGAAAGCCGACCGTGATCCCGGCTCCGGTGACCAGGTACAGCACGAGCATAATCCACAGATCGACCGCGTCGACCTCGCGGTTCCACAGCAAAGCGACAGCCGCGAGCACCCCGGCGAACGGGACGACTACGCCCAACAGATTGGCCGTGCGCTCGGCACGCGTCACGGCTGTACCGTCTCATATATCGGGGGCATCGTGCACATACGAGGCCGGGAACCCGTCAGTCGGGGGGTGGGCGGCCGCATCAGCCCCGCAGGTCCGACAGCGGGCGCGGCGGCGGGCCGACGTACTTGGCCGTCGGCCTGATCAGGCGCCCCTCGCGCTTCTGTTCGAGGATGTGGGCCGACCAGCCGGCGGTGCGCGCGCACGTGAACATCGACGTGAACAGCTCCGGCGGCACGTCGGCGAAGTCGAGCACGACCGCCGACCAGAACTCCACGTTGGTGGCCAGCACGCGGTCGGGCTTACGTGCCTCGAGCTCGGCCAGCGCCGCCTTCTCGAGCGCCTCGGCGACCTCCACCCGCCTCGAGCCAAGGCGGCGGGAGGTCTCGCGCAGCACGTGGGCCCGCGGATCCTCCGCCCGGTAGATCCGGTGGCCAAAGCCCATCAGGCGCTCGCCGCGGTCGAGCAGGTCCTTGACGTAGCGCTCGGCATCGCCGTGCGCCTCGACGTCGTCGAGCATCTTCAGCACCCGGGAGGGGGCTCCGCCGTGAAGCGGTCCCGAGAGCGCCCCGACCGCCGCCGACAGGGCCGCAGCCACGTCGGCGCCGGTCGAGGCGACCACCCGGGCGGTGAAGGTAGAGGCGTTCATCCCGTGCTCCGCCGCCGAGATCCAGTAGGCATCGATCGCCTCGACGTGCCGCGGATCGGCCTCACCCCGCCACCTGATCAAGAACCGTTCCGGGATCGAATGCGCCTTGTCGACCTCGCGCTGGGGCACCGGCGGCCTGCCGATGCCCCGGGCCGACTGGGCCACGAACGAGAGCGCCATCACCGACGCCCGGGCCAGGTTGTCGCGCGCCTCCTCGTCGGAGATGTCGATCAGCTGGCCGAAGCCCCATTGAGGCGCGAGCATCGCCAGCGCCGACTGGACATCGACGCGCGGATCGCCGGAGCGGATGCTCAGCGGATGCGGCTCGGCCGGCGGCATGCCCGGCAGGAGCTTGCCGTCCACCAGCAGCCCCCATACCTGCTCGAATGGGACCGCACCGACGAGCTCCTCGATGTCGACTCCGCGATACCGCAGCGCCCCTCCCGCACGGTCGGGCTCGGCGATCTCGGTGGCGAACGCGACTACGCCTTCGAGGCCGGACTGGACTTCGGTGGTTGCGGTCATCTCGGTACCTCCTGTGGGGCAGTCGCGCTCGCGTCGTGTTCAGGCCCTCCCCCAGCAGGCCCGGGCGCCCAAGGCTATCGGGGTACGCTTTCCCGCTTGTGACTGAGCTGCTGTTGCGCTCGGCAAACGACCTCGCGTCGTTGATCCGCTCGGGCGAGTTATCGGCCCGCGAGCTCGTGGAGGCCTCGCTGCGCCGGATCGATGAGCTCGACGCGTCGATCAACGCGTTCACGCACGTCGCCCACGATTCCGCCCTGGCCGCGGCCGACCAGATCGGCGCGGCGGACCCGCGGCCGTTCGCCGGCGTGCCGATCGCGGTCAAGGACAACCGTCCGGTCCAGGGCATGCCGATCACCATGTGCAGCGACCTGTTCGGTGACCTGATCGCCAACCACGACGCCTTCCTGGTGCGCCGGCTACGCCGCGCCGGATTCGTGATCGTCGGCAAGACAGCCCTTCCCGAGATGGGGATCCTGCCCACGACTGAGTCGCGGCGCTTCGGCCCCACCCGCAACCCGTGGGCGCTCGACCGCACGCCCGGTGGCTCGAGCGGCGGCTCGGCGGCTGCCGTGGCCGCGGGGATGGTGCCGATTGCCCACGGCAACGACGGCGGCGGATCGACGCGGATTCCGGCCGCGTGCTGCGGATTGGTCGGCCTCAAGCCCTCGCGCGGGCGAGTGTCGGTCGGCCCCGACGCCGGGGACAGCTTCCTGGTCCAAGACGGTGTGCTGACCCGAACGGTCGCGGACACGGCCGCGGTGCTCGATGTGCTCGCGGGGTACGAGCTCGGCGACACGACCTGGGCTCCACCACCCGGCGTGCCCTACCGCGAGGCGACCGGGCGGGACCCCGGGCGGCTCCGGGTCGGCTTTGCCTTGAACGCTCCGCTCGAGGGGTCAACCCTCGATCCGCTGTGCGAGCGGGCCACGCGCGACGCGGCGAACCTGCTCGCGACGCTCGGACACGAGGTCGAGGAGGTCACGCCGCCCTGGTCGGGCCTCGACCTCCTGCCCGACTTCACCCGCGCCTTTGGGCCCGGCGTGTCGATCGCGGTGCTGATCGGTGGCCGGATCAGAGGCCGCGAGGCGACCGAGGCCGACGTGGAGCCGCTGACCTGGGCGATCTGGGGGCGGGCCCGCTCGACGGACTCGATCGCCTATCTGAGCGCCGAGGGACGGCTTCAGGCCGTTGCCCGCACGATCATCGCCTTCCTGGATTCCTTCGACGTGATGTTGACTCCCGCGCTGGCCCGCCGCCCGGTGCCGATCGGGGAGATCCACGGCCTGGGACCCGATCCCTGGGAGCACTACCGCCGATCGAGCACCTTCACCCCCTACACGGCCATCTGCAACGTCACCGGCCTGCCGGCGATCGCCCTGCCGCTGTACCAAGGCGAGGATGGCCTCCCGCTGGCCGTCCAGCTGATCGGCCGCCCACTGGCCGAGGACGTGCTGCTCTCTCTGTCAGGCGCGCTCGAGTCGGCGCTGCCCTGGGCGCAGCGGCTCCCCGTGCTGGCGGCGGCCTGACCGATCTCGTCACTGGGCGGCCCGGTCGGCGACGAGTTCCTCGGCCAGGAGGCCGTACAGGACACCGTCGAGCCACTGCTCGCGGCGCCAGTAGGCGCGGCGGCGCGTGCCCTCGCGGGTAAATCCGGCGCGCTCGAACACGCTCTGGCTGGGCACGTTGTCGCCGTAGACCTCGGCCTGGACGCGATGAAAGCCGTGATCGACCACGGCCTGGCGGCTGGCCAGCCGCACCGCGTCAGTGGCCACGCCGCGCCCTCGCAGCCCCGGGTCGACCATCAACCGGGTCAGCTGGCAGATGCGGCTGTTGTGGCTGACGAGCTCCAGCGCCAGGGCGCCGGCTGGCTCACCGGCGGGCAGCAAGATGACGAACAGGCCGAGCGGCTCCTCCTCCACGAGCGCGCGCAGACGCTCCGGCTCGCCGGAACCGGGCACCAGGTACGGCTCGACCGACGGCTCAGCCGCCAGGCGGGAGAGGAAGGGGAGATCGCGGTCCCGGGCGTGCCGCAGCCCAAGCTCACCGGGCGCCGTGGCCACCCTCAGCCCACTCCGAGCACGGCCCGCATGGGCTTGGGCAGCACTCCCAGGCGCTCTGCGTCGGCCGTTCCCTGTCGCGAGATCAACGGCACCTCGAGCAGCTCGGCCTCGTCCCAGGTGGCAAACGCGGCCGGGCCGGTGAGCAACTCGACCAGCATGAGCGTGCGCCTGACCACGCCGATCGGCACCTTCACGATCGGCCGGTGGCGGCGCAGGGAGGCCAGGACGCACTCGACGATCTCGTAGTAGGTGAGGCTCTCGGGCCCGGCGAGCTCATATCGGCTGCCCGCGGCCTCAGCGGCCATCCCCCCACCGGGAAGTGCGGCCATCACGCAGTCGGCGACATCCTCGGCCCAGATCGGCTGAAACCCGGCCCTCCCCTTGCCGGCGATCGGCAGCACGGGCAGGAGCGACATCCGTTCGAGCAAGGTGATGAACGGGTCGCTGGGCGAGTACACCATCGAGGGGGCGAAGACCGTGTAGCTGAGCGAGGACTCCATCAACGCCCGCTCGGCGATGGCCTTGGCGCGCAGCAGCCGAGCGCGGCTGCGGGTTGAGGCGCCGAGCGTCGAGAAGAACACGAACCGCTCCACGTCGGCCCGCTCGGCCGCGCGCACCAGACGCCAGGCCGCCACCCCGGCCAGCTCCTCGATCGACCCACCGGGCTGGTCGCGCGTCGGCGAGGCCAGGTGCACGACGGTATCCACGCCTCTGAGCGCGTGGCGAAACGAGAACGGATCAGCCAGATCCCCGAGCGTTATCTGCACCCTGACCCGCTGGGCGCCCAGGCGGCGGGGGTCTCGGACCAGGCACCGCACCGGGATCCCGGCGGCGGTCAGCCGTCTGAGCAACGGCAGCCCGATGGTCCCGGTGGCACCGGTCAGGAGCAGCACGGAGGGGGAGGCTATCGATGACGATCGTCCCTAGAATTCGCCGCTCCGACGGCTACGAGACAGGAAGAAACACATCCATGGCCTACGTCATCGCCGAGCCCTGCATCGGCACGAAGGACAATTCGTGCGTTGAGGTCTGCCCGGTCGACTGCATCCATCCGACCCCCGACGAGCCCGACTACGACAGCGTCGAGATGCTCTACATCGACCCGGAGGAATGCATCGACTGCGACGCGTGCGTAGAGGCCTGTCCGGTGGACGCGTGCTTCGCCGAGGACCAGCTCCCCGACGAGTGGCAGCGCTACTCGAAGCTCAACGCCGACTACTACGCCGAGCGCTGAACAAGGCCTGAGCCGGTTCAGGATCTGAGCGCCGCGAGCACCGCTCGCGCCGCGTTGTGGCCGGGGATCCCGCTGACCCCGCCGCCGCGTCGGGCGCCGGCCCCACACAGCCAGACGTTCCGATACTGGGTCTCCACGCCCCACGTCCCGGCCTCCTCGGCAGACTCGGCGAACGGCCAGGCCAGGTCGCGATGAAAGATGTGTCCACCGGGCATGCCGAGCTCCCGCTCGATCTCGAGCGGAGTGTGAGCCTCGAGGCAGGGCCGGCCGTCGGCATCGCGGGCCAGACAGTCTCGTAGCGGTTCGGTCAGCACCGAATCGACCGAGCGAAGCGCCGCGGCGATCGCCCGCCGCTTGGCGCCGCTGTGATCGTCGGCGAACAGACGCGCCGGCATGTGCAGCCCGAACAGCGTGAGCGTGTGGGCGCCGGAGGCGCGCAGATCCTCCGAGAGGATGCTCTGATCGGTCAGGGTATGACAGTAGATCTCGCACGGCGGATGCGTCGGTATCCGGCCTCTGGAGGCATCCTCGTAAGCGCGCTGGAGCTGCTCGTAGCCCTCGTTCACGTGCAGGGTCCCGGCGAACGCCTCCTCGGGCGAGACGGCTGGGTCGCGCAGCCGCGGCAGGCGCTCCAGGACCATGTTCATCTTCAGCTGCGAGCCCTCCGGCCGGGCGTCCGGGTACGGGTCACCCAGCAAACGGGCCAGAACCGCTGGGGCCACCCCGGCCAGCAGGTGGGTCCCAACGTACGTCCGCCCGTCCCCGCATCTGACCTCCGCCACGCGCGGGTCTACATCGGCGCCGATCACCTCCGCCCCGGTTCGGATCTGGGCTCCGGCTCCCACCGCCGCATCGGCCAGCGCGCCGCTCAGCGCGCCCATCCCGCCGACCGGGACCTCCCAGCGGCCCGTGCCATTGCCGATGACGTGGTAGAGGAAGCAACGGTTCTGGCGCAGCTCGGGGTCGGCAGCCGGGGCGAACGTCCCGATCGTGGCGTCGGTCAGGAGGAGGCCACGGACCAGGTCCGAGCCGAAGCTCCGCTCGACGGTCTCGGCCAGCGGTCGCTCGAACAGATCCCGCCACAGCTCCTCGTCGTCGACCACTCGCTGCAGTTCCGCACGGGTGCGCAGCGGTTCGGTCAGGGTCGGGAAAAGCCGCTGCGCCACCCGGCTGAGCCTGGACTGGAAGCGCTCCCAGGCCTCGAACTCCCCGTCATCGCCGGTGATCGCCCGCATCGATTCGCGCGTTCGATCCCGCTCGGCGATCAGCAGACCGCCGTCACCGCGGGGGGTGTAGGAGGCGACTCGGCGCCGGCGCAGCTCCACCCCAATGCCGAGCTGGCCGAGCAGGCCGGCGGGGAACAGGCTGACGAGATACGCGTAACGCGATAGGCGCGCCTCGACGCCGGGCCAGAGGGTCTCGGAGACCGCCGCTCCCCCCACCCGATCGCCGCGTTCGAGCACCAGGACCGAGCACCCGGCCCGGCCCAGCAACGTCGCCGCCACCAGGCCGTTGTGGCCGCCCCCGACGACGATCGCGTCGAAGCGCGCCCGCTCGGCCTCCGCCGGCACCCTAGGCCATCGGCAGCGACATGCCGACCGGCTTGGGCGCGGCGGCCGGCGCCGGTGCCTGCATGACCGGCAGCTCGATCGGCGAGAGCGCAATGAGCCCGCGCGCTCCGTGGCGCAGCGCCTGCGCGCCGGGGTCGTCGGGGTCCGACAGCACGACGGGGATGCCGGCGTCGGACTGCTCGCGCAGGGCCATCGTCAGCGGCACCTTGGCCAGCAGCGGCACGTCCAGCTCGTCGGCCAGCAGCTGCCCGCCGCCCTCGCCGAACAGCAGGTAGCGCTCCCCGGTCGGCGTCACGAACCCGGACATGTTCTCGATCACGCCCGCGATCTCCAGCTTCAGCTTGCCGGCCATCTCGGCCGAGCGCCGGGCCACCTTCTGGGCCACCGGCTGGGGGGTGGTCACGATCAGGAACTTGGCCTGCGGCAGCAGCTGCGCGAGCGTCATCGAGACGTCGCCCGTACCTGGTGGCAGGTCGATCAGGAGATAGTCGAGCTGGCCCCACTCGACGTCCTCGAGGAACTGCTGCAGTGCCTTGTGGAGCATCGGCCCGCGCCACACCACGGCCGCGTCCTGTTCGAGGAAGAAGCCGATCGACATCACGCTGATGCCCTCGTGGCTCCTCAGCGGGACGATCTTGCGCTCGGCGTTGACGCGCGGACGCTCCGCTCCCAGACCCAGCATCCGCGGCTGTGAATAGCCCCAGACGTCGGCGTCGAGCACGCCGACCTGCTTGCCGTCGACGGCCAGCGCTGCGGCCAGATTGGCCGTGACGCTCGACTTGCCCACGCCGCCCTTGCCCGAGCCCACGCAGATGACGTTGGACACCTGGGCGAGCGCGCCCTCAGGCAGCGAGTGGCGCCCGAGCTTGCGTCCGAGGGCGGCCTTCTCGTTGTCGGACAGCACGTCGAAGCTGACGTTGACGCCCGACACGCCCTCGAGCTCGCGTACCGCCTGAACAACTCCAGTCTGAAAATGGCTGCGGATCGGGCAACCGGGCGTGGTCAGCGACACCGTCACGTCCACGACGCCGTTCGCCTGGACATCGACTGCGCGGACCATCTCGAGCTCGACGATGTCTCGCCGCAGCTCAGGGTCGATGACGGAACGGAGGGACTCGATTATCTGGTCTCTGGTGGGCATTGGGTCCATTGTAGGCGGGCGCTCCAGGCCCGTCGGCCAGCCCCTTAAGGACCGACGGGGCGCCACTTCCGTGGCGCCCCGGCGGTTGAGGGAGGAGAGGGTGCTGCGTTCGCCGGCGAGGATATGTGGCCGGCGAACCTGTCCCGCTCCGCGGCGCTCTCCGGTCGCCGGGGCGGGGGAAGCCTGCTAGGAAGCCGAGCCGATCAGGCCCTGCGCGTCCGAGACGAGCTTCTCGACCCGGGAGCTGAGGACACCCGACTGCTTCTCGAGGTCCTTACGGACCGTGCGAACCTCGCGCTCGAACCGGCGGCGGTTCTGCCTGACGGTCCGCTCGACCAGGCTGCGCCGCTGGCGCACCTGACGCTCGAACCGCGTCCGGGTCCGGCGGACCTGGCGCTCGAACCGGTTCCGGGCCGTCGCGCCGCGACGCTCGTAACGCTTGAGCTCCCGCTCGAGCCCGGCGAGGGTCCGGTACCTGGTGGCCAGGCCTCTGACGCTCGAGACCAGGTTGTCGCGCGCGAGCAGGCTCGCGCCCACAGGAACCAGCACGACGCGCTCCGCGAGCTGCTGAACCTGCTCGACCGGCGTCTTCGGCTGGGTCGAAGTGGTCGTCGCCGTCCGCGTCGAGCGGCGCGCGGTCGAGGTCCTGCGCGCGGTGCTCCGACGTGTTCCGGTGCTTCTTCTACTGGCGGCGGGCTTGGGCGCGCCGCCGGCCTCGGGCTTAGCCGGGCCCTGGCTGCTGCTTGTGGTCGCCATTTATCTCGTCTCCGCTTCGGGTTTCTTGACTACGAATCTTACCGAACATGTGTTTGTAAACCGGCCCGGCGGCATCGTTACAGCCCGGTCCGGCTCGGTTACAGGCCCGTCACAACAAGCGAGCCCCGATCACGCCCCGACGAAACCTGATTACAACGGGCGCAGGCCGGTTTACCCGCCCTGCGCTGCGCCCAATCACGAGCCCTGGACGGGCGCGGCCGTTCGGGCCAGCCACCGTTTCGGATCCCCGAGCTCCTCGAGCGTGGGCAGCGCCTCCGGGCTCGAGAACACGTTGTGGAGGGCGGCCACGCCCGCTTCCTGAACGACCGCGTCGCAGAAGCTCTTCCCCTCCTCGTACTGGCGCAGCTTCAGCTCCAGGCCGAGCAGCCGGCCGACCAGGCGGGAGAGGCCGGACTGGGTCCGCCGGCGGCGGTCCAACCCCGAGCGCAGCCGTCCCAGTGACGGCACCAGGTCGGGCGCGACCGCATCCATCACGTGTTCGGCGTGCCCCTCGATCACCGCCATGACGGCCTGGACGCGGTCCAGCGTCGCGCGCTCGTCCTCGGTGGTGACGAGCGTGATCAGATCGCCCCTGCGCAGCGCCCCGATCAGGTGGGTCAGCTGTTCGGGCGTTGGAATCCGCAGCTTGCGCGGTGCGCCCAGCCGCAGCTCGGCCCGGTCCAGGAGCTCGCGCATCAGCCCGGCCACATGCTGGTGAAGCCAGGGCACTCCGGCGAACTGGACCGCGTGGGTGACCTCGTGCAGCGTCACCCAGGTGATGAACTCGCGCTCGTCGGCGTCGAAGGCCCGCACGACCTGCGTGAGGTTCGGGAGCACGAACAGCAGCCTGGGCGGCCGGTCGGGGACCGCCTCATCCAGCAGAACCACCTCGTATTGGCCGAGCACGCGCTGGGCCAGATAGCCGACGATGACGCCGACCTCGGCCGACAGCGCCAGGCCGGCCCCGATTTGCACCGCCGGTCGAGCCGGCCCCATGTTCTTCCCGGCCCTGCTGAGCGCCGGCTCGAGCAGCAGCCGCATCGAATTGATGTTGCTGCGCGCCCACTCGTGGCGGCTGATCCCCTCCGGTTCCGGCAGGGACCGGGCCGGCTGCAGGCCCGTGTAGGCCACCACGCGC
Source organism: uncultured Solirubrobacterales bacterium (assembly GCA_963704385.1). Lineage (GTDB taxonomy): Bacteria > Actinomycetota > Thermoleophilia > Solirubrobacterales > Solirubrobacteraceae > Palsa-465. The sequence continues at coordinate 1,954,268 of OY969904.1, forward strand.
GCCTCCGCTTCGGCCGCGATGGACGGCAGGTCGTCGGTTCGCGGCGCATGCCCGTCTCCCGTTCCGGCGACGAGGCTCGCGATCCGCTCGGCCAGGATCCAGTCGATCACGTTGCCGGGATCCCCTCCAGCTCGCGCAGTGCCTCCATCGACCGCGCGGCGACCACGGGCGAGCTCGGTGCGGCATCGAGCGGCGCGGCCAGCGGATTCCGGCAGGCCGGGAAGCTGACCACCCCGCCGGCCTCGCGGACGATCAGCTGGCCGGCGGCCGCGTCGACGCCGCGGGATCGACGCAGCGACACCATCCCGTCGAACCGGGCGGCGGCCACGTGACAGAGCGAGATGGCGATCGACCCAAGCGCGCGCAGGCGGTACGCGGAGCTGACCAGGCCGTCGATCGAGGCGGCGACCCAGCGGGGGTCGGCCGACTCGATCCCGAGCACCTCCAGGCGCCCGTCACGGTCCCGGCGGTCGGGAAGCGCCGGATCGAGCGGGGTGTCGTTGAGCCGCGCTCCACCGCCGCGGCGTGCCCACCATTCCTCGCCCACGCCGAAGTCGTACACGTAGGCGAACTCGACGTCGGCCATCGTCCCGCCGGCGGCCACCGCGAGCGAAAGGGCGTGGTGGGGAATCCCGCGCTTGGCGTTCAGCGACCCGTCGATCGGGTCGATGATCACCTTCACGCCGGTGTCCCCGTAATCGACCTCACCTCGCTCCTCGGAGATCGCGCAGAACCGGTAGCCCTGCTCGCGCAGCGAGTCCAGCTCTGACAGCACCACCGTCTCCGCGCCGCGATCGATCACCAGCGTGCGATCGCCCCCGCTGCCGCGCGTTCCGGTCTCGACCGCTCGCTCCTCGGTGCTCGGCGCCTGCGCGAGTATCCGGTCGAGTCCGGCCACCGACCGCCGGCAGACCCCGAGCCAGTCTGCGTCAAGTGCCGATCGGGTTGAGGTCATCACTGGACCTATGCTAGTCAGACCCAGTGAGCGTGATGCGCCCGGCGGAGGACTCGACCATCGACGAGCTGTTATCCGAACAGCGGGCGGGCGTCACCCACCACGGGGGTCCGCTGCTCGTGCTCGGGGGTGCCGGAACCGGCAAGACCCGCGTTGTCCAGGAGCGCTTCGGGTGGCTCGTGGAGGAGGGCAGCCGCCCCGAGCGGATCGTGGTCCTGACCCCGTCGGCCGTGCGCGCGGATGAGCTCCGGACGAGGCTCGAGGATCGGCTGGTCCGCGGATACGAGGAGCTGTTCGTGCTCACGCCGGTTGAGCTCGCGGCGATGATCCTGGACGCCGCCGGTCCTGGTTCCGACGCATTGGACTCGGTGCTCGACGCGGGCGAGCGCTTCGCGATGCTCCTGGAGCGAATCGACGAGCTCTCGCTCCAGCGCCACGACTTCGGCGGGAGCGCGAACGCTTTGCTGGCTGGGTTCGTGCGGCGCATCGATCGCCTCAAGGCCCACCTGATCAGCGCCGAGGCCTACGCGCGGTGGGCGGCTGGGCTCCAGGTTGGAGCCGAGCCCGCCGATCCCGCCCTGGAGCGCGAATTCGCCGAGGTGTACCGCGCGCACGAGCTGATGCTCACCGACGCCGGGGTCGCGGATGCCGGCAACCTGATCCGCGACGCCCTGCGCGCGCTGGCGCAGCGCCCGGCCTTGGCCGCGCGCTTCGAGCACCTGCTGCTCGACGATGCCCACGAGCTCGACCCCGCTCCCGCGACCCTCGCCCTCGAGGTCGGAGGGGATGGCCTGACCGCGACCGTCGACTTGGCCCGCGGTCGGTTCGAGGCGCCAGGAGCTCGGGTCGTCTCGCTGCCGCGCAGCCTTCGCTGCCCGGAGGTCGTTCTGAGCGCCGCTCGCGCCCTGGTTCCCGTTGAGGCCGAGCCGGCGTCCCGCGGCGGCGAGGTCCTGTTCTGGCGCTGCGCCAACGAACGCGCCCAGGCCCAGGCCGTCGCGGCCGATATCGAGCGGCTCATCGCCCGGGAGCGAACCGAGCCCGGCAGCATCGCGGTCCTGGTTCCCGCCGTCTCTCGCGAGGGTCAGGCCGTCGCCGTCGCGCTGGAGGAGCGCGCGGTGCCACACCGCGTCGTCGGTGAGGCGGCCTTCTTCCAGCGGGCCGAGGTCAGGGACCTGCTCGCTTGGCTGCGACTGCTGGCCGACGGCTCAGACGCGGCCGCCGTGGTCCGTGCCCTCGCCCGCCCGCCAATCGAGCTGCGCTCCGTCGACATCGCCCGCTGCACTCAGATCGCCCGCAGGCGCAAGCTCGACATGGTGGCGGCGCTGGCCGCCGCCACCGAGTCGCCACAGGTGCCGCCCGAGGCGCGCGAGCGGATTCGCGTCTTTCTGAAGCTCTATCGGGCCGGAGTGGCGGCGCTCGACAGCACCCGCCCGGACCTCTACGTGCACCGGCTGATCGACCGGCTCGGGCTCCGGCGCCACCAACTGTTCGCCGCTCAGGCCGACGTCGTGGAACGACTGCGGGCGCTCGCCCGCTTCGGCGAGATCGCCTCCACGTACGCCCGTCGCTCGCCCCAGGGCACCCCCCGCGAGTTCGCCCGGTCGATCGCGGCCGTCGCCGACTCGGGGCTGCGCGAGCAGGACGAACCGGCGCTCTCGGGTGCCCGCGTGGTCCAGGTCGTGGCCCTGGAGGCGGGTGGCGCGGTGCAAGCCGAGCACGTGTACGTGGTCGGCCTGCACGCCGGGCTTGCGCCCCCGGGGCCGGAGCGGATTCCGCCCGCGCCGCTTTCGCCGGGGCGGGCGCCGGGGTGGGCCCATGATCACGACCGCACCTCCGCGCTGCGCACGAGCCTGTATGTCGCCGTCACCCGGGCGTCCGGGCGCGTCGTCCTCAGCTACCCCGGCGTCAACGACCGGGGCGCGGTGCTGCTCCCCGCCCCGCCGGTCGAGCAGGCGCGGCTGATCCTCGACGCGGACTGGGAGGACAAGCAGGAGGAGCTGTTCGGACCTGCCGAGACGCTGCACTCCACCTACCGGCTGTTGCGGGACGAGCTGCTGGAGGGGACGATGCGGGCCGGCGGGCGCCTCGGCGAACTGCGGTTTGACACGGACCTCGACGTCGCCCATGCCGTCGTGCGCTATCTCGAGCTGCTGAAGCTGGCGGCCCTGATCGCGCGACCCGACGGTCAGAGCCTGCCCGACGCCCTGCGCGACGTGAACGCCCGTCTGCTCCAGGCGGTCACCGCCGAGCAGCGGGAGATCCTCAGTTCCTCCGCCCTGGACGAGTACCTGCTCGACGCCGAGCGCGACGCCAGCCGCCGGGCCCAGGCGATCGCGGCGCGCGACGAGCCGTCGCTGGAGCCGTTCCTGCCCAAGCGCGGCAACGGGATCGTCCTCTCGGCCTCGGATATCGACACCTATCGGACCTGCCCGCTCAAGTACAAGTTCGCCCGGGTCTTCCGGATCCCCCAGGAGCCGACCATCCACCAGCGGTTCGGAATCCTCGTCCACCAGGTGCTGGAGCGCTTCCACGTCCGCGACGGGTCGGCTGGGACGCTGCCTGAGCTATTGGGTCTGCTCGAAGCCGGCTGGCGCCGAGGTGGATTCGGTGACTCCGAGGAGGAGCGCCAGCTCCGCGGCAAGGCCGTGGCCGCGCTCGAGCGCTACCACGGGCGCTTCCGCTCCGAGGAGTCCGAGCCGATGTGGTTCGAGCGAGCGTTCACTTTCCGGCTCGGTCCGCACCTGCTTCGGGGCCGAGTCGACCGCGTGGACCGGCTGCCCGGAGGCGAGTACGAGCTGATCGACTATAAGACCGGCCGGCCCAAGAGCCCCGCGCAGCTCGCCGACGACGTCCAGCTGTCCCTGTACGCGGTCGGAGCTCGCGAGGCCTGGAGTCTCGAGGCCTCCCAGCAGGCCTACTACTACGTGCTCGACGACGAGAAGGTCGCCCTTCCGGCCGACCGGCGCGACCGCTCGGAGTGGGTCACCGAGGTCGCCATCGAGGTGGCCGAGGGCATCCTGTCCCAGGGCTTCGAGCCCACGCCGTCCTACGCGGCCTGCTCGATCTGCGACTACCGCCTCATGTGCCCGGCCGCCGAGCGGTAGGGCGCGAGGGACCGGCTCGCTCGCCGCGCCTCCGCACCGCCACAGGCCGGATAATCGACTCCATGCCCGCTCCCCCTTCCGGACAGCAGTTCGAGATCAGACACGGCGACCAGCGGGCGACGATCGTCGAGGTCGGAGGCGGGATCAGGGCGTACTACGTCGACAACCGCCACGTGCTCGACCCGTATCCGTTGGCGGCGATGTGCGACGGGGGCCACGGGACGCCGCTGATCCCGTGGCCCAACCGGCTGGCCGACGGCCGCTACACGTTCGACGGGGCCGAGTATCAGCTTCCACTGACCGAACCGGCGAAGGGCAACGCCATCCACGGCCTGGTCCGGTGGCAGAGCTGGAACGCGATCGAGCGCTCGGATGACCGGGTCCTGATGGGCATCCGGATCCATCCCCAGACCGGCTGGCCGTTCCCGCTCGAGGTGACTGTCGGTTACTCCGTCGGCGCCGACGGGCTGACCGTCGAGACCCGCGCGCAGAACCTGGGCGAGCGCCCCTGCCCGTTCGGCTCCGGACAGCACCCGTACCTCTCTCCCGGGCAGGCGCTGCTGGACGCGTGCACGCTCGAGTTCGGGGCCGGGACGCGGATCCTCACCGACGCCGAGCGACAGCTGCCGACCGGCGTCGAGCCGGTGGACGGCACCCCCTACGACTTCGGCTCCTCCCGGATGATCGGCGACCTGGCCATCGACGCCGGGTTCATCGATCTGGAGCGCGACTCGGCCGGCCGGGCGTCCGTGCGTCTGGGCTGCCCGGACGGGGCCACAGTCGAGCTCTGGGCCGACGACTCCTACCCGGTGATCCAGCTCTACACGGGCGACACGCTCGCGCCGCACCGCCGCCGGCGAGGCCTCGCGGCCGAGCCGATGACGTGTCCGGCGAACGCGCTCCAGACCGGCGAGCACCTCGTTCGCCTCGAGCCCGGGGAGACGCACGTCAGCCGGTGGGGGGTGCGGCTGAGCTAAGGGGAAGTTTTTGGTCCTAAGGGGCGCTCGGGCGGTCGCCGCTCACCCGCGGTCGCCGCTCGCGCGTGGATCCTCGTCCTTCACGGCGGGACCGAGTCGGGCGGACCGAGCGAGGGCTGGTCGAGAAACGGGAATATGCGTCCCGTTTCTCGACCAGGCCCCCAAACCGCCCCGCCCGCCTCGTGCCCGGCCCGTCGTCGGCCCGACCACGCAGCCAGGGGCAAGCGAGCGTCCTGCAAACCGCGCCCAGCTCGCCGGACCGCCCTGCTCAGCCGCTCGGGCCCGAGGGGTCGTCGCCGCGCTGGCGCAGGAACCGCTGAAGGTCGCGCGCGATCGTCTCCCCCGAGGGCAACTGCCCGGGGTCGTCGGCGGGCTCGGTGCTCGCCACCTGCTCCAGACGTTCGACGAAGGCCTGGACGTCGGGGTCGCTCTGCACGGCGGCGTTGACCTGGCGCTCGTATTCGGCGGCGGCCGTCTCGAGCTCGCTCGCGTCGACCGCGACCCCGACCAGCCCCTCGAGCTTGCGCACCAGGGCCAGCGACGCCTTCGGGTTGGGGGTCGCCGCGATGTAGTGGGGGACCGCCGCCCACAGGCTGGCCGACGGGAGGCCGTCCTTCTGGCAGGCCGCATGGAGCACGCCGATGATCCCGGTCGGACCCTCATACGAGGATCTGGTCAGGCCGAGCCGCGAGACGAGCACCGGGTCCGACGCCAGGCCCGTGACCGACACCGGGAGCGTGTGCGGGACGTCGGCCAGCAGCGCTCCGAGGGTGACGACCATCTGCGTACCGAGCGCCTCGGCGAGCTCGACGATCACGCTGGTGAACGACCGCCAGCGCATCGACGGTTCGCTGCCGACGACCAGGATCAGGTCCCGGGGGGCCCGCGGGACGCGCGCCTCGTAGAGCTCCACCGCCGGCCACACGATCTGGCGGGCTTCGCCGTCGACCAGCTTGACCTGGGGGCGGGTGGCCTGGAAGTCGTAGAACTCCTCGGGGTCGATCGTCGCGAACCTGCGCGCTCCCAGTGTGCTGCCGACGAACGTGAGCGCGGTCGAGGCGGCGTCCGCGGCGTCGTTCCAGCCCTTGAACGCGCACACCAGCGCCGGCGCACGAAGGCCGTCGGGACGGTATTCCCACTCAAGCGGATGCATCCGCCTCACCGTACATGATGGGGTTATGAGACCCGAAGGCGCAACCGAAGCGACGATCAGCGACGGGGCGCCGACGGCTCCTTTAGCCGGTGCTGCTGGGGCTGCCGCCCTCGGCGGCCCGGCCCCGGCCGCGGCGATCAGCACGCTGCGTCCCGGAGCCGAGGTGAGCGCCGTGTTCGCGTGCACGCGCAAGGACCGGCTCACGACGCGGACCGGATCGCCGTATCTCGCGCTCGAGCTCCGCGACCGGACCGGAACCATCCAGGCACGAGCCTTCCGCGACGCCGACGTGCTCGCCGGGCGATTCGAGCGGGGCGACCTCGTTCGCGCCACGGGGCGAATCGAACGCTTCCGCGACGAGCTGGTGCTCGAGATCACAGATATCGCGCGCGCCGATCCGGACGCCGATGGCGTTGACCCGGCCGGCTTCCTGCCCAGCGCCTATCGCGACCTCGACGAGCTCGACGGATTCCTCGAACATCTCGCCGGCGAGGTCCACGACCGCCAATACCGAGCCCTCATCGAAGGCCTGCTCGGCGATCGCTCGCTGCGCGCCGCCTGGCGCCGGGCGCCGTGCACGCGGGCCGGACACCACGCCTACCTGGGCGGGTTGCTCGAGCACACGGTGGCCGTGACCTCGCTCGCTTACGACCTCTGTCAGCTGCACCCGCGAGTCAACGCCGACCTCCTGATCACCGCCGCGATCACCCACGATCTCGGGCGAACGCGCGAGTTCACCTACGGCGCCGAGATCGGCCTGACCGACGAGGGCCGCCTCCTCGGGCACCTCGTCCTCGGCGAGCAGCTCATCTCTGAGCAGGCGGGAGCTCTCGACCCCCAGCGCCGGCTCGCGCTGCTGCACTGCGTGCTCTGCCACCACGGCCCGACCTCGGCCCCTGGCGGTCGGTTCGCCTCCATCGAGGCTCTGGCCCTCTACCGCGTCAACGCACTCGACGCCAGCGTCAAGGGCGCGTTCGAGCACGGGCTGTGAGCGCGGCCGCACCGTAGGATCACCGGCGGCGCGGCACGGGCCTGGTGGCCCATCCAGTCTTCAAAACTGGCAGGGCCGGGCAGCCCCCGGCTTGGAAGGTTCGATTCCTTCGCCGCGTCGTCCCGTTGCTGTAGCCGACGAGCCAGCCATCGGCCGCGCAGACGTCCGCTGGTTGCCATCGCGAGCGGGCCCTCACCGAGCTGTCGTCAGCGAAAGCGAGCGGCCTTAGGTGGATGAGCAGGCGCGGCGGCGGCCGTCGCAGCACTGATTCTGTGGGCAAGCGCCGCGAGCGGCGGCAAATGCTTTTGCGGGAGAACAGCTGCCCGGCTTTCACGACCACACCCGGGTGCTTCCAGGCGATCCCATCGGCGCGGCGTGTGCCGCGCGGGGCCGATGGGATCGCGTGAACGCGACGACGTGCGTCGCCCCCGGGTCGCGCGCTGCCGCTTTCACGCGGAGGGGGAGCGGTCTTGAGACCGAAACCAACGCCACGGCCTACCCTCCTCGGACGCCTTGGGTCACGCCCGGACGGGTGTGCGGCGTCGACGGCGTCGTCAGGGGTGGGCCGCTCCCGCTCGACGTCTGTTGCGATCGCGCGGAGATCGTGGCCGCTCCGGACCACGAGGAGCGGCGGGGCCGTCATCGAGCGCGTCACGTATAGCGATCGTGAGACCGACCGAAACGGGACGTTCGCGTTCGTAGGCGAAGCGCAAGCCGGCCTTGAGCGTCTCGGGTGGGAAGAGCGATCGTTAGGTGTCGGCCGGTGCTAGCCGGCCGCGCGGCGGCAGCAAGCGATTCCGGCGGACACGCATCTGGCGATTTGCGCGTCTCACGTCGGACTGGGGGTATGGCCCTGTTTTCGTGTTTACGCGTGTGTGGCAACTCCGAGCCGTGATCACGGTAAACGAACCCAACACGCGAGAATCCCAGGATCTGACCGGCGAGCCGCACCGCCGAACTGTACGGATCTGGGCCTAGAAGGACGGCGTGATGACCACGATCAACGACCTCGACGACTTCACGGCGCTGGACCCGTTCTTTCGGATCATCGAGCACGGACTCGCCGGCCTCGCCGATGGCGCACACTTCTTCGACCTGCTGGCCGAAGACGTCGTCTTTGACTACATCATCACCACTCCTGGCTACCCACGGCACGTCGAGGGCCGCCAGGCCGTCGCAGAGCTATACCGCCCCTACGGCGACACGATCGTCCTGGACCGGTGCCACGATCTCGCCGTTCACCACGACCCCAACACCGGCGTCGTCGTGCTCGAATACGCCTCACAAGGTCGGGTCGTCGCGACCGGAACCCCCTACGCGAACCGGTACATCTCCGTGCTCACAATCACCGACCGCAAGGTCAGTCGCTGGCGCGACTACCTCGACCCCGTCGCGGTCTTCAACGCCCTTGGATGGCCTTCGCAATAGGGGTGATCCAGCGCACGCGCACGGCTGCGAGATCGCGTCCGCGCGGGGCGGCGGCCAACGTTCAGTTGAAACTTGAGAAGAACCGGGCCGCGGCCGGTGGGCTGGTTAGGAGTTGCCCGTTGGCGATCCCGATTTCGCCGATCGACCCGTGCTGCACTTTCAGGACGCCGCGGACTCGGCCCGGGCCGGTCAGGTACCACGTGTTTCGCCCGACCGCATACCCCCGCCCGACTCTGAGGTGCGGGGCGACGCTCGCGAGCGGCGTGCCGGGCCGCACGCCGTAGAGGGAGTAGCGGGCATTGGCGCTCAGCGCCAGTACCGCTCGGCCTGACACCTGCCGGCGCAGCCTCTTTGGGAGGGAGCGCAGGAGCTTGGCGGACGGGTAGCCGACGCGGATGCCGCTGTGTTGCAGGCAGTAGAAGATCATCGTCGCGCGGCCGCGCGTGGAGCTGGTGGAGCTCGTGGGGAACGCGCGGCGGGTCTGCTCACGCGTCATCCCGAGCTTCACCGGTCCGAGCCGCGAGCCCTTGAGGCTCCCGGTCGCGGCCGGGCAGCCGAGCGCGGTCTTTGCGCTCGACGCAAACGCGGCAGCCGAGGCGAGCGGCAGCTCGACGCTGGAGGCATCGGCGGCGTTGCGCTCAACCTCGTAGACCCCGCCGATCAGGTTGGGGAGCTGGTTGGCGGTGGCGAGCGCGTGCGGGAAGTCGGATGTGGCGATCGTGACGCGGAGGCGGTGGCCGGGCTCGAGCGTGTCGAAGGTCGGGAAGATCTCGATGTCGAAGCGGGTGACCTGGCCGGGGGTGATCGGCGTCTGGGCCGCCTTGGTGTAGGGGTGCCAGGGGAGGATCGGGTTGCCATCGGGCGCGTACCAGGTCGCGGCGGGGTCGAGCGCGCGCTGGTTGCCCTCCAGCAGCCCCGAGGTCAGCGCGGTCGCGTTGCCGTCCGGCGCGACGTCGGAGAGCTGGACGACCCATTCGGCGTCGGTCGTTGTGGTGGTGGCGTAGATGGTCGCGCCGATCGGCCCGGCCAGCGTCGTGGCGGTCTTGAACGGTGCGGTCGTGTAGCTCTGGGTGCCGGGCCCGAGCTGGGAGAGCCCGGCGCTCTGGGTGCACGGGTCCTTCAGCCCGAAGTCCTGGAGCGCCTCTGCGCCAAAGCCCGCGATCCATTGCTCGGTCGAGCTTGTGCACGGAATCTCGGTGCCGGTGAACACGAGCTCGTCTGCGCCTGATGCGCTAGTTGGTTTGCTCGGCGAAAGGTCGCCGCCTGCGTGCAGGTAGTAGGTCGTGTCGGTCGTCTGGTTCAGCGGGTAGCGGGACGCCTCCTCGTACTGACCGGTGGCCAAATCCTCGAGGTGCAGCGGCGTGGTCGTGTCGGTAATGCCGGTGTCGATTCCCTTCAACCAGTGGTCAAACCAGGCCAGCTCGAGGCCCTCGAAGTCGAGACCGTGGTAGTCCAAGCCATCCCCGGCGGTGACGTGGTACCACGGGCCCATCAGCAACTGATAGCGCGGGGTGACCTTCTGGTCGGCCGTCATCGGCGCTTCCAGGGGCCGGTGGTCGTAGGCGTTCTGGAAGTAGGAGTAGTTCAGCAACTCGCCGCGCAGGAACAGGTCATACCAGCCGCCGACGAGGAACGCCGGGATGCGATCCTTGACGATCTGCGGGATGAACTGATTCGGGTTGCGCGCGCCCCAGTAGCTCCGGTCGTAGGCATAGTCGCCGCCGCTCTCAATGTCTTCGAGGAACGACGCGTCGAAGCTGGTGACGTCGTGGACGTGATCGTCGAGTGCGATCGCGGTGTCGTTGTTGTACTCAGTGGCCGGGAGCAGCAGGTTCAGGCCCGTGGTCAGGCCGAGGTAGAAGGAGTCGAACTCGAGGTCCATTAGGCCGCCGGCGAACGCGACGTCCCGGTAGATGTCGTTCGCGGCGATCTCTGGAAAGATCGCCTTGACGTGCACGGGGCCGGCGGCGGCGGCCGTCTCGAACTGGTTGATCCCGAGGTATGACCCGCCGATCAGGCCGACCTTGCCGTCGGAGTGAGGGAGCTTGGCCGCATAGTTGACCCAGTCGGCTCCATCGGTAGCCTGGACCGGGTCGAACAGCCCGAACTCGCCTTCCGATCCTCCTGTCCCGCGGACGTCGGTGTGCACGAAGATATAACCCCGGTCCACGAAATACGCGCGGCTGCCGTTGAAGGCGGCATTGTCCTTCCCGTACGGATCCTGAGTCAGCAGCACCGGGAACGGGCCCGGCGCGGGAGCCCCGCTGCTCGCCTGCGTCGGGTAGTAGACGTCGGCGCGCAGCACGGTGCCGTCGCTGGCCGTGATCGACACGTTCATCTGCTCGCCCATCCCGTAGGTGGCGGGCTCGGGCGACCACGCCTGCGCTTGAGGGGCAACCCACGCCAAGCCGACTACGGCGATCGCCACGGCGCGGACCGCGCCGAGACGGGGCTTCATGGCCACCGTCCCAGAGCTCGGCCACCACCGTCGTGATGTGCTCATCGGAACCTCATCGCCGAACGTTCGTCCGGTGGAAGCGGGATCGAGCGGGGCGGTTGCCCCAGGGGTTGACCGCCCGGGCCGCCGGCGTAGGTCAGCCACGGGATCGTGGGCTGTTGCTCGATCCCGGGCTTGTTCCAATCGCAGACCCCGGTCGGAAACGTCCTGGTGAGCTCGGACCATTGCTGGTTGGTGAACGTGACAGTGAACTCGGAGCGCCGCAGTGGTTTCAGTGCGCAGGCGAGGATGTCGGTGGCGAGCGGTCCCCCGGCGGCCTCCCGGGTGCCTTCGTTGTAGCGGCGGTTGATCATGTCGTGCGCCGCTCGGGGTTTGTCCAGGATGAGCTTGCGGGCGAGCGGGAGGTCGCGGTCATCGGCCGTGACCCGGTTCAGCCATAGCGTCATGAGGGCGAACGCGTTGGGGGTCTTGTGGGTCGTGTACCAGATCACCTGGTTGGCGTGGGTGCCGTGCGCTTGGTCGAGCCGGGCGCGGATCGCGAACGAGCGGTACGGCTCGTGGATGTCCTGGGTGTCGATCGGGGTGTCGATGATCGCGACTTGATTGAGGCCCGTGGCCTCGTCAACCATCCCGGAGCGATACGCGTTACGCAGGCCGATCCGGCTCGCCGCGGCACGTGTCGACTGCCATTGGTAGTTGACGTTGTATGAGCCGATCTTCGCGTTGAGATCGACGAATTGGGCCGGGGTGATCTGCTTGCGTTCGAGGGCTTGGAGCCCGTACTCGACACCGACGTTCCCCAACGGCCGGTTCGCGTAGCCGGTCCTGGGGTCACGTCCGAGCACATTGACGAGGTCGTCCCAGAGGTCGCAGCGCACTCCTCGCGGGTTGGTTTGCGGGTTGAACGCCTGTGCGGCGGTAACACCACAGTTCTGGAAGCCGACCACGCCGCCGAGGGACTCGCTGAGCGGCTCGAGCTCGGGTTGAAAGACCGCGTAGAACGGAAAGGTGTAGTTCCACGAGTCGCAGATCTTGGTGCTCTGCTCGCCGGCCGCTGCGTCTTGCTGCGCGGGTGACCAGGGGACTCCGAGGCTGGATGCGGCGGTCCAGTAGCGTTGCAGCAGCGCGCAGTCGTAGACGTCCATCGCGGTGGTCGTCGCGTCGGGCATCGTGCAAGAGGAGACGATCCCCTGGTAGATCCCCGGGTAGGCGTTCGCGACCTGGTACATCGACAGCGAGCCGCCTGAGCAGCCGTTGCCGATCGTGTAGCTGATCGGCCCGTACTCGTCGACGATGTGCTCCTTGGCAGTCACGAGCGATTCGGCCTGCAGCGTCAGGTTGCAGTCGTGGTAGGAATTGTTCAGCGCTGTGGACATGACCATGAACCCGGCGGCGAGCCCTTCGGGTTCCAGCACGCTCGGGGGAGCGTCCGGCAGCAGCGACGGTGGCACTTCACCCGTCGCTTCACCGTGGTGCGCCCCGCACGCTCCGCCTTGTGTGATCTCGAGGCGATGGTTCCACGGTGTCCCCGTCGACCACGGCTCGATTCGAGACCCGGGCCGGTAAAGCACGGCCTCCAGCACCTGATCTCGATCCTGCCAGAGCTTCTCCAGGCGAACGACGAACGGGACCCTGACGCCGGTGTCGGTCGTGATCGTCGGGATCGACGCAGGCCGATCGTGAGGGTCATACGGCACGAAGCACGGGGCTGTGCCCTGGGTGCCGCTGATGCCTCCCTCGTGATAGGGCGGGAGGGTGGTCGGCTCAGCGCACGTGGCGGGATCGGTCGAGTAGTAGTAGAGCGAGTATTCGGTCCTGTGATCGCACTCGGAGTCGGTGTCCCCGGGCTGGCAGGACCACGGCTCGATCCGGGGTCCAGAGAACAGCGGGCCGCCGATCGGGTGGTTCGTGATCGTCAACTCCGCGCCCGATCCGTCGCGACGCAGCACCTTCAGGACATTTCGCCCTAGGCGCAAGCCCGTGAGCAGACCTTCGAACGCGCCGCCGGCTCTGACCGCGAACGCTCCGGACACGTTGCGGCCGCCGAGCGTGATCCTCACCGAATGCGGCCGGGTTCCGGCAGGCAGCTCGACGCGGACGAGCGCCTGGCCGCCGGTGATCAGGTCGGCCCGATCCGACAGCGTGGCGATCGTGATCACGCCGCGCCGGTGGTTGACGGTGGCGGCTGCGGCAAGCGACGCAACGAGCAGCGCGACGGTTGCCGCGAGCGCGATCGCGACCACGGACGCCGAGCGCCGAGCGGTTCGCTGCCGGTTGCCGACTCCTCGCGCTCGTCGACCGTAGGACGGCGTCACCCTGACTGGCTGGGATCTCATCATCGACTCCTCTCTCGCGGTCATCGGAGCTACCGGCTGATCGGCTCGGCGGCGCGAGGGGATTTGGCGGGCTTGATGCCGATCCTGGCCGAGATGCGGGCCAGTTCGGCGTCGTCGGAGATGCCCTGGAAGTCGTAGCGGGGCGTGTAGGGCGCCTCGAGCGTGGCGACTTCGTCGTCGCTCAGCTCGAGCTCGAGCGAGGCCACCGCGTCATCGATCTGCGATGGCTTGCTTGCCCCGACGAGCGGGGCGACGACGACCGGGTTGCGCCGAAGCCAGGCCAGGGCGATCTGCGCACGGCTCACGCCTCGCGACTGGGCGATCTCGCCGACCGCGTCGATGATCGCGTGATCGCTGTCCTGTTGGGTGTAGAGCATGTCTGCGAACGGGTCACTCACGGACCGGTCCGTCAGCTCGTCCCAATCGCGCGCGAGGCGACCGCGCGCGAGCGGGCTCCACACGATCGTGCCGATCCCCTCATCGGCGCACAGCGGGAGGATCTCCCGTTCCTCCTCGCGGGCGAGCAGGTTGTAGTGGTCCTGCATCGACGCGAACCGCGCCCAGCCATGCGCTCGCTGCAGGTGCAGCGCCTTGCTGAGCTCCCACGCATGCATCGAGGACGCGCCCAGGTAGCGCGCCTTGCCGGCCTTCACGACGTCGTGCAGCGCCTCGAGCGTCTCCTCAATCGGGGTCGAGGGGTCCATGCGGTGGATCTGGTAGAGGTCGACGTAGTCGGTCCCGAGCCGGCGCAGGCTGTGATCGATCTCGGTCAGGATCGCTTTCCGCGACAGGCCGGCGCCGTTCGGGCCCGGGCGCATCGGGTGCCGTACCTTCGTGGCGATCACGACCTCGTCGCGGTCAGCGAAGTCCCGCAGCGCCCGGCCGAGGATCTCCTCGCTTGAGCCCTGCGAGTACATGTTGGCGGTGTCGAAGAAGTTGATCCCGGCGTCGAGCGCGTGCTTGATCAGGACGCGACTGGCGTCCTCGCCAAGCGACCAGACCGGATGGCCGCGGTCCGGCTCGCCGTAAGTCATTGCGCCGATCGCGATCGGGGAAACGTCCAACCCCGTGCCGCCCAGCTTGACGTAGTCCATCGTGTCACCTACAGTTCCAGTAGTGGAGAGTTCTCCGGTAGCGTAGCGGAGAACTCTCCGCTTAGTCAAGTCGCCCACCAAAACGCCCGCCAAAGCCCACGAACCCCAGCGCGCAGACGCGCGCCAGAACCGCGAACGGATCCTCGAGGCCGCCCACCACGCCCTCCAGGAATCCCCCGACGCGTCACTGAACTCGATCGCGAAGCGCGCCGGCGTGGGCGCAGGCACGCTGTATCGCCACTTCCCCACCCGCGAGGACCTAATCCTCGCCGTCTACCAGCACGACGTCGAGCAGCTCGTCGACGCCGTACCAGACCTGCTCGAACAGCATCAACCGCTCGACGCGCTGCGGATCTGGTTCGAGCGACTCGCCGACTACATCCGCGTCAAGCACGGCCTCGGCGAGGCACTAAACACCGCCGCCGCGCAGACGATCATCAACGACACCTACGCACCGGTCACCGCCGCCGTCGCCGAGCTGCTGGCCGCGTGCGAGACCACCGGCGCCGTCCGACCAGGACTGGACCCCGCCGACGTGCTGCTCCTGATGGGATTCCTCTGGCGCGTCAGCGACGACCGAGAAGGCCGCGCGCAGGCCGATCGCACGCTCGAGCTCGTTCTCCAGGGACTGCGCCCCAAGACGAACCCGCTCGGCTAATCACGCGATACCGCGCCGCGACCCCCCCCAAACAGACCAGTTTTGCGCAGTGGGCGTGGTGCTCGCTTGCTCCCAGCGCCGACGACCACAGCGAATCGCGCTTGTGGCGAAACTGAGGTGCGAGTCTGTCGGCGGCGCGGGACCTGCATCCATTGCACGAGAGGTACCGGGTCCAGCCGGCCTCGCCACCGGTGGCTCCTGCTCTGGGATCGCTCGGCGGTGCGGCTGCGCCGCGCGCAGACGCCGCGGCGCGGCTCGCCGTGGGTCAGCGGGCTATGACTTCCGGTGTTCGGTCGGCCCAGGGCATCGCTTGCTCTAGCTGCGCCGCGACGCTGAACAGCAAGTCCTCGCGAAGGGTCTGTGCTGTGAGCATCACGCCGATGGGCAGCCCGTCGCTGCCGACGCCGACCGGGAGGCTGACCGAGGGCTGTCCGGTGGTGTTGGCAATCGGCGTGAACGGGATCAGCTCGAAGGCGTCATCGAGCCAGGCCTCAGCCGTCGAGTACTTGGGGTCGTTCTGGGGCGGGTATCCCACGTCGGGTGGGCCGGTCGGGCTGGTCGGGCAGACGAACAGGTCGTATTCGTCGAGGAACGCCCCCCAGGCGCGACTGGCGCGGTTCTGGATCGAAAATGCGCTCCACACGTCGCTCGCGGTTAGCTCCATTCCGCGACGGATGGAAGCGAGCGAGGCGGCCTCGACCGTGTCCTCGCTCGCTTCGCGCCCAACGAGAGCTCCAAAACGTGTGGCTTGTATGGCCAGCACCCACGGCCACAGAATCAGGTGCGCCGCGCGGAACCCTCCCGGATCGACCGGCGCGCTCGCCGGTTCGACGGTGTGTCCGAGTTCCTCGAGCTGGCGAGCGACTGCTTCCACCGCCGCTCGTGTCTCAGGCTCGGTGTCGCGGCCCCAGTAGGCCTCGGTCTGAATCGCGACCCGCAACCTTCCAGGATCAGCGTCAACCGCCTCGACAAATGGACGCGCGGGCGCGGCCACGAAATAGCGATCGCCGGGGGCCGGGCCGCAGACCGCGTCCAGCAGCAGCGCGGCATCCCGAACCGTGCGCACGAGCGCGAACTCGTGAGCGATACCACCGGGCGCCTCCCCGATCAGCGGGCCCACCGGAACCCGGCCCCGGGAGGGCTTCAGGCCAACCAGCCCGCACCACCCGGCGGGCAGGCGGATCGAGCCGCCCCCGTCGTTGCCGTGCGCGGCCGGCAGCGCCCGGGCCGCCACCAGCGCCGCCGAACCGCCGCTGGACCCGCCCGCGCTGCGATCAAGCGCCCACGGATTCCGAGTCGACCCGTTGACCACCGGCGAGGTATCCGGACTGAATCTGAACTCAGCCGTCGCCGTCCTGACCAGACTGACCAGGCCCGCGCGGCGAAACCGGACCGCCAGCTCCGCATCCACCGGGGCAATCAAACCCTCCAGCAGCCGGCTGCCCTCCTGGCAAGGCCGCCCAGCCTCGAACAGCGTGTCCTTGACCGCGAACGGAATTCCGCCCAGCGCCCCATCCTCCCCATGAGCATCGTCAAACGGGCCGTGGACCACCGCGTTCAGCCGCGGATCTACCTGCTCGATCGCCCGCAGCGCCGCCGCGCGCACCTCCAGCGCACTGACCTCCCCGGCCGCAAGCAGGCGGCTTAGCTCCGTCACGTCACAGGCGGCAAACTCCGCGACGTTCACGCCCGGGATCCCATAGAGGCGATCCTAGCCTCGCCATCCGGCCGAGTGCAACGCGAGCGGTGTTGCCTGAATACCGGCCGCCGTCACTGACCTGCTCCGCTCGCAGCACGAGGATCTCCGCCCCGGCGGCGCAGCACCTCCTAAGCGCGGAATCCGAGTCAGCCGAAGACGCTAGCTACGCGGCTGCCTGCCGGCTAGCACCGGCCGACAGCTGACGATCGCTCTGCTCGCCTCAGACGGTCGAGCCCGGCTTGCGCTCCGCCACGAACGCGATCGTCTTGACTCCGTCGGCCGGACGATCGCTATGCGCGTCGGGAAGCGGGCGATCGATGCCGGCGCCGGTGCCGCTCCCGGTGGCGAAGGGGCCACCCCAGCGGCAGCTGGCCTCGCTCTGGGGGTTACTGGAACCGGACAGACGCCGCCCAGGCGAGTGCCGCCGTCGATGCGTACCCGCGCCAGGATGAACGCAGGTCTCAACCGGCGATCGCCGACAGTCTCGCTGGTCGCCAAGCGCGTGACCATCGTGTGCGGATCATCCCTACGAACTCGAGTGGTTCCTAGTCCGACGCCCCGGGTGGCAATGCAAGCTGGCTGAGGGTCGTCATTCCCTTTTTCATTCCCCCGAGAGCGGAGCCCCAGTGGGGACGGGCGTTTGCGGGGGTCCCTGCAAGTCTTCAAAACTGGCAGGGCCGGGCAGCCCCCGGCTTGGAAGGTTCGATTCCTTCGCCGCGTCGTGGCCAGAAATGCGGGACTTTGGGTTGTCTGCGGCGAGCAGCGACCGGCGACGACGGTCGAATCGGAGGCGGATCAAGCTGCGTAGAAGCACTTCCGCATCGCGGAGATGCAACAGCCCGGGTGAGCACGATCCCTCGTCGTGCGCAGCACCAGCGAGGTCGCGGCCGTCGCGAGCTTGCGCGCCACCTGGCCAAGCGGCAGCTGATCGTCAGGTCGCTGGGATCACCGGTTGTTGTGTGGTCCACACAACCCGGGGGTCTGACGCCCGATCTTGGAGCCGGCGAGGTGTGCGCCGCGCACTAGAGCCGCTTGCGATTTGGGAGCAGGAGCGTCAGGTCCACGCCGTCGCCCCTCGTGGCGAGAGGCGGAAGCGGTGATGCACCGTCCTATCTGCTCTGTTCGCTTTGCGATCCTCCGCTCCGGGTGCCGGTGATCCGAAAGGTCGCGTGGAGGTGGCGCGGAAGGACCTGGTTGATCGATCGGGCGCTCGCGATAATCGTGCGATGGGGCCTGGGATAGGGCATAGCACCGAGAGGTAGTTTGGGATGCCGCAGCGGATTTCGTCTCCTGTGTTCGTCGGGCGCGTTTCGGAGTTCGAGGCATTCGATCGGTTGCGGCACAGGGCGGAGGAGGGGGCTGGTGGTGTGTTGATGATCGCCGGGGAGGCGGGGATCGGCAAGAGCCGGTTCTTGTCCGAGATCGAGGGCCGGCTTCGTGAGGCGGATGTCTTGGTTCTGACGGGCGAGTGCGTCGAGGTCGCCGACGGCGAGCTCGCGTTTGCTCCGATCGTCGGCGCGCTACGGCCGGTGATGAACAATCAAGGGGTGGTGCGAGGTCTGGAGCCGCCGCTGCGGGCGGCCCTGGCGGCACTCTGGCCGGCTGTGGGCGGGGCCGGCACAGCCAGCCGTGAGCAGCTCTACGAGGCGGTCTATCGTGTTCTCGCCGGCCTCGCCGAGCACAGTCTCGTGGTGGTGATCATCGAGGATCTGCATTGGATCGATCGCTCCTCGCGTGATCTGCTTGGCTTCCTGGTCCGTAACGGGCGGCGGGACCGGCTCTTGTTCGTGGCCACGTATCGCCCGGATGCGCTTCGTCGCGGCCATCCGTTGCGACCGTTTTTGACCGAGCTCGAGCGCTCCGGGCATGCGCAGCGACTCGAACTCGAGCCGCTGCGGCGGTCCGAATTGGCCGACCAGCTGGCGGCGATCGTCGGCACCCGCGTTGCGGCCGGGACCATCGATCGCATCTACGTCCGCTCCGAAGGTAACCCGTTTTTTGCGGAGGAGCTGCTGGCGTCGGTAGACGTGGGCCGTGCGGAGGATCTTCCCGGATCGCTGCGCGAGGCTCTCATGTTCCGCGTCGAGGCACTTGCTCCTGTCACGCAGGACATCCTTCGAGCCGCTGCGGTCGTGGGCCGGTCGGTCGATCACCGCTTGCTGGGATTGGTGGCGGGCATCAGCGACGCGGATCTGCAGACCGCCCTGCGTGAGGCGACCGAGCATCACGTGCTGGTGCTCACCGGCAAGGGGATGGCCTACGCGTTTCGGCACGCCTTATTGCGCGAGGCGATCTACGACGACACGTTTGCTGGCGAGCGCCTGCGCCTGCACCGCGTGATCGCCAGTGCCCTGAGCGAGCATCCCGAGCTCGCGACTTCCAGCGCCGCGGCCGAGCTTGCGCACCATTGGCACGCGGCGGGCGAGTTGCCGGCCGCGCTGAAGGCGTCGGTGCAAGCGGCCCGGGAGGCGGAGCGAACGAACGCGCATGCCGAGGGGGTCGCGCACATCGAGCGGGCGCTCGCGATCTGGGAGCAGGTGGATCGCGCCGACGAGGTCGCTGGGATGAGTGAGGTTAATCTCATGCTGCGAGGCTCGGAGCTCGCCAACTGGGCTGGGGATCCAGACCGCGCTTTGGCGTTTGGCGAGCGCGCCGGTCGTGCCGTCGATGCCGAGGCCGCGCCGCTTCAGGCCGCGGCCGCGGAGGCGCTGATCGGCCGGGCGCTTCACTTCGCCGGACGCGGCGAGGATGCGCTCGAGCATCTGGCCAGAGCTCGCGCGCTCGTGCCAGCGAGCCCGCCTTCGATTGACCGGGCGCGGGCGCTCTCGGCCGAGGGCAGGGTGCTGATGCTCAACGGCAGGAAGGGCGAGGCCTACGGTCGTCTTGAAGAGGCGCTCGAGATCGCCACCTCGATCGGCTCGCCTGAGGTCGAAGCAAGCGCGCGCAACAGCCTTGCGATCGTCCACTGCGAACGCGGCGAGTACGAGCGCGGCATCGCCGGTGGGCGCGAGGGGTTGCGCATCGCGATGGAGTTCGGGCTGGCCGAGGAGATGATGCGCGCGTACATCAACGGCAGCCAGGCAATCGACAATTCCGGCCGGACGAAGGAAGCGCTCGATCTCGGTCTGGAGGGTATCGAGGCGGCGCGGCGCCTGGGGATGGAGCGGGCCTCCGGCGACCAGCTGAGGATGCAGGCGGCGTGGCGCCTGTCCCGCATGGGCCGTCTGGCCGAGGCCGAGCAGATCCTCCAGCCCGGACTCGAGGGGGCGACGGCTCCGTTCAACGTCGCGGGATTGAGGAGCATCGCGGGCCATCTCGCGGCAGAGCGCGGCGACTTAGATGCCGCGGAACGCGAACTCGGGGAGGCCTGGGAGCTCATGCAGCGCTCGGGAGGCTTTCAGCTGATCGGCCAGGCGACAGCGTGGGCGATCTCTCTCTACCTCCAACGCGGCGAGCTCGAACGAGCTCGCGAGCGCGCCGCCGAGGGATTGGCTCGGATCGCCGGGTCCGACGACCTCATCTACAACGCCGAGCTCTACTGGCTCGCGGTGCGCATCGAGGCCGAATTGGCAAATCAGCGGGACGACGCCGAGGACACCACTCGATGCGAACGTGCCGAAGCGCGGGCGCGCGCCGTGCTCACAGACCTCGACGCGGTGATCGCGAGCATACCCGCAGATGGAGCCCCTCCCGAGGCGATCGCCTTTCGTGCGATGGCCTACGCCGAGCTCACGCGGCTGCGGGGGGAGCACGATCCCGAGCCGTGGCGCGAGGCCGGGGAGCTGTTTCGCGGCCTTGACGAGGCATTGCGGGTCGCGTACACACGGTTCCGCATGGCCGAGTCGTTGGCGCACAGAAGCGCCGACACCAACGACTTCGAAGTGCCCTTGCGCGAGGCATACGAGGCGGCGGCTTCGCTGGGGGCGCGACCGTTCCAAGAGCAGCTGGAAGCGTTCGCGCAGGAGGCCGGCATATCGCTGCGAGCGCCGGAGGGGCCGAGCGAACGACGTGCTACGCGGTCCGACGAGCCGCCCGTTGACGAGGTGCTGAAGCTGCTGACGGGCAACCGACGCGGGCCACGACCCGAGCGGCTGCTCGCAACCATCATGTTCACCGACATCGCCGGCTCCACGGTCCTGGCGGCCAAGCTCGGCGACTCGCGCTGGCGCGAGCTGCTCGACCGCCACGACGAGCTGGTGCGCGCCGAGGTGAGGCGCTTCGGCGGCGCGGTGGTCAAGTTCATCGGTGATGGGACACTCAGCACGTTCGGCGGTCCTGGCCGCGCGATCGCATGCGCCTGCGCGTTGCGAGACGAGGTCAAGTCGCTGGGGATCGAGCTCCGAGCCGGCGTCCACACGGGCGAGGTCGAGGTCAGGGGAGGCGACATCGGCGGAATCGCGGTCCACATCGGTGCTCGCGTCGCCGCGCAGGCTGGCCCGTCCGAGATCCTGGTGTCGCAGACAGTGGCCGATGTCGTGGCGGGGTCGGGGATTCAGTTCGAGTCGCGTGGCGCGCATGAGCTCAAAGGCGTGCCCGGAACCTGGCGGCTCAGCGTCGTGATTCAGCCAGGCGATCGAGCTGAGCAATGACCCAGAGCTCGGCACGTGCTTGGGGTACCTCGGCCCTTGCTCCGCTTGGGGTGCGGTAACCCGGCAGGGCGCCGCCTGCACTCTTGCGTCGCGCGGCTGGGAGGCCCGACGGTCCTCGGCAGAGGTGCGCTCCGTGCCATGGCGGGCGGGCCCTGACCGCCCCGACGGCAGCGCTCCTCCTCGCCAACTCGGTAGCTGCCGGGCGCCTGGGACCAGCTTTCTAGGGGCTGATGGTGAGTTCACTCTGCCGCAGCACCGGCGCTGAGAGCGCCGGGTTTTCCTCCGCGTGCCGTCCCTCGATCGCCCGCACGCCGGGAACCAGAAGGGCGGCGAGTGTCACGAGTCCACCGACGACTCCGGCGCCGATCAGCGTCGTGCGCACGCCGATCGCGGCGCTGACGGGTCCGGTGAGCGCGAACGAGGCGGGCAGCAGACCGATCGAGATCAGCCAGTCGAGGCTCGAGACGCGCCCGAGCAGCGGCGGGGGGACGTGGCGCTGCTTGGCGGTGGCCCAGATGATCGTTCCGGCCGTCTCGAGCGTGTTGAAGGCGAGGCTCGCGAGCATCAGGCCCCAGAGCGCGTGCGCCAGACCGTAGCCGGCGACCGCGAACGTCGCGAGTGTCCAGAAGGCGTACATCAGCGTGATGTCGCGCCTGGGGATGCTTTTCTGGCCGAATGCGACGGCGCATCCGAGCGAGCCGACCCCTCCCGCGGCAAAAACCAGCCCGAGGTCGGCCGCGCTCCCGTGCAGCCCGACCTTGACGACGAACGGCACCAGCACCTCGGTCGGGCCCATGAACAGCAGGTAGGCGATCGCCGCGCTGACGAGGGTCGCCCACAGCCACGCGTGCCTTCGGACGTAGGAGAAGCCGGCACCGATGTCCCGCGCGAGTGACGCGTTGCGGCGGCGGGCAACGCGCGGTCTGGCGGCCATCGCGAGCACGGCCGCGCCCGAGACGGCGAACGACGCCGCGTCGATCCCGAACGCCGCCCCGGTGCCGAACGCGGCGATCAGCAGGCCGCCGACCATGGGGCCGGTCAGGCGAAGCGCCAGCGGCCGCACGAACTGGTCGAGCGAGTTTGCCTGAGCCAGCATCTCGGGGGGCAGGATCTCGGGGACGATCGCGTCGAAGGCGGGGTCGAAGAACGCGGTCGCCGCGCCGTAGATCGCCGCCAGCGCGACGATCTGCCACAGCCTGAGCACTCCGAGGAGCGTGAGCGCGGCGATCAGGCCGACGGCCAGACCGCGGGTCAGGTCGGCCGCGAGCATCACGCGCCGGCGGTCGACGCGATCGCTGATCGCCCCGCCGAGGAGCAGGAACGCGATCGTCGCTGCGCTCATCACCACGCCGACGACCGCCAGCGCACTGGGAACGTTCGATAGTGCGTACACCTGCCACGCCAGCGCGACGAGGAACAGCCCGTCCCCGATCAGGGACACGCACATCCCGCTCCACAGCAGCCTGAAGTCCCGGTGGCGCAGCGGGGCGAGCAGTCCGACGCGGCTGAAGCCGCCGCGGCGGTCGAGCGCCTCGTAGCTATGTTGCATCGACCCGGGTTCGGTCGTCCTCGGAGGTTGGCGGACCGGACGTCGGGTCTATGGGCTCGCGGAGGTAAGCCAGGGTCGATACGGAGTCCATCGGCTTGGCGAAGTAAAACCCCTGGCCGAGCGCGCAGCCAAGCTCGCGCAGCGTCGACCACTGGTCTGAGAACTCGATCCCCTCGGCGACCACGTCCAGTTCGAACGTCTTCCCCAGACCGATTACGGCGGTTGCGAGACCCGAGGACAGCGGCAGGCTGCCCTCGACCAGGAACGAGCGATCCATCTTGATCACGTCGACCGGGAACCGCGCGAGGTAGCCGAGCGACGAGTAGCCGGTGCCGAAGTCGTCGAGCGCGATCTGAACGCCGAGCTGCTTCAGCTCGGCGAGGCGCTGCTCGGCGAGGTCGGCGTTGCTCATCATCACCGTCTCGGTGATCTCAAGCGTCAGGGTCGTCGGGTCGAGCCCTGAGTCGGCGAGCGCGTCGCGAACGTCGGCGACGATGTCGCTGTGGTGGAGCTGGTTGACGGAGATGTTTACGCTCATCGACAGCGGCGGCTCCACCGGTACCTGCGCCTGGATCAGCTTCGCCTGGCGGCAGCCCTCGCGCAGCACCCAGCGCCCGATCGGCACGATCAGTCCAGTCTGCTCCGCGAACGGGATGAACTCGATAGGCGCGAGCATCCCGCGCTCCGGATGGCGCCAGCGGACGAGCGCCTCGACGCCCTTGACCGTGGCATCGCTGAGGCGAATCACGGGCTGGTAGTGCAGCTCGAACTCGTCGTTGACCAGCGCGCGCTGGAGGTCGGCGCGCAGCTCTAGGCGCGCCAGCACCTCGGCGTGCATCTCCGGCTCGAACAGCCGGTAGCTGCCCTTGCCGTCGCGCTTGGCGATGTACATCGCTGCGTCGGCGTTGCGGATCAGCTCGTCGGCGTCGAGCGTGGTCTCGTAGTCGACCATCGAGATCCCGAGGCTGGCCTGGACCATGATCTCCTTGCTGTCGAGCTGAAGCGGCCGCTTCAACGCCTCGATGATGCGCTCCGCTACGTCCGCGGCGTCGTCCGGTCCGGTCGCGTCCTCGAGCAGGATCGCAAACTCGTCTCCCCCGAAGCGGGCGGCGGTGTCGGTCACGCGAATGCTCGTGGCCAGCCGCTTGGCGACCTCCAGGAGCACCTCGTCACCGGCGGCGTGGCCGAGGCTGTCGTTGATCGTCTTGAAATCGTCGAGGTCGAGGAAGATCACGCCGAGGCCCGCGCGCTCGCGCCTGGCCCGCGCGAGGGCGTGCCTGACGCGCTCGTTGAACAGCGCCCGGTTTGCGAGGCTTGTGACCGGGTCGTGGAACGCCTGGTGCTCGAGCTGCTCCTCGAACGCCTTGCGTTCGCTGATGTCGCGCCCGTTGAGCACGATCCCGCCGACGGCGTCGTCCTCGAGCAGGTTGGTGTGGAGAATCTCGAAGTGGCGGGTGCTGCCGTCACGGTGGCGCAGCGCGCACTCGATCACGTCGGCCTCTCCGCCGGCGTAGGTCGTCCCATCGGCCAGCAGGCGCAGCAGCCGGCTGTTCTCGCCGCCCACCAGCAGCCGGTCAAAGCGCGTGCCCGCGATTTCCGCCGGCGTGTAGCCAAGCGCGCGCTCGACCGATGGGCTCTGGTAGATGACCGTGGCGTTGCTGTCCAGCACGGTTATCAGATCGTGGGCGTGCTGTACGAGCGACCTGAAGCGCGCTTCGCCCGCCCGCCGTTGGAGCTCGGTGGTGAGCGCGTTGCTCTCGAGCGCGAGCGAGGCCTGCGTCACGAGCGCGACGAGCGCGTCCTTGGCGGCCCGGGACGCGGTGGCCTCGCCGGTCGCCAGCAGCAGACCGCGGGTGCTGCGATCGCCGCGCAGCGGAAGCTCGATCGTCAGCACCTGCGCGTCGGCGCCGGCCAGGCGCAAGGCGGCGCGGGCGCGATCGGTGAGCGTGCCCAGCACCCCATCGTGCGCCTCGTCCGGCGATGGCAGCGGCAGGCGCCCGGCATCCCCCGCGGGGATCGCCCATTGGTTCGCTCCGCTGCCGGGCTCGGGCCCCGGAGCCAGGACGCTGACGCCATCGTCCCCGACGAAGCACAGCCTGGCCTCAACCTGTCCGTCAACGAGCGATGGAACGGCCCGCAGCGCGGCGTCGCAGATTCCCTCGCGCGAGGCCGCCCCCGTGATCTCCGCGGCGGCGACCGCGAGCGTCCGCTCGCGCGCGATGTAGCGCTCGCGCTGGCGGACCAGCCCGGCCATCCGCGCCACCACGAGCGCGAACAGAACCGCCGAGACGACGATCGTCGTGATCAGGTCGAGGGTGTTGTGCCGCACGACGTTGGCGAGTTCGAGCACCGGGGCGATCAGCGTCGCGAGCGTCAATAGCGCTAGCCGCAGCGGCTTGAGCCGCGGCTCGCGGTCGGGGCCGGGGTCCTCCAGCTGGCGCATCGATGGATGCAGCGCGGCAGCACCCCAGAACAAGTAGAAACTGAGCCAGCCGGCATCGAGGATCAGCTGGTGGGTGAACGCGTTCTCGAGCGTGAGGACGCCGTAGGCGAAGTCGGTCACGAGCAGCGAGCCCACGCCCACCGCGAGCAGGTAGAAGGCCGGCTGGCGCTTGCCGGTGTCGACCGCCAGCCGAATGATGGCGGCCAAGACGATCGTGTCGCCGAGCGGATATGCGACCGACACGAGCTTCGGCAACAACGGCAAAGTCGCGTCACGGAGGTACGGTGAAATAAGCTCAATCCAGATCACGAGCGCGACGCCGAGGGTCATGATCAGCGAGTCGATCACGCCGGCGCGGTCACCGTCCGGGTTGCGCCGCCGGACCAACAGGATCAGCCCGGCCATCTGCACCGGATAAACGGTCAAATAGATCGCGTCGCCCGGCGATGGGAACGGCACGTTGACGCCGAACACGCGTGGCAGCGTGTACGTATAGACGTCGCCGACCCAGTACAGAGCCACCGAGATAACGAGTAGCCACCAGGCGAGCCGTGCTGTGGGCCGGTGGAGCCTGATCCCCACGATCATCGCGATCACGCCCGAGAGCCCGATCAGATTGTCCATCGGACCGCTGCCTGCGAACGGCGGAACGAGCTCGTATAACGCCATGCCTGCGAACCCGCCGAGCAGGTAAAGCTGCCACAGCTTCACGCGTCTCGGCGCGTTGCGAACCGCGTGTCCAGCCAATCGCATGATCACGCCGCCCGTGCCTGTGACTGCTCCACGTTGTCTGCCTCCCGCAGCTCCCCCATGGCGGCGAGCTCCCCGATCACCGCGCATACGGTGTCGATCTGCTCATCGGTGTTCGCAGCCGTGACCTGGACCCGGAAGCCGACATCGGCCTTCGGCACCAGCGGAAACGCGGCCAGCGTCACGTACACGCCACGCTCGAACAAAAACCGACCGACATCGGCGATCCGCCGATGGTCGCGCAGCGGCACCTCGATGATCGGAAACCCGGACCGGTTCGGGGTGTGGACCCCCAGGCACGCCAAGCAGTCGAGCACGCGTCGCGAGCGCTCATACAGGACGCGCCGACACTCGTCGCCACGAGCGTCGTTGACCTCGAGCCCCACGAGCGCCGTCGCCAGCGAGGCCACCGGCGAAGGGCCCGAATACAAATACGGCGATGCCGCGACCTTGAGGATCCGCTTCAGCTCCGTCGGGCAGGCGATGAACGCCAAAAGCGACGAGTACGCCTTCGAGAACCCGCCCACCAGCACCACGTTCTCGTAGGACTCGGCGAAATACCGAACGATGCTGTTGCCGCGAATCCCGTACGGACAAGGCTCGTACTGGCTGCGCTCCCCGATCACGCCGAACCCGTGCGCATCATCCACGTACAAAAGCGCCCCGTACTCCCGCGCCACCCTCGCGAACTCCGGCAAATCGGGCGCGTTGCCGGTCATGCTGTTGACGCCATCGATGCAGACCATCCGAACCGGGTCACGCTCGGCCCGCAACAGCTCCTCAAGATGACCCGCGTCCTCGAAGCGAAAACGCTTTACCGCCACACCCCGCCCACGGGCGATCTGACAGCCGTCGTAGATCGTCTTGTGCGCCCGTGCGTCCATGAAGATCGTCCCCGACGCCGCCAGCACGGGAATCACCGACATGTGAATGTGCGTGATCGTCGGCAAAAGCAACGCATCCTCGCTCCCCAACAACCTCGTCACCCGCTCCTCGATCTGCTCGTACAGCACCGGGCTGCCCAACAGCCGCGACCAGCTTGGATGCGTGCCCCACGCCTCGAGGTACCCCGGAACCGCCCCGATGATCTCTGGATCGAGATCGAACCCCAGATAGTTACAAGACGCGAAGTCCGCCAGCCAGCGCTTGCCCACCCGGATCATGCGCCCGTCGACCTGGTCGATCACTGCATCGATCATCGGATGCGACACCGCCAACTCCGACAGGTCACCGCACGTCTCAAGCCAGTGATCAATCCACGGCTTGCCGCTCCTCACGGGCAGCGCACGACCCCCCGCGCCAAGCGCACGACCACCGTAGGGCGGGTCTAGTCCCATGGCCACGAACATCGACCGAACGTCCGTGTTTCTTGACAATGCAGCGGTTTTCGTCCATCGCCAGCGACCGAGCGCACGCCGTCGGACGTCACCACACGAGAGGCCGACTCCTCGGCCCGCGCGCTCGAAGACAACCGCCCCCCCGCGATGCGCCCACAAAGCTCGTACGTGCGACCGCATCGAGCTTGCCTGGGTTTCACGCAGACCTCGCAACGACGATTTCGTCTTTGGGAAAGGAACCCGTGAGCTATGGCGCGTCAAGCAGGTCACTAGTCCTGCGTTAGCTCTAGCAGCAGCGGTGTCGGCGCGAGCCCACGCCGCTGGATCCATCCGGCGTTCAGAAGCCCGACCGGGGGGTGGGCCGAGCGCGCTCGAGCGGGCGTTGGGCCAGAACGATCGCTTCGCCCGGCGAAGCAGCGGTCGCCGACGAGACGGCCTGCGCTTGCCCAAGACTTGAAGGCCTCCTCGGCGACGAATGCGCTCGTGAGCGGCGCGGGCCGGGCGACGGCTCTGAGCGGCGTGGGCTCTGTCGAGTGTTCGTCAGACGCGGCTGGGGTCCGTCCTATTCGTAGGATGCGGGGTCGTGACAGCGCTACCGCTATGCGTTCGGCCAGCTGGTGGAGCCGGATGACGCACGGCGGCCCATCTCTCGCACCCGCGTAATGGGCGACCACCTCATCGTGCTTCACTCTGCGGCGCGGACCTGCGCGGGCTACAGCCGCCACGACGCTCCGTCGATTCTGTTGGATGGCTCATCGATGGCGCGTGACACGGAGCACGGTCGCGCGGTCACCGCGCAGTTGACGCGCCGTCACGGAACGCTCGAGGAGGCGATTGATGCGGCCGGCTTTGCGCTCGGCGCCGCGGGGTTGCCGAAGAGCATCCGACGCCAGGCTCGCGCGGCGTGTGAGGACTACTTCTACGGCCGGCTCGACCTGACGCCGAGCCACGAGTTGAGCGGACCGGGAGAGATCGTCGAGACGCTCGAGCTGATGCCCGAGCCGATGTATCGGGCACTGCAGGACATCGTCGGCTTCGTCGTAGATGGCGAGTACGACGAGCTTCGCGTCGCGTCTGGCGGCCGGCTTAGCATCGAGGACCTCCGCCGTCGCGTTGAGGAGGACTGCCCCGAGGCGCTGGTGCTCCCGCCGCGCGAGACTTACCAGGTCGAGGCGATCGCCAAGTCCGACGATCCGGACCTGCCGGGCTGGTCCTACTTCCTCGACTTATGGACCGATGCTGGCCCGGCCCGCCTGCACCTCGAGGGCGAGCTCGAGGAGTCGGGCGAGGGGTTCACGGCGACGCTGAACGACATCCTGCCCTAGCC
Organism: uncultured Solirubrobacterales bacterium; assembly: GCA_963704385.1. Taxonomy (GTDB): domain Bacteria; phylum Actinomycetota; class Thermoleophilia; order Solirubrobacterales; family Solirubrobacteraceae; genus Palsa-465. The sequence goes on from OY969904.1 coordinate 1,983,116, forward strand.
GCCGCCTCCTGCCGCGACTCGTTGCGCTTGTCGAGTGCCCGACGGACGGGCGCGACGCACCGACGCCATCGCGCGCCCGTTAACGCGGAAAGCCCACCCGTAAGTGGACTCTCGGCCATCAGAAGATCAGGCGGCTTTCGCGGGAAGGGGACATTCAGTGAAGGTCTCGCCCTCTGGTTGCCCTCGCTATCTGACCCCCTCAGGGTAGCTCACACGCGTCCCGGCACCGCCCTGGCGCCCCAGCCTAGGAGATCCCGCGAGCCGCGATGAGTCCTGCGGCGTCCCGCGGTCGTACTGTCGAGCCCGTTACCGAGGAGGACTTCTGATGCGCAGCGTGACCTATTCGATGGGCGTCTCAGTTGATGGCTACATCGCCGGGGCGGACGGCGACTTCGACTGGACGGCGCCCGACGAGGAGGTCTTTCGCTTCGTCACCGACGAGATACGAGAGGTCGGCGTCCACCTGTTGGGACGACGGCTGTACGAGACGATGCTGTACTGGGAGACTGCCGACCAGGATCCATCCCTCGACGACTCAATGCTCGAGTGGGCAGCGATCTGGAAGGCGCTCCCAAAGGTGGTTTTCTCCACCACGCTCTCGGCGGTGCAGGGCAATGCCCGCCTGGCCTCCGGCGCCCTGGCGGAGGAGATCGAGCGGCTACGAGCGGAGCCGGTCGAGGGCAACATCGCGATCGGGGGCGCGACTCTCGCCGCCGAGGCTGCCGCGTTGGGTCTGATCGACGAGTACCGGGCCAGGGTCTACCCGGTGCTGGTTGGCGGTGGCATTCCGTTCTTTCCCCAGCGCGAGCGCCGGGTGGATCTCGAACTCGTCGAGGGCCGGACCTTCAGCTCGAGAGTCGTCTACCTCCACTACCGCGTGGCGCGCTAGCCGGCTCATCCGCGCTCCAATGGCGCCCATCGCCTCGTCAACCGCTAGGCGTCGAGGGGTTCTCCAGACTTATCGATACCTATCAAGATCCATGGATAAGTCGCGATAACTTGCGATAGGCCTTATCGGCGTGCTAGCCGAGGTTGGTCTGGTCTGGCATGCCGTTATGGGTCCAGGTGAGCAGGTTGCCCACCAGGTCGAGGTTGGCGAGGGAGGTCCCGGAGCCTGGTGGCGCGCTGTCGACGACCCGCGTTCCCTGGTCGTCGTGGGCGTAGATCCGTTCGGCTAGGCAGCGGCCGCACGATGGGATGTCGACCGTGTTCGTCGTCCAGTCGGTTGAGCCGCCGGTTGGGTTTGTCGAGGTTGTGACTTGGCCTCCGTTCGTGACGGCTACGCAGAGGGAGGTAGAGGGGCAGCTGATGCCGGTCAGGCCGTCGGCGCCTATCGGTTGAGCCGTCGTCCAAGCACCCGCGCCGCCGGTCGGATCTGATGATGCAGCGATCCCGCCCAAGCCAGCGAGGACACAGAACGACTCCGTTGGGCACGAGGCGTGGTTTAGCCCGACGTTGGCGACGTCCTGCTGCGTCCAAGCGCTCGCCCCGCCCGTCGGGTTGGTGGAGGTCAGGATTTGGCCGCGGTCGAAGTCGTCTACGACGCACAGTGTCGTAGACGGGCACGCGACTCCTCCTAAGAACTCGTCTGGCTCGACGTCCGCGACACTCCAGGTGCCTGCCCCACCTGTGGGATCGGTGGAGGTGAGTACGCTGCCGCTGTCATCGACAGCGACACAGAGTGATACGGAGGGGCACGACACTCCGAAGAGGTCGTGCGCGGGAAGGCTGGCGGTGCTCCAGGCTCCGGCGCCGGCCGTCGGGTCAGTGGATGTGGCAATGCTGTCTTGCCCGACCGCCACGCACAGCGAGGGGGACGGACACGTTACGTCGTTCAAGTTCGCCGAAGGCACCTCTGAGGCTGTCCATGAGCCGGTCCCGCCGGTGGGGTCGCTGCTGGTTAGCACGTTCGTGCCGCCGACGGCGACGCATAGCTCCAAGTTCGGGCAGGACACGCCGGTCAGGTTCACGCCCGGAGCTACAGCGGTCATCGTCCACGCGCTGGGGCCACCGGTGGGATTCGTGGACGTCACGACGTTTCCGGACGCGTCGACGGCCACGCAAAGCGATGTTGTCGGGCACGCGACATCGCCGAATGCCGAGCTTGGTACCTGCGAGGAATCGGTCACATGCCACGCGGCAAATCCATTTGCGTTGAGCACGAGCGCGTCGATCATGTCCGAGGCGCACGGCTCGTCGAAGTCAACGCTCTGCTCACCGGTGCGCAAATCGGTGACCGTGATGCTCCCTCCGCAGAGTGCGTGCTCGTTCGATGTGAAGTCGAGCGCTACGAACGGTCCTGCGAGCACGGGAGCGGCTGGCAGGTCGTAGCCCTCCGAGTTCCGACCTCCCGACCCGAGCAGCCATTGACGACCGACATCCCGCAAGCAGCCATACCAGTTCTCGTTCACAAAGCCGCCGCCGGTCGACACCTCAGTGATGACAGCCTCGGTGTCGCGTTCGACGACGGTTGCCCCCAGGGGCGGCACGCACGGCGTCGGCAATCCCTGGACGCCGTAAACGGTGAGCGGCGTGGCAGTCAGGTGGCGTTTTGTGCTTCCGGCGTTGCTCGCGGACCGGCCCGCGGACAGCATCGACCCCGCGGGCGGGAGCTGGCGAGGGCTGGCTTCCGCGGCGACGCTGCTCGATGAGATGAGAGCGATCACGGACGCGATCGGGATCGCCGGCGTCACATTCGCACCGCTTTATCTTGCGGCCTTCCGAGGTAGCGAGGCCGAGTTCTTGGCGCTGAGCGAAACCACGGTCCGCGAGGCCATCGCTCGGGGAGAGGGTTTCGCGCTGGCGATCAACGAATTTGTGAGCGGAGTGCTCTACAACGGCCTCGGCCGGTACGACGCAGTCTTGGCCGCTCCTGGTCAGCGCTCCGGCGTGACGGGATCGCCGAGGGGGGCGCTGCCCGAGCTGATCGAGGCGGCCGTAAGGATGCACGACCTCGAGCTGGCCCGCCGCGCGCTCGAGCGGCTCACCACCCAGACTCGCGCGAGCGGAACCGAGTGGGCGCTCGGCCTCGAGGCCCGAGCGCGCGCGCTGCTGACCGAGGGCGATACGGCCGAGAGCCTTTATCGCGAGGCGATCGAACGACTGGAACGTACGCGCGCCCGGGTTGATCTCGCCCGCGCGCACCTCCTGTACGGCGAGTGGCTGCGGCGCGAGCGACAGCGAGTGGACGCGCGGCAGCACCTACGCACGGCGCTCGAGATGTTCCGAGACATGGGCACCGAGGCGTTCGCCGATCGCGCCGAGCACGAGCTGAAAGCGACCGGTGAGCGCGTGCGCAAGCGGACCGTCGAGACCAGGGAAGACCTCACCGCGCAGGAGGCTCAGATCGCGCGGCTCGCCCGCGATGGCCTCTCCAACGCCGAGATCGGCGCGCGGCTGATCATCAGCCAGCACACGGTCGCCTACCACCTGCGCAAGGTGTTCACAAAGCTCGACATCAACTCGCGCAACCAACTCGGACGGGTCCTCACCGACCGCGCGGACATCAGCGAGGTCGCGTAGCCGGTCGCAATAGTCGCTCCGGGGCGCTTCGGGCGGTGCTGAGACGTCGATGCGCGCTCGGCCGGGAAGCCGTAGAGCGACCACGTCCTCGGGCGTGCACCCGTGGGTGGACGGGGCAGATCCATCTCAGGGCCGATGACAGCGCTTCCCTGGCGGCGTAGCCTGGACGGCATGTTCCAATCGGCCAACTCCCCTCGAACGACATGAACGCGCTCAGGACCGGGATCTCCGTCACCTGGATCGTCTTCTGGGTCTACTGGCTGGCCTCGGCGCTGGCGGTGAAGGCGGGAACAGGCCGCAGGCGGGGGTTCCCCCTCACGGGGCTCAGCGTCCTGTCCGTGGTGCTGCTCGTCCGCGTGTTGCGAGGCGGCAGCCTGGCCGTGCACAGTCCGATCCTCGAAGCGATCGGGGCCGTGGTGTTCGTGTCTGGGCTCGCACTGGCGGTCTGGGCCCGCGTCTACCTCGGGCGCAACTGGGGGATGCCGATGACCGAGAAGGCCGAGCCGGAGCTCGTGACCTCGGGCCCTTACCGGTTCGTTCGCCATCCGATCTACTCGGGACTGCTGCTCGGGCTGCTCGGGACGGCGCTCGCCACCGACCTGATCGGCTTGGTGATCGTCGCGGTCGTCGGTGGGTACTTCTATTACTGCGCGACCGTTGAGGAGAGGAACCTCTCGGCGACATTCCCGACCGCGTATCCGGCATACCGGACGGCCACGAAGATGCTCATCCCGTTCGTCCTGTAAGCGCCCCAGCTCCTCAGCGAAGCAGGGCTGGGGCTTTCTCGTCCTCGACAGGGCGCTCCGCTGACCGAGGTGGTCCATCGGGGTCGCTGGAGCAGCCCACGCTGATCGAGGCCGCGCCAAGGCCATCGCCACGCGCTGCTGCGCCACTGAGCGCCGTACGTCCGCGGCCGCCGCGACACTGAATGTGTGATCTGTCCTCTGACCGGAGTCCCTCACCGACTGTTCTGGATGCGCTCCGCCTGGTGGTGCCAGGACTGCCGGCAGAAGCTCGAGACCTGCTGCGAGGGCGGCGGTTGCCCGAGCGTGGCCGAGGTGCTTCACAAGGCGCAGTGACGACGCCGCTACAGCCCGGGCCGGCGCGACTGGGCGTCCGCCAAAGGTTGCGAAGCGTGGCCAAGGACCTCGACGCCACGGCCATCCTCCTCGAATCGTTCCGAAGGTGACCGGGGATCATCACGTGGAGATCTGACCGGCACCCACGGTGGTCGTATCGGCGGGCAGGCGAGATGATCTCCCGATGACGTCGACCTCTGGCGAGTGCGAGCGGGTGCTGATCACCATCCCGATCAGTCACTACTGCGAGAAGGCGCGCTGGGCCCTCGACCGAGCGGGGGTGGGCTATCGCGAAGCCCGGCACCTGCAGCTGGTGCACCGAGTGGTGGCACGGCGCGCGGGCGGCGGGACGACCGTCCCGGTGCTGGTCTGCCGGGATCGGGTCCTGAGCGAGTCGAGCGACATCGTCGCGTACGCGGATGAGCAGTCAGCGCCCAGCCGGCGTCTGTACCCAGCTGATCCGAGCGCTGCCGCCGACGTCCGCGCGCTGGAGAGCGAGTTCGATACCCGCCTCGGGCCGCATGGGCGGCGCTGGATGTACAACGGATTGCGCGGCCGGCGCGATATCGCCCTCGCCTACGCCCCCACCGGAGTGCCGACCTGGGAGCGCGGGGTCCTGGTCGCGGGCTACCCGGTGCTCGCGCGCGTGATCGATCGCTATCTGGACATCACGCCGGCCAGCGCCGCGCAGTCCGAGGTCGAGGTCCGGGAGGTGTTCGATGCAGTCGGCGCGCGGTTGGGCGATGGGCGACCGTTTCTATGCGGCGATGGGTTCACCGCGGCCGATCTGACTTTCTCGGCCCTGGCCGCGCCGATGCTGATGCCGCCGGAGTACGGCGTCCCGCTGCCCCAGCCCGACGAGCTCCCCGAGCCCGTGGGTGCCGTCGTCCGGGAGCTCCGGGCCCACCCGGCCGGTGCGCACGCCCTGGCCATGTTCCGCGACCATCGGCACTGATTCCGGGCCGCCCGCCCCGGCAGCAGGCAGCGCGGCCGGCCCTACGCGAGCGGGCTCGGGCCCTGTTGGAAGACGGCGCAGCTCGCGGTGATGATCGCCGACATGATCGGCGGGCCAAGGACGACGTGCCGCGCCATCGATACGCGGTGAGCGCGAGAATGGGACGGATGGAGGAAGTTCGCGGGAAGCTCGCAGGTCGCTACGAGCTGATCGAGGTGATAGGCCGGGGCGGGATGGGCGCGGTCTACCACGCCCAGGATCTGGTCCTCGGCCGATCGGTGGCCGTCAAGGTGCTCCGCGAGTCGCTCGCCGACCAGGACCCCACCAACGTGGTCCGGTTCGAGCGCGAGGCGCGCGCCGCCGCCGCGCTGAACCACCCCTCGGTCGTGGCCATCTACGACACGGGAGCCGACGAGACGGCGCGCTTCATCGTGATGGAGCTGATCGACGGCCGCAGCCTGGAGAGGATCATCCGCGAGGACGGCCCGCTCGATCCGACCCGCGCCGCGGGCATCGCGGCCGAGGTCGCCGATGCGCTGGCGGCTGCCCATGCCGCCGGGATCATCCATCGCGACATCAAGCCTGCGAATGTGATGGTCGCCCGAGACGGCGCGGTCAAGGTCCTGGACTTCGGCATCGCACGGGCCATCGACGCCACGACCCTTATAAGAACGTCGTCAGTGGTGGGCACCGCGGCGTACATGTCACCGGAGCAGGCCCTCGGCAAGCCGGCCGACGAGCGCTCGGACATCTACTCGCTTGGATGCGTGCTGTACGCCCTGATCACCGGCGGTCCGCCGTTCAAGGGCGAGGGCGCCGCGGCCATTCTCAATCAGCACGCGAACGTTGCCCCGCGCCCGATGCGCTCGGGAAACGGCCGCGTCTCGCCCGCACTGAACGACGTCGTCATGCAGATGCTGGCCAAGTCGCCCGGCGAGCGGCCGCAGACCGCCGCCCGGGTCCGCGACCTGCTCACGGAACCGAGGCGGTCGGCGCGCGGGGGGCCCGCGTCCACGGCACCGACGAGGCGCCTGGGTGAGACGGCGGCGACCCGGCCGTTGGCCCGCCCTTCGGAACGGGCTCGCTGGGTTCCGATCGCCCTCGCCGCGGCGCTCGGGGCGGTCGTCCTGATAGCAGCGATCGTGCTTGCCTCGGGCGGGGGCTCCGGGCATCGCACGGATACGTCGGGTGGTCGGACCACGCCGACTAAGGCCAAGACCGGACCGACGACGCACGCCAGTACGACGCCGACGACGCACGCCAGCACCACGCCACCGACGACAACGACCACTCAAACTCCGACCGTGGCCGGGGCGGCCAGCGCGCTCACCGCGCTGGTCGCCCGGGATGAGCAGGCCGGAACGATCGATCAGCCTGCTACGCAGCAGATCACCAACGGCCTGTCGGACATCCTCAACTCCTATTACATGGGCCACACGACGGACGCCACCCACAAGCTGGCCGCGCTACAGCAGATGACCGCGATGCTCGAGCAGCACGGGGACATCACGTCAGCGGCGGCGCCCTCGGTGAACCAGGCGGTGGCGCAGCTCGGGACGGCGATCGCCACCGCTCCGGCACCAGCCCCGGCGGCACCCGGAGGGCCGCCCGGACAGGGGAACCAGGGCGGTCCGGGCGGCAACGGCGGAGGGCCTCCGGGCCAGGCCAAGAAGCACGGGGGCGACGGCGGCGACTGAGGTCCGCCGAGCCGCTCGCGCGGTTGAAAATCGGCTGAAGAGTCGAATCCATGTTGGAAATCCACCAGGCACGGGTAAACCGCTAACCATCGACGAAGGGAGGCCGAGATGGAGGCCAGCACGCGGGAGCGCGGCCGTTCCACCACCAAGTTGCAGGACGAGCACCCTGGCCTGGTCTGGTTTGCAGAGCAGTGCCAGGCCAACAACGTGCGCTTCGACGGATTGATCCGCCGGGCCGAGACCGCCCGCGACCCGGATCTGGCGGCGTTCTTCCGCCGCGCCAAGGCCGTTGGGCAGGCGCTCGAGAGCATGGTGCCACACAGGTGAGCCCGCCGCGGCTCGGATGACGATCAGGCTCGTCGGCGGTCGATCGGCAACTGCCGGCGCCGCTAGGCTGGCGTCGTGTCAGCCGACTTGTCCGGGGCCGACCCAGGCGAGCTCGCGCGGCTAAGGCGCGAGTACGAGACCTCGCTGAGCTGGCGGCTGACCCGGCCCGTGCGCGTGATCGGGCGCCTGGGTCGCGCGTTGCGACCCGGCAGGGCTCCCGAGGCTCGGTCCCCGCCGCCGCACGAGGATCGCCTGGATTCCTGGCTTGCGCAGTTCTACGGCGGTCGCCTGGCGGCCCTCGACACTGCCTGCGCGCAGGACGCATCGCCTCGCCAATACGCGTTGTTTCGCGACCTGGACGACGACGTCTGGTCGCTTCTGCTCACGCAGCAGTACGAGCTCTATCCCCACGTCCGCGCGCTCCTCCCGAGCATGCCCGAGCCTGAACTTCAGGAGCTGTGGAACGGTCGGAGTGGGCTGCCTCTGGCCAGTCAGAGCCGATCCTTCTACGCCAGGCTGCGGGCCTCGTACGCCCGTCACGGCGAGCGTCCACTGGCCGAGGCGTCCGTGCTCGACTTCGGCTGTGGGTGGGGCCGGCTCACGCGCTTCCTGGCCCGCGACGTGGCGCCGGGGCGGTTGTTCGGCTGTGACCCCGTAGAGGGCATCCTCGACGTGTGCCGGGCCAACCGAGTTGCCGCGACCTTCGCCCGATCCGAGCTTGTACCAGAGCGGCTGCCCTTCGATGAGCATTTCGACCTTGCCTTCGCGTTCTCGGTCTTCACGCACCTGTCCGAGCGGGCGCACGAGCGCTCCCTGCTCGCGCTCCATCGGTCGCTGCGCCCGCGCGGGATCCTGATCGTCACGATCCGGCCGCCGGCGTACCTGTCGTGGTGCGAGCCGATGCGCTCTCTCCTGGATGCGCTTGGCCCGGACCCGGAGGCGTCGCTGGCCGCCCCCCGTCACCTGTTCGCACCCCACGCCGCTGACCCACGGCACCCGCTTAACCACGGCCAGGGCGAGATGCATTACGGCGAGTCGGTGATCACCATGGCCTATGTCCGCGACCGCTGGTCGTCGAGGTTCGAACTCCTCGACGTCGACGTCCAGGTCGACGATCCGTACCAGGTGATGCTGACGCTGCGGCGCGTGTGATCTGCGATGGCCTGGCAGCGGCAGCAGGCGGGCCACGCTACGCGCGGCTCGCCGCGGCGAGGATGATCTCGGCCAGCCGCGCCGGGCGCAGTTGCGGGAGCAGGTGACTGGCCCGCTCGAGCTCCACCAGGCGGGCGCCCGGGATCTGGCTGGACAGAAGGCGGGCGGAGGCGGCGGGGACGATGAAGTCGTCGGTGCCGATCGCGATCGTGGTCGGAGCGGTGATCTGACCCAGACGCGCTTCCAGCAACGGAAGGTCGCGGAGCAGCATCCGCTGCTCGACCCCGAAGGCGCGCCACGTGGACGGGTCGAGCAGGACCCGCCCGGTGGCGCGCAGGTAGCCGTCGTCGAGCCGTAGCCGCTCGGCGATCCGCCGTCGGACGGGCGGTGCGGCCAGGGCTGCACCCGTGGCACCGAGCACGCTCGCGCCGACCAGAAAGCCGACCAGCGGAGCCGCGAGGAGGTGATCGAGCGGCAGGAGCGACGCTCCGTTGGCCGAGGGCGCGGCCAGAACCAGCGAGGCAACACGCTCCGGATGACCGGCAGCCAGCCACGCCGCGACCGCGGCGCCGAAGCTGTGCCCGGCCACGGTCGCCCGGCCGATGCCCTCGGCGTCCAGCGCCGCCACGGCGGCCTGCGCGTTGGCCTCCAGGTCCGACGCCGGCCGCGCCCCATCCCATCCAGGCCGGTCGAAGGCGATCGTCGCTGCTCGCTCGCCGATCGCCGCCTGGACGCGCTCCCAGTCCCTTCTGGTGCCAGGCTGGCCGTGAAGCAGCAAGACCGGATTCGCGGTCCGCCGCGCGCCGACGTCGCTCAAACGGCGCCCGGTGGCCCGCTGCCCGAGGGCGGACCGACAGCCTGCCCGTCTCGACCTACGTACCCATCCTTGCCGCCGGCCACGACCACGATTGCGTCGCCGTCCCCGGCGTTCCGCATCCCGCGGTGGGTGCTCGCGTCGACCCGGACCACGCCGCCCGGTCCCAGCAGGTGGTTGGAGCCGTCACCAAAGCGGAACTCCACCTGTCCCTGGTGGACGAAGTAGGTCTCCTCCTGCGCATTGTGATACTGGACCCCGGTGTCGTAGCCGGCCGGCAGCACGATCGCGTTGATCCCGAACGCCGTGACCCCGAGGGCGCGGCGGACCTTGCGAAAGCCGTAGCCCTCGCCCATCTGATCCAGGGTCGAAACAGCGTAGCCCTCGCCCATCGCCGCCAATCCTAGTCCGCGATCGCAGCCGGCGAGTGAGCCGCCATACTAGAGCCGTGACCTCAGCGCTCCGCTCCGAAGCGCTCGCGCCGCTGCGCGCAGACCCAGCCCATTCGGCGATCTTGTTCGACATCGACGGTACGCTGGCCCCGATCGTCGAGCAGCCGTCCGACGCCCGCGTGCCCGAGGGGACGCGGCACCTCCTGATCGAGGCCGCGCGCCGGTACGGGGCGGTGGCCTGTGTCAGCGGGCGCCGCGCGTCAGAGGCCCGGGCTATGGTCTCGATCGGGACGATCACCTATCTGGGCTCGCACGGCGCAGAGATGCTGAGGGCCGGCTGGACCGAATCGGTGCTCGACCCGGGTCTGGAGGACTGGGTCCGCCGAATCCACGAGTTCGGGCGTGAGGCTGACACCTCGGATCTGCGGCGTACGCGTGTCCGCGTCGAGGACAAGGGCGTGATCCTTGCCTTCCACTGGCGGGGCGCACCCGATCAGGACGTCGCGCGCGCGGCGATCGACGCGATCGCCGCCCGGGCTGAAGCCGCCGGGCTACGCACGCATTGGGGACGCAAGGTGCTCGAGGTGCGCCCGCCGGTGCGAATCGACAAGGGGGCCGGGATCACGCGCTTCCTGGAAGGCGTCGACGTCGACAAGGCGCTCTACGTGGGCGACGACTCGACCGATCTCGATGCCTTCCGGGCCATCACCCGACTGGTCGAGGAGGGGAAGCTCACCCAGGGCATCCGGGTTGGCGTTCGCTCCGACGAAGGGCCGGAGGAGATCACCGGGGAGGCCGACATCGTTGTCGACGGGACCGACGGCGTGCTGGAGCTGCTCACGATCCTCGTCTCCGATTGAGCGAGAGCCGTCGTGCGATTCACCGACTTCCTGCGGACCACAGTCCTGATCAGCGCCGGCGCCGCGAGCGCGTTGGCGGCGGTGACGCTGGGCGGAGCCGCGGGGACCGGCGACGGCCTGGTCGTGCCCGTCGCCGTTGGCTGGTGGCTGATCGCCGGCGTGATCGGTACCTACCTGGGGCGCCGCTCGGGGCCCTCGCATCCGATTGCCGCCCTGCTGGCCAGCGCGCGGATGCAGCCCTCGCTGCCGGAGGTAAATCCGGCCCGGACCGTGCTCAACCGACTGTGGCCTCTGCTGTTGTCGACGATCGGCGCCGGCGCGCTCGCCTTCGTCCTGCCCCAGGTACCCGCGGTGGCCACCGGATTCGCGGTGATCTGGGCGCTGGCCTGGCGCCGGCAAGCCCGCGCCGTGACGGCGATCGAGGAACGGGATGGGGCCCGGTTCTATGTGGTCGGAACCTCGCCGCTGAAGCCGATCAAGCTGGTCCGGACGCCAGGGTTCCGCTCGAACCTGCTCGAGTTCAACGGAGCTTCCGGCAGCCACCGGGCTCAGCCGCGGGCTTGACGGACGCGAGTCGGGCCGCGTTGCGCCCCCAACGGCGGGAGACCGTGAACGTGGCAGCGGTCGACGTCCTGGTGGTGGCGCTCGAGAGCACAACCGGCTGGCGAGCAGCGGCGCGCGAGCTGGTCGACTCGCTCCGCCGCGCGGGCGCGAGCGTCGCCGTCGTGGGCACGGGCGCGGTCCCCCGTGTCCGGACGTTCGCGCTGACCGATCTGGTCGAGGCGATGGCAGCGCGCCGGGCCTGCCGGCGGGCGATGGCCGAGCACGATCCGCGGGCCGTGATCTACTGCTCGATCACCGCGTCCCTGCTGTGGCCCAAGCCGGGCGCGATCTGGCTGGACTCGCTGGCGGCCGAGAACCGCCCCGGTCGCCATGGGGTCTGGCAGCGCAGGGTCGAGCGACGGCGCGTCGAGCAGGCGCCGCTCGTGCTGACCATGAGCACCCGGGCAATGGGACCGCCCGAGCACCCGTTGGGCCACCCGGAGGGGCCGGTGCTGGTCGTCCCGGTCCCGGTCGATACCTCGGGCCCGGCCGGCTCGCCCCGGGACATCGCGGCCGTCACCTACGCCGGCAACCCGGAGAAGAAGCGCCTGGACTACGTGCTCCGGGCCTGGAACGACGCCCGCCGGGGCGAGGAGCGGCTGGTCGTGGCCGGCCATGACGGGATCGCGGCGGCCCCCGGCATCGACGTCGCGGGCCGATTGGACCCGAGCGAGTACCGGGCCCTGCTTCGCCGGGCCAAGGTGTTCCTGGCCGCGCCCCGCCGCGAGGACTACGGGATCGCGCCGCTCGAGGCGCTGGCCGACGGCTGCCTGCTGGTCAGCTCCCCGGCGCCGGGGCCGTATCCGGCGCTCCAGATCGCCCGGCGGCTCGACCCCCGGCTGGTGAGCGAGGATCTCGCCGCCGCTGTGCGGACCGCTCTGGACGATCCGCTGCCCGGCTACGCTGAGCGAGCACAGGAGCTGCTCGAGCCGTTCACGCACCGCGAGGTCGACAAGACGATCGCCGAGCGCGTTTTGCCACGATTATTGTCCCAGTGATCCCGCCCGCCTTCATTCCGAGCCCGGCGGCCAACGGCTTCCACATCGGACCGTTCTTCGTGCACGCGTACGGGATCGCCTATGTGTTCGCCGTGGCGGCCGCGATCGTGGTGACCCGCGAGCTGTGGAAGCGCGACGGAGGGGATCCCAACCTGCCGGGCGAGATCGCCATCTGGGCCTTCCCGGCCGGCCTGATCGGCGGGCGGATCTACTTCCTGATCACGACCCCGAGCCAGATCCCGCCGCATTGGTGGGGCCCGTTCGCGATCTGGAAAGGGGGCCTGGGCATCTGGGGCGGTATCGCCGCCGGAGTGCTCGTCGGCCTGTGGTATGTGCGCCGCCGGCGCGGCCTCAGCAGGGCCGAGATGCTCCGCCTGATGGACTGCGCCGCCCCGGGCCTGCTGGTCGCCCAGGCGATCGGGCGGGTGGGTAACTACTTCAACCAGGAGCTGTTCGGCAAGCCGAGCACGCTCCCCTGGGCGCTCAAGATCTCCTTGGCGCACCGCCCGCCCCACTATCTGCAGTACGCGACCTTCCAGCCCACGTTTCTGTACGAGATCATCTGGAACCTGACGCTCGCGGCGGTGCTGGCCTGGCTCGTGCGCCGCCATCGCTTCCGCCCGCCGGGCGTGTTCGCCCTGTACGTCGCGGGCTATGCGGGCTTCCGGATCTTCGAGGAGACGCTGCGCATCGACTACTCCAACTATGTGCTCGGAATGCGCCTGAACTTCTGGATCGCGACGCTCGTGTGCCTGGCTGGGCTGCTCTGGTTCGGCCGAACGCAGGATTGGCAGCTGCGCCGCCAGCCGCCACCACCCCCGCCCCCGCCCAAGGGCAAGTCGCGCTCGGCTCGTCCGGCGGGCGCTCCGGGCTCGACCCGGCCCGGCGCGGTCACGACAAAGCGCCGGGCTTAGACAGATCGTCTCCAACCAGGAGGACTCCATGCGGGTTGACATCGACGGTGTCGGGATCGACTACGAAGTCACGGGTCAGGGGCGGCCGGTGGTGCTGCTCCACGGCTTCCCGGACACCGGACGGCTTTGGCGCCACCAGGTCCCCGCGCTCGCCGAGGCCGGATTCAAGGTCATCGTTCCCGACCTGCGCGGCTACGGCGCGTCGGACAAACCCGGGGACGTGGCCGCGTACGGGTTGCCGTTCCTCGCCGCCGACGTGCTGGGCGTATTGGCTGACGCGGGCATCGAGCGGGCCCATGTGGTCGGTCACGACTGGGGCGCGGCGCTGGCCTGGGGCCTGGGGGCGCTGGCCCCGGATCGCGTCGACCACCTCGTCGTCCTGTCCGTCGGCCACCCGGCCACGTTCATGGGCGAGGGATTCGAGCAGCATGCGAGGTCGTGGTACATGCTGCTGTTCCAGTTCCAGGGGATAGCCGAGGAGTGGCTCTCGGGAGATGACTGGGCCAACTTCCGGCGCTTTGGCGGCCACCCCGACGCGGACCAGGTGATCGCCGACCTCGAGGCGAACGGATCCCTGACTCCGGGCCTCAACTACTACCGGGCCAACGTCCCACCCGAGTCGTTCGTCCGGCCTGGCCTCGAGCTGCCTCCGGTTCAGGCCCCGACCATGGGCGTCTGGAGCTCCGGCGACTTCGCGCTGACCGAGGGGCAGATGACCCGTTCGGAGGCGAACGTCGCCGGTTCGTGGCGCTATGAGCGACTGGACGGGCCCGGCCACTGGCTGCAGCTCCAGGCACCGGAGGACGTCAACCGGCTGCTGATCGACTTCCTCCCCGCGTGAGGGTTCGGCCCAGCTTTTTTCAACCAGCTTCGCGACGCTGTACGCATGGACCGTCTCGCCGCTCAGGCCATCCTGAGCGATCTCCACCAGGCCCAGAACGCCATGTACGCCGGTGGCGATCTGGAGGCGGTGCGGGCTCTGCTCACCGAGGACGTCGAGTGGCACGTGCCGGGCGCGAATGCGATCGCCGGCGACTACCACGGCGTCGAAGAGGTCCTGCGCTACTTCCGCCGGCGGCGGGAGCTGGCGGCGAACACGATGCGCCTGCATCCGGGGGACCTTCTGGTCGGCGAAGGCGATCATGTGGCCGCGCTGACCGATGGCACGGTGGTCATCGACGGGGTGCAGCGGCGCTGGTCGACAGTCGGCCTGTACCGGCTGCGCGGTCGCCGGGTCGCCGCGTGCTGGCTCCTCCCGCTCGACCAGGCGGCCTTTGACCGCGTGTGGGCGGCCGGGCCCTTGGGGAGTCCGCCAGGGCATACGCAGGCCGGTGCCGTCGGCCGGATGGGATGATTGACGTATGGCTGAGCTATTGACCGACCCCGCGTTTGCCTCCGTTGTCTCCGAGCTCGAAGAGCTCATGCCGCCCGGCGGCGTGGTGATTGACGCGCACACCCATCTAGGCCTGGACGAGGATGGGCGGTCGCTCTCCCTCCACGAGCTGATCGAGTATCTGGACGAGGTCGGGCCCGAGACGCGGGCCTGCGTGTTCCCGCTGCACGACCCCGATCGCCGGCCGGCGTACCGCGTGCCGAACGACCGTGTCCTCGAGTGGGCCCGGGAGAGCGACGGGAGGCTGTTCCCGTACTGCCGGCTCGACCCGGCCGACGATCCGGTGAAGGAGGCTGAGCGCTGCCTGGCCCTCGGGGCACGAGGAATCAAGCTGCACCCGCGCGCGCAGGCCTTCGGCTTTGGCAACGCCGCGGCGGAGTCGATCTTCGAGGTCGCCCGCGACGCCGGGGTTCCGATCCTCATCCATGCCGGTCGGGGGATGCCGCCGATGGCCGCGCTCGCCGATCTGGCCCTGCGCTACCCGGACGTCGCGCTCGTCCTGGCCCACGCCGGGATCGCCGATCAGGGGACCTTCGCGGCCCTGCTCGCCGACCATCCGCGCGTCGTGTACGACACCTCAGTTTTCTCCGGCGTCGACCTGGTCGAGCTGTTTGCCCGGGTGCCGGCCGAGCGGATCGTGTTCGGCTCAGACCCGCCATACGGGCGGCCGATCGGCGGCGTGTACCAGACGCTCCGCGTGTGCGCGTACGCCGGCCTGGACGCCGACGAGCGGGTGATGGTCACCGGGGGGACGATCACCGCCCTGCTCGAGGGCCGCCCGCTGGCCGCCGCCAGGCCTCCCCGGGTTGCCCAGGTGCGGGCGGTGAGTGGAAGATTGGAGCGGGCCAACAACTACCTGCTGATGGCGTTCGCGGCCGTGATCGGATCCGGACCGCCCCCGGACCCGGCGCGGGCGCTGCCCCACATCGCGCTGGCTCGCGCCGTGTGCCGGGATCCCGATCCCGACACGGTCGGACCGGCGCTCGAGCGGATCGATTCGCTGCTCGCCGCCGCCGAGCGCCAACTCGCCGGGTCACCCCGGGAAGCCTTCCTCGCCATCCGGTACGTCATGGCCGCGAGCGCGATCACCGCGACCGAGCCGGTCGCCATAGAGGAACCGGCGGCCGCTCAGGCCGTGTGAAGCGCCGACGTACGCCCGACGAGCCTGCGCACGCGGACAGCTCCCCGAGGCAAGAGTTCGCGGGCAAAGCAACTGGCGCATCGCCGTTTCCGGGAGCGTAGGGTCGCCCGCAACCAACGATCAAGGAGGAGTGGATCGTGAGCATTGCAGGCAGGAAGTACCCCCTCCCGCTGCTGAGCGCGACCCTGGCAGCGCTGGCGCTGATCGCCGCGCCGCCGGCGCT
This sequence comes from uncultured Solirubrobacterales bacterium, assembly GCA_963704385.1. Lineage (GTDB taxonomy): Bacteria > Actinomycetota > Thermoleophilia > Solirubrobacterales > Solirubrobacteraceae > Palsa-465. The sequence continues at coordinate 1,999,186 of OY969904.1, forward strand.
GGCGCGACGCGCCGCACGCCACAACGCGCTCAAGGTGAGCCCCACGGTGGTGCTCGGCCCGACCGTGTCGGGCAACGCCAAGCAGCCGCCGACGAGCGCGCAGTGCCAGGGCGTGACCGGCGGTCTGGTGCTGGCGTGCTATGGGCCGCCGGACATCCAGGCACAGTACGACTTCGGGCCGCTATACGCGGCCGGTGACAAAGGCGCCGGCCAGACGATCGTGATCTTCGATGCGTTCGGGAGCCCGACGATCGCCGAGGACCTGGCCTCGTTCGACACCGCATACGGAATTCAGGCGCCGCCGTCGTTCAACATCTACGAGCCCGAGGGCCACGTCAACTACAACTGGTATCCGGCCAGCCCGGCGACCGCCAAGAACAAGAACATCGCCGTCAAGATCAATTGGGCGTATGAGACAACGCTCGACGTCGAGTGGTCGCACGCGATGGCGCCGGACGCGAACATCGCGCTGGTCATCACCCCGATCCCCGAGACCGAGGGCGTCCAGGGCATCCCGAACCTCCAGAACGCCCAGAGCTGGGCGCTGGCCAACCACATCGGCAACATCTGGTCCGACAGCTGGGCGGCCACCGAGCAGGCCTTCCACAGCTCGGCGCCGATCCAGAACCTCGACGCCCTGTACGCCAAGGCCGCCTCCCAGGGCGTGAACGTGTTCTTCTCCGCCGGAGACAGTGGGGCCGAGAACGTCAACAAGCAGAACCATCCCTACTCGTTCGCGACCGTGAACTACCCGTCGTCGAGCCCGAACGTGGTCTCGGTCGGCGGCACGGAGATCCCCAGTCCGCCTGCGTCGATCACGAGCTACCAGACCGAGTCGGTCTGGAATGACTTCGCCGGCGCCGGTGGCGGCGGGTTCAGCACCGTGTTCAGCGAGCCGGCTTTCCAGGGCGACGCCTCGATCACCGACCCGACCGGGATGCGCGGAGTGCCGGACGTCTCCTACAACGCGGCGCTGGTCAGCGCGATCCTCGTCTGGGAGAGCTTCAACCCGGCCGGAGCCGGCTGGACGATCATCGGCGGCACCAGCGAGGGCTCGCCGCAGTGGGCGGGTCTCGACGCGCTGGCCAACGAGGCCGACGGTTCGCTCGGGTTCCTGGGCCCGCGGCTCTATCAGATCTACACGAACGGGTCCTACGCGGCGGCGTTCCACGACATCACCTCCGGCAACAACTCGTTCGGCGGTGTGACCGGCTACGACGCCGGGACGGGTTGGGATCCGGCGAGCGGGCTGGGCACGCCCGACGCCAGCCAGCTGGTGATGGCCCTGGCCAGCACCACGCCGACGCCATAGACAGCAAACACCCACGCTCAAGCACCCTCATCCCGCACGACGGGGTGAGGGTGCCGGCGCGCGCCGAGCCGAAGCGCTGCAGGGTCAAGACGACACCGGCCAGAGTTCGCGTAGACACGCTCCTCCGCGCTAGCGGGTTTGTCTTCCTGGCCGGTTATCGCCCTGAGTAAGGCGAAGTTCTAACGGCGCGACCGGTCGGACTGATCTCCTTCAGTGAGAAGTGGCGACCGGACAGTCGGTGCCCGCCGCCTCTTTTCGCCGACGGCTGGTGTCGGCGGTCACAAAGCCTGTCCAGCCGACAATAGGTGGGTATGGACGAACTCGATCCCCGGACCGACGGGGAGCTGCTCGTCGCCACCGCGAACGATCCCGAGGCGTTTGCCGTCTTCTACCGTCGGCACGTGCACGGGCTCCTGGCGTTCTTTCGACGGCGCGTGCCCAGCGCGGAGGTGGCGCTTGACCTGACCGCCGAGACCTTTGCTGCCGCGCTCGAAGGCTCGCCGCGCTACGAGCCGCGGCCTGAACCGGCACGCGGCTGGCTGTACGGGATCGCGTGGAACAAGCTGCACGAGGCACAGCGCCGCGGAAGCGCGGAGGACAGCGCGCGGCGGGCCCTGGGGATGGCGCCGATGGTTCTCACCGACGAGGGGGTCGAGCGGATCGAGGCGATCGCGGCCGCTCGGGCGCTCGAGCTCCTCCACAGTCTGCCCCACGACCAGCGCGAGGCCGTTCGGGCGCGAATCGTCGACGGACGGCCGTATCCGGAGATCGCAGCCGAGCTGCGGTGCTCGCCGAGTGTGGTCCGTAAGCGGGTCAGTCGCGGGGTCCAGGCGATGAGGGCGAGGATGGAGGCCACAGGCGATGAGTGACGACCCGATCACGGTGCTCGAACGCGAGACTCGTTGACGCCGCGCGCCGGCGGGCGGCGAGCAACGCCGCTTCAAGCCGTACCCATGTACGCGGCATCGCCGGTGGGCTCGTGACCGCCGTCGTCGTCGCGATCACCTTGGCGGTTGCCGGCGGGGCGCTGATCCTGCTCGGCGATCACAACCGCCAAACGGCCGGGACCGCAAGCACGGCCTCGATTCCCGGCCGCCAGGAGCTGATCCAGATCGTTGGCGTGCTACGGAGGCCGCAGACGAAGGCCGACCTCCCGGGGTGGCTTGGGTCAGGGCTGACCAGAGGCCCGATTGCCGTCCTCCAGGGCGAGCCCGATTTCGCACTCGTGCGGTACGCGACAACGACGCCGTGGGGCGAGAAGCTGTACCTCGTGCCGCGCAAGCCGGCGACGACGACGCAGCTGGCGAGTCTCGCTCGCCGCTTTCCGGCCGACAGCCGGCTCATCGCGCACCGGCGCCGGAGCGGTGAGACCCTGAGCGTCATGAGCCGCGGAGGGGAAGCGGGCGCGGCCAACGCGGCAGGTATCGCGGCCAGTGGGCTGATCGAGACCGAAGGCGCCGGCCACTCGTTCGCGGGCGGATCGTCTGAGACTCGGATCATCCTGGTCGTGCCCGACGGCGTGGCGAAGGTCGAGTTCGTAACCCCCCGCCAGCCACAGCCCGGCTTGCCTGGAGCCCCGGTCTACGCGCATAGCCTGAGGGTGACGGTACCGGTCCATAACAACGTCGCTGCGGTGCAGATCGACCGAGAGACCGATGGCGGAGCCGAACCGATGGTCTGGTACGCGGCCGACGGCGCGGTGCTCAAACGGATCGGCGACTTCGGGACGGTCAACGGTGTGAGCGCGCCGCCCAAGCCCGGGCCTGAGACGGCGCTGTCGCTCGCGGCCCAGCGCGATCCCTCCACGCCAAACCGCGTTTGGGTAACGCCGAGCGTCGGCGGTCCCCACACGAGCTTCATGCTGCACTTCCGTGTCCTCCTCAACGATGCGGACTACAGCTACCGGCTGACCGGCACCAGCTGCCCGGCGATCACCGTCAACGGCGGCGACGGCGGCGGGGGCGCACTGGGTCTCCGGGGCAGGATCTGGAGCGACGTCGTCGACGCGGTCGCCGGCCAGTCCTGGTGCCCGGGGACCTACCACCTCAGCGCCGCCGTGATGGACCTGGGACGCTACGGCGCGCTCAAGCACCCGGCAAAGCCCTTCGGAGCCGCCACCTTCGTCGTTCGCTGAGCGCTTGTTCGCGTCGGGGCTGAGGTCCCTGACTAGGACGCAGTCAGGTTCCGCGAGCGCATGGCCGCGACGTCCGGCCACGGCTTGGTGTTGGCCACATCGGCCGCTGTGAGCCAGCCTCGACGGGCGGTGGCGATCCCGTAGCGCGCGACCGAGAAGCCGCCGACCCGGTGGGCGTCGCAGTTGATGATGATCGGCACACCGGCGGTCGCTGCGGCGCGGGCGCCGGTGTCGTTGAGGTCGCGCCGGTCCGGGCTCGAGTTGATCTCGATCATCGTCCCCGTCCTGGCCGCAGCCTCGATCACCCGCTCGAGGTCGAACTGGTAGGGCCTGCGCTTCTCAATCTTGCGGCCCGACGGGTGCCCGAGCGCATCGACGAGGGGGTGCTCGATCGCGTGCACGATCCGGTCGGTCATCTGGGCGGCGGGCATCCGAAACGACGAGTGCACGCTGGCGATCACCCAGTCGAGCTCGGCCAGGAGCTCGTCGTCGTAGTCCAGCGAGCCGTCCGGCAGGATGTTGACCTCCGAGCCGGCGAGCAGCTCGATGCCCTCCACGTCGGTGGACCGGACCAGCTGGATCTGCTCACGCAGGCGCTCGGGCGAGACGTCGGCTCCGAAGCCCATGCTGGCGGAGTGATCGGTGATGGCCAGATACTCGTAGCCGGCGTCGCGAGCGGCGACCGCCATCTCCTCGAGCGAGGCGGTGCCGTCCGACGCGGTCGTGTGACAGTGCAGATCGCCGCGCAGGTCGGAGAGCTCGACCAGGTCGGGCAGCGTCCCCGCCGCCGCGGCCTCGAGCTCGCCCCGGTTCTCGCGCAGCTCGGGCTCGATGTATTCCATGCCCAGCAGGGCGTAGACCTGCTCCTCGGTGTCGCAGCGGTAGGTTTCGCCCGTGCTGTCGTCGAGCACGCCGTACTCGGAGACGTGGAGGCCCTTGCGCACGGCCAGATCGCGCAGCGCCACGTTGTGCTCCTTGGAGCCCGTGAAATGCTGGAGCAGGTTCCCGAACTGGTCCGGGGCGACGATCCTCAGGTCCACGCGCATGCCGGTGTGGGTGACGAGTCGCGCCCCGGCCTCGCCTCCAGGCCCCGCCGATTGCACGAGGTCGAGCTCGGCCGCCGCTCGCGCCAGCGCCGCCGGATCAGACGCGGTGGCGATCACGTCGAGGTCCTTGACGCTGTCGGTCATCCTGCGCGCCGACCCCGCCAGCTCGACCCGCTCGGACGCCGGGTGCTCGCGCAGCGCGGCGACGAGCGGCTCCCCGACGGCCAGCGCCCGGTCGAGCACGACCCGCGGGCGCTCCTCGCCGGCGTCCGCCTCTTGGGTCGAGGCCAGGATCGCCTCCTCGGCCTTGGGCCCGAACCCCTTGAGCTTCCGGATCCGGTGCTCCTCAGCGGCGCTGCCCAGTGCCTTCAGCGAGTCGATCCCCAGCTCGTCGAACAGCCGGCGGGCGCGCTTGGGTCCGAGGCCCGGCAGCCGCATGATGTCGATCAGGCCCGCCGGGAACTTGGCCTGCAGCTTGACCGACGCGGGGATCGCCCCATCGTCGGCCAGCGCCAGCACCTTCTCCTGAATCGTCTGGCCGATGCCGGGCAGCTCGGTGGCCCGTCCCTGACGGGCGAGCGCGGTCACGGACGCCGGGGCCTCGCGGATGGCCTTGGCGGCGTTGTGATAGGCGACTACCCGATAGACACTGGCCCCGTCGAGCTCGTACAGGTCCCCCAGCTCATCGAGGGCGGCGGCGATCTGGAGATTGGTGGGATCCATCTCTGCTGAAGGCTATTCTGCTGGGACCTAGCGCACGCTATACTTTTTGAAGTAATCCTCTCCATGAAGTAACCCTCTCCGCTAAGGGAGCCCCTAATGGCAGGCACCATCGCCGAAGTCACCGACAACAACTTCCAGGCCGAGGTCCTCGAGTCCGAGGTCCCGGTGCTCGTCGACTTCTGGGCACCCTGGTGCGGACCCTGCCGGATGGTGTCGCCGGTGGTCGAGGAGATCGCCGAGGAGCGCGGCGAGGCCCTCAAGGTCGTGAAGCTCAACATCGACGAGAACCAGGAGACGGCGATCCAGTGGGGCGTCATGTCGATCCCGACGCTGATGGTCTTCCGCAACGGCGAGGTGGCCAAGACCGTGATCGGCGCCTATCCCAAGCGCAAGCTCGAGGCCGAGCTCGAGCCGGCGCTGGCCTAGTGTCGCCGGATTCCTGACTCGGGACACGAGTCCGATCGAGCATCTGGTCCGCCTCGGGACCCCTGAAGACGCCGAGGCCGTCGGTCGCCTGCTCCGGATGGGCTGGCCGTGCTCCGATTCCGGTCGGGCATCTGGAGCGAGGGGCTCGAGTGCTACCTGGCCGAGCTCTACGTCGTTCCCGACCGCCGCGGCCAGGGTCTCGGACGAGCGCACATGGAGGCCTCGATCGAGCACGCACGCCGGCGCGGCGCCGATCACATGGACCTCGGCACGAGCGATGACGACCGCGTCGCCCGCGCGCTGTACGAAAGCCTCGGCTTCTCCAACCGGGAGGGCAAGCCCGACGGCCCGGTCAACTACTTCTACGAACGCGACCTCTAAGGCGCGGGCGACGCCTCAGCTGTGGACGCGGGCGACGCCGATGCGCAGCTCGCGCCCGTCGATCGTCACCGGCCCGGTGCCCGAACCATCCGGCTGGGGCTCGTAGCTGACGTGCGTGGCCAGGGTCTCGCCCGCGATGTAGCTCTGATAGGCGCGGGCGGCGCCGAGCAGGTCCTCGTCGCCCTCCAGGATCAGGGCGATCCGGTCCGAGACGTCGAGGCCGGCGTCGCGGCGCGCCGCCTGGACGGCGTGGACGATCTCGCGTGCCCAGCCCTCGATCTGGAGCTCGAGGTCGATCTCGAGCTCGAGCGCGACGGCGTGTGAGCCCTCGCGCTCGACCTCGTAGCCCTCGAGCGGGCTCATCGCCACCAGGAGGTCATCGGAGCCGAGCTCGTGATCGTGGCCGGCAATCGTGATCGCCACCGTCCGGCCCTCACGTAGCGATTCGGCGACCCGAGACGGGTCGAGCGCTGCGACGGCGGCGGCCACCATCGGCATCTCCTTGCCGAACCGCGGGCCCAGGGTCCGGTAATTGGCTTTGACCTCGAATTCGACCAGCTCGTCGGCCTGCGAGACGAACCGCAGCTCGCGGACGTTGAGCTCCTCGCGGACCACCTCGGCGAACCGCTCGATCGCCGCCCGTTCGGTCCCGGTGGCCACGACCACCGCCGCCCGGAGCGGCTGGCGAACCTTGATCCCCGCCTGACCGCGCGCGGCCAGGCCCAGCCCGACCGTGTCGCGGGCAACCGCCATCGCCTGCTCGAGCTCGTGATCCCTCGGCCCGGGGAGCGGGAAGTCGCACAGATGGACGCTCGCCTCCGCGCCGTCGAGGTTGTCGTAGATCTCGTCGGCCAGGAACGGGCAGAAGGGGGCCAGGAGCTTGGCCACGGTGACCAGGCACTCGCGCAGGGTGGCGAACGCGCGCTCGTCACCGTCCCAGAAGCGCCGCCGCGAGCGCCGCACGTACCAATTGGACAGCTCCTCGACGAAGGTGAGGATGCCCCGACCGGCGACGGTCACGTCGTAGGCGTCGAGCCGCTCCCGGACGACCTCGACGGTGGCCTGGAGTCGCGACAGCGCCCAGCGGTCGAGCTCGGCCGGCTCACCCCCGCTGTCGCCGTCCAGCGAGACGGGGGCGATCCCGTTCGCGTTGGCGTACAGCACGTAGAAGGCGTAGGTGTTCCAGAGCTGAAGGAGCTGCCTGACCGACTCGCCGATCGTCTCCTCGGAGAAGCGGTAACCGTCCCACGGCTGCTTGGAGGTGAAGAAGTACCAGCGCAGCGGGTCTGCGCCGTAGCGGTCGATCACCTCCCAGGGCTCGACGGTGTTGCCCAGCGATTTGGACATCTTGCGCCCCTGCTCGTCGAGGATCAGCCCCAGGCAGACGACGTTCTTGTAGGAGCTCCGGTCGAACAGCAGCGTCGAGACGGCGAGCAGCGAGTAGAACCAGCCCCTGGTCTGATCGAGGGCCTCGCAGATGAAGTCGGCCGGAAAGTGCCGGTCAAACAGCTCGGTCCCGCTCTGCGGCGCGTGGTACTGGGCGAACGGCATCGATCCCGAGTCAAACCACACGTCGATCACCTCGGGCACGCGCCGCATCGGCTCGCCGCACTGGCCGCAGTCGAACGTCACCTCGTCGACGAACGGGCGGTGAGGGTCCTCCAGCGCGACGCCCGAGAGCTCGCGCAGCTCGGCCAGTGAGCCGATCACCCGCACGTGCTCGCGCTCGCAACGCCACACAGGAAGCGGCGTCCCCCAGTAGCGCTCGCGCGAGAGGGCCCAGTCGACGTTGCCCTCCAGCCAGTTGCCGAAGCGCCCGTGCTTGACGTGATCGGGATACCACTCGATCGTCTCGTTGGCGGCCAGCAACCGGTCTCTGATCTCGCTCGTGGCGATGTACCACGACGGCTTGGCGTAATAGAGCAACGGCGTGTTGCACCGCCAGCAGTGGGGGTAGGAGTGCTCATAGCTCTCGGCCCGCAGGAGCCGGCCCCGCCCGCGGAGGTCGTCGATCAGGTCGGGATCGGCGTCCTTGACCCACCGCCCGGCGTAGGGGCCGATGCGCTCATCGAAGGTGCCGTCCAGCCGGACCGGGTTGATCACGTTCAGCCCCTGCTGCTCGCCCAGGCGGAAGTCGTCCTCGCCGAAGGCGATCGCGGTGTGGACGAGCCCGGTGCCGTCCTCCGCGGTCACGAAGTCCGCCGGCAGAACCCTATGTCCGCGTTCTCCGTAGGCCTCCGCCGGGATGAACGGAAACGGCGGCTCGTACGAGGTCCCGACCAGCGCCCGGCCGGGGAAGCGCTCCAGCACCTGCGCACCGGGTCCGAGGACCCGCTCGACCAGGGCTCCGGCCACGATGTAGACCGGGCTCTCCTCGGTGCGGGCGCGGACGTAGGTCAGGTCCGGATCCACGGCCACGGCGGCGTTGGAGACGAGCGTCCAGGGCGTCGTCGTCCAGATCAGGAGCTCGTCCCCGGGCCTGAGCGGCTCGCGCGGATCGCGCACCGGGAGCCGCACATAGACCGACGGGTCGATCACGTCCTGGTACGCGCCGGGCTGTCCCAGCTCGTGGCTGGACAGCGTGACCTGGTCCCGAGGGCAGTACGGGACGACCTTGAGCTTCTCGTACAGGAGCCTCTTCTGGTGGATCGTCTGCAGCGCCCACCAGACCGACTCGATGTAGGCGGGGTCGAGTGTCCGATACGCGTCGTCGAGGTCGATCCAGAACCCGATCCGTTCGGTCAATCGATTCCAGTCCTCGACGTGACTGAGGACCTTCTCGCGACACCGGGCGTTGAACTCGGCGATCCCGAAGCGCTCGATGTCGTCCTTGGAGGTGAAGCCGAGCTCGGCCTCGAGGGCCAGCTCGACCGGCAGTCCGTGGCAGTCCCAGCCTCCCTTGCGCTCCACGTAATAGCCGCACATCGTCTTGTAGCGGGGGAAGACGTCCTTGAACACGCGCGAGAGCACATGGTGCAAGGCGGGGGGCCCGTTGGCTGTCGGCGGTCCTTCGTAGAAGCCCCAGGCCGGACACCCCTCGCGCCCGCGGAGCGATCGCGTGAACACGTCGCGATCGCGCCAGCGCTCGAGCACCCCTTCCTCGAGCTGCGCAAACGAGGCTCGCGGATCGACTGGCCGGTGCGGAGAAGACGGCATCGGCGGGTGATTCTAGGTGCCGATGTCGGCCCGCTCGCGGGCGGGCGGCGACGGTCTCAGGCCCGACGGAGCGTGGCCAGCGAGCCCGAGGGCCCGGCTGTCCGCGCAGGCTGGGGGACCATCGGCATCGAGGCGTCGCGAGTCGACCCGTCGAAACGACGGAGCAGCTCGTCGCGGGCGGCGGTCGGGCTGTGGGTCAAGCGCCGGATCGCGCGAGCACCGTTCTCGGGGGCCGCGCCCCGGTAGTCGAAGACGACCGCATCGTGGGCGATGCTTCGCACCGCGTACACGAGCCGGGCGATCTCGTCCAGCGACGCGCCGTGTCCGTTCAGCACGACCGCGCGCGGGTCGAGGTTCTTCAGCGCTCGTCCGAGGCGGTTGCGGTCGATCCCCGGCGTCAGAGCCAGCGTGCGCAGGCCGGCACGCCTGAGGATCACCTCGAGCGCCTGGCCGTGGAGCGTGTCCAGGTCGCAGGTCACCCAGGCGTCGACGATCAGGACGCCCTCCTTGCGGGTCACGGGCGGCGCCAGCCGTCTCAGCGCCGAGAGCCAGCCGATGGCGTGGCGCCAGGCGAACTGGTAGGAGGCACCGCGACCGCCGTCGTCGGCCTGGAACGCAACCGCCGGGAGCAGGACCTCCTCGATCGTTCGTTCGATCGAGCGCAGGGCCAGGCTCTCCTCCAGCAGGCGGTCGGCGAGTTGCTCGTCGAAGTCGGCAAAGGCGTCGCTCAGCCGCGAGCCGGACGATGGTCCGATGCCGCGCTCGCGGGCCAGCGCCACAGCCGAGGAGACGTTGTGGGTCTCGGCGAGCGACTGGCGGAGCGCCTCGATCTCGACCAGCTCGTAGTGGCGGTGCCCTCCCGCCGATCGCCGTGGTTGCGGAAAGCCGTAGCGCCGCTCCCAGCTGCGGAGCGTATTGGCGCTGACCCCGAGCATCGTGGCCGCGGCGTTGGTCCGGATCATCTAACTGGACGTATCGGCGTTCGGTGCCATTTCCTAAACCCCCCGCAACAAGCCGCCCACAATCCCCCCGCAACGACCTGTGCACCCTACATCCGCTGTCAACGGTGTGCGACGCTCGAGGTTGCAATCCGACTCAGGCTCTACCACCACCACGACGGGGCGCGCGTCGCCTACCGGGAGACCGGCGCTGGACCCGCGCTCGTGCTGCTCCATTCGCTCGGCCTCTCCCACCGGGAGTGGGAGCCGGTCGTCGACCCCCTGGCCGCGCGCTTCCGCGTGGTGCTCCCGGATCTCCCGCTGCACGGCGACTCCGAGGACCGCCCCCGGCACCCATACACCCCGGAGTGGCTCACGGACGTGATCGCGGGCTTCTGCGCCGACGTGATCGGACCTCGGCCGCTGCTGGCCGGCCATGACCTCGGCGCCGAGTTGGCGCTGCGGGCCGTGACCACGGGTCGGCTCGAGCCCGCGCGACTGGTCCTGATGCCCAACCGGCTGCACCGCCGCGACGAGTTCGCCGGCAAGCGGGCCGCGTGGCGGGCCGCCTCCACTGCGGCCGCACTCCCCGGCCTCGACCGCGTGCTGGCTCGGGGCGCGACGCTGGTCTTCCGCCCCTCGATCGGCGAACGCCTGTCCGCCCAGCGCAACCCCGCGGCGCGAGACCTCATCCGGCACGCCTTCGCCGACGTCGCCGGCAACAGCAACCGCGCTCGCTCCTGGTCGAAGTTCGCTCGCCACTGGCCGGTCGGGCCTCAGCGCGACCTGCTCGACGCCTATCCCCGCATCGATCTTCCCGTCCTCCTGCTGTGGGCCGACCAGGATCCGGCCCACCCGCCATTCGCCGCCCGCCAGGCTCTCGACCTCCTTCCCGACGCCCAGCTCCGAACCCTCCCGGGGACGGGCTTCCTGATGGCCTACGACGACCCTGTCTCGGTGGCCCGCGAGCTGATCGCGTTCTGCGGCTGAGTGCGGGCGCGCTGGGTGGTCGCCGAGCGCCGAGCGCTAGCTTTGGACCCACAGGCGTGAACTTGAAAGGACGGCGATGAGCGTTCAGGAGCAGGAGCAGCTGTGGGGTGCAGAGACCACCAAGGCGGTCGAGAACTTCCCGATCTCGGGGGAGCGCGTGCCCGGGTCGGTGATCCATTGGCTCGCCCGCATCAAGGCCGCGGCGGCGCGGGTGAACTCCGACCTCGGGCTGCTCGATCCCGACCTGGGCGGGCGGATCGCCGTGGCCGGCGACCGCGTGGCCGCCGGCGAGTTCGACGACCAGTTCCCGATCGACGTCTTCCAGACCGGGTCGGGCACCTCCACGAACACGAACGCCAACGAGGTGATCGCCACGCTCGCCGGTGACGGTGTCCATCCGAACGACCACGTCAACATGGGGCAGTCCTCAAACGACGTGTTCCCGTCGGCCGTGCACCTGGCTGCCCTGGACATGGCCACCAACCAGCTGCTCCCCTCGCTCGCCCAGCTCGAGGCCTCGCTCCAGGCCAAGGCCGCCCAGTTCAAGGACATCGTCAAGACCGGCCGCACGCACCTGATGGACGCCGTTCCGGTCACGCTCGGCCAGGAGTTCTCGGGCTACGCGGCCCAGATGAGGCTCGGCCAGAAGCGAATTCGCAGCGCCCTCGAACACGTCGCCCAGATCCCGCTGGGTGGGACGGCCACCGGGACCGGACTGAACACCCACCCCGAGTTCGCCGCCCGGGTCCGCGAGCGCCTGAGCCAGGCGAGCGGGCTGGAGATCCTCCCGCCCGAGGACCCGTTCGAGGCCCAGGGGAGCCGCGACGCCCTCGTCGAGCTGTCCGGCGCCCTGAAGGTGGTGGCCGTGTCGCTGACCAAGATCGCCAACGACATCGCGCTGATGGGCTCGGGACCGCGGGCCGGGATCGGCGAGCTGCTGCTGCCAGAGCTCCAGAAGGGCTCGTCGATCATGCCCGGCAAGGTCAACCCGGTGATGTGCGAGGTCGTGCTCCAGGTTTCCGCGCAGGTCATCGGGAACGACACGACGATCACGATCGGCGGCCTGGAGGGGAACTTCGAGCTCAACGTCCGGGTGCCGCTCATCGCGCGCGACCTGCTCGACTCCATTCGCCTGCTGACCTCCTCGGCGCGCGTGTTCGCCGAGAAGTGCATCGACGGCATCGAGGCCAACCTGGAGGGGACCCAGCGCTCGGCCGAGATGACCCTGGCCGCCGCGACGGCGCTGAACCCGTACATCGGCTACGACAAGGGCGCCGAGATCGTCAAGGAGGCGGCCAGGTCCGGCCGGCCACTGCGCGAGGTCGCGCTCGAGATGGGCGTCGACCCAGAGACCTACGAAAAGGCTATGGACCTACGCAAGATGGCGCGGGGAAACCTGTAGGCGCAGGTCCTCACCGGGGCGGTTACGCCGCGAACGTTGGCGTTTTACCGTCGGGGGGTGACGGCGAATCGCCATCGTTCGTCCTGCGCGCGGTGGCCGCGCGCACCGCTATCTACCGCCCGCTCTTGACGAACGCCGCCGACTCCTTCGAAACGATCGAGATCAGGTTCCCGAGGGCGATGTTGGCGTCGATCAGGTGCAGCCCCCACTCCGCGCTCGGGCTGGGCATTGGGGTCGGGGCACCGCCGACCGGCGTGATCTCGAGGACGTTGGCGTTGTTGGCCGACGAGCACTGGGCCCGGTAGGCGCCGGGCGCAGTCGAGAACACGGTCGACGCCGGCGGCAGCTTGACCCCGACCGCCGCGATGGCCGCCGCGAGCGGGCTGGTGGGATCGAACGGCGCGACGGGGAAGATCGGATCGACCAGGGCGCTGCCGCCCGCCAGCGACGCGGGGTTCGTACACAGCACGACGTCGCCTGCGGGGGCCGGCTGGCCGGGGATCGCTCCCGGCCGACCGAACAGGCTCGGCGTGGGCACGGGCTGATCGAACGTCGACCACGCGATCACGCAGCCGAGCTGGGTGGCGGACCGGCAGGCGGGGATGTGCTTGAAGGTGCCGCCGACGTCCTTTCCGGCCTTGACCAGCACGTTGCCGCCGAGCAGGATCGCCGAGACCAGCTGCCTGCGAACGGCGGTCTTGGGGTCGACGTCCTTGGCGATCAGCTGCTCAAGCTCGAACGAGCCCTGCGAGTGGCCGATCAGGACGAAGCCCCGGCCGTGGTTGTACTTGTGCAGATAGGTCTCGAAGGCGTTCTGGACGTCATCGAACCCGAGCGCCGGGTTCGGCGTCGTCGTGGGCTTGCCCTCGCCGATTCCGGCCAGCGTCTCCTGCCGGTACATCGGCGCGTACACGCGGCAGTACTGCGAGTATCGGGCCACCTGTGAGAGCGCCACCGAGCGCTCGACGGGCTGGATCTGAAGGTTCGCGTTCCCGGTCGGCTGGTCGCTCACCGTGGGGTATACGTAAAAGCAGTCGATCGCAGGGTTGGCCTCGGCCCGCGGATGCTCCACCCCTGTCTTCTTGAACGTCGGCGTGAACACGGTCGTCGAGAGCCCGGGCGTGCAGGGGTCAGGATGGTGCCCCGGGAAGCACAGCCACACCGTCTTGGCGGAGCTCGCCGCGGCGGAGGCGCCGAAGCAGACTGCCGCGATCAGGGCGGCGAACGTGAAACCCATGACCCTCTTGCGCATTTCCATCCCTCGCTTTTCCGGAGTGACAGGATATTAGAGACGCGGCCGCCGTCGTGTATCACGCAGCTGCGTTAATTCCACGTTACGTGCAGCTCGGGAGGCTTGCGGAAAACCAGGCCGCGCACGGCCGGGCGCCGGGAGGGATCGAGCCGCAGTCCGGGCAGGCGCCGCAGCAGCACCGCGAGTGCCGTCCGGGTCTCCAGCGTGGCCAGGTGGACCCCGAGGCAGACGTGCGCCCCCTGGGCGAAGGCGAGATGGCCCCGGGCGCCGGCGCGATCTGGGTCGAACCGGTCCGGGTCCGGAAACACCAAAGGGTCGCGGTTGGCGGCGGTGATCGACACGTGCACGAGCTCGCCCCGGCCGATGCGGACTCCGGCCAGCTCGACCTCGGCCGTGGCGTACCGGTCGACCATCGCCGCGGCCGGCTCGAGCCGCAGCGACTCCTCGACGCTGCGGTCGAGCGCGCGCTGATCGCGGGCTACGTCGGCCAGCAGGTCCGGGCGGCGCAGCAGCGCCAGCGCGGCGTTGGCGATCATGCCCTCGGTCGTCTCGATCCCGCCGAACAGCAGCACGGCCGCGTTGGAGACGACCTGCTCGGTGCTCAGCTCCGAGCTCGCGGCTGCTGCGCCGAGCAGCGAGGATGGCCGGCCCAAGGCGATCACCTGCTCGAGGCGCGCCCGCAGCTGGTCGAACGCGTCGGCGCCAGCCCGCGGCACGCCGCCGCCGGCCGTCACCTCGGTGACCGCGCCGACGATCGCCTCGTACCACCGCAGAACGACCCCGACTTCGTCTCGGTCCAGGCCGAGCACGCGGGTGATCGTGGCCGCGGCCAGCGGGCCCGCGAACGACCGGCGCAGCTCCGCGGAGCCCCAGGGGGCGAGCTCGTCGATCAGCCGGTCAGCCTCGGTCGAAACCGCGTGGGCGAACCGCTCCCGCGTCGCACCGGGCCGGAACGCGCTCGCGAACGCCTCGCGGTGCACGGCGTGCCGGTGACCGTCGAGGCTGAGCATGCTCGGACCGACCACCCGTGCGGTGGAGAACCGCGGATCCTCGACCGTGAACGTCCTGGCGTCGCGCATCACCTGCACAGCCAGGTCGTAGCGCGTCACGAGCCAGCCATCGAGCGCAGGAAGCCACGAGACCGGTTCGCGCTCGCGGAGCCGGGCCAGGAGCGCGTGCGGATCGTCGTCGAGCTGCGCCAGGGTCACGCCGGCGCCGACCGGGAACTCGGCCGTCCGCGGCAACGCAACGCCCCTACGTCGCGACGGTCTCCGCGCCGAGCTGCTCGGAGATCGCCACGTCGACCGAGTAGTCGATCGGGACGACGATCAGCGTCGGGACATCCAGCGCGAGGGCCTGGCGAAGGCGCGGCCCGAACTCATCCGCGGTCCCACAGCGCCAGGCGGGCATTCCAAACGCATCCGCGAGCTTGACGAAGTCGGGGTTGCCGAACTCGACGTCGAAGTGGCGCCCGAACCTCTTGTCCTGCTTCCAGGCGATCGAGCCGAACTCGCCGTTCTCCCAGATCACGTTCACGATCGGGGTTCGCAGGCGGACTGCCGTCTCGAGCTCCTGGCAGTTCATCAGGAAGCCGCCGTCCCCGCTCACCGCGACCACGTTTCGCTCCGGGTGCACGAGCTTGGCCGCGATCGCCGTCGGGAGTGCGAAACCCATGCCGGCCAGCCCGTTGGCGATCAGCACCGTCCCGGGCTCGTGGGCCGGGAACATGCGCCCGATCCACAGCTTGTGCAGGCCGACGTCGGACACGAGCATGTCCTGGCGCCCGAGGACCTCCCGAATGTCCCAGAGCACCCGAGCGGGCCGCAGCGGGAAGTGGTCGTCGTAGCGGGCGTCGTTGAACGTCCCCATCACGACGTCGTGAAGGCGGCAGGCTTCGGGCGACTCGGCCGGTGAGCGGTTGCAGCTCGCGGCCAGCCTGGCCAGCACGTGCGCGATGTCCCCGATCAGCTCGACCTCGGGCATGAAGAACTCGTCGATCTCGGCCGCGACGCTGTCGATCATGATGATCCGCTTGTCGCGACGGGGATTCCAGTGCTCGGGCGAGTGCTCGACCAGGTCGTAGCCGATCGTGATCACCAGGTCGGCGTCGTCGAAGCCGGCCATCTCGTAGTCGCGCGACTGCAGCCCGACCGTTCCCAGGGAGTGAGGGTCCTCGTAGTCGACGTTGCCCTTGGCCATGAACGTCTCGGCCACCAGAATCCCGGTGGTGTGGACGAAGGCCCGCAGGGCACGGCTGGCCGCGGCCCGGATCGCTCCGTTGCCCACCAGGGCGATCGGGTTCTCGGCCCCGTCAATCAGCTCCGCCGCGCGCTCGAGCTCCCGGCCGCCGGGCTCGGGCTGGACCGGGTCGCGCCGGGGCAGGGGGGCGGCATGCAGGGGACGGGCCATGACGTCCTCAGGCAGCTCGAGGTGCGTGGATCCGGGCTTCTCTGACTCGGCGACCTTGAACGCCTTGCGGACCACCTCGGGAATGATCTCGGGGCTCGAGACCCGGGCGTTCCACTTAACCACCGGCCGCAGGATGCCGATGAGATCGATGTACTGGTGGGACTCCTTGTGCATGCGCTCCAGGTCTGACTGGCCGGTCAGGGCCACGAGAGGGGCGCGGTCAAGGAACGCGTCGGCCACGGCGGTGACAAGATTCGTCGCTCCTGGGCCCAGCGTGCCCAGGCACACTCCGGCTCTGCCGGTGAGGCGGCCGTAGGCGTCGGCCATGTAGGCGCCGCCCTGCTCGTGTCGCACCGGTATGAACCGAACCGAAGACGCGGCCAGCGATTCGTTGAGGTCGAGCGTTTCCTCGCCGGGAATCCCGAAGACATAACGAACACCTTCCGCCTCCAGGCACTCGACGAAAACATCAGAAGCCTTGCGTTCGGCCACGATTTCACCCTATCCCATCGCGACGATTCGCCAGCCCAGGTGTCTAGGGCTCATGATGCGCACGCTCGCCGTCTGCACAGTGGTCGCCGCCGTGCTGGCTTTCACGCCCGGCGCCGATGCTGCCGGCACCTTCCAGATCGCGGGCGGCGGATACGGCCACGGTGTCGGGATGAGCCAGTACGGCGCCTACGGCTATGCCCTGCACGGCATGGACTACCGCTTCATCCTCGCCCACTACTACCAGGGCACCTCGATCGGATCGACGAACCCCGAGCAGACGGTGCGCGTCCTGGTCGCCACCGGTCCGGCGTCGTTCAGTGGCGCGAGCGCTGCGGGCACGAAGAAGCTGACCACCGGTACGACGTATTCGGTGCGCGCCTTGGCCGACGGGTCGCTGGCCCTGTATACCGGGGCCGGGAAGAAGGTCGCGACCTTCGCCTCGCCGCTGGACGTCACCGGCCCGGGATTTCTGGATCTGGCCGGTCACGGCCCGTATCGCGGCGCGCTCGAGTTCCGGGTTGTCGGGGGCGCGGTGCAGACCGTCAACGCCGTCGGCCTTGACGACTACGTGATGGGCGTCGTCGCGGCCGAGATGCCGTCGAACTGGCCGACGCAGGCGCTCGAGGCCCAGGCTGTGGCCGCGCGCACCTATGCGATCACGTCGAACGTGGCCGGCGACGGCTACACGCTGTATTCCGACACACGCTCGCAGGCCTACGGCGGGGTGGACGCCGAGACGCCCGCGACCGACGACGCGGTCGCCGCCACGTCGGGGCAGATCGTCACCTACAACGGGGCTCCGGCGGAGACCTTCTTCTTCTCGAGCTCGGGCGGGTACACCGAGAACGTCGAGAACGTGTGGCTGGGGGCAGCCCCGGAGCCGTGGCTGCGCGGTGTGCCCGACCCCTATGACGGCGCCGGCGGCGATCCGTATCACCGCTGGTCCGACAGGATGACGATGGCCTCCGCGGCGGCCAAGCTCGGCTCGCTGGTCAAGGGCCGGCTGCTCGGCATCCTGGTCACCAAGCGGGGCGTCTCACCCCGCGTGATCGGCGCTCAGGTGGTGGGGACGCGCGGTCGCACGAACGTCACCGGACCCCAAGTCCAGGGCATCTTCGGCCTGGACTCCACGTACATGATGTTCACGTCGATCACCTCCATGTCCGGGGCTCCGCCGAGCGGCGGAGGGTCCACGACCGGCGGCGCGGCGGCCTCGGCATCCAGGCCGGCGCTACGTGTGTTCGTGGCCGAGGTGCAGGCCGCGCTGGCCGCGCTGCACGTCCCCCCCGGCCTGCACGGATCGGTGTTCCCGGCCTCGAAGGGGACGCTCGCGTCGGTGCAGATGAGAACACGCCGCGGGTGGCGGACCGTCCGCCGGCTCCGCCTCGGCCAGGGTGGAAGCTACGACCTCCGGCTCCGGGCCGGCCGCACGTACCGCCTGCTGTGGCAGCACCTGGCCGGGCCGGCGGTCAGGGTCGGCTGAGCGCCCGCGCGGCCCGACCGACGCGCTCCCCCGGGGTCGCGATCTGGGCCGCCAACGACCACCGCCGTCATCACCGAGAGGGGCTCGGCCTACGCCGGCCGCGTCAGAGCGCGACGCTTGCTCGCATACGTCGGCCCGCCGCTGGTGTCCGGTGCGAATAGGCGGCGAAAAGCGACGCCTGCTCGCATCGGACGTCGACCGGGGCAGGAGGTATGCGGATAAGCGTCGGCCTCGGGTGAAGCTCCGGCCGCGACGCGGAGCGGCCCCGGGTGACGCTCCGGCCGCGACGCGCCGGCACTAGTCTCCGCCGGCGATGCCTGGCCCGCTACTCGCCGTCGACGCCCCGTTCCTGCTCTACCGCTCGTTCTTCGCCCTCCCGGACTCGATCAAGGGGCGGGACGGGCACGCGGTCAACGCACTGCTCGGGGCGGCGAACGTGCTCCTGCGAATCGCCGCCGATCGCCGGCCGCGGGTCATCGTCCTCTGCTTCGGCGCCGAGGCGGCCGAGTACCGGACCAGGCTGTACCCGCCCTACCACGCTTCGCGGCCGCCCGTCCCCGACGCGGTGGCCTGGCAGTTCGAGCAGGGCCCCGAGTTCTTCAGCGCCTTCGCCTGGAGCATTGAGAATTCAGCCGAGGTCGAGGCCGACGATCTCCTCGGCTCGCTGGCCGCGGTCGAGACGGCGGCGGGCGGCCGCACCCTGATTGCGACCGGCGACCGCGACATGTTCCAGTGCGTCGGCGACGACGTCTCGGTCGTGCTGCTCAAGGCGGGAATCAGCGGCTTCGAGGAGGTCGACCCCGCGGACGTGAAGCGGCGCTACGGGGTCGGCCCCGAGCTCGTGCCCGACTTCATCGCCCTGCGCGGCGACCCCTCGGACGGACTCCCGGGGGCGGCCGGCGTGGGCCCCAAGACCGCGGCCGAGCTGCTGTCGCGGTACGGGTCGCTCGAGAGTGTCATCGCAGCCGCGGCCGAGCAGCGTCCGCGGCTGAGGGGCACGCTGACCGACTCGGCCGACGAACTGCGCGCGTTCCGCGACATCGCCACTCTGCAGATGGTCGACGTGAAGCGGCCCCCCGATCGCGAGACCGACCTCGCGGGCGGCGGAGCGGCCGCCCGCAGCCTCGGCCTCAACCGGCTGGCGGAGCGGCTCGAGGGCGCCAAGGACGTGGGGGAGCTGTAGGCACGGCGCGAATCGGGACCGACCGCCCTGACGCGATGTCCGTCGGATTGCCCGTCGGCTGAGTGGTGTTCGGCGCACACGGATGCTGGTACCATACCTGGCACCACCCATGACCAAGACGACAATTTACCTGCCGGACGAGCTGAAGCTCGCAGTGGAGCGCATCGCGCGCGGCTCTGGCCGGTCGGAAGCCGAGGTGATCCGTGAGGCGATAGCAGCGCTGGTCCGGGCTTCCGATCGCCCGCGCCCGAATGGGGGACTGTTGGCAAGCGGCGATCCGTCGCTGTCTGACCAGACCGAGGACGCGCTGTCGGGATTCGGCGAGCGCTGAGTCCGGTGTTGCTGTGCGACACCAGCGGCCTGGTCGCGTTCTTCGACGTGAGTGACGCCCACCACGAACCCGTACTGGCGGCGATCGAAGACGACGCTGGGCCGTTCATCGTCTCGCCCTACGTCCTGGCGGAGCTCGACCACCTGCTGGCCACGCGGCGAGGCGTGGAGGCTGAACTCGCGGTTCTAGCCGAGTTGGCCGGGGGCGCCTGGGAGCTTCCATGCCTCGAGGCTCGCGAGCTCCGCCTTGCCCGCGAGGTCATCGACCGGTACGCCGATCAGGCGATCGGCCTGGCCGACGCGTCGCTCGTCGTCCTGGGCGGCCGGTATAGGACGGATCGCCTGCTGACCCTCGATCACCGCCACTTTGGTGTCGTCCGTACCCGTTCCGGTGACCGGTTCACGCTCCTGCCCTGAGGACCGACGCCACCGCTACGGCGTGAACCGCACCGTGATCACGTCGCCGTCGGCGACCACGTAGTCCCGGCCCTCGATCCGCAGCGTGCCGCGCTCGCGGGCGCCGGCGTAGCCGCCGGCGTCGACGAGCTGATTCCACGGGATCACCTCGGCCCGGACGAAGCCGCGCTGGATGTCGGAGTGGATCAGGCCCGCGGCGTGCCAGACCGTGAGACCGCGGCGCAGGTGCCAGGACTGAGCCGGCTTGTCGGTGTCGGCGGTGAAGAAGGCGATCTGGTCCAGCAGGGCAAAGGCCCCGCGCACGACCGCGTCCAGACCCGACTCGCTCAGCCCGAGCTCGACGCGCATCGCCGCCGCCTCGTCGGGGTCGAGCTCGGCCAGCTCGGCCTCGAGGCGCGCGGAGATCGCCACTGCCGCCGCGCCGTGCGAGCGCGCGTACTCGGCGACCTCGTTGGGGACCTCGTGCGATCCCTCCTCGACGTTGGCGACATACAGGACCGGCTTGGCGGTCAGCGGCGAGAGCAGCGTCAGCGCATCGGGTGCGTCGGCCGGAGCCGGCACGGTACGCGCCGGCCTCCCCGCTCCCAGCGCGTCGATCAGCTCTCGCAGCCATGCCTCCTCGGCCACGGCGCGCCGGTCGCCGCTCTTGGCCGCCTTCGAGACACGCTCGAGCCGACGCTCCGCCTGCTCGAGGTCGGCGTAGATCAGCTCGGTCTCCACCGTCTCGATGTCCTTGAGTGCGTCGACCCGGCCCTCGGGATGAACCACATTCGGGTCGGCGTGCACGCGAACCACGTGGACGATCGCGTCGGTCTCGCGGATGTTGGCCAGGAACCGGTTGCCCAACCCCTCGCCTCTGTGGGCGCCAGCCACGAGCCCGGCGATGTCGTGGAAGGTGACCGTGTCGGGCACGACCTTCGACGCCCGGACCGTGCGGGCCAGCGCGTCGAGCCGCTGGTCGTGCACCGGCACCACGGCCACGTTGGGCTCGATCGTCGTGAATGGGTAGTTGGCGACCTCGGCCGCGACTCCGGTGAGCGCCGCGAACAGCGACGACTTGCCGGCATTGGGGAGCCCGACGATCCCGACCTTCACGGTCGGCCACCGTCCGGGGGCCACCGGGCGGCGATCAGCGTGCCCAGCAGCGCACCGGCGACCACATCGCTCGGGTAGTGAACGCCGAGATAGGGACGGGTCAGCGCGAACGCGACGGCCGCGCCGTACAGCGCCCACGCGGGGGCCAGGCCTCGGTAGGCGCGGGCAGCGGCGAACGAGGTGGTGGCGTGCGCGCTCGGGAACGACAGGCGGGAGACGGTGGGGGTCAGGGGCGGCAGTCCGGCGAGCTCCGGCCGGGCACGCCGAACCGTGACCTTGACGACGTAGTTGAGCGCGTAGGAGCCCGCCACGATCCGCGCGCCACGCAGCCATCTGCGCCGGCGCGCGGGATCGCGAGCCAGGGCCGCCCGGCCCAAGCCCAGGAAGAGCCAGCAGGCCGCGTGCTCTCCGGTTCGCGAGTAGGCCGAGAGCGCCCGCTCGGCCCATGGCGCATGGCCGCGCGTTCGGGCCAGCAGCAGGAGCTGCGAGTCGAGGTCAAGCACGCGCGGGACTGTACGCAGCGGGAACGAATCCCCGGCTAGAGCGTCCTCACATCGGTGCGTGAGGACCCGGTGCGACCACGCCCTCCTAGCGGTCCCTGCGCCTCCGCTTCGAGATCGGGTCCCCCCAGATGTTCGTAAGCCGCTGGCGACTCGGGACATTCTCTTCCGGCCGGCCCGCGTCGGGCAGCCGACCGTCCTGGGCTGGCTGCCGTGGCCTATGGGTCTCCGAGCTCTGCTGCACCGGCGCCTGCAGGAGCTTGAGGTCGAGCAACCGCACATGCCCGCAGCGCCCGCAGCTCGGGGCGAGAGCTTCGAAGCCGGGAATCCTCACGTGAGTCTCGTCGCGCGTAGCCCCGGTCACCCGGACTGGAAGGTCGATGACGTCATCAAGGCCGCGCCAGTCCTCCGCTCCGCATGCGGGGCACTCAGCAGATGCGCCCTTTGACTGAAGCAACTCGCGGAACTCGTCGGGCGACATCCCCACCACCATAGCCCCGACGCTCGTGCTCATGTCCCCCGCCGCGCTCCTTGACCGCCGGCCGGCGACCGGCGTAGGCTCCCGCAAACCATCGAGAAGAAGGGGGTGCTCGACTCAATGTCTGGCCCGACCAAGACCGCCGAACCCAAGACCAGGTCAGCCGCTTCGAAGACCAAGCCGGCTCCGCTGGATATCGCGCAAGCCTCGCGCCAGCTGCTGGAGGAGTCGTTCAACCAGGGCAAGTTCGACACCGTCGACGCGCTCGTCGCGCCCGGCGCGGTCAACCACGACCCGGCCACGCCGCCGCGCCTGCGGAGCCTGCGCGGGCCCGACCAGGCCAAGAGCGTCGCCACCATGTATCGCGCCGCCTTCCCCGATCTCCAGATCACCGTCGAGGATGTGATCGCCGCCGATGACAAGGTCGTCCTGCGCTGGCGGGCCGAGGGCGTCCACCGCGGTGAGCTCGAGGGCCTGGCCCCGACCGGGGCGCGCACGGTTGTCACCGGGATCTCGATCGATCAGTGGAAGGACGGCAAGCTGATCGAGGCCTGGACGCAGTGGGACAACCTCGGCTTCGCCCGGCAGATCGGTGCCGCGCCGCCGGAGGGCAGCGTGGTCGAGAAGGTCGGGGTGCAGGTCCAGCGGCTGATGGCCGCTCGGCTCCGCCGGCACAACCCTTAGTCCGGGGGGGCCGATCAGCGGCGCCGTCAGGCGCCGAAGCCGACCCGGTGCTCCTCGTCCTCGACGAGTACGTACACGACCTTCGAGAGGTCCAGCGCGGCCGTGCCGTCCTCGAAGCGGACGTCTCGCCAGCTCTCGGATCCGAGCGCTTCGCGGAGGTTGCGAAGCTGCTCGGAGGAGATGCGGCCGCTCAGCACCTGGCCGCCGATGAATCCGATGCTGACCTTAAGGGGCTTGTCGTCTGCCATCAGTGACCCTCCGGAGCCGGTTGCACGATCTCGGTCAGGACCCCGCCGGTGGACGCGGGATGCACGAAGGCCACCCGCGAGCCGCGGATGCCGGTGCGCGCGCGCTCGTCGATCAACCGCAGGCCGGCCGCAGCCAGTGCGCTCAGCGTCTGCTCGACGTCCTCGACGCGATAGGCGACGTGGTGGAGTCCAGGC
The DNA here is from genome assembly GCA_963704385.1 of uncultured Solirubrobacterales bacterium. Lineage (GTDB taxonomy): Bacteria > Actinomycetota > Thermoleophilia > Solirubrobacterales > Solirubrobacteraceae > Palsa-465. The sequence goes on from OY969904.1 coordinate 2,022,460, forward strand.
CCGCGGTGGGAGAGGAACTTGCCGACCGGCGTCTCGGGATCGAGCGGCGCCAGCAGCTCGACGTGGCCGTCGCCGACGTCCAGGAGTGCCGCCTCGACCCCCTGTTCGGCCACGGTCTCCCGATGGACGAGCGGCATCCCCAGCGCGTCGCGGTACAGGCCGAGCGCTGCGTCGATGTCCTCTACAGCGACGCCGACGTGGTCGATCGTCGACAGCATCGGGCGGGTAGGTTAGCTACCGCGCGCGTTCCGGCGTTGAAGCCGGGTGCAGCGCAGTCGCCGCGGCCACCGACAGCTCGCCGATGCGTCGCGGAGCCGCCGGCGGCGTGTCGCCCATCACGCGCACGATGTCGTCTCGCTCGAGCACCTCGTTCTCGAGCAGCGTGCTCGCCAGGGCATCGAGCTGTTCGCGATGGGAGTCCACGAGCGAGATCGCGATCCTGAACGCTTCGTCGGCCAGCGCCCGGACCTCGGCGTCCCGCATCCGGCGGGTCGTCTCGGCCGCGCCGTCCGCTGCCGCACCCAGCGAGCTCGAGCCGGTTCCCATCGCATAATCGCTGACCATCGCGTTGGCGATCTGCCCGACCCGGCGCAGATCGTCGGCGGCGCCGGTCGTGATCGCCCCGAACACGAGCTGCTCCGAGGCTCGCCCGCCGAGCAGCATGGTCATGAAGTCGATCAGCTCCTCGCGCGTCTTCAGGTAGCGGTCCTCCTCAGGGAGGTTCAGCGTGTAGCCGAGTGCGCGCCCCCGGGGGACGATCGAGATCCGGTGGACGCGGTCAACGGACGGGAGCAGCTCGCCGCAAAGCGCGTGCCCCGCCTCGTGGTAGGCGACGACCCGCTTCTCGTGATCGGTCAAGGCCCGTCGCGACTGCATCCCGGCCAGCACGCGTTCGACGGCGGCGTCGAAGTCCCGCATGCGAACGCGCTCCTGGCTCTCGGCGGGCGGCGAAGATCGCCGCCTCGTTGCAGATGTTGGCCAGGTCGGCACCGGTCAGCCCCGAGGTCTGGCGGGCCAGGAGGTTGAAGTTGACGTCGTCGGCGAGCGGCTTGTTGCGGCTGTGGACCTGGAGGATCCGCTCGCGGCCGCTGACGTCGGGCGGCGAGACGAAGATCTGGCGATCGAAGCGGCCGGGGCGCAGGAGCGCCGGGTCGAGCTTCTCGAGCAGATTCGACGCGGCGATCACGACCACGTCCTTGCCCTTGGTGGAGGTGGTGAAGCCGTCGAGCTCGACCAGGAGCTGATTCAGCGTCTGGTCGCGCTCGCCCGAGACGTCCATGCCCCGGTGGCCGCCCACCGCGTCGAGCTCGTCGATGAACACGATGGCCGGTGCCTTCTTTCGGGCGGCCCTGAACAGGCGCCGGATGCGGGCGGCGCCGACGCCGACGAACATCTCCACGAACGAGGCCGCGGACTGGGAGAAGAACGTGGCGCCCGACTCGTGGGCCACGGCCTTGGCCAAGAGCGTCTTGCCGGTCCCCGGTGGTCCGTGCAGGAGGATGCCCTTGGGCACCTTGGCGCCGAGTTCGCGGAAGTGCCTGGGGTCGCTGCAGATAGTCGACCACCTCGCGCAGCTCCTCCTTGGCCTCGTCGGAGCCGGCGATGTCGCTGCCACCCGATGGTCGGGGCGGCGTCGGGCTTGATCTGCTGCGGGCGGGTCCGGGGCATCATCCGCATCAGCAGGAGCACCGCCACCACGAGCAGCCCCATGAAGATGATCGGCAGCCAGGTCTGGGCCCAGGTGGAAAAATCCGGTTGGCCGAGGAAAGCGAGCTGGATCATGCGCCTTGGGAAATCATCGGCAACGCCCGGGGATCACTCAACCCTGGCCAGCCGCGGATTGGGCGAGTACCTTCGGCCCGCCTTGGCGCACGGCCGGCCTTCGACCAGGACGACGTCCGCGGTGAAGTCGTTCTCGCCCCGGATCAGCGACGAGCCCACGCCGTAGGCGTCCACGGACACGCCCGCCGCCTCGAACTCGAGGATCCGCTGGGCGTTGAAGCCGCCGCTGGCCACGATCCGCACCTGGCCGAAGCCGGCCCGGTCGAGCCCGTCGCGGACCTTCTCGACCAGCCGTGGGTTGACGCCGGTGGGCTTGAAGCCGCCCATCTCGTCCAGGAGCGATCGGTCGACCATGTCCTCGCTCGTGTCCAGCCTCACCCCCCACAGCCTCGGCCCCAGCGCCTCGGCCACCTCGAGCGCGGTCTTCAGCGAGTCGTTGTCGAAGTCGACCAGCACCGTGATGTTCATCTGGTGCTCGTAGTGGTCGCGCGAACACGGTCGCGGCCCGGACCGTGTCCCCGCCGTAGGCGGCGATCAGCCCGTGCGGGACCGTGCCGATCCCGCGGCCGCCCCACCACGAGGCCTGCGCGTCGGTGGAGACGCCGATCGCCCCGGCCACGTGCGCGCTCCACCCGTCTCCGGTCTGGACCAGCCAATGGTCGTGGCGGGCCGGGAAGTAGAAGATCTGCTTGCCTCCGGCGGCCTCAACCACCTCCTTGACGTTGCGCATGATCAGCGAGCGCCGGGCCAGGCTGCCGAGGTAGACGGTCTCGAGGTGAGCGAACAGGCTGTAGTCGCCCTCGATCGTCAGGACCGTCTCGTGCGGAGCGATCGAGTCGCCCTCGTGCAGGGCGTGGACCTCGAGCTGATCCCACCCGGGGATCCAGGCGCCGTCGTGCTCGTGCCCAGCGCCCAGCTTCAGCACCGCGATCGCCTCGTCGATCCCGCCCAGCAGCGAGTCTCGCTTCTGGAACACCTGCATGGTGACCGTGGGGTGGTGGTCCTCGGCCTCCAGCAGCTGCTTGGTGTAGACGAAGTAGGCGTCGGCGTAGTAGCCGTTGCGGATTCGCTCCACCGGAAGGCGGAAGATCGCGGGGTCGAGGCGCTGGCGGGCGGAGGCCTGCGTCGCCATGGCGGGAGTCTATTCGGGTCGCTGCGCAGCGCCCGTCCGTTGCCGGAGGCCGCGGTTCCTCAGCCGAGAAGCTCGCGCGCGATCTCGGCGTAGAAGGTCGTGGCGTAGCCCAGGTCGCGCACGTCGATCCGCTCGTCGGCGCTGTGGATGAGCGGCGCAACGTCGAGCAGCATCTGATGCCGTTGGGGGAAGAAGCCATAGGCCACGCACTCCGGGAACGCCTCGCGAAACCAGCGCGAATCGGAGAAGCCCGGGAGCAGCACGGGCAGGGTCTCGGCCCCGGGATCGTTGTCCTGGACCCACCGCCCGATCGCGTCCATCAGGTTCGTTTCAACCGGCGAGTGATTACCCACGACGGTCTCGGTGAACTCGATCCCGAGCTCGCCGGCCTGGTCGCCGAGCACGTACTCGATCCGCCGGCGCGCGGCCTCCTCGCCGAGTCCGGGCGGCACGCGGCAGTCGATCTTGAGCTGCGCCCGGGAGGGGATCACGTTGACCTTGTCCGACGCGTGGACCATCGTCGGGGCGAGCGTCACACCGAGCATCGGCTCGAACACGACCACGAGGGCTGGATCGATCGCAGCGAGACGGTCGAGCGCCTGGCCCGGGTCCGCCGGATCCCAGCCGAGCGCGGCGAGCAGCGCCTCGGTGGTCTCGGTGAGCTCGAACGAGCTCTGGGCCTCGCCGAGCCGCTGGAGCACCGGCGCCAGCTTCAGCAGGGCGTTGTCGCCCGTCTTGGGAAGCGAAGCGTGTCCGGCCCTCCCGCGCGCGGTCAGGGTGAAGCGGAAGATGCCCTTCTCCCCGCAGCAGACCGAGTAACACCGGCGCCCGTCCAATTTGAAGCTTTCGCCGCCGCCCTCGTTGAGCAGCATCTCGCAGCGCACCCGGTCGGGGTGGGTCGCGGTGAGCCAGTCCGCGCCGACCTCGCCGCCGGTCTCCTCGTCGACGACGAAGATCAGCTTCAGATGTCCCCGGGCCGGTCGCCAGCCGTTGCGCGCGAGGGCTGCGGCCGCCACCGCCTCGGCCGCGACCTGTGACTTCATGTCCAGGGCGCCGCGCCCCCACAGGAATCCGTCGGTCACCTCGCCGGACCACGGGTCGTGGGTCCATTCGGAGGGGTCGGCGAGCACGGTGTCGACGTGCCCGAGGTAGCAGAGCGTGGGGCCGTCCTCGCTCCCGCGCAGGTCGGCCACCAGGTTAGGGCGCTCCTCGGTGGCCGACAGCAGCGCCGTCTGGAAGCCGGCCGTCTCCAGGTAGGAGGCCAGGTACTCGATCGCCGGACGCTCGTTGCCGGGCGGATTGACGGTGTTGAAGCGCACCAACCGCTGGAGGACCTTGGTCGCCTCCTGTTGCAGGTCCTCGCCACCCATCTGAGTCCCAGCCTACCCGGGGTCGTAGGATGCTGCCCGTGAGCGCAGACCCGGACGACCTCGCGCTCGCGCTGGTGCTCGCCGACGCCGCCGATGCGATCGCCCTGGAACGGTTCCGGGCCGCCGACCTCCAGGTCGAGACCAAACCGGACATGACGCCGGTGACCGACGCCGATCGGGCCGTGGAGCGGGCGATCCGCGAACGGCTGGCCACCGCCCGCCCCGGGGACTCGATCCTCGGCGAGGAGTACGGGACCACGGAGGCCGGTGACGGTGGGCGCCGCTGGCTCGTCGATCCGATCGACGGGACCAAGAACTACGTCCGGGGCATACCGGCCTGGGCCACCCTCGTGGCCCTCCAGGACGGCACCGACATCACCGTCGGCGTCGTCTCGGCGCCGGCTCTCGGCCGGAGGTGGTGGGCCTCTCGCGGGGGCGGCGCCCGCATGCACGACGGGCTCGGCCCGGCTGACCGCGAGCTGCGGGTGTCGCGGATCGCCGAGTTGCGCGACGCGCAGCTGTGCTTCTCCGAGCTCGGGGAATGGGACGAGATCGGGCGGCTGGACGCGTTGCTGGAGCTCGCCCGGCGCTGCTGGCGGGCGCGCGGGGCCGGGGACTTCTGGCACTACATGCTCGTCGCCGAGGGAGCGGCCGAGATCGGGGTCGAGCCCGCCGTCTCGCTCTGGGACCTCGCCGCCCCTAGGGTGATCGTCGAGGAGGCTGGTGGCCGCTTCACCGACCTCGCGGGGGTGGCCACGGCCGACGGCGGGGACGCGCTGGCCACCAATGGGCTGGTGCACGAGGCGGCGCTGGCTATCGTCGGGCGTCCGGCGCGCTGGCTCGGCCTAGGTGCGCCCGATTGAGCGTTGTGCTATTAGGTGAGTGCTCAACTGTCCAACCTGGAAGGAGCTGAACGCCATGCGTTCGATTGGCAGGCTGATCCTCAGGGTGACCGTCGGAGCTCTGTTCTTCGGCCACGGCACGCAGAAGCTGTTCGGATGGTTCGGCGGCCAGGGCCTCGACGCCACGGCTCAGGGCTTTCACCACCTGGGAATGCGCCCGGGACGCCGCAACGCGATCGCCGCCGGAGCCGCTGAGGCGGGCGGCGGCGCGGCGCTGGCCCTCGGGCTCGCCACCCCGCTGGCCGCCTCCGCGCTGACGGCGACGATGCTGACGGCGATCAATCGGGTCCACCTGAAGAACGGCCCCTGGGCGACCAACGGGGGCTACGAGTACAACCTGGTCCTGATCGCGGTGGTGCTGGCCCTGAGCGACGTCGGCCCGGGCGAGCTGTCGCTCGACCACGCGCTCGGACAGGAGCGCAGCGGCCCCGGCTGGACTCTGGCCGCGCTGGGCCTCGGCGTCGCGGGCGCCGTGGGCGCGCACCTGCTGGCGGAGTCCACGCCGGCGGACGATGCCGCCCCGCAGGAGCCTGCGCCGGAGACCACTGCGCAGGCTGAGGCGACCGAGTCGGAGGCCGTCTCCTCGCCCGCTCAGGGATAAACCGGCCAGCGCTGGGTGCCGGGTAGGGCGCTGGAGGAGCCGCCCGCCTGGGCAAAGACCGCGAACGAGAACGGCGCGCCCAGCACCGCCCGCTGGGCGGTCGGGATCTGGTCGGCATCTATGAGCAGCGAGGTGCTGGTGCGATGGAGGCCGACGCGACCGCTGATCGGATCGTTCTCGAACAGCTCGATCTGGGGAGCGCGGGGTCGGGCGATGGTGAGGATGGGCTCGAGCTCCGAGGTCAGCGCTCCGCCCTTCTGCTGAACCGGCCGGGCAAAGAGGATGAACTGGGCGCCTGATCGGACCGGAGCGGTCGTGGTGAAGTCGACGCAGAACTGAGAAGTGGTGGCCGCGATCCGGACTGCGGTCAGCGCGAACCCCGGGCCGCCAGCCCGCCGGCGCCCGTGTCGCGAGACGGTCACGACGGGGCCCACCGAGTGGCAATCGACGTATCCGATCGCCGTGACCGGCGGCTGGGCGTGCCCGCAGCGCGACTGGAGGACCCGACCCGCGGGGTCGACGGCGACGCTGCACGCGGCATAGGTCCCGGTGTGGCCGCGGACGTCGACATAGCACGGGTAGTAGCCGAGGCTCGGCGGGCCACAGCTGACCGTCAGCGTTCGGCGCACCGCCTGCACGTGGGCCGCGCTCGCGGACTGAGTCGGACCGTCCATGTTCGCCACCTGGCCCGCGAAGTACTGAGCGAACGTCGCGCTCACGGCCGCGACGCTCGGCGGCCGCACCGGCTTGCGCGGCCGTGTGCCGCGCGGTCGCTCGGGCGACGCGTGCTGCGCCGCGGTCGGGTCACCGGTCGCCGGCCGGGTGGGCCGCGTTCCCGAGCTCGTCAGGGCGGCACAGCCCGCGAGCGCGAGCGACACCGCCCCGGCTGCCGCGACGCCCCGACCACGCATGTCGATTTTGATCGACGGGCCGGCGTGCTTGCTTGAGCTGTCGCGACGCGGCTAGACGCGGCCCCCCTCACGCATGGTCGAGAGCACTCTCGGGCGAGATTGCTCTCTGAGATGCTTGGTCATCATCACGCTCAAGCGAGCGGCTGACCGCGAGCGCGGACTAGCGCGCGCCAGCGCGAACGATTTTCCGGGAATAGTCCGGCTTTTTCATCACGCTCAAGCGAGCAACCACCAACTCGGACGACCCAGCCGCGCGTTCAGCTCTTGCGGCCGGTGACGGCCAGCCCGACCCCGAGGCCGATCAGCATCACACCGCCGGTGCCGCTCAGCCACTCCAGCCGGCGCCGGGATCCGCCGAGCCATTGGCGCGCTGATCCGGAGGCAATCGCCCAGGCGCCGTCCGAGAGGAGCGCGATGCCGACGCAGATCACGCCCAGGGTGGCCAGTTGCAGCGTGGCGTGGCCGGCGGACCGATCGATGAACTGGGGCAGCACGGCGGTGAAGATGATCACGCCCTTGGGGTTGGTCGCGCCGACGAAGAAACCTTCGCGAACGATCCGGCCCAGGGGCTTGGGGGTCACGTCGGTGACGTCGAACATCGCCGTCAGCGCCTTGCGATCGCGTATGTTGCGCAGGCCCAGCAGCACGAGATACACGGCACCAAGCAGCTTCAACGCCGTGAACACGGCGTCGGACCGGGCGACGATCGCCCCCACACCGACGGCCACGAGGATCAGCTGCAGGGCGAGGCCGCTGGCGTTGCCGACCACCGTGGCCAGGGCCGCTCGGCGCCCGAGCGCGACGCCACGGCTGACCACGAACAGCACGCTCGGTCCCGGGATCAGGATCAGGACGTAGACCGTCAGCAGGAACGGAAGCAGGTGGCGTGTCGGCAGCATCAGGCGGACTCTAGTCCGGAAGTTAGTCCCCACTTCATACTTCCCGCATGGAGCAGCTATTCGATACCGGCGAGCCGGCGCCCGGAGCGCAGGACACCGCCGGCGCCGATGCCCCGCTGGCCACGCGGCTGCGGCCGCGCACGCTCGATGAGTTCGTCGGCCAGGACCGGCTGCTGGGAGCGGGGTCGGCGTTGCGGCGGGCGATCGAGGAGGGCCATCCGCACTCGATGATCCTCCACGGCCCGCCGGGGAGCGGCAAGACCACGCTGGCCCGGCTACTGGCCGTGACCGCCGATGCGGCCTTCGAGGAGGAGAGCGCGGTACAGGCCGGCCGAGCTGAGGTGCGGGCCGTGATCGGGCGCGCGCGCGAACGGCTGGCCCGGGGCGGGAAGCGCACGATCCTGTTCCTGGACGAGATCCACCGCTTCAACAAGGCCCAGCAGGACGCTCTGCTGCCGGCGGTCGAGGAGGGGCTGGTGACGCTGATCGGCGCCACCACCGAGAACCCGTACTTCGAGGTCAACTCGGCGCTGCTCTCGCGGGCCCGGGTCTACGAACTCGAGCCCCTGTCCGCCGACCAGGTACGCGTGCTCCTGGACCGGGCGGTGGCGCTGGGCGAGTGCGGACCGTCCGACCAGGTCGCGTCCGAGGCGTTGGAGTTCCTGGCCGGTCGCTCGGGGGGCGATGCCCGGATCGCGCTCAACGCGTTGGAGCTGGCCTGCCAGACGGTGGGCCCCGGGGAGACCGTGACGCTGGCCCACGCCGAGGACGCGCTACAGCAGCGCGCCCTCCTGTACGACAAGCAGGCCGACCGTCACTACGACACGATCTCGGCCTGGATAAAGGCCACCCGTGGGTCGGATCCCGACGCCTCTCTGTACTACCTGGCCGTGATGCTCGAGGGCGGCGAGGACCCGCGCTTCATCGTCCGCCGCATGATCGTGCTCGCCTCCGAGGACATCGGCAACGCTGACCCCCGCGCGCTCGAGGTCGCCACCGCGGCGGCCTGGGCCGTCGAACACGTGGGCATGCCCGAATGCCAGTTCGCCCTCGCGCAAACCGCCATCTATCTGTCGCTGGCACCCAAGTCAGACGCCGCGAAGCGAGCCATCGGTGCCGCCCGCGAGTACGTCCGCGAGCGCGGAGCGAACCCGCCGCCCGCGTACCTGCGGTCCTCTACCCGGAGCGATGGCAATTACGACAATCCGCACAAGCGTCCGGGGCACGTCTCGCCTCAGGAGCTGATGCCCGATTCGGCGATCGGCGTGCGCTTCTACGAGCCGGACGAGGCGGAATCCGCTTTGCGCGAGCGACTTCAGGAGGTCCGGCAGGCCCGCGGCCGAGACTGACAGCGGGGTTGCTTCACATACTTCCTACACGGATCGGGCCGTGAAGCTACTACGGTGTAGGAAATGCCGGCGCGTAGTGAATAGCCTCGCCGGCCTCAGTGGGTAGGCTGCCCGTCGATGGCCACCACCACCGCCGCGGGGCAGCTGGAGTCGTTCAACCCCGCCACCGGCGAACGACTCGGCGCCGTTGCCATCACCGCGCCCGAGGAGGTTCAAGCGGTCGTCGACGCGGTGGCGGGCGTGCAGCCGTTCTGGGCCCAGCTGACCCTCGAGGATCGGGCGCGCTACCTCCAGCGCGCGGCGCAGGTGGTGATCGACGAGTCGGACGAGATCCGCGATCTGATCGTTCGTGAGCAAGGCAAGCCGCGCAACGAGGCCTTTGCGATGGAGGTGCTCCCGACGATCGACGGGCTCAACTGGATCGCTCGCGCTGGGCAGGACATTCTGGCCGACGAGAAGATCCCGATGCCGCAGCTGTTCCTGAAGACCAAGCGCTCGGCCTTCATCTACGAGCCGCTCGGGGTGATCGGGGTCGTCTCGCCCTGGAACTACCCGTGGAGCATCCCGTTCGGCGAGGTCGCGCTGGCCCTGATGGCGGGCAACGGGGTGGTGCTCAAGCCGTCCTCGCTGACGCCGCTGACCGGTGAGGGGATCGCCCACGCGTTCGAGCGCGCCGGGGTGCCCGAAGGGCTGGTCCGCGTCGTGCACGGCCCCGGCGCGGGTTCGGCGCTCGTCTCCTCCGGCGTGGCCAAGGTCTTCTTCACCGGATCCGTTGAGACCGGCCGCGGCGTCGGCGAGGAGTGCGCGCGCCAGCTCAAGGGCTCGGTGCTCGAGCTCGGCGGCAAGGACCCGATGATCGTCCTCCCCGACGCCAACCTTGACCACGCCATCGCGGGTGCGCTGTGGGGTGGCTTCGCCAACGCCGGGCAGACGTGCTCCGGGATCGAGCGGGCGTATGTGCTCAGAGAGATCTCGGAGCGGTTCATCGCCGGCGTGGTCGCCGGGGCGCAGCGCCTCCGGGTCGGCGACCCGCTGGCGTGGGACACCGAGATCGGACCGATGGTCACGCGCGAGCAGTTCGACGTCGTCAGCGAGCTGGTCGACGACGCCATCGCCGCGGGCGCCTCGATGCTGTGCGGCGGGCCGGCCGAGTCCCCACCGGGTCTCGAATACGGCTCCTTCTACGCGCCGACCGTGCTCACCGGCGTCACGCACGAGATGCGGATCATGCGCGAGGAGATCTTCGGACCGGTCGTGCCGATCATCGTCGTCGACTCCGAGGACGAGGCGCTGGCGCTGGCCAACGACTCGAGCTTCGGCCTCGGCGCCTCCGTCTGGACCTCGGACCGTCACAAGGGCGAGCGAGTCGCGCGGGAGCTCGAGGCGGGCATGGTGTGGATCAACGACCACGGCTTCAGCCACGGCGCCTGCCAGTGCTCGTGGGGTGGCGTCAAGGAGTCCGGCCTTGGGCGCACGCACTCCAAGTTCGGCCTGTACGAGTGCGTGAACATCAAGCTGCGGGTGTGGGAGTCCTCGACGCTCAGGGACCCCTGGTGGCACCCCTACGACGAGACCCTCGGCAAGGCGCTGCGCCAGACGGCCACGATCCTGTACGGCCGCCCGTCGATCCGCGCGGCCGCCCTTCGCGACGGTGTCGGGCCGCTGTTGAAGCTCGGGGCGCGCCTGGCCCGGGACGCGATCCGGCGCTAGAGCTTGGCGTGCTCCTTCAGGGTCTGGTACCCCGGTGCCGTGATCGTCACGGTCACGTGCTCCCCCCCGGACCCGGAGACGATCAGCTTAGCCTTGCCGCTCGAGCTCGTCGTGGCACTGTGACCCTTGGCAGACGCCGTGGCCCCGCTGACGGCATCGCCGGCGTCGGTCACCTTGACTTTCACCTTGAACTTGCCGCCGCCGAGGTCCTTGGCCGAGACCGACGCCGAGAGCTCGGGGAGGATCCGCGCGTGGTAGATCCCCGTGGCCGCGCCGGCGGGCGTGGCCGGTGTCCCAGCGACGAGCAGGTCGAGCGGCCCGAGCCGCCCGTCTCCGGAGAGGGTGATCCCGCCGGACCAGTTGAAGTCGTAGAGCTGGATCGGCTCAAACCTCGTCAGAGCCTTGTTCGAGCGGGTGACGGCCGTGATCCCCTTGCCGTTGATGAACCCCGCCCAGAACACCCAGATCCGGCCGTCTGAGCCGGTGGCGGCGCCCCAGTTGTCCGTGTGCAGGCCATTCACCGACCCGACTGGGACCGACCCACCCCCGTAGCGAAACAGGCTCATGTGGGTCGTGTTCGCATAATTCGCTGGGTAGGCGGTGAACACGCCAGGACCGCCGTCACGGTTGGCGAGGACCTGCGGCTGGCTCTCACCGTACTGCGAGGGCACCGGCAGCTTGACCGCCGTGCCCTCGGTCGGCGCGATCTGCTGCAACCACAGGCCGCCTGAGCCGGCGACCGAGTCCCAGCTCGCGATGTCCGCCCCCGTCGTGGCGTCCACCGCGGTGTCGACGGTGCCGGCGACGCCGTCGGTGCTGTTGACGAGCTGGTAGGTGTTTGAGCCGGGGCCAAAGCCCTGCTGGACCACAAGCCCGCCGCAGCACCCCTCGGTCAGGACGGGTGTGCCATTCGAAACCTGCAAGGTCATTGCGCCGCCTCCCTCCATCGACCCGCTGCCCACGTCGACGGGTGCTGACCAGCTGGCGCCGCCATTGGTCGAGGAGATCCCCCAGGGGCCAGGGTCGCCGCTCGGTGAGCCGCCGAACACGGCTTCGAGCGCGCCTCCAGGCATGACTGCGACCCCTGGAATCCCGCCGGGATTGCTGGGAGGCGGCCACGAGAGCGCCTGCACCTGCGGGCTCACCTGTCCGGACGGGGAGATCGTCACTGCGCCCACCCCGTTGGCCGAATCTCCCCAGTTGGTGTTGGTCTGGTAGACGACGTGCAGGTTGCCGTCCGCCGTCCGGGCAAAGCTCGGGGGGACAGCGCCATAGCTGACCTTGGCCAGCAGCTTCGGATGCAGCGTCGCGCCCCAGGCCGCGGCCGGCGCGAACAGCCCCAACGCCACACCGAGCAGCATGGCCCCCAGCAACTTCGTTTCTCGACGTGGACTTTTCATCTGACTCCATCCTGGTCTGATCGCGACGCACCGGCTGATCCGGACTTGGGGCTCCACGGCGAGCGCGCCGTCTCGATGATTCGCTCGAACGGAATCCGTGCCGCCTCGGCAGCCTCCCGGATCGTCCAGAGCTCGCCCTCGAACAGGCACAACACGACCTCGTCCTCGCGCATCAACATCGAGCCGACGTAGCGAACCGACGCGCCACTCGCCGCGAGACGCTCAGCTTGCTGGGCGGCCCGTTCGTCGAGCGCGCGTAGGTCGCTCTCCTGAACGTCCGGCCACAGGCACTCCGCGACGAACTCTTGCCCCTGGGACATCGGGACGAAGCTATCCGCGCGGCACAGGGCGCGAAAGAGGGAAAACCCTACGTCGAACGAGATCCCTCGACCGACTCCGCTGGTGCCGCCTCGCTTCCTCTCAACGCGTTGGCCAGCTCCACGCGTGACCGCACTCCGAGCTTTCGGTAGACGCGGGTCAGGTTGGCCTCGACCGTCTTCAGCGATACGAACGCGCGCTCCGCAACCTCCTGGTTCGAGAGCCCAGACGCCGCCAACTCGGCCACCCGCCGCTCGGTTGGGGTGAGCTCGTGGCCACCGGGCCCCGGACCCCCCAGGCGCCCCAGCTCGGCCCGCGTCCGAGCGCTCCACTGCGGTGCGCCGGTGCTCTCGAACAGGTTGAGCGCGGTGCTCAGCACCTCGCGGGCCCGCCCCCGTTGCTTGAACCGCCGATAGGAGCGCCCGGCCTCGAGTAGGGTCCGCGCGCGCTCGAAGGGCATCTGCGTGCGGTCGTGTTCGGAGAGGGCGCGTTCGAACGCGGCAAACGCCGCCTCCCGCTCGCCCCGCGCTGACGCCAGAGCGCCCCGGCAGCGCGCCGCCGCCGCCGCCGCCCAGGCGCGGTCGAGCTCGCGGGCGTGCCTCCCGAACGGCTCCAGGTAGGCCTCAGCGCGCTCGAGCTCGCCGAGTGCGATCAGCGCCTCGATCTCGTCTGGTAGGAACATCGAGAGCACGGGATCGGCGGTCCCCATCGCTGCGACCTGCTCCGCCAGAGGCCCCAGCGCTGCGTCCACCTCGGCGTATTCTCCAACAGAGAGCGCGGCCAGGCCCAGAGCCCACAACGGCCAAATCACACCCGTCCGGAATTGGAGGCGCTCGAACAGGGCGAGCGCTTGGCGGGCTTCAGAGCGCGCGAGATCCGTGCGGCCGTCGTGCGCGTGGACAAGCGCGCTGGCGCTCAACGCAACCCCGGAGGTGGTGGGGTCCTCCAACAGGTCAGCAGCAGCGCGCGACTCCTCGCTCCACCGCGCCGCCTGAGCGAAGCGCCCTCGCCAAACCGCTGCCCACGCCAGGTAGATGGCCGCCATCGGCGCGGAGCCCTCGAGCCCGCGGTCGATGCTCTCCGTGTGGACCGCGCCGAGGTTCTCGAGCGCGCCGTCGAGCTCTCCGGTCCACAGCTGGAGAAGGCCGTGGATGACCCGCGGTCGCATGATCCACGATCGCGCCATTAGCGGGTCCTCGAGCGACAGCGCTCGGTCCAGCCGCTTTTGGTCGAGTCCCCGGCCGGCGAGGAACTCGGACATCGTCAGCACTGCGAGCGCGTCGGCGAGCATGCCGTTGTCGCCAGCCGCCTCGGCGTAGGCGGCGGCAGCACGGCCGTGTCGCTCGGCGCCGACCAGGTCGCCCAAGCTGAGCACGCAGTTCAAGAGGTCGAGCTCGATTCCCGCACGCAGACGGTCGTCGGCCGCCGCGTCGAGTGCGGCCTGCGCAAGCTTGACCGCTTCGCTGAAGTTGCTGCGACGGGCGCTGAGTTGGGCGCCGAGCTGAAGTGCCAGTGCGCGCACCTGCTGTGACGGCCTCAGTTCAAGCGCCTCCTGCGCCAACGCCTCGGCGTGGGTCGGGTCGCCCGCGTCGAAGTGGAAGCGGGCCGCGCCCACCAGTCGTTCGGCGCGCGCCTCGCTCTCCTGAGAGGGGGTCTGCACCGCTGCCAGCTCGGCGAGCTCCGCCGCCACATCCGGCGCTCCTCGCAAGGACGCGAGCGCCGCCGCCTCGTCGAGTCCCTCCGCCACCGCTGGGTCCGGAGCCTGGGCGGCCAGCGCAAGGTGCCGCGACCGTTGCTCGAGGTCGGTGACCAGCTCGGCTGCTCGACGGTGCAGCGCTCGGCGATGCGAGCTGGGCACGGAGCTGTAGGCGGCCGAGGCGAATAGCGGATGCATGAACTCGATCCGCCCCGTCCGGTCGACGCTCACGATCCCGGCTTCTTCAGCCGGCGCGAGCGCGCGAGCATCGACCATCTGCGTGTCCGGGGCCGACAGGACCGAGGCGAGCAGAACCGCCTCGCGCGACTCCGCCGGAAGCCGCCGGATCCTCGCCACCGTCAGCGCCTGAAGCTCATCCGGCACGGGAAGCTCGGCGCCGGGGACATGATCCACGCCGCGCTCGATCAACATTCGCGCGATCTCGAGCGCGTAGAACGGGTTGCCTTCACAAGCCCCGTTGATCCGCGCAAGCAGCGGTCGCGGTAGCGATCGTCCGAGGCGGGCGGCGATGATCTGGCCGATCGCGGCCAGCGAGAGGGCGCCGAGCACCTGCCGGTGTAGCCGCTCTTCCGCGACAGCTCGCAGGATCGGTGATCCCTGGCCTGGTATCCGCAGCGAGCACAGCAGTCCAACCGGCTCGTCCCCCAGGCGCCTGGCGGTGAACTCGATAGCGGCACGGGAGGGAGGATCCAGCCACTGCACGTCGTCGATTGCGAGCACTACGGTGCGGGATGCTGCGAGCTCGCGAACGAGCGTCAGGACTCCCGCGGCTACCCCACGCGCAGAGGGATCGCCACCGCTGGGGGAGGTGCGCAACAGCGCGACCTCCAGCGCGTCTCGCTGCGGCGGCGGGAGAGTGGCAAAGCTCGCCTTTTCGACGGGCGAGAGCAGGTCGGCGATCGCGGCGAAGGAGAGCTTCGCCTCCGCCGCAGAGGGACGGCAGGAAAGGACGAGCGCGCCTCGCTCCTGCGCACGCTGCCCAGCCTCTCGCCACAGGGTCGTCTTGCCAATCCCAGGCTTGCCCTCCAGCACGAGTGCCGAGAACGCGCCCTCGGCCGCGCTCAGAAATGCATCGATGCTCGCGAGCTCGGCCTCGCGCCCGACGACTCCCGTTCCCGGCACGGCGAAACACCATACTGACTAGCCGGTGCACATCCACGAGCTTGGCGGCAAGGACCCGATATCGTCCTCCCCGACGACACCCTTGGCAAGGCGCTGCGCCAGACGGCCATCCGGTCAGGACCGCCGCTCGCTACGCGCGTGCCGACGGGCCAATCATCACAGCTAGCGCGACTACAGAGTTGGCAAGGCGCGCCGGGCCGAAACTACGGACGCGGACCGACCCGATGTCGACCGCGCTGCGGCGTCGGCGGCCGCGCCGGTCGGGAAGCTCAGAACGGAGGCGTGGCAGGTCTGCGCGGCCGGGCTGCTCGTGGTCGTCGCGTTGACGTGGGCGATCATGAAGCCCGGGACCGGGCTGAGCTGCACGAACTCGACCTGATGGTCGCTGGCCGATGGAGCGGCGTTCGCTTCCACGTCGAAGAGCATGAGCGGGGTAGTGATCGTTCCCGGGGGCGCGTCGACCCTCTCGGCGAGCGTGGACTCCGTGCCGTTGTCACTCTTGACGTCCGACACGTCGCTGATCAAGGAGCCGTCAGTGGTCTTCACGAACACCTCGGTCGCGGCTTCTCCGGTGGCCGGGATCGTGCACTCGGCCGTGAACGTGATCCCGAGCGCGGTGCCGATCGTCTGCATGGTCGGGGTGGCACTGGCATTGGCGTCGTAGGTCAGGATGCTGGCACCCGGGCCCTGCGGGCCGGGTGGGCCCTGTACGCCCTGGGCACCGGGTGCGCCGGGCGCACCGGCCGAGCCAGTCGACCCGGTCTTCCCCGCGGGTCCAGCCGGTCCTGACACATTCCAGGTCAGCTTCTTGCCGTGCTTGGCGCACTTGCCCACGAAGAGCACCCCTGTCTTCTTGGTCACACAGGCGGTGATCCGTCCGCCGCCCGAAGAGGCCAGCGCGTAGGTGCCGCCCGCGAGCAGCAGGCCGACGATTCCCGCGGCTGCAGCGAGCTTGCTGAAACGTGCGAGCGATGAACCCATGGTTCCCCCTTGTGTTGGTCCGGAAGGCCCGCTCCGCTGATCACGAAAATTGGCGACGCGGAGGGTGCGACGACTCTACATCCTCCCCGGCGAGGACCGTCAACCTGGCGGCCCCGGGCGTTTGAGCGGCGCTCCGTCGGAGCGCCGACCGCTCGCCAGTACCCTTGGACCATGCCCGCCCAGGCCTATAGCGGCAAGGAGTGCGTGTGCCAGCTGCGCAAGGGGACCTGCGATCAGTCGTGCGTCCAGGGGATGCTCGAGACCCCCTTCTACATCGCCTGCCTGCGCCTGACCGGCCGCCGCTGCGTGGTGATCGGGGGCGGCGACGTCGGGCTCGAGAAGGTCGAGGGGCTCCTGGCCTGCGACGGGGAGGTCACCCTGGTCGCCCCAGAAGCGCATCCGCGGCTGGTCGAGCTCGCGCTCGAGGGGTCGATCCGATGGGAGCGGCGTGAGTACGGATCTGAGGACTTGGACGGGGCGCTCATCGCGATCGCGGCCACCGACGACACCGACCTGAACATCCGGGTGTTCGAGGACGCCGAGGCCCGGTCGATGCTGGTCAACGTCGTCGACGTGCCCCCGCTGTGCAACTTCATCCTCCCGGCGATCGTGCGCACCGGCCCGCTCGCCGTCGCGATCTCCACGGCCGGAGCCTCACCCGCGCTGGCCAAGCGGATGAAGCGGGAGATCGGCGAGGCCTTCGGCGAGCCTTACGCGCTGCTGGCCATCCTGCTCAACGACGCCCGCGGCTGGGCCAAGGCGACCCTCCCGACCTACCAGGAGCGCAAGCAGTTCTTCGAGTCGATCGTCAACGGGGATCCCGACCCGATCGAGCTCTTGCGCGCGGGCCAGATCGACGCCGTGCGCGGCCTGATCGAGGACGCCCAGCGCGCGGTCGCGGCCGCCTAGCCGAGCCCGAGCGTGACCGCGTCTACCTCGTGAGCGAGCGCCTCACCCACCTGGACGCGGCCGGCCGCGCGCGGATGGTCGACGTCGGCCAGAAGCCGGCGAGCGATCGCCGGGCGCTGGCCCGCGCGGTCGTGCGGGTCTCGCCGGAGACGGCCCGGGCCGTAGCCGACGGCGACGCCCCCAAGGGCGACGTGCTCGGGGTGGCCCGGATCGCCGGGATCCAGGCGGCCAAGCGGACGTCGGAGCTGATCCCCCTCTGCCACCCGCTGGCCCTCAGCTTCGTCGGCGTTGAGGGGTCGGTCGACGCCGATTCGGGCCAGATCGTCCTCACCGCCGAGGCGCGGACGACCGGCCCGACTGGCGTCGAGATGGAGGCCCTGACCGCGGCTGCGGTCGCCGCCCTGACGGTCTACGACATGGTCAAGGGGATCGAGCGCGGCGCGGAGATCGCCGAGGTCGTGCTGCTCGAGAAGTCGGGCGGGCGCTCCGGCGAATGGCGTCGGTCCTAGACGCCGCCGCGCACCGGCCCGTAAGCTCGCGGGCCGATGAGAGCCGCGATCATCACGATCTCCACGTCGGTGGCCGCCGGAAGGACCGAGGACGTCTCCGGGCAGGCGCTGGCCGAGGCCGCGCGGGCGGCCGGGGCCGAGGTCGTCGCCACCGAGGTCGTGACCGACGACCGCGAGGCCATCGAGGAGGTGTTGCGCCGATACTCCGCGCCCGAGGCTGACACGTCGGTCATCCTCACCACCGGTGGCACCGGCCTGACCCCCGACGATGTCACCCCCGAGGCCACCCGGGCGGTCATCGACCGCGATGCCCCCGGGTTCGCGGAGGCGATGCGGGCCGAGTCGCTGAAGTTCACGCCGATGGGGATCCTCACCCGAGGCGTGTCCGGGATCGCGGGGCGCACACTGATCATCAACTTCCCCGGCAATCCGAAGGCGATCGGGCAGCTGTTTCCGGTGATCGAGCCGACGCTCCCGCACATCACGGCGATGCTGCAGCGCGAGGGTGGGCGCGGAGCCATCGCGCACGAGCCCGGTGCACCGCGGCACACTAGTGGCGGACGCGCCGGCGATTGAGCTGCGCGGACTCGCCCGCTACTTCGGCGAGCGAACCGCGCTCGAAGACGTGACCGTGACCGTTCCCGCCGGGGCCACGCTCGCCGTTCTCGGTCGCAACGGGGCCGGCAAGTCGACCCTGCTGCGGATCCTGGCCACGCTTCTGCGCCCGCACGAGGGGGAGGTCAAGGTGCTCGGGGAGCCGCTGCCCCGCCGGGCGTTCGCGGTCCGGGCCAGGCTTGGCTTCCTCGGCCACGAGCCACTGCTCTACCGCGATCTCACCGGCCGCGAGAACCTCCGCTACCAAGCGCAACTGCACCGGGTGTCGAACGGGCGTGTGGACGAGCTGCTCGAAGCCGTCGGCATGGGACACCGGGCGGACGACCCGGTGCGCCTGCTCTCCCGCGGGATGATTCAGCGCGTGGCCGTGTGCCGCGCGGTGCTGCACGCGCCGGAGCTGCTGCTGCTCGACGAGCCGCGCGCGAACCTCGACCCGGCGGCCGGCGAGCTGGTCGAGCCGCTGATCGGCCGGACCAGCGGGAAGACCCGGGTGATCACCAGCCACGACCCCAGAGCGGCGTTGCTCGAGGCCGACCTGGTCCTCGGCCTGGCCGACGGCCGGCCGGCGTTTGTCGGCGAGCCCGGGGCGCTCAGCGAGGCGCAGCTTCGGGAGCTCTACGCGTGAGGACCGTTCGCGCCGTGCTGGGCAAGGACCTGCTGCTCGAGCTGCGGACGCTCGAGACGGTGCCGGCGATGATCCTGTTCTCGATCTCGACCTTCGTGATCTTCCACTTCGCGCTCAATCGCGCGACGATCTCCGGGCAGCTGGCCGCCGGGGTCCTGACCGCGACGCTGTTGTTCGCCTCGATGCTGGCCATCAACCGGCTGTTCGTAGCCGAGCGCGAGCAGGGCGGCTTTGACGCCTTCCTCCTCGCGCCGGTGGACCGATCCTCGCTCCTGGTGGCCAAGGCGGCCGCGCTCTTCACCTTCCTCGTCGTGCTCGAGGTGATCGCCGTACCCGCGTTCGCGGTGCTCCTGCTCGGGCCTTCGCTGGGCCCGCCGCTGGGAGGCCTCATCGTTCTTCTGCTCCTGGCCGACGTCGCCCTGGCCGTGATCGGAACGCTCGTGTCGGCCATCGCCGTGCATACACGCGCGCGCGATCTGATCGGCCCGATCATCGGGCTGCCCCTGCTGATCCCGGCCCTGATCGCCATGGCCCGGGGCGCCGGCCCGCTGCTCGCCCCCCACGGGCAGGGCTTCCCGCCAGGGCGGTGGCTGGAGATCCTCGCTGTCTATGATGTGGTGTTCGCCCTCCTCGCGTACGCGGTGTTCGACTTTCTCCTGGAGGACTGAGCTTTTGACCACTAACTGGCGCGGCCTGCGCGGCCTCGCGATCGCCACGGCCGCGACGTTGACGGTCGCTCTGTCCCTGGTCTTCTTCTACGCCCCGCTGGACGCCAACCAGGGGTTCATCCAGAAGATCTTCTACATCCACGTCCCGCTGGCGATCATGTCGCTGTGCGGGTTCGTGATCGGCGGGCTGCTGGCCGTCGCGCACCTACGCACGGGCGATCGAAAGTGGGACTTTCGCTCCTACGTGGCCATTCACATGTCGCTGATCTTCGGGATCGCGGGTCTGCTCGCCGGTTCGATCTGGGCCAAGGCCTCCTGGGGCCACTGGTGGGTGTGGGGTGACCCCACGCTCGTCTCGTTCCTGATCGTGCTGCTCCTGTTCGCCACCTACCAGCCGCTGCGCTTCTCGATCGAGGATCCAGAGCGCCAGGCCCGCTACGCGAGCGTGTTCGCGATCGTGGCCGGCGCGTTCGTGCCCCTGAACTTCGTCGCCGTGCGCCTGGCCCAGGGGTTCGTGCACCCCCGAGTCCTGACCCTGACCGGCGGTAACCTGCCCGGCTCGATGCGGCTCACCTTCCTGGTCTCCCAGCTCGCCGTCGTGCTGCTGTTCGCGACCCTGTGCAAGCTCGAGTTGAACGCCAAGCACGCCCGGATCGAGCTCCGTCGCGTCCGCCGCGAGATGCTCGGCCGAGACTCGGTCCGGCCGCTGGGGAGGAGCGCGGCGCCGTCATGAGCCTGTTCGCCGTGGCCCCCGCCCTCCCGCTGCACTCGGCCGGCAAGTACGTCGCCGGGGCGTACATCGTGTTCATCGCCATGGTGCTGATCTACGTGTCGATCATGGCTGTCAGGCTCAGGCGGACCGAGCGCGACCTGGCCGAGCTCAAACGCGACATGGCCGCCCGCCGCCGCCCGCCCGAGCCCGCCGGCGAGCCCGAGCGCGAGCCCGTGCCGGCGAGCGGGGCCAGGCATGAGTGAGCTGCTCGGGATCGGCGTCTCGCACAAGACGGCCCCGGTTGAGGTGCGCGAGCGCCTGGCCCTGCCGCACGCCCAACGTGCCGCGTTCCTGCGCGACCTACGCGGAACCGCCGATGTGCAGGAGGCGGTGGCGATCTCCACGTGTAACCGAACCGAGCTCTACGTGGTCGTGGGCGACCCCGTGGAGGCGGAGAGCCGGGTGCTCTCGATGCTGGCCAGCCAGGCCGGAATCCGCCCGACCGCGCTGTCCTCGGCAATCTACTCGCACCGCAATTGCGACGCCGCTCGTCATCTGTACCGGGTGACCTCCGGCCTGGAGTCCATGATCGTCGGCGAGGCTGAGGTCCAGGGTCAGATCAAGCGCGCGTATGACGCGGCGATCGAATCGAAATCCGTCGGTCCGCTGACCAACCACCTGTTCAAGGCGGCGCTGAAGGCCGGAAAGCGGGTCAGGACCGAGACCGCACTCGGCGAGCGCCAGCTGAGCCTGCCGGCCGTCGCCGTCGCGCTGGCCCGCGAGCAGCTGGGGGAGCTGTCCGGCCGCTCCGTGGTGATCGTCGGCACCGGCGAGACCAGCGAGCTCACCGCCCGGGCGCTGGCGGACAGCGGCGCGAAGCCGATCTTCGTGGCCAGCCGCCGGCGCGACCGGGCGATCAGCCTGGCCCGGCGCTACGGCGGCGACAGCGTCAGCTTCGACGAGCTGCCCGTGGCCCTCGAGCGGGCCGACATCGTGGTCGCCGCCACCGCCTCTCCCCATCTCCTGCTCGAGGCCCGGGAGCTGGCCGAGGTGATGCGCGCCCGGGACGGGCGCCCGTTGCTCCTCATCGACCTCGCCGTGCCGCGCGACATCGACGCCTCGTGCGGCGACCTCGACGGGGTGTCGCTGTACGACATCGACGACCTCGAGGCGGTCATCGCCCGCAACCGCAACGTGCGCCAGGCCGAGGCTCGCAAGGCCGAGGGGATCATCGAGGAGGAGATCAAGCACTTCGCGGCCTGGCTCGGATCGCTCGAGGTGCTCCCTACCGTCTCGGCGCTGCGCGGTCACGCCGAGGAGATCCTCGAGCAGGTGCTGGCCGAGAACGAGAACAAGTGGGAGTCCGCCTCGTCCCGCGACCTCGAGCGGGTCGACGCCGTCGCCCGGGCGATCGTCAACCGGCTCCTGCACGACCCCACCCTGAAAATGAAGGAGCTGCGCGACGACCGGGTCCACGCCCGGATGGCCCTCGTGCGCGAGCTGTTCGGCCTCACGGTCGAAGAGGGGGCGCTCGGGGCCGATGCGGCCGAGCCGACGCCTTCTGAGCCGACGCCCTCTAAGCCACGCCTGGCCGAGGTGCGCCGGCTGCGCCCGCGTTGATCCGGATCGGAACGCGGGGCAGCGCCCTGGCGCTGGCCCAGGCCAGGTGGGTCGCGGACCGGCTCCAGGAGCCGGCGGAGGTCGTGCCGATCTCGACTGCGGGCGACCGTGGTGCGCCCGTGGGGGACAAGTCTCGCTGGATCGCCGAGCTCGAGCGCGCGCTGCTGGATCAGGAGATCGACGTCGCCGTGCACTCGGCCAAGGACGTCCCGGCCGAACTGGCGGACGGTCTGGCGCTGGTGGCCATTCCCGAGCGCGCCGATCCCCGTGACGCGATCTGCGGCGCGCGGTCGCTGCCGACGCTGCCCCCAGGGGCCAGGGTCGGGACGAGCAGCCTGCGCCGGACCGCTCAGATCCGCGCCGCGCGTGACGATCTGGAGGTGATGAGTGCGCGCGGCAACGTCGACACCCGTCTGCGCAAGCTGGCCGCGGGCGAGTTCGACGCGCTCGTTCTCGCCCTGGCCGGGCTCCAGCGGTTGGGGCGCGCGGACGAGGCCGGCGGGGTGCTCGCCGAACTGGTGCCCGCCGCCGGCCAGGGCGCGCTGGCCCTCGAGGCCCGCCCCGGACATCTCGCGCCCGAGGCGCTCGCCCGTCTCATCGATCCTCGGGCGACGGCGTGCGTGACGGCCGAACGCGACCTGGTCCACGCGCTCGGTGCGTCCTGCAACACCCCGGTTGGTGCGCACGCCCGCTTCCTGGACGAGGCGGAGCTCGAGCTGGTCGGGTGGGTCGGGGCTCCGGACGGATCGAGCTGGATCAGCGACCGGCTGCGTGGCCCTCCGGTCGGCCTCGGCGCCGCCGTGGCCGAGCGGATGCTGGCGGTAGGAGCCGGAGAGTTGCTGACCCACGCCGAGCGCGAGGCCCGCGCTTGACCGTCTACCTTGTCGGGGCGGGCCCGGGCGATCCCGGGCTGATGACGATCCGCGCCCGCGAGCTGATCGCCGCGGCCGACGTGATCGTCTATGACCGGCTGATCCCCACCGAGGCGCTGGCCGGAGCCCGGCCCGAGGCCGAGCTGATCTACGCGGGCAAGGAGGGAGGGGGCGAGGCGGTAGCCCAGACGGAGATCGAACGCACGCTGGTCGAGCACGGCGGCGCCGGCCGGAACGTGGTTCGGCTCAAGGGGGGAGACCCGTTCGTGTTTGGTCGGGGTGGCGAGGAGGCCGAGGCGCTGCGGGCGGCCGGGGTCCCCTTCGAGGTCGTGCCCGGCGTGACGGCCGGCGTCGCCGCCCCGGCTTACGCCGGCATCCCGGTGACCCACCGTGAGCTCGCGAGCGCCGTCGCGTTCGTGACCGGCCACGAGGACCCGGACAAAGCCGACTCGGCCCTCGACTGGCCGGCCCTGGCCGCGTTCCCGGGCACGTTGGTTGTGTACATGGGAGTCCGCCGACTGGGGGTGATCGCCGAGCGCCTGATCGCGGCCGGCCGCGACGGTGCCGAACCGGCCGCCGTGATCGAGCGGGGCACGCTGCCCGAGCAGCGCACCGTCGTGGCCACCCTGGCCACGATCGGGGCGGGGTCGGCTTCTGCCGGCATCCGCGCGCCCGCCGTGGCCGTGTTCGGCCCGGTGGCGGCGCTCCACGAAGAGCTGGCCTGGCTGGCGCCCGGGCCGCTTGCCGGTCGGACGGTTGGCGTCACCCGCGCTCGGGCCCAGGCCAGCGGGCTGGCGACGCGGCTACGCGCGTTGGGCGCCGCGGTGGTCGAGGCCCCGGCGATCCGGATCGTGCCCATCGACGGTCCGCCGCCTGACCTGGGGAGCTACGACCTGATCTGCCTGACCAGTGCCAACGGAGTCGGGTTGCTGTTCGAGCGGATGGCCCGCGCCGGCCTCGACGCCCGCGCGCTGGCCGGCGCCCGGGTCGCGGCGATCGGCCCGGGCACGGCGGCGGCGCTGCGCGATCGCGGCGTGATCGCCGATGTCGTCCCCGAGCGGTTCGTCGCCGAGGGCCTGCTCGATGCGCTGGCCGACGCTCCGCCCCGGCGGGCGCTCATCGCCCGCGCGGCGCAGGCCCGAGAGGTCCTCGCCGACGGTCTGCGCGCGCACGGCGCCGAGGTGGACGTCGTGGCCCTGTACGAGACCGTGGCCGAGCCCCTGTCGGCCTCGCAGCTGGCCGCCGTGGCCGCGGCGGACTACATTACCTTCACCTCGTCCTCGACCGTGGCCAACCTGCTCGACGCGACCGGCCTCGACGGCCTGGGCCGCGCGCGGCTGGTCAGCATCGGTCCCGTGACCAGCGCCGCCCTGCGCGAGCGCGGGCTGGAGGCCGACCTCGAGGCCAGCCGCCACGACATCGACGGGCTGATCGAGGCGCTGGTGGCAGACGCGGTCGGCGAGGGGCGCTAGCGGCGACGCCAGGGCGCGCCCCGGCCTCCGGGGGGCGAGGGTAGTGGGACGGAGTCGGGCGGATCGAGCGAGGCTGCGCGAAAAGCGGGAACATACGGCCCGTTTTTCGCGCCGGCCCCAAACCGCCGCGCCCGCGCCGCCGCCCGCTCGCTCCTCAGCGGAACCGCACCAGAGCGAGCGACGCGGTCGCGGTCGCGCTTCCGCTCGCCAGCTTCACCGTCGCCGCGAGCTGGTTGCCCGGGGCGTGGGCCAGCAGCGATTGACCGGCCGGGGTCAGCGAGAAGATCAGGTAGCCGAGGGAGCCCTCACCGAGGACCTCCGGCTTGGTCGTGGCGATCACGGTGCTGCCGACCGAGACCGTGGTCGTGACGGGGCACGGAGCGGAGGCAAAGCAGCCGGCCAGGATCCCGCCCGTGCCGGTCGAGGAGACGAAGTCGCTCGTGCTGGCGAACCGGAGGGTCGGCGGCTGACTGATGCTGCGGCGGGGTCCCGTTCCGCTGGTCCCGAACGAGATCAGGTCGACGTTGCTCGTGGTCGACAGGCCTGAGCTGTCCTTGGCCGCCACCTCGACGGCCAGCCGGTTGCCGCGGGCGCGGTCGAGCAGCTTGCGCCCGGTCGCCGAGAGCGTGAAGTACAGGTTGCCGCCACCGCCGGCAGGGACCAGCTCGGGACCGGTGGTGGCGATTACCGTGCTTCCGGCCGAGACCGTGGTCGAGATGTGGCAGTTCTGCTTGGCGAAGCAGGTGGCCGGGATCGCGCCGGTGCTGGCGTGCGAGACGAACACGCTGCGCCCATACAGCGCGACGTGCGGCGGCGCCGCCGACGGGGAGGACGTGGAAAGCACGTGACCGCTGGAGCCCAGCGCCTGGACGGCGAACAGCGGAGCCTGGCTCGCGGCGGCGATCGTGGTCTCAAAGTTGCTGCGCGACTCGCGTGCCACCGGGGTCAGGGCGCGCGCTGAGGGTCCGGCCAGCACCTGCCACGAGGCGACGTCGGTGGCGCCGTTCCAGCTCGCGAAGACGTCGGTGGTTCCGGCCGATCCGGGCCCGACGGCGATCGCCGGTAGGGTTGAGGGCTGGGCGCTCCACGGGAACCGGTAGGCGCGGTAGGTGCCCGTCGGCTCGCCGAAGTGGGCGTCGAATATCTCCTGTCCGGCGGCGTTGTCCTCCGAGAAGTAGGGCTGCTGGCCCCAGCCCAGGAACACATCCCCGCCCGACAGCGTCTGCAGGTTTCCCTCGAAGTTGGCCGACAGCTCGGGCGAGTGGGTGTACTGCTTGACCAGCGAGGCCGTCATCAGCTTGGTGTTGAGCGATACGTCGATTCCCCGCGAGTAAGGGTGGACGGTCGGCGGGCCGGCCCCGTCATCGAAGATCGTCACCGTTCCGTTGGGCTGGACGACGGCGTCGTGCTGGAAGGCGGTCGTCGTCCCGGGGCCCATCTTGAAGCTCGACGCCTTGCCGCCGAGGCTCCACAGCACCTGGCCGGTGCTTCGGTCGATCTCGTAGACCGCGGAGGTGTCGCGGAGCGAGACGACCAGATTGCCGTCAGGCTCGACACCGACGGAGTTTGCGTGGTAGGGGTCGAACACGAAACCCGGCGAGCTCGGCGTGACGTACGAGTCGCTGAGCGGGATGTGGTCGAGTGCGTGCCACTCGAACAGGACCAGCCCGGTCTTGATGTCGATCTCCTGCACGACCGAGTCCATCACCGGCTTGTGGGGGACGCCTGGGAGGCTGACCGGAGAGGCGGCGATCACGTACGCCTGACCCTGGGGCGTGATCAGGAACTCGTGCAGGTCCATCTGCAGGCCGTTGGCGGCGTGGACGACAGCGATCTGCTGGTAGTCGTTGTTCCAGATCACGCCCTCGCCCTCCCCGCTGCCGTTGTTGGTCGTGCCCTGCCACCAGGTCAGCACGGGCTGGGTCCCGAGGGTCTGGACACGGAAGTCGGTGACCAGCATGTTGCGCGAGACCGGGAAGGGGAGGAACCACAGCAGGTGGCCCTGCGGGTCGAGGATCATCGGGCCGTTCTGGGTGGGCCCGTACTGCGGGGCGACGAAGATGTCGCCCTGCGAGGCTGGGGCGGAGTTCTTGGTCACCACGACCGACGGCGGCGACAGGTCCGGGCGCGAGCGAAAGTACTGCAGGCCGCCCGACGCGGCTTTGACCAGCAGCAGTGGCATCGGCTTGATCGGCCTCGACGGATGCTCGATCGTGAAGGTGAAGGTGCCGTTTGTTCCGTCGACGATGTTCAGTCCGGTGGTCACCGTCACGACCTCGCCCGGGGCGAACGGCGCGTTGGGGAGGAAGCTCCCGCCGTCTCCGTCGGAGTCGGCCTCGATCCGGCCCGGGTGCGAGCCGGTCACGGAGCCGGTCACGGTCACCGAGCCGATCTGGCCGGCCGGTATCCCGCGGAAGGCGATCTGGGTACCGGGCAGGTTGTACCTGGTGCCGGGACTCGGGTAGACCGAGACCGGTGGCGGAGAGGTCTGGGCGGCGGCCACGCCGGGGGCGAGCACGCCAGTGCTGGGCCCGAGCCAGGTCCCGCCCAGGAAGAGCACGCCGGCGCTCAGCGCGATCGCGGCGACGTGCGCCGGAGCCAGGGTCCTACGAACCAGCACGGCTGCGCCCCTTTGCCCGGCGATCCGCCTAGTAGCCCGGGCAGAGCGGGTCGCAGACCGGGTGGGACTTGGGCTTGATCGCGTTCCCGCTCGTGCTCACGATGTACCAGCGGCCCAGGAAGGCCTTGGCCCCTTCGCCATTGATCTGGCCGGGCTTCACGTCGCGTGCGTACGTGTACAGCGGGTGCCCGTTGAAGGTCACCTGGAGCTGGCCGCCGGTCCGGCGCGTGGTGCCGGCCAACTTGGCGTTCAGCCCCGAATCCTTGGCCACCGCCGCATGACCGGTGGTGAGCATCGGCACCCACGTCTTGGCGCACGACCCGTAGCACCGGCTGGTGGTGCCGCTGTCGTGGGTGAACAGGTACAGGGTATGTCCGTTGCCGGCGGCGAGGACCTTGCCCCGCGAGGTCTGGTGGGTGCTCACCGAGGTCCCGGCGGCGCTGCGAGCGACGGTCGCGGCGGCGGCGACGCCGATCGCGGACAGGACCGCGACGGCGGCCGCCGCGGCGATCACCCCGGTCCGCTTGAGGACGGCACGTTCAGCTCGGCTCATGTATGCGCTCCTTTCCCACCAGACTCAGATCCAAACACGTCGCCGGGCGCAGGGTTGCGCCGCCCCGAGGGGCGGGATTCCGGCGCCGAGGGGTGCCCGGGAGTGCGGGGTTGCGCCGGCGAGGCGTGCCAAGATGCCCCCGTGCACGAGCGCCCGGTGATCACGTTCCTGTCCGACTATGGTCTCCAGGACGAGTTCGTCGGCGTGTGTCACGGGGTGATCGTGACGATCTGCCCGGACGCCCGGATCATCGATCTCGCCCACGGCATGGCCCACCACGACGTGCGCGCCGGAGCGCTGATGCTGCGGGCTGCCCTTCCGTATGTGCCCGTTGGGGTGCACATCGCCGTCGTCGACCCGGACGTAGGTGCCGACCGTCGGGCCGTCGCCCTGAGGCTCGCTGACGGCCGAGTCCTGGTCGGACCCGACAACGGCTTGCTATCGCTCGCGGCCGCCGACGCCGGCGGCGTGGTCGAGGCGGTCGACATCGCCCGCTCGCGCTTCCGGCTCGAGCCCGTGTCGGCCACCTTCCACGGACGCGACGTCTTCGCTCCGGTGGCCGCACATCTGGCCCGGGGAGCATCCCTGGCCCAGGCCGGCGACCCGTGCGATCCGGGCGAACTGGTCCTGCTCGAGCTGCCGCGGGCGCGCATGGAGGACGGAACGCTCGTGGCTCACGTCGTCCACGTGGACCGGTTCGGGAACGTCCAGCTCGACGCCGAGCACGAGAACCTGCCCGGCGTCGGTGTGAAGCTCGGCCACCGGATGAACGTCCGGGGCGCCTCGGGCTCCCAGCAGGCCCACTACGTGCGCACGTTCGCCGACGTT
Source organism: uncultured Solirubrobacterales bacterium (assembly GCA_963704385.1). Taxonomy (GTDB): domain Bacteria; phylum Actinomycetota; class Thermoleophilia; order Solirubrobacterales; family Solirubrobacteraceae; genus Palsa-465. The sequence goes on from OY969904.1 coordinate 2,050,657, forward strand.
GCTCCGGGCGAGCTGCTGCTCTACGAGGATTCAAGCCGCCGGCTCGCGGTTGCGCTGAGCCGCGGCGACGCGGCGCAGCGGCTGAGGGTCATGGTCGGCGACGAGCTCCGGATCCGGCCGGAGTGAGCGCCGCGAATGAACGGCCGCCCGAGACCATCGGCCACCCGAGGGTCCACTACCGCGTGGTCGGCTCGACCAACGAGCGCGGCACCGAACTGGCCCGCCACGGGGCGCCGCACGGAACCATGATCACGGCGCGCGAGCAGTCGGCCGGCCGCGGGCGTCAGGGGAGGACGTGGAGCGCGCCACCGGGCGCAGCGCTGCTGTGCTCGCTCGTGCTCCGCGAGCCGCCGAGACTGCTGCCGCTGTGCGCGGGCGTGGCCGTGGCCGATGTGGCCGGGCCCGAGGCGCTGGTGAAGTGGCCCAATGACGTGCTCGTCGACGGACGCAAGGTGGCGGGCATCCTGGTCGAGGGCCGCCCGCAGGAGCACTGGGCGGTACTCGGGATCGGAATCAACGTCGCCGTGCGCCCAGGCCAGCTGCCACTGGAGCTGCGCGACCGCGCCGGCAGCCTGGGACTCGGGCCCGAAGACGTCGAGCCGGTGCTCGAGCGGCTGCTCGGGCGCCTGGAGTGGTGGATGGCCGCGCCGCCGGCCGCGGTGCTGGAGACGCTACGAGCCCGTGACGCCCTGGCCGGCCGCCGCCTGCGCTGGTCCGGCGGCCAGGGGCTGGCCAGCGGGATCGACGGCGACGGACGACTGGTCGTGGAGACCGACGACGGGCGCGTGGCCCTGGAGGCCGGAGAGGTCCACCTTGTCGGCGCGTAACGAGCAGGCGCTGGAGCTGTTCGCCGGGCTGCCGGCGCGCTACGACCGGATCGGGGCGCTGATGAGCTTCGGCCAGGATCCCCGCTGGCGCCACGCGCTCGTGACCGCAGTCGACCCGCGGCCCGGCCGGCGTGTACTGGACGTGGCCACCGGAACCGGGCTGGTGGCCTTGGAGCTCGCCCAGCGCGGCTGCGAGGTGGTCGGTCTCGACCAGAGCGAGCAGATGCTCGCGGGCGCCCGGGCCAAGCTGGCCGCCCGCCCCGACCTGGCCCCCCGCATCACGTTCATCCAAGGCCAGGCCGAGCGGCTACCGTTCCGGGACGGGGAGTTCGACGCCCTCACCTTCACCTATCTGCTGCGCTATGTCGATGATCGCGCCGCGACCATGGCCGAGCTGGCCCGCGTGGTCAGGCCCGGTGGCAAGATCGGGATGGTCGAGTTCGGGGTCCCGCAGGCGCCGCCACTGCTCGCTCTGTGGCGCCTGCACACCCGCTTTGGGCTGCCGCTCATCGGACGCCTGGCTTCGCCGGCCTGGGTCGAGGTGGGCCGCTTCCTCGGGCCGAGCATCGAGGACCTCTACGCCCACGAGCCGGACCTCCCGACGCTCTGGCGCAGGGCCGGGATTGAATGGGTGCAGGAGCGGCGGATGAGCTTCGGAGCGGGAGTCGTCATGTGGGGGGTGAGGGCCGACGAGCGTGGCTCCTGATACCCCGCCGGGGCCCGAGCCGGTATCGCCGGCTGCCCCGCGGCCGGCGTTCTACGCGCTCAGGACGGGCGGCTGGCGCGACCTGGTCACGCTCCTGCACCCGCCCTACACGGCCTGGCACCTGAGCTATGTAGCGCTGGGCGCGGCGGCCGCGCCGGTCATGCACGCCGACCGCCTCGGCGCGGCGCTCGCGGCCTTCTTCCTGGCCGTCGGGATCAGCGCGCACGCCCTCGACGAGCTGAACGGCCGCCCTCTACGCACACAGCTCCGGCGCAGCGTGCTCATCGGACTGGCCGTGGTCGGCCTGGCCGGGGCCCTGGCCATCGGGGTGGTCGGGGCGTTCGTGGTCTCGCCCCTGCTGGTACCGCTGGTCGTCCTCGGAGGCGTGCTGGTACCGGCGTACAACCTCGAGCTGGCCGGCGGGCACGTGCACAACGACACCTGGTTTGCGCTGGCCTGGGGCGCCTTCCCCGCCTTCACGGGGTACTTCGTGATGACGCTGGCCATCCGTCCGGCCGGGCTCCTGGTCGCGGGGGCGTGCTACCTCTTGAGCGTCGCCCAGCGGAAGCTCAGCACCCCCGCGCGAGAGCTGCGGCGGCGCACGGTCGAGCTGACCGGCGCGCAACGCCTCTCGGATGGGACCGTCCGGGAGCTCTCGGCCGCGAGCGTCTCGGCTCCGCTGGAGGGCGCGCTGTCAGCGCTGTGGCTGGCCGTCGTCCTGCTCGCGGCCGGGCTGGTGATCACGCGGCTTTAACTCCGGGAAAGGCGCAAAGCCGTAGGATCGCTCCAGCTCTGTTGGGAACGGGCCCTGGGGGAGTACCGGCAGGCCGAGGTGGGTATGAGTCGATCGCTGGCAACGATCAACCTGGCGCTGTGCGCGCTGCTCGCGGCCCTGACGCTCCCGGCCGCGGCCATGGCTCGCGCGCGGGACCGCACGATCGTCTATCGCGGCCACGCGGTTGATGTTCCGAGCGGCTGGCCGGTGTACAACCTGGCCGCCGACCCGTCGGTGTGCGTGCGCTTCAACCGGCTCGCCGTCTATCTCGGCCTGCCCGGCGCCGACCAGCGCTGTCCGGCCAACGCGATCGGGCGCAGCCGGGCCATCCTGATCGAGCCGGCCGGCCGCGGGGTCGCCGTGCGCCGGACGGCGGATGCCGTCGTTCCAGCCGCCCGGGCGGTTCGCCCACCGATCCGCGCCAGGACCGCGGCCGCCGCCACCACCGGGCCTTACACGGGCCTGGGATTCGACGCGTGCAGCGCTCCCAGCCTGGCCCACATGGCCGCGTGGCAGGCCTCCCCGTTCCGGGCCATCGGGATCTACATCGGCGGGGCCAACATGGCCTGTGCCCAGTCCAACCTCGACGCGGCCTGGGTGCAGCAGGAATCGGCCGCCGGCTGGTACCTGATCCCCACCTACGTCGGCCTTCAGGCACCCCAGAACTCCTGCGGCTGTCAGGCCATCGACCCAAGCCAGGCCGCCGCCCAGGGCAGCGCGGCGGCCACCGACGCCGCCGGGCGCGCCTTCAACCTCGGGATCGGTCAGGGCAACCCGATCTACCTCGACATGGAGTTCTATCCCCGGACGGCGACCAATACGAGCGCTGTGCTCGAGTTCGAAGACGCCTGGACCTCGCAGCTTCACGCCTACGGATACAGGTCAGGCATCTACGGCAGTTTCGATTCGGCCATCGCGGACCTCACGGCCGAGCAGGGGACGAGCTACCCCGAGCCCGACGACATCTGGTTCGCCCAGTGGAACGACGAACAGACGGCGAGCACGGCATCGGTTCCGGCCGGCGACTGGGTCGGCCACCGCCTGCACCAGTACCGCGGCGGTCACAACTCGCGCTACGGGGGCGTGACGATGAACATCGACAGCAACTACCTCGACGGCGACGCGGCGGCGGCTAGCACCGGGACGGCCCCAATCCCTGACGGCACCTTCGTCCAGGTCGCCAACACGCTGCCGATCTACCGAATCGCCGGCGGCGCACCGCTTTTGGTCAGCGACTGGAGCGCCTTCGGCGGCCCGCAGCCTACGGAGGTGATCAGCCAGCAACAGTTCGACGCCCTGAACCCGGTGCCGGCATCCGGAACCTTCCTCCAGACCTCGGCAGGCGGGCTCTACCGTGTGGCCGGCGGTGCCCCGCTCGCGTTTAGCAGCTGGTCCGTGTTCGGCGGCGTGCAGCCATCGGTGGCCGTCGATTCCTGGGACCTCGAGAACGCCTCTGACCCCGACGCCCATCTCAATCCGACGCCGGCCGACGGCACGATCGTCGAGGGCCTGCCGTCGCACGCGTACTGGATGTTCCGGGGCGGAGCGCTGACCGAGGCGGCGGTGAACCCGTTCGCCACCCAGGTCGACGACACCGCCCTCGCCCCGTATCCGGAGCTTCCGTGCGTCGTCCCGGCGCTTCAGCGGATGACGCTGGCCCGCGCCCGAGCGGCCCTACGCGGGGGTGACTGCGTCGTCGGCCGGCTGCTTCGCCTGCCGCGGCGCCGTCGCCGTCAGCTGCGTCGGGTGATCCGCCAGACGCCGGCCGCCGGGACCCAGGAGCCGCCGCTCACCCCGGTTGACCTCACGCTGCGCTGAGGCGCTCGTCGGACTGCCCGTCGGCGGGTTCGAGCTCGTCGACGTCCTCGAGCTCCTCGACGTCCTCGGGCTCGTCGACCATCTCGACGACCTCGGTCTCCTCGCCGGGCTCGGCGCTGTCTTCGTCTTCCAGCTCCAGGGCGGCCGCGACCGCCGGACCGTTCGCGCTCGCCCCCGCCGCTGCCTCCTCGGCCCCGGCTCCCTTTCGCCGGCGCCGGTTCTTTCCGCGCCGGCCCTTGGGGAAGTTGCGCAACAGCTCCCGGGCCAGCGCCGCGGGCTTGCGGGCCATCCGGGTCCGTGCGCCCCGCAGCGCCTCCTCGGCCTCGGGGGTGTGGGCCAGCGCGGCGGCCAGGAGCGCCGCCGACAGCCGGCGATCCTCCTTGCGGGCGGCGTGCACCAGCCGGCGGGCGTTGCGGGCGTGCGCGGCGCCGCTGGAGTTCACGAGCAGCCCCAGCAGCCGTTTGGTCTCCGGCCAGCGCTGCACCGCATACTCCTCGTGCACCTCGCGCGTGTACTCGGCCATCCGCCAGATCCAGGCGTTGGCCTGATCGCGGCGGCCGATGCGGCGCTCGGCGAGCGCCTGGAGCATGATCTTCACGCCCTCGCGGCGCTCGTCGCGCGGCCACCCGGCCATGATGTCGATTGCCGTGTCGAAGGCCTCCGCGTCGCGGCTGGCCGAGATCTCCTGCAGCGCGCGCAGCCGCAGCTGCGAGCTGCGGTTGCGCTGCACCGCGGTGACCAGGAAGCGGCGCTTGAGCTCGCCCTGGCGGTCGAAGTGGAGCATCGCCTTGGCCCGACGCCAGCCGTTGGGCGCGACCCGCGCCCCGGCCAGCGCCGCCCATACGTGCTGCTCGCCGTAATCCAGGTGCTCGACCGCGATCCGCCACAGCTCCCGCTCGAACACCTGCGCGCGCCGCTCGGGATCGGGCGTGACCGGCAGCACCCGGCGCTCCACCCGGACCCGGCGTCCGCGGCCGCGGCGCACCGGGCCGACGACGATCGCCCCGCCGCGGTAGACGTCGCGGTCCAGCAGCGAGTGCAGCGTGACGACGGGATCGTCGTGCTTGGTCGCCGGGTGTACGAAGTCGATGACGATCCCCGCCTCCTTGCCCGGCGTGCGCCGTGTGACCCGTCCGACCCGCTGCTGATAGACGCGCTTGGACGCGGTCGGGGCCAGATGCATGCAGATCGTCGCCCGGGGGCTGTTCCAGCCCTCGGCCAGCAGCATCGCGTTGACCAGCACGTCGATCTTGCCGCTCTCGTAGTCGGCCAGGATCTTGGCCAGCTGGCGCTTCGGGGTCTCCCCGGACACGGCCTGCGCCTTCATGCCCAAGTCCCGGAAGGCCTGGGCGACGTTATAGGCGTGGCGCACGCCGGCGGCGTAGACGATGCCCGGGATGCCGTTGAAGCGCGTCTTGTAGAGATCGGCCACGGCCACGTTGAACGGGGTCTGGTCCAGCAGCTCGGCCAGCATCTCCTGGTCGAACTCTGTGTCCACCTCGCCCCGGCGCAGCGGCACCTTGGCGATCGTCCGCACGCCCGGACCGGGCGGGATGCGGATGCAGCGCAGCGGCGCGATCACCCCGCGCCTGGCCGCCTGAGCCAGGTCGAAGCGCGAGGTCTGAGTGGGGAACAGGTCCGTGACGTGGCGGGCGATCAGCGCGCCGGTGGCCGTCATCCCGATGAAGATCGGGCCCGACCAGGCGCGGATCGCCGCCGAGGTCTTCTCGCCCAGGGCGGTGTGAGCCTCGTCGCAGATCACGATCGTGTAGGCGTCGGAGACTCTCCCGGCGTTGCGCACGAACCACTGGTAGGTCTCGACCGTGACGGGGCCGTTGGCCGCGTCGCGGCCGTCGAGCAGGGGGCCGTGGATCCGGTCGCGGTAGCCGCGGTCGCGCAGCTCGCCGATGAACTGATCGACGAGGTTGCGGCGGTGGGTCAGGATCAGGATCCCGCCGGTGCGCGAGGCCTCGACGAAGCCGAGCGCGGCCACCGTCTTGCCGGCGCCGGTGGCGTGCTCGAACCAGAACCGGCGGGCCGCGTTGGGATCCTCGGGCTGCTCGTCGAACACGACGTCCTCGTCGAGCTCGCCGTCGTCCTGCCAGTCCTGCGGCTCCTCGTCCTCTTCTTCTTCCTCCACCTCCAGGTCGCCGTCCTCAAGCTCGTAGTCCTCCTCGCCGGGGATGGCGGCCGAGGCCAGCTGCGGCGGCTCGGGGGGGGCAACGCCGCCGTTTCCCGTCCGGCCGTTGGCCGCGCCGTTGCCGGCGCCGTTGCGCTGAACCTCGGCCAGCAGCGCGGTGAGCGTGCCCGAGAGCGCGTCGACCTGGTGGGCCGAGAGGACGGCGCCGTCAGCCAGGTGGGGCTCCTCCTCGGAGAGCAGCCGCTCGAGCCCGAGGAGCAGGGAGAAGCTCCGACGCCATTCGATCGATGGCTGCCGGTTACCCGCCTCGATCTCGTTCAGGGCGGCGTCGAGCGCCCGGCGCCGGGCCGAGCCCGGGGCAAGGGCCTCCTCGAGGGTCTCGCCCTCGTAGATGAACTGCTCGCGCGTGAACAATTCGGCGCGCGCGATCGCGGCAGGATTCGGAAGCGGGGTGGGATCACCCATAGGTTCGAACGTGGCGTCTCGGTGTGCGAGCCGCAGCGGTACCTCGTGGCGGCTCAGGAAGCCCTCAGGAAGAGGTCGTGCACGACGAGGATGCCTGCTTGCCCACGGCCCCTCGCCGAACACCTCTAGAGGATGTTCTTATGTTAGCGCTTCCAGGGGAAGTCGTCGTGTTCGCCGCCGTCCTGCAGCGTGAGGGCTTCCCGATCGGCGTCCGCCCTCGCCGGTCTCCGACCCAGGGAGCGGTCTGGCAATCTTCTTTGGCATGAGCGCAACGGTGGGCTATGAGGTTCGCAGGGCTCGCAATCGTCGCGAGCTGCTGGCCGCGCTCGCCCTGCGCCATGACGTCTTCTGCGTCGAACAGGGAGTCCCCGAGTACGAGGAACTCGACGGACGTGACCACGAGGGGATCCATCTGGTCGCGGTTGAGAACGGCGATCTCCTCGGTACCTGCCGCGTCCTGATGGTCGGGAGCACCGCGCAGTTCAGCCGCCTCGCCGTGCGCGCCACCGCGCGGCGCCGCGGGATCGCGACGGCGCTGCTGGAGGCGGCGGACGCCGAAACGCGGGCCGCGGGCGGCCGCCGGCTGGTCCTGCACGCGCAGGTCTACGCCCGCTCCCTGTACGAGGCGGCCGGCTACCGGACCCGCGGCAGCGTGTTCCGCGAAGCCGGGATCGAGCACATCGCGATGGAGAAGGAGCTTGCTTAGCCCTGCCCGCCGTAGGTGGCCACGGTGGGGCTTAGCCCACCCGCGCGAGAGGGGGTGGGATGCCGGAGATCAGGATCGACCCGCTGACCGGTCAGCGGTCGATCATCGCCGGTGAGCGTGCGGTGCGCCCGGGGGGTGAGCTGTCCGCCCAGCCGGCGCCGCCGCTGGACCCGGCCTCGGACCCGTTCGCCGAGGGCCACGAGGACCAGACGCCGCCCGAGCTCTACGCCGTCCGTCCGGCCGGCGGGCCGCCGGACACGCCGGGCTGGACCGTGCGGGTCGTGCCCAACCTGTACCCGGCGCTGACCGAGGACCCCGAGCGGCCGGAGGCCGATGCCAACCCGGACCTGTTCTGGTCGGCTCCGGCGCTCGGGGCCCACGAGGTGATCGTCAACGCGCCCGATCCGGTCACCTCGCTGTCCCAGCTGAGCGTCTCGCAGGTCGCCGGGGCGATGGACGTGTGGCGCGAGCGCATGCGCGAGCACGGCGATGCGGCCTACGTCCACGTGATCGTCAACGAGCGTGTGGAGGCCGGCGCCTCACGGCCCCATACGCACGCCCAGCTGTATGCGCTGGACTTCGTGCCCGCCGCGGTGGCCCGCGAACGCGAACGCTTCGGCGCCTATGCCATCCGGACGATGGGCGGCAACCTGCTCGCCGACCTGGTCCAGGAGGAGGTCCGCCGACGCGACCGGATCGTGGCCATCGACGCTGGCACGGTCCTGATCGCCGCCTACGCCGGCCGCGTCCCCTACCAGCTGCTGCTCGCCCCGCGCGTGCCCCGGATGCGCTTTGAGGACGACGGCACGACCGGGGCCGAGATGCTCCACGACGCGCTCGGCCGGCTGACCCGTGTGCTCGGTGCCAGCCCGCCGCTGAACCTGTGGGTCCGCACCGCGCCCCGGGGCGCGGAGCACTTCAGCTGGCGGATCGACATCCTCCCGCGGCTCACCCACCTGGCTGGCCTCGAGCTCGGCGTGGGCGTGAACCTGAACATCGTCTCCCCGGAGCGGGCCGCCGCCCAGCTGCGGGAGGCCTGATGGCGTCGTGCCCGCTGCCCGCCCCCGACCGCCCGGCGACCGCCCCCAGCGCGTGCGCGCCCTGATTCAGCGCGTCACCCGCGCCTCGGTGTCCGTCGACGGGCGCGAGGCCGCGTCGATCGGGGCCGGCCTCCTCGTCCTGCTCGGGGTCGCCGGCGACGACAGCGAGCGTGACGCCGACTGGCTCGCGGACAAGGTGGCCGCGCTCCGGATCTTCCCCGACGCCGAGGGGCGCATGAACGAGCCCCTCGGCCAGCGCGAGGTCCTGTGCGTGAGCCAGTTCACCCTTTACGGGGACGCGCGGCGCGGAAACCGGCCGAGCTACATCGAGGCCGCCCCGCCGGATCGGGCGCAGCCGCTCTACGAACGCTTCTGCGACCGCCTCGGAGCCCAGCGCGGCGTGTTCGGAGCGATGATGGCCGTCGAGCTCGTCAACGACGGCCCCGTCACGCTGCTGGTCGAGAGCCCGGGGCACTGAGCGCCGGGCCGGAGCCCCTGGCTGGTTTGAGCCGCGCCTGGGGGCAGCCCACTGGCCTGCCCCCAGGGACGGCGACTCGGATGACCTTTAACCCGTATATGGGGTGTTTCTTCATCGGAGTGCTGAGAGCACAGGACGCAGCAAGCTAGCTAAGCCCAGTCGCTCATCTCCTGAGCGTGAAGGTCTTCTCCCTGGTGGTTGGGCTCCCAGAGGTCGGCGTGAACACGGTCTTGCTCGTCACCTTCAATGTCTTGGCGTGCTTGAGCAGGTGCTTGCCCTTCCGCGTCAGCCGTACGACGATGTTCCCGGCCGTGGCGCTCGTCAAGCTGAGGCGACCGCTGGCGATCGTGACCGGCTGCACCTTCTTCGCCGTCGATATGTGTGCTCCCTTGGGGAGATAGTACCAGGTGATCACCAGCGTTCCCGCTTCGGGCGCCTTGAACGCGAACTTGTACTCCTCCTTCTTCAGCAGAGCGGTGATCGTCGCCTCCTTCCCGTGAGGTGAGAGCACGCTCGATAGCGCGGCCAGGATCTGGGAGACGGTGACCGCAGGCGTTGACGTGGAGGGCGGTTGCGGGACTGTCACGGTCTGGGCCGGCGAGGAGGTCGAGCCGTTGAAATTGCCGTCGCCGGAATACACCGCGGTGATGCTGTGGGATCCCGCGGCCGCATAGCTGAGCGTGCAGGTCGCGCTCGAGGACATCGCGCCCGCGGGTATCGGCTGGCTCGAGCACGAACCGATCGGCGTGCCTCCGTCGAGGAACTGCACCGCTCCGGAAGGCTCTGGCGGCCCCGCGTGTACGGGTGTGACAGTCGCCGTGTATGTCACATTCTGGCTGATGTTCGGCGATGTGTTCGAGACGCCGAGCACCGTCGTGGTCCCGTCCCTGCCGACATCGAGCAAGTCCGCGGGCGTGCTCGTCGAGCCGGTCAAGCCCGAGCCGGTGGCCGGTGTGAAGGTCGCGGTCAACGACTCCGGCGAGGAGGCCGCGGTGAACGCCGTCGTGCAGGTGGCCACGTATGCGGTGCCATTGAACGAGACCGGCTGGGCCGAGCAGCCGGAGATCGCCGAGCCGTTGTTGTCGAACTCGACGGCGCCCGAGGGGGCGCCCGAGCTGGCTGACACCGTGGCGATCAGCGTGTCGCTCTGGTTCGTGACCGGGCTCGTCGGGCTCGCCGCGAGGGTCGTGGTCGTGGTCGGGGTGCCGAGGACCGTGGCGGTCACCGAGTTCGACGTGTAGTTGATCTCGACCGTCGGCGGCGTGGGGGAGGGGCAATCCAGCTGCATCACGGTCCCGTTGGCGATGCCGTCGAACGTTCCGGTCACCGAGCCGGAGGTCGTGATCAGCGTGTCCACCTGCCCGGGGTTGAGCGTCGGGCAGGTCCCGCCCGACGTCTGTCCGCCGAGGCCCAGCGTCGCGTTCCCCAGGTTGACGTTCCCGGTCGCGCTCAGCTGGGAGTAGTCAGTGCCCGCAGCCGTTCCGCCGCTGTTGATGTACATCAACAGGAAGCTCGTTGAGTCGAGCGAGGCAGCGCCCTCGACCGCGAGCTCGTTCTCCCCGGCGCTTGTTCCCGGGTAGGTGCCGACGACGAGGTTGCCCCCGCTCATCGTGAGCGGCCCGGTCGTGCCGGAGCCGTCGAACGCGACGCCGCCGCTGAAGCTGACTGTGCTGTGATCGGTCCCGTTCAGAGAGCCTCCAAAGAGATCCACCTCGCCCGGATTGGCGCCGGTGCCCGTGGCGGTGATTGCGCCGACCTCGACGTCCGACAAGTTGAAGTTGAGGTCCGCCTGAGCCGTGAGGGCGAGTCCGAGGGTGTCCGCGCTTCCCGTGACCGGCGCCTGCATCGAGAGCCCGGGTTCCTCCGAGCCGCCCGTGATCGACCAGGTCTGATCGGCGCTCAGCGTGAGCGGAATCTGGAAGATTGGCATTCCCCCGTTGTCGTTCGCGGAAGGAGCTGCCGTTAGCCCGCCGGCGCCGAGCGTGATCCCGTCTCCTTGGAGGGAATACCCCACGCCGTCGTCGATCGAGATCGCGTTGGCGCTCAATCCGCTGATGTCGTTGTCGCTGAAATAGCAGTTGTCACTCGGGCTCGCCGACGTGCACCCGTTGCCCGTAAGCGCCGGGAAGGTGAGGGTGCCTACGGAGCCGCTCGGCGCGCTGTCGCCGACCCAGTTCGTCCCGGTCGACCAATCCGTACCGAGCATCCCGGCCCCGCTCCACGTGAAATCAGAGGGCTGGACCGTAGCTGTCACGGAGTCTGAGGTGTAATTGATCTTTACGGTCGGCTCCGTCCCGGTGCACCGCAGGTGGGTCGTGCTCCCATCGGGAAGCCCCGAGAACGTGCCCGTCAACGAGCCGGTGGTGGTGATCAGCGTGTCCACCTCCCCGGTGGTGAGCGTCGGGCACGTCCCCCCGGAGCTCTGTCCCCCGAGGTCCAGGGTCGCGCTCCCCAGGTTCACGTTCCCGGTCGCGCTGAGCTGGGAGTAGTCGGTTCCCGCCGTCGTTCCGGCCTGGTTGATCGACATCCCCAGGCTGCTGCTCGAGTTCAACGACACGGTGCCCATGACCGTGAGCTGCTCCTGCCCGGAAGATTGACCCCCACCGACCCCGACCTGAATCGTCCCCCCACTCATCGTCAGTGGACCAGTCGCGCCGTGCTGGGCGAAGAGGCCCGCGCCACCGCTAAAGCTGACCGGATTGCCGTCGGTCGCGTTCAGTGAGCCGGGGCCGGTAGGGGAGCCGAGCGCGACGGTGCCGCTGCCCGTGGCTGTGATCGCCCCGACCTCGGCGTCGGCATCGTAGTCGAGGAACGTCTGGTCGCTGAACGCCAGCCCGAGGGTGTCTGCGCTCCCCGTGACGTTCGCGTCTGAGCCCATGCTGAGCTGCTGGTTGCTGGTGCCGCCCGTGATCGACCAGGTCTGATCGGCGCTCAGCGTAAGCGGAATCTGGAAGATGGGGATCTGCCCGTTGTCGTTCGCGGAAGGAGCTGCCGTGATCCCGCCGGCACCGAGCGTGATCCCGTTTCCGGATAGGAAGTACCTGACCCCGTCATCGATGTCGAGCGCGTTGGCGCTGAGGCCGGTGATGTCGTTGTTGCTGCCGTAGCACGTCGGGGGGGTAGGGCCAGTGCACGAGGCAGAGGTCAGCGCGGGGAAGGTCAGAGTCCCGACTGAGCCGCTCGGCGCGGTCCCACCCCAGTTGGTCCCGACGGACCAGCTCGAGCTGGAATCGGCACCGGTCCAGGTGAAACCGGTCGCCCATGCCGACGCCGGCAGCGCCAGGACCCAGACCACGAGGGCGGCGAGGCAACCGGGTCCAGCCAGCCACCGCGGCCACCGGCCATGTCGCCCTCGGACGGAGTCGACCTGCCTGGGAACGTCCATGCCCCGCTCCTGACTGTGGTTTGGCCCCGCTTGCGAGACTTGCGCCCGAGCCTCGGCGGCAGCCTAAGCGAAGCATTCGCGGGGGACGGTTGTTTGTTTGTTAGCTGCGCCGCGCCAGGACGGCATGGCCGGCGGGGCAACCGGCGCGCGGCCCAACGGGCTTTCGGATACTGCGCCGATGCTCGCGTACCGCTACCTGTTCGCGCAGCTGGTCTCGCGCGAGCTGAGGCGCAAGTACAAGGGCTCGAGCCTCGGTGTGGTCTGGTACCTCGTCAACCCGCTGGTCCTGCTCGGGGCGTACACGCTGATGTTCGGCTACGTCCTGCACGCCCAGAGGCTGCCGGATTTTCCGATCTTCGTGATTGGTCGGGATCGTGGTGTGGACGTTCTTCCAGCAGTCGCTGCTGGCCGCCGCCGAATCGCTCGTCGACCAGGGCGCGCTGGTCCCCAAGGCGCGCTTTCCGCGCGGGGCGATCCCCGCCTCGTCGGTGACCGTCCAGCTCATCACCTTCCTCTGCATCATGGCGCTGCTGGCGCCCGTGGCCGTCGCGCTGCGGGGAAGCCTCGAGCCGGCGCTGCTGCTCCTCCCGGTCCTGGCCGCGCTGCTGTTCTGCTTCGTGCTCGGCTGCTCGCTGATCGCCGCCGTTCTGCACGCCTACTACCGCGACGTCGCGCCGATCCTGACCGCGGCGCTGCTGCCGTGGTTCTTCATCACCCCGACCCTCTTTGAGCCCAACACGATCGGGTTCGTCCAGGGCCACCCGTTCATCGGCACGCTGCTGGAGTGGGTCAACCCGGTGGCGCCGTTCGTCGTCGGCTTTCGGTCGGTCCTCTACTACGGCACCGCGCCGTGGGGGGAGCTCCTGTACGCGATGGTGGCGGCGATCGCGGCGCTGGCGCTCGGCGGCTCGGTGTTCCGCCGCCGCCAGGGTGAGCTGGCGGTGGTGCTGTGACCTGCGTCGCGCTCGCTCCGGGCGAGGTGGTGCTCCAGGACGCCACGCGGTGGTTCAGCGTCCGGGCCGACCAGGCCGGAACGCTGAAGGGCTTCTTGCTCGGAAAGCGCGTTCGCGGCCCGGCGCCGGTCCCAGCGCTCAGGGCGTAACGCTCCACATCGAGCCCGGCGAGCGGGTGGGGATCGTCGGGCGCAACGGCGCCGGCAAGACGTCAACCCTGCGCGTGCTGGCCGGGATCATCCCGCTGCAGTCGGGCGTGGCGGTGTGCGGCGGGCGGGTCGTATCCGTGCTCGAGCTCGCGGCCGGGTTCAGCCGCGACTTCTCCGGGCGCGAGAACGTCTACCTCCAGGGCGCCCTGTACGGCTTCACCAAGCCCGAGCTCGATCGGCGTATGGACGCGATCGTCGCCTTCTCGGAGCTGGGCGAGTTCATCGACGTGGCGGTCAAGACCTACTCGTCGGGGATGCTCCTGCGGCTCGGCTTCTCGATCGCCGCTCACCTGGACGCCGACGTGCTGCTGATCGATGAGGTGCTGGCCGTCGGCGACGAGGCCTTCCAGCGCAAATGCCTGCGTCGGATCTCCGAGCACATCGCTGCCGGCGTGACGGTGGTCCTGGTTTCGCACGAGGCGGGGGCCATCGAGCGTGTGTGCGAGCGGGTGGTGGTGCTCGATCACGGCCGGATCGTGTTCGACGGCCCGTCCGCCGAGGGGCTGCTCCACTACCACCGGCTGGTCGGGACCGAGCACGGCGGCGGGACCGCGGGCCGCCCGCGCGGCGGGCGGACGGTGGACGTGGCCGACCTCGAGCTGCGCGACGAGTACGGCCGGGTCTCGACCGTCTTCCGCACCGGCCAGTCGATGCAGGTCCACGTCGGCCTGCGGGCTCGGCGGCCGGCGCGGCGCGCGACTTTGGCCCTGGAGCTCTGGACCGCGGACGGCCGGCGGATCTTCCGCACCACCGTTGCAGTGGAGCTGGCCGACGGCACGGCGACCATGGTCTTCGAGATCCCCGACCTCGCTCTCCTGGGCGCCGACTACGACCTCGCGCTGGGCGCCGCCGAGGCGGGCGCCGAGCCGGCGATCGACCGCACTGCCCGCTTCTGTGTGGCTCGATCCGAGGGCCCGGAGGGTGTCGTTGATCTGCGCGGCTCGTGGCACGCGGCCGCGCCGGCCCGGGAGCTCGTATGACCGAACCGGACCACGCGCTCGAGCAGGCCCGCGACAGCACGGCCTCGATGCGCGCGCGCGGCCACTACCCGGAGGGCGAGAGCGCGGCCCGCCGCGGGACCGAGCCAGGCGTCACGCCGAATCGGCTGCTGACCTGGGCCATGATCGACCCCGACCTGGCCAACGTCCGATCTACCCGCCCGCTCGGCGCTCCCATGACCTGGCTCAAGCGCGGCCTGCTGCGGCTGCTGGTCCAGTACCACGCCGAGCTGATCGGCGAACAGACCCGCGTCAACGTCGGTCTCGCAATGTACGTGCGGGAGCTGGAGGAGCGCGTGGCCGAGCTGGAGCGGGAGCTCGGGCGCGAGCCCGCGTCCCGATGAAGGTCCATGAGGTCCTCTCAGGCGCCGGTCCCAACGACGCGATCACCAACGAGGCGCTGGCGTTCCGGTCGTGCTTCCGCGACTGGGGCTGGGGCGGCGCCGACCACGCCGCCCGCGCTGCTCCCGGCGTCGACGGCCCAATCGCGCCGCTGGCCCGTCTGCGCCCGAGTCCCGAGGACGTCCTCTTGATCCACCATTCAGCGGCCACCCCGCGGCTCGGGCCGCTGCTCGCCGGGCCAAATCCGAAGCTGCTGCTGTACCACAACATCACCCCGGCCTCGTGGCTGTGGGACGACGCTCCGGTGGTCGCGGTGCAGTGCGCGGTCGGCCGCGAGCAACTGCCCGACCTGATCGGCGCCGTCCACCTGGCAGCCGCCGATTCGCGGTTCAATGCCGCCGAGCTCGAGGCGCTGGGCGCCGTGCGCACGGACGTCGTGCCGCTGCTGATCGACCGCGCGAGACTCGCCCCACCCGCCCCATTCGCCCCACCCGCCCCGCCGACCCCGGCCGGGCCGCCCGCGGGCCCGCCGACCGTGCTGTTCGTCGGGCGCCTATCCCCGCACAAGCGCCAGGACGAGGTGATCCGGGCCTTCGCCCTGTGTCGCCGCTATCGGGCCCCCGAGGCCCGGCTTGTCCTCGTCGGCGAACCGATCAGCGCCGCCTACCAGCGGCGGCTCCGCGGCCTGGCCGACGAGCTCGCGCCCGGCGCGGTGAGGATCGAGAGCGGCCTGTCGGCCCCGGAGCTCGCCCGCCGCTACCGCCAGGCGCATGTCTTCCTGTGCCTGTCCGAGCACGAGGGCTTCTGCGTCCCGGCCCTGGAGGCCCTTCACTTCGGGCTGCCGGTGATCGCTCGCCCGATCGGAGCGATCCCCGAGACCGTCGGCCGGGCGGCCCTCCTGGTCGACGACCCGGACCTCGCCGTCGTGGCCGAGCTCCTGCACCTGGCCGTCAGCGATTCGCGGCTCCGGGCCGAGCTGCGCCGGCGCGGCCAGGCACAGCTGGAGGTCTTCGCGCCGGGCCGGGTCGCGGCCCGTCTGCGCGCGGCCGTCGAGAAGACGGTCATAGCCGCGACACCGCCGGTCCTCAGATCGGCAGGCCCGGTCGCGGTGGCGTGATGGCCGTTACCACCCCGACCAGACCCGCCGAGCCCGCCCGGCCCCCAGCCAGGTCCAGAGGCAAGCCGCCGGGGAGCCTCGACCTCGTCGCTGTGATCGGGGCGGCCGCGGTCGCGGTGGGGCTGGCCGTCGTCACGTCGGCCGATCACCCCGGGCCTGCGCCCACGATCGCGCTCGGCGCTCTGGCGACCCTTGTTCTCTTCGGGGTCTGCGGCGCCGCGCCGGCCTTGGCGCTCCTCCCAGGCTCGTGGGGCACGCTCGTGCCCCTGTTCTCGGTCCCGCTCGGGGCGACGGTGTCCGGTCTGGCGCTGACCGCGCTGGGGTTCGCGCGCGTGCCGCTGCACGTGAGCCTGTGGTTGGTGCTGGCCGCCGGCCTGCTGTCCACCGGGCTGGTGGTCCGCCGCCACCGCGTCGAGCCGCTCGTCGGCCGGCGGCACCGGCGGCCTCTGGTCGCCTGGGGCGTGGTCCTGCTGGTCCTGTTCTTCGTCGCCACCATCCCGGCCTGGCGCTTGGGCGACGCCACGATCTACGGCGAGAACCCGGACGCCCAGCAGGTGGTCGGGATCGCCGTGCTGTTCCAGCACGTCCCACCGACGGGGACCGACGCCGCGCTCCCGCTCGACACCGTGCCGCCCTCGTGGCGCTTCCGCTACCCGATCTTCTATCCGCTCGCGGCGGCCAGCAACCTCGTCCACATGGACCCGATCCGGCTGTTCCCGTCGATGGCAGCGCTCCTGCTCGTGATGGCCGCACTCGGCTTCGGCGCGCTGGCCGTCCAGTGCCTGCGCGCGCCGCCCCGCGCCGGTCCGGCCGTGGCGGCCGTGGTCGGGCTCTCTGTGATCACCCTGCACCTGGCTTGGCATCCCTACTGGAACCAGCTCTGGGGCCTGGCGATGATGCCCTACGCGCTCCTGTTTGGATGGTGCGCGCTCGAGACGCTCGATCTGCGCCTGGCCGTCCTGTGCGCGCTGATCGTCGTCATGCTGGCGCTGGCCTACCCTCTGGCGCTGCCGGACGCGCTGGTGCTCCTGGTCGCGCTGGCCATCGCCTACCGGCGCAGGCCGCGGCTGATCTCGACGCTCAGGTCACGCTCGTGGATCCTCGGGCTGCTGGCCGTGCTGTTCCTGGCCCCCGCCCGGGCCGGCGCCGCGGTCAAGCTCTACCAGGGGGTGAGCCAGCTGTTCTCGCCCCACAGCTCGCTCTGGGGCGGGGACATCGCCCACTTCGTTCCGGTCGGCCGGTTCGTCGGAACCGGCGGGGGGATCGTCCCGGCGCTGGCCGTGGCGCTGCTGGCCGCGGTCGGGCTACGGGCGTTGCCGCGGCGAGTGGGCTGGGCGTTCGGGATCGCATCGCTCGTTCTGGCCCTCGTCGACGTCCGCTTCCGCCTGGCCAGCACCGGCGCGTACATGGACTTCAAGCAGCTCTCGTTCGTCGGCGCCCTGGTCCTCACGCTCGCCGCCGCGGCGGCCACGGCCTGGATCACGAGCCGGCGGGCCGGCGTGCTGGCCGCCGGCCTCGCCCTGGCCGCCGGGTGGAGCGCGGCGGCCGCCCTCCAGGACCACGCCGAGATCATCCAGACCGACGCCCAGGTGACACCGCAGATGTTCCAGCTGCGCTCCTGGGCCAACCGGCTCCCGCGCCGAGCGAGCGTCCGTGTGGACATCCCACCCACCGGAGTCCAGCTGTGGGCCGTCTACATGCTCGGCGCCCACCCGGTCGACTCGGTTGCACCGTTGCTCGGCACCACCTACGCCCACGCCGTGTACGGGGTGCGCGCCGACTATTCGCTCGCCCTGACCTTCTACGTCGACGCCCGCGGCCAGATCCGGCGCTACCCCAAGCCCGTCTTCGCCCGCAACCCGCCGCTGTTTCGCAACATCCAGTTCACGCTGCGCAGGATCGTCTGGCCGGCCCGCCTGGACTGGATCGCGGACAACTCGTCGCAGACGCTGGTCGAGCCGTGAGGCCGGGCGACCGAATGCTCAAACGGTGATGACCCGCAGTGCCGGGTTCGCGCGCGCGATCTGCTCGTAGTCCTGGTCTTGGGTGACGATCGGCAGACCATGCTCGATCGCTGTGGCCGCGATCAGCGAGTCCGTCAGCTTGATCGTCCTGTGGACACCGATGGCTCGACAGTCGGCGACCACTCGCGCCCACGTGACCATGACCGCCTCGCTGATCGGGATCGGGTCAGCCGTCCTGGCCAGTGCCAGCGTGTCCGCGCGGCGAGCCCGCGCGGTGTCGTCTGAGGCGTTGAGAACCCCGAGCTGCAGCTCTCCGATCGTCACCACCGACACAGCGACCCGCTCGGGCAGGTCGCCGAGCGGGCGTTCCGCTTCGCCGGCGATGAACACCGACGTGTCCAGCAATCCCGCCCCGGGGCTGCTCACAGCTCGTCGAGGGTTTGGCCGGCCAGCTCGTCGAGTTCGCGCCGGAGATCCGAATCTGCGGCGCGGTCCTGTAGCTGCTCGCGCAACCGTCCGCCGGACAGCCACCGAGTACGCCGTCCATGCGGCACGATGTCGGCGACCGGCTCGCCGTGCACGGTCAACGTCACCCGCTCTCCTGCCCGCACGGCGTCGATCACCTGCCCGGTGCGATTACGCAGGTCACGAACCCCGATCTCCATGTGCGACAGCGTAGCACAAGCGCGATGGATGCACCCTGACGCGGCGGCCGACGAGCCGACAGTCGGCTTCGCCCGGCGGGAACCTACCGCGTGACGCGGACCGCGCGTCCCGTCCCGTCGGGCGCCTGCCGTCTGGCCTCGCTCAGCACCCGCTTGAGAAACACGGGATTGCCGAGCAAGTAGCGGCGCCACATCCGCTGGGGCTCGATCGCCAACCTGAAGATCCACTCGAGGCCGTTGTCGGCCAGCAAGTGTGGCGCCCGGGGGATGTGGCCGGCGACGTAGTCGAACAGCGCGCCGACGGTCCACACCACGACGCCGCCGAGCTGGTCGGCGTAGCGATCGACCCACAGCTCCTGCTTGGGCGTGCCCATTCCGACGAGAACGATTCGAGGCTCGTGGCCGTTGATGTCCTCGATCACCCGCTCGTTGTGCGGCGAGTCGAGCTCGAAGAAGCCGTGGTGCGCGCCGACGACGTCGAGCCGGGGGTAGAGCTGCCGCAGCCGCTCGGCGGCCCGCTGGGCGAACGGCGGCTCCGACCCAAGCAAATAGAGCCGATGTCCGGCGAGCTCGCACAGACCGGCCAGGCTCCAGATCCAGTCGGCTCCGGTCATCCGATGGGGCACGGGCCGTTTCAGCACACGGGCGGCGAGCCTCACGCCGTAGCCGTCGCAGTACACGAGATCGGCACGGCGCAGCGCCTCGCCGAGCCCGGGTGTGGCCCGCGACTGGTTGACGACGTGAGCGTTGACGTACATCACCCGCCGCGTCCTGAGCTCCGAGGCCCAGGCCGAGATCGTGTCCAGCAGATCGGCCGGCTGGGCGAGGTCTATCGGAATGTCGAAGATCGCCGCAGACGGCCTCCGGGCCTCGGCGATCGGCTGCAACATGACATCAGCCGACACGATCGGCGGATGGTAGGACCAGCCCGGTGGCGCACGCGCCGGTTCGCGCCGCCGCCACAACGAGATTTCTTAGACCGGAGCCAGGACGGTCATTCCGTGCCGGCGGGCGCCCTCGAGGAGCCGGGCGTGAGGGAATGGTGCCGTAGGCCTACGTCGACGGCGTCGGGCAGCTCGTGGTGTTGAAGAAATAGCCGCCGCTCTGGCCGGTGCCGTTGATGAAGGTGTCGCCGCTGGGCGTCCCGTTGCCGGTGTTGCGGCCTTGGATGTAGCTGACCACGGCGTTTGAGTCGGCCGAATCTCCCAGATACCCCGGAAGCCGGTAGATCCCGTTGCCCCATTCGTCGAGTTCAAAGTCGTCGATGCCTCCGTCCGCGGCGCTGGGAGACGATCCGGCCATCGAGTTGCCGGAGATGTTCGCGCACGTAGTGTTCGTGTCGCCGGTCTGAGCGCCGGAGGTCAACACGAGGCCCCAGAGGGCGCCCTCTGGGCCGCCTGCTGTCGGACAGGTTTCGGTACCGGGGACAGGGTCGGCGATCGTGTTGCCGGTGATGGTTAGGTTCATCACACCCGAGCCCTCGTCGTTCACGGTAGCGATGCCCGCCCAGTTGTTGTACTGGTAGAGATTGTTGTTGGTGATCGCCAGCGTTGAGGTCGCCGAGCCTCGTGTTGTGGGCGCGATGTCGCTGCCCTGGACCGATCCGGAGCAGGCCACTGCGGGATTGCCGACCGTGTTACCACTGACGGTTCCCGACAGGGTGGTGGTGCCGTCGTTGTAGAGCGCGATCCCGGCGCGCGCAGCGCCCGTAATGCTGTTGCCCTTCACGTCGAGCGTGGTGGTCGAGGTACCGTCGCCGGCGATCTCGACGCCCCCCCCGTTGCCCAGGCCGGTTGAGTTGCTCAGCGTGTTGTTATTGAAGGTGACGGAGTTCGTGCCGCTGGTGGCGCCAAACGATGCGGGCTGGAAGGCGAAGTGATAGCCCGTGTTGGTGGTGAACGTCGAGCTGGTGACGCTCACGGTCGCGCTGGTCGAACCGTCCGGCAGAACTGCGACTCCATCACCGAGTAGCGGATCGCTGGCCCCGGGGACGCTCGGTCCTCCGTCGCTGAACGTGCTACCGGTGATCGTCAGGTTGAGGTTGCCGGAGGAATCGGTGACCTGCAGCCCGCTATCCGCGGAGTTCGTAACTGTCGAGTTCGAAATCGTGACGGTGCCGGTCAGCCCGCCGGTGAAATCGAGGCCGTCTTGGTTATAGCCGGATATGTTCGCGTACGTACCATTACCTGAAAGCGTGGAGCCGGCGAGCGTGAGGCCGTTGACCTGGGAGCCGGTGATCCCGTCGGCGGCGTTGTTCTTGATCACCATGTCGGTGAAGCTGGGGGAGGATGTGGAGGAAAGGGTGATGCCCTCGCCGGCGGAGCTTTGGATCGTCCCGCCCGACCCGGCGGTGGTCCCGCTTCCGGTGACGGTCAGCCCGCCGGAGGAGCCGGTGTTGGAGAGATTGATCCCGGGGTTGGCGCCGTTGGAGGAGACGCTCTGGAAGTCCAGGCCGCTCGAGCCGATCGTCGTACTTGAAACATTCAGCGCGGTGGCGGTGGTGGTGGTGAGGGTGCTGCCGCTGCCGGTGGCGGCGACCGTGCCGCCGCCGGTGGCGGTGAACGCGGTATGGGTAGCCGTGGAGGCGGTGATCTTGCCGGTGAAGTCGACCGTGGCGCCGGTGTTGCTACTGACCAGGATGCCGGTGCCGTCGTCGGTGATGGCGCCGGAGTTGGTGATGGTGCCGCCGCTGCGGTTCTGGATCGAGATTGAGTGGGCGGCGGAGGCGTTGATCGTCGCGCCGTCGCTGATCGTGCCGTTCCCGCCGTTGATGTCCAGCCCGTTCCCGGTGGTGTTGGAGATCGAGTCTGATGAATCGAGCGTGAACGAGTTGATCCCGCTGGCCGCGATCCCGATTCCCGAAGTCCCGCTCACGGTGATCCCGTCGACGGTGTCGCCCTCCCCGAGCGTGATGCCGGCACCTCCGGCATTGGTGATCGTGGGGTTGCTGCCCGAGGCGGACACCACGGTTTGACCGCCGATGCTCAGCCCGAACGACTGACCCACCAGCGTCTGGCTGGCCTTCAGCACAATCCCGCCGCCGTAGCTGGTGCTGCTCCCGTACAGGAAGATGTAGTCGCCGCTTCCGCTGGCGCCGTGGACCGACGCGAGCGTGTTGAACGGCGAGGTCGACGTGCCGTTACCGTTCGTACCGTCGTTGTCATTGACGTACCAGACGCGGTTCGCGACGGCGATCGTGGCCGTGCCGGAGCTGGTCGTGAACCCGTCTGACACCTGGAAGGTGAAAGTATCGTTGCCGGTGAAGCCGACCGGCGGCTGGTAGGTGAAGGTCCCGGCGGAGTTCATCGAGACGCTGCCGCCGTTGGCGGTCGTGATCGTGCCGGGGACGGCGGTCAGCGTGTCGCCGTTGGCGTCGGTGGAGTCCTCCAGCACCGTGCCCGAGGTGCTGGTCGAGGGCGAGGCGGGCGAGGTGCCGACCCCGAAGGTGGTGTTCCCGATCGCCCCACTGAAGCTTGGACTCCCGGCTACCGGAGCCACGTTGACGACCCCGATCGACACGGTGCTCGTCGCGCTCTGCGGCTTGCCCAGCCCGGTGTTGCCCTGGTCGTCATCGGTCAGGCTGAGGGTGTCGGTGCCGTGAAAGCCGGTGGCCGGCTCATACGTCATGCCGGCCAGCGCGCTGTTGACGTCCGTCAGGCTGCCGGTGAACGTCATCGAGGCCGAGCCGCTGGAGCCCGAGGAGAACGACAGGCCCGAGGTTCCCGAGAGCGTCAGCGTTCCGTCAGAGACGCTGAGCGTGATCAGGACCGGATTGCTGCCCGCGTCGCTGTCGCTGGTGGAGATCAGGTTCGAGTTGGCGGAGGAGAACGTCAGCTTATTGGCCACCGAGGAGCTGTCGTTCGCATCGACGGTCTGGGCGCCGGGCACCGTGTTCACAGGCGCCTGGTTCACGTGGAAGATGCTGACCGAATCGGAAGCCTCGTCCGAGATCACCGCGGTGGTCTGATCAGGGCTCACCGCGATCGCGTCAGGCGTCGTCCCGGTCGCGGTCGTCGATACTGCGGCGGCCGGCTGGACCGAGGTATCGACCACGCTGACGTTGTTGGAGCCCGAGTCAGTGGCGAACACCTCGCCCAGCGGCGGCAGTGCCACCACCCCATAAGGGCGGGTGCCGACCGTCACCGTGGAACTCAGCGTGGGAGGGCTCGGCGACAGATCAAGAACGCTGATGCTGTTCGAGCCAGGGCTGGCGACATACGCCGTGCTGCCCGCCACCGAGAGATAGGCCGGAAACGAACCGTCGGCGACACTACCGGTAACCGCCGGCGGGCTCTGGGTCAGGTCGATCACATAGGTCGTGCCATTGCGGGCGTCATCGACATACAGCGTATGGCCGTCCGACGAGGCCGCCAAGCCACTAGGGGCAGCGCCACTCGACGTTCCAGCGCCCGGCAACGAGATCGTCCCGGTCACCGTGCCCGAGGTCGGGTCAATCACGCTGATCGTCCCCGACAGCAGATTGGCCACGTACAACGAACCGCCGACCTCCAGCAGCCCGGCCGGCCGGCTGCCGACCGTCACCGTGTGCGAGACCGCGTCCGTCGCCGTCGAGATGATGCTGACCGAGTCGCCGCCGAAGTTCGACACATCCAAACGCGAACCGTCCGCGCTTAGCGCCACCGCGTCCGGGGCCTTGCCCACCGAAATGGTGGCCGAGACAACCGGCGGGCTCTGCGTCAGATCGATCACGCTCACATCATCCGAGCCCTCATTGGCGACATAGGCCGTCGTGCCCGAAACCGCCACGCCGGTCGGCATCGTCCCCACCGTCACCACCGGGTCGCGCAAGGCAGACGCCTGCACCTTCGCCGCCACCGACCCACCAGGACGAGACACTCGTAAAGCCCGGCGGCTCCGCCCAGAGACAGATCCAGCAGACACACAGAGCTTCGCCCGATTACGCGCGCGCCGAAGCCGCTTCCGCCGCACGTGACCACGAGCGACAACACCATCCGCAGCACACACCCGGGGGACGGCCGGCGCGACCAGGCCAGCCAGCAGCCTGCCTCGATTACCCGCCGCCAGACGCGGAGCCTGCGCGCGCTGGACGCGATGATGAACCCCCGCCGCCCACGCGATCCCGATCCCAGAAGCCGCCAAAACCACCACCACCAACACGGCCAGCACCCCACGCCCAACCGATCCGGTCGGAACCCTCGGCTGCAAAGACATGGCTCCCCCCGATCACTTGCGCACCCAACGGTCCCAGCCCAAGGCTACAGCCGTACCAGCCGCGACACAACCCCTCTGACCGTTAAATTTGCGTCCGGGGACCGACCGGCGGGGCCCTCACACCACCGACCCAGGACCGAGCCCATCGCTCAAGCCAGTAGTCCCTCCCCGAGTCAGCTCTGCGAACGTCCCGATGACCCGCAATCGCGGTTCTTCGTACGAACGAACGCCCTGCTCCCGTTTGGGCTCTGGCACCAAGCGCGGATCGGCCGAGCGGTCCCCCTCCTTCGTCACTTCACTCATCCGCCGGCCACACTAGCGCGCGTCACGGCACGCATCAAGCCAGCGACCAACTTAACTTATGCCTCCGGCGAGCCGGGAGCGCGTCGGAGCAGCTGGGCGAAATTCGCGACTTTCTCCTCGTCGTCTCCGTCGAGCCACGCGTGCATCACAAACTCGGCATCACGCTTGTCGACTCCGATCACCAGATCGCGCGGCGAGCCGCGCGCGCCGTACCAACGCTGCCGTACCGCCGAGCGCTCCAGGCAGGTGAGCTTGCGCCGGTTCAGAACAATACGGACCCCGTTCCACGTGGCGAGTTGTGGCGGGGGCCGGAGTGCCAACCCGCGCAGTCCGTTGCGCGTCAGCTGTCGACGCGCGCGGCCCGCAGCGTGCCAGGCCCACACCGCGCCGATCGCGTTACCCGCGGTCAGGGCATTCAGAACTCTCATGATGACCCGTTGGCTCGGCGCCAGGCGCTCACAGCGCGCGGCAGCTTCTCGGCCAGCCAGAGCGGCCGATAGAGGTAGGCGAGCGCCATCGCGGCGGGTCCGCGGGCGGCAAACGGCCACGACCGGCGCATCCATGACCGACTGGGAAATAACTCGTGCAGGACAAGCCTGACCCGCTCACGGGCCGATCGCGCCTGGGCGAGACGCATCACCCCTACTGCGACGGGAGGCGCGCCGGCCATCCGCAGCCGGATCTCGGCCGAGGCGCGGTCCGCGTTCAGCCCCAGCTCCGCAGCCAGACGCTGTCCGGCATCCAACAGCCTCAGCCCTGCGGCGAACACGGCCTCGGCGTCCAAGCGTCTGGCCATCGCCGCCGCCTCGATCCACGTGTCACGCCGGTAGAGAGCTAACGCTCGCCGGAGATCCTCCTGTGGCTTGGCCAGCCCCCCATGCTGGACGGCGTGCGCGGCGATCACAAAAGCCTGGGCCGGATCGCCGAGCACCTCAGCGAGGTGATCGCCGACGCGGATGAATCTCGTTCCGCGGCTGAACTCATCCCACACCGCCTCGGGATCGTCGTGGCACCAGTACAGCCCGGCGTGCAAGTCGACGGTGGCCGGCCGCGGGCCCGGCCGATAGAAGGTCACGGCGTGGCTCGCGCGCTCTTCTCCCCGTGCCCGTGATAGCGGATCGCGAAAGCCGAGCCCGCCGAGCACCCGCACAGCCTCGGCGGCCTCGCCCGGCGCCACCAGCAGGTCGATGTCTCCAGCCAGACGCGCGGCGGGGTTCTCGTAGAGTCTGGCGCCGATCGCCGCTCCCTTCAGCAGCAGCGCTCGGATCCCAGCCTCAGCCAGGGCGTCCAAGACCTCGCCGGCGGCGGCCGCGAGTGCGAGCTGTCTGACCGCGACGGCGCGCGACACGCCTTGCATGCGGCCATTATCCGACCTGCGGAAACGCGGGCTCTACCATGCGGGCATCGAGGCGTCTTCAGCATCGGCTTCGCTGCGGTTGCGCTCCGCGGACCTTCACTGGCAGATCATCGACGGCGAGGTGCTGGCACTCGACTCTCGAACGGACCTGTACCTCGCGATCAACCACTCCGGAGCGGTGCTTTGGGAACTGCTCGCGTGCGGCACCAGCCGCGAGGAGCTTGTCGATCGGCTGACGCGCGCGTACGACCTGACACCGTCGCGCGCTGCCAGCGACGTCGATCGGCTACTCGATGACCTCCGGGGGCGGGGGCTGCTCTTAGGGCCTGGAGGTCGGTGAGAAGGGCGAACGCAGGTGCCTACGGGCTGAGCATTGGCGGCCTCGAGGCGGCGGAGGAGTGGATGCATCCCGTCCCCGACTCCTCTCCCAGCCTGCAGGTCGAAAAACACCGTGAGGTCACGAGCGCGGCCAGCTCGCGGGTCGATGCCAGCGCCGCTGACATGCGGCTCCTCGGCGGCGGGCGGCTTCGCATGCAGCGGGGCGATGGGCGGGCGCGCTTCAGCTTCCGGGAGGTTCCGCGCGATGAAGTCCTCCTGCATCCGTACCTCGCTCCGGCCGCGGCGCTCGCGCACATGTGGACGGGCAACGAGGCGCTGCACGGAGGGGCTTTCGCGACGTCGCAGGGGGCAGTCGCGGTGCTCGCGGACAAGAAAGGGGGGAAATCAACGACGCTCGCTCTGCTGGCGAGCGCGCACGGTGTTCCCGTGCTGTCGGACGATCTCGTAATCGTGCGGGAGGGAGCGGTGCTCAGCGGACCGCGGTGCATCGACCTGCGGGCGCGCGGCTCCGATCACGACCTGAATCTCGACACCACCCGCACTGTCCGGAACCCCGCGCGGCTTCGCGTCCCGCTGCCCGGCGTCCCGGCCAGTACGCCCCTGATCGCTACCGTCGTGCTCCGCTGGGGCGGACGGATGAAGCTCGACGCGCCCATCCCCGCGGACCGACTCCGAGAGTTGCTCCCCCACCGGATGTATCGCCACCGCTTGGCGGGAGACCCGATGACGATCCTCCGCCTCGCGGCGCTGCCGATGGTGATCCTCACGCGCCCCCGCGGCAACTCAGGACTCCGCCACGCGGCTAGCGCGCTGACCGACTACTTCGCCTGAGAGGCCAGCCAGGCCTGCTGGAGCAGCGTGTTGGCGCCGAACCATGGGCTTGGAACGCGCCACGCCTCGCGGAGCCGCTCGGGATCGACCATGGCGCGATCGACCCCGCTTCCATCCCAGCTCTCGGCGAATGCCCGCGCCTCTCCCTTCCACAGTGCGCGGCCGAACTCCGCCTTGCCACGCCGCGCGATCAGCTCTGGGGGGAGCAGATCGCCGAACAGCGCCTGGATGGCCGTGGTGCGGTCCCCGTAGCCAGCCGCGCCACCCTGGCCGGCGAGCGCCGCGAGAAAGGCCGGGGCGAGCAGCGGATGTCGTACGTCCACCTTCCGGGTCGCTGCGAGCAGTTCGAGTGCGCGTACGGTCAGATGTAGATAGCGGCGCCGGCTGTAGTACACAATGCGATCGTCCCAGCGGCGAGGTTCGCGCGCCGCGTCGGTGCGTGCGGCTGCCGACAGCTCCGCACGGACGTTCGGCCGCAGCCATGGAGTCGCATCTTGCACGTGCGGATGCATCCATCTCTGTCTGGCGCGCCGGGGCGCGAGCGCCAGCCCGATGCGCAGCAGATCGCGGGCCTCGGGACGGACGCGGCGATGCAGTACCGCCTGAGCTCGAACCCATCGCCAATCCCCGAACAAGCCATCGCCGTCCAGGCCTGTGAGCACACAGCCACCACGCGCGCGCTCGAGGATCGGCACGTGCACGTGGGCATTCGGCGGCCAGAGTAGGCCATGCGCCGTCAGCGCTTCCCGCGCCACGGGACCCAGCAGATTCAGCTCGTCGCCGATCTTGATTCGCTCCCACTCGCGCAGGCCCAGGTGAGCGACCACGAGCTCCTGCCACCGAGATTCGTCCGTCGACGCCACGCCTGGGAAACGCAGCGTGACCGGAACGGGGTCAGGCAGCCCCTGGCGACGCGCCACATCGACGGCCGCGGCGAGCACGGCCGAGGAGTCGCGACCCCCGGAAAAACTGATGACGCATGGGTTGAGGCCAAGGGCGTTTGTGAGCTCGATCGCGAGCGCACCCCGGGGATCGGCGGGCCCTGGGAGGATGGCTGCCGCATAATGCGGTTCGGGCCCGAGCGCCACTCCGGTGGCCCGCTCCCAACGGCTCAGAGCCGGCGCGCTCAGCCCGTCAAGGCTCACGCGCTCGCTGCTCGACAGCCGGCGGCCATATGGCGCCGAGCCGGCCCGCCGGCCCTAGCCCGCCCACAGCTCCTCCGCATCGCCCCGCACGAGCCGGCTGGCGATCGCACGAGGTCGCCGACGAAGTCGTTCTTGGCCATCATCAGATAGCGATTTCGAAATTGCGTGCGCCGATCGGCCGGACTGGTGCGGGCGCGGGTCGTCGGGCTGTATGTGGTGCACGACCGCCGAAGGCTCGTAGCGCGTGCGCCAGCCCAGCAGCCGCCCCCGCCAGGCCAGGTCCGCATCGCATCCCCAGCCCGGCATGTTCGTGTCGAAGACCTCATCCTGGATCACGCAGTCCAGCAGCGTCTCGCGACCGTACACGGCCGCGGCGCCGTCCGCGCCGAATGCCTCGCCGGCCGCGGCGAAGCGATCGCGGGGCAGCCCGTGCCCGACGAGCAGTTCTTGCGCCGGCGGTCCACCGAAATGCCGTGTACGCACCCGGTGCTCGAGCGCTAGCCGCTCCACTCCGTGGCCTCGCGCCACCTCCGCCGTGTCGTCCGTTGACGCCTACGCGGGCTAGGAGTCGGCTGCCTGCCCGTAGACCTCCCAGGTCGCCGCGGCGGCGTCGGCCCAGGTCCACGCCGGCGGAGGTGGCGCCGGGCGCCGGGCGCATTCGGCGGCAGCGACCAGGCCGTCGAGGTCGTCGACCGAGGTCAGGCTTACGCGCCCGTGCAGTACCTCTCTGACCGCTGGCACGTCGCACGCCGCCACCGGCGTGCCGCAGGCCAGCGCCTCCACGGGCGGCAGTCCGAACCCTTCGTCATCGCTCGGGAACACGAGCGCATGCGCGCCGCTGTACACCGCGGCCAGATCGTCGTCGCTCAGAGCCCCGGTCAATGTCACGTTGGGAAGCTCTTGCGCCCACTGGTGGGTGGCGCCGACCAAGACGAGCGGCATCTTCCGGCGCGCCCGGGCCAGCGCGGCCACGCGCTTGCGAGGATCCGGCGTGGTCATCCGCCCGACCCAGAGCAGGTAGCGCTCGGGCAGGCCGTGGCGCTGGCACACCGCCTTGACCTCGGCCTCGTCGCGCGGGCCGAGGTTGGACGCGGGAGCCTCCGGGATGACGGCCAGCTTCTCGCGCGGGATCTGCAGCTGATGCACGGCATCGTCGGCCACGGCATGCGTCGGGACGATCACCCGGGCGGCGCGCTGTACGGCCAGGTAGCGCATCCTGAAGCGCAGACCCGACCGCAGGTACTCGCCTCGGCGCTTGAGCGGGATCAGGTCGTGGAGCGTCACCACCTGTGGCACCGACGGCCGCAGCATCGCGCCGTCGATCCACGGCGAGTGGAACACATCGCAGCCGCGCGGCTTGTGCGTCTCGACGATCTCGCCCCGTCCCTGATCACGGAGCGCGACCAGCAGACACCGCGAATAGCGTCCGATGCCGTGGGTCTCCTTCGCCGGGCGGCTATCGAAACCGACCCTCACGGGGGCGCATCATGGCAGCTTGCGCGGTCGCGCGCAGGGAATTGGAGTTTCTCCCGCAGCGGTAGGTCCGCCTCGAGCGGGTACGAACACCGCACACAGCGCCGCGCCGCGATCGCCAGCCCCACGACTACGCACGGGTCCGGCAAGTCTGCGATCGCTACCCGGATGCAGATGTCGGCTTCGTCGATGCCGCACTCAGCAGCTACGGTCAGCCGGTGAGGGACTACTACGAGGAGCTCTGGCGGGAGCTTCCCGCGGACCTGGCCCCGCCCGACTGGGAGCTGCGCCGCTCATTTCTCCTCAGCGCGGTTCGCCCCGGCGACCACGCGCTGGACCTCGGGTCGGGGGCGGGCGACTTCACCGCCGTGCTGGCGCATGCGGGCGCCACGGTCATCGGCGCCGAGGTGGCTGAAGCGGCTCTCACGCGGGCCCGCGCGAGCCACCCGCAGCTCGACTTCCGCCTCGTGCCCATGGACGGCCGGCTCCCGTTCGAGGACAACCGGTTTGATCTGGTCTGGGCGAGCGAGGTCATCGAGCACGTCGCCGACACTGCGCGGTGGCTGTCCGAGGTCAGGCGGGTGCTCACCCCGGGCGGCCGGCTGCTGCTGACCACGCCCTCGCACGGCCGGCTCCGGGTCGCTCTTGGAGGCGTCGAGCGGTTCTGGCCGCCGCTCGGCGATCACCTGCACCTCTATACCCGGACCTCTCTGCGCACCGTCCTGGAGGAGTTCGCCTTCGCCGAGATCTCGGTCCGCGCCGCCGGCGGTCCGCCGCTGCTGCGCCGGCTGCTGCTGGCCAGGGGCGCTCGGTAGGATCGCGCCGATGCCGGCCGATTCCGAGATCGCAGCCGGCGCGTTCGTCTCCGAGGGAGCGCAGCTGGGGGCGGGAGTGACGGTGGCTGCCGGGGCGGTCGTGCACGCGGGCGCGGTCATCGGAGCGGGATCGACCATCGGCTCGGGCGCCGTGATCCACGAGGCCGTCCAGATCGGCCCGGACTGCCTGGTCGAGCCGCTCGCCGTCCTCGGCAAGCGCCCACGCCTGCGCCCCGGCTCGAGTGCCGCCGGGCGCGAGCTCGGTCCGCTGGTGCTTGGAGATGGTGTGACGGTCTGCAGTGGGGCCGTTGTCTACGCCGGGTCGCAGATTGGTGAGCGCGTGATCGTCGGGGACCAGGCCCAGGTCCGAGAGCGCGCGACGATCGGTCCCGGCTCGGTCGTCGGCCGCGCCTCGTCCGTCGACTTCGACGCGACCGTCGGCGCCCGGGTCCTGATCCAGACCTCGGTGTACGTGACCGGGGGCACGCTGGTCGAGGACGACGTGTTCCTAGGCCCCGGCGTGATCACCACCAACGACCACACCATGGGCCGCCATCCCCGCGGGGAGCGACTCCACGGCCCGGTCTTCCGGCGCGCCTGCCGGGTCGGCGGCGGCGCCGTGATCGTCCCCGGGGTGGAGATCGGGGAGGAGGCCTTCGTCGCCGCCGGAGCGCTGGTCACCCGCGACGTCGCCGCACGGGCGGTGGTGATGGGAGTGCCCGCCCGTGTGGTGAGAGAGGTGTCAGAGAAGGACCTGATCGAGCGCTGGCGATGAGCCGGCGCTGCGCAGTGCCCGGCGGCTAGCACCGCCTCTCACCGAACCGCCGCTCCCGTCGTAATCGGGCTGGCCCACGGACCTCGGGGGCGAGGCTTGCGTGCTGGACTTCGGTGCAACCGCCACCAATTCCAGACATTTGTCTATCCGTGGAGGTTTCACCCCGCCGCCTCAAGCCCGTGCACTTCTCCGCCGACCCAATGACTCGGTGGCCGCTTTGCGTTTATCTTTGGGGGTACTTCTGGCGCTCGCCGTGAGCGCTGTGCTCGGTGCAGGCGTGGCTACCGCTGGAACGCTGTCGGCCCAGAACTTTGGCGTCAATGTCACGACCTTCAGTCAGAAAGGGCAGTTGGGTCCGAGCGATCTGTCGGCAGCGTCTGCCTCCGGGCTCGGCATAGCCCGCGTGCAGTTGATCCAAGGAGGCAACGCGGATCCCGTCGTCGCCCTCGCAGCTTCCGCTCATCTGCGGCTGGATCCCATGCTGGGATTGCCCACGCAGATGACACCGTCCGCCGCGGCGACCGCGATGGCCGAGTACGTCACCGCTTTCGCGCAGCGTTATGGACCAGGTGGAACATTCTGGTCCCAGAATCCACAGCTGCCCTACCTGCCGGTCTTGAGCTACGAGATCGGTAACGAGCCGAACATACCGCTGCAATGGATCGCGGATGACACTAACCTCCATTGGACGGATCCGTCCGCGTACGCACAGGTCTACGAGGCGGCACGCGCGGCGCTCCATCAGGTCGACCCGACCGGAGTGGCGGCGGTAGTCGGGGGCCTGGCCGACAGCGCAAGCCTCGGTGTGGACATTCCACACGATGAGGAGTGGCTGGCGGCGCTTACCCCAGGGACTGTTGACGCGGTCGGGTATCACCCTTACACGTTTGACGTCAGCCCCTCGTTGATGCAGTCGGATACCGAGGTGCTGCGCGAGTGGATGAACTCGAACGGGATGCAGGGCGTTCCGATCGACGTCAACGAGGTCGGCGCGTGTGACGTCCTACCCCAGGACACCCTCAACACTGGTTGTGCCACCAGCATGAGTAGCGGTGCCTGGGGCGCGTTCGCTAGCAGCTTTACCGAATGGGCGCTCTGTTCCCCGGCGCTCAACGTTGAGAGCGTGCAGCCTGAATACTGGGGCGATCTCTCGTCGACGGATACGAACGCGATCTTGGCGCTCGTCTCGAGTGAAGCGACACTAACGCCATACGGGCAGGACTACCTGAATGAAGCCCAGTCGCTCACGAGCCAGGGATGTCCCCTCGCCAACACCTCAACGCCGTCGATCGCCGGCAATCCGGTCAGCGGCCAGGTTCTCGCCGCTAACGCTGGTGGGTGGACCGGCACTCCGACCTTCGCCTACCAATGGGAGCGCTGCGACGCGAACGGACTGAACTGCGGCGACATCCCGAACGCGTCTTCAGCTGGCTACC
This sequence comes from uncultured Solirubrobacterales bacterium, assembly GCA_963704385.1. Lineage (GTDB taxonomy): Bacteria > Actinomycetota > Thermoleophilia > Solirubrobacterales > Solirubrobacteraceae > Palsa-465. The sequence goes on from OY969904.1 coordinate 2,082,912, forward strand.
AGGCGCAGCCTGCTGATGTCGGCTCCACCGTCGTGGCAGCGGTGACTGCGAGTAATGCCGATGGCAGCGAGACGGCCTGGAGCTCGCCGACCGATGTCGTGAGCCCTGCGCCGTCTAGTGGCGGCTCCGGGTCCGGGGGTTCGGGCTCGGGTGGCGGGTCGGGATCCTCTGGTGGCTCCGGTGGTGGAGGCGGAGTTACCCCGGGCGGCGGGTCCCCGCCGATCGTCGTGCTTTCATCGATGCGCCTCCAGGTGTCTGGCGTTCACGTTCGTGGCCGTTCGCTCAGCCTCACGGTCAACGTCGCGCCCGGCTCGGGCAGTCTGACCGTCGTCGCGGTCAAGGGCCACAAGCAGGCGCGCCTCCACGTTACCCACCGCACTCGCGGTAACACGGTCCTCACCTTTACCGCGAAGCTTGCGGCAGGCCGCTGGACGGTGACCGTTTCGTGCCAGCCGCCTCAGGGTTACGCCGCGCCGAAACCCGTCCGGCGTAGGATTACGATCCGCTGACAGAGGATCGTTCGTAGCGGCGTCGGCGCGCCTCAAGCCCGCCGGCCAGAAGGACGACGATGATCGCAAGACCAGTCAGCGCCAGCCCGAGTCGCAGACCGGGGACGCGATAGCGCCAGGTGATCACGTGTGTCCCGGCCGGGACGATGACGCCGCGCATGACGTCATCGACTCGTAGCGCGGGCCGCTGCTTACCGTCGACGGTCACGGACCAGCCGTCCGCGATCGCATCGTTGAGCACGACCATCGACGGTCGCCGAGCGGTCGCCCGCAGGGACACCAGGGAGTTCTCGTTTCGGATGAGGGTCACGGTGCCGCCGGGGCCCACTCTGGGCAGGTCTCGAATGCCTGGTTGACCGCGCTCGACGAGTACGTCGCTCTGAGGATCGAAGCCTCCCGATGCAATCAACTCGAGCCCGGCGCGCTCGCCTGGGACGACAATCACCTTCGAAGCGACGAGCGCAATCGGTGCCGCGTCCGGGTTCTCGTAGATCGTCCCGTCGGGGCCCCCGTAGACCTGCGAGTGCTCGAGACCTGGGGGTGGCGCCGTGCCCGGCGGCTCGATCACATACCGCGTCCCGAGCAGACTCATGACGCGCAGCCCGATGGGCGACAATCCAAACACGTCGTAGGGCTTAGTAACGCCCTGGGATGGGTTCGCGAGGCGCCAGAGCCTCAGGTACCGGTAGCTGGGCTGAGGAGGGTCATAGCCGCGGACGTCGGCGAGCCCATACACGGTGTCGTAGTCGTTGTCGAGCGTGTAGCCGTCGCCGACGACGCGACCATCCGCGGCATGGTGCTCCAGATAGGCGATGGCCGGCGTCCGAGGCGGGTTGGCAGCGGCCGAGGACAGCATTGGCTGAAAGCCCCCGGCGAAATGGAGCAGATCGAGCATCGCGATGAGGACGATGGCGGCGGCGGGTAGCCAGGGCCGTACGCGTCGCCGAAACAGCAGCAGTGCTCCAGCGAGCACGATCGCGAAGATCGACCACCAGCCGACGCTGATGAGCGACACGATCTTGGGCTCGGTGTAGTCGAGGCCGGTACGGAAGTGGTTCAGCGTCGTGCGCAGCTCGTGCAACGAGGGGCTCAACGTGATGAGAGCCACCAACGCGCTGAGTCCAGCGAGGGCGACTGCGAGCCAGGCCGCCTGCTGACGCCGAGGCGCTTCGATCAGGGACTGCAGACCAAAGGCCGCCAGCACTGGTACGGCCAGCTCGAACCAGAGCAGGAGCCGTGGCAGCTGGGTGTCGCCGAGAATCGCGAGGTGATTGGCGATCGTCCGGATCACCGGAACGCCGAACGGGATCGCAATGCCCAGCGCCGCCAAGATCTCGAGTGGAAGCTTCTCGCGCCATCGACTTCGCGAAACGATCGCCGCGGTCGCCAGTACCATCGCCGCCACACCGACGTATGCCGTTCGCTCCAGGTAGTCGTATGGCTCCGGCTGGGGCTGCGCAAGCCGCGGCCACCAGTTCGGGAAGAGCAGGTTCTTGAGTGTCAGCCACGGGAGCGTGAAGTCGCCGTTGCGGCGCGCGGCCGCCCCCGGCGTGCCCAACCCGGCCCGCAGGTCGGGCAGGAGCACGACGGCCGCGAGCAGCGTGCCGAGCACCATGCCACCAACACCCAGGGCGAGGCCCCGAAAACGCTCTCGCGGGGTGAGCCCCGGCGAGACCGTAATCCGGACGATGAGGTAGAGCAGGGCCCCGGCGAGCACCTGGGCCGCCAGCTCGGGTTGGCCGGCGAAGATCGCGATAGCCGCCACCACGGCGAGCCCGATCGCGTCCGTGAACCGTCGCCGCGTGGCGACGCGCTCGCTTAGCAAGAGCGCCCACGGGAACGTGGCCGCCACAGCCGGCAGCGTCTCGTGCGTAAGCCATATGACGTTGAAGGCACACAGAAGGAAGCTGACCCCGGCGAGCACTCCCGGCCAGAACCCGAGCCTCAGCTCGCGTACCAGCAGGTAGGTCCCGAACCCCCCCAGCCAGAGCTTGAACCAGGACGACAAGGCGATCCCGAAGTTGAGCGACAGCACCCACAGCGGGAGGTTGAACGGGCTCAGAAGCGCCGTCTGGGCGTTGGCGTAGAAGGGAGTCCCCGCGTACGCATATGGGTTCCAGGCCGGGAACACACCGGCGTGGATCATTCGCCGAGCGAGAACGTTCCACGGGTAGTACGCCGTCGGCACGTCGGTGAGCAAGGGGTTCCAGGTGCGCATGAAGTCCTGCGGCGCGGCGGCGTGCCAGGGCCAGAATGCAAAGAGGACGGAGTTGGGAGAAAGCACCTTGCCCCCGACTAAGGCCGGCCAGAGATAGACCAACGCGAGCAGCATCATCACCGCCGCCGCGAGCCAGTGCTGGCGGCGAGCCGTCAGCGGACGTCGGGGAGTGAACACGCGTTGGAGCGGTCCGCTCGCGCGAGTGATTCGATGATCGGCCACGCCGGGACATGTTCGCGGTGTCAGCCGGCCCACGCCTGCAACGTATCCCTGCTCGATGAGATGCGAATCGCTGAGACGGTTTGGCTCCTGGGCCGCGTTTCTTCTTGCGGCGGCCGTGGTCGCGCTCATGCCGGCGCGCGCAAGCGCCCAGTTCGAGCTCGGCTTGCAGGACCCAGGCTTCGGAGCAGCCGCCAGCACGCCCAGCGCGCAGACAGCGGATGCCGGGATGCGGGCCATCCACGGCTCGGTGGTGCGCGTGGCTGTCTTTTGGGCTCAGGTTGCCCCGGCCGGGACGACCGTGCCCGCGGGCTTCGACCCGACCAATCCGGCAGATCCGCACTACAAGTGGACTGGGACTGACGCGGCAATTCGCGCCGCCGCGCAGCTGCACGCACGCGTCATCCTCAACATCCTGGACGCTCCGCGATGGGCGCAAGGGTCGGGACAGCCGGCAAACCCCGAGATCTATCCGGGTGCGTGGGAGCCCAGCCCCAGCGACTTCGCCCAGTTCGCTCACGCAGCCGCCCTCCGATACAGCGGCCAGTTTCCGGATCCGTTGCACCCCGGTTCCTTCCTGCCGCGGGTGAACTATTGGGAGATCTGGAACGAGGAGAACCTTCCCGTCTACCTCGCCGGCTCAGATCCGGTCAGTGAATACCGGTCGCTCCTGAACGCCGGCTATGCTGCGATTAAGGCGGTGCACCAGGACAACGTCGTCGTCTTTGGCGGCCTCGCCCCGGTCTCGTTCGAGCCACCTCTGTCATCTCCGCCGTTGCAGTTCGCTGCTGCCGTGCTGTGTCTGCATCGGGTGGGGACCGCCTTCCGTGCCAACCGGTCGTGCCCGCAGCGCGCCGAGTTCGACGTGTTCGCCCACCACCCCTACAGCTTGGCCGCCACTCCGACCAAGCACGCCTACGACTACGACAACGTATTGGTGGGGGATATGAGCAAGATCGCAACCCTGGTGCACACGGCCGACCAACTCCACACGGACGCGCCGAGGATCCGGCATCAGATCTGGGTCACCGAGTTTGGCTGGTTCACCAACCCGCCGAACCAACAGGTCGGCGACGCAGATCCGGTGGCCGCCAGGTATGTGGCGTACTCGATCTATGAGATGTGGAAGAACGACGTCAGCCTGGTGATCTGGCAAACCGTTCTCGACGAACCGAACGATGACCCGACGGGGGGCGGGTTGTATTGGAGCCCCGGTCAGCCGAAGCTCGTGCTCCAAGCTCTCGCCTTTCCGGTCGTGGCATCCGTGGCGGGCAGCCGCGGTTTGGTGTGGGGCCGCGCGCCTGTCGCAGGTCCGATCAGGGTCGTGGTCCAACACGAACTGAGTCATCGGTGGGTGTCGATCGGCGCGGTCCAGACCGCCTCCGATGGCGTGTTTGAGATGACGTTCCCGGCCCTCGGCAACGGGCTGTACCGCGCCCGTGTGGTCCGAGGGCCAACAAGCCTGGCCTACAACTCGACGCCGATTCCGCCCAAGCGCACACACGAGTTCTTCTCGGGGTAGCCTTGCGCGCGTGCTGACGTACCGGTCGGATGTTGGGCAATGGGGAATCTCAGAGCAGCTACGGGCGTTCGTCGAGCAGCTGCCACACGAGCGCCGGTCGATCCTGGCGTTCGTGCGCGGCGCCGCGGATTCGCTTCCCCCCGGAGCTGTGGTCCTCGACGTCGGCGCGGGCGATGCGCCCTATCGGGAGCTCTTTGACCACTGCGAGTACATCACCACCGACCGGGAGGCTTCGGTCCACGAAGGCGCCCGCGAGGTCGATCTGGTCGCTTCTGGAGACGCGTTGCCGCTCGAGGACGCGAGCGTGGACGCGGTACTGCTGACCCAGGTCCTGGAGCACGTCCCCGACCCCGGAGCCGTACTGGGTGACGCGGCCAGGGTGCTGCGACCCGCTGGAGAGGTCTTTCTCACTGTTCCGTTTGTGTGGGAGCTGCACGAGCTCCCGTTCGATTTCTGGCGGTTCACTCCGGCCTCGCTCGAGCGGCTGCTGGCCGGCGCCGGGTTCGCCGAGATCACGGTCGAGGCTCGCAATGACTGCTTCACGACGGTCGCGCAGCTGCTCCGAAACCTGCAGACGGCGATGGGTCGCGCCCCCGACGGCCGCGACCAAAGCCGGGAGGCGGCGGCGGAACTGCTGGCTCGGGCCGCAGACCGGATCGCCGATCTGGCGGAGCTGGACGTCGCTGGAATCCTCCCTCTCGGCTGGGCGGCCAGGGCGCGGCGCGCCTAGAGTCGCGATGACGGGGCCGATCGAGGGTCGAATACCTCTTCTGTACCTCGCGCCGTGGGTGGACATCGGCGGCGCCGACAAGGGGACGATCGACTGGTTCCGGTTTCTGGACCGAAATCGCTTCCGTGCCAGCCTGATCACGACGCAGCCGTCGCCCAATCGCCGGCTCGCAGAGGTCGCGGCCTACGCCCGGGAGCTGTGGGAGCTCCCCGAGCTGATGAGCGGGGACGAGTTCCCGCGCTTCATCCTCGCTTTCATCCAGTCACGAGGGGTCAGGCTCGTGCACATCATGAACTCGCGGCTGGGATTCGACCTGCTGCCCGACATCGCCAGCCTGCCCGATCGGCCGCGGGTGGTCGTCCAGCTCCACGTCGAGGAGCCGGACTGCTCGGGTTATGTGCGCTACGTCACGACCCGCTACGGAAACCTCGTCGATGCGTTCTCGGTCTCGACCGAGGCCCTCAGCGCCAGACTCGGTACGTACGACGTTCCCGCGGCCAGGCGCAAACTGATCCGAACCGGCGTGGACGCCGAGCGGGAGTTCTGCCCCGCTCGCGTACGCCCGGTCACAGACCTGGACGGCCACCGTTTGCAGATCGCCTTTCCGGCGCGCTTGACCGCCCAGAAGGATCCCATGTTGATGCTCGAGGTCGCCGAGCGGGCGCGGGCGGCCGGAGTGGCGTTTCAGATCCATGTGCTGGGCGACGGCGAGCTGGCGGGCCCCGTCCGCGAGCGGGTGGCCGCCACCGGGCTCGAGGACGAGGTCATCCTCCACGGCGACTGCCTGGACCTGGCGCCGTGGTACGCGGCCTGCGATGTCGTAATGCTCACGAGCCGGTTCGAGGGCCTCCCATATGTCGCCTATGAGGCGATGGCGATGGCCTTGCCGATCGTCGCGCCTGGGTTGGCGGGGCTCGGCGAGCTGGTGAGCGCCGAGACCGGCGTCCTGATCGGCGAAGGCGAGGGTCCCCAGGGGTACGCCGACGCGCTCGCGGCGCTCGCCGCTGACCCGGCCCGACGCCGGCGCATGGGCGAAACGGCCCGCTCCCTGGTGCGGTCGCAGCTCTCGCTGGAGCGGATGGCCGCCGAGCACGGAGCCCTGTACGAGGAGCTGCTGACAGGCCGGGAGATCCCCGATCCCGGGTCAGTGCGACCGGCGAACGGGGGGCCGCCCTCGCGACCGGCGCAAGCCGGACTCCGTGGCCGCCGCCCGGGGGCGGCGCCTCTGGTCTCGGTGATCGTCCCGTGCCTGGACCACGGCCGCTATCTGCCCGAGTGCCTGGCGTCGATCGCCGAGCAGACCTACCGGCCGATCGAAACGATCGTGGTGGATGACGGGTCGACCGATCCGGAGACGCTGTCCGCGCTGGCCAGAGCCGAGCGTGATTCGACGGTGACGGTCGTGCACCTGGCCCATAACCGCGGTCCTGGGGCGGCGCGCAACGCGGCCATCGAACGGGCCTCCGGGCGCTACGTGCTGCCGGTCGACGCCGACAACCTGCTTGTCCGAACGGCCGTCGCCGATCTCGTCGAGCAGCTGAGCAACGCCGGGGAGCAGATCGGCTTCGTCTATCCGAACCTCCAGTTCTTCGGCAACCGGACGGATTACTTCGAGGCGCCGTCCTACAACCTCTCCGTCCTGCTTTCGGGGAACTACTGCGACACCTCGTCGCTGATCGACCGAGAGGTGTTCGACCGCGGCTTCCGCTACCCCGAGGACCCCGGCCTGGTGCACGAGGACTGGGACTTCGCCCTCTTGCTGGCCGAGCATGGCATCTACGGCGAGCCGGCGCGGACGCAGACGCTGCTGTTCCGCAAGCGCGGGTTCAGTCGCAGCGACGTCGTCGACACCAATTCCGGCTACCGCGAGGGGGCCGCCGCCCGGCATCCCCACCTGTTCGCCTCGGGCGCCCGGATCAAGGGCAGGTGGAATCCGGGGCTGACGGTGATCGCCCTCGATCCGGTTCCCGGCGGTGGAGACGAGGCAGTGTCCAACCTGGTGGGCGCTGCTTGGGACCAGACCTGCCCCGACTTCGAGGTGATCATCAGAACCAGCCGTGAGCGCTGGCCGACCGACCTGGGATCCAGGCTTCGCCGGATTCCAGCTCGGCCAGGGACCTCCCGGGCGCAGGCCCTGGCCGAGAGCTTGGAGCTGGCTCGGGGGCGATACGCGCTCGCCACCTACGGCTCGCCGGGGGCCCTCCTCGCGGACCCAGGGATGGTGGAGAAGGTGCTGCGCGTGATGGAGGCCAACCGAGAAATGGGAGTGCTGGCGCTCGCGACGGCCGACCCCGCATATCCGTCTTTCCGGCTGCTTGACAGCCAGGCCGCCTGCCACGCGATTCTCGGCGCGCTTTGCTGGGCGATGGTCGGATCGTCCTCGCCGCCCCGCTCGTTGCGCCTTGACGGAGGGCTGCCTCTCCAGACGCTGGCTCGGTGGCTCGGCGTCCACGCCCAGGTTCAGTGGCGCCACCTGTCACGTCGCGACGGCCGAGCGCTGGGCGCTAGGCACGGCGGCACGGGGACGAGGCTCGGAGCGCCACGGCATCTCCGGGCCAGGGACGCCCGATTCCGAGAGGCCGCGCCAGCGCTACCCCAGTGTTCGCCCGGCGTCGCGGACCGGCCCGACTGGTCCAACGCATGGCGACCTCCGCAGACCCGGGTGCTCTATCGCCACCTGCACCACCCGTCGGGGCGCTACGTGTACACGAACGCCCTGGCTTCGCCCCCCGACTGCACGTTCGACTACGCACTTGGAACGGTGCGCGCTCTCCCGCTTCCGGGTACGACCTCGCTGCTGGGCGCGGGCGGCGGGCCGCTCATCTTCGGCGAGCTCGCCCTGCTGGACGATCCGCCGCTGCTGGGGTTCATCGAGCAGGCGCCGCTGCCGCTGCTGCAAGAGCTCCGCCTCGGTCGCCACGCCGGAACCGGTCAGCAGGTGCTGAGCGCCGGTCCTGCTGATCCGCTCGGCGGAGCACTCGAGGAGGCCGCGACGGTCGGCTTCATCGAGCCCTACCCGATGCAGCCACCGGCTCCGGGCCACATCGAGGTCAGCTACGGGCTGGTCGGACTGGTCCGCACAGTTGACCTACACGCTCGGCGCCACCGCTACGGCGCTGCCCGGATACCTCCAGGTGTTTTGGCCGGCGAGCTCGGGGCACTGTTCGGCGAACCGACAGGAGACTGCGATCCTCTGTGGATCGACGATCAGGGCCGCGTGTTCGCGGCCCGCCACGTGCTGAGCAACGGCCGGCCGTCGATCGCCACGGCGCTCAGATGGACGGGCGCCCCGCTGACCTGGAGCAGGTTCAGCCGGCTGGGTCCGAAGCTCAGGGCGAGCGCCCGCCGCGCCTACGAGTCCACGGTCGTGCTGTCCTCGCGCGAGGCGCCGCCCGAAGCCCCTGCCGAGCCCGTCGGCTACGTGCTTCACTCACCGACCGTGCGGACCGTACCGCTATACGGCGCGATCCACCCGGTGACGGGCGATCAGTTGCTATCCAACAGCCCTTCAGAGCCGGGCAACCTCGGCTACCGGGACATCGCGTTGCTCGGACATCTGATTGCGGAGGCTCCCGTGACCGGCCGGCTCGGCCCGATCAGGCCCGCGGCGCCGTGGGCCTCGCGTTTCGGCGTCGTCGACTCAACGCCATGACCGAGCTTCAGAGCAACCTCAACGCGCTGGAGCTGATCGTCGAGCAGCTGGTCTCCCTGGACCTCCCCGAGCCAGTGAGCGGCCGGGACTTCCGATGGCGCGAGCTCGATCACGAGCTCAAAGGCCAGATCGCTGGTCGGCGCGTGCTCGTCGTTGGCGACGAGGTCCGCGGCGACGCTGCGGCGTTCGCCGACCGCGGCGCAAGCTACGTGCTGGCCTGCCTCACGGCGACCGCGGGCGACGAGGTGGAAGAACAGGAGTCGGCCGGGCAGCCGCGAGTCGACGTTCAGCCAATCTCCTGGCACGAGCTCGATCCGGCCCGCCACGGCACCTATGAGATCGTCCATTGCAACGGCCTCCTGCACCGGGTGACCGAGCCGCTGGCGATGCTAGGCAGGCTCCGATCGATGACGGCCCGGGAAGGAACGCTCCTGATCGGGTCGATGTTGATGGCCGATCCGGAGCGATCCGAGTACCTGCGCTTCATCCCGGATCGCTACGCGGGAGATCCCACCTGGTGGTTCCTGCCTGGGCGCCTCGCGTTCCGGTGGCTGGTCCAGACGGCGGGGTTCGACGTCCAGCAGGAGTTCGCGGAGCGGGAGGGGCCGCGAGACCTGATGCCGATCGTCGCCGGCTATCTGCGAGCGACCGCGTCCTGAGAAGCACCCCGTGAAGGGGCAGGCGCGTGTCAGCCCGGGTCCTCACCGAACGTACTCGTGATCATGAGAGCGAGCTTTGAGCGCACCTGGCTGCCAGCCATATCGCTCACCGTGATCCTCGCGCTTGGCAGCGCTGCGCCTGCCGCGGCGCGGAGTCGTACGACTGCTCCATCGGGCAACTCGGCGATCAGCCAGTATCTCGAGACGATCCCCAGCGTGACCGGGAACCGCCCCACGGACACGCTCCACAAGCGGCCTGGGGGCTCCCACTCAAGCGTCGGTCTCGCGGGCCGGGGTGGAGGCGGCGGCAGCGGCGGCGTCTCTGCCTCGACCGCCAGAGCGCTTGACGCCAGCGGCCCGGCGGGCGTCGCCGCGGCCAACGTCGCGCTCGCAACGGAACCCAGATCTAGCCGCAGTCCGGGAGCCAAGTCTGGAGCCAATGGAGTCGCCCGTGGGGAGCGGAGCATTGCCGGAGCATCCACGGCGCCGGCGCAGTCGCTGCTCGACGCGCTCACGGGCTCCTCGACGGGGGGCCTCGGCGCGCTGCTCCCCGCGCTCCTCATCTTGACGGTCGTCGGAGGCGGCCTGCTCGCGCTGGTGCGCCGCCGCCGCTCGCGGCGGCCCGACGCGTAACGCCGGCCGTGGAGTCCGTAGCCACTCGTTCGCTGGTCTGGAGGCCACGGAGCGTGGCGGAAGTCGACGTCGGTGCTCTCGTCATCTGGGTGCTCGTTGGGGGCCTCGTGCTCTATCTCGCGATCGACGGCGGCGGTTACGGCGTCGTCGTGCACAGCCAGGTCGGGATCCTCGTCTGGTGGATCGTGCTCGTCGGCGGGGCCTGCGGGCTGCTTCCGGCGGCTCGCCCGAGTCGCGCCGGCTGGGCGGCCCTCGCGCTGTTCGGCGGCTTCGTCGGTTGGACGGCTCTCGGCGTCACATGGTCTCTCAGCTCCGAGCGCAGCCTCGCCGACCTTTCGCTCGTCGCCGGCTACCTGGGGATACTCGTGCTCGGAGTGTTGGTCCACCGCGACCGCGACCGCGCCATTCGGCACACCGTGGCCGCCCTCGCTACCGCGATCACGATGGTCGCGGCGCTGGCCCTGGCCTCGCGTCTTCGCCCCGGCCTGTTCCCCGCGGCCGCGCAGACGTCTGCGTTTCTCCCCGGCACCGCGAGGCGGCTCGCCTGGCCGCTGAACTACTGGAACGCGCTGGCTGGGTTGCTGGCCCTCTCGCTGCCGATGCTGCTGGCGCTCGCGACCTCGGCGCGATCGTTGTACGGCCAGGCGGCCGCTGCTGCGGCAATGCCGCTCGTGGTGCTGTGCGGCTACCTGACCTTCTCGCGCGGAGGGGCTCTTGCCGCTGCGGTCGCGGTTGTCGCGTTCATAGCGCTCGCGCCCGAGCGGTTTCCCAAGCTGGCCACAACGTTGGTCGCGGGGGCCGGGAGCGCGGTCTTGATCGCCGGGGCTTCGACCCGTAGCGCGCTCGAACACGGATACCTCGATGCCGCCGCCCGTCACCAGGGCGAGACGCTCGTGCTCCCGATCGTGATCGTGTGTGCGGGCGTCGCACTCGCCCAGGTGGGAATCGGGCTGGCATGGCGTCATGGCACGCCCCCCCGGATCCTTGCGATCTCGCCGCGACGGTCACGCGAGCTGCTGGCCGCGGCAATCGCGGCGCTCATCGTTGTCGCCCTGCTCGCGAACGCGCCGGCGAAGCTGTCTCACGCCTGGCGTGACTTCAAGAATCCGACCTCGGCGGCCCTGGGCAGTGTGTCGCTAAGCCGGTTCGGCAGCCTGAGCAGTCATGGACGCTACGAGATGTGGAGGGCTGCCGTCGAGGCCACCCGCGGCCACCTGCTCGTGGGTTCCGGTCCGGGGACATTTCAACTGCTGTGGTTGCCGCGTGCCTCCCGATCCGTCGGCTATGTACAGAACGCCCATTCGCTGTTCTTCGAGACGCTTGCGGAACTCGGCCTCGTTGGGCTTGCGCTCTTGGTCGGCTTTTTGGTCCTGATATTGGGATGTGCGGTTGCGCTGGTGGTGCGGTCGGGCTACGAGGAGCGCACCCGCGCCGCCGGCGTGGCGGCGGCGCTGACCGCCTTCGTCGTCTCCGCGGCGTTCGATTGGATCTGGCAGGTGCCGGCGCTCCCGGCAACCTTCCTGCTGCTCGGCGCGGCGGTCGTGGCGCCTACGCTGGACAGCCGCGCCCGCCGGCCGGGTCGGCTCGCTGTTGGTGCGTTGCGCGCCGGTGCGGTCGTGCTCGCTCTTGCTTGCCTGGTCGCCATTGGGGTGCCGCTCGCAACCGCGAACGCCGTCCAGGCGAGCCAGGCTGCGGCATCGAGGGGCGACGCGGCGCTCGCCCTGCGCGATGCGCAACAGGCGGCTCGCCTAGAGCCGGGCGCCGCCTCGCCTCAGGTGCAGCTTGCTCTCGTCGAGGAGCTCCGGGGGAACCTCCCAGCCGCGCTCTTGGCCGCCGAGCGCGCGACCCGCAACGAGCCCGCCAACTGGAGCGCCTGGTTGATCCTCTCGCGCGTGGAGGCTGAGGAAAGCAAGCCAGGTCCGTCGCTGGCAGCCTTCCTCCGTGCTCGCTCGCTGAACCCCACCTCTCCGCTGTTTGCCGATGAGCCCCGAACGTGAGCGAGACGGCGAGCTCGCGGCGGTAGACCGCGAGCTAGCCGATCGTCTGAGCGCTGAGAGGCCGGTTCCGGCCGGCGGCTTTCGCGGCGAGCTCGGCAGGCACCTGACCGCGCGCGACCCAGGCTACGGCCCACGGCCGCAGCGGTTGCGGCTGATCGTTGCCGCCTACTTGGTTCCCGGCTTGGTGCTGATCTTGCTCGGTGCGCTGCTCGCCGGCGGAACGCTGTGATCGCCCTCGAGCAGCTCGCGGAGCTTTCGTAACGCCCGGGAGCTGATCTGTTGGACGTTTGACAGCGTCAGCCCCAGCAGCGACGAGATCTCCGGACCGGGCAGATCCCCGCCGAAGCGAAGGGCGAGCACCTCGCGCTCACGATCCGAGAGCCGGGAGAGCGCTTCGACGAGCTCCGCGGAGGTGGCGAAGCGCTCTTCCAGCCCGGGTACCTCAGCTTCTAGTCGCTCGTCCACCGGGTCGACCGGGTCGGAGTGGTCGCGTCGGTAGTGGTCGATCAGAAGGTTGCGCGCGATCGCCATGAGCCACGTGCGCTCTGCCCCTGCCCGTGGATCGAAACGGCTCCAGGCGCGAAGCGCCCGTTCGAACGTGGCTTGGGTGAGGTCCTCGGCCGTGGCGCGGTCGTGCACGCGGTAGGCGAGGAAGCCGTACACGCTCCACACGTGCTTCTCGTAGACACGCGCGAACTCGGTCTGGCTGCGATTCATCCCGCGATTCACCGATGGCTCTGACGCTTGAGTACCTGCCCCCCGCGTAGGCTACGCCAACGGCGGCCAGGCGTGGCCCTGGACCGGAGCGGTCGACCGGGAGACGACGAGGAGCCCGAGTATCTAGACTCGCAGGCAGTGGGAGCGCATCGCGTCGCATGTCGGTGAGTGTCCCGCCCGCCGACGTTTCGGCCTCGGTCCCATTCGTGGATCTCGCTCGCCTCCACGCGCCGATTGCAAAGGAGCTGCACGCGGCGCTCGAGCGCATGCTCGGGACGAGCGCGTTCGTCCTCGGGGAGGAGGTAGAGCTATTCGAGCGCGAGTTCGCCATCCTCTGCGGCGTCGATCACTGCGTGGGCGTCAACTCCGGCACGGCCGCGCTGACGATCATGCTCCTCGCGGCCGGGATCGGCCGGGGCGATCAGGTGATCGTCCCGGCCCACACGTTCGTGGCCACAGCACTGTCGGTTCTTCACGCGGGCGCCGAGCCGGTGTGCGTCGACGTTGAAGAGGGGTCCGGCCTGATCGATCCGGCCGCCGTCGGGGCCGCGATCGGTTCCCGCACGGCCGCGATCCTGCCCGTCCACCTCTACGGGCAGGCGTGTGGGATGGACGAGCTGCGGTCGCTCGCTCAGCGCCACGGGCTCGCGCTGCTGGAAGACGCCGCACAGGCGCACGGGGCCACGTATCGGGGCAAGCCGGTGGGCGGCCTCGGCCATGCCGGCGCCTTCAGCTTCTACCCGAGCAAGAACCTGGGCGCCTTGGGGGACGCCGGGGCGATCTGCACCAGCGACCGCGAGCTCGCCGACCGCGCCCGGCGGCTGCGGGACCTAGGGCGATCAAACGACGGCCTCCACTCGATTCCGGGCTATAACGAACGGCTCGATGGCATCCAGGCTGCGTTCCTGCGAGTCAAGCTCGACCATCTGGAGACTTGGAACCGCGCCCAGCGCCGACTTGCACGGCGCTACGGCGACGGGCTAAAGGATGTCGAGCTCCTCGCTGAGGGTCCAGAGAGTCCCTGCATTTATCATCTTTTTCCGATCAGGGTTGCCGACAGAGACGCTGTGAGACGGCAGCTGGCGAAGCTTGGTGTGGCCACTGGGATCCACTATCCGCTCGCTCTCCCCGATCAGCCGGCGTTGCCCGCGCTCTCGAAATTCGACACTCCTGTGGCGCGCGATTGGGCGGCGCGCGAGCTATCGCTTCCGATCTTCCCGGGAATGACACATTCCGAGGTGGACACCGTGCTGAACGCGGTGTCCGTTGGTCTCAGCCGCCTCGACTCGGTCGCCGGCCAACGCCGCTCGCCGGACAACATCTGATATAAGGAACCGCAAGCTGTTTCCGGGGGTCGCTTCACACGGTGGCGTCTGGGAGCGTCGGACGTTCGGAGCGGCGTGGGGCCGATAATTTTCGAATCCAACGCCTTGGTGGGCGAGCCGTGGGGAGGGCCTTGATGAGTGGCAATGGTGACGTTCCGCGTGTGGCGGTCGTGGGGCTGGGGTATTGGGGACCGAACCTCCTTCGCGTGCTGGTCGAGCGCACTGATGTCGAGGTCGGATGGATGTGCGACACCGATTCCCTGCGGCTCGATCAGCTCAAGCGCCGCTATCCGGCCGTGTGGACGACCGAGAACCTTGACGACGTACTCGACGATCCTCAGATCGACGGCGTCTTGCTGGCCACGCCCGTGTTCACACACTACGAGCTTGCCCGCCGCTGCCTGGAGGCGGGTAAGCACACGTTCGTGGAGAAGCCACTCGCGCCGTCGAGCGAGCAGGCGGTGGAGCTCGCCGGCGTGGCGTCGTCAGCTGGCGTCGTGCTGATGGCGAGCCACACGTTCCTGTATAGCCCACCGGTCCGTGCGATCGGCAGGATGATCAACGACGGCGCGCTCGGGGAGCTGTTCTTCATCTCGTCCAGCCGCGTGAACCTCGGCCTTCACCAGCGCGACGTGAGCGTGATCTGGGACCTCGGTCCGCACGACTTCTCGATCCTTCTCTACTGGCTCGGCGCTCCCCCGCGCACGATCCGCGCCACAGGCCGCGACTCGATCGTCCCCGGCATCGCCGACGTGGCGTTCGTCAACATGGAGTTCGCGTCGGGTGTGATCGCCAACGTCGAGCTGAGCTGGCTGGCACCGAGCAAGCTCCGCCGCACGGTCATCGTCGGCTCCGAGAAGATGGTCGTGTACGAGGACGGGACGCCGGAGGCGATTCGGATCTTCGATCGTGGCGTGGTCTACAAGGATCCCGAGTCGTTCGGCGAGTACCACCTTTCCTACCGGTCCGGTGACATCCTCTCGCCGCGCCTCGCCAACGATGAGCCGCTCGCCGTCCAGCTCGCCGACTACGTGCTTGCTCTGTCGACGGGCGAACTGGCGGACGACGGACTTGCGCTTGCGACTGACGTCGTCCGGCTGGCCGAAGCCGCTGATGCCTCGCTCGGCGACGGCGGCGCCCAGGTTGAGTTGCGCGACGGCCAGTCGATCCAGGTGCGTGCCTGATGTCGATGCTCGAGCGGGAGCCGAGACCTGCCGGTCCCTTGACGGTCGGGATGGACACGAGCATGGCGCCGCCTCGACCGCATCGCTTCCTGCTGGTCGGCGCCGTCAAGGGCGACTCGGCGCTGCGGCGAATGCTGGCCGTTGGAGATGCGGCCGCCGTGCTCGTTGCGCTCGGGGCCGCGGTTTCCCTCTCCGGAGGACTCAAACGGGCCGATTATCTGGTGTGGTGGCTCGTGGCGATACCGCTCACGATCGTGCTGTTCAAGGTCTACGGCCTCTATGACCGCGACGTGAAGCGGATCAGCCACTCGACGGTCGACGACCTGCCCTGGCTCGCGCACGCCATCATCATCGAAACGCTGCTCCTCTGGCTCTACTCGAAGCCGGCGCCGATGAGCCAGCTGGACTTCGCCCAGGTGGTCCTCTTCGGCTTGCTCGCCCTGGTCCTGACCACGAGCGCTCGTTGGGCGATCCGATCGTTCGCCGCGAGGCGGCTCGGGCAGGAAGCGGCGCTTTTGATCGGCGGGGGCAAGGTGGCCCAGACGGTGAGCGCCAAGCTTGCCGCGCATCCTGAATACCGCTGCAAGGTCATCGGCGTGCTCGCCGACGATGAGTTCGAGCCCTCTTCCGTGCCGCCCATGCCACTACTCGGAACGCCCGACGACCTCGAGCGAATCGCGCAAGAGCACGGCGTGCAGCGCGTGATCGTGTCGCTCGGGCAGCGGGATGACGAGCACCAACTCGAGGAACTACTCCGGCAATGCCGCAAACTCAGCCTGAAGCTCAGCCTCTTGCCGAAGCTCTCGGACATGCTCGGCCCGGCAGTCGAGATCGACGACGTCGAGGGAATGACCGTGCTCGGCGTCAACCCCCCTTGGCTGCCGAGGTCCTCGCGCGCGCTCAAACGGGCGATGGACATCGCGTTCGCGGGCGCGCTCCTGTTGCTCTTCGCTCCGCTGATCGCAGCAATCGCGCTCGCGATCAAGCTGGAGAGCGGCGGACCGGTGTTTTTTGCGCAGACGCGCGTGGGACGGGATGGGCGCCGGTTCAATCTCTTCAAGTTCAGAACCATGGCCGCCGACGCGGAAGAGCGCCGCGCGGAGCTCCTCGAGCAGAGCACCGACCCCAAGTGGCTGAAGCTTGACCATGACCCGCGGATCACGCCTCTTGGTCGCCGTCTGCGCCGGCTGAGTCTCGACGAGCTTCCGCAGCTCTGGAACGTGCTGCGGGGACAGATGAGCATGGTCGGACCACGCCCGCTGATCGAGGCCGAGGACGAGTGGGTCGAGGGCTGGGCGCGCGGGCGGCTGAACCTCACGCCCGGGATCACGGGGTATTGGCAGGTGCTCGGCCGAAACCGCATCCCCTTCGACGAGATGGTCAAGCTGGACTACCTGTATGTCATGAACTGGTCCTTGTGGGAGGACATCCGCCTGATGCTGAGAACACTGCCGGCCGTCATCACGGGGCGCGGTGCACAATGATGAGGCTTCCGGGGTAGCGCCCAAGAACGGAGATTTGCTAATGCAGATGAATAATGAGACTGCGACCCTCACTCTGGAGCGGGTGCTAGCGATCCTGCGTCGTCGCTGGTGGGTGATTGCGTTGACGACGATCCTCGTCACCGGCGCGGCCTACGTCTTTTCCGTTACTCAGCACAAGCAGTACACGGCTGCGACTTCGCTGCTGTTCGAAACCCAGTCACTCGGTCAGCAGGTGGCCGGCCTCCAGGGAACCAGCGGCGGCTCCGCCGGCACACAGCCGGAGGTCATGGCTACCAACGTCCAGGTGCTGTCTCATCAGCCCGGCGTCGCGCTTCGCACTGCCAAGATCCTCGACCACGGTCTGACTGCGTCCGATGTGTCCGGCGCCATCAGCGTGTCCCAGGAGGGGCAGACCAACGTCGCCTCGCTCTCCGCGACCAGCTCTAGTCCGTCGCTGGCCGCGGCGATCGCGAACACGTACGCGAGACAGTTCGTCGCCAGCCAGAGCGCGCAGCAGCAGGCCGCGGTCCAGCAAGGATTGAGCTTCGTCCAGAAGCAGATCAGCGTGCTTTCTCGCCAACAGCTGGCGGGGACCAATGGACAGGCGCTGCTGGATCGCGCCGAATCGCTGCGGATCCTCGCCAAGCTCCAGGATGGCGGCGTGCAGGTCGTGAGTGCCGCTGGAGCGCCCGGCTCGCCGTCGTCGCCGAGGATCAAGCGCAACACCGCCCTCGGGCTCGTCCTCGGCTTGCTGCTGGGTCTGGGCTTCGCCTTCTTGCTCGAACGCCTCGATCGGCGCATGAAGGATGTGGACGAGCTCGGAGCGGTGTACGGCCTGCCGCTGCTCGCTGCCGTCCCGCAAAGCAAGTCCTACGTGCTCCCGCTGCAGAATGGCTCGGCCGTTCACGACGGCGATATGGAGGTCTTCAAGCTGCTGCGCGCCTACCTTAGGTACTTCAACGTGGACCGCGAGTTGAGGCTGCTGCTCATCGCATCCGCAGCTCCCGGCGACGGGAAGACGACTGTCGCCCACAATCTCGCCGAGGCTGCGCAGGAAACAGGCACGAGGACGCTGTTGCTCGAGGCGGACCTACGCCGTCCCGACTTGGCAAGGCACTACGGCGTATCGACGGGCCCGGGCCTCTCCGAATTGCTCATTGGCAGTGTGAACGCTGACGACGCCATCCGGTCGGTGCCGATCGCGACTCGCGTAAACGGCTCGGCCAGTGACGTATCCCTTGACATACTCGTCGCGGGCCATCCGCCTCCAAATCCGGCCGAGCTTCTGCAGAGCCACGCGATGGCGGATCTTTTGAAGTGGGCCCGCGAGCGGTACGAGCTCGTCGTGGTCGACACGCCGCCGTTGGCGGTCGTCTCAGACGCAATGGCCTTGCTGCGCAACGTCGACGGCGTTGTGCTCGTGAGCCAGCTGGGCAAGAACACGCGTGACGGCGCGACATTCCTGCGCGAACGATTGGTCGGCGTCCATGCTCCCTTGCTTGGGGTGGTCGCAAACGGCGTAAGGCCTAAGGGTCATGAGGCTTACGGCTACGGCTACGGCTACTACGGCGACCGGAACGGCACCGGCGAGCATCCCGAAGGCGAGGCGACCCTCTCCAGCCCGCAGGATTCTTCGCCTCGCTGAGCGGTGCCGAGGCCGGTGATCGTGTCCAGGTCGCTTCGCGAATCGGCTAGCCGCGGGTTCATCGCGGTCCCGGGCGCGGAGGGTCCCATGATCCAATCTCGGCGAGCGGCTGTGGGACGCCAGCTGACCTGGATCGTTGCCGCCATGCCCGTGGTGGCAATCGGCGTCGGCTGGATGATCGCCGAGGGGGACGTGAAGGTTGTGGCCGCGGCGGCCGTCATTACCGCCCTGCTCGTCCTCGCCGCTCGCGCTCCCGGCCCGCTCGCAGTCCTGTTGTTGCTCGCCGCCTTGAACGGCATTCCGATCGTGAATTTGAGCGGTCGGCTCCCCGGCGGCGCCCACGTTCAGGACGGGGCCGTGATCGCGCTCGGCGCACTGCTCTACGCCTACCCGGATCGGAACCCGACCCCCGAGCGAGCGCGGCTGATCCGCATGGCCACAGTCTGGGGCGCGTTCTTCGTGGCGTTCTGGGCCTTCACGCTGGCGCGCAGCGAGCTGCTCGGCGGAGTCACGTGGTTGAAGGCAGCGCTCTACGGACGAGACTTTCTCTACTTCGCCCTTCTCCTCCCCCTGGCCTTGCGAGCGCGATTGCCGTCGGCCTCCGTCCGCGCGGGCGCCTGGGTGCTGCTGGCCGGAGTGGTCGTGTATTCCGTTGGTGCGACTGTGGTGAGTGTCACGGGGCATACGTTGCCCTGGCTCATACATCCGGGGATACTCGATCCGAACTCGGGCGTGACTCGCCTGTACGCCTCGATGTCCCCCCTCGTCAATACATCTCTCGTCTTTGCGGCGGCGCTGCTGTTGTCAAGGTCGTCCTGCGGTCGGCGCGGCCGGATCGGCGCCCTCGTGCTGCTGCTGGCTCTGACAGCGGCGTTGCAGCTGACACGCGCAAACTATTTTGCCTTGGCCGTCGCGTTCGTCGCCGGCGTGTGCGTCGCAACGATTCGATCACGAGCCGTCATGCGGCTCGTCGTTTGCGCCGGGATCGCCACTCTCGTGGTGACCGCCGGGCTGCTTACGCTCAGCATCTCGGGGAGGGTCGGCGGGCATGCCGTGGGAGTCGTTGTTTCACGCGCCGAGGCGGGCATCTCCGATCTTTCGCACTCGTCCGGTTCGGTTGGGTATCGCGAGACCGTCGATCGAGAGATGCTGCACGTGTTGGGAACGAGCTGGCCACTGGGGTTGAGCTTCCTGAATCCCGTTGACCACTACGTCTCCAGTCTGCCCTCGGGCTCGATCCGCAACAGCGACACGGGTGTGTTCAACGTCCTCATGACTATGGGCGTGCTGGGTGCTCTGCTCGTGTATGCGCCGCTCCTCTACGGGATTCGGGAACTCATGCGAGCCAGCAGGCGCGGGGTACCAGAACGTCTCCGGTGGGTTGTCGCAGGCGGCGCAGCCTGGATCGCGTGGGCGGTGGCCGGCTCACCGACGCTCGGCGTGCTATTCGGCACGACCGGCCTTGTTGTGACAGCGCTGGTCTTAGCTGTCCTAGCGGGAGTGACTGCGCCGCCGGCGCTGATCCGATCGTGACGCCGGCGCGGAACATCCTGGGAAACGGAACGGCGCACCTGCGCGTGTTGCGGTGGTTGGGCAGGTCGTCGCGGTCGCGCTCCCGTTACCCAACCGCGTTGGCGGATGCACCGCTCTGGATCCAACTGACGACGCTGCTCGGAGAGAGGCGCGGCCGGTTGGTGATTCTGGTAGCCGCCTCCGTTCTGTGCGGATTGACGGAGTCAGGAGTCCTTGCGGTGGTCGCGCAAGCGGCGGCGGCGATGGTGAATCGGCCTTCTCAGGTTCATATCAGTCTAGGGCCGGTGGGCGTAACCGGGACGATCGGTGGCCTTCTTGCCATTGGCCTGGTTCTTGTGCTCGTGCGCTTTCTGCTGCAGTTCGTCATCTGCATAGTGCCGGCCCAGATCGCGGCGGACATGATGGTAAGGATCCGCAGCCAGGTGCTTTCGGCGTTCATCCGCGCTTCTTGGGCGGAGCAGTCACGCGACCGCGAAGGTCTGCTACAGGAGCTGCTCACAAACCAATCGGGAGCGGCAGTTCAGTGTGTTCTCCTGGCCGCCACCCTGGTCGTGACCGCGATCACATTCGTGATTCTCGTATTGGCGGCGGTAACCCTCAATGCGTTTACTGCGCTGATCCTTGTTGTCACCTCGACGGGCCTCTTTGCGGTTCTGCGGCCTGTCAACAATTTGGGCCGCCGCTTCGCCAAGGCCCAGTCCGCGACCTCAGTGGACTGGGCTGGAGGGGTAAACGAGTCGGTGCGGCTGGCCGAGGAGACCCATGTGTTCGGGACCGGCGCGGCACAAGGGCAGCGAGCGGATCGGCTGCTGGAGGTACTCCGCGGACCCTTCTACCAGGTTCAGCTGCTGACTCGTCTTACACCTAGCGTCTATCAGAGCCTCGTCTATCTGCTCGTGGTGCTCGCCCTGATCGCCTTGTACGCGATCGGCGGCGGCCACGCGGCGGCACTGGGGGCGGTGGTGCTGCTGCTCGTTCGCGCCGGAATGTACGGTCAACAGGTCCAGACGGCCTATCAGGGCCTGCTCGTATCGCTCCCCTTCCTCGACCGGGTGCGAGAAGCCGAGCTGCGTTATGAAGATAGCCGTGACGCCGCCGGATCGTTGCGGCTCCAAGCAGTGCGCTCGGTAGCGTTGCATCACGTCGGTTACGAATATGAGCTCGCCCGGCCGGTCCTGCGCGACATCACCTTCGAGGTCATGGCGGGAGAGGCGGTAGGCATCGTCGGCCCCTCTGGCGCGGGGAAGTCGACATTGGTTCAGATCCTGCTAGGTCTCCGCTCGCCGAGCGAGGGCCAGTATCTCGTCAACGGCGAGCGAGCCGCTGAGTTCAAGCGAACCGACTGGCACGGGCGCATCGCCTACGTACCTCAAGAGCCACGTCTTCTGCACGCGTCGGTTGCGGACAATATCCGGTTCTTCCGTGAACTCGATGATGCTGCCGTGGAGCGCGCCGCCGTTTCAGCCGGAATCCATGATGACATAGTGACCTGGCCACTGGGCTACAACACGGTGGTGGGCCCGCGCGCGGATGCTGTTTCTGGTGGTCAGCAGCAGCGCATCTGCCTTGCGCGTGCCCTGGCCGATAATCCGGAGATCCTAGTTCTTGACGAGCCGACTAGTGCCCTTGATCCACACACCGAAATACGGATCCAAGAGTCGCTCGTTGCTATCAAGAACCGCCTGACGCTGTTCGTTGTTGCACATCGGATGTCAACACTGGACATTTGTGACCGGATGATGGTCATCGTCGACGGCCGCCTACAGGCGTTTGGCGCGGTGGCCGACCTTAGGTCCAGCAGCGCGTACTATCGATCTGTGACAGACATCGGAGTGCTCGCCGCCTCGAAGGGCTGACGATGGTGGATAAGCAGAAACGGCGGGTCGTCGTGCTGGGAATGCACCGGAGCGGTACATCCGCGGTCACCCGCATCCTGAATCTTCTCGGGTTGGCGCTGTGCCGACAGGAGGACCTATACACGGAGTGGGACAACCCTGCAGGTCACTGGGAGAGTCGCTCGCTCATAAGGATGAATGAACGCATTCTCCGCGTCTGCGGTGGCACATGGCAACGGCCGCCCCGCCTCGACCCAGGGTGGGAGAAGCACGACCGAGTCGAGCGCCTGCGAGGAGAGGCTCGAGCCACCTTTGCGATGGCTTACCCGTCCGACGAGTGGGTGTGGAAGGACCCGCGCACGTCGCTCACCTTCCCCTTTTGGCAGCCGCTGATCGGGGCGGCCGCCGTTCTGCTGGTTCTGCGAGATCCAGCCGCGGTGGCTGCCTCCCTCGAGCATCGCGATCTCCTCCGCAGCCGAGTCGCCGCGGGATTGTGGGAACGGTATATGCGTTCCGCGATGCAGGTCTCGGCTGGACTGCCGGTTGTCGTCGTGCGGTTCGACGAGCTGATCGGCGATCCTGCCGCTGGCGTCGCCAAGCTGGTGCGCGATTTCGCTCGGGTTGGGGTTCCCCTGGTCGGGGATCAGGCGCTCGCCTGCGGGTCGATCAAATTAGAACTTGCCTCCCGGGTCGACGGGCACATAAAGCTGACCCGCGCCCAACGCCGCCTCGTGGAGGTCACTGACGCTCTTCCTGAGGTCTCCTCCTCGTTTCGAACCCCGCGCCTTCCCGCCGAGTCCCTGCGGCTTCGGTGGATGTTTGCAGCAAGGTGGAGAGCCCTGGCGAGGGGCGGTGCAGGCCGAGCGCCGGCGTCGAGGCTCGCGTGAAGCGAGGACGCGGCCCCCTAGCGGCCCGCCGATGAGGCCCATACGCGCGCTTGTCATCAATCCGTCGACTGGTGTGACGGGCGCTCCGATCGCTCTCCTCCGGATCATGCAATGGTGCGTTGCGAGGGACTTGGTTCATCCCACCTTCGTGCTCAGGCACAACGGGCCGCTCGTCTCAGAGTTCGAGGCGTTGGGCCCGGTGTTGTTCGTGTCCGAGTTGATGGAATGGCGACTGCAGCAGGTCGCCCGTCGCCTGCGCGCCGGTCGGTACGCGTTGGCAGCTTATCGGTGGGCTGGCGAGTACCGAGTGGGTCGTCTGTGCCGACGGCGGCGGATCGAAGTGATGTACTGCAATACAGCGACCCAAGGGCCCTTCGTAGATGGTTTGAGACGGACGGGCCTACCTGTGGTTACTCACGTGCACGAGCTCGAGCGCCTCATGCGAGTCGTCGCGGGTCCGGGTGGCATCGAAACCGTGATCAGGCAAAGCGAGGTCCTGCTGGCGGTGTCCGGAGCGGTACGCGACATGCTGATCGCGCACGGAGCGCGTAGCGACCAGATCGTTCACGTTCCTGAGCCAATACGGGAAACCACCCTCCTCGGCCGCGCGCAGCGAGCCTCGATGCGGCGCGCCGTCTTCGGTGTCGACGAGAACACGATTGTCGTGATGGCGTGCGGAACGCCATCATGGCGCAAGGGGACGGACGTGTTTCTCCAGGTGGCAAAGGAGGTCGTGGCTAGCCTCCCGGACACGGCGACGATCGCGTTTCGCTGGATCGGCGGGCAACTGCCCGACGATGCGCTCGCGATCCTCGTCGGCGACGTGCCGCGCATGGGCCTGGCTGAGACGGTGCGGTTTCTGCCCGATTTCCCGGACGCCGACCGTGTGATGGGCGCGGCGGACGTGTTCGTGAGTACGTCCAGAGAGGATCCGAACCCGATAGTCGTGCTCGAAGCCGCCGCAGCCGGATGCCCGATCGTGTGCTTTCGTGGCGCCGGCGGCGCGGAGGAGCTCGCCCAGCGCGGGGCGGGGCTGGCTGTGCCGTATCTCGACGCGAGAGCGATGGCAGCCGCACTGAGCGAGCTCGCGCAGGACTCGGACAAGCGCGCGGCCTTGGGTGGAGTCGGGCGAAGCGTGGTCCTGGGAGAGAATACGCCCGAGCTGGTGGCTCAAAGAGTGGCGAGGGCGTTGCGAGACCACGCGGCGTGAAGTGCTAAAGCCGACGCGCACGATAGGGCCCATCGGTGGGGAGAATGTCGCCGGAAGCGGCGCGCGCCTTCGCGTCCTCATCCCCACAAGCCGGCACGTGTACGAGCTCGTGAGCTACGGGATGGTCGTGGACTTCGAGGACAACGTGGCGACGTTGAGCGACGCCGACCTGGTGGCTGTGCCGTTGTATTCGCGGCGTGAGCGACTGCGCGGCCTCGTCCAGCGGCGGGCGCTGCGGCCGGTCAGTGCGCCGGGATCGCGCTACGACGTTTGCCTGCTCGTGGCAATGGCTCCGGACTGGATACCGGGTCTTCGCTACGTCCGTAACCTCCGGTCGGTCGCCGACCGTGTCGTCGTCTACCTGTTCGACTCGTGGTTGACCGACCTTCCCGCGGTGAGCGCCTACCGGGGAGTGTGGCAGTTGGTCGACGATCTGTTCGTGTCCTTCGATCACGCCGCCGCCAGCTATGCGGAGCGGCTTCCATGCCGAGTTCACTATCTGCCTCAGGCAATCGACCCGCGATGGTTTCACCCGTACAGACGAAGCCGTCCGATCGACGTTCTGTCGATCGGACGTCGTTTGCCTGTTGTCCATCACAACGTGCTAGAGCTGTCGCGCCGCCGAGACCTCTTCTATTACTACCAGACACACCTCGCACCACGGGCGATTGACTTCATGGAGAACCAGGAGCTTCTGGGGCGGCTGTGTCAGTCGGCGCGGGTACACATTAGCTGGCCGGTAGACCGTACCGACGCCCGCCGTGGCGGGGAGGGCTCAGCGATCACGGCACGGTGGTTCGAGGCGGCGGCATCCGCCGCGGTCGTGATGGGGTCTGCACCTCGCAGCGACGAGTTCGCTCGTCTCTTTCCGTACTCCGGCTTCGTACACGAGCTCACCGACACGACGCTGAGCAGGACCGAGGAGGTGCTCGACGCCGCCCTCCGCGATCCGCGAGCCAAGGCGCGCCTGACGCTGGCCGACCACGTCCGGACCGCGCACACGTGGGGCGCACGGTGGCAAGAGATTCTGTCGGTCGGCGCTCGGTGAGGCCGGACTCTGATCCGGATCGGGCGCGGTGCCTCACCGTATTACGTAGACTTTCGACGGCGCCACTGCGACGATGCGGTTTCGGATCGTCCAGGCGGCCTTCCGCCGAAATGCCATCCACGGGGAAAGCCCGCGATCACGCAGCCAATCGGCGACGATCGCGGCGTCGCGGTGCCGCCGGGCACGCACGAGGCGTTGCCACATGTTCATGAGTACCATGTCGATTGGTCGGCACGGCGAAGTCCCGACGAGCGGCCGAAACTCGTTTACGAACTTCCGCATATCGTCGAGCTCGCGGGCGTCGCGTCTGACGGTGAGCCTATCTCCGCCAGTGGGATCGTATCGACCCCAGGGCTCATCCACCAACACCACGCGGTGCCGAAGCCTGACGAACAATGTGAAGACCAGATCGAGGTTGAAATAGTCGGGGCGGAGATGTAGCCACTCTTGCGCGAGGCTACCTCGGTAGATCCCGACCGAGTCGGCCCCGGCCAGCGGAGAGGATCTGGCGGCGAACTCCTCCGGGCCGGCGAGCCGCACTCCCTCGGCAACGCGAACATGAAAACCATCCGGGAACACGAACAGGCCAACGGCAGCGTCTGCTTCCGGGTAATCTTGGAGATACTGGGCTCCGCGCGCCAGCGCCCACGGAAAGAGCTCATTGTCGCTGTCGAGACTGAGGATCAACTGCCCGGTGACGTGAGCGCAGCCGGTGAGCCGAGCGGCTGTGCAGCCGCCGTTGGTGTCACGACGTAGATAGCGAAACCGCTCGTCGAACTCGCGGACGATCGGTTCGACGGATTCGGTGGACGCGTCATCAACGACTAGGCACTCGAGATCAGTCAGCGTTTGGGCGGCTACGGACCGCAACGCACGGCGGAGGGAATCCGTACGGTTATAGACTGGGATGATGACCGAGATCAGTGGCAATTCGCACTCCTGCGTGCGCCTAGGATACAGCCTTGAGGGCTTCCGCAGTCCGGGGGCACGACGCCTGTGACACGGAGCCAGCTCAGCGACGATCGTGACTATTGCTTGCTCGTAAGCAGCTGTGATGCATACGCAGACTGCTGGCCCCCCTTCTTCACGCTGCTGGTCACATATTGGGAGGCCAGCGACCGTGTGATTTATCTCAACACCGAGACGAAGGACTTCGCCTTTCCCGGTCTAGACATTCGCTGCCCGTGCGTGAGCCTCGACAGGCAACGGTCACGCCGCCTTGCCTGGAGCGATCGCTTGCGTCGGTGTCTGGACACCATCCCTGACGACATCGTGCTCTACGTTCAAGAAGACTACTTCCTGAAGGACTGCGTGGACGTCGCGATGATCGACCGACTAGCGGGGCTGATGCGCGACGAGGACATTAGTCACATCAGCATGGAGCGCGATCGGCGCCGAGGCCATAAGTCGCGGCATCAGTATCTGGACGTAATTGATCAAAGAGCAGAATATCGGGTCAGTGCGCAAGCAGGTCTGTGGAAGACCTCGGTGCTGAAGTCGTATCTGCGGCGCCATGAGACCGTTTGGGAGTTCGAGTGGTACGGCACGCGGAGAGCGCGACGCAGACGCGACACGTTTCTGTATGTCAACGACGATTACGAAGCGAGATATGGAAGGAAAGTGTTCCCCTACGACGGCACCGGGATCGTGCAGGGCCGCTGGACGCGAGCGATCGTGGAAGATCTCTTTGCTCGCCATGACATCGAAGTAGACTTCGCAGCGCGGGGATTCCTCGAGGACGATGGAATCAGTCCGATCAAACGGCCTCCACGGCCGGTGAGAGCTCTGAGACGATTGCGCTCGCTCGTCTAGACGGTATACGCCGCCTAGAGGAAACTAGTGCCACTCCGTCACGAGCGTCGAACGCCGAAGCGCGCTCACTAGCCGCTTGTGGCGCTCCTCCGAGATCTGCTGGTTCTGCCGGCGATGGAACTCGATGATCAGTTCGTCGATCGTCGACAGACGCCCGTCGCTGAGCAGCTTTTCCAGGACAGGATATTCTGCCCCTTCGATATCCATCTTGACGATGACGTAATCCTCGGATGTGAAGTTCTTGCTCAACCAGCGGCTGAAATCGATGGCGGTGACCCGCACCGGAGCGGAGTAGTCGACCGCGTTGCTTGTGTGCCCGTGGAGCAGGGTTGAGGAGCCGCGATAGTTCGGACCCCACTTGGTGGCGAGGAAGAACGGGACCTCCTCATCTCGGACCCAGACGGCCTCGTTGAAGAATACGATTCTGGTGTCCGGGAGCTCTCGGATCAGTCGCTCTCCATCCTGACGCAGGTCTGGCTGCGGCTCGAAGGCAAAGAACTCGAAGTCGGGAAACCGGGCGATGAACGTGCGTAGCACGGCGCATGTGTTCGCTCCGCAGTCGATGAACACTCGCCGGCGAGCGCGGGGGAGCTTGCGCCTGCGGTGGAGCGCGACGCGCTCCCGTGCGACCCTCCTGCCCACGCGCCCCAGCCACCTTCGCGCCGCCATGAGGAGACCTTAGCGCAGCCGACCCCAGATCGGCGTCGCCTATCGCGGCGCCAGTCACACGTTATTCCGCTCGCTGGGTCGGCAGCTCTCGGCCGAGCGACGGCTCGCAAAATCTCCGCACCGTCTCGATGTAGTAGCGCGCCAGCTGCGTCGGATACAAATGACGATCGAAGTACGCGGCGGCTGCGTCACCGATCGTAGTCCGCGCATCCTCGTCCGCACTGTACTGCGCGCAGAGGTCTGGCAGGTCGTGTAAATCGTCGGCGCAATGAACGATTTCGATCCCGGGTCGTAGTTCGACCGGCAAGCGCGCGGCATGACGTGGCCCGATAACGCAGCATCCCATCGCCATGAGCTCGACAAGACGGAAGCAAAACGGACCCTGGCCAGGGAGATCGATACACACCCGCGCGCGCGCCATCTCTCGCAGGTACCACGATTCCTTGGTGTGCTTCGTGCCTCCCGCAAACGTGAAACGAGGGTCGCCTGAGACGAGCGCGAGCGCTCGGCAGCGGAGATCTCGCGAGAAACGGAGGCCGAAACGGCCAAAGACATCGACCTGTGACCTCGAGCGTCGGTGCGACGCCCGCAGGCGGCACCAGTTGCGATATAGAAAAAGTGATCCGGTTACGTACCCGCCCGGCGCTACGTGCGACTGGTCCGGATATCCCTCGCGTAGGTGCTGCATCTTGAAATAGACGTCGACGTCAGCGGCGCAGCGCTCGTTGACATGCGTACGGTCGAAGTAGTCCAGCGCGACCTTTCGCTGACCCGAGCCACAAGAGATTTCGAGGAGTACGACCCCTTCGTAAGGTTGTGCGATCTCGCCGTGGCTCAGATCGGCAACGATCGACAAGCCTTGCTTTGCGGCCCGCACGAAGGGTCCGGCGTTCGGATGTTGATACGCGAGTGGCCAGGTGACCCTCGCCATTGGGCGATCGGTCCGAGATGGCGACCGAGGAGGTCGACATTTCGGGCCGAGGTGCCATCGTGCATCCGCACCCCACGCGGCCCACGTCCGCCAGTCTCCAAGCGTTCGTATGCGGCGAGCCGTTCGCACCCTTCAGCGGCTTGTAGCTGCCGGATCGCTCACATCAGGAAGCAATGCCTGCTAGCACGTCACTTCTGGCAGCATCGAACTCGGCCATCTGCAGAGGCTGACAGTTCCAATGGGGTCGCCGTAACCGTCGGCCCTGGTAGGACCGGATGTGACGCGGATGACCGGCGCGGCGCACGAGTCCAAGGTAGACCATCGGGCGAATTGGTGGGGATCTGCCTGGGCGAAAGGGACGCGCGTTAGAATTGAGCCGTATCTTCGATCGGGTCGAGACGATGGCGTTGTCGGAGCGGCGCAGGACGGCAGGCGAACGGCACCACTGTCCTCTTCTCGCCGAAATCGGCGCAACGTCGCCCGGGACCCCCGGGGATTCGCTAGGTAAGGAGCCTCGCTGGGCGGAATGCCCGAGAAGCGACGCCCCACTCGCCGAGGCTGTTACTGTCTGTGTCGGTGCCTGCAACGGGCATTCCAAGGCGCATTTGGATCTTTTGGGAGCAGAGTGCGGACGAGATGCCGCCGGTAGTCCGTGCGTGCGTCGGCACCTGGCAGCAGCGCAATGCCGGCTGGGATGTTCGCTTGCTCAGTGGGGACGATCTGTGCAATTGGGCGGACCCGATTCTCGACGAGCCTCGCGCTCGCGCCCTGTCGCCCTATCGGTTGAGCGAGCTTGCCCGGCTGAGCCTGCTGGCTCAGCATGGGGGCGTGTGGGTCGATGCGACGTGCTACTGCGCGAGGCCGCTGGATGAATGGCTTCCCGACAGCCTCGGATCTGGCTTCTTCGCCTTCGACAGGCCAGGCGTCGACCGGCTGGCGGCGAGCTGGTTCCTCGCCTCGGTCCCCGAGGGCTACATCCCTCGGCGAATGTGGGACGCCCTCCGCGGTTACTACATACGTCGCGTCCCGCCCGATCGGGCGTGGCGCCGGTTCGCGCTCCGCAGGCTCAACGGCGCGCTCAATCGCAGTCCCCGCACGACGAGCCTCTGGTTTGTACCCCCCCTTCCGCAGCTGGGACTGAGCCCGTACTTCGCTTTCCACTATACGTTTAACCGTCTCGTGCGTGTGGATCGGGACTTCGCGGCGATCTGGGAGCGGACCCCGAAGTTCAGTGCCGACGGGCCGCACGGCCTTCGGCTCCACGGCTTCGAGCGCAGACCGTCACCTGAGCTGCTCGGCGAGATCGAAGAGCGTCGCACTCCTGTCTACAAGCTCGATTGGCGGGTTGATCCCACCATGCTCCACCCCGCCAGCACGCTGAATGTGCTGCTCGGTACGCGAGTGACCTGACTCACAGACGAGCCAGCAGCCCAAGGTAGTCCCTCGCGCAGCGCTCGAGGCCGAAGTGCTCAGCGACCCGCTGAAGAGCCGCCTGGCCATGGGCAACGTGGAGCAATGGATCATCGACGTAGCGTTCGAGAAGGGAGGCGACCGCCTGTGCATCGCCCGGCTTCACGATATGGCCGGTAACGCTTTCGTCAACCAACTCCGGAAGAGCACCGAGGCGAGACACGATCAGTGGTTTGCCACATGCCATGGCCTCGAGAGCAGCCAACCCAAACGACTCGACAAAGTGATCGCCCAGCGCAACCGCAACGTCCTTGTCCGACCAGAAGGAGGCGGCGTCCTCGATCAGCCCCGCGAATCGAACGCGCCCTCGCAGGCCAAGGCTGCGGACGAGTGTCTCGAGTCGTATCCGCTCAGGCCCCTCGCCGGCGATATCGAGCCGGATCGGTGCGTCCTTCCGCCTTTCCAGCAGTGCGGCCAGCGCCCGAATAGCCACATCCGCTCCCTTCCCGGGAACCAGCCTACTGACATGGCCCACCCGCAAAATCTCGCCTCGATCCCGAATCGACCCTGAGCTGGCCACCGTTTTGATGCCGTGACGAATCTCCACCAACGGCCGGATATGCGCGGTTCGGCGGATCCGCGCCGCCATGAAATCCGAGATCGCGACCTCAGCATCGTAGGCCGGGATGGCTGCCGCTCGGTCTAGGAAGCGGAGGAGCCGGCGGACAGCATGGTGCCGAACAAGGAGCGCACCATGCTCAACGCCTACGATGTCCCCCGTGTAGCCTCCCACGCGGAGCGCCAGGCCGAGATATCCGACGTATACGAGAATCGCTGCATCTGCACCGGCTTCGCGTGCGATACGGGCGAACCGGTGTGGGCGCCGCAAGACAGCGGCTCCCCTGGGTAGATCGAGCGCGACGTAAGGCACTCGTAACTGATCAAGCTGGGTCGATAAGGGCTGACTCGTCCCGACGAACAGCACGGTCGCTTCAACGCCGATTCGGCGTAGCTCCGCGGCCAGGGACGCGTTGAGCCGCTCCGCTCCACCAATACCACCGTCCCATAGGACGTGCACCACTCGCATACGAACCGCTTCGCTCTCAGCTACCCGGCGAGGTATATGGCTTCCGGCCTGCGGTGCCACCGGGCACGCGCGAGCGCCTGGCGAGCATGGGGAAGCACCGGCTTATCTCCGGCCGGAAGGCGTGAGTCCAGATGCTCGAGCAGATGCATGATCTGTGCAACGTCGTGCGCCTTGGTTCGACCTCGCTCCCACGACGGTGCACGGCCGACCGCCCCACCGAGCATCGCCAGCACGCGTAAAGCCCGCTCTGCGGCTGTGTTCGCCACTGTCTGGCCACGCCAGATGCCGGTGTACTCCAGCCATCCGGCCAATGAAAAGGCCTCACGAGTGCTTCGCTCCACGTCTGTCGAGCGACCGGCCGAATGGATTCCGGCGATCCGCGGATCGCACCGGATAGGGAACCCGGCCCGCCTGAAACGACGGCAAAGATCGCGGTCCTCGTAGTACATGAAGAAGCGCTCGTCAAACCCGCCGACCTGGAGGAACTCATCCCGACGGACCAGCATCAGTCCGGCTGAGGCCCAGTCCGGAGGCGACTCCCGGCGCGGCCAGGCTCGCGCGAGCCGCGGAGGAAGGAATCGCATGCATGTCTCGCGGAGAAAATCATCCGCCGGGCTCGATTCCCGCCACACCAGGAATCGTGTGTCGGCCGCTGGCGACGCGCGGGCCAGGCCCGCGCCGACACCAAAGGGACGGTGACCGCTGTCCGGAAGTCTAAGCTCGGTAAGTCTGACGTCCGGGTTCAGGAACAACAGCCACTCGGCGCTGGTCTCCGACACAGCTCGGTTACACGCTCGGCCAAATCCTTCATTCTGTCGCAAAGCGACACAGTGAGTCCAAGACGCGGTTGTGGCCACCACGTCGAGTGACTCGTCAGTCGACGCGTTATCCACAACAACGGCGTGGGCCCGAGAGCCAAGGATTCGCCGTACGCACTTCAGGCACTCACCGATCACGGCGCACGAATTGTGCGTGACCGTTATGATGCTAAGCCGTCGCTTGTCGCCGGTCGCGGCCATCAGTCCGGCTATCATATCTCGCCGTCTTGTTGAAGCTCGTCACGCTCGAGATACAGAATCCCCACGCAGACGTGTTGCACGTTACAAATGCGTGGCCGTATGAGGGGAATCCTCGTTACGGCATTTTCGTCAAGCGCCAGGTCGACGCCTTGGCCAAGATCGGAGCTAGCGGTGACGTGCTTTTCATCCGCGGGTTCGAGTCACCGCTGGCGTATCTTGCCGTTGTCTTGATACTGGGTCGCCTGGCCATCAAGCGCTCAAACCGGTACCGGGTTGTCCACTGCCATGGTGGTGAGGTGACGCCATGGGCGAGGGCATTCCTGCGCGCGCCTGTCATGGCGTCGTATCTCGGCAGCGACTTGCTGGGCCAGAGAGACGGGGGAGGGTGCGTGCCATCTCGCCAGCGTTGGCGGGCCAAATTATTGCGTCAGTGCAGTCGACTAACCGTTAACACGATCACGGTCTCCAAGGAGCTGGAAGAATGCCTACCCCGGACCGTGAGAAGGCGCAACTATGTCATTCCGGACGGCGTCGATCGCGACCTCTTCGTACCGGCGTCTCGTCACACCGCCAGGCGCGACCTGGGCTGGGAGCCGGATGTACCCGTCGCTCTTTTCGCGGCGAGCGCGCATACGCCCGCGAAGCGTTTCTGGTTGGCCGAAGCTGCCTGGCGCTTAGCCAGCGAAGAGATTCCCGACCTGCGTTTGCAGGTGGTGGACGACATCGTGCCGGACAAGATGCCGGTGGTTATGAATGCGGCGGACTGTCTCCTCGTGACGTCGTCCAGCGAGGGGTCCTCGAACGTGGTGAAGGAAGCCATGGCGTGCAACCTGCCAGTGGTGTCAACCGACGTCGGAGACGTCAGGAGCCTCCTTGCGGAGGTCGAGCCGTCCTACGTGTGCGGCTCTGATCCGTGGCAGCTCGCGAGTGCGCTTGTCGCGTGCCTGAAGGGCCGTAGCCGGAGTAACGGCTACCTTCACTCGCACAGCTTCGATTCGCTCGATGTGGCGCGGCGGATAGTCCAGGTCTATGCGGGCATAGGAGGGAACGGCCCGCCACAGCGGTGACGACGGGCCTTTCGGGGAGACACGAGTGATGAGAAGAGCGCGGATACCGTCTCAACGGCGGACCATATGCATGGTCGTCCACGCGTACTATCCGCTGGCGGAACCACGCGTCGAGCGCGAAGCAGGCGCGGCTCGAGACGCCGGCTTCGAGGTCACCGTTTTGTCGCTCAGACTTGACAGCGAGCCGGCTCGGGAGACGATTGACGGGATTCGCATCCACCGAGTGAGGCTTGGACACCAGCGGGGAGCGGGCATCGCTCGAATGCTGTTCGAGTACCTGGCCTTCTGTGCTCTCGCCGGGTGGTGGCTTGCCGCGCGGTCTGTTCGCAGACCGTTCGGGATTGTCCAGTTCCACAGCCCGCCGGATTTCCTGGTATGCGCAGGCTTTCTGCCGCGAGCGCGTGGCTCTCGACTCATCCTGGATATACACGATCCTTCGCCGCAGATGTTCACCGCTCGAGTGGCTGGGCCGCTCTCGGGTGTCGCCTCGCGACTGCTGGTGTGGATCGAGCGGCTCTCGTGTTGGGCTGCTGATCGGGTGATCACCGTACACGAGCCATATCGCCGGGAGCTCGTCGAGCACGGCATACCACCAGCGAAGGTGCACGTGGTCATGAACAGCGTGGATGAAACGGTCCTGGAACGCTCCCGCTCGGCCCGCTCGGTCGTGGGTCCCCCGGCGGGTTTCCGGATCGCCTATCACGGCACCATCACGTGGTGGTACGGCACCGACTTGATCGTCGAGGCGCTTCGGGAACTGCGCGGCGAGCATGACCTCGATGTCGAGGCGGTCATTCTCGGCGACGGCGACGCCCTCCCTGACTTGCGCGCGGCCGTGACGCACGCGGGGCTTGAACCGTACGTCTATCTATCGGACGGCTACCTACCCATCGATGCGGCCCTCGCCACTGTGGCCGAGGCGGACTGCGGCGTGATTCCCAATCGACGCTCGGAGATCAACCGGTTTGCGCTCTCCTCGAAACTGTTCGAGTACGTCGCACTTGACATCCCAGTGGTGGTTGCGCGACTTGAGACGCTTGCGGCTCACTTCGGCCCTGACGAGGTCACCTTCTTCGAGCCCGACGATGTCGCGTCCCTGGCGGCTGCTGTGCGATGGGTGTACCAGCATCCTGACCAAGCCCGTAGGAAGGCCCGCCTAGCGCGTGCGCGTGCGGCGCAGTATTCGTGGGTCCGCGGAAGCCGCGAACTGGCGCTCGTGTACCAGATGTTGGCGGGCAAGTAGCGGGATCGTGGGGCGCCCCTTGTGATCCCAACGGACCTGCGGCGGACACGCCGAATCGTCAGCTTTGAGCAAGGAGGACGTTGAGTGTGCTCGACGCGGGAACCGTCGCGGGGTCAACGCGCCAGTTGAGCTTGTATACCGGCACGCTCCGCTGCTCGATTTCGGCCAGGATCTCGGGTGAAGGCGGAAGGCCCAGACCATGCGATTGCAGACGGTGAGGACCATCTGCGCTGACCTTTGCGGTTCGCTGCCAAATGCTGTGAAACGTCGGATCAGTGCGCGTCAGGCGATTGAACATGTAGTGAAACGAGTGATAGGGCATGATGCCCAGTTGGGGAAATGGCGGTAGGAACCAAAGACGGGTTGTGCGGCTGTTCCGATTGGCCACTCGTTCGAGCCTCCCGCGGGTGAAACGCCGCCAACCGTCGTCTGACGGGCTGTGGTTCAGGTAGTAGCTTCGGAGTTCGCTCCACATCCGCCGCTGGATATGGCCGTCAGGCGCACCGGCAAGAAACCAGCTCGAGATGAGTCGGTCTGGCCCCGGCCGCTCGAACGCAAAGAAGCCGGAGCCGAGCAGCCCGGGGAGCCAGTCGTCAAGCGGCCGCATGCAGTAGCAGGTGGCGTCTACCCAGACGCCACCGCGCGTTGCAAGCAGGTTGAGCCGCGCGAGGTTGCTCAGCTTTTCTGGCCGCAGCGATTGTGCTTTCGGGTGGCAGAGCACGGGGTCTGCCCATTCGCAGAGGTTGGCCGCTGTGAGCAGTTTGACGTCCCACCCGGGGTTGGACCGGCGCCAGCTGTCGATGCACGCGCGGGGTATGGCGGGCATGTGGTCTGGCCCCTGGATCCAGAGTGTCCAGATCCGGCGCGGGACATCGCCGTTCAGGAGCGTACTCAGGCGGTCTGGAGATGTCACCAGTCGATCCTACGCGAGCAAGGGACGTAGAACATGGCGTCGTATCGGCGGCGGCGCATCGTCTGGCTTCAGTCGCGGATCGTTTCGAACTCGGCCACACGGGCGCGCTGCCAGTCGAGTTGCGCCTCCAACCCGGTTACAAACTCGTATGACGGCTCAAATCCGATGTCCCGGCGAGCGTGACTGATGTCCGCCGCCGTGTCACGCGCCTCTCCGAGCCGGCGCTCCAAGCGCTCACACTCGATGCGTACGCCGATAAGGGCCTCCAGGGCCGCGACGACGCTGTTCATCGAGCGGCGAGACCCTCCTCCGATGTTGTAGACAGCACCGATTGTGCCACGCTGGCCAGCGGCGATAGTCCCGCTGACAGCGTCGGTAATGAAGGTGAAATCGCGTGTCTGTTCTCCATCGCCGAAGATTCTGAAGGGCGCCCTGGTAAGGGCAGAGGTGATCAAGCGATGGAAAGCCATGTCGGGCCTCTGGCGAGGGCCGTAGACGCTGAAGTAGCGGAGACAAACGGTCGGCACAGCGAAGGCCCGCCAGTACATCTGCGCGAGATGCTCTGTGGCCACCTTGGTTGCACCGTAGGGTGACGCTGGTCGAGGTGTCACATCCTCTCGGCTTGGCAGCGCGGCAGCATCACCGTAGACAGACGACGAAGATGCCAGCACGACTCGCTCGAGCGGCCGGCCCCGAGCAGCGGCGAGCAGACGCTGAGTGGTGTCGATGTTCAGGCGAGTGTACAGATGGAACTCACCCCAGCTGGCATGGACCCCAGGCTGGGCGGCAAGATGGAAGATCACCTGCACGTCATCGAGAAGCGGAGATAAGTCAAGGTCTAGTAGGTCTCCGCTGACGAAACTGTACTTGGGATGAGCGAGTGCATTCACGAGGTTGTGCCGCTTCAACTCTTCTGAGTAGTAGTCGGTGAGGGCGTCGATTCCGAGCACACGCCAGCCCAGGCCCAGGCATCGCTCAGCCAAGTGCGAGCCGATGAATCCGGCGGCCCCTGTGATCAGCACTGATTTAGGTGACATACCCTACTGATGTGTGCCCACCGCGCGGCGAGACCCGCGACCTGACTTTGACTCCCTCCCAGAATCCTACCGGAAAGTCCCGCGAATGGAGAATGGCGCCACCGACCGGTCGCTTGGCCTGATCAGCCCGCCCACTCGAGCTCGGCCAGCCGATGGGTGAGAAAGCGCCGCTCGGGCAGCGAGGAGGTGAACTCGAGCGCTCGCTCGTACGCCTGGCGGGCCTCCTCCCAGCGTCGCAGTCGCCTAGGAAGTCGGCGCGCATCGACCAAATCGCGACGAACGTACGAAGGTCGGAGCCGGTGATCGTCTCCAGCTCGCAGCTCTCACCGGGGCGAGCGCGATACGGTTCGCGTGGCGGCACGCTCCGTCTTCGATGCCGAGGGATGCAGCACGACACGCGTCAGTTGAGATGCAGTACGCCGGCTGTGGCGTCGGCGGCGGCGTTCACCCGCTGGATCTTCCTTCGAAGCAGGATCACCGCCCCGCCAGCCTCGCCGCTGATCGGTGCTCGCGCCGCTCTCGAGATCTTGGTGCGGGCGCCGGTGCAGCCGGTGGAGCTGACCGCTTCGCCCGATGGAGAGCTCATCAGGGACTATCTCCTCGCTCGCTGGCGCGGTCTTCGTCCGCATCTGCGTGTCCAAAGCGTTCTCCGCATCCCGCCGACCGGGAGTCCGATGCTGATCGGTCGCCGCTTTCACGCGGCCAGGACCAACATCACGCGGGCTCGCTACGAAGGCATCAGGTGCCGGGAGTTGCCCGATTCGGAGCGAGCGAACGTGTTGCGCGAGCTCGCGCTGCCTCAGTCCCTGCTGGAGCGTGCCTCCGACCGCTGGTGGGTGGCCGAGAGGCCCAATCGTACATCGGTGGGCGTGGCGTCAGCCACGGTCGATGACAAGTGGGCGCTGTTGAATCTCCTGGTGGCGCGACGTTACACAGCACGCTACCTGTTACACACGCACATGGTCGGCTCGTTGCAGGCATCCGGGATCCGACACCTCACCCACCGGGGTCCGAACGCTTTGGTCACACCTCCGGGTCTGCTCTACCTGCAGGCTCGTCTTGGGTATGAGATAGTCAACCTGCGGTTGATGCCCCACAGGCGCCGGGTCTCCGGCGGCTGATTGCACGGTGGACACAGGCCTAGAGCGGGACACAAAGCCGGCGTGCGCTGCGAAGTCATCGAAAATTTCGAGGAGCTCAAACCGTATATGAGGGAGTGGGACCGGCTGGCCGTCGCATGCGGTAAGCCGACCTGCCGTCCCGCTTGGTTGCGAGCTTGGTGGGAGGCCGCCTGCGCTCCGGCAGACCGAGAGGCGCGCGCTCTTCGCGTGGTCGTGGTGACGGAGGGCGCCCGGCTAGTGGGGATGTTTCCGGGCTTTCTGGTCGATCGGCACTCTCGTTTCCCGGATCTGCGACTGCTTGGACAGAGACAGTTCTGGTCCGTCGAACCGCTGGTGAGCGACGACGCGGGGAGCGACACCATTGCCCTGTTCGCCCGCGCCTTGAGCGAGACATCGCCTGCACCCGCCCGGCTGGCGCTCGATGCCCCAACCCAAGGCGAATGGCTGCGGGAGTTGCGGCGCCAGTGGCCTGGCCGAACGGCACGGCTGCGTCTCGCACCGCACCGAGGAATACATCTGGTCATGATCGAGGGGCCGATGTCCGTTGAAGCCTGGCTGGCTGGGCTGCCGAGGCGGCGACGTAGCGACTTGCGGCGTCGGGCCCGCCGGAGAGCGGAAGCCGGCCTGGCAGTCCACTTCACCGATACGCCGGAGGCGGTTCGCGATGACGTTCATGCGCTCGCGCAACTGCACCACGCTCGATTCAATTGGCGGTCCAGATGGCTGACCGAGGGTGTCGAGGACGCCATCGTCGAAGCTGGACAGCTACTTGTTTGCACTGGTGGCTTTCGCCTGTGGAGGATCGTTCGTGACCAGGACGTGATAGGCGCGGCGCTGTTCGCGCGGGGCGGCGACGCCAGCGAACTGCTGCTGAACGCGTTCGACCCCGCCTGGGGACGCCTCGCACCTGGCCTCGGGGCGGTCGTGGCTGGGATCCGGCACGAGCTCGACACCGGGGCCCGACAGATTGATTTCGGCTTCGGCGGCTTCGAGTACCTGCACCAACTCTCCAACGCCGAGCGCCCGGTGGTCCGCGGGGAGCTGTTTCCAGCCGATCGCAGAATGCCACTCGCGCGGGCCCGCTGGCTCGCACCCCACAGCCGCGACCGAATCGACGTTTGGCGAAATAGACTCCGGCTTCGGACTCGGCTGCGAGCGCCGCGTCACCAATCTCCGAGGTGACGCAGGCAACTGCGAAGCGCCTTGTCGGGTGCTCGGACTACAGCCCCCGGCCGCGCCGGCGCAGCCGGCGAACCACCGTATCCGGCTCGAACAGCCCTGAGAGCGCGGTCACGGTGACCACGGCGAAATTCCACAGGGCGTTCAGACCGGCCGCCGAAACCGCCTGGGCAGGCCTGGCTGGCCAAGGAGTAGATTTGGCCGATGTCTACGTCGACGAACGGTCTGTGGTCGTTGAACAAAACGCTTCGCTGCCCCACAAGCCAGGGGACGTGATCACGATCTGCCGGGCGTAGTCCGTCGCGGGAGACTGCCGGGAGCGGCAATGCATCCGCAGCCAATCCTCATCCTGGGGGTCCCTCGGTCCGGGACGACGTGGGCCTCGT
The DNA here is from genome assembly GCA_963704385.1 of uncultured Solirubrobacterales bacterium. Lineage (GTDB taxonomy): Bacteria > Actinomycetota > Thermoleophilia > Solirubrobacterales > Solirubrobacteraceae > Palsa-465. The sequence goes on from OY969904.1 coordinate 2,121,793, forward strand.
CGGTGCTGGGTGCCGCGCCGTGTGTGCGCATCGTCCACGAGCCCGACAACGAGACGCAGATGCCGTGGGCCCTGGTCGCCAAGGCGCGGTTGGGGAGGTTTCCGTTGCTCGAGCCCGCCCACCGCGCTCGGGCGTTCGAGCTCTTGTGGCGCGACGCCTTCTCGGGCGGGGCCTACCCCCGCCGGGTCCAGCAGCTGAGAAGGGCGCAGCGGCGATGGAGCATCGAAGCGGCCGAAGCAGCGTACGACCCGCAGAGACGATTGCCTGCCACACGGCTCGCGCTGGCGCTGATGGCATCGCCCTCGCGCATGCGCGGACCCTGGTTGCGCCCGCTGGTCAAGAGCGTGCATGCAATGCTGTGCGCCGACTGGCTCGTCGACCGGTTCAGGCCGGCGACGCTAGTCGTCTGGCGGGATCCCGTGGAGGTCGTAGCTAGCTGGCGATCGATGGGCTCGCGAGGCGACCGTGCGAGCGAGCGGCTCGAGTACGCCGGGCGACCCGCGCGCGTGCTGTCCAGAGAGGCGTTCGAGTCGTTAAGCGAGCGCTACGGCCCGCCGCCGCCGGCTCGCGTCGAGGCACTGGGCTGGCTCGCCGGCGCCCTGATGAGCGAGCTGGCGTCGTTCGCCAAGCGACATCGAGAAGCCGTGGTCCTCGACTTCGACGCTGCCTGCGCATCTCCATCGCGGGCGCTCTCCGCCGCAGCAGATGGGATGGGGCTCCGATGGGTACCCGCGTGCGAGGCCCGGCTCGCGACCCTCAACCGGGCCGGCGAGGGATGGGAGCTCGCCCGTCTGACGGCGTCCGTGCCCGGGGCCTGGCGTCGCAGTCTCGAGCCGGCCGCCATCGCGGAGATCGAAGGTGGATTGATGCGCTTCGAGTTGTCGATTTAGGCTGTCCCCGTCGTCGTTGAGGCGACCACGACCCGCCGAGGCACAACCCGCTGTTCGGCGGGTGATACGCTGCTCGCCGACCCATATCAGTGGGGCATGTCTTCGAACTCGGGTCCGATCAGGAGGGCGCCTGACTTGACCGCGTTGCGCGTGCTCGAGCGCGGCATCGGTGGGTGGACAGCGAGCTGCGTCCCGCGGGCTTTCTCGTCCCGGCGCTCGCGCCGATATCCGCCAAGTGACGTCGTGTTCTACATGCCGTTGATCGGCTCGATGCTGTCGGGGGAGGGCATCTCCCTTGCCGGCGGTGCCGAGACTCAGGTCTTGGCTCTCGCCAAGGAGCTCGCGCGCCATGGGTTGCGGGTGGCAATCATCGTATTTGGAGGTGCCGGCACGGTAATCGAGCAAATAGAAGGCGTAGGGATCATTCCACGCTCTGCCTACACGAAGAGCAAAGGGGTGATCGGAAAGGTCGTCGAGACCGCGCGGATCTGCCGCTCATTATGGAATGCTCCCTCACCAGTGATCGTGCAACGTGGCGCATGCGCCCCGCCCGGCTTGATCGCCATATACGCACGCCTAGCTCGTCGACGGCTCGTGTTTGCCACCACGAGCGTCATGGATTTCGACTACCGGCAATCCGAGTACGGTCTGCGTGATCGCCTGCTCTTTCGATTCGGGGCCATGCTGGCTCACACGATCGTGGTCCAAACCGAAGAGCAGGTCGACTTGTGCCGAGTCGCCTTCGGGCGCCGGCCCGCTTTGATCAAGAGCATCGCGCCGGCCGCCAGAGAACCGCGTGATGTGCCTGAGGCGTTCTTGTGGGTCGGGCGCCTGGACTTCAACAAGCGCCCACTCGAGTACATCGCTCTCGCTCGGGCGCTTCCCGAGGCGAGGTTCTGGATGATCGGCGTTCCGGCCGCGGGGGACAGAGACTCGGCACCACTCACCCAAGCTGTCTACGGCCTAGCGAAGCAAGTTCGAAATCTGGAGCTCCTGGCCCCCCGTCAACACAGCGACCTCTTGGCCCTGATGGACCGAGCGGTGGCTTCGGTGAACACCAGCGAGTTCGAGGGCATGCCCAACACTCTGCTGGAAGCCTGGACGCGCGGTGTACCCGCCCTCGTCCTGACCCATGATCCGGGAGGCGTCGTGGAGCGCTATGGGCTGGGCGGCTTCGCGAACGGCTCGCCCACAAGGCTCGCCCAACTCGCACGCCAGCAATGGCTGACTCGTGCGGAGCGAAGCGAGCTCTCACAGCGTTGTCGAACGTACATCCGGGACAACCACGCGCCGGACCTGATCGCTTCGAAGTGGCTTCGTGTCGTATCACCTGAGTCACTTCCGATCGTCGAGGGTGCCGCGTGGGAACCCGTAGGCTCATCGTGACCGTTAACGCGGACGCTTCGCTGCACAGTTGGTCGAGCCCGAGGTCGGGACCCGCGCTGATCAGCGTGGTGCTGCCGGTTCTGAACGGAGAGGCGCACATCGCGGAGCAACTCGCCGCGCTGGCTGCCCAGACGTACACCCAGCCGTGGGAGGTGGTGGTGGTCGACAACGGCTGCGTAGACCGCTCCATGACGATCGTCGATCGGTGGCGGGATCGGCTTCCTGAGCTGACCATCGCGGATGCCCGCCGGCACCGGGGGCTCAATTACGCCCGGAGCGTGGGCGCCTCAGTCGCTCGCGGCGACTTCCTCGCGTTCTGCGACGCCGACGACGTGGTGACTCCGAGCTGGCTCCATGCTCTCGCCGAGGCGGGGGCATACTCAGACCTGGTCGGGGGTAGGGCGGATCTCGAAGCCCTCAACGACGATATGGCTCACGCTTGGCGGGGAGGCTCGCCTCCGCCGATGACCGACCTGCATTTTGGCTACGGGTTCCTGCCTTACGTCTCTGGCGGCAATTGCGGCGTGTGGACCGAGGTCGCGCGACAGATCGGTTGGGATGAGGCATTCGCATTCGGAGCCTCGGACATCGAGTTCGCCTGGCGTGCCCAGTTGGCTGGGTTCCGGGCCAGTTTCGAACCTTCTGCCGTGGTCAAGGTGCGCTACCGGACTGCCACGTCCGCTCTGGTGAAGCAGTCCTTTGGGCATGCCGTGTCCGAGCCGCATCTCTTCCGCTGCTTTCGTGGTTCGGGCATGCCGAGGCGCGATCTCATGGCCGCCGGTGGGAGCTGGGCATTGCTCGTTCTCCGCCTTCCGCGCGCGCTCAGCAGCCGCGAGCTGCGGGGCAATTGGCTCCGCGTAGCCGCCCGCAATTGTGGGCGCTTGTGGGGCAGCATCCGGTGGCGCACCCTGTATCTGTGACCGGGGCGCGACCCGGCGCCGGGCTCAGGTGTTCTCGCGGCAGTCGTGCCTCTGCGCCCCCAATCTACGATGAGCTGCCTCACATGCCCAGCGCATTCAGGCTCATAGTGCCCGACCGCGTCGGCGAGTTCATAGCCTGCGGCTACAAGCAGCGCCATTTCTTTCCCCACCGCGCATACCACCTGGCGAAGTGCGGCCCCGACGGATTCAAACTGGCGGGCCGTATGTGCGGAATCGAGAGCCCATCGGCGATGTGGGAGATCGTCCTCTACGCCGCCGACGAGGTGCTGGGCGAATTCCCGCCCGAGCTGTTCTTCGACGACGACCTGATCTGGCATCAGCAGCAGTTCGGCCGCGTCGGCCAGGTCGCGTCGGCCAATCTCGTCGTCAAAGGCAGCACCGTGAGCTCCATCACGCACGTCTCGGACCTGTTTCAACGGATATCGCGCCGCCGGGAGCACAAGACAAGAATTGAGAAGGTCTTCGGGGGCTGGAACTACATGCTTCTCAACGCCGTTCTCGCATTTGCGCTCGAGCTTGGAGCAAAGCGCGTCCGCATGCCGATGGCATCGCTTGCCGGCCGACACACTGACCGCTCCCGCAATGTCGACTACACCATCTTCGACCGCATCTACGACACGACGATCAACTCACTGTTTGCGCCGACGGCGAAGCGCGAGTGGTGGGTGCTCGACCTCTCGGCTGTGCGCGATCGAATCGTGGTGCCGGATCGCGTAACCCAGGCGCACCGGTTGCCGAAGACCGTGTGCATCTGCCACGACATCGAGCGTGGAATCGGGCACGAGGATGTCGATCCGGCGTTCGCCCGCCAAGCCGAGCGAATGGCACCGAGGGCGTTGCGAGCCATGTGCGAGGCCGAGGCGGCGCTCGGAGTAAGGGCGACCTACTGCGTCGTCGGCTCAATCATGGGCGAGGTGCGAGCGGGGATCGAGGCGAACGGCCACTGCGTCGCATTCCACTCCTTCGATCATCGCCTCAAGCGCCGGAATCAGCTGCCGCGCTGTCGACAGGTCGACTATCGCATCAAGGGCTACCGGCCGCCGCGGTCGGTGATCACTCGGGAGCTGACCGACCGGAAACTGCTGTTTCACAACTTCGAATGGCTTGCCAGCTCGGTCCGATCGCTCGGCACATCCCGACCCGTTCTGCGCAACGGACTCGTCCGGCTGCCGATCGCCCGGGATGACTTTGCACTCCACAGCAGTCCCGGTGCGTCGTTCGACGATTGGGCAGCGGGCGCTCGCCAACTCGTGGCCGACAGTGACTTCACCGCTATCAGCCTGCACGACTGCTACGCCCAACATTGGCTGCCCCAGTACCACAGCTTCCTGGAGCAGATCACCGGGCTTGCCGAGCTCCGAACACTGAACGAGGTCGCGGCCGAGATAACGCTCGGCAGCGCCGTCTAGCTCTGCCGGAGCCGTGAAACCGCTCCGCACAACAGCCCGATCTGGCGGGCGAGTCGCTCAAGCCATGCGTGCAGGGGGCGAGGATCGCGTGGAACCCTGGTGAAGGTATCGGACTGGGGGTGCCTCGCGCCCGACCAACAGCGAGCCCACGCGCTGGTGGGTGTCGTCGGTGGACGCGGCGTCGACGACGATGATCTCGTAGGAGTCCGCCGAGTATCCTGACCCCTACTTTCCGGCGCTGGCGCCGGCGCCACGTTTGGTGTAGAACAAACCGACCTCTCCTCAGCAGGGGCAACTCATTGCTGTCGTCCACGATCACCGTTCTGCTGCCCGTCAGGTCGTATCACGACGGTTATCTGCGAGAGGCGATCGATTCGGTGCTCGGACAGACGAACGACACGTGGCGCTTGCTGATTGTGACCGAGTCGCACTGCGAAGCCGACGTGCGGGCCACCACCGCCGACTACCTACGAGATGCACGCATTGGGCTGATCGTCAACGATCGGTGCAAGCTTGCGGGCGCTTTCAACACGGGTATGCGCAACGCCGAGACAGAGTTCGTCGCCATCCTGCTCGGGGACGACAAGTGGGCGCCGGAGGCGGTCGAGGTGCTCCGTCGCAATATCGCCAGCCATCCCGAGGTTGACTTCTTTCACTCCTCTCGTCTCGTGATCGACGAGGGCAGTGTGCCGGTGAGCTCGGTGTACCTCAGTCGGAGCGACGTGCGTCTGGAGCACTTTGGCTCGCCCTCACCGGTAAAGCACCTCCTGTGCTGGCGCAGGTCGTTGGCTCTCGACTTCGGAGGCATGGATGAGCGCCTGAACTCGGTCGGCGTCGACGACTTCGACTTTCCCTGGTCGATGGCCGAGCATGGAGCGGTGTTCCGCGCAATCCCAGAGTGTCTGTATCTATACCGGGACCACCGGAGCTCGTTTCGCCTCACCACGCACCTCCCTTTGAGCGTGCACGAGCGCGAGCTCTGGCGGATCATGCGCAAGCACGGCGCCACCCGGGTCGTGAGCTGGCGCGCTGTCCGCCAAGCCAGGCGAGGCTACCTGCGCCAGTGCCTCTACCGCGGCGAGTGGGAGCGTTGGCTCAGAGACGGGCTTCGTCTGCCTCCGCCATCACCCTGGCGACAGACCTACCATTGATCGACGCATGGCGTACTGACCTAGCCTATCGGCGGGAAAGCGCAACTCGCTGAAGGCGAAACTATTGCGTCGCTGTCCACACGTCGGCGTTCTGAACGTGAATCTGTTGCAGGATCGCCTCGACGTCGTAGGTGATCTGCCAATCTTGGTAGTCGCGGCGGAAAGGCTCGAGGTCGGAGATCCACCAGCGGTGATCTCCGATGCGATTCTGATCAACGATGTCCCAACGAAGTTCTGACTGGGCGATCGTCTGGCACAGCTCGATCGCCTCGATCACCGAGCAGTTGCTCTCGCGGCCGCCGCCCACGTTGTAGACGCTCGCTGGGCGCGGCGCTCGATGAAACGCTTCGAACGCAGCGACCAGATCGGCCGAGTGAATGTTGTCACGTACCTGCTTGCCACCGTAACCGAACACGGTGTATGGCTCCCCGGTCATTGTGCAACGCATCAGGTATGAAAGGAAGCCGTGTTGCTGCGCCCCGGCGTGGTTGGGACCGGTGAGACATCCGCCTCGGAAGCACACGGTCGGCATGTCGAAGTAGCGGCCGTACTCCTGAACCAGCAGGTCTGCGGCTGCCTTGGACACACCGAACAGCGAATGTGTCGACGCATCGATCGACATCGACGTGTCGATCCCTCGGTAATAGCGGTGGTCCTCTGGCAGCTCGAGCCGGTCACCAAGGTCCACCAACGGGAGGTAGTTCGGGAGATCGCCGTAGACCTTGTTGGTGGAGCAAAAGATGAAACTCGCGGACGGTGCGTGTCGGCGGGTGGCCTCGAGCAGGTTCAGGGTTGCACTAGCGTTCACCGCGAAGTCGACCTGCGGCGCAGATGCCGCCCAGTCGTGAGAGGGCTGTGCCGCGGTGTGGATCACAAGGTCAAGCGACTTCGACTGTTCGGCAAATACCCGCTCCACCCGATCGCCGTCGCGGATGTCGATCTCGAGCGAGCGGAACGAGTCGCCGTATTCCCGGAGCAGGCGTCTGGTGGTGTGAGCGGTAGAGGCAGACGGACCGAAGAAAACAGCACGTGAGTCATTCTCCAAGCCGATCACGTCGTAGCCCGCCTGCACGAAGTGACGGACGGACTCAGAGCCGATCAGCCCTCCCGAACCGGTGACGATGGCTGTAGGCATCGAGGCGGAAGTGAAGCAGGAATGGGGCAAGCGATCGGAGAGGTCTACCGCGGGCGGTGTGTCTCAGCGGCGGCCGAACAGCCTGCGCACGCGGCGCTGGGGGACGATCTCCGGGGCGTCGGGCAGCTCCGCGCCCTCGATGATCGCGCCCGGCGCCGCTTCGGCCATCCACTGGGCCCGCTCGGGTCCGACGAGCTCGGCCGCGGCCGAGACGCCGTCGGCGAGTACGGTTACTGGCCGCCAGCGCTCGCCGCGATGCCCGTCCGAGGCGATGGCGTGGACCAGCCCCTCCTGGCACAGGTGGCGGGCGAGCTTGCCGGTCCGCGAGCCGCCGGAGGCGAGGAGCGAGTCGGCGTTGATCTGGAGCAGCACCCCCTGGTCGACCAGCTCGCGCAGCAGCGCGTCGTCGTGCTGGAAATATGGGCTGCGCTCGGGATGGCCCAGCGTGACCCGGTAGCCCTTGGCCCGCAGCTCGTACAGAAGGCGGTCGAGGCCGACCACGTTGAGCGCCGGCGTCTCGATCAGCACGTCGGTTCGGCGCTGGTCGTAGCTGGCCAGCGCGAGCTCCTCGGCGGGGGCCTCCAGGGCCCAGGTCAGCGACGCCTCGGCACCCTGGACGAGCCGGATCGGGATCTGCTCGCGCTCGATCGCCTCGCGGACCAACCGGGCGCGGTCGGCCAGCTCGCGCACGTGGACGTCGGGAAAGTCCGGGCGCAGGTGCGGCGTGGTGGCGATCGTCACGATCCCGGCCCCAGCCGCCGCGCGAGCCAACGCTAGCGCTCCCTCCAGATCGGACGGGCCGTCGTCGATCCCCGGGAGGACGTGGGCGTGGATATCCACATATCCGGGCATGGGCCGATTGTCGCGGACCCACCTTTAGGCCGGATAGATTGCCCGCCGTGTGGCGAAGGTTTCGCAGGTTCCGAACCGGGCGGACGCCACGTTGACCGCGCTCAGGCCTTTAGATCCCTCGCCCTCGACGGTGCAGCCAGCGCATCACGGCGTCCGGCTCGACCAGTCCTGACATTACGGCCATGGCGATATATGCCCGAGGCTCGAGCGGGTTGGCGCCTATCGCCCTGCGTACCCACTTCAGAGCCTCGAGACTTGACCCGCTGGCCGCCGCCGCGAAAGCCACTTGACCGGCGATGCGGGCATACCCGGCAGGCACGGAGCGAGATTCCGGATACTGATCCAGAAGCCATGGCAGCGCCTTCGCGACCAGCGGCCAGTTGGGGTGCATGGCGTTTCGCGACGTGTGCCAACGAACGCGGACGAAGGGGTAGGGGACGTTGAGAACCGGCGTCAGGCGAGCAGTCCGCAGCAGCAACTCGTAGTCCTCGGCCAGGCCGCCTGGGATCTCCTCGCTCACCAGCCCGATATCGCTTAGCAGCATCGCCCGGCGTGCTACGAACCCGGACGCGTGCAAGGCCATGATCCTGGACCGAAGCAGATCACCGAAGGTCACGACGGCCGCCGGGTGTACCCGCTCTGTCAGCCTGTTGCCGTACTCGACGATGATCCCGCAGCAGCACAGCGCGGCCGAGGGCTCGGCCGCGAGCGCCATCACCTGCGCCCGCAGCTTGCCGGAAAGCCAGTAGTCGTCATCGTCGCAGTTGGCGAGAAGGTCCCCGGTTGCGGACAAATAGCCGGTGTTGCGCGCACCGGCCAACCCTGGTGCGCGTTGATTTTCGAGAACGCGAGCTCCCTCGACCGCGGCGACCGCTCTGACGGCGTCCACCGACCCCGCATTGCCTTGACGCAACCGGGTGACGCCGGTCGGCCGGCGGTCAAGCACCACGATGCACTCGATCGCTCCGGGGTAATCCTGGCTCTGAATTGAGCGCAGCGCCTGCCCAAGCAGCTCGCACCTGTCACCGAGCGTGGGCACCACGACGGTGACGGACGGCCACAGGCGTATGGTCGGCACCTCGGATCCTTTTCGAGCGATGTGCTGAGGCGCGTGCACGGGACCCGATGTCAAGCTCCGGGATTGGCCAGACCTTCGCACAGCAAAACCTATCCCCGCTACTGCAGGATGGGGTAGGGTAAAGGAAAGCTAACGCACCACCACGGAGTCGGTGAAGGGGCGCGCACTACGGAGGCTGGTCTACATCGCCGGGGCCACACGCAGCTTGGGAGAAGGGATGCCCGCGCGGCGGAGCTGCTGGCCGACAGCGTGACTGCCCGCATCGGGCTCCTGGGTCTGGCCATCGACCAGCTCACCGAGGAGCAGGTGGTGCAGCACGTTCTCAATCAGCTGCGCGACGGAGGGGGTGGCTGGATCAGCACCCTGAACGTTGATATCTGGCGTGCCGCCTCGCGCGACCCCGCCCTTCAGCGTCTGATCAGCGGAGCGTCCCTTGTGGTCCCCGACGGAATGCCTGTGGTATGGGCCGCTAGGCTGCACCGAACGCCGCTCCCCGAGCGCGTCGCCGGCTCGTCGTTGATCTTGACTCTGAGCGAGGCCGCGGCCCGAGAGCGGCGATCGATCTATTTGCTCGGCGGCGACGCGGGCGTACCCGAACTGGCTGCAAGCGCGCTCTGCCGTCGCTTCCCCGGCTTGCGGGTGGCTGGCACCTGTTCTCCGCCCGCGGGATTCGCTGCAACGGCCGCGGGGATCGCCTCCATCGGCGACAGGCTCTTGGCGGCGGCACCTGACATCGTCTACGTCGGGCTTGGGTTTCCCAAGCAGGAGCGCCTGATCGCCGATCTAACGGCCGTCCTGCAAGGGTCCTGGTTTGTGGCTTGTGGCGCCGCGATCAAGTTCGCTTCCGGCGTCCTGCCCCGAGCGCCGCTTTGGATGCAGCACGCCGGCCTCGAATGGCTGTTCCGGCTAGCGAGCGAGCCGCGCCGGCTAACCCGGAGGTACCTGATCGATGACGTGCCATTTGCGCTCGCGTTGCTGGCGTTATCCGCCGCTAGGCGTTCGGGCATATCGAAGGGGGCACAGCTCAGGATGACTAGCGGCGAGCTGCACGGACCCGAGCGGTGCGGCGGATGACTTCGAGCGCCGGTGTTCCTTACGCGCCTCGTCTGGGCGTACGTGGCTTCGTGGCCGCCCTGACGGGAGAACGACGCGGACTCCTGGCGTGGGTCCTCGCCGTGCAGGCAGCCACAGGATTGCTCCAGGCTCTCGGGGTATTGCTCTTGGTTCCGTTGCTGGGCGCCGTCGGCGTAGGCGGCTCCAAAGAAATCTCTCGCTGGACGCAGCACCTGTTTCTCGCTGTCGGGCTGCGGCCAACGCTCGCGACGGTCATGGCGATCTACGTTGTTGTGACAGCTGCGAGCATGGCGCTGAACGCCTATCAGGGTGTGCTCACGGCCCGCTTCCGTCTGGACTTCGTCAACCATCTGCGCGGCCGGTTGTACGCGGCCGTGTCACGAGCGGAATGGCGGCACTTGATGAGTCTGCGCCGAGCGGATCTGCTCGCGGTCCTGGGCGTCAACGTCGCATCGGTCGGAGCCGGTGTCGCGGCCCTGTTCGGCGTTATCGTCGCCGCGATCATCGTGGTGGCGCAGCTGTGGGCAGCGGTCCAGATCTCGCCCCCGATGACGGCCCTGGCGGTTGCGAGCGGGACGGCGCTCGTGGCCGTGGTGTGGCCCCTCGTGCATCGCAGTCGTCGCCTCGGCGCTGAGCTGATTCAGCTGAACCGCCAGGCGATGCGGCTGGCGAACGGCTTTCTCGATGCGCTCAAGCTGGCCAAGGCCTATGGCCGCGAGCACGAGCACGTGGCGGCGTATAACGAGGCTATCTCGGGGGCCCGTGACGCCCAGGTCTCCTTTGCGGTGGCCAACGGCGTGGCCACTGCCGTGCAGGGGACTCTGACGGCCGTGCTGCTGGGGCTCACCGTGTATGTGGCCGTCCGAGTCGTGCACGTGCCAGTGGGCTCGCTGTTGGTAATCGCGCTCGTGTTCAACCGCGTGGTCTCGCAAATCGTTTCCTCGCAGTCGAACATCCAGGTCTTCGCCCAGGCGCTGCCGGCATTCGACGAGGTGACCTCGATGATTGCCGAGTGCGAGGGAGCGCGAGAGATACCGGACCTAGCCGTTCACTCGCAGCGCCGGATTGGGATCGGAACAGGAGTAGCTCTCGAGGGGGTCCATTTCACGTATCCCGGACCACGGCGCGACCGGACGGAGGCGCTCTGCGGAGTCTCGCTCGTACTGCCCCCAGGCTGCACGATCGCGCTCGCCGGCCCATCGGGCGCAGGCAAGACGACAGTCTGCGACCTGGTGGCCGGCCTGATCCTTCCCACCGCCGGCCAGGTGACCGTGAACGGCAGACCTCTGACGCGGGAGCGCCTGCTCGCGTGGCGTCGCTCGGTGGGCCTCGTGCCCCAAGAGCCGTTCCTGTTCCACGAAACGATCGAGGTGAACCTGCGCTGGGCCCGACCGGAGGCGACGGCGCCACAGCTCTGGGGTGCGCTGCGGCTGGCGAACGCAGCCGAGTTCGTCCGCGGTCTGCCTGAGGGTCTGGAGACCGTGGTCGGAGACCGGGGAACCCGACTCTCAGGCGGGGAGCGCCAGCGGCTCGCGCTGGCGCGAGCCTTGCTGCGGGAACCAGAACTGCTGCTCTTGGACGAGGCGACCAGCTCACTGGACACCGAAAACGAGCTCGCGATCCGCACCGCGCTGTCGTCGTTGAGAGGGCAGACGACAATCCTGCTGATCGCCCACCGGCTCTCGACGGTGCGGGACGCCGATCAGATCGTCGTGCTCGACGCCGGTCGCGTTGTCGAAAGCGGCACCTGGGACGGGCTCGCGCAACTGCAAGCCGGCCGATTGCAGTCGCTGATCGAGGCCGGCTCAGTCGCCATAGCTTGACAGGGGGTGTCGTAAGCGTGGATCGCGAGGGCGGCGGTGAGGTCATTCGTCGATCGGTGGCACAGTTCCCGCCGCCTGGCCGAACAACTAATCCTTACTTCGAGCTTTTGTATGCGGCGCTGGCCGAACGCGGGTTCCCGCGGGTGTACCTCCCGGGTCCAACATTTGGATCGCTGTGGCGCTTCAGGCGCACGGTGCGATTCCTACACTTCCACTGGCGGCCGGACAAGTACTACGCCCCGTGCCTCGCTAAGCGAAGGACGGTGGGTGGCCTCACGCAGGTGCTCGCTGTGATCCAGCTCTGCCGCTTCACGTTGTGGTTGGCGTGTGCTCGGGCCCTTGGATACCGGATCGTCTGGACGGTCCACGACGTTCGCGCCCGTCGCTGGGCGGGGATTGATCGCGCCGGCCGGGCCGTGTTGGCTCGGGCGAGTTCAGCGCTACTCGCGCACAACGATGCGATCGCGGACCGCCTACGGGCCGAGCTTGGGAGGCAGCTGAGGATCGACGTCGTCCCGCACGGGACCTTCGAGGGCGTATACACGCCCGGTCGTCCGGCCGGCGAGATCCGGGCGGAGCTGGGGATCTCGCCGGAGGCCTTCGTGTTCCTGAGCTTTGGTCAGATGCGAGCCGACAAGCAGGTGGGCGTGCTGCTCGATGCGTTCGCGTCGGTTGCTCTGCCCGAGGCATGCCTTGTGATGGCGGGCGTCGTGTCCCACCGCCCGACGCGGCGCCGTCTGGAGCGGACGGCGCATGAAGACGGCAGGATCCGGCTGATTGCGGAAGACATCCCGCACCAGCGCGTGGGTGAGCTGTTCGAGATGGCGGATGCCTTCGTCCTGGCACGCAGCGAGGTCTGGACCTCGGCGTCGCTCGTGCTCGCCCTGTCTCTCGGCGTGCCGGCGGTGGCCTCTCGGCTGGCGCCGGTGGTCGATCTGCTGGGCGATGAGGAGGCCGGGTGGCTCTTCGTGCCGGGCGACGCCGACTCGCTGGCCGACGCGCTCTCCCGAGCCGCGTCGGATCCGGCGAGCGCCGCTGCGAAGCGAACGGTGGCTCGCAGGCGCGGTGCGCAGCTGCCAAGCTGGGATGTCGTCGCGCAGCAAACCGTCCGCGCGCTCACTCGCCATGCGGATCTGGATCGCTCCCAGTCCGGCGCGGCTGCCTGACTCGCCCGTGGGCTTCAGGAGGCCCTTGCGGCTCTACACGGGCTCGCCCGGAGCTACCACCAGGCCGGATCCTCGCCGAGCACGTTTATCAGCCGCGCCACGTCAGCGGCAAAGAAGCCTTGCAGCCGCGCGCGAAGCTCCAAAGGCATGGGCTCGTATATGCCCGTGTTGCGGGGTTCAAGGTTCTTTGGTGCCACCGGGGCAACCCCGATGAACCGCTCGATCGCAGAAACCTCTTGCACTGGGTCCGCGAAGAGCCGCTCGCTGAGCGTCACGTGGAGTTGGTCACGGCCGAAAACGCTCAGCCAACGTTCGAGTACCTCTGCATACAGGCCACGAGCAAGATACGTCCGGCCGAGCCGGTTCCGCGGAGAGTTGCTTCCTGTGGGCTCGCGCAGCACGTCACGTTGTCGAAGCTCGCAGGCCAGGGCCTCCTCGAAGGAAAGCTCCTCCTGGCCGCGACGTTTCTGGTGGTGGTAATTAGACAGCGCCCGGTCGACGGGATTGCGGAGGAGGACGATGAGCTTGACGTCCGGTAACAGGCCGCGGACCCGGTCGGGTACGTCAGGATCAAGCAGGTAGTCGGGCGATCGCTCCCCTGTGGCGAACTCGCCGTGAGCGCGGCGGATGCGCGCCCGTGCTCCGCGCGTCGGGAAATGCGATCGGTACCACGACGTCCCGCGATCGAAGTGTCGATCGAAGTAGTGGACCTCTTTTTGCGGTTGATCACGCGTGATCGCAGGGTGCTCGGTAAGCGCCGCCTGCAAGAAAGTGGTGCCGCACTTTGGGGCACCGATGATCAAATAGTCAGGCAGGAGATGCAGCAAGTGGGTCCGCCACCGCCGCGCGACCCGGACGGCCTCTCGCCCAGGCGAGCCAAGCCGGCTCATTTCGCTACCGGTTGGTGGCGCCATCAATCGCCTGGTCACGCACCAACGCCAGGGTCTTGAATAGCTCGCGTCGCCGGCGCAGGAGGTCGGCGCGACTGACCTGGAGCACGATTCGGTCCGACGGGCAACCGTGGTGCCTGCCGGCCACGACGAGCGGGACGTCTGGAAGCTTATTGGCCAGCTGCCAGCCGGGGTCGCCAAAGGCCGCGAGAGCGAAGCAGGGCCGCTCGTGCGCCCACGCGTTGACTCGGTGCAGCGTTAGGAAAGCATCTCCCCACGTCCTTGGGTGTTCGCGCTCGATTCGTAGCGCGGTCGTCTCCAGCGCCACACGCCAGCCTTCCCGGACGGCCTTTCGGGCCAGCCGCAGCGACCACGGCGCCGGATCATCCCACCGTTCCAGGGCTTCGCGCTCGAGCCCAGGCGGTCCGAGCCTAAGCCGACGGCTCCCTGTTAACCCCACTTTGAGGGCCTTCATCACGAGCCGATCGTCCCCCACGAGCAGAAGCGCTGGCCGCCCGGGAAGCGGGGAAGCGGTGTTCTGTTGCTCGTGATCCCTTGCTCGAACCGGCTTCGGTAGCGCCACGAGTCCCAGCGTGAGCTCGAGTTCTGCCCTCAACACCCCGAGTCGCGCGGCCATCGTGGCGACGGCTCGTAGCGCGGGCAGGCTCAAGCCGGCCGCGTCGGCGGATGTACCCGCGATCAGCGTGCGCTTTGCCGAGGCCGCGAGCGCACCGGTCGCGCTGTAGCGCCCGCGATTGCTGCGCGCAAATGGGAACAGGCGGTACTTGTAATCGGCGAATCGTCTTGATCGGGCGTGCCGCATCCGCTGACGCAAGAGGCCGCGCACCGACCGGCGCGGCCAGTGCACGAGCTCGGCCTTGGGTACGAATGAGACATCGTAGCCGGCCAGTTGGGCCCGGAAGGACAGATCGAGGTCCTCCGATATCGGTTTGTCGTCAAAGCCGCCCAGCGCCACGAAGATCTCTCGGCGGATCGCGAAGTGCGCACCGGAAACGAACGGGAGAAAACCGTTGCGTGCCGTCTCGTCGTGCCAGTATCCGCCACTGCGAAGCCGCTCGGCGAGCGAATGGGGCTCCGGCCAAGTGATCCCACCGCCCGCGAGCGACGCACCATCGGCGAACGCCGCGCGCAATGCGCCCGCCCACCCCGGCCGCACGGTCGTATCGGCGTCGATGAACACGAGGATCTCACCTGCTGCCCTGCTCGCACCCACGTTGCGCGCCGCCTTCAGACCGCGACGGCGAGGCAGCGTGATGACATCGCAGCAGGCGGCCCGAGCCACCTCGCCACTCGTGTCGGAGGACCCGTCGTCGACAACTATCACCTCGCTGAGGAGTGACCGTTGCGGGGCCATGCTTCGCAGGCAGCGCTCGAGCTGTTCGGCGTCGTTGTGTACGGAGATCACCACGCTCAGCCCCGTGGCCACCTTGCCCGAACCGGATTCTTGCCGCCACGACGGCGGAAGATCCGTGGTCACCACGCTCCGGCACGCACGCGTCGCAGCATCCCACCTACCACCGGTGCTCCGCGATGCAGCCACTCCCGATGACCCTGACGCGCCGCCTCCCGCGCGATCGCCGCGGCGGCTCGAGGCGTGAGCCTCCCAAGCTCACGTGGGTAGCCGACCTCGTCCATCAGCCCAGAGGCGATGAACTCGATTACCGAGACGTCGTCGACGCTCAGTTCCTGGCGCCACCGGCGGAGCCCATCCTGGAGAGGCTGGCGCGCATGAACACCCGGGTCGTGCCGGGGTATTGCCTCGGCCGACTCGCTGTAGCTGAGCATCGAGTCGTTGAAGGGAATCCCGATGAATGCGCACAGCCGCTCGAGTTGCTCTCTCGGCTCGCTTACAAGGGCCTCGTAGCGGACTTCGAGCATCCGGTCCCCTAGCACAGCCGAGGCTGCCCGAGCCGCCGCGACGTGGGCACGCCAGTGGCGAGCAGCGCCCGGAAGCCCGCCGTTGTTGAAGATCTGAACCACCCGCGACATGCACACCTCGCGCGGATCGCGCAAGAGATGGACGAAGCGGCTGGCCGGGAAGTGAACCGCGAGCCAGGTGAACCTCAGCGCATTACCGGTCGTCTTATCCCCAGATTGCTGCTTACCTCGCCATCGCGCGTACGCCGCGAACAATGCGCGGACGAGGTCGGCGTAGCACGTCGGCGGGTGGTCAGAGAGAAGCCGCTGAACCTCGGCTGAGGGCAGCCCCCATTGACGAAAGCGGTCGCTCTCGTGGATCAGCCGCCACGCGAGATCGAGATCATCGAGCTGCCCACGGTTCGCCAGCAGTCGGTAGGTCTGGTAAACGAACGGGCTCTCGTCGGGGATCGCCAAACCCGGATGCGCGCTTAGCATATTTCGCAACAAGGTCGTACCGGAGCGTTCCGAACCTCCGACAAACACGACCGGGTCTGGCAACGGCGTCATCAGGCCGGCGTGTCTATGGAGGGTGTCATTGTTAGCCCCCACGTCTCGAAGCGCGCCATGCGCCACCGGTCAACCTGCCGGCAGCGCGAGATCGGCGCAGCAACTTCGTGCCAGCGACACGCAGCCGCCTGCGCCGTGCCCTCATGCGCCACCGGTCAATCTGCCAATAGCGCCAGATCGGCCCGGCGATTTCTTCCCAATTTACCGGCAGCTCCCCGAGGGACACGGGGAACGCCGCTAGCCCAACCTTTCCGGGGCGAAGCCCGTGCGACAGCAATCTCAGGGCGGTCAGGGATTCGTTACGCACGCGACGCTCTATCGGTAGAGGAGTGCCCCAGTACCCGCCCGCCCGCTGCGACAGGTACTCGCCGACACCGGCGCGCCACTTGAAATGATGTACAGGCAGGGGAGCGGGATGCCTGAAATGCGCGTGGCTTGAAGTAACGTGGCTACCAACGGAGGTGTGTACCTCCCGATGAGCTACGGTGATCTTCCGCGGATCGCCGTCTAAAAGCTGCGCAGTGAGGAAGCACCCCACCGGAAATCGCTCGTCGAGCTCGGCTGGCGTGCGCCCGCCCGGTCGCATGTCTCCTCGAGTCGATAGCCGGTCCACCAATAGCCCGGTGGTGAATGGCACTCCACTGGCAAGACACCGCCCGATCGTGGACTCGATGCCACCATCATGGAACTGAAACTCGTCAGCGTCGGCGAGGACATGCCAGTCGGCGACGGCAAGAGCACGGAGACGGTCGCTCAGAGCACGCTTGGCATCAGGCCCCCAGCGTCCCCGAGAGATCAGATCGGGGCGGCCAATCACGGGCTCGCAGGCGGCCAGCAGCCGCTCGCTATGTGCGGCAGGGGTGTCCGTTGGGATGTGAACGCCAATACGGAACTCGGTGACACCCAGTCCGGAGTAATAGGTGACGAGCGGGGAGACTAGATCGTGAGCAAACGGCCCAATAACGGCCACGAGCGCGACCGGCACGCGATTGCTGTCACGCCGGCATACGTCATTGTCAAACTCACGAGCAGGTGGCTCCCCAGAGGGCTGATGGCTCATCGGAAGGGGATACGATACCGGCACTGTCTCACGCCGCGAGCGCGCGGATCTGGTGTAGTCACGTATTTCGGTGTCCGGCTCGCGACCGGGCCGGGTCGGCGGCCCCGGAGCAATGGCGCAGTCCGAAGATTATGTTCCACCTAGGAGCCCGCGCTCTGCCAGCACTCCGCGCCACTCCTCCGGGATGGGAGGGCCGACCGCGGTGTTGTTTCGGATCATCGCTTCGAGGTCGGGCGAGTGATTTGTATGGGGAAACCGTTTCCAGTACTTGAGGTGCAGATAAAGCGGATTGGCCACGTCGAGCCTATACCAGTTTGCGAGGCGGCCTGATACCCGACCAAAGCGAAACCTGAACGGGCTTCGCAGACTCGAGCACCACCACCATTTACTGTCATCGAACCAGGCGAGAAAGTGAGGGAACACGCGAAGCTCGGTATCGCAGTAGGTCATCCGCAACGCCCACCCTGGCACTCTGTCACCGGACAGAGGGCGACCCACCACCGCCGGATCGTAACTGCGCGCGCCAAGTAAGTGCACACGATCTTCATGTAGGTTCAAACCCATGAAGCGCATCGATAGGTAGGGACCTGACCGCCACTCCGCTACTGCTGAGGCAAACGTGTTTCCTGCCACCATGTCCCCATCCCACTTGAGGACGAAGGGATACCTGCACTCCCTCAACGAGCGGTTGTTTAACGTCGATAGGCGGCGGTCCAAAGCGCGATCCCCCTCGCGTACAGCGTCGCGATTTTCCTGCCCGGCCCTTGCAAGCCGGTGGGGGTATGAAGCCCACCGGACGCAGGGAAGCTCGCGGACGAGCGTGCGGATTACCTCTTGAGTTCCGTCGGTGCTGGCGTTGTCGATGATCACCACCTCGTCCACCACAGCGGCAATCGAGTGGATGCTGGCAGCGAGGAATTCCTCTTCGTTTCGGACTCGGACCATCGCCGATATGGGTTTCAGCCGGGAGCCCGCAAGCACCCGCGCCAACTCGAGACCGTCGCGCAGATCTCGTCTACGCAACCTGAACCGGCTTAGAGACACAACCCGTGCAGACGTAGCGAGCCGAGCCAGCGGCCGAGACGCGTCCCGGCGGTCCGGGCAACGGCGAATGGCCGGCGGGTGACCACGTAAACGGGAACGATCAAACAGTCGTAGACGATGCCGCGCAGCGGCGAGACGCCGAGGTTGCTGGTGCTCATCTGTAGGAGGTTATCGGGAGGTCCCGGGTCGGGTCACGGGATGTCCGGCACGGGTCATTGGAATGTCCAAGTGCCCCGTGCCTCGCGTGAGCCATCCTCGACTCGGACACGCGGTGGCCCCGGCAGCTCGGGATGTCCGTCCACCGCTCGGGCCTCCTGCTCGCTACCAGGTCGGCGACGAGACGTGGCAGAAGCTCCCCTTCTACGCCGCCCATCGCGTTGACGAGGTCCTGATCGTCGATCCGCAACAGCGGTCGGTGAGCTGACTCGCGCTTCACGAGGGCGCCTACCGCCCAGTCGACCTAAGCGGTGCGCTGAATCTCGCTGTGGGCGATCTGCAGGACCGGATCGACTGGCCGCAGACCAAGAGCTGAGCTCCTTCCCGGCGCGGAGCGGCGCCCGAGACCGTACCCTGGGCGCGCATGAAGATCGCGATCCTGGGCACCAGAGGCATCCCGGCCTCCTACAGCGGCTTCGAGACGGCAGTCGAGCAGCTGGCTGCGCGCCTGAGCGCCCGCGGCCACGAGGTCGTCGTGTACTGCCGCCCGCATGTGGTCGACCGTCGGCTCGACGAGTACCGCGGCGCCCAGCTGATCCACCAGCCGGTGCTCGTGCCGGACTCCAGGCCGGCCGCGGTCTCAGACGCTGGCCTGGTTCAGCTCCCTGAGCCGGCGGCTCAGGAAGCGTCGCTCCGGCGGCGAGTCGGTTAGCTCCAGCGCGCGGGTGTAGGCACGCCGGGCCTCCTCGTGGTGGCCCAGGCGGCGCAGGAAGTCGGCGCGGGCGGAGTGGAAGTACCGGTAGCCGTCGAGTTCGAGGACGTCGATGGCCGCCAGCGCGGCCTCGGGTCCGTCGGTCTGGGCCAGGGCCACGGCGCGATTGAGCTCGACCACCGGCGAGCCCGTCTGCCTGGCCAGCGCGGCGTACAGGGCGGCGATCTGGGGCCAATCGCGCCGATCCTCGAGGTGGAGCGAGGCGATCGCCGCCTGGATCACGTAGGGCCCGTGGCCGCGGAGCGCGAGCCCGCGATCGAGCGAGAGCCGACCGGCGGCAATCTGCCCGCGGTCCCAGCGACCGCGGTCCTGGTCGGCCAAGAGCACGAGCTCGCCGTCGGCGAAGCGCGCCTCGCGCCGAGCGTCCTGGAGCAGCATCAGCGCGAGCAGGCCGTGGACCTCGGGCTCGTCGGGCATCAGCTCGGCCAGGGCGCGGCCCACGGAGATCGCCTCGGGGGCCAGCTCGCCGTGGCCGTCGTAGCCGGCGTTGAAGATCAGGTAGACGATGGCCAGGACGGCGGCCAGGCGGTCGGGAAGCAGGTGATCATCGGGTACGCGGAAGGGAATCCCGGCGAGCTTGATCTTCCGCTTGGCCCGGACCAGGCGCTGGGCCATCGTCGCCTCGGGGACGAGGAAGGCACGGGCGATCTCGTCCGTGCTCAGGCCCCCGAGCGTCCGCAAGGTCAGCGCGACCTGGGCGTCGAGCGCCAACGCCGGATGACAGCACGTGAAGAGCAGCTCGAGCCGCTCGTCGGAAATGCTGATGGGATCGTCCACGTCGTCCTCGACGGCTTCGGGCCGGCCGAGCAGACGGCTTCTCGCCTCCAGCGTTCGATCGCGCCGGATCCGATCGATCGCCCGGTTGCGGGCGGTGGTGATCAGCCAGGCTCGCGGGTTGGCTGGCGTGCCGTCGCGGGGCCAGCGCTCGGCGGCGATGGCGTACGCCTCCTGTGCGGCTTCCTCGGCGAGGTCGAAGTCGCCGAGGAAGCCAATCAGGGCCGCCAGGACGCGACCCCACTCGTCACGGAAGGCCTGCTCGATCAGGGCACTACATCTCCACCAGCGGGCGAACCTCGACGGCGCCGCCCAGTCGAGCGGCCGGGATGCGGGCGGCCAGCTCGATGGCGGCGTCGAGGTCGCCGGCCTCGAGCAGGTAGTACCCGCCGAGCTCCTCCTTGGTGTCGGCGAACGGTCCGTCGGTGGTCAGCGTCCGGCCGTCCTGCACGCGGACCGTGGTCGCCGTCGCCGCCGGCTGGAGCTGGTCTCCGCCGACCACGCCCGGCGAGCTGGAAATCGCCACGTACTCGCCGTAGATCGCCTTCTGCTCCGCCTCGGAGAGCTTGTCCCACGCGCCGTTGCCCGTGTGGATCAACAGGATGTACTTCATCGCTGCCTCCTTGTGAGGATTGTGGTCGTCCCAAGGACGAACGGGAGGAGCCTAAATCGACAGCTCGCGGTCTCCAAATCGTCGTGGCCGGTGGCGCGGGCCGCTCACAGGGTGGCGCAGAACGCGCTTGGCGCGGTCTTGATCTCCGTCACGCCGGGTTCGAGCGCGAACGCCCGCGCGAGCTCACTCTGGGCCGCCCCGGCGGCGTGCCGGCTCAGGTCGTAGCACCCGAGCTGCGTCCAGGTGATCGGATTTGACGGCTGAAGCGATGTGGCTTTGACGAGCTCGCCCCGAGCCGCAGAGCCGTCGTCGAGGCCGACGTAGATCTCGGAGAGCAGGAACAGGGGATCGACCGACACCGGGTCGCTGGCCGTAGCTTGGCGAGCGTCGGTCAGCGCCGCGCCGGTGTCGCCGCGCGTGAGCGCGGTGATGGCCGCGCTCGACTCGTCGGCGGAGCGCAGCGGCTGCAGGACCACCCAGACGGCCAGGATGGCCACGATCGCGATACCGGCCACGCCGAGCGCCGCCCCGGGGGAGCGCAGGAGCTGGCGGCGCGGCGCGGGCTCGGCCGCGGCTTGCAGCGGGCCCCGCCCGGCCAGCCACCCCGCGCAGACGAGCGCCGCGACCGCCGTTCCGGGGATGAACCACGTCCAGTCGATCAGCGAGCTGACGCCAAAGGTCACCACGACCGCGAGCAGCGTCAGCAGCCCCTCGCGCTCGCGGCCGGTCTCGTCGGACAGCGGGGTGGGCGGCCTGGGCCGGGGCCACTGGAAGCCGAGGGTCCGCCCGGTGGCGATCGCCCACGCGACGAGCAGGGCCAGGTTCACCGCGACCCCGATCAGGCCGAAGTCGGCGAAGGTCTCGATCACGTAGCTGTGGGCGTGCCCGACGTAGGCGTGGGACGCGCTCCGGTAGGAGGAGCCAGCCGCGGTGGCCGAGTTGGCGGTGGCGAATCCGAGTGCCCCGACGCCGGCCAGCAGGTGGTGCTCGCCGATCTCCAGGCCCTCGTGCCAGTACAGCGGGCGGCTGTTGGACAGGTCGACCAGGCGGCCGGGCTGATCACCCACGAACCCGCTCGTGCTGGTGAGCGTCGTCCAGATGTGGGAGACCTCGCCGGTCAGGCCACGCGCCGACGCGGCCAGCCCGGCCACTCCGGCTACCGGGACGAGCGCGACGAGGCCGATCAGGACCCCCCCGATGCGCCGGCGTGCCTGGGGAGCGAGCTGGATCCGCTCGAGGGCCACGGTGACGGCAAAACCGCCCAGCGTCATCACGGCCAGCGCGACCACCAGCACCAGGCCGAAGACGTGCCCGGCGCTGGTGCGCGACGCGAGCGCGACGCCATCGGCCGTGATCGAGTGCCTGGACAGGGCCCAGGCCGAGATCACGGCACCGCCCGCTCCGCCCACGGCGAGGACGAGCGCGGCGCGCAGGCGCAGGGGCACGAGCGCGAACCAGCACGCCGTCCCGGCCACGGCGACCAGGATGGCCCCACGCGAGTAGGAGAGCACCAGGGCCGGGATCAGAATCGAGATCGCCGGGACCGAGAGCGCGCGCAGCACGGGGGCGTGCTGGCGCCGGGCCCCGGCCCACAGACAGGCCGGGATTCCCATCGCGGCCATCAGGCCGACCGCGTTCCAGTAGTCAAACGGCGCCCGCAGCCGGCCGAGCGGGTCATTGGGGTCAAACGTGGCCGGGAACACCTTGACCACCAGCGCGTAGGCGCTGATCACCGCCGCCGTCGCGGCGATCGCGCCGACCAGCGCGCGCCAGCGCCTCGGGGCCAGCCGGGCGAGGGCCAGAGCGGTGGCGAACGCGGCCAGGTAGGAGAGCGTCCGGTTGGCCTCGAGCCACGAGTTGGCCGGCTGGACCGACCAGGCGATCGAGGCGTACGTGAGCGCCGCCAGGGCCGCGAACGCCACGAGTGTGCCCCCGCCCCACGCACCGCCGCGCACGGGGCGCAACACCACCACCACCACGGCCAGGCCCGCGACGACGGTGAGCGCGACCTGAACCCAGGTGTTTGGAGCGAGGTCGTCGCCTCCGGAGGCGACGAACGCGATCACGACGAGCGCCGCCGTCAGACCGAGGCCGGCGAGGAAGTCCGTGCTGATATCCCGGCCACGCACTGAAACTGCCGCCCGACCCGGTCCGGGCGCTGGGCGCCTGGGCACGGTGACTACAGACGACACGGTGCCCGCGAGGGTATCAGTGGGCCTTGCGGCAGATCAGCATCAGCGTGTGCCCGAAGGCGGCCGCGCGCGGTCGCGAGCCGAGCGCGTCGAGCGGGCGGAGCGAGGCCTGCACTTGAGGGGGGAGGCGCCTCCACGCGTACGTGACCGCGTGGAGCTCGGGCTCGAGGCCGGCGGCCCGCGCCACGGCGACCAGCCGGGGCGGCGACAGCGGGATGTCGTCGGGCGTCCCGTGGATCGCCGTCGCCGCGCCCACGCGGTTGGCAAGCGCCAGACCCAACCCGACCGGGTGCCAGAGTCCAGGCTCGATCGCCACCATCGCCCCCCCGGCTCGCAGCAGCCGTGCGGCCTCCGTGAAGTACGACGCCAGCGGGCCCTGGAAGGCCAGATGGTGGAGGACCAGGCGGTACAGGACCACGTCGAAGGAGTGGTCCGGGAGGTCCAGCCGACCGGCGTAGCCGACCAGCGCCTCGTCGGCGCGCCCTGTGGCCGTGACCCCCGCGACTCGGTCGGGGTCGGCGTCGACCCCGACGAGCCGGAAGGCCGGCGCCGGGAACAGGTGCCGGCCCGGGTGCCACCCGCACCCCACCGACAGCACTGTGCCGCCCGCGATCCGCAGCCGGCGCTGGAGGATCAGCCGCTCGCGGGCCTGCATGTGCCGGTAGTAGGCCTCGAGGGTCGAGCGCCGACTCAGCCGGTCGAGGAGATTCGTGCCGTGGAACGGCTCGGACCCGGGTGGGCCAGGCTCGGAGCTGGCCTCCGGCGGCGGTTGCTGGGGGGCGCTCGTGTCGCTGGCGATGCGGCCCGAGTGTAGGGAGCGTGACAACATGCTCCGATGGGCTTCGAGGAAGTCGCGGAGCGGGTCGAGGGGATTCCGTTCATGTCGCCCGAGCTCGGACGCAGGGTTTATGAGCACATCCGCAAGACCTCGCCCGGGCAGGCGCTCGAGCTGGGCACGGCCCATGGCGTGTCGGCCGCCTACATCGCCGCCGCGCTGGAGGCCAACGGCGCGGGTCACCTGACCACGGTCGACCACGCCGGCGCCGAGTACGACCCCTCGCCGGCCGAGGTGCTCGAGCGCGCCGACGTGTCCCATCGCGTGACGATCGTGCACGAGCACAGCTCGTACAACTGGTTCCTGAAGGAGCAGGTCGAGGAGTCCAGCGACCAGGCCGGCAACTGCGTCCCGCTCTACGACTTCTGCTACCTGGACGGATCCAAGAACTTCAACGTCGACGGCCTGGCCGTGGTACTGGTCGAGAAGCTGCTGCGGCCCGGGGGCTGGCTGTTGATGGACGACCTCGAGTGGACCTATGAGCACAACCCGTGGATCGCCCCCAGCGGTGACGGCAAGCCCCTGGGTCCGCTCTCGGATAGCGAACGGACCGAACCGCATCTGCGCGCCGTGTTCGAGCTGATCGTCAAGCAGCACCCCTCGTTCACCCGCCTGGTGCGTGAGGACGAGTGGTACGGATGGGCGCAGAAGCTGCCAGGGAGCGAGCGGACCTACGAAATGGCCAACAGCCGCCGGCTGAGCGCGCTGCTGGTGGCCGAGCTGCGCCGTCGCCGCCATCGGGCGCCGCGCGGGTCCTAGCGGCGCCGGCGATCAGCGCGCGGCCAGCGCCTGCCGGTACGCCTCGACGGTCTGGACCCCACAGTGCTCCCAGGTGAACTCGCGCCGCACGGTCTCGCGGGCCTGGCGGCCGAGGGCCTCGAGCGCCGCCGGGTCGCGGAGCAGCGCGTCGATCTCGGAGGCCAGCGCGTGCACGTCGCGGGGTGGGATGAGTGCGATCCCGCCCCCCGCGGCCGCGATCTCCTCAGGCCCGTCCTCCCCCCGGCAGCCCATCGCGGGTACGCCCGCGGCCATCGCCTCCACGTAGGCCACGCCGAAGGCCTCGTCGACGCTGGGGAGGACGAACAGGGTCCCGGCCCGCGCCGCCGCCACGGCGAGCTCGTGGGGGAGCTGACCGCGGAGCTCGACCAGGTCGTCGACCAGGAGCGAGTGAGCGAGCGCCTGCAACCGCTCGCGCTCCGGCCCGTCCCCGACGATCTCGTAGTGCAGGCCCGGGTGACGGCCGCGCAGCAGGGCCAGCGCCGAGATCACGTCGGCGTGGCGCTTGCGTGCCGCCAGGTGGGCGACGGTGACGAGCGTCGGCCTCACTGGCCCCGGCCGCGGCTCGGCCGGGACGTCGGCGCCCAGGTGCACGACCCGGGTGGCGCGGGCTCCGAGCTCGCGGCAGCGGGCCGCCGTCCCGGCGCTGTTGGCGAGCACGAGCTGGGCTGCGGCCAGCGTCGAACGGACGCCGGCGCCGCCAGCGCCGGGCCCGTGGACGTCGTGGCCGTGGACCGAGACAACCATCGGGACCCGGGGGCGGATCCTGCGGACCGCGTCACCTGCGGGGACGGCGTAGTGGGCGTGGATGAGTTCGAAGGCGAACTCGCGTCCCAGTGGCCGGAGCGCCCGGCCGAGCGCCGGTGCCGCCCACGCCCCCCATGAGCCATAGCTCCACGGGCGCGGCGGCGAGAGGTAGCGGACGTACCGAACCTCGATCCCGTCGAGTTCGACCCGCCGGGGCTGACGGACGGGCGCCAGCGCCGCGCGCCGGTCGCGCGAGCGCAACGCGGCCAGCGGGGGGATCGGCCGGTGCAGGACGAGGACCCTGACCTCGGCCCCGGCGTCGCGCGCCGCCACGGCCTGGCGGTAAGCCCAGACGCCGAGCACCGGGTCGCCGGCGCGCGGGAAGTACTCAGCGACGATCAGGACCTTCAAGCCCAGGTCCGGTGGGTGGCCAGCGTTCGCTGCGACTCAGACGCGGTCAGATACGGACGCTCGGACAGGAACCGCCGGCCCTCGGCGATCGCCTCCTCGCGGTCGTACGAGGCGGCGATCCGGCGCAGGCCGTGTCGGATCGGAGTGGCGTCGACGATTCCGAGCGGCCAGCCGTGGTCCCGGGCCAGCGCGGCCCAGTGGGCGTCGAGCCCCCACCCGGCGCGCAGCTCGGGGAAGGGCAGCAGCGTGTCGAAGGTCTCGGCCTGGAAGGCGATCAGCGGCCCGGTCTCGACGTAGGCGGTCTCGCGCAACAGGCTGCCGGGGCGCCGGCGGGTCAGCGGCCAGGCGGCGTGCGAGCGAGCGCGGTGCGCAGGCTGGGCCAGGCGCAGTCCGAAGCGCTCGATCAGGAACACGAACCCATCCAGGAAGCCGCGCGGCAGCGCCACGTCGTCGTCCACGATCAGCAGCCAGTCGTGACCGCGGGCCGGGTGCTCGGAGAGGAGCGCGTTGAGGTTCTCGAACTTGCCGCGGTCGCCGGTGGTCGTGGCGGCAAAGCGCACATCGTGGTGCGAGGCCAGTAGCTCCCGGCGGGCGCGGGCCAACAGGTTGGGCTCGCCGGCCCGCTCGATCCCCAGCGCCAGTACGCGCCGCCGCGGCCACGCGCGACCAGCGCGGCGCAGCCGCCAAGGGAGGCCGCGGGCGACGACACCGGCGTCGGCGAGCGCGTCGGCGAGAAGTGCCTTGCTCGTCGCGCGGACTCCGAAGACCTGGCCGCTGGTCCCCGAGAGGAAGTCATCGCGCGCGGGAGGCTCGGTCACGGGCGCCGGCGGCCGCCGGCCAGCGTCTCGCGCACGCGCCCCGACGCCTGTGCGCTCATCACGATCCCGGTGGCGCACCGGTTGACGACCGTATGGAAGACGCAGCCGGCGAGGGTGCGCAGCTCGCCGCGCATGGGCGGCGCCTGACCCTTGCGCACGTCGTGCCGCCGCGCGCTGCGACCGAGCGCATAGGCGGCCCGGGCCAGCGCGGACACGGTCGCGTCCGGGCCGCTACGGCGGTGGTCGAGCCCGGCGCCCGCCAGGTAGCGGATGCGACCCCCGGCGGCGGTGTAGCGGCGCTCCCAGTCCTCCTCCTCGCCGCGACCGTGGATCGACTCGTCGAACTCGCCCACGCGTTCGAACGCCGACCGGCGGACGGCCATGTTGGCCGACCACACAAGGGTGGCGTCGCGATCCTGCGATCCCAGGTCGAGCGTCGTGATCGGGACCTGCTCGCGCCCGCATGTCCTCGGGCCCCCGCCCTCGAGCCGCGGCCGGATCGGCCCGCCGAACACCTCGCGGTTGGCCGCCGACCGTGCTCCGGCCAGGAGTGCGTCCAGCCAGCCGGGCGGGGCCTCGATGTCGTCGTCGACGAACACGATCAGCTCCGCCCCCGCGGCCCGGACCCCCGCGTTGCGCGCGGCGTTGGCCCCCCGGTGCACGGGCAGGGAGACGAGCCTGGCGCCGTGGTGCTCGGCCACGGCCTGGGTCAGCCGGTCAGGCCCGTCACTGACGACCAGGACTTCGGCCCGGCTGCGCGTGGCCTGGGGCATGATCGAGGCGAGCGTCACGTCCAAGTAATTCGGGCGTCCGGCGGTGGGGATTACGATCGAGGCGCTGGGTTGGTCTGACACGGCGGTGATGAGTCATGCGCCGTTTCGGGGCGCCACGCGCTGGCCTGGTGACGCCTAGAAATCGCGCTGGCTTCGCCACTCCCGGGACAGCTGAAGGGCGAACGCCCCTATGAATATGGGGTTATAGCGCAGGTAGCGCCTCCACAGACGGCGCGGCTCGTGCGCCAGCCGGTAGGCCCACTCGAGCCCCGAATCCTGCATCCAGTTCGGCGCCTGCGGAACGAGCCCGGCGTGGAAGTCGAAGGCCGCTCCGACGCCGATCATCACTGGCGCGTCGAGGCGCCCGCGCATCTGCGCCATCCACTTCTCCTGCTTGGGCACGCCGATCCCCACCCAGACCACGTCGGCGTGCGAATGATTGATTTCGAGCGCGATCGCGTCGCGCTCCTGTTCGCTGAGCGGCCGGTGCGGCGGGGAATAGCCGCCGACGATCTTGATTCCCGGGTGATGGCGCCTGAGGTTGAGGGCCAGTTGCACGAGCGCCCCCTGGTTGTGGCCGCCGTAGAGATAGAAGCGATGCCCGCGCTCGGCTGCCGCGGCCGCGGCGCGTGTCATCAGCTCCGGGCCGTAGACGCGGTCGGCGAGCGAATGGCCGAGCGCATTGATCGCCCAGACCAGGGGCTGCCCGTCGGGCACGTTGATGGAGGACGCCAGCAGCGAGGTGCGGAGCTCGGTGTCCTCCCGTGCCGCCGTGACCGTGTGCACGTTGCAGGCGCATAGGTACCCGCGGTCCCGCGAGGCGACCATCGCCCCGATCCAGTTGAGCATCTGCTCGTAATCGGTCAGCGCCAGCGGGATTCCGAGCACGTCAACCGTGGCCGGCGAGGGCACGGAGACGGAGAGCGGCTGGGGGGAGCTTTCAGGACGCATCGGGTGCTGCATTGGACACTTCCACGCGCTGTGGGGGCCAAAACCTAGTGGGAAAACGTTTGAAACCGACGTGGGTTACGCCATTGGGCGTAATTTCCCCGCTGGCCGCGACTCCGCCGTCCGCGACGGCGCTATTCTGCATACGTGACATGGATGTCATTCCGGCCCGCGAGCATCGCCCCCTTCTCGCGGGTCCCGGACGGCCCCCAGCCCTACCAGGGTCGTCCTTAGGTCGAGTCCGTGCCGCCTCGTGCGGCGCGGACTCGACTACCTCTTTGGGCGCGGTTTCGCGACGGCGATGAAACCTCGGCGGAGCGTCTAGCTTCACGGGCTAGGCTCCGTCAGCGCGAGGATGTCGCCGCGATCAACAGGTCGCCGCTCGCCCTCTTCATCCAGCACGCCCCCAGTCGGTATCGGCGGCGGCCCGGCACCCGGTGCCGGCACTCGAACCGGGCGCGCGCCCAGGTCGGTCAGCGCGGCGTGGAGGCGGACCAGGTTCGCCGGGTGGGCAGCCAGGATCTGCACGGGACGGCCTTGATCGCACGCCAGTCCATAATCTCGGCCCCAATGGACTGCCTTGTCACCGGCGGCGCCGGCTTCATCGGCTCGAACGTGGTCGACGGGCTCGTGGCCCGGGGCGACCGGGTGACCGTGATCGACAACCTCTCCACGGGCAAGCGGGAGAACCTGCGGGAGGCGCTGGCCCAGGGGGCCGATCTGCATGAGGTCGACGTCGGGGACGGTGAGGCCATTGCCCGGGTGTTCCGCCAGGCACAGCCCGAGGTGGTCTTTCATCTCGCCGCCCAGGTCGACGTGCGCCGCTCGGTCAGCCACCCGGCCGAGGACGCGAGGTCCAACGTGCTCGGGACGATCGCCGTGCTCGAGTCCGCTTGGGCCACGGGTGCTCGCCGCGTCGTGAACAGCTCGACGGGCGGGGGGCTGTATGGGGACGCCCGTGTGCTTCCTACCCCGGAGGACCCCCCAATCACGCCGCTGGCCCCCTACGGCCAGGGCAAGTACGCCGCCGAGGGCTACTGCGAGGTGTACTCGCGGCTGCACAACCTCTCGACGGTCTCGCTGCGCTACGGCAACGTCTACGGCCCTCGCCAGGATGTTCATGGCGAAGCGGGCGTGGTCGCCATCTTCTGCGGCTGCCTGGTCGAGGGTCGTCGGCCGACCGTGTATGGCGACGGTCGGCAGACCCGTGACTGGGTGGACGTGAGCGATGTGGTCCGGGCCAATCTGCTCGCGGCAGAGTCCTTGGTGACGGGAGCGGTGAACATCGGCTGGGGGCGGGAGACCAGTGTGCTCGAGCTCGTCGCCGTGCTGGGCGAGGCAAGCGATCGGGGTGCGCTGCTCGAGCCGCAGTTCGCGCCCGAGCGGGCCGGCGAGGTCACGCGCAGCTGCCTGGACGTTTCCCGGGCCCGGCGCGAGCTCGGGTGGGAGGCGCGGGTGAGGTTGCCAGAGGGGCTGGGGAAGGTGCTCGCGCAGCTGTGACGGACGGCGACGCCCGCCGGCGCTACGTCGTCTGGATCGCTGTTAGAGGTCCTCGGCCACGCGGGGAGCCTCGCGGGTGAAGTACCACCAGCCGAGCGCGAAGACCGTGGGGATGATGGCCAGCGCGATGATCGTGGTCGGCGCGCCGGCCAGGCTCAGAGCCGAGGGGAAATGCTTGGGGTCGTGCCCGATGAACGCGTAGCCGGCCTGGGCGAGCAGGATGGCCACCGGATTTAGCAGGGCGATGTGCACCAGGGCAGGCCCCAAGCGCTTGGCGATGGACGAGGCCGGATACATGATCGGGGAGGTGTAGAACCAGGCTTGGAGGGCCACTTCCCAGATCGGGGCGACGTCGCGGAAGCGGACGTAGAGCGCGGATAGGAGCATCGCAAATCCGGTGGCCAGGACGATGAAGCCGCCCGCGATCGGGATCATCTCGAGCCACCGGATGGTGGGAGTGACCCCGTTGAGGAGGGCAAAGACGACCACGGCGATCGAGTTCATCGCCAGGTTGAAGGTGGAGGTCATTGACACCGACAGCGGCACCACCATGCGCGGGAAGCGAACCTTGCGCAGAACCCCGTCCCTTATGACGAGGCAGTTGACCGCGCTGCCGGTCGCCTCACCGAGGTAGGTCCAGAACACGATCCCGGTCAGGAGATAGACGCCGTAGTGCGGAACCCCCTTGCCGATGTTGATGACCTTGGTGAAGAAGAAGTAGAGCACGCCGAAGAACAGCAACGGGCGCATCAGCGACCACACATAGCCGAGGATCGAGCCGAAGTACCGGAGCTTGAACTCGGTCCGGGCCATCGTCAGGGTCAGCTCGTAGAAGCGCCGAGCGCTTCCGCCGAACGCCGACGGGCCGTAGGCGCGCGCTGCCTGGGTGCTCACGAGCCAGGAAGCTAGCAGCGATCCGGCGGCATAATCCGCCGGTGGAGCGCGACGCGACCATCGGCGCGCAGCGGGGCGAGGTGGTGGTGTGCGTCGAGCTCGGCGGCCCCCTCGACCGCGAGCACGAGCGGCTGCGAAGGTGCCTGCGCAGCGTGGTCGAGCACACGGACGAACGGATGGCGATCGTCGTGGTCGGCGATCCGGGCGCGCCGGAGCTCGGGCCGGGCCTGAGCGGACGCCCGATGCGGACGTGTGCGGACCTCGCTCGGGCCTTCGCCGCCGCGGCTCCGGCCGATGTCGTCGTGCTGAGCTCCGGGTGCGTCGTCGCCGGCGGATGGCTCGAGGGGCTGCGCGACGCCGCCCTGACCGACAGCAGAGTGGCGACGGCCACGGCGCTATGCACGGACGACGGGCCCCTGTCACCGGCGGCGGGCGAGCCGTCAAGCTTTGACCAGGCGGCGGCGAAGCTGCTCGCCGCCTCGCCGCGTCTGCGGCCCAGACTGGCGGCCCCGGGGCGCCGCTGTGCCTACGTCCGCCGGACGGCGCTCGAGCTGGTCGGAGAGGTCAGCGATCTGCAAGAGATCTCCGTGCGGGCTGTCGAGATCGGACTCTCCCACGTGCTGGCCGACGAGGTGCTCGTGCGCTGTGATGGGGCGCCGGCCGAGGCTCGTCCGCTCGCCGGCCCCGGCGAGCGGGACTCGAGCGCTCCACTGGCGCGGTCCCTGGGCGCGGCCCGCCGGGCGCTTCACGGAGTGTCGGTGATGATCGACGCTCGGATCCTGGCCGGACCGATGGACGGGACCAAGCTCCACGTGCTCGAGCTGGTCGCGGCGGTCGCGCGCGCGCACACCGACACCGTGACCGCGCTGATCGGTGGCGACCTGGATCGGCACACACGGGCACTACTCGAACAGGCGCCTGGTCTCAAGCTCATGCCGCTCCCCCCGACACCCGGGCTACGCGCCGGCGTCCGGGCCGATCTGGTCCATCGGCCCTACCAGGTCGACAGCCCCGCCGACCTCGTCGTGCTCGGGCAGCTGGGCGAGCGGCTGGTAGTCACCCAACAGGACGTGATCAGCTACCAGACTGCGTCGTACTTTCGCTCGGTGCAGGCCTGGGAGGGGTACCGGGCGCTGACGCGCACGGCGCTCACGGCTGCCGACCGGGTCCTCTTCTTCTCCGAGCACGCGCGCGATGAGGCGCTGGCCGAGGACCTGGTGGCGCGCGATCGCTCGAGCGTGGTCCACATCGGCGTGGATCACGCGCTCGCCCGCAAGGGGCGCGAGGAGCCGGCCGCCCCTGCCGGCGCCGAGCGCCTGTCCGATAAGGAGGGCGTGATGCTGTGCATCGGCTCCGATTACCGGCACAAGAACCGGGTCTTCGCGCTGCGTCTGCTCGAGGAGCTCCAGCGTGCCCATAACTGGCGCGGATCGCTCGTCCTCGCCGGCCGCCACCTCCCGTTCGGGTCCTCGCGCGAGGCGGAGGAGCACCTGCTCGGAGCGCAGCCGGCGCTGCGCGAGGCTGTCCTTGACATGGGCGAGGTGAGCGAGGCCGAGAAGGAGTGGCTGCTCCGCCGGGCGAGCGTGGTCGTGTATCCGACGGTGTACGAGGGGTTTGGCCTGGTTCCGTTCGAGGCGGCCGAGTACGGCGTGCCCTGCCTGTGGGCGCAGGGGACCTCGCTATCGGAGATCCTGCCCGACGCGGCGGCCGGCATCGTCCCCTGGGACGTCGCCGCCAGCGCGCCGCGTGCCCTGGCGCTGATGGGTGACGAGGCGGCGCGGGCGGACAACCTGAGCGCCATCCGGACCGCGGCCGCGTCGCTGCGCTGGGAGGCCGCCGCCGCCGGCCTGATCGAGGCCTACGGCGCGACCTGTGACGAGCCGCCAGCGCCCGCGGGAGCGTTCGAACGCAGCGAGGGTCTCATGCAGCCCGGGCTGAGCGAGGACGCGGTGCGGCTCGTCGGCCCGGACGGCGCGCTCCCGCGCGAGCTGGAGCGCCCACTGCTGGCCCTGGCCGCCCACCCGAAGCTCCGGGGCCCCGTCTTCGGGGCGCTCAAGGCCGGCTACCGGGCCTCGCACCGGTTGCGGCGCGGACCGGCTCGGAGCAGCGAACCAGAGGACCGCTAGTCGCGGTCGATCTCGAGCGTGTTCGGGAGATCGGCCATGCCGCCGCCGGCCCGCTCGGCCACCACGATGATCGTCGCGCTCGTATGGATGTCGTAGGCGGCGGCCCCGAATCCCGCGCGGGCCACGGTGGCGATCAGGCGGTAGCGCCCCGGGGCCAGCCAGTTCTCGAAGGCGATCCGGACCGCCGCCGTCTGGCCCGCGAAGAAGTGCCCAGTCGGAGTGTCGTGGATGTTGCTGTCAGTGGCGAAGACGATGTTCCCGTTCTCGTTCTCGAGCGTGATCGAGAACATCGGATCGTCGACGTCGGCCAGGAAGCGCACGTCCATTCGCACCACGCAGCGCTCGCCCTGGCTGGCCGTGACGATGATCTCCCCGCGCGGGGACTCAAACCACGCGTTGAGGACCTCGGCCACGTGCGGGTCGGGCAGCGCCTCGGCGGGCAGCGTCCCGCGCCCCGAGTCTCCGACGGCCCGCTCGAAGTTCAACTGGTTGTACTGGCGGGCGATCGATGACGGGTCGCTGATGTCGACCACGCGCCCGCGTTCGAGCAGCAGCGCCCGGTCGCAGAAGCGCTGGACCGCGCCCATGTCATGGGTCACGAACAGGATCGTGCGGCCGGCCTGATGCAGGCGGCCGAACTCGTCGAAGCACTTCTGCTGGAAGGCGGCGTCGCCGACGGCGAGCACCTCATCGATCAGCAGGATGTCCGCGTCCACCTGAATCGCGGTGGCGAAGGCCAGACGCACGAACATCCCCGAGGAGTAGTTCTTGAGCTTGAGCTGCGTGAACTCCTGGAGCTCGGCGAAGGCGATGATGTCGCCATAGCGCGCCTGGGCCTCGCGGCGCGAGAGCCCGAGCATGATCGCGTTGATGATGACGTTGTCACGGGCCGCGAGGTCCATGTTGAAGCCGACGCCGAGTTCGATGAACGGCGACAGCCGCCCCTCGATCGCGAGCTCGCCCTGATCGATCCTGTAGATCCCGGCCAGGCACTTCAGCAACGTGCTCTTGCCGCTCCCGTTGCGACCGACGATCCCGAAGAACTCGCCCGGGGCGATGTCCACGGTCACGTCCTGGACCGCGCGCAGGTCGTCGTAGTGACGGGCGCGAAACGGATGCATCGCCCGTTCCTTGAGCGTGTGGTAGCGCTCCCGCGGCAGCCGGAAGGTCTTGCTCACGTGATGCACCGAAACCGCCGGTCGCGCTGTCGTCGTGCCGCGCGCCGGACCGGCGGAACGCTCCTGGCCAACGGTCGCGCTCACGGCGGAGACGGTAGCAACGACAGCGGCCCGGGACCGAACGTGGGATCTGGCCATCGGCGCTACCGCCGCCCATCAAGCCAGGCTTCGGGCGGGATTCCGGCGCCGGCGAGCGTGGTCACCAGTGCGGACGGGAGGGCCGAGGATCCGTCGAGCGCCTCGATTCCCACGGTGGGCGCCTGGGGCTGGGTGTACCTGACCGCAGCGCTCAGCTCGGGTCCGGCGGCGGGATCGGTGACGACAAGGTCATAGTGAAACAGGCGCGCGTCGAGCCACGCGAGGTCTCGATCGCCGAGCACCTCGACACCGCGGGCCAGCCACGACGCCTGGTGCTCGCCTCCGGTCGGGCCCGACGCGGTGGCCCAGGTGAGCCGGACCCGCGGCCAGCTGTCCAGCAATGCGCTCACGATCCGCGCGGCGGGCTCGCCCGGTCCGGCACAGACCAGCACGCGGGGGGTGGCGAGAGCGTCGCGGGCGGCGATGAGCGCCTGGTCGCTGGCGTTGACAAGCGTCCACGGCCGGCCTGAAAGCTCACGGCCGCGCAGCTCAAAGAACAGCTGGTGGTTGCGCTCGCTCAGCCGCACCGCGTCCACGGGCGCGCCCGAGCCGTGGCGCACGTGCGTGACCGTCGACCGCGGCTCATACACGACCGACTGCCCCGCCCCCGCGAGCCGCAGGCACAGGTCGACATCTTCGAAATACGCCGGCGCGTAGCGCTCGTCGAACCCCCCCAGGCGGGTGAACGAGCTGCGGCGCACCAGCATGCAGGCCGCGCTGCCGAAGTCGACCGTTCGGGGAAAGCGGTAGCACGGCAACTCGGGGTCCTGGCCATCGCCGTAGGGCATCACGGTGCCGTCCCTGGCCAGCAGCGCGCCGGCCTCCTGGAGCGACCCGTCGGGGTTCAGGTAGCGCGGAATCGCGGCTCCAACGGAGGGATCGGCGAGCGTCTGGATCAGTGGCTCGAGCCATCCCGGATGGACGTAGGCATCGGTGTTGAGCAGCAGCAGGTAGTCCCCGCGCGCTCGCTGCGCCCCCTGGTTGTTGGCCGGGCCGAAGCCGCGATTCCCGTCGTTCAGGAGCAGCTGGACGTTGCGCAGCTTCGAGAGCTCCGCCCGGGTGCTCTCGTCCGAGGCGTTGTCGACGACGATCACCTCAAACGGCCGCTCGGTGTGTGCGGCGAGCTCCGACAGCGCGCGCTCGGCGAGCTCCCACGCGCCGTGGGTGACCATCACCACGGAGACCTCCGGGCGCTCGCACTCGGGCAGGGTGGGGGTCATCCCCCGTCCCTGGGCGAGCGGCGGAAGATCCGGCGCGGCCGCGCGCTCCAGCGGACGACGCGCATGTTCTTGACCGCGCGGAGTTCCTGCTCGAGGCGCTCAACCTCGGCGGTGAGGACGGCTCGCTGGTCTCGCAGCCACTCGACCTCCGCGCCCAGCGCCTTCCACTCGTCGTGCAGGACGTTGTGCTTCTCCTGGAGGGCGGCGTTCTCGCGGCGCTCCTGAGCGAGCTCGAGCCGCAGGGTGTGGACGGCCTCGCCGAGGGCCGCGCGGGCCTCGCGGAGCTGGAGGTCGCGCTCTTGGTAGGCCGCGGCGAGCGGATCCTCCGATCGCCGGGTACCCTGAGCACCCGGGTCATCGCGGTCGCCCTCGTGGGTCTGCGAGCTGGCCATCGGCGGATCATGGCAAGTCTGATCGGCGCCGGCCGCGCACAGCCGGCAGCTACTCTCGGCTCGCGTGAACGTCGTCATCGTCGCCCCGTGCCACGTACCGCTCGCCATCGGGGGTGCCGAGAAGCTGTGGTGGGGGTTGCTCGAGCACCTCAATGGGGGAACCCCCCACCACGCCGACATCGTCAAGTTGCCGACTCCGGAGAGCAGCTTCTGGGAGGTCGTCGGCAGCTATCGGGCCTTTTCGGAGCTGGACCTGACCCCCTACGACGCGATCATTTCGGGCAAGTACCCGGCGTGGATGAGCGATCACCCCCGCCACGTCTGCTACATGCTGCATCCGCTCCGCGGCCTGTACGACACCTACCCTCGCGAGCTCCCGGACCGCTGCGAGATGCGCCATCCGGGAGTGAGAGGGCTGCTGGGGCTGGTCCGTGGCGGGGATCACTCGCCCGAGGCCCTGCGGGAGAGCTTCGCGCGCCTCGAGCGCCTGCGCCGGCCCCGTGGTCCGCGCCGTCTCCGGCGCCCGGTCCCCGCCCAGGCGTACGCGTTTCCGGGGCCGTTGATCCGCGAGCTGGTCCAGTTCTTTGACCGGGTCGCGTTCCGCCCGGGGGCGGTGCGCCGGTTCTGCGCGATCTCGCGGACGGTGGCCGCCCGGGACGGCTATTTCCCGGCTGGCGCCGAGGTCAAGCCGGTCCCCCCGCCGTCCGATCTCGTCGGCTTCCTGCCTCCTGGACCCGGGCGGTACCTGTTCACGGTCAGCCGGCTCGATCCCCCGAAGCGAATCGATCTCCTGATCGGGGCAATGCGTCACCTCAGCACTGGCGTCGAGCTGCTGATCGCCGGGACTGGACCGGACGAGGCGCGGCTTCGTGAGCTGGCCGGCGACGACCCGCGGATCCGGTTTCTGGGCTTCGTGAACGACCGCGAGCTGCTGAGCCTGTACGCCGGCGCCCATGCCGTGCTGTTCGTGCCGCTCGACGAGGACTTCGGACTCGTCGCTCTGGAGGCCATGGCCGCGGGCAAGCCGGTCATCACCACGCGCGACTCCGGGGGCCCGGGCGAGCTGGTCGCGAACGGGGAGACGGGGTTCGTGACCGAGCCCGAGCCCGAGGCGATCGCCGTCGGCGTCGAACGCCTGCTGGCCCAGCCCGACCGGGCCACGGCGATGGGCGAGGAGGGCCGCCGGAGGGCCGGCCACGTGACCTGGGAGAAGGTTGTCGAGGCCCTGCTCAGCGGGATCGAAGCGTGAGGCGATCTGGCACGATCCGGGTGCCATGCTGACCTTCTGCTCGATCGCGACGCCCTCGACCCGGGCCGCGGCCCGGGTGCTCGCCGAGGGCCTGCGCGAGCACCATCCGGCGGCCCGCGTATCGGTGATCGAAGGCAACGGCGCGCCCGCGGCGGTCCCCCGAGCACTGGCGAGGGCGCTCGACGATGGCTCGGACGTGGCCGTCTACATCGACCCTGAGGCGTCCGTCTATGGCCCGCTGGACCTGGCGCTGGAGCTGGCGCGCTCCCGGGGCGTCGTCCTCGTTCGCCGGGCCACCGCGATCCCCGACGACGGTGAGCGTCCGGACCAACACGAGCTGCTCTTGGCCGGCCGGATCAGTGACGGCTTCATCGCGGTCGCCCGCACCGCCGAAGCTGAGCGCTTCCTGGAGTGGTGGTCACGCCACCTGGACCTGCCCGAGGAGGACGATGCGCGCTGGCTGGAGCTGGCGCCAGACCTTTTCCCGGGGGTCGCCGTGCTCGAGGACACCGGCTACAACGTCAGCTTCTGGAACCTGCACGAACGGCCCGTGAAACGCCGGGACGAAGAGCTCCTGGCCGCCGGACGCCCGTTGCGGCTCGTGCAGTTCCAGGGCTTTCGCCCCGACCGCCCCTACTGGCTGAGCGAGCAGGCGACCCGCGTGCGGGTGGTCGACGACCCGGTGCTGGCCGAGCTGTGTGGCGAATACGCCGAGCGGCTGCGGGCCGCCGGCTGGACCGCGCCGGGGCAGACCCCGGGCGAGGACGCGGCTGCGCTCGGGTCGGGGCAGGCGGAGCGCAGCGACATCGGGCTGGCCGTGAACGTGATCGGCTACCTCGCCGACACGCTCGGGCTGGCCGAGGCGGCCCGGCTGTACGTCAAGGGACTGACGGCCGCGGGCGTACCGGTGAGGACCACCGCGATCCGGCCCGACACGCCGGTCCACGCCGGCGCGGCCAAGGTCAAGCGCTCGGGATCGGTGGCCTATGAAGAGCAGACGTCGGACATCGAGCCGGCGTTCAACCTGGTCTGCCTGAACGGCGATCACCTGCAGACGTTCGTGCGCAGGCAAGGAGAGAAGGCACTCGGCGGCCTGCCCACGATCGGCCAGTGGGGTTGGGAGACCGATGTGCTGCCACCGAGCTGGCTCGGCGCCTTCCGCTACGTGGACGAGATCTGGGTGTACTCGACGTTCGTCGCTCAGAACCTCGGTCGGCTCTCGCCAGTGCCCGTGGTGGTGGTCCCGATGGCCATCGCCGTGCCCGACGTTAAGGACGTCGAGCTGCCGCTCATCGCCGATGACCGGTTCACGTTCCTGTTCATGCTCGACTTGTTGAGCACCATGACGCGCAAGAACCCTGGCGCCGTGATCGACGCCTTCACCCGTGCCTTCGCCCCGGACGAGGGCCCCCGGCTGCTCCTGAAGACGATCAACGCCCAGTTGCGACCCCGGGCGGCCGAGCTTCTGCGCGCCCAGGTCGCGGGGCGCGCCGACATCGAGCTGATCGACGGCTATCTGGATCCCCTGGCCAAGTCGGCGCTGCTGGCGCGCGCGGACTGTTACGTATCCCTTCACCGCAGCGAGGGGCTCGGGCTCCCGTTGGCCGAATCGATGGCCCTCGGTACGCCCGTGATCGCCACGGCCTACTCGGGCAACATGGACTTCATGACGGTCCAGAACAGCTATCCCGTCGACTGGTCGCCCACGCGCGTGGGCCCGGATTGCGAGATCTACCCGCCGGACGGTAGCTGGGCGGAACCCGACGTCGACCACGCGGCCGAGCTGATGCGTCGTGTCTGGGAGCGCCCCGAGGAGGCGGCGGCCAAGGCGCGGCGCGCCCGCGAGGACATCGCTCGGTCCTACGCGCCGGAGGTGGCCGGGGCGATCGCGCGCGAGCGCCTCAGGCTGCTGCACGACCGGCGCACCCCGGTGCGCAGGAACGCCCCCAGAGCCGCCGGGGAGAGCCTGGAAACGGTCCGGACCGAGCTCGAGATGGACGTCCGCCAGGGGGTTGCACCGGTACCGCGCGGGCCGGCTGGGCTCATGCGCCGTCTGGTGCTGCGCCTCATGCTCCCCTTCACCTACCACGAGCGAAGGCTCGACCGAGTGATGTTCGATGCGGTCCTGGAGCTGAGCTCCGACCTCGACGCCGAGCGCGAGCAGGCCCAGAAGGATCGAGCCCGACTGCGTCGCGTCGAGTACGAGCTCGCCCGCTCCCGGGAGCACGAGTGAGCTTCCCGGCCAAGCTCACGGTCGGCAGTACATTCAGTACGCAGCCGCCGCGGGGCGGCGGGCAGCTGCGGGTCCTCCATCTCTACCGGCAGCTCGCGCGACATTGCCCGGTCGAGGTGATCGCCCTGGTGGCGGAGGAGCGGCGCCCCCGCGAGATCGAGCTGGCGCCGGGGCTGAGGGAGGTCCGTGTGCCCAAGTCGGCCGCGCACATCAGGGCCGAGTGGGAGCTCGAACGCGAGGCGGGCGTTCCGGTCACAGACGTCGCGTTCCCCGGCCTGCATTCGCTGACCC
Organism: uncultured Solirubrobacterales bacterium; assembly: GCA_963704385.1. GTDB lineage: Bacteria > Actinomycetota > Thermoleophilia > Solirubrobacterales > Solirubrobacteraceae > Palsa-465. The sequence continues at coordinate 2,161,177 of OY969904.1, forward strand.
CCGAGTTCGTTCAGGCCATTGCCCGCTCGGCCGCCGGGCGAGGTGCGCTGGTGGCCTCACACCCGTACACGCTCCCAGCGCTGGTCGCCGCCGACGGCCGGCTGCCCGTCTGGTACGAGGTCCAAGACGTCGAGGCCGACCTCAAGGCCTTGATCCTGGCTCAGAACAAGACGGGACGGCGGCTGCTCGCGGATACCCGGGAGGTCGAGCGAGCCTGCTGCGAGCGGGCCGAGCTCGTGCTCGCACCCTCCAGGGATAATGCGGACCGTCTCCGTTCGCTCTACGGCGTCGCGGAGGAGCGGGTCGTGCTGGTCCCCAACGGAGTCGACGCCGGCGCGATCCCCTTCAACCCCCCGAGCGCCCGCCGCCGGCTCCGAGAGCGGTTGCGGATGAACGCTCCGATCGCCCTGTTCGTAGGCAGCTGGCATGAGCCAAACCTGCGGGCATTGCGGCGCATCGTCGAGCTGGCACCGCTTCTGCCCGAGGTCGAGTTCGCGGTGGCCGGCAGCGCGTGCGTGGCGCTCGACGAAGTCCGCGCCCCGAGCAACGTGACCCGGTTCGGTGTCATCGCCGACGCTCAGAAACAGGCGCTGCTGAGCGTGGCCGCGGTCGCCCTCAATCCGATGTCGGAGGGATCTGGGACGAACATCAAGATGCTCGACTACCTCGCCGCCGGAGCTCCGGTCGTCACTACGGAGATCGGCGCTCGGGGGCTGGACCTGGATCCCGAGCGTCACGCGCGGATCGTTCCGCTCGAGGGCTTCGCGGCTGCCATCCGGAACACGCTGGCCGAACCCGTTGAGGAGGCGGACTCTCGCGCCCAGGCTGCGCGCCAGCACGTCGAGGAGAACTTTGACTGGGCTGTCGTGGCGCGGGAGCTCGTGGTCGTGGCGGACCGGTTCACGCCGAGCGACCCCGTCTTGACCGCACCAGGAAGCCCACCGACATGACAGACGACTCGGTCGGCGCGCGGCGCGAGGCGCTGGACCGTCATGCGATGAAGGTGCTGATCGCCGCCACCCTCGCGCCGGACGGCCAGGCCATCGACGTGGGGGCCCACCTGGGTGCGGTCCTCCAAGAGATCGTCCGCGTCGCCCCGCTGGGGCGGCACCTGGCCTACGAGCCGCTCCCTCGGTGCTGCGAGCACCTGCGGCACGAGTTTCCCCACGTGGACGTCCGCGACGCAGCGCTGTCCGACCGCAACGGCAACGCGAGCTTCGTCCAGGTCGAGGCCGCGCCCGAGTTCAGCGGGCTGCGCGAGCGGAGCTACCCCGGCTACGAGGACTCGGTCCGGCGCACGCTGACGGTGCGCACCGAGCGACTCGACGACGCGCTGCCTGAAGGCTTTCGCCCCTCGCTGATCAAGATCGACGTGGAGGGCGCGGAGCTGCTCGTCATGCGCGGAGCCGCGGAAACGCTGAAGGCCCACCGGCCGGTGGTCATCTTCGAGCACGGGATCGGTGCCGCTGATCATTACGGCTACGGATCCGCGGACGTACACGACCTCCTGTGCGGCGAGATCGGAATGCGCATCTTCGACTTCGACGGCGAGGGTCCGTACACCCGCAGCCAGTTCATCGACGTCTTTCCGGAGCCGATCTGGAACTTCGTCGCCGTGCCGGGCTGAGCCGCTTCAGGTCAGCCGGTACCAGTCCACGTACCGGCCGCAGGCCTGACTGAGCGGAACGAGGGTGCGCGAATCCGGGACACGCGTGGCCGCAATCACCGGGATATAACTGAAGATGTTGTCGTCGCTTCCAGTTAGGAAGGACGGGCGGTCGGCGTGGAACTGAAGGCTAACGGGCGCGCTCCTGCCTTTCCCTGTAACCGTGCCCACCGCAAAGAACGGACCCTGCCGCCCCACGTAGGCTGGCATGGTCCATCGCCTGCCCTGTGCGTCCAAAGAGAAATTGACGGCGCCGATGTACTGCGCCGAGATCTCCCACCTGCCAACGGGCAGTGGCAGCTGTACCACCGCGCTCTGACCCGGCTGCAGGAAGGTCGGCCCGGGGACGACAACGGGGGTCGCCATAATGCTGGCCACGCCGCGCGACGCATGGAGCGCCTTGCCGATCGCGGAGCGGCAGTTCAGCACCGCGCCTGGTGCACCCGGCGGTTCGATCACCTGCCGTTGGGCCGTCGGACCCGTCCGCTGCCACAGATCATAAAGCGTGCCCGTCTCCACGCTGCGGAAGTTCGGGGGCGGCTGGCTGTTGTACGGGCTACTGCTGGTGACGACGTAACTGAAATGATCGAGGTCGGTCGGAGCGACCGAGTCGAAGTCCAGCTGATCGCCGAGTACGAATGGCTTGTTCGAGCGGGCCCTTACCGGGACAACGCTTGGCTCGGGTGGAAACAGCGCGCTGACCGCCGCTGGTCTGAGCTGCCATGACGCGTATTCGTCCGCGCCGAGGAAGAGCACGGACGAGTCTCCAATCCTTTTGGCGAACGCGGCGAGTTCGCGGCCGCTCGCTGGGGCCTGGACAGGCTGATTTCGCAGGTCCTGGTAGCTCGAGTACGCGGCAAACGCGCAAAATGCAGCCGCGGCCGCCAGTCGTAACAGATTGGTCCACACAGGCCCGCGTCTACTCGCCAGGAGCCCCGCCATCCCGATGGCGAGCACCACCGGCGTTGTGATAGCGAGCGCCTTGGCGCTGACGTACGGAGATTGGGTGTTGTCTGCTCGCCACCAGATCAGCCAACAGGCCGCGGCCGCCGCGGGCAGCACAATCTTGCCTCGACGCAGCGACCAGATCAGGCCATATACGAACACGAGTACGGCCAGCGCCGAAAGCTCACCCGCATGGAAGATGTTGGCTGGGAACAGGCGGAAGTCCGGGCTCGTCCAGATCCCAAACGCCTCGTATGGAGAGAGCCGGTGGTAGAGGTTGCCCAGGTTGTTGACCGGGATTGCGAAGGCGCCGCTTGCCGATATCCCGCTGCTGCGGAAGAAGTCGATCAACCCCCCGAGGATCGGGAGCACCGTGATGACGCCCAGGGCGACAACCCCAGCTGCCCAACTCGTCTCGCCGGTCCAGCGGCGTGCGGTCAGCCAAGACCGAACCCTGCCGGGTCTCAGTAGTGCCACGGCTGCGCCCCATACCGCGAGCGTGAGCCCAAACCACGCTACGGCGACGTAGCTGTAGGTGTAAAGACCACCCACCGCCAGCAGCACCGCCGGGGCTGCGAGCCACCATCGAGCTATGCCAGTGACTGCCTTCCATCGCGCCGAGGCCTGCTCGAGGTGGACGGCGAACCCGAGCACAAGGAGCGCCATGATCGTCTCCTTGAACGCGCCCTCGGCGTAGTAGGACGCCAGGAGATAACCAAGAGCGCAGACGAGTCCGACGACCGTGCGCCGCCAAAGCGCTTCGCGCCCAATAACCCCGCTCCCAACGAGCGCGGTGATCGACACCGTTGCGAGGAGAAGCCCAGTAAACGCCAAGTCCAGAGGAGAAGCGGTCGCGGTACCCACCGTCGCCACGAGGCTGTGAGGACCGAGTGGGTACCCGTTCCCGTAGGCCGCCATGGGCCCCCACAGCTTCTCCATCCGTGCCGACCGGAGCGCCTCGGCACGCAGCAGGTGATACGCGGTGTCGTCATCCAGACTTGGGCCGGGGAGGCCAATGCGCCCGTTCGCCACGAACAGGATCGATGCACCAGCCAATGCCAAACACACCACGAATCCATCGCCCGCCCAGCTGGTTGGCCGCACGCCCCGGCGTAACAACACCGCAGACTGCGACAACGAGCACGATCGCTGTGATCACGATTGCGGTGATCGCCCGTCCCGGTAGCTTGATCACAGCTCCGTCGAGCACGATCAAGCCAGCCAGCCCCACCGCCGGCGCCGCGTACCAGGTCTCGTCGCGGCCGCCGCCAGCGCAGATGGCTCGCCCCAGCACGACCGATGCCAGCACGATTACAGCTGCAGTTCCGTATGCCTGAAGGAACACGCGAGAAACGTCGAGGCTAGTGGTGTGTCTCGGTTTTAGTTGGCGATTGCATTGAGGGTGACCCGGCCGCGGCGGACCTTCGCCAGGATCTGTTCGGCGGTGGCGGTCCATTGGAACGGTTCGGGGTTCTGGTTGTGAGCGGCGAGGTAGGTCTGGATCGCTTCGATCAGGTCTGGGACGCTGTGGAAGATTCCGCGGCGGATCGCTTTGTCGGTGAGCTTTGAGAAGAAGATCTCGACCATGTTCGGCCACGAGCTGGAGGTCGGCGTGAAGTGCAGCTCGAACCGCGGGTGCTTGGCGAGCCAGGCCTTGACTTTGGGGTGGTTATGGGTCGCGTAGTTGTCGAGGATCAGGTGGATCTGAAGACCGTTGGGGACCTCACGATCGATCGTGCGCAGGAACTTCAGAAACTCGACGTGGCGGTGACGCGGGAGGCACTCCCCGATCACCGAGCCGGTCAGCACGTCTAGCGCGGCGAACAGGGTCGTGGTCCCGTTGCGCTTGTAGTCGTGGGTCATCGTCCCCGCCCTCCCGGCCTTGATCGGCAGCGACGGCTGGGTGCGGTCCAGCGCTTGGATCTGGCTCTTCTCGTCCATGCACAGGACGATCGCTCCCTCCGGCGGATTCAGATACAGGCCGACGACGTCGACGAGCTTCTCCTCAAAGCGCGGGTCGTTTGAGAGCTTGAACGTCTCCACGCGGTGCGGCGCCAGACCCCGCGCCGACCAGATCCGCTGCACCGTCGCCGGCGAGACCCCAGCCCGAGCGGCCATCGACCGGCAGCTCCAGTGCGTCTCACCGACCGGCGTCTCTCCCAACGTCAAGCGGACGATCTCCTCGACCTTCGCGGCCGGGATCGACGGCTTGCGACCCCGCCCCGGCCGGACACTCGAGAAGTCCTTCAGCCCATCCTGCGCGAACCGCTCGCGCCACGCCTTCACCGTCATCGGCGCCACCCCCACCTCGCTCGCGATCCGCGTGTTCGCGAACCCATCCGAGGCCATCAACACCGCCAGCGCCCGCTTCACGTCACGATGCGGCGCGGTATGCGACCGGATCAACTTCTCAAGCACCGACCGTTGCTCATCGGTGAGGGGCAGCGGAGCAGCAGGAGAGCGGATTCCCCATCTTACCGCAAACCCTAGCTAATTGCGAGACACACCACTAGAAGGGCCTTGTCAGGGGCGCCGACGGCGCCGGATCACAAACCGTCGACTGCGCCGAAGGCGACGGCTCGTCGATCCGCGCTCGGTGCGCATCCTACTTCTCTCTACAACCGATGCATCTCTACCTATCGCCGTCGCCGCAACCCCAGGATCGAGAGCAGGAACGATGAGAAAAAGATCTGGATCCCGACGATGATGAGCGTGGCGGCGAGCACGGCGAGGCGCTCCTCGGACAGGGGGCCGAACCCGTGATTGATCCAGTCGATAACGATGACTGCGCCGACAACGAATCCTGCGAACGCGGTGCTCCCGCCGAGCAGCAGCCCATGCTCAAGTCTGAAGCGCGCGCGCATCTTGTCGAACCAGCGATCCTGCTCGCCCATGAAGTAGGTGCCGTAGGCGTGGGCACAGATCCCGAGCGCGACCACCTGTGTGCCAACGATCGCGAGTAGCGCCCCGCCGATCAGCGCGTGGATGTCCCATTCGCGCCCGAACACCGCTAAGCGGGCCACCACGACGAGCTCGACCAGCCCGCCCACCGCCGCCATCAGCGCTCCCGGCAGGATGAACAGGTAGTTGGGCGAATGGACGAGGAGGAAGCGCAAGTGCCGCCAACCGTCGCGGAAGCTCGAAAGCTTGGACTCCCCTTCCCGCGGGTGGTACTCGATCGCGAACTGACGGATGATGAGCTTTTCCTTCGCGGCGCGTATCACCATCTCCGAGGCGAACTCCATCCCCGTGGTGCGTAGATCTAGCCGAGGCAGAACGTCGCTCCGCACGGCGCGCATGCCGCAGTGAGCGTCGGCGACGCCGGTACGGAACAACAGGTTGAGGAACCCGGAGAGCAGCGGGTTGCCGATATAGCGGTGGTGCCAGGGCATGGCGCCCGGATGGATGTTCTGCATCCGGTTGCCGATCACCAAGTCGGCGCCGGACTCGAGCTCGGCGACGAACCGCGGGATCTCCGCGAGGTCGTAGGTCAGGTCGGCATCGGCCATGACCACGTAGCGGCCACGGGCGGCCGCCAGCCCCGCGAGGTAGGCGCTCCCGTAGCCGCGCTCAGGCTCCCACACGAGGCGGGCGCCGGCGGCCTCGGCTAGGTGCCCGCTGCCGTCCTCCGAGCCGTTGTCGGCGACGATGACCTCGCCGTCGAGCCCGTTGGCGTCGAGAACCTCACGGGCCCGGTGCACACACTCGGCGATCGTCCCGGCCTCGTTCAGGCATGGGATGACGACCGAGACCAGGCACGCCGTGGCCGGATCCTCGGTCTGCGCCTGACTGGTGCCGTGTTGTTCGGTCGTGCTCATCGGAGCGGCGAGGCCGTTTCGCTGACGTGCTGTCAGAGAGAACAGGCGAACGGCAGAAAGGTCGCGCCTCTGGCCCGCCGATCGTAGCGCAGAATATGCGAGCCTCCGGCGTCATCATGCGCGTCTGCCTCGTCTACGACTGCCTGTTCCCGCACACGGTCGGCGGCGCCGAACGCTGGTACCGGGCTTTGGCCGAACGGCTCGCCGAGCAAGGGCACGAGGTCACCTACCTGACGCTGCGCCAATGGGATCGCGGCACCGAACCTCACGTGGCCGGCGTGAACGTCAAGGTCGCCGGTCCTCGAATGGCTCTGTACTCGGGACCGGGTCGGCGAAAGGTGCTCCCGCCGCTGGTCTTCGGAGCGGGCGTGTTCTGGCACCTGCTCCGGTTCGCAGGCCGCTACGAGGTCGTTCATACCTGCTCGTTCCCCTACTTCTCGCTGCTGGCCGCGGCTCTCACGCGGCCGCTTTGGCGGTTTCGACTTGCGGTGGACTGGTTCGAGGTCTGGAGTCCCGCATATTGGCGCGAGTACCTCGGACGTCTGGGGGGCTGGGCGGGCTTAAGCGTGCAGCGGCTCTGCATCCGGGTTCCCCAGCACGCGTTCTGCTTCTCACGTCTGCACGCGAGCCGTCTCCGTAACGAGGGGCTCAGCGACGTAGAGCTGCTGGCCGGCGCTTACACCGGCTCACAGGACGTGCGACCGGGCGATCAGCCAGAGCCGCTGGCGTTGTTCGCTGGCCGACACATCCCCGAGAAAGCCGTGCCCGCGATTGTCCCGGCGATCGCCGCGGCACGCAGGCAGCTTCCGGAGCTCCGCGCGACGATCCTTGGTGACGGGCCTGACCGACCCGAGGTGATGCGGTTGGTCGAGCAACTGGGCCTCAGCGGGATCGTCGAGGTTCCGGGGTTCGTTCCCGCCGAGACGGTCGATGAGCTCATGGGGAAGGCGATGTGCTTGCTCCTGCCATCGCGACGTGAGGGCTACGGCCTCGTGGTGATCGAGGCGGGGTCGCATGGAACGCCCAGCGTCGTCGTCGCACATCCGGACAACGCCGCGGTCGAGTTGATCGACGAAGGCGAGAATGGCTTCGTCGTCTCATCCGTCGAGCCAGAGGAGCTCGCGGCGGCGATCGTTCGCGTTCATACGGCCGGGCGTTCGCTTCGAGAGTCAACCGCCGCGTGGTTTGCTCGCAACGCCCACCGCCTCTCTCTCGAGAACTCCTTGGAGACGGTGCTGAATGCCTACGGGACGAGCAGCGCCGGCCGGCCTGGAGAAATTAAGGTGTAGAGCCGCGACGGCTTTTGCGGATCCCGCAGGGTGCCGGGATCGAGTCCCTCGGTGGAACCGTCCACGACGCAGATTCGCGAGCGGTCGAGCAAGCGCTGGCAGGGCGGTGCCACCCGGATTCCGGGTGGTGCGAGGATCAAGGTCGCCTGCTCATACAGAGGAACCTGTGCGGGCCAACAGGAACCTGTGTGTTGCTCGCGGCGCTCGTGTCCGCCGCGGAGGCGCCGCTATAGTGTCGCGTCGCTCGAGCGTGCGACTCACAGTGGAGTCGTATTAGGCCAACACGCATACCGATATCGCCCACCGATTGCAGTGACACTCGCTCCGCTGGTAAGCATCGGTGTGCCTACGTACGAGCGTGTAGCGACCCTTGAGCGGGCGATCGCCTCGGCACTCGCACAGACCCACTCACAGCTTGAGGTGATTGTCTCTGATGACGCCTCAAGGGATGGGACAGAGGCATTTTGCCGCGCAGTAGCTGCGCGCGACCCCAGGTTCCGTTACATCCGTCACGAACAGCACATCGGTCCTACTGCCAACTTCAATGCGTTATTTGGGGCCTGGCGTGGCGATTACGTGCTGCTGCTCGCCGATGACGATTGGTTTGATTCTGATTACGTCGAGCGCTGCCTTGCGTTACTGCGTAGCGACCCCGATGTCGCGCTGGTTTCCGGCCGAGCTCGGTACGTGCGCGACGGCGCATTTGTACACAACGGCGTGGTCCATCAGCACTGCCAGCCGGACCCAGTGGCGCGTGTGCGCTCCTATCTGTCGGCGGTCGACGACAATGGTGTGCTTTACGGCCTGATGCCGCGTGCCGTGCTCGAACAAGCGCGCCCGCTACCCAACGTGTTGGGGAACGATTGGCTGCACGTCGCGCGGATCGCCTGCCAGGGACCGATCAGGATGCTCGAAGACGTTCACGTCCACCGAGAGCTCGGGGGAACGAGCGCCGATGTCGGGAAGATCCTGGCGATCTTCGGTTGTCCCCGATGGCAGGCACGCGTCCCACAGTTGGTTATCGCGTGGCACCTGCTGCGTGACATCGCCTGGAATCACCCTGTCTACCGAGGGCTCGGGCGTCGGCGCCGCCTGACGCTCGGGTTCGCGGGCGCCGTCGTCTCGATCCGCTGGCGGGCGCTGGCTTGGCATCTCTTCATGCCGTCCGTGGCGAACCTCGGCCGGCGCCCGTGCGGTCGTCCCTTATGGATGGTCTTTGATCGTCTCGCACGAGCGCTGGGTGCCGGTCGCCGCCCCTGAGCTGGGTAGGAGATCGCGATGAGGGTGATCGAAATGCTCCGACCGGCTGCGAGGCCGGTAATCGATACGGCTCCCCGATGAGAACGAAGGTCCTACAGCTCGCCTTCGCCGCGCGGTGACTCGCCCACGGCCGCGTAGACAGCTTCCATTCGGGCCACGTATCTGTCGATCGCATACTCCTCCAGCAGCCAAGCCCGGGTAGTTTGCACTTCGCTCCGCGCATTGCCCTGGCGCCACCGCCGGATTGCCTCCGCGGTGGCGGGGGGATCGTCCGCCGGAATCACCTGAACCCCGGGTCGTCCGGCGAGGATCTCGTACACGCCTGCGCCAGGTGTCAGGATCACCGGCGTTCCCGAGGCGATCGCCTCAAGTGGCGCCAACCCCCACGCGTAGCGCTGGCTCAGGATCACGAAGACGTCGGCCGCCACGTAAGCGTCCTTTAGCTCCTCGTCTGGTACCGACCGCCGGGGAAGCGCGACTCGACCGTTCAGCCTCCGCTCGGAGATCAGCGCCGACAGCCTGTCCGCATACGCGGGGTCGCCGTGATCGGAGCCGAGGATCAAGGCCCGGATCGAGGGATCGTCGGACAGAAGCGACATCGCCTCGATGAGCGGCTCGAGTCTCCTGTGTGCCACCAGGACTCCGGAGGCTAGAACTAGAAAAGCGTCATCTTCGATTCCCAGCCGCTGTCGGGCAGCCTGCCGAGCGGGGGGGTCGAAGAACTGCGGAGGCGGGCCTACTGGGACAACAACGGCATCCTTGCGATAGCTACGGCGGACCATGTCCACCTGGCCCTCGCTCAGCACCACGATCTTGTCGGCCCGGCGGGCATCGAACACGTCGGGCCAGGTCAACGCCGCGCCGAGGACGCGGCGACTGACCCGCGGATCCCCTCCGAGGGTCTTCTTCGGGACGATCACTCGCTCCCAAGGGGTCTCGTTGTTCCTGGTCCAGACGAGGGGAATCGAAAATCGCTGCGAGGAGATGCGTCCCGGACGCAGAGCGAGCCAGTCGTGCGCGTTGACGACGTCGGCGTCACGGGGAACGAGTCGGGCCACTTTCGGCAAGTCGAGCCAGTATCGGCGGGCCAGCGCCACGTTGCCGACCGGCTCCTCCGAGACGCCGGTCCTGAGGGCGCGGATCTGGAGCTGATCGGACGCATAGGCGAACTCACTACTTGGCTGGTAGTCACGACAAACCACCGTGACGCGATGTCCACGGCTCGCCAGGCCGGAGCCCAGCTCGAGCATCAATCTGACTCCGCCGCCGCCGCCTGCCTTGCCGCCCACGTGGTGGGAAAGCAGCGCGATATGCATGCTCAATACTCTCGCATCATGGGATCCGGCCCGGTCGACTCTCCCGCGCCATCGGCTGAGCCCGAACCAGCCTTGTCGACGGACATCCTCGACACCTCGCAGGCCGGGCCGACCGTCATCCGGGGCAGTCTGATGAGGCTCATCGGACAGGTGATGAGCATGCTTGTGGCGGTCGTCACGAGCGCGATCGTCATTCGGTACCTGGGCGTCGTAAACACGGGGCGCTACGTCACCGTGACCTCGCTGGTGGTGATCGTCGCCAGCATCAGCGATTTTGGACTGTCGGCGGTGGGTGTCCGAGAGTACTCGGTCAGGAATCGCATGGAGGGGCGCAGGTTCCTCCGCAATCTCCTCGGCATGCGCTTGGTCTTCATCACCTGCGGGGTCCTGATTGCCGTAGTCTTCGCCGCGAGTGTCGGCTACACCAGCACAATGGTGCTGGGAACGGCGCTGGCGGGAGCGGGTTGGATTCTGTATGTCGTCTGGGAGAGCCTAGCGATACCGCTACAGGTGAAGCTGCGGTTTGGTTGGGTCTCCTTCCTGCAATTCCTAACCCAAGCAGGGGTGGCGGTGGGCGTTGCTCTGCTTGCCCTGGCCGGCGCTAGCCTGCTGCCGTTCTTCGGGGTTCAGCTACTCGTGATGGTACCGGTTGTTCTCCTGACCCTGATGATGGGGGGTAGCGAGTCGCGCGCGTTACCAGCCGCGAGCGTGCGTGAGTGGCGCCAGATGGCTTCTCAGGTTGTCACCTATTCCGCCGCGGTCGTGCTATCCGTGCTCTATTTCCGTATCTCGCAGATAATGGTTTCCCTGCTCTCCACAGGGGCGCAAACGGGTTACTTCGGAGTCTCCTTTCGCATCCTCGACTCACTCAGCATCATTCCGCCGCTACTGGTCTCGTCCGCCTTGCCCGTACTCGCGCGTGCTGCGCGGGACGATGCACAGCGTTTCGCTTATGCGAGCCTTCGGCTGGTAGAGGCCATGATCGTGGTGGGGGTAGGGGTGGCCATTGTCATCTTCCTGGGCGCACCGTTCATCGTGCATCTCATCGCCGGACAACACTTCGGACCCTCGATCGAGGTGATGCGGATACAGGCCTTTGCGCTGGTGGGTACCTTCGTCATTGCGAGTCGCGGCTACGCCCTCCTGTCGCTTGGCCGGATGCGAGCGATGCTGATCTCAAACGCGCTTGCCTTCTCGGTCGTCATCGGAGCCGGGATCCCTCTGATCATGAGTGATGGCGCGCGCGGCGCGGCGATTGCGATGACGGCGGCAGAGCTCTTGCTCGCCCTGAGCTACGAGCTCGCCATCACGCGAGGCCGTTCTGAGCTCCGTGCTGAAGCGACGTTCGTCGCGCGCGTGATCGTGGCTGCAGTTCTGGCCTGCGTACCCGTGGTCATACTCGGCCTGCCTTCGCTGGTCATGGCGGTCGTCGCGGCCGTGGTATACGGAGGGGCGGTGCTGGCGCTCAGGGTGGTACCGGCGGAGCTACTCGATGCGCTCCACTCAGTGAGGGTCCAGACCGGTGAAGGTGGCGAGGGGTGAAGCGAGCCACGAAGTGCTTGCGGTGGGCCGTGGCAGTTGTGCGGAGCTTGCTCGCACGATTCGTCGAGCTTGTTCCATCGCGCGCGGAACGGTGTGGCACAGCGCCCTGGCGAGGCGCCACTCGGGTGTTGATCGCGACGGCGCGTAGCCTGGTCGCCCGCTTCCGCTCGGCGGGCGTCGTGGTCGGGGATGGTGCGTGCGTCGCCGCCGACTTGAGGACACCGCACGGACGGCGACTATTCGCCTACGGGTTCTGCGAACCGGCGGCCGGTGCGATGCGGTCGCTGCTGCGTCCAGGTGACGTCGTCATCGACGGTGGCGCCAACATCGGAATATACACCGCTTTGGCCGCCGCGGGCGTCGGTCGGCTCGGGCACGTAATCGCCTGTGAGCCCTCGCCCACGACAATGACATTGCTGCGCGCCACCGTCGACCTCAATGGGTTCGACTGGGTGGAACTGCGCGAGGTAGCGTTGGCCGAGGTGCCCGGCCGTCTGACCATGCACATGTTCCAGCCAGGATCCGGCTTTAGCTCTTTTGCCCCTGCTGTCACTTTCGATAGTGACACGGTCGAGGTTGAGGTGACAACCCTCGATGACCTAGCCGCAACGATTGACAGGTCAGTGAACCTGGTGAAGCTCGATGTAGAGGGTGCCGAGCTGCGCGCCTTGCGCGGGGCGGCGGTGCTGCTAAGAGACGCGCGTCCGGACTTCCTCATCGAGCTCGAACCTCAACACCTGGAGCGCCAAGGATGCTCGGTGGGCGAGCTTCAAGAGCTGTTCGAAGATGTCGGGTATGTGGGATTCGCGCTGGGTGACAAGCCCGAGCGTCTCTCGGGCGCGTGGGAGCGCCCACACGGTGATCCCAATATCCTCGTACGACCTCGTGAACGAACCTAGGCTGACATGCGGGTCCTGATGCTCAGCCCTTTCCCACCCATGCGTGGAGGGATCGCTGTCTACGCCGGACAGATGGTGGAGCGACTGCGCGAGGAAGGTGAGGACGTCACGGTTGTCTCGCCCGAGCCTTCGGACGCCGATCTCGTGCTGGACCTAAAGGTACGTGGTAGCGGACTAAAGTTGGCCCGGCTAGCCCGTCGGTTCGATCGGCTGATTGTTCAGTTTCAGCCGGAGATGCTGGCGGACCCCGACACGCCACGGCGAGTACGTGCTCGATCGCTTTTGCGTCTCGGCGCCGGGCTGTGGAGAGCACCGAGCGCGGAGTGTGTACGTTCACGAGGTCGACTACGGATCGGGACCGCTAGGGCCCTTCTGGCGGGCGTTTGTGGGGCTGGTCTTCAGACCAGCAGACGGCTTCACTGTGCACAGCGAACGCGAGCGCGAGGACCTCTCGCGAGCGTTCAGGATTGACCGGGCTCGGATCCGGATCCTTGCCCAAGGCGAATATATGCAGCGGCGCAGCCTCGTCGATCAGGCGGCCGCCAGGCGGGCGCTAGGCCTGCCGCCAGACGGGGTGGTCCTTCTGGCCATCGGCTTTCTGCATCCGAGGAAGGGTTTCGATCGCGCGATCACGAGCTTCGGGCAGCTGGAGCCAAACTCGGCCCGCCTCTACGTCGTCGGCTCGCTATGGCGCGAGGACGATACGAGTCGGGCCCACCTAGAGGAGCTGAGAGGTCTCGCTGATCGGACTCCCCGCGTTGAGTTGCACGAGGGTTACGTCAGCGACGAGGGCTTCGACCGATGGATCGTTGCCGCAGATGCGCTCGTCCTGCCTTACCGCGTGGGATGGTCTTCCAACGTGATGGACCGCGGGCTCCTGTATGGCCGCCCAGTCATCATGTCGCGTACCGGAGGAATGAGCGACCAAGGGGCGGCCCGCAGAGATGTCATCCTGGTTGACGATGACACTAATCTCGTCGGCGCCCTGCGGCGAGTCATCGGAGCCGCGCTTGGTACCCAATGAACTCCCGCGCCGGACGAGATGCTAACCGCCCATGATTCGAACTTCGGGGAGTGGGACGATGAACTTGCCGCCTCGGTCGAGGAACTCTCGCTCCCGCTCGAGGAATTCAGGGAGAAAGTGCCAGGGTAGCGCGAGGTAGTAGTCAGGCTTTCGTGCTCGGGACTCATCCTCGCTGATGATCGGGATGTGCGTGCCGATCGTCTCTGATCCCCACTTGTCGGAGTTACGGTCCGCGGCAGCCGCAATCAGGGTGTGGTCGATTCCTGCGTATTGGAGGATCGTGTTGCCTTTCGTCGAGGCGCCGTAAACATGGATCGTCTTGCCCTCGTCGCGCAACTCCCGGCACGTGCCGAGCAGCTTGTCGCGCACCTGCTCCACGCGCTGTCTGAACTCCTCATACGGCGCTGGGGAATCCAGGGCGAGCTCAAATTCGCTGACGCGCAGTTGGCGCAGTTGCTCAGCCTGTTCGGCAGTCTGCCGATGATCCCGCTCATGCCCGATGAACAGGCGGATTGAACCACCGTTGACGTCGTTGAGCTCCCCTGCAACGACCTCAAATCCGCCCTCACCAACCAGTCGCTCAATCACCGCCAAGGAGTAGTACTCCAGATGCTCGTGAACGATCGCATCGAACGCGTTAGCGGCGAGCATGGATGGAAGATAGTGAAGCTCGATCACCCATATTCCGCCCTCGGCCAGTGACTGAGCGACATCGTCGACAAAGGCGGCTGGATCCTCGAGGTCGTAGAACATGGCGATGGAAGTAATCGCCTTCGCCTTCTGGTCGGGTCGACGTCGTCGTAGGCCTTCTGCGGAAAAGAAGTCCTGCACCACGGGATAACCCTTCTCAACGGCGTATCGGCTGACATCCGAGGGATCGAACCCGAGGTAGCGCAGCCCCTCCGCGCCGTAGCCGTCGAGCAGCGTTCCATCGTTACAGCCGATGTCGACGACGAGGTCGCCCGCCTCGAGTGGAACGATCGACTCGACAGCTCTCGCGATCCCGTGCAGGTTCTCGGTCATCGTGCGGTTCACGCCGCTGCGATACCAGTAGGAGCTGTAGAGAATGGACCCCGGGACCGTGTGGCGTGTCTGGATCAGGCCGCACGCTTCTTGGCTCTGAGTCATGTCACAGCGGACGAGCTCGAGCGGAATCGCCCGCTGCACTGGCTGGTTGCCATTTGGATCAGCGAACGCCCCCGCGATGCGCTGGTCGCCTAGCGACAACACTGGCGCCAGATACGGACAGTCGCAGATACGACATGTCGTCCGCGTGGTCAAGCCGGTGCGTGGGGCGGGCTTACGGGTAGTCAAATCGTGTCCTCGGGCAGAGCAGCGCGGAACTATCCCACATCACTCGAACGCCGTTCAGTCGGACAGACTGGCCGCGGCTACGTTAGTCGACATTTGCGGGCGCGTTGGCCAGTACCTCGAGTGCGATCTCGGCTGTGTGGTCCCAGGAGAAGCTCGCGGCGCGAGCTCTCCCCAGCTCTGCGAGCTCTTGCCGGCGGGCCGGGTCGCGGAGCACTCGCTCGAGGGCTGCTGTGATGCTCGCGACATCGGTGGGGTCGACGTACTCGACAGCGTCGCCGCCAACCTCCGGCAGGCTGGAGCGGTTTGAGGTGATCACCGCCGCGCCGTTGGCCATGGCTTCCAGCACCGGGAGTCCGAAGCCTTCGCCGAGCGAGGGATAGCAGAACACCGCGCAGCGGCGGTAGAGCTCGGCGAGATCGGCATCGGGCACATGGCCAAGTACCAGGCAGTGGTCACCGAGCAAGTGCAGTGCCCGGGTGGTTTCTCCAGCCTGCCAGCCGGTCTTCCCAACAACGACGAGCTTATGCCGGCGTCTGATCTCTTCAGGGAGGTGGGTGTAGGCCTCGACCAGCCGCGGAAGGTTCTTCCTCGGCTCGAGGGTGCCCACCGCCAGCACAAAGCCAGGCTCGGGTAGTTGTCCGTTAGCGGAAGAAGGGTCTGGGCCGGTGACCGTCGATGCGGCGGCAAGTAGGGCGACTCTGGTTCTCGTGGTAGCGCTCGGGTACCGCCGAGTGAGTTCGTCAGCCGTCGCCTGAGAGATCGCAAGGAATGCGGCGGAGCGGCGAACGGCAATGCCCAGCGTGAGCCACTCGATCACGGCGGAGCGCCGTCGCGGATACGCGGAGCGGTCGAACGCGACGAGGTCGTAAACAATCGGCACCGCCGGAATCGACAGGAACCAGACAGTCAGGTAGCTGTTCGAAGACAGGAAGACGTCGCACTCGCGGCTTGCTTGACGCGCGGCGTGTACGTGCCACCAAGGATCGCGATGCGCGATCACGTGCCACTGAAAGCGGTCGTCCAGGGCCGCTTCCCACCTCTTGCGTGCGTAGAGGATGTAGCAGTTGGGATCGGCTCGGGCGCTCAGCGCGGTGAGCAGCTCCTGAACGACCCTTGCACGCCCAACCAGGGGCTCCGCCGCTGCGCGAGCGTCGATCCCGATCGTCAGCTGGCGCCGCTTCGGCATGACTGGTCACGATAGCGACGGCATACGCTTTCGCCATATGCATGTCGGCGTGAACCTGGTCTATCTGGTACCAGGCGAGACGGGGGGGATGGAGATATACGCGCGGGAGCTGGCTCCAGCGCTTGCAAGCGCCGCCCCGGGCATCCAGATCACGGCATTCATTAACCGGGAGGCTGCAGAATGCGGGCTGGAGCTGGACCCTGCGATCCGTAGCGTGGTGGTACCGGTGCGCGCGCGCAACCGGCTCAATTGGGTGCGAGGCGAGCAGCTCCACCTGCCACGCCTAGGGAGGCGCGAGCGGATCGATGTGCTGCACAGCCTTGCCAATACCGCGCCGGCGACCGGTGCGTTCGCGCGCGTGACCACCATTCATGACCTCATCTACCGCCGCTTCTCCGAGGCCCACTTCGGGATCCGAACTTTGGGAATGAGAGTTCTGGTGCCGCTGGCTGCGCATCGTTCCGACCGGATCATCGCGGTGTCGCGCTCGACCGCTAATGACATCGAGCGCTTCCTGCACGTCTCACCGGAGAAGATCGACGTTGTCCCCCAGGGGCATGGTGATCCTCCACATCAGCCGGCCGAGCCAGAGTCGGAGCGCGAGGCTCGCCGCCGCTGGGGCCTGGATGCCCGCCCGGTGGTCCTGACCCTGTCGGCCAAGCGTCCGGTAAAGAACCTCCTCCGCCTGCTGGAAGCTCTCGCGTTGATTCCGGTCGAGCGCCGCCCTGTGCTGATGATGCCCGGGTACCCGACTCCTTACGAGCAGCAGCTGCGCGAGCGGTGCGACGAGCTGGGGCTCGAGCCCGATGTTCGGATGCCTGGATGGATCCCAGGCGATCAGCTCGAGGGGCTCTGGCAGGTCGCTAGCTGCTTCGTGTTCCCATCGCTCTATGAAGGCTTTGGGGCGCCGGTGCTCGAGGCGATGCGCCGCGGGGTTCCGGTGGCGTGCTCTGACCGGAGCTCGCTCCCCGAGGTGGCCGGCGACGCCGCTCGCTACTTCGACCCTGAGCGCCCCGAGGAGATCGCCTCCGCGCTCGAGGAGCTGCTCCTCGACGAGCGCCGGCGGGCAGAGTTGAGCGAGCGCGGATATCGACAGGCCGACCGCTTCACTTGGGCGGAGACAGCTAGGCTCACCCTCGAGGCCTACGAGCGCGCGCTCTCGGGGCGCAGCAGCTGATCGACCGCGCCGCCGAGGTCCGGAGCATCGACCCCGAGGCGGACCGTGCGCATCCCGAGCGCTCGCCCCGCCTCGATGTCGGTGTCGCTGTCGCCGATCGTCACCGAGCGTTCAAGCTCGACCCAGGGGAAGCGCTCTACCGCCTGCCCGAACATCCCAGTCTGCGGCTTGCGGCAGTCGCACTGCCCGATGTCGTGTGGACAGTGGAAGAACGCGTCGATATGGGCGCCGGCGGCGGCGTCGAGCTACGCGACCAAAGCCGCCTGAACCTCCTCCAGGTCGCGTTCGGTCATCCGGCCGAGCGCGATTCCCCGCTGGTTGCTAACCAGGGCGGCGGCGATGCCTGCGTCGTTCAGCCGCCGCACGGCGCCGGCGGCGCCTGGCAACAGCGACACCTCGTCCGGCCGCTTGACGTAGTCGCCCTCCGGCGCCTTGCGGTTGATCGTGCCGTCCCGGTCGAGGAAGGCCACGCCCGGGTGGCTCAGTCCTGGCATGACTCGCGCTCAGTGCTGGGACTGTGGACGGTCAGTGTCGGCGGCAGCTCGGATGAGGTATGCGTGCTTGGCGACGAACGCGCGACGCCCGGTGCCTGTATGAAAATGTTGGCGGTCATGTCGTCGCTGAGCATGCGTGCACGCCACGCGGCGTTTTCAGTCGTCGCCAATCGGGTAACGGGGAGCCATTTCCGTCGCCTCGGGCTTGCGATACCCCAGGCGCTCAGGGTTCGAGAGGACCTTTTGGACGTCGCGATCGCGCAAATGCGGAGCGAGCAGCCGTTATACGTCGAATTCGGAGTCCACCGCGGGTATTCGATCAAATACTGGGCGGACCGCTTACCCCAAGAATCAGCCCGGTTCGTCGGGTTCGACAGCTTTGAAGGATTGCCGGAGGATTGGACGCGAGGCGTCGCAAGGGGCCACTTCTCGACTGGCGGCCGCCTTCCAGACGTAGCGGATGCCAGGGTGACGTTCGTGCGGGGATGGTTTGAGGAGACCCTGCCCAAGTTCGCCGTTCCAGAGCATGATCGCATGTGCATAAACGTCGACGCCGATCTGTACAGCTCCGCCGTGACCGTCCTCCGGTGGGCCACGCCTCATTGGTCGATTGGCGATCTCCTCTACTTTGACGAGTTCAACGACTGGCGGGCCGAGGGACGGGCGTTCAGGGAGTGGCTGCTCGCGTGTGGCTACAAAGTTGAGTTGCTCGGCGCGACAGGCAGCTTTCGCGAGGTCTTGTTTCGGCGAATCGGCTGAATGGCCCGTGGCGTCTTGCCGGCGCCGTCGTATTCAGCCGCGGGTTAGATCGCGCTCGACGAGCTCGAAGATCGCGTGGCCGACGAGCATCTGGCCCTCCTGGATCCGCGCCGTGCTCGGACCTGCCACGTACAGCACGTGCTCGCTCGCCTCGCCGATCGGTGAGTCGGGCGCCCCCACCAGCGCGATCGTGACGAGGCCGCGCTCCTGCCCGGCCCGGAGCGCGCTGGCGACATTCGGCGAGCGTCCCGAGGTCGAGATGCCGACCAGCACATCGCCGGGGTTGCCGAGCGCTCGCACCGCCCGCGCGAACACCCCTTCGTAGCCGTAGTCGTTGCCGACCGCCGTCAGCGCCGACACGTTGTCAGCGAGCGCGACCGCGGGAAACGGCTGGCGCTCCAGGCAGAAGCGCCCGACGAGCTCCGCCGCCAGATGCTGGGCGTCGGCGGCGCTGCCGCCGTTGCCGCACAGAAGCACCTTGCCGCCGCTCCTGATCGATCCCACGATCGCGGCGACGACCGCGTCGGCCGCTGTGCCGAGCGCCTCGTCTTCCAGCATCGCCTCGCACACCTCGATCGCTTCACGCACCCTCACGTGAAGCAGCTCAGCTCTCGACATACGTCCAGGTCCGAAGGCCCTCGTGGTCGAAGGCGAACTCTGCCGGCTCGAGCCCCATCTGCCGGAGCCGCTCGCCGACCACGTGCTGGCACCCAGGGCGGCAATAGAAGAGCATGAATCCGCCGCCGCCTGCTCCTGTCACCTTGCCGCCGATGGCGCCGTGCTTCAGCGCCTCATCGTACGCCTCGTCGATCGTCGGCGTCGTGATCCGCGGGGACATCCGCTTCTTGTAATCCCAGGCCGTCGCCATCAGCCCGCCGAACTCGCTGAGCCGGCCCCGCAACAGCGCCTCCTTCATCGACGTGGCGAGCTCCTTTTGCATCCTTAGACCGGCGAGTGCATCCGCGTCGGAAGCCTCGTAGCGGGTCGTCTGGTCGTCGATGATGTGATCACCGGCGCGAGTGGCGCCGGTGAAGCAGAGGAGCAGGTTCGCCTCGAGCTCGTTGACGATTGTGGGCTTGATCCTCAATGGGTTGACGATCACGCCGTCGGCGGTGAACTCCATGAAGTTGAAGCCGCCAAAGGTTGCCGAGTACTGGTCCTGAAGGCCTCCCTTGAGGCCGAGGTCGAGTCGTTCTACCTCCCACGCCAGGTGAGCGACTTCGTAGTCCGTCAGCGAGAGCTTGTGGAAGTCGCTGAGTACGCCGATCAGGCTCACGATCAAGGCAGAGGATGCGCCGAGACCAGAGCCAGGCGGGGCGGCTGTGTGCAGGAACAGGTCGATCCCCCGTGGCTCCTCCAGCTGAGCCAAGCGACGGATCGCCGCCGTCACCAGGCCGAGCTTGCCGTTGTGATCGACCTGTTCGTCGGTTCCGTACTCGAGCGCGGTACGAAGGTCGAGCGACTCGACGCGGATGCGGCTGTCGGTCCGGGGCTGAAGCGTCGCGTGCGCGTAGCGGTTGATCGTGGCGCTCAGCACGAGGCCCCCTTCGCGCTCCGGGAACGGGGCGACGTCGGTCCCACCGCCCGCGAAGCTAACGCGCAGCGGCGCTTTCGCGCGGAACAGCGGCTCGACCGACGGCGCGCGCTGCGCCCTATCACGAGTGAGGCTTGAAGATCGCGTCGTTGGCACTGGAGGCGGGGTGATGCTAACCGCCAGCCCGCCGGGCTACCAGGTTCGCACTGATCTCGCCGTCATCGAGCGCGCTCCTCCCATACCCGAGCATCCCTCGCGCGCTCTGCTGGTGGTGGAGGTAGCCGTCTCTTCGCGGGATCGCGATCTGAAGGTGAAGCCGAGCGTGTATGCGGGGGCCGTCGACGAGTGCTGGGTCGTCGATCTCGAGCGGCGGTGCGTCTTGGTCCACCGCGACCGGGTCGAGGTGGCGTACCGGAAGTGAGCATCGTTCCCGCGGAGGTGGAGCTTCGTGCTCGCTCGGTCGAGCTGGGCCAGCTGCCATCGGCCGAGCTGTTGCGACGGCGCTTGCGAGCTGAAACGCTCTAACGACCGGCGTCCAAGAGACGCGGGCTCCGGGGCTTCTATGTAGCCTCACGCGGTCATGCCCGACCGTCGCCGCGCCCTGATCACCGGTATCACCGGTCAGGATGGCTCCTATCTGGCCGACCTGCTGTTGGAGAAGGGGTACGAGGTGCACGGGATGGTCAGGCGCTCCTCGACCGAGCGCTTCGAGCGGATCGAGCACCTGCGCGACCGCGTCACGCTGCATCAGGCCGACCTGCTCGACCAGCGCTCGCTCGTGGACGCGTTGCGGACGGCACGCCCCACGGAGGTCTACAACCTGGCGGCGATGTCGTTCGTGGCGGTCTCGTGGATCCAGCCGACGCTGACGGCCGAGTTCACGGGAGTGGGGGTGACGCGGATGCTCGAGGCGATGCGCGAGGTCTGCCCCGACGCGCGGTTCTACCAGGCCTCGTCGTCCGAGATGTTCGGCAAGGTCAGGGAGGTGCCCCAGAACGAGCAGACCGCCTTCTACCCGCGCTCTCCGTATGGCGTGGCCAAGGTCTACGGCCACTTCATCACGGTCAACTACCGGGAGTCCTATGACCTGTTTGCGAGCAGCGGGATTCTGTTCAACCACGAGTGCATAAGGGAGCAATGCCCGCTGATCGTTCGCGAGAACGGCACCGTGGCGGTGAAGACCCCGGCCCACCTGGTTCGTGCTAAACGAACAGGGCCGCATATTCAAACGTTCGAGTCCAAGGGCTTGCTCGAGGTGTGGAATGGATCCGAGTTCACGATCGTGCGCGCGATCACGGCGACCCGTCGGCAGGCCCGCAACCCCGACCATCGGCTGCTCTCGGTAGAGGCGCGTGGTGGGCTTGCGGCCGTGACGGCCCATCACCAGATGCTCGATGCTGACGGCGATGCCTTGCCGGCCGAGGCGGTCCAGCCTGGCGCATTGCTCGCGCTTGCTGAGTCCATGCCGGAGTCGCAAGGTTGGACGACGGCGACGCCGGAGATGGCGGAGTTCCTCGGCTTAATGGCGGCGGACGGACGTGTTTGGCACTTGGGCGCTCAGCTCGATTTCGCGAACAACGACGCCAAGCTGCGGTCGCGCGTCGCCGAGCTTTGGTCCCAGCTGTTCCTGGGACGGACTAGCGACTGGGTCGGAGTGTCCGGATTCGACCCGACGAGGTCGGTGAAGCATCTCCGACTGGTGGGAGCGCCTGCGGCCGCCAACTGGTTACGCGAACAGCTCTACACGCCTGAAGGGTTCAAACAGGTACCTCCCATAGTCCTTAACGCAGACGCCGAGATCCGCAGAGCGTTCCTTGAGGGTCATTACGCGGGTGACGGGCTCAAGCGCGGGAACGGAGCCTCCGTCAAGACCAACAGCTCTGTGCTCGCGCAGGGCTTGTACTGGCTCTACCACCTCGAGGGACAGTCGGCTTCGGTGTACGCCGAGCACCGTGGCGGCAAGATCTACTACCAGCTGAACCTCCCGTCTCGCGTCCGGGTCGGCGCCAAGGGTCAGCACCTCCGCCGCGACCCAGCCGAGGTATTCCGCATCGTCGAGATTCAGGATCCCGACGACGACTGGGTCTACGACCTCGAGACCGAAAGCGGCGTCCTCTGCGCCGGGGTCGGGGGCCTGGTCGTGCACAACAGCCCCCGCCGGGGGCTCGAGTTCGTGACCCGCAAGATCACCTGGCACGCAGCCGCGGTCAGGCTCGGGCTGGCCGACAAGGTGCACTTGGGCAACCTCCAGGCCAAGCGTGACTGGGGGTATGCGAAGGACTACGTCGAGGCGATGTGGATGATGCTCCAGCGGGACGAGCCGCAGGACTATGTGATCGCGACCGGGGTCGCGCACTCGGTCCGCGAGTGCCTCGAGATCGCGTTCGACCAGGCCGGGGTCGAGATCGGCGACCACGTCGTGATCGACGAGTCGCTCAAGCGCCCCGCAGAGGTCGACCACCTGATCGGCGACGCGTCCAAGGCCAAGCGCGAGCTGGGCTGGGAGCCGCGGACGAGCTTCGAGCAGCTGATCCGGCTGATGGTCGACACCGACTACGAGCTGCTGAGCCGCTAGGCGTGCCCACGGGCGCGTCGAGCCAGCGCCGGGCGCTTCTCACCGGCCTCACCGGCCAGGACGGCTCGTTCCTGGCCGAGCTCCTGCTGGACGAGGGCTACCAGGCCATCGGGCTGGTTCGTGGCGCCTCGACGAAGCCCCTGGGCGCCTCCGAGCACCTGCGCGGGCGGGTCGAGCTCGTCCGGGGCGACCTGCTCGAGCCTCAGACCCTGACCGCCGCTGTGGCGGACACCCGCCCCGACGAGCTCTACCACCTAGCCGCTCCGTCGTTCGTTCCGGACTCCTGGCGACGGCCGGCCGAGACGGTCGAGGCCATCGTGACGGCGACAGCCACGCTGCTGGAGGCCGTCCGTGAATGCAGTCCCGAGACGCACGTCTTCGTTGCCGCCTCGGGGGCGATCTTCGGCGACGCGCCCGAGAGCCCCCAGCACGAGGACACTCCCTGCCGGCCGCAGAACCCATACGCGACGGCAAAGCTGGCCGCGCATCTGCTCACCGGCCAGCTCCGGGCGCAGGACGGCGTGTTCGCCTGCTCGGGCATCCTCTACAACCACGAGTCCGAACGCCGCCCGCAGTCCTTCGTCTCCCGCAAGATCACCCGGGCCGCGGCCGCGGTCAAGCTCGGTCTGGCCGATGAGGTCATCCTCGGCGACCTGGACGCGGTGCGCGACTGGTCCTTCGCGGGCGATGTGATGCACGGCGCCTGGCTGATGCTCCAACAGGACCGCCCGGACGATTACGTCCTCGCGAGCGGCACCCCCCATACGGTCGCCGAGTTCGCGGAGATCGCCTTTGCCCGTGTCGGCCTGAACCCGCGCGACCACATCCGGGTGGAGGAGAGCCTGATTCGGCCGGCCGATCCCGTCGCCCAAGTCGGCGACCCGACCCGGGCGCGAGTGCGGCTTGGCTGGCGTCCCGCACTCACCTTCGAGCAGCTGATCGAGCGAATGGTCGATGCGGACCTGCGCACGCTGGAAGCGTCTCATGATACGCTTCATGAGCATGAGATCACGCATGAGGATTTCTAAGGGCGGCCAGGTGTCGATTCCCGCCGCGATCCGGCAGCGCTGGGGTACCTCGACGGTCATCCTCGAGGACCAGGGCAATCGGATCGTGCTCGAGCCGGCGCCCGACGACCCGATCGCGGCGGCGGAAGGCGCGCTCACCGAGGAGTTCGGAACGCTGAACATCGAGCGTCTCCGGCGAATCGCGCGGGACGAGGAGCGCGAAGCGGAGGGCCGGCGTCGCCCGTGACGCTCCTGGACGCCTATGCCCTGATCGCGTTTCTCATCGGTGGCCCGGCTGCGCCAGCGGTGCGCGCGCTCTTACGGGAGGGCGACGCGGCGGTGGCCACGGCGAATCTGGTCGAGGTGCTGGATGTGTCCGCGCGTGTCTACGGCCTCCGCGTCGCGCGCGCGATCGCCATCCTCGACCCCTTGTTCGAGGGAGCCATCGTGTCGAGGCCGCTCGATCTTCCGCTCGCGTGTCGCGCCGCCGAGATCCGGGCGCGTCACTACCACCGATCGTCGCGGCCCATCTCATTGGCCGATGCGGTGCTGATCGCTTCGACCGGCCCCGGCGACCGCGTCGCCACGGCGGACCCCGATGTTCTCGCTGTTGCGGCGGCAGAGGAGTGCGAGACAGTCGCGTTGCCCTCTCAGGACTAGCATTCCTCGTCCGTGCCGACCCGCGTCAGCCTCGCCCACGCCCGGACCCGGTTCAGCGTCACCCCGGAGCAGTACCGCCGCGTCGCCTACATCACCCTCGCCGCGCTGAGCCTGATCGTGCTCACCGGGGCGGCCGTCCGGCTGACCGACTCAGGCCTGGGCTGCGCCAACTGGCCCAAGTGCGGCGGCAAGGTCCTGCCGCCGCTCTCGACCCACGCGCTGATCGAGTTCGGCAACCGGGCGATCTCGGGGGTGGTCGGCGTGATCGCGGTGGCGGCGTGGGTCCTGGCGTACTTCCGCCGGCCGTACCGCCGTGACCTGATGTGGATCGCGCTGACGCTCCCGGTCGGGGTCCTGGCCCAGGCCGTGCTCGGCGGCTTCACGGTTCGCGAGCACCTGGCACCGGGCTTCGTGATGGCCCATTTCAGCCTCTCGATGATCATCCTCATCGGGGCGGTCGCGCTCGCCTGGCGCAGCACGTACGAGCCCGGGTCGCGACCTCGGTCGACCGATCGGCTGGGGGTGTGGTCGGTCCGCGCGCTCGCTCCACTCGGGGCCCTGACGATCTTCGCCGGGACCGCGGCGACCGCCGCCGGTCCTCATTCCGGCGGGGTCTCCGGCCAGCACGTCCACCGGCTGCACTTCAAAGGCGCCGACACCCTGACCTGGGTCATCCACCGCCACGCGACGATCGCGGCGCTGCTGGGGGTGGCGGCCATCGCCGTCTGGCTCCTGCACCGCCACCGGGGCTACGAGCGGACGCTCGAGGCGTTGACAGTCGTGGGTGTACTGATCGCCGCGCAGGGACTGGTGGGCAGCGTCCAGTACGAGCTCCACCTGCCCGCGGACATCGTCTGGGTCCACGTGGGCCTGGCCACGGCGACCTGGCTGGCGATCCTGTGGTCGGCGGCGGCGGCGGGCCGACTCACTCTGCGCAAGCTGCCCGCGGTCGCCCCGAGCACCGCCACCTCCGCCGGCCCGGAATCCGAGCCGGCCTTCTCTGAGCGGGCCTCAGGCCGGGCCGGCGCAGTCCGGTAAAGCCTCACTCCCCATCCTCTGCGCTTGGGCTCGTGGTCCTCGCGTCCGGGTCGTTCGAGGCCACGAGGTCCGCGATGTCCTGTAGATCAAGTGGGCGCCCGGCGGCGCGCTTCATCGCAATCAGGTCGTCGAGGCCGGCAATACGAACCTCCACGCCGCCGACGTGACCGACGATTGAACGTCTGCGAATGTCGTGGTAGGGCGCGGCCCCCGCGGGAGCGCCGACGACGTCCAGCCTCCCTGAAGGAGAGCGCGTGTGGAGCGTCGTGCCGATGCCGACCATCGCCATATCCGCGGGCCTGATCGGTCGTTCGGCCCCCTTTTCCACGAGCTGAACCGCGCCGAGTTCGGCCAGGGCTGACTCGAGTCGGGCCAGGTTGGCGCTCTCCGGCTGCACGAAAACGTCGATGTCGCGCGTCACGCGCCGAGAGCCGTGTGCTACGGCAGCCAAGCCGCCGATCACGACGAACTCGACGTCTCGTCCTACCAGCGTGGCGAGGATCGTCTCCGGTCCAGCGCCGGTCATCCGACCGCTATTCGCATCCAGTCGAAGGCCTCCATGAGCCTTTCATCAACGGACCGGCGTTGGGCGTCCGCGAACGCGATCGGATCGTGGGTGGCGTCGCTGGCCAGCGGGCGCGATTCGAGCACAAGCTCCTCGCCCATCGCCAGCAGCAGCCGCCGAAGCAGCTCGACGCTCGGGTGTGTGCGGCCACGCTCGACAGCGGACACCCACGCCTGGGTCGTGCCGGCACGCAATGCGAGCGAGCGCTGAGAAAGCCCGTGGCGACGACGGACCACGCGGATAAGTTCAGCCTCGGTCATGATACACGATAGGATATCGAAACGTAAGCTGGCTCATACGTTTCGCGAGCTAGGATTGACCCGCAAATGACCGCGAATCGCGTCGCCGCCGTGTCCGAGCCGAGAGCAGCCAGGAAGAGCGATCCGTCGCTGGGCATCTTGGTGGTCGACGACGAATCCGACCTGCGGGAGATGCTCACGCGATCGTTCTCGCGTGAGGGTCACCGGGTGCTGGCCGTACCCGACGGCCGGTCGGCGATCGACCGCGCCAGCACCGAGCACTACGACATTGTCCTGCTCGACGTCGCGCTTGGCCCCGGGCCGGACGGATATGAGGTCTGCCGCACGCTCCGGGCCAGGCGCAACGTGGTCCCGATCATCATGCTGACCGCGCTCGACTCCGAGGCGGACGCGGTCCTCGGCCTGGAGGCCGGTGCGGACGACTACGTGACCAAGCCCTTCGGGCTGGCCGAGCTGCGCAGCCGGATCCGCGCCGTTCTGCGCCGGGCCGGGACGCGGGCCATGGGCGACGAGGTCCTGATCGTCGGCCCGATCGCGCTCGACCGCGCCCAGCGCGAGGTCACGATGGACGGCCACCACGTGCGCCTGACCTTCTCCGAGTTCGAGCTGCTCGACGCCCTGATGACCGACCCGGGCCGGCTGCTCAACCGCCAGGAGCTGCTGCGGGCGATCTGGGGCGACAGCGCCTACCGCGACCCACGGGCGATAGATGTCCACATCCGCCACCTCCGCGAGAAGCTCGAGCCCGAGCCGGACAAGCCCAAGTACATCTTGACCGTGCGGGGCGCGGGCTACCGCCTGCGAGGGCCATAGATGCCGACCCGAGACGGCGTCACGGGAACATAGCGATGCGCCCGCGACCGCGGCTGAGCGCGCTCGGCGGTCTGCGAGGCCGGATCGTCGGCGCGGTACTGGTAACGGCGGTGGCCACGCTCATCGTGGCCGCAGTGGCGCTGTTGGGGCCGCTGGAGAGCGGGCTCAAGAACGCCGCCAAGGCCACGCTCAAGCGCGAGCTCCAGAACGATCCGACGGCGCCGTTCAGGAGGCTCGACCCGAGCCTCGTGGTGTACGAGACCTTCAAGTGGCAGCTGGCCAATACCCCAGCCCTGCGGGAGACTGAGCACGCGCTTTACGAAGAGGGGGTGAAGGAGCGCCAAGCCGTCGAGAACGCGCAGGAGAGTTTGGCCGAGCGGCTCGGCGCGTCCGAGCTCAACCTGCTCAACGCCTCCAACCCGCCGAGGTTGATCGTCATCTGGCCCCCGCACTCGGACATCGCCACCGATGACCCCTATCGCGACGTGGCCCAGGCTCTCGGCGGCCGCCAGCCACACCCGGTCTACAGCTTCGGGACGATCGACGGCACCCAATACGTACAAGCGGCGTTGCCGTTCACGACGACAGCCAACAAGAGGCGGCCGGCCGGGCACTGGATCCTCGCCATCCGCAAGAAGATCGACGAGATCCCTGGCGCCGCGCACGCCGTCCGCACCGCCTTTCTGATCGGGGCGCTCGCCGCCCTCGCCTTGACAATCATCCTGGGTATACCGCTCTCGGCGCGGATCGTCCGGCGGCTCCAGCGTCTGCGCGAGGCCGCGGTCCGGCTCGGCCGGGGCGGGCCGTCCGTCGAGGTCCCGGTCGACCGGGCTCGGGACGAGGTGGGCGATCTATCTCGCGCGTTCGCGCTGATGCAGCGCGAGCTCGAACGCCAGGAGGAGGCGCGCCGCTCCTTTGTGTCCACCGCCTCGCACGAGCTCCGCACGCCGCTGGCCACACTCGACGGCATGCTCGAACTGCTCGACGAGGACCTCCGCAGCGGCGATCCGGACCTGGCCGACGCCCAATCGCTGCTGGAGCGCGCCCGAGCCCAATCGCGGCGCCTGGGCCGTCTCGCCGCGGACCTGCTGGATCTGTCGCGGATCGACGCCCAGGTCGAGCTGCGCTCTGAACCGGTCGAGCTGACCGAGCTCAGTCGCGCCGTCCTGGCCGAGTTCGATCTGGGGACCGCCGACCGGGGCATCGTCACCGTGCTCGACGATCGGGCCGGCTCGGTGTGGGCGCTCGGAGACCCGGGCAGCGTGGCCCGGATCCTGCGCATCCTGCTCGACAACGCGATCCGGCTCAGCCCTCCGGGAGAGGAGGTGACCGTCGAGCTGTCCAACGGGTCACACGCGATTCTCAGCGTCAGCGATCACGGCCCGGGGGTCTCCGAGGACGAGCAGGAGCTGATCTTCCAGCGTTTCATGCGCGGCCGCGAGACCGCCGGGACCGGCGGCTTCGGTCTGGGCCTGGCCATCGGGCGCGAGCTGGCCGAGCGGATGCGCGGCGAGCTCGTGTTGGAGCGCGACGAAGGGCCCGGCGCGAAGTTCACCCTGACTTTGCCCGTCGCCCACGCGCCTGACCAAGAGCCGATCGCGGTCGCGTAGCACCGGCCGCGTCGCCGGCTTCCAGCTGACAGCATCCGGATCGATGGACCCGCGACTGATGCAGGCCATGCTCGAGGTCGACGAACGCCACTGGTGGTATCGGGGGCGGCGGCTGATCGTGCGTACCGAGCTCGATCGGCTCCCACTGACCGCCGGCGCCCGGGTGCTCGACGCCGGCTGCGGGTCGGGCCGGATGCTCGACGAGCTCCAGGATTACGGGGAGGTTTCCGGCGTCGAGCTGGATACGGACGCGGCGGCGGTCGCCGCGTCGAGGGGATCGGGGGAAGTGCGGGTGGGTCGGCTCGAGGAGCTGCCATGGCCGGCCGAGACGTTTGACCTGATCACCTGCCTGGACGTGATCGAGCACACCCCCGACGACCGCCGGACCCTCGGCGAGCTTCGCCGCGTGAGCAAGCCCGGAGGGTTCCTGCTCGTCACCGTCCCGGCCTACCAGGCTCTGTGGTCGCTGCACGACGCGGCCAACCATCATTACCGCCGGTACTCGCGGAGGATGCTGCGCAGCGCCGCTGTCGAGGCGGGTTGGACGGTCCGGCGGATGACCTCCTTCAACGCCATCCTGCTCGCCCCCGCGGCGGTGGTGCGGATGGCCCAGCGCGGCAAGCAGGCCGATGGCGACTACACCCCGGCGCTCAGCCTGGGCCCGAGCTGGCTCAACGCCGCGCTTGAGCAGCCGCTCCGGGCCGAGGCCAGATGGCTGTCCCGAGGCGGGACGCTGCCCGCCGGGCTGTCGCTGATGGCGCTGCTGGAGCACGCGGGACCGGGCCCGTGAACCCAACGCTGGCGGCGATCTTCGGCCTCTCGAGCAGCCTCGGGTATCTGCTGCCCGCACTCATCGGGCTCGAATCGATGGGAGTGCCCTCCCCGGGGGAGACGGCGCTGGTGCTGGCGGCCGTACTCGCCAGTCAGGGCAAGCTCAACATCGAGCTGGTGATCCTGATCGGCGCGGCTTCGGCCATCGTCGGCGACAACCTCGGCTACTTCCTCGGCCGCCGCTTCGGTCGTGAGGTCTTCACCGCCCGCGGCCCGCTGCACGACCACCGCGTGGAGGCGATCGAGGCTGGCGACAAGTTCTTCGCGCGCCACGGCCCGAAGGCCGTGTTCATCGCGCGCTGGATCGCGCTGGTCCGGTTCGCGGCGGCGTGGCTGGCCGGCATCAACCATATGCGCTTTCGCACGTTCTTCGTCTGGAACGCCCTCGGCGGCATCAGCTGGGCCATCACGTACGGTCTGGTCGGCTACTTCGGCGGCAAAGCCGCGGGTCACGTGCTCGAGCAGGTCGGGATCGCTGGCGCGGCGATCCTCGCGCTCAGCGTGATCGGGGCTCTTATCTACTTCAGGGTGAAGGCTCGAGATCGAGCGCGCAGGAGTTGATGCAGTAGCGTTGGCCGGTCGGCGCTGGACCGTCGTCGAACACGTGGCCGAGGTGGCCCCCGCAGCGCTTGCAGATCACCTCGGTGCGGGCCATGAACAGGCTCCGGTCGGTCCGCAGCTCGACGTTCTCGGCCACGGCCGGCTCGTAGAAGCTGGGCCAGCCGGTACCTGAGTTGAACTTGGTCTCGGAGCTGAACAGCTCCGCTCCGCAGCCCGCGCACCGGTAGGTCCCGTCGTCCTTGAGGTCCACGTATTCGCCGGTGAACGGGCGCTCGGTACCATGTTTGCGCAGGATCTCGTACTGCGCGGGGGTCAGCCGCTCGCGCCACTGCTCGTCGCTGAGCTGCACTTCCCGCTGCTCGTCCGTCTCGTGTGTGGTCATGGCGTCTACGTTAGCGCCGCCGCTCCAGATAGCTTTGCCCCGCCGCCGGATCGGGCGCAACGAGCTCGAGCGCCAGCGAGGACCAGGCGAACCCGGGCGTCCCCATCCCGGCGCCGGTGTACGGGTTGTAGTACTCGCGCAGCCCGCTACTCAGAAGCGCGCCCCCCACCCGGCGCGACAGCTCCTCGGCCTGCTCGCGGTAACCGAGGCGAACGAGCCCCAGCCACACGAGCCACGCGGCATTGATCCACGTCGGGCCGCGCCAATAGCGTCTGACCCCGGGCAACAAGCGATCGTCGGTGGAGAACGAGGGGTCGGCCGCGGACACCGACGGCGGCGGTACCGGCAGCCAGAATCGAAGCGGGTCGAGCAGGTGCTCATCCACCAGCCTTCGGCCGATGGCCTCCGGCAGGTCGGGGAGCGCCAGGGGCGACAGCGCCGCCCAGGTGATCGCCGGCCTCGTGGCCGGTTGCGGGTGGGCGAGCGGCCAGAACAGCCCGCTGTCCTCGTCATACATCCGCTCGACCAGGACAGGGGTCAGCGACGGCTCCCCGAGGGCCAGCCGCGACAGCCCATAGATCACGTTGGTCATGACCTCGCAGCAGACGGGTCCGCCCGCGGCGGCGATCCGTCGCAGGTTGTATCCGAGCCGCCGGTTCCGGCGCACGAGCAGCACGAACCCGGGGCGGTCGTGAGCCCGCCGGCCCCAGATCGCATCGAACTGCGGCGAGGCGTCGAGCCCGGACTCGTCGGGCTGGACGATCCACAACAGCCCGTCGCCCTCGAGGTCGCGGTTGGCCGCCAGCCACTGGTGATGATGGGCGATGCCCGGGACCTCGCGCGGACTCCCGACCGCGATCCGCCAGGCCCACGCGAGCGCGGGCGGCTGGATGCTGGCCGTCATGGTCGCCGAGCGCGAGAGCACGTTGTAGGTGAAGCGGCGCAGGTCGGCGGGCGGCCCGGTCCAGAAGATCGTGTGCCCGATGAACCCGTCCTCGCGCTGCGCGGCCAGCAGCGTCATGAGCTCGGCGCGCGACCGGGCGCGGTCAAAGTGACGCCAGGCAATCGCCGTGAAGCACGAGTCCCAATACCACTGCCAGGGATAGTGGCGGGGGCTTGGGCGCGTGTAGGCGAAGGGCACTCGATCCGCAGCCCGGACGCCCTCGAGCCAGTTCAGGCGCAGCGTCTCCTCGCACAGCGAGCGGATTGCGCGGAGATCGGTTTCCTGCACTAGGCGCTCGGCGCCTCTCGCAGCACGAACTCCAGAAGCGCCCGAGTGGCGCGGTCCGGCTCGTCCTCCCAGACGAAGTGCCCGGCGTCCGCGAAGATCACCAGTTCCGATCCCGGGATCTCATCGTGGAACCGGTGGGCCATCTTGACGGTGGCGAAGCGATCGAGGGCACCCCACAGGATCAGCGTCGGGACCGAGAGCCCGGCCAGCCGGCCCTCGTATGGGACGAGCTTCTCGAAGTCCCCCGAGCGGTACAGCTCGAGCTGCCCGTGCCGGCGGGTGTCATCGGCGAACGCCTTCCAGTACTCGTCGACCGCATCGGGGGTCATGCCCGCTGAGAAGCTCCCCAGGGCTTCGCCGAAGCCTTCCCTGGTGTATGAGGCGATCAGCCGCTCGCCTTCGCCCGGCGTGCGCATGACGTTGGCAAGGTCATGCCAGCGCCGATCGGCGAAGAAGCCTCCATCGGATATGACCAGGGCGCGCGCCGCACCAGGCGTATCGCAGGCCCAGCGCAGTCCGATCGGCACGCCCCAGTCGTGGGTGACGAGCACGACCGGGGCGGATACGAGCTCGCCGGCGAACCGGTCGAGCGCCTCGATATGGCGCTCCCAGGTGCCCGGCGGCTCGGGCTCCGAGTCCCCGTAGCCCGGCAGATCCGGAGCCAGGGCCCGCAACCCGGCCTCTCCGAGCGCGGGCAGGACGTGGCGCCACATGTACGAGGACTCGGGATACCCGTGCACGAGCAGCACCGGTGGACCGTCAGCGGGTCCGGCCGCGCGGTAGGCGAGACCGCCCGCGCGGCCGGAGGCGGAGGCGGCGCTCATCCCCGGTCGAGATGCAGCGGCACCAGCGCTCTGAGGGCGTCGCACACCCGGGGTGGGACTCGCAGCTGGCCGGAGGCGGCGGCCCGGAGAGCCTCCTCGAGCTGCGCCCCCAGCCCCCTGGGGGCCAACTCGATCTCGTACTCGGCGATCTCGCCCGCGACGCGGTTGAGGTGAGCGGGGGAGTCCAAGTGCGCGAGCAAGATCCGCATGCTGCGGTTCTCGGTCGTGAGCAGCGCCGTGAACCGGTGGATGCCCTCCTGCCGGGCCCGGTCGGCGAGCCGGCTCAGCAGGAGCTTCCCGAGACCGCGGCGCTGCCACACGTCAGCGACCGTGATCGCGACCTCGGCTCGGCTCGGATCGCGCTCGTCGCGAACGAAGCGAGCCACCGCGACGCCCTCGCCGCTGTCCGGATCGATCGCGCACAGCGCCTCGTGACGGTGGCCGTCGACCTCGGTCAGATACCGCAGCTCAGACTGACTCAAGCTGGGCTTGGCGGTCAGGAAGCGCAAGCGGCGCGACTCCGCGCTCAGGCGCGCGAACGCGTCAGCGAGCTGCGGTGCATCAGCCGGTGTCAGGCGACGGACGACGACGCGACTGCCGTCCTTGAGCGTCAGGGTGGCTCCGACGTGCGCGCGGCCTGCTGGGCGGGCCCGGCCGGACTGGCCGCGGGCGTGCGGGCGGACGAGAGGCACGTGGCGCGGCATCGGTTCCCTGAGTCTGACGGATCGTCCGGAGGGGCCGGCCACTGAGCGACAGCTGAATCGGCGCGATCCGGCCCGAATGGACCGAAAAGTGGTAGGGTCGCGCCCACAAATGGTGCCCATTGCGGGGGAGTCGTGGGCGGTCGGGATCAACGCGCGGCGTGCGCCATCGTGGAAGGAGTGACGGAATGCGAGCACGTGTTCCAGTGGATCGGCCGAGAGTGCGGAAAGCCTCGAGGATCGTCTTGGCCCTGGTCGTGGTGGCCTCGATACCGGCTCTGGTGGGTGCGGCGTTGGTGGCCGCGTCCGCGGCCGCCTCGGCGCGGCACGTCCGCGCCTCGCAGAAGCTGACGCCGGCGCTGCGCGCCGTGCTCTCCCAGAACGTCAACCGTAAGGTGATCGTGATCCTGCGCAGCCAGTTGCGGGCCGCGCGCGTGGGAACAGCTGCTGCGGCTGCTCGCGCGGATGCGATCCGGCTCGAGCAAGCGCCGCTGCTGAGCGAGCTGCGCGACGTGCGTGCCACCCACGTCAAGAGCTTCCAGCTGGTCAACGCCGTCGCCGCCACGGTGTCACGGCGCGAGGAGTCCAGGCTCGCCGCGAACCCCGCGGTCGCCGAGGTCATCCCCGACGTCACGATCCAGGCGGCCATGCCCGAGCAGGTCGCGCCGCTGGTCTCGAGCCGCGCCCGCCCACACACGAGCGGCTCGCTGACGCCCAACGTCATCCCGGGAGCCTGCTCGTCAGACCCCACCAAGCCACAGCTCGATTCCGAAGGGCTCTCGCTGACGAACACCGACTCCGACAGCTCGACCCAGCCCACCGCCCGCTCGCTCGGCTTCACGGGCGCGGGCGTGAAGGTCGCCTGGATCGCCGACGGCGTCGACCCCAACAACATCAACTTCAGCCGGACCGGCCTCGCGGGCGGCGCCTCGGCCTTCTCCGACTATGAGGACTTCTCGGGCGACGGCCCGGGCCAGCCCACGAGCGGTGACGAGGCGTTTCTCGACTCGAACACGATCGCCGGTCAGGGCCTAGTCCCGTACGACATCAAGGGCTTCAGCGCCCAGTCCGACACCGACTGCTACATCCGGATCGAGGGCGTCGCACCCGGTGCCAGCCTCGTTGGGCTCGACGTCTTCGGCACCTTCGAGGACACCAACGAGTCCAACTTCCTCGAGGCGATCAACTACGCGGTCGAAACCGACCACGTCAACGTGATCAACGAGTCGTTCGGCTCCAACCTGTTCCCGGACATCACCGCGCTCGACGCCACCAAGCAGTTCAACGACGCGGCGGTGGCCGCCGGCGTCGTGGTCAGCGCCTCGAGCGGGGACTCGGGCAACTTCAACACGATCGGGTCGCCGGCCTCGGACCCCAACGTGATCTCCGTCGGCGCGTCGACCGACGACCGCTTCTATGCGCAGACCAACTACGCGGCCGCGGACTACTTCGCGACCACTGGCTGGTTGGACGACCAGATCAGCTCGCTCAGCTCCGGCGGGTTCGAGGAGACCGGCGGGACCGTCGATCTCGTTGCCCCGGGCGAACTCAGCTTCGCCTCGTGTGACGCCAGCCCCACCTTCTTCGGCTGCGTCAACCTCCAGGGACAGTCGTCCCCCATCGAGGAGGCGGGCGGGACCAGCGAGTCCTCGCCGTTCGTAGCCGGCGCGGCCGCCCTGGTCATCCAGGCCTACCGGCAGGGCCACGGCGGCGCCACGCCGACCCCGGCGCTCGTCAAGCAGATCCTGCTGAGCACGGCCACCGACCTCGGTGCCCCGGCCGACGAGCAGGGCGCGGGACTGCTGAACTCCTACAAGGCGGTCCAGCTGGCCGAGTCGATCAACACGTCGACGCCCCTCGGCAGCACGCTGATGACCTCGACGAACCAACTCAACGCGATCGATCGGCCGGGCGCGCTCGAGCACTGGAACGTGAATGTCACCAACACCGGTGCCAGCGCGCAGACGATCGCGCTGAGCGGTCGGGGCATCGGACCTGACCAGAACGTGCAGACCGGCAGCGTCACGCTGAACGACGCCACCAGTCCGCAGTTCGTCAACTACGGCGGCCTCGAGAACAACTACGGGGTGTTCCATTTCAACGTCCCGGCGGGAGCCAACCGGTTGACAGGCGAGATCTCGTGGCCAGGCGACCCGACCTCCTGCCTGCAAGAGGCGTGCTCGATTGGGCTGAACGCGCGGGTGCGGCTGATCCTGATCGACCCGACCGGCAAGTTCGCGGCTCACTCGTTCCCGCAGGGGCCCGGAAACTTCGGCAACGTCGACGTGATCTCGCCGGCGCCCGGAACCTGGACCGGCGTGATCTTCGGCGACGTCGCCGCGGACGGCGGGACCAACGGCACCGTGCCGTGGCGGGTCGCCACCCAGCGGTACATACCGTTCGGCTCAGTGAGCCCGAACACGTTGACGCTCGCTCCCGGCGCGAGCCAGACCGTGACGGTGAGCGCAACCACGCCCCGCACGCCGGGCGACACCTCGGGCTCGATCCTGCTGGACTCGAACTCGGGCGGCACCACGTCGATCCCGGTGACGCTGCGCAGCCTGGTCGAGCCGCTCTGGCCCGGCCACGGAACCTTCTCCGGAGTGCTGACCGGCGGCAACGGTCGACCCGACGGCGAAGGCCAGGAGGAGTACTACGAGTTCGACGTTCCTCCTGGGGTGCGCGACATCACCGCGAACGTGTCGTTCGCCAACGACCCGACCGAGCCCGTCGGCTCGTACCTGATCAGTCCGGACGGCGACTCGCTCGGATACGGGCAGAACTCGATCAACGGCACCAGCGGCACGACGTTGAGCGCGTATACGCTGAGTCCCGTATCCGGTGTGTGGACCCTCGTCGTCGACTTCGCCGAGCCCACGGTCGGGAACGAGATCTCCGAGCCGTACAGCGGCAACATCGAGTTCAACGCGGTGCGGATCCAGGCGCACGGGGTCCCCGACAGCGTCCACACGCGGCTGGCCGCCGGCCAACCCGAGACGTTCCGAGTGAAGCTCACCAACACCGGCGTCGCTCCCGAGGACTACTTCGTCGATCCGCGGCTGGACGGCACGACGACGGTGACCCTCCCGTCGCTCACACCTGATCCGGTGATCCTGCCGGATGGGGCGCTGAGTTCGAATACGTTCCTGTATCCGACGTTCCTGGTGCCGACCGAGACCTCGAGCGTGTCGGTGGCGCAGACATCGACCGTCCCGGCGATGTTCGACGCCAGCCCGACCTCGGGCGTGTTCGGCGCCTTCGGCGATATCGGCGATCCTGACCTCGCGAGGCTCGAGCCTCGGTGCCGGCCCGCTGTGCGCCGGTACGGCATCGGCCTCCTACGCTCCGCCCGGAGGAACCGTCACCGCCGGCCTGTGGGATGCAGCGCCGACGGAGTGCGGGCCGTACACGGCCGCGGCGCCCACCGGCTCGGCGACCGACGCGATGCAGGTGCAGACGAAGCCGTTCGACGCCACGGTCACTTCGACCACCGGCGACGGCTGGCTGAACTCCGTCAACCCATCGGCCACGTTCTCGCCCGTCGTGGTCAACCCCGGCCAGAAGGCGGTGATCGACGTGACGATCACCCCGTCCGGTGCTCGGGGCTCGCGCGTTGCGGGCACTCTGTACGTGGATGTCTTCACCGGCGACATCCCGCCGTACGGGCAGACCGGTGGAGACGAGCTCGCCGCGATCCCGTACGCCTACAGAATCAGGTAGGCCGGCACGACAGGCACCGCTGGAGGGATCCCGCCGCCGGCGGGATCCCTACGGTGGCTACCGAACCGTGAAGTGCGTGTCGCCCACGTCGAGGTTCTCGTACGGCAGTGGGTTCGACGGCTCTATACCCGGCGATTCAGGGCACACCAGCATCTCTCGATCGATGGGCGGCCCGCACGACGAGAAGCTCTGCCAAAAGACCGTGACGTGATACCGGCCCGCGCACCAGCTGCGCGCGGTTGGGTGCAGGCGGACCCTGCTCATGCTGCCGGCCGTCCCAGACGTGATGGGCCCGGGCTGCGCCGGCGTGCAGGACGATCCGGCGTGGGCCGGAGGTGAGACCTCGACTCGGTAGTAGGAGCGCAAGGTTCCGACGCGCCGTGGAGTCTGCTGCATGGTGAACGACACCGTGTAGGTCGTCCGCTTTCCGCCGACGCGAGGGCTCACGCTCGGATGCGTCTGCTGCTGGCTGGTTGCCGTTGCGGTACCGGCCAGCGCATCTGTAACCTCGAGCGCGGCGGTGATGCCGACAGCCCCGGCGATAGCCAGGGGCACAGCTATGAATCTACGGATCTCCATGGCGCGAACGTAGCGCACTGCCTGGGTTTGTGCGCTGGTCGCCGGAGCGGCCACGCGTCGGGTTCGGGTGCGGGAGAATTCGCCGGTCCCGATGAGCCGCAGCGCCCGGTCACTCCGCGAGCTGGCCCTTGGCGCCGCGCCTCGCGGCAGCCTCGCACCCGGGCAGGAGGCTGAACATCACGGTGTCGCGCCGACCACCCTTGAACGCCATGTGCGAGCGCAGGACGCCCTCGCGCACGAAGCCGCACCGTCCGGCCACACGCTGGGAGGCGTCATTGTCAGGTGCGCAGGTCAGTTCGAGGCGAGCGATGCCGAGGTCGTCGAAGGCCCAGCGCGCCATCAACCTGGTGGCGTGCGTCGCCACCCCGCGGCCTCGTGCCCCCGGCCCGAGCCAGAACCCCACTGTGGCGCGGCCCTGGTCGAGGTCGATGCCATACACGGATCCGCCGCCGAGAACCGTGCCGTGGTCATCGGGCTCCGCGAAGGCAAAGTTGACCTCCTCGCCGCGAAGCCGAGCTTTCTCCGAGTCGGCAAGGAAGCTCCGAGCGTCCACCTCCGTGTAGGCGGCCGTCCGCGGCCACGAGAACCTCTGGATGCTCGGGTCAGCGAACATCATCAGCTTCTCCGGCACATCCTCGGCGCTCCAGGCCCGCAAGACCACGACCTCGTCAGCCAGCGGCGGGTCGGGAAACGGGAGTTCCGCCATGCCACTACGTTAGGACGGCGTCGCGGCCCGCGTCACGTCCTCCCGCCCGGGGCGCACGCGCGCGAGTCTGGACTCGCCGTCTCGTGGCAACGGATTCCATGAGCAGATGACGGACATTGGCGGCTTGCGGCGAATAAGGGCGCATGTCAACCCA
Source organism: uncultured Solirubrobacterales bacterium (assembly GCA_963704385.1). Classification (GTDB taxonomy): domain Bacteria; phylum Actinomycetota; class Thermoleophilia; order Solirubrobacterales; family Solirubrobacteraceae; genus Palsa-465. The sequence continues at coordinate 2,199,617 of OY969904.1, forward strand.
CTACGAAGTGGTCGGGCCCACGAGGCAGGCCTTGGCGGGCGAGCCGTCGGCCGACGAAGCGGTGCGGTTGATGACCCGGGACGGCGGGGCGCGAACGCCCCGGTATCTGCCCCACGTCGCGGTGGCCACCACGGTGGTCGCCGTCATGCCCCTAGCGGTGGTCTGGTGGCTGCGCTCGCGCAACATGATCTCCTCGCCGTGGGTGTGCGTGGTCGTGGCGACCGCGTTGTCGCTGGCCGCGTGGTTTGTGGCCAGCCTTTACTGGAAGCGGCGCCGGGGCGCGGGAGACCTGCTGTTCAGCGAGCTGCTGTTGTGGGGATGGCTACGGCGCTGTCGGGTCGAGCGGCAGATTGCCAAGTCGATCGACCGGCTCGGCTTGGCCGAGGCCGGAGGCGATCCCCTCGTCGATGGCACCCATGCCGAGCAGAGGGCCCAGCTTCTGACCAGGCTGGCGCTCGCCCTCGACGCGGACGATCCTTACACCAACGGACATTCACGCCGGGTAGCCCGCCACGCCGCGATGGTCGCTCGCCGGATGGGGCTCCCCCGCGATCAGGTGGAAACCATCCGGGCGGCGGCGGCCGTTCATGACGTCGGCAAGCTCCGCGTGCCGGCGGAGATCCTCAATAAGCCGGGCCGGCTGACCAGCGCTGAGTTCGAGATCGTCAAGCGACACGTTGACGAGGGAGCGGAGATGGTCGCCAGCGTCGGAGACGCCGCGCTGATCCCGATCGTCAAGCACCACCACGAACGGTTCGACGGCACCGGGTATCCCTCCGGCCTCCTCGGCGAGCAGATTCCGCTTGGCGCCCGCGTTATCGCCGTCGCCGACACGTTCGACGCGCTCACTTCGGCTCGTCCATATCGACTCGCAGTCGCCCACAAGCAGGCCCTCAACGTCGTTGCCGAGTCATCTGGCACCCAGCTCGATCCGGCCGCGGTCAGCGCGTTCCTCAGGTGCTACTCGGGAACGAGGGCGATCGCGTTGTGGTCGGCGTTGGCTGTCGTGCCGCAACGCGTGCTCGCTGCCACGCGCGGTAAGACTGCCGTGCCCGCGGCCGTGTCATCAGGTGGACAGGTCAGCGCGGCCGTCGCATCGCTGGCGATCGGGGCCGCCGCCCTGACCGTGGGCCTCGGAGCGGGGCCCCTCCCATCCGGTTTCGGTTTGGAGCACCGGCCACCACCACTGCAGGCGGCCGCCGCACCGATTCCGACCGCGATGATCCTGCCCCGGCGGGCGTTGCTTCACGCGAGCCGGAGTCCCCGTGTCAAACAGGCGCGCGGGCACGCGCCCGCCGCGCACGCATCGCGTCTTACCGTTCCGGCCAGCCACCGCGTGATGGGCCACTCCTTGGGACGAGCGTTTGGTGGCTCGACAGGCGATGGCTGGATCGGCAAGGGAGGTGGCGGCTCCAGCCACCGGCCGAGCGGCGCGTCGGGCGGTGGTGGCCGCGGCGGGAGGCCGCCGAGCGGTGGATCGGGCGGCAAGCCTAGCGGCGGCTCTGGCGGTAAGCCCACCGGCGGATCTGGTGGTAAGCCCACCAGCGGATCGGGCGGTAAGCCCACCGGCGGATCTGGTGGTAAGCCGACCGGTGGATCGGGCGGTAAGCCGAGCGGCGGGCCGGGAGGCGGCGGTCCCGGAACCACCGGCTCCGGTGGCGGCGGCGGCTCAGGCGGGGGCGCCGGCAGCGGCGGAGGTTCTGGTGGCAGCGGCGGCTCAGGCGGCAGCGGCGGGTCGGGCGGCGGGTCGGGCGGCGGCGGTTCGGGCGGCGGCGGTTCGGGCGGCGGCGGTTCGGGCGGCGGTTCGGGCGGCGGTTCGGGCGGCACGGGAACTGGGACGCCGGTGACTAAAGACCAGTGCAAGGACGGTGGCTACACCCAGTACGGATTCCCCAACCAAGGGCAGTGCGTCGCATTCACCGAGCGAGGCCCGCACTGACTTGGGCCGCCGCTGAGACCCTCTACAACGCGGGATCTTCGACGGCGCCGCGACCACGCACTGCACCCCGCGCTTGGCGAGCTCCCGCGCGAGCCCGTACCCGGTCGGGCCGGCCTCATACGCCACCCGGACCGGCCTGGGCAGCGCCGCGCAGAACCCGGCCACTGCCTCGGTCTCGCCCGTCATCTGAAACGCCTGCAACTGCCCAGTCTCGGCGTCCAGGACCGCCGCGACGATCTTCGTCGCGTGCACATCCAGGCCGACGAGGGATCTAGCCTTCGCCATGGCTGGCTCCTCCAATATGCGGTTGTGGGTCGCCGCGCGGGTGGAGCCGCGCGGCATGACGTTCCCCCCACGAACGATGCGGGGGAACCGGCCTCTTCTACACCTCAGGCCGGACGAACCCTCAATCCATATTGTCTAGCTCAGCCGCAGCCGGTGTTGAACCCGCAGCTCGAGCACGTGTAGCAGCTGCCCGTGCGCTGCATCATCCCTCCGCATTGCTGACAGGCCGGACCGAGGTCCAGTCCGGTGCGGATCGCGGGGATGACCGGGGGTTCGTCGGTCAGTGCTGAAGTGGCTGGGGCCGCCGCGGTCGTCGACGGCGAGCCGTTGCCGCCGTGGCCGTTCCCTTTTCCGTTGCCCTCAGTCCGCTCTGTCTCGGCCGCCTCGTCCGACGCCGGCCCGGCCGTGTCGCCGGTGTGCGAGCTGGCCGCATCTTGAGCAGCCTTGCGCGCCCGCACCGCTGGGGTGAGGATCCCGAGCTCCTCCTGGAGGTCTGTGTCGAGAAAGCGCGAGGCCAGCCACCGCATGATGTAGTCGGGCATCGACTTGGCGAACGGGATCTCGGGGTTGGAGGTCATCCCCTCTGGCTCAAAGCGCATGTAGCTGAACTTCTGCACCAACGTCTCGAGCGGCACGCCGTACTGAAGGGCGATCGAGATCGCGGTCGCGAACGCGTTCATCATCCCGCGCAGCGTCGAGCCCTCCTTACCGATGTCGGTCAGGAAGATCTCGCCCACCGTCCCGTCCTCGTACATCCCCGCGGTGATGTAGCCCTCGTGACCGCCGATCGAGAACTTGTGGGTGATCGACTGGCGCTCACGCGGCATCCGCTTGCGCCTGGGCGGCGCCGAGGCCAGCGCCTCCTTGACGGCCTGGTCGATATCGGCCTCGGTGGGCGCCGGAGCCGGCGCGTCCTTCTGAGCATCGGTCCGTAGTGCCTGCGCGGTCTTGGACCCGTCGCGATAGACGGCCAGTGCCTTGATACCCAGGTGCCAGGCCTGGATGTAGGCGTCGGCGATGTCCTCGACCGTGGCCGACTCGGGAAGATTCACCGTCTTCGAGAGGGCGCCGCAAATGAACGGCTGGACCGCGCCCATCATCTTGATGTGGCCCATGTGCGAGATCGCTCGCTCGCCGACGGCCACGTCGAACACGGGCAGGTGTTCCTGAGCGAGGTCCGGCGCGCCGATGATCGTGCCGTTCTCGTTGACATAGGCGACGATCTGTTCGATCTGCTGGTCGTCGTAACCGAGCGTTTGGAGAGCCAGGGGGACGGTCCTGTTCACGATCGTCATCTGCCCGCCGCCAACGAGCTCCTTGAACTTCACCAGCGAGAAGTCGGGCTCGACCCCGGTAGTGTCACAGTCAAGTAGAAAGCTGATGGTTCCAGTGGGCGCTAAGACTGTCCCTTGGGCATTGCGATAGCCGTGAGCGTCGCCGGCAATGATGGCTTGGTCCCAGGTCCGACGTGCCGCTGCCAGCAACTCTTCGTCGACGCAGACGGAATCAGGAATGGCATACGAAGCGTCCCGATGCATCCTCATCACTGCGTTGTGAGGATCTCGATTCTCGGCGTAACGCTCGTAGGGACCCATCGCTGCGGCGATCCGGGCTGAGCCTAAATATCCCCGACCGGTCATCAGCGCTGTGATTGCCGCTGCTATAGCGCGACCGTTGTCGGAGTCATACGGAACGCCATTGGCCATCAGATACGCGCCGAGGTTTGTGTAGCCGAGCCCCAGCTGGCGGAACGCGCGGGCATTGCGACCGATCTGCTCGGTCGGATAGCTCGAAGGAGAAACGATGATCTCCTGAGCCAGAAACACGACATCGACGGCGTGCTTGAACGACTCGATGTCAAGCGTGCCGTCAGGACACCGGAACTTCATGAGGTTCAGTGACGCCAGGTTGCAGGCCGAGTCGTCGACGTGCATGTACTCCGAGCAGTTAGCCACAACGAAGCCGTCAACTATGTATGAGTGGTGAAGCGGCTCAGTCAGGTTGTAGACATGCTCCTGACCGTCGTCCTCGCGGGACACCAGTTTGGTGCTGACCTTCGTCTGGTAGCGCTCGGTTTCCCCAATCAGTGCGGATAGTGCGGCGTTCTTCCGAGGAACCGAGAATCCGATCTCGGCAGAAAAGCGCTCCAAGTCGCTTCCAGAGATCCGTAGGTCGAAACCTTCTCGCGATGCATACTCGACGATGGTGCCGTTCTTACGCCGATACGCAAACGAGGGGTGCCCGGCGTCACGAATGCGATAGACACGGCTGCGAATGCCAAACGCTGACAAAAGCCGCTGTGTGTCTCGCAGAAGCGCTTCACTTCGGCTTCCAAGACCCACGTAACGGTTCGCTTTCCCGTCCGTCTCGACTCGAGACACGCATCCGTCCGCACCGAACAGTCCACGCAGGAACGCCGCCTGCACCTCGGATGGGGCGCCAAAGATCGCCTCCGGCACTCGCTTGTCGTGGGCTCGAACACTCGTGATCCCGATTCCGCGGAAAAGCTCACGCACGGCCTCGCTGCCGACCCGGAGCTGTGTGGTGCCGTTGTCCATTCCCTGGCGCGAGACACCGCCGACGAACTCGCGGACCAGGCCCTCGTGGGCATCGAGTAGACCGTCAGTGACATCGTCACCGCCGTAAACCCAGCCCGTCTGGGCCTCCGTGAGCCAGCCATCGCCGACGAGATGACCGGTAAGCTCCGCCAAGCCCTCGCTCCAACGATCGGGCAGCTCATGGTAGGTGACGGTGCCACCGCGGGAGAACGACTTGCCTGGGGCGGTGACCTTGACCGGCAGCTGCCACGACGCGTCGGTGGCCGGTGTGGCTGAGTCGTTCAGCAGCACGTTGTCACTCTCGATCAGCTGGTCCGCACGCACGTAACCCCGGTTGGCTGTCCAGATCCGGTGGTTCGGGGTGCACCTCAGCTGCGCTCCGTTTGCGAACCGCAGACGTACGATCGAACTCACGCCGTTACGCATGAACGCGATCGGCTCGCTGGCGATGACGCCTGCGCCAGGCTGCTCGGCCGTAGCCCGATGCGTGTACACCCTGATCTCCTCGCCTGCCTCGCCTCGTTCGACGAGCTCCGAGATAGGCATCAAGCCCTTTGTCGTGTGCACTCTGGCGTCCCCCGGGAAGCACGGATTAGACGCATTGATCCGTCCCGACACCGGGCATGTGTGCCACTGGTTGATCGTCGTGTCGTACTGAACACCAGGGTCGGCGCAGCGCCAGGCCGCTTCGGCGATCTCCTTCATCAGCTGGCGGGCCGGGATCGGTTCGCCGATCGGCTCACCGGTGGTGCGCGCGATCAGGCGCCAGTCTTCGTCGTTCTCGACCGCGTGCATGAACTCGTCGGTGACGCGGACCGAGTTGTTGGCGTTCTGGTACTGGATCGAGAAGAAGCCGTCGCCGTCGATCGACATGTCAAAGCCGGCGTCGCGCAGCGCCGCGGCCTTGTCCTCCTCCTTGGCCTTGCACCAGATGAACTCGCGGATGTCCGGATGGTCGACATCGAGCACTATCATTTTTGCCGCGCGCCGCGTCTTCCCGCCCGACTTGATCGTTCCCGCCCAGGCATCGGCGCCGCGCATGAACGACACTGGCCCCGAGGCGGTACCGCCCTTGGCCAGCGGCTCCATCGAACCGCGGATCCTCGACAGGTTGATGCCCGAGCCCGAGCCACCCCGGAAGATCATGCCCTCCTTGGTGTTCCACTCGAGGATCGACTCCATCGTGTCCTCGACGCTGAGGATGAAGCAGGCCGAGCACTGCGGGCTTTCCTCGAACCCGACGTTGAACCACACGGGCGAGTTGAACGCCGCCATCTGGTGGAGCAGGATGTGGGTCAGCTCGGCCTCGAAGGCGTCACCGTCCTCCGTCGTGGCGAAGTAGCCGCGATCGCGGCCCCAATCTGCGATGGTGCCGGCGACCCGGCCGATCATCTGCTGGACGGAGTGCTCGCGCTGGGGCGAGCCGAGCTGGCCGCGGAAGTACTTCTGGGCCACGATGTTCGTCGCGTTCTGGGACCAGTTCTTGGGGAACTCGACGTCGCGCTGCTCGAAGGAGACCTTGTCCCCATGGCCGATGCGCGCGTCGCGCAACTCCCACTCGACCGCGTCGAACGGATGCACGCCGGGCGTGGTGAAGTAGCGGCGAACCGAGAGGCCCTGGCCTGTCCGAACGTCGGGTTCGAGTGGGGTTTGCGGTCTGTTCTCCATGCCGGCCGACTCCTTTTCTCCGCTCGCTTCGGCTGCTTTCGCCCGGCTCCAGATTGGCCGAGCAGGGCAGCTAACGATGACGTACGAACCGGACGGAAAAGTGTGGCGGCAACCGCTCCGCGTCCGGGTTCTAGAAGCGCGGATCTAGCTGCAATTTTATCGTGCCCCGACCGTCTTCCGGGGCCCTCGAGGCCGGCCGGGGCACCCCGTTTTCCGGACCCTCAGCGGCAACCGCGACCCCGCTCCACCAACGATTGCTAGCTTCGCCGCCGAATGTCGACGGCGTAGCTGACCGGAGCCCGCGCTGGAGCGCCCGGCGAGGCAGCCGGCGCGGTCGTGCCGAGGTCCGCATCGGCGATCAGCCTGCCCCTCGCGACCGCCGGCGCGCTCCTCGTACTGATCCTCTATGCGGCGTTCGAGCACGGGGCCGTCGCGCTGCCCGCCGACACCCGCATCGAGATCGCGATCGCCGTCATCGCGGCGATCGCCGGCGCCGGCTGGCTGTTGACAGGCACGCTTCGCCCCGCGGCCTCTCGCGGCGCGATCGCTGGCCTGGCGCTCTTTGCGGGATTCGCCTGTTGGAGCGGCATCACACTGGTCTGGAGCGTCGCGCCGAACCAGACCTGGATCGAGCTCAACCGGGCCATCTCATACGTGCTCGTGTTGTGCCTGGCCGCCGCGGTGGGCGCCTCGTACGCCCGCGCCATCACCGTCATGGCCACGGGTTTCGGCGCCATTGCGATGGCGGTGACGGTGTACGCCCTCGGACAGAAGCTGTTGCCCGGGCTGCGCATCGCGGGCGTCATCAGCCTCGATCAGACCGGCCCGCTGCCTCGCCTGCAGGAGCCGCTCGGCTACTGGAACGCGCTCGCACTGTTCATCGCCCTGGGCGTGCCGATCGTCCTCGCTGTGGCCATCGACCGGGCCCGCCGGTGCGGCCACCGGCTGGCCGCCGTGTGCGCGATCGAGCTGATGCTCCTGGCCATCGGCCTGACCTACTCGCGGGGCGGCCTGATCGCGGTGGCCGCCGGGTTGAGCGTCGCCATCTGGGCCGGTGGTGGCGGGCTGCGCGCGTGGGTCTGGATCGGCACGGCGGTCCTGGCCACGATCCCGCCGCTGGCCTTTGGGCTGACGTCGCACGCGCTGACCGCGGCCAACGTGCCGCTGGCCAGCCGGGAGGACGCGGGCGTGCTGTTGGCCGTGATCCTGCTCGCATCGCTAGGAGGGCTCGTCGCGGGCGGCCGTCTGCTGCTGGCTGCCGACCCACGGATCGAGATCGGTCCCCGCCGCCTGCTGACCGTCCGGCGCCTGGCGCTGGCCGGCGGGAGCGTCCTGATCCTGTCGTCCGGGCTTCCCAGCCTGGCCTCGAGCAAGGCCAGCGCCAGGCGGTTGACATCCGCGCTCGGCTACCTGCGACAGGCAGTCGGCCGCGAACCCACGGACGAGCAGGCCTGGGATCAGCTCGCGGTCGCCTACTTCCTGATCGGGGACCGCCGCGACGCTCGAACCGCTGCGCGACGGGTGGTCACGCTCGACCCCTATGGGGGCCTGGCCCGGACGATCCGGCGCTCTGGGCTGCTCGCTCCACAGCGGGCCACTCTGTGACCGCGACAGCAATTCGGGAGCCGAAATGAAACGCTACCGCCGTGAAGCTCCTGGTCACGGGTGGCGCCGGTTACATCGGCTCGATCGTCGCCAGCCGCTTGCTCGCGGGTGGCCACGAGGTCGTCGTGCTCGACAACCTCGAGCGCGGACATCGCGAAGCCGTCCCCTCAGAGGCCCGGCTCGTGGTCGGCGATCTGCGAGACCGCGGCGCGGTGGTGGATGCCGTCGCCGACGGTTTCGACGGTGCCCTGCACTTCGCCGCACTGGCGCTGGTCAGCGAGTCGGTGAGCCATCCCGAGCGCTACTGGCGCACGAACGTCGGCGGGACGTTGAACCTGCTCGAGGCGATGGCCAGCGCCGGCGTCGAGCGACTCGTCTTCTCCTCCACCTGCGCCGTCTACGGCCAGCCCGACGAGGTTCCGATCTCGGAGGCCGCGCCGCCCCGGCCGATCAATGCCTACGGCGCCTCCAAGCTCGCGGTCGACGAGATGATCGGACACTTCTGTCTCGCCCATGGCCTCGGGGCGGTCAGCCTGCGCTACTTCAACGTGGCCGGCGCGAGCGGCGTCCTGGGCGAGGATCACGACCCCGAGACCCATCTGATCCCGAACATCCTCAAGGCAGTGCTCGGCACGAGTGAGTTCGTGGAGATCTATGGCACTGACTATCCGACGCCAGACGGGACAGCGATCCGCGACTACATCCACATCGATGACCTCGCTGACGCCCATCTGCTCGCCCTTGCGGCGGTGCGCCCGGGCGAGCACCGGATCTACAACCTCGGCAACGGCAGCGGGTTCTCGGTGCGGGAGGTGATCTCCGCCGCTCAGACCGTCACCGGCGCGACCATCCCGACGCGGGAGGCCGCCCGACGTCCAGGAGACCCGCCAATGCTCGTCGCGGCCAGTGAGCGGATCCGATCCGAGCTCTGCTGGGCGCCGCACAAGCCGGGACTGGAAGGCATCGTGGCCGACGCATGGGCCTTCGCCCTGGCGCACCCGCGGGGATACTCACAGTAGATCCGCGATCTCGGCCAGCGCTGCCTCCAGCAATCGGTCCGGCGGCTGCGCGGCGTCGAGGCTCCTGATCCGGCCCGGGTCCTCGGCCGCCAGCTCTAGATAGGCGGCCGCGATCCGGGCAAAGAACCGCTGATCCTCGGCCTCGAGGCGATCAACGGGCTCACCCCGCGAGCGCGAACGGGCCCGCCCGAGCACTGGATCGACGACGAGCAACAGGGTCCGGTCGGGGCGCAGGCCGCCGGTCGCAAACTCGTTGATCGCCCGCACCTGCTCGATCCCGAGCTCCCGCCCCCCGCCCTGGTAGGCCAGAGAGGAATCGATGAACCGGTCGAGCAGCACCCAGGTGCCGTCCTGGAGCAGGGGTTCGACCGCCTCATCGACCAGCTGGGCGCGGGCGGCCGCGTACAGAAGGGCCTCGGCGCGAGCCCCGATCCGCACATCGGGATCCTTGACCAGCTCGCGGACCCGCTCCGCCCCTTGGACCCCGCCGGGCTCGCGCAGGAGCCGCACCTCGACGCCGCGGGCCTCGAGGGCGGCGGCGAGGGCTACGGCGAGCGTGGTCTTCCCGGCGCCGTCGAGGCCCTCGATCGTGATTAGCGCTCCGCGACTCATGGTGTGGTTCGACCCTACCGGGCAATAGCATCGATACGTGCTCGTCGATCTGGATCGTCATCCCCACGCCCGGGCGGTGCTGAAGCCGGCGCTCGAGCCCGGCGGCCGCGCATCCCACGCCTACCTCTTCCATGGTCCCGAGGGGGCCGGCAAGCGCTCGATGGCGAGGGCGGTGGCGGCTGAGCTGCTGGCTGCCGGCTCGCCGGACCCCGAGAGCGCTCGGGCTCGGGTCATCTCGGGCGCCCACCCGGACCTGACCTGGGTCGTGCCGAGCGGGGCGCACGAGATCCTGGTCAGCGATATCGACGAGCCCGTGGTGGCGGCGGCGAGCAGGACCCCGTTCGAGGCCGGTAGCAGGGTGTTCGTGATCGAGCGGGTCGACGAGCTCGGCGACGAGGCAGCCAATCGGATGCTGAAGACGCTTGAGGAGCCGGCCTGGTTCGTTCACCTGATCCTCCTGACCGATCGGTTGACCGAGGTGCTGCCGACGATCAGCTCGCGCTGCCAGCTTGTCCGCTTCGACGCCCCGGCGATCGAGCAGGTCGCCGGCGCGGTGAAAGAGCTCGGGGTCGAGTGGGAGACCGCGAAGGCCTGTGCGCGGCTGTCGCTCGGAGACGTCGTGCAAGCGCGCGAGCTCGGTGGGGAGGAGGGTCGGGCTCTGCGCGCTGGAGCTCAGCGGCTCGCGCGGGCCGCGCTCGCAGGCGAGGCGTCGGCCACCAAGCCGTGGCAGGAGCTGCTCGCGGCCGTGCGCGGTCGAGGCGATGCGGTGAGCGATCAGCTCGAGCGACAGAAGGCCGCCGAGCTCGAGTTGTCACCCCGCAAGGAGAAGAAGCGGGTCGAGAGCGAGTGGACCGAGCGGATTAGGCGCGCGCGCCGGCGAGCCGAGACGGCGTCGCTGGACCTGTCCCTCCAGGTGATCGCTCTCTGGTACGCCGATCTTGCCGCCCTGGCCTGGGGAGCCGAGGACCTGGTGCGAAACGTCGATCGCATGGCCGAGCTGCGGGCGGACGCCCAGAAGGGCGCCGACCCCGGCACCCTGATGAGGGCCGTGGAGCTGGTCGAAGAGACGCGCAGGCGCTTTCAGCTCAACGTCTCCGAGGACCTGGCCTGTGAGGCTCTCAGCTACCGGCTGGAGGAGGTGCTGGCCCGGTGACGCTTCGAGCCCCCGACCGGGACGCGCGCCCCGGTGACCGGCGGGAGCTGCGCGTGTTCCTGCGCGCACCGTTGCCGGGAGACCGGGACGAGTTCGTGTCGCTGATGCGGGCCAGCCGCTCCTTTCACCGACCGTGGGCCACGGCGCCGACCGACGACGAACGGTTCGCGGGCTACATCGCCGATTCGGGCCGGCCCGACTTCGAGGCGATGCTCGTCTGCCGGCGCGAGGACCACGCGATCATCGGCTTCTTCAACCTGTCTCAGATCGTCAGGCGTTCGCTGCAAAGCGCCTATCTCGGGTACGCGGCCGGCAAGCCGTACGCCGGGCAGGGGTACATGCGCGAGGGCATCGAGCTGGTCCTGCGGCACGCCTTCCTGGATCTGCGCCTGCACCGCATCGAGGCCAACATCCAGCCCGGCAATCACGCCTCGATCGCGCTCGCTCGCGGGGCCGGCTTCCGTCGCGAGGGCTTCTCGCCCCGCTACCTGAAGATCAGCGGCCGCTGGCGGGACCACGAGCGGTGGGCCATCCTGGCCGACGACTGGCGCCGCCGGGCCGAGGGCCGCGGGTCGCTGTTCGGCTCCTCGGCGAGGATCGTGGGCTAAGGAGCCGAGTCCCCGCGCTCGGTCCGGAGCGTGGCCGCGAGAAGTATGAGGAACCTCACTTCTTCCGTGGAAAACGGATAGCGTACGTCCCGATGCGCTCGGAGGACCGAGCACGTTTTGGATTCCGTAGCCGCCGCGGAATACCCGCAAATCCTCGGAAGGGATTCTGGCCAGGCGGCGGCGTTTCGGGGCCTTGCGGTAAGAAGCGGGCTTGGCTCGTGAGGAGCATCGCGACACGCGGATCGAGCAGGTCGCGACCGACTGCGTCCCTTCGTGGGCGAACCCGACCCCACTTCGAGTCCAGGCCAACCGTTTTAGTTCCAGGCGGAGCCCGATACCGGGCGGCCGCGCGCGCCCTGGAGGGAGCGCTGATCAAGGTGCCCGGCACCGGGCGTCCGCCTCTGACCGAAAGGATCAATTCATGAAGCGATTGCGCGCGTTTGCGGTCGCCGGCGCCAGCGCCGCGGCCGTTGCTGTATTCGCGGTTGGAGCCGGCACGGCGAGCGCGGCCTGGGGGCCCACTGGACTGGGCAAGGCGGCCGGTTCGCTGTGCACGAGTACGTTCTCCGTATGCGCCGATCCGGGCAAGTTGGTGAACGGCTACTACGTCGGCCACGACGAGCCCTCGCTCGAGTTCAAGTCCAACAGGCCGGGGTCGGGCAACAACATGACCTATGAGTTGACGTTGCCGACTGACCCGAGCGTGCAGCCCAACAACACCGGGGACGGCGGCACGACTTGGGACTTCGAGCTGCGCCCGACGTTCTGGTTCGGGCTATCGATGTGCGACAACCAGTCCGCTCCGGAGTACACGACCGTGTGCAACCCCGACACTGACGCCAACAACCTCGTGGGCTCCAACCCGAAGAAGGCCGACTACATCGACAAGCATCCGGGCAACGCATATATGGAGCTGCAGTTCTATCCGCCGGGCTACGTCGAACAGTTCACAGGCTTCGGGTGCACCGCGACGCAGTACTGCGCCGCGATGACGATCGACAGCTTGCTGCAAGACGACAACACCGGCGTGTACAACACCTCCGCTTGCAACGACTACATACTCGGAGGGCCCGAGCCGATCAACTGGGCCTACATCACGACCAACGGCGTGTCGCAGGCGCCCGCCAACCCGCTGGCCTCGGGCACGGCGTCCGACCCCAACTTCGCTGCGGTCGACCCCGGGACTAGTGACCTCTACATGAATCCCGGGGACCGGATCTGGTTCCACATGCACGACACCCCGGCCGGCTTCCAGGTCAACATGACCGATCTCACGACCGGTCAGAGTGGTTCGATGACGGCGTCGATCGCCAACGGGTTCGGCCACATCCTCTACACGCCAAATTCGAGCACGTGCCAGGAAGCGCCGTACGCCTTCCACCCGGCGTACTCGACGGCCAACGCCCGTGGTGCCGTGTGGACGGCCCATACGTACAACGTTGCTTACTCGGATGAGCTCGGACACTTTGAGAACTGCATCACCGTCGACACGTCGACGTTCAACTGCACCGATCCCGGCTTCCAGGATCAGGGCAGTGGGATCGACGAGGACGATCTCAACAATTTCTGCGTCCCCGCGAGCTTCTCGATGCTGGTCATGATCAATGGCTGCTACAGCGCCGATGAGGACTTCGACAGCCAGTCCTATCAATTGGACTGGCCGGGCACCAATCCAAATCCGACCGTGGATCAAGAGCTGCACCCCTCACCGGTGCAGTTCACCAGTCCGCTCACCAACGGCCACACCTACCAGACGGTCGCGTTCGAAACTGACTTGCCCGCGATCGAGGCCCAGGGTGCGCAGGACAGCGGGCCGTTCTGCAATCAAGACACTGGCGCAGACTGCGTCGACCCGCCGGACGGCGCCCCCTTCTACCCGTTCTACACGACCACGAACATCGGTGGTACGTGCAACTGGCAGGAGGGCGGCAATTTCCTTCCGAACACGGTGGATCACTTCGGAGGGAGCTCGACCACCGAATACGGCGGCGTGCTGCACGTCCTGTACCCGAACGTCAACATGACGACATTCACTCAGATCGACGACTTCAACAGCGGTGATCTGAAGAACCCCTGTAAGGGCTGACTTGGCGTCAGCCCGTCCCGCGTGGAGCGGCGCTTCGGCGCCGCTCCACCGCGGTCGTCCCCGGCGACGGGGGCGGCGAGCGTCGGCTACGCTTGCCCCGAGCAGCGCCGACGTAGCTCAGCTGGTAGAGCACTTCACTCGTAATGAAGGGGTCCCCGGTTCGAGTCCGGGCGTCGGCTCTCACAAAAATGCTGGAAATTCGTTCTGTTTCAGCCCTCGCCGTCCGTTTCGGAGTCTGCCAGACCGAGTCCAGGGGTTCATCAGGGGTCCAACAGTTTGGCGGACAACGGGGATCGAGGCCCACTCGTCCTCGATCCCCGTTGCGCTGGCTTGTGACAGAGCAGCGGCCTCGCCGGCTTCGGTGGACTGCTGCATCAGGCGTGATCCAACAGTGTGCGGTCGTGCTGGGAAAGCGTGACGGGCCGCAAGAGCCCTCTGCTTCCGCCACGAGCATGACGGGCGCGAAGCCGGGCTCCACGCCTTGCGCACGGAACGCGGGGCTACGGCGCCCCCTACCGGCCGGGTCTCGTCCGACCGTGGCGGTCCTACTGCCGGCTCGCCAGCTCTGGGCCGACGACGACGACAGCTCGTCTCCGGCAGAAAGAGTCCGCAGTACCGAGGTGCCGGCACGCGGGCGCGGCCAAGCGTACCTGGTCCAGCGCGAACTTTAGCCGGAGGATGCGCATGAGCGGGTCGGTCATGATCGCGATCCAAGCCCGGGCAACGTGATCGGGACGGCGGCTGCGAAGGGCAGTTCGTGGGGAAGGTCCTCTGGTCCGATGAGGCGGAAGCCGACGGTGCGCTCCAGGCTTGCGATCGCTTGCGGCGAGTTACCGCATTCTGGGCAAGCTGTGATGTATGCCGCCGCGGCGGGTGTGAAGCGCAGCCGGCAGCGTGGGCAGCAAACGTGGGTCATCGCTCTGATCACGGTGGGTTCTTCCCGGGCAGGCCGTGCCTGCACGCTGGGCATACGCGATCCATCACGGGGTCATTCAGCAGCTCGTCAGTGAGCTCGAAGTACACCCGGTGGCGCCCGAGGCCCGACACACGCAGGACGTGTCCGCACTCCGGGCAGCCACAGGTCCGTCTTAGATCAAGCGGGGCTGAGGGCTCGAGCTGCTCAGGTGCCACGAGCCGTTCAGTTGGCGCGATCAGCGTCGCGCTGGTCATCGTGTCACCGCCTCGCTGCTGAAGCTGCCGCCTTCGTCAAGCCGTGTCGCACTGTCCCGACCTGGCGCCGAGCGACGAGATCAACCGGCGGGCCGTCGCCCGCGAGGTGCTCGAGCGACGCTGAGCCCACGCCGGCGTGCGCGATGCAAGCGGCTTGCTTGGCCTCCTCGTAGGTGGCGAAGCTCGCGGACCGCACGAGCGTCTCGCCGCGGCCGGCAACGATCGTCCAGTAGTAGGCACCGCCGTTGTTCTCAAAGACGAGGAACTTCAGCGAAGCAGGCTCGGACAGAGCGGTTGCAGACGCCGGGGCTTTCCTTCTTGCGGCGACAGGTCGCGTTGCCCGCACAGAGCGGGTCATGACGTCGCACCGCCTCGGCGCGGAGCGCGGGTAAGCCAGTTGAACCTGGCGTTGGCGAGGAGCCCGAGCAGCCAGCCGACGATCGCGGTGACAAGCACGAGCCAGACCAGCGAGACGTGGGAGCTGCCGATCAGCCAGTTCACCTTGACGAGCGCGGTGTTCGACGCCGCGAGCGCGATCAACACCGCGACGAGTGCAACGGTCGCGATCGCGTATCCGTGGAGTCGTCCGCGAAGAGCCTTGCGGTGAAAGCGCTCGGCACTTGTCTCGGTGCCGTTCGCCGCCGCCGCCGCTTCCCGCGCGCGAGCGGTGTTCGGTACTGCCACCAGCGGCTGATCTACTGCCACCCGCGGCTCATCGCTCACGGGGTCGGTGAACGTGTCCGGCATAAATTCTGGGACCTGCGAGTCGACCGTGGGGCTGTGCGTGTCAGAGCGCATTGTGAGGACCTCCTCAGTGCGGTGCGAGGGGATCTGGGTCCT
Organism: uncultured Solirubrobacterales bacterium; assembly: GCA_963704385.1. GTDB lineage: Bacteria > Actinomycetota > Thermoleophilia > Solirubrobacterales > Solirubrobacteraceae > Palsa-465. The sequence continues at coordinate 2,215,160 of OY969904.1, forward strand.
CTCGCCAATTACTTGACAAGCATAGCATGAAAACTAAGTCTAGAAATGTTAGACTCGTCTGAATGGTTGAGAGCGCGCACCCGGTTCGACGTTTTTGACCAACCACGCCCAGGTCCTGGTCTGCATAGCCCACGATCCCGGCGTGCGCCTGCGCGAGCTCGGGATGCGGCGAGCTTCGCGTCCGAGGAGCAAGCCAAACAAGCCGCGCGCATCGTGCGCCGCGCCGCCGGCACCGTTCGAAGACCGCGCCAGCGAAATGGTCCCCGTCGATCTCTACGCTCGCCGGGAGGCGGCAGCGGAACGCTGATCGCGCCGCCTGAGCGACTCCGAGTCGCTCGGGCGAGCCTGATGTGACGAGGTGCTGCGAGCCTGATGTGACGAGGTGCTGCGAGCCTGATGTGACGAGGCTGCTCCTACTCGGGCGCTGCGGCACGAGGTGTGGCGTGAGGAGAGTTACGCCGCCTTGACTTTTGACGGAATGAGAGGAGAGTGGGTGGCACGCTAAAGGAGCGCACTGGTCGGACCGGCCGGGCGCGCGACTTGGAAAGGGGCCGTCCGTGCCCCGTACGACCGCAGGCTCCTCACCGGCGTCCTCTTGGGCGCCGGCGTCCGGCAGGACCTCTGAGCCGTTCGGGGTTGTGATTGTTGGTGGTGGCGTGGCGGCTCTGGAGGGGGCGTTGGCGCTGCGTGAGTTGGCAGGCGAGCGTGTCAGCACCACGTTGCTGGCGCCCGGACCGGAGTTCGTCTACCGCCCGATGGCCGTTCGTGAACCGTTTGGGTATCGCGTGGCAGAGCGATATCCGATCGATGAAATCGCGCGAGACGCTGGTGTCGAGCTCTGGGCTGAGAGGTTCAAGGAGCTGGACGCCTCGGCGCGCATTGTGCATACAGAGTCGGGCCATCAGCTCGGATATGACGCGCTGCTGCTCGCGCTCGGCGCACACGCCGAGCCGCGCTACGAGCACGCGATAACGATCGACGACGAACGGCTCGACGAGGTCCTTCACGGCCTGATCCAAGACGTGGAGCAAGGCTACGTGCACAACCTGGCGTTCGTGATTCCGGGGCGGATCGGCTGGCCGTTGCCCGTGTACGAGCTTGCGCTGATGAGCGCTAGGCGCGCCTACGACATGAACATCGAGCTTGCCGTGACGATCGCCACGCCCGAGGACGCCCCCCTCGCGATCTTCGGCGAGACGGTCAGCACGGCGGTGACAAAGCTGCTCGAGCAGCACGGGATCACGACGATCACCTCCGCCTACTGCGAGGTCCCAGACAGCTTCCACGTCGAGATCCACCCCGGGGACCAAGTGCTGGACGTCGACCGCATCGTTGCCCTGCCGGAGCTGTACGGTCCGTTGATACGCGGCCTGCCCGAGGCCGCGTACGGCTTCATTCCGATCGACGCGAGCTGCCGGGTGACCGGAGTCGAGCGGGTCTACGCCGCCGGCGACGCGAGCGACTTCGCCGTGAAGCACGGCGGACTCGCGGCCCAGCAGGCCGACACTGCCGCAGCGGCGATCGCGGCACTCGCGGGCGCTCCGATCGATCCCACACCGTTCCATCCGGTGGTCCACGGCATCCTGCTCGGCGGCGACCAGCCGTTGTATCTGAGCGCGGACATAACCGGCGGGCAGGGCCCGAGCTCGGCGCTCAGCGAGACGCCCTCGTGGTCGCCGCCGAGCAAGATCGCCGCCAAGTACCTCGCCCCCTATCTCGAGGCCGGTGACCGCGCCGCCGACCACACACCGGCCCACGCGTAGGAGCGAACCATGGCCGCCATCTTCAACCTCAACCACCACGCAAGTTATGTCCACTGGCACTTCATCTACTTGTCGCTGTCGAACCTCATCCTGATCGGGGTGATGCTGGTCGTGTTCGCGGCCGCGATCCTCGTGCCGTTTCCCCGCCACAAGCAGATCGGGGGCCAGTCGTGAGCCTCGGCAGCCCGCCTGAATCGGCAAGGAAGTCCTGGACGCTGCGCGTCCGCGAGCGCGCCGTCGATGCGCTCCCACCCGAGAAGCTGCTGGCCGACAGGCAGCCGTCGTATGTAGCCTCGTGGATCTACGTGTTCGGCGTGCTCACGCTGAGCGCGCTCGCCGTGATCATCCTGTCGGGGTCGATCCTCGCGCTCAAGGGGCCGGGCTGGTGGCACTTCACCGGCGTCGGTCACTTCTTCAACAGCATCCATCTGTGGTCGGTCGAGCTGTTCTTCTTCTGCATGGTCATCCACCTGTGGGGCAAGTACTGGATGGCCGCGTGGCGGGGAGGGCGTAGCCGGGTGTGGATCACCGGCGCGGTTACGTTCCTGGTCGCGATTCCGTGCGCGCTCACGGGCTACGTCTCCCAGCAGAACTTCGATGCGCAGTGGATCTCGACCCAGGCGAAGGACGCGGTCAACGCCTCCGGGCTCGGAGCGTTCTTTAACCTCCTGAACTTCGGTCAGATGTACAGCTACCACGTGCTGCTGCTACCGGCGGCCGTCGTCGCGCTGGTCGTCGCGCACGTCCTGCTCGTGCGCAAGCACGGGGTCGTGCCGCCGTTCAGGCTGGCCGACAAGCTCCCGGCGGTGGAGATTCCCGCGACCTCGGACGGTGGCGCGGGTGGCGCCGCGGAGTCGTCATGACCCGCCGCGAGCGGCGCCGGCGCGAGGACGAGAGCTACCGGACCTGGAAGGGGGGGTATCGCCCCTACGACCTCGTCAAGGAGGCCTCGATCGCGTTCGGCGTGATGCTGGCGCTCGCGGTCGTGCTGACGATCCTGTTCTCCTCGCCGGACGAGCACCCGAGCACGATCAAGTCGTGGTCGCGCACCGACCCTGTCGACTTCGTCACGACCGCGACAACTGAGCTTGACGGCTCGAGCGAGTCCGGCAGCTACGGGCCGCCGTACAACCACGCGTCGGGCAGCGTCCAGCACGCGTGGTTCCTTCACCCCCAGCGGTGGTTTGGCGTGAGCCACCCGGTGAACAGCGCCCAGGACTTCGTGCTCGCGCCGCTGCGGGCGATCACGGCCCAGCCGGCATTGCAGAGCGCAGTCACCACGTACGAGAACGCCACGCCAAGTCAGCAGACCGCTTGGACGAGCGCGTACGAAAAGGCGTTGAACAAGGCCAGCGCTACCCCCGCCGACTCGATCTCGGTGCCCGCCGGGAACTACGGCCCGCTGGCGACGATGATGCCCGGCCTGCTGAGCTTCGCGCAGAGCGGCGGGCTCGATGGTGCGCTGCTGACCAGCCAGCAGTTCTACCAGACCGACTACACCAAGCCGCTCCTGTTCATGGCCGACGGCAGCGTGTTGGACAACCGCGCAATGGCCGAGCACCTACTCGGCGGGCAGTGGGGGATCATGAACGAGACCGGCAGCTACCCCGGGCAGGTGTGGCTGTGGCTGTACACCTTCTGGTACCAGATCGCGCCGTTCCAAGGCGCCAACGCCGACCTGCTGGTGTTGCTGGTCATGGGCGCGCTGAGCCTCGCGCTCGTGCTGATCCCGTTCCTGCCCGGCGTCCGCGACCTCCCGCGCTGGATCCCGATCTACAAGCTGATCTGGCGCGACCACTACGCCGCTGAATCATGAGCGCCGGCTGGCCGGCCGCGGAGATCGCGGCCGAGCCTCGCCCGCGCGCACGTGTACGCCGACCCAAGCGCGATCGCCGCGGCTCTGGCGCGACCCCGGTGGCCCTGCTGGGCCGTGACCCCGAGGTCCGCCACTTGGTGGCGATCCGGGACGCCAACGCCAATCTGCTCTTGCTCACCGCGCTGGCGGCCTGCGCCGCCGAGTCGACGATGCGCGAACACGCGCTGGAGTTGCGGGTCGACGAGCTCGAACGCGCGGCGCGGCTGCGCGAGCGCTGGGAGGCCGAGATCACCGGCCGCCGCAGCGCGAGCGTCCTTGTCGACTGCCACGGGAAGGTGATCGCCGAACGAGGTGCAGGGCAGCTTCCCGAGCGGGTCGAACTTCCTCCCGATTTTGGGCGCCTGGTGCAGACGCCCGACGGCCGGACGTTCGAGGCGCAATGGCTCGGCGGGGACGGAGTGATCCTGTGGCTGCGTCGGCGCCGCGCAGCGGTCGTGCCCCGGTTGCGTCTGCGACTGCTCGGCGCGGGCGCAGACGCGCGGTTGGGCGGGGCTCCGCCCGAACGGGGGCTGCGGTCGCTCGAGCTACTCGCGATACTCGCGATGCACCGCGAAGGCCAGACGGCCGAGCAGCTCGCGCTGGCGCTGTATGGGGAGCGCGGCAAGACGGGCACGATCCGTGCGCAGGTCCACCGCGTGCGGACCCACCTGGGCGACGGCGCGCTTCGGGCCCAGCCGTACCGCCTGGCGGACTCGTTTGACGCGGACTCGCTCGAGGTCGCACGGCTCGTCGCCGCCGGGCACCCCGACGAAGCGCTAGGCGCCTACCTCGGTCCACTGCTGCCGGCTTCCGATGCGCCTGCGATCGTCGAGGCCCGCGGCTTGCTCGACGAGTCCTTGCGGCGCAGCATCCTGACGACGGCCAATCCCGACCTGCTCTCGCGCTGGCTCGTCCATCCGTCCGGGACGGATGACCTGGCGGCGGCGCGGACGCTCGTCGCAGTGCTTCCGGTGGGTGATCCCCGCCGCGCTGCGGCAACTGCATCCGCGGCGGCGGTCGCGCGGCGGATGTCGCTGGCAGTGCCTCAGCACGGCTGACGCCTCACACGCCGCGCGACCGGCACCGGGCCATGCAACCGAAGTGCAACCCCCTGCCGCGTAGCGTGGTGAGCGTCCCGCCGAAACCCTCAAAGCAGGGAGAGACTTCATGGCCACCACCATCGAAGTGGCATTGCCCGCCACACGTTTCCTGGAGCAGCCCAAGCGGATGCTGATCGACGGCGACTGGGTGGAGGCTCGCAACGGGCGCACGCTCGAGGTCTACGACCCCGCGCTCGGTGAGGTGATCGACCACGTTCCCGCTGGGGACGCCGAAGACGTCGCCCTCGCCGTGGCCGCGGCGCGGCGCGCGTTCGAGGACTCCGACTGGAGCCGGCTGACCGCTTCGGAGCGGGGGCAAATGATCTGGCGGATCGGTGATCTGATTCTTAAGCACGCCGACGAGCTCGCGGAGATCGAGTCGACCGACAACGGCAAGCCGCTGGCGATCGCGCGCGCGGCCGACGTACCGCTGGCCGCCGACCTGTTCCACTACATGGCTGGGTTCGCGACCAAGATCCACGGCCAGACCTTCCCGGTCTCGGTCCCGTACGCGCCGGGCGCGCAATTCCACGCCTACACGCTCAAGGAGCCGGTCGGTGTCGTTGGCCAGATCATCCCGTGGAACTTCCCGCTGCTGATGGCCGCGTGGAAAATCGGGCCGGCGCTTGCTACGGGCTGCACGGTGGTGCTGAAGCCCGCCGAGCAGACACCGCTGAGCGCGCTGCGACTGGCCGAGCTGATGCAGGAGGCCGGGCTGCCGAACGGCGTGATCAACGTGATCACCGGCTTTGGCGAGACGGCTGGCGCTGCGCTCGCGGGTCATCCGGGCGTTGACAAGATCGCGTTCACCGGCTCGACCGAGGTCGGCAAGCTGATCGTCAAAGCGGCCGCCAACGACCTCAAGCGGGTCACGATCGAGCTCGGCGGCAAGTCGCCGAACATCGTGTTCGCAGACGCCGACCTGGAGACCGCGATCCCCGGAGCGGCGAACGCGATCTTCTTCAACCACGGCCAGTGCTGCTGCGCCGGCTCGCGGCTGTACATCGAGCAACAGGTCTACGACGACGTGCTGGCCGGTGTCTGTGACCACGCCGACCAGATCAAGGTCGGCCGTGGGATGGATCCCGACACCGAGATGGGCCCGCTCGTGTCCGCCGAGCAGCTCGACCGCGTGACCGGCTTCCTGTATTCGGGCGAGCGCGAGGGGGTACGAACCGTCACCGGCGGCAAGCAGGTGGGGAGGGCCGGCTACTTCGTCGCGCCGACCGTCCTCGACCGCGCCGGTCCGGGCAACAGGGTGTTCGACGAGGAGATCTTCGGTCCGGTCGTGACCGCAATCCCGTTCAAGGACACGGCCGAGGTCGCCGCCGCCGCCAACGACACCATCTACGGCCTCGCGGCCGGCATCTGGACCAACGACCTGACCAAGGCGCACCGGCTGATCCCGCAGCTGAAGGCCGGCACCGTATGGGTCAATACCTACAACATCTTCGACGCCGCGCTCCCGTTCGGCGGCTACAAGCAGTCGGGCTGGGGACGCGAGATGGGCGAAGAGGTGATTCACGAGTACACCGAGACCAAGTCGGTGTGCATCGGGCTGTAGTCCAGGTCGGCGCATGCGCCGACCCGCGGCGACGCGCATGCGCGCCGCGTGACCGGGGCACATCCGGCCCGGTCGCCCCCCACCACCCAGGAGAGAAATGAACGCCGTCACCACAGTCCCACCCGCCCAGCCGCTCGCCGGCGAGCAGCTCGAGCGCAGGCTCGAGGAGTTGCTGCACCAGGATCGCTTCGCGCCTCCGGTGGATTTCATCGCAACCGAGCGGATGAACGACGCTTCGCTGCGCGCACAAGCGGAGCTCGATCCCGACGCGTTCTGGGCCGATCAGGCCCGCGAGCTGAACTGGGATGTGCCGTTCACGACAGTCCTCGACGACTCCAACCCCCCGTTTTACAAGTGGTTCACCGACGGCAAGCTGAACGTCTCCTACAACTGCCTGGACCGTCACGTTGAGGCGGGCAACGGGAACCGAGTCGCGTTTCACTGGGCCGGCGAGGAGGGCGAGGACCGGGCAATCACCTACACCGACTTGCACCGTGACGTGCAGCGGCTCGCCAACGCGCTGAAGGACCTCGGCGTCGGGAAGGGCGACGTCGTCGGGATCTATCTGCCGATGATCCCGGAGGTCGTCGTCGCGATGCTCGCCTGCGCGCGGATCGGAGCCCCGCACAACGTCGTCTTCGGCGGCTTCGCGCCCGAGGCGGTCAAGGAGCGGATGGAGGTCTCGCACGCAAAGGTGCTTGTCACCGTCGACGGAGCCCGGCGCAAGGGCAAGACCGCGCCGGTCAAGGAGGCGGTCGATCAGGCGATGGGCCGACTTCGGTCGCTCGAGCACGTCGTCGTTGTGCGCCACACCGGGATCGATCCGCCGATGACCGAGGGCCGCGACGTCTTCTACGATGAGATCCTCGCCGTGGCGGATCCTGTCTGCCCGGCCGCGCCGATGGAGGCCGAGCACCCGCTGTTCATCCTCTACTCGTCAGGCTCGACGGCCAAGCCGAAGGGAATCGTCCACACGACCGGCGGCTACCTCTCTGGCGTGGCGGCCACCCACCGCCAGGTGTTCGATCTCGACCCCGGGCGCGACGTGTTCTGGTGCTCGGCGGACGTCGGCTGGATCACCGGCCACTCATACATCGTCTACGGCCCGCTTGCCAACGGCGCGACCAGCGTGATGTACGAGGGCGCGCCGGATTACCCGCACAAGGGAATCTGGTGGGAGCTGGTCGAGCGCTACGGGGTGAGCATCTTCTACACCGCTCCGACCGCAATCCGCGCGTGCATGAAGTGGGGCGCGGAACACCCAAACGAGCATGATCTCTCGAGCCTGCGGCTGCTCGGGACCGTGGGCGAGCCGATCAACCCGAAGGCATGGCTCTGGTACCACGTCGTGATCGGCCGCGAGCGCTGCCCGATCGTCGACACCTGGTGGCAGACCGAGACCGGGCAGATCATGATCTCGCCGTTGCCCGGGCTGACCGAGACCAAGCCGGGATCAGCCACTCATCCCTTGCCCGGCGTCGTCGCCGACGTGGTCGACGAGGCGAACGGCGAGAGCGTCGAGCAAGGCCAGGGTCTGTTGGTGCTCAAGCGCCCGTGGCCGGCAATGCTGCGGACGTTGTACGGCGACGATGAGCGTTACGTCGAGACGTACTGGTCGCGCTTCGGGCCCGACACCTACCTCGTCGGCGACGCCGCGATCCGCGACAAGGACGGGTACCTGTGGATCGTCGGGCGGATCGACGATGTCATCAACGTCTCCGGCCATCGTCTCTCGACCGCCGAGGTCGAGTCGGCGATCGTGGCGCACGAGAAGGTCGCCGAAGCGGCGGTCGTGGCGCAATCAGACGAGCTCACCGGACAGGCAATCGTCGCGTTCGTGACCCTCCAGGGCGAGCTCGAGGGTACCCCGGAGATCGAAGGTCAGATCCGCGGGCACGTCGCCGAACAGATCGGCAAACTCGCACGGCCAAAACGGATCCTTTGGTCCGACGACCTGCCCAAGACGCGCTCGGGGAAGATCATGCGGCGGCTGCTGCGCGACATCGCCGAGGGACGCACGCTCGGCGACGTCACGACTCTGCGGGACCCGGCTGTGATGGCCGAGCTCGAGCAGAAGGTCGCGGCTGCACGGGCGCAGGAGGAGTAGCGATGGCGGCCAATCGAGGCAACGGGGCCCAGGTGCCCGAGGGGCAGCTTCGCACGTTGTACGAGCAGGTCGAGTCCCAGACGGCGAGCGCGCTCGATGAGCTCGTCGCAAAGCGGAGCTTCGGCCGCCTGCTCGCACTGAGCGGCGAGAACGTCGCGGCCGTGGCCAGGATCGGCTCCGACACCGCCGATCTCGTGCTGCGCAACCTTCGCCTCGCCGGCCGGGCCGACGTGACTCGGCTCGCCGGGCAGCTGCACCGCACCGAGGACAAGCTCGAGCGCGTGCTCCAGGAGGTCGAGGATCTCCGCGACGAGCTGGCGGCGGAGCGCGAGCGCCAGCGCACCAACGGCCGCGCAAGCCACCGAGCCAAAGCGAAGGTCACGTGACCGTACTCGAGCGTGTCGCTCGGTCGCCGCTCGACGCGCTCGAGTTCGCAAACGTGCTGCTGACGACCGACGACGCCGTTGTGGGTGCCACCCCGCGCGAGGTCGTATGGACGCACCGCGGCACGACGCTCTACCGCTACCGCTCCGCGCAGCGGACCCACGCGATCCCGATGCTGCTCGTGTTCGCGCTGATCAACCGGCCCGAGATCTTCGATCTGCGTCCGGGGGGTTCGCTGGTCGAGTTTCTGCTCGGCGAAGGGTTCGACGTGTTTCTCGTCGACTGGGGCGTGCCCGGCGAAGAGGACGCGGAGATGGGGCTCGAGAACTACGTTTGCGAGGAGCTGCACTGGGCCGTGCGCGAGACACTGCGCGCGAGCGGGGCGGCCGAGCTGTCTTTGGTGGGCTGGTGCATCGGCGCCACCCTGTGCGCGATGTACTGCGGGCTCGAGCGGGGCGACACTCAAAGCCCGGTGCGCAACCTCGTGCTCCTGACGATGCCGATCGACGGCCGCGGCTCTCGCTACGCGACCTGGGTCGGCGATGAGGACTTCGACGTGGAGCGGGTCGCCGAGGCGTGGCGGGTGATTCCCGGGCAGGCGGTCGACTTCGCCAACAAGCTGCTAAAGCCGGTCCCGAACTTCTGGACGACCTACCGTCGCGTCGCGCAGGGGATCTCGAATGGAGCTTTTTCACGTGACTCTTATCAGCCGATGGCCAAGTGGGTCGCGGACAATCCCCCGTTCCCGGGGCGCGCCTGGGCACAGTGGATCCGCCTGATGTACCGGGACGATGCGCTCGCGCGAGGCCGCGTGCGACTGCGCGAGCGCCGTGTCGACCTGGCGCGGATCGACCAGAACCTGCTCGTCGTCACCGCCGCCGCCGACCACATCGCCCCGCGCGCGGGCACGATGCCGATCTTCGACCTCGTCTCCAGCGAGGACGTCACCCACCTCGACCGCCCCGGAGGGCACATCGGCCTGATCGCCGGTTCGGCCGCGGCCAAGGAAATCTGGCCCGACCTCGCCAGTTGGCTGGCCGAGCGCTCGGACCGCTGAGACAGAACGAGGAGAACCGATGAGCACGAGCACCGCTTTCACCCACCGACCCGCGAGCGAGACGTTCCCCGCCGATCGCCACCGACCGCGACTGCAAGGCCACGTTGCGTTCGTCACAGGCGGCACCCGTGGCATCGGGGCCGCGATCTGCCGCAGCTTCGCGGAGCAGGGCGCAATCGTTGCCGCCGGCTACGGCGGCGACGAACAGCGTGCCAACCAGCTGCTGAGCGAGTTGCGCAACCACGACGTGGACGTGAGCGTCCACCAAGGCAACATCGGCTCGGCCGATGACTGTCGCCGGACAGTCGATGAGGTGATCGATGCACACGGGCGTCTCGACATCCTCGTCAACAACGCCGGGATCACGATCGACAAGACGGTCCTGAAGATGACCGACGAGGACTGGTACAAGGTGATCGCGGTCAACCTCTCCGGCGCGTTCTTCATGTCCCAAGCGGTGCTGCCGCACATGATCGAGCGCGGCTCGGGCCGGATCGTGAACATCTCGTCGATCATCGGCGAGACCGGGAACATCGGGCAGGCCAACTACGCAGCGTCGAAGTCGGGGCTGTTTGGACTCACCAAGACGCTCGCGCTCGAGGCGGCGTTCCAGCTCAAGCGAGCCGGGAAGCTCGAGGAGCACGGGATCGGTGTCACGGTCAACACCGTCGCGCCGGGATTCATCGCGACTGAGATGCTCGAGCACGTCCCCGAGAAGGTGCTCGAGGGCATCAAGGAGAAGATCCCAGTGGGACGGCTCGGCAGGCCGGACGAAATCGCCCGCGCCGTGCACTTCTTGGCGGCCGATCAGTCCTCGTTCATCACCGGAGCGATCTTGAGCGTCAACGGCGGAATGGACATGTAGCCATGTTCGCCTGCTCCAGAGATCTACGCCAAGGAGGTAGTGATGGATGACGCCGTGATCGTCAGCGCAGTTCGCACCCCGGTTGGGAGCTTCGGGGGGCAGTTCAAGGATGTGCCGGCCACGAAGCTGGGGGAGCTGGCAGTGCGGGCGGCGCTCGAGCGTGCCGGCCTCGCGGGTGAGGATGTCGACGAGGTCGTCCTCGGGTGCGTACTGCAGGCCGGCCTGGGCCAGAATCCCGCCCGCCAGGTCGCGATCGCGGCCGGAATCCCCAAAGAGGTTCCCGCGACCACGATCAACATGCTGTGCGGCTCGGGGCTCAAGGCAGTCGCGATCGCGTCGCAGATGATCCGGGCCGGCGACGTTGACGTCGTCGTCGCGGGCGGCATGGAGAACATGACCCAGGCGCCCTATCTGATGCCGGCGGCCCGATTCGGCGCGCGGATGGGCTCGACCGAGCTGATCGACTCGATGTTGCACGACGGTCTCACCGACGCGTTCAATGACATCCATATGGGCATCACGGCCGAGAACCTCGCCGACCAGTACGGGATCACCCGCGAGGAACAGGACAAGTTCGCAGCCGAGAGCCAACTCAGGACCGAGAAGGCGATCCAGGAGGGTGTCTTCAAGGACGAGATCGTGCCCGTCGAGGTCCCCGACAAGCGCGGCACTCGCCTGGTCGAGGTCGACGAGGCTCCCCGCGCGGGGACGACGACCGAGACGCTCGGGCGGCTGCGCCCCGCGTTCCTTCGGGAGAACGGGACGGTCACGGCCGGCAACGCGTCGGGCATCAACGACGGCGCGGCGGCGATCATCGTCATGTCGATGCGCGCAGCGCGCGAGCGCGGACTTCACACGATGGGTGTCGTCGAGAGCTACGCATCGGTCGGCGTCGAGCCCAGGATCATGGGTATCGGCCCGGTCCCCGCGGTGCGCAAGGCGCTCACGACGGCAGGCCTAAAGCTGGCCGACATCGACCTTTTCGAGCTCAACGAGGCGTTTGCGGCGCAGTCGCTCGCCGTCATCGGGGAGCTCGGGATCGCAGAGGAGCGCATCAACCCGCACGGCGGGGCGATCGCCCTCGGGCATCCGATCGGCGCGAGCGGAGGCCGGATCCTCGTGACCCTGCTGCACGAGATGAACCGCACCGGCACCCACCGCGGCGTGGCGGCGCTGTGCGTCGGCGGAGGCCAGGGGCAGGCCGCCATCATCCGAAACGGCGCCCGCCCAGCAGAGCCATCTCAGCCCGAGGCCGCTACTTGAGCAACCGGGCGACGCCCGGATCCCAACCCGGCAAGGAGACGCAAGGCATGTCCGTTAGAACGACCCCTCAGACAGACGGAGCGATCGCCCCGCCGAACAGCTACCGCGCGGCAGTCGTCCACGAGTTCTCGACCCCGTTGACCGTCGACCAGGTCCCCAGGCCTGTGCTCATGCCCGGTCAGGTGCTCGTCAAGGTCGAGGCGTGTGGCCTCTGCCACACCGATATTCACGCCGCCCACGGCGACTGGCCCGTCAAGCCTTCGCCGCCGTTCGTTCCCGGCCACGAAGGTGTCGGACCCGTCGTCGAGCTCGGTCCCGGCGTAACTGAGGTTGCGGTCGGTGATCGAGTCGGAATGCCTTGGCTCGGCTACGCGTGCGGCTCGTGTGAGTACTGCGGCTCGGGGCGCGAGACGCTGTGCCTCGCGCAGAAGAACATGGGCTACTCCTTTGACGGCGGATTCGGCGAGTACGCCGCCGCGTACGCCCGGTACGTGGTCAAGGTGCCTGCGGGCGTCGATCCGTTCGACGCTGCACCGCTCACCTGCGCTGGTGTCACGACCTACAAGGCGGTCAAGGTCGCGGGCACGCGCTCATCCGACCTCGTGGCGGTGTTCGGTGTCGGCGGTTTGGGTCACTTGGCGATCCAATACGCGGCGATCGCCGGGGGCCGGGTGATCGCGGTGGATATCTACGACGAGAAGCTCAAGCTCGCCCGCGAGCTCGGCGCCGAGTTCACCGTCAACGCCTTGAAGGAGGATCCAGTCGAGGCGATCCAACGCCTCGGCGGCGCCGACCAGGCGATTGCGCTCGCGGTGTCGCCGCGTGCATTCGAGCAGGCGTACGGCGCGCTTCGGCGGGGTGGGACGCTGGTGTTCGTCGCGCTACCAGCCGACAACGAGGTCACGCTTCCGATCTTCGAGACCGTGCTCAACGGCATCACGATCAAGGGCTCAATCGTCGGCACCCGCGGCGACCTGCGTGAGGTCTTCGAACTCCACGGCGCCGGCAGGACGAAGGTGATTCGCGAGACACGTCCGCTCGAGACCGTCAACGAGTCAATCGCCGACGTCGAGGCTGGGCGGGTCGCCGCCCGGATCGTGTTCGAGTTGTAGTCAGAGCGCATCAGAGGGTCACTTGGTGGCGGCACCCTTGGGGAAGCGCTTGCAAATTAGCATGATGGCTGCTAAGCTGCTAGCACATCGCGGATCATCCACCCAAGGAGAATCACTCATGGCAACCGCCACCAAGACCCCCCGAAACCTCAATGACGCGACCGAGCGGATCACTCAGCAGGGCGAGCGCTTCGTCGAGGCCGGCAAGCGAGCCGGCAACCTCTACCTCGACAGCTACGAGAAGTTCGTGGAAGGCGTCACGTCCTTCCAGCAGAAGCTGGCTGAGCAGTCCCAGAACGACGCCGTGAAGTCCGTCGTCACGACGCAGGTCGACGCGACCCGCGAGCTGGCGTCGGCGTACACCTCCGCCGTTCGCGAGCTGATCGCCTAGCTGTAGGTCGCGCTCGCCGACCGCGACCAGGATCGCGGTCATCCACGACAGGATCGCGGTTATCTCCGGAGCACGGGCGCAGAAGCGCCCGTGCTTTTTGATGGTGACTTTGGTGCCCGCCGAGACCGCTAAGGTGCCTGGCACCACACCCCCGGCGACCCGAGAGAAGGATTCTCCATGTCCCAGACGTGCCCGCCGAGCTTCGAGGACATTGCGCTCGAAGACGGTTTAGCCGCATGGACCGCGCTAAATCAGAGCGTCACCGACTACTGGTCCCGCGCGCTCGCCCGCGGCGCCACGCCGCTGGAGCTCGCCCGTGATTGGGGACGGTGGCTGCAGATCTCTACCGAGCGCCGTCGCCCCTCGTGGTCGACTCCGCACGAGGTCGTGTTCGAAGCCCCGGTCGCCCGGCTGCGGGATTTCTCAACGGGCGGCCGGAGGACACGGGTCGTACCGACGCTTGTGTTCCCACCCCAGGCAGGGCACGATTCCTGCATCGTGGACTACTCGCCGCGGCAAAGCCAGATGCGCACGATCCTCGACGCCGGACTGACGCGCGCGTTCTCGCTGGATTGGATCGGCGCGTCGGCACAGACCCGCGACGCGACGATCGACGACTATCTCGACGTGGTCGATCGGGCCGTAGAGCACGCTGGCGGCCGGGTCAACTTGATTGGTGATTGCCAAGGCGGGTGGTTGGCGACGATCTACGCGGCACTGGCACCGCAGCGCATCAACACGCTCACGATCGCGGGCGCCCCGATCGACTTCCACGCCGGCGAGCCGGTGATCGGCGCTGTGATGCGCCGCGTGGCGCCCGGCGGAGACCTCGGTGCATATCGCGCGCTGGTGGCCGCCGAAGGTGGCGTGTTCCGAGGCGAACACATGCTCGCGGGCTTCATTCTGATCAAGCCCGACAATGAGGTCGCCCGCCAGGCGCAGCTGCTCGCCAACGTCCACGACCGTGAACACGTCGCCCGCTACCGGGAATTCGAAGATTGGTTCAAGCACACACAGGACATCCCGGGAGCGTTCTACCTGTGGATCGTCGAGCACCTGTTCCGTGACAACGAGCTCGTGCGCGGAGCGCTGCAGGTGGCCGGCGAGCGCGTCGACCTCGCCCAGATCAGCTGCCCGCTGAACCTGCTCGGCGGTGCGACCGACCACATCACCCCAGTCGACCAGGTCTTCGCCCTGGCTGGCGCGGCAAGCACGCCCGATATCGACGTTACGCGCCGCATAACGAGCGGCGGTCACCTCGGGCTGTTCATGGGACGTGAGGCGCTCAGCGAGCACTGGCCGCCGCTGCTAGCCGAGGTCTTGCGGCGCTCGTGCGCTACTCGGTGAAGGACCTGTAGACCTCGAGCAGCGCTCGACGCTGGGCTGCAGTGAGGCGCGCGTCTGCGCGAATGGCGTCGATCACCGGCGAGGCGCCGTCAGGCTCGCGCGAGACGCCGGCCTGCTCACGCAGGGCATCCGCCGACGTCTGCAGTGAGCCAGCGATCGCGTTCAACACGGCCTCGGACGGTGCCCGCAGCCCGCGCTCTATTTGCGACAAGTACGGATTGGAGATGCCCGCCATCTCGGCGAACTGTCGCATCGAGAGCTCCTGGACCTCACGTTGGCGGCGGATGAGCTCTCCCAGGGCACTGGCTGACTTCGACAAGACCCGAGCATAGCCGCGCGCAACGTGCGGATCAGGCGAGGTGCCTGGCCCTCGCCCACTTTGGGACGGCCTGTCCGTGAGTGGAACCTGTGCGTTCCAACTACGGCATCCATCCAGCCGTGGAGTTCAGGTGGCGTGAGAGACGAGCGCCGCGGCGATCTAGTCGAGATCCGCCTGCTCGTCCTCGCTCACCCGGTTGCCGCCGATCCCGAGGAAGCTGCCCTCCTTCCGAGACTCCGCGCCGTGCTCGGCAAGAGCGAGCACGAAACGGCCGTAGTCCGCAACGTCATCTACCTAAGCCTTGCGTTCGAGAAATATTTAATTACTATTAGCATGAAATCTAAATCTAGAAATGCTAGACTACTTTGGATGGTTGAGAGCACCACACCGGGTTGGACGTTTCTGACCAACCACGCCTTGGTGCTGGTCTGCATCGCGCACGATCCCGGCGTGCGCCTGCGCGACATCGGCGAGCGTGTCGGGATCACCGAGCGGGCCGCGCATCGCATGGTCACGGAGCTGGCCGCCGCCGGCTACATCACGCGCCACCGAAACGGGCGCCGCAACCAGTACACGATCAACACGCACTTGCCGCTTCCTGACCCGATCGCGCGCGAGCAGAACGTCGGAGAGCTGCTCGAGATCCTGACCGCAACCCACGGGTCCGAGCGGCGGGTCGATCGCACGGGGACGAGCGGGTGATCGCGGGCCTGCTCTTGGCGGTCGGCTGCGCCTGCCGCGCAGCGTGGCGGTGCCTCTCAAACAGCGCGGCGCCGTCGCGGCGCCGACTGTGACCCGCTCGTCATTTTCGGGGGTTTTGGTAGGAGGTCTGTCATGACGGTTCTGCAAAAGCCATCACACAGTGGCGCGGGACACGGCAAGAGGCATTGGTGCGGGTTTGGTCACGGCACTGAGGCTGTGCGCCACACCGAGGCGTGGGAGCACGAAACGTTTGCAGAAGAACAAGCGCGGTGGGAACGAAACGACCCACCGTATGCCCAGGTCTGTGACCTAGTCCGACAGGCACAGCGGCAGGATGGGGAGGCTTTGCTCCGCGCAGACCAAGCAAAAGCCGACTGGGATGCTCGCGTCGCTACACGGCGACAGGCCGATGATGACGCCGAGAAGGCGCACCATGCAATGGCGGCTAGGGCGAATGTCGCATGCCCGGTCCAGAAGTCATGGGCACCCACAGGAAAAAGGGAGTAACGATGCAAGCTCTGATCCAAATTCCGTTCGCAATGACGCGGCTTGACGCAGGCTTCATCTTTGGCGGCTTTCTCGTCGCGTGGTTCTTCGTGGTGGCGTACAGCTATTACACGCGTGAGGGCAGCGCCATCAACCAACATCCCTACGCGGACCTTGACCACAACTCTGGTCACGAGACGCCGTCCGAGCTGGGCCACGACGTGACCCAGGACGTCAGGAACTGGGACCGTGGAGTCGGCCGCCATCGCCGCCGCCGCCCACCGAACCGAAGCAGCTGATCGACAACGAGCTGAGCGCGATAACAGAAGCGCCGCTCGTTGCAAAACAGCCGTGTGACCGAACAGCACAGACGACGTGATCGGCTCGACGGTCCGATCAAGACGGCTGCTGCTCGTGCGGTGCGCCGGATCGTATTCGCGGACAGTCACGACAGCATCGGGGGCACGGAACGGGGACTCGCTGGCGACGACTATGTGGCCGTTCGGAGCCAAGGTCATATCCAGCGGGCTCAACTCGGGATCCGTGACCACGGGAAGCGGCTGGGCCGGCGCCTCGGGATCGAACCTCACAATCGGTGTTCAGGTAGATCACCGCGCTCGCGAGGCCAAGCGTGAGGCCACGTGGGCCGACGATGCGGGGGTCCTCGGTGAACCGCCCCACCAGCTCCCCGGTCGCGTCGAAGCTGAGCACAGCATCGTGGCCAGGGCCGTTGGCCTCCCCCGCGCTTGTGACCAGCATCAAGCCCCTCCGTCGCGGGTCGGGGGACACGCTCAGCCCTGCTCGAGGTACGGCATGTTCGCCGCCGTGATGCCCTCCAGCGCCATTCCGAGGACCGTGCCTTCTGCCATCCGGCGGCTGAGGCGCTGGCGGATCGTCATCGCGATATAGCGATTGAGCAGCCGTGGCCGCGATGCGAGCCCCTCGGCGATCTCCAATCCGCGTGCCATTACGTCCTCCTGCGCAACCACCTCTGCAATTGCGCCCCAACTCAGCGCTTCGGCAGCGGTGAACATGCCTTGGGTCAGGATGAGATGCCGAGCGCGGTTGAGACCGAGCGCCTCCTCCCAGATCACGTGGAGCCCGTCGCCCGGGACGATGCCGAACGTCAGGTGGGGGGAGTCCCCGAACACGGTCGTCTCGCTTGCGACCACAATGTCGGCAAGGAGCGCGTACTCGCTGTGGACGGTGGCGGGACCGTTGACCGCTGCAATGATCGGCATCTCGAGGTCGGCGAGTCGCTGCACAACGCGTCGTCCCTCAGCGATGACCGCGTCCCACACCATCGGTTTCGTGATGTCGCCGAGGCTCGGGCCGTCGATTTCGCTCATGAACCGGTCACCGGTCACCGGTACCAGTTATTACGATGACCTGATTGTCGCGATCCATGGCGATGTCGTCGAGGAGGCGGGGAAGAGCAGAATGCATCGGCCCCGCGAACGTCGCCGGTCCTCCATTGGTATGGAAGCGCAAGCTCAGAACGCCGCTAGGAGACCTATCGAGCGCGAAGAAAGTGGCGTACTGCGAGAAGTACTCGGGTGTCATAAGAGCTCCTGGCGGTGGTGTTCGTGAGGCCATCCTGGGGAGTTGTCATTCGCGCTGAGGCCTCCCTAGAGCACTCGGCGCCGCGAGTCTGTCAAGGCACTCAGACGCAAAGCGCCGACCGCAAGAGCACGCCGCTTGCAAGCGGTTCGAATGCCCCATCGTGGCTCTGGTCGGTCTGCTGGTTGGCGTTGCTGTGCGTATGCCGGAATCTGTGGCCTCCCGGGCGTGATTCTTACGCCGCGTCACGGCCGACCTTTTCGCGAGCGATAAGCAGCGCCCGTCCGACGCTTTCGCACAGACATAAACGCGAGCGGCGAGGAGCGGGCTCAGGGGGTCTTCTTGGTCCGGCCGGTCAGGGCCGTACAGCCTTCACGGGAGGCCGTGGCTGCTGGACGGCTCCCATGCCGAACGAGCGGAAGCGAGAATACGTCCCACGGCAGTCGGCATGCTCATGTGAGGAAAGCGACTTGCGATGACGCTCAGAGGTGTGATCGTCGACGACAGCCTTGACCTGGTGCGGGATACGAGTCGCCTGCTCGAGGGTCAGGGCGTCGCCGTCGTGGGCGTCGGCGAGAACAGTGAGCGGGCCCGCATGCTCATCGCGAAGCTCCAGCCAGACGTACCTCTCGTGGATATCGTGCTCGGCTCCGAGAGCGGATTCGACCTTGTTCGCGGCATTGCGAGTGCCCCCGAAAGCGCGGGATCGCAGACCATCCTGATGTCGACGCGCGACGAGGTGGGTTTCCTTGACCTGATCGCAACGAGCCCGGCGATCGGCTTCTTGCGCAAATCTGATCTGTCAGCAAAAGCAATCCATCGTCAATTGGATAGGGCTCGGGAGCGGTGATGTCGGAGCGCGAGCGCGAAATCGGCGAGCTGCAGCGGATCGCCGCAGAGCAGGAGGCGCTTCGTCGGGTGGCCGTGTTGATCGCTCGGCAGGTCCAAGCGCCAGAGGTGTTCGACATCGTGACAAAGGAGCTCGGCGCCCTCCTCGGACTCGACATGGTCCGGACTGTTCGATTTGAGCCAGATGGCAGCGGCACCGTCTTGGCCGCACTGGGTAGAGCCGACGACCGCATTCCGCCAGGCACGAACTTCCTACTTCCGACCGAGGGCGTGCTCCACCGCCTGTTTCGCGGTGACGGTCCGTCTCGCGTTGATGACTATGCAGCGGTCGGCGGCGAGACCGGCTCGATCCTGCGCGCGGAAGGGGTGCGATGCGCCGCAGGCGGACCGATTGTTGTCGACGGACGGGTGTGGGGCGCGATGGTCGTGGGAGCACGGACGCCAGACGCCTTGCCACCGCGAAGTGAGGACCGGATTGCTGAGTTTGCGGAGCTCGTGTCCGCCGCGATTTCGAATATTGAGTCGCGAGCGGAGGTGCAGCGCTTGGTGGCTGAGCAGTCGGCGCTGCGCCGCGTGGCCGAGCTGGTCGCACGCCACGCCCCGGCTGACGACGTGTTTGCCCTTGTCACCGAGGAGCTGGGTCGAATCATGGACGTTGACATCGTCAAGATCGTTCGTTTCGAGCCCGACGGCAGCGCCACCGTACTGGCCACGCATGGCATCACCGACAACCGGATACCGCGGGGAAGGAACGGCGCGATTGAGAGGGGAAGCCTGATCGACACTGTGGTTCGCACCGGCGGCACCGCGCGCGTCAACGACTACGGGCAGGTCGAGGGTCCGGTCGGTGTCATCCTCCGCGACGAGGGGGCGCGCTGCGGCGTCGGCGCCCCGCTGGTGGTGGACGGGCATCTGTGGGGCGCGATGGCAGTCCTGGCGCGGACGCCAGACGCGTTCCCGCCCGACGCCGAGTTGCGTGTCATCAAGTTCTGCGAGCTCATCTCCACGGCGATCTCGAACATCGAGTCGCGAGCAAAGGTGGAGCGGCTCGCCGCCGAGCAAGCCGCACTGCGTCGGGTGGCCGAGTTGGTCGCTCGCCAGGTGCCGGCCGACGACATCTTTGCCCTTGTTACAGAGGAGCTCAGCCGCCTCCTGGACGTCAACATGGTCCGCACGGTCCGGCTTGAACCAAACGGCACCGCCACGGTCGTGGCGTCACACGGCATCACCGACGACCGGCTAACCCAGGGGTTGAATTTTGGGATTCCGGAGGGAAGCGTCATCGAAAAGGTGTTCCGCACCGGCCGTCCCGCACGCCAGGACGACTACGACGAGGTCCAGGGTCCGATCGGTGCCATCCTGCGAGAGCAGGGCGCGGGCGCTGCCGTTGGGGGTCCAATCGTTGTCGATGGGCGGCTCTGGGGGGCAATGGCGGTAGGAGCCCGGAGCGCTGAGGCATTGCCGCCCGGTTGCGAGGACCGAGTCGCACAGTTCGCCGAGCTTGTGTCCACGGCGATCTCGAACATCGAGTCGCGAGCAAAGGTGGAGCGACTCGCCGCCGAGCAAGCCGCGCTCCGTCGCGTGGCCGAGCTGGTCGCTCGGCAAGCGCCGCCGGAGCAGGTCTTCGCCCTTGTTACGGAGGAGCTCAATGGCTTGCTGGACGTCTCCAATGTAGGGACCGCGCGTTTCGAGCCGGACGGCACTGCGACGGTCATGGCTGTACACGGCACGGCGCGCAGCGCTTTTCCCCCAGGCAAGAGCGTCGTGCTCGAGGGTGGAAGCATGATCGAGCGGGTGTATCGGACCGGACGCCCGGCCCACATCGAGAATTACAACGACGTAGGCGGCGAGCTCGGGCCTGCAATGCGCGAGTTGGGCGCAGGCTGGGCGGCGGCAGGTCCGATCGTGGTTGACGGGCGCCTATGGGGCGCGATGGTGGTGAACTCCGCGTCGACGGAGTCGTACCCGCACGGGGCCGAAGACCGCGTCGCGCAGTTCGCCGAGCTCGTATCGACGGCGATCTCGAACATCGAGTCGCGCGCCAAGGTCGACCGACTCGCCGCCGAGCAAGCAGCGCTGCGGCGGGTGGCGACCCTAGTCGCGCGTGAGCATGCTCCGGATGATCTATTCGCCACGCTCGCCGAGGAGGTCCGAGTGCTCCTGGGCGTGGATGCATCGGAAATCCTGCGCTATGAACGAGACGGGACCGCGACGATGGTCGCCGGCTGGAGCGACTCGGCCATCACTCTGCCGGTGGGCGAGCGGCTCCCGCTCGAGGGTGAGAACCTGGCTCACGAGGTGCTGTGCACCGGACTGCCGGGACGCAAGGAGGACTACGGCGAGGCGCCAGGGCCGATTGCCGCTCTCTCGCGCGAGGTCGGCATCCGTTCTGCAGTCGCGTGCCCGATCCTCGTCGAGGGGGCGACCTGGGGGATGATCGCGATCGCGTCCCGTAGACCGGAGCCGTTACCGCCCGACACCGAGGCACGTCTCGCAGAGTTCAGCCGCATTGCTGCCATGGCGGTCGCGAACGCGAAGAGCCGGACGGATCTTGCGGAATCGCGGGCACGGGTCGTTCGGACAAGTGACGATGCTCGTCGGCGCTTTGAACGCGACCTCCACGACGGCGCCCAGCAGCGGCTGGTTTCGATGGGATTCGAGCTACGCGAGGCGGAGGCGACGGTGCCACCGGAGTTCGGTGATGTACACCGGGTGCTCGCGCGCCTCGACACAGGATTGGACGATGTGGTCGACGACCTGCGGGAGTTATCGCGAGGCCTGCATCCCGCGGTCCTATCGGAGGGAGGACTGGTGCCAGCACTAAGAGCACTGGCGCGACGATCGGCCGTTCCGATCGATCTGCATCTCCACATCGACGACGCCCGCCTCGAGGAGCCAGTTGAGGTGACCGCGTACTACGTGACCTCGGAGGCGCTCACCAATACCGCGAAGCACGCTCGTGCATCGCGAGTCGAGATCCGTGCGGCGCAGCACGACGGCTGGCTCGAACTGACAGTGAGCGACGACGGAAGGGGGGGCGCAGACCCCTCCGGGACCGGTCTTACGGGATTGGTTGACAGAGTCGAAGCCGTCGGCGGCGTCATTCGCGTCGACAGTCCTCCGAACACCGGTACGACGATCCGGGTGAAGCTCCCGATCAACAGGGACACCTGACCCGAACGGTCACTGGAGAGCGTTCGTGAGCCGAGCGTCTGCAGGTCAGCAAGTACTGACCCACCTGGTGGCGGTCGCCCGCTGCGGCGGGCGATGCGCTAGACGCGTCCTCGATCGCGCCGAACGCGTTCACGCTGGCGAAGAGGAACACCCGCGAGGAGTGCGCTCAGGCCCGACGTGAGAACCTCTTGGCCAACATGTGCCAACACTACGGCCGAAGGAGGCGGCCGTCAGGCGCACCGCGTGGCTTGTGTCAGCCAATGCAGCGTCGGGTGAAACGCGATTCTTATGCAGCTCGGCTACGGGCAGCGGTACACCACACTGACCAACGAGGTGCCGCGGTCGTTCGAGGAGAAGCTTCAAGCGGCAGGCATTCCATCTGGTCATTGGGGCTAGTCACGGAGTACGCCACAGCGACGGATCGAGCGTCTACCAATCGACAAGCACTCAGGTCCCCGTCGGGCCGAACCGCTCGGTCTTGATCCGAGTTGCGTCCTGGCCAAGCTCGACGAGCGCCGATGCAAGCGCCTCGACGAACGGCGTTGGCCCACAGATGTACGTCAGGCCGGGATCCCCCGACCGCCACGCGGCCGACTCCAGGACGGTCTTGCCAATGCGACCCCGAAGGCCCTGCCAGTCGTCGGGCCACTCGCTCGTGAGCGCGATCCGTACGTCAACATTGTCCAAGCCTCCGAGCTGAGCGAGCTCGCTCTGATAAATCACGTCATCGAGCGTTCGCGCCGAGTACAGCAGCCGAGCGCAGGTCGGCTCGTGCTTGGCGTTCGCCCAGTGACGCAACATCGATCGGATCGGGACGACACCCGAGCCGCCGGCGATGAGCAAGATCGGCCCGCCGAGAGCATGCTCCCAGACGAAGAAGCCGCCGATCGGTCCGCGGAGCTCGATGCTCTCGCCAACCATCAACTCCTCGATCAGAAACGGTGAGACCTCACCGTCCGGGATCCGGTCGACCGTAAGCGTCACGTGCTCCTCTCCCGGTGCCGATGCGATCGAATAGCTCCGCTCTGCCTGGTAGCCATCCTCCGCAGTGAGGCGCACATCAACGTGCTGGCCCGCGAGATGTCCGGGCCAATCGGGCAGCTCAAACATCAGGCTCGTGGTTCTCGGCGTTTCAACAACACGGTCCACGAGAGTCGCGAGCTGCCAGGTCAATCGCCCTTGTACCGCTGTTCCTTCCATGGGTCTCCGTGAATGTGGTAGCCGTACATCTCCCAGAAGCCTGCGTTATCGACGTCGGTGAACGTCAGCCCGCGCACCCACTTTGCGCTCTTCCAGAAATACAAGTGCGGCACCAGAAGCCGGGCCGGCCCGCCGTGCTCTGCAGGCACCGGTTGACCGTCGTACTCGTAGACCACCCATGCCTTGCCGCCCGTGACATCCTCGAGCAAGTGGTTCGTTGTGTAACCGCCGTCACACCATGCCGTGAGATGGCTCGTTTGGAACTCGACGGCCTCGAGCAGCACGTCGATTGCGACGCCTCGCCACTTGGTGTCGAGCTTCGACCACTTGGTCACGCAGTGGATGTCTCGCACGATTGCTTCGGAGGGCAGCGCCAGCAGCTGCTCCCACGACCACGTCACGGGCTCCGCGACGGCACCGTCGATCTTGAAGCTCCACTCTGGCAGCGGCGTGTGCGGCGTTGGGCCGTAGGACAAGACGGGAAAGTCGGTGGTCAGGTACTGGCCCGGAGGAAGCCTAGACGCGTCCCCGGGAGACCGTGGGCGGCCGTGGAAGCCTCGTGTGATCGGCATCACGGGTGCTCCGGAACCACGCTGCTCGACGAAACGGTCCGCTCGCCTGCCATGATCGAGCCGGTTTCGGGCCTCGGGGACTTGGCCTTACCGACCGCAAGCGTCTGGCTTAACTGCTGCTTCGTCTGCTCTCCTGAGGCGACGGAGCCCGGCAGCAGCAATCGTCGCGAGCGGACTGCCCGTTGCAGGGCCCTGACGAGATCAGCGGTATTCAAGCCTGACTGCTCCATGTTCCTTGAGCCTTTTGTGCTCTTCGTCATGCCAGTTCTTACCTCTTCGTGGGCGGCGAGAAAAAAGCGCCTCCGCTGCGACGGAGGCGCTCCTCGAACTCATCAACGTGCAGGCGTGCCTGCTGGGAGAACGTTCGTGGGGGTGGCTACTTCCCCATGCTCGTGTCGCCTTCCATCTTGGGCTCCATCGTGTCGCCTTCCATCTTGGGCTCCATCGTGTCGCCTTCCATCTTGGGCTCCATCGTGTCGCCTTCCATCTTGGGCTCCATCGTGTCGCCTTCCATCTTGGGCTCCATCGTGTCGCCTTCCATCTTGGGCTCCATCGTCTCGCCTTCCATCCGGGGTTCCATCTGCTCGTCGCTCATTCGCTGGTCACCTCCTTCCAAAGCGCTCGCCAGCACACGGTTGTGCCGGGTCCACGGTCGCATTAGTCGTGGCGGGCAAGAGGGTTCTTACGGCGCAGTCCGCTCTCGAACGAGATCTCGGCCCGCGCCGCCAGCCGGTCGATGGCGGAGACGCTTCATCGACCAACCGATGGCCTGGGCGTCAGGCGCTCTTCAGTGGCGGCGCGGTACTGGTCGCGCTCCCGTGGTCGACTGCGCTTCGCCGGGCTGTCCACTAATCGCCCGGTCGCCTCGATCACCAACGCCCAGGGGGATCGGGCCTCGGCGGACCGCTAAGGCCCGGTGAGTGGCCGCCCGGGTCCCATCGTTATCCGCGGCGCTTCGCTCGCGTAGCGACCAATGAGCTGGTCGGCGATGACATCGAGGGTGTCGCCGATGTAGTCGGGCTGGGGGCCGACGTCGAGCGGCGCGTTGCCTTGGCGGAGGATCAGACCCGCCTGCCAACCGGCGCTCTGGGCGCCGATCGTGTCCCAGACATGGCAGGCGACGAGGCAGATCTCCCCAGGGTCGAGGCGGAGCGCCGTTCCCACCGAGGCGTAGGCCTCGGGCGCCGGCTTGTGCCGGTGGACGGTCTCGTCGACGCTGAACCGGCGCTCGAACAGGCCGATGATCCCACCTTTCTCGAGCTGGCGACCGGAGATCTCCAGGGTGTTGTCGGTCAGGGTGAAGAGGCGAAAGCCGTGATCACGCAGCCGCCGCAGCGCGGCAGGGACCTCTGGGTGGGGAGGCATCGAGGCAAAGCGGACGGTCAGCTCTGCGGCGTCGTCGGCGGTAACGGCAATACCGCGGGTGGCCGCCAGCATGCGGAGGACGGCTGCACCAATGTCGGTAAACGGTACGTAGACCCCAGCAAGCGTCAGAGCCTCCGAGTAGGTGATGAGGTCTGCGAACCACAGACGCATCGCGGCGGTGTCGCCGAAGACGCGGTCAAACACCGGCCTGATCGCCTCGAGGTCGAGAAGCGTCTCGTTGACGTCGAAGACGATGATCGGTCGCTCGGTCATGACCTGTCCTTTCGGGTCGAGGGGCTAAGGCGTCCGTGGGCATCGTGTCCGCGCTTCTTACGCCCGGAGATGGGGCTGAGGGCATTCATCGCCACGCCTAGCCGCCCCGCCGCCCCGGAGCGCAGTGTCAACGCGACACCCCTACCGGAAATGCTCGGCCCCGCCCCCGAGGTCCCAGGCATAGCGAGCGAGAGCCGGCAACGACGACCGCGCCAGGGAGATCCCGTACTCGGGCTCGCTGCGCTTTCCGATGTTGTCACGGTCCTTCAGCGGAGGCGATGCGTGTAACCACTCCAGACTCGGCACCAGACAAACCAATGGTTCCTCGGCGTCCGTCAGCAGGACGACGGCCGCGAACCGGTTGGCCGCCAGCTCGAGCCGGCGCTTGGTCCAGAACACGTACCCACCGAGCCGCTGGGTCGAGACAAACACCTCTGCCGCCTTCCCCGAAGGAGTCTGCACGGTCAGCCGCCCATCGAGCCGGCCCTGTGGCAGCGTCACCGTGCAGCCAATCGCCTCCAGTCGTTCCGTGACGAGGGTCTTACCGAGCGCGACGAGCTCGCTCCGAGTCAGCCCGGACCACCGGTCCTCGTCCGTCGTCGCCTTCGCACTCATCGTTCCTCGCTTTCGCTCTCAGTGGCCGGCGGATCGCCGGCAGGTCACAGACATGAGACTCGGCCAGGCTCAAAGTTCTTACCAAGTAAGAACTCCCGCACCCGCTGCCACAGATGCCTCACGCCGACGATGACCTCAGCCGCCGCGAACCGCGACCCGCCTGACGCCGAGGCAGCGGAGGCGCGGGCAGCCAAGCCGAAAGGGCCGCGGAGCCTGGGCGCCGCTGGAACGTTCCGGCTCGAGGCCCCCAGGCTGCGGACCACGGCTGACCTCCGCGAGGAACGCCACGCAACCTGGTTCGAGCTGTACTTCGATCTCGTCTTCGTCGCGGCCGTCGGCCAGCTGGGAATGGCTATCGCCAGTCACCCGTCCGCCGCTGGCTTTGCGCGGTTCGTCTCGCTGTTCGTGATCGTGGTGTGGGCGTGGGTGCTGTACACGCTCTACACAAACCGATTCGACACCGACGACCTCGTGTTCCGGCTCGCCAAGTCGGGCGCGATGCTTGCGGTCGCCGTCGTGGCGGTCAACCTGCACCGGATGATGGAGGGCCACGGCGGGAGCGGCGCGTTCGCCGCGGCCTACGCCGTCCTGCGCTCCTTGCTGATCGCTCTCTACCTCCGGGCGCGGCATCACGTCAAGGGCCCTGGCCGGCAACTGTCGGAGATCTACATCGTCGGCTACTCGGCGACGACGCTGATCTGGATCGTCTCGATCGCTGTGCCCGCGCCGTGGCGCTATGTCCTGTGGGGCGCGGCGATGTTCGTCGATCTCGCGATCCCGACACGGGCGTGGGCCGTCCTGAAAGGGACGACAGTGGTCGTCTCCCACCTGACTGACCGCTACGGGACCTTCTTCATCATCGTGCTCGGCGAATCGGTCGTTGCCGTGGTGACGGGCGTCGCTGGCCTCGAGTTCACGGGTGCCTCGTGGACGATCGCCACCGCTTGCTTCATGATCGCGCTCGCGCTCTGGTGGATCTACTTTGACCTCGCCGACACCTCCGTCGTCGGGCGCGGACCGCTCGGGCTTGTGTACGTTTACTCGCACTTCCTGCTGCTGGCGGGCGTCGCGGCATTTGGCGCCGGCACGAAGCTCGCCGTCAGCGAGGCGACTCGACCAGCGCTCCACGCGGGCGCGCGCTGGGCCCTCGCAGGCGGCGTCGGAGCGTTCGCGCTCGCCCTAGCGGTGATCCACATTGGCGCCGAATGGACCTCGCTCCAGGACAGGACCTTCCTCGGACGGCTCGCCCTAGGCGCGATCGCGGTCGCGCTTGCCGCCGGTGGCGGCGCCATTGCCCCCACCGCGTTCGCGGTGATCCTCGCGGCCGCAACACTCGGCCAGTTGCTGCTGGAGGCGTTCACGGCACGCGGTGGAGCAGCATCGATCATCGAGTAAGGACCCCCGTGGCGGGGGCGCTATGTGGGTACCGATCCCGAGGCGGTCGCGCGCACCCTTCCGGACCACGAATCTCGCCGCGGGGTCGAGCAGCTGCGCGACCGGCACCCGCGCCGAGAGGAGGCAATCGCTCGGCTCCACGAGGTGCTCCGGCGAGTCGCACGTCACGAGTTGATACGACGTGTCGCGAGCTAGCGGGTCTTACGCCCGACGCTCCATAAACCGCACATTTTCAACCAGGGCTCGTGTAGCACGCCGTTCGCGACCGGGACGCCGGCGAACGGCGGGCTAAGACGCCATGTCGGCGCCGGGCGAGCGCGCCCAAAATGGCCACCGCGATCCCCGTCATGACACGCAGGCAGGTCCGGGCCTGCCCCAGGGCCCAGGCGAAGTCGTCGCCTCAGTGCGCTCTCAGAAGGCAGCGACGAGCCCAGAGCGTCCATTGTCGTCCCGATCAGCCGGACCGGTGCGCCGGGATCCACCGTCGCCCGCCAAGGCACCTTCAAGGCGCGTGCCCGCCGTTGGCGCGAGGGACGGCGCTACCGGTCACCCGCATGACACTTCTCGCAGATGCGTCCGTTGTGCTCAGCTAGCAACAACGAGCGGCCGACGGGCGGTCGGACGGCGGGGCCCACCGCCCGCTCGAGCAGCTGGAGCCCGCGGGTTTAGCTCTGAGGTGTCGGGGTTGGTTCGGGCGGACCCGGATCTCCAAAGGTCATGATCGCGTCGACCAGTCCCTCCAGGTCCTCCCGACAGGCCACGCACATTCGCAGGTGGGCGACGACCTTCGGAAAGAATCGCTCCGGTCTCACGCCAGACACCATTGCCTCTGCGACCTGCTCTAAGAACCTGGCACTCGCGTCGCAACCCAGGTCGTTCGGCACCGTCCGGAGAAGGTCGTTGAGATCAATCTCACGCCGCACCGCGCGCATCCCCCGATACGTTATATCCGGCGTCCACAGCCGTGATGCCGATTTCGCTCTCAGCGGTGCGACGCGGCCCAACTATCGGGCGGTGGACAGCCATCGATAGGTTGGTGGGCGAACTTGGGCCGCTCTTACATCCAGCGGGTCCAGTGCGCCGGCTCTAAGGACCCTGGATCGTACGGACGGTGACTCGAAGAGAGGCGACGATTCAGCCCGTGACCCGATGCAGCTGAGCTCACGTTCTTCGCCGTTATCTATTTGGTGGGCGGAGCTAGGCGGTCCGGCATCATCCAAGGCGTTCGAGGTCGCAACGACGCACGACGGCGCGGCGTTTTGTTCATCGAAGATCGGTCGTCTCAGGGGACAGTAACCGCCGATCGGCCCGACAAGAGCGAAGCGCTGGGCGGAGGCCGCTCTTGGACTGCGGGCTGGAAATCCCCAGGACACTCACGGAGGTTGTGAAGGACCTTGGTCAGCCGCTCTCGACACGCGATAGCCCGCCGTAGCCTCGGAAGAAGGCTCACTCGAGCTCACGATTCCGCGATCGCAGCGCCTTCGGCATCCCCACGCGACCTGGCGAGATTGCCGATCGTCCCGCCCAGCGGCTCGATGCCAGAATGAGGACGTTCGAATGGGACCCATACGCATGCTGATCGCGGACGACGACCTGCTCGTGCGTGAGGGGATCGCGCGTCTGCTTGAGCGCTCCCCCGATTACGAGATTGCAGGCCTTGCGGCTGACGGACCCGAACTCCTCGGCCTGGTCCGTGATCATCGGCCCGACCTCGTCGTGCTCGACATTCGGATGCCCCCGACCTACACCACCGAGGGTCTCGAGGTGGCGCGGGCGATCCGTGCAGAGCTGCCGGAGATCGGAATCCTTGTGCTGTCGGCCCACGTCGAGCTGCACCGTGCTCTGGACCTGCTGACAGACGGACACGCGATCGGCTATCTCCTCAAGCGGCGCGTTACGAACCCTGACGTCCTGGTCGACGCGCTGCAACGGATCTCTGCGGGGGATGCGGTCATCGACCCGAATCTCGTGAAGGAGCTCATCCTGGCCCAGCGCGCCAACGATCCACTTGGCGAGCTCACGGCTCGCGAGCGTGAGGTGTTGCAGCTGATGGCCGAGGGGCGATCCAACGCGGGGATCGCGCGCACCCTTTACCTGGCTGAAGGAACGGTGGAGAAGCATGTCAAGAGCGTCCTGTCCAAGCTCCCGCTTGCCGACACAGCGGACGATCATCGGCGCGTGCTCGCGGTCCTCACCTTCCTCAACGCACATTAGGATCAGCGGGTCTCATCGTGGGCCAGCAGTCTGCGTATCGACGCGGCAGACATGTCCGCCTTCCGAAGGAAGCCGGCTGCAGGGCTGGCGGCGATCAGATCCGCGAAATCCTCTTCGTCGTGCGTTGAAATCAGGATTGCTCGCCGACACCCCGCCTCGCTAGGGGCGGCAACACGTCGGACGAGTTCAAAGCCGCTCTCCGAGCCAAGCACGATGTCCACGAGGATCACGTCCGGTCTCAGCTCCTCAATCAGTGATACAGCCTCTCGGCTCGTTGTCGCGACACCGACTACCGACACGCCCTGACTCTCGAGCAAGCTGCTCGCACTCTCGAGCAACCGCCGGTTGTTATCGACGATCACACATCGAAGCGCCTTCAACATTCCGTGCCAAGCGCCCCCCGCGAGTGGTTGCTTGCGCACTGCTGGCTGTCACTCACCGGATGTCCCGCCGCTGCCATAAGGGCGCGCAACCGCTGTCGAGCGTCGAACAGGCTCTTGTAGATCACGTTGCGGTTCGTGCCGAGCTCAAGCGCGACAACATCGATCGGGACCTCATTCAGGGCAATCGAGACGAACACCCGGCGCTGACGCTCACTCAGCTCGCCGATCGCATCGCCCAGCGCCCGCAGCTGCGCTTTGCGCTCAAGCGCCTCCTCCGGCCCGCACCGAGCAGGGTCACAGAGATGCTCCCAGAGTTCCTCGCTCAAACTCGGTGGCTGTCGGTGCCATGCGTGCCCTGCCACCTTCGTCGAGACCTCGCAGATCACGAACCTGTACACCCAGGTCGTGAACCGGCTGAGGCCCCGAAAGCTATCGAGCCTAGTGAGCACGTTGACCAGCGCGTCGTCTGCGGCTTGCTGCGCGAGATCGTCGAATTCCGGGCCCGTCAGCGCCGGCAGTTGCCGATGCCGGTGCCTGAGTTCCCGGATTGCCATCCTGCGCATCATCAGATGTAGGCCAGCCACGGTCTCATGGTGCCTCGGGTGCGCGCGGTGCAACTGCTCTAACCAGGAGCGCGAGGTCGCATCGAGCCGACCGTGCGCCCCCGTCGTCTGATCGAATCGCGGCTGGCTCCTCCGATCGACGGTGTCCCAACCGCCGGGCGCCGTTGTCACATCGCCGGAGTCAACCGCTGACATGAACGCAATCGTGCCCGGACGACCCCGCCCTGTCTGCCCTGCCCGCGGCCATCTTCCGGCCTCACTCGTGGGTATCGGCCGATACCCACAAGCCGGCATTGCAACCCCCTGCTAGCTGCCAGACGACCGCTTGGGTGTAAGAAGGGCGTCGCGTCGCACGACTAACCGGGAACTCGAAGGATCACACCACGCGCGCGAGGACAACAAGGACGAAATGACCCAAGTCGGGCACTTGTACATGCAGACCAACGAGAGCCGGAACCGGACAATCCACTACGTGCGCGCTGAGGACGGCACGCTCACGGAGGTGGAACGTTGTCCGACGGGCGGATCAGGAACCGGCACCTTCAACTACCGAGCGAATCCGGCGGCGATCATCATCGACGGAGCGCAAGGCGTGCTCCTCACCGCAGACCATCGTTTCCTCTTCCTCGTCAATGCTTACGACAACTCCGTCTCCAGCTTCGGGGTCGGGGAGGACGGCAAGCTCAACCTCTTGGATGTCAAGCGGACAGGAAACATCGTGATCGGGAGCAGCGGTACCGCCAAATCGTTGGCATATGCAACCTCGAGTGCCACGCTCTATGTCCTGCACACGATCGGACCCGATCACATCAAAATGTTGTCGGTTGACGGCGAAGGAATGCTGACGCTGCGCGACGGCGGGCAGACAGCAGTGCCGCCGGACAAGCCTGCTCGAATAACGACCATGCTCACGTTGTCACCCGACGAGCGGTTCCTGCTCGTCGGCTGTTCGATCGACGAGCCACCCTCAGCAAATCCCGACGGCAGTCCGATCGTGTGGGTCCAACGAAACGGCAAGCCGCACTCAATCTTCGCCAATGCACCCGATCCCGACGGCCTTGCCGTTTTCCCCGTTGACGAATACGGCGCACTGGGCGAGCCCACGTTCCAAGATGCCGGAGCGAGTTCGCCGTGGTGCCCGCTGTTCCTGAACCAGCGACCCAATCAGTTCGTGATCGGCTTCGCCACCTCCGACGGGCTGGCGCTGGCAACCCTCGAGCCTGACGGCACGGTCGCAGCCGGACCCCTGGTTCAAGCTGACACGAGCATGGGCAGAGGCTCCGGGCTTTGCTGGATGGCCATCACTCCGGATGACCGGTTGATCTTCGCAACGAGGACGGGTTACGGCTACATCACCAGCTGGCGTCTCGACCGAAATGTCCTGTCTGTTGCCAAGGACCCCGCGTCTCCGAAGGTTCCCGGAGACGGTAACTTCAGAGGGCTCGGGGGAATTGTTGGGGCGGCACCGAACGACATGTGGATGACGCCCGACGGGGCGTACCTCTATCAGATCTACCCCAATGCGTCGAAGCTGATTGGCTACTCCGTGCAGCCGGACGGAGGGCTCATCGAGGTCACCAGAGCGGAGATTCCCCAGAACAGTCCGTACGGTCTGGCCGGATTCTGAGTTCGGGTTGGGATGGCTTGTACGGGCGAAGGACAACCACGCGCAAGTTCGTCGTCGTCATTTCAGGCCAGCGTCGGCGTAGAGGGCAGGGCCAGCTCTACAAAGCGGCCACCGAGACCAGTCCTGCCCGGCGCACCGGCCAGCGCGAAGACACTGCCAACGCGGTTGTCTTCTCGATGACCGGCACCTTCCTGACCGGCGCGGCGCTCAAAGTCGACCGCGGTGCATTCCTCGTCTGACGCAACCGATCTGGACCGTCCAGGCGTTCGAGCTTCCTGTCTGAGGTATGAATTCGACCCTGTATCCGCCGATCGCCGAGCACGGGGTGATCGGCAACCTGCATACCGTCGCGCTGATCAGCACGGACGGAACGATCGATTGGTATTGCTCCCCGCGGTTCGACTCTCCGAGTATGTTCGCCGCGTTGCTTGACGCCGACCGGGGCGGACACTTCGCGCTTCGGCCGGCCGACGGGGAGTGGCAGACCAAGCAGTTGTACTTCCCTGACACGAACGTGCTGATCACGCGTTTCCTGACCCGGGGTGGCGTTGGTGAGGTCCAGGATTTCATGCCGGTCGGTGAACGTCTGGATGGAGCGCTTCGCGATCGCCTGATCCGGCGGGTGCTGAGCGTGCGGGGGCGGATGCGGTTCGAGCTCGAGTGCGCGCCGCGGTTCGATTTCGGCCGGGAGCGACACCGCGCGGAGCGCCACGCCCAAGGCGTGTTGTTTGAGAGCGCCGGCGGGCGGGTCGCGCTCGAGACACACACGCCCGTCGAGGTGCGCGACGGTGATGTGCACGCGTCGTTTGAGCTCGAGGCGGGGGAGAGCGCGACGTTCATCCTCGAGCACGCCCCGGGCCGGTACGAGATGCACGGTCACAGCGCGGAGCAGACGAGGGAGCTGGGAGACCGCACCATCGAGTATTGGCGGAGGTGGTTGGCGCAGTCGCGTTATCGGGGTCGCTGGCGCGAGACCGTGCACCGCTCGGCGCTGACGCTCAAGCTGCTCACGTACGCCCCGACGGGTGCGATCGTCGCCGCCCCGACCACGAGTCTGCCCGAGGTGCTCGGCGGTGAGCGCAACTGGGATTACCGGTACACGTGGATTCGGGACGCGGCGTTCTCGTTGTACTCGCTGTTGCGGCTCGGGTTCAGCGAGGAGGCGACGGCGTTCATGGACTGGCTGACCGATCGGCTGGCCGGAATGCATCTGAAGGAGAGCAGCCCGTTGCAGATTATGTACGGAATCGACGGCCGGCGCGAGATCCCTGAGCAGGTGCTCGGGCACCTCGAGGGCTATCGCGGCTCGGCCCCGGTGAGGGTCGGAAACGACGCCGCCTCGCAGCTCCAGCTCGATATCTACGGCGAGCTGGTCGACTCGATCTATCTGTACGACAAGCACGGCAGGCCCATCTCGCATCGGTCGTGGGACGACCTCGCCCACATGGTCAACTGGGTCTGCGAGAACTGGGACCAGGCCGACGAGGGAATCTGGGAGACCCGCGGCGGACGCCAGCAGTTCACCTACTCGCGGCTGCAGTGCTGGGTCGCGGTCGAGCGGACACTGCGGATGGCGACCGCCCGCGGGCTGCCGATCGACCGGGGCCGCTTCGAAGCGGCCCGGGATCAGATCTACCGTCAGATCCACGAGCGGGGCTGGAACAAACAGCGCGAGGCGTTCGTCCAGCACTACGACACGGACATTCTCGACGCGTCCATCCTGTTGATGCCGCTGATGAAGTTCATCGCCCCCCAGGACCCGCGCTGGCTCTCAACGCTCGACGCGATCAGCAGCGAGCTGGTATCAGATTCACTCGTCTACCGCTACAACGCCGAGGCCTCCCCCGACGGGCTGGCGGGACGCGAAGGAACGTTCTCGATCTGCACCTTCTGGTACGTCGAAGCACTCGCCCGCGCCGGCCACCTGGACGAGGCCCGGCTGATCTTCGAGAAGATGCTCACCTACGCCAACCACCTCGGCCTCTACGCCGAAGAGATCGGCCCAACCGGCGAACAGCTAGGCAACTTCCCCCAAGCCTTCACCCACCTCGCACTCATCAGCGCCGCCGTCAACCTCGACCGCCAACTGGGATGACGCGGAACGGTCAGGAGCTATGCGCAGCCAGAACATCGCACCTCGTTCAGCGCCGCAGATAGTGAGCGGTTCGCTAACCACCCTTCTGGTGGCGAGTTCGGCACCGTACGGGTACACGCTGGCGATCTGGAGCTCGGGCGCGGTGCTTCTGCGCTCACACGGCGTTCCGCACATTGCTGAGGTCTTCGTCTTCGTGGCAGGAGCGATCGGCGGGTTCAACCTAATGGGGCTATTGGTGCAGCAGATGATGGACATCAAAACGCCAGTCAGTCGGCCGGGCGACCGGCTTCTCGCGGGCTTGCTCGACTGGATAGCTGTGGGCGCTGCGGTTGGAGCGGTGTCCCTGCTTGCCGAGATACATGGCTGGTTGCCATGGCTGTTGGCTCCGTTCGTCGCTACGGTCCTTTACCTGCTCGTCGCCAGCCTCCAGCTCGCGGCGATAGTGCTGCGCGGCTTGCGGAGCCGGAGCTCGGCCGACCGGCCCAGGAAATGATGAGGGCTGAGGTGCTGTCTCGGGGCGGCCGTGGCTTTCGAGCCCCGTGCGACGCGCTCGGGCTACGTTGAAGCCCAAATCTGTCGAACGCGAAGCCAAGACTGGCTAGGACCATCGCCATCCCACCCCGTCCCTCGCCCGACTCGCCGGGACGACCACGACGGCGCTGTCGCACCCAGGAGCGACATCACATACAAAGATCGAACTGACCACTCCGTCCGTCAGCGACGTCAACTTCTGGCTCCCGTTCTAGACCGAGACGCCGGATTGAGGCTCGGCGTCGACTACTCAGCGCCGACTTCCCGCGTCATGCAGATGATGCCCCCAGGCTCCGGCTGATCGCTGGGAATCGGCGCCGAACCGACTGACCCGGCCCGAGATGCGCGCTCTAGATCAGCATCGCCAATCCTCAGAGCAGCTTGAAAGCCTCTCTGTGAAGCATCGTAGAGCCTCGGATCGTCACGAGCACCATTACCACACGACCGCAGGCTCGGCAGCGCACGACTTTGCCGGGCGCCCTGGTGTAAACGCTGAGCTCAGCGATTAGCGTCTCGGTTCCGCAGTGAGCGCAGCGTCC
Source organism: uncultured Solirubrobacterales bacterium (assembly GCA_963704385.1). Lineage (GTDB taxonomy): Bacteria > Actinomycetota > Thermoleophilia > Solirubrobacterales > Solirubrobacteraceae > Palsa-465. Next base: position 2,250,430 of record OY969904.1, read on the forward strand.
CCGGGCCGTCGTCATCTCCGAGCCGAAGTGTTCGAAGAGCTGCCCAGCGATTGCGTTGCCATCCACCGCGTCCATGTCGCTACGGGAACTCACGATCTCGGTCGGAGCTGGCTCCGGCTTATCCGCACTGCTCCTCGAGCGTCCGCACGACACCGGTCACGAGCTCTTGCACGGCCGCGTCGACGCTCTCCACGTGGCTCCTGCAAGGTCCAGCCGGCCTGGCGACTTTGGCGTCCAGCTCGCCCGGCCCTCCGAGGCCTGCGGACACCTGACGGCGCGATTGCTCTCACAGCTCATCTCCTTCGCTATGTGGCGTGTCGACACAGTTCGTGGAGCCGCTGACCCTGTTTCTTACCAATGAGCGCGAGGTGCCTCTATCGCGGGGGACATCCAGCACAATGGCGGAGCACTTCGCTTGTTATCCGAGATGGCGATCGAGGGTGACGATGGCGGTAATGAGCGCGAGGTGGGTGGAGGCTTTGGGGAGCCACGCATGCGACGCGCGCGATTGCGGGTGGGCGGGCAAGATTGTCTTCCCAGCGGTCACTAACTCAGCTATGAGCCTTCAAAGCGAGATCTTTCACTACGGCGAGCTAGCCGTGCAGCGGTGTGCTGGCGTGGACGCGGTGGCCGCAAAGCTTGGTCCACGAGTGGTCCAGCAGCGCATGGATCGACATTTCGCGGACTTTCTCGCCGAGCAGCGGCTCGTGATCGTGGCGAGCAGTACCCGCTCGGGGCGGACGTGGGCATCGGCCCTCATGGGGCCACCCGGGTTCGCGCACGCCCGCTCGACCGATTTCGTCCTAGTTCGAACGGAGATCTCGGACGACGACCCACTAGCCACAGTGCTCGAGCGGGGGGAAGCGGCTGTGGGGTTGCTCGCTCTGGAGGCGATCTCGCGAGCCCGGATTCGGATCAACGGTGTTGGCCGCCGGACCCCGGACGGTCTTGAGATCGCCGTGCGGGAGGTCTTCGGACGCGTCCGCCGGCTAGCACCGGCCGACAGCTGACGATCGCTTTGCTCGCCGGAGACGCTCGAGCCCGGCGCCCGGTTTGCCACGAAGATGATCGTTCGGCAGGAGCTGAACGGACCGGCTTTGGAGCGCCGGGTAACTCGTGCCGGCACGTCACAGGCCAAGGCCACGCCCGCCAGCCTCGTCGACGCCGAGGCTGTGGGCGACCTCGTGAGGCACGGTTCTGTTGATCTGGTCGCGCAAACGCGCCGGATCGGTTCCGTAGTCCCTCGTTCGGGTGTCCCTAAAGATCAGGATCTGCGGCTGCATCACTGAGCGGTTCACGCCGAAAAACATCCTTCCCATCGATGGCATAGTCCTGCGAACAAAAACCGGCGTTGATGCCAGGTGACTTTCTGGCAGGCAAACGCGATCACTACGCGCGCGCGGCCGGTCTCCCGACAGGCGGGGCGAGGCTGCCGAGAGCGATCATCCGGGTCGCAGCTTCTATGTCTCAACGGGCGCGCGCACCGGCGGCGGGATGAGCGCCGCAGCGATCACTACCAACGCGAACGCCAGCAGCCTCACGACCAGCGCCGCCTCTCCGGCGGGCAGCGGCTCGCCGAACACGATCGGTCCGGCGGCGATCGTGGTCAGGTTCGCGGCAACGCTGGTCAGCGCGATCATCGGCACGGCCTCGCCGAGCTGAAGGCTGCGGGCCGAGATCAACAGCCCCACCATCGATGCGAGGAAGATCACCAGCGCCAGCGGCTGCACCACCACACCGGCGCCGAGCGCGTCGAGGTGTCCGCTGAGCGCCTTGATCGAGGTGTCCGAGGCCGCCCACTCAAACCCAGCCGCCAATGCCAGGGCGCTCGCCCGGCGCGAAAACAGCGCCGTCACGAGCAGCCCGCCGCCAGCGCTCGCGAGCAGGAACACGGTGAGGGTGCCGACCGCGTAGTGGGAGTGGGCGCTGCGGGCATCGCCGTCAAGCGTGGCGGCCAGCGCGGCGAGCCCAGCTGCCATCAGCGTCACGCCGATCCACTCCCGGCGCGTGACCTCGATGCCGAACAGCTGATCGGCCACCACCGTGAGCAGCACCAAGCCCCCGGCCACGGTCGCCTGCGCGAGCGAGATCGGCGCCAATGCGAGCGCGCCGACGTGCACCAGCCACGAGCTCAGGCCGATCGCGATCCCCAGCGAGTAGACCGGCGAGCGGAACAGCAGGATCGTGCTGCGAATAGGCTTGCGCAACTCGACCTGCGACGCGCTCCGCGCACCACGGAACTTGTACAGGAAGCCGGCCACCGAACCGAACGCGGTCAACAGCGCGAGGACCAGCCCGAGAGCGACTGACACCGACATACGGGGCTCGAGCCTATCGGCCGGAGTGTCGGTACACGGTCATCATCGCGGCCTCAGCGAGAGCAGGAAGACATCGACCAGATTGCTGCTCACAGCGCGGGCTCCCGGGGGCTGAGGGCTTCGTGGGTCCGCACCGCGATTCGGCCTGGTCGATCCAACCAGCTCAGCGTTACGTCGCCATCACCCCAAGCAGGTGAACGCTCGAGCGCGCGGTGGCACAGGCACGAGCAAGTCGTTACTCGAACGCGACTCAAACCGCGGCCCACAGCATTCGTAGCAGCGCTTCGTCTCGCCGCGCTGCCACAGCCGCCCTCGGTTGTGATCAGCGCGCGGCGGCCCGCCCTGCACGGTCATCCGTGCGCCGGATCGGAGCGGGGCAGGGCTGGGGCGAGATCTTCCCCGCGATCAGGGCACTCCCTGGGGAAAGCGGAACGCGCGGTCGATCAGACTCGGTGGGACAAGGAGAGCGCTGCCCGGGCGAAAGCTAGATCCGTGCTCGAACCGGGGGCTGCCCCAGTCGCTCTGCCTGCGTGCCGATCAGTCGATGCCGAGCGCTTTGGCCTTGGCGGCAGCGAACTCCTCGTCGGTGAGTGCGCCGCTGGCGTGAAGCTGGGCAAGCTGGTTGATCCTCTCGACCGTTGGGTCCTCAGGCGGGGCAGCTGGCGGGGGCGCCTCTGCAGCCGGCTGTGGAGCGGCAGCCTGCGCCTCGCGCTCCCCCGCCTCCGCGCCGTGCTTGCTGCCCTCATAGGCGACCGTTCCAATGACGGCGGCCCGTGCGATGGGGCGGCGGCGTCCTAGCGGCATGATCCACTCCTGTCCTCGATGGTTGACCCGGGCACAAGGAGCCGGGTCACGGCGGAGGCTACGCCGAACACGCGAATCTGCCTCACCCCATGCGGGTGAGGCGCGCCAGACTACTCCGCCGGGCTTACGCGTCGATCAGGAAGGTCGTACGGATAGCCCCGGTGCATGCGAATCGTGTGCGAACGGGGTATCCACGCCGCGGCTGTCGCTGATCCCGGAGTGGTGGCCAGGAGCCAGCGCCATGCCCTTGTCGATCGGGCTTACGGACTCCGGGACCGGGGCGTCGAGGTTCCCGTTTCCGCGGGTACACCACGCGCGGCGACTGGTCGAGGGTGTGCCGATGATCGCTAGCGTGGGGCAAGGCGCGGGTGCCGTCGGCGCGGCGATCACGGCTCCTGGCCATGCCCCGGCGATCTCCCCCGAAACGGGTGATGACGGTGTGGGTCTCGGACCTAATCTCACGTGAGCAGGCTGCCATTTGACATCCGGCGCGCTCGACACGCGTCTAACGAGGGGATCAACGTTGCTTGTGGCCGACACTCAGACGGAGATGACCAGTCCGGTCCAGTCCTATCTGGAGGACCTGCACACTCGGCTCGCGCAGGATGACTCGGGGGCGGTCGCCGACTACATCCCCGAGCTGGCGCTCGCCGATCGTTCGTCGTTCGGGATCGCCCTGGCGACCGTGGACGCGGCGATCTATGAGGTGGGTGACACGCGCCTGCCGTTCACGATCCAGTCGATCTCCAAGCCGCTGACTTTCGCGCTGGCGCTGGAGTCGAGTGGCGAGCGGGTCCGCGAGCGGGTCGGCGTCGAGCCGACCGGTGAGCCGTTCAACGCGATCCAGCTCGATCCGCTCAACCCGTTGGTCAACGCCGGCGCGATCCTCACACGCTCGTTGCTGGGGGCCGATCCCAATCCGTCGCCGTTGCAGGGTTACAGTGCCTTCGCCGGCCGTGAACTCTCGATTGACGACCGCGTGCGCCAGTCGGAGTCCCGTACGGCCTTTCGCAACCGCGCGATTGCCCACTTGCTGCGCGGCGCGGGGCGCTTCGACGGGAAGCCCGACGAGATCGTCGAGAGCTACATCGCCCAGTGCTCGGTGCTCGTCGACTGCCGCGACTTGGCGGTGATCGCCGCGACACTCGCCGCCGGTGGACGCAACCCGGTCACCGGTCGGCGCGTGGCGTCGCCGGACACGGTCCGTGATGTGCTCAGCGTGATGGCCACGGCGGGCATGTATGACGCGGCCGGGGACTGGCTCTACGACGTGGGGCTGCCGGCCAAGAGCGGCGTGGCCGGAGGCGTGATGGCGGTGCTCCCCGGCCGGCTCGGCATCGGCGTCTTCTCGCCGCCGTTGGACGAGCAGGGCAACTCGGTCCGGGGCGTGCGTGTCTGTGAGGAGCTCTCCCAGTCGCTGGACCTGCACATCTTCAACCATGCCCACCGTGGTCCGTCGCCTGTGCGACGGACGTTCACCCTGGCCGAGATGACGTCCAAGCGCCAGCGCAGCCCGGCTGTGGCGGCGCAGATCGAGCGCGAGGGGGCGCGAGCACGTGCGTTCGAGGTGCAGGGCGATCTCGGGTTCGCCGAGGCCGAGCAGGTCACGCGTGCCGTGCTCGACGCCCCGGCCGACCTCGTCGTGCTCGATCTGCGGCGCGTGGGGAACGTCCACGAGGCGGCGATCGGCATCCTCGCCGGCCTCGGTGATCGGATCAGCGCTCTGTCGGCCGCGCCTGACGAGCTCACGCACAGAATGAATGCACAGTCCTTCGACGAGCTCGACCTCGCGCTCGAGTTCTTTGAGGACAGGCTGACCGGCGACACCGCCGCACCCGCACTGGCGAGTTTGGGTGACCACCCCGTGCTGCTCGGGATCTCCGCCGACGATCTCACGCTGCTCGAGGGCCTGCTCCAGCACCGATCGTTCGCGGCCGGCCACTACCTCATGCGGGCCGGGGAAGCGGTCAGCGAGCTGCTGCTGATTACCAGTGGCGTGGTCAGCGAGACCGTCGGGCTGGCCGATGGCAGCGTCCGCCGCGTGGCCACATTGAGTGCTGGGATGACGATCGGCGAGCTGGCCCTGCTCACCGGCAGCCCCCGTGTCGGAGACGCCCGCGCTGACACCGAGGTCGAGTGCTACGCGCTGCCGGCCGACGCGCTAGCCGGCCTGCGCCAGCTTGACGCCACCCTGCGGGTGGTGTTACTGCGCAACCTGCTCGAGATCGTCGCGGCGCGTAGCACCCGCACACGCCAGGACCTCGCGACGCTCGTCGACTGACCCGGCTCGCGTGAATACAAGCCGCCCACAAACGGCAACGACGCAGCCGACGCCACGCACCTCGGCCGGCGTTAGCCGAGCGTTCCCCATCGGACATTCCACGGGCGTCGGAGTCGTGTCGTCGTTTGCGCCGGGCATTCTCGACATGGGCATGCGAATCGCCCAGAGCGCTGCTCCGGGGTGAGAGCAGAAGAGCTCGCCCACGTCGATGGCGCTGTCGACATGGACGAGTTGGAGCAGCGCGTCTGCCGACAGCGATGACACGACCGCTCCGCCTGGCCGAGCAACAGCCCGGTGATCGAGATCGCAGCGGTGCTCGATCGGGTCACGTGCGTACGCAGGATTGATCGTGCTTGCTCGGATCGGCGGTCCAGCAAACGCGCGGGCGCTTCGCATTCGCCCGAGACAAGCAACGAGACTCGCGCCACAGGAGTGCTCGGCTCCGGAGGAAAGCAGTGACGCTGGCGCCCGTGGGGCCGTACGTCCGCACCGCTGGAATCGCACAAGAGGAGTAGTCGGCGCCTTGCCAGCGGGTGGCCCGGGCGGACGAGTCCTGCGTCGCCGAAGGCGTCCTGTGTCAACCCTCCGGGCTTGGGTAGCGGATGGCGGCTTGCTGTCAAGCGCTACGCTCGGCCGGTGCGGGCCGCCCGTTGGGTGACAGTGGCGCCGGCCATCCGCTGGGTGGCGGCGAGGTCGGGCATGGGGCCCGACGGTGTGGGGATCGTGACAGTGATGTGGCGTTGTAACGCGCGGTGACGTGCTGGGTCGTATGGGGTGTGGTTGCGCCAGCATTGCCACACGACTCGGCACCACGCTCGGCCGAGGGTGCGGATCGCGCGCGGATGCTCGTGGCCGCGTTGGCGGGCCTGGGCGTAGAGACTCTGGGCCCACGGGTGCCAGTGTCGGCTGCTGTCCGCCAGGCGGCAGAACGCGACGCGCAGGCGCTTGTTGCAGCCCCAGCGGAAGCCGGCGGTCTTGCGTTTGCCGGACTCCTTCGCGACCGCGGCGTGCCCGGCGTCGGCGGCGAGCGCGTCTCGGGTTGGGTAGCGAGTGCGGCAGTCGCCGATCTCGGCCAGCAGGTCGGCGGCGGTGATCACACTCGCGGGCGACTTGAACAGCGAGAGGAAGATCGGGCCGTCCGGATGTGCGCGGACCCGGTCTCTGATGTCGCGTTCGAGCTGCTTGATCTGCGCGTTGAGCGTCCGGATCATCGCCCCGAAGGTGAGCACCAGCTGCCGGCGGGCAGCGAGCTCAACCTCGCCGACCCGGCCGCGCGGGGCGCTGCGGAGCTTGGCCATCAGCGCGGTCGGGTGCTGCCCGCCCGAGTACCGCTGGCGCTCCAGAAACGCCTGCATCCGAGCGACCCCGAGGCCATGGGCATCGGCCGGGCTGGGGTAGCGCTCCAGGAACGCAAGCAGGATCTCCACGTCCATGTGACTGAACAGCCGCAGCGGCCCGGGCCAGAACCGCTCGAGCTCTGAGCGGAGCTGGTTCATCACGCCGGTGCGGGTGCCGACGAGATCCTCCCGCCCGCGGGTCAGCGCCGCAGCGCCTTGGTCTGATCCGAGTCGGGCTCAAGTACCCGGAACCGGTGATGATCGGTGCGCGCGAGCTCGCACAGCACGAACGCGTCGAACCGATCCGACTTCCCGCCCGAGACCCGGAACCGATCACGCGCCGCCGCGACCTTGTTGGGGTGCAACGCCAACACCCGCAGCCCCGCATCGAGTAGCCGCTCGACCAACAGCCCATCCGGCCGCTCGATCGCGACCAGCCCGACCCCCAGCCGCACGAGCGTCCGGCACAACGCTGTCAGGCCCTTCTCGTCGTGCACGAACGTCGCGGCCAGCAACTCCGCGCCGGCCTCGTCAGCCACGAACACGTCGTGCTTGGCCGACGCCCAGTCGATCCCGGCGTACCTGTCCACCTTCCACCTCCTGTCAGTGAGCGCACCTTCACAGCGCCCCGACCAGGAGGTACCGTTGCGGTTCCTCATAGACAAGGCCCTCGAGTTTGGGGCTACGTCCTGTTGCCGCTCGCGGCACCTCACCACCGCCGGGACGGGCTGGTCTTTGGCAGGCCCTCCACACAAGGGCAAGGAATCGTGGCCCTCCCCGGCGGCGGTCGAGGCAACCGAAGGATGTCCTATGAGGACTCGTCGCTCGCGCGCCGACCGGATGGCGTAAGGGATCGTCGACACTCCCGACGGCCGGGGCTTGATTGCAACGTCCTGGCCGGCGAGGGCGCGCTGCTTGAGCACGCCTCCCAGACGAAAGCCGGTTACTGAAACGCCCCCGCTGGATCTACCGCCTGGTTCGGCGTGTGGTCCTGCGGCGTGCTAGCGCTCACGGACAGCGTTGAACTTCCCGTTGCGCTGCTCGTCGAGCCGCCAGACAGCGATCTGCGGAGATTCCGGGCTGTTGTCGAGTACATTGGCGACGCGGCCGCTCATTTCATCGTTATGGATCAGTACCGCACGCCATTCAGGCTCGACGAGGTCTGCGAGGTATCGCTGGACCTGCTTCACATCACTTGCCCGGATCAGCCGCTTCACCTCGGCTGCTTGCAGCCATCGTCGTCGCCCAATGGGAGACCGTGCTCCCCGGCGCAAAGCTAGCGACCGAGCGACTCCCAGCAGAGGCCGCGGACGTCGACGTTGACACGTCACGGCGCCGGATTCGCGGATTCGCGGTTCGCGCCGCGGTTGTCGCAGGCACGTGACGGTGGGCACGGCGAGAGCGGCGGGGACCGATTTCGGGTCCCCGCCGTCGTGCCGACTAGTTGTAGGTGCCCTTGTATGTGATCTTGTAGGTGCCCGCGGCCGGGTTGCCCGTGCCGGAGAACGTGTCCGTGACCGAGTGCCCCGCCTGGCCACCGGTGCCGTGCGCCGCGCTCAGCTTTCCGTTCGTGATGGTCGCGGCAGTCGACGAGGTCACCGTCAGCGTCCCGGTGGCCTTGCCCGTGAGCGTGCCATTCTTGAAGTAAAGCGTCACCGGATTGCTTGTGATCTTGATCGTGCCGGTGGTCGTTGGCATCGTCGTGATCGCATAGGTGACCGCGCCAGTTCCGAAGAGCTTGTCGATACTGTTGCCGGCGGCGTGCGTCTTTCCGCCCGCCGAGTAGGTGGTGGCGAAATACACGGTGCCGCTGTCCGCCTTCCCGGCGGGCTTGGCGCCCACCGTTGGCGCGACGACCGCGATTACTGCAACTGCGGCCATCAGGCCGGAAACGGCGCCAATTGAACGACGTGTGCGCCTAGTCATGTAGTTCCTCCTGTTGGTGGTGGAGGCAGGAGCGGCCCGGCCGTTGATCACCCCTGACCGAAGGCAGCAGCTTAACGTGCGACGGCGCCCTCACGGGCGCCCGCGACGCGCTGGGCCGCGCGGGCTTCGCCGTCACCGCGTCCGCGCGCATCGCGATGCAGGGGCTGATGTTCGACTCCGCAACGGGCCAACTCCACCGCGCGTCGCCGCTCCTCTCGCCACATATGCTTCGGCTCAGGCTCGCGATCGCGTGGGTGGAGCGATCCTCCTCGACACTCTCGAGATGCTCGTAAAGGGCTGACGGTTGCAGTCAGACCACGTCGCGACGCTGTGGCGGTGCAAGGCATCCTCGACGACTCGCGCCAAGTCCGCGTCTAGATCGGCGTAGCTGGCGAACGCTGGTTTCACGGCAATCCGATCGCGCGCCCGGTGGATGCGGGGACGATCGGAGCGTCGCCTTTGCAGTCGTCCGGGCCGGTCGGCTACGGGCGATTGCCTTCGTGGCAACGCGCTCGCCCGATGAGGGACGCCTGGAACGCGAATGCGATTGTCCGCTGGGCGCCCAGCGCGGGGCCTGCCGGCCGGTCCACCCGTCGCTGGCGAGTTGCGCAGCCGCGCGCTCTGTCCTCTAGCGGCGGAGCTCGGCCCTGAGCCGGGCAGCAAGCCGCACGGAGGCCTCGATCTCGACTTTGCGTATCGAGACGCTCTCGACGTTCAGGCCGAACGGAATGCCGACGCGCCGACAGAAAGCGATCAGCTCGACCGCCGTGGTGACCGCTTGGTCGTAGGACGCGTCAAGGGCGTCGTCAGCGTGGCGCAGATCGTTCGCGATCCAGCGCGGCACGTCGACACCGAGCCACTGGAGGAACTCCAATGTCTTCATAGAGCCGCAGACTGAGAACGTGAAGACGATCGGCACCGGCTCCAGGTTCCGGGCGGCGCACTCGTAGCGATAGTCGGAGACCAAGTCCTTTGCAGCGTTGACGTCGTAGACGACCTGGGTGACGAAGAAGGAGCAGCCTGCAGCCTGTTTAGCGATGAGCCGGAGGTGCTCCTTGCCGCCGCGCGCGTGCCGCTCGGGGATCGCGACTCCGCCTAGCGGCAGCTCCGGCCGGACCTCGGTCCGCAGCTCGAACGCCCGCGAGAGCGACGTTGCGACCGCCTTCTCGCGGGATGACGCCCCGACGAAGACCGACAACGCTCGGGTTGGATCCTGGTCGCTCAGCCAAGAGCGAAGGTCGTCTTCGGCGTGCTTGCGCACCGCTCGGTAGACGATGGCAGGCACGTCCAGGCCCACGAGATCACGAGCCAGGAACTCGGCCGGGTCCATCGTCGGCAGAAACGGGAACGGGCGCTCGTTGGGATTACGGTCGCTCTCATCATCGATGTCGTAAAGAACGAGACCATCAATACCCACCGACCGGAGTCGCGCGAGGGTGACCTCAGCGATCTGCCGGGTCCGCTCCGGTCCGGTCGCCAGCCGCGGTGGCGTCACCGCGAAAATCAAGAACTCACCCACCCGGTCGGCGATACGCTGCTGCAGCTCCACGCGCGGAACCGTAGCCAACCGTCGACGTGGGCTTGGTTCACGTCCCTCCTGCTCCGCCGCTAATGCAGTCGCCCCGGCGACGTGGCTGCTCCTCGCGGTACCGGCGACGAAGCAGCTACCGGCTGTCAGCGCCGGTCAAGCGGCTCGGAGTGCAGTTCAGACCTCCACGGTCTCGCCGCGATCGAGGAGGCGAAGCCGGTCGACGACACCATTTCCCCGAAACGCCGCCTCGAGCTCGTCGGCACCCTGGGTGAAGTGCGTCCAGCCCTCAAAGTGCAACGGGATCACAACTGGTGCCTTGAGAATGACCGCGGCCTCGGCGGCACGGTCCGACGAGAGCGTCAGATACGCACCGTCGAAGCGGCTGCTGAGCTGCACGCCGCCCGCGAACAGGATCGCGACATCGACTGGACCGACGCGTTCGAAGATCTCCCGCACAACGTCCAACGAGGCGTTATCGCCGGAGACATAGACCGTCGGCAGATCCTCGCCAGAAAGCAGGAAGCCGATCACGGGCCCGGTGACTTCCTCACTACCAGGGGGCCCGTGCAGAGCCGGAAGTGCAGTCAACACCACGCTCCCGCCATCGGGACGATCGAGCATCACGGTCTCCCACGGATCCAGTCCAACCACGTCTGCACCCAACCGTTCAGCGCCAGCGCTCGTCGTGAACACCCGCGTGGCCCTCAGGACCAGCTCGCGGCCGGCCGGGTCGAGGTTGTCGGCGTGGTGATCGTGGGATACGAGCACGACGTCGACGGGGCCGAGCTCGCCGATCGCAACGGCAGGGCCGGTCGTCTTGACCAGACCGGCGTACTCGCCAGGTGCGGAGAAGGTCGGATCGGTCAGCCACCGCAAGCCGCCGTAGTGAACAACCGCAGTCGGACCGCCAACGAGGCGAGCGCTCACCATGTCACGACGCCTCTCTGAACTTTGTCGTTGGCAACCCGGACGATCGTATCGGGCACGCTCCCTGACGAAATCACGCCGCGCAACGCGCATCTTCGGAAACCCCTGCTCAAAAATCTCACACGAGCGTGCGACAGCACGTAGCCGCTCTTTGCCGCTAGGCCGGTAGGCTGCCGCGGCGCCCGCATTGAGCGGCGGTGGCCCCGAAGCAGTCAGTCGTGGCGCGAGCTTAGGAGATGGTCCCCGAGGCACGCACAACCCGCATCCTGCACCCTCGTGTCGAGTGGTGAATACGCGACGGGTGGGTCAGAGCCCGAGGATTAGCGCGAGCGCGTCATCGACGGCTCGCACGTCGTTGGCGTCGAGGCGTCCTGCTGAACTGCCGAGCCGCTCAGGGTCGACCACGGTTGTCTGTTCGACAAGCACACGTGTATCGGCACCGTCAATCGTGATGGTCGGCCGAAAGCTCGCCGCCCGCGCGCTGGTCGACGTCGGCGCGATCAGCGTCGTGCTGAGCCCGAGAAACTCATCCGCCTGAACGATCACCGCAAACCGGGCCCCGCGCTGTTCATGACCACGCGTGGCTCGAGGCGAGGGCAACCGAAAGATCTCCCCACGGACCATCCCTCAGTCGCTAGGAGCGAGCTCGGCCAACTGCTCGCGGATGATCCGCATTTCCTCACGGTCGCCTTCGTCGGCCGCGAGCGCCGCGACCTCGGCTTGGATCGTCGATCGTGCTGTCCGGCGAGCTGCTGCCTCACGGAGCGCGATCCGGACCGCCTCTGAGTCGCTCGGTGCACCGGCTCGCACGACGTCGAGCGCTGCCGAAGACGCATCATCAAGCCGGACATGAAGCGATTTGGACATGCACCAAGTGTAGCGCAGATCGTGCTACAGACCTAACCGGTCCTCAACATTGGCGCGAGTCCCGGCTCGCCGGTCGCGTGCCCGCTTTGCTCTGCTCCGGCCGCCTGACGCCCAGCCGCCAGTCAGCTGTCTTCGCCACAAGCGGCCACCGGAGCCGGCGCACGGGCGATCGCTTTCAGGATTCGGGCGGCCGATATCGCGCGCTCGCAATGCCACGAAGGCAGTCGTCGGCAGCCGACCGGCCCGGACGAGCGCTACGGCGACGGAGGGATGGCGCCGATCCGGACCGGTCAGCGCCGAATCGCACGATTGCCTTCGCCCATCAGGAGTCGTTAGACCCGCCGCGCCGTAACGACTCCTTTCCCGTCGCCCGGCAGTCTGAACCTCGTTTGATTCGCGACGAGCACCGCGGCGCAGAGACTGGCCGTCCCTTTCGCGCGCGGATGAGGGGGGTCGTCGCGGAAGCCCATCGACCGGTCGGACGCTCCCGAGTCCCGGCTGACTGGTTCGGCCGGCGATGGCCGCCGGCGTCGCGGAGGTGGGAAACCTTCAGCGCACGCGCTTCCCTTGACCGAGGGAGCGCGGCGTGTCGCCTACTTCACGCTATACCCGCGTGATGCTTTTTGGATCTGGCCGGTCTTCGCGAGCTGGGTCAACCGGGTGGAGACGCTTCCCGGATTGAGGTTCAGGGCCTTAGCGATGTCACCAGCGGTACTCCCGGGGTGCTTGGCGAGGAACTCGATGATGCTCGCCTTGATGTCGCTCTGACGGCTGCGGGCAGTAGCACGCCGGCTGCTCGCACGCCGAGCAGTTGAGCGGCGCACGGAGCGAGCCGGAGCGACGGTGACGGGGCTACCGTTGTGGGCGTGGAACTCGTTGATCTGCTGATCGAGCCACGCCAGATGTTTCTGGACTTCAGCACGTTCCGCCTCAAGGGTGTCGATGACCTGCTGAATACGAGACAACGCCGCCTCCTCATAAAGCGGGGACTGGTGCTTCGAGCATCACGCTCAGCGAAACCCACGCTGTCGGGCGAGTCTAGTCGCGTCGGCTGACCGCTGTCCGCCTGGGAACGTTCAGCGAACGTCGGCCGGAAGCGCGACACTCTCGGCAGGGTGTGGCGTCGGCGCCGCTACTCTGCGGTGACGATGGTCCTCATCACCCGTGCGTTTCGACGATAGAACGCAGGAAGGCTCGGCATCCCGGGCGAAGCGAATGCGATGAGTGAGCTTCGGCTCCGGTTGTGGGTTTTGGGTCGCGGATGCTTACGGCGCGTTGTCGCTGCTAGCGCCGTCGTGCTGATCGGCGGCGGGTCGGGGCTTGAAGCGGATGCTGTCGCCTCGGCGCAGCCCAATTCGCGGTCTGGTTCGTTTGTGTCGCTGGCGCAGATCGGCGGTGCAACGGTGATCGAGCGCTTCGCGTTGGGGACGGGAAGGCTACTCGGCGTCCTCGCGCGTGTCCCGGCGAATATGGCCAACGCTTATCCGGTCTTGGGTGCCGAACCGCACTTGACGACTGCGGGCTCGTATGTGATCACGGTCGCGCACTCGGTGACGTGCAAGCCGGTTTTGTCGAGCGAGTGCATTCCGGTCGGCCCGAACACCTGCGGGAGCCGGATCGAGAGCCTGAACCCGACCACGCGCCGGTGGACGACATTGTTCACCGAGCGGCCCAACAAGCTTGTGTTCGACGCGATCCCCGGCCCGGATGGCCGCGCCTTCGCGCTGTTGGAACAAGGATGCAGCACCGCCACCATCACGGTCGTCGTGCGGGCGCAGCCAAGCGGCCGCGAGTTCACCCTCGGCACCTACAACCCGGGATGTTTTGGAGCGCCGACCGCCGGTTGGAGCAGCGGCGGAGCGCAGCTCTTATTCGTTGACGCCGTCGGTCCGCAGCCCGCGGACGGTGTCGTGGACTGCTCCTTGGCCATAGTGTCTTCCCGCGTCCCATCCTCCAACTTCCCGTACAGGTTCGTTGCGCCCGACGCCGGCTGCTCCTTCCACTCCGCCACGTTCGACACCGAGGGGATCGCCGCCATCGAGGTCTGCGGACCCGGTCTGACCTTTGAGACCGGCGACACCACCCGGCTCTTGCAGCTGAACCACCACCGGCAGGTCGTCACCCAGATCAACCTCCCGCGCGCTCAACCCGCCATTGGCAACGACGGGCAGGCCACTCTCGTCTATGACCCACAAGCCCGCACCGTGCTGGTCAGCCAGAATCTCCCGGGCCACCCGCCGGTGACACGAATCTGGACCTTTGACGGCGCCCACCTCCATCTGATCCGCCGATTCATCAACAGACCACTGGTCGCTGAACCATGATCGAGACTGCTCCGGGCTACTTGCGGAAGCACGTCCGTTTGCGGAACGTGATCTGCGACGGTTCGCGGCCGCCGCTCCGCCTTGACTGCTCGGCACGGCGAGCGGCGACGTGATCGACGGCAAGCGGGCGCTTGAATGCCAGAGTGCGAGCACGTGAGCAAACGCTGACCCAGGCGGCGGGATGGACGTCAGCCGTTAGGCAAGCGCGCGCTCGAGCGCAGCAAGGTCTGTCGGCGCTCCGTGTGCCGGGAGTACGAACTCGACCGGCAGCTCGAGCAGCGGCCGCAGTCGTGCGACGACCTGCTCGCGGGTGACACCCCCGCGCAACCACTCATTCAGGGCGAAGCCGGTTCCGAAGTCGGCGAGCGAATCACCCGCGATGACCGCGCGGATACGCTCGATCCACAGGACCATGTCGTTCTGCTCGCGAGCCGCATACGCCTCGATCCCGATCGGAAGCCGTTCGCCGGCCGCGTACCAGTGGGCGTCACCTCCGCCACTCCGAAGCCACTCCAGGTCCGGGCTGCCGTCACCCGCCTGCTCGGCCGTGATGGCGTACTTGTCGATCAGGTCCTGCGCGGTGTCCGGTGGGGGCGCGAACACGGGCGCATCGAGGCGCTCGACGAGCGCCTGCGCGTCACGTTCGTGCCACGGCGCGGTCAGAACGATCACGGGCTCACGTTCGCGCGCGAGTGCGAGGAGCGCGTCCGGAACGGCGAGCGGATCGAAGAGCAGGAGGCGCTCGCCGTCGTCGATCGCATATGACGAGACCAACTGCAGCCATCGCTGGCCAGGCGTCCAGTGCGGGTGCGGCGCCTGCCAGTGCCAAAGTCCAGCCTGTAACTCGCCCACAGCGCCATGCTAATTCCCACTGACGATGCCCATCGAGGCCGCTCGCCGGATCACATTCTCGCGTCCTGGTCCATGGTCCGCTGCTGGTGTAAGGCGGTCAGGACTCGGAAGCTCGCCGCGACGCTCCAGGTCGGTCACGCTGGTGTCTCACCAGGAACCTTCACTGCGATGGCGCGATCGACGTTCTATGGTGAAGAGAGAATGCCCTCGCGTACCGAAGACCTGATCGAGATAGAAAACGCCGGTCGGCGCTGCGGCGTCTGCCGCTCCGGTCGTGGATGGCGTCGCTTTGAGCTCGTCCGCCCGGCCGGCCGGGAGCCGATCGTCTTGTGCGGCAGCTGCCGAGCCCGCTTCGGGGGCGATCCGCCGGTCGGACGCAAGCCCGCGCCCCGATTGGAGTCCGTTCCCGCCGCGGTTGAGCCGGTCGCGGCGCTGGAGCGGCGCTCGGGGGAGCGTGGGATCGAGCAGCATCCGGATCGCCTACGAGCGGCGCTGCGCAAGCTGCCTGGCTCGTTCTCGACGGCGATGGCGGCCCGGGCGGCAGGTCTTAGCAGCGAGAAGGTGCTTGCCCGGCTACAGGACTTGGAGCGCCGCGGCGAGGTCCGACGCGTCGGCAAGCGTTGGTCGACCGAGACGCCCCCGAGTGACGTCGCGGCAGCCATGGATCGGCTTGAGGCGCGGACGAGCAACCTTCGGATCGTCCGGGAACGGGCGCGGGTCGGCTGACCAGCCGCCAGCGCTCCATCGTAGGTTGATTGCCGCAGACCGGCTGGCCGGCAGCGTCCGGCCGGGAAACGCCAAGCGGACAGCGACGACGGGTAGTCTGTCCGAACTGCCGGTCACGCCAAGCCGGCTCAGATAAGAGGCGTCTGACCGGCTCCTGACGTCCGGCCCGCCACCGCCTCCGATCCATGATGGTCCCGGCGCGGTATAGCGTCGCAGGAAGCAGCTGCTCGCGTGGGGGACGGCAGCTCAGACGACGTCCCATAGAGAACTCTTCGTCGCTTACGACGTTTGTCTCACAGGCTGGCGCGAATCTCTGATCGCAGCAGTAGTCAGCACCGCGTCCAATTCAGAAGACCTCAGCAGTCATGTATCTCTCCCGCAAGAGCCTTCTCCCACTCGCGCTCGTCGTCGGTTTGTTCGGTACGCCGACGCTCACACCGGTTCACGTCCCGGGGGCGTCCGGAGGCGTAGCTCATCCGCCGGCTGTCCAGCTCGCGGCCGCCGAGCGCGGGCTGCGCCGGCGCCGCCAGATCCGAGGCGCAAAGGTGCGCGTTGTCCTGAGGCGGGCTGTCGGTGGGGTGCGTGGCGCGGCGACGCGGATCCGTGCGGCGGGCCAGCGTCTTCAGACGCGCCGTCCGCCTCATGACTCGTTCGCGCGCGGACCGCCTCGATCGCCCGGTCTTTGACCTCGAGGCGGGACGGCGCCACGCGCCGCCCCGTTCTCGTCTCATGAGAGAGACCCGGGCAAACATCCTGGAGACGCTCGGCGTGCCCAACCGGTTCCGATCCGCCACGCGATCAAACGCGCGGTGATAGAGCCTCGAGGGATCAGCCCCGGCTCAATCCGCGCCACGGTCCGGCCGCTGCGCGCCGGTGCGGGTCGCCCGTTATGCCCTCAGCGAGGACGGCTCGGTTGCACAGCAACCTGACACGATCACTGAAGAAGGTTCCGATGACCACAACCCTGACCAACATCAAAGCCCAACAGCACACCAACGATTTACCCCGCGACGCGAAACGCCGCGGTCGCCGCGTCGAGGTCCGACGCGTCGCTGTCATCCACCCCGAGGGGGCCCATTTCAAGATGCGGCCCATCCGCGCATCGCTTCAAAGAGCCGAGGGCTGACGAGCAACGGGGCAGCCCGCGGCCGTCCCGTTTCGCTCTCCGGTCGCACAACCTGAAGGCTGGGGTTCGTCTGACCCAAGGATGGTTCATCCGACGCCCCGTCGTTCGATGGGGAAGGCGGCCAAGGCTTGCTTAAGTAGGTCGTTGCCGTGGCGTCTGGTCATCCCGAGATCGGCGACGCGGCGGTCGCTGACGCCGAGCAGGCGCGCCCGCTCGTGCTTCAGTCTCGACGCCGCCCGCTCGGACTCGCGATCCTCGGCTTCTCTTCCTCGCTGCGCAGGATCGCGGCGAAGCGCTTGGCAAAGGTATGGACGTCGCCGGGCCATCGGGCCGACAGGTAGCTGCCATCCTGCACCACAAAGGCGGGGCGCTCGTCCTCGAGCGTGTCGCGGTAGCGTCCGCTGGTCTTCCTCGCCGCGTTGGGGTCATCGGGCGAGACATCTTGGAAGTCGTCGTTCGCGGCCAGCGCTCGGGTGACCTCGGCTTGGACGGACATATAGCCCGCTAGCTGTCCGGGCTGTTCTTTGTAGGTGCGGTAGTAGTCGGGATTCCAGAACCGAGTGATCCGCGCGACGTGCCACGCCCGCCGCTCGAGCGACCACGTCAGGCTGGTCGTCTTGCGCCCATAGAGCACCGATCGCCCGGTGGCAGGATCGGTGCTGCGAGCCGCCAGCAGCGCGCCGTGGCAGATCGCGGCGACCGGCGTCCCCCGTCCGAAGGCCTCAACGACCGTACCCTGCAGCAGCTCGCTCTCGAGGTAACGGCGCATGCCTCGTCCGCGGTGGCCCCCGGGGAGCAGGACGCCGTCGACGGCGGCGAGATCGATCTCGTCCCAGCGGATCGGGGCGCGGAACTCCGCCGCGTCCTCCATCTGCACGTAGGCATCGCGCGCGTCCTGATCAGCCCGCAGAAACCGGCCGATGACCACCGTGCGCCGGAGTCCCGGTACAAGCCCCCAGGGATCTAGGCCCTCACCGGTGAGCATCACCTCGTCCCCCCGAGCCATTAGGCCGTTCGGGGTCGCGAACACCACGTTGTGGCCTCCCTGTGTGAGCACCTGCCAGCTCACCGCCACCTCACTCGGATCGAAGTCGAGCGACGGAGTTGGGATCAGGATGCGGGCCAAGCTCGTCTCCTGGTCATGTTACGTGGAGCCGCACGGCGACACGACTCACGCTCCCGGGTGCTCGAGTCCGAGGCCGGCATCCAGCAGTGCGATGTCATCGCTCTCCCCGACGCGAGTCGCCGCCCAGCGCGCTCCGGTCACCATCCACCTTCGGACGCTGCGGACGCCTCCGACGACGTCGTGGCTCGATGTGTGTGCCGGGATCGGGGACCGTCGCACATGCCAACCTTGGGTTCGCGCGGTGATCGCAACACCCGCCTAGATGGAGGGGCTTTGTAGGTCGTCCGTGCCCGGTGCTTGAGTAGCGCGCCGGTCGTCGCAAGCCGAGCCCGGAGGGCGAGGCGCCGCGGCGATCGGCGCGCTGTCCGGTCCCGGGCCGTGGCCCGCGATGTCCCTTCCTGGGAGACGGGTGAACGAAAGGCGCGCGATGGAGAGGTTCTCGGATCGGATGGTTCCGGGGGTTGTGCAGGTGTTCTGGGCGGCGATGGCGCGTGGTGAGTTCATCATCACTGCGGCGGCAGAAGTGGGTACCTATCGGGAGAAAGGGATGCGGTGGCTGCGTGCGGACGGTGGGATACGTCCGCGCCGTGGTCGGGATCTGAAGGGTCGCTGTTTGACGTTCACCGAGCGGGAGGAGATCGCGCTCGCGCGCGCGGGTGGTGAGTCGATGCGCGCGATCGCCCGCCGGTTGGGGCGCAGCCCCTCGACGGTCAGTCGCGAGCTGGCGCGCAACGCCGATCGGACTGGCGCCTACCGGGCCACGACGGCCCACGCGCTCGCGTATCACCGTGCGAGCCGGCCGAAGCCGTCGAAGCTCGTGCCAACGTGCAGCTGCGCTGCAAGGTGGAGGAAGATCTCCGCAGGCGCTACTCGCCGGAGCAGATCGTCGGCCGGTTGCGCCGCGAATTCCCTGACGATCCGGAGATGCGAGTGTCGCCCGAGACGATCTACCAATCGCTGTACGTCCAGTCCCGGGGGGCTCTGCGACGTGATCTGACGAAGTGTCTGCGGACCGGGCGGGCGTTACGACGTCCGTGCCGGCGGGCCAACAAACGTCGCAACCAGAATCCCGGACATGATCAACATCAGCGAGCGTCCCGCCGAGGCCGATGACCGCGCCGTGCCCGGCCACTGGGAGGGCGATCTGATCCTCGGCAAGAACCAGCTGTCGGCGATCGGCACGCTCGTTGAGCGCACCACCGGGTACACGATGCTCGTGCACCTCCCCGACGGTCACAGCGCCGAGCACGTCCGCGACGCGCTGACCGAGAAGGTCAAGACAATCCCCGACATCCTCCGGGCGTCACTCACCTGGGACCAGGGCATC
Source organism: uncultured Solirubrobacterales bacterium (assembly GCA_963704385.1). Taxonomy (GTDB): domain Bacteria; phylum Actinomycetota; class Thermoleophilia; order Solirubrobacterales; family Solirubrobacteraceae; genus Palsa-465. The sequence goes on from OY969904.1 coordinate 2,269,902, forward strand.
GAGATGCACGAATGGAAAGAAGTGAGTGTCGCCGCAGATATCGACATTTACTTCTGTGACCCGCACGCACCATGGCAACGCGCGACCAACGAGAACACCAACGGGCTGCTGCGCCAATACTTCCCGAAGGGCACCGACCTCTCCGTCCACAGCGCCCTCGACCTCGAATGGGTCGCCACCGAGCTCAACGACCGACCGCGCAAACGCTTAGGCTTCGCGAAGCCGATCGAAGAGATCGGACCACTACTGTTGCGATGACCGCCCGAATCCGCCAACGCTCACCGAACGCAGCATGGGAGGGCGCGGTGCCTCATCCTGGGTCGCCTTCGCAACCAGTGGTCCGGCGTACACCGCGATCGAGTGCTTGGGTCTACGAACTGCTGTGCGGCGGTGCGGCGGTGCGGCGGTGCGGCTTACCTTCCCAGAAGTCCTTCGGCGCTGTGTATGGCCGCTCGGTAACCGACGGCATCGCGGCTGCCTGAGGGAAGGTGTCGCGGGTCAGTCGATCAGCCCCAGCGCGCGGGCCCGGTTGACCGCCTCGGCCCGGTTGTGCACCCCGAGCTTCTTGTAGGCGCGCTGGGCTCGTTCCTTTGCCGCTGAGCGAGAGATCCCCAGCTTGTCCGCGATCAGCGCGAAGGTCAAACGCGTGGGCAGGTAGCGGAGGACTCGCGCCTCAGCCACGGTGATCGACGCAGCGGCGACGTTCGCAGCAGCTCCGGCGACGGCCTCCGCGGCCGCCCGGTCGGCGGTCCGCACCGCCGCGGCGTCCTCGGCGACGGCCTCCGCGGCCGCCTGGTCGGCGTTCCGCACCGCGGCGGCGTCCTCGGCGACGACCTCGGCCGCGGCCTGGTCGGCCGCCGCGACCATTAGACCGGCGGCGTTCAAGGCCTCAACGGCCTCGTGGGCGGCGGCCTCCTGCACTACGCCGGCGTCGATCAACGCTTGAACCGCGACGGCGGCCGCACCGGCGACGATCGCCTCTGAAGCTGCGATCGCCTCGGCTGCCTGGGTCTCTGCCGCCATAGCGGCCAGCGTCGCACGGGCTTCGGCGGCTTGCGCGACCGCAATCACCTCAGCCGCCTCCTCGAGCGCCGCGACCTCGGCCCCGACGACCAACCCGGCCTCGGCGGTGAGAAAGCCCTCCCCCAACAGCGCCCCGCCAGACTCGGCGACCGCGTCAAAGAGCGCCTGCGCCCAGCCATGCTCGACGAGCAACAGCGCGAGCGCCGTCCCAGGCAACAGGGACTCTGCTAGCGCCCACGCGTGAGCCAGCGCAAAACCCGACGAGCCAACGCCCCTCGTCGGCTCGACAACACTACCGCCGCCAAGCGGCAAGATGCTCGACAGAAGAGCGCCAAGGTCGTCGTCGTCACCGCCGACGACCACAGGCTCGATCGCGCCGTCCTCATTCTTGGCGACGAAGATCACGTCGAGCAGACGCAACACCCCTCGGCCCTGCAGTCGATCGACCTCGGCCAACACCCGAGCCTGGAAGTCAGAACCGGGACTGAAGCTCACGGCGATCACCTGCAACGGACCCGGCATCAGTCGACCTCCCCCTCACTACTCGACGGCAAGCCGACTAAGCATCGCAGAGCCCAGTTCTGGGCAGGCGGCTGGCCGACCAAGCAGCACGACCAGGATCGTCGGCAGCCGCGTGCGGTTGCGCCCGATAGGACTCACAGCCATCTCCGGCGCGTCTGCAGGGGAACGAGCGAACGGTGCGGTTCCCCCTCCGCTGGACGGCGGTGCGAGCCGCGAGCGCTCGCGCCGAGCAACCGACAGGTTGCATAACATTCCGCCCGTGGAACGAAAGGATCTGCTCCGGGCCACGTACGAGGCATTCAACGCCCGGGACATCGACGCGGTCCTGCGCCACATGACCGCGGACGTCGACTGGCCAAACGCCTGGGAAGGCGGCCGCGTCCATGACCACGAGGGCGTCCGGGACTACTGGACCCGCCAATGGGGCGCTATCGACCCCGCGGTGACGCCGATCGCCTTCACCACGCGATCTGATGGCGGTCTCGCCGTCGAAGTCCAACAGGCCGCACGCTCCCTCGACGGAGCTCTCCTCGGCGAAGGACGTGTCGTGCATGTCTACGCATTCCGCGATGACCTCGTGGCCCGCATGGACGTCGAGGAGCTCGCCAGCACCGACTGAAGGCCTTCCGGTAGCGAACGCCCAGCGAACGTCGCCCGAAGCCCGACGAGAGTGTCGAAAATCGATCAGAGCAGCGGTCTCGTCGGAGCAGCGGAGGACTTCCCGTCTTTCGCTGTTAAGGCGTTAGCTCGCTTCCGCCGATCTTGCTGATGCGGAACGGCAGTTGACCGAGCGGACTGCCCTATCGCGCGCCTAATGCTGCAGCGGATCTGTCTCCGGCAGCTCATCGGCATGTCTGACAATCACCTTCCAGGTGTCGCGCTCAAGCCGGTAGACCTGGGTGCAGCGCAGCACACGATGATACGTGCGCCCATCGCGGGCCCGCTCCATGTGCTCAAGATCGACCGTGCAAGCCAGATCTTCGCCGACCACAGTGAGAATGTTCTCGACCCGGCGGTCGTTCCCGCCGATCCCGGCGCTCGCCCAATCCAGGCGCTGAGCGACATCGTCCCAGCCGCGCTCAAATCCCCCGAACGCACCCATGATCGTTACGTCGTCGGCATGCGACCACAGCGCCTTGAACGGCTCGGGTCTGCCCTCCACGAGCTCTCCGAGCGCCGCCTGGCATTGCGCACGCGCTTCTTCCCAGGATTGCCGCATCTTGATCCCTCGGTTGATCGCCTGACTCCTAAAGATGGTAACTCCGCCGCTCCTGGCCGCCCCGTAGGACAGCAGACAGGGTCCGCTGAGCGCAGTGCGGTTTCGACTTCCTGTCGCCGGCAAGCACCCAGGCTCCGAGGAGGACAGCCTCCGGCGCTCCGACCAGACGCTCGCTCAGGCTACAAGCAGCAGCGCCGCGAGCGTGGCGAGTCCATCGCCCGCGAGACTGCTGGATCTCGACCCAAAAACCACTCTCGGCACACCAGCGCTGCCCGTCGCTCGCTTCGTTCCAGAGCACAAGCGGCCGCCGCGGTCTGATTAGCCGGAGCGCCCGTCAGAAATGTGTTGCGATAGGGACTTTCCCCGCTCACACTGAGGCCGGCTTGCGACCCCAGGCTAGGAAGCTCAGGCCGGGCATCACGAGCGTGTCAGCGTTCTCGAAATGCCTGCGCACCGACGTGTCAAGCTCGTCAAGTTCCTGCTGATCCGCTAGCCCCATCTCAATGATCTGAGGGTGCATGCTGCGGACAAGGTCAGCCCTGATCGTCCGGCGCGAGTGCCCGGCCGGGTAGATCGCGGCCCGGACTTCCACCGTCACGTCCTCGAGACCCGCCTGGCGATAGAGCTCAGCCAGCCGGCGGCCGAAGTGCGGGTCGGCGCCATTACGGGAAAACGCGAGGGTGAAGATCTCACACAGCCGGTCGAACGCGGGATGCGGCGGGTAGCAGATCGCGGCTTCGGTGTCGGGCTCAAGACCGGCCACCCACCCTTCCGGCCGAGCCAGACGAACCATCTCCACGAGCACCTCTGCTGGCTGTGGCACGGTGATTAGCAGCGTCCGGGCGTGCACCAGATCGAAAGAGCCAGACTCAAGACCGGTGTGTCGCGCGTCGCCACACACCAGCTCGACGTCGCTCAACCCCGCGTTCGCGACGAACTGAGACGCCATTGCCACGTGCACCGGGTCTGCGTCGAGCCCAACTACACGCCCGCTCGGCGACACCCGTTCGGCCAACAAATCGATGACTCCGCGCGGTCCACAGCCAAGATCGATCGCGCTATCGCCTGGCCGTAGGCCAACCCTGTCAAGGAGAACCGTGCTATCGGGCGCAAGCTCCTCAGCCTGACGCTGCAAGCGCACACTCTCGCCCCTGCTGCTACCCAGCGCGTAGACCGCGTTGGGGTCCTCAACAGCCGCGGCAACCAAACCCGGCTCTACCGGGGGCTCACCGGCCACGGCACCGAAATCCAGGTCTCGCCACGGTCCCTCCCTCTGTCTCGCCGCAGCCTATCAGTCACCCTCTCGTGCCCAATGACCGCGACGCGAGCGCGCCGGTTCGCGAAGGTCAGGCTCCTGGTGCCGAGCAAAGAGAGCAGTCACGAGCACCACACTCCCCAGGTCGCTGGTTCGGGCTATTTGCGAAAGCGTCCGGTAAGGATCGACCGGCGGACGGCGTGGACGACTGATGAGGGTGTCCGGTGTCCGGCCACGAGGGCGTCGCACTATGGAACGCTCAGCGAACGATGCCGGATCGCCAGGCGGATCCCCGGCCCGGAACGTAGCCTCCGGTCACGATGACGCTCGATTCTCCCGATTGGAGGCTCTCACATGGATGCACCCGTCAAGGTCCGGGAGCAACTGCCGCGTGTCGTGCGCTTCTCCCCACGGGAGATCAAGCGGGCGGTGAGCGACGTCGAGGGCTTCAATGCCAAGCTCGCGCTCGTGATCACCCGCAGCGTCGGAACGATGGCGTGCGCTTACCTGTTCACCCTGATCGCGCTGGTAAGCCTGCCGGCAATCCTGATCCAGGCGGGTGTGCTGACGGCGAGCGAGGTGCCGGCGTTCTTTACGAAGCCGGGGCTGATCCTGATCGTGGCGTGGGTCGCGCAGACCTTCCTGCAGCTCGTGTTGCTGTCGATCATTCTCGTGGGGCAGTCGGTGCAGTCCCTTGCCTCGGACATGCGCTCCGCGAACGAGTTCGCTGACACCGAAACGATCCTGGACCGCTTGGACGTCAACACCGCGGGCGGCATCAGAGACGTGCTTGACGCCATCCATGCGATCGGCAACCCAGACGTAGCCTCGCACACGCGCCTGGCCCCGCCGAGAGCATCGAAGTGACCAGGAAGGCCGCATGCTCGCTGCTGGTGGAGCATGCGGCAGCGGACCCGGGGCGCTACCGAGGACGACCTCCATGCTCTGCCCGTCAGCGCCGTTGCTGCACGCTTGGCCAGGTCAGGCGTCTCGGTCGGCTGCCGCCCGCATCGCTTCCGCGACGACGAGCTTTTGGTCCGCGTCCGCGCCGTGCGGATAGGCCAGGCGCTGCTCGGCGAGGACGACAAGCGTCGCGGCTGTGTCGGGGTACTCGACGACGTCGGGGCGGTTGGTCGTGGAGACCACGAGGTAACGAACGGGCGCGTCGGAGCGGTTGACCAGGCTATGGGAACCCGCCTGGCCCCGAGGGAACGCGACCACCGCGCCGGCCGGCAGGAGCTGAGTCCCGTCCGAATCGCGCAGCGAGAGCGTCCCGGCGAGGACGAACAGTAGCTCCTCGTTGGCGTGGTGGATGTGCAACGGCGAGCCGACGGCGCCCGGATCGAGCTCGTAGACATTGGCGGCGAGCTCCCGGGCCTCGGCCTGAGTGCCCACGGGAGCGACGTGGCGACCAGGGTATTTGGCCGCCTCCCAACTTGGCTGCTCGAAGTCCACGGGCATCGGACGACCGTAGCCGATCACTGCAAGCTGGTACGGGCCGCTGTTCCCAACCAGCCTAGAGAGGCGCTCGGTAGACGAACGACTACCGGACGCCTCACCAGAGGTGGCGGCGGCTGCTGCTAGTCGATCAGACCGGCGTGTGCCAAGGAGTTGGTGTTTATTGAGTAGTTGATCCAACATAAGCTCGTCGTCGCCTGCCGGGGAAGGTCCGGTCCGGGTAGCTGTCAGGAGGCCCGGTAGCAGGCTGGCGGCTCGGTCTGGAAACGGGCCGGGTCGAAGCCCAGCGTCAAGAGCCCCTCTGGGGGGAGCGACTGAGCGGTCCGTAGCGTGAAGCGAAGCCTGCCGCGTCGTTAGATCGCTTGCCCGTGAGGGTGGGAAACAGGAGGTGCCGAGCCGCGGTTGTCACGGCGAAGGCCATGGAAGGGGTGTAGATCCTGGATTGCAGCCCTGAGGAACCTCCCGGCGTATGGGGCTCGGAACGTTCAGATGGTGGCGGCGGGAACCTTGGGAGGCCCTCCCCGGCCCGGCCCTCTGGTGGATCTGGGTGTGGTCGGAGCGTCGCGTCCTATAACCGGTGATGAGCCGGGAAGTGGATCGCGTGCCGGGTGGGAGTCGGAGGCGGCCGTAGTACCGCTTGAGCTGACGGGACAACATAACCCGCGGCGAGGGAAGGGCCGCTACTTCGTCTATGCGTCACGTACAGGGAAGGGCTGGTGAGTGCCACTCGTGGCTAGGACCGCCAAGCAGGACAAGGTCCGAGAACTGCAACGAACGCTTTACCGGGCGGCCAAGGCCGATCCCGGGCGACGGTTCCACGCGCTCTACGACAAGGTCTATCGGAGGGACGTGCTGGAGCGTGGGTGGGAGTTGGTGCGCGCCAATAAGGGCGCGGCCGGCGTCGACCACCAGACCATCGTTGACGTCGAGGAGTATGGCGTGGCCAGGCTGCTCGACGAGCTGGCCGCGGATTTGAAGGACGGCAGCTATCGCTCGCTGCCGGCCCGCCGGGTGTACATCCCCAAGCCCGGCAGGCCGACTGAGCAAAGGCCGCTGTCGATTCCTGCTGTCCGGGACCGCGTCGTTCAGGCCGCCACGAGGATCGTGATCGAACCGATCTTCGAGGCGGACTTTCTGCCGTGCTCGTTTGGGTTTCGGCCCAAGCGCTCGCAGCACGACGCGCTCCAGGTGCTGATTGATGAGTCCTGGAGGGGCAGGCGGTGGGCGGCCGAGACGGATGTCGCGGACTGTTTTGGCGCGATCCCGCACTCGGGGTTGATGTCGGCGATCGAGGAGCGGATCAGCGACCGGCACCTACTGAAGCTCCTGCGGGCGATGTTGCGCGCAGGGGTGATGGAGGACGGCGCTGTCCACCGCGAGGAGGCTGGAACGCCGCAGGGCGGTGTGATCTCGCCCTGCCTGTGCAACGTCTACCTGCACCGGCTCGACCGGCAGTGGACCGAGCGCGGGACCGGCGTTCTGGTCCGGTTCGCGGATGACGTGGTGGTGATGTGCCACAACCGACGGGAGGCCGAGGCGGCGCTTTCGGCGCTGACGGCGATCCTGGCCGAGATGGGCCTTTCGCTCAAGCAGGCCAAGACCCGGATCGTGCACCTGCAGGAGGGAGGCGAGGGTCTGGATTTCCTCGGCTTCCACCATCGGCGGGTGCGCGGCGAGCGTGACTATCAGCACCTGCGGTTCCTCGCTCGCTGGCCCTCACCAGAGGCGATGAGCAGAGCCCGCAACCGGATCCGTGAGCTCACGGGCCGCAACCGGACACTGCTACCTGAAGAGGTGATCGTGCAGGAGCTCAACGAGTACCTGCGCGGTTGGGCGAACTACTACCGATACGGGAACAGTCGCCGCCACTTCACCAAGATCAGAACCTACGCGCTGAAGCGCCTCGTGCTGTTCGCGGCCAAACGCCGCAACCGCACCACGCGCTACGGCTGGACAGTCGTGAACTACCACTCACGCAACCAACTAGGGCTGATCCACCTCGAAGGACTCGTCGTCACCCCCGGTCCCTTCCGGGACCGGAGGACCAAGCGGGCAACGCCGAATGCCGGCGGTGAAAGACGTCGGTGAGCCGTGTGCGAGAGAACCGCACGCACGGTTCGATGCGGCGGCGGGAGGAAACCAGGCCAGTCGGCAACGCCGTGCGGCCCAGGCGCCTCCCGCCGACCCGACACTCTCCACGGGTCGCAGCTCGCTTCCGGATTAGCGGCAATGCGGCCACGTGGGCGGAGCTGTTCCGATGCGCGCCTTGCAGCGGTGGGCATGCCCTTCAGGGGTTGTCCAGTCTGCGCCGAGAGCGTTGGTGTGCGCGACATCTACGCGTGGTTTCGGCGCTCCGCCGCGGTCGTCGATGGGATGGTCAGCGGCGCGAATAGCGTTTCCGCAACAACGCGCTGCGTCTCGCGTTTCACCCTCTGCGACCGCGCGCTAACCGAGAGGGAGAAGGTCGATGTTCACGGGGATCAGAGACGTCCGGCGTCGGTCGCTGGCGATGGCATCGATTACGGCGTTGGTGATCGGGTGCATGGGAATCTCGGCCGCGGCCGCGGCGGCTGGCACGAGTGAAACGGCGGCTAGCCCGACAGCGCAGCAGATCACGATTCCGGGATGGCTGAACCCGGGACAGCCTGTGGTCGATCAAGACGGCGATCTCTGGCTCACCGCGCAGCGAGATGTCTCATCGCGAGGGCTTCAAACTGAACTGCTGGAGGTCACGACCGCCGGCCGCGTCATCCGAACGTTCGACCGGAACGTGACGCCGTTGCTGATCGGCCCGGACGGCGGTCTTTGGTTCGCGACTACTGGCCCCCAGGTGCGGCTGGGATCGATCACCCCCGGCGGCCGGGTCCGAGTCTTTGACCCGTTTTCAAAGCTGAAGAAGTCCTCTGAGCATCCACAGGTGAACCTCGACGGAGCCACTGTCGGGCCGAACGGGGACGTGTGGTTCGTCGTTGACAGCAATTACGAGGGCCAATCCGAGGTCGGGTACATCTCGCCTGCGGGACGCATCACGGTGGTCCCGATCCCCAATAACGGCTATGGATGGTTCGGCATCGCGACCGACAGCAATGGATACATCTGGCTCTCGGGCTTGAACCTGCTGACGTGGCTCTCGCCAACGGGCGAGACCGGCACCCTGAAGGGTGGCGACCCCCAAGGTCCGCTGATCCCCGATCTCACAGGGGATGTCTGGGCTCCCGAGGGCTATGGCGCCGAGTTCGACGAGGTCCGATCGGAGCCTCCGGGCCGTCCAGAAACCGTTCGCGGTGTTACGTGGACGAGCACGAATCTAGGTGGGCCGGGTTACAGTCCTCCGGTGGGGTTGGCCACAGCGGCGGATGGCCAGATGTGGTTTCTCGGCGAACTTTGCACCTCCATCACCGCCATAAGAGACAACTGCGGCAGTTACGGAGATCCCGAGCTTGGATCCATTTCCTCGCTTGGGGCGATCACCACCTACCCCTCACCGGTGCCCACGGAGAGCAATACCCCGCAGCTCACCGCCGGACCAGACGGACGGCTCTGGACCACCAATGATGGGGAGCTCTGGGCGATCACGCTGCCCGGCGCGCCCAGCATGCGCGCCCCCTCGCTGCGACTCCTTAGCGCCGCCTCACATGCCCGCTCGACGGTCATAACCTTTCGCTGTTCTGGCCAACCCGGCCGTTACTGCTTCGGCACGATCACCGTCCGAGCCGGCGAATCAAAACAGCAGACCCAGACCTATGCAATCGATCCCGACCACACCACGACCTACACGATCGCTTCCGCCGAACACAGACCCGGGACCCGCATCAGCGTAAAGGCGACCGGCACCCTCTCGGACGGACATACGATCCAACACTTGAGCGCGACGATTCGGACCGTGAAGTAGGCACGATGAGTTGCCCTGAATCCGACGGAGCTGCAGTGCCGTAGGCCGCGCGCTGACGTCGGTGCGAGCCCACCAGTCAGCTCGGGAAGCCCCGCCCGCGGGGCCGCATCGCCGCTAAACCAGTACGGTCCGTTCACAGAAGTCAACCCGTGTCCACGGGAACGGGGGCGGCCCACAGCGTCGCTGGCGGCAAGAGCGACAGCTTTGACAGCTTCGTGCTGGCCGAGCTCGCGCGCACCGACAGCCACCGCTTCCGGGTGCTTGAGCCCGACAGCGACCGGACCAAGGCGCTGCGGTCAATGACCCGGGCGCGTGACGGGCTCGTGCGCACGCGGCTTGGTTTGGCCAACCAGCTGCGCGATCAGCTCGCCACCTTCTGGCCCGGCGCCAGCAAGGTGTTCTGGTCAGTCGACTCGCAGATCGCGCTGGCGTTCCTGCGCCGCTACCCCACCCCCCTCGACGCCCGCGGCTTGGGAGAGCACCGGCTCGCAGCGTTCCTCAAGCGCCACGGATACACGGGTCGCAAGCCGGCCCGCGACTGCTCACCCGCCTGCGAGGCGGGGCGGAAGGACGCGCGGGCGAGCTCGAGATGCACGCCCGGCGCGAGATCGTCCTGGCGCTCGTCTCCGCACTGGAGCCGATCGTCGCCCGGATCAGCGAGCTGACGATCGAGATCCGCCACGCGCTCGACGATCACCCCGACGGGGAGACGTTCCGCTCGCTGTTCATCGCTCAGGACTCGTGGCTGTGCGCCGCGACGATGATCGCCGAGATCGGCGACTGCCGACAGCGCTACCCCACCTACCGCGCGCTGGCCGCCGACGCCGGCCAGGCCCCCGTTCTCGTGCACTTGAGCCGTGCATCTCGGCTTCGACGTGAAAGCCGTCGGCGAGCCGTGTGATCTGGCCTTGCATGTGCTTGCGCAGAACTTGCTCGATCGCGGCTAGATCATTGGAGCTCACATCGGCCACCAGGTAGAAGGACTGCTCGGTCATCGATTCCCAGATTGTCACCGTTGGCGACCTATTGACAGGCGAGGGACGGGTGATTTCCGTCAAATCCCGTGGCGTGCGACCCGGCGCGCGCCACCGAACGCCGACCGGACGCCGCCGGGCGGGGGACTCGGCGCTGGCGGTCCGCGTCCCTCCCGGAGCTCGTCTCATTCTCGAACGCTCAGCGGACGTCGCCCCGAAGCCCGATGAGAGTGTCGAAAATCGATCGATCCGACAGTCTCGGTGACCCTATGGTCGCTTTTGGTCAGCTTCTGCTTTAGCGGCCAACTAGGCGTGACGAATGTGGCTTCCCGACGGCCGCGGTTTGTGCCCCGCTCCAAGGCGCTGACGCCAGAAGGCGCGTGCGCACGCGGGTTTGGAGTTCCGGCGAGAGCCTCGGATCAGGGCGACGAGCAGGTCGTTGACCTGCGGAGCGCAGACGGACGAATCAGCATCGAGGGTATGCTCCGCGAGGATGCAGGCCTAGGGGTCTCTTTCGTAACGATCGTGACCGGGATTAGCTATGCACGCCAGCTCGAGCGACGAGGTAACAAAATGCCTGGGATTCCGTTTGAGCTGAGGGCGGTCTCATGAGTGCGGCGCTGCCGACCATCGCTAGCACGTTTGCGTCGCGGTTGTGGGTACTCGCGCCCATTGCCGTGATCCTGATCGGAGTTCCGGCTGGCCTCCACCTCTTGACTAAGAGGGCACGGAAGCGTAAGGGGCCGCGCGAACTGCTCACCGAGGAGGCGCTCCGGCGGGTGGCCAGCACTGATCCAGCCTACGAACCGGAGGCGCTGAAGGAGGCCGCGCGCGCCCTGATCACCGAGGTAGCGTCGGCCTGGGACGACCGGGACAAGCTGGCCGGGCTTCTTGGTCCGCAGATGCTCAAGGAGCAAGTAGCGAAGATCGACGAGTTGGCCAGTCAGGGCCAGCGTCCGATGTACTGGCTGAGCATACTGAAAGTCAGTCCGGTCGGGCTCAACTACCGGGGTCCGGATGCCGAGAACCGCGTAGTCGTGTTCCTGCACTGTTATCGCGACCGTTACACGCAGCCGGTCGGTGACCCCAAGCCTCCTCGTAATGTTCATAACTACTCGAACCCTGCGGCTGGGATTGTGAGGAACACGGGCGCTTTCGAGCTCTGGATCCTCGGACGTCGCGACGGGCGCTGGATTGTGGACGGCTACTGGCCCATGTACTCCAACACAAGCAAGCGGCGGGTATACACCGACGTGGGCAAGCGGCTGATGGAGGAGCCGATCGTCGTCGGGTCCGAGACGATGACCGTCCCACCCCGTGGGGGGCGCTGAGTCCTCCGCCGACGTTTTCCCAGGGAACCCCCCCGTCGCTCGCGCGTATCCCCGAAGGCCGAAGTCCTCCTTCCGACCAGAACTCGGAGCCGTGCCGCTCCCGCGCCCGGCCTGCCCGTGCGCCGGAATCGGAGCCGTCTCCGCACGCCGGCGCGCCCCGATGAGTAATTGCCCAATTGTGACCAGGTACAAGATCGCAGCCGTCAACGGGCCGCGGTTGTCGTGGCTCCGTTGCCGCTAAAGGAGAAGCCACGCACGGCCCCCGGTTTCGTGAGCGCATTGGGCCAGCAGCAGCGGCCTCGCCTCGTGCTCCGGGCCGGTCACGATGAGACTGTCGCTGGTCGAAGCTCGAGGCCTTGCTCACCGAACGTTTTCTGCTCGGCGAGCCCTTCGCTATGGCGGCGGAAGTCGCGCTGGATGTGTGACCAGCACACTTGGCGCCGGTGGGGGTCCAGGTGCTCGTAGCCGTTCCAGCGATCAGAGACGACGATCCCCGGATAGGGGCCGATCAGCGCCTGGAACTGCTCGCGGTTGCAGTGCTCGGCGATCTGGAAGAGCGCCGCGCCCGGGGTGGTCAGCGTCCACAGCGCGCGACCGTCACCCGCGGTTCGCCAGCCGGTCTCATCGACGTGCACCGCGGCCTGGTCAAGCACCCAGTCGTGCAGCTGGGCGTGCGGGCCGGCGAGCGCGTCCGCGGCGCGCTGACAGATCGCGTCGACCGTGCCGATCGAGAGACTGACGCCGAACAGGTCGCGGGCGAGCTCGATCATCCCCTGCCGCGAAACGCGGTTGCGCGCCGTCAACGTCACCAACGCCGCCTGCAGATTCGGCCCGAACGCCGAGGCACCGATCTCGGCCGGCAGCCCGGCGGTCGTCTTGGCCCGGCAGCCCGGACAGCCCAACCGGTGGGTGCGATGCTCGACCAAGATCACGCTGATCGGCGGCAGCTCCGCCACCTGATGGCGACCGAAGCGCCCGCCTGGCCGGCGCTCATCCACCGAGAACTCGCGGCCACAGCCACGGCACGCCTCGGGATAGTGATCCACGATCTCATCCACCCGGTCCTCGGGCTCCAGCTCGCGCCCCGCGCCCCGGTGCCCAGGCTGACCCCCGGCCTTCCGCTGGCCCTCCTTGCGAAACAGCTCCTTGGCCTTCGCCCTAGCCTCCGCCCGACGCTGCTGCCGCGTCTTCGGCGGATCCTGCGACGGCGGCTTGGAACTCGTACGAGAGTCCCGCCGGGCCTGCTCCTCCAACCGCCTGATCCGCTCCTCCAACCGCTCACACTGATCCCCGAGCCGCTCCACCGCCCCCGCCAGCTCCAGGATCACCTCAACACAACGCTCCCGACCCGAGTCATAAATCGCCTCCGCCTCGGCGCGATCCATAACCCCAAGATTCGCCGCCCGCCGCCCCGAACCTTGTTATGGAGACCAACAACTGAACGGTTACTGATTCAGCTGCCGATGCGCTTCACTCGTAATGAAGGGGTCCCCGGTTCGAGTCCGGGCGTCGGCTTTGGCTCATCACGCTGTCCTTTTACGCCCAGGCCTGTGCGGTTCGCCGGGCGAAGGCGGCGAACGTGATCGGCGGCCGTCCGGTGACGGCGTAGACGTCGTTGTTAGGCCGGGAGCCATGGCCCGAGGCGACGGTTTGGGTCAGCATGCGGAGCACCTCGCCGTACGCGGCCGGCACGCCGGCCGCGACCGCACCGTCGATCCATGCACTGCGGTCGATGTCGTTGTACTTCGCGGGCTGGCCGGTGACGTCGGCGATCACATCGGCGGCGTCGCTCACCGTGAGCGCCTCGGGCCCGGTCGGTGCGTACTGGGCGCCGACGTGGGCATCGGGGCTCGCGAGCGTTACGGCGGCGACCGCGGCGATGTCCTCGGCGTCGACGAAAGCCTCGGCGCCGTCACCGGTGGGGACCGTGATCACGCCGTCGACGGGCTTCAGGAATGTCTCGCTGAAATTCTGCATGAACCACGCGGGACGCAGAATCGAGTGCGTGATTGCATCGCGCCCGATGAGATCGAGCTCGACGGCCCTGTGGGCAACCTGGGGCGGGGCCTCGTCGATGCCGAATGCGCTGAGGTAGGTGACATGACGCACGCCGGCGGCCTGCGCGAGATCCAGGAAGTTCGATACCTGGTCGGCGAAGTCGGTTCTGAGGACCGGCGCGACGAGGTAGACGCGGTCGACGTCCGCGAGGGCGAGGCTGTGGGTGGTCGGGTCGTCCCAGTCGAAGCGCACATCGGCGCCGTTGCGTGCCGCTGTGCGAGCGCTGAGGCCGAGCTTCGTCAGTTTGGAGGCGACTCGGGAGCCGGTCTTTCCGGTCCCGGCGAGCACGAGTGTGTTGGAAGGTGCATTGGTCATGGCTCGATTCTGCTAGCGCTCGCTGAGTGGATCAATGTGCTTGACGCTTTATTCTTTATGTGAGACGCTCATGTTGTGGACGTTCTGCAGGACCACCTCGCCAGGGCCCGCGCCACCGGCGGCGTCTTTGCCCGGTCGGTGGCCCAGCCTCCGTGGGGGCTGCGGCTGCCAGGCACCATCCAGCTGGCGGTGCATGCCGTCATCCAGGGACGGGCGTGGTTGTGGCTCGAGGCCCCAGACGCGCCGCTCGAGCTCGCCCCCGGTGACCTTGCGCTCGTCCGCGGCGGCCCCGACCACCACATCGCTCACAAACCCGACGCGACCTGCCTGTCGCCAGAACAGTTCCGAGCACGCCATGCCGGCGATGAGGCCTCGGGCGATCGGCGCGCGAGCGTGTTTCTGTGCGGCGCCTACCGGTTCTCGGGCGACGTCGGCCGAGGTCTGCTCGAAGCCCTGCCGCCGATCCTTCCCCTCTCCGCGGCCGCCGACGACCCCCTCCACGACGTCATCGCCCTGCTGTCCCGTGAGCTAGCAGCCTCCGCCCCCGGCCAACAGACAGTCCTCGACCGACTACTGGACGTCCTTCTCGTGCTAGCCATCCGCGCGTGTTTTCAGCGCAGCCCGAACGCGCCTCGCTGGTATCGGGCTTCCGCCGATCCGAGGCTCAGCCCGGCATTGAGCGCCATGCACGCGGACGCCGCACATCCGTGGACGGTGCCCGAACTCGCCGCCGTCAGCGGGCTGTCACGGGCAGCTTTCGCGCGAAGCTTTCAGCACGTACTCGGTCAGGCACCGATGCAGTACCTGACCGACTGGCGCATGACGCTGGCTCGAGATCACCTACGCAGAGGCGAGTTGACGCTCACGCAGATCGCCGAACGCACCGGCTACGCCTCGCCGTACGCCTTTGCCGCGGCATTCCGCCGCCACCACGGACGCCCGCCCGGCCAGTGGCGCCGGCGAGAACTGGACACACTCGACATCGATCAGGCAGCGCCCGCCGACGACAGCTGACGGCCGATCTCGACCGCTTGCGCCTGCAACTCCGAGCGACCCTTCATCAGGCGTCCGGGGCTTCTCCTACGGCGCGTACCACCTCTTGCAGCAGCAGACCAACCTGTCATCACCCGCCGCTCAGTCCGCGCAGCAAGCGTGCACTGGATACGGCGACATCTCCGCGCCGGTCGTCCTCTCGGAGGCCCACCGTCTGAAGCTCGTCAAGCTCGCCCATTGCCTGCGCGCCCAGGGCGTCCCGAACTTCCCGGACCCAGCAAGCAACAACATAGCGAGCGCGCAGCTGATCTCCCAGAGCGGGATCGACCCGCAGTTGCCAGCGTTCAAGCACGCGGCGGATGCGTGTGGGAACCAGGACTCTTTAGTCACTGGCGCAGCTGAATGGCAAGAGCCCCCATGTCCGTGCAGCCCAATAGAGATGCTGTGCGATCGTGCTCGACGTCAGGGTTCGCTCGTGGCCCGATTGCTCGTCGCCGGTCTGCTCGTGGCCGGCTGCGGAAGCAGCTCCCCGACCAGCTCGGCCTCACGGACGGTGGCTGCCCAGGCGCTGGCCTACTCGAAATGCATGCGCGCGCACGGAGTGTCCAACTTCCCCGATCGCGGCGACATCGTCAACGGCCCGCACACGTCCATTCTCGGGATCGAGATCCCGGCCAGCATCAACATGCAATCTCCCGCCTACGAGTCCGCCAACAAGTCGTGCGGGGGGCTGCTCGCGGCGATCCTCTCACCGCAGGGAAAGCCGCCGATCACCGCCAACACGAAGGCCGCGCTAATCGCCCAGGCGCAGTGCATGCGCGAGCACGGCGTCCCGAACTACCCCGATCCGACGTTCCCAGGCAGCGGCGGGATCGATCTCCAGACCGGGCCGGGAGTCGATACCCAATCGCCCGCGTTCCTGCAAGCCCAGAAGACCTGCCGTACCGGAGGCTGATCGCCAGTCGAACGCCCGACGATCGGGGAACGCGCTGACACCGAAGCAGCTCCGGTCTCACCGCTGCAGGCCGCGCAAAACGGGGCAGCCAGCTGATGGCGAGGCGAGTTGGTCGCTCATCGCGGCGTTCTGATCTTGGCGCTGGTCTGCACTTTCTCAGCCCGACACGTGCCAGGGCCGATTACTCGCCCAACGCTCAGCCGCCGATGGAGAAGCTGGCGTGACCGCCGGGTCCGCACACTTTCGCGGCGTGCTGGAACGCCGGCGAGCTGGATTCCGCCGCGACGATCTTGAGGGAGCCCTTGCTCCCAGGGTCCGGGAAGTTCGGCACCCCGCTGCGGCGCAGGCACTCAGCGACGGCGAGCTCCTGGCGCAGTCGTGCCGCGCTCGGCGCCGGCGGCCCCGACGGACCGCTTGGCGGCAGATACTCCTTGCACTTCTTCTCGGCGGCCGTGAACGCCGGCCCCACAAAGGCGGTTCCTTCCACCGTCAGCGTGCCCGGCGACGAGCTCACGATCGGCAGCCCTCCGTCGACCGGATCGGGAAGTTCGGCACGCCGTTGGCGCGCATGCACTTGGACAGGGACACCGGATCGCTCACCGGCCCGTAGGGGCTCGTGGACGCGGCTGCCGTGTGGCCCGAACCGCCGCACGCGGAGACCGCCAGCGCCAGGCCAGCCGCGGCGAGGCGGGGAGCGGCGCGCATGCCACGGTTGTAACCGATCGGCGATAAGGCGCATGTAACAGCGCCACATGCTGTTACCGATGCTCGCCGGAGGACTGCGTCTGTCGCACTACCGGTTGACGATCTCGGCGGCTGCGGTGAGCGGGTCGATGTTTGCTGCGTCCGCGATGCCAGCGCGGTACTCGTCAGTGTTGGTGAGTGGTGGGGTCAGGTTCCGCTCGTAGCGGACTCGCTCGGCCGCGACCATCCGGAAGCCGATCGCGTGCTCGAGCCGCTCGGCGAGAGTCCACAGGCGGCCGGCCGCAGTTGTGTCCTTGTTTCGCGCGGCGACGCAGGCGAGACCCGCGAGGCAGTACGCCGCCAACCGCGCGTCTCCCTCTTGCAGGCCGAGTGCGAGCGCCTCACGGTAGTAGCGCTCGGTGGTGGGGATATCGCCCGCGTCGAGATAGAGGTCGCCGAGGCTGTGCACCGTGGCCGCGCCACTGCCGAGTCCGTTTGCGCGCCGAATCTCCATGGAACGGGCGAACAGCTCGGCGGACCGCTCGAAATCGCCGAGGTCCCGGAGAGCCTCAGCGATGTAGTGCAAGGTGCGGGCGATCCCCAGTGTGTCGTCGAGGCGCTCGTAGATCGGTAGCGCCTGCTCCGCCCATGCGAGGGTGCTCTCCGGCGCGCCGGCTATGAGCTCGGCGGCGCCGAGGCCAAGTAGCACGAGAGTCTCGCCGCGTTCATCGCCGGCGTCCCGGTAGAGCGTGAGCGCCTCTGTCAGTGCCGCCCGCGCCTGCTCGAGGCGCTCGAGGAACACCAGCGCGTGGCCGAGCCCGGCGAGGGCCTTGGCGCGGTCTCCCGGCGACAGTGTGGTCGGACCGGCCAGCGCCCGCTCGTACCACCGCTCTAATTCACGGATGCGTCCGGCCCCTAACCAGGGCGTGAAGACGGCATCGGCGAGTGGGAGTGCGGCGGCGATGTCGTGGTCGAGCGCCCAGGCGAGCGCGAGTCCGACATTGGCGGCGTCCTGGCGCAGCCGAATCAGGTCATCGGTGCCCTCCCGGGGGCCGTCACCATCAGCGACACCGAGCGCGAAGTACCAGCGCGCGCGGCGGGCGCGAATCTCGTCGCGCTCGTCGCTTGAGTCGAACTGCTCGAGTGCGTATTCGCGCGCAGTGTGCAACAGGAAGAGCCGGCCGTTGTCGGCGTGGCGCACAAGGCTCTTGTCGATCAGTGACCGCATGGTGTCGAGATCGGCGTCGCAGATCTGTTCGGCTGCCTCGAGCTCGAAGCTGCCGACGAACACCGCCAGCCGTGTGAACAGCCGCTGCTCGGGCCGGGTGAGCAGGTCGTAGCTCCAGGCGATCGTGGCCCGCATCGTGCTCTGCCGCTCGGGGAGGTCGCGGCGGCCG
Organism: uncultured Solirubrobacterales bacterium; assembly: GCA_963704385.1. Lineage (GTDB taxonomy): Bacteria > Actinomycetota > Thermoleophilia > Solirubrobacterales > Solirubrobacteraceae > Palsa-465. The sequence continues at coordinate 2,287,978 of OY969904.1, forward strand.
CCGGCCAGGAGCGGGAGCCGCTGCTCCAGCCGGGCGAGGAGCTGCTGCTCGGAGAGGAGCTTGACCCGCGTCGCCGCGAGCTCGAGCGCGAGCGGGAGTCGATCGAGTCGCTCGCAGATCGCGTCGATCTCAGCACCCGGCTCGTAGCCCGGCTCGACCTGCCGCGCCCGCGCGGTGAACAGCTCGACGGCGGCCTGGGGCGACAGCGGCGCCACCGGGTACTCCTGCTCGGCGGCCACCCCCAGCCGCTCCCGGCTCGTCACGATTACCCCGCAACCCGGCGCGCCGGAGAGCAGCTCGGCGACCGCGCGAGCTGCCTCGATCACGTGCTCGAAGTTGTCAAGCACGAGCAACAGGGCTCGCCCGCGCAGATACATCGGCAGATCCGCGATGTCGCCGAGCACCGCCGCGATCGCCGCTGGCACCAGTCGCGCCTCGCTGACCATGGCGAGCGGAACCCACCACACGCCGTCCGGATAGCGGTCGGCGAGACCCGCCGCGAACGCCATCCCGAGCCGGGTCTTTCCCGTCCCACCGGTTCCGGTCAGGGTGATCAGCCGGCGCGAATCAGCGAGCGTCATCAGCTCGGCAAGTTCGCGCTCGCGGCCGATGAGGGGTGTCGCCTGCACGGGCAGATGGACTTGGCCCGGCGCTCGCCCGTCCGTCGTGGCGCCGGCGCCGGCGCCGGCGGGCGGGGCCGGCTGGTCTGGGTCGGTTTGGAGCAGCGCCCGGTCCTGAGCAAGGATCGCTTCGTGCAGTTGCCGAAGCTCGACCGAAGGCTCAATGCCCAGTCCATCGACCAGCGCCGACCGGCCGGCACGGTATGCGGCCAGCGCTTCCGCCTGCCGTCCGGTCCGGTACAGAGCCAGCATCAGCTGGCCCCGCAAACGCTCGCGGTACGGGTAGTCGCGCACGAGACGCTCGAGCTCGCCCAGCACCTGCGCCTCCCGGCCCAGCAGCATTTCGACCGCGATCCGCTCCTCCAGCACGGTGGCGCGCAACTCGCCGAGCCGCGCGATCTCCCCCTGCGCGAACGCGTCGTACTGAAAGTCGGCCAAGACGTCGCCGCGCCATAGCTCGAGCGCGCCGCTCAGCGCGGCGAGCGCCTGATCTGGTCGTCCCGCCGCCAGCAGCGATCGGCCCTCGCCGATCAGCCGCTCGCATCGCTGCACATCGAGCTCCTCGGGCCCGACTCTCAAGACGTAGCCACCGGCAGTAGTGACCAGCCGCTCCCCGTCTGGGTCTGAGTGGCCGGCGGCAAGGGCCCGGCGCAGCCGCGATACGTGCACGTGCAGCCCCTTCGCGCCGCTCGCCGGCGGCGCACCCGCCCACAGCTCCTCAACCAGCTGATCGCTCGACACGACCTCGTTCGCCCGCAGCAGCAGCAAAGCAAGCACGGCTCGCGGCATCCGCCCGCCTAGGGCGAGCTCACGCCCATCATCACCGATCACCTGTAGCGGTCCCAGGATGCCGAAACGCATACGCCCTCGCGACCGTACCGATCCCGGTCGCTCGCCGCCCACCGCACGCCGCCGAGACCGCCCGCCCGCGGTTGCGATGCCCGGCCGGGGCGTTTACCGGACGGCAAGCCCGCTGCAACTCGCGCAGATCACAGTGCGCGCACCACAACGCAACACGAGGTCAGCCATGCATCCCCAACTCACCCTCATCGCCGCCCGACAGCGCATCGCCGACCTGCACCGAGCCGCCGACCACAACCGCCTCGTGCACACCGCCACCACCGCCACCAGCAGCCGCGCCGTCCGCGCACCCCGCCACGCCGCCGCCGCGCCAGTCTCGTTCCTGCGCTGGCTCCGCCGCCGCCTGGCTTAGACGCACCCGTTGCTCGGGAGCGCTAATTCGAGGGCGGCCAGCGCAAGCCGCAAGCGCGCACGTGCGCATCTCCGACGGATCGGTAAACCGTTCTTGGTGATCGTGAGGGTTCCTGACCCCACCAAAAGAGCATGTGTCTGAGATCCGGTGCTACATCCGCGATCCAGATCACCACCTGATTGAAGTGGGCCAGACGATCGCGTTGCCGACAGCCGATCAGGCCGGCCTATTCGCTGCTCGCGGTGCGTATGTGTCTATGGCGTCCATGTCTTGCCTTGTCTCGAGATGCCTGAGCTGGAGCGTCTCGTTGCCAGCGTCGACCACCAGTTGGTAGATCTTCTGGAGAGCGCCGGTGATGGCCTCGCGCTCCGTTGGGGAGCAGCCGGCGAGAAGCGGGGCGAGGGCGTCCTGGGCGTCTTGTGTACGGCGTCGCATTCCTTCGATCTCGACCCGCTCGGTGACTCGGGCGAGCGTCTTTCTGCCGTCGGCGGGGTCGGTCGTTGTCAGAACCCAGCCGCGCTCCACGAGTTGCTTGATGCAGAAGGAGACGCGGCTCTGGGCGATGTCGTTCCGGGCGACGATCTCGCTGATCGAGCTCTGGCCGTTGAGGAACAGGTCGCACAGGACGACGAACTCGCTGGCTGACATGCCCGTCTCGGTGGCTCCCTGTGGCGACGATGACGGGCGATCCCGCGAGCCAGCTGGTGGGCGCGGTCCGGACTGTTCGTATTCGTCGTCGGAACCCAGGTCGGGCGTCGGACGCCGGACGCGCAGCGGCTGATCATCCCGGTCGTGATCGTCGGAGCTGGGTCACCGGCGTCAGCGCACCGTGATCGGTCGCGCGCGGGGCTGACCGTCTGCGCCCCGCGATCCCGCAAGCGCGTCTTCGCCGATTGGGTAATCACCACTCGGTGGTCGGCTCGAGCGCTTCGAACGCGTGGGAGACCGTGACGCGCAGCTCCCCGGTGGTGCCGCGGAGGTAGAGCGGGCTGCGGCCGTCGGTGAGCAGCAGGTGGACGCTCGCGAATCCGCGGGCGCCGAGGAGGCCTGGGCTGCGCAGTCGCTCGGCGAGCTCGTCGAGCTCGTCGGCCGCGGCGAGCACTTCGGCGTTACGTACCGGGATCCGGGCGCGACTCGGCCGCTCGGGGGATCGTGCTTCGTCCAACACCCGTTGCACCCCGCGCGCGAGTACGTGGCGCATGCGCGGCTCACCGAGGTCGTGCGCCCGCAGCGCCAGCGCCGCCCCGGCTTCGGGGGCCACTCCGCGTGCCAGCTGCGCGTCGAGGAAGTGGGCTCGCCAGCGCGCCGCAATCCGCTCGCGCAGGCGCGCGCGTCGGGTCACCAGTAGCTCGCCGGGGCCCTCCTGCGGTCTGAGGATCACGAGACGCGCCATGGCTCACGCCGCCTCGTGGTGGTCTAGAGCGAGCGGGACGGTTGCCGTGGGCCGGTCAGGCGGCATGCGACTGCCGTGCTTTGGCTGTGAGCGCGGTCGCCGCGATCCCGGCCTTCTCGGGTGCGGGCAGTGAGCTCCGTCCGTGCAGGACATCGGTCGGTGAGCGCTCGATGCGCTCGAGAAGGCGCGCGTAGATCCCGGCCATCGTCTGGACGCACGCCGCTCCGCGGGCATCGAGCAGCGCTAGCAGTGCGAGCCCGCGGTCGTACCACTCCCGGTTTCGGCGTGCCTGGTGGCGGATCAGCCTGGCCAATTGCTCCGGAGTGGCCGACAGCGGATCGGCTGGAGAACCGAACGGCTCGAACTCCTGGCGCGGCAGGTACACGCGCCCGCGCTGGAAGTCGTCAACCAGGTCGCGGAGGATGATGGTGAGCTGGATCGCGACGCCGAGGTCGTCGGCCAGCTGGGCCGCGGCCGCCGGGTGGCGGCTGCCGAGGATTGCAACCGACAGCCGCGCGATCGAACCGGCGACCTGGCGGCAGTAGGGGACGAGGTCCTCGAACGTGTCGTAGGTCGCCCCGCGCACGTCACTCTCGGCCCCGTCGATGAGATCGTCGAGGCTGGTGAGTGGGATCGGGAACCGTCGGTTGACGTCGCGGAGCGCCACCAACACGGGGTCGGTGGGCCGTGGTGTGCCGTCCCGAGGGATGCCGGCACGAGCGTTGGCGAGCAGCCAGAGCTTTTCCGCGTGGCGCAGATCACCGTCGGCCGTGTCCTCGACGCGGTGGGCAAACGCGTAGATCGCGCACAAGGCCCGGCGCCTGTAGGCCGGCAGCGGCTGCACCGCAGAGTAGAGGTTGCGCGCCTGCGCGCGTGTGATCTGTTCGCAGACGTCGTAGGCGGCGTCAATGTCCACGGGCGGCCGCCGCCAGGAGCGTGTGGTGTCGTTCATGGGCTGTCTGATGACGCTGGGGGTGGCCATCTGTGGTTCCTTTCTCGATGTGCTGGTCACGGGGGGAGTGGTGAGATGCGCGGGCGCCGATCCGCGCCGCGTGGCGATGGGAGTTCGGGCGTGTGCGCTGGACCTCGAGGATCGGGACGGACGCGAGCACGAGGCCGGCGCCGATGAGTTGCACGGTCCCGAGCCGGTCGCCGAAGGCGGCGAATGCGAAGGCGGCGGTCAAGGCGGGCTCGGCGCTCGAAACGATGCTCGCTCGCGAAGCGCCCAAGCGCCGTACACCGGCCATAAACGCGCTCGTGCCGATCACCGACGAGGACAGCGCCACGGCGACCACCAGGCCGACGCCGGTGACGCCGCCGCGCGGCGCGAGCTGGCCATGGATGGCTGCGTCGGCGAAGAACGTGATCGCGGCGCCGCTCGAGACGGAGGCGGCGAGGACGAACGGGTCGGTCGTGGCGAGCAGTGACGAGGACGCGAGCACGTACAGCGCGTAGATCACTGCGGCTGCCAACGCCAGCCCGACACCGAGTGGATCGATCACGCCGGTGCCGCCACCCGTCAGCGCCAGCGCGATGCCGGCGGTGGTGGCCGCCAGCGCCACCCCGCGGCGCGGGCTGAAGCGTTCGCGGCCCACGGCGGCGGCGCCCAGCGACACGAGCACCGGGTAGGCGAACAGCAGCAGGTCGGCGAGATCAGCCTCGATGTGCTTCAGCGAGGCCGCGAATGAGAGCGCCATCGAACTGTAGCCCGCGCCCAGCGCCATGGCAGTGAGCAACCCGCGACGGGAGGGCAGTGGCCGGCGCAGCACGAGCACGATCAGCCACAGCACCGCTCCGGCGACCGTGAAGCGGCCCACCAGCAGACCGAGCACCGACACGCCCGTTCCGTACGCAAGCTGGGCGAGCACGCCGAGCGAACCGAACAGTGCGGCCGACAGCAGCACGAGCGCGACGGCCTGGAGATCGCGCGTCCGCGCGAGGATGGTGGGTGGTGAGGTGAGCATGGTGTCTAGGGGTGAAGCGGTCGTGAAGGACCGTGATCAGAACCGTTGACCTGGCGCTGGTCACAGACGGCTGACCGCCGTGGTGAGGTGACTTGCGCTTTGGCGGGCCCGGCCATCGTCGGATCGCCGGGATCGGTCATTGGGTTAAGGCAACGAGAGTGCCTGGCCTGTCTGGCCGGTCACCTCACTCGTCGCCTTGTGGACCAGTGGTCATCCGCACCGGAACTTTGTGCGTGTCAAGACCGAACCAGCGCTGGCGCCGGGTCGCGGCGAACGCCTCCTTCTCGGCCGCGAGTTCTCGCGACGGTGCGATTACTCGGGCCGCCGGCGCCGGTCCAGCGAGGAAATTGATCTCGGCCTTGCCGACCAGCCCGCTGCCGAACTCGATGTAGCAGGTGCCGTCGCCCTGATAAGGCGGTGGAGGCTCACTGTCGCGCAGGCGGGCGGCGATGTCAGCGGCGACGACTCGGGCTGCCGCCTCGGCGAACATCCCGGCCTTGGCGACGGTGCGGGCCCCGCTGGCGACGTCGCCCAGCGCATACACGCCGGGGAAGCGGGTCGCGAGGTTGGTCTGGTCGACAGGCACCCAGCCGTCAACCGCAAGCCCCGAGCGCTTGACCACTGCGGGCACGCGGTGCACAGGGATCCCGATGAACAGGTCGTACGGTACGCTCTGGCCGCTCGCCAGACGGCCCGTCCGCGCACGAGGGTCCAGACCCACCACCAGCTCCTGGGGCGCGTATCGGACTCCGCGCTCGTCGAGCGCTGCCAGGAACATTTGCGACACCTCCTTGGTGACCGGAACGGGCGCCGCCATCGGGAAGGTCATCTGAATCTCCACGGCGTCCCTCACTCCCCGCTTCACGAACAGGTCGTGGAGCAGGAACGCTCCCTCGAACGGAGCCGGCGGGCACTTGAAGGGATGGCCCAGGACCGAAATCAGGACCGTGCCGGCAGAGAAGTCGGCGAGGGCATCGCGCAGGCACTCGGCGCCGGTAAGCGAGTAGTACTCAAACCCGCCCTGCTGGAACCCCGGGGTCGCGGCCAGGTCGTACTCCGCCCCCAGCGCAACCGCGAGGAAGTCGGCGTCGTAGGAGCCCTCGTCCGTGATCACCCGCCGCTTGAGCGGGTCGATCGCCGTCACGGTCGCCCGGCGGAACTCGACTCCATCCTTGGCGATGTCGCGGTAGCGCAGCAGCACATCGGACGGGGCGCGCCGGCCGACCAGCACGCACAGCTTCGAGAACCCGAAGTAGAACGAGTCGTTCTTGTCGAGAAGCGTGACGCGAACCTCATCCGCCAGCGACTCGGACAGCCGTGCCGCCAACTCCAGGCCGGCGAACCCCGCCCCGACTATTACCACGTGCTTCTTCATCGCGCGCCCCCGATCGCCCGCTCGACCTCAAGCGCGGTCCCTTCTCGCCGGGGCTCGGCGCTCGGGCGAGTGATCGGATTCGGCTCGCGCAATCTGCGGCGCCTCGCAGGCACCTGGGTCGCGAGTCGCGCTCGTTCGCCGGCGCGTAATAGCTCGGCGCTGCGCTGCTGGACCATCATGTAGATGAGCTGGGTGTTCATCGAGACTCCTGAAAAGCCGTTGGTCGATGCGCCCAAGCTAGGCGTAAGCCGGCCCGCTGCCATTGGGCAACCGGCTGATCTTGGGTCTTAGCCGGCGAGGATCACCACTTACCCGCGGGCGCTCGCACCCTGGGCGTCACGAGATAGCCAGATCGTGAGCCGGACGTCGATCTCGTTGACCGAGTCCAGCCAGACGGAACCTGGATCGTGGTGGGCCGGCTACGTCGATCAGGCCGCGAGTGCGACGCCCGCGGGCGGTGCATCGACTGCGAGCGGTCCGGACGTCAACCCGGCGACGACGTGGTGCAGTAGCGCTCGCATCGTCGTCGTCGCGTCCGACCTGAAGCCCTCGCGGCGCGAGACGATCGATACGGTCCTCGTCAGCGTGCCGGGCGCCAGCGGTAGGATCACGATCTCGTCGCGAACCGCCATCGAGGCGACGAGACGGGGCATCACCGCGACCCCGACGCGGGCTGCGACGAGTGCCTGCATCGCCATGTAGTCGTTGGTCTCCGATCCGATCACGGGCGCGAAGCCGGCGCCCCGGCAGGCGTGCATCAGCGCGTCGCGGCAGACACAGTCGTATGGAGCGACGAACACCTCGTCAGACAGCGAGGCGATGTCGATCTGGCCCGTGCGCGCGAGTGGATGATCGAGCGGCAGGCAGCACGCCATATCGTCGGAGAGAAGCGGCTCGTAGTCCAAGGCCGGGTCGGTCGCCAAGCGCAGGCACGGGTAGTCGTACGCAAGCGCGAGGTCCCAATCACCGGCGGCCAAGCGCGGCAGGGAGGCCGGGGGGTCGGCCTCGGCGAGCTTCAGCTGCACGCCGGGAAGCTGCTCTCTGAACGATGCCACCGCGAGCGGCACGACCGTCGCGGCGGCGGTCGGGAATGCGACGAGACGCAACTTTCCGCCGCCCTGCTTCGCGATCTCGATCACGTCGCGCTCGGCGTCGTCGAGCCGGGCGAGCAGCGCCTCGGCGTGCCCTAAAAGGGCATGTCCGGGCGGCGTCAGGCGGATGCCGCGCGGCGAGCGCTCGAGCAGTGCGACGCCGAGTTCGCGTTCCAGCTGCTTGACGTGGTGGGAGACACCGGGCTGTGTGAACGCCAACGCCCGGGCGGCGGCGCTGAACGAGCCGCTGTTGGCAACCTCGCGAAAGACCCGCAGCCGATCGACGTCGAGCATGCTCGGCAGTATAACGGTGGATCAAGGTCTAAATTATCTCTAAAGGCGGGTACCCCAAATCTTGCTTATGGGGCCCCAAGAGATCTCAATTTGCGCGAGACGCACGGATGCCGCACATTTACGGGCGTGGAGTGGGCGCAGCGGGTTCGTGAATTGTTCGCCGGGGACGGAATAGCGGCGAGACGAATTGCGTCTTAGCGAGACGTAGGCGGCTCGGGCCGGCCATCGCCTCGCGTTTGTGCGAGCTCTCTCCCGGAAGCGTCCCCAAAAAGGAGTTCATGTGAATCTTTCGTCTTTCCCGGCGCTGCGTAGCCTGCGGGATGACCCCCTAGTTTCGGCGCTGGAAGTCAGCGAGAGACCGGTCCGGACGGTCGGGCGCGTCTCGAGCCCGCGGTTCGTTGATCGTCGCAAGGAGCTGTTGGTGATCGAGGGAGCGCTCGCGCGGACGCGCGATGGGTGCGGCTCGGTCGTGTTCGTCGGCGGCGAGGCGGGTATCGGGAAGAGTCGGCTGCTCTCCGAGCTAGCCCGACGCGCTGAGCGCGAGGGGATGACGGTCGTGGTTGGGGAGTGTGTGCCGCTCGGTGACGGGGAGCTTCCCTACGCCCCGGTGGTTGGGGCGCTGCGCTCGCTCCTGGCCCAGCGGGAAGGGACCGAGCTCGAGGCGATGCTCGACTCCGCGCGCGACGAGCTGGCCGTACTGCTGCCAGAACTGGCGTCCGGCCCTGGCGGTGCGGCTGGCCCGCCGGCTGGGGAGAGATCGCAGGCGCGCTTGTTCGAGCAGTTGCTCGCGCTGCTGGCAGCCGCGGCCCGGGCGCGGCCGGTAGTGCTTGTCGTCGAGGACTTTCAGTGGGCCGATCGATCGACGTGCGACTTCTTCTCGTTCTTCATCCGCGCCGCGCGGCGCGAGCCGATCGCGCTGATCGTCAGCTACCGCAGCGATGAGCTGCGCCGCGGGCATCCGCTGCGTCACTGCATGCTGGAACTGGAGCGAACTGGCCGGGCAATCCGGGTCGAGCTGGCGCCGTTCACGCGCGCGCAGGTCCGCGAGCAGGTCGCGGCGATCCTCGACGAATCGCCGCCCGCGCAGCTTGTCGACCGGCTGTTCGAGCGCTCCGAGGGCAACCCGTATTTCACCGAGGAGCTGCTGGCGTCCTCGCTTGGCCCCGGTGAACCGCTTCCCGATTCCCTGCGCGACACCCTGCTGGCCCGCGCCGAGGCGCGGTCGACGATCGTTCGGGACGTGCTGCGGATCGCGGCGGTCGCGGGACGGACGGTCGATCACGCGCTGCTGGCCACGGTCTCCGAACTGTCGGAGGATGACCTCACCGGCGCCCTGCGCGAGGCGGTCGAGAACTACCTGCTCGCTCCCGACTCGGCGACCGTTGGGTATTCGTTTCGCCACGCGCTGCTGAGAGAAGCGATCTATTCAGACCTGCTGCCCGCCGAGCGCCGCAACCTGCACCTGACGCTCGCCCGGACACTCTCGGCGCAGCCCACGCTGACAGGAGCGACAGACGCAGGGCCGGCGGAGCTCGCGCATCACTGGTACGCGGCGGGTGAGCTGCGGCCGGCGCTCACCGCGTTCGTCCGCGCCGGAGTCGCCGCCGAAGACCTCTGCGCTCCTGGCGAAGCATGGGAACAGTACGAGCGCGCACTCAAGATCTGGGATCGGGTGGCTCCCGCGCCCGGCGAGCTCCCGCTCGAGCGGCTCGAAGTCCTGCGACGGGCGGCTGAGACGGCGCTGATGACAGGCGAGGAGGAGCGAGCAATCAGCCTGGCGAATGACGTGCTCGCGCGCATCGACGAGCACCAAGATCCGAGCGGGGCCGCGCTGGCGTACGAGCGACTCGGCCGCTACCTGTGGATCGCCGGGCGTGACGAGGAGGCGCTGCTCGCGTATCGGCGCGCCGTTGAGCTCATGCCCGACGATCCGCCGTCTGAGGAGCGTGCGCTGGTATTGGCCGCGGAGGGACAGGCGCTGATGCTGTGCGACCGCACGACCGAGTCGAACTCGCGGTGCGCGCAGGCGCTCGCGATTGCCCGCTCGGTGGGGGCTGAGGCGGTCGAGGCGCACGTGCTCAACACGATGTGCGGGAATCTCAGCGCGATCGGCCAATTCGACCAAGCGGTGCGGGCGGCGAGTCAGGCCCGCGCGATCGCAGGCCGCCTGCGCCTCGCCGACGAGATACACCGTAGCTACACCAACGGTGGCGGCGCTCTGTACCAGGCGGGCCGCGTGGAGGAGTCGATCGCGATCGCCCGGGAAGGAATCGTGTCCGCCCGCGATTTCGGGGTCGAGCGTCACTGGGGCGATTTCCTTCGTGGCGAACTGGCCGGTCGCTTGGTGCAACTGGGGCGCTGGCGCGAATCCGAGCGGCTACTCGAGGAGGTAATCGATCGCTCTCCAACCGGGGTGCACGCGGGGATGGCATACCGATGTCTTGGGTACCTGCAGGTCGGGTTGGGGGAATTCGACGCTGCGGCCCGCGCGCTCGACCGGGCCGAGCAGCACACCCGCCGCTCACTTGGGTCGATGACGCTCGCGCCGCCCGCGGTGGCTCGGGCCTCGCTCGAGCTCTGGGCGGGCCGTCCGCAGGCGGCGGCCGCCGTCGTGTCCGATTGTCTTCAGCGGGTGGGTGACGGAGAGCACGTGTTCTTCACGGCGAGGATGTACGAGCTCGGCGCGCGCGCCTGCGCCGACCTCGCCGCTCGCGCTCCTGGTGACGATCTGACCAAGAAGCGCCATACGGTCACGGCGGAGAGGCTGCTCGAGCGGCTGGACGGGCTGATCGCCCGGATAACCGGCGTCATCCCGCCCGTCGTCCTCGCAAGCCGGGCTGCCTGCGCAGCTGAGTATTCACGGATCGGGGGCGCCGGCGACGCTGCTCTGTGGGCCGATGCCCGGCGGCACCGGGAAACTTGCACGAACCCCTACCAAGCCGCCTACGCCCGCTGGCGAGAAGCAGAGGCGCTACTCGCCTCCGGCGGCGATCGCGCGGACGTGGAAGCGCTCGTCCGCGACGCCCATGCGGTAGCGGACGAACTGGACGCCCAGCCGCTACACGGGGAGCTCGAGGCGCTCGCTCGCCGTGCTCGCATCGAGCTTGGTCAGGGACGTGCTCCCGAGCCGGCGCCGAATGCCGCGTTGGAGCGGCTCGAGCTCACGCCTCGCGAGATCGACGTTCTCGCTTTACTCCCCGCCGGCCTGACCAACCGCGAGATTGGCGCCGAGCTCTTCATAAGCGACAAGACCGCGAGCGTGCACGTGTCACGGATCCTGACCAAGCTCTCGGTTCCCAACCGCGCCGCCGCCGCCGCCGCCGCACACCACCTGGGCCTCACACCCGCCGCCCTTACCCCCTCCGCCGTCTAGGTCTAGGCAGATCGCGTCGGACCACGAGAGGCGAGGATGAGTGTCTTCTGAGGGCAGCCTTTCGGAGCTCAGGCGTCGCGGCGCTGAAACAGCACGAGGGTGCCGGCGGCGGCGACCGCCGTGTACAGGACCAGGAGCAGCAGCGCACGCGTGTAGGAGGTTGAGCTGGTGCCGCCGTGCGCGAGTGCGCTCAGCAGCTGGCCGGGCAGCCAGCGGTCTCCGTTGCTCCAGATCGCAGTGATGATTCCCTCGACCGGTAGCACCCAGGCGACGCCAAGGGCGATCGCGAGCCCCGGGGAGCGCAGCAAGATCGCGAGCGCGGTACCCAGCACGCCGTAGCCGACGCAGGTCAGGAAGATGTGGAGCACCGCCTGCCCAAGGTCGCCCAGCCCCGTGCTGCTCGTCCACGCCGAGGTATGGATGCCCTTGCCCGGGCCGAGTGCAAACGCCACCCCCGAGGCCACGGCGATTGCGAGCACGACCGCGAGCCCGATGAACAGCGCCAGCGCGAGGAACTTTCCGCTCAGCAGCCGGCTTCGGTGCGGCTGACGTACGAGCAGGTTGCGCATCGTTCCCAGGCTGTACTCGCTCGCGGTAGCCCCCGCGAACAGGCATAGCGCAACGATCCCCACGAGGTTGCTGACGTCGACGACGCCGTGGACGAGTCCGTCCGGCCGCGACAGCTGGGCAATCGTGACGCGGAAGCCGTGACCGTGGGATCCGACGAGCGTTTTCTGTGCCCGCTCGATCGTGAAAACCGTCGCGAGCACGCTGAAGAGGAGGGCCCCACCGAGGCCCCACAGCAGGACGCTGCGGCGGCGTAGCTTGACCCACTCACTTGAGAACGCGCCCATCATCAGCTCTGATCGCCTTCGCCCTCGTCGGCTCGGTCGGTGATCGCGAAGAACGCCTCCTCCAGCGACGCGCGCGTGCTCTGCAGGCCGCGCAGGGTGATCCCGGCGCCCATCGCCTTGCGGTTCAGCTCCGCGGCCCAGTCGCCGGCGGCCTGCACCCGGACGCCGTCGCCGTCCACGTGCGCCGGGTGCCCCGCCCGAACGCAGAGGGCAACGAGCGCGTCGAGGTCGCTGTCGTGCTCGGGAACGGCGAGCAGCTCGGAGTGCTGGGCGGCGAGGAGCTCGGCGATTCCGCCCTGGAAGGCGATCCGGCCGTTGTCGATGAGCACCAGGTGGTCGCAGATCGCCTCGATCTCCGCCAGTAGGTGGCTCGAGACGAACACGGTGATCCCGCGGTCCGCGAGGCCGCGCAGCAGCTCCCGGATCTCGCGGATGCCGGCCGGGTCAAGACCGTTCGTCGGTTCGTCGAGGATCATCAGCTCGGGGTCGGGCAGGAGCGCCGCGGCGACGCCGAGCCGCTGCTTCATCCCGAGCGAGTAGGCTCGCACGAGGTCCCCCGCGCGATCTGACAGTTCGACGAGCTGGAGCGCCTCTTCGATCCGGCCCCGGTCGATTCTTCCCAGACGCGCGAGAACCTCGAGGTTGCGGCGCCCGGACAACGTCGGATAGAACGAGGGCGCCTCGATCAGCGCTCCCACCCGGGACAGGTAAGCGGAAGGGTTGGTGATCGGGTGGCCGAGCACCTCAGCCGTCCCGCTGGTCGGGCGGATCAGCCCGAGCAGCATCCCGATCGTGGTCGTCTTGCCGGCCCCGTTGGGGCCGACGAAACCGCTCACTACGCCTGCGGGTAGCTCGATGTCGATGCCAGCCACGGCCACGCGCTCCCCGAACCGCTTGGTCAACTGATCGGTGACCACCGCTGGACGACCCCTGAGCTCAGCGACCGGGCGCGCAGCCGGTAGCTCGGCGCGCTCGTCTGGCGGCGCTTGCGTCAAGGCGGGATCGCTTTCGCTCATGGACTCATCTGCCCGGCGCCGGCCCCCGGCGAGCGCGTACAGACCACGCTACAGCGCCGGTAGTAAGACGAGCCTAAGGCTCGATGAGCAGGCTCTCGGCCCCGCCATGAGCCCATTCTCATCCGCGCGTTTGGCCCGACGCTCGCGGTACGCGATCCAGGTCTGGTGCGCAAGCGATCAGGGGTGACCGGTGCGGGCCTGCGCAAAGGTCACCAGGCGCCCGCGACGCTCGTCCCAGAGCTTCAGGCGAACGGCCCGCAAGCCGTCCCCAAGCGACAGCGTTGGCACGCTGTGGAAGACCGGGTTCTCCTCATGCGCGCGCTGCAGGTTGTAGTTCGGGATCCTCACGCTCAGGTGATGAATGTGGTGATAGCCGATGTTTCCGGTCAGGAACTGCAGCGGCTGCGGGAGCTTCAACAGCGAGCTTCCGCACAGAGCGGCCGCCGAGTAGTTCCACCTGTCTGAGTGCTGCCAGTAGGCATGTTCGAACTGGTGCTGGACGTAGAACAGCCAGATCCCGGCCGCGCCGGCGAGCATCGCGGCGGGGGCCCAAACGAGGACGAAGTTGCCGAGCCCGATCAGCCAGATCAAGCTCGCGGCAATCGCCGCCAACGCGAGATCGGTCCAGATCACGCTGTTGCGCATCCGCGGCCGCGCGTTGCGCGCGACGATCCGTGGCCCGACGATCATCGCGAACACCGGGCCTATGCCGAACATCACGACGGGGTTGCGGATCATCCGGTACGCAAGGCGTCCGCCCCAGGAGCGGCCGTGGTACTCGGCGACGGTCAGTGTCGGGAGGTCGCCGACACCGCGCCTGTCGAGGTCTCCGGACGTGGCGTGATGAACGGCGTGGTCGTGGCGCCAGCGGACGAACGGTGAGAGCACGAGCAGGCCGCAGAGCGTCCCGAGCCATAGGTTGCCGCGCCGCGAGACCAAGAAGGATCCATGCGAACAGTCGTGGAAGACGATGTACGTGCGCAGCAGACAGGCCGCGCTGACCGGCGCCAACGCAAGCGCAAGCAGAGGCGAGACCCCAAGAGCGAGGTACATCGCCCCGCTCGCCGCGACATACGCCACGACCGATGTGATCAGGTCAGCGAAGCTACGAAGCGGGCGGGGCCTGGCATAGGCCGCCAATGACTGCCGCCACGACGCTGGATCCTCCTCGAGGGGCCCCAGGTGTTCGCGTGTCCCGGTCGAATTCGGGGGCGCGGGTAACGGTTCGGCGTGATCGATCATGGCTACGGTGCCTTCCCTGACGGTCGAAGCCGATCCCCAGCGATCCGCTCGAAGGTAAGGCAGCACCGTAACCTCACGGCTGCAAGCGCGAATAAACAACCGCGAAGACTTCTGTCATAAAGCACGAGCATCGCCGACGTGGTCGCCTGGGCCAGCGCCTGCTTAGTGAGCGTTTCATCGTGTCCGGCAGCATGTTCGGCGATCGATGACCGTCTATCGCTCGCGTCGCGGGGTGCGCTGGTGGGCGCTGCTCGGGCTCGCCGCCGCCTTCGCGCTGGCCTACGAGCTGCACGCCTCAAGCGGGCCACAGAGCATCGACCCGTCCGCGTTCAGCTCGGGCGCGTGCGTCGCCTACCCGCCGACCGCGGGCAACCGCGGCGAGAGCGTATTCCTCGACGCCGGCCACGGCGGGATCGACCCGGGCGCGGTCGGCAGCACCGAGTCCGGCCAGAGTGTCTACGAGGCTGACGTGACGCTCCCGATCGAGCTCGACGTGATGCGGCTGCTGACCGCGGACGGCTTTCGCGTGATCGTCTCGCGCACCCGCGCCACGTCGGTCGTCAGGCTCACGAACGCCGACGTGTCGGGCGGCGTCCTGACCGCGCAGGGCGTGCACAACGATGTCGCCGCTCGCGACATCTGCGCCGACGACGCCCGCTCCGACATCCTGATCGGGATCTACATGGACGCGGGCGACGGCGGCGCCGGCAGCGTCACCGGCTATGACCCCGTTCGCCGGTTCACCGCCGCCAACCTGCGGCTGGCGACGCTCGTCCAGGACGACGTGCTCGCCGCGATGAACGCGCAGGGGTGGCAGATCCCCGACCGCGGGGTGCAGCCGGACAGCGGGCTCGGGTCAGTCAGCGATGTCGGCTCGGCGCTCGCCGGTAAGGCCGAGGCGTATGGCCACCTGCTGCTGCTCGGGCCGGCGGACCCTGGCTTCTTCTCGACGCCGAGCGAGATGCCGGGGGCGCTGATCGAGCCGCTGTTCATCACCGACCCGTTCGAGGGCTCGATCGCGGACAGCGCCCACGGCCAGCACGTGATCGCCAGCGGCATCGCCCGGGCCGTCAAGCAGTACTTCGGCGCACACCGGTAGCGCCGCGGGATGTCGGCCAACGGCGCCGCGGCGCCGTTGCGCCGGAGAGCTGGGCCGGTCGGCGCGCCCATTGGTCACCAGCTGGCTGCTCTACGTCTCAGCCACCCCGTCGGTCTTTTCGATAACGGGCAATCCGCGGATTCCCGCGCTAGCCGCCATCGCCCGCGTCCTTCGCGGGCAGCTGAGGGAGACCCTGAAAGGCGCTTCCCATGTGCGTGACGTAGTCCATCGAATGGGGAGCGCGTTCCATGTGCTCGATGTAGTCCAGCAGCTCGCTCAGCGCCTGACGGAGCGTCTCTGTCTCCCGCTCGAGCGCCGCAACCCGCTTCTCGGTCTGGTCGTCCATCGCCGGGAGACTATCCGAGCGTCTGACCAGGGGGGCGCCGTCGAAGACTGGCGAGGCAGCGGAGGGCGAGGGTGGACGCGATCGCGACCGTCAAGCAGCGGTGAGCAGCCGGCGCTGGATGACGAGCGGCACGAGCAGGTCGCGGTAGCCGTATTCGTCGAACAGGACGGTCACCTGGTCGCCGTCGTAGCGCTGGACGGTTCCCTCGCCCCAGCGGCCGCTGGCCACGCGAGCGCCGACCGGAAATGGCCTGGCCGCGGGCTGCGGGGCGGCGTGCCGGCGGTCGTTGTCGCACGCACCGCACGGGCCGGGATAGTCCTGGCCGAAGTACGAAAGCAGGAACGAGCGCCGGCACCCGGTGTGCTCGGCGTAACGGCGCATCATCTCCAACCGAGAGCGCTCGACCTCGCGCTCGCGTTCGTCCTCCTCGCGCGACGCGGCCAGCGCTCCTTCGAGATCCATCGCCCCGGTCCAGCGCACGCGCCCGTCGGGCGCCCAGGCAGCAGCGCCGACGTCGACCAGCCGTGCCAGGGCCAGCGTCGCCGAGCGCGAATCGAGCTCCGCGACGCTTCCCGCGGCGAGCCTCGCGGCCGCCTGCGCAACGGCCGGCTCGGAGACCCCGCGCGCGGTCAGGTGCCGCGCTGCGCCTACGTCCTCCGGTCGGTACAGGAGCCGCGCCTCGGCGCGATCGCCGTCGCGCCCCGCGCGGCCGAGCTCTTGGTAGTAGGCGTCGAGGGATGCAGGCGCGTCGGCGTGGAGCACCCAACGCACGTCGGGCTTGTCGACGCCCATCCCGAACGCGACGGTCGCCGCGACGATCCGGGCCGAGCCCTCGAGGAACTCAGCCATCGCGCGGCGCCTGGCGCCCGCGGCCAGCCCGGCGTGGTACAGCGTCACTCGCTCGCCGGCCGCCGCGAGCGTGTCCCTCGCTGCCTCCGCGCCGGCATGGGTTGCGGCGTACACGATCCCCGAGCCTGCGAGCTCGCCCGCGGACCGCGGGATCAGCTGCTGCTTGTCGTCGGGCGAGGTCGCGCGCACCACCGATAGCTCGATGTGGGGCCGATCGAAGTCGCCGATCACGACCTCGGGATCGCGCAACCCAAGGCGCCGGCAGATCTCGCGGCGCACCGGAGGCGCCGCGGTGGCTGTCAGCGCGATCCGCACGCCCGCGCCGAGCTCGTCGGCCTGCGCGCCGAGCCGCAGGTAGTCGGGCCGGAACTCCCGCCCCCACTGGCTGACGAGGTGCGCCTCGTCGACGACGAACAGCGCCGGGCGGGCGCGGCGCAGCACCGAGCGCGTCTCGTCGTTGGCGAGCTGCTCAGGCGAGACGAACACGAACTCGTCGGGGCCGCACGCCTCGACGAGCGCCGCCGCCCGCGCACCCGCCGACTGCGCTGAGTTCAGCACGGCAGCCGGCAGCCGCGCCTTTCGAAGGTGCGCCAGCTGGTCGTCCTGGAGCGCTATCAACGGCGACACGACCACCGTAGGCCCGACGCGGAGCAGGCCGGCAAGCTCGTAGATCGCAGACTTGCCGCCGCCAGTAGGCAACACCGCGAGCACGTCCCGCCCGGCGCCGGCGGCCGCGACGGCCCGCTCCTGGCCCGGCCGCAGCCGCTCGAACCCGAGCCGATCGCGCGCCAGCGCGCGGATCATCATGCGGTCAGCAGTCAGCATGCGCAGAGATCGCCGGCGGTGCCGCGGCGAGGTCAGCCGTGAGGAGGTACACAGCGGCCAGCGTACGCGACGGCCTGAAGCCATCCCCCAAGCCGCCCACTCCGAGTCCGGGCGTACCGGAGGTCTCCGCGCGGGCGCTGGCGCCGACGCAGACCGTCAACGCCAGCGATGCCACGAGAACGAGTGTCGGCGGCGCTTGTCTGTGCTTCACACCGTGTCGCTCCCGGGCACCGAACGTGACAGGGGATGCGCGAACCTCACCCCGCGAGCAGTTCCTTGAAGCGGGGGTCCTCGCGGATCGGATCGAGGTCGGAATCGCCGGCCAGGAAGGAGCGGGACTGATCGGAGAGTTCGATCGCGCGTCGAAGATGCGCGATGGCCTCGTCCGTCTGGCCGGCGAGGCTTTCGCAGCAGGCGACGTTGTAGAACAGGGCGGCGTACGGTGGATCGCCGGTCAGCAGCTCGCGCCCTCGGTCCGCCGCCTCGGCATAATCGCCCGCCTCGTAGAGCGGCCGGACTGGCGCAAACAGCTCCCAGCCGCCAGGCTCGTACGGCTTTCCGGGAACACCGCCGACCGCAACGATCGTCGTGCCGGGCTCCTCGGCGAACGCGGTGCGTTTTACGCCCGGCTGCACAAAGACGAACGTCCCGGCGGGCGCGTCGAACCGTTCACCGTCGACCTCGAAGGAGGCGCGCCCCCGTAGCACGAGATACAGCTCCTCGTCGGAATCGGGATCGGACTCGTCGTGCTCGTTGATGATCCGCGCTCCCGCCTCACGACCCGTCCAAGCATTAACACCGAACGACGTGATGCCGAAGTGGTGACGCACGGCGCGCATTGGCGCCCGGCCGTCGTCCAGCTCCCCGATCTCGTCGACATGTGCCACCGCGTAACGATCCATACAGATCCCTCCCGCTTCGTTTGCCTCCATCGTCCAAGGCCCGGCGAGTCTAGTCCAGCTCAGAACACGTCTCGGCCAGCGTGTCCGCGAATCTCCACGGCCTGCCTGCCGGCATTCGCCGCTGCGCTGGGAGCTGGGTCGTTACGCGCCTGTTACCCCCAGGCGGTTATAACCGGGGCGTGGTGTCCCGCGCATCGGCCGTGCCCGTGCTCGCGACTGTGTCTGTTGTGGTCGTAGCGGCCTGCGGCAGCTCCGGACCGGCGGCGTATCACAACCCGAAGTATCCGTACGGTGCCCCCAATGTCCCGGCGTCGCTTTCGAAGTGCATGCGCGCCAACGGCGTGAGCGGCTTCCCGGATCCGCGCGAGGGTCCGAACGGCGGCGGAGTCGGTTTCCCCGGCGGCCTGATGGTGGAGGCCGACGGCAGCATGGTCGTGATGGGTCAGCCGTTCGGGGGGCCAGCGCTCAAACATGCGGAGCAGGTCTGCAAGGAGTACATGCCGCCGGGCGGTCCCGGACCGACGGTTTCGGCTGCCCAGCAGGCTGCTGCGCTCGCCGACGCTGCCTGCATGCGCCGCCACGGCCTGTCGACCTTTCCCGATCCGACGTTCGCCGGGGGCCACGAGTCGCTGAACCTCGGCCCGGGGCTCGACCCCAACTCGCCGGCGTTCGAGCGGGCCGCAGAGGCCTGCGGGCTCGCGAACCAGCAAGGGCCCGGCTAGCCGCAGCTATCAGTAATAACCGAGACGGCACGAGGCCGCGGCCCCGGTGATGCGTGGCTGGGGCGGTATCGTCGACGGCGCGGATGGCCGGATCCGCGTGCGCTCGCCTTCGGACGGCGTGTGACACGACCCAGGGACCGACAGAAGGAGCACTAGATGGATCTTCGCGACGAGCTTCACGGCAAGCACGTGACCCGCCGGCAGCTGATGGAGCGCCTCGGCATCGTCGGGGCTGGCGTGTTCGTCAGCGAGTCGGCGATCGCCTGGCTTGCCGGGCCGAGCTGGGCGTCGTTGATCGAGCGCGCGGCGAGGGCAAAGCCGGCCGGCTCGGATCTCGAGGCGGTTGAGCACATCGTCTTCCTGATGCTCGAGAACCGCTCCTACGACCATTACTTCGGCGCCTACCCACACGGCCGCGGCTTCGACGACCACCCGAAGGACTCGCTGGGCGTGTTCGCTCAGAGCTACCCCGGCGGTTCACACGTGGTCCCAAAGCACAAGCTCCTGCCGTTCCACCTTCCGACCAACCACGGCCTGGAATCGACCGACGACCTGACCCACGACTGGGGCCCGATGCACCAGTGCTGGAACCACGGCAGGATGGACTCCTGGGTGAAGGTCCACACCGAGCCCGAGTGGGAGGGACCGAAGGGCGCGTTGACGATGGGCTACTACGCGCGCGCCCAACTGCCGTTCCACTGGGCCCTGGCCGACCACTTCACGCTCGGCGACGCCTACCACTGCTCGATCCTCGGCCCGACTCACCCGAACCGGCTGATGGCCAACAGCGGCACGATCGACCCGTCGGGTCGTCACGGCGGTCCCGTGGTCGCGACGAACCCCACCGACGACACGCGTTGGAGTTGCACCTGGACGACCGTGCAGGAGCTGCTCGAGGACAAGGGCGTCTCGTGGAAGGTGTACACGCCAAGCAACGCCGGGGTGAGCGGCAAATACGCGTCGCTGGCCAACTACCTGACGTGGGACCCGACCTTCTACGACCCGACCGTGACCGCCAACCTCGAGCTGACGGACAACGTCCTGCCGTACTTCACGGCCTTCCGCCAGCCGGGCACTCCGCTGTTCGAGAAAGCTTTCCAGCAGACGTTCCCGAATGACTTCGCAGCCGACGTCAAGGCCGGGACGTTCCCGAGCGTCTCGTGGATCATCCCCCCGCTCGGCTTCGACGAGCATCCGTCGGCCTCGCCCACCAACGGACAGTGGTTCGTCTCAATCGTGCTGGAGGAGCTCACCTCGAACCCGGCCCTGTGGGCCAAGACCGCGCTCTTCATCATGTACGACGAAAACGACGGCTGGTTCGATCATGTGGCGCCGCCCACGGCCCCGCCCGGCACCCCGGGGGAGTACTTGACGACGAGCACCTTCCCGGCCGGCGAGCCGCTTCCCGAGACGCTCGGTATCAGCGGCCCGCTCGGCCTAGGCGTCCGCGTGCCGCTGCTCGTCGTCTCGCCATTCAGCCGCGGTGGCCACACCGCGACCGAGGTGTTCGACCACACCTCGCAGCTGCAGCTGATCGCCAAGCGCTTCGGCGTCGAGATCCCGAACGTCTCGGCGTGGCGCCGCAAGACCGTCGGGGACCTCAGCTCCACGTTGTTCAACTCCAAGGTGGACACGACAGTTCCGAGGCTCCCCAAGACCTCAATCGCCTTCGCCTCGTCGGGCCCGGCTAGCTTCAGCCAACAGTGGACCGAGACAGGCGGCTTTGGCCCCAGCATCCCGACCAAGCAGCGGATGCCGAACCAGAGCGGCGGCTCCGAGCCGGCCAGCAAGTTCTTCAAGCTGAGCAAGGACGAGGCCGCGATCGCAGACGACGGGCGCACTCCGATCGACATCAGCGGTCCACCGAACGAGACCGTCAAGTCACGCGGCAACCGACTGTTGTCGAGTCGGGCGAGGTAGGGGCTGAGGCTGGCAGATGTTGCGTAAGGTTGGAGTGGTCGCCGCGTTGCTAACGGCCGGTTTCTTCACGTTCGTTCCCATCGGCGCGGGCAGCATGATGGGTCGCCATTGCCAGGCGTCGGATTTCAAGTTGAGCCAGGGTGCGCGCGCGTCAGCGCTCGCTCATTACCGGCAGACCGTGCGCCTGCGGAACGTGTCGAAGGTAGCGTGTTCGATGACTGGCTGGTTTGAGGTGCAGCTCCTCGATGCGAGTGGCAAAGTGCTGCCGTCGCGCGAACAGAAGATCACGAGTGACATGTTCGGCACTTCGCCGAAGTCCACCGTCAAGGTGAAGCCGGGTGCCAGCGCCTCGTTCGCGATCGACACGACCGCGCCCGCGACCTCGTGCCCTCATTCGAAGGCGATCAGTGTCACGCCTCCTGGCGGAAACGGGTCGATGCGTCTCAAGATGGCGGTGCTCGCGTGCTCGCATTTTTCAGTGCTGCCGGTACAGCCTGACAACCACGCAGTACCCCGATGAGGTTGTAGCCGGGAGGCGCCGGGCTCCGTTCTCGGCGGCACGGCCGTTCCAGACGGTCACCGTAGCGCCAGTGCGTGCAGCCGGGGCGTCTCAGGTGGAGATCGTTGTCGCCGGACGTTCGGCCCTTCCACGGCGAAGCATTCTCGGGCGGTTATTCAAACAGGCCGCGCGCGTACCAATCCGCGGTGTCGCTCACGCCCGGTACCGCGAAGAAGTAGCCGCCGCCGACCGGTGAGACGTAGTCGACCATCGCCTCGCCGATCAGCCTGGTCTGGGTGGCGATGAACTGGCGCGCGAGGTTCTGTTGGAAGGAGTTGAATATCAGTCCCATGTCGAGATTCCCGGCCAGGTCAACGCCGTTGTCGAAGTTGTAGCCGCGACGGAAGATGCGGCTGTCCTCGGTTTCCGTCGTGCGGGGGTTGGCCAGCCGGATGTGCGCTGTCAGCGGGATCGTCTTGCCCTTCGGATCCGCGGCGAAGTCGGGCGGCTCGGTCAGGCTGTGGGTGCCGAGCACGTTCCCGCTGGCGCGGTAGCGGCCGATCATCGTCTGCTGCTCGTTCAGCGACACCCGGTCCCAGAACTCGATGAACTGCCGGATGATCCGGCAGACGTGGTAGGTGCCACCGAGCGCCCAATCGGGTTCACCGATCGCGGGGACGACCCACATCAACCGGTTGGCCACCTCCGGATCCGTGACGTTCGGGTTGGCGATCCCGTCCATGAAGCCGAAGTGGTTGCGCGGGACGCCGGCAGGCCGCGGGGGCGCGACGAAGCCGTCCATCCGCCACAGGATCTGCATCCCACCGCGGGTGTGCTTGGCGATGTCCCGCAGCGCGTGGATCGCCGTGTCCGACCTGCCGGCGCAGATCTGCAGCAGCAGATCGCCGCCGCAGAGGTTCGGATTGAGGTTGTCGTTGGGGAACGAGGTCATCTCGGTCAGGTGGACCGGCTTGCGGTCGGCGATCCCGAAGCGGTCGTCGAACAGAGTCGAGCCGAACCCGACGGTAACCGTGAGGCCGTCGGCGGGGATGTCCGGGCCGAGGGTGCCGCTGTCGGACGGAGGTTGGACCGGCCCGGGGTTTGGCGGGATGCCGCCCTGGGTCAGGAAACGGGCGCGCCCGGTGAGCGTCTTCAGCAGGTCGATCAGATCCCCCCGGCCGGTCGCGGTGACGTTGAAGGACACGAAGCAGGCCGCGGGCGGCGGCGGGTTGACGATCCCCGCCTGCCACGGGCCGTGGAATGGGATCTCCGGGAGCCGAGCCGCGGGATCCGACGCGACCGCATACTCAACCGGACCGTCAGTTTGAAGGGGGTCCCGCCCACCCCGCGAGCCCGCCTGCGTCCGAGGCCGACGGGCGTCGGCGTCGACTTCCGACAGCGTTCCGCCGAGCCCGCCAGCCGCGATTGCGGCGGCACCCGAACGGGTGAGGAACTGGCGACGGTCGAGCATCACGCTCTACCCTGGATCGGCAGTGCGGCACGCACGGTTGAGGGCGGATTTTCGCACGGACGAAGGTCGAATCCGGCCACACCGCCTGCGGACGTCGAGTCGCACGGTGAGACCGCTGCCGGTGCCAGACTTACCGTCGTGCCCGAGTCCAGGCGTGCAACCTCGATCGCACTCGCCGCCGCAGCGCTGGCCGTGGCGGCGGCGGTTTTCGTCCTGATCGGCCCCCTTGGCGCGTTTGCCAGCGCGGGTCGGGCGTGCTCGTCGTACCCAACCCCCGGGGCGCTGGCGCCAGCCGGCACCAAGGTGCCCGCCAGCCTGGCGGCCAGGTACTCGCTGTTCTCAAGCGCGCAGCGAGCCGTGGATAGGCTCAGGCCCGCGCAGGTCGCCTCTCTCGGCGCGTCCGGCCTGATCATGTCGGGAACCCGGTTCGTCGGCGATGCCGCTTTCGGTGGCCGCATCTACCTGGTGCCCGCCGAGCATCTGCTCTCACTTCGCATGGCTCCGCCGCGATGCCTAACGCCGATCCAGCGCACGATCGAACAAGCGTCGCTGCCCGTATTACGCAGCGAGTATCGCCAGGCGGCGCTGTGCGTCGCAGTACTCGGCGGCAACGGCCGCACGCAGGAATGTGATTCGGCGACAGGCACCCCGTACCCCCTGCTCTCGGCGCAGGGTACGCCAGGGTTCGGACTCGTGCCGAACGGCGTCGGCGCGGTCACCGTGACCTACTGGGCCGCACCGCCGCGCACCGTCGCGGTTCGCCGCAACTTCTTTGCGATCGTCGTGCCGTCCCAGGCCGCGCCACCGTGCGGGGTCCAGTGGCTTGACCCGACCGGAAACGTCACCAGGACCGTCCTTGGCTGCTCGTACCTGATCGCGGAAAGGTACGAGCTGAACGAGTATCGGGGATATGTCGCGGGCAAGATGTCGACGCTGCGATCACAGTTGGCGACCCTGTCGGCGGCGATCGGCTCGGGCAACCTGGCCACGGCACGGTCCGCGTGGCTATCTGCGCATCTGACGTGGCTCGAGATCGGCCAGGACGACGGAGCCTACGGGTGCTTCGGCGCGCTCGGCGGCGAAATCGACGGCCTGGCCGCCGGACATCCGCTGGGGACGGCGGATCCCGGCTTCACCGGCTTCCACCGAATCGAGTTCGACCTCTGGACCAAGCGCGACCTGGCCAGCGCGGCCAACGACGCCGCCACTCTCGAGGGCCTGGTGGCACAGCTGGTCAAGGTCCCGCTCTCGACCTATCTCCCCGCCACCGCCACCGGCATCGGCAACTGGCTGCTGCGCCCGCACGAGGTGCTCGAGGACGCACTCCGCGACTCACTGACCGCGGATGACGACTACGGCAGCGGCACCGACCTCGCGTCGATCACGGCGGATGTCGCTGCCGTGCGGATGCTGTTGAGCGAGCTCGAACCGGCTCTCGTCCCGGTCGCACCACATCTTGTCGGGAATGCGAGGGGCGAGCTCGCCGCGCTGATCGGGGCGATCAACGCGACCCACGCCAACCATGCCTGGGTCTCCATCGAGGACCTACCAATCAGGCAGCGCCAGCAGATCGACGCCGACGTCGGGGCTGCACTCGAGACCCTCGCGCCCATCCCGGACCTCCTGACCAGCACCGGATCGAACGCACCCAATAACTGACGCCCCTGCCGCTGCTGCCAGACCACCGCGAGCTCAAGCTCGGCAAATACATCCTCGCAACCGCATCCGGCAAAACATCAACCCCCAAGACTCGGCACTCGGATGACGAAACACACGTATTTCGTGTGAAACGCGCCATGAGTCACCGTGGAGGGCCTGCCCCAAGCCGCTCGGCTGTCAGCCCCGCACAAGAGGCCCGCGCCGACGGCTGATCCCGGCGTGTCGAGATCACGCGACGTCGCGGATACTCATCATCCACCAGCTGAAGGAGCCGACGGTCCGCCGTTCGGGAGGTGCGGGCGCAAGAGGAACTTGCTGCACGTCTGCTCTGCGCTCTGAAACGCTGGCGAGCTCGGGTTCACGCCGCTGATCGCGCCGTCGTGGCCAAGCTCGCCGTCGTTGGTCGGGTCTGGGTAGTTCGGGACGCCGTGCGCGCGCATGCAGACCGCGAACTGCAGCTGGGCACCCATGATCTGGTTGCTCTGGGCCGGGCTCACTGGGCTCGCCATGGCCAGCGACCTGCAGTCGTTCGAGGCGGTCTCGTACGCCGGCGAGTTCGGGTTCGCGGTGAAGCCACCACTCGGCGCCCTTTCCAGCTGGCCGGAGCCGGTTTGGGGCGGTCGCGAGGGGTCAGGGAAGTTCGGCACCCCGTGTGCGCGTATGCACTTCGCGAAGGCCAGGAGGCTCGGCTTCGTCTCGGGCTTGGTGGCTGCCTTCGAGATCGTCGAGGACGGGCCGCTGCCGGCTGCGGTCGTCGGCGAATTGACGAGCGCAACGCTGCCGCCCGACGAGCTGCCACCACAGCCCGCGACCAGCGCCGCGGCGAGCAGCGCGCCGACGAGCCGTGCTGGTCCGCGCCCGCGTCGGCGTCCGCGAGCCGACGCGGGCCGGTCCGTCGCACTGCGACCGTTGATGATCAGCATGCTGCTCGGGCCTCCTTGACGGGTTCGAGGTTCGCTTCGGACGCGGTTGTACAGGGCGGCACGTTTCGTCCCGGTAGCCCGAACTGAATCCCGGTCCGCACGAAGCGGGTCACGGACGTTGCCGGGCGCGGTGGCGCAACACCGGCCTCTTGACAGCGTCAGAAAAAGTGATATCTAATAGACATCACTTTTCACGAGGCACCAGTTCAAGTGGAGGGATCATGAGTCAAGCCGTCCAGCCATACCGCCCGCCCGAGGCGACACCTGTCGGGCACGCCGGGACCCGTGTCGATATCCATGAGCGTCCAGCCTGGGCCATCAGCGGCTGGGCCGGCGTGGTCGCCGTCGCCGCCTGCATCGGCGGTGCCGTTCTGCTCGCCGGATCGGCGTGGATCATCGCGCCGATCGTGGTCGCGGTCGTGATCGCGAGCTCGCTCGTGATCGTGCAGCCGGGGCACACCAAGGTCGTCCGGTTCTTCGGCAGCTACGTGGGCACCGTCCGACGCACCGGCCTGTGGTGGATCCTTCCGCTGGCCGATCGCCGGAGCCTGAGCATCCGGGTCAGGAACTTCGAGACCAACCACCTGAAGGTCAACGACGCCGACGGGAACCCCGTCGAGATCGCCGCGATCGTCGTGTGGCAGGTGGCCGACACCGCGCGAGCGGTCTACGCCGTCGACGACTACGACAACTTCGTGCGGGTCCAGGCCGAGTCGGCCCTGCGTCACGTCGCGACCACCCATCCTTACGACGATGCAGGAAACGAGGGCATCTCGTTGCGCGGCTCGGTCGATGTGGTCGCGGCAGAGCTCGCCAGCGAGGTGGCCCAGCGGGTCGCGATCGCCGGAGTGGAGATCGTTGAGGTGCGCATCAGTCATCTGGCCTATGCCTCGGAGATCGCCCAGGCGATGCTGCGCCGCCAGCAGGCCAACGCGGTCGTCGCGGCCCGCTCGCGGATCGTCGAAGGCGCCGTGGGGATGGTCGACCTTGCCCTTTCCCGGCTCGACGAGCGCGGGATCGTCGAGCTCGACGAGGAGCGCAAGGCGGCGATGGTCAGCAATCTGCTGGTCGTTCTCTGCGGTGACCAACCGGCGTCCCCGGTCGTCAACACCGGAACCCTCTATACGTGAGCCGCGAGCGCAAGCAGGTGCCGCTGCGCTTGGACCCAGCGGTGCACGACGCGCTGGCCCGGTGGGCCTCCGACGAGTTCCGCAGCCTCAACGCCCACATCGAGATGCTGCTACGACGAGCCCTCGATGACACCGGTCGGATGCCTCACCAGGCAAGGCCGATCCCAAGGCGGGGTCGGCCACCCACCCGGAGCGCCTGACCGCCGACCCGCTAACCGAGGCCCTTCGCCGAACCGGACGATGACAGCTACGGAATCCCGATGTCGTGATGCCGCCTCGCGCCGCGCCGCTCGCGGGCGCTCAGGTCGGCCTCTCTGACCGGGGTGACGACGGTCCAGTGACGGCCGACCGGGCAGTACTGAACTCTCCACCAGCCCAGACGAAGCGACTTGAGCGAAGCGCCGGGAATCCAGAGCGTCGTGAACAGGTGGCCGTGCCGGCAGCGGACGACGACGTTGCCACCGAGCCGGCCACTGCGCACCCACAACGCGGCGGTCTCAAGGAGCACACTCCCGGCGATGGCGCCCAGCCGCCGACCGTGAGCGCGGCCGCGCCCTTGGGAGGAACCGCCTTGGTTCGCCCGGCGAGTCATCAAAAGACGTTCTACCACGGCCGGGTGGCTTCACCGGGAGCCGAGGCGGGTGATGAGCGACCCGCCTCGGCTTGCGGGGGAGAGACCGGCTGCCTCAGGCGGCGCTTACCGTGGCGTCCGCGGCGGCGGTGACCTCCCGGTTCTCGGGGACGAACTTGGTGGCCGTGAACGTCGCTCCCTGGGGATCGGCGATCACGGTTGTGCGGACCCAAGGGGCGTCGAACGGCGCGACGACGACCCTGCCGCCGAGCTCCGCCGCCCTGCGGGCAGTGGCATCGACGTCGTCCACCGAGAACGTCACGCTCCAGTGGGCGGGGACGCCGTGCTCGTCCTCAGGAATCGGGTTCAGGCTCGCCACGACGTCCTCGAACCCGGCCGGCGCACCCACGGCGGCCATCTCCTGTCGGATGTTGGGCCGGTCGCGCTCGAGGTAGTCGCCGTAGCCGGGCAACGTCCACGCCTCGTTGCCGCCGCCCATCTCCAGAGTGCGCCATCCGAACACTGCGCCGTAGAACGACTTCGCGGCTCCGGGGTCGCGCGTGTTCAGACCGTTGAAGGTCAGCGAGCCGTCCTCGTTGACGATCTGCGCGCCCTTGTGCCGCTTGGCGTGCCACACGCAGAACGCGGCCCCCTCCAGGTCTGCGAACACCGCCATGCGGCCGGCGTCCATGACGTCGAAGGGCTCCATCAGCATTGCGCCGCCCGCGTCGCGCACCTTCGAGGCGGTCTCATCCGCGCTCTGCACCCAGACGTAGGTGTTCCACATCGCGGTCGGCGGCGCGCCCTCGGGAACCGACCCGATGGCCGCCACGTCGCCCCCGCGAATCCGCGCGATGAAGTACTTGGTTGGCGATCCCGGCGGCATCGCGTCCTGGCAGTCCCAGCCGAACAGGCCGCTGTAGAACGCGACGGCAGACTCTGGGTCGGGCTGGTTGGTGTCGATCCAGCAGGGGACGCCGGGGATGTATCCGTCTCGCTCGGCCATTCTGCTCCCTTCGGGTGGTTGAACAGTTGGGACACCGTAATTCGGGTTTAGGTCAAGATCCGTCCTCAATCTCGGCGATCATGAGATCTGCCGTGACCGAGACCTCGAGCCGGCTCCTGCAGCTCCTCTCGTTGCTCCAGGCACGCCGCGACTGGCCTGGCGGCGAACTGGCCGAGCGGCTCGAGGTGTCGGGCCGGACGATCCGCCGCGACGTGGAGCGGCTGCGCGATCTCGGCTATCCGGTCGAGTCGGTCACCGGTCCCGCGGGGGGCTACCGGCTGCGGGCTGGAACGGCGATGCCACCGCTGCTGCTCGACGACGACGAGGCGATCGCCATCGCGGTCGGGCTCAGGACGGCGGCCCGCGCCTCGGTCACCGGCATCGAGGAGACGGCCGTGCGTGCGCTCGTCAAGCTCGAGCAGGTCCTTCCCGCTCACCTGCGCCGGCGCGTCCGAGCGCTCGGCTCCGCGATGATCGCGCCGCCTCTGGGCGGTCCGACGGTCGAGCCCCAGGACCTGACGGTCATCGCCGCCGCCTGCCGCGACGGCGAGTGCCTCCGGTTCGCGTATCGAAGCCGCGATGGGACCGACAGCCGGCGCGTGGTCGAGCCTCATAGCCTGGTCAATCTCGGCCAGCGCTGGTACCTCGTGGCCTGGGACCGCAACCGCGAGGACTGGCGGACCTTCCGCGTCGACCGCCTCGCGCGCCCGGCGCCGGCCGGCCTGCGGTTTGCCCCCCGCCAGATCCCGGCTCACGACGCCGCGGCCTACGTGAGGCAGAGCATCGCGGGAGCCCCGACTCGCTTCGAGGCCCGGGTCAGGCTGCACGTCGGGGCCGACCAGCTGAGCGGCCGAGTCCCGTCGCAGTGGGGGACGATCCAACCGATCGACGCCCACAGCTGTGAATACCTGACCGGTGACGACAACCTCGGATGGCTCGCGCTGCGGATCGCCATGCTCGGCGTCGACTTCGAGGTCCGCGAGCCGCCCGAGCTAGTCGATCACCTGCGGGCGCTCTCGGCCAGGCTCTTGCGAGCCACCGCCACACGCCCTCCCGGCCTAGTGGAGGAGCAGCCGCAGGGCGATTATCAGGACGCCGAGCACCACGCCGAAGAGGCTCTGTAGAACCAGGTCGCGCCCGGTCTGCTTGGCGCGCACTCCGGCGACGATCTCGACGATCGCGACCATGGCTGCCGAGGTCCAGACGGCGACGGTCACCGCAGTCGAGAGCGACGCTCCGATGGCCCATTCGACCAGCAGCGCCAACAGGGGAACGGTGGCGCCGAACAGGATCGGCACCTGGCCGGCCAGCGTGCGCCCGAGTTCCCCGAGGCTGATTCGTTCGCCGCGCTCCAGGCGCTGGGAGGCGGACTCGGCGTACGAGTGCGCGAGCAGGTAGACCAGCAGGGTCAGCAAGACCGCGCCGATGGTCTCGGCGTAGGTTTCGCTCCCGGCCGACTCGGCGGCCAGAAGCGCGCCGACCGTGATCAGGCCGTAGATGGCCGCGCCTAGGTTGGAAGGCATCGCGCGGTTGTTATCAGGGCCGGCCCGGCCGTCGCCCAAGCCCAGGCCGGGCGCAGGGGAGCGCACGGGGCCGCGTCGACGGGCTCAGTCGGCGGCTCGCCAGTCGATCGAGTACACACGCTCAGCGCCGGCCAGCCCCTTGAGGCTGAGCGAAGTCGGCTCGCCATAGTCCCATCGCCCGAGGCGTTCGGTGTACTCCTTGGAGGCGGCTGACACCAGCACCTCGCCGCCCCGGGCCCGACCTGTTATCCGGGCCGCCAGCACCACCGACCGACCGAGGAAATCGCCCTCGAGCTGGAACATGTTGCCGGTGTGCATCCCGACGCGCACGCGCATCGACCGCTCGGGATCGGTCGCGCTGTGCTCCGCCACGGCCCGCTGCAACTCGACCGCGAACCTGAGGGCGGCGCCGGCGCTCGCGAACGCGAGCATGAACCCGTCCCCCTGAGACTTGACGACGTCCCCGCCCCGCTCGGCGACCTTGTCCCGGACGAGCCTGTTGTGAGCCAGCATCATCTCCACCCACTCGTCCTCGCCGAGTCGTTCCATCATGGCCGTCGAGCCTTCGATGTCGGTGAACACGATCGTCATCATTCCGTCCGGGGAGGTCTGGTTCCGATACTCGGGCAGGTCCGGATCGACCAGCGCGACGATCGCGGCCAGCGAAGGCGACGTTTCAGCAGGTGTTACTGACAGCCCTGGCACCAGCGCAGCTCCTCGCGGACCTGAATGGCCCTGGCCGACTATATGCCAGTAGGAGAGTCCCGGGCAACCTCAACGCAGGACGAAACCCGTTCCCAATGGGTCGCGCTCGTCCAGGAAGAAGCGGTGCTCGCCGGTGCGAAAAGCCGTCCCCTCGACTTCGGTCAGGAGCCCTTCCGGTGCCTGGCCAACGGCCCGGGCCCGGAAGGTCGTGCCGACGATCGACTCGGCGCGCCACCAATCACCCTCGGTGAGCGCTCCGCCGTCAAGGAGCAGCGCGGTTCGGGCCGACGTTGCCGACCCAGTGGGCGAGCGATCAACCTCTCCGTCGGCGAAGATGGCAACGGTTCGCTGGTGCCGAGGTCCCAGCTCCTCGAACAGGACGGTGCCGTATACGCCCGACAGGCGGTCGTCATCGGGGTGTCGCGAGACGTCGCTGCCCTCGAGGTCGCCCTTGACCTCGCGGCCGACCGCGATCAGGTCGGTCAGGTACTCGGGCGCGACCCGCAGACCCCAGCGATCGGCCGGCGCGAAGGCGTAGATGGCGCCGCCGTAGGCCACGTCCACCTCGCCTCCGCCTGCGGCCACGCCCCGGGCGATGACGAACGCCGGGACGTTGCGAAAGGTGACGCTCTCGACAGCCCCGCCGCGCCTGCGGACCCTGGCCACGACGCGGCCCGAGGGGACGTCGATCGTCACGTCACGCTCGCCGTCCTCGGGAGTCGCCACGCGCCCGGAATCGACCGCCCAGGCGCCGAGCGCGATCGTTCCGTGCCCGCACGCGGTCGAGTAGCCGTCCTTGTGCCAGAACAGCACGCCGAAGTCGGCGCCGTCGTCATCGGCCGGGACGAGAAAGCCGCCGTACATATCCGCGTGTCCGCGGGGCTCGTGACACAGCATCCGGCGCACGCGCTCCACGTGTTGCGAGCGCGCGGCGTAGTCGCGGCGCTCACGGACAGTCGCGCCCGGGATGTCGATCACGTCCTCCTCGACGATCCGAAACGGCTCACCGGCCGTGTGGTAGTCCGTGGTCGCGATCTCCACGCCCGCAGTCTCTCGCAACGGGCGGCCCGAACCCGCCGCTTAGACTTCGACGCGGTGCCGCTCCCACCCGGTCCCCGCGCTCCGGCCGCTGTGAATCTGGCCCGGCTCACCGCTAGGCCGCTCCAGACGCTGGGGGCGTGGCACGCCCGCTACGGCGACGTGTTCACGGCCCGGTTCCCGGTGTTCGGCACCGGCGTTTACGTGGCGGATCCGGGCGCCATCCGCGAGCTGTTCACCGGCGATCAGTCGGACCTGCTGGCCGGCGAGGCCAACTCGTTCATGGAGCCGGTGCTCGGCCCGCACTCGGTCCTCGTGCTCGATGGGCCGGAGCACATGCGACAGCGCAAGCTCCTGCTCCCTCCGTTCCAGGGCTCGCGCGTGGCCGCCTTCCGCTCCGTCGTCCGCGAGGTGGCCGAGCGCGAGATCTCGGGTTGGCGCCCGGGAACCCGCCTGGTGCTGCGCCAGCGCATGCGGGCCCTGACCTTCGAGGTCATCTGCCGCGCCGTATTCGGGGTCACCAACCCGGACCGGGTCGCGAGGCTCCGGGCCGCGCTGGTCGCCGTGATCGACTCGAGCCCGCTGTTCATGCTCACTCCGCTCGCGCGCCGGGACTATGGCCGGTTCAGCCCCGGCCACCGGTTCATCCGGCGCCTCGAGGCGGCCGATCGGCTGCTGCTCGAGGAGATCGCCCGCCGCCGGTGCGAGCCCGACCTGGAGGCGCGGGCCGACGTGCTCTCGCTCCTGCTCCGAGCCGTAGACGACGAGGGTCGATCGATGACCGACGCGGAGCTCCGCGACGAGCTGTTCACGATGCTGAGCGCCGGTCACGAGACGACCGCGACCGAGCTGGCGTTTGCGTTTGACCTGCTGCTCCGCAACCGAGCCGTGCTCGAGCGGCTCCGCTCCGAGATCGAAGCAGCAGACGGAGACTCGTATCTCGATGCCGTGGTCAAGGAGACGCTCCGCCTGCGCCCCGTGATCGACGCCGCCGAACGAACGCTGACACAGCCCCGGACCGTGGCCGGGTGGGAGCTGCCCGCCGGCGTCAAGGTCTATCCGGGGATCGTGCTCGTGCAGATGCGCGAGGACCTCTACCCGCGCGCGCAGGAGTTCCGGCCCGAGCGCTTTCTGGACGAGCGGGCCGAGTCGTACACGTGGCTGCCGTTCGGGGGTGGCATCCGCCGGTGCCTGGGCGCCGCTCTGGCCCAGGCGGAGATGGCCGAGGTGCTTCGGGTCGCGATCCCGGCCGTCGAACTGCGTACGCTGCGCGACCGACCAGACCCCGTGGTCCTGCGCGGAATCACGCTGGCCCCCCGGCACGGCGTCGGGGTCGAGGTGGAGCGGGTGCGAGACCGGCGGGCGGCAACTCTGGCCGCTGTCGCCTAGCGCTCGATCAGGTTCTACTGGGTCCGCGTGGTGGAGCCACGCGCCCCACGGAGCACCACGTCGTGGCCGCTCAGTTCTACGCCCAGGCGCTGAGCGACGCCGGCGATCGCCTCCTCGAGCGCCTCGTCCGAGAAGGCCTCCACGTCGCCGGTCTGCTCGTCGACGAAGTGATGGTGGTGTCGTTGAGGGTCGGCGATCTCAAAGCGCGCGATCCCGTCGCGGCCGTCGAGCCGATGCAGCAGGCCGAGCTCGAACAGCTCGTCGACCACCCGATACACCGAGGCGGCCGATCCGGTCCCCTGGGCGCGCAGACGGTCGGTGATCTCCTGGGCGCTCAGCAGACACTGGCCGTCGCGGGCCAGAAGCTCGACCACGGCGGTGCGAGCGGCCCCCGAGCGCAGGCCGGCGCCGTCGATCAGCTGCTGGGCATGGGCCAGCCAGCGATCGCGGAGCTCGGGATCCATCCGGTCGCAGGCTAGTGGACCCCACCGGAGCCTGCCACCGGATATGGCGGCTGAGGATGACCGTCAGGCCGTGACCACGACCCGGCCGTGGTCGTCGCAATGGTCGTCGTGCGGGTGGTGCAGGTGGTCGCCGACCAGGTAATCGACGTGATCGCCGTGGGGGACCGCCTCGTGGCCGCAGTCGGGGCCGTGCACGTGCTCGACGTCGTGACCGTCGCAGCCGTGGTCGGGAGTACAGCGCTCCGGGTGCTCGGCGTCGACCTCGAGAACGTGCTCGTCGATATGGTCTTCGTGGGGGTGGTGCAGGTGGCCGTCGTGCAGGTAGTCGACGTGGTTGCCATGGGTGACCGCCGTGTGGCCGCAGCCCGGCTGGTGGTCGTGCGGATGATCGGTGTGGGTGCGATGCTCGTTCATGGACGCAGTGTCCACCACACGCGGGCGACGGCCAAACGCCTGAGAGCAAGACGCGTTCTCAGATCGGCGCTATCCCGCCGGCGCTACCGCCGGCGCCGAGCGCGCCCCGGCGGCCCACGCCCGCCCGGTCGCGTAGCAGGCGGCGCTGATCGCGCCGACGAAGAAGCCGACCGGATAGTTGGTCGTGTAGGACAGCGCGATCGCGGCCCACACGGAGAGCAGCGCGATCGCCACCGACAGGAGCATCGCCTGCGAGGGCCTGTCGGTGAAGGAACGCGCGGCGGCCGGCGCGCCGATCATCAGGCTGAAGATCAACAGCGTGCCAACCACCGGGACGGTCATCGTCGTGGCCAGCGCGATGACCAGCAGGAAGCAGATCTCCATCGCGAAGGCCGAGATGCCCCGCGACTCGGCCACGTCGCCGAGCACCGAGGAGAGCATC
The DNA here is from genome assembly GCA_963704385.1 of uncultured Solirubrobacterales bacterium. GTDB lineage: Bacteria > Actinomycetota > Thermoleophilia > Solirubrobacterales > Solirubrobacteraceae > Palsa-465. Next base: position 2,322,310 of record OY969904.1, read on the forward strand.
AGCGGCCGGTAGAGCAGGGCGATCGCCGTGACGCAAACCGCGGCCAGCGCGGCCGTCGGCCACACCTCGTTGGCGCTGATCCCGAGCACCTCGCCGAACAGCAGCGAGTAGACCTCGGGGGCGTACTCGGCGCTCAGACTCAGGAATAGAGCGCCCAGGCCGAGCATGAAGGTCAGTGTGAGCGCGGTGGCGACGTCGTGGCGCCCGCGGCGTCCCAGCCAGCCGATCCCGAGCGCCCCGAGGAGCGAGAACACGCCAAGGCCGATGAGCGCGTTGATGCCCAGCAGGGCGGCGCCGGCCGCGCCCGCGAACGAGCCGTTGGGGATCGCATGGGCGACGAAGGCCGACCCGCGCAGCACGGTGAAGAACCCGACCACGCCGGCCACCACGGCCACGATCGTGGCCACCGTCCACGCGTTGACCATGAAGCCCGAGAACATCTCGCCTACCCGTGCGTCGGCCGACGGCGCGCCAGGCCCGCGAGCAGGTACAGGGCCAGGATCAGCGTGACGACGAAGAAGCTGACAGGCCAGCCATGATCGCGTGGCGGCCAGGAGAAGCTGTCGTAGGCCAGGACGACGCCGGCCCAGGTCGCGGCCACCCCGATGCCGGCTGCCGCGAGCATCGCCGCGCCCGGTCGTCTGGTCAGCCGCAGGGCGGTGGCCGCCGGACCAATGAGCAGTGCCGTGCCGAGGATCGCGCCGATGGTCAGGGCCGCGAGCGACACGGCCACGGCCAGCGCCAGGAGATACACACCCCCGATCAGTCGGACCGAAATGCCGCGGGCGACGGCGAGGTCGGGGTTGACCGAGCTCATCAGCAGCGGGCGCTGGATGAGCACGACAACCCCGAGCGCGAACAGGCTGAGGACGACGATCGCCGGGATGGTGGCCGGGTCGAGCGCGAACACGGAACCGAACAGGATCGTCACGGTCGCGCCGGTCGTGCTTCGGTACGTCGTGTCGAGGTACAGGAACAGCGCGGCCAGACCGAGGCTCGCTCCGAGCACGATGCCGGTGGCCAGGTCGCGCCCGCGCGGACGCTGGATCCCGATCAGCTCCATCGCCGCGGCCGCGCCGATTCCGGCCGTCAAAAAGCCCCAGAGCGGACCGACCCCGGCCAGGAAGGCGGCCGAGGCCCCGGTGGCGCCGACGTCGGACAGCGCCTCGCCGGCGAACGACTGGCCACGGATGACCGCGAACACGCCCACCGCGCCCGAGACCAGGGCGACCGCTGCTCCCACGAGCAGGGCGCTGTGGACCGTGGCGCTCTCGAAGAACCCGGGGCCGAAGATCGGGGCCAGGAAGTCGCTCACTGCACGACCTCGAGTGAACGAGCGGGCACGTCGCCGTCGATCGCTCCCGTCTCGTCGTGGCGCCCGGCCACCACGAGGACCCGCCCGTGGACGTGGAGGACGTCGACCGGGTGGCCGTAGAGCTGGCTGAGCACCTCGCTGCGGACGACCTCATCGGTCGTCCCACTCGCGGCCCGTCCACCGGCGAGGTACACGATCCGGTCCATGGCCTCGAGCAGGGGGTTCATCTCGTGAGCGGAGATGAGCACGGCGATCCGCTGCTGCGCCGCGAGCCGGGCCAGCAGGATCACGATCTCGTGGCCGCTGCGCAGATCCAGGTTGGCCAGGGGCTCGTCGAGGAGCAGGAGTCGTGGGCGACTGATCAGCGCGTGAGCGATCAGCACCCGCTGCTGCTCGCCGCCGGACAGGCGACCGACCCGGGCGTCGGCGAAGCCCTCCGCCTCGACCGCGGCCAGCATCTCCTCGACGCGCGCACGGCGCGCCCGCGACGGCATGGGAATCCCGAGCCGGTTGGCGTCCAGGCCGAGACCGACCAGATCCCGGGCCCGCAGGGGCACGTCCGGGTCCAGCAGGTACTTCTGGGGCACGTAGCCGATCATCGGATCGCGACGCGAGCGGGGACGGCCGCCGATCAGCACCCGACCGCGCGTCGGAGCCTGGAGCCCGAGGATCACGCGGAACAGCGTCGTCTTGCCGGCGCCGTTGGAGCCGATCAGCCCCGTGAACTCACCGGGCGCGATCGCGAAGCGGACGTCGTCGAGCACGTCGCGACCACCGAGCCGGACGCTGATCCCATCGACCGTGAGAACCCGGTCGGCGACCTCGGTGGGCGATCCGTCACTCACAGCTTCTCGGTCGAGACGTGATCGGCGACGGCCCGGCGCAGCGCCTGCACCTCGGCCAGCATCCACGCCTGGTAGTCGTAGCCCGGCGGCATCGTCTCGTAGACGCCGACCACGGGCACGCCGTACTTGGCGGCGGCGCTCAGAAACGTCTGCGTCAGTGTGTCGGTCACCTGCTGGTTGTAGAGGAACACCTTGACGCGGTGCTGGGCGAACAGCTGGTCCTGGAGGGTGACGTTCTGCGGCGCCGGGTCGACCCCGTTCATGATGTCCGCCTGCAGGGTGAACGGGGTCATGTTGTCGGTGCCCGCCGCCTGGAGCATGTAGTCGCCGACCGGCTCCGTCGTCGCTACCGGCGTTCCTGGGTATTGCGTCCGGAACTGCTCGAGCGCCTGATACCACGGGGCGAGCGACCGGTCGAACTTCGCCACGTTCGCCTCGAAGTAGGCGGCGTGGGTCGGCTGCATCGCCGACAGTGCGCTGGCGACCGCCTTTGCCACCGCCGGCATCGTGCCGGGCTTGTACCAGAGGTGCGGGTTGGGAGTCGAGTCCGGCAGCCCGAGGAGCTGCTGGACGTCGATCACCTTGCGCGAGGAGCTGGGCGAGGCGGCCTCGATCTTGTTCATGTACGTGTCGTAGCCGACGCCGTTCTGAACGATCAGCCCGGCGGCGCTGACCGCGTTGGCGACGCTCGGACTGGCCTCGAAGGTGTGCGGGTCGGTGTTCGGGTTGCTCTCGATCGCGGTGACGGCGACGTACTTGCCGCCGATCTGGGAGATCACGTTTGCGTATTCGTTCTCCGCCCCCACGGCGACGACCTGGCCCGGGCCTCCTGGGTCCGCCCCCGAGAAGGAGGAGCCGCAGCCTGCGGCGAGCAACGCGCAGGCAACCACGAACGGCAATGCGCTGCGACGGATGCTGGCGGCCATGCCTACTAGGCTACCACACTACTGAGACTCATTCTTATTCTTATTACCGCCGAGGGCGAGGCTAGACTGCGATCGATGGCGCGAGCACCGATCGAGAGCTGGGCGGACCACGCACAGCGCGTGCTGGCCGAGAGCAAGCACCACACCGGCGCGGCCCGCCGGGCCCTGCTGGAGCTGCTGGACTCCCAGGCCTGCGCCCGGTCAGCGCTGGAGATCGAAGACGCGCTGCGCTCCGGCTCCCGTCCCGTCGGGCGCGCCAGCATCTACCGGATCCTCGACGAGCTCGAGCGGTTGGGGCTGGTCCAGAAGGTCCAGGTCGGGCAGGCGATGGCCCGTTACGAGCCGATCCGCGCCGGGCACGGGCACCATCACCACCTGGTTTGCGACAGCTGCGGCACGGTCATGCCGTTCAGCGACTCGGAGCTCGAGCGCGCGATCCAGAAGCTGAGCCATCGCGTTCCCATGCAGGTCGCCGAGCACGAGATCGTGCTCCACGGCGCCTGTCAGGCCTGCGCCAGCTGACGCAGGCCGGGCGGAGTCCTTAGCCGCCCAGACCTCCGAAGATGGCGAACGGATTGGCCGGCGCCACGGCCCGAACCTCGTGCAGCGTGCCCAGGGCGGTGACCTCGCTCCCCTCGGGCGCCTCGCCCCGGATGCGCTCGGCCAGAGCGTTGGCGGTGTCCTCGTCGGTGGCGCCGATCAGGAGGTAGTGCCAACGCCGGAGGCTCGGGATCCCTTCGGCCTCGAGCCTCTTGGCGATCGCCACCGCGTCGTGGTGGCTGCGGCACTGCACCCGGACCTCGAAGTCCGGGTGGCCAGTGGCCTGCTCCTCGTCGCGCTCGCGCTCGATCAGCTCCCCGTGCTCGGCGTCGCGCTCCGCCTCGCTCGCCGGGAGCGCCTCGTCCGGGTCCTCCCACTCCTCGGCCACGGGATGCCAGCGCTTGATGTCGGTGTCAATCTGCCAACCGTGCTGGGCGGCCAGCGAACGGATCAGCTGCTCCGCCTTCGCGGCCTGCTCGCGCGAGCCGGCGTAGCAGAACACCTCGGCGTCGTCGTACGTCATCGCCACCCGTTCCTGGAAGGACTCGTCGAGCTCGTGCTCCAGCTTCTCGGCGTCGAGATAACCGCGTAGATCGACGGCATGGTGCTGCTCGTGGAGGTCGGCGTGCAGGCGCCAGTCGTCGCTCATTAGGGTGTCATTGTGCAGGACGCGGCTGCAGGGCGCCGGAAAGTGAGGAGTCATGCGAGTCTTGGTTCAGAGCAAACCCCAGAAGCCCGCGGCGCGGAGCTTGCCGGCGGCGTCGATCGGGGCGCTGGCGGTCGGGGCGATGGCCATCGGGTCGCTGGCCACCTTGGCCGGCGCGGTCGGAGTGCTGGCCATCGGGCGGCTGGCCATCCGCCGCGGCGTGATCGCGAAGCTCGAGATCGGCGAGCTGAAGGTGCGCCGGCTGGAGGTCGCCGAGCTCGCCGTACGCGAGCGCGTGGCGCCGCCGGCGGGTTGACCCCGAGCGGAGGGGCCTAGGGCTTCAGGGCGATGGCCGCTTCGGGCGTGGCGACGTGGAAGGTGAGGCTTTCCTGGAGGTAGAGCTGGATCGTGTCGGTCGTGTGGGCCTGATATCCGATCGACAGATCCTGGCCTGAGTGGAAGGTGAAATCGCCGCCCCGGAGGCTGATCACGACCGCGCCCTTCACTCCCGGCGCCCAGACGATCGGGCCCTCGAGGATCTTGGCCAGATGGTCGAGCAGCGGATAGCCGCCGTGCTCGGTGGTCTGGACCACGCGGCGGTACTGCTCGGGCCCGAGGGCGAGCCCGTATGGACCGGCGATCCCGCTGCAGAGCAGCTGCTCGACCGAGCCCGCGACGTGCCCCGGATAGCGGTCGGCAGACTTGCCCAGGGAAACCTGCTCTTGGGGCGAGGCCTCGGCGATTCCCGTGACCGCGCCCTTCCAGCCGTGGAATACGGCCGTGTTTTCGGCCACGGCGATCCGATGGGCGGCCTGGTCGAGTGCGCCCAGATCGACGTCGTCGGCACCACGGTCGCCGGCGTCGAGCTCCGAGCGCGCCAGCTCGAAATCGGCGCGCAGCTCGACCACCGGGAGCACCTTTCGGGCCAGCCCCGAGATCCCGTCAGCGGGGGCGGCCGACACCGCGGAGGTGCGCCCGAGGTTGCTGGCCGAGTACTCCCAGCCGTGCGGACCTGAGAAATCAACCAGGCGACGAGCGGCCAAAGCCGGCGACAGGCGGGCCCGCGCCTCCTCGTCCAACAGCGCCCAGCCGGCGTCGCTGATTGGCGCCAACCCACGCAGTAGGTGATCCATCACGACACCCCCCTCAAGCTGCCGATCCCCAGCGACCCGTCGCCGGAGATCCCGGCCGTTGCGGTTCCGTCCTCCTCGAACGTCTCGGCCTCGGCCTCCTCGCCGCGCTCGACGATGTCGCCGGTCCGGAACAGGATCCCCTGGGCGATCTCCCGCCACGGCGGGGTGCGCCGGAGCAGGAACTCGAGGTCCATGCTGAAGTGCTTGAACTCCTCGCCCTGGGCGTCGCGCATGACGGCCAGCGCCTCGGGATCGGTCTCGATCGCGATCCGCTGCTGATACCAGCCGATAGCCTCGGCCTCCTCGGTCAGCGAAGCGCACAGGCGCGCGAACGTCCTCGTGGCGGCCGGTAGCTCGTCGGGCGGCTCGTGGTACTGGTCGAAACCCATCGGACCTCCTGTGGACGGAGTGTGGATGGCACTCTAAGGCGCGTCGCAAGTAAGTGCGTCCGGACCCGAATTCAGCGCTGCCGCTAGCGGGATCCGTCGGCTGGGCGGATCACCCGAATGGGGTGACTCGAACCCATCGGCGCGGTCATATGCTGCGACCGCTCAACAACAATTCGGACGCACAGACGGAGGGCGCAGATGGCCGATATCGACATTGACCAGCTCGGGCCGGTCGACTACCTCGTGGTCGGGTTTCCCGCGGACAAGGCGGATTTCTCTGGGGCTATGGCCGAGGAGCTGAAGAAGCTGATGGCCAGCGGCACGATACGGGTGCTCGATCTCATGCTGGTCACGCGGGGGGACGACGGCACCGTGGAGACGGCCGAGCTACGGGATAGCGATGACAGTGACGTCGGCGAGCTGCGCGCGCTCGAGGCGGACCTGTCGCTCCTACTGGCCTCGGAGGACGTCGAGCGGGTTGGCGCCGATTTGGAGCCCGGGAGCACGGCGGCCATCGTGGTCTGGGAGAACACATGGGCAGGCCCGTTGGCGTCAGCTATTCGCCATTCCGGCGGGGAGCTGATTGGAACGGGCCGCATCCCCACCCAGGCGCTGATCGCCGCGGTCGAGGAGGATCGAGAGGCGGCCGAAGCAGGAGCATGACGTCAGCCCAGACGCGCCTGCAGCTCGCGCCAGGTATCCGGACGCGCCTGGATGCCGCTGGGCACGTCCTGGTCGACGCGCCGGACGGGACGATCATCGACGTGGGCCCGAAGGGGTTCACGATGCTGTCTATGTTCGTGCGGCCGCTCAGCCTCGGGGCGGCCATCCAGCGGCTCGAGAGCGAGAAGAACGGCTCGACTGATTTCCTGCCCACCGTCGGCGTCATCAACACGCTGATCGAGGAGGGTGCGCTCAGGCCGCCAGACGCTGATCGCATCCCGACCAGGGGGTGGGCCGATCCCGTTGAGCACGCGCGCATGCTCCACGATGACCGCCGCACGTGTGACTACATCGCCGCGCTGAGCACTGCGGTGCGACCCCAGGACGTCGTGCTCGACATTGGCACCGGTAGCGGTGTACTGGCGATCGCCGCGGCTCGTGCGGGCGCCCGTCACGTCTACGCCGTCGAGGCCAGCGATATCGCCGACGTCGCCGAGCGCGTGTTCGCCTGCAACGGCGTGCAGGACCGAGTGACCCTCATCCGCGGCTGGTCCAGAGACATCGAACTGCCCGAGCGGGCGGACCTGCTCGTGACGGAGGTGATCGGCAACGAGCCGTTAGAGGAGGAGATCCTGGAGACGACGCTCGACGCCCGGCGCCGCCTGCTGAAACCGGGTGCGCGGCTCATTCCGCACACTCTCGAGCTACTGGCTCGCCCGCTCTGCGTTCCTGATGCCGACGCCAGGCAGCGCGCGATCGGCGCCCGGGCCATCGAGCGGTGGCGGCAGCTCTACGGGATCGAGTTCCAGCCCCTGCTCGACGCGGCCTTCCCGGGGCCCGTGAATAACCCGACCGAAGCCGAGGTCCTGGCCGGCTGGCCACCGGTCGGCCCGCCGGCCACGCTGGCCACCGTGGTCCTCGGAAGCTACGAACGACCGATCGTCGATGCGTCCGCCGAGCTCGCCGTGACAACCACGGCATCGGTCAACGCGGTCGCGGTGACGTTCCGCGCGCACCTGCACGGCGCCGTCGTCCACACGCTCGATCCCTGGAGGTGGCCGTCGTCAAGCTGGGCGACATCCGTATGGGCGCTGCCCGACGCTCTACGGGTGGGGCCGACGGACACGCTGCACGTGCGGTACAGCCGCCGCGTACCGGGCCGGGCCGACGGATTGACGTGCGCCCTTTCGCCCGTTTTGGGTGATGCCGCGGCGGTCGCTTAGCGGGATGCTACCGATGTCTCGGCGCCCCGAAGATCACGGGGCCGTGATGTCAACACCATCGACGATGAGGAGGACGTAATGGGATTTGTTCGTCGACGTGCCCGCCGTCGGACGGCGCTGCTGGTCGGAGGAGCGGCCTACGCAGCGGGCAGGCACGGCGGCCGTCAGCGGGGCTACGAAGAGGGCTACGACGAGGGCTCAGGCGACCAGCAGCCCGCGCCCCCGCCACAGGCAGCGCCCCCCGCGGCGGCTCCCGCCATCGACTACGACGAGCTCAAACGGCTCGGGGAGCTGCACGCTGACGGCACCCTGACCGATGAGGAGTTCGCGGCCGCCAAGGCGAAAATACTCGGGACCTGACCAACGCGATCGCCGCGATGCGACCGCCCGGGCCCGAAGCGGCGGGCGGGTGGCCCGAACTCGTCGTCGAGGACTCGCCCGCCGCGGCCGACGTGGCGCTCCTGGAGGAGCAGGTCGCGGCCGCCGCGATCGCTGCTGCCGGCTTGGGTGACGAGCGGGAGTTCGGGATCTTCGCTCGGGGCGAGGACGGTGAGGTCGTGGCGGGCGTCTCCGGCATCGCCTGGGGCGGGTACTGCGAGCTGCAGGCGCTGTGGGTCGACGAATCGCTGCGCAATCGCGGGCTGGCGCGCGCGCTTCTCGACCGCGCGGAGGACGAGGCACGGCGCAGAGGCTGCGCGCTTGTCGTCTTTCACGCCTACGACCTGCTCGCTCGGGGCCTGTACGAGCGCCTCGGATACGAGACAGTGGGTGTGATCGAGAACTGCCCAGCGGGAAGCGCCGCGCGCTGGTACCGCAAGGTCCTGTGAGCGCGCCGAGCGGGTACCTCCACGCGGCTAGCTCGTCGGGTACGCTCGCAACACAACCGAGCCCTTCTTCGCCCGGACGGAGGATGGATGGAAGCGCACCTCAACAATCACCATCGTGACACGCTCGAGAAGATCCTCGGCCATCCCGCCAGCCACAATGTCGAATGGCGCGCCGTGCTGTCGTTGCTCGGGGCGGTCGGAACCGTGACCGAGGAGCACAACGGGAAGGTCAGGGTCGCGCTCGGGCCCGAGACCGAGGTGCTGACGCCGCCGCGCGGCAAGGACGTCGACGTGCAGATGATCACCGATCTGCGGCGCATGCTCACCGAAGCCGGGTACGGGCCCGAACACACCCCGCCGTTGCCTGACGAGCGCTCCCGGGACTTCGGCGACAGCAGGTGGGGGGAGCCGGGAGGGCGGCCCTAGCGGCGGCTGCGGCGTCGCGCCAGATCCAGCTCGTCCGGGCCGACGCGGTGCCCGGCGGCGCACCGGAGCTCGACGCTGACCGGCTCGCCACATTCACGGTGGCGGAGCTCCACGGGGCCGCCGCGATCGTCGAGCCACTTGTCGCCCCACTGCATGAGGGCGGCGAGCGCCGGAAGGAGGTCGGCTCCCTTGTCGGTGAGGCCGTAGCTCTGGCGGGTTCGCTGCCCGGGCTCCTGGTAGTCCACGCGCTCGAGCAGTCCTTGGTCGACGAGCTCGCGCAGGCGGGCTGCGGCGACCGGTTCGCTGATCCCCACGCGCCTGGCGAAGTCATCGAAGCGCGTCGTGCCGTAGAAGGCCTCGCGCAGGATCAGAAACGCCGATCGGGTGCTGACCACCTCGACGGCCTTGGCCAGTGTGCACCGATCGGCCGTCCAGACCTCGCGCGGGTCCAGCGACCCCGTCATGCGAATGGTGCTCGACATGCGTCCATTGTAGCTGACTTTGGCAAAGCTAAGCCAGTTGTGTATGATGCTGGCTATGGAAATCCTAAGTCAGCCGTCGGAGCTGCCCTCGCGACGCGACGCCTCCCCGACGCTCGTTCTGGTCATCGTCTGCGCCGGCGTTGTGCTTGCCGCGCTCGACCTGTTCATCGTCAACGTCGCCCTCCCGCAGATGGGGAGGGACTTCGGCCTTCACGGCGGCGGTCTGGCCGACCTGTCCTGGGTCCTCAACGGGTACGCCATCGTGTACGCGGCCTTGCTCGTGTTGTTCGGCCGGCTGGCCGAGCGCTATCGCCGCGACCGGGGCTTCCTGCTCGGGCTGGCCGTGTTCGTCGCCGCCTCCGCGGCGTGCTCGGCCGCGAGCAGCCTCCCGATGCTGGTCGCCTTCCGGGTCGTTCAGGCCGCCGGAGCGGCGTTGCTGACGCCGACCTCGCTCGGGCTGATCCTCGCCACGTCCCCGCCGGAGCGCCGCCAGGGTGCGATCCGCACGTGGACCGCGGTGGGTGGGCTGGCCGCCGCCCTCGGGCCGGTGGTGGGGGGCCTGCTGGTCGCCGCGAGCTGGCGCTGGGTGTTCCTGGTCAATGTGCCGATCGGGCTGGCTGCGCTCGTCGTGGGCTGGCGTCGGTTGCCTGTGGTCAAGGGTCATCCGGTCTCGGCCCCCGACGGGCTCGCGGCGCTGCTCATCACGGGCGGCGTTGGTGCCCTCTCGCTCGGTCTGGTGAAGGGCGGGACGTGGGGCTGGGGAGACCCGAGGACGATCACTGTCCTGGCCCTGGCCGCGGTCGCCCTTCTGTTGTTCGTCGCGCACACCGCCCGCCATCGCAACCCCCTGGTCGACCGCGGCCTGTTCCGCCTGCGGTCGTTCACCGGCGCCTCGATCGTGGCCCTGTTCTTCTCCGCCGCGTTCGGCGCCATGCTGCTCTCGCGAGTGCTCTGGGCGCAGAACGTCTGGCATTGGTCAGCACTCCTGACCGGACTGTCGATCGCCCCCGGTCCGCTGATGGTGCCGCTGTTCTCCTTCCTGGTGGCCGGCCGCTTGACTGCGCGGTTCGGGGCGGGCGTGGTCATCGCCACGGGCTCGACGATCTTCGCGGCCGGTTCTGCCTGGTGGGCGCTATCGGTCGGCCTGCAGCCCGATTATTTCGGTGAAATGCTCGGTGGGATGCTCCTGACGGGGATCGGAGTGGGTCTGACCCTGCCGACGCTGATGGCCACCGGCACGTCCTCCCTGCCGCCGCACTCCTTCGCCACCGGCTCGGCGGTCGTGAACATGTTTCGCCAGATCGGGCTGGCGATCGGCGTGGCCGTCTTGATCGCGGTCCTCGGTTCCCCTCACTCGGCCGCCGGCACGCTGGCCGTCTATCAGCGCAGCTGGTTCGTCGTCGCTGCGATCTCGCTCGTCGGCGGCCTCGTCGGCCTCGGCCTGCTCGCGGCCAGGCGCCGACCGGCCGGCGCTCCAGCCGAGGCCCGCACGGCCGCCGTGGCGGTGCGCGCCTCCGGACGGGTGGTGTGATGAGCACATCCCCGGACCTGTCCGGGCCGAGCGACTTCATGCGGCTGCTCGAGATCGAGTTCGAGGAGTCCGGACCGACCAAGGTCACCGGGTCGGTCGCCGCCGACGAGCGCCACCATCAGCCCTGGGGCCTGGTCCACGGCGGGCTGTACACGACCGTGATCGAGACCTTCGCCACCACCGGCGCCTATCAGGCGGTCAAGGACAGTGGCCGCCAGGCGGTCGGCGTGGCCAACGTCACCGACTTCCTGCGTCCCCATCGAGCGGGCCGCCTGCGGGTCCTCGCGACCGCGGTTCACCAGGGGCGCACGCAGCAGCTGTGGGACGTCGAGATCCGGCGGCCGGAGGACGACAAGCTGGTCGCTCGCGGTCAGGTTCGCCTCCAGAACGTCGAGGCGCCCTGATGTCGATCTCGTCGGCGCCGTCGAACGGCCGGCCGACCTCGGGATGGGGACCCGAGCGGAGCAAATCGGTCAGCTGGCATGACCCGGCCGCGCTGGCCGCCGCAGGCGCGGCGCTCCCGGGCCACGAGCTCCTTCAGGCGATCATCGACGGCCGGCTCCCCCCGCCACCCATCGCCCGGCTGATCGGCGCCGAGCTCGTCGCGATCGGCGACGGCGACGCCGTCTTCCGGTGCACGCCCGACGAGTCCGGCTACAACCCGATCGGCCTCGTTCACGGGGGGTTGCTGTGCACGCTGCTCGACTCGGCCGCCGGCTGCGCCGTCCACACGACGCTTCCGGCCGGCGTCGGCTACGCCTCGATCGAGATCAAGGTCAGCGCCCACGCCCGCGACGCCGGCGGCGACCTGGTCGGCCACGCCACGACATCCCTGGCGCTGCGGCGTCCGTGAGGGCGCGCTTGGCCGCGGACCGCGGGTCGTCTGGCGGCGCGGCGGACGGTGCTCCGCGAGCGGCATCGTGGCGACGACACGACTCACCCGGTGGGCCGCCGGGGGGTCAGGCGTGCCGTAGTCGCCATGCGGCGATGGGGCGACGCGGCCCTGACCGGCCGCGGGGGTCAGTTGTGTGGTCGACACCCGTGCGCCATGCGCGCGCCGCGCGACGCGCCCCGCCTCGAATCGCGCGGCGCCCCCGCGCCCCCGGGCCTTACGAGCGCGCCCGCAACCCCAGCAGCCGGGCCGCGTTCTCCTTCAGGACCAGCGGGCGGACCTCGTCCCTGATCGGCAGCTTCTCGAAGTCGGCCAGCCACCGGTCAGGGGTGATCAGCGGATAGTCCGAGCCGAACAGCATCTTGTCCCTGAGCAGGGTGTTGGTGTACTGGATCAGGTTCTGCGGGAAGTACTTCGGCGACCAACCGGACAGGTCGATGTACACATTCGGCTTGTGCACGGCGATCGCCAGGGCCTCGTCCTGCCAGGGGAATGAGGGGTGGGCGAGGATGATGTCGAGCTCGGGGAAGTCGGCGGCGACGTCGTCCACCGACATCGGGTTGGAGTACTTCAGGCGGATGCCGCCGCCACCGGGGAGCCCGGCGCCGATCCCGGTGGTGCCGGAGTGAAACAGCGCGATCAGCCGCGCCTCGGCGATCACCTCGTACAGCGGGTAGTGGTCGCGGTCGCCCGGCCAGAAGGCCTGGGTGTTGGGGTGGAACTTGAAGCCGCGGACCCCGGCGGCGATGAGCTCCCGGGCCTCGCGGACCGCGAGCTTTCCCTTGTGCGGATCGACGCTGGCGAACGGGATGAGGACATCCGGGTTGGCAGCCGCCGCCGCGAGCACGTCCTCGTTGCCCAGCCGCCGGCGGCCCATCCCCGCCTCGTCGTCGACGGTGAAGATCACGGCGGCGAGGTTGCGCTCCCGGTAGTAGTCGGCCACGTCCTGGGCGGTCGGCTGCACCGGTGCGGCGCCGAAGTACCGCGCGGCGGCCTTCAGCAGCTGGCCAGTGACCGGATCCTGATCCTCGTCCGCGTTGCGCTCGGCGTGCGTGTGGACGTCGATGGCGACGATCCGGTCGAGGTCGATGGCGGCGGGGTCCGGGCTCATGCTGTGCGCTGGCCCGGGGCGTCAGAGCGCTCCACCGCCGGGCCGGGTCCGTGCACGCTACCGCGCGGCTCCAGGCGCGGAGGGGCTGAGCGGTACGTCGCGGGCGTGGCCGACAACGTGATCGGGTTGCGCGCGAGCCCCACCTCCGTTCCGTCCTCCCGGGCGATACGGACCACCGGATCCAACTCGAGCTCCTCGGCCAGCCCGAAGGCCGCGGCGATGTCGTTGACCACGCCGGCGGGCACACGGGCGTCGATCAGGTCGCGGGCGAGCTCCCGGGCGCGGCGGTCAGCCAGTCGCCGCTCGAGCTCCTGACGCAACGCAGTCCGGTGCTCGACGCGCGCGCTGTTGGTCGCGAACCGCGGGTCAGCGGCAAGCTCGGGCGCGCCGAGCACGTCGGAGAGGACGGCAAACTGGCGATCGGTGCCGACCGCGAGCACGAGCTCACCGTCGGCGCACGCGAACAGCTCGTACGGCGCGATGCTCGGATGGGCGTTTCCCATCCGGGTCGGGATCACCCCGCCCACCGTGTACGCCGAGGCCTGATTCACCAGTCCGGCCAGGAGCGCCGACAGCAGCTCGACCTCGACCCGCTGGCCCTCGCCGCTCTCGTTGCGGTACTGGAGGGCTGCGAGGATGCCGACCGTGGCGAACAGACCGGCCAACACGTCGACGAGCGCGACGCCCACCTTCTGCGGCTCGCCGTCGGGTGCGCCGGTGATGCTCATCAGCCCACCCATGGCCTGAATCAGCAGGTCGTAGCCAGGCACCGCAGCGCCCGCCCGGCGGCCAAAGCCGGTGATCGAGCAGTAGACGAGCCTGGGGTTGAGCGCGTGGAGCTCGTCGTAGCCGAGCCCGAACCGCTCCATCACCCCGGGCCGGAAGTTCTCGACCAGCACGTCCGCCTGGGCCGCCAGGCGGCGCGCGCGAGCCCGGTCGTCCAGGTCGGTGAGATCCAGGATCAGACTCGTCTTGTTGCGGTTGACCGACTGGAAGTACGTGGCGTCGCCGGCCTGGTCGTAGGGCGGTCCCCAGTGGCGCGTGTCGTCTCCCTGGGGCGGCTCGATCTTCGTCACCGCCGCGCCCAGATCGGCCAGCAGCATGGTCGTGAGCGGGCCGGCCAGGACGCGGGAGAAGTCGACCACGTTCAGATCGCGCAGCGCCGAGGGCATCGCCGCCGCTAGGCCTGAATCAAGGCGTCGGTCAGAGCGTTGATCGCCGCCAGCCGGGCCGCGAGCTCGTCGCTCAGACCCCAGCGCCGGGCGAGCTCGCCCGGGGCGACGTAGCTGACTCTGGTCTGATCCCTGTCAGCCCAGACAAGGAACTTGAGGGGCAGATCGAGGGCGGAGAGGGGAACCGCCTGCATCACCGGCGTCCCCGCCTGAGGGCTCCCGAAGATCACCAGCTTGGTGTCGCGCAACTCGAGCCCGACGGCCTCGGCCTCGCCGCTGTGGTCGACCACGGTGAACACCTTCAAGCCCTTCGAAGCGGCTATCTCGGAGAAGCGAGCGACGGTGTCGGCGACCGATCTGGGGCTCGTCTTGGTGGTGAGTTCCATGCCCGGGATTGTGCAGCACAGGGGACGTGCGCGAGGCGCGCCTCACACGGCGAAGAACACCGTCTCGCCGGGTCCCTGGAGGTGGATGTCGAAGCGGTAGCCGCCCTCGATCGGCTGGGCGAGCAGGGTGGCTCGCCGCTCCTCGGGCACGCCGGCCAGGATCGGGTCGGTGGCATTTCCCTCTGGCTCGTCCGCGAAGTAGATGCGGGTCACGCAGCGCCGGAGCATCCCGCGGGCGAACACGGACACGTCGATATGGGGGGCCTGGGTCGTCTCGCCCGGACCGGGCACGGAGCCGGGTTTGACGGTGACGATCTCAAACGAGCCGTCCCCGTCCTCGACGCCGTAGCGGGCGAACCCGCGGAACCCCTCGAGCTCGGACGGGCCGCCGTACCCGTGCATGTCGGCGAACCTCCCGCTCGGGTCGGCCTGCCAGGTCTCGAGGAGGTGATCGGGCACGGGTTCGCTGTGGCCGTCGTAGACCGTGCCCGTGATCCTGATCGCTCCGGGGGTGTGCTCGGGGACGGCGTAAGGCCCGAGGCTCCACGGCAGGCCGATGGCGAAGTATGGCCCGACCGTCTGAGATGGAGTGCCGGCGAACGTCAATGCGCCTCCTCGAACGGGGTCGGACCCGGTCCGCGCAAGTAGATGTCGAAATCGTAGGCGACAGCGAAGCTGGGGATCGTGTCGTGGATCGAGAGGCGCGAGATCATCCGCTCGCGCCCCGCAGGGTTGCGCACCGAGTTGAAGATCGGGTCGTAATCGAAGAGCGGGTCGCCGGGGAAGTACATCTGCGTCACCAGCCGCTGGGCGAAGGCGCGCCCGAGCAGCGAGAAGTGGATGTGGGCCGGCCGCCAGGCGTTGTAGTGGTTGCCCCACGGGTACGGGCCCGGCTTGATGGTGATGAACCGGTAGCGGCCCTCGTCGTCGGTG
Source organism: uncultured Solirubrobacterales bacterium (assembly GCA_963704385.1). Taxonomy (GTDB): domain Bacteria; phylum Actinomycetota; class Thermoleophilia; order Solirubrobacterales; family Solirubrobacteraceae; genus Palsa-465. Next base: position 2,337,750 of record OY969904.1, read on the forward strand.
ACGGTGCGTCCGGCTCCGGAGAAGTTGGGGTCAAGCGGGGCCGGCCAGCGGTCCGAGCGGTGGAGGTAGCGCCCGGCGGCATTGGCCTGCCAGATCTCGACCAGGGTGCCGGCCAGCGGCTTTCCCTCGGTGTCGTAGACGTGGCCGGACACGACGATGCGCTCGCCGATCGGCTCTCCCTCGTGCTGTGCGGTCAGGTCGTGGTCCTGCGCACCGGGCTCCCGGAGTCGCCTGAGCTGAGGACCCGTGACCTCGGTGACGGTCTGGGCCAGGTAGATCAGCGGCTGCTTGGGGTGCCGCAGCGCCGTCGACTTGTAGGGCTCGTAGTCAAGCGGCGGGTGCGCGTCCTCCGGTTCGCGAACGTAACTCGTGGGCGTGTCGGTGACGGTCATCGCGACTGCAACTCCCGCAGCGCGGCCAGCTCCTCGTGGCTCGGGGGCTCGGTCACCGCCGGGTCGCCGGCCACGCGCAGATCCCACCCCGTCGCGTCCTTCACCTGGTCGGCCGTGACGCCCTGGTGGACCTGCACGAGCACCAGCTCCTCGCTCACGACGTCGGGCTCGAGCACGGCGAGGTCGGTGATTACGGCGGTGGGACCGTGGCCGCGAAAGCCGAGGCGCTGACGAGACCCGGGCCCGGCGCCGTGGCCCACCGTGGTCACGAAATCGAGTCGTTCCACGAACGTTCGCGGGTTGTGGGGGGCGATCACGATCACCTCACCGCACCCCGCGGCGATCTCAGGCGCTCCGCCCCCGCCCGGGAGCCGCGTCCGGGGATGCTCGTAGTCGCCGATCACGGTCGAGTTCAGGTTCGCGTAGCGATCCACCTGGGCGGCGCCGAGGAAGGCGACGTCGATACGCCCGGCGCCGATCCAGTAGTTGAACATCTCGGGCACCGAGACCAGGCAGTCGGCGGTCGCGGCGAGCTCCCCGTCCCCGATCGACAGCGGGATGCGGAAGGGCTTGGCGCCGATCGTGCCCGACTCGTAGACCAGGACGAGCTCCGGGTTGTGGATCATGCGGGCGAGCATCGCCGCCGTGCTCGGACGGCCGACCCCGATGAACACCGTGCGCGCCCTCGCAAGCCGGCGCGCGGCGACGACGGTCTGCGTCTCGGCCGGGGTGGCGTGCACGGCTTCGGTCGCCCCGGTGACGGTCATGGCCCAGCGTCGACCGAGAGCACGTTCTCCTGCATCCAGCGCCCGAACCGCTCGCGGTCGCGGCTGATCGCGTCCCACCGGCGATAGAAGTCGTTGTCGCGCTCGGTGATGCCGAGACTGTACGACGGGCGCGAGCCGCCGGGGGCCTCGGCCACGGCGTCGATCACCCACCCGGGGATCAGAACCGACCCCGGGCGGGGATCCAGCTCGTCGACGATTCGCTCCACGGTCACCAGCGAGCGCCTCGCCGCCAGGACCGCTTCCTTCTGCACTCCGGGTATGCCCCACAGCTGGACGTTTCCGGCCCGGTCGGCCTCCTGGGCGTGGACGACCGCGACGTCGGGCTCGAGCGCGGGAACGGCCATCAGCTCCTCTCCGGTGAATGGACAGGTGATCGGCGCCACGCGGGTGCGCCCGATCAGGTCGGTGCCCACGTACCCGCGCATCACCGCGCAGGGCATCCGGGCCGCGCCGGCGGCGTAGCGGTTGGCCATTCCGGCGTGGCTGTGCTCCTCGATCTCGACGGATCGCGGCCATCCGTGCTCGATCGCATCCCGGAAGCGGTGCAGCGATCCCACACCCGGATTGCCGCCGTATGAGAACACCAGCCGGCGGGCCGCGCCCACTCCGATCATCTGGTCGTAGAGAAGATCGGGGGTCATCCGGATCAGCTCGAGGTCGGTCCGTCGCTGGCGCAGGACCTCGTGTCCGGCCGCGAACGGGATCAGGTGGCTGAATCCCTCGAGCGCGACGCTGTCTCCGTCGCGGACGAGTCCGGCAATGCCCTCGGGTAGTGAGACGATCTCAGCGATACTGGCAAGCTATCGAGACTCCCTCTGACCACGGCATCAGCGCCACCGGGGGCGGCCCGTTCGCCGAGCTGGCCGCGCTGGGCTCGGCCACCATCTATGAAGCCGGCGGGCGCCGAGGATACGTGGACGCCGACCTCATCCAGATCGTGCCCGGATCACGCGCCGCGGGTCCGGCCCGCACCGTGCGCTGTGGCCAGGACGACAACCTGATGGTGCACGCCGTGATGGCCGAGGCGCAGCCTGGGGAGGTCATCGTCGTGACCATGCCGCTGCCGCGGGCGGTCGCGCTTGTGGGCGAGCTGCTGGCCACCCAGGCTCGGGCCCGCGGAGTGGCGGCAATGCTGGTCGACGGGTCGGTGCGCGACGTCGACGAGCTGGTAGGCCTGGGCCTTCCCATCTGGGCCCGGTGGGTCCGAATCCGCGGGGCCGGCAAGGACGTTGCGGGCGTGATCGGCGAGCCGGTGAACGTGGGGGGTGCGACGATCAGGCAGGGCGATGTGGTCGTGCTCGACGCCGACGGGCTCGCGGTGGTGGAGCGCGAGCGCCTCGGCCAGGTGCTCGAGGCCGCGCGAGCCCGGGCCGAGCGCGAGCAGCTCAGTCGCCGGGAGTTCGAGGCCGGCGGGCTGTCGTTCGACCTCGACGGGCTGCGCGAGCGACTGGAGCGCCTGCGCTGAGCGCCGCCGAGGTCTACGACGAGCTGACGCTCGGCCGGGTCCGACCGCTGCGCCTGGAGGAGCTCGTCGAGCAGGCGGCCGGACGGGCGCCGTGGCAGCTACCCGGTCCGTCGGAGATGGAGGCCGAGCGGGCCCGGCCGCTAGCCGGCGGGTGTTCGGACCGGGCATCAACCTCACCCACCTGTATCAGGGCAGGATCGACTTCCTCTGGTACCTGGTGCGGGACCTCGGTTACGTCAACAAGATCTATCGGGGGATCGTTCTCGACGACGGGACGAGCACCGAGAAGCTGTGGATCGCTGCGGTCGAGCGCTACGCAATCGGCGGCGCCTGCCAGCTGCTCCACGTCATCGACCACGTGATCGCGGCTCGCGGGTCGCGCCTGTACCTGCCGGCTCGCTGCGAGGGATCCATCCCCGGCGCTTCCAACCTGCGGCTCCCCCGGTTCGTCGGGGATCGCGCGGCCCGCCAGGCGATCCTCTCCGGCCGCGAGTGGACCGCCGGCGACTCCGACGCGGCCCAGATCTGCGACGAGGTCGTCGACTCCGGCGAGGTGGACGAGGCGATCGAGCGCCGCGTCGATGCGCTGACGAGCTCCGGCCTGATCAACGCCGCGGCCAACCGGCGGGCCCTGCGAGCCGGCGAGGAGCCGCTGGACCTATTCCGCGAGTACATGTCCGTGTACGCCGCCGAGCAGGCCCGCTGCCACCTGAGCCCGGCCCTGGTCCGCAATCTCGAGCGACACTGGAACGCTGGCCACCGGAACCCCTGACCTAGCCGCGAGCCATGATGAACCTTGGCGATTCACCGTCACCCCCCGACGGTGAATCGCCAGAGTTCGCGGCGCTGCCGGTCGACCTCCGCCATCTCCGCTCAAATCGCACCATCGTTGTGGGCTGGGCAAACCTGTCAGGATCGGCCCGACCCTGACCAGCCCACGAGGACATCCGTGCCGCAGCCCGAGCCCCAGGCGATTCTGACCCCGCTCACCGAGGCGGCGATCTTCCTCGTCCTGACCGTGGACGCGGGTGCGGAGGAGACGGTGCGGGAACTGCTGGCCGACGTCAGCGGGCTGAAGCGATCGGTCGGCTTCCGGATCCCCGAGGGTGAGCTGAGCTGCGTCACCGGGCTCGGATCCGTCCTGTGGGACCGGCTGTTCGCCGGGCCCCGCCCGGCCGGCCTGCACCCGTTCCGCGAGCTGGTCGGGTCGAGGCATACCGCGGTCTCGACACCCGGCGACCTGCTCTTCCACATCCGTGCCCATCGCCTCGATCTGTGCTTCGAGCTGGCCGAGCGGCTGGTCAATCGGCTGGCCGGGTCCGCGCGCGTCATCGACGAGGTGCACGGGTTCAGGTCCTTTGACGAGCGTGATCTGCTCGGGTTCGTGGACGGGACGGAGAACCCGGACGGGGCCGCCGCGGTCGACTCCGTCGTGATCGGCGATGAGGACGCGCGGTTTGCCGGGGGCAGCTACGTGGTCGTCCAGAAGTACGTCCACGACCTGGGAGCCTGGGACGCCCTCACCGTCGAGGATCAGGAGGGGGCGATCGGCCGGACGAAGCTCAGCGACATCGAGCTGCCCGATGATGTCAAGCCGATCAACTCGCACGTGGCCCTAAACACGATCGTGGACGAGGATGGGGAGCAGCGCCAGATCATGCGCTTCAACATGCCCTTCGGCCGCGTCGGGGTGGGCGAGTACGGCACGTACTACATCGCCTACGCCCGAACCCCAGGCGTGACCGAGCAGATGCTGAGCAACATGTTCGTGGGAAGCCCGCCGGGCAACTACGACCGGATCCTGGACTTCTCGACGGCGCTGACGGGCATCCTGTTCTTCGTCCCCACCGGCGACTTTATGGACGACCCGCCCGGGCCCGGGGAGGAGTCGGTGGCCACGCCAGCGCAGGCGCAGCCTCCCGCTGAGGAGCCAGGCGACGGCTCGCTGGGGATCGGCAGCCTGCGCGGGGTGCGATGAGCTAAGTCGGTCCGAGGGGGCGCACGCCCAGCTCGTAGAGGTGGTCGAGCAGGTCGCGCGGATCCTCGTAGACCCGGAAGGCCCCTGAGTAGATCAGCTCCTCACGACCGTAACCGCCCGAGAGCACGCCGATCCCGAGGGCGTGCGCACGCCGTGCGGCGAGCAGGTCCCACACGCTGTCGCCGACCACCAGGCTGTCGCGGATGTCGACCCCGATCCGGTCGGCCGCGGTCAGAAACAGGTCGGGGTCGGGCTTGGCGTAGCGGACCTGGTCGCGAGTGACCATTGGCGTCTCTGGGCCTAGACCGAGGAGTTCGAGGGCCAGCCGGGCGTAGCGCTCCGTGCCGCTCGTGGCGATCGCCCACGGGACGGCGTGCGAGCTCAGCGTGGCCAGCAGGTCGCCGGCACCGGGGAGCGGTCGCACGCTGTGGAAGTGCCGGACATAGGCCTCGGCGTGCAGCTCGGGCAGCCGCTCGAGCGTCTCCTGGTCGAGGTGGGTGTCGAGCTCGCGCGCGAGGGCATTGACGAATAGCCCGCCGCTCATGCCGATCCGGCGATGGATCTTCCATACCGGCAGGTTGATGCCCACGGCCTCCAGCGCCTCCCGCCAGGCGAGCACGTGCTGGTAAACGCTGTCCACGAGCGTCCCGTCCAGATCGAACAGAAAGCTCGCCTGGTGGGGACCCGCCGCCGACATCACCGGAGCTCCGGTCCGCCGCGGTCCTAGGCCGGCTGAGGCTCGATCGCCACGCCGCCGACGGTGAGCTCGACCTCGATGTTGTCGCGCGTCGCCCGCGAGTACGGGCAGGCTTCGTGCGCACGCTCCATCAGCCCGACGGCCTCCTCACGGCTGATTCCGGGCGCCTCGAGATCGAGCGCCACCGACAGGCCGAAGCCCCCGGTGACGAGCGGCCCGAGGTTCACCCGCGCGGTGATCCGTGATCCGGTCGCGTCGAGCTTGCGTCCCGAGGCGATGCGAAGCAGCGCGGACTGGAAGCAGGCCGCGTAGCCGGTGGCAAACAGCTGCTCCGGGTTGGTGCCGGGGCCGCCCGTCCCTCCCAGCTCGGCCGGGACGTCGAGGTCGACCACGAGCCGATCGTCGCTGGTGCGTCCGCGTCCCTCACGGCCGCCCTCGACTGTGGCCTCGGCCGTGTACAGGGCCTTGCTCAGTGTGTCCATGGTCGCGTTCTCCTTTTTGACCGCATTACAACGAATTCCCGCGTCGGCCGGCGGCCCGGCCAGTGGGTCCTCCCTACCGTAGGTCGGACCGAGTCGGGCGGATCGATCGAGGCTGAGCGAAAAACGGGAAGATGCGAGATGCGTCCCGTTTTTCGCGCAGGCCCAAAACTGCCGCGCGTGGAAGGGCGTTTATGCACCCCTCCGCGCCAGGGCGGCCTCCCTAAGCCCGCACCAGGGCCTCGCGCTCCGCCTCGCCTGCGGCCTCGACCCCCGCGTGCAGAGCAAGCAGGGCATCGACGACGTCGGGGTCGAACTGGGTCCCGCGGTGTGCGCGCAGCTCGGCCAGCGCGTCGGCCAGCGGCATGGCGGCGCGGTAGGGCCGGTCGGTCGTCATCGCGTTGAAGGCGTCGCAGGCCGACACGATCCGGGCCTCGACCGGGATCGCCTCGCCGGCTATCCCGTCCGGATAGCCCAGCCCGTCGTAGCGCTCGTGGCTCGAGCGGACGATCTTGCCGACCTCGCTGAGCACGCCGCCCACGTTCTCGAGCATTGCCTCGCCGACCAGGGTGTGGGTGTTGATCACGGCCCGCTCCTCGTCGGTCAGCGGTCCGTTCTTGTTGATGATCTCCTTCGGGATGGCGATCTTGCCGACGTCGTGGAGCAGTGCCGCGAACTCGAGCCTCTGCAGCCGATCCTCGTCGAGGCCCATCGTCGGGCCGACGGCCATCACCAGGTCGACCACGTCGCGGCTGTGGCTTCCCGTGTACGCGTCGTCGGCCCCGACCACGTCGCCGAGCAGGAGCGCGGTTCCCCGATAGGCGTGGCCGAGCTCGACCGCGGCCTGCATCCGGGCCCGGCGGTCGCGGGCGAAGAACATCAGCAGGCCGCCGAGCGGCAGCGTGATCAGGGCGGCGGCCGGATGGCCGACCGAGGCGAAGGCGACCGCGAACCCGATCGGGCTCAGGCAGACGTCGGTCAGGTACACCGAACCCAGCAGGCGCACCGGAAGCCTCGGGATCACGCCGTCCCGCAGCCATTCTCGGGCCACGCTCGCGGTCAGGTCGCAGACGAGCTGAGCGCCGAGCGCGGCCACCAGGATCGGCCAGTCCGACCACTGCGGCGTGTGCAGCCCGGCGAGGGCGAACACCACCGCTGGGCCCACGGCGTACCAGGCGTTGCCGACGGCCACAACGATGCGGTCGGGATGACGGGTCCCGGACAGATATGAGGACGACTTGCCGGCGATCCCCCCGACGGCGACCACCAGCGGCACCCAGCCGGGGGGCAGGGCATAGAGCATCGGTACGAGCACGAGTTGGGTTGGGACCCCGTAGCCGGCTCCGACGTCGAACTCGATCCGGGACATCGCCGCATACAGGGCCACGAACAGCAGGACGGTCGCCGGCGACCGATCCGAGTCGCCTGTGGCCAGGATGGCCAGCGGCGCCGCGACGATCACGAAGGCGAGGGCGACGATCGCCTCGGCCCTGAGCTCGCGGCCGGTCATCCGCTGAGCCAGCCGCGGCCGGCCCTGGGCGAGCAGGCGCTGGACACCGGCGGACCGGTCGAGCGTGAGCTGCGGCGTGGTGGCGTGCGGGTTGTCGGTGGCCATGACGGAGACCTGGGGAGAAGGTCGGTCGAAAGCGCCCGCCGGATCCAGTTCGCGACCGGCGCCTAGTACAGATGTCCAGTGAGGCGCGGTGGCATAAACCAAGCCGGGCCGAGCGTCGATGCGACACCAGTAATAGGCTGCTCATGGCAAACCCGCCGCGAGGCGGGGACGCAAAGCTAGAGGTCTCGTTGCCGCGAGATAGCTCGGCCGCCAGCCTCTCGTCCAAGGTCAAGCATGGAGCGAAACCGCGATGGGAGGTAATCGATGAACCGACGTGCCCGCGCCGTCCTGACGGCGGCTTGTTCTGCACTCGCGGTGGGGGCGTTCGTCGCGCCGGCCGCCCAGGCCAACGTCCTCTCGCTGCTACCTGGGAGCTGCGGGAACCAGCCGGCCTCGCAACCGTTCGCCCAGTACGGGGACGACAACTACTACACCCCCGTTCCGGGCGGGAACTTCCAGCCCGGGGGCGTTCCGTGGCTGCTCTCGGGCGGCGCCGCGGTGTCGAGCGGCTCCCTCTCGCTCCCCAGCGGGAGCTCGGCCATCAGCCCGGCGTCCTGCACCAACATCTATCACCCCACGCTTCGCCTGTTCGTGCGTAACACCGGTTCCGCCTCGTCTCACCTCACGGTGAAGGCGCTGTATCCCGGACTTCTAGGAGCGGTCGAAACTGCGACGATCGGTGAGCTGACCGCAACGTCGAGCTGGGAGCCGTCGCCGGCCATGACGCTCCTGGTCAGCAACCTGCTATCCACGCTGTCGCTCAGCCAGACAGCGATCGCCTTCAGCTTCACGCCCGCGGACCACGTGGGCCAGTGGAGCATCACCGGTGTCTGGCTCGACCCATATCAGCGCGGCTAGAAGACAGAGCGTCCCCTCGATCCCTCGGGCGTAACTGAGCCGGAACGGAGTCCGGCGAGCACCCGACGGCAGAACGCGGGTCGGGGAGGCGGATCGCGCCAGGCCGGGAAGGAGCCTGGCGCGTGTCCCACAGCAGCCCGCGGGCCGGGGGTGCCCGCGGGCTGCGTTGTGCTCAACCCCGCGCACAGTCCGCGCCGCATTCAGCCCGCGGTCGTCCGCGCCGCGGCGCTCTGCTCACGGGTCGGTCCCAGCTTCGCGCTCATCTTTATCGCCCTGACCGCGCCGGTTGCGCCGGCCTGGAGCGTGAACCCGACCGCGAGGACGAAGATCCCGGGAATGAAGAGGACCTTCGAGCCGAGCATCAGCAGGCCCAGCCGGCCGAGGAGGTAGGGCGGAGTGCAGACGGTGGCGCCGATGGCCCCCCCGATGGCCGACGTCGTCAGCTTGTCGCGCCGCGAGGCCCTCGGCTTGACCCCGATCAGCCGAGAGGGAACGGCCACGTAGGAGACCATCATCACACCGACCACGACGCTCAGCGAGAGCGTGAACCAGGGTTTGCCCCAGCGAGTGGCGATCACGGTCGAAAACGCCAGCAGCGCGCCGACGACCGCGCCCGAGGCCGCGATCGGCGCCAGGCGGCTGCGGGCTTGCTCCAGCGCCGGCCGGACCTCGGGCTTGCCGGCTTGGGCGATGGCGAAGGCGAACACGGCGTTGAGGAAGAAGCTGGCCATGGTGATCGCGATGATCACCAGCACGATGGGGATCAGGGTCGGGCCGCGCAGCACGTTGAACGTCTTGCCGTGGAGCAGGTGCGCCTTGAGGTCGTACATGGCCAGCCAGATCCACATCGCCGGGACGATCTGCACTAGCAGCAGCCGCCAGTTCGACACCAGGAGCCTGAGCCCGTCGAACAGCAGGGCGAACGCGCCGACCAGGAACGCGAGCGGCGCGAACTGCCGCCGGGACCGGCTCAGGCGCAGGACGGCCTCCTCGATCTTGGACTCGTCGTTCTCCTGGATCGCCCGGATGAGCGCGCGGATCCGACCGACCAGTCTGTCCGTGCGCCGTCCGAGTCTCACGTCGAGCCCTCGACGGCGCGGACGCCGCGCGTTCGATGGGCGGATGCGGGAACGCTCTCCATCGCGGCAGGGTGATCGCGCAGGCTCGACTGATACCACCGGGCGTAGCGGTCGGCCAGCGGCGCGGCCGAGGCTCCGTGTGCGATCACGGAAAGACCGATAGTGGTGTACGTGGCGAGCAGGATTGTGTTGGTGCCAGGCAGGTGCGCCTCCTGCACCACGATGACGGCGAACACGATAGACGCCAGTCCCCGCGGGCCGAACCAGCCCAGGAAGCCCACGGTTGGGAGCTTCGCGCCACTGCCGAGCATGGCGATCGCCACGGGCAGCATCCGGACCAGGGTGAGACTGAGGACTGCGTAAGCAGCGATCTGCCAGGACAGGTGCTCGAGAGCGGGGCCGAGCAGGACCGCCCCGAAGACCAGGAAGGTGACGCCACCGAGCAAATCGCCGATCTCCTCGCTGAGCCGGGAGGCAGTCTCGGACTCCTCGCTGACGAGGCCCCCGAAGAAGGCTCCGGCCACGAAGGCCGCGATGAACCCAGAGCCATGAAGAGGGGCGGCGAGGCCGTAGGCGGCGGCGGCGCCGGCCACCGGGATCACCTGGAGCCAAGCTCCAGTGATGAGGTCGCGGCGATGGCCCACGGCGACGAGGCCGGCGGCCAGACAACCAGCGGCGACGCCACCCAGGATGCCGTAGCCGATCTCCTCGGCCACGATCTTGAACGGGTGGGCCGGTCCGCCGTGCGACTCGGCGTCCGCAACGGCCAGAACAATCAGCAGCAGAGGCACGCATATGCCGTCATTGAGCCCGCTCTCGACGTTCAGCCCTTGCCGTATCCGGGAGGGCAGGCGCTGCTCGGTGACGACGGCCTGTCCGAGGGCGGCGTCCGTCGGGGCGAGCAGCACCGCCAGGACGAGCGCCTCGGCGAAGGTCAGCTGGCCGAACATCGCGGCGGCCAGTACCGCCCCGAGCGCGATCGTGAGCGGTAGCCCGACCCCGAGCAAGCGGACCGGGAGCAAGTACTCATGTCGGAGCGCCCGGAGCTTGATCCGCGACGCATCGGAGAAGAGCACGATGGCGAGCGTCGCTTCGGCCAGGGTGCGGACGGATCCGCCGGTCGGCGCAACGTCGAACGTGTCGACGACGAGTGGCCCGAGGAGCAGGCCGATGAGCACGAAGGCCATTGCCGGCGTGACGGGGGTGTTGGTCAGCCGGCGGGACACGGCCGCCACCGCCAGCACCGCCAAGGCGACGATCGCCAGATCCCACTTCACGCCTACGAGCATCGACCCCCGCTCGTGCCCCGGCATCGCCCAGATCGGATGACCGGCAAACCGGCCTGGGCCGACCGAGGCCCGTTCGCGCCGGACCGGAGCTAGTGGCGAGCGTGGGCGCCGTCTTCGTCTTCGCTCTGACCGCGGCGCTCAATCCGACGCTGCTGGCCGCGGTCACGGTCATGTTGACCCTGCCGCACCCCAGGCGGCTGCTGTTCGGCTACCTGCTGGGAGCCCTGATCACGAGCGTGACCTGCGGCCTGGTGCTCGTGTTCGCGCTTCCCGGCACAAGGACCGCCAACACCGCCCAGCACACTGTCAGTCCCGCCATCGACCTCACCCTTGGCGCCCTGATCCTGCTCATCGTCTTCGTCATCGGGACCGGTCGGGACCGCCGCCGCCGAGCCTGGAGCGAGCGACGGCATGAGAAGGCCAAGGACAAGCCGCCGCCGCGCTGGCGACGCGTCCTGAGCAAGGGTTCGGCCCGCGACACGTTTTTCATCGGGATCCTGTTGAGCTTTCCCGGCGCGTCCTACATCGCCGGCATGGATGCGCTGAGCAAGCAGAACCTCGGATCCGCCCCGACCGTGCTCGCCGTGCTGGCGTTCAATGCGATCCAGCTGATCCTGCTCGAGCTGCCGCTCATCGGATACACGTTCAGGCCGGAGTGGACAGAGGACGCGGTGAAGCGCTTCAGTTCCTGGCTGAGCCGCCGGGGGGGCCGCGTCGCCCTGATCCTGGGCGCGCTGATCGGCGCCGCCCTGATCTTGCGCGGTCTGCTGAACCTGTGATCCGGGAACCGCGCGGACGCGCGGCGGTTCCCAGCCCGACACATATCCTGCGCGTGGTGGCGGGACGCCTAGGGCTCGGTCGAATCCGCTTCGGGGTCAGGCGCGGCCTTTCGGCGCCGTAGCCCGAAGAGCCGCTCGGCCAGCTGGACCTCGTGCTCGGCCTCCCGAACCCCGTGCTCGGCCTCCTGAATCCCGTGTTCGGCGGCGGCCATCGGACCCAGCAGCCGGACCAGGTCCTGCATCGTGGCCGTGAGGCGATCGACCGAATCGGTGAGCGGACCGACCGAGGTGGCGAGGGTCTCGATCACCTCGACGTGGCGCTCGATCGACTCGGTGGCGTTGTGGATGGCCTCGACAGTCTCCACGATCTCGCGCTCCGGCTCGGCGATCGGGCTCTCGAGCTCCTGCTCCATCGCCCGCAGCGCGGCACGAAGCGGTCTGGTGACGAAGCCGAACAACTCGGCGAAGATCCTACCTCTCGAGATGCGCGATCCTGAGGGGTCACATGTGCTGACAACCAAAGAGGAGGACCAAATGACGGGAAAGGCCGCTTTTACTGACGAGGAGTGGCACAGCGTGCTCGAAGGGCCGCCGAGCGCCGGCATGATCGTGGTCACCGCGGGGCGCGGCGGAACCATCCGCGAGACCTTTGCGATCGGCAAGGCGTACGTCGAGGCTCGCAAGGAGCACGGGGAGAGCGAGCTGCTGGACGAGATCGTCTCGGCCAAGCCGCAGATCGACCACACGCACTACCACTCGTTCGACGAGCTCGAGCAGAAGGGCCTGCAGCATTTGCGCGACGCGGTCGACGTGCTGCAGCGCAAGGCCACGCCAGAGGAGGTCGACGGCTACCGCCGCTTCGTGCTCGCGCTTGCGGACAGGGTCGCGAGCGCGCATCGGGAGGACGGGGTGACGGTCAGCGATCCTGAGAGGGCGGCGATCGAGCAGATCACCACCGCGCTGGGCGGCGCCGGCGGCTAGCGCAGCTGCGCGAAAGGAAGCCGGCGGGGGTCAGCCGAGGGCCATGCCCTCGACGGCCCTCGACGGACTCGGGTGCTCCGGACAACCGTTCAAACTCGCGCTCCTCGGTGGTCGCCTCGGCATAACGCCGCGCGGTCGCCTCTCACAGTGCGAGTACCCGGGCCTTCTGGGCCGAGAACTCCTCCTCGGTCAAGATCCCTTGAGCCTTCAGGTCGGCCAGGTCCTTGAGCTGCGCACTTGGGTCACGGGCGACGGTTGGCGCGGGCGCCGCCGGCGCTGGGGCTGTCGCGGGCTGTTGATAGTACCGCTGGTCCTGTCGGGCCCAGCGGTTGTACTGACGACGGCTGACGCGGTTGGACACCGCGGTTGCGGTTCCGGCAATGACTGCTGTTCTGGCGATTCCGCCGATGAGTCCCATACTCACCTCCCTTTCACTCAGGCAGCTGCGTCCGCGTCGGCAAGCGCATCGGCGAGGGCCTGCACGCCGATGCGTTGGCTGGCGATCACCACGCCCCCGTTCCGGCGTACGGCGGCAACGAACCGGGCCGCCCATTTGTTCTCGTAGACGATGATCACGGCCGCACTTCCAGCCTCGATCTCACCCGCTGCCAATGCGACGTCATCGTCGTCGAGCAAGCCGGTGGAGGCCCCGGCGAAAACAGTCAGGTCGCCTGCGGTGTCCTCGTCGAGATCGGCCAGGTCGAAACCCGAGAATGTCCCGTCCTCATCTTTGCGCACGAACCGTACGTCGAGGACGCGAATGATGCCGCGATCGACGAGATCCAGGAAGATCGGAACCGCATCGCCGGTCATCGGCGCTCCGGGGGGATAGCCGATCACGACCACGTCGATCGGGCCAAGCTCTTCTTCGTTGCTTTCCATGTCGGTGCCTCGGCTGAATCGGGACGAATCGCACGGCCTTCTGCGGCCAGGAGGAGCTGATCAACTTGCTGCGGCGTCGGCATCACCCTTTCCGGGGGATGTGATCCGTTTCTCGTAGCACTGGACTGCCTCGGCAGCGGCTGTGGGCGGTACGCCCGGGGCCGGAGCGATGATGTCGCGGATGCAGACCGGTGAGCCTGGCCGTGAATCGACGCCGGTCCTGGCGCGCGTGAAGCGGATTGTCGTTTGGCTCGGCGGGATCGCGCTGGCTCTCGTCGTCCTCGACGAGCTCGGGGTGCCGGTCGGGGATTGGATCCGCCAGCTGTTCAAGGAGATTCGGGCCGTCCCGCCGGCGGCCATCGCGGGCGGGGTCGTGCTCGAGACGCTGCAGACGGTTTTTGCCGCGCTGACCTGGCTGACCATCCTGCGCGCCGCGTTCCCCCGCGCCGCGCTGCCTTTCCGACCCGTGCTGGCCTCCTACGCCGCCGCGGTGGCCCTCAACAGCTTCCTGCCGGCGAACATCGGGACGCTCGTGATGATGCTGATGTTCGTGACACTGATCGCCGGAGCGACCTTCGCCGCCGTGTTTTCGGGCTTCGTCATCCAGAAGATCCCGTTCACGGTGCTGAGCATCGCCGTGTACGTCTACCTGTTCGCCACCGTGCCTCGCTCCCTGTCGATCGAGATGGGCTTCGTGTCAGCGCATCCCGCCGCGAGCGCGCTGATCGTCGCCGGCGGGGTCATTCTGGTGATCCTCGTCTGCCGGTTCTTCTGGAACCGCGGCACGAAGCTGCGCGAACAGCTCAAGAGCGGCGGAGCGATCCTGGGTCAGCCGCGGCGATTCGTGATCGGCGTCGTACTGCCCGCGGTCGCGAGCTTTGCCTCGCGCCTCGGAATCGTCGCCGTATTCCTGGGGGCCTTCTCGATCCCGGTCACGTTCCATACGGTGATGGCGATCACCGGGGCGAACTCGATCTCCAGCAGCCTGTCGTTCACGCCGGGCGGGGTCGGCGTCACTCAGGCGCTGAACGTCGTCGTGCTCGAGGGCGCGACGAGCGCGAGCAATGCGACCGCGTACTCCCTCGCACAGCAGCTGATCGTCTCGGCCTGGGATGTCGTATTCGCCGTCGGGCTCGTGGCCTGGGTCTTCGGCTGGTCGGGCGGGAAGCAGCTGATCAGGCAGTCCTATGCGGACGCAGAGGTCAAGCGCCGGGAGCTCAGGGAGCAGCGCGAGGGGCGACGGGCGGCCGGAGCACGTCGTTGGCGGATCTCGCGCTGAATGCCACTTGGTCTCAGCATCGTTGCCCTCCAAGCGGGCCCTCATCCGATGCGGATGATGTGGTATTGGGTAAATGGAAGAGGGTTGGTGAGGTGGTTCTGGAGTGAGTGAGGGAAGCGCAAGCCTGCCCGAAAACGCCGCTGTGACCGGCGCGGCCGCAGATGAGGCGCATACGCGGCGGCTCGCGATCCTGCTGTCGATGGCGATGTTCGTGCTCGTCGTCGACACGTCCGTGATGAACGTGTCGATCTCGGCCGTCGTCCACGATCTGCACACGACGGTCAGCGGCGTGCAGTCGGCGATCGCGCTCGAGGCGCTCGTATCCGCCGCGTTCATCCTGATCGGCAGCAAGGTCGGTGATCTGTTCGGCCGCAAGCGTGCCTACGTGCTGGGTCTGCTGGGCTACGCCATCGGTGCGCTGGCGATGGCGCTCGCGCAGAGCCTGACCGTGGTCATCGTCTTCTGGGCGATCATCGGCGGGCTCGGCGCGTCGCTGCTGTTGCCCGCCATGCAATCCCTGATCCACGGCAACTTCGAGGGAGATGCTCAGCGGAAGGCGTACGCCCTAGTCGGGGCAGCGGCGGCGATCGCCGCGGCGGTCGGGCCGTTGATCGGGGGTTTCATCACCACGTATCTGTCCTGGCGGATCGCCTTTCTGCTCGAGGACGTCGTGATCCTGATCGTGCTGACTGGCATCAAGCTCGTCCGCGACGTGCCATACACCGGATCACGAGGCGTCGACCTCATCGGAGCGGGGCTTTCAATTCTGGGCATGGGCGGGATCGTGCTCGGCATCCTGGTATGGCAGGAAGGCGGCGACTACGTCGCCGTGTTGATCGCGCTCGGCGCAATCTCGATGGGAGGGCTGTTCTACTGGCTGGTACACCGCAAGCGCGACGGCAAGCCAGTGCTGCTCGACCCCGACCTCTTCAAGTCCGTGGGTTACAGACTTGGGATCTCCGGGCAGCTGCTCCAACAGATCGCCTTGGGGGCGATGATGATCGCGCTGCCGATCTACCTGCAGATCGTGCTCGAATACAACGCGCTGGAGGCCGGCGTGTCGCTTGCCCCGCTGTCGTTGACGATGTTCGCCGTCGCGTTGCTCGCCGGCAAGAAGGCGGGCAACCGGCGCCCGGCCAGCATCATCCGGCTGGGATTTGCGCTGCTCACCCTCGGGTTGGTCGTGCTGCTGCCGATCGTTCCCCGCGCCAGTTCAGGCTGGTACCTCGTGATCCCACTGCTGATCGCGGGGTCGGGCCTCGGCCTGCTGGTCTCGCAGCTGAACAACTACACCCTGTCCCCGATCAGCGAGGAGCGGGTCAGCGAGGCCGCCGGCGTGAACTCGGCCGGCGGCTCGTTCGGCCTCTCGTTCGGCCTGGCGTTCGGCGGCGCGATCCTGCTGGCGACGCTGTCGATCGCATTCACGAACATGGCCGAAGCCAGCAAGGTCCTCTCGCCTACCCAGCAGCAGCAGGTCGCCGACGCGCTCGAGGACGACACGCAAGTCGTAAGCAACACGCAGCTCGAACAGCAGCTTGTCGGCCAACCCAAAGACGTTCAGGCCGAGATCATCCGCATCAACACCGACGCCCGACATACTGCGCTCCAAGTCGCGCTGCTCGTTCCGATCCTCGCGGGACTCCTCGGACTTCTCAACTCATTCCGGATGATGCGCCTACCAGACCCCAAGCCATCGACCGCCGTCGAAGGCGCGGTCCTAGGCTGAGTGCCTCCGCTCGTCCCGCGACCGGCAAGGTGCCTCGCTCACGTTTCGTCCATAGAGGACTGGGTCATCCGGTTTGAGTGATGCAGAACGCTGAGGCCGGCATAGGGTTCGCTGCGATGTGGCCGCTCTTTTCCGATGTGGAACTCCTCCCGGGAGTTGAGGTGCCGTGAGCGCAGCGTCCCCACAACAGGGCCTGGCGACGGCAGGCTGGGTGGGCTCAGCGCGGGCGTTCATCGCTCCGCTGGCTCTTGCTCAGTTCATTTGCAGCTTCGCGGGCTCGAACATGAACGTGATGATCACCGACATCAGTCACGATCTGCACACGGACGTGAAGGGTGTGCAGACCACGATCACGCTGTTCCTGGTGATCATGGCGGTCCTGATGATCCCCTGCAGCAAGTTGACCGATCGTTGGGGTCGCAAGCGGTGCTTCGTCGGGGGCCTGACGCTCTACGGGATCGGGGCGTTGCTCAGCGCGATCGCGCCGACGCTGGGGGTGCTGATCCTCGGCAACTCGGTGTTCGAGGGTGTGGGCACCGCCTTCTTGATCCCGCCCGTCTACATCCTCACGACGATGGCGTTCACCTCGCTGCAATCTCGGGCCAGAGCCTTTGGTGTGATCAGCGGGATGGGCGGCATCGGCGCCGCAGCCGGACCATTGATCGGCGGTGTCATCACTTCGGCGATAAGTTGGCGAGCCGCGTTCGTGTTTCAAGCCCTGGTAGTAGGAACGATCATCCTGCTCAGCCGTCGGGTCGTGGATCCGGTCGCGCCTGACCCCGAGCGCCCGTTCGACGCGGTGGGGGCTGTGCTGTCCGCGGTCGGCATGTTCTTTCTTGTGTTGGGCATCCTTCAGGCGGGCGTGAACAACACGCTGTTGGTCGTCTTCCTGGCGATCGGAGTCGCATTGCTGGCCGGGTTCTTCTTCTACATCCGTTCCCGGGAGCGGGCGGGCAAGGTGGCGCTTCTGTCGACGGAGCTCTTCCGCAACCGGATATCCGACCTTGGCCTGCTCACGCAGAACCTCCAGTGGCTGCTTCTGATGGGCGTGTCATTTACTGTCTCGGTCTTTCTCCAGACCGAGCGTCACTACGACGCGATCAAGACCGGCGTGATCTTCACTGCAGCTACGGTGGGCGTCCTCGTCTCCTCGCTCGCGGCGGAGCGACTGGCGAAGAAGTACGCGCAAAAGACCCTGATATCGGCCGGGTTCGTCATGACCGCGGCCGGGATCGGGCTCCTGCTCGGCCTCGTGAAAGCGGCCTCGTCGAGCGCCTGGGCCCTCGCCCCTGGCCTGCTGCTGATCGGCCTCGGCCTCGGCGTGATGCTCACCCCCTCGGTCAACCTCGTGCAGTCGGCCTTCCCCGAGGAGAAGCAGGGCGAGATATCGGGGCTGTCACGCAGCGTCTCGAACCTCGGCTCGTCGTTCGGCACCGCGATCGCCGGCACGATCCTGGTCTCGAACCTCGTCTCTGGAAACGGCACCTACGTCGCGGCGATGATCGTTCTCGCCGTGGTCGCCCTCGCCGGGCTTGCGATCACGACTCGCCTACCAACCAACCCCGTCCAAGCCGCCCGCGGCGCCGTCGCGCCTTCCGCCGCTGCGCCAGGCGCTCTCGACAGAGCGATCTGATGGGCGAACCACCCGAGGCCGGCAGGCGACAGCCTTCCATGCGTGGTCGCCTGACCGGGTGTCGCTGGCGCATCCCTCACCGACCGGACTCCTCCAGCTGAGCCGCGATTGCCCTGTACACGTTGCCGTGGATGTGGTCGCGGCCGATCCGGTCGATGACTCCGTCGGCCTGGAGCACCGTCAGCACGTGCGGCTTCACCCGCACGAGGCGGAGGGTCACGCCACCGGCCTCGGTCAGCTGGTGGATCTCGGTGAGCTTCGCGGCCCCCTGCGCGTCCACGAAGTCGACGCCCTCGAGGTCGAGGACGAGTGCGCGGGTCTGCCGGCCGTCCTCGGCGAGCCCGCGCACCCGTTCCTCGAGCGCCTCGGCGGTGGCGAAGAACAGACCGCCGTCAAGGCGAAGGACCGCAATCCCGGGGAAGGTCTCGTCGCCGGGGTTCTCGTCGAGATCCCGGAACACCTGGGTTCCCGGCTCACGGCCGAGCAGCGGCATCGGCGGCTGCGTCGCGACGTAGACGAGCCATCCGAGCGATAGCACGACGCCGATCACGACTCCCGCCAGGACTCCAGCCGAGAGCGTGCCGACGATTGCCGCGATCGCCACCCAGAAGTCGAATCGCGAGACCCGGCGAAGGCGGTGGAGCTCGTGCACGTCGATCATCCCGAAGATGACCGCGTCGATGATCACGGCTGCGAGCACGGCCTTTGGGAGGTGTGAGAACGCGGGCGCGAGAACGATCAGCGTCGCGAGCACGAGCGCTCCGGTCACGAGCGAGGCGACCGGCGTGCTCGCGCCCGCCGACTCGTTCAGCGAGCTGGCGGAGAGGCTGGTCGACACGGGCATTCCCTGGAACACTCCCGCGCCGAGGTTCGCCATTCCCTGAGCCACGGACTCCTGGTTCACGTCAATCCGATACTGATGGCGCGCGGCGAACGCCCTGGCGTCGCCCGCGGTCTGGGAGAACCCGATCAGCAGCAACGCGACGGCGGCGATGCCGATCGTCGCGGAGTGGTCCTTCACGAGCGTGAAGTCCGGCAGCGCCGGAGTTGGCAGCCCCCTCGGGACGTGGCCGACGAGCGCGACCCCGTGCGAGCCGAGATCGAAGATGACCGAAGCGAGCAGGCCCCCCGCGACCAGCACGAGCGCGCCGGGAACGGTCGGCGCCCGAAAGCGCAGCACGAAGATCACGGCCAGCGAGATGACGCCCACGAGCACCGTCGTCCAATGGATGTCCCCGAGCGATCCGAGCCAGGTGCCGAACTCGCGCCAGGCATTGTCCCCCTTGGCAGACGTGCCGGTTAGCTTGGGCAGCTCACCGATGACGACGTCGACCGCCGCGCCGGCCAGGAATCCGGTGACCACCGCCTTCGAGAGGAACTGCGCGATCCACCCCATCCGGAGCACGGCGAGCGCGATGAACAGCACCCCGGTCGCAAGCGTGATCGCTGCCACGAGCTGCGCCGCCTGCTGCCCGCCGAGGCTCGTCACGAGAACCGCGCCCCCCGCCACGGCCGCGAGCGACGAGCTCGGGCCGGTGGAGATCTGCCGCGATGTACAGAACAGCGCGTAGATGATCGCGCCCGCCGCTGCTGCGTAGAGCCCGTTCTGCAGCGGCACGCCCGCGATCCCGGCGTAGCCCAGATTCTTCGGCACGACGAGTGCCGTGACCGCAATCCCGGCGGTCACGTCCCCCCGCAGCCACCGACGTTCGTAGCGAGGCAGCCAGGCGGCCACCGGTAAGACGCGCGCGAGACGCACGTTCACAAATATCGCTCAAGCAGTGGGGAAGCTTGCTTCGGTTCAGAGTCGTTCATCGTGCGAGGATCAGAGCGCCGAAAGCTCGGCCGCGATTCTCTCATCCTCTCCGGAAGGTCCTGACCGAGCCCCCAGGGCGGCTTCGCGTACGGAGCAGGTCAGATCACTCGCCGGCACGAGCGTCTGCTCCTTTCCGTTGTTCCCACACTGCGCCGCATGCAGCGCCGAGCGCGATGACGCCGCCGATCAAGATGAACCAGGTCAGGAATGTGAAGACGGCGCCGATCGATCCGTACGTCCGGTTGTCGTCGATTACTACCGACGAGAAGTAGGCCGAAGAGAGGAAGGCAAGCCCGATCCAGAAGAGAGCGGTGACCACGGCGGGGCGAATCACGCGGCGCCATGGCACCCGTCCGGCCAGCAAGAAGTGGATCGTCCACGCAAAGAAGAGCGCGACCACCACGAAGGTCACGAGGGCCTGTACCACTGTCCCGGCCGCGCGGCGCTCGGGTCCGGTGATGCTGCCCTCGGCGATCAAGACGCCAAGGAGGATCCCGACCCAGGCGAAGTAACGGGGAATGTCGCGCCAACCACGGTGCCCCTGATCGAAGACTCGCTCGTAGAGCACTTGGAGCGAAGCGACTACCGCGACGACCCCGGCGAATGTGAACAGCAGCCCGGTGACGATCGGCACCACTGCGTGCGTCGGTGAGTTGCGGAACAGGCCGCTGACGATGTGGGCACCCTGACGGTCGAGACCGATGTGGCGGCTCAGGTCGTCGTCGATCCGCTCGTTCGCCAACGAGCTCAGGAGAATGATGAATGGGAGCGCCGACCACAACAGCTCGGCGCCGAAGATCGTCGTCCAACCGAAGAAGTCGACCGCCTTCAGTTGGGCGACGATCGCCTCGACCCACGACCCCTCATAGCGTGCGCGTGCAGCATCCAGCCGCCGACGTGCTCGTCCGTCAGCAGGGTGGTCGTCTTGGCGCGCCGGGGGCGAACCTTTCTTGCGGGCAACCGGAGTCATGGAGCGTCCCAGGTGATCGCATCATCCCAACCGACGACGCAGCAACCCGAGCCTGCGATGGCCACCGGCTTAGACTCCCGAGCGGGTCCGCTATGGGAACTTCGACGAATGCGAAATAAGTTGCGGTCCGGCCCGACAAGGGCTCGTCCGTCGATTGCCCTGCGTGGTCGAAGTAAGGCGCCGTCCCGGCGGCGTCGGCCGGATGCCAGCCCGCTGCGTATCGGGTCATTCCGCTGGTGGATCGTGGTTCGGTCGCGTCGCGGCTCGTGGCTCACGGTGTTCCTTCTCGGAGCGGTGCTGGTCGGCGTGTTTGGGGTGCTCCGGAGAGCAGCGGCTCGAGGCGAAGGCCCGGAGCCGCCTTCACCACCAGTCAGTGCCGGCCAGCTTTAGTCGCCCTCGCGCTCGCGGCGTTCGCTGCGTTCGCTTGCCTGTCCGGCTGATGTCCAATCCGCGCCGGTCTGTCGACGGAAGGCGTCCAGCGCGGCGTCGAGCGTGGGGAAGAAGTGGGCGGGGTTCAGGGGGCCGATGAGCTCGTAGCGCTCGAGCTTGTCGCGGACAGGATCCTTGAGCTCGGCGAAGACCAGCGATGTACCGGCGGCGTTGAGCTCTTCGTCGAGGTCGGCCAGCATGTCAGCGGCGGTGGTGTCGACGTCGGTGATCGGCTCGGCCGCGATCACGATCCACCGGGGTGGCGGCTCGGCGTCGGCCAGGATGCGGATCTCGTCGCGGAAGGTCCGGGCGTTGGCGAAGAACACGGGCGCGTCGAACCGGAAGATCACGAGTCCCGGAAGTTCCTCGGCCTCGGGGTGCAGCCGCACGTCGTGCTGGCCGCGTAGGCCCGGAACCCGGCCGAGCGTGGTCTGGTAGGGCCGCCAGGCTCGGCGGAAGACGTTGAAGATCGAGAGCGCGACCGCGACCGCGATTCCCTGAAGCACGCCGAGCAAGGCGACGCCGAGAAAGGCGGTGATCGAGAGTAGGAACTCGACCCTGCGTTGATGCCACAGACGGACGGTCCCGGGGATGTCGGCCAGCGATAGCGAGGCGGCGATCACGACCGCGGCGAGGGTGGGGTTGGGAAGGTTCTTCAGCAGTCCGGGGACCAGCACGAGCATGAGCACGATCAGTCCCGCGCCGACGACGCCGGTGAGCTGCGTCTTGGCGCCGGACTGCTCGGCCACCGCCGTGCGGGAGCCGCTCGTGCTGACCGGGAAGCCCTGGAAGAACCCCGCGGCGATATTCGCGGCGCCGATCCCGATCATCTCGCCGTCGCCATTGACCTCCTGCCCGGTGCGCGCCGCGAAGGCGGAAGCCGTGGAGATGGTGTCGGTGAGGGCCACCAGAGAGATGCCCAGCGCCCCGGCGACGAGCAGCGGCAGATCGGACACGGGACTGGGCCAGGTCAGCGGCGGGAAGCCCTTGGGCAGGCTGCCGACGAGCGAGACGCCGTGGTCTGACAGGTTGAACGCCGAGGCGGCGCCGATCGCGACCACGACCGCGACCAGCACGGCGGGGACTCGCGGCACCCAGCGCCCGAGGGCCAGGATCAGGGCCAGGCTGACCAGCCCGACGGCCACGGCGGCACCGACTGCCTCGCCGTGGGCCAGCCCGTGCAGGAATGCGTGGGCCTCGTGGATCAGCCCATTGGCGCTGGTCGAGAACCCGAACAGCTTGGGCAGCTGTCCGATCAGGATCGTCAGCGCCAGGCCGTTCATGTAGCCGATCTGGGTGGGCTTGGAGAGGAGGTCGGCGACGAAGCCGAGCTTGGCGATCCCGGCCGCGATCATGATCGCCCCGGTGATCAGCGCCAGCATTGAGGCGAGCGCGATGGCACGCTCGGGGCTCCCGTTTGCGCCGAGGATCGGCAGGATGGTCGCCGCGATCATCGGCCCGAGCGACGAGTCCGGACCCAGCACCAGGAGCCGCGAGGGCCCGAACACGGCATAGCCGAGCAGGCACAGGATCGTCGTGTAGAGGCCGGTGATCGCCGGCAGTCCGGCCAGCTCGGCGTAGGCCATGCCCTGCGGCACGAGCAGTGTGGTCAGCACGATGCCGGCGACCACGTCCTGGCGCAACCACGAGCCCTGATAGCTCCTCAAGGTTCGCAGGCCTGGGAGCGAGCTCGGCCTCATGACCGGTGCCCGCCGCTAGTGGGAGCCCGCTGCCGTCTGGGCTGTGGCGGCTCGGGGGCGGCTGCCCGACGGCGCCACTGACGTGCGGCGGCGCGCCAGCAGCTTGCCGACCTCCCAGAGGGCCAGCAACAGCACCGCCGACGCGAGGGCCAGCCCGAACTGACCGGCCTTCAGCGGCACGGTGTCGAGCAGCCGGTTGAAGAGGTCAAGCTGGGTCACCATGACCGCGAGCCCAAGCTCGGCCAGCGCGATCCAGTTCATCTGGGCGTTGTCGAACGTGTTCATGGTCAGGGTCGTGAGCGAGACGCTGCGGCTCTCGTAGGCGGCGACGACCAGCATCAACGCGAACGCTGTCAGGCCGATCGACGAGCCGATGACGGTGCTGTGGTAGTGCTGCTTGCCGAAGTAGATCAGCGCATCCAGGCAGATGGCCATGTACAGGCCGACCAGTCCGGAGGTGAGCTTCACGCCGGTGCTGACGATCGACTCCGTGCTCGGCCTGGGGCGGAGTCGCATGAGACCGGGGGTGGCCCGGTCCAGGCCGAGCGCTACGCCGAACGGGGCGCTGATGAAGAAGTGGATCCACAGCACCTGGGGCGGCGTGAACGGCTGCCCGGCAGCGATGTTCAAGAGCGTCGCGCCGAGGAAGGTGAGGACGAACGCCACGAGCGAGATCAGCACGAAGCGGACGTACTTCAGGAGATTGTCGTAGAGCTTCCGGCCCTGCCCGACCGCACGCACGATCGTCGCGAAGTCGTCGTCGGTCAGGATCATCCGCCCGGCGTTCTTGGCCACCTCGGTGCCGCTGCCCATGGCGATCCCGATGTGGGCGGCCTTGATCGAGGGCGCGTCGTTGACCCCGTCGCCGGTCATGGCCACGACGTGGCCCTTCTTCTTGAGCGTGTCGACGAGCAGCACCTTGTGCTCGGGGGCGACGCGGCCGACCACCCCGATCCGGTCGATCCGGTCCAGCCGCTCGGTCTCGTCGAGGGCGGCGAACTCGGCGCCGAGCATCGCCTCGCCTTCGATCCCCAGCTGCTTGGCGATCGCCGCGCCGGTGATCACGTCGTCACCGGTGACCATGCGCACCCGGATGTGCGCGCTCTGCGCATCCACGACGGCTTGCTTTGACGCGGCGCGCGGCGGGTCGACCATCCCAACGAGGCTTGTCATCTCGAGGCCTTCGACGTAGTCCAGCAGGTCTCCGGCGGCGTCGAACGATGCCGGGTCCAGATCGCGGAAGCCGCCGGCCATTACCCGCAGCCCGTCCTCCTCCATCCGCTGTACGTGAGCCTCCGCTCGTCCGCGCAGGTCCGCGTCCCAGGCCACGCTGTGACCTGCGGACAGCGCGCTGGACGCATGACTCATCACCGCCGGCGCGGCGCCCTTGACGTAGCACCGGACCACGTTCCGGCCCGAGGCGTCGGAAGCCTCAGTGAACGCGGCCATCAGCTTGTAGGTCGGGTCGAACGGCAGCGTGGCCAGGCGCGGAAAGCGGTCGCGCGTGGCGTCCGTGTCGAGCCCCGCCTTGTGGGCGAGCACGAGCAGCGCGCCCTCGGTCGGGTCACCCACCACCTTGCCGTCGACGAGCCTGGCGTCGCTGGCGATGACGTAGGGCAGGATCGCATCCTCGATCGTGTCCGACGAGCCGGCCGCGTGCTGGACCTTCCCCTCCAGCTCGTACCCCGAGCCCGAGATCGTGAAGCGGTCGGTTGGGTCGACTACCTCGATCGCGGTCATCTGGTTCATGGTCAGCGTCCCGGTCTTGTCCGAGTTGATCGCGGAGGTCGAACCGAGCGTCTCGACCGAGGCCAGGTCCTTCAGCACGGCGCCGTGCTTAGCCAGGTCGGCGGCTCCGAGCGACATCACGACCTGGAGCACCGTGGGCATCGCCTCGGGAATCGCGGCGATGGCCAGCGCGATCGCGCTTGTGAACACGACCGTCGAGGACTGACCGCGCTGCGCGCCGAGAACGAACATCACGATCATCGTCACCCCGGCGGCGGCGGCGATCCAGAGGGTTAGGGTGTTCAGCTGCTTGGTGAGCGGGGTCTGCTCCGAGGCCGTGCTGGCCAGCATCCCGGCGATCCGACCGACCTGGGTGTCGCTGCCCGTCGCGGTGACGATCATCACTGCGCTGCCGTGAGTGACCGGCGTGTGCATGAAGGCCATGTCGGTCTGATCGGCGGGGGCCAGGTCTGAGCCGTCGGGCGTGTCAGCGCCCTTGGAGACGGGAACACTCTCGCCGGTCAGCGCGGACTCGTCGATCTGGAGCGAGCTGGCTTGAACGATCCGACCATCGGCCGGAACCTCGTCGCCGGCCGCGAGCAGCACGATGTCGCCGACGACCACCTCCTCGGCCGGAATCTCGGCCTCGGATCCGTCGCGACGGACCCGAGCCGTCGCCTTGACCATCGCCTGCAGCGCGTTCATCGCGCTCTCGGCCTTGCCCTCCTGGCGCAGGCCCACGACGGCGTTGACCGCCGTGATCAGGATCAGGAGCACGCCGGTGCTCCACTCCTTGATGGCCAGCGACACGATCGCCGCCGCCACCAGGATGATCTGCATGTAGCTGCGGTACTGATTGGCGAATCGCCGCCACCCGGCGACCTGCCGCTCCACCGGGAGGGCATTCGGGCCGTCGCGATCGAGCAGCTCCGCCGCGTGCTGGCTGGAGAGACCGCGGGCCGGGTCGACGCCGAGCCGGGCGGCCACGTCCTCGGGGGCGACGCCGTACCACTCCTGGCCGGCGGCTGTCCGGGCGTCGACGCGGGTCGTGGCCGTCGCCATCTCAGCCATCGGCCTGAACCGGCGCCCCGCCGTCGCCTTGCCTGGCTTGGTCCTCCTTCTCGCCATCCGAGCGGTCGTCGGCCTGCCGTGCCTCGAGGGCCCGGGCGAACGGGTCGGCAGCGGCCCCGGCGGGCGCCTGGGCCTCCAGGATCCCCTTGGCCTCCAGCAGCGTCTCCCGCTGCCGCGGTGTGACCTTCGGGAAGCGCGGGTCGATCTCCATCAGGGCGTGAACCAGCACTGCCCCAGCGGCGATCCGCGCGAACCACTTGCGATCGGCCGGGATCACGTACCACGGCGCCCACTCGGTGCTCGTGTGCGACAGCATCTCGGAGAACGCCTTTTGGTAATCGTCCCAGCGCTCGCGCTCGCGGACGTCGGCGGCGGAGAACTTCCAGTTGTGATCGGGGAGGTCCAGCCGCCGGAGAAAGCGGATCCGCTGCTCCTCCTTTGAGAGGTTGAGGAACAGCTTCACGATCCGGAACCCGTTATCGGTCAGCTGACGCTCCCAGTCGTTGATCTCCCGGTAGCGGCGCTTCCAGATGTCGCCCTTCTTCGCGCTGTTGGGGAGCTTTTCCCGGTCCAGGACCTCCGGGTGGACACGTACGACCAGGACCTCCTCGTAGTGCGACCGGTTGAAGATGCCGATCTCACCGCGCCCCGGGAGCCGCCGTCCGTAACGCCACAGGTAGTCGTGGTCGAGCTCCTCATCCGAGGGCACCTTGAAGCTGTGCACGGCGACCCCCTGGGGATTGACGCCGCTCATCACATGGCGGATCGTCCCGTCCTTCCCGGCCGCATCCAGGGCCTGCAGGACCATCAGCACCCCCCAGCTGTCCTGCGCCGCCAGGCGGTCCTGATACTCGGTCAGCAGCCGCACCCCCTCCTTCAGGAGCGCGACCCCCTCCTTCTTCTTCCTGATCCCACCCTTGAACGATGGGTCGAAGTCCCTCGACAGCTTGACCCTCGCGCCCGGCTTGACCCGGAACGGGGCGATGAACTCCTCCAGACGTTTGCGACGTTTCTCCTCCAGCATCGCCCTCCGAGCGCTTCAGCGACGAACTCCTCCCGAGCCGAGCATGGCCTGATCGGGGCGAGATTCATCACCCCGATCAGGTGAGGCGAACCGGAGGGCTCAGCGAGCGGGCGCAACGCGGATCCAGCACCGTTAGCCCGACCGGCGAGCTTTGCTCCCGAAGTTGACGTATGCGCAACTACGGCAGCAGCGATCGGATCTTTTCGCTGAGATACGTTTCGTGCGGTCGGGCTGGTCGGCGAGACGGATCACCAATCCAGCGGTCCTGGTCGCGGTGCTCCTGGCGTCGTTCGGCGTGGTCCTCGGATGCGCCATTGCGACCGGGGAGCTGCTGAGGCTGGCCGAGCAACCAGGTGGTTCGACGGCGCCGGACAGCTCGATCACCTCGTGGATGGTGGCCCACCGTACGGGGGGCCTGACCACGCTGGCGCGGGTCTGCTCGACAGTGGGCAGCCAGACGGTTCTGTTGCCGGCGACGGCGCTCGTGGCAGTCGTGCTGGTCGCTCGGCGGCGGCTCCTTCCTGCTGGACTGCTCGTCGCCGCCTGGGGCGGGGCGATCGGCCTCTACAACCTCACGAAGTACGTCGTGGATCGGCCCCGTCCTCCGGCCGACATCTGGCTGACCCATGTGACCTCCACGTCGTTTCCCTCCGGACATGCCACCCAGTCGCTGGCGACGTTCGTCGCCCTGGCGCTCGTGGGAGCGCTCTGGCTCCCCAGAGCGCGGCGGCCTGGACGGGTGCTGGCGCTCGTCCTCGCGGCCGCGGTCGGCTGCTCCCGCGTCTATCTGGGTGTGCATTGGGCCACGGACGTGGCCGCGGGATGGCTGATCGGCGGGGCGTGGGTCGCGATCGTGATCGGGCTGACGGGACTGGCGAAGTCGGCGCCGGACCCGCCGCTCACGCAGTAACCGGCACCGCCCTGGACGGTGGCTTTGTCTTGAAGTTGCGCAGCTGGTCCTCGCCCTGGCCGACAACACCCCAGCTGGATTCGGGCACCTCGTTCCAGGCGAGTGGGCCGGGGAATACAGAGCCCTTTCCAGCAGGATGGGCGAGCCCGAGTAAGCCAGCCAGCGACACATGGGTCGCTCGTTTCACTTGCAGGAATGAATGAACCCGGCGTCGTCCTCAGTGTTTGAACGATCCCGTCCCTTCGTTGCGGCGATCGGGCAGCGGCGCCGTCAGCGCCTGGAGCGAGGCGGTCTGCTTGCGCACGGCGTCCAGGAACAGATCGGCCATGTCGTAGGTCATGCCGGCCCTGACCACGACCCTGAGAACTGACAGGTCCTGCCTGTTCTCGGGGAACGTGTAGGCCGGCACGAGCCAACCGTTTTCGCGCAGGCGAGCAGAGACGTCGAACACGGTGTAGTTGCTGACCTGCGGTGCGACGGTGAAGGCGAACACCGGCAGATCGCTGCCGTTCGTGATCAGCTGGTAGGGCCCCATGTCCGCGATCCCACCAGAGATGTGCTGAGCGATCTGACTGGCCGCTCTCTGAACGTCGCGGTATCCGTCAGCACCCAGGGCCATGAACATGAAGTACTGAGCTATGACCTCGCTGCCCGGCCGCGAGAAGTTCAGGGCGAAGGTCGGCATGCTCCCGCCGAGGTAGTTGACGTCGAAGATCAGATCGCGCGGTAGCGCCTCCTTATCGCGCCAGATCGCCCAGCCGACGCCCGGGTAGACAAGTCCGTACTTGTGCCCGGACGCGTTGATGGACTGCACTCGCGCCAGGCGGAAGTCCCACTCCAGCTCGGGCTGTACGAACGGCGCCACGAATCCGCCGGAGGCGCCGTCGACGTGAACCGGAACATCAGGCCCGCCCGAGGCGGCCAGCTCGTCGAGGGCCAGGCAGATCTCCCTGACCGGCTCGTAGCTGCCGTCGAAGGTCGAGCCGAGGACGGCCACGACGCCGATCGTGTTCTCGTCGCAGAGCTTGACCGCCTCCTCGGCGTTCAGGTTGAAGCGATCTCCCTCCATCGGCACGAGCCGCGGCTCGACGTCCCAGTAGCGGCAGAACTTCTCCCAGCAGACCTGGACGTTGATCCCGGTGACCAGATTCGGACGGTCCGTCGGCTTGTCCGCGGCCCGCATCCGCTCCCGCCAGCGCCACTTCAGCGCCATGCCCCCGAGCATCGCGGCCTCGCTGGAGCCGGTGGTCGATGTGCCGGTGACATCCCCGTCCCCGGGGGCGTGCCACAGCCGGCCGATGATGTTCACGCACCGGCGCTCGATCTCCGCGGTCTGCGGGTACTCGTCCTTGTCGATCATGTTCTTGTCGGCCGTGTCGGCCATCAGCTGGGCGGCCTTCTCCGGCATCCACGTGGTCACGAACGTGGCCAGGTTCAGCCGTGCGCTGCCGTCCAGCAGCAACTCGTTGGAGAGCAGGTCGTAGGCCACCTCCATCCCCGTGCCGCGATTGAAGAGCGCGTCGTGCGGGCACCGCCGCAGCTCCTGCTCGACGAATGCCGACGTGCTCCCACCGTCCTGCGTTGTTTGCACAGCCATCGTGTCCTCGCTTTCTCGCTTCGTCGGCCGGCACGCCGCCGCGGTGTGTCCGACCCGCGTTCGCGGCTGCGCTTCGCTACGGCCCAAGGTTCGAGCCCGGCTTGGTCTCACGCATCATCCGGATTAGGTGATGCGAGGCCTGGGTCTACCTGGCCGGCGCCCAGTCAGGCTGAGACCTGCTTGCGGTCGCCCTCGCCGAGCGTTCCGGACCCGGCGGCCCGAGAGATCGGATCTCCGCCCCGCCCGCGCAGGACGACGGCGCAGCCGACGGCGATCAGGGCACCGGCCAGCGGCCCTACGATATAGACCCAGTACGAGGTCCAATACCCGCTGACCAGCGCGGGTCCGAACGAGCGCGCCGGGTTCATCGACACGCCGCTCACCGGAGCCGCCCACAGCCCGGCCAGGGCGATGTAGCCGCCGACGCCGAACGCTCCGATGATGCCGACGTTCTGGGCGCCGGAAGCCGTTCCGAGGATCACGCTGACGAGCACGGCCGTAAGGACGATCTCCATCAGCAGCGCCTGCCAGTCGTGGTATCCGGGGCCCGGGAGCGTGGCGCCGAGGTGCTCGACGTTGCCGAACACGGCGAGCAGGAACAGGCAGGCCAAGGCGGCGCCGACGAGCTGGGCGAGGAGGTAGCCGGCGAACCGGTACCACGGGAAGTCGCGACGCAACGCGAAGGCCAGCGACACCACGGGGTTCAGGTGGGCGCCCGAGATCGCGCCCATGAACAGGATGATGGCCATCACCATCAGTCCGGGGGCGACCACGGCCGCCGCGAGGCTGATCTCGCCCTTGGCGTGCAGCAGCCCGCCGCCCGCGGCCACCAGCACGAGCATGAACGTCCCGAGCACCTCGGAGAACAGCCTCCGGTACGCGTACTGCGGGTTCATGAAGTCGGCTCGGTTGCCGAACTCGAGCCAGAGCAGCGCCCGGGCCCGGGCCGCGTCGTGGTCGGAAAGGCTCACGGGAGGGGTTTGGGCAGGCATGGGCGAGCGCGGAATTCTGCGCGTTAACGGCTTGTTGACATCGCCCGAATCGGATGATGGCGGCCGGGCTGACGGACCTCACTATGCCGCCCGTGAGGAGGCAGTCCAAACCCTCGGGTTCAGCGCGATGATGAGCCGCAGGCTCTGGTCAGTCGCTGCCCTGAGCCTCAGCCTGGCCGTCGTCGTGCTCGCCGTGGCGGTCGCGGTCGGCCGCTTCCCGAGGGGCCTGACCGTCCTGGCCTGCCTCCTGGTGGCCATCTGCGCTGCCTGGTTTGGCGTCACCCGTCGCGGGGCGGCACGGCTCGTCGGCCTCGCCCTCGCGCTGCTCCTCCTGCTCGGTGCGATCGCGCTGGTTGTCCTCGAGGGGCGGCTGCTCGAGGACCTGCTGATAATGGCCGGCGTCGTCGCTGCGCTGGTCGCGACGCGAATGGCCTTCCGGGTCCACGTGGACCTGCCTCGGGCCAAGCGGCCGGAGCGCCCGGTGCTGTTCTACAACCCGCTGTCCGGAGGCGGGAAGGCCGAGCGCTTCCATCTGGCCGATGAGGCTCGTCGCCGGGGGATCGAGCCGATCGAACTGCGGCGCGGGGACGATCTCGAAGAGCTCGTCCGGGGAGCCGTGAACCAGGGCGCGGACGCGCTCGCGATGGCTGGAGGGGACGGGTCACAGGCGATCGTGGCCATGGTCGCGGCTGAGCTCGATCTTCCCTACGCGTGCATTCCGTCGGGCACGCGCAACCATTTCGCCCTCGACCTCGGCGTCGATCGAAACGACGTTGTGGGCGCACTGGACGCGCTGGTCGACGGCGGCGAGCGACGGGTGGACCTAGCGGAGGTGAACGGCCGCGTCTTCGTGAACAACGTTTCGCTCGGCCTGTATGCCGATGCCGTCCAGCGCCCGGGCTATCGCGAGGCGAAGCTGCACACGCTGCTGGACACGGTTCCCGATGTCCTCGGACCGGAGGGGACGCCGCCGGGCCTGCGCTGGAGTGGCCCCGCCGGGGCGGAGTCGGCCGTCGCCATCCTCGTCTCCAACAACAGCTATCGCCTCGGACGGGCTCTGGGATCCGGTACCCGGCCGCGCCTGGACCGAGGGCTGCTCGGGATCACGGTCCTGGTGCCGAGCGCGAGCGCCAACGGCTCCACGAGACGGAGGCTGGGGATGCAGCAGTGGACAGCTCCGTCCTTCGAGATCGAATCCGATTCCGCCGTGGCGGCGGGGGTCGACGGCGAGGCGACGCACCTCGAGCCGCCGCTGCGCTTTAGCACCCGACCCCGCGCGCTGCGGGTCCGGATCGCGCCCCACCACCCCGGCGCTTCGCCGTCCGCGCTGGTGCCCGACAAGGCGTGGAAAACCTTCGAGACTCTGGCCACGTTTGCTCTGCGCGGCGGTCCGACGGAACTCTCAGAGGCCCAGTAGGCCCGACAGCGGAGGTCGGCAGGTAGCGCTCGCCTCAGATCACCCGCTCGACGTCGTGCTCGACGGCGAGTTCCAGCCGGCGCAGCCGGCGCCTTCCGGGTATCTTCGATGCCTCGTCGGTGTGCAGGGTGTCCACCGCGCAGGCCAGGAAGCAGGCCGCTCCGAGCGCCGTGTTCCAGTTCGACGCGGCCAGGTCGAGGACCGAACCGCTCGAGGGGACGACATAGCCGGCGACGGCCGAGATGCCGAAGAAGACGCATCCGAGCAGATTGACTGCGGGCTGCCACCATCCCGCACCAGCACGGGTGGGGCGCCAGCCGTGACGCGGCGAGGCGCGGTAGGCGATCGCACCCGAGAGCAGGAAGCAGATGGAGCCGCGCCAATCGGGCCTCCATACGAGCTTGTCGTACTCCGAGCTGGTCACCGCGGTGTGCAGGGCCTGGTAGGTCGTGACGTTGAAGAACAGCGTGCCCGCGGACTGGATCACGGCCGCCCGCCAGCCGGCGCGACCGCCCTCGGGCGAATGCCGGTTGGGCCAGGCCAGCCAGCTCTGAATCCCCCCACCGGCGGTGAACAGGATCGAGCCGACGAAGAAGGTGATGGCGTCCGCCGAGTCGCCGACCAGGTTGGCGTAGCCCGGAAACGGCCCGATCAGAAAGCACGCCGAGCCGACCGCGAAGCACAGCGCCATCCAGCGGCCGCGAGTCATGCCCCGCGATCTTCGCAGTTCACAGGTCATCCGTTTCGGGTGATGACCACGGGCGGCGGCGGCCTGATGCTTGCGCTTGCATCGAACATCGAAAGGAGCTGGTGCATGGCAACGCTGATAGCGATTGGCTATCCGGATGAGGCGACTGCGGCGCAGGCACGCGAGACGGTCCGCGGGCTCGAGGCCGACCTGGTCATCCAGGCCGAGCAGGTCGCTGCGATCTCGCGGGACGCCGAAGGCAAATATCACACGCAGACCTCGCATGGCGGCGCGTCCGCCGGCGGAGGTGCTTGGTGGGGAGGCTTTTGGGGCTTCCTGTTCGGGCTCCTGTTCTTCATCCCGTTCGCCGGTCTGGCCCTGGGAGCGGGGATGGGGGCGCTGTTCGGCCACTTCGGTGAGAAGGGGATCGACAAGGCCTTCCAGGAGCAGGTGCGCGACTACCTGAAGCCTGGGACCTCAGCGCTGTTCATGGTGATCGAGCAGATGACCGAGGACAAGGCGATCGCCGCCCTCGAGCAGTACGGCGGCACGGTCATCAGGACCTCGCTGTCCGAGGAGGACACCAAGAAGCTCCAGGACGCGCTGCAGTCGCCGGCGCAGACCACGGCCAGCTGAGACAGAGCTGGGGGCAACGCGACCGCCGGTTCCGGTAGCCGGCGGTCGCGTTCCGCGTGGAGGGCGGGTTCAGCGCGGCGCCGATCACCCGTATCGGGTGATGGATCGTGTGAAAGCCCTGTCACGATCGCGAACATGCCCACACGCGCCTCAAACACAGACAAGGGCCCGGGGACGGCGGCCCGGACGACGAAGAGCTCGGGGACGGCCGCCCGGACGACGAAGAGCGCGGGAACGGCCGCCCGGACGACGAAGAGCGCGGGGACGGCCGCCCGCACCACCAAGAGGGCGACCACGGCGGCCGCGAATACCAAGCGATCGACGCCGCGAGCGACGGGCGCCAACGCACGGGCGCGGGCCACCAGGACCACCCTCAGGCGGCCCTCCAGGATGGTCAAGAAGGACGTCATCAAGGTCACCCACCTGACCGTCGACGAGCGAACCGCTCGGGGCAAGGCAGCGCGGGCCGAGGTGTCACGCTCGAGCCACGCCAGGTACGACCCGTCGCCCAATCGCGCGGATCCGGTCACGCTGCTCGAGGAACAGGCCACGACACGCGTGCCCGAGCTCGTGCCGATCCGCTACGGCCGAATGCTGGTCTCGCCGTTCACGTTCTACCGCGGCGCGGCCAAGATCATGGCCAGCGACCTGGCGCCCACGCCCCGGTCGGGTCTGAACGTGCAGTGCTGCGGGGACGCGCATCTGTCGAACTTCGGCGTGTTCGCCTCGCCCGAGCGGCGGCTCGTCTTTGACATCAACGACTTCGACGAGACGCTGCCCGGGCCGTGGGAATGGGACGTCAAGCGGCTCGCGACGAGCATGCTGATCGCCGCTCGCGACAACGGCTACGCGGTCAAGGACCAGGACCGCGCCGTGCTCGAGACCGTGGCTCAGTACCGCAACGCGATGCGCCAGTTCGCCACGATGGACAACCTCGCGGTCTGGTACGCGCACATGGAGATGGAGTCCGTCCTGCAGCAATACGGGCCCCAGCTGAAGAGCCGGATGGTCAAGCGAACCGAGAAGGGCCTGGCCAAGGCGCGGACGAAGGACAGCATGGCTGCCTTCTCCAAACTGACGCAGCGGGTCAACGGGACGTGCGAGATCGTCGATCAATCGCCGCTGATCGTTCCGCTTCGGGTGCTTGTCCCCGGCCCGGACGGGACCGCCTGGCTCGACGAGCTGGATAGGCTGGTCCGCGTCTTCCGCGACACGCTCGAGTTCGATCGTCGCGTCCTGCTCGAGGAGTTCGAGCTGCACGACTTTGCCCGCAAGGTGGTCGGCGTGGGTAGCGTCGGCACTCGGGCTTGGATCGCCCTGTTCTTCGGCCGCGACGAAGCGGATCCGTTGTTCCTGCAGCTGAAGGAGGCCGAGGCATCGGTGCTCGAGGAGTACCTCGGCGAGAGCGAGTTCGCCAACCACGGAGAGCGGGTCGTCACTGGTCAGCGGCTGATGCAGGCCACGAGCGACATCTTCCTGGGCTGGGTCCACGTGGACGCCGGCCTGGATGGACAGGCCCGCGACTTCTACGGCCGGCAGCTCAAGGACTGGAAGGGCTCGGCCGAGATCGAGCAGATGGTCCCGGAGGGCCTGGCCGTCTACGGGAGGCTGTGCGGCTGGACGCTCGCGCGCGCCCACGCCCGCAGCGGCGACCGCATCGCCATCGGCTCCTACCTCGGTAACGGCGACGCGTTCGACCGGGCGATCCTCGAGTTCTGCCGGGCCTACGCGGATCAGAACGAGAGCGACTATCAGCAACTCGTCGCGGCGGTGAACTCCGGGCGGATCGAGGCCCAGACCGGGCTGTGATTGCGTCCGCGGGCCGCCCCTGCGAAGATCGGCCCGAGAGGCGATGGCCACCGAGCAAACGGGGAATTCGAGGGCACGAGCTCTGCGCCCGCTGGCGAGCATCGGTTCGCGCGCGGCTACGGCGACGCTGAGGCCGTTCACCGGTGCGATCGGTGCGGTGGCGGAGGCCGGGGTCAGTCTGGAGCGCCGCGCGGTCGATCGGGTTCTCGAGGGCCGCGAGCTCGAGCGGCTGCTGGCCAGTGACCGGCTGCAGGAGGCTGTCGAGCAGGTGCTCGAGAGCGACGGCGTCAAGCGCTTGGTGGACACGTTCTTCGACAGCGGTCTGCTCGACCACTTCCTGGACCGCCTGGTGGCCAGCGACGGGCTGTGGCACATGATCGACGTCATCGCCGCGAGCCCGGCGGTCACGGCGGCGATCTCGCAACAGGGCCTCGGGTTCGCTGATCAGGTCGGCGACCAGGTCAGGACGCGATCTCGCAAGGCCGACGACTGGCTCGAGCGGGCCGCTCAGCGACTGATTCGCCGCCAGCCCGGAAGTCCGCCGGCTGAGCCCGAGCCGGCGGCCTGACGCGCCTCAGGGTTGAGCGCCGGAAGCGCCGGCGGTAGCGGCCGCCGGGACTCCGGTCGGGCGAGGCGGGGCCGAGACGTCAGCCTCCTGCGACTTGGGGTCGGGAATCAGCTCGGACACGACCAGCGTGGCCACATAGGTGACGACCACGCCAACGATGATCAGCGGCTCGTCGCCGGTTCCTCCGCTGGCCGTCAGCAAGGTGGCGAGCAGCACCCCCGACACCGGCAAGCGCAGCACCGCGGCGACGGTCGCTCCGACACCGATGGCGACCGCCGGCGTGAGGGGGAAGCCGGGAAGGTGCGAGGCCAAGATCCCGCCGGCGGCGCCCAGGTAGATGGCCGGGAAGGTCGGGCCGCCGCGGTAGCTGCCCAGCGCCAGGCCGTAGGAGACGCCCTTGAATGCGATCACCAGCAAAAGCGCGCCGATCGACCACGTCCCCGCCTGTGAGACCAGACCTGGGAGCGCGGCCTGGCCGTCGAACAGGACCTCGTTGACACTCTTGCCGGTGATGCCGTGGAAGGCGATCGCCAGGCCGGCGATGACGAGGCCAATGAGCGGCAGCAGGAGCAGCATCCGCCGCGTCACTACGCCGTGCGTGCGCAGCCCGAGCACCATGAACAACCTGACACAGATGGCCACCCCCAGCGCCAGGACAATCGTCCACCCGAACTGACCGATGTCCAGCTGGCCGAAGTGGGGCATCTGGAGTGAGGGGAGCGCATAGGCACTGCTGCTCAGGCCCGTGAACGAACCCATCCCGAGAGAGACGAGCGACCCGATCCCGGCAGCCAGCAGTCCCGGGAGCACGATCAACGGGAGGCGCGGCCCGCCGATCCCCGCAGCCTCGATGAGGATCACGGCGGCGATCAGGGGGGAGGCGAAGATGAAGGAGAGCGCGGCGAAGCTGCCGGCGGCTCCAATCACGACGATCACCTGCGGCGCCATCTGGGTCCGAGCGAGCCGGAGCGTCAGGACCGCGACCCCCGCGCCGAGCGCGATCAGCGGCGCCTCGGGGCCGAGCAAGAGCCCGAAGCCGATCGTGGCCGCTCCGGCTAGGATCACCCCGGGCAGGTTGATCGGATTGGGCGCCCCTCCGCCAACCGCGAGGCCCTTGGCCGGGAGATGCCCGCCGTCCCCCGGGAGCCGCGTGATGGCCAGCGCGGCGAGAAGAGCGCCGATCGCGAGGACCGGGGGATACCACCAGAGCGGAGGGCCGTTGTGATAGCCCAGCGCGCTCGGCAGATGCGTGAACAGCTCGCGCTGGATCTGGTTGACGCCCTCCAGGAAGCACCAGGCGACCAGCGACACGATCACCCCGACGACGGCCGCGACGACGAGCAGGCCGACGTAACGCCGGCTCCGCATCAGCTCGCGCACCTCTTGCGCCGTGGGCTCGGGTGGAGCGGGCGTGTCAGGCATGGGCGCCGTCGATCCTCGCCGTCACCGAAGCGATGCTTCCAGAGTTCGAATGAGCGCCATCATCCCTTCCGGGTGATCTTCTCCTCGTCGTTCACATCACCCGATCCAGGCGATGCCCAAGGCCTTGCCGCGCGTGAAGATCAACCCGTCAATGGGCGAGGTGATCCTCCTGTCTCTGACGGCGTCGCTGAATCCGACGCTGGTTGGCGCGACGACCGTGATGCTGCTGCTCGACAAGCCCGTGAGGCTGATGGGCGGGTATCTGCTCGGCGCCTACGTGACGAGCATCACGCTCGGGCTGGTGATCGTGTTCTCGTTCTCCAACTCGAGCACCGCCAACACGACCAAGAACACCGTCAGCCCGGGGGTCGACATCGCGCTCGGTTGCCTGCTGCTCGTGGTCGCGTTCGCCCTCTACAGCGGCCGGGCCGCCCGCCTCCAGGAGCGCAGGCGCGAGAAGAAGGCGGCGAAGCCCGACAAGGGCCCCCCGCGGTGGCAGCGAGAGCTGAGCAAGGGATCGCCGCGGGTCACCTTCGTCGTCGGGGCCCTGCTCACCCTCCCCGGCGCCTCGTACCTGGCCGGACTGCACCACATACACGAGCTGAAGTACTCGACAACCGTGACCGTGCTGCTGGTCATCGGGTTCAACCTGGTCATGCTGTGGCTGCTCGAGGTTCCGTTCCTCGCCTTCATCGTCGCCCCGGACTCGACCCCACAGAGGGTCGAGCGCGCGAAGGCGTGGATCGGCCGCCACGCGCTCGTGTTCGCGGTCCGCGCGTTCGGGGCCATCGGCGCCCTGCTGGTGATCAAGGGAATCGTCGGGCTCGTCACCTCGTAGCGGGCGACGGCCCGGCCGTGTTCCGGGCCAGTCGTCGCTGGATCAGCAGCGTCAGGCAACCGCCGACGAGCAGCATCGTGACGTTGATGCCCAAGACCAGCAGCGCGCCCAGCGCTTTGGAGACCTCGCCGACGCCGGCGGCCACGCCCAGGTACGCCGACGCCGGGATCGTGGTCACGGAGATGGCCACGCCGACGGCCGAGCTGGCCCTGGTCTCCAGGGCCAGGATCGCCGCGACCCCGGCCGCGAAGGCGACGATCGGGGTCGAGATGTTGACTGTGGAGAGACCTCTGAGAAAGGCGGCCTGACCTGGCAGGAGCTCGGCCGGCCCGAGGTGCAGGGTGTCGAGCACGAAGGTCATGACCCCGGCGACCAGGCACACGCACGCCAGCCCCACGGCCAGCGCTAGGACGGCCCGGGCGGCCAGACGCCAACGGCGCAGGACCAGGGCCGTCGCGGCGGCGCAGATCGGGAGCGTGTCCGGGCTGATGGCCATCGCGCCGACGACCAGCGTGGTGTTGGCGTAGATGACCCCGAAGGCGGCGATGACGCCCGCGATGCCCATGAACACCAGGTAGCGCGCGAGAGGACGTGCGTTGGCGCTCGCCTGGCTGAGCAGGTCGGCCCAGACCACGCTGGCCAGCGGACGCTGGGCCACCGACGGACCGATCGAGTCCAGCCTCACCAGCACCACGTCCTCGGCCGGCACCCCAAGGCGCTTGATCTGCTCGAGCGCCCGGTCGACGGCGTCGTCGACGAGGTCGGCGGTCACCAGCGCTCGGCCGGCCGCTCCATCACCGGTCCGGACGACATGACGCGAGCCGGGGATCTCCTGCAGGCGCGCCGCGACGTCGGCCACCATCGGGGACGCTCCGAACACGCGCAGCTCCAGCATTACTGTCGCCGGGCGACGAAGCCGCCGACGATCACGCCAATAACGGTGACCAGGTAGAGCTGACCGGTGAGCATCTCGAGCACGGCCAGGGCGTGGCCAAAGGGAGTGGCGGCCGTGAAGTCCCCGAACCCGGTCGTCGTCAGCACGGTGAACGAGTAGTAGACCTCGTCGCCGGTGGTGACGCTGCGCTGCATGAAGAACTGACCGCTCTCGACGTGCGCCACGAACGTGATTACGGAGGCGAACAGCAGGCCGACCAGGAGGTAGATCGCCAGCGCCCCCGCGACGACCTGGAGGCTGACGCCGTCCTCCCGCGTGAGCCGCAGGAGCCCGCCGGCCAGCGTGACCGGGACCAGGGCCACCAGCACCGTGACCACCAGGAATGTGATCCGCACCCCAATCACTCCAGCCGCAATTCCGATGACGACAATGGCGCCGGCACCGCTGACCGCGAGAGCGCGCCGGCGACGAACGCCACCCCCAGCGCGTGAGGTGGCGACGGACACCGTCAGGGCGGCCGCGGCCAGCAGGACGACGACTGCGCGCGCCAGGTCGGAGCTGGGCGCGGTGATCTCGAACGTCACGAGGACGAGGATGATCAGGAAGACGGCGCCGTAGCGAAACTGCATGCGGCGACGCTGAACGGCCGCGGCCGTTTGTGCGGCCCGGGCGCGCATCAGGCGCTCACCCGGCCGAGAAGGCTATGAGCGTCCTCGAGCGTGACCACCCGGTCGACGAGGTCCAGTCCCTCGCTTCGGTGCGTGATCAGCAGGACCGTGCGCTCGCCGGCGACCGAGAACACGTCCGCGATCAGCTCGGTCGCCGTGCGCGGGTCCAGGTGGGCGGTCGGCTCGTCGAGAACCAGAACCGGCGGGTCGGCCAGCAGCGCCCGCGCGAGAACGATCCGCTGGCGCTGGCCGCCGGACAGCTCACGCCCTTCCTCGCCCACGAGTGTGTCGAGCCCGTCGGGAAGCCGTTGGATCCAGTCCCAGATTCGCGCCCGGCGCAGCGCCAGCTCGATCTCCCGGTCGCCTGCGTGCGGGTTCGCAAGCCCCACGTTGCTCCGGATGCTGGCGTTGAACAGGTGCGAGTCTTGTCCGGCGACTGAGATCACACGCCGGACATCCGCTTGGCGGTACTCCCGCAGGTCGCGTCCATTGAGCGTCACCCGCCCCTCCTCGGGGTCCAGGAAACGCAGGAGCAGGTTCGCCACCGTGGTCTTGCCGGCGCCGCTGGCTCCGAGCAGGGCGACGCGCTCGCCGGGCTCGAGGAGCAGGCTCACGTCGTCGAGAGCGGGCCTGGGGTGACCGGGGTAGCGGGCGCGCGCGCCCTCGAGGGCCACCGTGAACGGCCAGTTCGGTGCCGGCGCGGGGACGGCAGGATCGTGAACGGCGGCGGGCTGGTCGGTGAGCTGAAGGATCCGCCGGCCGGCGGCCAACGTCGCCGAGAGATCGCGGGTGGCCGCGGCCAGGGGCGCCACAGCCTCGAATGACGCGAGCACGAGCAGGGCCAGCGTCGCGATCAGCACGCGGTCGAGGTGACCGTGCGCAGACGCGACGATCGCCACGGCCAGCGCGCCGGCCACGGTGACGCCGGTCACGACGAGGCCCAGGCCGTCGGCCACGCCCTGGGCCAACGCGTCCCGGCGGGCCACCCTCACCAGCGTTCGGTCGGCGGCCCGGACGCGGGCGAGTGCCATCTGCTCACCGCCGAAGGCGACGAGCTCCGGCGCGCCGCGCACGAGCTCGACCAGCTCGGCCGTGAGCTCACCGCGGGCCGGTGATTGCCGGGCGCTGGCCCGCCGACCGACCAGGCCCGACAGCGCGGGGACGAGGAGTCCGCCCACCAGCAAGCCGGCAGCCAGTACGAGGCCCGCGACCGGCAGCAGTGCGGCGGCCACCCCGACGCACACGGCGCCGGCCAGGAGCGCCACCAGGGGCGGCCCGATTCCGCGCAGATACAGGTTCCGCATCGCGTCAACGTCGGCGACGAGGCGTGAGAGCAGATCGCCCTTGCGGTAGGAGTCCAGCTGCGCCGGGGCCAAGGGCTCGATCCGCTCGAAGAAGCGTGTCCGCACGCGGCCGAGCACGCGCAGGGCCACGTCGTGGGAGGAGAGCCGCTCCAGGTAGCGCAGGATCGGCCGGCCCAGGCCGAAGAACTGTACGGCGACGATGGCCACCATCAGCGACAGGATCTCCGGACGCTCGGCGGCGCGCGAGATCAGATAGCCGGCCGTGGCCATCAGTCCCGCGCCGAACACGACGGTCAACGCGCCCAGGACCGCAGCGAGTAACAGGCGCGAGCGCGGTGCGCCCGACAGTCTCAGCAGCGCCGGCAGCGTCCCGTTCATGCCGCCCGCCTGACTTCCTCGCTCACCGCGGCCCCGTCCACCAGGCGAACCACCCGGTCCGCGCAGTCGACGAGCTCGGGACGATGCGCGATCACCAGCATCGTCCGCCCGGCCTGCAGGCGCCGGACAGCGCCGGCCACGATGGCCACGCTCGCTGGGTCCAGATCGGCGGTGGGCTCGTCCAGGATCACGAGCGGCGCCGCTCTCAGGAAAGCTCGCGCGAGCCCGATCCGGCGGCGTTCACCGGGCGAAAGGGCTCGCGCTCCGTCACCGACGAGCGTCTCGTAACCGGTGGGAAGGGCGCGGACGAACTCGTCCGCGCCGGCCAGGGCCGCGGCCTCCACCACCGCACCTTCGGATGCCTCCGGATGGCCGAGCCGGATGTTGTCGGCCACGGTGCCGCGAAACAGCATCGGCTGCTGGGGCACCCAGGCGACCTGGCGTCGCCACTCATCGATCCTGCAGTCCGCCAGGGCAGCTCCCCCGACGGCGATCCGGCCCGCGGTCGGCTCGAGCAGGCCGAGCAGCAGCGCGGCCACCGTGCTCTTCCCGGCCCCACTCTCGCCGACCAGCGCCACCGTCTCACCCGCCGAGAGCTCCAGATCGAATCCGTCGAGGACCGTCGCGTCCCGGGCCGGGTAGGAGAACGACACCTGCTCCAGCCGGACCGAGGTCCGGGCCGGGCTGGGAGCGACCCGACGACCACCTCGCTCGGCGACCGCGGTGGCGTCCAGCAGGTCGAACGTCCGCTCGGCCACGGCCAGCCCGTCGGCGCTGGCGTGGTATTCGGCTCCCAGCCGGCGGAAGGGCAGGTACAGCTCAGGTGCGAGCACGATCACGGTCAGCCCGGCCTGGAGCCCGAGGCTTCCGTCGACGAGCCGCACACCGGCGGTCACGGCGACCAGGGCGACGCCGAGCGTGGCCGCCAGCTCCAGGACCGACCCGGACAGGAAGCTGACCCGTAAGGTGTCCATCGTCGCCCGCCGATAGCGCTCGCTCACCTCCTCGACCGCGGCGGCCTGATCTCGGGCCCGCCCGAACGCCCGCAGGGTCGGCAGCCCGCGGACGACGTCGAGGAAATGACTCGAGAGTTGCCTCAGCGCCTGCCAGCGCTCGCGCGTTCGCTCTTCGGTGTAGGAGCCGATCAGCCACATGAACACCGGCACCAGCGGCAGCGTCAGCACCATGATCACGGCGGCCTCGAGGTCCACGAAGGCGACCCAGACGATCACCAGGAGCGGAACGATCGAGGCCAGCACGGCCTGTGGCAGGTAGCGGGCGAAGTAACCCTCGAGGGCCTCGACTCCCTGCACCGCCACGGCTGCGATCTCGGCGCCGTCGGCGCCGTCGACAGAGAGGGGGTCGTCCCGCAGCCGCTTCGCGAGCAGGCCCAGACGGAGCTCCGAGAGAACGCTCCAGGCCGCCCGGCGCCCCGCGACCTCCATACCCCATGCGAACGCGCCCCGCATCGCGAAGGCGGTCGCCAGGAGCCCGAGGTCGAGCCACAGCGCGTCGAGCGGTACGCCGTCGAACGCGCGGCTCACGATCCGGGCTAGAAGGCTGGCTTGGGCCAGCACCGCCACCGCGGTGGCGATCCCGAGCGCGGTGTCGATCGCCAGCAGTGGACGCGCCGGCCTCGTACGGCGGAGCAGGCGCGGATCGAGTGCGC
Organism: uncultured Solirubrobacterales bacterium; assembly: GCA_963704385.1. Taxonomy (GTDB): domain Bacteria; phylum Actinomycetota; class Thermoleophilia; order Solirubrobacterales; family Solirubrobacteraceae; genus Palsa-465. The sequence continues at coordinate 2,380,199 of OY969904.1, forward strand.
GCACGGGGCCAGAAGGTAGGCGCGTGCCTGCCCTCCGGCATCACCCACTTCGGATGACCGTGTTCATCCGAACCGGGTGATGATTCGGCGCCCGCCTCGGCGTAGCGTCGATCCCATGACTTCGACAACCGGAAAGCATCACGTGGTGATCGTCGGCGGAGGGTTCGCCGGACTGGGCTGCGCCCAGCGGCTGGCCGAGCACGACGACATCACCGTCACGCTGATCGACCAGAACAACTACCACCAGTTCCAGCCGCTGCTCTATCAGGTGGCCACGTCGCTGTTGGCAGGGAGCGACATCGCCCACTCGCTGCGAGACGTGTTCGTCGATCGGGACAACGTCGACGTGAAGCTCGCCGAGATCACCGAGGTGGACCCGGCGACGAAGACCGTCAGGTCGAGCGACGGCGGCGAATGGACCGGCGACGCGCTGGTCTTGGCAGCCGGCTCGCAGCCGAACTTTTTCGGCACCGCGGGAGCGGCCGAGAACTCGTTTCCGCTGTACTCGCTCGATAACGCGACCAACCTGCGCTCCCGGATCCTCGGCCTGTTGGAGCACGTCGACCGCGATCCAAAGCTGGTCGAACGTGGCGCGCTTAACTTCGTCATCGTCGGGGGCGGTCCGACGGGCGTCGAGGTGTCAGGCGCGATCGCCGACATGATCGAGCGGACGGTGCCAGCCGAATACCACAACGTCGATACGAGCAGGGCTCACATTTACCTGGTCGACGTCGGTGACGCACTCCTGAAGCCGTTCTCGGACAAAGCCCACGGCTATGTCGCCAAGGTGCTCAAGGAGAAGGGCGTGGACGTTCACCTCGGGACGAGCGTGAACGAGGTCCACAGTGGCCACGTCGTGCTGTCAGACGGTGCGCTCGTTCCGACCCGTTGCGTCGTCTGGGGCGGGGGAATCATGGCCGCGTCGGTCGCCGCCAAGTGCGGGCTGGCGCAGGGGCGCGGAGGACGCGTCGACCCCCAGCCCGACCTGACGCTGGCCGGCAGCCCCGGCGTGTACGCGGTCGGAGATGTCGCCAACATCGTCGGTCCGGACAAGCAAGTGCTTCCCCAGCTTGGCTCGGTCGCTCTCCAGACCGGCCAGACCGCGGCGGACAACATCATCGCCGAGTTCGAGGGCAAGCCAGGCAAGCCGTTCGAATATCGCGACAAGGGCATCATGGCGATGATCGGCCGCGGCGCGGCCATCGCTGAGGTGGGCAAGAACCACCACGAGGTGCATGGACAGCTCGCCCACATGGCTTGGCTCGGTGTGCACGCCAGCCTGATGACCGGCACGCGAGACAAGGTCGAGGCGATCATCGACTGGGGCTGGGACCGCTTTACCAAGACCGGCGGCCCGCACGTCCTCGACCGCGGCGACGCCGCCGAGATCGACTGGGACGACGACGCGGCGGTGATTCCGACGGGCGCGGCGCCGGTGTCGTCGGCGGGGTAGGGCGCTTCCTCGTCAGTGAAGGGGGTGACCCGTCCCGCCCCGAGGGGGTCAGGCGCCTGATCGTCCCCATGCGGCGACCGTACGGCGCACGCCCTTATCGGTGAAGGGTGTGTTACGTGGCCGCGGTGGCGACTGCGCCACACACCCCCTCTCATCGACCACGACGTCTTGTCCCATCGCCGCATGCGGACTACCAGGCCACACACCCTTCCTCATCGACGATGGTTTGTTGTCCCAACGCCACGTCCGGCGGGGCGCCGCAGCCACCCGCCGCCCCGGCGCCGTGATGGCCGTCGACCGCGAGGGTGCGCGGAAGGCCCGGTGCCGCCCCTGGCTACCCGGACGCCGCGGCCCCGCCGCCCATGCCCCCACCTGACGGCGCCTCCGGCGCCGCCGAGGGCGCGCTCAGGCGGCCGCGGAAAACATGGAAGGACCAGCCCTGGTAGAGCAGGATGATTGGGAAGAAGAGCACCGCGGCGACGGTCATAACGACCAGGCTGTAGTGGCCGGCGGCGGCGTTGTTGACGGTCAGGTTGTAGGCGTGGTTGGTGCTCGAGACCATCACGTTCGGGTACAGGGAGATGAAGAGCTGCCCGATCGCGGCGGCGATGGCGAAGCCTGAGGAGAGGAACGCCCACCCGTCCTCGTTCGTGCTCGACAGCACCCAGGCGAAGATGACGGCGATCACGCCGAAGATCTGGGTCGGCTGGGGCACGGTGCCGCCGCCGATGACCACGAGCGTCCAGACGACCCAGGCGATGTTGATGACGATCGCCGCCAGCCCGATCCGGCGGCCGAGGCGGTGAGCCCGGTCTCGCATGACGCCCGTCGTGCGGAGGGCGAGGAAGGTCGACCCGTGCAGGAGGCAGAGGGTCAGCAGGGTCACCCCCGTCATCAGCCCGTAGCCGGTCAGCAGGTCGCCGAAGTTCCCGGTGAAGTTGTGCTGCTGGTTGATCGGAAGCCCGTGGAGCAGGTCGCCCAGGGCGACCCCGATCAGCAGCGGGACGAGGACGCTCCCAATGGTCAGGGCCCACGACCAACCGGCCCGCCACCGGGGAGACTCCCGCTTGCCGCGATACTCGAACGAGACGCCGCGACCGAATAGGGCCACGAGCACGAGGACCAGGGCCAGGTACAGGGCGGAGAACCACGTCGCGTACCAGCCGGGAAACGCCGCGAACAGGGCCGCCCCGGCGACGATCAGCCAGACCTCGTTCCCGTCCCACCACGGGCCAATCGTGTTGATCGCCACCCGCCGTTCGGTCTCGGACTTGCTCACGACCATGTGGAGCGCGCCGACCCCGAAGTCGAATCCCTCCAGGACGAAGAACCCGACCCAGAGAATCACGATGATCACGAACCAGATGGTGTGGAGCTGCATCGAATCAGTAGGTCAGGGCGGGGATGGCGCCTCCACCTGATCCGCTCGGCTCGGCCGCCTCGGCGTCGGCCTGGGCGAGGCCGTGGCGGGAGTAGCGGAGCATCAGGACGAGGTCGGCGGCGGCCAGGACGATGTAGGCGAGCACGAACGCGGACAGGCTGATCCAGATGTCGGTGGCGCTGACCGCTGGAGAGTTGGCGTTGACGGTCTTCTGCAGGCCCTGGACGATCCACGGCTGGCGGCCGCTCTCGGTTAGCAGCCAGCCCGCCGTGTTCATCAGGAACGGCGTGAGGACCGCCCACACCGACAGCCACAGGAACACCCTCGAGTTGCGCAGCGTGTTCCTGAGCAGGAGCCAGCCGCCCCAGAGCGCCAGCAGCAGCACCAGCGAGCCGAGGTAGGCCATGACCCGGATCGACCAGTACTGGATGAACACGTCGGGGATGTAGTTGCCGGGGCCGTACTTGGCCTGATACTGGGCCTGGAGCTGGTGGAGTCCCGTGACCGGGCCGCTCCACGTGCCGGTGGCGAGCACCGAGAGCAGATGGGGGATCTCGAGGATCTGCGACGGGGTCTGGTCGTTGGCGCCGCCCCCGATCTGGAAGAGTGAGAACGAGCACGGCTTGCAACTGTTCCACTGGGCCTCGGCGGCGGCGATCTTCGCGGGCTGGTAGTGGGCCTCGATCACGCCGAGCTGGTTGCCGACCGAGAGCTGGATCACGATCGTCGGAATCAGGACGATGAGGGCCACCCTGGCCGTGCGATGGAAGGACTCGACGTGCTCTCCCTTGCGCAGGTACCAGGCCGAGACGGCGAGCATCACCAGGCAACCGGTGATCAGCGACGCCAGGATCACGTGCGCATACCCCCACACGAAGGTCGGGTTGACGAACAGCGCCCACACATTGGTCAGGACCGCGTTGCCGGCCTTGTCGATCCGGTAGCCGACCGGGTGCTGCATCCACGAGTTGGCGATCAGGATGAACAGCGCCGAGAGCATCGAGCCGAGCGACACGGCCCAGATGCAGGCCAGGTGAACGCGCTTGGGGAGGCGGTCCCAGCCGAACAGCCACAGCCCGAGGAAGGTCGACTCGAGGAAGAAGGCCGCGATGCCCTCGAGGGCCAATGGAGCGCCGAAGACGCCGCCCACGTACCGCGAGTACGTCGACCAATTCATCCCGAATTCGAACTCCTGGACCAGGCCGGTGACCACTCCGACGGCCACGTTGATCAGCAGGAGCGTCCCGAAGAACCGCGTCATCCGCTTGTAGTCGGGGTTGTCCGTCCGGTACCAGGTGGTCTCCAGGACGGCAACCAGAAAGGCCAGCCCGATCGTGACCGGGACGAAGAAGAAGTGGTAGATGCTCGTGGTGGCGAACTGCCAGCGGGCTAGGTCGTTGGCCACGCGCTCGACCCTCGCTCAGGGCTCGGCCTTGCCTCACGCCACATGAGCGGGCTCGGATTGGCTCGTCTGCGCCCCCATCCGCTCCAGCACGTGATCCCCGACCCGCAGCGCGTTGGCCATCGCCGTCAGCGCGGGGTTGACCGCGCCGATGCTCGGGAAGCAGCTGGTGTCGACGACGTAGAGGTTGTCGACCTCGTGGGCACGGCAATCTGTGTTCAGCACCGAGGTCTCGGGGTCGGACCCGAAACGGCACGTGCCGGCCTGGTGCGCGCAGCCGGCAATCGGGATCTCGTTCTTGAGGTAGGCCCAGTGGGGGAGCAGGTGCCCGTGGTGCATGCCGAGGTCGGCCAGCATCGACTTGAGCTCGTGGTAGAGGCGATCCTTGGCCTCGTCGTTGCTGGCCTTGTAGGCGATCTGCACGTTGCCGTCCTCGGCCAGCGCGACCCGGTTCTCGGGCAGCGGCAGGTCCTCGGTGGAGAGCCAGAAGTCGATGGCGTGCTTGGCCACGTCGCGCAGCGTCCAGTTCGGCGCGAGCTTCGTCTCGCCCGGCTTCTCGCCCCTGAACATCGGCGCCTGCGACTTGCCGACCATCTGGATGTTGCCCAAAGGGAAGTCGAAGTCGTCGTTGCCCTTCAGATAGAAGTCGTTGACCCCTAGCGTCTTCTGGAAGATCGTGGGGTTCTCTTCCTTGGATAGGGCGAGCACGGCCTGGCTGTTGTGGAACATGTAGTTGCGGCCGACCTGGTCTGATCCGTTGGCCAGGCCGTGCGGGTGGCTGTCGCTGACCGAGGCCAGCAGCAGCTTGGCGCTGTTGGCGGCGCCGCAGGAGACGACCACGATGTCGCCCTGGAACGTCTCCTCGTGGCCGTCCCGCCGGACCACGACGCCGGTCACGGCCGAGCCGGCGGCGTTGCACTCCAGGCGCACCGCCTCCGCCCCCGTGAGCAGCGTGACGTTCGAGTGCTCGAGCGCCGGGCGCACGGCGATCACCTCGGCGTCGGACTTAGCGTGCACGACGCACGGGAACCCGTCGCAGTTCATGCACCGCACGCACCTGCTGTAGGGCATGTTCCCCTCGTCCAGCAGGATCCCGCACGGCGCGTGGAACGGGTGCAGGCCGGCCTTGGCCAGGTCGTCGGACAGCTGTTGGATCCGCGGCTCGTGCGAGACGGCCGGGAACGGATACGGCGCGCTCGTGGGCGGTTCGGTCGGGTCCTCGCCCCGGGCCCCGTGCACCTGATAGAGCTGTTCGGCCTGCGTGTAGTAGGGCTCCATGTCCTCGTAGGAGATAGGCCAGGCGGGCGAGATCCCGTCGTGGTGGCGAAGCTCGCCGAAGTCCTCCTCGCGCAGCCGGTACAGCGCCGCTCCGTACATCTTGGTCGCACCGCCCACGAAGTAGTGCACCTGGGGCGCGAACGACGAGCCGTCCTCGTAGTACCAGGTGTCGGGCGAGACGTAGCGGCCGTCGACGAACACGGCCTCGGACAGCCAGTTCTCCGGCTCGCGCCGGAGCCAGCCTCCGCGCTCGAGCAGCAGGATCCGCTTACCCGACCCGGCCAGCCGGTGCACCAGGGTCCCACCGCCGGCGCCGCTGCCGACGACGATGACGTCGTATGAGTCGCTCATCACGTGACCTCCGCTATTCGCTCGGCCAGGACGATCCTCGCCGCGGCCTCAACGGCCGCGAGGTGGGAGAACGCCTGCGGGAAGTTGCCCAGGTGCCGCCCCGTCCCGACATCGAACTCCTCGGCGTAGAGCCCCAGCGGCGATGCCACCTTGACCAGGCGGGTCATCAGATCCCGGGCCCGCTGCATCTCCCCGATGATGGACAGCGCGGACACCAGCCAGAAGGAGCAGATCACGAACGTGCCCTCCTTGCCGGACATGCCGTCGTCGGTCTGGTCGGTCCTGTAGCGCAGCACGAACCCGTGGTCGGTCAGCTCGTCGGCGATGGCCAGGACGCTGGCCCGCAGCCGCTCGTCGTCGGGGGGCAGGAAGCCGAACAGGGCGGCCAGGAGCGTTGAGGCGTCGAGGGCGTCGGCGCCGTAGTGCTGGGTCAGCACGCCGCGCTTGTCCACGCCGTGCTCGAGGATGTCGGCCTTGATCTCGTCAGCGACCTTGCCCCAACTGGCCGCGAGGTCGCCCTCGCCGCGGATGTGCGCAAGCAAAGAGGCCCGGTCCATGGCCACCCAGCACATGAGCTTCGATGAGACGTAGTGCTGGGGTTTGCCGCGCGCCTCCCAGATGCCCTGGTCCGGCTTACGCCAGACCGCCTGCGCGCATTCGGCCTGCGCCTCGATCAGCGGCCAGAGCCGCCGCGGCAGCCGCTGGCTGCGCCGGACGTGGAGCAGAACGGAGTCCAGCGCGGCCCCGAATACGTCGTTCTGCCGCTGGTCGTAGGCGCCGTTGCCGATCCGGACCGGCCGGGCGCCGGCGTAGCCGGACAGCTCCTTGATCGTCGACTCGGTGAGGTCCCGGCGTCCGTCGATCCCATACATGATCTGCAGGGCGCCGTCATCGTCGCGGTCGAGGTCGGCGATGAACTGCATGAACTCGTCGGCCTCCCAGTCCAGGTCCAGGAAGTGCAGCGCCTGGAGTGTGAATGTCGAGTCCCGGATCCAGGTGAAGCGGTAGTCCCAGTTGCGCTCGCCGCCGGGTGTCTCCGGCAGCGAGGTGGTCAAGGCCGCCACGGTCGCGCCGGTCGGCATGTACGTGAGGCCCTTGATGGCCAGCGCCGAGCGCTGGATCAATGGGCGGAGCTCATGGTCGGGGATCCGGGCTCGGCCGAGCCAATGCCGCCAGAACCCCGTCGTGGAGGCAAGGTACTTGTTCGCCTCGTCGACGTCGCCCGGTATGGCCGCGCCCTCGTCCCAGCACAGGGCGCAGTAGATCTGCTCCCCGGCATGGAGGACATGACGGGCGCGGACGTGGTTGGCCTCGATCCCGAGAAGCATGTCGGTCTGGAGGCTCATCGCCTGCCCGGCCCCGGTCGCCTCGCCGCGATGACGATCGTCGGAGAGCGACCACTCGGCCGCCACCCGCCCGTAATCGAACCCCGGCTCGCATACCAGCTCGACCTCGACGTCGCCGTCCGTGCACACGATGACGCGGACGAGCATGTGGGCGGCGTCCTCGTCGGTCGGGGGTCGGGTGTGGGGCGTGATGTGGTCCTCGCCGCGGCGGGGACCCAGGATCAGCGCTTCGCGCACGGTGGCCCACCCCGACGGGGTCTTCCAAGAGGTGACGAGCGTGTTGGTCCCGGGCTCGTAGATCCGGCCGCTCGGCACGTTGATCCCGAACGGGCCGAACCGGAACGCGCCGGCGCCCCGGTCCAGCAGCGAACCGAACACGCTCGGCGAGTCAAAGCGCGGGACGCACAGCCAATCGATCGTCCCGTCGGGGGCGATCAGCGCGCCCGTGTGGCAGTCGGACAGGAACCCGTAGTCGGCAATCGGCGTGAACGGCGAGGGCGCCGCCGCGCTGACGGGCATCTTCACGGCTGGCACGGCCTCGGCGGCCGGCTGGGCGCCGTCGCTGGACTTGCTCGCCTTGGACTTCGGCTTGGTCGTCGTGCTCATGACGCCACCCACGGTTGGTGCCAGCGCCCGTGACCGGCCAGAATCTGGTCGGCGGCCTCGGGCCCCCACGACCCCTTGGCGTACGGGTGCACCGGCGGAGGGTTGTCCAGCAGCGGCTGCATGACCCGCCAGCACTGCTCGACCAGATCCTGACGCGTGAACCGCTTGGCGTCGCCGATCATGGCGGCGTGGAGCAGGACCTCGTAGGGCGTCGGGCCCTCCCCTCCCTCCTCGGCGAACTCCATGTCCATCGTGATCTGCTCGGGTTCCACCGCCTCGCGGCGCTGCGCGTCCGCGACCACCCGAATGCCGGTGGTGGGGTCAAGCTTGACCACGAGCTGATCGGGCTCGGGCTCACGAGTCCAACCGGTGAAGCCGGTCTTTGGCGGGCGCTTGAACACCAGTCGCATCTCCGTCTGCGTGACCGGCAGGCACTTACCGGTACGCAGGAAGAACGGAACGCCTGACCAGCGCCAGTTGTCGACCTCGAGACGCATGGCCGCGTAGGTTTCCGTGGTCGAGTCGGGCGCAACCCCGTCGATCGAGCGGTAGCCCTCGTATTGACCGCGCACGTAGTGCGCAGGATCCGCCTCGGGCATGGCCCGGAACACGCCGAACAGCGCGTTCTTCAGCGTATTGGCGTCGCCGGCCGCCGGCGCCTCCATCGCCGCCGCGGCGACGACCTGCATCATGTGGTTGACGACGACGTCGCGCAGGGCCCCGACCGGGTCATAGAAGTGGCCGCGGTCCTCCACGCCGAAGCTCTCGGCCATCGTGATCTGGACCGAGGAGACGTAGTTGCGGTTCCAGACCGGCTCGAACATCAAGTTGGCAAACCGCAGGTACAGGATCTCGGCGAGGCCCATCTTCCCCAGGAAGTGGTCGATCCGGTACAGCTGGGACTCGTCGATGTACTGCTGGATTTCGGCCGCCAGCGCTCGGGCCGAGTCGAGGTCGTGGCCGAACGGCTTCTCGACCACGACGCGGGCGTTCTTGGTCAGGCCGGCCTCGAACAGCCCCTTGATCACGCGTCCGAACAGGAACGGCGGGATCTCCAGGTAGAAGACCGGGGTGTGCGCATCGCCGATCGCTCGTCCGACCCGCTGGTAGGTGGCCCCATCGTCGAAGTCCCCGCTCACGTAGGACAGTCGCGCCGCAAAGCGATCGAACACCTTCTCGTCGATCTTCTCGCCGCAGTTCTCGATCGCGGTGCGCGCGTGGTCGCGTAGGTCCTGCGCCGACCAGTCGCTCACCGCCACCCCGACGATCGGGCAGTTCAGCAGCCCACGTTTCTCGAGCCGGTACAGCGAGTTGAAGGTCATCACCTTCGCGAGGTCGCCCGTGATCCCGAAGATGACGAATACATCGGCCACCTCTTGGTGGCCGTCCGGGTCACTGGTGGCCGTGGTCTGGGGGCGAGATTCGACTGCAGTGGTCATGGTCTGTCCTTTTGCGTGTGGGCCGTTCGGCGTAGACGGATGTTGAATAGGTGGCTCCGAGGCACATCACCCGATTCGGACGATGTCCTTGCCGGCTGGTCGAGGACCATCTGTTCCACGGAGGAGATGGCGACAGACGAGACAACGACCGAGGTCCCCGGCGGACCCGAGCCGGCCGAGGAGCAACCGGCGAGTCAGTCGCTGCCTGCCGCCCGCATCTCGCGGCGCCGGCTGATCCTCATCGACGCGCTGATCGCGTTCACCACCCTGCTCGCGGTGGTGGGGATGCTTTCGGTGTGGGCCAACCGGCTGCTGTTCAACCCGGACAACTGGGAGACGACGAGCACGCAGCTGTTGGCCAACAGCGACATCCGCAACTCCACCTCGAACTACATCGTCGACCAGGTGTACAAGAACGTGAACGTGGCGGCAGCGCTCAGCGCCAGCCTGCCGCCGGCGTTGCAGCCGCTGGCCGACCCCGCGGCAGGAGCCCTCCGGAACGTGGCCGTCCAGGGCGTCAACCTCGCCCTTCAGCGGCCTCTGGTCCAGAGCCTGTGGGCTAAGGCCAATCGCGCGGCTGATCAGACGTTCATCGCGCTGGTCAATGGCGGCAAGGGGGCGGTGGGCGCCAACAACGGGGTGATCACGCTCGACCTGGCCTCGGTCGTGGACAACGTCGCCGCACGCCTCGGCCTGCCACCGAGTCTCGGCGCCAAGCTTCCGCCCAGCGTCGCGACCCTGACCATCTTCAAGTCCAACCAGCTCAAGTTCGTCCAGGACGTTGGTGGGGCGGTGAAGAGCTTGGCGCTGTGGCTGACGATCATCGTGCCGCTGCTCTACCTGCTGGCGATCGCGCTGGCCCGATACCACCGCCGGCGGACCCTGATGACGGTCGGGTTCGCGATCGTCTTCGCCGGAATCGTCGGGGTGGCTGGACGCCACATCCTCGAGTCCCAGATCGTCAACTCGCTCACCAACGACCCCAGTCTGCGACCGGCCTTCAGGGCCACCGTGGCGATCGGGACGGCGATCCTTGGCACGATCGCGGGCGCCTTCATCTTCGTCGGGATCATCGCCGTCCTGTCGGCCTGGTTCGCCGGCCCGATGCGTCTCTGGCTGGGAGTGCGCCGGGCCATCGCCCCGTTCTTGCGCGAGCAGCCCGCAAGCACGTTCGCGATCACGGCCGGGCTGCTGCTGCTGCTCTTCATCTGGAATCCGATTCCGGCCACGGGTACGCCGATCGGCATCATCGTGTTCTCGGCGCTGGCCTTTTTCGGGACCGAGATGCTACGCCGCGAGACCGCGTTCGAGTTCCCGGATGCCCAGCGGGGCGACGCGACCGCCGCGCTGGGGGCCCGCCTGCGGCCCGCACGCGCCCAGGCCGACGGGGGGAATCCAGGGCACGCGAACAGCCCGCTGCCCGATCAGATCGAGCGACTCGCCACCTTGCGCGAGAACGGTTCGATCACGGCCGACGAATACGAGGCTGCAAAGGCGCGCCTGCTGCACGGGTGAGCCACCGTGACGAGCGCCCACCGCAGCGAGGTTGAAGCTCTGCTCAGGGGGCTCGCCGCGGGCGACGAGTCATCGCTCTGCACCGTGCTCGCGCCGAGGCCGGAGCTCGCCCCCGGTGCGGCCTGGGTCGCCCCGGCGCTCGACTGCCGGATCGGGGCGCTCGTCCGTCTCGCCGCTCTGCTGGCGGTCGATGCGTGCACCACGTCGCTGCGCTGGGCCGTCGAGCTGGCCGGAAGCAGCGGCGCCGACGATGGGGCGGTCGTGGCCGTGCTCCTGGCGACGGGATCGGCCGTGGGAGCGGCGCAGCTGGTGACCAACGCGCCCCGCCTGGCCCTGGCCCTCGATGTCGATGTCGAGTCCACGGTGGACGGCCACTCGGCCGAGCGCCGGCCTGGGACCTGAGGCGCTCCGAGCATCACCCGGTTCGGGCGATGCGCGCCGGACGGCCGTCCGTAGGCTCGCTCAGGTGGACGACGTCGAAGGCCTCCTCCGCCGCCTCGCTCTCAACGACGAGGAGTCGGTCGGGCTGGTGCTCACTCGGGGATCCGATCCAGCGGTCGGTGCCGTCCTGCGACCCAAGGTCGATGTGCTCGTCAGGCTTGGGGCGCTGCTGGCCCTCGGCGCGTCGACCAGCTCCATCCGCACAACCGTGGATCGGGCCCGGGAGGCCGGCGCCACCGAGGCCGAGATCGTCGGGGTGCTCGTGGCCGTGGCTCCCACGATGGGGATGGCCCGGGTCGTCTCCAGCGCGCCCAGGCTGGCCGTGGCGATTGGCTACGACATCGAAGCCGACGAGTGAGGCGCGGACGCCTCGATCGGCCTCGCCGGCTCTCCCTGCAGCGCTCGCCGCCATTCCAGTAGCAGGTCGTGCACGGCGACCGCGCCGACGATCGGTCCGCCCGGGACCGGCAGCTCGACCGGGTGCAGGATGAACGGCTGGGTCTGGGGTCCACCCAGGCCGCCATGGAAGGAGATCAGTTCCTCAAAGGCGCATCCCTGTTCCAGTTCGGCGTCGTAGAAGCTGTTGACCATGACGTCGGCGACATGCTCGAACCCATCGGTCCGGCGCAGATGGTCCGCCGCGCCCGGCGGGAACGGCGCCAGCGGATCCTGACCATCGACGGAATCGTCGTCCAGGTACCTCGTGCCGTCACGCCCGAGCACCACCGGACCGCGCCCGCGTGAGCGGACGAGCAGGAAGCCGATGTCGGGGTGTGCGCGCAGAGCCTCGAGCAGGCGCGGGTGACGCTCTTCGATCTCCTCCATCGACAGCCTCTGGGGGGCGTCCATCAGGTAGATCAGCCCCAGGTTGCCCGAGGCGAGCACGATCACGTCGCGCTGCGCGGCGTCGGGAGTGCCCGCATCACTGCTCTGGAGCCGGCCGGTGGCCTCGGCCACCGCGTGCCCGACCGCGGCGTCGTTCTCGTCGCCCTCCCCGAGCCTGGCCACCTTGCCCGAGGCCAGCGAGCGCTCGACCAGGGCGTGGAGGTCATAGCCGTTGCGCTGCTTGAACGTCGCTCCCTGTGTCTGCCCGTGATCGGACAGGACGACGAGCTTGTACGGACGCGGGGCGAAGCGGCGGGCCCGGTCGATCCGGCCGAACTGCTGATCGAGCTTGCGCAGCGCCTCGAGGGTGTCCGGACGCTCAAGGCCCGAGTGGTGCGCGACCTCGTCGTAGCTCGAGAAGGTGGCGTAGACCGCGGGCCGTCCCTGCATCATGTCCTGCAGGACGCCGAACACGATCAGGTCTCGTACGCCGACGCACAGCGCTCCGCGCAGGAACGGGTACATCCCGCCGCGGTGGCCCCGCGGCCAGACCTCGCGCCGCCGCTGCCGGATGGCCGCGGTCCTCTCCAGGAACACCTCCCAGCAGAACAGGACGAGCACGCGGGTGACGTTGAACCCGTTGGCCAGGAAGGCCCGGTAGCCCGGGTTGGCCCGCTTCTCGGCGCTCATCCGGCTGACGGTCAGGATCATCGCGTCGGCCTCGCCGGAGAACAGATTGCCGCGGCTCGCTCCGTTGTCGGTCAACAGGCCGTTGCCGCTGGCCAGCCGTCGCTCGATCTCGGCGCAGTCCTCCGGTGAAGAGCAGGTCATCACCTTGCCGCTTCCCTTCTCGACCCAGCGGAAGGCCGGGATGTCCTCGTTGGAGCCGAGCAGGATCCCGGCCTGGCTGGCGCCCGTCTGCGAGCTCAGATCGGGTTCCCATTCGTCCAGGCGATACTCGCCGCTGGCCAGCCAGCCGGCCATGTGCGGCGTGTTGCCGTCGCGCATGGCCCGCTGGAGCACGGGCCGGGCCAGCCCGTCGATCTCCAGGAAGACGATCCCGGGCATGTCCGTGTGCACCACCTTGCCCTGGCGACGCGCGATCCGCCGGATCACGCGCAGCGAGTACGTGTCGTCGTCGTTGACGCCGAAGATCACCTCGAGCACGAGCATCGAGGCCGAGATCACCACCGCGGCCACCAGCGCCCAGCCGAACGAGCTGACCCTGAACGTCCTCGAGCTGATGTGACCGGCCAGGACGAGGATCACCGCATCGAGCACGAGCACGAGGACGAAGCCCAGCGCCAGGGTGAACGGGAGGCGCAGCGCGGCCACCACCGGCGGGAGCACGGCGTTGAGCGCCGCGATCAGCACGGCGACGGCGAGCGCGTCGGCAAAGTTGCCCACGCTCACGCCCGGGACGATCGTCGCCGCGACGAACACGGCCACACCGGCCACCAGCCACGACACGAGGACGTGCACCAGCCGCAGGCGAGGGGCCTGCGGGTTCCACGTCATGATCTCGCCGTAGGGTGGCTGGGGCTCGATCGCCACGGCGATCCAACATCGCTGTTTCAGACGAGCGAGTCATCACCCCGATCGGAGGATGATCGGCCGCAGACGCCGGGTTGCACTTCGGTTCGTGCAGGAGGCGAGCTCCCTACCGGCGATCACGTGGCTGGGGCACGCCACGACTCTGCTCGAACTGGACGGGGTGCGGTTGCTAACCGATCCGGTGCTCGGCGATCGCGTGGGCCCGCTGGTGCGGATCTCGAACCCGGTGGCGGCGGATGCGGTTGGCCAGATCGACGCCGTGTTGCTCTCGCATCTGCACGCCGACCATGCCGACCGTCCGTCGCTGCGTCGCCTCGCCCGAACCGCGGTCGTTGTGGCGCCCAGCGGATCGGCGGCCTGGCTGCGACGAGCCGGGGCTTTGGAGGTCCGCGAGCTGAGGCCCGGGCAGGCGACGAGTCTTGGTCGAGTGGACATCCGCGCGCTGCCGGCGGTGCACGACCGGCGCCGGCGACCGCTCGGAGCACAGGCGACTCCCATCGGTTACCTGATCAGAGGCTCCGCCTCCGTCTACTTCGCCGGCGACACGGATCTGTTCGACGAGATGGCCGACCTGCGCGGGCTGATCGACGTGGCTCTGCTGCCGGTCTGGGGCTGGGGACCGCGGGTGGGCCCCGGCCATCTCGATCCGGAGCGCGCGGCTCGCGCCGCGGCGATGATCGCGCCCCGGATGGCCGTGCCGATCCACTGGGGCACGTTCGCCCTCGCCCGGCCGGCGAGACGTTCGTCAGACCCGCGGTGGCCTCCCCGCGAGTTCGGCACCCTGACCAGGCGCTACGCCCCCGGAGTCGAGGTGCGGATCCTGGATCCGGGCGAGCGCCTCCAGTTCACAAGCTGATCCCCCCCGCGGGCGGGTACCCGAGTACCATCGTGGGTCCATGTTTGGCGTCTCGCTGGCCGACGGCGCCGGATCGGGCGCCCCGTCTCGCGCTCGCTTTCCCCGGGGGCGGGGCGTGCTCGCGAGTCCCCAGGCCGGGTACCTGCTCGGACTGCTGGGACTCGTGGCCGCGTACTACGCGTCGGCGCACCTCGGGTACGCGTTCCAGTTCGCCGGCCCGGTCGCCGCGATCGTCTGGCTCCCGGCCGGTGTGGCGATCGCGTTCCTGTACCTGGCCGGTCTGCGCTTCTGGCCGGGGGTCGTCATCGGCGATCTGCTGGTGAACAACTATTCGGCCCTGCCGGTCGGCTCGGCGCTGGGCCAGACCGTCGGTAACTTGCTCGAGGTTGTCGTGGCCGTGGCGCTGCTGCGGCGCTTCGCGCCGCGAGGGTCGCCACTGGCGAGCCCGGCCGGCGTGGCCGTCGTGGTCGGGGCGATCGCCGCCGGCGCCGCTGTGAGCGCGACCGGCGGCGTGGTTTCCCTCAAGCTCGGGGGGGTCATCGGCTCCTCGATTCCGGGGCTGTGGCGGACGTGGTGGCTCGGTGACTTCTGCGGCGCGCTGATCGTCCTATCCCTGGCGATCGCCTGGAGCGCCGGTTCGCTGCGGGCCTGGCTCCGCGGCCGGCGGTGGGAAGCGACGCTGTTGTTGCTCGCTGTGGGCGGGACCAGCGTGCTGGCGATGGGGTCGGCCCGTCCGCTGACCTACATCGTCTTTCCGGCATTGATCTGGGCCGCGCTCCGCTTCGGCCAACGCGGGGCCACGCTGTCGATCCTGATCGTGTCAGGCTTCGCGGTCTGGGCGACCACCCATTACTACGGCCCATTCGTGTTCCACTCGATCCCGCGCAGTGTGCTCAGCACGCAGCTGTTCATCGCCGCGGCGTCGATCTCGACCCTGACCCTGGCCGCTGTCGTCTCCGAGCGCGAGTTCCTGTCCCGGCGGCTGGGGGCCTCCCGGGCCCGGCTGATCGGTGCCGCCGACTCCGAGCGCCGCCGGTTGGAGCGCGACCTTCACGATGGGGCGCAACAGCGTCTCGTTGCCCTCGCCGCGCATCTTGGCCTGGGCGCGATCGAGGCAGAGAAGGAGCCGGAACGCGCCGGAGCCCTGTTCGAGTCGGCCCAGGCCGAGTTGCAGGTCGCGATCGACGAGCTTCGGACCCTGGCTCACGGGCTGCACCCATCGTTGCTGTCACGGCTCGGGCTGGCGGGGGCGATCCACGCGGTCGCCGATTCCTCCTCGATCCCGGTCAACCTCGTCAACCCACCCCAGGTGCGGCTTGACCAGCGAGTCGAAACGACCGCGTACTTCGTGGCCGTGGAGGCGATCGCCAACGCGCAGAAGCATTCGCAGGCGTCGGCGATACGGGTCCGCTTCGACCTGGGCTCACTGCTCCGGGTCGAGATCGCCGATGACGGTATCGGTGGGGCAATCGAGCGCCCCGGGCTCGGACTGGAGGGCATGAAAGACCGGGTGGAGGGAGTCGGTGGGACGCTCGAGATTGACAGCCCGCCGGGCGGCGGTACCCGAATCGCTGCCGTGGTACCGGCCGGAACCCGGATCCCGGTCGACTGAGCTCGTCCGAAGCTAGCGCGGCTGGCGTGTCGGGTGGGCGGTGCCGGTGAGGAACATCAAAGCCGCCTTCACCCGCCGGCTGACGTCGACGGCGCTACCAAGTTCCAGCTTCATGAAGATGGCGTTCACGTGCTTCTCGACCGCTCGCTTGGTCAGGACCAGGGAGCGGGCGATGGCCGCATTGCTCTTGCCCTGGGCGATCTGCGCCAGCACCTCGCGCTCGCGGCCGGTCAGCGGGGATAGGGGCGATCGTTCGGCGCCGGAACGGGCCTGCACGAGCACGTCGACCACCGCGGGATCGATGACCGACTCTCCGGCGGCCACCGCCCTGATGGCCGAGACCAGCTGCTGGGCGTCCCCAAGCCGCTCCTTCATCAGATACGCCCGCCCCGCCGACCCCGACTCGAGCAGCGATAGCACGTAACTGCTCTCCACGAACTGGCTGAGGACGACTACGCCGATGCTGGGGTCGGAGTGACGCAGGGCCTGGGCCACCTGGATGCCCTCGTCGGTTTCGGTCGGTGGCATCCGGATGTCGGTGAGCACGGCGTCGGGGGCCTCTTCCCGGACAGCCCTGAGCAGCGAATCGCGATCGTCGCACGTGCGGACCACCTCGACGCTGTCCACCCTGGACAGGATCTCGGCCAGGGCCTCGCGCACCAGGTACGCGTCGTCGGCGATGACCACGCGGACGGGCCTCTCGGCATCTTCGTGCTTCTCGGCAGTCACCGCCAGCATTTGTCACCCCTGTTGGTTTACAACCGATACCAGGGTATCGCCTAGGCTCGCAGCCCGACCGCTCGGTGGTGCGGACACCACCGAGCGCAGGGGCGTGCAACACACGGAGCGCAGGCCCTCGGCGCATGCCCACATCATTGACCCGCCGCGGGGCGCCGCTGATACTCGCACCGATGCCTGGCGCCGTGCCTGATCCTGCGCCACCCGGCGACGCCTCTCGTCGCACCTGGCTGGCCGCCGAGCGGACGTGGCTGGCCTGGTGGCGAACCGCTCTCGGCGGGGCGGCAATTTCGCTCGGAGTGGGGCGCGTCCTGCCCTCGGTGACCCACGAGGCGCGCCTACCGTACGCGGTCCTCGGCGTCGGCTACGGCCTGCTGGCCATCGCCGTGCTCGTGGCCGGGACCGTGCGCCAGCAGCGAACCGCCCAGGCGCTGCGGCGCGGCGACTACTCGGAGTTGTCCACGTCCCTCGTCCTGTGGCTGACCGCCGGGGCACTGGTGCTCGCGCTCGGCACGCTCGTGATCGTGATCGTGAACCTGTAGTGTCGCCGGGGGTGCGTCACGCAATCGGAGCGTTCGCGGCCCCCGGCGACCAGGTCAAGGGCATGCGATGGGTGCCCGGGGGCACATTCGCGATGGGCTCGGAGGGTTTCTATCCCGAGGAGCGTCCGATTCACAGCGTCGCGCTGGACGGGTTCTGGGTCGACGAGCATCCCGTGACCGTGGCCGAGTTTCGGCGCTTCGTGAACGCCACGGGTTACGTGACCTGCGCCGAGCGACACCCGGATCCGGCTGACTACCCCGACGCGGACCCCGCCCTCCTGGTTCCCGGCTCGCTCGTGTTCCACACGACCACGGGGCCGGTCGACGTGCGCGACTTCAGTCAATGGTGGAGCTGGACCCCGGGGGCGCTCTGGCGCCGCCCGGAGGGACCGGAGAGCAACGTGGGAGGGCGGGAGCTCCACCCGGTGGTGCACGTCGCTCCCGAGGATGCTGAGGCCTACTCGGCCTGGGTCGGTAAGGAGCTCCCGACCGAGGCCCAGTGGGAGTACGCGGCGCGCGGCGGACTCGAGGGAGCGGTCTTCACGTGGGGCGACGACTTCGCCCCGCGTGGACGGATGATGGCCAACACGTGGCAGGGCGAGTTTCCGTGGCAGAACCTCGAAACGGACGGGTACGCGGGAACATCTCCGGTCAGGCGCTTTCCGGCCAATGGATACGGCCTCTACGACATGGCCGGGAACGTTTGGGAATGGACCGCCGACTACTTCACCCCGCGACACCCGGCGCAGGACGCGAAGAGTTGCTGCGTGCCGCGGAACCGGCGGTACGCGACCGTCGAGGAGAGCCGCGCCGCGGGCGCGGTCCCGGAGGCGATCCCGCGCAGGGTGATCAAGGGCGGCTCCCATCTGTGCGCGCCCAGCTACTGCCTGCGCTACCGGCCGGCGGCGCGCCAGGGCGAGGCGGTCGACACCTCCACTTCGCACATCGGCTTCCGGTGCGTGCTCGCCGCGCACTAGTGCGATCATCCGTCACGGGTGATCGACGCTCACCCGCCGTGGGTTCAGGGTGATGGGATGACAAGCGCTCCAGGACAGCCGCCAGGAGCGGCCGGGCCGCAGCAGAGCTGCCCCGAGTGCCACGCCGTCGTACCTGCCGGCACGGCGTTCTGCCCCAACTGCGGAGCCGACCTCAGGCCGCGGCGCAGGGGCAACGCGGGCTGGATCGTGTTGGGGATCGTGGTCGCGCTGCTCGCCGGCGGCGCGATCGCCTACGCCCTGGCCTCATCGGGGGTTGGAAGCAAGACGACGACGATCAAGACCACGATCGCGCCAACCCAGACGCTCACGACGCACCAGGTGACGGTCACCACCCCCACGCAAACGGTGACTCGCACCGCCACGACCACCACGACCTCTCCGACGACGACGACGACACCGGCGTCCACGACGACGACCGGTTAGCTGTTGCGGTTCATCCTCAACGTCATCTGGCTGGTGCTCGCGGGGTTCTGGTTGGCCATCGGCTACGCCTTCGCGGCCCTGATCTGCTTTGTCCTGATCATCACCATCCCGCTCGGCGTGGCCGCCCTGCGGATTGCCCGTTACGCCCTGTGGCCGTTCGGTCGCACGATCGTGCGCAAGCCGACAGCGGGCGCCGGATCGATGATCGGGAACGTCATCTGGATCATCCTCTGCGGGTGGTGGCTCGCCCTGGCGCACATGGTGACGGGTATCGCCCTGTGCCTGACGATCATCGGGATCCCGCTCGGCATCGCCAACTTCAAGCTCATTCCGATATCGCTCGTGCCGTTCGGCGCCGAGATCGTTCGGACGTGACCACCGTTGCCGCGGACACGCGGTGCCTGCCGAGACGTGATAGTCGGCTCACCTCAATCGGGTGATGAGAGCTCACCCCCGATCGTCAACGTTTGAGCCGTCCATTCATCGACCCGCGACCGGACGGTCGGGGGCGCTTCGGTTAGGAGGAGGTCAAATGGAGCTCAGAGGGGCGGGCAGAGCAATCTTCGCCGGCGTCCTGCTGATGGTCGCCGGAACTCTCAACATCGTCTATGGGATCGCCGCGATCGGAAACGCGCATTTCTTCGCGCATGACCAGCACTACGTGTTTGGCAGCCTCAAGAGCTGGGGCTGGGTGGCCCTGATCCTCGGGATCCTGGAGGTGCTCGCATCCCTTTCGCTGTTCCGTGGCGCCACCTTCGGACGCGTGTTCGCGGTCATCGTCGCCGGCCTGGCCGCGATCGATGCCCTATTGGAGATCCCCGCCTACCCGCTGTGGTCGATCGCGGTGTTCGCACTCAGCATCTACATCATCAGCGGCCTGTTCCAGTTTGGGGAGGACATCGCGGCCGGCGGCTGAGCTCGGCGCGGGCGAGGCGCGGCCTGGCCTCCTCGGCAGGGGCCGCCCGTGCCCCTCTGCAACACTTTGCAGAAAAGTGGGTGTCGCAGCATGGTCTGCAACAGGAGTCGCGGTGAGGGGCAACTCTGACGAGCCGATTCGCGTAGTCGTAGCCGAGGATTCGTACGTCGTGCGAGAGTTCCTGACGTCGATCCTCGAGTCGGCGCCTGAGGTCGACCTGCTCGCGGTCTGCTCAAATCGCGGCGAGCTCGATTCGGCGATCGCGTCGCGGCGGCCAGACGTCCTCGTCACTGACATCCGGATGCCGCCATCGGGTGAGGCCGAGGGGATTCAGGTCGCGGCGCGGCTGCGCGAGACCGATCCCGAGATGGGTGTGGTCGTCCTCAGCCAGTACGCCGAGCCGGACTATGCCCTGGCCGTGCTCGAGTCCGGGTCCGGCCGTCGGGCGTACCTGCTCAAGGAGCGCATCCGCAACCGTGAGGAGCTGATCAGCGCGATCGAAGAGGTTTCGCGCGGCGGGTCGGTCATCGATCCGAAGATCGTCGACGTGCTGATCGAGGCCAGATCGCGGCCGGCCCGCTCCCGCCTGGCCGAGCTGACGCCCAGAGAAAGGGAGCTCCTGGGCGAGATCGCTTCGGGAAAGAGCAACGCGGCAATCGCCGAGTCGCTCGTCCTGACCAAGCGGGCGGTCGAGAAGCACATCAACTCGATCTTCTCCAAGCTCGGGCTCTCCGACGACCAGGACGTCAGCCGGCGGGTGAAGGCAACCCTGATGTACCTCGCCGAGGAAGACCACTAGTCGCGTGGCCTTCACCGAGACGCCCAGAGTCGACACCCAGCCCCCCGGCGCCGACTCGGGGTGGGCGTCCCTGTTCTGGCCTGCCTTTCGGCGATCGAACAACGCGATGGTGCTGGTCGACGAACGCCGGTGTCACGTGGAGGTCAATGGGGCCTTCCTCCAGCTCGTCGGATACCGGCGCTCCGAGCTGGTGGGGCGACCGGTCTACGAGATTGTCGACGGGGGGCCGGTCATGTCTGCAGCGCAGTGGCGCGAGACCATCGTGCTGCCCAAGTTCACCGGCACCGCCCGTCTGGTCTGTGCCGACGGCCGGCGAGTCACAGTCGAATTCGCCGGCCACCCGGCCGTGGTCGACGGCCAGTCTCGCGTGCTCGGCGTGGCGCTGAGAACGGCCCGGGGGGGACGCCGGTTCAGCGAGCCGGTGCCGACCCAGCCCGGGCCGCTCACCAGGCGCGAGCAGGAGGTGGTTCGATTGCTGGCCCTCGGAGCCAACGGACCCGAGGCGGCCGAACAGCTGCAGCTGGCGCACAACACCGTCCGCACCCACGCCCGCAACGCGATGACGAAGCTCGGCGCCCGGTCGCGCGCCCAGCTGGTGGCCATGGTGCTGGCCGAGGGCCACGCACTCTCGGAACCCTCCTGAATCACGCAGCTGCGCTATGGACGGTGTGGCCCGCCCGCGCCAGCCTCTGCCCATGTCGGACCGCAGGCACAAGGTAAGCGTCCTGGTCGTCGACGACAACACGCCGTTCCGTCAAGCCGCGCGCCAACTGCTCGAACGCCGTGGCTATCTCGTCGTCGGTGAGGCTGGGTGCTGTGCCTCGGCGCTCGAGCTGGCCGATCGGCTGAGGCCCGATGCGGTTCTGCTCGACGTTCTCCTCCCTGACGGAACCGGCTTCCTGGTCTCGTCGGTGCTGACAATCGAGGATCCCGGTCGCGCGGTGCTGCTAATGACGGCCGATGAGAACTTCGAGACCTATGGGTTGGTCGGCCCCAGCGGTGCGCGCGGCCTGGTGGCGAAGCGCGAGCTCGGCGCCACGGATCTCGAGAGGTTCTGGCCCGCGCCCTAGCCGGGCGGCACGTCTCGGCAACAGGGAGGCTGGCCACCCCCGATCACGCCTGCTCGCACGGTCGTCTTCAGGCCGCGGGGCTGAGACACTCGCGAAGGAATTGTGAACGGTCACGACGTCACCGTCCTCGTGGTCGACGATCAGGAGCCCTTCCGTGAAGCGCTCAGGCACGTGATCGCGTGCGCGGGCGGGTTCGCACTCGTCGGCGAGGCCACCTCGGGCGAGGAGGCAACCGCGGCGGTCGCGTCGCTGTCACCACAGCTCGTCCTGATGGACATGGTCATGCCCGGCATGGGCGGGATAGCCGCGGCACGACTGATTCTGGGCCGCCGGTCGCCGCCTGTGGTCGTCCTGATCTCCGTCGACGACCCTTCGCTGGACCCAAGAGCGCTCGCGCTGGGCGACCAAGTCGCGTGCGTACGCAAGCAGGACCTTCTGCCGTCGCGGCTCAGTGAGGTGTGGGAGGCCAGCCGGAACTGACGGCGGCCGCCTAGCCCGGAAAGTCCCGCTAGCTCCCCAACAGCCCGGCGCTCGCCGCTCGCGCCACCGCCTCAGAGCGCGACGCGGCATCGAGCTTGCGGTAGATCGCGTGGGCCTGTGTCTTGACCGTGTTGACCGAGACGCCGAGGCGTTCGGCGATCTCACGAAATGAGCGGTGGCTGGGCAAAAATCTGAGGATTCGGAGTTCAGCGATGGTCAGCGACGAGGGTCCGGACAGGGCGGTCTCGGCCAGAGTGTCGATCTCGGCCCAGGCCTGGTCGAAGCAGGGCTCGAAGATGACCGCGCCGCGTACCTTGCGCGCCGACCGAGACGCCTCAGCCAGCAGGGTGCGGACGCGGACGGTGTCAGCGAGCCCCAATGCCGCTCGGGCCATCATGATCCGCGTTTCGGCGCCGTACCACGGCAGGAGATCGCCGAACGAGGCCAGCAGGTCGGCGGCGTGCCGGAGGTCCCGCTTGGATTCGTCCACCCGCCCCTGGTGCGAGCGGGTGGCCGCGCAGGCGGCAAACACCAGCGCGGAGATCGGAGACGCAGCCAGCGGTGGGTCACGATCGAGGGCCTCGGCCGCTCTCTCTGCGAAGTCAACCGCCGCCTCCCAGTCGTTCTGCTCGATCGCCATCCAGGCCAGCTGGGCGAGGCACAGAGACGCGATGCTGGGCGCTGCGGCTCCGCTGCACTGCACACCCTCCTCGAGCTTCTCGGCGGCCTCGGCCCGGCGGCCGGCGAGATGCTGTGCTGTCCCCATCAGCCAGCAGCAGATCGGACGGAGCTGGCTGTGGTCAGGCTCGAGCTCGTATGCGAGCGTCGCCCGCTCAGCCATCTCGGTCGTGCCCGACCTCGCCGCAGCCGCGTCGACGATTGCGATCCCGGCCTCGAGCGACGGCGCCGAGGACGTGGACCGGGATGCCCTGCTCGCTTCGCCGGCCACGAGCGCCCAGTGACGCGCCTGATCGACATCGCCCGTAATCAGGGCGCAGTGCGCCGCGCTCAGGGCGAGCGGTGCGTGCCGGGCAATCTGATCGAAGCTGAAGCCCCTCAACCACCGCTGAACGGTCGCAGTGCGGGCCGAACCGGTGTACCGGCCGATGTTCGCCCACAGCAGATCGCCAGCCCGCCGGGCATCGGCGGCCCCGACCGCGTGGCCGATGGCGCCGTCCAGGTCACGGTGGTGACCGAGCCACGCGCTGGCCCGTGCGTGGAGCCCTGGCTCGACCTCGGGATGAGCGCGGCGCAGCTCGGCCTGAAGCATCGGCCCGAACAGGCCGTGCCACCGAAACCACTGGTGTTCCTCATCGACCGGCAGCAGCATGAGATTGCGGCGCGCCAGCGCGGCGAGCGTGCGCCCGGAACCGGTCTGGTCGAGCACGGCGTCACACAGCGGTCCGGACAGCTTCTCGAGCACCGAGGTTCGGAGCACGAAACTGATGAGCCGGGGCGAGAGGCCGGCCAAAAACTCGTCGCGGAAGTACTCGGCGACGAGGTGGTTCTCGCCCCCGAAGTTCCTCACGGCAGGTGCGGCGTCGCTCTGATCGCGCAGGGACAGAGCGGCGAGGTAGAGCCCGACCGGCCAGCCTTCGCTCCGCCTGACCAGCGTCTGCACCGCTCCGAACTCGAGCTCCAGGCCGGCCAGGCGAAGCAGCGTCGCCGCTTCGGCGGGGACCATCGTCAAGTCGTCGGTACGAATCTCTACGAGCGCACGATGGGCGCGCAGTCGGCCGATGGGTAGCGTTGGCTCGGTCCGCGAGGCCAACGCGATCTGAGAGCCCTGGCCCACCTGGTCCAGCAGCCCGCTCACCAGTCCGTTCAGGAGGGAAGGCGGAGCAACGTGGGCATCGTCGAGCACGAGAACGAACCTGCGACCCGATCGCTCGAGCGAAGGGAGCAGCCGCGCCAAAATCGAGGCTCGGCCCGTCGCTTTGGGAGCGGCAAGCGCCCGCCGGATGGCCGCGTCGATCCAGCCCATCTCCTCAAAGGCCTGCGCGAGTGAAGCGACGATCCCGGAGGCGTCTTGGTCGTGCCTGCCCAGCTTGATCCAGATGAACGGCCGCTCGTCGTGCGCTGCCCACTCGGCCAGAAGCGTCGACTTTCCGTACCCGGCGGGAGCGATGATCAGGGCCAGGGCCGCGTGGTGCCCGTCGATCAAGCGCCGCACGAGCGCGGGTCGAGGTACGAGACCGTCCCGGAACGGCGGCACGCAAAAACCCCGCTCGACGGCCGGGCTATCGCCGGCGGGCGGGAGCGGCGTGGCTGCTGAGACCACGGGTCGGCGGGCGGCTCGGCGCGGCCGCCCCGTGCGGTGTGTCGTCAGTGTGCCGTCGCCTGCTTGCCCCGTGGACAGAGCTGCCCCTTCAGATGGTTTGTGCGTCAGACATTTTGTCTCGCACCGGGAGCCGCGGGGCAAACCGGCACGCCTCCGTCTTGAAGGAGGCTGACACCACCTTTTGGAGCGGGGAGCAGGCCCGCCGCGTCACGCGGGTCGCGCCCGGGCGCGTCCTGCGGGCCGCGCCCGGGCGCGAGCAGAACTCATCCGATTCGGATGATGCGCGCGGGAAGTGTCGGCGACAAGCTCAAGCCGAGAATGGGAAGCGAAGACCCGAGAAGGCTCCCTTGGCTGGTGCGTAGCGTGATCTCCGGGACCGCAGGGACGGCGGCGATGACCCTTGCCTACGCCGGCGAGCGTCGACTTCGCCCAACCGTCAGCGGGCCGCTGGACTACGACGACAGCCTCGTCCCCGGCCAGATTGTCGCCGGCATCATGCACCTCCCGCACGTGACCGCTCGCGAGGAGAACGACCTCGGCCTGGCGCTGCGGTGGAGCTACGGTTCGGTCTTCGGGCTGTGGCACGGCTTCCTGCGCAGGAAGGTGGGCGAGCCGGCGGCCAGCGCGGCGTTCGGCGCAACGCTGATGACGGCAACGCTGACGCTGTTCCCGCTCCTGGGCCGCACCCCGCCACCGTGGCGCTGGCCTCCGAGCGTGCTCGCCACAGCCTTCGGCACCCACGCGGCGTACGTGGCCGCCGTGGCCGCAACCGACCGCGCGCTCTAGGGGGGTGCCCGCCCGCGCGACCCGAAGCTGCCGCCGATGACTGAGACGCAGCTACCTCGTCACGTGGTGCTGATCGGGATGATGGGGGTCGGAAAGACCACGGTCGGCAGGCTGCTGGCTGCGCGTCTGGGCTACGCGTTCTGGGACAACGATGAGGCGCTTGAGGCCGCCACGGGAACGACCGCGGACGAGATGCAGAGCGAGCGGGGCCAGCTGGAGCTCCACAAGTCCGAAGACGCGCTCCTGTACGAGGCGCTCGAGAGCCCGGCGCCAACGGTCTACGCCGCGGCGGCCAGCGTGGTGCTGAACCCCCAGGTGCTGAGCGGCGCGTTCACGGTCTGGCTGCGCGCCACCGTCTCAGACGAGGAGCTCAACATCGCCCGCAGCGGCCAGCATCACCGCCCCCTGCCGCCGGACGCCGCCGCATTCCTGGAGCAGCTCAATAAGGTCCGCATGCCGGCCTATGCGCGCGCGGCCAACGCGATCGTCGACGCGGCCGACGATCCGGCCGGCACCTGCGAGCGGGTGATGGAGTCCCTCGGAGCGGTCAGAGCACGGCCAGCGGGTTGAGCGGCGAGCCGGTCCCGCCGACGATTCGCAGGGGCGCGGAGACGAACAGGAAGTCCCAGCGCCGCTCGTGCTCGCAGGCCGCGCGCAGGTCCTCGAACTGCAGATAGTCCAGGAGATGGACCCCCATCGCCGCGATCGCCAGCACGTGGACGGGAAAGCCGACTCCCTCCGTGGTGCTCGGTGCCGTGTCGCTGTTGCCATCCGATCCGAGCGCGGCCACGCCCCGCTCAGCGACGAACCTCATGGCCGTCGGATGCAGCCCGGCCTTGGCCTCGGCCGTGTTCCACGGGCCGAGCTCGGCCAATCGCCGCGGATGCCCGGTCCGCACGAGCAGGACGTCCCCCTCGTGAACTGCGACTCCCTGTTCCTTCTCCGCGGCTTCGAGGTCCCGGCGATAGACGTGTTCGCCCGGCTCGAGCCAGGAAACCCCGCGGTAGCGGGGAATGTCCAGCAGGACGCCACGCCCGATCAGGCCGTTACGGAGGACCTCGATCGTGTTTACGGTCGCTCCCGCGGCCGTCACGCTGTCCTCAGGCCGGCCGTTGTAGAACGAGCCGCGGTAGGCGACGTGGCACAGCGCGTCGATGTGGGTGTGGCCGTCGTGGTGGTAGTCGGCGCCGATGTAGTCCTTGACGAAGTGCACCGGCTCGCTGGCCTCTCCCGCTTCGCCGAACTGCGTCATGCGGTGGTCGGCCGGCATCGGGTTATCGACGGCCAGACGCGTATTCACCGGCAGGCTCAACGTCACGCTGCGACCCTCGCGGATCAGCTGGGCGGCCTCCAGGACGCTCTTTGGCGTCAGCAGGTTGAGCGCCCCGCGTTCGTCGCCGGTGCCCCAGCGCCCCCAGTTAGAGAGCTCGTCGAACAATTCCGCGAACTCCTCCCGGCTGACCATCGCGCCACGCTAGCTCGCCCGACGGCGCTCGGATTCATCCGAACCGGGTGATGATCGGGCCGGGAGCGGGTCATAATCTGAACTCGCAAGGCCTATACGACCAGGGAGCGCATATGTCCCTCGCTAGTCACCAGACGATCCGGTTGAGCAAGGGCAGGCACTCGTCTCCAGAGGAGGGAGCCTGCGTAATGGAGCTCTCGTCGATGCTTGCCGGCGAGTCGTTCACCGACCACCCGGTGTCCGTCTGCCCAGTAATCGGATCGCTGCTACGCGCATACAACGACTCGGTCAACGACGAGCGCCGGCAGGACCTGTACGCCTACGCATCCAAGGTCGTCGGCACTCGCGCCCGCCCCGAGGTCGAGCGCATCCGTGCCGAGCGCGTGGCGGCATGGACCTCTGAGATGCGCCAGCGCCGGTTGCGGTGGTTCCTACCCGCGCCGGTCGCTCGGGTCATCTGCCGGATGTGGAGACCGCCGCTGGACAGCGTCGGCACCCACGCAGTCCTGGCGCTGCCCAAGCACACCGACCAGTCCCATGATGCGGTTCTGGCCTTGACCGACGAGTTGGTGGCGATTCGGGATGCCCGGCCGACGCCGGCTCCGTCCGATCAGGCCCGTGAACTGACGCCCATCGGTTGAGGGTGGGTCAGGAGGGCGGCCCGGGAAGCGTCAACGGCTGAACCACTCGATGATCGAGATCACGCGGTCGCGGCCGACGTGCCCCTTGTCGGCGTGCGCCCCGATGGGTGCTCCGCGTGCTCCCGGTGGTGCTCGGAGATCTCCTTGCCGACTAAGGATTGCCGCTCGAGCGCCGCCGGCGACGATTCGGGAGTATCAGGTGCCCGTAGCGGTGGTCAAATTCTGCCCGGGCTTTGTGGGATGCCGACGCGAGGCGGCGGGCCGACGCCCGTACCGCGGGGTGCAGTGCGCCGCCGAGCATGCCCAATGCGATGAGGGAGCTGCCGAGCGGCAGGTCCCTGGACTGAACTCCCGCGATCCCCTGCATCGACTCCCTGACCAGCGCCACTCCGAGCAGCGAATCAGACACCGATGGCGGCTTCGCGGCGCTGCGCGCCTGGTTGGTCCGCGTCCGGAACGCCTCTGCCACCGCTGCCAGCGCGATGATCGTCAGCAGCCCCGACTGGTCTCTGGGAACTCCGAACACTCGCTCCATCGTTCGCCCGCGCGCCTCGTTCAGCAGCATGAGCGTCATCCTCGTGTCGGCCACGAGCAGCTTGACGCCGCTCAAATACCCTCCGCGGGCCACGGTGTTCTCGTTGGCGGTCGGCACTCGGCCGACGCTAGGGGGCGGCGTGTGCCTCCGCATCATCCGGTTCGGATGAACCGAGGCAAGGGCCGTACGGAAACAGAGTTCCCTGCGGCCTTGGGACGGTCCGTGAACGCGGGCGGGGAGCCGGCCCCCCGCGGTTCTCCAAGGCCAAGAGGCCGGGCTGCCTTTCCCAGGTTAAGTCCGCGGGGAAAGACTGGACGCTGAGGCATCAGACGGTCACGATCTTGTCATGGAGCGAGCGTCGCCCGTTGCCCGTTACGCCGCCAGTGCAGCCGAGCTCAAGGCGCAACTGGAGGCGGCGCGCCAGGAGACGCCGTTTCTGATCTACCGCGATGGGGCGGACACCCAGCGGATCGTCACCCTCGGCGGCGACGTCGAGCGCATGACCGTTGGCCGGCGGGCGTCGAACGACATCGCGCTCGAGTGGGACATGCAGGTCTCCCGGGTGCACGCGGAGCTGCAGCGGCTTGGAGACGACTGGACGGTGAGCGACGATGGGCTCTCGAGCAACGGAACGTTCGTGAACGGGGCACAGATCCGTGGACGACGCCGCCTGCGTGACGGAGACGAGCTGAAGATCGGGACGACAGCGGTCGTCTTCCGCGCACCGGCGCGCGGAGCATCGGGCACGACCTATGTGCCGGTGCCCCCTGAGGTCGCCCCCCGGCTGGGCGAGCGCCAGCGAGCCGTGCTGCTCGCACTCGCCCGCCCCTTTAGGGGCTCGTCCGGATTCGCCACGCCGGCCACGAACAAGGAAATCGCCGCCGAGATGGCCCTGACCATCAACGGCGTGAAGTCGATCATGCGCGGGCTGTTTGCGAAGTTCGGCGTCGAGGCGCTGCCCCAGAACGAAAAGCGCGCCCGGCTGGTCCAGCGCGCCTTTGAGACGGGCGCCATCACTCGCGACGAACTCTGAGACCCCCGGCCGTCCGGCGCGTCAGAAGGTGTGCGTAATTCACCCCTGGGGACCCTGTTCTCGGACGGCTCTGACCAACAAGATGCAGCCTGAAGCTGTAACCCAGGTCGCCAAGGAGGTCTCAGCCCAGCACAGACAAGCCCGCCCGCCTGATCCAGGGTTGGCTGGCTGACCGCAAACAGTTTGGGGCAAGTGGGGGATTGCGATCGCGCGTCGGCCCAACGGTCGGCGCGCGATCGCCGCAGCCGCGCAAGCCACGGAGGGCACGCGCGGCCTTCAGCCGTGAGGTGGCTATCTGGCGAAGCCAGAGCCGCGGGCTCAACCTCCTCTGCGGTGTTTGGACCGCCGCCTCGCGAGCGCCCGGGGTTCTACACGCCCGACCAGGTTCCGGGCCGGAACCTGCCCGCCGCCTTCCTGGGCGGCGACTGAGCTCACGGATCGCGTAGAACCTGCGCGACCGACAAGCCGAGCGCCTCCGAGACCGCCACGCCCACCACTGTCCTGGCCACCCAGCCCGAGCTCA
This sequence comes from uncultured Solirubrobacterales bacterium, assembly GCA_963704385.1. GTDB lineage: Bacteria > Actinomycetota > Thermoleophilia > Solirubrobacterales > Solirubrobacteraceae > Palsa-465. The sequence continues at coordinate 2,409,488 of OY969904.1, forward strand.
CACGGACGGGGACTGCCTTAGGGAACGACGCCCGACGCGGCGACCACGCGCTGTCGGATCACGCCCCGCTGAGCGTGATCGTTCCCGCCGGTAGGCTGCTACCACCGGGCAAAGTCACGCCGGTCTTCCGGGCGCACACCTTGGAGGCGTTCTGGAACGTCGGGTTGTTTGCGTTCTGGTCGGGGTTTCCCGGGAGGATCAGACTGCCGTTCGCGCTTGGGTCGAGGAAGTCCGGGACTCCGTTGGCGCGCATGCACTCGGCGAGCTTCAGAAGTGTGGTCGGGTTTCGCCTCTCCAGCGGTCGCCCGCCTCGCAACGCGGCTTGGGCCGCGGCCAAGTAGGTCCGGCAGTACTGACCTGGCCCGGAGTTGCCCTGCCCGCCCTGGTTCGTCCCGCCATACCCGCCGGGGATCGCGGGATTCCAGGCGATCTCGATCACCTTGTTGACCGTTATGGTCGGATCTGCCTGATTCGGATCGCCGTGCCTGCGCATGCAGCTGGCCCACTCGACCAGCAGCAGTGCCGGGTCCTTCGACGGCGTGGTCGCAGTGCGCGTGCTCGACGCCGAGGTGGTGGTGCTGCTAAGCGCCGCGACGGGCGGGCTGCTTGAGCCTCTCCCACACCCCGCGACCAGGAGCCCGCTCACGAGTGCTGCGGCGAGCAGGCGCGCCCGCCGCGAGCGGGGCGGCCGTGTCCGGCGGGTGCTCTCGCGCATCCGGTCTCCTCGCCTCCGTCGATCTGCGCAGAGGGTCTACGCGAGGAGCGGTTACCGGAGCGTTTCTCTCCTTCAACCTTGCCCGCCGAGCGGCTCGGGTCCAGCTGTCGCCTGGCGCGAAGGGGGGCGGCACTCGCGACGCTCAAGCGCGTCCGTGTCCTGTCCGATCATCTTTACATGGGCGAGGACCCAGCGCCCTGTCCGCGTTCGTTTGCTGAAGCTCGCCGGAGGAGCCGCCCCTCTTCGCGCAACGCAGCGGTGCGCCGGTGGCGACTCTGGTGCAGATGATCAGGGCACAACCTTCTCGGGACTAACAACTAGAAAAACATCTAGCCGCGCCGCGTCCTTCTAGAGCCGCGCCGGGGGTGCCGGCTCGCAGGCCAGCACCCCCCAGAACCCGCTCAGTTGACGGAGCCGGCTTTAGCGGCCGAAGCCGAACCCCTGCTTGTGCGCACCCCAGGTGGCGGGCAGAACCGCTACACCGCCGTAGCGGACGCCGAAGCGTGCCGGAGCGACCGTGATGAAGCGCTCGTAGCCGGGCTTGGTGGCGCCGAGCTCATCGGTGACGGCAACGACCTGGTTGGGGTCGCCGCCCTGGTCACCGCTGCCGCTCACCGTGGAGGTCGTGGCGTAGATGGTCACGCGGCCGTTGCCACTGACGTGGCCGGTGATATTGCGCAGACCGTCGGTGGCCGGAGCCCATGGCAGGCCGGAGCCGCCGGCGGCCGTGTTGTCACCGGTCGGGTAGCCCGCAACGGTGTACGGCTGGCCCAGGTTCAGGCCGTTCTGCAGCGTGTAGGCCAGCTGCCACTCCTGCATGGACTCGTTGAAGACCCACTTCTGCAGGCCGGCGGTCGTGGACTCGGCAGCGTCGGCGTAGGGGTTGTTCGGATCGGAGGAAGCCGGATCGTCGCCGAATGCACCTGAGCCCTCGTCAGCCAGGTACAGCGTGTTCTGGTTGGCGAACCAGATGCCGAACGGGTACGTGTCGTTCTGGTCAAAGGCTGCCGGCACCTGGTTGAAGCCGTTCAGGATGCACATTTGGTACGTGACCCCAGGAGTCGGAAGCGCAGCACCCGGCTGCGGCAGGCCGACTGGCACGTCCACCTGCACCGAAGCAGCCACGCCGCTCTCGGTGCCGGTGGCGGTGTAGCTCTGCGTCGGGCAGGCGTACGCGGGGTCAATGCTGCCAACCGGGTCATCGGTGTTGACGAAGTACACCGAGTCGGCACCATTGGAGCCGGAGCCCTTGGTGTAGTAAACGACGTTGTCGTAGACGGTCAGGCCACGGAAGTTCGTGTCCTTGCCGGCCTTGTCGCTCGGGGAGAAGCTCAGGGCGCCTTCCAGCGTGGTCGGCGGCGTGAGCGGGCTCTGCTCGCTCTGCGGCTGGAACGACTCGGGATAGCTCTGCGCGCCCGTGTCCTCGCCAAGGCTGGTGAACACCTCGCCGGCCAGGGTCTCCATGGCGGGGTCCGTCACCTTGTTAGAGACACCGTTGTTGTCGTTACCGGCGGCCAGGAACTCGTTGTCCGCAGACTCGAGCAGCACCGCGCGCTCGTTGTCGCCGGAGTACGAGTTGGTGTCGGTGAACGTCCACCTGCCGTCACTGGAGAGGTCACCGGCGACGCGGTAGTAGCCACCGGCCGTGTAGGTGCTGTCCTCGCCGGAGACGTCCGGGTTGGTGAAGTCGAACACGCCGGGGGTGTTGGAGTTCGACGCATCCACGCTCCCGTTCGGAGCGGCGTAGCCGGAGAAGCTGAGGCTCTGGCCGTTGGTGGCGACATTCACCGCCAGCTCCGACTTGGACTCGAAGCTCGTGACCATCTGGCCGGCCGGGACATGCACCGCGCCCAGCGGACGGCCACCCAGGCTCACGTCCCACAGGTCGATCGGGGTGTCGACGCCGAAGCTGCCGTCAGAGGAAGCGTTGTTGAACACCTCGGGGTACTGGCCGCCGATCACAGCCTGCGCGAAGGTCGCGGGTGCCCACGCGCTGAGGCTCCCGCCACTCTTCTCGACAGTCTTCACGCTGCCGCCGGCGTAGGTGTCGACGTATGGCAGGTTCTGCCCCGCGGTGACGTTGATGCCGTCGCGCGGGAACACCGTCCCGGAAATCACGAGGCTGTTGGGCTGCAGACCGGACTGGTGATGCTCGAAACCGCCAAAGCGCGGCAGCGCATGTGCGCCCGCGGCGGGAGCGACTGCAAGCGCTGCTACGGCAGTCGCAGCCAGGGCGCTTCCCCGCATAGCCCGGGCACGCAGGGGCGCCCGCCGGTCAGCATTGTTGGTAGCCACTATGTCTCTCCAGACGAAAAGGGGGTTGATCCACGACGCTACGGACACCCATGAGACCGGATGTGACCACCAAGTCACCAAGATGTGACCAGACTGTGATGGACCAGTCGAGTCAGCACATGCATCGCCGCCGTCGGCTCGTGCCAGTGCAGCGACGCGAACTCGCCCGACTAAACGAGCGTCTCACCCCGCCCGGAAACCGCGCATCCCGCCGAGGATTCCTTTCGTCGGTCGGCGAGGCAGTTGAGACGTGACCGCTACGGCGACGCCTCGATCGTCGGGATCGCCGGCTCCCGGGCGAGCGCTTCGGCACGCTAGTGATCGCCCGCACAACCGGCCCTGCTTCGCGCGGGGACACCTCTCCCCGACCAGTGGTCGCCTGCCCCGCTAGGCGCGGATTGCAGGCACCGGTCGCAGCCGACCGCCTGCCCCCATCTCGGGACCCCTCTTGTCCGGGAGCAGTCGCGGCTGCGAGCCACGACAGGGCCGACATCGTGGCCGCCTCGCGTGATGAGCAGGCGCACCGACCGGCCTGGTGCTGGCGTGACTGCCTTTGGGCGAAGGCAGCGTCTGGTCGGAGGCCGACTCGGTGCTGCGACTCGGGGCATAGCGAACGGCCGGGCGTGGGCGCCTGCGCGCCCGCCCCGCTCAGCGGCATCCAGCCGCAACGACACGGCACACACCATCGCGTCGCGGCATATTTTTTCTTCCGCGGCGTGCGTGACTTCGTGTAGGTTCGCAGCGGGCGCGCGTATCGCGTGCTGCGGCGCTGAGGGGTGGTCGCTTGTTGAAGCTCGTTGGTTGGTTGGTCGGAGCTTTGGTTGCGGTGGCTGTTGGGGTGGTGGTGCCTTCGATCGCCGCAGCTCCGGGAAGGCCAAGTGAAGCGCGCACGGTCGTAGTCGGGTCGACCCCAGCGGCGGTCGCTGCAGCGGGGAATGCGAGCGGAGTGTCGGGCACAGCATCGATCGGTGCTGCGCCCAGTCTGCCGCGGGGAAGCATCGACCTTGGGGCAATGCCGCTAGGGGTTCGTATCTCGCTCGAGATTGGGCTCAAGCCTCGGCATCTGGCGGTGTTGCGCCGGCTGGTCGCCGCGGTCTCGAACCCCGCTTCCCCGCTGTACCGACACTACCTGGCCAAGGGGCAGTTCACCCGCAGGTTCGGCCCGACCCGCGAGATGATCGCCAAGGTTCGACGGCAATTGCGCCTCGCTGGATTGCGCCCTGGACGTGTGTCGGCGAACCGGCTTTTGCTTCCCGTGAGCACGACGGTCAAGGGGGCCGAGGTCGCGTTCGGCATAAAGCTGCGTAGGTACCGGCTGCCTTCTCGTGCGGTGAGCTACGCCAACACCGCGGCTCCGCGGGTACAACGCTCGATCGCCGGCAACGTCGTGGCGATCGTTGGGCTCGATGGCCTCGCGCAGCCTGCCCCGATTGGCCTCCAAAAACGTGGGTCGATCTTGGGCGCCGGGTCGAGAAGCCGTGGGCCTCGGACGGCCGCCGATACGGTCCCCGGTCAGGCCGTACCATGCACCGCCGCGTCGGGCACACCCCGCGGGTCTGCGTCTTTGTGGACGGCAGACGAGATCGCCCAGGCTTATGGCTTTGACCCGTTGTACGGAACTGGTGACTTTGGGGCCGGGCAATCCGTCGCCGTGGCGGAGATTTCGGGCTTTCCAGCCGGCGATGTCGCGACCTACCAGAAGTGCTACGGCACTCACGTTACTGTCGCGGTCGTGCCTGTGGATGGAGGCAACTCGAATCAGACGAGCGGCTTCGGCCCGGGGGAAGCTGATGGCGATATCGAGGGTGTCATCGGGCTAGCTCCTGACCTTGCGTCGGTCCTGGTCTACGAGGCTCCCGATAGCCCCCAGGGAGAGCTCGACGATTACTCGCAGATCCAGAGCAACGACGCGGGGCATGTGGTCTCCTCCAGCTTGGGGCTGTGCGAGTCGGTCGCTCGCGCGAATGGTCTGACCAATATGGAGAACGACATTTTCTGGGCAATGGCACTTCAAGGTCAGACCGTCTTTGCGGCGAGCGGAGACGATGGATCCGAGGAATGTTCAGCCAAGAATTCGGGCGGAGCCACCCCGCCCCCATCGGTCGAGAGGGAGTTGGCCGTCCTCGATCCGTCTGCGCAGCCGTACGTCACCGGGGTTGGCGGGACGAATCTTGACTCTGTTGGGACGCCGCCAGGCTGGGCGCCCAGCGAGACAGGCTGGACTCAAAGCGGTGGGGGCATCTCGTCATTGTGGCCGGCACCGGTATGGCAGTCGTCCGCGACACCGGGAGTGCGCAACTCCTATACGAGCGGTTCACCGTGCGGGCTGTACCTGAAGGGCACTTACTGCCGGGAGGTGCCGGATGTCAGCGCCGAGGCGGGACAGTGCGTTGCTCAGTACGCCACGGGAGGGTGGCAATGCGGTACTGGGACCTCCTACGCCGCACCGATTTGGGCGGCGTTGACCGCGCTGATTGACGACTCCTCAGCGAGTTGTCGCAAGACACCAGTGGGCTTTCTGAATCCCGCCCTGTACAAGCTGGCGGTAAGCACTCCGGCCGATTTCAACGACATCACGAGCGGCGACAACGACCGTCTGAACGCGCACAGCGGGGCGTACCCGGCAACGCCCGGCTATGACATGGTGACGGGCCTCGGGTCCCCGGAAGGAGCGAATCTGGCGCAGTCGTTGTGCCGCCTGAGCGCTCCGCTGTGGACGCCGCAGGCAACCGCCGCGAACGAAACTTCCACGTCGGTGGGAACTACCACGCTGGCTCCTGCAGTCGCGTGGTTGAACGGCACGCTCTACGACGCGCTGGTTTACGCCCCGTTCGTGACCTACGGCCATACCGATGACGGCACGGATTGGGTGTATCCATCCAACTCCGTGGTTCAGTGGAGTGGCGGGATCGCGAGCACCTCCGACTCCCCAGCGATCGCCATCGTCGGTACCCACACTCCGGCGGTGGCCTGGACGGACGACTCGACGGGCGAGGTCGAGGTCTCCGAGCTCACCGGCGCGACATGGTCAGATCCGGTCGTGGTGGGCGCGGGCAAGGCGCTCAGCAGCAGCGGCCCGGCGCTTGCGTCGTACGGCAACGACCTGTTCGTGGCGTGGAGGGGATACGGCGGCACCAACGTGTTCCTGTCAATCAACACGGGTAGCGGCTGGTCGGATCAGATCCAGGTCCCCGGAGCGAGCACGAGCGCGCGGCCCGCAATTGCCTTCGACCCCGGCCTCGACTCGGTCGTCGTCGCCTGGACGACCAGCGCAGGCGCGATCCGATACGAGGTCTACTCGCTGTTCCCACTCACCTTCGGGTTCGCCGGCAGCGGCACGATCCCGGGCCTGAGCAGCGACGGTCCTGCGCTCACTACGCTCGGTGAGCACCTCGTCGCAGCGTGGAAGGGAACCGGCAGCCGAGAGCAGGTCTTCTACTCCATCCAGGCGCAGACCGACACCAATTTGTTCGGGAGCTGGGGCGCGCAGCAGATCCTCCCCCAAGCATTGACCTATACCAGCCCAGCCCTGGCTAGCGAAGGTCCCACGATCGCAACCGCATGGACCGGTGCCTGCGCCGGCCCCTGCTCGCTCTATTACTCCTTAGCGGACCCGAGGCAGTAAGCCTGCAGCACGTCTCGGGCACGCCGCGTGAGCACCAGACATCGGTGGAGGGACGAAGCGCGCACCTTTTTCACACAGCTAGCCACTGCTACCTGCGGTACGGGAAGAAGCGACTGCCTTCGCCCACAGGCATTTGCGTGCCTACTGTCAGCGCCACGACCGCAACTCGGTCGAAGCAGCCACCGTTCCGGCGCGACCGCTCCAGGCGTGACGCGGCCACGCTCGGTCCGGCAGACCGCGGCCAGGCCCCAGACCGCCTTTATGTTCGGACGCGCATCCCGTCGCCGCCATCGCGCGTCCTGATGAGGCGATGGCTGTTGAGCAGACCGAGCATGCTCCCCTTCACCCGGTCAGTTGACAAACGCACGCAGTGGCGCTCGCGGGCGTCACGGACGTCGGCCGATGCGCGCCTACGCGCACGACCCTTATGACTCGACGAAGGCACGAGGTGCCACCCGAAAATCATTGAGACGGGGCCGAATCCAGCGGTCGCCAACCTCGCCGAACCGGCCGCATTGCGTCACTCGAGATCGCTCGTCCGTGGCCGAAGGCCGCGGCTTCTAATCGTAGGGAGGCGAGCTTCCGCTGGCTGCGGCGTCCCTGTTCGCGGTCTTCGAAGCCGAGGGGGTCGCTCACGCCGACGACGTTGAAGCCGACGTCGCCGACGATCAGCAGGCGAGCGCCCTGCGATAACAGCGAGACGCGTCCGGCGGAGTGACCGGGGGTGTGGATGACCTGAAGTCCGCCGGCCAGCGGCGGAGTCTCGCCGTCCCGGATGTGCCGGTCGATTCGCACCGGCACGATGGGTTCGTTGGGGCGCCAGAAGATGCGAAACCCGATCCGTTGGGCCAGATGTGGGGATGGCTTCATCGGTCCAAACGGCCCGCCGCTCTCGGAGATCGGCACGTCCACGGGGTGCATCCACGTTTTCGCGCCCGTGCGCTTGACGATCGCCGCTGCGCTTCCGATGTGGTCTGGGTGGGCGTGGGTGAGGACGAGGTGGCTGAGATCCTCGGGGTGACGACCCAGCGTCTTGAGCGCGTCGAAGATGGCGTTCTCGTGATTCGGAAAGCCAGCATCGACGAGCACGAGCTCGCCGTCGTCTCCCTCGAGCAGCACGCTGTTGGCAAGCCGAGGGGCACAAGCCACGACGCGAGACCCTCCGCGCTTCCGTGCATCCGGTGCTTCCCGCCTTCGACGAGGCGGAGCTTGCCTCGATCGCGACCGAAGGACGAAGCATTGTCAGTTCGCTCGGGGCAAAAACGGATCTGTTGCCAGAATTCGCCCTCGCCCCGGCCTTTGACGCAAACGAAGCCCCCCGCGTTAGCGGGAGCTTCGTTGATGGAGCTAGGGGGACTCGAACCCCCGACCTCCTGGGTGCGATCCAGATTACTTTGTCCCGTCGTGTGCCGTCCTGTCCACAAAATCCCTGCATATCCTGATATTTGCTTGGTCACGAGAGGACGCCGGAGGACGCGAGGAGACAAACTGATGCACCCCAAATGCACCCCCGAGTCCGGGTGATGGGCGGCGGGGAGCGGCGTCTGTCGGTTAACGCAGCAGCCGGATCGGGCAGCGAGGTCCTGGGGCGCTCGCGAGGCGGGCGTCGCCGGTGAGCAGCTCGCATCCCAGGCCCTCGGCCAGCGCCACATAGGTCGCGTCGTAGGCCGTGAGGTTCGCGCGGAGCCCATACGCGCGTGTCATCAGAGGGAGCGTCGGGTAGCGGTGGAGGTCGAGTGCTTGGAGGTCCTTGATCGCGGTCGCGAAGCGGCGGTCGGTGATCGTCTTTGCGAGCCAGCGCTTCCGGAGCACGGCGACGGTCTCAACGTCCGCGAGGTCCGGTGCCGCCAGCGCGCCGGCTTCTGCGCGCAGTTCGCTGCGAGCCAAGCGGCCGTCGGCACCATCGTCACCGATCGCGTTGGCGAGGACGGAGGCGTCGACGACGATCAACGGCGCTCGTCGTGCAGATCCTCGGCCGCCCGGGCGAGGCCGACCTTGCCGCCCCGCCGCCGGTCGATCCGGTCGAGCACCTCGTCGACGCTCGGTCGCTCCGCGATGCGGCGCAGTTCACCCGCGAGGAACTGCTGCAGCGACTGTCCGCTGCGCTCGGCCCGGCGCTGCAGGCTGGCGTGGACGTCTTCCGGGATGTCTCTGACGAGAAGGTTCGGCATGCTTGCAATATGATAGCACGCTCTGTCCGGTGCCTACCGCCGTCGGAGGCTCGGCGCCTCGCTCGTCAGTGCAGCCCTCGCGTCCGCGATCGCCGTGTGCGCGTCGAGCTGCGGAGCGTCCTCGAACTCGTCCATCACGTGGCCGTAGGTGGTGAGCGTGAGCCGCGCGTCGTGACCGAGCTGGCGGGCGACATAGATGACTGATCGGCCCTCGTGAAGGAGGAGCGAGGCGAACGAATGGCGGAGGTCGTATGGGCGCGCGTGTTCGACGCCCGCACCGTCGAGCGAGCGCTTGAATGCGCGGCGGCGCCACGATTGATACGCCGGCTGGCTCCAGACGGTCCCGGTAGCCGACGGAAAGATGAGTGCTTTGTCTCCCGGCCGGCCGCTTCGCAGGCGCCACTCACGAAGATCGGCGGCCAGCGGCGGCAGCAGCCGGACGGTGCGATGCGCTGCGGTCTTCGTGTCTTTCTCCGCGCCGAGCGACACGGCCCGCTCCACCAGGATCGTCTGCTCGCGTATGTCGCGCCATTGCAGCGCCAGCACTTCGCCCGGCCGGAGACCGGCGTAGGCGAGAACGCCGATCAGCGTCGCGTCGCGCGGCGCGCTGGCGGCGCGCATCCGCTCGATGGTTGCCGGCGACAGCGGTCTGACCTCGGTGCGCCGCGGCCGCGGCGCCTTGCGGACCGCGCGCGCTGGGTTGGTCTGGATCTGCCCGCCTCGAAGGCCCGCTGGAGGATCGAGCCGAGCAGGTCGAATGCGTGCCGGATCGCGACGCGGCCGTGGCCGTCGGCGAGTCGGTCTGCCTGCCAGCGGGCAATCGTCTCCGGCGTGACCGCGCGCAGCTCGAGCGGGCCGAGCTCGGGGAGGACATGCTTGACAAGCAGGTGCTCGTAGTGCAGCTGCGTCTTTCTAGCCAGATTGGACCCGTAGGCCGGCGACCAGGTCTTGATCACGTACTCCGCGAGGGTGACGCGGCCGCTGTCGATCGAAACCAACGTCCCGAGCTGCTGCCGTCGCCTGATCTCGGCGCCGAACGTCACGGCGTCGCCCTTGCGGTCAAAGGTCTGCGATCGATACCGGTCGCCCTGCCTCCACCTGACCTTCCAACGAACTGCCCCGCTCTTCAGGACACGCTTCTCGATCTCCACGCCGTACAGCATGTCACCGTCTCTGGATGCCTCATTGCTGGTGCCAGGACCTTCGACAACTCCGTCCGCGCTCTCGCTGCCCCGCCTGCCCCGCCGCCCGTCTCGATCGAGAGCCACGTGCCCGACTACCCGCACCCTCCCTTCTGTTCTACGTGGGGGGCGGGTAGTCGGGCACGTGTGGACACGCGACTTCCCTTTGGCGGCGGGGCTTACGACACGTCAGCTACATAGCGTGACTATGTAGTTCGCTCTGTAGCTTGGTCTGTTGCTCTCGCGTGCCGATCACGGCCGCCGGGTCGGAGGGCAGCTGCATTCGGCAGCCGATCGGACTCGGATCGCCGCGCTCACCATTCAATACGCCGATCAGCACCTCGGCGGCGTCGATAGCAGCCTCATCGCCATCGCCGAGCGACTCGGCGCAACCAGCATCGGCAGCCTGGACAGACGCCAATTTCGGCCTCGTCCGTCCTCAGCACGTTGCCGGCTTTGAGCTGCTTCCGTAACTCATCGCCGCGGCCCCCGACTGCATCCTTCGCTGGCGTGCACGAGCTCGCTTCCCTCGGGCCTTGAACAGCCCCGCCGCACCACTTCAATCACGCAACGACCCCGACTACCCGCACCCTTCACTCGTGACATACGTGGGGGGCGGGTAGTCGGGGTCGTAAGCGAGCTGAAAGCTCAGGTGCGGCGGGGCTGTTCGGGGACTCAAGGGTGGACTCGGAGTCCACCCTTCCGTCCACCCTTTCGTCCACCCCTGCACGGCCGCCCGCGGCCTCGCTGGACCCATCGCAACGAGAAAGGGAGGTGTACGGCGGCAAGGCTGAGGTCGCCCGGACACCTCAGGACCGACGTGCGCAGGTTTGGCGATTTGCGAGACTCGCGCCGTCAGCCACGGCTAGACCTGCCTTCGTCCTCGCGCGGGTACCTGAGCTTGCGCCGACCTCGTGACCCCTGTTGTCCGGAAGCGGCCGCCGTTTCGGGCGGTTCGGCGGTCGATCTCGTGGCTGCTTCTTGTGCAAGTAGGAGCGAGGCGCCGTAACGCTGGCCTGGGCCAGCCGTCGGGATTGTCATCGCGCGGCCGCTCCTGCTTTTGTGCGAACGCTGGCGTTTCGGCCGCCCAGGTTCACGCCTTGACGGCTGGAAGCACGGTCGTCGCTGCGAGCTCGACCTGTCGCGGCTCGTCGCCGAGTGGCCAGAGGTATACGCGCTCGCAGCCTGCCTGCGCGTAGTGCGAGAGCAGCTCCGCGCAGTGCGCCGCGGGTCCGACGCAGAGCTGGTCGCGCAGGGGATCTGGATCGCGCCTGAGCAGCGGGGCCAGGATCTCTCGCAGTACGCGATCGGTGTCGCGGGCGTCTTCGCTGATCCAGGTCCACATCGTCGCGAGTGCGTTCGGGAACCGATCGGGGTCTTTGCCGCGCGCGTCAAGCTGCTCGGATAGCGACTGCTTAGCGGCCCTGAAACCGTCGGGGGTCGTGTTGTAGGCGGATGCGAACCACCCGTCGCCGAGACGCGCGACGCGCCGAAGACCAGCGACCGAGCCCCAACTCCCGATCCAAACCGGGACTCCGCCGGGTCGGCTTGGGGCCGGCGCCAGCGGCGAGCCCGGTAAGCCGTAGTAGCGGCGGGTCTGCGGTGGCGGTTCGTCGCGCAGCAGCGAGCGCAGAACGGCGACGGCTTCGTCGAACCGCTCCCAACGCTGCTCGAACAGCACGTCGACCGCGTCGTAGTCACGCTCCGACGAGCCAGGCCCGACCCCGGCAATAACCCGCCCATCGGACAGGACATCCAACGCGGCGAGCGTCTTCGCCAGAGGCACCGGACCGCGCAAGACGACATTCGCGACCGTTGTCGCCAGCTCCATAGCGCCGGATCGCTCGATCACGGCAGCCAGAGCCGTCGCGCCGTCAAGCCACGGCGTCTGAAAGAGGAAGTGGTCGTTGGCGGAAACCCCGACGAAGCCGCTCTCACGCGCGGCGTCGACTGCGCCGCTCAGCCGCGCGAACGACTGCCGCTCGTCGCCGAACTCCATCAGCGGCAGATGAAGGCCGAGTTCCAAACCGGACCGATGCTCTCATCTCGCGGCGCACCCGACAAGAGAAGCCGCGGCCATATACCCCGCCTCCCATGCGCAAAGCGTGACCGCGCCCGAAGACCTCGCTCGCCTGCGCCAGCGCGCCCTTCTCGCGACGCCACCCTCGCTCCCGCCTTCACGCGTGAAAGCGGCCATAACGCCGGCGTAGCCGGAACAGGCGTCGAGCAATAACGCTGGCCTGGTTGACGGCGTCGTGGCGACCCTCCGGGCGAGACCGCTAACACATCGGCGCTACCGATCGTGTCCGACAGCGGTAGCCGTTGGCCGCCTGGGTTGCGGGCATTTCAGGTAGGTCAGCGGAGCGCGCATGATGCTCCTGGGTTGCGTGCGCGAAGCAGGGGGCTGCGGCTTCGTGCAAGGTCGTCAAGAGAAGAGCTGATCCTGGTTGTTTGGGCGATTACGCTTGTCAGGTATGGGAACGCTACGGGGGCTTTGGGCTGATCCGTGACCGCTGTTGCGAGAACGGTGCGACCTTCGGGGACCGTCACGCTGCTGTTCACCGATATCGAGGGGAGCACGAGGGCGTGGGATATTCATCCGGAGTCGATGCGTGCGGCGCTGCGTCGGCATGACGATCTGATTCGGGGGGTGGTTGGGTCAGCAGGCGGTTATGTCTTTAAGACGGTGGGCGATGCTTTCTGTGTTGCGTTCGCGGACGCAGGCGCGGCTATAGCAGCCGCGGTCGAGGCGCAGCGTGCGCTGGACGCCGAGCGTTGGCCGGAAGCGACGCCGCTGCGTGTGCGAATGGCTCTGCATTCGGGCTCGTGTGAGGAGCGTGGTGGCGACTACTTCGGGCCGGCTGTGAACCGTGTTGCGCGGCTGCTCTCGCTGGCCCACGGCGGGCAGACGCTGGTGTCGGAGGCTACGGCGGCGTTGGTCGGCCACAGCCTCGGGGGCGAGGTGTCGTTTCGCGAGCTTGGTGAGTACGCGTTGAAGGACATCGGCCGCCGCGAGCGGATAGCGCAGGTCGTCGCGGCGGGGCTCGAGACGGACTTCCCTCCGCTGCGCGCAAGCGATGACGGTTCGGCACGTCACAACCTCCCCGGGCAGATGACCTCGTTCGTCGGCCGAGCTCACGAACTTTCGCAGCTCGCGAGATTGCTCGGCGAGGACCACATCGTCACGCTCGTTGGTCCCGGCGGTGTGGGCAAGACGCGGTTGGCGCTCGAAGCAGCCGCTGGACAGGTCGGGTACCGAGCGGATGGGGTTTGGTTCGTCGAGCTCGCGCCTGTGGTCGATGAGCCGTCCGTCGGACGCGCGATCGCCGTTGTGCTCGGGATCCGCGAGCAGGCTGACCGGCCAGTGGTCGAGACGGTCGCCGATGTGCTCGGGGGCTTCGATGCCCTGCTGATCCTCGACAACTGCGAGCACCTGCTCGACGCTGTCGCGGCGGTGGTTGACGTGATCGCGCGCCGGTGTCCGCGTGTCACGCTGATGGCGACTAGTCGTGAGCCGCTGGCGGTGGACGGCGAGCAGGCTGTTCGGCTCTTGCCGCTGTCCGTTCCAGCTGTCGAGGATCTCGGCACCGCGAACCTGGCGCAGTACGACTCGGTGACGCTGCTTCTTGACCGCATCAAGCTGCACGATCGGAGCTTCGCCGTCGACGAGGCGGGGTTGGAGTGCATGGCGCGGATCTGCCGCCGGCTTGATGGAATCCCGCTCGCGCTCGAGCTCGCAGCCGCCCGGGTGCGCGGCCTTGGGGTGCGGGAGCTCGAGAACCGCCTGCGCGAGCGCTTTCGTCTGCTTACCGCGAGGGGGCGTGGACGGCTGCCTCGGCAGCAGACGCTGGCGGCGACGCTCGACTGGTCCTTCGATCTGCTCTCGGCGCGGGAGCGACTGTTGTTCACGCGTGTGTCGGTGTTCGCCGGCGGGTTTGATCTGCGCGCCGCGGAAGCGGTGTGCGCTGGCGGCGAGATCGGCGAGCGCGACGTCTGGGAGCTATTGACTTCGCTGGTCGATAAGAGCCTGGTGGAGGTCGAGGGCTCGGCGCGGGGAACGCGCTACGGATTGCTCGAGACGATGCGCGAGTACGGTCGTGAGCACCCTGCCGGCGATGGGGACGCCTCGGCAGCTCTTGCCCGCAGGCACCTGGAGCATTACCTGGCGGTGGCCGAAGCGGCCGACCTCGTGTTCAACCGGCGGTCAGGCCGCGAGGCCGGCGCCACCCTGGAGCTCGAGAGCGAGAACTTCCGCGCGGCGCTGAGAGCAAGCCTGGAACAGGATCTTGCGGAGGTCGGGCTGCGACTTGTCGCGGCGCTCGCGGGTTCCTGGCGCTCGCGCGGGCGATACCGCGAGACCGTCGAGTGGATCACGCCGCTGCTCGAACAGTTACCAGACGCGCGGCAGCCGCTGCTGCGCGCGCGGGCGCTGTCGGCGCTCGGTGGTGCGCTCATGTCTCTGCATCGCCTGACGGAGGCGGCCGCGTGCCTCGACGATGCCCTCGCGATCGCGCGCGACGAAGGCGACGATGCGCTCACATCCCGCATCCTGGGCCACAGGGCGTTCTGTTCCTACCTAGATGGTGATTCGGAGGCCGCTCTGGCGCTGGCGACCGAAGCCCGTGCAACGGCTGAGCGCACTGGGGATTGCGTGCTGATCGCGGTGGCACTCGCCAGGCAGGCTGACGCCTACGACGGAGCCGGAGACCAGGCTCAGAGCCGGGCGCTGCTCGAACAGTCGCTCGAGCTGCTACGCGCCGCGGACAACGAGCATCAGCTCACCGTGATCCTCAACAACACCGCCGCGACGGCGCATTACTTCGGCGAGCTCGACCTCGCCCGCGAGCGACTAGAGGAGTGCGTGGCGCTGTGCGAGGCCAGAGACAACAAACACATCCTTGCGGGCGCGAAACGCGGCCTCGCCATCGTCCTGCTCCAACAGGGTCAGGTCGACGCCGCCGCTCCGCTCGCCCACGAAGCGCTGCTTTTGGCCGAGCGCATGGGCTCGCCGCTGCAGATCTCCTACTCGGTGTTGGGTCAAGCCTTCGTCGCCTCGGCCGTTGACAATCGCATACGAGCGGCGTTTCTTCACGGTGTCGTGGACGCGCTATTTCAAGAAGCGGGCGCCCTCCCTGAGCCGCTCGAGACCAAGCTCCGGGACGAGGACCAGCAGCAACTGATCTCCCGGATGGGACCGCGCTCATTCGAGCGCGAGTACGAGCGCGGCCGCACCACCCCGCGTGAAGCCGCGCTCGCGTTCGCCCGACAGCCGGCGCGGAAGACATCAGGCGCGGCGACGCCTTCCGGCTCGCCCGCCTAGCCCTTCCTGAAGACGCTGCCGCGCACCAAGGCAGGACTCACGTCCGCGAACTGTTGTGTCTTACTGGTCGCCACGCGCGCGCCTTGCTGGTGGCGGCGTGGAGTCCGGTTCTACCACCGGCTCCCGCCGGTTCGAGATGCTCGGCGCTAACCGACGTCGCGGAAAGTTGAAAGCACCTACCCGTGCCGCGGCGTTGATGATCGCGTTGCCGATCTTGCTGCGAAGCGGCCACAGGGCCTGCGTGACTGGTATATAGGCGTAACCGCGCAGTCCCTGACGAACGCATCATCACGCGAATCGCCGCGGCCCTGCTTTCCCTCGCCGACAAGCACGTCGCCCGCCACAACGCGCGTCCCGCTATGCGCGGATGCAGGGAGCCGGCGCCTTCCGATCGGATTGTCGCCCCGTGCGCTCCCGGGATGCGTACTGCTCTTGACGAATTGCGCGAGTCTCTTGCGTCCTGGTCCTCGAGACCTGCATCCGCGTGGCGTCGGGACCTCGACCAAGTCTGCAGTGCCATCCTCACCTGGAGAATGATCCGCGGAATGTTTGATGCCCAGGCGCTGTACCGAGCGCTTGACGCCCAGCGCGCGGAGCGCGAACTGACTTGGCCGGGGGTCGCGCGGGAGTTATGGGAGATGTCGTCGGAGCTGGCCAAGCGCCGAGGCGAGGATCACCCGATCGCGGCGAGCACGCTGACGAATGTCGCCAAGCGCGGCGACACGTCATGTCAGCACGCGCTTTTCATGCTCCGCTGGCTCGACCGCGATCCCGAAGACTTCGTTCCCGGTGCCTTGCCGGCAACGCGTGCACCGCTCCCCACTGCTGGCCCGGACCGGCGGTTGCGCTGGCATCTCCACGCGACTCCCCGCCGTCACGTCCCGGGTCTGTACGAGGCGCTTGACCAGGGTCGGCACGATCGCGAACTCGCTTGGCCCGAGCTCGCGCGTGAGCTCAGATGCGGGCCGAGCCAGCTCACCGGCCTGCGCACGGCGCGCTTCGCGGTGAGGATGACGCTCGCCATGTCGATCACGCAGTGGCTGCAGCGGCCAGCGGCACACTTCGTTTACGCGGCACAGTGGTAGCTGCGATAGGGCCACGGAAACGCGGGGCGGTGATGGCTCGAACAACCCAATCGCCGGACGGATGCAAGCGCGCGGCGGCGGGACACCGGAGGCGGACACCTCCTTCGCCCTCACGACGAGACCCTCGTCTGACGCCATGACGGACCTGCCTCGCGCGGAAGGCAGACGCTCGGTACCCAGGTGCTCGGTACGATTCCCGTATGCCTCGGCTACCGGCAGACCAGCCGACAGGCTCAGGTGTCGTTCTCACCAACCCGGACGAGCACTGCTCGCCGGAAGCGTTCCGCGCGTTCGTCGACGAGTTGCTTGGCGCGCCCGAGCCAGAGATTGACAGCCTCGACGCCGCCGAGGCACTACGCGCTCTGCGGGTCGACGCGAACGCGTGACCGAGCCAAATCGCCCGGCGCCGGCCGAGTGGTAGGCAGTAGCAACTGAGACCTTATTCCTGCCGCGAGACCCTGTAGAAGCCGCCCTCGCCGAGCGGCCGCGCGAACCTGATGCACCCCATTTGCACCCTCGACGACTTGGGCGAGGGCATTGCGGTCCGACAAGCGGTTGAACAAGTCCTTTGCGTTTTGCAGGACTTCTCTGTTAGTGGAGCTAGCCGGGCTCGAACCGGCGACCTCCTGGGTGCGATCCAGGCGCTCTCCCAACTGAGCTATAGCCCCGAGCGGCGGCGGGTGCCGCACGGTGTCGCGCCATTCTAGCCCGGCCCTAGGTGGCGGCCCGCCGGCCAGAGGGCGATGAATTGGCGCGAGCGCTGCCGAAGCCCGTAACCATGCAGGCCCGCGTTCGGAGTTTCCGAAGATCCACCGATACGCTCAACAACCGCGGGGATCCTCATGAGCTTCAGAGCACGACTCACCAGCTTCTTCGTCCTCATTGTCGTGATCCCGATGCTGGCCGTTGGCTTTCTGGTCTTTCGGCTCATCAACGACAGCGAGCAGGGAAAAGCCGATGCCCGAGCGAGCGGGCTGGCGAGCGCTGCGGGGAGCCTGTACCAGAGCGAGAGCATTGCCGCGACCGCTGACGCTCAGACCATCGCCCGCGCGCTGAGCGCCAGCGCAACCGGCGCCGGTGTTTCCGTCGGAGCGCTGCGCGGCAAGGTCGCGCAACTAGCGTCGACGGCTGGTCTGGCCAGAGTTGTGGTGACCGTCGGCCACACCACGGTCGCTGACGTCGGCGACCCGACCTCGGTCGCCCCGGGGGTGGCCATCATCTCGGGACGGGGGATCACGGTGACCGCGTCCGAGCTGACTGCGGCCCAGTACGCCCGCAGCCTTGCCTCACCGGGGTCCGCAGTCGTCGTGCGCCAGGGCTCCGCCACGCTGGCCTCGACGCTCCCGCCGGCGGCTCGCGATCAGACCTTTCCCCAGCGTGGCTCGGTGACCGTCGAGGGTCAGAGCTACCGGGCGGTGACCCAGGGCTTCCGGGGCTTCGGCCCCTCGAGCGTCGACGTCACGGTCCTCTCGAGCCTGTCGGCGGCGACCGGGTCGGTCACCGGCAGCCGGGTGATCGCAGCTGCTTTCATCGCGGCATTTCTGGTCCTCGCCTTCTGGTTCTCGGTCTTGGCCTCGCGCGGGCTCCAAGGCCAGATCAGCCGTTTCCTACAGGCGGCTCGTCGGCTGGCAGGCGGGGACTTCTCGTCACCCGTACAGATTCAGGGAAACGATGAATTTGCCGCGCTCGGCCAGGAGTTCAACAACATGTCAGTCCAGCTCGAGCACCGGCTCGAGGAGCTCTCTCAGGAGCGTGGTCGGCTGCGGGTCGCGATCAGCCGCATCGGGCAGACCTTCGCGTCCAACCTCGATCGCCCAGCGCTGCTGGAGCTGGCGCTGAAGACGGCAATCGACGCCGGTCAGGCTAGTGCGGGGCGCGTGACCGCGCGGAGCGTCCCCGATGACCCTCTTTCCGAGGTCATGCGCGAGGGTTCTCTGACCGGCCTCGATCGGGCGGTCTACGACGCCGAGCGCTCCGCTCTGGGCGCGCGCGACCTGGGGGAAAGCACGGATGGAGGGTGGGCTCTCTCCGTGCCGCTGGTCCCGCTGGAGCCGGGCGGCCGGATCCACGGCCTGATCACAGTGGTCCGCCGCGAGCGGCCGTTCTCCAACGACGACCGGGCGTTATTGCGGTCCCTCGGAGCCCAGGCCACGCTGGCCCTGGACAACGTCGACCTGCACGTCCAGGTCAGTCGCCAGGCCGTGACCGACGAGCTGACCGGCTTGGCCAATCACGGCCGGTTCCAGGAGTTGTTGGGCTACGAGGTCGAGCAGGTCCGCCGCTACCACCATCCCCTCGGCTTGATCATGCTCGACATCGACGACTTCAAGGCCATCAACGACACCCATGGCCATCAGCAGGGAGACGTGGTGCTCAAGCGCGTCGCCCGTGTGCTGGAGGACAATTCCCGTGAAGTTGACTACCCCGCGCGGTACGGTGGAGAGGAGATGGCGCTGATCCTCCCGCACACAGATCTGGAGGGGACATACGCGATCGCCGAGCGCATAAGGACGGCCATCGAAGCGCTCCGAGTCCCCAACCGCAACGGCAGCGCCCCGCTGCGAATCACCGCCAGTCTCGGCGTCGTGGCCTCGGGCGAAGCCCAGAAGGACGAGCTGATCGCCGAGGCCGACGCAGCGCTCTACGAAGCAAAGCGTCAGGGCAAGAACCGGACCGTCCGGGCCCCCGTCGGGGCCGCGAACGTGCTCGGTGCCGGGTAGCCTTTGAGACATGGGAATACTCGACGACGCGATCCGCGAGCACCTGGACCTGAAGCGCCGCCGGGGCGCCGATCCCTCCGAGGTCGAACGCCTCGAGCGTGAGGCCCTCGGCCCCGTGCGCCGAGGTCCCCACGACCACGATGAGTCGGTCCTGGACCCCGGCCCGAGCACGGCCTCGGCCTATCTCGACGAGAGCGGCGAGGACTGGGCCCCTGCGCCCGACGAGGCGCCACGCTTCGACGAGGCTGCCGAGTACGAGCCGCCTCCGGCCCTCGATCATCAGGCTGAGCACGCGGCTCAGGCGCCGCTCGATCAACGAGCCGAGTACGAGGCTCCCCTGCCCTTCGATCACCAGACCGAGCCCGAGGTTCCGTCCCCGCCCGATCGGCAGACCGAGCCCGACACGCCTCGACACCACGAGATCGCTGAGGAATGGCACGCGCACGAATCACAGGCGGTGGATTCGGGGGCTCCCGGTCTGGAGCCCGACGCCCACGCCCCCGTCGCTCCGCCCCCCGCGGGGCCGGCCTCAGCGCCCGCCGACCATCTCGACGTGGAAACCGCGGAGTTCGACGTGGAGGCCGAGGAGTTCGAAGAGCCCGAGGGCGAGGATGTCCTTGAGGAGACACCCGAGTTCCTCCAGGACACGCCCGACCACGATCGCCTCTGGTTCGAGCAGCGCCCACCTCGCGACTTCGACTTCGACAGTTAGACTCGAACCCGCCCAGGGGCCATAGCTCAGTTGGGAGAGCGCCTGCTTTGCAAGCAGGAGGTCGCCGGTTCGATCCCGGCTGGCTCCACTGGCGAAAAGTCCTGCTAGGCCGGGAGATTCCACTTCTCGGTGCTTGTAGCCCGACCCATCGTTCTCTCCATGGTGGCTTGGCTGCTGATATCGGCGGAGACGGGAAGCGTCGAACGTGTTGCTGGTTGCTGTTGGGGCGAGTCGCCGGCCGGCGGGGTGCTCCCGTGCGCGGACGAGAGGAAGCACCGGTTGGTCGGCCTGGAGTACGAGGTTGGGCTCTGTCGCGGTCACGTCGCTGACGGATTGCTCGGCACGGAGCGTTCCGGGCGCGGTAGGGTGCGAGGTTGAGGGCAATGGTGGCGGTCGAAATTTGCGGGCTGTGGGGTGAGCACGTAGCGCGCGGAGTTGTCTTTGGCGGTTGCCACGGATGCCGAGAGCGCAACCGAAACCGGCGACGACCGGTCGGTCGGTTGGTGTGCGCGGCTGCCCTCGTGTTGCTGATCATGGTTGTAGTACCGACCGGGGCGCGAGCGGCGTTGTCGTGGTCGACGCCGTTGTCTCTCCACGCGGACAAACCGCAGGGGTGGAGCGGGGTCGCGTGCCCCTCGACGTCTCAGTGCACAGCGGTCGGTTCGCTTTCTGGTTCCGGGGGGCCGGGTGTCGGTTTGAGCGAGGAGGTGACGTTTGACCCGAGCTCGCCTGGCGGCTCGGTCGTTTATGTGATCCCTAGCGAGGTGGTTTCCGGCGTGGCGTGCCCGTCGACGTCTCAGTGCACGGCGGTCGACGCTGGCGGGCGGGAGGTGACGTTCGATCCGGTCTCGCCGGGCAGGCCGTCGCCCGTCCTGGTCGACAGCGTTGGGCTGGGGAATGTTGCCTGCCCGTCGGTCAGCCAGTGCACGGCGGTCGACGGGAGTGGGGGGGAGGTGACCTTCGATCCGCTTGCGCCGGCGGCCGCTTCCCGTGTCGCGATCGATACCGCCGGGTTGTGGGATGTCGCGTGCCCGTCGACGACGCAGTGCACGGCCATCGACTTCGCTGCGTGCCCGTCGGCGTCACAGTGCACGGCCGTCGACCTCGCGGACCGTGAGGTGACGTTCGATCCGCTCTCACCGGGCGCTCCCACCCCGGTGACAGTGGGTAGCGGTGCAGAGCCATTGAGGGGTTTGGCGTGCCCGTCGACGTCGCAGCGCACCGTGATCGGCTTCCCGGGCACTGAGGTGACGTTCGATCCGCGCGCGCCGGGCAGCCCAGCCCCGGTCGCCGTCGACAGCCTGGGCTTGGTTTTTGTTGGGGGCCTCGCGTGCCCGTCAACGACGCAGTGCACAGCGGTGGACTGGGGGGGCGCGGTGACGTTCGATCCGCTTGCGCCGGCCAACGCGTTCCGGGTCACGCCCGGCGGCGGGCCGAACGTTCATCTTGCGTGCCCGTCGACGACGCAATGCACGGCCGTCGACGGGGTGGGCGAGGAGATCACGTTCAACCCGGCAATCATGGCCGGCCCGCTCACGTCGGTCGCGCTCGGCGGCACGCCAACTGTCGCGGTTGCGTGCCCGTCGGCCCGGCGGTGCGTTGCTGCCGCGCTGGCGCCTGCGAGCTTCTACGCGTCCGATGCCCCAAACGGGGTGGTCGAGGTGGACGTGACGTTCAACCCCCGCACCCGCAGCCAATCGTCCCACGCTTTGAGCGTGGTCGACCCGACGGCCGTGGCCTGCCCGTCACCGAGGCAGTGCACGGTCATCGGGTCGGGTGGCGATCAGGCCACCTTCGACCCGGCTCGGCCCCCTCGCTACGCCGTCAGGCCCGTCCGGATCGATGGCGCCCCCACGGGCGCGTTTTTCGGCGGCCCCTCCCCGACCAGCATCGCCTGCCCGTCGCGGCTGGAGTGCACGGCGGTCGATGACAGAGGCCGCGAGGTGACCTTCGATCCCGCCTCGCGGCGCACCCCGGCCGTGGGCAGGATCGACACGGCCGGCCTCACCAGCATCGCGTGCCCGAGCCGGGTTCAGTGCACGGCGGTCGATGACAGCGGCCGCGAGGTGACCTTCGATCCAGCCTCACGGCGCAGGCCCGCCGTGATCGCGATCGACACGGCCGGCCTCACGAGCATCGCGTGCCCGTCAACCTCGCAGTGCACGGCGGCGGGTTCTCACGGGCGGGAGGTCACGTTCAACCCGCTGGGGCACGTCAAGCCAGCCGCCCACGCGATCGACACAAACAGCCTGTCCGCCGTAGCATGCGCGTCACAGCGCTTCTGCGTCGCCGTCGACTCCAACGGCAGCGCCGTCGAGGGCGACCCCGCTGCCGACCGCTGGGGTAGCCCGAAGGACATCGCTGGCGGGACCCCGCTCCTCGCCGTCTCTTGCAGCTCGGTCTCGCAGTGCGTCGCCGTCGACACGATCGGCCGCGCATTCGTCGGCCGCACCTGAAGATCACCGGCTCGCACAGACGCCTCAGTCCCGATCAGCCGCACGCGCCGACGGGCTATCGCGTGGCCGTTCGCCTGCTGCTCCCAACGCATCACGACACTCCCCGCCGGACAACTGGAGGGGTGCTGTGATCGAAATCCGGCAGCGCTGGATCTAGGCCTCGACACTCTGCGCGAGATGGTGGGTTAGATGCCGGTGGGGTTGGCGGCGACCCGGTTCCCTGCGAACCAGGCCGCCCGTCGTGGGTGATCAGGTGATCGTGATCGTGCTGCGCTGAACGATCCGCCGTCGGCCGTGGCGGGTTCTGAGGGTGAGGGCGTAGCGGCCGTCACGTAGTTTGTGGATCTGACGGGTGAGCATGACCTGCCAGCGTCCGGGTCCGGTGGCGACAGCGAGGCCGGTGGCGTAGGTGACGCCCGCACGGGACGCGTTGGCACCGAGCGCGTCCCGGGCGGTCGTGAACTTGACCGTGCCGGAGATCAGCTTGGTCTTGCACTTCTGCGCCGTCTTGCTCACCTTGGTGCAGACGACGAGCTCGATCTTTCCGGCGGATCCTTGTTCCCCGCGTGGCCCGGTCTGGCCGGTCGCGCCGGTCTGGCCGGTCGCGCCGGTCTGGCCGGTCGCGCCGGTCTGGCCGGTCACCCCGCTCGGGCCTTGCGGCAGCTGTCCGCCGGTGCCCGACAGTGGGACGGTGGCGGGGCTGTTCGGGTCGTTGCTAGCGATCTGCAGGCTCGCGGTGCTGGCGCCCTGCTCCTGTGGCGCGAAGCTGACCCCGATCTGACAGCTCAGGGTCGGTGCGATCTCGCCCAGGCAGCTGTTGGAGGTGATCAGGTAGTCCTGCGGATCGGTGCCGGTGAACGTCAGGCCGGTCACGACCAGCGCACCCAGGCCAGTGTTGGTGACCGCGACCGTCTGCGGGGCGCTGATCGTGCTCTGCGGCTGGGACGCGAAGTTCAGCGGCGAGGGGCTCGCCTCCACGCTCGGTGCGCCGTAGGAGATCGTGATCTGTCCATCACCTGACTGGACGCCGTCGGTCACGGACACCCCGGTCGCGAACGCCTCGACGAAGTCCGACCCGCCGCCGCCGCCACCACCACCACCACCCTCCAAGGTGTTGACGTCACCGCCACCGCCGCCGCCAGCACCGGCGCCGAAATAGCCGCCACCGCCACCTCCACCTTCGCCACCGGGGGAGCCGACTCCGCCCGGCGCTCCGCCCTGCCCCACCGAGCCCGACCCACCCGCGGCCCCGCTTGAGAAGCCTACTGAAGCTCCGCCAGTCCCGCCAGAGCCGCCCGCCGCGGCGGCCCCTTGGCCCCCCGGCCCGCCGCCGGTCACCGACCCGCTGTCGTTAGATCCCTCCGTGCCAGCGCTGCCGCTGGCGCCACCGGCGCCACCCGCCGGGCCGCCCGACAACTCCTCGCTGCCATCGCCGTTGCCACCGCCACCACCGCCACCCCCGGCGACCAGCAACCGCTCCTCCAAGCCGTACGGCGCGACCCGTACGTCCGACGCGCCGCCACCCCCACCCGCGATAGTGGGTACGCCGCCACTATCGCCGATCCCGCCTCCGCCGTTGAAGCCGCCCGCGTCGGAGCCCTCGCTGCCACCCTCGCCACCAACCAGCACCTCCAGCGTCTCCCCCGGCGTCACCGGCAGCGTCGCCTGCACCTGTGCGCCCTCCCCACCCAACGCATGCGGGCTGAAAGCGGCTTGCGCCCCGCTACCGCCCTGGGCGCCGAACGCATCGACCGTGATCGCGCTCACGCCACCCGGCACCGAGAACGACTGCGCGGCGCCCGTCTCGCTGAACGTGCAAGTCACCGTGCTGGACGCCTCCGCGCAGCCCGGCGGCAACGCCGCCAACGCCGACGGCGCAAACAACGCGCCCAACAGCCCCGCCACGCCGGCCGCTGCAAGGCACGCGCGGACAGCCGCGCAGGCCGACCCCCCACCATCACCGTTCGAGGCACCCATGACCCCACCTTTCCGTTAGTCCAATGGGACCGGCCTGGCGGGCACCCTAGCGAGTGCGGTGACGGCCAGCAACTACCAGCCAGCAGCTATCGACCCACAGGACGAGCTGCTGCTCAGATCGAAAGGCAGAAGTCAACTCATTGCCGATTCCGCGGAATTGTCCGTGGCTGCTGCTTTTTCGATCGTTGCGACGTGTGCCAAGGAGTTGGTGTTTATTGAGTAGTTGATCCAACATAAGCTCGTCGTCGCCTGCCGGGGAAGGTCCGGTCCGGGTAGCTGTCAGGAGGCCCGGTAGCAGGCTGGCGGCTCGGTCTGGAAACGGGCCGGGTCGAAGCCCAGCGTCAAGAGCCCCTCTGGGGGGAGCGACTGAGCGGTCCGTAGCGTGAAGCGAAGCCTGCCGCGTCGTTAGATCGCTTGCCCGTGAGGGTGGGAAACAGGAGGTGCCGAGCCGCGGTTGTCACGGCGAAGGCCATGGAAGGGGTGTAGATCCTGGATTGCAGCCCTGAGGAACCTCCCGGCGTATGGGGCTCGGAACGTTCAGATGGTGGCGGCGGGAACCTTGGGAGGCCCTCCCCGGCCCGGCCCTCTGGTGGATCTGGGTGTGGTCGGAGCGTCGCGTCCTATAACCGGTGATGAGCCGGGAAGTGGATCGCGTGCCGGGTGGGAGTCGGAGGCGGCCGTAGTACCGCTTGAGCTGACGGGACAACATAACCCGCGGCGAGGGAAGGGCCGCTACTTCGTCTATGCGTCACGTACAGGGAAGGGCTGGTGAGTGCCACTCGTGGCTAGGACCGCCAAGCAGGACAAGGTCCGAGAACTGCAACGAACGCTTTACCGGGCGGCCAAGGCCGATCCCGGGCGACGGTTCCACGCGCTCTACGACAAGGTCTATCGGAGGGACGTGCTGGAGCGTGGGTGGGAGTTGGTGCGCGCCAATAAGGGCGCGGCCGGCGTCGACCACCAGACCATCGTTGACGTCGAGGAGTATGGCGTGGCCAGGCTGCTCGACGAGCTGGCCGCGGATTTGAAGGACGGCAGCTATCGCTCGCTGCCGGCCCGCCGGGTGTACATCCCCAAGCCCGGCAGGCCGACTGAGCAAAGGCCGCTGTCGATTCCTGCTGTCCGGGACCGCGTCGTTCAGGCCGCCACGAGGATCGTGATCGAACCGATCTTCGAGGCGGACTTTCTGCCGTGCTCGTTTGGGTTTCGGCCCAAGCGCTCGCAGCACGACGCGCTCCAGGTGCTGATTGATGAGTCCTGGAGGGGCAGGCGGTGGGCGGCCGAGACGGATGTCGCGGACTGTTTTGGCGCGATCCCGCACTCGGGGTTGATGTCGGCGATCGAGGAGCGGATCAGCGACCGGCACCTACTGAAGCTCCTGCGGGCGATGTTGCGCGCAGGGGTGATGGAGGACGGCGCTGTCCACCGCGAGGAGGCTGGAACGCCGCAGGGCGGTGTGATCTCGCCCTGCCTGTGCAACGTCTACCTGCACCGGCTCGACCGGCAGTGGACCGAGCGCGGGACCGGCGTTCTGGTCCGGTTCGCGGATGACGTGGTGGTGATGTGCCACAACCGACGGGAGGCCGAGGCGGCGCTTTCGGCGCTGACGGCGATCCTGGCCGAGATGGGCCTTTCGCTCAAGCAGGCCAAGACCCGGATCGTGCACCTGCAGGAGGGAGGCGAGGGTCTGGATTTCCTCGGCTTCCACCATCGGCGGGTGCGCGGCGAGCGTGACTATCAGCACCTGCGGTTCCTCGCTCGCTGGCCCTCACCAGAGGCGATGAGCAGAGCCCGCAACCGGATCCGTGAGCTCACGGGCCGCAACCGGACACTGCTACCTGAAGAGGTGATCGTGCAGGAGCTCAACGAGTACCTGCGCGGTTGGGCGAACTACTACCGATACGGGAACAGTCGCCGCCACTTCACCAAGATCAGAACCTACGCGCTGAAGCGCCTCGTGCTGTTCGCGGCCAAACGCCGCAACCGCACCACGCGCTACGGCTGGACAGTCGTGAACTACCACTCACGCAACCAACTAGGGCTGATCCACCTCGAAGGACTCGTCGTCACCCCCGGTCCCTTCCGGGACCGGAGGACCAAGCGGGCAACGCCGAATGCCGGCGGTGAAAGACGTCGGTGAGCCGTGTGCGAGAGAACCGCACGCACGGTTCGATGCGGCGGCGGGAGGAAACCAGGCCAGTCGGCAACGCCGTGCGGCCCAGGCGCCTCCCGCCGACCCGACAGCCGATCAGCAAGCCGGAGCAGGGTTTACGGCGCAAAGACACAGTGTCGGCCTGCGACGGCCGGCGAGCGTCGGACTGCCCTCCAAGTCTCGTGTCGGGTGGGTCAATGGCGGAGGTTGACGTGAGTGGGTTGTTGTCTTTAGGTTGGTTAGCCGGGCTCTTGTGTTTCGACACGCGATGTAAAAGGGATGCCGTGACCAAGGCGGAGTGATAGTCGCTAAACCTGCGCCCCCGTGGTCCCGGCGCGGGGGTGAACCTCTCGGACGTGTCGTGTACCTCCGTGAGCGCATGCACCGCCGTCGGGTCGTACACGGTCTGCCGTTCTTGCTCTAACGAGACGTTTGCCGAGCGCTGGAATGGACGCACCTGGTCGGTGCAACGTACTCCGAACCCCGGCGCCAACCGGTGGGGAAGCGACGTCGTGTCGTGCGGCTCGAACATCGCCTGCCTCGCGCTTAGGGCCGAGAGCAGCCACAAGAACGGCCCCTACTTCAGCTTGGCCGAGCAGTGGAACGGACGCAAATGGTCGACCTTGCCGACCCCAAGCGGGTTACCGCCCTTCGCGGCTGCTGACATATCGTGTGCGTCTAGCACCGCATGCACGGCGGTAGGCAGCCCGTTCAGGCCGGATGGCCTGCCGGTGTCGTTCGTAGAGCGATACTCGCAGCGGGCGCTGCCCAACGAGCCTTGCCTGGCCGATTCGGAGCCAAACGCACCGCGCGGTACACCAACAATCTGACTCCACTCACCGCGCGTGGCGCTTCGGGCTAGCACCAGCGACCTCGCCGCGGCCGCCGGACTGCCGCATCCGCCCGGCGATCGAGACGTTACGAAGGTCGAACGCCGACGACGTACGCCGCGTCGAGGCACAGCGTCGCTGCGCGAGACAAGCAGCAGCCAGGCATCACCGCTGCTGCTCGAGGCATGAAACTGCTCGTTTCCCAGCTCAGCCTGAGCGCTACCAGACGATCTCCGGCGCGAGGTAGCGACCGTTGGTCGTCGGGCGGTAGCCCAGAACCGCTCGCGCCTTCTCGGTGCTCAGGAGGCACTCGTTGCCGGCGACGCTCGACGGGACGTAGGGCCAGCGCGCGCGAACATAGGCGGAGATGTCGGCGATCGCCGGCTCCACTTGGGCGTCGGCGATGTTGAAGACGTCGGCGTGAATGTCGGAGGGTGGCTGGAGCGCGCACGCGAAACCGGCGACGAGGTTGTCGACCGAGGTGCTGATGTAGAGGTTCGACGGCCCCTGCGTGAGAAAGCCCGGACATTCGAGCCGCAGCGAGATCGCCTGGGTCGACCCAGTCGTGCAGGCGCCGGCGAGATAACGCTCGATCGCGCCCTTGAGAAAGCCGTAGGTCGTCTGCCCCTCGGCCGGCAACGGCAGGTAGTTCGTCTCGAGGATCGGCAGATGGTCGACACGGACCGGGTCGTTGATCTTGTAGACCTGGGCAGAGGAGGCAAACACGAACACCGCGACGCCGGCGTCGCGCGCGGCCTCGAACACATTCACGGCCCCTTCGTAGTTGAGCGAGACGAAGTCGGGCTCGGTCGCGCCGCGCTGGAACGGGTGCGGGATCCCGGCGAGATGGATCACCGCCCGGCTTCCCTTGAAGCGAGTCGCGAGCACCTCGCGCTGGGCGAGGATGTCATCGCCACTCGGCCGGATCACGCGACGGCGGACGAGCGCCGCCTCGCACTCCTTCTGGAACCGGCGCACGCGAGGCGCCGTGACGATGCGATCACGGCCGAGCCTGCCGGGCAGGGTCCGCGAGCGCACCAAGTCCACGAGGTGCCCTCGGTAGCGGTCGAAGATGTCGACCTCGTGGCCTCGCTCGCGCAGCGCCCGGCCGAGCAGCTGACCGACGTAGCCGCTGCCACCGGTGATCGTGAGCTTCCCGGCGCTCACGTACGCGCCAGCCTCAGCTCGGCCGGCTCATCGGCTGACAGATCGAACAGCGAGCACCACCGTTCGATGGCCGTCCCCCATTGGGCGACATACGGCTCGGGCGAGGCGGCCAGCGCCTCGCCTGCCTCGAGCATGCAGGCGCGAGGAGTGGTTCCGCGGAACCGCAGTGCGGCGACCGTTTCCCACATCCGCTCGTTCGCCTCTATCCCGGGTGCCTCCTTGACGAGGTTGCGAAACGGGTCGGATGCGCGCCGGTGGTCGACGAGCGGGCGGCCGACGACGATCGAGTAGCCGAGATGGCAGCAGATGCGCTGCACGAGGATCCCGCACCAGACGTCATCGAAGCGGCTGAACGGCTGGCCCCGACCCATCGGCGCGAAGTACATGAGACACGCGACCTCGCGGCGGAACGCGAGGTTCATGCCCGACATCGGGAAGAGCTGACGTGACGGCATCACGCGGCTGCGTGCCTGCGTGATCGCCTCGGGCGGACTGCCGCTGGGCGCGGCCAAGGTGCTGACGGCATCGAGGTCCGGCGTACCGCGCCACAGCCCCATGCTGACCTGAACATCCGCGAGAACGCCGGCGCGTCGGTACGGGAGGCCGCGTACCCGAAGCCCTGGCACCGAGGTCGTCCACACGGGCGTGCGGTAGAGGTTTTCACGGTGCGTCTGGACGAGGTCGTCCTCGGCGGGATAACAGTCGTCGTCGAGCGTGAAGATGATCTCCGCGCCGGCGAGCCAAGCCTGCCAGAAGCCGAACGACCGGATCGCGCTGTCCTGGCGGGAGATCACGGAGGGATCGGGCAGGAGCCGATCGATCTCGGCCCAGCTGAACGCCTGTAGCCGCTCGGCGGCGTCGACCTCCAACCCTGCGGGGAGCTCGAGGTCGAGCTCGGGCTCATCCTGGACGACGATCACCAGATCCCACGGCCACGGCGTCCACGCCTCGAGGAACCGTGCGAGCCGCTCCCGCGAGTTGCTCGGAACGACGAGGGCGTTCAAAGCACCGCGCGGACGTGCTCGGGAATCAGCTCACGCGGAGCGTCCAGGTCCGGGCCGTGATGGAACCAGCGCGAGAACTCCTCGTCGCCGGCGATCCGGTTCTGCTGGCCGTCGCCACGCGCGATGTCCTCGACGCTCCAGTTCCGGCTCGCCGAAGAGCGGTGACGGGCGAGGCAGCGGTCGTAGTCGACGCGGTGGAGGTGGACGAGCATCAACGCCGGATCGGGCGGATAGTCGGACGCGATGTACTCCTCGTGAAAGCCCTCCGACCACGCCAGTGGCACGCGCGCGATCAGCCGCTTCGAGTACTCGAGCGAGGCATGCCAATATGCTCGCTGGGCGAGGATCGGCTCGTCGAAGCGCAGCGGCGGCTCGTCGGGCTGATGGACGACGTTGAACCCGACGCAGCGCACGGCGGGATGCCGCATGCGGGCGATGTAGTCGCCCAGCCCGCCGTATCGGCGCGGATCTGCGATCACGAACTCGTCGACCTCGGCGAACAGAACCGTCTCGTAGGAGCTCAGGAGGAAGCTCTGAAACGACTCGACCGTCCCCCGCAGCCAGCGGTGATCGAAGGACATCGCGCGATGAACGGGAACGACGTGGCAGCGATCAGCGACGTGGCGGACAGACTCGTCGGCGCTGTCGTGGTCAAGGACGTACAGGTCATCAGCGTCGAAGTAACGGCGGTAGTAGTCGACCCACAGCGGCAGCATCAGCGGTTCGTTCTGAGCGATCGTGAACGCTGCGGCTGCGCGTCGTGGCCCGCGGTCCTCCACCGGCGCGATCACGGTCACGTTGTACTCGGTCACCGGCTGCCATTGGCCGGTGCGCCTCCGCGCCAGGAGCGCGACCGAGATCGAGCCCGACGGCGTGCTTCGCAGGTCGACGTCGCACTTGAAGCCGGACGCCCCGGCGTGCGCGATGTGCGCGAACGTCGCCGCGATGTCCGCGCGCCACGCGCCGACCGTGAGCGTGACCGGCGGGAGGTCACCGACGACCGCCAGGACGCGGTCGAGTGGTCCCCCCTCGTCGAACACCCACCCCGCGATCCGCACCCGCCGGCCGGTCACCGACGACCCCGGGACCGGCTCGTCGAAGCCCCCTCTAACCTGTGGTGCGGCCTCCACGGCGCGCCATCATACTGTCGGCGCTTTTGCTTGAGCGCCTGATCGATCCGCAGGGTCTCGGTCTCCCGCATGGCCGCACCCGGCGCTGATCACGCCACTACCCACCTGATCGACAAGCAACTCTCCGGCCTGGGCCGATCCGGGCCGCTGCAGACGCCTCCTATCCGCCGAACGCGACACTCTGTCCGGGGGTCTACCCAGACCGCTCCGTCGGGCCACACGCAGCGGCGAGCCGTCGTGCCCGCGCTCGTCGTGGCCCAAGAGTGTTGTCACTCGATCCCAAATTGGCGGACAGATCGCATTCAGGTTTCGCCCGGCTGGCTCCCAATGGACGTCCGCAAGAAGTCGACAGAGGACCTCGGTCAGTCGTAACTTGGCCGGTAGCCGCGAACGGTCCGGCCAAAGAAAGCGAGGAACGGGAGCAGCATCTTCTGGACCGGGACCGGCGGTGAGGCGCCGTACGTACGGCTCTTTGTCGCCTGGGCGATCACCATGATCCCGAGCAGCGGCATCTCCTCCGTCTTTGTCAGGCGGCCGTCCTCGCCGTCAACGAGGTTCTGGGCGAACGCGGACATGAACGCCTCGAGGAAGTCGTTGCTCGGGTCGAGGATCACGCGGATGTGCAACGCCTCGGCCCCCGTGTT
Organism: uncultured Solirubrobacterales bacterium; assembly: GCA_963704385.1. Lineage (GTDB taxonomy): Bacteria > Actinomycetota > Thermoleophilia > Solirubrobacterales > Solirubrobacteraceae > Palsa-465. The sequence goes on from OY969904.1 coordinate 2,440,672, forward strand.
CCACGGGTTGCGGTGGCTGGTTCCCGGTTCGATCACAACCCGGTCGCCCTTCCGGAACTCGCGCTCGTCCCCGTCAAGCTCGATGCGTCCCTGTCCGGAGAGCGCCTCCCAAGTCTCTGTGTAGTCCTGATGGAGGTGGGGGTCGGAAAGGCCGCTCCCGGGCGCGAGTGAGCGTTCGGCCTTCGTCACGCCTCCAGCTCGCTCGATGACCTCGACCCAGCTCCCGGTGACCGGACTCGTGTAGCGCTTCCCTGCTTCGAGCACGGCTGCACCCTATCCGCACCCGCCTGCAAGAAGCAACCCGGATGGTTGGGCGTCCAGGTCGCTTAGCACGATCGCCGCGTGGCCTGGCCGCCGATCATCGGAGAACGGCTGCCTCAGTGAAAATCTGAATCCGGCCCGCAGCTAAGAGCGGCTGCTGGCTCTTTGCAAGCAGGGGTTGCCGGTTCGATCCCGGCCGGCTCCACCGAAGGAGGTGCTGCAAGGAGGGGCTTTCTCGCCTTCGGGGGATCTGGCCGGCGGCGAGTTTCGGCTTGGACCGGGGTGCATGAGGGGTGCATCAGGATCTTTGCAGTGTCGCTCCGCCTGCTGCTGTAAGCCGAAGGGCTTGTTGATCGCGTCCGGGATCGCGAGGCGGTAGACCGCGCCAGGACCGCTGCGTTGCGTTTCACGGCCCTGTGAGAAAGCTAGTAAGAGGAAGGTGGCACGCCTTGGCGGCCTGTTGGAACGCGGGGGAGTTGACGTTGATCGTGTTCGGCACCAGCAGGAACAGGTTGCTGGCGATGCCCTGCTCGATGGAGTAGCTCTGCGGGCTGGTCGGTGGCTTCGTCGTCGGGTCGGGGAAATCGGGGACGCTGTGGCTGCGCATGCACTCCGAGATCGCGAGCAGCTGTTCCTTCTGCTGCTCGGAGGCCGGCGGGGTACTCGAGCCCCTTGCTGGCTGCAGCTTGTTGCAGGTGGCCTGGGCGGCCTCGAATGCCGGCGAGGACGGGTTGATGCCCGTGCCCCGAATGTTGAGCCCTCCAGAGCCAGGATCGGGGAAGTTCGGGACGCCGTGGCTGCGCATGCATTCCGAGAAGGCAAGGAAGGGCTGCGCGTGCGACGCGGTGCTCGGCTTGTGGCCGGACGAGCCACAAGCGGCGATCGCGAGCGCGCAGGCGACGACGGCGAGCCAGATCGAACTGCCGGGACGATCGCGGTCGCGCGCCTTGCTGCCACCGGCGTTGTGCATGTCGTGGCGGTGCCTCAGCTGTTCCCGCTGTCGCTGTTTCCGTTGTCGCCAGAGCCGATGTTGCCAGCGCCGCTCTTGCCAGACTACCCGCCCTCCGTGTAGGACAACGCAGGGCATGGGGTTCGGGTACTCGGGCCCGAGCTTGGTGTCATTGGAAGTGCTCCAGCTCTCAGACGAGCGGAGGGTCGCCAACGCGGTCGCGTCTCGCGTGCCTGGGGAGAGGCGGGAGCGATCGTCGGCGAGATGCCGGGGCTTTCCACGTCGAGCAGAGCAGACGCCAGCCGCCCCGGGATGCGCGGCAGCCCGCAGATCCGCTCGGGTGCGGCGTTTGGGCCGTTGCCGCTAGCCTGGCGCGGGATGAGTGGACCCGGCGATGGACTGCTTACTCGCCTCGTGGCCCGTGCACGTGGGGTGCCGACGGAGCGTCACTGGGCGCGGTCCGCCCTGCTCGAGCCGCGGTACGCGCCACGAGTGCCCGAGCTGATCAGCGACGCTGGCGGATTGGCCTTCCCCCCGAGCGCTCTGGACGGGCCATTCAAGCCGCTTGACCCAAGCGACCCTGCCGCGGGACTGCTGGCGGCACAGCTGGAAAGTCGCGCGGGATCTAGTTCGCGTCAGAGCAAGCAACCCGCCGATCGTCGGCCGTTGCCATCCGCCCTGGACGGGTGGCGCCTGATTGCGCGAACCGACAAGGAGGCTCTGTTCGGACGCGGCATGGCGCCGGACCTGGTGATGGTCGCGGTGCAGAAGGATGCCCGCCGCGGCACGTGGTCGCGCGCCGACAAGACGGCGGGGCGACCGCTGCGCGTGACCCGCGATGGGATCCGTGCTTCCTCCTGGCGACTGGACCCCACCCACGAGCTGAGGGCGGACGACACCGTCGTGCGGATACTGGTGACGGAGCAGACGTACGCGGGCGGCAAGCGGGCCGACGGCCGGGTTCTCGACCCAGACCTCTACGAGGGCGAGGACGAGCTGATCCTGACCATGTTCGTCACGCCGCCCGAGGGGTTCCAGATGCGCTCACCGAACCCTGAGACGCCGGTGCGGGTAGCGCTTCCGCACCCTGTCGCAGGCCGGGAGCTGATCGACGGCGCGGTGTACGAGCACTCGCACTAGCTCAACCGCCGCAGCCGTTGATTATCAGCGGCCAGCGCGCGCGGCGGCCGGATCGACGGCGAGGTTCGGCAGTATGGGCGTCGGTTCAGCATCATCAGCGTTCCTGGGTCGCTATGGGGAGTGGCCTTCCGGTTTGGCGACGACGTCTGAGCGTACGGCTACCTCGGGGACGCCGTCTGCTGCCTCGTCCTGAATGCGGTATTGCGGGTCCGTGCGCCGTATGTGTTTTCCCCCCATTGCAGTATTGACTCGGGGCTCGCTGAGATGAGACCATCTACATGTGTAGTGGTGTGCCCAACAAAGCACCCCACTGGGGGGGTTTGCAGCGGCACAGTCGATGTCAGCGGTGAATTACTTGGGGGCCGCGACCATCGGCTGAGTCGGCCGCAAACCACCACCAATCGAGGACCGGTCACAACGACGGTGCCTCGGTTGGTGGTCCACAATTCGTGCATATGGCAGGTCCCGCCGTGTCGAGCCTGATCGCGAGCTTTCGCATCGAGTTTGGGAGCAGCCGCGAGCGCACGTCCCTGCGCTCGGGGTGCCCAAGAGTGTCGGATCACAGCATGGGCTCCAGTGAGTCTGAAGGCCCCCGTGGCTTCGGACCACGATCGGTCTGGCCGATCCAACCAGCTCAGCGTTACGTCGCCATCACCCCAAATAGGTGAACGCTGGAACGGGCGGTCGCACGGACTACTGCTGGTCCGGGGTGGTCAGGAGCATGAAGACAACGACGCTTGACCTACCGTTTGCAGCCGAGCTAGAGTCGTTTCAGGCCCGGCTTGCCGCTGTCGGGTCAACGTTCCCGTGGCCGGCAAGCGAGCACCTAGGAGGACGCATGACGGACGTCGAAGACCGGGAGGCGCGGACCGAGGAGCAGATCCATGTTCGCCAAGTCACGCATGTCCAAGCCTCGTGGACCGAGAAAGAGCGGGGCGCGCCGGGCGCCTTCACCTTCCAGCTCATTCTCGATAATGGCGCCGACGAATACGTAGTACGTGCGACCGCCGAGGATGCCCATGTGCTCATGCAGCTTCTCTCCCAGAGTAAGAGCGCAACGTTCGACCGGAGCCGGAAGGTCTTGATCTTCAACAGCTTGTCGCTCGACTAGCGCGCACCGATCCGGTGCGCCTGACGCCATGCCGGACGAGTGGGCGTGGGCACGCGATAGTCATGGGAGCCGTTACGGCTTCACCGCGACGCTGGACACGGCCGGCGACCAGACGATCACCGCGTTGGACACGGTCAACTCGTCGATCACCGGGATGAGCAATGCAATCTCCGTGTCGCTGCCAGCAAGCGCCTTGGCTGCGGCGCTCGTCAGCGCATCGACCGGCGTCGGACCGGGGACAGCCCTGGCCGACAAGGCAGCGGCGATCCAAACGGCAGTTAACGCGCCGGACAAAGCCACCGCGTGCGCGGACATCACCAACTTTCTCGGCCTCGTCAAGGCACAGACCGGGAAGAAGCTCAGCCCGACAAACGTGACGACACTCACGATGGACGCCAACAACCTCGCAGCCGCACTCGGCGGCTGCTAGTTGTATCGGGGCCGCGATGCGGGGCCGAGCCCCTCGCGGCTACCGTGTTGTGAGCATATTGTTCGTGCGACCGCACAACCGTGACCAGGAGGAGCAGAGAGATGGCTGAAACCGAGAAGGCGATCCTTGCGGGCGGGTGCTTCTGGGGCGTACAGGATCTGATCCGTAAGCTCGATGGTGTGACCGGAACGCGCGTTGGCTACACGGGCGGCGACACACCCAACGCGACTTATCGCAACCATGGCTCGCATGCCGAGGCGATCGAGATCCTGTTCGACCCCGACCGCATCTCCTATCGGGACCTCCTCGAGTTCTTCTTTCAGATTCACGACCCGACGACGAAGAACCGTCAGGGCAACGATGCCGGGGCGAGCTACCGCTCGGCGATCTACTACCTCGACGACGAGCAGCGCCGCGTGGCGGAGGACACGATCGCTGATGTCGACGCGTCCGGCCTGTGGCCCGGCAAGGTCGTCACCGAGGTGGAGCCCGCCGGACCGTTCTGGGAGGCAGAGCCCGAGCACCAGGACTACCTCGAGCGATACCCCAACGGCTACACCTGCCACTTCGTCCGGCCGGGCTGGAAACTGCCGCGACGCGCGCGGGAAGCGGCGCGCTGAGCCAGGCGGATCCACCACGAGAGAAGGGGCGACGGACCCGGACGGCCGTAGCGAGCGACCGGAGGGGCAATAGAGTCGGCGCAATGAGGGCCAGAGAGGATGAATTTGAATCGTTGCGTGAATCCCTACGCCTCGCCGCCAAGGCCGCGGACCGAGGCAAAGCCGCTCGCCAGGAGTGGCCGGCCTTTGAGAAGCGGCTGAGGGAGTTGGGTTACGGCCCGCTCGCGATCGCCAGCGCATTCAGCACCCTGAGCGGCGCGGGCACTGTGGGCGACGCGCTGGAGGTGCTTCGCGCGCCCACGCCCGAATCGCATCCGATCGCGCTGAGCTTCGAAGTCACCGAGACCCGCGGCGGGCCCTCGGCGGCGAACAGTGTCGCCATCACGTCGGTCGACCGCGACGGCTCTGTGATCCACGTCGACTACGAGATCGTCCCGCCGCTCGCCCCGAGGTCGGTGAGAGCCGTCGCCGAAGCCAAGGACGATCTTGGCAACGACTACCTCACTCTCGGCAGTCATTTCGGGCTGAGCGGGAGCACCGACAGCACTCACGGCGCGAACACGCGCGCCCGCGGCCGGCTTACGATGCCGCTACCTCTGCCGCCGGCAACCGTGCTTCGGATTCGGATCACATGGGACGCGTCGCACACGATCCGGATGCCGTGCGACGTGCCCCACCGATCGATCTGGGAGAGACCAGCGCACGAAGTCCGCGTCTCGCTTCGGGATTGAGGAGCAGCGTCAACCCGAATAGGCGAATCCGTCCTTGGATTGAGCTATCGCGGGCTAGCCGGCCGTGTCACGGTAGTACTCGATCGCGCCGGTTCGCTCGAGATCCTCGAGCAGGATCGCTTCGACGTCGAGGTTTAGCTCGATCTCGTTGCTGACGACGACGCCGCCGCCGGGGATCTCGTCCTGCCACGAGACCCCGAACTCGTGGCGGTTTATCTTGGCCGTCGCCTCGAAGCCGATTCGGCGCAGCTCGCCCTTGTTCTCATCCCCCACCCAGAACGGGGTCTTCCATTCTCCGAGAGAGACGATGTCGAGTGGGACCGTCCTGGTCACACCGCGGACCGTCAGCTCGACCTCGCCCTTGAACGTGGTGCTCCCCGTGCGCTCGGTGAAGTGGCCGGTGAACGAGATCTTCGGGTGATTCTCGACGTCGAGGAAGTCGGCGCTGCGTAAATGCTCGTCACGTTGCGGCTCGCCCGTCCAGATCCCGGTGGCGTCGATCTCGCCCGCGAAGGTGGCGTCGACACAACGGTCCCAGTCGAGCTGGAGCCGTCCGTGAATGTCCTTGAACAACCCGCGCACCCAGGTGACCATCATGTGCCGCGCACGAAATTCCGCCTCGGTGTGCCCGGGCTCGAAAATCCAGGTGGACATCAGCTGTGCTCCTGAGCGCTCAAGCTAGCGCAAAGGCCTGAAGCTGGCGCGCATTTCTTCTGAGAACAGTTGCGGCTGTTCCCAGGCCGCGAAGTGCCCGCCTTTGTCGAGCTGGTTGTAGTGGAGGAGGTTGTGAGGGTAGGCGCGCTCGGCCCAGCTGCGCGGGGCCTGGTAGAGCTCCTCGGGGAAGACGCTTATGGCGAACGGAATGGTGATGGGCTTGGCGTCAAAGAAGTCGGCCTTATTCTCCCAATAGAGGCGAGCGGCGGAGACCCCGGTGTTCGTCAACCAGTAGAGCGTGATGTTGTCGAGGAGGTCGTCCCTCGTGAGGTCGCTGTGGTAGGTCCCCTGGAGGATCTTTTCCACGAGCCCGGGCTGGCCGGTGCCGTCGCCGTGGTCAAGCGCGAACGCGGCCAGATCGACGGGTGAGTCGGCCAGTCCGTAGAGCGTCTGGGGGCGCGTGGCCATGATCTGTGCGTAGGCCACGTGCTTGGCGTAGAAGTTGCTCAACTGCTCGTACGCGCGTAGCTCGTCGCCTGAGAGATCGGATGGCGGCGGGTCGCCGCGCTCGAACCCCTTGACGAGCTCGGATGGGGCGGTACCGGGCATGTTGGAGTGGATCCCGAGCAGCTCCGGGGGTGCCTGGATACCCATCGTCTGCGTGACCGCCGCACCCCAGTCGCCGCCTTGGGCGACGAACCGGTCATATCCCAGGCGCTTCATCAGCACCACCCAGGCGCGGGCGACGCGGACGGGATCCCACCCGGTGGCCGTCGGCTTGGCCGAGAAGCCGTGGCCCGGCAGCGACGGGATCACCAGGTCAAAAGCATCCTGGGCGCTGCCGCCGTGGGCCGTCGGATCGGTCAGCGGGGGGATGATCTTCAGCTGCTCGATGATCGACCCGGGCCACCCGTGCGTGACGATCAGCGGCAGCGCGTCCTCGTGCTCGGAGCGGACGTGGATGAAGTGGATATCGAGCCCGTCGATCTCCGTGATGAAGTTCGGCAGGGCGTTGAGCCTCGTCTCGCACCCCCGCCAGTCGTACTCGTTCCCCCAGTAGCGCGCGAGCTGCTGCATCATCTCCAGCCGCACGCCCTGGGAGTCGTCGCTCACCGTCTCGCGCTCCGGCCACCTCGTCGCGTTGATGCGCCGGCGCAGCTCGACGAGCTCGACATCCGGAAAATCGACCTGAAACGGGCGAACAGCCGTGCTGTCGCTGCCCGTCTGTCCTCCAGCCTCAGTCGCGGACATCCGCTCCTCCTAAGTTTGTGGTTGCGCACGGGACGGACGGTGCGCGACTCGTGTGTGCGATGTCCGCACGATCCTACGGCGAAGGCCGTGAATCGCGCACGGGCTAGGCGGCAGTAACGATCTCAGATCCAGTCGTCTGGCCCGCGCCGTGCACTCGCCAACGAGCGCCTCCGCCGCCCCCAGCTCATCCTCCAGAAGAGGAATACGAGCGGTATCCACAGCCAGAAGACGCGATGTCCGGTCGCCGCCGAGACGACGATCAGCGCGAGCAGGAGCGGACCCAGGGGCGCCAGTCGCCAGCGCCGTGACCGCAGCCACCCGAACGAGCGGCGCTCGGCAGGCTCGTCGGGTCGGGGCAGGTCGCGGACGAGCTCGCCGAGCTCACCGAGAGTCTTTGCCTCGTAGCAGCGCTCGATGCGGTGTTGGAACTCGGCCAGGTCGAGGCGGCCCTCAGCATGACTGGTGCGAAGGCGCTCCGCTATTCGCTCGCGCTCCGCATCGGAGGCGCGGAGATTGAGGTCGCGGCCGGCGATTCGAGCCAGGAAGTATTGGTTGGTCATGGTGAGCCTTCCTCGCGCTCGTTCTCCGCGGTGTCGTCGTCGTCCGTGTCCTGCGCGAGGATGAGGTAGAGCGCGCGCCGGGTCTCGGCCAGCAGCTCCTGAGCTCGGTCGCGTTGAGCGCGGTCTCCCACGGTCGCCACCTGGAAGGTGGCCTTGCCGATCGCGATCACCAGCGGAGCGAGCTCGGTCAGTGGGTTGTCGGCGTCCTCGGGAGCTGGCGCCCACGGCGCCGGCTCGCCGGCCCGGCTCTCCAGATGCTCGCGACCGGCGTCGGTGATCTCGAACCGTCGGGCTCCGTCGGTCCCGACCGAGTTGATCAGGCCCTCGTCCTCGAGCTGGGCGAGCGTCGGGTAGACCGAGCCGGGGCTCGGTCGCCAGAGCCCTTCACTTCGCTCCTCGATGGCCTGCATCAGCTGGTAGCCGTTGCGTGGCTCCTCGGCCAGCAGGCGCAGGAGCGCCAGGCGGACATCGCCGCGGCGTGCGCGGCCGCGGCCGCGCCGATGGGGGCCCCAGCCGGGACCGCCGAACGGGCTGCCCTTCCACATCCGCCCCAAGGCGATCAGGTCGTCGATGTCTTCAAACGGGGGACGGCCGCGGCGACCCTCCCTCGCGAACAGCCAACCCGGCGGGCCGCAGCGGTGTCCATGCCGCTTTTCTCCGCGGGCCCCGGGCCATTCCTGAGCAAATGCATCAGCGGTCATCTTGAGCAATCTCCCTTCGTGCGATAGCTCAACGATATATCGGGAGCGCTCGCTTGTCAAGATGGTGACTCGCTTGTCAGGACGCATGGCTCGGCGCTCGCCCACCGGCCGTTAGTGTATGCTTACCGTTCGTGCAGACTTACCAAGCCGACGCGTGGACCGCGCTCGGCGATCCGACGCGGAAGGCGATCTTTGAGCTGTTGTCGGATCGCCCGCGTGCGGTTGGCGAGCTCGCCGGCGAGCTGCCGGTGAGTCGCCCGGCGGTTTCGCAGCACCTCAGGGTGCTCAAGGACGCCGGGCTGGTGGTCGACCGATCGGTCGGCACCCGCCGCATCTACCGCGTCGACCCGGACGGGCTCGCCGCGCTTCGCGCGGACCTCGAGCGATTTTGGGGGAAGGCCCTGGCCGCCTACAAGGCCGCCGTCGAGCAATCCACTGAGGAGGACGAATGAGCACCCACACGCAGGCCACAGCTACGACCGTCCGCAGCACGACCGTGGTCGAGGCGCCGATCGAGCGAGCGTTCCGCGTCTTTACCGAGGACTTCGACAGGGTCAAGCCGCGCGAGCACAACATCCTGGAGGTCGAGATCGCCGAGACGGTGTTCGAGCAGCACGTCGGCGGGCGGGTCTATGACCGCGGCGTTGACGGGAGCGAGTGCCAGTGGGCGCGGGTGCTCGCGTTCGAGCCGCCAAACCGAGTGGTCTTCAGCTGGGACATCAGCCCGCAATGGCAGCTCGAATCCGACCAGGAGAGAACCAGCGAGGTCGAGGTGCGGTTCATCGCCGAGTCCGCTGAGCGCACGAGGGTTGAGCTTGAGCACCGCAACCTCGACCGCCACGGCGAGGGCTGGGAAGGCGCGCGCGACGCGGTTGGCAGTGAGGGCGGCTGGCCACTCTACCTCCAGCGCTTCGGAGCCCTGTTCGCCGAGGAGGGCTGAAAGCGCCGGCATCCGGGCGGGCGGCGTGAGAAGCTGCGCCCATGGAGTGGTCGAGCTCGGTGACCACTGGCTCGTTCCCGGCTACATCGACCTGCACGTCCACGGCGGCGGCGCGCAGTGCAACACGTCGAAGGCCGAGGAGATCACCGAGGTCGTGCACTTCCACGCCCGCTACGGGACCACCGGCCTGCTGGCCACGACGCTCGCAGCGGCGGTGGAGGATCTCTGCGCCGCGCTGATCGCGGTCGCCCAGTCCGAGGCTCCCACGGTGCTGGGCGCCCATCTCGAGGGGCCGTTCCTCAGCCCCGGATGGCCCGGTGCGATGGACCCCGGCGTGTTCCTCGAGCCCGACCCCGGGCAGCTCGAGCGGCTGCTCGTGGCAGGCGCGGGCAGCGTTCGGCCAGCCTCCACACCCTGGCGCCCACGTCTTGTCGGCGCATCGTCTGGTTGTGATACGAGCACAACGAATCGGGTGGGCAGGCGTTTATGCAACGTCCGGCCGGACCTGGCGATCTCCTGACCGGCCCGCGGGGAGGACCGTCTCGACCAGGCCTGTGGCGACGTCGTAGACGTGCCCGGAGACGGTCACGCGCGGGGAGATCGCGCGCGACGAGCGCAGGCGCTCGACGTCGCGGGCCACCGTCGCCGTCGGATCGAGCACGGCGTGCTCGCGCAGGGCCGACTCGTCGGCGCCGATCCGCTGGGCGTAGCGCCGGCGGAAGGCGTCGTCGGCCAACGCGCCCGTCCCGCACTGGGTGTGGTGAATCACCGCGACCTCGAACAGCGGGCCGTCGGGGAGGACGCTCTCGGCGAGTTGGCCGATGAAGGCCACATCGTTGATCACCTCCGGAGTGACCCGCCCGCCGACGTTGCGAACGACCATCGCGTCGCTGAGGCCCAGGCCGAGGAAGTGGGCCGGGTCGACCCGCGGATCGAGGCACGTGATCACGAACAGGGCCAGCTTGGGAAAGACGACGGCGCCTTCGTGGCCGCCGGCGGCGGCGAACGCGCGGTTACGCGCGAGCCCGGACTCGATGTTCGCCGCGCCCGGCTGGTCCGGGCTGACCAGCTCAAACCCGGTCGCCTCGCCGACCGCGGAGCCGCCGGGTTCGTGCCTTCCAGTCTCTTGGCTCATGGTGTTTTCTCTCCTGTGGATTGAGTGAACCCGCCCGCCCTGGTCAGCTGCGCGCTGCGGCTGCGGCGGGCGAGCCGAATGTTTGCGTTTCCGGGGCGTCGTCCCGGACCGTCGGCTGGGCGGGAAGCAGCGCCAGGGCCAGCACGGCGCCGGCTGCGGCCACGCCCGCGGCGAGGTAGTTGGCCATGTGGAAACCGCTGAAGAAGGCCGAGCTGGCGATGTGGTGGAGGCGTGCCGCCAGCGCCGGATGGCCGGCGTGGACCAAGTGGTCAGCGACGGCGAGCGCGCCGCCAACTGAGCCGGGCACGGTCCGCGTGAGGGTGCGCCCCAACCCCGCCGGGAGGGCGCTCGTGACCCGGCTGGCGTACAGCGAGGCGTACACGCTGCCGATCACGGCGACGCCCAGGGTGCCGCCGAGGAGCCGCGTGGCGTCGTTGACTGCCGATCCCACGCCGGCTTTGGCCTTCGGGACCACGCCCATGATCGCCTCGGTCGCCGGAGCACTGGTCAGTCCCAGCCCGGTCCCGGCAACGACCATCTGTGCGGCAAGCGTCCAGTAGCTCGTGGCGGTCGTCACCGTCGCGACCCACAAATAGAACGCGGCCATCGAGAACAGCCCGAAGGCGACGACCGTCTTCGTGCCGATCCGCACGGCGAGCCTGGCGCCCAGGATCGAAGCGACCGCCACGCTCGTCGCGACCGGGAGCAGCCGCACGCCGGTCGACAGCGGGCCGTAGCCCTTGAGGAACTGGAAGTACTGGGTAACCAGGAAGATGAACCCCGAGAGTGCGAAGAACGAGATGGCCACCGACGCGCTCGCGGCCGTGAACCGCGGGTTGCGGAACAGGCTCAAATCGAGCATCGGGTGGTCGGTGCGCCGCTCCCAGCCCACGAACGCCGCGGCCAGCACGGCCGTGAGCGCGAAGCCGACGAGCGTCCGCGCGCTGCCCCAACCATTGCTCGGAGCCTCGATGATCGTGTACACGAGTAGCGCGATCATCGCCGTCGACAGCGCGAACCCGGCGCGGTCCGTCCGAGGCGCGTGGGGGTCTCGCGAGGTCGGGACGGACCCGGCCACCAGAACGCCGGCGATCGCGGCGATGGGAGCCATCGCGAAGAAGATGCTGCGCCAGTCGAAGGCCTGGAGAAGCCAGCCGCCGACTATCGGCCCGAGGGCAATCGCGGCCCCCGTGATTGCGCCCCACAAGCCGATCGCCCGCGCGCGCTCCCGGCGCTCGGTGAACACGTTTGAGATCAGCGACAGCGTTGAGGGGAACACCATGGCCGCCCCGACGCCCATCACTGCCCGTGCGGCGATCAGCTGGCCGGGGCCGTCCGTCAGCCCGCCGGCCAGGCTCGAGAGGCCGAACACCGACAGGCCGGCGAGCAGCATCCCCTTGCGCCCGAACCGGTCCGAGAGGCTGCCCGCGGCCAGCACCGATCCGGCGAACAGCAAATTGAATGCGTCCACGACCCATTGGAGCTGCGAATTCGACGCGTGCAGCTCGCGGACCAGCGTCGGCAGCCCGACGTTGACGATCGTGGTGTCGAGATTGATCACGAACGCCGCCAGCAGCAGCGAGACCAGGATCAGGGGCTTGCTCTTCATGACGCCTCCTCGGGAGCTCGTCTAACGGGAGGACAGGGTTCTAAACCGTCGAGACAAAAAAGTCAAGTAAGATGACGAGAATCTCAACTTTCTGCTAGAGTCGTTCAAGAAATGAGGTCCTACGACGAGTACTGCGCGATCGCCAAGTCGCTCGACGTGGTCGGCGATCGCTGGACGCTGTTGATCGTCCGCGAGCTCGCGCTTCGCGGGGCCTGCCGGTACACCGACCTGCGCAACGGGCTGCCCGGAATCGCCACCAACCTCCTGGCCGAGCGCCTGCGAGAGCTCGAACATGCCGGCGTGATCGCTCGCGAGGACGCGCCGCCGCCCATCGCCACCACCCTGTTCCGCCTCACCCCCCGCGGCCAGCAGCTGCAGCCGGTGCTCGAGGGACTGGTCCGCTGGGGCGTGCCGCTGATGAGCGAACAGAACTCCGACGATGCCGTCCGCAGCCATTGGCTGGCGTGGGCGCTCGAGCTGATGCTCACCGACCGCGATCCGGGCGGCTCCCCCGTCACGCTTGAGCTTCAGACCGGCGACGAGTCGATCGTGCTCGAAACGCGCGACGGCGCGATCCACACGCACCTGGGCTCAGCCGAGAGCCCCGACGCCACGCTGGCTGGACCACCCAGGCCGATCCTCGGGCTGCTGCTCGGCCGCCTGCGACTCGCCGACGCGAAGGCGAGCGGCGTCAACTACCGGGGCGACCCCACCATCCTCGATCGAATCGGCGGACAACTGAACCCCACGGCGTCGCCAAGCTAAGTCCGGCCCGCTTTCGAGGTTCGGTGTCGTCACCCGGGTTGAGCGGACCGCGCGGCCAGGCCTCGGAATCGCGTGGCTCGGAACGGCGCGAGGACGGCCGGCCGTTCACCGGTCAGCATGAAGCTGGTCAGGGCCTGTGCGGCGGGTGCGGCCAGGGTCATGCCGAGCATCGAGTAGGCGCCGGCGAAGAAGACGTTGGCCAGGCCGGGATGACGATCGATGATCGGCAGGCCGTCGGGGGCTATCGGCCGCAGGCCGCACCAGACGCTGTCCGGGTCAAGGTCCGTCCATCCGTCGAGCATCTGTCCTGCGCCGCGTACGATCGAGTCGATCCGCCGCTGGTCGATCCGCGCGTTGATGCCGCTGAACTCCATCGTGCCGGCGATCCGCAGCCGCTCTCCAAAGGGTGAGCAGCCGACGTGCGGCTCGAGCAGCAACAGGGCGTGACGCGGCATCCGTCGCGGCCGTACCTCGAAGCTGTAGCCCTTACCGGCCTCTACGGGCAGCCGCGTGCCGAATAGCCGCCCTACCTGTTCCAGCCACGCCCCGGCCGCGAGCACGACGGACTCGCACGGGTAACGGCCAGTTGAGGTGCGCAGCGCCGCCACCCGATCACCGTCCAGATCGACCTCGCGCAGTTCGCTGCCTTCCAGGATCTCCACTCCCAGCTCCTGCACCCGGTCTCTGAGTGCGACGATCACCGCCCCGGGGTTGACCGTGCAATGCGGTTCGATCACGAACCCGGCGCGAACGGCGTCGGTGAGCGCGGGTTCACGCGCCAGCACCTCCTCCTGGCTCAGCAACCGGTCCGGGAGCTTGAAGCCAAGTCTGGCCACCGGCTCGAGCGCCGTCAGGAACGTCTGGGCGTGCCGGGCATCGGTTGCCGCCAACAGGAGCGGTGATCGCTGCAGCTCGATCGGGATGCCGTCTGCCGACATTCCCTCCAGCAGCGCAATGGATCGCTCGGCGAGAGCGCCGAGGGCGATCCGACCCGTCCTCTGGTCGGTCTCATTGCAGCGCCTGGCGAAGCGAATCAGCCACGGGAGCATCCGCAGGAGCTGTCCCGGCTGGAAGTACAGGGCCGACTCGCGATCGAGCAGCGATCGCAGGCCGTAGCCGAGCAGTCCCGGCTCTGGCAAGGGTCCGGCCTGTGCGGGAGTCACCCACCCGGCGTTGCCCCACGACGCCCCGCTGCCGACCCGCCGCGTCTCGAGCACCCGGACCGCGGCCCCTGCCTTGCGCAGGAAGTAGGCCACGCACAGGCCCGATATGCCGCCGCCGACCACGATCACGCGTTTCACGCCAACCTCCACGCCGCGCATTTTGCGCGACCGGCGAGACCGGTGTCCGACGCTTACTCGCCTATCACCAGCGAACGGTCGAGTGCTATGCGGATAGGCGTCGATTATCGACGCCTATCCGCATCAGACCCGAGCAGAACCGGCCGAGGAGCGAGTAAGCGTCGCTGGCAGCCCTGAGCCAATCGGAAACCCGCTACCCGAGATCACCCGGGTGGGATAGCTGGTGGCGCGGCGATCCCGTTGCGGTAGGCGTAGTTGACCGCCTGCGTGCGGTCGCGCAGGCCGGCCTTGGCGAACAGGTGGTTGATGTGCGACTTGATCGTGGTCGGGCTGACGACGAGGCGATCCGCGATCTCGGCGTTGGTCAGCCCTTCGGCGATCAGTGCGAGCACCTCCGCTTCCCTTGGGGTGAGGTCGTCCGGCAGCTCAGGGGGGGCGCTTGGACGACCGGAGGGGACGGCGGCGTCCGCCAGCGCGGCGACCACCTGCCTCTGCACCGCGCGGTCAAGCGCCGACTCACCGGCGGCGACCGTGAGGATCGCGGCGTGGATGTCGTCGCCCGAGGCGTCCTTGGTCAGGTATCCGCGCGCCCCGGCGCGCAGAGCCCCCAGCACACTCTCGTCGTCGGCGTAGGTGGTGAGCGCGATCACGCGCACGTCTGGATGGCGTTCTCGCAGCACGCTGGTCGCCTCGATTCCGTCCATGCGGGGCATCCGCAGGTCCATCAACACGATGTCGGGCTGGTGCTCGGCGGTCAGCGCCACCGCCTCCTCGCCGTCGGACGCGGTGGCGACGAGCACGATCCCGCCGAGCAACCCCAAGAGCGTGGCCAGGCTCTCGCGCACGAGGCGCTGGTCGTCGGCGAGCAGGACCCGAACCGGCTCGCTGCCCGCGGCCTGGTTCATCGTTCGCCGTCGGGCAGGCGCAACTCGACCCGGAAGCCGTTGCCCGTCGGCGCGACCACCAGCTCGCCCCCGAGCAGTTCGGCACGCTCGCGCATGCCGGTCAGTCCGTAGCCGCTGCCGCTCAGGCCCACGGCGAGCGCGGGCGGCGAGCCGTTGATGGCGTGGTCCTCGACCACCAGCACGGTGCGGTCGGGCAGGTAGTCCAGCGTGACCTCGACGCGCTCGGCGGTCGCGTGGCGGCGGACGTTGGTGAGCGCCTCCTGCGCGGTGCGGTACACGGCCAGCCGTGCCTCGGGCCCGAGCTCGCGCGGCTCGCCGTGGATCTCGACGGCCACCGGCAGGCCGCTCTGCTCCTTGAACGCGTCGGCGAGCGCCCCGATCCGCTCGGGTCCGGGTAGCTCGTCCCCGCGCTCGGCTGCAATCGCGCGCCGGGCTTCATCCAGTCCGCTGGCGGCGAGGTGGTGCGCCTTGTCGATGGCCTGCGTGACCTCTTCGGGAGCGCCGCGGTCGCGGGCCAGGAGACGCGTAGTCTCCAGCTGAAGGGCGAGCGCCGAGAGCGAATGGGCCAGGACGTCGTGCATCTCCCGGGCCAGCCGACCGCGCGCAGCTGCCGCGGCGGCTCGAGCCTCCGCGGCCCGGGAGGCTTGTAGGGCGTCGCGCTGATCGCTGACGTGGTGGAGTAGGCGCATGGCCAGGAACCACGGGACGATGCCGAACGCGAACCCCAGTGCGCCCGTGCCCTGACCCTTGTTCAGATAGCCGAGCACGAACGGCACGGTTGCGAAGGCGAACATGAGCCATGCCGTCCGGCGGTCGAGCTTCAGCGCGGCGATGATCACCGCGTAGTACGGCCCGACGATCCAGATGCCGTGCGGCTGGGCGGATCCCAACACCCCGGCCGCGACGATCACGCCGCTGAGGGCCAGGACCAGCTGCCGCCTCGGGACGTTGGTGCGCTGCGGGTGAGCGGCGATGGCCGCCGCGACCATCGCCACGAACGAGGCCAGAACGACGGCGTCGCGGCCGTGCAGCCGCGGGTAAGGGTGGGTCGTAAACGTGACCGCGATGCACACGACCAGGACGACGAGCCCGAAAACGCGCCATGCCACGGCCTCGAGCGGCGCCGAGCGATCGCCCCCGGACCCCCGAGTGATCCAGCCCCCACCGCGGGAGATCCAGCTCTGTCCAAACCATCTACCCGAGGCGCGCATGTCCGTGCCGCAAACGATAGGCCTAGTGGCCCCCGCCGTCATCAGCCGTGGGGTGGAACGGGGACGGCGGGTTCCACCCCTGGGTGGAGGACCAGGTTCGGCCCGGGCGCCGATGACAGCACGGCCCGCCACGCATACCGTGGCGGCATGCTCACCAACTCACTCGAGGCGGCGATGATCCAAATGAATTCCGGGCCGGTGCCGCCTGCGGCCCGCACAGTCGATCTGGTCAAGACCTACGGAGCGGGAGAGGCCGCCGTTCGCGCGCTCGACGGCGTCAGCATCGAGCTCGAGCGCGGACGCTACACGGCAGTCATGGGCCCGTCCGGCTCGGGCAAGTCGACGCTCATGCACTGCATGGCCGGTCTGGATAGGCCGACTTCGGGTCGTGCGTTCATCGGGGACGAGGAGCTCGCGGGACTCGACGACACGCACCTGACCGACCTTCGGCGCGACCGGGTCGGTTTCATCTTCCAGTCGTTCAACCTCCTCCCGATGCTGACGGCGAGCGAGAACATCACCATTGCCGCCGATCTCGCCGGAAAGGGCGTGGACCAGGCTTGGTTTCACGACCTGGTCGGCCAGCTGCGAATCGCGGATCGCCTTTCGCACCGCCCGAGCGAGCTGTCCGGCGGTCAGCAGCAGCGTGTCGCGTGCGCCCGGGCATTGATCGGCCGGCCGGAGCTGATCTTTGCCGATGAGCCGACGGGCAACCTCGATTCCAACGCCTCGGCCGAGGTGCTGGGGTTCCTGCGCGACGCGGTGACCGAGCACGGTCAGTCGATCGTCATGGTCACTCACGACCCGCTGGCTGCCGCCTACGCCGACCGTGTGGTGTTCCTGGCCGATGGCCAGGTCGTCGGGGAGCTCCGCTCGCCGACCGCCAACGCCGTGCTCGAGCGGATGAAGGGACTGGGTGACTGACATGCGCAGAATCACCATCAGGGGCTTGTTGGCCCGCAAGCTACGCCTGGCGTTGACGGCGCTGGCGATCGTCCTCGGGGTGACGTTCGTCACCGGAACACTGATTCTCGGCGACACCCTCAACCGGACCTTCAACGATCTGATCGGCACGGCCTACCAGCACGTCAGCTATCAGATCCGAGGCAAGGCCCAGCTGGCCGGCGCGAACTCGACGGTCAACAGCACGGCCGACCGCAGGCCGGTGCCGGAGTCGATCGCCACGGCCGTGAGCCGCCTGCCCGGAGTCGCCTACGTGCACGGGTCGGTCGAGGGCTACGCCCAGTTCCTGAGCCGGGACGGCAACGCGATCGGCGGGGGTGGCGGGTCGACTCTGGGATTCTCGTTCGACCCCAACCACCAGCTCTCTCCCTACCGGCTGGTCGAGGGCAGGGCCCCCGCGACCCCCGATCAGGTCGTCATGGACAAGGCGACGGCCACCAAGTACCACTTCGCGGTCGGCGACCGGGTGCTGGTGAACCTGCCTGATCGGGCGCAGACCTTCACGATCTCGGGAATCGTCACCTTCGGCAGCGATGACAACCTGGCTGGAGTCACGCTCGCCGGCTTCGACCTGGAGACCGCGCAGGACCTGTTCAACTCGCGCGGCTATTACGACACGATCGACGTCCTGGCCGCGCCGGGCGCCGACAACGTCCGGCTGCAACTGGCCATCGCCAGGGTCCTCCCGCCGGGCGTCCAGGTGGTCAGTGGTCAGACCGTCGCCAACGAGCTCTCGAGCGCGGTCGACAACGAGCTCTCATTCATCTCCACCGCACTTCTGATCTTCGCGGCCATTGCGCTCTTGGTCGGGGCCTTCACGATCTTCAACACCTTCTCGATCACCGTCGGACAGCGGACCCGAGAGCTGGCCCTCCTGCGCGTGGTCGGCGCGAGCCGCCGCCAGGTATTTCGCTCGGTGCTGGGCGAAGCCGCGCTCACCGGCCTGGCCGCCTCACTGGTCGGCCTGGGCCTCGGCGTGGTGGCCGCGCTCGGCCTGAAGGCGCTGCTGAAGGCGTTCGGCGTCGTGCTGCCCTCAGCACCACTGGTGTTCGAGGCCCGTACGGTCGCCGCGGCGATCGCGGTGGGCGTCGGCGTGACCGTGCTCTCGGCGATCATCCCCGCCAGGCGCGCCGTGCGGATCCCACCCGTGGCGGCGCTGGTCGAGCACAGCGAGGACCTGGCCGGGTCACTGCGACGATCGCGCCTGATCGGGGGCGCCCTGGTGGCGATCGTCGGGATCGCCGCGCTGCTCGCCGGGCTGGCCCAGGCGGCGATCGCGCTGGTTGGCCTCGGTGCGCTGGCCGTGTTCATCGCCGTCACGATGCTCGCTCCGACCGTGGCTCGGCCGCTCTCGAGCGCCCTGGGACGCCCGCTGGCCGCGTTGCTCGGCACCCCGGGAAGACTCGGGCGTGAGAACTCGATGCGCAACCCGCGCCGGACCGCACAGACCGCCGCCGCGCTGATGATCGGTCTGGCGTTGGTGTCGACGATCTCGGTCCTTGGGGCATCGTTGAGCGCGTCGGCCAAGCAGGAGGTCGACAGCGCCGTCAGCGCCGATTACATCGTCACCGGCAAAGGCGGATTCAGCAAGTCCGTGGTTCCCGCGGTCTCCCACCTGCCCGGAGTGGCGACGGCGACCACCGTCTACCAGGGTCAGTTCGAGTTCCGCGGCTCGCTTTCGACGCTGGTCGCGGCCACCCCCGCCCACCTGTCCAGGACGGTCACCCTGCATATCACCGCCGGCAGCGGCGCTCCGGCCATGGCGGCCGGGGCGCTGCTGATCGACACCACGACCGCGCACAACGACAACCTTCGCGTGGGCTCGGTGGTGCCGGTCAAGTTCGCCCAGACCGGGTCGACGACCATGCGGATCGGCGGCATCTTCAAGCCCAACCCGTTGGTTGGGAGCTTCGTGACCGGCGATGGCTTCTTCCTCTCCCACTACGACAATCCGCTTCCGATCGGCGTGCTGGTCAGCACCGCGCCCGGGGCCGCGGGGCTCGGCCGAGCCCTGAACACCGCGCTCCTGCCATACGCGAACGTGGGCTACAAGACCCGGGCTCAGTTCGAGCAGTCGCAGCAGAGCCAGATCAATCAGGAGCTCGGACTCGTCTACGTCCTGCTCGCGCTGGCCGTGGTCGTCGCGCTGATCGGGATCGTCAACACGTTGCTGCTGTCCGTGTTCGAGCGCACCCGTGAGATCGGCCTGCTGCGCGCGGTCGGAATGAGGCGCCGGCAGGTCAAGGAGATGATCCGCTCGGAGTCGGTCATCGTCGCCCTGTTCGGGGGCCTGGTCGGCATCGTCGTCGGGACCGGGCTCGGCCTCGCCCTCGGCTCGGCGCTGCGCAACAGCGGCGTCATGAAGCTCGCGGTGCCGCTTCCGAGCCTCGTCGCGTTCCTGGTCCTGTCCGGCGTCCTCGGTCTGATCGCCGCCAGCTGGCCCGCCCGCCGGGCCGCCAAGCTCGACGTGCTCGCGGCGATCGCCACCGAGTGACCGACCCGGTGAGCGCCACAATCGCCAGCGATGCACGCCGTCGGCACCGTTCCCCTTCGAGGCCCGCAGGACGAGCCCGTCGATTTCCGGCGGCTGCTGGCCTCCCACGGTGTGGCCACGCTCGCCCCCAACCGCATCGACCTGGAGCAGGTCGTCCTGGAGACCACGGTCGAACTCGACGGCCGCGCACGGACCATCCGGCTCTCGGAGGTCGCCCAGGGCTCGGCGACCATCGAGACGGCAAGACCGATCGCCGACGGGGCCCGCCCCAAGCTCCTCGCCCTCGTTCGATACGTGCTCCGACTCGACGAGGACCTGTCCGCGTTCTACGCCCGAGCGGCCAAGGACCGCGCCCTGTCATGGGTCACCGCGGGCGCCGGGCGGATGATCCGAAGCCCGACGGTGTTCGAGGACGTCGTCAAGACCATCTGCACGACCAACTGCTCGTGGTCGGCGACGGTCCGCATGACCGAGGCAATCGTCGGCCATCTCGGGGCGGCGGCGCCCGACGGTCGCCGCGCTTTCCCCAGCCCGCGCGCGATGGCCGCGGCGCCCGATGACTTCTACGTGGGGACGGCCCGCGCCGGGTACCGCAGCGCTTACCTGCGCCGCCTGGCCACGGACGTCGCCGAAGGGCTCCTCGACCTCGAGCAGCTCACGAATCCGGCGATCCCCGACGAGGAGGTCGAACGTCGCCTGCTCGCGCTCCCGGGCGTCGGCTCGTACGCGGCCGCGCACGTGATGCTCACGTCGCTCGGTCGCTATCAGCGACTGATACTCGATTCCTGGACGCGCCCCACCTACGCCAAGCTCGTCGGGCGTCCGGTCAGTGACGAGGCGATCGAACGTCGCTTCCGCCGCTACCGCTCATACGCCGGCCTGGCCTTCTGGATGCGGCTCACCGAGGACTGGGTCGAGGACTAGAGGGTTGGCGAGCTCAGCCGCCGTCCGTGTCGTGCTCGTGCTCGTGCTCGTGCTCGTGCACGACGATCACCGGACACGAGGCATCCTTCAAGACGCCCTTGGACGTACTGCCCTCGAGCCTCGCTCGTAGGCCACTGAGGCCGCGCGATCCGACGACAATGGCTGCGACCCGGCGGTCGCGGGCCACGGCGAGCAAGGTGCCGGCGACACCGCCGCTATCGGGCACGGCCATCGCCTCGGCATCGGCTCCGAGCGACGTGGCCAGCTCGGCTCCCTCGCGCGCGATGCCGTCCGCCTGCCGGTGGACCTCGCGGTCGACATCGATGGCCAGCCCCGGGTCGACCATCGGGGTCATCATCAGTTCGGTCGGCGGCGCGACCGAGGTCGTATAGGCGAGGCCCTCCTCCCAGACCGTGACCACCAGCATCCGGCGAGGGCCCAGCAGCCCAACCGCGTCCGCCACCGCTTGCCGCGCTGCGGCTGACCCGTCATAGGCGATGAGCACCGAGCCGTCGCCCGCGTTCATTGCCGGCAGGATACTTCGGCCGGTCCGATCAGCCGTCCTCACCGGTGGAGCGGCTGACCTCTTCCTCCTGATTGTCGTCGGCCGCCGGCTTGTCCTCAGCCGCCGGCTTGTCCTCGGCCGCCGGCTTGTCCTGGGAGGGCTGCTGTTGGGCGCGCGCCGCGTCGTCGAGCACGGGCTGCTCGAGCGTCGAGGCCAGCTCCCGCGCGCCCCGGGCGAACTCTGCCGACCAGCGCTTGGCCGTGGAGTACGCATCGAGCAATGCGGCGTTCTGGGTGCGGAGCACCTCGATGCGCTTTTGCAGCGCGCCGTGGGCGTCCGTCAAGGCCTGATGGCGCTCGGTCTCCGAGGCCAGGCGGCCGCGCAACTCGCGCTCACTGGCCGCGTAGCCCTCGCGTTCGAGCTCGAACTCGGTACGCATCTTCTCGACCATCGCGTGCGCCTCGTCCATCCGCCGTTCAACTTCATTCAGCTCAGCAACGCGACGTTCGGCCTGCTGTGCGACCTCTCGGCTCGCCTCCGCGTCAGCCGTTGCCTCTTTGAGCTCCGCGCGCAGGGTCTCGCGCTCGCCGCGGACGGCCTGGAGCGCGTCCCGAGTCGTCTCGAGCTCCTCGCGAGTCGTCTCTAGCTCTCCGCGCGCGGTTTCGAGTTCGTCCACTGCCGCGTCGCGCTCCGCCCGGGAGGTCTCGCTCTCGGTCCGCGCCGTGGTGAGCTGGTCGCCCGAGACCTCGATCTCCTGGAGGGCGTTGTCGAGGTCTCCCCGGGTGGTCTCGAGATCCTCGCTTGTGGTGCGGAGTTCGCTGCGGGTGGCGTCGAGGGCGTCGCGCATGCCGGCGAGCTCGTCGCTGACGGTATCCAGCCCCTCGCGAGTGGTCTCGAGCTCGCTTCGGGTCGTCCCGAGCTGATCCCGCGTCGCCTCCAGCTCGCCCCCGATCGAGGCGAGCTCGCCCTGAGCGGTTCTGAGCTCCGACCGCGTGGTCTCGAGCTCCGACTGGGCCCCATCCCGGTCGGAGTACGCCGTCTCGAGTTCCGAGCGCGTGGCCTCGAGATCGCGCTCGTGCTCGTCCGCCAGTTCGCGATTGGCCTGTGCTTCGCTCGTCGCTCGTTCTAGCTCCGCGCGCAGGGCCTCTCGCTCCGCGCCGGCGCCCTGCAGCTCGGCCCGCGCCGAGTCGAGCTCCGTCTCCGCAGCCTGAAGATCGGCCCGGGCGGCTTGGAGATCGCCGCGGGCAGCGTCCGTCTCCGAGCGGACGGCCTCCAGCTCGCCCCGGAGGGCGTCCCGTTCGGAATGGGCGGTGGTTAGCTCCGAGCGGGCGGCGGCGACCTCTGAGCGGGAGGACTCGAGTTCCTGATGAGCCGCCTCGAGTTCGGAGCGGCTGGTCTCGAGCCCGGCGTGAGCGGCCTGGAGCTCCTCCCAGGCGCTGTCGCGCTCGTCGCGGGCCGTCTCGAGTTCGTCGCGTGCGGCGTCGTGTTCGGACTTTGCCGCCTGGCGCTCCGCCTGTGCCGCCTCGCGCTCGGAGCGGGCGGTCAGGAGCTCCGACTGTGCCGCCTCGCGCTCGGACCGGGTGCGCAAGAGCTCGGACTCGGCCGCGTCGAGCTCGGACCGCGCGGCCTCGAGCTCGGACCTCGCAGCCTCGAGCTCCGACCGCGTAGCCGCCGCGCGGGCCTCAGCGTCGGCCGCGCGCTCGGCTGCATCGCGGCTCCCCTGGGCCTCGCTGGTGGCTTGTTCGAGGTTCGCGCGCGTGGCGTCCTGCTCGGCCCGGAGCGCGTCGAGCTCCGCGCTGGCGGCCTCCAGCTCGGAGCGCGTCGACGCCAGGCGACGCTCGGCGTCGATCGCCCGCTCGGCGGCGTCGCGGCTTCCCTGTATCTCGCTCACCGCCTGCTCGAGATCGGCCCGGGCGGCCGCCTGCTGGGCTCGCACGGCCTCGAGCTCAGCCCGGGTGGCGTCGCGGTCGTTCAGGGCGGCTTCCCGCTCGGAGTGGGCGGTGGTCAGTTCGGTCTGCGCCGCATCGCGCTCGGCCTGCGCGGCGTCGAGCTCAGCCTGCGCGGCGTCGCGATCTGACCGCGCCGCCCCGAGCTCGGACTGGGTCGCGTCACGTTCCGAGCGCGTCGCATCACGCTCGGTGCGGGCGGTGTCGAGTTCGGCGCGGGTGAGATCTCGCTCGGAGCGCACCGTCTCGAGCTCCGAGTGCATGGATTCACGGTCGGAGCGCACGGCGTCGAGCTCGGATCGGACTCGGTAGAGCTCGGCCTGAACGGCCTCGTGCTCGGCCTGAAGGTCATCGAACTCAGCCTTATCAGTCTCGCCGGCACCCTTTTGCCGCAGCTCGGCGATCATCTTCAGGTGCTTTGAGCGCTCCGTCTCGAGCGCGGTACGGGCCTCGTCCAGTTCGGCCCGCAGGCGATCGAGCTCGGCGGCATCCGCGGCCGGAGCGGCGGCCGGCGTGGCGGTGGCCTCCTTCGCGGGTGAGTCTGCGACGGCGGCGGGTGCGGCCCGCGGCCGCGCGGGCGGCCGGGATCCGCCTGACTCGTTCGGGGGCAGCGGCAGGCGCGAGACGAGCTCACTGATCAGCGTCGTGGCCGCGACCGAGGCCTGCACCTCCAGGTGCGTCATGAACGAGATGTCGTTGAGGGCCAGCGAGTCCGACGGGTCGGCCATGGCCACGAGCAGGCTGCCGTCGGGCTCGAAGGCCACCGCTACGGCCTTGTAGCGCTCGGCCGCGGCAGGCGGCAGCAGGTTGGCTGCCTCGGGGTCGACCTCGAACTCCTTCAGGTCGACGTGATTGAGCCCGTAGCGCACGGCGAGCGCCCGGGCCAGGTCGTCCTCGGTGAGCCGCCCCTCCTTGACCAGGATCTTGCCGACGGTCGTCCCGGAGAGGCGCGCACTCTCCACCGCCTGGTTGACGTGCTGCTCCTCGGCCAGCCCCAGCTCGATGATGATGTCGCTGAGGAAGCGCGGGCCGCCTTCCGGCGCTTGATAGGGGGTGATTCCCCGGCGGGGCTGGACCGAGCCGGCGGTCATCATCCCACCGCTCCCTGCACCGCGGGCGCCGCCTCGATCGCGTCCTCGGCCCGCTCGAGCGCGGCCGCCGCGGATTCCGCGTCGCTCAAGGGTTCGATGCCGTAGCCCAGCTCGAGTTTTTCCGGACGTTGGCTGATCTTGCGCTCGAAGGCCCCGGTAAGGCGCATGCGGAACGCCTCGGCGCCCTCGATCCCCTTGCATCCGACCAGGATCACGCCGAACACGTCCTCGGCCACGCGCCCGGCGATATCGCTGCGCCGGACGTCGGCCATGATCACCTCGCTGGTGTACTGCAGCAGCAGGTTGGCCACAGCGTCGCCGCTCATGGCCCGGGCCTCCTCGATCCCGAGCGGCTTGAGCGTCATCACGTAGGACTCGGTGATTCCGCGTTGGGTCAGATGCCATTCGCGATCCAACTGCTCGAGGAATGCCTCACGCATGGGCAGGCCGGTCACCGGATCGCCGGTCAGCGCGCGGTGCTGCTGGGTCAGGCGTCTGAGCTCGCGCTCGCGGGTGACGTGCTCCCACTCGTAGCCGATCAGCCGGGCGGCGATGGTCATGAGGGCGAGGTCGGCCTCGCCGTATCGATCGCGAGAAGTGCTCATCGCGCACACGCTGGCCACGCGGGTCCCGTCGCCGAGCTCCACCGGGGCGGCGACGTAGCTCTGCACACGGGCTGACTTGAGCAGTTGGAGCTTTCCGTAGACGGGATCCTTCGGCGCGCGGCCGATCAGTGCCGGCGCCTCTTGGTTGGCCATGTGCAGGCACAGCGACTCGCGCAGGGGGAGGCGCACGCCGGCATCGAAGAGATCGAGGCCCTTTCCGCGCGTGTCGAGCACCCGATACTCATCGGTGTTGTGATTCAGCTCGCCCAGGATCACGCGGCCGCCGGGCAGCTGGTGCTCGAGCATGGTGAGCACCGAGCCCACGGCGTCGCCGAGGCTCGTGAAGCGGTGTGTGCAGAGCCGCGCGAATTCCGACACGAAAGCGTCAGCCATACGACACTTGTCGGGTTGTCGGGCCGTTGGCTTGAGCATCGAGGAGCCCGGATCGCCGCCGAATCCTCCGGGCTCGTCCTCCTCGGGCGCCCGCGCGCCGGGTCAGGGCGAGTGCCCGGGAGGTTCCTCTAGCACCTGGCCGGCGATGGCAAAGGCCCGATTGGCCACCGGCACTCCGGCGTACACCCCGGCGTGCAGGAGCACCTCTGCGATCTCCTCCGCGCTCAGCCCGTTGCCGCGCGCGGCGCGCACGTGCATGGCCAGCTCGTGCTCGCGGCCCAACGCCGCGAGAATCGCCAGCGTGACCGCGCTGCGGGTGCGGCGGTCGAGCTCGGGGCGGGCCCACACCTCTCCCCAGACCGCCCGGGTGATGTAGCGCTGAAACGGCGCCGTGAACGGCGTCGTGCCGGCGACGGCACGATCGACGTGCTCGTCGCCGAGAACTTCACGGCGCACCCTCATTCCTTCGTCGTAGAGCGGGTCGTTCATGGGGGCTCCTTGTCGCGGTCGAGGTGGTCGATGATCAGGTGGCGAGCGTGTCGTGCGGGAGGATGGGGCTCATCGCGAGCCGGCGGCGCTGGCAGCCAGTCGCGCGGCCGCGTCGATCCCGTCGTCGGCCGCGAACCCGTGGCGTTCGGCGGCCGCGCGCAGGTTGGCCCGCATCCGCTCTGCGTCGACCTCGAGGCCGTCCAGGAGCGCTCGCCCCCAAGCCGCGGCCGATCCGACCAGGCGCAGCAACTCGGGCCACGTCTCCCACTCGGCCTGCCAGGCCCCGGCCGCCCGCTGGTGCTCCTGCAGC
This sequence comes from uncultured Solirubrobacterales bacterium, assembly GCA_963704385.1. Classification (GTDB taxonomy): domain Bacteria; phylum Actinomycetota; class Thermoleophilia; order Solirubrobacterales; family Solirubrobacteraceae; genus Palsa-465. Next base: position 2,466,666 of record OY969904.1, read on the forward strand.
ATCGCGGTGTGCATGGTGGCCACCAGGCCGGGCAGACGGCGTGCGCAAGCGACCAACGTGACCGCGGCCACGGGGTTTCGCTTGTGGGCCATCGACGAGGATCCGCCTGCCCCGGGGCCGCCGCCCTCCCGCAGCTCGCCGATCTCGTCCTGGGCCAGCAGGGTGACGTCGAGGCCGATCTTCCCCAGCGCGCCGCCCAGCTGCCCGAGCGCGCCGCTGAGCTTGGCCACGCGGACTCGGTTGGTGTGCCACGCGAGGGTCGGCGCTGCCAGCCCCAGCTCACGGGCGAAGTCCTCGAGCACCTGCTGACCATGATCGCCGAACGCGGCCCGCGTCCCGACGGGCCCGCCCAGCTGCGCAGCCGGCTCGGCTTCGCTCAGCGAGCCGAGCGCCTGCTCGATGCCGGTCATCCACTCGGCCGCGGTGAGGCCGAACGTCCTGGGCAGCGCCTGCTGAAGCAGGGTGCGTCCGACCTGGGGGGTGCGGGCGTGCTCGATGGCCGCCCGCCGGCAGCACTCGGCTGCGGCTTGCGCGTCGGCGCGGATCCCGGTCAGCGCCCGGGCTGCGACGAGCATTGCCGCGCTGTCGAGGATGTCCTGGCTCGTCGCCCCGTGGTGGACGTGTGCGGCGTGCTCGGGGCCGACGGCCTCACGTAGCGCCTGCACGAGTGGGATCACGGGGTTGCCCGTCGCGGTTGCGGCCGCGCCCAGCGCAGCGGGGTCGTAGCGAGCCGGATCGCACGCGGCGGCGATCGCCTCGGCCGACTGGGGTGGGACCAGGTCCGCGCGCGCGCACGCGCGCGCGAGGGCGGCCTCAGCGTCGAGCATGGCCTGGAGCCAGCCGCCGCTCGCCACCGCGGCCGCGTCGCCGCGCCCGAACTCGCCGGCGAACAGCCCCTCAGAGGACACGGCTCGCGCGTGCTCCCTGGGGGGGTTGGTTGCGCGGGCCCATCGGCGAATCTAGGTTATATATCCGGATGCCAGGCGGCGGATCGAGTTGGGCCCGCGGCGGCCCGGGTGCCGAGCGCGCGCAAGTGGGGATCGTGGGGGCGGGCCCGGCCGGGCTGATCCTGGCGCTTTTGCTCGAGCGCCAGGGGATCGAGGCCGTCGTGCTCGAGTCCCGCCCGAGGGACTACGTCGAGAAGCGGGTGCGGGCGGGCCTCCTCGAGCCCAACACCGTGGAGCTGCTCGACCGTCTCGGCGCCGCGGACCGGCTCAAGCGCCTTGGCCTGGTTCACGACGGCATCTACCTGCGCCGGATGGGCCGGACGGTCCACGTGCCGATGACCGAGCTGACTGGCCGGGCGCTCACGATCTACGGTCAGCAGGACGTGGTCAAGGATCTGATCGCCGCCTGGCTGGAGCGGGGCGGAAGGCTCGACTTCGAGGTCGACGACGTGTCCGTGGCCGGAATCGACGGCGAGGAGCCCCGGATCGAGTACGCCTGGGGCGGCGAGCGCCGATCGCTGCACTGCGACTTCATCGCCGGCTGCGACGGCTTCCACGGCATCTGCCGCCCGTCCGTCCCCGACGGCGTCCTCACGGTGTTCGACCACATCTATCCGTTCGGGTGGCTGGGGATCCTGGCTGAGGCTGCGCCGACCACCGACGAGCTGATCTACGCCTGGCACGAGCGCGGCTTCGCGCTCTACTCGATGCGCTCGCCGACCATCAGCCGCCTGTACATCCAGGTGCCCGCCGCGGAGGACCTCGCCCTGTGGCCCGACGACCGGGTCTGGGAGGAGCTCCAGATCCGGCTCGGCGCCCCCGGCTGGCGGGTGGGTGAGGGGCGTGTGCTCGAGAAGGGGATCACGCCGATGCGAGCGTTCGTGTGCCAGCCCATGCAGTACGGGAGGTTGTTCCTCACCGGCGACGCCGCCCACATCGTCCCGCCGACGGGCGCCAAGGGCCTGAACCTGGCGGCCAACGACGTCCGGCTGCTGGCGGCCGCGCTGACCCAGTTCTACGCGGGCCGCGTGCAAGGCGCGCTGGAGCGCTATTCCGACATCGCGAGCCGGCGGGTGTGGCGAGCCCAGGACTTCTCCAACTACATGACCCATCTGCTTCACGACCTCGGCGAGGGGCCCTTCCACCGCCAGCTCCAGTTGGCCCGGCTCGAGTACATCGAGCGCTCCGAGAGCGCGGCCCGGAGCCTGGCCGAGAACTACGTCGGTCTCCCGGCCCGCGACGATTTCTAGCCCCGTCCGCGGTGCAGAGCACGAGCGCGAACGATTTGCCGGAATATTCCCGGAAAACTCATCGCGCTCGTCCGCGCCGCCGCCCGAACGTAACATCAAACGATGTCTCATCATTTGATGTTACGTCGAGCGCCCGCCGGGGTATCAGTGGCTGATGGCTGAGATCGGCGCCAGACCCAAGGTTCCCCGCCTCCAGCGCGTCGCGCTGCGGGCCGTCCGGGCGTTCAGCACGCCGTTGCTTCCCGACGACTACCTGGAGCTGATCAACCCCCTGTGGTCCACGCGCGAGCTGCGCGGGCGGATCGAGCGGATCGACCACGTGACCAGCGATGCGGCCACCGTCCTGATCAAGCCGGGCTACCGATGGGAGGGCCACCGCGCCGGCCAGTACCTGCGCATCGGCGTGGACATCCGCGGAGTGCGGCACTGGCGGGCGTATTCGCTGACCTCGGAACCGGGCCGCCCGGACGGCTGCATCTCGATCACCCCGAAGCTGGTCGAGTCCGGCATCGTCTCTCCGCACCTGGTCCGTCACGGCCGCCCCGGCGCGATCGTGTCGCTGGGCGGGGTCGAGGGCGACTTCGTGCTCCCGGATCCGCTCCCGAGCAAGCTGCTGTTCATCAGCGCCGGCAGCGGCATCACGCCGGTCATGAGCATGCTCCGCAGCCTGGGCCGCGACGACGCGCTGACCGACGCCGTCCTGCTCCACTCGGCGCGCACCGCCGACCAGGTGATCTTCGGGCCCGAGCTCCGCGACCTGGCGCAGTGGCACCCGGGCTTACGGCTTCACGAGCAGCACACCTCGACGATGGGCCGCCTCGCGCCCCCGCATCTCGACGAGCTCTGTCCCGACTGGCCCGAGCGCGAGGCGTTCGCCTCCGGGCCGGGTCCGATGCTCGACGCGCTGACCGAGCACTGGGAGGGCCACGGCCAGCGGGAGCGGCTGCACATGGAGCGCTTTCAGCCCCGGATCGGCGGGGCGCAGACAGGGGAGGGCGGCACGATCACCTTCCTGGCCAGCGACACGCAGGTCCAGGCCGACGGGACCAAGCCGATCCTGATCTGTGGTGAGGAGGCGGGGCTCGAGCTGCCGTTCGGCTGCCGGGAGGGGATCTGCCACACGTGCGTGGGGACGCTGCGCTCGGGGCGCATCCGCGACCTGCGCAACGGCCAGGTCGGCGGCGTCGAGGGGGAGACCATCAGGACGTGCATCAACGCCCCTGAGGGGCGGGTAGAGATCGAGCTCTGAGACAACGACGCAAGGGAGAGCCATGGCCACGACCACCACCCACCGCACCCACGACGAGAACGGCGTCGCGAACCCCCTGGCGAAGCTGACCGAGGAACAGCTCGAGGCGATCGGCAAGGAGTTCGATCAGCTGCACGACGACGTCCGGGCCGACCTGGACGACCGCGACGCGCGCTACATCCGCGGGATCATCGACCTGCAGCGGCGGCTGGCCCTGACCGGCCGGGCGCTCCTGGTGGCCAGCCGCTCGAAGCCCGCCTGGCTGGCCGGGACGGCCACCCTGTCCGTGGCCAAGATCCTCGAGAACATGGAGATCGGGCACAACGTGATGCACGGGCAGTGGGACTGGATGAACGATCCGGTCATCAACTCCCAGACCTGGGACTGGGACACGGCTTCGACCAAGGAGGCGTGGAAGCACTCGCACAACTACATCCACCACACGTTCACCAACATCCTCGGCAAGGACCGCGATCTCGGCTACGAGATCATGCGGGTCGACCCACACCAGCCCTGGCACCCCGTCTACCTGCTCCAGCCGCTCTACAACGTGCTGCTGATGCTGGTGTTCGAGTGGGGCGTGGCCGTCCACGACCTGGACTTCACCGCGATTCGCGCCGGGGAGAAGTCCAAGCAGCAGGTCCGCAAGGAGCTCAAGGGGATCGCCGGCAAGGCTCGGCTCCAGATCCAGAAGGACTACATCGCCTGGCCGCTGCTCAGCGCGGCCATCGCCAGCGCGGTCGAGGGTGGGGTGGATGCCGTTTTGAATGGGCGCCGCAGGCGCAAGCACCCCGGCGCCTTGTTGGCGTTCCGCCGCAACTACGTGGCCACCGTGTGGGCCAACGTGGCCGCCAACGTGGTCCGCAACGTGTGGTCCAACGCGATCATCTTCTGCGGCCACTTCCCCGACCAGGCCTACGTGTTCACCGAGGACGAGGTGCGCGACGAGCAGCCCGGCGGGCGGTACGTGCGCCAGCTGATCGGCGCGGCCAACATCGAGGGGGGCCCGCTGTTCCACGTGCTGAGCGGCAACCTGGGCTACCAGGTCGAGCACCACCTGTACCCGGACATGCCGAGCAGCCGCTACGGCGAGATCGCCCCACGCGTGCGGGACATCTGCCGCCGCTACGGCCTGCCCTACAACACCGGTCCGTTCTCGAGGCAGTGGGGCACGGTCCAGCGGACGATCCTGCGGCTGGCCTTTCCCGGCGCCGCCCCGCGGCCCAAGCCTGGGCCCTGATCAGCCCCCGGCGCGCCCGCGCGCCCACCAGGGCGGGTCGCTGTACAGCAGATCGGTGATCTGCTCGGCTGGGACCGGCTGTGAGAAGTAGAAGCCCTGGACCAGGTCGCAGCCGAGCCGGCGAAGCTCGGCCACCTGGATCTCGGTCTCCACGCCCTCGGCGATCACCTGGAGCGAGAGCGCCGCGGCCATCGAGATGATCGCCTCGGTGACCGCGCTGCCCCGATCCTCGGTGCCGAGACCTTCGACGAACGAGCGATCCACCTTCAGCGTGTCGATCGGCAGGCGGGTCAGGTAGGCCAGCGACGAGTAGCCGGTCCCGAAGTCGTCCAGGACGATCTGCACGCCGAGCGAGGTAAGCGCGAGCAGGGTCTTGGTCATGTCGTCGGCCTCGGTGAGCAGCACGCTCTCGGTGATCTCGAGGCTCAGGCAGGCAGGATCCAGTCCCGTGGCGCGCAAGAGGGCGGCCACGGTGTCGGGGAGGTCGCTGTGCGCGAGCTGGACCGGCGACAGGTTGACTGAAAGCGTGATCGGCGCCGCGTCCGGGCGCGACTGATACCAGAGGGCGCCCTGCATGCACGCGTGTTCGAGCACCCACCTGCCGATGTCCCGGATCAGGCCGATCTCCTCGGCGATCGAAATGAATTCCCCTGGGAGCACGAGTCCGCGGTCGGGGTGCTCCCAGCGCAGCAGCGCCTCGACGCTGACCACCGACTGCCGGCGCATGGAGATGACGGGCTGGTAGTAGAGCCTCAGCTCGTCGCGCTCCAGCGCCCGCCGTAGGTCGTTCTCCACCCGCAGGCGGTCGATCGCCCGCCCGCGCATGACCTCGTCAAACAGCTCGTAGCGCGCCCGGCCACGCTCCTTGGCCCGGTACATGGCCGCGTCCGCATCGCGGATCAGCGCGTCGGCGGGCTCGCCGCCCTGGGCGAGCGCGATGCCGACGCTCGTGGTCACGAAGTGCTCGTTGCCGTCCAGCACGATCGGCCGCGCGAACACGGCGGCGACCCGCTCGGCCGTGGCGATCGCGTCGCGCTCGGTGGGGATCTCCTCGAGCAGGATGCCGAACTCGTCCCCGCCGAACCGCGCCACCGTGTCGCTCGGGCGCACCGCCTGCTTCAGTCGCGGGGCCACCACGGCCAGCAGCTCATCACCGGCCTGGTGGCCGAGGCTGTCGTTGATCAGCTTGAACCGATCGATGTCAAGGAACAGGACCGCGGCCAGCGCGCTGTGCCGGCGCATCCGAGCCAGCGCCTGCTCGAGCCGGTCCAGGAACAGGACGCGGTTGGGCAGCCCTGTCAGCGCATCGTGCAGGGCCTGGTGGCGGATGTCGTCCTCGGTCGCCTGACGCGCGAGCGCATCGGCCAGCACATTGGCCAGCGACTGCACGAAGTTGATGTCGCCGGAGCTGTACTCGCGCACCGAGGTCGAGTGAACCCCGAGCACACCAAAGGGGCCGTCGCGGCCCTCGATGGCCACGGTCAGGCCGCTGCGCGCCCCGACGGCCGCGAGCACCGGCGAGCACTCGAATCGGTCCTCGCGTCCCCAGTCGACCACCACCACCGGGCGCCCGCAGAGCAGCGTGTAGCCGCCCTGTGAACGGATCCCAGCGGGCGCGCTGGCATTCGCCGAGCTGGGACTGACCGGACCGAAGGTGGCCCGGGCCTGTAACGACCGGCCGCCGGGCACGAGCTCAGCGACGGCCGCGAGTTCTACACCGAGGATCTGCGCCGCCGCGGTTACCGCCTCGTCCATCAGCTCGGAGATCTCGACCCGCTCGAGCGCGTGCTCGCCCAGGCGGGCCACGGCGGCCTGCTGAGCCGCGCGGCGTTCGAGCTCGGCCTCAGCGCGCTTGCGCTCCGTGACATCGGAGAGCACGCCGTGCCAGCGCAGACGACCCCGGCGATCGAACAGCAGCTGCGCGTCGTCGCGAATCCAGACGACCTGGCCGTCGCGGCGGAGCATCCGGTACTCGGCCGCTTCGGAGTGGGAGGGACCGAATTCGTCGTTTTCGCCCGCCAGGACGCGGTCGCGATCGAGCGGGTGGAGCTGGGCCGCCCACAGGTGCGGGTTCGCACACCACTCATCCGGCGTGAAGCCCAGGATCGTCTCGATCTGCGGGCTCACGAGGTGCCACCGGCCATCGCGGCCGACGTCAGCGATGTAGAGGACCGCGGGCACCCGTTCGAGCAGCTCGCGATAGTCCCCGACCGGGTTCTCTCTCCCTTGCCACACGGTGCTCCATTTATCGGCAGATGGCGTGGGCCCTGTGACTCCGCCTGATCGCGGTGAGCCCGAGTCTCTCAGCCCCACACCTGGGCCGCGGTCTCGACGATCAGCTCGAGCTTGGCCACCTCCTGCTCGTAGCTCAGCTCGTTGCCCTCGACGGTCGAGGAGAAGCCGCACTGAGGCGATAGGCACAGCTGCTCGAGCGGCACGAACTTCGAGGCCTGGTCGATCCGCCGCTTGAGGTTGTCCGTATCCTCGAGCTCGCCGCGCTTGGTGGTCACCAGGCCGAGCACGACCATCTTGCCGGGCGGCACGAACCGCAGCGGCTCGAATCCGCCCGAGCGGGCGTCGTCGTACTCCAGGAAGAAGCCGTCGACGTCGAGCTGGCCGAACAGGGCCTCGGCCACGAAGTCGTATCCGCCCTCGGCGACCCACGAGGAGCGGAAGTTGCCCCGGCACATGTGGGTGGTGACGGTCAGCCCTTCGGGCCGGTCGGCCAGGACCTCGTTGAGGTGGCGGATATAGGTCTCGTGCAGGTGCTCGGCGTCCTCACCCTGGCTGGCCATCTGCTCGCGCTGGCGCGGGTCGTTGAGGTAGGCCAGGCTGGTGTCGTCGAACTGGAGGTACCGGCAGCCGAGCTCGGCGACGGCCCGGACCTGGTTGGAGTAGGCGCCGGTCAGGTCGCTCCAGAACTCCTCCACGTCGGGATACACGGCCGGGTCGATGGCGGCCCGCCCACCCCGGTAGTGGACCATGCTCGGCGAGGGGATGGTCAGCTTCGGGGTCACGCCCGCGGCCACCGTGTCGCGCAGGAAGCGGAAGTCATCGCCGAAGATCGTGTGGTCCAGGTGCACCTTCTCGGCCACGTGGATCGCCGCCGGGGTCCACTCGATGTCGCCCTTCTCGTTGTGGAACTGCACCCTGATGTGGCCGGGCGCCTGCTCGATCCCGGCGAGCTGGTAGATGAAGTCCATGTGCCACGCGGTCCGGCGGAACTCCCCGTCGGTGGCCGACTGCAGGCCCACGTCCCGCTGCATCCGGACGACCGCGCGGATCGCCTCGTCCTCGGCCACGCGCAGCTCCTCGGCGTCGATACGTCCCTCTTTATGGGCCTCGCGGGCCGCTTTCAGCTCGGGCGGGCGCAGGAGGCTGCCGACGTGGTCGGCCCGGAACGGCGGCGAGGTGCGCCTCCCGGCGCTCACCCGCTGCCGTCGCCCCGCAGGGCCTGCCAGATGCGCTCGCCGTTCACCGGCATCTCGATGTGCCGGACGCCGAACGGCGCCAGTGCGTCGATCACGGCGTTGTGCACGGCCGGGGTCGCGCCGATCGTGCCCGCCTCGCCGATGCCCTTGGCGCCGAGCGCGTTGACGGGGGTCGGAGTCTCCATGGCCACCAGCTCGAAGGACGGGAGCTCGGTGGCCGCGGGCATGCTGTAGCTGACCAGGTTGGCGTTCAGGGGGTTGCCGTCCTCATCGTAGGAGACCTCCTCGAACAGGGCCTGGGCGATCCCGGCCGCCACCCCGCCGTGGACCTGGCCCTCGGCCAGCATCGGGTTGATGATCCGACCGGCATCGTCGACGGTGATCAGGCGCTGAAGCGAGACCGAGCCGGTCTCGGTGTCGACCTCGACCACCGCGACGTGGGCGCCGAACGGGAACGACGGCTGGGACCCGTCCATGTCGACCGCGGCGCTGAGTTCTTCCAGGCGACTCTTCTCGTTCAGGCGGCCGGCCAGATCGGCCCAGCTGAGCCCGGGCTGGGGGGCGCCGGCAACGTGGAAGCGCCCGGCGTCGAGGTCGAGCAACATATCCGCGGCATTGGCCTCGAGTTCTTCGGCCGCCAGTTCCTTGCCGCGCTCGACGACCTGATCGGCGGCCATCGAGGCCGCGAGTCCTCCGATCTGCACGGACTTGGAGCCGTACGTGCCCGTCCCCCGAGGCACCGCATCGGTGTCGCCCTTGATCACCGTGATCTGCTCGATCGGCAGCCCGAGCCGGTCGGCCGCGATCTGGGCGAACGTGGTCTCGTGGCCCTGGCCGTGGGAGAACGACCCCGTCTTGATGATCGCCTGGCCATGGGGCGTGATCTCGACGGCGCCGAATTCCCCCTCGCCGACCCCGTTGGTGATCTCAACGTAGGTGCTGAGGCCGATCCCCAGCTGGCGGACCGCCCCCTGCTCCCTGCGCCGGGCCTGCTCGCTGCGCAGCTGCTCGTAGCCGGCCCGCTCCAGGGCCAGGTCGAGCGCGCGAGCGTACTCGCCCGAGTCGTACTGGGCTCCGGCCGCGGTGGTGAACGGGAACGCCTCGGGGGGAACGAAGTTGCGCCGGCGGGCCTCGGCCGGGTCGAGCTCGAGCTCGGCCGCGAACGTGTCGATCGCGCGCTCGACCACCTGCGTGGCCTCGGGGCGGCCGGCGCCGCGATACGCGCCGGTCGGCGTCGTGTTGGTCACCACTGCCTTCAGGTCGACGTCGATCTTAGGGATCCGGTAGACGCCGCTGGCCATCAGTGCGGTTAGGTTGGGCAGAAACGCCCCGATCCCCGGATACGCGCCGGCATCCTGGAGCAGGCTCAGCTTCAGAGCCTTCACGGTCCCGTCGCGGTCCCCGCCGATCCGGAACGTGATCTGCTGGGCGCGTCCGTGACCCATCGCGATCAGGTTCTCGCTGCGGGTCTCGGTCCAGCGCACCGGGCGGCCGGTCGCCCGGGCCAGCCACGCGATAAGCAGATCCTCCATCGACAGGCCCTTGGCGCCGAAGCCTCCGCCGACGTCCGGGGCCAGGACCCGGATCATCTCGGGAGCCAGGCCGAGCGCCGCCGCGAGCCCGCTGCGGTCCTGGTGCGGGGTCTGGGTCGAGATCCACACGGTCAGCCGGTCGTCCTCCTCGACCCGGGCCGCCGTGGCCCGAGGCTCGATCGGGCAGGCCGCGAGCCGCTGGCTGGTCAGGTTGCCCGCCGCGAGGACCTCACACCCCTCGAACAGCTCCTCCTCGGTACTGGCCGCGGGCCGCTGGATGCAGACGTTCGTGCCCGCTTCCTCGAACAGCAGCACCTCGTCCTTGACCGCCTCCGCCGGGTTCGTCACCACCGGCAGCGGCTCGTACTCGACCTCCACCAGCTCGGCGGCGTCGACCGTCCGCTCGCGGCTGGGCGCGAGCACGACGGCGACGACCTCGCCCGCGAACCTGACCCGGTCGCGGGCTATGACCGGACGGTGGAAGAACTCGTCCATCTCGACGAACGCCGGCGGGCGCTTGCCGAGGCCGATGTCGGCGGCGGTGAAAACGTGGGCGTCGGGGAGCGCCGCCGCCGCGGACGTGTCGATCCCATTGATCCGGGCGTGCGCCCACGGGGAGCGAACGAACGTCGTGTGCAGCGCTCCAGGGAGGTGCAGGTCATCGACGTAGTTCCCCTGGCCGGTGAGGAACCGGGGATCTTCGCGGCGGCGAATCCGCTGTCCTACGACGTTGGCCAAGGCGGGGCAGCTTTGCATACCGCCGGGCGTGATCGCAAGCCCGGTGCCGTCGCCGGGTCCTCGCCCCCGCGGTCCCCTCCCGCCTCAGCCTGCCCCCAACCTCGCGAACCCGGCGTTCAGGAGCGTCTCCGCCTGCGCCGCCGTGTCGCCCGAGTGCAGCAGCACGACGCCGAGCCAGTTGCGACCACGACGCGCCGTCGCCACGAGGCACTGGCCGGCGGCGTCGGTGAAACCCGTCTTGACGCCATCGGTGCCCGGGTAGTTCTCGACGAGCAGCGGGTTGTTGTTGTACAGGAAGAGCTTGCCTCCCTTGATCGGGAAGGGCGTGACCACGCTCGCCGAGGCCACGATCCGGGCCAGGAGCGGTTGCTCGAGCACCTCGTGGGCCATGAGGGCGAGATCGGGGGCGCACGAGTGGTTGTCCACGTCGACCACCCCGGAGACCGAGTTGAAGTGAGTGCAGTGCAGACCGAGCTGCTGCGCGTGCGCGTTCATCAGCGAGATGAAGCGGGGCTGGGTTCCGGCCACGTGCTGGGCCAGGGCGATCGCCGCATCGTTGCCCGACGGCAGCAGCAGTCCGTACAGCAGCGCCAGCTCGGGAACCCGCTTGTGCAGCGGAAGCAGGCCCACTCCCGAGCCGGTGAAGTGGACCGCGGCCGGCGTGATGAGCACGCGATCGCTCGGACTCGAGCGCATGAGCACCACCAGCGCGGTCATCATCTTGGTCAGGCTGGCGATCGGCACCACCCGCTGCGGATTGAGCTCCCACAGCACCGCGCCGGTCCTGACATCGAACAGTAGGCCACTGGTCAGCCCCAGCTTCAGCTTGACGCTGATCCGCTCCTGCGGCGGGGCCAGCACCAGGCCGTAGCTGCTCCGGGTGACCGCCGGGGGCGAGCGCAGCGAGGCGGCCCGGCCGTGGGCCACCTCGCGCGGCGCCGGTCCGAATGCCTTGGGAGCCATGAACGCGAGCAGGACGACGAGCGTCACGCCCAGCCCGAAGGCGGCGAAACCAAGCCATCCGCGGCCGCGGTCTCGACCGTCGAACGTCCGCCGCCCCAGCGGCCGGTTCCGACCTCGCCGGAGCCGGCGCCCGCGGCGGGCCTGTCCTCCCTGGAGCACGGTCAGCCGATCGCTCATTTTCGCGGCGGGTGCAGCAACGCCCCGATGATCCCGATGCCGCAGACGCCGATGACCAGGGCGCCGAGCACCCCCACCACCGTCACGCCGTTATTTGTGAAGTCGAGCGCGGTCAGGACCAGCATCGTGCAGATGAACACCACCGCCAGCGTGAAGACGACGAAGCGCAAGGCGATCAGTACACGATTAGCGGGCCGGGACCGGTCGGCGGCGGGTGGCCAGGAGCCGAACTGTGAGCAGGCCGAACGCGAACCCGCCGACATGGGCGAAGTATGCGACCCCGGCACCCCCACCGGTGGCAGTGGTCAGGCCGGTCGCGCCGAACACGGCCTGAATGGCGAACCAGATGCCCAGCAGCACCCACGCCGGGAGCTCGATTACCGTGAAGAAGAAGATGATCAGCACGAGCGTCAGCACCTTGGCCCGGGGATACAGGACGATGTACGCCCCCAGGACGGCGGCGATCGCGCCCGAGGCGCCCAGCGTGGGGACCTCCGAATTCGGGGCCACCGCGACCTGAAGGGCCAGCGCCGCGATCCCGCCGGCGAGGTAGAAGACCAGGAACTTGGCCGGTCCCATCGCGTCCTCGACGTTGTTGCCGAAGATCCACAGAAAGATCATGTTGCCGCCGATGTGGATGATCGAGGCGTGCATGAACATCGAGGTGAAGACCGTCTGCCACGTGGTGATCGTGTCCGGCACGGGCCCCCGCCGGCAGCCGATCGTGCTGTTCGCGGCAAGTTGCAGCAGCTGGCAGTGATAGCCGGGATGGGTCAGGGCGAACGGGATCGCCCCGTACTTGACCTCCTGCTGGCTGGTCGGCCCGCTGACCAACGACCCCCCATGCCGGATGGCCAGGAAGTAGACCAGGAAGTTCACGACGACCAGCGCTGCCGTGACGAACGGGAACCGATCGGTCGGGATGTTGTCCTTGATCGGTATCACGGGCCCGGAGCTTAGGCTGCTCGGCCACCGGAATCGCTGCGCGGCGGCTGGCCGCCCAGATGCGGTCTACGCGCGGGCGACGGGAGCGGCCGGGGCGCCGATGAGGACGATCCGCCACGGCACCTCCCCGTCTCCGTCGAGCGCGAACGTCCAGTGCTCGGTGAACCCGGTTGACCGGGAGCGGCTGCCCGCGACGACCTCGGTCGTGTCGCGGTCCTCCAGGTAGCGCCGGCCCACGACGTCGACCTCGACGGCCATCGTCGGCGGCGCGGCCGCCGGGTCGAGCCCGACGATCCGGATCCGCTTGACCACCGGGCCGCGGACCACGAGCCGGGTGCGATCGCTCCCTGGATGCAGCAGCTCCCGAACCGCCTGCGGGGTGGCGATCGCCTTGAGGCGTCGGTCGCTGCCGTCGACCGCCTCGGCCCAAGCCGCCACGGCCTGACGCGCCGCCACCTCGAGCACGTCAGGAGCGAAGCGCCCATCGGCCAGGCTGAGGTCGAGAGCGGCCGCGTGGGCGTCGCCGTCGAAGTTCAGGTCCGCGACCTCGGCGATCTTCGTGCCGTCGGGAACGGCCTCGTGGACGGCGCCCTCGACCAGCGCCTCGTCGTGCATTCCCTGCTCGTCTGACCAAGCCGTGGCCACGATCTGATCGTCGAGCGTGTGCTGGCCCTCGGCCCCCTGCTCGATCGAGGCCAGGATCCACTGTCCGCTTGGGCTCTTGGCCAGCGTCCAGAACTCACGCAGCGTGACCGTCTCGCTCAGGCGGCCGACGCGCTTGATGTGATTCCCGCGGGCGTCCACGACGTAGTCTCGGATTCGCGCCTGGACCCGCACGACCACCCGGTCCTGGCTTTGGTCGCCGCGGTGCGTCAGGCCGACGTACTCCACGCTCGGCTCCTCGAGCGGCTCGACGTGGTTGCGCCAGCCACGGTGGTCGAAGTCGTCGAGCCGGCGCTCCCATTCGATCATCAGTTGCGGCGAGAGGAGCTGGGCGAGCCGGGCGCGGTCCCCGGCGTCCCAGGCCGACTGGACGTTCTTGAACAACTGCGCCGCGGCCGGCTTGACCGCGTCGGGAGCGAACGTCGGATCCTCCTCGGCCGCCTCCGCCGCGGCCAGCTCCACCCGACGCTCACGCTTCGCGGTCCGCCGCTTCGCCGCCCGGCCCTGATTCTGACGGGCCGACCAGGAGGCCTGCGCCCGCGGAACGACGACCCGGAAGAAGACGACGACCAGGACCACGGCGAGGATGAACAGGGCCCCGAGGCCGTGGCCGAGCACCGCGACCCGGATCAGGATCTGGATCAGGATGAACAGCCCGGCGCCTTTGCCGCCGCCGCCACTGCCGCCCTCGCCACCCCCACCGAACCCGGCCGAGCCCCCACCGCCGGCCGCGAGCGCCGCCGGGGCGAGAATCAGGGCCGCACAGGCGAGCACGGCCAGGCAGATGATCAGCGTGCGCCGCTTCATGCCCCGGCCGCCTCGGCCAGCGGCGTGCCACGGTCGCCCGCCAGCGGGTCGTCGCCCGCGCCACCAACCCGCGCCAGCGGGCCGACCCCCGCGCCACCAACCCGCGCCAGCGGCCCGACCCCCGCGCCACCAACCCGCGCCAGCGGGCCGACCCCCGCGCCACCAACCCGCGCCAGCGGGCCGACCCCCGCCTGCGACTGCCGCACGTGCTCATCCGCGTGGTAGCTGCTGCGCACCAGCGGGCCGGCCGCGACGTGCTCGAATCCGAGCTCGTACGCGGCCCGCTCGAGCGCCTTGAACTCGTCCGGATGCCAGTAGCGCACGATCGGCAGATGCTGCTCGGTCGGCCGCAGATACTGGCCGATGGTCAGGATCTGGACGTGGTTATCGCGCAGCGTCCCGAGCGCGTCCACCATCTCCTCGAAGGTCTCGCCGAGGCCGACCATCAGCCCCGACTTGGTCACCAGCTCGTCCCCGCCCATCTCCCTGGCGTTGCGCAGGACCCGGCACGACCGGGGGAACGTGGAGCCGCGCCGGGCGACCGGATACAGCCGCGGCACGACCTCGACGTTGTGGTTGAAGACGTCCGGTCGCTCGGCGATGAGCCTGGCCAGTGGCATCTCCTCGCCGCGGAAGTCGGGAGTCAGCACCTCGACCTGGCACTCGGGGGCCTGGCGGCGGATCTGGCGAATGACGCCGACGAACGCCGAGGCCCCGTAGTCCGGTAGGTCGTCGCGGTCGACGCTGGTGATCACCGCGTGCCTCAGGCCCATCCGCGCGACGCTGCGGGCGACGCGCGCCGGCTCGAGCGGGTCATTCCACGTGGGCTTGCCCGTCTTGACGTTGCAGAAGCCGCAGCGCCGCGTGCACGTGTCGCCGAGGATCATAAACGTGGCCGTACCTCGCTGCCAGCACTCGCCGATGTTCGGGCACGCGGCCTCCTGGCACACCGTGTGCAGGTTCTCCTCGGTGATCAGCTTCTGGAGCTCGCGATAGCGCGGCCCACCCGGGGCCGGCACCTTGAACCAGGGCGGCTTGCGCCCCCGGTGCGGTTGCACGTCAGGCCCGAGGATCTGGAGCACGTCCGCGATCCCGCCCGGGTTGGCGCGCGAGCGGGTCGCGTGGGCGCGCTCCGCGGTCCCAGACGCCTTGGCTTTGGCCACTTCGCTCACACTCGAAGGCTAGCGCTCGGCCTCATTGTCACCGAGGTGTTGCAGAGCGTTTCCCACGCGTGACGAGATACCGGGCACCATGCGTCGCGTGTCGGAGCCTGGTCGAGAAACGGGAAGCATGTGTGTCTGTTCAGGTGGCCGGGATCGTCCACGGCTTGCGCGCGGCGAGCTGGGTTAGGGCGCGGGTGACGTGGTGGCCGTGTTTGCCGGCGGTGCTGATGTAGGCGCGGATGGCGAGGAATCGGTCAGCGCCGGTGGTGGTGCGCCAGCAGCCTGAGATCTTTTGTTGGAGCTTGACCATGCGGATGTCGCGTTCGATCAGGTTGTTGTCGAACGGGACGCGGAAGTCGTGCGCGAAGCGCAGGACGTGCTCGCGGTCGCGGTCCAGGCGGGCGAGGAGGTTGGCGGCGGCGCTCTTGGCGATCGGGCCGCGTTTGCCGGTGCGGACCGTGGGCGGGGGGTTCTGCCGTTGGCCCAGGGCGATGATCTTGCGGTAGCGGGCGTGGTAGCGGGCCAGCTGTCGCGGGCTGAGCGCCGCGCGGTCGTCCGCTTTAGCGTTCTCGACGGCGCGGTTGAGCGCTCGCAGGAGCCGGTCCATGTCCTGCGCCCAGGTCTGTGTGCCGTGCTGGTCTTGCTCGATCACGCTGAGCAGTTCGCGTAGGTGGTGGGCGTTGCAGAGCGCGTGCGTCGCCTGCGGGTACTGGCGGTAGCAGTGAAAGCCGTCGTGGATCGCGATCCCGGTGAAGTTAGGCAGCACCCCGGCGTGGTTGATTCCCTCCACACCACGCCGATCGTGGATCGCGTAGTACGTCAGGCGGCTGGTGCTGGCGCCATGTAGCCAGCGCAGGCGGCCTTCCACGCGCGCGCCGGTCTCATCAAAATGCGCGACCTCAGCGCGGCAGAGCTGCTCATGAACCTCGTCCAGGAACGGGACCAGATCGTCCGCTCCCTGAGCCACGAACGCGGCCAACGTCCCGGTCGAGATCCGCACCCCGAACCAGTCATAGAACAGCTCGGCGGCGCGGTGATAGGGCAAATGCTGGCGGGCGGTCAGATAGACCCCCAGCGCCCGAAGCCGCGGCCCGTACTGCGCCGGCGCGCTGAGCGCCTGCGGGAACGCGGCGGTCGTCTCATGCCCGCACGCGCACCGCCGCGTGTGCGCGCGATGCTCGCTGACGCGCAAACGGATCTCCGGCAACTCGAACACCTGTCGCGCGAGATGCCCGACAGCGTCGCTGTCTGAAAGGTCGCCCTGGCAGCCAGCGCACACCTGCGGAAGGTGATCGACCACCTCGTCCGGCACCGCGACCTTCTCCAGATGCCCACCCCGATGCCCCGGCTGGCCGCCCTGCTTGCGACCCGACGGGCGCCGCAGGCTCTTCGGCGCCGGCTTCGAGAACCCGTCCGAGGACGGCGGCCGCGACGAGTTACGCGAGTTCTGCGCCAACCGACGCCTCAACTCCGCAACCTCCGCCCGCAACTCAACGACCTCGCCCCGCAGCTCCTCGATCACCACCGCCTGCTCCACCACCAACGCGGCCAACTGCTCATACGACGGCGACCCAAACAGCACATAACAACGTTCGCGGCCCGCCCACCACCACCTGCCCCACCTGAACAGTCACCGCATGTTCCCGTTTCTCGACCAGGCTCCCGCGGATGTGACGATCGCAGCGCTCGCGGCGCGACAGCACGCGGTGCTCGGGCTCGAACAGCTGCGTCAGCTCGGACTCGACGCCTCGCGCGTTCGGAAGCGTGCCGCCGCCGGGCGCCTTCACCGCATCCATCGCGCGGTCTACGCTCTCGTCCCGGAGGCACTCCTCACCCGCGAAGGTCGACGGATGGCCGCCGTCCTGGCCTGCGGGCCCGGAGCGGTGCTGTCGCACCGGACGGCCGCGGCGCTGCACGAGCTGCGCCGGACCGACCGGCGGAAGATCGACGTCACCGTGCCCAGCCGCCGCGGCCGCGCGCACTCGACCATCGATATCCATCGCTCAACGACGCTCACCGGCGCAGACGTAACCGTCCTCAACGGCATCCCCTGCACCACGGTCGCCCGGACCCTGTTCGACCTCGCGGCGGTCGTGAACCGCCGCTCGCTCGAGCGCGCGTTCGATCAGGCGGAGATCCTCGACGTCTTCGACCTAGGGGCGATCGAGGACCAGCTCGAGCGCAACCGCACCAGACCCGCGGCGGCCAAGATCCGCGCCCTCCTCGAGGAGCACTACATCGGCACCACGCCGACGGAAAGCGAGCTCGAGGGTGTCTGTTCAGGTGGCCGGGATCGTCCACGGCTTGCGCGCGGCGAGCTGGGTTAGGGCGCGGGTGACGTGGTGGCCGTGTTTGCCGGCGGTGCTGATGTAGGCGCGGATGGCGAGGAATCGGTCAGCGCCGGTGGTGGTGCGCCAGCAGCCTGAGATCTTTTGTTGGAGCTTGACCATGCGGATGTCGCGTTCGATCAGGTTGTTGTCGAACGGGACGCGGAAGTCGTGCGCGAAGCGCAGGACGTGCTCGCGGTCGCGGTCCAGGCGGGCGAGGAGGTTGGCGGCGGCGCTCTTGGCGATCGGGCCGCGTTTGCCGGTGCGGACCGTGGGCGGGGGGTTCTGCCGTTGGCCCAGGGCGATGATCTTGCGGTAGCGGGCGTGGTAGCGGGCCAGCTGTCGCGGGCTGAGCGCCGCGCGGTCGTCCGCTTTAGCGTTCTCGACGGCGCGGTTGAGCGCTCGCAGGAGCCGGTCCATGTCCTGCGCCCAGGTCTGTGTGCCGTGCTGGTCTTGCTCGATCACGCTGAGCAGTTCGCGTAGGTGGTGGGCGTTGCAGAGCGCGTGCGTCGCCTGCGGGTACTGGCGGTAGCAGTGAAAGCCGTCGTGGATCGCGATCCCGGTGAAGTTAGGCAGCACCCCGGCGTGGTTGATTCCCTCCACACCACGCCGATCGTGGATCGCGTAGTACGTCAGGCGGCTGGTGCTGGCGCCATGTAGCCAGCGCAGGCGGCCTTCCACGCGCGCGCCGGTCTCATCAAAATGCGCGACCTCAGCGCGGCAGAGCTGCTCATGAACCTCGTCCAGGAACGGGACCAGATCGTCCGCTCCCTGAGCCACGAACGCGGCCAACGTCCCGGTCGAGATCCGCACCCCGAACCAGTCATAGAACAGCTCGGCGGCGCGGTGATAGGGCAAATGCTGGCGGGCGGTCAGATAGACCCCCAGCGCCCGAAGCCGCGGCCCGTACTGCGCCGGCGCGCTGAGCGCCTGCGGGAACGCGGCGGTCGTCTCATGCCCGCACGCGCACCGCCGCGTGTGCGCGCGATGCTCGCTGACGCGCAAACGGATCTCCGGCAACTCGAACACCTGTCGCGCGAGATGCCCGACAGCGTCGCTGTCTGAAAGGTCGCCCTGGCAGCCAGCGCACACCTGCGGAAGGTGATCGACCACCTCGTCCGGCACCGCGACCTTCTCCAGATGCCCACCCCGATGCCCCGGCTGGCCGCCCTGCTTGCGACCCGACGGGCGCCGCAGGCTCTTCGGCGCCGGCTTCGAGAACCCGTCCGAGGACGGCGGCCGCGACGAGTTACGCGAGTTCTGCGCCAACCGACGCCTCAACTCCGCAACCTCCGCCCGCAACTCAACGACCTCGCCCCGCAGCTCCTCGATCACCACCGCCTGCTCCACCACCAACGCGGCCAACTGCTCATACGACGGCGACCCAAACAGCACATAACAACGTTCGCGGCCCGCCCACCACCACCTGCCCCACCTGAACAGTCACCTCGAGGAGGCGTTCCTGGCGATGTGCCGCCGACTCGGGCTACCCGCGCCGAGGGTCAACCGGTGGGTCGACCTGGGCGACGGCGAGCCGATGATCCGGGGTGACTTCGTGTGGTACCAGCAGCGGGTGATCGTGGAGACCGACGGCGCCAAGTTCCACGGAACCCGCCAGGCGCGTGAGCGCGATCCCCGACGCGATCAGCGCGCGACGGTCGCCGGCTGGCGACCCATCCGGACAACCTGGCGCCAGGTCATGCTGAGGCCGCGGGAGCTGGAGCCGACGCTGTTGGCGCTAGTGGCACCGCGCCCGCGCTCTCCAGACGTGCGCGGCTCACCAACCGCTGCCGCCTTCCGAGCGCCTCGGCCACCTGGAACGCCACCCGACGCCGGAAGCACTTCATCTGGCCGGCGAGCCGACCGGTCTCCTTGATCAGTGAGGTCATCCGCACGTCCTCGAGGCCGCAGGGAACGATCCAGTTGAACGGCTGCAGGTCGTTCTCGACGTTGACGGCGAACCCGTGCGTGGTGACGCCGCGCGCGACGTGCACGCCGATCGACGCTATCTTCCGGTTCTCCACCCAGACGCCCGTGTAGTCAGGGCCGTCCTCGGGCCGCCCGTGCGCGTCAATGCCCTCCTCGGCCAGCGCCGTCGACAGAGCCGTCTCGAGCGTCCGCACGTATGCGACTACGTCGTCGACGCGGACGATCGGGTAGCCGACCAGCTGGCCCGGGCCGTGGTACGTGACCTTGCCGCCGCGATCGGTCTCGACGATGTCGATCCCCTGCATCCGGTACCAGTCCTCGCCCATCGGCAACTCACCGGGACCGGAGCGCCGGCCCCGGGTGTAGACGGGCCAGTGCTCGAGCGTCAGGAGAACGTCCGGTAGCCGGTCCTGCTGGCGAAGCTCGCGGACCTGCTCCTGGAGCGCGAGCGCCTCGCGGTACTCGACCGTCCCGAGGTGGCAGACCCACAGCTCGGGCACCCCGAGCCCGGGCGCGCGGGTCAAACCGACTCCAGGTGGCGCTTGACCGCGGCCAGGAACTGGGCCGAGAGGGCGCCGTCGAGCGCGCGGTGGTCCCAGCTCAGGCCGAGGATGGTCATCGGCCTGATGGCGATCGAGTCGTTGCCGTCGGCGTCGGTCACGACCACGGGGCGCTTGATCACGGCCTCGAAGTCCAGGATCGCGACCTGTGGCAGGTTGATGATCGGGGTGGCCATGATCGACCCGAACTGCCCGGGGTTGGTGATCGTGAACGTCCCGCCGCGGACGTCATCCGGCGTCAGCTCCCGAGACCGGGCGCGGCGGGCCAGGTCCTTGATCCGGGCGGCGAGGCCCTCGACCGCGAGCTCGTGAGCGTTGTGGATCACCGGGACGATCAATCCGTCGTCGCCCAGCGACACCGCGATCCCCAGGTTCACGCCACGGTGGAGGGTGTACTGCTCGCCGTCGAGCCAGGCGTTGAGCGCCGGGTACTCACGGATGGCGTCGATCGAGGCCCGGGCCACGAACGCGAGCGCGGTGACGCCCAGCTGAGCCCGGGCCGCCTGCACTCGGGCCAAGTCGACCTCGATCCACGTGGTACAGGTGGCAGCGGTCTCGAGCGAGCGCTTCATGTGTTCGCCGATCTGGCGGCGCATGCGGGAGAGCTGGCCGGGTGCAGCGGCCGAGGCGGCGGCCGCCGGCGCGGCGGCTGCCGACGCGGCGGCCGCCGTGGCGGTGGCGGGGGCCACGGCCGCCGCGGGCGCCGGGCGTGCGGGCACCGGCTCGGGCCGGTACGGGCTCTCGATATGCAGCGGCGCTTCCTGAGCCCCGGCCGACTCGATGAAGGCGAGCACGTCCTGTTTGCGTACGCGGCCGTCCCGGCCGGTGCCGGGCACGTCGGCCAGATCGATTCCGTGCTCGGCGGCGATTCGCTGGACGACGGGGGAGTAGCGGCGCGCGCCGTCGGTCTGGGTGCTGGGAGTGGGAGGGGCTCCGTTGCCCGTCGGGGCCGCGGGCTCGCTGGGCGCCGCCACGGGGGCCGCGGCCGGCGCACCGCCCACTCCGTCCGCGGCCGCGATGCGGGCGAGCACGGTCCCCACCGGAACGGTCTCCTCGAGGGCAACGAGGATCTCGGCGACCACGCCACTGACCGGGGCGGGGACCTCGGTGTCGATCTTGTCGGTCGAGATGTCGCAGATGGTCGCGTCGGCCTCGATCCGGTCACCGACCTCCACGCGCCAGGCGACGATCGTGCCCTCGGCGACGGACACGCCCATCTGGGGCATGGTCACGTCGACGAGTGTCGCGGTACCCGACGGCTCAGTACGCGAGGAGCTCACGGCACGCCTCCCTCACGCGCTCCACGGTGGGGATCACGGCCTGCTCGAGGGGCGGCGAGAACGGGATCGGGACGTCAGGTGTCGCGACCCGGACGACGGGACCGTCGAGCGATTCGAAGCCGCGCTCGGCGATCACCGCAGCCACCTGGGCGCCCGCGGCGCACATCGAGTTGGCCTCGTCGACGATCACCACCTTCGAGCACCGGGCGACCGAGTCGAGGATGGCCTCCTCGTCGAGGGGCACGAGCGAGCGGAGGTCGAGGACCTCCACCGAGGCGCCGTCGAGATCTTCGGTGGCGTCGAGCGCGACCTGAACCATCGCGCCGTAGGCGATGACCGCGAGGTCTGAGCCGGGGCGGGCGATCCGGGCCGTGAATGGGGTCTCGAACACGCCGTCGGGCACCTCCCCCTTGACCCGGCGGTACAGGTACTTGTGCTCCATGTAGCAGACCGGGTTCGGGTCGTGGATGGCCGCGTGGAGCAGGCCCTTGGCATCGGCGGCCGTCGAGGGAGCCACGACCTTCATCCCCGGGGCGTGCATGAACCACGCCTCGGGGTTCTGGGAATGGAAGGGACCGCCCGAGAAGCCGCCACCCGATGGCAGCCGGACCGTGATCGGGACGGCGAGGCCCTGGCGGTAGTGCATCTTGGCGGCGACGTTGACCAACTGGTCGAACCCGCAGGAGATGAAGTCCGCGAACTGCATCTCGCACACCGGCCGCATGCCGACCACGGCGGCGCCGATCGCGGTGCCGATGATGGCCGACTCGGCCAGCGGCGTGTCCATGACCCGGTCAGGGCCGAACTCCTCGATGAACCCGTCGGTGACCTTGAACGCGCCGCCGAACACGCCGATGTCCTCGCCCATCATGAGCACTCGCTGGTCGCTGCGGAGCTCGTCGCGGAGCGCCGAAGAGATGGCCTGGAGATAGGTCAGGGTGGCCATCAGGAGCGCGCCCCACCGCTCGAGGCCGCCGGCTCGAGGAAACCGCTCCACCGGGGGATGCCGTCGCCCAACGGCTCCGCCTCGCCCTCACAGAAGACGCCGTCGGTGGCCGTGGCCGGGTCGGGCATGGGGGAGGCCAGCGCCTCCTCGGCGGCGGCGTCGATCTCCGCCTGTACGGCGGTGCGGATCGAGTCCACGTCGACGCCGGCTTCGCGCAGCCTCGTCTCCTGCCGGTCGATCGGGTCGCGCTTGCGCCATTCCTCGACCTGCTCCTTGGGGACGTACTTCATGTCGTCGTGGGCGGCATGGCCGTGCATCCGCATGGTCACGGCCTCGATCAGCGTCGGGCCCTCGCCGGCCAGGGCGCGCTCTCGCGCGGCCCGCGCGGCCTCGAACATGGCCTCGACGTCGTTGCCGTCCACGGTCACGCCGACGAACCCGTAGGCGGCGGCGCGCTCGACCGGGTCGACGGCGAACTGCTTGTCCAGCGGGGTTGAATAGGCGTACTGGTTGTTCTCGAGGATGAACACGACCGGAAGCTTCTGCACGCCGGCCCAGTTCATCGCCTCGTGGAAGTCGCCCCGGGACGTCGAGCCGTCGCCGAACCAGGTCAGGGCGCAACGGCGCTCGCCACGGAGCTTGAAGGCCATCGCCATCCCGGTGGCCACGAGCATCATGTCGGGGAGCATCGAGACCATCCCGACGCAGCCGAGCCGCCGGTCGCCGAAGTGCACGTTGCCGTCGCGCCCGTGGGTGATGCCGGTCTCACGGCCGAGGTACTGGCCGAGGATCTGCGCCGGCGTGACGCCGCGGATCAGGTGGGCGGCGAGGTCGCGATGCAGGATGCAGAGCCGGTCCTCCGGTCCCATCGCGAACGCCGCGCCGGCCGACACCGCCTCCTGGCCGTAGCCGTCGTAGAAGGAGCCCGGAACCTTGCCCTGGCGGTACAGAGTCATCGCGCGTTCCTCCAGCCCGCGCATCAGCAGCATCGCACGGAGCAGCCAGATACGGTCTTCGAGCGTGAGGTGAGCGGTGAAAGCAGCCCCGCCGGTAGCCGGCTCAGCGATATTGGTCGCCATCCTCTGAATTTCCCTTCTTCCTTGCCGAATCGGGATCTCCGTCCGACCGTTCGTGGGCCGCTCCGGGATCTCCGTTCCGGCCCCTGTCAGGGTGATTCGAGCTTACCCCAACAGCCGGGCGATCTGGCTTACCCTTCGGCGAATGGACCATGGCTGGCTCGCCCGCTTGCGGTGGCGGCGGCGCGGCGCCTGGCTCTGGCGGGTGTTCGTCGTCCTGGTCGCCGTCGACGCCGTGGTGGGACACGCGCTGCCGCCAGCCGGGGACGCGGAGTCGGTGGTGGGCGCCGCACTCGCGGGGTTGGTGCTGAGCCTGATCGCGGTGCTGTTCCTGTCCCGCCCACTCGGCGCGCTGTTGCGGCGGTCCCGGCCGGACCTGCCGCGCGTCGTGGCTCACAACTACGCCGGCACGGCGGCCGTGGTCATGGTGTCAGCGGCGCTTCTCGCCGCCGGGATCGTTCACCACCCGACCGTCGTCGCTCACCAGAACGCGATGCGGGATGCGATCGTCCGCGCCGAGGCGTGGATCGGGGCCCACGCCAAGGCGCCCTTTCTCGGGAACCTGGCCCTCCTTGACACGTACACGATCCAGGCCGGCAGCATCTACCGCAGCTGCGTGCCGAGCACGAACCGGCTGCGCAGCTACTGCGTGATCGTAAACACGCAGCAGCCGTTCGCTCGGAGCGTGACGTTCAGCGGGTACGAGCCGAACTCGGTGTTCGCGGCCGGTCTCGGATAGACGCGACGGCTGTAGCCTCCGGCGGCGTGACCGAGCCATTCGTGGCCGTGGTGACCGGCGCCTCGAGCGGGATCGGCGAGGCCACGGCTCGCCGGCTGGCCCGCGAGCCCGGAGCCCAACTCGTTCTCGTCGCCCGCCGCGAGGAGCGCCTGCGGACTCTGTCCGACGAGCTCGGCGGTGCCACCGTCGTCGCCGTCGACCTCACGGCACCGGACGCGCCCGGGCGGGTGCTCGACGCTCTCATGAGCGAACACGGGCGCTTGGATCTGCTTGTCAACAACGCTGGGCGATCGTGGCGGGCCCGGTTCGACGAAGGGGGATGGGCGAACGTCGAGCGGCATATGAAGCTCAACTTCGAAGCTCCGGTCAGGCTGACCGAGGCGCTGCTGCCGCCGCTGCGCCGGACGGCCGCGCTGACCAGCCGGCGGGTGTCGATCGTCAATGTGGCCAGCACCGCGGCGCGCGTGTCGCGCCCGAACTCGGGCGCCTACTCGGCCAGCAAGTTCGCGCTCGCCGGCTGGAGCGACGCGCTCTCCGCAGAGGAGCAGCCCCACGGCGTGCACGTGGGCCTGGTGCTGCCCGGGTTCGTGGCCACCGAGGGCTTCCCGGCGCACGAGCTGCGGGCGCGCGCGGCGACGCGCTGGATCGTCTCGCGCCCCGAGGTGGTGGCCGAGGCGATCGTCGAGGCCGGACCCGGCGGCAAGGCCGAGCGGTACGTCCCGCGTCCGTACTGGCTGGCCGCCGCTGCGCGCACGCTGGCTCCGGCGTTGGTTCGAAGGGCCACCGCCGGCGGCGCGTTCAGCACCTCCACCGGGAGTACTGACGAATAAAAGCTACGGGTCTGTAAATAATTAAGGCGTGCGCCACCCCCCCGTACCTCAGGAGCAGTGCGGATGAACACACGCCGCGTGGCCGTGCTCGGCGGGGTTCGGATCCCGTTCGCGCGCCAGAACGGCCCGTACGCCCGGGCCTCCGAGCAGGACATGCTCACGACCACGCTCGACACGCTGGCCGAGCGGTTCGGCCTCGAGGGCCAGGTCATCGGTGAGGTCGCCGCCGGCGCCGTCCTCAAGCACAGCCGCGACTTCAACCTGACGAGGGAGTGCGTTCTGGGCTCGAGACTCGCCCCGGAGACCCCGGCCTACGACGTCCAGCAGGCGTGCGGCACCGGCCTGGAGACGGCGATCCTGGTCGGCAACAAGATCGCCCTCGGTCAGGTGCAGAGCGCGATCGCCGGCGGCGTCGACACGACCTCGGACGCCCCGATCGCGGTCGGTGAGGACCTGCGCCAGGTGCTGCTGGAGCTCAACCGGGCCAAGTCGAACGCCGCGCGCCTCAGGGCCCTGACGAAGCTGCGTCCGCAGCAGATCGTCCCGGAGATACCTCGTAACGCCGAGCCGCGCACCGGGCTCTCGATGGGTGAACACACGGCGATCATGGCCAAGGACTGGGGGATCGGCCGCCAGGAGCAGGACGAGCTGACCGTGCGCAGCCACCGGAATCTGGCCGCCGCGTACGACTCCGGGTTCCTCGGCGACCTCGTCACGCCCTACCTGGGCCTGGAGCGCGACCAGAACCTGCGCCCGGACACGACGGTCGAGAAGCTGGCGAAGCTGAAGCCCGTGTTCGGCGGCCAGGAGGGCACGATGACGGCCGGCAACTCGACGCCCCTGAGCGACGGCGCCTCGACCGTCCTGCTGGCCAGCGAGGAGTGGGCGGCCGAGCAGGGACTCGAACCCCAGGCCTACCTGGTCGACGCCCAGACCGCCGCGGTGGACTACGTCCACAAGCGCGAGGGCCTGCTGATGGCGCCGGCGTACGCGGTGCCGCGGATGATCGCCCGCGCCGGCCTCACGCTCCAGAACTTCGACTTCTATGAGATCCACGAGGCTTTTGCCGCCCAGGTCCTGTGCACGCTCAGGGCCTGGGAGGATCCGGTCTTCTGCCGCGAGCGGCTCGATCTCCGGGAGCCGCTCGGCCCAATCGACCCGGACAAGATCAACGTCCACGGCGGCTCGCTGGCCGCCGGTCATCCGTTCGCCGCGACGGGCGGGCGGATCCTGGCCGGCCTGGCCAAGGCGCTGAAGCAGCAGGGCTCCGGACGGGGCCTGATCTCGATCTGCGCCGCCGGCGGGAACGGGGTGACCGCGATCCTGGAGGCGGCCTGAGATGAGCGACCGTTATCAGCAGCTCGTCAACACCCCGATCGGGAAGATCGTCACCAAGCAGATCGGCCTGCCCGTCCCGGTGGCGCTCGAGCGCTACGAGCCCGGACAGTTGGTCATCACCGGCCCCGTGCTGCTGGGCGCGGCGTCCGGGGCGGCCCTCACCGGTGCGGTTGCGAACGTGCTCGCGGCGATCGAGGCCCCGACGCGAACGCCGCCGCAGGACGAGGTCCGCAGGGCGGCCGCCGACGCCAGGCTCGAGGCCGGCATCTTCAATCCGGAGGTGGCCTCGCCCGAGGACGACTTCAAGGCGCTCGTGTTCGACGCCAGCGGGATCGGCGACAGCGCCGCGCTGCGCGAGGCCTGGGCCTTCTTTCATCCCACGATCCGCCGGGTGCGCCAGTCCGGGCGCGTGCTCGTGCTCGGGCGACCGCCGGAATCCTGCCGGGATCCCCAGGAGGCGGTGGCCCAGCGCGCGCTCGAAGGGCTCGTGCGCTCGATCGCCAAAGAGGTCCGGGGCGGGTCGACAGCCCAGCTCGTGTACGTGGCCCCCGAGGCCGAGGCCCAGATCGAGTCGACGATGCGCTTCCTGCTCTCGCCGAAGTCGGCCTACGTCTCGGGGCAGGTGGTCCGGATTCAGGTGCCGACGGCGTCCCACCAGGACATCGACTGGGAGCGACCCCTGGCCGGCAAGGTCGCGCTCGTGACCGGCGCCTCGCGGGGGATCGGCGAGTCGATTGCCACCGTCCTGGCCCGTGACGGGGCCCACGTGCTCGGCGTCGACGTGCCCGCCCAGGCCGACGAGCTGGCGGCCGTGACCGGTCGTCTCGGCGGGTCGTCGCTGACCGTCGACATCACCGACCCGGATGCGCCGGCGTCGATCGCCAGTCACGTTCTGGATCACCACGGGGGGATCGACGTGGTCGTCCACAACGCCGGGGTCACGCGCGACAAAACGCTCGCGCGCATGAGCGAGGACCTGTGGAGCACCGTGATCGACGTCAACCTGATCGCCCCGCAGCGAATCGACCACGAGCTGTTCGAGCGCGACCTGGTTCGCGAGAACGGCCGGATCGTGTGCGTGTCTTCGATCAGCGGGATCGCCGGCAACGCGGGCCAGACCAACTACTCAACCTCGAAGGCGGGCATCATCGGGATCGTGCAGACCTACGCGCCGATCCTGGCCCAGCGGGGCGCGACGCTCAACGCGGTCGCCCCGGGCTTCATCGAGACGCGGATGACCGCCGCCATGCCGATCGCCACCCGTGAGGCCGGGCGGCGGATGAACAGCCTGGCCCAGGGCGGCCTACCGGTTGACGTGGCCGAGACCATCGCCTGGTTCGCGAATCCCGCTTCGGCCGGTGTGACCGGGAACATCGTCCGCGTGTGCGGCCAGAGCCTGATCGGGGCCTAGGACGACCGACGATGTCCGAGCGCGTCCTCTCCAGTCCACCGGGCATGTTGCCGCTGTTCGCGCGCGCCGGGGCGGCGATGATCCCGGGGGCGTCCAGGCTGCCCTTCCTGGGAGGGGGAAACGGCCGTGAGATGCCCGATCTCACGCTGGTCCTCGAGGACGTCGCCGTGGATCGGGGGCGCCTGGCTGCCTACGACCGCGTGTGCAGCTTCCCGTTGCGCGACCGGCTCCCGGCCACATACCCGCACGTCCTGGCCTTCCCCCTCCAGCTGGCGCTGATGACCGACCCGAGCTTCCCGTTCCCGGCGCTCGGTCTGGTCCACATCGCCAACCGCATCGTCCAGCATCGGCCGCTCCTGCTCAGCGAGCGGTTGGAGCTCACGGTAACGGCGACGCCGCTCAAGCCGCACCCACGCGGCCGGCAGTTCACCCTGCGCTCGGAGGCTCGCATCGGCGACGAGGTGGCCTGGGAGGAGAGCTCAACCATCCTCAAACGCGGCGCGTCGCCCCAGGGTGGCGAGGGCGATCGTGACCGCCAGCAGGAAGCCGATCTCCCCGTGACCGCGACGTGGAGGCTGCCAGGCGATCTAGGCCGCCGATACGGATCGGTGTCGGGCGACATGAATCCCATTCACATCCATCCGCTCAGCGCTCGCCTGTTCGGCTTCCCGACCGCGATCGCCCACGGGATGTGGACCAAG
The DNA here is from genome assembly GCA_963704385.1 of uncultured Solirubrobacterales bacterium. GTDB lineage: Bacteria > Actinomycetota > Thermoleophilia > Solirubrobacterales > Solirubrobacteraceae > Palsa-465. The sequence continues at coordinate 2,494,908 of OY969904.1, forward strand.
GCCCGATGTCTCGCGGCGCTCGATCCGCATCTCCCCGGCCGATTCGAGGTCGAGGTCACATTCCGCAAGCCGATTCTGCTTCCGGCGACGGTGGAGTTCGGCGAGCGCGAGGAGGGCTCGGGCATCCGCTTCGCCGTGCGCGGCGCCGGCCAGGGGACGCCCCACCTGGACGGGAACGTCAGCTTCGGCTGACGTCGCCGTCGTCGGCGAACTCGTCGAACATCTGCCGCAGGCGGTCCAGCACGGCCGCCGCGGACATCAGCTCGGTCTCGTCGAACTCGGCCAGCGCCGCCCGCCAGCGGGGCTCGAACAGGGAACGGCGCTTCTCGAGCAGGGCGGCGCCACGATCGGTCAGCGAGGTGAGCACCACTCGCCGATCGAGGTCGGAGCGCAGGCGATGCACCAGTCCGGCCTCGACGAGAGCGTCGAGCATCTCGGTCGCGCTGGCTGGGCTGAGGTCGGCGGCATGCGCCAGCTCGCTGGTGGGCATCTCGCGCTGCTCACGCAGAGCGAACAGGAGCGAGTACTGGGCGTAGCTCAATTCGCCGGGCCGGTGAGTCTCCCGAGCCCGCAGGCGTCGCATGGCGGCCGTCGCGCCCTTGAACGCCTTGCCCAGCGCGTCGTGCCCGTCGGTCAGCTCGGGCTGGTCGCCGATGGTGGGATCGGGACGGGCGGTGGCCGTCATGCCGCCATGGCCTCGGCCAGGACCTCCGGCGGAGCCGCGCTCTCCCGGCGAGCCTGCCGAGCCGCGCGCTCGGCCCGCATGAGGACGAGGCAGGGGACGATCGAGAATGCGGCCAGCAGGGTCGAAGCCCAGAACGCCGTCCCGTATGCGTCCGCCGCGCCACTGAGGGTGTGGACCCCGATCAGCGCCCGCTGGAGCACGACCGCGAGCACGGCTGTGCCGATCGAGCCGCCGACGCGCTGGAGCACGTTCAGCTGTGGCGTGGCGTCGGCGAGCTCGGAGCGATCGAGCGACGCGAAGGCCGCCGTCATCGCCGGCATGAAGCCGAAGCCGATGCCGGTCCCGCGGAAGAACATGGCCACGGACAGCCACAGGATCGAGGTGTGGGCGCCGATCAGAGCGAAGGGGATCGTGAGCAGGGTCGTGACCAAGACGCCGAAGAGGGCGATGGGGCCGCCGCCGTACCGGTCGGTCAGCTTGCCGGCGAACGGCATCGACAGCGCGGCGCCGATGCCCTGCGGCGCCATCAGCAGTCCGGTTTGCACGACGCTCTCGTGGCGCACGTCCTGCCAGTACAGCGGCAGGAGGATCATGCCTCCGAACAGCGCTGCGGCCAGGAAGAACATGGCGATCGACGCCGAGGAGAAGGTCGGGCGACGGTACAGGCGGATGTCCAGCAGGGGCCGCCGAACGCGCAGCGCGTGGAGGGCGAACAGCCCGATCAGGACGAGGCCGCTGATGCACGGCCCGAGCACCCGGACCGCCGTGAAGCTCCCGGTCGTCCCGATCTCGGCCAGGCCGTAGGTGAGCAGGGCGAGCCCGCCGCCCAACAGGGCCAGGCCGCCGAAGTCCAGCGCGCCGGCGTCACCGGGCTGCACCCGCGGGAGCGTGCGCAGCGCCGAGATCACGGCGATCACGCCGATCGGGACATTCACGTAGAAGATCCAGCGCCAGCTCGCGTTCTGGATGATCAGGCCGCCGATGGTCGGTCCGAGGATCGGGGCCAGCATCATCGGCACGGCGACGATGCTCATCACCCGGCCCATCCGCTTGGGCCCGGCGGCCTCGGCCATCATCATCTGCCCGATCGGGAGGAGCATCCCGCCGCCCGCGCCTTGAAGCACGCGGAAGACGACCAGCTCGGTCGCCGAGGTGGCCAGCCCGCACAGGGCCGACCCGGCGGTGAAGAGCACGAGCGAGACCAGATAGACGCGCTTGGCCCCGAAGCGCTTGGCGGCCCAGCCCGTGACCGGGATCACGACGGCCAGCGACAGCAAGTACCCGGTGACCACCCACTGAATCCCTGAGATCGACGTATGCAGCTCGCGGCTGAGCGTGGCCAGCGCGACGTTGACGATCGTCGTGTCGAGGATCGACATCACCGAGCCGAGCAGCACGACGATGCTCACGCGCCAGACGTAGGCGTCGATTCGGTCGCTGGTGTCGGTCGTGGCCACGGTGCGTTGGTGTGATTAGGTTCCGAAAGGTTCGGAACCGAAGCATATCAAGCCTGGGGCAGCGCGGCCTTCGCGAGCCGGGCGTTACCCCCCACGGTCGTTCTATCGTCCATGGGGATGAGCACCTTTGCCGAGCTTGGCCTGGACCCCGAGATCCTCGAGGCGATCCACGACGTGGGCTACGAGCACCCGAGCCCGATCCAGGAGCAGGCCATCCCGCCCCTGCTCGAGGGCAAGGACGTGATCGGCCAGGCCCAGACCGGATCAGGCAAGACAGCGGCGTTCGGGCTGCCGATGATCCAGTACGTCGACCCGCACGAGGACGAGCTCCAGGCGCTGGTGCTGACCCCGACGCGTGAGCTCTGCATCCAGGTCACGCAGGCGCTGCGCGCGTACGGCGCGCGCAAGGGGGTGGACGTGGTGGCCGTGTTCGGCGGCGCCCCGATCCGCTCACAGCAGTCACAGCTGCGCGGTGGCGGTCACATCGTGGTCGGGACGGTAGGACGGGTCAAGGACCTGATCTCCCGCCATTCGCTGTTGCTGCACTCGTGCCGGTTTGTCGTTCTCGACGAGGCCGACGAGATGCTCGACCTGGGCTTCATCGAGGACGTCGAGCGGATCATGGCGCTGACTCCCTCGAGCCGCCAGACCGCCCTGTTCAGCGCCACGATCCCGCCCCCGATCCGGCGTCTGGCCGAGCAGTACCTGTACCAGCCCGTGACGGTCAGGGTGCAGGCGGCGACCCTGACCGTGGAGACCGTCGAGCAGTTCGCGCTCGAGGTCAAGCCGCGCGAGAAGGTGGACAAGCTGGTCGAGGTGCTCGAGTCAGAGCAGCCCACCCAGGCGCTCGTGTTCGTCCGCACCAAGGTCCGCACCGACGAGCTCTACCGCAAGCTGCGCGAGCGGGGCCTGGACGTCCGCGCTCTGCACGGGGACATGACCCAGGGCGCGCGCGACGGGGTCATGATCGCCTTCAAGGACGGGCGCACGCCCTTGCTCGTGGCGACCGACGTGGCGGCCCGCGGGCTCGACATCTCGGGCGTTTCGCACGTGATCAACTTCGACGTCCCCGTCTCCCCCGACGTGTATGTCCATCGCATCGGCCGGACCGCGCGGGTGGGCCGGAGCGGGCGCGCGATCACCCTGTTCGAGCCGCGCCAGCGCAAGGAGATTGCGGCCATCGAGAACCACGCCGGCGTCCGGCTGGCGCCATGGGTCAAGGACGCGCACGTCGCGCCCACCCCCGTGCTGGCCAAGCCGCGCCGGCACTCCAAGCCGCACGTCTCGATGGACGGGGACGGCCGGGCAGGCACGCTGTTCGTCTCTGCCGGCCGGGCCGCTGGGCTGGAGCCGTCGGACATCATCCACGCGATCACGGCCGCGACCGGTCTCGACGGCGAGGCGGTGCGCAACGTGCGCGTGCTCGAGCGCTTCGCGCTCGTGGAGGTACCCGAGCGCGAGGTCCACCGGGTCGTGGAGCTGGTCGACGGGTCCGAGGTCCGGGGTCACCGGCTGCGGCTCGAGCCGGCCAAGGGCTGAGGCGTCAGAACGCGGGCGCCCCCGCTCCGGCCCGGGTGGCTAGTCTGGATGACATGTCAATCGCAAACATGAACACCAGTCAGGGCACGATCACGCTCGAGCTGTTCGACGAGGACGCTCCGCAGACCGTTGCCAACTTCCGCAAGCTCGCCGGTGAGAACTACTACGACGGGATCATCTTCCACCGCGTGATACCCGACTTCATGATCCAGGGGGGCTGCCCGGAGGGCACCGGGACCGGCGGGCCGGGATACACGTTCGAGGACGAGATCAACCAGCACAAGGTGGTCCGAGGGGCGCTGGCGATGGCCAACGCCGGCCCCGACACGAACGGATCGCAGTTCTTCATCGTCACCACCGACGCGGCGCCGTGGCTGGACGGCAAGCACACGGTGTTCGGCCAGGTAACGGCCGGCATGGACGCCGTCGATGCGATCGAGGGCCTGCCCACGGGAGCCGGCGACCGGCCGTTGGAGCCGCCCGTGATCGAGTCGATCGAGCTGGATCCGGCCTAGCGCCGTCTGCGACCCTGGCCCCCACCATCGGTAGGCTAGGCGCCGTCTAAATGCGCACGAGGAGACATCATGGCTAGCGTCACCAAGCAGCCGTCGGCCGAGACCAACGGTGGCACGTCGTCGAGCACGATCGCCATCGAGAACCCGGCCACTGGAGAGCTGATCACCACCGTCCCGCTGCTCGGCTTCAGCGAGCTTGAGCGAATGGTGGCCCGAGCCCGCGAAGCGCAGCCGGGCTGGGAGGCGGTGGGCTTCGACGGCCGTGGCCGCGTTCTCCGCCGAGCCCAGAAGTGGATGGTCGACAACCTCGACCGGATCGTCGAGGTCGTCGTCTCTGAGACCGGCAAGACGTATGAGGACGTGCAGCTGGCTGACTACGGGTACACCGTGGGGGCCCTCGGCTTCTGGGCCAAGGAGGCAGCCAAGTACCTCGAGGACGAGCACGTGCCGTCGTGGGGCAACCCGATGGTCGCCGGCAAGAAGCTGATCATTCGCTACGCGCCGATCGGCGTCGTCGGCGTAATCGGGCCGTGGAACTACCCGATCGCCAACTCCTTCGGCGACTGCATCCCGGCGCTGGCCGCCGGCAACAGCGTGATCCTGAAGCCCAGCGAGGTCACGCCGCTCAGCTCCCTGCTGATGGAGGAGATGATGCGCGAGTGTGGGCTCCCCGACGGCGTCTTCCAGGTCGCGACGGGCGACGGCTCGACCGGCAAGGCGTTGATCGGCCTCGTCGACTGCGTGATGTTCACCGGCTCGAACCGCAGCGGTCAGAAGGTGCTCCAGGAGGCGGCCGAGGCCATGGTCCCGTGCTCCCTGGAGATGGGGGGCAAGGACCCGATGATCGTGTGCGCCGACGCCAACATCGACCGGGCAGCCAACGCCGCAGCGTTCTACTCGATGAACAACGGCGGCCAGGTCTGCATCTCGGTCGAGCGCTGCTACGTCGAGGCGCCGGTGTACGACGAGTTCGTGCAGAAGGTCACCGACAACGTCCGCAAGCTGCGACAGGGGACCCCGGGTGAGATCGCCGCCGTGGACGTCGGCGCGGTGACGTTCCCGCCGCAGCTCGAGATCGTCGACGATCACGTACGCGACGCCGTCGCCAAGGGCGCCAAGGTCCTGGTCGGAGGCCATCCGCGGGCCGGCGCCGGGCGCTTCTTCGAGCCCACGGTCCTGGTCGACGTGGACCACTCGATGAAGATCATGCGTGAGGAGACCTTCGGGCCGACGCTGCCGATCATGAAGGTGGCCGACACCGACGAGGCGGTGCGGCTGGCCAACGACTCCTCCTACGGGCTCCAGGCCAGCGTGTGGACTCGCGACGTCGAGCGAGGGGAGGCGCTGGCCCGCCGCGTCGAGGCCGGCGTGGTGTGCGTCAACGACGCTCAGATCAACTACGCCGCGCTCAATCTGCCCATGGGCGGATGGAAGGCCTCAGGACTCGGCACCCGCCACGGCGCCAACGGCATTCGCAAGTACACCAAGGTGCAGTCGCTGCTGGTGACCAAGCTCGCGCCCAAGAAGGACATCCACATGTTCCCGTACACGAAGCGGCGCACCAGAGCGCTCCAGCGGCTGCTGAAGTTCCTGTACGGGCGCGGGTCGCGGGACTAGCTGTACGCGCCGGGCTGACTAGCCGGAGTAGTTGTCCCAGACCGCGGCGCCGAACACCGGCAGGGCCCGGCCGGAGGCGTAGCCCAGCCGCTTGAGACCGAACAGCTGCTCGATGCTGGCCAGCAGGGAGAAGTGGTTGAAGTAATCGGTCACGTCCGGCAGCCCGGGCTTGACGTACTTGGAGAGGAGGAGAAGCCCGACCTGGCCGCCGCCACCTGTCGGATTGCACTGACCGCCCAGCGCACATGCGGACGACGGGGTGGTTGAGGTCGTGGTGGGCGTCGTCGGCGTCGTGGTCGTGGTCGTAGTGCCGGTCGTCGTCGGCGCGGTGGTGGTGCCCGTTGTCGTAGGCGTCGTCATCGGTGGGGGGTTTGGCCCGGTCGTCGTCGTGTCAGTCGTCGTGTCGGTCGTGGTCGTGGTGCCCGTTGTCGTCGTGCCGGTGACGCCCAGAATGGCGAGGTTCGGATACGACGCCGGGTTCCCACAGCAGCTGCTCGAGTCGGCGTACGGTCCCGTCTTGGGGGCCTCGTCAAACGTGATCGCAATGAGGCCGTCGGACTTGTAGGCCGGAGAATGCTCGATCTCCGGGACGACGGACTTCAGGAACTTGTCGGCGGCGGCCATGCCGGACTGGCCGTGGGGCGAGCAGGGAGTGTCGCTCCCGTCGTGGCACACGTCGGCCACGATGTAGGAGAACGCGGGCGTGGTGCTCTTGCTCTTCAGATCCTTGGCTAGCTGGTTAAGGCCGACGCTGTCCTTGGCACACGAGGTCTTGGTGATGAGCGACGCGAAGTACAGGAATGGGTCGCGCCACGTCGCGTAGGGATCCTTGGCCGTCATCTTTGGGTTGTCGGCCGCGCCCATCTTCGGGTGCTTGCACGCTGCCGCCTCGGCCGCCTTGCCCGAGCCCTTGACCTGGACGTACACCTTCCAGGTCTTGTGTGCCGCGGTCAGCTGGCTGGCCAGCGTGGGGGTTCCCTTGGGGTAGACACAGCCCGAGCCGAGGACCTGGCCTCTGGCGCCGGTCACGCCGGGAACCACTTTCTTATAGACCGAGCAGTCATCCACGGTCTCCGGGGTCGGCCCCTGTCCGCTCACCAATGCAATCTCGTTGGCCAGCGGACCCCCGGCGACCGCGTAGTAGTACGGCAGCAGCTCACCCTTGCCGACCAGCTTCTTGGCCAGGTACGGATCGTTGTTCGAGTGACCGAAGGTCTGCTGGTAGCCCTCCTGGGAGAGGGTGATCAGGAACACGTGCTTGATCGGCGGGAGCGTGCTCGAGGAGGTCGTCGTCGATTCGCTGCCACTGCTGCCCGAGCCCGAGGACCCGCTCTGGCCGCCGCTCGACGCCCCACTCGAGCCGGATCCGCCGCTCGATCCCACCGTGACGGTGCGGACGATGGTCCCGCCGCCCCCACCACCCGAACCTCCGCCGGAGCCGCCGCCCCCCGAGGCGATTCCCGCCGCGTGCAGAGCGGGCGACACGGCGACCACCAGCGGTCCGGTCACATCGGCCAGGCTCCCGCCGACGAGGGAGCCGGCGACGACGCCGAAGCCGAGCATGGCGAGCACGACGGCAGCGGCGGCTCGCGGCGCCACCAGCCACGAGTCGAGCCAGGGACGCTCGGGTACGAGTGGCTCCGCGTCCGGGCGGGCCGGGGAGGCGACGCGCCGCCCCCGCTCGGGGATCCCTCCGATCAGCTGGGCGACGTGGTGCGGCAGCGGCCCGCGGCGACCACCGCACTCCAGGCAGTAGCGCTGGTCGTGTGCCATAGCCGCGCTGCACTGGGTGCAGCAGGCAACGCTGGGCTGATCGCTCAGGTGCGCTTCCATCGGGTGAGATCGTAGTCTCCCGCCGGCCGATGGCCGGGGTGTGAACGCGGTGTAATCACGCCGGCCGGCGATATATGGGCGGATCCGGGCCCGCCGTCCCGCGGATATGCAGCTGCCGCCGCCAGCGGCGCCGGAGCTCGGTTACACGTTGGTTACATCTCGTGAGTTCCCGCCCACGATACTCGCAGCCGTATGGGGATCGACACGACCCAAGAACAAGAACCCGAAGCCCCGACCACCGAGCTCGTCAGCGGTGTCACCGGCGACCGCTGCTCAAGCTGCCAGACGCCGTTGGCCAACGATCAGCGCTACTGCGTCAACTGCGGAGAGCGCCGCGGCAAGCCCCGGTTCTCGTACTCCCCGACGGACGCTCCAGCAGCCGCACCGGCGGCCGTTCCTCCGCACCGCTCGCGAGCGTCCGGAGGACTGACGCTCGTTGCCGGAGTGGCCACCCTGCTCCTGGCCATGGGTGTCGGGATCCTGATCGGCCACGACAGCAACACTCCTGCCCCTACTCGCAACGCAGCTCAAGTAATCACCGTCAACGGCGGCGGCACCGCAGGGACCGGCACGACCGCGGCCACCAACGCCACGTCGTCTGCCGCGTCGTCCGCGTCGCACAAGAGCGCGAAGGTGAAGGTCACGACCGTCCATGTGACGGCCAAAACGGCCAAGGCAGCAGCGCAAGCGGCGAGCAAGGTGCTCGGTGGCAGCGGCAACCTCTCGAAGAACGTCACCCAGCAGGTCGGCGGCTCATGCACCAGCGGCGCGGGCTGCCAGGGCGGCAAGTTCACCGGCAACTTCTTCCCGGGTGGCTAGCGTGGCGGGCGTCGGTCAACGGGCTGGGGAGACCCTGTCCCGACTCAAGCCAGGGGGTAAGCGCGCGGACGCCTCGGGCGCCGGCCGGGAGAAGGCCTCAGGCTCGTTCCCGTCGGGCCCGGATGCTGGCACGGTCGATCTGCACCGCCGCCGGGATCAGCTGAATGCGCGCGTGGCCGAGCTGCAGTGGGACCTCGGAGGGCTCGTCTACGAGATGGCGATCCGCGATCGAATCCGGGTCGACGTGCTGGTGAGGCGGGCCGCAGAGCTTCAGAACGCGGACGCGGAGCTGGGCGAGGTGGAGCGCATCCTGCGCCTGGAGCAGCAGTCGACGGCCGGAGAGTGCGCTTCCTGCGGGGCGCCGCACTCGAGCGGGGCCGCCTACTGCTGGCAGTGCGGCCAACCGCTGCTGCAAGAGGTCCAGAGCGACACCATCGGCGCGCTTTAGTCGCGCGCCTCTAGCCGAGCCGGCCGGTCACGCCTCTAGCCGAACCGGCCGGTCACGTAATCGCGCGTACGCGTGTCCTTCGGGTTCGTGAAGATCGTGTCGGTGTCCCCGTACTCGATCAGCGTTCCCACCTGATCGGTCCGATCGAGACTGAAGAAGGCAGCACGATCGGCGACGCGCGCGGCCTGCTGCATGTTGTGGGTGACGATCACGATCGTGTAGCGGTTCTTGAGCGAATGCATCAGGTCCTCGATCGCCGCGGTGGAAACCGGGTCAAGCGCCGATGCCGGCTCGTCCAGGAGCAGCACGTCTGGTTCCACGGCGATGGCCCGCGCGATGCACAGCCGCTGCTGCTGGCCGCCCGAGAGGCTGAGCGCGCTGGCCTTGAGGCGGTCCTTGACCTCGTCCCACAGCGCCGCGTGGGTGAGCGCGCGCTCGACCCGCATGTGCAGGTCGGACTTCAGGCCGAGATTGCGCGGCGCCCAGGCAACGTTGTCGTAGATCGACTTCGGAAACGGGTTCGGCTTCTGGAACACCATCCCGATGCGCCGCCGGACCTCGACGCGGTTCGCCCCCGGCCCGTAAACATCGTGCCCGTGATAGAGGACCTCACCGGTGAGCCTGAATCCCTGGATCGAGTCGTTCATCCGGTTGAGGCTGCGGATGAAGGTTGACTTGCCGCAGCCGGACGGGCCGATAATGGCCGTGACCAGGTTCCGGTAGATCTTGAGCGTGGTACCGGTGAGCGCGCGGTTGGTCCCGTAGTAGACGGACATGTCGCGGATGTCGAACACGACGCCGCGGGCCTCGTGGCGGCGGTCGCCGTTGACGGAGCGGTCTGCGACGGGCACGCCCAGCGGCTCGGTCCGGATTCGGACGCGGCTCGGCACGCCCTCCTCGTCGCCGGCGCGGCCCCCCGTCTGATCCAACGTACTCATTGGCTCATCTTCGCACGGCTGCGCGCGGCCACGGTCCGGGCCAGTACGTTCGCGAACAGGATGATCACAAGAAGTACGAAGGCCGCACCCCAGGCGAGGGCGAACGCGTTGGGGATCGCCTGATCAGCGATCGTGAGGATGTACATCGGGATCGTCGGGAGGCCCTGGAGCGGATCCACCGACGTCGTTTGCTGGCCGTAGACCGAGTTGAGGATCAGCACCGGGGCCGTCTCCCCGGCTCCGCGTGCGATAGCCAAGATTGCGCCGGTGATGATCCCGCCGCTGGCGGCCGGGAGGATGATCGTAAGCACGGCGCGCCACCGGTTCACGCCCAGGGCATCTGCTGCTTCGCGCAGGGTCCCCGGCACGAGCAGCAGGACCTCCTGGCTCGAGCGCGCCATCAACGGCAGCATCACCACGGCCAGCGCCACCGAGGCCGCGAATCCCGACTGCTTTCCGTGCATGGGAATCACGATCAGCGCGTAGACGAACAACCCCACCACGATCGTTGGCAGTCCCTGCATCAGGTCGAGCGCGAGCTTCAGGGCCGCTCCAGTCCGTGAGGCCGGGCCGGCGAACTCGGTGAGGTACAGACCCGTCAGCACCCCCAGTGGCAGCGCGATGGCGGCGCCGATCGCGACCACCTCGACGGTCCCCACCAGGTAGTTCGCGATTCCGCCGCCGACGAGACCGACGGGGTTGTGGATGAAGAAGCCAAGGCCGATCACCGACGCGCCTCTGGTTACCACTGAGTAGACGACGAGGCCGAGCATCACCACCCCGACGGCCGCGGCCACGGTGGCCACAGTGCGAACGATCCGATCAACGGCGTCCCGGCGGCGCAGGTTTCCCGAAGCCGTCAGCGGCGCGGTCGGGTCGAACAGCGGGACCTCGGCCTGCGCGATGTCCCCGCTCGGGCTCACCGTCCCATCACCGCCCGCGCGTACGCACTTGAGACGTCGAAGCGCCCCGCGATCAAGCGGGCCAGCAGGCTGGTCATCAATCCGATCGCGAGCAGCACAAGACCCGCATACCACAGCGACGCGACCTGGAGATTGCTCGAGGTGCCGAGCCACTGGTTTGCGATGCGTTCGGCCAGCGTGGCGCCGGGCGCGAGCAGCGAGACGTGGATCGCGCTGACGTCGCCGATGATGAACGACAGCGCGATGGCCTCGCCTAGCGCCCGTCCCAGCGCCAGCACCATCGCCGCCGTCACGCCCGAGATGGTGTTGGGGAGGACGATGCCCCGGATCACCTCCCACTGGGTGGCGCCGAGCGCGGCGGCGCCGTCTCTGAGCTCGCGCGGAACCGTCAGGAACAGATCGCGGCTCAGCGCGGCGATGATCGGGAGGATCATGAACGTCAGCACGAGGCCCGCGGTAAACAGGCTGAGGCCTGTTGTCTGCGGTGGGCCGAACAGCGGTATCCAACCGAGCACGTTGTGGAGCGTGGGCTCGATGCTCTGGATGAACGGGACCAGGACGATCAGTCCCCAGAAGCCGTAGATGATGCTTGGCACGGCAGCCAGCATCTCGACGAGCGGTCCGACCACCGCGCGCACCCTGGGGGAAGCCAGCATCGACAGGTAGATGGCTATGGAGATCCCGAGCGGCCCGGCGATCGCGAGTGCCATGAACGAGCTGACGAGAGTCCCGTAGATGAGGGTCGCGACGCCGAATTGACCGAGATGAAGGTTCCACGTCTTGTGCGTCAGGAAACCGAGACCGAAGCGCGAGATCGCCGGACTGGCGTTGTGGACCAGCTCGTAAACGATCGCCGCGAGCGTGAGGGCGACGAGAAGCCCCGCGGCGGCGCAGAGCCCGAACAGCACCCGGTCGCCGACCCGGCCAGACCCGCGCGCCGTGCCCGTTGAGCGCACGCCTGGTCCTCCCCAGCGCGATGCTGTCCCGGCCCTCGTAGCCACCGGCAGCCATGCTAGAGAAATCCCTGTAGCGACCGCGAGACTCTCGACGCGTCCCCTTCCGCCGTCACAAGATTTCAAACTCTTGGTAACAACTCAGACACAGGTGGCGCCCGCCGCGTCGCGATGCTTAGCCCGGCTCGAACAGGGCGGCCGGGCCAAGCCGAGCTTCGTTAAGTGTCTTCTACCGAAAGGAACTGCCTTGCTCGTAAAGAGATTGGCCGGCGCCAGCGCTGCGGTGCTGCTCGCCGGCTGCGCGTTTGGCCTGACCGCCGCCAGTGCATCGGCGGCGCCAACGCTCAACGGCCAGGGGTCGACGCTCGTCGCCCCGCTCGAACAGGAATGGGCCGCAGCATTTGACAGTGCGACCGGGGACACGGTCAACTACACCGCCAGCGGCTCCGGCGCCGGCTACAAAGGGGTTGCGTCCGGCGCGGATGACTTCGGCGCCTCCGATGCCCCCCTGGCGGCGTATTCGTCGCCCGCGTGCAGCACGAGCGACGGGCCCTGCATCCAGATCCCGTGGGCCCTCTCGGCTACCGGCGTCAGCTTCCATATCAATGGGCTCCGGCTGCCGGCGGGCAAGGCGCTTCATCTGAGCGGCCCCGTGCTGGCCGAGATCTACCTCGGGCAGATCACCAACTGGTCCGACCATCGGATCACCTCCCTGAACAAGGGAGCACACATCCCGAGCACGCCGATCACGGTGTTCTGGCGTAACGATGCCTCTGGCGATTCGTTTGCGTTCAGCTCCTATCTGTCTGACGTCAACGGGACGTTCAAGAACAAGGTCGGCTCCTCGACCCTCCCGACCTTCCCGGTCGGCGTGGGGGCGAAGGGCAACAGTGGCATGGCGACGGCGCTGGCTGGCGCCAACGGCGGGATCGCCTACATCTCGGTCGCGTACCTGCTGCAAAACAAGCTGCCCGCAGCCGGCATTAAAAATGCTCACGGCACCTACGCGGTTCCGAACCTAAGCGCGATCGAATCGGCGGCCAGGGCGCATAACGGCATCCCGGGCAACAATCAGCTCACGATCGTCAACCCTGGGAGAGGGACGAAGAACGCCTATCCGATCTCGACCTACACGTACGTGATGGTCCCGACCAACGCTCCGCAGGGAGCGCTGCTCAAGGCGTTCATCGGCTACGCGCTCAGCCCAGGCGGTCAGTCCTTCGGCCCAAGGCTCGGCTTCGCGCCGCTTCCAGCCGCGGTCCATAGCCGGGACGAGTCGACGCTCAACTCGATCAACTGAATCGGTGCGAGCAGAACCAGTGTGCGCGGGGCCCGGCCGCGAGATGCGGTTGGGCCCCACGGCGCATCCCATTGTCAATAGGACATTCGCTATCCGTCAGACCTGGAGGTATTCGTGAGACGTCGTAGCTGGTTCATCGGGGGCGCGGTTGCCGCGGCCTCACTTGTGCTCGGCGTTGGCATCGCCGGAGCAGCTGGGAACACAGCCGCCAAGCCGGTGGTGCTGAAATGCAAGATCAATCTCGGCACGGTGCCCCCGGCGGGGTCCGCCACTGTGGACCAACCGCCATCGCAGGGCTCCCAGTACGGGTCCATTCGCTGCCCCACCGCGACTTTCGGCCCGGGCGTCGAGGCCGACTCGTTCACCGTGCCACTGAGCGGGGACACGGTCGGTAAGTACACCCAGTACTTCGCCGACGGCAGTATTCATGGCACGTTCGATCTGACGCCCCAGGAGGGACAGCCGATCTCGACCACGACATTCACGAGCTCGTCGTGGGTCGGCACTCTGACGGTTTCCGGTGGAACCGGGGTGTACAGCGGGATCAAGAGCAAGAAGAACGCCGGTGTCATGAAGTGCTTGACCGTGGACAGCGTCCACCTGACCTGCACCGAGAAGGTGAAGGTCCTCGGCTAGCTGGCCTGATTGATCGTTCCGGCCGCTCACCCCGCTCACCCGGGCGGGGTGGGCGCGCCGAACGGCGCTAGCCATTGACGCACGCTGGTACCTCCAGCGCCTGCCAGTCGTCGGTGGCCTGGGACTCGAGTGGGGCCAGCCGCTGCTGGAGGGCCTTGAACGCGATCACCGGGTCCTGCTGCTGGGCGAGGGCGTGGATCGTGCGGCGGATCGCCGCCAGCTCGGCGCCGAGGTCAGCCACCGCGGCGCCGTAGACCTCGGCGACGTCCTTGGGAGCGCCGAGGGCCCGCAGCCGCCTGAGCTCAGGGCCGATCACCGCGATGCCGTTCTTCAGGAACGCCTGGCCGCCCGACTCCGTCCGCGGCGTCGAGATCCGCTCGGCGTCGAGGCTGGCCAGCGAGCAGATTCGCGTGGCCCGGGCGCGCAGCTGCAGCACCGACGGCGTCGCGCTGCCCCCGCAGCCGGCCACGGCAAGCACTCCCACCGCGGCGAGCACGGCGTGCCCGCGAGTCTCGTCTCACCGCAGGCCGACGCCCAGCAGCCGCTCGAGCTCGGCGATTGTCGCTTCCGAGGAGGTGTGGTGGACGGTGGCCATTCCCAGGCTGGCCGCCGGCTCGAGGTTGAAGGGCAGGTCGTCGACGAACACGCAGGCGTCGGGGACCAGGCCGATCTGCTCAGCCCCCAGCTCGTAGATCCGCCGCGCCGGTTTGCGGATGCCGACCTCGCCCGAGATCACGACGCCGTCGAACAGCTCGGCCAGGAGCTCGCGGTCGTACCGGCGGGTCCCCCAAGAGTTGGAGATCAGGCCGGTGCGCACACCTGCCCGCCGGGCCCGCCCAACGGCGGCGAGCATCTCCTCATCCGGGGATGAGCCGGCGAACAGCCGCTCGATCAGCGAGGGCGCGCCCACGCCCAGGAGCGCGGCGAATCGGCTCTCGAACTCATCCTCGGGCAGCTCTCCGGTCTCGAGCGCGACCAGCAGGTCACGACACTCGCGATCCTCGCGAAACCGGCGCATGATCGTGTCCGGCTCGAGACCCTCGATTCGACAAAAGAAGCGGAAGGTGTCGAAGACGTCGCTGGTCATCACGCCGCCCCAGTCGACCAGCAGTCCTTCGTAGGACCGCGCGCCCGCGCGGCCGTCAGAGTCCATGCTCCGAGACCTCGACGGCCCGCTCGGCGAGCTCGATCACGCCGTCGCCGAAGGCCTTCAGGTAGGGGTCGTCGGTCGCCCCGGCGACGGCGCGCCGATAGTTGCCCTCCATGAACACCACAGCCTTCCACAGGGCGAGCGTCACATACCAGTTCAGCGCCCCCATCGAGCGGCCCGAGAGCTCCTCGTAGCGGGCGATCACCTGCTCGCGGGTCGGGAAGCCGGGCAGCCGGGTGACGGTGTGCAGGCTGAACTTCGACGGCGGGTCGGCGGCTTGCGTCCAGTGCATCACCAGGTAGCCGAGGTCGGCGAGCGGGTCACCGATCGTCGCCATCTCCCAGTCGAAGATCGCGATGAGCTTGGCGGGCGCCTGGTCCGCGAACATCGTGTTCCCGAGCCGGTAGTCGCCGTGGACGATCGTCGCCGGCGGCGACTGTGGCATGTTCGCCGCGAGCCAGCCGCCGATCTGCTCGACCTCTGGGATCTCCCGTGTGCGGTTGTGCTCCCACAGCCCGTTGAAGCGCCGCAGCTGACGCTCGAGATACCCGTTGGGCCTGCCGAAGCCCTCGAGCCCGGCTGCCATCCAGTCGACGGCGTGGACCTCGACCAGGGCCTCGATCAGCTGGTCCGCGATGCGGGCGCGCTGGTCGAGGCCTGAGAGTGGCTCGGGGAGTGCGTCGGTGATCACGTCGCCATCGATCCGCTCCATGAGGTAGAAGGGCGCACCGATCACGCTCGGGTCTTCACACACGCCGAACACGGCCGGGACGCGGACCGGCGTGGCCAGCAGCGCGCGCAGCAGCCGGGCTTCGCGCAGGACGTCGTGGGCGCTGGGCGGCAACGGGCCGCGCGGCGGCCGCCGCAGCACGATCCCGGTCGAGAGGAGGAAGGTGACGTTGGAGTGGCCCTCCCCGATGAGCTCCGCGGTGAGACCGACCGGCGCCTCCATGCCCTCTGAGCGGAGGAATGCCCGGAGCGGCTCGAGCACCAGCAGCGGCTCGCGGGAGTTGGCCTCGCCCTCGGCGTGGGTTCGGACGACGTCGTCGGGTGCCAGCGTCGCGCTCATGCCGCCAGGGAGGCTACCGTCGCCGGGCTAACCTCAATCTGGAGCAATGCCCGAGCTACCCGAAGTCGAGATCACAGCCCGCCTGATCGACGCCGCCATCTCCGGAGTCGAGGTCGAGTCCGCGCTGGCTCCAGGGGTCAACGCGTTGAAGTCGTTCGACCCGCCCCTGTCGGCCCTGGAGGGGCAGCGGTTTCTCTGGGTCCGGCGCCGAGGCAAGCTGTTCGTGCTCGAGCTCGACGGTGGGCTGGCGCTCTTGGTCCACCTGATGTCGGCCGGCCGTCTGCAGGTGTTCGACACGCGTGCGTCGTTGCGCGACCGCACCTCGCGACTGCTCGTCCGGCTGGCCGACGGGCGGGAGCTGAGGTTGAGGGAGTTCGGGACCCGGCAGCGGGCGTGGGTCAAGCTCCTGCGCACGGCCGAGCTCGACGACGACGAGGTGATCTCCTCGCTCGGCCCCGAGGCCTGGCCCGATCCTCCGCTGCTCGAGGAGCTGCTCGACGAGCCCCGACCGCTGTACGCGCTGCTTCGCGACCAGCAGGTGATCGCTGGAATCGGGCGGTCGTGGGTCGACGAGATCCTGCACACCGCCAGGCTCTCGCCGTTCAAGCGCGGCTCGGACCTCGACCCCGACGAGGCGCAGCGGCTGCGAACGGCGATCGCCGGCCGGCTCGACGGCGCGATCACCCACTACGAGCGGGAGATAACGCTTCCGATCCCGGACAAGCTCCCGATGCCCCTGACCGTGCACCGACGCAACGGCGAGCCCTGCCCGCGCTGCGGCGACCAGTTGGAGGCCGTGTTCTATGAGGACTACGTCATGTGCTACTGCCCGACCTGCCAGACCGAGGGCAAGGTGCTGAAGGACCGCCGGCTGTCGCGGCTGTTGAAGTAGGCTCCGGCCTTGTCATGGCTCTCGACGTCGGCGACCAGGCCCCCGACTTCACCCTCTCCGACCAGCACGGCGAGCCGGTCTCGCTCGCTGGGCTGCGCGGCAAGACGGTCGTCCTGTACTTCTATCCCAAGGCGGACACGCCCGGGTGCACGGCGCAGGCGTGCGGGGTGCGCGACCATCGCGCCGACTATGAGCAGGCCGATGCTGTGGTGCTGGGCGTCTCGCCCGACAAGGTGAAGGCCGTGGCCAAGTTCGACGACAAGTACGGCCTCGGCTTCCCCCTCCTGGCCGACGAGGACCACGCCGTGGCCGAGGCCTACGGCGTCTGGGTCGAGAAGTCGATGTACGGCCGCAAGTACATGGGCAACGACCGGACGACGTTCGTGATCGGTCCCGACGGGACCATCCAGAACGTCTTCCGCAGCGTCAAGCCCGCCGAGCACGACGACCTCGTGCTCGGAGCGTTGTAACACCGGCGGTGCCGGTCAACGACCTTCGTCCGGCCCGCATGGCTGGGCGCGAGCGGTGGGCGCTGGCGC
This sequence comes from uncultured Solirubrobacterales bacterium, assembly GCA_963704385.1. Lineage (GTDB taxonomy): Bacteria > Actinomycetota > Thermoleophilia > Solirubrobacterales > Solirubrobacteraceae > Palsa-465. The sequence continues at coordinate 2,512,221 of OY969904.1, forward strand.
TCTTGGCCGTGTCGGGCGCGGCGTTCCTGCCCGACGCGCTCAACCGGTTCGTGTTTCCGAAGCTGTTCGTGCTCGCGATCGCCGTCGGATTGGCCGCCACCGTCCCGGCGCGGGGCCGGCTTCCGCGTGGCGCAGTGGCGATCATCTCGGCGGGTGCGCTGGTGCTGTTGGGGGCGGCACTCCTCGGCCAGACGCCAGTCGCGCAGCTCGTCGGCCGTGCGCCGCGCTACGAGGGCGTCTTTGCGCTCGCCATCTACGCCGGCGCCGGCGTCGCCGGGGCCCGGCTCCTGGGCTACGGCCGAGCGCGCGGCTCCACGTCCTGGTTTCTGCGTTGGCTCGCGGTGGCCGCGATCGCGATAGGCGTCGAGGCGATTCTCGAGAGCGCGGGACTGCGCCCGCTCGCGAGCAACGTCTCACGGCCCGGGTCGCTCTTGGGGAACGCCAGTGACGAAGGAGCCTGGGCCGTGCTCGCGCTCGGGCCGCTGGCTGCCGTATCGCTCCGCGTGCGCGGGTGGCTGTTCCTGGCCGGGGCGATCGCCGCAGCGGCCACGATCGTCTGCTCCGGGTCGCGCGGCGCGCTCGTCGGGGCGATCGTCGTCGCCGCCACGCTCGCCGTCCTGGCACCCCGTCCCGCGCTTCGTGTGGCGGTTGCCGGCGGGCTCGCCGCGCTGCTCCTGGCTGCGTTCGCCCTACCGGCCACCCGCGTGCGCGTGGTCGACTCGAGCGAAGCGGCGGTGCAGACGGTCACCGGCCGCCTGTTGCTCTGGGGGGAGACGCTGCGTCTTCTCGACGCGCACCCGGTGCTCGGGGTCGGCCCAAGCGGCTACCTCGACGCCATACCCGCCTACCACACAGCGCGCTACGAGCGGAAGGTGGGTCCGGCCAATCCACCCGACAGCCCGCACGACTGGCTGCTCCAGGCTGCGGCCGACGGCGGCATATCCCTGCTCTTGCTCGCGGTCGCGCTGGCCGGTCTCACGGTCTGGTACGGGTGGCGGTCGGTCCCCGGGCAGCCGACCGGGGGCGAATCCGCGGCGATCGCCGGCATGCTGGCTGGGCTCCTCGGTTACGGTGCTGCGCTGCTGTTTCACTTCACCTCGCCGGGAACGGCCCCGCTGGCCGCGGTGTTCGGTGGGGCTTTGCTCGGCGGTCTCCCGGCCCCATCGCGGAGGCCGAGCGACTGGATCGACCGGATCTGGCGCCGGTCGCACACGCCGCTGCGCTGGGTGGCGATTGCGTGCATGGGGGCGCTGGCGGTGGTGATGGCTGCCACCGCGGCCGCCGAGGTCCCGCTGCGCTCGGCCATCGACGATGCCGCCTCCGACCATCTCGCCGCGGCCGATCACGAGTTCCGGATCGCGCACGCGCTCCGTCCGTGGGACGCCGCCGTCTACACCACCGCGGCGCACGCGTTCGCGACGCTGGCCCGCGATGGGATCGGCACGGCGATCGCCCCGGGCCTGCACTGGTCCGCGAAGGAGCTGAGCGCGTATCCGGACTCGATCCAGGCGCTATCCGACGCCGCCGTCCTCGACCTGGCCGACAGACTCCCACAGGCCGCCACCCGCCGGCTCGAACGCGCGCTGCGCCTCGAGCCGCCAAACCCCGATCTCAAGCAGCTCCGGGCGCTGGACCAGCGGCTGGAGTCGACCGGGCGACTGTAGACGGCGTTGCCGCCGGTGCGGCGGCTGGTCGCTGGCCGCCGAGTTCCCGGCTGCGCCCCGGCGTCCGCGGCGGGCGCGGATGCTTTGAGCCTGGTCGAGAAACGGGAAGCATGTGTGACTGTTCAGGTGGGGCAGGTGGTGGTGGGCGGGCCGCGAACGTTGTTATGTGCTGTTTGGGTCGCCGTCGTATGAGCAGTTGGCCGCGTTGGTGGTGGAGCAGGCGGTGGTGATCGAGGAGCTGCGGGGCGAGGTCGTTGAGTTGCGGGCGGAGGTTGCGGAGTTGAGGCGTCGGTTGGCGCAGAACTCGCGTAACTCGTCGCGGCCGCCGTCCTCGGACGGGTTCTCGAAGCCGGCGCCGAAGAGCCTGCGGCGCCCGTCGGGTCGCAAGCAGGGCGGCCAGCCGGGGCATCGGGGTGGGCATCTGGAGAAGGTCGCGGTGCCGGACGAGGTGGTCGATCACCTTCCGCAGGTGTGCGCTGGCTGCCAGGGCGACCTTTCAGACAGCGACGCTGTCGGGCATCTCGCGCGACAGGTGTTCGAGTTGCCGGAGATCCGTTTGCGCGTCAGCGAGCATCGCGCGCACACGCGGCGGTGCGCGTGCGGGCATGAGACGACCGCCGCGTTCCCGCAGGCGCTCAGCGCGCCGGCGCAGTACGGGCCGCGGCTTCGGGCGCTGGGGGTCTATCTGACCGCCCGCCAGCATTTGCCCTATCACCGCGCCGCCGAGCTGTTCTATGACTGGTTCGGGGTGCGGATCTCGACCGGGACGTTGGCCGCGTTCGTGGCTCAGGGAGCGGACGATCTGGTCCCGTTCCTGGACGAGGTTCATGAGCAGCTCTGCCGCGCTGAGGTCGCGCATTTTGATGAGACCGGCGCGCGCGTGGAAGGCCGCCTGCGCTGGCTACATGGCGCCAGCACCAGCCGCCTGACGTACTACGCGATCCACGATCGGCGTGGTGTGGAGGGAATCAACCACGCCGGGGTGCTGCCTAACTTCACCGGGATCGCGATCCACGACGGCTTTCACTGCTACCGCCAGTACCCGCAGGCGACGCACGCGCTCTGCAACGCCCACCACCTACGCGAACTGCTCAGCGTGATCGAGCAAGACCAGCACGGCACACAGACCTGGGCGCAGGACATGGACCGGCTCCTGCGAGCGCTCAACCGCGCCGTCGAGAACGCTAAAGCGGACGACCGCGCGGCGCTCAGCCCGCGACAGCTGGCCCGCTACCACGCCCGCTACCGCAAGATCATCGCCCTGGGCCAACGGCAGAACCCCCCGCCCACGGTCCGCACCGGCAAACGCGGCCCGATCGCCAAGAGCGCCGCCGCCAACCTCCTCGCCCGCCTGGACCGCGACCGCGAGCACGTCCTGCGCTTCGCGCACGACTTCCGCGTCCCGTTCGACAACAACCTGATCGAACGCGACATCCGCATGGTCAAGCTCCAACAAAAGATCTCAGGCTGCTGGCGCACCACCACCGGCGCTGACCGATTCCTCGCCATCCGCGCCTACATCAGCACCGCCGGCAAACACGGCCACCACGTCACCCGCGCCCTAACCCAGCTCGCCGCGCGCAAGCCGTGGACGATCCCGGCCACCTGAACAGACACAGCATGTTCCCGTTTCTCGACCAGCCTCGCTCGATCCGGGCTGACCAGCGCTCCGCCCGCCGGGCGCAGACCCTGTGACCCGCCGCTACTGCAGGCCCTCGCGGGCCTCGCGCACGAGCGTGACCGCCTCAGGGAAGACGTGCGCCATGACCGCGCGCAGTTGCTCTGCCTGCTGCTCGGTGGTGCCTTGGATGTTGACGCGATTCATCGCCGCCACGGTCAGGTCGACCGCGAGCTTGATCGCGTTGTCGGCCCAGGCCAGGCGCTGTGCTCCCTGCATCTGCTCGGCGAACTCGCCGAGCCGGCGCTGTAGCTCGTCCGGGTCACCGAACAGACCGCCGAAGCCGCTTCCTTCCATGCCACGAATGGTAGCCGCTGGCGGCCGAGGTCAATCGCGCCTGGCCAGGACCGCGATCGTGCCGCCCCGCCCGGCCCGCCCGGCGGCCATTTCGAGCAACGCGGCCACGGGCAGCAGGGGCAGCGCCGCCGCCGTGACGATCAGGTCCGGCGAGCGCAGCGGGGCGTTTCGCTTTAGCAGGTTGTAGAGATACGAGGGCTCCCGGGTCGCTCGGCTGACCAGCGACTGCCACGTTCCGAACGGGTTGTGCTCGAGCAGCGTGTGGACGGTGCGCAAGGCAGGGCGGGCTCCCGGTCGTCACCGCCGTCCCGCATCGCTCGCAGCGGTCGAGCAGGTAGCGCCGGTCGGTGCGTCCGGGCTCGGCGGAGGGGACTGATCGCCACGCTGACAGCGGGCCACCGCAGGCGGGGCAGCGCCGGTCGGCGCGCTCGGCGGGGGGAGGGCTGGCAGCGGGCGCCACGCGGCGGACCGTACAGCGGCCGCGGGCTCAGCCCCTGACCAGGGCGACCACTAGCATTGTCCGCCCGATGGCGGTCCTCGACAGAGTTGCCTACGAGACGCGGGTCCGCCCGCGCCAAGCGGTGATCGCCGGCGTCGGCGGCCTCGCGCTGCTCGCCGCGGCGACGCTGCAGTCGGTCGGGCCGCAGGCCAAGGTCGACGAGCTGACGATCCAGCTCATCACCACCAACAAGCGGGGCGGGCTGGAGGTGGCGGGCGCGGTGGTCAACGCGGTCGGCCTCCTGGGACTGGCGGCTACGCTCGTGTTCCTGGTTGGCGCGGCCAGGGCCCGGAGGCCCACGATGTCGCCGGGGACCCGGATCTCGGCCCTCGTCGGCGGTGTGCTGGCCGCTGCTGGCGGCATCGCCTATGCGGTCGTGGTCACGATCAAGGCCCATGACTTCGTGACGCACGGAAGCCAGACCTACCCCCAGGCGAACGCGTTGCTGAGCTCGACCGAGGTCGCCGTCCTCCAGTACGCGGGCCTGGTCGGGTCGCTTCTGATCGCGATCGCCTTCGTGCTCACCTCCCTGAACGCGATGCGGGTCGGTCTGCTGACGCGGTTCCTGGGCTACCTCGGGATCGTCGCCGCGGCGGCGTCACTGTTGCTGATCGGGAGTGCGCCCGCGCTCGTGATCGAGGTGTTCTGGCTCATGGCCGTGGCGTATCTGCTGTTCGGACGCTGGCCGAGCGGCGATCCGCCGGCCTGGAAGTCGGGCCAGGCAGAGCCGTGGCCGTCTGGGGCCGAGATTCGTGCCCAGCGCGAGCAGGCCGGCGGCCGTGGCGGCGGGCGGGCCAAGCCTCAGGCCAAGCCGCTGCCGACCGCCGAGCCGGCTCCGGTCGGCGCCGCGGCCCAGGGCACTCGCGCGACCACGCCCAAGCGTAAGCGCAAGCGCCGCCGGTAGCCCCGCCGTCCGGGGGAAGCCCCGAGCGGTCGCCGCTCGTCGCGCGCCAGCGGCCGCTGGTCGACTGCCGCAGTCCGTTCGCCGATCCCCGCTTGCCGCGCTCCCCGGCGGGGTTCAGATTGCCCGCCATCTCGTCAAACAATCGAGGAGGCTCCTAGATGGAAGCTGCTGGAGTACCAGCTGGTGCGCGTGAGGCCGATGTGGCACCGGCGACGGAGACAGCAGGTCGGGCCATAGGCTGGACGCCGGCGGACCCAGGACCGCTCGGACTCGGCGCGTTCGCGATGACGACGTTCGTGCTCAGCATGTACAACGCGGACCTGATCAACGCCGGAGGCACCTTCGTCGTGCTCAGCCTGGCGCTCGCGTATGGCGGGGTCGTCCAGCTGCTGGCCGGGATGTGGGAGTTCCGAACGGGGAACACCTTCGGAGCGGTCGCATTCTCGTCGTACGGAGCGTTCTGGATCGCGTACTACCTCCTGGTGAAGGCGGTGATCGTTCCGCATCTGATCGCACCGGGCGCCACCAGCAACGCGATCTCCGTGTTCCTGTACGCGTGGGCGATCTTCACGACGTACATGTTCATCGCATCGCTGAGGACCACGGGCGCGGTTGCGCTGGTGTTTCTGCTGCTGGCGGCGACGTTCTGGATCCTGGCGATCGGGAACGCCAGCCTGGCCGGCACTACCGCTGCGACCAACAGCACGATCAAGCTCGGCGGCTGGGTCGGACTCGTGACCGCTGCCGCTGCGTGGTACGCGTCGTTCGCTGCGGTCACAAACTCGACGTTTGGCCGGGTGGTGCTACCGGTCGTACCGTTGCGACGCTGAAGTGAGAGGATGTGATGGGAGGCGGCGTCGAGGACAGCGATAGCGACAGCTAGCCGAACATCAAATGGTGGTCCGGGCGCCGGCGGACACGCCGGCGCCTCGGGCTACTCCGGGCCGGTCAGACGGGTCTAACGAAGGAGGGCATTGATGGCAGACACCACCGAGTCGACGGCCGACGAGGTCGAATCCTCAGAGGCCCAGATCGCGGTCCACTGGCGCGAGGAGGAGTACGTCGCGCCACCGGAGGAGTTCAAGGCTCAGGCCAACGCGAACGACGAGTCGATCCTGGGGCGGTTCAGCCCCGAGCACTTCCCGGACTGCTTTGTCGAATACGCCGACATGCTGACTTGGGACAAGAAGTGGGACACGCTCCTCGACACGACCAATCCGCCGTTCTTCAGGTGGTTCGTCGGCGGGCGGCTGAACGCATGCTCGAACTGCGTCGACCGGCACCTCGAGTCGCGCGGTGACAAGAACGCGATCATCTGGGTCCCCGAGCTCGAGGAGGACGAAACCCAGGAGATCACCTACTCCGAGCTTCATCGCCGCGTGAACGAGTTCGCTGCGCTGCTGCGGGACTTCGCTGGCGTCAAGGCGGGTGACCGGGTCACGTTCCACATGCCGATGGTGCCCGAGCTGCCCGTGGCCATGCTCGCCTGCGCGCGCCTGGGCGCGATCCACTCGGAGGTATTCGGTGGCTTCAGCGGCACGGCCTGCGGTCAGCGCATGGCCGACGCCCAGAGCTCGATCCTGGTGACGATCGACGCCTATTACCGCGGCGGCGACTTGCTCGATCACAAGATCAAGGCCGACGACGCGATTGAGGCCGCCGCCAAGGACGGCCAGCAGATCGACAAGATCCTCGTCTGGCGGCGCCAGCCCGGCGAGTATCACTCCGCCAGCCCGATGGTCGACGGCCGCGACTACTTCGTCGACGAGCTGCTCGAGAACTACAAAGGCCAGCAGGTCGAACCCGAGTCGATGGCAGCCGACGACACCCTGTTCCTGATGTACACGAGCGGCACCACCGGGCGGCCAAAGGGCGCGCAGCACGCGATCGGCGGCTACCTGAGCTACGTGACCGGCACCTCGAAGTACTACCAGGACATCCACCCCGACGACACGTACTGGTGCTTCGCCGACATCGGCTGGATCACCGGCCACTCGTACATCGTCTACGGGCCCCTCGCCCTCGGGACGACAACTGTCATGTACGAGGGGATCCCGACCTACCCGGACCCCGGGAGGCCCTGGCGGATCGCCGAGAGGCTCGGGGTGGACATCTTCCACACCGCCCCGACGACGATCCGGATGCTCCGCAAGGTCGGCCCCGACGAGCCCGCCAAGTACGACTACCACTTCAAGACGATGACGACCGTCGGCGAGCCGATCGAGCCCGACGTCTGGCGGTGGTACTGGACGGAGGTTGGCAAGGGGAAGGCCGCGGTCACCGACACGTGGTGGATGACCGAGACCGGCGGCTTCCTGGGCAGCACTTTGCCGTTCCTGCAGCCGATGAAGCCTGGCAGCTGCGGGCCGGCCTGCCTGGGGATCCAGCTCGTCATCTACGACGAGAACAGCGAGGAGGTCCCGAGGGGGTCAGGCAAGGCGGGCTACATCTGCGTTCGCAACCCCTGGCCCGGCCGAATGCTGACCGTATGGGGACAGGACCAGCGATTCATCGACACCTACTACGCCAGGTTCAACAAGGACAAGAGCAGCAAGGACTGGCACGACTGGCCGTTCATGTGCGGTGACGGCGCCGTCCAGGCCGAGGACGGCTACTACCGGATCCTGGGGCGGATCGACGACGTGATCAACGTCGCCGGGCACCGGCTCGGGACCAAGGAGCTCGAGTCGGCGGCCATCGAGGTCGATGAGGTGGCCGAGGCCGCCGCGGTCCCTGTGGTCGACGACGTACGCGGCAAGGTCGTCGAGATGTACATCGCGCTCAAGCCCGGCGTCACGGCCAGCGAGGACGAGATCGCGAAGAAGGTCTCGGCTCAGATCACCAAGGACATCGGACCGATCGCACGCCCGAAAAACGTCTGGATCGTCGCCGACATGCCCAAGACCCGCTCGGGCAAGATCATGCGGCGGGTGATCGCCGCGGTCTCGAACTTTGCCGACGTCGGCGACACGACGACGCTGGCCAACCCGGAGATCGTCGAGTCGATTCGTCACCACGTCCAGGGCGAGAAGCTTGCGAGGGGCGAGACCCCCCGCGAACTCAGCGAGCAGGAGAGGCAGGAGATCGCGGCGTACGGACAGACGGAGTAGCGCGACGACGAGCCGCCGGCTGCGGCGAGGCTAGACCCGCAGCCGGCGGCTCAGTTCCGCGACGTGCCGGCGGGCCACCGGGACCGTCTGGCCGTCGCCGAACACCAGCTCGGCGGTTCCCCCGAACAGGGCGCGCAGCTCGACCGCGTTGTTGAGGTTGGCGACGTATTGCCGGTGCACGCGGACGAACCCGAACGCCTCCCAACGGCGCTGGACGTCGGTCAGCGTCGCCCTGAGCAGGTAGCGCCCGTCCTCGACGACAATCCGGACGAAGTCCCCGTGGGACTGCACGTACAGGATCGAGCTGCGCGAGATCAGCCTCGTCGAGCCCGAACGCAAGTTGGACACGGCGACCACCTCGCTGTCGTACGGGGCGGCCGAGCGCTCCCGCGTCTCCCCGTCGGACCGTCCGAGCTCGGCGGCGGCGACCGCATCGGCCACGCGCTCGAGCGCCTCCTGGACCCGGCGCCGACCGACAGGCTTGAGCAGGTAATCGAGCGCGTGGAGCTCGAACGCGTCGACCGCCGCGGTGTCGTGCGCGGTGACGAACACCACCTGCGGCGGGGAAGCGAACCGGCGGAGTACACGCGCCAACTCGACTCCGTCGAGATCGGGCATCCGGACATCGAGGAAGATCGCGTCGTAGGGCTGAGAGGACGCTTTGACCAGAGCGTCGTGACCGTCGAAGGCGCATTCGACGGCGTCGACCATCGGAGAGCTTCGGAGCAGGCGGGCGAGGTCTTGGAGTTGCGTCTGCTCGTCGTCGACCGCGAGGATCGTCAGCCGCTCGGCGCTCATTGGTGCACCGTCCGGCAATCAGGGCACACGTGTCGCGGCCCCGGCGGTGGGCCGCGCCAGCTCCCGCTGGTCGCGCTCCCCGCGGAGGTTGGGAACCGTCATCACGGCGGTCGTGCCCTCACCGAGCTGCGACTCGATCCGCAGCGCGTAGCGCTCGCCGAACGTGGCTCGGAGGCGCGCGTCGACGTTCGACACTCCGATGCCGCCTCCCGCCCCGGCGAGCACGATCGGTACCCGCTCGGGCTCGATCCCGGCCCCGTCGTCAGATACGCGCAGTTCGACGTCCCCGCCGACGATCCGGGCCGTGATCGCCACCAGCCCCGATCCGCTGCGCCGCTCGACGCCATGGCGGACGGCGTTCTCGACCAGGGGCTGGATCGACATGGCCGGGACGACCGCCCCGCGGGCCTCCTGCGGCACGTCGACGGTCACGTGCAGGTCGCCGAACCGGGCCTGCTCGAGCCGCAGGTAGCGCTCGACGTGCTCGATCTCCTCGCCGAGGGTCACGTACGAGCGGCCGTCCCGAAACAGGTACCGGGTGAACTCGGCGAAGTCGATCAGGAGCTCGCGCGCGTCCTCGGGGCGGGCATGGATCTCGCCGGCCACCACGGCGAGCGCGTTGTAGATGAAGTGTGGGGAGATCTGAGCGCGCAGCGCGCGCAGCTCGGCCTGGGCCAGGCGCCGCTCCTGCTCGGCCACGACGGACAGCTCGACCTGGGCCGAGACGAGGCTCGCCGCTTCCTGGACGACACGTAGTTCGGCCTGGCTCGGGCGGCCGACCGTCCGGTAGAAGGCGATCAGCGTCCCGGCGCGCTTGTTCTGGACGATCAGCGGCGCGAGTACGGCCGAACGCAGTGGGCACGTGGGATCGGAGGAGGTGAGCCGCTGCTCGATGTGCATGCGGTGATCGGGAGTGCGCGCCAGGAGCTTGGAGAGCAGGTCGCCCGGGCGCACCTGTTCGCGGCCCTCGCCGTCGATCGCCAGCACCGCCCGCGTGTCGGCCAGGGCGATGGCCGCCGCCCCGGTCAGGGCCCGCAGATACGGCACCGCCTGCTCGGCACTGCGGGTGGTCAGACCACGGCGCAGGTGGGGGAGGGTGGCGGTCGCGGCGTGGAGCGCCGACTGCATACCGGAGGCTTCGGGCGGGTCGGTCGACCGAGAGGCGCGGAGAGTCCTCAAGACGACGAAGATCGTCACCGCAAGTCCAGCCCCGAACAGCACTCCCAGTGCGAAGGTCATGGAGCTCCCCCTCAAGCTTACCGGGGGCCAAGGCGGGGCCCTGCGATCATGCGGCCCATGAGCACCACCACGATCGCCTCATACGAGCAGGCCCGCGCGCAGCATCGGTGGCAGGTCCCAGGGCGCTACAACATCGCCGTCGACACCTGCGACCGCCATCCGCGCGAGAAGCTGGCGATGATCCACGAGGACTTCGGCGGCCGCGTGCGGCGAGTCAGCTGGGGCGAGCTTCAGGATGATGCCAACCGGTTCGCCAACCTGCTCGTCGCCCGCGGGATCGCGCCGGGCGACCGTGTCGCCATGCTGCTTCCGCCGGTCCCGGAGACGGCGGCCGCGTTCTTCGGCACCTGGAAGGCGGGGGCGATCCTGCTGTCGATGTCAGTGCTCTACGGGGACGAGGGAATCCGTCACCGGCTGAGCGATTCCCAGCCCAAGGTGGTGCTCACCAACGCGGCCAACGCCGACCGAATCGAACGCTCGCTGGTCGAGCATCTGTTGATTCTCGACGACCAGCTGCTCCGGGACGCGTCGAGCTCGTTCCGGCCCGTCGACACCGCCGCCGATGACCCGGCCCAGCTGTACTACTCGTCTGGGACCACCGGCCTGGCCAAGGGGATCCTCCACGCCCACCGTTACGTCCTGGCCCACGAGGAGTTCGTCTACTGCCACGACGTTCGCGATGGCGAGCTGTTTCACGGCATGGGCGAGTGGGCCTGGGCGGCCGGCATCTGTCCGTTGCTCGGCCCGTGGCGCCTGGGCGCCGTCCAGGCCGTGTACCAGCGCGAGGGCGGCTTCGACCCCGAGCGGCAGCTCGACTTCCTGACCCGCCACGAGGTCACCAATGTGTTCGCAACGCCCACGGCGATCCGCTCGATGATGTCGGTGACCGATGCCGGCCAGCGCTATCCGCAGAGGTTCAGGATCGTCTGCTCCGCGGGCGAGCCCCTGAACCCCGAGGCGATCCGCTGGTTTCGCGAGCAGTACGGGGTCACGGTGCTCGACTTCTACGGCCTCACGGAGTCCTATCCGCTGGTCGCCAACTATCCGTTCATGCCGGTGCGCGAAGGCTCGATGGGCAAGCCGATGCCGGGCTGGGAGGTGGCCATCCTGGACGAGGACGAGCGCCCGGTCTCCCCCGGCGAGCGGGGCGAGATCTGCCTCAAGGCCCGCTCGAACCCCCACTACCCGTTGGGCTACTGGAACCGGCCGCCTGAGGACTCCGAGGAGGTGTTCGGCGGGGAGTGGTTCCACACCAAGGACGCGGCCAGGACCGACGACGACGGCTACTTCTGGTACGAGGGTCGGGCCGACGACGTGATCATCTCCGCCGGCTACCGGATCGGCCCGTTCGAGGTCGAGTCCGCGTGCCTGGAGCATCCGGCGGTGGCCGAGGCGGCGGCCGTCGCCTCACCGGACGAGCGCCGCGGCAACGTGGTCAAGGCCTTCGTGGTGCTGGCCGCCGGCCAGGAGCCCTCCGACGCCCTGGCCGACGACATCAAGCTGTTCGTGCGCGAGCGGCACTCGGCCTACGCCTACCCCCGGAAGATCGAGTTCGTCCCCGATCTCCCCAAGACGCTGACCGGCAAGATCAGGCGGATCGAGCTGCGCCAGCGCGAGCAATCGCAGGCCTGACCGAGCGAAATCTGAGCCTCCTGGCCTCCCGCTACAGTCTGCGGGTGCGCTGTGCCGCATTCACCCGCGTGGGCGCGTGGGGCAGGATCGCTTGTCTCGGGCCGGCGTTCGCCTGCCTGGCTCTCGCCGCGCTCGCTCCGGCTGCATGGGCGGCGCCGAGCTTCCGGCCGCGGATCGGCGGTGCCCTCGGGGTCGAGCCGCCGGTCAACCGTCAGGGCGAATTCAGCGCCCATGACGTGGCCACCGGGGCGCTCACACCCGTCACTTACCACGCCGGGCCGACGATGACCGGAGGGGTCACCGTCCACACGATCTTCTGGGCTCCGCCGGGATTCCCGTTCCAGGGCCAGCCGGCCGGGGCCCCGGCCGACTACGAAGGCTTGCTCCAGCAGTTCTTCACGGACGTCGCCCACGATTCGAGTCCGCTGGCCACCGGCACCTGCACGACGAGCGAATGCAACATCTTCACGGTGGAGAACCAGTACGGCTTCGGGACCAGCCCCGGCGCCATCACGCCGGGGGACTACGCCATCGGCTACAGCGCCGCGGCCGACTCGATCGACGACAGCGATCCCTATCCCCCGGTGAGCCAGCAATGCGCCTCCCCCAGCGGCGTCTCGGCGTGCATCACCGACGGTCAGGTCCAGGCCGAGATCGACAAGCTGGCCCCGACCAACGAGCGCGGTCTGACCAACCTGTGGGCGGTGTTCCTGCCCCCGAATGTGGACGAGTGCATCCTGCCCAACAACTGCGGCACGAACGCGTTCGCCGCCTACCACTCGGTGTTCGACCTGAACGGCCACGGAGCGACGATCTACGCGGTGGCGATCGACCCGATCATCGAGGCGCCGATTCCGCCCGGCGCCGATCCCGAGGGCTTCCCCGACGCCGAGACGACGATCGACGCCATCGCCCACGAGACCAACGAGGCCATGAGCGATCCCGAGGGCACCGGATGGATGGATCCCAACGGTCTCGAGATCGCCGACAAGTGCGAGACCGGACCGCAGCTCGGCACCCCGCTTGGCTTCGCGCCGGACGGGTCTCCGTACAACCAGGTGATCAACGGCCACCAGTATCTGATCCAGGAGATCTGGTCCAACGCCGACGGCAGCTGCGTGCAGGCCACGACCAAGACCAACAACGCGCTACCGCTGCCCCAAGTCAACCTCAGGCAGTTCGACTCGATCGTTACCGGCAACGTCAACCGCGCTCCGGGCGGCGGCATCGGTGTCCAGGTGTCGCTGCTCCGGGAGGCCGCCGCAGGCGGCCCTGTCGTGGTCGCTCGCGCCACGACCACCACCGCCGCCGATGGCAGCTGGTCGGTGTCGCTCGCTCCCCACGCGGTCGGGGATGACCGCGACGAGATCGACATCGACTACTCGGGCGCCACCGCGCCGGAGCCGCATCATCAGGTCATCCTGACCGGCAACGGCGGCAGCCCGTTCAACGAGGCGGGATGGACGGGCTGGCTGGATCTGGACAACGGGAGCCTGGCCGGCGGCTCGGCGCTGACCCTGGCGCCGTGCTTTCAGACCGGCACGCTCAGCTTCACGTTCAACGGAGCCGGCTCGGCCCAGTCGCCGAACGATCTGTGCAACACCCAGACCACGGCGGCCACCGTGAGCACGCCAGCCATCGGCCCGGCGGACACGTTGAAGGTGACCTCCAACGACAATCGCGCCTTCGACGCGCCCGGCGCCCCGACCCCGAATCTGCTCGGCGGCCTGGTCAGCCTCACCGTCCCGGTGGGGGAACCCGGTTCAGTCAGTGCCTTCACCAGCCCTCTGACCACCTTCACGCAGGGCGGGTTCCCCAGCTGCACGGCCGACCTGGAGCTCGACGCCGTCCAGTGCATTGGCCTCGTACCGGGGCGAACGTACACCCTGGTCGATGGCCGGCAGCGGGCCTCCGCGATCGCCGACGCCACCGGCACGGCGATCGCTCCGCTGGCCATCCGGCGCGGGGACGCGATAGCGCTCTCGAACGGCTCCCGGACGCTGACCACCCTTCACGTCGCGCACCTCCAGGTCAGGATCTTCGGCGAGGAGACGGTTGTCGCCGGCGGCACCTGCCAGCCGGGCGACTACTTCGGCGCGCCGGTGAGCAAGTCGTCCTCGAGTACGTCGGCCGGCCTGCCGACGAGCACGGCCACCGGCGGCGCGGCCCTCACCGGCGAGGTCTGCCCGCTGAACGGCCGCGCCGCCGGGCTGCCGAGCACGGCCATCGCCCAGACCGACGATCTCAGCGGCGGCGAGACCGAGACTGAGGTCCCCGACGTGGAGGACACCTCGCCGATGGAGGGCGAGACGGTGTACGGCCGATTCACGGCGCTGGCCGAGTCGGGACTGACCCTGCCGGGCAACGAGATCCTCCCCACCGACGCGTTCACGCGGATCGCGATGCGGATCGTGACCGCGGCCGAAGGGGCGACGGCGTTCACCGCCCGCAACGTCGACACCGTCGGCGGTGTCTCGGTGCCGGCGCTGCGGCCCGGCGCGTACGACGTCCTTTGGACGCTGACCGACGGCAACGGGGACACCAGGCTCGTGGGCACCAGGTTCATCGAACAGCTCGGCCGGATCGGGCCGGGCCCCAGGGCCAGGGTCGCCTGCGGCCTGACCGGCGGATCTCCGGCCGCGGTCAGGTGCGGTGTGACCTACGGCAACGGCAAGCGGATCAAGGGCACGCTCCAGCTCCGCCTGACGCGGGGCCGAACCGTGGTCGCCCTCGGCCACGGCCGGGTCACCAAGGGGAAGGCCGCCATCACCGCCCGTGAGCTGAGCCAGTTGGGTTCCGGCCCGTGGCTGGTCACGCTCGTCCTCTCTGAGCCCCACCTCGAGCCGCTGACCACCCGGGTCACGCTGAAGAACGTGGCGTAGGGCGCGGGCGACGGGCGCCACGGTCGCGCGGCTTCACGCCGCCTGGCGCCGCGGCTCAGCCGGCGTGCTCGCCCGTGCGCGCGTGAGCGCGCAGCTCCGACAGGATGCGCTCGAGCCGCGGCTCGGTCTGGCGGTCCACGTGCACCATGGCCGCGGCCACGGCCGGGTGGACCGATGCGATCTGGGCGTGCATCTCGTGGGCCACCGCGCGGTAGCTGGGGTGGCCCTCGCGACCCGAGCGCAGCTCGATCAGCTGCATCGCCTCGCGGGCGTTGAGGTCGAGGATGAAGCGGATCCGGTAGCCGAGGCAGAGCGCATAGGGCGCGGCGGTCCCGAGGCCGGCGTCGCACAAACGCTCGTACTCCCGGCGCGAGAGCTCCAGCGCGCGCCGATAGTCATCGCCACTACCGGCGCGGTCGACCTCCTCCGGCACCCCGGCCCCGAGGTCGGGCGTCAGCGATTGCCACTGAACGGTCAGCATTCGATGGCGCTGGAGGTCACGGAAGGCGCCGTAGTCGGCGACGATCTCAAACCGGTAGCGCAGGGCCTCGAAGCCCCGCCCGGGCCGATGCCGGCGGTTGGTGCGGGCGCCGATCAGGTCGGCCAGCAGCTCGGCCCGTTCCTCGGCGCCGAGGGTGGCGACCGCGTCGCGGATCGTCTCCTCCGAGGACGCGCTGGCCTCGAACAGCAGAGCCGCGATCAGGTCGTCCTCGTCGCCGTCGACCCGCAGCAGGTCGACCGACGGTCCAGCGCCCGTTTCCGCGCCGTCCAACCCGATCCGCTGGGCCGAGCGCGTTCCGGCGCCGGCGCGTTCCTGGAGGTAGGAGATCCATTCTCCGCCCCGGTCGGGGCGCTCAACCCGGGCGACGAAACTCGGCATCACCGCCTTGACCTCGTCGAGGATCATCCGCCCGTACCCGCGGGCCTCGGGCAGCGGGTGGGCGAGCAGGTGCAGTACGAGCTGCTCGTAGGTCTGGCCGGTGGCGAAGATCCCCATGTGCGACAGCGAGCTGGCGGGAAGCACGCCGCGCAGGAGGTCGAGCGCCTTGGCCTTGATCGCCCGGGCGTGGACGGCCGGTGGCTCGTCGGGCATTGGCGGGAACTGGCCCTCGGCCCAGGCCCCGACCTGCACGAGCGACCGGGAATAGATGGAGAACAGCTCGTCCATCGCCTGGGCATAGGCCGGGCCTAGCTCGGGGTCGCGGTAATAGCGATATGACCCCGGCCCGCCCGACAACCCCGGCCCGCCCGACGGCCCGGCCCCGCCCGACGACCCCGCCCCGCCCGACGACTCGGACCCACCCGCCCCCATCGGCGAGTCATAGGCGATATAGCGCGTGGACTGCTCGAGGTACGCACCCAGGCGCGGGCGCTGGAGGAGCTTGGTCAGCACGTTCGAGACCCACTCGCAGGCCACGTGGGCGCCTCCCAACTGGGCCACCGAGTCATCGCCATAGCCCACGAAGATGCGCTCGTACAGGCCGGCCGCGCGCTCACCCTCGGCGCCGTCCCAGGGAGCCTCGGGCACCGGCAGGTCGGCGGCGAACTCGTCCAGGAACAGCCGCCGCAGCGTCCCCGGATAGCGCGAGTACCGCGCGAACAGCGCTCCCTTGACCGTCTCCGGCAGGTTCACGAGCGCGAACACCGGCCGGTCGAGGTTGGTGAAATGCGCCCTCAGGCGCTCGCGCTCAGCCTCGCTGAAGCTCTCGACCGGGTACTCCACGAGTGGCTGATCGTAGCGTCGGGGGCGGCGGGGCCGGGCCCGTTCGAGTTCAACCCGCGGCCGCGGGTGACGGCGCGGCGCGGCCGCTCCGCGACCGCGAACCTTGCGGATCCACCGCCGAGGGGTGGCGGCGAATCCGCAAAGTCCGCTCTGGGCGCGGGGCGTCCCTGCTCTCGCGGCGGAGCGTCCTCTAGAAGAACAGCCCGGTGATCGCGTGGCCGGCGTGGGCCACGAAGTTGAACAGCGGCGAGGGGAAGATCCCGAAGAAGATGGCGGCCGCGGCGAAGAAGACCGCCACGAAGAGGATCTCCGGGTAGCCGGCCCGCCGGTCGGCCTCCTGGGAGCCGCCGGCGATCGGCGTGACCGCGGGCTGGCCGGCAACGGCGGGCGGCGGCGTGGCGATGGCCGGTCGCATCCACATCGTGGCGATCACGCGCAGGTAGTAGCCGAGCGAGATCATCGAGCCGATCACGAGCACGATGGCCAGCCAGGTGTAGTCGCCGTCGACCAGGGCGTGGATGAGCTGGAACTTGGCGATGAAGCCGACCGTGCCGGGGATGCCGGCCAGGGCCAGCATCCCGATCGTCATCGGCCAGGCCAGCCACGGGTTGCGGGCCCCCAGGCCGGCCAGGCCGGCGAGGTCATCGGCGGTCTCGGGCCGGGCGCGCTCCTGGGCGACGACGACCGCGAACGGGGCCATGTTCATGGCCAGGTAGGCGAGCAGATAGAGCATCGTGGCCTCGATCCCCAGCTGCGTGCCGACAACGACGCCGGTGAGCATGTAGCCGGCCTGCGCGACCCCGGAGTAGCCGAGCATCCGCTTCATCGAGGACTGGCCCAGCGCGCCCACGTTGCCGACGATCATGGTGATCGCGGCGATCGCCGCCAGCAACGGCGCCCACGTGTCCTGGGC
The DNA here is from genome assembly GCA_963704385.1 of uncultured Solirubrobacterales bacterium. Taxonomy (GTDB): domain Bacteria; phylum Actinomycetota; class Thermoleophilia; order Solirubrobacterales; family Solirubrobacteraceae; genus Palsa-465. Next base: position 2,529,560 of record OY969904.1, read on the forward strand.
GGAGATCGCGGCCACGTCGAAGAAGCGCAGGAACACGCCGAGCGCGGCGGCCTTGGTCGCGGTGGCCATGAACGCCGTGATCGGGGTGGGAGCACCCTCGTAGACGTCGGGCGTCCACTGGTGGAACGGTGCCACCGAGCCCTTGAACGCGAATCCGACGATCACCAGGCCGAAGCCGGTGAGCAGCATCGGGTCTCCCAGCGCGCCGCCGGCCAGCTTGCCGGAGGCCAGCGCGGTCGCGATCCCGGCGAAGCTGGTCGAACCGGTGCCGCCGAAGACCAGGGCCAGGCCGTAGACCAGGGTGGCCGAGCCGACCGAGCCGATGATCAGGTACTTGAGCCCGGCCTCGAGCGAGGCCTCGCGTCGGACCTCCGAGGCGCACAGGATGTAGAGCGGGATCGACAGCAGCTCGATCCCCAGGAACAGCGTGACCAGGTCCTGGGCCGAGACCAGCACCATCATCCCGAACACGCTGAACAGCAGCAGCGCGTGGTACTCGCCCTGCCCGGAGTCACGCGGAGCCCGCCCCCGCCACGAGAGGAGCACCGCGGCGATGGCGGCGACGGCGAACAGCATGTAGAGCTCGAGCGCGAGGTCGTCGATCCGCAGCGCGCCATGGATGATCGAGACCGGGTGGTGGCCAAAGCGCCAGATCTCGAGGCCGATCGCTGCGAGCAGGGTCACGATGGCCAGCGCCGGCACGATCCGCTCGCGGACCACCGCCGAGCGCAGCAGGCCGACCAGCAGGACCACGATCGCGCCGCCGGACACGGCCACCAGCGGCGAGAACGAGGCCCAATCGATGTGGGGGCCCTTGAGGTGGGCGACCGCCAGGATCACGTTCATCGCTCAGCCACCCTCTGGGGCGTGGCGGCGGAGGAACCCGACAGGATCTGGGCCGGGGCGATCGCGGCCTGGAGCGATGGCTGCGAGCGCTTGAGTCCGAACTGCGGGTAGAACGCGAGCACCAGGATCACGGCCACGATCGGCACGATCGAGACGGCCTCGGTCAGCCCGATCTCGCGCGAGGTGACGCGGGGCGCGACACGGTTGTGCATCGAGCCGATGTACACCCGCAGCATGTAGTAGGCGGCGCCGACCACCCCGGCGAAGGCGATGACCGAGATCGCGACCTTGGACTGGAAGGTGCCGAGCAGGATCATGAACTCGCCGATCCAGTTCGAGGAGCCGGGCATGGCCAGCGTGGCCAGGGCGACGATCAGGAACAGCGCGGCCAGCACCGGCGCCCTGAAGGCGATCCCGCCCATGTCCCGCAGCTGTTCGGAGCCGCCCGCGCGCGCGGCCAGGGTGGCCACGATGAAGAACAGCGCGGCGGTGACCAGGCCGTGGTTGATCATCTGGAGCAGAGCACCCTGGCCGCCCGTGGGTCGCAGCGAGAAGATGCCCAGCGTGATGAAGCTGAGCTGGGCCACGCTCGAGTAGGCCACGACCATGCGGGCGTCGGGGGTCGTGAAGGCGACCGCGGTGGCCCACAGGATCGACACCAGCGCCACGATCAGCATCAGCGTCTGGAAGTGGCTCGAGGCGTAGGGGAACAGCGGCAGCACGATCCGCAGGAACCCGTAGGCGGCGACCTTGGAGACGATGCCCGAGAAAACCGCGACGGCCGGGATCGGCATCGACTTGTAGCCGTCGGCCAGCCAGCCGTGGAACGGCACCAGCGGCATCTTGATCACGAAGGCGAGCGCGAAGCACAGGAAGATCCAGTCCTGCGAGGTATGCGACAGCGGGAGCGCCCGCAGCGACGAGAGCACGAACGTCAGGTTGGTCCCGTGCTGGCTGGACGCGAGCACGCCGGTGGCGATCCCGGCGGCGAGCATGAAGAACGAGCCGACCAGCGTGTAGATCACGAGCTTGGTCGTGGCCCGCACGCGCTCGCCGGTACCCCATATCCCGACCAGGAAGAAGAACGGGATCAGCATCAGGTCGAAGAAGGCCATGAACAGGGCCAGGTCCTGGGCGCAGAAGGCCCCGAGGACGCCGCTCTGGGCCAGGCCGAGCTGGAAGTAGAAGACCTTGGCGCGCTCCCACTCGCGGAACGCGGCCCAGATCAGCGCGGCGCTGAAGAGCAGGCACGTGAGCACGACCAGCGCGACGTTGAGACCGTCGAGGCCGAGCTTGTAGTGGATGCCCAGGGAGGAGATCCACACCCTGTCGGTGACGAACTGAAGCCCGGCGCGGCCGAGCTTGAACCGGACCAGGAACGAGATCGCGATCCCCAGCGTGACGATGCTGCCGGCCACCGCCGTCCAGCCGGTGAAGCGGCGAGGAACCGCAGCCGCGATCAGCGAGACCGCGAGCGGGAGCCAGATGAGGATCGAGAGGGTCATCGGTCGAGGGCCACGGTCACGCGGAGATCAGGAAGTAGAGGGCCACGCCGGTCAGGCACAGGATCATCGCGGCGGCGTAGTAGCGCAGGAACCCGGTCTGAGCCCGGCGCACGGCGGCCGAGCCGGCGCGGATCACCCCGATCGTCCCGCCGGTCACGACGCCGCTGATCACCGCGCGCTCGAGCACCGTGGTCACGAATCCGCCCAGCCACAGCGTCGGGCGGACGATCAGGAAGTCGATCAGCTCGTCGAAGTACCACTTGTGATCCAGGAACCCGTAGACGGCGGCGAACCGCTCGCGGAGGGCCAGGGCGGTCCCCGGGCGGGCGATATAGGTCCGGTAGGCGATCGAGATCCCGGCGACGGCGATCAGGGCGCCGATGACCAGGCCGATCCAGGCCGCGCGGGCATGCACGGTGACATGCGCGAGCCGCGAATCGGCGAACGTGGGAGCCAGGAACCTGGTCACGGCGTCGTCCACGCCCGGGAGCTGGAGGGCACCGCCGACGAGGGCCAGGACCGCGAGTGCGGTCATGGCGATCTTCATGGGCACCTCGCGCTCGGCGATGAAGTGGTCGGGCCCCGGGAAGCCGACGTCGGTGTCCTCCTCCTCGCCGGTCATCGGGTTGCGCGGCACCTCGGCGTGGGCCAGGTGGCCGTGTTCGAGCTCGCGCGCCTCCTCGCACGGCTCCCCGAAGAACACCCGGAAGACCATCCGGAACGTGTAGACGCCGGTCAGCAGCGCCCCGGCGTAGGCGGCGATTCCGAGGATCTCAAACCCGCCACCGCGGTGGTCGATGTAGGCGATGATGTCGTCCTTGGACAGCCAACCCGAGAAGGGCGGCAGGCCCGACAGGGCCAGGCCGCCCACTACAAAGCACACGAACGTGAACGGCAGCGCCTTGCGGAAGCCGCTCATCCGGTCCATCGACTGCACTCCGGCCATGGCGCCGATCACCGACCCGGCGGCCATGAACAGCAGCGCCTTGAAGAAGGCGTGGGTCATGAGGTGGAACAGGCCGGCGGAGTAGGCGCCGACGCAGACGGCCATGATCATGTAGCCGATCTGAGACATCGTCGAGTAGGCGATCACGCGCTTGATGTCGACCATCACGAGCGCGATCGTCCCGGCGATGAGCAGGGTCAGGCAGCCGCCGATCGCCCCCACGTCGGCCGCCGACGGAGCGTGCTCGAACAGCGGGTGCATACGCGCGATCAGGTACACGCCGGCGGTCACCATGGTCGCGGCGTGGATCAGGGCCGAGACGGGCGTGGGGCCCTCCATGGCGTCCGGGAGCCAGGTGTGCAGCGGGATCTGGGCGGACTTGGCGAAGGCGCCGACGAGGAGCAGCAGGCAGGCCACGACGAGCGCCGGGCTGTCGTAGGAGAAGACGTGCCGGACCTCATGGAACGTCTTCAGGAACTGCACTGTGCCCGTGTGCTTGAACAGGATGAACGTGGCCAGCACGAGCCCGACATCGCCGACGGTGTTGATCACGAACGCCTTCAGGCCCGCGCGGGTGGCCGTCGTGCGCCGGTACCAGAACGAGATCAGCATGTACGAGGCGGCGCCGACGAAGGCCCAGCCGATGATCAGGATCACGAAGTTGGCCGCCAGCACCAGCAGCAGCATCGAGAAGACGAAGTAGTTCAGATAGCTGAAGTACCGGGCGAAGCCGCGATCCCTGGTCAGGTAGGTCACCGAGTACAGGTGGATCAGCGCCGAGACGCCCGAGACGACCAGGATCATGAACACCGACAGCGGGTCGACCAGGATCTGGAGCTTGGCGTCGACGCCCGCCGACACGTCGTAGTTCCAGAGGGTCGAGGTGAGCTGGCGGTGGGCCGGGCTGTGGCCCTCGAGCGCGATCAGCGTGAGCACAGCGAAGACGAACGACAGGCCGATGGCCAGGGTCCCGATCCAGCCGGCGCTGCGCCCGGGCAGGACGCGGAAGCCGAGGGCGATCACGATCGCTCCGACCAGCGGGCACAGGAGCACGAGCCAGCCGTAGGTGGTCGCCGCCGTCGCCATCGCCTAGCCGTGCAGCTCGCTCAGTTCGTCGACGTCTATCGGCAACCGGCGGCGGTAGATGGCCACAACCAGGCCGAGCCCGACGGTGACCTCGGCTGCGGCCACGACCATCACGATCAGCGCGAACACCTGGCCGGCCTGGTTGCCCCACATCCGCGCAAAGGCCACCAGCGCGAGGTTGGCCCCGTTGAGCATCAGCTCGAGGCAGAGCAGGACCACCATCGGGTTCCGGCGCGCGAGCACGCCGCCGGCGCCGATGCAGAAGACCAGCGCGGAGACGACCAGGTACCAGCCGATGGCCACTAGGTTCGCCTCCGACGCGCGGTCATCACCAGCCTCCGGTCTCCGCCGGCCCGGCCACGGGATGCGCCTCCGGCTCGGTCAGCTCGTCGTAGGCCGTCGGGCGGACGCCCGCGGCCTCGGCCATGGTCCCCGCGTAGTCGGGCTCGCGGAGCCGGATCCCGAGCTCCCGTGCCGGCTCGTCGAACTCGAGCCCGCGCCGGCGGCGAGCCAGCACGACGGCGCCGACCGCCGCGATCAGCAGCAGGATCGACGCGGCCTCGAACGGGAACAGATAGTCGGTCAGGAACAGCCGGCCGATCTGGGCCGGGGAGCCGAACCCCGGGATGTACGGAGCGCCCTTGCTCTTGATCCCGGCCAGGCCGGAGCCCAGGATCGCGATCCACAGCTCGATGGCCAGGGCCAGCGCGAACAACGGCCCCAGCACCCTGAGCGCGCCCCCGCTCGGAAGCTGCTGCCCCCCACCCACGTAGGCGACCACGAACACGTACAGGACCATCACCGCTCCGGCGTAGACGATGACCTGGCCGGCGGCCAGGAACTCCGCCCGCAACAGCAGGAACAGGGCCGCCAGGCTGACCAGGTGGAAGGCCAGCGAGAGCACGCTGTAGAAGGGGTTGCGCAGCGCCACGACCCCGATCGCACCGGCGATCACGCCGATCGCGGCGATGAAGAACAGGACGGCGGTCATGGGCGGATCGTGCGGATCGGGTGTGGCGAGGCGGCGTGCACCCTACTCGTCCTCTCTGCGCAGCGGGGTGCGCTCGATCGAGTCGGCCAGCAGCATCTCCTTGGTGAAGATCAGGTCCGAGCGCGTGTAGTCCGACAGCTCGTAGTCGTGGCCCATGGTGATCGCGTCGAACGGGCACGCGACCTCGCAGTAGCCGCAGAAGATGCAGCGGCTGATGTTGATCTCGTAGACCGCGGCGTAGCGCTCTCCGGCCGAGATGCGGTGCTCCGGCGTGTTCTCCGCGGACACGACGCGGATGCAGTCGGCTGGGCACGCGGCCGCGCACAGCGAGCAGCCGACGCACTTCTCCAACCCCGGGTGGGCGGGATCCGAACTCTCGAAGCGGTGGAGCTTGTGCCGACCGCGGAAGCGCGGGTAAACCGGCGTCTTCTGCTCGGGGTACTGGATCGTGACCGGGCCCTCGAAGATCCGGGCGAACGTCGTCTTCATCCCCTTCAGGGTCGCGCCGAAGGTCCGGTAGGCGCTGGCGGCGGGGCCGGGGGCGGGCACGCGGATGACCTCAATCACGTCTGCGCTGGGGTCGTAGGGGCTCATGACACGACGACGATCGCGGTGACCAGCAGATTGAGGGTGGCCAGGGGCAGGAGGATCTTCCAGCCCAGCGACATCAGCTGGTCATAGCGAAGCCGGGGCAGCGTCGCCCGGATCCAGATGAAGAAGCTGAACACGAGTACGATCTTCACGAGCACGACGATCGGGTCGACCCACCCTGGGGGATGGATCCCAAAGGGCAGGAGCCAGCCGCCGAAGAACACGGTGACAGCGATCCCGGAGACCACGATCATGTTCGTGTACTCGGCGAACAGGTAGGCCACGAACGGCGTCCCGCCGTACTCGGTGAAGTAGCCGGCGACGAGCTCGGTGTCGGCCTCGGTCAGGTCGAACGGCGCCCGGTTGGTCTCGGCGAACGACGCGACCATGTAGATGAGGAAGCCGGCGAACTGCGGTATGAAATACCACATGCCCTCCTGGGCGTGGACGATCGCGGTCAGCGACAGCGTGCCCGCGGTGATGATCACGCCGACCAGCGCGAGGCTCTGGGAGACCTCGTAGGAGATCAGCTGGGCCGCGCCCCGCATCGAGCCCAGGAACGAGTACTTGGAACCCGAGGCCCAGCCGCCGAGCATGATCCCGTAGAACGAGATCCCGGCCAGCGCGAATACGTACAGGGGTCCGATTGAGACGTCGATCCCATACAGCCCGACCCGCTGGCCGAGGACGTGCTGGACGTCCCCGAACGGGATGATGGCCAGCGCCCCGACCGCGGTCAGGATGGCGATCATCGGCGCGATCCGGAACAGGAAGGGGACGCTCGTGGTCGGCCGGGAGGGCTCCTTGGTGGCGAACTTGACGATCTCAGCCAGCGGCTGAAGAAAGCCGAACGGGCCGACCCGGTTGGGTCCATAGCGCGCCTGGAAGCGCCCCAGGAGCTTGCGCTCATAGACGATGAGGATCGGCAGAATCGCGAAGATCACCGCGAAGATGACCAGCGACTTGACGATCTGAACCCACCAGGGCTCGAAGTAGTTGACATTGGCCAGGACGATCACGGCGGGCCTCCGTCCCCATCCGGAGCCTGGTCGACGAGCGCGCCGAGTGTTTCTCGGACGCCCTGCGCCTTGGCCACGGTGACCGTCGGATCGGTGAGGGCGTTGGCCGAGGCCGACGCGATGCCAGTGGCCAGGAAGACCGTTCCCTCCGGGACGCCGGTGCGCACGGTGGCGATCGCCTCGAGCCGCGTCCCGTTCTGCGAGACGTCGACGCCGTCGCCGCTGCCGATCCCGAGACGCTCGGCGTCCTCGGGCGACAGCTCGGCCTGCTGGCGGGCGATCGTGTACTGCAGGGCGGGCGAGATCTCGACCTCGGGCGCGGCCCAGATGGGGCGGTAGGTGCCAAGTCGCAGCAGGCCGTCGGCCAGCCGACCCTTGGCCTTATCGCGATCCTTCTTCTTGGCCTTCTTGGGCTCCGGTGGTGGCGAGGGCTCGGGACCGTCGGTCACGGCGGGCTGGTGGCGCTCCGGCCAGCGCACACCGCGTCCGCCGATCTCCTCGAGTGTCAGCCCCTCGTAGAACGGGACCTGCTCGACGAGCTCCGCGAAGGCCATGCTGCTGGTGAGCACGCGCTGATCGAGGCCGGCGCGCTTGGAGATCTCGGCGATCACCGACCACCCGGCGCGTACCTCGCGCGGGTGGGCGATGGCCGTCCGCAGGCGCTGGACTCGGCCGTCGGGATGGACCACCGTTCCGTCCTTCTCGGCGTATGAGTCGGCCGGAAAGACGACGTTGGCGTGCTCGGCGAGGCCCTCGGTCAGGACCGACGCGTGGGCCACGACCAGGCCGGCGCGGTGCAGCGCCCGCTCCCACAGGGCGCGGTCCGGCCGGTCACGGATCGGATCGGTCTCGAACAGGTAGAGGGCGGTGATCTCGCCGTCCGCCGTCGTCTGGGCGATCTGGGCGGCGCTTCGGCCCGGCTCGGGGCCCGATGGATCGAGCTCGGTGTAGCCCGGGCCGGCGTCGGGAAGCACGCCGGCCTCGCGCAGGCCCCGGCCGTTGGCGCCCCGAGGGATCTCCAGCAGCCCGGCGCCCTCGCGACCCGCGAGCCCGAGCTTCTCGGCGATCGCCGGCAGGTGCGCGGCGGCCGCCGATCCGATCTGTTCGCCCCACACGATCACGATGTCCTCTCCGCCGGTGCGCAGGAGCTTGGCCAGGGACCGGATGTCCTTTCCGAAGTCGTCGCCGCCGTCGAGCGCCGCGCTCAGAGCGGCCAGGAACTGGGCCTCCTCCCCGGGGGCGAAGCGGACCACCTGCCGCGCCCCCGAGTCCAGAGCGCTGGGCCGGGCGGTCGCGATGGCCAGCTTCAGGCCGTGCCGACGCACGCCCTTGCGAATTCGCAGGTCGAGGATCGGCGCGTCGTCGAGCGGCTCGCACCCGAGGACCAACACCGTGTGGGCGAACTCGAGGTCGGGGACAGTGGCCTGGAGCGCCGGTGCGGCCAGCGCCCGAGCAAGCTCTACGGCCACGGTCCCGCCACCACGCGAGTCCAGGTCGCCCGACCGCAGGCCCCAGCGCATCATCCGCTGGATCAGGAACCCCTCCTCGTTGGTGGCCTGCCCGCCGACCAGGGCACCGACGCGGCCCTTGTGGCGGCCGAGTCCGGCGGCGGCGTCGAGCGCGCGCTCCCAGGAGACCTCGCGGAGCTCGCCGCCGTCGCGCACGAGCGGAGCGGTGATCCGCTCGTCGACGTGCATCGACTGATAGGCGAAGCGGCCCTTGTCGCACAGCCAGCCGTCGTCCACCTCGGAGTGCTCCCGGGCCAGCACGCGCATCACCTTCTCGTCACGGACCGTGAACTCGACGTTGCACTGGGCCGGGCACAGCATGCAGATCCCGCCGGCGCCCTCGATGTCCCACGGACGCGCCCGAAACCGGTACGGCTTGGAGGTCAGCGCCCCGACCGGGCACAGCTCGATGATGTTCCCGCTGAACGGCGCCACGTACGGGTGGCTGTCGTGGGTGGCCACGAACGTATCGGCCCCGCGCTCGGCGAAGACCAGCTGGTAGTCCTCGGCGATCTCCTGGGAGAAGCGCACGCACCGGTAGCAGAGGATGCACCGCTCGCGGTCGATGGCGATCAGCGGGGAGAGCGACAGCGGTTTGACGAAGTGGCGCTTGGGCTCGACCATCCGTGACAGCCCGAGCCCCCAGCCGAACGTGATGTCCTGGAGCGGGCACTCGCCGCCCTTGTCGCACACCGGGCAGTCGAGCGGATGGTTGATGAGCAGGAACTCGACGATCGCGTTCTGGGCGTGGTGTACGCGGTCGGTCTGCGTGTGCACGACCATCCCATCCTTGACCGGGGTCGAGCACGAGGTCTGGAGCTTGGGGATGCCCTCGATCTCGACCAGGCACATGCGGCAGGCGCCGACCGGCTGGCCGAGCTTGTGCTCGTAGCAGAAGTACGGAATCTCGACGTCGCCCTGCTTGGCGGCGTCGACCAGCATCATCCCCTCGGGCGCCTTGACCTCCCGGCCGTCGATCGTCAGCTGGATGATCTTCTGCTCGGGTCGGGGCATCAGTTCGGGTTCAGTGGACCGGGACCGGACCGGCGTGCTCGTCGGCCACGCCGATCGGGATCACATCCTCGAGCAAGCCCGCGTCGGCGCGCTGGCGCGCGGCCTCGATCTCCCCCTCGAGCTCGTCCCTGAACTTCTCGATCATCGAGCCGATGGGCATGGCCATCGCGTCGCCGAGCACGCACAGGCAGTTGCCGATGATGTTGGTCTGGACCGAGGCCATGATGTCGAGATCCATCGGGGTGGCTTCGCCCGACTGGATCCGCCGCAGCATCTTGACCGTCCAGTTGGTCCCCTCGCGGCACGGGACGCACTTGCCGCAGGACTCGTGGGCGTAGAACTTGGCCAGCTTGAGCGCCACCTCGAGCACGGAGTGCGAGTCGTCGACGACGATGATCGAGGCGGTGCCCAGCATGCTCCCAGCCTTCGCGAGGCTGTCGTAGTCGTAGGGGATGTCGAGGTCGTCCTCGGTCAGGACTGGAGAGCTCGATCCTCCGGGAAACCAGAACTTGATCTCGCGGCCCTCGGGCGGCCCGCCACCCAGCCCATAGATGATTTCTCGAGCCGGGATCCCGAACTCGATCTCGTAGTTGCCGGGCCGCTGGATGTCGCCCGATATCGACGCGATCTTCGTCCCGGTCGAGGTCTCGGTGCCCAGCTTCGCGTACTCCTTGCCGCCCATCCGGATGATGAAAGGCACCGTGTAGAGGGTCTCGACGTTGTTGATCAACGTCGGGCCGTGATAGAGACCCTCGATCGCCGGAAACGGCGGCTTCAACCGCGGGTTGCCGCGCTTGCCCTCGAGCGAGTCGAGCAGCCCCGTCTCCTCGCCGCAGATGTACGCGCCGGCGCCGCGGTGAAGGACGAGCTTGAGCGAGTGCTCCGAGCCGAGGATCCGCTCGCCGAGGAACCCGGCGGCTTCCGCCTCCGCGATTGCCGCCTCGAGGATGTCGGCCTGGAGGGCGTACTCGCCGCGGATGTAGATGAACGCGCGGTTGATCCCCGCCGCCCACGACGCGACGACGATCCCCTCGATCAGGGCGTGCGGGTTCTTCTGCATCAGCTCGCGGTCTTTGAACGCTCCGGGCTCGGACTCGTCGGCGTTGCACACGAGGTACTTGTCCATGTCCCCGTGCGGGAGGAACGAGATCTTCTGTCCCATGCGGAAGCCGGCGCCGCCGCGGCCGCGCAGCCCCGAGTCGCTGATCTCGGTGAGCACCTCCTCGGGAGACATGTCCAGCGCCTTGCGCAGCGACTCGTAGCCGCCGCGGCGCTCGTAGACCGGGAGCGTGTTCAGCCCCGGCTCATCGATCCCGTCGAACAGCAGCTTCATGTCGCCACGCCAGGGTCCATGCACCTGCGGTAGCGCAGCTGCTTATCCACCAGCACAGGGCGGCCGGCGTCGAGGTCGGCGACGATCTGAGCCGCGTCCGGCGCCTGGAGGGGGCCGACGTACTCGCCGTCTACGGAGGCCATCGGCGCGATGTCGCAGGCCCCCAGGCACTCGAACGCTCGGACGTGTACCTCGTCGTGCTCGGCTGCGGCGGCGATCATCGCCTGATAGAAATCATCCGCCCCTCGCAGCGAGCAGCTGATGTTGGTGCACACGTACACGTCGTGGTGCCCCTTGGGCTCGGCACGGTTCTCGAGCATGTCGTAGAACGTGGCCACCGAGGTCAGGTACGCCGGCGTCACCTGCATCACGGCCGCCACCTGACGGATCGCCTTGGGCGAGCACCAGCCGTGGTGCTGCTGGGCGGCATGCAGGGCCGGGATCGCGGCCGAGTGACGCTCGGGATATTTGGCCATCGCCTCCTCGATCTGCTGGCGAAGCTTCTTGGGCACCTTGGTCGTCTCTGGATCGGGGATGAGCGCCGGGTCCTTGCCCAGGTCGACCTCCTCGTCCCAGCCTGGGACGCGCGAGCCGTGACCGAAGCGAGGAACTGGAACCCGCCCACCCGCCGGACTCACCGATCGATCCCCCCGAGGATGGGGTCGAGCATGGCGATCGAGGCGATCAGGTCGGCGATGTAGCCGTCCCGGACCATCGGCGCGAAGGCGTGGAGGTTCGAGAGACTCGGGTCGCGCATGTGAACGCGCGCCGGCTTCGCCGAGCCGTCTGCCCGTACGAAGCACCCGAGTTCACCGCGCGGTCCCTCGACCGGGTAGTAGGCCTCTCCCGGCGGCACGCGGAAGCCCTCGGTCACGAGCTTGAAGTGGTGGATCAGGGCCTCCATGCTCGTGGCCAGCTCGTGCCGGGGAGGCAGAGCGAATTTCCGGTCTGGGCTGATGAACGGACCCTCGGGGAGCCCCTCCAGCGCCTGCTGAGCGATCTTGGTCGACTCGTACAGCTCGGCGTGGCGGACCCGGTACCGGTCGTAGTTGTCGCCGACCGTGCCGACCGGGATCTTGAACTCGAACTGGTCATACCCCGAGTACGGCTGCGCCTTACGCAGATCCCACGGGTTGCCGGCGGCGCGGAGCAGCGGTCCGGTCACGCCCAGCGCGAGCAGCTCGTCCTGGCTGACGATGCCGGTGCCGCGCAGCCGCTCGAGCATGATCTGGTTCTTCTCGAGAATGTCGGCGTACTGGTCCGCCCGGCCCGGCATCTCCTTCAGGAATTGGCCGACCTTCTCGGCCCATCCCCGAGGGATGTCCTCGATTACGCCGCCGACCTGGAAGTAGCGCGTGTGCATGCGCTGGCCCGAGGACATCTCGAACAGGTCGAGGACCCGCTCGCGCTCGCGGAAGGCGTACCAGAACATCGAGATCGCGCCGAGATCCAGTGCGCTGGTGCCGAGCCACACCAGGTGCGAGGCGAGCCGGTTGAGCTCGAGGTGGATCACGCGCAGGTACTGCGCGCGCGGCGGGACCTCTAGCCCGAGCAGGGTCTCAACGGCCCCGCAGAAGGCCATCGCGTTGAAGTAGTAGCTGACGTAGTCCATCCGCTCGACGACCGGGATCACCTTCCAGTAGGACTTGTCCTCGGCTGTCTTCTCGATCCCGGTATGGACGTAGCCGACGATCGGCTTGATGTCGCGCACGACCTCGCCCTCGATCGTGGCGATCAGCCGCAGCACGCCGTGGGTCGAGGGGTGGTGCGGCCCGATGTTGAGCGTCATCAGCTCGTGGGTCTCGCCGTGGCCGGCGGCGGGCTCGCTCGAGAGCGTGACCGACTCCTCGCGCCGGCGGTAGTCCTCCGTGAGCGAGGCCACGGTTACACGTCCTTCCCGTACGAGCGCTCTTCGTTGTAGGTGAAGAGCACCGGCTCTCCGCCCACGGGGAAGTCACGGCGCTGGGGGTAGCCCTCGTAGTCCTCGGGCATCAGGAGCCGCCGCAGGTCCGGATGGCCGTCGAAGACGACCCCGAACATGTCGTAGACCTCCCGCTCCGGGAACTCCGCTCCCGGGAACAACTCGACGACCGAGTCGATGTTGGGTGCGTCGGTCGGGACACGCGCCTTCACGCTGATCCGGTCCACGCGCTTCATGTCCAGCAGCTCGTAAAGCACGCCCAGGCGCGGCTCGTGCGGGTAGTAGTCGACGCCGTGCACGCTGGCCAGGAACGTGTACCCCTTGCCCTTCAGGTAGGCCAGGACGGGCTTGACGTGGGCCGGGTTGGCGACCAGCACGGCGCGGCCGCGCCAGAATTCGGTGTCGAGGATCGACTCGCCCTCGCGGTCGCGGAGCTCCTGAGCGGTCAGCTCGAGCTCGGTGGCGTCAGGCACCGCCGATGTCCTCTTCGAACACGTTGATGTCGGGGCTGTCGGGCGTTCCGGGGAGGACCTCCTCGGTCCCGATGGCGTCGTAGCGCTCGCGCCAGCCTGGAGGCGGGTGCAGCTGGATCTTGGCCCGCAGCTTGATGATCCCGTGCGCGAGCGCCTCGGGCCGCGGCGGACACCCGGGCACGTGCACGTCGACGGGCATGAACTTGTCAGCCGGAACGAGGGCATAGTTGTTGAACACGCCCATCGACGAGCAGCACGCACCCATCGAGATCGCCCACTTGGGATCGAGCATCTGGTCGTAGATCCGCCGGATGACCGGGGCCATCTTGATCGAAACACGGCCCGAAAGAATGATCAGATCGGCCTGCCGGGGCGAGGCGCGGAAGGCCTCCCAGCCGAAGCGGGCCAGGTCCACCCTGGCCGCGACGATGTGGATCTGCTCGATCGCGCAGCAGGCCAGTCCAAAGGTCAGTGGAAAGAACGAGTTTCCTCGCGCCCACGCCACCGCCCGGTCGAGCGTGGTCGTCATCACCCGCTCCTCGACGTAGCGCTCCAGGTCCTCGTCGTCGAGGTCGCCGCGAAGCATGTCGCGGGCTTTCAGCTGGCGGACGCGGAAGTCGCTCGGCAGCGGCTGGCGGCTCACCTCCATTCAAGCGCTCCCCGCCGCCAGACGTACACGAAGGCGACCATAAGGAGCACAACGAAGACGATCGTCTCGATCAGCGCAAACGTGCCGAAGGCCCGCAGCTCGACCGCGATCGGGTACAGGAAAATGACCTCGAGATCGAACAAGATGAACAGCATCGCCACCAGGTAGAAGCTGATGCCGAACCGGAAGCCCCGCTGAATCTCAGAGGGCAGTCCGCATTCGTAGGGCTCCTGCTTGTTCCGGTTGGGCCGGCGATGGCCGAAGAAAAGATTCAGAACCCCGAACAGCAACCCGATCGCGCCACCGAGAACCAGGAACACGATGGCGGGCAGGTAGTCACGAAGCACGTGAGCGTTATATCACCGGCGAACAGTGGCTTGTAACAGAGTGTTACTTAGTGCGAAATGCGGCTATCTCGGGGGCTTCCGGTGAAGGACGTTCACGTGGTCGTCGGGGTGCTGGCAATCGTGCTGAACGGGGCGGCGTGCCTGTACGGCGCGTGGTGCTGGCGGCGCGCGGAGCCGAGCCGCGGGTTCTGGCGTCTGCTGCGGCTGGCGCAGGCCGTCGTAGTGCTCGAGGTCGCCCTGGGCGGTGTGCTGCTGATCATGGGCCGCAAGGCGCCAAACCTCCACTACCTGTACGGCGTGCTGCCGCTGCTCGTCGCCATCATCGCCGAGCCTCTGCGGGCATCCTCGGCCCAGATGGTCCTTGACGCGCGCGGGCTGGAGTCCTCCCAGGCGGTCGCGGAGCTGCCCGATGACCAGCAGCGGGCGATCGTGTTGTCGATCATCCAGCGCGAGCTGGCCGTGGCCACGCTGGCCGCGCTGGTCGTGGTCGTGCTGCTGGCCCGAGCGGCGATGACCGCCGGATGAGCGCGGCCCACGCGGGGACTGGTCACAGACCGGCTCGGGCTATCGAGGCGGCGCGGCCCGCGCGGGCCCCCAGGCGTGGTAGCGACCGCCGTACCAGAGCAGGGGTTCGCCCTCGCCCAGGCCCATGTCCTGCACCTCACCGATCGCGATCGTGTGGTCCCCGCCGGCGATCAGCTCAGACAGCCGGCACACCGCCCAGGCCAGAGCACCCTCGATGATCGGCACGTCGCCGTGCATGCGGTGGTCCACGGCCTCGAGCTTCTCGGCCTCCGGCAGCTTGGAAGCGAACACGCCGGCGAGATCCTCCTGATCGGCGTTCAAGACACTCAGCCCGAAACGCCCTGCCTCGCGGACGATCGGGAGCGTGCGCGCCTCGTTCTCAAAGCAGACCAGCGCGAGCGGCGGGTCGAGCGACAGTGAGCAGAGCGCATTGGCCGTCATCCCGCCCACCCCGGCCGGCCCGGCGCCCGTGATCACGGCCACGCCGGTGGTGAACCGCCCGAAGACCTCCCGGAACAGCTCAGGGTCGTGCGGAGGGGACATGCCGGGTCGTTATATCGCCCCAGCGGGAGGATCCCCGGCGCGGGAGCGACCGGTACCAAGAGGATCCCCGGCGCGGGAGCGACCGGCACCAACAGGATCCCCGGCGCCGGCCACCTTGGTTGCCGCCGTTGGAGACGCTCGCGGGTGGACGTGGGAGCGAACGCCTTATGTCGGCCGGCGCCGGGTCCTGGCATGGGTTTCGCCGCCGAGGCCCCGGCCCCTTCCCCGTTTTGATCACGATCCGACGGTCAGCGTTCCGTACTCCCCGAGCGCCTGGTCCGAGAACATGCTCGAGTACATCAGGTACTTGCCCGGGGGCAGGGTCAGGCTCAGATCCGTGAGGGCCCCTGGCGGGAGTGGTGCGGTCTGACCCACGATCGTCCCGTTCCGAGACACGGCCAGGTTGTGGGTCAGACGCCCGTTGTTCTCCACGATGATGGTCAGCCGACCGGGCTCGGCCCGCACGTTCTGGGGCACCACGCGGTATTCGGTCAGCCCCACCCGCAGGGTGCGGCCACTGCCGACGACGGTGGTGCTCCCGCAGCCGGAGAGGGTCCCGGCGATGGCCGCCGCAACCATGGCCAGGCGGAGCAGGTGCTTTGCCGCGCGCATGGGGGATCGCCGGCGATCGTAGTCCGGGGCGGGCCGCCGAGGCACCGCACTTCCGTATGATCTCGGCCCGCATGAACCGAGCCGTCAAGGTCTTCCTCGTGTTCAGCGCTGTGGCCGGTGTGGCGGCGGTCGCGACCGCCTGCGGGACGCAGACGATCAGCGTTCCGAAGTCGGCGGGTCCGCTCTACACGGGGGCGGTGTTGTTCAACCAGCGCTGCTCCGGGTGCCACACCCTGTCCTACGCCGCCACGCACGGGTCGGCCGCGAACGTGCGAACCGCGGAGTTCAACAACGGTCCGAACTTCAACGTGCGCTGCGAACGGCCGGTCACGCGGGTGCTCTACGCGATCGAGAACGGAGGCTTCTCCGGCGCGATCATGCCCCAGAACGTGGTCGTGGGGCAGCAGGCGCTCGACGTCGCCTACTTCGTGGCCACGTACGCCGGTCGCCAGTCGCCGCACGTGCCCGGCGTGACGCCCTGTCGGCTCGAACCGATCGGGACGATCCCGCCGCCGGTGGCCACGACGACGGCGAGCACCACGACCACCCCGGCCGCGACGACCACCCCGGCCGCGACGACCACCCCGGCCGCGACGACCACCCCGGCCGCGACGACCACGCCGGCCGCGACGACCACCCCGGCCACGACGAGCCCGGTGAAGACTGCGCACCGAAAGGCACTCGCCGCCAAGGCGGCCGTGGTCAAGGTCACCAACGCGCACCGCAAGTCCAAGGCCAAGCCCTAGCGCCGGCCACCGAGGAGGGCGCGCGTTCTCGACATCCATCTGATCCGCCGAGACCCCGAGTCCGTGCGTGCTGCACTGGCGCGACGCGGCCCCGACCAGGCGGCCCTGCTCGATCAGGTGATCGAGCTCGACGAGCGATGGCGAACGATCAGGACCGAGCTCGAGGAGCTCCAGGCCGAGCAGAACCGAGCCAGCCGCGGGCGCACGGGACCGCCGACGCCGGCTGAGCGCGAGCAGCTGGCCGCCGTGGCTGCGCGCGGGCGCGAGCTCAGCGACCTGGAGACGGCCGTCCGGGTCCAGCGCGACGCCGCGCTCGCCTCGCTGGCCAACCTGCCGTCCGACGACGCTCCCGACCAGGAGACGGTCCTGCGGGAGGTCGGGGAGGCCGGGGCTACCGGCAAGGACCACCTGGAGCTAGCCGGGTGGAGGATCGACATGGAGCATGCGGCGAAGCTGTCGGGCTCGCGCTTTGCCTATCTGCGCGGGGACCTGGTGATGCTCGAGCTGGCGCTCGTCCGCTACGCGCTCGAGAAGCTGGCCGGCGAGGGGTTCGAGGCGGTGGTGCCGCCCGTCCTGGTCCGCGAGCGCGCGCTCTACGGGACCGGCTTCCTCCCCGACACCGAGCAGCAGATCTACAGCCTGCCCGACGACGACCTGTTCCTTACGGGCACATCAGAGGTCGCGCTGGCCTCGCTGCACGCCGACGAGATCCTCGCCGCGGACGCGCTGCCGCTGCGCTACGCCGGTTTCTCGACCTGCTTCCGCCGCGAGGCCGGTGCTGCCGGCAAGGACACCCGCGGGATATTTCGCGTCCACCAGTTCGACAAGGTCGAGATGTTCTCGTTCGTGGTGCCCGACGACTCGCCCCGAGAGCACGAGCGGCTGCTGGCCATCGAGGAGTCGATCTGCCAGGACCTCGGGATCCCCTACCGCGTGGTCGCGATCCCGGTCGACGACCTCGGCGCCTCGGCGGCCAAGAAGTACGACATCGAGGCCTGGCTCCCCGGGCAGGGCCGCTACCGCGAGCTCACCTCGTGCTCGAACACGACCGACTACCAGGCTCGCCGTCTCGACATCCGCTTCCGCCCCTCAGCATCCGGCGGCCGGCCCGAGCAGCTGCACACGCTGAACGGCACCGCAGTCGCCGTCGGGCGGACGATCATCGCCCTGCTCGAGAACGGGCAGCACGAGGACGGCTCGGTGTCGCTCCCGGAGCGCCTGGCGCCGTTCGGCGCCCCGGAGTCGCTGCCGCCGGCATAGCCGGGGGGCGGCTGATCCCCCGAGTGAGCGTGATGAGAATTGCCGCCTGGGGGCGGCCAAATCGTTCGCGCTCGGGTCGCGGGGCGCAGGTCGCGGGGCGCGGGTCGCGGGTCGCGGGTCGCGGGTCGCGGGGTGCGGGGTGGGGGGTGCGGGGCGCGGGTCGCGGGCCGCACAAGGGCCCCCCTGGGCGCGACTGCCGCCAATTGGCTTCGTCGCACGCGAGGCTCCCGGAGCGCCTCGCGCCGTTCGGCGCCACGGCGTTGCTACCGCCGGCGTAGGGGGTGGGGCGCGGCTGGTCTCCCGCGTGAGCGCGAACGATTTGCCGGACTATTTCCGGAAAATCGTTCACGCTCGGCTTGGGGAGGCGGACGCGAGCGCGCTGGCCGATAGCGCCGGGGCCTGACCCGCCAGCGCCAGCGGAGAGGGGGGGATTCGAACCCCCGAACGAGGTCGACCCCCGTTACGCGATTTCCAGTCGCGCCCGTTCAACCGCTCCGGCACCTCTCCAGGGCGAGGCCTAGCGTACCGGGCGCGGCGGTTACCGGGCGCGGCGGTTACCGGGCGCGGCGGGTTCGCGGGGGCGGCGGGTTCGCGGGCGCGGCGGGTTCGCGGGCGCGGCGGGTTCGCGGGGGCGGCGGGTTCGCGGGCGCGGCGGGTTGGGGGCGCGGGGGGGTTGGCGGGACGCGGACGGGGGCCGGAGCACCGGCCCCCTCAGATCTGACAGCTGCCCTCGCGGAGCAGCGCCACCTCGTCGCCCGCCCGCGTCAGCCCGGTGACCGACACCTCGTCGCTGCCGATCATGAAGTCGATGTGGATCTGGCTGCGGTTCACGCGCGCCCGATCCTCCTCCGCCTTCACGGCGGAGTTGATTCCGGCGCCCAGGGCGATGTGGCTCGCTGCGTTCTCGTCCAGCAGGGTGTGGAAGAAGACAGTCCCCAGCGGGCCGATCCGCCCCTGGTGATCGACCAGGGCGATCTCACCCAGCTGGGCGCCACCGGGATCGCGAGCGGAGAGCGCCCGGAGCGTCTCGGCCCCCCGGTCGGCCGAGATCTCGACCGCGCGGCCGCCTTCGAAGCGGACGCGCAGACCCTCGATTGTCACCTCGGAGGTGACCAGCGGCTTCGTTGAGCGGACGAAGCCGTCAGTCCGTTCGGGGTCGGGGGTCGTGAACACCTCCTCGGTCGGGATGTTGGCCAGGTGGGTGATGCCGTTGACGGTCTCCATGCGCGCAGTCTCCCAGCGGCTGGTCGGCAACAGGCCGACGCGGAGGTCGGTGCCCGGTCCGGAGAACCTGAGCTCGTCGAGCTCGATCGCGTCGAGCTTTCCGGCCACCTCGGTCAGTTGAGCGAGGCGGGCCTCCCACGCGGCGACGGGGTCGGGTTCGTCGAGCCGGCACACGTGGCCGATCTCATCCCAGAGACGTTCGAGGGCCGCCGCCGGATCGAGTTCGGGGTAGACCAGCTCCGCCCAGCCGGGAGTCGGACACGGCGCGGCGGTCCAGTTGTTCTCCCGCTTATTGGTCACTTCGATGATCTCCTGCACCCACGGGAGCATGTCCTTCCCGAGGAGCTCCGGGTCGATGTCGTCCATAAGCCGCGGTTCGACGGGACCGGCCAGTCCGACGTAAGCGCCCCGCGCCCGGCCCAACGCCAGCACCTGCTCGCCGATCCACGGCGGGACGTACTCGAGCGTCTCGGGCGCCGCGTGGAGCGCCCGAGCGCGCTTGAAATGGGGGTCGAACACGAACAGGTCGACGAACTTGGCCCCGCGTTGGTAGGCGCGAGCGGCGATCTCGCGAGCGAGCGCCTCCTTGCCCGGCTCCGACCCGATCTCGACGACCTGCCCGGGCTGGACGTTCGCGCCGAGACGGACGCTCAGATCAGCAAGCAGCGGCAGGTAGTGGTTCTGGCTCACCAAAGGTCGTTCATGCCGTCGGGATCAGAACTCCGGGGTTCATGACCCCGGCCGGGTCAAGCCGGGCCTTCACGGCGCGGAGCATGTCCACGCCGAGGGGGCCGATCTCGCGCGCGTACCAGTCGCGATGGTCGGTGCCGACGCCGTGGTGGTGACTGATCGATCCTCCGGCGGCCAGGATCGCATCGCTGGCGGCAGCCTTGGCCGCCCGCCACTGGGCCAGCGGGTCCTCGGCCTGGGCGCATCCGACCGTGAAGTACAGCGATGCACCGGCGGCGTACACGTGAGACACGTGACAGAGGATGACGGGCGGAGTCCCCTGCGCGGTCAGCGAGTCGCGCAGCGCGCCAGACACCGCCTCGTACAGCCGCCCCAGAGATGACCAGAAGCCCACCGTCTCCAGCGTCTCGACGAGCGCCCCGGCGTCGAGCAACGCGTCGCGGAGATAGGGCGCGCGGTAGCGCTCGCGATCCCAGGCCTCGCCGGCGCCCGGCTCGGATCGGGCGCCGGTGCGCTCGAGCACTCGTGAGGCCTGCGCGCGTCGCCCGGCAACCTCGTCCGAACGGCCCTCGTACCCGGCGATGGCCAGACAACCACCGGCGGTGGCTCCCGTGCCCAGCTCGGCCGGGCGGGCCAGGTTGAGCGCGGTCTCGGCCTCGTCGGAGAGCCGAAGCACGGTGGGCAGCGGGCCGTCCTGGGCGAGCGCCCGCAGGGCCGCAACCCCGTCGGCGAAGGACGGAAAACGCCAGCCGTCGTAGACGCGCTGCTCGGGCACCGGACGCACCTGAACGGTCAGCGAGGTGATCACTCCGAGCGCTCCCTCGGAGCCCAGGATCAGTTGCCTCAGATCGGGTCCGGCGGCCGACCTGGGAGCGCGACCGAGCACCAGGGTCCCGGCCGGGGTCGCGACCTTCAATCCCAGTACGAGCTCGTCGAACCGCCCGTAGCCCGCCGACGCCTGGCCGCTCGAGCGGGCGGCGGCGAACCCGCCCAGCGTCGCGTACTCGAACGACTGCGGGAAGTGGCCGATCGTGTAGCCGCGGGCGCCCAACAGCTCCTCGGCCTGCGGCCCTCGGAGCCCGGGCTCGAGGGCCGCCAGCCGCGACTCCTGGTCCAGATCCAGCAGCGCGTTCATGCGCCGCAGGTCGAGCGCGATCAGGCCGGAGAAGGCCTCCGACACCGACGGTTCGAGTCCTCCGACCACCGATGTCCCGCCGCCGAACGGGACGACGGCGACTCGCCCCTGCGAGCACGCCCGCACAACCCCGAGCGCCTCCTCGTGCGAACTGGGCAACACGACCACGTCGGGCGCGCCGGCGGTGTCAAGCATGCGAATGCGGAGCAGGTCGGGAGTCGACTTGCCACGCAGGTGGCGAATGCGGGCCTCATCATCGGTGCGCACGTTGACCGAGCCGACGATGGACGCCAACGCTTCGATGGTGCGCGACGGCAGCCGCACCGCCGGCAGCTCGGCCCCGGCGATCGAATCACCTGGCCCGGACCCGGCCCGGACGCCGAGACCGTCGGCGAGCAGGGCCCGGACTGCCTCCGGTAGCACCGGCACCTGCGCCGGATCCCCCCAACCCGACAAGGAGGGATCGGGATATGGGTCGGAAGGACGAGCCAGCACCATCGGCGCAGCGGACCGTACCCGGTCGGCGCAGCGGCTCGCAGGAGCCGAGCCCCGTCTTGCATCGCCCGCGGCATATGCTCATTCTTGTGAGCGGTTGCACGAGGCAGAACCCGATGCGGAGGAGAGCATGACCGAGACGATGACCTTCGGCCTGATGATGGACGACTACCCGCTCTCGCTCACGCCGCTGATCGAGCGCGCCGAGACGCTCACCCCGGACCGCAAGGTCGTCTCCAGGCGGCCGGACGGGTCGATCCATCGCACGACGATGGGCGAATGCGCTCAGCGGGCGCGACGGCTGGCCACGGCACTCGCAGAGCTGCACGTAACGGACGGCGACCGGGTCGCGACATTGCTCTGGAACCAGCCTGAGCATCTCGAGCTGTACTTCGCGGTTCCGTTGATGGGGGCCGTGCTCCATACGCTCAACCCGCGCTTGAGCCAGGATGAGCTCACATTCATCGTGAGCGATGCCGACGACCGAATCATCGTGATCGACGAATCACTGCTCGGGGTGTTCGAGTGCTTTCGCTCCGCGCAGGACTTCGAGCACGTGATCGTCGTCTCGCGGTCCGGCGCGGTGCCCGACGGGACGCTCGACTACGAGTCGCTGATCGCGAGCGCGGAGCCGGCGAGTTGGGAGACGCTCGACGAACGGCGCGCGGCGGCCATGTGTTACACGTCGGGCACCACGGGTCGGCCCAAGGGGGTCCTGTACTCCCACCGGGCGCTCGTGCTGCACTCGCTGATGGCTGCCCTGCCCGACGCGCACTCGATCTCCGGCCGGGACACGATCCTGCCCGTGGTGCCCATGTTCCACGCCAACGCGTGGGGCCTGCCGTACATCGCCGCGTTCGCCGGGACCGGCCTGGTCCTCCCCGGCCCGCGGCTCGACGCGGTGAGCGTGCTCGACCTGCTGGCCCACGAGCGGGTGACGATCACCGCGGGCGTGCCGACCGTCTGGATGGCCATCCTCCAGGCGCTGAACGCCGAGCGGGACCGCTGGGACCTCAGTTCGCTGCGTCACCTGATCGTCGGCGGATCGGCTGTCCCCAGGAGCATGTTCGAGGGCTTTGACCGCCACGGGCTGACGATCATCCAGGCCTGGGGAATGACCGAGACCTCTCCGATGGGGACGATCTGCCGCCTGGCGGCGGACCTGGACGGCGCCCCCGAGGACGAGCAGTACGAGTACCGCACCCGCCAGGGGATTCCATCGCCGTACGTCGAGATCCGCGCCCGCGGCGAGGACGGCGAGCTGATCGCGTGGGATGACGAGACCCTGGGCGAGCTCGAGGTGCGCGGCCCCTGGGTGGCCAGGGCGTACCACCGCGGTCAGGGGGTCGACAAGTTCACCGATGACGGCTGGTTTCAGACCGGAGACGTCGTCCGGATCGATAGCCGCGGCTGCATCCGGATCGCTGATCGTTCCAAGGACCTGGTCAAGTCGGGTGGCGAGTGGATCTCCTCCGTGGACCTCGAGAACAACCTGATGGCCCACCCCAGCGTCTCCGAGGCCGCGGTGATCGCCATTCCGGACGAGAAGTGGGGCGAGCGACCACTGGCCGTGGTCGTGCTTCGGGAGGGCGTCGACGCATCGCCCGAGGAGCTGCGCGAGCACCTGTCCCAGCACTTCGCCAAGTGGCAGCTGCCGGATCGGTTCGAGTTCGTCGACGCGATCCCCCGCACGGCGACCGGGAAGTTCAAGAAGACTGATCTGCGCGAGCAGTTTGTGAAGACGCCGGTGTAGGGCGCTACGCTCCCGTGGCCATATCCGGCTGGGTGGCGCCGTGACCGGGAGAGGCGGATAGCTGTGACGCTCAAGCAGTACTACCTCGGGTGCCTGTCGCACGCGTCGTATCTGATCGCCGACGAGGCGGCCGGGCAGGCCGCTGTCGTTGACCCACAGCGCGACGTCGGGGAGTACCTCGAGGACGCCGGTCAGCTCGGCTGCGAGATCGGTCACGTGTTCCTGACCCACTTCCATGCGGACTTCGTGGCCGGGCATCTGGAGCTGCGCGAGCGGACAGGGGCCACGATCCACCTCGGTGCCCGGGCCACGGCCGACTACCCGTTCACGCCGATGAGCGACGGCGCCGCCGTGCGGCTGGGATCGGTTCGCCTCGAGGTGCTCCAGACGCCGGGGCATTCACCGGAGTCGATCTCGATCCTCGTCTACGACCCGGCGCGCGGCGACGAGCAACCGTACGCCGTATTGACCGGGGACACGCTGTTCATCGGCGACGTCGGTCGGCCCGACCTGCGCGCGGCGCTCGGGTGGACCGCGGAGGAGCTCGGGGCCATGCTGTACGACTCGGTGCACAACAAGCTGGCCCGCCTTCCCGATGAGACGCTTGTCTACCCTGCTCATGGCGCGGGCTCGCTGTGCGGGAAGAACCTGTCCACTGACACGGTCTCGACGATCGGGGTGCAGCGGACCTACAACTACGCGATGCAGCCGATGAGTCGTGAGCGCTTCATCGAGATCGTGACCGAGGACCAGCCGGACGCCCCGCCCTACTTCACCTACGACGCGATCCTCAACACGCGTGAGCACCCGACCCTCGACCAGGCGCTCGAGCGCGAGTTGCGGGCGCTGACGCTCGACCAGGCGCTCGAACTGGCAGGCGACGGCGCGCAGCTGCTCGACACGCGCGATCCCGTGCCCTTCGAAGGAGCCCACCTGCGGGGGGCCGTGAACGTCGGACTCGGCGGCAGCTTCGCGACCTGGTGCGGAACGATCCTCGACCGGGAACGCCCAATCGTCCTGGTCACCGCGCCCGGCCGCGAGAGCGAGGCGACGACCCGGCTGGGGCGGATCGGCTTCGACAACATCGCCGGATACCTGGCCGGTGGGATGCAGGCGCTCGAGGGCGCGCCGAATGACCTGGTGGAGCGGACCGACCGGATCACGGCCGCGTCGGTCGCCGAACAGCTCGCCGGTGCGGCTCCGCCGCTCCTGGTCGACGTTCGCGCCCGCTCCGAGTGGGAGCACCGTCGCATCGACGGCTCGGTCTGCCTGCCCCTGTCTCGCCTGACGCAGGACGCGGGAACGCTCCCGCCCGACCAGGACATCGTCGTCCACTGCAGCAGCGGCTACCGCTCGGCGATCGCGGCCAGCCTGCTGCGCCTGGTCGGCATTCCGCGGGTCGCCGATCTGGTCGGAGGACTGGGGGGGTGGGAGGCGGCCGAGCTGCCGACCGCTCCAAACTAGTGCTGCGCAGGCCATGCGCCGGACGCAGTGGCGACGAGCGTGCTGTTAGGAGAGCCGTCCAAACGAGGAGGTCAGATGAAGCTCAGCGCCAGGAACAAGCTTGCGGGCACGGTCGTGGCCATCAACAGGGGCGAGGCGATCGCCAACGTCGAACTCGACGTCTCCGGTCAACGGCTGATCGCCTCGATCACCGTTGAGGCGGTCGAGGAGCTCGGCCTCGAGCCCGGAAAGGAGATCCTCGCGGTCATCAAGGCCTCCGATGTGATGATCGGAATCGCCTGACCGCTACAGCCAGCAGGTCTCGCCCCTCGGCTGCGGCCCTCGCGCGGGGCGGGCGGATCGATCGCTTCGAGCTCGCCGTGCTGGCGGTGTTTGCCGCCGTGTCGGTCTGGGTGCTGGCCCTCGACGTGTGGCAGGTCGTGGTCCACGGGCGGGTATGGACCGGAACCGATGGCGTGTACCTGGCCGATCAGCTCCAGTACCTCGCCTGGGTCCGCGACGCCTCGCATCACCCACTGGTGTCGAACCTCTTCGTGCTGCGCTCGACACCGGCGGACTACTTCCAGCCGGCGATTGCCATCTCGGGCGGGCTGTCGGCCCTTGGTCTCGCTCCGTGGCTCTCGCTCCTGCTCTGGAAGCCGGTCGCGGTCGGGGGCTGCTTCTTGGCCGTTCGGCAGTACGTGTGCCGGAGCCTGACCGGCCTGTGGTCCCGCCGGGCCGCGCTCGTGCTGGCGCTGTTCTTCGGCTCGGTGACGATCATCGGCGGTTCGGCTGGCGTGATCGGCGACCTGTTCCCGGGCTTCCTGTCCTGGGGCTACGTGTTCGCGCTGATGGCGCTGGCCGCCATCGTCGCCGCCCTGGTGGTGTACGACCGCGCGCACACCCGGGGTCGGATCGCCTGGTGGCCAGGACTGCTCGGGGCCCTGGCCAGCTCGCTGCACCCCTGGCAGGGCGAGGTGTTGATCGCGATCGTGCTCGGTGCCGAGCTGACCTTGTGGCTCGGCTCGCGACCGGCCCGGCCGCGCCTCGCTCAGGCGTCGCTCACCGTGGCCCTGACCGCGCTGCCGCTCGCCTATTACGCCATCCTGGGCCGAGCTGACCTCTCATGGCGCCTGGCCCGGGTGGCCAGCAAGCACACGTTTTCGATCTGGTCGATCGCGCTGGCGATCGGACCCCTGCTCCTCCTTGCGCTGCCCGCCTACGGCACCCGCCCCCGCCGCTTTCTACCCGCCGCGACGCGGGTCTGGCCGGCCGCCGCGCTGGCCGTCTTCGTGGTCTCGGCCACCGGGCTCAGCGCCACCCCGCTGCACGCCTTTCAGGGCATAACGATTCCGCTAGCCGTTCTCGCCGTCGAGGGTTACCAGCGGCTGGGAGCTCTGGCCCTTCCGCGCAGCGCGGTCCTGGCCGGGCTGGCCGTCGCCGCCTTCACCATTCCGGCAACGGTCGACGAGCTCGCGGGCGCCCGCACACTCGCGGCGCCGAGGGCGGGAAGCGCGAACTTCATCACCTCGGACGAGCGCCGCGCGCTCGACTACCTCGCGCGCGATCCGCAACCCGGCGGGGTGATCAGCCGCAGCTACCTCGGATTGCTGGTCCCGGGCGCGACCGGCCGTCATACGCTGGTGGGCGACTGCCTGTGGTCAGAGCCGCACTGTGCGAGTCGCCTGGTGGCGGTCAGGAATCTGTTCGAGGGAACAGTTGCCCCGGAGGCCGCCCGCGCGTTCGTGCGCAGCAGCGGCGCGCGGTTCCTGCTCGCGGACTGCCGGCCGACGGCCGACCTGGTCAAGCTGCTCGGGTCGCTGATCCGCTCGGTACACCGCTTCGGGTGCGCGCGCGTGTACGAGACCTCGGCGTGAATGCGCCGGGAAGAGTCTCGGACGGTTGGCGCTTGATCAGGATTCGGTCGCGACGATCAGGACGCTGCACTTGGCGTGGTGCGAGACCTTGTTGGGCACGCTGCCGAGCACGAACCGCCTGGCGCCGTGCATACCCCGGCTGCCGACCACGATCATCGTGGCGTCGACATCGGAGGCGACGTCCAGGAGCGCGTCGGCCGGATCCTTCTCCACCGCGTGGGTGGCGACCTCGACTCCGCGCTGGCGCATCAACGCGGCGGTCTGGTCGAGCGTTGCGTCGACCGCGGCCTCCGGCCCCACGGGCGCCATCTGCTCGGCTGCGGCATCCGGAGCACCGGAGACCCTCGGACCACGGACCGGCCCATAGGCCGACACGATATGCAGGGTTGCCCCGAGGGCCTTGGCCAGCCTGCCCGCCTCGTCGACGGCTCGCGAAGCCGTTTCGGATCCGTCGGTCCCCACCACGATCGCTTCACTCATGTCCCCTCCGCTGTCGGTGCGGCGCACACCCTACCGCAGCCGGGGGGTCAAGGGGATCCGCGGATCACCCCGGGTCGATGACGTGATCCGGGTCCGGGCGGCCCTCGGCACCGGCCGCGCTGTAGTCGCCGAACATCCGATCGCGGTCGGTGACGGCAGCCCTCACTCCCTCCTGGCCAGCCTTGTCGATGAAGGCCAGCCCGTCGGGGGTGTTGCGCATCAGGCCATCGAGGATCGGTCCCAGCGTCTGGGTGGAGTGCAGGCCCATGTTCTCGTAGGCCTGGTTGACGATCAGCTTCATGGCCGCGAGCTGTGAGGACGGGATGCTCGCGAGCTCGCGGGCCTGCTCGGCGACCTCGGCCTCGAGCCGCTCGAACGGGACCGCTCGGTTGATCAACTCGATGTCGGCTGCCTGGCGGCCGGAGAGCGGCCTACCGGTCAGCGCGTGCTCCTTGGCCTTGGTCAAGCCGAGTCGGTAGAGCCACAGGCCGGACAGGTAGCAGCCCCAGATCCGGGAGTACGGCGTTCCGATCTGCGCGTCATCGGACGCGATGATGATGTCCGCGCACAGGGCCATGTCGCTGCCGCCGCCGACGCACCAGCCGTGGACCTGGGCGATCACCGGCTTGGGCGTGCGCCACATGCTCATGAATTTCTGCGTGGGTCCATAGGCGGAGGCGCCGATGAAGTCCTTGCCCGGGTCCCAGTGTCCGTCCGTGGTCAGTGTGTCGTCCCAGTGGTGAAAGCCGCCTCCGAAGTCATAGCCGGCGCAGAACGCTCGTCCCGCGCCGCGGAGGATGATGACCTTTACCTCGCCGTCGGCGGTCGCTTCGCCGACCGCGGTCGCGAACTCGTCCGGCATCGGCGGGACGATCGTGTTCAGGCGGTCGGGGCGGTTGAGGGTGATCGTCGCCACCGGTCCGTCGGTGGCGTACAGGAGGGTCTCGAAGCGCATGGGAGTGCTCCTTTCTTTGGTGTCAAGGGTCGCCGGAGTACGATCGCCGCCCTGATGGCAAGGACTGGAGGTGAGATGGGCGAGCGGTGGTTCAGCGAGGCGGAGCTACAGGAGATGTCGCGTCCGACGATGGACCGGGCGATCGAGGCGCTCGACCGGGGCGACATCGACGAGGCGCGCGGACTGTGCGAGGCGATGAAGCACGAGTGGCGATATCTCCACGATCTTATGGTCGAGGGGATCGCCGGCTTGATCTCGTTCGTGCAGGAACGCCTCGGCGACGAGGGCGTCGCGGAGGCGTGGACGTCCGCGCTGGGGCGCGGCTGGAAACGAGACGTGCAGACGATCGCGTCGAGAGATCGCAAGCAGATCGTCCACGCGCTGGCTGCGACCTGGCGGGCGCACTCGTGCAGCGGCACCGGTTCGCATCCGGGCGCGTTCACGATCACCGAGGACGACGAGAAGTTCACCTTTGAGATGAACCCCTGCGGGTCCGGCCAGCGTCTGTTCCGCATGGGCCGCTACGAAGGCCCGGGCGCACTGGGAGTGACGCGCAGCGCCCACGATTGGAGCTACGAACGGGAGGGCTTCCCCCTCTACTGCACGCACTGTTCGTTCATGAACGAGTCGCTGCCGATCCGGTGGATCGGCTATCCGCTGTACCCGAGCGATCCGCCCGACGACTTCAGCCGCGACCCGTGCACGTGGTACTGGTACAAGGACCCCGCCGACATCCCCGAGCGGCACCGGACGCGCTACGGCCTGGCCCGGTCCGCGCAGCGTGATGCCGGCTAGCACGGCGCCGGCCGGGCGCCGGGTGATCGTCACCGGGGCCACGGGCGGGATCGGTCGCGCCATCGTTGAGGCGCTGGCTGCGACCGGCTGCTCCGTGGCCGCGTGCGATGTCCCCGGCGCCCGGTTCAGCGACCTCGACGCAGCGACGGCCACGGTCGCGTTCGACGTCCGTGACCGGGCCGCGGTCGACGCCGGCGTCGAGGAGGCGACCAACGCGCTCGGTGGCTGTGACGCGATCGTGGCCAACGCCGGGGTCGTGGACACGATCCACCGGGCGGAGCGCTTCTCCGAGGCGGACTGGCGCAGGGATCTCGAGACCAATCTGTACGGCGCGTTCCACCTCGCTCAGGCCGCCTTTCCCGCGCTGGCCGAGTCGGGCGACGGCCGCATCGTCCTGATCTCGTCGGTCGCCGTCGAGATCGGCATCCCGGGCCAGGTGGCCTACGGCGCCTCCAAGGCCGGCCTGGTCGGCATGGCCCGCACGCTGGCGGCGGAATGGGCGCCGCGGGGAATCCGCTGCAACGTGGTGATGCCCGCCTTCATCGCCACGCCGAAGGTGCTGGCGATGCCCGAGAAGCTCCAGGCCGCGGTCCGGGCCACGATTCCACTCCAGCGCTTTGGGGACACCGAGGAGCTGGCCGGGGTGATCGCCTTCCTGCTCTCCCCGGCCGCCGGTTACATCACGGGCGCCGTCCTGCGCGTCGACGGCGGCCTCGGTCTGTCCGTGTCCTCGCTGACCGGCTGACGCAGGCGCCACGCCGCCTCTACGGCGCGGCCGGAACGATCACGACCGGCCCGTCGCCCGCCTCCAGCTCGTCGGTCTCGAAGCTCGGCGAGGGCATCTGGCGCACGTCGCTGAACAGCTCGAGGAACGGGTCCGCGGTCTCCAGGAACCCGATCCTCGGTGTGCGGTAGTGCATCGGCACGATCCACTTCGGCGCCAGTCGGTCTGCGATCTCCTTGGCCTGGGCGGCGTCGATCGTGGGGCCGCCGCCCACGGGGAGGATGACCAGGTCGACCTCGCCGATCGCTTCGGCCTGTTCATCGCGCAGCGCGGACTGGCCGAAGTCGCCGAAGTGGGCGACGCGGACGCCGTCGACTGTGAACACGAAGATCGTGTTGGGACCACGCTCGGTGCCGGCCGAGGTGTCGTGCTCGGACGCGACGCCAACGACCTCACCGACCGGTGACTCGTGGCGCCCGGCTGTCGCGCGCAGAACCTGAGGCTCGCCGCCGATCGCCTGCACGCCGTTGTGGTCCAGATGCTCGTGGGTGACGAGCAGAAGGTCGGCCTCTACCCCCTCGATCGCCGGGTAATCGAACTGGATGCCGTGGCCGGCCATCGGCGACATGTCCCCGAACGGGTCGATGAACACGGACTGGTCCGCTCCGGACACCGCGAAAGCCGATTGCCCGTACCACTGGATGCGCATGCTGTTCCTCTCTGTTCGTTTCGTAGCGATGACCGCTCGAACGCTACGTTCTACAACGCCAGCAACAAGGGAGGAGCGCACATGACCACCGTCAGCGTCCGCTACATCGTCAACGATGTCGACGCCGCGATCGATTTCTACCGGCAGCTCGGCTTTAACGAGGACATGCACCCGGCGCCTACGTTCGCGATGCTCTCTCGCGGTGACCTACGCCTCGTCCTGAGCGCCCCGGGCGGCGGACCCGGAGGCGGCCAGGCCATGCCGGACGGAACGTTGCCCGAGCCCGGAGGCTGGAACCGCTTCCAGCTCGAGGTCGCGGACATCGAAACGACCGTCGCCGAGCTGCGCCGGTCCGGGGCCACGTTTCGAAACGACATCATCACCGGGGTCGGCGGCAAGCAGATCCTCGTGGAGGATCCGTCGGGCAATCCAGTCGAGCTGTTCGAGCCGATTCTGGACGAGGCCAAGCTCGGAGCTAGGAGCTGACGCGGGCGTAGGCGACGGCCGCCACGGCGGCAAGACCGGCGGCGCAGGCCAGCGGCAGCGCGAGCGTCGCCTTCAGCATCAGGGCACCGGCGATGGCCCCGGCCAGCATCGTCAGCACCGCCGCGGTGCGGCGGGTCGTGCCCTTGCCCGAGCCTCCGACCAGGCGCGAGTCGGCGGCCAGGCCGGTGAGCGTCAGGGTCAGGACGGTGGTCGTCAGATCGGGCACCGCGATCCGCCTCACCGTCGCGTTGCGCACGCCCATGGCCAGCGCCATCAGGGCCACGACGACGTCCGCGGAGAAGCTTGGCGGATGGGGACTGAGAACCGCGGCCAGGACCGCGGCGACCGCAACCAGCGCGGCCTCGATCGCCAGCGCGGAGCCGAGGTGCACGCGGGTGCGATCCCCCAGGCGCGAGGCCAGGACTCCGCCGGCACCCGCGCCGGCCAGAAAGGCGGCCAACGACACGATCGGCGCGACCACTGGGAGCCCAGCGGCTCCGGCGATCCCGAAGCCGAGCAGGACGATGTTCCCGGTCATGTTCGCGGTGAAGACCCGACCCAGGCCCAGGTAGCTGACGGCATCGACCAACCCGGTGGTCAGGGTTAGGGTCAGGAGCGTCAGGGACAGCGGATGGCGGATGCTGGCGGCCGCGCTCTGGGCCAGGGTCGCGCCGCCCGGGTTGCCGCCGGCTGCGGTGATGGGAGTCGGATCGCTCAATCGGTCGTGATCGCCGCGGGTTGGCGGCGAGCAGATTAGAGCCACGGTGCGTGTTCAGTCGAATGACGGTTGCCATCGCGGCGCCAATCGGGCAGAGTGGTGTCATGTCATTCATATCGCGCGGCTTTAGCGGGCGCCGCAGACCGGTCGCCGATCCGTCGCGGGTTCCGCCTGGCCAATACGTGACGGACGACTTTCCCGTGCTGTCGGCCGGACCGACGCCGCACACCCCTCTGGATTCCTGGAGCTTCGCGATCTCGGGCCAGATCGATCACCCGGTGTCCTGGACGTGGCAGCAGTTCATCGCGCTTCCGTCAGAAACGCCGACTGTCGACATCCACTGCGTGACCAAGTGGTCGAAGCTCGACACCGCATGGAAGGGCGTCTCGGTCGACACGCTCCTGGCCGGCGTCGGGACCGAGGCGCAGTACCTGACGGCCTTCTCGGACGGGGGCTACACCACAAACCTGGCGCTGGATGACGTCACCGACGGGAAGGCCTGGGTCGCCTACGAGTTCGGCGGCCAGCCACTCGAGTCCGAGCACGGCGGCCCGGCGCGGCTGCTCGTCCCGCATCTGTACTTCTGGAAGAGCGCCAAGTGGGTGCGGGGACTGAAGCTGACTGTCGACGACGAGCCTGGGTTCTGGGAGACCTACGGCTACAACAACCATGGCGACCCATGGCTCGAGCAGCGCTACCAAGGCGACTGAGCTGGCAACTCGGCCGCGTCGTCGAACTGAAACCGGAGACGGCGCAGACCAAGAGCATCGTGCTCGAGCTCCCCGACTGGGGCGGCCACCGGGCCGGTCAGCATGTGGACATCCGACTGACCGCTGACGATGGCTATCAGGCGGAGCGCAGCTACTCGATCGCATCGGCGCCCGAGGACGGCCACCTGGTGCTGACCGTCGAACGGCTCGAGGACGGCGAGGTCTCGCCGTACCTCGTCGACGTGTTGCGGCCCGGCGACCAGTTGGAGCTGCGCGGGCCGGTCGGAGGCTATTTCATCTGGGAGCAGTCGCTCGGCGGGCCCATGCTGATGGTCGGCGGCGGCTCGGGCGTGGTGCCGTTCCGAGCCATGCTGCGCCATTGGTCGGCGGTACACAGCACGGTGTCGATGCGACTGCTGTATTCGGCCCGATCGCTGGGTGACGTGATCTACCGCGAGGAGCTGATGGGCTTTGCCGGCCAGGACGAGGTCGACATCCGGCTCGCGCTCACCCGCCAGTGGCCAGAGGATTGGCAGGGACACCGCGGCCGGATCGACCGCGCATTCCTGGAGAAGGCGTCCTGGACACCCGCCGACCGGCCGTTGGTGTACGTCTGCGGGCCCAGCGGGTTCGCCGAGGCCGTGTCGGGGACGCTGGTCCAGATGGGGCATCCGCCCGGGCGGATCAGAATCGAGCGGTTCGGGCCGACCGGAACCTGAGGAGTCAAGGGGAGGCGATCATGGAAGCGCTGGACGGAAATTCGATCGCGGGAGCGCTGTTCGAGTACTTCGGGGCGGAGATGACGACCGCGCCCGGAACCTGTGCGCACTGCGGCCGGGGCTCGCTGATGGCCGAGCTGCGCGTCTATTCACGCGCACCGGGGGCGGTCGTTCGCTGCCCACACTGCGGCAACGTGGTGGGCGTGGTCCTGACCATCGGCGGCTCCAATCGCGTCGAACTCGACCACTATCACCTGCTGCATCCGCCGGCTGCGACAACGCAGGCGTAGGCTCGCTGGCATACGGCATGACCCGCCGCCAGCGCCTCACCCTGCTCGCAGCGATCCTCGGATCCGGGGTCGCCACGATCGACGCTTCGGTCGTCAACGTGGCCTTGCCGTCGATCGAACGAGACCTCGGAGGGGGGCTGTCCGCGCAGCAGTGGGTCTCCAACGCCTACCTGCTGACGCTCGGCTCGCTGATCCTGATCGGAGGATCGCTCGGGGACATCTACGGCGAGCGACGGGTGTTCAGCATCGGCGTCGCCGGCTTTGGCGTGATGTCGCTCGGGTGCGCCGTGTCGCCGACGGTCGGCGTGCTGATCGCCGCGCGCGCGCTGCAGGGCGCGGCTGGAGCGCTGCTGACGCCGAGCTCGCTGGCCGTGATCGTGTCCGCGTTCGATCGCCAGGAGCGAGGCGCGGCGATCGGCAGCTGGACGGCCTGGGGCGCGATCGCGGCGATCACCGGGCCCCTCCTGGGCGGAGTGATCATCGACAACGCCTCGTGGCGCTGGATCTTCGCGGTCAACGTGCCGGTGGTCGCGGCGACGCTCGCGCTCATATTCGCGGCCATACCGGAGACCCGGAGCGTCAAGCAGCGGCGAGTGGATGTCCGCGGCGCGGCCATGTGCGTCATCGGACTGGGCGGGATCGTGTTCGCCCTGATCGAGGAGCCCCACTACGGCTGGAGCAGCGCCAAGATCTTCGTGCCTCTGATCGTCGGCGCCGTTTCCTTTGTCTGGTTCATTGCTTACGAGCGGCGAACGCCCGATCCGATGCTCGACCTGACGCTCTTCCAGAGACGGAATTTCTCGGTTGGAAACCTCGAAACGCTCTCGATGTACGCGGGGCTATCGGTCCTGTTCTTCTTCCTGGTCATCTTCCTCCAGCAGGTCGTCGGCTACAGCGCCCTCAGGAGCGGCCTCACGACCGTGCCGGTGACGGTCGTGATGTTCGTGCTCTCGAGGCGCTTCGGGGCGCTCGCCGACCGCTACGGTCCCCGGTTCTTCATGGGCGCCGGGCCGCTCGTGGCCGCCGGCGGGATCCTGCTCCTACTCAGAGTGGGCCTGCACACCACCTACCTCACGGACCTTCTTCCGGGACTGCTGGTGTTCGCCGTCGGGCTGTCGATGACCGTCGCCCCCCTGACCGCGACCGTGTTGGCCGGGGCGGATGAGAGCGACGCCGGCATCGCCTCGGCGATCAACAACGCGATCGCCCGCGTGGCCGGTCTGGTCGGGGTCTCGGTGATCGGGGTGATCGTGGCCGGCACGCTCGTGGGCGACACCTTTGCCCGCAACCCGGAGTCGGTGCGAGCGTTTCACGAGGCGATGGGGGTGTGCGCGGCACTGGTCGCCGCCGGCGGGATCGCCGGGGTGGTCGGGATCGTCAATCCGGGCCGAGCGATCGACGCCGAGGAGTGCGCTGGGGGTCAGCTCGCCGGAGTCCCGAAGGCGGCCGTGGACTGTGGCGACGGACCGGCACGGTCAGGCAAGGAGCTCGTACCCCAGGAGGCCTGAGCCGGCACCGCCGCGCCGCGTCTCGGTGTTCTACTCCCCCTGCCAGACCGCCGGGCGCTTCTGGAGGAAGGCCGACATGCCCTCCTGGGCGTCGTGGGCCGTCGCGTTGGCGCTCATCACCTCCTGGCAGTGCTCGTACGCGCCCTCGAGGCCGAGGTCGATCTGCTCGTAGTAGGCCCGCTTACCGATGCCGACCGTGAGCGGGCTGGCAGCGGCGATCTGCTCCGCCAGCTCGGCCGTGACCGCGTCCAGCTCATCGGGCTCGACCACTCGGTTGACGAGGCCCCAGTCAGCGGCGGTGTCGGCGTCGATCGGCAGGCCCGTGAGCAGCATCTCGAGCGCCCGCTTGCGTCCCACCGCCCGGCTGACCTCGACCATCGGGGTCGAGCAGAACAGACCGATCTTGACCCCGGGGGTGGCGAACTTGGCGGCGCTGCTCGACACGGCCAGGTCGCAGGCGGCGACGAGCTGGCACCCCGCGGCCGTCGCGGTCCCGTGCACCCGGGCGATCACCGGCTGTGGCAACTCGTGAATCGCGTTCATCATCCGGGTGCAGGTGGCGAAGACCTCGCGATAGCGCTCGAGCGCCAGCCCGAGCATCTCGCCGAGATCGTGGCCCGAGCAGAAGGCCGGACCCGCGCCGGCCAGGATCACCACCCGGACCTCCGGATCGCCGGCGAGCTCGACGAGGGCGGAGATCATCTGCCCCATCAGCTCCAGCGACAGCGCGTTGCGCTGCTGGGGCCGGTTCAGCGTGAGCGTCGCCAGCCCGCCCTTCCGCTCCTCCAACACGAGCCGTTCAGTCGCAAGCGCCATCGCACTGCCCTCCTCGCCGATCGCCGGGTACCACAGAGATCGTACGCCCGGCGTCTCGACGACCACGGTGGTCGTCGCCGCGCGGGTCGCTCGATACGTCGTCCTGGGAGCCGAAACATGAGCACAACATGGCCCCGGCCGGCAGGGAATAGAGTCCCGCCGTCGCCGAAGGCTGGGTCTGCGGCCAGTCGACGAAGAGGAGAGAGCATGCGCGCGTGTGTGCAGGGAGTCGCGACGTTCTTGGCCCTTACGGCCACGATGCTGGTCGTGCTGGCCGGCAACGCGTCGGCGTGGGTGGGCTCGATCGCGCCGCCTGCGAACGGCGCCGGAAGCGAGCTCGACTGCAACGGCTGGAGTCCGATTTATCCGCCGGCCCGCCCGGCGATGCGCGAGCTGTGCACAGACCCAATCCAGATCAACTCGCATGGCAAGGCTTACCGCTTCAACGACAACGGCCACTACGTCGGCCACGACGAGCCGAGCGTGAAGTTCATCTCCTCGACGCCGTGTGCGACCGCCGACCCTTGCTCCGGCAACACGATGACCTACTACACGCAGCTGCCGGTCGACCCGGCCGCCGCGCCGACGGCGAACGGGAGCGTCACCGACTACAACGAGCTGAGCGTCGCTCCATGGTTCGGGCTCCCCATGTGCGACCCGGACTCCTACCCCCAGAATTCGTGCACGGCCGACAGCGACAGCAACACGGGAAGCGGCCTGTCCACCGATGCCGGGTCGGCGTTCATGGAGCTCCAGTTCTATCCACCGGGTTTCACGCCGTGGATCGACGCGGAAAGCTGCAGCACGACGAAGTGGTGCTCGGCGCTCACGATCGACAGCCTCGAGTGCACCTTCGACTTCGCCAGCTGCAACGGCGCCTGCGAGGAGCCGTTCAACTTCGCGTGGCTGCAGCAGAACGGCGTGCCCACCGGACCCGCGTCCCCCCAGGATCAGGACTTTGACAGCTTCACTCCCGACTCCGAGACGCTGGAGATGAATCCCGGGGACGTGCTCAAGGTGACGATCACCGATCCCTCGAGCGGATTCACGACCACCGTCGAAGACTTAACCACCGGACAGACGGGGTTCATGCAGGCCAGTGCCGCAAACGGCTTCGCCAATACGAACATCGCCGACTGCTCGGGCAACCCGTTCACGTGGCATGCCGAATACAGCACGGCGAGCCAGCAGAACGAGGTGCCTTGGGCGGCGGCCGAAGGCGGCGTCCTGATGGAGCAGGAGATCGGACACTTCGAGTCGTGCAACTCGGTCGTCAATAAGGACCCCTTCTCGGTCTCGTACCCCGACGGGAGCGCCTACTCCGACCAGGACGCGTTCGACACCTGCGACGGCGGGCTCGAGGGTCCCGGCGCGACCGGCGAGGGAGCGTGCAGCTTCGTCAGCCCGACAAATGAGCCGTGCAGTAACGCGACCACCCAGGGGTTCACGGGCCCCACGGCGTGTCCAAACGAGAACGCGGGGACGAGCGACCTGTGCGAGTACGCCGACGGCTTCTGCTTCCAGGCCGGCGAGCGGACCGCGATGGTCACCAACGGCGGGCCGGCCACGCCGGTCACAGAAAGCTCGCCGCTGAACGGGTGCTTCGCCAACCGCTGGCAGAACGGCGACCTCGATTTCGACGGCAATCCATACCAGGCCTCCTCGTGGCCGGGGGGCGGGTCCAACGTCCCCACCTCGATCAGGTACGCCGGGCCATTCATGTCCAACGGAGACCCGTATGCGCAGGTCCAATTCGAGAGTGACATCCCTGGCTCCGAGGACCTGTGCGACACGACCACGGGTCAGGACTGCACCGTGCCGCCGATCAGCGCCGACTTCTACCCGTACTGGTCGTTGAACTACTCCCAGACGCTGGCTGGGTCCGGATTGGCCGCCGGCAGTTGCGTGTGGGACTTCGGCCAGGACATCCCGGGCGTGACCAACAACGACTTCGGCGGAGAGGGCGAGTACGGCTCGCCTGACGTGGCCCGCTACGGCGGGACGGCCATCAGCGGAATCCGGACAAATCCGGCCACGCTCCAAGGTTGCGGCGCGCCAACCGCCACCGGATCGCCGCCGATCTCCGGGACGGCCCAGCAGGGCCAGACCCTGACCGAGTCACACACCACGTGGTCCGACGGCTCGACCGCGTACTCGTATCTGTGGGAGGACTGCGACAGCTCGGGCAGCAACTGCTCGCTGATCGGCGGGGCCACCGCGCAGACCTACACACCCAGTGCGTCGGATGTCGGGCACACGATCCGGGTCCAGGAGGACGTGCCGGGCGCCGACGGAACCACAGGCCGGGCGACGTCGAGCCAGACGGCCGTGGTGAGCGGGGCTCCACCGGCGAACGTGTCCCCGCCCCAGATCTCAGGCAACACCACGCAGGGCCAGACCCTGACCGAGTCCCACGGCACATACACCAACAGCCCGACCTCGTTCGGCTATCAGTGGGAGGACTGCAACACGTTCGGTCTCAGCTGCTCGCCGATCAAGGGGGCAATGTCCCAGACCTACACGCTGACCCCGACCGACGTCGGACACACGATCGTGGTCCAAGAGACCGCGACCAACGCCACCGGGCCGAGCCCTTCGAACAGCTCGGCGGCCACGGCCGAGGTGGCACCGGCCTCCGGTCCGGCGCTCGCCCCGTCCCCCACCTCGGGGGCGGTGATCACCGGTACGACCCGGGTGGGCGCGACGCTGTCGACCACGACGGGCCTATGGTCCGGGACCCCGCCGCTGGCCTACACATACCAGTGGCAGCGCTGCAAGCCCGGATGCACGAACATCGGTGGGGCGACGGGCACCAGCTACACGATGACCACTGCCGATTTCGGCGCCCTCATCGACGTGGCCGTGACGGCCACCAACAGCCTCGGCAGCGCGACCATGACCTCGGGCGAGGAGGGCCCGGTCGGGCCGAGCGTGGCCCAGATCAAATCGCTGCTCGGCAAGCTGCTGGTGCCCCACGGCAAGCCGGCCCTAATCCCGGCGTTGCTGGCGAAGGGCGGTTACTCGTTTTCGTTCACGACTCCGGGCGCCGGCCAGCTGATCGTCGATTGGACGCGCGGCTCGGCGCTGGTGGCCAGCGTCACCGTTTCCTTCGGCAAGGCGGGGAAGGTCAAGTCGGTGCTGCTCCTCACCCTCAAGGGCGGTCACGTGCTGATCGGCGCGACGCATTTGAAGCTTTCCGCCAAGGGCACGTTCACGCCCGCGAGCCTTCCCGCCACGCTGGTCAAGAAGACGATCAGGCTCAAGAGCTGAATCGAGTACGTCACCGCGCTCTGGGGAGCTGTCCCGGTGCGCCATGGCCGCGCCCGCGCCCGCGGCGACCATCCGCGGGACGCTGTCGATTTCATCGCCTCCCGTTTGTCTTAAGCGCGACCATCCCCCAAAGGAGGAAGCGATGAAGTACATGCTCCTGATCCATCAGGGCGACACGCCCACGCCGCGGGACCCCGAGGCCTGGGCGCGGCTCTCCGAGGACGACCAGAAGGCCGTCTTCGCCGACTACCAGGCCGTCAGCCAGACCGCCGGTGTTAGCCCGGGCCAGCAGCTCGGCGAGCCCGCCACGGCCACCACCGTGAGGGTCCAGGACGGCAAGACCCTGACCACCGACGGCCCGTTCGTCGAGATGAAGGAAGCGCTCGGCGGCTACCTGTTCTACGAGGCCGACGACCTCGACGCGGCCATCGAGCTGGCGGCACGGATCCCGGCGGCCCGCATGGGCGGCGCCATCGAGGTCCGCCCGATCGTCGAGTGGTAGCGATCCTCGAGCAGGTCTTCCGGGAGCAGTGGGGTCGCGTGCTCGCCGCGCTGATTGGCTTCCTCAGCGACTTCGAGCTCGCCGAGGAAGCCACCCAGGAGGCGTTCGCGATCGCGGCGGAGCGCTGGCCCCAGGACGGAGCTCCGGTCAACCCCGGGGCCTGGCTGGTGACCACGGCCCGCAACCGGGCGATCAACCGCATTCGCCGCGACCGCACCCTGGCCGCCAAGACGCGGCTCCTGGAAGTGCGTGAGGCGCCAGAGGACAACGTGGACGAGACGGCCTTCCCCGACGAGCGGCTCGAGCTGGTCTTCACCTGCTGTCATCCGGCCCTGGCCATCGAAGCTCAGGTCGCGCTCACGCTGCGAACCCTCGGCGGCCTGACCACGGACGAGATCGCTCGGGCCTTCCTGGTCGCCGAGGCGACCATGGCCCAGCGACTGGTGCGGGCCAAGCGCAAGATCAAGGAGGCCGGCATCCCGTTCCGGGTACCCCCCGACCACCTGCTGCCGGATCGACTCGCTGCCGTCCTGGCCGTCGTCTACCTGATCTTCAACGAGGGCTATGGCGGCCGCAACGAGCTCGCCACCGAGGCGCTCCGGCTCGGCCGGGCGCTGGCCGAGCTGATGCCCGACGAGCCCGAGGTACACGGTCTGCTGGCGATGATGCTCCTGCACGATGCCCGCCGCGAAGCGCGTTTCCGCGACGGCGAGCTCGTCCTGCTGGCCGACCAGGACCCCTCGCTCTGGGATCGTGACCAGATCGCCGAGGGGCGGGCCGTGCTCGATCGGGCCGTGTCTCTACACGGCCGTGGTCCCTACGTGGTCCAAGCGGCGATCGCCTCCCTACACGCCGAGGAGCCTCGCGACTGGCATCAGATCGCGGCCCTTTACGCCGAGCTGGCTCGGCTCACCGATTCGCCGGTCGTGGAGCTCAACCGGGCGATCGCCCTGGCCGAGGAGGAGGGTCCCGAGGCCGGGCTGCAGATCGTCGATGGTCTTGCCCTCGAGGACTACCACTATCTGCACTCCGCTCGCGCCGACCTCCTGCGCCGAAGCGGCCGCCCTGATGAGGCCCGAGCCGCCTACCGCCGTGCCCTGGAGCTGGTCCACGACGACGCCGAGCGGAGGCTGCTCGAGCGACGCGTGACGGAGTTGGACGAGACCTGACAGGATCTCGGCCGTGGACTGAGCAGGCGCGCGCGGAGCTGATCGCGCGCGGGGTCGCGGTGGGCGAGGTCCAGGACTTGCCCTGGGGCCGGTTCGTGTTCTTCAGCGATCCCGACGGAAACGCGTGGTCGCTGCAGGAGCTCCCGGCGCCCGCCTGACGAACATTGCCGTCGCGAGCACGAGCAACGTGACCGCGGCTGGCAAGGCTGGCGCGACGCGTCGGGCATGCACGACCAGCAGTCCCGAGCACCCGGCTCCAACCACAAGCGCCACCAGCACGAGGGTGCGCCTGGCCTTGTCCTGGCCGGGACCGCCCGGGGCGGCCAGCTGGCCGATCAGGCCCATCAGCATCCCGGTGATGTACGTGGTCGAGACACCGCCCACGCCGAGCGCCCGGACAAGCCCGCTCTGCAGGCCCATGGCCAGACCCGAGAGCGCGACGAGCACGGCTTCGAGGGCTGTGTCGGGCCGGCCCGAGACGGCGACCCAGGCGGCGAGGAAAACGCACTGGGCGAGGAGCTCGGCCCCGAGGGCGACCTGCACGCCCCGCGGCCACCCGCGCCGCCCCGCATCGTGGTCCGCGATGCCCACGGTGCCGAACGCTCCAGCGACGAAGGCCGCGAGCGAGACGGCTGAACGGAGCACCTCCGGTCCTGACGCACTGCCCGCCGCCAGTCCGAGCAGGACCAGGTTCCCGGTCATATTGGCGGTGAACACGCGCCCGAGCCCCAGGAAGCTGATCGCGTCCACCGCGCCGGACCCGAAGGCCAGGCAGATCAGCAGCCGATCCGACAGACCTCCGGCCAGACCGCGCAAAACGGGCCCACCGAGCACGCGGTGAGCCTAAAGAACCGGGTGGCGGTCAGATCGTCGGGCCAGAGGCGGGTGCCCGGCCTGGGCAAGGGCAGGGCGAAATAGCCGCACCGACGGCAGAGCGCCGATGTTGTGAGCGGGTGACAAGGAGCGGCGAACGATGGCAGCGCGGAGTCCCGAACCTTGCTGCCGGAGTTCGCATATCCGCAACCAGCTCAACAAAGTTTCGGCGCATGTCGCCCCATGGCGCGCGGCGGTGTGATCGAGTCACAATAGCCGCGCGGTCAGGGCAGTTTATGACGCGCGTCAGGTTCGCTTTGCGTCCACGCCCCCATCGATGCCGTTTCCGGCCAACGACCAGCCACCGCGTCCGCGCGAGGGTCAGCCCGGGCGTTAGGATGCGATGTCAGCACCGTTTGGACGGCCGAGAGGAGCTAGTGATGTCAGCCACCGAAGATCCGACACAGGGCGCCGGAATGGGCGCGCCGGATGAGGATCCCACCCAGGGAGCGGCTGGTACGCCGCAGACGGACCCCACGCAGGGCAGCGAGCCCGGAGCGACGGCCGAGGAGGACCCGACGTCGGGAGCCGCGACCGGAGAGGATCAGTACGAAGACCCCACCCAGGGGGTCGAGGTCGGCTCCGAACCGGGCGAAGACCCGGCGAGTTAGCGTCTTTGCCGAGGCCGAAGTCCTGACTCCCGATCACGACACCCGCCTCTGGCACCCGTTCGCGGACATGGGCTCGGTGCGGCATGCCGAGCTCGTGATCGAGCGCGGTGAGGATGTGTGGGTGTGGGACGCGGAGGGTCGTCGCTACCTCGACGGCACGGCCAGCCTGTGGTACGCGAACGTCGGGCATGGGCGTCCGGAGATCCGCGCCGCCGTCGAGGAGCAGATGTCGCGCCTGGAGGCGTACTCCGTGTTCGGGGATATGGCCAACCGACCGGCACTCGAGCTCGCCGACGCGCTCGCCGAGCGGGCGCCGATGGCCTCCTCGCGGGTCTTTCTGGGCTCGGGTGGAGGCGACGCGATCGACACGGCCGCCAAGCTCGCTCGGCGCTACTGGTATGAGCTGGGGCAGCCCGAGCGGACGCTGCTGGTGAGCCGGACCGGCGGCTACCACGGCACCCACGGCTTCGGGACGGCATTGGCCGGCATCCCCGTGAATCGCGAGGGCTTCGGAC
This sequence comes from uncultured Solirubrobacterales bacterium, assembly GCA_963704385.1. Lineage (GTDB taxonomy): Bacteria > Actinomycetota > Thermoleophilia > Solirubrobacterales > Solirubrobacteraceae > Palsa-465. Next base: position 2,571,942 of record OY969904.1, read on the forward strand.
CGCAGGCCGAGACGATCCAGGTGCGTCACGACTCGCTCGAGGCGATGGACGAAGCGATCGCCCGTGTCGGCCCCGAGCGCGTGGCCGCCGTGTTCGTCGAGCCGGTGATCGGGGCCGGCGGCGTGTACCCGCCGGTGCCCGGCTACATCGAGGGGGTGGCCGCGCTGTGCGAGCGGACTGGGGTCCTGCTCGTCGTCGATGCGGTCATCTGCGGCTTCGGCCGCCTGGGGACGTGGTTCGCGATCGAGCGCTGGGGCGTCCAGCCGGCCATGATCGTGTTCGCGAAGGGGGTGACGAGCGGCTACCTGCCCGTCGGCGGCGTGGTCATCAGCGACGAGGTGGCCGAGCCGTTCTGGCGCGCTCCGGGCGGGCCGTGGTTCCGCCACGGCCCCACGTACGCGGGTCATCCGACGTGCTGCGCGGCGGCCCTGGCCAACATCGCCATCCTGGAACGTGACGGTCTGCTCCAGCGTGGGCGCGAGCAGGAGCAGGTGCTGCTCGATGCCCTCGCGCCGCTGGCGGAGCACGACGCGGTTTCGGAGGTGCGGGGCGGAGTCGGGATGATGGCCGCGGTCGAGCTCGATGCCGAGGTACGCGAGCGTGTGCCGTCGGCCACGGCTCGGGTGGCCATGGCGGCGCGCGAGGCGGGCGTCCTGGTGCGCCCAATGGCCAACGTCGTCGCCATCTCGCCGCCGCTGACCGCCACGGCGGAGCACTTCGCGCAGATCGCCGAAGCGATCGAGCACGGGGTGCGGGCCCTGGGCGTAGAGGCGCCCGCGGCCTAAGACGGATCGATATCGACCACGGCGACGGTGATGTTGTCGTGGCCGCCGCGCTGGACCGCCATGTCGGTGAGGGCGTGGGCCACGGCGACCGGCGCGCTCCCGGCCGGAAGGGCGGCGATGAGCTCGCCGAGCTCATCCGGTTCGGTCAGGTAGTTCCACATGCCGTCGCTGCACAGCAGCAGGCGGCCCGGGCCGTCCGGGCGGAACTCTGACAGCCGGGGTGGGCGGTCGGGCGCGTTGGGGCCGACCCAGTGGGTGATCGAGTGCAGGAACGGGCTGCGCGCTGCCTGCTCGGGCGTGAGGAAACCCTGAGCGATGCCCTCGTCGGCCATCGAGTCGTCGACCGTGAGCCGCAGCGTTCGCTCGCCGTCGACCCAATACGCGCGGCTGTCGCCAACCGAGCCGATCACGATGTCGTTCTCGCGGCAGATGGCTGAGACGAGCGTGCAGGACGGGACGACGCGCCTCGTGCGCCTGGTCCACTCGACCTCCTCGACGGCGCCGTTCGCCGCTCGGATCGCCTCGAGCGTCGCCTCGCCGGCGTCCTTGGCGGGATCGGCGAGCGCCCCGGCGAGCACGCCTCCCGCCGCGCTGGCGGCGTCGCGGGCGGCGACGTTGCCGGCGCTGGCCGTCGAGATCCCGTCGCAGACCACGACCGCCACGCCCCCGCCCACCACGTCCAGCGCGAACGCATCCTCGTTTCGCCGGTGCACGAGGCCCCTGTCGCTCACGACGGCGGCGATCGTCAGGTCGCGGTCGATTCGGTCGGCGGCGGCCGGCGGGGAATCGTCGCCGGCCAGCGTCGCGCCGCAGTGCTCGCAGAAGCGATCACCCTCCTGATGCGGCGTCTGGCACGCCGGGCAGCGAAGCTCAGTCGGCGCCGTCATGTCCCTCTCCCTTCCACGAGCCGGTAGCCGGAGACTACAGCGACTGTTGTTTGGGTGGCGCTGTGCCTCGGGCGATAGACGTTGTGCCTGCGCGACACGGCACGGTGTGGGATCCGCACCCATGGGCCTCTGGCTGGGACGGGCGCCGAGGCTGACACTGACCTCGTCACTTCCACGACGGCCGCAGCACCGGCACTTGGGCCGGGTCTGGCCGCCGATCAGGAGAGGAGGGTTGGTATGTCAGTACACAGTCAAGGTCGGAGGCGGCGGTGCAGCCGCGTGCTCCTGGCGATCCTCGTTGTGGCGCTGGCCGCGTTCTCGACGGGCTCGGCCCGAGCCGTGTCCGATCATCCGCTCGTGCACGGGACGATCGGCGCCACCGCGGCGAGTGCCCAGGGCAGTGCAGGCCCCGCGGCCGAGCAGGTCCTGGGAGGCTTCACCTCGCAGGGCTGGCCGGTGGTCATCGTGATCTCCAAGGACGGAAAGCGGATCGGTCTGGTTGAGACCGGCCTCAATATGAGCTGCACGTCGGGTGACAGCTTCCCCCTGCTAGATGGCTGGGTCCGCCTTCCGATCGCCGCCAACGGCAGCGTCCGGGGACACACGACGATCCAGCCTGCATCGGGATCGGCAGTCTCGATCACCGGCGGGTCCGATTCCTTCACGGGAAAGCTGAACCGCAAGCGGGACACCTTCGCGGGTACCTGGCAGCTCCAGATGTCCCTCGCACAGACCAACGGTCAGACCGATCAGTGCGACTCGGGGCTCGTCCGCTTCACCGCCAAGCTCTAGCCACTGGAGTACCTCACCTGTGACCCGGCGCACCCCGCGCCGGGTCACAGGTCGTCTTGGGTCAGGGCGTGTAAGCGAGTAACGTCGCGGCTGCATGGCGCACACGCACGACGTACGGCTGCCCAGCCCGCGCGAGCTGAAGGACCTGATCGAGGCCGAACGGACAGGAATTCCCTTTCTGTATTGGCGCAACGGCGCGGGGGAACAGCACATCCTCACGCTTGGTCCCGATCGCCCGCGTGTGACGATCGGCCGCCGCGATCAGTCGAACATCCCCCTGACGTGGGACCCGGAGGTATCGCGCGCACACGCGCTGCTCGAGCCCGTCGGCGAGGAGTGGACCCTGATCGACGACGGCCTGTCCCGCAACGGCTCGTTCGTCAACGGCAGCCGGATTCACGGGCGCCATCGGCTGCACGACCGTGACCGCATGTGCTTCGGCAACACGCACATCGTCTTCCGGGAACCGGCCGGTGAGGGTGGCAGCGAGTCGACTGCTCGCCCGCCGGGATCGTCGGGGGACGTGCACCTGTCGGAGATGCAGCGCAAGGTGCTGATTGCCCTCTGCCGTCCGATGATCGAATCGGCCTCGAGTATCCCGGCCACCAACCCTCAGATCGCGGCCGAGGTCTTCCTGAGCGTTGATGCCGTCAAGGCCCACCTGCGGATTCTGTTCGAGCGCTTCGGCCTGGGAGACCTGCCGCAGAACGAGAAGCGAAGTCGCCTGGTCTCGATCGTCCTGAGCTCAGGCCTGCTTGCCCCGCACGACTTCTGAGCGGCTCAGCGAGTCCGCAGGGTGATCGTCGTCCACGCCCCGAGCTGGATCCGATCGCCCTCGGCCAGGGGGACGCCGACCTCGGCGCTCACCGGGGTCGGGTCGCCGTTGACGGTCGTGCCGTTGGTCGAGCCCACGTCGCGAACCGAGTAGCTCCCGTCTTCCTGGCGTTCGAGGACGGCGTGTAGCCGTGAGATCCCGGGATCCTCGGGGCTGCCGGCCACGTCGATCTCAGGAGTCTCGAGGCCTGCGCCCGAGCGACCACGCCCGATTCGCAGCATCTGGCCGTCGAGGGCAAACCGTCGCTCCTGATATTGGTCGGGAAACGACACGCCCTCCGCCGCGACGCGTTCGAACTGGCCGCGGTCGGCGCTGGCGATCGCCTCCCAGGCGGTTGCTGGCGTCGGGGGCGCCAGGAAGTCGTGACCGCATGCTTCGCAGTAACGGTCATCGCCTGAGCGCGGCGCGCCGCAGGCCGGGCACGGCTCGGCGGGGGCCGCTGCGGAGGTGTCTTCCTCCTCGACCTCCGGCAGCTCGACGGTCGGCTGTCCCGGCATCGCTGCAGCCTGGGCGATGGGAGCGCCGCACTGGTCGCAGTAATCCGTCGTACCGGAGTGGTGGCCGCTGGGGCAGACGACGGTCATGCGGAGGATTCGACCCTTACCGTCTTGACCGAGCGCGTGTCGAGCGCCATCTCGTCGGCGTCGGCTACCTCCCGCCGGAGGCGAACGGTCCCCGATGCGGCGTCCTCGACATCGACGACCGCGCGCAGCAGCTTCATCGTCCCCTCGTTTCCGCTCTCGTCGGCGAGCTGGACCGCTCGCCCGAGCTTGAACGTCGCGGCCCCCACGTCGCCGGCCTTGCGTGCCTCGAGCCCGTCCTGGATGCACTCGGCCAGCTCGGCCTGTCCCGTGTAGTGGGCGACCTCACGATTGATCCGGGTCGAGAGCTGCTGGTCGTCGGTCCAGATCGCCTTGACCAGAGCGCTCGGGCCCAGGACTTCCTCACCGTCGACGAGCGTCACGCGGCCGGCGAGCATCTCCTCGCCGAGACCACGAGGCGCGACCGCGATGGAAACGAGGTAGTCGCGCGACTCGCGGCCCCACGTCCCGGTTGGATAGTCGGCGACGAGGGGGCTGACCTCGGTCGCCCGATCGGTCAGGTCTTCGATCGTCGGAGCCACCTGGCGCACGTAGCTCACCTGAGCACCCTGAGGCGTCCACAGCCTGAGTGACACGCTCCGCGTGGCCTTGCTCATCGCGGTCTCGATCATCGAGCGAAAGTCCCCCGGCATTTCAGCTGGGTCGGCGATGATGTCGACTGTCCCCAGTAGGGCCGACGCGATCTGGCGAAGCTCGCTCACCCGCCAGTCGGTCCCGACCCCCCGGCAGTCGCACTGGAAGCGGCCCTCGCAGGCAGACAGGGCGTCCTCCAGCTCCTCGGCCGTCTCATGCTCGTTCTCGCCATCGGTGAGCAGGATCGCGTGGCCGACCCGGTCGGGCGCGGTTTCGAACAGCTCGCGGGCCAGGGTCAGCCAGGAGCCGATCGCCGTGCCACCGCGGCCCTTCAAGCGTCCGGCGGCCAGTTTCGCTTGGCTGCGGGTCGCGTCGGTGGCCAGGACCAACCGGTTGCCGTCCGGATACAGAACCCGCGCGTCATCCCGGCCGGAGATGACCGCGAAGGCCACGCCGTCGCGGATGCAGTCGATGGCGACGGCCGTCGCCTCACGCGCGGCCTGGATCTTGGTGCGCGGGACGTCCATCGACCCCGACGTGTCGACGATCACGATCTCGGCGGCTTCTGGTTGCGTCGCCGGCCCACCCCCGCCGGATGAAGTCACCGTCACGATCGCGCTGACCTCGGAGCCGTTGGCGGCCAAATATTCGTTCTGGTAGACGTCGGCGGTGATTGTGGTCATTACGGACTCCTTATCGCGGATCGATGTCGACGATCGCGACCGTGATGTTGTCCCGGCCGCCCCGGACTACGGCGGTGTCGGTCAGCGAACGAGCCACGGCGACAGCGGAGGCCGCGGACGGAAGCGCATCTATCAGCTCGGCGAGCTCCTCCGTGGTGGCCAGGTAGTTCCACAGCCCGTCGGTGCACAGGACAAGCCGCCCCGGGCGGTCGGGCCTGAGCGTGACCAGGCGTGGCGGCCGCGCCGGCGCGTCCGGACCGACCCAGTGCGTGATCGAATGCGCAAACGGACTCTCGGCCGCCTGCTCGGGAGTCAGCAGGCCCTGGGCCACTACCTCCTCGGCCAGCGAGTCATCCACGGTCAGCCGGCGGGACCCGTCTGAGTCGATCCAGTACGCGCGGCTGTCACCCACCCAGCCGACCACGATCTCTCCCTCTCGCCACACCCCCGATACGAGCGTGCAGGACGGGTCCACGCGGTCCGCGCTGGTCGTCCAATCCACCTTCTCGACCGCTCCGTTGGCGGCTCGTATCGCCTCCTCCATCGCCACGTCGACATCGCAGGCGGGATCGGTCGTAGCCTGTTCGAGCACCGCTGCCGCTGCCCAGGCGGCGTCCCGGGCGGCCACATTGCCCGCGCTCGCGGTCGAGATCCCGTCGCACACGACTACGGCGCCGATTCGCTCTCCGAGGACCCGAAGCTGGAACGAGTCCTCGTTTCGCCGATGGACGCGACCGCGATCGCTGACCGCCGCGGCAACCAGGAGGTCGAGTTCGATCCGGTCCGAGGTCTCGGGTGTCGGCCCCCCGCCGGCCACGCGCGCCCCACAGCTTTCGCAGAACCGATCGCCCTCCTGAAGAGGCGCTTGGCAGACCGGGCAGTCAGCCTGGCTGGGCTCGCTCACGTCCATGTCCTCGGCCGGTAGCGATTTGCCTCGTCGACCAGGCGAATGCGCTCTGCCCGCGTCGAGGCCCGGCGGGCCAGTGACCGGTAGGAGCGCTCCAGCCCGAGGCGTAGCTCCCGCTCCGCCAGCGGGTGCCCGAGGAGAATCGACTGGCCGTTTTCGGGCGCCTGGCCATTCAGAGTCATCCGGAGCGCGGCCTCCAACAGGTCGGCGGTGAGCCTGTCGCGCTGTTCGCCCTCCACCGGGACCACGTCGAGAATGGCGGCCGCGGACACCAGCTGATCCAGCGTCGGCTCGACCCCATTGCCGCCCACGAGGCAACGGATCTGGGCCGTCTGTGCGTCGAGATGTCCGCTCGAGGTCTCCGGCAGGCGCTGATAGGCCGCGATGGCGCCCGGTCGGTCGCCCAGCGTCAGCCGGCACCGGGCTAGACCGAACGAGGCGCTGGTGATCGAGGGATCGGTGCGCGAAACGATCTCGTACCACCCGGCCGCCTCGGCGATGTCGCCCGCTCGCTCGCAGGCGAGCGCGAGGGCCAGCTTCGGGGCCAGCTCCCCGGGCAGCGAGTGGTACACGGACAGGAAGTGTGCGCGCGCCTCGGGCTCCTCCTGACGCTCCAGGTCAGCCAAGCCGCGGTACCAGTCCGTGCGCCAATCCCAGGGGTTGGCACTCTCGATCGTGGCCAGCTGCGCCTCGGCGCCCTCCAGATCGCCACTTTCGATCATCGTGGCCGCGAGTCGCAGATCCACCTCCACGGTGCGCTCGGGTGCCGCCTCCAGCTGCGTGATCATCTGCTCTGGGTCGCTCCCGGTGATCGTCGCCAGGTAGCCCGCGCTCGGGTCCTCGCCGGAGACCTGAGGCCGCGGGAGGATCCGCCAGTCCGGACGCTCGAGCCCGGCGCGACGGGCATCCGTGAACAGGGTGCTCGGCGCCGGAACCGGCCGGTCCTCCTCGTCGGCCACCACCTCTCTCAGAACGCCGTAGAGCTGGTCCGCCATCTCCGCCGCGGATACGTAACGATCGTCCGGGTTCGGCGCCGTTGCCTTGACCAGGAACCGGTACAGCGAGTCGTAGCGCTTGAACAGAGGCATGCTCTCGGACGGCGGGAGCGCGAACCGGTACGTGCTCTGGTAGCCGCGGAAGTCGATGCACAGCACGGCGAGCGTCCGCGCCACGGTGAATAGATCCGACGGGACCGATGGACCAGCCGAAGCGATCTCAGGGGCCTGGTAACCGGGTGTGCCGAACACGGCGCTGGACGGATCGTCGATCCGGTAGACGCCGCCGAGGTCGATCAGCTTCAGCGAATGCTGGGTCTGGATGACGTTGTCGAGCTTGAAATCGCAGAACAGCAGGCCCTCGTCGTGCAGGTAGCCGAGCGCCGGCAGAATCTCGAGGATGTAGGCGATCGCCTGTGTGGGCGGCAGTGGGTCGGCCTCGCCTCCGTTGGCCTCGCGTCGGGCGACCAGGATCTGCTTGAGACTGCGGCCACCGACGTACTCCATGACGATGTAGCCCGAGCTCTCGTGCTCGACGAAGTTGAAGATCTTGACGATGTTCGGGTGCTCGACCTCGGCCAGGAAGCGCCGCTCAACCAGCGCCGCGGCGGTCGCGTCGCTGTCGTCGGCGTTGAGGAGCCCCTTGAGCACGACCCACCGATCCGAGACGTTGCGGTCGCGGGCCAGGTAGACCCAGCCCATCCCGCCGTGGGCCAGGCAGCCCTCGATCTCGTACTGGCCGGCCACCAGGTCGCCGCGGGCCAGCTTGGGCTCGAATGAGAACGGGGAACCGCACTTGCGGCAGAACCCCGTCGCGCGCCCGGGCGAGTCGTCGCGGCTACGTCCGACGGGCTCCTCGCAATGGGCGCAGAACCGCCGGCCCTCGGGCACCATCGGGTTCTCCATGACCGCCTGCGCCGGATCCCGGAACGGCATGGGCGGGATCTCCACCAGCCCGGCGCCCAGACGGTGGCGAACAGTCGGCCGCATCCGGGTCGTCCCTGGCCCGAGGGAGCCGGTCGAGGCTCTGGTGGGGACGCTCTCTCCGAGGGCCAGCACCGGCTCGCTGCCGGTGCTGGTGGGCGGCGGAGGGGCCGCTGCCAATGACGACGACGGCCCGCTGGGGGGCGGCGCCATCCCACAGAGATCGCAATAGCCGTCGACGATCTGCCCGGTGCACCCGGGCCGCTCACAGTTCACCGCTTCACCTCCGACCCCGCTGTGGAGCCGGCGAGCGCCTGCTGGTAGCTGCGCACGAGCTGAGCCACGGCGGCCAGGTCGGTTGGCGCGGTATAGAGCGCCTCCTGCGCCCGAGCGTGGATGTCCGCCACTTCGGGCTCCTCGAGGCGCCCGAGGCGCTTGGCCTTCACCTGGTAGGCCTCGAGCAGGGCGCGGAACTGGTTGCGCGCCGCGATCGGCGCCCGGTTGGCCTCGAGCGCCCGCCTGGCCTCACTGAGGGCGCTGTCGGCGTCATCGTTCCAGTCCGCGATCGCTCGCCGGGCCTCACGCCAGGTTCCCGTGCCCGCGAGCGTCGCGATCTCGTTCAGGCGCCGGCCGAGCTCGTCGTTCGCGTCCGGGGCCGGCAGACCGGCGGGCATCGAGATCTTGGCCACGAGCTCCTCGCGGGCCGCGTGCCCTTCGGCGATCGTCGCGCCTATTTGCTCGAGGAGCTCGCGGGCCGCCAGGACCTGGGTGTCGAAGCTGCGCATCAGCGCGGCGCCGCTCTGGAGGTCATCGCGCATCGATTCGGCCGTGTGCACCAACCGGCTGATGTCGTCTGACGAGACCGACAGCGGATCCGCCGTGACCGAGGCTCGCAGGGCATCGAGCGTGTCCGACGCCGACGCAAAGTCGGCGCCGGTTGGCTCGCCGATCTCCTCCGCCAGGCCCTGAGCCTCTCCCAGCAGGCGTCGAGCGGTGTCGAGCCTTGGGATGAGCGTCTCCCACGCGCCGGTGATGCCCGCCACGACCGCCTTGACCTCGTCGAAGGAGGACGACATCCGGGCGATGAGTTCGTCCGGTGTGCAGCGTTGGACAAGCAGCGAGCTGGCGAGCAGCTCGCGCTCGGCCAGGGGGACGTCGGAGCTCGCCAGCTCGATCGAGGGACCCTCGAGCAGCGAGGAGAGCTCATCGCGCCGCCGCGATCCGCGCACCTTCCCGGCCCGGTTCAGAAGGCCTTCGAGCAGCCCGGCCTCGCGCCACAGCTCGGTGAGCGTTGCGCTCGCCCGCGACCAGCGGGCGGCCGATTCACCCCGCAGCGTGGTTGCCTCCAGCAGCTCGCGGCCGGAGTCGACCTCCAGCTCCACCAGGTTGGCCGAGATCCGCTGCGCCGCGGACCGCAGTCGATCCAGCTTCCGATCGGGGTCCTCGACCTTCATTCAGCCGTCATACTGGGCCGCGGGCGGGGTCGGTGTGGGCGCGAAGCCGCTGAGCCACCGGCGGTAGATCGCCTTCCACACGCCGTTCGCCCGCATCTGGGCGAGCACGCCGTTGACGAAGCGGACGAAGTCGGGGTGGGCCTTGCTGATCGCCATTCCGTAGGGCACATTGCCGAGGCTGGGTCCGACGATCCTCGAGTAGTGCGGATCCTGCGCTTGAAAGCCCTCGAGGATGGAATCGTCGGTCGAGATCGCAGCGACCCGGCCCTCCTGCAGGTCGACCAGGCAATCGATCGCCTGCGGTGCCCCGACCGCGATCGGGTGCGACGGATAGTTCTGGATCACCGGGATCGGCGCCGACTGAGCGCTCGCGCACACCCGCTGACCTCCAAGATCCTGAAGTCCGCGGGCCTTCGACGTGGACGGGACGAGCACTCGCTGGTGAGCGAGGTAATAGACCGTGGAGAAATCCACCTGCTGGCGGCGCTGGCACGTGATGGTCACCGCGTCGACGACGAGGTCGACGTTGCCGCCCTGGACGAATGGGATCCGCTCGGGCACGGTGAGAGCCTGCAGCCGGATGTCGTTGGGGCGGTTGCCGAAGATGGCCCGGGCCACCTGGCGCGCGAGGTCGATCTCGAACCCCTCGATGGTCCCGGTAAACGGATTCAGGTACCCGAAACCGAGGAAGCCGGCGTTGACCCCGACCTTCAGGTAGCCACGGTGCTCGATTGCGGCCATGAAGCTTCCGGCCGGCATCGCACCCGGCGCCGGCATCGAAGCCGGTGGGCGGAGGCTGGCGGTGAGGTTTGGGCAGCCGGCCGCCGGAGCTTCCGCCGCCGCGGCCGGGAGCGACGTCGCGGGATCGAAGTTCTCGAGCGGCGTGGCCGGTGGCGTATTCAGCGCCGCCAGGGCGATCTGCTGCGGCCGGTTGGAGCCCGACCCGCAGCCGGCGATCGCCGCGGCCGCCATGACCGTCATGAGCAGGGCGACCGCGCTCTTCATCGGTACTCCCGCAGCCTCTGCCGAATCCCGACGAGCGCCAACAGGGCGACGAGCACGGTCACGACGGGAATGGCCAGCGTCAGCCCGGACACCGACGAGGTGGCGTCGGACGCGGCGCGCTCGAACCGCGCTTGCGCAGCCGAGATCTGCTGCTCGAGATCGGCGTTCAGGCGATCGGCCAGCGCATAGGAGCTCGCGGAGGATCCGAGACCAATCGCGGGGCCGATCAGACCCCGGTGCTCGAGGCCCGTGATCGCACCGGTCTGCGCCCGGTAGGCGGCGAAATCGGCGGTGAACTGGCGCGCCGATGGACCCGTTCCAGTCCGCTGGGCCAGCAGGTTCGCCTCCTGCAGCAGTCCTCCCGGGGCCTCGAGGACCCGCATCACACGGGTGAAGTCGATCGGGTCGGTGTCGTCGCTGCCCCGATTCACGAGCGTCAGGCTTTCGTCGCTCTGGGCTCGCGAGAGCAGGACCCTGGTCGCGGACAGCACCTCGACCGAGTCCGACCCGTCGCGCCGCGCGCGAGCCAGGGCGTTCTGCTCACCGACCATGCCGACGATGGCCCAGATCGAAACGCCGGCGAGCAACAGGGTCGCCACCAGCATCGGAACGTTGATGACCCGCTTGCTGACATGAGCGAGGTAGACCTGGGCCAGGATCAGGAGCACGAACGCCGCCCCGAACACGATCGCCAGTACGACAACCGATCCGCTAGCCGTCCCTGAGTCGTAATCGACGCCCAGGCGGTTGGCCTCGGCTGCGTACAGATGATCGGCGCCGGGAAGGATCGTCGTCCCCAGAAGCCCGGACGCCTGCCGCAGATAGGCGGCCCCGATCGGGAACCCCTGCCGATTGTTGGCTCGTGCGGCCTCGACCAACCCGCTGTAGACCGGCAGCTCTTCGGTGACGGTCGTGACGGCCGTGCTCGCGCCGGCCGAGCCGCCGACCTCGTGAGTCAACGCGGCCACCCGACCGCTGGCCACCTTCAGATCGTGGTTGTAATGAGCAAGTCGGGCTGGCGGCTCAAGGCCGCCCCGCAGGAACGTCGCCGTGGCGGTCGCGTTGGCGTCCGCCAACGTTGCGTAGACCGTCGCCGCTTGGACGAGCAGCGGCTCAGTCTTGGAGCGGACGGCCTGTGCGGCCTGCGCGCGGTCGTGCTCTGCCGCCGTGGCCAGTACCCCAAAGCACACCGCTCCAGCGACGACGAGGATCGAAATCAGCGAGAGCTTTCCGGGGGTGGTCGTCACCTGCTCGCGCAGCCAGCCCGGCACGGAGAGCGTGCGCCCCGGGGTTCGCGCCCGCGGAAGGGTGGCTACGGGCTGCAGCCCCTCCACGTCAACCTCCGCTCGCACCGATCGCACGTCGCGATTGTCAAGCTGTCGGGCAGCCGCGTCAGCGGACCCAAGGTGTTGCTCTTGACACCTCGCTGCGGGCGATCCGTGAGGCTCGCCCCGTTCGGCCGCGATCGCCGTAGCACCTTCTCACCCCGATTCGTGCGCTCGGCCCCATCTTAGCCCTCGGGCTGTGCGCGGGCAAAGGATTCGTGGTCAGGGAGTGCTCGGCGAGGCAAAGCTCACCGTCACGGTCAGGCCACCGCCGGCCCGTGGCTGGGCACTGACGGTCGCGCCGTGCGTGGCGGCGATGGCCCGGACGATCGACAGGCCCAGTCCGTGGTGGCCGTCGGCTCCAGAGGTCCGGCGGCCGCCCACGCGCTGGAAGGGCTCGAACAGCCACTCGACCTCGTCGGCCGCCACCACCGGTCCGGTGTTGGTGACGGTCAGCACGGATCGTCCAGCCTCGGTCGCGGTCCGGACCTCGATCATCCCGCCGGACGAGATGTTGTAGCGAGCGGCGTTGTCGACCAGGTTGGCGATCAGGCGCTCGATCAGGGCCGGATCGCCCCTGGTCGGAGCGGGCCTCAGCGTGGTGCTCAGCTGCACTGATCCGCTCTGGATCTCCGCGCGGGGCGTTCGTAGCGCCTGACCGGCGATGGCGGCCAGGTCCAGTGGCTCGTGTCGGTCGAGACCCCGCTCGCTGCTGGCCAGCGTAAGCAGCGCTTCGAGCAGCTGCTCTTGCTCGCGCCCGGAGGCCAGCAGCTCCTCGCATGTGGCCCGCAGCGTCTGTGCGCTGGCATTCGGATCGGCCAGTGCCACCTGGAGCAGCGTCCGCTCCAGGGTGAGGGGAGTCCGGAGCTCGTGCGAGGCGTTGGCGACGAAGCGTCGCTGCGCGTCGAACGCGGCCTCGAGCCGGGCGAGCAGGTCGTCAAGCGTGTCGCCCAGCTGCTTGAACTCGTCGTCGGGCCCGGTCAGCGCCAGTCGCTGGTGCAGGCTTCCGGCTGAGATCGTCCGCGCCGCGACCGTCATCTCGCGCAGAGGCCTCAACACCCGGCCGGAGGCGAACCACCCCAGCAGCGCGGCGGCGACGGCTGTCACGGCCAGCACGATCCAGGAGGTGGCGAGCAGCGTGCTCGTATCCGCCGAGTGCTGGTGAGCGGCCGCCCCGTTGATCGCCGAGGCCACCACGCGGCCCTGAATGCCGGACGGAGTCACCGAGACCGTCCCCTGAGACCCTCCCGGAATCGTCCTGAACACGGCGTGCGCCGTGGCCGGGCTCGTGAGCGCGGAGCCTCGGGACGCGATCACGTAGATGATCGCGATGACCACCGTCCCCAGCACCAGGAACATGCCGGCATACAGGAGCGTCAGCCGGAGCCGGGCCCGCCGGCGCGGGGCGCGCAGCCACGGCGCGGGCGCCGGCACTGGGGGCGATGCGGCCACTAGATCCGGTACCCGCTCTCGCGGATGGTCTCGATCATCGCCGGTTCCCCGAGCTTCGCCCGCAGCCGCCCGATCGTGGTCTTGACCGTGCTTGTGAACGGGTTGGCGGCCTCGTCCCAGACGCTGGCCAGGAGCTCCTCGGCCGAGACCACGCGGCCGTCGGCCGCGAGCAGGCACTCGAGCAGCGCGAACTCCTTGGGGCTCAGGTCCAATCGCCGCTCGCCCCGGAAGGCCACGTGGCGCGCCGAATCCAGGCTCAGGTCACCGCGGGCCAGCGTCGGCGGCAGCCGCGGGGCCGCCCGGCGAGCCAGCGCCCGGATCCGCGCGACCAGCTCGGCGAACTCGAACGGCTTGGGCAGGTAGTCGTCGGCCCCCAGCTCCAGGCCCTCGACCCGATCTCTCACCGTGCTCGACGCGGTCAGCATCAGCACCCGTGTCTCGCTGTCCTCGGTCACGATCGCCCGGCACACCTGATCGCCGTGCACGCCGGGGAGGTCCCGGTCGAGCACGACGACGTCGTAACGATTGACGGCCACGTGCGTGAGCGCATCCGCGCCGTCGAACGCGAGATCGACGGCCATCCCCTCGCGCCGCAACCCCTCTGCCACCGCGGTGGCCAGCCTGGGGTGATCTTCCACAACCAGCACCCTCATCGTCTCGACAAAGGATGTCCTACCGCCGGTCACAGCGAGGTCACGGCCGCCGTCACCGTCCTGTCACCACCCGTTCTCTACAACTATCGGGACACCCATTGACAGGAGACCGCCGTGATGCAGAGCACCGGAGATTCGAACCCACACCGGGCGCGCGCGGCCCGGCGTCTGGCGATCCCTTCCGCGATCGCTCTCGCCGGCCTGTCGCTGTTCGCCACAGGCTGCGGATCCTCGTCGCCTAACAGCTCGAGCAGCCAGGCCCCGAAGAACATCGTGAGCGCCGCGTACAGATACTCGAGCTGCATGCGCGACCACGGCGTGACCAACTTTCCCAACCCGCAGGTGAGCTCGAGCCCGGGCCAGACGGCTATCCGCATGGTCGTCCCGTCCACGTTCGCCGGAGAACCGCAGTTCAAGTCGGCGCAGAAGGCCTGTCGGGGTCTCCTACCCGGGCCCGCGAACGTCAGCCCGGCTCAGCAGGCCGCCCAGGAGCACGCGCGCGAACAGGTTTTGCTCGCCTTCGCGCAGTGCCTGCGCCATCACGGTCTGACCAGCTTCCCCGATCCCACGGCGCAGGGCCAGCTGACCCTGGAGATGATCAGGGCGGCGGGCGTCGACCTGCAGGCGCCGGGAGTGCTCAACGCGGGCAAGGCATGCATCGGCGTCACGCACGGTCTGATCACGCTCGCCGCTGTCGAGCGGGCCGTGAACGGCGGTCAGTGACGGAGCGCCGCGGGCGAAGCCGGCCCGCGGCGCATCGGCATGCTTCGGGTCAGCTGATCACGAGCGTGGTGTGTCCGATCGACAGCGGTTTGCGGTTTGCTCGCAGCTCCAGCAGTGTGAGCTTGTACTCCCCGCGTCCCAGGTGGCGGAACGTGAGCCTCAGCTGGTGGCCGTGGATCCGGCCGCTCGCGACGATCGTTGTCTTGCGGCCGAGCCTCGCGGTCGCCTCCGCCCTGGCTCCGTTGATCAGATCGGCCGCCATGTGCGGTCCGTAGGTGTAGGTCACCGTGCAGAGCGTGGTCGAGACGATAAGGCTCGTGATCCGGGTCGTGCACGAGCTGGATGACCCGATCGGGCTCGGCCCCGGTGGTCCTGTGAGGCCCTGCGGTCCAGTTGCACCCTGCGGCCCCTGGGGTCCCGCCGAGCCGTTGGTGCCGTTGACGCCCGGAGGCCCGGCCGGCCCGGCCGGACCCTGCGCCCCGCTGCTCGGCGGTCCGACCGCGAACGCGGCGGAGGCGTAGTACTGCGTCACGAGGTTGTGCGGGTCGGTGCACCGTGCCGAGACGAAGTACGGGCCGTTGGCGGCGCCCGACGGAATCGGCAGCGTGTCGGCCCAATCACCCGCCCCGTCGAGCCCAACCGTCGCGCTCGCGAGCACAGGGCCGCCGGGGGAGGCCAGCGTTAGCTCCGCGGTGCTCGAGCTGAACTGAGACCCGGTCGGACACGGCGTCGCCGAGGCGACACTCACCGTGGAGCCCGCCGGCGCCGAGCCGGGCGAGACGGCTAATGACCCTGACGGGATCGACGGCGTCAGCTCGTCGATCTGCAGGATGTCGTTGCCCGCCGTGAACACGTCACCCGCCGGGTCGACGGCAACGCCGGCCGGCTCGAAGGACAGCCCGACAAAAGGCAGCGCCACCTCCGAGCCGCCGGCGGGGAGCTCGACGATCCGGTTGTCTTCGCTGTCGTCTACGAACACGTCCCCTGAGGCGTCGACCGCGACGCCGAAGGGACCGCGCAAACCGGGCAGGGGCAGAGTCATTTGCGAGCCGGCAGCCGTCAGCTCGACGACCCGGTTGTTGTCCCCATCGCTCACGAACACATCCCCGGCGGCGTCGACGGCCAGGCCGTTGGGGTCGTTGAGCCCAGAGAACGGGAGGGTCACCTGCGAGCCGGCAGCCGTCAGCTCGAGGACCCGATTGTTGCCAGTGTCGGCGACAAACACATCCCCCTTCGAATCGACGGCGACTCCCAGTGGACCGCTCAGGCCGGTGAACGGAACCGTCAGCTGGGTGCCGTCGGACTTCAGCTCGACAATCCGATTTCCGTCGATCCCGTCGCTGTCGTCAGTGGCGAACACGTCTCCTGCGGCGTCGACGGCGACACTCGTCGGGCTGATAAAGCCGGTGAATGGAACATTCAGCTGCGAGCCGTCCGCCAGCAGCTCGATAACCGCGGCATTGGTGCCGTCCGGTTCCACCGTGAACACGTCGCCGTCCGAATCGACGGCGACAGCGAACGCCTGCCCGCTGGCGGAGATCGGCAGCGTCCGCTGAGTGAAGGTGATCGCTCGCGCCGGCGCCGCCCATGCCAGCGCCGCGGCAAGGACCACGCAGGTTTTCGTCAATTTGCCCATCACGTGACTCCCTCCTGATTGGCTGTGGCCATCCAGGGGCACTCGCGGCCGCCCGCTGGGGCGGGCGGCCGGGAGCAGTCGCCCCCTTACTCGACGCGAAAGACCCCTACGCGGTGGCCGCCGGATGAATGTTCTGGTTGACCCGAAACACGTTGTCGGGGTCGTACTGGGCCTTGACCCGCGCGAGCCGGTCGTAGTTGTCGCGGTAGGTCGCGCGGACCCGCTCCTGGCCCTCGTCCATCATGAAGTTGACGTAGGCGCCGCCGGCCGAATACGGGTGCGTCGCCTCCCAATAGCCGACGCACCAGTCCCGGATCGCGTCGGCGTTGGCCGGGTCGGGATCGACGCCGAAGATCACCTCGGCCCACCCCGCATCGCGGTAGCTGAAGGCGGTGTCCGCGGTGCCAACGTCGTGAGCGGCGCCGTCGATCGGGTAGAGGTGCATCGTCGACTGCATCGAGGGAAGCTTCTGGCCCCATACGAGGTGCTGCTCGGCCAATTGGTCGGACAGCTCGTTGAAGAAGTCCGCGCGCCAGTAGCACTGCAGGCCCTTGGGATAAAGGCCGTCGAACAGGCTCTGAAGGGCGGGGTGGGGCACCGGCCCGACGCCGTGCAGCAGCACCGTGCCGACGTCGTGGACGGGTGCGAGCAGGTGTGCCGCCTCCTCCTCGGACCCGACCACGCACCACACCACGGCGCAGACCTTGCGCAGGTGGAGCTCCGCGGGGAACAGGTCCACGGGCGGAACCGTCATCTCGGCGAAGAAGCCGTTGACGGCGCGCGGGGCCGCGGGCAGGAATTCGCGGTAGAAGCGGATCACCTCCGGTGTCTGCTCGATCGGCCATAACGTCGGCCCGGCCATCACCGCGGCTCCGACCGGGTGGGTGCGGAACTCGAACGATGTGACCACGCCGAAGTTGCCCCCGCCGCCGCGCAGGGCCCAGAACAGGTCAGGATGCTGGTCTGCGCTCGCGCGCACACACGACCCGTCGGCCAGCACCACGTCAGCGCCGATCAAGCTGTCGATTGTCAGCCCGAAGCGCCGTGTCAGGTGTCCGAGCCCGCCGCCCAGAGTCAGCCCGCCGACGCCGGTCGTCGAGATGATCCCGGAGGGCGTCGCGCGGCCGTATTCGGCCGTCGTGCGATCGACCTCTCCCCACGTCGCGCCGCCGCCCACGCGGACGGTGTCGGTGTTGGGATCGACCACGACATCGGCCATGCCGGCCAGGTCGATAACGACCCCGTCGTCGACGACGCCGAGGCCGCCGCCGTTGTGCCCGCCGCCCCGCACGGCGATCGGCGCGTCGTGAGCGCGAGCGAAGGCGATGCTGCGCGCGACGTCCTCCGCGCTCGAGCAGCGCACGACCAGAGTCGGACGCCGGTCGATCATGCCGTTGTGAACGGCGCGCGCCTCGTCGTAGACCGGATCGCCGGGGCCGACGATGCGGTCACTGAGATCGGCCAGCTCGCGGCGTGCGCTCTCGGCCAGGGATGTGGCGGTGGTCATGGAGGTCCTCCCCCGGTATAGGTGGGTGCGCCTTCGGGCCGAACGGCCCAGGGCGCAAGTTACGCCGCCGCCAGCCCTTTGTCATGACCCGGTCTGACCCACTTTTCCCCAGGGTTGAACCGCGGCCCGGAAAGCGCGATGATCAGATCTGACTACTGGGGCCGCCGACGTCGCCCAAAGTGCCAAAGCTTCCGGGACCGCTTCGCCTGACACCGTCGTTTCCGTTCGCGGGACGCTCGCGCGAGTTGGCGATGCTGCGGACGCTGATCCCTCGCGCCACCGGCGAGGCGCTGAGATTCGCGCTCATCGGGGGCGAGGCCGGATCGGGCAAGAGCCGGCTCGTCCGCGAATTCGCCCAGGAGGCCGCGGCCGGTGGCGCGCTGGTGCTGTATGGCGCCTGCGATTCGGACGTCCGACGGCCATATCGGCCGTTCGTGGAAGCACTCGAGCAGCTCCTGCGAACCATCGACGAGGCCACGCTGCGAGCCGCGGTCGGCCCTGACGGTGGCGAGCTGTCGCGATTGATGCCGGACCTGGCCCAGCGGGTGGGGGAGCTGCCGCCCCTGGTCGGCGTCGATCCCGACACAGCGCGACACCGTCTGCACAGCGCGATGGGCGGCCTGCTCGCGGGCATCGGCGGGAGCGCACCGCTGGTCGTCGTGATTGAGGACGGGCACTGGGCCGACACGCCGACCCTCCTGCTCCTGCGCCACCTCGCACGGGGTGGCTCTGACGCCCGCGTCCTGCTGGTCACGACGTTCCGGGACACCGAGGCCGAGGTCCCGGAGACCCTCGCCGAAGCGCTCGTCGACCTGCGCCGCTCCGAGGGCGTCGTCCGGCTGCGGCTCGGCGGTCTCAGCACGGACGAGATCGCCGAGTTTGTCGAGCGGGCGGTCGGGGGCGACGTCGGCTCGGATCTACCAGAGGTCACTCGCGCGCTGAGTGAGCTGACCGGCGGCAACGCCTTCCTGATGACGGAGCTGTGGCGAACGCTGCTCGAGAGCGAGACCGCGTCGCTTCGCAAAGGGGGGAGGCGGCTGGCGCAGGCGCTCGCCGATCTCGGGTCTCCCGAGGGCGTGCGGGAAGTTGTGAGTCAGCGGCTGGCGCGGCTGACCACAGCGACCGCCGAGCTCCTGGAGCTGGCCGCGGTCTCAGGACCGGAGTTCGGCCTGGGCACGATCGCGTTGTCCGGCTTGCGGGACGGCGAGCTGCAAAGCGCCCTGGAGCAGGCGACCGCGCACGGGATGATCGAGGAGCTGCCCTCCAGCCGACTCGCGTACCGGTTCACGCACGAGCTCGTGCGCCGGGCGCTCTACGATCGTATGCCAGGCCTGAGGCGTGCGGAGCTCCACCTCCGGGTCGCCGAGGCGCTGGAGCAGGGTCACGAGGCGGGCGAGAGCCGTGGCCTGGCCGAGCTCGCCTATCACTTCGTCGCTGCGGCGCCGGTGGACGGACCGAGCCGCGCGATCGAATACTCGCTGCTGGCCGGCCGGGCAGCGCTCCGCACGCTGGACTTCGACGAGGCCGCGGCGCGCTTCGCGCAGGCGCTCGAGGTCGGAGTCGACGACTCGCGCCGGCGGGGAGAAACGTACGTGGAACTCGGCACGGCGTGCTTCCGAGGCGGTCGCTCAGACAGGGCGATGGAGGCGTTCCGGGCGGCGGCGGAGATCGCTCGCGGCCTGGGGGACGCAAACCTGCTCGCCGACGCCGCGATCGGATTTGAAGAAGCGTGCTGGCGTCCAGGGATCGCCGGCGCCGGGGCGGTGGAGCTGCTCGAGGAAGCGGCCGCTGCCCTCGGGGGTGGGGATTCCGAGGTCCAGGTCATGCTGCTTGCGGGGCTCGGCCGCGCTCAGGCCTTGACTGGCAACTATGCGGCCAGCGCGGTCGTCCGGGAGCGGGCAATCGCCATGGCCCGCCGGCTCGACGATCGGCTGGGCCTGGCCACTGTCCTGATGCGCTCCTACTGGTCGCGGGGCGACGGCAGCCTCGAGGAGACGCTCGAGATGCTCTCCGAGGCCCGTGATCTCGCGGAGGACCTCGGTGAGAGCGACCTCCAGGTCGAGGCCATGGAGTGGCGCGTGGCCGCCCTCATCGCGCTCGGCGACCTGCAGGCGGCCGAGCACGAGCTCGGCGAGGCTCACGTGATGGCCCTGCGCCTGCGCCAGCCGTTCGCTGTGCACGTAGCCGAGCACTATGTGTCGACCCTAGCCCTGTGCACCGGCCGACTGACGGAGGCCGAACTTGCGGCCCAGCGCTCCCACGAGTGGAGCCGGTTGCTTACCGGCCGGGAGGCTGCCGGCATCTTCGGCCTCCAGATGTTCGGGATCCGGCGTGAGCAGGGCCGCCTCGCTGAGCTTGCCCCGGCAATGAGGGTGTTCGCGGCCAGCGAGCGGTCCAGCGGTGCCTGGCGGCCGGGGTACGCGGCCCTGCTGGCCGAGCTCGGGATGGAGGACGAGGCGCGGAGAGAGCTCATACGTGTGCGCCACGAGGGCTTGGACCAGTTTCAGTTTGGGATCTGGCTGGGCTCGCTCACATATCTGGCCGACGCGTGCGCGCTCGTGGGCGACGAGAAGCTGGGCGAGGAGCTGTATTTGGAGCTGTTGCCGCTGGCCGGCAAGGTGGTCGCGATCGGCCACGGCGTGGCCTGTTACGGCGCCGCCGATCGCTACCTCGGCCTGCTCGCCGCGACCATCGGCGACCACCAGCGGGCCGTGGTGCACTACGAGCGGGCTGTTGCCTTCAATCGCGAGATGGGCGCCACAACGTGGCTCGCCCACAGCCTCTATGCCTACGGCCGGACGCTGCGGATGCGCGGCGCGGCCAGCGACGCTACGCAGGCCTCGGAGCTCCTCTCCGAGGCCGCGATGGTTGCCGAGCGGATCGGGATGCCGGTGCTGCTGGACCGCGCCCATGCGCTCGGGGCCCGGGCCGAGCGCGTTCAAACACCGCCCGACGACCTGTCCTGGCGGGAGCTCGACGTCCTGCGACTGGTCGCCGCCGGCCGGAGCAACCGGGAGATCGGGGAGCAGCTGTGCATCAGCGGGCACACGGTCGCCAACCACGTACGCAGCATCCTGCGCAAGACGGGCGCGGCAAATCGAACCGAGGCGGCGGGCTACGCGCATCGTCATGCCCTGGTCGCCGGCACCGACGCCAGGTAGAGTCGGCGGCATGCCCACCTACCTGATCGAGCGGAGATTCGCGGAGCAGCTCGACATGACGAGCGACGATGTGAAGCTGATCGAGGAGATCAACGCCGACGAGGGAGTCAGCTGGCTGTTCTCCTTCCTGAGCGCAGATCGATACCGCTCCTACTGCCTTTATGAGGCGCCGAATCCCGACGCGATCATCGCGGCGGCCATGCGGGCCGGGATCCCGGCCGACGCGGTCACCGAGGTCGACCGCATCACCGCCGACACGTTTCGCTGACCGGCGCCGCCGAGGGTGCTCCGTCAGGGACGGGCGTAAGACCGAGCCCGCGGGCGACGCTACGGAATCAAGCCAAACCGGGAAGCTCTCGGCGGCCGCCAACGTCTAAGCATTCGAGAAGCGATCTGGACAGCGCGCCTCGCCCAGCCCACCAATGCCTCAGCTCTACCTGATCACTGTTCCCGGACTCGCGACCTCTGACTGGCGCACGATCCACGACCGGCTCCTCGACGACTTCCCTCGTGTGACCGACGTCCTGCCCACGACGATGAAGGCCACCGTCCTGATCGCGTACGAGGGTGCGGCCGAGGTCGACGCCTGGCTCGACTCGGTCACCGACTCGATCTTCGCCCGGCGTCGCACGGTGCGAACACGCCACTGCGCTGCCAGGACGTAGCGATAGCTCCCGGGAATAGGGTATTGGTGGACTTCGGACAGCCGCCCGAGCCTTAGAACCATGAGTCAACCCAAAGGAGTCCGATGACGGTTACCGACGACCTGCTGGCCAACAACGAGACATACGCGGCGTCATTCGACAAGGCTGATCTGCCACTGCCCCCGGCGAAGAAGGTCGCCGTCGTGGCGTGCATGGATGCGCGCCTGAACGTCTACGGGGCGCTGGGGTTGGCGGAAGGAGACGCGCACGTGATCCGCAATGCCGGCGGCGTGGTAACCGACGACGAGATTCGATCGCTGGCCATCTCCCAGCGGCTCCTCGGCACGGAGGAGATCATCCTCATCCACCACACCGGCTGCGGAATGCTCACCTTCACCGACGACGAGTTCAAAGCCTCGATCCAAGACGAGACGGGCATCAAGCCGGAATGGGCGGCGGAGGCGTTCTCGGACCTCGAGACCGATGTGCGCCAGTCGATCGCCCGCATCAACGCCTCGCCGTTCATCGCCCACAAGGATGCCGTCCGCGGTTTCATCTACGAGGTCGAGACCGGGCGGCTGCGCGAGGTGCGCTGAGCAAGTATCGTGCCGCTGCGATTCGCAAGTGAGGAGCGGGCTCGATGGCGATTGACACGTGGATGGTCTACGTAGGCGTCTACCCCAACGTCGACGACGCCGAGGCCGACTATCAGCTCGTCAAGGATCTCCACACGGAGGCGGGGCTGATCGATGCCTATGACGCCGCGGTGATCGAGCGCCGGGAGGGCGGCAAGACCAAGATCGTCAAGAAGCACGAGACGCCGACGCGGGTCGGCGGCGTGCTCGGCGGAGGGGTCGGGCTTGCTACCGGACTGGTCGTCGCGCTGTTCCCATTCGCGGCCATCGGCGGGGGACTGATATTGGGCACGACGGCCGGGGGTGCGATCCTGGGCGCGGTCGCCGGTCATGCCGCTGCGGGCATGAGCCGCAGCGATCTGAAGGACCTCGGCGAGCACCTGGACGCCGGCCAGGCGGGTCTGATCGTGGTCGCCGTGTCAGATATGGGCGCCAAGGTCGAGGCGGCGATGAAGCGAGCCGAGAAGGTCCAGCAGAAGCAGCTCAAGGCCGACACAGATGAGCTCGAGCGCGACGCCGCGGCGGCCAAGGAGAGTGCCGGTTAGGGCCGGTCTGGTCGTCCCGGACCATGGATCCTCCGGCTGACAACTGGCGGCGCCCGCTCCGTCGTAGACGGGATGGCGTCGGGCGGATCGAGCAAGGCTGTGCGAGAATCGCGCCGTATGTTCCCGTTTCTCGACCAGCCCTCCAAACTGCCGCACAAGCCTCTTGTCCGGCGCATCGTCCGTTTGTGTACGACCAACAAATCGGGTCGGCGGGGCGTTGCCCTCACCTCGAGCGCGACGCGAACCTCGTCACGTGGGCTGACCACGGTAGTAGGCGGCATTGAGCTCGGTGAATCGCTCCCACTCTTCAGGCACCTGGTCCTCGGGAAAGATCGCGTCCACCGGGCACGCCTCCACGCAGGCGTCGCAGTCGATGCACTCCTCAGGGTCGATGTAGAGCATCTCGACCTCCCCGTAGTTGGGCTCCTCGGGGGTCGGATGGATGCAATCGACCGGGCACACCTCGACGCACGAGTTGTCCTTGGTCCCGATGCACGGTTCCGCGATCACATAGGTCACGGCGCTGGCTTCCCCTCGTTGAAATTTTTGAGAGCCTGACTAGAAAAAATACCACCACCCGCGGACCTCTGTGAGAGACTTCCGCGGTGGCTTCCGGTGTGCCCGACGGTCCCGGTGACGCACTCGCCCAGCCGACGCGCGCTCGGCTGTTCGGACTTCTTGCCGATCTTGGCCGACCGGCCGGAACCGACGAGCTCGCCGCCGAGCTGGGCCTGCACCCCAGCGGGGTGCGTGTGCACCTCGAGCGCCTGCGCGCCGCGGGTCTGATTTCTCGCGAGCGGTTGTCCCAAGCACGGGGCCGCCCGCGTTATGGCTGGTCGCTGGCAGCCGAGGCCCACCCGGGCGGAGAACCGCCAGACGCCTACCGGCGGCTCGCGCGCTGGCTGGCGCGCAGCATGCCTGCGCGTCCGGCCCGTCTCCGGGAGGTCGAGCGCGCCGGCCGGGAGCTGGCGCGCGAGCTTCTGCCTGGCCCCGGGCCGGATCGGCCCGAGGAGGCGATGGGCCGAGCCCTCACGGCTCTGGGGTTCGCGCCCCGGCGCGAGCAGGGAGGACCCCGACACATCCTCTTTCGGCTCGGCAACTGTCCCTACCGCGACGCCGTTCGCGAGAACCAGCCCGTCGTCTGCGCACTGCACCGCGGACTGACGAGGGGACTGCTGGACGAGCTCGCCCCGTCGGCGCGGCTGGCGAGCTTCGTTCCCGACGACCCCGACCGCGCTGGCTGCCTGATCGAGATCGAGGGCTTCAAGCACGACCCCCGCGGCTGACGCGGCCTCTCAAGCCGGATCGGCTGGAGATCGTATCGCGCTCTGAGTTTCAGTCCGCGCACGAGGCGCTGCTCGCCGACTCGGTTGGCTTGGCGCTGCTGGTCGTACTCGAGACGCTGACCTCTCCCGAGCGACTGGCCCTCGTCCTGCATGACATGTTCGGTGTCCCCTTCGACGACATCGCGCCGATTGTCGATCGCTCGCCCGATGCGACGCGGCAGCTGGCCAGCCGAGCCCGCCGCCGCGTGCGCGGACGCGCGCCGCACCCGGACTCCGATCTGAGCGCCCAATGGGAGGTCGTGGACGCCTTCCTGGCCGCCGGGCGCGAGGGTGACTTCGACGGGCTCGTCGCCGTGCTCGACCCCGACGTGGTACTTCGAGCCGACGGTGGCCTGACCGGCCTATCGCGCCATGTCCGCGGCGCCGAGACGGTCGCCAGCCAGGCCGTGATGTACTCGCGAGTCGCGCTGACCATGCAACGGGCCCTCATCAACGGCGCCGCCGGGATCGTCGTCATGCGCGCCGGTAGGCCATTCTCGGTCGGCGCATTCACCGTCAAGAACGGAAAGATCGTCGAGATCGACTTCCTGGCCGACCCCGAACGGCTCAACCAACTCGACCTGACGATCGTGGGCGACTAGTGATCGGTTGATTCGGCGGCGAGGGTCGTGTTCAGGGTTTGGTGAGAGAGGGGTTGCCGGCGGCGACGCGTGTGCGAACCGACGTTTTCTCGCCGGAGCGGACGAGCGGGCGAGTCATGGGTGAGTGACCTCGCGCAGCGTTCGCATTCTTCGCGCATCTTGAGCATCAGATCGCCGTCCTCACAGGTGGAGTCGGTCCTCCGTGGAGGCCAATCGAGCGCCACACCCTCAACCGCGCCGGAGCAGACGTCCGATGGCGGCCATCATCTCCTCGGTGCGCTCGTCGCGTTTGTCCGGCTCGGCGCCGATCACGCAGGTGTGCGCATGGCCGTCCAACAGTCCGAGCGCGACCTTGTCCAGCGCAGCCTGTGCGGCGCTGATCTGGGTGAGGATGTCGATGCAATAGCGGTCGTCGTCGACCATCCCCTCGATCCCGCGGATCTGCCCCTCGATCCGCCGCAGGCGAGCGAGCAGCTGGTCCTTGGTCGCGGTATAGCCCCGGGTCGGGGCACCAGTGTTTGGCATGGGCCATATGCTACCACTACCCCTACCCCCTAGGGGTATATGGTGGTAGTGTTAGGTCATGGACGTCGTCTGGCATGGCCTGAGGGACTCGTTGCTGATGGCCTGGGAGGTGTGGTGGGCGCTGGTCCTCGGCTTCATGATCTCGGCCATCGTGCAGGCGTGGGTCCCACGCGAACGCGTCGAGGGGCTGATGAGCGGCTCCGGCGGCCACGCGGTGGGTTGGGCGACCGGCCTGGGGGCCGCGTCGTCGTCATGTTCCTATGCGGCCATCACGATCGCCAAGTCCCTGTTCCAGATGGGGGCCAGCGCCGCGTCGGCGCTCGCCTTCCAGTTCGCGTCGACGAACCTGGTGTGGGAGCTCGGGCTGGTGGTGTGGGTGCTGATCGGCTGGCAGTTCACGGTCGCGGAGTTCGTCGGCGGGATCGTGATGATCGTTCTGATGACCGTGCTGCTGCGCTTGTTCGTCAGCCGGAGGCTTGAGGAGCAGGCCCGCGAGCACGCGCGACGGGCCGACATCGGCCATCAGCACCAGACAGCCGGCGAGCGGATGTCCTGGCGCGAGCGGCTCACCTCGGGCCGGGCGTGGTCGGATGTGGCCCACAACTTCCGCGGCGACTGGCGGATGCTGTGGAAGGAGATCACGATCGGATTCCTGCTCGCCGGGTTCGTCGCCCAGTTGGGCAACGGCTTCTTCCAGGCGCTGTTCATCCGCCACGCCCCGGCGCCGCTGCCGACGATCGAGAACGTCGTGGTCGGACCGATCATCGCGGTGCTCAGCTTCGTCTGCTCGGTCGGAAACGTCCCGCTCGCCGCCGTGCTCTGGTCCGGTGGGATCTCGTTCGCCGGCGTTCTCGCGTTCCTGTTCGCTGACCTGATCGTTGTCCCGATCCTCCTGGCCTACCGCAAGTACTACGGCGCCCGCTACACCGTCCGGATCACGGCCCTGATGTTCGTGACGATGGTCATCGCCGCGCTGATCGTCGACGGTGTGTTCAGCGGCCTCGGGCTGATCCCCACCGGGCCGCGGCCAACCCGCGCTGACATCTTCAGCCCCATCCATGTCAACTACGAGCTCGCGCTCAACCTGCTCGGCCTGGCGATATTTGCGGGGCTGTTCTGGTTGTCCAGGCACGTCGGGCGCGCGACGCCGACCGAGCGCGCGCGCATCGCCCACGCCCACCACTGACCGCTCAGATTCGCGTGTCGCATCAGGTAGCGGCGAGGCGATGCGCCTCGGAGTGCGCAAGTCTTCAACACTCAAACGGATGCGCTGCTCGATCAACATTCCGAACTTCGGGGACTTCGCAGATCCGCAGGCGGTGGCCACCGTCGCCGTCGCGGCCGAACAAGCCGGCTGGGACGCGCTGTTCGTCTGGGATCACGTCGTGCACGACAAACGCGCCCGCCGCGACCAGCCGTTCGGTGATCCGTGGATCCTGCTGACCGCGGCGGCCTTGGCCACCTCCCAGCTCCGGTTGGGCACCCTGGTCACCCCGGTCGCCCGACGGCGGCCGGAGCAACTCGCGCGACAGGTGGCCACGCTGGACGCGCTCAGCGGCGGCCGCATGATCTTCGCCGCGGGTCTCGGCGGACCGATCGACGATGAGTTCGGCAGCTTTGGTGACACAACCGATCCGATGGTGCTGGCCGAGCGTCTGGACGAGGGCCTGGAACTGCTGCAACGCTACTGGTCGGGCGAGGCCGTGAACCACCACGGGCGGCACTACCAGGTCCGGGATGTCACCCTCCTACCCGCGACCGTACAACGCCCCCGCCCACCGGTCTGGATCGGTGGGTTCTGGCCACACCGCCGGCCGATGCGCCGGGCCGCCCGCTGGGACGGCGTCGTCCCCCTGTTCACCACGGCCAGGCACGGGCAGGTTCCCCCGGTCGACCAGGTCCGCGACCTGGTCGCCTACGTCCGCCAACATCGCGCAGGCCACCGGGATAGCCCGTTCGAGATCGTGCTCGGCGGCGCGACACCGGGGGATCCGGTCAAGTCGCGAATGGTCATCGGACCACTGGCCGACGCCGGCGCCACGTGGTGGGACGAACGGCAACTCCAGGCCAGCGAGGACGTCCATCGGCTCACACCGGTGCTGCGGCGCGTCGACCAGGGCCCGCCGGCTGCGTAAAGCGCCGGAGGGCGTGCCCCTCCCTTGGCGTGATTAGCCTGTACACGTGATGGTCGAGCTTCCCGATCACGTCGCGCGGAACCGGGCCCGGTGGGATCAGTGGGCTCACGAGTACGAGGAGCCGGGCCGGCGCAACTGGGAGAGTGACGAGCCGGCGTGGGGGGTGTGGGGCGTGCCCGAAGCCCAGGTCCAGATGCTCCCGGCCGACGTCGCCGGGCTCGACGTGATCGAGCTGGGGTGCGGAACCGCGTACGTCTCGGCCTGGCTGGCCCGGCGCGGGGCCAAGCCGGTCGGGATCGACAATTCAGAGGCGCAGCTTCGGACCGCGAGACGCTTCCAGGACGAGTTCGGGCTCGAGTTTCCCCTTCTGCACGGCAACGCCGAGCAGGTGCCCCTTCCCGACCAGAGCTTCGACCTGGCCATCTCCGAGTACGGCGCGAGTATCTGGTGTGACCCCTTCCTGTGGATCCCAGAGGCGGGGCGACTGCTGCGTCCCGGAGGGCGGCTGATCTTTCTGGTCAACAGCGCTCTGCTGATGCTCTGCGCCCCAGACGAGGAAGACCGTCCCGCGACCGACCGCCTCCTGCGTCCGTACTTCGGAATGCATCGCTTCGAATGGCCCGACGACGACTCCGTCGAGTTCCACCTGCCGCACGGAGAGATGATCGCCGTCCTCCGAGGATCGGGCTTCGAGGTTGAGGAGCTGATCGAGATCAGACCGCCGGACGGCTCCACCACCCGCTATCCGTTCGTCACCCTCGAGTGGGCGCAACGCTGGCCTTGCGAAGAGGTCTGGAAAGCACGGCGGACGCAGGCCGAGCGGCAAATCTAGAATCCGTCGACGCTGGCGGTTCACCCAGGACCACGGCAGGGGCGGCGAACACGAAGGGACTGACCATGGCTGAACAGGCGGCGGCGCTGCGTGGGATCTCCGAGCTGCGCGGCTTCTTCCGGACCAACCAGACGCCGATCTACTTCATCTCGCCGATCGCCTTCAACCTGCTCGGGATCGACCGCTGGGTCCGGCAGTTCTACTACGTCAACTACTTCGACTCGTTCGACGGCGGCCATCCGTGCGTGTTCGTCCCATCCCGGACCCCGCACGCCCAGTTCGGCTCGATCGAGGACGTCTGCAACTACCTCCTCGCGCACGAGCAGCTCAGCCAGTTTGTGGCCTCGCACGAGCCGGAGAGCAAGAAGGAGTCGCACGGCAAGGCGCTGTTCGTGTTCTTTGATGAGGAGAGCGAGCGCCGCGCCGCCGACGTCGGCCTGGACGTCGCCCTCCCGCCCGCCGAGCTCCGCCACCGGCTGGACTCCAAGATCATCACCACCCGTCTCGGTGAGGAAGCTGGCGTCCCCAGCGTCCCGAACGTCCTCGGGCGGGCCACGAGCTACGCCAAGCTCCTCGAGCTGGCCGACGAGGCCGGGCTCGGGGACGACCTGGTCGTCCAGACGCCCTACGGAGACTCCGGCAAGACGACATTCTTCGTCCGCGGCGAACGCGACTGGAACGCGGACGCGGGTGAGATGGCCGACCAGGAGCTCAAGGTGATGCGCCGGATCGACCCGCGCGCGGTGGCCGTCGAGGCCTGCATCACCCGCCACGGCACGGTGATCGGGCCGCTGATGATCGATCTCACCGGACATCCCGAGCTGACGCCCTATCGGGGCGGCTGGTGCGGCAACGACATCTTTCCCGGCGCGCTGTCGGCGCGGAACCGCGATCGCGCCCTGGAGTTCACAGGCAAGCTCGGCGACCGGCTGGCCCAGGAGGGATATCGCGGGCTGTTGGAGGTCGACTACCTCGTCGACGCCACCACGGACGAGCTGTATCTCGGCGAGCTGAACCCGCGGCTGAGCGGGATCAGCTCGATGACCAACGTGAGCGCCAGCGCGTACGCCGACATGCCGTTATTCCTGTTCCACCTGGCCGAGTACCTGAACCTCGACTACCAGCTCGACGTCGAGGACCTCAGGCGGCGCTGGGCCAGCGATCACCTGACCGACGTCTGGGGCCAGATCATCCTGAAGGAGCCCGATGCCGGGGTGGAGCTGCTGACCGACGCGCCGAGGACGGGCATCTGGAAGCTCGACCGGCACGGCCAGATCACCTTCAGCCGGCAGGCGGCCGACTGGCACGGGCTCGGCGACGATTCCGAGGGCTTCTACCTCCGCGTCCTCGGCCCCGGCGACTACCGCTACCCGGGCGCCGATCTCGGGATTCTGGTCACGCGCTCGCGCCTACAGGGCGACGACGGTCAGCTCACCGACCGCTGCCGGGCGTGGATCAACGGCATCCGCTCTCGCTTCGCGGGCGCCCCGATCGAGCCCTCCGAGCCGGCCCCGATGCCGGATGCGCTGGCCTTCAAGACGGGCTGAGGGCAAACCAGGTGGGAGAACCATCCCCGGCGGCGCCCGAGGAGATCCTGGCCGCGGTCGCCGCGCAGTCGGCGGCGATCGAGGAGCTGCTCGTCGAGCTGGTGCGGGCACCGACCGTGCTCGGCGAGGAGCGCGCAGGCCAGGAGATCATGGAGGCCGCGTTCGCCGACCTCGGTCTTCAGACCCAGGAGCTAGCGCTCGACCCGCGGCAGCTCCGAGCACACGAGGGCGCCTCACCGTTCAGCTGGGACGTGCGCGGCAAGGCGAACGTGATCGCCCGCTGGGGCCCGGAGGAGCCTCGCGGCGGCCGCTCGCTGATCCTCAACGGTCACATCGACGTCGTCAATCCCGGCCCGAGCGACATCTGGACATCGCCGCCGTTTGCGCCCAGGCGCGAGGGCGACTGGCTCTACGGTCGCGGCGCGGGGGACATGAAGGCCGGGCTGGCGGCGATCGTCGGCTGCGTGCGGGCCCTGCGGGCCCTCGGACTCGCGCCCCTGGCGCCGGTCCAGCTTCAGTCGGTGGTCGAGGAGGAGTGCACCGGCAACGGCGCGCTCCAGTGCGTGCTCGCCGGCCGGGCGGCCGATGCGGCGATCGTCACCGAGCCGACCGGGCTTTCGATCCAGATCTCTCAGGTTGGGGTGGTGTGGTTCCAGGTCGTGGTCCGGGGACTCCCGGCGCACGCCGGTGATGCGCCGATCGGGCGCAACGCCATCGAGGCCAGCTTGGCCCTGGTTCCGGCGCTGCGCGAGCTCGAGGCCGAGCTGAACGCCTCCCCGCCGCCACCGTACGACGCCTACGAGCACCCGATCAACCTCAACATCGGGATGGTCCGGGGCGGCGACTGGCCCTCGACCGTGGCCGCCGAGAGCGTCCTGCACTGCCGGGTGGCGCTATTCCCGGGCGACCGGGTGGACGAGCTTCAGGCACGAATCGAGGACACCGTCGCCCGGGCGGCGTCGGGGCGCGACGGCTTCGACGCCCGCGTGGTCTACGACGGCTTCACCTGCCAGGGCTACAGCCTGGAGCCGGAGTCGCCGCTGGTCGGGCGGCTCGCGGCCGCGGCGGAGCGCGTGACCGGCCGATCCCCGGCCACGCCGGCCTCCACGGCCACGACGGACGCGCGCGCCTTCGCGCTCCACGGGGCGACTCCCGCCGTCTGCTTCGGCCCGTATGCCGAGGGCATCCACGGAATCGACGAACGGGTGTTGCTCCCTTCGGTGCTCCAGACCGCCCAGTCCCTGGCGCTGTTCATTGCCGACTGGTGCGGGCTCGAGCGCGGATGACGGCCAGAGCCGTCGCTAGCGTTGAGGAGATGCAGCTGCCCGACCCCGATGAGCTGGCCCTACTCCCGATCCACGCGGCCGACGGTGACAGGGGTGAGGCCGCGAGCGCGGCCGACGGCCTCACGTTCTGCGCCGTGGCGGAGCCTCAGCCGGGCGAGACCTGGCGCGAGGCGTTCGAGGCCACGTGGCCGGCCTACCGGGCCTGGTACCTCAAGGAGGGCGAGGCCTCCCGTCCCGATCTCGTGGCCTGCCGTTCGATGCTCGAGAAGTGGATGCCCGAGCTCGTGCCGACCTACGAGCGTCTGGTCGAGCTCGCCGGGGGCGACCCGCTTGCCGCCCGGTTCCTGTCCATGTACCGACCGCCCAGCTTCGTCGTCGGCTGCTCGCAGGCCGCCTTCACGGGCCAGGGTGGCCCGGCACTCGTGCGCAACTACGACTACCCCGCCTCGAGGGCCGAGGGGATCGTGTACTGCACGGCGTGGACGGGCCGCCGTGTGATCGGGATGAGCGACTGCCTGTGGGGGCTACTCGATGGCGTCAACGACGCCGGCCTCGCCGTGTCGCTGACCTTCGGCGGCCGCCCGGCCGTGGGCGACGGATTCGGGGTCCCGCTCGTGATCCGGTACGTCCTCGAGGTGTGTGAGAACGTCGCCGACGGGTGCTCTGTGCTCGCCAAGGTGCCGGTCCACGCCGCGCAGAACGTCACGCTGCTGGACCGCGAGGGCGACTTCGCCACCATCCGCCTCGGCCCGGATCGCGAACCCGAGGTCCTCACCGTCCCGGTTGCCACCAACCACCAGCACACGGGCGACTGGCCGCAATACGCGCGCGCGGTTGGCACATTCGAGCGCGAGCGAAGACTGCTCGCGCTCTTGCGCACGCCGGCGATGGCCCGGGATCGGTTCGTGCGGGCGTTCCTCGGCCCCCCGCTGTACCGCACGGAGTTCGCCAGAGGCCTGGGGACCCTCTACACGGCGATCTATCTCCCCGCCGCGGGCCGGGCTGAATACTGTTGGCCTGACTACTCAATCGCCCAATCGTTCGAGCGTTTCGTCGAGCAGCGCCACACGCAGTGCTATGCGGACCGGTGCTCCGATGCGGAGGACCCAACCACTTGGGAGTGATGCGATGAGCACGACTGAGCACAAGAGCGCCCCGGTCGCGGCCGACCCGCACATACCTGAACAACCCGTCGCGCCCTATCTCGACGCGGTGGTCGAGTACTCCTTCAGAGGACCGGCTCGCTACCACGTCCCGGGGCACAAGGGCGGCCCCGGGGCGGATCCCGGAGTGGTGAAGGCCATCGGCATAGACGCGCTGGCCGCGGACGTTCCGCAGCTGATTTACGGGATCGACGTCGGTCCCCTACCGACCCCGTACGAGCGCGCGGAGGCCATGGCGGCCGACGCGTTCGGCGCCGCCCGCAGCTGGTTCCTGACCAACGGGGGGACGCAGGGCAACCACGCCCTGTGTCTGGCCTTGGCGCCGCTCGGAGCGCGGGTCGTCGTCCAGCGCAACGCGCACGCGTCCGTCGTCGACGGGCTCGTGCTCAGCGGCGGGATGCCGAGCTTCGTGGTGCCCGAGTACGACGAGGAGCTCGGGATAACCCACTGCGTCTTGCCCGACACGCTGGCCGCCGGCCTGCGCGAAGCGCCGGATGCGCGGGCGGCGTTCGTCGTCTCCCCGACCTACTACGGGATGGCCGCCGACATCGCTGCGCTGGCCGAAGTCGCCCACGACGCCGGGGTCCCGCTCGTGGTTGACCAGGCCTGGGGCCCGCACTTCGGCTTCAACGACGACCTGCCCCCGACCGCGCTCTCCCAGGGCGCGGACGCCATGCTGACCAGCACCCACAAGATCGCCGGGTCGCTGACGCAGAGCGCGATGCTGCACGTCGGCCACAGCGGCCGGGTCGACGCCGACACGGTGGGTCGCATGCTGCGCCTGCTGCGCACCACGAGCCCCTCCTCGCTGTTGTTGGCCTCGCTCGACGGAGCCCGCCGCCAGCTCGTCCTGCACGGCGAGCAGCTCCTGTTCGAGACGCTCGAGGCGATCGCCGTGGCCCGGGCCAAGCTCGAGACCATCGATGGGATCCGGCTGGTGGATGCCTCGTTGGTCGGGCGAGCAGGCGTGGCCGGATACGACCCGCTGCGGATCGTGCTCGACGTCCGGGGCATCGGCCGCACCGGCTACGAGATGGCTGACGCGCTGCGGCGCACGTACGACGTCCACGCCGAGCTCCCGGCGCAGGCCACGATCGTGTTCGTCGTCGGCATGGGCGAGTCGCCGGCCAAACTCCGGCGGCTCGCGGGTGACATCGAGGAGACCGTGAAGCGGATCGCCAAGCCCGGCCGGACGGCGGCCATCGTCGGCCCGGCGAAGATGTTCCAGGGCGAGATGGCCGTCTCACCGAGAGAGGCGTTCCTCGGCGAAGCCGAGCTGGTCCCGGTCGCGCAGGCGGTGGGACGGATCTCGTGCGAGTCGATCGCCAGCTATCCGCCCGGCGTGCCTCAGCTGCTTCCGGGGGAGCGCATCTCGTCGGAGATCCTCGACCTTCTGAGCACCCTCGCCGAGACCGGCGCCCGGCTGCACGGCGCCAGCGACCACCAGTTCCGGACGATCAACGTCCTCCGAGAGGCCGATTAGGCCGGGTCCGGCGCATCGCCAGGCCGGTCAGGATCTCGCGCACAATCCGCTCTCCGGCCAGCGCGGCCGAGTCCGCCGAGCCAACGGCGGTCGGAGTCACCTCCACGAGGTCGGCACCGACGACCTCGAGCTCAGCGGCCACCGTGCGGCAGGCCCACAGCAGGTCGGACGTGGTCATCCCGCCCGGTTCGGGGGTGCCTGTCCCGCCCGGGATGAAGGCGGGGTCGAGGACGTCGATGTCGACGGTCAGGAACACCGGTCCGGCCCCGACGATCTCGAGCGCCTCGCGCATCACGTCGCGGATGCCGCGATCGCGCACGTCGTGCATGAACAGGCTGGTGATGCCCCGCTCGGCCTGCCAGGAGAACTCGGCCTCGCCCGGCCAGTATCCGCGCAACCCGATCTGGACGTAGCGCCGGGGATCGATGTATCCGGCGTTGACGATCCGGCGCATCACCGTCCCGTGCGAAAGGGTCGCCCCGAATACCTCCTCGCCGGTGTCGGTATGGGTGTCGAAGTGCACCAGGCCGAGTGCGCCGTGGCGCCCCGCGCACGCGCGTGCATTGGGCTCGGTGATCGAGTGATCGCCGCCGATGATCACCGGCAGCACCCCGGCACTCAGGACCTGGCTCACGGTCTCCTCGATCGCGGCGTGGGCGCGCTCCGGCTGGGCGGGGACAACCGGGGCGTCGCCGAAGTCGACGATTCGCAGGGCCGTGAACGCGTCGACGCCCGTCTCTAGGTCTGGGCCCGGCGGGCAGCTCGCGGCGCGGATGGCGCGCGGCGCGAACCGTGCCCCCGGGCGGTCAGAGACGAGCTCGTCCATCGGGGCCCCGACGATCGCCACGTCAAAGCCGGCCAGCTCGGCCGCGGCCTGGGTGCACCGCGCTCCACCGAAGGTCAGCAGGCCCGCATAGTCGGGCTTCTCGCCGTACTGCCGCCAGCGCTCCATCGGGTCGAGCATCGCCGCCGATTAACCTACTGCGCCCGGTCGGGGGTGCCTAGGAACCTGGTACGCACTGATGGATTGCTGTACGAGCAGTCCTGCTGTGGCGGCGATGATTCCTCGGGTGAGGCGGGCGTTGCCAGCGGCGTCGAAGTGCTGCGCTTTGTCACCCACTGAGCTCGCCGGGAACCGGGACCGAGAGCGCGTCCAGGAGGGCGGCGAGCTTGTGGTCGAGCGCGATGCCTACGTCCGCGATCTCTGGAATGTCGAAGCTCGCGAATTGCTTGCTCGGCTGGTCGACGGTGAACCAGGCGTCGCCGTCTTGGTCCTCCCAGATGACCGTGTGCAGCGGCGCGTACATCATCGCTCGCGGGTCGTGACGGAACATGCGCTCCGCGATGACGTGGTTGCCCATTAGGTAGGCCACGCAGTCGGCTCGGTCGCCGGCGAGCGCCATCACCGGGTGGACGTCGTTGCGGAAGTAGATGAGGAATCCGTGGGGTGCCGAACGCCCGATGAGCTCGACCATCTCCGACCACGGGGCATTGCGTGACACGAGGTCCGCCACCGCTTCGAGCGGCAGGTCCGGCACTGCCGCCTCGTAACGGGCCTGAAATTCGCGCACTCCGGGAATCGGGAGAGTGAGCCGGGGAGCCCGGTACCAAACCTCCTCCATTGCTGTGTCCTCCTAGTTGGTTGGCGGTTGGGTGTAGTCCGTGGCCCGGAAGCACCCGTGGAGGTGGTCGTTGACCACGCCGACGTTCTGCATGAATGCATAGACGCTCGTGGGTCCCACGAAGCGGTACCCCTGTGACTTCAACTGCTTGGCGAACGCGTCCGCCTCGGGTGTCGACGTGGGGAGGTCTGCGAGGCGGCGCGGCGCGCGCTTGCGGGGGCTCTCGTAGGACCTCGCGAGACTCGGCCAGGGTCGGCGACGCCGACCTCATCGCCCGCGCGTTCTCGATGATGGCCCGGATCTTGGCACGGTTACGGATGATCGAGGGATCGTGCACCAGCCGGTCCACGTCCTGCTCGGTCATCGCCGCGACCTGCGTGACGTCGAAGTGGTGAAAGGCCCTCCGGAACCCGTCCCGCTTGCCGAACACAGTCGACCAGCTGAGCCCGGCCTCGAATACACCCAGCGTCAGGGCCTCGAACAACGCCGACTCGTCGTACGTGCGCGTACCCCAGACCTCATCGTGGTAGCGAACGGACGCGGTGTCACCAGTTCCGGCCCAGGCGCAGCGCGCCTTGCCGTCGTAACCGATGATCAAGTCGTCGCTCATCCGGCCTTCACTCAGCGCGGTCGCTGCGGCGTCAATTTACCCGCCCGCGCCTTGTTGCTGGGCGGCCTCCGCCAACTCCGCTCGAGCCGCTGCGGCTAGGTCCGCTCCGGTGTTGGCGTGCCCCGCGACTCCCCATCCGCCCTCGGGCGACTCGGTCAACAGCACCCATGTGCGCTGTGCCAG
The DNA here is from genome assembly GCA_963704385.1 of uncultured Solirubrobacterales bacterium. Lineage (GTDB taxonomy): Bacteria > Actinomycetota > Thermoleophilia > Solirubrobacterales > Solirubrobacteraceae > Palsa-465. The sequence goes on from OY969904.1 coordinate 2,607,978, forward strand.
GGTGGGGTCGGCGCCGGCGTCGGCCACGATCTCCGTCAGCTCCTTGACGACCCCGAGTTGCTTGTCCCGGTCCAGCACCCCCGCCGGGGTGAGGACCTGTACCCGCACGTAGTTGTTCTCTCCGGCGACGTTTGCGATCGATTCCGCCGGAAGCTCATGTACGAAAGCGGCGGTGTTGTTGCGGAACAGCGCCAGATCAGGCACCTCCTCCCAGCGCATCACCGCGCTCGCCAGCTCTCTGGCCAGAGTGTGCTTGTCGGCGAACGTCCCGGCAGTCGCGTAGACATCGATCATCGGCATGGCGGTCACCTCTCCGAGGGCAGTCGCCTCTGCGAAGCCATCACGACTGCCGAGCCCCGGCCAGCTGACCTGTCCGCACGGCATCGGCGGCGGCTTCGATCAGTCTCGCGACCTCATCGGGATGGGAGACCATCGCGAGGTGGCTTGAAGCAACCTCCACTGTCGGCGCGCCCATCCGCTGCGCGAACATGCGCTCGGCGTCAGGCGGGATTGCCTCGTCGTTGGTGGCGACCAGGTACCACGACGGGTGCGACTTCCAGGCGGGCGCGCCCATGACGTCCTCGAAGGTGCTCATCGCCAGTCCCTGCTGAACCGCGTACAACACGCGCGCCTTGACGGGATCGACGTCGGCCGCGAAGTGGTGGATGAAGTCCTCTTCAGGCAGCCATCCGAAGGCCTGTTCGTCGACGATGAGGTGGGCCAGCGCCGGCGTCGGCGGCCCACTGCCGAGGAGGGCGCCGAGCGACTCGCCCTCGTCGATCCCAAATGCGGCGATGTAGACCAGCCCGACGACGTTCGGCGCGTCCGTGCCAAGCGCGGTCATGATCTGCCCGCCGTAGGAGTGGCCGGTCACGATCGTCGGACCGGTCTGCCGGGCGAGGACGTGGCGCAGGCGCGCGACATCATCGGCCAGAGAGGTTTCCGGAAACTGCGGGGCGGTGACGTTGTACCCGTCTGCCTGCAGGCGCTCTATGACGGCGCTCCAGCTGGACCCGTCAGCCCACGCGCCGTGGACGAGGACGATGTTCGGTAGTTCGCTCATGAGACTCCTTCGGTTGAACTGGGTTCAGGGCTTCCCGACGCGGTCATGCCACCAGCGATTCTTGAAGTCCGGTAGAACCGCTGGAATCAGGCGGAACCGTGACTCCCGGCGTCGGGATTCTCTTCAGTCAACCGACTGGTTCTTGCTCGCCCGTCGTGGCTGCCAGTGCGTCGCGTAACTGCGCCCGCGCCGTGATCCCGAGCTTCGGGAAGATGTGGTAGAGGTGCGATCCGACCGTCCGATGGGAGAGGAGGAGGCGTTCTCCGATCTCACGGTTCGATAGCCCTTCGGCGGCGAACTGTGCGATCTGGAGCTCCTGGGCGGTGAGACGGTCGCGGGCGTCAGTGTGACGTCCGATCTTCTCGCCCGTCGCGCGCAGCTCGCGTCGAGCACGCTCGCTCCATCGCGCTGCGCCGAGCGCGTCGAACGACTCGACCGCGGCGCGCAACGGTTCGCGCGACTCAGCGCTGCGACGCTGTCGGCGCAGCCAGCGGCCGAAGGAGAACAGCGTCCTGGCCCGCTGGAACGGAAAGTCGGTCAGATCCTGCTCGAGCGCACTCGAGAACAGCGGCTCGGCCTCGTCGTTGCGGGCGGTCAGCGGCTTCGCGCACGCCAACCCGACGCACAGGATGGGAGGCTCGCTCTGCGCGGCGATCGCTTCGAGCTCAGCAAGCACTCCCGTCAGCCGCTCGGTTTGTTCGCTGCGCACCCCGGCCTCGATCAGGTCGAGCACCGCCGGCCAGCGCATGAAACGGTGAAACTCCGGGGCGTTCTCGTCGAACACCGGCCACAGGTGGCGAAACGCCTCTCCGTGCCGCCCATTGCCAAGCGCCTCCGCGCCCCGCGCGATGTGGGCCGGCGCAAGCAGCGGGCCGCCCTTCATCGCCCGCAGCTTTCGCTCGGGGTTGGCGAGGATCGCCTCGAAGTCCGGCTCAGTGCCGCGCAACGCGGCGGTGAGCCCGCCAACGAGCTCAGCGGTGAGTCCGTACTGCGGCTGACGGGTGTCGCGCGCTAAACCGGTTGCCTCCCGAGCGGCCGCAGCGGCTTCCTCCCAGTCCCCGGCGTGCGTTGTCGCCCAGGCATAGTGCACGAGAGCCTGGGTGAGCAGTCCGAGCCTCCCCTGGTCGCGGAGGCCCTCGATGCTGCGAGCCAGAAACACTGCTCCCGCCGAGAAGTCGCCCGCCTTCTCGGCGGCGATGCCCACGTACATCGCATTCACCGGATCGGCCACCTCGTGTCGCCTCATGCGCGAGACGCGGCGGCGGACCATCGGCGCGGTCACCTCCGGATGCGCGAGCGCGATGACCGCAAGCAGGCGTGCGTCATCGTCAGAGACGCCGATGCCCTCGGCCGTGTCAACGACGTACTGACGCGTCCTCTCGCGAGCTCGCGTCCACCAACATCGGTGCGCGATCGGCACGAGCGAGCGCAGGGCCATGTCCCGGTCCCCGCCCGCGAGCATCTGTTGCGCGATCGTGACGAACGTCTTCGCCGCCCTGGTGTCGAACCACACGTCTCCGCTGACCATCTGCTGCAGCCAAGCCAAGCGGGCAGCCTCGAGCGAACCGAGGGGGGACGGCTCGACCTGCTTCAGCAAGCGGCGAACGACGTCGACCAGCCCAAGTTCATGGGCGACCTCAGCAGCACGGACTAGCCGTTCCGCCCTCCGCTCTGGATTGGCGGTAAGCGCGGCGGCGCGCTCGAGCGCGGCGGCCGAGGCCATAATCGCGCCTCTTCGCCTGGCCGCCTGGGCGTGCACGTCGAGCGACGCGGCGATCTGCTCATCGCAACCAGGGGCTGACATGGCCCGGTGCCAGAGCCGGCGCTCCGGGTCGGCCACCACCTCGGCCAGCGCGCCGAACATCTCGAGGACCTGGGCTGGGGGCGCCGACTGTTGGACCGCAGAGCGGATCAGCGGATGGCGAAAGCGCACCTCCATCTCGACGACTTCCACCAGCTCCGCGCGGACCGCCAGGTCCAGGGCAGACGTCTCGATCTGGGCGCCCATGAGCAGCGCAGCGGACCCGAGGATCTCTTCAAGCGTCGCGCGGCTATCGAGCGCCGCGGCCAGCAGGCTAAGGCGGGTTTCCTGGCGAAGGTCGTCCAGTCTGGCCGCGAAGGCCCGCTCCAGACGAGCGGTCAGGGTTGTCGGCGCCGGCGACACGCGCTCGTATGCACTGGGCGAGGCCGGCAGGGCACGGGTCAGCTCGACCAGGGCCAGCGGGTTCCCTTCCGCCTCCGCGAGCACCCGGGCGCGCAGGATCGGATGCAGTTCTGGGGCGTCGCGGTCCAGGAGCTCGGCCGCCTCGGAGGGGCTCAGTCGCTCCACCCGCACCGTCGGCAGCAGTGCCTTCTCGAGCGGCGTCAGCTCCCCCTCCCGCACCGCCGCGACGAGCGCTACCGGTGCGCTCTCAAGCCGCCGGGCGATGAACGTCAGCACCTCCAGGCTGGACTGGTCGAGCCATTGAGCGTCATCAGCCACCAGGAGCAGCGAGCTTGAATCGGCGGCTTGGCACACGAGTTGATACGCCGCCAGGGCGACGCGGAACGGGTCGGGCTCAAGCTCATCGCTAACCCCGAAAGCCGCCTCGATCGCCCGCCGCTGGGGATCGGGTAGCGACGAAACGAGTCCGAGAATCGGGTACAGCAGCTGATGTAACCCAGCGAAGGCGAGCTCCGCCTCCGACTCGACGCCGACCGTAGACAGCGTGCGAACCCCGAGCTCGTCGGCGCGGGCCTGCGCGTGACGCAAGAGCGCCGACTTTCCAATACCCGCCGCTCCGACAATCACGAGCGGCGCACCCACGCTGTCCAACCGGTTGACAACCGCGTCCAGGCGCTCGAGCTCGCCCACACGTCCGATCAGTGGAAGGCGCTTATCGACGCGGCCTGCCCCGACCATCGTTGGAGCATAGGCCCGTATCGGCACGAGCGGCGACGCGATCCACCGACGCGCCCACGCTACTTGCCCGCTGGCTTCACGATCCGATCACGCCGCCTGCGCTTGCTCGGCGCCTGCCCGCGCTGCAAGAACGTCGACGAGCTCGGCCAGCGCCGCGTGCTGGTCGTGATCGAGCAGCCGACCGCCATCGGCGAACGCACTTTCGGCCTGGCCGACCGGAAGCTCCTGGTCGATCACGTCCGCGCCGATGATGCCGAGGATCTTGCGCGTCTCGGCCTGCGACCAGACCGCGCCGAACAGGCCGGTGGAGGCGCCGATCACGGCGACCGGCTTCCCGTGGAGGGCGTTGTCGGGGAACGGCCGCGACGCCCAGTCGAGCGCGTTCTTCAGCACTCCTGGGATCGAGCCGTTGTACTCGGGGGTGGCAATCAGGACGCCATCGGAGGCTGTGATCGCCTCGCGGAACCTCGCCACCGCCGGGTCTGCCGGCTCGACGTCGAGGTCGGCGTCGTACGGCGGGATCTCGCGAAGCCCGTCGTAGACCTCGAGGCTGACTCCGGGCGGCAGCAGTGTTGCCGCCGCCCGGAGCAGGACGGTGTTGTGGGACCCCTCGCGCAGGCTGCCCGAGATACCGAGGATCAGCGGCATCGCTCATGCCTCCGCGAGCTCGAGGCGAACTTCAAGCGTGACATCCCATCCGAGCGCGTCGCCACCGCCCGGAAGCTGTGCCTGCCAGTTCAGACCGTAGTCGCGGCGGTCGACTGTCGCGTCGAGGTCGAAGCCCACGACCTGAGTGCCGCGGAGGCCCGTCGCGACTCCGTAGCCTCCTCTCGCGGTGACCGGCTTGGTCACTCCGCGCATTGTCAGCTCCCCGTCGACCTCGGCGCTCCCGTCCTCGCCGAGCCGCATGTCGGTCGAGCGGAACGTGATCGTGGGCGTCTCGGCCTCGTTGAAGAACTCCGGGGCGAGTAGGTGCTCCCTGAGCTCCGGGATGGCCGTCTTGACGGACTGGACCTGGACCGTGCCCGTGAGGACGCCGTCCGCGAGCGAGGCGTCGACCTGCTCGAATTGACCGCGGAACGTCGCGACGGCGTTGCGCTTGACGGCGAACCCCACGCTGCTGTGGACCGGATCAAGCTTGTAGGTGCCGGCCGGGATCGGCCGAGAAATCGTGGTCGTCATTTGACGATGCTCCTTTGCTGTCTTGGTGCTGTCCGACGCACATAACGTAAATCAAATGCTTGCTTGAGCATATCAGAGAACGGTAGAGTTGTCAAGCAAGCGATTGAATTGTTGCCCGGAGCGTGTACCGTGTCCTCGGCGCGGCCAACACAGCCTCACTCACCGCCCGCCTACCTCAGAACACCGCTTGTTATGTCGGCGCGTACCTGACCGAGGTTCGACCGACCCCGCGACCGCGCGAGCCTCACCTCGTGCTCTCAGCTACGCTTATCTCTACGCGCCTGGTTTTCGCCCGGCGAACAAGTGCCAGCGTTCGTAGCGGTTGCTCCTGCACCTCCCGCGTTTCGCAGCACACGACCTCCCGGGAGGGAATAGATGGCAACCGGAACCGTCAAATGGTTCAGCGACGACAAGGGCTACGGCTTCATCACCCCCGATGAAGCGGGCAAGGACCTGTTCGTCCATCACTCCGCGATCGCCGGCAACGGCTTCAAGTCACTCGCCGAGGGCGCGAAGGTCTCTTACGAGACGGAACAGGGTCCGAAGGGCCCCAGCGCCGCGAACGTCCAGACGATCTAGACGCTCGCACGCGCCAGCGAAAGGTTGAGGCGGCTCGCTTCGGCGGGCCGCCCCTCAGCCGCAATGCGCGTTCCATATCCCAGGATCCCTCAAGAGTTAGCCTGCGCCTGGCTCCGCGTGGCTATCCCTGCATCCGCTGGTACAGATGCCGGGCGGCGGCGCTCAATCCGGCGATGTCGGGTGGGCTGCCCCCTTCCCGACCGACGAGGTAGTAGTAGTCGCCCTGCGTGAACGCGATGTTAGCTCCGCCGGTAGCGCCTCCCAGCGTGTAACCCACGGCGCCCGGTATCCCGGCGACCGTGAACGATACGTATTTACCCTCGGTCGATTCGACCTGACGCTCCTTCTGCTGCGAGACGTAGAAGACGAGCGCGTCCCGAGCTGCCGTTGGGGAGCGAAACTGCTCCACGATTGATAACCCCTCGTCCGGCGCGGGGCCCGTGAGGTTCTCGACCGCGCTGGTCCTGAACCCTTCGCGGGTCAGCATCGCCTTCTCCGCGGCCGCCTGAGCTGGCGGTTGCTGGTCGTTCGGGCTCGATACCCATAGCTCGAGGCTGGGGTAGGCCGCCACACCGGCGGACGTGAACCCGGCGAACTCGCCGTTCGAGAGCACTCGGCCCGTGATCCCAGCCGGCGCCTTGCTGGCAGCCGGCACGGTCGATGAGGTGGACCCGATTCCCGTCGTGGCAGCCTTATTGCCGCTACCGCCGCAGCCCGAAAGAAGAACTGCTCCGGCACACACGAGGCACAGCGTTGTCGGTTTCCGGGACGCCCTCGTTCGACGGCGCAGAGTACTCAATCGCTGCATGCTCGCCCTCCGGAGCTGGTCGGATCCCCAAACCCACGCTAACTCACCCTCGCACGCAAAGTCAACGTCGTCAGACCGGAGAGGCCGCCGGGCACGTCGACGTCCTGGTCCCCGGCCACGGTGCCCTTGCCGACGGTCCCGAGATAGCGGCCCGCCTCGCCGCCGATCATGCTTACATCGACGCGCTGCGGCGAGGACAGGAACCGGTCGACGCGCGTCTGGGGCCGGATGCAGACTGGCTGTCCGGCCCCCACCAGTCGAACCTGGAACAGGCCCGGCAGCGGTGTGACGGCTCGGAGCCTCTGCCTGAGCGGACAGTCACGGAGCCGGCTGGCCGCCGGGCCTAGCTCGGCGCAGCCGTCAGTGCGAGCTGCTGAGCTCGGGTCTTCGCGGCACGTACCTCATCGGTGAGGGTGTTGATGTCGTAGACGCCGTAATGGCGGCGGCCGTTGATGAAGAAGGTCGGCGTGCCGGACACCGCGCTCTCGTCGGCGCTCGCGACGTCCTCGCTGACCCTCGGGGCGTACTCGCGCCGGCGCAGTTCGTCGGTGAAGCGGTCGACGTCGAGATCGAGCTTCCTGGCGTAGCGGACCAGGTCGCGCATCGAGAGCGCGTCCTGGTGGCTAAGCAGCGTGTCGTACATCTCCCAGAACTTGTCTTGGGCGGCGGCCGCCTCCGATGCCTCGGCGGCGAGCTGCGCCGTGGGGTGGACGTCGTTGAGCGGCAGGTGGCGCCACACGTAGCGGACGTCGTCGTCGTGGGCGGAGAGGAGCTCCCGGACGACGCGCTCGGCCTGTCCGCAGTACGGGCATTCAAAGTCGCCGTACTCGAGCAGCGTCACGGGCGCCGTGTCGGGTCCGCGAACATGGTCGCGATCGGGGTCGACGTCGACCACGAGATCGAGGATGTCCTCGGCGGTCCGTCCGATCTGCCGGGCGCGTAGGTTGCCCGGCAGGCGCCTGATCACCCGGGTCACCACCCACGCGACCGCAGGCGCGATCACCACGGTCGCGAGCGCCCCGAGCTTCGCCTCGTCGAGGCGCTGCCCGGAGAACGCGATGCTCGAAACCAGGATCGAGACGGTGAAGCCGATCCCCGCACACGCGCCGGCGGCGACGAGCACCGGTCCGCTGATCAGGGCGCGGGGACCGTGGAGGGCGGGGCGCGTCGCGAGCCAGGAACCGGCGTAGATCCCGATCGGCTTGCCGACCACGTACCCGATCACGATCCCCAGCGTGATCGGCGATGAGATGGCCTCGCTCATCAGCCTGCCGGTCAAATGGATCCCGGCATTGGCGAGCGCGAACAGCGGGACGATCACGTAGCTCGTCCACGGGTGAAGGTCGTACTGGAGCCGTTCGTTTGCCGAGATCGCCGACTGCAGGCTCTGCTGCGCCGAGCGCGCGAGCTCGGGCGTCGGCTGCTCACGGAACGACCGCGTCAGCGCCGTCGCCCGCTCGAGGTCCTGACGGGCGGGCGGGTACGCGCTCGTGGCGAGTCCGATCGCCAGCCCGGAGATAACCGGATCGATGCCCGACTTGAACATCGCGACCCAGATCGCGACCCCCAGCCCGATCGAGATCGCGCTCCGGCCAAACGGTGCGTAGCGCAGCGCGATCAACGCCGCGAACAGTGCGATCGCGATTCCGAGCGCCACGAACGAGACGTGACCGGCGTAGACGGTTGCGATTACGAGCAGCGCGGCGAGATCGTCGACAACCGCCAGCGTCAGCAGGAACACGCGGATGCGGGTCGCGGTCCGTGGGGTCACGAGAGCCACGATGCCGAGCGCGAAGGCGGTATCTGTCGACATCGCCGCGCCCCATCCGTGCGCTCCGCTGCCGCCGGCGTTGAACGCGAGGAAGATCAGGACCGGGACCGTGATCCCGCCGAACGCCGCGACCACCGGAATCGCGAGTCTCCGCCGCTCGCGCAGCTCGCCGAGGTCGAGCTGCCGCTTGGCCTCGAGTCCCACGACCAGGAAGAACAGAGTCATCAGCCCCTCGTTGACCCAGTGGCGAAGGTCCGTCGCGATCCCCGTGCTCCCGATCCGGATCGCCAGCTTCGTCGTCCACACCGATTCGTATGAGTGCCACCCCGGGGCATTCGCCCACACGAGCGCCGCGATCGCGGCTCCGAGCATCACGATCGCGCCGCCCTCCTCGGTGCTCAGGAAACTCCGTACAGGGGCGGCGAGGTTCCGCGCCCAGGCCGTCCGTCCGCCGTACGGGGTTGCCTCGCTGCCGACGCTCACCGGCGCACCTTATGGCGATGCGTCAACTCGTGGGACGCTCCCTCGACCTCGGTCACGGTCGCGCCCATCCGGTCGAAGGAGAAGCGGTGGAGTTCGGGGTGGATCGCGCCGTCAGCGGTGGGGAGGACGGCCCACGCCGGCTTGGAGTGCCAGGCCGGCCTCGAGGTGGGCTCCGCGAGCGCCGCGGCAGCGATCGGGCGTTGCGCGATCCCCATGAACGCCGCCTCCTCGGCTGGGAGATCCGCGGCGAACGCCTCGTGAAAACCGCTCGTGTCGAGCAGGAACTCGGTGCCGCGGTCGGGCAGCGGCGAGGGGCTGAAGTACGGGCGGGCGAGCGAGGCGGGGAAGCCGTGAAGGCTGCGCCGAGCCGCCGAATGGCCCATCGCGCGGACGAGTGAGGTTGTTGTGAGGACCGACTCCCTACGCCACGCCAGGGTCGCGCACGCGATCGCGGCGGGGTCGATGGTTGACGCGGCTCATCGCGCGACGCTCGAGTAGAGGTAGGCGGCGGCGAGCGTGCGCCATGGCCGGAAGCGTTCCCCGAGGGCGTCGACCTGCTCGACCGACGCCGGCGGGTCGAGCCCCCAGATCCGTTCGACCGACCGCCGGAGCGCGAGGTCGCCGGCGGGCCACACGTCCGGTCGGCGCAGCGCCAGCATCAGCACTCCGTCGGCGGTGAAGCGGCCGACGCCCTTGACCTCGGTGAGGGCGCTCCGGGCCGCGTCGTCGTCGAGGGTGTTTAGACGATCGAGGTCGAGCCGTCCATCTTGGAGCCGAGCCGCGAGGTCGTGGAGGTACACCGCCTTGGCGCGGGACATACCGATGCCCCGGAGTGTCTCGTCGTCGATGGCGAGGAGCTCTGCCGGCGTGGGCATCCGCCCGCCCTGGAGCGCCTCGAGCCGGGTGAGGATCGCCGCCGCGGCCGCGAGCGAGAGCTGCTGGCCGATGACCTGGAGCACCAGCGAGCCCCACAGGTCGCTCGGCAGGCCGTCGAAGAGCCGGTCAGGGTCCAAGTCAGGTCTGGCGTTGACCAGCTCCTCCATCCGCGGGTCGGCCGCGCGCAGCAACGCACGCCCGGCTGCCCAGCGGTCGATGCTGGGTCGTGCCCGACCGGGGACAGAGCCGCCCTGCTTGCTCAGCGCGGCCGCTCCCGGACCACCTCGGCCGGGCGCTTGTCGTCGCGCAGCCCGAGGAACCGCGCCTGCCGCAGCCGGTCGTCGTTCGTCCACTCGGCGAACCCGATCTGGGCGACGAGCTCAGGCCTGGTCCAGTGCGTCCGTGGGGGAACGGGCCGCGCATCGATGAACGGGGACTCGGGCGTCTCGAGCTCGCGCAATCGACCGCCGAGCTCGCGTAGCGTCACCCCCGTATACCCCGTGCCGACCTTACCGGCATATCTGAGCACGCCTTTCTCGTAATAGCCGACCAGCAACGCGCCGAAGTCCGTCCGGCTTCCGGCGGGATCGGTGTAACCGCCGATCACGAACTCCTGCTCCCACACGCACTTCAGCTTCAGCCAGTCCCGCGAGCGTCCGGGCACATACGGCCCCTGTGCCCGCTTGGCGATCAGCCCCTCCCAGCCCGCCCGGCACGCCTGCGCGAACCGCCGCTGGGAGTCATCGCGCCAGGCCTCGCTGAGCCGCAACGCCGCGCCCGGCCGGATCGACGCCCTCAGCCGCGTGCGGCGTTCAAGCAGCGACCTGCCTCTCAGATCGTCGCCATCGACCTCGAGCAGGTCAAAAACGCAGAAGACCACCGGATACGCGGCCACCCGCTCGGGGGAGGGGGCCGCGACCCCGAGGCGCTGCTGGAGGCGGGCGAACGACGTCTGGTCCTCGTCGAACGCCACCACCTCGCCGTCGAGCAGCTGCTCCCGGTCCCGCTGGCTGGCCACGGCGGCGCGGACCTCGGGATAGGTGCCGGTCAAGTCCTTCGCCGATCGGGACTCGAGCCGCACCTCGTCGCCGTCCTTGCGTGCGACGCAGCGCTCGCCGTCAAACTTGCGCTCGAGCAGCCAGTCGGCGCCGAACTCGCGACGGTCGGTCAACGTCGCAAGCATCAGCCCGATCGGCATGGCTGACATCGTCCCAGGTACACGATTCGACAGGGAGCGGCGCGACGGGTCACCGCCGGGCACTTCGACCTGCCAGTGGCGCGAAGTGCCTCAAATCACGGCCAGGCGCGTGCCGCGGGGAGAGCAGGGCCGCCACGGGCCTCAGACGTGTGCTTTCGGCGGGATCCAGGCACGAGCGCGTTCAGAACTGTGTTCGCTGGGGGTTGGTCCGTGAGACGCCCTGCGCCGTGCGCTGATGGATCGTGCGGTACGAGGTACGCAACGGCTACGCGGCGGCGGCTCCTGCGGCGAGATCGGCTTCGGCCTGCGCCATCCATTCTCGCTTCTCGGAGCGCCACTCTTCGTCGGTGCGGCGGAGCTTCCAGTAACCGGTCGCCGACAGAGATTCGAGCGGCAGGCCCCGCTCAAGCACGAGATGGCGGCGAACCAGGCGGACCGCGGTGGCCTCGCCGTGAACGAAAGCGTGACCGGCTCCGGCGGGCAGCGACAGCGCCCGGACCGCGTCGAGCTGGAGCGAGGGGTCCTCCCCGGCACCGCTTGCGCGGTGAAGCCAGACAACCTCCAGATCGCCCGGTGACGTCAGTGGCTGCTGATGATCGGGTCCGGCTACCTCGACGATGGCAACGACGGGAACTCCTGCTGGGACGCGTAAGAGCGAGACGGCGATCGCCGGAATCACCGCGTCGTCGCCGACCATGAGGTGCCAGTCGGCCTCCGGGGATGGCGCGTAAGCGCCTCCGGGACCCGCAATCTCCAAGTTATCTCCCGGCCTGGCCTTGGCGGCCCACGGTCCCGCTATACCCCGATTGCCGTGGACCACGAAATCGAGGGTCAGCAGCCGATCCTCGGGATCCCAGTGGCGAACCGTGTAGGAACGCATCTTGTCCGCGAACCGGCACTTGACGTAATGATCGGTGAAGGCGCCGACACCGAAGCCCTCAAGGTCGTCGCCTCCGACGACGATCCGCACCATGCTCGGCGTCAGCCAGGAAGCCTCAATGACGGTGGTGGAAAGGAGGCGGCGCTCGGCCATGTCCCCACGATATCACCAGCAGTTAGGGCACCCTAATACAGCGGCTGGAGCAACGGGCTCTACGGCGACCGCGGCCGGCGACCCAAAGGTTCGCTCGAGGTTTCCCCCGCCGACACGGCAACACGCGATGGCCCGCCGATCGGCGGCCCTATGCGTCGCGTGGGATCACGCGGTCGACCTCGACAGCCTCGCCGGTACGCGAGTCGGGATAGACGACGATGACCGTCGCTGAACCGCCGAACCAAGCGCTCAGCTCGCCCTCACCAACGAAGTCCGCAGCCCGCTGGGACCCGTCCGGCTCGATGACCCAAACCGGCTGGCCCTTGTGAAATTGGCCGTCGCCGATACTCGTCATCAGTGCGCACCTGAACGTTTGCCGTCACAAGGCATGCTCGGGAGGGTAGCTCGCCGCTGCCTGGCTGCTGTTCGCTGATCCTGAGGGAATGAGACTCGCGATCTATGCCAGCGCCGCGTGTCCGGTTTGCAGGAGTCTCCTGTAATCAGCAGCGGCAGCGGAGAGGGAGGGATTCGAACCCTCGATGGACGGAACCGCCCATACCGGTTTTCGAGACCGGCGTGGAGGGGTACCTGACCCCAGGGATTTGCAGGGATTTCGCAAATCCGGATGTGGCTGTGGGGAAGTTGGTGGGGAAGTCGGTCCTCTCGCGACGCGATATCGGGCGTCGAATCGGACTGCGCGAACAGCGTGTACGGCGCCTCGGAGATCGACCGTGCAGCCCAGTTTGCGGTGACGTAGCGCGAGCTCTGCGCTTCGGCGCAGCTCGGCCGAGGGGGCCGCCGTGAGAGCCCTCCTTAAACGCGAAGCGCCGGGTTGCCGCCCGGCGTTCCGTGACCAGCTACGTGAAAAGTGTGCCCACATCTTACCGCTCTCGGGGACGGAGTCCACACGCCTGGGGCCGCATTCGTCCGGCGTTCGTTTGGCTTGCTTCGGCTTGCGGTGGCGTGGAGGGTTGTCGTGAGCCGGCAGGCGATCGCCGCCGTGATCGCGCGATCGGACCTGGCATCCGGTGAGCGCCTGGTGGCGCTCTCGCTGGCGAGCTTTGCCGGCCGCGACAACCGCGCCTGGCCGGGCGCGCCGGCCGCGTCGGCGCGTGCCGGCTTGAGCAGGAGTCGCTATCAGCAGGCGCGCGAGCAGCTCGTGGCTCGCGGGTTGGTGGCCGTCGACGAGCGCGCCACCGGCCGTGGCCGCGCGAGCACCGTCACCCTCGTGTTCGCTGACACGGGTCCGTGGTGGGACGGCGAGATCAACGTCGAGCTGTTCGAGAGCGTGCTCGCGTACAGCCAGTCACGGGGGCCCGAGCGGCTTCTCCTCTCGACGATGGCGGCGCTCGCGGACGACGACGGAGCGGTGTGCGACCTGTCGACGGAGCAGCTGTGCGCCGCGGCCGGCATTGCCGATCGGACCTACCGCCGGGCGCGAGCGACGTTGCTCGCTACCGGACAGCTCGAGCTCGTCAGCGGCGTCGGCGGCCGTGGGAACACAAACCTGTGGACCATTCGCGATCCGCGCGCGAGCGGCGACGGGCTCCCTCGCCGCGCTCCAAAGCGTGTGTCGCCACCGGCGGGAGCTCGTCCTCTCGTGACGGCAGCGACGTCGGACCGCGGAGCTGCTGCTCTCGAGCCGTCCACGGCTAGCACTGAAAAGGGCGGTCACGATCGGACACTTCCGCGCGTAAACGGTCCGATCCTGACCGGGGTTTCCACGGCAAAGGGCGGTCACGATCGGACAGTTTCGGACCAGAACTGTCCAGTCCTGACCGGGGTTTCGACTCTAAAGGGCGGTCAGGATCAGACGCTTTTCGAGCTCGGGCCGCCGGAAACCCCGGCACAAACCCCGGCACAAACCCCGGCACAAACCCCGGCGGAAACCCCGGCACAAACCCCGGCGCCTAACGCGCGCGCGGGAAGCGAACCCCAGAACCCCAGAACCAGGAAAGACCCCCCCAGCCCCCCTGGAGGGGGGAGCTTGCCTGACTCGGTCACCGTCGAGCAGAGCTACGTCACCGAGCGCGGACGGCGGCGGCGGCGACTCGTCCGCATTGACCTCGACGAGGTCCGTCGAGGCCTCGGGATCCCGACCGCCGCCGATCGCGGGGCCTGGCAACGAATCCGCGAGCTGCTGGAGGAAACGGTCGGTGAGAGCACGTTTGCGATCTGGCTCGAGCCGGTGGAGCTGATCGCGGTCGACAGCGAGTGTCGGCTCGTCCTGGCGGTGCCATCGGCGACAGCGTCGTGGGCGGCGAAACGGTTTGGCCGGCTTCTGGCGAACTGCTCTGCCCGGGTCGGGCGCGAGCTGCGGCTCGCAGATGAGCCCGAGCGCATCGCGCTCGGGCGCGGAGACGGACGTCCGGCGCTAGCGGCGCCGGCCTTGCACATCAACCAACAGGAGGTGTCGTGATGGTCACTGTGGTGGCGAATCAGAAAGGCGGCGTAGGCAAGACGACTACAGCCGCGAACATCGGGGCGCTCGCCGCGCTGCGGGGCGCGCGGGTCCTTGTCGTCGACACGGACCCGCAGTTCGCACTCACCCGCCAGCTCGGGGTCGATGCCCGTTCGCTGGGTGTGAACCTGGTCGACGTGCTCGCTGGGCGAGCGAGCGCGACCGACGCGATCGTGCGAAGCGTGCACGGCGTCGACTTGATTCCGGCCGCCGGCGAACTGGCCGGCGTCGAGATGAGCCTGGTCGGCGAGCTGGGTCGCGAGCGGTTCCTGCACGACGCACTCGAGGCGTTGATCGAGGAGTACGACGAGGTGGTGATCGACACGCCCCCGAATCTCGGCCTTCTAACGGTCAACGCGCTGGTCTGCGCCGACACGGTGATCGCACCTGTCAGTGCGGAGGACGAGGGCGCGGTGCACGGCATCCTCGAGCTTCGCGTCACGATCGCCAAGCTCGCGAAGCGCCTCGGGGGAGAGGCGCCGGCGCTGATCGCCGTCGTGACGCGCTGGAGTCCAACACGCGTCAGCAGCCGTACCGTCGAGGACCAGCTGACGGCGGCTGGGCTGCCACCGGTCGCGCGGATCCGCCTGCGGTCGGCCTTGGTTGCAGAGGCCGCGGCGGCGCGCGTCCCGGTCGCGACATTGGCGCCCGACAGCTGTATAGCGCTTGCCTACGACGATGTCGTCGACCTCCTCGCCGGGAGGGCGACACGATGAGCCCGATCCATCGACGTGGCCTCCGGGTCGACGACCCGCTTGCCGCCGCGGATACCGCTCGCGACGAGCACAGCGCCACCTCGTCGGTCGCAGTCAACGGCGGTCTTGGCGGAGACCGCCTGAGAGACATCCCGCTCGCTCAGATCCACCCGAACCCGTCCCAGCCGCGTAAGCGCTTCGACGAATCGGCGTTGGCGTCATTGGCGGACTCGATCCGGGAGCGGGGCGTTCTGCAACCGGTGATCGTGCGCCCCGCCGGCGACGAGTACGAGCTCGTTGCCGGCGAGCGCCGGTGGCGCGCCGCCGACCTGGCGGGAGAGGAAACGATCCCGGCGCTGGTCGACGGTGCCCTCGACGAGGCCGGCTCGCTGGAGCTTGCGCTGATCGAGAACGTCGTGCGCGAGGACCTGTCCGCGATCGAGCTGGCCAGGACGCTTGCCGTCCTGCTCGGTGACCTCCGGATGACCGGCGCGGTGGTCGCGAGGCGGCTCGGTCGCAGCCGGGCGGACATCGTCAACACGGTGCGGCTGCTCGACCTGCCCGATGAGGCGATTGACTTGATCGACTCGGGAGCGCTCAGCAAGGGCCACGGGAAGGCGCTGCTCGCCGAGCCCGACCATCACCGCCGGCGCGTGCTCGCCGGCCGCGCGGCGGAGGGCGGGTGGTCGGTGCGCGCGCTCGAGGCCGAGATCAGCCGCGGCGCCAAGCCGGCCGCGCCGCGTGCCCTCCCGCATCCGGACCAGTGCGCCGCGGCCGCCAAGCTGCAGGACGCAATCGCCAACGCAACCGGATGCGAGGCGCGGGCGGCGCCGCACCGGCGCGGCTTTCAGATCATCCTCGACCAGGCCGCCGCCGACCGCCTCGCGCGGATCCTCGGCGGGGATATCACGGCGCTGTGATGCGTTCACGCCGGCCGCTCGCCGAGCGCTCGCGCGGGTGTTCTACGTGGAACACCCCGTCAAGCAGTGCCGCTGAAAGTGCCGCACAAAGTGCCGCTCGTTGTGCGGCACCTGGAGTGGCCCCCGCCCCCGTCAGCACTGGGGATTGGTGGGGTGAGAGATCCCGACTACCCGCCCTCCACGAGGTCATTCGGGTAGTCGGGATCTCTCACAAAAGTCAGCTTGTGAAGACAGGGGCGGGGGCCACTCCAGAAGTGATGTCTGGGATCTGTTCAAGCACGAGAAGCAGGAGAGATGAGATGAGAAAAACATCAAAGTCAAGGTCAAAAGCAACGACAAAGACCGGACCGTCCGTGATGCCGTACCGGCCGTCGGTGGGGGAGGCCCGGCGATGAGTCGGCGGCTGGGTCCGGGTCCGGCGACGGTGGAAGGGTTGTGCTGGCTGGCGAGGGTCGGGCCGGCTCCGGTGGAAGCGTGGGCATGCGCGATGGGATGGCACCCTGGCACCGCACGGTCACACGCGGCACGGCTGACGCGCGCCGGTTGGGTCGCGCGCACATCGACGAAGCGCGGCCGCGGATCGCTGCTGTTCGCCACACGACTCGGCGTCCAGGTGGCCGAGGTGTCAGTTCTGCCGGCTCCCGAGCCGGCTCCGACCTGGTGGGCGCATCTGGCCGGATGCGCGTGGACAGCTGCATGGCTGACCGCGCGGGGCCGCGAGATGCTCGCGCCTCGCGAGCTGCTCCTCGATGACGGGTGGAGCGGTGAGCTGAGCGTTGGCCCGGGAAGACGGGTGGTGCACCGGCCGGATCTCGTGGGCGTGGTGCCAGGCCGCCGCCCGGCGGCGATCGAGGTTGAGCTGGCGAGAAAGTCCAAGGCGAGGTTGCGGGCGATCCTTGGTCTGCACACGAGGTGGATCGCGACGGGACGCTCCGGGGCGTGCGTATACGTGTGTGGGGACGACGCAATTCGCGAGCTGGTGGTCAGCCAGGCTGCGCTGGCCGGGCTGCATCTGGAGGACGGTGGCCTTCGTGTCGAGCTGCTCGAGACGGTGAAGGAATTAGCGCTCGCGGAGGGCGCGGGAGCGGCCGCCGAAACGGCTTTGGCCGGAGCAACACGATGAGCTCGGTAGGCGTAGTCGCTGACGTCGCAGGGGTCCTCGCCTCCGGCGCCCTTGGCGCGCTGTGCGCTTGGACTACGCGCCGGTTCACGACGCTCTCGGCGCGCAACTTCTACGCGCCGGCCGTTGTCTCCACTGGGGTTCTTGGCGTGGCGGTCGCGTGCCGCGCCTGGGGGACCGTGTTCGGTGTCGCCCCGGTCTGCGCGTTTGCAGTCGCATCCGCGACCCACGGCCGGCGGATGCGGCTCGCGGACCTCGGGGCCGGCGAGGAGCTGCGCTCCTACGAGCGGGCACGGCGATGGCTATGGCAGGCGGCGCCGCCGCGGCGCCCGGGCGAACGAACGTACCTTCGTTCACAGGGCGAGCTCGTCCACCGGCGGCCGTGGCCCGATCACGTCGCGTACGTGCCGATGGGCCAGGCGGACCGCGACGGGATGCGGTTGCCGCTCGGAGAGGGCCAGCACATCTTCGCCTGTGGGGCGACTGGCTCCGGCAAGACGACCACGATGCGCCGCGTCCTTGCCGCCCGGACCCTGACGCAGGGAGCGGCGCTTCTCATCCTCGACCAGAAGGGCGATCAGGAGGACGTCGAGCAGATGAGCCGGCTGGCGGCCGCCGCGGGTGTCCCGTTCGTATTGATCGACCCGCTGGACTCCGCGAGCGATCGATACCAGCCGCTGTGGGGCACGCCCTCGCAGGTGGCTGCCCGGGGGGTCGAGCCGATCAAACAATCCGAGCCCTATTACTACGACGTGCTGCGCCTCCACCTCGACGTCGTGTGCAGGGTCCTGCACGCCGCCGACCGGTGGCCACCGTCGATCCCGTTCCTGATCGACGCCTGCCATCCGCAGCACTTCGAGGCGCTGAAGGGAGTCGCCTATGGACTCGGAGAGGAGCACCGCCAGCTGATGCGTCGCGTGGACGAGCACGGCGCCTATGTGTCCTCGCGCAAGGGCAACGAGGACCTGTCCGGCGGCTCCGCCCGGCTGCAGGTCGCGCTGGCGCTCGCGAACCGCGAGATCGTGACGCCGAGGATCACGCCCGATGGCGAAGCGGTCGGGGTAGGTCTGGTCGACGCCCTCCGGGCCCGGGCGGTCGTGATGTGGCGGATGCACGCCGACGTGATGCCCGACGAGGCGGCGGCCATGACGGTGCTTGCGCTCGCGGACCTCCACGACGCCGCCGGCCAGGCCGGGGTGCCGTGGACGCTGATGCTCGACGAGTTCGGCGCCGTCATCAAAATGGCGGCCAGTCGCGCCGTCGCGATCCTGCAACGCGGCCGCAGCCACGGTGGTCAGGTGATCGTCGTCACCCAGTCGGTTGCCGATCCAGAGGCGCTCTCTGGAGTTCCGGGCCTTCTGCCGAGCCTGACCGACAACTTCTCAGGCGTGGTCGCGCACCGTCAGACCGCCCCCGAATCGCGGGATTGGTTGGCGAAGCTGATGGGTACGAGAGCGCTGTGGCAGTCCACGAATCAAACCAGCGGTCATGGCACGCAACACTCAGGTCGCGGATCCGCGCGTCGCGTCCGAGAGTTCAGGATCGGCTCGGACACGTTCGCCGAACTCGGTCGAGGCGAGGCCGTCATCTATACGAGCCTCGGGCCCGACCCGCTTCGTACGAGCATCGTCCCCGTCGAGCTCGACGACTGTCAGCCGGAGCGAATCGGATCTGGCCTCCGGCACGCGTGCGAGATGCCTGTCCACCCCGAGCTCAGCCTGCCGTCGGTTGTCGCCGCCGCCGGCGAGGCTCCTAGCTCCGCCGAGATCGACCCCGGGAGCAAGGACCTGTGATCGGGTCCGGATCTGAGTCCGCCCGCCGTGGCCACCCCGCCGTTGCGGTTGGACCACGCCGCTGCGGTCTACCGCGACGAGGTCTCAAATGCGTGCTCGAACGCACGCGGCAAACCATGTCCGATTGCAGCTGCTCCGCCCTGCAGCGCGCCCGCCGCCGAGTGCCTTGCCCCCAGGTGGCCGGCGCGGACGACGAGGAGCGCGGCCGCCACGAGCGCAACAACCAGGAGCTGGCGTATCACTCGGAGGAGCCGCCAACCGAGGTACAGCCGGACCACGGTGCCCATCGTGCCTACCCTGCGGCGCGGGCGGGACGGTGCGTTCGCTGCACGTCAGCCGAGAGCAAGCCGCACACTTCGGAGAGCTCAGTGAACGCCGCGGCGAGGGTCGCGGGGGATGATCCCGACAATGCCTTCGCCAGCTCTGCGGTAGCAGCGTCGAAGCGCTCCCACAACTCCGGCGGGCCCGGGCGGTTCATCCCGGGTGTGAGCTCCGGCGCCAGTGAGAACTGCCCCTCGATCGTTCGCGCCCGCCAACCCAGCCCGCCGTCGGCGGCCAACTCGAAGGCGGCGGCCTGCTCCGCCGCCGCTGCGGACAGCGCTCGCAACCGCCCGGGGAAGCCCGCGTCCGGCGGCGCCAGTGCGTGCGCGTCGAGCGCCGACTCCCAGCTCGAGCCGGCCGACATCATCTTCTCCACGATCGAGGCGACCTCAACCTGCATCGCGGTCTCGCTCCGGGTTGGTGATCAGCGACGAGATCAGGTCCCGCGCCTGTTCAGCGGCCGGTGGTCGCGGCCCGCCGCCAGGTGCTTGGGGTCGGTTGCTCGACTGCTCAGAGAGCATTCGGTCGACCTCGCTCTGCCGAATGCGCCAGAACCGGGCGCCGGCGCGATGCGCCTTCAGCTTCCCTTCCTTGATCCATTCACGAATGGTCGGCTCGGTGACGCTCAAGAGGCGCGAGACCTCAGCGACGCTGAGCAAACGATCTTCGGAATCTGCCATTATTATGCCAATCGGAAGAGATTAACCACGTCCAACCACTGCTATCCTACACGGTAGGTAGGGGATGCCGCCAATTACCGATGAGCAAACCGATGAGCTCAAGGCGCGCCGCCAAAGGCGGAAAGCGGGCCAAGCACCGCCTGCGCTAAACGGAAGCACATCCATCGGCGGCCAATCGGCCGGGGCCGCGCGCGATCTGCTGCGTGGTCTCATCACGGACGGCGCGCCGAGGGACGACGAAGGCTCAGCCGCGTCGGATGCCGGCATAGAGCTCAACCCAGCTGCTTCTGTCCGGACGGAGCCCGAGGACTGCACAGCGTCGGAAGCCGCGCCCACCACAAGGCGCGAGGGCGAAGCGATCGACGAGCTCATCCGGCGGGTGAAGGACAGTGCGGCCGGTGGGGCCGTCGAGGCCTCGAACACGCTCGAGCAGCGGCGCCCTAAGGGCACGGCGGATCTCGCCCGCGACGCAGCAACAAGCCGCGCGGCGACCCGTCGGCGTGCACCTGAGACCGAGCTGCGGAGTTCGGATGCGGCTCCAAGGCCCAAGAAGCACCGCCGGGCCGTGGCCGCGGCCGTGCTGCTGGCGGGTATCGCGATCCTCGTGGTCACGCTGGCCAGCACCGGCGGAACGAGCGGGCCTGCTAGACGCCTCGAATCTTCGATTGCCAGCTCGCGACCTGGGGCTGCTCGATCTGGCGACTTCCCCGGGACCCTCCAGGCGGCGATCGCGGCGATCGCGCCCGAGCTCCGAGCTGTCGCCCAGCGCGCAGCTTCCGCAGATCGCGCGGCGGCTACCCGGGACGCGGCGAGGCGCCGGCAGAACCGCTCACGCGCGAAGCACAGCCGGTCGAAGCATCGCGCTGCAGTTGTCCAGCGCGCACCGGCCACGAACTCAGCGGCGCCTTCCACAACAGGCACCCAGCCCCAGGCTTCTACGGCGACACCAACGCAGGCGAGTACGGCCAGTCAGACGTCAGCGACGTCGCAACCCTCAGCCACGAGCAGCAGCCGGTCGGCGGGCCCCATCGGGGCGGGCCCGCTCGGCGGGATCGGCTCCTGCGTCAAAGGCTGCTAGCCAGTCCGAAAGGAACCGATGCCAGACCGTCTACTGCATCACATCAGGAGCAACGCCGTTGGCTACATCGCTTTGTTCGTGGCGCTGGGCGGCACCTCCTATGCCGCGATCAGCCTTCCCGCCGGCAGCGTCGGTACGCGTCAGCTCCGCAATGGCGCGGTTACAAGCACCAAGCTTGGCAAGGGAGCCGTGACGGCAGCGTCCCTGGATCCCAAGTCGATCGCCGGACACATCGCCGACTGGGCGCAGATCAGCTCTAGCGGTCATGTGGTCTCGTCGGTTCCGCGCGCCAACGTTGACGTCACGACTTCTGGCCGCGGGCTGTATCGGGTGTCCTGGAACCAGTCAATCGCACAGAACTGCATGGCGATGGCGAACCCCTCGAACGTGCCAGCGGTCGTCGGGTCAGCCACTGCCACCACGTTTGGACCGAGCGGTAGCGGTCGCAGCACGAACCTTCTCGTGCAGACGTTCGATGCGGCCGGGAACAACGTGCCGGAAAGCGTCAACGTTATCGTCGTCTGTCCCTGATCGTGAGCCGTGGCGTCCTGGTCGATCACAACCTGGCGACTCGCCCGAACCGGACTCGTCATCGGGCTGCTGATGGCGATGGCGTGTTGCTCGTCGGCGCTCGCTGACGAGACCGTCCAGGTCTGCGGTTCGTACGCGAACAACCTCTTCGTGTCGAGCTCCGTGGCCGGGATCACCGCGACCGGCCGGTGCCCGGCACCCTCGTACAACGGTGGCGGCTTCGGGCTGTTCAACTCGGGGACCACGACCAAGGGCCAATCCGGGCGCTGGCAGACCACAGCCCCCGCGGGACTCGAGCTCGTCGGAGCCACCGCGAGCCAGCTCGTGTCGGTTGGCGTCAACGACGGCGCTGACTATGGCGGAGGCTTCTACTGGGCCGGTGGCGGTGCCGGGACCAACGACACGTCGCCGAGCACCATGGGGATGGCGTTCCCGTCGCCGTCGAGCTACTTCGGCGTGCAGCTCGTCTGCGGTAAGGGCACGTGCACGCAGCCGGCACAGATCGCGATCGGTGCGTTCTCGCTCTACGTCCGCGAGACGAGCGGTCCGGGCTTCAACGCGCCGAGCGGGCTGTGGCAGACGGGCGGTTGGATCAGAGGCACATGGCCGTTCGTCGCGTCAGCCGACTCGCCGTCCGGGGTGTGCTCACTGTCGGCGACTCTCAACGGGCAGCTGATCGACACGAGCACGTCGGGCCAGGACGTCTCGACGTGGCACCAGTGTGCAGCGCCGGCGATCAATCAGCAGGTCGACACGACTCGCTACGGACAGGGCGCGCTTACGCTCGCCCTCAACGCGGGCGACGCGGCTGGCGTCCCGGCGAGCATCAGCAAGACGGTCTACGTCGACAACAGCACCCCCACCGTGACGCTGTCAGGGCCAGTCGATGCGCCTTCGACTGCTGGGACGCAGTACGTCACAGCGTCCGCGGGCGGGAGCCCGTCGGGCATCGCTGACGTCGTCTGCTCCGTCGACGGCGGGCCCGGGCAGACCTATTCCGGCGCGACCGCCCAGGTGCCGGTCAGCGGAATCGGACCGCACACCATCAGCTGTTACGCGTATGACAACGCTGTCGATCCGGCCGGAGCGCATGGCACTTCGACTACGGCCTCGTGGTCTCTCAAGATCGGGCAGCCGACGGAGGTCGGCATCGCGTTCGACAAGCTTGTAGGCCTGCGCTGTCACAGCGCTCGAGTCCGGGTGACCATCCCCGGGCACTGGATCACCGTTCGGCGTCACGGGAAGCGCGTGAAGGTTAGGACTCATGCTCGGAGCAAGCTTGAGCGCGTTCAACGCTGCCACCCGCGGACCGTGCGTCGACGCACGGTCGTGTTCGTCCGCGCCCGGCGCCATGGCCATCTCGTCAAGATCAGGCGCGTCAAATACGTGCGGGTCGTCGTGCCCCCGCGCCTCGTTGCGAAGGCGGCAAAAGCGGTCCCGTTCGGCCACGACACGACCGTCGACGGCTGGCTGGGAACGTCAAGCGGGACGGCCCTAGCGGGACAGGTCGTTCACGTGCTGACAGCCCCGAACAACGGAAGCAACGCGTTCACCGAGGCGGCTACGGTCACCACCACGGCCACCGGCGTCTGGACGGCGCAACTGCCCGCTGGTCCGTCCCGGATCGTCGAGGCCGTCTTCGATGGGTCACCGACGACCGAGTCCTCATCTTCGGGCCAGGTGCGAGTCGTGGTGCCGGCGCTGGTGCGGATAGCCATCCAGCCGCGGATCGTCCCGTGGGGTTCCGAGATCCACGTAACAGGGCGGGTCCTCGGCGGCTACGTGCCGACCAACTCGAACCTGCTGCGCCTCGACGTCGGCATCGGACGGATCGGCCACATCGAGGGTCTTCCACGGATCCTGCCCAGCGGGCGGTTCCTGATCGTCTGGAAGTTCGACCGGGGCCAGGGCGTGATCCACCCGTGGTTCTCGGTGAGCACGCTTTCGGAGGCCGCATTCCCGTACGCGCCCGGAACGTCGAAGCGCGTGGTCATCACACTCGGCGAGCGCACGCCCGCCGCCGCAAAACGCCATAGGTCCAGGCACCGCCGGGGCAGCCACCACAAGAGAAGGCGGAAGAAGCGGTGATCGCCCGCCACCGTGGCGACCTGCGGGCCCACAGCCGCTGGCGTCCGTCGACGCCGGCGATTCCCCCGTCGGCCCCGACCGCAACTGAGGACGAAGGCCTGCCGAGCAGGCAGCCCGACGAAGTCCCGGGAGAGCTGTACGACCTCGATCTGTCACGGGCCAGTCGACGGAAACCGCATGCCCTGATCGCGGTCGCCACCATCGTCGCGGTCGCGGTCATCGCCGGCCAGCAGCACTCCGCCTCGGCACCCGCCGCTCCGCGGATGCCGTCCACGCCCCAGCAATGGGTCTCCCAGTGGACAGCCGCGACACTCCAGAGCCCCGCCGAGGTCTGCGGCCATCTGTATGCGCCGGCGCTCGCGCGAGCGTTCAAAGGCGACAGCGGCCACAGTTGCATCTGGTACTACACCTCGGTCAAGAGCACCTCGTTCCGCATCCGCCACGTGCTGGTTGACGGCCCCGCCGCGGCCGTCGAGGCCCACGAGGTCGGCAGCGGGCGGAAATGGGGCTACTTCACGATGCTTCTGAGCCACGTCGGCGTCGGCTGGCAAGCGGTCGACGTCGTACCCGGCGGATCGGTCCGCGCGCGCTAGCGATCACGCTTCGCAAGGGCTCGCGGCTAGCGACGTGCCGTTGCCACCCGATGGCCTCTCACCCTGCCTTGGCGACTCGGCGCCCTCTCCCTCCTTCTCTCGCCACGAGCGCGACCGGCTGCGTCACGGCGTCGACTCAGCGGTCCCGGCGGTTGCGCTTGCCGCGAGGTTGGAACGCATCGCGGCAGCCTCTTGACGGATAGTCGCCTAGTCATCTAAAGTGCTATCGAGCTAGTGCTATGGAGGCTTAGCCGTGATCGACTTTCATCTCGACTCGCGTTCTGGTGTATCGCCGTACATGCAGATCGTTCAGCAGGTTCGTCACGCGCTCCGTCTCGGCCTGCTGAGCGAGGGTGACCAGCTGCCGACGGTCAAGGAGGTCGTCGCGCGGCTTGCGATCAACCCGAACACCGTGCTGAAGGCCTACCGCGAGCTCGAGCACACCGGGCTCGTCGCCGCGCGGCCCGGCGTCGGCACGTTCGTCACCGGCTCCTCGCTCGCCGATCCCGCGATCGCCGCGCACGGGCCGCTGCGCCGCGAGCTGCGCGGCTGGATCGTCAAGGCCCGGCGCGCCGGCCTTGACGAGGAGTCGATCGAGGCGCTCTTTCGCGACGCTGTCCGATCCGCCCGGATCGAGGGGGTAGCGTGAGCGTCGCGCTGGCGACCCGCGACCTCGGCAAGCGCTACGGGCACCGGTGGGCGCTCTCGGGGTGCACGTTCGAGGTCCCGGCTGGACGTGTCGCCGGCCTCGTCGGCCCGAACGGCGCCGGCAAGACGACGCTGCTGCACCTCGCGGTCGGCCTGATCGAGCCGAGCGTGGGCTCGATCGCCGTACTTGGAGAGGAGGTCGCCGCAACGCCCGCGCAGCTCGCGCGCGTCGGCTTCGTCGCCCAGGAGACGCCGCTGTACCAGTCCCTATCGGTAACCGATCATCTGCGCTTCGGCGCTTCGCTGAACCCAGGCTGGGACGCGTCGCTCGCGCAGGCGCGGGTCGCGCGGCTCGGTCTTGACCGTACGCAGCGCGCCGGCACGCTGTCCGCCGGGCAGCGCGCGCAGCTCGCGCTGACGCTCGCGCTCGCCAAGCGACCAGAGCTGCTCGTGCTCGACGAGCCCGTCGCTACGCTCGACCCGCTCGCGCGCCGCGAGTTCCTCGGGGGCCTGATGGAGTTCACGGCCGAGCACACGCCGACCGTCGTGCTCTCCTCGCATCTCGTCGCTGACCTTGAGCGCGTGTGCGACTACCTGATCCTCGTCGCCGAGGGTCGCGTCCAGCTCTCCGGCGAGGTCGACGAGTTGCTCGCCAACCACCGCCGGCTGAGCGGACCGCGGCGTGACAGCGCGCGGCTGCCGGCCAGCCAGCAAGTTGTCGAGGAGACCCATACCGAGCGCCAGAGCACGCTGCTCGTCCGCACCGAGGAGCCGATCATCGACCCGGCGTGGAGTGTCGAGGAGGTCACCGTGGAAGACATCGTCCTTGCCTACATGGGCCGCCCGTCAACCGATGCCGCGCCAGCCGGGATCGGCCGATGATCTGGGTAGCCTGGCGCCAATTCCGCACGCAGGCGCTCGTCACACTCGGCCTGCTCGCCGCGTTCGCCGTGCTCGTGCTCGTGACAGGCCTCCACCTGCGCGACGTCTATCACTCGCTCGGCGGCGCGCACTGCCGGGCGGGCAACGACTGCCAGGAGCTCAGCGATCACGAGGTGGCGCTGGCGGATCTCCTCGGCCCGGCGCTGCTCGCGGTCCCTGCACTGCTGGGGATGTTCTGGGGTGCCCCACTGCTGGCGCGTGAGCTCGAGAGCGGGAGCTACCGCCTCGCTTGGACGCAGAGCGTCACCCGCCGGCGCTGGTTGTCGGTCCGCGTTGCGCTCGTCGGGGTCGCGGCGCTCGGCGTCGCCGGCCTTGCGAGCTGGCTCGTCAGCTGGTGGTTCGCGCCGTTTGACGCCGTCAACCTGAACCGCTTTGCCCCGAGCGTGTTCACCGCGCGTGGCGTCGTCGCGATCGGCTACGCGGCCTTCGCGTTCGCGCTTGGGGTTGCAACCGGCGCGCTGATGCGCCGCACGCTGCCGGCGATGGTCGCGACGCTGTTCGGCTTCGTCGCGGTGCGGATCGCGTTCACGGGCTGGGTCCGCCCGCACCTGCTCGCGAGCAAGGAAGTCCTGGCTTCTCCGGCGCTGGGGAAGGGTGTCGAGTTCCTCTCGACACCGTCGGGTGTCAGCGTCGGCGCGTCCCCGCCCCCGATCCCCAATGCCTGGATGGTGTCGGCCGCGATCGTGGATCCCCCACGCCGCGTCCTCGGCATCGTGCGACTGCACGATCTACTCGTCCGCACATGCCCGGCAGTCGCGGCGGGACAGGTGCCGAACCCTGGTCCAAACAGGCCGGCGGGCGGAGCCGTCCTCCGCTGCGAAATCGCGCTGTCACATCACGTGCAGCAGCTCGTCACCTACCAGCCACCAAGCCATTACTGGCCGCTGCAGGTGCTCGAGACCGGGATCTTCGTCGCCGCCGCGCTCGTGCTGATCGGTGCGACCGTCTGGCGCGTCCAGCCGCGCGCCGCGCGCAAGCCTGCGATCAGCGAGCCGCCTGAGCGGACCGGCGAACCGCTCGCCCTGAGGATTTGACTGGCTTCCCTCTTCGACTGGAAGGACTCGACCAACATGCACTGCCGCTATCCACACATCCTCACTACCGTCATCGCGACTGCCGCCGTGTCGCTACTCGCCGCCGGCTGTGGCGGCGGCTCCTCCACGACCGCCGCCAAGACGACGGCGTCGACGCCGAGCGGAGCGCTCGCGTACGCCCGCTGCATGCGCTCCCACGGGGTGACGAACTTCCCCGACCCGACCGGAGGGAACCATAAGGAAGCCATCGAGAGCGCGCTACAAGCGGCCGGCAACCCCCAGGCCCAGGCGGCCCAGACGGCCTGCCTGCACGTGAACGGCGGCAGTCCCGGCACAGGCCAAACTGGGGTGCAGAGCGACGCCGCGATGCTGGCGTTCGCCCGTTGCATCCGCAGCCACGGGTTCCCGAACTTCCCCGACCCGACCAGCAGCGGCCAGCTGACCCACGAGATGCTCGCCAGTGCCGGGATTAGCCCGCAGCAGCCGGCGGTGCTGCGGGCCGGCGACGCGTGCGTCGGCGTGACCCACGGGGTCATCACCAAGGCCACCGTGGCCCGCTTCGTCGCAGGGTCATAGGCCGTGGATCCGGGACTTATCCACGGGGCAGCGGCTGGGTAATGGGCGTCGCGACACTGACAACATCCGCAGCCACGAAGCCGGCCGATGCTGACGCGTGCTTCGTCGCCTACGCCGCTCATGAGCTGCGCGGCGAGATAGCTTTCCAGCTCGCGCTCGCGGAGGTCACGCTCGCTGACCCGAACGTAGACACGGCCACCTTGCGGAGGATGGGCGAGCAAGTCGCGGCAAGCTGCGAGTGGCAAGAACGGTTGCTCGAAGCGTTGCTCACGCTCGCCCGCGGCGAGTACGGACGTCTGCAACGGGAACGCGTCGACCTCGCCGCGATCACCGCCGAAGTGCTGCGAGCCCACGATCATCACGGGCTCAGGCGCACGACAACGCTGGAGCCCGCCCGACTAACCGGCGACCCGCGGCTGGTCGAGCGCGTCGTCGCGAACCTGGTCGCGAACGCCGTGCGTCACAACATTCCGGGCGGACGGATCGACATCGCCACGCACACGAGAGCAGGACGCGCCACCTTCACGATCGCGAACACCGGCCCGCTGGTTCCGACTAACGAACTCACCCGTCTCTTCCAACCGTTCCAGCGACTCAACCCTCACGCAGGCCGCTCCACCGACGGGGCCGGGCTCGGCCTCGCGATCGTGCGAGCAATCGCCAACGCCCACGACGCCACCGTCACCGCCCAAGCCCGAGCCGGCGGCGGCCTCAGAATCGACATCGACTTCCCGGCCGAAGCTTGGCCGAAGCCCCCGCGTCCGGGGCTGATGCGATCGCGCACATACTTCGGCCGCGTCGGGCGACGCATGTGCCGCCGTCTTGCTGCCGCCGGCACGCGGTGGAGGCGCATCACCACCACCTCCGAGCCGGCGCACGGCGCAATCGGTGCGATGGGCTCTCGGGATGAGCGCGCACCTGGAGCCGCAGCCGCCATGCACCACATCCCAAAAGCGCCCAGGACCGAGGCGAGATGGCGAGCTCGCCTGCCTAGCATCGCATGGACGAGCGCCGCGATCCTGACGGTCGCGATCGGGTTGCCTGCCTGCGGCGGCAGCGCCTCGTCAAAACCCGTAGCAGCCACGCGTGCGAGAACTTCCACCGCCGCGCTGTTGACACGAACGAGGACCGCTCCCGCTATCGCCAGCCCCGCGACCTGCGTCAACGCTAATGCTCAGGCTCCAGCCGCGGGCGCGGGGACCCCGAGCGTGGCGCTGCCCACGACCGATCCCTTCTACAAGTGGGTCAGGTCGCTCACGCACGACGTACCCGGGACGATCTTGCGCACCCGGACGATCGCACCCGGCGACGGCAACGCGAACACGCCACTCAAAACGACCCAGCTCCTGTACGTCACGACCGATGAACTCGGCTGCCGAACGGTCTCGGTCGTCACGGTGTTCCAGCCTCACAGACAGTCTGCCGTCAGCCCGACTCGACTCTTCTCCTACCAGACGTCGTACGACGCGCTCGGCTCCCAGTGCGATCCGAGCTACACCCTCAGGGCGGGTACCGAGGGCGAGACCGGCTTCATTACAAGCCTCGCTCACGCGGGTGACACCGTCCTCATGGCGGACTACGAGGGCGAGGACGCCGCCTACGGAGTTGGCCAGCTGAGCGGGTACCAAACGCTCGATGCCATCCGAGCCGCTGAGACCTGGCTCGGTGTGCCGGAAGCTTCGACGCCAGTCGGGATGCTCGGCTATTCGGGCGGCGCGGTCGCCACCGAGTTCGCCTCCGAACTCGCCCCAACGTACGCCCCGCACCTCGACATTGTCGGCGTTGCCGAGGGCGGAATACCGGTCGACCTGTTCCACGAGCTCACCTACATCAACCACCCCAACTCACCTTGGACCGGGCAGATCCCCTCCTACCTGGACGGCCTCGCTCGAGGCTTCGATGTGCGCGACCTGTACAGGTTCTACACGCCCGAAGGCATCAAGGTCGCCAGCGCCGATCAGACTCAGTGTGCGGGCACCTTCACCGGCCTCACGACCAAGCAGATGCTCAAGCCGCGCTACCAGGACATCGAAAAGATCCCGGTCTTCGTCCGCATGTTCGATCAAAGCCTCATGGGCCGAAGCGGAACCCCACGCGGGCCGCTGTTCATCGCGAACGGCCTGTCGGACCGGATCGGTGACGGCGTCACCGTCACAAGTGACGTCCAGCAGCTCGCGTACAGCTACTGTCGCCGCGGCGCTGCGGTCGAGTTCCACGTCTACAAGGGGCTCAACCACTCCGAAGCCGGCACCCCGTTCTTTGCGCAGGGGCAAACCTTCCTAGCCCAGCGATTCAAGAACCTGCCCTTCCACGATCGCTGCGCCGACATCGGCCCAGGCAACTCCGTCGCCGCGGTACAGGTACCCGCGTCCTGACGAACACGGCAGGCAAGTCGATCCGATCCCCGGCGAACTGAGCCTCCATGCCCGACCGCACTCTGGTCCCCACATCCATCGCCGTAGCTACCGCTGTCTCGCTGCTCACGCAGGCCGCCGACGCGCGCGTCAGCGCCACCTACGAATTCATTACGAAGGCCGACGTAGCCAAGTTGATCGCTGGACGATGACGAAAAACATCAGACCGAACGACACCACCAAACATCAGCACTCGGGACCGAGCAGCCAGGAGTGGGCCGGGATCCGTGAACTCAGGCGGGAGACGGGTGAGCTGCGCCGTGGGAATCAGCCGCCGGAGCCGCAGGCGCGGTCCCGGGTTGACGGGCCGTCGTCCGTCTCTGAGAGGCGTCGACCGAGCGCGGTGCGCTCGCGTCGGTCGCGACGTCGGGTCACGCTGGGTCTCGGGGCGGCAGTGGTCGTGGTCATCCTGGCAGCGGCGATGAACAGCGTGCTCGGGAACTCCGACTCCTTCCCGCTCCCGAGTAGCGCGACCCTTGCCGGCCTGAGCGTGCGTCAGCGCGTCGTGGCGATCGCCAGCAGCCAGGTCGGGTACAGCACCGACCCGTTCAACACGTACTGCAACAAGTTCAGCGCCTACTGGAACGCCGGCGCAGGGGACTGCCCCAGCGGCGAGACGTCCGAGGAGTGGTGTGCGGACTTCGCGGCCTGGGTCTGGCAGAAAGCTGGAGTCCAGTTGACCTACGGCTACGGCCCGGGAGAGATCAACGGTAGGGCCGTCAGCTTCTACGAGTGGGGCCTCGCCCACCGCGACTGGCATCCGGCAACCAGCGGCTATCGGGCTGTTCCTGGCGACGCGGCGGTCTACGGCCTCTCGCTCGGCGCCGATCCATCAGCCGCCCACGTCGCGATCGTCACCGACGACCCGCGCCGCCAGCACGGCCCCGACGTAATCAACGGAGACGGAGACCGCACCGGCTTCTCCGTCGTTGAGACCGGCACCGACCAGATCCGCGCCGACGCCAAAAACCATCACTCCACCCTCGCCGGCTACGTAGGGCTGCCATAACCCCGCCAAACGGCCGTTGATGAGACCTTGCACACAGGCCGGGCAATAGAACAGCTGACCCGACTGCCGCACCAGACTGTGCGCCAGGCCCCTGTCCATCGCCGGCCTCTGCTTCTCGCCACAACTGCTTCATACCCCCAACCCTCCACAGGAGCGCGTCGCGACGAAAGCGGGACGATGGCGGCTACCTACCCGGGCACCTGAGCTTCGCTACAAGCGCGCATGCCGCACATAGCGCACGGCTCGATCCCGGCCGGTGCTCGAGCGCTAGCAGCTAGCCGAACGCCGGGCGGCCGCAAGCACCGAAGCGGCCACGACGGCGTCGATGTCAACGTTGCCGCTCCTGGCGTGAGGGAGCAATCCTTCGACCCACCTAACCCGCGCGGGAAGGGGTGAGCTCAGTTCCGTACGACATCGTCGAGACTATCGAGGCGATTCGATCACTGGCGGCTTCGGGCGCCTCGTGCTCCCAGATCCGCACTACCGTCCACCCAGCCGCCTCGAGCGCGGTCTTCGTGATGCCGTCGCGGTTGCGGTTCGCGGCGATCTTGTCGGCCCACCAGGTCGTGTTGGACTTCGTGGCTCGCGAGTGCTCGGGACAGCCGTGCCAGAAGCAGCCGTGACAGTAGATCGCGAGCCTGATCTTCGGAAACACAATGTCAGCCTTGGAACGCACCGTCTCGATGGGCGCGTAGTCGACCCGGTACCGCAGCCCTTTTCGAGTAAGGGCCTTCCGCAGCAGTAGCTCCGGTTTGGTGTCACGCCGTGCCTGACGCTGCATTCGGGCCTGCGTCTTCTTGTCGGTCGCCGGCGGTGCCGGGAGCGCGGTAGCAGGCTTTATCGGCTTCGGGGCCGGATGCAGCTGCTCCCCAACTTCGTCACCCAGCACGGACCTAGCGATGGCCGAGACGAGGGTGTGGGCGAGCAGCGGCGGTACAGCGTTGCCGATCTGGCGACAGACGGAGGTCCTGTTCCCGAAGAACTCGTAGTCGTCGCGGAATGTTTGGAGTCGCGCCGCCTCACGCGCTGTGAGCGCCCTGTCGTGATACGGGTGGGCAAAGCATCCCGTCGTGACATTGTTGAACTGGGTCGTGATCGTGTACGCCGGCAGGTCGGGTGACAGGCGGCCGAAGAGGTTCGTGCTGTCGGTGCGGCGCATGCCACGGTACCGGTCAGGCAGCAGATGACGGGGGATATCACGCCAAGTGCCGCCCTGCGGTACGTGCGCGATCAGTTCGGCGTGATCCGCTGAGATAGGAAACGGCGCGTGCCCAGTTATGTGACCGCTGCGACGGCGGCCGCGCATGCGACGGGAGAATGGGGTCAGCCGCCCATTGTCCGGGGTTGCCGAGACGTTTCCATCCGCCTGAGCCGGAGGTAGATCTCCGATGGCTTCCCACGTTCGGATATGACGCAGCAGCCCCTGCTCGCGGCGCTTCTTTTCCCAAAGTTCGAGATAGTCGCGGCGCCATCCGCCCATGTGAGTCTGGTCGGGGAATCGGAATGGCACGTCGCCGTAGATCCCCACGATGAACAACCGCCGACGGCGCTGGGGCACCCCGTAATCCGCAGCCAGCAAAATCTCCCGCGACACGGCGTAGCCGAGCTTTTCGAACTCATCGAGCACCTCGGCGCCGAACTCCCCGCGCTTCCAGTAGAGCATCCCGGGCACGTTTTCGAGCAGGAAGGCCTGCGGCTTCAGATACTCGACGAGGGCGAGCATCTTCTTCCAAAGGTCGTTTCGTGGGTCCCCTTTGCGGACCCAACCGTTCTTGCGGCCGGCGGTGCTAAAGGTTTGGCAGCTCGGCCCTCCGACGATCAGGTCGACGCTGCCGCCCGCGGCCTCAGCGATCTGCTCGGCGGTCCGGTCCTCGATCGGGTGGCATTCAGCTTCAACGTCGGGGTGGTTGTGCCGGTACGTCTCGATCGAGTCTTCGTCCCGATCGAGCGCATAGCTGATGTCGTAGTTCGCGGCCCGGAGGCCTTCGCTGAGGCCGCCGGCGCCGCAAAACAGGTCGATCGCGCGCAGCGGCATTTGGACGTCCCTGATCGGCACGCCTGAGAAAGATACGGGCTGGTTCGGTCGGTCGCGCTACGGCACGATGGCGTTGACAGCGATCACCGCCGTATCACCGATCCAGGTCGTCGTCGGA
Source organism: uncultured Solirubrobacterales bacterium (assembly GCA_963704385.1). Classification (GTDB taxonomy): domain Bacteria; phylum Actinomycetota; class Thermoleophilia; order Solirubrobacterales; family Solirubrobacteraceae; genus Palsa-465. Next base: position 2,640,929 of record OY969904.1, read on the forward strand.
ATCCCGGGCCACAGCCCAGCCAACATCGCCCTTGCTAGGAGTCGCTCGAAAGGCCTAGTTTGGCGCTCGCCGGGGACGGCAAGGGCCACGGTAATCCGACGACCCGGCCGAGACGTGGCCGCGGCGGCGAGCGCGTACCAGCGTAAACGCCCGTAGGTTGCCGCGTTACCAGGCCGCTCCGTCTCTTTGGCGTCGCCGAGGAAGAGGGCGGCGGTTGCCGGACACGTTCTGACGACGTCGGGCCGGATCCGCCAAGGCATGGTCGTCATCGATGTGAACCCTGCCAGCGCTGCAAGCGTCCCGAGCTCTGCGACGCGCTGCTCGTGGGCGACTGATGGCGCGCCCACTCAATCCTCCAGGTGGTCGCGGGCCCAGAGGAGCTCGGACAACATAACGCTGCGGGTCGGCCGATACGGCACGGGATCTCCGAGGAGGTCTGCCTGCGCGTCGACCTTCTTCAAGAGCCGCTCGTACTCGAGTTCCTCGAGCGATCCGTCACACAGTAGGACCACGTATTCGACGTGCCGCTGTTGTCCTCGTCGGTGGATCCGGTCGAGGCTTTGCATGAAGTGGGCCGCTTGGTTCGAGAACGACTCGTAAACCGCTAGCGCGGCCCGGTGCAGCGTGATCCCGGCGCCTGCCGCGGCGGGGTTCCCGAGGAAGATCATCGTCTCGTCGTCCTCTTGGAACCGGCGAATCGCCTCGCGCCGTGCTGCGACGTCGGGGATCGATCCGTCGATCCGGGCTATGCCGTACTCGGCATAGCGGCTCGCGAGGACGTCGAGGCTGAAGCGATAGAAGGACCACAGCACGATCTTCTCCCCACGTGCGACGCGGTCGGGCAGCAGCTCGTCGAGCGCCGCGACCTTGGCTGGCGTCTCGGTGTAGGTGGGGACGACCGCAGCCGGGTGGGAGCACAGGCGCAGTAGGGCGCTGCGTCGTTCGCCGAATGCCATTCGTCGCCGGTCGTATTCCAGGTCGTCGACCCCTTCGACGTCGGTGATCAACCCGTCGAGGGCCGCCGCGTAAAGTCGGCGTTGCTCTGATTGGAAATGGACGCGAAGTTCGGCGAAATCGCGGTCCGGAAGATCCGGCAAGACCTCGCTCTTGAGATTTCGGCTGAAAAGGCCGCGGGCGCGGAGCGCTTCCCCGATGACAGCTCGCTCGTGGTCGGGGTCGTCTAGCGGTGCGAGCCCGTCGAACGTCATGCCGAAGTCCACCAGGTCGACCTGCGCGACGAGATCCCGCGGCGAGTTCGGCGCCGGCGTTCCACAGAGAACAAAGCAGCGGACGCACCACTCACGGAGATCCGCCACTGCCGCAGTCCGAGCAGCATCGGGATTCTTGACGTTGAACGACTCATCGACAGCCAGCACGACGTTCGAGCGGAGTGTCAGGAGACGTAGGTCGTCCAGCAGTGTGATCGCGCCCTCGTAGTTGATGACGATGACGTCCGCGCCCGAGGTGAGGGCTTTCGTGCGCTGCAACCTCGATCCTTCGATGACGGCGACGCGGTACAGGTCTCGCGTGAAGCGGCGAAACTCCTCGGCCCATTCGCCGACCATCGACTTGGGCGCCACCACCAGCAGCACCTCTGCGTCGTGGCGCTCAACGAGGACGTCGAAAGCAGCGATCACAGTCGGTGTCTTCCCGGTGCCCTGTTCGTCGAAGATGCACGTGCCCCAACCCCCCGGGATTGTCATGAGGGCGACGTTGAGGAGTTGGTGCTCATCGAGGACCTCGACCGAAGCCGTACGGGGAAGGCCTTCTCGAAGCTCGCCGGCCGCCACTCCACGTAGTCTCGACGCCTCTTGCAGAACCCCTGGGGCGTCGCGGCGAGCACGGTGGCGGTTCTCGACCGCGCGCCGAGCGTCCGCGGACCATTCCAGCCAATCGGGCTCGCAGAGAAGCAGTTCTGCCCCCGCAAATGTGACCTGTAGTCGGCCTCGCGAATGCCGGATTTGGAGGGCTGGATGCCGACGACGAAGCTCGTCGGCCAAATCAATGGCTGGTCCTCGGTCGGGGATGATCTCCACCCCGCACCGGTCGGGGCGCAGGCAGACCTCAGCGAAGGTCATTGAATTTGCTCACCGTGGGCAGACCGCACTGTGGCCTGTCCCTCAATCGCCCCGAGCGTCGAGGTCATGATTCTCCGCACCTCCAACAGCAGACTCCGTGTCGACGGCGTTCCATTGGTCTGGAGGCGTGGTTCCGAGACGATCGACCATCGTTTTCAAGAAGTCCTCAAACCCGATCGACCGTCGCCTGACGTTGCGCCGCTTCGCCTCCGTGATCGCGTCATCGACCATGTCGAGTGCCCCGTCAGGATCGCGGTTCATCATCTCGTGGGCCTTGAGCAGCATCGCGGCGGTCTCGGCATCGCCGACGACGCGATGCAGATCACGCACCTGGGCGCCGCTGTCGAGGACGTGAAACATCAGCTCGTAGACCACGCCCTTCAGCTCGTCGTCGCCGTCGAGCTTACGAGTCAGCTTCTCGTTGCCTCGCCCCGCGTCGATCTCGTAGAACCACTGAAAGTTCTTCTCCGTCTTGTACCGGACGGCGGCCGGCTCCTGGCCGTGTTCTTGGTGATAGGCGCTGAAATCATCGGCCCAGTAGACCATCTTGTCGTACCGCTCGACCTCGGCCGGCTTGATGGCGAAGTCCTTGGCCACCTCCTGGCGGATCCGCTTCAACTCGGCACGCGTTACGCGACCCTTGATCTGCCGCTTGCGGTTCTCGTAGTCCTCGACCACGAGGCGTCCCTTGATGAACTCGGGCCATGGCTCCTTGTAGTCGCTCTCGAAGTTGCGAGAGACAACGATCGCGTCGAACTGGTCGTCGGTCGTGCGCGCCGGCGCCCTCCAGACTCGGATGTATCGGGCACGCTCTTTCTCGGCGGCGCCGTACTCCTTGCCGTACAGGATTAGCAGGGAGGCGGCGATGCGCCGGTTGCCGTCCTTCGGCTCGCCTTCGAACGTGACGATCGGCGCGACCTCGACGCCCTTGCGAGCGACGCTGTCGGCCAGCGGCTTGAGCTTGAACGGGTCGGTCTTATCCAGACTCGGTAGATGGATCGCCCCTTGCATGAGCTTGACCAGTTCGTCTGGGTCAGGCGACCGGCCGTTGCGCTCTTCGAATTCCCGGACCACGAGGGCGAGCCGATGGTTTCCTTTCCATAGAGCCAGCTTCTCGACGTCGACGTAGCCCTCGGTCATCGGGATCGCCTTGCCGTTGAAGGTGGGGACCGGCACGACGTCCCTCGGCTCCAACCCGTTGCGGGTCACGAACGGGACGCCCGTCAACTCGGAGGACGGGCGGCTAGTTGATCCCACGATCCGTTCGACTTCGGTCTGCAAGTTCTCGGCGAGCACTGCGCGTTCGACCTCGGAGAGGTCGCCGCCGTCATGCCGGTGAAGAATCTCCAGGATCCTGGTGTACAACCGGCGCGCGTTGTCCTCATCGAGTGGCTGTTCTCGTGCTGCTCGGACCGCTTCGGCGACTAGGTCGCCGTGGTCCTGGGACAGGACGGTCGCAGACTCCATGAGGTCTTCTAGGGCGGCCGGCGAGACGGGCACGGAGCCGTTATTCATGTGTTCTCCTTTTGTTCCAGAAGGTCCGCCGCAACGAGCTCGTCGCGGAGCCGGTCGAGCCCGCGCTTCCGCCATTGACGGGCCGTGTCGGGTAGCACGTCTTGGCCAAGGAGCTCCTCGAGCTTTTCGGCGAGCTCGTTGCTACTAAGCGGCTCGCCCAGCATCGCCGCATCGATCACGAGCAACGTGGTCGTCTTCACGTTCCGACTTTCCCAACGATCAACGGTCCCCCGGGCGAACTTGACGGCGTCCTCGGCTTCGACCGCATCGAAGGTCGGGTCCGACCACGCGTCGGCCGGTGGCTCGCCGTCGTCATCGAGCTCGAGCTGCTGGAACGTTGCTCGACGCAGCTTCCGTTTGAGCGCATTCACCGCGGTCGTGGTGACGTAGCCCTCGGGGTTGTGCGTCGGGCCCTTGGCAACAAGCTTCTCGAACCCGGTGGAGACGGCGTCCTCGCAGTCGGCGTACGCGGCCGAAGAAAACTTGCCCCGCAGCGCTCGTATCAGACCCTCGGGGAACCGCTCCTCCACGATCCGCTCGACATCGGGTCTCGAACGGCGTGCCGGCTGCGTGCTCACATGGGGGTAAGTCACGAACTAGCTCGTTCGTGACAGCGAGCCGTTTTCTTGCGGGGGCAAACGGCCGAACGGGGTCGCCGTCAGCTACTCGACGCCCGCAGCGCGCCTCCCGGGACTCGACATGACGGTTCCGCGCTCTCCGATACTGACAGCGGTTAGTATCGGATTAGAAGGCTCTAAATGGGAGATAGGTTTGGTAATCTGCTACTGTCCATGTCTAACCGCTATTACAGGAGGAGGCCTCGATGACAGGCAGGTTCCGTCGTTTCAAGCTGGTCATCGCCGCGGCGGCGCTCGCGGGCGCCGGCGCTCAGATGGCGGCGCTGCGTGCGGCAGGTCTGAACGGCACGGCGCCGACCGGTGCGGGTGCGTTCAAGACGCTGATCTCGACGCTCACGAGCAACTGGGAATGGCTGATCGGCACCGGTGTCGGCCTGGTGCTGGTCCTCATCGCTGGACTGATGATCGCTGGCTCGCAGCGCGCTCCCGATCATCTGTTCCGGGTGATCGGGGGGATCATGCTGATCCTGATCGTGATCCCGGCGATCCTCGCCTGAGGCGACGAGTAGCGATGCGCGTAGGCAGAAGGATCGCGGTCGCCGCCGCGGCGGCGAGCACTCTCTTGCTCGTCGGGGCCGTTCCGGTAGCGGCCGCTACCGGGGTTCATGTGCCGCTCGTGACCGCGAGCATCTTCAGCACGATCGGCGGCGCCATTGGAAGCGTGTTCGGCACGATTGGACACGCGGTGCTCGGCGCGTTCAGCTGGACGATCGGGCTGGCGAGCAAGTTCATCCTCACCACAATCGGGGCTCTGGTTCGGATGCTGATCCCGCGCTCGTGGGCGAGCGAGGGCGTTCAGATCATGGAGTGGATCGTCGCTGTCCCGAACTACGCGGGCACGGTCACAAGCCCGACTGGTCACACGATCTACGGGTTCGCCGGGATAAACGGGCTGCGCGACCTGTTCACCTGGATCGGAGTTGGTCTGCTGCCGCTCACGCTCGTGTACGGCACGACCCGCGCGATGCTTGGCGAGCGCGGCCACGTCGCAGTGCCGATCGCGAGGGTCGTAGCGATCGCGGCGCTACTCGTCTCTTACCCATATTGGTGGACCGAGGCGGCCGCGATGACGGACACGGTCACCCACATGGTGCTCACCCTGCCCGCGGTCGTGACCGGCTTGCACAAGCTGATGCTCTACGCCGTCGACGGGGTCGCGCTGGGCGGCTGGCAGCTGATCGACCTGGCGCTGATGGCGCTGGTCGCGATCGAGCTGCTGTCGCTGATCTTTCTGAAGGTCGTGCTGATCCTGCTCGGTGCGCTCCTGTACGCCACCGGGCCGATCACGATCGGGCTGGTCGCGACCGACTCGGGCGCCGCCGTAGCGCGCGCGTGGGCGTCGGCCGTCGCGCTGCTGATCGCTGTACCGGTCGTTTGGGCGACCCTGTTCGCGGTCGGCGCGCTGCTTGTCGGGGATGCGGGCACAGCCGGGCCGCTGATCGCGGGGAACAGCTCTGTTGGCTCGCTGCTCGGCGGCGTGCTGCTTGCGGTCGCGGGCGCCGCGTCGCTGTGGATGTGCCTGCGCGCCGCGCGTGAGGCGATGGGATTGCTCCGGATGCAGCTCGGCGGGTTGCTCGCGCTCAGCCAACGCGGTTCTGGCGGCAGTGTGCGCACGCCGGCACCGCAATCAACCGCCTCGAGCTCGCTGCGGCGCTTCGGCGCGCGGGTCGCGCAGGCAACCGGTGGCGCCGGCGGCGAGTTGGCATCTGCCGGGGCAGGAGGGGCTGTGGTCGTGCGTGGCGGCCGCGCAGTCGGCTATGTCGCCCGGCACGGGGTGCTCGGCACCGCGGCTGCCGGCGGCCGCGCGGCGGCGGGAGCGGCTGGTACGCACGCCTCGGCGGTCGTGGGCCGCTCTCGGGCCGGCGCTGTCGCCGTGCGGATGGCGAAGGCGGGAACCGCGGGGTGGTACGCACCCCCAGCCGGCAAGGCGGCAGCTCCGGGACCCACCGCAAACAGCACCACCCGCCAAGGGGGAGGGCGGGCGCAGGCTGGCCTCGGGTCAGACCGCGGGCGCTCGGCGCCAGCGGGGGCGGGTAGCGGCGGCGCCTCGGCTCAGTCGGGCGCGCGCGCAGCGAGTGGCTCTCAGCCGAGTGCCGGACAAACCCGTCCGGCCGCGCAGCGCGACGCTGCGCGTTCAGCGACACGTCCCGGTGCGCCCACCCCGCGCTCCGCCGAGATGCGGCCGCCGCGACCGGCCTCGTCGCCCAAGCCAGCAACCCGCAACTTCACACAGCCGCCTCCGCCGCCGCGGACTGGCAACCGTCCCGGACGGGGCAAGCGATGACCCCGACGCTCCGGCGGTTGAACGACCGCGAGCGCTACTACGGGCTGACCTGGCCCGGATGGGTCGCGCTTGCTGTCTCGGCCGCCGTCCTGTACGGCGCGGTGCGGCTCTCGCCGTTCGGGCTCCGCGCGACCGTGACCGTCGTCGTGCTGGCGCTCGCGTTCGTCGCGAGCGTCGCACTCGCGCTGCAGGGCCAGGCGATCGGCCCCGGCCGCTACCTGCTCGCGCTCTACCGCTACCGCCGGCAGCCCAAACAGTTCGCGCCACCGACCGAGCCGGACAGGTGCGGCCTCGTCCTCGACGCCGCTCCGGATTCGGAGGGTGAGCTCGAGCCCGTGCTCGAGGGAGTCGGCACGTGAGCGGGTCGCTTGCGCAGCTGTTGCCGGTTTCGCTCGTCGAGCCTGACGGGTTGATCGTCACGACGGCTGGCGCGTATGTGCGCCTGATTGAGTGCGAGCGGGTCCCGAACGCCGTCACCGCCGACCCGACGTCGCTTGCGACGATCGAGCGCGCCTACGCGAACGTGTGCCGGGCGATCCCTGACCACCAAGGGATCGTCGTCTACGCCCAGACAGACCCGGTCCCGATGAAGGAAGCGCTCGCCGGTGATCTCGAGCTGGCTCAGGCGGCCGCGGCTGCCGATCGGGCCGCCGGGCACGACGAACTCGCGGGCGCGCGCGAACTACTGCTGGAGGCAACGACTCAGACCGTCCTCGCTGCAGCCGGCGCCGAACAGCCCGCCATCGCCGCGCGCTGGTGGGTCGCCGTCCCGTATCTCCCGCGCCTAGAGGATCCGCGGGAGCAGCTCAAGGCGCTCGCCGCCATGTCACGCGGCCGAACGATGCTGTCGGGACATCGCGACGCGGCCGACGACAGCGTCCGGGTCACCTCGCAGATCGAGGCCGCGCTGCGCGCGGCCGGGATCGAGACCTACCTCCTCGACGGGACGCAGACGCTCGCGCTGCTGTGGGAGCGCTTGCACCCAGCGGCCGATGAGGAGTGCGATTTCCTGGCGCTCGCGGCTGGCTGCGAAGTCGCCGAGGCCACCACTGTCGAGGAGGCGCGTGGCGCACGTCATCGGCTGGTGACGGCGTGCTGCGAGGGCGCCGAGTGCGGGATCGACGCCGGCGAAGATCCCGGCTGGTTGCGCCACGCAGACGGGACCCTCGAGGAGATCCTGCACCTCGGATCGCCGCCCCTCCACACCGACCCGTCGTGGCTCTCCCACCTGCTGTGCTGCCCACTTCCGGCGACGCTCGCCGTCCACATCTCCGTGGGCGGCCGCGCTCGCGAGCAGGCGCGGCAACGCAGACGGTGGAAGCGGCTGCGCGCCGCGGTGCTCTACAAGGAGCGCCGCGCCCGGCTCGTGGGGTCCGACGAACAGGAGGCACTTGAGGAAGCCGCCGTTGTCGATGCCGAGCTCGCAGCGGAGATCGGCGCCAGCGTGTACCGGGTCGGGATCTACTGCTCGATCCGCGACCCGCACGGCCGCCTCGAGCAGTTCAACCGGACCGTCAAGCAGACCGCCGCCGAGTTTCACGCCCTCACGAACGCCCGGGTGATCCGCGGCCGGAGGCTGTGCCTGCCCGGGTTCACGTCCACGCTGCCGCTCGGCATAGACGAGCTGCGCGCTACCCGTAGCTACGCGCAGCGGAACATCGCGCACTGCGTCGCGCTGACCTCAAGCCGGTGCGGCTCGCCAGGCGGGGTGATCGTGGGAACCGCCGATCCGGGCGGCACGCTCGAGCGCGCCGACCCCTTCGATCCCGTCCACCCGCGCCGGGTGACGCTGATCGTCGGCCCGTCCGGCGGCGGCAAGACCGTCCTGACCAACGCGCTGTGCCTGCGCTACATCGCTCAAGGCGGTCGCACGTTCATCCTCGACCGCTCCTCCACCCCCGACGAGCACGGCAACACCCAGGGCACCGGCCACTACGACACTCTCGCGTCGCTGATCCCAGGCTCCCGCCGCGTCCAGGTTGGCCATGCCGGTGGCGACGTCATCTGCCCGTGGGACGTCTCAGACCCCGCCCGGGTGCCCGCGCACAAGACCGAGCTCCTGCTCGCGTTGCACGCGTTGCTGATCGGGCACGCCCACGACCCCGAAGGCCGCGTTCGCACACTCGACTCCGATGAGGAGACGCTGATCCGCACTGGCATCGAACGCGCTTACAAGCTCTCGAGCCAAACCGGGGAGCGCCCGCGCGAGCAGCTCCTCATCGATGTGCTTGCCGACCGCGCGACCGTCGGCAAGCTCACTGGCACCAATGCCGATCGGCTGCAGTCGCTGCTGCTGCGACTGGAGCCGTACGGCGAGGGCGGCTCGCTCGCACACATCGCCGACCAGGCGACCACGGTTCCCGCTGACACGCCACTGACGGTATTCGACTTCACCGGGCTGTCGGAGCGGCTGACGCCGGCGCTGATGCTCGCGACCGTCGAGTACGTCGAGCGACAGGTGCAGCGGCTCCGTCGCGCCCGTGTCGACGGCCGGCTTGACCACCTCGGCGCGTGGGCGGGCAAGTGCCAGCTGATCATCGAGGAGGGCTGGGCGTTGACCCAGAGCCCAGCTGCGGGCGCCTGGCTGAACGAGTACGCGCGGCGCTCGCGCCACTACGCGCTCTGGTTGATGTTCGTCTCCCAGCACTTCCGCGACCTCTCAAACGAGCAGGGGCGTGCGCTGCTGGCGAACGGTGCGCTCAGCTTCTGCCTGCAGAACGACCGCGACGATCTCGAGCACGCCCGCGAACCGCTCGGACTCTCCGAGACCGACATCGCCCAGATCCAGGCGCTCCCCAAGCAGCAGGGCCTCTACTCGACCGTGTACATGGTCTCCGCCCGCGGCCGCGGCGCCGTCCGCGTCGCGCTCGGCGATCTCGAGTACTGGATCTGCTCCTCCGATCCCGAGCACGACCAACCCCGCCGCGCCGCAGCACTACGCGAAGCCGACGGCAACCAGTGGGAGGCACTCGCGAAGCTCTGCACACCGAGCTGGCACGAGCAGTACCGCCAAACGCAGGGAGCCTCGTCATGACCGACGCGCGCGCCGTACCGGTCGGCGTGGCGGTACGCCGCCGTCACGGAGCACTGCCGTGGCTGGCGGCAGTCGGCGTGTTCATGATCGTCATCTCGCCCGTCGTCCTGTTCGCCGGCGCCGGCAACCCACCCTGCCAGGTCGCGACCACTGGCCCGTTCCCGACAGGCGCAGGGCCGTGGATCGCGACCGCGTACGGCCCGCCGTGGGACGCAATGAACGGCTCCGGCGTCACGGCGACCGGCTTGAACCTGATGGCCGGCCCGCCTGCATACGAGATCGCCGTCGACCCGGCGGTGATCCCGCTGCAGACCTTCGAGCACGTCACCCCCAACCCGTTCGGCACACACCACGCGTTCTATGCCGGCGACACCGGCGGCGCGATCATCGGGCAGCACGTCGACATCTACGACTGGCAGGGCCGCGCCGCCCAGGACGCATGGGGCGTGCGGCACGTGACCGTGACACCGGCGCCCAACCCCGGCACCGGCAACCTGCTCGGCGAGATCTCCCCGACCGCGCCCAGCCAGCCCGCGAGAGGGAACGCCTCGACGACCGGGTGCGCGACCGCCGCCGGCGGCCCGCTTCCGCTCACCCCAGGCCAGCAGGCGAAGATCCTTCCGAGTGGCCTAGCCGCCGCGCCTCAGAACGCGCCGGTGGCGGTCAAGCGCGCGATCGCCGCCGGTAATCAGCTGATCTCAAAACCGTACCTGTGGGGCGGCGGTCACGGGCAGCCGCTGAGCGTGCTCGGCTCCGGCTACGACTGCTCGGGCGCGACCAGCTACATCCTACACAGCGCCGGGGTGCTTGGCCTGTACGCGGAGGACTCGACGCAGCTCGAGAGCTATGACCAGCCCGGGCCTGGGACGTGGATCACCGTGTACGCGAACTCAGGGCATGCGTTCATCGCCGTCGCCGGCGTGGTGATGAACACCGCTTGGTACGCGCCGGTTCAGCCGACGACGCCCTCGACCGGGCCGCGCTGGCAGCCCGCCTCGACGATCGCCGCCCAATACGCCGGCGACCAGTACGGCGGCTTCGTGCAACGCCACCCCCAAGGACTCTGACGATGCGACACCGCCACACCGGTTCCGTCCTGCTCGCCGCGAGCGCGGCTGTCGCGCTCGCCGGCTGCGGGCTTAGCGACCCCTACACCGCCAAGCAGCCGTCCTCCAGCGTCTCGAACTCGACGTCCACCTCGACCACGCCGTCGACCACGACGACGAACGCGGATCCGGACCAGGAGCGGGGCGGCACCATGCCCCCAGGCGCTCGGGCGACGCAGAGCCGGCTGGCGGCCGGTGCCGGCCAGCCAACGCCACAGTCTGCCCTCGAGCACTACGCACGCTTGTACGTCAACTGGAGCGCGCGGACCGTCGCCGACGACCAGCGCGAGCTCGCCGCGATCTCTGTCGATCAAGCACGGGCTGAGGCACTCCAGGCCGCCGCCAGCTACGGCCGCGACCAGACGCTGCAGCAGAGCGGCGTGGCCAACAGCGGCCGTGTGGTCGCGATCACATCGAGCATCGTGACGGCCGGGCAGTGGGTGCTTGTCACCTCAGAGCAGACGACCGGCAAGGGCGACTACGCCGGTCTGCCGCCAACGCTGCACGTTACCTACGCGCAGGTCACTCGCACGTCGTCGGGATGGGTCGTAAGCGAATGGTCGCCGCAGAACTGACCCAAGCGGGCCCCTCGCTCGGTTGTGGTGTCGAGCACCCTCGGATTCGCGTACACGCTCGGCGCGTCGCGGTTGTCTACGCCGGACTGTGGATGGTCACATGCGTGGGCGTGCTTGTCGGCACTGCCGCGCCCGGCTTGGCGCCCGGCGGCCACCCACACCCGACGCTTCACAGCACGCTCGGCGACGCCGCGTCGATCGTGATCGCCAACGCCAGGGTGCTGTCCGCGCCGTTCCTGCTGGCGCTATTCCGCTTCCCATCGGGTCGCGGCTCGCGTCAGTTCGGGGACCTGCTGGTCGTCGTGCTGCTCGCCGGGAACGCGCTGCGCGTCGGGCTCGCGCTGGGCCGTGACCGTGGCGCCCTCCTGCCCTATGTGCCTCAGCTGCCCCTCGAATGGCTCGCCGCCGCCCTTGCGGCGGCCGCTTGGCTGACGCTCCGAACCGGTGCCCGAAAGCGCACGGGTCTTGCCTACGCCGCTGCGGTCCTCGTCCTCGTCGCGGCCGCTGCGGCGATCGAGACGATCTGCACCCCGCACGCCGCTGCCCGGGAGCACACGTTCCAGGTCGAGCAGTCGACCGGGGCGCTGCATTCACCCGGTCCGATCTCCGGGCGGAAGGCCAGAGCTGGTTTGTCTACGCCGGATCGTGCGCCGGCGCCGGCTCTCGCTTCAAGGTCGCTTCGCTCCCTTCCCCTCGCTGTCGCTCGGTTCCGCTCGGCCGTCTGGCCGGCGCTGCCGGACTACGTCAACCACCCCCGGATCCCGCAAAGGAGGGACCAGGAATGAACGCAGTGCACCTGATCGGACGGCTCACCCAGGACGTCGAGCTCCGCGAGCGCGGCGAGACGAAGGTGGCGCAGCTGCGCCTCGCGGTGCCGCGCGGCCGCGACAAGAACGGCGAGGACCGCGGCGCGGACTTCGTCGACGTCGTGTGCTTCGGGCGCCAGGCCGAGGTCTGCGCCAACTACCTCGGGAAGGGACGGCGGATCGCCGTCGAGGGTCGCCTGCACCACGACGAGTGGGACGGCGAGAACGGCCGCCGCCAGAAGCTCGAGGTGATCGCGCAGAGCGTCGAGTTCCTCGACTCCAAGCGCAGTCCCGGCGGCGAGACCTCCGAGGAGGCTGAGCCGGTCGCCGCCTAAGACGGCGAAGCGAAGGCGGGACGCCCGGCCAGGGGCGTCCCGCCAGCCCGCTCAACCCGAAGGAGAGCGTCATGCGACACGACACAACTACCACGCCGCAAGCGATCGCCGCCGTGGACTGGCCGGCCGACCACGATCTGGACGCGCCGGAGGATTCCTGGCTTACGCTTGCCGAGATCGCCGCCGAGTTGCGCGTCCATCCCGCGACGGTCCGGCTCTGGATCGCCCGGGGGCGACTACCCGCCACTCGCCCGGGGCAACGAAAGCTGCTGGTCCGTCGCTCCGACGTCGACCGGATGCTGGGTCATCACGGCAGCCGCAGCCAGGCGCCGGTATCGCTCAGCGACAGAATCGACGCGCTCGAGCGCCACCTGCACATCCTGTACGCGCAGCGCGCCGGAACGATGGAGCCCGGCGAGGACTGGGGATGGTGCGCCGCCTGCGGGCGCAACACCGTCTTTCCCTCCGAGGGCGAGGACACCTGCCGCGCTTGTGCCGCCGAGCTCGCCGCCGACCGCGCCGGGAGGCAGCCATGACGGCCGCCGCCATTCCGGCGGGCCGGGGTCTCGACGCCCCGGATGATTGCCGCCGCTGCGCGCCGGCGGCAGGGGCCGATCGAGCCCCCGACCCGCAAGGAGCGACAGCCGTGCCGACCACCTTCTACGAGCAGCTCGCGGCCGCCGAGCGCGCTCGCCACGCCCGCCTGCGCCGGCTGTGGCAGATGGCTCCGGAGCAGCGTGTCGCGGCGATGCGTCGCGGCGAGCTGACGCTCGAGCAACTTGCCGCCTGGAGCGCCCGGCACCCCGAACAGGTGCCAATGCTGAACGGCGAGCTCGAGTGGATCGCGATCCGCATGCCGGAGGTATGCGAATGACGGCCCGGCCCCGATCACAGGCCGGCGCCACCGCCGGTGCGGGCGGAGGCGGGCCGTGGCGCCAGCCGGTCGCGGGCGGTCAGCACATCATCGAGCTGGAGCGTCAGCGATGATCGCCGCCGACTCTCCCGCCCGGCAGCTCCACCGCTACCTCCAGACGATCGCCGGAGACCGTCGCGACGAGCTCCTCGAGATCCGCTACGCCACCGGCGATGGCGGGATGCGACACCGATTCATCTCCATTCGGCGCCTGGACGCGGCCGCGCGAGCGATCCGCTCGCTGTCGCCTCGGCGAGACGTGTACTGCGGGGTGCTGCTGCGCTCACGACGCGCCGGAGGCCGCGACGCCGTCAGCAGCTCGCACCTCGTGTTCGTCGAGATCGACGCCGTCGACGCGATCGACCGGCTGCAGCGATTCGCCAGGCCGCCGACCATGATCGTGAGCTCCGGGACCGCCGGGCACGCCCACGCCTACTGGACGCTACGCACGCGGGTGGGACTGGTCGAGCTCGAGCAGGCCAATCGCACGCTCGCGAGCTACCTCGGCGGCGACCTCGCAAGCGTCGATGCCGCCCGAATCCTCCGGCCGGCCGGCACCCTCTCACACAAGCATCGACCGCCAGCGCAAGTCGAGCTGGTGCGTCTCGACTCGGCCACGCGGTACGAGCTCGCCGAGCTCGTCGACGGCCTGACACCCGCGCCCTCACGACCGGCCGCGGCCGCCCGCGGCCGGGAGCGGTCTGCACGCACTGAGCTCGACGAGCTGCTGCTCGCGATCCCCGCCGCCAGCTATGTCCGACAACTCGCCGGGCTCGAGCCTCGCCGCGACGGGAAGGTCAACTGCCCGTTCCATACCGACAACGACCCCAGCCTGCAGCTCTACGAGGACGGCACCTTCTACTGCTACGGCTGCAGCGCCGGAGGCAGCATCTACGACTTCGCCGCAAGAATGTGGAGCCTCGACACGAAGGGGCGCGCGTTCGTCGAGCTCCGCGCGCGGCTCGCCGACTCCTTCGGGCTGCGCGCCGGCGCTGGTTGCTGAACAGCGGCTCCGCTGATAATTCGCTCTTCCAGCTGTTAGACCTTGGAGAAGACCTCGAAGTCACCCGTCTCATGGAGGCGGCACAGGAGATTCCCATCGCTGCGAGTCGTCAGTGTGTATCTCGTCCGGGCTTCGCCAGTTATGGCGTTCGTCACGGTGGCACCGCCAGCAAGCAGTGAGTATCGATCGGTGCTCGTCGCCTGAACTGGCCCGTCGCTAATCAAGCAGATCGACGGGGTCAACAAGTCGAGCGCGTCCTCGCAGACGCCGGTCTCTCGCCCGTGATGTGGGACCACGAGAATATCGGTCCCTCTGAGGACTTCGGCGAAGCCCGGTCTATCGAGAAGGGCTTCCCAGCCCCGTCGCTCGAGATCGCCGGTCAAAGCGAGCCGGACCCCTCCGCAGTCGAGGAACACGACGCGGCTCTCATTGTTCGGGTTCAAGTCAGGCGGCGGTACGAACTGCTGCAGGCTCGTCGTTCCTGCCCAGCCCGCCGCGAATGGGTTCTCGTCGGAGTCGAGCGTGTACTTGTCGTCGATCTCATCCTCGTAGTCTTCGACAACGCTCTTGGCGACTGCGGTCTTTGCCTCTCGCAGCATGGTCGTCGTGGCGGCGGTTGGGCGTAGGACCATGCGCGGGTGAGCAGCGACGAGTGCGTCGATGTCCCGCAAGTGATCCGCGTGGGCATGGCTGAGTACGAATAGATCGGGGCGTCCGAGGTTCCAGGCGTCTCGTTGGTAGTCGATCGGCGACCAATCCTCGCTGCGGCCTGCGTCGTAAATGATCCAACGACCGTTTGAGGTAAAGATTGACGTCGCGAGGCCGTGCGCGACGTTCCAGAGGTACACGCTGGCCGGCATGTCAGGCGGGTGTCGTCGGTGTCGTTTGCCCGGGCGTGACCGTGCTGCGATCCTGACTCTGAGCAACTGCGCTGCCTTGGCCCATCAGTTTTTGTCCTTGGCGGGTCGGGGCCGCCGAGCTCCCGGCATGTCGCGTAAACACCATGCGGACCCGAGTTGAGGTGATCGCCGAGACCGCCCTATCGACTCGGGCCGGAGCCGGTCGGAGTTTCGTCCGCATCGACCCTTAGCCTCTCGTTCGTGGAGTTGAGTTCGCCAGTAGTCGGCACATTTCGTGAGCATCTCGCCGAGGAATTCGACGTCCTGACACGCCGGGTTCGACAGCAGCGCGAACAAGCCGACCGCCTCCGGCTGCTCGCCAATCAACTCGAGGAGCAGACCACACGGGACGAGCACCTTTTGGAGGAGTTGGCCGCGGTGCTTGGCCTGTCAGCGCAGTTGAGGATCGAGGACTTGTCGCCCCGCTTGCGCGGACGACGCCTTCAAGAGGTTGCCGTGCAGATCCTTCGGTTGCAGTGGGGTATTGATCGGGAGATCCACTACAAGGAGTGGTTCGATCTCGTCCAAGCGGAGGGGCACAGGGTCGGAGGGAAGGATCCACTCGCGACGTTCCTCGCTCAAGTTCATCGTGCGCCGGGAATCGAGAGGCTGGGGAATCGCACCGGTTTGTATCGGCTGCGTGCCGTCGCTTGAGCGATCTCATAGCTCCGGCAGGTAGGTTTGCATTGCGAGGCGAGTCAGCTGTTCGCCGCGCTTGCTGAGACGGGCGAGGTCGTCGGCTGGCATCGCGGAGAAGTTCGTCGGGTAGTCGACAACGGACTCGCGCGGGATCAGGCCTGCAGGAGGGTCCACGAGTGCTCCGTACTGTTGGCCGAGGTAGGGGTGCAGGAACCCGCGTAATTCGCCGCTGTCGACGGCTCGGTGCAGCCGGGATCTCCCGCCATCTTGAACCTTTCGGAGTGTGGCTTCGAAGGAGCGCTTCATTCTCGATGGCCAGAAGAGGGGAGTCTTGGGACCGAGAAGGCCTTGCCCGGCGTCGCAGGCGATGATGTAGTCGACGTTGTAGACGTTGGTGCTGAAGCGAGGATCGCGTCCCGGCTCAAGGCACGTGGTGCCGAGGTTGTCGAAGACGCCTCCGTCGGTGAGGATGATCCGCCGGTCCAGACAGGTTCCGTTGCGTTCGAGCTTCCAGGTTCGGTCGAGGGCTGGCACGAGCGGGGGAAATGCTGCGGACGCGGCGATGGCCGTAGCGAGGTCGACCTGGTTATCTGGGATCGTCCCGAGCTGCCAGGTGCCGCTTTCCCGGCTTCCGAAGCGAAATGCGGATCCTGTGCGCAGGTCGCAGGCGTTGATGACGACGTCGACGTCGTTGCGTCTGGATCCGTCCATGGGGCACTCACCACACACGTGCTTCGCGAGAACGTCGCGGAGAGCGTCGGTCCGGCTTACTGACCGAGGTCCGAGATGACTGGCGGCGACGAGCGTCGAGGCCAGTATTTGTGGGGCCCGCACGCTGATCAGGGCCCGGCGGACGATGTCCCAGAACAGGCCCCGGCGCAGCAATTCCTGGACGCGAGCGTCAAACGCCGTGAACTCATCGCTTGAGTAAGCCCAGAGACCGGTCATGACGGAGCCGCCTGAAACTCCGGACACCACGCGGACCCGATCTAATACGCCGAAGTCGTGCAGCGCGCGCAGGCAGCCAAGGTGAAACGCGATTGCTCTGGAGCCCCCGCCGGAGAGGGCTAGTCCGATGTCCCGGGTAGCGATCTCGCGTTTAGGCAGTTCGGCCGGCTCCTGACACGTGATTGTCATCTGATCGCGACGGAGTTCTTCGCGCTCGAAAACGTATGCGCCGAGATCAGGCTTCGTGGCTGCCGATCCAACGATGATGATCGTGCCCATCGCCGAGGCCGACGCTGAGGCCTCAAGCAGCTCGAGCATGCCGCTGAGGTCGCGGGCGCTGAAGTCGGAGGACTGATCTGGGTGGGTGTGCCACATCCCGAGGAAGCTGAGCGTGCCGCTCGTTCGTTTGCGCTTGCCGGCGTCTAGCGTCTCCAGGCCCTCGGTGCCACAAAGGAATAGTTGGGGGGTCTCGTCGCTGTCGGGCGGCGGGCCGGTGGCTTCGTCGATCCAGATGACACCGACCGCTTCGTTGCGCTCCCCGAAGAGCACTCCGCCTGTCTCCGAACGTGGTCCGAGGCGCCGCCGTGCTGACTCAATCCCGGCGCGGATTTGGCTGGCGGCGGCGTGACCGACTCGTACTTCGAATCGGTGGTGGTCGCTAGGGAGGACGATCGCGGGCTGAAGTTCGAGGCGTACTGAGCGCGCACCGTCGTGCGCCGCTGTGGGAAGTGCGACCAGGTGCGCGATTGCGGTCGACCCCAGGTCCTGTAGGTCGGAGGCGGCCGCGGTGAGGAGCGTTGCGGCAAGAGCTGTTGCCTCGGCGCCTGAGCCGCGGAACGTAGGTGAGGAGCAGCCAGCCTCGGGTTGGAAGAGATCTGTCCGCGGCGGGTCGGGCCAGAACTCACTGCGGAAGCCATCCAGTCGCCTTGCGCGCAGGCAGGCCAGCTTGGTCGCACGGAATGAGTCCTCACCGGCGCCGGAGTAGCCCGGTGCGGCGATCGTGACGAGGCCGCGCTCGGTGGTGTGGCCGACGACGGCCGTGATGATCGTCGCGCTCTGGGGGTTGCAGCGGCGTACATGCTCGAGCTTTGCCCGCACGGTGGCGGACGCGGTCGCATCGATGACGATCTCGGCGCCGTCGTGCCAATCGAGCCGATCGAGTGGGCCGGTCAGGACGTCCGCGTGATGGCCGGTGAGCGTCGCGTGGGGAAAGATGCGCCCGAGTCGGTCGGCGAGGACGTGCGCCTTGGATTCGCCGAGGTCCGCGTCCACAAACGACTGGCGGACGAGTACACCAGGCTGGACTGTGGCGCTGTCGTAGAGGATCGCCTCGGAGGCGCCGGCTCGGACGATCGCCTCCGCCATTGGCCCGCCGAGCGCTCCGCAGCCCCAAATCGCGACGCGTCTGCCCGAGAACGCCTGCAGCGGGCTCTGGCTGTCGCGCCGCTCGACCACCTCGGGGCGGTCCTCGCGCACCGAGCACCATTCGACGTCGGCAGTGACGATCCAGGCGATCACCTCCTTGAGCGCTTGGTCGCCGAGTTCCCGTCGGGTTGGATCAGTGGAATGACGGCTCATGGCGTCGGTGAGCTTCTTGGCATGCTGTGCGGCGATCCGCCATGCGGTGAGATGTTGTCGTGGCGACCCATCCGCAGCTCGTCTCATCGCTGTCCCGAGCAAGACAAGCAGCGGCCCTCCGGGGTCACGGAATGCCGAGACCCAACCAAGCTGAAGCAGTACCCGCCTGACCGACAGACCTCGGTCATCCAAGGCGGTGAGCAGGTCGTGGATCGTGCGCGGGTACTCGAAGTCAAGAGAGAACGGGGTCAGCAAGGCCGCCGCAGCGCCGATCGGCGGCGTGACCAACTCCTTGTCCTCATCGAGATCCGGAATCCACTCGGTCACGTCATAGCGCCTCTCGTTGGGGTGATGGAGGCGAGCTGATCCGAGCCAGAGCTCTCCGCCGATGCGTGGCGTGTTGACGCGCGGGATGACGAGCGGCGCGCCGGAGGTGGTGTAGGCGACGGGCGGGTGCAGGGGTGCGTCGTCAGGGTCGAGCTGTCCGGCGGCGGCGTGCTCGAGCCACGAGAACAGCCGACCGACGAACCCGTACATGCCGTCCGCTGGCAGCCACTCAATCGTGGGCGCGGCGTACAAGCATGGATGACGGCGCCACTGGACGTGCGACGCGCCCGCCCAGCGTGTGTGGCGCGTCGTCACGTATGGGTGCGCGTACGGGAAGTCGGACGGGATCCAGATGTCGAGCCGCTCGCGACCGTGTAGAGCGATACCGCTGCCACGGGTCTTGATGCCGGCGCAGTCGATCGACACCTCGACCGGCATCGAGCCGCCGCCGGTCGGCTCGTCGACCTCGAGGATCTCGAGCCCGTGTGGCGAGGCCAGCTCGATGGCACGCAGCTGACGTAGAGCCAGCTCCTGCCCCTCGGTGGGCGGTGTCAATGTCGGTGGCCGAAGCCGACGGCGGTCTGCGCCGGCTGGGTGGCCCCACGAGCGGTGGCGATCGCCGCCGGCGTCGATGACGCGCGCGCCGCCGCCTCGCCGGTGGTTTCCTGCAGCACGGCCCCGTCGGCGCCAGGTTCGAACACGATCGGCTCCGGCGCGCTCGTCGACGGGTACTCGGCGGTGCACAGGAAGTTGTCGTCGGGAACGATCTCGCGGTAGCGGTTTGCGGCCTCGGCATGCGGCGGGTTGTCACCGGGCTGGTTCGAGGCGGGGATCTCGGTGGAGCTGGCGATGATGTACGGGTCCTTGCTGGCGGCCGCCTCGATCTTCTCGAGCAGCGGACGCTTGAGACTGTCCTCGGTCTCGCCCTCGTCGCGGCCGTACATCACCGACTTCGAGCAGTGGTGCGGCGACAGCAACACGTCCCAGGCGAGGTCGTCGTCCTTGCTCACGTCGAAGATCCGCTTCAGGGTCGGGTAGGAGAGATCGCCGAGGAGGAGCGCACGGAGCGTGTCCGTGCCGTTCGAGATCGTCACCTGGAGGCCGAAGCTCGTGTGGTTGCGCTCCGCCTCAGCGTCGGCCTTGAACGGGGCGTGCACGAACGCGCGGAAGTGTTCGGAGCGGTCCTCGCCATCGATCGAGTGAAACTCGGTGCCAGGTGTCGTGACGGCCCCCTCGGGCAGGTTCTTGTAGATATCGCTGTGCTCCTCGAGCGCTTCAGAGAACCCGATGATCCGGATCCGGTCGCCGGAGTCGACGGTGCTCTGCGCCTTCATCTTCTTGATCCGCCGCTCCGCCTCCGCCACGAACGCCTTGGCGTCGTCGCACAGCTCGTCCTGGTCTTGCTCCCACAACACCCGTGGCGTAAACCACAGGTCGCCGATGGTCACCTCGTCCAGCAGACGCGCGAAGCCCTGAACGTGATCCTTGTCCAGATGGGTCGCGCCGAACCCCGCGAGGTACGGCTTGCCGTCACGCTCGGGCAGAAGCGCGACCAGCTCGTCGACGATCGGCGTGCGCGCGTCATCGTCGTCCTCGGACTCGCTGACGTGATGGAGATCGATCTGCACGACGACCTCGGCGTCGAGGTCGACCACGATCGTGGTGCTGTCGCCGCAGCCGACGGGCCAGAGGATGAGCGCGTGCTCGGGGAATTTGTCCATTACGGGCCTCGCTAGGAGATGTAGCTAGATCTATGGAGGTGAAGGTAGAGGAGGCTGCGGACGGAACATTTGTTCGTGCGCTAGCGCATGCCTCCGGCACCCGAGATGCACGCGTCTGTGCCCGTCTCGAAGCGGCGGCCGAACCCCGACGCGACCACACCGCTATGGCTCGTGCCGAGCGCACCATCGCGGCTCGGACGCACGGCGGGCCGAGTCCGTCAGGATGGCCTTGCCGATGCATCGTGCCGATCACGGCCGCGGCGGCGTCGCTGCTTCGGCGACCGACACGGGCTCCGGCGCGTCCGTTCACCATGCTCTGCGCGCGAGGCAGAGCGCGCTTCGGCAGGCCGCGCGGCGACGGGCGCCGACGGCGGCGCTACGGTGGCTCATCACCGTGGCGAACCTCGCCGGCCAACTTCCCCTGCAGGTCATCGTCGACGGCCGCGCCCGGCCGTCGCACTCGCGCTACGCGTGGAGCGCCGGCGGGCTCGTGCTGACGATCGCGACCGTGCTGCCTGAGCCCGGATTGGCCTTCGAGCTGATCTCCACCTACACCGGGCACCCCGACACCGACACGATCGCTACCCACCTGACGCTCGCTCACGATCGCGATGGCGAGATCGACAGCGACCGACATCCGCACGACCAGCTGAACCCAGTCGAACTCGTGCGCGCCTGCGCTTACGACCACGCGAGCCGCCTCATCCAAGCGCTCGGCGACGATCGGCATCCAGCGCGGGTGGAGCTCGACGAGCACACGTTCAGCGAGCTCGAGCGCGTCGAGTAGGGCCTCGCGGTTGCGGTCGGCAGCGCCGGCCCCTCCCCGATGTTTGCACCCTGGCGGGTGCGTGGGGGTCGGGGAACCGGCCCCGCCGCCCAGGCGGGCCACAACCCGCAGGAGGCTCTCGATGACCACCGTTGCTCCGAACGTCTTGATCGCCGAGAACGATGACGTTTGCCGTCTGTTCCTCGCCGACAACCTGGAGGCAGACGGCTACCGGCCCATCTGCGCCGCCGACACCGCCACGGCTCTCGAGCTGCTGTCGGCGACACCCGACGCGCTGATCGTCGATGTCAATGGCGACACGCTCGGCGTGATCGACGCGATCCGGGAGGAGGCGCACGCGCACGTCGATCCTCACGTCCCGATCCTCGTCCTCACATCGCACACCAGCGAGCTGCACCGCACGCGGCTACTGGATCGCGGCGCCGACGACGTTCTGTGCAAGCCCTATTCCTACCCCGAGCTTCGCGCCAGACTCGGCGCGCTGCTGCGCCGCGCGGACGCCCGCCGCACGCCGTCCGTGCTGCGTGCCGGTTCGCTGCGGCTCGACGTCCGGTCGCGCCGCGCGTGGGTCGGCGAGGTCGAGATCGAGCCGCTGCGCGGCAAGGAGTACCAGCTGCTGCTCGCGCTAATCGCTGAGCCCGAGCGCGTGTTCACCCGAGAGGAGCTGCTCCGCAGCGTTTGGGGGCTCGGCAGCTACGCCCAGACACGCACGCTTGACTCGCATGCCGCCAGGCTCCGCGCCCGTCTTCAGATCGGCGGCGACCGGTTTGTCCGCAATGTTTGGGGCGTCGGCTACCGGCTCATGGATGGGGCGAATTGCATCTGATGCAACCGGACGGCAGGTAGGTCAGCCCGGGTCGGCAGGCCCGTTTCCCTCCCCATGTTCGCACCCTGGCGGGTGCGTGGGGGTCGGGATAACGGCCCCGCCACCCGGGCAGGGCTACCACGACTCAAGGAGAGGCCTGATGGCCACTAACGCACCCACCGCCGCTGGCGGACTCACCCTCCCGCTCGCGCGGATCCATGTCCCGGAGAACGTGCGCGCGCTCAACGCAGACCACGTCGACGCGCTCGCGGCGTCGATCGCCCTCCAGGGGATGCTCGTCCCGATCGTCGTCTGTCCCGTCGAGCCAGACCTAGTCGCCACCGGCTTCGAATACGAGCTCGTGGCAGGCTTCCACCGCGTCGCCGCGGCGCACAAGCTCGGGCTCGTCGAGGTGCCGGCCGTGATCCGGGACAGCGCTGGCGAACAGGCGGACAGGGCGGTCGAGAACATAACTCGCCTCCAGCTCGGCCCTGCCGAAGAGGCCGCAGCGGTCCAAGCGATGCTGGACAAGGGCTTGAGCGAGGACGGAGCCGCGCAAGCGCTCGGCTGGCCAAAGGCCAGGGTCACGGCCCGCGTGAAGCTGCTCGAGCTGCCCGAGAAAGCACGCGAGCTCGTCGGCGCCGGAGTCATCCCGCTCTCCGCTGTCGATCAGCTGCGCGCGATCGGGTCCGTGAGCCCGCAGCTGCTCGCGGTCCTCGTCGATTACCTCGACGGCGACCAGGACGGCCACACGTGGGCCGCGAGTCAGCTCGTCTCCGACCCCGGCTACGTGCTCGGGAACGCGCTGCGCGAGAGCGACAGCAAGGTGTTCGCCGCCTACCTTCACCAGCTCCCGTCCCGCGCAGTCGACGAGTTGAGGCTCGGCAAAAAGGCCACGGAGCAGATCGCCGAGGCAGAGAAGCTCAACCGCCAGATCAACCAGTACGCCTACGGCCCGCCGCCGATCCGCTTCACCGAGCAGGACGTCGACCAGGCGCGCGCCGCCGGCGTCCTGATCGAGGTCGACCACTCCACGCCGATCGTCGTCGACCGGCCGCTGTATCGCGAGCTCGCCAAGGGCGCGATCAAGCGCACCGTCGAAGAGCTGCGCGAGCAGGCCGAGCGCGCCAAGACCGAGCGCAAGCAGGCCGCCTCCCGCCGGAACGGCTCACAGCCCGAAGACCCGGTCGAGGATGCACGCCGTGAGCATGGCCGCCGCGTGCGCGAGCTCGCCGAGCAGGCGCACGGAGCCAACCTCGACCTCGGCTGGGGACTGATGAACAACCTCGCCGCCGTTGACCCAACAGACATCACGGTCGCAAAGTTCTTTGTCTACGGATTGTTCGGCAGCGACTACGACGGCTCGCCGTACACGCAGTCCGGCGACCTCGTCGCCGAGCTCGCCGCGCGGGGCATCCGCCTCGTGATCGAGGAGTTCCGCGTCGACGTCACCAAGACACTCAAGGATGGCTCGCGCGGGAAGCTGCGGATCGACTACGGCGACCCCAAGCATCCCGAGAAGCCGATCGCCTGGCTGTGGAAGTTCATGGACGGCGCCAAGACCGCCGGCGAGCTTTACGGCCGCGCGCTCGTGGTGATCGCGGCCGAGCAGTACGCCTGCCGGCTCGTCGTTCCCTCAGGCCAGCGGTTTGGGGCCAAGCGCTGGCCGTCGCACAAGGACCACGCCGCCAAGGCGCTCCAGAAGCTGTCGGGTCCACACCTCCCGGCGACGCTCAAGCAGCTCGAGAAGGCGATCGCGAAGGCAGGCGCCGAGCTGCACGAGGCTCAGGAGCAGACTCGCGCCGAGAGCCGCAGCCGAGTCGTCGCTGTTGATAAGCCAAGCACACGGCCCGATGCTGGCGCCATCGACGACGCAGCGGAGCCGGCCGAGACCGCAGGCGAAGGCGAAGAGGTCGAGGACGAGCTCGTCGAGGAGCAGCTCGAGGACGAGGACCTCGTCGATGCCCAGTAGGTGGTGAGCGCCGAGAGATACGCAGGGTTGACGACCGGTGCGAGCCGGTCGTCGCCGCCCTCGCTGTCACTCGCGCGGCGACGTCCAGCTCTGGGTGGCTGGGTCCCACGAGTCAAGCGCTCCCGGTTGCGGGTCGAACAGTGGGTCGATGAACGCGCAGACATCGGCGAGCAACTCCGCCCAGGACGCCGGCGGTAGCCGCTGGTACGCCATGCGGTCGAGCATTCTCGTGTAGGACGTCTGCCGGTCGGGCATGTTCTCCAGTGCCACCGAGAGCGGGACGATCTCGTGGTTGCGGTGCTCGGCGACGCTCGTGATCGCGGAGCGCAGCTCGGCAGCGTCGAAGGCGCGCACGCGGCTGAAGACCCACGCGTCGGCGAAGTCGCGGTCGCGGGTGTTGAGCTCGCGGCGGCTCATCATCGTCGCGACCTTCTCGGCCAGCGACATTTCCGGTGGGTAGGACGCCAAGCGGATGGTGCCGGTGCCCAGCAGCTCGGGTAGGTCGATCACTGTTGACTGGTGCGGGTCGCCGAAGGAGAAGTCCAGCGTCGTGGTCATCCTCGCCGTTGCCAGGTTGGCGATGAGCTTCACGCGCACGCCTTGGTATTCGGCGTCCTCGCGCATCACCTCGGTCCGGATGCTGTCGGCGTCGAACTCGAGGCCGTCGTCGAGATCGAGCTCGGTCGCGATGATCTCGCCGACAACGGCGGCGACCCGCTCCTCCTCGCTGCCGACGCCTCGGGTCGAGAGGTCAGCATCCTTGGTCATCCGGCGGGCGGAGATCGCCGCCATCAGCATCCCGCCCTTCAGCGTCATCTTGCTCGCGTACTCCGATGCCGCCAGGCGACGCAGGAACCCCTCGACGGCATACACGACGAGCAGAGCGCCTGTGTTGCCACCGTAATCGGCCCGCGCGAGCGCCTGCAGCTGGCGGAAGATGCGCCTGGCCTGCTCGTCGCTCACGCGAGGATCAGCTCGATCGCTTCGCGGACCCGGCGGTCACCGCCCAGCTGCCGCGCCAAGGCGGTGAGGCGAAGCGGATCAGCGCCGCGGCGGCGCGCGTACCGCGACAGGGCTGAGAGGGCGACGTCTCGCCCGACGGCGTGCTGCATGCGCATCGCGTCGACGACGCAGCGCTCGCCGGAGTAGATCCAGAACGGCTCGCCCGCGTCGGTGGCCTGCTCGAGCCGCTCAAGCTCGAAGGTCTCGGCAGCGAAGCGGTGCAGTGTCGTCGCGGGCGTGTCGATCTTTGGCCAGTGCGCGCCGCGGGGGACGGCAAGGTGGATGGTTGCTGGCAGCTCGTCGGTCAGGTCCCAGTACGACAGTCCGGAGTTCAGGCAAATCGTCCCCTTCGGAACCCGTGCGGCGAGGGCGGCGAACTCGGTGTTCATCGCCGGGTCGCTGTCGACGGGCTGCATGACACCGCGGGAAAGCATCTGTAGCGCCCCCTCGTCGCGAAGTCGGTAGAGGGCGTGGCGGGGGATGCCGGCGTCGACGGCCTCGCGGACGCGGAACGGCCGGTTGCCGAAGCGCTGCTTGATCGTGGTCAAGTCTGAGCGGGCCATACGACAAATACTAACCACCTTGGCGATTGGTGGTGAGGATTTGTTGCATACGATCCATCGGCTGAAGGGATCGCTCGCGATCGCGCCGCGGGATCCCAGGGGTGTCGAGACATCACCGGCTGCGGGGTCGACCCCTCCCGATTGTCGCGCCCTGGCGGGCGCCTTGGGGTCGGGGATCGGCCCCGCACCCGGCGGGTCCCCCACCACAGGAGGGCAGACGCATGGCCGTCAACCACCGCAAACAGCTCACCGACGAGGAGCGCGCCGAGCGACGCGAGCACGATCGCGAGTACGCCCGCCAGGCCGTCGAACGGCTGCGCAGCTCCGACGGTTGGAGGGCGTGGCTCACCACCCGGGCCACCTTCCACGGCTACTCACTCGGTAACCAGCTGCTGATCGCGATGCAGCGACCGACGGCCACGAGGGTCGCCGGATTCAAGGCCTGGCTCAAGCTGGGTTACTGCGTGAGCCGTGGCGAGACGGCGATCCGGATCTGGGCGCCATGCCCACCCTCACGCAGGCAGCTCGAGCGGTGGCAGCAGAACGGCGCCGATCCCGACCGGCGGCCTCGCACGTTCTTCAAACTCGCGGCCGTTTTCGCCGACGACCAGGTCACGCCGCTCCCCCCGCCGGCGGTGCCGGCGCCGCTCGATCCCCCGATCCGGGACGTCGACGGCGACGAGCTCGCACCGGTCATCCCCAGCCTCGTCGAGCTTGCGGAGGAGATCGGCTGCACGGTCATGTTCGCACCGGTTTCGGGCGGCGCTCACGGCTACTACGAGCCATCGAGCGACCGGATCGTTGTCGACGACGGCCTGTCCGCGAACCAGCGTGTGAAGACGCTGTGCCACGAGCTCGCTCACGCGCTCGTCCGCCACGATCGCCAGTCCGACGACCCCGCGCTCGACTACGCGGGCGAAGAGCTCGTTGCCGAGTCGGTCGCGTACACATGCGTTGGCGCGCTTGGCGTCTCAACCGAGGACTACTCGATCCCGTACCTCGCCGCGTGGGCTGAGAGCTCCGACCTCGAGGTCCTCGAGCGCACGGCCGGATTGATCGATCGGCTCGCCCGCCGGATCGAGGGCGCCACCATCCACGACCAGCAAGGCGGCGTCGACACGGACCCGGCGACCGCGGACCAAGAGACGGTGGCCGCATGACCATCGCGCGGATCGGCCCTGGGCTGTGGGAACTGCGCAGTCGGCACGGCGCGCTGTTCGGAACGGGCGACCTCTACACGGTCGTGACGCTGTGGGCTCGGGTGCGTCGCGAGGGTTGGTCCGACATCCCTTACGGACAGCCCGCGTTCGACCAGACCGGCCGGCGCACGATCGAATGCAAGTCCGCGCACGACTGCGCGTGCCGCGCGTGCAACAACCGGCCGGGCTAGCTAGGTCGCGAGCCCGCGCCGCTCGAGCCACTCCGACAGGAGCCGGTCGACGCGGCGGAGGCCGTAGCGGTCGGCGAGATCGATCAGTGCCTCGGCGCCGGCGCGGCCGCCGTCGCCCGGAAGGACAGCGAGCGCGGCGAGCGTCAGCTGTGCGTCGACGAGCGGAAGGTTGCGCTCCAGCGCGAACCGGCTTCCCCACCTCGCGGCGGCGCGCGGGTACACGGTTGGCTCGCGGTCGAGCAACGCCAGGCAGATCGCGAGCGCGAGCTCGAGGTCCGGGCGGCGCGGAAGCTCCGAGACCAGGAGACGGATCTGCTCGGAGGTGCCGCGGCCCGATGCGAGGAGCCGCTGGAGGCGGGTGATCGCGTGGCCGTCCGATGTCATCGAACGCATGTTCGCATGGGTTGGGGAGCTGCGGACACTGTCCCCGTAGAACTCCCCCAGTCGGTTCGGGGAGCGGGCAGCCCTTGAAGCCCTACCGCGGCGTCGGCCATAGCCGTCAAGCCGATGAAGGCCCCGCCGCCATCCGTGGCGGCGGTACAGCGGGAGTCCGGTTCATCGGCTTGACAGCCGTCCGTCGTCGCGGTCAGGGCAGGGCATGCCCACCCCCCGACCCACAGGAGCCGAGATGAGTAGCCCTGAGCTGCCGCCGACCTTCAAGCAGTTGCGTTACCTCCGCACGCTCGCCGGCCGCGCCGGCCAGACCTTTGTCACGCCTCGCACGCGCGCGCAGGCGTCAGTCGAGATCCGCCGGCTCAAGGCTGTGCGCGCAACCGGCTTCACCTTCGCGGAGCTGCAGGCCGAGCAGGCCGCCCGCGAGGCCCACGGCGACGTCGCGATCATCCAGCCCTGGGAGATTGCGGGCCACGGAAGTACTGCTACCTGGAGCCAGCGCTCATGACCGCGCTTGTCACCGAGACGACCACGACGTTCTGCACCGGCGCGGACACCCACGAGGCCAGCGAGGTGTTCCACGTAGAACACCGCGGCGGCCACACCGGCCAACGCGTCGAGCTCGGCCGCTACACGGTTGCCAGCGGCGACCAGCGAATCCTGTACGGACAACGGGTCGATGGCGTCGTTCGGGTAACCGACGTCGCGGCGCACGGTCATGGCCGTGCATACCTCGTCGAGCGTGGGCTCGAGCAGGATGGCTACGCAGCGCTGAGGGCGCTCGTCGCTGACTATCTGGGGCAAGCCGAGCTGCTCGCAGCTGTGCCGATGGCGGTTTGCCCGCTCGGGAGCGAAGTGGGGGAGGAGGTGGACCGATGATCCTCAAGGTCCACCTCCAAGGCGCCGCGTCCCATGACGTCGGTGACGAGATCTGGCAGGAGGCCCTTGGCGACGCAATCCGAGCCGAAGCCGAATCCATCGTCTACACGGCCGGACCGGATCTGCTCGCAGCAGGCCACAGCCAGCTGCGAGATCGGATCGTCGCCGAGATGTCCGAGGCGCTATCCGAGGTCGGCGACACCTACCGGGCGCCTGACGGCATCCTGTACTCACTCATCGAGGCGCCCGGGATCGAGGACGACGACGATAGGCTGACCGCCGTGAGTTCCGCCATGCCTGTCGTCGAGGAAGTCCTGCGGTTCGAGGACCTTCCGATCGGATCGCTCGGCACCCGCCGCGCGGTCGTTCGCTGGAGCGACGGGACCGAAGGCGAGGGACTCGAGTGGTACGGCGACGAGATCCTGATCTGCGAAGGCGATCTCATCGGCAAAACACGCGATCAGCTCCGATCGCTGCACTTCCGCCGTGACCGCGACTGGCTGCAGTCGTAGGCGATCGCATCTGTTCAGCTGACCGAGCTGCGGCCGTGCCGACCTCAGCCGCGATGCTCGGCGCGCGATGCCCGCCTGCCCGGACCTGAACGAGCGGCGCTCGCGTCGCGCGGACAGTGATGCGACGGCAGCCGGTCCCGTTCGTAAGATCGATTAATAGCGGTTAGACATGGATCAACACCGTCCAGAGCGGCTGAATCATGTACTATCCGAGCTTAATCACCCCTAGACGGGCACGAACCACGGACCGCTAGGCACCGTCCCGCCTACGCGGCACGAGGCATGACCCGCCACCCCCGATAGTCGAGGAGGAACTCACGATGCCCGACAACGGCGATGCCGCCAGCCACGACTACACGCAGGAGGCGACCGCCGCGATTCTCGCGGCGGTCAGCGAGCAGCACGACTTCGGCGGCTGGCTCGCCGGCGTCCTCTCAAGCGCTGCCGCTGAGCTGGGTTCGTCGGACGCTCTGATCGCTGGCCGGCCCGGGTCGTGGGAAGCCGACCTGGTGCGCCAGTTGGTCAAAGGCACCGTCGGGTGGGACGACGACTACCTCGCCGACTACAAGGAGTCCCTCCCGTGACCTCGGCGCGCACCGGACCTGCGTCCGCCGCAACCGTCCCGCGGCTCGCGCTCTCGAAGACCGAGGCGGCGGACGCGCTCGGCGTCAGCATCGACTTCCTCGAGCAGCACATCCTCCACGAGCTCCGGATCGTCCGCCGCGGCCGTCGGCGCCTAATCCCCTTGACCGAACTTCAACGCTGGATCGACAACAACGCTCACCGTACGCTTGGCGACCTCTGAGATCGCCGACCGAGCGAGGCGCTGATGGCAGCCAGGAAGCAGGAACCAGAGCGCAGACAGACCGGGATCGAGGTCAGGCATGCGCGGACCTGCCGATCGCTTCATGGCGAGACGTGCAACTGCACCCCAGGCTTCAGGGCGTTTGTGTGGAGCGCCCGCGACGAGCGGCGCATCCAGAAGACCTTCCCGACCGAGGCGGCGGCGCTCCTGTGGCGCGAGGATGCGCGAGTTGACCTGCGTCGCGGCGTGCTCGTTGCATCGAGGCCGATAGTCCTTCGCGAGTTCGCCGATGCCTGGCTCGCGGGCGCCGGCGATGGCAGCATCCGCAACCGCTCCGGTGATCGCTACAAGCCGTCGACTGTTCGCGGATACGAGCAGGCGCTGCGCGAGTACGTCCTACCCGAGATCGGTGCGGCGAAGCTGCAGGAGTTGCGACGCCAGGACATCCAACGCCTCGCCGACGACCTCTCCGGTCTCGATGTCAGCGCCGCCACTGTCCGCAACGCGCTGCTGCCGCTTCGAGCGATCTGCCGCCGGGCGCTGTCACGGGGCGACATCCAGGTCAACCCGACGACCGGCATCGAAATCCCGGCTGTCCGGAGCCGCCGCGCTCGCTTCGCGACGCCCGAGGAGGCGCAGCTGCTGGTCGACGCCGCGCCGCCCGGGGATCGTGTTCTGTGGGCCACTGCCTTCTACGCGGGCCTCCGGCGCGGCGAGCTGCAGGCACTCAGATGGGTCGACGTCGACCTCGCCGGCGGCGTACTCCGGGTCGAGCGCTCCTGGGACGTGAAGGCTGGCGTGATTGATCCGAAGTCGATCGCCGGACGCCGCAAGGTGCCGATCGCCGCGGTCCTGCGCGACTACCTGGTCGGGCACAGGATGGCGGCCAGCGACGGGCTGGTGTTCGGTCGCGCCGACGGCACGCCGTTTGCCACATCGACGATCAGCTTGAGAGCGAACACCGCATGGCGGGGCGCGCACCTTCGCCCCATCACCCTGCACGAGTGCCGCCACACGTTCGCCAGCCTGATGATCGCGGCGGGCGTCAACCCGAAGGCGCTGCAGACGTTCATGGGCCACTCATCGATCACAGTGACGCTCGACCGGTACGGCCATCTGTTCCCCGGATCCGAGGGCGAAGCTGCCGTCCTGCTCGACGCCTATCTTGCGGAGTCGCATGAGCGAGCTCGAAGCGCCAGCCCCGCAGAATCAGACTGTGGGGAAGTTGTGGGGAAGTCGGACCCCTCCAGGAGCGGTCTTGACCGGCCTTGAGCGGCAAACGAGGCGCCTCCGCCCAGCGTTGCGTACACGGGGCAACTGCCCGCATATGAGCAGATTCCGCGGAATGTGTAACGGAGAGGGGGGGATTCGAACCCCCGATACCCTTGCGGGTATACCGGTTTTCGAGACCGGCGCATTCAACCGCTCTGCCACCTCTCCGGGGGAGCGAGAGGACAAGTTAGCGGTGAGGCCGCCCGCGCGGCACCGTGAGGCCGCCGGCGAGGCACCGTGACGCGGCCAGTGAAGCGACCGGCGCGGAGCGCAGTCGAGGAGCGTGATGAGAAATGCCGACTGTGGCGGCAAGATCGATCACGCTCGCCGCTCGACCTCGCCGCGGCGCCCGCGCCGCTCGACCTCGCCGCGGCGCCCGCGCCGCTCGCCCGCGCCGCTAACCCCGCCGTGAGCCGAAGAAGGCCCGCAGGAGGTCGGCGCAGTCCTCGGCCAGGAGGCCGGATTCGACGTCGGGGCGGTGGTTCAGCTGCTCGGTGCTCAGCACGTTGAGGACGCTGCCGGCGGCGCCGGCCTTTGGGTCGGCGGCGCCGAAGACGACACGGGGCACGCGGGCGAGGACGATCGCGCCGGCGCACATGGCGCACGGCTCGAGCGTCACGTACATGACCGAGTCGAGCACGCGCCAGCTACCGAGCCGGCGGGCCGCCTCCCGGAGGGCGATCATCTCCGCATGGGCGGTCGGGTCCGAGCGCAGCTCGCGCTCGTTGTGCCCGAGCCCGATCGCCTCGCCCTCGTGCACGATCACGGCGCCGATGGGGACGTCGTCGTGCTCGAGGGCGTGGGTGGCCTCGCGCAGGGCGAGGCGCATGAAGTACTCATCGCGGGGGAAGAAATGGGTGGGCATTAGGCGTCTGTACGGTGTCAGGCGACGCTACCGTTGGACAAGGCAACTTTCGCCGGCCCGGCGATGTTAAGCGCCGAGGGGGCACGAACGACAGGGCAACCATTGAGCATCCGATCTCCCATCACTCGCGTGACCGCGTTGATGACTGCGGCTCTCGCGGTGGCCATGGCCATGGGAGCGGCCTGGCCGCGCCCGGCTAGCGCGGCCGACTACCTGCCCGGTGTGGTCGTCGTCGGATACCGGTCGCGCCCGGTCGCCGCGGCCGCCGACGTCGCCACCACCATGAGCGTCCGCGCTGCGCCGATCTCGCCTGGCGTCCAGGTCCTCCGGCTGGCCCGCGGCGCGAGCGTCTGGAAGGCGATCGAGCGCCTCCGGCGGTCGCCCGGGGTCGCCTACGCCATACCGGACTACCTGGCTCACGCCAGCGACGCGTCGCCAGGATGGATCCCGGACGACCCCGGGAAGGCGAACGTTCCTGCTGGGTGGGAGCGATTGCAATGGAACTTCCTGCCCGGCGACGGCGTCGACGCGCCAGAGGCGTGGGCGAATCTGATCGCCGAGCACCGGCCGGGCGGCAGCGGGGTGGTGGTGGCGATCCTGGACACGGGCATCGCGTACCGCAACTGGCACCAGTTCCGCAGGTCCCCAGACTTCACCGGTACCCGCTTCATCGCCCCCTACGACTTCGTCGCCGGCAACCGCTACCCGCTGGATCGCAACGGACATGGGACGTTCGTGGCCGGCGAGGTCGCGGAGGCGACCAACAACGGCGTCGGCCTCACCGGCCTGGCCTATGGCGCGACGATCATGCCCGTCCGGGTGCTCAACGCGTTCGGTTGGGGGGACGCCGTGACGATCGCCAGGGGCATTCGCTATGCCGTCATGCACCATGCCCAGGTGATCAACCTGAGCCTCGAATTCGACCCATCGGTCACGGCCGGCGAGATCCCGGACGTGCTCTCGGCCATCCGCTTCGCCCACTCGCGCGGCGTGATCGTGGTCGCAGCGGCCGGAAACGAGGGCGGCCAGCAGATCGCCTATCCCGCCCGGGCGCCCACGGCGATCTCGGTCGGCGCCACCACCGCGGACGGGTGTCTGGCCGACTATTCAAACGGCGGTCCGCGTCTGGACCTGGTCGCCCCCGGGGGCGGTGATGACGCCGCGCTGGCCGCCGACCCCAACTGCGATCCGGGCCGCAACCTGCCCGACATCTACCAGATGACCTTCGGCAACCCTTCCCACCCGGATCGCTTCGGGCTCCCCGGCGGTTGGTACGGGACCTCCATGGCCACGCCAGAGGTGGCAGCCACCGCGGCGCTGGTCATCGCCAGCGGCGTCATCGGTCCCCATCCCACGCCCGACCAGGTCCTCTCGCGTATGGAGGCGACCGCTCAGCGGCTGAGCGCCTCGGTCCCGAACCGATACTTCGGGTACGGCCTGGTGGACGCCGGCGCCGCTACGACGCCGACCGTCGCCGCCACGAGCCCCTAACTGCCCGCCGGGGACGAACCACAGACCCAGTCCTCCGCGCTGGTCGCTCAGACCAGCTTCGTTATCGCGATCACCATCCCGGCGAGCGTGAACACGAGGATCGCCACCTGTAGCCAGATCCAATGGCGGGGCATGCAAACAAAGCTAGCGCGCGCTCTATCGTCATCGGCGTGAGCGAGCCTGTGGTGGGCGCGGGCCAGAGCCCGGCGCTGAAGGCGGTGAGCGACGCGGTCCTGGCCGTGGCCTCGAATCTGTCGGTGGACGACGTGCTCCAACGCCTGGTCGATTCGGCTCGCGAGCTCGCGGGGGCGCGCTATGCGGCGCTCGGGATCCCGGACGGCGAGGGAGGCTTTCGCCGCTTCCTGGTCTCCGGCATGAGCGACGCGCTGGTGGCGGCGATGGGGCCGCTGCCGCGCACCCACGGGATGCTCGGGGCGATGCTCACCACCCGCACCCCGTACCGGACCGACGACATCCACGACGACACGCGGTTCCGCGGATGGTGGCCTCGGCAGCATCCCGACATGCGGTCGTTCCTCGGGGTTCCGATCGTCTCGCGAGAGGGCGTGATCGGCGCCTTCTACCTGACCGAGAAGCTCCACGCACCGGCGTTCGACCAGGCCGATCAGGAGCTGATCGAGCTCCTTGCCGCCCACGCCGCGATCGCGATCACGAACGCCCGCCTGTACGAGCAGAGTCGGACGCTGTCGATCGTCTCCGAGCGCAATCGCCTGGCCCTCGAGCTCCACGATGTGGTCAGCCAGAAGCTGTTCAGTCTCGTACTGACCGCCGAGGCGGCCAACGCCCAGCTGGACCGCGACCCCGCGGCGGCGCGCGCGCAGCTCGAGCGGTTGCGAGAACTCGGGCGCGAAGCTCTCGACGAGCTGCGCTCGCTGATCCTCGGTCTGCGACCGCCCGAGCTCGAGCGCGACGGCCTCACCGGCGCGCTGCGCAAGGAGGCGGAGATGCTGGCCCGCGTGCACGGGGTGAACGTGGACGTGGTCGGCGAGGCGCCATCTGGCGACGGCGCCCGCGACCTCGCCGTGCTGCGGATCGTCCACGAGGCGCTGCACAACGCACTGCGCCACGCCCGCGCCCGGCAGATCACGGTCCAGCTCGGCCCCGATTCGATCGAGGTCGCAGACGATGGCGTCGGCTTTGACCCCGAGCGGACTGGGCTCCGCTCACGTCACCTCGGGCTGACCTCGATGGAGGAACGCGCGCGCGAGCTCGGTGGACGGCTCGAGATCCGCTCGAGCGCCGCCGGCACCACCGTCCGCCTGGAACTGGGTGACGACCATGGCTGAGCCGATCAGGGTGCTGATCGTGGATGACCACGCGGTGGTGCGCGAGGGCCTGCGCGCATTCCTTCAGGTCCAGGAGGAGATCTCCGTCGTCGGGGAGGCCGGTGACGGACACGAAGCGGTCCAGCAGGCTGAGGCGTGCCATCCCGACGTCATCCTGATGGACCTGGTCATGCCCAGGCTCGATGGTGTCGCAGCGATGCGCGAGCTACGCACCCACGTCCCTCACAGCCGGGTCATCGTGCTCACGAGCTTCCTCGACGACGACCGGCTGCTACCGGCCATTCAGGCCGGCGCCGCCGGTTACCTGCTGAAGGACGCCGAGCCGGCCGAGATTGCCCGGGCGATCCGGGCCGCTCACGCGGGCAAGACGATCATCGACCCGAGCGTCGCCTCGCGGCTGGTCCAGGCGATCGCCGATGGCGCCGGTCTCCCCGCCCGGGCCGACCTGTTGACCCGGCGGGAGCGCGAGGTGCTCGAACTGATCGCCCGTGGGCGCTCGAACAAGCGCATCGCGCTCGAGCTCGGGATCTCCGAGAAGACGGTCAAGACCCACGTCGGTCACCTCCTGGCCAAGCTCGGGGTCAGTGACCGCACGCAGGCAGCGCTCCTCGCCGTCCAGCACGGCCTCGTCGCCACCGGGTCCTAGGACCAATTGCCCCTGGCAAATCGGACCGCCGCGGTCCTACCGTGGGCGCATGCCACTAGCCATCATCACTGGAGCTTCACGCGGCCTGGGCCTGGCCCTCGCCCGGGCCCTGGCCCAACGGAACTGGTCGCTGGTCATCGACGCTCGCGGCGGGCCCGCGCTCGACCGCGTCGCGCGCGAACTCGGCACGGTCACCGAGGTCGCGGCGATCAGCGGCGACGTCAGCGAGGATTGGCACTCGCCACGCGCTACTTGCCGCGGCTGGGGACCACATCGACCTGCTGGTCAACAACGCGAGCGTGCTCGGCCCGAGCCCGCAGCCGCAGCTGGCCGACTACCCTCTGGCCGAGTTCGAGCGCGTCCACCGCGTCAACGTGCTGGCGCCGCTCGCGCTCACCCAGCTGGTGTTGCCGCGAGTTCCCGACCGCGGCTGCGTCGTCAACGTGACCTCCGACGCGGCCGTCGAGCCGTACGAGGGTTGGGGTGGATACGGATCCTCCAAGGCCGCGCTCGAGCAGCTCTCGGCCATCCTGGCCGCCGAGCATCCGTCGCTGCGGATCTACGCGGTGGATCCGGGCGACATGCGCACGCAGATGCACCAGGAGGCGTTCCCCGGCGAGGACATCTCCGACCGGCCGCCGCCGGAAGAGAGCGTGCCAGGCCTGCTCGCCTTGATCGAGGGCGAGGAGCCGAGCGGACGCTACAAGGCACGGGAGCTGGTCCCGGAGAGCGCCGCGGAGGCGAGGGCGGCGTGAGCGCTCTCGCCTTCAAGCTCCCGGCGCGGCTCGAGGCCCGAGAGCCGGCCGAGGAGCGTGGCCTGCGACGCGACGAGGTCCGCCTGCTGGTCGCCGCTCGTTCTGACGCAGCGATCACAGACACCGTGTTCCGCGAGCTGCCCGGGCTACTTGAGCCCGGAGACCTGCTCGTCGTCAACATCTCGGCCACGATCCCTGCGGCGGTGCCCGCGACTCGGTCCGACGGCGGCCGCGTGCGGGTGCACTTCTCGACCCGGGTCCCGCGGCTCGACGATCGCTGGCGGGCGGTCGAGCTGCGCTCGGCCGACGGCGCCCGGCCCGTACGCGGTCGCGCCGGAGAGCGGATCGCGCTCGCCGGGGGCGCCGAGCTCGAGCTGATGGCCCCGTACGCCTCGGGCCCGAGACTGATGCTCGCGCACCTCGAGAGTGCGCACGAGCTCCCCGGGTACCTCGAACGTCACGGCGAGCCGATCCGCTATCGCCATTCACAGGACCGGTGGCCGCTCGCCGCCTACCAGAACACCTACGCCACCACCCCCGGCAGCGCCGAGATGCCGAGCGCGGGGCGGCCACTGACCGCCGAGCTGATGGCAAAGCTGGTGGCCGCCGGCGTCCTGCTCGCGCCGATCACCCTGCACACTGGCGTCTCCTCGCAGGAGTACGACGAACCCCCGTTCCCCGAGCAGTTCGAGGTGCCGGAGCAGACGGCGCAGGTGGTCGGAGCAGTGCGCGGGTGGGGCGGGCGCGTGATCGCGGTCGGCACGACCGTGGTCAGGGCGCTGGAGACGGTCGCGCGGCCCGGCGGCACGGTCGCTCCGGGCGGCGGCTGGACGAACCTGGTCATCACTCCCGAGCGCGGCCTCCGGGTGGTCGACGGCGTGATCACCGGCTGGCACGAGCCGGAGGCGTCACACCTGGCGCTGCTTGAGGCGGCCGCAGGCCGCGAGCTGCTGCGTCGCTCCTACGAGGCGGCTTTGGCCGGCGGGTACCTGTGGCACGAGTTCGGCGACAGCCACCTCGTGCTGCCGTAGTGGCACCGAGTCGGGCGGCTCGAGCGAGGCTGCGTGAAAAACGGGAATATGCGTCCCGTTTTACGCGCAGCCTCAGAACCGCCGCGCCTGTCGAGTCGCCGAAGCGGGTCAGACGATCGGGATCGCGACCGGGAAGCGGACGGTCACGCCGCGCGGGACGACGAACACCGGGCACTCGGCCTTCTCGAACTCGCGCTCGGCCTGGGAGGTGATCATCACCCGGCCCTCGGGAGCCTCGAGGCGCGAGCCGACCACCAGGAGGTCGACGTGCGGCTCGTCGCGGGTGACGCGCGCGCCGAGGCTCGAGGCGATGTCGCGCGCGGTGGCCAGAGCGGCGTCGTCGCCGGGGGCGGCCAGCAGCCCGATCCGTCCGAAGGTGGTGGCGTGCTCGGTACGGAAGCTGGCCGGGGCGATCGCGATCGCCGCCGGACCGCCCTCGAGCAGGGTCAGCGCTGTCTTCTGCGGGACCACGTGGCGCGGGGCCGTCCGGTAGTCGGAGCCGAACACAATGATGTCCGCGGCCTCCTGCTCGGCCAGCCAACGCAGGCCCTCGGCGGTGGAGGCGCTGACGACGACCCGGCGCTCGACGTGAAGATCGCTGACCATCTGGGCGCCTCGCTCGAGCAGAGCGAACGCCTCGTGCTCCTCGAGCTGCTCGCGGGCGGTCTCCGCCTGGGTGGCGTGGCGGACGTAGGCGAGCGTCAACTCGGCGCCGGCGTCCGCAAGCACACGGCCGAGGCTCAGCGCATCGCGATCGTTTGGTGTGTCGTCATACGAAACGATTGCCTTCAGTGCCATTTTGTGCTCCACTCGCTTGGGCTTGCAGCTGAATCGCCTGCCTGGGTTCGGCAGGAGGATCCCAATCTCCTTCCATCAGCACTAATGAAGTTGTTCATGATCTCGATAAGATTTGCTAATGCTGCATCTCGGTCGCTTGCAGATGCTCTGCGAGGTCGTCAAACGGGGCTCGTTCTCGGCCGCGGCTGACGCGCTGTCGTACACGCAGTCGGCCGTGTCGCAGGCGGTGGCCAGGCTGGAAAGCGAAACCGGGGCGACGCTCGTCGTCCGCGATCGCCGCAGCGTGCGTCCCACGGCCGCGGGGTCGACGCTCGTGGAGCACGCCGAGACGATCTTCGCCCAGATCGCGTCCGCCGAGGCGGACCTTGCCGCCGTGCTCGGGGTGAGAGGGGGGCGGCTGCGGGTGGCGTCGTTCCCGTCCGCCGGAGCGACGCTTATGCCTTTGGCCGTGGCCGCATTCCGGACCGGCCACCCCGAGGTCGTCCTGACCCTGGCCGAGGGGGAGCCCGAGGAGATCGCTCCCCGGCTGGGCGCGGGCGACTTCGACCTGGCCCTGTTGTTCGAGTTTCCCGGTGTCCGCGAGCGTCCCGGCGCCGGCCTGCGGACCGTCACCCTGCTCGAGGATCCGATGGACGTCGCGCTGCCGGCCGAACACCCGCTGGCCGAGAAGAAGGCCCTACGACTGACCGATCTGCGCAACGAAGACTGGGTTCAGACGTCGGCGTCGAGCCCCTGCGCGCGCCACGTGGTCAGGCTTTGCCTGGCGGCCGGGTTCGAGCCCAACGTGACCTTCGAGAGCGACGACTACGAGACCGTCCAGGGCCTGGTGGCCGCGGGCGTGGGGGTGGCGCTGATTCCCAGACTGGCCCTCACCCACCTGCATCCGGGGGTGATGGTGCGTTCGCTCTCGCCCCGCAGCCCAGCCCGCAAGGTGATCGTGGCCACCACTCCGGGCCCGGGCGTGTCGCCGGCCGCCCGAACGATGATCAGGATCCTGGCCGACGTGGCGCAGGAGTACCGGGACGCGCCCGAGCGAATGGTGGCGCAGTCCGCGGGCTTCCGCGCCGCGTAGAGACGACGCCTGGCCCTCAGCGCCGCCGGCTGACGAGCACGAACCAGCGGTTGGCGTGCACCACGGTCCCGCCGCCCAGTTCGACCGCCAGCTGCTCGCCGTCGAAGTAGCGCTTGTAGACCTGGAAGCGAGAGCCGTCGCCCAGGACACGCTCCTGCCACTCCTCGGGCTCGTGCTCCGGACGCAGCGCCGCGTCCGCGACCACAAGCTCGGGAGCCACCCGCAGCGCCTCGGTCACGAACGCCTCCCGCTGGGATGGCTCGAGGTGTCCGTAGAAGTGCCCGGTGAACACGCGCTCGTAGGCATCGTCTTCGAACGGGAGAGCGAGGGCATCGCCCGTGACCAGTTCAGCCTCAGGGAGCCGTCGGCGCGCGACCTCGAGCATCCGCTCGCTCTGATCCAGCCCGGTCACCTGGCCGGGCAGGTGACGGGTCAGATAGCCGGTGCCGCAGGCGACGTCGAGCGTTCTGCGCGGCGGCAGGCCAGCGATGGCCCCGATGAGAGCCTCGACGTCCTCGTCCCACCCCGGTCGATCGCGGCGCGCGAACACGCCGGCGCCGAGGTACCACTCGTCGTATTCCGGGGCCCTGGTGTCGTAGTACTCCTTCATCGGTCAGATCGTGGCACCAGTGGAACGCGCTCGGGCTGGGCTACGCTTGGAGCATGGCGGAGCCGGTGGTGCAGGCCAGGACAAACGGTGCCGCACCGCCTCGTGAGCGGGGCGGGCGCGTGCCGGCCGGTGGCGGGTCGCAGGGCGCCGATAAGAACGCCCGGGGCGGCGTGCGCGGGTTGCTCAGGCGCACCGTACTCGGCGCGCTGACGACGCTCGTGGCCGTCAACATCTGGACGGGCGGACCGCTCGTGGCACTGTGGGTGGGCTCACGCGTTCAGTCCGCCGTCGGTCAGCTCAGCATGGGCGCGGTGGGGGCGACGGTCGGCGTCCTCATCGTGGAGACGATCCTGCTGTACAAGCTGCTGGCC
Organism: uncultured Solirubrobacterales bacterium; assembly: GCA_963704385.1. Taxonomy (GTDB): domain Bacteria; phylum Actinomycetota; class Thermoleophilia; order Solirubrobacterales; family Solirubrobacteraceae; genus Palsa-465. Next base: position 2,680,654 of record OY969904.1, read on the forward strand.
CTGCTCAGCCTCCGTTACGACCGGGCGATCGGACGAGAGACCCCTCGGCAGCAGACCCCGTGGTTGAAGCCGATGAGCGGCGAGCGCAAGGCGATAGCGGTCAAGCGACCACTGACCGCCGTCGAGCGGATCGTGATCGCTTCGGTCGTGATCGGGGTCCTGTCCTTCGAGATCTGGTTCTTCTTCTTCGCCCACTACACGCTGTCCGGCTGAGCCGCCGGAGCGCTCGCCCGGTCCGCGACGAGCGTCAGAGCGCGCCCAGGAACTGGAGCAGGGGCCCGTTGACCGCGTCGGGGTGGGTGAGGTTGGACGCGTGCGGGGCGCCCTCGATCCGCACGACCCCGGCGCACCCGGGTAGGCGCCGGCACAGATCTTCGGCCTTGTCCATCTCGATCGAGATGTCGGCGGTCCCGTGGAAGACGATGGCCGGACAGGAGATCTCGCCCACCCGGTCGGTGATGTCGTCCCGGTCAAACAGACAGTCGCCAGGTGCCTTCATGTTCTCGCGCGGCAGCTCCCGCCACTTGGCGATCCAGACCTGATTCAGCTCCGGATCCCCGAGGATCAGGTTGGCGACCGCCTGAGCCAGCTCGTCGACCGGCCCTACCTCGAGCCAGGTCTGCTGCATCTGCCTGTAGGCCGGGAGGCGCTCGGGGTCCTCCACGCCGGACTGGGTGTCGATCAGGACCAGCGCCCGGACCCGCTCCGGAGCCAGGAGCGCCGCGCGCATCGACAGAAAGCCGCCCTGGGACATGCCGCCGAGCACCGCCCGGTCGATGCCGAGATGGTCGAGGAGACCCAGGCAATCCCGGGCCGAGTCCCAGTAGGTGAACGGCCGACCGTCGAACTCGGTCTCCCCGAACCCGCGCTCGTCCCAGGTGATGACCCGGTACTCCGGTGCGAGCGTGCCGACCTGGGGGGCGAACATCTCGCGATCCATCAGGAAGCCGTGGGACAGGATCACGGGAGGCCCGTCGCCGCCGCTGTCTTCAAAGCGGAGGCGCTGGCCGTTGACGTCGGCAAATGGCATGGCTCGCTCCTCTGAGGGGGCGCGAAAATCTACACGTGTGGCTCGCCCTCAGGCGGGCGCTGCGGCGAGGCCCGCCACGTCGGGCAGTTGGAGCGCCAGGCGCGACCAGCTCTTCCCGGCATCGCCGGTGATCAGCAGCGTCCCGCCGCGGAGCCCCACGAGGAGCGTGTCGGACTGTCCGGCCGGTTCCGTCGACCGTGAAGCCGACGACATCCTCGCCGGTGACGGCGAGGACCCGAGCGCGCTCAGGCACTGGCCGGGTCCCCGTCGGGCACCGGTGCCCGACGGACACTCCGCGCCCGGTCATAGGAGAGGCGGAACAGCTCGATCGCGTGATCAGCCTCGCCAGGGCCGCCAATCGGGATCGTGACCCAACCGGTGTCCGGAAGCACGTGGTGCGGCCGCGCGCGCCCGGCCGCGATCAGTTCGTCGCGCACCCGCCGGGGGAACGGGAGGTCGGCGATCCGGTCGCCGTGCAGGTGCCCCAGCTCGCGCCGTCCGAACCGGAACTCGACCCCGCCGAACCGGTGAGGGCCGATCTCGACGCCGGGCCACGACCCCACGGCGGCAATGATCCGCTCACCAGGGCCAGAGCGCTCGCCGTGGACACCTTCGCTTGTGGTGGACATGTGACCAGAGTAGGACCGGACGCTCCCGGGCACCATGCGCAATTGGTCCTACGACCGATCGGCGCCTGCGCGCCTGGGGGCGGGCTAGCCCCGCAGATGCGATCCTAGGGCCATGCAGAGTAAAGCCGTTGATGTGAACACTCCTGACGGCGTGGCCGACGCCTATCTCACTCGGCCCGACGACGATCGCGCTCATCCGGCCGTCCTGCTGGTCATGGATGCGATCGGACTGCGCCCTCAGATCGAGGAGATGGCGGACCGGATCGCGGCATTCGGCTACGTCGTGCTGGCGCCCAACGTGTTCTACCGGGCAGGCCGGGCGCCGGTACTGCCGTTGCCGGACTTCACCGACCCCGACGCCCGGGCGGGTTTCATGCAGGCCCTTCGCCCGCTCATGGAACAGCTCACTCCGGAGGCCCTGGCCCGGGACGGCGCCGCGTATCTGGACTACCTGGCCGAGGCTGCTCCCGGACCGGTGGCGATCACCGGCTACTGCATGGGCGCGCGCGTGGGCTGGCGCATCGCCGCCGCGCACCCCGACCGGGTGGCCGCGCTGGCCGGCTTCCACGGCGGAGGACTGGTTACCGACGCTCCGGACAGCCCTCACCTGTCGGCCGGCGAGCTGCGGGCCGAGGTCTACTTCGGTCACGCCGACAACGACCCAAGCATGACCCCCGAGCAGATCCAGACTCTCGACCGCGCGCTCGACGAGGCTGGGGCGAGCTATCGCTCCGAGCTCTACGAGGGGGCGATGCACGGATACACGATGGCCGACACGGCGGCCTACGACCAGGCCTCGGCCGAACGCCACTTCGTGGCGTTGGAAGCGTTGCTCGGGCGGGCACTCGAACCCGCCTGATCGCCGCGGCGCTGCGTTGACGAAGGCCGGCGCCGGCTTGAGGTTCCGGCTCGGCCGGCCGATGTGAGGGACAGAGCACGATGAGCCGCCCACGCGTCCAATGCATCAGCACGCTGCCCACCGCCCACGAGCGGACCCCGGACGAGGGGGGTTCCGGGCGCGGCGAGGGCGCCCCGCCCGCGGCCGAGCGGTCCGGTCAGGCCCGCGAGGCCTCGACCGGGTCGACCGGCAAGCCCGGAAGCTCGTCCGCAATCTGAGGCTGCTGCCCCGCACCGTCGGGCGCCCGATGGTCCTCGCGGGCAAGCGGGAAGCGCACTTCGACGTCGAGGCCGCCCTCCGCGCCCGGGTGAACGTCGAGCGACGCGTCATGGGCCGACGCGATGGCGGCGACGATCGAAAGTCCGAGCCCGAGCCCGTCCCCGTGCCCGACCCGGTCGCGGGCCAGACGCTGGAACGGCTGGAGCAGACGGGCGACCTCCTCGGCGGGGACGAGCGGCCCGGTATTGGTGACGGCGAGCCTGGCTCTGCCCTGCTGGGCGTCGACCAGCACGTGGACCCGGCCGTGCGGAATGTTGTGGCGCATCGCGTTCTCCACGAGGTTTGAGACCAGGCGGTCGATCAGGCGCCGATCGCCCGAGACGGTCGCGGGCTGGAGCGAGACCTCGAGCGCTAGCCCGCGAGCGGCTGCGTTCAGCTCATGGGACCGCACAACCGCGCCGGCGACGGCGGCGAGATCGACGACCTCGTGGCGGTCGATGCCGCGCTGGCCCTGCGCGAGGGCGAGCAGGGCGTCGATCAGCTCCTCCTGGTGCTCGCCCTCCTCCAGCACGTGCTCGCACGTCTCTCGGAACGACTCGACGGTCGCGTGCGGGTCGCTGACGATCATCTCGAGCATCGCCCGCACCGCGGTCAGGGGCGTGCGCAGCTCGTGCGAGGCATTGGCCACGAACCGCCGCTGGGCGGCGAACGCACCTTCCAGGCGCTCGAGCAATGCGTCGATCGTGTCGGCGAGCCTTCTGAGCTCGTCGGGTGGTCCCTGGAGCGCAAGGCGCTCGTGCAGGTTGGCCTCCGAGATCTGCTGGGTGGTCGCCGTCATCGTGCGCAGCGGGCGCAGGACCCTCCCGGCGATCATCCAGCCGAGCGCGGCCGAGAGCACGGCCATGATCGCGAGCGCGATGCTGGACCAGACGATGAGCTGGTGCAGGTCGGCGACCCGCTGCTGAGAGCCGACGGTCACGAACACGGTGCGGACCGCATTTGAGCCCAGAAACCGCTTGATCTGATCGGGAAGCGGACCCGGAACGCTGGCGTTGGCCTGCTGGAAGCTGGCGTTGGGCGGCGGCTTCCCGGGGCGGCCGGCGAGGACGCCGAGGCTGTAGTTGAGCGGGCTGCCTGCGCCCTTGGCGGCAAACGCAACCGCACGCTGCAGCGAGGGTCCGTTGGTGACCGTCGAGTTGGCCACGAGGGTGTAGGTGACGGCCAGCAGAGCGGCGCCGGAGACGAGGAACAGGCCCCCGTACAGGAGCGTGAGCCGCCAGCGGACTGTGGTCTTGGGATGACGCAGACGCGACAGAAGGCCGGCGGGCTGGTCGCGCAGGGTCATGTCGGGTCGCCGATCCGGTAGCCGACCGGGGTGACGGTCTGGATCACCGGCGGCTCACCGAGCTTGGCTCGCAGCCGGCTGACCGTCATTCGGACGGTGTTGGTGAACGGGTCCACGGCATCGTCCCACGCGCGCTCGAGGATCTCCTCGGTCGAAACGACCGTCCCATCGGCGCCGAGGAGCAGTTCCAGAACGGCAAACTCCTTCGGGCTCAGCGCGACCGGCTGCCCGGCTCGGGTGACCAGCCGCCGGGCGGAGTCAAGCTGCAGATCGCCGTGGGCGAGCGTCGGTGGGAGGGGGGTGCGCGAACGCCGGCCGAGTGCCCTGATCCGCGCCACGAGCTCGGTGATGTGAAACGGCTTGGCGAGATAGTCGTCGGCGCCGAGGTCGAGGCCCTGGACCCGATCCGCCAGCGCGCCCGCGGCAGTCAGCATGAGCACGGCACTCGGGCAGTTCTTGGCCACGAGCGTCCGGCACACATCATCACCATGGACACCGGGGAGATCGCGATCGAGGACGATCACGTCGTAGGCGATCAAGGTCACGCGGTCGAGCGCCTCACGCCCATCGAAGGCGACGTCCACGGCCATCCCTTCGCGGCGCAGGACCGTCGCCACCGTGGCGGCGAGCCTCGGATGATCCTCGACGACGAGCACCCTCATCTTTTGCTTCCAGTAGAGCAGAGCCGTTTCACCATTGGGCAGAGCCGGGCGGGTATATCGCCCGCGCCGGCGTCTGCCAGCCCAGGATGCCGGCTCGCGCGTAACAGCGCCATAACGACGTTACGGCCCTGTTACCAGTGGGTCCGTACAACCACGATGAGTCACGAGCGACCCGGCCGATGAGAGCGAAAGGCATGGAGACTGACCAGCACGTAGCGGTGACCGCCGTGCCGCGTAGCATTCACGAAGGAGGATCTCGTGCCTAGACTGCGTCTGCCCCGGATCTCCGGAGGCCGCCCACGTCGACGCGTGGCCGCCGGGCTGGCCCTAATCGCAGCGGTGGCCGTGGTGGTGGTCATCATCTTGAGCGCCGGCTCATCGGCGCCTGCCAACGCAGGCGCCAATCCGGCAGTGTCAGGAGCGGCCACCGTGCAGCGGCGCAACCTGGTCGAGACCGACACCGAGGCCGGAACCCTCAGTTACAGCAATCCTCAAACCGTCTACAACCGGTTGAGCGGGACGATCACGTGGCTGCCGAACGCCGGTCAGGTAATCAGGCCGGGAGGCACGCTGTTCCGGGTCAACGGCGAGCCGGTGATCCTCATGAACGGGACCACCCCGGCCTACCGAGACCTGAGTCCGAGCGACACCGACGGTCCGGACATCACGGAGCTGAACCGCAACCTAGTCGCTCTGGGCTTCAACCCCGACGGAATCGTGGTCGACGACGTCTGGCAGCCCGCTACCACGGCCGGAGTGGAGCTGTTCCAGGAGTCGCTGGGCCAGACCGCGACGGGCACCCTGTCGCTTGGTCAGGTCGTCTTCCTCCCGGGCACTCAGCTGATCAGCACCGTGGAGGGGACGCTCGGATCGACCGGCGCCGCCAGCACGACGGTTGACCCGCCGGCGCCCGAGTTCGTCAGCCTGGACACGCGCGTGAGCTGCCCAACCACGACGACGACGTCCACGACTCCGTGTTCGAGCACCCCTCCGACGACCACGACGCCCACCACCGGATCCCATCGCCACCACAAATCGAAAGGCTCGACAAGCAAGCAGACGCTAGCGGCGCTGATCGCCCTGCTCAGGGCGGAGATCGCGCAGCTGCAGGCCGAGCGGGGCTCCTCGTCGGGGACTCACAACAGCTCGGGCGCAAACTCGAGCTCCGGGAGCAAGAGCTCCAACGGCTCATCGGGTAAGGGCTCATCGGGTTCGGGCTCATCGGGCTCGGGCTCATCGGGCTCGGGCTCAGCGGGCTCCGGTTCATCGGGCGACGGCTCATCGGGCTCCGGAGGTGGCGGGAGTGCCACGGCCATCCTTCAGACCACGTCGACCCAGCTCGTCGTGACCGTCGATCTCTCCGCGAGCGTGCAGAGCGAGGCCGTGGTCGGCGAGCACGTGACGGTCGAGATGCCGTCGGGCAGGTTCGTAAACGGGACCGTCACCGCGGTCAGCTCGGTCGCCCAGAGCTCCAGCGACAACGGCAACGGCAACGGAAACGGCGGCGGAGGCGATAACGGGAACGGGAACGGCAACGGCAACGGCGGTTCGGGCTCCTCCTCGACGATCCCGGTGACGATCACGCTCAGCGGACACGTCAGCGGGGTGGGATTGGATCAGGCTGCCGTCAGTGTGAACTTCGCCGAAGCCAAAGCCAACAACGTCCTCTCTGTTCCGGTCACGGCGCTGCTGGCCACGCCCGGCGGCAACTACGCCGTCCAGGAGGCGACCCCTCCGCACAAGCTCATCCCGGTGACGACCGGCCTGTTCGCCGCTGGCGATGTGCAGATCTCCGGCCCGGGCATCTATGAGGGCCTGCAGGTGACCGACTCCCAGGGATGAGCCTCCTGACCCTCAACGGCGTCGCGAAGGAGTACCCGGGAGGCGTGACCGCGCTTCGGGGGGTCAGCGTCGAGATCCCCAGCGGCGACCAGGTCGCGGTGATCGGGCCATCGGGATCGGGCAAGACGACGATGCTGACCATCCTCGGGACGCTCGAGCGCGCGACCAGCGGGCAGGTCCTCGTCGCCGGCTGGGACGTAGCCCAGGCGTCGGACAGCGAGCTGGCCGGCCTGCGCGCGCACGAGATCGGCTTCGTGTTCCAGGAGTTTCACCTCCAGGATTCGATGAGCGCACTCGACAACGTGGCCAACGGAATGCTGTACACGGGAGCGCGCGGTCGCGAGCGGCGCGCCGCCGCGAAAGTCGCGTTGGAGCGAGTCGGACTCGGCCACCGGCTGACCCACCGCCCGCCGCAGCTGTCGGGTGGGGAACGCCAGCGGGTGGCGATAGCGCGGGCACTGGCCAAGGAGCCGGTGATCATCCTCGCGGACGAGCCGACCGGCAACCTGGACTCCAAGTCCGGCGGTGAGGTCGTCGAACTTCTCCACGAGCTCGCCTCCGAGGGGGCGACGCTCGTCCTGATCACCCACAACCCCACCATCGCCGCGTCGTTCGGGCGCCGCATCCAGATGCGCGACGGCGAGATCGTGCACGACGACCGCTCATGAGCGCCGCGGCCGCCGCCGTACCGGGACGCGATCGCATCGAGGCGGCGCGGCTGCCGCCGCGTGAGCTCCTGGGGGCGGCCCTCCAGGGCATGCGGACGCGCCGCCTGCGCGCGGCCCTCTCGGCGCTGGGGATCGCGATCGGGATCGGGGCCATGGTCGCGGTGGTTGGTGTCTCCGCCTCGAGCCAGGCGAACCTGCTCGCCGAGATCGACGCCCTGGGCACGAACCTGCTCACGGTCTCGCCGGGGACCAACTTCCTCGGCAACAACGAGGTGCTCCCTAACACGGCCGTGCCCTCGATCGACCACATGCAGAACGTGGACAGCGACGTCGCCGTCTATCAGGTCTCCGGTGCGAACGTGTACCGGACCCCGTACGTGCCCGTGGCCCAGACCGGAGGCATCGGCGTCGATGCGGCCGGCGACAACATGCCGCACGTGGTGGGCACGACGCTGGCCTCGGGACACTTCCTGAACGCGGTCAGCAGCCGGTATCCGGAGGCAGTGCTGGGCGCCCAGGCGGCCGATGTCCTCCAGATCACCCAGGTCGGGGGCCACCTGATGGTGTATCTCGGCAACACGTGGTTCACGGTGGTCGGGATCCTGAACCCGGTGGTCCTCGACTCGACGCTCGACTCGACCGTGTTCATCTCGCTGCCCGTGGCCGAACGGCTCTTCCAGGTCCAGCCCAACCCGTCGGAGATCTACGTCCGCGCCAACGTCAACGACGTCAATGCCGTGGCGAACCTGCTCGCCCCCACCGCCGATCCGCAGGACGCCAGCGGTGTCTCTGTGGACCGGCCCTCGGATGCCCTCGAGGCCCGCGCCGCCGCCAAGGGCCAGTTCACGACGCTGCTGCTCGGCCTCGGGGCCGTGGCGCTGCTGGTCGGCGCGATCGGGATCGCCAACATCATGGTGATCTCGGTCCTCGAGCGCCGCGGAGAGATCGGCCTGCGCCGGGCGCTCGGGGCCACCCGGCGGCACATCAGCACCCAGTTCCTGGCCGAGTCGGCGCTGCTGGCGGCCCTCGGCGGCCTCGCCGGCCTGGCCTTCGGCGCCGGCGCGACCGAGGTCTACTCGCTGTCCAAGAACGAGCCCTTCGTCATCCCGCTGTACGCGCTCATCGCGGCGCCGGCGGCCGGGCTCGTCATCGGGATGGTCGCCGGCCTGTATCCGGCCGCGAAGGCAGCGCGCCTGAGTCCGACCGAAGCGCTGCGCGTCTAGAGCCCCGTTCGCCTGCCGGCAAGATTCGTGCCCGGGCTATGCGTCCGCCGCGAGCACGGTTACGCTTCGATCAAGCCAGGGGCCTGGGGGCCCAGGGCGAGCGATTTGGCCGAGCGTTCGAGTAGGACCCCTAGACCAGAGGAGGATCACCTTGGTTATTGCCGCCTCGTACCCGTTCCTCAACATCCTATGGACGACACTCATCTTCTTCGCATGGGTGATCTTCATCTGGATCGCGATCACGGTGCTGATCGACGTCTTCCGCCGTCACGACATCTCGGGGTGGGCCAAGGCCGCCTGGGTGGTGTTCATTGTCGTCCTGCCCTGGATCGGCGTCCTCGTGTACCTGATCGCCAACCACCAGGGGATGGCCGACCGCCGGATGAAGGACTCTGCCGCGGCGCAGGCCCAGTTCGACGACTACGTGCGCCAGACCGCGGGCGGCGGCGCGGCCAGCGAGATCGAGAAGGCCAAGGCGTTGCTCGACAGCGGCGCGATCAGCCAGTCGGAGTTCGACGCGCTGAAGGCAAAGGCGCTCGCGGGTTAGCGAGGCGCGCTACTTCCCGTCGCCCAACCGGCGTCAGCGGCCTGGATGTTCTCCGCCGTTCGGTGGGCCAGCGCCATGATCGAGATCATCGGGTTGACGCCGGGCGCGGTTGGGAACGCCGAACCGTCTCCGATCCAGACGCCGGCGGTGTCATGGAGCTGGCCGTGACCGTCGGCCACCGACGTCGCCGGGTCTGCGCCCAGCCGGCATGAGCCCATCTGGTGGGCCGTGAACACGGCGACGTCGTTGGCGGCCAGCGACGCCCGCTCGATTTCGGCCAGAAAGGCATCGAAGTCCTCGCCCTCGCGCCAGATCACGGGCTGTTGGTAGAAGGTGACGATCTCCTTCGCGCCGGCGGCGCGGTGCAGCCTGGCCTGCTCAGCCATCGCCCGGCGGAACATGCGCGCGTCGACCTCATCGTCAAAGCCCCAGCGGGTCACGGCGCGGCCATGGTCGTCGATCACGACCTCGCCCGCGCCGTGGTCGCGGGCTACGGACACGAACGGCGCCGAGCGCCTGAGCGTGCGTGTCATGCGTTCCTTGTGGCTCTGTCCGTCGGTCCACGGCAGTGACATGGCCTGGATGCCGGGAGCGACGCCGGCCGCCTCGAGCAGGAATCCGTAGTCGCCCTCGCAGTCGGAGAACTGATCGGATAGGGCGGACTGGAGCTGGCCGATCCAGCCCTCGATCGGCTCCTCGTAGACGCCGCTGACCACTCCGGCCGGATGGAGCCGGAGATGCTTGCCGACCGCCGGTCCGCCAATTCCTGAGCGCAGGAGCAGCGCGGGCGACTCGATCGCGCCGCATGCGACGACCACCGTCTGGGCGCGGACGGTCAGGACGGTCGTCGAGCCGTCGGGGTGGGTCACCGTGGCCTGCACTCCCGCGGCACGACCGTCTTCGATGAGGATGCGCTCAGCACGCGCGCCGACGACGACCCGGGCGCCGGCATCGGAGGCGTCCTGGAGGAAGGTCTTCATCGTCGACTGCTTGCAGCCCTTCTGGCAACCCGCGAAGCAGTACCCACAGACGCGCGGGTCATCGCACGAGGGGTCGGCGTTGCGGGTCAGCGCGCGGCTGCTGTAGCCGAGTCGATCGCAACCCGCGATCAGCTTCTTGTGGGTCCGGTTCTGCGAGGTCGCGCTGTCGTTGACCGAGAGTCGCTCCCAGACGGCGTCGAGGTGGCGGTCGTAATCGGGCGTATCGAGGCCCTCGAGACCCATCGAGGCCCATTCGCGCCGTATCCACTCGGGCGTGCGGATGCAGTTCATGTAGTTGACCACCGTGCCACCGCCGAGCGTCGATCCGGCCAGGATTGCGATCGAGCCGTCCTCGCTCGCGGCCAGGCCCCCGCCGAGGTAGAGCTCCAGCATGCCCGGCAGCTCGAGCTGTTTGAAGTCGGACTCGTTGCGGTACTGCCCTTGCTCGAGTACGAGCGTCTGGCGGCCGGAGCGCTGCAGCTCGGCCGCGATCACGGCGCCACCCGCGCCCGAGCCGATCACACACACGTCCGCCTCGAGCGCGCCGGTCGCGCCGCCCACGTGCTCGACGGTGATGGTCTTCGGGGCCTCCTGCGGAGAAGGCGGAGCGGAAATCGGCCCGGGATAGCCAATTGCCGCCCAGTTCGGATTCCGGCCGGTGGCGTCGGGCAGCGCGTAGAAGAACAGCAGGGTCAGCGCCCGCAGCTGGCGCACCCCGAGCTTGGCCTCCGGGCCCGAGTTCGCGACCGCGTGCAGGATCTGCGTGCGTACCTCGAGTGGTTGCTCGGCGAACTCGTTATCCCCGATCGCGTCCAGCAGCTGACCCATCGCCTCGATCTCCTCGGGCATCAGCGACTGCGCGATCAGCCCTTCGAGCTGCGCCGCCACCTCCAAGTCCGAGGCGGCGCGGGCGTAGAACTCCGCGACCACGGCGTCATCAGCGTGCACCTCGGTCGACGGTGCCACCGTGTCGCAGACCGCCTCCAGCGTCCGCCGTCGTGTCTCGCTCAATACGCCCGTCACAACAGCCATCTCACTTCCCTCCTGTCTCGGTCGCTCCGTCCACCAGCGATTGGGCAGCGGCCGCGATGTGGTCGGCCGAGATGCCCGAGGCATTCAGCAGCTCGTCGCGGGTGCCCGAGCCGGGCAGCTCGCGCACGGCCAGGGAGGCGACTGACACGTCGAGGTGACCCGCACCGGCCAGGGCCTCGAGCACGGCGGCCGCGAGTCCCCCCTCTGGATGGTGATCCTCGGCGATCACCAGCCGGCCGGTGGCCCGCGCGGCAGCCAGGAGCGTGTCGGTATCGATTGGCTTGACCGAGTACAGGTCAATCACCCGCGACCGCACCCCGGCCTGACCGAGCGTGTCTGCTGCGGCCAGGCACTCGTGAAGGGTGACGCCGGCTCCGATCAGCGTGACCTGATCCTCGGGCGATGAGCGCACCACCTTGGAGCCGCCGACGGCGAAGGCCTCGGAGGGCTCGTACAGCACCGGGTACGCCCCTCGGGTGGTGCGCATGTACACGATCCCCTCGGTGTCGACCATGGCCCTGACGAGTGCGGCCGCGCTGGTGGCATCGGAGGGATAGAGCACGGTGGATCCGTGTACGGCCCGGACCATGGCCAGGTCCTCGAGCGCCATCTGCGAGGGGCCATCGGCTCCGATCTCCACCCCAGCGTGAGAGCCGGCGAGCCGAATGTTGGCCGCTGAGACCGCTGCCATCCGCAGAAAGTCATACGCGCGGGTGAAGAACGCCGCGAAGGTCGACGCGAACGGCACATAGCCGCGGACGCTGAACCCGACCGCAGCGGCCACGAGCTGCTGCTCTGAGATGAACATCTCGAAGTAGCGTTCGGGGTGCGCCGACGCGAATTCGTCTGCGAACGTGGAGTTGCTCACCTCGCCGTCCATGGCCACGACGTCGCGCCTGACCCCGATCGCGGCCAGCGCATCGCCGTACGCCTTGCGCGTCGCCACCTTGGCGCCGAGGTCGTAGCGGGGGAGCGAGACCTCCGCATCGCCGGGCTCCGGCCGCTCCGGCCGGCCCGACGGTTCCGGCACCGTCCCGTCCACGGTCACGTGGCGCTCGCCCCCGAGCTCCACGATCGCCCGCTCGGCCATCTCCGGCGGTAGTGGCTTCCCGTGCCAGCCCTCGCGATCCTCGACCTCGGAAAAGCCGCGGCCCTTGCGGGTACGGGCGAGCACCACCGTGGGTTGGTCACCGGCCATGCGGCCGGCATCGGCCAAGGCGGCGTCGATCGCTGCGACGTCGTGGCCATCTATCTGCAGCACGCGTGCGCCGAAAGCCTCGGCGCGGCGGGCGTAGGCGTCCAGATCCCACGAGAGCTCGGTCGGACCACGCTGGCCGAGGCGGTTGACGTCGACCATCGCCACCAGGTTTGACAGGTGGTAGTAGGACGCCTTGTCGAGCGCCTCCCACATCGACCCTTCGGCCATCTCGCTATCGCCGCACAGCACCCATACCCGGTAGGGGAGCTCGTCCACGTACTTGCCGGCCAGCGCCACCCCGACCCCATCCGGAAGGCCCTGCCCGAGCGAACCGGTCGCGACGTCCACCCACGGCAACGCCGGCGTGGGATGACCCTCGAGGCGCGAGCCGAAGCGCCGGTACCCCGTCATCAGCTCCTCATCGGAGATCACCCCGACCGCCTTGTAGACCGAGTACAGCAGTGGCGAGGCGTGACCCTTGGAGAAGATCAGATGATCGTTCGCCGGCTCCTTGGGAACGCTCCAGTCATAGCGCAGGTGCCGCGTCACCAGCACCGCCAGCAGGTCAGCCGCGGACATGCTCGAGGTGGGATGACCAGAGCCGGCGCTCGTGCTGCACCGGATCGAGTCCACACGCAGCTGCTGGCCGAGCTCGCGTAGCTCGTCCAGATCTGCCTGTCCAGCGGGAGAAGTTGCGGGGTGGCTGGCCATGGAACCTCCTGGAGGGACGGACCCGGCCATCCTAACCCCATCGGCCCGCTCGATCCCCGCACGGTGAGGTTCAGGTGAGCATGTCGCGAAAGACGCTACTTGGTGAAGTACCAGTCCTCTGGATTCATGAAGCCCAACGCATTGGCCGCGTAGCCGCCAAGGTGGCTGTCGACCATCGTCCCGGCGTCGCCCGCATAGGTCCCGATCGACGTCGGGCCGAACACCACCGGCAGCTGCCGCTCGATGTTCTGGGCATATGACGTCAGCGTCTGCGTCTCATTCGACGCCACCGGCACCGCCTGGATCAGCTGGGTGGTGCTTGGGTCGCTGTAGCTTCCATAGTTGGCCACCGCGCCCGGCGCGAACAGCTGCTCGCCCGTGGGCAGGTAGGAGGGTCCGTAGATCCAGCCGGCTCCCCAGTTCTCGGCCTGCCACTTGCACGTCGGCTGGCTGGGCTGGCAGGCGACGGCGGTGCTGATCACCGTGGCGAACGGATGCGTGGTCAGGGAGATGTTGATGCCGACCTTCTTGGCCTCGGAGGCCAGATCGTTCATCTCATCCTCGACGGCGACGACGCCGGACTCGTAGTCGAGGGTGAACGAGATCGGCTGGCCGGACTTGACGCCCGCGCCGCAGTCCCCGACCGCCGTGCCCGGCTTGGTGCAGGTCGTCGTCCCCCCGGGCGCGACCTTCCAGCCGTTGGCGACCAACAGCGCCTTGGCCGCCGAGACCGAGAACGGGTACGGGTTGGTCGAGATGCTCGAGGTGTTGACCAGCGGGCTCGGTGGCGACGGCGGGACCGGGCCGTAGGTCGGGTTGGCCGTGTGGTCCAGGAAGGCGTCGATCCACCCGTTCTGGTCGATCAGGTGCTGGAAGGCCTGGCGGAAGTACAGCTGCTTGAACACCGGGCCTATCGTCGGGTTGTTGAGGTTCAGCGGGAAGTAATTGAACGAGTAGCTCGCCGCCTTGTTGTCGGTGTAGCCCTCGGACACCAGTGTCGTGACCTGCGGCGCGTACTGCGACGGGAGGTTCACGATCGTGAGCGCGCTCGGGCCACCCGAGCGCATCAAGTTGTAGATCGCGGCCTCGCTCGTGAACGGCAGCTCAACGAGCTTGGAGATCGTCGGCTTCGGCGAGCCCGAGTAGTCCGGGTTGGGGACCAGCGTCGCCTCACCGTCGCTGGTGAAGCTCTGCAGCTTGAACGGGCCGTCGACCACGCTCCACAGCGGCGATCCCGCCCAGCTGCCCAGATCCTTCGACTGGGTGTCCAGCAACTTGTAGACGGCGGCCGCGCCAGCCTTGGTGGTGTCCGGCAGATGCCCGTTATCGGACGTCGGCGCCGGCTGCGACAGCGACGTGCGATCCCAGGCCAGCGGCAACGGGGTGAGCTGCGAGAGCTCGTCGTAGAGGACCCACTCCGGGCTGTAAGCCTTGTCGAACGTGATCACGAACGTGGATGGATTCGGCGCCGAATAGCTGGTGACGTTGTCGGGGAAGTACCCCGGCACGTAGCCGCACCACTCCGTGGCCGGACTGGCCTTCATCACGTTCATCCAGAACACGAGGTCCCGCGAGGTCACGCTCTCACCGTCGGACCACTTGTACGGGTTCAGCTTGATCGTGAACGTCTTGCCGTCGTTGGACGTCGCCGGCGCCTGGCCGATTGAGTAGCTGTAGTCGACGGTCGGGCTGTAGTTGTTTCCATACCAGTAGAGCGGCCGGTACATCATGTACATGAACTGGTTGCTGTTGGCCGTGCTACAGACCTGCGGGCTGTACATCGAGAAGATGTAGTTCGGGGGGGCATCTGGACCCTCGGTGAAATACACCGTCCCCCCCGAGACCTTGGCGCCGCTCGGGGCCGTGGGCTGGGTCAGGCCTGGTCCGGTGGTCGGACCGGCCGCTGAGGTTGATGCGGCCGACGAGCTGTTGCTGCTCGAGGACCCGCAGGCGGCGGCGATCAGCACGACGGAGACCACGCCGACAGCCGCGGTCAACCCACGCATGCCGCTGCGCATCTTCGTGCCGCGGCTCATCAAGACAGCGAGTCCTCGCACCTCGAACCTCCTCATCCGCGCAATACGGTGGATTGAATTGCGGATCGGCACTATCGGAAGTCCGGATTACCGGGCCCTTACAGATGGATGACAGCCGACGTCAGCTGCCTCGTTGCGCACGCCCGAGTCGTGGCCGATAATCCAGGCGATGCGATCGCGCGCGACGGCGGCGGTGCAGTTCCGCATCCTCGGACCGCTGGCCGCGTCACGGGACGGAGAGACCGTTCGGCTAGGCGGCGAGCGGCAGCGGGCGCTTCTCGCTCTCCTGCTCGTGCACGCCAACGAAATGGTCAGCACCGATCAGCTGGTTGAACAGCTGTTCGGAGCCCCGCGGTCGCGTAGAGCGACCAATGCCGTCTATGTCGCGGTGTCGCGGCTGCGCCGGACGCTGTGTGACGGGGGGGAGCAGGTGCTCGTCACGCGCGGGGGCGGGTACCTGCTCGCTCTCGAGCCAGAGCAACTCGACGCGATGATGTTCGAGCGACTACTTGAACAGGGCCGTGCGCTGCTCGCCGGCGGCGACGCGGGCGCCGGCTCGGCACTGCTCGGCGAGGCGTTGAGCCTGTGGCACGGTCCGCCGCTCGCCGATCTCTCGACGGTCGAAGACTTGCAGCCGGAGATCCGACGCTTGGAGGAGCTGCGTCTACTTGCGCAGATGGAGCGGATCGATGCGGAGCTGACGCTGGGGCGCGCCAGCGAACTGGTCGGGGAGCTCGAGCGGTTGATCGCCCGCGAGCCGCTTCGGGAGCGGTTGCGCGGACAGCTGATGCTGGCGCTGTATCGCTCCGGGCGACAAGCCGATGCGCTGGCGGCATATCGCGAGACCTGGGCGCTGCTCAGCGACGAGCTGGGGTTGACGCCCGGGCCTGAGCTGAGGGAACTCGAACGCATGATCCTGTGCCACGACGAAGGACTCGAGCCCAGCGCCGCACAAGCGGAGCCGGGTCGGCCCGTCCTGTGTCCGTTCAAGGGCCTGGCGGCGTTCGAGAGCTCGGACGCCGAGTTCTTCTGCGGACGGGACCGGATCGTCTGTGAGCTGATTGCGCGGCTCGCCGAGTGGCCGCTGGTCGGCATCTTGGGACCGTCGGGGATCGGCAAGTCATCGTTGCTCCGCGCTGGCGTCCTTCCGGCGCTGCGGGCTGGTGCGCTGCCCGGTAGCGCGCGCTGGCGCCAGGTCGTGCTGCGACCGGGAGAGCATCCCGTCGACGAGCTCGAGCGCGCCCTCGGCAGCGACCTCGGGCAAGTGCTCCAGAGCCTCGACCGCACCGGCCGGGTGGTGATTGCCGTCGACCAGCTGGAGGAGCTGTTCACGGTCTGCGATCAGGAGCCTGAGCGTTACGAGTTCCTCGCTGCCCTCGTGCAAGCGGCGAGCGACGCCAACCGACGGGTCCTCGTGCTGTGCACGTTGCGCGCTGACTTCTACGGTCGGCTGAGCGTCTACCCCGAATTCGCCGAGCTGATCAGCCGCAGTCACGCGCTGGTGGGCCCGATGCATCGCGACGAGCTGGTGGAGGCGATCGAGCAGCCGGTCTCCCGCGCCGGGCTCGACATCGAGCCGCGCCTCGTCGACACCCTCGTCATCGACGTCGGCGACGAGGCTGGAGGCCTACCGCTCCTGTCGACGACGCTACTCGAGCTCTGGCAGGCCCGGGACGGTCGGACGCTCCGCCTCCAGCACTACCGTGCCACCGGCGGTGTACGCGGCGCGGTCGCTCGGATCGCAGAAGCCGCCTTCACCCGCCTCTCAGAGCGTGAACAGGGCGTGGCCCGCAATCTGCTGCTGCGGTTGGTGGATCTCGGCGAGGGAGCGCCAGAGCGCCGCCGTGTGCGCCTGGTCGAGATAAAGCAGATCGACGGGGCCGACCGAGTCCTGGCCACGCTCACCGATGCTCGCTTGGTCACGGTCGGCGCCGGTACGGTCGAGCTTTCGCACGAGGCGTTGCTGCGTGAGTGGCCGAGATACCGCAGCTGGCTCGAGGAGGATCGAGTCGGGCGGCGGCTGCACGCGCACCTGCGGGTGGCGTCAGCGGAGTGGGATGGGCGTGGACGCGATCCGGGCGAGCTGTACCGGGGCGCGAGGCTCGCGGCGGCGCTGGATTTCTGCGCACAGCATCCCGGCGAGGTGGGTCGCCTCGAGCGGGAGTTCGTCACGGCGAGCCGCGTGGCCGCCGAGCGCGAGACGCGACGCCAGCGCACCCAGAATCGCCGACTCCGAGCGCTGCTGGCCGGGACCGGAACGCTGCTGGTTCTCACCGTGGTCGCCGGCGTGATGGCGATCCTCGGGCAGCGTCAGGCGAGCATCGACGCGGGCCTGGCCGTGGCCGAGGCGCACGCGGCGCTCGGCCGCCAGCTGGGAGCGGAGGCACTCAATGAGTCCAGGCTCGACGTGGCGGCGCTCCTGGCTCGCGACGCAGTGGCGCTTGACCGCTCCCCGCAGACCGAGGGCACGCTGTTATCGGTCTTGCTGCGCAGCCCCGCGGTCATCGGGACGCTGTCACTGTCGGCGGACTCGGCCCCGCAGGTCGCCGTAAGCCCCGACGGCCGCACGTTGGCGGTCTCGGACAGCGCCGCCGGCCAGGTGCGGCTGTACGACGCACGAACGCACGAGCCTCTGGGTCAGGCTCTGAGCGGCTTCAGCGGGGATCTGCCGCCGACCTACTCGGGGGACGGCTCGCTGCTCGTGTATCCAGGGGGACCATCTCTGGTCGTACGCAACGCGCGCACGCTGGAGCTTCGAAAACTACTGCCGATCCCGGCTCCGTTCAGCCAACAGCTGGCGGCGGACGTACCGGACGGAAGCATCGTCATAACGCCCGATCGGCACCTGGTGTACTACGCGTACTGGCTCGTCGATCCCGCCGGCCGACCGACGGAGGCCTACCTCAGCCGCTGGTCGCTACCAAGCGGCCGGTCCCTGCCGACGATACGACTGGGCTCCGGGCCGCTCCTCGCGCTGCGGCTGATCGACCGGGGTGGCGCCCTGATGGTCGTGACCGCCCACGACATCGCCACTTTCGACGCCCGCACCGCGGGGCGGAATCGGCTAGAGGCGATTCGGCCGGTGCCGCTGCTGCCCACGGCGGCCGCCATCAGTCCCGACGGAGCCACGGTTGCGATCGGATCTGAGACCGGCTCGGTTTCGTTCGTCGACGCCGCCACCGGCCTCGCGCGGCCTGGCAGCGGCGCCCACACGAACGCTGTGGCGAGCACGGTCTACGCCCCCGACGGCAAGATGCTGATGACCGTCGATAACGGCGGCACGGTCATCGTCTGGAACCCCGCGACCGGTGCCAGGACCGCCGTGCTGTCAGGTCCAGCAGGACGAGTGCGAGATGCGACGGTCAGCCCGTCTGGCTCCACGCTCTATACCGCCGCGGTCGGGGGGGTGTTGCTGGCCTGGGATCTCACGGGCAGGCGCAGCTTCGGACGCACGCAGCGGCTCAGCCGAGAGTGGCCCTGCTGCGAGCTCGTCACTCCGCCGACTCCGGCTCTGGCCCTTTCACCGAACGGGTCCAGGTTCGCCGTCGTGGTCGGCACTTCGACTGTCGGCGTCTTCTCCACCGACACGCTCCAACGCCAGGCGTCGTTCGCGATCGAGCCGGCAGGAGATCCGATCACCGCCCTGGCCTGGTCACCGACGAGCGCGGCGCTGGCCGTCGGAGCTCACGGCGGCGTGGTTCAGCTGTGGAGCGTGAACGGCCGGCCACGTTTCGAGCGCTCGCTGTTCGGGTTGGTGCCGCATCTCAGGCAGCCCGAGGCGATCCAGGCGCTCGCCTTTTCGCCCAGCGGTGCAGTCCTTGCCGCCACTGATAAAGGCCTTCCGCCACGACTCGGACACCTGTCCGCTCCGCCATTCGCGACCGCGACGATGGCGATGTGGCAGGTGGCCACGGGACGGCGGCTCGGGCCGCCGGTCGATCTCGGCGCCGCCGACAACCTCGACGGATCGGACGCGGTGGCGTTCTCCCACGACGGCAGGCTGCTCGCCGCAACCCTGCTCGCTGGCGGAGTCCGCATCTTCGACCCGTCGACCGGCCGCGCCGTGAGGACGGTCGCGGATCCCGGCGACGACGCCATCTCGGTGACGTTCTCCCCCAGCGGGATGCTCGCCTCCGGCACCCTTGGAGGGACCGTCGACATCTGGAACCCCGTTACCGGCAAGAACGTGGCGCCGCCGCTGCTGGCCGACCCCACCGCGCCGATCACGGCCGTCGCGTTCGATCCCACCGGTCGGTGGTTCGCAACCGCCGGCTATCAGGACGGCAGCATCAAGGTGTGGTCCGCCACGAGCTTCCAGCAGGAAGGACCACGGCTCGTCTCGGACCCCGGCGCGACCTCGGCTGTCACGTTTGACCCGGCGGGGCAAAGCCTCCTGGCTTTCGACGACCGGGGCGGTGTCTTCACCTGGCCGATTTCGCTCGGTGCCTGGGAGGAGCGGGCATGCTCGCTGGCCGGCCCCAACCTCACGCGGGCCAGATGGGCGCAGCTGGTCGGCGGCCCTGGGTACGCGACCGTCTGCCCGTGAACCCGGACGCCGGGTGGCTGGGCGTGTGTTCCGGCCTGACTACAGCTTCACCGTCATCGAGCACAACCCGGCGCGACCCTGGATCGTGCGGCAGAGTCCACGTCGGCCCGCTTGTGCCGTCCCGTCGGGCCCTACTGCGATCTACTCGCTTGCGCTCGGCGACGGATTGCGAACATCGGGGCGCCGCACTCGGGACAGTAGCCCGCCCAGCCTGCCCGACCGTTCGGCAGCGTTATCTCGTGCGCGTTGGCGATGGTGACCTTCGCTCCGCAGACGCATCGACCCTGAGGCCCCGGATCCTGCGCCGCTGGGTTCGAGTCGGCCATGGGAGAGGAGCATATTCGCTGCTCAGCGATCTGCACACCCGGCGTACGTGACGCGCAACGCCGAGTTCTCCTTTTTCGAGCGCAGCGACAATCCGGACGAACGCCATTCGATGGCTCGACCTCGAAGCGTTTCGCGGAATCGCAGCCGTTGCGGTCCATAACCTTCGCCTCACGTCGGACCGACGGCTCGTTGGCTTGGAGCCGGGACCCGCTTATCTCGCCGCGCTGGCTCGCCAGAACCACGAGGGCGGTAGGAGTGGTCAAGGCCCAGGGCGCCAGTCACTCACGAGGCCGGGAACCTTGCGGATTCGCCGTCATCCCCTGGCGGAAAGACCGCAGAGTTCGCGGCGATGCCGGCGGCTTCCGCCACCTCCACTTGAGATCGTCAGAACAGGCCGGCCGCGCTCCAAAGGAGCGCGGCCGGAGTGAGGCGTTATCCGGTGGTGCTTTATGCGGCGACCAGGTCCACCTGAATGTTCCGGCGGCTCTGGTTGGCGCGGATGGCGAGGCCGAGGGTGCGGGCGAGTGTCATCGCGACGGCCATGATGATCAGGGTGTCGGTGATCGCCGCGCCCGTGACTTGGTGGTTGGTCATCCACGTCGCGAGCGGGTGGTTGAACCAGTGCACCGCGCCGACTGAGAAGCAACTGCGGGCGGCGATAACGGCGATCCACAGCGCCGCGTAGGCGGCGCCGGCGCGGGTCACGACGCGGCCGGTCGCGGGCTCGCGGCGGACGGTGAGCAGGCGGGCGGCCGTCAGGCCGAGCAGGGCGCCGGCGACTCCGCCGCCGATCTCGAGCGCGAGGCCGGTGCCGTGGGTGGCGATGGCCACCAGGAACATCGGCACGATCGAGGCTGTCATCAGCAGGGGTCGCAGCAGCCGGAAGCGGCTGACCTTGCGGGCGGGGCCGAGGTCTGCCTCGAGCACGGCGAACAGGACGAGTGCGTTGACGATTAGGGCTTTGGTGAGCATTGGGTTTCTCGCTTTCGACGGGGCTTCGGTTTGCGCCATCAATGCTGCTCACCAACTGGCGGTCTGTCATCGCCGCAGGGGTTGGTCTGCAGGCTGATCGTAGGTTGATCGGACGCCGATCTCACTCCGGTCTCGACCCCTCTCTCGACCCCGATCTCAACCCAAGATCAACCCGGCAAATCAAGCCCTGCGGCGATGTGCGCGGGGCCGCGGCCCCGTAGCGTCTGGACCGTCAAATCAAACCGCCAAGGAGAGCTTGCAATGTCCCTTCTGATAGTGCTGGCAGTGATCGGAATCATCGTCTACGTGGTCGGGCAGCAGCTGCTCGGCGGCCCGCTGAGCGGCAAGCGCTTGGTCGTGCTGCCCGCCGTCCTGACCGGGATCGGGATCCTCGACGTCAGCGGCCACAACTCGCACCCGGGTGCGACGGATATCGTCCTGCTGCTCGTGAGCGCGGTGATCGCCATCACGATCGGCGTCGCCCTCGGCGCGATGACGCGCCTGGATCGCCGCGACGGATATCTGTGGGCCCAGCTCCCCAAGCAGGGCCTGTGGCTGTGGGCGGGCCTGATCGTCAGCCGCGTCCTGGTCACCGGTGTCGCGCACGCCTCTGGCGCGCACGTGGCCGCCGGGACCGCCGCGATCCTTCTGATGCTCGGTCTCAACCGTGCCGCCCAGGCGCTGGTGGTCGTTCCCCGGGCCATCAGGGCCGGAGTCCCGTTCGCTCCCGAAAAGGACGGGACCGTGTTCGGCGCCAGCTGGTTCTCTCACTCGGCCGGACGCGAGGGTTGAGCGACGGTGCTGAGCCGGTTGAAGCAGGATCGCGGCGAGGCACTCGCCTTGCTCGCAGAGTCGGCGTGGTGGTTGCGCGGCGCCGTGTTCGTGATCGTCGCCGCGGTCGTGCTCACCGCCCGCGGGAGCCTCGCCGCCGGCCTCGCGGAGCTGGCGATCGCGGGAGTGGCGATGATCGGCTGGTGGGCAAGCAGCCGGCTACGGGCGCCGTGGGCCGGGCGGTCGCTGTTCGCCTGCCTGGTGGTGATCACCGCCGTCGGCGGGCTTGCCGCCACCTCGCATCATGACACCAGCGTGCTGGCGCTGGCGATCGTCAGCATGCTGGCCGCCGGGGTCGATCTGCCGCTCGCCGAGCTGCTGGTCGTGCTTCTCGTCGGTGTGCTCGCCGTCGAGATCGGCGCGGTCAGCTACGGCGACACGGATCTCGGCACGGTGCTCGGGTATCCGGCGCTGCTCGCAGGGCTCGTCCTCGTCGGACGCTACCGACGCGCCTACCGGACCCAGACCGAGCAGGCCGAGGCGCTGCTCGCCGAGACCCGCCGGGCCCAATTCGAGGCCGAGCGCGCCGCCGCGCTGGATGAGCGCTCACGGATCGCACGCGAGATCCACGACGTGCTCGCTCACTCGCTCGGCGCGCTCGGGATCCAGCTGCAGGCCGCAGAGGCGATGCTGTCCGAGCGCCACGACATCACCAGCGCGCTGCATTCCATTGCCGGGGCGCGACGACTCGTTGACGAGGGGCTGACCGAGACCCGGCGCGCGGTCAGGGCGCTCCGAACCGACGCGCCGCCGCTGCCAGATGCGCTGGCCGCGCTCCTCGACGACCGCCCTGGCGCGCTGACGGTCAGCGGCGAGCCGTACGCGGTCAGCCCGGCCGCCGGCCTGGCCCTGCTGCGCGTGGCTCAGGAGGCGGTGACCAACGCCGCCAAGCACGCCGACGGCAAGCCGCCGACGATCGCGCTCCGGTACACCGACGCCGGTGTCGAGCTGCGAGTTGAGAACGCGCTCCCGGACGCCGTGACGGTCGAGCATCCCGACCCCGACACCGCCGGCGGGTACGGGCTGGCCGGAATGCACGAGCGGCTACGGTTGATCGATGGCGAGCTCCAGGCCGGACCCGTGGGCGACCGGTGGGTCGTGCAGGCCCGGGTGACGCGGTGAGCGCCGTGGATGCGGCACACCCAGAACGTCTGCGCATCGTGATCGCCGACGACCAGACCGTCGTCCGCGAGGGGCTCCGGATGCTGCTCGACGTGATCCCCGACCTGGAGGTCGTCGCCGCCGTCGCCGACGGCGAGCAGGTGCTCACCGCGGTCGCCGAGCACCGACCCGACGCGATCCTGCTCGACCTCCACATGCCGGTCCTCGACGGCGTCGGCACGACCGAGCGGCTGACTCGCGACCATCCCGAGGTGGCGATCGTCGTGCTCACCACGTATGCCGACGACGAAACGATCATCGCCGCGCTGAGGGCCGGGGCTCGCGGTTACCTGACCAAGAACGCCGACCGCCGCGAGATCTCCCGGGCGCTGCACAGCGCTGCCGCAGGCCACACGATCCTCCCACCCGAGGTCACAGCGATGCTGCTCGCCGGTGCTGCCCCCGCCCGACCGGCCAGGCCATCGGTCCCCGTCGAGCTGCCCGACGATCTGACCCCGCGCGAGGCCGAGGTTCTT
Organism: uncultured Solirubrobacterales bacterium; assembly: GCA_963704385.1. GTDB lineage: Bacteria > Actinomycetota > Thermoleophilia > Solirubrobacterales > Solirubrobacteraceae > Palsa-465. The sequence goes on from OY969904.1 coordinate 2,703,987, forward strand.
AAGCTGCTCGCCGCCGGCCTCTCCAACACCGAAATCGCCAACGAGCTGTTCATCAGCGAGCACACCGTCAAGACCCACATCAACCACGTGTTCGGGAAAACCGGCTCGAGGGACCGGGCCCAGGCGATCCGCTACGCCCACGAGCACGATCTCACCTAGGTGGTCGATTCGACGCGATTGTTGCGCTCGTTCTTGCGGACGGGTCACGATCGCGCCCAGCTCACCGACCTGGGGGGCGAGCTCGCGTCCGGCGTAACCCCGGGGCGACATTTGTCCGCCGGACCTCTGGCCACGATCGGCTTCACCGGCGGGCTGTCGTGTTTCGCACGCTGGCGGTCGACCGCGTCATGGGCGTGCCGAGGTCGGCGAGAAACTGTCGGTCCGCCCACGCCGGGCGGGGGTGGATCTGACGTCTTTGGCCCTCTGTACATGGAATGGATGTATGGCGGGACATCGAACGCGTCCGCAATCGCGCCGAGCGTCAAGCGCGGCGGGGTAGTTACGGGGGCGCTACGAGGGCGAGCTGATACCGGCTCAGCCACCGGCTATCGTCAACACGCCGACTGACGAAGGGAGCTAGCTATGCCTGATCACAAGATTGGAACCCGGGGGGAATGGCAGACGGCTCGGGAGGAGCTTGCGACGCTCGAGGCGGAGCACGCAAAGCTCGGCGAGCAGGTCACCGAGCAGCGCCGCCGGCTTCCGTGGGTCCCGGTGGAGAAGGAATACGAGTTCGATACCGAGGACGGTAAGAAGACGCTTGCCGAGCTCTTCGACGGACGCTCGCAGCTCCTGGCCTACAACATCATGTTCGGTCCGGACTACGAGCTCGGCGCCTGTCCGGGCTGTTCGAACCTGGGCGATGAGCTCGACGCCACGCGTGTACATCTGGGCCATCGCGACGTCACGCTGATCTGCTTCTCGCGGGCTCCGATCGATCGGCTCACCGCCTACAAGCAGCGGATGGGCTGGCAGTTCCCCTACGTCTCGACCTACGGGACCGAGTTTCCCTTCGACTTCGGGCTCGCCCTCACGCCCGAGCAGGCGTGGGCCGTCCCCCAAGTGAAGGAGATGATCGACAACCCGCCCGAGTGGCTTCAGGACTGGGGACGACAGGTCGGAGCCAAGCTCGAGGACGGGCTGCGAGAAGGCCCGAGCTTCATCGCTTTCGCGCGGGAAAACGGGACCGTGTACCACACCTACACGGTGATGGCGCCCGATCCGTTCGTTGCGCCCTACCACGCCTTCCTTCTCGACCGGACGCCGAAGCCTAAGCCCGATGACGTCCGCGCCTGGCGTAAGGACGAGTACCCCGACTGATCCAGGCAGCGACCGCACGCAACTGCCGCGGCTGCCTGGCGCCCCGCTCCGGTTCGCTGGCCGCATCTCGCTATACCGCCGTTACGACTCGTTGCGCATCGACTGGTTACGCCGCGCGCCGATCTGGCGTGATCGCTGCCAGGACCTCGTTGATGGCTTCCTCGAGCCTAAGTCGCTTGCCCTTCGCGTACGCCCGCTCGAACTCCTCGACACCGATGTGGCCACGAGTTCGGTCGATGCTCGCGAGTCGGTAGCTCGCGTCGGGCTCTTCACATTGCTCACCGGCTCGCTCGAGAAACGCAGCGGCGATCCCGTGCAGCACGGCGGCCTTGCCCCACTCGCCGTGATCGCCGGCGAGGCACGCCAGGCCGAGGCTGGCGTAGGACAGGCCGGAGTTGTCCCCCTGCCGGCGGCTGATGCGAACGCCGTCCATGAACTTCGACTGGGCGCCCTCGACATCGTGCTCTTCGCGGAGCACCCAGCCCAGGTTGACCGCCACGTTCTGTCTTTCGGACCCGATTTCCTTCTCGAGCTCTGCTGCTGCCTCCAAATGCGTCCGCGCCGCGGCGATGTTCCCGGTGCGGAGCGCATCCCAACCCAAGTTGATCCGCAGCACCATGGCGCGGTGCCGGTCACCGGAGCGCTCGAGACAGGCCAGGGCCTCGTCGGTCAGGGCGTCAACGCTGCCGCGGTCGAGAGCCGGACTGCACAGCAGGAGGACCGGCAAGGCCTTCCCAAGCAGCACGTCGTCGTCAAGGGCCCTGGCCCGCTCAACGGACTCGGCGGCAAGCGGCAATCCGGCCTCGGCCCCGTCGGCAACGTAAAGGACCAAGGCTTGCGTCGCCAGGGAGTCCGCGAGTAGCGGCATGTCGCCAGACTGGCGAGCGATCTGGACTGCCTGTCCACAGAGCCGCCGGGCCTCGGAAAGGTCGCGGGAGTGACCGGCGACGAACTCCCCCGTGGCAAGCAGGCACACCCCGACAGCCTTGGGATCGGAGTGGGCGTCGGCTCGTTCCACGGCGGCGCTCAGGAGCTCGACTGGCGTCTCGAGATCGGGACGCCGCAGCCAATAGTTTCTGAGGGCGGCGCCGAGGCGCAGCGCCGATTCGGTCCGGTCTGAGTCACCAGCTGCGCAGTCAAGAGCGCGCTGCAGGTTGGCATGATCGGCGTCGAGGCGTGCAAGCCAGCGTCCTTGATCTGGCCCGGTCAGATGCGGCGCGGTCCGCTCCGCGACAGCGAGGTAATGTTGGCAATGCGCAGCCCCGACGAGCGCGGCTTGATGCCCACCCTGCTCGAGCAACCGCTCGGTGGCGAACTGTCGGATCGTCTCGAGCAGGCGGTAGCGGACGGTATCGCCGCGGGGCTCAGCGACGACCAGGCTCTTGTCGACCAGCGATCCGAGCAGATCGACGACCTCGAAGGACTCGAACTCGCCCAATCCGCAGACCGCCTCGGCCGCCTCGAGGTCGAATCCATCGACGAATACCGACAGTCGCTGGAGCACCGATCGCTCGCCGCGATCGAGCAGCTGGTAGGACCAGTCGACGGTCGCCTGAAGCGTCTGCTGGCGCGCCAAAGCGCTGCGGCTCCCGCCGGTGAGCAGGCGAAAGCGCTGGTCCAGCCGCTCTGAGAGATCCGCCAGCGACATCGAGCGAAGCCGTGCAGCGGCCAGTTCGATCGCCAGCGGCATCCCGTCGAGCCTGCGACAGATCGAGACGAGCAGCGGCGCTATTCGCTCATCGAGGGGTGGCCCCACGCCCTGAGCGCGCGCCCGCTCGAGGAACAGCGCCACCGCATCGGATGACTGTGCCGCCTCCAGTTCGGAATCCTCTGAGCCCAGCAGCGACAGCGACGGCACCCGGTAGATCGTCTCTCCGGTGATCCCGAGCGGCTCGCGGCTCGTGACCACGAAGTGCACACCCGGGCAGCGAGCGAGGAGAGCGTCGACCACGGCGGCGCAGCCGTTGAGAAGGTGCTCGCAGTTGTCGAGCACGATCAGGAGGTTCTGCGGCGCAAGCGCGTCGGCCAGGACCTCGAGCGCCGGACGAGCCGATTGACCGGAGATCCCGAGTGACGAGGCGACCGTCGAAGCGACGGCCTGTTCGTCCGCTATCGGAGCCAGTTCGACGAGCCACACCCCGTCGCCCGAGCCGTCGAGCAGCTCGGCGGCCACCTGAAGGCCGAGGCGGGTCTTGCCCGACCCACCGGCGCCGGTGAGCGTGACCAGGCGATCGCACTCCAGGAGCTGGCGGACCTCGGCGAGCTCGCGTTCGCGTCCGACGAAGCTCGCCAGCTGGGCCGGCAGGTTGTTGGGAAGCGCCGGGTTGTCCAGCGAGCGCGGCGGCGGGAAGTCGGCCTGGAGCCCGGCGGCCTCGAGCTGAAACAGATGCTCGGGGCGACCCAGGTCCTTGAGGCGGTGCGGCCCGAGGTCGCGCAGCGCGCTTCCTGTCGGTAGGCGATCGCGGACCACTGCGGCCGCCGTTTCGGAGAGTAGGACCTGGCCACCGCGGGCGACGGCTCCGACGCGGGCGGCGCGGTGGACGTCGAGGCCGACCAGCCCGGCGGGGGTTTGCGTGGCCTCGCCGGCATGGATACCCATCCGCACCCGGATCCGCTCCCTGGCCGGCCACGGGTGCGCGTCGAGCGCCTGCTGCATCGCAACGGCCGCCGCCGTGCAGGCTCGCGGCGAGGAGAACACCGCGAAGAAGCCGTCTCCCTGGTTGTTGACTTCGGTCCCTCCGTGGGCGGCGAGGCTGGTGCGAATCAGCTCGTGGTGTTGGGCAAGAGCGGCGCCATAGATCTCTTCCCCCACACGCCGGAGCAGAAGCGTCGATCCCTCGATGTCGGTGAACAGGAAGGTGAGCGTGTCCGTCCGCACAGCCTAGTCATCTGCTCGTAGCCTGCCCTCGTAGCGTGCGCTCACCACCCGTCGCTTCGGGCCCGGGATTCGCTGTCGGTGTCCGCGATCCGATACCCGATACCGGGCATCGTTTGGATGACCTGGGGCTCTCCTAGTTTGCGGCGCAGCCTGCCGACCGTGACCCGGACCGTGTTCGTGAACGGGTCGGCGTTCTCGTCCCACGCCTGCTCGAGCAGCTTCTCCGCGCTGAGGCCGGAGGGGCTGGCTCGGAGCAAGGCTTCGAGCACGGCGCGTTCCTTGGCCGTCAGTGTGATCGTGCGACGGTTTCGAATGACGTTTCCCGTCGCCGGGTCGAGTTCGATTCCGGCTGCTCGAAGCGTGCGGCTTTGGGCTGTGGCCCTGCGTCGGGCGAGCGCGCGCACGCGCAGCACCAGCTCAGGGAAATGAAACGGCTTGGACAGGTAGTCGTCAGCGCCGAGCGCGAGCCCCGTCACCCGCTCGTCAGGCGTGCCGGCGGCGGTCAGCATCATGATCATCACCGGCTCCTCCGACTCGGAGATCATCTGGCACAGGGTGTCGCCGTGGATCCCCGGGAGGTCGCGGTCGAGCACCACGACGTCATAGGGGTTGACGCGCAGCCTGCCCGCTGCCTCGTCACCATCGTAGGCGATGTCGACGGCGATTCCCTGGTCGCGGAGCCCCTCGGCGATCGTGTTCGCCAGCCGCGGCGCGTCCTCGACGACTAGAACCCTCATGCCGATGCGGTCACGGCGTGCACGTCGGGAGCGACCGGCAGGCTGATTTCGGCGCCCAGCCCTCCTCGCTCGCGGGCGTAGAGCCTCAGCCCACCGCCGTGCGCGGCGGCGACCGCAGCGACGATGGAGAGCCCGAGACCGTGCCCGTTCTGTGAGCCGGTGCGCTCGACACCCAGTCGTCTGAACGGCTCGGCGAGCTGCCCGACGGCCTCCCGGTCCAGGACTGAACCGCCACTTTCGACCAGCACTCGCGCCGTCTCCCCATTGGCCTCGCACGCCACGTTGATGAGACCATGCGGCACGTTGTGGCGCACAGCGTTGTCGATCAAGTTGTCGACCATCCTGGCCAGCAGCGTCTCCGAGCCCTGCACGCGAGCGGGGGCCAGGGTGCTTTGAAGCTCGATCTGCTTGCCGGCGATCGCCTCGTCGCGGCTGGCCAGGGCGTCGCCGACGACCTGCGCCAGCGACACCGATGTCTCCCCGCCCAGCTCTCCGCGCTGCGCGCGCGCCAGCACCAGGAAGCTCTCGAGCAGGCGATCGGCTTGGTCGAGGTCTTCGCGAAGGCTGGCATCGAGCGCTCTCACCTGCGACGACACGTGCGGTTTGCCGATTGCCACATCCAGTACGGCGCGCATCGTGGTCAGTGGGGTGCGCAGCTCATGCGAGGCGTTGGCGACAAACCGTCGCTGAGACTCGAACGCCGCCTCCAGACGCGCGAGCAGGCTGTCGATTGTGTCGGCCAGCGTCCTGAGCTCGTCGCGTGGTCCAGGCAGGTCGAGCCGACGGTGGAGGTTGCCCTCTGAGATCTGCTGCGCGGTGGCGGTGATCGTACGCAGAGGGCGTAGCACGCGGCCGGCGACGAACCAGCCGAGCACACCGGCGAGGATCGCCATGATCCCGAGCGCGATCGCCGATTCGATCTCGAGCTGGTGCAGCTCGGTGATCTGCTGTTGGGTTTCGGCGAGCCGCAAGAACTCTTGACCCGCGGACGACTGCATGATGTGCAGGACCGCGGGAGGCACCGTCGGCATCTTCAGATTCGGGGGCGGCAACGGGATCGTCTTGCCCCCGGAAGGCGGTGCGTCGACGATGCGATGCGGCAGTGCTGGCGACGGAGGGCTTTCTATGCCCCAGCCTCCCGTGATCTGGTGCGAGACGAGCACATAAGTCACCGCCAGCAGCGCGACGCCGCAGACCAGGAACGTGCCTCCGTAGAGCAGCGTGAGCCGCCAGCGGACCGTGGTCTGGGGGTGGCGCAGCCTGCACCACAGCCGCCTGATCCTCATGCGCGCCAGGATGGCGTACCCCACATAACAGCGGCATAACAGAGTTACGTCCTCGTCACGGCCGCGGGCGTACAACGGGCGCCATGAGCACGATTCGCAGTTCTCGCGTGAGCTCGCTGTGGATCGCCATCGCCGTGCTGGGCGGGGCGGTGGTCGCCGGCTGCGGGTCGACCGGGGCCCCGGGCCGGACCGCGGCCACCGCTCGCCGCGGGCCGAGCTCCGGCCTGCAGTTCTCCCAGTGCATGCGCGCGAACGGCGTCCCGAACTTCCCTGACCCCGGCCCGCGCGGCAACCAGATCGGCCCGGGGAGCGGCCTCAATCTCCAGTCGCCCGCGGGCCAGCTCGCATTCAACGCGTGCGTAAAGTATCTGCACCAATCCGGACACTCGCCGCCGGTCCCGGCGAGCGTGCGGCGGCAGGAACTCAAGTTGGCGCAGTGCATGCGCGCGAACGGCGTCCCGAACTTCCCCGACCCCGACGCGAACGGGGATATCCAGTTCCCCGTCACCAGCCCGATTCCCCAGTCGCCCGCCTTCCAGCGGGCACAGAACGGTCCGTGTAAGAAGTACGTGAACGGCCCCTAGCGCGGCGGTGATCTGATTTGCTGCTGCCCATGGTCGAGCGAGCTTCTGGTCTGCCCGCGCGAGCGCTGGAGGCGATCGCTCAGCTCGAGCGCAGGGTGGTTGACGCTGACGGCGGTCGCCTAAAGCTGGAATGGGGAGTCCTACGCGGCCGCACCGGTGACCGCGTCGAGGACCTGTTGTGGTGGAAGGACGACGACCTGCTCGGCTTCCTCGGGCTCTATGGCTACGGCGCCTCGCCGCTCGAGCTGGCCGGGATGGTCGACCCCGGCGCTCGCCGCCGCGGCATCGCCACCGCTCTGTTGGACGCTGCTATGCCGCTCTGCCGCGAGCGCGGCGATCGGCAGGCGCTGCTGATCGTCCCGCGCTCATCGGCGGCGGGCAGGCGGCTTGCGCTCGGCCGCGGCGCGGTGCTCGATCACTCAGAGCATGCGCTGGTTCTCTGCCGAGCTCCGACCGGCGCACCCGGCGACCCGGCGCTCAGCCTGCGTCCGGCGACCTCGGCTGACGTTCCTGTTGTCTCGCGTCTGCTCGAAGACGGCTTCGGTTGGTCCGCGCCCGATGATCTGGCTGGTCGGCTCGACTCGGCGGGCGAGCGGACGCTGGTTGTTGAGCTCAGCGGCACGGCCGTTGGAACGTTGCGTCTCACCCGTGACGGGACTGACGCCGGTATCTACGGGTTCGTGATCGACCCGGCGTGGCAGGGCCGCGGGATCGGACGCGATGTGCTGAGGCGCGCGTGCCAGCAGCTCCGCGCCGACGGCGCGCGCCGAGTCGGCCTGGAGGCGGCGGTCGAGAACGACCGCGCACTCGCGCTCTACACGTCGGTCGGCTTCAAGCCCATCACGACGGAGGATTACTTCGCTCTGCCGGTGGGCTGAGATCGGGGCGGCGCGCGCTGGGGCGTGTCGGCCACTGCGGGTAGCTACGCAGGCGCTACGCCGAGTAGACCGTCCAGCAGGTTGTGGACCACGGTCCGGACCTGTGCCCTTTCCTGTGCCAGGTCGTCGGCGTTGGCGATGCTCATCGCTGCTTCATCGAGGGCACCGATCATGATGGTGGCGAGCGGACGCACGGGTTGCGGCCTCAGCTCTCCGCCGTCGATCGCCGCGCTGAGAAGCTGTTCGGTCATGCCGAGTCCGTAGCGCAGCGAGATCTCGCGGAAGCCGGCCCAGCCGAGGATGCTGGGCGCATCGAGCAGCACGAGCTGACGAACCTCGCGTTCGCTGGCGATATCCAGCCAGGCGTCGGCGGCGATCCGCAGAGCGCCAGCGGGAGTCTTCGGTTGCGCCGCGGCCACAGCCGCGCCCAGCCGCTCGATCACATCCTTCTCGACGGCTTCGAGGACGGCGAGGAAGAGCTTTGCCTTGTCGGGGTACTGGTGGTACATAGCGCCGCGGGTGACGCCGGCCTCCTGCGCGATTTCGGGGGTTGAGACGGCGGCGTAGCCGCGCTCACCCCACAGCCGCCGGGCGGCTGTCACCAGCGCCTGCTGGGTTGCGGCTGATCGTTCTGCTTGGGTACGCGCCACTTGCGTGCAGCCTGTCTGTACTTACGGGCAGTCTGTTGGTATCTTACGGGCAACCTGCATGCAAATCGGAACTGGAGGATCGTATGCCCGCCGTGACGCTCAATGCCGGAACTATCCACTATGAGAAAGTCGGACCGGCCGACGGCCGCCCGGTGGTGTTCATCCACGGCTACTCGATGGGCTCGTCGCTGTGGCGGGCGCTGACCCACCGGCTGGCCGGTCGTGGCCTTTTCTGCCTGGCCCCGACGTGGCCGCTGGGGGCGCACACCGAGCCGATGCGCGAGGACGCCGAACTGACGATGGAGGGCATCGCGGCGATGGTCGGCGAGCTGCTCGACGCGCTGGCGCTCGAGGACGTCGTGCTCGTCGGCAACGACACGGGCGGCGCGATCGCCCAGCTCGTCGCCACCAGCACGCCCGAGCGGCTAGGCGGGCTGGTGCTGACCAGCTGCGACGCATTCGAGCACTTCCCGCCGCCGATCCTCAAGCCGTTCATCGCCGCGGCGAAGGCCGGGCCGGCGTACGACGCGGCGATTCAACCGCTCCGAACCCGGTTCGGACGCAACCGGGGTTCGGGGCGCTTGCCCACACCGACATCGACAAGCTCGTCTCAGAGTGGGTCAAGCCTGCGCTCACCGACCGCCGCATCAGACGCGATCTGCGGCATTTCACGGCATCGCTCAACCGCGAGACGACGGTCCACGCTGCGGCGCTGCTGCCCCGTTTCACCAAGCCGGCGCTGATCGCCTGGTCGACCGACGACGTGTTCTTCCCGCTCGCGGATGGCCGGCGCCTGTCCAAAGCCCTGGCCAGCAGTCGGCTCGAAGTGATCGAGAACGCGAGAACGTTCTCGATGATCGATCAACCCGACCGGCTGGCCAAGCTGATCGCCGACTTTGCCCAAGGGACGGTCCCTCTGTCATCGCGCCCCGAGGTGAGCGTGGACGAGTTGGACGGCCCACGCTCCTTCACCGACGGCGGTCGCGCATCGCTTGGTTGACCCAGAGCGCACGTCCCCGGCCGCGAAGACGCCGGGAAGCGTGGTCTCGAGCAGGTTGTCGGCGCCGGTAGCGGTGCCCGTGAGAATGAAGCCGTCGTCGTCACGTTCGACCGCCTCGCCGAGCCATTCGGTGCACGGCAGCGCGCCGAGGAATAGGAACAGGAACGAGAACCGCAGGCGCTCGCCGCTTCTGAGCGTGACCGCCTCGAGCTGTCCGTCCGTGCCGTGCAGCCTTGCGATCTCGCTGCGGTCGCGCACCGCGACTCCGTAGCGCTCGATCTCACGCACGAGGTAGTCCGACATCGTCTCCCGCAGGTCCGCTCGCCGATGGAGCAGCGTCACGAGCGCGCCGCCCCGAGCAAGCCAGACCGCGGCCTGGCCGGCCGAGTTTCCGCCGCCGACCACCGCCACGCGCTCGGCACCGCAGAGCTGCGCCTCTGGCGGCCCCGCGGCGTAGAAGACGCTGATCCCCTCGTAGTGATCGAGGTCGTCGACCGGCAGGCGCCGGTACTGGGCGCCGGTGGCGATGAGCACGGCGCGAGCCGCGATCTCGTGATCCTCTTCGAGGCGCACGATGTGGCGTCCGTTTCCCGGCTCGAGCGAGACCGCTCGGTACGGCGTGGCCAAGCGGGCGTTGAACTTGCGGGCCTGGGTGACCGCGCGGCTCGTGAGCTCATTTCCCGTGATCCCCGCCGGGAAGCCGAGGTAGTTCTCGATCCGCCGCGACGCTCCGGCCTGCCCGCCGAGGCCGGCGCTCTCGACGACCAGCGTGTCAAGGCCCTCGGAGGCTCCATAGACGGCGGCCCCGAGGCCGGCGGGACCGGCGCCGACGACGAGCAGGTCGACCTCCTCGCGTGACGCGAGCTCGCGGCCAATTCCGAGCGTGCGAGAGACCTGGCCAGGTGATGGTCCCTCCAGCTCCACCCCGCCCGGCAGCCTGACCACGGGCAGCCTCGCCTCGTCGAGGCCCGCCACGAGGGCCGCCGCCTCGGGATCGTCCGGGCGCTCGGGGTCGCGCCACGTGAAGGGGAGGCGATTGCCGCGCGCGAAGCCGAGCATCCGCATCGTGGCGCCGGACGTGCGCGGACCAACGATCTCCAGACCAATGCCCTGGACGCGCTGGAGCGCTTCGCGCCTGCTGATGAAGGCCGACAGCACAACATCGCTGAGCGAGCCGTCCTCGTACAGGAGCGAGCGCAGCACCTCCCGGCCGACCTCGACGTAGCGCAGAGGCTCAGTGACGACCGCCGTGACGAACACCGTCTGCCCCGAGAGCAGGTTCAGCTCGCCGAGGAAGCCCGAAGGGCCGTGGCGGACGATCTCGTTGCCGGCGGCGTCGAGGATCGCGACCTCGCCCTCGACGATCGCAATGAATGGGTAGTCGCGGTCGCCGACGCGATACAGCACATCGCCGACGTCAGCTGTGCGCTCCTGTCCGAGCTCAGCGAGCGTGGCCAGCTGCGATGCGGACAGCGTCGGACTCGCCGGCGGCACGATCGGGTTGGATGGTTCCGTCATTACACGAGCCTACGCCTGGTCGCCGCGACGACGAACTCGGACCGGGATTCAGCTCGGCCAGCTGGTCGATATCGATGGCCTCGGCCACAAGCTCTTCGCGGGAGCCGAAATGCCGGTAGAACCCGCCGTGGGTTTCATCGCCCCATCCCGAGGCGCCCAGCATTTCGATTAAGCGCTTGCTTGACATGTTTTCAATCATCTGCTCGAATAATGGGCAATGGAAGTGGCGAGAACGGATCAGCGTCGCGAGGCCGGTCTGCGGACGCAGGCCCGGCTAATGGATGCCGCGCTGGAACTGATTTCCGAGCGCGGTGAAGATGGCGTGACGCTGCGCGAGGTCACGGATGCTGCCGAGGCCAACGTGGCGGCGGTGAGCTACCACTTCGGCTCGCTGAAATCGCTGTGTGCCGCGGCGATCGAACAGGCGCTGGGGCGCTACCTCGATGCTCAGGAGGAGGCGGTGAACACGCTAGGTCCGGAGTCGACGGTCGAGGCGTTGGCAGCGGCGTTCGCTCGACCGATGCTGCGCGCACTGGCGGCGGGAGGCCCTGAGCTCGCCGTGATGCGGATCGTGGCACGGGCAGGAATCGATCCTCCCCAGGCATGGCATCGATTCGATGCCAGGTTCGATGGGATTCGCGCCGACGTCCTTCGAGTGCTGAAGGCAAACGTTCCTGATGTCAAGGATCAAGAATTGATCCTTCGCACCCGCTGTGTGGCGGGCATGTTGAACTGGCTGGTCCTCGCGCCCGTCGGCGCCGAGCTCAAGAACAGATCCGAGAAGCAGCTCGAGCGACTTCTGGTGCCCGTCATCGCCGGCGCCTTTCTCGGCACGAGCTCCAGCTGACCCGGAGCCTACCGCGCGGCTCAACCGTCGCGCCGGGAGCGAAGAGCTGAGACCCGCGGGGGCGGTGTTCGGCGCGCTCTACCAGACTAGATTTGACAGGTGTTCGAACTGCAGCGCCTTCGCCGCGATCACGAGGCGGCGGTCCTCGCTTTCGAACTGGCCAACCGGGCGTACTTCGCCGAGTCGGTCAGCGATCGTGGAGACGATTTCTTTGCGGAGTTCGCGGACCGCCATCGCCCGCTTTTGGCTGAGCAGGAGGCCGGTGTCTGCGTTTTTCACGTGCTCGTCGATCAAGACAAAACGGTCGTAGGACGCTTCAACCTGTACGACCTCGTGGACGGGCAGGCCGAGGTCGGCTATCGCCTTGCCCAGCGGGTCTCCGGTCGTGGTGTGGCGACCTGCGCATTGCGAGAGCTGTGCCGGATCGCGAGCGACGAGCACGGGCTATCCACGCTCAGGGCGGCCACCAGCAACGAGAACGTTGCCTCTCAGAGCGTGCTCGCAAAAGCCGGGTTCGTTCGCGTGGGACCGGCTTGGGTCGGAAACCGGCAAGGAGCCTGGTATGAGCGCGTCCTCGCCGGGCGGAGCTGAGCCACGGGCTGTCGATCGCGCTCTTCAGCCGGCCCGGAAGCTCTGGGGAATGGTGCGCGCCCTGCGCCGCCCACCAGGGAAGAACGCACGCCCCTCGATGCCCCAGCTCATGACCCGGTCGGGCAGGATCCGGATCCACGCCTTACCCCAGCCCTCTCCGAACTCCTCGGTGCCGCCCGTGTCGTGGAGCTCGGCGGTGCCGCGCACCTCGAGCCCGCGCGGAGTCCACGGGTCGGTGCTCACGAGATCGTCGATCACGATCGCGACCTTTGGGTTGGCCTTCAGATCGCGGTACTTCTTCGAGTTGGCGAGGTTGCCGCCGCCGACGTCGATCGCCGTGCCATCTTCAGCGAGGCGGAAGCTGACCGGGACCACGTGCGGCGCGTTGTTCGAGTCCGCGGTGGCGAGGCGCGCGAGCCGCTGGCTCTTGAGGTACTCGAGTTCTTTGTCAGTGAAGGTAGCCACGAGTGGCTGGTGGGCAGTTGGCTGGGGAAATGGCGCCGGCGTCGGAGCCTGTGCCCACCCTAACGCAGGACTCGCCGAAGCCCGGCTCGCTGGCTAGCGGAACAGGCCAGGAGGGCGCGGGTTGCCCAGGCTTGACGACGTGGCCGACGGGCGTACGATCAGCCCATCGGCGGGGACTCGACAGAGAAGGAGGGGTCGTCCACGCGGGGCACGAGGCTGATAGGGCAGCTGTCGGTCGCCACGCTGCTGGCGCTGGCTGGGTGCGGCGGGAGTCACGCCGCGCGAACGGTCACGAAGGCTGAGACGACAGCGCAGCGCCTCGCCGCTGTAGCTGTCCAGAAGTCCACGCCTGGACAGTCAAGCGCGGACACGAATCCCATGCCCTGCCCGAAGGACCGACTCGAGCCTGATGGTGGCTGTGCCCCCGCCGGTCAGAGCCCAACCGATGACGGCGGCGCCGGCACCGCGCAGGGCAGCGACGCGCCCTTAGCGACGTGGTCGTGTCCCGCAGAGCCCTACGTAACCAGCACCGCGGTCGGCCTGTGCATCAATCCGAGCACAGGCGACACCGTTGCGGCGATCGCCAGCTGCGGGGGTGCTGTCCATTGGTCCTACGACACGGTGACGGGCCAATGTGTTGCCGTATCCGAGCTGAGCTGCCCCTCCGGCGGCCAGGACATGGACCAGTTCATCACACGGAACGTCGCCAGTCGTCGATCTGGGGCATCGTGCTTCAGCGGACCGTGAACGGCGGCAGTGACGCGCGTGATGGCCGGTTCAGTCGTCCCGGAGTCCCACTGCGGCGAGCGCCTGGGCGCGCTCCGGGTAATCGTTGATGCTGATGATCCTGCCGTCCTCGACCGCTAGCGCGTGGTACATCGCGCCGCGGATCTCGACGCCGGCAACTTCCCACACCTCAGGTCGGTGAACCGCGAAGACTGCCCCTCGCTCCGCCCCGATCAGCTCGAGGCGGTCGACCTCGGTCCGGCGATCTCGCGTTCCAAAGAAGACGTCGAGTACCTCGCGTGGGCTTCTGCACACGAGGTCAGGAACGACCCCCCGCCAGACGATCTCCGGGTGGAGGAATTTGGCCGCCGCCTCGCGGTCACGCCTGCGGATCGCGTCGAGAAAGCCGAGCACGATCTCGATGTTCCGGCGCTTCATCTCAGCTACCTCCTATGTCGGGTGACTTCGGGAATCCGTGGTGGACTCTCAAGGAGGAGCCCGCGCGCCACCGCCCAAGCGCTGAAGCACAGCCCGGCGGGCGAGGCGCACGCATGCCAAGCACGGCGGCTTGAGGCCACCATGAATGGACCAAGTACTAGAGGCTGTCTAACGTCAGCCGGGCACCGGCACCAAACGGTACCGCGGCGAGCGCCCCTCGGGAAGGGTCACGCTTACGAACGCACCACGAGCCCCAACATCGCCAATGACGTTGGCCGAACTGGGCGGCTGCTCGATCTGGGCGGACTAAACGGGTGCGTCGCGACGAATCTGCTCGTCACCAGACTCGACACGACGGGACCGACCACGAGCCGACCCCCTAGGAGTTGTTCGGCCTCCCGCCGGCGGCACATCCTCTGAGACGGGGACGCCGGCTGCGCGCTCCGACGGGCCGCTGGCGGACGTCACCCCGGAGCCGGCGTCTGTTGCCGGCGGGAATGAGACTTCGATGGTCAGTCCGCCCCCCGGTCGCGCGCGCGCGCTGATCTGGGCACGGTGAGCGTTGGCGATCGCCTGGACGATGGAGAGTCCCAGTCCGTAACCGTTGTTGTGGCGGGTGCGGGCGCCGCTCAGCCGTTGGAAGGGCCGGAAGAGGCGCTCGATCTGTTCGGGCGGTACCGTCGGGCCGCTGTTGGCGATCGACAGGAAGGCGTGCTGGTCGCGGGTTCCGGTCGTCATCTCGACATGTCCAGCGGGGGTGTTGTGGCGGATCGCGTTGTCGATCAGGTTGGCGATCAGGCGCTCCAGCAATCGTGGATCGCCGTCCGTTGGCGCTGGGTCGAGCGTGGCGTGGACGCCAAGGCTCAAGCCCTCGACCTCGGGGCGCGGTGCCTGCAGGGCTCGGCTCGCCAGGACGGCGAGGTCGAATCGCTCGCGTCGCTCCACCCCCGCTTGCCCCCGGGTCAGGGCGAGCAATGCGTCGATCAGCTGCTCGAGGTGTTGCTCGGATGCGAGCACCCGCTCGTGGGCTTTACGCAGTGAGTCGTGGTTCGCGTCGGGGCTGGCGAGCGCGACCTCGATCAGCGCTCGCTGGCGTGTCAGCGGCGCGCGCAGCTCGTGTGAGGCGTTGGCGACGAACTGACGTTGTGCTTCGAACGCAGCGTCGAGGCGCCCGAAGAGGTCATCGAGGGTATCCCCGAGTTCCTTGAGCTCGTCCTGCGGGCCCTCGAGGGCCAGACGCTCGTGCAGGCTGGCCGAGCTGATCCGCTGTGCCGCGCGGGTGATGGTCCGGATGGGTCGCAGCATCCTGCCGGCAACGAGCCACCCGGCGAGGAGGGCGAGCACGGCCACGATGGCCAGCGCGATTCCCGAGTTGACCAGAAGCTGGTGCGAGTCGGCCGAGCGCTGTGCGGCTTGGACGGATCCTGCCCGAGCCATCTGATGCACGGCCAATGCCAGCTGGTTCACAGCCTGTGCCAGCTGATGCTGGTCCTGTGCGAGCTGATGCTGGTCAGTGGCCAGCGGAGACAGACCCGGTCCCTTCTGAAACGCACTCACTACCGCGTTAGGCACCGATAGGAACACATGCTGGTCCTGTGCGAGCTGATGCTGGACGCGCGTCAGCTGCGGCAGAGCCTGGGCCAGCGGAGACCCAAGCCTGGGAAGCAGAGGCTGGAGATCCTGGATGGCCGGGGTGTGAGGGATCCGCGGTAACTGGGGCTTTGTGTATTCGGTCGCTCGTTCAAAAAGGACGTAGGTGATCGCCAGGAGCGCGGCGCCGGAGACCAGGAACAGCGCGCCATAGAGGAGCGTCAGCCGCACGCGCATGGTCCGGCGCGGCAGGTGCTGGCCGACGGCGAGCTGGGTGATCCGGCGGTTCAGCCGCGCGCCGATGCTCATATGCGGTAGCCGGCCTTGGGGACGGTCTGGATCACGGGCGGGTCGCCAAGCTTGGCTCGCAAACGGCTGATCGTAATCTTGACCGTCGCTGTGAACGGGTCGGCGGCCTCGTCCCACACTCGTTCGAGCAGCTCCTCGGCGGAGACGACCCGGCCTTGGGCGGCGAGCAGCAGCTCGAGCACCCCGAACTCCTTGGGCCGAAGCGCGAGCGGCCTACCCGCCCGCTGCGCGCAGCGCTTGGCGGTGTCGAGCACGAGATCGCCATGCTCGAGCACCGGGGGGATGCTGGGCTGCGCACGGCGGGCGAGCGCGCCGATCCGCGCGACCAGCACCGCGAAGGCGAACGGCTTGGCCAGGTAGTCGTCAGCACCGAGTCCAAGTCCGTCGACCAGATCCTCGTTCTCCGCCGCGCCGGTCAGCATCAGCACCCGGCTACGACCGCCGGCGGCGACAAGCCGGGCGCATACCTCATCGCCGTGGACGGCCGGGAGGTCGCGGTCTAGCACGATCACCTCGTAATCGTGGACGAGCGCGCGCGCCAAGCCCGCCTCGCCGTCCAGCGCGACGTCGACCGCCATCCGCGCCTCGCGCAACCCGGCAGCGACCGTCTCTGCCAGCTCCTCGTCGTCCTCGATCACAAGCACGCGCATCGGCCGCTCCTGTTCAGATGAAGGTAGCGCTCGAGCGTTTCATGGCGGTTTCCCCGCCGCTCGGCGGCGCCAGGATGCTCGACCTCACTCGCTGGGGCTGATGTCCTCCCTCACCGAGCGGAAGCGCACCGCGACGGAGGCTCATGCGTCGGACCTCGGGCTCGGCGGCGATGGGGTATGGGTGTCACGGCAGCACTGAAGTGGCCTGCTTTTGGACGGGTGCCAAAGGCCTAGGTTTTCGACGGGCCTGACACTCGCCGGCCGCGCTCACCCGAATGGACAACCGTCGCGCCTATCTCGTCGAGCTCGTGTCCGAATTCTGACCAACCTACGGGCGTGGCGGCGCGTGTTGACCGATGGTCACGGTGCGCTAGTCAGAGCGCGCCATCTGTTTCGCTTCGTGCCTCGTCAGCGCCGCGTTGCCGGGAATGGGCGCCCCGTTGCTGGGTCTCGGCCCAGGTGTTATATTTATGTTTCAAGCTCGCGAACGGGGCAATGTGGGAGTTCTAACCGGTGCTCTAAATGCGATGCCGAATACAGGAACGGTTGCGATTCGCATGCGGGAGTTCACGCGCCGTCATGGTTTACCGCCGAGTGCCTTCGCGGCTCTCCCCCGCCTGAAGTGTTCCCTCGAGCCGTGGTGTCCGGTTGACGTCGGACGAGATGGGCGGCGTCATCGATACCGCAAGCGAGCCGCCGATGTCGCCTCTGCCGAATGAAGACGAGCCGTCGCTGGCCTCGGAGGCTCCAGTCGAGGCCAGAGTCCCGTTTCCTGTCCTCGCGGCACCGACAGTCGTACATGTAAGCAAGTTGACCTCGGAGGCAATCGCGAGTTGCAACTTGGGTGAGGTCGAATTCGTGGTAATCGAGCCCGCGCCTGGTGGAATGCTGTTGCGTCCTGCCGGTATCGAAGATCAGCTCAAGCACGAACAAGAGGCAGGTCTCGGCCATGTCACCTACTCGCTTGGAGAGTTCCTCGATGAGTTCACCAACGAACCGAGTAACCCGGCGCCCACCTTCGATAGGCTGGCGCAGTTCAAGCGGGATTACGTACACCTCACACCGCCGCAGCGCGAGCAGTTTCGCGCTGCAGTCAAGAAGTTCGCAGCGCCGCTCGGCACGCCACCAGGTGATGTCGGGGAGCCACTCGTTCGAGAGCTGAAGAATCATCCCGGCTTCTTCGAGCTACGGTACGCCAGAGACACCCGCGCGATCTACACGTTCGGCGTAGCAATCCGGCGGGGACAGCCTCACGTAATCTGGTGTCGCATCGGCAGCGATGATGATCTCGATCAGCCCCCGGCAAGTTGCAACCCGTCGAACCGACCCTAAATAGCGCGGCTGCCCGAGGTAGGCCCAACGCCACGGCACGTCCACAGGCAGGCGCGCTGGCGCATGCACTCAGCGAGCTTGCGCAGGAAGGTGGGCACGCCGTTGGCGCGCATGTACTTGGCGAACGCGAGCGGCCCCGAGCCATAGGCGCCGGGCGCGGTCGAGCCCGCCCGTGCCGCACTCGACTCCGAGGTGGTCGCGGCCCCCGCCGTGGCTGCGCTTGGGCTGCCTGAGCTTCCCCCGCATCCCGCGGCCACGACCCCACTGACGAGTGTTGCCCGGGCGCGCTCGCGGCGAGTGGGGCAGCCGCTTTGGATGGATCCTTCGCATCTGGTCTCCCTCTGGGGGCGTCCGTTCGCGTGTGAGCATCGGTTTCTAGGAGACCGGCGGTTTCGCGAAGGTTTCGCTCCTTGGGATGATGGCTGTGATGAGCGAGCTCCCGACCGGCACAGTCACGTTCGTGTTCACCGACATCGAGGGGTCGACCGCGCTGCTCGACCGGCTCGGCGACCGCTACGGCGAGGTGTTGTTCGCCCATTACGCGCTGCTGCGCGGGGTGTGGGAGGCACACGGTGGGGTCGAGGTCCGGACCGAGGGCGACGCCTTCTTCGTCGCCTTCAGCTCGGCGAGCCGCGCGGTCGCGGCGACCATGGCCGGGCAGGCGGCGCTCGCCGGCCACGCGTGGCCGCAAGAGGAGCCGGTGCGGGTGCGGATGGGCGTCCACACCGGCGAGCCGCGGGTCCGCGAGGGTGACTACTGGGGCTCGGACGTCCACTACGCCGCGCGCGTCGCGTCCGCCGCGCGCGGCGGCCAGGTGCTCGTCTCGGCAGCGACGGCGGCGCTCGTCCGCGGCGCCGAGCTGACCTCGCTCGGCCGCCACCGCCTGAAGGACTTCCCGCAGCCGCGCGAGCTGTTCGCCCTCGGCCCCGGACCGCACCCGGCGCCGAAGACGCTCGACCCGCTTCGCACCAACCTGCCGAGCGCGCCGACGCCGCTCATCGGCCGTGACGACGAGGTCGACGAGGTGGTGTCGCTGCTGCTCGGCGACGCGCGCCTCGTGACGGTGGTCGGCGCCGGTGGGACCGGCAAGACGCGGCTAGCTCTCGCGGTCGCCGATCGGCTGCTCGACGAGTTCGCCGATGGCGCGTTCCTGGTCGAGCTGGCCGAGGTGACGACGTCCGACGCGGTGGCAGGCGCGATCGCGTCCGTCGTCGGGACGACAGCCGACCTCCTCGCCGGGACCCTCGCGGGCCGCGAGCTGCTGCTGGTGCTCGACAACTTCGAGCACGTCCTCGGGGCCGCGCCGCTGCTGTCCGAGCTGCTCGGCGCGGCGCCGAGGCTGCGGGTCCTCGTCACGAGCCAGGCGCCGCTCCGGCTCCCCGAGGAGCAGGCCTACGCGCTGACAGGGCTCCCGGAGGCTCCGGCGGCAGCGCTGCTGATCGCGCGGGCGAAGCGCGCGTCGCGCGGATTCGGGGTCGACGACGCTGGCCGAGCGACAGTCGTTGCGCTCTGCCGCGAGCTCGACGGCTCCCCGCTCGCGATCGAGCTGGCGGCCGCGCGGCTCGCGCTGCTCTCGCCTGAGGAGCTGCTCGAGCGGCTGCGCCGCTCGCCCGATGCGCTCGGGACGGGCGGGCGCTACCTCCCCGAGCGCCAGCGTGGCCTGCGTGCGGCGATGCAGTGGTCCTACGGGCTGCTCGACCCACAGGCCGCGAGCCTGTTCCGGGGCATCGGCCACTTCGCCGGCGACGCGACGCTCGAGCGGATCGAGCAGGTGTGCGGCGAGGGGATCGACGACGTGCTCGAATCGCTCGCCCAGCTCGTCGACACCTCACTCGTGCGCCGGGCGCGCGACGGCCGCTTCGAGGTCGCCTCGGCGCTGCGGACATACTCCCGCGAGCTGCTCGAGGCGTCCGGCGAGCGCGACGGGCTATGCCGCCGCCACGCCGAGGCCGTCGTCGCCGAGTGGCTGCCACTCGTGATCGAGCGGCCGATGATCGCCTACCGCGAGATGTACGGGCCGATCGTCGCCGAACAGTCCGACCTGGCGGTCCTCCTCGACTGGTCGGCGCGGTCGGACGCCGCGCTCTTCAGCCAGCTGATCGCGTGCACCTACTCACCGCTCTCCATCTCGCTCGGGGCCGAGCGGATGCAGCGCTGGCGCGAAGTGATCGAGCAGGCGGCTGCGACCGGGCCCGCGACCGGCCGGGTGCGCGCGAGTGTCAGCGTCGCGGCGGCCATCGCTCGCGAAGCCCGCGGGACTGTCCTCGACGTGGCACTGGACGCCGACACCGAGGGCGACCGCATCTTCGCGGGGTGGCTCCACGGCACCTGCGCGGTGCTGGACGCCCTGTACAGGCCGGATCCGGCGTGGCAGGCGCGCGCGCAGGCCGTCGCCGCCGAGCTACGCTCCTCGCCGGATGCCGACGTCCGCGACCTCGCGGCGATCGTGGACGCTCACCTGCTGCTGCTACAGGACCGCTTCGACGAGGCCGCCGCCGCGTTCGAGGCGGCGATCCGCGACGGCGGCGGGACGTGGGCGACCAAGACCTGCGTGTTCATGGTGGGCGACTGCCACCTGTTCGCGGGACGGCCGCAGGCGGCTCTTCAGGCGTACGCTCGGGGCGCGGCCGATGCCCGCGACGACGGCGCGCGGGACGACCTCGCCTTCCAGGGCGAGGGGATCGTCGCGGCGCTCACGGACCTCGGGCGACACGAGGAGGCGCTCGAAATGCTCGGCGCTTGCGACACCCTGACGGGCCAGGGCGTGCGCCCACGCGAGCACAACCCATTCTGGGGCGGCGTGATGGCACCCCGCATCGCGTCGACACGTGCGGCCCTCGGCGAGCAGGACGCCGACGCGGCCTATGCGCGCGGCTCCGCGCTCGCCGTCGAGGAGGTCATGGAACTCCTGTTGTCGCACGGCGCTCCGGTCGGCGTAGCGTCATGATTCCAGGCACCGAGATGCACGAGAGCGCGGTAACCGAGGCTACGGGCCGGCGCGCGCAACCTCAACTTTGAGGAGGATCGTGATGTCGCAGTCATTCTCTTATGACCTGTCCATACCGGGGTCTCCGGCCGACGCTCAAGCACGTGTGTGGAACGCCGTGACCGAGCAAATGAACCAGACCGCCAAGATGCGCCTGGCGAGTGAGGACTCGAACTCTCTGTCGTTTCGCCCAAAGTGGAGCTGGCCCCTGGTGGCGGCCCTGTTTCGCGTCATCGGCGGCGAGGCGGTGAAGCTCAGCTTCGGCGAAGGCGACGGCGGGACCCATGTGACGGTATCCGGCAAGGTTGGCGGCGACGCCGAGAAGGTCGCTAATCGAGACTTCTGGGTGCACACGCTCAACGCGAACTGAGATTGCTGCGAGCTCCCGTGCGCTGCTCGGGGGTGCTCAAGCTACTCGGGCCGCTAGGTCGCGCAGATCGTGAGCGAAGCGCTGGGGGTCTGAAGATGCGAATCGGCCGTCCCGGTCGGGTTCTCGGCTTACGCTTCGTGCACGGAAACGCTCACCTTTTTGTTTACCGACGTCGAGGGCTCGACGTTGCTGCTCCGGCGGATTGGCGGGGATGCCTATGCCCGCGTGATGGCCGAGCATCACCGGGTGATCCGTGCCGGGATCTCCGCTCACGGCGGGAGAGAGATCGTCGCCCAGGGCGACGGATTCTTCGCGGTGTTCGCGGCCGCCAGCGGTGCCGTGGCGGCGGTGATCGAGATGCAGCTGGCTTTGGGCGAGCGGCGGGAGCCCCAGGGCGAGCGAGTCCGGGTGCGCATGGGGTTGCACTCCGGCGAGGCCTTTGACACGGAGGCCGGGCTGGTGGGGCTCGACGTTCACCGGGCGGCCAGGGTCGGGGGGGTTGCTCACGGCGGTCAGATTCTGTTGTCGGAGACGGCTGCGGCTCTGGTCCGGACCGCGCTGCCCGCAGGCGTCGGGTTGAAGGATCTCGGTCCTCATCGGCTCAAGGACCTGGGCCATCCGGAGCGGCTCTTCCAGCTGCACGCCCCGGGGCTCGATGTGGACTTTCCCGCTCTGCGGTCTCTCGATCACCCGGAGCTTGCGAACAACCTCCCAGCGCGGTCAGCGACCTTCATCGGTCGCCAGCGGGAACTTGTTGAGGTTGGCCGGCTTGTCGAATCATCGAGACTCGTGACGCTGACTGGAGCCGGTGGGGTCGGGAAGACGCGCCTAGCCTGGCAGGTCGCAGCGGAGTTACTCGACGGCTCGGGCGACGGCGTGTGGCTCGTCGAGCTGGCTGCGGTGTCCGATCCGCAGGCGGTCGCGTCGACGATCGCAGCGACGTTCCGGATTGCGGAGGGGCCTGGGCACTCGTCGCTCGATGCGCTGCTCGATGCTCTGGCGGTGCAGGAGGCGCTGGTTGTGCTTGACAACTGCGAGCACCTGATCGACGGCTGTGCCCATGTCGTCAGCGCGATCCTCCGTGGCTGCCCCGGGGTCCACGTGATGGCGACCAGCCGGGAGCCTCTCGGCGTCGATGGAGAGACCGTCTACCGCGTCCCCTCGCTGTCGTTGCCCGGTCTCGAAGACACCGATTCTCCTCATGGATCGGACGCGGTTGCGCTATTTGTGGACCGGGTCCGGAGCCAGGGCGTCGAACTCGCGCTGGACGCGGACGTGGCAGAGCTCGTGGTGTCGATCTGCAGGCGACTGGACGGGATGCCGCTCGCGATCGAGCTCGCCGCGGCGCGCCTTCGCTCGCTTTCACTGTCCGATCTGTCAGAGCGCCTCGATCATCGATTTCGGCTGTTGACCGGCGGCAATCGCAGTGCTCTGCCCCGCCAGCAGACTCTGCTGGCGACGGTTCAGTGGTCCTACTCGCTGCTCGGCACGACCGAGCAGACCCTGCTGCGGCGCCTGTCCGTGTTCGTGGACGGGTTCGATCTCCAGGCGGCCGAGGTGGTCTGCGGCCTCGAGGACATCGACGCCCACGACGTGGCCGACCTGCTCGGATCGTTGGTCGACAAGAGCCTCGTGATCGCGGAGCCGATCGGACCGGGCGTCCGCTACCAGCTGCTGGAGACAATCCGCCAGTTCGCGGCCGAGCGACTCGTGGACAGCCCGGAGGAGGCGGAGAGGCTGACCGCCGCGCACCGCGATCACTTCCTGACCGTCGCGGAGGCAGCAGCGCCGGCGTTGACCGGGCCCGATCCAGGCCCGTCGTGGAGGCGACTGGATGCCGATCACGCCAACCTGCGGCGGGCGCTCGAGAACGCGATCACCACTCCGGGGCAAACGCAGACGGTTCTGAGAATGGTGCAATCGCCCAGGCGCTATTGGTGGATGCGCTCACGACGCGAAGAGCTGCTCGCTCCGATCCTGCCGGTCGTGGAGCGGCCCGACGCAAACCGAGATCCAAGGCTGCTCGGCGAGGCGCTGGTCACACTGGCGCTTGCGAGCATCTACGTCGACATTCAGCGCGCGCGACGCTTGGGACAGCAGGCTGTCGAGATCGGGCGCCACCTCAACGATGCGCCACTGCTGATCGCCGCTCTCCGGGCGCTGGCCTACACGTACTCCTTCGCCGGAGATCCGGAAACTGGCCTTGCCCCGGCGCGGGAGTCGGTCGAGCGCGCCAGGGCGCTGGGCGACGACGTTCTGCTGGCCGAGAGTCTGACCATCTATCTGTTCTGCGCCCGGGTTGCGGACCCGGCCAACTTCGACCTCGCCATGCGCGAGGCTCTGGCCTGTCTCGAGCGGACCGACGACCTCTTCATGAGCGCCATCCTGCGCAACAACGCCAGCGTCGATGCCCTCGACTCCGGAGACATCGCAGCCGCCCGAGCCCATCTGGAGTTGGCCTTCGAGGCCTACGAGGCGATGAGCGTGGAGAATTTCAACGTCAAGGGCAACCTGGGAATGGTCCTCCGCGAGGAGGGCGATCTCGACGCCGCCCGTGTACTCGTAGAAGACGGGCTGCGGATCGCCCGCCGCGCCGGAGACCGCTATGCCCTCGGCTACTCACTGCTCGCGCTGGCCCTGATCGCGGGCGATCAGAACGACTGGAGCCGAGCGGCCGAGCTCCATGGCGCCGCACAGTCGTTCATCGATCAGATCGGACAGCCCTGGCTCGTCCTCTACTACGCCCGAGCCCGAGAAGCCGGCGTGCAGTCAGCACGCTCGGCGCTGGGCGATGACGGGTACGAGCGACTGTACGAGCGCGGCCGCAAACTCACCTCCGACGAGGCGACACGACTTGCGTTCCGGCGTGCCAAGCACGCCCCCGCCGACTGATCTCGAGACAAGCGGTCGCCGCTCCTCCCGGGGATGACTATCGCTCATCGCCCGATTTCGGCCACTCCTCATCCGCTGCGCGCTCTCCGTCGATCTGAGCTTGCCCCGCTTCCCGGTGGGGTAGAGCGGACAGCAGCGCCCCGCCTGCTCGGCCCGCCGACCTGATCTGCGAGCCCGCGGACCTGCGATCAGCCGGTGATCGTTCCTGAGTATCTAATCGTCGCGATCCCAGTCACCTGATTTACCCCGCCTGCGACCTTGTACTTGCACGATTCGGTCCGGTAGATCGCTGTCCCCCCGGCGCAGTGTCCGCTTCCGGTGACACGGCTGACATGGGCGGCATTCGGCGTGAAGACGTAGAACTTGGTTTTCGTGATCGAGACGCCGTTGGCGAAATATGTGGTGTCGATCTCGTTGACCTCTTCGACGGAGTCGACGGCGTTGCGTGTGACTAACAGGGTCGTCTTCTGGGTTGATTCGCCGACCGCGGCGCCGTGGCCCTGGAGCGAATCAATGACTTTGTAGACCTCCTCGGACCTATCGCCGTGGCTTGCGATCGACGTGCCGGTGTATGTCCTGGTGAAGTGGCGCGCCGGCAACTGCGCCAGACGCGGGCTTGCCAGCGCAACGCCGGCCGGCATCAGCGCCAAGACCAGCGCGATCGCTCCCGCCAGTCCTGGTGCACCTCGCCGCATCTCTTCTCCTCCTGGGTTTGGTAAGTATCGTAAAGCGAATGCCGCCGGCGAGCTCGAGCAGGCTCTGGTGCAGCATCACCCCGCCGCTCCGGGAGACACAACGGCTGTCGCCGAGCTGGCGTTCTCCGAGCCGCCCGGAGCACCGGCGTGGAAGGATCTCCCGGCGTGGGCCCTCGTCGCCCTGTCACCGACGTCCGCCACTTCGTTCGGTCCGGTCATGCAGATCCACACCGGCGTTCTCGACGTCGGGTACGTCGACACCCACCCACGTGATGGCCCGGCAGTCGTGCTGCTGGACGGCTGGCCATACGACATCCACGGCTACGACGAAGTGGCGGCGTTGGACACAACCTTCCGGAAGAAGCCCCGGAGGCATTGCCGATGCCGTCCACGAGGTGGGTGACGGGCTGACCATCGGGTGAACATCGTCCGCCAGGAGAAGCGTGGAATGCGGCTAGCGCAGCCGGATGAGCCACACGGTCATCGACCTGAGCTCCGCCGATGATCGCTACCGCTATGCCCCAGCACCTGCCGGGGGTACTACACAGTCTGGAGCCGACGCTCAACCACCTTGGCTACCTGGCGGTGGTGGGCCTGGTGTTGATCGAGGATTTCGGCGTCCCCGTTCCCGGCGAGACCGTGCTGATCCTCGCGGCGGTGTACGCGGGCACCGGGCGGCTCAACGTCGTGCTCGTAGGCCTGTTCGGATTCCTCGGTGCGGTCCTCGGGGACAACATCGGGTTTGCGATCGGCCACTTCGGTGGCCGGCCGCTGGTCGAGCGCTACGGCAGGTACATCTTCCTCACTCCCGAGCGGATTGACAGAGCCTCGGGCTTCTTCGATCGGCACGGTGGCTGGATCATCATCGTCGCCCGGTTCATCGAGGGCCTGCGCCAAGCCAACGGGATCATCGCCGGGATCAGCGGAATTCACTGGGCGAAATTCCTGCTCTTCAACGTGATCGGCGCCGCGCTCTGGGTGCTCGTGTGGACCAGCGTCGGCTATCTCTCTGGCAGCCATATCAACACGATCTACGCGACGGCTACCCGTTACCTCACCTATGTGGCTATCGCCCTCGGTGCGCTACTGCTCGCTTACATTGCGAGTCGCATCGTGCGAATCCGCCGAGCTCGAGCCCGCGCCAGGCCCTGACACGCAGACGTCTCGCGGTGCCGCCACACCCGCTCGTGTTTTCACCGAGCACGCCATGTGCACGGGCGATCAGACCAGGATTGCAGCCCGGCTATGAGGTGCCGATGAACAGGCCACCGTCGTCGTCCACCGCTAGGCAGAGCCGCGCGCTGACGCAGGAGACGCCGGTTAGCGGCGACGAGGAGAGCTGGGTCTGCGTCCAGTCGGCGCTGCCGAATGGCGAGCGCCCGACACTGGCATAGCCGAAGTCGTCGACGCCGAGGCAGAACGCGGAGGTGGCGCAGGAGAGGGCGGCGGTGTTGTTCTGCACGTACGTGTAATCCACGATGTCGCCGAACCTCCAGGGCTGTGTGGAACCGAGCGGGTCGGCCGAGGTCAGCGAGTCCAGCGAGTAGCCGCCCTCGTTAGCGAGCGCGACGCACTGACCGTCGGGGCTGCAGGACACGGCGAACAGTCCCGCTAACAGGTCCGCTCGCGCGGCGGGGCGGCGCTCGGTCCAGGCCGAGGCGCTGCCGGTCGGATCGGCACTGACCGCAATCCGCGTAGGACCCTGGGCGGCGCAGAAGTGGGTGGTCGGGCAGGAAAGCGTGTGGAAGGAGCCGCCCACGACGACGCGATGCCAGCGGCGGGCTCCCCCCGCCGGGTCGGTCGAGCTCAGGATGCCGCCCTTGGCATCGACCGCCACGCACAGGCGGGCGGAGGGACACGCGACCCCGGTCAGCCGGCGCCCGTGGTCGATCGATGCGTGCCGCCAGCGTCCGCCGACTTGGGTGAACGCGTCTCCGACGGCATCGACGGCCACGCACAGCACGCGGCCTGTGCAGGTGACCGCGGTGAGCGGATGGGGGGAGTCGAGCGTCGCGAGCCGCCAGGCGGCGCGCCCCGCCCTGGGGGTGCTGGTCGTGAACGCGTGGCCGCTGACGTCGACTGCTGCGCACAGCGCGGCGCGCGAGCAGGCGATCGCCGACAGCGGATCGACGCCGGCCACGAGGTCGGTGTTCCACGCGGAGGGACCGCCGGCCGGGTCGGTCGAGGTGAAGGCATGCCCCGCGGAGTCGACGGCGACGCACAGCGTCTGGGCGCAGGTGACATCCCCGATCTGGGTGAACAAGCGCTGGCCGAGCGGCACAAAGCTCCAGTGGTCGAGGTTCGAGGCCGGTGCCGTGTACACGCCTAGCCCGTAGCCCGCGACACACTGGCCGGCGGCCGAGCACGAGAACCCGCTGAGCTCATCGTCGGCGGTCCCCTCGTCAGAGGTCACGACCGGCGGATCTACCGACCAGCTGCCGCCCGCCGGCGCCGTCGAGACGACCGGGTCGAGCGCGTATGTACCGTCGGCGGTTGGGGTGAGGTCGTTGTCGAGCGCTACGCACAGCGTCGTCGTGGGGCAGGAGAGCGCCACAAGGTCGAGGTTGTCGAACATCGTCACCCGCCAGTCGCCGGCGACTACGTTGTCGGTCCACGCGATATCCCCGCCACCTGCCGCCACGCACAGGCTTTCGTTCGGGCAGCTGAGGTACCGGAAAGAGACGTTCGGCAGCGACGGTGCCAGGGTCCACTCGCCGGCCGCGGGGTCCGAGGAGATGGCGACCTGACCCGAGTTGGACAGGGCGACGCAGACCGTGGCCGCCGGGCATGAGATCGCGATCGGCTGCTGCGTGAACCCCACCGGCGTGTTCGTCCACACGCCTGCCTCAGGATCGGTGCTCTCGTCAATGTCGTCGTCGATCGCGGGGATGGGCACCGAGCCGACGTACTGCGGCACTCCGAGGCAGAGCGAGGTCGTCGGGCAGGTGATCTGAGTCGGCTGGGGGCCGGGCGGCGCCGGGACCGCGGTCCAGGCGTCCGTCGTAGGGGCCGACGAGCTCGCCACCTCGGGGCCCTCCGCTACGCAGAACTCGTCCGATGCGCACCCCACGACGTTCAAGTTGGTGCCGCTGACGTACGGCTGCGCGTGATCAAAGACCCCGATGCTGGTCCAGTTGAACCGGGCCGCCGCAGTAGCGGGCGCGCAGACGGTCAAGCCGGCGGCGAGCAAGGTGGCACTCGCGATCCGGACCCTCAGTCGGCGACGAGCCCGAAGAAGATAGTCGCGCGGCTTGGTCGCCCGTCGCGGTTGCGTCTGTTCGTCCATCGGTCCCTCTGTGCTCGTCTCCGGCGCCCCCGTGAACATAGTCCTACGCACCACCTGGGGGTGTCAACCCTTCCTGTGGATAGGCCCAACTAGGGTGCCAAGCGCTTCTGGATCGACGGCTGCACTCGCGAGGCTGACCCCGGTACGGCGTCGGCCGTGCGAAACCTGGCGTCGGGACCGCCCGGAGAGTAGTGTGGTGGCAATGCCCGGGGTGCGGAAGGGCACTGTTCGGACGGAAATCCTGAGACCGGCAGGGTCGGGGGTTCGGGGCGATGGCTGTACCGTCGCTGTCGCTGAGCGCTGACGGGCTTTTCGAGCGCGAGCGCGAGCTGGCGACCGTCGATCGCCTGCTGAACGGGGCACGCGATCGCGCCGGAGCTGTCCTGACCGTTGAGGGGGCGGCGGGGATCGGGAAGACTGAGCTGATGGGGGCGATCGGAGGGCTCGCCCGCGCGCGCGGGTACGACGTGTTGAAGGCGCGCGGGTCGGGGTTCGAGGCGGGGATGGCGTTCGGGGTCGCCCGCCAGCTGTTCGAGTCGATGTTGCGCTCGGCCACCGTCGAAGAGCGGCGCGCGCTGCTCGACGGCGTCGCGCAGATGGGGGCGCGGGCGATGGGGTTTGGGGCGGGGGAGCCACCGGCCGATCAATTCGCGGCGATCCACGGGCTCTACTGGCTGTGCGCAAACTGCGCCGAGCGGGGGCCGCTCGTAATGCTGGTCGACGACCTGCAGTGGGTCGACAATCCGTCGCTGGCGTGGCTCGGCTATCTCGGGCGGCGCATCGACGACCTCCCGTTGGTGCTGGTTGTCGCCCTGCGCACGGGTTACGAGGGTGGCGATCTGGCGTCGCTCGTGGACGAGGCCGGAGTCGAGCGCCTCGTGCTCGGGCCGTTGAGCGAGGCGGGTGTCGGGGCCATCGTGCGCGCGCGGTTGGATGAGCACGCCGATCGGCGCTTCTGTGCTGCCTGCGCCGAGCTGACGGGCGGCAACCCACTGTTCGTCCACGAACTGCTGGCGGCCGCGCGCAGCGAGGGCTTGCCCGCACGCGCCAACAGCGTCGCGCCGCTCGGTCTGGTGGCGCCGGCGGCGGTCGGCACGTCGGTGCTCACCCGTCTCGGACGCGTGGGACCGGACGCGGTGGCGCTTGCGCGTGCGGTGGCGATCCTCGGCCCCGGAACGGAGGTCGGGACCGCGGCAGCGTTGGCCGAGCTGCCTCCCGAGGCCGCCGAGCTCACGGCCGACCGGCTCGCCGCGGCACAGATCTTCGCGCCGATGCGCCCGCTCGAGTTCTTCCATCCGCTGATCGGCGCGGCCGTGAGCGAGGACATGGCACCTGGCGCACGTCGCCTGGCGCACCGTCGCGCCGCCGCGATCGTGGACGGGAGCGGCGGATCGCCGGCACGGGTCGCCGCGCATCTGCTGGCGTGCACAGCGGCCGGTGACCCGTGGGTGGTCGGGCGGCTCACGGCCGCCGCGCACGAGGCGATGGAGCACGGAGCGCCCGAGGTCGCCGCAGCGCATCTTCGTCGTGCCCTCGCCGAGCCGCCTGCCGCATCCGAGCGCGCCCGCCTGCTGTCGATGCTCGGCACAGCGGAGTGGCGCGCGGAGGAGCCGGACGCGATCGCCCACCTTGAGCTCGCTTTGGACGCAGCCGGCGAGGATCGGAGGACGTTTCTGCCGGCCTGCTTCCAGCTGGCGATGACGTATACGATCGCCGATCTCGCCGAGCGCGCGGTCGCGGTGCTCGAGCGGGCGCGCACAGCGCTCGCAGCGGGAGATGCCCCGCTGGCTTTGACGCTCGAGGCGGCGATCGCCCTGGTCGGCATGCTGGACGACTCGACGGCACCGGAGGGGCTGCGTCGAGCCGAGGCGCTCTGGGGCCGTCTCGACGCCGTGGCCGAGCCGCCCGTGTATCTGCTCGTGGCGCTGGTCAACCACGCCGCGCGGTCCGGCCGCGCCCCGGAGGCGAAGGAGCTGGCCGAGCGCGCGATGGCGTGCGCCCCCTACCCGCCACCACCCGAACTCATGATGTCGTTGATCGGTCCGCTGACACTGATCGAGGCGTATGGCCTCCAGGACGAGCTCTGCGCGGACCTGCTCGCGGGCGCCCGTGGGCGCGGTGCGATCAAGGAGATGGTCGGGGTGTGCGTGCTGCGCGCTTCCGCGCTGGTCAACCGTGGGGCCCTGGCCGAGGCCGCGGCGGACGCGCGCTGGGCGCTCGAACGAGCCGAGGGGATCCAAAAACTGCAGGCGATCTGCGAGATCGTCCGCGTCCTCGTCGAGCGCGACGAGCTCGACCAGGCGGATCGCGAGCTGCAGCAATTGGTCGATCCGAGCGGCTCGAGGTCGCTCGAGGTGGCCCGGTTCCTGACCGTCCGCGGGCGGCTGCGCGCCGCCCAGGGGCGGCTCGAGGAGGCGCTCGCCGACCTGGTGGAATGCGGTCGGAGATGCGAGCGGCTGCGGCTGCCCGCGATCGCCGGTAGCCCCTGGCGAAGCGAGGCGGCACTCCTGCACGCGGCGATGGGCGACTGTCAGGAGGCGTCCCGGCTCGCGCGCGAGCAGGTGGGGCTCGCCCGCGCATTTGGGCCGCCGCGCACGCTGGGCGTCTCGTTGCGGGCAGCTGGGCTGGTTGAGAGCGGCGAGCGCGGCCTCGAGCTGCTGCGCGAGGCCGTCGCGACGCTCGAGCGCTCCGAGGCGCCCGTCGAGCTCGCACGCGCTCTGACCGACCATGGCGCAGCGCTGCGGAGGGCCGGGCGGCGCGTCGAAGCGCGCGCCGAGCTCGAGCGCGGGCTCGACCTGGCCCACCGTTGCGGCGCGCGGCGGATCGCGACGGTGGCCCGCGGTGAGCTGATCGCAGCCGGCGCCAAGCCCCGGCGGGATGCGATCACTGGCCGCGACGCGCTGACGGCGGGTGAGCTGAGGGTCGCGAAACTCGCCGCGGATGGCCGCACCAACCGCGAGATCGCGCAGACGCTGTTCATTGGCACCAAGACCGCTTCGACACACCTCAGCCACGTCTACCGCAAGCTCGGCATCACCCGCCGCGTGCAGCTCGGCCAGGCGCTCGCGGGCCGCGTCGACGACCGCGCAGCGCACGAGGGCACCCACTCGGTCGCGCCCGCGCAGAGCATTTCCTAAGGCGTCGGACCGCAAAAAATAAGTCTTCTCGCCCGATGCGGTGCCCGGCCGGGGGGTTGAGGCTCGCGGCATGCACTCCGGCCCCGCCCGGCACACGATTGCGGTGGTCGTCGCCTCGCTGGCCTGCGCTGCGATCGCGCCGGCCAGCGCTCTCGGCGCCATAGGCGACCTGACCTTCACGGGCTGCGTGGGCGACCTCTCGGGGTGCACGGCGACGACGCCGAAGGACGCCGTCGAGAACCCGAGCTCGGTGGCCGTCAGCGCCGACGGGACAAGCGTGTATGCGACGGCCAACAACGTCGTCGACTGGTTCTCGCGCAACACCTCCACCGGGGAGCTGACATTCAAGGGCTGCTATGGCGCCGATGCCGATGCCGGCTGCACGGCGACGAACCCAGCCAGCGCGATCGACGGGCCGAACGCGGTGGCCGTGAGCCCGGACGGCAAGAGCGTCTACGTCGCATCGCTGGACAACGGCACGATCGATGAGTTCTCGCGCAGCGTAAATACCGGTGCGCTCACGTTCACGGGGTGCCTCGGAAGCGGGAACTGCCCTTCGACGTCGGTCGCCCCCGACGCTCTCGACGGAGCGAGCTCGGTCGCCGTCAGTCCCAACAACGAGACGGTCTACGTGACCGGCTCGATCTCGAACGCCGTCAGCTGGCTCTCCCGCGCCACGTCGGGGAACTCGACCGGCGCGCTGACGTTTGAGGGGTGCATCGCGGACCACCTCACCGGCTGCACGACGCCGAGCCCGGCCAACGCGGTCGACGATCCCGGCTCGGTGGCGCTGAGCGCCGACGGGGAAAACGCGTACGTCGCCTCCTTCGGCTCGTTCGCCAACGACTCCAACGGCGTCTTATCCACGTTCTCGATCAGCGCGCAGAGCGGCGCGCTGACGTTCACAGGATGCGTCGGCGATGACCCTGGAGCGACGGGCTGCACGGCCACCACGCCGGCCGACGCGCTCGATGGAGCGAGCGCGGTCGCCGTCAGCCCCGACGGCCACACCGTCTACGCTGCCGCACAGACCTCGGGGGTGCTCGACTGGTTCTCGCGCAACCCGAACAGCTCGGGAGCGCTGGGGTTCATGGGCTGCTACGGGAACGATCCCGACGCCGGTTGCACCGCGACCCCGAGCGGCGATGTCAGCCCGTTCTCGCTGTCGCTGAGCTCCGACGGCAACAGCGTCTACGCGGTCACGCAGTCGCCGGGCATGGTCGACGTGTTCGCGCGCAATCCAGAGAACAGCTCAGCGCCGGGCGCACTCACGTTCGTCAGCTGCATCGGGGATGACAGCGCCGGCGCGAACTGCATGACCACGAGCCCGGCCGACGCGCTCGACGGCGCCGACTCCGCCGTCGTGACCCCTGACGGCCAGAACGTGTACGCGACCGGCGGGATCGTGTCCGGCTCGGGCGCGATCGACGAGTTCTCGCGCGTCACGCTGTTCTGCGAAAACGTCGCCAGCGACGTCGCCTACCAGACGCCCACGCCGCTCCAGCTGAACTGCTCGGGGCCCCCGAGCACCCAGCTCACCTACACGATCGTCTCGCAGCCCGCGCACGGGACGCTCTCGAATCCCTCGAACTCGGGCCAGCTGACCTACACCCCCGACAACGGCTACAGCGGCGGCGATTCCTTCACCTACAAGGCCAGCGACGCCTCGGGGAGCTCGAACACCGCGACGGTCATGCTGACCGTCTCCGGACCGCCCCCGCCACCGCCGCCTCCGCCACCGCCGTCGAGCGTGGCGTTCACGATCTCACCCGACACCGACCCGGTGCTGTCGCTCCAGATGCTGACGTTCGCGGTCACCGACCCATCGCCGGGCGTGACCTACCAGTGGGACTTCGGCGACACCGACTCGCCGACCGGCTCGGCGACCGCGCCGTTCGTCGTCCAGGCGACAGGCGCTACCGTGACCTACCGCTACCCGAACCCGCCAACCCCGCCCGCCAATCCCACAGTGGCCTGCGCGACGGTGGCAGGCTGTCCCGGGAACGCCGCCGTCTACACCGTACGTGTGCAGGCGCTGACCCCGGGCAACGCCACGGTCTCGGCGACGCCGCAGAACCTTGTCGTCGTGCCGGTGCAGCCGCCCACCGCGAGCTTCCAGGTGCTTCAGACCGGGCCGAGCACCGCGGTCACGCAGCCGGTCACGATCGTGCCGCAGGCGGCGCTGCCCGAGAGCCAGTCGGGCGTTCAGGACTACATCGCCCTGGAGGACTTCTGGTTCAACCTCGCGCCGGGCCAGAGCCCCACCGGACCACCGGACCTGGTCTGCGTGCCGGACGGAGCATGCGGTCAGTACAGCGGCAGCGCGCCGATTCCGAGCGCGGCGCAGCTGACACCCGAACCGGGTGAGGACAACCTCGGCACCGCCCCCATCACCGTCGCGCCGGGTATGTCCTGCGATCTGTCGAGGCCGAGTATCCGCGCTCGACCTGCGAAGAGTGTCCGTGCTCGGCCTGGGAAGAGTATCCGTGCTCGGATTGCGAAGTGTGGGGCCGCCACGACGGTAGCTCCGACGGGCGGCTTCGAGGCCTTCTCGATGAACTTCTGGGACGCCGCGCTCGCGAACATCGGCTCGCCCGGTGACGCGATCCCGACGCTGGCGCAGCTCGATTCGGGCATACAGATTGGCCCCTTCCCGCAGCTTCAGAACGGCTACCCGCCGCTCGCGAGCGTCCCCCTCGACAAGGTCGACGGGTACTACGGCGAGCAGGGGATCGTCGCCCCGGATTGCTTCCCTGGGTATCCCGACACCCCGTACGAAGGCTACAGCGCGACCCCTAACCCGTGGTTCGACAATTTTCCCGGCACCCAGTGCGATTTGGACAGCTACGCGGGGATCCAGAACGACAACTATCCATGGGGTTCGTATGACGTGGCTAACTTCGGCGTCAACAGCGTCCCGCAGCTCGAGGATCAGTTCAACTTCCTCTACAACTACGCGACCGTCGTCGGGGTCGACACCGATCTGAACGACAAGTTCGGCCCGGCGACCGGGGCCTCGCCAGGCCCCAACAACACGACGGTGCCGCGCACGGTGACGATGATCGCCTACGACTCCGAGGGGGTGCCCTCGGCGCCACAGACCGAGAACGTGCCGCTCACGCCGGCGACCAACCCGACCCTCCAGGTCTGCGTCAAGGACATCAGCATCTCCGGCTCGCTGTGCCAGAACCCGGCCAAGAAGGCCCCGTTCGTCATCTCCGACAAGGACACGCTCCAGCTCGTCACGACCGGCAGCTCCGGCGGCACGGACCCGATCCTCTATTACGCGGTCCAGGTCGGCCAGCCGAACGTCGTTCTGCGCACGATCTACACGGGGAGCAACCTGAGCTGCCCGGCCCAGAACCCCCCGAGCGGCGGCTTCAAGTGGCCGGGAACGCCCCCGACGACCGGTCACCAGAGCCCCTTCCCCGTGCCAGCGTTCAGTGACCTGGAGGCCGGCGCGTTCCCGTGGCACAACTGCGGCGCCTACGAGGAACGCACGGTCGACTCGAACCTCGCTCCCGGGCCGCTGCCGACGAGCGGCCCAAACGTACCCGTGCGTCCCACGACGTCCATCCGGCGACGCGCCGCGCTGCGGCCCCGAGGAGGGTCGGCATCCGGCTATACGGCGCCAAACACCGGCGTTGCCAACCCGGTGCTGATCACGACCAACCCCGACGGGTTGGATTTCACGTTCGGCTCGACCTCTCAGTCCCCGTCGGGCTTCGGAACGCTCGACTACGGGTACGGCTCCGGGCCTGGGATCTACTCGGTCGCGGTCGCCGCATACGACACCTCCGGACTCGGCGCGATCACTCGGATCGACGGTTTCGAGGCACAACCGCCCGTGAAGGGGGGTCAGTGCCTGACCGTCCAATCGCAGCCGATCACGATCACGGACGCGCACGCGAAGGGTTCCGACACCTCGCAGCTGCTCGGCTTCTCCGGTGGTTGCGTCACGATCGTGGTGACGCCGACCGGCGACGTGCTGATGTACGCCAGCACTGCCCCGGTCGACTTCGACGGCGTGCCTCTGGTCGCCGCTCCAGGCTACGAGATCGTGGTCTACTACCCCAACCGCAGCATCCAAGACGTGTACGTGGTCAAGGCCGGGCACGGGGGCTGCTCGATCAAGAACACGGTCCTCAAAGGCCCGACGGACGTCCCCCACGGCTGCAAACCACCGAGCTCGAGTAAAGCCGGGTCGATCTACCTCGCGCCAGGCCCCGGCGGCTACACGACCCCGCCGGGGATCGGCCTCGTCCGGCACTTCGACGCGGCGCAGGCAGACAGCTGGCTCGGCGCCCGGGTCGTGGGCGGGCTGCCGCTAGTCGGCAGTCTGGCGGCCGCCAAGAAGGGCACTCCGATGGCCGTCAAAGGCTGCGGCATGTATGGGCCGGACTCGCAGCCCTGGCCGATTCCCACGGGAGCCCTCTACAACGGCTTCAGCGTCGTGACCCAGCCGTGCGTGAGCTTCACTCGCGACAACAGCAAGGGCGGCAACAACCCGAACAACGGAGACTCGCGGATCGCGTTCTGGGACTCGCTGCCCCAGGGGTTCGGCCCGTCGGGGAAGCCCCCGCCCTCGCAGGTGGTGCTCCAGGGCATGGACCGCCCCGCGGTCAGCTTCCTGTCAACCAATGCGTACGGAAACGTCGCGCGTACCCGGCGCGCGCACCGCGTGCTCGACGGGAGCCCAGCGAGCTTCGCTGAGGCGACCGCGCCGTCCGACCCGTCCCGGCGTCCGCGGGACCTGACCGACCTGCCGGGCTTTCCGCCCATCCCGAGCTGCCCGGCTGCCTCGAAGGGCGGCGGGTTCCCGCCCAACGGCAAGAGCGGGCTGGCGATTCCCGACGGCACCGACATGGGGCCGCTGTCGGGTGCTGGCCCGCTGTCGCTCCCCGAGGGCGCGTCGTTCTGTTACGACTCGGCCCTCGGCGACTTCATCGGCAGCGTGATGATGACCGTGCCCGGGCCGCTGGAATTCTCAGCCAAGGTCGGATTCGAGATCGGACACGGGCGGCTGATCGACGCCGGCGGCGAGGTCTCGGGCAACCCGGGCATCCCGATCGGCCCGATCTTCGTCAACGACCTGAAGTTCGACATCCAGACCGAGCCGGTGGAGGTCGCGGGGGCGATCGAGGCGTCGATCGTCGACGTGCTCGACGTCGACGCGGGCGTTTTTTTCAAGCCCTCGGTCCCCGAGGTCGACTTCGAGGGCAACGTCGGGATCGCCGGCTTCGAGTTCGGCAACTTCGCGATCGACTTCGACAAGGACACGGTCGGGATGCATGTGACGATCGGCAAGGACTTCGGGCCCGCGAGCGTCAACATCTTCGTCCGAGGCGCGATGATCTTCCACCCGTTTGCGTTCTACCTCGAGGGTGGCGGCAGCGCCTGCCTGTTCATCTGCCTCGAGGTCGACGGGCTGATCTCGAACGAGGGGTTCGCCGCGTGCGGCTCGATCAACCTGGTCCTGTTCAGCTTCAGCGGCGGCTTCGCCGTGCTGTGGTCGGGACCGAACAGCGGCGTGCACCTGTTCGTGGGCTGCAACCTGCAGCCGTACATCCCGGCCGCGCTTCAGAACGTGATGGGCGCCACCCGCTCCCACGCGCTGCCGCAGACGTTGTATCCACCGGGCACGCCGGGAAATCCGCCGACGTCGGCGCAGGTGACGCTGCACCAGAGCGGCGACTGCACGCCGACCGTGACGACGAAGTGCACCAACAGGGTCGTCGCGGTCCAGGTGCACTCGCTGCTCTCGCAAGAGGCGCCGGGCCAGACGCCCGAGGTGACGCTCACCGGACCGAGTGGCGATTCGCGGGTGCTCCAGACCCCGACGACCCCCGGCTACTACGGCTTCTATGCCGACGCCGGGATCAGCGGCGGTACCCAGGGTGGGTCGACCGACGAAGGGGAAGGGCTCGTCGAGCAGGACCCGGCGCCGATCTACGACACCGACAGCATGAGCTCGGCCTACTGTCCGACGTCGAGCACGAACGTGCCTCTGAGCTCGACTGGCGTGAACACCGGCCGGCTGTCGGCGACGTCCGCGGCCTGTCCCAGGGTCACCACCACCACGCTCTTCGTTCCTAACCCGGCCCCAGGGTTGTGGACGCTGAGCGTCGAGTCGGGCTCGCCGCCGGTGGTCGACGTCGAGACGGCAATCTCAGAGCCGCCGCTCAGGGCATCGCAGTTCCACGGCGGTGTCCACACGGCAACCGTCAAGCCCGTCTGCGCCTACAGCCCGATTGTTCGCGCCAAGATCTGTAACCAGTTCACGCTGCACACCGACGGCCGGACGTTCTCCAGCAGCAAGAGTCAGGTCATGCTCGCCCCATCAGTCCAGACGACCGGGACCACAAAGTCGCAGTCGCTGGGGACGGGAAAGGGTTCGGTCCTCGACGTCCCGACGATCGACGACGCACGGCTGCGCGCGATCGTGCTCAAGGCTCCCGCCGGCTTCCAGGGGACCATCGCGCTGATGGATCACGGGCCGACCGTCGACCAGGTGATCATCCCCGCGATCACCCCCAGCGAGATTCCGGCCGGCGGGTTGGCGATCCTGTTCGAGCCGACGCCCGACTTCGGCGCGAACCATCAGGTCAAGGCGTTCCTGTCCAACAGCCAGGGGATGCCGGATCAGATGCTCGTGCTCAGCTCGTTCACCTCGCCGCCGCTGCCGCAGCCGGGCAAGCCGAAGATCGTCAAGGTCCAGCGCAACGGCCCGAACGTCGACGTGTATTTCGATCCCGGCGATGACCCGATCGCCAACGGGATCGGGTTGACGCTCTCGCAGGCCAACGGCCTGCGCTTCGAGGACGCGTTCACCGGCAGTGCGTTGCACCCGATCGGCCCGCCGGTGGAGGGGATCGGGCTCGCTCGCCAGGCCAGCGAGTACATGGTCACGATTCCCGACGTGGATCCGACCGAGAACGTCAGTGTCGCCATCACCGGCTCGAACCTGGGTCGCCTGGGTGTCACCGCGGTGCGCAGGAGCATCACCGCCTCGATCCCGTCGGTCAGCGAGAGCTCGCTGCTGACCTCGCTCAAATGACCGCGGCGCGGCTTCTCGCTTCCGTGCACGTGAGGTAGCCCCGTGGCGTCGGAAGGCTCCATGCCGATCGCAGGTCTGCGCCGCATGATCCTCGAGGCGAGGATCGACGGCTCCGTGATCCGGGGGACGCTCACCCTCGCCGAAGGGGAGCCACGAGAGTTTCACGGTTGGCTCGAGCTCACGACCGCGATCGAGGCGGCCGCTCAGATGTCCGGCGGAGAGACTCGGCCGACGCCGCAGGCATGAACAGCGGCCTCGGTGGCGAAGCGCGATCCCACCGGAGGGTGGGAGGCGTACGCCGGACGGGGGCTGTCTCGCTCATTTGCATCAGTTGCGTCGTGGTTGCCGGAGCGGCGTCGCTCAGCGCGAGCGCCTCGCCGGCCTCGAGCGTCTCGATCACTGGCTCGATGATCACCGACAACACGGCCAGCGGCGGCTCGCCGGCCGGCGGCGGGATCTACAGCCTCGCCTACGGCAACAAGATCACGACCGGCGCCGCGACGAGCGCGAGCGTGGTGATCTCGAGCTCGACCCTGACCGGCAACATCGGCATGGGCGGCACGGAGGACGACCTCGACGTGAAGGCTCTGAAGGGGCGCCACAAGAACACCAGCACGGAGAGGATCGTCCCCGGCCTCTTGATCGGCGCGCCGGCGTCAGGGCACGCTGCGAGCGCGATGGGCGCGCCCGCGCGTGAGCGCACGCTCGGCGCGCTGAAGGGAACCACCGCGCAGCGGCTCCCGGTGAGTCTCACGGCCGTGCAATTTCTTCCGGCGAAGCATTACTACGGGAGGGCGATCCGCTTCAAGGCGAGGCTAACCTGCACGGAGAACGGCATCAGGAGCCAGATGACCGGTGGCCCGTTCATCGTCGACGTGAAGCCAGACCGTCAGGGCAAGTTCAGTTCCAGCTCGAGTTTCGAGGCCGATGACTTCCCGGCTCACGCCTCTGTAAGCGGACAGATCGGCAACCACCTAGCCTCTGGAACGCTCCGGATCACCACGACCCTGTACGCATCCAGCGTCCCCAACGGGATTCCGTGCGACAGCGGCCGGGTCAGGTGGAAGGCTTCTGGACCGGCTTAGTGGCAGGCGACGCGCGGGTCCGGACCGCTCCGTCCGCGTGAGCCGTGATCGGCGGAGCGGTCGTCGCGTGACAGCGTGAGTAGCCTGTCGAAGGTGGTCTGATGGGCTCGGCAAGCGAGCGTCCCGACCGGAAAGTGGAGTGGTTTGCCCTACAGCATTAGAAGGACAAACGGGGCCTACCAAGTCGTAGATCGGGAGACCGGAAAGGTCTACTCCCGCCACACGACCAAGGACAAGGCCGAGCGCCAGCGTCGGCTGCTGGAGGGCGTCAGGCACGGCTGGAAGCCGACGGAAAAGAAGAACCCGTGACGTAGGCGTCCCGCCGGTCACAATCTGAGCCCTCGGCGCGACTCAGGAGTCAGTGGTTATGGCTGATGATCTCGATCTCGGCGAGATTCCGCTGAAGCCCAGGAGCTTCGATCCGGAGGCCTTCGATCCGGGCCGTGGTAGCGCTGTAATGCCACCGCGGCCCAAATCACCTCGACGACGCCGAACGGCCATGTTCCGGCAAGAAACCCGTAGGCGCTTGAGAGCAGGCAGCCGCAGGCGAACGCGAGGATGAACCGGGGGTGGCGGCGCTCGAAGGCGTACATGACCATCATGAACGTGACCGCGGTGGCGCCGAATGCAGTGAGCACGATGTGAGTCTGACAGCGCCCTCCGATCGGGCCAACTCGCGGCTAGCTCCCCTGCGGTGAATCCGCGGCCCCAGCTGAGCAGCTGGCCGCCGGCCAGGGGTGCCCGCAAATCACCAGTATCCGGCGAGGACGGCTCACCTGGGTCGGGGCAATCCTGCGGTCTCGGCAAGAGGGACCCGAGAACTCGAGATGGCCCCAAGGTCTTGTGCAAACATCACGTCACCCGCGCTCGGCAGGCCGGCCGGTCCGAGGCCCGGCACCCGCAAAGACGGGAAGCATGGTGATCCAAGCTATCCACTGTCGTGTCCGTGTTCGGGTCCATGAGTGACGGAACGCCCCCGCGACGATCGCTGCCACCGGACGATCGCAAACTGTTGGCCGCAATGCTCGGCGTATTGGTGGCCGTGTTCGCACTGGTCGCGTCGAACGTCGCGGCGAACCACTCGCCGAAGCCCCACAGCCTTCCCATCGGGCTTGTCGGCACGCCGGCGGTGGCTGGAGCCGCCCGGGCTGAACTCGCTCGTGCGGCACCGGGCGCTTTCGAGGTCCACGTCTACCAGTCCCTCACCACGGCGAGGACCGCCGTGCTGCACCGTTCGGTTTACGGCGCGTTCCAACCCGTCCCCGCGGCGGTCCTGCTGGTCGCCAGCGCGGCCAGTCCGCCGGTGGCCGCCTTGCTGCAGAGAACCTTTGCCAGCGTGGCCAGCCGATCGGGTCGCGCTCTGGCGGTCGAGGATGTGGTGCCACTGCCGTCGTCTGACTCCAGTGGCGCCACAACCTTCTCTGCCGTCCTCAGCCTGATCATCGCCGGACTGGCTGGTACCACGCTCATCTTCACATTGACTCGGCACCGCCCCGAGTGGTTCCGGGTGGTACTCACCGTGGTCATGGGAGTCGGTGCCGGGCTGATCACGGCGCTGGTCACGAATGTCCTCGTAGGTGCCTTTCCCGACCACTTCTTCCAGGTGTGGGGGGTGGCCACGCTGTTCGTCCTCGCCATCGGCTTGCCGATCGCCGCCTTTCAGGTGATTTTCGGAATAGCCGGGACGGTGATCGGTGCGGTCATGTTCCTGGTCATCGGCAACCCCGCCTCTGGCGGAAGCTCGGCCCCGGAGCTTCTCCCGGGGTTCTGGCGAACCCTCAGTCAACTCCTGCCACCCGGTGCCGCCGTCACCTCGATGCGCGACGTCGTTTACTTCAACGGCCACGGGACCACTCACGCCCTAATCGTCCTCGCCGTCTATGCGGTTCTCGGCGCCGCGGGGGCGATGATCGCGTACAGACTTCGCACTCGCGCCGGAGCGGCCACGGCGGCTGCCTGAACGGGGGAGCGTGTTTCCGAGCACAGAGCCAGCCCCCAGCCCGCTCGCGCCGCGCAGAGCTGTTGCTTCCTGGCCGCCTAGACCGGCGGTGGCGGCTCTGGGTTACTCGTCCAGGTTCTCGACGATCTCGTTGGCGCGTGACCATTGCGCCGGGGGGACGACCAGGTAGATCTCCGCTCGGCCGAAAGCATCGAGTGGGTGATCGGCCACGCAACAGGCGTCAACCCCCAGGGCACGGAGCTGGTCACGCCAAGCCACCGCCGTTCTCTGCTCCTCGAACACACTCACGGTCTGCCAGTCCTCAAAGCGCGGGTCGCCGATCGCAACCGCCGGCTCTTTCTGGAGGCGACCCTTGAGGAAACGCGAGATCGTCACCCGCCAAGCCTACGACGGCTCCTCCCGGGGCGCTGGCGACCCCAGGCCGGATCGGCAGCGCTACCGGCCGCACAGGTTGTCAGGATCCAGATGGTGCACGGTCGCGGTCATATCCGGATCGTTGAGGACCGATTCCTGGTGGCGAGTGAAGGACTCCAGGATCTGCGCGAGCGATTGGTCCGCACCCATCTACCCCCGGACCTTGGCTCCGGCTGGGAACGAAGCATGCCCCGCGACTGGCTGCGCGGGCTGCTGGAGGATTGGCGTGCGTTCGACGCCGAAGCGTTCCAGGGCCGTCTCGACGGCTTGAGCCAGCTGCGAGCCGAGCTCGACGGTCAGACGCTGCATCTGGTGCACGTTCTGGGGCGTGGCCCGGACCCGCTGCCGCTCGTGCTCACCCACGGGTGGCCGGGCTCGTTTCTCGAGTACCTCAAGGTGCTGCCACAGCTGTGCGATCCGGGCGCGCATGGAGGAGACCCGGCCGACGCCTTCACCGTGATCGTCCCATCGCTGCCCGGTTTTGGATTCAGTGGCCCGCCTCCTCTGAACGGGCTGACCGCGCGGCAGGTGGCGCGGCTCTGGCACGTCTTGATCACAGCCGGTTTGGGTTACGCTCGCTACGTCGGGCACGGCAGCGATCTGGGTGCGGGGTCACGGGGTGGCTCGCCCGAGACCACCCCCGGGCCGTCGCGGCGATCCATCTCGCGACGCCCGGCCTTGCCCCCATACCCCCTCCACGAACAGCGGCGGAGGAGGAGTTCGCCGCCGCGGTCAAGGCCTGGGCCGGGGAGGAGGGGGGCTATGCCCACGAGCACACCACGAAGCCCAGCACGCTCGGGGCGGCGCTTTCTGACAGCGCCTCTGGGTTGGCCGCGTGGGTGGGGGAGAAGGTCATCTCCTGGAGCAGCGCTGCCGCGGACGGAAGCCCTGCGTTTGACCGTGACCTGCTGCTTGGGACGCTCACGCTCTATTGGGTAACAGGAACGATCACGACGTCGCTGCTGCCTTACTGGGCTTACCGCCACAGCCCCGACGCCGCTCTCCCCGGCGACGATCCCTCACCCGTGCCGACGGGGGTGAGCATCTTCGGTGGTGAGCGGGTCCCATTCCCGAAGCCGCCCCGCGAGCTCGCGGAGCGCTACTACACGATCGCATCCTGGGCCGAGCACCCAGTCGGTGGTCACTTCCCCGCCGTCGCCGAGCCCGAACTGTTCGTCGAGAGCCTCCGCGATGCCTTCCGCTCCGCACGGTAGCGTGCTGGAAGCGTGCCGCGAGCCAACGAGCGCGATCCCGTCACACCACGAGGTCGGACTTGACTGTCGGTCCATCCAGCTGGTCGAGCCGCTGGACCGCCGCGGTGACGTACGTCAGGTAGCGATTGACGGCCGCCTGCACCGATGGCTCCTTGGCATGGTCGGGAAGCGCGCCTATCAGGTTCAGCCGGCTGGCGGTCACCCAGGCCGAGACATCGGGCTCGCCCAGCCAGCGCCCCTCCGTCCTCCAGGTTCGGCTCATCATCCGCGGCCAATCCTCAATGCTGCTGGGGTACGGGTTGGGTGGGCAAAGGCGGTTCTTGTCCGCGTCGCTCTCCCGGCGGGCCTCGACGAAGCCGATGAGGGCTGCGTTGAATGAGGGTGAGAGGTGCCGGACCTGCTGGAGCACGATCCGACCGGGCTGGAAGATCGGCGTCGCGGGGGCGTTGCTCAGCCCCAGTGCCGTGCAGTCGATGTGCAGGACGTCGGTGGCGGTTGCTGTCTCTCCGCGCTCGAGCACGATTCGGTCGGCTTCGATGCGGCGCACCCGGCCGAGCCGTACGACGTCTGTTACTCGCCGCAGAGCCCCGAGCTCTCGACGGCTGAGCATCGTGCCGCGGTACATCGTCGCGGGCCATGACGGGTCGATGCGCACCAGCCGCCCGGAAGCCTCAAGCCGCTCAAACAGGTCGTCGATGTTCAGCGCGTCCGCGCCGGCCTCGGCATCGAGGGCGAACCCCTCCATGATCGCGCCGACCTGCTCAAGAGGCTGGAAGTGACCGCGATCGTGGAACCACGCATCGCGCGGTCGGATCCAGCGAACCCGGTCCGGCTCCACGCCGTTATCCAGCAGCCAGATGCACGCGTCCGCGGCGGTCTTGCCGGACCCGAGCACGGCATAGGAGGAGGCCGACCCAGCGGCTGCCGGCAGGTCGTTGACAGGTACCACCCGAGCGTCCGGTGCCACGGCAAACGGGGCGGCGTGGGTGGCCGGGATCGACGCCTCCAGATATCGGGCGTCGACGACCTTGCGACGTACCACAACATCGTGAAGCTTCCCGGTGCTCAAGTCTCGGACCTTCTCACCGCCACTCCCGACCCCTAGGTGCTCATGGCCCATCAGCATGCCTACCCGGCCTGTCTGCGTGAGACGCGCCGCCGCCTCAGCGAAGTAGCTGCGGACCTCGCCGCCGGTCGCCCGTTCGTAGTACCCGGCGTTCTCGCCGACCTGGTCGATCCGGTCCTCGCCAAGCCGCAGCGAATTCACACCGTAGTACGTGGAGGGGGTATGGAGACGAACGAACGGATACGCGTGCAACCAATGACCTCCCGCGCCTGGCCGGCGGTCGACCACAGTCACCACCGCGTCCCCCTCCGCGACCAGCGCGTCGGCGAAGGCGATGCCGCTCGCGCCTGCTCCCACAACCAAATAATCGGTTTCAATAGCCACGTTCTCGCCCCCGGTCTTTCCGGGCCGCCTCGTCAACTCTCAGGCGCCCACCATAGAGCCATCGCCGTCGCAGGTGAACGACCGCTCCGACGGTGAGACGCTACGGCGCGCTTCGGGGCACCGGCAGCGGCGCGAGCGAGTTGCCGACCCCCACCGAGCTGCAGTTGTCGGGGACTGCCCTTCCGTCCAGACGGTCGCCGAGGAAGCTCGCTGCGCCCTCCTCGAACGGGACGGCCGCCTGGGTGTGATCGTCACCCTTATACACGTTGAACTCGACCGAGACTCCGCGTTTGCAGTAGGTGTGGGCCAG
This sequence comes from uncultured Solirubrobacterales bacterium, assembly GCA_963704385.1. Classification (GTDB taxonomy): domain Bacteria; phylum Actinomycetota; class Thermoleophilia; order Solirubrobacterales; family Solirubrobacteraceae; genus Palsa-465. The sequence goes on from OY969904.1 coordinate 2,748,642, forward strand.
GGCCTCGTCGTCCCTGGTCACCATCACCCCGTCGCCGGTGCCGTCGGAGTCACCCACTCCGATGAACAGTGGACCCTTCGGGGTTCCGGTCCGGCTCATGATCAGGTGATCGGTGAAGTCGACCAACGCGGGAATCTTGAAGATGTCGTGATACTTGGACTTGAGCAGCTTCTCGTACGTGAGCCCGGGATAGGCACCCAGGAAGCTCACGATGCACTCGTGCTTGACCTTCTGGGTCACGCGCACGCCATATGCAGACAGGTAGCGCGCGAGGTTGACGTGGAAGGCCCGGGCGAGCGAGACCAGCGTGGCGGGTATGGTCCCGGACCAGATCGGGCTGCCGTTGACGTAGGCCGTGTTGTGGAACAGGTCCACGGGGATCCCGCCTTCGGCCACGCCGACGATGTCGAGCTTGGGGGCGTAAGCGCGGGCCAGCTCGCTGGCGAACTCGGTGGCCACAGACCCTCCGGAGTAGCCAATCATCCCCACCGGCGCGCTCGCGGGAACGTGGAGCACGTGTTCGGCCGCGCGTAGGCCGTCCAGCGTGCCGTACCCGGATTCCTGCCCGGCGGTCCAGTCGAGCTGCTCGCCCTCGTAGTCGGGCACTACCACGGTGTCGCCGGCGGCGACGTAGGCCAGAAAGACCTGCTCCTCCGCCGTCGAGAGGCTGTAACTGGGGCTTCCCGCCTGTAGCGTGTACGAGGGATCACACTGAGCCCCGAGCGCGTCGTAGGCCGTCTGGTAGGAGAGAATCTTCGTCGGGCCCGTGTGCGACGTCGGTCGGATGATCGTCGCCACCGTGACCGTCGGTTGTCCAAGCTCACCGCTGGTCCGGTACAGAACCTGAGTCGCGCTTGTCGGCTCGCCACCGGTTGCCCCGGCGAGCGCGATCGTGCGCGTCCTCAGCACCGTGCCCGGAGCAATGTGCTTCAGCGAGCCGCTGTAGCTGTAGAAGGGATCCCTCGTGGGGGAAGTCGGCCCGCTGGCCGCAGTTGCCGCAAGCGCTGACATCGCGCCTAGCGTCAGAACCGTCAGGGCCCCGACCACCGCACCCGTCAGCCGCACCCTCACCCTCATCCGCACCTTCTTTCTCCGGCCAATCGCTCTTTCAGATAGTAGAGCGTTAGCGTGTCGTGACGATTTCTCGGTTCCGCTCATCGCGGGTTGGCGCGGCTTTCGTATCCGCTGGGAGGGGCGCTAGGCCAGCGTCGACTTGAGTACTGGGCCTAAGGCCGGAGCGGGCTCATAACATGTGTGTCACCACGGTTTCCCCTGACGCCCGCATAGTCCTCGTAAGACACGGAGGTGCCGACTGACATGTCGTCGCGGCCACTGCTGATTGCCGGGATCGTTGGAGGGAGCCTGGCCGGCATCGCTGTGTTCGCGCTGGCCCTGGCGGTGGTGGCGATTGACGGCGCTGGTCTGAGCGGCCAGGCGATGGCGATGCTCGTCCTGGGGGCGATGTTGGGCTTCGTGCTCGACGCGACCTGGCTGTGCGTAGCTGTGGACCGGCTCTCGAAGCTGGGCTATGGCAGCCAAGGCGAGGAGGGCGGGGACGGGCGGGGAAGGCCAGGGCCTGACCCGGCGCGTCCGCGGCCTCCGTCCAAGGACCCCGACTGGTGGGCCGAGTTCGAACGCGACCTCCCCGGCTATCGCGACGTCCCGGAGCGCGAGCCGGTCGCGGGCTGAGCTTCCACCCACGATTGGCGGCCGCGGTCGGACGGCTCCTACGACTGTTCAGGCCGATGCACTCCTCCTTCTGGCCCGGGCCGACCGCACGACCACTGAGAGAATGGCCACATCTTGCCTGGAGCAGCTGGTGATCTGGGTGTGCCGGGAACGCTGCCCCGGGTCATCGGCGTGCGCGGCGCACGGCACAACAACCTTCAGGACATCGACGTCGATGTGCCGCTCTGGCGTACGGTCGCCGTGGTCGGAGTGTCCGGTTCGGGCAAGACGTCGCTGGCCATCGGCACGCTGTACGCCGAGGGCATGCACCGGTTCCTGGAAGGCCTGAGCACGTACAGCCGACGCCGGCTGACCCAGGCGCAGCGACCGGACGTGGACGGGATCGACCACCTGCCGCCCGCTCTGGCGCTCCGGCAGCGCCCGCCGATACCCGGGCCGCGCAGCACGGTCGGCACCATGTCCGAGGTGCTCAACGTGCTCCGCCTGATGATGTCGCGGCTGGGCTCGCACCTGTGCCCGAACGGCCACCGCGTCGATCCGTCGATCACTACGCAGAGCGAGGAGATCATCTGCCCGGTGTGCGGGGCGCATTTCGAGCACCCCAGCGCCGAATCCTTCTCGTTTAATTCCTACGGCGCGTGCCCAGCCTGCCAGGGCCTGGGCGTGCGCTCCGAAGTTGACATCAGCACCCTGGTTGGCGATCCGGGCAAGACGATCGAGGAAGGCGCCGTGCTGCCGTGGAATTCCGGCGGGCGGCGGCTGTCAATGTACGCCGCGGGCGAGCAGGGGGTTCGGCTCAATGTCCCGTACCGGTCGCTGACCAAGCGCGAGCGCGACATCGTGCTGCACGGTGAACCGGTTCAGCGCCGGGTGACGCTTCAGTCCGGGCGGACCGGGCGGTCCGTGCAGCTGTCCGTCAACTACGACAACGCCGTCGCCGCGGTGGAACGCTCGCTGCGTAGCGACAACGAGCGCACCCGCCGACTGGTGCAGCGGTTTCTTATCACCCGCGTCTGTTCGGTATGCCACGGCACCCGGCTGCGGCCCGAGGCGCTGAGCTCGCAGCTCGGCGGCCGCAACCTCGCCGAGATCAGCGCCCTAGGCCTCGGCGAGCTGCGCGAATTCACCGACGGGCTGCCCGCCGGGCTTCCGGCTGAGCTCAGCCGCATGACCGTCGGTTTGCTCGCAGAACTGAACGGCACGCTCACCCCGCTGCTCGACGTGGGTCTCAGCTACCTGACGCTCGACCGGGCCGGCGCCTCACTCTCGACGGGGGAGCGGCAACGGATCGAGCTCACCTCGACCGTGCGCGCGAGCACCACGGGAATGCTCTACGTGCTGGACGAGCCGTCTGTCGGGCTTCACCCGATCAACATTCAGGGACTGCGCAAGACGATCACCGACCTGGCCGGGAACGGCAACTCCGTCGTGGTGGTCGAGCACGAGCGGGAGATCGTCCGGACCGCGGATTGGGTCATCGAACTGGGTCCCGCCGCGGGAGCCAAAGGCGGCAGCGTGATCGCCGAGGGTCCTCCCGGCCAACTGGAAAGGGACCCGCGCTCGATCATGGGCCCGTTCCTGGCTGGCGCTCCGGCCGTGCCGGGTGATCGAGCGGTACGCCGCGGATCCGGCGACCAGATCACCCTGCACATCGGCGACCTGTACAACCTGCACGACGTTGCCGCCGACTTCCCGGTGGGCCGGCTGACCGCGCTCGCCGGGCCGTCCGGTGCGGGGAAGACCGCACTCGTCCTGGACAGTCTTATCCCGGCCGCCAAGGCAATCCTGAGCGGGTCGGCACTGCCCCCGCACGTCCGCCGCCTGGACCTGGACGGCATCCGACAGGTCGTCCAGGTCGACGCCTCGCCGATCGGCCAGAACTCGCGTTCAACGCCAGCGACCTACAGCGGGGCGTTCGACCAGATCCGCCGCGTATTCGCCGAATCTGGGTACGCGCGGCGGCGGCGCTGGAAGCCCGGTCACTTCTCGTTCAACACCCGCGAGGGCCAATGCCCGACCTGCCGTGGGCTCGGGGACATCGACCTCGATGTTCAGTACCTGCCCGACATCACCGTCCAGTGCCCGACCTGTCACGGGGCCCGCTTCAACGACGCCACTCTGGCGGTGAGGGTCGACGGCCTGACCATCGCCGACGTGCTCGGCCTGAGCGTGGATGACGCTTTGCAGCAGTTCGCTCACGGCGCCCCGGTCATCGCGGCACTGCGGCCCGTGAGCGAGGTCGGGTTGGGTTACCTGCGGCTAGGCGAGCCCACGCCCTCCCTGTCCGGCGGCGAGTCGCAGCGGCTGCGGATCGCCACCCGGCTGCGCAGCAGCCAGCGCGGCGCGCTCTACGTCTTTGACGAGCCGTCCACCGGCCTGCACCCGCTCGACGTCGCTACGCTCGTTGGCGTGTTCGACCGGCTGCTGGAGGCCGGCGCCACGATCATCGTCATCGATCATGACTTGGACCTGCTCGCTGCTGCGGACCACCTCATCGACATGGGGCCGGGCGGCGGTCCGGACGGCGGGCACATCGTCGCGGCAGGCACGCCGGAGGAGGTTGCGCGCGCTCCGGGCAGCGTGACCGGCCCGTGGCTGGCCGAGCACCTGGGCCTGCATGAAACCCAGCCAGCCCGCGGAGCCGCGAGCTGAGTGGAGGCGGTCGCGAGCGCGGCTCCAGCTGCGCCCAGGTGTTGCTCCGATGCGCTCCTGGTCATCCCGACCACCTGAACCCACCCCTGTTTGCCGAGCTTCGGCTGGGCGAAGATACGCCCGTGGTGTTTCGGCTGGCGACACTCGAGGGTCGCTTTGCGGTGTGCCGGCTCCCGCCGGATGCGCCAATGCCCCGGTCGGCGAGGGGCGCGCTCGTTTCCGTAACCCGAACGTCGGAAGAGCTCTCCGTGGGCCGCCATTTCAGTCTTTGCCCTATCCACCTACGACACCGACTACCTGCTCATCAAAGACGAGCAGCTGACTGCCGCTATCGCCGTGCTCAGGCGCGCCGGCCACGTCATCGCGAGTGCCGAGCGTGAAGCGACGCTCGGTCGAGAAGTAGACCGCGATCGGTGAGTCCGACGACGTTGTTGGACCTGTCGGGAGCGACCGTCTGAGACGCTCGGCCTGCGAGATGCGGCGGGCGGCGTCGTCGGCCATGGCTCAGCGGTTGTGGTTGACGACCTCGACGTTGTGCCCGTCGGGGTCCAGGACGAACGCGCCGTAATAGCCCGGGTGGTAGACGGCGCGCTCGCCGGGACCGCCGTGGTCCTCGTAGCCCGCGGCGAGCGCGGCGGCGTGGAACGCCCGCACGGTCGCGTCGTCCTGCGCCGGGAACGCGAGGTGGACGTGCTCCGTGAGCGGCCGCTCGTCGTCGATCAGCGAGAAGCTGAAGTCCTCGCCGACCATCTGGACGTGGTCCGGCTCGTCCACGCCGATGCGCAGCCCGGCGTGGGGGGCGATCGCCATATAGAAGCGCTTGGACGCGGCGGGGTCGCGGACGCGGATCCCGAGGTGATCGATGCGGCCGTCGGGCACGGGGTCCTCGCGCTTCGTGTGCACCGCCTCCGCGCTGTTGCCGTCCGGGTCGAGCAGGAAGCCGCCGTAGTAGTCCGGGCCGTAGACCGTGCGCGGGCCCGGCGGCCCGTCGTCGCGATAGCCCGCGTCGATCCCCGCCTGCCAGAAGGCGTCCACGGCCTCTCGGGACGGCGCTCGGAAGCCGACGTGCAGGCCGCGGGTCACGGGGTGCTCGCGGTCCGTCGCCCCGATGTCCCAGTCGTCCCACTCGACGAGCTCGGCGTCCGCGTGACTCGGCTCGGCGCCCAGCGCGAAGAGGACGGTGCGGTAGAAGCGCTCGGACGCGGCGAGGTCCGCGGTGGCGATTGCGACGTGATCGAACACCCGCCGACGATACCGTTGCGGGCATGCTCGCTCGAGCAGCCGCAGGTACGCGTGGCTCGTGGCCCGAGCAGCGGGTGCGGGACCAGGCCCGGATCGCGCCCTACTCTCACTTCTACCCGGTACTTCTGCGGACCCGGACGGCAATTGCGCAGCAGGTCGCCGGCTCCGGCTGGTAGCTATAGCGTGATCACGGTTTTGCCGCTGGCCGGTCGGGCCGGTGCAGGGTTCAGGGCGGCGGGCGCGTCTTCCAGGGATATACGAGTTATTGGCGGGGCGACGATGCGTCCGTCAGCGACGGCTTCGGCCACACGTTCGAGGAGCTCGCTGGACATCGGTAAGGCGAAGTTGACGCCGGTAACCCCGGCTGCGCGGAGGGCCTGTTCGTCGGCGACGTATTGAGTCGTCACCGCGCTACCGCCCGGTCTGACCAGCGAGGCCAGCGCGGCAAAGCCGGTGGCGTCGCTCACCAGGTCGAGGAGCGCATCGATGCCATCGGGGTGTTCCCGTCGTACCGCGTCGGGCAGCGAGACCGCTGTGTGATCGATCGTCTCGGTCGCACCGTAAGCGCGCATTCGCTCGGCATCGTCGTCGCGCACGTTCGCGATCACCCTCCCCCCGGCGCTCGCGGCAAACTGAGTAGCGAACGAACCAACGCCGCCGCCCGCACCCACGATCAACACCATCTTGTCGGTCAGCGGCTTGAGCAAGTCCACCAACGCGAGCCCGGAGCCACCCGCCGTCGGCAGCGCCGCCGCGACAACGTCATCGAGCCCAACAGGAACCCTCGCCAGCGGCGCGTCCTCGGTCACGGCCACGTACTCGGCGTAGGTTCCTGCCGAGCCGAGCGGGGCGATCAGCAACTGGCCGAACAGATCGTCGCCCACGGAAAACCTCGACGCCCCTCCGCCAAGCTGCTCGACCACGCCCGCGAAATCGGCACCGAGCACCATCGGGAACGTCGCCGGCATCGGCCTCCAGGCACCGGAGGCCAACGTGCGATCCATGGGGTTCATCCCGGCGGCTCGCAGCTTGATCAGGACCTGCCCCGACCCCGGCTCCGGCGTCGGCATCTCCGCGATGGCAGGAGTCGCTCCATATTCAGTGACCGTTATTGCACGCAAGTCGGCCTCCCTCCGGTTGTGGCTTGGTAGATGACTGTGCTCATGCCGTGACGTCCCGCTCGAGGTGACCATATGCTCGCAGCCGCTTGCTTTCGCCGCTCAGTGCGCCACTTGCGCGACCGAGGGCCGGGAGGGATCGTCCGCCGCAAGCGCCGCTTCCGTCTGCGGGCGCGAAAGGCTTAGGCCGACGGACGACCGCTCAAGCGCGCCCGGGATCGCAGTAATACCGAGATGGGTGGCGTCAGCTCGGGGGCTGGGTGAGCTCGACCGTCCTGGGGCACCGCGATCCGGCGGGGTCAACCACGGAGCAGGTCAGATACTCGACGTCCTTGGTGAATGGCCCCTTGTAGCCCTGCTCCCCGTCGACCTTCCGCGGGCGGTAGGGGTAGCCGCAGTTGTAGTAGCCCATTTGGCCAGTGCAGACCCAGTACCGGCCGTTGATGCGCACGGCGCCCCCATCCCAGCCCGGCCCAAAGTTGATCACCTGGGCGTGGGGACTGCCGCTGGCTGTGACCACCTTGCGAGCTGCGGCGCACGACATGTGCCAGGGGTACAGCGCACTCCTGCCATAGGTGGCGTCTGCGTAGCCGCAGCGCCGGACCTTCACGGATCGTGGCGACGCCGCATAGGCGCCGGCCCCGAGTAGGGCCGCGACCAGCAAGGTGAACCCGATCAGCCTGGCCCCCCGCAGCCGCAGCAACGTGGTCCTCACCGCGTCTGTTTCGGTCATGGCCCTCCGATCATCCGGACGTTCGCGGGTCCCTGCAACCTGGTCGGCCGGGCCGTGTCCTCCGGGTCGACCTGGGCCGCGTCGGACTGGAAGCATACTTCTCCCGCGTCCTCCAGCCCACGGCCTTCGCGTTCCCGTCCGTGGACGCGAAAAGTGCCCCAGCGGTGCGACGCTGTGGCCGTGCCGATCGGATGCCACCCCGCCGCAGCGAAGAAAGGATGGTTGCCGCGCTACTCGACGCAGGCAACGCCGTTCGCGTGGCGGGCCTCCACGTCACCAACGATCCCTTGGCCGATTGCCGGCCGGGATCTCGCGAGCGCGCCGCGGTCGAGCCGCCAGCGCTAGGTAGCACATCGGTAGCAAGCCCCTGAGCTTCATGCACCCGGTTGGGCTGAGGAACACACTTTTGGAATGTGTATCATGCGGTCAGCGAGAGGCTTGGGAGATCAGCGTGCAAGGCAGATCGCATCAGGGAACAGCGCATCGGCGTGGTCAGCGGCACGTGGTCCTGTTGGTCGTGGTAGCCGTGCTGGCACTCGTCGTCTCGGCGGACGCCGCGGCGCCACCCAGCTACGTGCGCGACATCGCGATCCCGCCGGACACGCAGATCGGCACCGGGAGCCTGGCGGTCCAGTGCTCGGTCGAGGAGGGAGGCGTGCCCCTGGGCTCGAGCACGGTCGAGGTGTGGGTCTCGGGAGCGCTGCCGACGATTGTCCGCCCCGGGCAGTCGCTGTGGATCACGAGTGTCCGCGGCCGGTTGGAGCTGCCTGCGCAGACCACCGACGAGCTCTACGCGCTCGGCGTGCGCAAGCTGAAGGTGACGCTCACCTCCTCAAAGGAGTACCTGCGCGACGGAGCGAACTCGACCGCCGACCTGGTCAACAGCAACGACATCCAGATTCCGACGATCACGCTCGTGCAGGGCCAACCGATCGTGGTCAACCTCGGACAGCAACATCCGCTCCAGCTCGGTCCGCTGGCCACCCAGGGTCCCGGCGTGGCGCACCTGGCCGTCGGCTCCTCGAGCTCGCAGGCCACGGCCGAGACCTCGTCGGGGATTCCCCTGTTCACCCTCTATAGCTCATGCCCGCAGCCCAACCCTCCGCAGCTCACGGCCACGGTCCGCGTGGCGGGCAAGCCCGGCACCGGTCAGGTCCGGGTCGGCGCGAATTACCCGGCTCGGTGGGTCCCGGCCAACAGCCTGGTGGGCAGCACCGGGTTCGCTTACCGCTGCCACGTACCGGGCGCCGGAACCTTCGGCATGGACGGTTCGGGGACGCAGTACGGCTCGTTCGGGCCCGCAGGACTCGTCTTCAACTCGGGTCGGCGCCTCGAGTTCACGGACACCCGGGGCGACGCCACGCTCGGCCCGGGCGCCGTAGCGAAGCTGATCAGGTTGATCGACTCCGAGCCGGGTGGAACGCGGGCGACCCGGATCCGGTTCACGCTCCTGCACGTGCACGAGAACACCGTGCATCTGCTCCCGACCCATGCCACGCTGAACGCCCGTCCGGTGGTGGGTAGCACCCTGCGGCTCCAGCTCGGCAGGCTGCTTCACTTCACCTTCCCGCGCACCGGGACGATGCCGCCGTTGGTCCTCACCGCGGGAACCCCCGGGATCGCCGACGTGTGGCTGGGTGACGAGGCCTTCCGCCTGCAGCCGCTCAGCTCGACCGGGCAGGCGGTGGGCAAGCCGCTGACCGCAGCGTGCCCGGCGCCCAAGCCGCTCGTCCCGATCTTCCCGGCCCTCATCCAGTAGCCGGTTCGGCCGCGCAGTCGTGGATAGCGACACAGCGAGAATACACAAGCCAGATCTGTCACGCAAGCGACAGACCGGCGCTCTGTATATAGAAGAGTATCCTTCGCGCATGAGCGGCCTCTCGGCGCACGACGAGGTCATGGCCCCGGCCGTCGAGGGGTCGATAGCCCTGCTGGCGGCTCGCGACAGCGGCGCCGAGCTCACCCGAACCCGCTCGACGCCCGCGGCCGCGTTTCACGCCGCTCGGCGGACCTACCTCGAGTGCAGACGCCTGGACATGCAGGCATTGGCCACCGAGCTTGACGTCTCGCGCGCCACCCTCTACCGCTGGACCGGCAGCCGCGAGCAGCTGCTCGCCGACGTGCTCTGGTCGCTCTCGGACGACATCTTCGAGCGCGCCAAGGCCGACCACCCCGAGCACACCGGCCCCGAGCGACTGCTGGCGATCTTCCGCCAGCATGTCGGCGAGCTCGTCACGGCACGGCCTCTGCATGCGTTCCTCCACCAGGAAACGCACGCCGCGCTCAGGATCCTCACCTCGCGCGACGGCGGCGTCCAGCCACGCACCGTCGACAAGCTCGCCCAGCTCTACCGCGAAGAGCAGCAGTGCGGTTCCTTCTACCCCCGCACCGACGTCACCAGCCTCGCCTACGCCGTCGTCCGCGTCACCGAAGGCTTCATCTACAACGACGCGATTGCCGCCATCGAACCCAACGTCGAACGCGCCGCCGCAATCGTCTCCCTGCTGCTGAGCTAGCGATCACTCACCCCTAAGCCCACTAATCGCACCGGTTTCGCGATCCCACTCGAGCGAAACGATCGCCCCGTCGTTCTGGCGTCTGTCGAGTTCCGCAAACACGATTGATCTCCCCTCAGTGTCAGGTGTCGCTCCTGGGCATCCGTGCCCGGAAGCGCGTTTGGTTCACAGACTGAACGCGTTGCCGCCGTTGGCCATGATCGCCTGGCCGGTGATCCACCCGGCGGCATGGCTTTCCCTCGGTAGCGGTTTCGTCCTGCTCGCCGCGCGAGCAGGACGTTGATTGAGTCGGGCGGGGTTCGCGTCGCTGCGCGAAAGGGGATGTCACGAGGTGCTTTAGTCGAGCAGCACGAGCGCTTGGCCGTGGAGTCTCGGCAGTCGTACGACCGGCCCCAGGAAGTCTCCGGTCGAGAAGTCGAACGCGATGACGTGAGCCTCGCCGACGCAATAGAGGTGGCCGTCCGGCCCCAATCTCAACCCGCGCGGCTGGCGGAAGTTCACCGAACGGTCAGGAGCAAAGACGCGGACGAGATCTCCGCTGGCCGGATCGTATTCGCGCACGGTGACTACAGCATCGGGAGCACGGAACGGAGACTCGCTGGCGACGACGATATGGCCATTCGGAACCACGGCCAGGTCCAGAGGGCTCAATTCGTGATCCGTGACCAAGCGACGCGGCTGGGCGGGCGCGTCGGGATCGAACACCAGGATGGTGTTGTCGCCCTCGCCGGAAGGGGCGATGCCCGAGGCGAGATACAGGCTGCCGTCCCGCCCGAAACCGAACCCGCGTGGGAATGGGACGATGCCTTCCGGGAGGAGGGGTTCCGCGTGGCCGTCGAGCGTGGCAGAGATGCCCAAAATCGTCCGGCGGCGCCGCATCGTGACGTAGAAGCGACCGTCTGGCCCGAACACGGCGCCGCCCGGGTCCAGGTCGGCCATCGACCCTGAGTCGCGTACGACGCGTCCGCTGCGATCAAGGGCGAGCATCCGGTCCACGCTGTTGAGGTAGATCAGCGCGCCGGAGGGATCAATGCACAGACCACGCGGATCGACGATCCGGGGGTCGTCGCTGAACGGGCCGACGAACCCGCCTTCGGCGTTGAAGGCGAGCACCGCGTCATGGCCACCGCCGTTGGCGCTACCTGCACTAGTGACGAGGAAGCGCACCAAGTGATGCTAACCCGGACGAGCGGTGGGTTCCGGCCCGCTTGTCGCCACGAGCAGGTGCCGGGCTTGTGCTTTGCGGGGCTTTCCCAGCGCGCCCGGAGAGATTCGAACTCCCGACCTTCGGTTCCGTAGACCGACGCTCTATCCAGCTGAGCTACGGGCGCCTGAACCGGCGATTCTAGCCGTGGTTTCCGTGTGGGGCGGGGGCCCGTGCGGCGGCGTCGAAGCGGCTCGCGCGCCACCGGCCGGGGCGTAGACTTGGGCAGCCGCGACTGCGCGGCCCCTTGCGGGAGGGAACGATTGAGTGTCGGTAGGCGGGAGGAACTGAATGCGTGAACGCGCGGGCTTGTTTTCCCGGTGCGCGCGCTGCGGTGCCGACTCACACCTTCATCCTCAACGGCAAGCAGGTGAGCGTGGACTGCGCCGATGACGTGCGCCTGCTCTGGGTCCTGCGCGACCTGCTCGGAGTCCACGGGCCCAAGTACGGGTGCGGGCTCGACGTTTGCAAGGCGTGCACCAGCCATATCAACGGGAAGGCGTTCAACCCGTGCTCGGTGCCCGTTTCCGACATTCAGCCCGGCGACCGGATCACGACGATCGAGGGGCTGCCGGCCACGGTCGACAAAAAGCTGCATCCGATGCAGGAGGCGTGGCTGGAGTTCGACGTGGCCCAGTGCGGCTACTGCCAGCCCGGGCAGATCATGGCCGCTGTCGCGCTGGTCCAGGAGGCGCAGGCCGAGGGCCGCACGATCACCGACGCCGACCTCGACGGCATCCGCAACATCTGCCGCTGCGGCACCTACCCCCGGATCCGTGAGGCGATCACCGCCGCCGCCGGGCAGATGTAAACCTCGACCAACGTGACCCTTCAGCCCGGGCGCGGGCGGACGCTCGGCCCGACGGTCTTGGCCAGCCACGAGACGAGCGGGGTGGCTGACTCGAGTTCGGACTGCACGCGCCGATCGCAAGTGGGCTTATGGAGCCAGGGCTCGAGGTGGTGACGCCGGGCCACGGTGAACTGCTTGAGCCGCAGACGGTCCAAGCGGGGGTGGTCGTTGGGGTATCCGCGCGGGGCGCGCTTGAGCCCGGGTTCGGCCAATGACAGTCCGGCCGCGCCAGCACCGGCCACGGCGCCTTCGAAGCCAGCGGCCTTGCGCCGGTCGCTGATGGCCACGCGGAACCGCTCCAACTGATCGCTGGCCGGCCGGTGGATGCCCGCGGCCACGAGCAGGCCGTCAAGCGACAGCTCGAAGTAGTAGCCCCCCGCCGGGCCGTAGCCGATCGCGACCCCGAGCTGCTCCTTGAGCGGTGGGCCGGGGCGGAAGCGAAGGTTGTTGTAGGGCCGGAAGAAGTGGGGCTTTCCGAGGTGACCGAGGCGCTCAGCGAGCTCGCGGGCCGGGGCGAGCAGCGTCTCGTCGTAGCGCTTGCGATTGGCCTTGAACCAGTCGCGGTCGTTGTTGTCCTCGAGCTCGCGCAGGAACTCGAGTGCCTCGGGCGGCCACACCTTCAGGTTGTCGCGTGCACCGGGCCGGCTTCGTCCGGCCCGACGTACCGGGCGACCGTGAAGCCGACGAGCGTGGGAACGTGGACGGCAAAGACCACGAGCGAGAGCGTCAGCACGATCAGGGGGCCGCCGCGCAGGTGGTTACGCAGGAAGACGTACTCGATCATGCCCGCGATCCCGACATAGGCCAGCAAAGACCACTTGCCGACCTGGAAGAACCTGTCCCAGGCAAAGTCAGGGACCCGCGCGAGCATCACGAGGTTGATGACGAGCAGCAGAACCGAAAGCACGAGCAGGACGACCGCGGGAGCGAGCGGGACATGGTTGGGCAGGTGCGCGGACAGGTAGATCCCGCCCGCGACGATCAGGGTCAGCGACGCCATGGCCAATTGGGTGACGGGCGGAAGTGGACGCTCGTTCACGAGCTGGCCAACTTGGTCATGATCACGAGCGTGGCGATCTGCATCACGCCGAGCACCCCCGCGCAGTAGATGAACCGCTTCATCAGGCGCTCGATCACGGCCGGGTCCGGGCGGGGCTTCTTCAGCTCGAACAGGACCGCGATGTTGGCCGGCTCGAGCAGCCCGAGGGCGAGAATCGACATCACGCCGACGACGATGAAGCTGGCCACGACCCACCCGTGCTCTGGATATGACGTCAGGTTGGTCCCGAGCTTGGTCGACAGCTGCCAGCCGGCGGCCAGGGTCATCGTCACCACCGTGGGCATGATCACCACCATCTTCGGCATCAGCCGGGTGGTGAACTCGATCCGGGCCGGGATCGTCATCGAGCCGATGATCGGCCCCAGCACCAGGCCGAGGAACAGGTCGATGATCGTCCACGCCGCTCCTCCGGCCACGTGGAAGAACTCGAGCGGCCACAGCTTGTTGACGGCGATGGCGACGATGACCAGCGCGGTCACGAAGAGGGCGATCGCCAGGCCTGCCCGGGGAACGATCTGGAAGTCGGGGATCTCGATCGCGTGCTCGGGCGGAGCGTCCTGCTCCGCCACTGGCCCCGATATGGCTACATCCACCATACGGTCGCCATCCTACCCCGGCCCGGGGACGGCGCGCCAGCGGGCGGGACACGATCGAGCGGAGGGGGCGGGATTCGAACCCGCGGTCCGGGGTCACCGGACTCCAGTTTTCAAGACTGGCGCATTCGACCGCTCTGCCACCCCTCCGGGCCCCGATCCTAGCCTGGTGGGGGGCGCCGACGCGGACGACCGTGTGCCGGTCGGCGGCGGCGCGGAGAGCGCGGGCCCCTGGGGACCAAGCTCTACACTGCCACGGACCCAGGAGAGGTGGCCGAGTGGCTGAAGGCACTCGCCTGCTAAGCGAGTAAAGGGTTCACGCTCTTTCGCGGGTTCGAATCCCGCCCTCTCCGCTTCCGCGGTGGCGGGCCCGGCCCCGGGCGACGAGCGCGCAGGGACAGTCCGCCTCAGCCGCCAGGCCCCCACTCCAGCGCCGTCGCGCCCCACGTGAAGCCGCCGCCGAAGCTGGCCAGCAGCACGGTGTCTCCCGCGCGCAGGCGCCCCTCGGCCTCGGCCACCGAGAGGGCGATGGGAAGGGTGGCGGTCGAGGAGTTGGCGAAGCGGTCGACGTAGTCGACGACTCGGTCGGGGTCGAGGCCGAGGCGGCGGCCGACGGCGGAGATGATCCGCGAGTTGGCCTGGTGGTAGACGAACAGGTCGACGTCGACGAGCGAGAGATCCGAGGCCGCGAGCGCCTCCTCGGTGACCTCAGAGAGGCGGGTGACGGCGGCTCGGAAGGTCTCCTGGCCGAGCATCTCGATGCGCTTCCCGCGCTCGAGCCGGATCAGGTCGGCGCCCGAGGAATCGGCGTGGAGGATCACCGGGCCGATCCGCGCGGTCGCAGCGGACCCGAGGGAGACAACGGCGGCTCCGGCGCCGTCGGCGAACAGGGGCGCGGTGCCCCGGTCGGAGAAGTCGAGAAACCGGGACAGGAAGTCGGCTCCGACGACCACGGCGTGACGCGCGCGCCCTGACTCGATCTGGCCGCAGGCGAGGGCGAGGCCGGCCAGCCAGCCGGTGCAGGCGGAGCCAACGTCGAACGCGCCAGCGCGCTCGGCGCCGATCAGGCCGGCGACCAGCGGCGCCGCGTTCGGGGTGATCTCATCGGCCGTGGAGGTGGCCACGAGCACCAGATCGAGATCGCGGGCCTCGACCTGCGCGCGCTCCAGCGCGCCGGCGGCGGCTCGAGCAGCGAAATCGCTGAGCCGCTCGGTCTCCAGCGCCCAGGGGCGGTTCGCGGTCCCCGTGCGCTTGGCGATCCACCTCTCGTCGACGCCCATCTGGGGGGCGATCTCGCGATTGGAGACGATGCGCCCGGGCACGGCCATCGCGATCCCGCGGATCCCGGCCGCCAGCCCGTCGCGCGAGGGCGCCAACTACGGACTCCCCGGGCTCACGCCTGCCCTTAGCGGCGGGTCTTCAGCGGCGTCCCGAACACGTAGTCCCAGAATGGGGCGCTGACTCCGTATCCGCGCTCGTGGTTCTGGAAGTGGTGGCGCATGTGCAGCTCGCGAAGCTTCTTGCCGAGCGCCGTCTTCGGGG
This sequence comes from uncultured Solirubrobacterales bacterium, assembly GCA_963704385.1. Lineage (GTDB taxonomy): Bacteria > Actinomycetota > Thermoleophilia > Solirubrobacterales > Solirubrobacteraceae > Palsa-465. The sequence continues at coordinate 2,763,841 of OY969904.1, forward strand.
TGTGATGGTGCACGTGGTAATGCAGCATGTCGTAGCCGAGGTAGCCGCCCAGGAAGCCGGCCGCGAACGGCAGGTAGCCGGGGATCCCGATCACCAGGAAGAAGCCGAATACGAACAGAGCGGCCAGCGGGACACTCACCGACGGGGGCATCACGAGCCGCATGGGATCGTTCGGATGGTCGTGGTGGACGCCGTGGATGATCCAGTGCAGGCGGGCACCGATGCCATGCTCGGGCTCGAAGTGGAAGACGATCCGGTGCAGCCAGTATTCGGTCAAGGTCCAGAACAGATAGCCGCCGAGCAGCCACGCCGGAGCCGCCCAGCCGACTCCGTGCACGAAGCCCTCGACCAGCAGCAGCGTGATCACCGGACCGAAGATGATCGGCGGCACGCTGGGGTGCACGCGAGAGAGCCGCTCGAGCAGGTTCGAGTCGAACATGCGGGGCGAGGCCTTGAGCACGTCGCTCCGGCTGAGGCCCTCGAGCTCTTGCGCCTGACGGGTCGCCATCGCCTTAAACATACCTCCGGGGAGCGGGATGGTAACGCCCCGGCGAACTCAGTCCGGCGGGGCCTCGGGCTCGATCGCGAACACGATGTGCCGCATCGAGAGGGCGACGAAGGGGTGGTGCTCGACCGGCCCGCCCTCCAGCGGCCTCAGCTCGACGTCGGTCAGGGCCAGGAACGTGCGCTCCGGGGCGTTCAGATAGTCGCTGAGGCGGCTGCGGTACCCGTCGCGAGCCACGCGGATGCTGCCGGTGATCCGGTAGCGCTCGGTCTCGGCCACGATGATCTGGGGTCGCTGGTCCACGGACCGGCGAAGATACCGGGTCGGCCCGACGGGATGCAATCCTTGTCGTGTGGCTGAGAGGCAGCTTGCGTCGGCCCGCTGGTGGCAGCTGCGGCGCGCGCAGAACCGCAAACCGGCGACCTATCGGTGTCCGCTCTGTGGCCGGCACCTGCCCGCGCTCAGCGAGCACATGCTGATGCTGCCCGAGGGCGATCCGGCCGGACGCCGCCACGCTCACACCGAATGCGTGATGGCGGCCCGGCGGGCCGGGCGACTGCCGACCAGGGGCGAGTGGCTGGCCACGCAGCCGAGGCCGCCGAGCCTGTGGCGCCGGGCGATCGGGCGCCTGAAGCGCGCCACCGGATAGGGTCTGCCCCGATGTCGCGCGATCTCAAACTCGGCCTGAACTTCGGCTACTGGGCCGGCGGCCCGCCGCCCGGTGCCGCCGAGGCCCTGCGCGAGGCCGAGCGGCTCGGTTTTGACTCGGCGTGGACCGCGGAGGCCTACGGCTCGGACGCCCTGATCCCCCTGGCCTGGTGGGGCTCCGCGACCGATCGGATCAAGCTCGGCACGGCGATCGTGCAGATCTCGGCTCGGACGCCGGCCGCGACCGCGATGGCGGCGATGACGCTCGACCATCTCTCCGGAGGCCGGCTGATCCTGGGCCTCGGCGTATCCGGGCCGCAGGTCGTTGAGGGCTGGTACGGCCAGCCGTTCGCCAAGCCGCTGGCCCGGATGCGGGAGTACATCGGGATCCTCCGCGACGTCTGGGCTCGCAACGGCCCGGTGACCAGCGAGGGACCCCATTACCCGCTGCCGATCCCCGACGGCACGGGACTCGGGAAGCCGCTGAAGTCGAGTATCCACCCGCTGCGGGAGGACATTCCGATCTACCTGGCCGCCGAGGGGCCGAAAAACATCGCGATGGCCGCGGAGCTGTGCGACGGCTGGCTGGCGCTGTTCTACTCGCCCCACCACGACGACCTCTACGCCGAGGCACTCGCCGAGGGGTTTGAGCGGCCGGGCGCTCGGAGGCACACGGAAGAGTTCGAGATCGCGGCCACCGTGCCGCTGATCGTCACCGACGACATTCAGTCGGCCACCGACGCGCTGCGGCCTATGTACGCCCTGTATTTCGGCGGGATGGGGGCCCGAAGCGCCAACTTCCACGCCAACGTCCCGATCCGGATGGGGTATGAGGCCGCGGTCGCGGAGATCCAGGAGCTCTACCTGGGGGGCAAGAAGCAGGAGGCGGCGGCCGCCGTCCCGGCGAAGCTGATCGAGCAGCTGACGCTGATCGGCCCGGCGGACAAGGTCCGCCACGACCTCGAGGCCTGGCGCGAGTCGAGCGTGACCACGCTGCTGATCGGGGGCGACGCGGCCACACTGCGGGCGGCGGCCGAGCTGGTGCTGGGCTGAGGGGCCGGGTCGGGGCGCATCCGCCCCGACGTTCCCAACGTCACGCGTCGTGGTAGAGCGCGAACTCCCACGGATGCGGGCGCATCCGGATCGCGTCGACCTCCTCCTGGCGCTTGTACCGGATGTAGGCCTCGATCAGCCCGGGTGTGAATACGTCGCCCTCGAGCAGGAAGGCGCGGTCTGACTCGAGCGCGTCGAGGCTGGCCTCGAGCGATGACGGGACGGTGCCGATCTTGGCCAGCGTCTCCTCGGGGAGCTCGTAGATGTCAGCGTCCAGCGGCTCGCCCGGATCGAGTTGGCGCTTGATCCCGTCCAGGCCGGCCAGCATCAGCGCGCTGAAGGCGAGGTACGGGTTGGCCGTGGGGTCGGGCGAGCGGAACTCGATCCGCTTGCTCTTGGGCGACTCGTGGTACATCGGCACGCGCACGCAGGCCGACCGGTTGCGGGCCGAGAACACGAGGTTCACCGGCGCCTCGTAGCCGGGCACGAGGCGCCGGTAGGAGTTCGTGGTCGGGGCGCAGAAGGCCAGCAGCGCCGGGGCGTGGGTCAGCAGGCCGGCGATGTAGTGCCGGGCCAGGTCGCTGAGGTGGGCGTACGTACCCGCCTGGAACATCAGTGCGTCGCCGTCCTTCCACAACGACTGGTGGACGTGCATGCCCGAGCCGTTCTCCTCGAAGATCGGCTTGGGCATGAAGGTGGCCGTCTTGCCCGCCGCGCGCGCGCAGTTCTTGACCACGTACTTGTAGGTCATCATCTGGTCGGCCATGCGCAGCAGCGGCTGGAAGCGCATGTCGATCTCGGCCTGGCCACCCGAGGAGACCTCGTGGTGGTGGAACTCGCACTTGATCCCGAGCGACTCCATGGTCAGGACCATCTCGGCCCGGAGGTTGGCCATCGAGTCGGCCGGCGGGACCGGGAAGTAGCCCTCCTTCTGGCGCAGCTTGTAGGCCAGGTTGGGGTTCGTGCCCGGCGACTCGCCGGTGTTCCAGAAGCCCTCGCCGGAGTCGACCTCGTAGAAGGCGCGGTTCTCGGTCTGCGAGTAGGCGATGTGGTCGAACACGAAGAACTCGGCCTCGGGGCCGAAGTAGGCGACGTCGGCGATCCCGGTGTTGACCAGGTGCCGCTCGGCCTTCTGGGCCACGAAGCGGGGGTCGCGCCCGTAGAGCTCGCCCAGGATCGGATCCGCCACCGAGCAGATCAGGGACAGGGTGGTGTGGTCGTAGTAGGGGTCGATGAACGCCGTGGTCGCGTCCGGTATGAGCAGCATGTCGGACTCGTGGATCTCCTGGAAGCCCCGGATCGAGGACCCGTCGAAGCCGAGCCCGCTGTCGAAGTCCTCGGCGTCGAGCGCGGCCAGCGGGAGGCTCATGTGCTGCCAGGTCCCGGGGAGGTCGACGAACTTGAGGTCGACCATCTGGACCCCGCGCTCGACCGCGAACTCCAGGACCTCGTCGGCCGAGGTCGCGCCCGCCACGGCGCTTTCGTGTCTGCTGTCAACGTCGGTCATGTCCTGCCTGGTCCTCCTCCCGGTCCGCTATGGCTCTCTTCCTGGACTCACTTGATGAACAGGATCTCCGAGTACTTCGGCAGCGGCCAGAGGTCGTCGGCGACCACCCGCTCCAGGCTGTCCGCGGCCGAGCGGACCGCGTCCATCGCCGGCAGCACCGTGTCGTGCATGTAGCGCGCGTGCGCGAGCACGTCGTCGGGGGGCTGGTTCTCGGCCAGGTTTGCCGACTCCAGCTCATTGATCGCCCCCGTGAACTGTTCGATCAGCCCCGAGGTCTCCTCAGCCAGCTCGTGCAGCTTGGCCTCGAGCAGCATCGTCTGATGGCGGGCGGCCGCAGGCAGGAGCATCGTTCGCGCGATCGACGCCGCCGTCTCGGACTCGATGTTGATCTTGGTGACGTACTGCTCGAGCACCACCTCGTAGCGCGATTCGAGCTCGCGCTCGGACAGCACGGCGTAATCGGAGAACAGAGCCACCGTCTCGTCCCTGACCAGGTACGGGACAGCGTCGGGCGTGGCCTGGAGGTTCAGCAACCCGCGCCGCTGCGCCTCGGCGTGCCACTCCTCCGAGTAGTTATCGCCGCCGAACACGATCTGCTTGTTCTCGGCGTACACGCGCGCGAGGATCGGATTCAGAGCGGCCTCGACGTTACCTCCGGCCGATTGCAGCGCGCCCTCGAGCTCTTGGGCGAGGTCGTCGATCGACTCGGCGACGATCGAGTTCAGGACCGTGTTCGGGAACGACAGCGACATGCTCGAGCCCAGCGCCCGGAACTCGAACTTGTTGCCCGTGAACGCGAACGGGCTCGTGCGGTTGCGGTCTCCGCCGTGCTTCGGCACCGGGGGCAGCACCGGAGTGCCGAGGCCCAGGAACGACCCGGGCCGCGTCTCGCCGGCCTCGCCGCGCTCGATCGCGCCGAACACCTTCTCGAGCTCGGCGCCGAGGAAGATCGAGATGATCGCTGGGGGCGCCTCGTTGGCTCCCAAACGGTGATCCTGGCCCGGTGAGGCGACCGACGCCCGCAGCAGCCCCTGGTGCTTGTTCACCGCTTGGATCACCGCTGCGCAGAAGAACAGGAACTCCAGGTTCTCGTGCGGGGTGTCTCCCGGGTCGAGCAGGTTCTTGCCGGTGTCCGTGCCCATCGACCAGTTGTTGTGCTTGCCGGAGCCGTTCACGCCCGCGAACGGCTTCTCGTGGAGCAGGCAGATCAGCCGGTAGCGGCGGGCGACGTTCTGCATGATCTGCATCGTCAGCTGCTGGTGATCCGAGCCGACGTTCGAGTTCTCAAAGACCGGCGCGATCTCGTACTGGTTGGGCGCGACCTCGTTGTGACGGGTCTTGACCGGGATCCCCAGCTTCGCCAGCTCGCGCTCGGTTTCCAGCATGTAGGCGAGGATCCGCTCGGGGATCGAGCCGAAGTAGTGGTCGTCGAGCTCGTGGCCCTTCGGAGGCTTGGCGCCGAACAGAGTCCGGCCGGTGGTGATCAGGTCCGGGCGCTCGAAGTAGAACTGCTCGTCGATCAGGAAGTACTCCTGCTCCGGGCCGACCGTCGTGAACACGCGCTGGGCGGTGGTGTCGCCGAACAGCCGTAGCGCTCGGACGGCGGACCTGGACAAGGCGTCCATCGACCGGAGCAGCGGGATCTTGTGATCCAGCGCCTCACCCGTCCAGGACGCGAACGCCGTCGGGATGCACAGGACCGCGCCGTTGGGGTTCTCGAGGATGAAGGCGGGGCTCGTGGGATCCCAGGCCGTGTAGCCCCGCGCCTCGAACGTGGCGCGGATCCCCCCGGTCGGGAAGCTCGAGGCATCGGGCTCGCCCTGGATGAGCTCCTTGCCCGAGAACTCGGCCAGGGCCGTGCCTTCGCCGGTTGGGGCGTAGAAGCTGTCGTGCTTCTCGGCGGTCGATCCGGTGAGCGGCTGGAACCAGTGCGTGTAGTGGGTCGCGCCCCGCTCCAGCGCCCAATCCTTCATCGCCTGCGCCACCGAGTCGGCGAGCGAGGTATCGAGGATCTCGCCCCTGGCCAGCGTTTGCTGCAGGCGGCGGATCACGTCCCGGGGCAGCCGCTGTCGCTGGATCGCCGGGCTGAACACATTTAGCCCGAAAACCTGGTTGTCCGCGACGGTTAGGTCGGCCGCTCCCAGGGAGCCGCCGTTCGGGGTCCACTGGGCTGCGAGGACGTTTTGTTGACGAATGCGAGGCATAGGTTTCAGGGCTCCTTCGTATGGCACTTCGAGGTCGGCGGGGACGCCACCGGGACGCCGCTCGATCCAGTGCGCCCGCGTGTACGCCAGGGTGGACGTGGCGTGTGGCAAGCGTACGGGATCACTCCCTCAGGTTCACCTTCCATGGCGCAAGCGATGTCGCACAATCCGGGGAGTGCGTGGCACCGGCGCCGCGAATGGCGCCGGTGCCTGCAAACGCGCACCGCCCGGGGGTCATGCGGTCGATGTCGCCGTCGCCCGCTCGGGTGCCAGTGCCGGAACGCCGGAGGGGTATCCGAGCGAGGGCACGTCGGACGGGTAGACCTCGTGTCCGTGTTCGGCTACGTCGCCGATCTCCATGTTGGCCTCGGACATCCGCAACGGGATGAACACGCCGACCAGCTTGAGCAGGACGAAGGTCACGAGCGCGGTCCAGACGATCACGAACACGGCGGCGAAGAACTGCCACTTGAGCAGGCTCCAGTTGCCGTGGATCACGCCGGCCACGCCGCCGGTGGCGATCAGCCCGTGCTTGCTGGTCTTGTAGCCCAGGGCCATCTGCGGGTCGGCGAAGATGCCGACCAGCAGGCCGCCCGCCAGGCCCGCGAAGCCGTGGGTGTAGATCACACCGAGCGTGTCGTCGACCTTGCGGAACGGGCGCAGGCGGCTCAGGTAGTTGAGCGCGAAGTACACGATCGTCGAGGCGATCACGCCCAGGGCGATCGCGCCCCAGCCGTTGACGTAGCCGGCGGCCGGGGTGATCGCCACGAGGCCGACAATCATGCCGTTGACGCCGGAGATCAACCCGGGCTTGCGGCCCGTGAGGTAGTCCCAGCCGATCCAGATCAGGAACGCGACCGCCGTGCACAGGTTGGTGTTCAGCACCGCGGCGGCCGCCGACATGTTCGATGCGTACGGGTCCCCGCCGTTGAAGCCGTTCCAGCCTAGCCACAGCAGCCCCGCCCCGACCGCGACCATGGCCACGTTGTTGGGCGCGTCGATCTCGCGGTCTCGCTGGAGTCTCGGGCCAATCACCGCCGCGGCCACGAAGCCCGCGACACCGGCCGAGAGGTGGATCACGTAACCGCCGGAGAAGTCGACGGCCCCGTGCTGGGCGAAGAAGCCGCCGCCCCAGAGAAGAAACGCGTCAACCGCGTAGACACAGGTGATCCAGAGGGCGCAGAACGGGATCCAGGCCTTGAAGTTGACCCGCCCGAGCACCGACCCGAGGGCCAGGATCGGGGTGATCGCGGCGAACACGAACTGGAAGTAGACGAGCGCCGACTTCGGGAAGGCCTGACTTCCGATCAAGGGGATGTTGCTCTGGTGCTGGAGCTCGGTGTGCGAGAGGACCGGGCCCGGTATGCCGATGAAGTTCCCGAAGAAGCCGGAATGGGAGAGCCCGTGCCACGGCGTCCCGAAGCCCATCTTGAAGGCCCAGACGACCCAGACGAAGAGCACGATCGAGAAGGTCGCGAAGGTCAGCATCATGCTGTTGATCGACCAGCGCTTCTGCATGACACCGCCGTAGAGGACCGCGAGGCCCGGGACGCTCATCAGGCCGACGAGCGTGGCGGCGGTGATCTGCCAGGAGGTGTCTCCCGAGTTGAGCCAGAGCGGTGCTTCGAGTGGCAATGGATCTCCTTGTCCGTAGGGAACGACGTGGGCACCGACAGGGGGCAGACCGACAAACGACCCAAACCACCGCACGGCGGTGGCCGTTTGTAGGCGCCCCTACTGTGCGAGAAGTGTGGACATAACTCCCGGCGCCAGCCATGGCCGCGCGTCCAGCAAACGGATGAGGCATCTGGACATCGGGATAAACGGATCCCGCTTAGAGCGTTAAACCGCTCCTGATGAAGAGTTGACAGGCGCTTGTGCCACGATCGGAGCAGATGAGCTTTGACGAGGCGGCAAGGGGCGGCGCGTCCAGTGCTGGCCGGGCGGGGCCGTTTTTGCCGATACATGGGAACGAGCTCCCGTGCTGATCCTGGCTCTGCATCTCCTCCACCACGTCAAGGGGCCGACGATCGACTACCTCGGGGTGGCGCTGGCGGCGTTCGCCGGGTGGGTCGGGGTGCCCGGTCCCGGGGAGCCGGTGCTGATCGCGGCGGGCCTGTTCGCGGCCAAGCACGATCTCGACATATCGCCGGTGCTGGTGGCCGCGTGGGCGGGGGCCACCGTCGGCGGGATCGTCGGGTGGCTGGCCGGGATGTGGGCCGGGCGCTCGGTGCTGATGGCTCCCGGCCCGCTGCGGAGGATGCGGTTGCACGCCATCGCCCGTGGCGAGGAGCTGTTCAAGCGATGGGAGATCGTGGCCATCCTGCTCACGCCCTCCTGGGTGGCCGGGTTCAATCGCTCCGGAGTGGTCGTCTACAACGTGACCAACCTGCTCAGCGCCGGCGTGTGGGCGGTCGGGATCGGTCTGGGCGCGTACTACGCCGGGCCCCCGATCCTCGACCTGATCGACGACGTCGGGGTGCTGCTGTCGATCGCGTTGGTGGCGCTGGTGGGCGCGGTTGTCAGTTTCGAGGTCGCCCGCCGGCGCCGGCGGGGTGCCCGGGCGCGGCGGGCCGAGCCGGGGGCTATCGACTGACCGGCAGCCCGGCCTTGCGACACTCGGCGGCGATGGCGCGGGCGGCCTGGGCGCTGAAGGCGCCCGGCGTGGAGGTCGACACGCAGGTCGAGCGGGCCACCGCACCGCACTCGGAGATCTGCTGGGCCCCGGTGGCGGCTGGGATCGTCGCGTAGATGCAGCCGTGACCGGAGCTCTGACCGCTCGTGGCCAGCGAGATCACGAGGGCCAGGATCAGGGCCGCGACCACGGCCAGCACCCCGCCGATCAGCCGCTTCTCCCGGCGCGTCAGGCGCCGCCGGAGCGTGACCTCTTGAGCGTGTCCGGGGGGAAGGATCAGCATGGCGGCCAGTCCAGCGCGCGGCCGAGCCTCCCGACTCGCGTCAGTCCCGCCCACCCCCGCCGAACAGCTGCAGGAACAGCAGGAAGATGTTGAAGATGTCCAGGAAGATGCCGGCCGCGATCGGGACGGCGCTGGCCTTGTTCGCCCGGCGCAGCCGGTTGAAGTCGAAGATCGTGTACCCGCCGAAGATCACCAGCCCGAGCACGGCGTAGATGATGTTGGCGTGCGGGATCGAGACGAAGATCGCGACGATCCCGAAGACGATCAGGGCGAGGAGGGCCCAGAACAGGGTGCGCGCCCACGAGGACAGGTCGCGCCGGGTGGCGTAGCCGCCCGCGCCGAGGGCGGCGACGAACGCCCCGGTCGCGCCGGCGGCCTGCCATAGGGCGGCCGGGTCGGCCTTGGCGTAGGCCGCGATGATCGGCGCGACGGCCAACCCCAGCAGCAGCCCGAGGCCGAACAGCAGCCCGACGGCCAGCTGGTCGCGCCCGCGAGCCGAGGCGAACTGCAGGCCGAAGATGCAGGCGAAGGCGCCGATGAAGAACAGGATCCCGGTGCCACCGGTCATGTTGCGCCCGAGATAGGCGCCGACCGCGGTGAACCCGACGGTCACAGCCACGAGCCCCATGACCTGACCGAACACCTCATGGGTCTGGTCGCGGGTAAGCGCCGCACCGCCGAGCGCGGCCTGGTCGTATCCGAAGCTCATTGCCTACTCCTTGGTCGGTCCGCTCGTGCCAGCAGCCGGAAGGCTAGCGGGACGCGGTCGGGCGGCCTTGACCGTCCGCACGCGCGCGTAAAGAATGCACCCAGATCGACCAGGAGACAAGATGACCGAGTTCGACTACGTGATCGTGGGCGCGGGATCGGCCGGGTGCGTGCTGGCCGCGCGGCTGACCGAGGACCCAGACGTGAACGTCTGCCTGCTGGAGGCAGGACCGCCCGACACCGCCGATGAGATCCATCTGCCGGCCGGGCAGCTGGCCCTGGCCACGAGCAAGTACGACTGGGCGATGATTTCCGACCCCGAGCCGGGGCTCGGGGGCCGCTCGCGCTACCTCCCGCGCGGCCGGACGCTCGGCGGCTCGTCGTCAGTGAACGCGATGGTGTACATCCGGGGTAATCGGGCCGACTACGACGGCTGGGCAGCGATGGGCTTCGAAGGCTGGGGTTGGGACGATGTGCTCCCGTACTTCCTGAAGGCGGAGGACAACGAGCGCGGGGCCAGCGAGCTGCACGGGGTCGGCGGCCCGCTGCGTGTGAGCGACGGCCGCTCGCGGTACCGCACGTGCCGGGCCTTCGTGGCGGCCGCGCTCGAGGCCGGGTTGCCCGCGAACGAGGACTTCAACGGGCCCGAGCAGGACGGCGTCGGCTTCTACCAGGTCACCGAGCGCGACGGCATGCGCTGCTCCGCCTCGGTCGCCTACCTGCACCCAGCGCTGCCGCGTCCGAACCTGACCGTCGAGACGGGCGCCCACGTCACACGACTGCTGCTCGACGGCACGCGCGCCACCGGCGTGGAGATCGACCAGCGCGATGAGCTGCGAGAGATCCACGGCGGCGAGATTGTTTTGAGCGCCGGCTCCTATCAGAGCCCCCAGATCCTGTTGCTGAGCGGGATCGGACCGGCCGAGGACCTGGAGCTGGCGCACATCCCGCAGGTCCTCGAGCTGCCGGTCGGCCGGGGCCTCCAGGACCACGTCGCGACGTGGATCACCGGCACGACCTCGGAGCCGTCCCTACTAGGAGCCGAGACCGAGGAGAACCTGGTCCTCGTGACCACCGAGGGCCGCGGTCCGCTGACCTCGAACTTCGCCGAATCCGGCGGCTTCTTCCGGACCAGCGAGGCCCTCGGCGCACCCGACATCCAGCTGCACGCGATCCCGCTGCTGTTCCCCGAGGGTGGGGCGGGGGAGGTCCGGGTGGACGGCTGGGCCTTCTCAGCCTGCCTGCTGCGCCCGACGAGCCGGGGCTTCGTCAGGCTCCGCTCGCGGGTGCCGACGGCCAAGCCGCGGATTCTCCACAACTACGCGGTGAGCGACGAGGACCGCGCGACGCTGATCGCCGGCGTCAGGCGGTGCTTCGAGATCGCCGAGCAGCCGGCGATGGGCAAGGTCACGAACTATCTCCTCGATCGGCCGGTCGACGACACCGACGCGGCGATGGTCGAGTACATCGGGCGCAACTCGAGCACGCTGTTTCACCCCGTCGGCTCGTGTCCGATGGGGTCCGTCGTCGACAGCGAGCTGCGGGTCCTGGGGACGGAGGGCCTGCGGGTGATCGACGCCTCGGTCATGCCCACCCTGGTGCGGGGCAACACCAACGCCCCGACGATCATGATCGCCGAGCGGGCGGCCGACCTGATCAAGGGCACCGTGCCCGACCGCGCCGCCAGCGCCCAGGCGGCATAGTCGAAGGCGGCCGGCAGCCTGTGACCAGCGACCTGTTCGACGTATCGGGCAAGACGGCGCTGGTCACCGGCGGGTCGCGCGGGATCGGGCTGATGATCGCGCGCGGGCTCGTCCAGTCCGGGGCGCGGGTGGTGATCGCGTCGCGCAAGACCGCCGATGTCGAGGCGGCTGCCGCCGTGCTCCAGTCGGCAGGCGACTGCCAGGCGGTGAGTGCCGACCTGTCGAGCCCCGAGGGCGCCGTGGCGCTGGCCGACGAGGTCCGCTCGCGCTTCGACGCCCTCGACGTCCTGGTCAACAACGCCGGCGTGACCTGGGGGGCGCCCCTCGAGGAGTTCCCCGCGTCGGGCTGGGACCGGACGATGCACACCAACGTCGAGGGCATCTTCCATCTGACCGTCGGGCTGCTGCCGGCACTACGCGCGGCGGCCAGCGCCGAGGACCCGGCCCGAGTGATCAACATCGGCTCGATCGACGGCATCCATGTCCCGGCGGTCGAGAACTACAGCTACAGCGCGAGCAAGGCGGCGGTGCACATGCTCACCCGGCACCTGGCCAAGCGCCTGGCCCCCGACCACATCACGGTCAACGCGATCGCCCCGGGCCCGTTCGAGAGCAAGATGATGGCCTTCATGCTCGGGACCCCGGAGGGCCGGGCCGCGGTCGAGCAGATGGTCCCGCTGCAGCGGATCGGGCGGCCCGACGACGCGGCCGGGCTGGTCCTGTTCCTGGCCTCGCGCGCAGGTTCATATATGACCGGCGCGGTGATCCCGCTGGACGGCGGGATCACGGGCTGCGGGTAGTTCGGCCCGGCCGGCGGGTCCTCGGAGTACCGTAAGCGGATGGCCGACAACGGCGCCGACCAGGCGGTCATCCGCACGATCGGGCTGACCAAGGTCTACCCGGGAACCGACTTCCGGGCCGTTGACGGGCTCGATCTGACGATCCAGGCGGGCGAGATCTTCGGACTGCTAGGGCCCAATGGCGCGGGCAAGACGACGACGGCCGGGATGCTGACCACGCGCGTGATCCCAACCTCAGGCTCAGCCTACATCGGCGCCGTGGACGTGATCGCCCACCCGCCCCTGGCCAAGCAGATGATTGGCGTGGTCTCCCAGCAGAACACGCTCGACCGGCAGCTGACTGTGTGGGAGAACCTGTACTTCCACGGCCGGCTGTTCGGGATCGGCGCGGCCGACTCGAGCCGGATCTCCGACGAGCTGCTCGAGCAGTTTCACCTGAGCCGGTGGGCCAAGGCATCGGTGTTCGCGCTCTCGGGCGGGATGGCCCAGCGGCTGATGGTCGCCCGGGCGATCTTCCACCGGCCGGCGGTCCTGTTCATGGACGAGCCGACCGCGGGCCTTGATCCCCAGAGCCGGCTGGCGCTGTGGGAGATCCTGGGCGAGCTGCACGCCGCCGGGCAGACGATCATGCTCATGACCCATTACATGGAGGAGGCCGATCAGCTGTGCAACCGGGTGGCGATCATGGACCACGGAAAGATCCTGGCCCTCGATACGCCGGCCGGACTCAAGCAGTCGGTGGGCGCGGACACGATCGTCACCGTGAAAGCCGGCGGCGACGGAGAGGTGCTGGCTGCGCGGCTCGAGCAGGACCTCGAGGGAGTCACCCGCACGCGCGTGATCGAGGGCGGGGTCGAGCTTCACTTCAAGGACGCCGAGCGGATCGTGCCGCGCGTGGTCGCGGCCGCCGAGCGCGCGGGCTATGAGCTCGTCGACCTGTCGGTGGCCGAGCCCACGCTCGAGACGGTGTTCATCAACTTGACCGGAAAGGAGCTGCGCGAATGACGGCCACGACCACCCGCCCGCCCGCACCGGCTCCGATCGAGCTCAGGCCGACGCGGTCGGCGGTCGCGGCGAGCCGGACCGCCCTGCGCGCGCTGATCCTGCGCGACCTGACCGTGCTGCGCAAGACCTTCGGCGAGTTCGTGGCCCGCACCCTGATCCAGCCGTTCCTACTCGTGTTCGTGTTCCTGTACGTGTTCCCGACGATCGGCCAGGGGGTGGGCGGTCACGGCCGCGTGGCCGAGTCGGCCTTCGCCTCCGTGCTCGTGCCCGGCGTGGTCGCCATCTCGATCATGTTCCAGGGGATCCAGGCCGTCGCCCTGCCGATGTCGACCGAGTTCGGCTACACGCGCGAGATCGAGGACCGGGTGCAGGCTCCGTGCCCGATCTGGCTGGTGGCGATCGCCAAGGTGCTCTCGGCCGCGGTTCAGGGCCTCCTGGCCGCGGTGATCGTGTTCCCGATCGCCGCCATCATCCACGCCACCGGTGTGCACATCCACCTGTCGATCCACTGGCTGATCGTGGTCACGCTGATCCCGATCGCCTGCATCGCCATGACGGCCCTGGGGCTCGTGCTGGGGACCACGTTCGAGCCGCGCAACATCGGGCTGATGTTCGGTTTCGTGGTCCTGCCGCTGACCTTCCTCGGTGGCACCTACTACCAGTGGACGAAGCTCTCACCGGTCAAGATCGGCGGCTTTCACTGGCTCCAAGTGCTCGTGCTGGTCAACCCGCTGATCTACATCACCGAAGGAATGCGCGCGGCCTTCACCAACCTCTCGCACATGCCGCTGTACGTGATCTACCCGGTCCTGCTCGGCTTCTGCGTCGTGTTCCTCACGCTCGGGCTGCGGAACTTCCGCCGCCGCGTGCTGGTGTGAGGCGAGCGGGTTCTACTGCGCCGCTAACGCCTGCCTCGGCGTCGAGGCCCCGGGCATCGGGCGGTTGCGCGTGATCACGACCATGGCCAGCGCCGTCAGGTTGTAGACGGCGTGGAGGACGAACACGGCGACGATGCCGTCGAGCATGTACAGCTGGACGAACACGGCGCCGACGAGCATGAGGTAGATGGTCATGCGGACGCTGACCAGTGAGAGGAGGTGGAACGCGCCGAAGGCCACCGTGCCCCACAGCAGTCCACGGACCCAGCTGGTCGTGCCGTAGCGGAAGAGCCACTCCTCGAGCAGGGCGAAGAAGGGCATGCAGAAGGCGAGCACGGCGACGTAGGGGGCCCACAGCCACCGCACCCTGATCGGCAAGAGCATGACGTTGGCCTTGACGTGGAACGGGGACCACTCGAGCCACGGGCGGTTCAACGACTGCAGCTTCTTGTTGAACTTGACGCCGAACACGAGCAGGAGGGGGGCCAGCATCACGCAGAACGTGTAGTGCCCGCTGAACACGGCGCGGACCAGGAGGGTCGCTGCCCGGGAGAAGTCGGTGGTCATCGCGTAAGCCCTTGGTCCATTGGCTCTGCGAAAGCGGTGATTCCCGCCTGATGTGGGTTCTCAAACATGGTTCTTTGTTGCTTTCGAACGGCTCGTTCGGGCCAACGCATCGGCCGGGCAGGATGGAAACTCGCGCGAGGCTCCGAAAAGAGGACGGATGGGGGAACACGGCGGCCCCCGGGCCTGAACGCCGTCCGGGCGGTTTGTAGGCTCTGCCTCCTGAGTCCTCCCGCGTGGCTCGATTCCTCGGTGCTCAGGATCGGTCTGGGCTGCATGCGCATGTCGACGGACGGGGCGGCCGATCAGGAGCTCTCGGTCAATACGATCGCCGCGGCGGCCGAAGCCGGGGTGAGCGTGTTCGACACCGCGCACGCGTACGCCCCGGACCCTGCGACGCTCGGACACAACGAGCGCCTCCTGGCCCGGGCGCTCCGCGGGTGCGGCCGGGACGGGCGAGTGGTCACGAAAGGGGGGATGACCCGGGCCGGGGGCGGATGGATCCCGGACGGCCGCGCCAAGTCGATCCTCGCCGACTGTGAGGCCAGCCTGGTCGCTCTTGACGGGCTGCCGATCGACCTCTTCCTCCTGCACGCGCCGGATCCGCGGGTGCCATGGCGGACGTCGGTGCGGGCGCTGGACCGGCTCGTCGACGAGGGCCTCGTCCGAAGGGTGGGACTCTCGAACGTCAACCGTGACCAGCTGGATCGAGCGCGCGAGCTGGCGCCGATCGCCGCGGTCGAGGTCGCGCTCAGCTGGTTTGACGACCGGGCACTGCGCGGCGGCGTCGTCGACCGCTGCGCCGAGACGGGGATCAGCGTGATCGCGCACTCGCCCCTCGGTGGACCGCGTCGGGCCGGCGCTCTGGATCGCCAGCAGGCGCTGGCGGAGGTGGCCGGCGGCACCGGAGCCACGCCGGCCCAGGTGGCGCTCGCCTGGCTGCTCGACCTGTCTCCGTCGGTGGTGGCCATCCCCGGCGCCCGGCGTCCTGAAACCGCCCGCTCGGCGGCCCGGGCCGCGACGCTCGGTCTCGCCGCCGGCGACCGCAGGACGCTGGCCAACGCATCCCGAGGGCGGGCCCCGCTCCGATCGCGCGGGCACACGGGCGGCCCGGGCGAGTCCGAGGTCGTCCTGCTCGTGGGCATCCCGGGCGCAGGCAAGAGCGTCCTCGCCGAGGAGTACGTCAACCGCGGTTACGTCCGCCTCAACCGCGACGAGCGGGGCGGTTCGCTGCGTGACCTGGCCGGCGCTCTGGACGAGCAGCTGTCCTCTGGGGTTCGTCGCGTCGTGCTCGACAACACGTACCTGACCCGCGCGGCACGCAGCTACGCGCTCGAGGTCGCCGCGCAGCACGAGGTTCCGGTGCGGTGCATCTGGCTCGACACGTCGCTCGCCCAAGCGCAGGTCAACCTCGTGGCGCGGATGCTCGATCGCTTCGGCTCACTGCCGCCCGCCGAGGAGCTGAGGGCGCTGTCCCGGCGCGAGCCGGGGGTGATGCTGCCCACGTCCCAGATGCGGGCGATGCGCGAGCTCGAGCCGCCCTCGGGCGACGAGGGGTTCGCCACCGTCGACCGCTCGCCGTTCGCGCGGGCGCCGGCGTCCCGGACTGCGCCCGGAGGCCTTCTGGTCGCCGCCCGCGTGCTCGCGCGACCCGGCTGGGAGCACACGCTGGCCGAGGCCGACCCGAGCGCTCCCCACCTGATCTTCGACTGGCGTCCAGGCGGGAGTGAGGAGGACCTAGCCGACGAGGCCGCAGCGCTCTCGCTCGCGGTCTCCGGTCACGTGCAGACGGCGATCTGCCCGCACGGCGACGGACCCCCCGCCTGCTGGTGCCGGCCGCCGCTGCCGGGGCTGGCGTTGGCCTTCACGCGTTCCCATCAGCTCGACCCCGGGGCGACCACGGTGATCGGCACCTCACCCGCCCACCGGACGCTGGCCCGCGCGCTCGGCGCCCATTACCTGGCGGTTGCTTGAGGCACCACCGCTGTAGGATCGGGTCGTGGATGGTCGCCTCGTGGATGCCGGCGACACCGCCTTGTTCGTGCTCGAGCGGGGCGAGGGGCCGATGCCGCTGTTCGTCCTGCACGGCGGACCTGGCCTCGATCACACGATGTTCGGTCACCATCTCGATGGCCTGTCCGATGTGTGCCGGCTGTTGTTCGTCGACCAGCGCTCGCAGGGTCGGTCTCGGCCCGCGGACCCCGGAACCTGGACGCTCACGCACATGGCCGCGGACGTCGAGGCCCTGGCGCAGAGCCTCGAGCTCGACCGCTACGCCGTGCTCGGGCACTCCTTCGGGGCGTTTGTCGCGCTCCAGCACGCCGTCGACTTCCCTGGCCAGCCCGTGGCCAGCATCATCTCGGCTGGGGTGCCCCGGGCGAGCTTTCTCGCCGACATCGAGCGCAACCTGGAGTTGTTCGAGCCCGTGGAGCTACGGGATCAGGTCACCAGCTCGTGGGCCCGCGAGGCCGAGGCCGAAACGCAGGATGACTGCCGATCGATCATCGCCGACCAGCTCCCGTTTCACTTCCGCGATCCCCGCGATCCCCGCATCGACGCGATGCGCGCCGAGCTTGGCCAGACGGTCTACGCACCAGACGTCCTGCGCGCCGCCGCGCGTGGGGATTACGGAGCCATCGACGTACAGCACCGCCTGGGCGGGGTGACCCATCCCGTGCTCGTTCTGGCCGGTCGCCACGATCGAACCTGCTCGGTGGCGGC
Source organism: uncultured Solirubrobacterales bacterium (assembly GCA_963704385.1). Classification (GTDB taxonomy): domain Bacteria; phylum Actinomycetota; class Thermoleophilia; order Solirubrobacterales; family Solirubrobacteraceae; genus Palsa-465. The sequence goes on from OY969904.1 coordinate 2,781,055, forward strand.
CGCGGAGGCGATCGCCGAGGCCGTCCCGGGGGCCGAGCTGGTCGTGTTCGAGGACAGCGCCCACATGACGTTTGTCGAGGAGCAGGACGCATACCTGAACGCCGTCCGGGACTTCCTGGCTCGACGGGCGCTCGACGTCGGCGCCCTCGAGCGTTCCTAGCGCGCGTAGTCCGACCGTCAGACCGGTTCACGAACAACAAGTTCCCTGTCAGCCGCGCATTGCGGGCATCTCGATGGCCTGAGGCGGAGTGCCGCGGCGCGAGCGAAGCGGGTCTCGCGGACGCAGCCACGAGGCGCGGCTGCTCCCAGGGAAACGGGCGGTCAAGTCAGGCCGAAGCATTGGCGTGTCCACCGATGCCGAGACCGCCCTTGGCGACTCGGAGATCAGGCGACTAAGACGCCCCCGTGAGTGCCGCCTCGAGCGCTTGGTCGACGGGCTCATCACCGCTGTTGACATAGAGAATGTGATGCTCCGCGCGTGGTTCGTGAAGCACGCCAGCGAGGAGAGCGGCGAGGTCGTCCCGAGGGATCTCACCGCGGAACGGCGCGGCGGCGACGCGCACTTGACCAGTCCCGGGGTCGTCTGTCAGTCGACCCGGTCTTACGATCGTCCAGTCACGGTCACTAGTTGTCACAGCAGCGTCGGCCTCGGCTTTAGCGCGCAAATAGACGGTGAAGACGTCGTCGCCGTCCGGAGGGTTCTCGACACCGATGCCGCTCAGCATCACGTAGTGGGACGCGTCGGCGGCTGTCGCATTGAGCAACTTGATCGCACCGTCGCGGTCCATCGTGAGTTTTCGCGCCGCGCCGCTACCCGGTCCCGCGCCGGCTGCGAAGACCACAGCGTCACTTCCGCTAACCGCCGCCGCGATTTGGTCGACGGTCGCCTGCTCGAGATCGCAGATCGCCGGAACTACGCCCGCTGCTCGTAGGTCCTCGGCGTGTGCCGGGTTGCGGACGAGTCCGGTGACATCGTCGCCGCGATCGACGAGCTGGTACGCGAGTCGGGTCGCGACCTGCCCGTGCGCTCCCGCGATTGCAACTCGCATAGCGCCAGCTTATCCCCGCGCCAATGCGCCTGAGATGGACCGAATCCGATCCTGGTCCCAGACGGCCAGGCCGGTCAGGATCACCGCGACCCCGGCCGAGGGCGCCAGCGCCGGGACATAACGCCCGAGAACGCCTAGCAGTGCGAGCGCGGTCATTGTCAGGAGGCGCTGGGGATTCAGCGAGCTGGTCATCCGAACCCGGACCAGGGACTCGCCGAGCAGGTAGGCGGCGCCCATTGCTCGGGTCACAGTTGCCCGAACGCGATGTCGTCGATGTCGATCGCCACGATGACGTTGCTGGTATCGATGCGGTCGGCGGCGTCGCGTGGATGGATGCGGTGCCGGGTGGGCAGTGTGATGCCGTCCACGGAAACGAAGCCGTCGAACAGGTGGGCGGCCGGGGCTCCGGCGATGATCTCGACCTGGTAGTCATGCCGCGCCAGGCGGCCCGCATCGTCAAAGTAGAGGGTCTGCTTCGAGCTGTGGCTGGCCAGGTACCCCGGCCATTCGACGCGCAACCGCCGGAGAGACTTTCCGTCCTCGCGCTGGGCCGGAAGCTCCTCAACGCGGAAGCCGGGAAGGGCGAAGCAGAACGGTTGGGTGAGGTATGTCCACATCGCGGTTCCCACGAAGTAGGCGAGCTGTGGGCGCGTCCACGGGGTGTCGAAGACATGCGCGGAGAACGACGGCCGCGGATCGTCGAGCGCCTCGACAGCCGTCCCGTCCCCGTCTCGGATCTCGACCCGGCGGGGAGTGAAAGAGCTCCGCAGCTCAGGTGCGCCGAAGGGATGGTGCGACACCCACTCCTGGTGCAGGGCCACGTCGACTCTCACGTCGTCCAGCACCCCGGCCTGGCCCTTCATCCCCCACAAGCCTCCGCCTTGTGACAGGTGCGCTGAGAGGAAGCTGTGCTCCCGCCAGCGCTCGAGACCGCCCGCCCCGTCGAGCGCGGCATCGAGCAGGGCTACGGAGTTCTCAGCGATTGCGATCTCGCTCATGCGCCGGTCAAGAAAGCGTCCACGTCGCCGGCGAACCCGGCGTGGTGTTGGAAGAGGAAGCCGTGCGCCGAGTCCGGGTAGATCTTCAGACGCGCCCCCGGGATCAGGCCGGCCAGCAGATAGGAGTAGCGCGGGAGGATCATCGGGTCGCTATCGCCGCCCGCGACGAATGCGGGCTTGTCGACCGCCGAGACTCGCTCGAGCAGGGAGTGGTTTGGCTGCCCCCAGGTGCAGACGGCGTCGTACTGCGCCAGCCGGGTGTGCCAGTCGGTCGGCTCGTCGCGGTCGACTGTGCGTGCTCCGTAGAGCCGACCGAGGACCTGTTGTCCCGCTGCACGGCTCGCGTCCGAGCCGGTGAAGAAGACGCTCAGGTATTCCTCGCCCGAAGTCTCCGGCTTGCCCACGGCGCCGATCACCTCAGGCGCCCAACCGTGCATTCCACTCGCTCCCTGCGGGGCCGAAGAGGCGAGCACCACCTTGCGCACGGTCGAAGGACGGACCAGAGCGATCTCCTGTGCGACGAAGCTGCCGATCGAGAACCCGAGCAGATCGACCTCACCGACTTCGAGCGCGTCGATGAAGTCGATCGCGTCGAGCGCCATCTGCACGATCGTGTTCGGTGTCCTCCCACTTGACGCCGCGACTCCCCGGTTGTCGAAGGTAATCACCCGCCGCCCGTGCGCGAGCGCGTCGATTAGAGCGGGATCCCAGTTGTCGAGGTTGCCGCGAAAGTGCTGCAACATCACGAGTGGAACCGCATCGACGCAGCCCGTGGCGCGGTAGGCGTAGTCAACGCCGTTGGAGGCACTGAGCATCTGGTTCTCAGCGTCCACGTACGTCGCGGCCACTGTGGTCTCGGGCACCTGTCTCCTTTTCGTTCGTCAGCTGCCAGGCATCGGGAGACTGCCGCCACTCCTGGGCGCCGTCATGACATGGACGCGTGATCTGTAAAGGGCGTCAGCTCGACGAGCTCGACGCCGCGGCGGCTCCGCGATCGATCGCCGGAATCTCGGTCATCGGAGCGGCGCAGGGAGTCGGCGGCAGCTCGTCCACGCCCATCCGTCCGGCGGTGCGCTTGTGGCTCGAGCGGCGGGCAAGGGCACTGGCGACGCCGATGGCGCTCAGGCCACCAACGAAGGCGGCGTACCCGAGCGAGGCGTCGTGCAGATTCGAGTCGGTCACGGCCACCCCGGCGACGATCGCCGGCAAGCTGAACGACAGGTAGCACACGACGTAGATGGTGGCCACGAGGCGAGCCCGTCCAGTTGGGGGGGCCAACGCGGAGAGGATGCGAAAGGAGCCCAGAAAGGCCACGCCGAATCCGACACCGGCCACCGCGGTGCCGACGAGCAGCAGCGCGGCCGACGGCCCCTCGATCCCGCCCACGGTCACGCCGACCCCGGTCAGCAGCGCGACCGCTCCCCAAAGCAGGGCGGCAGCGGGGGCCGAGTTGCGAAACAGCAGCGAGGACAGGCTGCCCACCCCCGTGAGGAGGATGATCATGACTCCGCCCCAGAGCAGGTTTCGTGACCCCGTGATCGATCCTGCGAGCGACGGGCCGAGCGAGAGATAGAAACCACCAAGCGCCCACAAGGCGACCATCCCCGGCAACCCTGCGACGAAGGCACCGAGGCACGGGCGAGGGACTCCAAGCCGCGGGCGCAGCGAACGCAGCGCACCCGGATGACGCGCCACCGACTCGGGTGCCGCGAGAACCGCCGGGATGGCCAGCGCGAACCCGCCCAGCAGCAGCCACCAGATCAGGTGGGTCGGCGCGGGGGCGTACTGGACCAGCGCGCTGGTGACCAGCGCCCCGAGTGCCAATCCAAACCCAGGGGTGAAGCTGTTCACGACCGGTGCGCGGGTGCTGCCCTGTGGCTGCAGGTCGATCAGTGCCGCACTCAGCGCGCTGGTGGCCGCCCCGACCGCGCACCCTTGTAGAACTCGAGCCGCGTAGAGCCACCCGACACCAGTGGCGGCGAGGAACAGCGACATCGCTCCGATCTCGACCACGAGCGCTCCCACGATCACCGATCGCCTGCCGACGTAGTCAGACAGCGGGCCCACCACGAGCAGAGTCACGATCAGGGCCAGCGCGTAAACGCCGAAGATCGCGGTCAGCGTGGTGGCCGAGAATTGCCACTTCTGCTGATAGACGCCGTACAGCGGGGAAGGAGCGCTCGACGCGAACACCAGCAGCCCAAGCACCACCGCGAGCAGCCAGAAGCCGACTCCTCGTGGCAGAAAACCCAGGACCGGCCTGGCCCGCGGCTCACGGGAGGTGGTCAGTGACGACACCTAACCCTCAGTCCGGCGCTCGCGCGCGCGGGCAGCGGCCACCTCCGGCGAGGGGACGACGATCACCGTCCGGTCGGCGTGCTGGATGACCGCGTGCGAGACGCTCCCCGACAACAGCGACTTCAGGCCCGTCAACCCCCGCGAGCCCATCAGGATCGCGGTCGCATCGAGCGCGTCGGCCTCGCCGAGTATCGCGTCGACGATCGTCGTGCGCCGATCGACAGTCCGCGACTCGGCGTCGAAGCCCAACTCGATCGCCAGCAGGGCACCCGCCTCAGCCTCGTGCTCGGCGTGCAACCGGCTGGCCTCGTCGCTCTGCTGCATGTCCTCGACGCCCCCGCTCAGTCCCAGCGCCGCCGTATCGAACGGGCTCCAGACGGTGAGGACGGTCGCCCGCTGCCCTCGCAACAGAGCCGCGCCGCGCGCGATTGCCTCCTTGGCATCTGTTGAGCCGTCGTAGCAGATCAGGATCACGAGCGGGGGGCTACGCGTGCGAGCTTGCTCGAACCTGGTTCTGTTCGGCGATCCAGGCCGCCGCGAGCGTCGTCCAGGCCGCCGCGTCGCCGCCGTCCTGCGCCAGGCCGAGGCTGTGCGGGCCGTGGGCGAAGACATGGACCGTGTGGGGAACGCCATTGGCGGCGAGCGATCTGGCCAGGCGATAGGTGTGCTCGGGCGGGACGTAGGCGTCCTCGGCCGTGTGCCACATGAAGAACGGCGGCGAGGAGTCGGTCACCAGGGCGTCCAGGGAGGTCAAACGGCGAAGCTCGGGCGTCGCGTCCTCGCCCAACAGGATCAGTCGCGCCGGTCGATAGGTCTCGGTCTCCATCGACGTGATCGCGTAGCCGAGCACCGCGAAATCAACCGCTTCGCTCAAATCGCCCGGCGCGAGCGCAGCCAGGCCGGCTAGGTGTCCGCCTGCCGAGAACCCGATCAAGCCGATCCGCTCTGCGCCGTCGTCTCTCAGTCGCCGAATCTCAGTCCGCAAAGCGTTCAGCGGTTTGGGATGGCGCACCTGCAGCGGGTAGCGAAACACGCTCGCCCGGACGCCCAGCCCGTTCAGCCAGCCGACGATCGGCTCGCCCTCGTGGGCGACGTGTTGGGCGTAGCCGCCGCCAGGGAGGACGATCAGATGTATCCCGGTGACAGGGTGCAACGTGATTCGTCGCAATGGTGGCCGCACCGGGTCATCGCGTGATCTCTCCGACATGGTCCGGCGACTCCGCAGCTCCGACACGCAGATACCCGCCGCTGACCCAGTCGACGATGAGGCGGCCGTATTCCTCCGCGGCCTGCTCCCACGCGAAGTGACCAGCATCGAGGCCATGGATCTCGCTATTTGGGAGAAGCTCGTTGAGGTACTCGTTGTTCGACCAGGGCACGAGATCATCGTCGCGCCCAGCCACAACTTGGGTAGGGGTGCTGACTGTCGGCAACAGGTCGCGCAACACAGGATTCTGCTCCGGGTAGTGCCGAACGAACCTGGCGGATTCAGCGAAACGTCCAAGGTCGTAGGCGCTTACGTAGTCCTCGTGGATTTCGGGCTCGCTGTCGCTGTCGGCACCCGCCTCGACTGCGTAGCCAATGTTTGTTCTCGCGTCCAACGCGCGCACGACGTCCAGACTGGGCGCCTCGATGACGTCTTTGAGGGCCCCACCCGCGTCGATCGGAAAGCGGACCGCGCCGCCGCCGATGGTCAGGCTGGTAACACGCTCCGGAGCCTGTGCCGCCAGGAAAAGCGCCGCGGCTGTCCCAACGTCAGGGCCGACGATGTGCGGAGCACCCAACCCCCATTCGTCGATCAGACGCTCCAGGAAGGCCCCTGCGGTGTCCGGGGCAATCAGTTCTGGACGCGACTGGTCGGAATGTCCGAATCCGGGCAGGTCGATGGCGACCACCCGGCCGAGCCCTGCCACTTGACGCCAGATGCGACGGAAGGCCCACACGCTCTCGGGCCACGGCGCGAGCAACAGCAGCGTGGTATCCGAGTCTGACTTGGTGTCGGCGAATCTCACACGTACGCCGTCGCAGACTCGGAAATAGGTTGTGATCGGCGATGTCAGCTCTGCGTTCATGCCGGCCAGTGTGGTGCGCGAGCGCTCAAACGACATCCCACGAACCTGCGATCTGATGTCCCTAGGCGTCGTGGGCGTGGTCCGCCGCGATCCGGGCGAGAGCGAGGCGCGAGTTGACCTCGAGCTTGGCGAAGATGCTGCGCAAGTGGCTTGAGACGGTGTGCGGGGACACGAACAGCTGCTCAGCGACCTCTCGGTTGGTGAGACCTTCGGCGACGAGGCGCGCGACGGTGAGCTCGGAGTCCGTCATCGCGGACCAGCCGGTCCCGGCGCGCTCGCGCGGGACGATGCGCCGGCGAACGCCGTGCTCGCGGAGTCGGCTTCGCACGCGGCCCGCGTCCCAGGTCGCGCCGGCCTCTGCGTACAGGACCAGCGCGCCGTCGAACGCCTCGATCGCGGCGTCGATACCGCCAGCGCGGGCGCGGGCGACACCGAGGTCTTCGAGTGCATAGCCGCGGACGATCGGTCGCGGCCCGACTGCGAACAGGTCGACGGCGCGCTCTAGCTCCTCGATGTTCGAGTTCAGCAGACCGCGGACGTGGGCCGCTGCCCCGACGATCGTCGCGACTCCGGGGTTGAGCTCAGCGCGTCGGTCCGCCTGGGACGCAGCGACCCTCGCCAGCTCGTCGTCACCGGCGGCAAGCGCAATACGAACGAGCGGGATCTCGTCGATCACGTCGATCGGGAACACCGGCACGATCGAGGTGCGCTGCTCGTATCCAACAGCACAGAGCGATGCGTGCGCCGTTGCCAGATCGCCCTCCGCCATGGCCAGCAGGGCGAGGAGCCATGCCGCCTGGCGGCGGAAGTTGGGTGTGCTGTCCTCGAGAAGCCCCCGCGCCAGCTCAGCGGCCCGCTGCTGCAGGCGTGCGTTGCCCTGATGCAGCGCGACCCGCCCCAGGGCGACGATTCCCGCTGCATCAAGAGCGCCGATGAAGCGATCACCTGACTCCGGGCTGAACTGGCCTTCCAGGATCGCTGCGGCGTCGTCTAACCGGCCGAGCTGGTGCAGCTGCCGGCCCCGCCAGATCTCGAAGATGCGGATGGCCCAGGCGTTTCTGTCGCGCTGCGCGGCGGCGACGCCGTCGGCGGCCAAGCGCAGCGAATCATCCACTTGATCCAGCACGGTGCGGGTCTCGCAACGCCACTCTCGCGCGAGATGCTCGCGTGCCCAGTCGGTAGTGCCGATGCCGGTGCGCGCCGCCTGTTCGGTCATGTCGAACGCGGCGTCGAAGCGGCCGCCGAGATAGGCGGTCACGCTCTCGGCGAGAGCGAACGCGAACGCCGAGTTGGCATCATCGCTTGCCGCCACGGCCTCGGCCGCCTGGGCCTGGATCATCTTCGCCTCCTGGGCTCGGCCACCGACGAGCAGGTTGTGGAAGAGCGCGGCGAGATGGCGGGCGCGCAGATGCGCGGACAGCTCGGGGAGCCCGAGCGCCTGCCGGCCGGCGGCGACTCGCGAGTCGGGCGAGGTGCGGAACATGCCCGCAATGCCCAGCAGCACCTCGGCTTCCTGCTCTGGTGGCAGCGCGTCGCGCAGATATGTGTCGGCGAACGCGCGCGCCTCGTCGACGCGGCCCGCGGAGTGCAGGAGGACCGCGGTCTGAGCTAGCAGCGGGCCCCGCAGGTTGTGGTCGCGCGGCGCCAGCTCGAGCGCGCGCCGACTGAGATCGGCGCCGGCCCCAGGGTCAGTGGTGGCGAGCGCGTCGCCGGCGCGCATCAGGATCGAGATCGCCTGCTCGTCACCCGGCTCTGCGCTCGCCGCGATCTGCGCGGCGACCTCGACGGGCGCGGCGCCGGCCCCCAGCAGCACGTCGGCGGCCTGGCGATCGAGCGCCCGCCGGGCCGAAACCGGCACGCTCTCACGGACCGCCTCGCGCGTGACATCGTGCCGAAAGGCAAGGCGGTCGACGCTCTCGACAAGCATCCCGGATTCGATGAGCTCCTCCACCGGGCCGAGCACCGCCGCCGGAGGTCGGTCGAGCAGGTTGGCCAACTCGGCGAACGAAAACCGGCGACCGAGCGAGGCAGCGACCGTGGCGGCCTCGCGAGCCGGCGCGGAGACGCTACGCAGGCGCTCGCGCATCGTCATAGCGACGCGGCGCGGAAGACGCGCTTCGACCAGCTCGGCCCGATCGCCGACTACGCGGATCAGGTCCTCGTCTCGCAGACCGGAGAGCAGCTCCATGAGCACGAACGGGCTGCCCCGCGCGCCCTTGACGAGGTCGAGGAGCGCTTCGTCGGGCTCGGCGTCCATCACGTCCTCGGCCAGCTGGGCCACGGCGGCTTCGTCGAGCGGCCCGAGGCTGATCCGCTCGGCGCCGCTGCGGTCCAGGTGCTCGATCGCGCTGAGGACCTGCGACGAGCCCTGGCCCGGGCGGAAGGCGAGGATCCAGGCCACCGGCAGGTCGGCGAGCCGGACGGGCAGGGCCCGCAGCGCCGCCGCGGTCCCGCTGTCGGCCCACTGCAGGTCGTCGAGCGAGACCACCAGCGGCCGGTCGAGAGCGGCGCGCTCCAGCATCGCCTCCAGTTCCTGGAGCAACCAGTACCGCTGCTCGGTCAACGAGCGAAGTCCCTGCAATTCGGATCGGTCGAGCAGTGGATGCGACCCGTCGAACAGTGCAGTCATCAGCGGAGCCAGCTCGACAACCCCAGCGCCGGGCTCAGCGGCGCCGGCACCCACCCGGAACGCGAGCCGTCCCGCCACCCGGTCCGCCTCTGCCAAGAGGCGGGTCTTGCCCATACCAGGCTCTCCCTCGACGAGCACCACCGCCCCGACACCAGAGCGCACGCGGTCGAGCTGAACCCCGATCGACCCGAGTTCAACGTCCCGACCACGAACAAGGGGAGTGCGGGTGCTCGCCAGGCCCAGATCAGCGAGTCTACGGCGGCGGCCGAGCCCGTTTTCGTCGCACCAGGTCTCCGCGCTGCGCCCTCCGGCGGATGTGCCGTCGGCGACGACATGCGTCGGGGCGGGAAGGCCGGAGGACATGCACTCGGTAGCCGGTTGACAACGGCGACGCTCCCCCGGGCGCGTCCGCGTGGCATCCCACGATCATGCGATCCCTTCCGCCTGCCTGTCTCACCTGATCGCCAGCGAAAACATCGCATGACCATGCGATTCCCAACGAGGATCGAGACTGAACGATCCAACCCGTGCCCACGATCGACACCAACGCCCAGATCGACGTCGCCGCGGCGCCTCGCGCGGACCGGCCCGCCGGGGGTTAGGCATGACCCGTCCGGACAGCTCGGCACTGTTGACGGCCGATCGGCGCGGCCGGATCCTCGCCGACGGAACAGTGATGCCACTGCTCGGGCTCGGGGTGTGGCAGGTGCCGGACGGACCAACGTGCGTGCACGCCGTCCGCTCGGCACTCGAGCTGGGTTACCGCCACATTGACACCGCCCAGGCATACGGCAATGAGTCGAGCGTGGGCCAGGCGCTGCGCGAGAGCGGCGTCGCGCGCGACGAGGTGTTCATCACGACGAAGTTCCACCCTGGGCGTCGCGACCCCCTCAAAGAGGCCGCCTACAGCATCGAGCAGCTCGAGGTCGACTACGTCGACCTCTACCTCGTCCACTGGCCGGGAGGCGGAGCCACCTGGGCTTGGCCCGGGATGGAGGCCGCCCGCGCGCGCAGCTACGCCCGCGCGATCGGCGTCTCCAACTTTGACCCGGACGAGCTCGATCAGGTCCTCGCTCGCGCAACCGCCGCACCGGTGGTCGACCAGGTTTACTTCAACCCGTCGTCCTATCGCAAGGCGCTTCTCGATGCGTGCGGCGAACGGGATATCGCGCTCGAGGCCTATAGCCCGCTGGGCAGCGGCGCGCAGCTGAGCGACCAGGTGGTCATGGGCATCGCAGAACGCCTCGGACGGAGCCCGGCCCAGGTCCTGCTGCGCTGGTGCGTCCAGCGCGGCATCCCGGTCATCACCAAGTCGACCCATCGCGACCGCATCGCCGAGAACGCGGAGATCTTCGACTTCGAACTCTCCGTCCGTGACGCGGCGGAACTCGATGCACTCGATCGGTCGGGAGGGACCCGACTGGCACTAGAGCGCAAATGGTGGTGAACGCTTGCCGCGGACTTCTTTATGGGCACGGCTGGTTTCGAACCAGCGACCTCTCGCGTGTGAAGCGAGCGCTCTCCCACTGAGCTACGCGCCCGGACGAGGCGATTCTACGTCAGAGCCGGACCAGATTCTGGACGTCGAGGCCGCGGGTCACGCCGCGCAGGTCGATGAACATCTTGCTGCGGGCGGCCAGCGCGGCGTAGTCGATGCCCGGGTGCGCAGTGACCAGGACGACGGCGTCGGCGTCCGTAACCGCGCCCTCGAGGGGCACGCTCTCGAGCTCCAGGTCCGGTAGCGAAGGCACGTAGGCGTCGTGGTAGGCGACCCGAGCGCCACGCCGGGCCAGCTCTTCCATGATCCGCAGCGCCGGCGACTCGCGGATGTCGCCGACCCCTCCCTTGTAACTGACGCCGAGGATCGTGATCGGCGAGCCCTTGACCGGCTTGCCGGCGTCGTTGAGGGCCAGCTCGATCCGCTCGACGCAGTGGTAGGGCATCTGCTGGTTGATCTTGCCGGCGAGCTCGATGAACTCGGTCGACATGTGGAACTCGCGCGCGCGCCAGGTCAGGTAGAACGGGTCGACGGGCAGGCAGTGGCCTCCCATCCCGGGACCGGGCTCGAACCGGGTGAAGCCGTACGGCTTGGTCGAGGCGGCGTCCACGACCTCCCAGATGTCGATTCCCATCCGATCGGCCAGGATCGCCAGCTCGTTGACCAGCGCGATGTTGACCGAGCGGAAGATGTTCTCCAGCAGCTTGGTCAGCTCGGCCGCCTCCGGGGTCGAGACCCGGACGATGTGATCGCAGATCAGCCCGTACAGCTCGGCGGCGCGGTCTGCGCAGGCCGGCGTCATCCCGCCGAGCACCTTGGGCGTGTTGCGCAACGTGTAGTCGGTGCGCCCTGGATCCACGCGCTCGGGGGAGAAGGCCACGTTGACGTCGCGCCCGACCTTGAGCTCTGACTCCTCCTCGAGAATCGGCACGAGCCGTTCGCGCGTCGTCCCGGGGTAGGTCGTCGACTCGAGTACGACCAGCTGACCGCGCTGCAGCACCTGTCCGAGCCCGCGGCCGGCCGAGGTCAGGGCGTCAAGGTCGGGCTCGCGGTTGGGCGTCAGCGGGGTCGGAACGCAGATGAGGACGGCGTCCGTGCGCGCCAGCGGCTGGTAGTGGGAGGTCGCGTGGATTGCCGGCACGACGGCCTGCAGCCGCTCCGAGGCGATGTCCTCTATGTAGGACTCGCCGGCGGCGATGGCCGCGACCTTGCGCGGATCCAGATCGACGGCGACGACATCCTGGCCAGCCTCGGCGAACGCGACCGCGAGCGGCAAGCCGACGTACCCCAGACCGATGATGCCCACAGACATGGTCAACTCACGATACCGGCGGCCGGCGAGGTGCAAGAAATCGCCCCGACGTGCGCGAGCTCGGGACAGAAAACCTCTACGATCCCTGCTGGACCGTGCTAGGCGGGGCGCTAGCGGTGCCCTGAACTCGCAATCCGCTCTAGCGGGGCTGAATCCCCCTCCGAGGGGCTCAGGCCCCGGGGTCAGCGCCAGGTCCTGAGGCGTTGATGGTTCGGTCCCGAGACGGTGAAGGCCCGTGAACCAGGTCAGGTCCGGAAGGAAGCAGCCTTAAGCGGTCACCTCCAGGCGTCACGGGAGCACCGGGCCGGAGTCTCCGGACAGTGGCCGCGCCCCGGGAACCGGCTTCGAAGAAGGGTGCACGGTCCGCTTCAGTCGGGGCCTACGGGCCCCCCGGCTCCGCTACGCGTTACCGCTCGAGGGAAGTCTCCGCTGCGCCCACTGGGGCTGATGCTCGACGGTCCCCGCGGCCCGATCCTCCGCATGCTCGCGAGCCGGGCGGTACGCCGAGGGGGCGCGATAGCGCGCAAGCCGCAGCTCCGAGGGCGGCTTCGGTTTGCTGATCAGGTACCCCTGGGCCAGATCGCAACCAAGCTTTTCGAGCAGGTCAAGAGAGGCCTTGTCCTCAACCCCCTCGGCCACCACGCGCAGGCCGAGCGCATGGGCGAGGAGGATCGTCGAGCGGAGCAGCGCGAGGTCCTTGGAGCTGTCCGCGGCCGCCAAGCCGTTGATGAAACTGCGGTCGAGCTTGAGCTCGTTCACCGCCAGACTGCTGAGATAGGCAAGCGACGTGAATCCGGCACCGAAGTCATCAACGCTTACGGTCACGCCGAGATTGCGCAGCGCCTGGATCGCTTTCTTGCACTGATCGATCTCCTCCATGGCGGTGGTCTCGGTGATCTCCAGTACGAGGACTTCGGGCGCCAGCGCGTGGCGTTGAAGCTGCTCGTGAACCTGCTCGGGAAACTCGGGGTCGAGCAGGTTGGTCGTCGAGACGTTGACCGAGACCGACAGGTTGCGGTTCTCGGCCCTCCAGATAGCGGTCTGGGTCAGTGCCTCGTCGAGGATCATTCTCGTCAGCTGGTCCATCAGCCCGGCGTCTTCCGCGAGCGGCACGAACTCAAGCGGTGGCAGATACCCGAGGCGGGGGTGGTTCCAACGCACGAGCGCCTCGACGCTGACGATCTTGCCGCTCGAGAGATCAACCTGGGGTTGGTAGTGCAGCTCGAGCTGCCGTCGTTCGATCGCCACGCGGAGCTCGTCGACCAACCCGAGGCGGTTGGCGTGACCGTCGAGCTCCTCCTGATAGATCGCGAAGCTCTTGCCCTCGAGTTTGGCGCGATACATGGCAAGGTCTGCGCATCGCAGCAGGTCATGGGCATTGGTAGCGTCGTTGGGGACGACGGCGATCCCGATGCTGGCGGCGATGCGCGCGCGGACGTTACCGAGCTGGAAGGGCTCCTCGAGCTTCGCGCTCAGCCGGCGCGCGACGGTGGCCCCGTAGTCCGCATCCGCATCCGCGATGCAGACCGCGAACTCGTCACCTCCGAGTCGGACCAGCAGGTCCGAGCTTCGCAGGGCCTCCTTCAGTCGGCTACCAAGCTGCATGAGAAGCTCGTCTCCGACGGAGTGCCCGAAGGAGTCGTTGACCTCCTTGAAGCGGTTGAGATCCACGAACAGGAAGGCCAACTCCCTGGCCCCATCCTCTCGGGCCTCGTGCTCGGCGAGCACTCCGTCGAGGAGCTCGAACAGCGCACGGCGATTGCCGAGCGTCGTCAGCTGGTCCGTGACAGCCTGACCGTGACGCTCCTCCGTCAGCGTGCGCAGGCGCACGAGCGACAGACCGGAGCGGATTGCCGCGAGCACCAGCGTGCAGCTGGCGAGCGCGAAGGCCACGCGGTTGACTTCAACGAACGAGCTCAGCCCGAGTATGACCAGGGCGGCGACAGCGGCTACTCCGGGAACCACAAGCCCGGGCAGCGGCTCGGACTCGAGTCCCTCGGACCGCTTCGAGGGCAGCCAAACCGATAGCGAGACAAGGAAGATCGCGGTTGGCCAGGCAACGGCGTTGAACAGCGTGCCCACGTGCGTCGCTCCGCTTGTCGACTGGAACAGGTTGAAGGTGTCGCCGAGGGCATTCATGCCGTAACCGACGGCCAACAGCAGCCAAGGTGCCTTCCTACGTCCAGGTAGGACGGTGCTGCCCGCGACCACGAGCGCCAGCAGAGACAAGTCGCCCACCGGGTAGGCGACGTTGGTGAGGACCGAGGCGGCGGCACCGTGCAGTAGCTCGGGCAGCCCTCGGAGCGCGAACTCGGCGCAGATTGCGGCTGCGCCGAGCCCCGCCACGGCGCCATCCAGCCACGTGGACGCGCTGAACCTCTTCACCTCCCCCCGGGCAAGCAGGAACACACCCGCGTAGGTCAGCGGGTAGAAGCCGAGGTAGAACGCGTCGGCGAGCGACGGCGTCGGCGGGGTCGCGCCGCCCAGCGACTCGACCGTCAACACGATGTCTCCGATCGACCAGGACAGCAGTCCGAGCCCCAGCACCAGTGGGACTCTCGGGTCTCCTCGCGTAAACAGGCCGCGCGCGATGCACAGCAGGCTCGCTATGACCTCGCATGCGGCGACTCCCCACCCGTCGATCAGCACCGATGGCTGGCCATCACGGCGGACGATCTCGGAAATCATGTAGGCGGCCAACAGCACGCCGAGGACTCCGTACGCGACCCAAAGGCAGCGGTTCAGACCCACGGGAGGGTCCACGATCGGTCTGGCGTGCCTGACCGTCGGCCCCGGGCGCCGAGCGGCTCCGTGCTCGCTCATCGGACGCGGTCGATCCGGGGCGCCGGCGGCAGCCCCAGCGGTTAGCTCCTCTATTGCCACTTGGCTTTCCTCAGGCGTGGCAAAACGCCCGCTCGCGTGCCCATCTCACCTAGATCGGCAGTGCTGTTGGTGGGCCTTGCCACGTGGTCGCGCGCTCGAACATTCGTCTACCTACCACGTGGTAGGGGTCTCCGCGCCCACCGCCCGGATCGGGGCCGCATGCGCCCCCGGCGTCACTAGACTCGACCTCGGTGTCCACCGGTCCCTCCCTCTACCGCCGTCACCGGCCGAGAACCTTCGCCGACGTGGTCGGGCAGGAGCACGTCGTGCGCACGCTCCAGAACGCGGTCGAGCAGGGCAAGGTCCACCACGCCTACCTGTTCGTCGGCTCCCGGGGAACCGGGAAGACGAGCATGGCCAAGATCCTCGCCGCGTGCCTGAACTGCGAGCACGGACCGACCACCACGCCGTGTGGGACGTGTGATTCCTGTCTGGCCATCGCCAGCGCGACCTCGCTCGACGTGATCGAGATGGACGCGGCGTCCAACAACTCGGTCGACGACATCCGCGACCTGCGCGAGAAGGTGGCCTACGCGCCGGTCTCCGGGAGGCACAAGGTCTACATCCTCGACGAGGCTCACATGCTCTCTCCCCAGGCCTGGAACGCGTTCCTGAAGACGCTCGAGGAGCCGCCGCCGCGGACGATCTTCGTGCTCGCCACCACCGAGGCCCAGAAGGTGCTGCCGACCGTCGTCGACCGCTGCCACCGTTTCGACTTCGTGCGCCCGTCGGTCGACGAGGTCGCGACCGTGCTCGGCCGCGTGGTCGAGGCCGAGCGGATCGACGTCGACCAGGGCGCCCTGGCCCTGATCGCGCGGCACGCCACGGGCAGCTTTCGCGACGCGCTGGGGACGCTCGAGCAGCTGGTCACCTATGCGGGCGGACGACGGATCGAAGCCCCAGACGTCCTGGCCGTGCTCGGCGTCACCGACTCAGAGCAGTTGTTCGACGCAATCGACACGGTCGCCGCCCGCGACCCTGCTCAGGCGCTCCGGACGGCGGCCAGTCTCGGTGACTCGGGGCGCGATCCCGGCCAGATCCTGCGCGACCTCGAGACCCACGCGCGAGAGCTGCTCGTGGTCCAGGTGCTCGGAGAGGTGCCCTCGGAGCTGCGGGTCACCCCAGAGCGCGACGGCCGCCTCGTCGAGCAGGCCGGCGTGCTCTCGCGCACCGACGCCGTCCGCGTGCTGGACCTGATCTCCGAGGCGCTGGAGGCGACCGCCGATGGCGCCCAGGCCAGGATCCAGCTGGAGCTCGTGCTGGTGAAGGCGGCCGCGCCCGAACTCGATCCGTCGACCGCGGCGTTGCTGGCCCGGATCGAGCGACTGGAGCGCCGCTCAGCCGAGGGCGCTCCGGACCCTGCCCCGGCACCGCCCGCGCCGGAGCGCGAGACGGCCGAGGCTCCGGCCCCGGCGTCCGCGGGGGACGGCCAGCGGGCCGCCGCCGACGCGCTCGAGCTGCAGTCGGCCGTGTCGTCCTGGCCGGCCGTGGTCGATCTGGTCCGGGGCGACAACGCGATGCTGGCCGGCGCGCTCGAGGCCGCCCGCCCGGTGGCCGTCGGCGAGCGCGAGCTCACCCTGGCCTTCCCCGGCGGCGCCTCCTTCCTCAAGCGCAAGGCTGAGCAGGACGACTACCGGCGGGCGGCGTCCGACGCGCTGTGGGCGGTCACGGGCCATCGGCTGGCCCTGCGCTATGAGCTGCGCGAGATGCCGGTGGCAGACGCGCGACCAGGAACCGATGTCCTCTCCGGGGAGGAGCTCGTGCGCCGGTTCGTGGAGGAGTTCGACGCGGAGGAGATCCTGGAGAACGATGCCGAGGAAGGGGAGGCGTAGATGCCGCAGCCCAACATGCAGCAGTTGCTACAGCAGGCCCAGAAGATGCAGCAGGAGATGCTGGCCGCCCAGGAGGCGCTCAAGGACGAGGTCGTCGAGGCCTCGGCCGGCGGCGGCATGGTCACGATCCAGGTGACCGGCGACCTGCAGGTGAAGTCGATCACGATCGAACCCGAGGCGGTCGATCCCGAGGACGTCGAACTCCTCCAGGACATGGTCCTGGCCGCGATCAACGAGGCGCTCCGGTCGGCGCAGGAGCTGGCCTCGGCCAAGCTCGGGGGGATCGCGGGGGGACTCGGGGGCCTGGGACTTCCCGGCCTTTGATCGCCGGACCGGCGGCACCGCGGGCCTGACGTGTACGCCCCTCCTGTACAGCGGCTCATCACCGAGCTCTCGAAGCTGCCCGGAGTCGGCGGGCGCACCGCGCAGCGCCTGGCCTTCCATCTGCTGCGGGCCAGCGACGAGGACGCCCTGGCCCTGGCCGACGCGATCAGGGAGGTCAAGGCCCGGATCGGCCTGTGCGAGGTGTGCTTCAACCTGGCCGACGGTCCGCGCTGCCGGATCTGCGCGGATGAGCGCCGAGACCTCGGCCTGATCTGCGTCGTCGAGGAGCCCGCGGACGTGATCTCGATCGAGCGTACGCACGAGTTCCGAGGCCGCTACCACGTGCTCGGAGGCGCGCTATCGCCGATCGACGGCATCGACCCCGAGGATCTGAAGATCGTCGAGCTGTACGAGCGGGTTATAGGGGATCCCGCCCACCCCGTGACCGAGGTGGTGATCGCGACCAACCCGACGACGACCGGGGAGGCGACCGCGCTGCACATCGCCGACGGCCTGCGTGAGGCCGCCCCCGACGTGGCGGTCACCCGGCTGGCCAGCGGATTGCCCGTGGGGGCGGATCTCGAGTACGCCGACGAGCTGACGCTCGGGCGGGCGCTGGCCGGACGCCGGGCTGTCTAGGCCCGGGCCAAGCCCCGGCCGCCGACTCCGTACCCTTCCTGGCCATGACAGGAACGGTGGTGATGAAGTTCGGCGGGACCTCGGTCGCCGATGCGGACCGGATCAAGCGCGCCGCCCGCCGGATCGTCGCCCAGCGCGAGGCCGGCCGGCGGGTGGTCGCCGTCCTGTCGGCGCGGGGCACGACCACGGACGAGCTCATCGCGATGGCCGGGGAGGTCTCGCCCTACCCCGACCCGCGTGAGATGGACATGCTGCTGTCGACCGGCGAACGCATCTCGTGCGCGCTGTGCGCCATGGCCATCAACGACCTCGGCCACCGGGCGATCTCGCTGACCGGGTCTCAGGCCGGGATCGTCACGGACACATCGCATACCAAGGCGAGGATCGTCGACGTCCGCGCCAACCGGATCCGGGACGCGCTGAAGGACGATCTGATCGTGCTCGTGGCCGGCTTTCAGGGGGTGTCCACCAGCTACGACGTGACGACCCTGGGCCGCGGCGGCTCGGACACCACCGCGGTCGCGCTGGCCGCGGCGATCGACGCCGAAGTGTGCGAGATCTACACCGATGTCGCCGGGGTGTTCACGGCTGATCCGCGGATCGTCCCGACCGCCCGCAAGCTGCCCCAGGTCAGCTTCGAGGAGATGCTCGAGATGGCCGCCTCGGGGGCCAAGGTACTGCAGCTGCGCTCGGTCGAGTACGCGCGCACCCACGGGGTCCGGATGCACTGCCGCTCGAGCTTCGAGGATGGCCCGGGTACCGTTGTTCTAGGAGAGGACGAGACGATGGAGCACCCCCTCATCACCGCCGTCACGCACTCGACCGAGGAGGCCAGGATCACCCTGCTCGGCGTGCCCGACCGCCCGGGCGCGGCCGCCGCCATCTTCCGGGCCCTGGCCGACGCCAACTGCAACCTCGACACGATCATCCAGAACGAGCCGCTCGCGGAGGGCCGGGACGCCGAGGTGTCGTTCACGCTCGCGCACGAGGACCTGCGGGCCGCCGAGCGGGCGCTCGAGCCGGTCCGGGCCGAGCTGGGAATCGCCTCGGTCGACACCGACCCCGACATCGGCAAGGTCTCGATCGTAGGCGCGGGTATGCGCTCGCACCCTGGCGTCGCCGCGCAGGTATTCGAGACGCTGGCGGCGAAGGAGATCAACATCGAGATGATCTCGACCTCCCCGATCAAGATCACGTGCGTGATCCGCTCCGAGCACGTTCCCGACGCGGTCCGGGCCCTGCACGACGCCTTCGAGCTCGGCGCCGCAGACGTCCAGCAGGAGCGACCGATCGGGCAGGAGGCCAGGTGAGCGGCTACCGGGTCGCCGTGGTCGGCGCCACCGGCGTCGTCGGGCGGACGATGCTCCGGCTCCTGGGCGAACGGGATTTCCCGGCGTCCGAGGTGGTTGCCTTTGCCACCGAGCGCTCCGCCGGCACGGAGATCGACGGCCTGACGGTGCGCGCACTGAGTCCCGAGTCCGACCTGGGCGGCTTCGACATCGCCCTCTTCTCGGCCGGGGCAGGCCCCTCGAGGGAGTGGGCGCCCCGGTTCGTCGACCGCGGCGCGACGGTGATCGACAACTCGTCCGCGTTCCGGCGCGATCCGGACATCCCGCTCGTCGTCTCGGACGTCAACGCGCACGCGCTCGAGCAGCACTCCGGCCTGATCGCGAATCCCAACTGCTCGACCATGCAGATGATGGTCGCGCTCGCGCCCATCCACCGTGTGGCCGGGATCGAGCGCCTGGTCGTCGCCACCTACCAGTCGGTATCCGGGACCGGCCGGGACGCGATCGAGGAGCTGGACACGCAGGCCCACATGGACCTGCACGGGATGGAGATGCCACCACCCAGGGTGTATCCGCAGCCGATCGCGTTCAACGTGATCGGGGCCGCCGGCACGTTCGAGGACGGCGACGATCACACCAACGAGGAGCGCAAGATGATGTTCGAGACGCGCAAGATCCTCGAGGACGAGTCGATCGCGATCGCCGTCACGTGCGTGAGGGTCCCGGTCCGGACGGGACACTCGGAGGCGGTAAACGTGCAGACTCGCGAGCCGCTGTCGGTGGACGAGGCGCGGCAGCTGCTCGCCGCCGCCCCCGGCGTGGTCCTGGAGGACCTGCCCACGCCGCTGCAGGCCGCGGGGCGCGATGAGGTGTTCGTTGGCCGGCTGCGCCGTGACGAGTCACACCCCCGGGCCCTAAGCATGTGGGTGGTCAGCGACAACCTGCGCAAGGGAGCGGCCACCAACGCGATCCAGATCGCCGAGGCGCTGGTCGAGCGCGACCTGGTGAGAGCCAGACCAGCCCCCGCAGCTCGCGCCGCGTCCTGACCCCTAGACCAGCCCCCGCAGCTCGCGCCGCGTCCTGACCCCTAGACCAGCCCTCGCAGCTCGCGCCGCGTCCTGACCCCGAGCTTGCGGTAGATCCGCCGGGCGTGGGTGCGCACGGTCTCGACGCTGACGTGCAGGGTGTGCGCGATCTCGGCGTTCGAGCGTCCGGCCCGCAGCAGCTCCATTACCTCCGCCTCGCGCGGGGTCAGCACCTCGGGCCCGGCGGGCGGCGGCTCTCCCTGCTGGGTCGGCGGCAGCACGTGCAGTCCGCGTGAGGCGAGATGGATCGCGTGCAGCACGTCGCGCGCCTCGCTGCTCTTCGACAGGCAGGCCGTCGCTCCGAAGGCGAGCATCTGGCGAGACTCCGAGGCCGTCGGCCGGTTGGCCAGCACCACCAGCTTGGTGACCGGGAAGCGGCGGTGGAGGTCGCGAAGCTCGGACGCGCTGGAGAGCGAGCCGAAGTTCACGATCGCCACGTCCGGGCGCTCGGCGGTGAGCACCGCAGCCAGCTGGCCGTGATCGACGCCGTCGGCGACCAGTTCCAGGCTGTCGTCCTCGACGATCAGTCCCCGCAGTCCGCGCGCGACGATGTCTTCGAATTCGGCTACGGCCACCCGGACAGGCGCGCGTTTCACGCTCGGCACCTCAAGACGCGCAGAGGATATCGGGATCAGACCGAGAAGGGTGAAGTAGATGTCACCCTTTTCATCCCCCCCGATGATTCTGGGCTCACCCCCGCGATCCCCCCAAGTTCACCCCCTGGAGGGGACGACAACGGCCGAGCTGTGAGGGACCATTTTTCCTACGTATTGCGGGAAGGTTCGGGAGGTCCTTCCCCCCTACGGCTTCCGATCCACAGGGAATGACGAGAGCGAGGCGCCCCGGCCTCGCTCTTTTCATTGGTGGGGCGCGGCTCCGTCGGGCGATTCCTGGACCGGTTGCTCCTCGGGCTGGGTCGGTTGCTCCTCGGGCTGGGTCGGCTGCTCCTCGGGCGCCGGGATCGTCTCCTTCAATCGCCGGCGGGCCGCCTCGATGCGGTCCCCGGCCGCGGGTTCAGGGGCGGGCGGCGGGCTGGTGGCGTCCACACTGGGCTTCCGGCCGGGAGCCCGGCCGAGCAGGCGCCGCAGGAGGCCGGGCATGACGCTCTAGCCGGCCGCGACGACCGACGTCGACCAGTCGATCACCGAGGTCGGCCGCACGATGTGCTTGTTCATGCCGAGCTCCTTGGGCGAGAGTCCGAAGGCGAGTCCGACCAGTTGGGGCAGGTGCAGCACCGGGAGTCCCAGCTCGCGCCCGACCACCCGGGCGGCCGCGGGCTGCTGGAGGTCGAGGTTCAGGTGACACAGCGGGCAGGGCACGACCAGACAGTCGGCGTCGGCGTCGACCGCGTCGCCGAGGTTGCGCCCGGCCTGGGTCAGCGAGGCCTCCTTGTTCATCGTGATGATCGGGAAGCCGCAGCACTTGTAGACGCCGGCGTAGTCGACGACTGTCCCGCCGAGCGCCTCGATCACCTGGTGCAGGTAGCGGTCTCGGGGATGTTCCTCGTCGATTCCCAGCCGGGTGACCGGCCGCACGATGTAGCAGCCGTAGAACGGGCCGACCCGCAGGTTGGTGAGGGGGCGCTTGACGCGGCTGCGCAGCGCGTCCAGCCCGATGTCCTCGACCAGGAGCCACAGGAAGTTCTTGTTGGTCAGGCCTTTCTCGTAGCGCAGGCCCTCGCCGGTCAGGTTGGAGTTGACCTGCTCGCGGTAGTCGGTGTTGGCGTCGAGGCGCTGCTGGCACTCCGACTGCGCGCCCTGGCACGTCGAGCAGATGTTCATCATCAGCTCGCCATCGGTCCGCTGGGCGAGGGCGAACGTGCGGGCGTTGAGCGTGTCGGCCAGCTCCTGGTTGTGCTCGGCGATCACGCCGGCTCCGCAACAGGCCGCCCGGTCGAGCTCGATCAGCTCGATGTCGAGGAGCGGGGCGACCGCGGCCATCGATCCGTGCAGCTCCGGGGTGAATCCCCGGCTGACGCAGCCGGGCCAGTAGGCGACCTTCATGACTGCTCCTCGGTGGCGCCGCCGCCCTCGGGCGCACTCGGTGGAGTCTCGGGTTCGTCCTCGTATCCGCTGACGTACAGGTTCAACTCGATCCGCGGCTCGCGACCGTCGATCTCGTCGAACAGCTCCTTGACCTCCTTGGGGGCCTTGTGCGGATGCCCGAGCGCCGTCCGCGGCGTCATCTTGCCGCGCGAGAGCGCGGTCAGGGCCGTCGGCAGCCCGCTGACCAGCTCGGGCACGGCCCGGGGGTTGAACTTGCCGCCGTAGGAGTCGGCGAGGAGGTCGGCCTCCTGGAGCAGACCGTTCTTGCGGATGTTCTTGACGAACGCGTGCTCGTGGCTATAGCCGTTGTTGCGGTCCTTGATGTCGTAGTCCGACCCGGCTCGGCGGCGCAGGCGCATGATCTGGCTCATCGGCTCCACGCCCTTGGGGCACGCGTCGATGCAGTTGAAGCAGTGGGTGCAGTCGTACATCCCGTGCGGGTCCTGGGCGAGGTCGTTGAGCCGCTCCAGCGGCTCGGCGTCGCGCGGGTCGCCGACGAACCGGTAGGCCTTGGCCAGCGCCGCCGGGCCGATGAACTCCGGGTCCACCTCCATCGACAGGCAGTCCGACACGCACGCGCCGCACTGGATGCAGGCCATGGTCTGGGTGACGTCGACCATGTTGTCGTGGGGCACGATGTACTCGCGCTCGGGGATCGGCTCCTTGTTGATCAGCCACGGGGTGACGCGCTGGATCTTCTTCCAGTGGACCGCGTCCATGTCGACGATCAGGTCCCGGATGACCGGCATGTTCCCCATCGGCTCGACCGAGATCACGTCGCGGCCGCCCGTTTCCGCGCCGGAGTCGTCTGAGTCATCGGGATTCCAGCCCGTGCCGTAACCGCGTTCGGCGGCCTCGTCGAGGTGGGTGTTGCAGGCCAGCCCGGGCTTGCCGTTCATCCGCACGCCGCACGAGCCGCAGATGGCCTGCTGACAGGAGCAGCGGATCCCGATCGAGCCGTCCTCGTCGTCCTTGACCTTGAGGATGGCGTCGAGCACCGACTGCTTGGGGCCGAGATCGACGGTGTGCTCGTCCCAGTAGGCCGCCTCGCCAGACCTCGGGTCAAAGCGTCGGATTCTCAATGTGTACTCGGGCATCAGCGGACCTCCTTGTGGGTCACTAGTAGGTCCTCTCCTCTGGCTGCCAGCGAGTGATCGTCACCGGCGAATAGGACACCTTCGGCTCCTCCGCTCCGTTCTCCGAGATGTCGATGTGCTTGAGCCACTCCTCGTCGTTTCGCTCGGGGAAGTCGGTCCGGTACTGGGCTCCACGCGACTCCTTGCGCTCGATCGCCCCGACGACGATCGCCTCGGCGCAATCGAGCATGTACCCCAACTCGATCGCGGCGATCACGTCCTGGTTGAAGATCGAGCCGCGATCGTCGATCGCGGCCTTGGCCGCCTCCTCCTTGAGCCGGTGCACGGTCTCGTGCGCCTTGGCCAGCCCGTCAGTGTCGCGGAACACGGCCACGTACTCGTTCATGGTCCGGCCGAGCTCGTGCTTGATGGCACCGATCCGCCTTCCCCCGGCCGGCCGGCGCATGATGGCCGCGATCTCCTGCTCGGTCTTCGCAACGCGGGCCAGGGAGGACGAGGGCATCTGCATCTGAACGGCCCGGGTGGCCGCGAGCTCGCCGCTGCGGCGGCCAAAGACCAGCGTGTCGAGCAGGGAGTTGGCGCCCAGGCGGTTGGCCCCGTGCACGGATACGCAGGCGACCTCGCCGGCCGCGTATAGGCCGGGGATGTTTGTCTCGCCGTTCGAGTCGGTCTTGACGCCGCCCATGATGTAGTGCATCCCCGGGCGGACGTGGATCGGCTCGCGGGTGATGTCGACCCCGGCGAAGTCCCGCCCGATGTTGACGATCTCGCGCAGCGCCTCGAGCGTGCGCCGGCGCGGGACCTTGGTTATGTCCAGGGCGACGGTGCCGTCCGGGAACCCCCGGCCCTCGTTGATCTCCGTCTGCTCCGCCCGCGAGACCACGTCCCGAGAGGCCAGCTCGAGCTTGTTGGGCGCGTACTTCTCCATGAACCGCTCGCCCTTGGCGTTCACCAGCCAGGCGCCCTCGCCGCGCGCCCCCTCGGTGATCAGCAGCCCGTTGCCGGCCAGCGTCGTCGGGTGATACTGGACCATCTCCATGTCCATCAGCAGGGCCCCGATCCGGTAGGCCTGGGCGATCGCGTCGCCGGTCACGATCAGGCCGTTGGTGGTCGGCTCGTACGCCTGGCCCGCGCCCCCGGTGGCCAGGATGGTCCCCTTGGCGTTGAACACGTCGAGGCGCCCGTCGCGCAGGTCCCGGCACACGGCCCCGACGCACCGCCCGTCGTCGTCCTTGAGCAGGTCGGTCGTGAACCACTCCTCGTAGCGGTCGAGCCGCTCGTGGTGCTTCATCAGCTGCTCGTAGAGCACGTGCAGGATCGCCTGGCCGGTGATGTCGGCCACGTAGTACGTGCGCGCCGCGGAGGCGCCGCCGAACGCGCGCGTACCCAGGTGACCGGTGGCGTCGCGATGGAAGGTGACGCCCAGATGCTCCAGGTACAGGATCTCGTCGGGGGCCTCCCGGCACATGATCTCGATCGCGTCCTGGTCGCCCAGGTAGTCCGATCCCTTCACCGTGTCGAACGCGTGCGACTCCCAGGTGTCCTCGGGGTTGAGCGCCGCGTTGATGCCGCCCGCGGCGGCGACCGAGTGCGAGCGGACGGGGTGGACCTTCGACACGATCGCCACCGCCGCCCCGGCCTGCGCTGCCGCCAGTGCGGCCCGTTGCCCGGCGAGGCCGGCACCGATGATCAGCACGTCGTGTGAGGGCACTTGGTCCGATTCTATGTTAAAGGCGGCGGGATGGCCGTCGCTGGGGGAGGCGGGGTGGGGGCGGTTGGGGCGTAGCGGGGTGGGGGCGGTTGGGGCGTAGCGGTATGGCCGCGGCTCAGGCGCGACGGGTGGCCGCGCACTCGCGCGGCCGGAGGCTGCCGCGCCCCTCCCGATGTGGCGATGGGACAACAAACCATCTTCGATGAGGGAGGGTGTGATGCGTGGCAGTCCCTATGCGGCGATGGGGCAACAAACGATGGTCGATGAGGGAGGGTGTGTGGCGTGATCGCGCGGCCAGATGACACACCCTTCACCGATAAGGGGGGTTCGTCATGCCGTCGCCGCATAGGGACGATCACGCGCCTGACCCACTCGCTCAGAGGGGGTTCGTCGTGCGATCGCCATCCGGGGGCCGCCCTGAGCTGGCGACCGCCGCGCCGCCGCCCTACACCGCGTGCGAGCCGAGCGCCGACTGGAGCGCTCGGCGGACCCGGTCGACGGTGACCACGCCGCGCAGCACGCCCTCGCGGTCGACGGCCATTACGGCGCCGAGCTTGGCGAAGGAGTCAGAGGAGAGCAGCTCGGTCAGCGGGCGGTCCTCGCCGATCCGCCAACTGCCGCCCTCCTCGGCGTCGAGGACCGCGCCGACCGTGAGCCACCCCTCGCCGCCGTCGTGGGCGGCCTGGAGTCGGTCGCGATGGGCGACCCCGAGGAGGTGGCCGTCACCGTCGATGACCGGGAACCAGGACCAGCCGTAGCGCAGGAAGTAGGAGTCGAGCGCCTCGCTGACCGGGGTACTCGAGGGGATCGCCACGGGCTGCGGGTCCATCACGTCACCGACGGTGACACCCTCGATCCCCTCGGTCAGCGTGGTCTGCATGAGCGCCCCGCGGGCCGACTGATAGAGGAGGTAGGCAATGGCCATCAGCCACAGGCCGCTGAAGCTGTGGTAGGCCAGCAGCAGCCACAGGCCCACGCCGGCCAGGAGGATGGCGAAGGCCTGCCCGAGCTTGGCGGCGATCCTCGTCCCCTCCCGCTTGGAGCCGGTCACGCGCCAGACGATGGCCCGGGCGATCCGGCCACCGTCGAGCGGGAAGGCGGGCACGAGGTTGAAGAGGAGGAGCAGGATGTTCCAGAACAGCAGCCAGCTCAGCGCCAGCAGGACCGGGGTGATCTGGACGGTGCCGTCGAGCGCCGCCGCGTGCACCAGTCGGTGCGGGCCGACGATGGCGATGTCGACGGCGACGCAGAGCAGGACAAAGAGGAACGTGGCCAGCGGGCCGGCGGCGGCGATTTTGAAGTCCTCTCCCGGCGATGAGGCGTCCCGACCCATCTGCGTCAGGCCTCCGAACAGGAACAGGTCGATGCGTTTGACCTCGATCCCCTGCCGTCGGGCCACGAGCGCGTGGCCGAGCTCGTGGATGATCAGCGAGCCGAACAGCACGAGCACGGTCACGACCGTGGTCAGGTACGCGACCTGGTCGGAGCTGTGCAGCGCCTGGCGGAAGTCCCCCGAGAGCCAGAAGATCATCAGGAACAGGATCACGAACCAGGTGCGGTCCACACCGATGCGGATTCCCCACAGGTCCACCAGCTTGATCGAAGGCCGTCGCAGCATGTGGCAATGGTGACACAGGGAAACGAGGTAGCCTCGTAGAAGTAACGAAGGTTCCCGAATAGAGGGGGGAAATGACTGCTTCGATCGATGAGCTGCGAGAACGGATGGCGCAGCTCGTGGACCTACGTAACGCAGCCCACGTCCTGGAGTGGGACCAGCAGACGATGATGCCCCAAGCCGGCGGCGTGGCCCGGGCGGAGGCGCTGGCCACGCTGCAGCGGGTCAGCCACGAGAAGTTCGTCGCCGACGACGTCGGCGCGCTGCTCGACGCCGCTCAGGCGGAGCTCAACGGCACGCCTCCGGACAGCGACGAAGCACGACTAGTCAAGGTCACCAGGCGCCGGTGGGAGAAGGCGCGCCGAGTGCCCGCCGACCTCGCGGCGGACCTGGCGCGGGCGGCCTCGATCGGCCAGGAGGCCTGGATCCGGGCTCGGATGAGCTCCGACTTCAAGTCCTTCGAGCCCTACCTGGAGCGCAACGTCGAGCTGGCCCGTCTCTACGTCGAGTGCTTCGACGGGTTCGAGACCGCCTACGACGTACTGCTGGACGACTACGAGCCGGGGATCACCTCGGCCGAGGTGACGGCGCTGTTCGCGGAGCTGAAGGCCGAGCTCGTGCCGCTGATCGCGACGCTGGCCAAGGACGCCGAGCGCGCGGACGACTCGGCCTTGCACGGCAGCTTCCGGGTCGATCGCCAGCGCCAGCTGGTCTCCGAGGTCGTGCAGCGGATGGGATTCGACCCGGTCCGCTGGCGGATCGACGACGCCGTCCATCCGTTCGCCACCTCATTCGGCTCCGAGGACGTGCGGATCACCACCCGCTGGGACGAGACGTACTTCGCCTCGGCGCTGTATGGCGCGATGCACGAATGCGGCCACGGCCTGTACGAGGCCGGGATCGCGCCGGCGCTGCAGCGCACTCCGCTCGGACAGGTCGAGTCGCTGGCCCTCCACGAGTCCCAGAGCCGCATGTGGGAGAACATGGTCGGTCGCGGCCGGCCCTTCTGCGGGGTGCTCGCGCCGAGGATCGCGGCCCTGTTCGGCGTGGGGACCGAGAGTCTCGACCCGGACACGCTGTACCGAGCGGTCAACCGAGTCGCGCCGAGCTTCATCCGTGTCGAAGCCGATGAGGCGACCTACGGCCTGCACATCGTGGTCCGGTTCGAGCTCGAGCAGGACCTGATCGACGGCCGCCTGGACGTGAGCGATCTGCCCGAGGCCTGGAACGCCCGCTACAAGGAGTACCTCGGGATCGACGTGCCCGACGATGCCCGCGGCGTCCTTCAGGACGTCCACTGGTCGATCGGCGCGATCGGCTATTTCCCCACCTACGCGCTCGGGAACCTGATCGCCGGGCAGCTGTGGGAGCGCGCCCGCGCGGACATCACCGACCTCGACCAGCAGCTCGGCGCCGGGGAGCTGAGCGCTCTCCGGGCCTGGCTGTGCGAGCACATCCACCAGTACGGCTCCAAGTTCTCGCGCCGCGAGCTGCTCGAGCGCGTGGTCGCAGGGCCGATCGCGGTCGGGCCGTTCGTCAGCTACCTGAAGCGCAAGCTGGGCGACGTCTACAGCATCGAGCTCTGATCACAGCGAGTCGAGCGCCTCGTTGAACGTCGCGCTCGGCCGCATCGCCGCCGTCGCCCGCTCCGCGTCCGGCCGGTAGTACCCGCCGATCTCGACCGCCGAGCCCTGGACAGCGGCCAGTTCCTCGACGATCCTCGACTCGGCGCCGGCCAGGCGCTCGGCCAGCGCAGCGAAGCGCGCCTCCAGGTCAGCGTCATCGCCCCGCTCCGAGAGCTCCTGCGCCCAGTAGAGCGCCAGGTAGAAGTGGCTCCCGCGGTTGTCGAGCTCGCCCACCTTTCGGGAGGGCGAGCGGTTCTCCTCGAGCACTCGGCCGATGGCGCGGTCCAAGGTCTGCGCGAGCAGCTTCGCGCGCGTGTTGCCGTCCTTCTCGGCCAGCAGCTCGAACGACGGTCCCAGGGCCAGGAACTCTCCCAGCGAGTCCCACCGTAGGTGGTCCTCCTCCAGGAACTGCTGAACGTGCTTGGGGGCCGACCCCCCGGCTCCGGTCTCGAACAGGCCGCCGCCGCTGAGCAGCGGCACGATCGACTGCATCTTGGCGCTGGTCCCGAGCTCGAGGATCGGGAACAGGTCGGTCAGGTAGTCGCGCAGCACGTTGCCGGTGACCGAGATCGTGTTCTCCCCGCGCCGGGCGCGCTCGAGCGTGAACCGGGCCGCAGCCCCGACGTCCAGGGTCTCGATCTGTAGACCGTCGGTGTCGTGCTGCGCGAGCGCCCGGTTGACCTTCTTCAGTAGCTGGGCGTCGTGGGCCCGCGTCTCGTCGAGCCAGAACACCGCCGGCCACCCCGTCTCGCGGGCTCGGGCGACGGCCAGCCGGACCCAGTCCTCGATCGCCGCGTCCTGGGTCTCGCACATCCGCCAGACGTCGCCCTCCTGGACATCGTGCTCGAGCAGCGTCGTCCCCGCTTGATCGACCACGCGGATCGTCCCCGGGACGCTGACCTCAAACGTCTTGTCGTGCGACCCGTACTCCTCGGCAGACAGGGCCATCAGTCCCACGTTCGGAGTCGTTCCCATCGTCGCCGGGTCAAAGGCCCCGTGCTCACGACAATGCTCGACGGTCTCGGCGTAGAGCGCGGCGTACGAGTGATCGGGAATTACGAACTTGGTGTCCTGCCGCTCGCCCTCGGCGTTCCACATCTGCCCGGACGAGCGAATCGCCGCGGGCATCGAGGCGTCGATGATCACGTCGCTCGGCGCGTGGAGGTTCGTGATCCCGCGGGCGGCGTCGACCATGGCCAGCGGCGGACCGTTGGCATAGGCGGCGTCGATTTCCGCCTCGATCCCCGCGCGCTGATCGTCGGGGAGCCTTTGGATCGCCTTCAACAGCGAGGCCATGCCGTCGTTGGGGTTCACTCCCACCGACCGCAGGGCCTCGCCGTAGCTCGAGAACACGTCCGCGAAGTAGGCCCGCACGGCGTGCCCGAAGATGATCGGGTCCGAGACCCGCATCATCGTCGCCTTGAGGTGGACCGAGAACAGCACGCCCTGGTCCTGGGCCTGCGCCATCTGCTCGGACAGGAACTGGCGCAGGGCGGTGCGACGCATCAGCGCGGCGTCCAGCACGGTGCCGGTGAGGACCGGGATTCCGTGCTTGAGCACGGTGACCGAGCCGTCCGGCGCCACGTGCTCGATCCGCACCGCCCCCTCCTCGGGAACGGTGACCGACCGCTCGGTGCTTCGGAAGTCGCCGTCGGCCATGGTCGAGACGTGGGAGCGCGAATCGCGCGACCAGGCGCCCATCGAGTGCGGGTGCCGGCGCGCGTAGGTCTTCACCGATTCCGGTGCCCGGCGGTCCGAGTTGCCCTGCCGAAGCACGGGGTTGACCGCGCTGCCCTTGACCTTGTCGTAGCGCGCACGCACCTCGCGCTGGCCATCGTCGGCTGGCTCGTCCGGATAGTCGGGAATCCCGTACCCCTGTCCCTGGAGCTCGGCGATCGCCGCCTTGAGCTGTGGCCCGGACGCGCTGATGTTGGGGAGCTTGATGATGTTCGCCTGCGGGGAATGGACGAGCTCCCCGAGCTCAGCGAGCGCGTCGGCGACCCGCTGGTCCGGGCGCAGGAAGTCGGGGAACTGGGCCAGGATCCGGCCGGCGAGCGAGATGTCGCGCACCTCCATCTCGATTCCAGCCGCGGCGGCGTACGCCCTCACGATCGTCAGCAGCGACCGGGTGGCCAGCGCCGGTGCCTCGTCGGTGTACGTGTAGACGATCTTCATCGCCCCCGCACCCTACCCGGGGGCGTGGGGGCAGCGTCGTGAGGAGGGCGGGTATACATTCCGGCCCCACCCACGACCCTGATCGGGAGATGAACCTGTGACACAAACGCCTGTACGAGTAGCCGTGACCGGGGCCGCCGGCCAGATCGGATACGCACTTCTGTTCCGCATCGCCAGTGGGCAGCTGCTCGGTCCTGACACGCCCGTCCACCTGTCGCTGCTCGAGATACCGGACGCGCTCCGAGCCGCAGAAGGCACCGCGATGGAGCTCGACGATTGCGCCTTTCCGCTGCTCGCCGGGGTCGAGCTAGGTGACGACCCGCGCGAGGCCTTTGACGGCGTGAACATCGCGCTTCTGGTCGGGGCCCGTCCGCGCTCGAAGGGGATGGAGCGCAGTGACCTGCTGGAGGCCAACGGAGGGATCTTCAAGCCACAGGGACGTGCACTGAACGAGCGCGCGGCCTCGGACGTCAAGATCCTGGTCGTCGGCAACCCGGCCAACACCAACTGTCTGATCGCCAAGTCGAACGCGCCGGACATTCCCAGCGAACGATTCACCGCCATGACGCGCCTGGACCACAACCGGGCCAAGGCTCAGTTGGCAGAGAAAGTCGGTGCCGGTGTCGGCGAGATCACGAACATGACGATCTGGGGAAACCATTCGACCACCCAATACCCCGACATCGTGCATGCGCGGGTGAAGGGCCAGAACGCCGCCGAGCTCGTCGCTGATCGACAGTGGATCGAGAGCGAGTTCATTCCCACCGTGCAGAAGCGGGGGGCGACTGTGATCGAGACCCGGGGCGCATCGAGTGCGGCCTCGGCCGCCAACGCCGCGATCGATCATGTTCATGACTGGGTGCTCGGCACGCCCCCCGGCGACTGGGTGTCGATGGCGATATCGTCAGACGGCTCCTATGGGGTCACCGAGGGCCTGATCTCGAGCTTCCCTGTGACCTGTTCGGGTGCCGCCTACGAGATCGTTCAGGGGCTGGAGATCGACGACTTCTCACGCCCGCGGATTGACATAACCGTGAATGAACTGAAGGAAGAACGTGACGCGGTGAAGCGGCTCGATCTGATCTAGTGGTCGAGCGGCCACCAGGTCAGGAGCCGCGGACGCCGCCTCGGTCTCCTCGACAATCAGAAGACCCGAGACGGCGTCCATTCACTAGATGGGTTGCCGCTCGCGCAGCGCAGGTACCGGTCAAGCGGCGGCAGCCGACACCCAGCCCTGACCGTCGCGCTTGATCTGCCCCTCCTGCTGGAGCTTGGGCAGGACGCGGTACAGGTAGTTGGGCTCGATGCCCATCGACTTCGCGATCTGCGGAATCGTGATCCCGGGCTGGCTTCGCACCAGCTCCAGCGCCTGATTGGCGCGGGTGGCTCCACCTCGCCGCCCGCGGGCACGGCGTGTCCTTCGGCGCGGTGTGGTGCTCGTGCTCGTGCTCGTACTGGCTGCGCGTGTGCGACGCGTGCCAGAGCCCCGAGGGCGCCCTGGTCCACGCCGGTCACCGACCAGTGCCGAGCGGGCTGCCTCGAGCTTCCCAACTTCCTGCTTGAGGTCACGCAACCGGGCGTCGATGTCCTTCACGGTACTGTCGACAAAATCAGCCAACTGGTCCCTTTCTGTGGGTTACCGATCGCGCCAAAGATACACCAGCAGGTTAATCGCAACGGTAAGAAAGCTGTCAGGAGCTTTCGAGGAGTGCCTTCAGACGAGCCAATGAACGGGTTGCCTCGTGCTCGGACGCCGCACCCACGATGACTCTGCTCGCCACGGCCCCAAGCCTTCCGCCAGGCGGGGTGAACTCGTTCGTGTAATCGAACACCGTTGCGCGGTCGCCGTCCGGGCAGAGCACGTAACGGATACGGGCGCGCGAATGAGCCGGGCCGAGGCCCTCCCACTCGGCGTGGTTCGGAGCGTTGACGTCGACGAGCGTCCAGTGAACGTGGAACGAGACCCCACGCAGGTGGAGAACCTGTTCCATCGTCGAGCCTCTGCGCAACGGCTGCGCGGACACCTCCCCCAGAGCGCGGTGGATCGTGACCCAGTCCTTGAGCTTGGAGGGGTCCATGACCGTCTCCCACACCCGGTCGACCGGCGCATCGATCTTGGTAATGACTTGAACGGTGCTCATCAGTTGGGCAGACCCTAACGGGCCGCCAGCGGCTCGACCGCCTCCCACCCGCGCAGCGCATGCTCGATCGCCGAGTCGAGTGAGTGAAGCCTGACGTCGAGCAGCTCGTTGGCGCGGTGATCGGACACCACGAGGTCGTCCTGCAGGCTCTCCATTAGCGGGCCGATCAGCTCGTGGTCCTCGCCGGTTACCACGGCGGCGACGCGGCTCGCGATTGGGGTCACGGTCAGCCGGTTGAAGCGCACGGCCGGACGGTGAACGAGCATGTGATCGCTGATCCGGTCGATCAGCTCGTCGTACGAGACGACCTCCGGGCCCCCGGCGTCAAGCGACTGCCCGCACACACCTTCGCTGGCCGCACACCGAGCGAGCATTTCGATCACGTCGCGCTCGTCGATCGGATTGGTGCGCCGGGTACGCCAGGCGGGCACGGCGAGGACCGGCAGTCGCTCGATCAGCCGGACCAGGAAGCGAAACGACCGCGAGCCAGCTCCTATCACGATTGAGGCGCGCAGCGCCACCGGGCACGGCGCCGCCTCGAGCAGGATCTGCTCGACCTGGAGCCGGCTCCGCAGATGGACGGACGGCGGGCCTTGAGTCGGGATCAGGCCGCCGAGGTAGACGATCCGCTTCGTGCCGGCGACCCGGGCGGCGTGCGCGAAGTGCTCCGCGGCCCGCCGCTCGCGCACCTCGAACGCCTCGTCGGTCGAGGGCTCGAGCGAGTGGATCAGGAAGTAGGCGACGTCGATTCCGGTCAATGCGCGCTCAAGTCCCGCTCCCGTCACTGCATCCCCCCGCAGGATCGGGATGCCGGCCCCCGGTTCGGGCGGATCGCGGCTCAGACCGCGGACGTGGTGTCCATCGCGCACCAGGCGCGGCGCCAACCGCGAGCCGATGTAGCCGGTGATGCCGGTGACGAGGACGTTCATCCGAGGCGGGATACCCAGGGAGCGGCGCAGACAAAGCTCCGGTCCAGGTCGGACACGGTGGGAGTGCCGGCCAGAGCAAGGGCCAGGTCGAGCTCCGCCTAGGAGGATCTCGATCACCCGCTGTGCCCCCTCGGCACCGGCCACGGCGAGACCCCAGAGCACCGGCCGCCCCACCATCACGGCGTCGGCGCCGAGCGCCAGCGCCTTAAGCACATCGGTGCCGCGGCGGATCCCTCCGTCGACCATGATCTCGACCCGCCCGCCCACGGCATCGGCGATCGGAGGCAGTGCGTCGGCGCCCGACAGGACGGTGTCCAGCTGGCGGCCGCCGTGATTGGACACGACGACCGCCCGCGCCCCGTGCTCGGCGGCCAGGAGTGCGTCCTCCGGAGTGAGGATGCCCTTGACGATCACCGGAAGCGGGCTTTCGGTGCAGAACCGCTCGATGTCGCCCCAGTTCAGCGACGGATCGATCAGCCCCGCGAGCTGGACTGGGGTCATCGCCCCGTGGGCACCGGCCGCCACCGCGCTCGAGGTGAGCTCGCTGAGGACCTGTACCCCGGAGCGCAGGTCGCGCTCTCGTACCCCCATGACGGGCAGGTCGACCGTGACCACGAGCGCCTCGTACCCGTGCTCGGCCGCCGCGGAGACCAGTTCGCGGGTCACCCCGCGGTCGGCGAACACGTACAGCTGAAACCATCGCGGAGCGTCGGGCACCGCCCGAGCGAGCTCGCCGCTGGTCGTGGTGGCGAGGGTCGAGAGGCACATCACGGTGCCGGTGGCCGTGGCTGCCCTGGCCATCGCGATCTCTCCCTCGCGATGGGCCAGGCGCTGGAAGGCCATCGGGGCGATGATCAGTGGGTGCGGCCGCCGGGTGCCGAGCAGGCTGACGCTCGGGTCGCGCTGGGCCACTCCGACCAGCATCCGGGGGCGGATCGCCAGCCGGCGCCACGAAGCCAGGTTGTCCGCGAGGGTGATCTCGTCTCCGGCGCCGCCGAAGGCGTAGCCGTACGGACCGGGCTGCATCGAGGCCACCGCAGCGCGCTCATAGTCGGCCAGCGAGATCAGCTGGCTCCGGTCCTCGCTCGCCATCGGTCAGAAAGCTACGGAAAATCCGGCAGGTTCCCGCCCACTCGCCATTAACACCCGCAGTTTGCAGGCGTTTACCGATGTTGCGAAGTTGTTGCGTTTTCCGGAAATCGACGTTGCGCGGGCGGACGGCAAGCGCTTTGATGCTCGCAGTAGTTCGAACAGTCCCCCGGGGCCGGAGGAATTGCATGGCGGATGGGCGCACGTCTGAGAAGGCCAGTTGTGAGGACTGTTTCTTTCACAAGAACCTTCTCTGCGCGGTCTCCGAGATCGGGCCGTGCGCGACCTTCCGGCCCGCTCACCCCGACGGTCTGCGGCCGCCCAGCCAGCTTCGCTTCGTGTTCCGTCAGGAGCGCCGACTACAGGTGGCGTGGGCGTTCCCGTCGGCCAACGAGCAGGTCGCGCTTCACGCCTAGCGCCCCGCGCGCGCGGCCCGGGTCGACGCGTGCCCGGCCCGTGTCGGCGCCCCGCGCCCCCAGCGCCCGGCTCCTATATGTTTAGGGCCATGTACTGGCCCCTGATCGGCGGATTCATCGGGGTGGTCGTGCTCACCGTGCTGATCGGCTGGCTGATCGAGCGCTCAGCCCGGCGCGACGCGGGACGGTCCGAAGGTCACTGAAGGTCCTCGCCGGCGGTCCTCACCGCCTCGCCGTAGGTCATCGCCGCCGCCGCCGCCGTCACCTCCTCGTAGGCACGGCTGACGTCGGCCCGATCGCTGCGCTCGGGGACCGACTCCTCGCTGGACCGCTGGATCATCCGGGCCTGGTGCAGCAGCAGCTCTCGCTCTTCGGCGCCACTCGTGTAGGCCATGATCTTGGCCAGCGCGTCGAGCTGGCGGATCATGACCGCCGGCATCCCCCGGCCGGCCTGGCGGATCTTCTCGAACGCGCGCTCGACCAGGCGTTCATAGCTCACATGAGCGGTGATCACGCGCACGTAACCGTGGACGTCACGATGCACGCGGACCGGATGCCAGCGGGCGGTGATCTTGCACAGGCTGTCACCGAGCCAGTCGATGCAGGTCAGCGCCGTGAACGTGTCGTTGACCGCGGGGGAGAGGGCTCTGATCGCGATCTCGACCAGCTGGTCGACGGCGAACGCGAGATCCTGAGCGAGCGTCCGGCTTGAGCCAGTGATGTGGGCCCGGCGCAGGGCGTCGCTGACCCCGGCGGTGGCCTGCGGGGGCCATACCGTACCCA
The DNA here is from genome assembly GCA_963704385.1 of uncultured Solirubrobacterales bacterium. Classification (GTDB taxonomy): domain Bacteria; phylum Actinomycetota; class Thermoleophilia; order Solirubrobacterales; family Solirubrobacteraceae; genus Palsa-465. The sequence goes on from OY969904.1 coordinate 2,816,589, forward strand.
TGGCGTGGCCGCGGACCAGGAAGTGCCCGGGGCGGTGAAGCAGCCGGATCACCGCTCCCTTCTCGGCGGCGAGACGGACCAGCGCCTGGTGCTGGACGAACTGGAGGTAGCCGCTGGAGGGCGCGCCGACCATACCGCCGCCCTCGTCCATCCGGTTCAGCAGCTCCTGTACGGACGGCCCGGTCTCGAGCGATGGGCCGACCGTCTTAGATTCCGCCTCGATCGCGTTCGAGAGATCGTTGGCGATGCTCGCGATCACCTGCGGCAGCTGGATCAACGTCGCGATGTGGTTGATGAAGTAGATCAACACGCCCATCGAGAGGGCCACGAGTGCGACCGCAGTGGTGATCGAAAGGTGGGGGACGAAGGTCCCGTGGGTGCCGCCGATCGAGATCAGTACCAGCGTCGCGTACACGAACGTGGCCACGAACGTCCCGAGGGTGAACTGCGTCCCCCGGTCGCGGATGAAGTTGCGCAGCATCCGCGGGCCGAACTGGGTCGAGGCCAGGGTCAGCGTCACGATCATGATCGAGAACACGAGCGCGACGACGGTGATCACCGCGCCGGCCAGCGTGGTCAGGATCTCGCGGGAGGCGTCGGCGGAGCCGAAGTTGACCCAGGACGGGAGCGTCAGCGAGTGGTGGTACGCCGCCAGGTCGATCGCGTGCGTGATGAAGTAGAGCGCGACGGCCGCGATGACCTCGAGCGCAGGCACCAGCCAGAGATTCGTTCTCAAGGCTTCGCGCCGCCACTCCGATGCTAGGGGCAGGGGGATCACTAATGGACCCGAAGATCAAACGTCACTGGCCACAAGGCTAGAGTTAGCGCTCGACGAGAGAGGAGACAGAGTGCGGATCACCGTGCTCGGCAAGTCGCCGGCCTGGCAGGACGCAAACGGCGCGTGTAGCGGTTATCTGGTCCAGGACGACGACTACTCGTTGCTCCTGGACTGCGGCAACGGCGTGTTCTCCAAGCTGCGCCGCCACGTCGACTACGTCGATCTCGACGCGGTCCTGCTCAGCCACCTGCACGCCGATCACTTCCTGGACCTGATCCCGTTCAGCTACGCGCTCACCTACGCGCCCCGGCAGCAGCCGGTTCCGGTCGGCGGCTGGCCGGGAACGAGCACCCCGGCCCGGCCCGAGCTGTACGCGCCCCCCGGGGCGACCGCGATGTTCCGTCACATCGCCGGGTGCTGGGGCCAGGAGGAGCTGGTCGAGCATGCGTTCGCGCTGCGCGAATACGAGCCCTGGGACGAGCTCGAGGCCGGACCGTTCCAGATCCGGTTCTGCGAGGTGCCCCACTTCATGACTACCTTTGCCATCGAGCTACGCAGCAACGGCGGCACCCGGCTCACCTACAGCGCCGACTGCAGCCCCAACTCCGAGCTGATCCGGTTCGCGCACGGAACCGACCTGCTGCTGATCGAGGCCACTCTGCCCCGCCCGGAGCGCACCGGCGTGCGGGGCCACCTGACCCCGGCCGAGGCCGGGGAGCACGGGCGCCTGGCCGGAGCCAAGCGGCTGGTGATCACGCATTTCTCCGACGAGCTCGACTCGGAATGGGCCAAAGCCGAGGCCGCGGAGGCGTTCGGCGGGGAGGCCGAGCTCGCCGAAGAAGGGGCGGTATACGCGATCTGAGCGTATGCTCCGCAGTAACGAGGCCCACGCGCACGAGGAGAACCATGCCATCAAGACGCAAGCGCTCCAGGGCGCCGATCAACGTCGCGGAGATCGCCACCCTGGCCAAGACCAACCCCTACATCCAGCGGTTGATCGATGATCCGAAGCTCCGCAAGAACGTCCGCACGGCGATCAACTCGAGCCGCAGCGCCTACGGCCGTGTGTCCAACGGCAAGGTGGACGCCCGGGCGCTGCTCGAGGACCGCAAGCTGCACTCCGAGCTCGCTCGTGCCCTCGGGGCCGCCCGCGACGTGACGATCGTGATCAGCCGGACCCAGCGCCGTCGCACCCGGCGCAAGCGGCTCACCTTCTCACGCCAGGTGATGATCGCGTTGATCGGAGGCACCGTCGCCCTGGCGGCCAGCGAGAAGCTGCGCTCCAAGGTGCTCGATCTGCTGTTCGGCGCCGAGGAGGACTTCCAGTACACCCCGCCGGCGACCACACCCGCGTCCCCGGCTCCGGGTTCGACGGTCGGCGCGGCCTAGCCGCCAGTTGGCCTAGACCGTCAGGAGCAGCATGGCAACTCATGTCTCGCCCTCACGTGAGGTGCCGGGCGAGAAGGCGGCGCGCATCGTCGAGGCGATGCGCGCCACCGTGGCCGAGCGCGGGAGCGCGGGCGCGACGTTCGACCAGGTCGCACGCGCGGCCGGTGTCTCCCGCGGACTGCTGCACTACTACTTCGGAACCAAGGAGCGGCTGCTCGTCGAGGTGGTCCGGCGCGAATGCGACGTGCGCAACGAGCTGCTCGAGCACGCGATCGCCGGCGCCCAGACCGAGGAGCAGGTCCTCGATGCGCTCGTGCGCAGCTTCGAGGACTTTCTGGGCGATGGACCGGCGATGCCGGTCATGTTCCACGAGATGCTCACGCTGGCTCAGCGCAACGACGAGATCGCGGTCGAGCTCGCTGCGCTCGGCCGGCGGACGCGGTCCCATCTGGCCGAGTCGCTGCGCGCGAAGAGCGAGGCCGGCGTCCTGAACCTCCGGCGAGATCCCGAGTCGGTGGCGGCGTTCCTGTTCGTCCTGGCCGACGGGATCACCGTCCGCCGCCTCAGTGAGCCCGAGTACGACATCTGGCCGCTGATGCACGCGGCGGTCGAGGCGGCCCGGGCGCTACTCAGCTGAGCTGCGCCCGGCCGGCGGAGTCAGCACCTGAGCGCGAATGCGCCGAATGGGCCTCCTCATCGCCGCGGTCGTCGTGCTCGTCGTGCTCGTCGTCGCGCAGCTCGTGCTTCCCGGGATCGCCGCGCAGCGTCTGCGCGATCGCCTGGCCAAGTCGGGAACGGTGCTCGACGTCAGCGTCAGCGCCTTTCCGGCCATCAAGCTGCTCTGGCACGACGCGGACACCGTGACCATACGGATGGGCACGTACCGCTCCACCCCGAGCTCGCTCAGCTCGACGGTCAGCCAGGTCACGAACGTGGGCACCCTCGACGCCTCGGCGCGCCTGGTCCAGACCGGTCTGGTGACCCTGCACAGCGCCACCCTTCACAAACACGGGAGCGAGCTGACCGGAACCGCGACGGTAAGCGAGGCCGACCTGCGCAGCGCGCTGCCGATCCTGGACTCCGTCCAGCCCGTGGCCTCCACCGGTGGTCAGCTGACCCTCCGGGGCACGGCCACGCTGCTCGGCTTGACCGCCACCGTCGATGCCACGGTCAGGCCGGAGAACGGGGCGCTGGTCGTCTCCCCCGACTTGCCCTTCGGAGGACTGGCGACCGTCACCGTGTTCTCGAACCCCGCCATTGCGGTGCAGACCATCGCCGCGACCCCCGCGCCAGGCGGCTTCCTGGTCACGGTGCAGGCCAAGGTGCGCTGAAGCAGCTCGGCCCTTTAGCTGGGCTTGGTAAGGCGCGCTAGCGTCGCTGGCGATGGGGGACGCGTCCGGAAACGTGACTCGACGGGTTCTTCTGAGTGGGGCTGCCGCCGCTGGGGCGGCTTCGCTCGTCCGGCCTGCGCGGGGCGTGGCCGGTGTGCTCGGCGCCCGCCGGCCGCTCTCCAGCCGCTGGATCGGCGCGCTGTCAGGTGAATCGCCGCCAATCCTCGCTCCCGAGCGGTTCGTGCTGGCGGGCGTGCAGTGGCTGCGGCCGGCCGCCGCGACGATCGAGCTGCGTGCCCAGGCGCCGGACGGGCGCTGGAGCCCGTGGGTTCCGGCGTCCGTCCTCGGCCACGATCAGGACGGTCCGCGGCGCGGTCCGGACGCCTTCGGAGAGCCGGTGTGGACGGGCGCCGCCGACCATCTCCAGCTCCGCGCCGCCGGCCCGGTGAGCGGGCTACGGGTGAACTTCGTGAGCGCTCCGGCTCGACTCCTGGCCCGGGCGGCGCAGGCGCTGCCCCTGGCGCAGCCGATGCTCGACGCCGGTCCCGGGCAGCCGCCGATCATCGCGCGCGCGGCGTGGGCTCAAGGACAGGCCAGACCCGGACACGACCCCGAGTACGGGACGGTCAAACTGGGGTTCGTTCACCACACCGTGAACCCGAACGGCTATAGCGCCGGCGAGGTTCCGGCGATGCTGCTGGCGATCTTCGACTACCACCGGTTCGTCCGGGGGTTCTGGGACATCGCCTACAACTTCCTCATCGACCTCTACGGGCGCATCTGGGAGGGACGGGCCGGCGGCATCGACATGGCCGTGGTCGGAGCCCAGGCGGGCGGCTACAACGAGGAGTCCACGGGCGTCGCCGTGCTGGGCGACTTCATGGACGTGGTCCCGTCCGCGGCCGCGGTCAGTGCGCTCGAACGGCTACTGGCCTGGAAGCTTTCGCTGCACGGGATCCCCACCCACGGCAGAGTCACGGTGGTCGTCGATCCCGCCGACTACTTCTACACCCCGTTCGGGCCCGGCGCTCACGTGTCGCTCCCGCGGGTCGCCGGGCACCGCGACGGTGATACCACCGATTGTCCTGGCAACGCCTTCTACGCCGAGCTGCCGTCGATCCGCCCGAGGATCACCGCGCTCGCCGGCACCCCGGGGCGGCTCACCGTGACCCCGCGGCTAACCGCGGCCACCGCGGGCACGCCGTTTACGGTGTCTGGCCGGTTGGGACTGCGGGGCGGGCCGCCGCTGGCCGGAGCGCCGCTCGAGCTTCAGCGGCTGACGATCAACGGACTCGCGGTGAGCACGACCACGATCGCCACCACGACCACGGCCGCCGACGGCTCGTGGAGCTTCCCCCTCACGCTCGAAGCCAACACGACGCTGCGCGTCCTGCACCGGCCGAGCCCGGCCACGGTCAGCGACTGGATGGCCGTGAGCGTCCCGCCCGTGATCACCCTGAGCGTCAATTCCGCCAGCCCGCTCCAGCTCAGCGGGACGATCTCGCCCCCCAAGGGGCACGTGATCATCGACGTGTATCGGTCCGGCCGGACCCATGGCAAGCCGGTCAAGAGCAAGCGCATCCCTGCCTCCGGGGGCCAGTTCGGCACCGAGATCACCGTCCTGCCGCCGGGCAACTACGTGCTCGTCGCGCGCAGCACGGCGGGTCCGGTCAACGGCGCCGGCGCCTCGACCGCCGTGGCGGTGACGATCGCCTGACCGACGGCACGATCGCCCGCTCAGCGCGCGTAAACGGCGAAGAAGTCCCGATCGTCGGGGCTCAGATAGCGCAGTGGCGAGCGGTCCATGTCCGCGAGCAGGTTGGCCGGATCGCCGGCGCCGGGATTGCGATAGGTGATGAAGCTCGTCCAGTAGGTGTTGATGTCGAGCTCCATGGCGCGGACCGCGCCCGCGTGGATCATCGTCGAGGCCAGCGAGGCGAGACCCTGGTCGGGCCCGGCGGCGTAGATCAGGTTCCCGTAGCGATCGACGCCAACGGCCGAGCGCCACACGAGCGCCGCGTTCCCGAGCGTGGCTCCCCACTGGGGACCGTCGTTCAGATTCGGGTTGGGTCTCCCGTTGTCGACGATCAGCGGCAGGTTCTGCCGGGCGTAGACCACGTCCGCGGGCACGTCGGGTCCGCCGGTCCAGTCGATCACGTCGACCCGGCCGTTGGTGTAGCGCAGGATCGTTCCCATTCCCGGCTTCATGGATGCGTACGTGTGGCCTCCGATCGCGACCCCGCCGCCGGAGTCCTCGAGCTTGAACGCGCTGTTGAACGTGGCCACGAGCTTGGAGCGCAACTCCATCGGAACCTGTTCGGGCCCTCGCGAAGGAAGGGACACGCTCGGCTCCTGCATCCCCGGGTACAGCCACGTCGTGGTCCGGGTGTGGTCGATCCATGCCACGCCGACGACCACGCGTGGGTATTCGATCGGCTCGGGCCGGAAGCTTGTGATCAATACCGGCGGGCGTGAGCTGCCATCTGCGAACGTCGCGTGCCACACGCCCTCGCCGGGCAGGCGCTTCGTGAGGGGTGCGATCGGCGGCGGCAGGTAGTAGTGCACGACCGGATGACCGGCCGACGCCGCGGCGGCCAGGGCCCCCGTCTGACCAGGCAGCTTGCGCAGGGGCGGACCGCCCTTGGCCGGAGCGGTCAGCGAGTAGTAGTAGTTCTCAATCGTGTTCACGAGGCCGCGCGCGCCGTTCTCGCGCATCCACTCGACCGCGTTGATGAAGAACGTCGAGTTCGACGGCTGCGTCATCGTGCTCAGGAACGAGATCAGCACCGGAACCAGGCTCAGCAGGGCGGCCAGGAGCGCCACCCGTCGGATGCGTCGCCACCCGCGAGGGCAAGAGGGGCGCGGCGCCCGCCGCCGGGGAGAGCGCGGGGCGTACGGCTCGTGCACTCTCGTGGGTGCGAGCATCGGGGTGTCAGGGTGCCGCAGCGAGCGGAGGGCAGGCTAAAGAGAAGCTGAGAGGCATCTCATGTGCTGCACAACCGCTGTTGAGAATGCCACCGTACGGTTCCGCCCGAATGCCCCGAGCACGAGCCACGGTGCCGCGCGCGGGTCGCGGCCTGGTCCGGGCGGCGCTGGCCACGCTCCGCCCGCGCCAGTGGATCAAGAACGCGCTGGTGATCGCGGCGGCCGGCGCCGCGGGCGCGCTGGGGCACGACGACGTGCCGGTCCGCGTCGGCCTGGCCTTCGTTGCCTTCTGCATGCTCGCCTCCGGGATCTACGCCATCAACGACGTCCGCGACGCCGCGGAGGATCGGCTTCATCCCCGCAAGCGCTCGCGCCCCATCGCGGCCGGCGAGCTCGATCCCCAGTTCGCCCTGGCCCTGGGCGTCTCGCTGATCGGCTTCGGCCTGGTCCTGTGCACGTTCGTCCGCCCGCTGCTGGTGCTGGTCGGGCTGGCCTACGTCGCCGTGACCATGAGCTACACGCTGGTCTGGCGCCATCTGCTGGTCCTGGACATCCTCGCGATTGCGGCTGGGTTCGTGCTCCGGGCGCTCGCCGGTGGGGTCGCTCCACCGGTGACGCTGTCGCGGTGGTTCGTGCTCGTGGTTACGTGCGCCGCGGTGTTCGTGGCCGCGGGCAAACGTCAGGCGGAGCTGGGCCGGAGCGCCTCGGTACTCACCGGCGGCGGACGTCGTGTTCTCCTGGCCTATCGCCGGGAGTGGCTGAGGGTGACGATCGCGGCCAGCGGGCTGGGCGCGCTGATCGCCTACTGCGTGTGGGCGCTCGCGCTGCCCGCCGTCCATGGCGTGCCCTGGCGCCCGCTGACCATCATCCCGTTCTCCGGCTGCCTGTTGCGCTACTGGTCGCTGCTGCGAGCCGGGGAGGGCGAAGCGCCGGAGGACCTGCTGCTGGGCGATCGCCCGTTGGCCGTCGCCGGCTCTGTCTGGCTGCTGCTGTTCGCTCTCGAGGTCCATGCCGCCGGCTGACGTCACCCTCCCGGAGGGGCCGCTGACCCTCTCGACGATCGCCCCGCGCATGGCCCGCGTGAGCGGCTGGGGCGGCGGCCGGGGGGCGGTGGTCCGGCTCGTCCGCCCCGACCGGTTCGAGTCGCTGCGCTGGGCCCTCGATCTGCGCTTCTCGCCCGGCGGTGCTCAGGGCGGGGCGATCGCCCGGGGCATGGGCCGCAGCTACGGCGATGCCGCCCAGCTCGACGGTGGCCTGGTCCTCGAGACCGGCCGCCTCAAGGGCCTCGAGCTCGACTCCGGGCGCGGTGTGGCCACCGCTGACGCTGGGGTCACGATAGGCGAGCTGCTGGCGCGCGTGGTGCCGGCGGGGTGGATGGTTCCGGTCCTCCCCGGGACCCAGCACGTGTCGGTCGGCGGCGCGATCGCCAGTGACATCCATGGCAAGAGTCACGGCCGCGACGGCACATTCGGTGCCCATGTCGAGGCCATTGGCCTGCTCACCTCGTCGGGTGAGCTGCTCGAGCTGACGCCGGAGGGTGATCCCGAGCCGTTTGCGGCCACGCTCGGTGGGATGGGGCTGACGGGCGTGATCGTGTGGGCGCGGATCCGCCTGCGAAAGATCGACAGCGCACTGCTGTCGGTCGACCACGATCGGGTGCGGGATCTCGACGGGGCGCTGAGCGCGCTCACCGCGCCCGGCGGCCGCTACCGGGTGGCATGGCTGGATCTGCTCTGCGAGCGTCCGGGCCGGGGTGTGGTCACCCGCGCCGACCATCTCCCCGGCCCGGCGACGGCGCTGAGCGCGGAGTCAGCCGGCTTGGCCACGGTCAGGGCCCGGGCCACGGTCCCGGAGTGGTGGCCGGCCTGGGCGCTGCGGCCGTCGACCGCCCGCACGTTCAACGAGCTGCGCTTCCGCCGCGCCCCGCGCACCGTTCGCGGGGCGCTGGAGAGCATCGGCCACCACATGTTTCCGCTCGACGCGCTCGAGGCCTGGCCGCGGCTCTACGGCCGGCCTGGCTTGGTCCAGTACCAGCTGGTCGTTCCCCACGGGTCCGAGCCTGTGCTGCACGCGGTGATCGAGCGGCTCCGCCGTGCCCACGTACCGTGCTACCTCGCGGTCCTGAAGGATTTCGGCCCGGCCAACGCGGCGCCGCTGTCGTTCCCGATCGCCGGCTGGACCCTGACCCTCGATGTGCCCCGCTCGGCCGGCGGCGTCGATCTCTTGCTCGGCGGCTTCGACGAGCTGGTCGCCGGCGCCGGCGGGCGTGTGTATCTGTCCAAGGACGCCAGGATGCGACCCGACGCCCTCGCCGCCATGTACCCGCGTCTGGACGAATGGCGGGCCGCGCGCGAGGTGCTCGATCCCGAGCGCGTGTGGATGTCCGACTTGGCCATGCGGACCGGATTGCTGCCGGGATGAGCGCACGGTCGCCGGAACGGGTGCTCCTGGTCGGGGGGAGCTCGGAGATCGGGCTGGCCATCGTCAAGCGCCTGGCCGCCCAGGACCGCGTGCAACCGTTTCTGCTCGGGCGCGACCCCGATCGGGTCAGGATCGCGCTCACCGAGCTCGAGCGAGCCGGGTGCAACGGTGGAGAGCTCGACATACTCGACGCCGAGGATCTGGCCAGTCACGAGCGCGTGATCGGCGGGGCGTTCGAGCGCAGTGGCGGCTTCGAGGTCGCCGTGCTGGCCATCGGCGTCCTCGGCGCCCAGGCCGGTCTCGATGCCGACCGCGACGAGGCGCTCGAGGTCATGCGCGTGAACTTCGCCGGCGCCGGCTCGGTGCTGCTCGAGTGCCTGCGGCAGCTGCGCGCCCAGCGCAGGCCAGGGACGCTGGTCGTTCTCTCGAGCGTCGCCGCCGAGCGACCGCGGGCCTCCAATCCCGTCTACGGCGCCGCCAAGGCGGGCCTCGATGCGCTGGCCCAGGGCCTGGCCGACGCGACCGCCGGAACCGGGGTGCGGGTGCTCGTCGTCCGCCCGGGATTCGTGCGGAGCCGGATGACGGCCGGGCTCGATCCGGCCCCGATGGCCACGACGCCCGCGGCGGTCGCCGATGCCACTGTCCACGCGCTGGCCGGCAGCGCGCAGACGATCTGGATCCCCGGCCGCCTGCGGTTCCTGTTCGCCGTCCTGCGCCACCTCCCGCGCGCGATCTACCGGAGGCTGCCGCTGTGAGGCGCAACACTTTGCTTCTCGACGCCGCGATCGCCGCCGGGGTGACGAGCCTAGCCGTGATCCTGGCCCCCGGGCTGGCGGTCGTCGGCCTGCTCGCCATCCTCGCGCTCGTCGTATGCGGGGTGAGCTTCATCGTCCAGGAGGCGCGCGACCGGACGCACCCACCGCGGGTCCGTGCGCGCTCCGCGCGCCCCCCGACCCGCCCCCCGCGCCCCCGGACGCGCCCGCCCCGCCCGCGCGCTTAGCCCCCAGGCTCGCCGGGCCAGACGAGCAGCACCCGGCACGGGACGTGGTCGAACACGAACCGGGTGTGAGGCCCGATGCTGTGCGGGCCGGGGTGGCGGGGGTCCCCGTCGCGGGCCATGACCAGCAGGTCGGCGCCGTCGGCGGCGGCCACCACCTCACGCTCCACTCGTCCACGCCTGATCTCGATGCGCGCCGGGCGGTGCCAGCGCGCGCGGGCCTGCTCCAGCAGCCCGCGGGCGGCCTCCTCGGAGATCTTCGACGCGGGAGCTTCGTGCCGGGGAGGGGGCGCCGGGCGCCGGCCGAGCAGCCCCGCCCGGGCTCCGTGCATCACGGTCTCGGCGTCGGTGGCCACGACGTAGAGCAGGGTGATCTCGGCGCCCGCGGGGACGAACGTGTCGGCCTCGGCGAGCGTGGCCTCCCACGTGTCCTCCACCAGCCAGATCACGGCCCTCATCGTCAGATCACCTTCACGCCCAGCCATAGGGTGACCGTAGCCACCACGATCGTGGCCGGCACGGTCAGCAGCCCGAGCTCTGTGAACTCGCGCAGCTGGACGTCATTGCCGTCGGCGCGCAGCACCCGGCGCCAGAGGAGCGTGGCCAACGATCCGGCGTAGGTGAGATTCGGGCCGACGTTGACTCCGACGAGCGCGGCCAGGACGGGACCGGTCCCGAGCCCGGCGACCACGGGGACGAGGATCAGCGTCGCCGGCAGGTTGTTGACCACGTTGGACAGCAGGGCGCTGATCGCGGCGATCGCCAGCAGGTCGGGGAGCGAGCCGCCGGCCGGCAGCACGGCGCTGACGGCGGAATGCAGCCCGTTCACGCCGGCGGCGGCCACGATCACGCCGAGACCGAGGACGAAGACCAGGAACCCGGGCTCGGCGGCGCGGACCAGCGCCGGCGGCGTCGTCGTCCGGCCCACCAGCGACGGCAGGCTGATCGCCACGGCCCCGGCCACGGCGAACCACACCGGGGCGATCGCCAGCACGGAGCTGAGGGCAAAGCCGATGAGGGTGAGCGTCACGACGGCGAGCGCCAGTCGGGGCAGCGGCTCGGGAAGGCGCGGCGCCGCCACCTCGCCGGTGTGCGGCCGGTCGAGCTCGACCGCGAAGAACCGGGTCAGCACCACCCACTCGACGGCCAGCGCGGCCAGCCATGGGAGCGCCATCAGAGCCGCGAAGCGGGCGAACGACAGCCGGCTGGCGTGAAAGGCGAGCAGGTTGGTCAGGTTCGAGACGACCAGCAGCAGCGAGGCCGAGTTGGCCAGGTGCGAGCACGCGTACACCTGCGGCTTGGGGCTCGTGCGCAGGCGCGTCGCGGTGGCGAACACGACCGGCGTCAGGAGCACGACGGCGGCGTCCAGTCCGAGCACCGCGGTGACCGCGGCGCAGACCGCGAACACCAGGGCCAGCAGCCGGCGCGGCCGTCCGCGGGCTCGGTCGGCCATCAGCCGGCCGAGCGCGGTGAACAGTCCCTCGCGGCGGCAGCCTTCGGCGAGCACGAGCAGCGCGGCCAGGAAGCCCACGGTGGGGCCGAGCTGCCCGAGCGCGTGACGCGCGCCCGAGAGGCTGATCGCTCCGAAGGCGACGAGCGCCACCGCCCCTACGCTCGCGGCCAGCGCCTCCGGCAGCCATCCGGGACGCGCCACGGCCGCGGTCAGGGCGGCGGCCAGCGCCGTCAGCGCCAGCGCGAGCGCGAACGCCTCAGGCAAACAGCTTGGGCATGCGAACCAGCAGCCGCAGCTTGCCGCTCGGCCGGATCCTGCCGGTCAGCGTGGCCCGCCACGGCGCGGTGCGCCCGGCGGTCACGTCACACCAGTCCTGCAGGCGGCAGCGGAACACCAGGTCGGGATGCTCGGCCCGCCCGGGCGCGGCCGACGCGGTGCCATTGTCGATCCGCACGTGCCAGGGCTCGGCGTCGGCGAACCGCCACTCGATCGTCGCGCCCGGGGCCACCGAGGTGTCGAGCTGCCGGCGCAGGCCGTCGAACAGGAGCGCGGTGACCGCCGGGCTCTGCTTCACCGGTCCGTTCGGCTCTCCGAGGTACCCGGCGCGCAGGAGCGCGAGGCCCCGGCGGGCGCGCTCCTCCGCGGGCAGGTCGAAGGGCAGCCCGACCCGCATCTTCTCGGGCTCGAGGCCGGCGGCGCGCAGCCGCTTCTCAATCGCGTCGGCGCCGTAGGCGAAGATCTCCTCGAGCGTGAAGCCGAACGACGTCACGTAGCGCTCGTCCCAGCCTGGGGGCACGAACACCGCGGCCTCGTAGGGGAAGACCTCGCGCAGCAGCTCCTCGATCGCGGGCCCGCAGTCGGGATCCTCGCGGATCAGGTCGGCCAGCATCTTGACCCCGAAGGCGATGTGGCGCTGCTCGTCCTTGGAGACGTGGGCGATCCCCTCGCGGAAGCCCGGCAGCAGGTCGCGCCGCTTGAGCGACTCCTCGATCAGGTGCTGCCCGGGCTGGGCCAGGGTGGCCTCGATGATCAGGTGGTACAGCGTGATGGCCTGGGCGAGCTTGGGCTTGGACCGGTCGCGCCGGAGCTCGTCGGCCATCCGGTCCAGGCGCGCGAAGACCTTCTTGAAGCCCCACGTCAGCTCGGGCCGGGTCGCCTCGAGCGCCGTGGCCATGTCTGCGCCCGCGCCGACGACCTCGCGCATGAACCGCCCGAACAGCACCGCGTGCCGAGCCTCGTCGACCTGCTGGGTGGCCAGGAAGTACTTCTGCTCCTGGAGCGGGGCGGCGTCGATGTACGGCGAGAGGTTGTCGGCGACCGAGTCCTCGCCGTGGAAGAACATCGAATACGTCCACATCGTCGCGCGCCGCTCGAGGTCGGTGAATGTGTCGCGCCACTGCTCGCGGTCGGTGGCGAAGTCGATCGCCATGGCGCTCCAGTTGCCCTGCTCCCAGCGCGAGTACAGATCGTCGTACGAGACCTGGTCGGCGAGGATCGTCGCGGACATCCTTCACCAGTGTAGCTTTTGACCCCGGAGCTGTCGAGGGCCGGTTTCGGCCAACTGAATAGAAAGTAAGGGCGGGTCGTGGGGACTTTCCCACCACGGTGGGCGCAGGCCATGATGACTTTGCGGATTCGCCGCCACCCTCGGCGGTGAATCCGCATTCATCGGCCGGGCGACTAAGACGGCGAGCTTGGCGGGGGCGCCTATCCGTCGAGCTTCGGCGAGCGCCAGGGCTCGCGCAGGCGCAGCTCGATCACGTCCCCGAGCTCGCCGATGGGGAGCCGAACCTGGGCCAGGCTGTCGCGGTCGCGCAGCGTGACGGTTCGGTCCTCGAGCGACTGGTGATCGATCGTCACCGCCCACGGGGTGCCGATCTCGTCCTGGCGCCGGTAGCGGCGCCCGATCGCCCCGCCCTCGTCGTACTCGGCCTGCACCCGCTGGCGCAGATCGCGGTAGACCTCGGTGGCCAGCTCAGGCTGGCCGTCCTTGCGGACCAGGGGGAGCACGGCGACCTTGACCGGGGCCAGCGCCGGGTGTAGCCGCAACACGGTGCGGCGCTCGCCTTCGATCTCGTCCTCGTCGTAGGCGTCGACCAAGAAGGCCAGCAGCGCGCGATCGACGCCGGACGCCGGCTCGATCACGTGCGGGACGTAGCGCTCGCCGGAGGCCGTGTCGACGTACTCGAGCTTCTGGCCTGAGAACTCGGCGTGCTGGCTCAGGTCGAAGTCGCCCCGATTGGCGATCCCCTCGAGCTCGGACCAGCCGATCGGGAACAGGTACTCGACGTCGCTCGTGGCGCTCGAATAGTGCGAGAGCTCCTCCTCGTCGTGGGCCCGCAGGCGCAGGCGGTCGGGCCGGATCCCGAGCTCCGTCCACCAGTTCATGCGCTGCTCGAGCCAGTCCTCGAACCACCGTCCCGCCTCCTCGGGGGGGACGAAGTACTCCATCTCCATCTGCTCGAACTCGCGGGTCCGGAAGATGAAGTTCCCGGTCGTGATCTCGTTGCGGAAGCTCTTGCCGATCTGGGCGATCCCGAACGGCGGCCGCTTGCGGGAGAACTGCAGGTAGTTCTTGAAGTTCAGGAAGATGCCCTGGGCCGTCTCGGGCCGGAGGTAGACCGTCGAGCCCTCCTCCTTGACCGGTCCGACCGTGGTCTCGAACATCAGGTTGAAGTCGCGGGCCTCGGTCAGGTCGCACTCCGGGGTCTCGCCCGGGTGCTTGGAGGGCTTGCGCCCGCACTGGGCCTCCTCGAGCTTGTCGGCCCGGAAGCGCAGCTTGCACGTGCGGCAGTCGACGAGCGGGTCGGTGAAGCCGGCCAGGTGCCCGCTGGCCTCCCACGTTCGCGGGTGCTGGATGATCGCCGAGTCCAGGGCCACGATGTCGTCGCGCTCCTGGAGCATGGCCCGCCACCACTGGTTCTTGACGTTGTTCTTCAGGAGCACGCCGTAGTGGCCGTAGTCATAGCTCGAGCCCAGGCCGCCGTAGATCTCGCTGCTCGGGAACACGAACCCGCGCCGCTTGGCCAGCGAAACGATCTTGTCCATGGTCACGACGTCTGTGGGCATCGAGGCGGATGGTATTCAGGCCCGCGCATGCGCGGGCCTGCGGGTGGCCGCATGCGGCCACCCGACGGCGGGCCGCATGCGGCCCGCCGGCCGAGCGCGCATGCGCGCTCGGCACTCTCACCTTGAGAGTGCCAGGATCCCGGAGCTACACTTAGTGAAGCTATGCCGATCTACGAGTACCGGTGCGAGCACGGTCACACGTTCGAGGTGATGCAGCGGATGAGCGACGACCCGATCGTTTCGTGCGAGAGCTGCGACGCGCCGGTCCAGCGGGTGTTCCACCCGGTTGCGGTCCACTTCAAGGGCTCCGGGTTCTACAACACCGACTACGGCACCCGCCGGCGAGCTCGCGAGAACAGCGAGAGCTCGGGCGAGGGCGGCAAGGGCTCGGACTCGAAGACCGGCACCGACAGCAAGTCCGGATCGGACGCCAAGGGCGACTCGGGCTCCAAGGCCTCGAGCTCGGCCACGAAGTCGGACTGACCGCTCAGCTGCCGGTCAGGAGCTTCTGCGCCTCGGCGTGCACGTTGGCCTGGTTGGGGATGAGGACGTCCTCGCCGTTGTAGACCGAGCCCGTCTCGTTCAACAGGTTGACCGGAGCCGAGCCGCCGATCTCCGAGGCCATGAACAGCTGCAGCATGGTCAGGCCGCCCATGTCGGTCTGCACGACCCCGGGGGCGTCCCAGGCCGCCCACGGCAGGTGCAGGAACGTGTGGAAGGTCAGCAGCTGGGACTTGATCGAGTTGAGGATCTGCTGCTGGGCCGCTTCGCGCGTCAGGTCGTTGCTGGCCGGGTTGCACGAGTTCTCGCGCGTGCGGGCCAGGATCATCGCCTGCTGGCCGTCGAGGTGATGGACCCCGGGGTTCAGGTCGAGCGTGAAGCCCCCGTCGGCGGTGCCGCCCGAGATGTTCGAGCAGATCTTCCCGGTGCGGACCGTGACCCCGCCGATGTCGTCGATGAACTTGGGGAAGTTGGCCAGGTCGATCACGACCAGGTGGTTGATCTGCAGGCCGGTGAACTGCTTGATCACCTGCAGGGCCAGCGCGGGGCCGCCGTAGGCCCAGGCCGCATTGATCTTCGACTCGCCGTGGCCGGGGATGTTGACCAGAGTGTCCCGGGGGATCGACAGCCGGCGTGAGACCCCGCCGCCGATCCGCCACAGCATGATCGTGTCGGTGTTGGCGTCGGCCTCGTCGGTGTTCGCGCCGCCACCCTCCTTTGACCCCGGCCCGGTGGTCGGGCGGTTGTCGAGCCCGAGGATCAGCACGGTGTTGGCCGAGGTCAGCATCGGTCCACCGGACGTCAGCTGGGCGCTCGCGCCCGCCGGCAGCGAGCCAGAGCGCACCTGGGCGCTGATCAGGAACAGCGCGAGCGACAGAAGCAGCCAGCCGACGATCAGGCCGACCAGGCCCAGGATCACTCGCCGGGGCGTGATCCGGTCGCGCCAGCCCCGCGCGGGTGGGCGCTCGCCGCCGGGCCACCGTCCGCCACCCGGCCGCCTGCCACCCGGGCCCCCGTCTCCCGGCCGGCCGCCCCCCGGCAGCTGCTCCTCCTCGCCGCGCAGGATCGACTTGAGGCTTCTCGGGCCCGCTCGGTAGACCTTGTATGGGCGTTGTTCGAGGTTGTTTGGCATGTCCGCGTTCGTTGGTGCATTCGAGCCGTCCCCCGGCGGCACCTGCCTCGCCGCACCACCTCGCTCCCGCAGACCCCCAATATAGTGACGGCATGCCGGGCCGGCGCGCCATCGGCGTCGACATGGGCGGATCGAAGCTGCTCGCCGGCGCGGTAGACACTGAGCTTTCGGTGCATAACCGCGCCCAGCGCGCGCTCTCCGGACTCGATCAACCGGCCCTCCTGGACGTCGCCGTCGAGGCGGTCGAGGAGGTCCGCGAGCTGGCTGGCGGCGAGGTCGTGGCCGTCGGGTTCGGGATTCCCTGTCTGATGGACCAGCGGACCGGGCGGGCCGTGATCGCGATCAACCTCCCGCTGGCCGACATCGACTTCGCCGATGTGATGACCGAGCGCCTCGGCCTGCCCGTGTTCGTCGACAACGACGCCAACATGGCGATCCTGGCCGAGCACCGGGCCGGCGCGGCGGCCGGCTGCAGCGAGGCGGCGATGCTCACCGTCGGCACCGGGATCGGCGGCGGGCTGATCCTCAGGGACGAGCTCTACCGCGGGGCGATCGGCGCGGCCGCCGAGCTGGGACACATCGTCATCGACATGGACGGTCCCCGCTGCCAGGGCAACTGCCCCAACCACGGGTGCGTCGAGGCGCTGGCCTCCGGCACCGCTCTGGCTCGTGAGGCGGCTCGCATCGCCCGGGAGCGCCCGGGCTCGGGCCTCGGCCGGGCCCTGGCCGAGGGCCACCTGCTGGCCGGTCCGCTGGTCACCGAGCTCGCCTACGACGGCGACGCCGCCGCGATCGAGGTGATCGAGCTGATCGGGACCCGGCTCGGCGTGGCCATCGCCACTCTGGTCAACGTCTTCAACCCGCAGGTCGTGGTGGTCGGCGGCGGGGTCATGGCCGCGGGGGAGCTGCTGCTCGCGCCGGCCCGGGCCACGGTCGCGGCCCGGGCGCTGCCGCCGTCCAAGGACGAGGTCAGGATCGTGATGGCCGAGTTGGGGATCGAGGCCGGGATGGTCGGGGCAGCGGCGATGGCCTTCGACGGCGTCGCCGCCCAGGCGAGCGCATGAGCGTCCGCGAGGTGTCGTGGCCGGGCGGCTGATCATCTGCCCGACGCCGATCGGGAACCTCGAGGACGTGACCCTGCGCGTCCTGGCCGCGCTGCGCGAGGCCGATGTCGTGGCCTGCGAGGACACGCGCCGCACCCGGGTGCTCCTGGACCGCTACGGGGTCAGCGCGCGCCTGCTCAGCTACCACGAGCACAACGAGCGCGAGCGGGCCCGCGAGCTCGTGGCCCGGATGCGCGCCGGAGCGGTCGTGGCCCTGGTCTCCGACGCCGGCACGCCGCTCGTCTCCGATCCCGGCTTCGTGCTCGTCCAGGCGTGCGTCGCCGCCGGGCTCGCGGTCGAGGTCCTGCCCGGGCCCTCGGCGGCCCTCGCCGCGCTCGTGGCCAGCGCGCTGCCGGCCGACCGGTGGCGATTCGTGGGCTTTCTGCCGCGCAAGCGGGGCGAGCTCGAGCGGGCGCTGTCCTCGCCGGAGACGCTGGTCGCCTTCGAGTCCCCGCGCCGCGTGGCCTCGACGCTGTCCGTCCTGGCGGCGCTGGATGCCGATCGGCCGGTCGCCGTCTGCCGCGAGCTGACCAAAGTCCACGAGGAGGTGGTGCGCGGCAGCGCCGCCGAGCTGGCCGCCCGGTACGCGAACGCGCCGCCGCGGGGCGAGGTGGCGCTGGTCGTCGGAGGCGCGCCGGCCTCCTCGTCCGAGGCCGACACGGGACCCGCCGTTGAGGCGCTGCGGCGGCTCGTCTCGGCGGGGGCCAAGCCCCGGCCGGCGGCCGCGATCGTCGCCGAGCTCACCGGGGTGAGCGCCAACGCGCTCTACCGGGCGCTGACGAAGTAGTCGCCGCGCTCGCCGGACCCCCGCCCCGCGCCGACCCGGGTGGGCGCCCGGCCATGATGACTTTGCTGACCTGGTTCTCTATACGCGAACCCAGGCAGCAAACCTCCGACCGGGGGCGACCGGGCCCCTACCCCTCGGCGCAGAACGCCTTGGCCTCCTCGGCCAGGGCGAGCCAGTCGTCGGCGGGCTCGGCCAGCTTCGCCCAGCCGCCCATCACCCGCCCCTGTCGCGAGGGATCGAACGGCTCGGCCCGGCCGGAGTCGATCAGCTCGGCCGCCCGCTCGGCTCCGACCTTGACCACGAGCGCGTCGCCGTCGAGGCCGCCGAACAGCTTGCGGCCGATCTTCAGCGAGTGCATGCCCATCATCTTTCCCTCGCTGACCGCCGGGTCCGCCAGCAACTCATCCACGACGGCGCGGTACGCCTCGGGCTGATCCACGCGCGTAAAGATAGCCTTGACCCCCAGGCGTGTCCTTCTACATCACCACCCCGATCTACTACGTCAACGCCCAGCCGCACCTCGGCCACGCGTACACGACGATCGCCGTCGACGTGCTGGCCCGGCACATGCGCCAGCGCGGTGAGGACGTGTTCTTCCTGACCGGGACCGACGAGCACGGCGAGCCGGTGGCCGACGCCGCCCGGGCTCAGGGCCTCGAGCCCAAGGAGCTGGCCGACCGCAACGCGAAGCGGTTCGAGGCGTTGATGCCGCGCCTCGAGGCCTCGAACGACTTCTTCATCCGCACCTCCGACCCCGAGCACATCGTGCGGGTGCAGGAGGTGCTCCAGCGCGTCTACGACAACGGGCACGTGTACAAGGGCATCTACGAGGGCTGGTACTGCCCGCGGTGCGCGGACTTCAAGGTCGAGAACGAGATCCTCGAGGGCAACCTCTGCCCGATCCACGAGATCCCCCTGATCCGCGAGCGCGAGGAGAACTGGTTCTTCCGCCTCTCCACCTTCCAGGAGCCGCTGGAGCGGCTGTATCGCGAGCAGCCCGGGTTCGTGATGCCCGCCCACCACTACAACGAGGCCTGGTCGTTCATCACCTCCGGGCTCCAGGACGTGTCGCTGTCGCGCGCCCACCTGAAGTGGGGGGTGACCGTCCCCTGGGATCCGACCCACGTCTTCTACGTGTGGTTCGACGCGCTGCTCAACTACTACACGGCACTCGGCTACGCGCGGCCGGGGGAGGACCTGACCGACCGCTACTGGCCGGCGACCTACCACGTCATCGGCAAGGACATCCTCAAGTTCCACACCGTGTTCTGGCCGGCCCTGCTGATGGCCGCCGACCTGGCCCTCCCTGAGCACGTGTTCGTCCACGGCTTCCTGCTCGGCGCCGACGGTCGCAAGATGAGCAAGTCCCTGGGCAACGTCCTGGATCCGTTCGAGGTGATGGAGCAGTTCGGCACCGACGCGCTCCGCTTCTACCTCATGCGTGACGTCCCCTTCGGGTCCGACGGCGCCGTGGGCATGGACGCGGTCCAGACCCGCTACGACGCCGAGCTGGCCAACGAGTTCGGGAACCTGGCCAGCCGGACGATCGCCATGGTGCTGCGCTACCGGGACGGCATCGTCCCCGCGGTGGCGAGGGACCCGGAGCTCGACGCGGACTTCGAGGGCCTGCCCGGGGACGTCGCCGCGCTGATGGATCGCGCGGAGGTGACGCTCGCGCTCGAGCGGATCTGGCAGCGGGTGCGGCGGCTCAACAAGTACATCGAGGAGCGGGCGCCGTGGCAGCTCGCCCGGGATCCCGCCGACGCGGACAGGCTCGACCAGACGCTGGCCTCGCTCGTCGAGGGCCTGCGCACGGTCAACACGCTGCTCGAGCCCTACATGCCCGAGACGAGCGCCAGGCTGCGCGCCGTGCTCGGCGCCCCGGGCGGCGCCGTCTCGGCGCTGGAGCCGCTGTTCCCCAAGCGCGACTAGTGGCCGCGTGATCGACAGCCACACGCACCTGGACTTCTGCGAGCCCCCGGACGCGGACCTGGTCGCCGCGGCCTCGGAGGTGGGAGTGACCAGGATCGTCACCGTCGGGACCAACAGCGCCTCGTGCCGCGCGGCGCTCCGGGCCGCGGAGGACTTTCCCCAGGTCTACGCCGCGATCGGGCGCCATCCGAACGAGGCGGCGGGCTTCGACGACGCCGACCTGGCCGAGCTGCAGGCGCTGGCCGCCCACCCCAAGTGCGTGGCCATCGGCGAGACCGGGCTGGACTACTACCGCGATCACGCCCCGCGCCCGGACCAGCAGCGGGCCTTCGCTGCACAGATCGAACTCGCGCGCGAGACCGGCAAGCCGCTGGTGATCCACACGCGCGCGGCCGAGGACGACACGCTCCGCACCCTCGACGAGCGCGCCGGCGGGCTTCCGGTGATCCTCCACTGCTTCACGATGACCGACCGGATCGAGGAGTGCCTCGCGCATGCGGACTGGTGGATCTCGTTCGCCGGCAACGTCACCTACCCCAAGGCCGGTGCCCTCCGTGAGGCCGCACTGCGCGTCCCGGCGGATCGGCTGCTGGTCGAGACGGACGCGCCCTACCTGTCCCCCCAGGCCGTCCGCGGCCAGCCCAACCAGCCGGCCCACGTCGTCCACACCGCGCAGGCGCTGGCCGTCGAGCGCCGGGCGTCCTACCAGGAGCTCGAGGAGCAGGTCGGACGCGCGGCCGAGCTGGCGTTCGGATGGTGAGCACCCGGCGCCCAGAGCCCGACTCGCCGACTGGCTCGCGGGCCCGCCCGAGCGCCCGCTCGCGCGAGCTCGGACAGAACTTCCTGATCGACCGCAACATCATCGACGTGATCGAGCGGCTCGCCGAGCTGGGCCCCGACGATGTGGTGCTCGAGATCGGGGGGGGCCTCGGTGTGCTCTCGCAGCGCCTGGTCGAGCGAGGCTCGCTACGTGCACATCGTGGAGGTGGACGCGCGGCTCGAGCAGCCGCTGCGCGACGCGCTGGGCGGGTCCTCGAACTTCACGCTCCATCTGGCCGACGCGCTCGAGCTCGACCTCGGGACGCTCGACCCACCGCCGGACAAGGTGGTCGCCAACCTCCCCTACGGCATCGCCGCATCCGTGATCCTGCGCACCGCCGACGAGCTTCCGACCGTCGGCCAGTGGGTCGTGATGGTCCAGCGCGAGGTCGGCGAACGGCTGGCGGCGTCGCCCGGCTCGGCCGCCTACGGCGCCCCGTCGGTGCTGGCCCAGCTGGCCTGCGAGGTGAAGGTGCTGCGCCCGGTGGCGCGCACGGTGTTCAGGCCCGTGCCCCGCGTGGACTCGGTGCTCGTCGGCCTGCGCCGGATCAACCCCGGCCCCGAGCCGGCGGTGCGGGCGCTCGTCCACGAGGCCTTCGCCCACCGTCGCAAGGCGCTCGCCGGGTCGCTCGCACTCGCCCCCGGAGCCCCGGATGGCATCGCCGCCCGAGCCCGGGCGGCGCTTACCGAGATGGGCCACCCGGCCGACGCTCGGGCCGAGCAGCTGGCGCCGGCGGAGTTCCGGGAGCTGGCCCGCAGGCTGGGCCGGTGAAGCTCACCGCGCTCGCGCCGGCCAAGGTCAACCTGTGTCTGTTCCTTGGCCCCAGACGGTCGGACGGGCGCCATGAGCTGGTCACCCTGCTCGAGTCGGTGTCCCTGTGCGACGAGCTCGAGCTGATCACCGGCTCGGCCGAGGAGGACGAGGTCCTGTGTCCTGGCGTCGACGGGCCGAACATCGTTTCGCGCGCGCTGGCGGGGTTGCGGGCCCGAGGATGGAAAGCACCGCCGGTCCAGGTTCGGATCCACAAGCGCATCCCGGTTGCGGCCGGACTGGGCGGCGGCTCGGCCGACGCTGCCGCGGCGCTCCGCATGGCCCAGCGGCTGTCGCCGATCCCCAGCGACGCGGTCGCCGACCTGGCCGCCGAGCTGGGCGCCGATGTCCCGAGCCAGCTGGCGCCCGGCCCCGCCGTCGGCACCGGGGCCGGAGACGAGGTCGCTCCCGTCCCGCCGCTGGCACCGCACGCGCTGCTGATCCTGCCCCAGGCTCACCAGCTCTCGACGGCGGACGTCTACCGCGAGGCTGACCGGCTCGGCCTGCCGCGCGGCGACGGTGCCCTCGGCGGCCTGTGGGATGAGCTGACCTCAGCGCTCCGGTCCGGACCGCAGCTGCCCGATCCCCTGCTCGTCAACGATCTCGCGCCCGCGGCGATCGCGCTCTGCCCGGCGATCGAACGAGCCCTCGCCGCCGCTCGGGAGGCCGGGGCCGACCACGCGCTCGTGTGCGGCTCCGGACCGACGGTCGCCGGCCTGTACTGGGGTCCCGACGGCGAGCCGCACGCGGCGGCCGCGGGCGCGACCTTGCGGGAGCGGTTTCCGGGGGTCAGCGTGGTGCTGCCGGTGGAGCGGGGGGTCGTGGACCCGTAGCTTCCGGGGCCGCTGGCCCACGCCATCTTCGGCTTCGGGCACAATTCGGTGCGCAGCGATGAGCAACCAGGACATCACCTACCTCGTCGGCGCCTGCCTCGGCGTGTTCGGGTTGGCGGCGTTCTGCGCGCTCGTGATCGTGCCCGCGATCACGTCCTACCGGCGACCGCTCGAGCGCGTCGCGGTGGTGATCCTGTCCGCGTACGTGCTGGCCGCGCTGATCGGCATCGGAGTCGTGATCGGCGCGCTGGTCGTGCTCGAGTGGCCCCGGGTGTTCTAGCCCCGACGTTTGCCCGACGTGGCTGACAGTGCTTCCCGGGGATCGACTGCGGGCACGCACGGTCTCGATGCCCTCGGGGCGATCACCGACGCCGTCGAGGCCGGCGCCGGCCTGCCTGAGATCCTGCGCGCGGCGGCCCGCGCGCTGGACTCGAGCCTCATCCTGATCGACCGCTCGGCCACGGTCCTGGCCGTCGCCGCGCGCTCCCCCGCCGACGAGCGCTCGCTGATGCGCGACGGCGACGGCGTGACGACCATCGAGCTGAAGGTGGCCGACATGCCGGTCGGGATCCTCCGCATGCGCGGCCGCGAGGGCGCGCCGGAGCCTTCGCTGCTGCGCCTCGTGAGCACCCTGATCGCCTCGGAGATGGAGCGCACGCGGGCGCCTGAGCGCGCATCCGAGGAGGCGGCCACCAGCTTCCAGCGCGCGGTCGTGGCCGGCGAGATCGCCGATCGCGGCGATCTGATCGCTCGCGGCCGAGAGCTGGGGACGGAGCTCGCGAGCGGGGGCAGTGTGCTCGTCGTCCGGGCTCATCCCCGCAATCCGACCGAGGACGACTGGCGCCGGCGTCTGCTGTCGCTGGGGTTGCGGGGCGCGCGCTCAGTGGCGGGCGGGTCGATCGGGTCCCCGACGGCCGAGGACGCCGGGCAGATCGTGCTCCTGCTCCCCGATTCCGACGGCGAGGCGGCGCGCCGAGCGTCGTCGGCGATCCTGCGCGAGCTCGAGGCCGGGCTGCCGGGGTTCGCGTTCGCCATCGGCCGCAGCCGCCACGCGGCCGACCCGCTCGAGCTACGCCGGGCCGGCAACGAGGCGCTGCTGGCGGTCAACGTGGTCGAAGGAGATCCCGAGCGCAGCGAGCTCGCCTTCGCCGAGACGGGGACCTACCAGCTCCTGCTCCCGCACATGAGCGATCCGGCGGAGCTGGGGCGCTTCTACGACGAGACGGTCCGCCCGCTGGTCGCCTACGACGAGCAGTACGAGACCGACCTGCTGGGCACGCTGTCCACCTTTCTCGAGTGCGACGCCAACGTCAACGCGACCGCGGCCCGGCTGTTCACCCACCGCCACACGATCCGCTACCGCTTCGAGCGCGTGCGCGAGCTCACCGGCCTCGACGTCTCCTCCAGCGACGGGCGCGAGAAGCTCTCGCTGGGACTCAAGGCGATGCGGGTCCTCGGGATCGCCCGTCCTCGCGGTCCGGCCACCGAGCCCGGAGCCGAGGGCGGACGGGTGCCGCGGTAAGCGTCGGCGGGCGCTCGAGGTCGGCCGCGTCCGGCGCCGGCGGGCGCTCGAGGTCGGCCGCGTCCGGCGCCGCCTTCGGGCGCTCCACGAGCGCCGCCTGCACGGCGGCGGCCGCCAGCTCGCCGGCCACCTCCACCGGCTCGGTGCTGCGCAGCGCCCTGGCCAGCACGAACGCCCCTTCGAGGGCGGCCAGCATCGAGATCGTGAGCTCGCGGGCAACCGCGGCGCCCACGCCCGCCCGCTGCAACCGCTCGACGCCGGCCTCGATCCAGCTCTCGAACACCTCGGCGCACGCCGCTCGCATGGTCTCGCTGGAGCTCGACACCTCGAGCGCGACCGTGGCGATCGGACACGCGTCGGCGTAATCGGTCTCGCGCAGGTGCGCGGCCGCGCCGGCGAAGAAGTCGCGCACCCCGGTGACCGGATCGGGAGCCGGGTCGAACACGGCGGGGATCAGTTGCGCGTAAAGCGCCCCCGAGGCCCGGATCGCCTCCGCTCCGAGCTGCTCCTTGCCGCCGGGGAAGAAGTGATACAGCGAGCCGAACGGCGCCTGGGCGGCGGTCACGATCTGCTTGACGCCGGTGGCCGTGTAGCCCTGCGCGCGGAACAGCTCCGCGCTGGTTTCGACGATTCGTTCCCTGGTGCTTGACATAACCGCGTTGCTCCCCGGACCGGCCCGCCGAACGGCGGGTCCCCTCCGCCCTGACGGCGCGTCCCCTCCGACCTCGGGTGCGCCGCTGGCTCTGGGCGAGTAGTGTATCGCTAGAGCGATCAATCTAGAAAGAGGAGGCCTAATGTTTTCGTGGCTGGCCAAGAAAGTCATAACGCGGGTCATGGCCCGCAACCGCGCCGGAGACCTCCGCCTCACACTGATGATGGACGCCGAGGACGTTCAGTTCACGTTTCCGGGTGACAACTCGTGGTCGGGCGTGTTCCGCGGTCGGGACGAGCATCGGCGGTGGCTGGAGCGGCTGGTCCGTGTCGGGGTCATGACCGAGCCGGACGAGGTCGCCGTGAGCGGGTTCCCATGGAACATGACGGTCTGCGTCCGAGGGCGGTCGTGGCGGGACACTCCGGGCCGCGAGCGGGTCTATGACAACCGCTTCGTGATCTGGGGCCACATGGCCTGGGGGAAGCTCAAGGACTACGAGGTCTACGAAGACACGCAGAAGGCCACGGCCCTGGACGCCTACCTCGAGGCCAACGAGCCGGCTTTGCTCGCCGCCTGAGTGGTGCCGGCGCCGCCGGGGCGTGCCGCCTGCGCCCTGGCGATCCGCGCGTCGGCGCGCCTCTTGGCCCGGTCTGGGATCAGCCTGCCGAGCCACGAGCGGTGATCGGCCACCCACCGATAGGCGCGCTCCGTGGCCCGCGGAGCAGCGGCCAGCGCCGCGGCCGGCAACCGCCCGCCGGGCAGGAGGCGCAGCAGTGGGGGCGCGGCTGCACCGGCGGACCAGCGCCGGCCATCGGGCGAGACCAGATGCCAGGACGCCGCGCGCTGCTCAGGCGTGAGGTCGGCCACCAGCGCGGCGGCCTCAGCGGCGTCGAGTGCCACCGGTCGCAGCCGGCGCCTTCGATCGAGGGCCAGTGCGGCTCCGAGCGACCAGCGACAGAACCCGCATTCGTGGTCGTAAAGAACGGTCCAGGCATTAGCATCGCCCGGCATGTCGGTGGGAATCATCACGGGCTCGGGAACGTATGCACTACCCGGCTTCCAGGAGGGGGAACCGATCACGGTCCGGACCCCGTTCGGCGCGCGCGAGGTCGTCAGCGGAGTCTACGGAGGCGTCCCCGCACTTCACGTCTCGCGCCACGGGGCGGGCCACGTGCTCCTCTCCAACCAGGTCACCCACCGCGCGACTATCTGGGCCTTCAAGGAGCTGGGGGCCACGGCGGTCATCGGCTGCACCGCCTGCGGGGCGGTCGACCCCACGCTGGAGCTCGGCTCCCTGGTCGTGTTCGACGATCTGCACTTTCCCTCCAACCGCCTCCCGGACGGCTCGCTGTGCACGTTCTTCGCGGAGCCCGGGGACCCGAGGCGTGGCCACTGGATCCTGCACGGTGGTCCGTTCTCAGAGGGGGTCCGCCGGCCTCTGCTCGTGGCGGCAGCTGCCGCAGGGCATCTCGCCTGGGATGGCGGCACGTACGGCCACGTGGACGGCCCCCGCTTCAACACTCCGAGCGAGATTGCCCAGCTCGCCGCGTGCGGCGTGACCGCGGTCAGCCAGACAGGTGGACCCGAGGCCGTGCTGTGCGGCGAGCTCGAGCTGCCCTTCGCGCTGATCGGCTTCGTGACCGACTACGCCAACGAGGTGAAGCCCGGCGAGCCGACCCCCGTGGCCGAGCTGATCGAGCTGATCGGCAGAAGCACGGCCATCTTCTCCGATGTGCTCCTCGGCGCGCTGCCTGAGCTGAGCCGGACGTCGCCCGCGCCGGCGGGGACGGTCTACCGCTTCCAGCAGACCTGACGCGGCCGCTTTTGCGGCCCTCGCAGGACCGCCTCTTCCACGGCCTTTACGTGGAGAAATCTCCCGTGCCCTCAAGGACAGACCGTGGTTGCCGAAGAGCTGAGCAGGCGCGCCCGGTGTCGCAGCCGCGGGATCCCCGACCAGACGATGATCGATCGCACTACCCAGGCCAACTCGATACCTGCCCGCGCTGCGGCGCCGGGCTGGGGGGCACGCCTGCGCGCACGCGTGCGCTCCGAGCGGGGCTTCACCCTGATCGAGGCGATCGTCGCCGGCGCCGTGCTCGTCGTCGGGTTGCTGACCGCGTACGCGATCCTCGTCATCTCCGACCACGCCAGCGCCTCGGTGCGCGCGCGGGAGGCAGCGGTCACGCTGGCCCGGCAGGCCACCGAAGACGCCCGGTCGATCCCGTACTCGCAGGTCTCGAGTTCCACCATCGTCACCACGCTCGAGGGGATGCCGGGCCTGGCCAGCTCCTCGTCCGGCTCGAGCTGGACGATCTCCCGGAGCGGAACCGCCTACACGCTCAACGCGACCGTGACCTCGGTCTATGACTGCAAGGATCCGGCGAACGATCCTTCCGGCACCTGCGCCAACAACACGGTCGACCTCAAGCAGATCGCCGTCACCGTGAGCTGGACCACCTTCCAGGGCGCGGCCCATTCGGTGACCGAGACCACGACGGTGAGCAGCGCGGGGCAGGACGCCGGACTGATCGCCAGCGGGCTCCAGCTGGCCAGCCCGACCGCCCCCGGCCCGTACACCACTTCCACAAGCACCGCGACTGCACCGGTGATCACCTCCGCCAGCGCCACCTCGCTCACGTTCTCGGTCACGGCGCCGAGCGGCACGGCCGCGGTCGTCTGGACCCTGGACGGCGGCAAGGAGTCGACCTGGGCCGGCTCGACCCCCTCCAGCGGAACGACCTGGACCTCGTCCGCCTGGTCGATCTCCGGCGTCTCGGACGGTACCTACACGATCGGCGCCCAGGCCGAGGACTCGGATGGAGTGGACGGCCCGGCGGTGACGATGACGGTGCGGCTGATCAGAAACGTGCCCTCCGCCCCCAACGTCACCGGTTATGGGTTCAACTCGAGTACGACGGTGGGCGGGCCGACGAGCACCGTGGCCGACCTTCAATGGTCGGCGAACCCCGAGCTGAACGTCATCGGCTACAAGGTCACCAGCCCAACCGGCTCGACCTGCAGCACGAGCACCACCAGCTTCTCTGCCACCGGCTGCACCAACTGGTGGTGCTTCTCGCCGACCGCGTGCATCGACCTGAATCCCCCGTCCGTCAATGCCTCGAACCTCACCTACACCATCCAGGCGCTCTACGACGACACCAACAACAATCTTCAAGCGGGAACGGCAACGAACGTCACCCTGGCCTCCGGGGCGCCGAATCCCCCACCGGCGGTTCCGCTCGTCTCGCTGAGCGTGATCACCGAGCCCGATGACACGGGCATCCTGACCTGGACGCCGCCGACCGGTGGGACGGCGGTCTCCTTCTACCGGATCTACCGCGACGGGGATGCCTACAGCAACCGCTACGACACGTTGTCGGCCTCGAGCTGCACCACCACCTGCACCTATCACGACACCAACCGTTCCACGTCGCACAGCTACTACATCACGGCCGTCAGCGCATCCATGGCCGAGTCAACGCCGACCGGGCCGGTGTCCGGATGAGGGCCGTACTCGATCACCGCGCGTTCACCCTGATCGAGTTGCTCGTGGCCATGCTGATGACGTCGATCATCATGGGCTCCACGGTGTACCTATTCACGTCGTTCATCGACGACAACCGCTACGACGCGTTCAGGGACGACGCGCAGGCCAATGCCCAAACGATGATCGACCGGCTGAGCCGCGACTTGCGCAGCGCGGCGTCGCCCACTGCCGGCTCCAACGGCCTGCTTGCGGAAGCGAGCTCCTACGACCTGACCTTCCAAACCGTGAGCGCCACCGGGTCGGCGCCGTCCGGCAACGCCGCCAATCAGATGTGGGTCAGGTACTGCCTCGGGTCGAACAACGTTCTGTGGAGGCAGACCACGACACCCTCGACGACGTCGTCCTCGGTCCCCTCGACCAGCGCCTGTCCGAGCACGAGCAGCGCGTGGGTGCAGTCAGGTTCACAGCCCTGCTGTGAGGAGCTCAACGACGTGACCAACGAGATCGGCGGCGACACGACCAGGCCCCTTTTCGTCTACGGGCCCACCGGAGAATCGAGCCTCAGCCAGATCAAGTCGGTGGAGGTCAGTCTCTGGCTCGACAAGAACCCAACCTTCCTCCCGGGCGACACCAACATCATCAGCGGCATCTACCTCCGCAACGAGCTAGAGGCACCGACCGCCAACTTCACCTCCAGCTTCACCGCGGGCCCAAACTCGACCTTTGATGTCGCGCTGGACGGATCGACCTCCACCGACCCCAACGGACAGGTCCTCTCCTATCAGTGGTACCAGGGCGTCTCGTGTCCGACCAGTGGCGCGCCATCGTCGGGAGCGATCTCCGGGGCAACTTCACAGGAGTACGACGCGGGCGACTACGCCGCAGGTAGCGAGCAGTTTGCCCTGGTTGTGACGAACACTGGCGGGCTGACGAACTGTCAAGCCCAGACACTGACGGTGCCATGACGAAGCTACGTGACATCGCCCGCAACGAGGACGGCATCGCCATGATCATGGCGGTCATCATCCTGTTCGTCCTGCTCGGGATCGGGGCCGCCCTGATGCTTACCTCGCTCAGCCAGGAGCACTCAGCCTCCAGCCAGCAGGGGAGCGAGAGCGCCTACAACCTGGCCGAGGCGGCCCTCGACGCGCAGCTCACGGAGCTGTCGCTGGAGTGGCCGACGACCAAGGATGCTCCGTCGCCATCGAGCCCGTCAACGAATTACGGCTTCCCGAGCAGCTGCAACGCGGCCAGCAACGGCACCTCGTACTGCCCCACCGCCAGCGATCTCTCCACCGCGTATCCGGTGAGCTCGCACACATGCCCGTCCGGCACTCCAGGCGACGCCTGGAGCAGCAGCTCGAGCGTGACGAACGGCTGGACCACGTACGTGCGCGACGCCGGATCGAGCCCGTCCTTGTTCAGCGACTCCGCCGAGGAGACTGCGTCCCCTTACAACTCGACGTACAACACCGTCACCGGTGGCTCGGTGTGGGTGCGCGCGGTGGGGATCGTGAACTGTCACATCGCGGTCCTGGTGACGAAGGTTGTCGACCAGATCTCGGCCGTCACCTTCCCCAAGGACGTGATCAACGCCAACAGCTATGACATCTCCAACAACGGCAACAAGGACATCGTCAACACCGAGGACACCAACGGCAACACCAGCCAGATCAGCCTTCGCTGCACGGGGTCGGCGGACGGCAACGGCGCCCAGCCGCCGGACTCGAGCTGCGCCAGCGTCGGGAACTCGAATCAGGTGCAGCCGACGACCTCGTACGCTTCTCCCCCCGCCGGCAGCCCCACGCTGAACACGGCCGAGCTCGCCGAGGTCAAGCAGCTGGCGGTCGAGGACGGCACGTACTTCGCGCCCGGGAGCTGCCCGACGAGCGCCTCGCAGCTCACCGGTTCGCCGGTCTACCTCGACGGCACCGACAGCGAGCCCTGCAACCTCTCTATCACCGGCAACGGAACGGCCAACAGCTCCGCCTCTCCGGGCTTTCTCGTCGACGTCAACGGCACCATCACCTTCGGCGGGAGCATGACCTACTACGGGGTGATCTACGACCCCAACGAGGGCGACGTGACCAGCTCCCCGATACTGACCCTGCAGGGGACGGCCACGATCGTCGGCGGCGTTGACGTCGACGGCGACGCCTCGCTCCAGGTGGGCAGCAGCGGCAACGGCGTCCAGAGCTGCACCGACACCGGCGGGACGGGTGCCGACAAGTGCGGTGACCTGGAGTACGACGCGGCCGCCTTCAACACCCTGTCCGGATTCGACGGTGCCGCCCCGGCGTCGAACACCTTCCGGCAGCTGCCGGACAACCAGTAGCGGGCGGCGTCCCCGAACCAGGACTTCCGCCAGGGGGCCCGACTGCCTCTGACGCCCATGAGGTAACGTCAGGCGGGCAGCTGCCGCCTGCAGGCAAAGGGGAATGCCCGATGCACTGGGGAGTGGTGTAACGGTAGCCCGCCAGCCTTTGGAGCTGTGAGGTCCTGGTTCGAATCCAGGCTCCCCAGTCCTGAGCATCCGCCAATTACCCACAGGTGCCCGTCCGGAGGATGCGGGAACATGTGTTCGCCTCATGCGCCGGATCCCGCCCTTCTCCGAATCCGATGCTCGCGCCGCGATTGACCAAGCGCGCTCGTGGTCCGATGCGCTTCGCTTTCTCGGATACGTTCCGAAGGGAGCCAACATCCGGACGCTTCAGAGGTGGGCACGGACGTGGAGCATCTCTACGGATCATTTCGACCCCAGTTCCGGCCGTCGGCGAGCAAACTGAGCCCGCACAACCCCGCTCGACGAGGTGCTCGTCGGGAACTCGCGATATCACCGTGGCAAGCTGAAGGAGCGCCTTCTGGCGCTGGGGCTCAAGCAGGCGATCTGCGAAATACGCGGGCAAGGCGAACTGTGGAGAGGGATGCCTATGTCCCTGGTGCTCGATCACATCAACGGCGTGGCCAATGCCCATCGGCTGGAGAACCTTCGGATTGTGTGCCCGAACTGCGCCGCGACGCTGGATACCCACTGCGGACGCAATCTCCCGCGCGAGCGCATCTGTCCTGGCTGCAACCGGCGATTCGTGCCCCGGAACAGCCAGCACCGCTATTACTCCCAGCAATGCTGGGGAGCAGTGGCGGCAAGACGGTATCGCGGCTTAGCCCACCCCGAGACCCGCAAAGTCGAGCGTCCGTCCCACGAGGAGCTCATGGCCGACGTCGAGTCCATGAGCTTTGTGGCTGTGGGGCGGAAGTACGGGGTGTCCGACAACGCGGTCAGGAAGTGGCTTCGCTGGTACGAGCACCGGCCGAAGCAGGAAGGGGCTGCTCGGGCCGAGGCCGTGGAGGAGCCGGCGAGTGAGAACGCCCCGCACGACCGGCGGGCGGGATGAGGCGCGTTGTGCGATCGCCTACGATCTCCCGCGTGGCCGCGCCCGTCGTCGTCATCCTCGCCGCTGGGGAGGGGAGTCGGATGCACTCGCAGACGCCGAAGCTGCTGCACCCGCTCTGTGGCCGGCCGATGATCGCCTGGCCGGTGGCGGCGGCGGGGGAGGCCGGGGCGGCCAAGGTCGTCGTGGTTGAGGGTCCCGGACGCGAGCTGGAGGCCGTGCTCGACCACCGGGTCGCGTTCGCGGTCCAGGAGGAGCCGCGCGGGACGGCTGACGCGGTCAGGGCGGCGGCCGCCCAGATCGAGGGCGCCGGGACGGTCGTGGTCCTGAACGGCGACCATCCGCTGGTCAGCCCGGGCACGATCCGCGAGCTGGCCGAGGCGCATGCTCGCTCTGGGGCCGCGGCGACGATCGCCACAGCCGTGCTCGAGGACCCGAGCGGCTACGGGCGGGTCGTCCGCGGGCCGGACGGGACCGTCGAGCGGGTGGTGGAGACGAAGGCGCCCGGTGACGCCAGCGAGCTGGAGCTCCACATCCGCGAGGTCAACACGGGGATCTTCGCCTTCGATGGCCGGGAGCTGCTCAGCGCCCTGGAGCAGGTGCGCAGCCACAACGCCCAGGGCGAGCTCTACCTCCCCGACGTTCTGCCGATCCTCCGCGCCCACGAGCGCACCGTCCTGGCCCACGAGATCGAGGACGCATGCTCGACGCTCGGGATCAACGATCGCGTCGCGCTGGCCCAGGCCCGGGCGGTGGCTCAGGAGCGCATTCACGAGCGGCACATGTTGGCCGGGGTGACGATCGTGGATCCGGGGGCGACGGTGATCGACACGGACGTGGAGATCGGCCAGGACGCAGTGATCGCACCCTTCTCGAGCTTGC
The DNA here is from genome assembly GCA_963704385.1 of uncultured Solirubrobacterales bacterium. Lineage (GTDB taxonomy): Bacteria > Actinomycetota > Thermoleophilia > Solirubrobacterales > Solirubrobacteraceae > Palsa-465. The sequence continues at coordinate 2,848,805 of OY969904.1, forward strand.
ACGGCAGCACGAGGATTGGGCCGGGCACGACCATCGGGCCGCTGAGCACGCTGATCGACGCCCGGGTCGGAGCCGCGTCGAAGGTGCTCCACTCGTATGTCAAGGAGGCCGAGATCGGGGACCGGGTCAGCGTCGGCCCGTTCGCGTACCTGCGCCCCGGGACGATCCTCCGCGAGGGATCGAAGGCCGGGACTTTCGTCGAGATCAAGAACTCGGATATCGGCCCGGGGGTCAAGGTCCCCCACCTGTCATACATCGGCGACGCCGACGTGGGGGAGGGGACGAACCTCGGCGCGGCCACGATCACGGCCAACTACGACGGCTCGCGCAAGCACCGCACCACGATCGGCGCTCGGGTCAAGACCAGCGTCGACACGACACTGGTCGCGCCGGTGACCGTCGGCGACGACGCGTACACCGGCGCCGGCTCGGTGATCACCAAGGATGTGCCTCCGGGCGCCCTCGGGATCGCCCGCGAGCGCCAGCGCAACATCGAGGGGTACGCCGATCGTCGCAAGGAGCGGGATGAGTCGCTGGCGAAGGAGCCTGATCCCGAGCCGCCCCAGGAGCAGCGCGATAGCGTCCCGGACGGAAATACCGTCAACCGCCCGACCTAGAATCCCCAGGACGATGAGCGTTCTCCAGACGCGCCCCATTCCGAGCGAGCTGCGGGTCGAGTCGAGCAAGCGACTGATGCTGGTCTCGGGCCGCGCCAACCCGGGGCTGGCGGCCAAGATCGCCGCCAAGCTCGGCGTCGAGCTCGGTCCGATCACGCTCAAGACGTTTGCCAACGGCGAGGTCTACTGCCGCTACCAGGAGTCGGTGCGCGGCGCGGACGTGTTCATCGTCCAGCCGACGTGCGGCAATCCCGACGCCGGGCTGAGCGCCGACGGCTCCCTGATGGAGCTGCTGGTGATGATCGACGCGGCGGTCGGCGGTTCGGCGCACCGGGTGATCGCGGTCACGCCGTGGTACGGGTACTCGCGCCAGGACAAGAAATCAGCCCCGCGCGAGCCGATCAGCGCCCGGCTCGTGGCCCGGATGCTCGAGGCCGCCGGGATCGACCGGATCCTGACCATGGACCTGCACTCCGGGCAGATCCAGGGCTTCTTCCAGAAGCCGTGCGACCACATGACCGCGCTGTTCATGCTCACCCAGTACTTCGCCGACCTGGGGCTCGAGGATCTCGTCGTGGTCGCTCCCGACGCCGGCCGGGTGAAGCTGAATCAGAAGTTCGCCGACAAGATCGGCGCCGACCTGGCCATCCTGAACAAGGAGCGCCCCGCGCAGCAGGTCGCCGAGATCAACTACGTGATCGGCGACGTGGCCGGCAAGACCGCGGTGCTCGTCGACGACATCATCGACACGGCCGGCACCCTGAAGGCGGCCGCCCAGGCCGTCCACGACGCCGGCGCCCGGGCCGTCTACGCCGCCGCCACGCACGGCGTGTTCTCCGGCAACGCCTGGGAGAACCTGGCTGCCGCCGGGCTCGAGCAGATCGTCGTGACCGACACCATCCCCCTGCCGCCCGGGGCGCTGGAGAACGTCCGTGTTCTGTCCTGCGCCGACCTGCTCACCAGCTCGATCCGCCAGATCTTCACCGACGGATCGCTCAGCGACGTGTTCGGCGGCGAGAACCAGCTGTTCTAGTGGCCACAGGCAGCGCCGATGCGGCGCGGCTGATCGAGCTGCTCGGCCTGACCGAGGACGAGCTGTGCCGCGTGCTCGATGTGGATCCGCTCACCGTGCTCTCCGGTCAGCTCGAGCATCGGGGCGAGCTGCCCATCCTGCTCGACCTACTCGACGACGCGGCCGATCAGGCCGGCCCGTCGGTGCTTGCGCGCTGGGTGCGGGCGAGCGGTCCGAGCGGGCGGCCGATCGACGCGCTGCTCGAGCGGGACTTCGCCGCCTTCGAGGACGCGCTCGCTGAGCTGTCGCGGCGCGGCTTCGTGCTGCGGGGCGGCGGTTAGGACACGAACCGGGCGATGGGAGAGGCGCTTGCCCATCACGTACGGGTCCGCTACGCCGAGTGCGACCCGCAGGGCGTGGTCTTCAACGCCCACTACCTGACCTACTTCGACACGAGCATCACCGAGTTGTGGCGGGCTGCGTTCGGGAGCTACCGGACGATGATCGACAGGGGCTTGGACGTCATGGTCGTGGAGGCCCAGCTGCGCTTCCTGGCCCCGGCCCGGTTCGACGACGAGCTCACCCTCGAGATCACCGTGACCGGCCTGGGGAACACCAGCATCGCCAGCAGCCACCGCATCAGCCGCGACGGCGAGGTGCTCGTCGAAGGTGTGCTGGGGCACGTGCTCGTCAACCTCGAGACGCTCAGCAAGACCCCGATCCCCGCGTGGATGCGCGAGCGCCTCGCGCCCTGGACGGTCCAGGACGGGTAGGGCCGCGAGGTGCGAACGCGGTCGGGTCAGCCCCGGCGGCGCTTTGATTTCGGTTCGTCCGCGCTCTTCCGGCCTGGCCAGACCCCGAATAGGTAGTGAAAGGCGCTCGCGGTGATCCGGTTCACGGCCGCGGCGATTCCGGCCATCGTCGCCGCCTCGAGCGCGGCCGCCCCGACGACCTTGGGCATGGTCGCCTCCGGTGTCGTCGCCGCCGGCGGGTCAGCGCGGTCGATCCTGGCCCACACTCTCTTGAAGATCGACTTCCCGAGCCTGGCCGCGATGATGCCGGCGATCAGAGAGAACGGCTTATAGAGGAATCTCATCGCGTCCGGGAGCCTATCCACCCCGGGCGCTACCGTGTAGACGCCACGGTCGATGCTCCAGATGAGAGCTCAATCGGCCGATGCTCGGGGTAGTCATCGCACAAGGCGGACTCGAGGCAGGCCATGCTCGAAGCGGATTCAAACGATCAAGCCAACCCCGCTGAGGAACTCCTCCGCCGTGCCCTGCTGGACGATTCCACCTCGGTGGCCGTGTCGCTGCGGGTCAGCGGACTGCCCGTGAGCGACGCGGTGACGGTCATCTTCCACGGTCGCCGGGACCTGGGAACGCTCCAGACCTATGTCACATTCGGCAGCCGCGGCGCCGGCGCCACCGTGGCCGCCAGCGAGCTGCTGCGGGTGCCGTGCGACCTCGACCTCGCGGACGCTGAGGACCGCGCCGAGGCCGAGCGGCTGTACCTCGAGCAGGCCACCGCTCTGCGCGACGCGCTGCTGAGCGCCGATGTCGTGCTGGACGTCTGGCGTGCGCCGCTGGGCGAGCTGGCCGGCAGCGATGTGGCCGTCGATCACTCAATCGAGCTCTCGGTCCGCCTCCCGGCCCCCCGGCTGCTGCCCACGGCGCTGGTGGCCCGCGAGTCACAGCTGGTCGTCACCCCGGTCTGCAGCCCACGCACGCTGGCCTGGGGCAGGCCCCCGATCGGGATCGCCTGCGCCCAGCAGGACGTCACGCGCGTGTACCCGCTGGCCGACGACCCGGCCCGGTGCATGGAGGACTTCCTGGAGGTCGCTGCCGACCACGCGCGCGAGCTCGCCGAGCGGCTCGATCACCAGGAAGCGTCGGTCGAGCGCTTCCTGGAGTTGCAATAAGCGTGTAGAGCTAGCCTCCGGCCAGGCATGCGCCGCGCGTACCTGCTGACGCTGATCGCCCTCGGCGTCCTCCTGTTCCTGGCCATCAGCGCCGTGCTGGCCCGGGTGTTCAGCGTGGACGGGGCCGAGCGGGCGGCGATCGCGACGCTCGTTCAGGCCGAGGCTCGCGGCGACGCGAGCGCGATGCAGTCGCTGATCCAGGGCTGTCGGGCCAGCGCCGCCTGCCGGGCCCGCGCCCGGCAGGACGCCGCTGTGCTGACGCGCCCGGGAAGCATCCTGATCCTCCAGCTCAACCCGTCCGCGGGGTTCTCGCTTGGCTCGACGCTCGGGACGGCACGCGTGGCCTGGCGAGCCGGGGCGGCGCTCCCGGTCGTGCAGTGCATCCGCGTGCGGCGGGCCGGGAACGCGCTCAGCGGCCTGCGCGTCGAGCTGCTGGAGATAAGCACGCGAATTCCGAGCGGCAACGACTGTCCGGCGCGGTACTAGTGAGCCCGGACCGGAGTGCGGACCGGCTCGCGGGCCGGACGCCGCTCGGGCCGGGGCCGGAGGTCGCTCAGGCGACGATGGTCGCGCACGCGGACGCGGGCCGGGACGGCGTCCGGGAGCGGGAGCCCGCCTGACGGCGCTCCCCGGGGCTTTGCCGGCTCGGGCGGACCGTGGCCCCACCCGCCGTCGGACCCGCCATCGCCACCCGACGGGAAGTCCGGCTGATCCCGCAACGCCGGCAGCAACAGCACCGCCGCGAACACCAAACCCAGGAGGTGCATTCCGGCGATGATCAGGACTACCTGAGCGTCGCCTGACATAGATAAAAAGACTAGCGCGCGATCGGTCAGGCTGGAAGGGATTTTCGGGCGCCGCTACCATCGGCACCCGCATGGCCACGACCCAAGCCACGTCCCTTTCCGTCGAGCACCGCGAGCCGGACGGCTCACGTGCGGCCCGCCGGCTGCGGCGGACCGGCAAGGTGCCCGGCGTCGTCTATGGCGGCGGGGACGAACCGGTCTCGTTTGCCGTCGATGCGCGGATCCTGCGCCAGACCCTGGCCCACGCCGGGGCGGTGATCGAGCTGAGCGTCGAGGGCGCCGCCGCCGGCCCGGTCGTGCTCAAGGAGCTCGTCCGCCACCCGGTGACCGGCGCCACGCTCCACGTCGACCTGCTCCGCGTGCGCCTGGACCAGGCGATCCACACGACGGTCGTGGTCGAGCTTGTGGGAGCTGAGGACTCGCCGGGCGTCAAGGAGGGCGGCGTGCTCGAGCAGGTCACGCGCGAGGTGAACATCGAGGCGCTCCCGAACGACATCCCGGACGCCATCCCGCACGACGTGTCGGCGGCCGTGATCGGCGATACCGTCACGGTCGGAGAGCTGACCCCGCCGCCCGGCGTCACGCTGCTCGACGACCCCGAGACCGTGATCATGACCCTCACGCCGCCGCGGCTCCAGATCGAAGAGGAGCCCGAGATCGAGTCGGAGACGGAGCTGGTCGGCGAGGGCGAGGCACCCGCCGAGGGCGTGGAGGCGCCGGCCGCGGAGCCAGGCCGGGAGGCCGACGGCGGGGGCGGCGAGTGAGCGCGCAGCGCGAACGGTTAAGGGCGGCTGGAGGCCGCCCGACCAACTGAGGACGCGGGGCCGGAAGCCCCGCGGAGATAGTCCATCGTGCGGCTCCCCGGTCGCGGCGGCCCCGTCGACTGGCTGATAGTCGGGCTCGGGAATCCCGGGTCCGAGTACGCCGGGACCCGCCACAACATCGGCTTCGAGGTCGCGAACACGCTCGCGGCCCGCTGGGGGCTCCCGAAGGCCAAGTCGAAGTACCGCGGCCTGGAGACCGAGGGGCGCACGGGCCCGGGGGGTCCACGGGTCGCCGTGCTGCTCCCGCAGACGTACATGAACGACGTCGGCCAATCGGTCGGGCCGGCCCGCGGGGCGCTGAAGGTCGATCTGGATCACGTGCTGGTCATCCATGACGAGATCGACCTTCCCTTCGGCGAGATCCGCACCCGGACGGGCGGCGGGCTCGCCGGCCACAACGGGCTGAAGTCGCTGCGCCAGGCCCTCGGCTCGCCGGACTTCGCCCGCGTCCGGATTGGTGTGGGGAGGCCGCCGACGACCGATCCCGACCGGGTCGCGGCGTACGTCCTGAGCCGGTTTCGCGAACCCCGGGACGAGGTCGCGACGGTCGTCGAGCAGGCCGCCGACGCGGCCGAGCAATTGATCATGGAAGGGACGGCGCCCACCTAGACTCAGATCTAGGGGATGCTCCGCCAACTTCTCTCGCACGCCGATGAAGATCCGCAGACCGCCGCGCTGGCTCGCGACGGGGGTCGCGCGTTCGTGTCGCAGTCGCTGCGCCCCTATCTGATCGCCGCGCTGCTGGACCGCGACCCGCAAAACGCGGCCATCGTCGTGGCCGGCGACGACCGCGCGGCACGCGAGATTTCGCTGGGTCTGCGGGCCTGGCTCGAGCCGCGCACGGTCCGCTACTACCCGAGCCGCGGCGTGACCTACGAGTCGCACCTGGCCCCGCCGGCGCACCTGGTCGGCCTGCGGATCGCGGCCCTGGACGCGCTCCTGTCCGCCGAGGAGGCGCCGGTGGTCGTGGTCAGCGCCGTGGCCCTGTCCGAGAAGGTGCCCGATCCGGCGCTCCGTCCCCACGGGTTCGTGCTCAGAAAGGGCGACCTGCTCGACCTCGACGAGACCGCCCGAGACCTTGTTGCGGCGGGATACGAGCGCGTGGACCAGGTCGACGATCGCGGCCAGTTCGCCGTCCGCGGCGGGCTGCTGGACGTGTTCCCGGCCACCGAGGACCGAGCCGTCCGCGTCGACCTGTTCGGCGACGAGATCGAGTCGCTGCGCTGGTTCTCGACCTTCACCCAGCGCTCTCTGGACGACGCCGAAGTCGTCGAGGTGGCGCCGGCGGCCGAGCTGGCCGAGGAGCACCGCGAGCTGGCCGAGATCGCCGCCCTGGAGGAGGAGGCCGACCGCCCGGACATCGCCGAGCTGTTGCCGGTCGAGGACTTCCATCCGTTCCTGGACCTCGTCCCGGAGCAGGCGAGCATCGTGATCGCCGGCGAGGAGGACGTGACTCCGGCCCTGGCCGACCACTGGCAGGACGTGACCGCGGCCTTTCACGACCAGGACGCCCACCACCTGTACGTCGGGCCGGACCTGATCCACGAGTCGCTGGCCCGCCGGGCCCGGACCCGCCTGTCGAGCATCGACCAGGACCAGCCGTTCTCGTTCCGGGCCCAGGCGGCCGACGTCCAGGCCCGAAGCGTCAAAGACGCCGAGCCCGAGCTCGAGAAACTCAGCCGATCCGGCTACCACACGGTGGTGGCGTTCGCGCGCCGCGGCGAGGGCGAGCGCTTCGCCTACAACCTCGGCCGGCTGAAGGTGCAGTGGCTCGACGGAGCTGAAAACGGGACGGCCGCCCCCACCGGGCGCGCCGGCCCCATTAATTTCGTCGCCTCGAGGCTCCAGGCTGGGTTCATCGCCCCGCAGTTCCACCTCGCGGTGATCCCCGAGCACCGGCTGCTGCGCCGCCGCCGGCCCGCCCCAGCCCGGCCCGAGCGCCGCCGCGGGGTGCTGCGCAGCTTCAGCGACCTGCGCACGGGTGACATCGTCGTGCACGAGGACCACGGGGTGGCGCGGTTCGCCGGGTTCGACACCAAGACGGTGGCCGACGTGACCCGCGACTACCTGTACCTCGAGTACGCCGGGTCGGACCGCGTGTTCGTGCCGCTGGACCAGCTCGGCAAGATCAGCCGCTACGTCGGCGCCGGCGGCGAGCACCCTGCGCTCTCGAAGCTCGGCGGCTCGCGCTGGGAGACGATGAAGGCCCGGGCCCGCCGAGCGGCGCAGGAGCTGGCGGGCGAGCTGCTGAACCTGTACGCCGAGCGCAAGCGCCGCGAGGGGCACCCGTTCCCGATCGATAGCGACTGGCAGCGGGAGTTCGAGGACTCGTTCCCGTACGCCGAGACCCCGGACCAGCGGGACGCGATCGAGATGGTCAAGACCGACATGGAGTCCGCGCGGCCGATGGACCGGCTGATCTGCGGCGATGTCGGGTACGGCAAGACCGAGGTCGCCCTGCGGGCCGCGTTCAAGGCCGCCCAGGACGGCAAGCAGGTGATGGTTCTGGCCCCGACCACGATCCTGGCCCAGCAGCACTACGGCACGTTCTCCGAGCGGCTCAAGGACTACCCGATCACGATCGAGCACGTCTCGCGCTTCCGTTCGCCGGCCGAGCAGCGAGCCGCCGTGGGCCGGTTCGCCAAGGGCCAGGTGGACATCCTGATCGGCACCCATCGCCTGCTCTCGCGCGACGTCCGGGCCAAGGACCTGGGGCTCCTGGTCGTCGACGAGGAGCAGCGCTTCGGGGTTCGCCAGAAGGAGCTCCTGCGCCAGCTCAAGCTCAAGGTCGACGTGATCGCGATGAGCGCCACGCCGATCCCGCGCACGCTGCAGATGTCGCTGGCCGGCGTGCGCGACATCAGCGTGATCGAGACCCCGCCCGAGGGCCGGCGCCCGATCAAGACCTACGTCGGCGAGTACGACGAGGAGCTGGTCAAGCAGGCGTTGCAGCGCGAGCACGCGCGGGGCGGGCAGGCCTTCTTCCTGCACAACCGGGTCGAGACGATCGACGAGACGGCCGAGCGGCTGCGCGGCCTGTGCCCGGAGATCCGCTTCGAGGTCGCCCACGGGCAGATGAACGAGAAGGACCTCGAGGAGCGGATGCTGGGCTTCCTGCGCGGGGAGGCGGACGTGCTCGTGTGCACGAGCATCATCGAGTCCGGGATCGACATCCCCCAGGCCAACACGCTGCTGGTCGAGCGGGCCGACACCTTCGGGCTGGCCCAGCTCTACCAGATCCGCGGCCGGGTCGGGCGCTCGCGCGAGCGCGCCTACGCGTACCTGCTGTACCCGAGCGCGGCGGCCCTGACCGGCGAGGCGGCCCAGCGGCTCTCGGCCCTGTCGGACTACACCGAGCTCGGGGCCGGGTTCAAGATCGCCATGCGCGACCTCGAGATCCGGGGCGCCGGCAACCTGCTCGGGGACGAGCAGTCCGGGCACGTGGCCGCGCTCGGCTTCGAGCTCTACATGCAGTTGCTCGACGAGGCGGTGGCCGCGGCCTCGGACGGAGCGGCCGGCGAGGACGACTGGGAGCCGGTCCGTCTCGACGTCAACGTCGACGCCTACATCCCCGCGGACTACATCCCCTATGAGCAGGCCAAGGTCGAGGTCCACCGGCGGATCGCCGCGGCCCGCGAGGTGGCCGACCTGGCCCTGCTCCGCGAGGACCTCGAGGACCGGTTCGGCGAGCCGCCCGAGCCGGTCGAGAACCTGATCGCGCTCCAGCAGGCCCGGATCAAGCTTGGGCAGGCCGGGGCGCGGGCCATCAGCTTCCGGGGCGGGCGCCTGGCCGTGACCCCGATCGAGCTCGACTCGGTCCGGGCCAAGCGGATCCGCCAGGAGATCCCCGAGGCGCTCTACGAGTCGGGCAAGTCCCAGCTCTCGCTGCGCGTCCCCGAGGACCCGGTCAAGCGCTTCCCGGCCGTGATCAGGGCCGCCGACGTGCTGCTGGCGGTGACGCGCGAGGCGGCCTGACAGTTACACGCCCCTGGGCGAGCGCGGCGGTCAGACGACGAGCCCCTCTCTGGCCGACGATCATCGGCCTGAGGCTACGATCCCGGCGGATCAGCCCCGAGCAGGCGGGCGAGGCGGTGGCCCGGGCGATCGAGCGCCGGCGAGCGCGGGTCATCGCCCCGCGCTACTGGGCGGCGCTGTCGGTTCTGCGGGGCGTGGTCAACCCGATCGCCGACTACGCCGGCACACGGGTATCGAGGGTTCAGGACGTGGTCCGGGAGGCGGATCCGACCGGCTCGAGGAAATCATAGGCTCCTCATACGTTCGGCATAGCCTCTGTAAAGACGGGTCGCTACCATCCCCCGAGATGGTGAAGTACACGAGACGATTGGCGGCGCTAGGCGCCTTTTTTGTTGCTGTGGCCCTGATCGCGGGCTGCGGCTCGAGCGTCCCCGGCAACTCGGTGGCGGACGTCGACGGCAACCCGATCAGCACCCAGGCCTTCAATCACTGGATGTTCGTGGCGGCCAAGAGCCAGGCCTCCCAGGATCCGACAGCGCCGGTGATCGTCCCCAGCGATCCCCCCAATTTCGACCGCTGCGTGGCCCAGGTGCGCCAGCAGATCCCGAGCCTGGCCAAGACCTCGACCAAGCAGGTGCGCGCGGACTGCAAGCAGCTGTTCACCTCGCTCTCGAGCCAGGTGATGGATTTCCTCATCAAGGGCTACTGGTATCAGGCCGAGGCCGCCCGCGACCACATCAAGGTCACCAACGCCCAGGTGCAGAAGGCGCTCGACACGGCCAAGGCGCAGCAGTTTCCGACCGCCTCGTCCTTCAACACCTTCCTCAGCCAGACCGGCCAGACCATGGCCGACCTGCTGTTCCGCTTCCGGATCAACCAGTTGTACACCAAGCTGATCGCCAGGTACACGCCCAAGATCACGGCGGCGACGATCGCCAACTACTACCAGAGCCACGTGAGCCAGTTCGGCACTCCTGAGAGCCGCAACATGCGGATCGTGCTGACCACGACCCTCGCCCAGGCCAACGCGGCCAAGAAGGCGCTCCAGTCCGGCCAGAGCTGGAACGTCGTGGCCAAGAAGTACTCGACCGACGCGACCTCCAAGAACCACGGCGGGCTACTCGTCGGCGTGACCCAGGGCGAGGAGGACGCGGCGCTCAACAAGGCCTCATTCGAAGCCCCAGTGAACGCGCTGGTCGGGCCGGTCCACGGTCAGTTCGGCTACTACGTGTTCGAGGTCACCAAGATCACACCGGCCACGCAGAAGACGCTGGCGCAGTCCACCACGGCGATCCGCCAAACCCTCACCAGCCAACAGCAGACCAGCGCCGCCAACGACGTGAACAGCGCGGCCAAGAAGCACTGGTTCACTGGCACGTCGTGCCGGTCGGTCTACGAGATGGCCGACTGCAGCGGCTACAAGGCACCCAAGACCTCGACCACGACCACGCCGTCGACCGCGACCACGGGGTGAGCGCCTCACCAGCGGGGATCGGCGAGGCGCTCAGGCGTCTCGACGCGATCACCCGGCGCCTGCGGGTGGAGTGCCCGTGGGACCGCGAGCAGGACGAGCGCTCGATCGTCCCCCACACGGTCGAGGAGGCCTACGAGCTGGCGGACGCGGCCCAGCGCGGGGACGACGTCAAGCTCCGCGACGAGCTCGGCGACGTGCTCTTCCAGGTCTACTTCCTGTCGCTGCTGCTCGAGGAACGAGGGGCCGGGGACCTGGGCCAGGTGGCCGACCACGTCACCGAGAAGCTGATCCGCCGCCATCCCCACGTGTTCGGCGAGACCGAGGCCTCCACGGCCGGAGAGGTCCTGCGCAACTGGGACCGGATCAAGCAGGCCGAGCCCGGGCGCGAGCCGGGCGTGTTCGGCGAGGTGCCCGAGAACCTGCCCTCGCCGCTGTACGCCCGCAAGGTCCAGCGTCGCGCCGCGGCGAGCGGCTTCGACTTCCCGGACGTGGCCCCGGCCGTCGAGGCGGCGCGTGAGGAGCTCGACGAGCTCGCGGCCGCCGATAGCCGCGAGGAGCGCTTTCGGGAGGTCGGTGACCTGCTGTTCGCGGGGGTCAACGTCGCCCGGAAGCTGCGCGTCGATCCCGAGCTGGCCCTGCGGGCCGCCGCCGAACGGTTCCGGGCCCGGGTCTCGGCCGGATCGGACCTGGCCGCGTCCGAGGGCCGAAGCTGGAACGATCTGCCGCCGGATGAGCAGCTCAGCTACTACGCCCGGGCCCGACTGACCGAGGAAGGTGTGAGCCAGTGAGCCAGATCGAGCACGTCCACGCGCGCCAGATCCTCGACAGCCGCGGCAATCCGACCGTGGAGGTCGAGCTCAGTCTGCGCTCGGGCGCGTGGGGCCGCGCCGCCGTGCCCTCGGGGGCCTCGACGGGGGAGTTCGAGGCCACCGAGCTGCGAGACGGCGGCTCGGAGTGGATGGGCAAGGGCGTCACGCGGGCCGTGCAGAACGTCAACGGGGAGATCGCCGGCGTGGTCCGGGGGCAGGACGCGGCCAGCCAGGCGGCGCTGGACCGGATGCTCACCACGCTGGACGGGACGCCCAACAAGTCGCGGCTCGGCGCCAATGCCATCCTGGCCGTGTCGCTCGCGGCCGCCCACGCCTCCGCCGCCGAGGAGCGCCTGCCCCTGTGGCGCTATCTGGGCGGGGAGACGGCCCACGTGCTCCCGGTGCCGATGCTGAACGTCCTCAACGGCGGCGCGCATGCCGACAATCTCCTGGATTTCCAGGAGTTCATGATCGTGCCGGTCGGCGCTCCCACCTTCAGCGAGGCGCTGCGCATGGGCGACGAGGTCTTCCAGAACCTGAAGAAGACGCTGCATGACCGCGGCTCGTCGACCGCGGTCGGCGACGAGGGCGGCTTCGCCCCGGACCTGGACTCCAACGAGGAGGCGCTCGACGTGCTGCTCGAGGGCATCCGCGCCGCCGGCTACGAGCCCGGGGAACAGGTGGCGATCGCGCTCGACCCGGCCGTGTCGGCGTTCTACCGCGACGGCGGCTACGTGCTCGAGCACGAGGGCCGGACCCTGAGCGCCGACGAGCTGACCGGCTACTGGGAGGAGCTGGTCGGCCGCTACCCGATCATCTCGCTCGAGGATGGGATGGCCGAGGATGACTGGGCCGGTTGGGCCACGCTCACCGCTCGCCTCGGCGACCGGCTGCAGCTGGTCGGCGACGACGTGTTCGTGACCAACACCCAGCGGCTCAAGCAGGGGATCGACAGCGGGGTGGCCAACTCGATCCTGATCAAGGTCAATCAGATCGGCACCCTGACCGAGACCCTCGCGGCGATCCGCATGGCCCGCGAGGCCGGCTACACCGCCGTCATGTCCCACCGCTCCGGCGAGACCGAGGACGTCACCATCGCCGACCTGGCCGTGGCCACGGGCTGCGGCCAGATCAAGACCGGCGCTCCGTCCCGGACCGATCGCGTGGCCAAGTACAACCAGCTGCTGCGGATCGAGGAGGCGCTGGGGGCGGACGCGACGTACCCGGGGCGGGGGGCGTTCAAGCCCTAGGCGGGCGTGCCCTCGCGCACCGCCCGGGCGCGCCCGACGGCGCACACCCGCTTGCAGCAGGAAGGACTTCCGGCACGTCGAACGAAGCGCCAACGGATGCCGCACGTCCGCCCCGCGCCACTCACGCCACGACGGCAGACACGGGGGTCGTCAAAGCGACGGCCGCGGCCCCGGCGATCGCCCGGGTCGCGGACGCTGGTGCCCGGAGCCGCGCTGGTCCGGATCCGCTGGGACCGCGTGGGCCGGGTCCTGCTGCTGATCGTGCTGGCCGTCGTCGGCGGCCTCTATGTCCAGCAGGCGCTGGCCTACCTGTCGGTGCGCACCCAGGCCGACCAGCAGGCCACGATCGTCGATCGTCTCACGCAGGAGAACGCCAGCCTGACCCGGCAGGAGCGGTCGCTGGAGAATCCGGCCACGATCGAGAGCGACGCGCGGACGCTGGGGATGGTGATGCCCGGCGAGCGCCCGTACGTGGTGATCGGGCTGCCCGGGCACTGACCGGGCCACGCGCCCCGTCCCCGGCCGGGCATCATGTGTCGGTGGGCTACGACGAGCTGATCGGGCTGTGGCGGGACGGCGAGCGCCGACTGGCCGAGGCCAGCGACGGCGACCGGATCGCGCTCGAGCGGGCCACAGATGAGGTCGTTCACGAGCTGCGCCGGCGCCTGGGCGGACCGTTCACGACCGACGAGCTGGCCGCCCTGTACGCCTCGCAGGGGACCGACTGGGTCTTTGAGGTGGCGACGCGGGTGGCGCCGGGCACCCCCGCTGCCTGGGATATGCCGACGGTTGCGGGGGCGGCGTTCGCTCGGTACGCGCGGGAGGCCAGCGACTATCGGGCCAGGGAAAGGCGAGCGGAGGGCTAGACGGGAGGCCGGGTCGTCGCGCCGCGCGGTCGCCCTGCCGACCCACCCGGGCCCCTACTCGCTGTCGTTCGACTCGTCCTCGCCGGCGCGGCGGATCACGATCTGCTCCTCGTCGATCGTGACCTCGACGGGGCGGTGGCCGGCCCAGTACTCGGCGTAGACAGGATCGTCCTGGACCGCGGGGTCGAGCCACAGGCCGTAGCCCTCCTCGCCGTGGTCGAAGGTGGCCTCGAGCACGCCTGTGGCCTTGCGGCGGCCGCGGCGGCCTCCACGCCGACCCCGGCGGCGCCGGCCGGTCCCCTGCTCTTGATCGTCGGGCTCCTCGCTGTCGGCCTGCCGGGCCTCGGCCGCCTCGAGCTCGGCCGCGATCAGCGCATCGTCCTCGGCGCGCAGGTCGATCTCGTCGTCGTAGTCGGGGGCGATGGCGCCCGCACCCTCGCCCTGCTGGTCCTCGTCGAGGTCGTGCTCGCGCTTGAAGGCCTGGATCTGGTTGACGGTCACCTCGAGTTGGTGGGCGATCCACGCGTCCGTCCGTCCCTGGCGGACCCAGGCGCGTATGCGGTTGAGTTCGGGCCGAAGCGATCGACGAGGCATGAGGGCCGGAGACTAATACAGGCGTCGGTACGAGGCCGCGCGGGGCGATCTCACGCAGTTGCGGCACGTCTCGAACGCCCAATTCCGGCAAAGCCCGCGCAAAATGGGGGAAAGGCCGTAGATCACCAGTCCAAAATGGAGTAGAGGACGACGGTCGGCGCTTGAGGAAAGGTGATCCGAACCGCTATGCTGGCCCGTGCGGGCGGCCAGCTGGCCGTGGAAGGGAACGTCCAGGTTGGCGGCCATGTCCTCCAGGCGAGCAGGGAGGCGATCCATGTTGGTACTAACCAGGAAATCCAACCAGAGCATCATGATCGGCGACGAGATCGAGGTCACGGTCCTGGCCATCATGGGCGAAAAGGTGCGGATTGGTATCCAGGCGCCTCGGGACATCCCGGTGTTCCGCAAGGAGGTCTACCTGGAGATCCAGCAGGAACAGATGAGTGGCGGCAAGGCGGCGCGCGAGGAAGTCGACGCGGCGCTTCGCGGCCTGGGCGACAAGGCCTAGGCCCACCGCGACGGCGTCGACCCAGGGGCCGCGCGGCCAGGCCGCGACAGTGGTGTCTGCGTCGGCCGGGCTCTGAGGGGAACGCCGGCCGCGCCCGGCGGTCATCCGGGCTACGCGAGCAGGTAGTTGAGCGTCGCGAGCATCCCGATCGCCACGCCGACGGCCGTGGCGATCAGCGACAAGACCAGCAGCCAGTAGCGGATCGAGCTGCGCTTCTTGGCCCGCGCGATCGAGCGCCTGCGGGTTCGGGAGGCTGCCGTGCGGCGCATCCGCTCGCTGCGGTCCTGCTCGCGCTCCATCTGCTCACGGAACTCCTCCTCGATCTGCGCGAGGCTCTGGCGCATCTTCATCGCCATCAGTGCCCCCCCGAAGGCACAGCTCCGCGGTCATCCACTACCCCGCCACCTCCTGGCGATCGTAGGTGTGGATGAAGTGCAGGTACTTGTCGGCAATCTGGGTCGCGGCGACCTCACGCTCGAACTGGCCGTCGAGCCAGCCCTTGAGGGAGTCCCACCAGATCGAGCGCCCGATGGCAAAGCCCACGAAGCCCTTGACCGTGGCCGCCACCCGAAGCCAGTGCTCGACCTTCTCGGTCGAGGCGCCCCGCCCGAGCAGGACGCAGACCACGCCCTCACGGCCCGGGCCCGATCGGGTCTGCTCGGCCAGCATCTCGGCGTCCGCGCGCTCGTCGACCCCCTCGATCTTCCAGATGTCGACCTCGATGCCGCCGTCCTGGATCTCCTCGATCGCGCGGCGCATCAGCTCGGGGCGCAGCTCGGCGTCGTAGCGGTCGCTGTCGCCGTCGACGCTGGCCAGCTGAGCGTCGTTGCCCGGAACCAGGAGCTCGAACAGGAACTTGCGGTCGTGCTCGTGCAGCCAGTCGGCGAGGCGCTTGAGCCGCTCCCGCTGGATCCTGTTCAGCTCCGGATCATCGTCCGGGTTGTAGCGGACGAGCACCTTCGAGAAGTCGGGATCGAACTTGAGGATGTGCTCGCCGAAGTCCTCGCCGTACTCGAAGTCGAACTCGTCCTGGCCGGACTTCTCGACCGGCATGGCCAGCTTGAGCGAGTGCTGGCGGGCCCGCTCGGGGATGTTGGAGCCGAACTGCTCGTCGACCAGAACGCCCGTTGCACCGGGCTCGGCGCCGCGGCTCACAGCCACCAGCATGCCTTCGAAGATCAGCCGCTTGGCGTCGGAGATGTGCTCGACCTCCTCGGGGGTGGGGTCGCCCTGGATGCCGAACATCTTCTTCTGGAAGGAGCCCCGGTGGTCGAACGCGAGGATGTACAGCTTGCCGTCGTATCCCAGAGCCATCTGACCCCTCCGTTGCTCGCTGGCCGTCCGCGCCAGTCTACGGGTCCCGAGCACGTTAGGCTGCGTCGCCGTGGAGCACCGATTCACGGGTCCCGCGTACACGATCGGCATCGAGGAGGAGCTGATGATCCTCGATGGCCAGTCCCTCGAGCTGGTCAACGCGATCGAGTCGATGCTCGAGCCGGCCGCGACCGGGGACATCAAGCCCGAGCTGATGGAGTCCGTGCTCGAGATCTCAACCGACCCGTGCCCAGGTGTCCCGGAGGCCGCCGAGCAACTGCGCGCGCTGCGTCGCCAGGTGATCGACA
The DNA here is from genome assembly GCA_963704385.1 of uncultured Solirubrobacterales bacterium. Taxonomy (GTDB): domain Bacteria; phylum Actinomycetota; class Thermoleophilia; order Solirubrobacterales; family Solirubrobacteraceae; genus Palsa-465. The sequence continues at coordinate 2,865,083 of OY969904.1, forward strand.
CGGCCCAGTCGAAGGGCATGGCCATCGGCGCCGCGGGCACGCACCCGTATGCGATGTGGGAGGACCAGCGGATCGTCGCCCGCCCCCGGTACCGGGACCTGATCTCCGCGCTTCGCTTCGTCGCCCGCCAGGAGCTGATCTTCGGAGTTCACGTGCACGTCGGGATCGACGATCCCGACAAGGCGATCCACGTGGCCAACGGGATGCGTACGCACATGCCGGTGCTGCTGGGGCTGTCGGCCAACTCGCCGTTCTGGCGCGCCGACTCGAGCGGGCTGGCCTCGACCAGAACTCCGATCTTCCGGGCCTTCCCGCGGGTTGGAATCCCGCCGCGATACGACGACTGGGAGGACTTCGAGCGGCGGATCGAGTTCATGGTCAAGGCCCGCGTGATCGAGGACTACACCTACCTGTGGCACGATGTCCGCCCGCACCCGAACTTCGGGACGGTCGAGATCCGGGTCATGGACTCCCAGACCCGGATCGAACACACGATCGGCCTGGCCGCCCTCGTCCAGGCGCTGGTCAAGGAGCTGTGCGAGCACTTCGAGGCCGGCGAGCAGCTGTCGCGGTACCCCTTCGAGATGCTCGATGAGAACAAGTGGCTGGCCGCGCGTCACGGCCTCGAGGGCGAGCTCGTGGACCTGCCGACCTTCGACCGGGTCCAGACCAGCGCGCTGGCCCGCCGCCTGATCGACCGGATGCGCCCCCATTGCGAGGAGCTGGGCTCGGTGGCCCAGCTGGAAGCGGTCGAGGACCTGCTCGAGCGGGGCAACGGCGCCGCGCGGCAGGTCGTCGTCTACGAAGCCAACCACGATCTCCACGAGGTAATGGGGGAGATCGTGGCCGCATCGGCCGTGTAGACGAGTCCTGCGGCCGCCCCGGGCGAAAACAGCCCTGGCGCGTCGGCCCGCCACCTTTACAATCGATCCGACGATGAGCACGGGCAATCCGGACCTGTTCGTGATCTGCAAGAGCTGCGGATCCGAGGTGAGCCCGTATATAACCGAGTGCCCGTACTGCGGGAGCCGCTTGCGCAAGCGCGCGCCCAAGCTCGACCGTCACGGGCGGGTGACCGAAAAGCGCCGCCTCCGGACGCCGACTCCGGCATTGCCGCGCCTGCGCCGGGGGGAGATTCCCGGCATTCGGGCAGAGTCCCGGCCGTACGCGACGCTCGTCCTGGTCATAGCCGGCCTGGTTGGCTGCCTGCTGTGGCGGACGACGGTGGTGGATCACGCTCAGATCGCCGTCATCGGCAAGCCCGACCACCAGTGGTGGCGCCTCCTGACGGCGCCGTTCGTCTACGACAACCTCGGCTACGCGTTCACCGCCCTGGGGTCGATCGCCCTATTCGGTTGGCTGTTGGAGCGCCGCCACGGGCCGATCCCGGTGCTCGCGCTGTTCGCCATCGGCGGCGTCGGGGGCACGGCCGCCACGGCAGCCGCTTACCGGTATCCCGTCGCGCTCGGCGCGGACGGCGCAGCGATCGCCATGATCTGCGCCTGGGCCATCCCGGACCTGATCTCACTGCGCAGGCGAGAGGAGATCGACGGCGATCTCCTGGGTGTGGCCGCGATCTCGGCGGCCGTCCTGGCCATGCCGCTGGTGACCACGGGCGCCAGCTGGGTCGCGCTGGGCGTCGGGGTGATCGGCGGAGTCGCGGTCGGGCTCCCGCTCGCCCTGACGACCGACTTCTGGCACTAGGCCGCCGTCGAGGAGCCCGAGCACGCGTTCGGTGCGGAGCGCCGCGGCCTCCTCCACGGTCACCCAGGGCGATTCCTTTCGAAAGGATGGTGTTGCATAAATGAGGCGGATTGTGCGCGGCTCACAAGGGGCGGCGCCCCGCGCCGTCGGAGGCGGGACGGAGTCCGGTGGATCGACGAGGCTGCGCGAAAGACGGGAACATATGGCCCGTTAAACGCGCAGCCTCAAGACCGCCGCGCCCACCTCTCCTCCGGCGCATCGACCGGCTGTGAGACCACCACAACAAATCGTGGGGCCGGGCACTTATGCAAGACCTCGACAGCGAAAGAAATCGCCCAAGCCCCCCGGTGTCCGAGGGGCGCCGCTGCGCGTTCAGCGAACCGCGATCGCGCCGGCTCGGCCTTCCACCAGCCTTCCGACGACCGCCCCGGGGACCATGGAAGCCCGGTCGGGCGCAACCGCGACCAGCAGCCCGCCGGAGGTCATCGCGTCGCACACGAGCCAGCGTCGAGCCTCCTCCACCGTCCCCGCGAACGTCGAGAACTCCTCGGCGTCGGCGCGATTGCGTCGCGTCCCGCCCGCGACGGCCCCCTCTCCCGGGTCGGCCAGCAGCTCGAGCACCCCGTCGATCGCCGGAACCGCCGAAGCGTCGACCTCGGCCGCGAGGACGCTGGCCAGGGCCAACTCGTGCAGATGCCCGAGCAGCCCGAACCCGGTCACGTCGGTCATCGCGTGCACGCCCGCGGCCAGGGCCGCCGCGGCGGCCTCGGCGTTGAGCGTGGTCATGACCGCCACGGCCTCATGCAGCGGCGCGCCCGGGATGGCGCGCTTGACCGCGGTCGAGACGGCGCCCGCGCCGAGCGGTTTGGTCAGAACGAGCACGTCGCCGGGCTGCCCGGTGGCGTTGGTGACCACCTCGTCGGGGTGGACGACGCCGGTGACGGCCATGCCGAACTTGGGCTCGGCGTCCTCGATCGAGTGGCCGCCGAGGATCGCCACGCCGGCCTGCTCGGCCACCGCCGCTCCGCCGCGCAGGATCTCGAGCAGGACGTCCGGACCGAGGTCCTGGAGGGAGAAGGCGACCAGGTTCAGGGCGCTGACCGGCGTCCCGCCCATGGCATAGATGTCCGAGAGCGCGTTGGTGGCGGCGATCCGCCCGAAGTCGAAGGGGTCATCGACGATCGGGGTGAAGAAATCGACGGTGTGAACCAGGGCCAGGTCGTCGCGGAGTCTGTAGACCCCGGCGTCGTCGCTGGTCTGGAATCCGACCAGCACATTCGGATCCCGGGTGCCCGGCAGGCCCGCCAGCAGCGGCCCGATGGCCGCGGCCGGCAGCTTGCAGCCGCAGCCGGCGCCGTGGGAGAGCGAAGTCAGCGCGACCACCACGTACGTATGATCGCAAGCGAGTGACAGACGACCGCACGTTCACCGACGCCGAGCTCGAGGCCGCTGTGGTCGCGATCAGCGATCCGGCGGCGCTCAGCGAGGCCCAGGACGTGGTCCTGCGCACGGCCCCGGCCCTCCAGCGGGTGCTGAGCATCGCCCTCCAGGAGGGGGGATGGTTCGATATGGCGCACGAGCAGGCCCTGTACGAGGCCAGCGGCAAGGAGGATCCGGGCGATCGCCTGCGCGAGGTGCGGACGCTGCTGGCCGAGGAGACCCGGCTGGGGATGCTGGTCGGCGTGGCCGTAGGGTTCGAGCTGGCGCGCGTGCTGGCTCGTGGCCCGGACGGCGACGGCCCCGAGGCACAGACAACGACACAGGAGGAATGATCGACCGATGGAGATTCGCTTTCTGGGGCACGCCTGTTTCGAGCTCTCGGACGGGAGCGCAACGGTCCTGATCGACCCGTTCCTGACCGGCAACCCGAAGGCGGCGATCGCCGCCGGCGATGTCAACCCGACGACGATCCTGCTCACCCACGGACACGCCGACCACCTCGGCGACACCGTCGACATTGCCAAGCGCACGGGCGCCCCGGTCGTGGCCATCGTCGAGATCGCCAACGAGCTCGCCGAGGACGGCGTCGAGGCCTTTGACCCCAACCTCGGGGGGACGGTCAGATTCGACTGGGGCTGGGTCCGGCTGGTGCCCGCCTGGCACACCTCGACCACGCCGAAGGGCACTGTCAACGTCCCCGCCGGCCTGGTTGTGTCGATCGGCGATCGGATCGTGTACCACCTCGGGGACACCTGCGTGTTCTCCGACCTGCGGCTGGTCGGCAAGCGGGCGCCGATCGACGTCGCGCTGATGTGCATCGGGGGCCACTACACGATGGATCGCACCGATGCCGTCGAGGCCGCCCAGCTGGTTGGGGCCAAGACCGTGATCCCCTGCCATTACGACACGTTCCCGCCGATCGAGACCGACGTGGGCGCCTTCAAGTCCGATGTCGAGTCGGCCACGGGGTCGAACGTCGTGGTCCTGGCTCCGGGCGAGACCCACTCGGCGTGATCCACGCAATCGTTTTGATCGGCGCCGAGGGCTCGGCTTTGAGGACGCTCGGGGAGGAGCTCGCCGACATCGACGGCGTGGCCGAGGCCTACTCCGTGACCGGAGAGTGGGACCTCGTGGCCATCCTCCGCTTCCGCGAGCACGAACAGCTGGCCCAGATCGTCACCGGCCAGATCGCGCCTCTGGAGGGGGTGCAACGCACGCAGACGATGGTCGCGTTCGAGGTCTACTCCCGGCACGACCTCGAGGCGCTGTTCTCCGTCGGCCAGTGACGTGACGGCGTGCTCAGCCGAGATGCACCGCGGCGAGCGGCTGCGGATGGCGCTGGTCGAGGACCGCGCCGCCTGGCTCGAGCAGCTGTGCGCGGACGCCCGCGGGGAGGTGGCGCACCTCGGCTGTGCCGACAGCCCGTACACGGCGGAGTTGCTGGCCTCCGGGATGCTGCTGCACACCCGTCTGGTTCGTGCCGCCCGGGTGACCGGGATCGACGTCGACGCAGGCGGGCTCGAACTCCTCCGCCGAGCCCTGCCGGATGAGCGCTTCGTGCTGGCCGACGTGGCCGCGGGCGTCCCCGACCCCGAGCGCGGACGCTATGACCTCGTGGTGGCCGGCGAGGTGCTCGAGCACGTCCCGGACGCCCAGGCCTTCCTGCGCGGGTGCCGGGCGCTGCTCGCCCCCGCGGGGCGCCTATGCGTCACGGTGCCGAACGCGTGCTGTCCCAAGCTCGGGCTGCGGGCGCTCGTCGGCCGGGAGTCCGTGCACCCCGACCACCGCGTCTACTACGGGCCGCGGACCCTCGAGCGCGCTCTGACCGGCGCCGGCTACGGCCCCGAGACGGTCGTCTCGTGCTTCGCCCCGGTGGCCGGGCGGGGCGGCCGGCTGGTCGTCAATCCGCTGCTGCGTCTCAGCCACCGCCTGTTTCAGGGTCCCGTCGGTGACGGCCTGATCGCCGTGGCCAGCGCGCGCTCGAACGCCGCGACCGCCGCCTCGTAGCTGTAGGCGGCGACGGCGGCCCGGGCGGCGCGGCCGAGCCGCTCCCGCAGCGACTCGTCGGCCAGTAGACGGTCGATCGCCCGGGCCAGAGCCGGTGCATCCCCGGCCGGGACCACGAGCCCGGTGTCGCCGTCGCAGACCAGGCCGCCGGCGACCGCGCCGACGCTGTCTGAGGCGATCACGGGCCGGCCCTGCTCCATCGCCTCGTTGCACACCAGGCCCCACGGCTCGCGGAAGCGCGGGGTGGGGATCGACGCGAGGACGGCGCAGTCCGAGGCGGCATAGGCCACGGCGAGCTCCTCGCGGGGCAGCGGGCCTAGGAACCGGGCCCCCGGTGTGGACCGTACCCGGGCTCCGAGGGGCCCGTCGCCGACCAGCACGAGCGTCGCGCGTGCGGAGACCAGGGGCCAGGCGTCGAGCAGGACGCCCACTCCCTTCTCGGCCACGAGCCGGCCCACGTAGATCACCAACGGGCCGTCGCCCAGCCCGTGACGCTCCCTCAGGCGCTCGACCTCGGCGCTGTCCACCTGTCGAGCGAAGACGGCCGGCTCGACGGCCTGCGGGGCGACGAACACGTCGTCTTCGCGGCCTCGGATGCCGCCGACGAACCGGCGGACGTGGTCGCCGTAGGCGAGCACGGCGTCGGCGTGGCGATAGATGTGGCGGGTGACCGGGAGCGCGGCGGCGTGAGCCAGGGACCGGGGCTGGGACCAGACCGACGCCCACAGGATGAACGGCTTGCGGTGCCAGCGCGCGCCGGCGTAGGCGGCCGGGAGGACCGTGCCGCCGGCGACGCCCATGATCACCGCGTCGTAGCTCCGTCCGATCCGCAGGGCCTCCGCGGGTCCGTCCAAGCGTCGGGCCGGGAACGGGGCGGCGGCCAGCTGGGCGTCGAGGTCGCGGAACCAGGGTGGCGCGTAGCGCTCGCCCCGGCCGTAGCACAACACCTCGATCCCGTCGCGCTCGGCCAGGCGCTGATACAACGGAATCCGGTAACCAGCGAGGTACGTGGTGAGCAGCGCGATTGCCATCGGGCGGGACGTTGGCAGAATCGCCGCTCCGTGACCGCTGCGAGCCCCAAGCCCGCCCGTCTGAGCCGAGCCGGTGCGCGCGGGGGCCTGCCCCCGGCGATCGGCGTCGGTCTGGTGTGCCTGGCCGTCCTAGGGCTGGTCGATGCGCTCATCAGCCACGAGAAGGGGCTCTCAGGCGATGAGCCCTTCTACCAGCGGATGGCCGTGCACCCCGGCGGGCCGCACAACTTCCCGTACGCATACCGGATCGCGGTGCCGTGGCTGGTGCACGTGCTCCCGCTCTCTTACGTGGCGTCGTTCCAGATCCTGGGCCTGTTGGGGATCGCCGCCGCTGCGGCGGCGCTGTACGCGCTGTTGGAGGAATTCGAGATCCCGGCCGGGCTGGCCTTTGGGCTCACGCTCGGGTTCGCGCTCTCCCCGACACTGCTGGTGGTGCTGGTGCGCCACGGGCGGAGCATCGATCCGGCCTCGATCCTGGTCCTCAACCTCGGCTGTCTGTTCATCGTGCGCCGCCAGCTGGTCGCGCTGGCCATCACGATCCTGATCGGCACGGCGGTCCGCGAGTCGAGCCTGTTCCTGATCCCGCTCGCCTATGCGGTCTGGGCGCAGCGACCGCTGGACCGCGATGCCCTGCGCGACACGATCCTGGTCGGCGTCCTCCCGGCGATCGCCTACGTCGTGTTGCGAACGTCGATCGACGCCGTCGGGCGTCAATACGAGCCCGGCTACTCGGGGCCGTTCCTGAAGGCGCGGATCGACATCATCCGCGGCGCGCTCAGCGACGGCTCGGCGCCGGTCGAGCTGCGACGCCTGGCCTACACGTTCGGGCCGCTCTGGCTGGTGGCCCCGTTCGCGCTCCGCGACCTGCGCTTCGCTCGCCGCGGGCTGGTGCTGGTCGCCCTGTGCGTCGCCTCGCTGTCCTACGCGTTCGACTGGGGCCGGATCATGTTCCTGGCCGCGCCCGTGATCTACGTGTCCGCCGCCCACGTCCTGCGAGACCGCCGCCGGCTGGCCATCGCCACCGTCGCGGTCCTGCTCGCTCTCGACATCGGCTACGGCGTGTACCTGCAGGCCTACGGCATCAAGCACGGGCTCGACACGTCGGTCAGCCGCAACGTCCCGGTGTTCTAAGTGCTCCTCGCCGTGAATACAGTCGCACCGAGAGTGGACACGGACGGATGGCTGGCGAGGACGCAGGAGGCGACGCGCAGCAGCGCTGCGCGAGCCGACGAGGACGAAGCCAGACGCCGTCCGGGGCCGCTCGAATGCGACGGTATTTGCGGTGGGGAGCACTGATGCGCGTTCTGTTGCTGCACAACCGCTACCGGGCCCATGGCGGGGAGGAACGCGCCGTGGCCGACCTCTGCGCGCTGCTCTCCAGGCGTGGCCACGAGGTGGAGCTGCTCGAGCGCTCGAGCGCCGGCCTGGACAGAGTCCGGGCGGCGCGCTCGATGCTCTCGGGGGGCGTCGAGGCCGAGGCCGTCGCGGGCGCGGTCAAGCGGATGCGAGCCGAGATCGTGCACGCCCACAACCTCCAACCGCTGTTCGGATGGCGGGCGCTGGCCGCGGCCCGGGGCGCCGGAGCGCGGACGGTCCTGCACCTGCACAACTTCCGACTGTTCTGTGCGATCGGCATCGCCTATCGAGACGGCGCCCCGTGCTTCCGCTGCCGGGGCGCCAACACGCTGCCGGGGCTGCGGCTGCGCTGTCGCGGGTCGCTCACGGAGTCGGCGGTGTATGCGGCGGCGCTACATCGCCAGCAGCCGCCGTTGTTCGAGCACACCGACCGGTTCGTGGTCGTGGGCCAGGCGCATGGGGCCAGGCTGCTCGAGCTCGGCCTGCCGCCCAGACGCGCGACCACGCTGCCGAACTTTGTCCCGGCCGACCGGTTCGAGCCCGCGTCGCTGGCTGGTCGCGGACGCTACGCACTGGCCGCTGGCCGCCTGGTCGAGGAGAAGGGCTTCGACACGGCGATCGCCGCGGCGCGCAGCGCCGGGGTCCCGCTGGTGATCGCCGGAGCGGGCCCCGACGAGGCCCGGCTGAGGCGGCTGGCCGGTGACGCGTCGGTCCGGTTCTCCGGTCTGCTCGAGCCCGACGCGCTCGCCGAGGTGCGCCGCGGCGCCGCCGTCGTCCTCGCTCCGTCGCGCTGCGAGGAGGCCTCGCCGTACTCAGTGCTCGACGCGCTCGCCACGGGCGTTCCCGTCCTGGCCAGCGACAGGGGCGGGCTGCCGGAGCTGGTGGGTCTGCATGCCGCCCTGCCGCCTGAGAACGAGATCGCATGGGCCCAGGCCCTGGGCCGGCTGTTCGCAGATCCCGCGGCCCGTCAGCGAATGGGCGAGGACGCGCTCGAGCGGGCGCGCGCACGGCTGGGGGAGGACCGCTACTACGACGGCCTGATCACCCTGTACCGGCAGCTGCTAGGCGATCCGTGATCCGACCGCGGCGTCGCGGTCGGGTCGCAGCAAAACCACCCCGGCGTTTTCGTCGAGCGCGCCGAGCACGAGCACCTCGGAGCTGACCGGTCCGATCTGGCGAGGCGGAAAGTTGACCACGGCGACGACCAGAGTGTCCTCGAGCTCCTCACGCGAGTAATGGGTGATCTGGGCCGAGCACCGTTTGTGCCCGAGCTCGGGTCCGAAGTCGATGGTCAGCTTCCAGGCGGGCACGCGCGCCGCGGGGAAGTCGTCGACCGCGATGATCCTGCCCACCCGCATGTCCACCGCGCGGAACTGATCGATGTCGATCACGCGGCTGAGCGGGGGAGCGGCGCTGGTGGGAGGCCGACTAGGAAGTGGGCGGGGGTGTGGTCCCGCTCGTGGTGTCGGTCCCGGCCGATGTGTCGCCGCCGCTGGTGCCATCGGAGCTGCTCGGGTCCGGCGGCGAGGTCGATTCGGTGGGCGATGTGGTCGTGTTGCCGGGGTCGCTGGTGCACCCGGGGGCGGGGGTGGTGCCGGTGGTGGGGGTCGTGCTCGTGCCGGTGGTGGTGGTGCTCGTGCCGGTGGTGGTCGTGCCCGTGCCGGTGGTCGTGGAGCCCGTCGACGTGCTCGGATCGCTGCTCGGGGTGGTGCACGGGCTCGCGCCCCCGGTCGACGACGGATCCGTGGCGTCGGTGGGGGTCGTCGAAGTTGGACTCGTGGTCGGGGTGGTGGTGGTCGCGGTGGCCGGGGTCGAGGACGAGGAGGTCGGCGTGTTGGTCACCGGCGTGGGGAGCACGGTGGCGGCGGTCTGTGTCTGGGTGCGGCCCGGCTCGGTCTTGTTCTTGGTTGTGTCCGATGCTTTGCCCTTCGCGGCGGTGCCATCGCCCGTGGCCGCGGTCGCGGTCGTGAGCGACGCGGTCTTATCGCCGGCCTTGCTGGCCGTCGTGGCCTTCTTGGCCGTGAGCTCATGCCGGTGCTTGGCCCCAGAGTGCAGGCGAGAGCCTCGCAGCGGCCCCGATAGGTGATGGCTGGCCTCTGCGGTGACCGGCGCAACGGCCGCGACCTTCGGGGCCACGGAGTGCGGCTGGGTCGTGTGAGTCGCCTCCACCGCCCCCGCGGTCACGATGGCCGCCGCCGCCAGGCTCGCCGCGGCCTTGGTCGCGATCGCTCCGGCGCCCGCCGAGATCAATCCGCCCGCCCCGCCGAGGGCCGCGCTTCCACCGGCGCCGCCGGCCACCGCCGCGGCCTGCCCGGCTGCCGTCGCGCACGTCGCGCTCAGCGCCCCAGCGCCCGCCGTCGCGCCGGTGGCTCCGCCCGCGCCGGCCGCCGCGCCCGTGGCCCCGGCAGCCGCGCCCGAGGCCCCCGTGGCCCCGGCGGCACTGCTGGCGCCCGCGGCCCCGGAGCCGGTGCCCGCGGAGTGTCCGAGGTGCACGATCGCGAGCTTGCGCAGCAGCGCCAGCGGGCCGATCGGGAGCAGGGCGGCCAGCGCCTTGTTGGTCTGCTTGAGCTGGCTCTGGAACCTTCCGCAGCGCTGGCACGAGCGCAGATGCCGGCGGACCAGCGACGAGGGCCGCTTCTGGAGCCCTTCGGCGACCTCGGCGAGCTCGATCCGGACCTCCTCGCACGAGAGCACCCGGGCCTCGGCCGCCTCGGCGAGCGAGATCCGAGCCCGGACCAGCAGCGACTTGACGCCCGGGACCGTCGTCTCCATCGCCTCGGCGATCTGCTCGTAGGACAGCGCGTCCATCTCGCGGAGCACCAGCGCCGTGCGCTGGGTCTCGGGCAGCTCGTGGATGTCTCCGACCAGCAGGCGGAACCGCTCGCGGTCGTACACCTTGTCGGCCGTGCTCGCGCCGTTGTCGGACAGGTGGATGTCCATCGAGTCGACGCCGATGGCCTGGATCCGGCGCAGGTGGTTGAGGCTCCGGTTGCGGGCGATCCGGTACAGCCACGGCCGCACGTTGATTGGCCGGTCGTCAGCCAGGATCGCGTTGAAGGCCGCGGCCATGACCTCCTGGAGGACGTCCTCGGCGTCCTCCTTGGAGCCCAGCAGGTGGCGGCAGAAGGCCAGCAGGCGCGACTGGTAGCGCGAGACCAGGACTTCGAAGGCGGAGGGGTTCCCGCGCCGCACGAGGGCGATCAGGCGCTCGTCCGACTGCAGCCGGAGTAGTGGCGACCGGCCGTGCAAGCCGATTCCGCCCGAATATCTGAGTGCAGAAACTTCCATTCCGTCGCTCAGAGGACCGTTCATCCACCGGCAATGATCCTCAACCGCACGGACACGGTAGCAGCGCTTTAGTTGCGCTTTCGGAAGGGTTTCACAAGTACTGCAACGGTGCGCACCGCGATCATGCCCGGGGAGGGATTCGAACCCTCACGCCACGAAGGGCAATCGGGTTTAAGCCGACTGCGTCTGCCATTCCGCCACCCGGGCGCGCTCGCTGAAGGCTAACGCCTCGGCAGGCCGTCAATTCCCGCCCTCGCGGGCCATTCGGCGTGTCGGTTCAAAATTGACAGTCCGTCGAGGCCCTTGGTAGCGTCGATCCCGACTCTGCGCAGGGGAGTCAAACGTCCCGGACGTCGGGAGGAGAACGATTTGACTGGGTCACGGCGGTGCGGAAGACAACGCTGATCGGGAGGTTCGCGGCACTGGCGGCGCTCGGAATCGTGGTCGTGGCCGTCGCTGCCCTGCTGCTTTCGAGCGGCTCGAGCTACCGGGTCAGGGCGGTGTTCCAGGACGCCAGCCAGATCGTCTCGGGCGACCAGGTCGAGGTGGCGGGCAATGCCGTCGGCTCCGTGTCCAACATCCAGCTGACCCCCAACGGCCAGGCCGCGCTGACGCTGAGCATCAACAACTCGGCGTTCGAGCCCCTGCACCAGGGCACACACGCGACGATCAGGCTTGCCTCTCTGTCCGGGATCGCCAACCGTTACGTCCAGCTCGACCTGGGCCCCGGCACCGCACCCAGGATCCCCAACGGCGGCGTGATCCCGACCCAGGACACGACCAGCACCGTAGACCTCGACGAGCTGTTCAACACCCTCAACGGACCGACGCGCAAGGGCCTGCAGAACGTTCTCCAGGGTTCGGCCTCGCAGTACGCGGGTCGCGGTCAGCAGGCCCAGCTGGCCTGGGAGTACCTGAATCCGGCGCTGGCCACGAGCAGCCTCCTGTTCGAGGAGCTCAATCGGGACACGAGCAAGTTCACGCGGTTCGTGACCACCTCCAGCAACCTGGTCTCCGACCTGGCCGCGCGCCAGAGCGATCTGAGCGGGGTCGTCTCGCACCTGTCGACGACGTTCTCGGCGCTGGCCAGCCAGCAGGTGGCCCTCGGCCAGTCGGTCCAGCGCCTGCCCCCATTCATGCGGCTGGCCAACACGACGTTCGTGAACCTGCGCTACGCGCTCGCCGATCTGACCCCGCTGATCAACGCCACCAGGCCGGTGGCGCCGAAGCTCCAGGCCCTGCTCCAGCAGCTGCGACCGCTCGCCGTCGACGCCGTGCCGACGGTCCGCAACCTGGCCAACATCATCAGCCGCCCTGGCGCCGACAACGACCTGATCGACCTGAACACGATCGCCGTGCCGCTGGCCCAGGTCACCGTGGGCAAGGTCGACGCGGACGGGGCCGAGCGCCCGGGCGCCTTCACCGTGTCTCAGGAGGCCCTGAACCAGGCCGTCCCCGAGCTGGCCGTCGCCCGTCCCTACGCCGTGGACCTGACCGGGTGGTTCGAGGGCTACTCGCACCCGGGCATCTACGACGCCAACGGCGCGATCAGCCGCGTGGCGCCCGTCGTCGGCCTCGGTTCGATCAACAACGGCGGCCTCGACCTGTCCACCTCGCTGCTGACCAACCCCCAGCTTCGGGCGGCGTTCGCCAAGAGCGTGCTCGTCACCGGGCAGGGCGACCGCTGCCCCGGCTCGATGGAACGCGGCCCGTCCAGCGGCTCGAGCGCGGGCTGGTTCGAGTCCGGGTTCCCGTGTGACCCGAGCGAGGTGCCGACCGGCCCATGAGACGGATCCTGGCCACCGCTGCCGTCCTGCTCGCCGTCGGAGCCTTCCTGTTCCTCACGCTCGGCTCCTCGAGTGGGAGCGGCGACCCGACCTACAAGATCGAGCTCGACAACGCCTTCGGCCTGGTCAGCGGCTCGGACTTCAAGGTCGCGGGGGTGATCGCCGGATCGATCCAGTCGATCACGCTGGACCAGAAGACGCTGCACGCGGTGGTGACCCTGCAGGTCAGCCAGAAGGGGTTCGGCCAGTTCCACTCCGATGCCTTCTGCCAGTCGCGTCCGCAGTCGCTGATCGGCGAGTACTTCATCGACTGCAACCCCGGTACCACCGGCAAGGTCCTGCCGCCCGGGAGCACGATCCCGGTGACCCAGACCCAATCGACGATCCCGGCCGATCTGGTCCAGGACATCATGCAGCTGCCCTACCGGGAGCGCTTCTCGATCATCATCAACGAGCTCGGGGCGGCGGTCGCCTCGCGCTCGGAGGATCTGGCTGCCGCGCTGCGCCGGGCCGACCCGGCGCTGGCCGAGACCGACAACCTGCTCGCACTGCTGGGGAACGACGCTCAGACCATCCGGGACCTGAACGCCAACGCCAACACGGTCATCACCGCGCTGGCCAAGAACTCGACGCAGGTGCAGCGGTTCGTGGTGGAGGCCAACAACGCGGCCAGCGCGTCGGCCACCCAGGCCCCGAACATCGAGGCCACCTGGAACAAGCTGCCGGCGTTCCTGCAGGAGCTGCGCCCGGCGCTGGCCAAGCTCGGGGCGGCGGCCGACGCCCAGGACCCGGTGCTCCAGAACCTCAACGCCTCCTCCTCCAACCTGCGGCGCTTCTTCGTCGACCTGGCGCCTTTCTCGCGCGAGTCGCTGCCCGCGGTTCAGTCGCTCGGCCGGGCGTCGGTGACGGGCAAGTCGGCCGCCCAGGCCGCCACGCCGACGGTCTCGATCCTGAACCAGTTCGCCAAGCCGACGCCCGAGCTGGCCCAGAACCTGTCGATCGTGCTCCAGGACCTCGACAACCGCAACCGTGCGGTCGAGCGCGATCCGCGCAGCCCCGACGGGGGCAGGGGCTACACCGGCCTAGAGGCGCTGCTCCAGTACGTCTTCAACATCACCAACGCGATCAACTACTTCGGCCCCTACGGGCACATGCTCGGGGTCGACGCGTTCGCCAACACGGTCTGCAGCCCGTACGCCACTCCGGCCACGATCGCGCAGAACCTGGCCATGTACAACGCCGGCCAGAGCTCCATCAATCCGCGCAGCTGCTACTCGTGGCTCGGCCCCAACCAGCCGGGCGTCAACGAGCCCGACCCAAGCTGGAACGCCAAGGGCGCCACGGCCGCCAACCCGAGCGCGTGTGTGCCCGATCCGGGTGGCTATCCGGTCGAGGGCTACGGCACCAGCTACTACGGTCCCAAGACCACGGCCTGCAAGCTCACGGCCACGTCCTCGGCCAGCCCGAGCAAGGCCGGCGGCAAGCACGCCGCGTCCGCTCGGCGCGGCGCGGCCTCGAGCGCGCCGTCCGGCGCAGGAGGGTCGAAGGCCTCCGGAGGCTCCGGATCCAGCCTCCAGCAGACCATCGCCAAGATCGTCTCCGGGGTGACCGGGGCCGGCTCTGCGCTGGGCGCGGTCACCGGGGCCGTGGGCAACACGACCGGCGCGGGCGCCACCACGACCAGCCCGAGCGCGCCGTCGGCCGGCCAGACCGAACAGCTCCTCAATTACCTCCTGGCTCCGTGACACCGACCCTCGACCACCTCCCCGCGCCGTGAGACGCAACCAGCAACAAGCTGCTTTCGCCAATCCCGTCCTGATCGGGGCGGTGACGGTGCTGGTGGCGATCGTGGCTGTGTTCCTGGCCTACAACGCCAACAATGGCCTCCCGTTCGTGCCCACCCGGGAGCTGAAGGTCGACATCGCCAACGGCGCCGCGCTGGTCCCGGGTAACGACGTGGACGAGGGCGGGTACCGGGTCGGGATCGTGTCGGCCATGAAGCCGATCATCCTGCCCACCGGGCGTATCGGGGCCCAGCTGATCCTCCAGCTGAACACCAGCAGCGGGCGCGTCCCGGTCAACTCGACGGCGACCATCCGCCCGCGGTCGGTGCTCGGCGAGAAGTACCTGGACGTCGTGCCCGGGAACTCCAAGCGCGTGTTCGCGGACGGGGCGACCCTCCCGGTGACCCAGACCGACGTGCCGGTGCAGTTCGATGACATCGACAAGCTGTTCGACGCGCGGACGCGTCCGGCGGTGCAGGAGAATCTGGCCGGGTATGGGGACGCGTTGGCGGCGCGGGGGTCGGCGCTGAACGACACGATCGCGTCGTTGCCGGCGTTGTTTGAGCATCTGCAGCCGGTGGCGAGCTACCTGTCGGCGCCGAGCACGGAGCTGACCCGGTTTTTGGGGGCGTTGGATGGGTTCATGGGGACGGTGGCGCCGGTGGCGGCGACCAACGCGAGGCTGTTCGCCGATCAGGCCACGACGTTTGCGGCGATCTCGCGTAGCCCGTCGGATCTGGAGAGCACGATCCGGCAGTCGCCGCCGACCTTGGCTGTGTCGACCAGCTCGCTGATCGCCCAGCAGCCGTTCTTGACCGATCTGACGACGTTCGCGGATTACATGCGCCCGGCGACGGCGCAGCTGGAGGCGGCGTTGCCGCAGGTCGACCCGGCGTTGGCGGCCGGGGTCCGGGTGCTGCCGCGGACGCCGTCGATGAACGTGAAGCTGCAGGGGGTGTTCGCGGCGCTGCGGTCGCTGGCCATCGACCCGGGGACGAACATCGCCCTGAACGGCTTGAGCTCGACGGTCGGGACGCTGGATCCGATGATCCGCTACCTCGGGCCGTACGTGACGGTGTGCAACGAGTGGAACTACTTCTGGACCGAGCTCGCCGACGTGGTGTCCGAGCAGACGTCGTTCGGGATGTCGCAGCGGGCGCTGCTGAACTTCGCCAACCACCAGACCAACAACGTCGGCGATCAGGGCGCGACCGCCCCGGCCAACGGCTACCAGCCCGGCGACCCGCCCGACCAGACAAACGGCGCCGACGCCGAGTACACGCACGGTCCCTCGTACGCCGCGGCGGTCGACAACCAGGGCAACGCCGACTGCGAGGTCGGCCAACGGGGCTACCAGCTCAAGCAGAACTTCTATGACCCGCAGGGCCGCGAGATGGTCAGCGACGCCCACACCCCCGGCGACCAGGGAACCACCTGGACCGGGCTGGCGCACGTCCCGGCCGGCGAAACCTTCAGCCGCGAGCCCACGACCGGGCCGCAGCTGCCGAGCGTTCCGGGGAACAACTGATGCGCCGGCTGCGAGGTCCCCGACTGCACCTGAGCCCGTTCAAGGCCGGCCTGATCGGGATCATCGTCGTCGTCCTGTTCTCCTACGGGGCGTACACCAAGTTCGCCAACCCGTTCGCCAACCCGTACACGATCCACGCCACGTTCGCCAACGCCAACGGGCTCGAGCCTGACTCGCTCGTCCGGATCGCCGGGGTCAACGTCGGGAAGGTGGAGAGCGTCTCACCGGTGTCCGGTTGCCAGCAGGCCGGCGCGACGCAGACGCCGTGCACGGCGGCCGACGTGACGATGTCGATCGCCAACAACGGCCTGCCGATCCACAAGGACGCCACCTTCGACATCCGGCCCCGGATCTTCCTGGAGGGCAACTTCTTCGTCGAGATCGACCCGGGGACCCCCGAGGCTCCGACCGCTCCCGATGGGTACGTGTTTCCGATCCAGCAGGGCACCGAGCCGGTCCAGTTCGATCAGGTGCTGACCTCGCTCCAGGCCAACACCAGGGCCAACCTCCAGACGCTGCTCCAGCAGTACGGGCTGGCGGTCAAGGAGGGCGGGCCGGCCTACAACGCCTCGATTCAGTACTGGCTCCCGGCCTACGAGTACAGCGGTGAGGTCAGCCACGACCTCCTCGGCACGCAGCCCCACGACCTCTCCAACTGGATCGACAAGGGCGGCGTGGTCAACGGCGCGCTGTCCGAGCACCCCGAGAACCTCGAGAACCTGGTCACCAACCTGAACACGACGGCGCTCGCCTTCGCCCGCGAGGACACCGCGCTCTCCGACGCGGTCGCCGAGCTGCCGACGACGCTGCAGGTGGCGATGCCCGCGCTGAACGCGCTGAACAACGCCTTCCCGCCCCTGCGCGCGTTCGCCCGCGCGCTGACCCCCGGCGTGCAGTCGACCGGTCCGATGGTCGACGCGAGCCTGCCCTTCTTCCACCAGCTGCGGGAGCTGGTCCAGCCGTCCGAGCTGGGTGGGCTGACCAACGACCTGTCGAGGACGATCCCGGCCCTGGCCAAGCTCGACGCCGAGACGATCCCGTTCATGAAGAACGGCGTCCGGCCGGCCTCGAGCTGCCAGGTCAACGAGATCCTCCCGTGGACACGGCTGACCGTGCCGGACCCGAACTTCAACGCCTCCAACGGGTTCCCGCCGCGCCCGGTTTACGTCGAGGGCGTCGACTTCCTCCCCGGCCTGGCCGGCGAGTCGCGCGACTTCGACGCCAACGGCCCCTACATCCGCGTCCTCGGCACGGGCGGCACGCTGACCTATTCGCTCCAACCCGGCCTGTTCGGGGAGTCGCTCACGCCGATCGAGGGCACCGAGCCCCAGCTGCCGGCGCAGCACCCCAGCGGCGACGGGGCCACGGTCCCGGTCTCCCGGCCGCCGCTGATGCCGAACGTGCCGTGCGAGACGCAACCGGCGATGACCAACCTCTCGGCTCCGGTCGGGAACGGCCCGCAGCAGATCTCCTCGAGCATGACACCGGCGGCACGCCAGCTGTCCTTGGCCTCCGACGCGCTCGCGGTCGGCCAGATCCGCAGCCAGGCGCAGCAGCAGGGCTACAAGTTCAACCTGACCTCCAAGCTCCCGGGCGTGAAGTAGCGATGAAGCGCGCGATCAAGAACCACGCCCTCGACTTCACCGCGATCATCGTCCTCATCCTGCTGGCGATCGTGGTCTCCGGCTACATCCTCAACCACGAGCGGCTGCGCTTCCCGTTCATCCAGTCCTCGCCATACGTCATCAATGCCGCCTTCTCGAGCGGCAAGGCCGTGACCCCAGGCCAGGGGCAGTCGGTGCGGGTGTCGGGCGTGCAGATCGGCGAGGTCGGCAACGTCGAGCTCCAGAACGGCGTGGCGATGGTCCAGCTCGAAATCGACCCGCAGTTCAAGAACCTGATCCGGACCGACGCGACCGCGCTGCTGCGGCCCAAGACGGGCCTCGACGACATGTTCGTTGAGGTCGACCCCGGCTCCAAGAGCGCGCCCGTGGCCCCGGCTGGTTTCACGATCCCGGTCTCCAACACCAACCCGGTGGTCGATCCGGACGAGATCCTGTCCTCGCTCGACGCCGACACACGCGAGTACCTGGAGCTGCTCATCAACGGCGCCGGCGCAGGGCTCCAGGGCAAGGGCGGCAGCGAGCTCGCCGGGCTGCTCGAGCGGTTCCTACCGACCCACCAGGACCTGGCCCGGCTCAACCAGGTCGTGGCCGAGCGCGGGGCGGACCTCCAGCAGCTGATCCACTCGCTCCAGGTGCTGAACACGGCGCTGGCCCAGAAGCAAGGTCAGATCGTCCAGCTGGTCGACTCGAGCAACACGGTGTTCCGGGCCTTCGCCAACGCCAACCAGAACGTCAGCCGCGCGGTCGCCGACCTCCCCGGGACGCTCCAGCAGACCACGGAGACGCTTCACAAGGTGCAGACATTCGCCGACATCCTGGCCCCAGCCACGCGCAACCTGCTTCCCGCCGTGGACGCGATCCCGGCCGCCAACGCCGCGACGATCGCCCTGGCCAAGCCGGCCGCTCCGATCCTCCGGAACCAGATACGGCCGTTCGTGGTCGCCGCCCGTCCGCTCGTCCGCAACCTCCAGCCGGCGTCGGCCAACCTGGCCAAGGCCACGCCCCACCTGTCGAACGTGTTCACGGTCCTCAACCACCTGTTCAACATGCTCGGCTACTCCCCCGGCGGCGGGCAGCACGGATACCTGTGGTGGCTGGCCTGGGCCGACCACGACGCCCGCACGGTGTTCTCGGTCCAGGACGCCAACGGCGACTTCCGGCAGATCTTCCTCCAGGCCAGCTGCGCGACCTACGAGCAGGTCGCCCAGAACGTCGGTCCGGTCGGGTCGCTGGTCCTGAACCTCGACTCGATCCTCGGCAACGCCGGGCTGTGTCCGGGAGGCACGACCGCCCTCACCTCGGCCCTGCGCGACTACGAGCGCAACTCCGGGGCCGGGAAGTCCTCCGCGGCGAGCGTCGCCAGCTCGGGCGGCGGTCTGGCCACGACCCTGTCCTCCCTGCTGAAGAGCGCGAGCAAGTCCTCGCCCCTGCCCAAGGTGAAGTAGATGCAGACCGGCACCCCAGCCATCTCCAGAGTCGTGACGATGGTCCTGTTCGCGCTCTCGTGCGTCGGACTCCTGCTGTTCCTGTGGCTCTCGTTCGGCGGGTCGATCCCGTTCAACCCCCAGGGCTACCGGGTCAAGGTGGCCTTCACGAACGCGTTCGACCTGGCCGACCAGGCCGACGTGCGCATCGCCGGCGTGTCTGTCGGCAAGGTCGTGGGACTCGCCCCGGCTCCGAACGGCAACGGGACGATGGCCACGATCCAGATGGACAACCAATACGCGCCAATCCACCAGAACGCGCAGGCGATCCTGCGCACCAAGACGCTGCTCGGCGAGACCTACGTCCAGCTCACCCCGGGGTCGCCCAACAGCCCCCCAATCCCGGACGACGGCACCCTGGCGCACTCGCAGGTCAAAGCGGCCGTGCAGCTGGACCAGATCTTCAACACCTTCGATCCGGCGACGCGGAACGCCTTCCGCTCCTGGCAGCAGGAGTTGGCCCAGGCGATCAAGGGCAACGACCAGAACCTGAACTACGCCATCGGCAACCTGCCGCCGTTCGCGATCAACCTGACCGCCGTCCTGCAGGTGCTCGACGTCGAGCACAACGCGGTGGTCTCCCTGGTCCGCAACGGAGGGACGACCTTCAACGCGCTCAACCAGGATCCGGCCGCGCTGCGCAACCTGATTACCGCCGGCGACACGACGTTCTCGACCCTGGCCGCCAACAACACCTCGCTGGCCGACATCTTCCGCGTCTTCCCGATCTTCCTCACCGAGCAGCGCCTGACCATGGCGTCGCTGAAGACTTTCTCGCTGAACGCCGACCCGGTCATCAGGGAGCTGATCCCCGTGGCCCAGCAGCTCGGGCCGACCCTGACCGCCGTGCGTCAGCTGTCCCCCTACCTGCGCAAGCTGTTCGTCAAGCTCGGCCCCCTGGTCACCGTCTCGCAGACCGGCCTGCCGGCCACAGAACGCCTCATCAAGGGCCTCGGACCCAACACCCTGCTCGACCAGCTGGGCCCGTTCCTCGAGCAGCTCAACCCGATCCTGACCTGGCTTTCCTACCACCAGCAACTGATCTCGGACTTCATCTCCGACGGCGGCGCGTCACTGTTCGCCCGCACCACCTCGCTGGGCGGCAACGGCACCGGCCACTACCTACGCCAGTTCGGTCCCACGGGGCCCGAGACCGTGTCGCTCTCCTCGACCCGCGACTCCAACAACCGCGGCAACACCTACCCGCCGCCCCTCTGGCTGCCCTCCGGCAACCCCGAGGACTTCACCAAGGGCGACATGCCGGCCTGGGACTGCAAGAACACCGGCGCGGGCGGCGATGGCTCCACGGGCGCCACGAGCGGACCCACCGGCCATCAGCCCTGCTGGGTCGCGCCGCTCCTCCCCGGATCCTCGACGCAGTACAAGGTCCCGTCGCTCTCAGCGGCGACGTACTCCAGTAAGTAGGAAGGGTGGCGCGCGACCCCTACGCCGCGGCCCGCTGGTGCTCGGCGCCGTCGGTCCCGTTCGCGCTCAGCGCGTCGAGTAGGAGCTCCGCGAGCCTGGCGTTGCCCGTGATCTTGAGGGCGCTGCGGTCGTGGTCGGGGCAGAGGGCAAGGATCCACCCCTTTTGGTCGCCGGCTATGACCGCGTCGGCGCGGCGGGCCGGGCCTTGCTCGACCGTTGTCTCGCCGCCTGAGAGCGTCACCGCGTAGTGGCAGCCGTCGGCCTCGCTCTCGATGACGAGCTCAACGGTTCCGCTGACGCCCGGGGACTGGATGAGGCCGGGGGCGAGCCGGAAGATCGCCCCGACGTCAACCCTCTCGGTCTCGGTCGGCGTGCCCCAGGCCCACTCGTAACCCCAGCGAGCCAGCTCGCCGAGCACCGGCATCAGCTCCTGCGCCCGCTCGGTGAGGGCGTAGTCGACCCGCGGCGGAACCTCGCGATAGCGCTTCCGGGTCAGCATTCCGTCCGCCACCATGCGGTTCAGCCGGGAGCGCAGCTGCTCGGTCGAGATCCCGGGCAGCACTCGCTGCAGCTCGACGAACCTGCGCGGGCCGGCCGCGAGGTCACGCACGATGAGGAGCGTCCATTTGTCTCCGATGAGATCGAGCGCCCGCGCATCTGGCGACCATTGGTCGTACGGATGACGTTTTGGCGGGGGTACCTGCGGCATCTGCGCCTCCCAGCGTTGCCTGCCTGCCGGAGTCTACGTTTCGACTAGTCCTTTTGTCCAGTTCCTAGTGGTTTACCCGTTCGCCGGGCATTAGAACATCCGTTCTCAGCCTTTCTCACCCACGAGGTCATCGCTCTCAGAACCGCCCGGCGAGTAAGCGTTCTGACAGTTTCACTGGCGGCAGGCCGGGACGCGCTGGTTGGTGGCCGCTCCCGCGGCAGGACTCGTGGCGTCCAGTCGTAGTGCCCTCAGACCGGCATGACCAGGCCGGCCAGGATCTGCCCGTCGAGGGGTGTTTCCTCTCCGGCCTCCGAATCTGGCCCCAAACCGGACTCGAGCGACTCGGTGGAAACCGGCAGCAGCGGCTCCCACTCATCTATGCGAGCGCAAAGCTCATCGAACTCCACGTGGTCCGGCGAAGGTGTCCGCGTCCCGTGCACGTCGGCCTCCTCGGTAGTTGTGGTCTTGACGACACAGAGCGTACGCCCGCGCCTAAACACCGTGTTAGCGTCCCGGGCCGGTGGCCACCGAAACCGAATCCGCGACGCGCCTGCACGGCGGGCTCCTGGTCGCCAGACGGCTGCGAGAGCACGGTGTGAGCAGGCTGTTCACGCTCTCCGGGGGCCACCTGTTTTCGATCTACGACGGCTGCCGGGCCGAGGGCATCGAGCTGATCGACGTCCGCCACGAGCAGACCGCTGCATTTGCGGCCGAGGGTTGGGCGAAGGTCACCCGGGAACTCGGGGTGTGCGCCCTGACCGCCGGGCCCGGCGTGACCAACGGCATGAGCGCGATCGCTTCCGCGAGCCAGAACCACTCGCCGATGCTCGTCCTCGGCGGGCGGGCCCCGCAGCTGCGCTGGGGCCAGGGGTCGCTTCAGGAGATCGACCATGTCCCATTCGTGCGACCGCTGGTGAAGACGGCGGCCACGGCCGCGGAGACCGAGGAGATCCCGTCGCTGATCGACGAGGCCATGGGCGCGGCGATCCGGCCCCACAGCGGGCCGGCGTTCGTCGACTTCCCGCTCGACAAGGTGTTCATGGACGCTCCCGAGCCCGACCCGCCGCCCGCCCTTCCCGAGCCATGGCGCCGGGACGGCGCCGATGCCCTCGCCATCGCCCGCGCGGCGGCGCTTCTGCGCGAGGCTGATCGCCCGGTGATCATGGCTGGCACGGACCTCTACTGGGGGCGGGGCGAGCGGGAGCTGCGCGCGCTCGCCGAGGAGCAACGGATCCCGGTGTTCCTGAACGGCCTGGCTCGTGGCTGCGTGCCGGCCGATCACGAGCTGTTCTTCTCGAGGGCCCGGAGCACCGCCCTGGGCGGCGCGGACGTCGCGCTGGTGATCGGCGTGCCGCTCGATTTTCGGCTCGGGTTCGGGGCGGCGTTCGCTCCCGAGGCCGAGATCGTCGTGATCGACGTCGCCGAGCGGGATCGGCGCCAACCCCGGCCGGTCGCCGCCGAGCTCTACGGCGGCCTCCCGGCGACGCTCGGCGCATTGCGCACAGAGGCCGCAGGGACCTCCGGCGCCTCTGAGCGAGTCCGGCGCCAGGCCTGGGTCGACTCCCTGCGCGTAACCGAGCAGGAGAAGCGAAGCGCCGAGATGGCCGAGCTGAGCGACCCACGAGCTCCCCTTCATCCGATGCGCATCTACGGCGAGCTGGCTCAGATGCTCGACCGTAACGCCATCGTCGTGGGCGACGGGGGTGACTTCGTCTCCTACGCCGGCCGCGTGGTCGACTCGTACGAGCCGGGCTGCTGGGTCGATCCGGGGCCGTTCGGCTGCCTCGGCTCTGGGCTTGGATACGCGCTGGCGGCCAAGCTGGCCCACCCCGAGCGGCAGGTGGTACTGCTGCTGGGGGACGGGGCGTTCGGCTTCTCGGGGATGGAGATCGACACGCTGGCCCGTCACGGGGTAGCGGTGCTCGGCGTGATCGGCAACAACGGGATCTGGGGGTTGGAAAAGCACCCGATGGAGGCGATCTACGGCTACTCGGTGATCGCCGAGCTGCGCCCCGAGACCCGCTACGACCTCGTCGCCGAGGCTCTCGGCGGCCACGGTGAGCTGGTCAGGCGCCCGGAGGAGCTGCGCCCGGCCCTGGAGCGCGCGCTGGCCTCGGGCAAGCCGGCCCTGGTCAACGTCCTGACCGATCCGTCGGTGGCCTATCCGAGGCGATCGAACCTGGCTTAGTGCGCCCGCCAACGAAAACCGCCCGCATTTCAGCGGGCGGCTTCCGATCCAGGTTTGGCCCAATCGGGACGGGCAGGGGTACGTGCCAGAAAGGGCCGGTTAGATTGGCTCGGACGGCGGGAGGCGCCGATGTCTGCGGCTTCGCCCGAGCCTATGTTGAGAGCTAGGCGAACCTAACCCCGGCCGAGAATAATGGCCGGTCCACCAAGCCAAAACAATCGAATATTCGTCCAGATTGGTTTAGCCCGACCCTGGACGAATGTTCTCGGTTGATCGTGCAAGCGTCTGCGCGAGGCCAGCCTACAATCGACGTGGATGCGGGAGCTCTTGTCGTTTCCGAACCCGGTGAACGAGAAGGCGGCGCGAGTCGTCGCCGGCGTCGTGCTGGCCGTCTCGCTGGTCATCCTGGCCACCGGCGCCTACTGGCTGCTGATCCCGCTCGCCTACGGGTTCTGGGCCCGCGTCCTGACCGGGCCGACCCTCAGCCCACTCGGGTGGACCGCCCAGAACGTCGTCGCCCCCCGGCTCGGCAGGCGCAAGCCGGTCCCCGGGCCGCCGAAGCGCTTTGCCCAGGGCATGGGCGCGGCCTTCTCCACGCTCGCCCTCGTGTTCGGCCTGATCCTGGGCAACCGCGCCGTCGCCGACGCCCTGCTGGTGCTGCTGGTGATCGCCGCGGGACTCGAGTCGATCTTCGCCTACTGCCTCGGCTGCAAGGTCTTCGGCCTGCTGATGCGCGCCGGCCTGGTGCCCGAGCACGTCTGTGCCGAGTGCATGGACGTGAGCTCGCGGCTGCGGGTCAACCCAAACTAACCCAGGCCCAGCGCGGCGCCGCGGAGGATGTCGTGCTCCGAGACCTCGACGGCGTCGAGGTCGAACAGCTTCAGGACCTCGATCAGGATCAGCACCCCGGCCACGATCGTCGGGGCCCGGGCCGGGTCCAGCCCGGCCACCTGGCGGCGCTGGTCAAGCGGCAGCCCGGCCAGGCGGGTCAGCAGCCGCCGGCATTCCTCAGCGCTCAGCACGTAGCCGTGAACCTTCTCGGGATCGTAGGGCTCGAGCGCCTGGTCGATCGCGGCCAGCGAGGTGGCGGTTCCCGCGACGCCGATCGCTTGCCGGACCCCGCCGCGGTGCTCCTGGGGCACGCCGGCCTCGAGGATCGACCGTACGTCAGCCGCGAGCCGCTCCTGCTCCTCCTCGGTGGGTGGGTCGTGCTCGAGGAAGCGTTCGGTCTGCCGCACGACCCCGGCCTGGTTGGAGACGTGGAAGGTCATCTGGCGCCCGGCGCCGATCACGATCTCGGTCGACCCGCCGCCGATGTCCACGACCAGGATCGGCGTCCGGTCGTCGGGGTCGCGTTCGCTCGTCGCCCCCAGGAAGGTCAGCCGGGCCTCGTCGTCGCCGGTGAGGACGTGGGGCTCAAAGCCGAAGCGCTCGCGCACCGAGGCGGCGAACTCGCCGCCGTTGGCCGCGTCGCGGACGGCGCTGGTGAGAACGGCCACGGCGCGGTCGGCTCCGGCCTGGTCCACCTCGGCCCGGTAGTCGGCGAGCGTGGCGTAGACCCGCTCCATCGCCTCCTCGCTCAGTCGGCCGTCGGCGTCCACGCCGGCCCCCAGCCGGGTCACCTTGGTCCGACGCACGAGCTCGGCGGTCACCCGCCCGTCCACGACGTCGGCGATCAGCAGCCGCGTCGAGTTGCTGCCGATGTCGGCAACCGCGATGCGCATCGCTCAGCTCGGCAGCGGGACCTGATGGGGCATCGGACGGCCGCCGAGCGCGGCCAGCAGGTTGTCGACGGCCATGTCGGCCATGCGCTCGCGCGTCACCCGGGTGGCCGACCCGATGTGGGGGGTGACGATCACGTTGGGCGCGCTCAGCAAGGGGTGATCGGTCGGCAGCGGCTCCGGCTCGGTGACATCGAGCGCCGCGCCCGCGATCATGCCCTCGTGGAGGGCTTGGATCAGGGCGTCCTGATCGATGATTCCGCCCCGCGCGGTGTTGATCAGGATCGCCGTGGGCTTCATCCGCTCCAAGGCGGTGGCGTCGATCAGGTGGCGGGTCTCGGGGGTGAGCGGGGTGTGCAGCGAGACGAAGTCCGAGCGCTCGAGCAGCTCGGTAAGCCGGCCGGCGTAGCTCGATGAGCTGGTCCCGATGACATCCATCTCAAAGCCCTCGGCGCGCTTGGCAACGGCGCGGCCGATCCGTCCGAACCCGATGATCCCGAGCGTCGCTCCGTGCACCGAGGCGCCGAGGTGCGCGGCCGGCTCCCACGGCTGCCACTGGCCTTCACGGACCGCGGCGATCGCCTCCGGCAGCTTCCGCGCGGCGGCCATCAGCAACGCGAAGGCCAGGTCTGCGGTGGCGTCGGTCAACACGTCTGGCGTGTTCCCGATGGCGATCCCGCGCGCGGCGGCCGCCCGGACGTCGATGTTGTCGTAGCCGACCGCATAGTTGGCGATCGCTTTCAGTGCCGGTGCGCGCTCGATCAGGTCGGCGTCGATCTGGTCGGTCAACAGGCAGAGCAGGCCCTCGGCAGCCTCCAGATGCTGAGCCAGCTCGTCATGGGTGGGGGGCAGAGGCCCGGGCCACAGGTCGACGTTGTAGGCCGCGCCGAGCCTTTCGAGCGCCGGGCCCGGGAGCTGGCGGGTGACGAAGCAGCGGGCCACGGACCCGATTCTTATCGGATCGAGGCCGCGCTCACCACCGCATCCGCGCTATACGCACTCCCATCCGCGCCGCGCTCACCACCGCATCCGAGCCGTGCGCACCACGCAGCGCGAGTTCGATGGGCGTCGTACAATCGGAGCGAGCATGGAATCGCTGAGATCTCGGGTCGCCCGGCCAGGCGCGGCCCCGCCGGTCCCGCTGCCGCATCCCGCGCGCGACGAGATCGAGCTCGCGGCCGTGCTGCACGCGCTAAGCGATCCGATGCGGCTGCGGATCATCGGCGAGCTTGCGGCCTTCGGCCAGGAGCGCATGTGCAACAGCTTCGACCTGCCGATCGTCAAGTCGACCTGCACCCACCACTTCAAGGTGCTCCGCGAGGCCGGCGTCATCCGCCAGCGCGTCGTGGGCACCAAGCGCGTGAACTCGCTACGCCGCGAGGACATCGAGGCCCGCTTCCCCGGGCTGCTGGACGCGGTCCTGCGCGGGTGTGCCCACCCGCGCGGGATCGTGGGCGGCGTCTAGGCCGACGCCCGGGCTCGGTAGCGGGCGAAGTCCGGCGCGCGCTTCTCGCTGAACGCCCGCACTCCCTCCTTGGCCTCCTCGGTGTCGAGGTAGAGGCCCAGGGCGCTGAACGCCAGCTGCCCGATCCCGATGATGTGCTCGGTGTCGGCGTTGAAGGATTGCTTGAGGAAGCGCAGCGCGGTGGGGGAGAGCGCGAGCATGTCGTCGGCCCAGACGCGGACCTCATCGCGCAGGCGGTCGGCCGGGACGACCTGGTTGACCAGGCCCCAACGCTCGGCGGTGGCCGCGTCGTACTGGCGGCAGCGGAACCAGATCTCCCGGGCCCGCTTCTCGCCCACCACGCGGGCCAGGTAGGCCGTGCCCAGCCCCGCGTCGAACGACCCGGCCCGCGGCCCGATTTGCCCGAACCGGGCGTGCTCGGCCGCGATCGTGACATCGCACAGGACGTGCAGGACGTGGCCGCCACCGATGGCCACGCCGTTGACGGCCGCGATCACCGGCTTGGGCACCTCGCGGATCAGGCGGTGCAGGTGCTCGACCTCGGACAGGCCTGACTCGCTCGGGCCATAGTCCCCGGTCTCGGCGCGCTGCTTCTGGTCACCGCCCGCGGAGAAGGCTCGGTCGCCCGCCCCGGTCAGGCACACCACGCCGACGTCGGGGCTTCCCCAGGCGCGCGTGAAGAGATGGATCAGCTCATCCACCGTTCGGGCCCGGAACGCGTTCATGCGGTCGGGACGGTCGATCGTGATCCACGCCAGTCCGTCCTCCACCTCGTAGCGCGTGTCGGTCAGATCCATCGCTGCCTCCTTTGCTCTGCTCGTTTCTCGCCCTTGCCCCGCGACCGGCGGCATTGTGCCTAGGCCATCGTCAACCCGCCGCTCACCGACAGCGTCTGGCCGGTTATGAAGCACGCGCGATCCGAGGCCAGGAACGCGACTGCGGCGGCCACGTCGGCCGGCTCGCCCAGGCGGCGCATCGGAACCGCCCGCCGGACGCGCTCGACGATGTTCGCCGACTGCGCGCTCGCGGCCAGCATCTCCTCGAGCAGCGGCGTCTGCGTCGGGCCGGGGCACACGGCGTTCGCGGTTATCCCATGGCGCGCGACCTCGCGGGCCAGCGTCTTGGTGAACGAGACCACGCCGCCCTTCGCCCCCGCGTACACGGCCTCGAACGAGGATCCGACGCGGGCCGCGTCGGAGGCGACGTTGACCACGCGGCCGTAGCGCCGCTCGATCATGCCCGGCACCAGCCGGCGGCACGTCCGCAGGCAGCCCTTGAAGTTGACCTCGATCAACCGGTCCCAGAACTCTTCGTCCGTATCCAGGAACGGGACGAGCGCGTCCCAGCCGGCGTTGTTGACGACGATCTCGATTGGCCCGAGCTGACGCTCGATCGACGCGATCCCCGCGTCGACGCTGCCGGCGTCGGTGACGTCGAGATGCTCGGCGAGGGCGCCCGTCTCCGAGGCCACTTCGGCCGCGAGCTCGTCGAGGATGTCGGCGATCGCGACCCGGTGGCCATCCTGGGCGAGCGCGTGGACGATCCCGCGTCCGATCCCGCGCGCTCCGCCGGTGACGAGCGCGACTCGGGGGGTCTGGTTATCGAGTGTCATGCCCGGAAGTATTAGGCCCTCCCGTCCGGGCGTGCCCTCAAGCCCTCCCGTCCGGCAACGTTATGAGCGCGGCGCTCCCCGCCGGCACCCGGACGACGTAGTCGCGCCCGCCGAGCGCCCGGACGGCCGTGACGCGACGCGGGCCGTCCGGCAGTCCGGTGAGCGTCCGGGCCCCGAACCCTCGGCCGGCCAGCGTCACGCCGTGGCCGCTCCGGAGGCTCGGCGCGAGCAGGCGCTCGAGGGTGGCCGGGCGGCCCGCCGCCGTGCCGTCCGCGACCGCGACCGTGAAGGCGTGGCTCGGGCTGTCGTCGATCAGCACCACCCGGACGCGGCCGCCGGGCGCGCGTGTGCCCCACGCCCGCAGGTCGCCGGGTGCAGCCCCGGAGACCCGCAGCAGCCTCGATCCGGGCGGGGCGGCCTGGGCGAACAGCTGGAGCCCGTAGTACTCGGGTTCGACGAACGCCTGCCAGCGCCCGCCGGCGCGCGTGATCTGGAACAGGGAACAGGTCGAGCCCGGAAAGCCGTGGATGTTGACGCCGTCGACCCCCACGTCGGCCATCGCGAACAGCGTGTCGACAGCCCACAGCGCGGAGGCGAAGGAGTAGCCCACGGACGGGTCATAGCCGCACGAGATCGTGTTCATCTCGTCGATCCGTAAGGCCAGCCCGCGAGCTCGGGCCAGTGCGACATAGCGGGCGACGCTCGCGGCCAGTCCTCGCGAGGTGTAGGCCGAGAGCAGGTGGCCGATGGTCGGGTAGTTGAGGTGCCCCGGGCGGGCGAAGCAGTACTGCGTGGGGTAGCGATGGAGCGTGACCAGCCGGATCCGCGGCTCGGCCGCCAGGATCGTGCCCAGCTGGCTGTACCACTTGGGGGCCCCGATCGTCGGACCGGCCAGCGCGACCGGCGGCAGAGCCCGGCTCAGGCTGGTGAAGTCACGCGTGAACGAGGCCACGTCGTACCCCGGCGGACGGCCCTTCACATCGACGCCCGCCGGCGTGCGGTACCAGGTGAAGATGCCGTACAGCTCGGGCTCGTTGCCGGGCTCGAGCGCCTCGATCGACCGGGCCCCCAGACCGGTGACCAGCGCCCGGGCCTCGGCCGCGGCCAGCGGGCCGCTATCGGCCTCGAGGTTGATGCCGAGGATCAGCCGCGCGCCGAGCGCACGGGTCAGGGCCCGGGTGACGGCCAGCCAGCCCGGGTCGAGCGTGTACTTAACGCCCCCGGGCGGCTGCATGCCGTCGACCGGCCACCACGTGTGGTCGGTGGTGTCTCCGCCGATCCTGATCACCGGCGCCTGGACGGGGACGATGTTGCGGATCAGCTGCTCGAACACCGGGTCGATCGCCCGCGGGTCCGTGCCCGCGTACTGCTCGATCGACGAGTACTCGAACGACAGGCCGAGGAAGCCGGGCTGGATCTTCGGGGCGGGGATGGGCGATCCGATCGTGAGCTGCTCCGCGCCGGCCGGCAGCGCTATGCGCGCGGGGCGGTGCTGGTTCCCGGTCGACGACGCGATCAGGACGATGACGACGGCCGCCACGCCCACCACCGCCACCGACAGCGCAGCGATCCGGGTGCGGCGCGACCTGGCCACGCGCAGCAGTCTTGCACCCGAACGTGTGGATTTGATCAACTATTGGAGTGCCCGCCGTTGTTTCAGCGCGGTGGCGATGACGCTCCGCATCGAATGCCGCGGGATCGGTCGATCGAACCTGCCGCTGCCCCGGGTCGCGCTCGGCTGCGGCAACTTCGGCGGGGTCGGATCGGCCCCCGAATGGTTCGGCGCCGGGCTGGGCGACGACGAGGCCCTGGCCCTGATGGATGCCGCGTGGGAGCTCGGGATCACCCACTTCGACACGGCCGACGCGTACGGCGGCGGCCGCAGCGAGCGCGCGATCGGTCGCTGGATCGCCTCCCGCGGCGTCCGGCCGCAGATCACCACCAAGACCTACAACCCGATGCAGGCCGGGGCCGACCTCGGGCTGGCGCCGGAGCGGATCGTGCGCCAGCTCGACTCCAGTCTGGATCGTCTCGGCCTCGAGTCGGTCGAGCTCTATCTGGCCCACGAGTTCGATCCCGAGGTGCCGATCGAGGAAACCATGGACACCTTTGAGGACCTGCGCTCGATCGATCGCCTGCGCGAGTACGGGGTCAGCAACTTCGCCGCCTCCGAGCTCGAGCAGGCCCTGGCCACCGGCTCGCCCGCGGCCGTGCAGAACGAGCACTCGATGCTGGCCCGCGGTGACGAGCGCGAGGTGCTGCCGCTGTGCGCCGAGCGCGAGGTGGCCTACATCGCCTTCGGACCGCTTTCGGGCGGCTGGCTGACCGGCAAGTACCGCCGGCGCGAGCCGTTTCCGGCCGGGTCGCGCATGACTCAGCGCCCCGAGCCCTACCGGGGGCTCGTGAGCGACGAGACCTTCGACGTGCTCGACCAGATCGGGGCGCTGGCCGCCGAGCGCGGCGTCTCGATGGCCGGCTTCGCGCTCGCCTGGCTGCTGGCCGACGACCGGGTCACGCAGATCGTCGTCGGTCCGGGGCGGCCCGACCACCTCGTCCCGGTGCGCGAGGCCCTCGAGCGCCCGCTGAGCGCCGAGGAACGCGGCCGGATCCAGAGCGTGATCGCGTGATGCGCACGCTCGTTCTCAGCCACGACGAGGTGGTCGCCACGCTGCCCCCCGCCGAGTGCGCCGACGCGATGGAGAAGGTGCTCGAGGCTCGGGCTCGCGGCGAGGCGTACATGCCGCTGCGCTCGGTCATGGCCGCCCCGGGCGCGGCCGGGTTCCTGGGCCTGATGCCGGCCTGGCGCGGGGGTGAGCACGCGGTGTTCTCGCTCAAGGCCGTGTGCGTGATGCCCGGTAATCCGGCCCGTGGTCTCGACGCCCATCAGGGACTGGTGGCCCTGTTCGACGGGGAAACGGGGGTCCCGACCGCGATCCTCGACGGCTCGGCCGTCACCGCGATCCGAACCGCGGCGGTGACCGCGGTGGCCACCCGCGCTCTGGCCCGTGAGGACGCCCGGGTGCTCGGCATCCTGGGCGCCGGCGTCCAGGCCCGCACGCACCTGGACGCGCTGGTTCTGGTGCGGCAGTTGCAGTCGGCGCGTGTCTACGCGCCGACCGAGGCCCACGCGCGGGCGCTGGCCGACGAGCGGGCGGATGGCGATATCCCGGTGGCCGTCGCGGCCAGCGCCGAGGAGGCGGTGCGCGGCGCCGACGTGGTGCTGGTCGCCACCAGCAGCCGCGAGCCGGTGCTGCGCCGCGAGTGGCTCGCGGCCGGGGCGCACGTCAACGCCGTCGGCGCGAGCCAGCCGTCGGCCCGCGAGATCGACGTCGAGACGGTCGCCGACAGCGCCCTGTTCTGCGACAGCCGCGAGTCGCTGCGCAACGAGGCCGGCGAGTATCTGCTGGCCGTCGAACAGGGAGCGATTTCGGGCCAGGAGCACGTGCCCGCCGAGCTCGGCGAGGTGCTGGCCGGGAGCCGCCCCGGCCGCCAGAACGACACGGAGCTGACGCTGTTCCGATCCCTCGGCCTGGCCGTCGAGGACCTGGCGGCGGCCGAGCTCGCCGTGGCCAACGCCCGCGCGCTCGGTCTGGGCACCGAGGTGCGGCTGTGATCGAGCTCCGGGCGATCGAGGAGGCGCGCGAGCGGATCCGCGGGGCGGCGGTGCGCACGCCGCTCGTCCGCCTGCACGTCGAGGACGCTCCGGCCGAGATCTACCTGAAGCTCGAGGCCCTCCAGCCGATCGGCTCGTTCAAGATCCGCGGAGCCACGAACGCGATCAGGCTCGCGCCACCCGAGTCGCGGGCCGCCGGGCTGGTCACGGCGAGCGCCGGGAACATGGCCCAGGGGGTCGCCTGGGCGGCCCGGGAGCTGGGGTTGACGGCGACGATCGCCGTGCCTGACCACGCCCCCGAGGCCAAGCTGGCGGCGATCGAGCGCCTGGGCGGACGCGTCGTGAAGCTCCCCTACGACGACTGGTGGCAGGCGATCGTGACCAGCCGCATCGACGGCGTCGACGGGCTGTTCGTGCACCCGGTCCAGGACGAGGGCGTGATGGCCGGAAACGGCACGATCGGACTGGAGATCCTGGAGGACCTCCCCGACGTCGACGCCGTCGTGATCCCGTACGGGGGCGGCGGTCTGACCGTCGGGATCGCCAGCGCGGTCAAGGCCCGCCGACCCCAGGCCAGGATCTTCACCGCCGAGCCCGAGACCGGCGCCGCCCTGGCCGCGGCCATGGCCGCGGGCGCTCCCGCCGACGTCGACTACCGGGCGTCGTTCGTGGACGGGTCGGGCAGCCGCCGAGTGCTCGACACCATGTGGCCGCGGGTCGCGCCGCTCATCGACGGCGCGCTGACCGTGCCGATCGCCCAGGCCGCGGCCGGCGTGCGGACCTTGGCCGAGCGCGCGCACGTGATCGCCGAGGGCGCCGGCGCGCTGGCCCCGGCGGCGGCGCTGGCCGGCCACGCCGGCTCGGGCAAGGTCGTGTGCATCGTCTCGGGGGCGAACATCAACCCGGCCAAGCTGGCCGAGATTCTCCAAGGAGGCGACGGATGACCGACACCGCGCCCGACGATCTGCGTGAGCCCGTCCTGCCCGGCCAGGGCGCGAGCGACTACGAGCGCTACCTACGCACCGACGAGCTCCTGTCTCTGCAGAAGCGTCCCGAGGAGCGCGTCCACCACGACGAGCTCCTGTTCCAGACCGTCCACCAGTCATCGGAGCTGTGGCTGAAGCTGGCCACCACGGAGGTCGACGAGGCCGCCGGCTACCTCGAGCAGGACCGGATCCCACCCGCGACGCGCTACCTACGGCGCGCGGTCCTGTGCCTGCAGAACGTGACCAGCAACGTCGACATGCTCGATCAGATGGACCCCTGGGACTACCAGCACATCCGCATCGCCCTCGGCCACGGCAGCGGCTTCGACTCCCCGGGCTTCCGCCGCGTCGCCCACGTGACAGCGCGTTTGTCCAAGGCCTTCGACCGGCTGCTCGAGCGCGCCGGGGTCGAGGTGACCGACCTGTACCGCCGCCGCGACGAGTTCGAGCAGCTCCACGAGCTAGCCGAGGTGCTGACCGACTGGGACGAGCGGATCTGGCTGTGGCGCTTTCGCCATTACACGCTGGTCGCCCGCGCCCTGGGCGAGCAGACGGTGGGAATCCAGGGCGTCCCGATCCAGGCCCTGCTCAAGCTGATCGCCCAGCACCAGCTGCCGAAGCTATGGGAGGCCCGCGCCCGCCTGGTCGAGCTGTTCGACGCCGAGCATGGCGGAAGCGCGGCCTGATCACGGTCCGGCTGTTCTGGGCGTGGCGACAAGACGTCAGTGTTTTGGGCCGAGTGGCTGCTTTGGCCGTCCCGCGGCCAGGCGTCACACCCTTCACCGATGAGGGGGTGCGTCGTACGGTCGCCGCGTGGGGACAATCAGGCGCCTGACGCCCTCCCGGCAAAGGGGGTTTGTCGTGTGATCGCCATCCGGGGTCACCTGACCCGCGACCCGCGGCGCCGCCCCCGCCGAATGGCGGTGTCGCCCTCGCTGGCCCCCGATCAGGCGGCCCGAGCCGCCTCCAGCCCCTCGACCAGCCGGTCGACCTCCTCGGCCGTGTTGTAGTGGATGAAGCCGACCCGGACCGCGCCGTCCTCGTAGCCGAGGCGCTTGTATAGACCGAGCGAGTACCAGGAGTCGTGCGCCCAGACGCCGATGTCGCGCGTCGCCAGCTGGGCGGCGACGTCCGCGGCCGGGACGCCCTCGACGTTGACCAGGAAGGTGGGGACGCGACCCTCCATCCCGGGCAGGCCGTAGACGGTGACGCGGTCGGGGATGCCGGCAAGGAAGCGCTCGCCGAGCCCGCGCTCGTAGGGGATGATGGCCTCGAAGCCCCCGATCGAGTCCAGATACTCGATCGCCGCGTTGAACCCGGCCAGCAGCTCGTAGGGCTGGGTGCCGGTCTCGAAGCGGCGGCTGAGCGGGTGCTCGGGCGCCGGGCGCACCTTGTACGGCCGCCAGGTCTCGAGCAGCTCGGCCCGGCCGTAGGCGATCCCCAGGTGCGGGCCACAGAACTTGTACGGCGAGCAGATCAGGACGTCGGCGTCGATCTCGCGGACGTCGATCGGCTCGTGCGCGGCGTAATGGACGGCGTCGACCCAGGCCAGCGCCCCGGCGTCGTGGGCCAGGCGGCACACGCGCTGGGCGTCGACGATCGTCCCGACCGCGTTGGACGCCCAGGCGAAGGCCACCACGCGGGTACGCGGACCGAGCTTGGCGGCGAGGTCGTCGTAGTTGAGGGTGGTGTCGTCGCCCAGCTCGACATGGCGGACCACGAGGTCTCGGTCGTGGGCCAGCTCCAGCCAGGGGGCCACGCCGCCGTCGTGGTCCAGGCAGCTGACGAGGATCTCGTCCCCGCGCTCAAACTGCCGACCGGCCGTCCGCGACAGCGTGAAGTTCAGCGACGTCATGTTGGCCCCGAAGATCACCTCGTTCGTGGCGCAGCCCAGGAAGCGGGCGGCGAACGCTTCGGCCTCCTCCAGGATCAGCTTGACGCGCTGGCTCGTCGCGTAGCCCGCTCCGAGGTTGGCGCTCGCCTCGCGCAGCGCGCGGGCGATCGCCTCGCCCACCTCGTCGGGAACCTGGGTCCCCCCCGGAGCGTCCAGGAAAGCAAACCCGTGTTGCAACGACGAGAATCGGCGCCGGACGGTTTCGGCGTGGCTGGCTTCGCTGATGACCTGGGCCATTGCCTAACGCAATCACAAGGATCGGGCGCCTTGCGCTGGCCCGATACCGATGATTTGATCAACACTACAAGATCAAACTGTCCCGGCGTGACTCGGGCGCGGAGCCGCCGCCGTCTCAAGGCGCGCCCCTCGGTGCGATCGGCTGAGATCAGGAGGAGAGAGTGAGCTTTCGTATCACCCGCCTTTCGCGGGCCAGCTGGCAGGGGTCCGTGCCCGACGGCGGCGGACGTCTGGCCCTGGGCAGCGGAGCGTTCGAGGGTCCGTTCACGCTGCGGGCGCGGGTCGAGGATGTGGAGCACGCCACCAACCCCGAGGAGTTGATCGCCGCCGCTGAGGCCGGCTGTTTCACGATGTCGCTAGCCGACACGCTGAGCGAGGCCGGGCACCCTCCTGCCGACCTGCGCACGACGGCGCGCGTCCAGCTCGAACAGCTCGAGGACGGGTTCTCGATCACGCAGATCAAGCTCCAGACGATCGGCGAGGTCCCCGGGATCGACGCCGCCACGTTCGCCGAGCTGGCCGAGCAGGCGAAGGCCACCTGTCCGGTATCGCGCGCCCTGGCCGGAACGCGGATCACGCTGGAGGCCACCCTGGCCGACAGCGCGCGGGACGAAGCGGGCGTCGCGAGCGAGTGAACTGATGCGATCGCCTGGCAAGGGTATGGCCGGCCGAACCCGAATTGGGCGCTGAACCAGTGAGCCTCCGCGCGCAGGTATGGAATGGGCAGGCGCGACCGCCGCGCGAGCGTGTCGCGGGGGTGCTCGAGCTCCCCGCGATCGGCCCCGACAGCGGCTTCGACGCGCTCGAGCTGGCCGTGATCGAGTGCGCCGTGGGATCCTCCGTAGCGCGGGCGGCGGGGGCGGCCGAGGAGGTGCTGTTCGTGCTCGAGGGCCGCGGCAGGCTGCGCCTTGAGGGGGAGCCTCATGAGCTCGAGCCCGAGACCGGCGCGTATCTGGCGCCGGGCGAGGAATACGAGCTCGAGAGCGATGACCCCGAGGCCATGCGCATCGTCTCCGTGCGGATCCCGGACCCCGAGGCGGCCACGGCCCAGACACAGTCCGCGCGCACCGTCGTTCGCCGTCTGGCCGAGCAGGACGCCCAGGCGGCGACCACCGACCGGGAGTTCAAGATCGTCGCCGACCCGTCGACCGGGCTGCGCTCCGCGACGCACTTCGTCGGCTATGTCCCGACCGTTCGCGCCCCGGAGCACTTCCACACCTATGACGAGGTCATCTACGTGATCGACGGTCAGGGCCTGATGCACTTCGAGGGGACCGTGCAGCCGGTGTCCCCGGGCTCTTGTATCCAACTACCGGCCCGGACCGTGCACTGCCTGGAGAACACCGGCGAGGACGTGATGCGGATCGTCGCCGTGTTCAGGCCCGCCGGCTCCCCGGCCGCCGCCTACTACCCCGACGGCACACCGGCCTACCCCGGCACTGCGACAGTTTCGAATCAGAACCACCAAGGGCTCCGAAAGGAGGAGGTCAAACAGTGAAATCACGAGTAATCATCCCCGCGATCGCGTTGAGCGCGCTGATCGCGGCGGGCTGCGGCAGCAGTAGCAGCAGCAGCTCGAAATCGGCGAGCGCGAGCACGTCGTCGAGCAGCAAGTCGTGCTCGGCGTCGATCGCGATCGAGGGACCGTTCACCGGTCCGGTCGCCCAGGTCGGCCTCGAGCAGCTGCACTTCGCCCAGCTGGCGGTCGCCAACGACAACACGCTCTATCACACCAACGTCACCCTGGCCCAGGACGACACACAGCTGACACCGTCGATCGCGACGTCCAAGACAGAGTCGATCGTCGCCTCGAACGCCGTCGCCGCCGTCGGGCCGGCGGGTAGCCAGGAGGTCGAGGCCGTCGGGCCGATATTCGGCAAGGCCGGGATGGCGTTCATCTCCGGCTCGGCGACACTGCCTGCCCTGGCCAGCGACGGCAAGAACCCGACGTTCTTCCGGGTCGTCCCCGACGATGACGTCCAGGGCCCGCAGGACGCCAACTACGCGATTAACCACTTCCACCCCAAGGCCGTCCTGATCATCGACGACGATGAGGCCTACTCGCAGGGCCTGGTCAGCGTGATGACCCCGATCCTCCAGAAGGCTGGGATCAAGGTCAATCACCAGACACTGAACGGCACGGACACCGGTGCGACCCTGGCCAACGCGATCAAGTCGCTGGTCACCTCGCAGCTGACCCCGGCCGAGACGGTCACCTTCCTGCCCTGGCAGACGGCGACCAGCGCCCAGACGTTCGGCCAGGACGCCAAGCAGCAGGGCAAGACGACGATCCTGTTCGGCACCGACGGAGACAACTCGCCGACGCAGTTCAACATCCCGGGCAGCTACGTATCAGCGTTCGGCCCGGATATCTCGACCTCGACGAGTGCACTCGACAAGGGGATCGTGGCCGGCGTGGCCAAGTACGGTCCGTACGGGGCCTTCGGGCTGCCGACCTACGAGGCGGCCGACGTGGTCATGAGGGCGATCCACACCGTCTGCGCCTCGGGCCAGACCCCGAGCCGCTCGAACGTGCTCGCCGCGATCAAGACCACCAGCATCCCGGCCGCGGCCAATCCGCTCGGGATCCCGGTCGCGTTTGCCTCCAACGGCGACCTGGCCGGGAACTACGGCTACCTGTTCCACGTCAACAGCGCGGGTAAGTACGTGGAGATCCCGCCCAAGTAGGCCAGCACGAATCAATCACCCTGAGTGACGGCAATGGCGCCGTTCGCGTATAACGCGGGCGGCGCCATCGCGTTTCGACCCTATTTACGGCGGGAGCCACTAAGCGGGGCACGCACTTGACGATCTTCTTCCAGACAGTCGTCAACGGACTGATCACCGGGTGTATCTACGCGCTGATCGCCCTCGGCTACACGATGGTCTACGGGGTGCTCAAGCTGCTCAACTTCGCCCACGGCGACGTCTACATGGTGGGCGCCTACATCGGGTACTTCGTGATCCAGTGGTTCGGGGGGCCGAACGCAATCGCGATCCCGGTGCCGCTCTTGGTCGCTCTGATGCTCGTCATCTCCGGCCTGGGCACCGGCGTTCTCGGCGTGGCCATCGAGCGCTTCGCCTACCGCCCGTTACGCAACGCGCCCCGAATAGCCCCGCTGATCACGGCGTTGGGCGTCTCTTTCGTGCTCGAGAACACGGTCCTGCTGCTGTTCGGCGGCTTCGTGCGCAGCTACGACACGCCTGCCTTCATCTCGCAGGAGAACGGCATCCACATCGGCGGTGTCCACATCGACAGTGTCGAGATCATGATCATCGTCCTCACCGGCTTCCTGTGCTGGGTCCTGATGCTGATCGTCGACCGGACGACGCTCGGCAAGTCCATGCGCGCCGTGGCCTCTGACCGCGAGGCGGCCGAGATGCTCGGCATCAACGTCGACCGGACGATCGCGCTGACCTTCTTCATCGGCTCGGTCATGGCCGGCTTCGCCGGCGTCATGTCGGGCCTCGAGTTCCAGGCCATCTCCAACACGATCGGCTTCCTGGCCGGGCTGAAGGCATTCACGGCCGCGGTCGTCGGGGGCATCGGCAGCATCCCGGGCGCGATGATCGGCGGCATCGTGATCGGCATGTGCGAGGCCTTCAGCCTCACCTACATATCGACCAAGTACTCCGACCTGATCGTGTTCGGGATCCTGATCGTCACGATGCTGGTCAGGCCGACGGGCATCCTCGGCCGCCGGGCGCTCCAGAAGGTCTGATGGCCAGGATCGGCGTCGACGAGTGGGTGGCCCAGTCCGGCCAGCGCCGGGACCAGGGAAGCGGCGCACGCCGGGTCCTGGATGAGCTCGACAGGCGCGTGGGCTGGTGGCCTCGGCTCGCGATCGCCACCGCCGCGGGCGTCGCCTTCGGCCTGCTGACCGGCAACGTAAACCTGCTCACGGTCGGCTTCACCTGCCTGCTGTACGCCATCCTGTCGCTCGGCTTGAACATCGCCGCCGGCTGGGCGGGCCTGCTCGACCTCGGCTACATCGCCTTCGTCGGTT
Source organism: uncultured Solirubrobacterales bacterium (assembly GCA_963704385.1). GTDB lineage: Bacteria > Actinomycetota > Thermoleophilia > Solirubrobacterales > Solirubrobacteraceae > Palsa-465. The sequence continues at coordinate 2,903,974 of OY969904.1, forward strand.
TCGGCGCGTACGGGTACGCGATCTTCTCCTCTACCGCGCTCGGCGCCGGCGGCATCGGCGGTGAGCACCTGGCGGCGTTCGAGTCGATCCCGATCGTGATGGTGGCCGGCGGCCTCGTGGGCGTGGTCATCGGCCTCGTCGCCCTGCGGCTCGAGGGGGACTACCTGGCGATCGTGACCCTGTTCGTCGGACAGGCGTTCGTGGAGTTCGTCAACAACGTCGACCCCGGGACGCTGGGCGGGGTCAACGGGCTCTTCGCGCTGGACTCGCTCCACGGCCTCGGCGGCGACGTGTCGTCGCCCCGCGGCTTCTACATCGTGGCCCTGATCGTCATCGTCTTCCTGGCCGCGATCCTGCACCTGCTCGATACCTCACGAACCGGACGGGCCTGGCGCGCGCTGCGCGATGACCCGCTGGCCGCCTCGGCCATGACAATCCCGGTCAGCAAGCTCAAGGTGATGGCCTTCAGCTTCAGCGCGGCGATCGGGGCGCTCGGCGGAGCGTTGTTCGCGGCCCAGCAGTCGAGCGTCTTTCCGACCAACTTCACCGAGAGCATCCTGATCCTCATCTACGCCTGCCTCGTCCTCGGCGGCGCCGGAAGCATCGCCGGGGCGATCGCCGGCGGCATCATCGTCTGGGCGCTCGAGCAGATGCTCTCCAGCCCGCTCGACGCCGGGTACCTGTTCTACGGCCTGATCCTGCTCACCCTCTTCCTGAAGATCAGGCCGTGGCGCAAGCTCGCCGCGGTGCTCGCCGGAATCGTCGCCTTCGGCTATGCCGCCAACGCGATCGTCGGCGCGATCTCGAGCTCGGCCACGGCCGGATCGCCGGGCAGCCACGGTTGGATCGGCTCGGCGGTCAACGGCTGGGTGATCGTCCCGTCCAACGCCGTTGGGTACGGGAACGTCCTGTTCATCCTGGTGATCGGGCTCGTGCTCGTGCTCATGCGCGTGCACGGCAACCTGCGACTGGCCCTGGTCGTTCCGACCGTCTACCTCGCGGCCTGCTGCTGGGAGTCGCGGCTGATCGTCAACCCGGCCATCACCACCCAGATAATGCTCGGCGTGATCCTGATCGTGACCATGGCCGCCCGGCCGAACGGGCTGTTGGGAACTCCGCGCGTCGAGGCCGTGTGATGCTGGACGCAGGCCGCGTGATCCAAGACGGCGCCGGCGGTCCGCTGCTCGAGCTCGACAAGCTGTCGCTGTCGTTCGGCGGGTTGAAGGCCCTCACCGACCTCGACCTGCAGGTGTCCGACGGCGAGATCGTCAGCGTGATCGGTCCCAACGGCGCGGGCAAGACGTCGGTCTTCAACGTGATCACCGGCGTCTACAAGCCGACCTCGGGCGATGTGCGGTTCGCGGGCCGAAGCATCGCCGGCAAGCGCCAGCACCGGATCACGGACCTGGGGATCGCCCGCACGTTCCAGACCCTGCGGCTGTTCCTCAACATGACGGTCAAGGAGAACGTCAAGGCGGCCACCTACGGCCACACGAAGGCCTCGCCGCCGGAGTCGATCCTGCGCCTGCCGCGGGCCCGGCGCGAGGAGCGCTTGGTCGAGGCGCAGGCCGAGCAGGCGCTGGGCTTCTTCGGGGAGCGGCTGATGGGCTACAGGTGGGACCAGCCGGCCAACGTCCTCTCGTACGCCAACCGCCGCCGCCTGGAGATCGCCCGCGCGCTGGCCACCCAGCCCCGGCTGCTCCTGCTCGACGAACCGGCAGCGGGCATGAACCCGACCGAGACCCACGAGGTGACCGAGGTGATCGGCCGCCTGCGCGACGAGCTGGGCCTGGCCATCCTCGTGATCGAGCACGACATGCACGTCGTCGAGGGGATCTCCGATCGCGTGGTCGCCCTTGACCATGGCGTCAAGATCGCCGAGGGGAGCTTCCACGACGTCGCCACCCACCCGGGCGTCGTCGAGGCCTATCTCGGCCGTGACCCCGAAGCTCTCGCGGAGGCATAGTGGCCCTCCTTGAGCTCGACAAGGTCACCACCTACTACGGTCAGATGCGGATCCTCGAGGGGATCTCCCTGGACGTCGGCGAGGGTGAGTTCGTCTGCCTGCTCGGCGGCAACGCCTCCGGCAAGTCCACCACGCTCAAGACCGTGCTCGGGATCGTCCGGCCCCGGTCAGGACATGTCCTGATCGACGGCGAGGACTGCAACAACTGCAACGTGCCGACGCGGATCTCCAAGGGCCTGGCCATCGTCCCCGAGAACCGCCGCCTGTTCGGGGCCATGACCGTGCACGAGAACCTCGAGCTGGGTGCCGTGCTGAGGCGGGGCGAGGATCTGACCGAGGACTTCGAGCGCGTCCACACGCTGTTCCCCCGACTCAAGGAGCGCGAGGGCCAGCTCGCCGGGACGCTGTCGGGGGGAGAGCAGCAGATGGTCGCCATGGGGCGGGCGCTGATGTCAAAGCCGCGGCTGCTGTTGATGGACGAGCCCTCGATGGGCCTCTCGCCCGCGCTCGTCCAGCAGAACTTCCGGATCATCAAGGAGGTCCACGAGTCCGGCGTGTCGATCCTGATGGTCGAGCAGAACGCGGCCATGGCGCTGTCGATCGCCGATCGCGGCTACGTGCTGGCCACCGGCGAGATCGTCCTCCAGGGCCCGGCCGCCGAGCTGCTCCACCACGAGGATCTCAAGCGGGCGTACCTCGGCGGGTGAGCCCTCGGCCGACCGCCGCCCGCTTCGAGCGTTTGGCGGGGAAGTTTGCGGTTTGCCCGCCACCCCTCGGCGGTGAATCCGCGAACTTCGGCGTGCCGGCCGGCGAGCCCAGCTCACGCTTGACGGCGGCGACGCCTTTCCGTCTGATTCCACGGCGAACGATGGCGTTTTCGCGTCACCCCCCGACGGTGAATCGCCATCGTTCGGCGCGCTACTCGGCGTCCTGCCGGCTGGCCGGCGAGCCCAGCTCCCACCGCTACGCCCCGCCGACCCCCACCTCGAACAGCGGCCCTCCGCCCATGGCCTTGGAGATCGTGTTGGCGGTCGTGGCCAGGTGGTCGTGAAGGGCCAGGGCCGCGCGATCGGGATCGTGGGCCTGGCACGCGTCGAGCAGCGCTCGGTGCTCGCGGCGGCGACGGGCGAGCTGACGGCATTGGGGGATGGCCAGGCAGTAGCGCTCGCTCGTCTCCCAGACCGGCCGGATCAGCCGCAGCAGCCAGACCGAGTCGGCGGCGGCGTAGAGCGCGAAGTGAAAGGCCGCGTGCGCGGCCGACGTCTCGGCGGTGCTGTCGTCGGACATGGCCTCCAGCACCTTCAGGCACCGGCGGGCGTCGTCCGCGGCTCCGGCGTCGAAGCGCTCGGCCGCGCGACGGATGGACAGGATCTCGAGCGCGAGCCGCGCCTCGTAGACCTCGGCCAGGTCGGTGACCGAGAGCTCGGTGACGCGCGCGCCGCGGTGCGGGATGTTCTCCACCAGACCGGCGGCGTCCAGCCGCCGCACCGCCTCGCGGATCGGCATCGGGCTCATGTCCAGCACCTCGGCCAGGTCCTCGATCGGGAGCCGAGTACCCGGCTCGAGCTGGCCCGTGATGATCGCCAGGTGGAGCGTCTCGAAGGCCTTTTCCGCGAGCGTGCGGTGACCGCGTCCGCGGGCGTCGTCGGCGAGCACGGCCAGCTGCGACTCCATCGCTGGCCGTAGTATCAGCATCAATGATCAAAAGTCAAGAAACAGATATGGAGCCGTAGGGGGCGGACGTGGAGCGGGTCCAGACCGGCAATCCGACCGCTCGCAGCCGCGACGAGGCCGCCGAGCTGGACGCCGCCGACGAGCTCCGCGGGTTCCGCGAGCGGTTCGTGGTCGACGACAACGTCGTCTACCTGGACGGCAACTCGCTCGGCCTGGCCCCGCGCGCCGCGCTCGCCCGCCTGCGCGAGGTGGCCGAGGATGAGTGGGCCCGGCGCGGCGTGCGCGGCTGGGCCGAGGGCTGGCTCGAGCTCCCGGGCCAGGTCGGCGACCGCCTGGGTCAGGTCGCGCTCGGCGCCGCCCCCGGACAGGTCGTGGTCGGCGACTCGACCACGGTGTGCTTCTACAAGCTCGCCTGCGCGGCGCTGGACGCGCGTCCGGACCGGACCGAGATCGTCACCGACGTCGACAACTTTCCGACCGACCGCTACGTGCTCGAGGGCCTGGCCCGGGCCCGCGGTATGGAGCTGATCTGGCTGCGCGGCGACCCCGCTGCGGGCCCGACCCCTGACGAAGTGGTGCGGGTCCTCAGCGACCGCACCGCGCTCGTCACCTTCTCGCACGTCTCGTACCGCTCCGCGCACATCGCCGACATGGCCGCCGTCACCGCCCTGGCCCACGAGGCCGGCGCGCTCATGCTGTGGGATCTGAGCCACAGCGCCGGCTCGGTCCCCCTGGCCCTGGACGCCGACGGCGCCGACCTAGCCGTCGGCTGCACCTACAAGTACCTGAACGGCGGCCCAGGCGCGCCAGCCTATATGTACATGCGCCGGGAGCACCAGGACCGCCTCGCGCAGCCGATCTGGGGCTGGCTCGGGCGCGCCGATCCGTTCGAGATGGCGCCCGGTTACATCCCGACGGCCGGCATCGGCGCGATGCTGTCGGGCACGCCACCGGTGCTCGCCCTGACCGCCATTAAGGAGGCGGTCGGCCTGGTGGCCGAGGCCGGGATGGACCGGATCAGAGCCAAGGGGATCGCGCTCACCGAGCTGGCCATCGCCCTGATCGACGACCGCCTGTCGGAGCTCGGCGTCACCGTGGCCTCGCCCCGGGACTCCGCCCGGCGCGGCGCCCACGTGGCCCTCGCCCACCCCCGTGCGGAGTCGCTGTGCGGCGAGCTCATCGAGCGCAACGTGATCGTCGACTTCCGCCGCCCCGACGTCATCCGCTTCGGTCTCTCACCGCTGACCACCCGGTTCGTCGACGTGTGGGACGGGGTGGAGGTCGTGCGGGAGCTCCTGGCGAGCTAATCCTCGTCCTGTCCGGCGTCGTCTTCCGTGCGCCGGCGATACTGGTCGGGGATCGATCCCCACCCCCAGACCACGACCGGCCTGGGCGGGATGTCCCCGTACTCCTCGAGCGGGTCGACCTTCTCGGCCCGGACCTACGCCTGAATCCCGCCCCCGTCGATCACCAGCGCCTGGCCGTTGATCGCCTCCGCCGCCGGCGAGGCCAGGAACACGACCGCGGTGGCCACCTCGTCGGGCTCGAGCAGCCGGCCGAGCGGGGAGCTGGCGGCCAGGGCGGCCTCGCTCTCGGCCTCGCTGCGCGCCGTGGCCTCGACGATCCGGGCGATTGCCCGCTCGGTCAGCTCGGTGCGCACGAACGTGGGGCAGACCGCGTTGACGCGCACGCCGGTGCCGGCCAGCTCGGCGGCCACGGCCCGCATCAGCCCGACGGCGGCGTGCTTGGACGCCGTGTAGGCGCTGGTGTATGGCGATCCGATCCGCCCCGCGGTCGAGGCCACGGTGACGATCGCGCCGCGGCCGCGCTCGCGCATCCCGGGGACGACGGCCCGCATGCACAGGAACGGCCCGGTGACGTTGACGCCGAAGTGCTGCGACCACGTGGCCAGCGTCGTCCGGGCCAGCGGCGCGCTCTCGGCGAACCCGGCGTTGTTGACCAGCACGTCCACCTCCGACAGCTGGGCGAACGTGTCGGTCACCGCGTCCTCTTCGGTCACGTCGCAGGGCATTGCCCGGACCCCGACCTCGGCGGCCAGGCGCTCGAGCGCCGCCCGGTCGCGGCCGAGCGCGACAACCTCGTCTCCGAGCGAGGCGAAGCGCTCCACCACCGCGCGGCCGATCCCCTTGGCCCCACCGGTCACGACCACGGTCCGGCTCACGCCACGATCACCGGCGCCAGCCGCTCCATCTGCGCGACGCGCTCGGGGTAGCGCCCGACCAGGAACTGGAGCGCGACGTGCTCGACGCCGATCTCGGCGAAGCGCTCGAGCGCGTCGGCCACCTGCTCGGGGGTGCCGCACAAGCGGTCGGGCTCCTGGTCCACCGGCGCGTCGGTCACCTCGACCGACAGGCAGCAATTGAGCCTGACCTCGATCGGGTCGCGGCCGGCCGCCTCGGCAGCCTGGCGGACGTGCTCGAATCGGCGCGCGAGCTCATCCGGGGTGACCCGGGCGAAGTACGGGAACCACGCATCGCCGTAGCGTCCCGCCCGGCGCTGGGCGGCGCGGCTCTCGCCGCCGCACCAGATCGGAATCGGGGTGTTGTGGGCCTTCGGGTAGAAGGCGATGTCCTCGTAGCGGTAGCGCTCGCCGCTGAAGCTGCAGTGATCCTCGCTGAACAGGTTGCGCGCGACCTCGAGCTGCTCGTCGGCCACGCGCCCGCGACGCCGGAAGTCCTCGGCGCGTCCCAGCGCGGCGAACTCCTCCTCCATCCAGCCGATGCCGACCCCGAGGATGAACCGGCCCTCCGACAGCCAGTCGATCGTCGAGGCCACCTTGGCCCAGTGGACGGGATCGCGGTAGGGCCCGACCAGCACGCTCACCCCGAGCCGGATCGATTCGGTCGCCCCGGCCAGAAAGGCCAGCGCCGTCATCGACTCCAGGAACGGCTTCTCGGGCGGCACGATGAACGACCCCGACCAGCTGTAGGCGTAGTCGGTCTCGATGTTCCAGGGGATGATGATCCGGTCGGCCGCCCACACCGTGCTGAAGCCCAGGCGCTCCGACATCTCGGCCGCGTGGCGCAGGCCCGCACGGGTGCACGCAGCACCCGAGACGGGGAGAAAGACGCCGAAGTCCACCTCTACGGGGCGACGGGTTTTGCGTCCGGTACCAGCACGCTGTCCGACGGCTCCCCGATCACCGCGACCCCCATCAGCTCGACCTTGGCCGAGGCCTCGAACAGTTCGGTCACGCCGAAAAGCCCCATGGCCGGGTAGTGGCGCCCGAAGTGCCCGCGCCACACCTCGCCGAGGTCTCGCAGCGAGCCGCGGTACTCGGCCACATCGGTGACGAACACCTGGAGCGTCACCAGGTCCTCCGGAACCCCGCCCGCGGCCGCGAGCGCATTCAGCAGGTTCTGGGCCGCGCCGTCGAACTGCTCGACCAGCGTCTTGCCCTCCCCGATCTGCCCGGCCAGGTACACCGTCCGACCGGCGACGACGGCGTAGGAGAAGCCCTTGGGTTCGGGGAGGTCCGGCGAGTTGACGATTCGCCCGGCCATGCGCGACGGACGATACTCGACATAGAACTCCGCAGCAATGTCAGATATCATCGGCGCCGGAGCACAGGTGGCCGACAGCCCCTATTGGAATCCGAAGACGGAGACCCTCGAGCGGGCGGGGCTCGAGGCGTTGCAGCTGGCCAAGCTCCGCCGCCAGTGTGAGTGGGCGGCCGCGCGGAGCCCGTGGTACCGGCGCCGGTTCGTCGCCGAAGGCGTCGACCCCTCGGAGCTGCATGCGCTCGAGGACCTGCGCCGCCTCCCGTTCCTGACCCGAGACGACTGGATGGCCTCGCAGGAGGCCCGGCCGCCCTACGGCGAGCTGCCGGCCATCGGCCCGGACGGAGCGATCCGGGTGCACACCACCTCGGGCACCACCGGACGCGGGCCGCTGCGCGCGCTGGACTCGCGCAAGGACTGGGCCTGGATCGCGGAGATGTGGTCCTACGGCATCTGGGGCTGCGGGGTGCGGACCGGCGATATCTCCTACATCGCCTTCGGCTACGGCTCGTTCATCGGCTTCTGGGGGCTGCACTACGCGATGGAGAAGATCGGGGTCCTGAACGTCCCCGGCGGGGCGCAGACCACCGAGGCCCGGGTCCGCCAGATCATCGACTTCGGCGCCACCGTGGTGGCCGCCACGCCCACCTACGCGCTGCGCCTGGCCCAGGAGGCGGCCGTGCTCGGCATCGACCTGCGCGGGTCCGCCGTCTCGCGGCTGATCCTCTCGGGAGAGCCGGCGGGGTCGATCCCGCAGACCAAGGCGCTGATCGAGGGGCAGTGGGGGGCCAAGGCGTTCGACACCGCCGGGATGACCGAGATCGGGACGATCATGGTCTTCGAGTGCTCGCACCAACCTGGCGGCACCCACATCATCGAGGACAACGTGATCGAGGAGGTGATCGACCCGGACACGCTCGAGCCTGTGGCCTACGGCGAGCGCGGAGAGCGGGTGGTCACGTCCTTCGGCCGGGGCGCGATCCCGCTGATCCGCTACCGGACTGGCGACCTGGTGTGCAAGGTGCCGGCCGGCACCTGCTCGTGCGGGCGCGGCTTTGACATCTACGAGGGCGGGATCCTCGGCCGGGTCGATGACATGAAGCTCGTCCGCGGGACGAACGTCTATCCGCGCGCGATCGAGGCCATCGTGCGCGAGTTCCCCGAGGTCGACGAGTTCCAGACCGTGATCACCCACGAGGGCATCCGGGACGAGATCACGCTGCGGGTCGAGCTGAAGCCCGAATGGCCCGGGGCGTCGTGGGATCAGCTGGCCGTCAACCTGCACAAGCAGCTGTCCCACGCCCACGAAGGACTGAACTTCCGGATCGAGCGAGCCGGCGCCGGTGAGCTGCCGCGGTTCGAGCTCAAGGCCAAGCGGACCGTCGACCTGCGTGACGCGCCGGTGGGGGCGGCCCAGTGACCACAGATCTGGTCGGGAACGAGCTCAGCGCCTCCGAGCTGCAGCTGCTCGGCGTCTACAACGAGCTCAAGGCGCTGTGCGCACAGGATCTGCCCCCCAACGCGCACGCCAACGTGCGAGCGGCGCTGGCGCTGATGCACAACGTCGTCAGTGGCCTCGCGCTCGAGTACGAGCACCTGAGCGACCTCGGCGTGTGAGGGCCTGATCCGGTGCGGATCGCGGTAGTCGGCGGGGGCCCGGGCGGTCTCTACTTCTCGATCCTGATGCGCAAGGTTGCGCCGGACTGCGAGATCACGGTGTTCGAGCGCAACGCGCCCACCGACGCATTCGGCTTCGGCGTCGTGTTCTCGGACGAGACGCTGACCGTGTTCGAGCACGCCGACCCGGAGAGCTACTCGGCCATCGCCGAGCAGTTCGCGCGCTGGACCGACATCGACATCCATCATCGGGGGGCGGCCACGACCTCCGGCGGGCACGGGTTCGCCGCCCTCGGGCGGCGCGAGCTGCTGGGGATCCTCCAGGACCGTGCGCGAGCGCTCGGGGCCGAGATCCGGTTCTGCACCGAGGCACCGCCGCTAGCCGAGCTCGCGTGGGCCGACCTGGTCATCGGGGCCGACGGCGCCTCCTCGGCGATCCGCACGGCGCGAGCCACCGACTTTCGCCCCTCGCTCGATCGCCGCCACTGCCGCTACATGTGGATGGGCACGGACGTCGTCTACGACTCGTTCAAGTTCTTCATCGAGGAGACCGAGCACGGGGTCTTCCAGGCCCACGCGTATCCGTACGACGAGCAGATGAGCACGTTCATCGTCGAGACCAACGAACGCTGCTGGCGCCGGGCCGGGCTCGACAAGCTCGCCCCCGGTCCGCTCCCGCCCGGGGTCAGCGACATGGCCAGCGTCGAGTTCTGCTCGCGCCTGTTCGCCGATGCGCTCGAGGGTCGCGAGCTTCAGGCCAACAACTCCAAATGGATCAACTTCGTGACCGTGCGCAACCGGAACTGGTGCGCCGACAACGTCGTCCTGATCGGCGACGCCGCGCACACGGCGCACTTCTCGATCGGCTCGGGGACCAAGCTGGCGATGGAGGACGCGGTCGCGCTGGCCTGGGCCTTCCGCACCCACGGCGAGGACATCTGGCGGGCCACACGGGCCTACGAGGACGAGCGCCGGACCGTCGTCGCGAGCACCCAGCGCGCGGCGCAGGCCTCGCTCGAGTGGTTCGAAGGAATCGAGCGTTACGTCGGCCAGGACCGGCTCCAGTTCGCCTTCAACCTGCTGACCCGCAGCCGGCGCGTGACCTACGACAACCTCCGGCTGCGCGATCCCGGGTTCGTCCGCGACGTGCACCCGGACCCCCGGCCGCCGATGTTCACGCCGTTTCGCCTCCGCGGCCTGACGCTCTCCAACCGGGTGGTCGTCTCGCCGATGGACATGTACTCGGCCGTCGACGGCACGCCGAGCGACTTTCACCTCGTCCACCTGGGCGGACGGGCGCTCGGGGGCGCCGCACTGGTAATGACTGAGATGATCTGCGTCTCGGCCCCGGGCCGGATCACCCCGGGCTGCACCGGCATGTACCGTGAAGAGCACGTCGACGCGTGGCGGCGGATCGTCGATTTCGTGCACGAGCACTCGAGCTCCGCGTTCGGCGCGCAGATCGGGCACTCCGGACGCAAGGGCTCGACGAAGCTGATGTGGGAGGGGATGGACGAGCCGCTGCCCTCGGGCAACTGGCCGGTGATCGGGCCCTCGGCCATTCCCTACGGGCCGCGCCACCAGGTGCCCCGGGCCATGACCCACGCCGACCTCGAGATCGTGCGAGCGCAGTTCGTCGAGGCGACCCGCGGCGCGCTGGAGGCCGGCTTTGACCTGCTCGAGCTGCACATGGCCCACGGTTACCTGCTCTCGAGCTTCCTCTCGCCGCTGGCCAACGCCCGCGACGACGAGTACGGCGGTTGCCTGGAGGCCCGGGCTCGGTTCCCGCTCGAGGTGTTCGACGCCTGTCGGTCCGTGTGGCCGTCCGAGCGGCCGATGAGCGTGCGCATCTCGGCCACGGACTGGGTGCACGGCGGCTTCGACCCCGATCAGGCGATCGCCTTCGCCCGGATGCTGGCCGAGCACGGGTGCGACGTCGTCGACGTCTCCTCGGGCCAGGTCTCGCCGCTCGAGCGCCCGGCCTTCGGCCGCAGCTACCAGACGCCGTTCGCCGACCGGATCCGCAACGAGGTCGGGATCCCGACGATCGCCGTCGGCGCGATCTCCTCCTACGACGACGTCAACACGATCATCGTGGCCGGGCGGGCCGACCTGTGCGCCCTCGCCCGCCCGCACATCTACGACCCCCACTGGACCCTGCACGCCGCCGCCGAACAGGGCTTCGAAGACGCCGAGTGGGTGCCGCAATACCGCGCCGGCTCGCGGATGCCACCGACCGGTCGTGACCGGGTGGCACCGGAGCTCGAGCGGACGTTCGAGCCGCCGGTCGTCCCGGCCCGGGCCCCGTGAGACCGGTCGCCCGGCCCGCGACGCTGGCCCAGAGCGAGCCGCCCCAGCCCCAGGACCTGGTCATCACGATGCTCGGCACGTACGTGCGGCCGTCCGGGCAGACCGTCTGGTCGGGAGGCCTGGTCGATCTGCTGGGGGAGTTCGGCTTCTCCCAGGGCGCCGCGCGGGTGGCGCTGACGCGTCTGGTCCGCCGCGGGCTGATCGAGCGCGAGCGCGACGGCCGGCTGGTCCACTACCGGCTCACCCTCCGGTGCGACCGCCTCCTGGCCGAGGGCGACGGGCGCATCTTCTCCCTCGGAGACCCGCACGATGACGGCAGCACCTGGACCGTGGTGCTGCACCAGATCCCGGAGGACCGCCGCCTCGAGCGCAGCCGGCTGGCCCGCCGCCTTCGCTTCCTCGGCTTCGGCTCGGTGCAGGACAGCGTCTGGGTCTCCCCGCACGATCACTCGCTCGAGGTCGACCAGCTCCTCGATGACCTCGGCGTCACGCCCTTCGCGACGATGTTCCTGGCCCGAGTCGACGATGCCGCCGGCCTGCCGATGCTCGTCTCCCGCGCCTGGGACCTGAGCGGGCTGGCCGAGCGCTACGAAGTCTTCGGGGAGGAGTTCTCGCGCTACGTGCTCCCGGGCGCCCGCGCCCGCCTGACGGACCGCGAGGCGTTCCTGGTCCGGACCCACCTGGTCCACCTGTTCCGCGGCTTCCCGCTGGTCGACCCCGAGCTCCCCGAGGCGCTGGCCCCACTCGGCGCCTCAAGGGCGCGTGCGGTCACCACCTTCCACGCCCTCTACCAGAGCCTGGCCCCAGCGGCGCAGCGCCACTTCGACGCCGCCACGGCCGCGTACGCGGAGGCGTCGTAGTGTCCGACGCCGCCGCCGAACGCTTCGTGCTCGACTCCCTGCCGCCGGCCCCGGCGCGCGTGCTCGAGGTCGGGGCCGGCGACGGGTCGCTCGCTGGGGCGCTTCGGACCGCCGGCTACGACGTGATCGCGATCGACCCGGCGGCCGACGGGGGCGGCGTCATCCCGGTCGCGCTCCTCGACCTCGACGAACCGGCCGACAGCTTCGATGCCGCGGCGGCGGTGTTCTCGATGCACCACGTCGAGCCCCTGCACGACTCGTGCCGCAGGCTGGGCGAGGTCGTGCGTCCCGGGGGAGCGCTGGTGCTCGACGAGCTCGACGTGACTCGGTTCGACGAGCCCGCGATCCGGTGGTGGCTTGACCAGCGGGGAGACGACTCGACCCAGCCAGGCGAGGTGATCGAGCATCTGCGCCACCACTGCCACGAGCTGGCCGACGTGCTGGGCGCGCTCGAGGAGTGGTTCTCCTTCGGTCAGCTCGTTCGCGGGCCGTACCTGTACCGCTGGGAGCTCTCACCGTCGCTGCGCGTGACCGAGGAGGAGCTGATCGCGGCCGACCGGATGCCCGCCACCGGCGCGCGGGTCGTCGGCGCGCGGCGCTAGCGCTCGGCCTACCCCTTCGGCACGAACGCGAACGCCCGGCTCGGGCTGCCCGTCCCGCCGACCAGCCGCAGCGGCGCGACCACGATCAGCGCGCCGGTGATCGGCAGCTTGTCGAGGTTGGCCAGCTGGGTCAGCCCGCAGCGGCCGGCGCCGAGAAGCAGGTTGTGCAGGGGGAAGGGCGGGTCAAAGCCGCCGGCGGCCCCGGCGTCGATCCCGACCGTCTCGGTCCCGAAGCCGGAGATCGACCGCTCCTGGGCCAGCCAGCGCGAGGCCTCGACATCCGGACCTGGGGTCTCGGGACCGTTCTCGCCGACGTTCAGGAAGGCCGTCTCGTCCTGGGCCCGCGCCTGCCACCCGGTCCGCAGCAGCACCCAGGCGCCGTCGGGGATCCGGCCGTTCTCGGCCTCCCAGGCCTCGAGGTCGGCGACGGTCAGCAGGTAGCCGTTGTCCTCGTCGGTTTCGGTCGTCTTGTCGACCACGCACGCCGGGCCGATCAGGGCCGAGGCCGGGATCGAGCCCACGTCGGCCCCGTCCTGGCCGGTCACCCAGTGGATCGGGGCGTCCAGGTGCGTGCCGACGTGCTCGCCGATGGTCAGCGTGTACCAGGCCCACGCCGGGCCGCGATCGTCGTAATGGCTGATCTCCTCGCGGCTCAGCCCCGGGGTGTTGGCGAACGGGGGCGGGAGCTTGATCACCGGGGTGGACTCGCTGAGCGGCTGGGTCAGGTCGACGATCTCGACCGAGCCGTCGGCCAGGCCTTCCACGAGGGCGGCGACTTGGGTGGTGTGGGTGCTCGACATTCGTTGGCTCCTTGGTCGGGTTCGTGGGTTGCGGCTCCCGTCCTCGCGAACGCTCAACCCGCGCGGAACGCCTCCTCCAGCCATTCCGCGCAGATGTTCGGGTTGACCTTGGCGTCGAGGACCAGCGGGCCTTGCTGGCTGGCCAGCCAGTCCTCGACGACGTGGAGGTCGTCGGTGTTGCGGACCGTCGCCGCCTGGGCGCCCGCGGCGCGGGCGATCGCGGCCAGATCCGCGTCGCGGAACTGGACCAGCGAGACGTCGCGGCCCATCGGCGCGAAGTGGTGCACCTCGGCTCCGTAGGCGGCGTCGTCGTAAATCAAAACCAGCAGGTTGCCAAGCCCCAGGCGGACCGCGGTCTCGAGCTCGGCCAGGGCCATGAAGGCTCCGCCGTCGCCGATCGCCGCGACCGTGGTCCGGTCGGGCCGGGCGACCGCCGCGCCGATCGCGTTGCCCAGGCCGAGCCCGACGGCCTGGAACCCGTTCGGGAACACCCACGCGCGCGCGTCCGGGACGTCGAGATACATCGACGGGTAGCCCAGGAAGTGGCCCGAGTCCACGGCCACGGCGCGGTCGCGCGGGAGCAGGCGGTCGAGGGCGATGGACAGCGTGCGCGGGTCGATCCACCGGTCGGTGCCCGCGTCCTCGTAGGGCTCGTCGCGCCAGCGGCGGGCGGTGATCTGCTCGGCCAGCTCCGGCGTGCGGAAGCCGGTGTGCGAGTGGCCACGACGCGCGAGCTCTTCGTCCAGGGCCCTGACGCTCGCCCTGGCGTCGGCGACGACCGCGATGTCGGCCGGCCGGTTTCGCCCGATCGCCCTGGCCTCGATGTCGATCTGGGCCACCTTCGCCTGCGGGTCGATCAGCGCTCCGTGCTTGGTCGTCCAGTGGTTGACCGAGGCGCCGACGACGAGCACGGCGTCGGCCTGCGGGAGGAGCTCGGTGGCCACCGGCGGGGCGAAGCCGCCCGAGATCCCGAGCGCGTAGGGGAGACCGGCGAACAGCCCGTTGGCCGGCGCCGACGTGGCCAGGAGTGCGCCGATTCGCTGACCGAGCGCCTCGAGCTCGGCCCCGGCGTCGGCGAGCACGGCCCCGCGCCCGGCGATGATCACCGGGCGCTCGGCCGCGGCCAGCAGGTCGGCCACGCTCCCGATCACCGCCGCCGACGGCACGGGCGCCGAGAGGGGCGGCAGGGGCGGCTGGGCGGGCGTCGTTCGGTCGGCCGGTCGCGGCTGGATGTCGATCGGGAGCATGAGCACGATCGGCCGGCGCTCGGTCTGGGCGCGCTGGTAGGCCCGCTGGGCGTCGTCGGCCGCCGTGGCCGGGCTGTGGACGCGGTCGGCGATCGCCCCCACGGACTCGACCAGGTCGTGCTGGTCGATCCGGAAGTTCGAGGTCAGCGCCGCGGCCGGCGACTCGCCCGCGAGCACGAGCAGCGGCGTGCGGCTCTTGGCCGCCTCGGTCAGGCCGGTCATCGTGTTCGTGAGCCCCGGTCCCTGGTGGACGCTGACCACGCCGACGCGATCGCTGACCCGGGCGTAGCCGTCGGCCATGCACGTCGCGCTGCCCTCGTGGCGGGCGTGATGGAAGCGAGCCCCGCCCGCGACCAGCGCGTTGGTGACGATCAGGTTGCCGCTGCCAAGCACGCCAAAGGCGTCGCGAACGCCCTGGGCCGCGATCGTGGCGCCGACGACGTCGGCCACCGAGAGTTGCGGCGTGCTCATCGGCCTCGGTCCTGCTCGCCCACGCCCTCAGCCTTGCTCACGAGAGAGTCATGCTACATCTCGCCCGGGTGACGAGTTTCGTACTGTGGGGGCGTGGAGTCATCCCCGAGTTCCGACGGAACCCGGTCGCTTGCGGTCGCCCACGGCGCCCGCGCGATCAGCGTTCGCGGCCTGCGCAAATCGTTCGGCAAGGTCGAGGCCCTGGCCGGCCTGGACCTCGACGCGGACCGCGGTCGAGTGCTCGGCCTGCTCGGGCCCAACGGCGCCGGGAAGACGACGTTGGTCCGAATCCTCACGACGCTGCTGAAGCCCGACGCCGGCCAGGCCACCGTCCTGGGTCTCGACGTCGTGCGCGACGCGGTGAGGTTGCGAGCGCAGATCGGGCTCGCGGGGCAGTACGCCGCCGTCGACGAGAACCTCACCGGGCTGGAGAACCTGACCATGGTCGGCCGGCTGTACGGCTTCCCGCGACGCCAGGCCAAGCGCCGCGGACGCGAGCTGCTCGAGCGCTTCGATCTGGACCAGGCGGCGAACCGGACGGTCAAGGGCTACTCGGGCGGGATGCGGCGCCGGCTCGACCTGGCTGACGCGCTCGTCGCCGAGCCGCCGGTCCTGTTTCTCGACGAGCCGACGACCGGACTGGATCCCCGCAGCCGTCTCAACCTCTGGGAGGTGATCGAGGCTCTGGTCGCCGAGGGCACGACCGTCCTGTTGACGACTCAGTACCTGGACGAGGCCGACCGGCTGGCCGACATCATCGCGGTCATCGATCACGGGCGCGTGATCGCCCAGGGGACCTCCGATGAGCTGAAGGATCGCGTCGGCGGCGAACGGCTCGAGGTGCGCCTGTGCGACGGTGCCGACGCTGAGGCCGCCATTCGGGCGCTGGCGCCGATGTCCGACGGGGAGCCGGGCGTCTCGGATGGCCTGGTCAAGCTGGCCGTGCGGCGGCGTCAGGGGACGATCGTCGAGGCCGTCCGCCGGCTGAGCGACGCCGGGCTCGACGTCGACGACCTGGCCCTGCGGCGTCCCACGCTCGACGACGTCTTCTTCACCCTGACCGGCCACGCCGCCGAGGGGCCGGTCGAGCAGGAGGAGCGCGAGGAGGTGCGGGCGTGAGGCGGCTGGCCTCGGACACGCTGGTGATCGCCGAGCGCAACCTGGTCCGCCTGCCCCGGGCGCCGGACCTGCTGCTGGCCTTCACGGTCCAGCCGATCATGTTCCTGCTGCTGTTCCGTTACGTCTTCGGCGGCGCGATCCAGACCCCCGGCGTCACCTACGTCAACTTTCTCGTCCCGGGGATCATCGTCCAGAACATCGCCTTCGGCGGCTTCGTCACCGCGCTCGGGCTGAACGAGGACGTGCACAAGGGGCTGATCGACAGGTTCCGGTCCCTGCCCATGGCGCGCCCCGCCGTCCTGGCCGGCCGGACGCTCTCCGATGTCGTGACCAACGGCATCGCCGTGGTCATCCTGGTCGTCACGGGCCTGATCATCGGCTTCACGTTCAACTCCAACGCGGTCGACATCGTCGCCGGGTTCGGGCTGCTGCTGCTGTTCGGCTATGCGTTCTCGTGGGTGTTCGCGTTCGTCGGCCTGGTCGCCTCCTCGCCCGAGGCGGCCAACTCGGTCGCCTTCATCGCCATCTTCCCGTTGACGTTCATCTCCTCAGCATTCGTCCCGGTCGCCTCGATGCCGCCCGTGCTCCAGGACTTCGCCAAGATCAATCCGTTCACGTACATGGTCGACGCGATGCGCCACCTGTGGATCGGGACGCCAGCCCACAACTACGTGTGGGGCTCACTGGTCTGGATCGTCGTGATCTTCGCCGCGTTCGCGCCGCTCGCCGTCGCCCGGTACCGGCGCACGAGCGGGCAGTGATCTGATCCAGGCGGTTATCGCGTCCACCGTCTGCTGGGGTTGGTCGATCTGCGGGGCGTGGCGGGCGTCGAGGTGCACGCGCTGGACCGGCCCGGACGCCGCCTCCTCGATCGCGTCGAGCTGGGCCATCGTCCCGTACTGGTCGTGCTCGCCCTGGATGAGGAGGAGCGGCGCGTCGATCCGGTTGATCAGGTCCGTGATGTCCCACTTGGGGAACTCCGGGTCCAGCCACACGTCGTTCCAGCCGTAGAAGGCGGCGTCGGGATCGCGATGGTGGCGGGCCATCCGCTCGCGCAGGTCGCCCTGGAGGTAGGCGTCGCGGGCCTGCTCGATCTCGCGCAGGCACATGTCCTCGACGAACGCGTGCGGGGCCATGGCCACGACGCCCTGGACGGGGTGGTGGGCGGCGTAGATCAGCGCGATCGAGGCGCCGTCGCTGTGGCCGACGAGCAGCGGCGGTTCGCGGCCCAGAGGACCCGCACCTCCTTCGATGCCCAGCTGGGCGAGGAGCTCGGGCAGCACCTCGAGCGCCTCCTCGTGCATGAACGCCGGCGTCCGCGCTCTGGGGGGAGGGTCAGACTCGCCGTGCCCGTAGCGCGAGAAGGCGATCGTCCGCCGTCCGGTGGCGGCCGCGAGCCGGTTTGGGAAATCGCGCCACAGACCGACCGAGCCGAGCCCCTCGTGCAGGAGCACGAGCGGCGCCTGGCCCGGGGCTCCCGGGATGTCGAGCAGCTCGACCCTGCCGCCGGCCAGGGTCAGCGTCACGCGGCCTGGGCGGCGGTCGCCGGGCGCCCCGTCTCGAGCTCCTCGAAGTAGTCCTGCGCCGGTCCCCGCCAGCGACCGTGCCGGTCGACGAACAGGTCGTGGGCGCGCCGGCGCGGCCATCCACCCGGCAGCAGCTCCGACGGCAGGTCGGGATCCAGGAACGGGAACTTGCGCCAGGCGTGGACGAGCAGCGTCTGCATGCGGAAGCAGGCCTGCGGCGAGGAGGGGCGGACGCGCGCGAAGTCCTCGATGAAGACGTCGTAGTGGTCGCGAACGTCCTCGAGGTCCCACGCCGTGCCGGCCACACCCGGCGGACTGCCCAGGATCCCGAGGCCGGCGATGAACGAGGTCGCCTCGGCCGCCGGTTCCTCCCGGATCGCCGCCGTCAGCTCGGCCTCGCGCTCGACGTGGGGCGTGAGCCAGACGCCGCCGCCCATCGAACCGAGCCCGGCCCAGGCCAGCCGCGTGCGCAGCTGGTGACGGACCGCGCGCCGCTCCTCGGGCACCCGCAGGACGACGACGAGCCAGCGCCCGTCCCACTGCCAGGGCTCGCCGAACGAGTAGATGCGCTCGGCTCCGGTTCGCAGCAGCTCGGCCGTGGGCTCGCTCAGCGCCATCCGGGCGCGGCGGCCATGGCGCTCGGTTTCCAGCCAGCCCTGGCGCGCGCTGCGGGCCAGCGCCTGTCGCGCCGCCTGCGCGGTGTAGCCCACGGAGACGAGCGCGGCCACCAACGTCTCCTGCCACACCGCGTCCGCTCGCGGCAACAGGTATTCGCCGAGGAGCGTCAGCAGCAGCGATCGCGCGGCGGGGCCGCCGACCGACCGCCTACGCAGCTGATCGTCCATCGGGCCCGTGCGGCTGAGCCTGCGCGAGAGACGGGCCAAATGTTCCCGTTTCTCGCGCAGCCTCCCCCCGGACAGCCTCGAAGTACGTGTTACACGCCCGGCACCTCATCTGGGACGTGATCAGCTGACCGGCCCACGGGGAGACGAGCTCGACGTCCTCGGAGTCGCAGAAGGGGCAGCTCACGCTCATCGGCGCAGCCGCTCGTCCCACTCGAACCAGTCGCTCGGCTCGTCGAGGGTCACCGTGACCCCCTCGCCTGCGAGCAGCGGCGTCAGCCACGCCCGCACGCGCTCGCGGATCGCCGCCGGGCCCTCGGCGACCATCCCGCGCTCGATCGCCTCCCGGTAGCCCGGGTGCTCGTCGGGTCCGGGCCAGCGCGCGGCCTGGGCCCACATCTCCTGGATCCGGCGGAGCAGGAGCTCGAGGTCCTCGCCGTCGGCCCGGCAGATCCGCTTGGACCAGGCCTCTGCGTGCACCTTGTGGGCGCCCTCCTCCTGGAGGATCTTGCGCGCCCGCTGGGCCAGCGGCTCGATCGAGCTGTCGCGGGTGGCGGCCACGAACGTGGTCAGGATCCCGTCGATGACCAGGTTGGCGGCGATGAACGAGGCCCAGTCCGGGAGCTCGCGCTCGAGCACCTCGAGCGGATGGCCGGCATCGAGCGTGTCGTCGTCGCGGTGGACCCCGAGCTTGGCCAGCACCGGGTATGTGGACCGGGCGTGCCCCAGTTCGTCCTGGGCCATGGCCGCCGCGGCCACCGCCGACTCGATCGTCGGAGCGCTCACCGCCCACTCGCCGTAGCGCCGGCCGAGCGCGCCCTTGTTGTCGGCCAGCGAGCCGATCGACGAGATCATGGTCGCCGTCGCCGCGTCCACGGCCGGGGTCGCGCTCACGCCCGGATCGCCTCCCGGATCGCGGTCCGCGGGACGATGATCATCTCGATCCACGGCTGCTCGTCGTAGATCGCGCGGGCCGAGACGATGGCCAGGTCCTCGTCGGCCTCGGTGACCGTACCCACGTGGTGCAGCGGCTCCTCGTAGGCCATCCGCGCGAACACCTCCCACACCGTGTCGGCCTGGCGGGTCACGCCACGATCCCGAAGCGCCGCATCTTCTCGCGCGCGTCGGCCCGGATGCGGTCCTTGGTCCAGACCGGGTCCCAGACCACCTCGATCTGGACCGCGTCGACGTCGGGGTCGCGCAGCAGCGCCTCGCGGATGTCGTCCTCGATGAACTCCATCGCCGGGCAGCCCATCGCCGTGAACGTGATCTCGAGGTCGGCCAGCCGCCGCTCGGGCCGGTAGGCCAGGGACACGATCAGCCCCATGCCGACCACCGACACCGGGATCTCCGGGTCCTCGACCTGGCGCAGCGCGTCCCACAGGCGGGCCTCGACGCGCTCGGCGGGCGTGAGCTCGACGACGCTCACGCCGCCCTCCGCAGCGATGTCGTCTGATACCCGCGCTGCAGCGTGCGCACGTAGTCGCGGTTCATCGGTCCGCGCGCGCGCCAGCGGGCCAGGACCTCATCCCAGCCGATCGGGCTCTCGTCGAGCAGCCACTCGCGCCGCTCCTCGTCGAACCGGGCCGGGAACGGGCAGTCGATCACGTAGCGCTGCTGGTCGGAGTCGAGGTGGGCGGGGACGCTGATGTCGATCTCAGCCATGAACGGCACGACCTCGCTCATCCAGGCCTGGCGCAGCTCGTCGTTGGTCTTGCCCTTGAAGCCGTAGGCGAGCTGCTCGCCGTGCTGCTTGAGCTCGTCCGGGAGGCCGAACCACTCGAGCGTGAGGATGAACATCCAGTCCAGCGCGGCCTGGATCTCGGCCTTGCCCGCGGGGTCCTTGGCCAGCTTGCGCAACCACGTCCGTCCGTGGCGCAGGTGGAAGGTCTCCTCCTTGTCCACCTTGGCCAGCGCCCGCTTCCACGGCCCGAACGTGCTCGACTGGTAGACGTCGGACAGGAGCACGAACCCGGCCTGGTCGTACAGCGCGTTGGCGCACACGAGCTCGACCCACGAGTCGAGCGGCACGTCGAACGCGTACGGGTACTTGAACTTCTCGGGCGGGCGCTCGTAGATCAGCTGGTCCATGTCCACCCCCAGGTCGCCGAGCAGCCGGTAGCCGATGTGGGCGTGCGCGAGCTCGTCCTGGATGATCGACATCGCCGAGCCGAAGTTGTTGAGCGCCGGCGCGTGGCCCGCGGCCCGCAGATACGAGGGGGCGCTGACCAGCTCGGTGTCGGCCGACACGGTGAGGATCCGCCGGATCCCCTCCAGGTACTTGGGCGACATGTGCTGCAGCCCCTCGACCAGCTTGCCGGCCGCCAGGTGCGCCTGCACCTGCTCCTCGGTCCAGGGAGCGAGGTCTTCGATCGGTGTGGGGGTGACGTGTGACACTTGACTTACGTCCGCCAGCGTATAGTCTCCCCTCGACATCGTCAAGAACAAAGTCGTGCCATTTATTAGGAGGCAGCGTTGCCCGAGATGCTGATCGGGGGGGAGTGGCGCCAGGCGGCCGCTCACGAGGAGCTCGAGGTGGTCAACCCGGCCACCGAGGAGGTGGTTGACAGCGTGCCGGCCGGCTCGCCCGAGGACGTCGAGCTCGCGGTGGAGACGGCCAGGAGCGCGTTCGGAGACTGGTCTCGCACGGACGTGGAAGCGCGCGCGGCGATCCTGCACAAAGTCGCCGACCTGATTCACGACCACGCCAGGGACCTGGCCGCCACCCTGACGTCCGAGCAGGGCAAGCCTCTGGCGGAGGCGATGGGGGAGGTCACCCATCTCGCCCACGGCGTTCGGTTCTACGCCGAGGCCGCGACCAAGGTCCGCGGCGCCTACCAGGACCTGCCCTCGACCTTCGGGCCCGCCTACGGGCTCGTGATCCGCCGCCCGATCGGGGTCTGCGCCGCGATCACGCCCTACAACTTCCCGCTCACCCTGCTCGGTACGAAGGTGGCCCCCGCACTGGCCTCCGGTAACACCGTTGTGGCCAAGCCGGCCTCGACGACCCCGCTGGCCACGCTCCAGGTGGCCGGGCTGTTCACCGAGGCCGGGCTGCCCGCCGGCGTCCTCAACGTGGTCACCGGCAGCGGCGCGGCCATCGGCGACGCGCTCGTCGGTCACCGCGACGTCCGCCGGATCGCCTTCACCGGCTCGACCATGGTCGGCCGCCACGTCGCCTCGATCGCCGCGCCCGACCTCAAGCGGGTGTCTTTGGAGCTCGGGGGCTCCGACCCGGTGATCGTGTGCGCCGACGCCGACGTCGACGCGGCCGTCAAGGCCGTGATCATCGGGCGCTACTGGAACGCCGGCCAGGCCTGCCTGGGCTGCAAGCGCGTTTTCGTGCACGACTCGGTCTACGACGGCTTCGTCTCCCAGCTGGTCGAGCGCGTGGCCCGGTACGAGCCCGGCGACGGCACGGTCAAGGCCGAGAAGCCCCGCCTGCGCATGGGCCCGATCCACACCCGCGCCGCTCGCGACGAGCTGCTCGCCCAGCTCGACGACGGCGTGGCCAGCGGCGGCGAGCTCCTGATCGGCGGCACCACCGGCGATCACGACCGCGGCTACTTCCTCGAGCCCGCCGTGGTCGCCGAGCCCGGAGCCGAGTCGCGGCTGATGCGCGAGGAGGTGTTCGGCCCGGTGCTCCCGGTCCTGCGCTTCACCGACTTCGACGACGCTGTGCGGCGAGCCAACGACACGCCGTACGGGCTCGGGTCCTCGATCTGGACCCACGACTCCCGGCTGATCCACCGCGCCGCGACCGAGATCGACTCGGGCATGACCTGGGTCAACCAGATCCACTACGGCTACGACGAGCTCCCGTTCGGCGGCATGAAGGCCTCGGGCTACGGCAAGGAGCACGGGATCGAGGCGCTCGACTCCTACGTCGAGATCAAGTCGGTCGTGGTCGGAGGGCTCGAGTGATGGGCGCCTCGTTTGCCACCGAGGGCGCGATCGGCTCGATCACCCTCGACAACCCGCCCGCCAACTCCTACGACCTCGCGTTCATGAGCGAGTTCTCGGCCGCCGTCGACGAGGCCGTGGTCAGCACTGCGCGCGTGGTCGTCGTGCGCAGCGCCAGCGAGAAGTTCTTCTCGGCTGGCGCCGACGTCAAGCGGTTCCTGGAGGGCGACGTCGAGGCCAACATGGAGATGATCCGCGTCAGCCAGGCCGCGTTCCGGCGGATGGCCGCCGCGCCCCAGGTCTTCATCGCCCACATCGCCGGCCACGCGCTGGGCGGCGGGCTCGAGATCGCCCTGGCCTGCGACATCCGTCTGGCCACCGCCGGCGGCTACAAGCTCGGCACCCCCGAGGTCACGCTCGGCCTGCTGCCCGGCAACGGCGGCACCCAACGGCTGCCCCGGCTGATCGGCCGCTCCCGGGCCATGGAGCTGCTCCTGACCGGGCGCACGTTCGGGGTCGAGGAGGCGCTTGACATCGGCCTGGTCGCAGCGGTGTTCGACCCCGAGGAGGCCGGGGCCAAGGTCCGGGAATACGTGGATCGCCTGGCCTCGGGACCCGCGCTGGCCATCGCCGCGATCAAGCGCTGCGTGCACGAGGGCACGGAGATGCCGCTTCCCGACGGTCTGGTCCTCGAGGCCGAGCTGATGGAGCAGCTGTTCCGCTCCCAGGACGCGTCCGAGGGCCTGCACGCGTTCGTCGAGAAGCGCGCCCCGGAGTTCGTGGGCGCGTGACGACCGGTACCACCTACGCCGGCTCGTTCATCGCCGGCGGCGAGCACCGAAACGCCGGGGTGGCCCTCCCGGTCGTCAATCCGGCCGACGGGCGGGCGTTCGCTGAGGTCGCGGCGGCCACGGCCTCTGATGTCGACGCCGCCGTTCAGGCCGCTGCTCGCGCCTCTGGTCCGTGGTCCGAGCTCGCCGTCTCCAAGCGGGGCGAGATCCTCGGCCGCGCCGCCCACCACGTCGAGGAACACCTCGACGAGCTGATCCCTCTCCTGACCCGCGAGCAGGGCAAGACCCTGCGCGACTCGCGGATCGAGCTGACCAAGGCCGTCGACACCCTGATGCACTACGTCGGCCTGTCGAAGTCCTTGCGCGGCGCCCACACGCCGAACCTCGACCCCGGGATCGACGGTTACGTCCTGCGCCGTCCACTCGGTGTGGTCGCGGCCATCGTCCCGTGGAACTTCCCGACCACGCTGCTGTGCAACAAGCTGGCCCCGGCCCTCGTGGCCGGCAATACCGTCGTGGCCAAGCCCGCGGCCACGACGCCGCTGACCACCCTGCGGTTCGCCGAGCTGCTGTCCGAGGGCGGGCTGCCCGACGGCGTCTTCAACGTTGTCACCGGGCGGGGCTCGGAGGCCGGCGAGGACCTCGTGCTCCACGACCTCGTGCGCAAGGTCGCCTTCACCGGCTCGACGCCGGTCGGCGAGCGGATCATGGCCCTGTGCGCCGATGGCGTGAAGCGGGTCACGCTCGAGCTCGGCGGCTCTGACCCGATGATCATCTGCGACGACGCCGACCTCGCCGCGGCCTCTTCCGCGGCGAGCATGGGTCGCTTCTACAACTGCGGCCAGGCCTGCCTGGCCATCAAGCGCGTGTACGTTTTCGAGTCGGTGGCCGACGAGGTGATCGAGTCGCTGGTGGCCAAGGCCGGGCGGCTGAAGATCGGCCCTGGCGACGCCGAGGGTACGCAGATGGGGCCGCTGCACACCGCCTTCCAGCGCGACGAAGTCGCGGGCCAGGTGGAGCGGTCGGTCGCGGCCGGCGGCGAGCTGCTGGCCGGCGGCGGACCGCCCGAGCACCCGTCGCTCGCCGACGGGTTCTTCTACGAGCCGACGATCGTCGCCGACCCGCCCCACGATTCGCCGATGGCCACCGAGGAGGTGTTCGGCCCGGCCCTGCCCGTCTGGCGGGTCGCCGATCTGGACGAGGCGATCGAGCGGGCCAACGCCTCGCCGTTCGGACTCGGCTCCTCGGTGTGGACCCGCAGCCTGGGCCGAGCGCGCCAGGCCGCCGAGCGGATCGAGGCCGGCTACACCTGGATCAACTCGCGCACCAAGGTCTACGACGAGCTGCCCTTCGGCGGCTGGAAGTCGAGCGGCTACGGCAAGGAGCACGGCCAGGAGGCGTTCGACTTCTACACCGAGACGAAGTCGGTCGTCGTGGGCAGCGGCGAGTGAGCCGCCTCGGCGTGGACCCTTCAGCCAGTGACCCATCTCGGCGTGGATGAGCAGCCCTGGGAGGAGGGCGAGCTTCCCGAGCCGCTCATCCCGTTGGCCGACACCTTTGAGGGCTGGCTCGATCTCCACTGGCTCGAGCTCACCGGGACATCGGCTCACGTTCAGTTCGAGGTTCGCCAGAACCTCAAGCAGCCGCTCGGGCTGATGCACGGCGGCATCTACTGCTCGGTGGCCGAGACCGTGGCCTCGGTGGCCACCGTCCGGGCCGTGTGGCGCGACGGCTTCACCGGATCCGGCCTGAGCAACTCGGCGAGCTTCCTGCGCCCGGTCACCGGCGGTCGGCTCGACGTCCGGGCCGTTCTGCGCGGACACGACGAGCGCGAGTGGTTCTGGGGTCACGAGTTCCGCGACGACCGCGAGCGGTTGTGCGCACTGGTCGACGTGACGATCGCCGTCCGTCGGTTCAGCGCCGCGCCGGCCGCCCAGCCGGCTACCCCGTAACCGGCCACCCCGGCCCGCTACCCGCGGCCGGCCGTCCGCCCCGTTACCCCGCGGGCGTGATCACGTCCTGATCGGGCTCGTCCGCGTACAACCGGGCCACCTCCACCGCACGCGACTCCCGGCACGCCCGCTGGTTGATGTAGCCCTTGTCGGTGATCTCGCCCGCGTCGAGGTTCGGCGGCGTGGCCAGCAGCAGCAGCCGCTCCACCCGGGATGCCGAGCCCTGTCCCTCGTTCAGGATCGCCAGCGCGCGCGCCAGGTGCTCCCTGAGCCGCGGGTCATCGAGAGCGATGTCGCCCTCGCCGCCCCCACCGCCTCCCCACAGCTTGCGCGCCTCGGCCTGGTTGACCCACGCCAGCGCGCTCACGTACGAACTGTCGTGACCGCACATGACGGCGTCGGTCAGGACGCGCGCGACGCTCAGCAGGGACATGCGCAGCGGGCCTGCGGTGACCCACGTCCCGGTCATGAGCTTGAAGTCCTCGGCGATCCGCCCGTCGAACAACATCCCCTTGTTGGGGTCACTGTCGTCGACCAGCTTCCCGGCGTCGCCTGAGCGGTAGAAGCCCTCGTCGTCGAACGCGATCTCGGCCAGCTCGGGCCGGCGGAAGTACCCGGGGGTGACGTTTGGGCCGCTCACCCGGATCTCCAGCTTCTCGCCCAGCGGCGCTAGCTTGATCGTCGTTCCCGGGATCGGCACGCCGATGCAGCCCATGACCGCGTCGACGAAGTGCGCCTCGGTCGCCGCGGGGGAGGTCTCGGTCGCCCCCCAGGCCGAGGTCAGCGGCACCTCGTGGTCGGCGCACTCCCGGGCCAGCTTGCGCATCCGGTCGGCCAGCGCCTCTGGCAGGGCGGCCGCCGCGTAGAACATGAAACGCAGACGGCTGAAGAAGTGCGTGGCCAGGTCGCGGTCGGCCTCGAGCGCCGGCGCCAGCAGCGCGTAGCCGGTCGGGACGTTCAGGTAGACGGTGGGGGCGATGTCCCTCAGGGCGGCGACGGTGCGCGGGAACAGCGGCGGCGCGGGCTTGCCGTCGTCGATGTACATCGTCCCGCCGTTGAACAGGACCATGTTGACGTCATGGCTGCCCCCGAAGGTGTGGCTCCATGGCAGCCAGTCCACCAGCACCGGCGGCTCGTCGGCCATGAACGGCCAGCAGTACAGAAGCGCGGCCTGGTTCGAGCACAGCATCCGCTGGGTGGTTATCACGCCCTTGGGCTTGCCGGTGGACCCGGAGGTGAACAGGACCTTGGCCACGGTGTCCGGTCTGATCGCTCGTACCGCCTTATCGACCGCGGGGGAGGGGCCGGTCTCGAGCAGCTCGGCCAGCCTGAAGGCGCCGGGGCGATCGCCGCGGCTGACCAGGACGTCCGGCCGGTCCTCTCCCAGCGCCTCCGTCACGTCGACGCCCATCGAGTCCCCGACCTCCTGTTCCAGCCCCGTACGGACCTCCGCCTCCAGCGCGTCGAGCGCCCCCGCGAACGGCCCGACGTCCTCGGCGAACACCAGGCCGGGCCTCGCCAGTGTGGCGATGTCCTTCAGGTGCGCGTGGTCGGCGCTCATCAGCGAGTAGGCGACGCTGATCGGCATTACGGGCACGCCGGCCGTGAACGCTCCCAGCGTGACCAGCAGGTGGTCGAGCGAGTTGGCCGACAGGATCATCACGGGGCGCTCGGGTCCGAGCCCGAGATCGAGGAACGCCTGGGCCAGCGCGTCCGCCTTCGCCCGCGCGTCGCCGTAGCTGAGCGGCACCCAGCGGTCCTCGGCGTCGCGCTGCGCGGCCAGCGGCCGGTCCGGATGCGCCGCCGCGTGCGACCTCAGCACCGCCGGGATCGACGGCTCCCAGTGTTCGAGTGGGTGCCGGGAATTCAGGATGATCGTTCCGTCCGCCCGCCGGTCCATCTCGATGTCGGGCGTGGCGAATGTCTCGAGCGCCGAGCCGCGAGAGCTCATGCCGCCCGGCACAACCGCGCTCATTTCTTCTTCTCCTGGTCGGTGCTGACGAGCGGTCCCGGACGGTCCACGAGGGTCGAGAGGACGATCAGCGTCCGCGTCCGCACCACGTTGGGGTCGCGGCGCAACCGCTCAACGAGCTTCTCGAGCTCGGAGATGTTCTCGACCCGCACACGAATCACCGCGTCGGGCTCGCCCGAGACCGTGAACGCCGACACGATCTCGTCGATGCCGCGCAGTGACTGCCCGATGTCGCCGGGCGAGGTCCGGTCCGAGGCGTAGATCTCGATCAGCGACTCGAGCTGCTCGCCGAACACCTTGGGGTCGACGCGAGCGCCGTAGCCGACGATCACGCCGTCGTTTTCCAGGCGATCGACCCGGCGCTTGACCGCCGTCGCCGACAGGCCGACGTCCGCCCCGATCTCGTTAAAAGTGCTCTTCGCCCTTTCCTGCAGCAACGCAACGATCCTGCGGTCTGTCTGATCCAGAGGGCGACTTAACTGCGCGATGCGGCGCCTCCAATGCGTCGGGGTTGCGTGCAGTCTACCGCGGTGGAACAGTCCAGAGATGGCCGTCACATCAGCTTCAGACACTAGAACCTCCCGCACCCGCCTCGAGCTCGACGGGGCGTCTTTGACGATCTCCGATGCGCTCGACGTCTCCCGCCGCACCCGCACGGTAAGGCTGTCCGACCACGCCGCGGACTCCGTTCGCGCCAGCCGCTCGCTCAAGCAGAGCCTGATCGCCCAGGAGATCCCGATCTACGGGGTCACCACCGGATTCGGTGACAGCGCCCACCGCCAGATCGCGCCATCCAAGGCCGGTCAGCTCCAGCAGAACATCATCCGGTTCATGGGGGTCGGGACTGGACCGCTCGCCCCCGCTGAGGTCGTCCGCGTGACCATGCTCCTGCGGGCCAACTGCCTGGCCAAGGGCAACTCCGGAATCCGCGTGGAGCTGATCGAGCACGTACTCGAGCTCCTCAACCACGACGTCCTGCCCCGGATCCCCGAGCGGGGCTCGTGTGGGGCCAGCGGCGACCTCGCGCCCCTGTCCTACGTCGGCCGCACGCTCGCCGGCGACGGCCGCGTCGACTTCACCGGCCAGACCCGCCCCGCCGCCGACGTCCTGGCCGAGATTCACCTCGAGCCGCTCCCGCTCGAGGCCAAGGAGGGCCTGGCCCTGACCAATGGCACCTCGTTCATGAGCGCCTTCGCCTGCATGGCCGTCGGCGCCGCGCGCGAGCTGGCCGACCTCGCCGACCTGATGACCGCAATGGCCTCCGAGGCGCTGCTTGGCAACCGCGGACACTTCAACGCCTTCCTATTCGACGAGGCAAAGCCGCATCCGGGCATGGTCACCAGCGCCCGCAACATCCGCGAGCTGCTGGCCGAGTCGCAGCTGGCCCTCGACAGCGAGGAGTTCCACTCCGACGGCCTCGCCGGCGCCGGCTTCCGCGAGCTCGACCGCCACGTCCAGGACAAGTACTCGATCCGCTGCACCCCGCACGTCAACGGAGTGCTCCGCGACGTCCTCTCCTGGGTCGCTGACTGGGTCACGACCGAGATCAACTCCTCCGACGACAACCCCCTGTTCAACGTCCCCGGTGGGCGCGTGGAGAGCGGCGGCAACTTCTACGGCGGTCACATGGGCCAGGCCATGGACTCGCTCAAGGTCGCCCTGGCCAACCTCTGCGACCTCATGGACCGCCAGCTGGAATTGATCGTCGACGAGAAGTTCAACTGGGGACTGACGCCCAACCTGATCCCCCGCTTCGCCCCGGACGACCCCGAGGCCGGCCTGCACCACGGCTTCAAGGGCATGCAGCTCTGCTGCTCAGCCATGACCGCCGAGGCCATCAAGCTCTGCAACCCGGCCACCGTCCACTCCCGCTCCACTGAGGCCCACAACCAGGACAAGGTCTCGATGGGCACGATCGCCGCCCGCGACGCCCGCTCGATCGTCGAGCTGACCCAGAACATCGCCGCCATCCACCTGATCGCCTGCTGCCAGGCCCTCGAACTCCGTGGCCTCGAGCACTGCAGCCCCCGCACCCGCGAGGCCCATCGCCTCCTCCGCGAGCACGTCGCCTTCCTCGACCGCGACCGCTACATGGACGACGACATCGCCTCGGCGGTCGAGCTGATCCAGACCGGCGCGCTGTCGGCGCTGGTCGCCTGAGCGACGGCGCCCGGCGGCCCCGGCGGCACCCAGCGCCCCCGCCGCGCGCCAGTAGCATCACCCGGCTACCGATGACGCGCGAGCGCCTCAACGCGAGCACCCTGCTCGACCACAACCTCGAGACCGGCCGGGCCGACAAGGTCGCGCTGATCACCGCCGAAGGCACCGTGACCTATGGGCAACTCGCCTCGATCGTCGCGAGCGTGGCGACGTACCTCACCGAGCTCGGCGTCCAGCCCGAGCAGCGTGTGCTCATGATCCTCGACGACTCGCCCGCCTTCCACGCCGTCTTCCTCGGCACGATGCGGATCGGTGCCGTGCCCGTGCCCGTTGCCCCGATCGACCGCCTCGACAATTACCAGTACTACCTCGACGACAGCTACGCGAAGGTCGTCGCGCTGGAGGAGACGCTCGTCGAGGGCCTCGAATCGACGTTCGCCGACCGGCCGGACCTCCACATTCTCACCCGCCGGTCCCTCGACGACGTCTTCCGCGACCACGCCGGCGACCTCCCCGCGCCGGCCGACACCCACCGCGACGATATGGCTTTCTGGCTGTACAGCTCGGGCTCGACGGGGCGGCCCAAGGGCGTCGTCCACGCCCACCGCGACATCGGCGTCACCACCGAGACCTACGCCCGCCACGTCCTGGACATCGAGGCCGGCGACGTGTGCTACTCGACCACCAAGCTCTTCCACGCCTACGGGCTCGGCAACAACCTCTCGTTCCCGATGTCGGTCGGGGCAACCGCCGTGCTCACTCAGGGTCGCGCGGCGCCCGAGCGGATCTTTGAGACCGTCGGGCAGCACCACCCGACCCTGTTCTTCTCGGTGCCCGCTCTGTACGCGGCGATGGTCAAGGCGCCGGGCGCGGCCGACGCCGACTTCTCGAGCGTGCGGGCCTGCGTATCGGCGGCCGAGCCCCTGCCCGCGGCGGTGCTCTCGCGCTGGATGGAGCTGACCGGCGTCCCGATCCTCGACGGGATCGGATCGACGGAGATGCTCCACATCTACTGCTCCAACACGCTCGACGACCTCGCCCCAGGAACCTCCGGCCGCCCCGTCCCCGGATATCACCTCCAACTCGTCGACGATCAGGGCCATGAACCTCCCGTCGGCGAAGCCGGGAATCTCCTCGTCAGCGGCCAGAGCTGTGCGACCTTCTACTGGCACCAGTCCGAGAAGACCCGCCACTGCATGCGCGGCGATTGGTTCTACACCGGCGACCGCTACCTGATCACTCCCGACGGCCACTACGTCTACCAGGGCCGCTCCGACGACATGATCAAATCCGGCGGTCTCTGGGTCTCGCCGGCCGACGTCGAGGCCTGCCTCGTCCGCCACGGCGCCGTCTCCGAGGCCGCGGTCATCGGCGTCCAGGTCGAAGACGTCAGCCGCATCAAGGCCTTCGTCATCTGCACCCAGCCGCCCGCCGACCCCGACGCCCTCGCCGACGAGCTCCGCCAGTGGTGCAAGCAGCATCTCCGCCGCTACGAGTACCCACACGTCGTCGAGTTCGTCACCGACTTCCCCCGCACCCTGACCGGCAAGGTCCAGCGCTACAAGCTCCGGGAGCAGGAAGCAGCCCGGGCTGCCTCCGCAGCCCCAGCTGTCGAGGCACCCTGCGGCGCCGTGCTCGCTCCCTCGCCACGCTGACCGCGTCCAACCGTTGACCCCGTCCAGCGCGGGCGGGTCGTAGGCGGACCGCGGCCAAGCGCCGCCCGCCTCCCGCACCCGCGTCCCGTGCCGGGTCTCCCGGGTCGGCTCCCGCACCCCGGTCCCCGGCGCCGGTCGCCCGCCCGCACTCGCTCCGCGGCGCCTCACTGAGGCCTGAGCCGATCGGTCACCTCCTCGATGGAGCCCAGCTGCTCGCCGATCCGCTCGAACCCCTCCGGCGCTTCGTCGATGTCGATCACCAGGCACACCTTCGACTCCTCCCAGATCAGCCTGATGCACGTGAAGCCGTACTCGATCCGACTGGGCTCCGGCAGTCCCTCGGACTCGATCAGCTCCCGCATCCTGGCCTCGGCCATGATTTTCTGCTCGAGTGTCGCCATGGACACGATGCTGCCCAAGATCACGTGACGGATCTAGACGCAGATGAAACAAGTGTGCGAAAACTTCGTGACGGCTCTGTGAACAGTGGCGGCCGCGAGTCCCGACAGCCGTCTCCTCCGCTGCCCGTCGCCTCGTCCTCCTCGCGTCCCTGTTACCTTGACTGGCGCGGCGCGAAATAACGTCGCCGTCCCGGGGGGGCGCCCGAGGACAAACCTGAAGAAAAGGGGCTCCACAATGACCTATACAGAGCCGGCAACCGAGCTTTCATTCGAGCCGCCAGGACCGGGCTCGTGGACCTTGGACCCGGTCCACTTTCCGCGCCCGGTGACGCGTTATTGGGCCGAGATGCACCCCGAGCCCATGCGCCGCGGCACCCGCGAGTTCGCGCGCTACTACGGAATGCTGCTCGGTGGGCTCGACTACGCGTACATCAACGGCTTCGCGTACTCGTCCAGGACGCCGATCGCCGACGAGGAGTTTCCGGAGCGGGTTCAGCGCGCGCACGACGTGTTCGAGGGCAAGCTGTGGCGCGACCAGCTTCGCGACTGGGATGAGAGCTTCAAGCCTGCTTCGATCAAGACCCACCGCGAGTTGCAGTCGGTCGATCCAGACGGCCTCTCAGACGCCGAGCTCGTCGACTATCTGACCCGCTGCCGCCAGCACCACATCGCGATGGTCTACCAGCACATGCGCCACTCAGGCGCGGCGATCGTGTCGATCGGAGACCTCCTTGTCCATGCCGGGCAATGGACCGACGTGTCTCCGGCCGAGCTGCTGAGCATGACCCGGGGCGCGGCGCCGGTGTCGGCGGGCGCCTCGGAAGAGCTGGACCGGATGGTCGCTGCGTTCAAAGACGACGCCGCCGCCCAGGAGCTGCTCCAGTCGGACGGCGACCCGGGGGAGACGCTGAGCGCGTTGCGCGCGCTCGACAGCGAAGCCGGCCGAGCGGTCTCGGCGTATCTCGACCTCACGGGTTACCGCCTGCTCGACGGGTTCGACATCTCGGGCCGCTACGCCCTTGAGCTCCCTGACGCCCTGCTGCGCGCGATCCGGGCCGCTGTGGAAGGCCGGGACACAGCCGATTCGGACTCGGACGTGCAGGCCAAGATCGCCGAGATCCGTGCCAAGGTGCCCGAGGAGCACCGTGGCGAGTTCGACGAGTTGGTCGAGGAGGCTCGGTTGATGTCGCGAATCCGCGACGAGCGCGGAGTGTTCAGCGATATCTGGGCCTCGGGCATCATGCGTCGCGCCGTGCTGGGCGGGGGCAGGCGGCTAGCGGCCGCCGGCCGGGTCCACGAGCCCGAGCACTTCGTCGACGCCGGGTTCGACGAGATGTGCGCGATGCTCTCCGGCCCCGATGGCCCGACGGCTGACGAGACTCGCTGCTCGTGCCGAGTGGCGGGCCTCCCACAGCGCGAAGGACGCGCCGCCGCTGCTCGGACCGCCTCCACCCGAACCACCAGATATGTCTGGCCTGCCGCCGGACGCTGCGAGGATGATGATGGCGGTGGGCGTCGCGATGGAGTCGATGTTCGGCTCCTCCGAGGCGCCGCATGAAGAGAGCCGTCTCCGGGGGCTCGGAGCGAGCGCTGGCGTCTACGAGGGCCCGGCTCGCCGCGTTTCGGGACCGTCGGAATTCGACCGGATCGTCCAGGGGGACGTGCTCGTGACCGAATCGACGAGCGAGGCGTTCAACATCCTGCTCCCGCTGCTGGGAGCGATCGTGACGGACAGCGGCGGCCTGCTCTCGCATTCGGCGATCGTGGCCCGGGAGTACGGCATTCCCGGTGTCGTCGGGACTCGTGATGCCACCGAGCGGATCGCCGACGGGGTACGGGTACGCGTCGACGGCGACGCAGGGGAAGTGGCGGTTCTCGGTTGACGGGCGCCGTTCCATTAGCGGAGGCCCGCGACGACTCCGTCTTCGGCTCCAAGGCGGTCGGGCTGGGCGATGCCGCACGCGGCGGCCTACCCCTCCCGCCCGGCGTTGCACTGTCGGGTGCGATCGTCGAGGCGGTCGCCGGTGGAGACGAGACGGCCATCGAGGAGGTTGCGCAGGCCGTCAGTCAGCTGCGCCGCCCGCTGGCTGTCCGTTCGTCCGCCGTCGATGAGGACGGCGCCGCCGCGAGTTTCGCCGGCCAGCACCTGACGTTGCTCAACGTCTCGTCGTCGGATCAGGTGAGCTCGGCGGTACGCGAGGTGTGGTGGTCGGCCAACTCCGACTCCGCGATCACCTATCGCCAGCGTGTCGGCCTCTTTGTCCGCCCGAGTGTCGGCGTCGTCGTTCAATCCCTGCTCGATCCCGCGGCCGCCGGTGTGATGTTCACTCGCAACCCGATCACCGGGGCCGACGAGCGGGTGATCGAGGCGAGCTGGGGCCTCGGCGAGGTCGTGGTCGCCGGCCGAGTGATCCCGGACATGTACCGGATCGCTCGCTCCGGCGAGGTGCTCGAACGAACGCCCGGGGTCAAGAAGGTCGCGATCCGCACGCTCCCCGATGGCGGCACGGTCGAGGAACCGGTTGCCTTAGAGCTCGTCGAGCGCCTCTGTCTCGATGACAACCAGCTCGACAAGCTCAACCGCCTTGCTCTGCAATGCGAGGACGTCTATGGCCCGGCCCGCGACATCGAATGGGCGATCGCCGACGACGAGCTGTTCCTGCTCCAGTGCCGCGCGGTCACGCGAGCTCAGGGCCTGCCACCTCCAGCCACGCCAGAGCCGGACGCCGGCGCGCCCGTCGAGGTGGTGAGCGACGTGCCGTTGTTCGCGTCGCTGCGCCCCGAGGATGCCGCGCAGATCGCCAGTCTCTTCAAGGAGCGGCGGTTCGCCGCCGGCGAGACGGTGACCAAGGAAGGCTCAGGCGGAGCGGCCTTCTTTCTCATCCGGTCCGGCGAGGCGACCGTCTCGGTCCACGGTACATCCCGCGCCGGACTCAAGGCCGGCGACCATTTCGGCGAGATCGCCCTGATCGACGGCGGCCAGCGCGCGGCGACCGTCACCGCCACCACCGAGCTGGTGTGCTACGGGCTGACGTACTGGGACTTCCGCCCCCTCGTTCAACAGAACCCCGCGATTGCCTGGGGACTCCTCCAGTCGCTCGCGAAGATGCTGCGAGGCGAGCTGCAGGAATAGGTCCTCCCGCGCGCCCCTTCAGTACCCCGGCGTGACCGCAGGCCCAAGTGCTTTTCGTTGCAAGCCTTGGAACGCCAGCCCCGATTTGCTACAACTGTATGTCCGCCGCGGGGTGGAGCAGTCTGGTAGCTCGTCGGGCTCATAACCCGAAGGTCGCGGGTTCGAATCCCGCCCCCGCTATCCCGGCCGACAAGGCGTGGAGTTTGGGAAAGCCCCGCAAACCGGCCGACCGCGACCTCAAGGGCCACCGCAAGGTGGCCTTTGTCGTTGAGGACCCATCTGTTTGACGCTGTTTGAGATGAGGGGGGAATACGGCGTCCTGGCGGCTCATGGCTGTATGACCGATCATCGTGATTCACCTCAGCCGCCCCCGGACGCCCTCGACGAGCTCGTGATGCAACTACTCGAATGCGGCGCGGTCGTCAGTCAGCTCATCAGCGGCATGGTCGAGTTCTCGGCCTCGGGTCGAGCAGCTCCCGACGCCGCCCCGATCCCAGAGATCGCCCACTCGCTCATTCGCGGCGTCCTTGACGACGTGGCGAAGCGTCATTCAAAGCGGGACATCACGGTCGCTGCGGCGATCGTCGAAGAGGCAACCGCCGCGATGTGCAACGACATCTTCTACGTCGGACCAGACCTGAATTGACCTAGCCCCCGCCTCCCACGCGCCTGGCAGGCCACGCCACGTGGGCACGCCCCGCCTTTACTGCTATCGTAAAGGAACGCCCCGAATCTCGACGAAGAACCAGGTCACTATCCCCGTTGCGGCCCTCGAGGAGGCAGGACTGCACGCTGGCGATCGCGTCGTGATCGATGCCTCCGGTGATGGCGAGCTACACATTCGCCGAGGCGCGGTGACCTTCGACAGCGCGTTCGGGGTCCTGACCGGCGTGTATCCGCCCGGCTATCTCGACCAGCTCGATGCTGAAGACGAGCAGGGGTGACGCTCGTACTCGATGCGGACGTTCTGATTGGTGCGCTCGATGGCGCGGACCGTCATCATTCCGAAGCCCGCAAGCTGTTCACCGCGTGGCAAAACCAGGACGCGAGGCGGCTGATCAGCGTCGTAAACCTCTCAGAGGTGCTGGTTGCGCCGGCTGCTGACGGCGAGCGGCTACGGCTGGCGCGTGAGGCGATAGGTGCTCTCGGCGTTGAGATTCACCGTCCCGGCACCGCGGTCGGGGTGGAGGCTGCTCGGCTACGGGGACGCCATCCGATCAGCCTCGCCGATGCCTACTGTCTCGCTACGGCGAAGCAGGCCGACGCACCCGTCGCCTCCTTCGACCGCAAGGTGCTCCGCGCGGCTGAGGACGAGCGCATCAAGCTGGCCGTCACGGTGTCGACGTAGTGGCTGTGCTCTAACCGCTGGCCTCGCTCCATTCGTCTGAGCTGTGCCATTACGAAACCATGCGGCGTCGGGCGTAAGCCCGCGTCGCTGCAGCATCCGCAGGTTGGCCGATCGCATATTCGGGCTCATAACCCGAAGGTCGCGGGTTCGAATCCCGCCCCCGCTATCCCTCCCGGCCGACACGGCGTGGAGTTTGGGAAAGCCCCGCAAACCGGCCGTCCGAGACCTCAAGGGCCACCGCAAGGTGGCTCTTGTCGTTCAAGCGCGCCGTCTACCAATCGTCTACCAATTCGACCGAGCCGCTAAGGGTGCCGAGGTCGATCTCCTGCTCGCGCGCCGGACTTCGGCGTAGCACCGAGCTAACACATCCGCGGGCCGGCGGCCCCGGCCTATGCAGGCTTGCCGGCGGCGAGCCGGGACCGTCGCCTGCCCCGACCAGCAAGTGCAGCACGCAACGCGCTGGCCTGGACCATCAGTTCCATGTTCTCGCTGCTGTCTTCGAGCTCATCCTGCTTCCAGGCGAGGAGCCAAGCTTCTGGCGAGCATCCCGTTGACTGCTCGAACTGCTTGGCGAGCTCCACGGGATCCGCGAGTTCCGGCATCTCGAAGCCAACATCCGGCTGGCCGCTGAGCCGACGCTGGTATCCGGCAAGGGCGGTCCGTGGAACCATCGTCTTGCGCTCGGAAAGCCGCAGCGCCTTGAGCTTGCCCTTCCGAATCAGCTTGCGCACTCCATCATCACTCATGTGAAGTTCGCGGGCGACCTCAGCGACAGTCAGATAGGGAGACAGGTTGTTCATCGGCCTTGCAGCATAGCAGAATAGTCTCGTTAGTATTGTTAGGCGTGTTCGTCTCGTTCTTTGTCTACTATCCACGATTCATAGATGAGCCGCTCGAGGTGATGTAGCCAGTCGAATAGGGACTGATTCTCGACCGGCTCCTTGACCTCGTTCTGCTCGCCGAGCGGATGGCGGTGGAGCCACAGCGATCTGGGCTTGCTTCGGTCGAGGTCCAGCCGCTCTGCCGCGACGTCACCACCGGCCGGATCGAACTGGGCATGCCAGGAGTGGCTGTGCAGATAGCAACCCTCGAGGACTGGAGAGAAGCGGTCCGGATCCCGGCCGAGCAGCCAGAGCTCCCGGATCGTGATCTCGACCTCCGGAAGACCGAACTCGGCGCGGCGCCGAGCCGCCACGACGAGCTGTCCCTCGACAACATCGGCGTCATGGCGTGTGCGGATCTCGTATCCCCAATCCTGTAGTTCCGTGACCCATAGGCCGCCGCGATGCTCAACCACGCTTGATTGAGTCACCGTCGCCTACCACTCGCCACGTGGCAGTTGTAGCGAGCCTCCCGGACCACCCCCCGAAATCGAGGAGCGTCCCTCCTATGACCTCGCAGCTCTGCCGCCGGTGCGAGGTGGTGGTGGCCGCTACGCCGCCGAGACGTATCGACGCACGACAGCAACAGACGATCGTTGACCGGCGAGGCGACTTGCTCCCCGAGCGCGGCTACGCGACGAGCCCGGCGATCGCCGTGTGCCTCAGGGTCCGCAGGCCAGAAGCGCCTTTCGGAGAGGCCGAGTGGGGTCGCCTGAGGACGCTGTGGGATGGTCCAGGGCGACACGAACCTTTCAGAGATCCCGGACCTTTGTAAGGATGGACCAGAGCATTACGGAGCGCCCGGTCCTTGGAAGTTCATGGACTCCGAAGTGGTTCAGAGCGGCGCCGCGCGCAGGTCGGCGATCAGCGCGTCGATCACCAGCTCTTCGGGGAGGCCGCTTGGTAGCTTCCGTACCGCGTCCTCCAACGTCGACCCGTACCGATCCGAGATCGGACGACCCTGATCGCGGAGCGCTTCGTCCAGCGATTCGAGGTCGAAGCGCCAGGCCATCGCGCCATACCGCTCCTCGAGGTCTCGCAGGATCTGCACGCCTGAGGCGTCGAAGTCTCCGTGGTGATGAATCTGGGCGCCGGCGCGCCGGACGATCGAGAACAGCAGCCGAACGGCGTCCGACGGCCTCCCGCCGGTGCAGACGAGCGGCGGGCTCTCCTCGCCGAGCGCCTCCTCCGCCGCGATCAGCACCGATGGGTTCTCGCAGCTGAAGCAGGGAACCCCAGAGGGCCAACCAGGGTCGCTTGCGCTCAGCTGTCGGTAGGTCAGCACCACATGGCGGCCCCGCATCCCCCGGAGGGCATCCGCGAGCGCGCCGTCTCCCACCGCCGGAAGGTTGAGTGCCGTGACGTTCGAAGCGATCGGATCGACGAGCACGTTCCACGCCGCCCACACCTGGCGGACGCTAGCGTCGGGATCGAGGTTCGCGGCGGTCGCGAGCAGCGCGACCATGAGTCCGTGCAGCGGGGTCCCGACGTCGAGGGCGTGTGGATCGCCGTCGAGCAACCTGGCCGCGAGCACCGTGCGCTGGGTGGTCTCCGTCGGTGGTAGTGCCGCGAGGATTCGCAACGCCTGCTCCACCAGGGGACGCATGCCGGAGTGGACGCGCCCCTGCTCGAGCGCGCGGTCAAACCAGACAGCGACCGCCGGGTGCGCCTGAACGACCTCGTGCGAATAGAGCCACGAGTGGAAGCCGGCCCGCGACTCGCGGCGCGTCGCACGCTCGGCCGGCAGATCCCGCACCGGGCGGCCCCCGACCCGCTCGTACTCGGCCCGCGGAACGCTGCCGCACGATCGAAGCGCCGCCTCGAACTGCGACAGCGAGACCCGCAGCGTCGCGCCCGCAAGCACCGGCTTGCGGCGTGAGAGCGACAGCAGGCCGTCGAGCGCCAACGCCTCCTCCGGCTCTAGCCGCTCGACCACGACCGTCCCGTCACCCGCCGCCCCGCGTCGCTCGCGCTTGTCGCGAGCGGCCAGCAGAGCCCGGTTCAAGGCAGGGTCGAGCGACGCCGTGGTCAAACCAGCAGCTCGTCCTGCTCGAGTTCGCGCAGGACCTCTCCGTCCCAGATGAACGGGATCGCGTGGACTCCGAACGTGCCGTTTTCCCGGTGCAACTGGTAAATCGCGAGCTGAGGCACGGAGCTGTACGTGCCCCAGAGCTCGTGCGAGGTCATAACGATGTCGAGGTCGAAGGCCACGGTCGCCTCCAGCACGCGTTCGCGGGTTTCCTCATCGATGCCCGATAACGCCTCGTCGAGCATGACCAGGCGGGGCGCCTGGGTGTCGCCGTACAGCGCCGCCGCGGCCGCGAACAGCGGCAGATGGATCAGGACCGACTGCTCCCCTCCCGACCCGACCGCATGGCGCCGCTTGGTCAGCCGGACGCGGCCGGTGCCGGTGCGCTCGTGCAGCCCGAAGGCGAACCAGCGCCGGTAGTCGAAAGCGCCCATCAAGGTTTCGGTCATCGGCTGCGGCTGACCGGCGAAGGCGTGATCGTTCCGTGCCGCTTCGATCCGGCTCCGGAAGAACGCGACCAGCTCGCCGCGCGATTCCTCCCCCAAGTGGCGAACATCGCGGCGCAGCAGTGCGAGCGCCGCCCGCTGCGTGTTCTGGTCGTCGTCGAGCGGCTGCCACTCGAGCTCGACGGTCTTGCCCGCCGCGGTCGGGCTCCGCCGCAGTACGGCGTTCATCTGCTCGACGCGTCCGCGTACCTCGTGGATCCGGTGCCGAAGGTGGTCCGCGATCTCCTCGACGAGCGCCGCGTTGAACACCCTGCGCTCCTCGGCGGTCAGGATCTGCTCGCGATCTGCGATCTCCGCTGAGAGCGTGTCGAGGATCTCGATCAGCGACTGTTCGCCGCCGCCCTCGGTGACGTGGACGAGCAGGAGCCCGTCCTCGCCCTGGCTCGCGTAGGCGCCCATATCCGCCTCGGCCAGCTCCCGGTCCAGCAGCTGCACCGCCCGCTGGACCTCCACGCCGAGCTCGCCGGAGGTGCTGCGCACCGAGAGCAGCTCCTGCGGCAGCGCGCGAGCCGCCTCGAGGGTCCGGGTCACGGTCCAGCCGCCGGCTCGGTCGGTGTCGGCCGGCACGTCGTCCCCGAGCACCAGCTTCAGAACCTGGGCCCGCCCGAGCTGACCGAAGGCGAGGCTCGCGGCTTCGCGTTGCTCCCGCGCGGTCTCGTGCTCGCCCGCGTGCGTCAGCTCGTCGCGCTCGAGGCCCACGACGGCGATCACTGCCGCCTGCGCCGCCTGACCTTCGCGGCGGTGCGCTTCCCGGGCGATCCTGAGCGCGTCGACGACCTCGGCATGACGGCTCCGAAGCTCCTCTCCCGTCGCGCCCAGTGCGGCCTTGCGAGCGGCATGCTCGGCCGCGAGGCGATCGGCCTCCGCCTGCTCGTCCCGGGCGCGCCCGTCCAGCTCGGTGGCTGCCTGCTGCTCCTGCGAGAGACGCCCGGCGAGGGTCGATGCAGCGCTCGCCTCCCGCTCGGCCAGCGTCCAGGCCCCCGCAACGGCCCCCGCGGCCCCGGCGAGCTCCGCCGCAGCATCCCGCAACCGGTCAAGCGCCACTGCGTCAAGCGAGATGGATAGATCGTGGGCGACCGCATGCTCCCGGCGCGCCCGGTCGGCCGCGAGCTCCGCGTCGGCTGCCCCCCGCGCTGCCGCGGAGGCCCGCTCGTGGACGCGCCCAGCGTCGCTCTCCAACGCCGCGGCTACTCTGACCGAGTCGATTGCCGAGGTGACCGCATCGACGTCGGGTAAGCGGTCGAGCTCGGCGTCGAGCGTCGCCCGCCGCCGATCGACCTCGTCGACGTCGGCGTCGCGCGCGGCGATTTCCTCATCGAGCGAGGCGATCCGCGACCTCAGCTCGGCGATTAGCCTGGCACGGCGCGCCTCTCGCGCGGCCGCACCGATGTGCTCCGCGCGATCCTTGACGCCGCGGCCCGCGAGCGGACCGAGCGCGAACCGCCCATCGAGTTCCACCCAGGGGCCCGCGCCGCGCTCGCCCAGGCCGACCTGGCCGAGCAGCCCGGCCACCACGGCCGTGGCCACCGGCTGGTCGGGAACAGGCGCGAGCGCTTCCAGGAGCGAGGCGCCGGTGGCCGGGTGACCGTGCGCCAACACCACGTCGGCGAGCATCGGGTCCTCGAGGACGCCGCTGGGCATCACCCACGCGTCGAGCAGCCCGGTCGCCTCGAGGGCCGCCTCCAGACCGGCCCGTCTCTCTGGCGCGACGTCGTCTCTGTAGTCGATCAGCCGCCAGAGGGGCGCGCCCGCCCGGGCGGTGCGATCGGCGCGCCGCCAGGCCGGCGCGCCCGGCCCGTCGTCGCGGGCGGAAAGCCGCTCGATCTCGGACTCGGCCGCCGCGACCGCCTCCGCCGCCGCCCGTCTCGCCGTCACGAGCGAGGAGCGCTGATCCAGAAGCACGGTGCGCGTTCGCTCGGCTGCTGCCGACAGCGCAGAGGCGGGAGGACGACCGGCACGGGCTAGCTCCAGCGCGCCCGCCGCAGTGCCGTCGTCGAGCTCGAGCTCCGCGAGCTCGGACCGCCACTTCGCGAACGCCGCCGCCGCTGCGTCCCGGGCCTCCTCGAGCTGCTCCTCACACGCCGTCCGGCGCGCCGCGACCTGCTCGAGACGAGCGGCGGCCTCCCGCTCCTCGGCACGCGCGCGCTCCGCGGCGCCCGAGGCCTCCCGCGCGGCGTGGAGCAGCTCGCGCTGTCGGTAGAGCACGTCGCGCCAGTCGGCCGCGAGCTCGCGCAGCAGCGAACTCCACGTCTCGGCGCTCACCGCGCCGCCCAGCAGCTGCCCGGCCACCACCTCGATTCGCTTCGCCAGCCCGGCTCGCCCCGCGAGCTCGATTGCGGCGTCCACCTCCGCCGTCGCCTGCTCACGGTGCTCCGTGGCCGCCGCCTGGGCCGTGATCAGCTCCGCCTCCAGGGCGCCGGCCGAGCAGGCCGCGGCGTCGGCATACTCCCGCGCCGACGAGGCGGCCCGCGACTGTGCCGCCGCGTGCTCGCGCAATGCTTCGACCTCAGCTACCGACGACCACGCCGCCGAGCCGATCAGCGCGTGTTCCTCGGCGGCGAGGCGTGCCACCTCGGCCTCCGCCGCGTCTCGCGCCGCCGTTGCTCGCTCGGCCCGCGCACGCTCTTCCTCGAGCTCGGCGCGCGTCGTGCGCAGTCGCTCGGCCGCGCCGTCGACCGCGGTCTGCGCCTGTCTCAGGGCCTCGGCTCGCTCGCGAACGACGGCCCGCGCGTAGGCGTTGTATGTACGTTGATGAAAGCGGCGCACCCGCTCGCGCACCTCCCGGAGCCGGACCAGGTGGCGTTCGAGCGTCTCGAGCTGCTCGAGGCCCCCGGCGAGGCGCCGCATCAATCCCTCGTCCACTTCGGGCAGTCCTACGGTCAGCTGCTCGGCGACCCGGTCGGGATCGAGCGTCTTTGACAGGTGTGGCCGCCTCAGGTCCCGCATCAGCCGCAGCATCGTCTGGTACTGCCCGTCGCTGCCGAAGCCGAACAGCAGATCGTCCAAGCGGCTGCGGTAGTCCCGTTGGCTGTCCAGCACCTCGCCGTCGTCGCCGAGAGCGGCGGCGAGCTCTGCCCTACTGATCGGCTCGCGGCCGTTCAGGAGCGGCAGGTCGGCGCCGATCGTCCGGTTGCGGGCGATGAAGAACCAGCGGGGGACCTCCGGGAGCGCTTTGTGTCCACGCATCCCGATCCCGGCCGTGATCCGCTGCGCGCCGCCGGTCTCATCGAGGCGCTCGAACTCGAGCCATACGTAACCCACCCGCTTCTCGTCATCGGAGCACCCCACCAGGTTCCACTTCATGTCCTTGTGCACCGTGCCGAACGGATCGAGCTTGCTCGGACTGATGTCGCCGTCCAGGCAGAAGGGCAGCAGCAGCTCCAGCGCTTTGGTCTTGCCTGAGGTGTTGTGGCCGCGCAGCAGCAGCCGCCCGCCGGCGAAGTCGAACGTCTGGTTCGCGTACTCGTACAAGTTGACGATGCCGGCGCGGCGCGGTCGCCAGCGCCCGGAGCTGGGGCTCATCACGGCGCTCCCGCCTTGCGCAGGGCCGGTGAGCGAAACCGCGCGGCCAGCGGGGTCAGCCGCAGTCCGCCTCCGTCGGTGGGCCGGGCGAGGCCGCACGCGAGCAGAACGGCCGTTGCGGCTTCGCTCAGTGCCGTGACCTGGGGCGGATCGCCGGCGTCCCGGCCCCAGTGGGGCCCGTGCAACGAGACCAGATCGTAGACGGCATCCCGCACTGCCTCGGCGCTCAGCTCCGCGGCCGGACCGGCGCCCGCGAGGACATCGCACAGCAGCAGGGCCACCTGCTTGACGGTCGCGCGAGTGGGAAACGGCGCGTCTGTGAACGAGCGATCATCGACGATCAGCGCGCTCCCCTCGGCGCGGCGCTCGACCTGATATCCGGTCGCCGCGGCGACGGCGCCCTCGATCCGCGCCCGCTGCCCGAGGAAGTAGGCTCGGTCGTCCTCGTCGAGGTCCGCGAGCAGGAGCGCAGGGTCCTCGGTCAGCCGCCGCGCCAGGCGCTCGGCCCGGGCCCGGTTCTCGCCCTCGGGTGTGGGTGAGCAGCGCGCAGTCTCGTCGAGCAGCTCCCCGAGCGTCGTCGCCTCGAGCGCGGCGCCCGGGTCGCGCACCAGCAGCGCGAGCCGGCGCCGGTCGACCGTGAACAGCGCCTCGTCCGCGCCCTGCTCGCGACGGACATAGCTCTCGTGCGAGCCCGAGGTGTGCTCGAGCACGCCCCAGACGCACAGCAGGTCGAGCCCATCGGCGAACGCGACGCGCTCGCCTCGCTCGCGGAAGTCGACGCACAGCCCGGGCTCGACGTCGGCGCCGGCACG
This sequence comes from uncultured Solirubrobacterales bacterium, assembly GCA_963704385.1. Taxonomy (GTDB): domain Bacteria; phylum Actinomycetota; class Thermoleophilia; order Solirubrobacterales; family Solirubrobacteraceae; genus Palsa-465. The sequence continues at coordinate 2,947,594 of OY969904.1, forward strand.
CTCGACGTCGCGGGCCAGCTCGGCGATGGCAATCTGCGGACCGCCGCGCTCGAGCGCGACGAGCGTCAGGAGCAGCAGCAGGCAGCCGCGGTCGCTGAGCGCCGGCCACTCGTCAGGCGATCGCTGGCGGCCGCTGATGGACGCCGGCCGGATGCGCAGCGGACGGAGGAGACCGTCGGCCGTCGGGGGACCCGATGCCCGCGCGGCGGTGCTCCCGATGTCGAGCTGGTACCCGTAGACCGTCTGCAACGTCGTCGCGAGCTCGCGCTCATGTCGCCGGACCAGTGAGTAGGCGGGCTCGTCGGCCCCCACGAACGGCGACGCCAACAGTGCATGCATCGCCTGTGTGCGTTCCTCGCGATCCTCGAGCTCGCGCAGCGTCACCGGTGCAGCACCTCGATCCGGAAGTCGGGCAGGTCGAGAGTGCCGTGCGGAGCGCGAAGCCTGGTCCGCTCCCGCAAGGGGTCGGCCGGAGGGAGCAGGGCGATCGTCGCCCGGCCATCGGTCGAGCTCGCCCACCGGACGCCGTCAGGCCCGGGAGGCGACTCGTAGGCACGCCCGATCCATCCGAGCAGATGGTCGAACTCACGCGCGTCGACTTGTTGAAGCGCTGAGAGCTTGATCGGCCCTCGAGCGGACATTCGCGCCAGCAGCTCGTCCAGCTCCCGACGCTCCGCGGCCCGTCGCGCCTCGAGTCGCCGTCGACTTTCGGACAGGTCCGCGATCTGCGCCCCCCGCCCCGTTCCGGGCGTCCGCACGCCGGGGGTCCGCAGATGGGCCACGACGGGCGCGGGCGGCGCCTCGAGCCATGAAGTGCGCCCCGGCTGCGCGAGCTGGTCGGGGTCGGCGTCGGGCACGCCTACATGGCGCGGCGACCGCATCCCGAACGCCGCCCGCAGCCACGCCGTCGCCTCGCCTGGCGGTGCCGCGGCCACCCGCCCCGCCAGGTGGAGCAGCAGGCGCGCCCGGTCGACGCGCAGCGAGCGGCGCTCAATCAGGCGCTCGGCGATGGCCAGCACGGCCCGGATTGCGTCGATCACCTGGTCGTTGAGTGTCCGCCACGGCGAGTCCCGCTCCTCATCACCCACGAACCACGCGCGCAATCCCTTCCAGCGGCCGAGCAGCTCCGCCCGGCGGCGAGCGCGCTGCTCGTCGACGGTGGCGCCGCCGGGCAGTCCGATGAACTCCTCGGCATCGACGATCGTCGCCACGAGGTGCCCGGATCCGCGCACCTCGATTCGATCGATCAGCGCCAGGATCTCGGCCGAGTGCTGCATCCTGCTCTTGCGGAAGCCCTGGAGGTGCTCGAGCAGCGCTCCCTTCCCTCGCTCGAACTCCTCCTCACCTACCTGCTCGACGGTCTGCATCAGATCGCCCAGGGAAGCCATGAACGCAAGGGCTCCCGCGTGCAGCGCCTCGACCTCGCCGAGTAGGCGCTCGAACAAACCGCGCAGCTGGGTTCCGTCGGGTTCGCCCCGATCGAGCTCGCGGGCGAGCGTCGCCAGCGCGTCGCGGATCGAGGGCAGCCGGGCCGTGTCCAGGCGCCCGATCTCCTCCCCCAGCGAATCCAGTCGCTCCAGCAACTCCTCGGTCAGCCGGCCCGCGGGCGTGACGTCATACGTGTAGCGGTTGCGCCGCCACTCGGCGGCCGTGGAGGCGAGGCTCGCGTCGTGGTCGCGCTCGAGTGCGCCCCAGCGGTCCAGTGCCGCTAGCCGCTCCTCGAGCAACTCGGTGTCGACCGCCAACGCGTAGCGGTCGCGCAGGCGGTCGGCGACCTGTGCAGGTCGAAGCCGCAGTCCGAACGCTTGGTGCTCGAAATAGAGCACTCGCATGATCCGCCGGTAGGTCTCGGCTTCCTCGGCGATCGCGTACCGGAGGACGTCGTGTGCGCCGAGCCGGTCGGGGGGGGAGTCGGGCCGAGCCGCTGCCACGCTGTCGGTCTTGACGGCCTCAAGCGCGCCGGCGAGTTGCAGCGCTGAGCGCACCAGCTCCGGTGAGAGCTCAGCTTCCATCGCGGGCTCGTTCACGATCTGGTAGCGGCTCTGCTTCCACGAGACCCGACAGGCGCAATTCGCGCAGCACGTGACGTGGAGGGGCCATGCGGGCCAGCGTGTCGGCCGCGTCGCGCGCGCTGGCCGGCAGTGCGATCTGCGCCTCGGCGAGTCCCATGAGCTCCTGCTGCTCGGCGGCGCTGAGCCGGTGCGGAACGGGCTGGCGGCCGCGACGACGCTCGACGGAGGGCACGCGTCCTTGCTCGACCGCCGTGTCCAGCACGCCGGCGCCCAGCCGCAGCAGCCAGCCGACCGACTCATCGCCGTCAGGCGCAGAGTTCCATTGCAGAAGGCCGGCCGCGAAGGTTTCGGTCGCGAGGTCATATGCGAGCGCTGGCTCCGGAACGCTCCGCAGGAACACGGCGACGACCTGTGCGAACCACCTGCCGGCGAACAGCTCGTAGTCCTCCTGCGTGTGACCCGACACTCCACCCATCGTGGACAGCATTACGGGCGGCTCGGACGGAACCGCCGGTGGAGTCAAGCCGGGCGAGCCGATGGGTCGGATTGCGACCGAGCGTGACCCGATACCGATCGCGCGAGGGTCAAGATCCAACCGACAACATCCGGCCGCCGTGCCTCCTGGCCTATTTTTCAACCGGCGCAGGAGGCCCAGTATTCACCCTGCGCCCACGCCGCTCGTGCGAGCACTTCCGCGGAATCGTGTCCTGAGGTTGGCGCGAGAGCTACGACAAGCTGGTCAAATGCAGCGCTCCGGAGCACAAACGTCCCCGACCGATCAGGTCGTTCAAGCTTCGGCGCCAGCGGGCGCGTTGACGAAAGCGCCACGATTCCGGCGAAGGGCAGACCTCCGCGGAGCGGGAGCAACGAGCTATGCGGCTCGCTTCGGCGTTTACGTCAGACCAAAAGTCGAACGAAACCCAGACGCACAGAACCCTACGGAGCGTTAGAGCCGCCTCTCGAAGCTCGCCGGCGGCCGGACTTACGATCGATCAGCCCGATCCGCCGCGACCAGAAAGCACGAGCGCAAATTGACTCAAATCCCGAAGGTCGCGGGTTCGAATCCCGCCCCCGCTCATCCCATCCCGGCCGACAAGGCGTGGAGTTTGGGAAAGCCCTGCAAACCGGCCGACCGCGACCTCAAGGGCCACCGAAAGGTGGCCTTTGTCGTTGAGGACCCATCTGTTTGACGCTGTTTGAGATGAGGGGGGAATACGGCGTCCTGGCGGCTCATGGCTGTATGACCGATCATCGTGATTCACCTCAGCCGCCCCCGGACGCCCTCGACGAGCTCGTGATGCAACTACTCGAATGCGGCGCGGTCCTCAGTCAGCTCATCAGCGGCATGGTCGAGTTCTCGGCCTCGGGTCGAGCAGCTCCCGACGCCGCCCCGATCCCAGAGATCGCCCACTCGCTCATTCGCGGCGTGCTTGACGACGTGGCGAAGCGTCATTCAAAGCGGGACATCAAGGTCGCTGCGGCGATCGTCGAGGAGGCAACCGCGGCGATGTGCAACGACATCTTTTACGTCGGGCCAGACCTGAACTGACCCAGTTCGTGGCGTCGAGGCGTCTGGCGGGGCCACATCGCGGCCGGCCCGCTCTTACTACGACGACGTAGGACTCGCTCCAGCGGCGGTGGCCGCAGCCGGAGCCGCGAGCAGCACGGCTGCGGTCGCGACGATGACTAGCGCACGCTTGGTCACGCCCCTCCTCCTATGGTTATCGTCTCAGCGCAACCAGGTGCAGAGGCGCCGCGGGTTCCCGCGCGCTCAGGTATCTGCGGCACTCCTCGGCGGCCGCCGGGCGGCCGATGTGGAACCCCTGGGCGAAGTCACAGCCGAGCTCGCTCAGGCTGCGCCTGACGCTTTCCGTCTCGACGCCCTCGGCCGTGACGCGGAGGCCGAGGTTGCGCCCGAGCTCGATGATCGATCGAACGAGCACCGCGTCGCTCTGATTGGTCTCCATCCGCGTCACGAACGACCGGTCGATCTTGATCTCGTCGATCGGGAGCTGCTGCAGCTGCAGCAGTGACGAGAAGCCGGTGCCGAAGTCATCGATCGCGATCTTGACGCCCATGCCCCGCAGTTCGTCCAATGCACTCCGCGCACGCCGCAGGTCGGCGACGATCCGGCTCTCGGTGATCTCGAGCTGGAGCGCGAACGGCGGGACCTGGAACCGGTCGAGCAGCTCGCGGATGATGGACGGCAGGGCGTGGTCGAGCAGGTTGCGCGCGGAAACGTTGACAGACACGGTCACGTCGAGGCCCTCTTCGCGCCAGCGCGCGCATTGCTGTAGGGCGGACTCGAGCACCCGCCCGGTGAGCGCCTTGATCACACCGGTCTGCTCCGCGAGCGGGATGAAGCCGTCTGGTCCGATACAGCCGAGCTGCGGATGGTTCCAGCGAACGAGCGCCTCGACCGCGGTCGTAGCGCCACCGTCCAGCGGCGCTTTCGGTTGGTAGTGCACCGTCAGCTCTCCGCGCTCGATGCCGCGACGCAGCTGGGCCGCCAGCGCGAGCCGATCGATGCTGTACTCGTCGTATTCCTCGGCGTACGTCTGGAAGGAGACGTCGGACGCTTTTGCGCAGTAGAGCGCGACGTCGGCGTGGCGCAGAAGCTCGCGAACGGTGCGGCCGTGCTGCGGGAAGCACGCGATTCCCACGCTGGCGGCGACGCGAATCGAGAGCGACTCGACGTCCATCGGAAGATCGAGGGCGGCCAGCAGGAGCTGGGCGCCCCGCTCCGCGGCCGCCGGGTCGTCCTCGAGCACCACCGCGAACTCATCGCCGCCGAGACGCGCAAGCATCCCGCCCTCGCCGACCGCGTTGTTGAGCCGCTGCCCGATGTGCTTCAGGACCCTGTCGCCGAACTCGTGGCCGAGCGTGTCGTTGATCGCCTTGAAGTCGTCCACGTCAAGCAGCAGCACGGCGAGCGCCAACCGTTCACGGTCGACAACGGCCAACCTGGCCTCGAGGCTCTCCGCGAACAGCGCTCGGTTGGGCAGCTCGGTGAGAGCATCGTGGTAGGCACGATGGCTGTTGACCGACGCCTGCCGCCCGCCAGCGTAGATCGCGAGTAGAGGCAGGAAGCACACGGGAACGAGCGCCAGTGAGGCATGGGAGGAGACGACCACGGCGGGGGCAAAAGCGAGCACGCATCCCGCCGTCCACGCCTGAAAGGTGAGGTCGTCCCTGACGTAGCGGGGGATCGATAAGCCTGCCAGCAGCGCAGCACCGATGCACGCCAGCACATGATTCACGACGAAGAACGCCGCACCGGCGGCGATCACGGCGGCCACGTCGCCTGCGGTGATTGTTGCCAGCGGAGGCTGCGCTCCAGCCAACGCGAGCACGCCGGCGGCCGCGATCATCGCCAGGGCGTACTGGGAAGCGTTGAAGAGAACCTTGATCGGTGCGACGCGCTCGAGGCTGTCGGCGATCACAACGCTGGCGACGTAGACGAGCGTCGCAGGCCACAGGCCGAAGCGGAACAGGATCGCGAACGCGAACGCGGCGGAGACCGTCACCTTCGCCAGCCCGTGACGCCGCGGCACGGGGATCGGCAGCAGCTCGCCGGCGAGCACGAACAGCGACAAGAGCCAGAACAGCACCGGCGCGTCTATCTGCCACCCGACATCCAACGCGAGCGCGGCGAGCGCCACAGCGGCGACCGTCGTCGTCAGCGCCGTGTATACGACGAACGGTCGCGGAACGGTCGGTCTGAGCCGCAAGCGGGATGCCCGCGCGTTCATTCCTGCACTTCTTGGCTGCGCCGTCTCAGCCGACCTTATGGCCTCTACCGTCGCCCCGACCATGGTGGCCGTGCGCTATGGCTTGTGCCGGCAGGGTCGCGACGGTCAACCCCAACCCCACGCCCACCACCGCCAGGACCCGCTTCACTCGCCGCTTCGCGCCGTCGAAGCCCACTCTACGCATACCGGTCACCTTCCTCGCTAACAACAATCGCGTCCATCCCGGGACTGGTCCAATGTCCGTCCATGGCCATATCGGCAGCAAATCGACGAATTGCCATCGAACATTCGTCCAGATTGCTGAATTTCTGTAAAGCTATTCCGCGCCGATGGCTCCAGACAGGGCTCGGCGCTGCCGATTGAGCACTTTGCATGAAAGTGTGCGCCGCGCTATCCGAGGTGCCTGCGCTGCTCGGTTCTCGCCGCGGCCAGCCCCGGGCTCGGGCGGCCCCACCGCGACCGTATCCACGGCACGCGGGTCGACGAGCTAAAAGAAGCGCGCGTCGATCGGGCATGAGAGTGCTCTTCGCCTTCGACTCCAATCAGAACGCTGTCACGCTGATCGGTGGCGACAAGCAGCGATTTCGCTTCAGTCTGTCGAGCCTGCGCTGAACAATTCGATTTCCGCGCCGTGGCCGGGCGCTTCGCTCAGCCGCTTGTCGCAGGTGACCAGCGTGACGTCGAGGGCCTCGGCAAGCGCCGCGTAGGCGGCGTCGTAAGCGGTCAGGTTGTGGCGCAACTCCCAGATCCGGTCGCTCAGGAACACATGCGGATAGCGGACAAGCGCGAGGTCGCGGAAGTCTGCGCGCGCATCCGAAGCCCGCTCGTCGCTTAGCTCGCCGAGCGCGTTCAGGCGCCGCAGGGCGTGAAGTAGTTCGACGTCGATGAGATGGGGGGCGTGAAGGTCGCCATCTCCGACTAACCGTTCGACTAGTCCCGGCGCCGGATCAAGCGCGACGATTGCCTCAAGCACGGCCGAAGCGTCGACGACCAGCACCGTTTAGGAACGGTCGCGCCCGGATCGCACGGCCGCCACGATCGCCTCTGCGCTCGCGCCACCCGCCCGGCCGCGCGCCCGCGCGAGCACATCCGCCACCGGCGGGTGCTCGGCGACCCGCTCGAGCTCCTGGAGCGCGTAGTCCGAAAGCGACACGCCAGCGGATGCAGCGCGAGTTCGCAGAACGCGATGGACGTCGTCAGGCACGTTGCGGATCTGGATGGTCTTCACGGACCTCACGCTAGCAGATTGGGTGCAGTACTAGCAGACTGGGTGTGCTACACCCGACGATGACTCGTCGCGGAGTCCAGCGCACGGCTCGCCCTGCGCAGCTCCGCCCGGGCGCTTGGCGTCCTTCGCTCCGTAGCGCTTCTGCAGGCCCCGCACGATCCTCGCGCGCCTCAACTCCCTGCGACGAGTCCGAGCACCGCGTCCCCGTGGCGCTCGACGAAGGCCGGACCCACGCCCTTGATCCTCGCGAGTTCGGCCATCGAGTTCGGCCTCAGTGCCGCGATTGACTCAAGCGTCCTGTTGTGGGCAACGGTGTAGGCGGGCTTACCGTTGCTGGCGCGAACGCGCCACTGGCGCAGGGTCTCCAATAGGCCCGCGTCGGCCGGATCGAGTTCCACGGCGACCACCGGCCGCGAGCGGCTGGCGCGTTTCGCGGGGGTCAGCGTCATGGGGTCGGGCAGACCGATCGTGTCCGGATCGCACACGTCGCAGCAGCGTCCCGTCGGCGCGCCCGGTCGGTCGTCGCCGAAGTGGTCGAGCAGGGTGCGGCGCCGGCACTGGCCTGAGGCCGAGCTGAACGACTCGACTGCCCGATAGGCACGCCAGGCGCGATCGCGCGCCGCGCGGCATATCGAGGCAACTTCGCCAGCTCCGAATGAGCAGGTGAACGTGACTTGCAGCCGTCCTCCCCAAGCGGGCTCGAGCGCGCACAGGCCCGCCCGCTCGGCGACCCCGAGCCTGACGCGGTCGCGATCGGAGGGAGGTGTCTCGATCACCATCGTCTGGCCGTCAGACGCGGCCCTCAGGTGCCGTACGTATGCGAGCACGTCGTCGGGCTCGACCGCGTCGCCGTTGATGAAGTTGATCAGCCGGCCCAGGTCGGTGCGGCTGGCCAGCAGGATCGCGCGCGCCGGCGCGCCGTCGCGGCCGCCGCGGCCGACCTCCTGGTAGTAGGCCTCGACGCTCTTGGGGATCGCCCAGTGGACGACGGCGCGCACGTCGGCCTTGTCCACGCCCATCCCGAAGGCGTTGGTGGCGACCACGATCTCGGCGTCGCCCTGCATGAAGCGGTGCTGGGCCGAGGCGCGTTCGTCCGCGGGCATGCCGGCGTGGTAGCCGACCGCCAGCAATCCGTCGGACCGCAGTCGCTCGGTCACCTCCTCGACGTCACGGCGGGTGCCGCAGTAGGCGATCGCCGGTCGGTTCGCCGGGTCCGAGAGCGCGAGCGAGAGCAGCATGTGCTTGCGCGCCTTGGACCCTGTCCCTTCGAGCGCGATCACGTCGAACGAGAGGTTCGGCCGATCGAACCCGGCGCGCACCACGTGCGGATCGCGCAGGCCGAGTCGGGCGCTGATCTCCTCGGCCACCTGCTCGGTCGCGGTCGCGGTGCAGGCCATTACGGTGGGCGCGCCGAGGCGCTCGATCACGCCCCGCAGCCTCAGATAATCGGGGCGGAAGTCGTGGCCCCACTCCGACACGCAGTGGGCCTCGTCCACGGCGAACAGATCCACCTCGCGCTCCGCCAGCGCCGCCAGGAACGACGACGAGGCAAATCTCTCGGGCGAGCACAGCACGATCCGGGCGCGACCGCCACGGACGTCCGCCAGGGCGCGAGCCGCTGCTCCCGCGTCCATGCCCGAGGCAATCATCGCCGCCGGGTGCCCACTGAGTAGGAGCCGCCGGTACTGGTCTGCCATGAGCGCGATCAGCGGCGAGACCACGACAGTCAGCGCGTCGGAGGCGATGCCGGGCAGCTGATAACAGAGGCTCTTGCCCCCGCCCGTGGGCATCACCACCAGGCTGTCGCTACCGGCGAGGGCGGCCGCGACGGTCTCGCGCTGCCCGGGGCGGAACTCGTTCAGGCCAAACCACGCGAGCAGCGAGTCCGGATCTCGGGGCCCTTCGTAGCGGCGCTCCGGCGGAGCTTCGACGTCGATCCGATCCAAGCCACTGAGCGCGAGCTGGGCGGCGTCGTCATCAGTAACGCTCGCCGGTGGTGCCACGGCGGCCGGGGCCGCGGCGAGCGCTTGGGCGGCACCAGCCGCGGAGGCGCGCTCGGAGCCATCAAGCGAGCGCCACAGCGCCCGCAGCGCGTCGAGCTCCTCTTCCAGCCGCGGATCCGACGGATTGAATTCAATCTGCTCGACCAGCGAGCGCGCCCGGGTGGAGAAATCGCTCATCTGGTCCCAGCGTAAGCGCCGGCGTGGACGGTTACCCCGCGGCAGCCGGCACCCGCGCCGACCGCGCCTGCTTGCGCCGGGCGGTCCCATCCAGCACCGCCTTGCGCAGTCTGACCGCGTGCGGCGTGACCTCGACGGCCTCGTCGACGCGGAGGAACTCCAGCGCCTGATCGAGTGAGAGCTCGCGCTTGGGGATCAGCCTCACGAGCTCGTCCGCGGTCGAGGAGCGCATGTTGGTCAGATGCTTTTCCTTGGTGGCGTTGACGTCGAGATCATCGGCGCGCGAGCTCTCGCCGACGATCATCCCCTCGTAGACCTCGTCTCCGGGGGCCACAAAGAGCGTTCCCCGCTCCTGGAGCTTGAACAGGGCGAACGCCGCGACGGTGCCGCGCCTGTCGGCGACCAACGATCCGGTGGGGCGGGTACGCAGCACACCCTGCCACGGCTCCCAGCGGTCGAACACGTGGTGCATCAGACCGGTGCCCCGGGTCTCGGTGAGGAACTCGGTGCGGAAGCCGATCAGCCCGCGCGCGGGGACCAGGTACTCCATCCGCACCCAGCCGGTTCCGTGGTTGACCATCTGCTCCATGCGTCCCTTGCGGATCGCAAGCATCTGCGTGATCACGCCCACGTACTCCTCGGGCGCGTCGACGCTCATCCGCTCGATCGGCTCGCAGAGCCTTCCGTCGAGGAGCCGAGTGACGACCTGGGGGTTGCCGACTGTCAGCTCGAATCCCTCGCGGCGCATCAGCTCGACCAGCACCGAGAGGGCAAGCTCGCCGCGGCCCTGGACTTCCCAGACCTCGGGGCGATCGGTCTCGAGGACTCGGAGCGAGACATTCCCGACGAGCTCGCGATCGAGCCGGTCCTTGACCTGGCTGGCGGTCAGCCTGTCGCCGTCCTGCCCGGCCAGGGGAGAGGTGTTGATCCCGATCGTGACCGACAGTGACGGCTCGTCCACCGTGATCACGGGCAGGGGTCGCGGATCCTCAGCGTCGGCGAGCGTCTCGCCGATCATGATCTCCGGGATCCCGGCGACCCAGATGATCTCGCCGGCCGCGGCCCGTTCGGCATCGACGAGGTCCAGCGCCTCGGTCACGTACAGCTGGCTGACCTTCACGCGCTCGATCTGGCCGTCAGTGCGGCACCACGCGACCGTTTCGCCGCGGCGGATCGCGCCGTTTCGCACCCGGCAGATCGCGAGCCGCCCGACGTATGGGGAGGCGTCGAGGTTGGTGACGTGCGCCTGGAGGCCGTGTGCCGGGTCGTACTCGGGGGGTGGGATGTACGAGAGCAGCAGGTCCAGCAGCGGCCCGAGGTCGGTGCCTGAGGTCGAAGGGTCGAGCGAAGCCTGTCCCGCCCTGGCGTTGGTGTAGACGATCGGGAACTCGATCTGCCCCTCATCGGCGTCGAGGTCCAGGAACAGCTCGTACACCTCGTCGACGACCTCGGCGATGGCGGAGATTCGATCCCCACCCACCCGGTCCACCTTGTTGACGACGAGGATCACGGGAAGCCGGGCCTCGAGCGCCTTACGGAGCACGAACCGCGTCTGCGGCAGCGGTCCCTCACTCGCGTCCACCAGCAGCAGCACCCCGTCGACCATCGTCAGACCGCGCTCCACCTCGCCCCCGAAGTCGGCGTGCCCTGGCGTGTCGACGATGTTCAGCTTGACCCCGCCGTAGTGGACGGCTGTGTTCTTGGCCAGGATCGTGATCCCCTTCTCCCGCTCGAGATCCATCGAATCGAGCACCCGGTCCGCCACATCCTGGCCTGCGCGAAAGGCTCCGGATTGCCACAGCAAGGCGTCGACCAGCGTCGTCTTGCCGTGATCGACGTGAGCGACGATTCCAACGTTGCGGATGTCCGTGCGAGTAGCCATCGGTTAGTGACGATAGACACGGTTCGGATCCTCTCGCGTGACCGCAGGCCGCCGATCGGGTACTAATGGGCATCGCCACGACGAGCCCCCTAGCCTCCGCCCAGCGCCGACGCCCCGCCTTTTCGGAGCTGAAGCCGACTCAGCACGAGATCGTGCTCCATGGCCACCGGGTCAGCTACCGGACAGCCGGCGACGCCGGTCCGGTGGTGTTGCTGATTCACGGAATCGTGGGGTGCGCCGAGCAGTGGGACCAAGTGATTCCGCTGCTGGCCGAGCGTTACACGGTCGTCGCGCCCGACCTACTGGGACACGGGCAGTCCGCCAAGCCGCGGGGCGACTACTCGCTGGGCGCGTACGCCGCCAGCGTGCGCGACCTGCTCGTTGCGCTCGGGCACCGGCGCGCCACCGTGGTCGGACATTCGCTCGGCGGCGGCGTGGCGATGCAGTTCGCCTACGAGTACCCCCCGTTCGCCGAGCGGCTGGTGCTGGTCTCGAGCGGTGGCCTCGGTCGCGAGGTCCATCTGATGCTCCGCGCCGCGACGCTCCCCGGCTCGGAGGTCGTGCTCCCGCTGATCGCCCACGAGCGCCTTCACGGTGTCGCCGGCGCGCTGGGCGGCGTGCTGGGCCGGTTGGGGTTGCGGGCCGGCACCGACCTGGAGGAGATGGCGCGCGGCTACGGGTCGCTGGCGGACGCGGGCGCTCGGCAGGCGTTCATCCACAGCCTTCGCGCGGTGCTCGACATCGGCGGCCAACGCGTGAGCGCGACAGACCGGCTTTACCTGGCGGCACGGCTTCCCTCGCTGATCATCTGGGGTGGCCAAGATCACCTGATCCCAGTCGAGCACGCCACGGTCGCGAACCGCGGGCTCCCGAACAGCCGGCTCGAGGTCTTCGAGGATGCCGGTCACTTTCCCCAGCTGCATGACCCGGTGCGGTTCGCCCTCACGCTGATCGACTTCATCGAATCGAGCGAGCCGACCCGGATGGAGTTCACCGACACCGACTTCGACACCATGCGGGAGCTGCTGGTTCGCGGCAGGCCCTGAGCGCGGCGCGCGTCTACGGCGTCAGCACGACGCGACCGAAGGCCTGACGGCTCTCGATGTATGCGTGCGCTGCCGCGGCCTCGGAAAGCGGGAAAGTCCGGTCGATCACGACGCGCAGCTCGCCGGTCGCGACCCGCTCGATCAGGTCGGCGATCATCGCGTGGACGCGGGGATACTCGTTGAACAGCGCGCCGCCTAGGAACACGCCGCGCAGCGAGTTGTTCTTCTCCCACAGATCGCGGGCCTCGACGGCGGAGCCGGAACGGCTAGCAAGCCCGACGCTGACGAGCGTTCCGCGGTAAGCCAGAGCGGCGATGCTGTCGACGAGATTCTGGCCGCCGACCGAGTCGAGAATCACGTCCGCTCCACGCCCTCCGGTCACCTCGTGAGTTCGCTCAACGAAGCTGTCCCGCGCGTAGTTGATCCCGTGGTCGAGCCCGAGTTCCCGGAGGCGCTCGAGCTTCTCATCGCTCGACGCGGTTGAAATCACCGTCGCTCCCGCGTGCTTGGCGAGCTGGATCGCCGCCATACCCACTCCACCCGCCCCGGCGTGAATCAACGCAGCCTGCCCGGACTCAAGGTTGCCGGCGGTAAACAGACACTCCTGTGCGGTCCCGAAGGCGACCGGGATACACGCGGCGTGAGCCGCATCCAACCCATCGGGGATCAGCCACGTCGTCATCGCGGGGACTGCTCGCCTGGAGGCGTGCGATCCCGCCATGTTCAGGGTCACAACCCGGTCGCCGGCCGCTCGGTCCCCGACGCCGGCACCGACCTCGACGACCGTGCCCGCCGCGAGGTACCCCACGACGTGCGGTACCGACGACGGCGACGAGCCGGCGCGGGCCAACAGGTCTCCGCCCTCGATGCTGATCGCCTCGACGTCGATCAGCACCCAACCATCGGGGCAGTCGGGATCCGGCACGTCGTCGTAGCGGAGGACGTCGGGGCCACCGTTCTCGTAGATCACCGCCGCCTTCATGACGAAGCGACTCTATCCGAGGCAAGCAACCCGGCTGGGTTGTAGTCGGCTACACCGGCTTGAGCCGTCCTCAACGAACAAATGGACCTCGGCCATCAGCGCGTTAACGATGTTGCCCCCGACTGGGAGCTGCGTTCTGGGCGCTCCAGAGAGGTCGATACCGCACCGCGTCCTCGACGCTCTTGTCGCGGATGTGATCGCACACGAACCGCCTTGCGCGCGGAGGAGCGCACGTACTTGGCCTGGGCGAGTGTGCGGGATGCCGTCCATTGACGACAGGAGCCGCTGAAACAGCGGCCGCCGCTCCACGGCGGCTCTGCCGCCCGCGGTAGCCGGTGTTACCGGGACGCCAGCCGGACGACCGCCCTGCTAGAAGTCGCTGCCGACCATGGGTTCGTCAACCACCTCCAAGTCTCGCGTCGGCCGGATCGCGGTCGTCGGGCTCGGCAACGTCGGCCGGCTGATCGCGGACATGCTGATCGAACGCGGGTTCGAGGTGCGGGGGGTCGACGCGGACGAGAGCAGAGCGGCGGGTGAGGGCGCGTCGGTTATCGACGTCAGTGATCCTTCGGCGCTTAGGGAGCTGTTCGCGGGCGTCGATGCGGTCATGTCGTGCCTGCCCTACTACCTGAACGCGGGGGTGGCCACGGCGGCCCATTCGGCCGGGGTGCACTACCTGGATCTGACCGAGGACGTCGATACGTCGCGCACCGTGAGGCGTCTCGCGGAGAGCTCGGACACGATCTTCATGCCGCGGTGCGGGCTGGCCCCCGGGTTCATCTGCGTCGTCGGCGCTGGGCTGGCGGCCCGGATGGAGAGCGTGGATCGGCTCGAGTTGCGCGCCGGCGCGCTTCCGCGCAGCCCGAACAACGAGCTGGGCTATGCGTGCAACTGGTCTCCGGCCGGGATCGTCAACGAATACCTGAACGACTGCGAGCAGCTGCGCGGAGGCGAGCCGTTGAGCGTGCCGCCGCTGTCGGACCTGGAGACGATCGTGATCGACGGCGCGCGCTATGAGGCGTTCACCACCTCGGGCGGCCTGGGGACGATGTGCGAGACGTTCGCCGGACGTGTCGAGCGCCTGGACTACAAGTCGATCCGGTATCCCGGTCACTGCCAGCTGATGCGGTTCATGCTGCTGGAGCTCGGCCTGGGCCGGCAGCGAGAGGAGGCGGTTCGGCTCCTCGCCGAGGCGTACCCGCCCGTCCGGGATGATCTCGTGATCGTCTACGCGGTGGCCGGTGGAAATCGCGCCGGGCGCCGGGTCCGCGAGGAGTTCGTACGGGTCTACCGTCCACGGATCGTGGCCGGCGGTGCGCGGACCGCGATCGCCTGGACGACCGCCGCGGGCGCGGTCGGCATGATCGAGTTGCTCGCCGAGGGCTCGCTGCCGGACTCGGGTTTCGTCTGCCAGGAAGACGTCTCGCTCGACGCCTTCCTAGCCACCACGGCGGGTCAGATGCTCGCGCGCGAGCCCTCCTCGGACGTGCGCGACGACAGCTCGCTGCTCCCGGTCGCCTAGGAAGCGCTTGCGTAAGGCGCCTGACGGCGGCCTACCCACGTCCGATGTAAGGCATGTTCGTGGCCATGAGCGTCATGAACTGGACGTTGGCGTCGAGCGGCAGTCCAGCCATGTAGAGAACGGCGTCCGCGACGTGCTCGACGTCCATCACCGGCTCGGCCCTGCGCGAGCCGTCGGGCTGTAGGGCGCCGCGAGAGATGCCTGACGTCAGCTCGGTCGCCGCGTTGCCGATGTCAATCTGGCCGCAGGCGATGCTGTACGCGCGTCCCTCGAGCGAGATCGATTTGGTCAGGCCCGTGATCGCGTGCTTCGAGGCCGTGTAGGCGACCGCTTGAGGTCGCGGAACGTGCGCGGAGATCGAGCCGTTGTTGATGATCCGCCCGCCCTGCGGGTCCTGCGCCCTCATCGCGCGAAAGGCCTCGCGGGCGCAGAAGAAGCTGCCGGTGAGGTTGGCGTCGATGACGGTTCGCCACTCGGCGTCGGTCAGCTCATCGAGCGGGCCGGATTTGCCGAACACGCCTGCGTTGTTGAACAGCAGGTCCACTCGCCCCCAAGCGGAGGTCATCTGGGCGAACAGCGCCCGAACGGCATCTGGGTCAGTGACGTCCGTCGGGGCGACCAGCCCGTCGCTTGGCGCAGCGCCGGAACGGTCGAGCGTCTCGCTGAGAGCGTCGCCGCGACGGCCGGCCAGGGCGACGCGATATCCGGAGCGGAGAAGCGCCTGCGCGACGGCCCGGCCGATTCCGGAGCCGGCGCCGGTGACCAGCGCAACACGCGGCATCGCATCCACCGCGCAGATGCTCCCACGACCGGCGATCCGTGTTCTAATCGTCAACGAGTCTGTGGAGCATGGGTCTACGAACTCGTGGACTTTTTCTGTAACGCGGTCGTCATCGACGCAACGGGGGTCGCGTCCGTGCGACCCCCCGTGTGCGATGGTGGTGGTGAGGGATAGCTAGCCCTGAGGCCGGGCGACGGCGCTGACGCGAGATGCTGAGGGCGGCACCCACCGGGCTGGGTATGCCGGGCGTCTGGACCGGCGTATGTCAACGAGTTACCTCTGACCGCGCGAGCGGCAGTTCGGCCATGGAGAGAGCGGGGTCCGGTGACGTGTCTCGAGCCGTGGAGCGGACACCGCGCGCCGGTGGTCCGCGCACGAGGTGGTTAGGTCAAGTAGCACGCGGGTCTGCCGATACGTGTTGGTGACGTTCTGGTGGAGTGCCGCGTGAACTCCGCGTCCGGGAAGGGCCCGGGCCAGTGAAAGGGGGATGTCATGAAGCGCTTTTCGTCACGTGTACGGGCCGGGTTGGGGGCCGCGGCATTCGTGGTCGTCAGCATGGGAGCCGCTCAGGCCGCTCAGGCCGCTGTCCAGTTCGACGGCTCGCCGACGAGTGGCGCACCGCCCGCCACCCTCGGGGGATTCACGATGGTTCCGTCTCCGCAGGACACGCGCGCCGACGGGTCCAACGTGACGGACCCTCCGGCGACCGCGTCCTCGTCGTTCGCTCTCAGTCCATCGACGGTGCTCGAGACCGTCGGCTCGAGCTGGGGCTCAAGCAACTGGGCCGGTGGCTCATACGCGGGCCGCGTGTACGACACCCAGGGTGACAACGAGACGATCAATCTCCCTTCGCCGTCGAGTGCGGTCTACTTCTACGCCGCTCCCGACCAGCTGGGCGCTTACCAGATGGTGGCCACGGCGACGGCGGCCAGCGGGGCCACGGCCTCGTCGGGCGTGCTGGTGGTTCCGGAGAATCCCCTCGGGGATCCAGTCCCGTCGGGACAGTACTTCGGCTTTTACGGCACCGGCGGAGACCAGATCCAGTCGATCTCGGTTTCACTCGTCGACCCGAACGTGACCTTCAAGGACTTTGCCATCGGGGACTTTGCGCTCGCCGGTGCTGCCGTCGACGATGACCTGGGTCTGTCCGGCATGCCCAGCGACTTCTCCGTCGACGCGACGACGCCGGCCGGTGCCACGGTCACCTATACGCCTCCGACAGCCGTCGACGATGACAGCCCGCCGACGGCGACCGTGAACTGTTCGCCCGCCTCCGGCTCGAGCTTCGCCATCGGCACCACGACGGTGACGTGCACGGCGACCGACGCCGACGACAGCAACAGCCCGGTTTCCCAGTCCTTCACGGTGACGGTGGTCGGCGCCGCCCAACAGCTATCAGATCTCGCCATCGCCGTTCAGGGCGTTCGGAACGGCCACAGCTTGGCGCGGAAGGTCGCTCGTGCCGAGGCGGCTTTGGCCATGGGCAGGACGCGCAGAGCGTGCCGCATCCTCGCGTCGTTCACGCGGCAGGTGTCGGCCGAGGGCCATCGAAGCATTCCGTCGGACGTCGCTCTGACCCTGATCGCCGACGCTCGGCGGATCCAGGCCGTCATCGGGTGCGGCGGCTGACAGAACCGGGTTCGGTCGCCGCTCCGGTGACGTCCTCGATGCGCGCCCGCCGGCGGCGATTCCTCTCGCTGCCCTGCAGGCTATCTTCGCCGGATGGTCGGGATCGACGACGTCCGCGCCGCCGCGCAACGCCTTCGCGGCGTGGCTCATCGCACTCCGGTGGTCGCCTCTCGCACGCTCGATGAGTGGGTGGGCGCCCACGCGGTGCTGAAGGCCGAGCTGTTTCAGCGCACTGGCTCGTTCAAGTTCCGGGGGGCGTACAACAAGATCGCGTCGATCCCCGCCGAGGAGCGGGGTCGGGGGGTGCTCGCGTTCTCGTCCGGGAATCATGCCCAGGCGGTCGCGCTCGCCGCTTCGCTGCTCGGCGCCCCGGCGACGATCGTCATGCCCGTGGACGCGCCGGCAATGAAGCTGGCCGCCACCCAGGGCTATGGCGCCGAGGTCGTCACGTACGACCGCTACAGCCAGGATCGGGAGCAGATCGGGCGGCAGATCGCGGAGGAGCGCGGGTTGACGCTGGTGCCTCCCTATGACGACCAGCTGGTGATCGCCGGGCAGGGCACGGCCGCGCTCGAGCTGGTGGAAGACGCCGGCGCGCTGGACGTCCTGCTCGCGCCGGTCAGCGGAGGCGGGCTGATCGCCGGCTGTGGAACTGCCGTCAAGGCGCTCTCCCCCGACGCTCGGGTGATTGGCGTCGAACCCGAAGCAGGTGACGACTACCGCCGATCGCTCGCGGCCGGCGAGCGGGTTGCGATTGACGTGCCGCGCACGATCGCCGACGCGCTGCAGGTGACGACGCCGGGTGAGCTCACGTTCGCCCTGAACCGGGAGCTGCTCGACGGGATCGTCACGGTGTCCGATGCCGAGCTGGTCGAGGCCATGCGCGTCGCGTTCGAGCGGCTGAAGGTCGTGCTCGAGCCCGGAGGCGCGGCGGGGCTTGCCGCGCTGCTGGCCGGGAAGATCGAGCTCCGGAACGCGTCACGCGTGGGCGTGGTCCTGTCCGGCGGCAACGTCGACTGGGGCCGGTTCTGTCAGCTCCTCGGGACCGCCGCGGCGACGTAGGCCACAGCCGTGACCGACCGACCCCCGCCACCGATCCCCGACCGCGCCACGCTCTCGAACCTACGGGCGGCGATTCAGACGTGCCGCGCGTGTGACCTGTGGGAGCACGCCACCCAGGCGGTGATGGGTGAGGGTTCGCCAAAGGCCAGCCTCATGCTCGTCGGTGAGCAGCCCGGCGACCGCGAGGACATCGAGGGTCACCCGTTCGTCGGCCCGGCGGGCAGAGTGCTCGACGAGGGGCTCGAGCGGGCGGGGATCTCGCCCAATGAGGCCTACATCACGAACGTGGTCAAGCATTTCCGGTACAAGGCCCGCGGGAAGCGGCGGATCCACCAGACCCCGGACCGCTGGCAGGTGAACGCCTGCCTGCCCTGGCTGCGCGCGGAGCTGGCGATCGTCGAGCCGCCCGCTCTGGTGCTGCTTGGCGCCACGGCGTCGCAGGCGCTGCTCGGCTCGCAGGTGAGGATTGGGCGAGACCGCGGACGGCCGATCGACTCAGACCTGGCCGAGCTGGTGATCATCACGACTCACCCGTCGGCGATCCTGCGGGCGCGCGACGATGAGGAGCGCAAGGCTGGGATGGAGCAGTTCGTCGCCGACCTGACCTCAGTCGCGGAGTGGCTGCAGCAGCGTCGGAACGGCCACGGCTAAGCGCCGCGGGGCAACCACGTCTGCCACGCTTTCATGGTTGCGGTGGGCGCCGGACGCCAGTAGCCTTCGTTGACGCGCGGGTAGGCCGGGCTGCCCATCGGAACCCAGGATCGCCTTCAGGAGGGATCAGCCATGAGTGACGAGCGGTTGCAGCAGCTGGGAATTCCGCGCCGCAGGTTCCTTAAAAGGACGGCCGCCGCCGCGTTTGTCGCCCCGGTTGTCGTCTCGTTCGGACTGGACGGGGTTGCCGAAGCGCATGGCCACCACCATCCGAACATGACGTGCGCGAACATGACCATGTCCAACATGACCATGGGCAACCAGGCTGCCGCCGAGCAGGACCTCGTGAGCCTGATTGGGCAGATCGTCATGGATGTCCAGAACGGCACGCTCGACTTCGGCCGAGCGAACAGCCTTTCCGAGAAGGCGCTGCACGCGGCGCTTCAGCTCGCCAGCGGCCACGGCAACGGTGCGTGCGCCAAGATCGACGCGCTAGTCAACGAGATCCAGCGTGACCCGACCACTCTGGGCTCGCTGCTTCCGTTTGCGTTGGCCGCGCAGGCCGCGGCCGGCTGCGGCTGCACTCCAATGGGCCACGGCGGCTACGGCCCGGGCGGCTATAGCCAAGGCGGCAACCGCCAGGGCGGCGACGGCCAGGGCGGCTACAGACAGCGGTAGCAAGAGCCCCTTTTTCGTCCGGTCACGTGCTGCTGAGCGCGGCACTGATCGTCCGCGACGAGTCACGAGTCCTCGAGGACTGCCTGGCCTCGATCAACGACGTCGTGGACGAGATCGTCGTCGTCGACACCGGGTCCGTCGACGGATCAGCCGATATCGCTGCCCGTCTCGGCGCGAGGGTGATCCACCACGACTGGAAGGACGACTTTGCGGAGGCGCGCAACGTCGGCCTGGACGCCGCCCGGGGTGAGTGGATCCTGTACGTCGACGCCGACGAGCGTCTGAGCGGGATCGATCGCGTAGCCGTCGAGCAACTCCTGCGCGGCGCTCGTGAGGTTGCGTTTCGGGTGCTGCTGCGGCCTGATCTCAGATCCACCCCATATCGCGAATACCGGCTGTGGCGCCACGATCCGAGAATTCGGTTCAGGGGGCGGATACACGAGAAGGTGACGCCGGCGATCGCGGCCGTCGCTGCGCTGGACAGGCGGCCGATCGGCCACTGCGAGCTCCTGCTGACGCATATCGGGTACGAGGGCAGCCAGGTTCACAAGCACCGGCGGAATCTCCCGCTGCTCGAAGCGGAGCTGTCGAGGGACCCTGGCAACCTGTTCAACCGCCACCACCTCGCGCGGGTCCTCCAGGGCCTCGGGCGGGAGGACGAGGCGGCGCGCGTGCTCGCCGATGCGGTTGAGCTCGCGCGTCATAGGCCAGCTGATCCGCTCGGGGTGCTCGTCTTCACGGATCTCATCCGCCTGCGACGCCGCGACGGCCAAGACGTGACCGAACTACTTGCCGAGGCGCGGCGACGGTACCCGGACAACAAGCTGTTGTGGTGGGTCGAGGCCGCCGTGGCCATCTCCGAGGAGCGCTACGAGGACGCGCTCAAGCACCTCGACCGGCTCCTGGCCGTCGACGTCGCGAGCCTTCCCGATGACGGCCTCGCCGCATACGACGAGCGGATCTTCGGCGAGTTCAGCCATGAGGCGCGGGGCACCTGCCTATTTCGTCTGGAGCGGTACGCCGAGGCCGCCGAGGCCTACTCCGAGGCCTCGCGGATCGATCCCTCCAACCTCGCCTATCGCGCCAAGGGCAAGGTCGCGGAAGGACGCGCCGCACACACCTCTGCAGCGGCGCCACCGGCTCAGCGGTTACCTGACGGCCTGCCGGCCTGACGGTGAAAGCCGAGCGTTTGATCCTGCTCGCGCCGATCGAGCCAGCGCGGAGCGGCAACGGCCTGGCGATGCGGACCGAGCTGTTCCGCCGCGCGGCGCCCCCGGGCCTCGACGTGCTGACGGTGGTGGTGCCGGTCGCGGGACGCCTCCCGGAGGCGCGTCCCTCGAGCCGAGTCACAGTGGTGCCGGCTGATCCCACCGGCGCGCGGACGGGCGTGGCCGGATTGGTCGGCCAGCCCGCGTGGCGCGAGCGCCTCGCCCGCGCGAGCCCACTGCCCCCGCTCGCACGAGCTGCGTCTCCCGGCCTCGCCGAGGCCGTCCTCGGCGCCTGCCGCGGGAGCGGGGGGGTCGCACTTCATGTGATGCGCTCGTACCTGGCGCCGTTGGGCGTCGCCGTGGCCGAGCGGCTCGAGCCTGCCTGGGCCACGCTCGACCTCGACGATGACGACGCGGCCGTCGCCGCGAGCCTCGGCGATCCGGAAGCGGCTGCCGCCTACGACCGGTTGCTCGCCGTCTTCGGAACCCACTTCGACGGGCTCTCGGCCGCCTCGGTGACCGAGGCCGAGGCGATGGCGACGCGTCACGGACTGGCCGTCGAGCACGTCCCGAATGCGGTCGACCTCCCCGATCCGACCGAGCGCCGACCCGCTCACCGAGAGTTTGTGTCACTGCTGTTCGTCGGCAATCTCACCTACGCGCCGAACGCCGCGGCGGCCCGGGTGCTTGTCGAAGCCATCCGGCCACGGGTGGAACGCCGGCTCTCGCGTCGGGTTCGCGTGACATTGGTCGGTCGCCAACACCCGGACCTGAAACGGCTCACCGGCCCCGACGTCGAACTGGCAGGCTTCGTTTCCGAGCTCGGTCCTCTCTACGGGGCCGCCGACGTTGTCGTGGTGCCGCTGAGGCACGGCGGGGGCACGCGGATCAAGGTGCTCGAGGCATTCGCATACGGAGTTCCGGTTGTCGCGTCACGTGCGGCCGCGGCCGGGTTGGAGGTCAGAGCGGGGCGCCACCTCCGGCTAGCCGAAGGTCCCGAGGAAGCAGCGGCGGAGATCGAGGCCGTTCTCACCGACCCGGCTCTGGCCGCCCGCTTGGTCGAGGAGGCACAGCGGCTCGTGCGGGATCGCTACTGCACTCGTGTCGTGATCCCTGAGATACGCGATTTCTTCGCCCGGGCGGCGAACCGAGCGCGTGGTCGCGGTCAGGTCTCGGTGTCACCCTGACCTTCCCAGACGATCAACTGGCGATCGACGAGCTCCTTGAGGCCAGCCGTAGCGTCGTCCCGCGGGGGAGTGTCAAGGTCATACGCCTCGGCCAGGATAAGCGCAATCGACTCGGCATCCCGGGTCCCGTCACAGAGGTCGAAGATCATCGAGGCCGACGGGTTGAGATGGTGCACCATGTCGTGCACGGGGTCGTAGACGACCAGCCCATCGTCCGCCTCGTTGACCTCGAGCGGGTCGGCTTTCCGGGGGTAAGCGTCGCTCATCGTGCTTGTCGGGTTCCCCGCATTTCGGCACCTTAACATCTCCTCGTTCGATGATCCCACGCGTGGTGCACTTCGTCTTCGGTCTGGAGGAGCAGCGCAAGCCCTTCCACTTCCTGCATTACGCCTCGCTCGAGTCGTGCCGCCAGGTGCTCCAGCCTGATGCGATTTACTTTCACCACAAGCATCTGCCCTGGGGGTCCTGGTGGGATCGCGTTAGACCCCACCTCACGCTGGTCGGCGTGGACCACGTCAACGAGGTGCTCGCGGCCGGCTACCTTCCCGGGCGCGTTCCCGCCGCATATCGGTACGCCCACCACGCCGACTTCATCCGGCTCGATGTTCTGATCGAACACGGCGGCATCTACGCCGACATCGACACCGTCTTCCTACGCCCCCTCCACGACGAGCTCTTCGATCAGGCGTTCGTCATCGGTCGGGAGCCCGATGTCCCGGACGAGCACACGGGCGAGCTGCGGGCCTCCCTGTGCAACGCGCTGCTCATGGCTGAACCGAACGCGCGGTTTGCTCGCGTGTGGCGAGAGCGAATGGCGTCGGCACTCAACGGGACATGGAGCAACCACAGCGGGTTCCTGTCCGAGGAATTGAGCCGGCTCATGCCGTCGGCCGTACACCTAGAGCCGGAGGTCACGTTCTTTCCGTTTCCACCGACTCGAGTTGGCCTCGCGCGCCTATTCGAGGAACACCATTCGATTCCCGTGGCGGCGTCCAGCGTTCACCTGTGGGCGCACCTCTGGTGGGATCGCGGCCGACGGGACTTCAGCGACGCCCACGGCGGCTGGTGTGAGCCTGCGTTCATACGGCGATCGCACAGCACCTTCGCGGACATCGTCCGCCCGTACCTGCCGCCCACGTATACGGCAACTCCTCAAGCGGGCAGTGAGGCCGATGACCCCCGGAGGTCGACCGCCCAACCATCCGGTGACTGGACGTACGTGTCAATGGATGACTATTCCGGTTACGGAGTAGCGGCGGACCGGTGCTTGGCCACACTCCGGGAATCGGGACTGGAGGTGAAATGGGTGCCGGTCCTGACCTGGGACGCCTCGAAGTTCGAGCCGCCAAGAGGGATGCCAGCCGGCGTAGTCGTGGCCCACCTCGTGCCTGAGTACCTCCCGCGTGTTCGGAAGTGGGTCCCTGATGCGTTTCTGGTCAGCCACACCGTCTGGGAAACCGACCGCTTGCCGGGCCATTGGCTCCCCTGCCTGGAGGAAGCTGACCTACTCATCGTCCCGTCGCGATTCAACGCGAACGCTTTTGCCGACGCGCCCGTGTCGGCTCCGGTCGTTGTGGTGCCGCATGTGGCACCGCCAATAGTCAACGGACGACCGGAGGCGTGGGAGTGGATCCCCAAGGACGTGTTCGTCTTCTACACGATCGCCGAGTGGAACGAGCGAAAGGCCGTTTTCAGGAC
The DNA here is from genome assembly GCA_963704385.1 of uncultured Solirubrobacterales bacterium. Taxonomy (GTDB): domain Bacteria; phylum Actinomycetota; class Thermoleophilia; order Solirubrobacterales; family Solirubrobacteraceae; genus Palsa-465. Next base: position 2,971,092 of record OY969904.1, read on the forward strand.
CGTCGAGGCATATCTCAGGGCGTTCTCGGGACGCGATCGCGTCTTGCTCCTCATCAAGACCTCTCAGGATGACCGCCGGCTCGGTCCCTCGGTCGGCCGCGGCGGGGCGGGAAAGGGAACCACAGCCTGGGCTCTCGCTCAACTTCTCGCTGCGCACCGCGATCCGCCGCCGGTGAGGCTCATCACCCGCGAACTAACTCACGGTGAGATCGCGGCCCTTCACCGCCGAGGTGACTGCTTCGCCTCGTTGTCTCGCGGCGAAGGCTGGGGGCTCGGTGCGTTCGACGCCGCGGCCTATGGCAACCCCGTGGTGACCACCGGCTTCGGTGGCCACCTTGACTACCTCGGCGATTCGCCGTATCTCGTCGGGTTTGAGCTCGTGCCGGTACGCGAGCCGGCCGGGGTTCCCAGCTACGCACCGGACCAGCGCTGGGCCGACCCGGACGTCGACCACGGGGCCGCGCTGCTACGTGAGGTCGCGGCCAACCGACGCGAAGCGTCGGCGTACGCGAGCGCGGCGGCCGAGCGGATTGTGTGGCGGTACCGCCCTTCGGCCATTGCGGCAGCGTTCCGCGATGCGGTGGACCGGGTCACATCAAGAGACCCTCGCTGTAGAGGTGCGCGAGGCATTGCCGAACCTCATCCGTAGGCGGGTCGGGCAGCTCGTAAGCCTCCTGGACGAGCTCGATCAGCCGCGCGACAGTGTGTTCACCATTGCACAGCGTGAACACGACCGCAGCGGTGTCGTTCAGTTCGTGGATCCGGTCACGGCTGCGCTCGAAGACGATCAGGCCGTCCGACGCTTCAGTAGCCGCCAGGCCGGCGGAGGCTCTTGGGCACACAGATAGATCGGTCACCCCGGCCGGGGGTGCTGGAGGACGCTCGAGCACCAAAGAGAAGTCGGCAGGAAAGCGCCCAGCGCGGCAATCGGCCAGAACCTGCTCCGCCGACGTCCGACGCAGCCGGCCGTACTCATCGAACGTCGAGATGGTGAAGCCCAGCTCTCGATACCGATCGACGGCCACATCGGGCTCGATCCCTCGCCGGCCCAGTTCGCTCAGCGACAGCTCCGCCAGCACAATCACCCGAGGGTTCGTGGTCAGGGTGTGCTCCATCCCCTCGACCACCTCGTGGTCGTAGCCCTGAGTGTCGATCTTCACCACGTCGACCCTCGCGGGCACGAGGTCGTCCAGCGGCGCGCATCGAATCCGGGTTGGCGTCTGTCCCAAGGGCACGAGGCGATGACCTCCCCGGTTCTCCTCATCGAGGGCAAGTGACATCCAGCCTGACGTCGAGTACGCCGCGAACGGGACCACGTGGGCGTTGGTGCAGCCGTTGCGTGCCAAGTTCGACCGCAGAAGAGCCAGATTCCGTGTCTCCGGTTCGATCGCGATGACAGCTCCGTTGGCACCGACGCGCTTGGCGGCCAGAACGCTGAAATAGCCGACATGGGCGCCCACCTCGACGAACGTGTCGCCCGGACGCAGCGTCGAGAGCAGGAAGCGCGTCTCCGCTGGCTCCCACACGCCATACCTGCGCAAGATCGGCGTTATGACCTGGTCCTCGCTAGGGAGCAGCAGGCGCCCGGCCGCGGTGTTGACGTCGACCACCGTCTCGCTCAATGGCTGGCCAGCTCGGGTAGCGCCAAGTCTGTGCCCTCAGACCGCTCGGGTGGCCTCAAGGATGGCAAAACGCCTCGCGTGCGGCGTGGGGGACTATCGTCTATCGACCTGATGCGGGTCGTCATCATCGGCGCAGGATTCGGAGGGATCGCCGCCGCGGTCGAGCTGAGGCGGCACGGGATCGCGGACATCACGATCCTGGAGCGCTCGCCGGACTACGGGGGCACGTGGTTTCACAACACCTATCCGGGGTGCTGCTGCGACGTCCCGAGCTATCTGTACTCGTACTCGTACGCCCAGCGCCCCGACTGGTCGCGGCTGTGCTCGCCCCAGCAGGAGATCTACGACTACCTGCACGAGGTGGCCGGGGAGCTCGGCGTCGAGAGCCTGATCACGACCGGCGCCGCGGTCACGGCGTGCAGTTGGGACGACGCGGCGGGCGGGTGGGCCACCACGACCGAGAACGGCGACACCTACGAGTCGGACGCGATCATCATCGCCACCGGGCAGCTGCACCAGCCTTCGGTCCCGCGGATCGCCGGCGCCGACACGTTCAAGGGCCACACGTTCCACTCGGCTCGGTGGGATCACGACTACGACCTGACCGGCAAGCGGGTCGCGGTGGTCGGCACCGGGGCCAGCGCCGTCCAGTTCGTCCCCGAGATCGCCCCGGTCGTCAAGACCCTGACGGTCTACCAGCGGACCGGCAACTGGTTCCTGCCGCGCATGAATCGGCCCTACCCGACCGCGTTCAAGTCGCTGATCCAGCGCGTGCCCGTGACCCAGAAGCTGTGGCGGAACTTCTGGTTCCAGTACTGCGAGCTGCTCACGGTAGGGATCCGCCATCCGCGCCTGCTCGGTCCGATCCTCCGCGGGCGCTCGGCGAGCTTCATGCGCAAGCAGGTGCCGGACCCGGAGCTGCGAGCCAAGATCTGGCCTAGCTACACGTTCGGCTGCAAGCGGATCCTGTTCAGCTCGTACTTCCTGCCCACGCTCGCGCGCCCCAACGTCGAGCTGGTGACGGACGCCATCCAGAGCATGACCCCGACGGGCATCGTCACCGCGGACGGGGGCGAGCGCGACGTGGACTGCGTGATCTGGGGCACGGGCTTCAGGACGATGGACTTCATGTTCCCGATGGAGATCACCGGCACCCAGGGCCGCGGCCTGCGCGAGGCCTGGGGCGGAGGGCCGCACGCGCACCTGGGCATGATGGTGCCCGGGTTCCCGTCGATGTTCGTCATGTACGGGCCGAATACGAACACCTCGGGCGGCTCGATCATCTTCTACCTCGAGGCCCAGGCCGCCTACATCCGCCAGGCGTTGGCGCAGGTCGAGCGCCACGGGGGCGGGGCGATCGACGTGCGACCGGAGGTGGAGGCGGCCAGCGACCGCGAGGTCCAGTCCCGGTTCGCCGGCACCGCCTGGACTGACTGTCACTCGTGGTACCACGACGACAGCGGGCGGATCGTCACCAACTGGCCCGGTTACATGCGCGAGTACCGGCAGCTCACGCGTGAGCTCGATCCCGCCGAGTACCGGTTCGTCGAGCAGCCCGCGCGCGTGGTGGCCTGAATGTATGACTACGTGATCGTCGGGGCGGGCTCCGCCGGATGTGTGCTGGCCAACCGCCTGTCCGAGGACCCGTCCACGCGTGTGCTACTGATCGAGGCCGGCGGCAAGGACCGCTCACCCAACATCAAGATCCCGGCGGCCTTCGCGAACCAGTTCCACACCAAGCTCGACTGGGACTTCATGACCGAGCCCGAGCCCCATGTCGACCACCGCCCGCAGTACGTCCCGCGGGGCAAGTCTCTGGGCGGCTCGAGCTCGATGAACGCGATGCTCTACGTCCGCGGGCGGCCGCTGGACTACGACGGCTGGGCGGCGCAGGGGGCGCCGGGCTGGTCCTACGCCGACGTGTTGCCGTACTTCAAGAAGTCCGAGGACAACGCCCGCGGCGCCTCCGAGTTTCACGGGTCCGGCGGACCGTTGCGGGTCAGCGAGCAGCGCTCGCCGCGGCCGCTCGACACGGCTCTGCTCGAGGCGTGTGCGGCAGCCGGGATCCCGCGCATCGCCGACTACAACGGGCCGGAGCAGGACGGCGCCTCGATGTTCCAGGTCACGCAGCGCAACGGCCGCCGATGGAGCACCGCCGACGCGTTCCTGCGTCCGGTGCGCAAGCGCCCCAACCTCGAGGTCCGCACCAAGGCCACGGTCCTGGGCGTGGAACTCGAGGGCAACCGCGCGGTCGGCGTACGCGTGCGCTCCGGCCGCGGGCGCGAGGAGGTTGTCCGAGCGGAGCGTGAGGTGGTGCTGTCAGCCGGGGCGATCTGCTCGCCGCAGCTCCTGCTGCTCTCCGGGATCGGGCCGGCGGACGACCTCCGGCAGGCCGGCGTGCCCGTTCGCCACGACCTCCCCGGCGTGGGTCGCAACCTCCAGGACCACCCGGTGCTCGCGATGCTGTGGGAGACCACGGATCAGCAGAGCCTGTACGGGGCCGACAAGCCCAAGTCGATGGCCGAGTGGGTCCTGCGCCGCAGCGGCAAGCTGAGCTCGACCGTGGCCGAGGTCGTCGCCTTCGTCCGCACGCGCGGAGGCCTGCCCGCGGCGGACATCGAGTTCCACATGGGCGCCGCGTACTTCGAAGATCACGGCGCGGAGGAGTACGACGGGCACTGCATGGTGATCGGTCCGACGCTGCTGACCCCCAAGGCTCGCGGTCAGGTGTGGCTGCGCTCGGCCGACCCGACCGACAAGCCGCGGATCATCACCAACAGCCTCGGGCCCGCCGAGGACCTCGCGTCGATGGTCGCGGGTATGCGCCTGGCCAGGGAGATCGCCGATCAGAGCCCGCTGAAGGAGCAGATCGTCAAGGAGCTCAAGCCCGGGCCCGAGGCGGTGGACGACGAGGACCTCGCGGCCGACCTCCGCCGCCGCATGACGCTCATCTACCACCCGGTCGGCACCTGCCGGATGAGCGATACCGACCAGGCCGGCGTGGTCGACTCCCAGCTGCGGGTCCACGGCCTCGAGGGCCTGCGCGTCGCCGACGCCTCGATCATGCCGATCATCCCGGGCGGGAACACCAACGCCCCGACGATCATGGTGGCCGAGAAGGCGGCCGACCTGATCCGCGGGCGCGGGTCCGCACCCGTGGCCGCGCCTGCACCAGCGCCGCCCGCGCCTGCGTGAGCATGAACGCGCGCCTGCCGATCTACGGCCGTCAGGGCCCGCGGGCGCGCGAGCGGATGCCCTGGGCGCGGCACGTGACGCTCGGTGCCGGCCGCAGCTCAGGCCTGAGGCGCGCCCCGATCTCCCTATCGTGGGCGCTACAGCACCAGGCGGACCGTGACGTGAGCGACGCCGGGCTTCAGGCCGGCGGCGCTGGCAACCCCCGAGACGGTCAGTGTCACCCGGAGCTTCTTCGCCAGCGCCACAGCGACCGCTCTGCGCGCCTTGACCGAGAGCTTGATCGTCAGGGTGGTCGCCCGGTTCGCAGCGAGTTTGACCACCAGAATGCGCGGGATCGTTCGCGGCTTGGTGCGCGCGCCGTGACGGCTCTTGACGGAGATCGTGAGGCTTCCGCTCAGAACCAGTGAGCACGCCTTGGCGCAGCGCGCCTGGAGCTTCAGCTGGCCGCGGCGCGAGAGGCGTTGCTTGCCCTTGGCGGTCAGCCGCAGCTGCAGGATCGCGACGGGCGCCGGGCCGGTGCTCGGCGGGGTGGTGCCCGCTGGGGTCGTGCCGGTCGGCGGCGTGCTCGTCGGCGGCGTGCCGGTCGGCGGCGTGCTCGTGGGCGGCGTGCTCCCGGTCGGGGCGGGCGCCACCACGGTCCAGCTGAACGTGGCTGGGGACGGATCGACGTTGCCGTAAGCGTCGGTGGCGCGCACCTCGAACGCGTGCTGGCCGACCGCCAACCCGGTGTAGGTCGCCGGCGAGGTGCACGCCGACCACGACGCGCCGTCGAGCTGGCACTGGAAAGTCGAGCCCGGCTTGGACGATGTGAAGCTGAACGCCGCGCTCGTCGCCGTCGTCGAGGTCGGCGGCCCACTCGTGATCGAGGTGTGCGGCGGGGCCGTGTCGATCGTGAACGTCCGCTTGGGCGTGTAGCCCGTGTTGCCCGCGGCGTCGGACTGCTGCGCGCGCGCCGAGTATGTACCGTCGGGCAGCAGCGCTGCCGTGGCCGCCCACGAACCGCCGGACGCGGTCAACGAGATGGCCTGGACCGGCGCGCCCGATGCACTCGTGCCGGCGTAGATGTCAAGGGTCACGCTGCCCTGGTCACCGCTGGCCGTGCCGGCGCCGCCGCCGAAGCTCGGCGTGTTGTCGTTGCTGGTGCCGGTAGGGCCGGAGGTGAGCGTTACCGCCGGGGGCGTCGTGTCGACTGTGAAGTCGTTCACGCTGCTGTAGTCGGTGGTGACGCCGTCGGGCCCGAGCTGGGAGGCGAACGCACTGTAGGTGCCGTCGGGCAGCGCGGGCGACGCAGTCACCGACCACGAGCTGCCCGCAGTCGCGTCCAGGAACTCGACCGGATCGCCATCCGCGTCGTCGATCTCGACGGTGATGTCGCCGTCTGCCGCGCTGGCGGTGCCCGAGAACGTCGGGGTGGTGTCGTTGGTCATGGTGCCGTCGGCGGGCGAGGTCAACGTCACGGGCGCGTTGGCCGGCGCTTCGATCGTCCACGCCACGACCGGTGGGTTGGGGTCCACGTTCCCCGCCGGGTCGGTGGCGCGCACGCTGAAGGTGTGGGTGCCGAGCGCCAGCGAGCTATAGGACTGCGGCGAGGTGCACGCCGTCCAGCCCCCAGCGTCGAGCTGGCACTGGAACGTTGACCCCACCTCGGAGGATGTGAAGGCGAAGCGGGCGGTGGTGGCCGAGGTGGTGCCCTGCGGCCAGGACGTGATCGACGTCGTCGGCGGCGTGGTGTCGATCGTGAACGTCGCCGCCGTCGTGTAGGCGGTGCCAGCCGAGCCGGCCTGCTGGGCATAGACCGTGTACGTGCCGTCCTGGAGTCCGGGGCTCGGGTGGGTGACCCACGAGCCGGTGCCCGAGCCGACCGTCGTCGTCATCGTCTCCTGCGGGGTGCCGGCGGTCGTGGTGCCGCTGTAGATGTTGACCGTCACGGTGCTCGCGTCGCCGCTGGCGATGCCGCCGGTGCCGGAGATGGCCAGCGTCGGGTCGTTGCTGTCGGCCCCGTCGGCCGGGGAGGTGAGACTGAGGGCGGGCAGGCTCGTGTTGACCGACCAGGTCTGGCTGGCCGGCGCCCCGACGTTACCGGCCTGGTCGATCGAGCGCACCTGGAAGGTGTAGGAGCCGTTGCTGAGCCGGGAGTAGTCCTGCGGTGACGTGCACGGTGTCCAACCGCCGCCGTCGAGCTGGCACTGGAAGGTCGCGCTGGGGGCCGAGGAGGTGAAGCTGAAGCTGGCCGCTCCCGTCCCGCTGTTACCCGGAGGCCCGACGGTGATCGTGGTCGTGGGCGGCTGCGTGACCACGGTGAACGTGTGCACGTCGCTGGTGGCCGTGCCGGCGCTTCCGGATTGCTGCGCGTAGGCGGCGTATGTGCCGTCCGGCAGAGTGGTGGCCGTCACCGACCACGAGCCGTCGCTGGCCGCCGTGGTGTCCAGGGTCTGGAGCGGGGATCCGGAGAGGTCGGTGCCGCTGTAGATGAGGACCTGCACGCTGGAGGAGTCGCCGGGAGCCGTGCCGGCAGTGCCGCTGAACGTCGGGCTTGAGTCGTTGGTGAATGATCCTTTCCCTGGGCTATCGAGGGTGATCGCCGGGAGCAAGGTGTTGATCGTCCACGTGACCGTCTGTCCGACCGTGTCCACGTTGCCCGCCCCGTCGATCGCCTCAACCGAGAAGGTGTGAGTTCCGTTGGCCAGATTGAAGTACGACTGCGGCGAGGTGCACGCCCCCCAGGCGCCTCCGTCGAGCTGGCACTGGAAGGTCGACCCGGCCTGGGAGAGGGCGTCGGTCGAGTGGAAGGCGAAGGTGGCGGTGGTCGAGCTGGTCACGCCCACGGGCCCGGCGTCGAGGAAGGTCTGCGGCGGCGTCGTGTCGATCGTTATGTGACTCGTGCTGTAACCGGTGTTTCCGGCCAGGTCCCGCTGGGAGGCTTGGATCGTGTAGTTGCCGTCGGGCAGGGTCTGGGCCAAATCGACGTCCCAGGTTCCCGACGAGGAGACCGTGGCCGTTGTCACAACCGGCGAGGCTCCGCCGGTGATCGTCACCGTGACAGTCGGAAGGTCGCCCACTGCCGTTCCGCCCACTCCGCTGATCTCCGGCGAGCTGTCGTTGGTATGCGTTCCGTTGGCCGGCGTGTACAGAGTGATCGCGGGCGGCGTCGTGTCGACCGTGAACGTCTGCGCCTGGCTGTAGCCGGTGTTGTTGGCACCGTCCGTCTGCTGGGCCTGGGCCGTGTAGGTGCCCTCAGGGAGCGCTGTGGCGTCGATGGTCCAGCTGCCGTCGCCCTGAACGGGTGTGCTCAGAGACTCCACGACGCTCCCGTCCGTGCCGGCACCGGCGTAGATCGTGACCGTTACACCGGAGTCGCCCGACGCGACCTCGGCCGTGCCGCTGATCGCCGGCGTGGTGTCGTTGGTATAGCTGCCCGGGGTGGGCGCTGCGAGCGTGACGGTCGGGGCGATGGTTTCGACGGTCCAGGAGCTGGTTGCGGGGGTCGGGTCGACGTTGCCGGCCGGATCAACGGCCTGCACGCTGAACGTGTGCGGGCCGTTGGCCAGACTGCTGTAGGTCTGGGGCGAAGTGCAGGTGCTGGCTGGGGCGCCGTCGAGGCTGCACAGGAAGGTGGAGCCCGGCTCGGAGGAGATGAAGTCGAACGTCGCGCTCGTCGAGGCGATGAAGTTGGACGGCTCGCTCGTGATCGTCGTGGTCGGCGGCGCGGTGTCGACCGAGAACGCGGGCAGCTCGACGAAGTGCGTGCTGTTGGCGCTCAACAGCAGGCTCCAGCGACCCTGGTTGGTGCTCGCGAAGTTCTGGCACGGTCGGGTCTCGTAGTTGGACTCCAGGTTCCATGGGTCGACTCCGGCAACGAGCGATGGCCGGTACTGGAGGCTCGGCATCGCCGGCGAGGGCAGCGAGGTCTGGTCCGGGAGCTGGCCTCCGGCCGTGGAGCCCGGAAGGTCGTTGGCGTTGTTGGTGGTGTTGGCACAGGCCGTGGCGCCGGACGGCAGGATCCAGCTCGTGCTCCAGGTCCCCACTCCCAGGTCGGAGTTGGACCCGCTGGACTTAACGTCGCCGACGCCGGCCACCTGCAGGTAGGCCGTGGCGGTGGAGCCGAACACGGTCTGGGGGGTGGTCAGTGCCGAGCTGCTGTAGCTCGTTGCCGCGGCGACGTCGAAGTACAGCGACCCGTCGTGCTGCGCGGAGGTGGCGCTCGTGCACGCCGACGAGCTGCCGAACTCGCGCAGCCGGAACCGCCAGGCCGTTGTGTTGGAGAGCGGATCGCTGCGCTGGAGCGTGTAGCTGGCCGACACCTGGCCATTAGCCGGCGATGGGCGGCAGGCCGAGCTCAGGTGAACGGTGCCCGATGGGTCATAGACGTCGAAGCGGTAGTAGCGAGCCCGGTCGACGCTGGCCTGCTCGACGACCGTGTTCCCAGCTGTGAACAGATAGTCCTCGGCGCCCGAGGGGGTGTTGAGGTGAAGCTTCTTGACGCTGAACTTGGCCAGCGCGGCCGGCGCAACAAACAGGCAGACGGCAAATCCGAGGAGAACGGCGAGGCTCAGCCGGGCGGAATGGATGCTGCGCTTCGTTGGCGACACCCCACGCGGGGGTCCCCCCGTCTGCTGGCTCATGGCGAGTCCTGTCCCTCCGCAACCCCGGTTGCGGACCCGTTTCAGACCGGCGGCCGAGCCATCTCGCAGAGCGAGACCTCTTGCTTTGCGTCCCTGCCTCGCGACAGGTTTGCCCTTTGCAGTCCCGTGAGGGGGTTAGGTCGGCAGCGCGAGTGGGATCCTTTAGCCGCCAGCTGGCAGCTCGACGCTTTGACACGCGGCTGCCAGAGCCGTGGCGGCCCGGAACGGCGCTAGCGGATCACGATTCTGACCCGGCGGCTTATCCATCGGTGCCCCGCTTGACGGCGCAGGTTCAGTGTGTAGCTGCCCGGACGGAGCGGGCGCAGATCGGTCAACAACAAGCGCGAGCCACTGGTGGTGGTCGAAACCACGGCGCCGCTGGCGTAGGTCGCGCCGCCGCGGGAGATCGTGGCCCGCACCGCGGGCCCCGTGGTCGTGAACTTGACCGTCCCGGACACGGTTTTCGCGGTGCACTGCTGCACCTTCCGGCGATGGCCCCTGACCTTCTTTGTGACCGTCTTGCACGTCACGAGCTCGACCTTGCCGGCCGGCCCCGCAGGCCCAGTCGCCCCCGTCGCCCCCGTCGCCCCGGTCGCTCCCGTCGCTCCGGTCGGCAGCGCGCCGCCGTTTCCAGACAGGGCCACCGGCGTCAGGGCCCCGGGAGCGTTGGTCAGCAGGGTCAAGGTCGCGAACCTGCCTCCCTGAGCCTGAGGCGCGAACCGGATCCCGACCTGACAGCTCGAGCCGGGCTGGACCGACTGCTGGCAGCCATTGTCAATCAGGAAGTCGCCTGGGTCGGCTCCACCGAGCATCGCGCCCGAAACGATCAGCGGGGCCGAGCCGTTGTTCGAAACGGTCAGCGGCAGCTCCGCGCTGGCCGTGCCCTCGGCCTGCGAACCCGGGAACACGACCGAGGCCGCGCTCAGGTCGGCCGTCGGCACGGCGTAGGTGATCATCACGCTCGCCGGGTCTGACGTGAGCGTGGGCGTCGCCATTCCCTGCGCTACGAAGCTCCCGCCGCCGCCGCCGCCAGCGCCGGGAATGGCGCCGATCCCACCGCCGCCGCCGTAGTAGCCGCCTCCGCCGCCGCCACCACCGGAGCCGCTCATGCCGCCGTTGCCCCCAACGCCGAAACCGCCCGCGGTCCCCTCAGTGCCTGCGCAACTGTTGCTGCCGGCCAGGCCCGGTCCGGAGCTCGTCCCCGCGCCACCGCCTCCGCAGCCGTCCGACGAGTTTCCGCCGTTCGCGCCGGCATTGCCGCCGCTGCCACCGCCGATGGCGCCGCCGCCGCCACCACCGCCCGCTCCGGCCACGATCAGCTGCTCAGCGAACCCGGGCGTCGGTGCGATGGCGCTCACGGCGGAGGCGCCGCCCCCTCCTCCGCCCCCTTCGTTGATTATCGCCGTGCCGCCGTTGCCGCCGCCGCCGGTGCCGCCGCTGCCGCCAGCGGTGCTGCTGCACGTCCCGCTGCCGCCGGGTGCCCCGACACCGACCGAGAGCTGCTCGCCCGGGGTGACGGACAGCGTGCCGCTGATCGACGCGCCTTCACCCCCGGACGTGGCACATCCTCCGCCGCCCGCAGCGCCCACCGCAGTCACGTCGATGCTCGAGACACCGGCCGGCACCGTGAACGAGTACTCGCCCGCCGGCACGAACGTGACCGACGTGGTCGTGGTCGCCCAGGCGACGCCCGTTCCCACCCCCAAGCCGATGAGCGAGCCGACGGTACCGGCCCCCACGGCGAGCAGTTGCGCAAGACGACGATTTCGATGCACTGCGACACCTCCACAATCGAACGACGGGCCCCGGCCGGACTGTATTCGCCGAGCGACCACGGCACAACTCACCCGACCATGATGTGGCTGTGCGCCTGCACGTCCTCAGCGACCTGCACCTTGAACAGGGTGAGCCCGGCCCGGGTCCGGTCGATGCCGATGTGGTTGTGCTGGCCGGAGACATCTCCACCGGGACGCGCGGCGTTGACTGGGCGCGAGAGCAGGCGCGCGGCCGGCCCGTCGTCTACGTCGCCGGCAACCACGAGTTCTACGGCCACGAGCTGCCCGGGCTGATCGGCGAGATCCGGCGGGCGGCGGACGGCTCGACGGTGCACGTGCTCGAGAACGACGAGGTGATGATCGACGGGATCCGCTTTCTTGGCTGCACGCTGTGGAGCGACTTCGCCTTCGACGGTCCAGAGCGGCGGGAGGAGTCGATGCGGCTGTGTGAGAGGGTGGTCAACGACTTCGGGGTCATCCGGTTCGGCCCCGGTGATCGCGCTCTGGCCGCGCGCGACACCCGCGCGATCCACCTCGCCAGCCGTCGCTGGCTGGAGGACCGTCTGGCCCAGCCGCACGATGGTCCGACCGTGGTCGTCACCCACCACGCGCCGCTGATCCGGACGCGCCCCTCGAGCCCCTATATGCGCGCGCTCGCCGGGGCGTTCGCCAGCGACGTCACCGACCTGATGGGTGCCGACCGGGCGGCGCTGTGGGTCTTCGGCCACACTCACCGGGTCGCGGACCTGGACGTACGCGGAACGCGTGTGGTCAGCAATCCCCGCGGCTATCGGCACGAGCCCGTGGCCGGCTTCGATCCCGGCTGCGTGGTCGAGCTGGTGTGACCGGCGCGCACGCCTCGTCTCGGGCGGGGCGTCACCGGCCGTCCAACCCGCCGGTCGGGGAAGCGGTTCAGGCGGCGCGGTCGTAGGGCCTTGTTCGAACAGCTCCGTCCAGACCTCTCTGGTGAACAGGAAATGCGCCGAGCGGTCGCCGTGCAGGTGGCCTCTCGCGCCCGCGGACCCGGAAGGCGAACTCGCCGCGACGCCCCGGGCCGGCCTCCACGCCCGGAGACGACGTGACCTCGGAGGTGATCCGCTCAGCAGCGGTTGGGGCGTTCTTCATCAGCACGCGCCCGACGGGGTAGGGGTGGGTGCCCGGCCCGCCGTAGGCCGGAGAGTCGCGGATCGACCAGCCTGGGCGAATAACGGGAATATGCGATATGCGTCCCGTTTTTCGCGCCGGCTCAAAACTGCGGCGCCCACCGCTCACTCGGCCCGTCGCAGGTGACGTCCTATCGGCAGCGCTACAGCAACCGCGGTCCGCCCCCCGGGCGGACCTCCACCGCGCCGGCGGGCACCGGCACGCCGGGCGGCAGCAGCCCGAGGACGTGGCCGCCGAACCCCCCGCCCATGATCCGGGCGCCGAGCGCGCCGGCGTCCTTCAGGCGTCCGACCGCCCGCTCGACTGCGAACGTGGAGACGGCGTAGTCGTCGCGCAGACTGGCGTGTGAGGCGTCGAGCACCGCGCCGAGGGCGGCGAGGTCCTTGCGCTGCAGGGCGGCCACCGCCTCATCGACCCGGGCGTTCTCGCTCACCACGTGACGGACGCGTCTGTCCAACGGAGAAGACAGCCGCTCGGTCATCTCCAAACTAGCCTCGCGGAGGCTGGCCAGGCCGAGCGCTCCACAGGCCCGGGCGCACTCGGCGCGGCGCTCGTTATAGCGCGAGGCCGCGTTGGAGTGCCGCTCGCCGGAGTCGAGCGTGACCAGGCGGTGCCCGCCCAGCGACAGGCGAACCGCCTGGACCTCGAGCGAGCGGAAGTCGATCCGCAGGGCGTGATCGGGCTGGCCGTAGAGCGAGGCCAGCTGGTCGAGCAGTCCCGTCCGGGCGCCGACCCACTTGTTCTCGATCCTCGAGCACAGCCTGGCCAGCTCGATCCGGTCGGGCCCCGGCTGTCCACTCAGCGCGACCAGCGCGGTGACCAGGGCCACCTCGAGCGCCGCCGACGAGGACAGCCCCGCGCCCCGGGGCACGGTGCCGGCGATCTCCAGCCAGGCGCCGGGCACCGGCACGCCAGCGACGGTCAACTCGGCGACCGCGCCCCGCACGAACGCGCGCCAGTCCCCCGCCGTCTGCGGCCGATCGATGTCGATGCTGTCCGAGGCATCGAGGTCGACGGCGGCCACCTCGACCCGCCGGCCGGCCAGGGCGATCGCCTTGACGGTCACCCCGGCGCCGATCGCGAAGGGCAGCGCGAGCCCGTCGTTGTAGTCGGTGTGCTCGCCGATCAGGTTGACGCGGCCTGGGGCGAAGGCGGTGACCCGGCCAGGGGCGAAGGCGGTGACGGAGGTGGGCACTGGCAGGCGTTCGGTCGCTCGGCGGACCGCAGTGTGCCGCGATGCGACGACCGGCGCGCGAAGGGGGCGGGGGGCGGCGGCCCGACGCCGCCGCCCCCGTGGGGTCAGCTCGTGCATTCGCCCCCTTCGTGACCCTTGACCGTGTTGCCGTTGCTGGTCGCGGCCGGGGTGTCGTCCGTGCACGACAGGTTGCCGTCGGCACTGTTGTCCAGGACCCAGACACTGCCCATGTTGCCCTGCACCTGGACGTTGCCGGCGACCGAGTTGGCGCACAGGTCGGCGTGGGCCGCGGATCCCTCCAGGGCGAGGTTGCCGCCGATCGTTGTCCCGCATACGACGGCGAGCCCGTCGGCCTGATCCAGCGTGACGTTTCCGTTGACGGACACGCCGCGGAGCTGGACGGCAGACCCCTGCGTGCCGATATTGCCGGCCACCGAGGTCTCGGCGAGCAGCACGTTGCCGCCGGTGGACTGGACGTTGCCGGCGTCGTGGCCGCCGTCCTGGGACAGGTAGCCCCCGGTCCCGACCGCGATGTTGCCCCTGACGGTCACGTTCGAGAGCTGGCAGAAGCTCCCGGCCGGGACCGACAGGCTCTTGCTCACCGTGGCACCGGAGGCCACCCCGGCGCAGGCCGCGTCGACGCTGGCCGGGGCGATCCGCAGCATCACGACTCCGCCGGCCGGGACGTCGGCGCTGATGTCACCCGTGGTCTGCGAGACGCTCTTGGTCCACAGGTCCTCGACTGCATACGCCGGCGCAGAATCCAGACCGACCGCGCTCGCGGTTGTGCTCATGGTGGCCGGCGAGCTCTGGTCCTCGTTGAACAGGACCACAGCGACGTCACCGTTGGCCAGCGGCTTGGACAGCACCAGCTGGTTGGTCGCCGAGCTGACGATGTGCCCGGCCTGATCCAGCGGGTCCTGGTCGACCGACACCACGTCGGCATTGCCGAAGATCGACGCCAGGTACGGCGTCAGCCCGCAGGCCACGCCTTGGCCGGGAGTGGTGTCCGCGGGCGGAGTGAACGTCGTCGTCGCGTAGCTCGAGTACATCGAGTCGGCGACGTCGGTCGGCGGCGTGTAGAACGGGATGCTCGGCAGCGTCGGGCCCGAGTACGAGGCCGGGGTGCCGAAGCTCGTGCACCCGGTGCCGGTGCCGCCGAGCTGGGTGCTGGTCAGCAACGGCATCGACAGTTCCGAGAACAGCGACATCTCGGCCTGATCGCCGGCCTGGCCGCCGAGCCCGCCGTTGCCGACCTCCATGATGTCCGGATCAACCCAGAAGCCGGGCTGGTCGTTCGCGTCGGCATCGGGGATGTCGGTGTTGACGATCGAGAGCAGGTTCGAGAACGAGTCGCCGCTGCCCACCGGACGGATCTGGTTGACCAGCGATGGGCCGTCGGTGAGCAGCCACGGGTCGGCGGTCGGGGTCACCCCGGCTCCGTCCGCGGCGAACACGATCGACCGGCCGGTGGCCTGCAGCGCCTGGCTCAACGCCGTGTACATGGTCTCGGTCGAGGCGGCGTCGAGCGGGAACGACGGCCCGAGGCCGGTCTGGAGGGTGAACGGGTCCACCGACCGCGAGCCGCAGCCCCAGTCGCCCTTCAGGTAGTCGACGCCCCACGAGGCGAAAGTCTGGGCGTCCTCGGCGTCAAAGCCGTAGGAGCCCGGGATCTCCTCGCAGTTCCAGTTGTTGCCGTCGTCGGCCCACAGGCCGAACTTGAGCCCCAGCGAGTGGACGTAGTTGGCCACCACCTCGATCCCGTCGTTGAGGCACGCCTTTGGCTGGGTGGGCGTCCAGTAGCCGACCGAGGCCGGGGTGCTCGAGGGCGGGAACTCATAGGGGTTGATGAAGATCTGCCCGGTGCCGGGTCCGCCCGGGCCGGGCAGGCGGCCGTCCACCACTTCGCAGGACTCGGCCGGCGGCGACGTCGGGCCGCGGCGGGCCCCGGGAAAGTACGTGGCGTTGCCGCCCGGATCGGGGGTGCCCTCGCCGACGAGGTCGTTCCAGCAGCCGTCGTTGTTGACGTAGTCCTAGCCGACCGACTGGAGCGAGCCGGGGGCCGGCGGGGAGCCGGGCACGGCCGAGCCGTGGATCGCGGCGGCGGCCGCCTCGATCGTTCCGGCCACCTCGGTGCACTGGTACGCATTCCAGCTGTTCCAGCCCAACGGCGGCGTCAGGGCGACGCCTCCGGACGCCGCACCGGCGGTGGCGGCGTCTCCGAGACACAGTGCGGCGGCGACGAGCGACGCCACACAGACGAGTCTGCGCATGTCAGACTCCTTTCTGCCCGGAGGTGCCGGGCGGTCGTGCGGTTGCGGCTGGCTGCCACGCGTAGTGGCAGGCAGCCAGGTGCGATCCCGCGCCTTGCCCGTTGGAGTCCGCTGTGCCGACGGTGAGCTCCGGTCGGACGACCGTGCAGTGCTCGGTCGCCTCTGGGCAACGGGGGTTGAAGGGACAGCCGGGAGGAATGTTGGCCGGGTCCGGGGGGTCGCCGGCCAGCGCGGCCATCGGCGCGCGGCCGTGCGCGCCCAGCCGGGGAACCGCGGCGACCAGCCGCCGGGTGTAGGGATGGCGAGGATCGGCCAGCAGCGTCGCGGTCGGGGCCAGCTCGACCACCCGCCCCAGGTACATGACTGCGATCCGGTCGCAGATCGCGCTGACCACCGCGAGGTTATGGGTGATCAGCAGCAGTCCGAGCCCGAGCTGTTCCCGGAGCTGCGCGAACAGCTCGAGGATCACGGCCTGCACGGACACGTCCAGGGCGGTGGTCGGCTCGTCCGCGATCAGAATCGTCGGCTCCAGCGCCAGGGCGCGGGCGATGGCCACCCGCTGGCGCTGGCCCCCCGACAGGGAGGCGGGCCGCACGTCGAGCGCGCGCTCCGGGAGGCCGACCAGGTCGACCAGCTCGCGCACGCGGGCGTCGATCAGCTCGCGCAGCCGGAGCCTGTGCACGCGCACCATCTCGGCCAGCGTCGAGCGGACCGACATGCGCGGATTGAGGCTGGCGTATGGGTCCTGGAAGACGATCTGCATCTGCCGGGCCTGGGCGCGCGTGCGCTTAGGCGGCAGGGGGTCCCCGCCGAGGAGGATCTCGCCGGTGGAGGGCTCCAGCCCGAGCAGGGCCTTGGCCAGCGTCGTCTTCCCGCAGCCGGACTCGCCGACCAGGCCGAGGGTCTCGCCGCGGGCCAGGGCTAGGCCCACCCCGTTCACCGCGTGCACCGTGCGCCCGTGACGCCCGCGGCCCGGGTAGGCGACGTTCAGGCCGCGGACCTCGAGCAGCTGGTCAGCCATGGCCCTGGACCGGACCGGAGCTGGAAGCGGGCTGCACCGCGGCCCGGAGCTGGTGGTGGCAGGCCGCCCGGTGAGTCGCGTCCCCGCTCAGATCCGGGGTGACGGTCACGCAGACCTCGTCGGCGCGCCCACACCGAGGGGCGAAGGCGCACGCGTCCACAGCCACATGCGCCGGGGGCGCGCCGGGGATCCCCCTGGGACGCACGCCGGGCCGGTCCACGTCAGGAGCGGCTCGCAGCAGGCCGGCCGAATAGTGATGCCGGGAAGCGGCGAATACCTCAGCGCTCGGGCCGAGCTCGACGATCCGGCCGGCATACATGACCGCCACGCGCTCGCACGTCTCGCCGACCACGGCCAGGTCGTGGGTCACGAGCATGAGCGCCAGTCCGAGCTCGCGGCGCAGCCGAGCCAGCAGCGCGAGCACCTGGTCCTGGACGGTGACGTCGAGCGCCGTGGTGGGCTCGTCGGCCAGGAGCAGCAGCGGGTCGGCGGCGATCGCCGCGGCGACCACCACCCGCTGGCGCTGGCCGCCCGAGAGCTGGTGCGGATAGGCCCGGAAGGTCCGCTCGACATCCGGCAGCTCGACCAGGCGCATCAGGTCCTTCGCGCGCCTGTCTGCGGCCCGCCGGTCGGCGCCTGCGTGCGCGCGGACGGTCTCGGCGATCTGCGGGCCGACCCTCATCACCGGGTTCAGGGCGGCGAGCGGGTCCTGCCAGATTACGCCGATCTGCCCGCCGCGGAGCGCGCGCAGCTCGCCTTCGGAGGCCCCGGTGATCTCGCGCCCGTTGAACCTGATCTGGCCGCCGGCGATCGCCGCTCCGCGCGGCAGCAGTCGCAGGACGGCCAGTAGCGTGCTGGTCTTGCCGCACCCGGATTCCCCGACCAGCGCGAGCGCCTCGCCGCGACCGAGCTCCAGGTCGACGTCCTCCACGACGGTCAGGGGTCCTTCGCGACCGGGCATCGTGACGGTCAGGCCGCTGATCGAGAGCAGGGGCTCGACGGTCACTGCCGCCGTCCCAGCTCGCTGGCCAGCCCGTCGCCGATCAGCGACAGCGCCAGCCCGGTGAGGACGACGGCGATGCCGGGTGCGGTGACCAGCAGCGGCCTGATCGAGAGAAAGCTCTCCCCGGCCTGCATCATCCCGCCCCACTCGGCCGTGGGCGGCTGGACGCCGAGCCCGAGAAAGCCGAGCGTCACGATGGCCAGGATGGTCAGGACGATGTCGCTCATGGCGTAGATCAGGGCCTGGGTCAGCACGTTGGGCGTGAGGTGCCGCAGGAGGATGCGTGGCGTGGAAAGTCCCGCCGCTTGGGCGGCCTGCACGTAGCCGACCCGCTTGGCCACGAGCACCTCGCCGCGGACGATGCGCGTGTACGAGACCCAGGCCACGGCGGTGATCGCGATGAAGATCGCCTTGACCCCGGAGCCCAGCGCGAACACGACCGCGATCACGAGGACGAAGAACGGGAAGGCCACGACGACGTCGAGCACGCGCATGATCACCGTGTCGACCCAGCCGCCGAGGTAGCCGGCGAGCAGGCCCAGGGTCGTGCCGAGGATGAACGGGGCGATTACGGCGGCGATCCCGAGCGCGAGGTCGATCCGACCGGCGTAGAGCAGGCGGGCCCAGACGTCGCGTCCGAGCTCGTCCGTGCCGAGCGGATGCGACGACGACGGCTTGGCCAGGACGTTCAGCAGATCCTGGGTGTCGGGGGAGTGCGAGGTCAGCAGCGGTGCCGCCGCGAACATCGCGGCCAGGATCGTCAGCAGGACGATGCCGCTCACGAGCGTGCGGTTGCGCAGCCACCCCAGTCGGTGGATGCGCCGCGTGCGCGTGCCCTGGAGCTCGAGTTCGGCGACCGCCGCGGGCACGCTCATCGGGCTGCTCCGGACCCGGTCACTGCCCGAGCACGACCCTCGGATCGAGTCCGGCGTAGGCCAGGTCGGCGCTCAGGTTGATGAGCACCACGATCACCGCGTAGACCAGCGTGACCGACTGGACGACGTCGAAGTCGCGGTTGAAGATGCCGGTCAGGAGCAGGTTGCCCATGCCCGGCAGCCCGAAGACGTTCTCGACCACGACGGTCCCGCCGAGCAGGAAGCCGAGGTTGACGGCCAGGACGCTGACCGCGGGGACCAGCGTGTTGCGCAGTCCGTGGCGGATCAGCACGCGCCGGGAGGAGAGCCCCTTGGCGTTGGCGGCGCGGACGAAGTCCGAGTCGAGGACCTCGATCAGCGAGGTGCGCAGGCTGCGGACGAGGATCGGGGTGGTCACCGCGGCGACCGTGATCGCGGGGAGGATGAGCGACTTGACGTGCCCGCCGAACGAGGTCCCGTAGCCGCCGGCCGGAAACACGTGGAGGGTGAGCGAGAAGAGGATCAGAAGGATGAAGCCGACCCAGAACGGCGGCATCCCGAGACCGATCAGCGGGACCACCCGGATCACGTGGTCGGCGGGCCGGCCGGGGCGGGTCGCGGCCAGCAGGGCCAGCGGCACCGCGAAGATGATCCCGAACAGGGCGCCGAGGCCGAGCATGGCCAGCGTCACCGGGAGCGCGTGGCCGATCAGCGACGCGACCGAGGTCTGGTAGTAGATCGACGTGCCGAGGTTGCCGTGCAGCACCCGCCCGAGGTAATCGACGTACTGAACCGGCAGCGACTTGTCCAGGCCCCACTCGCGGCGCAGGACGGCGACCTCGTGCGGGGTGGCGCGGACGCCCAGCAGCGTCCGCGCCGGGTCGCCCGGCACGAGGTGCAGCAACAGAAACGACGCGACGGTGATGCCGAGCAGCACCGGCAGGAGCTGCAGCAGGCGCCAGCCTAGGTAGCGAAGCACAGCCTCATTCCCGTGCGCGTGCGCCCGTCGGGTCCCGGCCGCCTGTGGGTCTCACTGGGACAGCCAGACGTCCTCGAAATGGGTGTTGCCCTCTGGATAGACGTAGTAGTTGTGGACCTTTGAGCTGTAGACGTACGAATACGGGCTGTAGCCGAGCCAGACGATCGGGCTCTGGGCGCTGGACAGCTTCTGGATCTGGGCGTAGATGGTGCCCCGATCGCTCGAGCTGAACGTGGTCTCGGCCTGGGTCGTGAGCTTGTCGATCTGGGCGCTGTTGAAGTGGGTCCAGTTGGCGAACGAGCCGCAGGAGCCACAGAGCACGAACGACACGTACTCGTCGGGGTCGATGATGTCCATCGTCCAGTAGGTCTCGCGCATGCCGAAGTGGAAGGACTGCTCCTGGGCGGTCACCTCGGAGGGATCGAGCTGACGGATCTTGACGTTGATCCCCAAGGGCTTGAGCTCGGCGGCGACGATCTGCGAGACGGAGGTCTGCACCGGGTCGCCAGAACCGGCGATGAAGTCGATGCTAAAGCCGCCGTGGGGATACGGGGAGGCCGCGAGCTCCTGCTTAGCCAGGCTCGGGTCATAGCTGGGGAGCCCGACGGGGCTGTAGTAGGTCACGTTGGGCATCAGGGACGAGTTCGCCACCTGCCCGTGGCCGAAGAACACCGCCTTCATGATCGCCGCTCGGTTGATTGCGTGCGCGATCGCCAGCCGGACGTTGAGGTTCTGGAACGGCTTGGACAGCTCGTTCATGGTCACGTAGTCGATCCGCGTCGAGGGGAACAGCCCCAGCTGGTAGCCCTCGGACTGGAGCGAGGGCAGCAGCGCGAACGGCGCCTGCTCGATGATCTGGGCCTGGCCGCCCCGCAGCTGCAGGACGCGGGTGTTGGCGTCGGACACGGCCTGGTAGGTGATCGTGTCCAGGTAGGGCTTTCCAGCCTGCCAGTAGTACGGGTTGCGGCGCAGCCGCAGGTACTGACCTTTGACCCACTGGTCGAACTCGAACGGTCCGGTGCCGACCGGGTGTTGGAAGAACTGAGCGCGACTCTCGCCCAGGTAGTGGTCGGGGAAGACGGCGTTCGCGAACAGGGCGAGGTCGGCCAGCAGGGGGGCCCACGGCTGCTTGGTGGTGATCTTCACCGCGTACGGGCCGTCGGCGACCGCGCTCTTGATCGGCGAGTCGATGAAGGACCAAGTGCTCTTGGGGTTCAGCGACTGCGTGATCGACCAGACCACGTCCGCGGAGGTCATCGGCTGGCCGTTGGAGAAGCGAACGCCGTGGCGAAGTTGGAAGGTCCAGGTGAGCTTGTCGGCTGACAGGGTGTAGCCGGTGGCCAGCCACGGGACCAGCGACTTGCCGTCGCGCCCGTTGACGTAGAGCTCCTCCGCGATCTCGTCCAGCGGCCAGATCGACTCGTTGTCGCTCGTCGTGTTGACGTCGAAGTCCTGCGTCGGCGTGGCCGTGTCGATCACGAGATTGCCGCCGTGCTGGGGCGTCCCGGCCGCGGCGTCCGACGAGGTGGCGCTGGAGGACGAGCCGCCGCATCCCGCAAGCACGAGCGCGAGCGTCGCGGCGGCGGCGATGGCCATAGGCCTCAGTGGCCCCCGCCGGCGGGAACCACCTAGGACCGCAAGATGATCGTTGATCCTCATCCCAATCCCTTCTGTGTGTACGTTCATATTGATCGCTGGCAGGTGAATCAATACGAGAAGCCTGAACGGGCGGAGCGGCAGTATAGGCAGGATAAGCGCGGATGGCAAGCGAAATTGTGAACCTTCACGTTTTGCCCTTTTCCTGAGCTGGCCCGTGCGGTATGATGGGCCCCTAATGAAACGTTCACACGACAGGGGAGCGGGCACGGCGGAGGCCAGCACCGCGACCGGACGGCCCGCGCGGCCCCCGGCGATCACCGATGTGGCCGCCCTGGCCGAGGTCTCCTACCAGACCGTCTCTCGCGTGTTGAACAACCAGCCGAACGTGCGCGAGTCCACCCGGGCTCGGGTCCTGGCCGCGATCGAGCAGCTGGGGTATCGGCCCAACAACGCGGCTCGCTCGCTGGTCACCGGGCGGTCGCAGACGCTCGGCGTACTCGCGCTCGACGTGGCCGACTGGTCGGGCCTGACCGCGCTGTATGGGATCGAGCGCACCGCTCGCGCGGCCGGTTACTTCGTCAGCATCGCCAGCCTCGACTCGGTCGACCGGGTGTCGGTGCGTCGCGCGGTAGACCGGCTGGCCGAGCAGGGGATGGCCGGCCTGCTGGTCATCGCTCCGGTCGAAGAGGCCGGCGACGCCCTGACCGTACTTCCGCCCGACCTGCCCGTGGTGGCCATCGAAGGCGATCCGCAGGCGCCCGTGGCCAGCGTGACCGTGGACCAGACCTCGGGCGCCCGGAGCGCCACCGAGCATCTGCTCGAGCTCGGCCACGAGATCGTCTTCCACGTCGCCGGCCCGCTCGACTGGATGCAGACCCAGCACCGGATCAGCGGCTGGAAGGCCGCGTTGGAGTCCGCGGGAGCCGAGGTCACGATGCCCCTGGCCGGTGACTGGAGCGCCCGTTCGGGCTACGAGGCCGGTGGGATCCTGGCTCGCATTCCCGAGCTCACCGCGGTCTTCGTGGGCAACGACCAGATGGCCCTCGGGGTGCTCCTCGCCCTGAGCGAACGCGGGCTGTCGGTTCCCGGCGATGTCAGCGTCGTCGGCTTCGACGACATTCCTGAGGCGGCCTACTTCTCCCCGCCGCTGACCACCGTCCATCAGGACTTCCAGGAAGCCGGCCGCGAGGGCCTTGAGCTGTTGCTGGACCAGATCGAGAGCGGATCTCCCAACCCGGAGCGACGCGTGATCAAGTCCGAGCTCGTCGTCCGGAGCAGCACCGGTGCTCCCCGATCTCGTTCCGGCGCGCCGAACCATCGCTGATGGTCGAGCTCGAGTCCAAGCGCTACCGCCACCTCGTGTATTTCGAAGGCGGCCCGTCTGACGGGCCGCCCTTGTTTCTGCTCCACGGCGGCACGATGACCGCGAGCTGGAACTGGGGCGGGGTCCTGCCGGCCTTCAGCCGCCACTTTCGGGTGATTGCGCCCGACACCCCGGGCCACGGCGGGTCGGCCAACCCGCGTGAGGATCTTCGCTACGACGAGATCGCCGAGGACATGCTGGCCCTGGCGGCCGACCTCGACATCGAGCAGGCGGCCTTCTACGGCTTCTCGGATGGAGCGCAGGTCGCGCTCGAGGTGGCGATCCAGGTCCCCCGCTTCCCGACGGCGCTGGTGCTGAGCGCGGTGATGCACAAGCTGACGCCCACGTATTACGCGAGCATGGTGGAGTACGTCGGTCCCGGCGGCTTCGCGGCACCGACGTGGTCGGTCGAGCATCCCGAAATGGCCGCCAGCTGCGGCATTCACCATTCCGACTGGGCGAGCCTCGCTCCCCAGGTCTGGGACCTCTGGACGCGAGCGTTCGAGCTCGGCCCGGATCAGCTCGCCCGGGTCGTCGCGCCGACGCTCCTGCTCGGCGGCGACCGCGATCGCTTCGTCTCGCTCGAACAGACGATCGAGCTTCTGCGGCTGCTCCCCAACGCCGAGCTCGCAGTCATCCCCGGGGCCGGACACGAGTACGACGGGCGCTTCACCGACACCGCGCTTGACTTTCTGCGCCGCCAGAGCTCCGGCGTGCGACCGGGCGCCACCGTCGCCGGCGCCACTTAAGAGAGGGCGCGTTCGTCCGGGGCGTCGGGGGGTGCGTTGAGACAGAGGTCGGCGGCGCGGGCGCCTACGGCCCGGCGGCCCCGCCCCCGCCGTGCCCCGTCTGCCGAGCGAACAGCGGCTTACAGATCCTCGCGGCGGTCTGGAAGGCCGGCGAGCTCGGGTCTATGCCGCTCCCGGGCCCGCCGATCTGGACGCCGACGCCCGCGCCGCCGGGGCCGGTGCCGATCTTCGGATCGGGGAAGTTCGGGACGCCGTGCGAGCGCATGGACCGGGCCATGGCCAGCGCGGCGGTCCGCAGCTGGGCCACCGAAGCCGGCGGGGCGCCGCCCTTGGGCAGGTCCTTGCGGCAGGCGTTCATCGCCGACTGGAACGCCGGTGCGTTGACCGGGACCCCGTTGACCGAAAGCGACTGGCCGGAGCCCGCGCGCGCGCTGGCCGATATCTGGACGCCGCCGCCGTTCGAGGTGCTCGGGTCGGGGAAGTCGGGCACGCCATGGCTCCGCATGCACTCCGAGAAGGCGAGCCCGCCGGCGCGCTTGGCCGCCTGGGACCCGCTCGAGCCGCTCGGGTCCGAGCCGGACCCCCCACAGGCGGCCAGAGCCAGGGCACACGCGCCGACGGCGAGCACCACCGTGAGGGGGCGGATGTTCGGAATGGCTGCGGTGCGCATGGGCCTCGGTTGTACGCGATCGGCGATAACGGGGACGTAACGGGGTTATGCCGGTGTTATGGCCGGTCGGGGCCCGCACTCAGTACGCTGGGACGACCTCCCGGGGAGTCGTGATGGACGCAGATGACGCTGGTGGGCTGGTCGGCCGGGCCCGCGAACTTGCCGAGCTGGACCAAGCGCTCGAACGGCTCGCGGCCCGAGAGCCGTGGTTCGTGCAGATCGTCGGCGAGCCCGGGATCGGAAAGACCCGTCTTCTGGCCGAGCTCTGCCGCCGAGGCGACGCTCGCGGCTACCTGGTTCTCAACGGGCGCGCGGCCGAGTTCGAACGCGACATCCCCTTCGGGCTGATCGTCGACGCGCTGAACGATTACCTCGCGGCATTGGAGCCGGCGACGCTGCGTGCGCTGGACGAGGACGTGCTCGGCGAGTTGGCCTCGATCTTCCCCTCACTCCCGCGCCCGGACCGGACCGGCGCCCAGGGCCCGGGGGAGGGCGCCGAGCGCTACCGGTTGCACTACGCGATCAGGAGCGTGCTCGAGCGCCTGACCCGGCGCCAACCGGTGCTGCTGGCTCTGGATGACGTCCACTGGGCCGACGCGGCGTCGGTCGAGGTCATGGCCCACCTGGTGCGCCGGTTCCGCGGGCCGCTGCTGATGGCGGTCGCCTACCGGCACGTTCCGGCCCGTCTGCTGGCCGCGCTGGAGGGCACGGCGCGGGGGGGAATGGGCAGCCGCTTGGAGCTCGCGCCGCTGAGTTCGAGGGAGGCTCGAGCGCTGATCGGGCCAGGCGTCGATGCAGTGACGCGTGAGAACCTGTACCGCGAGAGCGGCGGCAATCCGTTCTACATCGAGCAGCTCGCGCGCTCTCGCCACTCGGGGCAGGTTCCGGAGCGATCCGACTCTGAGCGGCGGGGTAAAGCGGTTCCTCGGGCCGTGATCGCCGCGATCGAGGAGGAGCTGATCGGGGTCTCGGATCAGGCTCGGGTCGCCCTGCAGGCAGCCGCAGTGGCAGGCGATCCGTTCGAGCCCGAGCTGATCGCGGCGATCGCCGAGCGCGACCTGCCGTCGGTTCTGACCGCGATCGACGAGCTCCTCAAGCTCGACTTCGTGCGCGCCACCGACGCGCCCCGGCGCTTTCGCTTCCGGCATCCGATCGTGCGCAGGGCGGTGTACGACGGCATGCCCCGGGGCTGGCGAATCGGCGCTCACCAGCGTGCGTCGGCGGCTCTGGCGCAGGCGCACGCGCCAGCCAGCGCCCGCGCTCACCACGTCGAGAACTTTGCCACCACGGGTGATGAGGAGGCGATCGCCCTGCTCGTGCAGGCCGGGCGCGATGCCGCCCCGCGCGCGCCGGAGACGGCCGGGCGGTGGCTGCTCGCCGCCACCCGCCTGCTGCCGGTCCACGACGGGACCGAGCGTCGGTTGCCGCTCCTGGCCGAGGTGGCCAGCGCGCTGACCTTCGCGGGGGCCTACGACCAGGCACTTGAGGTGCTCGACGAGGCCGTCGGCCTGCTACCTGGAGAGCGCGTAGCCGACCGCGCCGAGCTCGTGGCCAGGATCGCCTTTGCCAGGCGGATGGCCGGTCGCCCGCTCGACTCGCGCCCGCTGGTGGCGAACATGCTCGAGGCCCTGGCGCCGGAGAGCTCAGCCGCGCTGCGCCTGACCCTCGAGCTCGCGCTCGATCACTACTGGCGGGGGGAGTTCGCCGAGATGTACGAGGTCGCACAGGGCGTGTCGGCCCAAGCTCGCCCCCGAGGTGAGCGGCTGTTCGCGAGCTGGGCCGCCGCGCTGTGCGGCGTGGCCAGCGCGTCCACGGGCCGGCCGGTGCAGGCGCGGGAGCAGCTCGAGGAGTCCAAGGCCGACTACGCCGCGCTCTCGGACGAGCAGCTGGCCCAGCACATCGAGGCCGCCGGATACGTCGGGCAGGCGGCGTCCGCGCTCGAGCAGATCGACTATGCGCTCGAGTGCGCCCGCCGGGGGCTGCGCCTGGCCAGGATAACCGGCCAGGGCCCGTACATCCCCGGTCTGCTCGTGCAGCAGACCAACGCCCTGTTCATGCAGGGACGGATCACCGAGGCGGCCGCGGTCGCGGAGACGGCAACGGACGCCGCGGTTCTGACCGGGAACGATCAGTTCACGGTATGGGCGCTCTGGGCCGACGCGATGGTCTGCTCCTGGGCCGGCGATACGGCCCGGGCGCTGGCCAGCGCGCGGGAGGCCGTGGTGCGCTCCGACCGCGTGGCCGAGACGTACTTTTCGAGCCTCTCGCGCCTGCACCTCGCCGCCGCCCTGAACGCCGCGGGCGACGCGGCGGGCGCCCGCGTCGAGCTGGCCGCGTTCGAGGCCGGGCCCGACCAGCGGCTGCTCGACCTGCGGGGCGGGCAGGGCTGGGAGCTGCTCATCGGTACGCAGCTCGCTCTCGGCGATCTCGATGGTGCGGAGGAGTCCTCGGTGACGGCGGAGGCGCGGGCCCGGGCGACATCACTGCCGCTGCGAACGGCGACGGCGCTCAACGCCCGCGCCGCCGTGCTCCTGGCCCGCGGCGACACCGACGGCGCGATCGCCAGCGCGCGGGAGGCGATCCCGCTGGGCGACCGCGCCGGCAATCCGCTCCTGGGCGCCCGAGCACGGGCCATCATCGGGACGGCCCTGGGCCGCGGCGGCGAGACGAACCGAGCGATCGCCGAGCTGGAGATCGCCGAGCGGACGCTCGTGGCCCGTGGAGCCATGCGCGAAGCCGACGCGGCAGCTCGCGAGCTGCGCCGTCTCGGCCGGCGTCGCCCGCGGCGCGTGCGCAGCGTACCCGCCGGGACCGTCACCGCGGCCCTCAGCCCGCGCGAGCGGGAGGTGGCCTCCCTGGTGGCCGCGGGCAGGCGAAACCGCGAGGTCGCCAGCGCCCTGTTCGTGAGCGAGAAGACGGTCGAGACCCATCTCGCCCACATCTACGAGAAGCTCGGCATCAGCTCCCGCGCCGCCCTGGCCTCGATCGTCACGGCCGAGCGCCCGGGCGCGGAGGGCCAGGTCCCGGCCTTGACCGGGCGCGACCCGGACTGACTGCGGGATAGTTACGGAGTGCCGACCCCGGTCAACTGCCGGGCCACGTGCTGGCGGCCGCGGTGCAGCCGGGTCGTGACCGTCGCTTCGCGGGCGCGGACCGAGCGTGCGGCCTCCCGGTAGGACATTCCCAGGACGTCGACCGCGATCACCGCGTCGCGGTAGGGGGCCGGCACGCTGGCGATCGCCTCCATGATCTCCCGCGAGCTCACGACGTCCCCCGAGGTGGAGGGCGCGTCCTCCTCGAACAGTTGGCGCTCCTCTCGCCGGCGCGCGCCGCTGCGGTACCAGCTGGCGTGGGTGTTCTTCAGGGCTCGCAGCAGGTAGCCGATCTCGTTGTCGTTACGCAGTACCCGGGGGCGCTTGAGGACGTTGACGAACGTCTCCTGGACGAGGTCCTCGGCGTCCTGTGGCGAACCGCACATCGCCCAGGCCGCCCGGTAGAGCCGGTCGATGTGATCCGCCAGCCGATCTCGGTTGAGCAGGCGGGGGGATGTGTTCTCCTGAGCTCTGGTCGGCATCTGCGCGCCCGCTTAGGGGAGGGGCACCTCCCGGACCTCCTCGGCGACCGTCCGTTGCGCGACGAAATGAGGCAGCAGCGACAGCGCCGCCTCCGCGTCCGCGGCTTCCACGGTCCACCACACCCGGTGCCCGCCGTTCGCGCACGACCCTAGGGGCCGGCCGTGACGAAGCGGGCTGGAGAAGCCCCTCCACGCGGCGGCGGTGATGGAGCACTCGTCCGGCCTGTGAGTGTGCATGAGGACGAACGTCGCCACGACCCCAGCTTGACCGGGGCGTCGCCAATCGGGTATCGGGAGATTCCCTGAACCGTCCCTGAGCTCAGTCGGTCACCGCCGACGGGCGGCGATTGACGATCAGCTCGAACGCGTCAGCGAGATCATCGCCCCATCGCCCATCGATCTGACCTGCCATGCCCCATGCTCAGTGGCTGTCCTGAAATGAGGTTAAGGTGTGATCAGATCACAATCAGCTTCGAGTGCTTAGAGCAAGAACTCGGAGGGTGGGTGAAAAACGGGCCGCATATCGCATATTCCCGTTTCTCGCCCACCCTGGCGCCTTTGTCCATTCCAGCGGGCGGGCGGGTTGTGAGCAAGTCACAAGCAACCGCCGGGGGTGTGTGCCACGCTGCGGGTGCTACCCGCTACTGCACACGGACGCGCTGCGGCCTCGGCACCGTCGCGCGGGTCCGCTCGACAAGCAGGGCCACGCCCGCCGCGAGCGCCATGCAGCCCAGGGTGGCCAGTGCGACCGTGAGGCCGTGGGCGGCGTCGGCGATCGTGGCGTGGGCGGGGCTGGCGCCGGCGGCGGCGAGGTAGAGCGCGCTGGCCAGCGCGACTCCGATGGCGGTGCCGAGGCCGCGGGTCATGTTGAGGGCGCCGCTGACCACGCCGGTGTGGCCGGGGGGAGACGCGGACATGATCGTGGCGTTGTTGGCCGGGGTGAAGGCGCCCAGCCCGAGGCCGGCGAGTGCGAGGCCGGCGACGAGGCCGGTGGTCCCGTGGCCGAGGGCGATCTCGAACAGGCCGCAGGCGGTCAGGAGCAGGCCGCCGCTGGTCAGGGGTCGATGCCCGACGCGGTTCACGAGCCGCCCGGCGATCGGAGCGGCGATGCCGATGGCGATCGGCAGCACCGAGAGCTCCAGGCCCACCCGCGCCGGGGCCACGTGCCCCGCCGTCAGGTAGAACGGGACGACGAACAGTGTCCCGAACAGGACGAGGTAGGACACGAGCCCGGTGCTCAGGCCGACAGAGAGCTCGCGACGGCTGAAGATCGAGAGGTCGATCAGCGGAGCGGGGGCTCGGCGCTCGCGGGCCACGAAGCCGACGCCGGCCGCCAATCCGGCGGCGAGCGCGGTCAGGAGCACCGGGCTCCCGTAGCCCGCCCGACTGGCCAGCGACAGGTACACGAGCGGCCCGGCGGCCGCCAGAGCCAGGAGCACGGCGCCGAGGCGATCGCGCCCGTCGATCGCGCGGCGGGAGCGGCTGCGCGGGAGAAGAAACCACCCGAGCCCGAGCCCGACGGCCCCGGCTGGGAGGTTTACGAGGAAGATCAGGCGCCAGCCTCCGATGGCGATCAGGACTCCGCCGATCGCCGGCCCGAGGGCGAGGCCGAGCGCCTGGGCGGTGCCCTGCACCCCGATGGCCCGCCCGAGCATCGGGCGCGGCATCGCCTCGGCGATCAGGGCGACGCTGTTGGCCTGCAGCATGGCCGCGCCGACCGCCTGCAGGACCCGAGCCGCGATCAGAACGATCAAGGTCGGGGCCAGCCCGCACAGTGCCGAGCCGAACGTGAACACGCCGAACCCGTACATGTACAGCAGCTTGCGTCCCACCGCGTCGGCGATCCGACCGATGACGGCGACCGTGGCCACGAGCACGAGCAGATAGGCCAGCGCCACCCACTCGACCACCCCGACGCTCGCGTGCAGGTCGCGGCCGAGCTGGGGCAGGGCCAGGGTCACGATGCTGACGTCGAGTTGACCCATGAAGGCACCGATGCAGACGGTGCCGATCACGTACCAGTGGGCGCGCGGGCTTTCGCGTACAGCCGCCGGCCGACGCGGCTCAGTGAGCAGGCGTTCCCGGAGTGACCGGGGCACGGGATGGACGGCGGCGGATTGGCTCACACGTCCATTTCAGCGTCGTTTCGCCCATAGGTCAAAGACGAATTATGGATATGATTGAATGTAATTGCCTATGGATGATCGACGCCTGCGCTACTTCGTCACGGTGGTCGACGAGGGCGGCGTCACGCCCGCAGCTCGGCGGCTCCACGTCGCGCAACCGTCGCTCTCGCAGGCGCTGCGAGCGTTCGAGGAAGAGCTCGGCGTGGCGCTCTTTCACCGTGTCGGCCGCGGTCTGCGCCTGTCCTCCGCCGGGGAGGCGCTCGTCGGCCCGGCCCGCCAGATCCTGCGCGCCATGGACGACGCGCGCACTGCGATCAGCGGCGTACAGGAATTGAAGACCGGCACGCTCGAGATCGCTGCGCTGGCCACGCTCGCCGTCGACCCGATGGCCACCCTGATCGGGCGCTTCCGCGAGCGCCACCCCGGGGTCCAGGTCCGGGTCCTCGAGCCCGAGGGCGGCGCCGGAGTGGGCGATCTGGTGCGCGACGGCAGCTGCGAGCTCGGGGCCGCGCACCTCCCGCTGCCTCGCGATCAGCTCGTCGCCCATCCCTTGGCCGAGCAGGAGCTGCTGTTCGTCCTTCCGCCCGACGCCGACCCGGCGGAAGGCAGGCCGCTCGGCGCCCGGGAGCTCGCCCGGACCCCGCTCGTGGTCAGCCCGCCCGGCACATCGACCCGCATGCTGCTCGAGCAGGCCCTGGCACCGGTCGGCGTCACGCCTCAGATCGCCGTCGAGGCGGCGGCGCGGGAGGCGATCGTCCCGCTCGTCCTGGCCAGCGCCGGCGCCGCCCTGCTACCTGCCCCGCTGGCCCGTGAGGCCCAGCGGCGCGGCGCGATCGTCCGCGCCGCCCGCCCGACCATCACGCGCAGGGTTGGCCTCGTCCACCGTCCGGGGCCGCTCTCTGCGGCCGCCCGCGCCTTCCTCACTCTGGCCACGGGCGAGCCGGCAGGAAGCTCCCGCCGCGCATCGGTCGGCAAGACGTAGAGTTCTCGGTCCGAACGATCGGGAAGGGAGCCGCGATGGAAACCTGGGATGCGATTGCCTCGCGCCGCAACGTGCGCAGCTTCGCTGACCGGCCGCTGGCCGCCGAGGACCTGGACCGGATCCTCGAGGCGGGGCGCCGAGCGCCCTCGTCGCGCAACTGGCAGCCGTGGGACTTCGTCGTCGTCACCGATCGCGAGCAGCTCCAGGAGCTGGCCAAGGTCTGGAGGGGCGCCGGACACGTCGCCGACTCGGCGGCGACGATCGCGCTCGTGACCAAGGCCGATGACCCGAGGGACGTGCAGCGAGCGCAGTACGACCTCGGACAGGCGACGATGGCGATGATGATCGCCGCCGCCGACCTCGGGATCGGAAGCGGCCACTCGGCGGTGAGCGACCAGGACCAGGCCCGGCGAGTCCTCGGGTTCCCGGAGGATCGCCGGGCGGCGTACCTGATCGACTTCGGCTACCCGGCCGACCGGCCGCTGCGACCCATCAAGCGTCCGGACCGGCGACCCTTCGCCGAGGTGGTGCACCGCGGGCGGTGGTGACCGTGAGCCGGGGACGATGAGCGACCCATGACCAAGCGAGCATTCCGCCCTGAGGACGCGCACCGGCTGCGGACGGCGGCCGACCCCGACCTGTCACCCGACGGCCGGCGGGTCGCCTTCGTGGTCGTCGACACCGATGAGGAGAAGGACCGCCTGCGCTCGTCGATCTGGGTGGCCGCGGTCGACTGCGCGACGCCGGCTCGGCGGTTCAGCGAAGGACCCTCGGACAAGAGCCCGCGCTGGTCGCGGGACGGCCGTTGGCTGGCCTACCTGTCGGTCACCGATGACCGACCCGAGCACGCCCACGTGCGGCTCGCCCCGCTCGACGGCGGCGCCCCAGCCCGCCTCGGCCAGCTGCCGGGACCGGTGAGCCAGCTCGCGTGGTCGCCGGACTCGCAGCGGGTCGTGGTCGCGTGTCGGGTCGGGCTGCCCGATCATGAGAAGGCCACCGCGCGAGAGCGCAACGCCCCGCGGCGGACCCGGGGGTTGGCGGCCCGGCTCGACGGAATCGGCTGGAAGGACGGGCGCAGCCACCTGTTCACGATCGATGTCGCGGACGGCTCGGCGACACAGGTGACGCGCGGCGAGTACGACCACGCCGACCCGTCGTTCTCTCCGGATGGCGCCGCGATCGTCTACGGCTCCGACCGTCACGCGCGCCGCGACGACCGCCAGTTGGGGATGGATATCTGGGTGATGCCCACATCCGGCGGCCGGGCGCGGCGCCTCACCGACGGCCGCGGCTGGGCGTTCTTCCCGGTGTTCTCTCCCGACGGCACCATGATCGCCTTCGCCGGCCGGGACACGGAGGCGTGGGATGCCGACACTCACCTGTTCGTCGTCCCCGCGGACGGAAGTGGCGCGCCTGAGGAGGTGGCGGCGGGGACCGATCGCCCGGTTTTCTACCGCCCAGGCTTTCCGCAGCCGATTCGCTGGACCGGCGAGCGGGAGCTGGCGATGCTAGTGGCCGACCACGGCGCCGTCTGCGTCCATCGGGTCCGGCTCGGGCAGGGGCAGAGTCGTGAGATCGCGGGCGGCGCCACCCAGATTGACGGCTTCGCCGCGGTCGCCGGCCGGCGCCCGCTGGCCTTCACCGCCTCGTGGCCCGATCGGCCCAGCGAGCTGTTCGCGAGCAGCATGGCGGGCGGCGACAGCGTCCAGCTCACCCAACTCAACGACGACCTGCTACGCGAGGTGGAGCTGGCCCCGGTTGGCCGCGCCGCCGTCACTCGGCCCGACGGCACCATGGTCGAATACTTCACGATCCTGCCCGCCGGCCAGGCGCCGGAGCAGCTGCCGGTGCACCTCGACATCCACGGCGGACCTCACGCCTTCTGGCCCTCCGGCAGGTTCCTCAGCATGCACCAGGCGATCGCCGCCGCCGGCTACGCGGTGGTCCTGCCCAACCCGCGGGGCAGCGCGAGCTACGGCCAGGAGTTCACGTCCGGCTGCACCGGCGACTGGGGAGGGGCCGACAGCGAGGACATCCTCGCCTGCTGTGACCGGCTCGTTCAGGACGGCGTCGGCGACGGGGCGCGGATGTTCGTCAGTGGAGCCTCCTACGGCGGATTCATGACGACGTGGCTGGTCGGCCACACGGATCGCTTCCGGGCGGCGACGGCGGTGGCCGCGGTGATAGACCAGACGAGCATGGCGCTCACCACCGACATAACCGAGTTCGCGCTGTTCAACATGGGGGGCACCCCATGGAAGCGAGCCGCCGAGTATGAGAAGCGCTCGCCCCTGCACTACCTGCCGCGGGTCCGCACCCCCGTGCTGGTCATCCACTGGGAGGGTGACATTCGGGTGCCGATCAGCCAGGGCGAGGAGCTCTACACCGGCCTGCGCGTGCTGGGCAAGGAGGCGGAGCTCGTCCGCTACCCGGGTGGCTTCCACATCGTCCGAACCCCCTCGCAGGCCGTCGACTGGATCGAACGGATGCTGGCCTGGAACGAGAAGCACGACGTGCGACCGGCGCGCAAGCGCGCGACCGGACGCCGGACGAAGGCGGGGTCGAGCTAGATGACCGCCCTCGCTGGAACGGATTCTCTGCCGCCCGGGCCGAGCGAGTCGCCGACGGTGCAGACCGCTCGGTGGCTCGCCCGTCCGATCGCCTTCCTCGACTCCTGCCGGGATCGCTTCGGTGACGCATTCAGCGTTCGCTTCATCGGCTTCAAGACGCCGTTGGTGATGATCAGCGACCCGGAGGCCATCCGGGTTCTGTACTCGGCGCGGGAGAACGGACTCCCGCCCGGACGGAGCTTCTCGCTTAGGCCGGTGATGGGACCGCGTTCGATCCTGCTCCAGGAGGGGGCCGAGCACCTGCAGCGCCGTCGGCTGATGCTGCCGCCCTTCCACGGCGAGCGGATGCGCGCCTACGAGGACCTGGTGGCCGAGATCGCCCAGCGGGAGATCGACCTGTGCCCGGTCGGGGAGGAGTTCGCGCTGCACCCCCACATGCAGCGGACGACGCTCGAGGTGATTCTGCGGGCGGTGTTCGGCGTCACCGATCCGCAGCGCCTGCAACGGCTACGGCGGGTGCTGCCCGAGCTGCTCAACACGACCTCGTCCTCGGGCCTGCAGCTGCGGATCATGCTTGCGCGGCGGACCGGACGGCCGGGGCGGACCCGGAGGCT
Organism: uncultured Solirubrobacterales bacterium; assembly: GCA_963704385.1. Lineage (GTDB taxonomy): Bacteria > Actinomycetota > Thermoleophilia > Solirubrobacterales > Solirubrobacteraceae > Palsa-465. The sequence continues at coordinate 3,005,042 of OY969904.1, forward strand.
TCGCGACCTGACGGGCGAGATCGACGCCGAGCTGTTCGCCGAGATCTCCGAGCGCCGCCGAGACCCTGCCGTGTCCGAGCGCCAGGACATCCTCTCGCTGCTCACGCTCGCACGGTTCGACGACGGCAGCGCGATGGACGACAGCGAGGTGCGCGACCAGCTGGTCACGTTGCTGCTCGCCGGGCACGAGACGACCGCCACGGCGCTGGCCTGGACGGTCGACCTGCTGCTGCGAAACCCGGCCGCCCTGGCCCGCCTGACCGCGGAGGTCGACGCGGCCGAGGCCGACGAGTACATGCGCGCGGTGATCCAGGAGTCGCTGCGGCTGCGCCCGGTCGTGCCCCTCGCCGGCCGCCGGCTCGCCGCCGATCTGCGCACCGATCGGCTGACGCTCCCGGCGGGCACAGACGTAACGCCGGCCATCTGGCTGACCCACACGCGACCGGACCTCTACCCCGAACCGCTGGCCTTCCGGCCCGAGCGCTTCCTCGAGCAGCAGCCGTCGACCTACGCCTGGATCCCGTTCGGGGGCGGCGTGCGCCGGTGCCTCGGGGCGTCCTTTGCCGAGATGGAGATGCGCGTCGTCCTGCGTGTCCTGCTGCGCACACGCTCACTGCGCGCGGCCAGCGACCGAGCTGAGCGGCCGACCCGGCGCAACGTCACGCTGTCTCCGCGTGAGGGCACGAGGGTCATCGCCTCGGTGCGCCCGGCCGTGGCCGTGCCGGCCGGCGTCGGCACGGCCTGAGCCGGATGGGCAGCGCGGATTTCGACTCGGCCTACCGGCTGGCGTTCACCGACTGGATGGCGTGCGCGTGCGCGGGGTCGGGTGAGCGGGCCGCCCAGGCCGTGCGCGCCGCGGGCGATGACCTGCTGACCGACGTCGCCTTCGCCGCCACCGCCGGCCACGTCCTCGATTTCGACGACACCTTCTCCGATGGAGTGGCCCACGTCAGTGCCGCCTGCGCGCCGGCCGCGCTGGTGCTGGCGGCGCACCTGGGGGTCTCGCTGGGCGCGGCCCTGGGAGCGTATGCCGAGGGGTATGAGGCGATGGCGGCGGTTGCCGCCGCCAGCCACCCGGCGCTCTACGACGCCGGGTGGCACCCGACCGCCGTGTGCGGGCCGATCGGCGCGGCGGTCGCGGCCGCGCGCCTGCTCGACCTGCCCGACGGCCAGCGCGACAGCGCCATCGCCGTCTCGCTGTTGCGCGCCGGCGGCACGCGCGGGGCGTTCGGCTCCGACGGCAAGGCGATCCAGGTCGGCCTGGCCGCGGCCGCGGGGGTACAGGCGGCGCTGCTGGCCCGGGCCGGCGCCACGGTGGACCCGCGGGCCGTCCACGGGCCGCTCGGGTTCGAGGGCGTTCTGGGCGCGCGCTGGCCTGGGGACGGCGCTGACGCCGGCCGGGCGATCGCGCACAACTGGATCAAGCTGTATCCGAGCTGCCTCGGCACCCATGCACCGATCGACGCTGCGCTTGAGGCCCGTGAGCGCGGCGACCGTCTCGACGGGCAGCGGGTCGAGGTCGTGGTCCATCCGCGCGCCCGTCAGGCCGCCCATCTCGACGCGGTCAGCGACGGCCTGTCGGCCAAGTTCTCGATCCCGTATTGCGTGGCCCACACGCTCGTGCACGGGCCTCCGGGGGTTCGCGATTTCGCCGGCGTCGATGCCGCCGTGAGCGAGCGGTCGCGGCTGGTGAGCGTGACCGTCGATGACTCGCTACAGGAGTTCGGAGCGGTGTTGGTGGTCGCCGGCGTGGAGCGCTGGCGCGTCCCGGGCCCGCGAGGGGCGCCCGAGCGGCCGCTGGCCGCGGCCGAGCTGGCGGCCAAGATCACCGACCTCGCCGGCGGTCGGCTCGACGGGGTGCTCGCCGACCTGGAGGCACCGGCCGAGGTGGCCCTGGGCGCTGCGGGTCTGCGCGGCGTGGCGGCTTGCGCCCCGGCGTTGGATACTACGTTCAGGCCGATTGACAGATAGGAGGAGGGGCCGCCATGAACGAGTGGTCGCTGTACGACAAGGTCATCCTGATCACGGGAAGCGCCCGCGGGATCGGCGCCGCCACGGCCAAGGAGCTGGCGCGGCGCGGTGCGCGGCCGGTGCTGGCCGATCTCGATACCGAGGCTCTGGCCCGAACCGCCGGGGAGTTCTCGACGCCGCCGCTAACCATCGAGCTGGACGTGACCGACGTCAAGGCGTGCGAGGCGGCGGTGGAGCGGGTGCTCGGCGAGCACGGTCGACTGGACATCGCCTGGGCCAACGCCGGCATCGCGTCGGGTGGGCCGCTGCAGCTGACCGACCCGGCCGCCTGGACACGGACGGTCGAGGTGAATTTGCTGGGCGCCTACTACACCGTCCGGGCTGCGCTGCCGGCGGTCATCGAGCAGCGGGGCTATGTCGCGGTGACGGCCTCGCTGGCGTCGTTCGCGCACGGTCCCCAGATGTCGGCCTACGCCGCCTCGAAGGCGGGGGTGGAGGCGATGGCGGATTCGTTGCGGGTCGAGGTCGCGCATAACGGTGTGGACGTCGGGACGATCCATCCGACCTGGCTCGACACCGACATGGTGCGCGAGGGCGAGGACACGCGGCCCTTCCAGATCTTGCGCGCCGCGCTCAAGCCGCCGCTCAAGCGGACCTACCCGGTCGAGGTCGCGGTCAAGGAGATCGTCGCGGGATTCGAGCAGCGTCGTCATCGCATCTGCGTTCCGCGCTTCATGTATGTCCTGCACGCGATCCGACCCCTGCTCACGACCCGCCTGATGCAGCGCGATCAGCTTGCGGTGGCCCCTGAGATGGAGCAGGCGTTCCGGGAAGAGCTGGCCGAGCGCGGTCTCGAAGGGGCGTCGATCAGCGACCGGTTCGCCCACCAGCTGCCGCACGCCGACAAGCCGGCGGCTGAAACCGGGAAGCCGGCGGCCGAGGCCGAACAGCCGGTCGCAGGTCCCGAGGAGTCGGAGGCCAAGGCCGAGGAGCCGGCCAAGGTCTAGCCGCCGAGCGTCCGGCGTCATGGCCCCCACGCGAGCCGGGGAGGGCTCGCTGCTGGCCGCCCGCCTGGCTGCCCAGAAGCTGTCCGGGTCGCCGGCCGCGGGACCGGTTGAGGCCACGCGCCACCTGTTGGCCGTCCAGGCTCAGGATCCTCGCGCGGCCCGCCTGGCGGTGCGGGTCCGGACCGACGGCGGGCACGCCTCGGCCGTGGACCGCGCCCTCACCACCGAGCGCTCGCTGGTGATCACGTGGGTCAACCGCGGGACGCTGCACCTGATCGCCGCCGAGGACGAACCGCTGCTGCACGCGCTGACGGCGCCTGCGCTCCGCGCCCCCAGCGATCGCCGCCTGCGCCAGGAAGACGTGAACGTGAGTCCCGCCGCGCTGGGCCGCGGGCTGGCGGCAATCGTGAAGGCGATGGGCGACCAGGGGCCGCTGACCCGAGACCAGATCCGATCAGTGCTCGAGCGGGCACGCGTGCCCACGTCCGGGCAGGCGACTGCGCACATCCTGTTTCGAGCGACGGTCGACGGCCTGATCATCCGCGGACCGGTGATCGGTGGCGACCACGCGTTTGCGCTGGTCGCGGACTGGCTGGGCGAGCGTCCGAAGATCGATCGTGACCGAGCGCTGGCCGAGCTCGCCCGCCGCTACCTGGCCGGCCACGGACCGGCCGACGAGCGTGACCTGGCCAAATGGGCGGGTCTGCCGCTCCGTGACGTTCGCGCCGGACTGGCGGCGATCGCCTCGGAGCTCGATCAGCGGCCCGATGGGCTCGTGGATCTGAGGCGCGGCCAGATACCGCCACTTCCGCCGCCGCGGCTGCTCGGGCCCTTCGATCCGCTACTGCTCGGCTGGCGGGAGCGCACGCTCGTGCTCGACGCAGCGCAGGAGGTGGTCACCACTAACGGCATCTTCCGGGCCATCGCCCTCGTCCAGGGCCGTGCCGCGGGCACGTGGACGATGCCCTCCGGGCGCGTCGAGCTGAACCTATGGGGCAGGCAGAGCCGGGCGGTGAACGCGGCGCTGAACCGCGAGGCGTCCGCCGTCGAGGCGTACCTGGCCGCGCGCTCCTGATAATCCGCCCCGGGCGCCCCCGGCCGGCGAGCGACGCGCTCCAGCAATCTGGCCACGCTGCCGATCTTAATTCCCATGAGCGCACTCCAGGACACGTCCGAAGGCAGCTGGGACCAAGACGAGTTCGGGATCACCGCTGCCGCGATCCGCGGCTACGGGAGGCTGCTCAAGGCCGTGGGGGGGAAGATCAGAACGCACCCGTCCAAGGACGGCGGGCTGATCTGCGAGGACACCAGGCATCCCGCCCGACCGACCATCTGGCGGGTCTGCCCTGACGGCGCGGTACTACCCGACAGCCAGTACAACTTCCTGCTTCGGGCCTTCATCACCGGCGCCCTGCCCGAGGGCGTCGCGAGACACTAGTCCGGCGCAGCGCTCACTTTTGACACACCGGGCACCAGTAGGTGGTCCGGCTCCCGACCGTGGCCCGCTCGAGGGGGTGGCCGTCGCGGGGACAGGTGCCGTCTCGGTGGCGGGCCGCGATGAACACCCCGGTGTGGGCGCCGCCTCGGCGGATGGCGGAGCGGATCGCCGAGCGAAGCTCGCGGCGGAGGCGGTCGAGCTCGTCCGCCGACAGCTCGGACGCAGGCCGCCGAGGGGCGATCCGGGCTTGCCACAGGGCCTGGTCGGCGAGCAGGTTGCCCACGCCGGAGACGACCCCCTGATCGAGCAGGCGGGCCTTGATGGGCGCGCGGCCCCGGCCGATGAGGCGGCGGAACTCCGCGCGTCCGACCTCGGCGGCGTCGGGACCAACGCGGTCCAGCGCGGGGCTGAGGACGGCGCGGCCGAGGCGACGCTTGTCGCGGAGCACGAGACGCCCGCCGTCTTCGAACTCGACCGTGAACCGGTCCCAGCGGGTGGTGTCGTCTGGATCGACCAGGATCCGACCGGTCATCCCGAGGTGCAGCCCGAGGATCGGACCGTCGTCGGTCTCCAGCCACATCATCTTCCCCCGCCGGCGGGCGCTGACGAACTCGTGGCCGGTGAGGGCGTCGGCGATCTCGCCGGGCGCGTGCGGCCGGCAGATGTACGAGTCGCGGTCGTCGACGCCGGCGATGGGGCGGGTGAGCGCGCCCTCGAGCGTCTGGCGGGCCCGCTCGACCTCGGGTAGTTCGGGCATGGCTCCAGGGTAGGAGGCGCGCCACGGCGCCGACGGGATTACCCGGGAGCCGGTGCCTGGCTCGCCTTCGCCTGGCCGCCCGGTACGGGGAAGCCGCAGGCCGCCGCCGCCTGCTGGAAGTTCGGCGACTGGGGGGTGATTCCCGGTGGCAGGGCGAGGAACACTCCGCCGCGTCCCAGGACGAGGCGGGGACCGTTACCGAGCGCCGGCGGTGTGGTCGTCGGGTCCGGGAAGTTGGTCAGACCGTGCGCGCGCATGCACTGCGCGAGGTGGAGCATCGACTGCCTCGCCGCTTCAGACGGGTGACCGTTGGCTAGCGGGCCGCCGCCCGGCAGGAGCTTGGAGCACGCGGTCTGGGCGGCCTGAAAAGCGGGCGACTGCGGATTTAGCCCGGAGCTGGAGTTGATCTGAATACCGCCGCTGGCGTTCGGGTCCGGGAAGTTCGACACGCCGTGCGAGCGCATGCAGTCCGAGAACGCCAAGCCCGAACTCTTGCCGCTCGACGCGTTGGTCTGCTTGCTCGATGATCCGCAGGCGGCGAGCGCGACCGCGCAGGTCACGGCGGCGAGTGCTATCGACACCGTCTGGCCGTGACGGGTAGGTGTCTGGGTGGTACTCGCGTCGGGCATCTCGGGGAATCCGGCCTGGCCGGCCACAGAGTTTTACGCCGGGCGGGCTAACAACGACGTAACGGCGTTACCTGGCTGTTAGCCCTGGTCGCCGACCAGGGCGACTCGGCCATCCCGCGACCGGGTCCGGTCCGCGAGCGTGATGAAAGTTGCCGCCCACGACCGGCAAAATCGTTCACGCTTGCCGCGGGGACCGGCCGGGGTCGCCGTCAGCCCCCGAGGTCCGTCGCCACCAGGTCGCGGAGCTCGGCGGCGTTGCGGACGGCGTAGTCGCTGTAGCAGTTGTTCATCAGCAGGTGGGTCTCGTGCGCTTCGTGGGCCAGGTCGGCCACCGGATGGGCCAGCTCCTCGAGCTCGTGATCGGAGTACAGGTAGCGGAAGCGCTCAGCCGCTGACCGGGAGGTGTCCTTCCACGTGCTGTCGGAGCGTCCGTGGAAGCGGACGACGGCCAGCTCGGGGTTGGTGGCGGCCAGGAGCCGGGGCAGGCCCGACACCTCGGGGGCGTCGACGCACACGAAGACCAGCCCGTGTTCCTCCAGCAGTCCGAGGGTGCGCTCGCGGTCGCGCTCCTCGGCCGTCCACCTGGGCGAACGGAACTCGACGCAGATACGGAAGCCCGGCAGCCGCTCGGGCAGCGCCTCGATCTCGGCCCGGTTGTCCTTACGGGGACCGAACCAGGGCGGGTACTGGAACAGAACGGCACCCAGCTTGCCGGCCTCTCGCAACGGCTCCAGCGCGGCGCCGAACCGCCGCCAGGCTTCGTCGAGCGCCTCGGGACCAAGGTGGTGGGCGTAGATGTTGCGCTTGTCGACGACCTCGGCGGGCAGCTGTTCGCGCAGGTCCCTCCACAGCGACCTGGGCCGGGTCGGGTGACCGGTGAGGAGTGAGTAGGCCTTGACGTCGAAGCGAAAGCCCGGCGGTGTGCGCTGCGCCCACAGCTCGGCCTGCTGCTCGGCGGGGGGCGCGTAGTAGGTCGAGTCGATCTCGGTCAGTGGGAAGTGCGCCGCGTAGTAGCGCAGCCGGTCCTCGGCCGTCATCGTTCGCTGCGGATACCAGCCGGACTCGAGCAGCGTCCTGTCGGTCCACGAGCAGCTCCCGGTGAGCACCTCGTGGTCCCCGAGCACGATGCGTGGTCCGAGGGTCACTCAGCGGCGACGGGCTCGTCCGCTCGGGCGCGCCGGCGATCGTCCGCCGAGCCCACGAGCTCGCGCGCGGCCGCCTCGATCTCGGCCTCTTGCAGCAACACGTGGTTGGCGGCGTCTCCCAGCGGAATGAATGAGTCCTGGCTGGTCACCCGCGTGATCGCCCCCCCGAAGGGCGCGTCCACGAGGGCGGTCACGATGCCCTCGGAGACCCCGCCGCTCCGACGCGTCTCGTCGACGATCAGCACGCGTCCGGTCGCCTCGGCCTCGCGGAGGATGTCGGCGATCGGCAGCGGGGCGAGCCAGCGCAGGTCGACCACGCGCGCGTCGATCCCATCGCCGGCGAGACGGCGGGCCACCCGCAGCGACATGTACGTGCCGTTGGCGAACGTCACGATCGTCAGATCACTGCCGTCACCGTGAACTCGCGCCGAGCCGATGGGGGCGTGGGACCCCGACCACTGGCCGGGTGAGGGATAGGGCCCGAGCCAGGCGCCGTCACCGGTCTCGAACAGGTCGCGGGTGTGGTAGAGCGCGATCGGCTCCAGAAACACGCACACCGATCCGTCAACCGCAGCGGCGGCGAGGCAGGTGCGGAGCATGGCCGCCGCGTCGTCCGGTCGCGAGGGAGACGCGACGACGATCCCGGGTATGTCCCGGAGGACGGCCACGGCGTCGTCGTTGTGGAAGTGGCCGCCGAAGCCCTTCTGGTAACCGTATCCGGCGATCCGCAGCACCATCGGGTTGCGGTATTGGCCATTGGAGAAGAACGGCAGGGTCGCGGCCTCGCCCCGAAGCTGATCCTCGGCGTTGTGCAGGTAAGCCAGGTACTGGATCTCGGGAACCGGGAGCAGACCGGAGACGCCGCACCCGAGCGCGACGCCGAGGATCGTCTGCTCGTCGAGGGGCGTGTCGAACACGCGAGTGACGCCGAATCGGCGTTGCAGTCCACGAGTGACCCCGTACACGCCTCCCTTGCGGCCGACGTCCTCGCCGAACACCAGGAGCTCGGGCCTGGTGGCCAGCGCGTCGGTCAGCGTCGCGTTGATCGCTTCGGCCAGGGTCAGTGGGCCTGCTTGCTCTGGTAGTCGCTTCGCGAACGCGCTCGACCTGGCGTCCGGACTCGCGGCCCGACCCACGTCCGAGGCGACCGCGTCGGGCCGCCGCGGGGCGATCGGCTCCATCACCTCGGACGCCGTCGACAGACGGCGATGGCCGGCCGCGTCGTCGGCCAGGCGCCGCACGTCCGCGGCGGCGGCGTCGTAGGTGGCGAGCAGCTCATCGGGCGAAACGATGCCCGCCGCCACCAGCAGGCACGCGGCGTGAACGAGCGGATCGCGCTCCAGGTCCTCGGCTACCTCGGCGGGGGTGCGATAGCCGATCTCGGCGTCGGTGCCGGCATGACCGAGGAAGCGAACGCACCGCAGGTGCAGAAACGCGGGGCGACGCGAGCGGCGCACGTGTTCGGCGGCCGCCAGAGCGGCATCGTAGGCGCCCGCGATGTCGGTCCCCTCGGCTCTGAAATAGCGCAGGTGAGGACGATCGGACCAGGCGGCCTGCACCCAGTCGCGAGGCGTGCGAACGCTGATGCCGAAGCCATTGTCCTCGCAGCAGAAGAGCACGGGCATCGGCAGCCCCTGGTGCACGGTGTACTGCGCGGCGTTGAGCGCGCCCAGCGCAGTCGAGTGGTTCAGCGAGGCATCGCCGAATGAGCAGGCCACGATCGCATCGGCCGGCCAGGCGGGGCTGACACCGATCCGCTGCGCGCGCTCGATCGCGAACCCGACCCCCATCGCCCGGGGAACGTGAGAGGCAATCGTCGAGGTCTGCGGGATCACCGCGAGCGTGTGGTTGCCGAACACCTTGTGCCGCCCGCCGGAGATCGGCTCGTCCGCGGCGGCGACCAGGCCGAGCAGGATGTCCCGCAACGGCGTTGACCCCGGGACCTGCTGTGCCCGCGCGCAGTAGAACCCGCCCGAGCGGTAGTGGAGGAGTGCCGGGTCGGTGGGTCGCATCGCGGCCGCGACCACGGCGTTTGACTCGTGGCCGGCAGAGCCGATCGTGTAGACGCCAGGGCCCTCCTTGCGCAGATACCGCGCGGCGAGGTCGAGGTTCCTGCTCGCCGCCATTGCTTCGAACACGGCGATGGCCATCCGCCCGGTCAGGCGGGTGCCGTCGCGCACCGGCTGATCGAGGTCAGCCTCGGCGGCACCTCCGCTGCTCAGCGCACCCACGCGCTCGCGGAAGTTGCGCTCGAGCGCCTGCTCGGCCGTCTCGGTGGGGCTCAGAGGCTCACCCAAACTCAACCCCCTGGGCCAGCGGAAGCTCGTCCGAGTAGTTGATGGTGTTGGTGGCCCGGCGCATGTAGGCGCGCCAGGCATCGGAGCCGGACTCGCGGCCGCCTCCGGTCGACTTCTCGCCGCCGAACGCGCCGCCGATCTCGGCGCCGGAGGTCCCGATGTTGACGTTGACGATCCCGCAGTCGGAGCCGTCGGAGGCCAGGAAGCGTTCGGCCTCTCGCTGATCCCGGGTGAAGATGCTCGACGACAGTCCCTGCGGCACACCGTTGTGCAGAGCGATCGCGTCGTCGAAGTCCCGGTAGGTCATCACGTAGAGGATTGGGGCGAAGGTCTCGCGACGTACGAGCTCGGTCTGGGCGGGCATGCGGACGACCGCCGGCTCGACGTAGTAGGCATTCGGGAAGCCAACCGCGGCGCGCCGGCCGCCGCCCACGAGCAGATCGCCTCCCTCGGCCTGCGCCTCCTCGAGCGCGGCGGACATCTCCTGGTAGGCCAGCTCGTTGATCAGCGGACCGACCAGCGTCCCGGCGGCGCCCGGGTCGCCGATCGCCAGCCGCCCGAATACGTCGCGGAGCCCGGCCACCAGCTCGTCGACGACGTCCTCGTGCGCGATCACCCGGCGCATGGTCGTGCACCGCTGGCCGGCGGTTCCCGCGGCGGCGAAAACGATGGCCCGCCGGGCCAGCTCGAGATCGGCCGACGGCGCCACCACGGCCGCGTTGTTCCCCCCGAGCTCGAGCAGCAATCGGCCCATGCGCGCGGCCACCCGTGGCGCGATCTCAACCCCCATCCGCTCCGACCCGGTCGCGCTCACGAGGGCGACGTCGGGGCTGTCGACCAGCGCCTGCCCGTCGCGGGCGCCGGCGATCACCAGCCGATGCACTCCGGCCGGCGCGCCCGCTTCCGACAGCGCGCGATCGAGCAGGGCCGAGCACGCCATCGAGGTGAGCGGCGTCATCGTCGAGGGCTTCCAGACGATCGTGTCCCCGCAGACCAGAGCAATCGCGGTGTTCCAGGACCACACCGCCGCCGGGAAGTTGAACGCGGTGATCAGGCCGATCACCCCCAGCGGGTGCCAGGTCTCCATCAACCGGTGGTTCGGTCGCTCAGAGGGCATGGTGCGCCCGTCGAGTTGGCGTGAGAGCCCGACGGCGAAGTCGCAGACATCGATCATCTCCTGCACCTCGCCGAGGGCTTCGGAGGGGATCTTCCCGGCTTCGATCGTGACCAGCGCGGCGACGTCGGCCTTGTGCTCGGTCAGCAGCTCACCCAGACGTTTGACGAGAGCACCCCGGACGGGCGCGGGTATGGCCCGCCACTCACTGAAGGCGGCCTTGGCCGCCGCGACCGCCGCCTCCACCTCCACCGGCCCCGCCGCGGGAACGTCGAATAACGCCTCGCCGGTGATGGGCGAGCGCGCGCTGACGGACGACTCACTGGCGAGCGAGGAGACATCCACCCCGCAGTTCTCGAGGCTCTGCCACGCTCGCGAACGAAGTTCGTCGGTGGATGAGACAGATAGCTCTTGCTGGGGCTGGGTGGTTGTCATTGGTCGCTCCGTGGGTTTTGCGAGGAAGATCGAGATGGATTACACAACGTTGTACTCGGGCCGCAACGCGGCGGCGTTGAAGCGGTCGACGCTCAGCGGCCCGATGTCGACGAACGTGGGGCGTCGGAGAACGAGGTCACGCAGGATCTCGCCCACCGCCGGACCCTGGAGAAAGCCGTGGCCCGAGAACCCGGTGGCGTACAGGAAGCGCGAGACGCCGGCGGCCTCGCCGATGATCGCGTTGTGGTCCGGCGTCATCTCGTAGAGCCCGGCCCAGCCACCGCGGATGCCCGCGTCGGCGATCCCGGGCGCCCGCCGCCGGAGCACCTCCATGAGCGTGGGGATCCAATCCTCGGAGGGCTCGGTGCTGAACCCCGGCTTCTCGTCGGGGTCGGGCATCCCCATCAGCAGCCCCGGACCCTCGCGGTGAAAGTAGAAGCTCGACTCGAAGTCGATCGTCATGGGCAGGTGCGGCGGCAGTCCGTCGATCGCGTCCGTGAACAGGATCTGCCGCCGTAGCGGGGAGACCGGCAGGTCGACTCCGACCATAGCGCCGCAGCTCCGCGACCAGGCGCCGGCGGCGCAGATCACCGTGTTCGTGGCGATCGACCCGTGGTCGGTCACGACCTCGGTGATCTCGTCGCCGCTCGTGCCGATCGCGCGCACCTCGCACCGCACCTGGATGTGCGCGCCGCGGGCCCGGGCCGCGAACGCGTAGCCCTGAACGACTCCTTCCGGGGTGGCGTGACCGTCTCCCGGCGAGAAGGCCGCGGCCAGGATGTCATCCCCGGCCAGCAGCGGGCAGAGCTCGCGCGCCTGGCCCGGGGTCAGCATCCGGGAATCCAGCCCGAACCCGTTCTGGACGGCGACGCTGCGCTCGAACTCCGCCACGTCGGCCTCGCGGCTGAGGACGAACAGGTACCCGACCTGCCTGAGGTCGATCTCCCAGCCCGGGCGGTGGCCGAAGTCGCGGAACGCGGCCAGGCTCCGCCGGGCGATCTCGACGTTCAGGGCATCCGAGAACTGCGTGCGCACGCCGCCCGCGGCCCGGGACGTGGATCCGCTGCCGAGTTGCGCGCGCTCGATCAGGACGACGTCCACGCCAGCCTCGGCCAGGTGAAACGCCGCGCTGGTGCCGATCACCCCACCGCCGACGATGACCACGGCGGCCGACCGGGGGAGGGGGGAGCGGGAAGGGGGCAGGCGGGACACGGCGCGAGGCATGCCGATGATCGTAGGCGAGGACCACCGATCGATCCGATCCGCGCGAACATGCGCGGCCTGCGGTGAGCGTGTTCACTCTCAACTGGGAACGGACATGCGGGTCGCCGTAGTCGGGGCCGGGATCGTCGGCCTGGCCGCGGCCCGCACGGTCCTGCGTGCCGCCCCGGACGCCGAGCTGGTGGTCATCGATAAGGAGCCGGCCGTCGGCGCTCACCAGACCGGCCACAACAGCGGCGTCCTGCACGCCGGGCTGTACTACGTCCCGGGATCGCTGAAGGCGCGGCTCTGCCGGCGAGGCGTGGAGCTCATGAGCGCGTACTGCGCCGAGCAGAGGATCGCGCTGGAGCAGTGCGGCAAGGTCCTGGTGGCCACGAACGAGGTTGAGCTGGCCCGGGCCGAGGGGATCCTCGAGCGCTCCCGGGCCAACGGGGTGCCGGGCGTGCGGATGGTGAGCGAGAGCGAGCTGCGCACGCTCGAGCCTCAGGCCAGCGGCATCGGGGGCCTTCACTCCCCGACCACGGCGATCCTGGATTTCCGCCAGGTGGCCCGCCACTTCGCCGACGACGTGGTCAGCCTCGGCGGCCGGCTGGAGCTCGGGGTCCACGTGGCCGCGGTCCGCGAAGACGCGTCCGGATGCGAGGTCGTCCTGGCCGACGGTGGCGCGCGCCGCGCCGACCGCGTGCTGGTGTGCGCCGGGCTGCACGCCGACCGCCTGGCCCGAGCGTCCGGCCGGAGCCCCGACCCGCGGATCATCCCGTTCCGGGGCGAGTACTACGCCCTGCGCCCCGGACGCGAGAGCCTCGTCCGGGGCCTCATCTACCCGGTACCCGACCCGAGCCTGCCGTTCCTCGGCGTGCACCTCACGCGGATGATCGGCGGCTCGGTGCTGGTCGGTCCGAATGCCGTGCTGGCGCTGGCGCGCGAGGGCTATCTGCGGCGGACGGTCAGGCCCGCCGACGTGGTCGACATCGTGGGCTGGAGCGGCATGCGACGCCTCGCCGCGCGCCACTGGCGTGCCGGCGCGGCCGAGATCGCGCGCTCGGCGAGCCGGAGGGTGTTCGTGCGCGCAGCCCAGGCGTACGTTCCCGAGCTCCGGTCCGGCGACCTGGACCCCGCGCCGGCTGGTGTCCGAGCCCAGGCCGTGGACGCGGCCGGGGAGCTACTGGACGATTTCGTGGTCGACGCCGGCCGGCGCGTGGTCTGGGTGCGCAACGCCCCCTCACCGGCGGCGACGTCTTCGATGGCCATCGGCGAGGAGCTCGCGGAGCGGCTCGGGATCTCGTGAATGGTGTGGGAAGATCGCACCCGCTCGATGAAGCTCGCCACGTTCACCTCCCAGTCCGGCCCGGCCTCCCTGGGCGCCGTGACGGCCGAGGACTCGACGATCGTCGACCTGGAGCGCGCCCACGGGCGACTGCGCGGCGGCCGGGCGGTTGCGCTAGAGAGCATGCTGGCCCTGATCGGGGCGGGCGCACAGGGTCTGGCTCTGGCCCGGGAGCTCGCCGGCGACGCGCCCGGGGACTGCTGCTACCCGCTCGCCGATGTGACCCTGCTCGCTCCGCTTCCCGAGCCGCCCCAGATCCGGGACTTCCTGTGCTTTGAGGAGCACCTGAAGAACTCGTTCGCCCAGGCGGACAAGCTGACCGGCGAGCGACACGAGATCCCGGCCGTCTGGTACCAGCAGCCGATCTACTACAAGGCCAACCGGTTCTCGGTCAACGGGCCGGAGCGCGACGTGGTCTGGCCGTCCTACTCCCGGACCATGGACTACGAGCTCGAGCTGGCCTGCGTGATCGGCACCGGTGGGCGCGACATCCCGCGCGAGCTGGCCGCCGACCACATCTTCGGCTTCACGATCTTCAACGACGCCTCGGCCCGTGATGCCCAGCTGCTCGAGATGGCCGGACAGCTCGGGCCGGCCAAGGGCAAGGACTTTGACACCGGCAACGTGTTCGGGCCCTGGATCGTCACCGCGGACGAGCTCGGCGACCCCTACTCGCTGGAGATGGTCGCCCGCGTCAACGGTGAGGAGTGGAGTCGGGGGACGTCGGGGACCATGCACCACCGGTTCGAGGACCTGATCGCGTTCGTATCGCGCTCCGAGACCCTGCATCCCGGGGAGATCCTCGGCTCGGGGACGGTCGGCACCGGTTGCGGTCTCGAGCAGGGACGCTTCCTGAGCGCGGGCGACGTGGTCGAGCTCGAGATCGAGGGCATCGGCGTCCTGCGCAACCGGTTCGTGCGGTGAGTAGAAGCTACGACCGGGGGTTGCACGAGGTCGGCGACGGCCTGTACGCCTACCTGCAGCCCGATGGCAGCTGGGGCTGGAGCAACGCCGGCCTGGTCGTCGACGGCGAGAGCACGCTGCTGATCGACACGCTGTTCGACCTGAGGTTGACCGAGCGGATGCTCAGCGAGATGCGGTCCGCGGTGCCGGCGGCGGCGCGGATCGACACGCTGGTGAACACGCACGCCAACGGCGACCACTGCTGGGGCAACCAGCTCGTCGGCGATGCGCGGATCGTCGCCTCCGAGCGGACGGCGGCCGAGATGTCCGAGCTCCCCCCGGCGGCCATGGCGGCGCTGGTGGAGCAGGCGCCGGGGATGGGCACGCTGGGCGCGTTCGTCGAGCGCTGCTTCGGGGCCTTCGACTTCCGCGGGATCGAGCTGGTGCTCCCTCACGAGACCTTCAGCGGTGAGCTCACCGTGCGCGTTGGTGGCCGCGAGGTGCGGCTGATCGAGGTCGGGCCGGCCCACACCCAGGGCGACACGCTGGCCCTGCTGCCGAGCGAGGGGGTGCTGTTCTCCGGCGACATCCTGTTCCACGGCGGACATCCGATCGCCTGGGCGGGGCCGGTCTCGAACTGGATCGCCGCCTGCGACCAGATCCTGGCCATGGACCTCGACGTCATCGTGCCGGGTCACGGACCGCTCGCGGACCACGCGGCCGTGCGAGAGCTCAAGGCCTACTTCGAGTACCTCTATGAGCAGGCGCGAGTGCGCCACGCCGAGGGCATGAGCGCGCTCGAGGCGGCCCGATCGATCTCCATCGACCGCTGGGCTCGGTGGGGCGAGCGCGAGCGCCTGGTCGTCAACATCGCCAACATCTTCAGCGAGCTCACGGGAGGCGAGCTGGTCTCGGCGGTCGAGGCCTTCGGGCAGATGGCCGAGCTGGCGTCGGGCGAGTAGCTCAGGAACCCGCGTCACGGGCCCGGGCGATCTCCCGCCAGACCCGCTCGGGCGTCATCGGCAACCGGTTCATGCGCACGCCGCCCGTGGCCGCGGCGATCGCGTTCGCGACCGCGCCCGGGGCACCGACGACGGGCGCCTCCCCGACGCCCTTGGCCCCGAACGGGCCCTCGGGCACCGGCACCTCGACGATCGCGGTCTCGATCGCCGGCGTGGTGGTCGCCGTCGGCAGCCCGTAGTCGACGAACGTGCCCGTCGTCAGCTGGCCGTGGCTGTCGTGGACGAGCTCCTCCAGCAGCGCCCAGCCGAGGCCCTGGGTGGCGCCGCCGCTCATCTGACCGCCGACCAGCGCCGGGTTCAGCGCCCGTCCCACGTCCTGGGCGACGACATGAGCCAGCACGCTGACCGCGCCCGTGTCGGGGTCGACGCGAACGTGCGAGAGGTGGGCGGCCGACTGGGGTGCCTGCGGCTGGGAGACGCGGCCGTGGCCCTCGACCGGCGGGTGGGGGCTGCCGAACTGCAGGATGCTCGCGGCGAGGTCCTTGATCGGCATGGCCTTGGCCGGCACTCCCTTCGGCTGCACGGCGCCGTCGGCGATCTCGAGGTCCTCGGGAGCGATCTCCAGCTCCTCGGCCGCCACGGCCAGGAGCCGTTCGCGCGCCTCGTCGGCGGCGCGCTGCACCGCGCGGCCGACCGTGTAGGTGACCTTGCTGCCGCCGCTCGTGCCCGCGTAGGGGGCGCTGGCGGTGTCGGCATAGACGACCCGGACGCGGGCCAGGTCGAGGCCGAACGCCTCGGCGGCGATGGCCGCGAAGCCGGTTTCGACGCCGCTCATGTCGGACGCTCCGGTGATGACGGTCAGGTTCCCGTCGGCGTCCAGGCGGCACGCGGCGGCGGCGGGCTCGTAACCACCGGGCCACCAGCCGAGGGCGACGCCGATCCCCTCACCGTCGGGCAGCTCATCGCGCCGCGCCCAGAGGGGGTGATCGCGCAGCCGCTCGAGGCATTGGCGGGCGCCGAACACCGGGAACGTCTGTCCCGAGGGCGCCCGGTCGCCTTCGACCGCGACGTTGCGCAGACGCAGGTCGAGCGGATCGATGTCGAGCCGCCGGGCGACCTCGTCGATCAGCGACTCGAGCGCGAACGCGGCCGGCGGCGCCGTCGGTGCGCGGTAGGCACCGAAGGTGACCCGGTTGGTGGCCACCCCCAGCCCGGTCAGCTCCAGCGCGCTCCAGCGGTATGGCCCGGCCGACAGCATCGCCGCGATCGACTCGACTCCGAAGTCCTCGGTGGCGCCGCGATCGACGAGAACGCGCGAGCGGATGCCGGTCAGCTGTCCGTCGGCGGTGGCGCCGAGCTCCACGTACAGCACCTCGGCGCCGGCGGGATTGGTCGCTGCGATGTCCTCGCTGCGCGTCATGGCCAGGCGCACGGGGCGGCGGAGAGCCAGCGCGGCCGCGGCCACGAGGGGATCGATGAGCATGATCTTGCCGCCGAACGCCCCGCCCAGCGGCGCGGCCCGCACCCGGATGCGGTCGGCCGGCAGACCGAGCAGCTCGGCCAGCGAATCGCGCGTGGCGAACGGGGCCTGGGTGGCGCTGCTGAGCACCAGCTCGCCGTCGGGCTCGAGCCACGCGGTCGCCGTCTGGGGCTCCAGATAGCCCTGGTACATCCAAGGCGTCGCGAACCTGCCGCTCACGACGACCTCGCTGGCGGCCAGCGCCGCGTCGATATCTCCGTGCTCGAGCCTCGCCGTGCCGAGCACGTTGTCCGAGAGCTCTTCGCGATCGCGGACGTCGCCGGCGGCCACCGAGGCGTGTGCGTCGCCGAGGTCCGAGCCCTCGCCCGCATCCCGCCTCTTGACGCGGGCGTCGGGCGATCCGGGCTGCGCCGCCGCCTCCAGGTCGAGCACGGGCTCGAGCGGTTCCAGTTCGACCTCGACCAGCTCCGCGCCGTCCTCGGCCAGGCTCTCGCTCTCGGCCACCACCAGCGCGACCGGCTGCCCGGCGTAGATGACCTCCTCACGGGCCAGGGGCTCGTACATGCGTCCCGGCCCGTCGGCGACGAGGCGCAGGTCGGGGGCGGTCAGGACCGCGACCACACCGGGCAGGGCCATGGCCGCCTCGGTCCGGATGGCCGCGATCATGGCGTGGGCCTCGTGGGAGAGCACGATGCGGGCGTGCAGCAATCCCGGCACGGGAAGGTCGGCCGCGAACCGCGTGGCTCCGCGGACCTTCGGCTCCGAGTCCCGGCGGGGGGTCGAGACGCCAATCGACGGCATTGCTGCAACCTAGCATCGCCGTGGCGCGCCCTCGTCATGCGACGTGCGGATCGGGCGACACACGTTCTGTCAGCGAGCGGGGGAGCGGGCGCGGTCCGCGCCATGCGCGCGCCCGGCGACGAACTTTGCTGCTCCGGTTCTCCATACGTATACCCCGGCAGCAAAGTTCGAGGTGACGCGGCCGCGGGTCACTCCCAGGCCATCCCAAATTTAGGCCGCGGGGAGTACATTTTTCCTCCCCGGCCCTTGAAATCGTCCGAATTCTGGGTTACCCTGGCTGTGCACGAGGAGTCTGACCTATGTCGACCGCACTGTTTACATACACACTTTCCGCTAAGACGCCGCAGATCGCGGACGTCGTGCCTGGACGGCACAATTGCGGGCTCGAGGCCCGGGGCGGAACCAACTTTGCCCTCGCCGAGAGGTGGGTGCGCTAGACCCAAAGCGCACAAGCGACCGAAGCGAGGGCGGCCCCACGGCCGCCCTTTTTTTGTGCACAGACTCGATTAACCAAAGGTGATGCTCAGCTTGAAAACGCTCCCGCCGTAAATTGAGGCCCAGCCTGAGAGAGAAAGATCCTTACATGTTGTGACCGAGGTGCGACGTGCAGTATGCACGTGATGGTTCACTGCGCACTTTTTGGTGACACATGTGAGCACCGGGCTCCAGCGCCCCTCCACGTAGGACGCGCGACGATCTGTTCGCGGCGCGATCCAGGGCCGAAGGGCAGGCGAGTGGCTTGGACAACAGCGTTCGCGCCCGCGAACGCCACAGAGCGTTGAAACCGGCAGCGCGGCTCCGCGCCGACCAGGCGTTCGCGGGTTCGCTGCTGCCTGCCCGCATTGCCGCGGTGGAGGAGAGGTTGTCCTCGCGAGCATCACGAGCTCGAGACCGCGGGTTCGAATCCCGTCCGCGCGACATGAGGGGGCAGACAAAAGGGCTGCGAGGGAAACGACTCCCTGCGCCCGATCCCACAACCCAGAGGAGGACCTCCCATGAGAGGAGCTCCGCAGACGGCGAGCATCCGCTCGCTACCAGTCGTTGCGGGTCGGCGCTGGTCCTCTTGGATCACGCGGGCGACCCCGAGACGGAGCCGCCGTACCGAAGAACAACTGGAGAGGGCCGTGAGGCGTGCCGCCGAGCACCGGCGCGCACTGCAGTCTCGCGAGTACCTCCCCGGCCCCGGATGGGAACCGTGGCGCTTGGGCTAGCCATGTGGCCCAGGCGAGCGCTGTTCGCCTCCGACCGAGAAGGCTGATCGGCCCTCCACCGCGAGGGCCGATCGGCTTTTCGGGGGTTCTTGCGGCGAAGGCCCCCGCTCAGCGGTAGGTTTCGCCGGTGAGCAGCGATCCTCCGGTGAAGATCGAGGGCTTGTGTCAGGAGCCGTTCAACGGCGTTCGCCAGGCTCTGGCGCACACGCTGGAGAGCGGCCGGGACGTAGGAGCATCGGCGGCCGTCGTGATCGAGGGCGCCGTGGTCGTGGACATCTGGGGGGGTTACGCCGACGCCGAGCGGACGCGGCCGTGGGAGCGGGACACGATCGTCAACGTGTTCTCGACCACGAAGACGATGACGGCGCTGTGCGCACTCATCCTGGCCGACCGCCGTCAGCTCGATCTGCACGCTCCGGTCAAGCGCTACTGGCCGGAGTTCGGCGCGGAGGGCAAGGCGGAGATCGAGGTGCGCCACCTTCTCGGCCACACGTCGGGCATGGCCGGATGGGACCAGGCGCTCGTCCCCCGGCATCTCGCGGACTGGGAACGCTGCACCGGGCTCCTGGCTGCGCAGGCGCCGTGGTGGGCGCCGGGCTCGGCGTCCGGTTATCACACCCTCACCCACGGATACCTTGTCGGCGAGGTCGTCCGGCGCATAACCGGGATGTCGGTCGGGCAGTTCTTCGCCGACGAGGTCGCGGGCCCCCTGGGAGCTGACTTCCACATCGGCCTTCCGCCCAACGACGACGGGCGGGTGGCCGCGCTCATCCCCCCGCCGCAGATCGACCTCGTCGAGGAGGGATTCTCGGAGCTGGCCATACGCAGCCTGCAGAACCCCCTGATCACCGGCGAGGAGGCGAACGAGGAGTGGTGGCGCCGCGCGGAGATCCCCGCCGCTAACGGCCACGGCAACGCCCGGTCGGTGGCCGAGGTCCAGTCCGTGATCTCGTGCGGCGGCGAGGTCAGGGGGACGCGACTGCTGTCCGAGGCCGGGGTCGAGGCGCTGTTCGAGGAGCAATCCAACGGCACCGACCTTGTGCTCGGCGTGCCGCTGCGGTTCGGGATGGGCTACGGGCTGGCCAGCGAGACGATTCCCGGAGGTCCGCGCACCTGCGCCTGGGGCGGATACGGCGGCTCGATCGTCGTCAACGATCTGGACGCGGGCATCACCGTCTCGTATGTGATGAACCGCATGGAGGCCGGGCTGATCGGGGACGACCGCGGCGCGTCGATCGTCATGGCGGCGATCGCCGGGATTGCCCAGCGCTGAGGATCACGACGCGGCTACGCTCTTAGGGAGATGGCGAGACCGGGCAGCGATCCGTACGAGGTCCTGGGCGTTTCCTCGGACGTGTCCGACGAGGGCCTTCGAGCTGCCTACCGGCGGCTGGTGCAGTTGCACCACCCCGATCACAACGGCGGTTCGCCCGAGGCCGCGCGCCGGTTCGAACAGGTCCAGGACGCTTACGCGCTCGTCACCCGGATGCGTCAGGCGGGCTCGGGGAGGCGTCAGGCGGGCTCGGGCGCCGGTCAACCACCCCGGGCCGACCCATCACCCGGAGCCGGCGGGCGACGCCCGGCCGCTGATCCGGACCTCGAGTCCAAGCTGGCCGACATCGAGCGGCAGGTGCGCGAGGCCCAGGCGGCCCGGGAGCGCGCCCAGCGAGCCGCCCGCGAGGCCGCGGCCAGCACCGCGCGCCGTCCCACCGACGAGGAGCTCGGCTACTACACCACGGACGACAGCTTCTCGAAGCTGTTCGACGATGCCGCTGAGGAGGTGTCCAAGCGGTTGGCCGGGGCGGGACAGCAGCGGGCGAAGCGACGGGCGGCCAACCTGTTCGACGAGCTCGCGGCCAGGCTCCGTGGAGAGGACCGGTCACGGTCGGGGGAGTGATGCGGTCGGCACTGAAGGGGGCGGCCGTCGTGGTCGCGAGCCTCGCGCTCTCGCCCTCCGCCGTCGGGGCGGCCGGCCTGACGCAGGCGACGCTCACCGGGACCATCGCTCCGGCTGTCGGGACCGTGTCGGTTCCGCCGCGCTCGGTGGCGCTCTCGATCGTCACCCGCTTTGCCACCAACCCGCCGGGCGGCCAGCCGGCGACGGTCAAGCGGGCCGTGATCTTCTTCTCGCACGGCGCCACCGTGAACTCGTCGCTGTTCCCCTCCTGTTCCGCCAAGCGGCTGGACGTCGGCGGCGTGCGGGCCTGCCCCAGTGGCTCGCGGATCGGATCGGGCAGCGCGATCGGGACCGGGGCCGGCACCGTCGAGCCGCTGAAGATCACGACGTTCAATGGCCCGGGTGGTCACAGCCTGCTCTTCTACCTGACCGCGCTCACCCCGATCCGGATCGCCGAGGCGATCCAAGCACCCCTGGTGAAGATCAACAGCCTGTTCTACGCCTACCGAATCACGCTCAACGTCCCCCAGAATCTCCAGGTGTTGGGGGGTATCGCGATCGGCGTGACCCTATTCCAGACGACAGTCAAGGCGACCGTCGTTCACCGCGTGGACGGCCGGATCGTCCGTCGCGGGTTCGTCGAGGTCCCGCTCTGCCCGCCGGGCGCGCTGGTGCCGCTGCGCGGGGTCTTCACGTTCAACGGCGCCCCGCCCCAGACCGTCAACTCGTCGATCGCCTGCGGGGAGCCGCCGCCGGCGTGAGCGGGGGAGCCGCCGCCGGCGAAAGCGGGGAGCCGCCGCCGGCGTGAGCGGGCGGCTACTCGGCGGGCCAGGCGCCGGCGCGCCTCAGCGCCCGGCCGGATCGTCCAGCCCCTCGCGCTCGTCGCGCTCGGCCCACTCGAGCAGCGGTTGGAGGGAGAAGGCGGTGTCGTCGATTCCCTCGTGCAGGTCGCCGAGCTTGGCGAAGCGCTCGGGCACGGTGGCGATCGTGAAGTCGGCGGGGATGACGTCGTCGATCTCGTCCCAGGTGATCGGGGTGGAGACCGTGCCCTCGCGGTTCCCGCGGACCGAGTACGCGCTGGCGATCGTGTGGTCGCGCGCGTTCTGGTTGTAGTCGACGAAGGCCTTGAATGGGGAGCGGTCCTTGCGCCACCAGGTCGTGGTGGCGTCGGCCGGGGCGCGACGCTCGACCTCGCGGGCGAAGGCGAGCGCGGCTCGCCGGACCTCGCCGAAGCTCCACCGGGGCTCGATGCGCACGTAGATGTGCATGCCCGACCCGCCCGAGGTCTTGGGCCATCCGGTGATGGCGAGCTCGTCGAGGACCTCGTGGGCGACGCGGGCCACGCGGCGAACGGTGTCCAGGGTCGCGTCGGGCATTGGGTCGATGTCGATGCGCCACTCGTCCGGCCGCTCGACGTCGGCGCAGCGCGAGTTCCATGGATGGAATTCGACCGTGGACATCTGCACGGCCCAGATCACGCTGGCCAGCTCGGTGACGCAGAGCTCGTCGGCCGTCCGGCCGAACCGGGGGAAGTAGATCTGAACGGTCTGGAGCCACTCGGGGGCGCCGGACGGGACCCGCTTCTGGTGCACCTTCTCACCGTCCACGCCGGTCGGGAAGCGGTGGAGCATGCACGGCCGCTCCCTGAGCGCCCGGACGATCCCGTCGCCGACGCTCACGTAGTAGCGCGCCAGGTCCAGCTTCGTCTCGCCGCGGGCGGAGAAGTAGACGCGGTCCGGGCTGCTTATCCGGACGGTGCGGTCCCCGATCGAGAGCTCGACCGGCTGGGCCTTGGTGGTCACGGCCACTATGGTGAACCTTTGGCCACCGAGAAACGACTGGAGCGAATATGAAGACGCGCAAGCTTGGCGAGCTCGAGGTGTCCGCCCTCGGGCTCGGGTGTATGGGGATGTCGTCCTTCTACGGCTCGGCGGACGAGGGCGAGGCGATCGCGACGATCCACCGGGCGCTGGAGCTGGGGATCAACTTCCTCGACACCGCGCAGCTGTACGGGCCGCTGACCAACGAGCAGCTGGTCGGCCGGGCGATCAAGGGTCGTCGCGATGAGTACGTGATCGCGACCAAGTTCGCCCGGAGGATGGACGAGGCGATACCCGGGGAGATGTCGACGGTCGGGCGGGTCGACGGCTCGCCGGAGCACGTCCGCAGCTCGATCGAGGGCTCGCTCAGGCGGCTGGGCACCGACCACGTCGACCTCTACTACCAGCACCGGGTCGACCCCGACGTGCCGATCGAGGAGACGGTGGGGGCGATGGGCGAGCTGGTCGAGCAGGGCAAGGTCCGCTTCATCGGCCTCAGCGAGGCCGCGCCCGAGACGATCCGTCGCGGCCATGCCGTGCACCCGATCACCGCGGTGCAGACCGAGTACTCGCTGTGGACGCGCGATCCCGAGGCCGAGGTGCTGCCCACCTGCCGGGAGCTCGGGATCGGCTTCGTGGCCTACTCGCCGCTCGGGCGGGGCTTCCTCTCCGGGCGCTTCAAGTCGCCCGACGAGCTCGACGAGAACGACTTCCGCCGCAGCGGGCCGCGCTTCACCGGCGAGAACCTCGAGGCCAACCTGAAGCTCGCGGCCAAGGTGGCGGAGATCGCCGAGGAGAAGGGCATCACGCCCGCCCAGCTGGCGCTGGCCTGGGTCCTGGCCCAGGGTGAGGACCTCGTCCCGATCCCCGGAACCAAGCGCCGCACCTACCTGGAGCAGAACGCGGCCGCGGTCGACGTCGTGCTCGACGCGGACGACCTGGCCCGGATCGAGGCCGAGGTGCCCAAGGCGGCCGGCGAGCGTTACAACGAAGCGGGGATGGCGGCGGTCAACCTGTAGCCCTTGGGCGCGGGGTGGCCCGCTCAGACGGCAGCCACCCCGAGCTCGGGGTCGGCCCAGGCGAGGCGGCCCGCGACGATCGTCGCGGCGATCAGCGGGACGCCCGCCCGGTAGACCAGGTGGGCGTACGAGGGCGCGGCCAGGAGGACCGCGTCGCCCCGGGCTCCGGGGGCCAGGTGGCCGACGTCGGGGCGGCGTAGGGCCAGCGCGCCGCCGCGGGTGCACGCGAGCAGAGCCTCCTCGGCCGTCATGTGCATGTCGCGCACGGCCAGGGCGAAGCAGAAGCTCATCGAGGTCGTGTAGCTCGAGCCCGGGTTGCAGTTCGTGGCCACGGCGACGGTGGCGCCCGCGTCGATCAGGCGGCGAGCATCGGGATACGGCTGGCGGGTCGAGAAGTCGGTGGCCGGGAGGAGGGTGGCGACCGTGTCCGAGGCGGCCAGGCCCTCCACGTCGGCGTCCGACAGGTACGTGCAGTGGTCGGCCGAGGCGGCGCCCGCCTCGAGCGCGACCTGGACCCCGGGGCCCTGGCCGAGCTGGTTGGCGTGAACCCGCAGGCCCAGCCCGGCGTCGCGCCCCGCCCGCAGGACCGCTCGCGACTGGTCGGCGTCGAAGGCGCCGCGCTCGCAGAAGACGTCGATCCAGCGGGCCACCGGCGCGCAGGCGGCGAGCATCTCGCCGCACACCAGGGCCACGTAGTCGTCGGGCCGGTCCTCGAACTCCGGCGCGACCACGTGTGCGCCCAGAAACGTGACATCGTCGGTCAGCTGGCCCGCCAGCTCGCACAGCCGCTGCTCGCCGGCGACGTCGAGGGCGTAGCCCGACTTGATCTCGATGTGGGTGATCCCGGCGCGGGTCGCCTCCCGGCGGCGGGCCGCGGCGAGCGCGCGGAGCTCCTCGACGGTGGCCGCGCGGGTGGCCGCCACGGTGGAGAGGATTCCTCCGGCCGCATACGGCGCGCCGGCCATCCGGGCCGCGAACTCGTCCCCCCGGTCGCCCGCGAACACGAGGTGGGTGTGGCTGTCCACGAAACCGGGGATGACGCAGCGACCCTGGGCATCGATCCGCTCGTCGGCCAGGGCGCCCGCGCGCTCGACGGCTGCCACCCGACCGTCCTCGAGCACCAGCGCGGCGTCGTGGACGTTCCCCAGCGGGCCGTCGCCGAGTGCGGGGTCGTTGGTGACGAGCAGGCCGACGTTGTCGAGCACCAGCGCGCTCACGGCGCGACCGCGGCGATCGCGCCCGCCAGCTCGCGCGGGACGTCGAGTGACGCGTGCTCTCCATCGCGGACGACGAACCGCCCGCCGACGATCACGTCGCTGACGTCCGCGGCGGCGCCGGCGAACACGAGCGCGCCGACCAGATCCGCCACCGGGGCGCCGGCCAGCCGGACGCCGTCGATCCGGACGGCCACGAGGTCGGCCAGCGCGCCCTCGCGGATCGCGCCGCCCTCGGGCCACCCGAGGCTCGAGTAGCCCGAGGTCGTCGCCGCCTCCAGCAGGGTGGCGGCGCCGTGCCGACCGCGCACGCCGGTGGCCAGGCGCTCGTCGAGCTCGATCGCGCGCGCCTCCTCGAATGGCTCGACGATCGCGTTCGAGTCCGAGCCGAGGGTCAGGGTGGCGCCGGCGTCGCGGAGCCGCCGGGCCGGCCCGATCCCGTCGGCCAGGTCGCGCTCGGTGGTCGGGCACAGACAGCAGTACGCCCGGGCGCCGCCGAGCAGGGCGATGTCCGCCTGGGAGAGGTGCGTGGCGTGGACCGCGGTGAAGCGGTCCGAGAGCGCGCCCTCGTAGTGGAGCAACGCGGTCGGCGTGGCCCCGTAGACCTCTCGGCAGGCCTCGTTCTCGGCCGGCTGCTCGGACACGTGGGCGTGCAGGGGCAGTGAGCGCTCGGCCGCCCAGGCGGCGACGATCGCCGCCGACTCGGGCTGCACGGCGCGCATGCTGTGTACGGCCGCGCCGATGCGGTGCAGCGGCCCAGGGGTCAGGAGACCCACGCGCGCAGCCCACGCCTCGGCGTCGGCGTCGAAGAACCGCTCCTGCACCGGGCTGGGCTCGAGCCCGCCGTGCAGGTAACACGCGTCGAGGAGGGTCAAGCGCACGCCGGCCCCGGACGCCGCCTGGATCAGCGCCGCGCCCATTGCGTTCGGGTCCGAGTAGGCGGTACCGCCGGGGCGGTGGTGCACGTAGTGGAACTCGCCGACGAGCGTGAAGCCGGCAAGGGCCATCTCGGCGAACGCGGCCCGGGCGAGCGCCAGCATCGAGTCGGGGTCGAGCGCGGCGGCCAGCGCGTACATCTGCTCGCGCCAGGTCCAGAACGAGCCCGCCGAGCCGTGGGTGCGGCCGCGCAGTGCACGCTGGAAGGCGTGCGAATGAGCGTTGGCCAGTCCGGGGATGATCAGCCCGGGCAGGCGTTCCGCGTCGGGTGGGGGCGAGCTCACGCCGCCGCTGACCCGCTCGATTCGCTCGCCGGCGACCTCGATGAGCACGGCCGGCTCGGGCCGCGGGCCGCCGAGCCAGGCCAGCTCGCACCAGAACGCGCTCACGCCGGGGCGCCCCGGATGTACGGCGCCACCCGGGCCAGGAAGGCCGCCCGTTGGTGGCGCTCGAACTGCTCCCAGGTCGCGAACGTCGTCGGATTTAAGACCCGGTCGAGGAACAGGATCCCGTCGAGGTGGTCGACCTCGTGCTGAAAGGTCCCGGCGGTCAGCCCGCGGGCGATCGTCTCGTGGGCCGTGCCGTCCCGGTCCAGGTAGCTGACCCGGACCTCCAGGAACCGATCGACGTCGCCGCGGAGGTCCGGGACCGACAGACAGCCCTCGTTGATCAGGAGCGTCTCGGAGGAGAGCGGCTCGATCACCGGGTTGACGATCACGGTCAGCGGGACGGGCGGTTTGTACGGGTAGCGCCGCCGCGTCTCGTGGTCGACCTCGACGACCGCGACGCGCTGTGGCACCGACACCTGGGTGGCCGCGAGCCCGGCGCCCCCGGTCGCCCGGCGGGTCTCGATCAGGTCGTCGATCAGCCGCGGCACCCGCTCGGAACGAAGATCGTCGGGGGTAACCTCGGCCGCGCGCTCGCGGAGCACCGGGTCCCCGACCGTGGCGATATCGAGGACGGTCACGAATCCTCGAGCATCGGGATCCGGACCCCGCGCTCGGCCGCGACCTCGACTGACCGTGCGTAGCCGGCGTCGGCGTGGCGGATCACGCCCATGCCCGGGTCGGAGGTGAGCACGCGATCGAGCTTCTGCGCCGCGAGCTCGGTGCCGTCGGCCACGCACACCATTCCGGCGTGGATCGAGCGCCCGATCCCGACCCCGCCGCCGTGGTGGATCGAGATCCACGTCGCTCCGGCCGAGGTGTTCACCAGGGCATTCAGAAGCGGCCAGTCGGCGATCGCGTCGGACTCGTCGGCCATCGCCTCGGTCTCGCGGTAGGGAGAGGCGACCGAGCCGGAGTCGAGGTGGTCGCGACCGATCACGATTGGCGCCCGCAGCTCGCCCGCGGCGACCATCTCGTTGAAGCGCAGCCCGAGCCGGCGCCGCTCGCCGTAGCCCAGCCAGCAGATCCGGGCCGGGAGCCCCTGGAAGGCGATGCGCTCGGAGGCGTGGTGAATCCACCGGGCCAGACCCTCGTCGCCCGGGAACTCCTCGAGCACGGCCCGGTCGGTGGCGGCGATGTCGGCCGGGTCGCCGGACAGCGCGACCCAGCGGAAGGGCCCCTTGCCCTCGCAGAACAGCGGGCGGATGTAGGCGGGGACGAACCCCGGGTACGCGAAGGCGCGCTCGAACCCCCCGAGGCGGGCCTCGGCGCGGAGACTGTTGCCATAGTCGAAGACCTCGGCGCCGGCGTCCAGGTAGCCGACCATGGCCGCGCACTGCGCGGCCATCGCCGCGCGCGAGCGGCGCACGTACTCGTCGGGATCCGAAGCGCGCAGCTCGAGCGCCTCCTCGAGCGTCATCAGGTTGGGGACGTAGCCGCCGAGCGGGTCGTGGGCGCTGGTCTGGTCGGTGACGATGTCGGCCGGGAAGCCGCGGGCCAGCAGCGCCGGGACGACGTCGGCGGCGTTGGCCTGAAGGCCGACGCTCAGGGCCCGCCGGTCCCGCTGCGCCTCCTCGCAGCGCGCGACCGCATCACCCAGCGAGCTGGCCAGCTCGTCCAGGTAGCGAGTGTGCAGCCGACGCTCGATCCGCTGGCGGTCGACCTCGAGGCACAGGGCGACCCCCCCGTTCATGGTCACTGCCAGCGGCTGGGCCCCGCCCATCCCTCCGAGCCCCGCGGTCAGTGTGATCGTCCCAGCCAGCGAGCCGCCGTGGCGCCGGCGGGCGATCTCGGCGAAGCACTCGTACGTGCCCTGGACGATTCCCTGACTGCCGATGTAGATCCACGAGCCGGCCGTCATCTGGCCGTACATGGTCAGGCCGAGCACCTCGAGGCGCCGGAACTCCTCCCAGGTCGCCCATTCCGGAACCAGGTTCGAGTTGGCGATCAGGACCCGCGGCGCCCACTCGTGCGTCCTGAACACACCAACCGGCTTGCCCGACTGCACCAGCAGCGTCTCGTCGCCGCCCAGCGTGCGCAGCGTTCGCACGATCGCGTCGTAGGCCTCCCACGAGCGGGCGGCCCGGCCCGTGCCGCCGTAGACGACTAGCTCGGCCGGATTCTCGGCCACCTCGGGGTCGAGATTGTTCATCAGCATCCGCATCGGCGCCTCCTGGGTCCAGCCCCGGCACGACAGCTCGGTCCCGCGCGGGGCGCGCACCACGCGGGCGCTCATTGGAGCGCTCCGACGCTCGATTCGACGGCTTCCAGCAGCCGGCCCGAGTTCACGAGCTCTTCGACCGCGGCCAGTTCCGGAGACAGGAGGCGGTCGGGCCCGGGTCCGGCGATCCGCTCGCGGACGGCGGCCAGCGCCGCCGCCGTTCCCGGTCCGGGGCGCAGCGGCGCCCGCAGGTCGAGGGCCCGGGCGGCGCAGGTGAGCTCGACGGCCAGGATCCGACCCAGGTTGGCCACCGCGCGCCGGAGCTTGCGCGCGGCCCCCCAGCCCATCGACACGTGGTCCTCCTGCATGGCGCTGGTGGGCACCGAGTCGACGCTCGCCGGCCCGGCCAGGCGACGGTTGTCGGCCACCATCGCCGCCTGCGCGTAGTGGGCGAGCATCAGGCCGGAGTTGACCCCCGGATCCTCGGCCAGGAACGGCGGCAGGCCGTGCGAGCGGGCCGGGTCGAGGAGGCGGTCGGTGCGCCGCTCGGCGATCGCGCCCACCTGCGCGGCGGCGAGGGCCAGGACGTCGCAGGCCAGCGCGACGGGCGCGCCGTGAAAGTTGCCACACGACTCGACCCGGCCGTCGGGAAGCACCATCGGATTATCGATGGCCGAGACCAGCTCGGCGGCGGCGACCCGCTCGGCGTAGTCGAGCGCGTCGCGGGCCGCGCCGGCGACCTGGGGGGCGCAGCGCAGCGAGTACGCGTCCTGCACCCGCGGGTCGCCCTCGCGGTGGCTGGCCACGATCTCCGAGGCCGCCAGCAGAGCCCGCAGATTGGCGGCGCTGGCCGCCTGACCGGGCTGGGGGCGCAGCGCGATCAGATCGCCGGCGAAGGCGCGGTCGGTGCCCAGGAGCGCCTCGACGGACATCGCCGCGGTGATGTCCGCGGCGCGCAGCAGCCCGGTCAGGTCACGGTTGGCGAGCACCAGCATCCCGAGCATTCCGTCGGTGCCGTTGATCAGGGCCAGGCCCTCCTTGGGGCCCAGCGTGATCGGCTCGATACCCGCGGCCGACAACGCGTCGGCGGCCGGCCGCCGCGCGCCGTCCGGGCAGTCGACGTCGCCCTCGCCGATCAGGGCCAGCGCGCAGTGCGCCAGTGGTGCGAGGTCGCCGCTGGCTCCCAGCGAGCCGTACTCAGGGACCACCGGGGTGAGGCCCGCGTTGAGCAGGGCGACAATCGTCTCGGCCACGACCGGCCGCGTGCCGGACCAGCCCATGCCCAGGGTGCGAGCGCGGAGCAGCATCATCGCCCGCACGACCTCGCGTTCGACGGGCGGCCCCATCCCGGCGGCGTGCGACCGGATCAGGGCGCGCTGGAGCTCCTCGCGGCGGGCGGCCGGGATCCGGACCGTGGCCAGCGAGCCGAAACCGGTCGAGACGCCGTAGGCGGGCTGGTCGGACTCGGCCAGTGCGGCCACGACCGCGGCGCCGCGGGCCATCGCCGCCACGGCATCGTCCGCCAGCGACGCCGGCGCGTCGGCGCGGGCCACGGCGACGACGTCCGCCGCCGACACGCCCGTGGCGGTCAGCCGGACGCTCACCCAGCCCCGTCGCGCAGCTCCGCCATGCCCTCGTCCTTGGTCTTGACGGGTGCGTAGCCCAGCTGAGCGCGGGCCTTGTCGATCCGGATCGTGCACTCCTGCGCCGACACCCAGTACGCGAAGCGGGTCAGCGGGGGGCGGCCGGGGAGCGGGAGCAGACGCCACGCCTCCTCGGAGGCGACCGCGACCGCCCCGGCCACCGGCGCCGGGATCGAGCGGTTCGGCGGTTCGACGCCCTGTGTGGCCAGCAGCTCGGAGACGAACTCGCGGAACTCGACCGGGTCGCCGTCGGTGACGAAGTAGGCGTTGCCGGGCTGGCCGCGCTGCGCGCCGAGAACCAGACCCTCGACGGCGTTGTCGACGTGGGTGGTCGAGGTCAGGTGGTGCCCGCCGGCGACCCAGGCGAACCGGCCGGCGCGGACCATTGCGGTCATCGTCGGGAGCAGCGTCGTGTCGCCACGGCCCCAGACGAACCGCGGCCGGACGACCACGGTCTCGAACCCGTCGCGGTTGGAGGCGACCACCAGCTGCTCGGCCCGGGCCTTGGTCGAGCTGTACAGCGCCGGCGAATCGGGCCGCAGGGGCGCGGTCTCGTCGACGTTCACGAGCGGCCGGCCCGCGAGCAGCGCCGCCTCCGTGCCGACGTGGACGAAACGCCGGACCCCCGCGTCGCGGCAGGCCTGCAGGGCGTTACGCGTGCCGACCACGTTCTCACGGATGAAGTCCTCGCGCCGGCCCCAGTCGCCGAGCTTCGCCGCGGCGTGGAAGCCGAGCTCGCATCCCGCGGCCCCGGCTCGCATCGCTTCGATGTCGGCCAACTCGCCGGACACCGGCTCGCCGCCGCGGGCGCGGATCTGCTCGGCGGCGCGGTCTGACCGCGCCAGTCCGCGCACCGTGCGGCCGTCGGCGCGGAGCCGCTCGATCAGCCGCCCGCCGATGAACCCGGAGCCGCCAGTGACGAACACTTTGGTCATCGCGCGAGAGCCTATACCGACGCTCGCCAACCCTTAGGATCAACTCCCGCTGTCCACCCAAGCGCCACATCTCCAAGACGTCGCCCGCGAGATCGCCGCGAGCGCCCGGGAGCTGGCGCCCGAGACCGAGCGCCTCCGCCGGCTTCCCGACGGGTTGGTCGCGGCGCTGAAGGCCTCCGGGCTGATGCGGGCCGGGGCCTCACAGGACGTTGGGGCGC
Organism: uncultured Solirubrobacterales bacterium; assembly: GCA_963704385.1. GTDB lineage: Bacteria > Actinomycetota > Thermoleophilia > Solirubrobacterales > Solirubrobacteraceae > Palsa-465. The sequence goes on from OY969904.1 coordinate 3,035,969, forward strand.
TTGAGCTCGCTCCCGACACCGCGCTGCGATGCGCCGAGGAGATCGCCCGCGGGGACGCTTCCACGGGCTGGTGCGTGTCGATCGCCATCACCAGCAGCCTGCTCGCCGCCTATCTCCCGGACGAGTCGCGCGCTGAGCTGTTCGGCGACCCGCAGGCGACCGCGGCCGGAGTGTGGGCCCCGCGCGGCCGCGCCCGCCGGGTGGAGGGCGGCCTGTCGGTCTCGGGTCGCTGGGCCTTCTGCAGCGGGATCAAGCACTCGGACGTCCTGTTCGCCGGCTGCCTGCCCGACGGGGATCCGAGCGCCGACGGCGGGCGGGTGATGCCGGTTGTGGTCGGTCTCCCGGTGTCGGAGCTGGAGGTCCTCGACACCTGGCACACGCTGGGACTGCGTGGCACGGGCAGCCACGACGCCGTCGCCGACGGTGTGCTCGTCCCCGCCGAGCGGGTGTTCTCGCTGTTCGCCGGCCCGGTCCTCGACCGGCGTCTGTACCGCTTCCCGGTCTTCGGCTTCTTCGCCCTGTCGATCGGCGCCGCGGCCCTGGGCAACGCCCGCGGGACGCTCGACGACTTCGCGGCCCTGGCGGCCCAGAAGGTCGGCCTCGGATCGACCCGAACCCTCGCCGAGCGCTCGGCCACGCACGCGGTGGTGGCGACCGCGGAGTCCTCGCTGCGCGGCGCGCGGGCGATGTTCTACGAGGCGATCGAGGCGGCCTGGCTGGCGGCCGCGAACGACGAGCCGGTGCCGATCGAGCACCGAAACGGGCTGCGCCTGGCCGCCACGCACGCCGTTCGGACCTCGGCTGACGTCGTGCGCTCGCTCTACGACCTCGGGGGCGGGACGGTGATCTACGACGACTCGCCGCTCCAGCGCCGCTTCCGCGACGCCTTCACGGCCACCGCTCACTTCCAGGTCAACGCGGCCTCCCACGAGCTCCAGGGGCGGCTGCTCCTGGACCAGCCGGCCGACACGGCGACCCTGTAGTTCACTCGCCCTTGAACCTGGGCGCCCGTCGCTCGGCGGTCGCGGCCACGCCCTCGTCGAAGTCGGCCGTCGGGAACAGTTTGGCCTGCTCGGCCAGCTCGCGCCCGGTCGCGGCCCGGACCCGCGCGGCCAGGTCCCCGCGCATCGTGGCCCGGATCGAGCGCACGGCGAGCGGGGCCGAGGCCGCGATCTCGGCCGCGAAGGCGATCGCCTCCTCGCGTAGGCGCGGCGCCGCGACGAGCCGGTCGCACAGGCCGATGGCCCGCGCCTCCTCGCCGCCCACGCGGGCGCCGGTGTACAGCAGCTCGAGCGCCCGCTGCTCGCCCACCACCGCGGGCAGCGTGACCGTCAACCCGAAGCCGTGGTGGATCCCCAGGCGAGCGAAGTTGGCCGCAAAGCGCGACTCGGGACTGGCCACGCGGAAGTCGGCGCTCAGCGCGACGCCGAGCCCGCCGCCGACAGCCGCCCCCTGAACGGCGGCGACCACGGGCGTCCGGGCCACGAACAGACGCACGGCCGCCTCGTACAGCGCTCCCCCGGCTGGGTTCTTGGCCGCGAAGTCCGCGCCGGCGCAGAAGTGCCGGCCGGTCGAGCAGAGGACGATGGCGCGGCAGTCCGGATCGTCGTCGAGCCGGTCGTAGGCGTCGGCGATCGCGGCGATCAGCGGGGCGTCGAAGTAGTTGTTCGGCGGGCGGCTGAACTGGACCACGGCCACGTGGTCCTCGCAGGTCTCGATGGAGAGCTGCTCGCTGACGGAACCGGTGCGCACCGAACCGGGGCAGTCTACGCCGCGCCTACGCCGCTCGCCGCTGGGCGCGGCCGCGCCCGCGTTCCCGTTTGGCGGCGAGCAGACGCTGGTCGGCGGTGTGCAGGAGCGTCTCGACCGAGGTCCCGTCCGCGGGAAACACGGACAGACCTGCGCTGGCCCGCACGGCGTCGATTCCGGCCGTGACCCCGCCGACCGCGCGCTGGACGCGGGCCAGCAGCTGACCGGTCCCTGACTCGTCCGTCTCGGGCGCGAGCACGCAGAACTCATCGCCGCCGATCCGGGCCGCCGTGTCCTGAGCCCGGACCGTCCGGGCCAAGGCAGCCGCGACGTCGCAGAGCAGATCGTCGCCGGCTGCGTGGCCGAAGCGGTCATTGAGCAGCTTGAACCCGTCGAGGTCGATCATGACCAGGGCGAAGCTGCGGCGCATCCGGCCATGACGGGCGATCTCGTACTCGACCCGGGCCAGCAGCGACCGGCGGTTGGCGATCCCCGTGAGGTGATCGCTCAGCGCGCTGGCCCGTAGCGAGTCGCGCTCGCGCTCCAGGCGCTCGCGGGCGGCCAGGAGCACGCCGACGCTGGCGGCCGGGACGAGCAGCATCAGGGCCAGCGAGGGCGCCGGGTGCAGGTGCGCGGTGAACTCGGCCGCGCCGATTGCGCCGGCCGTGACGATCGCCGCACTCAGCGCGGCGCCGCGGCGGGTCGGCGAGCGCCCGGCCGCGAGCAGGGCAGCGGGGACCGACAGCCAGAAGGCGCCCCCGCCGCCGGCGAACACCACCGCTCCCGCGGTGATCGCGGCGATGACCACGAGCATCGGCACAGTGTCGCCGGCGGGCCGGACGCCTCCGCGAGGCGGCGGCCGGTCCGCAGCGCCGCGCCAGGGGCGCCACCGCGGTGGGGCGGTGGCGCCCCCGTGCGCGGGCCAGCCCTACCGTGCTACCGGGACCCGCTCCTCCTCGCGGGGTGCGACCTCCTCCGGAGCTGCGACCGCCGGGGCAGCGGTCTCGGCTTCCGGTGCCGCGCGCCGGGCGACGCGTCGGCGGATGGCGAACATGCCCGGAAGCGAGAAGGCGGCCAGCGCCGTGATCAGGACACCCAGGCCGGTGTGGAACGTGACGTACTCGAGCGTGCGGGCGAGGCTGCGCCCGTGGGCCAGACCCTGGGCGCCGCCGGCACGCCAGAGCCGGCTGACGTCGGGACCGACGGCGAACCACACGCCACCGGCGAGCGCGAGCAGCGCCCCGATACGACCGAGCAGCCAGGGTCCCGATATGAGCAGCAGCAGGCCGCCTACGGCCGCCGCGATCCCGGGCAGGACGTCCAGATAGAAGCGGGCGCTCGTCCACGTCCAGGTCTGGTCGGGTCCGAGCGTGAAGTGGAAGTACGGGCCGACGAACGGGATCAAACCACCCCAGATCGCTGCGATCAGGATGATCCCCCCGGCAACCCTGGTTGTGATACTTCGCATGATGTGGGCCTCCTCGTTTCCAAGGATGCTTCCCAGGCCGTGCGGGACCTAACCGCGCCGCCGGCGCGGCTCAGACCGTAAAGACGACCTTGCCCACGAGCTGGCCAGTGAGCATCGCCTCGAACCCCTCGCGGGCCTCCGAGAGCGGGAGCGTGCGGTCGATCACCGGCTGCAGGTCCTGCTCGACGCAGTAGCGCATCAGCCGCTCGAGCTCGTCACGGGTACCCATGGTCGAGCCGACGACCGAGAGCTGACGGAAGAAGATGTGGCTGAGCTCGGCCGGGGGCGCGGCGCCCGTGGTCGCCCCGGAAAGGACCACCGTGCCACCCGGCTTGAGCGAGCGGATCGAGTGCGCCCAGGTCGCTTCGCCGACCGTCTCCATCACCCAGTCCACGCGCTCCGGCAGGCGCGCGCCCGGCTCGAAGGCCTGGTCGGCGCCAAGCTCGAGCGCCTGCTCTCGCTTGGATTCCGCGCGCGCCGTCACCCACACGCGCGCGCCCGCCGCCCCCGCGAGGACGATCAGCGCCGTGGCCACCCCGCCGCCGGCACCCTGGACCAGGACGGTCTGGCCGGGGACGACGCGCCCGCGCCCGAACAGCATTCGGTACGCGGTCAACCAGGCGGTAGGCAGGCACGCGGCCTGCTCGAAGGACAGCTCCAGTGGCTTGCGCAGGGCGTTGCGGCGCGGCACGGCGACGCGCTCGGCGAAGGTGCCCTGGTAGCGCTCGGACAGCAGTGAGCGCCGCGGATCCAGGCTGTCGTCGCCGCGCCAGTCCGGGTCGCTGATCACCGAGTGAACGACCACCTCGTTGCCGTCCGGATCGAGCCCGGCCGCGTCGCAGCCGAGGATCATCGGCAGCTGCTCCTCACTCAGCCCCACGCCCCGCAGCGACCACAGATCGTGGTGATTGAGCGAGGCGGCCTTGACCGTGACCGTGATCCAGCCATCCGGGGCCTCGGGCTCCGGACGCGGCCCGATCTGCAGCACGCGCAGGGGATCCTCGCGGTCGAACTGATCCACGAACACGGCCAGCATCAGGCGCCGCCGTCCGGGTCCTCGGCCGAGCCGCCGGCCTGCCCGTTGGCGTCTCTCTCGATCGCGCGCTTGAGCTCATTGGCGCGGGCGCCCGCGAGTTGGCCGCGAAGGAGGTCGACGAGCGGGCCGCGGATCACGAGGCCCAGCACCCGTCCGAGGTCGACCTCGATCCGGTAGGTGGCCCGCGTGCGGTCATCGCCCAGGTCCTCGAGCTCCCAGACTCCGTCGACCGACTTCAGCTCGCCCTTCTCCTGGGTCCAGCGCAGCGTGGTCGGCCCCTGGTACTCGAAGCGGACGATCGACCTGATCGTTCTGACCTTGGCGTCGGTCTCGGTCTCACAGCGGACCGCGTGACCCTGTGGGTCCCGATCGAGCGCGTCGAGCGCCTTCAGCCCTCCCTGCCAGTCGGGGGCCTTCTCCACATCTTCGACCAACGCCCAGACGGTCTGGAGGGGGGCGTCGATCTCAGCCGTCGAGCTGCCGGACAGCGTGCCCATGGATCTCCTCTCGTGTTCTGGATGCGCGCGCGGTGCGGGGTGCGGACCAGCGCGCCGCGGTGAACGTACATACGCTCCCCCCAACATGACACACCTAGCCGTCGTCGGCCACGTCGAGTGGGTGGACTTCGTCCCGGTGGAGCGCATGCCCCGGCCGGGCGAGGTGGTGCATGCGGGCCCCGGGTTCGGACGGGCGGCCGGGGGCGGAGGCGTGGTGGCCGCGGTTCTGGCCGAGCTCGGGGCGGAGGTCGACTTCTTCTGCGCGCTGGGGGACGACCACCAGGGGCACGCCGCCGCCGAGCAGCTCGCGGCCCGCGGGGTAGGCGTCCGGGCCGTCTGGCGCCCGCAGCCCACCCGGCGGGCGGTGACGCTGCTGGAGCCCGACGGCGAGCGGACGATCATCACGCTCGGCGAGCGGCTCGACCTGCTCGGCTCGGATGCGCTCGAGTGGGAGCGGCTGCGGGGCGCAGACGGCGCATACTTCACCGCCGGGGACGCGGAGGCGCTGGAGCGAGCGCGGGGGGCGAAGGTGCTCGTCTCCTCGCCGCGCGGGTGGAAGGCTCTCGAGTGCCCCGTGGAGCACGACGCCCTGGTGTTCAGCGCCCGCGATCGCGACGAGTGCGAGTGGGCCCGCCGGGTGGCCAGCCGGGCGCGGCTGTTGGTCGAGACTCGGGGCGCCGACGGAGGGGTGTGGTCGGGCGAGTGTGACGGGAGCTGGCGGGCGGCGCCGCCTCCCGGGGAGGTGCGGGATGCGTACGGGTGCGGCGACTCGTTCGCCGCCGGCTTCACCTTCGGGCTGGCCACCGGCGCGTCGGTGGCGGAGGCGGCAGCGATCGGCGCCCAACGGGGAGCGCTCTGCCTGACCCGCGCGGGCGCCCCGTAGCCGATCCCGCGGTCGAGAGGCCACGCTCCCCGGTCGACCTCCCCACCAGCTACGCTAAGCGGGGCGGTACGTCGTGTTCGTTAACGGGTGTCAAAGGATTGGTCACGGCGGGGCAAGTGCGCTCGCCCGGGCGAACACGCTGGCGTCGTTCGACGCGGCGCTCCAGGTGGGCGTTGACATGATCGAGTTCGACGTTCGGGCCTGGAAAGGCGAGCTCGTCCTCGCCCACACGCTGCTCCACGCTCGCCTGCTGAGGAACCTGCCGCTGCGCGACGCGCTGGCCCACCTGTCGAGCCGGGGATTTGACGGGATCGAGCTGAACGTTGACCTCAAGCACACCGGGTGCGAGCTCGCGCTGCTCGAGGAGCTGCGCGCGGCCAAGGTACTGGAGCGCACGCTGATCTCCTCGCAGGTGCCGGCGGTGCTGGACCGCCTGCGGGCGCTCGAGCCCCGAGCCCGGCTCGGGATCTCGGTCGGGGGTTTCCTGCCCCGGACCTGCCAGTGGTGGAACGACTGGCGGGCCCCGGTCCTGGTGGGCCTCGGCGCCCGTCGCTGGGACGCGCTGATGGCCCAGCACAAGCTGGTCGATGGCCTCCTGCTCGAGGAGGTAGCGGCCCGCAGCGGCCTCCTATACGCCTGGACGGTCAACGAGCGCACCTCGATCGACCACTTCCGCCGCCTCGGCGTGCATGGCATCGCGACCGCCGACCCGCGCCTGTTCGCCTGACAGCCTAGGCTCCAACGCGTGTCCGTCGACGCCCTGACCGAGCTGGTGCCGCTGCCCGCCGAGGGGCGGATCTTCGAGCAGCTCTCGCGGCCCGGCTTCCACGACTGCGCCCCCTCGGGCCGGATCCGGCTCGATGCGCTGGCGCGGTGGCTGCAGGACGTGGCCTACGCCGACGTCGAGGAGGCCGGGATGGCAGATGCGGCCGTGTGGGTGGTGCGGCGAACCAGGATCCGCGTCGAGCGCTTCCCGCGGTTTGGGGAGAAGTTCACCCTGACCACGTTCTGCAGCGGGATGGGGCGGATGTGGGCCGAGCGGCGGACCACGATCGCCCGGCTCGGGGACTCCCGAGCCGACGTCGAGGCGGTCTCGCTGTGGGTCCACCTCGATCCAGAGCACTGGCGCCCGGTCCCGTTCAGCGACGCCGAGGTCGGGCTCTACGGGCCCTCGACCGCCGGGCGTCGCGTGACCGCGCGTCTGCGCCATCCACCACCCGAGTGCGCGGACGATGGCTCCAACTGGATCTTCCGGGCCACCGAGCTCGACATCGCCGGGCACATCAACAACGCCGCCTACTGGCAGCCGCTGGAGGAGGAGCTGCTCGGCGACGGCGAGCCGGACGCGATCGACGTCGAGATCGAGTTCCGCGTCCCGTGCCAGCCCGGTGAGAAGCGGGTGTTGCGCGGCGGACCGAGGCGCTGGATCGTGGGTGCCGACCGCGAGACCCACGCGTCGATACTCCTGGCGGTGGACGGCGCCGGGGACTGACTGGTAGGTTTCCGCTGCTCGCCGCGGCCATCGCCGGCGAGGAGGGCACTGATTCAGAATCGGGGCGCGGGTTGCACAGCTACTTGAGCGTCGGGCTACGCACGGAGGACGGGCAGGCGAGGCTGGCGGTCTCGGGCGAGCTCGACATGGCGTCCTGCCGGCAGCTCGAGCAGGCGATCGAGCTGGCGCGGGGGCCCGGCGCGAAGCTCACCATCCTCGACCTCGACGGCCTCGACTTCATCGACCTCAGCGGACTGCGCGTGTTGCTGGCCGCCCATGAGCAGGCCGAGCGCGACGGGAGGCGCCTGGTGCTCGTCAACACGAGCGATCAGGTCGTGAGGCTGCTGCGGATGACCCGGGCCTCGGAGGTCCTGCACGTCGTCGAGCGGGAGCCGCCCGCAGGCAGCAATCTCGCTTAGCGACGCGGCGACGGTCAACGCTCGGCTGAGCGCAGCGCGTCGGGCCCTCGATCGTCAAGATGCCGCGCATGAACGCGCTCGTGCGCCAGACGCAGATCTACCTGGGCGGGGTCAGCGGCCGCCGGCCAAGCGTCCCGATCGACGCGGAGCGCCTGGAGCAGCGTGCCCGGCGCCGGCTCCGGGCCGAGGCCTACGCCTACATCGCCGCCGGGGCCGGGAACGAACGCACGCTGCACGCCAACCGCGCGGCCTTCGACCGGTGGCGGATCGTGCCCCGGATGCTGCGCGACGTCGAGCTCCCCGACACCAGCATCGAGCTCTTCGGGCGGCGGCTCGAGAGCCCGTTTTTGCTGGCCCCGATCGGGGTGCTCGAACTCGCCCACCCAGAGTCCGACGCCGCCGTGGCGCGGGCGGCCAGAGCCACCGGGACGCCGATGATCCTCTCCAACCAGGCCTCACGCCCGATGGAGGAGGTGGCCGGGATCCTGCGGGACACGCCCCGGTGGTTCCAGCTGTACTGGAGCAAGTCCGACGAGCTCGTGGAGAGCCTGGTCCGGCGGGCGGAGGCATGCGGCTGCGAAGCCATCGTGGTGACCCTCGACACCACGGTGCTCGGCTGGCGCCCGCGCGACCTGGAGCTCGCGTTCCTACCGTTCCTGCGCGGCAAGGGGATCGCCCAGTACACGAGCGACCCCGTGTTCAGGCGCCTGATCGGGGAGCCGGGGCCGGCCCCGAGACCGGAGTCGCAGCCCCGCCCGAACCTTCGGGCGCTGCGGACCCTGATCGAGCTCACGCGGGCCTATCCGGGCGGCTTTGCCGAGACGTTGGTCTCCGGGCGCGGACGGGCCGCCGTGCAGCGGTTCGTCGAGATCTACTCGCGGCCGTCGCTGGCCTGGGAGGACCTGCCGTTCCTGCGCGAGCGCACGGAGCTGCCGATCCTTCTGAAGGGCATCCTCCATCCCGACGACGCGCTGCGAGCGCTGGATGCCGGGATCGACGGCCTCGTCGTCTCCAATCACGGCGGGCGTCAGGTGGACGGTGCGATCGCCACGCTCGAGGCGCTGCCCGACGTGGTCCGGGTCGTCGAAGGGCGCGTCCCGATCCTGCTCGACTCGGGAGTGCGCGGGGGCGCCGACGCGTTCAAGGCGCTCGCGCTCGGGGCCAGTGCCGTGCTGCTGGGACGGCCGTACGTGTTCGGTCTGGCGATCGCGGGGAGCGCAGGCGTCCGCGAGGTGATCGAGAACATGCGGGCGGACTTCGAGCTGACGATGGCGCTGACCGGCGTGCGGTCGATCGACGAGCTTGGCCTCGAAGCGCTCATCCCGACCCAGCCGCTGCCCGTCTAGGGGAGCCACTGACGGTGAAGGACCTGACCGGAACGGCGACGGCACGGGTGGCCGCGACCCCGGAGGAGTGCGTCGCCCTGCTGGCCGAGGTCGAGCGATACCCGAGCTGGCATCCGGACGTCGTCCGGTACGCGGAGGTCCTCGAACGCGGTCCTGACGGCGTTCCGGCCCGAGCCCGGACCAAGGTCCACGTGGTCGCTGGGCCGCTGGTCAAGGACTTCGACTTCGTCGTCGCCGTCTCCGTCGAGCCCGGGCGTGAGGTCAGGCTCGAGCGCGTGCCCCACCAGGCGGGGGACTCCGAGCGCTTCGAGCTTCGATGGCTGATCGAGTCAGGGCCCGAGACGGTCCTGCACATCGCCCTCGACGCCCGCCTCAGTGTCCCCCGGTTCGTGCCGCTGGGCGGGGTCGGCGACTCGATCGCTCAGGGCTTCGTCGACGCCGCCAGCCGGGCGCTGGAAGGCTCGAGCCCGAACGCCGCGGCCAGCAGCTCGTAGGAGCGTCTGCGTGCCGAGTGGTCGTGGGTGATGGTCACCACGATCACCTCCTCGGCGCCGTAGTCGGCGGCCAGCCGCTCGACCTCGGCCCTGACGCTGTCCGGCGAGCCGATGATCCCTCGCCGGCCGGGGAGCTGGCCGTCGCCCGCGGCGTCCTGGCGCGGGCCGAGCTTTCCCTCCCGGCGCAGGAAGTCGGTCGCCTGCTCCGGCGTCGGCACGGCAATGAGCCGGCCGCGGCGCAGCAGGGTGAGCGTCATCCGGCTGCTGCTGGCCAGGAACTGGGCCTCCTCGTCCGTGGGGGCGGACAGCACCCAGGCGGCGACGGCGGTTCTCGGGGCCTGGAGGTCACGCTGGGCGGCGAAGCGGTCGCGGTACACGGCGGCGATCTCGGCGCCGTTCGGGTTGATGAAGTCGGCGAACGCGTAGGGGAGGCCGAGCTGTCCCGCCCAGATGGCACTCTGCGGCGAGGATCCGAGCAGCCACGGGTCCGGCAGCGCGGGGCGGCCGGGCAGGGTCGAGGCGAGACGGCGGAATGGATGGTCCGCAGGGAGGTTGTCCTCGAGGTAGGCCAGCAGCTCGGCCAGCTGCTGGGGGAAGTCGTCCGGGGCGGGCTCGCGGCGGTCGCGCTGGAGGGCGAACGTGGTCAGTGGATCGGTGCCGGCGGCCCGGCCGATCCCGAGGTCGATTCGCCCCGGGAACAGGGCGGCCAGGATCGTGAACGTCTCGGCCACCTTGAGCGGGCTGTAGTGCGGAAGCATCACCCCACCGCTGCCCACGCGGATGCGCTCCGTGGCGGCCGCGATCGGGCCGATCAGCGCCTCAGGACTGGCGCTGGCCAGCATCGGGCCGCCATGGTGCTCGGCGACCCAGTAGCGGTGATACCCGAGCTCGTCTGCGGCCCGGGCCAGGTCGATCGTGTTGTGGAGCGCATCGGCTCCGGTCGATCCCTCCGGGATCGGGGACTGGTCGAGGACCGACAGGCGCATGAGCTGATCGTAGGACGGCCGGCGCCCGCGGCGGATCTGAGGGCGCGCCCCGGCGCCAGAACCCTAGATGGTTTGATTCCGCCCCACGCTTGCCGACGCGTTCGATGTCCCTGCGTACATGCACTAGATGTACAGAGGGACAAAGACGTTCGATTCACCCTCGATCGCACGAGCGCGACAACGGCGTGGAGTCGAGCAGCTACTTCTTACGCGTCGTGTGGCGGGGGCCGGCGGCCTTGGCGACCACCCAGTAGGCCGGGCGCGGCACGCCGCCCGGACCGATCAGGCCGGAGTCCCAGCCCGTGCTGGCCGTGTCGACCGTGCCCTGCCACTGGTAGTGGTAGATCCGGGTGATGCGCGGGAACTTCTTGGGCAGCGAGAACAGGTAGCTCTCGTCCCTGGCGGCCGCGAACACGCTCTGGTTCGGGTACTGCCAGTGGCCCCGGCGCTCGACGCCGCTGATCTCGTCCAGCCAGATCGGGCCCGAGGTCAGGCTCTCCAGGGTTCGGATCTGCGAGGTCGTGAACGTGCGGACGTCGTAGTAGTTGTGCAGCGCCCAGGCGGCGGGCTTGTAGCGCAGCCCGCGCTTGTAGGCCCTGATCCAGGGACCGAGCTGGGCCGCAGGCAGATACAGGTCGCCGGCGGCGATCGCGCAGTGCTTGCAGTTCTGGACCATCGCGTTGAAGTAGGCCGCCGCGAGGCCGGGGTTCTTGGCCAGCCCTGGCCGGTAGACCCAGTCGGGCTCGTTCCAAGGCGTGTACGTTTTGACCTTCGGGAAGTCACGGATGAAGGCCCGGATCGCCGCCGTGTACACGGACACGCTCGGGATGTAGTTGCCGGCGTTGCCCGAATCCCCCGTGAACGAGATCATCGGGTTCACGCCGGCCTTCTCGGCCGCGTTGATCCAGGTCCGGGCCGCGTTCAGCGTGCTGCGGTTCTTCATCACCGCGGCGTTCCACGGGACCACGTCTCGGGCCTGGGTGATGTTGAGCTTCAGAAAGGAGGCCTCGCTGAACATCGCCCAGCTGTTGTCGCTGATGCCAACCGTGACCGCGCCCGCCGCCGAGGCCAGCGCCCCGCACGCGAGGGCACAGATGCAGATCACCGGCAGTAGTCGTCGTGCGAGTCGGTTGCGCATGCGGAAAACGCCTCCTTAGAAGCTGAGCTTGAAACGAGACCCCCTGCGGGCCGACCGGGCCTCGCCTGAGGGTAGCGAGTCATTTCCGGTCTCGGGAAATAACCCCCTCCCGCGGTGTGAGTTGCGGCCAGCGCGCCGCGCCGGGTCGGCCCCCGCGCCCGATCGCTACGGTTCGGCCGATGGAATACCGCACGCTTGGACGTACCGGAGTGAAGGTCAGCCCACTGTGCCTCGGGGCGATGATGTTCGGAGGCTGGGGCAACCCCGACGTGGGTGAGAGCATCGGGATCATCCACCGCGCGCTCGACGCCGGGATCAACTTCATCGATACCGCCGACGTGTACTCGCGCGGGGAGTCCGAGGAGATGGTCGGCCAGGCGTTGGCCGGTGGCCGACGCGACAACATTGTCCTGGCCACCAAGGTCCACGGCAGCATGGGCGACGATCCCAACGAGTTCGGCAACTCGCGCCGCTGGATCGTTCGCGAGGTCGAGAACAGCCTGCGCCGCCTCAAGACGGACTGGATCGACCTGTACCAGATCCACCGGCCCGAGGCCGATACCGACATCGACGAGACGCTCGGGGCGCTGAGCGACCTGGTGCACGCGGGGAAGATCCGCTACCTCGGCTCTTCAACGTTCCCGGCCAGTCAGATCGTCGAGGCCCAGTGGGTGGCCCAGCGGCGCGGTCGGGAGCGGTTCGTGTGCGAGCAGCCGCCGTACTCGATCCTCGTTCGCGGTGTCGAGAGCGACGTGCTGCCCACCTGCCGGCGCCACGGCATGGGCGTGATCCCATGGAGCCCGCTGGCCGGCGGTTGGCTCACCGGTCGTTACCGGCTGGGCGCCGAGGTGCCGACCTCGCGCCGCGCCGAGCGGATCCCGTCCCGCTATGACATGTCGCTGCCCGGCAACCAGCGAAAGCTCGAGGCCGCCGACGCACTGGCCAACGTGGCCGAGGAGGCCGGCATCACCCTGATCGAGATGGCGCTGTCCTTCGTCCTCCGCCACCCCGCAGTGACCTCCGCGATCATCGGCCCGCGGACGATGGAGCACCTGGAGTCGCAGCTGCCCGCGGCCGATGTCGTCCTGTCCGACGATGTGCTGGACCGGATCGACGAGATCGTGCCGCCGGGCACGAACTTCAACCCGGGCGACGGCGGCTGGCAGAACCCGGCGCTCGAGCCCGAGGCGCGACGGCGATAGCAGCCCATCCGTCCGGGTGCGCAGTCATCCTTCACGCACTGCGGCTATGGACGACGAGCGGTGATCGACGCCGACGGGAGCGGGACGAAGACGAAGGATTACCTCAGCACGCTCGTGTACGAGTTGCTGGATGCGCACATCGACACGATCAAGCTGGCCAATGGATCAGTGGACAGCCAGCGCTGGGCCGCCCACCTCGACTACCTTCGTGACCTCCAGCGCGTCGGGCGGGAGGCGCTAGCTCACCTGTAGCGCGGCCGGCTCGAGCAGCTCGGTGCGGGTCAGGGGCAGCGGGTGGTCCTCTCCGAGACGGGCCGCGAGCACCTGGTACACCGTGATGTCGCCGTCCGCGAACCCCGCGGCCGAGGCCACCAGGTACAGCCGCCACGCTCGCTCGCGCGCCTCGCCGACCAGGGTTACGGCCTCGGTCCGGTGCTCGTGGAGGTTCGCCTGCCAGCGGCGCAACGTGAGCGGATAGTGCTCGCGCAGCGACTCCACGTCCCTGACCTCGAGCCCGGCCCTGGCCATCGAGGTCATGATGTCGGTGACCGGATGAAGCTCGCCGTCGGGAAAGATGTAGCGGCTGATGAACGTGTCCGACTCGGGCGGCTCTGAGGCCAGGCGCGCGATGCCGTGGTTGAGGAACAGGCCACCGGGTCGCAGCAGCCGCGCCACCGTGCGGGCGTAGCGGTCCAGCTCGGCCCGGCCGACGTGCTCGTACATGCCGACGCTGGCGATCTTGTCGAATGGTCCGTCGGCGATCTCGCGGTAGTCCGAGAGACGGATCTCGACCAGGTCCGAGACACTGGCCTCGCGGACCCGGCGACGGGCGAGCTCGGCTTGATCACCCGACAGGGTCACACCGACGCCACGCACCCCGTAGCGGGTCGCCGCGTGCAGCAGCAGCGAGCCCCAGCCGCAGCCGACGTCGAGCAGCCGATCGCCGCCGGTCAGGCGGAGCTTGCGGCAGATCAGGTCGTGCTTTCGCTCCTGGGCCGCCTCCAGGGAGTCGTCGGAGGCCTCGAAGTAGGCGCAGGAATAGGCCATCGTCGGTCCCAGCAACAGCCGGTAGAAGTCGTTCGAGACGTTGTAGTGATGACCGACCGCCTGGCGATCCCGGGCCATTGAGTGACGTCCGCCCTCGGGGCGGGCCTCGATCGGCGGCACCGGGGGGCGCCGGAGCAGCGCCGACGGCGCAGCCCGCAGCGCGGCGGCGGCCAGACGGACGCGGTCAGCGGTCGAAAGCGCGGGCCCCGAGAAGCGATCGCGTGCGGCCAGCACCAGCTCGAGCTCGCCCTCGACGTCGAGCGCGCCCGTAACCCACGCGCGGGCCAGACCGATCTGGTTGGGGGCCCTGACCAGGTAGCTGACGGCCTCGGGGCGGCGCAGCGCCAGGACCGGGGAATCGGACTCGCCCCGGAGCATGCTGCCGTCCCAGAAACGCAGCGTGAACGGCGGCGACTGCAGGGCGGCGATGGGAAGGCGTCGCAAGGAGTCCCGCGCGGCGGTGGCGATGTCCGGGCCGCGCAGGCGATTGAGGGTACTGCTCGCGATCGATGATGTGAGCCGGGGGCGACGGGCCACGATTGCGCTCTCTCGCTTGCGGACGCCTGATTAGTCTAGTTCTCCTACCGAGAACGAGCGAGTGGGACAACACTCCGATACCGCAGCGTGGGTCGCCCACCTTCCGCCCGGAAGCGACGTCTTCGATCTGCTGGGCGACGGCAGCCTGTCCGGTCGCTGGACGCGCCGCTGGCGCGAGCGTGCGGCCTGGCCGCAATTGCAGGACGTAGACGGGACGTGGATGACCAGTGACGAGCTCGAGCGGCGAACGCGGTTGGCGGCCGGCGCGCTGCGCAAGGCCGGGCTCGCTCCGGGCGAGCGCTTCCTGCTCTCCGGTCCGACGTGCGCGGAGCTGGTGATCGCACACATCGGTGCCCTGCGGGCCGGGCTGGTGGTGGTCCCGGTCAACCCGGCGTACACCGAGACCGAGGTCGCGAGGATCGTCGGCGACGCTCGCCCCGCGGCGGCCGCCGTCCAGGCCTCGGCGCTCGCCCGCTGGGTGGCCGCGGCGTCGCCCACGACGCTCACCATGGCCGGACTAGATCTGGGCTCGCTGCCTGCCGGGGGCACGGCCAGCGACCCGATCGACGATTCCGGGCCCGGCGACCCGGCGCTGCTGATCTACACATCGGGCACAACCGGCCGGCCCAAGGGTGCGCTCCTGACGCACGGGAACCTGCTGGCCAGCGCCACCGCGGTCGAGCTCGCCTGGCGGTGGCAGCCCGACGACACGCTCCTGCTGGTGCTGCCCCTGTTCCACGTCCATGGACTGGGGGTTGGGCTGTGCGGGGCGCTGTGCGCCGGCGCATCGGTCGTCCTGCGGCCACGCTTTGACCCCGACGACGTCGCCGCCCGTTGCGCCGAAGGCGGGATCACGCAGTTCTTCGCGGTGCCGACGATCTATCAGCGGTTGCTCTCGGAGGGCAGGGCGGCTGCGCTCCGCGGGCTGCGCCTGCTCGTCTCCGGGTCGGCGCCGTTGCCCGCGGCGCTCGCGACCGAGCTCGCCGTCCGGACCGGTCAGCTGCCGCTCGAGCGCTACGGCATGACCGAGACCGTGATGCTGACCTCGCACCCCTACGACGGGCCCCGCAAGCCCGGGACCGTCGGCTTTCCGCTTCCGGGCGTCGAGGTGCGGCTGGCGAGCAGCGGCGAGGTGCAGGTCCGCGGGCCGAACGTGATCGGTGGCTACTGGGAGCGGCCCGATGCCAACGCCGAGGCCTTCACCGACGACGGATGGTTCCGGACCGGCGATCTCGGGCGGATCGACGACGACGGTTACCTGGTCCTCGAGGGCCGCAGCAAGGAGCTGATCATCACCGGCGGCTACAACGTCTACCCGCGCGAGGTCGAGGAGGCGCTCGGCACCCATCCCGATGTCCGCGAGGTCGCGGTCGTGGGACGGCCGAGCGAGCGCTGGGGAGAAGAGGTCACGGCGGTGGTGGTCGCGCTCCGACCCGTGGCGGTCGAGGAGCTGCGCGCGCACGCGGCCGGGCAGCTCGCGCCGTATAAGGTCCCGAAACGGATCGAGTTCGCCGATGAGCTGCCGCGCAACGCGCTCGGCAAGGTGCTGCGGGCCGAGCTGCGTTAGGGCGACCGCCAGCGCCGATCGTCTATAACCCCGCCCCATGCCCGAGCGTGCCGCGATCGTGACCGGAGCCTCGCGGGGCATCGGCCTCGCGCTGGCCGAGGCGCTCGCCGAGGACGGCTACGGCCTGACGCTGACCGCGCGCAAGCCCGAGCCGCTCGAGGAGACGGCCCACGCACTGCGGGGCAAGGGCTTCGAGGTCGAGTTCCTGGCCGCGAACATGACCGACGAAGAAGCGATCGGCCAAGTGGTCAAGCTGCATCGCGACCACTACGGCCGCCTCGACGTGCTGGTCAACAACGCCGGCCTGGGCGTCGGCGCCGCGGCCGGCGAGCACCAGACCAAGTTCATCGACATGCAGCTCGACGTCAACCTGCGGGCCATCATCATCTTCTACCGCGAGTGCGTCGACATGCTGCGCGCGGCCGGAGCCGAGCACCGGAGCGCGCTGGTCGTGAACCTGGCCTCGATCGCGGGCAAGAACCCGCAGCCCTGGCTGTCGGTGTACTCGGCCACGAAGGCGGCCGTGCTGGCCTACACCCAGGCGATGAACAAGGAGCTGAACGGCGACGGTGTGAAGTCGGTGGCCTTCGCCCCCGCGTTCGTCGACACCGACATGACCGAGTTCGTGCGCGGCACGGTCGCCCAGGAGGACATGCTGCGGACCAGCGACATCGCCGAAGCTCTCCGCTTCATGCTCCGTGTCTCGCCCGCCTGCGTGGTCCCCGAGATCATCTTCCAG
The DNA here is from genome assembly GCA_963704385.1 of uncultured Solirubrobacterales bacterium. Taxonomy (GTDB): domain Bacteria; phylum Actinomycetota; class Thermoleophilia; order Solirubrobacterales; family Solirubrobacteraceae; genus Palsa-465. The sequence continues at coordinate 3,052,569 of OY969904.1, forward strand.
CGCCCGGGGGAGACGGTCTAGCGGTCCTGTACACGGTCGGCCACTCGACGCGGTCGATCGACGAGCTGATCGACGTGCTTTCCGGCGCAGCGGTCGAGCGGCTGGTGGACGTCCGGACGGTCCCGCGCTCCCGTCGCCATCCCCAGTTCGAACGCGTGGCGCTGGCGAAGTCGCTCGGAGCGGTCGGGATCGGGTACGAGCACGAGGGCGCGCTGGGCGGCTTCCGCCGGCCGCGCCCGGACTCGCCGAACGGCGGCTGGGAGCTCGAGGCCTTCCGCGGCTATGCCGACCACATGGCCTCTCCCGAGTTCCGTGAGGCGCTCGAGCGGCTGATGGCGGGCGCCGAGCGGCCGACCTCCCTGATGTGCGCCGAGGCGCAGTGGTGGCGCTGTCACCGGCGCCTGATCGCCGACGCGCTCGTCGTGCGCGGGTGGCGGGTGCTGCACCTCGGGTTGGGACCGGAGCCGATCGAGCACGAGCTGACGCCGTTCGCGGTGGTCGGACCTGACCACTCGCTCACCTACCCTCCGGCGCAGGGGAGGCTCGGGGTGTGAGGGTCGCATCCTCAAGCGGCGCGGGCCTACACCGGCGTTCGTTATGCTCGCCCGCGATGTCTGCGGATGTCCGCCAGCGGCTGCGGATAGACCAGTGGTTGCTGGCCGTCCTCGTGCTGGCCGTAGGCCTCGCGCTCGCCCCCGCGGCTCGAGCCGTGAGCTTCCGCGACGGGGATGGGCTGCACGTGATCGCGGTCAAGCAGGTCAACGCGCGCTTGGTGGACGTGACGGTGAGCACGGCCGCCCTGCCGAGCCCGGCGAACGTGTACATCCTGTTCCCTCCGGACTACGCGTCGCAGCCGAGCCGGCGCTACCCGGTCTTCTATCTCCTGCACGGGACCAGCGGCGAAGCGTCGGACTGGACGGTCAAGGGCAACGCGCAACAGGTGATCGGCAACCGGCAGTTGATCACGGTGATGCCGGACATAGCGCTGAACGACGGTGGCGGTGGCTGGTGCACGGACTGGCCCGACGGCGCCCAACGCTGGGAGACGTTCCACATCGACCAGCTCATCCCGTGGATCGATGCCAACCTACGGACGATCCCGACTCGGGCCGAGCGAGCGATCGCCGGCCTGTCCCAGGGTGGGTTCTGTTCGCTCAGCTACGCCGCTCGTCACCCCGATCTGTTCGGCATCGCGCTCGGCTACTCGGGCGCGCCCGACATCTACTACGACCCCACCGCCCGCGCCGGCGCGATGGCCGTGATCAACGCCACCGAGGTCGGGCTCGACGGCGTCCCACCCGACACGTTCTTCGGCAACCCGGTGACCGACGGGCTCAACTGGGCCGCCCACGACCCGGCGACGCTGGCCGAGAACCTGCGCTGGACGAAGATGTACATGTACTGGGGCAATGGGCAGTACGGCCCGCTCGACACGCCGTCCTCGTTCGCCGGTGGGAGCGGGATTGAGCAGCTCATCAACGCCGACAACCAGGACTTCGAGGCCCGCCTGGCGTCGCTTGGGATCCCGACCTACTTCGACGCCTACGGGCCGGGCACCCACTCGTGGCCCTACTGGACCCGCGACCTGCAATGGTCGATCGACAAGATCATGGCCGACTTCGACCATCCCGCGCCGGCACCGTCGGCGATCACCTATACGACCGCCGAGAACCAGTACTCGGTCTACGACTGGACGGTGGCGATGCACCGCACGGCGCAGGAGTTCTCGACGCTCGAGAACGCCAGGACCGCCGGCTTCGCCCTGGCCGGCAGCGGCTCGGGCACGGTCCGGACGCCCCCGTCCTACGCCCCCAGCGCGCGCTACCGAGTGGCGTTCTCGGGGCCGCACGCCACGGGCGCGGTCGTGCTCCGCGCGGGCGCAGGCGGGCGCCTGCAGATCGTCGTGCCCCTCGGTCCGTCGAACCCGAATCAGGAGGACACCCCGCAGGCGCAGGCCGCCGGCACGGCGGTGTACACGACGCGCGTGATCATCACGGCGGTCAAGGCGGGCAAGCGGTGAGCGAGCGCGAGCAGCCTCGCATCGCGCCCGGCGGGCGGGCCGAGGTCGGCTGGGTCAACGCCGCGGTGCTGGCCGTGCTGGCTCGCGCGGCTCGGACCGGCCGCCCGCCGAACCTGTTCGCCACGCTGGCCCGCAACCGCCGCCTGTTCAGGGCCTGGCTTCGGTTCGCCGGCGCGCTGATGCCCCGCGGGTCGCTTCCGCGGGCCGACACCGAACTGGTGATCCTCCGCGTCGCGCACAACTGTCGCTGCGAGTACGAATGGCGCCACCACGAGCGGATCGCCCGCACGGCCGGGCTGACTGGCGAGGACATCGCCGCGGTTCGCGATGGCGCCTCGGGATCGAACTGGAGCGCGCGCCAGGCGCTGCTCCTGCGCGCGGCCGACGAAGTGCACGCGCGACGCGAGATCCGGCAGGAGCTGTGGACCAGGCTCAGGGCCGAGCTGACCCAGGCGGAGCTGATCGAGCTGGTGATGCTGATCGGTCACCACGAGCTGCTGGCGATGACGATCTCCACGCTGCGGATCGCACCCGACGAGCCCAGCGCTGGACGCGATCCGGGCGGAGAGCTGGCCGGCCGGCGCGTGCTGATCACGGGCGCGGCCCGCGGGATCGGAGCCGCGACCGCGCGGCGCCTGCACGCCCGCGGCGCGCGCGTGGCGCTGGCCGGGCTCGAGCCGGAGCTACTGGCCCGGGTCGCCGCCGACTGCGGCAACGCGCTGGCCGTGGTCTGTGACGTGCGCATCCGCGAGCAGGTCGAGGGGGCGGTCGAGGCGGCCGTCCACGAGCTCGGCGGCCTCGACGTGGTGATCGCCAACGCCGGCGTCGCCGCCCAGCTGCCAATCCTCGGCGGTGACCCCGAGGTGTTCGAGCGGACCGTCGAGGTCAACCTGCTTGGCGTCTACTACACACTGCGCGCGGCCGCCCCGCACATCGCCCACGATCGCGGCTACGCCCTGGCCATCTCCTCGCTCGCCGCCGCCGTGCACCCGCCGCTGCTCGGCGCCTACAGCGCCTCTAAGGCCGGCGTCGAGGCCCTCGCCGATGCCCTGCGGATCGAGCTCGCCTCCAGCGGCGCCCGCGTCGGGGCTGCCTACTTCGCGGAGCTGGACACGGATATGACCAGTCGCGGTTTCGGCACTGAGGCGGCCTCCCGGCTGAGCGCGGTTTCCCGGCGGCGCGTCGCGCCGCTCGAGGCCGGCATCGACGCGATCGAGCGAGGTGTCGCGCGCCGCTCGCGACGGGTGGTCGCGCCGCGGTGGGTCGCTCCCCTCCTCCCGACACGGATGCTGGTCCAGCGGATCGTCGACCGCGCGGCCCGGCGCGGGCTCGACCCGGCGCTGGAGATCGCCCGGCGCGAGCACGCTCCGCTCACCACCGAGCAGCCGTTGCCGGGCGCGGAGCTCGTCAGGAAGGGCTGAGCCGGCCCTCGAGGAGGCCAGCCGCCGGCGGGCCGCGTCGCGAGCAGAAAATCGGCAAGCTGGCCAGCCAGCCAGTAGCATCGCGGGAACGTGACATCGACCAGCAACGACCTCGACCACGTCGATCTGGAGAACGTCCTCGTCGGCGAGCGCGAGCTGTGGCTCGACGGCCCGCCGCACGCGCTGTTCCGCCGTCTGCGCTCGGAGTGCCCGGTGCACTGGACCGATCGGATCAGCGAGTACCCGAATGAGGCCGGGTACTGGTCGGTCACGCGCGCCGAGGACATCCACGCGGTGAGCAGGGACTGGAAGACCTACTCGTCCGAGGTCGGCGGGATCACCGCGGTGACCGAGGGCTTCCCGCTGCACTACCTGCAGGCCATGTTCATCGGCATGGACCCGCCCAAGCACGATCGCCTGAAGATGCTCTTCCAGGCCGGCTTCACCCCCAAGCGGATCGCGGCCCACGAGCCCGCCATCCGCAAGATCGTCACCGGCGTTCTCGACCGGCTCGACGGCCTCGAGACGTGCGACCTGGTCACCGCCGTCGCCCAGCCCGCCGTCTCGCGCGTGATCGGCAGCTTCATGGGCATCCCCCCCGAGGACGATGCCGCCTGGGCGACCCTCATGAACTCCGCCCTCGGCGCCGGCGACCCCGACCTCAACCCCGGCGGGATCGAGAGCGTCGCCGCCAAGGACATTCCCGAGATGTTCGTGCGCTGCGGCAAGATGATCGCGGAGCGCCGCGAGCACCCGACCGACGATCTCACCTCCGTGCTCGTGCACGCCGAGATCGACGGCCAGCGGCTCGAGGAGCACGAGATCGTGATGGGCTTCTTCCTGCTCGTGGCGGCCGGGAACGACAGCACCAAGGCGACCTACTGCAGCGGCATGCGCGCGCTGATGGAGAACCCCGACCAGCGCCAGCTGCTGCTCGACGACCCTTCGCTGATTCCCAGCGCGGTCGAGGAGTCGCTGCGCATGTTCCCGGCCTTCGCCCACTTCCGCCGCACCGCCACCTGCGACGCCGAGCTCGGCGGCCAGAAGATCCGCAAGGGCGACAAGGTGGTCATGTGGTACGTCTCCTCCAATCGCGAGGACTCCCTCTACGACGAGCCCGACCGCTTCGACGTCAGGCGCCAGCCCGAGCATCAGGCCTTCGGGGCCGGGGGCCGCCATTTCTGCCTGGGCACCGCGCTGGCCCGACTCGAGCTGAACGTCATGTTCCAGGAGACCCTCGCGCGCTACCCCGCGATGGAACTCACCGGCGACCCGGTGTACGCAGAGTCGGCGTTCATCAACCAGCTGAAGACGCTGCCGGTCAGGCTGAGGTAGGCCGGGCGCCGCTCGCTGGGGGCGGCCGGTGCCGGCACGCCGCCACATAAGGGCCGGACTGTCGTCCGCTTCCAGTCGCAACGCAAATCATTTGTGCCGCGTACGATTGACTGGTACAATCGTTGCGTTATCAATCGCCACTGATGACATGCCGACCGAGACGCCCAGCACCCCCGAACGCGACGCGCATCGGCTCCGCAATGGAGTGATCTGGACCGCCGCGCTGGCGCTGTTGCTGCTCGCCATCGGACTCGCTGTTCCTGATCTGCGCGGTGTGCTCGACAGGGTCTCCCACGCCGCGCCGGGTTGGCTGATGCTGGGCGTCGCGCTCGAGATCCTCTCGTGCCTCGGCTACGTGGTCACGTTGCGGCTCGTGCTCCCGCGCGGGCCCGCGCGCGAGGTCAGGCGCTTGGCCTGGGCCGAGATGGCCTTCGGGGCCGTCGTACCGGTGGGCGGGGCCGGTGGCCTCGCTGTCGGCGCCTGGGCGATGCGGGTCTGGGGCGCGCCGTGGTCGCGCGTGGCCAACCGGTCGGCCGTGATCTTCCTGCTCACCAGCGCCGTCAACGCCACCGTGCTGGGACTGGCCGGGCTCGGCGTCTGGCTCGGCGTCGGCACGGACTCGAGCGTCCTGTACGGCCTGATTCCCGGCGCCGTCGCGCTCATCGGGTTGGCCCTATTCATGGCCCTCCCGCTCGTTAGCGCCCCGCCGGAAGGGCACGCGCGCGCGCGCCGTGTCCGATCGGCCTTGCATAGCCTCGGACAGTGGGTGCGCGACACCGAGGCGGTGGCCTTCCGCCCAAACTGGCGCCTGCTCGGCACCGCCGGCTACCTGCTGTTTGACATCGCCGTGCTTTGGGTCTGCCTGCGGGCCGTCGGCGTTTCGGCCCCAATCCTCCCGCTGATCGTCGGCTATCAGATCGGCTATCTGGCCAACTTGCTGCCCGTCCCGGGCGGGCTGGGCGTGCTCGAGGGAGGCCTGCTCGCTGCCCTGCTCCTCTACGGGCTCCCGCTGACCCAGACCGCGGCGGCCGTCGTCCTGTACCACGCGATCGCGCTCTGGATCCCGACGATCGGCGGCACGGTCGGCTTCGCCCGCCTGCGGCGCGCGATCGCCACTCGCCAGTGGCGTCTACAGCCGCTCCCGGGCGGAGCGCTCGCGGCGGCCGAGGCGCAAGAGGCGCCGTCCAAGCTGGCCGCTTAGCGGCCGCCGATCGCCCCTACAGCACCCCGATTAACACCAGCGCGCCGATCACGATCAGGACGCCGGCCGTGAACAGGTTCCCCCAGCGCTCGAGCCACTGACCCCGAACCTGATAGCCGCCGGCAGTGGCGATCACGGTGAGGAGGACGAACGTCCCGATCGTTACCGCGGCGAACACCACCAGCGACCCGATCGCCGTGCCCACTCCGGCCGCGGTCGCCGCCAGGAACACGGGCAGGATCGTCAGGTCGGGCGAGGCGGCGGCGCCGAACGGGACCATCACCGAGCCCAGCGACTGCAGGCGCGACCCGCCTGCCGGATGCCGATGCGAATGCACGTGCAGGTGCCCGTCCTCGTCGACGTCGACCTCCTCGTCGGCGTGCTGGTGTCCGTGGCCGGTCAGCTCCATGACCAGGAAACCGACCCCGGTCGCGATCAGCACCAGCCCGACGATCGCGTCCTGGACGTGTTCGACCCGAGAACGGAACTGCAGGCCCACGATGACGATGACCGCCCCGAGCATCAGCGATACGAGCACGTGGGCGACGCCAGCCAGGCTCGACAGGCGGGCGACCCGGCCGAGCGAGTAGTGCCGGGTCCGCCCGATCGTGGCCAGCGGCACCCAGTGGTCGGGGAGGATCGCGTGGCCGAAGCCGACTCCGGCGGCGGCCAGCAGGAGCGCTGGGGTGGCGGTCATCGATCGCAGCGTAAGCGCTGCTACGGGCGGGAGAGCCTTGCGACTAGAGCGCGAGCTGGCCCGCGCGGGTCGCGGGCTCGAGCCCGAACATGTCCTGCAGGCCTCGATGACCGGCTTGGGTGATCTTGACCGCACGGCCGCGCCGGGCCCGGACCACCCAGCCGAGCTCGAACATCCGCTCGGCCAGCGCGGCGCCGAGCGAGCCGGCGAGGTGGTGGCGCTGCTCGCTCCAGTCCACGCAGTACCGGACCAGCGGCCGGCGGCGTTCCCGCAGGGAGGCGAAATCGATCCCGAAGGCGGCCAGCTGCTCGGCGCCGCGGCCGGTCAGGAAGTAATCGTGGTCAAAGCCCGGGGCCGACAGGCGGTCGCGCCCGGACCGGCCCGGATCGAAGGTGCCGTCACCGCCGGCCAGCAGCCCGTGCTGGAGCATCGCGTCCATGAGGGTGGTGCCGAGCCGTCCGGCCAGGTGGTCGTAGCACGTCCGGGCGTAGCGCACGGCCTCGGCCTTCGTTCCCTGGCGCAGCGAGCGGACGGTGGCGGGCGGGGCCAGCCGAGCCAGGGCCTCGATCAGGTCACCGACCTCGGGGCCGGCGACGCGGAAATAGCGGTGGCGTCCGTGACGCTCGACCTCCAGCATCCGCCCGGCCACGAGCTTTGACAGGTGGGCGCTCGCGGTGGAGGCAGCCACGCCGGCCTCGTCGGCCAGGACCGTCGCCGGCAGCGCCCGGCCATCGCCCAGAGCAAGCAGGATCCGGGCTCGAGCGGGGTCCGCGACCAGGGCGCCGATCTTGGCGATGTCGGCGTCGCCGTGCACGGAACCGATGGTAGAACCTCGACACTTCGATGTCGCTCGAAGTATCTGGGCCTTGCCTGCGGCGATGACCGTCTCGGCTTCCACGTCTCTGCTCGGCGCGACGGCGGCCGGGCTGAGCGTCGAGCGGCGAGCCGCCGGGCGAGCTCGGCGGCGACGCACGAGCACTGTCCCGAAACGGCTTTCGCGTGCGTCATCATTGAAGTAGATGAGTTCTGGAGGACGTGGATTCGGAGCAGCGAACGGTGCCGCCGGCACCGGCGCGATGCGTTCCTTCCGGGGGCCCGACCGAAGGCCGCCCGAGTTGATGGACCCATCGCGCAAGCGGGACACACGGCGGATCTTGGCGCTGTTCAGGCCGTACCGCTGGCGGCTGACCGCCGTCATGGCGCTGATCGCCGTCTCGGCCGGCGTGAGCATCATCAACCCGTTCCTCCTGCGCGACGCCCTCGACGAGGGGCTCCTCGGGCACAACGCCACCGTGCTGACCCTGACGGTCCTGGGGATGATCGCCATCGCGATCTTCTCCAACGCGACCAGCGTCGTGCAGACGTACATGTCAAACGTCGTCGGCCAAAAGGTGATGCACGATCTGCGCGCTGCCGTCTACCACCACCTCCAGCGGATGTCGCTGGCGTTCTTCACCAGAACCCGCACCGGCGAGGTGCAGTCCCGGATCGCAAACGACATCGGCGGCCTCGACAGCGTGGTCACGACCACCGCGACGACGATCGCCCAGAACGCGGCCACGGTGATCGCGGCGCTGATCGCGATGTTTCTGCTCGACTGGCGCCTGGCCATCATCTCGCTGGTGTTCGTGCCGCCGTCGGTGTACCTGACCCGGCGGGTGGGGCAGGTGCGCCGCAGGATCACCACCCAGCAACAGCGCCAGCTGGCTGACATGAGCGCGCTGGTGGCCGAGTCCTTGTCCGTCTCGGGAATCCTGCTTGGTAAGACGATGGGGAGGGGGGACGATCTCGCCGATCGCTTCACCCGCGAGTCCAGGGGCATCGCCGACCTCGAAGTCCGCTCGCGCATGGCCGGACGGTGGCTGATGGGGACGATCCAGCTGACGTTCGCCGTCCAGCCGGCGATCATCTACTGGCTCGCCGGACAGAGCTTCGTCGGCAACACGATCTCGATCGGGACGGTGGTCGCGTTCACCACCCTGCAGACCCGGCTGCTGTTCCCGATCCAGTCCCTGCTCGGAGTGCAGGCGGACATGCAGGCCTCGCTGGCGCTGTTCGATCGCATCTTCGAGTACCTGGACCTGCCGATCGACATCGTCGAGGCACCCAAGCCGATCGTCCTGCGTCCGTCGGAGCTCCTCGGGGAGGTGCGCTACGAGGACGTGTCGTTCCGATACGGAGCCAACGGCGATGAGTCGTGGACGGTGCAGGACATCAATATCGTCATGCCGGCCGGGACCCGAACGGCGATCGTCGGCGAGACCGGCGCCGGTAAGACCACGCTCGGGTACCTGGTGGCCAGGTTGTACGAGCCGCAGCGCGGCCGGATCACGATCGACGGAGTCGACATCCGGGACGCGTCGTTGGACTCGCTCGCGGCCACCGTCGGGGTGGTGTCCCAGGAGACGTACCTGTTCCACGCGAGCGTTCGCGAGAACCTCCGGTTCGCCCGGCCTGACGCCACCGACGAGGACATCGAGGAGGCGGCGCGGACGGCGCGGATCCACGATCTGATCTCCTCGCTGTCCGATGGCTACGACACGATCGTCGGCGAGCGGGGCTACCGCTTCTCCGGCGGCGAGAAGCAGCGCATGGCCATCGCCCGGACGATTCTGCGTAACCCGCCCGTGCTGGTCCTCGATGAGGCGACCAGCTCGCTCGACACCCAGACCGAGTACGCCGTTCAGGCCGAGCTCGAGCGCCTGTCCGAGGGCCGGACGACGATCACGATCGCCCACCGCCTCTCGACCGTCCGCGACGCCGACCAGATCGTCGTCCTCGATCACGGACGGATCGTCGAGCGCGGTACGCACGCGGAGCTCCTCGAGCTGGGCGGGCACTACACGGCGCTGATCAACCGCGACGTGGCCGAAGAGACGGTCTAGGGAATCTCGATCAGCTGCATCGTCACCGGCCCGACGCTGATCATGTCGCCGGCCGAGATGTTGGTGGCGACGATGCGCCGGCCGTTGACGAACGTGCCGTTGGAGCTGCGGTTGTCGAGCACGCGGAAGTGGCGGCCGTGGCGGACGAGGATCGCGTGGTCCCTGGAGACGTGGTGCTGCTCGAAGCGGATGTCCGCCTTGCCTCCCCGCCCGATGTGGATGATGTTCTGATCCAGTCGGAGCAGTCTCATGTCGTCACCGTCTCGGAAGGCCAGGTGGTGACCTCTGAGCGCCAGCCGGGGCGCGATCGTTCGCGTTCGCGTCCGGTGATCGAGGAGCGGCAGCGCGTCGAGCGTGAGCTCGGCGGCTGTGGGCTCGAGCGGCTCAGTGGGCCGCGCGTCCGTTGCCCTAGCGGGCGTGTGCGCCGGAGGTGGGAGTGGAGTCCGGGTGGTCATGGGCACAGCCAATCAGCGGTTCGCGAGAGGAACGTCAACAGAGGCTAAGAGATGGCGAAGACGCTTTATTGCCGCCTGATGTGCGCGGGCCGGACCGGCGCTCGAGAGGCGCGCCCCCCGCTCGAGAGGCCCCGCCCCGCCCGCTCGAGAGGCCCGGCCCCGCTCGTTCAGACGGCGACCGGTTCTTCTTCGAGGAGCTGCGCCAGCTTCGCGGGCGTCCCGTGCTCGTCGCACACCGGCGTGTACAGGACCAGCCGCTGCTCCAGCAGCTCGGCGTGACGGAACACGGCGTGATCGAACACGAGCCGGCCGACGATGGGGTGGATGAGCTCCTTGCGGCCCTCGCTCGCGCTCGCGACCTCGTGCCGGTTCCACCACTTGCGGAACTCGGGGCTGGAGGACCGCAGCGTCGCGATCAGCTCCTCGAAGGCCGGGTCGCCGATGTTGCGGGCGCTGTCGGCGCGGAACTTGGCCACCGTCAGCCGGGCGGTGTGCCGCCAGTCGGGCCACAGGGTGCGCCGCACCGGGTCCATGAACATGTTCCATACCTGATTGCGCGACAGCGGATCCTCGCCCGGGACCCAGCTGAACACGGCCTCGAAGGCCCGGTTCCAGGCCAGGTAGTCCCACCGGCGGCCAATCACGTAGGCGGGGCTCGGACCGAGGTTCTCGACCAGTCGCTGCACGGTCGGAGAGACCCGCTCGGCCGGAGCCCGGCACGGGGACGCCTCCTGGCCGCGTCCGAGCAGGACGAGGTGGGAGCGCTCCGCCGCGGTCAGCCTCAGGGCCTGAGCGATGGCGTCGAGGACGTCGAGCGACGCGCGCACGTCGCGACCCTGCTCGAGCCACGTGTACCAGGTGGTGCCGACCCCGGCCAGCTGCGCGACCTCCTCGCGTCGCAGCCCAGGCGTCCGGCGCCGGCCGCCGTTGGGGAGGCCGACGTCCTCGGGCTTCAGACTCGCGCGCCGCGTGCGCAGGAAGTCGGCCAGCTCCTCGCGGCGGCGGCTGCCGTTGCCGCCGTTGACGCCCGTCCCGTCCCCGTCAGATCTCACGCGACCGTCCTCGTCAGATCTCACGCGACCGTCCCCGTCAGATCTCACGCGACCGTCCTGCGCATCGTTGTATTCACGGTTGGGTGTGATGTCCACTACCAGGATAAACCCCTCTCTTGTACCTGGATGAGCATTCTCGCACAATGTACCCCGTGACCACAGGTCTCGCCTTCAGACCCGCCCGTCCGGCCTCTGGCAACGCGCTTCTGTTCGTCGTCTGCCTGGCCCAGTTCATGGTGATCCTCGACATCTCGATCGTCAACGTGGCGCTGCCATCGATGGGCTCGAGCCTGCACTTCTCGACCTCGGGCCTGCAGTGGGTCCTGAACGCCTACACGATCACGTTCGCCGGGTTCCTGCTGCTGGGCGGGCGCTGCGCCGACCTGCTCGGGCGCCGCCGCGTGTTCCTGGCCGGCACGGCGCTGTTCGCGCTGTGCTCGCTGGCCTGCTCGCTGGCCGAGTCCCGCGGCATGCTGATCGGCTTCCGGGCGCTGCAGGGATTCGGAGGCGCCGTGCTGTCGCCGGCGACGCTCTCGATCATCACCTCGTCGCTGCCCGAGGGACCCGAGCGCAACCGGGGCCTAGCGGCCTGGGGTGCGGTGGGGGCGCTCGGTGGCTCCTCAGGCGCGCTGCTCGGTGGCACCCTCACCCAGGCCTTCGGCTGGCCGGCGATCTTCGCCATCAACGTACCCCTGGGCGTGGTCGTCCTCGTGCTCGGCCTGCGGCTGCTGCCGGTCGACGTCCGGAGGGAGGGCCCGCGCAACTTCGACGTGACCGGGGCGCTCCTGGTGACCGGCGGACTGGTGAGCCTGGCGTACGGGATCGTGCGAACCAACACGCTCGGCTGGGGCTCGCCCGGCGTGATCGCGCCGCTGCTGGTGGGCGTCGCGCTGGTCGCCGCGTTCGTGCTCGTCGAGGCGCGCGTCGCCCGGGCGCCGCTGGTCCCACTCTCGCTCTTCCGGATCGGGCATCTGCGCGCGGCCAACGGGATCGTGGTCCTGCTGTACGCGTCGCTGTTCCCGCAGTGGTTCTTCCTGACGCTGTACCTCCAGCGCGTCCTGCACTACAGCCCGATCGCCGCCGGCCTCTCCTTCCTGCCGATGACGCTGTCCATCTTCCTCGGGTCGACTGCCGCGCCCAGGCTGGTCGCTCGCTTCGGCCCGCGGCGCGTGATCACCGTGGGGATGCTCGCGGCCACGGCCGGCGGCCTGCTCCTGACCCGGATCGCCCCCGGCGGGACCTACGCCGCGGACGTGCTCGCGGGCGCGGTGTTGTCGGCCGGCGGGATGGGCTGCACGCTCGTGCCGGCGACGATCGTGGCCATGCAGGGGGTCCCGGGGAACGAGAGCGGCCTGGCCTCGGGCCTGCTGAACACCTCGCGCCTGATGGGCGGCGCCCTCGGCCTGGCCGTACTCAGCACCATCGCCACGTCGGCCACGCACGCGACGCTCCATCCGACCGTCCCGTACGCGGCGCTGACCCACGGCTTCGACACCGCGATCGGGGTTGGCGCGACGTTCTGCCTGGCCGGCGCGCTGATCGCTGCCCTCGCCCTGCGGCGACGTGTCACCCCGACCGTCGCCAAGCTCGACGACGCCGTGGCCACCGAGACCGACCGGGCAGAGCTGCTGGCCGCCTGAGCGACGAGGGGGCGGGGCGGCCGCCGGCCGCAGCGCGGGCGGGTTGGGGAACGGCATCAACGAGGGTGAGGAGGTCGAGCGCGGATCGCACGGCCTCGCCCGGAAGGCGTGTGTCCCGTCGTCGCGCGTCTGTTGTGCGGGGGTCAGAGTCGCGCGACATGCGGCAGGCGCTCCCCCGGCGACTTGGGGCGCGTTTCACACGAAATACGTGTGTTTCGTCACCCGAGTGCCGGATCTTGGGCCCGACCCAACCCGCTTCAGCGAGAAAGGTGCATCCCACAATCCGAGCCCCGGGGCGGCCGAGAGGGTTCCCCTCCAACGGAAGCCACGCCCTGCCGGCGTGTCGGCCGTCGCCTCGGCACTAGGATGCCGCGGTGGCCAGACGCAGCGCCGGAATCCTGCTCCATCGCCGCCGGGAGGGTGGGCTCGAGGTGCTGCTGGTGCACCCGGGCGGTCCGGCCTGGGCCCGGCGCGACGAGGGTGCCTGGTCGATCCCCAAGGGCGAGTACGAGCCGGACGAGGATGCGTTCGCCGCGGCGCGGAGAGAGTTCGAGGAGGAGCTCGGATTTGCCGCGCCGGACGGCCCGGCACAGGACCTGGGGGAGATCCGGCAGCGGTCGGGAAAGCTGGTGCGCGCGTGGGGGCTCGCGGGCGATCTCGACGCGTCGGCGATTGCCAGCAACACCTTCGAGCTGGAGTGGCCGCCACGCTCGGGAAGACGGATCGAGGTGCCCGAGGTGGACAGGGCCGAGTGGTTCACACTCGAGCTGGCCAGGGACAAGATCAACCCGGCTCAGGTTGCGCTGCTCGACCGGCTGAACCAGACGGCAGAGGCGTGATGGCCGGCTCCGAGGCCATCAGCCCCACCGCCCACTACACCGGCTACGTGTGGGCGCGCAACGGCCTCGCTCCGCCTGAGTTCGAGACGATCGAAGGGCGGATCCTGTTCGAGTCGCTCCGACCGCTGATGGCCGCCAACGGAGTGCTCGGCCGAGGGACGCTCGAGGCGTATCTGCTGGCCCGCCACGGCGCGATCGACGCGCTGCTGGAGCGGGCGATCGAGCAGGACGGTGTCACCCAGGTGATCGAGGTCGCATCGGGGATGTCGCCTCGCGGCTGGCGCTTCACCCAGCGCTACGGCAACCGCCTGGTGTACGTCGAGGCTGACCTGCCGGGGATGGCGCGACGCAAGCGCGGAGCGTTGGAGCGGATGGGGTCCCTGGACCGTCATCACCGGGTCGCCGACCTCGATGCGCTGCGCAGCCGTGGCCGCCAGAGCATCGGGGCGGTGGCCGCGGACCTCGACCCGGGCCATGGCCTCGCGATCATCACCGAGGGCCTGCTGGGCTATCTCTCGGCGGAGCACGTGCGGGCGATCTGGCGGCGGTTCGCCCGCGTCCTGTCGCGCTTCACCACCGGGCGCTACATCTCTGACGTCCACCTGGCCTCGGTCCAGACCATCGAGGTCCGGGCGTTCCGGCTGGCGCTCTCCGCATTCGTCCGCGGGCGGGTGCACATGCACTTCGATCGTCCCGAGGATGTCGTCGCCGCCCTGCGTGCGGCCGGGTTTGGAGCCGCCGAGGTCCACCGAGCCGTGGACCTGGCCGGGCCGGACCGCGACGCTCCGTCGCCCGACCCGGCGAGCACCCGGTCGCCCGACCCGGCGAGCACCCGGTCGCCCGAGCCGGCGAGCACCCGGTCGCCCGACCCGGCGAGCGGGCTTTCGCATATACTTGAGGCATCAACGAAGTGATCTCAGCCACACTCTTCAGCGATCCCGCGTGTCCGTGGGCCTACTCCGAGAGCCCGGCGCTGCGTGTCATCCAGTGGCGCTACGGCGATCAGCTCGACTGGCACCTGGTCCTGATCGGGCTGACCGAGGATGCCTCGCAGTACGAGCGGCGCGGCTACACCCCGCTGCGCGGCGCGCTCGGCCAGGCGCTGTTCCGCCGCCGCTACGGGATGCCGTTCTCAGCCGCCCCGAAGCCGCGACTCAGCGCGACCGCGCGGGCCTGTCGCGCGGTCATTGCCGCTCGGCTGGATCATCCGGGCAGCGAGTGGAGCGTGTTCCGCGCGCTCCAGCTGGCCAACTTCACGACCCCGCTGGTGCTCGACGACGATGCGCAGCTCACCGACGCGCTTCGGGGCGTCCCCGGGATCGACGCCGAGAGGATCGTGGCCCGGATCGACGCCCCCGACGTGCTCGCGGCCTACAAGCGCGATCGCGAGGACAGTCGGAGCGCGGCCGGCTCGGCGGCTGAGCTGCAGGGCAAGACGCGGGTGACGGACGGTCCGGTCCGGTTCACCGCACCGTCAGTCGTGTTTGCGAGCAACGGGACGCGCCTTGTGGCCGGAGGGTTCCAGCCGGTCGAGGCATACGACGTGCTGGTCGCCAACCTCGATCCGACCCTGCACCGCCAGCCCCCGCCTGAGACCCCGGAGCCCTTGCTCGAGCGCTTCGACGACGGGCTGACCACGCAGGAGGTCGCCGTGCTGATGACGAGCGGCAACGACGCGCCGGACCGGGCGGCCGCGGAATCGGCGCTGCTCGAACTGGTCGCCGCGGGCCGCGCCGTGCGCGAGCCGCTCGGCGACGACGCCCTCTGGAAGCCTGCGCGATGATTCCTGATCGCGCCCGGTGTCTATACGGCCGGGTGTGATCAACGCGAAGCGCTCGCTCGGCGGCGCAGAAGGGAGCATCGTGGGAGATCAGGTCGTTCACGTCGAGGTCGTCGGTCAGGATGGCGACAAGCTGCGCAGCTTCTACAGCGAGCTGTTCGGGTGGCAGTTCGGAGCCCCGATGGGCCCGACGAACTACACGGTTCTGGAGAACCAGGAGGGGATCGGCGGCGGAATCGGAGACGCCCCGGAGGGCTACCCCGGACACGTCACCTTCTACGTCCAGGTCCCCGACGCCGAGTCGGCGCTGGCTATGGCCGAGAGCCTGGGAGCGACGCGGATGATGGGACCGGACGAGGTCCCCGGGGTGGGCATCGTGATTGGGTTGTTCACCGACCCTGAGGGCCACGTGATCGGCGTCATGTCGCAGGCCTCATAGCTCGAGCCTGACCGGCAGCGAGTCCAGACCGTAGATCCCGGAGGCCGAGCCGAACTCCGGCTCGCCTTCCGGGGTGATCGACCGCACCCGCTCACCGAGGAAGGCCAGCGCCTCCTGCATCTCGGCCCGGGCCAGGTTGGCCCCGACGCAATAATGGATGCCGGCGCCGAAGGTCAGGGCTCGCGCGCGCGGCCGGTCAGCGGCGATGTCGAAGGTATCGGCCCCCGCCCCCCCGATCCCGTCGCGATTGGCGTGCCAGGCGGAGACGAGCACGATCGTCCCGCTCGGGAAGGTCACGCCTCGGTATTCGATGTCGGCGACCGCGATCCGGGCCGTGAACGGAGTGATCGGCTCGTACCGCAGCGCCTCCTCGACCGCGGGGAGTGCCAGTCCAGCCGGGTCGCCGCGCAGCAGCTGCCACTGGTCGGGGTGGGCGGCCAGCAGCCGCACGGCGTGGGCCAGCTGGCTCTGGCTCGTATCGACCCCACCGACGAGGATGTTCAGGATCAGGTTGCGCAGCTCGTCGTTGCTCAACCGGTCGCCGGCGTCCTCGGCCTGGATCAGCGCGGAGATGAGATCGTCCCCGGGGGCGGGTCGCCGGGCCGCTATCAGCCCGTCCTCATACGCGTAGAACTCGGTCACGGCCTGCTCGATCAGCTCGCGCTCGGTCATCAGGCTGGTCGCGTCGAACTGCCGTTGGATCCAGTTGGACCAGTGGTGCAGGCGGGGTGCGTCCTCGAGCGGTGCGCCCATGACCTCGGCGATCACCAGCGAGGGGTACGGCTTGGCGAACGCGGCGACAAAGTCGATGCGGCCGTCGGTCGGAACCTGGCGGAGCAGTTCCTCCAGGAAGCGGCGCATGGCCGGCCGGTAGCGCTCCACGGCCCGCGGAGCGAGCGCCGGGTTGACGAGCTTGCGCAGGCGGCTGTGGTCGGCGCCGTTGATGTTGATGATGTTGCGGACGATCTCCTCGTGCAGCGGGCCGTCGGTGATCCCGAACAGCTGCGCGATGGTCAGCCCCGGGAAGACCGCGTCTCTGGTGCGCAGGAAGAACTCGCCGGCCTCGCGCTCGATGACCGTGTACCCGTACGGGTTGGCGGCCAGCCACCCGTCGTGGCTCTGGATCTCGCCCATCGCGGCCCGGTAGCGCTCGCCGTTCAGACCCGGTGCGGTGTGGTCGAACTGGGGTAGCTCGAGCTCGGTGGCCAGCGGCACGGCCCGAGCTTAGTGGTTCCGCGGTTCCCGGCTACGCGATTGTCGCCCGGAGCCAGGCCGCCGCGCGGACCAAGTCGGCGGGGTCGATGTTGTGGGCGGCGTCCGACTCGCCGTAGTCGACGTCGAAGCCGGCGCCCTCCAACAGTTCATGCGCCTGACGGGCGAACGCCAGATCGATGACCGGGTCGTCGCGACCATGGGCGATCAGCACCCGAGTGCTCGTGCGGTCCTGAAGCGAGGGCTGCCACCCCTCGACGGTCGGGATGAATCCGGAGAAGGCGAGAATGCCCGCGGGCGCGGGGCGGTCGCCGCCGAGCCCGAGCGCGTAGCTCATGACCGCGCCCATCGAGAAACCGCCGAGCACGGTCTGCTCGGGTCCCAGTTCGGTCCGGGTCCAGAGCTCGTCGTGGAGCTCGGCCAGCGCGCCGTAGGCGGCCGCGAACGTCGCCGGGTCGGGATAGCCGACGCGCGGGACGCGGTACCAGTGGTAGCCGGGCGAACCGGGCAGCTGGAGAGGGGCGCGTGGGGCGACCACGTGGAAGCGGCGCCACGGATCGAGCGCATCCGCCAGGGGCAAAAGGTCGAGCTCGTTTGTGCCCCGGCCGTGATGGAGCACGAGCAGACCCTGCGCACTTCCAGAGGCGGGACGCTCCTCAAAGACGAGGGAGGCCATGGCGGGCCAGCCTATCCGGGTGGGCATGGCCGACGACATTGGTCGGGCCCGGGGTTGACCGTCGGCCTTCCTACACTCAGAGGCCGATGCCTGGTCGAATCCTCACCCGGACCGTGGGGCGCGTGCCGATGGCGCTGCCACTGATGCGCCTGGTGGCGATTGCCGAGTTCGCGCTGCTGGCCCGCCAGCACCTCATCAAGCTCGAGCCCCACGAGCGACGGCGGGTGGCCGAGCTCGTGGTGCGCGCCCGAGGGCGAAAGCGAAACCTGACCGCCCGCGAGCGCCGTGAGCTGCTGGTGCTCCTGGCCAAGGCCGAGCCCGGGCTGTTCGCGCGATCCGCGGTCCGCAAGCTCAGCCCGCTGCGGCGCTGAGCATCGGCACATGCCCGGGCTGGGCCCTGACCCGCTCGAGCCACGCACGCACGGCCGGATAGGGGTGCAGGTCGAACCTGCCCTCGGGCGCCACGTGCGTGTAGGCATACAGGGCGATGTCCGCGATCGTGTAGCGATCGGCGACGAGGAACTCGCGGCTGGCCAGGTGCCGATCCATCGCCTTGAGCGCGGCCTTGCCGCGCCGCAGCTTCTCCTCGAGGTCGGAGACGTCCGGCGAGATCCGCGCGTGCGTCCAGAACCGGACCACCGCGATGTACGGCTCGTGGGAGTACTGCTCGAAGAAACACCACTGAAGGACCTGGGCACGCCCGTAGAGGTCATCCGGCAGGTACTCCGTCCCCTCCGCGAAGTAGAAGAGGATGGCGTCGGACTCCGCGAGCGGCCGGCCGTCGTCGAGGACGAGGGTCGGGACGCGGAGCCCGGGATTCAACTCGCCCAGGAGGCCCTCACGGCCGTGGCGCTCGAACACGTCGACCTCGCGCGTCTCGTACTCGATCCCCAGGTGCGCGAACAGCAGCCTGACCTTGTAGCAGTTGCCCGACAGTTCGTTGTTGTAAAGAACCAGCACGCGCCAATATCCCATCACGAAGCGTGACAGACGAGACCCCACTCATCGCCGCCCCTGAGCTGTCGGGGCTGTTGGCCAGGGATTCCGGCCGGCCGGCCGTGCTCGACGTGCGCTGGCAGCTGGGCGGCCCGCCCGGGCGCGACGAGTACGCCGAGGGCCACATCCCCGGGGCCGTGTTCGTCGACCTGGACACCGAGCTCGCGTCCGAGCCCGGACCCGGCGGCCGCCACCCCCTGCCCGACGCCGACGCGTTCGCCGCGAGCATGCGCGCGGCGGGCGTTCGCAATGATGAGCCGGTCGTCGTCTACGACGCTGCCACCTCGATGGCCGCAGCCCGGGCCTGGTGGCTGCTGCGGTACTTCGGTCATCCGGATGTGAGCGTCCTCGACGGCGGACTCGCTGCCTGGGTCGCCGGTGGCTACCCGGTCTCGCTCCAGACGCCGGTGGTGACGCCCGGAGACTTCGTCGCCCGGCCCGGCGGGATGCCGCTGATCGACGCCGCGGACGCCGCTGAGCTCGCGCGCCGCGGCGTGCTGCTCGACGCCCGGGCCCGCGAGCGCTTCCGTGGGGCAAGCGAGCCGATCGATCCAGTGGCGGGTCACATCCCGGGCGCACGGTCGATGCCGACCGCGGCCACCGTGGACGCCAATGGACGGTTCCTGGCCGGCGCCGCCTTGCGCGATGCGTTCGCGCGGGTGGGCGTGGGCGATGGGGTGGAGGTGGGGGTCTACTGCGGCTCGGGTGTGACCGCGACCCACGAGGTTATGGCCCTCGAGCTGGCCGGGTTCGCAGCCGCGCTGTACGCGGGGTCCTGGAGCGAGTGGATCACCGACCCGACGCGGCCGGTGGCGACCGGGGATTGAACGAGCCTCACGACCGCCCGCCCAAGGCGCGGGTCAGCTTGGCGGCACCCTCGAGCAGAATCGGCAGCTGCCGGGTGGGATCGTCGAGGCGGGCCGCGGGGCCCTGCAGTCCGAGGATCGCGGCGAGTGCTGCGGTGCGGTCGAAGACGGGGGCGGCGATCGCGTTGACATCCACCTCCCGTTCCCCGAACACCGTCCCGTAGCCCCGTTCCCGCACCGCTCTGACCTGGGCCGCGAGCTCTGCCCGGTCGGTGATCGTGCGGTCGGTCAGGGCGACGAGATCGCGCTCGCGGGGCAGCGCGCCCCCTCCGAAGGCGAGCATCACCTTGCCGACCGCGGTGGCGTGCGAGATGCTCGGCCGCCCGAGCCTCGCCATGCTGACCACGCTGGAACGGGAAGGCACCGAATCGACGGTGATCGCCTCGCGTTCGCCGGGCAGCGACAGCGTCGCGGTCTCGCCCGTCCGTTCCATCAGCTCGAGGAGTACCGGGCGGGCCAACGCCTGGAGGTCCAGGCGGGAGAGCACGCGGTCGGCGAGGGTCACGAGCGCGAGACCAAGCCGGTAGGGACCCTGGCCGGTGCGTTGCACCATCCCGGCCGACTCGAGGGTCGCCAGCAGCCGAGAGGCGGTGCTGGCGTTGACCCCGATTCGCCGCGCCAGCTCGTTGACGCCCAGGCCGTGTTCGCTGTCACGGAGCTCCTCCAGAAGGGCCAGCGCGCGGGCCACCGAGGCCACCGGGCGGGGCCCCGAGCCCGATGCCTCCTCGCCCCGGACGCCACTCGCCCCAAGCCGAACCGGTTGCGTCATGGGCAACAGTATTGCGCGGCGTGCGGAGGTCCGGCCCGCCGCTGGGCGCGGCCTCAGAACAGACCGACCGTCCGACCGTCGGCGTCGATGTCGACGTTCAGCGCCGCTGGCGTCTTGCCCAGGCCCGGCATCTGCACGATGTCGCCGCACAGGGGAACGAGCCACCCCGCGCCGGTGTAGGCCCGGATGTCGCGGACGGGCAGGGTGAAGTTCTCCGGCGCGTTCAGCAGGGTTGGATCGGCACTCAGCGAAAGATGGGTCTTGGCCATGCACACGGGGAGGTGGGCGAGGCCCTCGCGGGTGAACTGGCCGAGCTTCTGCTCCGCCTCGGGGTAGTAGTAGACGTCCTTGGCCCCGTACACCTGGGTCGCGACCGCCTCGATCTTGTCCTGGATCGGCGCGTCGTCCTCGTACAGCTGATGGAACGTGCTCGGCTCGGCGGACGCCGCCACCACGGCCTCGGCCAGGTCGGCCGCGCCCGCGCCGCCCTTGGCGAACCCGTCGTTGGTCTCGGCGGCGAACGCCCCCGCCTCCAGGGCCAGGCGCTTGACCAGCTCGACCTCCTCGTTGGTGTCTCCCGGGCGACGGTTGACAGCGACAACCGAGGGGACGCCGTACGTGGAGATGATCCCCAGGTGCCGCCGGACGTTCGCCATCCCGACTTCGACGGCTTGCAGGCTCGCGGACCGGTCCACCCGGGGGTCGTCGGCCACCCCGCCGTGATGCTTGATCGCTCGTACCGTTGTCACCAGTACGGCCGCCGACGGGGTCAGGCGGCCGAAGCGGCAGACGATGTCGAAGAACTTCTCCATCCCCATGTCCGAGCCGAACCCGGATTCCGTGACCACGTAGTCGCCGAGCTTCATCCCGATCAAGTCGGCGACCAGCGAGTTGTTGCCGTGCGCGATGTTCGCGAATGGGCCGCAGTGGACCATCATCGGCTGGCCCTCCAGCGTCTGGACCAGGTTCGGCTTCAGCGCGTCTTTGAGCAGCACGGTCATCGCCCCGGCCGCGCCGAGGTCCTCGGCCGTGACCGGCTTGCCGCCGTCGAAGGAGTACGCCGCCGTGATGTTGGCGATCCGCCGGCGCAGCTCCTGCAGGTCGCGCGAGACGGCCATGATGGCCATCACCTCGGAGGCCGCCGTGATGTCGAAGCCGGATTCGCGGGGATAGCCATTGGCCCGGCCGCCCAGACCGATGGCGATGTCCCGCAGCGCCCGGTCGTTCATGTCCACAGCCCGCCGCCAGGAGACGCGCAGGGCGTCGATCTTGTGCGGATTGCCGTGCAGGATCGAGGCGTCGATCATGGCGGCGAGGAGGTTGTTAGCCGCGCCGATGGCGTGGATGTCGCCCGTGAAGTGGAGATTGAGGTCCTCCATCGGGACCACCTGCGTCAGGCCGCCGCCGGCGGCGCCTCCCTTGATCCCGAACACCGGACCGACCGAGGCTTCGCGGATACAGCCGACCGGGCACTTGCCGATCACGCCGAGCCCCTGGGTCAGCCCCACCAGGGTTGTCGTCTTCCCCTCGCCCGCCTTGGTCGGGGTCATGCCGGTCACGCACACGAGCTTTCCGTCCGGGACGTCCTTCAGGCGGTCGAGCACAGACAGCGAGATCTTGGCCTTGTAGCGACCGTAGGGCTCGACCTCGTCCGGCTCGAGCCCGGCGCTTTCCGCGATCTGCTCGATCGGGATCAGTGTGGCCTCTTGGGCGATCTCCAGGCTGCTCTTCATCTCATCTCCCTCGGCGTTGAGCCGCGCCAGCATAGACAAATAGGTACAAAGCTGCAAGGAAGCGCCGCGGAACAGGCGGAGTTGGCCTCGCG
The DNA here is from genome assembly GCA_963704385.1 of uncultured Solirubrobacterales bacterium. GTDB lineage: Bacteria > Actinomycetota > Thermoleophilia > Solirubrobacterales > Solirubrobacteraceae > Palsa-465. The sequence continues at coordinate 3,074,677 of OY969904.1, forward strand.
CGCCCTGTCGTGTATAAGTGCGGCGCTGTACCAATTCATCCACGACGGGGCGGTGAGAGTTGTCTACCACTGACTTGCACCGGACGGCCTTCGACGACGTGCAGCGCGAGGCGGGTGCGACCTGGACCGACTGGGAGGGATGGGCCTGGGCGGCCGACTTCGGGGACGCGGGGGCGGAGCACCGCGCGACACGGACGGCGTGCAACGTCTGGGACGAGTCGCCGCTGCGCAAATGGGACATGCGGGGCAGGGACGCGCTCGCGCTCGGAGATGCGCTGTTCACCAACGACATGGCGTCGCTGGAGGTCGGACAGGTCCGCTACGGCGCGATGTGCGACGAGAACGGAAAGATGATCATGGACGGGACGGTCTTCCACGTCGGTCCCGACCACTGCTTCTCGATCACCAGCTACGACTCCGACCTGGACTGGTTTCGCCAGGTCGCCTCCGACCGGGACCTCGAGGTCGAGCTGAAGGACGTCACCGCGGAGATGCCCCACCTTCAGGTCCAGGGCCCGCTGGCCCGGGAGGTGCTGGCGCCGATCACGGAGGGCGCCGACGTCAGCGCGCTTCGCTACTTCCGCTTCCTCACCGATGGGGTCACCGTCGGCGGCGTGCCCGTGTGGCTGTCGCGGACCGGCTATTCGGGCGAGCTCGGCTTCGAGCTCTACTGTAAGCCCGAGGACGCCAGCGAGCTGTGGCGGGCCGTCGTGCGGGCCGGCGAGCCGCACGGTCTGGAGCCGATCGGACTATCGGCGATCGAGACGCTGCGGATCGAGTCCGGCCTGCTGTTCCCCGATATCGACTACTTCCCGCGTCAGACCGACCCGTTCGAGGTCCGGCTCGACAAGGTCGTCAAGCTGGACGGGACCAGCGACTTCGTCGGTCGCGAGGCGCTCGAGGAGATCGCGAGCAAGGGGACGCCGCGGCTCCTGACGACGGTGCGAATCGACGGCGACGAGGTCCCCGAGTACGGCGCCGCGGTGACGGCTGGGGGCGAGGACGTCGGCATCGTGCGCAGCCCCTGCACGAGCCCGACGTTCAACGAGGTGATCGCGATGGCGGCGATCGACCGCGAGCTCGTGCACGAGGGTCAGCGGGTCGAAGTCGCGCTCGGCGATGGGACGGTGGGCGCGACGGTCGCGCCGTTCCCGCTCTACGACACCGAGAAGAAGCGGCCGCGCTCCTGAGCGCCGGGGCCGCGAGCGGCGCCCGCGGCCTCGACGAACCATTCGAACACCGCCTGAAAGCGGGCGTCGACGCGGGCTTCCTCCTGGAGCTCCCACTGCACGGCCAGCACCGGGCGACCGGGCAGCTCGATCGCCTCCGGCACGCCGTCGGCGCTCGCCGCCACGACGGCGAGGCCATCGCCCAGCCGATCGATGGCCTGATGGTGGAACGAGTTGACCTCGATGGTCGTGGTTCCCAACGCGCGCGCGAGCACACTGCTGGGCTCGATCGCGATCTCGTGCCTGGGGTGCGGGGGCGGCGGGGCGCCCTCGAGCGAGGCCGCCTCGACGGCCTTCCAGCGGATCCACCCCGGGTCGCTGGGGTGCTCGGCCGCGAGCAGGCTGACATCCTGGGCCAGCGTGCCGCCGAGGGCCACGTTGAGGACCTGGATCCCGCGGCACATGCCGAGCACCGGCAGGCCGCGTTCCAGGGCGAGGCCGACGAGCTCGAGCTCGAACGCGTCACGCCGGGGCTCGGTGGCCGCGAGCAGCGGGTGCTGTTCCTGACCGTACCGCCGCGGTTCGATGTCGCGGCCAGGTGCGAGGACGATGCCGTCGAGCGCCTCGAGCACCGGGGAGACCGCGTCGGGCAGCTGGGGCAGCGTCAGCGGCAGCCCGCCCGCTGCCAGCAGCGGCCGGTGCACGCCCACACCCCCGTAATCGCCGAAGTCGTGCAGGCTCGCCGAGACGCCGATCAGCGGGCGGCCGACCATCACGCGGGCGCCGCCACGACCGGGCTGCCCACCACCGCCTCCTCGACCAGCTCGGTGAGCTCTCGCAGCTCGATCCGCTCGGCGTTGCCCGAGGTCTTGATCGCGTCTTCGTACATGGTCACGTCCTTGGGGCAGGAGACGACGAACAGCTCCACGTCGGGGAGGGCGACGGCCTCGCGGATTCGGTTCTCCGACGGGCGCTCGAGGCCGGGGGTGTCGGGGATCCAGATTCTTCCTCCGCCCGCTCCGCAGCAGAACGAGTTGTCGCGGTTGCGGGGCATCTCGACGAGCGTGCAGCCGAGGCGCTCGAGGATCTGCCGCGGCGCGTCGTACTCCCCATTCATGCGGCCGAGATGGCACGGGTCGTGGTAGGTCACGCGGTAGGGCAGCCGCGCCGCGACCTCGAGGCGGCCGCTGCGCATGAGCTCCAGCAGAAACGTGGTGTGGTGCAGCACCCTCCACTCGCCCCCGAGCTCGGGGTACTCGTTGCGCAGCGTGTTCAGCGAGTGCGGGTCGCTGGTGACGATGCGCTCGAACTCGCACCCCGAGATGGTGGCGATGTTGGCCTCGGCGAGCGTCTCGAACAGGCCCTCCTCGCCGACGCGCCGCACGTCGTTGCCCGAGTTGCGCTCGCCGTCGTAGAGGATCCCGAAGTCGACCCCGGCCTCGTGGAAGAGGCGGGCCAACGAGCGCGTCACGCGCTGGGAGCGAGGGTCGAACGAGGCGTAATCGCCCACGAACCAGAGCACGTCGACCGGCTCCCTGCGCGCGTCGGGGACCTCGAAGTCGAGCTCCGCGGTCCAGCGGCCTCGCTTGCGCTTGTTCTCACCGAACGAGTTGCCCGACTTGTGGATCACCTCGAGCGTCGACTGCAGGTTGGCGTTGAGCTCGCCGTCCTCGACGAGCCGCCGGCGCAGCTGGTTGATGATCGGCGCCTGCTCGATCCCGACCGGGCAGATCTCGACGCACGCGTTGCATTGCATGCATGACCAGAGAGTCTCGACGCGGACACCGTCGTGGCCGACGACGGGCTTCGTGAACCCCTCGCCATTGGCCTTCCCCTCGAACAGCTGCCCCAGGATCCCCTGGACGCCGGTGGTGCTCATCGCCGCGTTGCTCTGCTCGCGCAGCTCGAGGATCAGATCGCGCGGCGATAACGGCCGGCCGGTGGCGTTCGCGGGGCAGGCTTCGTGGCAGCGGCCGCACTTGGTGCACGCGTCGAGCTGGAGGAGGTGCAGCTCGCTGAAGTCGGCCAGCGTGGCGTAGCCCGCCGGCTCGGCCGCCCGCTCGGGGGGGATCCCCGGCAGCCGCTTGCCGGCCAGTGGGTCGCGGAAGGACAGGGAGAAGTAGCTCGTCAGCATGTGCGCGGCCTTGGTGTAGGGGATGCTGGCCACGAAGGTGATCGCGAGCAGGCCGTGGAACCACCACACCCCGTGGCGGAGCCCGGCCAGCGTGGCGTGGGGCAGCCCGGTGAGCGCCTGGGCCACGAGCCAGCCCCCGAACTGGGTCCCGCCGTAGCCTGGGTTGCTCATGGCGATCCGCACGCCCTCGAGCAGGAACCCGGTCAGGGCGATCACGAGCAGCGTTCCCACGAACACCCAGTCGCCGACCTCGTACACGTGGCGGTCGTACTGCGGGTCCCCCGGCGCCCGGTCGGGCCGCGCGTAGTCCAGCTTGGCCGGCCGGATCACCGCGCGGCGGAACATCATCACCAACAGGCCGATGACCAGGAGGGTCCCGAAGACGTTCAGGACCTCCTTGTAGACCAGGTAGAAGGTCCCGTGGAAGTAGCTCCAGCCGAAGACGGGGTCGGTGAAGTCGGTGTCGAAGCCGAGGACCACCGTGCCTGCGAACAGCACGATGAACCCGTAGAAGATCGCCCGGTGCCCCCAGCCGGCGGTCGCGTCCCGGCGGGAAATCGTCATCCCCGATAGCAACCGGCGCAGCCCGCGCCAGAGCAGCCTCGGCACCTCGCGCGACGGCGGCAGCCCGCCGCCCGTGCCGTGGCGGTACTTGACCAGGGGGCGCGCGACGCCGTAGAAGAACACGACGACCGAGGCGGCGGCCAGGACGTACCACAGGGCCTTGAGCCAGGGGACGAAATGCCAGAACACCGGCCGCGTGGCCACCGACGCGAGCACGGCTGGGCGGGTGGGCACTTAATCCAACGCCTGTTCGAGCTCGTCGGCCAGCTCGAACATGTCCTTGACGGCGCCGTAGTGGGCGACGGTGAAGATCGGCGCCTCGGGATCGGTGTTGACCGCGATGATCGTCTCGGCGGTGCGCATCCCGGCCAGGTGCTGAACGGCGCCCGAGATGCCCATGGCCAGATACACGCGCGGCTTGACCGTCTTGCCCGACTGACCGACCTGGCGCGCGCTCGGTACCCAGCCGGCGTCCACCAAGGGGCGTGAGACACTGAGCGTCGCGCCGAGCTTCTCGGCCAGCTCCTCGAAGCGCTCGATGTTGTCCCGGTCCTCCACACCGCGGCCGATCGAGAGCAGGAAGTCCGCCTTGGTGATGTCGACGTCGCCCTCCTGCACCTCCCGATAGCCGAGGTGCTGGGTGCGAGGGATCTCCGCCAGGTCGAGAGCCACCTCGCGCGTGGGCACCACGCCGGATCCACGAGCCGCGGGAGCGAAGATCCCCGCTCTCAGCAGCAGGATCGTGCACTCCTGGCCAGGGAAGTCGTACTGCGCCACGAGCTTGTCTCCGAACGCGCCCCGCGTCACAACCAGGCCCTCTTCCCACGCCATGGCGGTCACGTCACTGGCAAAGCCGAGGCTCTTGACGGCAGCGACCGCCGGAGCGAACCCGAGCGCGTCGATCGAGTGCGCGGCGACGACAACGTCCGGACGCTCGCGCTCGATCAGTTCCACGAGCGCGCGCTGTGCGATGTGGGCCTCGAACTCGGGCACCGGCGAGGTCACGGCGAGCACCTCGTTCACGCCGTCGCTCCCCAGAGCGGGACCGTGCTCGGCGGCGCGCGCGTCGATGAGAGCGACGGACACGGTGCCCGCCCCCTGCTCGGCCAGCCCGAGCGCCGCGCCGATCAACTCGAATGACACGTCGCGGAGCTCACCCCGTCGCGACTCGGCGATCACGAGCACTCCGGGCATCAGCTGATCCTCTCGCGGACGATCACGGCGATCCTCGCCGCCACCTCGGCGGTCGACCCGTTCAGCATCTCAGCCCCTTCTCCCTGTTCAGGGTGAGCGAGTCTTCTCAGACGGGACCCGGAAGCAGCCGCGACGTCGTCCGCCGCCAGTCCCACCTCGGCCAGCGACAACACCGCGAGCGGCTTATCGCGCGCCTGCTTGATCGCCCGCAGCGTCGCGTAGCGCGGCTCGTTGATGCCCGTCTGGACTGTGAGGAGCGCGGGGAGCGGGATACGGAGCAGCTCCACCAAGCCACCCTCGAGCTCGCGCTCGACGGTCAGGGCGGTGCCGTCCAGCTCGATTCCCTTCACGACCGCCACGTGGGGAAGGTCGAGATGGCCCGCGAGGGCGATCCCAGTGGCGCTGTTGACGGCGTCCGAGGATTGCACGCCGCAGAGCACCAGATCGGGGGACTCGGGCGCGACCGTCGCCGCGAGCACGCGCGCCACCGCGAGCGGATCGGCCCCGGCGAGCGCCTCGTCCCAGACCCGGATACCGCGATCCGCTCCCTTGGCCAGCGCGCTGAGGAGGCCCTCGCCCGCCTCCTCGTCGCCGACCGTCACGGCCACAACCTCGCCGTCGCCGACGCTGTCCCGGAGCTGCACCGCGGCCTCGAGCGAGAACGTATCCCACTCATTCAGGTCCCATTCGATGCCATCTGGATCGATGCCCGAGCCGTCCCCGAGCAGCTCGAACTCGTCGTCGAGCGCCGCGACCTGCTTGACCGGCACGATGACCTTCATCGCTTATGCGACGACGACATCCGGAGTGTTGAGCAGCTGGGCCCGATAATCGTCGTTTGACACCTCGCCCCACAGGCGCCGCTCGCGAATGAACGGGAGGGGCATCGCTGGATCGGGAGAGTCGATCTCCCTGGCCAGCCGGTGGCCGTCGAAGATCGAGTCCACGATCATCCTCGGCGCCGCGGCGTCGCCGATCAGGAACACCTGCTCTATGCCCTCAGATTCGAGTCGGGCCTTGTCGGACTTCAGCTCGCGGTAGAGCTCGTCGTTGGACAGGCGCTGCGTGCATAGGACCACGGTGTCGACCTCGAAGACCTCCTTATGCCCCTCGTCCCAGACGTTGTACGCGTGGCAGGCGCCCGGTTCGATCTTCTCGAGCATCGTGTAGGGCCGGATGTCGACGCCCAGGCGGTGCAGGTCACGATGGAGCATCGGCGCCTCGAGCGTGTACTCCATGTAGCCCGCGATGTCGCCCATTTGCGTGAGCAGATGGACCTCGTGCCCCTCGCCGGCGAGCTTCTGCGCGACCGACACGCCCATGAAGTAGCCCTCGTTCTCGAGCACGAGCACCCTCTTGCCGACGCGCTTGGACTCGCTGACCACCTCGTCCGGCGTGAGCTGCCAGTCAAGCGATGTGTCGGCGCCCTCAATCGGCGCATGCGTCGCCGGGTTCAGGCCGTCGGTCGCGAAGTGGCAGCCGGTGGCGATGATCACGATCTCGGCGCCGTAGTCGAGTACGTCCTGCGCGCTCAGCCGTGAGTTCGGGTGGATCTCGACGTTTGCGAGCTTGTCGAGCTGGATCTGGCGGTAGTTGACGATCCGCTTCCACTCTCCCAGGCCGCGGGCGTCGCCGCGGGCCAGGTTCTTGCCGCCGTCGGAGTGCCCGAGCAGGGAGATCCAGTTGACGGAGCCGCCGATCTCCCGGTCCGCCTCGACCAGATGCACGGCCGACATATCGCGCTTGCCAAGCACCATCGCGCACTCCATCCCGGCGGGGCCGGCGCCCACGACGAGCACGCCCTTGTCGCGATTGGCGGCCGGGTGGAACTTCTCCGGGTGCCAGCCGCGGCGGTACTCCTCGCCTGCGGTCGCGTTCTGCGTGCAGACGAGGGGGGGCCCGCCGATCTCCCACCGCGAGATGCACTGGTTGCACCCGATGCATTCGCGGATGTCGTCGAAGTGGCCCTCCTCGATCTTCTTGGGCAGGAACGGGTCGGAAATCGACGGCCTCGCCGCGCCGATGATGTCGAACTGGCCGGTGTTGATGATCGCGACCATCGTGTCGGGGTTGGTCACCCGCCCGACGCCGACGACCGGCTTGTTGGTGTGGTCGCCGGCCTTGATCTGGCCCGTGAACGGCTTCTCGTGGTTCTCCTCGAAGAACCTCGACGGACCGGCGTTCTGACCCCACTCGGCGATGTCACCGACGGTCAGGTCCCATAGGTCGACGAGGTCGTCGACGTACTCGACGAAGCGCACGCCGTCCTCGCCCACCTGGATCCCGGCGGACCCGTACAAGGTGTCGACCGCAAACCGCGAGGCGATGGCGCAGTCGTCGCCGACGGCCGCGCGCACCTTCTCCAGGCATTCCCGCCAGAACCGAGCGCGGTTCTCGAACGAGCCGCCGTAGCGGTCGGTGCGCTTGTTGTAGAAGGGGGAGAGGAACTGGAGGGGCAGGTACGAGTGGGCCCCGTACACATAGACGATGTCGAACCCGGCCTCGCGCGCTCTCAGCGCGGCGTCCACGTACATCTGCTGGACCTCGGTGATGTCGTCCTCGTCCATGTAGCGCGGGTGGATATTGATCTCGAACTCCGAGGGGATCTGCGAGGGGCCGCGAGGAGTGGCGCGTGACTCCATGCACGGGGCGTGCGGACCGCCGTACCACATCTCGATGCCCGCGAGAGCGCCGAAATGATGCAACCGGTCGCACATCGCGGCGAGGTTGCGCACATCGCCCTCGTCCCAGATGCGGGCGGACACGCGGCTGGTGTCGTCGGACTCGGGATGGATCGAGCAGTATTCGGTGCAGACCGCGGCCCAGCCGCCCTCCGCCTTCATCCCGCGGTTGTACGCCTGCATCCCGGGCTTCTCCGAGCCGGCGCCGTTGCAGTGGGGCACCTGATAGAAGCGGTTGCGCAGCGTCTTGGGCCCGATCCGGATCGGCTCGAACAGGATGTCGTACTTGGGATCACGCGCCACGGTCTCTCTCCTCACTAGACAGTTCGAACAAATTCGTCCAGCCCGCGGTTGTTCTACCGGTTTTGGGAAGCGATGTCCAGACGACGGGCCGCGGTCTCAGCCGTCGGGCGCGATCCAGACCAAGCACGGCGCATCGCGGCGCACTCGGCGGGCGGCGAAGCGCAGATGCCAGCGCGAGGTCCGGCTGACGTCCGGTCCGAGCACAAGGAGGCCTGCCTTTCGCTCCCGGACCAGCTCGATCAGCTCGGCGAGCGGATGCCTGCTAGTTATCCGCAACAGCTCGGTTTTGATGCCGCGCGCCGCCGCGCGTTGCGCCGTAGCCCTGACCGCCTCGAGGTCCTCCTCGTGAGGAAGCGTGAGGTATTGCGGGGCGAGCATCATCGTCGTCGGGTACGCCCGCATGGTGATCATGTTCGCGATGATCAGGGGCACGCCGGCGTCGAGCGCGCTGTCGGACGCCATCCGCTCGGCGCTCGGGTCGATCCGGACCGAGAGCGTCGCGAGCACGACCGGACGGGCCCGACCGCGAACCGCGGTCGGCGGTGCAACCTCTACGCGACGGCGATAGATCGTCCCGGGCATCGCCTTTCGGGACCGATTCTACGCGCGCGCACGCGCGCGCGAAAGCCCTGGGCGGGTATGACGGAAAGGTTTGCAAGTGGGCGAGAGCCCGGCCAACGTTCACGTTAAGCCCTGATTTCGACGCCCCCAGAGCTTGATGGAGTTTGTACAAACTGGTATACCCCGCGGCCAGGGGAGAGCCCAATCGCATAAGAGGAGGAGGGTCCGGCATGGCCACAGCCGTTGTCGAAGAGCGCCAGCTTCTGAAGTCTCTGCGCTGGTGGGACGGGTTCACGATCGCGCTGTGCCAGCCAGGCTTCCTGCTCGGCTCGCTGCTAGGCGCGTACGGAGCCCTCGGCGTCATCGGTGCGACGGTGCTGTGGGGGATCGCGGCCGTGGTCGCGTTGTTGTCGGTGTGGATCTACTCCGAGCCGGCGATGATGTTCCCAGGCCGGTCGGGCGGGATCTCGCTGTATGCCAACGAGGGGTGGCGCAGGTACACGACGTTGGTCGGCCCCATCGCCACGTTTGGGTATTGGATCGGCTGGTCGGTGGTGCTGGCGATCTTCGGCAACCTGATCGGGGGGCTGATCCAGGCGCAGTGGTTCTCGAGCTCGACGTGGACGCTGTATGACGGCGTCGTGCACCTGCAGCTCTTCAACTTCATCGGCATCGGCTGCATCGTGGTCGTGTGGCTCTTCAACATCTTCGGGGTGCGGCCGTTCGCGTGGTTCACCTACGTGACCGGGGCGTTGATGATGATCCCGGTGACATTCCTGATCATCGGACCGGCGGTGTCGGGTAACTGGCATTCCTCGAACGTCCACTGGGCGCTGGCCAGCAACCAGTGGGGCGGCGTCAAGGTCGCGCTGGTGTGGCTGTTCATCATGGCCTGGTCGGCGGACGGGGTCGAGGTGTGCGCGACGTTCACGCCCGAGTACAAGTCCAGGCGCGACAGCACGATCGCGTTGCGCAGCGCCGGATCGTTCTCGCTTCTGATCTTCATCCTGCTGCCGCTGGGGTTGGGCGGGTACTCAGGGGTGCCGTCGAGTGCGGCGATCCTCTCCGACTCGACCTACGTGACCGCGATGAACAAGATCGTGGGCACGGGCGTGGCTGATTTCTTTGTCGTCTGTCTGATCCTGGCGTTCCTGCTGTCGATGGCGAGCTCGACCGCCGACGCCGCGCGCGCGCTCTACGGGATCTCCAAGGCCGGCCTGACGATCAAGTGGCTGGGCAGGCTCAACCGGTTCCACGTCCCCGCAAACGCGATGACGGTCGACCTAGTCGTGAACACGTGCCTGATCCTGTTCATCTCCAGCAACCTGGCGATTCTGTACATGAGCAACATCGGCTACGTGCTGTGCCACGTGCTTGCGCTGAGCGCCTTCCTGCTGCTGCGCCGGGACCGCCCGAACTGGCCGCGACCGATCAAGGTCGGCGCACCTTGGGTGGCGGTGGCCGGCATCCTGATGGTCTACAACGTCGTGATCCTGGTCGTCGGTGCCGGTGCGCCGAAGCTCAACGGCTACGGCGATTGGACGGACTTCTTCATCGGCGTCGGGATCCTGGTCGCGTCCGTGCTGCTGTTCTTCTACCGGCGCATCGTTCAGGACAAGGAACCCGTCCACTGGAAGGAGACCACACCGACGATGCCCGAGGGGGCAGACCGGAACGCCCTGATCCAGGTCGGCTGGACGCCCGACGCCACGGCGGACGCCGTGCCGGTGGGCAGCTAGCGCCGTCCCGTTCGGAGGAGGGAGATGACCTACCAGAAGATAGTTCTCGCTTACGACGAATCCGGGTCGCCCACGCCGGCGCTCGAGCGGGCGGCAGCGCTCGCGAAGGCATTCGGTTCGGAGCTGATCGTTACGAGCATCGCGCCGGTCGTGACCAGCATCGGCCGCTCAGCGGGTCCGATCGACTCGACCGACCCTCCCGAGGCGCACGTTGAGGAGCTCAAGCATGCGAGGAGCTATCTCGATGGGGAGGGCCTGCAGGCCGACTACGTACCCGGCATCGGGCACCCGGCGGAAACGATCGCGGAGCTGGCAAAGGAGCGCGATGCCGACCTGATCGTGCTGGGCACCCACGAGCCGAGCGTGATCGGGCGGCTGTTCGGACAGAGCGTGAGCGACTCGGTGGCGCATCGGGTGCACTGCGACGTGTTGCTCGTGCACCCAGAGCACTGACCGGACATCGACTGGGGCCGTGGCGGGCGCCCGCACGAAGTTGTTGACCCAACGCGCCCCATCGCCCGAGACCACGACCGACGAGGTCGTGCTGACGACGTGTCCGCGCGACTGCTATGACGCGTGCGGCGTCGCCGTCGTCAAGCGGGGTGGCGCCATCCGCCACGTACGTGGGGATCGCCGCCACGCTGTCAGCCGCGGGCGGCTGTGCGTGAAGTGCGCGACGGCCTACAACGGCGTACTGCGTGATCCGGGCGCCCGTCTCCGGGCCCCACTGCGCCGCGACGGGCCCAAAGGCGGCGGGCAGTTCGTCGAAATCTCGTGGGATTCGGCGCTCGCCGAGATCGCGGGGCGCCTGCGCGCGATCGTGGCAGATCCCGGCGCCGACACGATCCTGAACGCGCATTACACCGGCACCTTCGCGCTGCTCGGTTACTTCTTCGGGCTGCGGTTCTTCAACCGGCTTGGCGCGACGGAAGTAGACCCGGACACGATCTGTAACAAGGCGGGACACGTCGCGCTCGATTACGTCTATGGCACATCCCTTGACGGTTTCGATCCGCGCACGGCGCGGGACGCCGGCTGCATACTCGTCTGGGGAGCGAACCCTTCGGCCTCGGCGCCGCATCAGCACGAGCATTGGCTGCCAGAATCGCCGGCGCGGGTGATCGTCGTCGACCCGGTGCGCACCCCGACGGCGCGGGGCGCCGATCTGCATCTGCAGCCGTTCCCGGGTAGTGACGCGGCGCTCGCGTTCGCGTTGCTGGGGACGATCCACGGCGAGGGGCTGTGCGACCGAGAGCTGCTCGCGGGACACACGGTCGGCTTCGATGAGCTCGAGCCGCAGCTCGCCGACTGCACAGCTGCCTGGGGCGAGCGCATCACCGGGGTGCCGGCCCATCTGATCGAGGAGGCGGCGCGCGTGTACGCCAACGGGCCGTCGCTGCTCTGGATCGGCCAGGGTTTTCAGCGCCAGCCGCACGGCGGCAACGCGGTTCGCGCCGTCGGGCTACTGCCTGCCGTGACCGGCAACCTGGGCAAGCCCGGCACCGGACTCCTCTATCTCAATGGAACCGAGAACCGCGGGATCGACGAGGACTACCTGACCGCGGCCAAGCTGGCCGCCGCCGGCCCCGACGCGATCAGCCACATGGATCTGGCGGCCCGCCTGGAGGACCACGACCGCGCCCAGGCGCTGCTGTGCTGGAACATCAACATCGCCGCCTCCAACCCGGAGCAGGCGCGCCTGCGACGCGCGCTGAACCGCGAGGACCTGTTCACGGTCGTGGTCGATCTGTTCGCGACCGATACCGCTGATCTCGCTGACATCGTGCTTCCGGCGGCGAGCTTCCTCGAGTGCGACGACCTCGTCGTCTCCTACTTTCACCAGAGCCTTTCGGCGCAGGTCAAGGCGACCGAGCCGCTCGGAAGCGCACTGCCCAACTCCGAAATCTTCCGCCGGCTCGCCGCCGCGATGGGTTACGAGGAGCCGGAGCTGCACGAGAGCGACGCCGAAGTGATCGCGGAGACCCTGCGCCGCGCCGAGGTAGGGATGAGCTTCGCGGAATTGGCCGCGCGCGGCACCGTATGGATCAGCGAGGAGCCGCGCCTGCAGTTCCCGGACCTCCGCTTCCCGACGCCAAGCGGGCGGATCGAGATCGCCTCCTCCCGTGCGCAGGCGGACGGCCAGCCGCGCCTGCCGGTGCCGTTCGCCGATCCGAGACCACAGGACGGTCGACTGCGGCTGCTGAGCCCCGCGTCGCCATGGATGCTCAACGACAGTTTCGCCAACGATCCGAAGATCACGCGGCGGATCGGCGTCGCGACAGTGGCCATGCATCCCCAAGACGCCGCCGACCGCGGGCTGGCCGAGGGCGACCGGGCGGTGCTGGAGAGCGCAGCCGGAGCGTTGGCCCTCTCGGTCACGCTGTCTGAGGACCTGCCCCGCGGGGTTGTCTACTCCCCCAAGGGCCGCTGGCCGAAGAGAACACCGGAACAGGCCAACGTCAACGTGCTAAACCCCGGTACGCCCAGCGACATGGGCGCCAGCACGACGGTTCATGGCGTCGAGGTGACCGTCCGAGGGCAGGCCGAGGCCGCGCCAAGCGGCGGCTAATCCGACTTGATCTCCCAGGTCGGGACCCTGTTGGCGAGCGCGCGGCGGTAGCGGGCGCGATAGAAGGGGCGCCCAAACACGCCCCACGAGGCGAGCAGGAACGGGACTGCGATCAGCGCACCGTAGGCCCGGCCCGTCAGGAAGAACACGATGGCACCGGCGAGGAGCAGCAACCCCGAGACCAGCGGGAAGATGCGGTATCGGATCTGTGTGCGACGGATCGCTGCGTACTCCTCGAGCGGGATCTTGCCCGTATCGAACCTACGACCGCAGCCCTCGCACCGCCACCGCTCGCCGTATCGCAGCTGCCGCTGCTCACCGCATTCGCAAGTGACAGTGATGAGCGGTCCCTTGCGGACCGCTCGGGCGAGTTTGGCCTCCGTGGCGGCCACTGGCGTTTAGTGTACCCGTGAGCGCGGTACGCTTTCCGACATGCCCCCAGCTACGCCGCCAGTGAGCCGCGCGTCCGGAGTTGACTGGTTCGGCCTTTTGTATCTCGGTCTGGTCTTCGCGCTGATCTTCGCGCCCGTGTTCTTCGCCCGTCGGGCCAAGCCTCTGGATTCCGACACGGGATCGGACGGCGGTCCCGGACGGGGTCCGCGTCGTCCGCCCGATTCGCCAAAGCCGACCGGCGGCCTTCCGCTTCCCGACGCTGACCAGTCGTCGACTCGCCTTCGCGACCACGGCAGGCTCGCCGACGGTTCGCCGCCGCGCCGGCGAAGAGCCGTGCATCTTCCGCGGCGTCGGCGGCAGCGCACCACCGTCTAGATAACCGTCCTCCCTCCGTCGACCAGGAGGTTGTGGCCGACGACCATGTCGGAGGCGCCGGAGGCCAGGAACAGCACCGCGCCGACAATCTCGTGCGGCTGCCCCACGCGGCCGGCGGGGATCGCCTCCATGATCCAGTCGCGATATTCCGGCTGGTCCAGGAATGGCTCGATCATCGGCGTGGCGAAGTCGCACGGCGCCACCGCGTTCACGTTGACGCCGTGCTTGATCCACTCGGCGCCCAGAGTCCGCGTCAGCTGAACGATCGCGCCCTTGCTGACGTTGTAGGCGACCTGCTCCGGCACGCCGAGGAAGCCGTCGGTCGAGGAGAAGTTGATGATCTTCCCTCGCCCCTGTTCGATCATTCTCCGGCCGAACCGTTGGCACAACAGAAACGTGCTGGTGACGTTCGTCCGGATCACCCTGTCCCACCGCGGGGGCGTCACGTCGACCGCGTCGGCACGGTCGAATATCCCGGCCGCGTTGACGAGGATGTCCACTCGTTCGTGCCGGGCCAGGACGCGTCGCGCAAACTCATCGGCAGCCTGCGTGTCGGCCAGGTCGGCCAGCTCGAGCTCGGCCTCCGCGCCCGCCTCCGTCAGCTCCCGCACCACGCTCTGGCCGCGCTCGCGGCTCCGTCCCCCCACGATCACCTTTGCGCCCGCCCTCCCGAGCGCGAGCGCGCTGGCGGCGCCGAGCCCGGAAGTGCCGCCGGTCACCACGGCGGTGGCTCCGCCGAGCCCGAACAGCTCGTCGAGGTATGCCATCTACGCAGCCGAGGGCTGTCCCGCGATCGCGGGGATCATCCGCTGCGCCGCCATCCGCAGCTGGTCGACGATCGGCGGGACCCCAGCGACGGACTGGCCCGAGAACAGCTCCACCAGCGGCGCGTCGGCCAGCGCCAGGACGACGTGGTTGATACCCGAGGGCAGAATGTCGCGCTTGATCCGCTCGGCGCACTCCTCCGGAGTTCCAGCTACCGAGAGCTTCTCCGCGAGCTCAGGCTCGAACATGTTGATCGCCTTGGCGACGTCGCCGGCGGCGAACGCATCGAACATCGGCTGGAGCTCGGACTGATCGATCCCGTGGCGCGCGAGCTGCTCGGGCGGCATCGAGGGGATGTAGAACGCGACCAGGATCCGCGCCGCCTCCTTGGCGGCGGCCGAGTCATCGGACACGACGGACACGATCCAGGCGCCGAGGTCGAGATCCCGCCAGTCCCGTCCTGCCCGCGCGGCCCCGATCTTGACGTGGTCGATGACGTAGTCATAGGCCTCTCGCGAGTAGGAGAGCGCGTGGTGCAGGCCGTCGGCGATCTCGCCCGCGGCCTCGAATGACTTCGGGCCCTTCATCCCGCCCATCTTCAGCGGGAGGTGCTTCTGCACCGGCCGGGCGGCTGTGAACAGGCCGGTGTACTTGAAGAAGTCGCCCTCGAAGTCGATCTTCCCGTCGTCGAGGAAGGTGCGCATCACATGCATCGCCTCGCGCAAGCGGGACAGCGGCCTGCGGTGGGCCCAGTCGATGTGGTACTGCTCCATCATCACGAAGTTTCCGGTCGAGACGACGGCCTCGGCTCGCCCGCCGGACAGCTCATCGAGCGTCGCGAGCTGCTGGCAGATCAGGGTGGGCTCGCGCAGGAACACGTGCGTTACGTTCGGGCCGAAGCGGATGTTGTGCGTCTTGTCGGCCGCGGCCGCGAACATGCACCACAGGTCCTTGTGCCAGGTCTCGTCGACCGAGTAGCACGCGTAGTAGCCCAGTTCGTCGGCGACCTTGATCATCTCGATCGAGTCGGCCATCGAGTAGTCCGGCAGCATGCAGTAGCTGAAACGCGTGGCGCCGTTTGCACCGGTTGCCATGTCGATCACTCCTTTCAATGGGCGCCTCCGCCACCCGCCGCCTTAGCGGCATTCTGCGCAGCCCAGGCGACCGCCGTCAAGCACTTTTCGGTTGCGCGCGCGTGGTTATGCTGCGTCCACCGGCGGGCGGCACGACACGACGACGAGGAGAGGGCGGATGAGGCGGATCAAGGCTGTGGTCTACGGGGTCGGGGCGATGAACTCGATCGCGACCAGGATGATGCTCGAGAAGGGCGTCGACATCGTCGGGGCGTTGGCGCGCAGCTCTGACAAGGTGGGCAAGGATCTCGGTGAGGTCGCGGGTCTGGGATTTGAGACCGGAGTGACGGTCGAGGATGACCCCGACCGCGTCCTGTCCTCACGCCAGGCCGACATCGCGGTGATCGCCGTCGCCAGCTACATGTCGGACATGTACGAGCATCTGCGCCGCTGCGCCGAGCACGCAGTCAACGCGGTCACGATCTCCGAGGAGGCGCTGTACCCCTGGAACACGGCGCCGATGGAGACGGCCGAGCTCGACCGGCTGGCCCGCCAGAACGGCGTCACGCTGACCGGAACGGGCCACCAGGACGTCTACTGGGTGAACATGGTGAGCCTGCTGATGGCCACGGCCCACCGGATCGATTCCGTCACCGGACGTGCGAGCTGGAACGTTGACGACTACGGCCTCGAGGTGGCGAAGGACCAGCGGGTCGACACGACCGTCGAGGACTTCGACACCTGGCTCGCGGAGGCGGACCGGCCGCCCTCCTTCGGTCGCAACACCCTGGGCGCGCTGGTCGAGGACCTGGGGTTGACGGTCGCCGAGCAGCAGAGCACGACGCGACCGGAGATCGCCGCGCAACCGGTCCCCTCCAAGAGCCTCGGCATCACGGTCGATACGGGGCGGGTGATCGGCTTCACAGACGTCGACACCGTCCGCTCGCACCAAGGGATCACGCTGTCGTTCGAGATGACGGGGCGGCTCTACCTCGAGGGCGAGGCCGATGTCAACGACTGGAGCGTGACCGGCGAGCCCGATCTGCGTCTGACCAACCCGGCGGTGCCGACGATGATGTCGACGGTGTGCCAGCTGGTCAACCGGATCCCGGATGTGATCAACGCGCCGGCCGGCTTCGTCACGATCGAGAAGCTGCCGCAGCTTCGCTACCGGACGTATCCGCTGGGCCTATACGTGCACCCCCGCCGTCGTGGGCCGCGTCGGCATGGCGGCGCCGTTGGACAAATTGGCATATGATCGGGCGGCTTCGCGGTGATGGATAGGAGAGGAGATCCGATGGCGGACACAACGACCTCCCACGACGCGACGGCCGACGGGAACGGGGCGGTCCAGGCGCTACTAGACGAGTGGCGCGACGTCGCCTACAACTGCTTCAGCTCCGGGCACAAGTTCTGCCGCGAGGTCTGCCCGGTGATGCAGGTCACCCGAGACGAGCGGCACACCCCGACCGCGTTTCACGCCAACGTCGTGGCGATGGAGAAGGGCCACGTCTCGATCGAGGACGTGGCCGAGGACTACGTGCACTGCACCATGTGCGGGGCGTGCGAGCTCCGGTGCCCGAACACGCTGTTCACCGGCGACTTCTATCGCTTCCGGCAGCGGACAATCGACGTCGTCAAGGCGATGCGGGCACTGGCCGTCAAGCAGGGCATCCACCAGAAGAACTGGAAGCGCTGGGCCGAGCTGACCGACCGGTGGGGTAACGAGCCGGTGCTCGGCTGGACGCGTGAGACGTCCGGGAGCAAGGTGCGCGCGTGGGCGGCCGGGTTGGACATCCCGACCGGCGGCGAGACCGTCCTGTTCGCGGACTGCGAGGCGGCGTTCTACCGGCCGTCGGTGCCGCGCTCGGTCGCGCAGATCCTGCAGGCGGCGGGAGTGCAGTTCGGGCTGATGAGCCAGCAGTGGTGCTGCGGCGGGCCGATGTGGGAGACCGGCTACGTCGACATCGCTCACAAGATGGCCGAGCACAACATGCTCGACTGGCGCAAGACCGGAACCAAGCGAGTGGTCTGCCTGGATCCCCACGACTACATCACGATCATCGAGCACTATCCCGCTCTCGATCCCAACTTCGACGAGTTCGAGATCGTGCTCGCCGTCGACCTGATCGCCGAGCAGATCCGCGAGGGTCGGCTGAAGCTGACCACCCCGATCGAGCGCACCGTCACCTACCACGACCCGTGCCGCCTGAACAAGCGGATGGGGGTGTGGCAGTCGCCGCGCGAGATCCTGCGCGCGATTCCCGGGCTCACGTTCATCGACGTCGACCACGTCACGCAGTGGTCCTACTGCTCGGGCGCCGGCTCGAACCTGTGGGTCGAGAAGCCGGAGCTGACGGCCGAGATCAGCCGCAGACGGGTGGCCAAGGCCAAGGAGCTCGACGGCGTCGACACGCTCGTGTCGGCGTGTCCGTGGTCCGAGCGGCCCTTGACCGAGCAGGGGGAGGCCCAGGGTATGGAGGTGTTCGACATCTTCGAGCTCGTGGCCGAGGCGGCCGGATTCGAGGTCTGAGATGGCCGTCGCGCTCCTGGACGGCGTCATCGACGAGCTGACCGCGATCTGCGGCCCCGACCACGTCTTCACCGGCGACTCGGCCGTCTACAACCGGGCCCGCGTCCCGGCTCCGTTCCCGGTCCACAGGTGGTCGGAGTTCATCCCCAGCGCTGTCGTGCTGCCCACGTCGGCCGAGCAGGTCTCGGAGGTCGTCAAGCTGGCCAACCGCCGCCAAATCCCAGTCGTTCCGCGTGCGGGCGGCACCGGCCTGACCGACGGGGCCGTACCGCTGCACCACGGGATCATGGTCGACTGCAAGCTCATGAACCAGATCCTCGAGCTCGACCACGAGAACCGGACGGTCACCGTGGGCCCGGGGATCAACATGCTCAAGCTCAACGAGGAGCTGCGCCAGCACAGCTATATCTACCCGGACAACCCGGCCTCGTATCCGTGCTCGCTGGTGGGTGGGCGGATCGGCACCAGCGGTTGGTCGCTGATCGGGGCTCGCTACGGCCACACTCGCGACCTGGTGATCTCGTTTGAGATCGTCTTGCCCGATGGGGAGATCATCCGAGTGGGGGATGGCGGCGGACCGAAGGTGCGCAAGTCCTCCAGCGGCTACCAGCTAAAGCACCTGTTCATGGGCCATCAGGGGACGCTCGGGATCGTCACCGAGGCGACGCTCGAGCTGGTGCCCCGCCCCGAGGCCGAGTTCTCGGCCTTCTTCGCCTACCCGGATTACATGGACGCCTGGCGAGCCACGGGCGACCTCGCGCGCTCGGGGGTGGCGACGCTCGCCGGTGTCGTGCTGTTCGACGAATGGAAGCTGGCCTATCTGCGCCGCGACGACGAGGCCTACATCCCGCAGCCCCACTCGATCAAGGGCGTAATTGCGTGCGCCTCCTACGGGAACACCGACGAGGTGAGGGCCGGAGCCAAGCGTCTGCTGCGGATCGGCAAGGCGTCCGGCGGAACCTATTTGGGCGACGAGATCTCCCAAGGCGACTGGGCCTCGCGCCACGACCGCTACGCGACGCCGCAGCACGGTCGCACGCGCGACGGGCAGGTGGCGCTGATGAGCTGGCACTGCGAGGACGCGTCGATCCCGTACCCCGAGCTGCCGGCCGTGCGTGAGGAATGGCACGCGATCGCCCGCGGGCTGTGCGAACGGTTCGACATGTTCGACGACTGGGGGATGTTCGCCTACACCAACGGCGCGTTCAAACCCTGGGGCGACTACCTGACCGAGATCGACATCGGCATCTGGGAGATGAAGTGGGACGATGAGACGTGGGCGGCGTGGGTCGACGCCAAGCGCGAGCTCGCGCGCGTCTCGATCGAGCACGGGGGCTCGATCTCGGCCTGCCACGGCTCGTGCCGGGAGGGCGAGGTCGATCTCGTTCCCCTTGAGCTGGGCGGCGGCTTCGAGGTGATGAAAAAGATCAAGCGCTCGTTGGACCCGAACAACATCATGAACCCGGGCAAGTACCTGCTCGACCAGGCATACGAGGACGCGTGACGATGGTCGGCTTCCGACTGTCAGCCCAGAAGCCGCCGGAGGCCGAGCGCGTCAACGACGTGGTGGTGAGTCGCTTTGAGCACGTGTTCGAGATCAACCCTGGGCTGATGACCGAGCACGTCCACCAGCAGGACATCCCCAACTGGGACTTCGAGCGAATCGTGGCCAGCCGCTGGGAGCACCTCGACTGGATGCACGATCACTTCGCGGACTCGGTGCTCTCCGGCGAGGAGCTGCTGGCGGAGATCGAGGCCGAGGGCTGAGCTCCCACGACCACGTGCTCGAGCCACCGGGCGAACAGCTGTCGGGCCAGGCCGTTCATCTCGCGCTCGTGCCTCTCGATCTCGGCCAGCAGCCGCGGCAACGCCGCTGCGCCCATGATCGCTTCAAGACTGTCCGCATAGGCGGGCACCTGGCCCCACTGGTCGGCCAGCCTGCTCCCGATCTCGATGTGGAACTGCAGCCCATACGCTCGGTTGACCCTGAAGGCCTGGTTCTCGTACGCATCCGAGCGGGCCAGCAGCACGGCGTCGCTCGGGAGCGCGAAGGTGTCCGAGTGCCACTGGAGGGCCATGAATGGGGCCGGCATCGAGGCGAACACTGGATCCAGCCGGCCGTCGCGGGTCAGGTGGACCGGGAGAACCCCGACCTCTGGCTCGGGGCCGCGAAACACCGGTGCGCCGAGACTCGCCGCCAGCAGTTGGGCGCCGAGACAGACCCCCCAGAGCGGGATCCCCTCAGCCACGGCGTCGGCGATCAGCTGTCTCTCGCTGGCCAGCCACGGCAATTGCGCGCCCTCGTAGGCCCCCATCGGACCGCCCATCACGATGATCCCGTCGAAGTCTCGGAAATCAGGCAGCGGCCCACCCTGGTCGACCATGAACCGGACGAGCTCGCCGTCCCGCGCGAGCAGCTCCTCCTCGTAGGCGCCGGGCGGCTCGCACGCGATGTGCTGAAGCACGAGCAGGTTCGGCCGATTTCGGTTCAAGGTAGCCCTCTCGGTTGGGCGTTCGCGAGCTCGGGGACCGGGTCCGCCGGCTGTCTGCCGCCCAGGACGTCGACGATGGCCCCGATGCCTCGCGTGCGGAGCTCCACCTCGGCTTGGTCGGAATACCAGGCCGAGTGCGGGGTGACGAGGACCCGGGGATGGCGCAGCAGCCGGTTTGACGGGTCTGGTGGCTCGTCGCTCATCACGTCCAGGGCGGCTCCGGCGAGCATTCCTGCGTCGAGTGCATCGGCAAGGGCATCCTCGTCGATGAACGCGCCCCGCGCGACGTTGATCAGGTAGGCCGTGGGCTTGAGCAGCGACAGACGTCGGCGGTCGAGCATCTGGTCATCCTCTCCCGTTCGCGCCGCATGGATGCTGACCACGTCTGCCTCTGCGAGCAGTTCCTCGAGCTCGACGGACCGCACCTCGTGAGCGGCGATGTCCTCGTCGGCGAGGTACAGATCGGACGCGCAAACGGAGAAGCCAAACGCGCTCGCCCTGCGTGCGACAGCCTGGCCGATTCGGCCGAAGCCGATCACGCCCCAGGTCGAGTCTTGGGAGCGGCGGACAGAGCCGGTATCGATCGCGGTCCAGTGGCCGGCTTGCACCTCTCGCGCCAGCGGCTCGAGTCTCCGCACGAGGCTCAGTCCAAGCGCGAGGGTATGGTCGGCAACCTCCTCGGTGCAGTAGCCGGGGACGTTGGTAACGGTGATGCCCAGCCGCCCCGCCGCGCCGATATCGATGCCGTCGTAGCCGGTACCCAACTCCGAGACGGCCCTCAGGTTTGGGTACCGGCGGAGGTCGTCCGCGGTGACGCGGGCCCCGTAGGAGAGTAGGGCGACAACGGTCGGAACCTGTGGCGGCTGCAGCTCATCGAGGCTGATTAGCTCGGCGCCGACTGACGCGAGCGCCGCCTTCTCGGGTCCCAGGTCGTCCCATTCGAGGCCGAGCGCCACCACGAGAGTGCAAGCCATTCCGGCAACCCTAACCGCACGGGGTGGCTAAGGGCTGAGCTGCTTGGTAGGTTCGCTCTGGCGAGATCCGATGAGGCTTCCGTCCCCTCAGCGTGGCGCTGCCGGTCAGCGCAAGTGGCTTCTGCGCATGCACCTCGCATATCGATGCCACCAACGCGCCGTACCTGACGACGAACGTCCGGCCTCGATCCGCCTGGTTTGAGAACTACTACTCCGCCACGCACTGGTCCTAGGCGAACTATGTGGCGCTCGTCACCGGGCAGTTCACCAGCTGCGAGCAGCACGACGGCGGGGTCGCCTGCCACCAGAACGTCGACAACTTGTATCACCGGATGGATCTGGCGGGACTGAGCTGGAAGGTGTGGCTTGAGTCGGGCACCGCCAAGTGCGATACGGGATCAGGCGGATCGTGCGCGAGTAACGTCGCGTGTCCGCTGAGCGGCTTCTACACGACGGGGAACCCGCCGATCCTGTTCGACAACATCGAAGGTCCCGGCGGAGTCTGGTCGCCGACGACGCCCTCGAGCGAGTGCCTGGCCAACGACATACCAGCGGGCACACCGTCCGCCGGGATGTCGACGTTCAACGCCGATCTCGCGTCCGGCAAGGTCGCGGCCTTCAACACCGTGATCCCAAACGGCTGCGATGACGGCGAGGCGAACTGCGCTCCGGTCAACAACCGCTACACGCAGTTCGACGATTTCCTCGCCACCGAGGTCCCGCTGATCGAGGCCTCGCCCGCATTCGGACGCAACGGCGTGATCATCGTCACCTACGACGAATCCGAGCGCGCGGACGGTCAGGATCCGGCCGGCGGCCTCGGTAACGGGGGACACACCGTCTGTGCCGTCATCAGCCCGCTCGTTGTGCCCGGCGACTATGCGAGCGTGGCCTACGCCTACGGGGTGCTCCGAACGCTGCAGGACGGGTTCGGGCTTCCCGGCTATCTCGGAGCCGCCTCCGACGTCACCGCGCTGCCGGCGGTCTGGAGGTAGCCGCGATCTCGGCCGCGGCCCTGAAGCCGCTTCGCAGCGCCCCCTCCATCAGCCCGCTCAGGCCACCCGCCGCCCACTCGCCGGCGAAGTGCAGCCGATCGACCGGGGCTTCGAGATCCGCTTCGTCAACATCGGCAGGACCGTCAGCCCGATAGGCCCCTCGCGCCCACGGATCATCATGCCAGGCGGTGAGTACCGCCTCCGAGGGCGCCAGGGCCAGGTCCGGCCGGAGATCGCGCACCTTTCCGATCCAGGTCTCCGCACCTTCGGCGACCGCGAGGCGCCGCAGCGCGGCGGGCGATCCGCCGAAGCAGCTCAAAACCGGCGCCACGCCTCCATCGGCTGCGGTAGCCGTCCAGCACCAGAAGCGATCGGGAACGCTCATAACCGCGCTTGTCGGGGAGGAGGCGGCGAGCGGGATGTGCAGCTTGGCGGCCTGGCCGATCTCGACGCGGGCGAGGGCGGCGCGCTTCCAGTCGGGCAAGGGCGGGTCGATCGGCAGTTCGCGCAGCACGGGCAGGGGCAGCGCCAGCACGACCTCGTCGGCCTTCAGCTCTCCGCCGTCGAGCATCACGCGGATCCGCGGGCCACCGCGGTCGAGCGCTCGGACCGACGTCGCCAGCCTGAGGCGATCTCGTCCCAGTGCGCCCGCGAGGGCAAGCGCCAGCCGCTGGTTCCCGCCTGTGATGCGATGGCTGGGCAGCGGCTCGAACGAGGCGACGTGCTCCAGCACCGAGGGCGCGAGACGCTCTGCTTCCAGCGCGCACGAGATTTCGACCCGCGCCCGGACCGCCTCGGCGAGCGGCGCCGTGAGGCCCGCAGCGACGATCACATCCGCGACCGAGCGCGCGCCGGTCGCTCGCGCCGCCTGGGCGACCACCGTGCCGGCGCGCCCGAGGGCTGCCGCGTCTACGCCCGGGATTCCTCGCGGCTCACGAACGTAGTAGCTCATGCCGGTGTCGGCGAGGGCCAGCCCGTACTCGTGGGCGAGCGCCTCGAGCCTCGCGTAGCCGGCGAGGACGAACTCGGCTCCCCGCTCGATCACGTACGTGCTGCCGTCGGGCGCTTGCACCTCCTCGGACCACACGCGACCGCCGACGCGATCCCGCGCCTCGACGACGACCACGTCGATACCGGCGCTCGCCAGCTCGCTGGCAGCGGCCAGGCCGGCGAAGCCGGCGCCCACGACGATCACGTCGCTCACTCGAGTGGCACCAGTCCAGCCGGTGCCAGCCTGGCCAGAGCGAGGTCGATTCGCGCCGGACGCCGTCCGGCATCCTCAGCGCGCTCCTTGCGGGCGACCGCCGCGCGAACGACCCGCCCGCCGAGGTACCGCCACGGCTCGCCGGGCAGCCCGCGGGGAGGGCTGCGCACGAGCCCGCACCGGGACCACTCGTCGTCGAGTCCCAGGGCCAGCGAGCACAGAATCCGCCCTCCCAGCACGGACGGGCCCACGCCGTTGCCCGAGTAACCCGCGCCGCACACCAGGTCGGACCGCCCGAGCGTGAAGAAGAACGGCAGGCCATCGACGGTCCTGTCGATCGGCCCGTTCCAGCTCGCCGCGATCGGGACTACCGCAACCGACGGGTACACGAACCTCAGCCGTTCGGCGATCTGGCGCTCGATCGGCGACGGACCCGAGAAGGAGGGATCGATCCGATGGTCGTAGGCCAGGCGCCCACCGCCCTTGCCGAACGCGATCCGGCCATCCACCGTGGTTCGGTAGTAGTTGACCATCAGCCGAGAGTCAGAGATGCTCGCGCCGTCGCGCCACCCGGTCCGGTCGAGCTCCTCCGGCGCCGGATCGGTGATCACGATGTCGCTCGCGACGATCACGAAGGCGCGGGCCAGCTCGGGGAGCCTGGCCGACCACGCGCCGGTCGCGATCACCACCCGCTCGGCCGTGATCCGCGCCTGCGGGGTGCGCACGACGAGGGGGGTCGTGCGCTCCAGCGTCGTCATCGGCGAGCGCTCGAACACCTCGACGCCTCGGTCGCGGGCGACGCGCAGCAGCCCGCGGGCAAGCAGCGCCGGCTGGACGGTCGCCGAGGCGGACTCGAACACGCCTGCGATGTGGGCGCGTGAGCCGGTGCGCAGGGCAAGCCCGGCCGGGTCGACAGTGACGAAGGGCTCCTCGCTGTAAGGCCCGATCGCATCCACGGTGCTGGTCCAGGCGCCCACCTGCGCCGCGTTCGTCGCGGTCCACAACCAGCCGTCGCGACGATACTGGGCGTCGATCCCGTGGTCGGAGCAGAAGCTGCCGATCTCGTCGACGGCTTGTGCCGAGGCGCGCGCGAGTCTGATCGCCTCGTCGCCGCCGCAGACGCGTTCCAGGCCGACGAAGTGGTGCCAGAAGCTCATCGCGAAGCCGCCGTTGCGGCCGCTCGCCCCGCCTCCGCAGATATCCGCTTCGATCAGCACGACCTCGGTGGACGGCTCCCGCTCCTTGACCCGAAGCGCGGTCCACAGCCCCGTGAAGCCGCCGCCGACGATGCACACGTCCGCGCGCCGTGAGCCGACCAGCGGCGTCACATGCTCCTCGGGGCGCGCCTCGCGAAGCCACCAGCTCCGGACGCGGCCGGCGTCCGCGTCTGCCGTCGGCGAGGTCAGTGCGCCGGCGGCTCCCAGCCCTCGAGCACCGAAGGCTTGTAGTCGGTGCCTACGGTGGCCGAATCCTCCACCCACGGGCCGAGCTGAGGCTGGGGGAACTTGCAGTGGCGCTCCTTGAGCGCGATTCCGTATGAGTTTCCCGACTGCAGGTGCTTGATCAGCACCTGGCGGGCGATCTCGTCCTCTCGGCCTTCCGGAATCGGGAAGTAGAGCTTGATGAACGAGTTCGAGTAGCGGTCGAAGACGGCCGGCATGCCCTCCTCCTCGAGCAGCGTCACGTCCTCGAGCCAGTTGATGTCCTGGCCGGGGGTCGCGGCCAGCAGGTCGACGTCCTCGACGAGCGAGATGTCCTCCTGGTAGGGGAAGCGCCGCCCGGAGAGGTACTCCGCGTCGATCCCGATGATCTTCTCGGGCTCGGTCGGGACGTGGCGCGGCCCGGCGTGGGGCGTCGAGTCGGTCATGATTCTGCCGCCGTCGTGGTCTCCGCCTCGGTCGCGAGGTAGTCGATCGGGTTCTCGATGTGTCGCTCGAGCAGGCGCTTGATCTCGGCGAGCGCCCGCTCCTCGCTCTGGCCCGGGATGTAGTCGGTGC
Source organism: uncultured Solirubrobacterales bacterium (assembly GCA_963704385.1). Lineage (GTDB taxonomy): Bacteria > Actinomycetota > Thermoleophilia > Solirubrobacterales > Solirubrobacteraceae > Palsa-465. Next base: position 3,100,392 of record OY969904.1, read on the forward strand.
CAGCGAGCGGGACGCGAGCCATCGCCGAGGCCTCGAGGGTGAGCGCGCAGAGGTCCTCGGGCTCGAGGTTGTGGACGTTGGTCTTGCCGCATGCCCGAGCGAGCATCTGGCACTCGAGGGTCAGCGTGTGGAGCAGGTTGTAGACGCGGTTCGCGGCTTCGTCGACCACCAACCGTTTGCGCAGCTCGGGGTCCTGGGTGGTGATCCCGACGGGACAGCGGCCGGTGTGGCAGTGGTAGCACTGGCCGGCGGGCACGCCGACGGTGCCCTCGTAGTCGGTGACTCCGGGGATTTCCTTGTTGCAGTTCAGGGCGATCAGCGCGCTCGTGCCGATCGCGACGGCGGTCGCGCCGAGGGCAAGGCACTTCGCGACGTCGCCGCCGTTGCGGATCCCGCCAGCGACCACCAGGTCGATCTCATCGGCGAGCCCGACGTCCTCGAGCGCCCTGCGCGCCTCGGGGATCGCCGCCATCAACGGGATCCCGGTCTCCTCGGTCGCGATGTGCGGGCCGGCGCCGGTACTGCCCTCGGCGCCGTCGAGGTAGATGATGTCGGGGCTGCATTTGGCCGCCATGCGGACGTCGTCGTAGACGCGAGCGGCCCCGAGCTTGAGCTGGATCGGGATCTCGTAGTTGGTCGCCTCGCGGATCTCCTGGATCTTCAGCGACAGATCATCGGGGCCGAGCCAGTCCGGATGCCGGGCCGGAGAGCGCTGGTCGATCCCGGCCGGGAGCGAGCGCATCTCGGCGACTTGTTCGGTCACCTTCTGTCCCATCAGGTGGCCGCCAAGCCCGACCTTGCAACCCTGGCCGATGAAGAACTCGCAGGCGTCGGCGAGCATCAGATGGTGGGGATTGAACCCGTAGCGGCTCTGGATCAGCTGGTAGTACCACTTGGTCGAGAGGTCGCGCTCCGGAGGGATCATCCCGCCCTCCCCCGAGCAGGTCGCGGTACCCGCCATCGATGCTCCCTTGGCCAGGGCCATCTTGGCCTCGAGCGACAGCGCGCCGAAACTCATGCCGGTGATGTAGATCGGGATATCGAGCTCGATCGGGTTCTTGGCAAAGCGGGCGCCGAGCACGGTCTTCGTGACGCACTTCTCGCGGTAGCCCTCGATCACGAACCGGGTCAGCGTCCCCGGCAGGAACATCAGGTCGTCCCAATGAGGGATCTTCTTGAACATCGAGAAGCCGCGCATCCGGTAGCGGCCGAGCTCGGCCTTGACGTGGATGTCGTCGATCACCTCGGGGGTGAAGATCGGGCTGCGGCCAAGCCGGTTGTGCGCAGAAGGAGCGTTCTCGTCGGTCATGAGGCGCCTCCTAGAGGACGAGCTTGCGCTCGGACGGCTCGAGCTGGTCGTAGTTGTAGAGCTTCTTGCCGCAGACGAACTTCTGGAAGGCCGGGGGAGAGCCCAGGTCGTAGATCCGGAACTTCCGCTCGATCAGTTCGGTGTCCGAATCGTTCCATTCGCCCTCGACGCAGTCGATCCCGAGCGACTTCACCTTCCCGGCGACGTAGATCGTGCCCTCATACATCGAGTCCCCGAGACCGGGGCCGACGGCGCCGCAGATGATCTGGCGGCCGCGCTGCATCATGAATCCGGTCATCGAGCCGGCGTCCCCGAGGACGATGATCGTGCCGCCCTTCTGGTCGATTCCCGTCCGCGCGCCCGTCTGCCCCTTGACGACGACGTCGCCGCCGCGGACCGCCGCCCCGAGCAGCGAGCCGGCGTTGCCGTCGATCACGACGACCCCGGACATCATGTTCTCGCACGCCGACCAGCCCACCCGGCCCTTGATGTGCACCTCGGGGCCGTCGATGATCCCGCAGCCGAAGTAGCCGAGGCTGCCCTCGAACGTGATCCGGCAGCGGGTCAGGATCCCCGCGCCGAGCGAGTGCTTCGCGCCGGGGTTCAGGACGGTGACGTCCTTGACGCCGCGCTCGTACAGCAACCAGCGCAGCTCGAGGTTGATCCGCCTGGTGGTCAGGCCCCTGGCGTCGAAGGTCGCGCGGTCGCCGTCGATCTCGCTGATCCGCGGGACGACCTCGTCCAGCTCCACGAGCCCGCGGGCGTCGTATCGAACCCCGTCTCCTCCATCAGTGGCGATCACCGTGTCCATACCCTCACCTCACCCTCGTAAGGATCGTGGGTCTCGATCTCGTGGTCGAGCACGGCGCGGATGGCCATCTCCTCAGAGGCCAGCGCGACCATGTCGTCGCCCTCGTAGAGCACCATCGGCTTGGCGGCGAGCTGGTCCTTGGCCATGCCGAGGGCGTCCTCGGAGACGCACATGTATGTGAACACGCCGTCCAGCTCTTCGAGGCTCTGGTGCATCGCGTCCTCGAGACCCATGCCCGACTCGAGCTTCTGCGCGAGATAGACGGCGATGATCTCTGAGTCGCAATCGGACGCGAAACGGTGGCCGGCGCGCTCGAGGCGCCGGCGCCAGTGGTGATAGTTCGTCAGCTGGCCGTTGTGGACGACGGCGACGTCGGAGAACGGATACGCCCAGTAGGGATGGGCGTTGGAGATGTCGACGTCGGACTCCGTCGCCATCCGTACGTGCCCGATGCCGTGGCTGCCAAAGTAGTCCTCGAGGTGATAATCGGCCGCGACGGTCTTGGCATCGCCGAGGTCCTTGACGATCTCGAGCGCATGCCCGGCCGAGAGGACCTCGGCGTTCGGGACCGACTCGACGTAATCGGCCAGGTGCTTGACGTCGCCCGAATACGAGAGCGTGGCGAGCAGCGTGTACTCGTTGATGTCCTCAAGGCTGTGGACGATCGCCCCGGCGGCCGCCATCCGGTGCTCGACCTCGCGGCGGTGGCGTCGCAGGTCGCCCTCGAACTCGATATCGCGCGGCGTATTGGCGTCCGCGAGCTTGATCCTCATCACGAGCTCCTGGCCGGGCGCGCGGTACAGCGCGTAGCCGGTCGAGTCCGGCCCGCGGTGCTTCATCGCCTGAAGCATGCGCGTGATGTCACGGCCGAGCCGGTGGGCGCCGTTGCCGTTCTTGTAGATGATGCCGGCGATCCCGCACACGATCAGCGGGCTCCGGAGGGCGGCGGCGCGGACCTCGGGTGCGCTGTCATGGCAGCACCTCGAGGTACTCGTTGCGCTCCCAGTCCGTGACCGCGGCGAGGTAACGCTCCCACTCGTCGCGCTTGTAGTGGTTGAAGACCTTGTACAGGCGTCCCGGCATCGAGGCCTTGATGACCTCGTCCGCGGCCAGGGCCTTGAGCGCGTCGCCGAGGCTGTCCGGCACCTTCTCGATCTCGACCCCCTCCCGGAGCAGGTCGTACGTGTTGCTCTGCTGGGGCGGGCCGGGATCGAGCCGTCGCCGCACGCCGTCGAGCCCGGCCTGTAGCAGCGCGGCCGTCGTCAGGTACGGGTTGCACGAGGAATCCACACCGCGGTACTCGAACCGGCCACCGGTCGTGACGCGCACGGTCGTGGTCCTGTTCTGCCAGCCCCAGTTCTTGTAGATCGGCGCCCAGAAGCCGGTGTCCCACATGCGGCAGTAGGAGTTCACGGTCGGGTTCCCGACGCACATCAGCGCACCGAAGTGCTCGAGCATGCCGCCGAGGAAATGCCTGGCCAGCTCGGACAGCTGCGCCGGTCCCTCGGGATCGTGGAAGACGTTGCTGCCGTTCTCGTCGACGAGCGTGAAGTGGTGGTGGTGGCCGTTGGCCGACACGCCCGTGAACGGCTTGGGCATCCATGAGGGCAGCACGCCGTGCTTGCGGCCGACGGCCGCGCACACCTGCCTGTACGTGGTCAGGTTGTCCGCTGTGCGCAGCGGCCGGTCGAAGCGGAAGTTGAGCTCGAGCTGCCCGGGCGCGTCTTCGTGGTCGCCGTAGCTCATGTCCAGTCCGAGCTGCTGGCACCAGTCCACCACGTCGAGGAGCACCGGCCGCAGCTCCTCGAACTGGTGGATGTGGTAGCAGTAGGGCTTGGTGACCCCCTCGGGCTCGGCGCCGTCCTCGGTGAGCTTGAGCCACATCGTCTCGGGCTCGATCCCGATCATGAACTGGTACCCGAGCTCCTGCTCGAACTCGTGCGCGATGCGCTTCAGGTTCTGGCGCGGGTCGGCATCCAGCAGCTCGCCCGTCTCGGTGTCGTAGCAGTCGCAGTACACGCGTGCGACGCGGTTGTCCCACGGGAGCACGGCGAACGTGTCGAGATCGGCCACCGCCGCGAGTTCGGACTCCTCCGGTCCGAAGCCGATGTAGTTGCCGTGCCGGTCGGTGAACAGGTTCGCCGTCGCGCCGTACACGAGCTGGTAACCGCGCGTCGCGACCTGCGGGAAGAACGTGGACACGACGCCCTTGCCCATGACCCGCCCGGTGATTGAGACCTGCTGGAAGAAGACGTACTTGACGCCCTGCTCCTCGATCTTCCGCGTCAGCGCCTCGATTCGCTCGGCGCGTCCGGGAGCGTTCCGGGCTTCCTCGAGCGTTGGCGGAGGCGGCTCGATCCGGTCACTCGCGAGCACGGTTGCGACCGTTCCACCGAATACCTGCTCGGGTGCGATCGTTGCCTCGCCGGTGGCGTCAACGGCCATTCGGAATCTCCTCTCCTCGTTCGCCTCAGCTGGCGACCGAGCTTACCCGCGATTTGAGCCAATAAGTTCACGCGGTCACGCGGAACCGATGGATACGCCTTGCAGCATTCGTTTATACCATTTTGTTCAATGGCTGAGAAGGTCTGCGCTCGCTTCGGGCGGCTGGCAACCGGACCGGCGGCCGGGGTCACGGCCAAGCGACCGGGGGCGGGCCGTCCCCGGCGACTTGCCTGACGTTTCACACGTAATACGTGTGTTTCGTCAGGCAAGTGCCAGGGTCTTGGGCCCCACCCACCCACCCGAACTCGCGTCGCCGGCGGCAACCCGTCACTAGCTCGTCAGGCCGAGCGTGACCAGTCCTCCGAGCACCAGCGCCACTCCCGCCCACTGCGCCGGGCTCGGTCGCTCGTGCAGCAATGAGACGCCCATCAGGACAGGCACGACGGCGTATGGCGCCGCGGCCGTCGCCACGACCGAGGTCGCCGCGTGCCGGGTGCCCAGGTTGAAGAACACATAACCGCCTGTGTCGAGCAGGGCCAGGGCGATGGTCACCGGGACGAGCTCGGCCGGGAGCAGCCGCGAGCGCAGTCCGCCGACCGCGGCCACGTGGGCGAGGAGAAACAGCGTGGCGAAGCCTCGGGCCAGGAAGATCGGCGCCAGCCAGCCGTCAGTCTTGTAGTACGAGACGCCGAAGACGAACCCGCCGAGCAGGATCATGGCCGCCAGGGCCAACAGAAGGCCGAGCGCGGACCGGTGCTCGAGCCTCGTCCGGGCGATCTCGCGGACGTTCGCCGACGCCACCATCGCGCCGGCGACGGTCACCACGACGGCCGCGACCTGGCCGGGCGACAGCGTCTCGCCTTCGATCAGGACGGCGAGCACCACCGTGACCGCGGCGTATCCCGAGACGATCGGGCTGACGACCGAGATCGGCCCGATGGCCAGAGCCCCGTAGAAGGCCAGGTACGAGAGCCAACCGACGGCGCCGAGGAGCACGAACACCGGCAGCTGATCGAGCTTCACGGAGCCCAGGGCGCCGGTGGCCAGCACGAGCGCGGTCAGCAGGACCATCGCCGCGAGGTGGAAGGCGAGCACGACCCGCAGCGCGCCCACCTTTCGCGAGGCGAGGGCAGCGGAGTAGTCGGCGAAACCCCAGGAGAGCGCGGCGCAGAGGCCGAGCGCGATGCCCACCAGGGCCTCAGGCGCTCAGGCGCCCGGCGCCGGCGTAGAGGCTGTCTTCGCTCTGAAGCAGGCCGGCCCGGCGGCGCCAGGCGCGCGCGAGCTCAGCGGTGACGGTGCCGGGGCCATGTTCGCGGCGTTCGAGGGCCGCCGGCTCCACCCCGCCGAGCGCGGCGGTGAGGAAGATCTCCTCGGCATGCGCGAGCCGGCCGAGGTCGATGGGCTCCTGAAGGACGTCCAGGCCGAGCTCCGCCCCGAGCTCGAGCACGCAGGCGCGCGTTACGCCAGGGAGTATGCGCCCGTCGGCCGGCGGCGTGGCGATCCGGGAGCCGGCCTCGACCACGAACACGTTCGCCCGGGCGGCCTCGAGGACCAGACCGTCGAGGTCGCACAGCAGCGGCTCACCGCTGGCCGCGACCGCTAGCCCCGCGAGCAAGCGCCGGTCGATCCACTTGTGGCCACCGAGGCCGCCGGGCACCGTCATCGGCCATAGCCTCTCCGGACCCCGTCGGTCGGGCAATGCGGTGACCTCCACGCTCCAACGGACCCGGCTCTGCTCCGGACGGACGCTCACGCGCATCCGCGCTCGCCCCAGCGGCCGCGCGGCAGCAACCAGGTCCTGCTCGAGCTCCGGGGGGAGCGAAGCCTCGTACAGAGCCCGCAGGCTGGAACGCAGCCGCTCGAGATGGGGCTCGAGCGCGACTGGGCGGCCGTCGACGACCAGGACCGTCTCAAACACGCCCGCGACGGGGTCGGGGCGCGGGAGCGGCCGCGGCCCGAGGCGCAGAGGGGGCGGCGGTTGGGGCCGGGCCTTCGCCCCGCCCCTCTCGAGCGTCGCGCCGATTGAGGCGAGCAGGGGCGCCGCCTTGATAATGCACTCTTCGGCCTCGGAGAGCGGCCGGGAGTCGGCGACGATGCCACCGCCGACGCCGAGCCAGGCGCGCTCGCCACGGAACTCGAACGTCCGGATCGCGACGCTCAGCTCCAGGCCTGCGACGGGGCTGGCGAAGCCGATGGCCCCGGTGTACAGCTCGCGCGCCGTGCTCTCGAGCTCGGCGATCACGTTCATCGCGGCCACCTTCGGCGCACCGGACACCGATCCCGGGGGAAACGCGGCCCCGACCAGCGTGCCGTCGCCGACGCCCTCGCGCACGAGACCGCTCACCTCCGAGACCAGATGCCATACCCCGGTGTGCGCGCGCGCCTGCGCGAGCGCGTCGACGTGGATCGACCCCGGAACGCAGACGCGACCTAGGTCATTGCGAACGAGGTCGACGATCATCACGTTCTCGGCGCGGTCCTTCTCGGAGCTCTCGAGGGCCTGGCGCTGTGCCGCCGCCAAGCCGGGGTCCTTCGGCCTCGCGCGGGTTCCCTTGATCGGGGCGCTGCGGACGCGGCGCCCGTGACGCTCCAGGAACAACTCGGGCGACAGGCTCGCCACGGCCCCCGATGCGTCGGCGATGTATGCGGCTCGGTCCGGTCGCAGCCGGGCGGCGGCGGCCGCGAACAGGTCCAGCGGGGCGCCGTCCAACCGGGAGTCCAGGCGGATGCAGACATTGGCCTGAAACAGGTCGCCTGCGTAGATCCGCTCGCGGCAGGCGCCGACGGCGAGGGCATGTCCGGCGCTCGTGGGCGTCGCCCGCCAGGGCTCGGTCGTGAACGGGCGCGGGCGCGGCGGGTTCTGGGCGCGCGCCCGCAGCGCGCGCAGACGCGCGCGCAGCGCCTCGGCGCGCGACTGCGTCCACAGCGCCTCAAACCACCATCGCCCGTCGTCGTCGAGGCGCAGCACATGGTCGTAGTACGCGAGCCGAAACGGCGGCCGTCGGTGCGCGGGGGGTGGGGGTTCCCCGGTGGGCTCGACGCGCCGGCGCAGCTCGTAGCCCAGCCAGCCAAACCATCCACCGCCGACCGCGCCTGAACCGTCGCCGGTGGCCGGCTGCTCGTCGAGCAACGCGAACGGGTCGTCGTCGGCGCAGGCAACCCGGATCGGCTCCGAGCTAATCAGCGCGCCACCGCCCGCCCAGCGCCCGATGAGCACGAACGGGCGCTCATCGTCGCGCACGAGCAACGCGGCACGCTCCGGCGCGAGCGTCCAAGCGAGCGCAGTGCGGACGACGACGGGCGTGGACTTGACCACTGGCGGTCTCGGAGGATAACCTGGTGTGGCGCATAAGGCAAAGGTATTGCGCTATTGGCAACAACGATGATTGGCAACGGCCGAGCTCCCAGCCCTGATAGCGGATTGCCCGCCTCCGTCCCGGTGCTCGTCATCGGGGCCGGGGTCCACGGCCTGTCAACCGCGTGGCACCTGGCCCAGCTCGGCGAGCGCGTGCTCGTTGTGGACAAGACCGGTGTCGCGGCGGGCGCGTCGGGGATCGCCTGCGGCGTCATCAGGAACAACTACTTCCAGCCGGCGATGTCGGAGCTGATGGCCGCGTGCGTTGAGGTCTGGGAGTCCGATCGCGAGGCGTTCCACTACCACGGCAGCGGCTATATCGCGCTGGGGCCGCCCGCGCAAGAGGCCGATCTGACCGAGGTGCACGAGCGCCAGCAACGGATCGGCTATCCCTCCGAGCTGTTCCTCGGCGAGCGAGAGGTGAGCGCTCACATGCACTCGCTGTATCCCGACTGGCGGGCGCCGGGGTTGACCGTGTGCCTGCACGAGCACGCGGGCGGGTACGCGTTCAACCGCGAGTCGATGTTCGGACTGGCCGACAAGGCCCGCGCCGCCGGGGCAACGATCCACGAGGGCGTCGAGGTCACGGGATTCGATCTCGATGGCGCCGGCGCCGTGACGGCAGTCCAAACCGACGCCGGACGGATCGCCGTCGAGCAGGTGGTCGTCGCCGTGGGGCCCTGGATCGCGACGGTGTGGGAGATGCTCGGCCTACCCGATCGGCTCGACGTGCGCCAGCCCGATGGCTCGCTGAGCGAGGGTCTGCCGATGTGGACCTACTGGTACCTCCAGGAGGGCGAGGTCGCGATCGATCCGGCCGGCTTCGTCACCGCCGACGGCAGGACCTCACCGGTTCTGCACGTCGACAGCGATCAGCCGCTGCGCGATGACGGCGGTCGACTGATCACCGCAGAGCCGTGGGGCGTCTACTTCAAACCCGATCGAAAGACCATCCAGGGTGGCGCTCAGCCGCTGCGCGTCGGTCACGAGTTCGACGTGGATCCGTACCCGAGCGGTACGGTCGATCCGAGCTTTCCGGACATGTGGTCCGCGGCACTGTCGCATTGCCTGGAGCGGTTCGAGAACTGCCGCATGTACTACCGGCAGGTCCGCTCGGGGGGCGCCGGCGCCTTCACCGTCGACAACTTCCCGGTGTTCGACTACATGCGCCCGAACGTCTACGTTGCCGCGGACTCCAATCACGGCTACAAGATGATCGCGGTGGGACGTGAGATCGCCCGTGTGCTGCGCGGCGAGCACTCATCGCTGCTGCGCCCGTTCTGCTACGAGCGCTTCCGCAGCGGCGAGCTGCACCCCGTCTCGCACAGCCCCTACCCCTGGAGCTGAGCCGCGCGCGCCCGCCGGCTGGCGTTGCCGGCGGCTCCGATCGGCGTGGGGCTGGTCGCATCGAGAAACCGCATCACGGTCACATCCAGTGCTCCGCGCGCGAACAGGTCGCGGGAATACGCCACCGGGTCGCCGCCGCCCGCGTAGATGACCTCCTCGAGCTCCAGCGCGGCGGTCGTCCGGCGGATGGCCAGCGCCTTGGCGGCCCGCTCGCGCGGCATCAACAGTCGCGCGGTGACGTGAGTGCGGGCAAACGCGACCGCCACGCCAACCTCGATCAGCACGTCGAGCACCATCCGGCCTCCCTCCAGCATCCGCTTGAGTCGGGGGGTGGCGGGAAGCTCGACCGCCGGATGGGTGACGTCGAACATGACCGCGGCCGGGCGCCCATCGGCGAGCAGCACGCGGTCGATCGTGACGACCGGCGTGCTCGCCTCCAGCCCGAGCACCTCACCCACCTCGCGGCCGACGGCTCGGCGCTCGATTCGCAGCTCGGATGGGGCGAGGCTCACGCCGCGGCGCTTGGCCAGCGACGAGTATGGCTCCAACCGCTCGAGCCGTTCTTCGAGCTGACTGGGGACCGCAACCCGGCCGACGAACGTACCGCTGCCCTGCCTGCGAACGATCTCGCCGGTCTCCTCGAGGCGCTGCAGCGCGGTGCGCAGCGTGCCGCGCGAGATTCCGAGCATCTTCGCGACCTCGTGCTCGGGCGGCAGTCGATCACCCGTCCGGTGACGACCTGGAGCCAACCAGCTGCGAAGCGCCTGCTCGGCGCTGTCGACAAGCGACGGCCGCTGGTCACGGCTCCGGACCGGCGTACTCCCCATTGATGTGAATTCTGTCACCGTCCGCGCCCTCGCTGACGAGGTGTACCGTCGCGCAGCCCGGTCAACTCACTGGGAAAGGCGCCTCGCGACCGCCTCGTCGGCTTCGGTCGTCTGCGCGAGCAACGCATAAGCCAGACGCTCGAGCTCGAGATCGGCCGCCCGCGACCCCTCCGCCATCGAGTCGATCACGCGCTTGGTGACCCGCACCGCGAGGTGAGGCAGCTCGGCGAGTCGCTGGGCGTGCGCCATCGCGCGCTCGAGGGCCTCCCCCGGGGCGGCGAGCTCTGTGATCAATCCGATTCGGTAGGCCTCCTCGGCCGACAGGCGATCGCGCAGCAGGATCAGCTCCTTGGCCCGGGCCGGTCCGAGCAGTCGCACGAGTCGATGCGTCCCGCCTGAGCTCGGCAGGATGCCCAGCCCGACCTCGGGCAAGCCGAACACCGCGCCCTCCTCAACAATGCGGAAGTCGGTCGCCAGCGCGAGCTCCAGCCCGCCGCCAAGGCAGTATCCGGAGACCGCGCTGAGCGTCGGCTGGGGAAGGTCGGCAACGCGCTCGGCGAAGTCCCCCGTGCCCTCGTAATAGGAGACGACCGAGGCGGGATCCAGCCCGCGCATCTCATTCAGGTCGGCGCCGGCCGAGAAGACGCGCGCGCCGCCGGTGAACACCACGCAGCTGGCCTCGCGCACCCCAGGACTGTCGAGCGCCTCGCATAGCGCGCGCTCCACCTCATTGGAGATCGCGTTGAGCTTCTGCTCGCGCGCAAGGGTGACGATGCACGTCTTCCCGTCGCGGTGCAGCGTGACCACGTCAGTCACGCGGCGGCTCCTCCGCGAGACCCCACGCGTCCGCGCCCCCGTCGATGACCACCGTCGTGCCGGTGATGTAAGCGCCGCCCGGGGAGGCGAGGAACGCGATCAAGCTCGCCACCTCATGCGGCGCACCGAGCCGGCCGAGCGGGACGCCGCGGCGCCAGCGCTCGATCTGGTGCTCCCCGTACTGCCCCAGGCCTTCGGTGAGGATCGTTCCCGCGGCGATGCAGACAGTGCGGATCTGATGACGGCTCCATTCGAGCGCGAGCCCCGAGGCGAGATTGCCGGTCGCCGCCCGGGCCGCGGAGGCGTGGGCGAACCCGGGCATCCCGCGCAGCGGGCTGAAGCCGACGAACACGATCAGCCCGTCCCGGCGCGGGATCATGGCGCGTGTCGCCACGGTGCGGGTGACGCTCCACGTCGCGTCGACCGTCAGTCTCCAGACGGCCTGCCAGCCGTTGTCGGACAGCTCCTCAGCGGGCGCCGAGAACTGGCCGCCGGCGTTGTTGACCAGCACGTCGATCGCGCCGAAGCGCTCCAGCGCCCGGTCGACCACACGCGCGACCTGCTGCGGCTCCCGCACGTCGGCCGGCACCGCAAGGCAGCTCCCCCCGGCCTCTTCAACCTCGACCGCGGTCATGACCAGTGGCTCCTCTCGACGTCCGCAGATGACCACGTCCGCCCCGGACGAGGCGAGCTCGAGCGCTGTCGCCCGCCCGATGCCGGTGCCGCCTCCGGTGACCAGCGCGACGCGGCCGGCGTTGGCGTCAGGGCGCAGGGGGGAGACGAACGCCGACTCCATAGCCACGGCAGCCCTGCACTCAGGTCGATGTCCGAACCGAGCTGGTGAGGTCCAGCAGCTGGTCGCCGAGCGCCTCGTCGTGAATCTCGCTCACGCTGACGCCCGGGTCAGGCAGCACACGCAGTGCGTCGGCCGGAAGTCCCACGCTGACCGGCGTTCCCTGGCTGTATGCCGGCGCCACCCCGTCGTTGCGGACGAGCGCCTGAAGCGACGCGCCGGTGGCCAGACGGAGGAAGATCTGCGTCGTCGAGCCGAGAAAGACGAGGCGCTCGACCATCCCCGGCACGCGGTTGGCGCCACTTGTTTCGTGGGGGTGCAGGTGGACGCGCTCGGGGCGGATGGCAACCTTGACCTCGCCCGTGGCGTCGAGCTGGCCCGCCTCCGCCTCGAGCATGAAGTCGCCCAGGCGCAGCCGGCAGGCGCCGGGCCCGCCGCCGCCTGGCTGCACTCGCGCGTCCATCAGGTTCGACACGCCCAGGAAGTCGGCCACGTAGGCATCGGCGGGCTCGTTGTAGACGTCTTCCGGGGAGCCGACCTGCGCGATGTGTCCGTGGTTCATCACGGCGAGGCGATCGGACATCGTGAGCGCCTCCTCCTGGTCGTGGGTCACGTATAGGAATGTGATCCCCACCTGCTTCTGGAGCACCCCCAGCTCGACTTGGAGGGTACGCCGGAGCTTGGCGTCAAGCGCGCCGAGGGGCTCATCGAGCAGCAGGACCGACGGTCGCAGCACCAGCGCCCGCGCCAGTGCAACCCGCTGTTGCTGACCACCCGAGAGCTGGTTGGGGCGTCGCTTCTCGTACCCCGAGAGTTGGACCAGCTCGAGCGCCTCCGCCACGCGGGTTCGGACCTCCGCCTTAGGCACCGACTTGTACCTCATGCCGAACGCGACGTTCTCGGCGACGTTCAGGAACGGGAACAGCGCGTAGCTCTGAAAAACCGTGTTGACGTGACGGCGGTTGGGCGGAAGGTTGCCCACGTCAACGCCATCGAGGAGGATCCTGCCGGTGGTCGGCGGCTCGAAGCCCGCCACCATGCGCAGGGTCGTCGTCTTGCCACACCCGCTCGGCCCCAGGAGAGAGAAGAACTCGCCCGGCTGGATCTCGATCGAGATCGCGTCGACCGCGATGACATCGTCAAAGCGCTTGGTCAACGACTCCAGCTTGACGTTCCCTCCAACCATCCTCAGCCTCCGCTCATATGCCCGCGATGCCGACGAGGGCCTCAGCGTTGCCCTTCGTGCGCTCGCCGCGGGTCATCCACCTGTACGCCAAGAAGCCGATCACCGCGACCGCCAGGGACATGACCAGCATGATCGTGGCCAGTGCGTTGAGCGCCGGCCCGCTCAACCCTCCGTGGACGTTGGAGTAGATCAGCACCGACATCGGTTGCGTGCCGGCGGTCGAGGACAGTTGCTCCACGATCACGAAATCGTCCACCGTGCTGGCGAAGACCAAGACGGCGCTGGCGAAGATGGCCGGCATCAGCAGCGGGAGCAACACCCGACGGATCGCCCCGAGGCGCGACGCCCCGAGATCCGCTGCCGCCTCCTCGTACGTTCTTCCGATGGTCAGAAGCCGGGCCCGCACGATGATCGCGGGCCAGCTTATGTTCCACACGACGAGCCCGGCGACCTCGGCCGGAGTTCCCAGACGTATGGCGGTCAGGAGCTGGGTGACGAGGAGGAATAGCGCCACGGCGAGCAGCAGCTCCGGGATCACGAACGAGAAGATCATCACGAAGTTCAATCCGTCCGCGGTCCGGCTGCGCCAGCGATCGATGCCGATGGCGAAGCCGACGCCGATCGGGACCGTGATCAACGTCGTGAGGATCGAGAGCCTGAGTGTCTGGATCACCGCCGAATGCAGCTCCGGGTTGTGCAGGACCGACTGAACCGAATTACCGACGTACCACTTGGTCGAGAAGCCCTGCCATGTGGCCTGTGACGCGCCCTTGTTGAACGAGAACAGCACCGCGATGGCGACGGGCACGATCGACCAGACGATGTAGAGCCAGGTGAAGCCCTCCATGAACCAGGGGCGACGCCACGGGTTGCCGCGGCCGCGGCCGCGCCAAGCGAGCGTCGCCGGCTCGCGAGCGGTGGCTACGGACTCGCCCAGAGCGCTGGCCATCAGGCGTACTCCTTCGACGCGCGGGCGGTGCTGACCACGTAATAGATCATCGGGATCAGCAGCACGATCAGCAACAGCAGGGAAAGCACGGCGCCCTGGCCGGTCTCTCCGGGCGATTCGAGCTGCCCCTCGATCGCGTTGCCGATCATCGTCGTTCCCGGCGCCCCGGACAGCAGCTGGTTGGTGAAGTAGTCGCCGAGCATCGGGAGGACGTTGAGGAACACCGCAGCGATGAGGGCCGGCTTGCTCAGGCGGAGCGTCACGTGACGGAAGGTCTGCCACTTGCTGAGCCCGAGGTCGCGCGCCGCCTCGAGCAGACTCTGGTCGATACGGTCAAGGCCGGCGTAGAGCACGATGATCACGTACGGGATGTATCCGTAAACCAGCCCCAGCACGACCGTGATCGACTTACCACCGAGCCAATCGGTGTGACCGGGCAAGCCGAAAGCGGACATGACGCTGTTGACGATGCCGTTCTGCTGGAGGAGGTCGATCCAGGCCAGCATGCGCATCATGTAGCTGACCGTGAACGGTGCGATCAGCAGCACGAGGAACAGCACCTTGCGCCTGCCGGCGTACCGGGAGACGAAGTAGGCCACCGGGTAGGCGATGCCCAGTGAAATCACGGTCGCCATCGCGGTGTAGAGCACGGTCCGGAAGGCCGGCCCACCGAGGAACGACCCGGGTCCGACCAGGTCGTGCCAGACGGCGGTGAGGTTGGCGCTGGACCAGTGCAGCGGATTCCAGATCGGGACCGCGGTCTGAAAGAACTCGTTGACGCCGCCCGCGGCGACCGCCAGCATCACGTAGAACGGCACCACGAACAGCAGCAGCAGCCAGATAGCGCCCGGCGCCGCCAGCCCCATCCACAGCCAGCGGCTTCGCCGATCGTACGTGTCCTGCGCTTGGCCCACCGCGAGTTACCCTACAGGCCCTTGGAGAACTGGTTCCAGGTGGTCTCCCAGACCGTATTGGCGGCCGGAGGCAGCTCGAGCTGGAACACGCCCTGGCGGAAGTACTCCGGCAGCACGACGGTCGAGGTCAACTGCGGGGGCAGCAGCTTCTCAGAGATCAACCGCTGCGGGGTGACAGCGCTCAGCGGTTGCATGTACCCCACGTAGCTGTAGTTCTCCAGCGCGTTATTCACGTCGAGAAGGTAGTCGATCAGGAGATGAGAAAGCACCGGATTGGACCCGCTGGCCAGATTCACCATCAGGTCGTTGGCGACCGGACCCTTCTTGTCAGCGGGGAACCAGTAGCCGATGTCGTCGATGGAGGTGCCCTTCGACAGGTAGGAGGCCGCGGTGGCCATGTCACCTGACCACGCGTGGTGAATCCAGGTCTTTCCGTCCGGAACGTCGGTGTAGTCGTTGTTGTCGATCCGCACGCTGGTGAGGGCGGAGAGTTGCTGAAGCGCCTTGCCCGCGGCCTGGATCTGGGGCGTGCTGGTTGTGTTGACGTCCAGGTTCCCCGCCCGCAGCAGCGCGAGGCTGATGGTCTCCCGGTAGTCGTCCAGGACGGCCACCTTGCCCTTGTACGGGGCGCCCTGCCACGGCATGTTCCACGACGGGCTGAGGTTCACCTTGTCCTTTCGCCAGGCCATACCCGTGGTGTAGATCGAGTATGGGGTCGTGTACTGCCAGGCCTGGTCGTAGAACGGATTGCGGTAGTCAGACCAGGTGTTGGTGATGTTCGGGATGTAGCTGTGGTTGAGCGGCCGGATCTGCTTGGTCTGGACAAGCTGACCCAGCACGTCGACGGTCGGAAAAAAGACGTCGAACTTGAGCTGACCGCTGCCGAGCTTGGCGATCGCCTCGGACATCGTGTTGAACGTCGTAACCTGGTAGTTACAGTTGTACTTCTTGCAGAAGTTCTTGAGTACCGCCTCGTTGATGTAGGCGACCCAGTTGTAGAGCTGCAGGGTGGCGCCCGTCTCGGGCGTGAGGCCCGAGGCGATCGGTTTGTTGTCGGCGTAGATCGGCCACTTGACCGGGTTGTCCTGTCGCGGCAGCAGGACGCCACCTGCGCCGGTCAGGTTGTTCGAGCCAGAGCCACCACAACCGGCCAGCACCGCCCCGAGTGCGAGCCCGGCGCCGGCGCCGAGCAGCTGGCGACGGGAGATCGGCCACTCTTCCGGCGCCGGCCGGCGGCGGATCCCTCCCTCAGACCATCCCTCACGTGGATGCATCGACACTCACCTCCTTAGGAACTGGAAAATCGCAGTCAAGCTCGCTCGATGCGAGCGCCAGGCAGCGCTCCACCATCCGCTCCGGAGTGACATCCGGCTGGCCCAGGGTGACCTGGACGCCGAGTCCATCCATCAGGCTGCTCAGCGCGAGCGCGAAGCCGTCGGGATCCGCCTCGGCGCTGAACTCGCCGTTTGCCTGGCCGGCCCGGACGATGTCGGCGATCAGGTCCCGTTCGCGCCGGTTCAGCCGGAAGTAGTTGTTGCGCACGGTCTCGTCTCGGCGCGCGCGGACCCACATCTCCATCCACAGCGTGTAGTCGCCGAGGCCCCCGGGCCCGCGACTCGTCTCCTCGATCAGGTGCACGAGCTTGTCGCTCGCGCGCTCCTGGCGTGCCTGCCCCTCCGTAAGCCGCGCGTAGAACTCACGGTCGGTCTGGTCGACCGCCTCCTCGAGCAGGCGGTCCTTGGATTCGAAGTAGTAGAGGATCGTCGGCGCGCTCGTTCCCGCCTGCTCGGCGATGTCGCCGATGCGGGTGTCGAAGTGTCCGCGTTCGTAGAGCACCTGCGCGGCCGCGGCGATGATCTGCGGTTTGCGCAGGTGGTCGACTTTGGGTCGGGGGCTCATCGACGTTCTTGCACGCGCCGTACAAATTCGTATACTGAACGACGGTTCAGAAAACTACGCACCGGCGGTGCCCCTGTCAAGCGCCGCTTCTTAACGAGGTGTTAGCGATGATCGACGTGGCGGTCCTGGGTGCAGGGCTCGGCGGGCTGAGCGCGGCGCGCGACCTGGCGCGCGGCGGCGCCGAGGTCGTCGTTCTGGAGGCGCGCGACCGCCCGGGCGGCCGCGTCGAAGCGGTCACGCTGCCCGGCGGTCGCACCGTGCAGGCCGGTGGCGAGGTCTTCGGTAGCGGCCACTGGGCGTATCGCGGGCTGGTCGCCGAACTGGGCCTGACGGTCGAGCCGAGCTACATCGCAGATCCCGGCGAGATGAGCTGGGGCCTCGTCGATGGTGTGTTCGTGGGCGATGAAGCCCCGTGGATGAGCCTGGAAGAGCGTGCGGACGCCGAGCGACTCGATCGGGCGTTCGCGAGTCTGGCCCGCGAGATCGATCCGGAGGACCCATGGTCCCACCCGCAGGCGGCGGCGCTCGATCGGACCAGCGTGGGCGGGTGGCTGCGCGAGCAGTCCGCATTGCCGGCGGTGCGCCGCCGCCACGATCTGGCGTCGCTGTCGTTGTCGTGCGACGCGCCGGAACGGACCTCGCTGCTCTCGGCCCTGCGCAAGCACGCCGTGCTCGGCGGCGAGCAGCTCTACGACCTCAGCCTGTGGGAGGGTCTGCGGGTCGCGGAAGGGTCGGCGGCCGTCGCACTGCGGATGGCCGACGAGCTGGGACCGCGGGTGCGGCTTGGCGCCGTCGTGGAGCGGATCGAGCTCAACGGCGCAGGCGCCGTGGTCCAGCTCTCGGACGGCGAGGTGGTCCGCGCCGAGGCGGTCGTCTGCGCGATCCCCGCCGGTCCACTGCGCGAGATCGAGATCTCGGGCCTCAGCGACGCGCGGCTGCGGTCATTGCACTCACAGCGTCACGCCCTGGCGGCGAAGGTCGTCGTCGCCTATGAGGTGCCCTTCTGGCAGGAGACGGGCCAGAGCGGGCTCGCCGAGACCGAGTGGCTGTTCGGCTCGACCTGGCCGCAGGCGGCCGGGGTGCTGTCGCTGCTCGTACCGCCCGAGCGGTTCTCGGCCTTCCTCGCCGCGCCCCCCGAGGTCCGCACCGAGACCGTGCTCGATGGCCTGGCCGCGTTGTACGGCCAGCGGGCGCTGCAGCCGACGGCGATGCTCGAACGCGCATGGGGCGCCGATCCCTTCACCCGGGGCTACATCTCCAGCTGGGCTCCCGGGGACCTGACCCGCGTCGGGCCGCTGCACGGGACCCACGAACCGCCGTTCTACGTGGCCGGCTCAGACCATTGGGTGGCCGGGTACATGGAGGGCGCGGTGCGGACGGGGCGCGCGGCCGCGCGCGCCGCGCTCGGTGGAGTCTCGGCCGACGAGCCGTTGCTCGATTACGCCGGCGAAGCGCCCGGCTGATCGACGAGATCGGCGGTCGGCTGCGAGTCCGCCGCACGAGCCTCGGATCTGCGCGTTCCGGTGCGGGCGACCGCTACTCCAGCCAGGCAGAGAACCCCTCCGGGGAGGGCCAGCGCAGGCGGGATCTCGCCGAGCAGCGCCCAGCCGAGCAGTACGGCGACCGGCGGCACGAGATAGGTCGTCGATCCCATCCGTCCCGCGGTGGTCCGGGCCAGGGCGTATGCCCACAGCACGAAGCCGATCGCGGTCGGAGCGGCCCCGAGGTAGATCGTCCAGGCGATCGCAGAACCGCTGGCATGGCCGAGTCCGCCGACCAGCGACGGTCCGTAGGGCAGACAGCACACGGCTCCGATCGTGCACGCCAACCACGTCACCGACAGGGCGCTCGCGTGCTCGAGGGCCGGCTTCTGGGCGACGACGCCGCCCGCGTAGGCCGCGGCTGCGATCAGGCACAGGACCGCGCCCCATGCCTGCTGGGGGCCATGCTGGGAGGTGGCCACGCCGATCACCGCGGCGCCTGCGAACGACACCAGGCAGCCGGCCAGCAGCCGTGGGGGAAAGCCCTCCCGGAGGATCACGCCGGCGAGGATCGCGATCAGGATCGGTCCGGTGTTGACGAGCATGGCCGCGATCCCGGCATCGACGTGCTTCTCGGCCTCGTTGAGCGCGACGTTGTAGGCACCGAACCAGAGCACCCCACAGACCGCGACGCCCCAGAGCGCCTGCCCTCGAGGCAGCGACTCGCGGCGCATCAGCACGAACACGCCCAGCACGGCGCTGCCGACAAGCAGCCGGCCGAGCGCCAGCGCACCGGGGGCAAGCTGGCGGTCGGCCGAGCGAATCCCGACGAAGGCCGACGCCCACAGGATCACGATCACCAGCGTCGCGCCGATCGTCAGCGCACGCTCGCGGCGAGCGCTGTCATCGTCCGCGGACGACGGGGACGACGGGGGCCAGGACGGGGGCGAGCGGGAGAGACTCATCAGCGATTCAACGGCGGCGGGCGCCACTGCGTGAGATCGTGCTGTCAGCTCTCGAGTATCGCTCCCTCCGTAAGCCCGAGATCTCTGGCCAGCGCGGTCGCCACCACCCGGCGCGCCCGCTCGAGCGGCACCCGCCTGTCGCCGATCAGGGTCCTGATCCCGTATCCGTCGATCAGTGCCAGCGCCCGGTCGGCGATCTCGCCAGGGTCCTCGAGATCGAACTCGCCGTCGCGCATGCCGGCAGCGATCTCGTCCTCGAACCACGACCGCAGCCGGGCGTAGAGCTCCTCGGCCACAGGCCGCAGCTCGGGATGGCGCACGGCGCGCAGCCACAGCTCCACCCACAGCACCCAGTCCTCCTCGAGTGAGGGCGTGGTCGGCAGGCACTGGTCGATCATCGACCGCAGCCGCTGCGCGTGCGACGCGACCGGCAGCTCACCGCTCGAGATGCGCGCGTCGCCGGCTCGCGCGTAGGAGTATTGAAGCGCCTCGGCGAGCAGGGCCTCACGGGTCTCGAAGTGGTAATGGACCAACGACGTCGAAACGCCGGCGTCCATCGCGATCCGCGCGATCCGCACGTCATCGATGCCTTCGCGGGCGATTCGTCGCACGGCGGCGGCGAGGATGCGCTCGCGAGCGCTGGGTCTGCGGTGCTCTGCGGTGTCGGTGGCCGCCGCGCTCATTGACCGGCCAGCGCCGGGGCAAGGTCCGTGCGGATGCGGTCGGCAAACCAGGCGACGGCTTCCTCGCGCCGCGATAGGGGGCCGCACTCATAGCCGCGCGTCTGGAGGCCCGCCTGGACGTTGGCGACCAGGTCGATGTCCTCGTGCAGGACGAGCGTGTTCAGACGCTGGTTGAGCCACTGAACGAGTCTGGTCCTCGGGCTGGTGTGTGAGGGCCGGTAGGAGCCGAACACGTCCCGAGTGCGGCTCACGCCATCCGGAAGCATCTGCCACGTGTTGACCTGGTCTGGGTAGAGGTCGATCGTCGTGTTGGGATAGATGAACACGTACCGCCACACGCGCAGGTCCTCCTGGCCCAGTCCGGGCATGGGTGTGACCAGCTGCGTGTAGAGGCGCTCGAGACGATTGCTGCTCGGCTTGTTGCGCATCGGCGCTTCGATCCACGCGTAGTGGTCGTGCAGCTCGGTCTCGTAATGCTTGTAGTCGAGCAGCCGCATCAGCCCCGGATGGGCGATCGGGATGTGGTAGCCCTCGAGGTAGTTGTCGGCGACGACCTTCCAGTTGGCAGGCTGGGTACCGCCGCCGGGCGCGAAGGACTCGAGCGTCGGGATCCGGTAGCGCTCGAGACGTGCGGGGAGGTCCCCGCAGAGCTCGCCCAGCGGTATCGCGTTGTGGTCCAGGTTGACGAAGATCAGCCCGCAGAGCTCCTCGACACGGGCGGGCATCAGCCCGAGCGCCGACTTGTCCAGACGCTCGCCGAACGCGAGTCCCTCGGGCACGCCGATCAGCGTCCCGTCCAGGCGATAGGTCCAGCCGTGATAGCGGCAGCGGATCGCGGCCTTGCACTGGCCCGAGCCGCTCAGTAGCCGAGAGCCGCGATGGCGGCAGACGTTGCGAAACGCGC
The DNA here is from genome assembly GCA_963704385.1 of uncultured Solirubrobacterales bacterium. Lineage (GTDB taxonomy): Bacteria > Actinomycetota > Thermoleophilia > Solirubrobacterales > Solirubrobacteraceae > Palsa-465. Next base: position 3,121,076 of record OY969904.1, read on the forward strand.
GCAGGCCAAGATCCTCATCGCGCACGATCAGCACAGGCTGCGAGCCCGCATTCGCGGTGATGTAGCTGCCCGGCCTGCGCAGCGCGGAGACGTGGCCGGCGAGCTGCCAGGTGCGCTCGAAGATCAGCTGCTGCTCGGGCTCGAGTAGCGAGGGATCGGTGTACAGCCGCCGCGCGAGGGCAGCGCCCCCGGCGGCGAGGGCTGGCCCGCCGTTTCCGCGGTCGGCGCTGTCGTTGATTTCGGGTGCAGTCGGGGTCGTTGCAGGCTCCATATCCCTCTTCCTGACTTTGTGATCAGTTGCTGTATTCTACCGGCCATGGTCAAGCCGGGGTCGTGGCGCTCGGTGTCGTGGCTCTCGGTCACGCCCGAGCCCGAGCGCGAGCTTCCGCACGCTGTGGCCACCCTCAGGCACGGCGGAAGTCCTCCGGCCGGAGCGGTGGCTGCCGAGCAGGCGAGGATCGAGCTGCTCGTTCTCCAGGGCAGCGAGCGGGTCTGGCTTGCGTACCTGCACGGCGTCGTCGAGCTGATCGACAAGCGAGCCGGCGACCACGACCCCGAGGTCGCCGTCGCACGAGCCCGCGCGACCGCAGTGATCTCCAATCACCACAACCTGCTGCTCGGCCTTCCCGGGCGGGGTGCCCGGCTGAGCGCCGGCGATCGCATCCGGCTTGCGCGGGTATCCACTGACAACTCCCAACCGAGAGGGCACACATGACCACCGTCGTCTCCCCGAATCAACCGCAAGAGCTCGACACCCAGCAGCTCGAGCTGCAGCAGCGAGCGCGCGCGTTCGTCGAGAACGTCTTGATGCCGCTCGAGCTCGAGGCCGAGCAGCGGGGCGGTGTGCTGCCCGAGGAGACGATCGATCAGATCAAGCGCGAAGCGATCGCCGCCCGATTGAATGGCGGGCGCTTTGCGCAGGAGTTCGGGGGGCAGGGATGGTCGATGGTGGAGTGGTTCCTGGTCAACGAGCAGTTCGGACGCGTCACCAACGGGCTCCACTGGCACGTGCCCAGCGCGTACAACGTCCTCTTGCAGGGGACGCACGAGCAGATCGAGCGCTACCTGGTCCCGGCGCTGCGGGGTGACGGCGGCGACGCCTACGCCGTCACGGAGGCCGAGGCGGGCTCGGATCCGGGCGGCATCTCTGCCACCGCCGTCCGCACCGACGGCGGGTGGCGCATCAACGGCGAGAAGTGGTTCGTGACCTCGGGCGACGTGGCCCGCGTGCTGATCGTGATGGCGAACGTCGTCGACGGGCCCGAGCGTCTGCCGACGCTCTTCCTGGTCGAGCCGGGGGTTCCCGGGGTCGAGTTCGTCGAGTACCCGAAGTTCACTCACAACTATCCCCACGGACATCCGACGATCCGCTTCTCGGATGCCGAGGTCGCGGCCGACGCCGTGATCGGCGGCATCGGCAACGGTGAGGCGCTTCAGCGGGCGTGGTTCACCGAGGAGCGCCTGGGGATCGCGACGCACGGCCTCGGCGCGATGTGGCGTCTGCTGGAGGAGACGACCGGCTGGGCGCTCGCGAGGACCCAGGGCGGACAGCGGATCATGGATTACCAGGGCGTCTCGTTCCCGTTGGCGGACTCCGCCACCGACGCCGCCCTCGGGCGACTGCTGGCCCTTCACGTCGCTGGAATGGTCGACGCCGGCGCCGACGTGAAGCTGATCCACGCCAAGGCTTCGATGGCCAAGCTGTTCGTCAGCGAGGCGGCCGGACGGTGCGCCGACCGCGCGGTTCAGATCTTCGGCGGGCGCGGCTACATGCGCAGCAACGTCGCCGAGCGGTTCCTGCGCGAGCTGCGCGTCGACCGGATCTGGGAGGGCACCAGCGAGGTCCAGCGGGTGGTCATCGCGCGGGCGCTCGAACGACGCGGGGTCGAGGCCACGATCCATTGACGGTCGGGGGCGAAACGCAGGGCCGCCCGACCGTGACCGAGTCGGGCAGGTTGGATCTCTCCCGGCTGATGAGGCCGGCGTCGATCGCTGTGGTCGGGGCCAACGACCGCCCTGGGAGCTACTCGAGTCAGACGCTGCTCAACCTCGAGGCGGTCGAATATCCCGGCGAGGTTTGGGGTGTCAACCCGAAGCGCCGCGAGGTCCTCGGACGTCCGTGCGTGCCTTCGATCGACGACCTCCCCGAGCCCGTCGACGCTGTGGTCGTCGCGATCCCGGCCGCTGGAGTCGCCGCGGTCGTCGATCAGGCCGGCGCACGCGGGTGCGGGGGCGCCGTCGTGTTCAGCGCCGGCTTCGCCGAGGTCGACGGAGGGGAGCAGCGCCAGCGGGATCTCGTCGCTGCCGCCCGGGCGCACGGACTGCCCGTGTGCGGACCGAACTGCAATGGGATCGTCCGCATGCACCAGCGCATCGCGTTGTGGGGCGACGCCTTCGTCCCCCGCGAGCCGGGAGCGGTGGCTCTGATCTCCCAGAGCGGCAACGTGGCGGTCAACGCGCTCGCGACTCGCCGCGGTCTGCGCTTCCACACCGTGATCGCGAGCGGCAATCAGGCCGTGCTTTCGGCCGCCGACTATCTGGAGTTCCTCGCGCTCGAGGACGGCGTCCGGGCGATCGCCCTGTACCTCGAAGACGACGGTGGTCCCGGGCTGTGCGACGGCTTCGCGGCGTGCGCGGAGAACGGGATCAGGGTCGCGGTGCTCAAGGTCGGCACCTCGCCGGCCGGCGCGCGGGCGGCCGCCGCGCACAGCGCTGCGCTCGCGGGCGACCAGCGCGTGTTCAGAAGCCTGATCGAGGAGGCCGGGGCGATCTGGGCGGACGACGTCCACGAGCTGCTGGAGCTCGCCAAGACGCTCGCGGTGCCGGTCCACGCCCCGAGCGCCCCTGGCGTCGCGATCATGACCTGCTCGGGAGGGGATTCGGCTCAGGGAGCCGACGAGACCGAGCGCCAGGGGACGATCCTGCCGTCGCTCGCGCCGGCGACGAGGGCGCGGCTTGCCGCGATCCTGCCGTCGGCCGCCACGGTCGCCAACCCGCTCGACTACACCGCGATGATCTGGGGCGACGCCCCGGCGCTGGCCAAGCTCGTGCGGACGCTCGGCGAGGATCCGGCGATCGGCCAGGTGCTCGTCTTCTACGACCAGTTGCCCGGCATCGACGGCGCCGCGGCTGAGTCCTGGAGCGCGGTGCGTGAAGGGATCATGGCCGGCGCCGCGGCCAGCCCGGCGGTGACGATCGTATCCTCGACGCTCCCGGAGCTGCTCGACGACGGAGCTGCGTGGCGGTTCGCGCTGGCGGGGGTTCCCGCGGCCGCCGGCCTGCGGACCGGCCTGCGTTGCGCCTGGGCCGTCCAGCAGCCACTCGGCGACGCGGCGCGGCTGCGTGAGATCGCGGCCACGGCCAGAGCCGCGGCGCCGGCGAGCGCCGGCGAGGGCGCGTGGCTATCCGAGCACCAGGCCAAGGAGCTTCTCCGCGAGGGGGGCCTGCCGGTGGTGCAGGGACGGATCGTGGCCGGCGAGGAGGATGCGCTGAGCGCGCTGGCGGAGCTCGGGGGCCCGATCGCGCTCAAGCTCAGCTCGCCGGCGGTGCAGCACAAGTCGGAGCTCGGCGGCCTCGTGCTCGGGCTGTCAGCCGGGGACGAGGTGCGGCTCGCGTACCGGCGCCTGGAGGTGCTCGCGGCCGAGTGCGAGGGCGCCGTGCTGGCCGAGTCGATGGCCGCGCCGGGAGTTGAGCTGCTGGTCGCGGTGCGCGCCGACGGGATCGTGCCGGCCGTCGTGATCGGGCTTGGGGGGGTCTGGACGGAGCTGCTCGACGACGTGGCGATCATCCCGCTGCCGGCGGACGCGCGGCGGATCGAGCGCGCCCTGCGCGCGTTGCGGGGGTTCCCGCTGCTGGACGGTCGGCGCGGCCGCGAGGCAGTCGACTCCTCAGCGGTGGCCCGGCTCGCCCAGCGGGCCGGCGAGCTGCTGCTCGAAGCCGCGCTCGCCGAGATTGAGCTCAACCCGGTGATCGCCTCGGCCGCGGGTGCCGTCGCCGTCGACGCGCTGGTGCGTCCGTCGACGGTGGTGCCGGTCCTCACCCGCTGAGTGCCGCCGCTGTCGCGCCGGCGCGCAATCCCGACTCGATCGCCCCGTCGATGAACCCGGCCCAGCCGTTGGCGATGTCGCTGCCCGCCAGGATCAACCGCCCCTCGGGGAGCTGCATGGCCGCGTGGTGGTGCCCGTACCAGCCCGGCCGGTGGATCGCCCAGGTCCCCCGCGAGAACGGGTCGCTCAGCCAGTCGTGCGCGGTCGCGTCGACGACCTCGTACCCCGGGAGGATCTCGCCGAGCTGCCGCTGGACCGCGGGCAGGTCGGCGGCGTCGCAGCGCTCGGCGTCGGGACCGAAGCCGATCAGCAGCTGCGTGTCGTCGTCGAGCAGCAGCTCGGTGGCGAGGTACTCGAACGGGTGGCCGGCTCGGATCGAGGTCTGAAGCCGGGGCTCGCCGCGGGCCCGGATGAAGATCTTGATCCCTCGGGAGGCCTGTCCAAGCGCGATCGCGCGGCGCTTGGCCTCGGACAGCTGTGGCTCGAACTCGATCGCGCCAAGGACATTGATCGGGACCGCGACCACGACCGCGCGCGCCGTGAAGCCCGTGCCGGCGGTGGTCTCGATGTCAACTCGGTCGTGACGGCTCCTGACGGCTGCCACCACGGCTTCGAGTCGGCGCTCGATCGGCGCCGCGGCCGCGATCGCCTCGAGCAGCGCGCGCGTGCCCCCGACGATCGTCACCCGCCCGCCGGTCTGCTGGGTCAGTTCCAGGCTGTATCCCGACAGAGCGTGCCATCGCAGGACCGATACCGCGCCGGCGTCGTCGAGCGGAGCGTGCGCGAGCGATTCGAGCTCCGCGCTCAGCACCTCGCGCTCCTCCTCGGTGAGCTCCAACTGTGCGAGCCGCTCCGCGATCGTCAAGCGGTCGAAGCGCTCGAGCTGGTCGAGCTCGCGAAGTGGGTCGTGTGGGTTGGGCAGCGCCTCCCGCACTCCGTCGACGAACTGGTCCCAGCCACGCGCGGCAATCGCGTCGCGCTCCCCGACGGCGCCGGAGCGGCGCTCGCCGTCGACGTACCATCCGGCGAGCTCGGCGTCGTCGCCGAACGTCACGGCGAGCCCCGCGCGCGTGATCTCTGACCAGGCGTGGGGTTGGTGCCAGTGGACCCACGCGCCGCCGTACTCGATTGACGTATCGCGCCATGGTGCGAGCCATGTGCGGCCGCCGAGGCGATCGCGCGCCTCCAGCATCAGGACCGAGCGCCCGCGTAGCGCCGCCTCGCGGGCGGCGGTGACGCCCGCAAAGCCGCCGCCGACGACGATCACATCGTGCGTCGCACGCGCGCTCACGGCAGCTCGCTCTCGCCACTGCGCTCGTGGTGTGGGAGTCCGTCGTCGAGCAGCTCGTAGTACTCGCCCGCCTGCGAGACGAACCAGTGGCTGACCACGCGCAGCCCGGCGGCGTGATCAAGCGTGCCGGCGGCGATGCTGATCGTCGCGCGCCCGGGCGGATCCCAGAACAGACTGGAGCCGCACTCGGCGCAGAAGCCTCGCCGGGCATGTGCGTCGCTGCCGGGACTGTTGATCCAGCGGAGGCCGCGTTGCTCGAGCAGCACGAGGTCCTGGTTGGCCGCCGCGGTCGATGCAGACACGTGCCCGTGCCAGCGTCGGCACTCCTGGCAATGACAGAGCAGCACGTCGCGGAGGGGACCGCGGACCTCGTATGAGACGGCGCCGCAGAGGCAACGTCCAGTCCACCGCTCGCGTTGCGCCATTGGCAATAGTATTGCGCTGAGCGCGATCCTTGTCTACGATCCGCGCGCGTGTCGTTCGTACTCAGGTGTCCGCATTGCGGCGTGCGCGAGGTGGCTGACTTTGCCTTCGGGGGAGAGGTGAGCGCTCGCCCGCGCGGGCAGCCGTCGTTCCGGCAGTTGAATGAGTACAACTATTTCCGGCGCAACGTCGCGGGTGTGCAGCGCGAGTGGTGGTACCACCGCTCCGGGTGCCGGACCTGGTTTCAGGCCGAGCGTGACACTCGCACGAATGAGGTGCTCCGGGTCGGGCTGCCGGGTGAGCTCGAGGGCGAGCCAGGATTGTGAGCCGGCTCCCCACGCAGCCCGGGGAGATGATCGAGCGCACGCGCACGGTGACGTTCACCTTCGACGGCGCCCGCGTCTCCGCGCTGGAAGGCGACACGATCGGGTCCGCGCTGTATGCCGCCGGCCGCCGCACGTTCTCGCGCAGTTTCAAATACCACCGGCGGCGCGGGCTGCTGTGCTGCGCCGGCAACTGCCCGAACTGCCTGGTCGCGGTCGACGGCGCACCGGGGGTGCGCGCGTGCACCGAGCCGGTCCGCGAGGGCGCGAAGGTCGAGCACCTGAACGCAACTCCGGGGCTCGAGCACGACGCGATGGCGGTGACCGATGCGGTCGGCGGCCCCTTCACCCCGCCGGGCTTCTACTACAAGACGTTCATCCGCCCGCGGCGGCTGTGGCCGGTGTACGAGTGGGTGCTCAGACACGCGGCTGGCCTCGGGCGGCTGCCGAAATCCCAGCCCGAGCGGACGTGGCGGACGGAATACCGCCGGCGCCATGCCGACGTGCTGGTCGTCGGTGGGGGCCACGCCGGGCTGGCGGCCGCGATCGCCGCCGCCGAGCAGGGCGCTGACGTCGTCCTGGTCGACGACGGACCGCGGCCCGGCGGACGGCTGTTGTGGGAAGGCGGCCATGACCTCGCGCGGCAGCTCGCGGCGCGAGCGGGCGAGGCGGGGGTGGAGGTGCTCTGCCCGGCCTCGGCACTGGGGCATTTCGACGGCCTCGTGCCGGTATGGCAGGGAGACACGCTCCATCAGATCCGTGCGCGCGAGCATGTCTTCGCCACCGGTGCCATCGAGCAGCCGCTGGTGTTCGCCGGTAACGACCTGCCGGGCGTGATGCTCTCGAGCGGGGCACGTCGGCTATCCGCCCTGTACGCGGTGGCTCCGGGGGCCCGAGCAGTGATCGCGACGACCTCCGACCGGGGCATCGACGCCGCGCTCGCGCTTGGTGATGCCGGGGTGGAGGTGGCGCTCGTCGCCGACCTTCGCGCCGAGCCCTCGCCCGCCGCAGAGCGCCTACAGGCGCGCGGGATCGAGTTCCTGCCGGGTTGGACAGTCGTGGCCGCGAACGGCCGCCGCACTGTCCAGGGCGCGGTGCTCGCACCGGTCCAGGGGCTTGGGACCGGCGTCGCATCCGCCGGGCGTCGGGAGGTCGAGTGCGATCTCCTGGTCGTCTCCGGTGGCGAGGCGCCGGCGACCGCGCTCGCGACGCAAGCCGGCGGGAAGACCGTTTACGACGAGGCTCGGGGGCACTTCCGTCTCGCTGAGCTGCCGGCCGCGGTCCGGGCGGCGGGCCAGGTGGCGGGCCAGGGGGCCGATCGTCTGGCCGAGTCCTCCGGCGAGCTCGCCGGCCTGCAGGCCGCAGCCGCCCTCGGACTCGACGGCGCTGACCCCAGCGCCCGGCGGGCCGAGCTTCACCGGCTGGTTCAGGCGGGCGACGCCGCCGCCGAGGCCGTTCCGCCGGCCAACGCCGCCGACGGCTCCCGGGCGCGTTCGTTCGTGTGTCTGTGCGAGGACGTCTCGGCCAAGGACATCCACCGAGGTGTCCAGGAAGGCTACGACTCGATCGAGCTGTGCAAGCGTTTCACCACCGTGACCATGGGGCCCTGTCAGGGGCGCATGTGCCAGCTGCCGTCGATCCGCTTGATGGCGCTCGAGACCGGGCAGCGGCTCGAGCAGGTTGGGACCACGACGGCCCGGCCGCCGTGGTCGGCGGTGCCGCTGGCCGCGCTGGCCGGGCGCCCGATCGAGCCGGCCAAGCGCTCGTCGATCCATGCCCGGCACCGGGAGCTCGGCGCCCGGATCGAGTGGGCCGGAGACTGGCGGCGGGCCTACGACTACGGCGATCCCGAGGGCGAGGCGCTGAGCGTGCACCAGGGCGCGGGGCTGATCGACGTCTCGACACTCGGCAAGCTGTTGGTGCGCGGGCCGGAGGCGGGAGGGTTTCTCGACCGGCTGTATCCGAACCGGATCTCGACGCTAAAGCCGGGCCGGGTGCGCTACGGGGTGCTGACAACCGACGCCGGCCGGATCATGGACGACGGCACGATCAGCCGCCTCGACGAGCAGACGTTCTACGTGACCACGACCTCGAGTGGGGCGGGCGCGGTCGAGCAGTGGTTCTCGTGGTGGCTCGCGGATTGGCGGATGGACGTCCACCTCAGCGACGTCACGCAGGCGCTCTCTGCGGTCAACCTGGCCGGGCCGCGCGCGCGGGACATCTTGACCAGGCTGACCGACATGGACTGCTCGCCGGACGTGTTCACGTACCTCGACGCGCGCCAGGGCCGCGTGGCCGGCGTGCCCTGCCTGCTGCTGCGGATCGGGTTCGTCGGCGAGCTCGGCTATGAGATCCACTTTCCGGCCGCATACGGCGAGGACCTCTGGGATGCCATCCTGGCCGCGGGCGAGCCGGAGCGGATCCGCCCGTTCGGGCTCGAGCCCCAGCGGATCCTGCGGCTCCAGAAGCAGCACATCATCGTGGGCCAGGACACCGACTCGGAGTCGACGCCCTTCGGCGCCGCCATGCCGTGGGCGGTCAAGCTCGACAAGGACGAGGACTTCATCGGCAAGTGGGCCCTGGCCCGCGTAGCCGAGCATCCGGCCCAGACGGCGCTCGTCGGGTTCACGCTGTCCGACGGCCACGTCCCGACCGAAGGGGCCGTGGTGCTCGATCAGGGCGGTGCGGCCGCCGGGCAGGTGACGAGCGCGCGCCGCTCGCTTCGCCTCGGGCAGGTGATCGGCATGGCCTGGGTGCCGGCCGCGCTGGCCACCGCCGGCGCGAGCATCACGATCGCCGACAACGGCAGCCGCCTGCAGGCCTCGGTGATCACCGAGCCGTTCTACGACCCGCAAGGGGAGTTGCTGCGCTCGTGACCGAAATGCAATTTCTGACTCCGACTGCGATCTCCGAGTCCGTCTGCGCGCGGACTCCGATGGAGCGGCTGGCCCGGGCCGCCGGCGGCCGGTTCGAGGTGCGCGACGGGTGGAACGTCGCCGTCGCGTTCCGGGATCCCGTCAGCGAGCGAGATCGGCTGGAGCGAACGGTCGCCTTCGTGGACCGCTCGAGCCTGACCAAGCTGGAGCTGCAGGCCGAGCCGAGCGTGCTCGCGGCCGTGGTCAGCGCTGCCAGTGGCGGCCTCGAGCTCCAGCCCGGCGTCGCCGGTCGCGCCGAGGAGGCCTGGTGGTGTCCGGTCACCCCGACGCGCGTGCTCGTGCTGGGCGAGCCGGCGGCGGCCCAGGACCTCCGGGAGGGCGTGAATCGCGCTGTCGCCGAGGTCCGAGGCGGGGACGCCGAATCGGGTCCTGTGGTGACGGTCGTCGACGTTACCTGCGGGCTGGCGGCGCTCGCGCTGATCGGCCCCGGCGCGGGCGAGCTCCTGGCCCGCTTCTGCGCCATCGACGTGCGGCCGGCGGTGATGCCCGTGGCCGGCTTCCGCCCGGGGTCGGTCGCCCGCACGCCCGGTTACGTTCTGCGGGACGACGAGCCGGGCCTGCTCGTGCTCGTCGGCTGGGCGCTGGGCCAGTACCTGTACGAGGTGGTGGCCGACGCGGCCGAGCACCTCGGCGGGGGGCCGGTCGGGGCCGACGCGTTGAAGGAGCGCCAGCTCATATGAAGGAGATCTTCCGACCTCGACGGATGTGGCGCCGTCGCGGCGAGCTACGGGACAGCTACGACGTCGTGATCGTGGGCGGCGGGGCGCACGGCCTGGCCACCGCCTACTACTTGGGCCAGCTCGGGGTGGGGAGCGTCGCCGTACTGGAGCAGGGCTACATCGGCTCGGGGGCGGCCGGGCGGAACACGACGATCCTGCGCTCCAACTACAAGACCCCCGAGGGCGCCCGCTTCTACGACGAGAGCGTGCGCATGTACGAGCGACTGTCGGCGGAGCTCGACTTCAACCTGCTGTTCTCGCAGTGCGGCCACCTGACTCTCGCGCACAGCGACCGGGCGATGTTCGTGATGGCCAACCGCGCGGAGGTCAATCGCCTGAACGGGATCGATTCACAACTCGTGGACGCCGCTGAGGTCAAGCGCCTGTGCCCGCCGCTCAACGTCTCGCCGGACGTCACATATCCGATCATGGGAGCGCTCTATCACCCACCGGGGGGGATCATCCGCCACGACGCGGTGGTGTGGGGGTACGCCCGCGGCGCGGATCGGGCGGGGGTGGAGATCCACCCGTACACCCAGGTCCAGGCCTTCGATCGCACAAACGGCCGCGTCTCGGCCGTGCGCACCAATCGCGGCACCGTACTGGCGGGGCAGGTGATCAGTGCGACCGCGGGATGGAGCACGCTCATTTGCGCGATGGCCGGCGTCGAGCTCCCGATCACGACCCACATCCTTCAGGCCTGCGTGACCGAGGCGGTGAAACCCCTGCTTGACGTCGTGATCGTCTCCTCGCAGATGCATGTCTACATCTCGCAGTCCGACCGGGGCGAATTCGTGATGGGGTCCGAGATCGAGCCGTGGACGACCTACCGAATGCAGGGCACGCTCAACTTCCTCCAGGACCTCACGCGGCACACCCTCGAGCTGTTCCCGCAGCTCGAGTACGCCCGGCTGTTACGCGCCTGGGCTGGCCTGTGCGACCTGTCCCCCGACTACAGCCCGATTCTCGGGCGCACCGAGGTCGAGAACTTCCACATCAGCGCCGGCTGGGGCACGTATGGGTTCAAGGCGGCGCCGATCGTCGGCAGGACGCTGGCCGAGCTCGTGCATTCCGGGCGCACCCCCGAGCTGATCGCTCCGTTTGCGCTCGAGCGCTTCTACGAGGACAAGCTCGTCTCCGAGCTGGCGGCGGCGGCCGTCAGTCACTGACGCCGGTCGAGGCTCCGCGGGGGTCGATCTGACGTCTTTGTCCCTCTGTACATGGGATGGATGTACGCAGGGACATCGAACGCGTCCGCAGGCGTGCGCATCGTCAAGCGGGGTGGGGTATCAAGCGGGGCGAGGTGGTTACGCGCAACCGCGTGGGCTAGGGGTTGGTGCTGGGATGCTTTCCTACCAAACCCTCGAACACGGCCCTTGCCGTGGAATCAACCATCTGGCCCTGCCCCGTCACGCTCCCGCCGCCGGCGGCCGATCCTGGATGACGAGCACGCCCCCCTTGGGGGCGAGGGTGATGCCGCGGAAGGCGATCTCGTCCGGCTCGGCATTGGCCGGGCGCAGGGCGGCCCGCTCGAGGATGCGGCGCAGGACGACGCGCATCTCCATCAGGGCGAAGCTGGCGCCGATGCAGCGACGGGTGCCGCCACCGAAGGGGATCCAGGTGTAGGTGTCGGGGGCGTCGGGGCCGAGGAAGCGCTCGGGCCGGAAGGCCCGTGGCTCGGGATACAGGTCGGGACGGCGATGGACGACCCGGATCGAGGGGTTGATCTCGACCCCGGGAGGGATCACGTAGCCGTTTAGGTGGAAGGGCTCCTGGCTGACCACGCGGCCGACGCCGGGGATCACTGGGCGGATCCGCAGGGACTCCTTGACAACCGCGTCGAGGTACTCGTCGTCGCCCTCGGTGGCGCGCTGGTGGACGGCCGGAGCGCGCAGGAGCTGGTCGAACGTCCAGGCCAGTCCGGTGGCGGTCGTCTCGTGACCGGCCAGCAGGAGGGTGACCAGCTCGTCGCGGACCTCGCGGTCGGACAGGCGTCCGCTATCGGCGTCCTCGGCCAGCAGCAGGGCCGAGAACACGTCGCCGCGATCGGCCAGGTCAGGCTCTGCCCGCCGGCGGGCGATCTCGTCGTAGATGATCTCGTCGACGGCTCGGCGGCGCTCCTCGAACTGCATCGCCGCTCGCCGGCCGCCGAAGAACTGCGACCCGCCGAGCCGTTCGATCAGGGTCATCAGCAGCACGCCGCGCGAGCGAGCGACCGGCTCGATCATGGCCCGGAGCCGGCGCCGGAGCTCGTCCGCGGCCGGTCCGGCCTCGTACCCGAAGACCACGCGGATGATCACGCCGAGCGTGAGCGACTGCATGGACGGGAAAAGCTCGAACGGCTCGCCAACCGGCCACGAGTCGATCTCGGCGTCGGCCGCCTGGCGCATGGCGTCGGCGTAGGCCTGCATTCGCTGACCGTGGAAGGTCGGCAGCAGCAGGCGGCGGTGACGCAGGTGCTCGGGGCCGTCGAGCAACAGGACCGATCGCTCCCCCAGGATCGGCCCCAGGAGGGCGTTGGCCTCGCCGGCGTGGAGCTGCTCGGCGGAGCCCTGGAACAGCTCCTTGATCAGCACCGGGTCGAACACCATCACGAACGGGTTGTCGAACAGCGTGCCCAGCGTGACCACGTCGCCGTAGCGGCGGCGGATGGCCTCGAGGAAGCGGATGCCGCCGACGATGAACCCGGCGGTCTGGACGACGCGCGGAAGTCTCGGGCCCGGAGGAAGTGCGTGATTGGTTGCAGAAGCCACGGCGGACACCAACGATCGTAGCCAGTTCCGGGCACCGCTCTGATCGGCCGCCCTGGGGGCCGCCGCGCTGCTCAGGCGTGCTGCGCCGGCGCCTGCGAGGCAGCTACCCTGGCGCCGAGGTCGGCCAACGTCAGCTGGTGGGCCGGTGGGCGGTGCAGAGGCCGGGTCACGGTGGCGTGAAGGTCGGCGTCGACGTGTAGCAGCTCCCCGGAGGTCAGCGCTCGCCAGCCGCGGTCCTCGTCCATCGGCTCGCTGGCCACCACGACCGACGGATACTTGGACAGATCGCCGGAGCGCACGCGGACCGAGCCCCGTGCGCTGGCGTGCTCCAGGTGGCGATGGCCGCTGCCGCCGCCCGCGGCGCGCTCGAGCAGGTGGAGCTCGTGAACGTGTGGGTAGCGCAGCGCCCACAGCTCGGAATCGGTGATCAGGATGCAGTTCAGCGCATACACGGGCAGGTGCTCGGCGATCCAGCCCGCCGCGCTGATGATCCCCTCGCCGACGTCGCCGGTCCGCTCGATCTCCCGGGTGATCAGGGCGAAGAAGCGCTCGGAGTCGGTCTCGCCCTTGACGATCGACATGGCATCGCCGAGTTCGCGCTCGAGCGCGGGGAGGTCGCCGATCACGCCGTTGTGGGCGAACAGACGCGAGGCCTGCTCGAACGGGTGGGTGTTCTCGGGGGCCACGGCACCGGTCGACGCGTAGCGCACGTGGGCCACGAACGTCTGCGAGCTCACCTCCCGGGCCTCCTGGGCGAACTGGTGGTCCTGGTAGGCGGCTAATGGCTGCTTGTCGACCACGGGCCGGCCCAGCTCGTCGAAATAGCCCAGTCCGGTCCCGTCGGGCTCGCGCCGGCTCTGCAGGGCCAGGGAGTCCGGGGCCTCAAGCAGCCAGAAGGTGGCGCGGACGCGCTCGTGATCGGCACTCAGCCCGAACAGGCGACACACAGGCGGCATTATTCCGCCTGATGACCCCGCGCAGCGACCTGGCCAAGATGCTGTCAGAGTAATTTCAAGCTTGTGCCCTACCGTGATGGGCGGTAAGACGGCCAGAACGGAAAGGCTTGGATCGTGAACAAGTTCCTGCGCACAGCTTCAACGCGGCGATTGCTCGGAACGATTGCCGGACTGATCTTGGCGATCGCGGCTGGGACGACGATCGCCATCGCCGCCCAGGGGAGTGGTCCGGTCCCCAGGGACGAGCCGCTGGCCAACGCGATCCACGGCGCGCTGAGCGCGCCTCAGGTCCAGGGGATCAGCGCCAACATCAACTTCACCAACAACCTGATCAACGCCTCGCAGATCCAGGGGCCGACCGATCCGCTCCTGAGCGGGGGTCAGGGTCGCCTGTGGGTGTCCAGCGATGGGCAGTTCAGAGTCGAGCTCTTCGGCGACAACGGCGACCCTGAGGCGGTCGTGACCAAGACCTCGTGGTGGGTCTCCGATCCGACCACACAAACGGTCTACGAGGGAACGATCCCGGCCCAGGGCAAGGCCCAGGCCAACAAGCCCACGGCCAGCGCCGGGGCGATCCCGACCGTGGCGCGGATTCGGGCCGAGCTGAAGAACCTGGCCGCGCACCTGAATGTTTCGGGCGCGCATCCCGGCGACATCGCGGGGCAGCCGACATACACCGTCAGCGTCTCGCCCAAGCATTCCGCCGGTCTGCTCGGTGACGTCCAGCTGGCCTGGGACGCGATCCACGGCGTCCCGCTGCGCGTCGCCGTGTACGCGCGCGGCGACAGCAACGCCGTGCTCGCGGTGCAGGCGACCGGCGTCACCTACGGGTCGATCGACTCGTCGATCTTCTCGATCTCGCCCCCCGCCGGCTACAAGGTGGTGAAGGTCGCCACGCCGGCCGGCGCGGCGGCCAGAAGCGCCGTCGTCCGCCGGCACGGCCGGCGCGCCAAGAAGGGTGCCCACCCCGAGGTGACCGGCGTCCGCGCCGTGGCCCGCCAGGTGCCGTTCAAGCTCGTGGCCCCGAGCAGGCTGGTCGGCCTCCCCCGGCAGTCGGTCGGGCTACTCGACTCGGCTGGCCATCCGGGTGCCCTGATCACCTACGGTCAGAACCTCGGAGGCATCGCCGTGATCGAGCAGGCCGAGACCGTCAGCACCGCGCGGAGCATCAGCACCGGCCCGAGCAACGGAGGCGAGGGCCCGGGACTGACCCTGCCGAGCGTGACGATCCACGGGGCCACCGGCCAGGAGCTCGACACCGCGCTCGGGACCGTGATCCGGTTCTCTCGCGGCGGGGTGACGTACACCCTGATCGGCTCGGTGCCGCCCGTCGCCGCAGACGCGGCGGCGCGGGCGCTATGACGGACCCAGCGCCAGTCGAGGTTCGCGGGCTGGTCAAGCGCTACGGCGACCTCACCGCCGTCGCCGGGGTCGACCTGACGGTCAACTCCGGCGACGTCTACGGCTACCTCGGCCCCAACGGGGCCGGCAAGACGACATCGCTGCGGATGATGCTCGGGCTGATCCGCCCCACCGCGGGAACGGTACGGCTGTTCGGGCGCGACCCCCAGGAGACGGTCCATGCCCTGGACGGCGTCGCCGGGTTCGTCGAGGCCCCGACCTTCTATCCGTACCTGAACGGGCGCCGGAACCTCGAGCTGCTGGCCGCCTTCGACGGAGACGGCGCGCGGGCCCGGATCGACGACGCCCTGGAGCTGGTCGAGCTCTCCCACCGGGCTGGGGACCGGGTGGGCGGCTACTCGCACGGCATGCGCCAGCGGCTCGGAATCGCCGCCGCCCTGCTCCGCCAGCCCAGGCTGCTGTTGCTCGACGAGCCGACGACCGGTCTGGACCCCGTCGGCATGCGGGACATGCGCGTGCTGGTCCGGCAGCTGGCCGGTCAGGGCATCACGATCATGCTCTCTAGCCACATCCTGACCGAGGTCGAGGAGGTCTGCGACCGGGTGGCGATCGTGCGCTCGGGCAAGATCGTGTACGAGGGGCTGATGGCCGAGCTCAAGGGCAGCGCCGGCCTCACCTACCGCCTGTCCACGACCGACGACGAGCGCGCACTGGCCGTATGCCGCGCCCAGCCCGGCATCACCGAACCGCGGGTCGAGAAGCAGCGGATCGTCTTCACGGCCGATGACGGGGCGGTGGCCGAGCTCTCGCAGGCCCTGATCGAGGCCGGGGCCCTGATCCGCTCGCTGACGCCGGAGACGGCCACGCTCGAGGATCTGTTCTTCTCGCTGATCGAGGACGGGGACGGCACCGGCGCCGCCGCGCAACCGGCCGAACCGGCCGAGCCCGTGGAGGCGGCGTAGTGGCCACCGTCGCCGATGCGCCCGCCTTCAAGTCGTCCCGCGGGACACCGGGCGTCGCCACCGTGTACCGCTGGGAGCTGACCAAGCTCCGTTACCAGAAGCGCACCTACCTCGGGCTCGGCGCGGCCGCGATCGTTCCGATCCTGTTCGTCCTGGCGATCCATTTCCGCCACAACCGCCACGGGGGGGACTTCGCCTTCTCGGGTTACCTGACCCGGAGCGGGCTCGCGGTTCCGCTGGTGATCCTCCTGTTCGGAGCGGTGTGGCTGTTCCCGCTGATCACCGCCCTGGTCGCGGGGGACATCATCGCCTCCGAGGACCACAACGGGACGCTGAAGACCGTCCTCACGCGCTCGCTCGAGCGCTGGCAGATCTTCACCGGCAAGGCGCTGACCGCCGCCACCTACGCAGTGATCGCGATCGCCCTCGACGGCACCGTGGCCGTGATCGCGGGCAGCCTGCAGTCGGGCTTCAACTCGCTGCAGAGCCTGTCCGGGACGATCGTCTCGGCGCCCAAGGGACTGGAGCTGGTGTACGTGAGCCTGCTCGTGTACCTGATCCCGATCCTGACGATCGTCGCCATCGGCCTGCTCCTGTCCGCGCTGACCCGCAACAGCGCCGCCGCGGTCGTCGGGACGCTGATGATCTCGCTCCTGTTCCAGCTGATCGGGATCCTCCCCGGCCTGGGCGGACTGGAGCCCTACCTGCTGAGCACCCAGTTCAACGCGTGGCAGGGACTGCTGCGCACGCCGATCGACTGGGCCCCGATCGTCCGGGCGGCGTGGGTGTGCGCGATGTACGGCGTACCCGCCCTCGCCGCGGCATACGTGATCTTCCTGCGCCGCGACGTAGCCGGTGGCTAGGTGCTCCCCACCGCGAGTTCAGCGGGAAGCACCGCACGCGAGCGCGTGCTCGTGGTTGACGACGATCCGCCGTTGCAGCGCATGCTCAAGCGCACCCTGGCCGCCGAGGGGTTCGAGGTCGCCGTAGCCGCGGACGGCGGGGCGGCGCTGCTGGCCGCCGAGCGCTCGACGCCGGACGTGATCGTGCTGGACGTGGCCATCCCGCTGCTCGACGGGCTGGCCGTGTGCCGGCGACTGCGGGACAAGGGTGTGGCCACGCCGATTCTGATGCTGACCGCGCGCGACGCCGTCCCCGATCGGGTCGCCGGCCTGGAGGCCGGCGCCGACGACTATCTGGTCAAGCCGTTCGCCGTGCAGGAGCTGATCGCCAGGCTGAGGGCACTGATCCGCCGGCACGACGGCCAGGCCCGCCTGCGCCTCTCCTACGCCGATCTCGTGCTCGACGTCGAATCGCGCCGCGCCACCCGCTCGGGCCGCCGGATCGATCTGACCGGGCGAGAGTCGGACCTGCTGGCGCTGCTGCTGCGCGAGCCCGGGCGCATCGTCAGGCGCGAGCAGGCGATCGACGAGATCTGGGGCGGAGCCGCCGAGGCGAACGTGGTCGATCGCTACGTCACCCGGCTGCGGCGCAAGCTCGGTGAGCCGGCGCTGATCCGCACCATCCGGGGAGCCGGGTTCATGCTCCGGCCGTGACCGGACCGCGTGCCGCATGCGCCCCTCGGTAATCCGCCGTTCTCTCCGAACCCGGCTGGTGCTGGCCGCGGCGGCGTCGATCATCGCCGCGATCGTCCTGTTCGGTGTCGCCGCCGTTCTCCTGGTCGGCCACGAGCTGCGCAGCTCGCTCGACAGCGCGCTGCGCCAGCGAGCGCTGCAAGTGGCCGAGCTGGCGGTGTCCGCGCCGGCGGTGCTGACCGCGCCGGGGGCGCTCGAGAGCCCGGTGTCAGGCCGCCAGATCGTCGTCGAGGTGCTCGACGCCCGCGGGCGGATCATCGCCCGATCGCTGGCCCTCGGAGCGCAGCTGCTGCCGGAGGATCGACTGACCCGGGAGGCCATCGGCGCTGGGCGCGCCGGCTTTGAGAACGTCCAGGTCGGCGGCCTTCCCTACCGTCTGTACGCCGCGCCGATCGCGCAGGCCGGCGGCCCGGCCGCCGGCGGGGCGGTGCTCGTGGCCTCCGACACGAGTGACATCTCGCACACGATCGGCCACCTGGGGCTGGTGGTCGCTCTCAGCGGCGCGGGGGCGGCGCTGATCGGGGTCCTGGCGGCGGTGTGGCTGACCGGCCGCGGCCTGCGCCCGCTCCGGCGCCTGGCCCTGGCCGGCGAGCAGATCGAGCGCACCGCCGACCCGTCACAGCGCCTGCCCGAGACGGGCTCGAGCGACGAGATCGGGCAGCTGACCGGCGTGCTGAACCGGATGCTGGCCGCGCTCGAGGCCGCGGCCGAGAGTGAGCGCCGGTTCCTGGCCGACGCTTCACACGAGCTGCGCACGCCCGTGACCGCCCTGCTCGGCAACGTCGAGTTCGTGGCCCGCCACGGGGCCAGCGCGGAGCTGCTGGACGAGCTCCAAGGCGACGCGGCCCGGCTGGCCCGGCTGGTCGACGACCTGCTCGTCCTCGAGCGCGCGGCCGCGCCGGCGCCGGAGCCTGAGCACGTGCAGCTCGACGCGGTGGTCGGAGAGGTGCTGCGCGGCCGCCGGTCCGAGCGGATCCGCGTCGACGAGATCGAGCCGGTGACGGTCGAGGGGGATCATCAGGGCTTCGCCCGCGCGCTCGAGAACCTGATCGAGAACGCGCTCGTCCACGGCCCCGCGGACGGAGTGGTCACGGTCTCGCTACGGCGCGACGACGGTCGGGCGCTGCTCCAGGTCAGCGACGAGGGCCCCGGGCCTGCTGCCGGTCATCGCGAGCAGCTGTTCGAGCGCTTCTGGCGCGGCCCCGAGGCCTCGGGGCGCCCGGGCTCGGGCCTGGGACTGTCAATCGCCAGGACGATTGTCGCTCGTCATCACGGTCGAATCACCGTCGAGGGCTCGGCATTCACGATCGACCTGCCCGCGGCCGAATGGACGAATTCTCACGCTCCTCTTAGTGCAAGCTGATTCTCTTGGCCGAGATTGGGCTCATGGGAGGCTCTCTCGATCCCGTAACCAGGCGCCATGACAAGGCGCTCGCCGCTCTGACCCGCGACGCCGCGGTGGGCCGGGTGGTGCGCACGCGCCGGTGGCTGATCGCGGCCGCGGCAGCGGGGACCGCCGGACTCGCGGCCCTCGCCTCGGCGCTGCTGCCGGGGAAGTCGCTCGGCGCCAAGACGACCCGCGCGGATCCGCCCCAGACCCAATCGGCGAGCGTGACGCGCTCGGCGACGCCGCCACTGCCAGCGCCGGCCGGTGGCTCCCAGCTCGGGCTCCAGGCGCCGAGTACAGCGCCGACCTCGCCATCCGGATCGGCCCCGCAGCAATCCCAACCCCCGCCTCCGGCGGCCCAGCCGGCGCCGGCACCGGCTCCCTCCGGTGGCGGAGCCGTCGTGTCCGGCGGTTCCTGAGCCACAGAACGCCCCACCATGATCGACGCCGAGTCGTGGGTCAGCTTCCCGGCGCTCGGGAGCGCGGCAATCGTGGCCGTGACCGACCCCGCCGCGCGAGCCCGGGCGCGGGCAGCGGTCGAAGACGTGGTGGCCGCCTTTGACCGGGCGTGCTCGCGCTTTCGCGCCGACTCCGAGCTCTCGGCCGTCAACGCGGCCGCCGGTAGTGCCGTCCACGCCAGCGAGCTGCTGATTGACGCCGTCGGAGCAGCGCTCCGAGCGGCCCGGTTGACCGACGGTGACGTCGATCCGACGGTCGGCGAGGCGCTCATCGCGCTCGGCTACGACGGCGACCTGGCCGCCGTCGGCGCGGGCGCGGGCGCTCGCGCCGCGGTCAGGGTGGCGGCCGTTCCCGGATGGCGCGCCGTCGTGCTCGATCCCGACGCAGGCACGGTGCAGGTCGCGCCCGGGGTCAAGCTCGACCTCGGTGCGACGGCCAAGGCGCTGGCCTCGGATCGGGCCGCGGCCGCCGCCGCGGAGGCGGCGGGCTGCGGCGCTCTGGTCTCGCTGGGGGGCGACATCGCCCTCGCCGGCTTTGTGCCCGAGGGGGGGTGGGAGGTTCGGGTGACCGACGACCATCGCGCAGAGGTGAGCGCGCCGGGGCAGTGGATCGCGCTGCGCTCGGGCGGCCTGGCCACGTCCAGCACCACGGTCCGCCGGTGGGAGACGGGATCGGGACCGGTGCACCATCTCGTCGACCCAGCGTCGGGCCGCCCGGCCCAAGGCTGCTGGCGGACGGTCAGCGTGAGCGCCGCGTCCTGCCTGGACGCGAACATCGCCAGCACGGCGGCGATCATCCGCGGGGAGCGGGCCGCGCCCTGGCTCGAGTCGCTGGGCCTGCCGAGTCGGCTGGTCGGCGTCGACGGCACGGTCCGCCACGTGGCCGGCTGGCCCGTCGACGGCGACGATCTGCCAGAAGGCGAGACCTGAGGCGGCGTGAGCGTCCTCGCCTCGACTCTCGGCCCCAGCGCGTATTGGTACCTGGCGCGCGCAACCGGCGCCGTCGCGCTTGTGCTGCTGACCATGAGCGTGGTCCTCGGTGTGCTGGGCACGCTGCGGTTCTCCGCCGGTCCGCGGTGGCCGCGGTTCGCCATCGATTCGCTGCACCGCGACGCTTCGCTCCTGGCTGTCGGCCTACTGGTCGTGCACATCGTCACCAGCGTCCTCGACGGGTTCGCGCCGATCACCCTGCTCGACGGCGTGATCCCGTTCCGCTCGGCGTACCGCCCTCTGTGGCTGGGCCTGGGGGCGGTGTCCTTCGACCTGATGCTGGCCGTGGTCATCAGCAGCCTGGTCCGCCGCCGCCTCGGCTACTCCTCGTGGCGGGCGATCCACTGGCTGGCCTACGCCAGCTGGCCGGTTGCCGTGCTCCACGGGCTCGGGACGGGCAGCGACGTCAAGTCGTGGTGGATGGAGCTACTGACCGCGTTGTGCGTCGCCGCGGTCGTGATCGCGGTCCTGGCCCGGATCGGGCGGGCGCCGTCGGCCACCCCCGGGGTGCGGTCCAGCGCCACGGCGCTGTCCGTGGTGACACCCATCGCGCTGGTGATCTTCGCCCTCGCCGGGCCGCTCGCGCCCGGGTGGGCGCGCCGAGCGGGGACGCCGGCGCGGTTGCTCGGTCCCGCCCCCGTGGCCCACACGCCGGCCCCGGCGGCCTCGACGCGGGCCAAGGGTCCGCTCGACCACGCGTTCACAGCGAGCCTGTCGGGCAACATCTCCCAGTCCCCTGCCGCCGGGGGCGCGATCGTGCAGCTGAGCCTGCGCCTGGGCGGCGGACAGCAGGGCCAGATGCGGATCCGGATGGGCGGGGCGCCGCTCCCCGGCGGCGGCCTCTCGCTGACCGGGAGCCAGGTCGACCTCACCGCGCCGGGCATGCCCTCGGCGATGACCGGTCAGGTCACCTCGCTGGACGGCGACCGCATCCTGGCCCGAGTCACCGATGCTTCGGGCTCCACTGTGGACCTGCACGCCGACCTGACG
The DNA here is from genome assembly GCA_963704385.1 of uncultured Solirubrobacterales bacterium. Lineage (GTDB taxonomy): Bacteria > Actinomycetota > Thermoleophilia > Solirubrobacterales > Solirubrobacteraceae > Palsa-465. The sequence continues at coordinate 3,142,267 of OY969904.1, forward strand.
ATCGACCAGAGCTCAGAGGCGGTCACCGGGACGCTGGCCGGCACCCCGGTGAGCGGCGGCGGATCGCCGTGAGTGGCTGGCTCGAAGGCCACCCTGGGCTTCCGCGGCTGCTCGCCGGGCTCGACTCCCGGGGTGGCCCGATGAGCCTGGCCGAGCACCTGCGGGTACACGGCGAGCTCCCCCACCGGACCCCTCAGGAGCTGATCGAATCGATCGAGCGCAGCGGGCTGCGGGGCCGAGGCGGCGCGGACTTCCCGACCGCCCGCAAGCTGCGGGCCGTCGCCGGCGGAGGGCTGAGCGGGCGCCGCAACCACCGGGACCGGCGGGTCAGCGCGGTCGTCGTCAACGGCTCGGAGACCGAGCCGGCCAGCGGCAAGGACCGGCTGCTCCTCTCGCGAATGCCCCACCTCGTGCTGGACGGAGCCGTGCTGGCCGCCGGCGCCGTCGGTGCCCCGATGGTGATCGTCCAGGTTGGGCAGGGCGCGGCGGGCGCGCGTCAGGCGCTCGAGGGCGCCGTCTCGGTCCGCAGCGATGACCCCGTTCCGGTCGAGCTGGTGGCCGCGCCCGAGGGATATGTGGCCGGGGAGGAGAGCGCGGTCGTCCACTATCTCAACGGCGGAATGCCGCTGCCCACGTTCGTGCCGCCGCGCCCGTTCGAGCGCGGGTTCCGGGGGCGGCGGACGCTTATCCAGAATCCCGAGACCCTGGCCCAGATCGCGCTCGTGGCCCGCTTTGGCGAGCACTGGTACCGGGAGCTCGGGACGAGCGCAGATCCCGGATCGGCGCTGGTGACGATCTCCGGGGCGGTCACCGCTCCCGGCGTCTACGAGCTCGCCTTCGGCACGCCGATGGCCCAGCTGCTGGATGCCGCGGGCGGCGCCACCGAGCCACTGCGCGCGCTGCTCGTCGGTGGGTACTTCGGGACCTGGGTCGAGGCCTCGCGAGCCCTGGCCCTGCGGCTCGCGCGTGAGGACCTGCGTTCGGTCGGATGCTCGCTCGGGGCCGGGGTGCTGATCGTGCTGGGCCAGAGCGCGTGCGGCCTGCACGAGAGCTCGCGGGTGATCGACTACCTGGCCCGGCAGTCGGCCGGCCAGTGCGGTCCGTGCATCCATGGACTGCGGGCCATCGCCGACTCGGTGGCCGCGCTCGCCTCGGGGAACGCGCCCGAGCGGGAACGAGATCGCATCCTGCGGTGGGCGACAGAGGTCCGCGGACGGGGAGCCTGCCACCACCCGGACGGCGCCGTGCGCTTCATCGCCAGCGCCCTGTCGGTGTTCGGCGCGGAGATCGAAACCCATCGGCGGCAGCGGTGCCACGCTCGGCCCGCCGGGCTGCCGCTCGGAGGGGCGAGCGTGCGCCCGCGGTCCGTCGCGGGGAGGGCCCGGTGAGCCCGCGGCTGCGGGTCAATCCGATCGCCTGTGAGGGGCACGCCCTGTGCGCCGAGCTCCTGCCCGAGCTGATCCGCCTGGACGACTGGGGGTACCCGATCATCGACGAGTCAGAGGTCCCGGGCGAGCTCCTCGGACTGGCCCGACGCGCGGTCGACCAGTGTCCGACCCTGGCCCTGGTGCTGGACGAGGACTGAGCGCGCGAGTACATTTCCCCCGTGGGGCGTGTTCGGATCCGCTGGGGCGTAGCGGTCGTGGGAGCGGTGCTGGCGCTGTCAGCCACCGCGACCGCCCAGTCCCCCGCCTACACGAGCTCGGTGACCGCGAGCCCGGATCCGGCGAACGCCGGCCAGACCGTCACGCTGACGGCCACGGTCACCTCCAGCAACGGGAGCAACCCGGGCCCGATCATGTTCAGCTCGGCCCCGTACGCGTTCAACGGGAACTGCTCCCAACAGCCGGTCACCCAGGTCGCGGCGGGGCAGTATCAGGCGACCTGCGCGGCCGTGTTTCTCGCCCCCGGCACCGTGACCATCACCGCCGCCGTGGCCGGCGCGCCCAGCGAGACGGACGCGATGCCGCTCACACTGGTCGTTCAGAAAGGGCCGACGAGCGTGACCATCGCTCCGCTCAGCGTCGCCCCGGTCGTCGGGTCGGTGGTCGTTTTCGTGGCCACGATCGGACCTCAGGGGACGAGTACGGACTTCCCGTCCGGGAGCACGACCTTCCTCGACGACGGCGCGCCGATATCCGGCTGCCAGGGAGTTGTGACCGGTCCGATGTCGCCGGGCGGCCCGGTGCAGGCAACGTGCCGCACGACGTTCGCGGCGCCCGGCGCGCACTCGATTACCGCCAGCTTCTCTGGCAACCAGCTGTTCGCCGGCTCGACCTCGACGCCGCTGGGCGTCACGGTCAGCCCGGTGGGGAGCGGCCGCCTGCCGATGTGCGCGAACCAGGACACTCCGGTGCCGCAATTGAGTCTTGCGCAGGCGCGCGCGTCGGTGCTGTGCCTGATCAACGAGGTCCTGGCCCGCTACGGCGAGTCGCCGGTGACCGGTTCGGCGGAGCTGGACAGCTGGACCCAGGCTCACTCTGGGTGCTGCTCGCTTCCTCCCGGGTTCAGGCCGGCCGGCGGGTACGCCGCCGAGCTTCCGATCGAGGGGGTGGCGACGCCGTACGGCGTCATCGCGGCGGTGATGCGCGAGCGCAACACGTGCTTCTCGCTGCTTCACGGCGTCACGATCGCCGGCCTGGCGGTGGTCAACCGGGCGGTGTTGGTCGGTACCCCGGGGACGGTTGCGCTGTTGGCCCAGCCGCCCACGTGGACGCTGCTGGTCGCCGCGGCCACGCCGGAGGAGGTCTCCGTCAGTGCGCCGAACGGCTGCCCACGCCCGCTGCCCGTCGACGGCGCCGGTCAGGGCGCGCCGCCACCACCGTTGCCGATCATCGTCAACCGGGCATCCGTCCGGCGCGATCACCGGGTCGAGGTCGTGCTCATATGCAATGCGCGTAAGGGGGGCAAGCTGACGTTGAAGCTGACGCTGCCGCGCGCCGGGACAGACGAAACGACGCCGGCCCGGGGTGTGAAGCTCCACCTCGGACTGACGGATGTGGCTGTGCCGGTCAACGCCGGAGCGCTCGCGCGCGAGATGCAACTGCATGTCCCCTTGGTCGAGGTGACAGTGCACCTCACCAAACCGTTTTTGGCGACGTACGTATTCGAGCTGCGGCTGTAGTCGACATAAGCCCGTGCTCACCTTTCGCTAACAAACTGCCTAACCCGCGCTTCACCTGGTGCTAAGGAAGCCCGGGTGAGAATGCCCGCGTGGAGCGTCCTCTCGCCCCAGTACCTGATCTGGCTCGTGCCGCTGGTCATGATGGTGCCGCGCCGGCGGGGCTTCGCCGCGATCGTGATGCTGACTGTGGCCATGCTCCTGACCCAGGTCTGGTTCCCGCAGCACTTCACCCAGCTGAAGCAGTTCGTGCCGCTCTACACGTGGGCCGTGGTCACCCGAGACCTCTGCTCGTGGGGCTGTTCGGGATGCTGGCCTGGCCCGACGCTCTGGCCTGGGGTTCGATCCGCAACTTCGCGAGCCGGGTCACGACGGCGTCGAAGGTCAGGCCCGTTCCACAACTCGACGAGGCCTGACCGCGTCGCCGCTCGGCCAGGCCAGCGGCGCCTCGAGCCGCACCGGCGGCCCGGGCTCCGGCGGTCGGCCATCGCCGGCTCGGAGCAGACGCAGCTGCCACCAGCCCACGTCGTGCCAGAAGCCCGCCTTCCAGCCGATTCGGCGGTAGATCCCCACCGGCTCAAAGCCGCACGCCTCGTGCAGGGCCACGCTGGCGTCGTTGGGGAGCGTGATCCCCGCGCAGGCGATCTGGAGCCCCTGCCTTCGCAACAGGTCAAACAGGGTGCCGTACAGCGCCCGTCCGACTCCGCGGCGACGGTGGCCGTCGCCGACGTACACGGCCACGTCCGCGGCCCAGCGATAGCCGGCGCGCTCGCGGTGGGCGCAACCGTACGCGTAGCCGGCGAGCGCCCCGTCGTCCTCGGCGACCAACCACGGGTGCTGCGCCGAGATCGACTCGATCCGGCGCGAGAACTCGGTCGCATCGGGTGGGTCGACCTCGAGCGAGATCGCGGTGTCACGCACGAACGGCGCGTAGATGGACGCGCACCCGGCCGCGTCGGCGTCCGGGAGCGCGTGGCGGATGAGCATGTCTACTGTGCCGTCCGCACTGCGAGCGGCCCCTCGGCGATCTCGCGGGCCCGCCAGCGCAGGTGCGCCGGGCCGGTCACCCGCAGTCGCTCTGGCATGACGGGATCCAAGGCCCGCGAGAACGCTGCCAGCGCCCGCAGCTGCGCCTCGTCGCGCCAGCTCCAGGACACGCCCAGCCGGCGGCGCAGCGACGGGGTCATCAACCCGATCCCGCCGAGCCACATCGCCCGGGCGGCCGGGATCCGGAGCGCCTGCCAGGCCAGGCCGGGCACGAGGCCAGGCGGGGCCGGAGCCCGCCCGATCGTCTCGAGCACGCGCTCGAAGGACTCCGTTCGCCACAGCGCCGAGCGCAGCATCTTCTCGAAGTACGCGCGGAAATCCGCCCACGTGTCGGGCAGGTCGCGGTCGCGCACCCCGATCAGCCGACCGAGCCGGCGGTACTCACCGTAGAACCGCTCCACCTCGTCGCGGCGCATCGGCCGGCCGAAGCGCGCGTGGCCGGCCACATAGGTCTCGAGCAATGTCGCGTGAACCCACGCGTAGACGTGGGGCTCGAGCGCGCGGTAAGGCCGGCCGTCCTCGCGCGTGCCCTTGAAGCCGCGGTGCAGCTCGCGCAGCCGGCGGCCGGCCGGTGCCGCGTCCCGACCGCCGTAGACGAGCACGCTCACGTAGTCGATCGTGGCCCACAGCCGGTCCCACGGCCTGCGTTCGAAGTCCGAGTGGTCGCGCACGCCCGCCGCGACCGTCGGGTGCGCCACCTGCAACAGCAGCGGGTAGAGCATCGCCAGCTGCAGGCGGAAGTCGCTGATCCGGCCCCAGGCAACCGAATCCGGGCCGACGATGATCTTGCCGACCTCGGCGTCGCTGGGATAGAGCGATCTGGCCACAGACTGCCTCGCCTCGGTGCTTCGGAGAATAATCGCCTGCCATGACACTCCAGACGCTTTCAGACGAGCAGCGCGCCTTCGTCGAGGCGATCCGTGACTTCGCCCGGCGCGAGTGCGGAACCCGCGAGCAGCGCGACGTGCTCACCGACCACGGCCGCGACCCCCACAACCAGCAGATCTACGACCGAGTGGCCGAGCTCGGCTGGCTCGGCGTGACCATCCCGGAGCGCTACGGCGGATCCGGAGGCGGCGCGGTCGACATGTGCCTGATGCTCGAGGAGACGACTCGAGGCCTGATCCCGATGGCCTTCGTCGGCGTGAGCATGATCACCGCGGGCGCCGTCGGGCGCTTCGGCTCCGAGGAGCGCAAGGAGGAGATCCTGGGCGGCATCGCTCGAGGGCGGCCGGAGTGCATTGCCATGTCGGAGCCCGAGGCCGGCTCCGACGTCGGCAACCTGTCCTGCCGGGCCGAGCGCGTCGACGGCAGCTATGTGATCAACGGTCAGAAGACGTGGATCACCGGCGCACATGCCGCCGATCACATCCTGCTCGTCTGCCGGACCAACCGCACCGGCGACAAGCACGAGGGGCTGTCGATGATCTCCGTGCCCGCCACCGCCGAGGGCGTCGAGATCCGCGCGATCGAAACCATGGCCGGCCGCGAGGTCAACGACGTGTTCTTCACCGACTGCCGCGTGCCCGCCGACCGGCTCATCGGCGAGCAGGACCACGGCTGGCGCCAGCTGATGGCCGGCCTCAACCACGAGCGGCTGATCATCGCCGCCCAGTCGCTGGGGATGGCCCAGCGCGCCTTCGACGATCTCCTCGCCTACGTCAAGGAGCGCAAGCAGTTCGGACGCCCGATCGGCTCCTTCCAGGCGCTGAAGCACCGGCTCGCCGATCTGGCCACCGAGATCGAGGCGGCCCGGCTGCTCGTCTACGACGTCGCCTTTAAGTCCGACGCCAATCCGGACGTCACGCTCCCGCGTGAGGCCTCGATGGCCAAGCTCAAGGCCAGCGAGGTGGCCAAGCACGCCGCGCTGGAGGGCGTGCAGATGATGGGCGGCTACGGCTACGCGGTCGAGTACGACATGGAGCACCAGCTGCGCACGGCCGTGGTGACCACGATCTACGGCGGCACGAGCGAGATCCAGCGGGAGATCATCGCCCGGACGCTCGGGCTGTAGGGCCGCGGACGGTGGGGCTGCAGGGCCGCGCACGCCGCCAGGCGCTCGCCCGCGACCCGGGTCGTGGGCGATCCCCTTCGCATAGCGAAAGGAATCTCCCGAGGTCCGGTCGTTGCGTGGACAATAATTGCTGAACGAGGAGAGCTGGCTTGGCTGACGACGAGATCCGCAGCTCACGATTACGCCGGGCCGCATCGATGGCTGGGGCCGCGGCCGAGGTCGCGGCGCGCGAGGCGCGGGCCCGGGCGATCCTGGCCGGCGGGGACTCGGAGGACCGCCGGGCGCGGGCCAGCGCCCAGCAGCTGAAGTCGGCCGAGGCGCTGGTCAAGGTCTTCAGCGGCATGCGCGGGGCGGCCATGAAGGTCGGACAGACGCTGTCCGCCGTCGATCTCGGGCTCGTGCCCGAGGAGATCAGGCCGCAGTTCCAGGAGATCCTGGCCACGCTCCAGCAGGACGCCAAGCCCGTGTCGTTCAGGGCTATCCAGAAGGTCATCGAGCAGGACTTCGGCGAGAAGCTCCGCGACCTGTACGCCGACTTCGACCCCGAGCCGATCGCGGCCGCGTCGATCGGGCAGGTGCACCGGGCCACGCTCGACGATGGTCGCGCCGTCGCCGTCAAGGTCCAGTACCCGGGCATCGCCGAGGCGATCCACGCCGACATGCAGAACCTCCGCCTCGGGCTGAAGCTGCTGAACGTGATTGCGCCCGGGATCGACACCGGGCCGATCGCCGAGGAGATCCGGGAGCGCGTCGGCCAGGAGCTCGACTACGAGCTCGAGGCGGCGAACAGCCATGCGATGGCCAGGGTGTATTCGAATCCTGCCCACCCCCACCCGTTCATCGTCGTGCCTGACGTCATCAGCTCGTTGTGCCGGGAGCGGGTGCTGACCACCGAATTCGTCGACGCCCGCCGGTTCGCCGACGTTCGCGACCGGCCGCAGGCCGAGCGCGACCGCCTCGGCGAGATCCTGATTCGCTTCTACATCAACGGCCCGCTGCGCCACCGCCTGCTGAACGGCGATCCGCACCCCGGGAACTCGCTGTTCTTCGACGACGGACGGGTCGCCTTTATCGACTTCGGCTTCTTCAAGACGATGTCCGACGCGGAGGTCGCCCAGCTGATGGCCTCGACGCGGGCGACCTACGAGGGCGACGCCAAGGCGCTGTTCGACGTGATCTCCGGCCTCGGGGCGCTGCCGCCCGACCCGGCGCTCGAGCAGCCCTTCCTCGAGAGCTACGAGGCGATCTTCGGCTGGCTGTTGTGCGACTGTCCGGTCACGATCGACGGATCGGCCACCGGGGCGATGATGCGGGCCTACACGAAGATGCGCAGCGCGCCCGAGTTCGACTCGCTCCAACTGCCGGCCGAGCACTTCGTGCTCCTGCGCGCCGTGATGCTGCTCATCGGGCTGTTGGGCCAGCTCCGGGCCCGCGGCACCTGGCTCGACGTCGCCCGCGAGTGGCTGCTCGGAGAGCCGCCGGCGACCGAGCTCGGGCGCCTCGAGGCCGAGTTCTTCTCCTCACGGCCCTATCCGCCGCTTCCTCCGCGAACGCGCGAGCGCTAGTGTCCGTTACCTATAGGGGCACGTGGGCATGGCGACCCGCGGGCGCGCACGTCACGCACTGGCCGGAGGTATATGAATGCCGCTGCTAAAGCTTGAAGAGATCGATCGCCGCACCAGCGTGCTGGACGCCGTCCAGGTGGAGGTGTTGGCTGCGCTGATTCCGCACATGGAGGAAGTCAACTTCGCCGCCGACGAGCCGATCTTCGCCGCCGGCTCGACGGCCGATGCGTTCTACATCATCGACGAGGGCGAGGTGCGCACCGAGGTTCCGGACGAGGAGCTCGATACCGAGAGCGTGCTCGAGTACCTCGGGTCAGGCTCGTTCCTAGGCGACATGAGCGTGCTCGGCGGCACCAACCGCGAGGTCACTGCCGTCGCCCAGACGGAGGTCAAGGCCCACCGGGTCTCCCGGGACGGCCTGCGGCGCCTGTACGACGAGGACCCCACGGAGGGCATCAAGGTGCTGCGCGCGTTGGCCCGCAACACCGCCCTGAAGCTCGACTCCGCCGTCCGGCTGCTGGCCGAGCACGCGGCCGAGGAGAGCCGCGACCCGGAGGTCGACCGGATGGTCGAGGCCGCGGCCGCGGCCCAGAAGGAGTTCGAGTCCTGGAGCGAGGACCGCGTCGACGCCCTGCTCAAGGACATCGCCGAGACCATCGCCGCCCGGGCTCAGGAACTCGGCGCGCTCGAGCTCGAGGAGACCCATATCGGCAACGCGGCCGACAAGGCCTTGAAGCTCCAGTTCGCGGCCATGGCCGTCTACGCCGCGCTCGAGGGCGACGTCGGCTTCGGGTTGATCAGCGCCGACGACGTCAAGCGCGTGGCCGAGCACGCCAGCCCCGTCGGGGTTGTCATCGGCCTCGTCCCGCTGACCAACCCGGGACCGACCTTCGTCAACAAGACGCTGATCTGCCTGAAGGGGCGCAACGCGCTGATCCTGAGCTGCCACCGGAGCGCCCAGAAGACAGGCAACACGTTCGGGGAACTGATCCAGGAGGTGCTGGCCCGTCACGGCGCGCCGGCCGACCTCGTCCAGTGGATCCGCAACCGGACCAGCCGGAAGAAGACGGCGCGCTTCATGCGCCACGAGGGCGTTGGGATGATCCTCGCCACCGGAGGACCGGCCATGGTCAAGGCGGCTTACAGCTCGGGCAAGCCGGCGATCGGCGTGGGCGCCGGCAACGCGCCGGCCTGGGTCGCGCCCGACGCCGACATCGAGGCTACGGCGACGGCGGTCATCGCCAGCAAGGGATTCGACAACGGGCTCATCTGTGGCTCCGAGCAGCACCTCGTCGTCGACCGGGCGGTCGAGCAGGAGCTGGTCGACGCGCTGCAAAACCAGGGGGCCGTCGTGCTCGACGAGGACCAGACCAAGGAGTTCGTCAGCACGGCGTTCGAACGCAACGGCGACCTGAAGATGTTCTTCGTCGGCCAGTCCCCGGGCACGATCGCCGGGGCGATCGGGATGGAGATCCCGTCCGACACCCGTCTGCTCGTCTTTCGCGCCGACGCGGACGCGCCCGAGGGAGCGTTTGCCAAGGAGCGACTGGCGCCCGTGGTATCGCTGTTCACGGTCGACGGCGACGACGAGGCGATCGCCCTGTGCCGGACCCTGCTCGAGCACGAGGGTGCCGGCCACACGGCCAATATCCACACACGGGACGAGGACCGGGTGAGCCGCTTCGCCCAAGCGATGCCGGTCAGCCGCGTGCTCGTCAACACGCCGTCGTCGATGGGCTGCTCGGGAGTCGTGACCGGACTGGCTCCGTCGCTCACGCTTGGCTGTGGGACGTTCGGTGGCAACTCGACGACGGATAACGTCGGCTACCGCAATCTCGTGAACATCAAGCGGGTGGCCAGAGCGCTCGGGTAGGCAGGCCACGCCGCTTCCAAACGTGCGCAGCTACTCGGGACCGATCGAGATTCCGGCCGGCATCGGCACTCCCCGCGTGGTCGTGCTCGGGGGCGGCTACGTCGCGATCAAGGTCTGCGAGGCGCTGCGGGGGCCGATCGCACGGCGGGAGATCGACGTGACCGTGGTCACGGACTCCACCTATCACACGTTCCACGGGTTCGTCGGGGAGATGGTGACTGGGCGCGTATCCCCGGGGAGCATCCTCTCGCCGGTGCGCCGGCTGTTCGCTCCCGCCAAGGTCCACGTGGGGGAGATCCAGAGCATCGACCTGGCGCGCAGACGCACGGTCGTCGCGCGTCACATCGATGGGCAGCGCACGGAGGTCGCCTGGGACCACGTCGTGATCGCACTCGGCGTGGGCGACCGCAACGACTCCTACCCCGGGCTCGAAGAACACGCGTTCAAGCTGCGGGAGTACAGGGACTGCTTCGCCCTCAAGAACCACCTGATCGAGATGTTCGAGCTCGCGGACATCGAGCGTGATCCCGCCGAGCGCCGCCGGCTCCTGACGTTCTTCATCGCGGGCGGCGGCTATGCGGGAACCGAGGTGGCGGGGGAGATCTCTGACTTCGCCCGGCGCCTGACGACGCACGAGTACCCGAGCCTTGACTACTCCGAATGCCGGTTCGTACTCGTGTACCCGACCTCGAACATCCTCCCTGAGCTCCAGGGCGACGAGGCGGCCGGGATCAAGGGCTACCCGCGACTGGTCCGCTATGCGACCAGGCACATGGAGAAGCTCGGAGTCGAGCTCTACCCGCTGACGAAGGTGGCCTTCGCGACGCCCCAACACGTGACGCTCTCAAACGGCGAGACGATCCCGACGCGGACGATCATCAGCTCCGTCGGGACGAAGCCGAGCGCCATCGTCGAGAGACTCGACGTCCCCAAGGACGAGCGCGGGCGGATCCGCGTCGAGCGCACGGGTCAGGTCGTTGGTTTCACGGACACGTGGGCGGGCGGTGACTGTTCGGCGTTTCCCCAGCCGGGTGGGGGTACGTGCCCCTCGGTCGCGATCTACGCGTATCACCACGGCACCCACATCGGGCAAAGCCTCCAGCGCGTGGTCCTGGAAAAGCAGGAGCCGCGGCCGTTCACCTGGCCAGGCCTGGGACAGGGGGCGTCGGTTGGGCGTCGCACAGCCGTGGCCGAGCTCAAGGGGATCACCATCACCGGCTTCCCCGCCTGGCTGATCTGGCGCACGCTGCTGACCTACTTCTTCCCCAGCTGGGACCGCCGACTGCGTCTGTTCGCCGACTGGCTGATCTGGCCGATTGTCGGGCGCGACATCGTGGCGCCGAGAGTGGCCGAGCGCGTCGACTACGACATCGTCCACAACGTCTTCCGCCCCGGCGAGACGATCGTCAGCGAGCAGCGCGCCGGGCGCTACATCCACATCATCCTCGAGGGAGAGGTCGAGGTCCTCCGGGCGGACGGAACCGAGGAGGTCCTCGCGACGCTCGGACCAGGCGACCATTTCGGCCAGCGGTGGCTGGAGACCTTCGACCCGGAGATCGCGCGTGCGAGGGCGATCGTGCGCACGCTCGCGGTCCGCCGTGACCAGGCCCCGCGCCTACAGGAGGTCATGCGCTCGGCCGGCCAGCTCGTCGCCGAGTCCGGCCACATCCCGATCATCATCCCGCCGGAGCTGCGGCCGGCGGGGACGAGCGACGCCGACCCCGGCGAATGACCACAGCGCTCGCCGGCATCGTCACCGGCCGGCGCAGCCGCTGGCTGGTGGTGGCCGCCTGGGTGCTGCTGTTCGTCGTGTTCACGCCGCTGACCGCGAAGCTCAACTCGGTCAAGGTCGACACCACCACCAGCTTGCTCCCGCCGAATTCCGAGTCCGGCCACGTCGCCCAGGCGCTCGCCCGCTACTTCCCGGGCGGTGACAAGCAGGCGACCGTTCTGATCTACCACCGCGCCGACGGGCTGACGCTGGCCGACAAGGAGTTGATCATCGACAATGCCAGGTCGGCTGCGAGCGTCGCTCTGACAGGCCCGGCGGAGCCCGCCTTCGTCCCCGGGCCCGGGGGAAACCCACGGCCCGTGGCGCACCAGGTCTCGGCGGACGGCGCCACCGCGTTCACGATCGTCCCGATGTCCTCGGGCCGCTCCGAGCAGGTGGCGAACTCGATCAAGCAGCTCCGCGCGTTGGCCCGCGGGGACCCGGGGCTCGTCCTGCACGTCACTGGCAGTGCCGCGCTCCTGAGCGACATCAACAACGCGGTGCAGGGCGCGGACAAGGCGCTGCTCGCGGCGACGGTGGCCTTCGTGCTGGTACTCCTGCTGCTCATCTACCGCTCTCCGATCCTGGCGCTGGTGCCGCTCCTGGTGGTGGTGATCTCGTACGTGATCGCGTCCGGCGTCGTCTACCTGCTCGCGCGCCAGGGCCTCAAGGTCGACTCAACCGCGACATCCCTGCTGGCGATCCTGATGTTCGGGGCGGGGACCGATTACTGCCTGCTGCTGGTGGCGCGCTACAAGGACGACCTGCATCGCTTCGAGCGCGAAGGCGACGCGCTGCGGCACGCGCTGCCGCGTGTTTTGCCGGCGATTGCGGCCAGCGGGATGACCGTGGCGGCGGCGCTGCTGACGCTGGTCGCTTCGGACCTGGACACCAACCGCACGCTCGGTCCGGTCACCGCGATCGGCATCGTGATCGTCCTCGGCGCGAGCATGACCCTGCTCCCCGCGGTGCTCTCGCTGCTGGGGCGCCGGGCCTTCTGGCCCACGCGCAGCCAGGCGGAGTACGACCCGCTGACCGGCGGGCTGAGTCTGACCGCGGTGCAGGTCCAGCAGGCCCGCTGGGCCGCGGTCGCGCGCGTCGTGATGGGTCATCCTCGAGCGGCCGCGGGCGGCGGAATCGCGCTGCTCGTGGCCGCGTCATTTGGCCTCTTCGCGTTCCACCCGGACCCCACACCGATCAAGGAGTTCCGGACCAACGCTGACTCAAAGGCCGGCTACGAGCTGTTCACGCGCAGCTTCCCGATCGGAGAGGCGGGCCCGAGCACGGTCCTGATCCAGCGGTCCCGGGGCGCCGCTACCGCGGCGGATGTGGCCCTCGTGGAGCGCACGCTGCGGGCTCGCAGTGACGTCGACGCCGTCATCCCGGCTCCGGTCCCCCGCTCGCGCAACGGCTCCATCGCCCGCCTGGAGCTTGTGCTGGCCACGGACCCGTTCAGACCACACGCCACCGAGGTGGTGGGACGGATCCGCGCGGCCGTCAGCCACCTGGCCCCGGGGTTGATCGTCCAGATCGGCGACGGCGCGGCGCGGTTCCGCGATCAGCAGGCCGCCGAGCGCCGGGACCTGCTGGTGGTATCCGTGCTGGTGCTGGCGGTGATCTTCGTCGTGCTCGTGATCCTGCTGCGGGCGCTCGTCGCTCCCGTGTTCCTGCTCGCGACGGTTGTCCTCTCCTACCTCGGCTCGATGGGGCTCTCGGTGCTGTTCTTCCGCTACGTCCTCGGCCGTCACGGGATCGATCCGCTGCTACCGATTCTGACGTTCATCTTCCTCGTCGCGCTCGGCGTCGACTACAACATCTTCCTGATGAGCCGTATCCGCGAGGAGGCGGTCAAGCGCGGCACCCGCAACGGGGTCCTGCGCGGACTGGTCAGCACCGGTCCGGTGATCACCAGCGCCGGGATCATCCTCGCGGGAACCTTCGCGGTACTGACCACGCTCCCGGTATGGGTGCTGTTCGAGCTCGGCTTCGCTGTTGCGCTCGGCGTGCTGATCGACACGTTCGTGGTCCGCAGCGTGATCGTCCCGGCGGTGACGACGCTGGCGGGCGACCGGATCTGGTGGCCCTCGAACCCGCGTGCCGGGACACGCGGGCTCAGCGGGGTGATCGAGCTCGAGCCACAGGCGGTCGAGGTTGACGCGACGGTGGCCTGAGCACCACTAAGCTTGCGCCATGGAGATCGCTGGGGGCGAGCGCTTCGGCTCCTACCGGATCGAGAGCCGGATTGGACAGGGCGCGATGGGGACGGTTTACCGCGCGTCAGGCGACGACCGCTCCGAGCCGGTCGCGCTCAAGATCCTGCGCGCGGAGCTCGCGCAAGACCCGGAATACCGCCAGCGGTTCCTACATGAGGCACGCGCCGCGACCACGATCACACATCCGCACCTGGTGACCGTGCTCGACGCGGGGGAGGTGGAGGGGCTCCCATTTCTGGCGATGCCGCTGGTGGCAGGCGAGCCGCTTGATGTCGTCCTGCGGGCACGCGGGCCGTTGCGCCCCGAGCAGGTGGTGCGGATCGCAACCGAGATCGGGAGCGCGCTCGACGCGCTGCACGCTGCTGGGCTGATGCACCGCGACGTGAAGCCGGCGAACATCCTAATCGAGCCCGACGGGCGCAGTGCGCTGACCGACTTCGGGCTGGCAAAGGGGGAGACCGGCTACCAGACGGTAACCGCGGCGGGCATGATCGTGGGGACCGTGGCCTATGTCGCCCCGGAACGCATCCGCGGCGAGCGGGCGACGCCGGCCAGCGACGTATATGCCCTCGGTTGCACCGTATTCGAATGCCTCACGGGAGCTCCGCCGTTCGCGGGTCCCACTCAGATGACGGTCCTGGTCGGCCATCTCCAGGAGGAGCCTCCGAACCCCAGCTGGCAGCGCTCAGACCTCACCGAGCCATTCGGCGAGGCGGTGATTGGCCCGCTGTCAAAGGATGCGGCGGCGCGCCCGCGGAGCGCGACTGAATACGCCCGCCTGCTCCGCGACGCCCAGCCTTGACAGGTCACCCCGGCGGGGCTAACTTGCTCGCCCGGGTGTCGCTGCGGGAGGAGCTAACGATCGACGGGGGTGGCGAATTTGGGACGCGAGAGCGAGTGGGTTCAGGGAGTCGAGAACATGTTTCTCGAGCTCGAGCGCGATCACGCCTCACTGTCTCTCGGGATGTGCGCGGTCTGTGAAGGCCCGGCGCCGGGTATCGACGAGTTCACCGAACACGTCGAATCGCATCTGGGCGCGCTGAAGCGCTGGCGTCAGCGGCCCTCGCCGGCGCCGCTCGGCGCGTTGCAGTCGATATGGGCAGACGACGACCGGTTTGAGCTGCGGTTCCACGTACGCCACTCGGCGATCGCCGCCCCTGGCGGTGAGCCGGAGTTGTTCGACGCGCTCGCGCAGATCTTCGCCGCGTCGATCGATCGCTCGCACCCGCTCTGGGAGGTGTACCTGCTCACGGGACTCGAGGACGAGCGCTTCGCGTACGTGCAGAAGTCCCACCACGCGATGATGGACGGGATCTCCCAGTCGATCGCGTTCGCGACGATGTGCGGCGTCTTCGACGATCCGAACGCCGAGGTCAAGCCCGTCCGCTGGCGGCCGGCCCCGCCGTCGCCACCCGTCGAGCGTCTGGCCGACGGCCTCGGCGAGCTCGCCCGCGGCTCGGCTCGGGCGAGCGCGCGCGCGCTGAGAACGCTGTCCCGTCCGCGGCAGCTTGCCGGCGCACTTGCTGAGGTCCCGCGACTGATGTCCGAGGTGGCCCGGCTGGCGCTCGAGGCGGCGCCTTCCACGCCGATCAATGTGCGCCTCGGGCCGCGGCGATCGTACGCCGGCGTCCCCGCTCCTCTTCAGACGTACAAGCGGATCAAGAACGCTTACGGTGCAACGATCAACGACGTCGTGCTGACCGTTGCAGCCGGCGGCCTCACGGCGCTCGTCAAGGCTCGCGGGCTCGAGCGGGAGCTGCCGGAAATCAGGCCGCTCGTGCCCGTTTCAATCAGGACCGTCGACGAGGATCGCACGCTCTCCAACCGCGTCGTGACCCTGCGCCCGCGCCTTCCGCTCTCGCTCGCCGATCCGGTCGAGCGGTTGATCGTGATCAAGCACGAGCTCGCGCGCGCGAAGGCGTCTCGACAAGCCGCCGCGGTCGGCCTGCTCAGCCGCGCCTCGGATCTCATGCCAACGCCGCTGGTCGCGGCGGCACTCTCACGCGTGAACTTCTCGCCACGACTGTTCAACGTCCTGATCACCAACGTCCCCGGTCCTCCGATGCCCGTGGCGATGGTCGGCCGGCGCGTGCTCCGCGTATACCCCGTCGCGCCGCTCCTCCCACACCACGCGTTGGCGATCGCGGCCGGCTCGGTCGACGGGGAGCTGAACTTCGGCCTCACGGCGGATCCCGACGCGCTGCCCGACCTGGAGATAGTCGCGGCCGGGATCGAGCAGGACCTCGCGGCGCTCGAGCGCGCGGCGCGCACGCGTGAGGACGAAGCGCTAGCGCTGGTCGGAGCGCCGGCGTGATCGACGAGTCACCGGGCAGGACGGGGCTGGTGCTCGCCGGCGGCGGAGCACGCGGGGCGTACGAGGCAGGCGCTCTATCAGTGATCCTGCCCGAGCTCGAACGGCGCGGGAGCCGCCCGACCGTGTACATCGGCACGAGCGTCGGTGCGATCAACGCGGCGATCCTGGCGTCCCACCACCATCTTCCCGCCCCCCAGCAGGTGGAGAAGCTGGTCAGCCTCTGGCGCACGCTGAGGCGCGGCGACGTGATGTCTCCGATCATGACGCGCAGTGCGCCCTCGATCGTTGCCCGGTTCGCGACCCAGCTATTGCCGTTCATGGGTGGACGAATAACGGCTCTCCTCGACCCTGCGCCGCTGTTGAAAAGGCTCCCCGGTTGGATCCCCTTCGACGACCTGTATCGCAACATCGACGAGGGTCTGGTGAGCGACGTGGCGCTCGTCGCGACCTCGGCACGGTCCGGGCGGACCGTCGTATTCGTCGATAGCTCGGACGAGCGGAGGTTTCACCGCTCCCATGCGATCGCGTACGCGCAGACGCGTGTCACCGTGCAGCACGTCGCGGCCTCGGCGGCCATCCCATTCCTGTGGCCCGCGATAATGGTCGAGACCCCGGAGCGCTCACGCGGCTGGTACTTCGACGGCGGCGTGCATCTGAACGCGCCGATCAAGCCTGCGCTGGATCTCGGCGCCGACCGGCTGGTGGTGGTCGCCGTCGATTCAATCGAGGGACCGGTGATGAGCGCCGAAACCGATGCCGGCGACCTCGACCCGCCCGACCTGGCCGACGGCGGGCTGCAACTGCTCGAGGCTACGCTCGTCAATCCGCTGATCGAGGACATGCGAACCCTCGGTGCGGTCAACGAGTTCCACTCCTCCTCGGACACGGTCATGTCGCTTTACCGGACCGTCCGGGGTAAGGGGCCCTACCGCCGGATCCCGTACGTGTTTGTCGGGCCGGCCAAGCGCGGTGCCATCGGGGAGCTTGCGGCGGAGGTGTTCGCGACCAAGTTTGGCGGGATCAAGCGCCTGCGCGATCCCGACCTGTACGTGATCAGCGAGCTGCTCGGTGGCGTCAGCAAGAACCCGAATCACGCGGAGCTGCTCAGCCTGTTGTTCTTCGACTCCGAGTTCTCGACGGCGCTGCTCGAGATGGGGGCAAGCGACGCCCGCGCCTGGCTCGCCCAGGACCACGACGCCGGCGAGGAGCCCTGGCAGATCGGTCCGCTGGGCACGTTCACCCGTCCCCGCCAGTGGACCGCGGGGTGAGATCCCCGGAAGGCAGAGGGCACCCGGCGGGCTGAGCGGCGTGATCGAGGTGCCACCGCGGCCTAGGTCCAGGCGGTGAGCTTGGCGAAGCCGCGCTCGAGCGCCGCCCGAGCCGCTTCCCGGCCGAGCTCGCGCGTGCGTGGCAGCTGCTTCCAGTCCAGCAGGCCGATCCCGTCGACCTGGGGCGAGATCACCACGTCGGCGTGCTGGCGAGCCGCGGCAACGGTGTCGGCCCCGCCGAGGGCGATCGTGCGCAGGATCGTCTCGGGGAGCCGCGGCAGCGGCTGCTCGGAGCCGGTGAAGATCCCGCGCAGCCGCCGCGCCAGTGGGTTCATCCGCGAGCGGGCGGTGCTGGTCACCGTGCCGTCGTGGAGGCTCACGTCGACGGCGATGATCGGTCCCTCGCGGCGCAGGGCCATCGTCTCGACCGGCAGGTTGTCGACCACGCCGCCGTCCACGAGCAGCCGTCCGTCGGCCAGCGGCATCGGCGGGTACACGCCGGGGATGGCCATGCTCGGGTAGATCGCGTCGACCATCGGGCCGGTTCGGTGCACGATCAGCTCGCGCGACACGAGGTCCGCGCTGACGCAGAACCAGCGCTTGGGAAGCTCCTCGATCCGTCGATCGCCGAACACCGCTTCGAGCGCGCGTTGGGTCTTGCGGCCGCGGATGAGTGAGTACGCCGGGACGGCGTAGTCGTTGCTGGGGTTGGAGTCCACCATGTGGCGCTGGAGGATCTCCGCCGTCTCGTCCACGCTCGCGCCCATCGCGGCGATCCCGGAGACGATCGCCCCCATGCTCGCGCCGGCCATGCGGTCGACGACGACGCCGGCCGCCTCGAGCTCCTCGAGCACGCCCAGGTGGGCCATGGCCCGCGCCCCTCCGCCCGATAAGACGAGCCCGACCGACCGGCCGGCCATCCGGCGAGCCATGATCGCCACGGTCTCGGAGCGCGCGGTCTCGCTGTGGGTCACGTGCACCTCGCGGGGGGCAAAGCCGGCCATCACGTCGTCTGCGAGCCGGCCGTCGGTCACGAGCAGCTCGGCCTCGTGCAGACGGGCCGCGTGCTCGAGCCAGGCAAGCGCAGGTGCTCCCCTGGTGACGGCGAGGACCAGATCGGCCTCCTTGACGACGAAGTTGGTCCACGGGTCCGAGGGCTCTGGGCTGCCTCCGGCCAGCAGGACCCGGTCGTTGGCCGCCTCGGCGCGCTCGAGCAGCTCTGGGAAGTCCGACTCGGGGTACCCCGCGTCCGGCCGCAGCTGAGCCACGCTGCCGTGACGTGCCAGCCCCACCGCGAGCTCCGCGCCCACTTCCTCGGCCGGGGCGCCGCGGTCCAGGGCCACGATCGCGAACGTGTGCGGGCGGCGGCGGCGGCCTTCGGGAGCGCGGTTGGCCGCGATCTGGGCGCCCATCACCTGGATCAGGCCGAGCGCGAACTCCGGGTGCTCCCGGATCAGGCATTCGAACCGTTCGCGACCGAGCTCGGTCACCTCACTGTCACGCACGGCCCGGACCGAGGCCGTGCGCACGCCATGCGACAGCAGCGCGAGCTCGCCGACGACTGCGCCTCGCTTGAGCTGCCGGATCACCACCTCCGACGGGCGTTCGATCACGACCTCGAGCCGGCCGGAACGGATGAGGAAGGCCCGGTCCGCGGGCTCGCCCTCGCGGAACAGCCACTCGCCCGTACACACGTGCAGGTGGCTCGTCTCGTGGGCCAGCTGGGCGCGAAGCTGCTCGGGGAGGCCGCCGACTACGGACGTCGGCCCGGAAATGGTTGAGGTGCGATCCGTCATGTCCCCGTTCCCTCATCTCCCCGACCCCGCCAACCGGATTCTAGACCAGTGACGTGACGATCAGCACATGCGCTGGACGCGCGTCCGACTGCGGCTCCCCGGGGCGCTGGGTGGGTGGGGCTCCCTTTACGACGTCATCCCGCTGAACTGGCCTCCGGTGATGTTGAGCACCTGGCCGTGGACGTAGTTCGCCCACGGGGAGCACAGGAAGAAGACGCCGCCGGCGGCCTCCTGGGGCGTGCCCGGCCGGCCGAGCGGGATCAGCATAGGCGCCATGCCCCGCAGCTGGTCGGGGATCCCGAGCTGAACCGTCTCGCCGCCGATCTGCATGGTGTTCGACTCGTCCTTGGAGGCTGTCAGGCGCGTCTCGATGTAGCCGAAGGCGACCGCGTTGACGTTGATCTTGAACTGGCCCCACTCCTTGGCCAACGTCTTGGTCAGGCCGACGACGGCCGACTTGCCCGAGGAGTAGTTGGCCTGCCCGGCGTTGCCCATGGTCCCCGAGATCGAGGAGACGTTCACGATCTTCCGGAACACCTCGCGGCCCTCCTCCCGCTCCTTCTTGGCCGGCTCGCGCATGTGAGGAGCGACCGCCCGGCACATCCGGAAGGGGACGATCGAGTGGATGTCGAGCATCCGCTGGAACCACTCGTCGCTCATCTTGTGGATCGGCGCGTCGAGGGTGTAGCCCGCGTTGTTGACCAAGATGTCGACCTGGCCCCACTCGTCGATCACCTTCTGGACCAGCTCGTCCGGCACGCCAGGCTGGGTCAGGTCTCCGGCGAAGACGATCGTCTCGCCCGGGATCTCGGACGCCGTCTGGTCCGCCACGTCCCCGTCGAGGTCGTTGATCAGCACCTTCGCGCCGTGCTCGGAGAGGATCTCCGCCGTGGCGCGGCCGATGCCACGGGCCGAGCCGGTGACGATCGCCACCTTGCCGTCTAGAACTGCCATTCGGGCCTGCCTTTCATCTGTTTGGGAGGCGCGGATCATGCCAGGGTCGGTCACGCGGGGCGCCCAGCAGCCTGTCGGCCGGTGGTGCACTAGAGTCGGCGCCCGCATGAACGCCAAGGAGTGGATTGCGACGTATGCGCAGCGGCTCGGGACCGACCCGCCGACGGTCGATCAGTGGCGGACCATCCTCGACCTGGCCGGCGAGGCCGCGCACTCCTCCGAGCGCGTCGCCGCGCCGGTCGCGTGCTGGGTCGCGGCCACGGCGGGCGTCGACCTCGATCGCGCACTGGCCGTGGCCCGAGAGCTCGCCGGCGCCGACGGCGACGCTGGCGCCGGTGACTGAGCGCGAGCACGACGTCGTCGTGTTCGGCGCGACCGGCTTCACCGGCGATCTGACCGCCGAGTACCTGGCCGCGCACGCCGACGAGGGGACGCGCTGGGCGATCGCCGGGCGAAGCCCCGCCAAGCTTGAGCACCTCCGCGCGGGGCTGACCGGCATCAACTCGGCCTGCGCGGACCTGCCGATCGTCCAGGCCGACGTCGCCGACGCGGCCTCGCTGCGCGAGCTGGCCGAGTCGAGCAAGGTCGTGATCACGACGGTCGGGCCGTACATCAACTACGGCGAGCCGCTCGTCGCCGCGTGCGCGGCCGCCGGCACCGACTACGTCGACCTGACCGGCGAGCCGGAGTTCGTGGACCTCATGTGGCTGCGTCACCACGCCGAGGCGGAGCGGACCGGCGCGCGCCTCGTGCACTCGTGCGGCTTTGACTCGCTCCCGTACGACCTCGGAGCGCAGTTCACGGTCGGGCATCTGCCCGAGGACGCTCCGATCAAGCTCGAGGGCTTCGTCCGCTTCCGCGTCATCCCGTCGGGGGGCACATACCACTCCGCGGTCAACATCATGGGCCGCCTGCGTCAGGGCGCCCGGGTCGCCCGCCAGCGCCGCGACCAGGAGGGGAGCCCGCCCGGCCGGCGGGTTCGTGGCGTGGCCGGCCCTCCTCGCCACGACTCGTTCGCGGGCGGCTGGATCGTCGCGCTCCCGACGATCGATCCCCCGACCGTGCTGCGCTCCGCCCGCGCCCTGCCCCGCTACGGCCCGGACTTCAGCTACGCCCACTACCTCGTGGTCAAGCGCCTGCCGACGCTGGTCGGGCTCGGCTTGGGGACGGCCGCGGCGATCGCCCTGGCCCAGCTGCCGCCAGTGCGCGAGGCGATGCTGAGGCTGAAGGACGCGGGGGAGGGTCCCTCGCCCGAGCAGCGGGCCAAATGCTGGTTCAGACTCCGGTTCATGGGCGAGTCGGACGGGACGCGGGTGATGACCGAGGCGTCGGGGGAGGATCCAGGCTACGGTGGGACGGCCAAGATGCTCGCTCAGTCAGCCCTGTGCCTGGCCCACGATCAGCTACCTGAGACCGCCGGGCAGGTGACCCCCGCGATGGCCATGGGCCAGCCGCTGCTCGAGCGCCTCCAGCGCGTCGGGGTCCGGTTCGAGGTGATGCGGCCGTGACCCTGACCGGGCAGCGGGCGACTACGGCGTGCACGCCTTTCGGTTCCTCGACGCCGACGGCGGCTCCCATTACGTGCGCTACACCTTTCTGCCCGTGACCGAGCAGCCTCGCCTGTCGCTCCAGTCGGCGCGTAGCCGCGGGCGCGACTACCTCCAGCAGGGGATCGGCGAGCGGGTCGAGCGCGAGCCGGTGCGCTTCACGCTCGAGCTGCAGATCGCCGGGCCGGGCGATCGTACTGACGACCCGTCCTCGGAGTGGCCGCGCGAGCGCCGGCGCGTGGCGGCCGGGACGCTCGAGCTCGACGGGCTCGAGACTGAGAGCGAGACCCGGGGGGACGTGCTCGTGTTCGACCCGACTCGGGTCGCGGACGGGATCGAGCTCTCAGACGACCCGGTCCTGCGTTTCCGCCACGAGGCGTACAGCGAGTCGATCGCCCGGAGGATGCGAGCCTGATGGCCGACTGGACCGCTCGCGACATTCCCGACCAGCGCGGGCGGCTGGCCGTGGTCACCGGTGCCAACTCCGGCCTCGGACTGGCCACCGCGCGCGAGCTCGCGCGAGCGGGGGCCACGGTCGTTCTGGCCGTTCGGGACACGGCCAAGGGCGCCCAGGCCGCGTCGGCGATCCAGGCCGACGTCCCGGCGGCCTCGGTGTCAGTGGAGGAGCTCGACCTGGCCAGCCTGGCCTCGGTGCGCGCGTTCGCCGAGCGCGTCGGGGCCGAGCACGAGCGGCTCGACCTGCTGATCAACAACGCTGGCGTGATGGCGCCCCCGCGCCGCCTGACCGTGGACGGCTTCGAGAGCCAGTTCGGCACCAACCACCTCGGGCACTTCGCGCTGACCGGGCTACTGATGCCCACGCTCCTGGCCGCGCCGGCGCCCCGGGTGGTCACCGTTTCGAGCACCCTGCACCGGCGGGGCAAGATCGACTTCGACGACCTCCAGGGCGAGCGTCACTACGACCGCTGGCGGGCCTACGGGCAGTCCAAGCTCGCCAACCTGATGTTCTGCTTCGAGCTCCAGCGCCGCGCCGCCGCCGCCGACACCGCGCTGGTCAGCACGGCCGCGCACCCGGGGTATGCGGCGACCAACCTCCAATTCGCCGGGCCGGACCGGTTCTACGAGCGCGCGTTCATGGCCATCGGCAACAAGCTGTTCGCCCAGAGCGCCGAGATGGGGGCGCTGCCCACGCTATACGCGGCGACCGTCCCCGACCTCCCTGGGGGCACGTACGTCGGACCGGGCGGGCGGGGCGAGCAGCGCGGCTATCCGAAGATCGTGTCGGCCACGTCAAAGGCCTACGACGAGGACGCCTGGCGGCGGCTGTGGGAGGTGTCCGAGACGCTGACCGACGTGCACTACCCGTTTTGACCGATCTGCGCGAGGACGGGGCGGCCGCGCTCGAGTGGGCCGCGCGCTACCTCGAGCGGGTGGGCGAGCTGCCCGTTCTGGCCCAGGTCCAGCCGGGGGATATCCGCGCGCGGCTACCCGCGAGCCCCCCGAGGAGCCCGAGCCGTTCTCGGCCGTGCTCCGCGACCTCGACGAGATCCTCCTCCCCGGGGTGACGCACTGGCAGCACCCCCGGTACTTCGCCTATTTCGCGACCAGCTCGTCGGAACCGGCGATCCTGGCCGAGCTCCTGGCCGCGACGCTGAACTCGGTGGCCATCCTGTGGAGGACGGCGCCGGCAGCCACGGAGCTCGAAGGGGTCGTGCTGGACTGGACGGCCGATCTGCTGGGGCTGCCGTCGGGTTGGCATGGGCACATCGAGGACACGGCCTCGATCTCGACGCTGGCCGCGATCATCGCGGCGCGGGTGGCCACCGGTCGCGACCTCGTGGTCTGCTCCGAGCAGGCCCACTCCTCGGTCGAGAAGGCGACGCGGATGCTCGGGATGCGGCTGCGCAAGCTGCCCTGCGACGAGCGGTTCCGGATGCGGGCCGACGCGCTCGGGGACCTGTCCGATGCCGCCGTTGCCGTGGCTACCGTCGGCACGACCGCGACCACGTCGGTGGATCCGGTGGGCGCGGTTGCGCAGGCCTGCCAGCGGGCGGGCACGTGGCTGCACGTCGACGCGGCGTACGCCGGGGCGGCGATGGTCTGTCCCGAGTTCCGGTGGGCGTTCGAGGGCGTGGAGCGGGCCGATTCCCTGGTCGTCAACGCCCACAAGTGGATGCTGACGCCGACCGACTGCTCGCTCCTGTGGTCGCGGCGCCCCGCCGATCTGCGCAACGCCTTCAGCGTGATCCCGGAGTACCTGCGCACGCCCGACGCCGAGGACGCGCTCAGCCTGAGCGAGTACGGCCCGGCGCTGGGGCGCCGATTCCGCGCCCTCAAGCTGTGGGCGGTCCTGCGCTGCTACGGACGCACCGGGCTCCAGGCCACGATCCGGCGCGGGGTCGAGCTCGCGGCCATGTTCGAGCGGTGGGTGGCCGACGAGCCCGGCTGGGAGCTCTGCGCCCCACGGCCGTTCTCGGTCGTGTGCTTCCGCCGCGACGCAGACGACGAGGCCAACCGCGCGCTGCTCGAGCGGGTCAACGCGACCGGCGAAATGTTCATCTCGCATGCCGTCCTGAACGGACGCTACGTCCTGCGCCTGGCCGTCGGGCAGATGCACACGAGCGAGGACGACCTCCGTCTGGCCTGGGACGTGCTGCGCCGGGAGGCGGCGCCGCCCCTCGGCGCGGCGCCCCCCGGCGCATCCCCTGAGGCGCGGGCCCCCGGCGCGTCCCGCGAGGCGGCGCCCCGCGGCGCGTCCCCTGAGGCGCCGGCGCCCGGGCGCGCATAGGCGCCTATCATCGCGTGGGCTTGATGCGCGGGAAGGCGTTGGCTGCACCTCTGCTGCTGGCAGGACTCATGTTCACCTGCCCGGTGGCCCGTGCCGCGACGCCGCTTCCCTCGGGGCCGCTCCAGCCGCAGTATTCCTACATGGGCGCGCCGGCCAGGCCGCAGCCCATCCGGGGTGTGGCCGCGATCCCGCAGAACCCGTTCATGGCCCCGAACGGCTACTCGGAGATCCACGACGACGGCTGGCAGAGCGACATCTACCCGTGGGCGGGCCCGCTGGGCCGCTCGCCGCAGACGTTCTCGGACTGGCTGTACCCGGGTCACGACTGCGGCTCGATCACGTTCGATAGCCGCGGTCGGGTGGTGTCGATCTGCATCGGGCTCTCGGGCCCCGAGCTGTACATGTTCGACCCGAACACGCTGGACACGCTGGCCACGTTCTCGCTGCCCATGCGCACGCCCGAGGGCGTGATCCTCAACCCGAACATCTTTCAGGACTTCTCAGCCGGCGGTTACTTCTACCTCGACGACCGCGACGAGGTCGTGACCAGCACGACCACGCAGCACATCTACGTGATCGCCGAGAACCCGGGATCCACGCCGGGGTTCACGCTGGTTCACGACTATGACCTGACCCCAGTTCTCCGCCAGGACGAGGAGATCACCTCGCAGCTCCCCGACTCCCACGGCCTGCTCTGGTTCACGGCCCGTCGCGACGGGGTGGTCGGCACCCTCGACCTCGCGACCGGCGCCGTGCACGTGATCCGCCTGGGCGACGGCACCACCTGCGAGATCACCAAGTCCCTGGCCACCGACGCCCACGGCGGGGTGTACATCCCGACCAACCAGAAGCTCTACCGGTTCGTGGCCGGACCAGGTGACGTGCCGCGGATCAGCTGGCAGGTCACCTATCCCAACGACGGCGTGGCCAAGCCCGGCCAGCTGGACGCCGGGACGGGCACGACGCCGGTCGTCTCCGGCCCATACGTGGGCATCAACGACAACGCGGACGCGATGGACGTGGTCATCTACCGGACGGCCGTGCACCCGACCCGGCTCGTCCGGCGTCACGGGCGCCCGCGACGCGTCGCCCTCCCGCGGACCGTCTGCCGGGTGCCGGTCTTCAACAGGGGCGCGAGCGCCGACGAGAACGCGATGATCGCGGCCGGGCG
The DNA here is from genome assembly GCA_963704385.1 of uncultured Solirubrobacterales bacterium. GTDB lineage: Bacteria > Actinomycetota > Thermoleophilia > Solirubrobacterales > Solirubrobacteraceae > Palsa-465. The sequence goes on from OY969904.1 coordinate 3,167,670, forward strand.
CTCGTACATCATTGAGAACAACTACGGCTACCAGACGCCCGCCTCGGTCGAGGGCGGCCAGATCACGGCACCCGGCTTTGCGCGCGTGGACGTCAACCGCAATGGGCTCGGCTGCCATCTCGTGTGGACGAACTGGAGCGAGTCCGCGCCCACCGTGGTCTCGAAGATGTCGCTGGCCAACGGGCTGATCTACACCTACACCACGGACGCCACCAACTCGAACCCCTGGTACTGGACGGCCATCGACTACCGCACGGGGCGCACCGTCTACAAGCAGCTGGCCGGGACGGGCATCGACTACAACAACAACTACTCAGGGATCTCAATCAGCCCGAGCGGCGTCGAGTACGTGGGCACGCTCGGCGGGATCGCCGCTCTTCGCGACGGTTAGCCCGCCCGCTCGGCGGGATCGCCGCCCTGCGCGACGGTTAGCCCGCCCGCTCGGCGGGATCGCCGCTCTTCGCGACGGTTAGCCCGCCCGCTCGGCGATTGACACAGAGTTGCGACACCGCGTGACCCAACGGTGACACGAAAGGTGTCACCGTTGACCTCGTGAGTGACTCGCCTGACGTTTCACCCCTATCTCGTGCGAAAGTCGCCTGGAGTGCGGTGGTGCGGATCGCTCACCGACAGTACGGGGTTATCTCGCTGGAGCAGCTTCTGGCGTGCGGTTTCACCTACCGACAGGTCCAGTGCCTGGTGGACAGAGGGCACCTGCACCGCCTACATCGCGGGGTCTACGCCGTCGGCCACCGCCGCCTCATCGCCCATGCCCATCTGATCGCCGCGCTGCTGGGCGCCGGTCCGACCGCCTTCCTCAGTCACCGAACCGCCGCGGCGGTATGGGGGCTGCGGGCGGTCGCCGTCAACGCGATCGAGGTCACGATCCCCAGCAGCAACGGCCGGCGGCGCAGCGGACTGACCATCCACCGGATCGCGGCCGACCCTCACCCTGATGACCTCAGGACACGCAACGGCCTCCGGGTGAGCTCCGTCCCCCGGCTGCTGATCGAGCTCGCGCCGCGCGAGCGCCCGGCCGAGCTGGAGCGATTGATCACCGAGGGAGTGAGGAAGGGGGTCCTCCGCCTTGACAAGACCGAAGAGGCCCTCGCCCGCCACGCCCGCCGGCCTGGGCTGGCCAAGCTCAAGCGCGCGCTCGCCGACTACCGCCCCCGCCCTGACCGGCACTCCGACCTGGAGGTCGCGTTCGACAAGCTGCTCGAGCGCAACCCTGACATCCCGCCGCCGGAGCGCAACATCAGGATCGGCGGCTGGGAGATCGACTGCTACTGGCCCGAGCAGAAGGTGGCGGTCGAGCTCGACGGGCGCCCGTACCACGTGGCGGTGCGCGATCTGGAGAAGGACCGCTACAAGGACGCCAAGCTCCTCGGCATGGGCATCAGGCCGCTGCGCATCACCGACCGGCGGCTCGAGTCAGACGCGGACGGCGCGCTCGGCGACCTGAGGGTCCTGCTCTTCAACGCTGCGTGACCGGCATCTGGGAACCCCGGGGCGGTGCCTGGACGGCCCCGAACTACTTCAGCTCGGCTGAGGTCCTCCCGAGCAGCAGCCGAGCGACGATCAGCAGCTGGATCTGCTGGGTGCCCTCGAAGATGTCGAGGATCTTCACGTCCCGGGCCCACTTCTCCAACAGCTCACCCTCGCCGTAGCCGATCGCGCCGGCCAGTGCCACGCAGCGCAGCGCGACGTCGGTCCCGACCCGCCCGGCCTTGGCCTTGGCCATCGAGGCCTGCAAGGAGTTCGGCTTGCCGTTGTCGGCCATCCAGGCCGCCCGCAGGGTCAGCAGCCGGGCCGCCTCCCAGTCGGACTCCATCGAGATGAACTCGGCCGCGGCCGCGGACTGGGCGTGCTGTGGCTTGTCATAGTCGATCTGCACCCCGGCCTCGGCCAGAAGCTCAAGCGTCCGGTCCAGGCACGCCCGCGCCACGCCGATGGCCATGCCGGCCACGAGCGGCCGCGTGTTGTCGAAGGTCTGCATCACCCCCGCGAACCCGCCCTTGGGCGCGATCTCGGGGCTGCCCAGGAGGTTCTCCTTCGGAACTCGGCAGTCCTCGAGCACGAAGTTGGCCGTGTCCGAGGCCCGGATCCCGAGCTTGTGCTCGAGCCGGTCGAGCTTCAGGCCGGGGTTGTCGCGCTCGACCACGAACGACTTGATCGCCGCCCGGCCCTGGCTCGGGTCGAGCGTGGCCCAGACCACGATCAGGTCGGCGCGATCGCCGGCGGTCACGAAGATCTTCTCGCCGTTGAGGACGTACTCGTCGCCCTCGAGCTTGGCCGTCGTGCGGATCGCAGCCGAGTCCGAGCCGGCCTCCGGCTCGGTGATCGCCATCGCCGCCCATTTCCCGCCGAAGCGCCCCAGCTGCTCCTCGTTGGCCACCGCGGCGATCGCCGCCTGGCCCAGGCCCTGGCGGGGCATGGTCAGCAGCAGTCCGACATCGCCCCAGCACAGCTCGATCAGGCCCAGGAGGCTGGCCATGTTGGTGCCGTTGCGGTTGCGGTTCTCGTCGCGCGCGGCACCGTTCGCGCCCGAGCCGACCGTCCCGGCGCCCGCGCCGCTGATCCCCCCGCCCTCGTTCATGCCGTCGATGGCCGCGGCGAGCATGTCGAGCTCCTTGGGGTAGGAGTGCTCGGCGCCGTCGTACTTGCGCGAGTTGGCCCGGAAGATCTCGGTGGCCACCAGGTGGGCCTGGCTGACGAGCTGCTCGAACTTGCGCGGGACCTCGAGGTTGATCACGAGTGCTTCCCCCCGTGAACGCGATCGCACCGAGAGTGGACACGGGCGGATGGCTGGCGAGGACGCAGGAGGCGACGCGCAGCAACGGTGCGCGAGCCGACGAGGACGACGCCGGACGCCGCCCGGGGCCGCTCGAATGCGATCGGGTTTTCGGTGGGGAGCACTAGATCAGCAGCGCCCCTTCCATCACGCCGGCGGCGCGCAGGTCGCGGTACCAGCGCTCGACCGGGTGCTCCTTGACGTATCCGTGGCCGCCCAGCATCTGCACCCCGTCCGAGCCGATCCCCATCCCTCGCTCGGCGCACAGGCGGCGAGCCAGGGTCACCTCGCGGGCGAAGCTCAGCCCCTGATCCACGCGGGCGGCGGCGCGATAGGTGGCCAGGCGCATGCCGTCGAGCTCGATCGCGATGTTGGCGACGGTGAACGCGACGCCCTGGCGGTTGGCGATCGGCTCGCCGAACGCGACGCGCTCGTTGACGTACGGGACGACGTAGTCGAGCACGGCCTGGCCGGTGCCCACCGCGAGCGCGCACCACCCGAGCCGCGCCAGGTGCACGCATTCGGCGTACACGCCGGGATCGCCCTCGCCGAGCAGCGCTTCGGCGGGCAGCTTCACATTCTCAAAGATGAGCGTGCCGGTGCCCGCCGCCCGGAGCCCCATCGCCGGCTCGGGCTCCACGCTGATGCCGGGCGTCCCCGACTCGACGATCAACAGGGCGGGGCCCGTGCCGTCGAGGTCAGCGGCGACGATGAACAGCTCGCCCTGTCCGGCTCGCGGCACCAGCGCCTTGACGCCGTCGACCACGTAGCCGCCGTTGGCCTTGCGCGCCTGGGTCTGCAGCGCGGACGGGTCGAACAGCGACCGTGGCTCGAGCATGGCGATCGCGGCCGCCGGGACGTTGTCGGAGACGAACTCGGGCAGGTACGTGGACTGCTGGCCGGCATCGCCCCAGAGGCTGAGCGCGGTCGACACGCCGGCGGGGGCCAGGCAGGCGACCGCGATCCCCATGTCGCCCTGGGCCAGCACCTCGCTCATCAGTACCGAGGTCACGGCCGACCGCTGGTCGACGGCGCCGCCCAGTTCCTCCGGCACGCCGACCATCGAGAGGCCCAACTCGTTGGCCTGGCTGAGGAGATCAGAGGGCGTCGCGCACTCGTCGTCGGCGCGCTCGGCCACCGGGCGCAGCTTCTGGAGCGCGAAATCCCTCACCGAATCCCGCAGCATCTGCTGCTCGTCGGTGGGGTCGAGATCGAACAGGTCGGTGCGGCCCGCCTTCGGCTGGCGGGCCGGGCGCGAACGCCGCTGGGCGGCGGCGAACGTCCGTCCCGCTCGCGCCGCCGTGGCCGTGCTGGTCCTGGAGGCGGTGTACAGAAGTCGCTCGGTGGGCTCGCGCAACCCGACCCGGTCCAGCAGGTCGGATGCGGCCAGCCAGTTCAGCGCGCGCAGACCGACGGCCATGCCCCGCTCGGCGAGGTTCTGCTGTGAGGCCATGGTCCAACGGTAACACGACTCGGTGTGACACCGATCCATGTAATCGTGGGCGGGGCTGGGGCCCGGGCCCGCGGGACGGGACCGAGCAGGGGGAGGCCGGGCCGGGCCGGGGCGAACGCGCGGCGCGCCCTCCCGTCACATCGCTCTTACGCGACTCTTACGTATCGCCCGTCATCCTTGCTGGCATGCGCGTCTTGATCGCCGAGGATGAGCGCAAGCTGGCCGAGGCCATCGCCCGCGGGCTGCGCCGCGAGGGGATGGCGGTCGACCTGGCTCCGGACGGCAGCGATGCACTCGTCAAGGCGCGGGTTGTCCGCTACGACGTGGTCGTGCTCGACCGGGAGCTTCCCGGCGTCCACGGCGACGAGGTCTGCCGCACGGTGCGCGACGAGCGACCGGAGACGGGGATCCTGATGCTGACCGCCGCGGGCACACTCGACGACCTCGTCCACGGCCTTTCGCTCGGCGCCGACGACTACCTGCCCAAGCCGTTCCGGTTCGCCGAGCTCGTGGCTCGGATCCGGGCCCTGGGCCGGCGCTCGACCCCCAGCCGCCCGCCCGTGCTCCACCACGACGACATCGAGCTCGACCCGGCGCGCCGGAGCGTCTTTCGCGGGGGCTCGGAGATCCAACTGGCCCGCAAGGAGCTCTCGGTGCTCGAGGTCCTGATGAGCGCCGACGGGGCGACCGTGTCGGCCGAGGAGCTGCTCGAGCGGGTGTGGGATGATCAGATCGACCCGTTCACGAACGTCGTGCGGATGACGATCATGACCCTGCGCCGCAAGCTCGGCGATCCACCGGTTATCGAGACGGTCATCGGCGTCGGCTACAGGCTGGCGTGATGCCGTCCGCGGGGTCGCTCGCGGCTCGCTGGCATACGGCGCGGCGCGCCGTCCGGTGGCCGGCCCCGACGATCCGGCTGCGCATGACCGTCCTGTACGGCGTGGTGTTCCTGGTCACGGGCGCCGTCCTGCTCACGCTCGGCTACCTGCTCGTCCGCCACAACCTGAACGCGGCCGCCGACTTCCGAGCCGTCAGGCAGCAGCTGATCAAGCTCGGGATCCTCCCTGGGACGTTCTTCGGGCGCGGCTTCAGGTTCGACCCGGGGTCGCCCGGGGCGAGCGTCGTAGCCATCGCCCGCGCCCAGCTGCGCGCCGACGCGCTTCATCGCCTGCTGATCGAGTACCTGCTCGCGCTCGGCGTGATGACGATGGTCTCCGTCGTGGCCGGCTGGCTCCTGGCCGGCCGGGCGCTCGGCCCGCTGCGCCACATCACCGCGACGGCGCGCCGGGTGTCGGGCGAGAACCTCGGCGAGCGGATCGACCTGGTCGGCCCGGCCGACGAGCTCAAGGAGCTCGCCGACACGTTCGACGGGATGCTGGCCCGCCTCGACAACGCCTTCCAGAGCCAGCGGCACTTCGTCTCCAACGCCTCGCACGAGCTCCGCACCCCGCTGGCCATCATGCGCACCGAGCTCGATGTGGCCATGGCCGATCCGACCGCCAGCGCGGACGAGCTGCGGCAGATGGGGGAGGCGATACGGGAGACCGTCGATCGCTGCGAGCGCCTGCTCGAGAGTCTGCTCATGCTGGCCCGCAGCGAAGCGGCGACCGGGTGCGAGGAGTCGGTGGACCTCGCGTCGCTGTCGGCCGACTGCATCACCGACCTGCGGGCTCGCGCGCGCGACATGAACATCCAGGTCCGCGACGATCTGGAGCCCGCCTGGACGCATGGGGACCCCGCGTTACTGGAAAGGATGATCGCCAACCTCGTGGACAACGGCATCCGCTACAACGAGCGCGGCGGCTTTCTGGCCGTCTCGACCCGCCGTCGAGACGGCCGCGTATCGCTGACCGTGTCCAACCGGGGGCGCCGGATCGACCCGGCGGACGCGGAGACCCTGACCGAGCCGTTCCGGCGCCTGGACCGCGGAAACGGAGGGTTCGGGCTGGGCCTGTCCATCGTCCGCTCGGTGGCCAAGGCCCACCACGGCACCACGACGATCACCGCCCCGGAGAACGGCGGGCTCGTCGTCCGCGTCGAGCTCCCGGCCGCGACGCCCGTGGCGACCGTAATGGTTGGGGAAGAATCGAGCGCTCTTACACGGAGCTGACATCGGCGTCGCTTAACTCGGAGCGGTCTGCGGAATCTCCGCACTATTCGAATGCAAACTCGACGAGACAGCGCTTCCCGCCCGTGGCACCTCTACGTGCTCGCCGTCGTGGCCGTGGCGGTGGCCGTCCTGGCCATCGTCGAGATCGGACCGCCGACGAGCTCGGCCCGGACGTCCAAGGAGATCGTCACGGCGGAGAACGGCGTCGTCCAGTCGACCGTCACCGGCAGCGGGAACATCGCCGCCGGCACCGACCTCGACGTCAACTTCAAGGCTGCCGGCACGCTCCAGACCCTCGACGTCTCCCAGGGCCAGCACGTCAACCAGGGCCAGCTGCTCGCCACGCTGGATCCGACCTCGGCCCAGCTGGCCCTCGATCAGGCCGATGAGAGCCTGAACGCAGCGGAGTACCAGCTGACGGCGGCCGAAAACGGAACCTCCTCGGCGTCGGCCGCGGCCGGTTCCGGCACGACGAATGCCAGCCTCACCGGGGCGACCTCAGGGCCCGAATACGTGTCGGACACACACGACGTCGGGGCCTCGGCGAGTAGCGCCAGGCCCGACCACCACAGCTCGACGCCCACGACCACGATCACGACGATCACGACGATCACCACCGAGCCGGCCACGAACAAGCCGACCGGCCACTCGGGTGGCACAGGCAGCAGCTCGGGCAGCTCCAGCGGCAGCAGCGGGAGCCGTGGGAGCGGCAGCTCGACCCACGGGAGCGGATCGACCGGCACGACCACCACCTCGACCCCGTCGCCCGCAAGCATCGCCTCGGCCCAGGCCGCCGTGTATGGCGCCGAGGCGAATGTGCAGAGCGCCGAGCAGGCGCTGGCCAACACCAAGCTGTACGCGCCGACGAGCGGCACGATCGTGTCGCTGGCGAGCCTTCTGCCCGGTGACTCCGTGTCCGCCGGGTCCACCTCGGACGCGAGCAGCGCCAGCTCTTCGTCGTCGAGCTCGTCGTCGAGCGGCGGCTTCACCGGAGGGAGCACGACGGCCGGCAGCCTCGGCGGCTCGAGCTCCTCGTCGTCCAGCAGCTCGAGCTCGCCGTTCGCCGAGATCGTCAATACCGATTCGCTGACCATGACCGTCGCGTTCAGCGAGTCGGACATCACCAAGGTGAAGGTCGGCCAGCCGGCGACGGTCACGCTCGACGCCCTTCCGGGCGTGGAGCTCGGCTCGCACGTCAGCCAGATCTCGACCGTCGGTACGACGAGCAGCGGGGTGGTCAGCTACGACGCGACCCTGACGCTCGACCAGACCGACTCTCAAATAAAGCCGGGGATGAGCGCGTCCGCGTCGGTGATCGTCAGCCAGGCGCAAGGAGTCACGGTCCCCAACGAAGCGGTGACTGGCACCGGGTCGCTGGGCACGGTCAACCTGATGCGCCACGGCAAGACCGTTTCGCAGCAGGTCGTCGTCGGTCTCAGGGGAGACTCGAGGACCCAGATCATCAGCGGGCTGAGTGCCGGCCAGCAAGTGGTCGTGACGGTCGTCCTCCCGTCGCTCAGTACCCCCTCGACCTCCACCACCAGCTCGACCGGAACCCTCGGCGGTACCGGCCTCGGCGGCGGCGCGGCCCGGGCCCTAGGCGGCGGCGGGTTCTTCGGCGGCGGCGGCGGCGGGGCGTTCTTCCGCGGCGGAGGCGGTTGATGCCTCGCCGGGAGCGCCCGCCCCGGCGTGAGGCCGTGCTGCGGGCGCAGCGGGCGCTGCGAACGCGGCACGGAGAGCGGCCGCCGCAGGCGACGGTAACGACGGCGGTCGAGAGACCAGATCCGCGGCGTGTTCGGCGCCGGGACGTGCCGGTGATCGACGTCCGGGACGTGCGCAAGATCTACCGCGTTGGCGACATCGCGGTGGCGGCGCTGCGGGGTGTCAGCCTGCGGATCGAGCGCGGCGAGTATGTGGCGATCATGGGCGCGTCGGGCAGCGGCAAGACCACGCTGATGAACATCATGGGCTGCCTCGACACACCGACCAGCGGCACCTACATGCTGAACGGCCTCGACGTGCGCGCCATCGATGAGGACAGCCAGGCGGACGTCCGCAACCGCTACATCGGATTCGTCTTCCAGACCTACAACCTGATCCCGCGGACGCGGGCACTCGCGAACGTCGAGCTACCGCTGTCCTATGCTGGGGTCCCGCGAGCCGAGCGCCGGCGACGGGCGCTGGCGGCGCTGCGCCAGGTCGGGCTCGGCGACCGAGTCCACCATCTGCCCTCGGAGCTCTCGGGCGGCCAGCAGCAGCGCGTCGCGATCGCCCGCGCACTGGTCACCAACCCGGCGATGATCCTCGCCGATGAGCCAACCGGCAACCTCGACACGGTGGCCGGCGCCGACGTGCTGAGCCTCTTCCAGCGCCTTAGCAACCAGGGGCGGACGATCATCCTGATCACGCATGAGGATGAGGTCGCCACCCATGCCCGCAGGGTGGTTCGGATCAGGGACGGTGGGATCATCTCCGACGAGCATCCGCACGCTGAGAAGGGAGTCGCGTGACCGAGACTCTCCGGGTCGCGTTCGGGGGTCTGACCGCAAACAAGCTGCGCTCAGGCCTCACCATCTTGGGGCTCATGATCGGCGTCGGCTCGGTGATCGTGCTGATCTCGGTCGGCACCGGCTCCTCGGATGCCGTCGCCAACCAGATCAACGCCCTTGGCTCGAACATCCTGACGGTCTCGGCGGCTCCGACGCTCGGCGGGCTTTTTCGCGGGGGGGCGAGCAGCAGCACCCAGCTGACCGTGGCAGATGCTGACGCGCTCCAGAACCGCTTCCAGGCGCCCGACGTCCTCACCGCGTCGCCGGTCGTCACCGCCGGCGACGTCACGCTCACATACGGTGACACCACTTACGCGCCGTCGACGTTCGCTGGCACGACGCCGAGCTATCAGCAGGCCCGCGACTACACGATGGCCACGGGATCGTGGTTCACGAAGGCGGACGTCACCAACCACAGCCGGGTGGTGGTCGTCGGCCCGACGGTGGTCAGCGAACTGTTCGGCGGTCAGGACCCGGTTGGTGACACGGTCGGCGTCAACGGCACCAACTACGACGTGATCGGCGTGACCAACCCGAAGGGGTCCAATGGAACGACGGACGAGGACGACGTCGGGATCGCGCCGCTGACGGCGGTCCAGGACACCCTCACCGGCTACGGCGGCATCAACCAGATCCTCGTTGAGGCGAGGTCGCAAAAGGCGTTGGGCGCCGCGCAAACGGAGGTCACCGACATCCTCAACCAGCTCGACCCGCCGACCGCCAGTTCGCTGACCAGCAGTAACTTCGAAGTCGAGAACCAAAGCTCGATCCTTCAGACCTCGACCGCCTCGAGTAAGGTGTTCACCACGCTGCTTGGCGAGGTCGCCGCGATCTCACTGCTGGTCGCCGGAATCGGGGTGATGAACATCATGCTCGTGTCGGTCACCGAACGGACGCGGGAGATCGGGATCCGCAAGGCGGTCGGTGCCCGGCACGCCGACATCCTGATCCAATTCCTCGTCGAGGCGGTGCTGATCTCGTTCTTCGGCGGCATCCTGGGAGTCGTGGCCGGGGTCATCGGCAGCCAGTTCAAGATCGCCGGCGTGCAACCTTCAATCGCGCCCTACTCGATAGGCCTCGCCTTTGGCGCCGCGGTGCTGATCGGTCTGTTCTTCGGCACCTACCCAGCGGGTCGGGCCGCCGCGATGCGCCCGATCGAGGCGCTGCGCTTCGAGTGATCTCAACACATGCCGAGCGAACCGACTCCAGACTTGTCCAGTCAACCAACAGAGGAACCAGAGATGAGCGCTATCCCGTACGACACCCCGGAGGAGGGTTGGGACGGCTATGAGGACGACGAGACGCTCGCGCTTCCGGCCCGCCGCCGCCGCCAGTTCTTGACCCGCGGCAGTGCCGCGCTGTTCGCGGTGATCGTCGGCGCGGCCTGCTTCTACGCGGGTGTGCGCGTCGAGAAGGGCCAGCTGCCGAGCTCGACCAGCTCGGCCGGGGGCCTGTCTGCGCTGACCGCCGCGGCGAGAGGCGGGGCCACGGGCGCGGGCGCGACGGGGCGGTCCGGCGCGGCCGCGAGCTTCTTCGGCGGGACTGGGCGAAGCGCGCTTGCGGCCGCTTTCGGTAGCGGCACGTTCGGCACCGTGAGCAGTGTCGACGGCAAGAACATCTACGTCACCGAGACCTCCACGGGCAACGTCGTCAAGGTCACGCTCTCGAGTGCGACCAACGTCAGCAAGAGCGTTGGCGTCTCCAAATCGGCCATTCGTCCTGGCGACTCGGTCACGATCGAGGGCGCGAAGGGTTCCGACGGCACGATCTCCGCGACCTCCGTCAGCGATTCGGGTAACAGGTCCAGCACCACAAGCTCTTCGAGCAGCTCTCCGAGCAGCTCAGGCTCCGCCGTCAGCTCGCTGTTCGGCGGCGGTTGATCGACATGTATTGCAAGAAAGGATCCAGGTAATGAAACTCACTGACATCTCACCTCGGCGGGCGGTGCTCGCGCTGGGGGTGCTGGCCGTGGCCGGGAGCGTCGCCGCGTGCGGGTCCAGCTCCAGCAGCTCGACCACCGGCGCCTCGGCGTCGGCGCACCCCACCGCGTCGACGACCCCGGCCGGCACGTCCGGGTTCAACCGAGCCACGTTCACCGCCTGCCTGAAGCAGCACGGCGTCACGCTCCCCGCGCGCCCGGCCGGCGCCGGGACGGGGACGACCCCGGGAGCGGGCGGGGGCGCCCCCCCCGGCGCGGGCGGCGGCTTCTTCGGGGGCGGCGGCGGAGCCGGTGGCTTCCGCAGCAACCCCAAGTTCGCGGCCGCGTTCAAGGCCTGCGGCGGCGGGAACTTCCGGTTCCGGGGCGGGGCCCACCGGTTCAGGCTCTCCCACACGGCGATCACGAAGTACGTGACGTGCGTTCGTCAGCACGGCTACAACCTGCCGAACCCGAACTTCTCCGGGCACGGCTCGGTGTTCCCGTCGAACATCCGGACGAACCCCAAGTTCGTGGCCGCCAGCCGCGCCTGCCAGAGCATCCTGGTGCCGGCCAGGCCCACCAGTACGACGAGCACCACGGCGAGCAGCTGATCGGTTGGGCAGACCGTATGAAGCTGAAGCTCCCATCCAGCCGAAAGGCCCCGCTGTGGTCGTCAGGGGCTACGGAGGCGCCGGCACCGGTGCCGGCGGCCGGGCAGGCGTCCGGTGACGCCGCGTCGCCCGCCGGTGCCGTGATCGGGCAGGTGCTGCCGATCTACTTTGTCGGCGACGAGTCGCACTCGATGGCCGGGGCGCCGATCGCCGCGGTCAACCAGGGTCTGATCGACCTGCGCGACGAGGTGGCCAAGCACCCGCTGATCGGCAAGAAGGTCAGGTTCGGGATCATCACGTTCGCGGACACGGCCCAGACGCGCCTGGAGCTGTCCGAGCTGACCGAGGACCTGATCCTCCCGACCCTGTCGCCCCGCGGGCGCGGGACCAGCTATGCCAGCGCTCTGGAAGCGCTCCGTCAGACGATCCCCGGAGACGTCGCCCTCCTGAAGGGCAGCGGCTACCAGGTGCATCGCCCGTCCGTGTTCTTCCTCAGCGACGGTCTGCCGACCGAGAAAGAGGAGAGGTGGCAGGCGCGCCTGGGCGAGCTCCGGGACGCCGAGTTCAAGGAGCGTCCGAACATCCTGGCCTTTGGCGTGGGTGACGCCGACGCCAAGGTCATCCAACAGGTGGCCACCGCGCCCCGCTACGCCTTCATGATGACCGAGGGCTCCTCGACGGCGGGGGCGATCTCCGAGTTCGCCACGTCGATGCTCAACTCGATGGTCTCCTCGGCCGAGCGGCTGGACCGTGGGGAGCAGACGATCGAGTTCGAGAAGCCCGAGGGGTTTGTGCAGGCTCGACGCGCCGCTCGTGTAGCGGCCGGGATGGCTTCGTCGGAGGGGCAGCGGAGCGCCAGCCGGCCGGTCCGACGACGAACCCGGCTGGCCCGCGGTCCGCTGACCATCGGGGAGCCGGCGCCGGCAGTGGATGTCAGGCTGGCCGCGGCCGAGCCCTACCGGCCTGACGCCATCGCCGACGGTGGCGGAGCGTTTGGCCTCACGGTGCGGGCGGCGTCGGTCCGCGGCCTGTACAAGCGCTTCGCCGGCGGGCCGAGGCAGGACGACGTGTGCCTGCGGCTTCACGAGCCAACGTGCACGCTGGTCGCCGCCGTCGCCGATGGGGTCTCGGCAGCGCCCCGCTCTGACCTCGCGGCCGCGCTCGCCGTGCGCCACGCCACCGCCGCGACGGCTCGCCAGCTCGACGATGGCACGGCGGCGGTGGACTGGGACGACGTCTTCGGGCAAGCGGCGTGGGCGCTGGTCGAGGAGCATCGGCGCCACGCCGGCGCTCCCGACGCCGGGGTCGAGGAGACGTCCAGGTCGCTGGCGACGACCCTGCTGGTGGCGGCGGTGACAGGCGGCGACGACGGGGCCGCCCCCCGGGTACAGGTGGCGGCCGTGGGCGACTCGCCCGCCTTCATGCTCGCCGCGGGCCAGTTCGATGCCCTGACCGGCGAGCCCAGTCAGGCCGACGACCTGATCGGCGGCGGCGTCCAGGCGCTGCCGCGCACGGTCCGGGCGCAGACCGAGCACGCGTGCACGCTCGAGCCCGGGAACGTTCTCCTGTTGTGCACCGATGGGCTGGCCCTGCCGCTGGCCGGGGGCCGAAACGAGGTCGGACGGACCCTGGTTCGGGAGCTGGCCAGCCCGCCTGACATTGTTGACTTCGCCCGGCTGCTCGACTTCAGTCGCAGCACCTACGATGACGACCGCAGCCTGGTCGCCGTATGGTTCGGTCCATGAGCGCGCTCCGGAGCCCGGCTGCCGAGTGGGTGCCGCTCGAGCGCCACGCCGTGCAGGTCAAGGCCTTCGGTGAGCTTGCGCCGATCAGCCGGCTCGGGGGCCAGGGGCGCGTGCACCGGCCGACGCAGATGCCCGTGGAACTGGGTGGGGGACCGGTCGTGGTCAAGCTCTATCGCCGGGCCGTGCCCGTCGCGACGGCGCGGGTGCTCGTGGACATGGTGGGCTGGAGCCGCTCGCTCGCCCCCGAGGAGCGGCTGCGTCTTCACCGGCTGGCCGCGTGGCCTCTGGCCGTCGTCAACTCGGGCCTGATGCCCGTCGGCATCGCCATGCCGGACGTCGCCGGGCGGTTCGCGGCGCCCTTCGTGATGCCCAGCGGGCGGCGGGAGGGCGTCCTGCTGGCTCTCGAGCACCTCCTCGGACCCGACGACTACCTGCAGATGCGCGGCCTCGACGTACGGCTCGACACGGTCACGCGAGCGCGGGTGGCCGAGCGGATCAGCGAGGCGCTCGGCTACCTGCATCGGCACGCGATCGTCGTCAGCGACGTCGCCCCCAGCAACCTGCTCGTCGGCTTCGGCGCCGCCGGGCCGTCGGTGTGCTTCATCGATTGCGACTCGATGGTGTTCCGCGGCCGCCAGGCGCTCGAGCCGGTCGAGACCGGCGACTGGAACATGCCGGCCGCCTTCGCCGAGCGGCCGAGCGCACGCGCCGCGGACGCCTACAAGCTCGGGCTCATCGTTCTCCGTCTGTTCGCGCGCTCCCACGACGCCCGGGAGCTGGAGCCCCACCTGGGGCATGTACCGGCCGAGCTCCGCGGCCTGCTCACCCGGGCGCTGGACCGTGACGCGGCCAACCGCCCACCGGCCGGCGAGTGGCAGCGGGCGCTGTCCGAGCAGCTGGCCGGTGGCGGGCTGGGCGAGCGCTACCCGGGTCCGGCATCGCCGGCCCGGGTGCCGAGCACGTACACCCCCGCCCCGCCGGCGCGCGCTTGGGCCGCTCGCGCCCCGACCGCACGCGCCCCGGCCGCCGCCGCTGCGGCCACCGCCCTGACGCCGAGGGCAGCCGGCCCGGTGTGGCTGCGGCCCGCGGTCGTCGCTCTGTGGTTGGTCGCGGGAACGGCGGTGCTGGCTCTGATCCTCTCGCGCCTGTTCGCGGCCGCGCTTCCGAGCCAGGATGGCGGCCCATCTCCGGCGTCGTTCTCCACCCCGCGTCCTGCCTACCAGTTCTATTACAACCCGCCAGTGATCCAGGGCCCGGGCGCGCAGGTCCCGTGAAGCTCGGGAAGTCTGGGCGGCTTACGGTGACCTGACACCTCTATTCCTAAGCTCCGGCGTGGCCAATTGGCTGCGACGAAGTGCGCCTCGTCGCTGCGGGATCAACCTTTGCCCGCAACTCGGGAACCGGCGGCGGTCCAGGTCGTGACTCCCACCTGGCCCGCCAGCCGGTCCTCGGGGCCACGCCTCGTCGAGTCACCACGCGTCGACGTTTGGTCGCCGTTTGCCTGGGCGGGTCCACCATTCGCCCGTGCGCTCGGTGAACAGGGTGGCGATCCAACGACGGCTGTCGGCGGGGTCGATCACGTCGTCGATCTCCCCGTAGGCGGCCATGTTGATGCCCTGGCCGCGCTCGTACGCGGCGGCCACCGTGGCCTCGAACGCACGCTGGCGCTCGGCCGGATCCTCGATCGCCTCCAGCTCGCGGCGCATCCCGAGCCGCACCGCGCCCTCGAGGCCCATGCCGCCGAACTCGGAGGTCGGCCAGCCGACGCAGAACAGGCCGGCCTTGAAGCCGCCCCCGGCCATCGCCTGCGCTCCGAGCCCATAGCCCTTGCGCAGCACGATCGTGCCGATGGGGACCGCGAGATTGGCGCCGGTCAGGAACATGCGGGCGAAGTGGCGCACGGTGGCCGTGCGCTCGGCCGCCGGTCCGACCATGAACCCGGGCGTGTCGCATAGGAACAGGATCGGCAGGTCGAACGCGTCGCATAGCTGCATGAACCGCGTGGCCTTGTCGGCGCCGTGAGCGTCGATCGCGCCGCCCAGGTGCGAGGGGTCGTTGGCGATCAGGCCGAGGGGCCGGCCCTCCAACCGGGCCAGCGCGGTCACGATGCCCAGGCCGAACTCCCGCCGAAGCTCGAGCACGTCGTCCAGCAGCGCCGCGACCACCCGGCGGACGTCGTAGATGCGCTTGCGGTTGGCCGGAATCATGTGGCGGAGGAGTCGCTGGTCGGGCGGGGCCGGCTGGCTGGGCTCGATTGCCCCCCGGAAATACCCGAGGTATCGCCTGGCCGCTTGGACCGCCGCGGCGTCGTCGGCCACCCGCAGGTCGACCACCCCGTTGGCGGCCTGGACGGAGATCGGTCCGACCTCGTCGGGCTCAAAGACGCCGAGGCCCCCGCCCTCGATCATCGCCGGTCCGCCCATCCCGATGCTCGAATCCTCGGTGGCGATGACCACGTCGCAGCACCCGAGCAGGGCGGCGTTGCCCGCGAAGCAGTAGCCCGAGGCGATCCCGACCAGCGGCACGAGACCGCTGAGCGCTGCGAACAGGTGGAAGGCGCGGCAGTCCAGGCCGGCGACATGCGGCCAGTCGACGTCCCCCGGGCGCCCGCCACCTCCCTCCGCGAACAGGACCAGCGGCAACCGGCGACGCTCGGCGATCTCGAACAGCCGGTCCTTCTTGAAGTGGTTGCGCATTCCCTGGGTGCCGGCGAGGACGGTGTAGTCGTAGGAGAGGACGACGGCCGGGCGGCCGTCAATCTCGCCAACGCCGGCCACCAGCCCGTCGGCGGGCGTGCGCCTGATCAGCTCGTCTTTGTCCCGCCGGGCCTCCTGGGCGGCGAAGATGAGCGGCCCGTATTCCACGAACGTGCCCTCGTCGACGAGCTCGGCCAGGTTCTCGCGAGCGGTTCGGCGCCCCAGCTCGTGGCGCCTGGCGACGGCGTCGGGCCGGGCGGCGTCGAGACCGATCGCGTGGCGCTCGATCACGGCCTCGAGATCCTCGCGGGTCTCGTCTGGCTCGGGCTGGTCGTCTGTGGTCTGGGCCTCGGCCGGTGGCTCGCCGGGTGCCACCACGACCAGGAGCTGGCCCTCCTGGACCGTCTGACCGACCTCGACCTCGACCTGCCGGATGGTGCCGGAGCTCTCGGCCACCACCTCGTGCTCCATCTTCATCGCCTCCAGGACGACGAGCGCCTCGCCCTTCCCGACCTGTTCCTGCGCGGCACGGGCGATGGCGATCACGGTTCCCGCGAACGGCGCCGTCACTAGGGTGTCGGGATCGTCGGCCACGGCTGGATCATCCCGTAACCGATGGCTGCCCTGACGGTGCAAGACGGCCGGCTCGTCGTCGAGCTCTCGCTCTGGGAGCAGATCGCCGCAATGCAGGCCAACGTCCCGGTACCGGTCTCGGCCGTGACCCAGGTGGCGGTCGAGCCACAGCCGTGGTCTGCCCTACGCCGGATCCGCCCCGCCGGCGCCGTTCGGACGCCTGGTGGTCTCGGTCGAGGATGCCGCTGCGACGGTCGCCACCATCAGGGCGGCGGCCGGCCTGTAGCGCTTCAGTGAGGCTCCCGACCCACTAGCTAGCCGGCCTGGACGGCCGCGAGAATCTCCTCCGGTGAGGCGTTGTCGCCTGCGTCCTGGGACATGTGCGACCACAGGACCTCGTTCCCGGGGCCGATCACCATCGCGCCGCCGAGCTGTGCCGGGTGCCCCGCCGTCTTGCCCTGGACCTGGCGCGTCTCGCGGGAAGTCGCGATGCCCTTCGCCACCACCTTGGGCCCGAGGAGCTCGCCGAAAGTCGCGACCTTGGCGCCGGCCGCCCTGTAGCTGGCGCGGTCCTCGTCGGCGAGGACCGGCAGCTCGATCTTCTGGCGGCGACGGAATTCCGCGGCGTGGCGGGGCGTGAGCTGGCCGATCAGCACCAGGTTGGTCCCGGCGGCCTCGAACTGCTTCCGTGCGCCGTTCAACTGAACGGCGTGCGCTCTACAGAAAATTCACCCGTAGTGCCTGAGCCAGACGAGCGCCGCCGGCCCGTCCTTCCACAGGTCGCCGAGGCGGACGTCGTTGCCGTTCTGGTCCGGTAGGACGATCTCGGCCAGTTCGTCCGCCCGTTCGGGCGGACTCGGCTCCTGGTGGGTGGCGGCGGTCCCGAGCATGGGCGTGAAAGCTACTACGAGATACTGGCTGCGATGACCGCCGTGCAGCCCGAGGTGCTCTGGACGCCCTCGCACGATCGGATCGAACGGGCCACGCTGACCCGCTTTCAGGAGTGGCTGGAGCAGCGCCGAGGGCTGAGCTTTGACGACTACCAGGAGCTCTGGCGGTGGTCGGTCGACGACCTCGAGGCGTTCTGGTCCTCGGTCGTCGAGTTCTCCGGAGTCCGTTTCGAGGCGCCGGCCGACCGCGTGCTCGGATCGACCTCGATGCCGGGGGCGCAGTGGTTCCCGGGCGCCCGGCTGAGTTATCCCGAGCACATCTTCGCGGGCAAGGACCCCGGGGCCATCGCCATCCGGCACGCCTCCGAGCTGCGCCCGCTGGGGGAGTGGACGTGGGGCGAGCTGCGCGCGCAGACGGCTGCCGTGGCCGTCGGGTTGCGGTCGCTGGGCGTCGGTCCCGGGGATCGGGTGGCCGCGTACATGCCGAACATTCCGGAGACCGTGGCGGCGTTCCTGGCCTGCGCGTCGATCGGAGCCGTGTGGTCTTCGGCGGCGCCCGAGTTCGGGGCCCGGAGCGTGATCGACCGGTTTTCGCAGATCGAGCCCAAGGTGCTGTTGGCCGTGGACGGGTATCGGTACGGGGGGCGGGACTACGACCGGCGGCCGGCGGTCGATGAGATCGCCGCAGTCGTCCGGTCAGCGAGGGTCGTGCGGTTCGGCTATCTGGACGGACGTGGGTGGGACCCCGCCTTCTTCGCGGGCGGTGGGTCGCTCGAGTTCACCCCGGTGCCGTTCGATCACCCGCTGTGGGTGCTCTACAGCTCGGGGACCACCGGGCTGCCCAAGCCGATCGTCCACGGCCACGGTGGGATCCTGATCGAACAGCTCAAGAAGGGGCTCCTGCATCTCGACGCCCAGGCCGGCGACCGACTCTTCTGGTTCTCGACCACCGGATGGATGATGTGGAACTTCCTGGTCGGCGTGCTGCTGACCGAGGCCTCGATCGTTCTGTACGACGGAAACCCCGGTTATCCGGACATGGGCGTGCTCTGGGACCTGGCCGAGCGGACCGGGATGACCTGCTTCGGGACCAGCGCGGCATTCATTGCCGCCTGCATGAAGGCCGAGATTTCAGTCCGCGGCGATGGCCGGTCGCTGTCGGCCTTGCGAGCCGTCGGGTCGACTGGCTCGCCTTTGTCCCCCGAGGGCTTCCGGTGGATCTATGAGCAGCTCGGTGACGACACCTGGCTGTTCTCGACCTCGGGGGGAACGGACCTGTGCACGGCCTTCGTGGGCGGCGTCCCGACGCTCCCCGTGTACCTGGGCGAGCTCCAGGGCCGGATGCTGGGCGCGTCGGTCGAGGCCTGGGACCCGGCAGGGCGGCCGCTGATCGACGAGGTGGGCGAGCTGGTGATCACCAAGCCAATGCCCTCGATGCCCCTGTATCTGTGGGGCGACTCGGATGGCTCGCGTCTGCGGGAGAGCTACTTCTCGGTCTACCCCGGCATCTGGCGCCACGGCGACTGGATCGAGATCACGCAGCGCGGGACCGCGATCATCTACGGGCGCTCGGACTCGACGATCAACCGGGGCGGCGTCCGGATGGGGACGAGCGAGATCTACCGCGCCGTCCTCTCGCTGCCCGAGGTCGTGGACGCGCTGGTGGTCGACGTGCCCCGACCCGGCCACGAACAGGGGTGGATGCCGCTGTTCGTCGTCCTGCGTGACGGTCTCGTCCTGGACGACGGGCTGGTCGCCGCCATCCGCCGGCGGATCCGCGAGGACTGCTCGCCGCGCCATGTGCCCGACGAGATCCGCCAGATCTCCGAGGTGCCGCGGACCCTGTCGGGCAAGGTCCTCGAGGTCCCGGTGAAGCGGATCCTGATGGGCGTCCCGGCCGACCAGGCGGCATCCCGGGAATCTCTGGCCAACCCCGAGGCGCTTGACTATTTCGTGACATTGGGGGGTGGAAAGCCCTAGCGCCAGGCTCTTACTGAGCGTGATGAAAAAGCCGGACTATTTCCGGAAAATCGTTCGCGCTCATCGTGACGGCCCCGACTGACGGCCGGATAGCCACCCTGGCCCATGGCCAGGGCGGCTATGTGAAGCGCAAGCAGCTGTTGGCCCTCGGTGAAAGCCGGTACCAGATCGAGTACCGCGTGAAGGCCGGCCGTCTCATCACCGAATACAACGGCGTCTACGCCGTGGGGCACCGGCCGACGCTGCCGCAGGACCGGGCGAAAGGGGCGCTGCTCGCCTGCGGCCCCGATGCCGTGCTCAGCCATGGCTCCGCGGCCACGCTATGGGGGATCTTCAAGCGCTGGGACACGCCGTTCGAGGTCACGGTGCGTTCGGCACGTCGCCGCGCGGGGATCCGCATCCACCGAGCCGCGCTCAGCCGCGCGGACATCCGCTGGCAGGCAGGGATCCGGGTCACCAGCCCGGCGCGGACGCTCCTGGACATCGCCCCGCGGGTCAAGCAGAGGACGCTGACCCGCGCGGTCAACGACCTGCGCCGGTCCGGCCAGCTGCGCCTCGAGGCGCTTGCCGAGCTGCTGCAACGCTGCCCGCGCCACCCGGGGGCCAGGCGCCTGCGGCCCTTCCTGGACGCTCCCACCAACCCGACCCGCTCAGAGTTCGAGGACGCATTTCTGGCCTTCTGCGAGCGGTTCGGACTCCCGCGGCCGCTCGTCAACACGCGTGTCGCCGGCGCGGAGGTGGACGCGTACTTTCCCGCGGAGCGCCTGATCGTCGAGCTCGACGGCTGGGACTTTCACTCCAGCCGGGACAGCTTCCAGAGCGATCGCGAGCGGGATGCCGCGATGCTGGCGCTGGGCCTGGAGACGGTGCGGATCACGTGGGAGAGGCTCCGGGACGCTCCTGAGAAGGAGGCGGCACGCCTGCATAGGATCCTCCGGTCCCGGAGAGCACTCTTACAGTCCTCTCACAGTCGACTGCCACGATCGGCGGCCGGCCGGGAGTCATAGTTTGCTGGGTTGGCCACAGCCGGGAGGTGTCAAGTGCCCGCGAAGAACCTGAAGCACAAGGTGTTGATCGGTGCCACGGTGCTCGCCGTTGCGGCGTTCGCGGGCGGCGCATACGCGGCGACCGAGTCGAGCACCAGCCCGCGCCAGGCCTTCCTCAACGACGTCGCCAGGCGGCTGAACGTGACCCCGGCCCAGCTGAACGCGGCGATCAAGGCGGCCTATCTGGACCGCCTCAACGCCGCCGTCAAGGCTGGGACGCTCACCCAAGCCCAGGCCAACAGAATCGAGAAGCAGATCCAGGCCGGTGGAGCCGTGCCGTTCCTGCCCGGTGGCCTCGGACTCGGACCGCGCGGACTCGGACCGCTCGGACTCCGACCGCGCGGACTCGGACCGCGCGGACTCGGACTCCTCGGACTCGGACCGCGGGGACTCGGACTCCCCGGACTCGGACTGCGCGGATTCGGGCCCCGCGCCGTCGCACCCCCCGCCGCTCGCCCCCCCGGTCTGCTCCGGGGGCCGATGGGCCTGCTGGTGAGCGGGCCGCTCGGGTCGGCCGCGAAGTACCTCGGCCTGACCCGCTCACAGCTGGTGAAGGATCTGAGCTCCGGCAAGTCGCTGGCTCAGATCGCCAAGAGCTCCGGAAAGTCGGTCTCGGGACTCGAACAGGCGATCATTGGACCGCTGACCACGAGGCTCGACAGGGCGGTCAGCAAAGGTCACCTGACAAAGGCACAGGAGCAGCGGATCGCGCGCGCCATGTCGGCCCTGATCGCCGGGCTGGTCACCCGCGCGCCGATGCATCCGGCCCTCCGTGCGTGGGGCTCCCATCAGGGGGCGTTCCGGGGCTCGCCTCCGCCCAACTCCGCGCTGCCGGGGAGCCTGTTCACGCCGCCCCCGCCCGCCGCGGCCGGGCCGCCCACGCAGGTGCCGCCGACGGCGTGAGCCGCGGTTCTTAGGCGGCTCTCATCCTTCCTTTCATGGTTTCTCATTGGACCCTGCTGTACTGGGTAGACATCCACAGAGCTGACTTCCCCAGGGAGAGCCCGACTTCATGAAACCCGCCCGTTTGCTTCCGATCCTTGGCGGCGCCATCGCCGGCGCGGCGATTGCCGTGGCGGTCGCCAGCGGCGGGACGACCACGTCCAGCCGCTCGGTGACCACCACGGTCGTCCAGTCGGCGCCCAGCCTCCCCACCTCGCTGACCTCGACTCGAGGCTTGACGATCAATCAGATCTACCGTCAGGACGCTCCCGGTGTCGTCGACATCACCGTCACCTCGACGACCAGCAACGGCTTCTTCGGCGGCTCCCAGCAGACGGAGGGCGAGGGCGCCGGAGTCGTCTATGACACCAAGGGCGACATCCTCACCGACGAGCACGTGGTCGACGGGGCGACCTCGGTCACGGTCACGTTCGAGAACGGCACCAAGGTCGGCGCCAAGGTCGTGGGCACCGACCCGTCGACCGACGTCGCGGTGATCCACGTCAACGTCCCCGCGTCGGAGCTCCATCCGATCGCCTTCGCCGACTCATCCAACGCCCAGGTCGGCGACCCGGTTGTCGCCATCGGCAGCCCGTTCAGTCTGCCCGAGACGGTGACCCAGGGAATCGTCAGCCAGGTCGGCCGCAGCATCACCGCGCCGAACAACTACACGATCACCGGGGCGATCCAGACCGATGCGGCGATCAACCCCGGCAACTCCGGTGGCCCGCTCCTGGACGGGAACGGTCATGTGCTCGGCCTCTCTGATCAGATCGAGACCAACAACACGACTTCCAACGGGCAGGGCTCGAGCTCGGGCGTCGGGTTCGCGATCCCCTCCAACACCGTCGCGCACATCGCCAACGAGATCCTCGCCGGTCACCCGGTCAGGCACGCCTACGTCGGCGTGTTCCTCAACGCGACGTCGACCGGCGGCGCGCAGATCAGCTCGATCCAGCCGGGCTCACCGGCGTCGACGGCGGGACTGCAGCAGAACGACGTCGTCACCGCGATCGACGGCAAGGCGATCACCTCGACCCAGCAGTTCATCGAGACGGTCGACACCTACAACCCCGGCCAGACCATCACGCTGACCGTCAATCGCAGCGGCGCCGTCCACACGATCAAGCTCAAGCTGGGCCTCCGGCCTAACACACCGCCCTCCGGCGGATAGCGGGCGCAGGGGTCGGCGGCGGTCAGCTCCCTGCCGCCGACCACTGCGCGACCGCCCGGTCAGCTCCCTGCCGCCGACCACTGCGCGAGCGCCCACTCCATGAGCTCGCGGTGCACCGAGCGGGTGTCGCCGGTGCGCCGGGTCCAGGTCCCGTCGGAGCCCAGCGTCCACGCGTTGGTGTCATCGGCCAGGCAGCGCTCGAGCGTGTCGTCGAGCTCGGTCTGGAGATCGGGGTCCTCGACCGGGACCAGCAGCTCGACGCGCGTGTCGAGGTTGCGGGGCATGAGGTCGGCGGAGCCGATGTAGTAGACGCGCTCGTCGCCGCGGTAGAAGGCGTAGACGCGGGAGTGCTCCAGAAACCGGCCGACGATCGAGACGACGTTGATCGTCTCGCTGATTCCCGGCAGCCCCGGGATCAGGCAGCAGATACCGCGAACGTTGAGGTCGATCGGCACTCCGGCCCGTGACGCGCGGTACAGCGCCTGGATGCACCGTCGGTCGACCAGCGCGTTCATCTTCATGACGATCCGGGCCGGCTCGCCGGCCTCGTGGGCGGCGATCGTGCGGTCGATCTCCTCGAGCAGGCCCTGGCGCATAGAGCCGGGCGCGACCAGCACCTTGCGCTCGCGGACGGGGTGGCCGTACCCGGTCAGGGTGTTGAACAGGTTGGCGACCTCCTGGCCGAGCTCACGGTTGGTCGTGAACAGCCCGAAGTCCTCGTACAGGCGGGCATTCTTGGCGTGGAAGTTCCCCGTCCCGATCATCACGTAGTTGCGCACCCCGCCGCGCTCGCGGCGGACCACGAGAATCGCCTTGACGTGGGTCTTGAGGCCAGGGATCCCGTGCACGACGTGCGCGCCCGCCTTCTCCAGGGCTCGCGACCACTGGATGTTCAGGCGCTCGTCGAAGCGGGCCTTGAGCTCGACCAGGCAGACCGCCTGCTTGCCCTTCTCGGCAGCGCGGATCAGCGACGGGACGAGGTCGGAGTCATCCGAGGTGCGGTAGACGGTCATCTTGATGGCCAGCACGTTCGGGTCATCGACGGCCTGCTCGACGAAGCGCTCGACGCTGGTGGCGAACGACTGGTAGGGGTAGTGGACGAGTACGTCGCCGGCCCGCATCGGGGCGAACACCTCGGGCTTGTCGCCGTTGTCGCTCGGAGCGGGGCTGAAGGCCGGGTGCATGACCGGCGACCAGGGCGGCAGCCGCAGGTCGGCGTGCCCCTCGACACCGACGATCTGCCAGAGGTCTGAGAGATCGAGCATGCCCTCGACGTCGTAGACCTGGTTGTCGTTGACGTCCAGCCAGTCGATCAGGCGTGAGCGCAGCAACGGATCCATGCCCGCATTGACCTCGAGCCGGACGACCTCACCGAAGCGCCGCTGGCGGAGCTCCTCCTCGACCTCCTGGAGCAGGTCGTCGGCCTCGTCGTTGACCTCGAAATCGGCGTCGCGGGTCACCCGGAACAGGTCGTGGCTGATGATCTCCAGGCCGGGGAAGAGGGCATCGAGATGGCGGGCGATGATGTCCTCGAGCGGGATGAACGTGCTGGGCAGGATCTCCACGAACCGCGGTAGGACCTCCTTGGGCACCTTGACCCGCGCGAACGAGTCGTGGTCCAACTCCGGGTCGCGGAGGCGGACGATCAGGCTCAGGGACAGGTTGGAGATGTACGGGAACGGCCGCCCCGGGCCGATGGCCAGCGGTGTGAGCACCGGAAAGATCTGCTCGCGGAAGTGGCGCTCGATCACCTCCTCGGAGGCGCCGGAGTCCTCGCAGCTGACGATCCTGATGTCGTGCTCGGCGAGCTCGGGCAGAACCACGTCCCTGAACTGACGCGAGTGGCGGCGGTCGAGCGCGCTGGTCTTCTCGGCGATACCTCGCAGGGTCTCGGTCGGCGAGAGGCCATCGGGACCGCGGGCGTCGATCCGTGCCTCGACCTGATCGTGGACCCCAGCCACGCGGATCATGAAGAACTCGTCGAGGTTGGTGACGAAAATGGCCAGGAACTTCACACGCTCCAGGAGCGGCAGCGACTCATCCTCGGCCAGCTGGAGCACGCGGTCATTGAAATCGAGCCAGGACAGCTCGCGGTTGGCAAACAGGGCCGGATCCGTGAACTCGGCGAAGATGATCGACTCGGGGGTGCGGACATCGCTGATCCCTCTGGCCTGAGCCGCGGTGGTCCTGGCCTGCACGGCTGCGGCTGCGTCATTGGAGGCGCTGGCCGGGATCGGTGCGCTGGAGCTCATCCGGTCGGCACCGCCGCGCCGAGGGCGGCGATCGCGGTGAGCTCGGCCGGCCGGAGCAGCACCACCAGCTCACCCTTGGAGATCGCCGCCAGGCCGCCCTTCTTCATCCGCGCCTGGGTCCCGGTGAGATCGTGCAGGAGCAGCGAGAAGGACGGATCGTGCCCGACCAGGAGCACATCGCCGAGTCCGGCCGTGAGCGCGCCCACATCGAACGGCTCGCCGGACAGGGCGGGCTCGACTCTGACCTCGATCCCGAGCGGCTCGCACGCCCGCTCGGCCGTCTGGAGAGCCCGGAGCTTCGGGCTGCTCAGGCAGGTGTCGATGTGCTCGCCCAGCCGGGCCAGGGCCAAGCCAGCGGCCTCCGCGTGACGGAGGCCGCGCTCGGTCAGCGGACGGGCGTCGTCTGGCGCTCCGTCGGCTGCCTCGGCGTGTCGCAGCAGCCAGAGCACCAGATAACTGTAGCCGTGATCTGGGTGTCTTCGCTAGAGCGCGGCTGTGAACGGCGACCGACCGGTCAGGGCGTGTTGTCCGGTGAAGAGATGCTGCCTTCAGCCGATCAGCAGCCGGCGTCCGAACACGCGCTCGAAGGCCTCGCCGTCCCCGTAGCGCTCGACGCTCCACCGGGGGAGGATCAGGTTCTCGCCGGAGGCATCCAGGTGCAGGTCGACGCCGTCGCCGTTGGCGCGCAGGCGGGCCTGCCGGACGGACTGGTCCCGTCCCCGCTCCAGGTGCTCGGCCAGTCTCAGGAGGACGGCGCAGCGCGAGACGAGCTCCTCGTCGCCCGGCTGGGCCAGCGTCGCCACCTCGCCGAGCTTGGGCGCGCCCTTGCGGTGGTAGCGGCTGATCTGGGCGATCAGTGCGCGCTCCCGGGGGTCGAATCCGGGCAGCTCCGCGCTGACGATCAGGTACCGCGAGTGCTTGTGGTGATCGTCGTAGGAGATCGTCATGCCCACGTCGTGGAGCATCGAGGCGGCCCACAGCAGCTCGCGCTCGCCCGGCCGAGGATCGATCAGGCCGCCATCGACCAGCGAGTCGAACATCTGGAGTGCGAGCCGGGCCACATGCTCGACGTGGTCGAGGTCGGACTCGTACTGGATGGCCAGGTTGCGCACCGCCGCGGAGCGAACGTCGTCGAACAGCGGCTCGTCATCGGCCAGCAGCTCGCGCGCGAAGAAGACCCCCTCGCGCAGGCCGGCCTCGGTGACCTCGATGCCCTCGAAGCCGCCCACCTCGAGCACGCCCTCGATGGTCAGCGCGGCGGCCAGGATGATGTCGCCGCGTCCGGGCTTGATCCCGGGGACGGTGCCCCGCTCATCGGGCGGCAGCGCGGCCAGTTCCGCGACCAGCTCGGCGAGCGCCTCGCGGACGAGGACGAAACCCTGGATGCCGATGTCGAACTGTCCCGCCGCCTGCTGGGCGGCGTCGGCGAGGTTCCGCACCGCGCCGCCGATTCCGACCAGCCTGCCCCCTGAGGAGGCCAGCCACGGCACGTCGTCCAGGCACTCGCGCGCGCGAGCCCGCACGCGCTCGAGGTCCTTCTTGCGCGCCGGCCCGGTGCCCGGGAGCAGCTCCTCGGTGAGCCGGACGGCGCCGAGCGGCAGGGAGACGAGGTCCTTGGCCCGCCGGCCGGCGACCTCGATGAGCTGCATGCTGCCCCCGCCCAGCTCGAGCACGGCGCCGTCGAGGATGGTCGACGTGTTGACGGCGGCGACGTAGCCCAGCCTGGCCTCCTCGTCCTCGGAAAGGACCTCGATCCCCAGGTCGACCGCCTTCTCGGCGCGACGCACGAAGTCCCGGCCGTTCGCGGCGTCGCGGATCGCGCTGGTGGCGACCGTGTGGATCTGGTCCCGGCCCAGCCCGCCCGAGGCGCAGAAGTGCTCGAACACGGTCAGCGTCTCGAGCCCGCGCTCCATGGCCTCTTCGCTCAGGCGACCGGTCTCGCTCAGGCCGGCGCCGATCCGCACGGTCTCGTAGAGCTCGTCGGTGCGCTTCCACCAGGAATCGGCCCCCGCCCCCCCGAACGTGAAGACCACCAGCCGCCAGGAGTTGGAGCCGAGGTCGATCACCGCGACCTGGCGACTGTGCTCCTCCATGCGCGCAGCGGCCCGGGTCGTTCGCCAACTCACGGCTGCATCATCCGCCGCGCGGCGGACGGCACTCAGGGCCTAGCGGGATGGGCCCCTTACCCGCGACGCGTCGCTAGATCGTCGCGCAGCTCAGGGGTGAGGTCGTCGCGGCGGACGCGCCCGTTGGACGTCGAGTCGGGTGCGGCTGAACCGCCGAGCAGATACCGGGTGATCGCGCACCCGAGCAGGATCGTCAAGATCACCGCGCTCGACACGCACCACTCGCAGATGGCGTGAATCGAGAACAGCTCCCGATAGGTCAGGTAGGCGCTGAAGCCGAAGCCGATTACCGTCAGGCCGAGGGTGGCCAGCCGCGTCTCCTCACGATCCGGGGCCAGCAGCGAGGCCAGGATCCCGATGTAGCCGATCAACCCGAGCAGGGCGACGGGAATGCCGTCCAGCTTTGACCACTGCGAGGTCTGGACCTTGATGCACGACTGGCCGAGGCTGCAGGCCGGGTTGATCTTGGCGTAGTGGATGTAGGTCAGGTATGTCGCGACGCCGAGGCCGACGACCGCGAGACCGATCATCACGCGCCGAAGCTTGACGCTCACTGCACCGCGTTGATTTCGGACTCCAGCGGGCCGTACGTGGTGTCACCGATGATCGGCTGCCCCTCGCCCTTCGGCCCCTGCACCGTGATGCTGGGGGTGTACTGGAAGTTCAGCGTCTTGGCGAGCCCCTCGTCGTTGATGACCTGCTGCTGAAGCGAGGAGCTCTGGCGATCCGACGACCACTTGGCCAGGTTCAGTCCGGGCACCTGCTGGGCCAGGTCGGTCAAGTAGGTGGGCGTCACGTAGGCCGTGTCCTCTGTTCCCTGCTCGTGATAGAAGAGCAGGATGTAGTTCCAAGCCTTCTGCTGGAGGCCGGCGGCGTACGCGGCCGCCTGCTGGGTCGGGAAGATGCTGGGGTCAGGTCCGTTCCCGGTCGCGCTCTCGAGCGACTTGTATACGAGCTGCACCTTGCCCGAGCGCACGTCGTTGGCGATCAGCTGGCTTTCGGTGCTGAGCGCGAAGTCGCGGCAGACCGGACATTCGAGGTCGCCGAACTCGGTCACCACGACCTTCGCCTTCGGCGATCCGATCCGGTTGCCCGACTGCGGGATCCCCGCGAGCAGGTTGTTGACCGTGGTCGCCTCCTTATTGGCGGCCGCGGTGCCCGGCTTCGGGGCGTTGCTGCTCGATCCCCCGGACGAGCTGATGGCGATCGCCACCGCGATGATGGCCACGGCGGCCACGAGGACGCCGCCCAGCATCCGCACGCGCCGCTGCCGCTTGTCGCGCTCGACTCGAGCGCGTTCCTCGGCCACGCGACGAGCGCGCGCTTCTTCCTTCTGTCTGGTTCTAGAGGCCATCGTGGTGGTGGGTCCGGTGCGGCGGGGGCGCCTCGGAGGAGGATAGAGGACCGTCGTCGCTCCGGCGCGCGCTCATACGCACTTATTACGCGCTGAGTGCCGCGGTCCCTTCCGGCTCGGCGCTCCGCCATCCGGCGGGTCGGTTTTCCGCTATTTCCCCGTAAAGATGATGTGAATCCGGGGTGGCGCCAACGTGTTCCGTTGGACGGGGCCGGTACAGTGCGAGGCAGATGCTGGCGGAGCGCAGCGACCAACCGGGAGTCAAACCCTCCGCTCAGCGGCTGCAGAACCGTCTCCGGGTGGCTGTGATCGACCGTGACCCCGGGTTCATGCAGGTGCTGGCGAAGCGCTTGCACGCGCTCGGTTGGGATCACCGGACTCTGTCCAGCCCCGTGACGGCCGAGGCGCTGGTGGCCATGCGGCTGAACGCGCTGGTGCTCGATCTCTCCGTCGTCGGCCCGGACAGCTGGGACTACGTGGAGCGGATCTGCAACCGGCTCCCGGGTCTGGCTGTGATCGTCTGCACGGGGCCCTCCTCGGTCGCCCAGCGGGTTCGCGGCCTGCGTCTGGGGGCCGACGCCTGGATCACCAAGCCCTGCCATCCGGAGGAGCTGATCTGCGTGATCGAGGCCGCTCTGCGCCGGCATCGGCGCAGCGAGCTGCCCGAGCTCGACGGACCGACCTCGGTCGGCGAGCTCACGATCCGGCCCGATCTCCACCAGGCGTACGTTGGCCAGAGCAGCGTCGAGCTGACCGCTCGCGAGTTCGAGATCCTCCACCTGCTGTCGCAGTCGGACCGCGTCCTGCGCCGCGAGGAGATCTACGAGCGTGTCTGGGGCTACGCGATGGCCCACGGCGACCGTTCGGTCGACGTGTTCGTCCGCAAGCTGCGACAGAAGCTCCGCACCGCGTCGGCCCGGTGGAGCTACATCCACACCCACTTCGGGGTCGGGTATCGCTTCGCCGCCCGGCCCGACGACGGCTCCGAGCCGGAGCCGGCTGCTGACGGCCTGCCCCAGATCGACAACGACCTGGATCCGGCGCTCGTCCGCTGAGCCGGACCGCGGGTCGGTAACGGCGGAACACCGGGCCGTTGACGCGGTCCACCGGGCGCGAGCGCGCCTGATTTCCACCGGATCACAGCTTGTTCACATGTGCGTTACCGCAAGGTAACGTCAGCGCGAGCCCGCACCGGCACCATCAGCCGGAGTTTGTCGGCCACCGCTCGTTCACTCCCTGTCGCCGCCCAGCCCGCCGCCAGCAAGGCGGTGGAGCTCGCGCCCTCCGCTCGCGATGTGATCGAGGTGGGGCCGCTGCAGATCCTTCCTGACGAGCACATCGCGCGGGCCCGCGGCCGGGCGCTGATGCTCTCGATCAGGGAGCTCCATCTGCTGACCGAGCTTGCGAGGCGCCCGGACCGGATCATGTCTCGCGAGGAGCTGTTCCGTCTCGCCTGGGGCCGGGAGATGCGGCCCGGCGATCGGTCGGTCGACGTGTACGTTCGCCGGCTGCGGGTCAAGCTGGAGCAGGCGTTGCCAGGCTGGCGGTTCATCCACACCCACTTCGGGTTTGGCTACCGCCTGGCTCCCGAGCGTTCACAGGTTTCTGACCGCGCGTTCACAAGTCGGTAACACCGCGCCGTCGGGTCGCTCCGACACTGGCACACCAACCGAGATGAAGGAGACCGAAAAGTGACCATTCGACGCATCAGCGCATTCGCGATCGCGATCGTCGCGGCGACAGGGGTGGCCGCCTGCGGGTCCAGCAGCTCGTCGTCGACGGCCGCGAAGAGCTCGGCCCCCAAAGTCGCCGCGGCGACGCTCAACGGCGCCGGATCCACCCTCGCCGCCCCGATCTATATGCAGTGGGGCTCGAACCTCAAGTCTCAGGGCCTGACCGTGAACTACAACCCGGTGGGCTCCGGCGCGGGGATCACGGACCTGCAGACCGCGACCGTCGACTTCGCCGGGAGCGATCCTTCACTCAAGCCGTCCGACGTGTCGGCGGCCAAGGGACCGCTGCTCCAGTTCCCGGTCGCGTTCGGCGCGATCACGCTGTCCTACAACCTGCCCGGGGTCAAGAGCGGTCTGAAGCTCGACGGACCGACGCTGGCTGACATCTTCATGGGCAAGATCACCAAGTGGAACAACTCGGCGATCACCTCGCTCAACCCGGGCATGAGCCTCCCGAGCACGTCGATTACCGTGATCCACCGGTCGGACTCGTCGGGCACCACCGATGGGTTCACCACGTACCTCTCCGACGTCAGCCCGACCTGGAAGTCGACGATCGGCGCGGGTAAGGACGTGAAGTGGCCGACCGGAACGGGCGCGGCCAAGAACTCCGGCGTGGCCGCCGCGGTCAAGCAGACCCAGGGGTCGATCGGCTACGTCGAGCAGGCCTACGCCCTGGAGAACGGATTCACCTACGCGGCGATCAAGAACTCATCGGGTACCTACATCCTCCCGACGATCCAGAACACGTCGGCGGCGGCCAACGGGATCACGGTCCCGGCCAACCTGGGCATCTCGACGATCAACTCGCCCAACGCGAGCGCGTACCCGATCGTCTCCCAGACGTTCCTGGTCTCGTACATGGACCCGTGCAAGGACGGCGGCGCCAACTCGTCGACGGCGGCCGGCCTGAAGAGCTTCCTGACCTACGCATTCGGCGCGGGCCAGGCCACCCTAGGCCCCGGCTCCAACCAGCTGCCGTACGCGCCGTTGCCCTCGTCCCTGGTATCGAAGGACCAGGCTCAGCTGGCCACGATGACCTGCAACGGGTCGGCCATCTCATAGTGGCTCGGTAGTGGAGGCCAGTGCCACCACACTGCTTGGCGGTCCGGCGGCCCTCGAAGGGTCGCCGGCTCGCCGATTGCCGGATCAGATCCTGCGATGGGGGTTGACCGGCCTGGCCACGGCGATCCTGATCCTAATCGCCTACTTCTTCATCCGGCTGATCGGCCAGTCCCACGACGCGCTCAGCAAATTCGGGCTGAGCTTCGTGTTCGGCAACGACTGGGACATCGCCCACAACATCTACAAGGGCGCCGCACTCGTGGTGGGCACGCTCATCACCTCGGCGATCGCCCTGCTCATTGGGGTGCCAGTGGCCGTCTCTGCGGCGGTGTTCACCGTCGAGATGTGCCCCCGCCGGCTGCGCGGGACGCTCTCGATCCTCGTCGACCTGCTGGCCGCCGTCCCCTCCGTCGTCTACGGGCTGTGGGGCGTGTTCGTCCTGGCCCCGAAGCTCCTGCCGGCCGAGAAGTGGTTCGCCAGCACGTTCTCGTTCATCCCCTTCCTGGGCGGCGGAACGCCCGTCCTCTACAACTACTTCATCGCCGGGCTGATCCTGGCCATCATGATCCTGCCGATCGTCTCCGCGATCTCGCGTGAGGTGATCGCCACCGTACCTCTCGAGAACAAGGAGGCCGCGCTCGCCCTGGGGGCGACACGCTGGGAGATGATCCGGATGACTGTCCTGCCCTACTCGCGGCCGGGGATCACCGGCGGGGCGATGCTCGGTCTGGGCCGAGCGATCGGCGAGACGATCGCCGTCCTGCTCGTGATCGGCAACGCGGCCACGATCGGCAGCCACATCTTCGCCCAGGGCTACTCACTGGCTGCCGTGATCGCCAACGAGTTCGGTGAGGCGGCCAATATGCCGCTCCACAGCTCGGCCCTGTTCGCCGCCGGGCTCGTGCTCTTCATCCTCACCCTGGTCGTGAACATGATCGCCCGCTGGTTCGTGTCCCGCGGCTCGCACGGCACCCGGGGGACGGGCGCCACCGGCATGACAATCGCCTCCGGGCCGGCCAGCGAGAGGACATGAGCGCCACCGCCAGCACCATCCCCCCGATCTCAGCCCGGCGGCGGCGCACCGACAAGCTGATGCGCGCCGTGCTGGCGGGCGGCGCCGGCATCGCCCTGGTGCCGCTGATCCTGATCATCTACTACCTCATCCACAAGGGCATCAGCGCGGTGACCAGCAGCGGATTCTTCACCACCGATCCGAACGGGAACTTCTTCGGCAACCCCGGCGGGATCAAGAGCGCGATCCTCGGAAGCGTCGAGATCGTCGCTCTCGCGTCGCTGATCTCGATCCCGATCGGGATCGGCGTGGCCCTCTACCTGACCGAGTACGGCAAGGACTCGTGGTACGCGCGTGTGATCAGGTACTTCATCGATGTGATGACCGGCGTCCCGTCGATCATGTTCGGGCTGTTCATCTACATCGTCCTGGTGATCTCGCACGCCGGCGGGGTCGGTTTCGCGGGGTGGAAGGGCGCGGTCGCGGTCTCGCTGCTGATGCTCCCGATCGTCGTCCGGTCGGCCGAGGTCGTCCTGCTGCTCGTTCCCGACCAGCTGCGGGAAGCGGCGCTCGCGCTCGGGGCGCCCCGTTGGCAGGTGATCCGGCGCGTGGTGCTCCCGACGGCCACCCCCGGACTGGTTACCGGTTCGCTGCTCGCTGTGGCCCGCGGCATGGGCGAGACCGCCCCGTTGCTCTTCACCGTGTCCGTGGCGTTCGCGACCACACTCAACCTGGGCCAACAGATGAACACCCTTCCGCTCCAGATCTTCGACGACATCACCTCGCCGCGCAACGTGATCGTGCAGCGCGCCTGGGGGGCCGGTCTGACGCTGGTCGCTCTGATACTGATCCTCAACCTGGTCGCGCGAGCGATCGCGCGAAGGAGCCGGATGGCATGATCCCACCTGACACCACCAGCGCCCAGACAACCGATATGACCACCCCATCGGGCCAACCTGAGCAGGCACCGGCCGGCACGCAGACTCCGGCCCGGCCCGGCCCGGCCGTCAAGGGCCATACGATCGAGGTCAACCAGCTGAACGCCTACTACGGCCAGCACCACACGATCAAGGACCTCGACATCACCTTCCCGCCCAACGAGGCCACGGCGCTGATCGGCCCCTCGGGCTCGGGCAAGTCGACGGTGGTGCGCTGCATCAACCGCATGCACGAGGAGATCCCGGGAGCGCGGGCGACCGGGAGCGTGAAGCTCGATCAGACCGAGCTGTACGGTCCGGGGATCGACGTCACCTCCGTGCGGCGGCTGATCGGGATGGTGTTCCAGAAGCCCAACCCGTTCCCGACGATGTCGATCTTCGACAACGTGGCCGCCGGACTGCGTCTGACCGGGACCAAGGTGGCCCACCTTCGCGACCGCGTCCACGAGTCCCTGCACTCCGTGGGACTGTGGGACGAGGTCAAGGACCGGTTGAACGAGCCGGGCATCGGCCTCTCGGGCGGGCAGCAGCAGCGCCTGTGCATCGCCCGCACGATCGCCATCGAACCCGAGGTCGTGCTGATGGACGAGCCGGCCTCGGCGCTCGATCCCCTCTCGACCCTGAAGATCGAGGAGCTGGTCGACGAGCTCAAGTCGCGCTACACGATCGTGATCGTCACCCACAACATGCAGCAGGCGGCCCGGGTGGCCGACAGCACGGCGTTCCTGCTCGAAGGCGAGCTGATCGAGCACGGCCCCACGAACGAGATCTTCACCAACCCCAGGGATGAGCGGACCGAGCGCTACGTGACCGGCAAGTTCGGGTAGGGGGGAGACCATGGAGGAAGTCCGTCATCAATTCCGTGAGGATCTGAAGGAGCTGGAGGATCAGACGCTGGGCGGGTTGGACATGGTCACGCAGCAGCTCGACCGGGCGCTGGAGTCGATCAGCTACCAGGACGTCGAGCTGGCGGGCATGGTCGTGGCCGACGACGACCGGATCGACGGCCGCTACCTCGAGGTCCACCAGGGGATCCTGTCGCTGCTGGCCCGTCAGGCGCCGGTGGCCGGCGACCTGCGGATCGTGGCCGCGCTTCTGCACGTGCTCCGATGCATGGAGCGGATGGGCGACCAGTGCGTGAACATCGCCAAGCTCGTCCCGCTCTCGGGCTATGAGTCGCCCAAGGACAAGGACATCCTGGACGCGATCGAGCGCATGGGCCAGCTCGCGCGCTCCCAGGTGGCCGACGCCAAGGAGGCGTTCGCGACGCGCAACGTCGAGCTGGCCCGGGACCTGCTGCGCCAGGACTCCGAGATCAACCAGCTGAACCGGAAGATCTTCCGGCGGGCGGTGGAGGTCGGGGACAACCTCGAGCTGCGCGAGTGGGCGATGTTCATGATCCTGGTCGCGCGCTGTCTGGAGCGGATCGGCGATAACACCGTCGACATCTCGGAGCAGGTGGCGTTCGTGGTCACCGGCCTGTTCCGGGAGTACTCCGACCAGACGACCTCGGAGGCAGCCCCGGCGGGTTAGGCGCGCACCCCGGCTCCGGCGCCCACTATCCTGGCGTCGTGGCGCCTGCCCAATCGAAGCGACAGTCACGCAAGCGGCGCAAGCTCCGCGACGCCCAGCAGGCCGAGATCACGCCGGACCGCGTTCAGGCTGAGATCGCACGACAGAGGACGGCTCGTCAGGCTCAGAAAGCTGGACGTGCCGAGGGTCGGGCTCGCCGCGACGTAAGCGCGCCCGGAGCGATACGCACGACCTTCACCGGCAAGACCTACGGCGACCCCCCGCCCAACCCGTTCGGAGGGTTCCCGGTGTCCGAGATCGCGATCCTGGCTGGGGGAACCGGGGTGATCGTGGGGCTTCTCGCCTCGGCGGCGCCCGCGCTCGTCGTCGGGGTGATCGTATGCACGCTCGGCGTGCTCGAGGTGACCGCCCGCGAGCATCTCTCGGGCTACCGCTCGCACACCACCCTATTGGCCGGGGTTCCCGCGGTGGCGATCGGGGTCGGACTGATCGCCCTGTTCGGCGGCTCACTTACACGCAGCGTGTTGCTGCTCGCCGTGGTACCGGTGTTCGGGGTCCTGTTCTGGCTCCTACGCAAGCGCTTCGGGTCCGCGCGCCAGGCTCGGGTCGTCAAGCCACCCGCTCCCTGAAGCTTCCTGCGCGACCGCCGGCAGGCGCACCGTGAACACGGCGCCGCCGTCAGGTGCGTTCTCGGCGCTGACCGAGCCACCGTGTTGTTGGGCGACCTGGCGCACGATGGCCAGGCCGAGGCCACTCCCCTGGCGCCCCCGTGAGCTCGCGCCCCGGTAGAAGCGATCGAACACATACGGAAGGTCGGATGGGTCGACCCCTGTCCCGTGGTCGCGGACGCGAACACCGGCCGGGGTGACCGTGACCTCGACTACCCCCTCACGCTGAGAATGGCGGGCCGCGTTGTCGAGCAGGTTGTTGACCGCCCGCCCGAGCCGACTCGGGACTCCTTCGACCGTGACCGGGTCGAGCGACGCCTCGAACCGGATATCGGGGAAGTTGCGGCGCGCGCGCTCGACCGAGTCGCCGACCACCTCATCCAGGCGCACGTCCTCGACCGACTCGGGGGGCAGGTCGCCGCGGGCCAGGTCGATCAGGTCGTTCACCAGCGCGCTCAGCTCCTCGGTCTGCTCGACCACGTCGGTCAGCATCCGGCGGCGCTCGTCCTCGCTCAGGTGCTCGTCGGCCAGCAGGACCTCGATGTTGGTCCGCAGGCTGGTCACCGGGGTGCGCAGCTCGTGCGAGGCGTCGGCGACGAGCTGGCGCTGGGCGCGGACGGACTCGTCGAGCGCGGCCCGCGAGGCCTCGAGCCGTTCGAGCATGGTGTTGAAGCGGGTCGCGAGCTGACCCACCTCGTCGTCGGCGTGCACCTTCAGACGCGAGGTCAGATCCTCGGTCTCGCCGATGTGCTGGGCGGTGTCGGCCACCTCGGCCAGGGGGGCGAGCACGCGCCGCGCCGCGAGTCGCCCGAGCGCGGCCGCGAGCGCGATCCCGCCCAGGCAGACCAGGAGGAGGATCAGGCGCAGGGTCGAGAGGACGTTGTCCACGGCGCTCAGCGGGCGCGCGAGCTGGACCGCGACCGGCTGGCCGTCGAAGATCAACCGCGGGTCCTGGAAGGTCAGCTCGCGCAGGTGGCTGCCGCCGACGTAGACGTCCCGCATGTATGAACCGGCGTCCCCGGCCGCGACGGCCTGATCCTGGGCGCTGACCGGCAGGGTGAGGCCGCCCTGGCGCGGCAGCGGCGTCCCGTCAGCGGCCACGAATTGGACGTAGGGAGCCGGCCCGCCGGCACTGGCGGGAATCGCCGGCAGGGGCTGGTTCAGACTGAACGGGTTGTGCTCGATCGCCGCCGCCTGGGCCCGCAGCGCGTCGTCCACCTGTCCGCGCAGCTGCCCGCGGACAACGAAATAGGAAATGAACGCGGCCAGCACGACCGCGACCCCGACCGCTACTCCCGCGGCCATCCCGACTCTGCGACGGAGCGTCACGTAGGCCGTCCTCAGTCGCGCAGGATGTAGCCCACACCGCGGACCGTGTGCAGAAGCCGAGACTCACCGCCGGACTCGGTCTTGCGCCGCAGGTAGCCCATGTACACGCCGAGCGCGTTGGAGGTCGGCCCGAAGTCATAGCCCCACACGTGCTCGAAGATCTGCGAGCGCGTGAGCACCTGGCGGGGATGGCGCAGGAACAGCTCCAGCAACAGAAACTCGGTCTTGGTCAGGTCGACGAGCCGCTCGCCGCGGTGCACCTCGTGGGCGACCGGATCCAATGCGAGGTCGGAGAAGCGAAGGACCTCGCCATCGGTCCCCTCACCCGAGCGGCGCAGTAGCGCGCGCAGGCGAGCCTGGAGCTCCTTCAGCGCGAACGGCTTGACCAGGTAGTCGTCGGCACCGGCGTCGAGGCCGGTGACGCGATCGTCGATTGCATCCCGGGCGGTCAGCATCAGGATCGGCGTCCGGTCGCCGGCCCTGCGCATCCGCCGGGCGACCTCCAGGCCGTCGATCCGGGGCATGGCGATGTCGAGGACCACGGCGTCGGCAGGCGCGGTTGCGATCGCATCCAGCGCCTCCTGACCGTCGGCAGCCAGCACCACTTCGTAGTTGTCGAGCTTCAACGCTCGCTCGAGCGCCCGCCTCACCGCGGGCTCGTCGTCCACCACCAACACACGGGCCATATCGGATGGAATGATCGCGCCTGCGCGTAAAAGTTGGTGAAGAGGCTGATTCAACAGTCCGGAGCCGCGTCGATCTGCTGCACTTGCCGGTGGTGTCGCCCGCGAGCCGAAGAGCGAAGACCGCCGCCCCGACGAAGGAACCCCTGACGCGCTACCGCGCCAAGCGCGACTTCGCCGCCACGCCGGAGCCGTCAGGGGATGGCGCCGGCGCGCAGCCGGGTGAGCGGCCACGGTTCGTCGTCCAGCAGCACC
Source organism: uncultured Solirubrobacterales bacterium (assembly GCA_963704385.1). GTDB lineage: Bacteria > Actinomycetota > Thermoleophilia > Solirubrobacterales > Solirubrobacteraceae > Palsa-465. The sequence goes on from OY969904.1 coordinate 3,205,102, forward strand.
ACGCCACGCGCCTGCACTGGGACCTGCGCCTCGAGCACGACGGCGCGCTGGCCTCGTGGGCGATCCCGAACGGGATCCCGGCCGATCCGGCCGAGAACCGCCTGGCCGTGCGGACCGAGGACCATCCGCTCGAGTACCTCGACTTTCACGGCGACATCCCCAAGGGCGAGTACGGCGCCGGGACGATGACGATCTGGGACCACGGCACCTTCGAGGTCCACAAGTGGGAGGACAACAAGGTCGAGGTGACGTTCCACGGCGAGCGCCTGCACGGCCGCTACGGGCTGTTCCCGATCGGCCGCGATGCCGCGGCCAAGGACGACTGGATGATCCACCGGATGAGCCCGCCGGACGACCCCGACCGGGAGCCCATGCCCGAGCGGGTGCTGCCCATGCTCGCGCGACTGGGAGCGACGCTTCCTCCCGACCAGGAGCGGTGGTCCTTCGAGGTCAAGTGGGACGGGGTCCGGGCGATTGCCTACGCCCAGCCGGGGCGCCTGCGGCTGGAGAGCCGGAACCTCAAGGAGATCACCGCCGCCTACCCGGAGGTGCGGGGCATCCTCGACGACCTGGGTATGCACGAGGCGGTGCTCGACGGGGAGATCGTGGCCTTCGATTATTCGGACCCCGCCCACCCGCGGCCGAGCTTTGAGCGCCTTCAGCGGCGGATGCACGTGACCTCGCCGAGCTCGGTGCGGCGGCTGGCCGTGAGCACGCCGGTCGTGTATGCGATCTTCGATCTGCTCTACCTGGACGGTCACTCGCTGATGGACCTGCCCTACCGCGACCGGCGAGCCCGCCTCGAGGGGCTGGAGCTGGGCGGCGGCGCGTGGCGCGTGCCGGCCGCGCATCCGGGCCACGGGGCCGGCCTCCTGAAGGCCACGGGCGAACAGCGGCTCGAGGGGATCGTGGCCAAGCGGCTCGACTCCCGCTACGAGCCCGGCCGGCGTTCGGGCTCCTGGCTGAAGATCAAGCACACGCTCCAGCAGGAGCTCGTGATCGGTGGTTGGCTGCCCGGCGAGGGACGCCGGACGGCCCGGATCGGGGCGCTGCTCATGGGCTACTACCGGGACGGCGACCTCGTCTACGCCGGGCGCGTGGGGACGGGCTTCACCGAGGCGACGCTCGACCTGCTGACCCGCCGCCTGGAGCCCCTGCGCCGCGACTCCAGCCCGTTCGCCCGGGCGCCCAGGCTGCCCCGCGAGGCGGTGTTCGTCGAGCCCGAGCTGGTGGCCCAGATCGAGTTCAGGGAGTGGACCGGGGAGATGGTCATGCGCGCGCCCTCGTTCAAGGGGCTGCGCGAGGACACGCCGGCCCGCGAGGTCGAGCTCGAGACCGCCCGGCCGGGGGACGCCGCGTCTCGCGAGGCCGCGCCTGGTTCTCCCCGAGCAGAGCCGGCCTCCCCCGAGGCTCTGTTCGGCGAGGTCGAGCGCCTCCCGGAGGGGGCGCTGTCGGTCGTCGTCGAGGGCCGGCAGCTGAAGCTCTCCAACTGGGAGAAGGTGCTCTTCCCGCACACGGGCTTCACCAAGGGCGACCTGATCGCCTACTACGCGCGGATCGCCTCGGCCGTGCTGCCGCATCTCCACGACCGGCCGCTGACCCTCAAGCGCTACCCCAACGGCGTGGAAAGCGCCTATTTCTATGAAAAGAACTCCCCGTCGCATCGCCCCGAGTGGGTCCAGACCGCCCGGATCGGCGATGTCGAATACACGCTCGCTCAGGACCGGCCCACGCTCGTCTGGCTGGCCAACCTCGCCGACATCGAGCTCCACACCTCGCTGTCCTTTGCCCCGGCGCCGGAGCGGCCGACGATGCTCGTGTTCGACCTCGACCCGGGCGCGCCGGCCGGGATCGTCGAATGCTGTGAGGTGGCGCAGGTCCTGCACGGCCTGTTCGCTCAGCTGCGTCTGCAGAGCTTCGCCAAGACCTCGGGCTCCAAGGGTCTGCAGGTGTACGTGCCGCTGAACGTGGACGTCAGCTACCGCCAGAGCAAACCGCTGGCCCGGCGGATCGCCGAGCTGCTCGAACAGCGGCTGCCCGCCCTCGTCGTCTCGCGGATGACCAAGCGACTGCGTCCCGGGCGGGTGCTCGTCGACTGGAGCCAGAACGACGCCCATAAGACCACCGTGACGGTGTACTCCGTGCGCGCGCGCGAGCGCCCAACGGTCTCGACGCCCGTCACCTGGGAGGAGGTGGCACGCTGCCGCGAGGCGCAGGACGAGGGGCTGCTCAGCTTCGAGGTGGACGAGGTGCTGGCTCGGGCCCGGGAGCAGGGCGACCTGTTCGCACCCGTCGTGAGCCTCAAGCAGGAGCTGCCGGCGGTCGGCTGACGGTCCGCGCACACGCGCGGGGCCGTGAGACGTAAGCTCTGCTCTCACACGATGGCGACGATTGATCCGATCACGCTGCGAAACCGCTTGCTGGTCGCCACGTCCATGTGGAAGGAGACGGTCGCCGAGCCGCTGCCCCGGCTGGCCCCCGGCGACCCGGCGGACCAGATCCAGAGCTTCGAGCTACAGCTCGTGGACCGGTTGTGGGAGAGCGCCAACGCCGACAACGCCCGGGAGATCGCCGACCGCACGTGGGATCTCGTGCATGACCGCCCCGACGGCGATCCGGTCAAGCGGCGCGTGGTCGAGTGCCACGAAGCCCTGGCCCGGATGACGCGGCTCGGGGACTGAGCGGCGCTGGGCGCCGTCGGCCTCGACCACGTGCAGGTGGCCGCTCCGCGCGGGTGCGAGGGGGAGGCCCGGCGCTTCTACGGCCAGCTGCTCGGACTGCCTGAGATCGAGAAGCCGTCGGCGCTGCGCGGTAGGGGCGGCGTGTGGTTCAGGGTCGGGGCGCAGCAGCTCCACATCGGGGTGCAGGAGCCCTTTGCGCCCGCCGGCAAGGCGCATCCGGCGCTGGCGGTCCGGGACGGCGAGCTCCAGACGCTGGCCGACCGGCTGTCGGCCGCCGGAGCCCCGGTTCGCTGGGACGACTCCCTGCCCGGCGCGCGCCGCTTCTACTCCGCGGACCCGTGGGGCAACCGGCTCGAGCTGGTGGCCGCGCTCAGTTGATCACGGGGCCGCACGGGCTCGGGCAGGGACAGGCCCTCGTCCCGCGCCAGGGGGTTGCGCGGCAGTCCCGCGGCCTCGTAGGCGTCGGACTCGTCGAGCGTCTCGTGCTCGAGCAGGGCCGAGACGAGTGCGTCGAGGTTCGCGCGGTGCTCGCGCAGGGCGACAAGAACGTCGTCGTGCGCTGATTCGACGATTCGCCTGACCTCGTCGTCGACCAGCCGCTGGGTGGCCTCGGAGGTCTCGCTCACACCCGGGAACAGGAAGCCGGCGCTCTCCGCGGGGAGCACGGCGATCGGACCGATGGCATCGCTCATCCCCCAGCGCCCGACCATGTGGCGGGCGATCCTGGTCAGATGCTGGATGTCGGACTCGGCGCCGGTGGTCATGTCGCCGAACACGATCTCCTCGGCGCTGCGACCGCCGAGCGCGACCTTGATCTGGGCCAGCAGGTATTGCTCGTCGAAGTTGAAGCGATCATCATCGGGAGCTGAGAAGGTGACCCCGAGCGCCTGTCCGCGGGGGATGATCGACACCTTGCGGACCGGGTCGGCGCCGGCGGTGAGCATCCCGACGATCGCGTGGCCGGCCTCGTGGTAGGCGGTCCGGCGGCGATCGTCCTCGCTCAGGACGACCTTGCGCTCGGCCCCGAGAATGATCCGCTCCATCGCGTCGGTGAAGTCTTGGCGGTTGACCTGCTCGTGCTCCCGTCGAGCCGCGAGGAGCGCCGCCTCGTTGACCAGGTTGGCCAGGTCGGCGCCGACCATGCCCGGGGTCGAGGAGCCGATCGCCGCCAGATCCACCTCGGGGGAGAGCGGCACCCCGCGTGTGTGCACGCGCAGGATCGCCGTGCGGCCGACCCGGTCGGGCGGCTGCACCGACACCCGGCGGTCGAAGCGGCCGGGGCGCAGCAGCGCCGGGTCGAGGATCTCCGGGCGGTTGGTGGCGCCGAGCACGATCACCCCGGTGCGCGGATCGAAGCCGTCCATCTCGGTCAGGATCTGGTTGAGGGTCTGCTCGCGCTCGTCGTGCCCGCCGGAGATGTTCGCCGAGCCCGACGCGCGCGAGCGCCCGATCGCGTCGAGCTCGTCGATGAAGATGATGGCCGAGCCGGCCGCCTTGGCCTGCGCGAACAGGTCGCGGACCCGGGAGGCGCCGACGCCGACGATCATCTCGACGAACTCCGAGGCCGACATCTGGAAGAACGGCACGCCCGCCTCGCCGGCGACCGCGCGGGCGAGCAGCGTCTTGCCCGTTCCCGGAGCGCCGCTGAGCAGCACCCCGCGCGGGATCTTGCCGCCGAGGCGGACGTACTTGTCCGGGTTCTTGAGGAAGTCGACGATCTCGGTCAGCTCCTCCTTGGCCTCGTCGATCCCGGCTACGTCCGCGAATGTGATCTGCTGGTCGCCGCTCTCGACGCGGCGCGCGCGCGAGCGGCCGAAGCTCATCAGTCCTCCGGCGCCCGCCCCCGCCGAGCGGCGGATCAGGAAGATGAACAGCGCCACCAGCAGGATCGTGGGCCCGAAGCCGAACAGCAGCTCGGACACGAACGACACCCCGCCGGCGAGGTGGGCATTGATCACGACGTGCTCGCTCTCGAGCAGCTGCGACAGCTGCTGGTTGTTCGCGAACGACGGGATGGTCGTGGAGAACAGCGTCGTGGACGTGGCGGAGCTGCTGTCGGCTGGGTACTTGACCGCCTTCTTGAACGTGCCCTGGATCGAGACGCCCGTGGACGAGATCTCGCTCACGTTGCCGCTCTCAACCTGGCTCAGGAACGTTGGGCTGTACGGGATCTGGACCCGGGACGCCGGCTGCTGCGCCTCATAGGAGATGACGAAGTTCAGGGTGAGGAGCGCCAGCACGAGCGCGATCACGAGCCACCGTGAGCCCCACGGCGATCGGCCGCCCGGCGGCTTACCGCCGCTGGGGGGCGGGGTCGCCCGCCAGCCCGGAAGCGGGCGTCTGTCGCCGGCGCCCTGACGCTGGTCGGGGCCGGTACTGCCCGGAGAATCTCCTCGCGCCGCGGCGCGCCCCGGAGCCTCGCGTGGCGCGGGCTGGTCGGCCATTTGATGATTGTGGCAGGCGGCACAGCGGATTCCCGACCTTTTCTCTAGGAGTTCCGTAAGGCGAGCGAGCGGCTTCCGCCGCGGACGCAACGGCTTCCGCCGCGGACGCATCGGGTTCCGTGCGGGGATCGGACGAGTCAGTCGAGCCGGGACCGGAACGACTCCGCGCCCTCGACGCTGGCGCCCGCCGCCGAGGCCCGGGCGGCCAGCCAGCGATCTGAGGTGACCACCCGCACCGTGGCGGGATCAGGATCGGCGCGCAGGAGCCGAATGATCTCGTCGTCGGCGGCGTTCGGCTTCGGCCTCGGAGCGTGCAGCACATCGATCACGGTCGACCGGATCGGCGGCGACGGCGGTCGCTCGAACACAACCGCCACGTGCTCGCCGTCGGCCGCCGCCCAGCGTTCCAGCAGGTCGACCAGCCGCAGCATGGCCGCGTCTCGATCCCTCCACCACGCGTCCGGCCGGGTACCGATGACGTTCATCCCGTCGACCAGCCAGCGCATGGGAAGAAGGCTAGATGGGGAGGGGTGGGCCGCGGGTGCACCGCGCCGGCGCCGCGCCAGCGGTCGGCGCATACGCGGACCGCACGGCTCACCCTCTCGCCGACCGCCCGCTACCCCTCGTCATCACCCCGAGGCCGACGTCGCGCGCGCTTGCGCTCAGCCTGGCGGCGCTTGCTCTCGAGCCGGCGCCGGACCGAGGCCCGGGACGGGCGGGTGGCCTGGCGGGGGCGCTGGACGGCCAGCGCGCCGCTCAGCCGGCGTTGCAGTCGCTCGAGGGCGAGCTCGCGGTTGCGGGCCTGGCTGCGGCCGTCCTGGGCGACCGCGACCACGCGGGGTCCCACACGCGCGATCACGCGCCGCTTCTGCTCGTCGTCGAGGGATGGTGAGACGGCCACGTCGAAGATCGCCTCCACCCGGGAGTCGGTCACGTTGGCGTGCTGGCCACCGGGGCCCGACGAGCGCGAGGTGCGGATCGCCACCTCGCGGAGGGGGATCTCGGCGTGTCGGCCGAGCGGCATCGGATCCTGCATGAAGCTAAGTGAACCCGGACTGGACCGCGAGTGCCGCCCCACCGTCTGGAAGGCGGGCTCGCCGTCCCAGCCGCGACCGGAGCCGGAGGTCGCCTCCGACCGGCCGAGATGCTACGGTCCCGGTCCTGTTAGGCCATCCGATTGCGCATCGGATGACGAGAGTCAAGTGCAGGCCACGGGGTATAGGCAGATAGCTCCTCCGCGGTAGCAGCACATCACCTAGGAGGAACGTTTTTCATGCCAACCGGAACCGTCAAGTGGTTCAACGACGAGAAGGGCTTCGGGTTCATCGCCTCGGATGTGGGCGGCCGGGACCTGTTCGTGCACCACACGAGCATCAGCTCCGACGGCTACCGCTCGCTGACCGAGGGCAGCCGGGTCTCTTACGACGAGGAGGAAGGGCCCAAGGGGCCGAAGGCGATCAACGTCGTCAAGCTGTAGGCGGCGACCGCAGCTCCGGCTCCCCGGTTACAATTCGTAAGCGGGTGAGGCGCACAGACGCCGGCAAGCCATGAGCAAGGCAATCGAAGAGCGCGAACGGGTAGTGGTCCGGTTCGCGGGCGACTCGGGTGACGGGATGCAGCTGGCGGGCAGCCGGTTCACGGACGCCACCGCGATGCTCGGCAACGACCTGGCCACGCTGCCCAATTTCCCGGCCGAGATCCGGGCCCCGGCCGGGACGCTGGCCGGCGTCTCGGCGTTCCAGATCCACTTCGCCTCGAGCGACATCCTGACCCCGGGCGACGCCCCGAACGTGCTCGTGGCCATGAATCCGGCCGCGCTCAAGACCGAGCTCCCGGAGCTCGACCGCGGCGCGACGATCATCGTCAACGAGGACGCGTTCTCCAAGCGCAACCTGGAGAAGGCCGGGTATGACTCCAATCCGCTGGAGGATGGGTCGCTGAGCGCGTTCCGCGTGCACCGGATCCCGATGACGACGCTCACCACCCGGGCCGTGGAGAGCATCGAGGAGGCCTCGACCCGCGACGCGGGCCGGGCCAAGAACCTGTTCGCGCTCGGTGTGCTGTCGTGGCTGTACGGGCGGCCGACGGATGGGACCAAGCGCTGGATCGAGCAGAAGTTCGCCGGCAAGCCCGGTGTGCTGGCCGCGAATCTGGCCGCGTTCAACGCCGGCTGGGCGTTCGGGGAGACCACCGAGCTGCTCGATGTTCAGTACCGGGTCCCGCCCGCGACCGACGTGCCGCCCGGGACCTACCGCAACGTCAACGGCACCACGGCGCTGGCGCTCGGGCTGATCGCCGCCAGCGTCCGCAGCCGCCTGCCGCTGCTGCTCGCCAGCTATCCGATCACTCCCGCCTCCGAGCTGTTGCACGAGCTCTCGCGCCACGCCAAGTTCGGGGTCAGCACGATCCAGGCCGAGGACGAGATCGCCGCGGCCGGGATGGCGCTGGGGGCGGCTTTCGGTGGCCGGCTCGGGGTCACGGCGACGAGCGGCCCGGGCATGGACCTCAAGGCCGAGACGATCGGCCTGGCCGTCGCGCTCGAGCTGCCCATGATCGTCGTCGACGTCCAGCGTGCCGGCCCGTCCACCGGGATGCCGACGAAGACCGAGCAGTCCGACCTGCTGATGGCGATCTACGGTCGGCACGGGGAATCGCCCCTTCCGGTCGTGGCTCCGAGCACACCGGCCGGCTGCTTCGACGTGGCCTTCGAGGCCGTGCGGATCGCGATCCGTTACCGGACACCCGTGATCATCCTCTCGGACACGTTCCTGGCCTCCTCCTCTGAACCGTGGCGGATCCCGTCCGTCGCCGACCTGCCCGAGATCGATCCGGCGTTCGCGACCGCCCCGCCCGACGGCGAGGCGTTCATGCCCTACGCCCGCGACGAGCAGCTGTCCAGGCCCTGGGCGATCCCCGGCACGCCGGGCCTCCAGCACCGCATCGGCGGGCTCGAGAAGGCTGACGTCACCGGCAACGTCTCCTACGACGGCGCCAATCACGCGCGGATGACCGAGCTGCGAGCGGCCAAGGTTGCCGGCATCGTTCGCGACGTGCCGCCGCTCGAGGTCGATGCCGATCCCGACGCGCGCCTGCTCGTGCTGGGATGGGGATCGAGCGAGGGCCCGATCAGGGCCGGCGCCCGGCGGGCCCGGTTGGCCGGCCACTCCGTCGCCTGCGCGCACCTGCGCCACCTCAACCCGCTGCCCGCCAACACCGGCGAGGTGCTGCGGTCCTTCGACCGCGTGCTCGTGCCAGAGATGAACACCGGCCAGCTGTCCCAGCTCCTGCGGGCGCGCTTTCTGGTCGACGTCGAGTCGTTCTGCAAGGTTCGGGGGCAGCCGCTGCACGCCGTGGAGATCGAGCTTCAGATCGCGGAGCGACAGTGATGGCAGTCGCCACCAATGGCCACGGCAACGGCGCTGCGCCCGAGAAGCTCACCAAGGCCGACTTCCAATCCGACCAGGAGACCCGCTGGTGCCCGGGGTGCGGGGATTACGCCGTCCTGGCCGCGGTGCAGCAGTTCATGCCCGAGCTCGGGATCCCGCCGGAGCGGATCGTGTTCGTCACCGGCATCGGCTGTGCGGGCCGCTTTTCGTACTACATGGACACCTACGGCATGCACGGGATCCACGGCCGCGCCCCGGCCCTGGCCACCGGGCTGGCGGCCACCCGCCACGACCTCTCGATCTGGGTGATCAGCGGCGACGGTGACTCGCTGTCGATCGGCGGGAACCACCTCATTCACGCGCTGCGGCGCAACGTCCCGGTCAAGATCCTCCTGTTCAACAACCAGATCTACGGGCTGACCAAGGGCCAGGCGTCCCCGACCTCCGAGCTGGGCAAGATCACCAAGTCGACGCCCTTCGGCGTCTCCGACCAGCCCTTTAACCCAGTTGCCCTCGCCCTCGGGGCCGAGGCCACCTTCGTGGCCCGCACGATTGACCGCGATCGCCACCACCTGACCGACGTGCTGCGCGCCGCGGCGGAGCACGAGGGGGCGGCGCTGGTCGAGATCTACCAGAACTGCCCGGTCTTCAACGACGGTGCGTTCGACGCCCTGACCGAGAAGGGCGTCAAGGACGCCAATCAGATCCGGCTCGAGGCCGGCCGGCCGATCCGGTTCGGGGCCGACGACGAGCGTGGAGTGGCCCGCGCGGCCGACGGGGGACTCGAGATCGTCGCGGTGGCCGACGTGGGCGAGGACGCCCTGATCGTCCACGACCCCACCCGAATGGACCCCGGGCTAGCGTTCTCCTTGGCCAGGCTGGCCGAGGACCCGACCGGCCCCACCCCGATCGGGATCTTCCGCGCCGTCGAGCGCCCGGTGTACTTCCGCTCCGGGCGGGTCCCGCCGGTCCCGGCGTCAGACGACGACCTGTCCGAGCTCCTCGTCCGCGGCGACACCTGGACCGTCGCGTGAGGCGTGACGGCCCGGCGAGTGCCGGGCGCTAACCCAGCGGGCGGCGAGAGCCGCTAAGAGTCGGCCACGTAGCCGTCCGGGGGCTCGAGTGGCAGATCGGCTGCCTGCCAGTCGAGCAGCCCGCCGACCATGTTGTGGGCGTCGAAGCCGGCGTCGCGAAACGCCGCGGTGGCCATCGCCGAGCGCGCGCCGGACCGGCAGTAGAAGACCACCGGCCGGTCGCGGTCGATCGTCCCGGCCTGCGCGGAGAGGTCCGCGAGCTCGATCAGTCGGTCCCCGCCGATCCTTCCTGCCTCGTGCTCGTACTCCTGGCGGACGTCGACCAACTGGATCTGGCCCTGGTCCAGCAGCTCGGCAACCTGCGCGGGCGAGTAGTCAACCTCCATAAAGCCGAGCCTATCGCGCCCTCTGGCCGCCGGGTCGTGTACTGTGCCCGCTCGACATATGACCCAGCCGAGTCCCGGGGCGTCCAGGCGTCCTGGGAACGGGGAACCCATTGGAGCCGTTGGCTCCAGGGGCGAGTCGCCGCAAGTTTTGTGGCGTAGCGCAAGCTCTTTCAGCGCGAGCCCGACAGCTAACCCCGTAGGCGCACGAAAGAGAAGGGATGTTTGGTGTCACATATCGTCCTGGTACGGGCCGCGCGCTGGGCGGGGGCAGCTGCGGTGTTGGCGACTCTGTACCTTGCCGGTCCTGCGCTGGCCAGCTCACCCGGGACGGGTGGTGCGGGTCTCACCGGAGGTGCTGCCACAACTTCGACGGGCAATGGGGCTGGTGACTCGGCGCACCTAGGCGACCGCACCCTCCGGGAGGGAATGACCGGCCACGACGTCCGGGTCCTCCAGGCCTACCTGACGGTCGCCGGATTCGGGGCGGCCGTGGACGGGGACTTCGGCCCGGCGACAAAGCAGGCGGTCATCGACTTCCAGCAGGCCCAGGGCATGACTCCCAACGGGGTCGTGACCCGCTCCGTCGAGCTCACCCTGCGCAAGGACGTCGCGGCCGTGGAGGCCAGCCCCCCGACGGGGACGACTCGGATCAACGGCGACGGAACGGCGACGGCGCCGGCGGGCGCCCCGACCGCGGTCCTGCAGGTGGTCGCGGCGGCAAATCAGATCCTCAGCACGTCGTATTGCGTCGGCGGAGGCCACGGATCCTGGACATCGAGCTGCTATGACTGCTCCGGGTCGGTGAGCTACGCGCTCCACGGCGCCGGATTGCTGACCACGCCCGAGGACTCCACGCAGCTCGAGTCCTGGGGAGAGTCGGGGCCCGGGCGCTGGATCACGGTCTACGCCGACGCCGGCCACGCCTTCCTGGTGGTCGCCGGACGGGCGTTTGACACCGCCGACTACGGCGGACCGAACATCCCCAACGGCGATGGTCCGCGCTGGCGCTCAAACGCGCTGGGCAACCTCCAGGACGGCGGGGACTACGTGGTACGTCATCCGGCCGGGCTATAGCTGCGCCCCCCAACCGGCGCCGGGCCCGCTGCCCCCCGGGCCTGGAGCCGGCCCCGCTGCCCCCCGGGCCTGGAGCCGGCCCCGCTGGCCCCCGCGCCCGGCGCCGGCCCTATCGGCGCTTGACGTCCTTGAAGGTCGTGCTAGCGCTGACCAGCGGGGTGGTCGTGCTGGTGAGCGGCACGTGCTTCGGATACAGGTAGGCACAGACGTGGCGGGTTCCGAAGAACCGCTTGGCCGTCCAGACGTCGGTGCGGACGAACCCCGGGCTCGGCTCCGATAGTCCCTTGGCCGGGGTGAAGTCGGAGACCCAGTCGGCGGGCGGCAGCGCGCGCTCGGCGCCGATCGTCGCCTTACAGGTGCCGGGGATGTAGACCACGAGGGCGACCAGGTACGGGACGGTGTGAATCGCCTGCTTGTCGTAGCTGCCGGTGATGATGATCCTGTAGTTCTCGCCGGGGTGGACCGACGACGGGGTGACCTTCACGGTCAGTTTCGGCGCCGTGGCGGCGAGCCCCACCCCGGCAAAGATGGCCCCGCCGGCGAGGATCGCGAGCGCAAGTGCTTGGGCGCAGCGTGTCAGCACGCGGCTCCGGTTGGCTGCTCCAGGCATCTCACTCCTATCTTCCGAGGTTCGCGCTCGCGTAGCATCCCATTCGAGCCAGATGTCAGCCATCGCCGATCTCTACACAATCCCACAGGAGCACCTGGAGTTTCGCGAAACGATCAGGCAGATCGCCCGGGACCGGATCGCGCCGCGCGCGGCCGAGATCGACGAAAAGGCCGAATACCCGCACGACCTCCGGGTCCTGCTGGCCGAGCACGACATCCTGGGGCTGCCGTTCGAGACCGAGTACGGGGGCACCGGCACCGGGACGCTGATGCTGAACATGGCCGTCGAGGAGATCGCCAAGGCGTGCGCCTCGACGGCGCTGATCCTGATGATCCAGGAGCTCGGGACACTCCCGATCAAGCTATTCGGCACCGAGGAGCTAAAGCAGCGCTTCCTCCCGCGCTGCGCCAGCGGCGAGTGGTCGCCCGCCTTTGCCCTGTCCGAGCCCGACGCCGGCTCGGACCCCGGCGGGATGCTGACCCGGGCCGTGCGCGACAACGGCGAGTGGGTGATCGACGGGACCAAGAACTGGATCACGAACCTCGGGATCGCCGACATCTACGTGGTGTTCGCCGTCACCGATCGCGAGGCCGGCCACTCGCACGGGATCACGGCGTTCGTCGTCGAGGCCGACCGCCCCGGCTTCAGCGTCGGCAAGCTCGAGCACAAGCTCGGGATCCGCGGCTCGCCCACCGGCCAGCCGATCTTCGAGGGCGTCCGCGTCCCCGAGGAGAACGTGGTCGGAACGCCCGGCGAGGGCTTCAAGGTGGCGATGGGGACACTCGACCACTCGCGCCTCGGAGTCGCCGCCCAGGCCCTGGGGATCGCCCAGGGCGCGACCGACTACGCGGCCGCCTACGCGCGCGAGCGCCGGCAGTTCGGCCAGCCGATCAACTCGTTCCAGGCCATCCAGTTCAAGCTCGCCGACATGGAGACCCAATGCGCGGCGGGCCGTGAGCTGCTCTACCAGGCGTGCGCCAAGATCGACCGGGGCGACACCGACATCGGCAAGTACTCGGCGATGGCCAAGCTGTTCTGCTCGGACGTGGCCATGCGCGTGACTGTCGAGGCCGTCCAGGTCCTCGGCGGCTACGGCTACGTCAAGGAGTACCCGGTCGAGCGGATGATGCGGGATGCCAAGATCACCCAGATCTACGAGGGCACGAACGAGATCCAGCGCCTCGTGATCGCCCGGACGATGAGATAGCGATGCGCTCCGACCACACCCTCAAGCGCGTCCTGATCTCAGCGGTGGCCGCGCTGACGGTCGGTCTGGGGGCGATCAGCCTGCTGGCCGGGTTCAGCGACTCCTTCCCGGTCCGGCTGCTCCAGGGGATCGCTGTATTCGGAGCCGGGGCCGTGATCATCGGCGGCGCGGTCGTGCTGGCCATGATCAGGCTGGCCGGGTGGAACGATCCGGAGTCCGAGGAGGACTTCGACGCGATCGTCGAGCGAGCCGAACGCCTGGCCGCGGCCGAGTCGTGGGGGGAGGAGCCCGACTACCAGCTCGACGACGACGAAGACGACGAGCTGTTCGATCCGTACAACGAGGACGATTTCAAGGCCCTTGTCCGCTCGGCGCTCGACGACCTCCCCCTGGAGTTCCACAACGCGCTCGAGCACGTCGCGGTGGTCGTGTCCGACTCGGGCCGGCGCCGCGGCGCCTACGGCCTGTACGAGGGAGGGACAGTGGCCCGCGACTATTTCCACGACCGGATCGTGATCTTCCGGGACACGCTCCTGCGCGACTTCGGGCACGACCCGGAGCTGCTCAAGGCGCAGGTGACCCGGACCGTGCGCCACGAGCTCGCCCATCACTTCGGGTGGGACGAAAAAGGCGTGCGGGGGCTCGGGCTTTAGGCCGACCGGATCAGGATTTGACCTTGGTCGACCCGTAGGGGCTGGGCTTCTTTGATACCAGCTCCAGCGACTGCGTGTACCGCTTCGCGCCCTTGTGTGGCACCTTCAATGTCACGGTCAGCATGGTGATCGCTGCCTGGTGGTGCTTTCGCAGCTTCTTCACGAGCTGGCGCCCTGCCGCCGTCAGCTTGATCCTCAGTGAGACCGGCTTGTGGCCCTTGATTTTGAAGCTCGCGCGGCCGAGCACCGTCACCCGCGCCGCGTCGGCCGCGCCGCCCGTCGTGCTTGACCCGATGATCACGGCCTGCCCCGAGCAGGACGGTGCCGAGCTTGGGCAGGCGACGGTTGTGGTCACGTAGCTGCCGGAGATGATCGCGTAAGTCGCCAGCGTCGGCAGGTTCGGGTTCGGGACGCAGAAGCTGTTGCACGGGTTCGTCGAGCCGCCTGAGCCCATGAGCCCGGAGGGTTGACTGTTGCCGTCGAGGCCGCCGACCCCGGGCGCACCGGCGTTCGTCAGTGTGTCGGTCGACTTCGACACTGTGCTGCCGGAGTCGGCCGTGTAGACCGCGTAGCTGGGGCCGCCCTCGCCGCCGCCGCCCGGACCGCCGGGGCCGCCCTGACCGCCGGCGCCGCCGTCGCCGCCGTAGCCGGTGCAGATCTCATTGGCGCACGCGTTGTGTGTCGCGCCGAGGCCGCCGGGCCCTCCGTTTCCACCCTCGCCCCCGGCGCCGCCCTGGCCACCGTTGCCGCCATTGCCCGCGGTGACGACTGTTCCGTACTGGAGTGTCGCGGTCGAGCTGTCAGCCAGGTACATCCCGAACGACCCGCCGCCGGGAGCCCCTTGGGTGCCGCCGATGCCGCCGGCAGCGCCGCCGCCGCCGCCCCCACCGGCGTCTCCCCACGAGGAGAAGCAGAGCCCGCTGGGGCAGTAGGCTCCGCTCCCGCCGGCGCCGCCGCCGCCGCCGCCGCCCGGCGTTCCGTCTCCGCCACTACCACCGCTGCCGCCCACCCAAGCGTCGTCCTCACTAGCCGGCTGGGCGCCACCCGACCCCGTGGTTCCGGCCGCACCCGGGGAGCCGCCGGCGCCGCCCGTACCGCTCTGGCCGTTGCACGACCCGCTGGTGCACTGCGAGCCGTAGTACTGGCCGCCGGCGCCGCCGCTGCCGCCACCGGCCGGGCTGTCGCCTCCGGTGCCGTAGTAGTCCTCGGTGGTGTCGTACAACATGGACCCTGCTGGGTACGACCCGAGCGCGTCGGCCAGCTGGTCACTGGGGGTGACGACCAGGACGGTTTCTACGCGGGGCTCGGTGCAGGCGGTAAACCCCGGCGGAGCGCCGTATGCGTTGGTCGTCCCGCTGGCGCTGCCCGGGTGACCTCCCTCGCCGCCGCAGCCGCCATCTGCGCCCGTAGTTCCAGGCGCTCCATTTCCGCCCAGACCAGCCGCGCCGTAACTGTCCGGGAAGGAAGGCGTACACCCGCTCGGGCTTAGGCAGGGAGCGCCCTCACCGCCCCAGCCAGCGTTTCCCGCGCCGCCCGGGCCGCCCGACGCCCCCTGCGCCTGCTGGCCGGGCTGTGCCGGTGGGCCGCCGGCGTTGTCAGCCGTCACGTGCGCGTCGTCGGTCGTGACGCTCGAACCGTTGATCTCCCGGATCCCGTAGGCCGACAGGTTGGCGTCGGGGCTGCCTACGAGGTCGAGGTTCTCGAGCGTGATCCCGGTCGCCCCGTCGAGGAGCATCGCCTGGGGGCTGCCGTCGAGCTCGGTTGGCGAACTCGATGGCTGCCAGCCGTCCGGGGCTGCCGTGTTGTAGCCGCCATAGATCGTGAACCCGTCGTCTGCGGACGTCAGGTCGATGTAGTCCTGAGGACACGACGAGGAGTCGTACGTCCCCGCCGCCATCACGATCTGGTTGTAGAGGCCATTCGAGGCGGCGGCGGTCCCAAGCGCGTAGCAGAGCGTCTGGTAGGGAAGCGCCTGCGTGCCCGTTCCGCCGTTGCTGCCCGACGGCGACACATACAGGACGTTGCCCGATGGCGCCATGCCGGCAACGAACCCGGGCGTATCGACCTCGGAGGCCCGAACGTTCGTCAGGTTGCAGGCAAGCCCGGGCGCTGGGTTCTGGCTTGAGCAGCCGCCGGTCGACCAGCCGGTAAACGAGAACCCGGTGCTGGGCACGGCGGTCACCGTGACAGCGCTCCCGGGATCGACCCAGCAGCCGGCCTGCGGCGAGGTCGCCCCCGTGCAGGAGGACGTGGTGTCGCTCGAGGGCACCGACACCTGGACCGTGCCGCCGGTCAGCGAGTTGGGGCCCGAGACCTGGTCCTGGGCGAGGAACGACGCGGTTACGGTCGTGTTTGCGTCGACGTTGCTGACTGTGCACATCGCGGTCGTCTCGTAACCGCTGACAGGCCCGCAGCCGCCGCCGCTGAAGCCGGTGGTCCGGTATCCGGTCGCCGCGGTCGCGGTCAGGGTGACGCTGTCGGCGGCATCGACCGTGCACGCGTCGCCTGCGCAGCTCGGGGCGTTCGCGCTCGAATCGGACGCGGTGACGGTGTTGCCGTTCGCGGACCCTTCGCCGGTGACCGTGAAGCGCTGCACGAACGTGGCGGTGTCGGTCTCGTCGGCGTTCACCGGCGCCACGGTGCAGGTCGTCAGGTCGCCGCTGCAGCTGCCCCCCGACCACGACTTCAACCGGTATCCGGAGTTGGGGCTGGCGGTCAGCGTGACGGTGGCGTTCGGATAGACGGTGCAGTCAGTGCCGGTGCAGTTTGCCTCCGCTGAGCTGCTGCTCGGGGTCGCGGTGCCGCCGGGTCCGGCCGACTCGGGTGCGAGCACGGTCGCGGTGTTGACGGCGTACTGCGGCGGCAGGGTGCGCTGGAAGATCGCGACGCCGCCATCGCTGCCGTCCGTCGCATAGAGGTGGGTGCCGTCGCTGCTCGGCGCGACCAGCTGTCCGCCCCCGAACGTGGTGTTCGCCTGACCGGCGAGACCGAAGAAGGTGTTGTTGCAGCTGGTGCCGGGGAAGCCGTCACTCGAGCCGGGCGAGCCGTAGCACGTGTTCCATGTGCCGTTCGTCGGGCCTGACTCGGTCAGCGCGCCGGTGAAGTCGTTGACCCCGAGTTCCTCGACGGTCGACCCGTTGTCCGGCGTACTGCTGACCCCGTTGTCTCCCTGCGTGAGCACGTACAGGCTCTGCCCGTCGAGGCTCGGGGCAAGCGAGAGGCCGTCCTCGAGGCTCGGGTCGGATTGCTCGCAGGGACCCGAGCTTGGCTGCGGGTTGGGGCCCTGGCTCTCGCCGTCGGTGCCGTCGCTGGAGATGCAGCCGGTCGCAGTCGCCGACTGGGTCACCGCGCCGGTCTGGGAATTGCGTTGCAGCACGAGCACCGTGCCGGGGAAACCGGTGGTGCCGCCGACGTTGGCGCGCACGCTCGACAGCAGATACACCCACTGACTCTGTGCGTCGGGGCTCAATACGACCGTGCCCTCCGAGTTCCTCAGCCCACGGATCTGCGCCGCCGCGCCGGTGCCACAGACGACGGACGCTTGGTCGATGTCCTGCACGCAGCCGTCGGTAGGACCGTTGCCGGTGTTCGTGTTGACCGACAGCGATCCGTCGCTGTTGATCGGGAACCATTCGACGCCGTCTGAGTCCTCTGGCGCGGAGTACAGGAACTTGCCGTCGGCCGAGACGGCGATCTCACCGTCACCCTCGGACGTGGTGGCAAGGGGCGAGTTATCTGTGTTCCCGCTTCCGCAACCGGCCCCGACGCACCCGCCCTCCGTCAGCGCACCGGTGGTCTGGTTCGCGGAGAGCCAGGACACCGTCCCGAGGTAGGACGTATACACCTCGCCCGTGACCGGATTGACCGCGAGATGCCGGCCCGGCGTCTGGAAATCACTATCCGTCGCGCACACGCCGGTCAGCGAATTTGTGTCCCCGTCGCTCGAGATGCAGGACTCCCAAGTCAGCTCACCCGTGCTGGAATCGCGGGCGAACACGTTGATCACGTTGTTGCCGCCCCCGTTCTCGGTCTCATACACCCACTTGCCGTCCGGGCTCACGACCAGATCCGCGACCCCTCCGTCGAGCTCCGCAACGGTCGTGCAGTCGCCGTTGCCGCCGTCCGCGCCGCCATCGACGTCGAGGCACTGGACGTCGCTCAGCCCGCCGGTGCCGTTGGCCTGCAGCACCTCGATCGGGCTGCTATCGCTGGAAGTGGCGACGTACACCTGGCTTCCGTAGGTCGCGACCACGCTCGACTCACTGATGCCCGCGCCGAGGGTCGCCATCGCGCACAGGCTGCTGGGGTTGTTGGGCTCGTTCGCGGGCGGCGTGACCTGGATGCAGGCGTTTGTTCCCGACGCCTGGGCGAGATCGCCGGTCGCAGCGCTCGCCGGCGCGACGCCTAGCAGCAACCATCCAGTAAGCACAAGCGCGGCCAGCGCTGCCCGCGCACCACCTGAGCTTCCGGTCCCGGTTTGCACCCCGCTACACCCCCAACATGAATCCGTATATGAGACGCCTCCCGCAAGCGTCCCATGCCCCGCGGTGCGTGTCAATGCCAACCGGCGCAGGCAGACCACAGCGCTGAGTCGCGCGCCTGGTGGGCTCGCGGACCGAGCTCGATGCGGCGCTGACCGGGCGCCAACTCGCGTAGTCTCCGGCAACCGATGTCCGCCGTCCTCTACTGGATGGAGCTCTCACACCCCTCGCGGGCGGCACGGAAGATGCTCGACCTCAAGCGCGCCGACTACGAGGTCGTCAAGGTGCTGCCGCTCAACCAGCGTGTGCACCTGCGGCTCGCCGGCTTCCGCGGCGGCACCGTGCCTGCGCTGAAGCTCGACGGGCGAAAAGTCCAGGGCTCGCGGACGATCTCCCGCGCGCTCGATGAGCGCTGGCCCGAGCCGCCGCTGTTCCCGGCCGACCCAGAGCTGCGCGTGCGCGTCGAGGAGGCGGAGCGGTGGGGTGACGAGGCGCTGCAGCCGGTTCCGCGGCGGCTGTTCCGTTACGGCGTCGCGCGGGTCCCGGAACTGCGACGGTGGGCGGTCGAAAGCCAACGGCTGCCGGCGCCCGGCCTGGTGGCGGCTGCGATGCAGCCCGCGGCGGCCTACTACGCGCGCACGCTCGAAGCAGATGGACGGCGTGGCACCGAGGAACACGTCCGCGCGGATCTCCAGACGCTCCCGGCGATGCTCGATCACGCCGACGCGCTGCTCGCCGACGGCACGCTCAGCACCGATCCGCCGAACGCGGCGACGCTCCAGATCCTCGCCTCGATCTCCGCGCTCGCCGCATTTGAGGACCTGCAGGAGCTCGTGAGCGCGCACGCGTGCGCCGACGCTGCGCGGGAGCTACTCGACGAGTACCCGACGCGGCTGCCGCGGTTCCTGAATGCCGCCTGGCTAGAGCCGGTGCGAGCTGCCACCGCGTAGCATCGGACGCTGCCGCCGAAACGAATACAGGAGCCATCCATGCCAGAAGCAGTGATCGTCGACGCCATCCGCACCCCGATCGGGCGCGCGATGAAGGGGTCGCTGAAGACCGTCCGCGCCGACGAGCTGGCCGCGATCCCGCTGAAGGCGCTCCAGGAACGCAACCCGCAGGTCGACTTCGCCGAGACCGTCGACGTGATGATGGGCGCGGCCTCCGGGATCGGCGAGCAGGGCTACAACGTCGGCCGCAACGCCTCGCTGTTGGCCGGGATCGACCACCACGTTCCCGGGTGCACCGTCAATCGCTTCTGCGCGTCATCGCTGCAGACGATCCGGATGGCCTTCCACGCCATCAAGGCCGGCGAGGGCGACCAGTACGTTGCCGCCGGGGTCGAGGCCGTCTCGCGCGCCGGGCTGGGGGCCGGGATGATGGACGAGGCCAAGCACCCGAAGCTGAACGGCTCCGATGGGTCGGCCTACGACGTGTACATCCCGATGGGCTTGACGGCCGAGAACGTCGCTGACCGCTGCCAGGTGACTCGCGAGCAGCAGGACGAGTGGGCCGTGATCTCCCAGAGCCGGGCCGTCGAGGCCCGCGACTCCGGCCACTTCGATCCCGAGATCGTCCCCGTCCCCGTGCCCGCGCACCAGGACGTCGACAAGGAGGGCAACGAGATCGACGTGCCCGAAACGGTCGTGACCAGGGACGACGGCCCTCGCCCGGGAACGACGATGGAGGTGCTCGCCCAGCTGAAGCCGGTCTTCAAGCCCGACGGAACGGTGACCGCGGGCAACTCGTGCCCGCTGAATGACGGGGCCGCGGCCGTTCTGGTCATGTCCGACGAGAAGGCCAAGCGCCTGGGCCTGAAGCCCAAGGCCCGGATCCTGGCCTCGACAGTCGCGGCCATCCGCCCCGAGATCATGGGGCTCGGCCCGATCCCGGCCATCCGCGCGCTGCTCAAGGAGGGCGGGATGTCGATCGACGACATCGACATCGTCGAGATCAACGAGGCCTTCGCGGCCCAGATCGTCCCGTGCAAGCAGGAGCTGGGCATCCCGGACGAGAAGCTCAACCCGTTCGGCGGGGCGATCGCCCTCGGGCACCCGTTCGGGATGACCGGCGCCCGGATCATGACCACGCTGCTCAACGGGCTCCAGGCCCTCGACGGCACCTACGGGATCGAGTCGATGTGCGTGGCCGGGGGGATGGGGCAGGCGATGCTGGTGCAGCGACTCAGCTGATCGGCGCGGGCCTGCCCACGTGGAAGCCCTGGGCGTAGTCGACCCCGAGCTCGCGCAGCAGGCCGATTGTCTCCTCGTCGGCCACCGACTCCGCGACCGTCTTGATCTGCAGTCCCTGGGCGACCCCAACGATGGCCGTGACCATGTGGGCGTCGATGTGGTTGCGCGGGAGGTTCTGGATGAACTCGCCATCCAGCTTGACGTAGCCGACGGGCAGATGCTTGAGGTAGTAGAAGGAGCCGAACCCGGTCCCGAAGTCGTCCAGGGCGAGGCTGGCGCCGAGGGCGTTGACCCGCCGGGCGAATACCGTCGCCTCGGGCATGTTGGCGATCGCGGCCGTCTCGGTGACCTCGAAGATCATCCGGTCCGGGGAGACCGAGGCGTGCGACAGTTCGCGCTCGATCAGTTGCAGCAGCTGCGGATCGCCCACCACCGACTCGCCGGACAGGTTGACCGACAGCTTCGGCATCGGCTTGTCCTCGGAGCCGGCCAGCAGCTGGACCGCCTGGTGGACCACCCAACGGTCGATTTGGTGGATGAGCCCCGACGACTCGGCGGCGGGCAGGAAGGCCTCAGGGCTGATCAGCCGCCCATGCTCGTCGCGCATGCGCAGGAGCAGCTCGCCGTGGCTGCGCTCCCCGGTGGCCAGATCCAGGATCGGCTGCATGTGCAGGAGGAAGCGGTCCCGATCCAGCGCCTCGCGGATGCGCTCGGGCCAGGCCATCTTCGCCGTCTCGCGGGCGCGCCGGCGGTCGCTGGGCGTATAGACCACGACTCGGTCCCGACCCGCCGCCTTGGCCGCGTACATCGCCAGCTCGGCGCCGGTCAGGAGCTCACCGGCCGTCGCATCGTCGGACTCGAACGCGGCGACGCCGATGCTCGCCGTGACCCTGAATGCTTTGCCGCCGAACACCGGCCGGCAGCCGTGAATCGCGGCCAACAGGTCCTCGGCCGCCGCCCGCGCCTGGTCGAAGTCGACCGAGAGCAGGACCACGGCGAACTCGTCGCCCCCCAGCCGAGCGACGGCGTCGCGCGAGTCAAACTGCCCCTCGAGCGCGTGCGCGACCTCGACCAGAACCGCATCGCCGGCCGCGTGTCCGGCCGAGTCGTTGATGGCCTTGAAGCTGTCGATGTCGATGCTCACCACCGCGCCCCGGTCGTGGGTGCGCCCGGCCCGGGCCAGCTCGTGCTTGAGCCGTTCGTCGAAACGCCGCCGGTTCAGCACTCCCGTCAGCTGGTCGTAGTCGGTGAGCTGCCGCAGCCGCTCCTCGTAGCGAATCCGCTCGCCCTCGAACTGATCGAGGGAGTCGCCGGAGAGCACGGTGTCGAGCACGAAGCCGAGCAACTCGCGCTCCGAGCGCCCGTGGACCTCGTCGGTCACATCCTGGATCGAGCCGATCATCGTCGCCGGCCGGTCCTGCTCGTCGAGCTGGATCTGCCCGCGCGCGCGGATCGTCCGTTCGGCGCCGTCGAACCGGGTGATCCGCACCTGGAAGGCGAACGACCGATCGTCCCCTGCGGTCCGCGCGGTGGACTGCTCGATGACATCGCGATCCGACGGTTGGGTGCGGTCCAGCAGGACGCCGAAGCCGAGCTCCGCGTCCAGGGGGGCGGCGTAGATCCGCCGGAAGCCGGCCGAGTACTCGGCGGTCCGGGTGCGCAGGTGCAGCACGAAGCTCCCGATGTCGGCGGCCCGCTCTGCCTCGGCCAGGAACGCCTCGCTCTTGGCGATTGCGCGTGCGCGCTCCTCCAGTGCACGGGCCCGGTCCGTTGGGCGCTCACGCCCTAACCACTCTTCCAAGTGGCGGTCGAAACTGCCAGCCGACATCGACGTCTCCCGCGCGGGATTCTACGGTCGCCGTCGCATGCCTTGTGCAAGTTGGGGTGCAGACCCTAAACGCCGTCTGCGCCGCGCAGGATGCGTCCAGAGGCGCCCGCCAGGTTTACGCCGGACGCGAGTTCGCCGCCCAGGCCGGTGAGAAGGGTCAGCCATCTGGGTCGCCTGGGCGACCCCGGCCCCCTACTTCGGCGCCATCCGCAAGGCCCCGTCGAGGCGGATCGTCTCGCCGTTGAGCATCTCGTTCTCGACGATATGGGCGGCCAGGGCCGCGAACTCCTCGGGCCGGCCCAGGCGCTGGGGGAAGGGGATGGCCTCGCCCAGGGCCTGACGGTTCTCCTCGGGCAGCCCGGCCAGCAGCGGAGTGTCGAACGTGCCCGGAGCGATCGTGCACACGCGGATGCCGCCGACGGCGAGATCGCGTGCCGCCGGGAGGGTCATGCCGACGATCCCGCCCTTGGAGGCGGAGTAGGAGATCTGGCCGATCTGACCGTCGAAGGCGGCGATCGACGCCGTGTTGATGCACACGCCCCGCTCGCCCGAGGAGGTCGGCTCCTGGGCCAGCATCGCCGCCGCGGCGAAGCGGAGCACGTTGAAGGTGCCGATCAGGTTCACCCGGATCACCGTCTCGAACGGCTCGAGGGCGTGCGGGCCGCGCCGGCCGGCGACCCGCTCGGCCCACCCGATGCCCGCACAGCAGACGCTGATCCGTAAGCCACCCGCGAGCCCAGCGCCGGCGCTGACGGCCTCCTGGACGAGGTCGGGGTCGGTCACGTCAGCGCGCACGAACTCGGCCCGCGCACCCAGCTCGGCAGCCAGGCCGCGGCCTCGGTCCTCGTTCAGATCGGCGATAACGACCTGGGCGCCGCCCGCGTGCAGGCGGCGGACGGTGGCTTCCCCGAGCCCCGATGCACCCCCGGCCACGAGGGCGCCGCTGCCGTCGATCCGCATCGAGGCGGAACCCTACCGACGCGGATGGCTCGAGAGCCGCGCGGAAGCTAGTACCGCCCGGCCAGCGACAGCGCGAACCGCTCCTGCTCATCCGTGAACCAGCGCTCGAGGCGCAGGCCCGCGGCGCCGAGGTCCGCCTCGACCCGCCGGCGAGTGAACTTGGCGCTGATCTCGGTGCGAAGCTCCTCGCCCGGAGCGAAGTCCACTCTCAGCCCGAGGCGGGCGATGCGGACCGTCTGTGCCCGCCGGGCGCGCAGGCGCATCTCAATCCACTCGTGCTTGCGGTCGAAGAAGGCGACGTGCTGGAAGGCATCCGGCGTGAAGTCGGCGTCGAGCTCGCGGTTGATCACGTGCAGCACGTTGCGGTTGAACTCGGCCGTGATGCCCTCCGGATCGTCGTAGGCGGCCTCGATCACCTCTGGGTCCTTGACCAGATCCGTTCCCAGCAGCAGGCGGTCATCGGGCCCGAGGAGGCGTCCGATCGCGCGCAGCAGCCGCCGGCGGGTGCCGGGCGGGAAGTTGCCGATCGTCCCGCCGAGCAGAGCGACGATCCGGGGGCCGGAGTCGGGCGCCGGGACGCTGTCCAGATGGCGCTCGAAGTCGCCGATCACACCGTCGACCCGAAGCCCCTCGTACTCGGAGACCAGCTGCCGGGCCGCCTCCTCGAGGGCCTGCTCGGAGACGTCGAGCGGGACGTAGCGGCGCAGCGTGCCGGCGCGGGACATGGCGTCCAGCAGGATCCGCGCCTTGTCAGCCGAGCCCGAGCCGAGCTCGACCAGCTCCCCGGCCCCGGTCACCTCGACGATCTCGTCGGCCCGGCGCTCGAGGATCTCCCGCTCGGCGCGGGTCGGGTAGTACTCCGGGAGCTCGCAGATCCGCTCGAACAGCTCCGAGCCCCGAGCGTCGTAGAAGTGCTTGGGCGGGAGCTCCTTGAACGGCCGGGTGAGCCCGTCGAGCACATCGTCGGCCAGGATCCGCTCCTCGGTCTCCGAGAGGCACGATTGGATCCGGATCTGGGGATCGTCGAGGACCGACCTCACGCGCCGCCGCCCCCCAGGTCGGCCGCCAGCCTGATGCCCGCGAAGATCTGGCGGCGCTGCGGGTGGTCCCAGTTGCGGAAGGTGGGGGTCGCGACGCGGGCCCGGGTGGCCCACGAGCCACCTCGGAGCACCCGGTAGCCGGCGCCGAAGAACGGCTCGGAATACTCACGGTACGGGTGGGCCGTGAATCCCGGATACGCCCTGAACTCGCTGGCCGTCCACTCCCAGACGTCGCCGATCATCGCGAGGCAGCCCCAGGGCGAGGCTCCGTCCGGATAAGCGCCCGCCGGTGCGGGCCCGCAGGCCAGCTGGTCCACGTTGGCGTGGACGCTCGGATCGGGCGGATCGTTCCCCCAGGGATACCTCCTGGCCAGGCCTTGCTCCTGGTCCCAGGTCGCCGCCTTCTCCCACTCGGCCTCGGTGGGAAGGCGAGCACCTTGCGCGCGGGCAAAGGCGTCGGCCTCGAACCAGGAGACGTGGACGACGGGGCGGTGGGGGTCTAGCGCTTCGAGCCTGCCGAGGCGCCACTCGCCGCCGAGATCCGCCGTCCAGCATGCAGGTCGGGAGATGTCGTAGTCCTCCTTCCACGCCCACCCCTCATCCGTCCACCACTCACGCCGCTGATAGCCGCCGCCTTCCACGAACGTCAGGTAGGTGGCGTTGGTGATCGGGTGGAGCCCGATCAGGTAGCCGCGAACGTCGGTTTCGTGGCGGGGGCGCTCGTTGTCGTAGGCGAAGGCGGTCCACGCCGGCGTCGCCGACGCGTCGGCGACGGCCGCGCCCAGCGTGCACGGGCCGCTCGGGATCTCGACCAGCTCGAGCCCGGTCGGCGGCGCCGCGAGGGTCGCGATCACCGTCCGGCTCCCGTCCAGCTCATACCCGGGGAGGCGCGCGAGCTCCAGCGTTTGGAGCATCGTCTCGTTGTGCTGGTGCTCGTGGCGGAGGACCAGCTCGTGCAGGGTCCCGTCACCGACTCCGCGCTCCTCGATCACCTCGAGCGTGCGCTCACGCACCCGCTCCAGGTAGTCGCGGGCGGCCCGCGGGCCGAGGAACGGAAGCTCGCCGCGGTCGGCGCGGGGCGTCTCCATGGCGTCGTAGACATCCACCAGCTCCGGGTGCAGCAGCGGCCGGCCTCCGTAGCGGTGCACCAGCCACAGATCCTCGAACGCGGCGATGTGGCCGAGGTCCCAGACCAGCGGGCTCATCAGCGTCGAGTGGACGCGCTCGAGGTCCGCGTCCGAGACCGACGCGACCAGCGCGAGCGTCCGCTCCCGAGCCTCGATCAGCGCCTCGACGGCGTCCGGCACGGCCCCGGTGGCCACCGGTGCGCTCGGGCTGCTCATCTGAGCCATTGTCGCATCCTCGAACTCCCGGCAAAGAACGATTCGGTGAACGCCCTACCCGGCCGCGTACCGGAGAAACAGCGAGCCGCCGCGTTCGAGCGCCCAGAGCAGCCGCAGCGGGCAGAGCTCGGACAGCTCGGGGCCGCTCGTGATCGTTGGGGCGGAGCCGCCGCCCGTGAGCTTGGGTGACAGGGTGAGGAACAGCTCGTCGACGAGCTGTTCCCTGACCAGACTGGCGAATACCGTCGGGCCGCCCTCGCACAGCAGCGACGCGATGCCGTACTCGGAGCGCAAGCGTCTGAACACCGTGGTCAGGGTCAGCATGCCCGGGTCCAGACGCTCGACCTCGATGTGGGCCGCGAGGTTGGAGACGTCGAGATCGACCGGACTGAAGATGACGATGCGCGAGTCGGGCTCGTCGAACAGCGGGATGTCCAACGGGACCATGCCGGTTCGCGTCACCACGGAGGCCAGCGGTTCCGGGCTACGGCCCGCCTGCAGCCGGCGTCGGCGGCGATCGGGGTCGGACACCAGCCGTCCGTAGCGTTCGACTCGCAGCGTGCCGGTGCCGACGTAGATCGCGTCGACCTGCTCGCGCAGCCCGTGGAACAGCGCCTTGTCGGACTCGTCGCCGAGGGCACCCGAACGGCCGTGGAACGTGGCCCGCCCGTCCACACTGGCGATGAAGTTGGCCACCGCGTAGGGCACCTCCTCGCCGGCCCGAGCGCTCAGCTCGAGGGACGACAGCAGGGTGTCGATCTCGACCGTGGTGGGCTCGGGGATCAGCTGGCGAAATTCCACCGAACGGCCGAACCTAGCAGCTGGGCGGGGGAGACTTGAAACCTGCGGACCGGATCCGGAAAGCGGTTACGCTCAGCACCGTGCTGGACCTGAGGGCGCTCAATCGAGGAGAGCTGATCGCCACGGCGGGGGGCGCGGTGCTGGGAATCTCGCTGCTCCTGGCCTGGTACTCGCTGGGCAACCGGTTCGCCCGGCTGAACAGCTGTCACGGGCCTAGCACCACGTGCAGCGGCTGGGACTCGCTGTCGTTCGTGCGCTACCTGCTGCTGCTGGCCGCGTTCTCCCCCGCGATCCTGGCCTGGATCATCGCTCGCGGCCACGCGCTGGCGTGGCCGCGGGGCGAGCTGACCGCGGTGACGGCCGTGATCGCCCTCGTCCTCATCCTGTTCCGGGGACTGATCGACAAGCCGGGCTCGCCGGCGGAGGAGATCAGCGTCAGCTTTGGCTGGGGGGTCGCGCTCCTGGGTGGCCTCCTGATCCTGTTCGGCTCCGTTTGGCGCTCGCAGGAGAGCGCGCCGCGTCGCAAGCCCCCGGGAGTCCTGTGAGCGCGGATCGGGCGGCCGTCCGGCCGGATCGCAACCTGGCCCTCGAGCTCGTCCGGGTGACCGAGGCAGCGGCCCTGGCGGCCGCGCGCATGGTCGGGCGAGGGGACAAGGAGGGAGCCGATCAGGCCGCCGTGGACGCGATGAGGCACGTGCTCGACTCGGTCTCGATGGACGGCGTCGTGGTGATCGGGGAGGGGGAGAAGGACAAGGCGCCGATGCTGTTCAACGGGGAGCGGATCGGCGACGGTAGCCCGCCGCAGGTGGACATCGCGGTCGATCCGCTCGAGGGCACCCGGCTGACCGCGCTGGGCATGCCGAGCGCGATCGCCGTGATCGCGCTGGCCGAGCGCGGGACGATGTTCGATCCCGGACCGGTCGTGTACATGGAGAAGATCGCCGGTGGGCCCGAGATTGCCGACCTGCTCGACCTCGATCGGCCGCTGCCGGAGACCCTCGCCCTGATCGCGGAACGCAAGCTGATCGACATCCGCGACGTGATGGTGGTGATGCTCGATCGCGAGCGCCACCAGGACGCGATGCGGGAGGTGCGCCAGGCGGGTGCTCGCGTCCGGCTGATCCTCGACGGCGACGTCTCCGCGGCCATGCTGGCCGTCTCGGACAACTCCCCGGTCGACCTGCTGTGGGGGATCGGCGGGACGCCCGAGGGGGTCATCTCGGCGGCGGCGATCAAGTGCATCGGCGGACAGTTGCTGGGGCGCCTGTGGCCCCGTGACGACGCCGAGCGCGTGGCGGCGATCGACGCCGGTTACGACCTCTCGAGGGTGCTGGACTGCGACGACCTCGTGTCCGGGGACGATGTGTTCTTCTCGGCCACCGGCGTCACCGACGGCGACGTGCTCCAGGGCGTGCGGTACCAGGGTGATCGCGGCGCCACCACCGAGTCACTGGTCATGCGGTCGCGATCGGGCACCGTGCGTCGGATCTCGGCCCGCCACGATCGGGCCAAGCTGCGGACCCTGACCGGCGTGCGCTACGGCTGAGGCCTCAGGCCGGGCGGCCGTGCGCTACGGCTGAAGCCTAAGCCGCCCCACCTTCGATCGGGCCAGGTCGAGGTTGGCCAGCGAGCGCAGGAAGGCGTGGGTGACCAGCACGTGGATCGAGGACTGGGTGGCCTCGTACACGGGCGTGCTGAAGCCGGCGGCGATCGCGGGGTAGAAGTTCGCGACCTCGACCTCGATCCGGACCACGGCCTGGTCGCTGTCCTCCTCGCATGGACGGCGGCGAACGTCGAGCGCGAGGAAGCCGCACCCCCGTCCGGAACGGGCCACCAGCAGCCCATCGCGAATCCGCCAGATGACCTTCCCGTGATCCCCGTCGAGCAGGTACTCGGGTGTCTCGAAGCGCAGCAGCGTCAGCGGTCGGGTCACGAACACCACCGAGCGCTCGTTGGCGCCGTACACGACCCGGATCAGGCCGAGGGTCACCCGCGAGAGGAAGCGCCAGTACGTCCGAGCCAGGTTCTCGAGGTTCTGGGGGTCCCACCTCTGGTCCAGCTCGGCGCGTGGCATCGTCAGCTCGGCCGTCTGGACCGAGCGCACGGCCCCGTCGCTGGCGATCACGGTCGACTTCGGAGGGGAGAGGATCGTCGCCCGGGCCGGACGCTGGCGGCGGCGTCGGTGCTGGCGGGCGGCGACGAGCGCGGCCAGGGCAGCGACCAGCGCGGCGAGGAGCTGGGGCACGGCCGGGATTCTCTCGCGTTCAGTGTGGTGCGGGGGCTAAGGCGACCGTCGACCCCTCGTCGAGAACGCCCTCGCCGGCCGGGATCAGCGCCAGGGCGTCCGCGCCGACCAGCGACGTGATGACGTGCGAGTCCTGTGCCCCGTTCGGGATCGCGATTGTCGCCCCGTCTCGCCGCTCGAGCCGCACCCGAATGGCCTGCTCGCGGCGACGGTTGCGGGGTACGGCGACGCCGAGCACAGCCTGGCCATCGAGCGCGGACGGGTCATCGGCGCCCTGCATCGCGGCGATCGCCGGACGCGCGAACAGCGTGAATGTGACCGCGGCCGAGACCGGGTTGCCGGGCAGCCCGAACACGAGCGTGCCACCTCGGGTCCCGAACCACGTGGGCTTGCCCGGCTGGAGCGCCACGCCCCAGAAGATCTCCTCCACGCCGAGCTTGGCCAGGGCCGGCTTGACGTGATCGTGCGGCCCGACCGATACCCCGCCCGAGACGATCACGATGTCCGCGGCTTGCATGGCGGAGGCCAGCTCGGTCTCGGTGGCGCCACGATCGTCGCGCAGAACCGTGGCCGGCGGGGCGAGGGCGCCGGCTTCAGCGGCCAGAGCGACCAGCATCGGGCCGTTGGAGTTGTGGATCTCGCCCGGGCGCAGCGGCTCACCCGGCTCGCGGAGCTCATCGCCTGTGCACACGACCCGGACGTTCGGCCGGCGCGCGACCTGGACCGTGCCGGCGCCGGCGGCGATCGCCGCCCCGAGCTCCACGGCCCGCAGCGTCGTGCCGGCCGGGAGCACGATGGTCCCCGCGCTCATCACCTCGCCGGCCGGACGGATGTGCTCGCCGATCCTGACTTCGCGGTTGGTGTGGACCGCGTGATCGTGGACCTCGACGTCCTCCTGCGGGATCACCGCAGTAGCGCCCGACGGCACCGCAGCCCCGGTCGAGATCCGGATCGCTTCGCCGGCCCGCACCGCGCGCTCGCTCGGCGTCCCTGCCCGCGATTCGCCGACCACGCTCAGCTCGCGCCCGGCCGGCCCATCCCGCAGGGCGTAGCCGTCCATCGCCGAGGACGGGAAAGGCGGAACGTCGCCCGTGGCCTGCACGCCGGTGGCCAGCACACGGCCGAGCGCGTCGAGGACCGGCACGCGCTCGCTCTCCAGCGGCTGGACGGACGCGAGCACCATCTCGCGCGCCTGGGCGATCGGGACCAGCGGGGCCGCCATCACGCACATTCTCGCCGGTTGCCGCTGCCGTGGTGCGGACGCGCCCCGGGCACGCCCGGCCGGGTGGTGGCGAGAAGACGTCAGACCCCTTGGAGCGACAGCGGGTGCGTCGCGCCATCGCCGCTTAGCGACTACGAGACGTCAGACCCTCCGGGCCAACCGGGGGTGCGTCACATGGTCGCCGCGCGCGTCCCGTAGTAGCGCACGGAAGTTGCGCGTAGCTAACCCGCCCCGCTTGACGCTCCGCACGATTGCGGACGCGTTCGATGTCCCTGCGTACATCCATTTCATGTACAGAGGGACAAAGACGTGGATCGTGACGCGTCCCGCCCGCAAGAACGAGCGCGACAACGGCGTCGAATCGACCACCTAGACTAGGCGGCGCTGCGCGGAAGTGAGACGGCGCCGACGGTGACGGTGGTGTCGATCCCGAGCGCTCGGCCGGCGGCCATCGTCAGGTCCCAGTCGGCGCCGTTGGCGTAGGGGCCGCGGTCGATGACCGGGAGGACGACCGAGCGGCCGTTGTAATCGACGGCGACCGGGGTGCCGCAGGGCAGCGTGCGGTTGGCGACGCCGATCGTGCCGCGGCGCAGGACCACGCCACACGCCGTCCTCCGGCCCCAGAAGCCGGGGCCGTAGAGCGTGGCCACCGAGGGCCGATAGACGGTCACGGTCACCGTGGGCAAGTCCGGAGACGCCGAGGCGGTGGCCGCGCCTGCTGCCTCGAGGACGCCGCGGATCGAGAACTGGCCGATGTGGTTCGTCTGCCACACGGCCGCGAACGCGCCGTCGGAGGCGACCGTCGCCTGGGCCGTGGGCACCCAGGTCCAATCCGTCCTCGGCCCGTCGCGCTCGATCACGATGACATCGCCGGCATCGCCGCTGGGCACGCTGCCCGTGAATCGCAGGCCGCTGCTCAGCAGGGCCGAGGCACGTGTGGCGATCGTCATGCCGTCGCCGGTGGCGGTGACCGTGACGTTGGCCGACTGGACGCTGACGTTCCCGGATCCGCCGTTGCCGGCCCCCGATCCGCCACTGCCCGGCCCCATTCCGCCTCCCCCGGATGAAGCCTGTCCCAGAGCCGGAACGAGGAGCCCGATCGCCGCTGCGCAGGCGAAAGAGGCGGCATGGGCGATGGCGCGACGGGTCACGTTCAGCGTTTTCCTGGGTCTTTGCCTACGGGGTGAGCTGACGGGCTCGCGCTTCTGGCGCTACGACCCTTTACCGGGCCGATTCGCCCCTGCGGGCCTTGCGGCTCGCAAGTGGTTCCCCCGCCGACCGCTCGCGGACGGGCGGTCGTTCGGCGTGGACGGCGCGGCAGTATATGCAACTGCGCAAACGGACGGCGCAGTGCCGTCCTGGCCGGCCGTCAGGGCCGCGGGAAGCGGGCGGCCGCGTTGCGGAGCGCGCGGGCGCTGACCGAAAGCCCGATCTCGGCCAGCTCGGCGGCCGCCTGGACTGCGGTTCCGAGCACGCCGACGGTCGGGCCGGGCTTGGGTGTTTGCTCTGACCGCAGCGCGGCCGGCGGCGCGGCCGCGTTCTTCGCGGGCTCGTCCTGGGCCGGGCCAGCGGCCCGCGCTGGGCGTTTGGCGCTGCGGCGGTGAGGCCGCGTGCGTGGCAGGGCGCTCAGAAGGTCAGGCTCGGATGGCATATAAGAGTGCGGTCGGACATGAAACGGAATGGCCCGCCCTACGTAGTGTTGTTACAACCATGCCAAACGCTTCGTTCTCAAGGCGATCCGTGCCCGGAGGGACGATGACTTCATTAAGTATAGGATCTATACTCCGGTTTCACTGGCGGGCGTGCGCCTCGGGAATGGCTACGCTCGCCTCTTGACACTCAACGCTGGAACGCACATGCCCCGTGCGCACGACTTGGAACGGAATGAAATGTCTGTAGCCGACCTGCAAGAACTTGAGGAGATCAAGGGCCTCGTGAACCGCGGCCAGCAGCTGGGCGTCCTGACCTACGCCGAGATCGCCGGAGCGGTTTCCGAGCTGGATCTCGACGAGGCTGACGTCGAGGAGCTGCACGGCTTCCTCGAGCGTGCGGAAATCGAGCTCGTCGAGGAGCTCGACCCCGCGCTCGCGGCGGCGGATCTGGAGCGCGCCCCCGACAAGCGTGGCCGGCGCAAGCCGAAGACCGCGCTCGACCTCAAGCCGGACATGACGACCGATTCGCTTCAGCTGTTCCTGAAGGACATCGGCAAGGTGCGGCTGCTCACCGCACAGGAAGAGGTCGATCTGGCCAAGCGGATCGAGCGCGGCGACCTCGACGCCAAGCAGAAGATGGTGGAGTCGAACCTCCGGCTCGTCGTCTCGATCGCCAAGAACTATCGCAACCAGGGCCTGCCGTTCCTCGACCTGATCCAGGAGGGGACGCTCGGGCTCGTGCGCGCGGCGGAGAAGTTCGACTACCGCAAGGGCTTCAAGTTCTCGACCTACGCGACCTGGTGGATCCGCCAGGCCATTGCCCGCGCGCTGGCCGACAAGGCCCGGACGATCCGGATCCCGGTCCACGTCGTCGAGAAGCTGAACAAGATCGGACGCGCCGAGCGCAAGCTCGTGACCGAGCTGGGACGTGAGCCGACGGCCGAGGAAATCGCCGAGGTAACGGGGATCGAGCCCGACGAGGTCGAGTCGATCAAGCGCTCCGCTCAGGCGCCGGTGTCGCTGGAGAAGCCGGTCGGAGACGAGGAGGAGTCCGAGTTCGGCCAGTTCATCGCCGACGAGCGGGCCGAGTCTCCATACGAGCGGGCGGCCGAGATCCTGACCAAGGAGGCCCTGCGCGAGGCGCTCGAGAACCTGTCATATCGCGAGCGGCGCGTGCTCGAGCTGCGCTACGGCCTCGGCGGCGAGCATCCGCGGACGCTCGACGAGGTCGGGCGGACGTTTAACGTCACGCGCGAGCGGATCCGGCAGATCGAGAATCAGTCGCTCAAGAAGCTCCAGTCGCTGGCCGAGGCGCAGAAGCTGCGCGACGTCGCGTAGCCGCGCCCCGGCGCTCCTGGCCACCCAGCCGCCCGCTCCTGGCCACCCACCGGCAATCCTCAAGCACCCTTTCCAGGGTGCCGATGAAGCCACGGTGTTCGATCTCCACGAGGCGCTTCGCTGTGTCGTGAGCAATGAGGGTTCGGACCTTCACCTGAAGGTGCCCTCGCGACCGCTGATGCGCGTGCACGGCTCGCTCGAGCCCATGGAGCAGTACGAGCCGATGCACCCCGAGGACACCGATCGGGTCCTCCGCGAGATGCTCGCCGACCACCAGACCAAGATGTCCGAGTTCGACCGGGACAACGAGGTCGACTTCGCCTACGCGGTTGGGGGGCTGGCGCGCTTCCGCGTCAACGCCTTCCGGCAGCGGGGATCGATCTCGCTGGTCGCGCGCGTGATTCCGCCGGTCGTGCGCACGATCGAGGAACTCGGACTGCCAGCCGTGATCGGCGAGCTGGCCGAGGAGGAGCGCGGCCTGATCCTGCTGACCGGGACGACTGGCTCGGGAAAGTCGACGACCCTCGCGGCCATCATCAACCAGATCAACGAGACCAAGGCCTGCCACATCGTCACGATCGAGGATCCGATCGAGTACCTGCACCCCGATCGCAGATCGATCATCAACCAGCGCGAGATCGGCATGGACACCGCCTCCTTCAGCCGAGCCATGCGCCGCGTCCTGCGCCAGGACCCCGACGTAATCCTCATCGGCGAGATGCGCGACGAGGAGACAGTGCGCACCGCGCTGTCCGCCGCCGAGACGGGGCACCTGGTGCTCTCGACCGTGCACACCCTGGACGCCCCCGAGTCCGTCAACCGGATCATCGACTTCTTCCAGCCCCACGAGCAGGCCCAGGCTCGGGCGATGCTGGCCGGCACCCTGAAGGGCGTCGTCTCGCAGCGGCTCGTCCCGACCCGGGAGGGCGACGCGCGAGTGGCGGTCTGCGAGGTGCTGCGGATGACCGGCCGCGCGCGGGACATGGTCATTGACCCCGAGCAGACCGGACGCCTTCGTGAGGTCATCGCCGAGGGCGAGTATTACGGGATGCAGACCTTCGACCAGGCGCTGCTGGCCCACTATCAGGCCGGGCGAGTCTCGATGGAGGATGCCGTCCGGGTGGCCACGAGCCCGCACGACTTCAAGCTGCTGGTCTCCGCCGAGGGCCGGACCGCGACCACGATGGACGACCTCGGGGACACGGCCGCGGCGGGGCCCGACACGCTGAGGCGGCGGCCGCCGTCTGTGCCGCCCTCGGTTCCGAGCGCGCCGCCGGCGGCCGTTAACGGCAACGCATCGACGGCCCCGCCCGCCCGGGCCTGAGCGGAGTCAGTCCGCTCGCCCGTCGCGCGCCCGCGGGTCGCGCGACGGTGGACCGCGCGCCGGGCGGGTCGCGCGACGGAGGACCGCGCGCCGGGCGGGTCGCGCGACGGAGGACCGCGCGGGTCGCGCGACGGAGGGCCGCGCGCGGCCGGGTCCCCCATACTTCAGTTGATGAAGCATTGCGCTAGACTGGGAGTTCATGGCATCGAAAGACACGTGTCCGGTCTGCCGAACAGCGGAGATCGTCTGTGGCAAGTGGACGCTGCTCGTGATCCGCGATCTGGCTGAGGGACGCTCCCGGTTTTGTGAGCTCGAGCGTTCGCTCCAGGGCATCAGCCCCCGGACGCTGTCGCTCAGGCTGCGGGCCCTCGAGGAAGCGGGGATCGTCGAGCGTCAGACCTATCCCGAGGTGCCGCCTCGGGTCGAGTACGCGCTCACCGACAAGGGCCGCGCGCTGGTGCCGCTGATCGAGGACATGCGCGCCTACGGGCGTGAATGGCTGAGCTGCGACCCGGGTGGCGAGGCCGACCCGGTCGAGCGCGAGCCGGCGATCGCGGCCGTCTGACCGCGCGGCATGAGGATCTCGGTCGCGGCTGATGAGCTGACCGGAATCGCCGCTGGGCTCCCCGAGGAGCTCCGTCGGCGGGGCCACCAGCCGATCCTCCATGGCGCCTTCGCCGAGGGCGAGCGCGCGGATTGGGCGTGGGCGAGCGAGTCGGCGGCTCGAGACGTGGCCGAGGGCCGGGCCGACCAGGCGATCGTCGCCTGCTGGACCGGCACGGGCGCGTCGATCGCCGCCAACAAGGTGCCCGGGATCCGTGCTGCGCTCTGTGCGGACGCGAAGACCGCCGAGGGCGCGCGCTGCTGGAACGACGCCAACGTGCTCGCCCTCAGCCTGCGCCTCACGTCTCTCGCGGGACTCGGGGAGATCCTCGACGCCTGGTTCGCTGCGCGCTCGAGCACCGATCAGGGTGATGAGGCCAACATCGCCCACGTGAGCGAGATCGAGCGGAACGGCTCGTAACTCTGCAAGCCACGATTCGGCTTGCAGGATCGCTCTCATCAAGGGCGAATCGGCCCAGCGTGCGTGACCAGACGCTGCACGCGATCCTCGAGGCCTTCACCGCCGACGCCGCGGGCCAGCTGGCGGCCGAGACGGCCAGGGGTGACGAGATCCCCTTCGAGGTGGTCGAGACCGAAGGCCGCCGCGGAGCGGTGCCGCTCTACTGCTACCGGCCGCTGACCCAGGACTTCATCGGCAAGCGGCTGGGTCTCCTCAGCGCCCTGCCGACGTACGCGCCCGCGGCCCGGGCGCTGGCCGGCCTGGACCGCGTGGCCACGTATCTGAGCCGCAGGGCCGAGCCGCGCATCCCGAGCGAGCCGCGTGAGCGGGCCGACGTGGCCCTGCTCTCGTTCCTGGGGCGGGTGTTCGACGAGCGCAGCTGGTTCGGGTTCGACCCGGTGCGCTTCGAGCTCGCCTACGGAGAGCTCGAGCGGGCCTTGTACGACGGGCGCTGTACGACCGCCGTGCTGGCCCCGGTGCTGGGGATCGCCCTAGATCACACGACCACCGAGATCGCCCTCGGGGAGGGTCTCTCCCTGGTCCGGGGGGACACGTTCCCGGATGCCCCACCGGACGCTGTATGGGGCGACGGCGACGAGCCCCACGTCCTGGCCGTCCTGACCGTGACCGAGGATCGCACCACGCAGCCGCCTATCTCCCTGGCGCGGGCCCGGTTCCGGCGAGTGCTCACCGCCCTGCGGCTGTTCGAGCGCGGCGGGTACGCGCTCGGTCCGCTGGCCTGGGCGAGGACTGACACCGGCCCGTGGCGGGCCGTCCCACTCGGGGGTACCGGGCGGCCCCGCTTCCTGACCCTGATCGCGGCCGAGCAGGAGGACGAGCTGCGGGCCTTCTGCAGCCTGCTGGCGCGGCGCGCGCCCACGACCGGTGAGATGGCCTGGGCGCTGGCCCGGTTCGAGATGGGCTGTGAGCGGCTGGCGCCGTTCGAGGCCCTGACCGACCACCTGCTCGCTCTGCGGGCGCTCCTCGAGCCCGAGGGCCCGGCCAGCGGGCGGATGGCCCAGCGCCTGGCCGTCATCTGCGCCGCTCCCGACGGCCGCGCCGCGCTGGCCGAGCGGGTCGCGCGCGCGATCTCGCTCGAGCGCGCGGTGATCGCGGGCCTGGCTCCGGGTGAGCCGGGAGCCGACGGACTGGTCGGAGAGGTCGCCGAGTACCTGCGGGCCCTACTGCGCGACGCTCTCTGCGGCCACCTCGAGTCCGACCTGGTGGCCGTCGCGGACGGGTTGCTGGCCGAGGCCGCGGCGATGGTCCCTGGCTAGCCGAGCCGGTAGCCTTCGTTTCGACCGCTCCCTACTCGGTCCCCGCTGGGGACCGGGAGTGTCATGCCCACCAGGCACGACATGTAAGTCCTGGGGCTCTAAAGCAGTCAGGGGGAGCGCGATCACCAAGAGCGAGCGGGCCGATGCCCGCTCGTTCTGTTTTCGGGATGGTCTTGACGGGCCACCGGGGGCCGGGGTTATTCTGGGTGTCGTGGCCACTCGCACGCCCCCCGAGCTGCCCAACGTCCACCCGACGGGGCTGAACGTCCCGCGGGTCAATGACCAGGGGTTCGAGGAGCTGTGCCATCTGGTCGCCGCGGGGGATCCGGACGTCGCCCTGTGCGGAAAGGACGTCGCCGGCTATCCGTGGAACCCGCCGTGGCCTATGTGTGAGGCGTGTCTGACGGTCTCGCGCGGGGAGATGAATTGAGCGCGGTCGAGCTGCACTGCGTTGTCGAGATCCCGAAGGGCAGCCGGAACAAGTACGAGTACGACCCTGAGCTCGGTGGGATCAAGCTCGACCGGTTCATCTCGGCCTCGGTCGTGTACCCGACCGACTACGGGTACGTGCCCGAGACGCTCGCGCCCGACGGAGATCCGCTCGATGCCCTCGTGTGCGTGTCGGAGCCGACATTCCCGGGTTGCATCGTCCCGTCCAGGGTCATCGCCGTGTTCAACATGACCGACGAGAAGGGCGACGACGACCACATCGTGTGCGTCCCGTGCCACGATCCGGGCTGGAACGAGCTTCAGGACCTCGATGACATCCCCGCGCAGCTTCGGGCCGAGATCACGCACTTCTTCACGGTCTATAAGGATCTCGACCACGACCGGCACTCGGAGGTCAAGGGCTGGGCCGACCGGGCGGCCGCGCTCGAGACGATCAAGCACGCACGCCGGCGCTACGACGTCGAGCCGGCGATCGTGCCCTAGTCAACCTCTCGGCGAGGCCCAGCCGGGCCGTGCGACGCTACCCCCTGTGTTTCATGTCGAGCTTCGCCAGTTCCCCCACGTCGCTCGGGCCTTCAACCAAGAACGGGACGAGCTCGAGGCCCGGATCCTGAAGCCCTGGGTGGAGGGACAGCCCATCGAGCTCGACGACCGCAGCTGGGAGCCCGAGCGCGCGCGGATCGCGATCTACGAGGGCCGAGCGCTGGCCCCGGACGAGATCGGGCTCGGGCGTGGGTGGGCCAACGTCACGCGCACCGGAGTCGACGTGACCCAGCGGCTGCTGACCGCCGCCCGTCGCGCCGCGGAGCGCCCGCCGGAGCTCCTGCGCCTGAAGGACGAGCTGCTGGCGCAGTGCGGGCCGAGCGGTCTTGCCCTGCGCGAGGTCGTGGACCTGGCCGCTCCCGGCGACGACACTCAGCTGGCGAGTGCGCGGCTGGCTCTAGCCGAACAGGCCGTCTGGGAGCTCCTGCACGCAGGACACGTGAACCTGGTGCGGAGCGAGACCCGCCTGGACCGATCGGAGTGGCAGGCGGTGCTCCTCAGCTGGGCCTCCTGGAACGAAGACGCGGTGTCCGTCGAGCGCCCGCCCGGGCGCGCGTCGTAGGGCGCAGGGCTAGGCCACCAGCTCGGCGATCAACCGCTGGCGCTCCTCGCCGGACGCGAACAGGTAGCGGTGCATCCGGAGCAGTCCCTCGAGATCGTGGACGTCGTCGTCGAGCTGGGGGACGAGCACCGGCGCGCGGCTGTCGAGCGCCTGCTCCAGGCGCCTGATGTTGCGATCGTCGCGCCGGGCCAGCAGGTGATAGTCGTGGAAGTTCTCCGCCACCCTGGCGGCGAGCGCGGGCGTGAGGGTCTCGCTCAGCGCGGTGTCCAGGTTGCCGGGCTCCTCGCCCGAGAGCAGATCATGGTGGACGCGGTTGACGACCACGCCGGCGAACGGGAGGCCGCCGTGCTCAAGGGTCTGGTGAAACCAGATGGCCTCGTCGATCGGCTCGCGCTCGGCCAGGGTCACGAGCACGAACGCTGTGGTGCCGGCGCGCAGGAGCTCTTCGACCTGGGTCGCCCGCTCACTGAAGTCGGTGGTCATGTCGCCCAGGAGCTGGAAGAACGTCCCCAGGTCGGTGACCAGGTCGACGCCGGTCACCCGGCGCAATCCGGCGAGCAGCGGCGTGGCGCCCCGGCCGAGGACGCGCATGCCCAGGCCGGTCGGGCGCATGAAGGCCTTCAGGGCGCGGCCCTCCAGGAACGAGTTCAGCCGTTGCGGCGCGTCCAGGAAGTCCAGGGCGTTGCGGGAGGGCGGCGTGTCGAGCACGAGCAGATCGAATTCGTGCTCCCGGTCGAGCTCGTAGAGCTTGGCGATCGCCGTGAACTCCTGAGAGCCCGAGACGGCGGTCGAAAGCTCGCGGTAGACGCGGTTGGCCTTGATCTCCTCCGCCCGCGCCGCGTCCGGGGCGACCCGCTCGATGAGCTCGTCGAATGTCCGCTTGGGGTCGAGCATCATCG
The DNA here is from genome assembly GCA_963704385.1 of uncultured Solirubrobacterales bacterium. Lineage (GTDB taxonomy): Bacteria > Actinomycetota > Thermoleophilia > Solirubrobacterales > Solirubrobacteraceae > Palsa-465. The sequence goes on from OY969904.1 coordinate 3,243,797, forward strand.
CCCAGAGCTCGCCGTCGATCTCGAGGCCGCGGCCGGTGAGCCGTTCGGGCTCCACGCGATGGGGCTCGTTCTGGAGCTCCTCGACGCCGAGTGCGTTGGCCAGGCGCCGGGCGGGGTCGATCGTCACCACCGCGACCTTGGCTCCGCGGGCGGCCATCCCGAGCGCGATCGCCGCGGACGTCGTCGTCTTGCCGACGCCACCGGAGCCGGCGCAGATGCAGATGCGCTTTCCGTCGAGCAGGTCGGCGATGCTCATCGCCCACCGTCCAAAGCCACCTCGAGCGCGTCAGTCAGGCGCTCGAGCTCCGGTGAGCCGAGATGGTCGGCGAAGAGATACGGCAGCTCGACCAGCCTGCCGTTCACCCCCTCGGACAGCCGGGCCAGCTGCTCGCGCTGGAACTCGGCCCGGGCGTGCTCGGACAGGGCTGCGCCGAGCGCGGAGCGCGACAGCGGCGAGCTCGTCTGCTGGAGCGCGCTCTCGAGCTGGTCGACCTCCTGGTCGTGGAAACGCATGGGGTAGAGGGCGTTCAGGACCACCAGGTCGAGTGCGAGCCGCTCGCGCTCGAGGGCCTCGCACAGGGACAGCGTCTCGTTGACCGGCATCTCCTCGGGTGTGGATACCGTCACCACGCCGGTGAAGTCGCGGTCGGCGATCGTGTCGGCGATCGTGCGTCCCTGGTGGGCGATCGGGCCGACCCGAGCGATGTCCGCGAACGTCCGCGGCGTGCGCAGCAGACCGACCCCGTGACCGGTCGCGGGCCCGTCGACGATGACCAGGTCGTAGGGGGCGCCGCCGCGGGTTCGGCGGTGCAGTTGGGCCAGCTCCCACACCTTGCCGATGCTGAGCAGCTCGCGCATACCGGGGGTGGCCATCGCGAAGGCGTGGAACAGTCGGCTCGATCCCAGGGCATGGCCGAGCGTGCCGAGCTTGACCCGCAGGTACTCGTCCATCGCGTGTTCCGGATCGATCGAGATCGTGTACAGCCCGGGGACGAGCTCCACCTCCTCGAAGTGCTCCCCCCGGTGCTCGAACAGCCGCTGCACGCGCTCCTGGGCCGAGAGCTCGGCGATCACCGTGCGCAGTCCGTGGCGGACGGCCATCAGCCCGAGCGCGGTGGCGACGGTCGATTTGCCAACGCCGCCCTTGCCGGTGACGAAGATGAGCCGCTTGTCCAGGAGCACGGGCACCGGGGCCGCAGGGTAGCTGCCGACGGACTGCCGCCCCCTGGTGGGCCTGGCGCGCGCCAGTGAGCGTGATCGATTTGGCCGCCGCAGGGCGGCAAGTTTCATCACGCTCAGCCGCGGGCGCGGGCGGAATCCGCCACCGGGCGGAGGAATCCACCAACGGCCTGCGAATACAGGCGCGTATGAGTCCTCCCGACCCATCGGAGTCGCCTGTGACCGCCACCGCCAAGGTGATCGCGTTCGCCAACCAGAAGGGCGGCGTGGCCAAGACCACGACCACGCTCAACCTGGCCGTCGCCTTCGCGGAGGAAGGCCATCGGGTGCTGTGCTGCGACATGGACCCGCAGGGCAACCTGACCATGTCCCAGGGGATCGACCCGGACACGCTCGAGAAGTCGATGTATGACGTGCTCGTCCATCACGTGTCGATCCGCGAGGTGATCCGCAAGCGGGAGATCGACATCGCCTGCGCGTCCATCGACCTGGCCGGGGCCGAGATCGCGATGTCGACCATGATCGGCCGCGAGCGCTCGCTGCAGAAGGCGCTCAAGGAGGTCGAGGAGGACTACGACTTCGTGTTCATCGATACACCGCCGAGCCTGGGGCTGCTGACGATCAACGCGCTCACGGCCGCCGACAAGGTGATCGTCCCCGTCCAGTGCGAATATCTGTCGATGCGCGGTCTCGTACAGCTCCAGAACACGCTCGCGATGATCCGTGAGAACCTCAATCCTGACGTCGACATCGAGGGCATCTTGCCGACCATGATCGACACGCGTACGCTGCACGCCAAGGAGGCGATCGAGTTGCTCGAGGAGAACTTCGGCGACCGCGTGTTCGCGTCGCGGATCCGGAAGACGATCCGCTTCGCCGAGGCGCCGGTGAAGGGGATGTCGGTCCTCAAGTACGATCCGGACGGCACGGCGGCCCACGCCTACAGGCAGCTCGCGAAGGAGGTCCTCTCAAATGCCAACCGGTAAGCGCGCGAGCATGCGCGAGGGCCCCCTGGCGGCTCTGTTCCGCCGGACGGCCGAGGAGGCTCCGGGCGAGGAGAAGCCCGAGGAGAAGGCCCCGGCTGCGCCTCCGGAGGCCGGGTCCTCAAAACCGCAGACACCGGCCGGGCAACCGTTCACAGCAGCCGGGCAACCGTCCACACCGGCCGGGCAACCGTCCACACCAGCCGCCGAGGTGACCGAGGAGCGACACATCCCGTCGCCGCAGGAGCGCCTGCGCCAGGCCTTCTCGTCCGACATCCCGGAGAGCCTGATGGAGCGTCCGGCGCCTGAGCCACCTCCGCCTCCGATGCCCGACCCGTTCGCCCGCTCCGAGCGTATGGCCGAGACCTTCGCCTCGCCCCCGCCCATCGGAGCGCCGGTAATCCGCGTGGTCGGCGTCGGCGGGGCCGGCGTCAACGCGGTCAACCGGATGGTCGAGGCCGAGGTCGAGGGGGTCGAGTTCCTGGCCATCAACACCGACCTGCAGTCGCTGCAGCTGTCCGCGGCTCACGAGACCCTGCACATCGGCGACTCGGTCACGCGCGGGCTCGGGTCGGGGTCCGATCCAGAGCTCGGCCGCCAGGCGGCGCGGGAGGAGCACGACCGGATCAAGGCGATGTTGCGCGGAGCGGACATGATCTTCATCGCCGCCGGCGCCGGTGGAGGAACCGGCACCGGGGCGGCGCCGATCGTGGCCCAGATCGCCCGCGAGCTCGGGGCGCTGACCGTGGGGATCGTCACCCGGCCATTCCAGTTCGAGGGTTCGCGGCGGCGCGTTCAGGCCGAGGACGGGATCGCCGCGCTGGCCGAGGAGGTCGACACCCTGATCGTCGTGCCCAACAACCGGCTGCTGTCGGTCCTGGACCGCAACACGTCGATGGTCGAGGCCTTCCGCGTCGCCGACGACGTACTCCGGCAGGGCGTCCAGGGGGTCTCGGACCTGGTCACGCTCCCGGGGCTGATCAACCTCGACTTCGCCGACGTGCGCACGATCATGTCCGATGCCGGCAACGCGCTGCTCGGCATCGGCATGGGCACCGGTGAGCGGCGGGCGATCGACGCGGCCGAGCACGCCGTCGCCTCGCCGCTGCTCGAGACCAGCATGGAAGGGGCGCGGTCGATCCTGCTCTCGATCACCGGCGGCGCCAACCTGTCGCTGTGGGAGGTCAACGAGGCGGCCAAGGCGGTGGCCGAGGCGGCCCACCCGGACGCGAACATCATCTTCGGGGCGATGCTCGACGAGAAGCTCGACGACCAGGTGTGGGTGACGGTCGTCGCCACCGGATACGGGGAGCGACGCCGGCCGCGTGAGTCCGAGCGACCCGCGGGCACCGGGGCCCGGAACGGCGAGGCGCGTCCTCCGCTGCGCGAGCCTGGGGGAGAGCCGCGGGTGAGCCGCGTACGCGGCCGTCCGACGCGGCCCACGGTGGAGCTCGACGTGCCCGAGTTCATCCCGCGACGCTGACGGCCTTTAACCTGCGCCTGGCCGCGTCGTCGGTCGCTCGTGCATCAGCACACGTTGTTCCCTGCGTCCTTGCCATGCTTGCTCCCCGACCGTCAGTCCCCGATCCATGCCGCACCAGCAGCAGCACGACCAGCTCGGCGTCGTCGCCGCGGGCCATGAGCTGACCGCCCGGGCAGGGGCCGATGTGCTAGCGGAGGGCGGCAACGCCGTCGACGCGGCGATCGGCGCGATGCTCGCGTCGTTCGCCTGCGAGCCCCTGCTGACCGGCCTCGGGGCCGGTGGGTACATGCTCGTCGTGGCGCCCGGCCGGACCCCGGTGCTCCTGGACTTCTTCGTCGAAGCGCCAGGGCGGGGGGCTGATCCAGCCGCGCGGGCTGAGCTGATCCCGATCACGGTCTCCTTCGGAGACGCGGTGCAGATGTTCAATATCGGCGCCGCTTCAGTCGGCACCTACGGCCTGCCGATCGGGATCCACGCGGCCTCGGAGCGCTTCGGCCGGATCCCGCTCGCGGACCTCGTCGCGCCCGCGGCCGGGCTCGCCCGCGACGGCGTCGTAGTGACCGCGCAGCAGGAGTACCTGATCGAGATCCTGGTCGACATCGTCACGGCCACGCCCGAGTGCGCCGCCCTGTTCGCTCCCGGGGGGCGACTGATCCGCGCCGGCGACACGCTCCGCCAGCCGGAGCTGGCCGACGCGCTCGAGCGCCTCGGCGCCGACGGTCCGGCGCCGTTCTATGCGGGCGACATCGCCGCCGCGATCCTCGAGTGGGTGGCGGACCGGGGGGGAATGCTGACCGAGGAGGACCTCCTCGCCTATGAGGTCATCGATCGCCGACCGATCGAGGTCTCCTACCGCGGACGCGTGGTGCTCACCAACCCGCCCCCATCGGCCGGGGGAATCCTGATCGCGCGAGCCCTGGCCTGGCTTGACGCGGAACCCGGACCGCCCGGCCTCGAGCAGATCATCAAGGTGATGGAGCGCATGCAGAGCGAGCGCACGCCGGAGTTCCTCGCCGGTCTGGATGACCCCGAGTTCGTGCAACGGTTCCTCCGGGCCCGGGGCCGGCTCGGCTCGACGACGCACATCGCCGTGCTCGACCAGGGGGGATGGGCGTGCTCGGTGACGTGCTCGAACGGGTCGTGCTCGAGCGTCGTCGTCCCGGGGACGGGCATGCACCTCAACAACATGCTCGGCGAGCACGATCTCAATCCGCTCGGCTTTCACCACCACCCGCCCGGCCGCCGGCTTCCGAGCATGATGGCGCCCACCGTGGTGCTGCGGGACGGCACACCCGAATTGGTGGTCGGCAGCGCCGGCTCCAACCGCATCCGGTCGGCGATCCTCCAGACGATAATCCGCGTGATTGACGATGGACTGCGGGCCGGCGACGCCGTGGAGGCGCCGCGGGTCCACTTCGAGGACGGAGTGGTGTACGCAGAGCCGGGAGTGGAGACGAGCCAGGTCGAGACGGCCGGCCGCGCAGTGGCTCGCTTCCGCGAGCGCAACCTGTTCTTCGGCGGCGTCCAGGCGGTCGAGCGGGACCGTAAGGGCGCACTCTGGGGCGGCGGGGACCCACGGCGCGGAGGCGCATCGATCACGGTGAGTGGATGACGCGGGTGGCAGCCCGGTTCGGTCTGGTCCTGATCGTGGCCGCGGCCGTGCTCTCCGGCTGCGGCGAGGACATCCAATCGCCCGATCTGTTTCTGATCACGCGCGTCGGCCAGGGGCAGAAGCTCACGATGCTCGTCAACTACGACGGCACGATCCGCTGCAATGGCGGGCGATCCAGGCAGCTGCCCGATCCATTGCTGCTCGAGGCCCGCGACCTGGCCAACGCGCTGGTCGGCGACGTCCAGGCCAAACTGAAGATCGCGGCCCCGGCCAACAGCGTCTATCGGTACACGATGGCGCTTCAGAACGGAACGATCTCCTTCCCGGACACGGCCGGCGCGAGCCACCCTAACCTGGCCGAGGCCGAGCAGTTCACCGTGCAAGCGGCCCAGCAGGCATGCGGGCTCAGCGGATGAGCATTGTCTTAGGCGAGGCGGCAGGCCCATATTGCTTATTTCGAGATTAGGCTCGGCGCGCTACCGTGCCCGCTCGTGCTGACCCTGGCCACCAGCCTGATCACCACCTTCCAGGCGATCGTCCTCGGGGTCCTACAGGGGATCACCGAGCTGTTCCCGATCTCCAGCCTCGGCCACACCGTGCTGTTCCCGACACTGTTCGGCTGGTCGAACATCGTCAAGTGGCAGTCCCAGCCGGAATCGCCGTGGCTGGCCTTCGTGGTCATGCTCCACGTTGGCAGCGCCGTCGGGCTGGTGGTCTACTTCTGGCGGACCTGGGTGGACATCGTCAAGGCGTTCTTCGCCACGCTGCCCAAGCGCAAGATCGAGACTCCCACCGAGCGGCTCGCCTGGCTCATCATCGTCGCCACGATCCCGGTCGGGATCCTGGGCCTGCTCCTTGAGCACCCGGTGCGAGTGGCGCTGGCCAAGCCCTTGGCGGCGTCGATCTTCCTTGTCGTCAACGGGCTGATCCTGTTCGGTGGCGAGCGCGCGCGGCGCCGGGCCGAGGTCCGCGAGCTGGCCATCCGCGAGGGCGCCAAGGACGACGGCGGCCGGCGACTGGACACGATGGAGTACCGCGAGTCGGCCGTGATCGGCACGGCCCAGACCTCCGCCCTGATCGCCGGCATCAGCCGCGACGGGGTCTGCATGTCCGTCGGGCTGGCCCGCGGGCTGGACCACAGCGATGCGGCCCGGTTCGCCTTCCTGCTCGCGACCCCGCCGATCTTCGCCGCCGGGATCCTCAAGATCGGCGATCTGACCGGCCACCTGGGCAACGGCGGGGTTCGTCAGGCCGCCCTGATCGCCGCCGTGGCCGCGGCGATCTCGGCCTTCTTCACGGTCGGGTTCCTGACCCGCTACTTCAAGACCCGAACGCTCAAGCCCTTCGCCTGGTACTGCGTGATCTTCGGCCTGGCGATGGTCATCTACAACTCGTAGCCGGCCTACGCCCCGAACCTCACCTTGCCGTTCGAGCGCGCGCGCTCCTGGGCGCGGTCGATCAGGTCCAGGCGCTTGGCGGCGGCTTGGAAGAGTCGGGTGAGCAGGCGCAGCCGGGCGTTCTCCGAGCGCAGGTCCAGCAGCCCCTGTTTGGCGTCCGGGCCGAAGTCGACCGTGGCGGCCATCGCATAGGCGTCCATCTTGGCCAGCTCGGCAGCATCAGGCTCGTTGTCGGTGGCTCGGAGTACGAGCTCGGCGTAGGCCTCCTGCGCGACCCGGACGAGCTCGGGATCAGGCGTCTCCGCGCGATCCTCGAGGAACTCGATCACCCCCGCCGGGTAGGCGAGCTCGCTCTGGCGCTCGACCACCCGCAACGGGCGCGTGCCTCGGGTCAGCAGGTTCATCCGCCCGTCCTCCATCCGCTCCAGCACGCGCTCGATCGCGCAGGCGCACCCGGTCTCGCGCAGACCGTCGTTCGAGAGCCACACGATCCCGAACTCCTTGTCGTCGCGCAGGCACTCGTTCATCATCGTCTTGTAGCGCTCCTCGAAGATGTGCAGGGGGATCAGCTCCCCGGGCAGAGCCACCATCCCGAGCGGGAAGAGCGGAAAGTCGCGTCGGAGTCGGTCCGGCATCACCTTGAGTCTATGGCGGGGACGCCGGCCCGGAACGGGCGTGGAAGCGCTAGCGCCTACGCGCCGCCAGCAGCAGGTTGTAGAACAGATCCGGTGGGAGCAGCGGCTCCAGCACCTGCTGGTCGACGCGCTGGAGGATCAGGTAGCCGTGGAAGGCGTACTGGCGCCACGCCATCGGCACGTGGTCGGGATCGGCGCTGGCCTCGAGCGCCCGGTTGAACCAGCCGAACCAGTTCGCGACGAGCTCTTCGCCGCGAACCTTCACCTCCGCGAAGCCGGCTTTCGTGGCCAGGTCCTTCAGCGTGCTGGGCGTGAACGAGTGGATGTCCACGAGCCGCTCGAGCCGGTGATCATTCTCTTCGGTGGCCGCGCCGACAGAGGCCTCGGGCGCCGGCCGAGCCCCCATCACCGCACGCCAAAGCGGAGCCATAGCCGTGGCGGCGCGCTTGGGCACTGACGCGAGCCGGTCGCCGACCCGCGAGGGCTCACCGGCGAACACGATCCGGCCTCCCGGGCGTAGGACCCGGTGAAACTCGCCGAACGCCCGGTGCGGATCCGGCAGGTGGTGCAGGACGGCGTGACCGAGCACCAGATCGAACCTCCCGTCGGCGAACGGAAGGGACTCGGCGTCGGCCCGAGCGGTCCTGACCGTCACCCCCAGCCGGGCCGCGTTGGCCGCGAGCGTCCGGACCATCCCGGATGAGATGTCCGTGCAGGTGGCTTCACGGACGACTCCGGCCTGGAGCAGGTTGAGGCTGAAGTAGCCGGTCCCAGCTCCGATCTCGAGTGAGTGCTCGTATCCCCGCTCGAGCTCCGAGCCCAGCACCTTGCGGAGCTTTCCGAGCACCTGGGCCTGCCCGATCTCGCCGAAGTCGATCCCCCACTTGGAGTCGTAGCCTGATGCAGCGACGTCGTGATAGCGCGTGTTGACGTCGCGGACCTCGTCCGCACTCTGCACAGCCTGCATGGCGCGCGGACATTACCCTCTCGGCCTTGGCGACCGACTCATTGGCCCAGCAGCACCAGCCCTCCGGCGTACCCCCGCTCGAGCTCACCGGCGAGCGGACCCTGCCGGACGTCCCGGCCGAGAACTACTGGTTTCGGCGCCACCTCGTCGTGTACGAGTGGATCGGGGCCCGGGTGGCCGGACTCCGGGTGCTCGACCTCGCCTGCGGCGAGGGGTACGGCTCGGAGGTGCTGTCCCGCTCGGCGGCCAGCGTGGTCGCTGTGGACGCCAACCCCGAGGCGTACGAGCACGCGCGCCTGCGCTACGAGCGTCAGAACCTGACCTTCGAGCGAGGCTTGGTCGAGACGTTCGGCGAGCCTGGGGTATTCGACGCCGCCGTCTTCCTGCAGACGATCGAGCACGTGCAGGATCCGGGTTCCGTGCTAGAGCACATCCGCGGTCTGCTGAGCGCGGGCGGCGTCGCCTACATCTCGACGCCGAACGTGCTCACGCTCGCGCCCCCCGGACAGGCCAAGTCCGGGAACCCGTGGCACATCCGGGAGTACCGGGCCGATCAGTTCCAGGAGCTGTGCGGGTCCGTGTTCGGGCATGTCCAGCTGCAGGGCGTCTTTCACGCCCGCAAGCTGCGGGCACACGCGCTGGCGCTGCGCCTCGGCTGGGACACGGTGCATACTCGCCTGGGGATCACCCAGCGCTTCTACGACTGGTTCACGCCAGCGATCTCGACGCGCGACTTTGCGTTGGCGCCGGGGCAACTCGACCGGGCGCTTGACTTCCTCGCTGTTTGCCGGGGGTGAGTGAGGGCGCAGCGGCGCCTGCGCACGTTGATTAGCCGGGCGGGGAGGCGTACCGTTGCCAGCATGAGGGCGTGGATGGGACCCTGGGTACTGCCCGTCGGCCTGCTGGTGACCGTTGCCCTGGTCTCGCTGTTTCCAAGCCTGCCCGCGGCTCTTTTCCCGCTTGTCTGGGGCTGGGTGATCTTCCCGTTCGGCCTGAGCTACCTCCGCTCGCGGGGGCGTGGCCGTCCATCGGGCGCACTCGACGACAACGACACCGACTACTGGCGGACCACGGTCCTGTAAGAGACGCGGCACGCGCGGGTTCGGCGGCCCGCGGCAGAACGGGGCTCCGCGGATCCCGAGGCTGCGCGAGAAACGGGCCATATGTTCCCGTCTTTCGCGCAGCCTCCGCTATACGGTCCGTCCGATGCGTCGTCGTGGCGAGCTGGCAATCGTCCTCCACACCCACATGCCCTACGTGGAGGGCTTCGGGACGTGGCCGTTCGGCGAGGAGTGGTTGTGGGAGGCGATCGCCACGTCGTATCTGCCGTTGCTGGACGTCCTCGGCCGCGCTCCGATCACGCTGTCGCTGACCCCGGTGCTGTGCGATCAGCTCGAGGCTCCCGAGGCGATCGAGCGGTGTGTCCGGTTCCTGACCGATGTGCGTCCGGAGTCTCACCGGCTGGACATCGAGCACTTCCGGCGGACGGGGGAGTCCGCGCTGGTCGCCGAGCTCGAGCGCTCGGCGGCCGAGTACGCCGGCGCCGCACAGCGGTTGACCGAGCTCGAGCCGGGGCTGCTCGAGGCGCTTGGGCGTTACTGCACGTGGACCTCGGCGGCCACCCACGCGGTGCTCCCGCTCCTGGCCAGCGATACCGGGATCGCGCTCCAGGTCCAGACCGGGGTCGTCTCCCATCGGCGCCGGTTTGGCGATTGGGCCGGAGGCTTCTGGCTGCCCGAGTGCGGCCACGCGCCGTGGCTCGACGAGACGCTCGAGCAGGCGGGCGTGCACGCCACGTGCGTCGAGCTGCCGGCGAGCGAGGATGGCCTCCCGCGCGGGCCGCTGCTCACCGAGGCGGGACTGGTCCTGTGGCCGATCGACCGCCCGACGATCTCGCTGGTCTGGAGCGAGCGTGGCTACCCGTCGAGCGCCGCATACCGCGACTACCACGCGCTCACACCCCGTCACCATCGAGCATGGCGCAACGACGAACGCCCCTACGACGAGGCCGCGGGGCGGGCCCTCGCGGCCCAGCATGCCGGCGACTTCGTCGAGCGGACCCGGGCCCGGGTCCGAGACGGCGGGCTGTGCGTGTGCGCGCTGGACACCGAGCTGCTCGGCCACTGGTGGTACGAGGGGGTCCACTGGCTGGCCGCGGTGACCGACGAGGCCGCCGCTCAGGGGCTGACCCTGATCACCCTCGATCAGGCGCTTGAGCGCTACGAGCCCGCGACGGTCACCGACGGCCTCGGGGTCAGCACCTGGGGGGAGGGAGGCGACCTGCGCACGTGGAGCGCCCCTGCCGTCGCCGATCTGGCCTGGCAGGCCAGGTCGGCCGAGCTGCGCGCGCTGGCCCTCGAGGCCCGGCCCAGCGACCGGGCACTGCGCGAGCTGCTCGCCCTGCAGTCCAGCGACTGGGCGTTCCTGGCCTCACGCGGCTTGGCGGGCGAGTATCCGCGCCAGCGCGCCGGTGCCCACGCCGAGGCCTTCGAGCGTGCGCTCGACGGCCACCAAGCTCTCAGCCCGGCGGTCCGAAACCTGGCCCCCGAGCTGGCTGGGTGGTGAGCTCGCGCTCGGGCCCGCGCGCTCGACCCCGCGCGTTCACCTCCAGCGAAACGTCTTCGGCGCCTCGCGCATGCGAATCACCTTGGCGGGGATCCCGGCCACGACCGCGTTGGCCGGCACGTCGGTGGTGACCACGGCGCTGGTGCCGATGATCGAGTTGTCGCCGATCGTCACGCCGCGCAGGAGGCACGCGCCGTAGCCGATCCACACGTTGTGACCAACCTCGACGTCGCGCTTGTAGATGCCCTGGAGGCGGATCGGGCGCTCCACCTCGACCACGCCGTGGTCGAAGTCGATCAGCATCACCCGGTCGGCGATGATGCACTCGCGCCCGATCGCGATGTGCTGGTAGGCGGAGATCGTGCACTCCTGGCCGAGGACCGATTTGGCGCCGATCGTCACCTCGCCCTCGTGCGCCCGCACCTTGCAACGGTGGCCCAGCCAGCACCAGCGGCCCAGTGTCACCGACGCACCCCGGCCGATCTCGAATTTGACCCCGGGGCATACGAAGCACAGGCCGTCGGTTCGCAGCCGTCCCCGCCAGCGGAGCTTCAGCCACAGCCAGCGGATGATGAGCAGCGCGTAGCCGGGCGTGAGCATGCGATGAGCGTGGGCGAAGCGCAGGAAGGTCAGCGGCCCGCCGTGCAGCGGCGGCGGATCGCCCCGCAACGGCGGTGGCGGCGCCGGCGGCGTGAGCCTGCGCGCGCGGGGCTCGGTACCGGTCGAGGACACGCGCGGATCGTACGGAGTCCCGCCGCCCATTGCCCCAGGCCCCTGGCATGATGGTCGGCCGATGGGCCGCCCGGATCAGACGCTCGCCGAACGCCTGCTGGCCGGGGACAAACGCGCGCTGGCCCGGTCGATCACCCTGGTCGAGAACGACGATCCGGAAGGTTGGGCCCTGGTGCGCGAGATCTACCCGAGCACCGGAAAGGCCTCGGTAATCGGCTTCACCGGACCGCCGGGCGTCGGCAAGTCGACGCTGCTGGCCGCCCTGACCAAGATCGAGCGAGAGCGGGACAAGACGGTCGCGGTCCTGTCGATCGACCCGTCCTCCCCATTCACGCACGGGGCGCTGCTCGGCGACCGGATCAGGCTCGCCGACCACTTCCTCGACCCCGGGGTGTACATCCGCTCGATGGCCAGCCGGGGCGCGCTCGGGGGCATGAGCGAGGCCGCCCTCCAGGCGGCGCTGCTGATGGACGCCTCGGGGCGCGATGTGGTCCTGCTCGAGACCGTCGGGGTCGGCCAGGCCGAGGTGGACATCATCGACCACGCCGACACGGTCGTCCTGGTCCTGATGCCGGGCTCGGGCGACTCGATCCAGGCCCTGAAGGCCGGGGTGATGGAGATCCCCGACGTGATCGTGGTCAACAAGGCCGACCATCCGCTCACGGACACGATGGTCAGGGAGATCAAGGGTGTTCTCGCCCTGGGTCCGCGGCAGGATTGGCAGGTCCCGATCGTCCGGACCGAGGCCGTGCGCGGGACGGGCGTCGAGGAGCTGGCCGACAAGCTGGACGAGCACCGCGCCCACATCGAGGCCGAGGGGACGCTGCTCGAGCGCCGCCGCCGCAACCTCATGAACGAGGTGCTGGCCATCGCCACCTTCCGGATGCGCCGCGAGCTCGAGGCCTCGGTGCGCGAGGACTCCAACGTCAAGGAGCTGCTCGACCGCGTGGTCTCGCGCGAGATCGATCCGGCCAGCGCGGCCGGGACGATCCTCGAGCACGAGGCAGCCGCCCGCGCTGCGCGCTAGGCGCTCAGCGCAGCACCCGGCCGCAAACGCCGCGGGGTGCTGCGCTCAAGCCCCGAGCGCCCTCGCGATCACGAGCTGCTGGATCTCGTCGGTGCCCTCGCCGATGGTCAGGATCTTGGCGTCGCGGTAGAAGCGGCACACCGGGTACTCCTCGATGTAGCCATAGCCGCCGTGGATCTGGACGGCCTCCTCGGCCGCCCGGACCGCGAGCCGGCCGCTCTTGAGCTTCGCCTGGGCCGCGGTCAGGGTGAAGTCGAGCTCGGCGTCCTTGAGGTAGGCGGCCTTGTGGACGAGCAGGCGCGTGGCCTCGATCTCGGCCGAGAGGTCGGCGAGCTTGATCTGGATGGCCTGGAACGACGAGATCGGGCGTCCGAAGGCCTGGCGGTCCTTGGCATAGGCGAGCGCCTGGTCCAGGGCGCCCTGGGCCAGGCCGACGCCCATCGCGGCCACGCCGATCCGCCCGATGTCGAGCACGCGCAGGAACTGGCGCAACCCGGCCCCGCGAGGCCCGACCAGGTTCTCGGCCGGCACCCGGCAGTCGGTGAACGACAGGGGGCGCGTGTCGGAGGCGTTCCAGCCCATCTTGCGGTAGGGCTCGCCGTGCTCATAGCCGGGGGTGCCGTTGGCGACGATCAGGTTGGAGATCTCGCGCCCGTTGCGCCTGCCGTCGCCGTCTCTGACCCCGGTGACGGCCGTGATCACGACCAGGCCGGAGATGTTCGTGCCGGCGTTGGTGATGAACTGCTTGGAGCCGTTGATCACCCACTCCCCGCCCTCCAGTACGGCCCTGGTCCGGGTGTTGCCGGCGTCGGAGCCCGCCTCGGGCTCGGTCAATCCGAAGGCCCCCAGCACGTCGCCGCTGCACAGCTGAGGCAGCCACTCCCGCTTCTGCTCTTCAGAGCCGAACAGGTAAATCGGCTGTGTGCCCAGGGACGTGTGGGCGCACAGCGTGATCGCCACCGAGGAATCGACCCGCGCGAGCTCCTCGACCACGAGCGCGTAGGCCAGCGAGTCGCCGCCGGCGCCCCCGTACTCCTGGGGAAAGGGGATCCCCATCAGGTCGAGCTCGCCGAGCCGGCGGACGATCGCGTACGGGAAGGCCTTGGTCCGGTCGAGCTCCTCGGCGACCGGCGCGACCTCATGCTCGGCGAACTCGCGCACGGTCGAGCGCAGCAGCCGGTGGTCCTCTGGCAGCTCGAAGTTCACCCGCTGCATTGTCACTACTACGATCGCCCGATGTCCGCGGGAGCGCGCACGGTCCGGCTGGGCCTGGATCAGCGGGTGAGGGCCAGCGCGGTCTCGACCAGCAGCCGGACCCCGAAGCCGGAGGCGCCCTTGCCGACGAAGTAGGGCCGGGCGACGTCGTCGGCCACGCCGGCGATGTCCAGGTGCGCCCAGGGGAGGTCGCCGACGAAGTGGTGCAGCAGCTCGGCGGCGGTGATCGCCGACGCGTCGCGGCGCTCGGTCCGGTTGGTCAGCTGCGCGTAGCGCCCCTTGATCATCGCCGCGTACTCTGGGTGCAGCGGCATCCGCCAGACGTCCTCGCCGGCCACCGTCGCAGCGGACTCAACCTGTGCGGCCAGCTGGTCGTCGTTGCTCATCAACCCGGCGTAGGTCGAGCCGAGGGCGATGGCGATCGCGCCGGTGAGGGTGGCGATGTCGATCAGCCGCTGCGCCCCCTCGCGCCGGGCGTAGGCAAGGCAATCGGCGAGCACGAGTCGGCCTTCGGCGTCGGTGTTCTGGATCTCGATCGTGGTCCCGTCGAGCGCGCGGACGATGTCGCCCGGCTTGACCGCCCGGCCGCCCGGAAGGTTCTCGGCCGCCCCGACGACCCCGAGCACGTGCACGGGCGCCTCGAGCTCGGCGAGCGCCGCGATCGCCTCGATCACCGCGGCGCCCCCACACATGTCGAACTTCATCGCCGGCATCGATGCGGCCTGTTTGAGCGACAGGCCGCCCGAGTCGAACGTGATCCCTTTGCCGATCAGCCCGAGCAGCGGTACCTCGGCTGCGCCCAGGCCCTCGTAGTCGATCCGGATCAACTGTGCGTCCTGGGCCGAGCCCTGGGCCACGGCCGCGAACGCACCCATGCCGGCGGTGCGGATGGCGTGTTCGTCAAGGACGGTGACCCGCAACCGGTCGCTCCGCTCGGCGAGCCGCACCGCATAGTTGGCAAGCTCGGCCGGAGGGAGGTCGTTGGCCGGAGTGTTGCCGAGGTCGCGCGCCCGGTTCTGGGCGGCGGTGACGATCGCCGCCACCCGCGCCGCCTCGGACACGTCGTGGTGGGCCGAGACGATCAGCCGGTCGAGCTGGAGCTGCCGGGACTCGGGTTTGTAGCGATCGAATCGGTAGGCCCGCAGCAGCGTCCCCTGGACCAGACCGGCCACGATCTCTTGGCCGACGTGGTGGGGAAGCTCCCAGCAGAGCGCCTCGGTGCTCAGCTCGGCGGCACGTTTCTGAGCCGCCGCGGCGGCCACCCGGGCCTGCTCGGCCCCGAAGCGCTCGCGCGGCCCGAGACCGACGACCAGAAAGCGTTTGCCCTCGGCGTGCCCGACCGCCAGGCGGCCGAGCTCGCGCTGCGCCTCGCCCGAGGCCAGCAGCCCCTCGAGCATGGCCCCGGGAACGTCGTGCGCGATCCCTTCGGTCTCGAAGACGCCGACGGCGACCGTGTCGGCGTCGGTGGCGAGTGGGCTGTCGGTCGTCGCTTCGACCTGCACGATGCGGCAACCTACCAGCGTGGCTGCTCGGTCGGGCACGGACTCGCGTCGCCCTGGGAGCACTACGATTGAGCCACCGCCAGCGAAGAACGGGAGCAGCCAGATGCCCAAGACCGTGATCCTTTCCGCCGCCCGTACCCCGATCGGGAAGCTGGGTGGAGGCCTCGCGAGCGTCGACGCGACCGAGCTCGGCGGCACCGCGATCAAGGCTGCGCTCGAGCGCGCGGAGGTCTCGCCCGAGCAGGTGCAGCAGGTGGTGATGGGTCAGGTTCTTCAGGCCGGGCAGGGCCAGATCCCCTCCCGCCAGGCCCAGATCAAGGCCGATATCCCCAAGGAGGTCCCGTCGGAGACCATCAACAAGGTCTGCGCCTCGGGCATCCGCGCCGCCTGCCTGCTGGACACGGCCATCCGCGCCGGCGACCTGGAGCTCGGCGTCGGCGGTGGCATGGAGTCCATGTCCAAGGCTCCCTACATGCTCAAGGAGGCCCGCTTCGGGTTCCGGATGGGTGACGGCAAGGCCATCGACGGGATGATCAACGACGGCCTCACCAACCCGTTCTCGGGCAAGCACATGGCTCAGGAGGCCAGCGAGGTCGCCGTCGAGCTCGAGATGACGCGACCCGACATGGACCGCTGGGCGCTGCGTTCCCACCAGCTCGCCGTCAAGGCCACCGACGAGGGACGCCTGCCCGAGGAGATCGTTCCGGTCACGATCAAGGGCAAGAAGAGCGACACGGTCGTCGAGATCGACGAGGCGCCCCGACGGGACACGACTCTCGAGCAGCTGTCCAAGCTGCCACCGATCTTCCTCAAGGACGGGTCGCACACGGCCGGCAACTCCCCGGGTGTCAACGACGGCGCGGGAGCGCTGGTTGTAGCCAGCGACGAATGGGCCAAGCGCAACGGCCGGACGGCCCTGGCCACGATCGTCGCCCACGCGCAGGTCGCCGACGACTTCGCGTATCTGGCCAGGACTCCGGCCAAGGCGGCCCAGAAGGCGCTCGAGCGGGCAGGGCTCCGGGCCGACGAGATCGACCTGTGGGAGATCAACGAGGCCTTCGCATCGGTGACGCTGAACTCGATCCGGATGCTCGGGATCGACGAGGACCGCGTCAACATCAACGGCGGTGCGGTCGCGCTCGGACACCCGATCGGCGCGTCGGGCGCCCGCATCCTCGGCTCGCTCGTACTCGAGCTGCGCCGCCGCGGCGGCGGCCTGGGCTGCGCCGCGATCTGCTCGGGCGGCGGTCAGGGCGACGCGGTGATCGTGGCAGTGAATGGCGGCTGAGCCCGGGCCGGCGGAGCCCACAGCGAGCACCGACGGGGACACCGCCGCCGCCTTCTTCGACCTCGACCGGACGCTCATGGAGGGCTCGTCGGCCTTCCAGTTCGGTCGGGCCGCCCACAAGGCGGGGTTGATCAACCGGCGGCGGCTCGCCGCCGACGCCTGGGCCAACGTGAAGTTCCGCCTGCGCGGCTCGACCGACGCCGACAGCCACGCGCTGCGCGACCGGATCTCGCGCTCACTGGAGGGCACCCGTGTCCGCGACCTCGAGCGGCTCGGCGCCGATGTGCTCGCCGGGGTCCTCCCCCGGATCTACCCGAGCGTGCTGGCGCTCGCTCACGACCACCAGGACGCCGGACGGCGCGTGTACATCGTCACGGCCGCCTCGAACGAGCTGGCCGAGATACTCGCGTACGTCCTGAGGCTGGATGGCGGGATTGGCTCGCAGTTCTCCGAGGTCAACGACGGCGTGTACACCGGCCGCCCGACCGGGCTGTTCGTCTACGGGGCGGGCAAGGCCGAGGCGATCGAGCGGCTGGCCGACCGCGAGGGGATCGACCTGGCCGCGTCGTACGCGTACTCGGACTCGTCGTCGGACCTGCCGATGCTCCGCGTCGTCGGCCATCCCGTGGCCGTCAATCCCGATCGCGAGCTGGCGCGCGTCGCTCGTGAGGAAGGGTGGGGGGTGCTGCGGTTCGAGCGGCTCGGCCGCCGCCTGAAGACGGCCGTGGGGCTGATGGGCGCGGCCGCGGCCGGCGGCGCGGGGAGCGCGGCGCTGGTCGCGCGGGCGCGGCGGAGGACCGTGCTGGGTGTCCCCACCCCGCGCCGGCGCAAGGGGCTGGCCCGGTGGATGCGCGGAGCGGCGCGCTAGCCCGTAACCGCCGACTCCTCGGCGTTGCCGAAGGCGCTGTGTCAGCCGAGCCGGGCGAGGCCGAATCCGGCCCTAGACTCCCTCGCATGGCCACGCGTCCGCGCCTTTCCGATCTCGAGCGCTGGGAGCGCGAGCGGTTCGCGGCCACGCCTGAACGCGACGCTCCGTTCTCGACGATCTCGGGCGAGCCGATCAGGCCGCTGTATACCGAGGGCGATCTACCAGCCGATGCCCGAGGAGGCGATCGGGCTGCCGGGCGAGTATCCGTACACGCGCGGTGTGTATCCGTCGATGTACCGCGGGCGGCTGTGGACAATGCGCCAGTTCGCGGGCTTCGGGACCGCGAAGGAGACCAACGAGCGCTTCCGGTACCTGCTCGATCACGGGCAGACGGGGCTGTCGACAGCGTTCGACATGCCCTCGCTGATGGGTCACGACTCCGATCACCCACGGTCGCTTGGGCGAGGTGGGGCGCGAGGGGGTGGCGATCGACACGCTCGAGGACATGGAGACGCTGTTCGGCGGGATCCCCCTGGACCAGGTGAGCGTGTCGATGACGATCAACGCGCCCGCGGCGATCATGCTGGCGTTCTTCGTGGTTGCGGCCGAGCGGCAGGGGGTCGCGACCCGAGCGGCTGGCCGGGACGATCCAGACCGACATCCTCAAGGAGTACATCGCCCAGAAGGAATGGTGCTTCCCGGTCGATCCGGCGATGCGGCTCGTGGGGGACATGATCGAGTGGTGCGCCGGGCACATGCCGCGCTGGCATCCGATCTCGATCTCCGGCTACCACATCCGCGAGGCTGGCTCGACCGCCGCCCAGGAGCTCGCGTTCACGCTCAAGGACGGTCTCACCTACGTCGAGCAGGCGGTCGCGCGCGGGCTCGACGTCGATGCCTTCGCTCCGCGGCTGAGCTTCTTCTTCAACGCCCACATCGACTTCTTCGAGGAGATCGCCAAGTACCGGGCGGCCCGGCGGATCTGGGCCCGGGAGCTGCGCGACACGTTCGGCGCCCGCGACGAGCGCTCGTTGCTGATGCGCTTCCACACGCAGACCGCGGGCGTGTCGCTGACCGCGCAGCAGCCGCTGAACAACATCGTCCGGACAGCGATCGAGGCGCTGGCCGGCGTGCTCGGCGGGACCCAGTCGCTGCACACCAACAGCTTCGACGAGGCGCTCGCGCTTCCGACCGAGCAAGCGGTCCGAGTCGCGCTGCGCACGCAGCAGATCATCGCCGAGGAGACCGGCGCGGCGAACACGATCGACCCGCTGGGGGGCGCCTACTTCGTCGAGGGGCTGACCGACCGGATGGAGGAGCTGGCCTACGAGTACTTCCGCAAGATCGACGAGCTGGGCGGCATGGTCGAGGCGATCAAGCTCGGCTTCCCCCAGCGGGAGATCGCCGACGCGGCCTTTCGCTACCAGCTGGAGCTCGAGTCCGGCGTGCGCAAGATGGTCGGGGTCAACGCCTACACCGACGGCGATGAGGAGGAGCTGCCGATCCTGCGCATCGACCCGGCCTTCGAACCCGACCAGGTGCGCCGGGTGGAGGAGTACCGGCGCCGGCGCGACGCGGCGCGGACGGAGGTCGCGCTCGAGCGCCTGGAGCAGGCCGCGCGGGAGCCCGGCGAGAACCTGATGCCGCTTCTGCTGGAGGCCGCGCGCGCCGACGCCACCGAGGGCGAGATGGTGCAGACGCTCCAGACCGTGTTCGGGACCTACAGCGAAGCGCCCGTGTTCTAGTGCCGGTGGTAACGGACCCACCCGCCCACCCACCCGCCCACCCGCCCACCCGCCCGCCCACCCGCCCGCCCACCCGCCCGGCCGGAATACACTCCGCCCCCGATGGCTCCCGGCCCCGAGAAGAAGATCCGCGTCGTCGTGGCCAAGCCCGGCCTTGACGGCCACGATCGCGGCGCCAAAATCATCGCGCGCGCGCTGCGCGATGCCGGGATGGAGGTCATCTACACCGGGCTGCACCAGACGCCCGAGCAGATCGTCGAGACCGTGATCCAGGAGGACGCGGACGCGGTCGGTCTGTCGATCCTCTCGGGCGCCCACATGACGCTCGTGCCGCGGATCATGGAGCTGCTCAGGGAGGAGGACGCGAGCGACGTCGTGGTCACGGTCGGCGGGACTATTCCCTCCGACGACGTCCAGGAGCTCAAGGCGCTCGGCGTCTCCGAGGTGTTCACGCCGGGAGCCCCGACGCAGCAGGCCGTCGACTTCATACGGGCAGCGGTCGGTCGCCGGGCGTCGGCGTGACGCTCACGCGCAACTGCTGATTGACTCGTCAGTCAACGGGTATATTTCCCGTCGTTCCAAGCAAATAGGAGGACCACTTGAAGATTTGCGTCCTGGTCAAAGAGGTCCCGGACGCCGCCGTCGAGAAGCGGATCGATCTCTCGACGGGACGGCTGGATCGCTCGGGTGAGAAGAACCTCAACCCGTATGACACGCACGCCATCGAGGCGGCCATGCAGATCCGGGAAGGCGGCACGGTCGAGGTCGGCGAGATCGTGGCCGTAACCATGGGCCCCGAGTCCGCCGCGCGCGCCCTGCACAAGGCCGTCTCGCTCGGCGCCGACCGGTCGCTGCATCTGACCGACCCCGCGCTCGTCGGCTCCGACGTCGCCGCGACCGGTTATGCGCTCTCCAAGGCGCTCGAGAAGGAGCAGCCGGACCTGGTCCTCCTCGGCCAGCAGTCCGATGACGGCGAGTGCTACACGATCGGCGCGGTCGTGGCCGACCACCTGAAGATGCCCTCGCTGACCCAGGTGATCAAGATGGACATCGGCGCCGAAGGACTGCGCTGCGAGCGCCAGGCCGAGTACGGCTACGACACCGTCCAGATCGAGCTGCCGGCGGTCATCTCGGTCGGAGACGCGATCAACGAGCCGCGGTACCCCTCGCTCAAGGCGATCATGGGCGCCCGCAAGAAGCCGCTGGAGACCGTCGGCATCGGCGACCTGGGCATCGAGGCCGGGCAGGTCGGCGAGGAGGGCTCGCAGGTCAACTGCGGCGACTTCCACGACCCCGAGGCCAAGCCGCCCGGCCAGATCATCGAGGACGAGGACACCGCCGAGACGGTCGAGAAGATCGTCGCCTGGCTGGAAGAAAGGAAGTTGATCTAGCGATGGCCGACATCCTGACCTATGTTCTTCACTACGAGGGCGCGTTCAACAAGAACTCGCTCGGGGCCGTGTCGGAGGCCGCCACGCGCGCTTCGGAGATCGGCGGCGAGTGCCACGCCCTGGTACTCGGCGGCGAGGACCTGACCGACGAGCTCTGCCAGTCGCTCGGGGCCTACGGCGCCACCAAGGTGTTCCGGGCCAATGGACCGGAGGGCCTGGCCCAGCCGGTCGTCGATGCCATGGCCAAGGTCATGGGCGAGCACGGCCACGGCTACGCGCTGTTCGGCGGCGGCCTGCTCGGTTTCGAGATCGGCGCCGGGCTCGCGGCTCGCCTCAAGGCCGGCGTCACGATGGAGGTGATCTCGGTCCGGGCCGAGGACGGCAAGCTCGTCGCCGAGCGGCCGATCCTCCAGGACTCGTTGGTCTCGGTCTCCCGGTACAAGGGGATCGGGATCATCATCGGACGCATCAACGCGTTCGAGATCGCGCAGCGTGACGGCGGCGCGGCCGAGGTCGTCGACGTCGATGTCGAGTACTCGCCGTGGTCGACCAAGGCCACGATGGTCCAGCGCGGCGAGCAGCGTGGAGCGGACGTCGACATCGAGGGCGCGGACATCCTCGTGGCCGGCGGTCGCGGGCTGGGCAAGCCCGAGGGCTTCGAGCTGGCCGAGGCTCTCGCCGCGGCCTTCGGCGGCAACGCCGCCGTGGCCGCCACCCGGGCGGTGGTCGACGCCGGCTGGTACCCGTACGCGGCCCAGATCGGCCAGACCGGCAAGACGGTGTCGCCGAAGCTGTACCTGGCGGCCGGGATCTCGGGCGCGATCCAGCACAAGGTCGGCATGCAGTCCTCCGAGAACATCGTCGCGATCAACAAGGACGCGAACGCCCCGATCTTCGAGTTCTCCGACCTCGGGGTCGTGGGTGACCTGAACAAGATCCTGCCCAAGCTGACCGAGGCGATCAAGGCGAAGAAGGGCTCCTGACCGGATGTCGTCCCAGAACGGGCGTGTCGCCCCGAGCGAGTTTCCGCCGCCGGTCGACTCCGTAGGGGAGTTCATCAAGCGCGAGCTCGACCCCGAGGACGAGCGGATCGATGTCGGGGTCGTGATCGTCGGTGGCGGGCCGGCCGGGCTGGCCTGCGCCATCCGGCTCCTGCAGCTGCTCGCCGACGCCCCTGAGCTGATGGAGAGCCTGGGGGAGGTCCCGGTGGCCGTGATCGAGAAGGGCAAGGCCTGCGGCGCCCACAACCTGAGCGGGGCGATGATGCGCCCGTCCGGGCTAAAGGCCCTGTTGCCCGACCTCGACCCATCGGATTGGCCGACCTATGGCACGGTCGCCAAGGACAGCGTCTACTGGATGCTGAGCCCGTCGGCGGCGCTGCCGCTGAAGCCGACCCCGCCGCCCTTCCGCAACCACGGCAACTACATGGTCAGCGTCGCCGAGCTCTCGCGGTGGCTGGCCAACAAGGCCGAGGAGGCGGGTGCGTACGTGCTCACCGAGACCAGCGCCGAGCAGCTCCTGGTCCAGGATGGAGTCGTCAAGGGTGTGCGCTCGGGTGACAAGGGTCGCGGCAAGGACGGCCAGGAGCTCGGTAACTTCGAGCCCGGTTCCGACGTGACCGCCCGGGCGACCGTGCTGGCGGAGGGCACCTGGGGCCACCTGACCGGTCCGGCGATCAAGGAGTTCGCCCTGGCCCGAGACCGCGAGCCGCAGGTGTGGGCGGTCGGGGTCAAGGAGGTCTGGGAGGTGCCCAATCCGCTTGACCGCGTTATCCACACGCTCGGCTGGCCGCTGCGCTACGGCGCGAAGTGGCACGAGTTCGGGGGCTCGTGGATCTATCCGATGGGCAAGGACAAGGTCTCGATCGGGTTCGTGGTCGGGCTCGACTACACCGACGCCACGCTCTCGCCCCACGACACGCTACAGCTGTTCAAGACCTCCAAGCTCGTGCGTGGGATCCTGGAGGGCGGCAAGCGCCTGTCCTGGGGGGCCAAGGCGATCCCCGAAGGTGGCTACTGGGCCATGCCCAAGCCCTCAGCGCCGGGCCTGGTGATCTGTGGCGACAGCGCCGGCATGGTCAACGTGCCCATCCTCAAGGGAATCCACTACGCGATCCACTCGGGGATGTACGCGGCCGAGGCCATCTTCGAGCAGCTGAAGGGCGGAGGCACCGACTTCTCGGCCTACGACAAGCGGGTCGACGACTCGCTGATCGGCAAGGAGCTGTACCGCTCGCGCAACATGAAGCAGCCGTTCAGCAAGGGGTTCTTCGTGGGCGGCGCGATCACCAACGCGATGGTGATCAGCGGCGGTCGCATCCCCGGAGGGCGCTGGTCCAATCACCGCGACGCGGATTCGCCGATGGCCATCGGCGACCGCCAGGCCGTCTATCCCAAGCCCGACGGTAAGTACATCTTCGACAAGCTCTCCTCGGTGTACATCTCGGGCAACGCGACCCGCGACGATGCTCCCAACCACATCCGGGTCAGGCGGCGAGTGCCGCGGGAGATCGCTGAGACCTGGCAGTCGATGTGCCCGGCGGGCGTGTACGAGATCCCCGACGACGCTCCCGAGTCGGGCATGGTCGACGTGATCGTCAACTACACCAACTGCGTGCAGTGCGGGGCGATCACGGCCAAGGGCGGCCGCCTGACGCCGCCCGAGGGCGGGGACGGGCCGCTCTACACGATCACCTGACCACTGCCTGGGCGGACGGCGCGCGACACGCTACCGTCCGCCTGGCAACAACTTCTGCGTGGGAAGGTTGTTTAGAGGAGCATGAGGCGATTGCTTCTGGCCTGCGCCGTCGGGCTGGCCGCGGCGGCTAGCGCGGACGGCGCCCTGGCCGCCCCGCCGAGCGCGGACGGAGCCCTGGCCGCCCCGCCGCCGCGCGCGGCCCTTGACCAGTTCGTCTGCCAGCGGGCCGCCAACGTGCTCAATCGCGCGATCTCGATACAGGCCGTCATGCGGCCGGTGTCCGGGACCCAGCGCATGGGGCTGAAGTTCCAGCTCCTCCGTAAGACGCACCGAGCCCGCTCGTTCGTCGACGTCAGCTTCGGCAGCCTCGGAAAGTGGGTGTATCCGACCGATCCCCCCACCCTGGGCCAGCGCCCTGACGACGTGTGGCAGTACACCAGGCTGGTCGCCAAGCTGCCCGGCCCGGCGGTCTACCGGTTCCGGGTCAGCTTCCGCTGGACCGGGACGGGCGGGAGCGTGCTCCAGCTCACCAGCCTGCTGAGCCCGAAGTGCGCCCAGCCGTAGCCGTCTGGGGGCGACCGGCCGCGGCTACACTAGATACAGATGAAGACCGATATCCATCCCGAGTACGTCGAAGCTCACGTCCGTTGCACGTGCGGCAACGAGTTCATGACCCGCTCCACCAAGCCCGAAATCCATGTCGAGATCTGCTCCGCCTGCCACCCCTTCTACACCGGCAGGCAGAAGCTGGTCGACACCGGCGGGCGGGTCGAGCGCTTCCAGCGTCGAGTCGCCAAGGGCCGGCGCGCCGCGCGCACGCCCGCGAGCGCCTGACCCCTCCCGCCTATGGGCGAGCGCGCGCCTATAGGCGGCCCAGCGCGTAACGGCGCGAGCTCCCCGGGTTCGCCCCTGGAAGCCACCCGCGACGCGCCCGTCGGTGGTCAGGCCGTGCTCGAGGGCGTGATGATGCGCGGCATCTCAACCTGGGCCGTGGCGGTCCGCAGGGTGGCCGCCGAGGACGGCTCGGAGCCACAGGGCCCCGAGGACGGTCCGGAGCCACTGCGCCCCCACGATGCCCCGGAGCCACTTGGCCCGATCGACGTGCAGTCCTTCCCGCTCGTCTCCTGGACCAAGCGGCGACGGGTGTACCGATGGCCGGTGATCCGCGGCGTGGTCGCGCTGGTCGAGTCGCTGGCCATCGGGCTGCGTGCGCTCAGCATCTCGGCCAACGCCCAGCTGCCCGAGGAGGAGCAGCAGATCTCCAGCGGCGCCTGGGCGGGGACGGTGATCGTGGCCCTGTGCTTCGCGGTCGGGCTGTTCTTCGTCGTCCCGGTCAGCCTGACGAGCCTGATCAAGCATCAGCTCGGCTCCCCGGTCCTGTTCTGGGCCGTCGAAGGGGTGGTCCGGACGGCGATCTTCCTCGGCTACCTGTTCCTGCTCTCACGCATGCGGGATCTCCGGCGGGTGTTCGAGTACCACGGGGCCGAGCACAAGGTCATCTCGTGCTTCGAGGCCGACGACGACCTCGTGCCCCAGCGGGCCAAGCTGTACTCGCGCCTCCATCCCCGCTGCGGCACCAGCTTCCTGCTCGTCGTGATGATCGTGGCCATCTTCGTGTTCGCGCCGATCGGCCTCCCGGCGTGGTGGGTGCTCGTCGTGACGCGGATCATCGGCGTTCCGGTCATCGCCGGGCTGTCGTTTGAGCTGATCAAATGGGCCGGTCGCAATCGCAGCCGGGGCTGGGTCAAGGCGCTCATGTACCCCGGCATGCAGCTGCAGCTGCTGACGACCCGTGAACCTGACCTCGACCAGCTCGCGGTCGCGATCGCGGCGCTGCGGGCGGTGCTCGCGGTCGATCGCGCCTCGGAGTCCTCCGCCGACGAGCTGGTCGGCGTCGAAGTGGTGGCGTAGCCAAGCCCCGTCCTGTCGGCCCCCCGCGTCGCGACCGCGGGCCGCGCCCCTACACTCGAAGCCGATGATCGACGACCTCGTCTCCCAGATCGACGTTCGCTTTGCCGAGCTCCAGGAAGAGCTCTCGGACCCCGTGGTGATCGGGGACCGGGACCGGTTCCGCGCGGCCAGCAAGGCCTATCGCGAGCTCGAGCCGGCGGCCAGGCTGGCCGGGGAGTACCGGCGCGTGCGCGACGATCTCGAGGGCGCCCGCGAGCTGTTGGCCGAGGACGGCGATGACCCGGAGCTCCGCGCCCTGCTCGAGTCCTCGCGGGAGCGCCTCCAGGACCTCGAGGAGGAGATCCGCCTGGCCATGGTCGAGCGCGACCCCAACGACGACAAGAACGTGATCGTCGAGATCCGCCCCGGCACCGGCGGGGACGAGGCGGCGATCTGGGCCGGCGACCTCTACCGGATGCTGACCAGGTACGCCGAGCGGCGCGGCTTCCAGGTCGAGCCACTGTCGGTCGGCGATGGCTCGTACACGTTCGCGGTCAAGGGCGACGGCGCCTACTCGGTGTTCAAGTTCGAGGGCGGGACCCACCGTGTTCAGCGGGTGCCGGAGACCGAGTCTCAGGGGCGGATTCACACCTCGACGGCCACGGTAGCGGTGCTGCCCGAGGCCGACGAGGTGGAGGTGGAGGTCGATCCGAACGATCTTCAGATCGACGTGTACCGCAGCTCCGGTCCGGGTGGGCAATCAGTCAATACGACCGACTCTGCGGTCCGGATCACCCACAGGCCAACGGGGATCGTGGTCTCGATGCAGGACGAGAAGTCCCAGCTGCAAAACCGCGAGCGCGCCATGCGGGTCCTGCGCGCGCGGCTGTACGAACGCGCGCTGGCCGAGCAGCAGGCCGAGGTCGCGGCCTCCCGTCAGGCCCAGGTGGGAACCGGCGAGCGGGCCGAGAAGATCCGCACCTACAACTTCCCCGACAGGCGGGTCAAGGACCACCGCGTCAACCTGCTCGTCCACAATCTCGACGGAATCCTGCTCGGCGAGCTCGACGAGCTGACCGCGGCCCTCCAGGACGACGAGAAGCGCAGGCGCCTCGAGGACCGCGCCATTGCCTGAGGTCACGCTCGGCGTCTCGGTGCGGGAGGCGTTGAAGCACGCGACCGAGCGGATCGGAGCCGCCGGGTGCGACACGCCCCGCCTGGACGCCGAGCTGCTGCTCGCCGCCGCGATGGGTGTGGACCGTGGGCGCGTCGTGTGCAGCGGGCCGGCCGACCTGGACAACTGCGTCCTGACTCGATTCGCGAGCCTCGTCGCGCGGCGCTCGCGGCGGGAGCCCGTGGCCTACATACTCGGTCGCAAGGAGTTCCGGAAGATCACGCTGGCGGTCGACCGCCGAGTCCTGATTCCGCGGCCCGAGACCGAGCTGCTCGTCGAGGTCGGGCTCACGCTGCGCGACGGCGCGCGGGTGGTCGACGTGGGCACAGGGAGCGGGGCGGTGGCGCTGGCTCTGAAGGACGAGCGCTCCGACCTCCAGATCCTCGGGACGGACGCGAGCGGGGAGGCGGTCGAGGTCGCGCGCGCGAATGCCGCTGCGCTCGGCCTCGAGGTCCGCTTCGTGCAGGCCGACCTGCTCGAGGGGATCGATCGGCCGCTCGACGCGGTCCTGGCCAACCTGCCCTACGTGGCCGAGGGCTGCGAGCTCGCGCCGGAGATCACGAGGTATGAGCCCGCGTCGGCGCTGTTCGCCGGCCGCGACGGGCTCGACGCGATCCGCCGGCTCGTCGAGACCGTGTCGGACATCCCGGTCCTCGCCCTGGAGGTCGGGGCCGAGCAGGCACCGGCGGTCGCGGGTCTCCTCGGGCCCGCGGGCTTCGCGTCGGTCCAGACGCTGCGCGATCTGGCCGGGCACGAGCGCGTGGTCGTGGGCCGGCTGTGAGCGAACGGGACGTCGCTCCGCCGGTCGGGAGCCAGGACGCCGAGGCGTTCGAGCGCTGCATGTCCGTCGGCGGTGTGGCCGTGTTCCCGGCCGACACCGTTTATGGCCTGGCCTGCGACCCGGCCAACCGTATCGCCGTCGAACGGCTCTACCTGCTCAAGCGCCGAGCGCTCGACAAGCCCTCCGCCGTCATGTTCTTCGATCTGGAGCTGGCCCTGGCTGCCCTGCCGGAGCTCGGCGAGCGCACGCGCCAGGCGCTGTGCGACCTGTTCCCTGGGGCACTGACCCTGCTCCTGCCCAACCCATTGGAGCGCTTCCCGCTGGCCTGCGGTGCCGACCTGTCGACGCTCGGGTTGAGGGTGCCGCGCGCTGCGCGACTGGCCGGCGTGCGCTGGCCGGTCCTGCAGTCGAGTGCCAACCGGGCCGGAGGTCCGGACCCGCGACGGCTCGAGGACGTCCCCGAGTTCCTCCGCCGCTCAGCCGACCTGGTCATGGACGGGGGCGAGCTATCGGGAACGCCGTCCACTGTGGTCGACCTGCGTCAGTACGAGGACGGCGGGGAGTGGGCGGTCGTCCGGCCCGGCGCGGTCGGCTACGAGGAGCTCGGCGTGGCCCTCGGCGCCCAGTACCACTTCGATCCGGGCGGCTACCAGGAGATGATCCGAGCCGACATCCCCGCCTACGACCGCCTCCAGGACGAGCTGACCTCGGCGAGCGGCGCTGGTGCCGAGCGGATCCTCGAGCTGGGAACCGGGACGGGGGAGACCGCCCGCCGCCTGCTCGCCCGCCACCCCGGCGCGGTGCTGGTGGGGATCGACTCGAGCGAGCAGATGCTCGCGACCGCCCGCGACGCGCTGCCGGCGGCGAGGGTCTCGCTGCACGTGGGGCGGATCGAGGACGACCTACCCGCCGGCCCCTTCGATCTCGTGGCCAGCGCCCTGTGCATCCACCATCTCGACGGCGCCGGCAAGGCCCGGCTGTTCGAGCGCGTCCGGTCCGTGCTTGCGCCGGGCGGGCGCCTGGTGATCGCGGACGTCGTCGATCCGGTTGATCCGGCCGACGCGCAGATCCCGATCACGCCCGGATTCGACCAGCCCAGCTCGGTCTCCGATCAGTTGAGATGGCTGGCCGAGGCGGGGTTTGCCGCGTCGGTGACCTGGGAGCAGGGCGACCTGGCGGTCATCGTCGGGGAGGCCTGAGGACGCGGCTTTGGCCGCCGCCCCCCTTGGTATCGTCGAGCTCCGATGAGCGTCGAGTTGCCCCCTGACTTCTTCAACCGCCCGCTGGCCGACGTCGATCCGGAGATCGCGGAGGTCCTGGGGTTGGAGCTCGAGCGCCAGCAGCGCACGCTGGAGATGATCGCCTCGGAGAACTTCGTGCCGCTGGCCGTGCTCGAGTGCCAGGGTTCCGTACTGACCAACAAGTATGCGGAGGGCTACCCGGGGCGCCGGTATTACGGCGGCTGCGAGTACGTCGACATCTCCGAGCAGCTCGCCATCGATCGGGCCCGCGCGCTGTTCGGCGCCGAGCACGCCAACGTGCAGCCGCACTCGGGCGCCCAGGCCAACGCCGCCGCCTACCAGGCATTGATGGCGCCCGGGGACACGCTGATGGGGCTCGAGCTCGCGCACGGCGGTCACCTGACCCACGGGATGAAGATCAACTTCTCGGGCCGCCTCTACGACATCGCCGCCTACCACGTCGATCCGGATACCAGTCTGATCGACATGGACGAGGTCCAGCGGCTCGCGCACGAGCGCCGGCCGCGGGTGATTCTGGCTGGATGGTCGGCCTACCCGCGCGTGCTGGACTTCGAGCGCTTCCGGGCGATCGCCGACGAGGTCGACGCCTACCTGGTCGTTGACATGGCCCACTTCGCCGGGCTCGTCGCCGCCGGCCTGCACCCGAGCCCGATCCCGTATGCCGACGTTGTCACGACCACGATCCACAAGACGATCGGTGGCGGCCGCGGCGGCATGATCCTCTGCACCGAGGAGCTGGCCAAGAAGATCGACTCGGCCGTGTTCCCCGGCCAGCAGGGCGGACCACTCGAGCACGTGATCGCGGGCAAGGCCGTGGCTCTCCGGATCGCCGCCTCCGAGCCGTTCCGCGAGCGGCAGGAGCGGACCCTGGCCGGAGCCAAGGCGGTCGCGTCCGAGCTGCTGTCGGCGGGGGGCGGCGTGAGTGTGCTCACCGGCGGGACCGACGTGCATCTTGTGCTCTGCGACCTGCGTGAGTCACCGCTCGACGGCAAGCAGGCCGAGGACCGGCTGGGCGCGGTCGGGATCACCGTCAACCGCAACGCGATCCCCTTCGACCCCCGCCCGCCCACCGTCTCCAGCGGCCTGAGGATCGGCACCCCGGCCCTGGCCACCCGCGGATTGCAGGTCGAGGACTTCGTGGAGGTCGGGCGGATCATCGCCGAGGCCCTGATCAGCGAAGGCTTCGATCAGCGCCGCGCCGAGCTGGCTGAGCGCGCCGAGGCGATCGCCGACCGCTACCCGCTGTACGCCGCCCTGCGCACGGCGGCCGCGGTGTCGTAGACGCACTCCGCGCCGCCGCGCGGCCGGCGAGGGGCCCGGTGTAGTTGCCCGGCGGGCCGTCGCGCGTGCGGGGCCGCGCGCTCGACAGAGCCAGAGGCTGCGCGAAAAACGGGCCACATAGCACATAGTCCCGTTTGGCGCGCAGGCTCATGCAGTCGCGCCTTGGGAGGTGCGTCGAGCGTGGTTCGCGTTGCGCTCGCACCGGGACGAGGGTGTCGCGGCAGGCCGCCGGACCACCCCGTAAGCCCATAGTCCTGGCCGGATGCGATCCTTCGCAGCGGATGCGGTACCTGGATGCCGTTCTCGCCTTTCTGGTGGCGATGGCCATCGCCGCCGTGCTCACCCCGGTCGCGGCCCGGTTCGCCCGAAGAATCGGGGCGATCGACCGGTTGAGTGAACGCGGGCTGGCCGAGCGGGCGACCCCGCTGCTCGGCGGCCTGGCGATCCTGGTCGGCGTGGTGGTCGCCGCAGTGATCTGGCTGCCGTCGACGATCGCGCTCCCGCACACGGCCCACGCGCTGCCGGGAGAGAAGGGCACGGTGCACACGTGGACCATCCTCGCCGGGGCGTGCGTGATCACGGCGGTGGGAGCGATCGACGACTGGCGCGACCTGCCGCCCTTGCTGAAGCTGCTCGGCCAGGTCGGCGCGGCGCTGATCGTGGTCAAAGGGGGCGCTGTCGTGACCGACGTGACGCTCCCGTTCGTGGGTGCGCTTCAGTTCCCCCACGAGGGCGGCGTGCTGACGGTGATCTGGCTGGTCGGGCTGATGAACGTGGTCAACTTCTCCGACGGGGTCGACGGCCTCGCCGCGGGGCTGTGCGCGATCGACGGCGTCGCCTTCTCAATCATCGCCTTCGACCTTGGGGTCAGCGGCGCGGCGATCCTGGCCGCGCTCACCGCGGGTGCCGCGCTCGGCTTCCTGTTTCACAACTTCTATCCGGCCTCGGTGTTCATGGGCGACTCCGGGGCGAACCTGCTCGGGTATCTGCTCGGCGTGGCCGCGGTGGTGGGCTCGCTCAAGTCTCCGGCGGTGGTCGCCCTGGTCGTGCCGCTGGTGATCCTGGCCGTACCGTTCCTCGACACCGGGTTCGTGGTCGCCAAGCGCCTGAAGTACGGACGCAAGCCGTGGTCGGCTGACGACAACCACTTCCACCATAGGATGGCCAGGATTGGCTTCAGCCAGCGCAAGACCGTCGCCTACCTCTACGCGTGGTCGACGCTGCTGGCCGGCGTCGCCGTGGCGTTGCGGTTCGTGCCCTATCACGATCACGGCCCACCGCACCACTACCATGCGGGATGGCTGGCGCTGATGGTCGCGATCGGCGTGCTCGCCATCGCCGCCAGCATCTACCTCGTCTACGTGCTCGAGATCCTCAAGTTCAAGAGCTTCCGCGCCCGTGAGCTCAAGAGCGCGGATCCGGATACCACCGAGCACGAGATCGACGAGCAAGTGCAGCACGACATCGAGACCGGCGAGTTCGAGAGGGTCGGCGGGCGCTGAGCCGCCTGCGCCCGATCGAGCGGGCTGTCCTTGGCGCGGTCGTGCTGGTGACCGCGCTCGCCGGCGTGGCCCGGTACGCGCACGGCGTCTCTCACGTCCTCGCGTTTGTGATCGCGACGCTGGCGCTGGCCGGCCTCGCCTGGATGGTGTCATTTGGAACCGATCAGCTTGGCCGGCGCTTCGGGCCGGCGATCACCGGCGTCATGCAGGCCTCGGTGGCCAACCTGCCGGAGTTCTTCGTCGTGCTCTTCGCCCTCAACGCGGGCCAGCTGGTCGTCGCCGAGACGGCGATCATCGGCTCGATTCTTGTCAACGCGCTCTTCGTCCTGGGCCTGGTGCTGATCGCCGGCTCGCTGCGCGCGACCGACCACGTGATGCGCTTCAGCCCGCGGCTGCCGAACGACACCGCCACCCTGCTCCTGACCTCGACCTTCTTCATCATCCTCGTCGCGCTGGCCAACTCCACGCACGACCCGGCCAGCCACCACGCTCGCACGATCTCGATCGTCGGCGCCGTGTCAATCCTGGTCGTGTACGGGATCTGGCTGTGGCAGTACCTGCACTCCGGGCGACCGCCCGCCGAGCGGGCGGCGGCGCGTGAGGGGCGGTCGCAGGGCGAGCGGGATGGCGAGCAACCGCGGCTGAGCACGGCCACCAGCCTCACGCTCCTGGTCACGGCCGGAATCGGCGCGGCGTTCGTCTCGGACTGGTTCATCCACTCGCTGACCCCGACGATCCATACGCTCCACATCTCCCAGGCGTTCGCGGGCCTGGTCATCGTGGCCATCGCGGGAAATGCGGTGGAGAACGCAGCCGGGGTCGTGCTCGCGGCCAAGGGACGCTCCGAGCTGGCCGTCGCCGTGGTCAAGAACTCGGTGGCCCAGATCGCCGCGTTCGTCTACCCGGTGCTCGTGCTGGTCTCGCTGCTAACGGCGACCACACTGACCTTCGCCCTGTCGCCGATATACGCCGGGGCCCTGTTCGGCACCGCCGTGATCGTCTGGCAGATCACGGGCGATGGCGAGGCGACCCCGTTCGAGGGGGCGGCGCTGGTGGCCGCCTTCGTGATCCTGGCCACCGTGGCGGCGTTCGAGGGGTGAGGTCGAAGCCGGCCGTTGGACCGGACGAGGCTCGCCGGCCCGGCATCTCGTTGGCGGGATCGGCTGGGATGCAAACCCCGCCCAGATGCGCTATTCTGACGTTTACGTAAAAAGCAATCTCCGAACTCGCAAGGAGGCCTGGTCCCGCTGGCATCGTCGAGAGCATTCCTCAAGCCCACCCGCCGGATCGGCGTCCGCGCCGACGCGGACTCCTACAAGTGGTGGGCACTGTCCTGTACGAGCCTGGGGATGCTGCTGGCGACGATCAACTCCGGCACGCTGATCATCGCGCTGCCGGACCTCGAGCGCAGTCTCCACACGAGCCTGCTGGAGCTGGTGTGGGTGATCCTCGTCTACATGATCGCTTCGACCGTGCTGGTGCTGAGCGCGGGCCGGCTGTCGGATCAGTTCGGGCGCAAGCAGGCCTACATCGGCGGCTTCGTCCTGTTCGCACTGGCCTCGCTGGGGGCCGGATTCGCGGCCAACGGCACGCAGCTGATCCTGTGGCGGATCCTCCAGGGCGTCGGCGGATCGTTCCTGTTCGCCAACGCGGCGGCGATCGTCACCGACGCCTTCCCGCGCGAGCAGCTCGGGCTGGCCATGGGCACCAACACGATGGTCGCGGCGGTCGGGCTCGTGATCGGGCCGGTGCTCGGCGGCGCGCTGGTCGCCATCAACTGGCCGTGGGTGTTCTGGTTCAACGTCCCGCTGGCCCTGGCCGGGAGCGCGTGGGCAGCGCTGATCCTGCATGAGATGACCGGCCGCGACGGGGACACGTCGTTCGACGCCCTCGGCACCCTCACCTTCTTGATCGGCCTCACCGGCCTCGTGCTCGGCATCTCCAAGGGCGGGATCTCGGGCTGGAACGAGCCGATCGTGATCGGGTCCCTGATCGCCGCGGCCGTGTTCCTGCCGGCGTTCGTGCTGATCGAGCGCCACTCGCGCGCGCCGATGCTCGACCTGACGATCTTCAACAACCGCCTGTTCTCGGCCGCCTCGGCCGCGGCTTTCATCAACGGGCTGGCGCGGTTCGCGCTCATGTTCGTGTTCGTCTTCTACTTCCAGGGCGTCCAGGGCGACTCCCCGATCGTGGCCGGCATCAAGCTGGCCCCGCTCGCCCTCGGCATGCTGATCTCCTCGCCGCTGGCCGGGATCTGGGCCGACCGCCGGGGGTCGCGCGGGATGGCCGTGGCCGGGATGCTCGTCCAGGCGGTCGGGCTCGCGTTGATGACGACGCTCGGTCGCGACACCGCGTACGCGGCCAGCGGTACTTTCCTGTTCCTGGTCGGGATCGGAAGCGGGATGTTCAACTCTCCGAACACCGCGGCCATGATGGGGACGGTTCCCGCTCACCGGCGCGGCATCGCCGCTGGGGCGCGGGTCCTCGTCCAGAACACCGGAGCGGTGATCTCGATCGCCTTCGTGATCGCCGTGGTCACCTCGTCGGTTCCGCGGACGGTCCTGTTCGCGGTCTTCTCGGGGCTCACCCACCACGTGTCAAACGCCCAGCTGACGCCGTTCATCGCCAACATGCACACTGCCCTGTGGTGCCTGTCCGCGGTCTCCGTCCTTGGCGCATTCGTCGCCGCGGCCCGCCCGTCGCACCAGAAGAGCATCGAGGAGGTAGACGAGCAGGAGACCACCGCCGCCGCCGAGATCGGGGTGGCGGCATGAGCACGACGACCGAGAAGCCGGACGAAGGCCAGGCCCAGAAGACGCTGCGGATCGGGCCGTTCGCCGAGCTGACGGGCACGACCCCGCGCACGATTCGCTACTACGAGGAGATCGGGCTGCTGCCCGCCACCAGCGACCGCGAGCAGGGCAAGCACCGCTGCTACACACAGGCGGACGTCGAGCGGGTGCGTGAGATCATCAGGCTGCGGGACCTGCTCGGGCTCTCGCTCGAGGAACTGGCCAAGCTGCTTGACGCGGAGGCGGCCCGGGCCGAGATCCGGCGTGAGTACGCGCAGTCCGACGATCGCGCCACGCGCCGGCGGCTGCTCCACGAGGCGCTCGGACACATAGGCACGCAGCTCGAGCTGGTCACGCACCGCCGCGACGAGCTGGAGCAGCTTAAGCGCGAGCTGAGCGACAAGCGCCAGCTGATCAACGAGCGGCTGGCCGAGCTCGAGTCGTGAGCAGCCTGTCGCGTCCACCCGGCGTCGATCGCCGGGCGATGGCGACGCTCTCGGCCGGACACCTGTTCACGGACATCGCCCAGGGCTCGGTGCCGGCGCTGCTGCCCTTCCTGAAGGCCGCCGACCACCTCAGCTACGCCAAGCTCTCAGCGCTGATCCTGGCCGCGACGATCTCCTCCAGCGTGGTCCAGCCGGTCTTCGGCCACCTCTCGGACCGCCGGTCGCTCCCGTGGCTCATGCCGCTCGGTCCGCTGCTCGGCGGTCTGGGCATCGCCCTGGCCGGGCTGGCGCCCACCTACCCGCTCATCTTCGGGGCGATCATGATCAGCGGACTCGGGGTGGCGTCATTCCATCCCGAGGGGTCGCGATTCGCCAACTACGTGTCGGGCGCGCGCCGGGCCAGCGGCATGAGCCTGTTCAGCGTTGGCGGCAATGTCGGCTTCGCGCTAGGCCCGGTGCTCGTCACCCCGCTGTTGCTCATCTTCGGCCTGCACGGGACGGTGTTCGTGCTGATCCCGACCGCTGTCATGGCCGTCGTGCTGTTCCTGGAGCTGCCGCGGCTGCGCACGTTCCGCACCGACGTCGTCGGCGGGCGAGTGCAGAAGAGCGACCACCGAGAGGCCTGGGCCCCGTTCGTGGTCCTGGCCGGGGTCATCGCGCTGCGCTCGTTCGTGTACTTCGGGATGGTCACGTTCATACCGCTGTACTACGTGTCCGTACTGCACACCGGCAAGGCTCTGGGCAACCTGGCGCTGTCGGCGATGCTGCTGGGCGGTGCGGCGGGAACGTTGATGGGCGGCCCCCTGGCCGACCGCTTCGGCCGCCGGACGGTCCTGAAGGGATCGATGCTGGTTCTGCCGCCGTTGATCGTGGGGTTCCTGGTTTCAGGCCCCGTGCTGGCGCTGGTGTTCGCGACCGTTGCCGGCGCGGCGACGATCGCCACCTTTGCCGTGACGATCGTGATGGGCCAGGAGTACCTCCCGGGCCGGCTGGGCGTCGCCGCCGGCGTGACGATCGGGCTGTCGATCGGGCTCGGTGGGGTCGGCGCGCCGCTGCTTGGCCTCGTGGCCGATGCCCACGGCCTCAAGGCCGTGTTCGAGACGATCGTCTTCCTGCCCCTGCTGGCCTTGGGGTTGACCTTTGCACTGCCGGGCAGGTCGCCGGTGTCGGACTCGTCGGTGGCGGGAGCAGGCCCGACCGTCGGCCGGAAGGCCTGGGCTCGCGAGCAGGTGCCGTAGACCGCCCCATCGGTCTCACGCCGGGGGCAGGAACGCAGCGCGCGGCGCCGTAACCAGCAGGCATCGTGGCGGTACCTTGTGGAGCGACGCCCGTCTGCGGCGCCACGCATCGGCCCCTCGGCGGGGGAGCCTAGAAACCCGCGACGCCAGTCCACACGGGCGACGTCGCCTGGCCAGACTTCCAATGCACCGGATCTCACAGCGGCTACCGGCCGCCTCCGCGCTCGCCGCTGCCCTGGTCGGGCTGGTCAACATCGGCTCGGCGCTGACCCCCAACATCCGCTGGCGAGGGCATCTGCTCCTCGAGTTCGAGCCGGTCGAGGCGATGCGGCTGTTCCACGCTTTGGCCCTGCCCGCGGGAATCGGGCTGCTGCTGGTCGCGCCGTATCTGCTCAAGCGCCGGCGCCGGGCCTGGCAGGCGGCGATCCTGCTGATGCTGGCCCTCGGGCTGTTCGACCTCCTCAAGGGGCTCGACTTCGAGGAGTCCGCGCTGACCTGGGGCGTCGCGGCGGTCCTCCTCGCGGGTGGCGATGCGTTCACCGTCCGGCACGATCCGCTCACCCTGCGCTCGGCCATTTGGCGGGTGCCGGTGCTGGGCCTGGCCGGCCTGGGTGCGGCCGCACTGGCGCGCGCCTTCCACCACCGCTTCGCGTGGATACCGCTGACGGTTCATCTGATCCAGATCGGCGCGCTGCAGTCGATGGCCTACGTGGTCTTTCGCCCACTGGCGGCGCCCCGTACCCTTCCCGGCCCCCGGGCTCGGCAGCTGGCCGCGGAGCTGGTACGGGCCCACGGCAGCGACACACTCTCGTTCTTCAAGCTCAGGGCCGACGAGCACTACTTCTTCGACGAGGATCGACGCGCGTTCGTCGGCTACCGGATCGAGAACGGGGTTCTGCTCCTATCCGGCGACCCGGTCGGACCGGTGCAGGCAATCGAGCCGCTGCTCTCCCGGCTGCAGGGTTTCGCCGACATCCGAGGCCTCAAGCTGGGCGCGGTCGGGGCCAGCGAGCGCATGCTCCCGCTGTACGAGAAGCTCGGCCTGCGGACCCTGTACCTCGGAGATGAGGCGATCATCGAGTTGGCCAGGTTCTCGCTCGAGGGCCGGGCGATCCGGAAGGTCCGCCAGTCGGTCAGCCGCCTCGGCAAGGCCGGCTATGGGGCCGAGCTGCACGAGGTCCGGAGCCTCGATCAGGCGACGATCGCCGAGATCGAGCGGGTTGTCGAGCAGGGGCGCCAGGGTGCGCCCGAGCGCGGCTTCTCGATGGCCATGGACTCGGTCTGCGGCCGCCACGGCGACGAGACGCTCGTCGTCATCGCCCGCGATGGACAGGGACGGATCGGCGGCGTGCTGCACTTCGTCCCCTGCTACGGGCGGCCGGCGATGTCGCTCTCATTCATGCGCCGAGACCCGGAGACCCCCAACGGCCTGACCGAGTTCCTGGTCGCCGGCGCGGCCGAGCTCCTGCGCGCACGGGGCGTCGAGGAGATGTCGCTGAACTTCGCCACCTTCGCCCGCTGGATGCACAGCCCCGGGCGGTGGTACGAGCGGCTGCTCGGCCGGCTGGTGGCGCTGGCCAATCCGTTCTTCCAGATCGAGAGCCTTTACCGTTTCAACGCCAAGTTCTTCCCGCGCTGGGACCCCCGATACCTCGTGTACGAGGGTGCCCTCGGGCTCCCGCGGGCCGGGTTCGCGGCGATGCGGGCCGAGGGCCAGCTGCCCAAGCCGAAGTTGCGGCCGTGGGCCGGGGCGACCCCCTCCCACTGAGGGCGGCGGGCACGATACTGTTGGCGGGCCAGGGCGAGGCGACGTTCTGCTTCCCTGCCTGTACCCTGCGCCCGCCGGCCACCGCTGTCCTGCCTTGATAAGCCGTTACCGACACCATGAACGACCGTCCCCGCCCGCTGCTGGCCGGGTTCTTCATCGGCTTCTTCCTGGGAATCCATGTCGTCGCTAGGCGGTTCCGTGACCTCTGACCCTGCCGCGCCGGCGCTGTTGCGCTACCTCGACGTGGTCCTCGTCGTGGTGGCCGCGCCGGTCATGATCGCGATCGGCGTCTCGGCGAGCGGCTACGCGATCGGTGGCGGCGCGTGGATCGCCCTGCGCGCGGCCGGCGAGGTGCTCGAGCGCAACCAAGCGCTTCACGCCAACTTCCGGACCGAAGTCAACGTCCGTCTGGGCTTCATGCTTTCGCGGCTTTTCCTGCTCGCGGGCGCGGTCATCATCGCGCGCTCGCAGGCCGGGAGGGACGCCGGGCTGACCGCGCTGGTCGTGGTCGCCGTGGCGTTCACCGTGCAGCTGGCCGTCTCGGCGATGACCGGGATCGGGCGCAAGTCGTGAGCCTCCAGCGCCTCAGCACCAAGCAGATCCTGTGGCTGCTCGTGGGCGTCTGGCTCGGCGGCACGATCATCCTGGTCGCCGCCCTCGGCTTCGGCCACAGGAACAACAGCTTCCAGATCCAGAACGAGTTCAAGCTGATCGACTGGACGCACTGGGGGGTCTTCAGCATCAACCGGGCCGTCGTGTACCTGTTCCTGGCGACCATCCTCACGACCGTGACGATGCTCTGGATCTCCCGCCGCATGCACGCGCGGCCCAACAAGGTGCAGACCGCCGTCGAGGTCCTCTTCTCGCTGCTGCGCGACAACATCACTCGCGGGAACATGTCCGACTCGCTGGCCCGGACGTGGTTCCCGTTCCTCGGCGCCCTGTTCCTGTTTCTGTGGTGGTCGAACATCCTCGGCTACCTGCCGCTGCCGACCAACAGCGAGCAGACATTCAACGTGTTCGGGGCTCACATCCCCTCGTTCGCGCTGTACGCGGCGACCGCGAACATCTCCGTTCCGCTCGTTCTGGCGCTCGTCGTGTTCATCTGTTTCAACGCCGTCGGGATCAGCAAGCAGGGCCCGATCGGGTACCTCAAGAGCCTGGTCCCGAGCGGCGTGCACGGTGCGATCCTGCTGCTGATCTTTCCGCTCGAGGTCATTTCCGTATTCACGAGGCTGATCTCGCTCACGGTCCGGCTCTTCGCCAACATCCTCGCCGGCCACCTGATCATCCTGTTCATGGCCGGGGGCCTCGCGGTGATCCTCGGTCTGTCGTTCCTCGGGTGGGCGCTGCTGCCGGTGGCGGTTCTCGTCTACCTGTTCGAGCTGATTCTGATCGCCACACTTCAAGCCTTCATCTTCGCCACGCTCGCTGCGATCTACATCGCGGGCAGCGTCACTCACCACTAACCAAGGAGCTGAGCTCAAGTGTTGACACATGTCCTTTCTCTGGCCGCCGCGTCGGGGCTGACCAAGGGCTTCGGGATCGCGGTCGGCGGCGGCCTCGGTGCCGTCGGTGCCGGAGTCGGCATCGGGATCATCTTCGGGAAGGTGATCGAGGCCGTGACCCGTCAGCCCGAGATGCGCGACGAGATCACGAGCATCCAGTGGCTCGGGTTCGCGCTCACCGAAGCGGTGTTCTTCTACGGCCTCGTCGCGGGCCTGCTCTCGTACGTCCTCACGTAAATGGTCCCGGAAGCCATCCTCGTTCCGACCGCCTCCAGCGGCTCGTTCCTGATCACGCCGAATATCGGCCTGATGGTCTGGACGCTGGTTCTGTTCGGCGTCTCGCTGCTGATCCTGTGGAAGCTCGCGTTCCCCCGGATCTCGGCGGCGCTCGACCGCCGCCAGAGGGTGATCGAAGAGTCGATCGATGCGGCCGAGGAAACCCGCCGCAAGGCCGACGAGCTGCTCGAGGAATATCGCGAGCGCCTGGGCGAGGCCCGGCGCCAGGCCGAGGAGATCATCGAGCGCGCACGCAAGGCGGGAGAGGCCCACGAGCGTGGGTCCGAGGAAGAGGCGCTGGCCCGGCGAGAGCAGCTGATGGAGCAGACCCGCCGGGAGATCGAGCTCGAGACGCGCCGCGCGATCGACGAGCTCCGCCGCGAGGTCGCCGACCTGACCGTGGAGGCGACCGAGAAGGTGACGCGCAAGACGCTGACCGAGGAGGATCAGCGCCGGCTGATCGAGGACGCTCTGAGCGAGCTCGACTTCAGCACGCTCAGCTCCGGAGGGCAGGGATGACGGCGGCGTGGATCCCGGGTGAGAGGAAGGACCTCTAGTGGAGGAGGTCGCCGAGGTCTACGCCCGCGCCCTGTTCGAGGTCGCCCAACAGCAGGGGGTGCTCGACGAGGTCCACGACGAGCTGCGCCAGTTCGCCGACGCGCTGAACGCCAATCGCGACCTCTCCGTGTTCCTGTTCTCTCCCTACTTCTCGACCGAGGAGAAGAAGGACGCCCTGGGCCGCGCCGTCGTGGGTGCCCAGCCGGCGTTCATGAACTTCCTGGAGGCGCTCATCGAGCGTCATCGGATGCCCGTGATCTTCCGGATCGCCTCACGGTTCGACGAGCTCTGGGATGAGGAGCGCCGACTGCTGCCGGTCCAGATCACGAGCGCGGTCAAGCTCGACGAGGACACCGTGCGCCAGATCGGTGACCGGATCGGAAAGCAGACGGGCCGGACCGTCGAGCTCTCGAGCACGGTCGATCCCGAGATCCTCGGCGGGATCGTCCTCCGGGTCGGCAACTTCATCCTCGACGCCTCGATCCGCAACCGTCTGGAACAACTTCGCAAGCAAGTCGCGCAGGGCTAGCTACGCTCGCCTGCCAAGGAGTCACCAACAGTGGAAATCAAGCCTGACGAAATCACCTCAATCCTCCGCAGCCGGATCGAGGGCCTCGACACCGAGGGCGCCAGCCTCGAGGAGGTCGGGACCGTCCTCTCGGTGGCCGACGGCATCGCCCGGATCCATGGCCTGGAGAACTGCATGTCGCTGGAGATGCTCGATCTTCCGCACGACGTCACGGGGCTGGCCCTCAACCTCGAGTCCGACAACGTCGGCGCCGTTCTCTTCGGGCAATGGGACAAGATCGTCGAGGGAGACACCGTCCGGCGCACGAAGCGCCTGCTCGACATCCCGGTCGGCGAGGGGCTGCTCGGACGGATCGTCGATCCGCTCGGCAACCCGCTGGACGGCAAGGGCGACGTCCGGTCCGGGGAGACCCGGCCGGCGGAACACAAGGCTCCCGGCGTGGTCCTGCGCCAGCCGGTCAAGGAGCCGATGCTCACCGGGCTGAAGGCGATCGATTCCATGATCCCGATCGGGCGCGGTCAGCGCGAGCTGATCATCGGCGACCGCCAGACCGGCAAGACCGCGATCGCCATCGACACGATCATCAACAACCGCAAGCGTGACCTGTTCTGCGTCTACGTCGCGATCGGCCAGAAGAAGTCCGCGGTGGTGACGCTGGCCCAGACGCTCGAGGAGTACGGCGCGCTCGACAACACCAT
The DNA here is from genome assembly GCA_963704385.1 of uncultured Solirubrobacterales bacterium. GTDB lineage: Bacteria > Actinomycetota > Thermoleophilia > Solirubrobacterales > Solirubrobacteraceae > Palsa-465. Next base: position 3,284,786 of record OY969904.1, read on the forward strand.
CATCGTGATGGCGGCCGCCGACGAGGCGGCGCCGATCAAGTACCTGGCGCCGTACTCCGGGTGCGCCATGGCCGAGTACTTCCTGTACGGCGGCCGGGCCGCGCTCGTCGTCTATGACGACCTGACCCAGCACGCCAAGGCGTATCGCCAGATGTCCCTGCTGCTGCGCCGCCCACCCGGCCGCGAGGCCTACCCCGGTGACGTCTTCTACCTGCACTCCCGACTGTTGGAGCGAGCGGTCAAGCTCGCGGATGACATCGTCGACCCGGCGACGGGCGAGAAGCGCCCGGGCGGGGGGTCGCTGACCGCGCTGCCGATCATCGAGACCCAGGCCGGCGATGTATCCGCCTACATCCCGACCAACGTGATCTCGATCACCGACGGTCAGATCTACCTCCAGGGCGAGCTCTTCCGCTCCGGGGTGCGGCCGGCCATCAACGTCGGGATCTCGGTCTCGCGCGTGGGGGGCAACGCCCAGATCACGCCGATGCGCAGGGTGGCCGGACGGCTCAAGCTCGACCTCTCCCAGTACCGCGAGCTCGAGGCGTTCTCCCAGTTCGGCTCCGAGCTCGATCCCGAGACCCAGCGGACCCTGGCCCGGGGGGAGCGCCTGGTCAGGACGCTCAACCAGGGGGAGCGCAAGCCACTCCCGATCGAGGACCAGGTGGTCCAGATCTACGCCGCCACCAACGGCTACCTGGACCGGATCCTCGTGAACAAGGTCGAGCGGTTCCTGGCCGACCTGACCGATTCGGTCCGGGCCACGGAGCCCGAGCTGCTGGGGAAGATCGCCGGGGGAGACTGGAGCGACGAGACCCAGCTCGACGTCGAGGAGGCGGTCAAGCAGTTCGCCGAGGACTTCGGCTACGACCTGGACGAGGAGGGCCAGCCGATCGACGAGGGCGGCGTCGAGCTCGCCGGTCCCGCCCGCCCGCATCGAGAGAGCGCCACCGAGGAAGCGCAGAGCAAGGAGGAGGAGGCCGTTCCGGCCTAGACGCTCGCAGATGCCAGCCACCCAGCGGGACGTCCGCAACCGCATCGACGCGGTCAAGAACATTCAGAAGATCACCCGCGCGCTGGAGTTGGTCGCGGCCGCGCGCCTGCGCCGCGCCGAGCAGCGCATCGAGGCCCTGCGCCCCTACGCGGACGCGATCCGGCGGATGACCCGGCAGGCGGCCGAGGCGGCCGGTGCGATTCCGCGCCTGCCGATCCTCCAGGAGCACGACGAGGTACGGTCGGTGGGCTTGCTCCTGGTGGCCGGGGACCGCGGGCTGGCCGGGGCTTTCAACTCCAAAATCGTGCGCGCCGGGATCGCCGCCGGGCGCGAGCACCAGGCCGAGGGCCAGACCCCGGTCTACTTCGCCTCGGGGCGGCGTCCGGCATCGTCGCTGACCTTCCGCGGCCTCGAGGTGGCCGCGAGCTTCACGGGCTTCACCGACCGTCCTTCGTATGCCGACGCCCGCCGGATCGCCGACCGGCTGATCGCGGGCTACGTCGACGGCGAGCTGGACCGGGTCGAGATCTTCTACAACCGCTACGTGTCGCCGCTGACCCAGAACGTGCGGCGCGAGACGCTGTTGCCCCTCCAGCAGGCCACCCTGCTCGACCAGCCGGAGGACGAGGAGGCCCGCGACGGCGATCAGCCCCATGCCCTGTTCGATTACGAGCCCGACCCGGAGGAGATCCTCGGCCGGCTCGTCCCCGACTACGTCGAGATCTCGATCTACCGGGCCCTGCTGGAGTCGACCGCGTCCGAGCACGGCGCCCGGATGACGGCGATGCGCAACGCATCCGATAACGCGAGCACCCTGATCGACGATCTCGTGCTCCAGATGAACCGCGCCCGCCAGGCCGAGATCACCCAGGAGATCCTGGAAGTGGTGGCCGGCGCCGAGGGCGTGACGAACTAGCCCCTAGACTCATCCCAACATGGCACTAACAGAAGAGACTCCACGAAAGAACGACGACAACGTCGCCAAGCCGACCAACACGGGCCGGATCGAGGAGATCCAGGGCGTGGTGATCGAGGCGGTGTTCCCCCACAAGCTGCCCGAGATCTACCACGCGATCCTCGTCCGGCGACCGCAGATCGAGCGCGCCGAAGAGGACGTGGACATTGCCGCGGCCAAGGACGAGTACCTGGTCTGCGAGGTCCAGCAGCAGCTGGGCGACGACCGCGTTCGTGCGGTCGCGATGGACACCACCGACGGCCTGGCTCGCGGGGCCGAGGTGATCGACACCGGCGCCCCGATCACCGTGCCCGTCGGGCGGGTGACGCTGGGGCGGATCTTCAACCTGCTCGGCGAGCCGATCGACCTGCTCGAGCCGCTCCCCCCCGATACCGAGCGCTGGCCGATCCACCGCCCGGCACCAACGGTCGAGGCGCTCAACCCGACGGCCGAGATGTTCGAGACCGGAATCAAGGTGATCGACCTGATCGCTCCGTACTCCAAGGGAGGCAAGGTCGGCCTGTTCGGCGGCGCCGGCGTGGGCAAGACCGTGATCATCCAGGAGCTGATCCGCAACCTGGCCGAGGAGCATCAGGGCCTGTCGGCGTTCTGTGGTGTGGGCGAGCGTTCGCGCGAGGGCAACGACCTCTGGCTCGAGATGAAGGAATCGGGCGTGCTCGACAAGACCACGCTCGTATTCGGGCAGATGAACGAGCCCCCCGGCGCTCGCATGCGCGTGGCCCTGTCCGGGCTGACAATGGCCGAATACCTGCGCGACACCGAGGGCCAGGACGTGCTCCTGTTCATCGACAACATCTTCCGCTTCGTCCAGGCCGGCTCCGAGGTCTCGGCGCTGCTCGGACGGATGCCCTCGCAGGTCGGCTACCAGCCCACACTCGACTCCGAGATGGGGGAGCTCCAGGAGCGGATCACCTCGACCCGCAAGGGATCGGTGACGTCGATCCAGGCCATCTACGTGCCGGCCGATGACCTGACCGACCCGGCGCCGGCGTCGGTTTTCCAGCACCTGGACGCGACCACCACGCTGTCGCGCTCGATCGCCGAGCAGGGGATCTACCCGGCGGTCGACCCCCTCGACTCGACGTCGAAGATCCTCAAGGCCGAGGTCGTCGGGGAGGACCATTTCCGGGTGGCCAACGACGTCAAGGCCGTGCTCCAGCGCTACAAGGAGCTCCAGGACATCATCGCGATCCTGGGGATCGACGAGCTCTCCGACGAGGACCGGTTGACCGTGAACCGGGCACGTAAGCTCCAGCGGTTCCTCTCGCAGCCCTTCTTCGTGGCCGAGCAGTTCACCGGGACACCCGGCGTCTACGTCCCGATCGCGGAGACGATCCGGGGGTTCGACGAGATCCTCCAGGGCAAGCACGACGACCTGCCCGAGCGGGCCTTCTTCCTGAAGGGCACGATCGACGACGTCGTTCGGGACGCCGGCCGGGCCGACACCGACTCCCAGCCCGCAGACGACGCCGAAGCCCAGGCCGACGAGCAGGAGGTCCAGAAGGACGCCGAGCACCGGGAGCAGGACCACACGGCTGACCGAGAGTCGTGATGGCCCACCAGAAGTTCCGGGCCGAGGTGCTCACGCCCGACGGCGAGGTGTTCAACGACGAGGTCGAGATGGTTTCGACCCGGACCACGATCGGGTCGATCGGCGTGCTCGCCCACCACGCCCCGCTGCTCGGGATGCTCGACCCGACCGAGCTGCGTCTGTACCGCACCGAATCGGACGTGATCCGCTTCGCCCAGGCCGAGGGGTACATCCAGGTCGCAGACAACCACGCCCTGCTCCTGGTGGAGGAGGCCCAACGGCCCGAGGAGCTCGATGTCGCCCTGCTGCGCGAGCGCCTCGACCAGGCCCAGCGCGAGCTCGAGCGAGCCGGCGAGGACTCCGAACGCCAGCGCGTGGCCGAGCGAGACAAACGCCGATGGGAGCGGTTCCTGCAGATCGCCGAGGGCGATTGAGGCCCCGGGGTTGGCTGACCCTTTAGCCGCCCCACCTATCCTTGGCTGATGCTCGACGAGCGGGTCCTGGCTGAGCGGTTGATCCGCTTTGACACGTCGCGGCCCGAGGAGCTCGTCGCGGCAGCAGGGTTCGTGAGGGGATGGCTCGAATCCCGCGACATCGAGGTGCGCGACTTCGAACACAGCGGGCTGCCGGTCCTGGTGGCCGAGGTGGGACCGAGTGCGGGCGATGTCCCGTGCGTCGTCCTGCACGGCCATCTCGACGTCGTTCCCGGGCGCCCGGAGCAGTTCGAGCCGAGGATCGAGGAGGACCGGCTGATCGGCCGCGGGGCCTACGACATGAAGGGCGCACTGGCGGCCATGATGTGCGCCCTCAAGGATCTGGAGCGCCAGGAGCGGGTCGCCGTGCGGCTGGTGTGCGTACCCGACGAAGAGTCGGAGGAGCTCGACGTGCGCTCGACCGATGCGGTGGTCAGGGGCGGGCTGGGGGGCGACTTTGCCATCACCGGCGAGCCGACCGACCTCCACATCGGGATCGAGGCCAAAGGCGTGCTGGCCATGCGGATCGAGGTACTGGGCCGAGCGGCCCACAGCTCCACCCCGTGGCTGGGCGACAACGCGGTGCTGAAGGCGATCGACGTGTTCCGGGCGATCGAGTCGCTTCCGTTCGCGCGCGAGTCCTCCGAGCTGTTCGATCGTCCATCGATCAACCTCGGCCGGATCGAGGGCGGCGACGCCCTCAACAAGGTCCCTGAGCGTTGCACGATGACTGTCGACATCCGGTACCTGCCCGGGCAGGACCCCGAGGAGATCCTCGCCCAGGTGCGGGCGATCCCCGGGGCGGCGGTGATACGGACGTTCCTGTATCCGCCGGTCGCGGTCGCCCGGACCAACCCTTACGTGCGGGCACTGCGTGACGCGGTCGCGCGCTCGATCCAGGGCGAGGCGCTGAGTGTGGGCCGCGACGGGGCGTCCGACGCCGCCGCGTTCCTGGCCGCGGGGATCCCGGCGGTCGAATTCGGGCCGGTGGGCGGCGGGCACCACGGACCGGATGAGTGGGCCGCGGTGTCCTCGCTGGCGCGCTACCGGCGGGCGCTCGGGGACTTCGTACGCGCGCTGCCGATGCGCCTCGGCCAGGCTCCCGAGCCGGGACTGCGGGCCGTGGACGGGGGCCTGGCGTGAGCTTCATCCCCCGTTCGCGCCGGGGCGCGCTCTGGCGTTTTGCCTTTGGCGCGTTCATCGTCATCACGTTCACGGCGACGACGACCGCCGTGGCCGGATTGCTCCAGGTCCGGCAAATCGAGACGTACCTGGCAGCCACGCCGGCGCTCCCCCACGCCCAGGTGACGATCGCCGACCCAGGTGATCCGCAGACCCTCCTGCTGATCGGCTCCGATCATCGGGCCGGGACCTCCTGGAACTCAGCCAACACGGACACGATGCTGCTCGTGCGGATCGACCCCAACTCGTCGACGATCAACCTCCTGTCGCTGCCCCGCGACCTCGAGGTCCAGGTCCCGGGCTACGGGACCGAGAAGCTGAACGCGGCCTATTCGGAAGGCGGGCCCAACCTGCTGCTGCAGGCGATCAGGCAGAACGTCTTCCCGCAGCTGAGCGTGAGCCACATCGTCGACGTCAACTTCGGTGGCTTCGAGGACCTGGTCAATGCGATCGGCTGCGTGTACACCGACGTCGACCAGCGTTACTACAACAACACCGCGGTCAGCGACTACTCGAGCATCGATATCCAGCCCGGCTACCAGAAGCTCTGCGGAGCAGACGCGCTGGCCTTCGTGCGCTTCCGCCACACCGACAACGACATCGTCCGGAACGCCCGCCAGCAGGACTTCCTGCGCTGGGCCAAGGATCAGTTCAGCGAGTCGGATCTGATCAACGACGAGGGGACGCTGCTGAAGATCTTCGGGGAGCACACCCAGACCGACCACAACCTGCACACCACCGACGGCCTGATCAACCTGTTCAACCTGGTCGCCTTCTCGGCTGGGCACACGATCAAGCAGATCCAGTTCCCGGCCATCCTGTTGCCGTGTCCGCCGCCGGCCCCGACGGCCAGCTCCCAGGTTCAGCAGACCCCGTGCTACGTGACCGCCGACCCCGGGCCCGAGGCGGCGGCCTTCCAGGCCTTCATGACCCCGACCACCACGCAGGCGGCCGCGGCCAGCAACAGCAACGCGGCGGGCGCCTCGCCAGGGCCGCGCTCGGGACCGCCCAAGCCGGTTCCGGACCTGACCGGCGACCTGAGCGACGGCAAGGCCCAGGCCGCGGCGCTGGGTAACGCCGGGATGCCGGTGTACGTCCCGCGCGTGATCCTCGCCGGGTCGCAGTACTGCACTCCGGACAATCCCATGTGCACGGTCGAGGAGGGCCAGACACCGGCCCAGGCGGGCGTCTGGAGCGGCTACCCGCGCAGCTACCTGATCCACGACCAGAGCGGCAACCCCCACGCCGCCTATCGGCTCACGCTGTCGATCAACCCGCTGCTGGGCGAGTACTACGGGGTCCAGGGCACGACCTGGCAGACCCCGCCGATCCTGAACAACGCGACCGAGACCAAGATGGTCAAAGGCAAGCAGCTGATGCTGTACGTCAATGCGGGCAAGATCAGCCTCGTGGCGTGGCGGACGCCCCAGGGCGTCTACTGGATCTCGAACACCCTCAACGACCTGATCGGCAACCGGCAGATGGTCGCGATCGCTGCCTCGCTGACGCCGGCTCCGGCCCACTGACGCGGCTGGCCCGGCCGCTCCCTGTAGCCTCTCGCGCTCGATGTCTGCCTCACCCCGCGAACCGATCGCCGTGATCGGCACCGGCTACGTCGGCCTGGTCACGGCCGCCGGCTTCGCCGAGCTCGGCAGCGAGGTCTGGTGCGTGGACATCGACGCCGAGAAGATCGCCCGCTTGGAGCGGGGGGAGATCCCGATCTACGAACCCGGGCTGGAGGAGTGCGTGGCCCGAAACCGCGACCGCCTGCACTTCTCCACCGAGCTGGCGCCCGCCCTCGAGCACGCCCGGCTGTTGTTCGTGGCCGTCGGCACCCCGCCCACCTATTCGGGCGACGCCGACCTGTCAGCCGTCCACGCCGTCGTCGCGGCCATGCCGCGCTCGGACCACCACGCGCTGGTCATGAAGTCGACCGTTCCGGCCGGCACGGGCGCCGCGATCAAGCGGATCTTCGCCAAGCAGGGCAAGGAGGGGTTCGCCTACGTGTCCTGCCCGGAGTTCCTCAAGGAGGGTTCGGCGCTCGAGGACTTCCTCAAGCCGGATCGCGTGGTCGTCGGCGACCAGGGCGACTGGGCCGGGGACGCCGTGGTCGAGCTATACGCCCCGCTGGACGCGCCCCTGGTCCGCACGGACGTCGAGAGCGCCGAGATGATCAAGCTGGCCGCCAACGCCTTCCTGGCCACCAAGATCTCGTTCATCAACGAGATCGCCAACGTCTGTGAGGAGACGGGCGCAGACGTCCTCGAGGTGGCCCGCGGGATGGGGCTCGACCACCGGATCGGGGGGCACTTCCTGACGCCCGGTATTGGATACGGCGGGAGCTGTTTTCCTAAAGATGTCTCGGCCCTCAAGCAGCTGGCCGGCAACTCCGGCTACCACTTCCAGCTGCTGACCGCGGTGATCGAGGTCAACGAACTTCAGAAGCGGCGGGTGATCGGCAAGCTGCAGAAGCACCTGGGGTCACTGGTGGGTCGGACGGTGGCGCTCCTGGGCCTGGCGTTCAAGCCCAACACCGACGACATGCGCGAGGCGTCGTCGCTGGTGCTGGCGGCCCGGCTCCAGGCCGACGGAGCCAAGGTCCAGGCGTACGACCCGGTGGCCGAGCTCGAGGCGCGCCGGCTCATGGTCGGAGTGGAGTTCGCCGACTCGGCCCTTGACGCGGTCGAGGGCGCCGACGCGTGCGTGATCGTCACGGAATGGTCCGAGTTCTCCGAGCTTGACTGGCACGAGGCCGCGACCCGGATGGCCGGACGCCTGGTCGTGGACGGGCGCAACTGCCTGGATCCGGCGCGCGTCGGGGCCGCCGGGCTGGCCTACGAGGGAATCGGCCGCTCTGCCCGGGGCTGAGGCGCCGGTGGCGGATCACGGGAAACCGCGAGTGCGTATCTTCCCGGGCGTGGAGTCGGTGGAGGAGAGACAGGGCCCTTGACCGCCGCGGCGACACTCGACGAAGAGGCGATCGCCGCCGTTGACGGGAGGCGCCAGCTGGACGACATCCTCGCCCTGCCCGACAATCTGCGCGACGCGCTGTGGCGGGTCGAATCGGCGAACCTCCAGCCCCGCGGCGCCGCGAACGGCCTGATCGTGGCCGGCATGGGCGGCTCGGGGATCGGGGGCGGGCTGGCTCGCGCCGCCCTCGGCGATCGCGCGATGCGCCCCATCGTGATCACGCGCGGATACGGCCTGCCTCCGTGGACGGCGCCGGAGAGCACGGTGCTGTGCTCGAGCTACTCGGGCAACACCGAGGAGACGCTCGCGGCGTATGAGGCAGCCGGCGCGGTGGGCGCGGACCGGATCGTGGCCACGACCGGCGGCAAGCTGGCCGCAGCGGCCCGCGCCGACGAAGTGCCCGTGATTCCCCTGCCGGGCGGCTTTCAGCCCCGGGCGGCCGTCGCCTATCTGCTGGTCGTGGCCCTCGAGGTGGCCTGGGTCTGCGGGGCGGCGGAGCGCCTGCACTCCGAGATCGACGTCGCCGCGGCCCGGACCGACGAGCTTGTGGCCAATTGGCGGCCCGGCGGGGTAGGCGAGGACTTTCCCAAGGAGCTGGCGCGCGGACTGCACGGGACCGTCCCGCAGATCGCCGGGTCTGGCCTGACCTCCCCGATCGCCTACCGGTGGAAGACCCAGATCAACGAGAACGCCAAGATGCCTGCCTTCGCCAGCGAGCTGCCCGAGCTCGACCACAACGAGATCGTCGGCTGGCAGGCGGCGAGCGAGTTCGGCCGCTTCAGCGCCGTGTTCCTGGACGACTCCGACCTGCACCCGCGCATCCGGCAGCGGATCGAGCTGACCCGCGGCCTGATCGCCGCCGAGACGGCCGCCACATTCCGCATCGAGAGCATCGGCGACAGCCGGACAGAGCGCCTGCTTTCGCTCGTGCTGCTCGGCGACCTCGTATCGCTCTACCTGGCCGTGCTTCGCGGCGTCGACCCCAGCCCGGTCGTCCTGATTGACCGCCTCAAGAGCGCGCTGGCTGGGGGGTAGGGGGGCGACCGGCCGGCGGGAGGGTGGTCGCATCCCGCTTCAGCGGAAGGGCCGACGCGTCGCGCGGAAGCTGGGCGGCGCCCGCTCCGGCCTCGGCGAGGACGGACTCGGGCGGATCGAGCGAGGCGGCGCGAAAAACGGGAACATGCGTCCCGTTTTTCGCGCCGCCCCCAAGATCGCCGCGCAGGGGATGCCGTCGCCACGTCCGGGCTGCCCGCACCCCACGTCCGGGCTGCCCGCACCCCACGTGGGGGCTGCCCGCACCCCACCCACGCCTCGCTCCCCTCATTCAGATGTTGGGAGGCTCGGAACGCGGCGCGCCCGGGACGCGCGGTGGCGGACGCCCGGGACGCAGCGGACGCCCGCTCCCTGCTATTGGCCCCCGCCGGCGCTCGCGACCTCGATGCCGCGCTGCCGGTAGAGGCGGCGGTCGGCCACCTGGAGGAGGTCCTCCAGGGTCTGGCCGTCCTCGGGGAATGTGGCGGTACCGATGGTCACGTCCCAGTCGGCGTCGAAGCCGAGCGCGGCCTGCTGAACGGGAACCTGGGCGCGGACGCGGCGCGCCATCGCCGCGGCCCCGGCTTCGGACTGCTCGGCCAGCAGGACGACGAGCTCGTCGCCGCCGATCCGGCCGACCAGATCGTGGGTCCGGGCCGACTCTTTGAGCAGGGCGGCCACCGTCCGCAGCAGCTGATCCCCGGCCACGTGGCCCTGGCTGTCGTTGACTGCCTTCAATCCCCTCACGTCCACGAAGGCGAGCGCCGCCGGATGCCGGTAGCGCCGGGCCCGCGCCAGCTCTCGCTCGGCCGCGTCGTTGAAGCCCCGGCGGTTGAGGACCCCGGTGAGCGGGTCCGTGAGCGCAGCGGCGGTGACCGCTCCGACCTCGGCGGCGGTCTCACGGGCGCGATGGCGGTATGCCAGCGCGGCGACGCCGCCGATCACGGCCAGGCCGAGTGACACGGCGAGGACGATCCAGAGCCAGGTCGGCACCGAGCTGACGAACCGCTGGATCACGGTGGCGCCGGGGATGATCGTGGGAATCGTGATCCCCAAGACCGCATCGCGGTGCCCCGCCCGGCCAGACAGTGCGTGGCCCGGCCCGGTTTGAGCTGTGGCCGGGGCGAGGGGCTGCGTCACCGCGGTCGCATGGCCGCCGAGCGCGCCCGCGGCGAGCGCCGCGGCACCGAGGCCGGTGAGGGCCAGCGGGCCCGACGATGTGGCGGCGGGCGTCCCGACGCGGGCCGGGTTGGTCGTCCGGCGGACGTCGGGCCGACCTGTCCTCGTGCTCGGCGTCGACGTCGAGGTTGAAATGGGCGTCGACGATGGCGTAGGCGTTGGCGTAGGTGTAGGAGCCAGGGTCACGGGCGGCGTCACCACCGGGGCCGGGACAGTCACCGTCGGCGTTGGTGTCGAGACTGGCGTCGGGGTGACGGGAGCGGTCGTGCTGGGAGTGCCGGCAGTCGAGCCGTGCCTCGTGGCGCCAGTCGCGTGCCCGTTGCCATGGCCGTCCCCGTTCCCATTGCCGTTGCCTTGGCCGTGCCCGACAGCCAGCCCATGGGCAACCCCGTGCCCGTTGCCCTTCCCGTTGCCGTGGCCGTTCCCGCTGCCATGGCCGGGCCCATTACCCGTGCCCCCCGCGGGGGACGGCGACGCGGACGGCGCGGGCGCGCCGCTCTGGCCATGGCCGCCACCCGGCGCGGCGCCGCTGTGGCCGGGCGGGCCGCCGGGACCTTGCCCGGGCGGGCCGCCACCGCCCGGACCCCGTCCGGGCGGGGTGCCGTTGTTGCCGCGCCCCTGCGGCTGTCCGGATCCGCCGCCGTTGCCGTGCCCGCTGCCCTGTCCCGGCGGGTTGCCGTTCCCGTTACCGGGAGCGCCGGCGCTCTGTCCCGGCGACCCGGAGCCGTGGCCCTGCGAGAAGGCCGCGGGCGCCCAGAGGACCGCGCAGCCGACGATCAGCAACAACGTCGCCACAAAAGGGCGGGTGAAACGTTTCGCTCGCGTGGGGGCTCCCTAGGGGCTGGGGGTTACGGTTCCGTCTCCGGACCGACTGAGGTACCGAATCCGTTCTCGTCCTGTCCCACCTGCAGACGTGGACGTAATCCTAGAACGCGCGACGGTCGAATTGGGCGCGGTGGCCGAATATCCAGAAGTTTTGGACTACTTTCTGGCCGAACGTCGTATGGCCTTCCGCCCAAACCTTGACACAGTCGTGGTAACGTTCGCCGAGATGGATGGGCTGACGATCAACGAGGCTGCGCGAACGACCGGCTGGTCGCCGCGGATGCTCCGTTACGTCGAGCGAACCGGACTCGTGACACCAGGCCGGTCCGCCTCGGGATACCGGCTCTACGGGCCGGCGGAGCTTCAACGACTGCGGACGCTCAAGGAATTGCTGGCCCACTTTGACATCGGGCTGTCCGACGTGGCCTTCGCCGCTCGCTTGGCCACGAGCCCGGAGCTGCACGACTCGGTCCAGTCCTGGCTGCAGGCCGAGGCGCTGCGTCCGGAGCACGTCAGCGCCGAGGACTGGCTCCAATTCGAGCAGGAGAAGCATCAGAGGCTGCTGGCCGTTGCCTGACGGCTCTGCCGGGGGCGGCCTTGAACACGACCGTGGAGGGAACATGAGCACGACCATCGCCAAGACCGCTGGGCGGGCGCCCTCCGGGAGCGCCGACTTCAAGGTGGCGGACCTGAGCCTGCACGAGTTCGGACGCAACGAGATCCGGCTCGCCGAGCACGAGATGCCGGGCCTGATGGCGACGCGGGAGGAGTTCCGGGCCGCCCAGCCGCTGGCCGGGGCCCGGATCACGGGTTCCCTGCACATGACGGTGCAGACGGCGGTGCTGATCGAGACCCTGGTGGCGCTCGGCGCCGAGGTGCGGTGGTGCTCGTGCAACATCTTCTCCACCCAGGACCACGCCGCGGCGGCGGTGGCGGTCGGTCCGAACGGGACGCCCGAGGACCCGCGCGGCGTTCCGGTGTTCGCGTGGAAGGGCGAGACGCTCGAGGAGTACTGGTGGTGCACGGAACAGGCGCTCACGTGGCCGGGCGCCGATTCAACACCCACCCCCATCGGCCCGAACATGATCCTCGACGACGGGGGCGACGCGACGCTCCTGGTGCACAAGGGCGTCGAGCTGGAGCGTGCCGGGGCGGTCCCGGACCCGGCCGAGGCCGACAATGAGGAGCTCCGGATCGTGCTCGAGCTGCTCGGGCGCTCACTCGCGGAGGACCCGCAGCGCTTCACAAGGATCGCGGCCGGGATCAAGGGCGTCACCGAGGAGACGACCACCGGCGTGCACCGCCTCTACCAGTACGCCGACCGCGGAGAGCTGCTGTTCGCGGCCTTCAACGTCAACGACTCGGTGACGAAGTCGAAGTTCGACAACAAGTACGGCTGCCGCCACTCGCTGATCGACGGGATCAACCGCGCGACCGACGTGCTGATCGGCGGCAAGCTCACAGTGGTCTGCGGTTACGGCGACGTCGGCAAAGGATGCTGCGAGTCGCTGCGCGGCCAGCGGGCGCGGGTGGTGGTGTGCGAGATCGACCCGATCTGCGCGCTCCAGGCCGCGATGGACGGCTACCAGGTGCTGACGCTCGAGGACGTGATCGGCACCGGCGACATCTTCATCACCGCGACCGGGAACAAGGACGTCATCACCGCCGAGGACATCTCGCGCATGAAGCACCAGGCGATCGTCGGCAACATCGGCCACTTCGACAACGAGATCGACATGGCCGGCTTGGCCCGGGTGCCTGGAATCGAGCGCATCAACATCAAGCCGCAGGTCGACGAATGGGTGTTCCCGGACGGGCACTCCGTGATCGTCCTGTCGGAGGGGCGGCTGCTGAACCTCGGCAACGCCACCGGACACCCGAGCTTCGTCATGTCGAACTCGTTCACCAACCAGGTGATCGCGCAGATCGAGCTCTATGGCCACACCGACATCTACGAGAAGCGCGTGTACACCCTGCCCAAGCACCTGGACGAGAGGGTCGCGCGCCTGCACCTCGACGCGCTCGGGGCCAAGCTCACCGAGCTGACGCCTGAGCAGGCGTCCTACATCGGCGTCCCGATCGAGGGACCGTACAAGCCCGACCACTATCGGTATTAGCGCCCGCCCGCCCTCCGTCCCCCCGCCCACCCGCCCGCCCATGACGACGGCCCGGAAGTCACTCCCCCCGCACGAGATCGCCGACCCGTCGCTGGCCGCCGACGGGGCGGCGCGGATCGCCTGGGCGGACGCACAGATGCCGGTCCTGGCGCGGATTCGTGAGCGGATGGGCGTGGAGCGCCCGCTCGAGGACATCCGGATCGCCGCCTGCCTGCACGTCACGGCCGAGACGGCCAACCTGCTGCTGACGCTCGCGGCCGGCGGGGCGAGCACGGCCCTGTGCTCGGCCAACCCGCTGTCCGTCCAGGACGACGTGGCCGCGGCGCTCGTGCACGAGCACGGCGTCGAGGTGCGGGCGGCACGGGGGGAGGGACTGGACGCCTACGCCGAGCACGTTCGGGCGACGCTCGCCACCGGGGCGGGCGGGCGCCTGATCACGATCGACGACGGGGCCGATCTGCTGGTGACCGCCCATACGCTGGCCGGGGAGGTGCTCGACGGGCTCCTCGGAGGAACCGAGGAGACGACCACCGGGCTCGTGCGCCTGCGCCGGCTCGAGCAGGAGCAGAAGCTCCGCTGCCCGGTGCTGGCCGTCAACGAAGCCCGCACTGAGCGGGCGCTCAACGACCGCCACGGAACGGGACAGTCGGCGCTCGAGGGGATCCTTCGGGCCAGCCACGTGCTGCTGGCCGGCCAGACCGTCGTGGTGGTCGGCTACGGGTGGGCGGGGCAGGGCGTGGCCGAGCGGGCCCGCGGCGCGGGCGCGGCGGTGATCGTGTGCGAGGTCGATCCCCTGCGGGCGCTCGAGGCCCGGATGGCCGGCTACGACGTGATGCCGGCGCTCGAAGCGGCGCCACGCGGCGATATCTTCGTGACCGTCACCGGCTCGCGGCGCGTTCTCCGGGGCGAGCACTTCGAGCGGATGAAGGATGGCGCCGTGCTCGCCAACGCGGGTCACTTCGACGTCGAAATCGACCTCGACGAGTTGCGCGGGCTCGCGACGGCCGGCGTGCGTGAGGTACGACCGCTGGTCGAGCAGTATCAGCTCGCCGACGGCCGCCGGCTCAACCTCCTGGCCCACGGCCGGGTTGTCAATCTGGCCGCTGCCGAGGGCCACCCGGCGGCGGTGATGGACGTCTCGTTCGCGCTTCAGGCCCTGTGCGTGGAGGAGCTGGTGCGTCGCGCAGGGGAGCTGGCGCCCGGCGTGCATCCCGTACCGGAGGCGATCGACAACGAGGTGGGTCGGCTCAAGCTCTCGGCACTGGGCGTGCGGATCGACGAACCGACGCCCGAGCAGGAGCACTACCGGGAATCCTGGGCCTGACGTCTTCCGGCTCTGAAAGGATCTACGCATGCCACCCAGGACGACCGCGGCCCGCGGAGGCATCGACCTCGGGGGCACGAAGATCGAGGCGATCGTGGTCGACGCCCGCAACAACGTCCTCGGATCGGCCCGAGCCCCGACGCCGACCGAGGGGGGACCTCCGGACGTGGAGGCGGCGATGGTCAAGGCGATGCGCACGGCGTGCGAGGCGGCCGGGCTCCAGTCCTCCTCGCTGCGCGGCGTCGGCGTGGGCTCACCAGGGGTGATCGACGATGCCACCGGCGCGGTCTCGACCGCGCGCAACCTTCCCGGCTGGGAGGGGGAGTTCGAGCTCGGCTCGACCCTCGCGAGTGACCTGGGCACGAAGGTGTTCGTCGGCAACGACGTCCAGGTGGCGACCGATGCCGAGTTCCACCTGGGCGCCGGCCGCCCGTACAAGTCGGTGCTCGGCGTGTTCTGGGGAACCGGCGTCGGTGGCGGCCTGATCCTGGACGGCAAGCCGTGGCTGGGGCGCGGCGGCGCGGGCGAGATCGGCCACATGGTCGTGGTCATCGACGGCGCGCGCTGCCCCTGCGGCCGGAAGGGATGCATGGAGGCCTATGCGGGGCGCGCGGCGATGGAGGCGCGGGCCCGGCGGCGGGTGGAGAAGGGGCGCAAGACCGACCTCTTCACCCTGATGCAGGAGCACAATCGCACTCGATTGACAAGCGCCATCTGGGCCCACGCGCTCGAGCGGGGGGACAAGCTCGCCACGCAGATCATCGACGAGGCCGTGTGGGCCCTCGGCGCCGGGATCGCGTCGGCTCAGAACCTCCTCGACGTCGAGGCGGTGATCATCGGCGGCGGCCTGGGGGTCCGGTTCGGCAAGCCGATGGCCGCCCGGATCGCCAAGGAGATGCAGCCCCACCTGTTCCACGACGAGCATCCTCCGGACGTCCTGGTGGCCGCGCTCGGGGATCTGGGCGGGGCCATCGGGGCGGCCCTCCTCGCGCGGGCCAGGCGCTGAAACCGCCGGCAAACCGCCACTCACGGGCCTGAATTGCGCCGTCGAACCTTCACACGCGCTCAACGTTGCCTACTGGTGGGAGATTTCCCGGTCTGAGAAGATGACCCCGGGCCCGGGGGGCGTCAAAACGAGGAGAGAGCTCTGAGCAGGTCGCGCGGTTCTGGGGTGGTGACTCGGGTGGCCGCCATCGGCGCCCTCGGCATCGCGATCGTGGTCGTCGCCCTGCTGCTGCTGACCGGCGGCTCGAGCTACACGCTGCGGGCTGACTTCCAGGACGCCGGCGGCCTGGTCAGCGGTAACCAGGTGATGATGGGCCCGGCCGTGGTCGGGACGGTCAACTCGATCAGCCTGACGTCCAACGGCCTGGCCGAGGTCAGCATGGGTCTGAACTCCGATGCCTCGCCCGTGCCTCAGGGGACGATCGCCCGGATCTACGAGAACTCGCTATCGGGCAGCGCCAACCGCTACGTCGTCCTCGAGCCCCCGCCCCAGGGTGGGCCTCCGATCCCGAGTGACGGCCTGATCCCGCTGGCCGATACGCGCTCGTTCGTGTCGCTCGACCAGATCTTCGACACGCTGGATCCGCTCACCCGGGCCGGCCTGCGCAACTTCATCCAGGGCGAGGCGGCGAGCATCCAGGGCCGGGCCCTGGCCGCCAACAAGACGCTCCTGTACTTTGCTCCGGCACTGTCCAGCACCAGCGACGTGACCCGTGAGCTGGCGGCCAACGAGCCGGCGTTCGACGGTCTGCTGGTGCAGGGCGCGCAGGCCATGCAGGCGCTGGCGTCGCGCAGCACCGAGCTCACCCAGCTGATCGCCAACGGCAACGCCGCCACCGGCGCCATCGCCCGCCAGAGCCAGGCACTGGAGCAGGCGCTGGCCTTGTTCCCGCCCGCGCTGGTCGGCTCTACGGTGACCTTCCGCGGGCTCGACTCGACCCTCGACGCGCTCGATCCGCTGGTCGCCGCCTCCAAGGTCGGGATCCAGCACCTCGAGCCGTTCGCCGCCGGTCTCTACAAGCTGACCAAGGCCTCGATCCCGACCATCGGAGCGCTCGACGACCTGATCCGCAACCCGTCCGGAGCCGGCGATCTGACCACCCTGGCCCTCCAAACACCCTCGCTGGCCAAGCTGGCCAAGACGGCCTTCCCGACCCTGATCCAGGAGATGAACGACTCCCAGGCCCAGCTCGACTACCTGCGCGAGTACGCGCCCGATGTCGTCGCCGCGCTCACCAACCTCGGTCAGACCGGTGCTTACTACGACGCCAACGGCCATTACGCGCGCACGCAGCCCGCCTTCTTCGCCTTCGGCCTGAACGGCAACGAGCTCACCTCGATACCGCCGTTCCAGCGCGGCCAAGGCCTCCAGGTGGTCAAGAATCGCTGTCCCGGCGGGGCGGTTCAGCCGACCCCGGACGGATCGGCGCCCTGGCTGGTGCCGGGCTGCTCCCTGTCCTCCAGCCCGCCCGGCCCGTGAGACTGCTCGGCCTGTTCGCGCTGTTTCTGATGGTGATCGGCATCGCTGTCTTCGTCATCGAGGAAGCGGGGAGCGGGCCGGGGCCGTATCAGGTGCGGGCGATCTTCGACGACGCCGCGTTCGCCGTTGGGGGCGAGGAGGTGCGGATCGCCGGAGCGCCCGTCGGGACGATCTCCTCGCTGAGCGTGACCAACGCCAGTGGTCTGGGTTCGGCGACCTCGTGCTCGAGGGTCGGCAGCGAATGCAAGGCGGCCGTCACGCTGGAGATCGACAACTCGGCCTTCACTCCCTTCCGGGCCAACGCCACGTGCGCGATCCGCCCGCAGTCGCTGATCGGCGAGAAATTCGTGGACTGCAATCCCGGCACGTCAAGCGCGCCGCCGCTGCCCAAGATTCGGAGGGGGCCAGGCGCGGGGACGTACCTGCTCCCGGTCACCCACACGAGCTCGCCGGTCGACACCGACATCGTCCAGGACATCTACCGGGAGCCGGTTACCCAGCAGTTCTCGATCATCATCAACGAGCTCGGGACCGGCCTGGCGGCGCGCGGCTCGGACCTCAACGCGGTGATCCTGCGCGCCGATCCGGCCCTCGGCTACACCGACCAGGTCCTCCAGATCCTGGCCCGCCAGAACCGCCAGCTGGCCCAACTGGCCAAGGACTCCGACACCGTACTGACGCCGCTGGCCCAGGTCCGCAAGCAGATCGCCGACTGGGTCGTCAACGCCAACACGACCTCGGTGGCCAGCGCCGCGCGGGCCACCGACATCGCCCGCTCCTTCCAGCTGTTCCCCACATTCCTGCGCCAGCTACAGCCGTTGATGGCCGACCTGGGGGCGCTCGCGGATCAGGGAACGCCGCTGTTCACGTCGCTGAACCAGAGCGCCAAGGCGCTGGCGGCGCAGTACACCAACCTGGCGCCGTTCGCCAACGTGGCCCGCCAGTCGCTGATCGCGCTCGGCGCGTCCTCGGTCCAGCAGCAGCCGGCGCTGCTGGCCACGCTCCCGCTCGACGAGCAGCTGCTCAAGCTCGGGAACGCCGGCGTGCCGAGCTTCACGTCGCTGGACCGCCTGACCAAGAGCCTCGATCAGACCGGGGCGATCCAGCAGCTGATGGGGCTGCTGTTCTACGGCACGGAGGCCACCAACGGCTTCGACAGCTCCGGCCACTACGTCCGCACCGAAGCGCTGGTCGGAGGCTGCACGGGCTACGCCAAGACGCCCGTGGCCGGCTGCTCGGCCAACTTCACCCACACCGGGGTGGCGGCGGACACGGCCAGCGTCAGGCGGGGGTCAGCGCCCGGCAGGTCCGCCAAGGCGACCTCGCCCATGGACGCCAAGCTGGCTCGGATCGTGCAGGACGCGCACGCCGGCGGCATCAGCTCACCGAGCACCGCTCCGCTCCGCGGGTTGCTCGGCTATCTGATCGGAGGCGACCAGTGACCGACCGCCGTCGCGAACGCGGTCTGGTCTCGAGCCCGGTGCTGATCGGGGCCGTGACCGTGCTGGTGGCGATCGTGGCCGTGTTCCTGGCCTACAACGCCAACAACGGTCTCCCGTTCGTCCCCAGGTATGCCCTGCACGTCCAGGTCCGCGACGCCAGCGAGCTGACCAGCGGTGCGGAGGTCCACATGGTGGGCGGCGCGCTGGTCGGCCACGTGGACAGCATCACCCCGGCTCGGAACGCGCAGGGCCAGCCGATCGCGGTCCTCAATCTCGCCCTCAACAAGAGCATCCAGCCCCTGCCGGTCAACTCGACCTTCGACATCCGGCTCAAGGCGGTGATCGGACTCAAGTACCTCCAGGTGACGCCCGGCAACTCGACGCGGGGGCTGGCCGACGGGGCCACGGTACCGATCAGCCAGACCAGCGCTGAGGTCGATCTCGACCAGGTGCTCTCGCAGTACACCCCAGCCACCCGGGCCGGGATCGTGGCCGCCACCGCCGGCTACGCCTACGGCCTGGCCGGTCGCGGCATCGGCATCAACTCGGCGATTCACGAGTTCGTGCCGCTGGTCACCAACCTCGGCCCAGTGGCGCGCAACCTGGCCTCTCGCAAGACGGACTTCGCTGGGTTCTGGCGTGGCCTGGAGTCCTTCGCCCACGCGGTCGCGCCGGTGGCTCAGAACCAGGCGAACCTGTACGTGAACCTCGACACGACGTTCCGCTCGCTGGCCACCGTGGCCTATCCGTTCCTGCAGCAGTGGATCTCACAGACGCCGCCGACCTTCGAGACGGTGATCGCGCAGAGCCCGACGATCAGGTCGTTCGTGACCGACACCACGGCGCTGTTCGCCGAGCTGCGGCCGGGGTTCGCGACCCTTCCGCAGACCGCGCCGGTGCTGGCCGAGGCGTTCGCGGCCGGTACGCGCAACCTTCCGGGTACCTATGAGGGTCCCCAGTCCCTCGACAAGCTGCTGACCAGCCTGGCCCTGCACCTGGAGAGCTACACCAACAACCCGCCAGTCCTGCCTGGGCTGGAGCGGCTCACGCTGACCGCATCGAGCCTGCAGTCCCCGCTGGCCTTCCTCACACCCGTCCAGGCCAGCTGCAACTACGTGACGCTGTTCCTGCGCAACCTCGCCAGCACGCTCTCGGACCCGGTCGCCACCGGGACCAGGCTGCGATTCAACTTCGTCGCCATCGACGACGTGCTCGGGAGGTGAGGCGGTGCCCTCCCAGAAGCCCTACCTCACCCCCGACACCAACCCGGCCGACGACTCACGGGCCGTTGCACGTCGATCCGTACCCGAACACCGACTCGCCCGGGCAGACGCCCGAGTGCTCGGCGGGGAATGAGCCGTTCTCGGCCGCTGCGCCCGCGATCGGCAACCCTCCGGGCAACGTCGGGCTCAAGACGCAGACCACGAACGCACCAAAGGGATGAGGCGCCACAAGCCACGGGTCTCGAACTTCTTGGCCGGCGTGATCGGCGTCGTCGTCATCGGCCTGATCTGCTACCTGGTGTTCGGCGGGAGCCTGCCGTGGGCCGGATCGCCGTATCGTGCTCAAGGCGGTGTTCACGACCGAGACGCAGCTCCACATCCCCTCGCCGGTGCGGATCGCCGGCGTCGACGTCGGCCAGGTGGTCTCGGTCCAGCACATCGGAGGTCCCTCGTCCACCGACGGCGTGGTGACCATGAACATCGACAACGACGGCCTGCCGATCCACGCCGACGCGACGATCAACATCCTGCCCCGGATCTTCCTCGAGGGTAACTTCTACGCCAACCTCTCCCCGGGGAGCCCGAACGCCCCGGACCTCCCCTCCGGCTCGACCCTGCCGGCAGCCCAGAACTCCGGGCCCGTTCAGCTCGACCGGGTGCTCGCGGCGCTGAACACCAACGCCCGCGCGAACCTGCAGACCCTGCTCATCGGGCTGGGCGCGGCGCTCAACGCGCCGCCCACGGCGGCCCAGGACGCGACCCAGGACCCGAGCGTGCGCGGCCTCACCGGAGCCCAGGGCCTGAACCTGTCGCTGAAGTACTCGGTGGACGCGTTCCGCGCCTCGGCGATCGTCAACCAGGCCCTGCTCGGGATCCAGCCCGGCGACCTGACCCGGGTCGTCACCGGCAACGCGCAGGTGTTCCACGCGCTGGCGGCCAGCGGGAACCAGCTCCCGAGCCTGATCACGAACTTCAACAACACGCTCGCGGCTCTGGCCGCGCGCCAGCAGGACCTCTCGGCGACGGTCGCGGCGCTCCCGCCCTGGCTGCACGCCACTCTGGGCGCGCTGGGACCGCTGAACGCGTCCTTCGGCCCGACCAAGGCCATCGCCGCGGCGCTGATCCCCGGCGTCGAGCAGCTCAACCCGACGATCGAGGCGGCCCTGCCGTGGCTGCCGCAGGCCACGGCGCTCGTGTCCCCGAGCGAACTGGGCGGCCTGCTCAAGTACCTGACGCCGGCGGTGCAGCAGACCTCGTCGGCCCTGACGTCGACCAAGTCGCTGCTGAACGGTGCGGACCTGCTCGCCCGCTGTTTCAGCCACAACATCATCCCGGCCACCGACGAGGTCATCCAGGATCCGCCCGTCGGTACGGGGCTGGCCGTCTATCAGGAGTTCTTCCAGAGCGCGGTGGGGCTGGCCGGCGCCTCGGGGAACTTTGACGGCAACGGCCGCTACATCCGCTCGACGGCCGGCGGCGGGTCCGACCAGATCCAGACCAGCTCGATCCCGAAGGCCGGGCCGCTGTATGGCAACGCCATCCTTCCGCCGCTCGCCTCCCGCCCGGCCTGGCCCGGTCACGCGCCCCCGGTCCGTACCAACGTGGCCTGTTACCGCAACTCGGTTCCGAACCTCAACAACGTCGTCACCGGGGGAACGCCGTGAAGCGCGCGATCCTGCGTCCACCGCCGCGACTTCATCGCGATCATCGCCCTGGTCGTGCTGGCGATCGTGGTGGTGGGCTACATCCTCGAGCACCAGCCCTCGTTCACGTTCCTCAAGAGCTACTACACGGTCAAGGCCGACTTCGCTTCGGGAGCGGCGATCACCTCCGGGCAGGGACAGACCGTCGACATCGCCGGCGTCGAGGTCGGGCAGGTCGGCGGGGTGACCCTCCAGGACGGCCGCGCGGTCGTGACCATGAACATCTTCAAGCAGTACGAGCCGATCTACCGCAACGCCACCGTCCTCCTGCGACCGCGCACGCCGCTGAAGGACATGTACCTGGAGCTCGATCCGGGGACCAGGAACGCGGGCGCCGTCCCCAGCGGGGGCACGCTGGCCGCCGGGGCCACGAACCCAGATGTCGACTTCAGCGCGATCCTGAACTCGCTGGACACCGACACGCGCGACTACCTGCTCCTGCTGCTCTCCGGGGGCGCCGGCGCCTTCCATAACCACGGTGGCAACGGGGAGCTGCCGAGCCCTTCCGCGGTCTCCTCCCTGAGCGGTGTGTTCAAGCGCTTCGCGCCGCTGAACCGGGACACCGCCACCTTCACCCGGCTGCTGGCCCTGCGCAACCAGAACATCCGCCGCTCGATCCACGGCCTCCAGGCCGTCGCCACCTCGCTCGGGAGCGTCGAGAACCAGCTGACCTCGCTGATCAACTCGTCCAACACCAACTTCGCCGCGATCTCCTCGCAGGCGAGCAACCTGGAGACGGCGTTGACCCTGCTGCCGCCGACGCTCCAGCAGTCGGCCCAGACCTTCAACAAGCTCAGGGAGTTCGCGACGATCTCGGGTCAGGCAAATCAGAACCTGCTGCCGTTTGCCCACGCGCTGGCCCCGGCGTTGATCGCCGCGCGGCCGCTGTTCCGCGACACGACCCCAGTCATCCAGCATCAGCTGCGGCCGTTCACCGTGGCCGTGCAACCGGTGGCCAAGGTGCTCGAGCCAGCCGCGACCCAGCTGGCCAAGGCGACGCCGCCGCTCTCGAGGTCGGTGGGCGTGCTCAACAAACTCTTCAACACGATCGCCTACCAGCCCCCCGGGAGCGAGCAGGGATACCTGTTCTGGGGCTCGTGGCTCAGCCACATCGCCGACAGCCTGGTCAACCAGCAGGACGCTCAGGGTCCGGTCGTGCGCGGGATCTTCATGGCCACGTGCTCTGAGCTGAACCTGCTCGAGGTCACCCTGACCAAGTCGACCCCGTCGATCGGGAACCTGCTCGCGCTCCTGAACGCGCCCGACTGGAGCACGATCAAGTCGCCCTTCTGCCCCGTCGCCCTACCCACCGGATGAACAAGCAAGCCCCCAGCCCCTTCCGCATCTTGACCATGATCGCCTTCACCGGCTCGTGCGTCGGCCTGCTGATCTTCCTGTGGATCTCGTTCGGGGGCTCGACCCCGTTTGCGCCGCAGGGCTACCGAATAAACGCCGAGTTCAGCCAGGCGGTCGAGCTGGCCACTGAGGCGGACGTCCGGATCTCGGGGGTGACGATCGGCAAGGTCGTGAGCGTGGGGCTCGACAAACGCACCGGTCTGACCCGAGCGGTGATGGAGATCGACTCCCAGTACGCCCCGCGTCCCAGCGACACGCGCGCGATCCTGCGGGCCAAGACGCTGCTGGGCGAGACCTACATCGAGCTGAGCCCTGGCTCGCGAACCGTCCCGCCCCTGCCTGACGGAGCCACCCTGCCGCGGGCCCAGATCGCGCCGACCGTCCAGCTCGACCAGATCCTGTCCACGTTCGATCCGGCCACCCGCCACGCCTTCCAGGTCTGGCAGCAGTCAGAGGGCGTAGCGCTCACGGGCCGGGGCGAGGACCTGAACGCGGCCCTCGGGCAGCTGTACCCGTTCGCCGTCAACGTCAACAGCGTGCTCGCGGTGCTCAACCGCGACTCGGCGGCGACCACCACGTTGCTGCACGACACGGGCGTCGTCTTCTCCGCCCTCAGCCAGTCGCCGGCGCAGCTCCAGGGCTTCATCAACAACTCCAACGCCACCTTTGCCGCCACCGCGGCGCAGGACGTCGCGCTGGCCAACACGATCAGGGCGTTCCCGGCGTTCCTGGTCCAGACCCGCGCCACGATCAATCGAGTGGCGCAGTTCGCGCATTTCACCAAGCCGCTCATCGATGAGTTCCGTCCGGCCGCCGTCCAGCTCAGCCCGGCGCTCGAGCAGACCGTCTTCCTCGCCCCGGAGCTGCGAGACCTGATGGTCGACATCGGACCGCTCACGGCCGCGGCCAAGCCCGGGATCCCCGCGCTCGAGGATTTCCTCGACTACAGCGTGCCGTGGCTGGTCCGGGTCAAGCCGTACCTGGGCGGGGTGGTCCCGGTGATCGACTACATCAACACCTACCGACGTGAGATCGCCGCCTTCTTCGCGAACAGCACGGCCACCACCCAGGCTACGGGCCTGAACGCGGCCCAGACGCGAGCGGTGCACTACCTGCGGATCTCAAACCCGATCAACCCCGAGGTCCTGACCGTGTACCAGAACCGCCTCGACAGCAACCGCGGCAATCCGTACATGGCGCCGGGCGGGTACAACAACCTGCTCTCGGGCCTCAATGTGTTCGGCAGCTACCTGTGCACCAACAATCCTCAGCCGGCGATCGGACCGACGGTCACCCCCGCGCTCGCCGGCATCCTGTCCGACAGCTACTACACCTCACAGCCCGGAGGCCCGCCGTGTGTGTCCCAGCCGCCGCTCGGGACGTTGACCACCGGCCAGCTTCAGAGCTTCCCCCACCTCACCGCACTGCCGTGAGAACACCGGCCATCTTCACGTAACGCAAATGCGCGATTGTGCCCCGAACGCGAAGCTTCTCCCCGCGCGCGGACTACGTTCGTGTACTGGAGTTCGTCCCGCCGAGTCCGGCGCGGTGGCTCCAATCCTCACAACCCCACGGAACTTCAGGACGTTCGGTGGGTTTGTCATCAACAACAACCCATTAACGACCGCCCGGTTCGGAGTCCAAGGAGGAATTCATTGAAAAGGCTAATTCTGATCGGCACGGCGATCGCCGTGCTCGTAGGCGCAGGCGCGGCCTACGCCGCGTTCAACAGCTACGGGGGCACCAAGCTGGCGTTCTCGAGCAAGCAGGCCGGAAGCAAGGCCAAGCCCGTAGCGATGGGCCTGGTCGAGACGCTTCAGGCCAACGCGCCGTCCGGTGACCGTGCGGCCCCGCTGATCAACATCAAGCTCACGATCTACGGCGCGGTCCTGAACGGCAAGGACTTCCCCAAGTGCACGGACAGCATGATCGAGGCCAACCCGGCCAAGTACGACGCGGCCTGCCCCAAGGGGTCGGAGATCGGGACGGGTCCGGTCCACGCGCTGCTCGGACCGTCAAGCAGCTCGTCGACCGCGGCCGCGGTGACCTGCAACACGGTCCTGCACGTCTACAACGGCGGACCGAAGACCCAGGTGTTCTTCTTCACCGAGCCCAATCCGGCCAACTGCGGCGGACTGCGCACCGGGGCGACCGCGCCGTATGACGGCACGATCTCCCAGCACGGCAAGAACCTCGTCGTCAACGTTCCGCTCCCGCCTGACGTCTCCAACAAGGTGGCGAACCAGCCGGGCCTGTACGGGTCGCTGATCAACGAGGTCCTGACGTACCCGAAGGCCGTCCACAAGGGCATCGGGTACATGGAGTCGGTCGCCTGCAAGGGCAAGGAGCGTCCGTACTCGATCACCTACACCGCGCAGGACTACGCTGCTGCCGGGGCTACCCCGACCACCGAGACCTCGACGGTCACGGGCAAGGCTCCCTGCTGATCCCGTAGTCAGTCGGAAAGCCGACGTTTCGTCCGGCGCCGCCGCGAGGGCCACGAGCCCTCCGGCGGCGCCGGTGTTGTTTTCTTAACGCAATCGACAAACTGCGGGCTGGTGGCTAGGCTGACGGGAGCTCACATACATCCCGCCCAGCAGGAGGTCGGTCGATGCGCATCGAGGTCAAGGGTCGCAACCTCCCCGTCTCCGATCAGCTTCGCGAGCACGTCGCCAAGCGGTTTCGGAAGGTCGAGCGGCAGGTCTCGGAGCTTGCGGAGTTGGAGGTGGAGCTGTCCGAGGAGCGCAACCCGGCGATCGCCGACTCCGAGATCGCCGAGGGCACGCTGCACCTCAAGGGGGTCACCCTGCGCGCCCGCGCCGCCTCTCCGGACATCGTCCACTCGATCAACGTGATCAGCGACGAGCTCTCGAGGCAGGTCAAGCGCCACCGCGACAAGCGGCGCAAGCGACGCGAGTCCCGCGCCTCGGCCTCGTCAGCCCAGGAGGCGGTCCCGCCGGTGCTGAACGGCGAGGTCGTCCTGCAGGGCGACGTGGTGCTCGAGGCCGAGGTGATCCCCCTGCCCGACGACGGTCCGTCGGGCCTTTCGGCGGCTCCGTAGACGGCCCGGAGGCCCCGGAACCCCTTGCTACGCTAGCCCCATGTCCTTCCTGGACCGTGCGCTTCGCATGGGCGAGGCGAAGAAATTCAAGTCCTACGAGCAGCGCGTCGGGCGGATCAATCTCTTCGAGGAGGAGCTCGAGCACTACGACGATGCCGAGCTCAGGGAGGCCGCGGACGAGCTGCGCAGCCGGGCCCGGGATGGCGAGAGCCTCGACGCCCTGCTCTACGAGTGCTTTGCCCTGGTCCGGGAGGCGGCCAAGCGCTCGCTGGGGATGCGTCACTTCGACGTCCAGCTGATCGGCGGGATGGTGCTCCACGACGGCGCGATCGCCGAGATGAAGACCGGCGAGGGCAAGACCCTGACCGCGACGCTGCCGGTGGTGCTCAACTCGCTCGGTGGGCGCGGCGTGCACCTGGTGACGGTCAACGACTACCTGGCCCGCCGCGATGCCATGTGGATGAAGCCGATCTACGACATGCTCGGCGTGTCGGTCGGCGTCCTACAGAACATGCAGCCCTACGAGGAGAAGCGCGACGCCTATGCGGCCGACGTCACCTACGGAACCAACTCCGAGTTCGGGTTCGACTACCTGCGCGACAACATGGCCACGACACTCGAGGAGAAGGTCCAGCACGGCGGCCGGCCCAAGCCCGAGGAGGGGCAGTCGCCGTACCACACGTTCGCGATCGTCGACGAGGTCGACAACATCCTGATCGACGAGGCTCGGACCCCGCTGATCATCTCCGGCGCGCCCGAGCAGGCCGCCGACCTGTACGTGAAGTTCGCCCGCCTGGCCCGCCAGCTGCAGCCAGGCAAGACGCCCGACGGGCTGCTACCGCAGGAGCGTAAGTCCTTCGTGGCCGATTTCGACTACGAGTTCGACGAGAAGCACAAGACGGTCTCGGTGACCGAGCAGGGTGTGGCCAAGTCCGAGCGCTTCCTCAACATCGATCACCTCTACCGGGCCGAGAACGGCCACCTGGTCAACCACCTGATCCAGTCGCTGAAGGCCGAGTCGCTGTTCAAGCGCGACGTCGACTACGCCGTGATCGACGGGGAGGTCAAGATCGTCGACGAGTTCACCGGCCGGATCCTCGAGGGCCGGCGCTGGTCCGAGGGCCTGCACCAGGCGGTCGAGGCCAAGGAGGGCGTGCGCATCCAGGAGGAGAACCAGACCCTGGCCACGATCACCCTCCAGAACTACTTCCGGATGTACGACAAGCTGGCCGGCATGACGGGCACGGCGCTGACCGAGGCGACCGAGTTCATGAAGATCTACAACCTGCCGGTCGTCCAGATCCCGACCAACATGCCGATGATCCGCGGCGACCACAACGACCAGGTCTACAAGACCAAGGACGGCAAGTGGTCGGCGGTGGTCCGGGAGATCGAGGCCCGGCACGAGGCCGGCCAGCCCGTGCTCGTGGGCACGATCTCGGTCGAGGTCTCGGAGCTGCTGTCCGAGCAGCTCAAGCGCAGGGGCATCGCCCACACGGTCCTCAACGCCAAGCCCGAGCACGCCGAGCGCGAGGGCGAGACGATCGCCGAGGCCGGCGCCCCGGGTGGCGGTGACCATCGCCACCAATATGGCCGGCCGAGGCGTCGACATCAAGCTCGGCGGCAACGAGGAGCACCTGACGCGTCTCGAGGTGGCCAAGCTCGGTCTGCAGCAGGGGGATCCCGACTACGAGGAGCACTACGCCAAGGTCCTGCCCGAGGTCCAGCGCCGCGTCGAGGGGTTGCGCGAGCAGGTCCTGGAGAGCGGAGGCCTGTTCATCCTCGGCACCGAGCGGCACGAGTCGCGCCGGATCGACAACCAGCTGCGGGGCCGCTCCGGCCGCCAGGGCGATCCCGGCGAGTCGCGCTTCTTCCTCTCCGCCCAGGACGACCTCGTGCGCCTGTTCGCGGGGGAGCGGATCTACAAGATCCTCGACCGCCTGGGCACGACCGACGAGGAGGGCAACGAGGAGCCGATCGAGGCCGGCATGCTCTCCAAGCAGATCGAGAAGGCCCAGCGCAAGGTCGAGGAGCAGCACTTCCTCCAGCGCAAGCACACGCTCGAGTACGACGACGTGCTCAACCAGCAGCGCGAGGTGATCTACAACTACCGCGACGAGATCCTCGAGGGCCGCGACATGAGCGACGCCGCCCGCGAGGAGGTCGTGAACCTGATCGAGCGCCTGGTCGAGGAGTACACGGCCGGGGATTTCCTCGAGGACTGGGACGTGGAGGGACTCGTCAAGCGCATCCAGGAGATCCTCCTGCCGAGCGCCACGATCGAGGCCATCGACCCGCACACGGCCGACCGCGACGGCCTGATCCACGATCTCCAGGAGGAGGCCGCGGCCCAGTACGCGCGGCGCGAGGAGGAGCTCGGGGACGAGCTGATGCGCGCGCTCGAGCGCTTCCTGCTCCTCCAGATCATCGATCAGCGCTGGCGCGAGCACCTGTATGACATGGACTACCTGCGCGAGGGCATCCACCTGCGCGGGTTCGCCCAGATCGAGCCGCTGGTCGCCTACAAGAACGAGGCCTTCGAGCTGTTCCGCGACCTCATGAACAGCATCTGGGCCGACTTCGCCCAGATGATCTACCACGTACAGGTTACGCAGACCGACGCCTCCGGACAGCCGATCCCGCCCCCGACGCAGCGGACCCCGAGCGCCTCCGCGAGCTCGGCCACCGGCGGCGGCCGGGTCACCTACTCGGGCGGAGGCGCCCTCCAGGGTGCCCTGGCCATGGCCGCCGCGGCCGCCAGCGCGAGCGAGGGCAACGGCGCTGGGGACTACGAAGCGGAGCCCATGCCCGTCGTGGAGCAGCGCCGGGTCGACGAGACCCAGCAGATCGGGCGCAACGACCCGTGCTGGTGCGGGAGCGGCAAGAAGTTCAAGCGCTGCCACGGGGCCTGAGGGCCATGCGGCCGCGGACTTTGTGGCCCTGGTTCTCTATACGCTAACCCGCGCAGCAAAGCTCGGGTCGGGGACTCCCGCGACTGCGCTAGTGCTGTGAGGCCAGCTCGCCCGAGGAGGCGAGCTCGCCCAGGGCCTGCGCGCGCTCGTCGCGGGCGAGCGCGTCGACGAACACGACGACCAGGGCGATCCCGAAGACCAGGAACTCGATCAGGCACATGGTCGCGCCGGCCAGCCGCTGGTCGGTGAGCTGGGTCATGCCGTAGGCGTGCGGGCCGGTCGCGTACAGCGGATACAGGCTGTGGTTCAGCCAGGTCAGCGGCAGGCACACCGCCGCGCTGGCGATCCGCGAGAAGCCCAGGTAGGCCAGGCGGACCATGCCCGGCTCGCGACGCTCGGTGGGCAGTGGCGTGATGATCAGCCACCACAGGGCCATCCCGGTGTAGAACAGGGTCAGGTGCTCGAAGGCGTGCAGCAGCGGGTGCTGCGCGGTGTAGTCGAAGATGGACGGGATCGCCCACACCCAGGTCACGATCGTCCAGGCGGGCAACGCGACCCACGGCTTGGTGCAGAAGCCCCAGAAGCGGCCGATCCACCCTCGCCGCGCGAACCGCTTCAGCATCGAGCGCGGCACCCCGAGCGGCAGCACCGGCGCGCGGATGCCCAGGATCAGCAGCGGCGGCGCGATATCGGCCAGGAGCACGTGCTGGAACATGTGGGCCCACAGCAGCCACTGGTCGCCGATCGCGTCGATCGGGGACTCCAGCGCCAGCAGCAGCACGGCCAGGCCCGAGAAGTAGAACAGCCAGTGCCCCGGCCCCACCGACTTGTGCGTGACGCGCTTGACGCGCCGCAGCATCGAGACGTACCAGGCCCCGGCGCCCACGAGAGCGATCCACACCAGGGGGTCGAGGCTCCAACTGCTCCAACCAGGCGCGTTGGCCATCGCGGGCAGGGTACCTGACTTTGCCCGGGGGCGCGCATGCGCGCCCCCTCCGGCGGCGCATGCGCCGCCGGGGCCGGGTCGCATGCGACCCGGCCTTACCATTCCGCCGGTGGAGGGCAGCTCGGAGCTCCGCGCATCCGATCAGGAGCGCGACCGCGTGGCGCAGGATCTGCGCGACCACTTCGCCGCCGGCCGAATAACCGAGGAGGAGCTGGGCGACCGCGTGGAGAAGGCCTACGCCGCCCGAACCGAGCCCGAGCTGCGAGCGCTGATGGCCGACCTCCCGAAACTGCCGGCCTCGCCGCAACAGCGCAAGGCGGAGCTCGTCGGGCGTCGCCGCCACCTTCAGCGACGGCTGATCCAGGAGACGGGCGGTGGGCTGGGACTGGTCGGCGTGTGCACGCTGATCTGGATCTCCGACGGGGCGTCGGGCTCGTTCTGGCCAATCTGGGTTGCGCTGGTCGTGCTGATCCCGCTGCTGCGCAACGTCTGGCGGCTGTACGGCCCGGCCCCGGAGCTCGACCGGGTCGAGCGCGAGCTGGATGCGCGAAGGCGCCGGGGCGAACACGAGCGCCACCGGCACCGCCGGCGGGATTGAGCCCTCCACCCGCTGCTAGGGTTGATTTAATGGCCAGCGTCCATTCAGAGCCGCTCTCCCAGCGCCTCGCGGCAATCCGCGAGCAGCTCAAGCTGCTTGCGGACTATCTTTGACCCCGCTGGCCTGAGCGAGCGCGTCGCCGCGCTCGAGGAGCGGATGGGGGAGCCCGGCTTCTGGGAGGACCAGGAGCAGGCGGCCCGGGTCGGGGCCGAGCACGCGCGGGCCAGCCGCAGGCTGGCGCTCTATCGCGAGCTCGAGCGCGACGTCGAGGACCTGGAGCCGCTGGCCGAGCTCGCCGAGGAGGACGCCGAGATCGCCGGCGAGCTGGAGGACCAGATCCGGGCCGTGCAGGCGCGGCTCGATGAGCTCGAGGAGCAGCGGCTGTTCTCGGGTCGGTACGACTCGGGGAACGCGTTCGTGACCGTCAACGCCGGGGCCGGCGGCACCGACGCCCAGGACTGGGCGGAGATGGTCCTGCGGATGGAGATGCGCTGGGCCGAGAAGCGCGGGTTCGCAGTCGAGCTGCTCGAGATCTCCCCCGGTGAGGAGGCCGGGATCAAGTCCGCCACCTTCCTGGTCAAGGGCGAGAACGCCTACGGGCTGTTCGCGAGCGAGAAGGGAGTCCATCGCCTCGTCCGCCTGTCGCCCTTCGATGCCGCCCACCGGCGGCAGACGAGCTTCGCCGGGGTCGAGGTCTCGCCCGTGGTCGACGCGATCGACGACCTGGCCATCGAGGACGACGATCTGCAGATCGACACCTACCGAGCGAGCGGGGCCGGCGGCCAGCATGTCAACAAGACCGATTCGGCCGTGCGGATCACCCACCGGCCGACCGGGATCGTCGTCCAGTGTCAGAACGAGCGCTCGCAGTCCTCCAACAAGGCCGAGGCCATGACCATGCTGCGTTCCAAGCTCCTCGAGCTCGAGGAGCGCAGACGCCGGGAGGAGATCGCCCGCGAGAAGGGGGAGGCCCAGGACGTCAACTTCGGCTCCCAGATCCGCTCCTACGTGCTGCACCCCTACTCGATGGTCAAGGACCACCGGACGGGCTTCGAGATGGGGGACGTGGCCCGGGTGCTCGACGGCGATCTGGACGGCTTCGCACGAGCCTACCTGCACCAGGTGGCCAGCGTGCCGTCGGCCGATTAGGGTCGGGCGTTGGAGTGAGCGCGATGAGTTTTCCGGGAATAGTCCGGCAAATCGTTCGCGCTCGCGGGGCCGGCGTCGGGGCCTAGCGCCCCGGCGCCGGTCGCCGCGAGTCAGGCGACGTTCGCGCGAATCAGAACGTGCCCGGCGTCCCGCTCGGTCCGCCCAATGTCAGGGGCGTCGGAGTGACGCACTGGCCACTTCGTGTGCCTTTGACGGTGTTCGGATCTGCGATCCGTGGGAAGTAGCTCCCGTTGTTCGGGTTTGCTTCATGACTGTCCCAGACGGCGGAAGACGTGGGGACCGCGTTCGTGTTGCCGGTGCACGCGAGGTTTCCGTTGACGACGTTGGCTTCGATCTCCATCGCGTCCGGATCGGCCATCGCGTTGTTGGTCAGCGTGACGTTCTTGCCGATCTTGTCGCGAATCGTGCCCGTCCAGCACGAGCTGAGGCCCGAGATCGTGAGGCTGCCGTCGATCGAGACATCCTCATAGTCGCTGAAGACTGGGCTCTTGATCAACGCAAAGATTCCGGGCATGCTCGAGCAGCTCTCGCCCCCGCCGCCGCCGCTCTGGGTGACGCTGCCGCCGATCTTCGTGACGTGCACGATCACGCCAAGCGCGCCCTTGGACGTCAGATTGCCGCCGATCTTGACCTTGTTGTTGAGCGTCGGCTTCTTCATGTTGGGATCGTCGATGCACGGCGAATGAGCTGCCTCGCAGCCGAGGAAGGCTGTGGCGCCCTTGTCAACCACGACGTTGCCGGTCACGGTCAGGTCTGAGACGCCCTTGTGTGTCTTGTCGTTGTGGCCGAAGACGGCGGCAAAAACGCTGTTGGACGTCACGGTCACCGAGCCTTTGACCGTCGCGGAGCCGTGGTTGACCTCGCACGCGCCCTTGACGACCACGTTCCCCGAGACCGTGCCGGTCAGCACCCCTGGCTTCTTCGGCGTGCCTTTGCAGACCGTGGTGGACTTGCGGGTGGACGCGACGCTCGATCCTGCGGTCGCGAGAACTACCGCGAGCACAGCCAGGGCCGCGCTCACGTAGACGGTCCGCCGGGCGCGAGCACGCCGCGACGATGAGTTGCTGGTTACCACTGATACCTCCTAGCGGATGACTGACCGCACTGTTCGTGTGAGGACGCCGCCGGCCGCTCACGCCGCGAACGGGTCGCGCTCCGAAAGGCTGTGCCCCGATCTCGTCCGGTCTTCCCCCCGGACCGTGCGACACTAGCAAACACCCGGGTCTGGGAATAGTCGCGCTGGCGCATCGTTAGGACGTCGGGCTATCCTCGCCGCCGTGGATCCTGTGGTGATTGAAGACGTGGTCGCCCGCGCGCTGGCCGAGGACGTGGGCAGCGGGGACGCGACCACGGCCGCCATCGTCCCCGAGGCCGCCCTGGCCCGCGCCCTGATCACGCAGAAGGCGCCCGGGGTGGTGTTCGGCCTGGAGGTGTTCCAGGAGACGTTTCGCCACCTCGATCCCGGAGTCGGGTTCGAGCTGATGACCGAGGAGGGTCGGTGGCGGGAGGGCGGAGCGGTGTTGGAGGTCGAAGGCTCGGCGCGGGCGATCCTCACCGGCGAGCGAACGGCGCTCAACTTCCTGGCCCGCCTCTCGGGGGTGGCCACGCTGACCGCCCGGTGCGCCCGGGCGGTCGAAGATGTGAAGGGGGTCCGAATCCTCGACACGCGCAAGACGACGCCCGGGCTGCGGCTGCTCGAGAAGGCGGCGGTGGCGGCCGGCGGCGGGACTAACCACCGGGCCGGGCTCTACGACGCGATCCTGATCAAGGAGAACCACGCCGCGCTGGCCGGTGGGATCGGGGAGGCCGTCCGGCGCGCGCGCGCCGCCGCCCCCGAGCTGCCGTTAGAGGTCGAGTGCCGGACCCCCGGGGAGATCGACGAGGCCCTCGGCGCCGGGGCCACGCGGATCCTGCTCGACAACATGGGCGTCCCGCAGCTGCGAGCGGCGGTCACACAGGTGGCCGGACGAGCTGAGCTCGAGGCCAGCGGCGGAGTCACGCTGGACACCCTCCGGGAGGTGGCGAGCACCGGCGTACAATTCGTCTCAGTGGGTGCGATCACACACAGCGCTCCCGCTCTCGATTTCAGCCTGATCCTCGAACCGCTTCCATGAATCTGCCGATGCTCGGTGCGCCTGACGCACCGCTGATGCTCGAGAACATCCCCGCCCTCCAGGACGAGGTGCGTGGGCTCGCCCGGGAGCAGGGCGCGGTGATCCTGGCCCACAACTACCAGCTGCCCGAGATCCAGGACGTGGCCGACTACGTGGGTGACTCGCTCGGGCTCTCCCAGCAGGCCGCCCAAGCCGACGCCGAGACGATCGTCTTCTGTGGCGTCCACTTCATGGCCGAGACCGCCTCGATCCTCTGTCCCGACAAGAAGGTCCTGATCCCCGATCTGGACGCTGGGTGCTCGCTCGCGGACTCGATCACCGCCCAGCAGTTGCGTGAGTGGAAGGCCCGGTTTGCCCCCGCCCGCCCGGTCGTCGTGATGTACGTCAATACCACGGCCGAGGTCAAGGCGGAGACCGATTACTGCTGCACTTCAGCCAACGCCGTCGGGGTCGTCGAGCACATCCTCCAGGAGCACGGCGAGGACACCGAGATCCTGTTCGGGCCGGACATGTTCCTCGGTGCCTACGTCGAGAAGACGCTCGGCTGCGCCCTGCATGTCTGGGACGGCGAGTGCCACGTTCACGCGGGAATCCGGCCCGACGACATCGCCGCCGTCCGCGCGGCCCATCCGGGCGCCGATTTCCTCATCCACCCCGAGTGCGGGTGCTCCACCAGCGTGATGGAGTACGTCGCGGCCGGGGACGTCGACGCCGCGGGGGTGCACATGCTCTCGACCGGCGGCATGCTCCGGTTCGCGCGTGAGCACGACGGCGGGACGGCGATCGTGGCCACCGAGACCGGCATGCTCCACCCGCTGCGTCAGGCGGCGCCGTCGACGGAGTTCATCGCCGCCAACGAGGCGGCCCACTGCCGGTTCATGAAGATGATCACGCTGCCCAAGCTCCGCGACTCGCTGCGTGACGGCGTCCACGAGGTCAAGGTCCCGAGCCACATCGCCGATCGGGCCCGTGTGCCGATCGAGCGGATGGTGGCGATCAGTTGACGCTCAGCAGGTCGAGGCCCCGCTCGGTGGCCTCGCGGACGATGCGCAGCGATTGACGCTTGCGCTCGAATTCGCCCGGGGTGTAGCAGTGAACGTCCGCCGGAGCGCCCATCTCGAGGGCATCCCAGAGCGCGCCGGCGTGGTAGACGCGCTCGAGCCACGGCATCCCCTCGTAGGCGGCGGAGACGAGGATCACGACGAACTCGGGACCCCGTTCGCGCTGGGGCGGCGCGCCGCCCTCATCGTCGACGCGGGCGCCGCCGAGCACCGCGGCGTCGATCGG
Organism: uncultured Solirubrobacterales bacterium; assembly: GCA_963704385.1. Lineage (GTDB taxonomy): Bacteria > Actinomycetota > Thermoleophilia > Solirubrobacterales > Solirubrobacteraceae > Palsa-465. Next base: position 3,319,686 of record OY969904.1, read on the forward strand.
CCAGCGGTCATCGACCCGGTCGATATACCTACGCAGCTCACGCCGGTTCACGGCGGCCATCCCGAGCTCCATCGGTGGCAATTGTCGCGCGCGGGGCGGCGTCGGCGCAACGCTCAATAGCTGGCGATCGCTCCGACCATGCGGCTGATCCCGGCCAGCGCCTGCCAGTTGCTGGGACCGTCGACGAACAGCGCGAAGGCCAGCGCGTGGCCACCCCGGCTCTGGCAGTAGCCGGCGAGGTTGGTCACGTCGTCGAGCGTGCCCGTCTTGGCGATGCACCGGCCCTGCGCCGCGGTCTTCACGCCGATGGTCTGCACGGTCCCGTTGACTCCGACGGTCGGCAGCGAGTCGTCGAGGACGCGCCCGACCGGGGTCCGCCTGACGGCCGCCAGCAGCTTGACCACCTGCATGGGGGAGGTCTGATCCCGACGGGAGAGGCCCGATCCGTCCACGATCCGGGGGTGAACGCCGAGGCCCGCGATCACGCTCCCAATCACCTGCGCTCCGGCCCGGGTGCTTCCGGTGCCGAAGAACCGCACCCCCAGCTGCTTGGTGAGCATCTCGGCGAAGAAATCATCCGAGGGGACGTCCATGAGCCTGAGCAGGACGGAGGTCGGGGGAGAGGTGACCGACGCCAGCTGAATGGCCGTGGCCGGGGTCGCGGCGGTGAAGGGGGCGGCCTTGGCCCGGATGTGGGCGCCGCGCATGGTCAGCACGAGCTCGCGGGCCGCGAACGCGCCCGGGCTCAGCCGGGCCATCGTGGCCCCGTGGTCGTAGGTCAGGGCGGCGAGCTGGCCACCCATGTCGGGGATGTCGGCCCGGAACGCGGTGTTGGGCCCCCCGCGGCGGGCGTCGAACAGGGTCGCGTCGCCCATCACCTGGCCGGTGACCCGACGGATCCCCCGCGCGCTCAGCTGGCTCACCAGCTGGGCGGCCGTCGGACCGTAACCGTCCTCCCAGGCGCGGTTGAAGGCGCCGTCGCCGAACGTCGGGTCTCCTCCGCCGCGCAGGTAGAGGCTGCCGTGCCAGACGCCTCCGGGGCCGAGGTGGCCGGCGCCGAGCACGGCGGTGGACAGGCGAGCATCGGGGCCGAGCGCGGTCAGCACGGCCACCGTGGTGTAGATCTTCTCCACCGATGCCGGCGGTCGCATCACGTCGGGGCGAAGCGCGAACAGCGTCGTGTGGCGGCCGATGTCATAGACGAACGCTCCCGTCTGGGGGCCCAGGCCGTCGAGGTCGGACGTGAGCGCCGACTGAAGACGCCGCAGCCCGGGGGTCGCCGTCGCCGTCGGCGTCGGCGGCTTGGCGGTGCTGGCGGTCGTTGGGGGGACGCTCGGCACGGGGGCGGCCGCGGAAGCCAGCCGGCGCGGCGCGGCCGGGTGGGCGCTCCCGCCGCACGCCGTCAGCGCGATCCCGATCAGCCCCCCCGCGAAGATGCCGCGGATCAGGCGGACGCGAACTCCTCCACGGTGTGGGGCCCCACACACGCCACCGACAGCTCGTCGCTGAGCGCCGCAGAGACCTCCACCACCTGATCGAAGGTGACCTCGTCGAGCAGCCCGATCGCCCGGTCGGGATCGACGTCCTCCCCGTAGACGATCGTCTGCTGGGCGGCGTAGCGCGCGACGGCCCCCGAGTTCTCGAATCCAATCGCCCGCGCCCCGGCCGCGTAGGCCCGGGCGCGATCGACCTCGTCACGGGTCGGTCCCTGTTCGCGCAGCTCACTGACGACATCGCGCATCCGCCGGTAGGCCTCGACGGTCTTGCTCGACTCCAGCCCGGCCGAGATCTGCAGCACGGGCACGTCGGCGTACGCGTGGGCGACCGCGTGGACCGAGTACGCGAGTCCGCGCTGCTCGCGGATCTCGTCGAACAGGCGCGAGGCCATCGATCCACCCAGCAACGTGGAGTAGATCTGGAGCGCCGCGCGCTCGCGCGGATCCGAGGTCTCGACGTGGGGTCGGTAGGACATCCGCAGGTGTGACTGGTTGGAGTCGCGCTCCCGGACCAGAATGCGAGGATCAAGCGGCGGGGCCGGATCGAACGGGTCGGGCTCGGGTTGGGCCGGGAAGCGCGCGAAGAGCTCTTCCACGACGCCGTTGAGGCCGTGAAGATTGCCGACGACGAATGCTCCGCCAAGCGCCGGCGCCCAGCGCCGAGAGCGAAAGGCGAGGATCCCATCGCGCGTGAACAGGTCGCGGATGTGCTCGGTGGATCCGAGCACAGGCCGACCGAGCGGGTGATCGCCGAACGCCGCCTCGTCGATCAGTAGCCCAGCCATCACCGCGGGCTGGTCGTTGGAGCGGGCGATCTCCTGGACCACGACGCCGCGCTCGCGGTCGAGCTCACCGGCGTCGATCTTCGGCCGAGCGACGAAATCGGTCAGGAGATCGGCCGCTTCCAGCGCCCGTTCGGCCCGCGCCGTGATGTGGAAAGCGACCAGGTCGTGGCTGGTGTAGGCGTTCAGCACGGCCCCGATGCCCTCCGCCGCGGTGTTGACGTCGCGGTACGTCGGGTACTTCTCGCCGCCCTTGAACACCAGGTGCTCGAGGAAGTGGGCCATCCCGTTCTCCTCCGGGCGCTCTGTGCGGGCGCCCGCGTCGAAGGCGACCAGGATCGTGACCGCGCGCGTCCCTTCCACGGCGATCCGGTACAGCGGCAGGCCGTTTTCGAGCGTCGTCTCTGTGACCGAAGCCATGCAACAACGGTAGCGAGCGGCGCGGGGACCTGGGAGGCGCCTGGACGCTCATGCGGCTGCAAACCCTGTTGCAGAGCCACCGCGGCTCCGCGTCTGCCCAGGGCGCTCGATAGTCTGCCCGGACTCATGGCTACATCTTCATCTCGACACCGCACCCCTGCCCGTCCCGCCGCTCGCGTGGCCGCCCCTCGCGCCCAGCCTGAGCGCGGCCCCGATGGCAGCCCTCCGATCATCGAGTTCAGGGGGGTCTCCAAGCGCTACCCGAGCCACGACCTAGGCGTCGATCGTGCGACGTTCGCCGTCGACCGGGGCGAGTTCGTGTTCCTGGTCGGTGCCACCGGATCGGGCAAATCGACGCTGATGCGGCTCCTGATCAAGGAACTCGACCCGACCGAAGGGACGATCAGGGTCGCGGGGCACGACCTGAGCAAGATCTCGCGGCGCCGCATCCCGTTCTACCGGCGCAACATCGGCGTGGTCTTCCAGGACTTCAAGCTCCTGCCCAGCCGGACCGTTTACGACAACGTCGCCTACGCGCTCCAGGTCACCGGCGGCGCGCGTAAGGAGATCCGGGCCAAGGTTCCCGACATCCTGCGCCTCACGGGGCTGTCGACGAAGTTGCACAACTATCCCGACCAGCTCTCCGGCGGTGAGCAGCAGCGCGTCTCGATCGCGCGGGCCTTCGTCAACCACCCGTCGCTGCTGCTCGCCGATGAGCCCACCGGCAATCTTGATCCCGACACGAGCATCGACATCATGCGGCTGCTGTACCGGATCAACCGCACCGGAACCACGGTGCTCGTGGCCACGCACGACCAGGCCATGGTCGACAAGATGCGCCGCCGTGTGCTCGAGCTCTCCCAGGGCCGGATCGTTCGCGACGAGGCCACCGGCCGGTACGCGCGCGATGAGACCACCCGCGAGTTCGCCCGCCGGATGCGCTCACCCTCGACCCGCCCACCGGGGATCGACGATCGCTGAGCCATGCGGCTGAGCTTCTTTGTCCGGGAGGCGAGCCGGTCGATGCGGCGCAACGCCGCGCCGAGCTTTGCCGCGCTGGCCACCGTGCTGGTGACCATGCTCGTGGTCGGGGTGTTCATCCCCGCCGTCGAGGTGACCAACGACGCGGCCAATACGGTCCGCGGCCGGCTGATCGTCGACGTCTACATGAAGAATGACGCGACCAGCGCCGACGACGCCCGCGTGCGCGCCGAGCTGCTGAGGGTCCCGCACGTCAAATGGGTCCAGTTCGAGTCCAAGGCTCAGGCCTACAAGCAGCAGGAGACCCAGGATCCGGCCGCGTACGCGCTGCTGGGCGGCACCAATCCGCTGCCTGACACCTTCCACGTGTATCCCGACAACCCGGCCAACGTGCTCGTCATCCGCAACTCGCTGACCCCGGGCGGGGGCGTGATCGATCCGGCGATCCAGAGCGTCTCGAACAAGAAGTCGTACACGAAGAAGGCCCTTGAGCTGACCGCCGCGGTCAAGTGGGGCGGGCTGGCCTTCGCCGGTCTCTTGACCCTGGCGTCGATCCTGCTGATCGCGAACACGATCAGGCTCTCTCTCTACGCCCGCCGCAGGGAGGTGGAGGTGATGAAGCTGGTCGGGGCCACCGACTGGTTCATCCGCTGGCCGTTCGTGATCGAGGGCCTGATCGTCGGGGTGGTCGGCGGCGCTCTGGCCATCGTCGTGCTGGGCGTGGCCAAGATCACGCTGCTCGATCCCCTGTTCTCCGGCTGGTCGCTGGTCTCCCAGATCAAGACGATCGGATTCCCGGCCCTGATCGCCGTGCTGCTCGTGGCCAGCGCGGTCGTCTCATCGGTCGGATCGGGTCTGTCGCTGCGGCGCTTCCTCCGCGTCTGAGCGCTCGGCGGCCGCCGGGGCGAACGCCGCGATGGCCGGTTCGAGGTGGCTACTCTCAAGGGATGGTTTCGCGCCCTTCGCGAACTCCGCGCGTCCTCGCGGTCGTGGCGGCAGTGCTGGTGATCCTGATCGCAGGCGTCTGGCTGGGCGGCCACCCGAGCTGGATTCCGACCGGGTTGCGGAGCACGTTCACCGACGAGTCCAACGGGCAGCTCGTCAACCAGGCGCTCAACATGCTGACCAGCGATTACTACCGTCCGCTCAATCGCTCCCAGCTCCTGAACAAGGGACTGACCGCGATGGTCGCCAGCCTCGACGACCCCTACTCCCACTACTACTCGCCGTCGGCCTATCAATCGTTCCTGGACGAGTCCAACCCGCATCTGAGCGGGATCGGGATCGACGTGCTGCCCGATCCCCGCGGCCTGGCCGTGGTCGATGTCTTCCCCGGCTCGCCCGCCGCCCGCGCCGGCCTCCAGCACGGTGACGTGATCGTCAAGGTCGGCCCGGACTCGCTGGCCAACCATACGGCCGATTACGCCTCGCGGCTGATCCGGGGACCGGCTGGGACTCGGGTGCGTCTCACCATCCTGCGCGACCAGCGCCAGCTGATGATGACCATCGTGCGCGAGAACCTGGTCGTGCCCGTGGCCAGCGGGACGATCGTCAAGTACCACGGCGTCAAGATCGGCGACCTCGGGCTGACGGCGTTCACCGACGGCTCGGGGGCCGAGCTGCGCACCTACGTCAACAAGGTGCGGAAGGAGGGCGCTCAGGCCCTCATCCTCGACCTGCGCGAGAACGGCGGCGGGCTCCTGAACGAGGCGGTCAATGTGGCCAGCATCTTCATCCCCGATGGCACGATCGTCTCGACCGCCGGACGCTCCCAGCCGCGCCAGGTGTACCTGGCCAAGGGCGGCGCCATCCCCACGAGCATCCCGATGGTCGTGCTCGTCGACCGCGACACGGCCAGCGCCGCCGAGATCGTGACCGGGGCGCTCCAGGACCGCGGGCGGGCCAAGGTGGTCGGCACCCGGACGTACGGGAAGGGCGTCTTTCAGGAGATCGAGCCGATGTCCAACGGCGGCGCGCTCGACATCACCGTCGGCGAGTACTTCACTCCGAACGGCCAGAACCTCGGCGGACCCGGCGTCGTTCAGGGCAAGACCGTCGCTGAAGGGCCCGGCATCAAGCCAAACGTGTACGCCGCCGACAACCCCCAGGCTCCTGGCGACCACGCCCTGGTGGTCGCCGAGCAGACGGTAGCCGCCGAGGTCCGGTGAGCCCAGAGCCCCGGAGCGGCGCCGGCGCCGCCCGGGTGGCGGTGCTCGAGCGCCGAGGGAAGTTCCTCGTCGCCGAGCCGTTCTTCTCGCCCGGCCCACGCTTGGTGGTCACGCGCGACCGAACGACGAACGTCGGTGACCTGGTGCTGGTGAAGACCGGGGCCGGTCGCAACGGCCGCCGTGGCGGCCGAGCGACCGTCACTCGCCGGCTCGGCCGCCCCGACGTGGCCCGGGACGTGATCGCGGCGCTGATGGTCGACCGGGGCCTGCGCCGCGTGTTCGACCCTGCGGTCGAGCACGAGGCCCGCGAGTCGGCCGCCGGCGGAGTGGTCCTGGATGACGACGCCGTCGGTGGGCGCCGCGACCTGCGTGCCCTGCCCACGCTGACCATCGATCCGGTCGACGCCCGGGACTTTGACGACGCGATCTCGGCCTCTCGCGAGGACGACGGCTCGATCCGGGTGTGGGTCCACATCGCCGACGTCTCGGCGTTCGTTCCCGCGCGCTCTGTGGTCGACCATGAGGCCTACCGCCGCGGGACCAGCGTCTACGTACCCGGGGCGGTCGAACCGATGCTGCCCGCGGCGCTCTCCAACCAGGCCTGCTCGCTGGTGCCCGGTCAGGATCGGCTGGCGGTCAGCGTCGAGATGGTGATCGACGGCGACAGAGTGCAACGCAGCGGTTTTCACCGCTCGGTGATCCGCTCCGATGAGCGCCTGGACTACGGGCGCGTGGACCGGATCTTTGCCGGGCACGAGCGCGCGGGCGACCCGTGGGCCGAGACCCTGGCCGCCGCTCGTGCCGCCGCCGCTGCCCTGGCCGCCAGGCGCGCCGCCGAGGCGGCCATCGTGCTCGAGTCCGAGGAGCCGGAGTTCACCTTCGACCGCGACGGGAATGTGGTCGGCGCCGAGGCCGTCGCCCAGACCGAGTCCCATCGGCTGATCGAGCATCTGATGATCGCCGCCAACGAGCAGGTGGCCGGGCTGCTGGAGTCCCGGGACGTCCCGACCCTGTACCGCGTGCACGAGCGTCCCGACGGCGCCGCCGCCGAGCGCCTGATCGAGCAGCTCGCGTCCCTCGGCGTGCCGACCCCGCCGGTCCCGCCCGCGCCGCTCACGCCCCAGCAGACGGCCGAGGTGATCGGGGAGGCCTCCCAGCTCGTCGACCAGTGGGTGGACCGAAGCGGGCACGGGCGGCGCGCCCTCACGAGCCTCGTCCTGCGGTCGCTCAAGCAGGCCTACTACGACCATCGCAACATCGGCCACGCCGGTCTCCAATCCCCGAGGTACTGCCACTTCACCTCGCCGATCCGGCGCTATCCGGACCTGATCTGCCACCGAGCCGTGCTCTCGGTCGTCACGGGGGACGTCCCCGCGCCGGAGCGCTCGTTCGTTACCGCGGCCGGACCCTGGACCTCCTCGCGCGAGCGCGAGGCGATGACGATCGAGCGGGACGCCGACGACGTTGCCTGCTGCTTCCTGCTCGAGCGCGCGATGTCCGCGGCCGGCTGGGACTCGGTGTTCGAGGGCGAGGTCGTCGGCCTGGTCCGATCGGGCGCGTTCGTGGCCTTCGGAGACGGCGGGATCTTCGAGGGGATGCTCCCGGTGCGTCGCATGCGCGGCGACTGGTGGGAGTTGAACGAGGAGGGCACGATGCTGATCGGCACGCACTCCGGTGCGACGATCCGCCTCGGCGATCCGATTCGTGTCAAGGTGGGGCAGGTGGACGCCCCGCGAGGCCGGGTCGACCTGTTGCCGGCCGGGGAGGAGGACTGAGGTGCACATGATCAAGAGCGGGGGTTGACGGCGTGGCCAAGGGACGCAAGCGCAAGGCCGCCCCCGGTGACGTGGCGACCAATCGCCAGGCCTCCTACCGCTTCCACCTGCTCGAGCGTTTCGAGTGTGGGATCGTACTCACCGGCACCGAGGTGAAGGCGCTGCGCGAGTCGGGCGCTCAGCTCAAGGACGCGTACGCGGTGGTACGCGACAACCAGGTGTGGCTCCTGGGCATGTATATACCTCCCTATGGGCCCGCCTCGCGAGCCAATCACGATCCCGAGCGACCTCGCAAGCTCCTGCTCCACCGCGGCGAGATCGATCGCCTAGTCGGCCGCACCCAGGAGCGCGGCCTGACCCTGGTCCCGACCCGCGTGTACTTCTCGGGCGCGCACGCCAAGGTCGAGATCGCCCTCGCCCGAGGCAAGGACTTCTACGACAAGCGCGAGTCGATCCGCACGCGCGAGACCGCCCGCGAGGTCCAGCGCGAGCTGCGCGAGGCGCGGCGCTAGCTGGGGCGACCGGCCGTGTCTCATCCCTGCCAGGCCGGCCGGCCGCCTCCCGTTGCCTACCCCGACAGCGCTGGATTCCAACGGCGAGTTTTCTGCGGCAATTCCGGGTAGACCCCAAACATGACCATTGGAAGCGCAATCGTGCTGATCGCCGTCGGCGCCATCTTGAAGTGGGCCGTGACGGCGCATGTGAGCTGGATCAACCTTCAGACCACCGGAACAGTCATATTCGTCGTTGGCGTGGTCGGGCTCGTGCTCGCCGTGCTCTACACGTACTGGTGGAGCCGGCGAGGGCCCTACGAGGACACGCGCGTGGTGCGCCGGCCGCCCCCTCCGGTGTGATCGCACCCCCTCCACTGATCGGCCTTCGGCGGCAGTACGCCTTGGCCGGCGCCGCACCGTCCCTAGACGAACGTGCGGGTGAGCGCCGTCGCGTGCATGCCCACCACCAGCAGCGCAATCAGGCTCAGGTACACGGCGGCCACGAGCGCGCGGTCGATCGGGCGCACGCGGTAGTACGCCCGCTGCTGCTCGCCGCCGGCCTGCCGGAGCCTCCAGCGCTTGAGCGTCTCATACCCGGCGAAGATCAGGATCAGGAAGATGACCGGGTTGGGGAAGATGAAGGCGAGCGGGATCATCGCCGCGAACCCCAGGAACCACATCCACGGAGCCATCGCGGCCATCGCCCGTCCGCCGTCGAGCGGGACGACGGGCAGCAGGTTGAACAGGTTCAGGAACAAGCCCGTGAAGGCGAGCGCGCGCCACAGGTTGCTGCCCGTCGCGTGCCAGACGACGATGCAAACCGCGGCCCCGATGCTTCCCAGAACCGGACCGGCGAGCCCCACGCGCGCCTCGGCCAAAGCATTGTCCCCGAGCGACCGAGCGCTGATCACGGCCCCCAGAAACGGAATGAACGTCGGAGCGCTCGCCTTGATGCCCTCGCGGCGCAGAGCGATCACGTGCCCCATCTCGTGCACGAGCAGGAGCAGCACGAACCCGACCGCGAACGTCCATCCGAACACGAAGCTGTAGGCGGCGACCGAGACCAGCATCGTCCCGACGGTCGTAAGCAGCTTCACCTTCGGAAGCAGCAGGATGATCGCCTTCAACTTGGCCAGGAAGGCGGCGATCGCCGCGAGCGCCGGCCCTAGCTTGCGCTTGAGCCACGACTGCTTGCGGGGCTCGACCGGCCGATCGAGCTCCGGCCACTGCGCACCGCCCTCCGGCCACCGATAGGTGCGCTGCGCCCAGCCCTGATCGTCAGTCGCCTCGATCGGCGCTGCTGGGGACGGCGCCTCGATGGGCGCCGGAGACCATCTGGTCGTGCTTTCCATCACCATCTAGTGTAGGCAGCGCGCGGGGGGGTTCCCGCCGCTCTTAGCATGTTTTTCGCTGGGCCAGCCCCGAAGCTATACTCGCCAGTCAGTACATAACCCCCGGGGACGACTGGCTTCGACGTGGTCGGATCGTGGGGGTGGTTGCGAGTCGAGGTCCCGGGAGGCCTCGTAAAACCCCCGGGAAAACATAAGTGCGGACACGCACAACTTTGACCTCGGTTACGCGGCTGCCTAGCAGCTAGCTGATCGAGTAGTCATCTCGGCCTTCCGCTCGCCTGCGGCGGAGAGTCCGGGATCAATTAGCAGGCTCGCCCGGTGAGGCCCACTCCCACCGATCCGGGGACCACCAAGGGAGCTGGCCCTCCACAACCCCGCCGGCGAGGCGAGTGGAGGGCGAGATCAGAGCGCCGGCTACGCTCGTAGACGCCACCTTTCGCGCGGCCGCGGACGCGGGTTCAATTCCCGCCGTCTCCACCTTTCACCGAAAAGCCCCGCTAATGCGAGGTTTTTCATAACCGTTCAGTTGTTGGTCTCCATAACAAGGTTCGGGGCGGCGGGCGGCGAATCTTGGGGTTATGGATCGCGCCGAGGCGGAGGCGATTTACGACTCGGGTCGGGAGCGTTGTGTTGAGGTGATCCTCGAGCTGGCGGGGGCGGTGGAGCGGCTCGGGGATCAGTGTGAGCGGTTGGAGGAGCGGATCAGGCGGCTTGAGGAGCAGGCCCGGCGGGACTCTCGTACGAGTTCCAAGCCGCCGTCGTCTGATCCGCCGAAGACCCGGCAGCAGCGTCGGGCGGAGGCTAGGGCGAAGGCCAAGGAGCTGTTGCGCGGGGAGCGCAAGGCGGGCGGGCAGCCCGGGCACCGCGGCGCGGGCCGCGAGCTGGAGCCCGAGGATCGGGTGGATGAGATCGTGGATCACTATCCCGAGGTGGTTGTAGGACTCTTCGATGCGGCCTGACTGACGCCGATGTGCACCGATCAGCGCAGCGACCTGAACGCCGCTCGCATCTCGCCCGCAAAGAGTTCCGGCTGTTCCCAGGCGGCGAAGTGACCGCCCTTCTCGAGTTTGTTGAAGTACACGAGGTTGGGGTAGGCGCGCTCGGCCCAACTGCGCGGTACGGGGATTATCTCTACTGGGAACCTACTCACCGCCGCAGGGATCGAGACTTCGCCGCCGGCCTTGGTTTTGTGGGCGCTGTCCTCCCAGTACAGGCGGGCCGAGGATGCCGCTGTGTTCGTGAGCCAGTAAAGCGTGATGTCGTCGAGCATCTCGTCTTTCGAAAGCGCGCGCTCGGGTTCGCCGTCCGTGTCGGTCCATTCCGCGAACTTCTCGTAAAACCAAGCGGCCAAGCCGACCGGCGAGTCCGCGAGCGAGTAGCCGATCGTTTGCGGGCGGGTGCCCATCATCGCCCGAAAGCCCGAGTCGTGCGTGGCAAGGTTTCTAGCTCCTTCATACGCGATCGTTTCCTCGGCTGAGAGGCCTGCCGGCGCCGGTTCACCGTTCTTGAGCGCGTTTGCGACCTCTGGAGGCACGGTCGTTTGGGTGTTCGGCGTTGGTGGCCGTTCGATCGCGCCGAGCAACGTGGTGACGTGGATACCCAAGAGGCCCTCCGGGGCGTGGCGGCCCATCACGTCCGTGACGACCGCACCCCAGTCGCCACCCTGAGAGACGTAGCGCTCGTAGCCCACTCGCCTCATCAACTCTTCCCAAGCGCCGGCGATGCGTTCGGGATTCCAGCCTGTTGCCTGCGGCCTGGCTGAGAAGCCGAAACCGGGCATTGAGGGTACGACGAGATCGAACGCGTCCTCCGCGCGAGCTCCGTGGGACTCGGGATCGCTCAGCGGTCCGATCACCTTCATGAACTCGAGGAACGAGCCCGGCCAGCCGTGGGTCATGATCAGCGGCAGCGCGTTCGCTCGCGGCGAGCGGACGTGGATGAAATGGATGTCGAGCCCGTCGATCTCCGTGATGAACTGGGGGAGCGCATTCAACCTGGTTTCGAGCTTGCGCCAGTCATAATCAGTGGCCCAGTAGTCGACGAGCTCCTGCACCTTTGCCAGCTGCGCGCCCTGGGTGCGATCGCTGACGGTCTCCCGCTCAGGGAAACGGGTTGCGGCGAGGCGCGCACGCAGATCCTCAAGAGCCGCCTCCGGAAACTCCACCGTGAACGGCCGAATCGCAGTTGCGCTCGCTGACCCCTCGGTGGTGACAGACATGTGGGTCCTCCTTACTGGGGGTGATTAATGACCCGACGCAGCTTGCACGTCTCATCCGAAAATCGCGCCCGTCGAGACCCTGGGTTTCGCTCCCTGGGTCTTGCTTCCTCGGGTGCTCCACCGTGCCTGTGGATCCCGTCGTCGCGAGAGAGCCTGCGGACTCCGACCCTCCGGGCGGGGCGTCCCGGCCTCGCCCTGCAGCAGTAGCAACCGGCTCTCGCTGTGGATCGCCGAGGCCCAGTCGTCCAGCAGGGCGCACTCTTCCCCACGACGACCCCGTAGGCCGCTCTGCCCGACCGGTCCGTGAGGATGGACGACCATCCCGCAGTGCGTGACCTTACGACACCGGCCCCGCTGCGTCGAACCCAATCGTGACGCATCCGGCACTGAGACAAGTTCAACAAGGCCTGTTCCCCTAAGGACGACCAACAAGAACAGACAGCGCACCGTCGGGCGCTGCCCCAATCTGGGATTGCAGAAGTAGCGCATCGACCGAAGAGCAGAGGGCTCTCGCCGCTGTGGTGCCCGTGCCCTGACATTCGCCAGTTGCGCAACCCGCGTATTCCGGGTCTTTCTGCCGATCCCAGCATGAGTGGCGTGCGAGACGAAAGCGGGTGTGCCGGCGGCGTGCTCTGGGAGCCGGTTCCTATTGGTCAGGTCGGGATTGTGGTGGGGCGGGCGCGATGGATGGCAGGTGTAGTAGGCGTTCCGCGTTGCGGTGGCTGAGTTTTTCTTTGTCGGTCGGGTTGATCTGGAGGGCGTCGAGGAAGGCGCGTCCTTGGGTGTTGGGGCTGAAGGGGTAGTCGATTGAGAAGAGCAGTCGGTCGGGTCCGAGGACTTGGTGTAGGAGCAGGAACTGGGGGGAGGAGAACATGCCGCTGGTTGTGATCCAGAAGTTGCGTCGCAAGGTTTCTGCGACGGAGAGCTGGAGGTTGTTCTCGGCGCGGGCGGCTGGGGTGAGCCATTCGTCGGCGCGGTTGAGCATGAAGGGGATCATTTCGCCCATGTGGCCGAGGATGATCTGCAGGTCGGGGAGCTGATCGAAGATGCCGGCGGCGATCAGTCTGAGGGCGTGCAGGCCAGTTTCGGCGTGCCAGCCCCAGGCGGTGGTTGCGAGCGCGGAGCTGACTGACGGCCCGAAGCCGGTGTAGTGCTCTTCACGCAATGTTGCGGTTGGCGGTCCGGGGTGCAAGTAGAGCGGCACGTCGAGATCGACCGCGGTCTGGAGCAGAGGTCGGTAGGCGGAGGCGTCCAGGAACGTGCCGTTGGCCCGGCCGTTGATCAGCGCGCCGACGAATCCGAGCTGGGTGACGGCGCGACGGAGTTCGGCGACCGCAGCCTGGGAATCGCTCATTGGAAGCGCGGCGAACGCGGCGAAGCGGCCGGGGTGTGCAGCGATCGCGGCCGCTGCCTGGTCATTGGCGGCGGTCGCGATGTCCTGGTCCGGGCTGGGTGGGATCGGCGCGACCGTCGGGAGCACATGGCTGATGACCTGCATGTCGATCCCGCGTTCGTCCATGTGGCGCAGGCGCAGCGCGGCGAGGTCGGTGACTTCGCTGCTGGAGAGGTCCAGGCCGCGTTCCGCGCCGAGGTCGATGCCGGCGAGGTCGATGAACCGGCGGGAGACGAAGTGCTCTTCGAGGGTGATCGTGCGCATCGCCAGTCTCCTGCACGAGTGTCGGTCAAAAGCGAGGGCGGTGGCCCGGCTGCTCGTATCCGGTAACCCGGGAGGCCGGACAAACCTCTCAGCTCAGTCGACTGCCACGAGCAATGGCTTCCCCTTCTCGACGATGTACGTGGCGAGCTCCGCCGCGTTACCGGTGCCAATGTTCTTCACAGCGTGGACCGTGTCGGCCGGGACCATCAAGCCCTCGCCGGCGCTGACCCTCGTCGGTGGCTGGCCGTCGATCTCGTACTGCAGCGATCCTTCCAGGACGTAGATGACCTCTTCACCCGGATGCTTGTGCCGAAAGAGCGGCGCGTCCGGGCTGATATCGACGCGGTTCTGGATGACCTGGCGTCCGGGGACGCTAAGGTCGTGCTCCTGGATCTCGGTGCGCTTGAGTCCTTGCGCCTGTGGAGCGGTGGTGCTCACGTAAGCCTCCTCGGTCTTGTAACTGTCGAGAACATGATCGCCTGACGTGGCCTAGCGGAGGGACCGGAACGCGAGCGCGCTTGCAGGTGGCCGCCGATCGAGTTCGAGCAAGCGCATCGCCGACTCGCGCACCCACGGCGAGTACCGGGATGGCGAGCTCGTCGGTCGGGCGTTGCGTCTGCTTCAGCCACCGCTGCTAGCGAACGTCCCGAGCGTGTCTCTGATGCAGTCGAGGAGTTGGTGGTAGGAGTCGCAGAACGACTGGACGCCCTCGCGCTCGAGCTCGAAGGTAACCGCCGCGAGGTCGAGCCCGGCCGCCGCCGCGCCGAGGAGCGTCCGGGCGGCCCCCGCTGGATCCGCGTCGAGCGTTCGCGTCACATGCCCGTGGTCGGCGAAGGCGTGCAGGGTCTGGTCGGGCATCGTGTTGATCACGTCGGGTCCGATCAAGTCCGCCACGTAGCGCACGTCGGAGTAGTCGGGGTTCTTGGTGCTGGTGCTCGCCCACAGAGGCCGCTGTCGACTGGCGCCGAGGCGCTCGAGGCGCTCCCATTCGGGGCCGGAGAATTTCGCGAGGTAGCGCTGATAGGCGACGCGGGCAGAGGCGATCGCCATCGCCCCGCGAAGCGGCGAGGCCTCCGGCAGCTGCGCGTCGACCTTGGTGTCGATCCGCGAGAGGAAGAACGACGCGACCGAGGTGATCCGATCGAGCGGTTCGCCGGCGTGCGCCCTGGCGGCAAGACCGCGTAGGTAGGCGTCGATCACCTCGTCGTAGCGCTCGACCGAGAACAACAGCGTGACGTTGACGTTCACGCCCTGGCGCGTTAGCTCCTCAATCGCGGGCAGGCCTGCCTCGGTGCCGGGGACCTTGATCATCACGTTTGGCCGATCGAGCCGTCGCCAGAGGTCGGTTGCCTGCTCGATCGTCGCGCCGGCGTCATCGGCGAGGTCCGGCGTGCATTCGAACGAGATGAACCCGTCGCGGCCGCCGCTGCGCTCGTAGCTTGTGAGCAGCAGGCGCGCGGCCTCAAGCACGTCGTCGAGCGCCAGCGAGAAGAACAGCTCTTGTGGCTCATCTCCGCCGGCCGCTGCCAGCTCGCGCAACTGCCCGTCGTACAGATCGGAGCCGGTGATCGCCTTGGCAAAGATCGTCGGATTGGACGTCGCGCCGGTCACGCTGTAGTCGCGGATCAGTGCGGCGAACTCGCCGCTGCGCAACAGCTCGCGCGAGAGCGTGTCAAGCCAGACCGAGACGCCGGCCTCGTGGAGCTGGGTGAGATTGGGGTTAGGTGCCGTGCTCGATCCTTTCCCAACCGCCAACCGTTGGTTCACCGGCCAGCGAATCAAGCGGGGTGTCCAGATCCGTCAGCGCAGCGCGGTCGACGGGGCCGCGAGCGTATCAGCGCCTGGACGTGCTCGTTGACGTCCCAAATGTTGACGTTCATGCCCGCCAGAAGGCGACCGTCGCTCAGCCAGAACACGACGAACGATCCTCTTCCGCGTTCGCCGCGGGACACGATCTCGTCCCACGCGGTGGCGAACCCGGGGTACTCCAGCCCGATCCTGCACTGGTCGGAAAAGAAGTACACGATCCGGTCGCAGCTGACCGGCTCGCCGAGCATCCGCGCCGCTGGTTGGCATCGAAGAAGCGGTGAGGCGAGCGTTAGCCAGAACTCGAACCGTTGCAAGCACGACAGCTCAAGTGTCGGGGTCCGCGGCGGCTCTGCCGCTGAGCGCAGAACAGCCCAGGGGTTTCACGCCCACAGCCCCCGCCTTGCGCTACCAGCGTCGGACACAACCGAGCGCGACGTCGTGGCTGTGATGCACGCGCGAGAAGGAAAGCGAGTCTCGACCCGCGCGTGGCCACACTCCTCCTGTTCGCCAATCTCGGGTCTCCGGATGGCGCCTCTCTGGGGCCGTTGGATTACCTGCCCGGAAGTCCGGTTCAGGTAGCCGCTACTCCGGGCCGGGTGCGGGGTAACTATGCCGTCCAAGAGCCCGTGGGCAAAGGGAATGCGGGCAGCTCACCCGTGTTGGCTACCAAAGGTGCGTTACTCCGGGAGAGATCCCTGGACCCTGTTCGTCCCGGCTCACTGGCGCCAGCTCAATTAGCAGGGAGATTGCTCGACCAGACCCGGACCTGGACCAAGGATCGGCCGGTGACTTGGGTATCGACAGGTCGATGGTGTTCGTGCCTGGCAACCGTGTGGCTCCGACGCGGATCGATTCGCCGTCGAAATCACTGGACTGTTTCCGCCGTGGGAAAGCTTTCGGGACCACCGAAATCCTGTGGTACAACTGGAGTATCTCGTCTTGACCGCTCGCGGTCTTCCCCTCATCGAAGGGGCACGGCAGGACCCACATAGTCAGCGACTACACGGCACGGACCAGCCGTTAATCCGACTGGTCCGCACGAAGCGTGCCCTCGGCCGTGCAACGGGGTTAGCGGACCTCCTCGAGGATCCTGCGGCGCTCCGGCTCGCTCAACATCCCAGCGAAGGAGGGTTCTGCGGCAGTCACGGCCGCGGCACGTGTCGTCGGCGAGGACCGAGCGGATCGTCTTCCCTCAAGCGTGTCCCGCGTGCCAGCTGCCCTGCGTCAAGCTGCCATCGGGTCAGGCGCCCCGAGTACGGTTCGGTGCCAGGGCTCGTAGGCTCGGCCGGGGATGCCTCCGACGACCAGCATGCGGATGCCATCGGGCCCGGCGAGCACGCGTCGCCGTTCGGCCGGCCCGACCCGGATCGCGCAATCGCGTTCGAGCGGGAACCGTTCGCCGGATTCAAGCTCGAGCACGCCGCTGCCCTCGAGCGCGATGTACATCTCTTCCTGGCCGTCCTCAGCGTGGTCGTGCCACGGATGGTGAGTGGAATCGGGTGGGAGATCCATCGTCTGCACACCGAAGCTCGTCAGTCCGAGCTCGGCGCGGACCTTCCGCATCGAGCCTCGGAAGGTGGCTTCCATCTCATCGATGCGCTTACACGTCGCGTCTGCCATCGCGTGCTCCCCTCATCATGTCGTGTGCTGCGAGCTGTGTGTCAGTGCCGAGTCGATCTCGACCTCTAGATGGTGTCGCGGCCCCGGCTCTGCTCCCACCACGTCTGCGAGCCGAGAAGTAGGCCAGCGCCCCGTCGCGGGAGGTGCTGACCTTGACCAGCCCGGCGTTGGCAAGCGAGGCCTCGAGCTCGGCGAACGTCTGCCCGGGGCCGAACACCCCACCGAGCTGCATGACGCGCACGAACGTGTCCTGGCGCAGCCCCGCCTGTTTGATCACCGATGTGCCGCGCAGCTCGCCGCCCGGCCGCAGTACGCGCGCCATCTCGGCGATCGCCGCGGGTGGGTCCGGGAAGCAGTGAAGGCCCGTGTACGTCACGACCAGGTCGAAGCTGCGGTCCTCGAACGACAGCGCCTCGACGTCCGTCTCGACGAACTCGATCCAGTGAATGCCACGACGGTCGGCCTCGGCCTGGGCGCGCCGGAGCATCACGGGGGAGAGGTCGGCCGCGACGTAGTGGAGCTCCTGGTCCGGACGCAGCGCACGGACCGCGACCCCGCCGCCGCACGGGCTGTCGAGCACGCGGGTGCCGGCCGGCAGTTCGGAGAGCCGGGCGATGTCGCGGTAGAAGGCAGAGGTGTCGGTGCCCCAGATCAGCCGGCCGAGTACGCCGGCGACGTGCTCGTGCTCCACCGCCCAGTCGTAGGTGGTCGCCTCGATGAAGCTGGTGCGCCAGCGCTCGCGGAGATCGGGCACCGGCGACAGGCTACGGGGTGCAGTGAGGTGGCGGGCGCGTCTAGGGAACGAGGACGATCTTGCCGCGCGTATGCCGCTCGGCGAGCTCACGGAAGGCGTCGCGCACCTGATCGAGCGGGAACACCCGCGCGATCGGAACCTCGAGTTCCCCGTCGGCGACCAGCTCGACCAGCTCGGCCAGCAGCACGGCAGTCGCGATCGCATGGGTTCCCTGCGCGTGGACGCCAAGGCGCTGCACGGCTTCGAAATCGGCGATCGTGTTGATGCGCGCGGGGTCGACGCCGAGCTCGATGGCCAGATCGACGTAACCGCCGCCGAACGTGTCGATGAACCCGTCGACTGCGCCGCCGGCCGCCTCCCGGATCCGCTCCCCCTGCCCTTCGCCGTATGTGACGGGGACGATGTCGTGCTCGCGGAGCCAGTCGTGGTTGCGCTCGCTCGCCAGCCCGATGACGCGCGCTCCGGTCCGGCGGGCGAGCTGGGCGGCGAGTGAACCGACGCCTCCCGCGGCCGCTGAGACGACGATCGTCTCACCAGCCCGTGGCGCGACGGCCTGGACGGAGGCGTACGCCGCCATCCCCGCCACGAACAGCGATCCCGCCACCTCCCACGGGACCGAGGCCGGCTTGGCGGTGAGCTGATCCGCCGGGACCGCGACGAGCTCGGCGTGGCTTGCGCGCTCCTCGGTCCAGCCGAGCACCTCGTCGCCCTCGGAGAAGCTGCACACCCCCTCCACCGATCGCACGATCCCCGCGAGGTCCGTGCCTTCACCGGAAGGGAAGGTGGCCGGCCAGCGCTCGTGTAGCCGCCCTTCGCGGATCGCGATCTCGCCCGGATTGATCCCGGCGGCCGTGACCGCCACCAGCACCCGACCCGGCGTCGCGACCGGATCCTCGACCTCCCGAACCTCGAGCACGTCCACCCCGCCGTAGCGGTCAAACCGCACCGCCCTCATCGAATTGCTGCGGCCGCCGCGGACACCAACCACAGCCTACCCCGGCCGACCGAACAGCCCAGTTCAGCTTCGGATAACCCGCCGAAAGGAGCCGGTCGGCGTGGCCGACGTGCTGGTCAGTACGGCCCTCTCGTTCGCCCGCGCGGCCGGGGATCCCTCCGACGACCAGCATGCAGATCCCATCGGGCCCGCGGAGCAGCCGCCGCCGTTCGGCCGGCCTGCGCGGCCCGGACTAGGATCCGGGGATGGTGCGCGTTCGCGACACTGCGGCCGCGCGACGGCCTGTCCCGAGAGACATCGCCTATCGAGCCAGCGCTCCGAAGGTCTGTGAGTCAGTTCACGGCGAGTGACGCACGCGAAAGCCCTGCGTCGCTGACGGGTCACGAGAACGGCCGGGTTCTGAACAAGTTGCAGTTGGCGGTGCTCGGGTGGATCGGTGCGGGGTGTCCCGCCGGTGTGATGGAGGGCTACTCGCGTCGGGTGTCGGCCGCCGCGTTGCGCGGCCGAGGACTGATCCAGATCAGGGGACGTGGTCGCAGCTGGCGCGCCTGCCTGACGGATGGCGGCCGCGCCTACCTGCGGTCACCGCCAAGACCGCCTCAGCCTCGGCGAACGCGCCATGCAGCGGCAGATCCTGCGCCGCGACCCATCGGATCTGTGCGAGAGACGCCGCCAGTCAGCAGCGATCCGATCCCGCGAGATCTCCGTGGAGCCCATGGCGCGGTCCGCGCGACCCGCACCGCTGCTCGCGGGCTCCGAGCTGGGCCCGATGGGCGACTGAAGATCGGCGGAGTACCGGGAGTGATCTACATGGAGGTGAGCCGCGACCGGCTCCACCGCGCCTTACTAATCGCCCACGGGCTCATTCGCGGCGCGTTGCGCCGCGGCTACCAGGTCGAGGCCTACAGCAAGCGGAGCTACAAAGCTCGGGCGGGGGTCGCCATTGGCATCGGCGGCTATCGCCATCCTTTCGAACTTCGCGAGGAGACGAGAACGTTGGCCCTGACTCCTCAGGAGATCCAGGCTTGGCGCGAGCGGTCGCGTCGGAGAGGGCGTGACCGCGGGGGCAAGATTCCCCCTTCGCCGCTGAAGCGCAACGAACCAACCGGCCGGCTGCACCTGTTGCTCCCGAACGGCTATTGGGGGGGCGAGCGACCTGGACCGACAGCCCGAGGTCACTCAGCGGGTCGCTCGACGCCGTGTTCCAAGCGCTCGAGCAGCGTGTCGTCACTGACGACCGCGTCGCGGCCGAAGCCGAGGCCCGTCGAGCCGAGTTCGCCCGCCGGGAGGCGGTCCGCGCCGAGCAGCAGCGCCTGCGCCGGATCGATGACGCCCGCGCGGGACGCGCGAGGGCCGAGGTGCGAGCATGGCGGGAGGCACAGGAGTTCGAGGCCTACACCGCTGTCCTTCGCCAGGGGCTGCCGGGACTCGAGGGGGTCGAAGCACTACGGATCGAGCACTGGTGCGAGTGGCTGGAAGACCGCGCCCGTCGATCGGATCCCACCCGATCCACAGCGCTGATCCTGGGCCTCGACGACAAACGCGACGGGCGCGGCGGATAAAACAACACAGCCCCTTCAGGCAAATGACGGACGCTGGGGCGAGGACAGAGCGGCCGGGTGATCGTCTTGACCTCGGCGAGCGTCTGCCCGGCGCCGAACACCCCGGCGAGGGGCATGAGGCGCACGAACGTGTCCCCGCGCGCGCTGCGGGACGCAGCAGCAGCCGCCGGCAAGTTGCCGGCGTCTTGACTGACTGGTGCTCCCGCTCAAGCCTCGACAGCGTGGCTCCAGCGGGGCCGGCTCGCTGCAGTGTCCGACGGTCGCAGAGTGCATCGCGCTCGACCAAGCGGGTCAGGAGACAACCTTTGACCCGACCGACGCCGGCGGCGCCTCCCGGGTTACGGTCAGCCTCGGGCTGGGCGGCGAGCTGGCGTGCTCGTCGGCTTCGCAGTGCACGGTCGCCGGCTACGTCTCGGAGCCGACCGCGACCAACCCGTACCGGTACTTCGTGGCGGAGGTGACGTTCGATCCGGCCGCGCCGGGGCCGGTTTCGCAGGTCGTTGTCGATCAGGGCAGCGCGACGCTGCAGACGCCGGTCCAATCCGGGGTTCTGCTTCTGGCCTGCCCGTCCGAGACGCGGTGCGCGCTGATCGACACCGACGGTGATGCCCGCCCCCTCGCCGGCCGCCGTCCGGAGGTCCCCGGCTATCAATTCGGGCTCTACCGTGAGGTCACCTTCGACCCATCGGCGAGCACCTCGTCCGGGCCGGTCGCGATCGGGGAGTACCGGGCCTACCCGGTCCCCATCTTCACGGGCCTCGCGTGTCCGTCGGCGGGGGCGTGCGTGATAGCCGCGACCGAGGGGGTCGTGCGCACGCTTGATCCCGTGGGTGCCTACGCCTGGGGTGGAGACCCAGCTTCCGTTCGACGACGGGTGGCCGCTGACCCAGATCGCGTGCCCGGCGCGGACGCAATGCACGGCGTTGTTCACCGAGCTGGGGTACTACATCCCGCCGTCGGGCCTGCCCGAGTTCCAGACGTTCGATCCGCTGCGACCGGCTCGCCGCCGACGGAACGTCCCGCTGTATGTGCTGGGTGTCAACCAAGCGAGTGGGTTCAAATTGGGCGGGTACGCCTGCGTCTCGGTCCGTCTTTGCGTGGCCGCGGTCGGCTACGGGATTCTGGTGTTTAGGCCTTCGACCGTGAGGGGCTCGCGCGTGCAGGACCTCACGCCGGCGAGGGTGACTACCGTGACTTGCCCGACGGCCAATCAATGCACCGCCGTCGGGTTCCAGGCCGCCGGAGCGGCGCGGCGGGCCGGCGTCGAAATCACGTTCAGACCAGGACGGCGCGTACGAGCGGTGCCCCGGGTGGTCGACGATTCGCCGCTGACGACCGTTGTCTGCCGATCGGGCCGGCAGTGCACGGCACTCGACACGCGCGGGCGAGCGGTTAGCTTCGACCCTCGCCAGGCGGCACCATTGCGGGTGCACCGGCTCGGGATGGGCCCGCAACTCACCGCCCTTGCCTGCCCGCAGTCGACCCAGTGCGTGGTCGCCAGCAGGAGCGGGGAGGTCGCATCATTCGATCCGATGTCAAGTGCTCCAGCAGTGAGGCAGCGAGTCGAACGAAGCCAAGGGATCACCGCGTTGGCGTGCCCTACCTCGAGCGTTTGCATCGCGCTCGAGCGCGCCGGTCACGTACTCGAAGGCGACCCCTCCGTTCGACGCCGCTGGACAGATGTCGCCGTGCCGCAAGCCGGCGCGCTGCAGGCCGTGACATGTCCGACCGCAACAGAATGCGTGGCGGTCGACGACGACGGCCACGCGTTCATCGGCCGCGTCCGCTAATAGAGAACGCATGATGAGCGCCCGTCCGGGGCAAAGCCACGGCGGGAAACGTACACCAGGGTTCATGGCTCGCTCAGCTGCTCGAGCCCTGACCATGTCGGCTCCGGGCTCGCGCCACCGTGCACGAGTAATACCTCGGGGCCGGTGCCCTGGCGCACGACGGCGACCGTCGAGCGTGGGTTGTCAGGGGGAGGGGAGCTCGATGCGCTGGCCATCTTCAGTGAGAGGTTGCCGCATGATCGCTGACTGACTTGTCACGCTGGCCAGCTGAGTAGCGCGCGGAGGGGCCTCAAGCCAGCTAGTGCGCCAACGCTCACAGAGGTCGGGCACGACCCACAGCCTACGAATCCCCGAGCGGAACCAGGGCAGCGAACGGACAGGAGGTCCTCCGGCCGGTCCGGAGTCAAGGTGCGCGCTGTAGGCGTCGCGGGCACCGTTCGCGAACCACGGCGTACTGACGGCGGCCCATAGGATTGCCACGTGATGGCTGGTCTCGAGCTGTTCCTGTTCGACAGCGGCACGCTCGCCCTGGGTGACGTCGAGGTCCCGGTGCCGTTCTACCTGCTGCGCCACCCGCAGGGTGACGTGGTCGTGGACGGCGGCAATCCGCTCGCGGTCGCGCGGGATCCCCGCGCCCATTGGGGCGGGCTGGCCGACATATTCGCGGTTCACATGACGGAGGAGCAGCACTGCGCCGCGCAGCTGGCGCGGTTGGGCATCGACGCGGACTCGGTCGCGTACGTCGTGCAGACCCACCTCCACATCGACCACACTGGCGCGCTCGGGCACTTTCCGAACGCGACGGTGATCGTTCACGAGCGTGAGCTCGAGGCGGCACGCACGGCCGAATCCCCGGAGTCAACCGGTTACGTCCGCGCCGACTACGAGCGACCCGAGCTCCGGTGGCAGACGATCGGCGGCGAGCACGACCTGTTCGGGGACGGCTCGGTCGGCCTGATCGAGACCCCGGGCCACTCGGCCGGGCACATGTCGCTGCTGCTGCAGCTCGATCAGACCGGGCCGATGCTGCTCACGGCCGACGCATCGGACAACCGCGACCAGTGGGAAGGGCGTGCGCATCCCCGCTCGCTGCACTCGCGCGAGGAGGCGAACCGCTCGATGGAGCGCCTGCGCGCGCTCGCTGCCGACACCGGCCCGCTAGTCGTATTCGGACACGATCCGGAGAACTGGGCGCAGCTCGCTCACACGCCGGAGAGCTACCGGTAGCCCGCGGGAACCGGGGCTCCGGCGGCGGGCCGTAATGGCGAGCTCGGGTCAGAGGCGGCGCGCGATGGCCAGCCGGCGAAGATCGAGGAGCACTGCGAGCCGGGACATCTCGCTCCGCCCTTAGCAGGGCCCTACTCCGCTTTCGCGGCTTGCCGCGTTCTCCTGGGTGCTCGCTTGGTCCGGGTGGCGAGCTCGGCGGCTCGGGCCTGGATCTTGTCTTCGTCGGTGATCGCGAACCAGCGGGTGCCGGCGCGGACGCCGGTCCGGCGGGCGTCGCCGGCGGACTCCATCTCCTTCAGGAGCGTGAGCACCTGATCACGGTCGGCGTTGGCCGTCTCGGCGAGCGCGCTCGTCGTGAGTCCGGGGTCCTCGGCCAGGAGTCGAGACAGCGCTCCGGCGGACGCGACCGCGGTGGACTTGCGCTTCGCCGCGCGCATTCGTCGAGGGGGACGCCTGGGCTTGCGAGCGGGGCGGGGAGCGGAGCCGTTGACGAGCTCCGAGCGGGCAGCCTCGAGCGAGGCGATGTCCTGTTTCACTTCTGCGATCTGCCCGTCGATCGACTGGGCGAGGTCTTCGATGAAGGTCATGGCGTGATCGTAGGAGGCGACGGCGATGTCGGCGGTGGAGCTTACGCGGGAAGAGCTCGTCAACGGTGCGAGCATGCGCGTATGAGCGCACGGCCGATCACGGCTGTCAGCCTGTTCTTGGTGTTGGTGGTGACGGGCTGCGGCTCGGGCGCCCACGCGAAGGAGGCCCCAGCTCAGATATGGGCCGACGCGGTCACGGCGCTGCGCAGCTCTCCCGGTTACGTGATGCAGGGAAGCGTGTCCGCCGGCGGCGCGACGGAGAGGCTGGTCGCGGCGGTTCACGATGCCCATTCCCTCGAGGTGACGCTGGCCGGAGGAGCCGACCGGGTAGCGGTGATCGTCGTGCCGAGGGGGACATACCTTCGCGCCAACGCCGTGTACTGGAGAGCGCAGGCCGGAGCCCAGGGCGTGGCGCTCGCGGGCCGCTGGGTCCGCGTGTCGCGGGTCCGGGCCCGGCAGACCGGTATCGCGCTAGGGCGCTTCGCGCCGTCCACCGTCGGTCGCTGTCTGGAAGAGCACGGGACGCTCACCATCGCCGGGCGCACGAGGATCGAGGGGATCGCGGCGATCGTTATCAACGACGCCGGCAACGTGCCCGGCGACGCACCGGGCTCCATCGCGGTGGCCGAGCGCGGCAGGCCGTACCCGCTGCGCATCGCCATCACCGGGCCGACGCGACCCGGCGGGCCGGTCAACGGCTGCAACAACGGCCAAGGCGGCGACACTCGCGAGAGCCTCACCTTCAGCCGCTTCGGTCAGGTGCCGGCGTTCAAGGCGCCGGCTGGCGCGATCGAGGCCAACTTCCCCGCGCTCGGCGCCTAACGGTTGCAGGGCCGCTGGCCGGGGTGTTCACACGAATGCGCTGTCTGTCGCTCTGCGCTCAACGGCGGTTCGCCTCCTGCGTCCGCCGGGGCGAGGGCCGCTTCCTGTTCACGACACGTGTCGTTCACGCCGGAACCGAAGGAGCCGGCCAATCCAGCGAAGGGATGGACGCCGGTGGCTGCTGGCGCGAGATGATCTTCAGCTCTACCGGGAGCTCGGGCGCGACGAGGGCGCGCTCGGGGCGCCGACTGGACGATCCACTGCGGCCAGTGAGGGGAGTTGAGATCGGTGGTGCGGGATGTGCCGGGCTGGTAATTGGGCGCTGGATGCGCCACAGTTCTTGTGCTTCAGATCGACGGTGAAGGACCGAAGTGAGCGTCCAAGTTGGCGGGAACCTCTAGCCCATCGGGGCGGCTCTCGCACTATCTCGCTCCGGTCGCACTGGTCGTGTTGCTCGCTGCCGTGGTCGGCATCTTCGTGACGATCCCGGGCCGGTCCTCCTCCCATCATCGGCTCGGCGGTGTCGCGCACGGCGCGATTCACCGGGTTCCTCCGTACTGGGTCGTGCGTCCGGGCGACACGCTGTCGGAGGTCTCGGTCAAGACAGGGCTGAGCATCGATCAGCTGGAAGAGTTCAACCCCGACGCTGACCCGCAGGCGCTGGTGCCGGGGCAGCGACTGAACCTGTGGCGGCACCCGCCGGTACCGCGGCGCCCGCCGCCCCCGCCGCCGGGACCAGTGTTCTGGAGGGTCCAGGCCGGCCAGTCGTACGGCTCCATCGCGGCGAAGACCGGGATCAACATCACCACGCTCGAGGGGCTGAACCCGAGGCTCAAGCCGACATCGCTGCAGCCGGGCGACATGGTGAGGCTGCGGCACTGAGCTCAGCGCTGAGCGGCGGCGGCAGACCGTAGACCGGTGATCGTCGGCTGCACACGCCCACCGCTGACTAGCCGAGGCTCTACCGCGCTCGGCAAGGGCGCGCGTGTCGCCGCGCCGGGTTCAACTCCCGACGCGGCGCGCCGAGTTGCGCAAACGCGGCTCACTCGCAGGATGTGGTGTGGGAGCCATGGGAGCGCGAGGCCGTGCTCGCTCCGTAAGAGGGGAAGACGGTGCCGGTCGTGATACGGCGACCGGCACCGATTGCCCTGTTGCCGAAACCCGGACCCCCCGGTCATGGCGCGTGGCGGTAGGCTGGTGCGAGTAGGACGGTGGCGTGTTGTGCCGCTCGGAGCAAGTGGTTGACGTCATCGCTGACCTGCTGCTGCCGCAGCTGCCGGTGGTCGCGGCCACGTTTGCGGCAGGACGCGCATCTTTCCTCGACGTCGGCGTTGGCGTTGGGGCGATTTCGATCAGGCTCGTTGAGCGATTCCCGGGTACGCGTGCCGTTGGGCTGGACGTGTTGCCGGAGGTGCTCAACCTTGCGAAGGCCGAAGTTGCGCAGAGTGGAGTCTCGGAGAGCATCGAGTTGCGACTGCAGTCCGTCGCGGACCTACGTGATCAGGATCAATACGACTTGGCGTGGGTCCCGCAACCGTTCATTCCTCGACCGGCCTTCCTGGATGGCATTCACAACGTCTTCCGTGCGCTGAAACCAGGCGGAGCGATGATTTTGCCCGTCCGGCTGAAGCATCTGAGTTGGCGCGTGCCCGTGCCGTCCACTCGGCTTGCCTGGCCGGCGGTAGCGCTATCACCGCCGGCGAGTTGGTGGAGATTCTTCACGCAGCCGGCTTGGTCGACCTGGCCGAGCATCCGTTCTCCACCCAGCTCATGATGACGGCGACGAAGCCGCCCGCTGCGGCCACGTAGCTCAGGCTCGCGCCTGGAGGCCCCCTCCTGCCGAACCCAGGGGAGCGGGAGGGGGCTCAAGCCGTCTGACGGTGAAGGTGGTGCCGGTCGAATGGCGCCCGCACCTCTCGCCCTTCGGAGGGGCTCGACGCCGGTTCAGAGGGTTTGTGTTAGGCCGGCGTCGATGAGGATGTCGATTCCGTTGATGCTCCCTGCACGCGTGCTGGCGAGGAACGCGATGAGGTCAGCGACCTCCTCAGCTCTCACGAAGCGACCGTGGGGCATCCGTTCTTCGGTGCTGCGGGCGATGGATGCAGGATCGCCTCCCTCCAGCGCGGCGCGTTGCGCTGCCGCGCCGTCGGGTCCGAGCCAAAGTGGAGTCGCCGTCGGGCCGGGCGAAACGGTGACAACCCGCAGCCCGTTGCCCGCATACTCGCCGGCTAGGCCCTTCGAATAGTTGTTCAGAGCTGCTTTGGCGGCGCTGTAGTCCGCTACCGCAGGAATCGGGACACGCGCGTTTCGCGTCGAGACGTTGATGATGGCTCCCCCGTCGGACTGCAAAAGGCTCGGCAGCGCCGCCTCGGTCATCCGTACGCTCGCGAGAAACAGCAACTCCCAACTCCGTCGCCACCCCGCCTCGTCGACGCCGAGGTACCCGGTACGGATCCACCCGAAGCCGGCGTTGTTGATGAGGATGTCAATGCGATCACCCGCTTGGAGGCCGAGCTCGATCACGCGCGCCGGAGTATCTGGATCGAGGATGTCTGCCTGAAGATGGTGGATCGCCTCCACGCCCGGCTCGGGCTTGGAGCGAGAGACGCCGACCACAGTCGCGCCCTCCGCCAGTAACGCCCGCGCGGCGTGATGCCCAATGCCATGGCTCACCCCCGTAACAACGGCGACCCGCCCACCAAGACCGAGATCCATCGCGGGCCAAGCCTATCCCGACGCCAAGCCAGCGTCCACGCTCGCAACATGCCCGAGTGGTTCTCGGTGCAGGACCTGGTGCCGGAACCGTGGGAGCGGAGCTGGTCGACGTGGCCTAGCGGCCCACGGCGGCACTTATCAGTACAGGGAAGCAAGTCGGGTGTCGGCCGCCGCTTAGCGGCCGACACCCACCGGCCGCTCGAGAGTGTCGAAATCAGCCCGATTCAGCAGGTAGCCCCGGCAGCGCACTGCTCCGCCTCGCGCAAAGGGGCGGTACCGGCGGGCGGCTGGGCTTTCCGTCGGGTCAGCCCCGAGAGCGCTGCTGGAGCGCGGCGCGCCCCTTCGTGACGAGGTTGAAGATGCTGGTCATCATTCGGTCGCCGAAAGACCCCTCACCAGGCAGCATGCCAATCTGCCGAGCGAACCTCGGTGTCTCGCACGCCGACGTGGCGGTGCAGCTCGGTCATACCGACGGCGGCGCGCTCGTCATGTCGACGTATGGGCACCCGACGGAGGAAGGCGCGCGCGAGCGGCTGAAGCGGGCGTTCGGGCAGAACGTGGCGCCGATTGCTTCGGGCGTTAGGTCGCAAATCGGGAGCAGCCGATCATGAGAAGTGCTCAGGTGCAGGGCTTTTCGCAGCCATTAGACCAACCGTCTCCACTGGTTGCAGTGGGTGCGAAATCCTCTCGATTTCGGCCCGCTGCGGGTGTTTACGGTGCGAAGACTGGGGTCGTTCGCACGAAGGAGTTTCCGCTCGAACCAGCGCCTGGGCCGGGAACGCAACTCTGGCCGGGCTCGCGAGTTTCATCCGCCGCAGCTGCTGTTCGATTCGGCTTTCCATCGACAAGGGGCACCAATGCGCCGCAGGATCGCTCACCTTTCCGTCGTGCCGTTGATTCTCGCCGCGCTGGCGCCCGTCGCCTGGGCGGCTGCCAAGCCGGCGCCGAAGAGCTATTACGCCTCGACGCATCCGCGCCTGTCTGTGTACGTCGACCAGCCGGCGACCACGGTCGAGCTCTATGTGTCCTGCCCCACGTCGACCAACGTTTCTGAGTACTGGGACAGCGCGAAGCTGCCGTTCAAGCATGACGAGTTCAGCTTCGACGGAAAGACGATGATCTCCAGCGAGAATGGCGGGACCTTCACTCAGTCGAAGGGCACCGTGCTGTTCAACGGCAAGTTCGCGCACGGCAAGTTCACCGGGGAGGCTCAGATCGTCGGCTCATCGTGCCCGAAGAGCCACTACACGGCGAAATTCGACAAGACCGGGGCCGGCAGCGGCCGCTGATTCTCGGTCCGTCCCGTGACCGCGTCAAACTGTCGCGGACGGGACCACGACGTCGGAGAAGTCCGTGATGCTCGGTCAGGCTCGCTGCGCGGTTTACGATGGGTTTACGGGCGCACCGGTAGCAATCGGTGATGTTGTGATCGCTCGCGCGCGCACCGCCGGCCGTGTCTGATCGTGCGGCCCGTGATGGCCTGACCAGGCGGCAGGTACTCCGAGCAGCAGGGGGAGTGGCGGCTCTGGCGCTGGCTGGCGGTGGGGTTGCCGAGGTCCTGGGTGGTGGACCCGAGCGGCCACCGCGGATTCGGTCGTTCGCCGTCGACCCGGTGGGTCGGGTGAGCGCGTTTCGCTCCCGACCGGACCTGCGCCCGCCGACGGTCACGATCACCGCGGACGCAGCGGGCGGGCGGTTGGACAGGATCGATCCGGGCTTCCTGTTCCTCGGGCCCGGGCCCGTGTCGCTGACCGGCGCTCAGCAGTACGGCCCGCTGATCGTCGATCGACGTGGCGGGCTGGTCTGGTTCCGGCCGGTGGCCGGGGGGCTCGAGGTCACGAACTTCATGCGCTCGCAGTATCGAGGCGAGCCGGTGCTGGTCTGGTGGGAGGGGCAGGTTCTCCCATCTGGCTACGGGCGAGGCGAAGCCGTGGTGTTGAACCGCGACTACCGCGAGATCGCGCGCGTCCGGGCGGCCCACGGTCGGGCGATGGACATGCACGCTCTTACGCTGACGCCGTCGGGGACGGCGCTATTCACCTGCCATCCCGACACGGTCCCGGCGGATCTCTCCTCGATCGGCGGCCCCAGCGACACCAACCTCTTCGAGTCGATCATCCAGGAGGTCGATGTCGCCAGCGGGCGGCTCCTGTTCGAGTGGCGAAGCCTCCCGCACATACCCGTCGGCGCTTCCCGCCTGCCCATAGCAGAGCCCTACGACTACCTGCACGTGAATTCGATCCAGCCGCTGCCGGACGGGAACCTGCTCGTGTCAGCGCGCCACACGTGGGCCCTATACAAGCTCGACCGGCGCACCGGCGCTGTCATCTGGACGCTCGGCGGCAAGCGCGGCGAGTTTCAAATGGGCGCGGGCGCGCAGTTTGCCTGGCAGCACGACGCGCACCTTCTCTCAGACCGGGTGCTGACCGTGTTCGACAACGGCACGGACGGTCCGATCGAGACCGAGCGCCAGTCGCGCGGGCTGGTGCTCGAGATCGATGAGTCGCGCAGGACGGCGGAGCTCCGCAACGCCTACACGAGCCCGCAGCGGCTGCTGGCGGGCGCGATGGGCTCGGTGCAGATTCTCTCCTCGGGCCGGGTGCTCGTCGGCTGGGGCGTGGCGTCGCACACGAGCGAGTTCGCCGCGGACGGCGAGCTCATCTTCGACGTCGCTCTACCCGCAGGCATGTACTCCTACCGAGGGCTTTGGCTTCCCTGGAAAGGCACCCCCCACCATCCGCCCGCGGTGGCCGCGACGCGGGACCGGCAGAGCGGAGCGACGCTCATGTACGCAAGCTGGAACGGCGCCACCGCGGTGACCGGCTGGCAGGTGAACGCCGGATCGACGCGCGGGCAACTGCATCCGATCGGCATCGCGAGGCGCCGCGGGTTTGAGACGGTCATCCCGCTCCACCCCCAGCTGCGGTTCGCGTCGGTCACCGCGCTGAACCGCGCCGGAACGCGCCTGAAGCGCAGCCCCACCGTCGAGCTCTAGCCGCCGACAGCCGCCGCCTCACTGCACCGAGTACGCCACCAGCTGGGGATTGAGGCTTGGTGCCTTAGGCTTCCCAGTGAGGCCCCCGGCTGGAACGAGCACGGTGTCACCCGCGATGGCGATCGGGGAATTCGTCGTGGTGGGCAGCCGGCGCTGGTAGACGGTCGTGCCCGTGTGGCGGTTGAAAGCGAGCAGGGTGCCGTTGTACAGCGTCGTGAAGACGAGATCCTTCGAGACCGTGGCAGCACCGAGGGGCACGGTGGCGACTTTCCTATCCCATTGGACCTTGCCGGTGGCCAGGTTGAGCGCCTCCACCTCTCCGCCGGCAGCGCCGGCGGGCTTCGTGGGGGCGGGCTCATTCAGGCTTGTGTAGGTGAGCGGGAGGTCGAGTGTGACGACGTAGATGCTGTCCCCGGCCAGGGCCATGTTGGTCAGCACGCCGCCAAGCGAGCCGGGAAGGATCGTGTAGGGCGCAGTCAGCCTGATGGTGTGGTTGAGCGCGTCGAGCGAGTCGTTGTCGTGGCCGTTGTGCTCGCCGACCGGCGTCTTCCAGATCAGCTTGCCGGTGTCGGCGTTCATCTCATAGACGTAGCCCATCTTGCCGCCACCGATGACGACCGGCACTCGACCGCTGCTCGCCGAGATCGGCGAGGCCTGCATGTCGTAGTCCTTGAAGTCGTTCGGCAAGCCCTGGTAGTACCAGCGCAGCTTTCCGGTCGCCGCGTCGAGGTTCACGTCGCTGTCGGTGTAAAGCTGTGCCGACGGGTGCGCCACGGCCGACGCGGGCGTCTGATAGGGATTGCCGATTCCGTACGTCACCGAGCCGTCGCTGCTGACGAGTGGCGTCTCCCAGGCCCCGCCCGAGCCGAGGCCGAGAGACTGCACCCCGGGAGCCGGCCCGAGCACCGTGTTGAACCTCCAGACCAGCGCCCCGGTCGACGCATTCAGCGCGATCAACACCCCGCCGCCGGGTCCGATGCCGTACTGGCTGGCCAGATAGACGCGGCCGTCCGCCACCTGGGGCTGAATCCCGAACGTCCCCTGACCGCTCGAGAGGAGGTGGGTGTTCACCCAGATGGGACGGCCGGTGGCGGCATTCAGCGCGAATACGGCTGTCGGCGTCTCTGCGTACACGCTTCCGTCACTGACAGCGACGCCGTTCGGTCCCGGCCCACTCCGCTCGGGCGCGTCACATCGGTATTCCCACTCGAGCCTCCCCGACGCAAGCGCGAGCGCGTACACATTCGATTCGAGATCCTGCAGATAGACGACGCCGCGCTGCACGATCGGATTCGCGGCCAACGAGCCGGACCCGCCGACACTGGTCGCTGCAGGCCCGGTCAGCTTGAACGCCCAGGCCGGCTTGAGCTTGGACACGTTTGCCGACGAGATCGTCGAGTCGGGCGCCACCCGCGTGTTCGCGAGGTCGGCATTTGAGTAGGGCCAGGACCCGGAAGCCCCCGCCGTCGAAGCAGCCGTGCTCGCCGTGATGGTCTTGCAGCCGGAGCTTGCCGCCGCGGTCTTGGTCCCGCCGCCGCCGCAAGCCGCCACCAGCAAGCTGCACGCGCCGAGCAGGGCGACGGCGCCCGCCCGACCCGTCGAGTTCGCTCTCATCCGACCCACCAGCCGGGAGTATGCGCGTTAGGCCCTATCCGCGGGTCGCGGGCGAGGAGGTGCGGGCGAACCGACGCTTTCTCGCCGACTTCGGCGCGCCGGGGGCGCTAGGACGCCGGGGCGGCGCTGTACTCCTCGTCGCTGACGTGCTCGCCCCAGGTGACCGGACTGCCGGAATCGTCGACCTCCTGCATGGCGACGTGGGTCATGAGGCGATTGGGGGCGGCGCCGTGCCAGTGGTGCTCGCCGGGCTCGAAGTAGACGCGATCTCCGGGGCGGATGACCTCGACCTGCCCGCCGCGGCGTTGACAGCGGCCCACACCCTCGGTGACGTAGATGGTCTGGCCGTACGGGTGCGTGTGCCAGGCGGTCCGCGCTCCGGGTGTGAAGTGGACGCTGCTCGCGGTCAGTCGGGATGGCGCGGCGGCGGTGGCGATCGGGTCGATGTAGACCGTCCCCGTGAACCAATCGGTCGGGCCCGGGTTGGTGTCGAGGGTGTTTCGGGTGATCTGCACGGTGTGCTCCGGTCCACGAACCATCGCACACGAGCGCGGGACCCCGGTCGCCTCGCGCTGCTCCCGAGCCGGCGCCGGTCCGGACCGGATGACATCCGCCCGTGTTTCTAACGTCACGGGCTGATGCTCGCCGCCCTGATCGCAACGCTGGTGGAAGGAGAGGCGGTTCTCCGCTTCCCGTACGACGATCGGTTGCGGATGCTGCTGCGCGCGATACCGGGGCGCCGCTGGGATCCCGAAGAGAGGGTGTGGCGGGTGCCGCTCGACCCCGATCGCGCGCACGCGGTGGCCTGTCTGCTCGAGACGGTGGGGGATCCGGTCGAGGTCTCGGATGCGCTGGGCCGGGCCCTCGCCCGCCGCCGGTCGAGGCGCTCGTCGCGCGAGCTGTTGGTCGACCTCGCGCGTCCGGATCAGGACTGGTGGTTCAGCTTTGCGACCGACACCGCACCGGACCTGGCCCAGGCGCTGCTCGAGCATCCCGGGGCCTACCGCGTGCCGCCGATCGGCCGGGGGCTCCTGCCCGTCGATCAGCTGGCCGCGCGGATGCTGCGCACGCACGCGCAGCGCGACCGGCGGGTGCGCCTGACTGACGACGCGCGCCACGCGCTGACCGAAGCAATCCATGGACCACCTCCGAGGGAGGCGTCCCCGGTCGAGGTGCTGGCCTACGACGCCGAGCTGCGACGCGACCGCAGGGGTGGCAGGTGGATCCTGATCGGACCCGAGCATGCGCCCGTCACCCGGGCACTCGCAGAGACGAGCGGGCTCGTGCTGGTCGACGCCCCGGCCGGATCGGTGGCGCTCGCGGCGGTCCAGGCAAACGCGGTTCGGATCGCGGAGCTGATGGCCGAGCTCGAGTTGGCCTCGCTCGATCCGGACATCGCCCGCTGGCTCGCACGCACCACGACGTGGCGGGGAACGATTGAGGTCGACGGCCCACCCGAGGCTCCGGTGTTCCTGCTACTCGGCGACAACGAGCGCCTGCCGACGGCGCTGCGTGAGCGCGCCCGAGGGTGCCGCGGCGGCGCCAGCCTGCCGCTGACGCTCGATTCCTGGCGGATGATCGGCGCTGCACCGCTGGAGGGGTGGATCACGCACGCCGCCAAGCGCTGCGGGGCGGCGCTCGAGGAGGGGCGGCCCGCGCCGCCCGCGGTGCTCGAGCTTTCGGCGGTCCACGAGCAGC
Source organism: uncultured Solirubrobacterales bacterium (assembly GCA_963704385.1). GTDB lineage: Bacteria > Actinomycetota > Thermoleophilia > Solirubrobacterales > Solirubrobacteraceae > Palsa-465. The sequence continues at coordinate 3,353,177 of OY969904.1, forward strand.
CGACGTTCGTGCTCGCACCGGGGCACGACCTGGGGATGTTGGACGAGTTCGCGCGGATCGACGGGGTGATCGGCGGCCGGGGCGGACGCGCTGAGCACGAGCACGGCCACCTCCCGGCGATCGGCGCCGATCCGTTCTGGGTGCCCGAGCTCGATCGGTTCATCTCCCAGCACGAGCCGTGGGTCGCGCCCGACGCGCTCGCCCGGCTCCAGGAGATCCGCGAGGAGCACGCCCGGGCCGTGGGGCTTGTGGCGCTATCCGCTGCGACCGACGCGACGCTCGAGGTGCCGACCCTGGGCGGCGAGCTGAAGCCGTTCCAGCGCGCCGGCGTCGAGTACCTGCTCCGGCAGCGGCGGGCGTTCCTCGCCGATGAGCAGGGACTGGGCAAGACGATCGAGGCGCTGGCCGCGATCGAGGCCGACGGCGCCTACCCGGCGATCGTCGTCTGTCCCGCGAGCCTGAAGCTCAACTGGATGCGCGAGCTCGACCGCTGGCTGCCGGCGCGCTCAGCGCAGATGCTCGACGGCAAGCGCGGAGCCGTGCCGACCGCCGACGTGACCGTCATCAACTATGACATCGTCGGCGACCGCCTCGAGCCGCTCACCGCGCTGGCGCCACGCGCGGTCGTGCTCGACGAGTCGCACTACTGCAAGAACCCGCGGGCCGGGCGCACCCAGGCCGCCCAGAAGCTGTGTGCAGTCGTCCCGCGCGAAGGCCTCGTGCTGGCGCTGACCGGGACGCCGGTGATGAACCGCCCAGCGGAGCTGATCTCGCAATTGCGGATCCTCGGGCGGCTCGGCGACTTCGGCTCGGGGGCCCAGTTCGGCCTGCGGTTCCGCGGAGTGGGGGGGACTGAGTCATACCAGCGCCTGCATTGGCACCTTCGTGCCCGGTGCTTCGCGCGCAGGCTCAAGGCGGACGTGCTGCCGCAACTGCCGGCGAAAACGCGCGGCATTGTGCCTGTCGCGCTCGACAACGAGCCCGAGTACCGGCTGGCCGAGGAGGACGTGATCGCGTGGCTGCGAACCCAGCCGCTCGATTTGCGCGAGCTCGATGCCAGGGTCGCGGGGGCGCTCAGGGCCGAGCGGCTCGTGCGGCTGAACGCGCTCAAGTTGCTCGCGGCCCGCGGCAAGCTCCACGCCGCCCTGCACTGGCTGCACGATTTCCTGTCGTCCGGCGAGCCGCTGGTCGTGTTCGCCCGCCACCGCGAGATCCAGCACGCGGTACTCGAGCGCTTCCCGGCAGCACTGCACGTGCTCGGCGAGGACTCGCAGCGCGCCCGCGACGAAGCGGTGCGTGCGTTCCAGGCCGCGGCAGGCGCTCAGCACCAGCTGATCGTCTGCTCGATCGAGGTCGCGGGGCAGGGGATCACCCTGACGCGCTCGTCAAACGTCGCATTCCTCGAGCTCGACTGGACGCCCGCTAAGCACGACCAGGCTGAGGACCGCTGTCATCGGATCGGGCAGCAGGACGCGGTCAATGCCGCCTACCTGCTTGCCGCCGAAACGATCGACGAGACGATCGCGACGCTGCTCGAGCGCAAGCGCGCCGTGATCGGCGCCGTCACCGACGGTCGCGAGCAGGACGAGCGCGGGGTCGTCGACGCGCTCGTCGCCGAGCTTCGGGGGGAGCCGTACCGGCATCTGCGGGCGGTGGCGTGAGCGCCGCGCAATGAGCGTCGGCTGGTATCAGCGTCGCCTGATCACGCGACCGCCCCGCGCGGGGATCATCGTGACGTTGCGATGCTCGGGCCGCTCGGGCTTCGGATCGGCCACCTCCAGGTCCAGGCGTTGCATCATCGTCTCGAGCACGACCCGCTGTTCGGCCATCGCCAGCGCGGCGCCCAGACAGCGACGCGTGCCGCCGCCGAACGGGATCCAGTCGTACGTTCCGGGCTTGCGTCCGAGCCATCGTTCCGGGCGAAATCGGCGTGGCTCGGGATACAGGTCCTGACGATGGTGCAGCAGCAGGATGCTGATCCCGATCGCCGTGTCCGCCGGCACCGCGTAGGGACCGAGCCGCCACGGTACCGAGACCCGGCGGCCGGTCATCGGAATCACCGGCCGGACTCGCATCGCCTCGGTGATCGTGGCTTCGACCACGTCATCCGTGTCCTGCTCTGAGCGGACCGCCTCCCGGAGCCGCTCGTACGCCTCCGGCGTGCGAACGAGCCGCTCCCACGCCCACGCCAGCTGATTGGCGGTGGTCTCGTGTCCGGCGAGGACCAGGGTCATCAGCTCGTCACGCAGCTCGCGGTCGGACAGCGTGTCGCCCTCCTCGGTGCGAGCGCGCATGATCAGCGACATGATGTCGGTGCGCTCCTCCAGGTCCTGGGCCCGGCGGCGCTTGGCGATGATCGCGTACAGGCAGCGGTCCGGGACCAGCAGGCCGAGCTTGGTCAGCCCGAACGGCTCGTCGCGGCCGATGTTCATCAGCTCGGCCACCTTGGCCCCCGGCAGCGTCGAGGATCGCAGGAGCTCGCGAATCGCGACGCGCAGCGCGTACTCGATCGTTCCTGGCCGCGGCGAACCCTCGATCCCGAAGATCCCGCCCATGATCACGTCCAGGGTGATGGCCTGCATCCGCGGGGCCAGCGCGAACGGCCGGCCGACCGGCCAGCGCCCGATCTCCTGCTCGGCCGCGTCGGCGATCATCTGCCGGTAGCGCTCGATCGCCTCGCCGTGGAACGGCGGCAGCAGCAGCTTGCGCTGCCGCAGGTGCCGCGGGCCGTTGGCGGTCAGGACCGAGTTCGGGCCGAGCACCGGTCGTAGCGGGGACTCCGCCGCGAGCGTGGGGACCTGGTCCGGCGGCGCGGTGAACAGCGATCGGATGTGGTCGGGATGCGACGTGATGGCGGTGCGGCCCCGGACGTATCCCCGCGCGCTCCAGACCTCGCCCAGCTTGTCGCGGTGGTGGTGGACGAACTGCCATTGCAGCTGGCCGAACCACAGGACCTGCACGATCCGTGGCCACCGAATCGCCGGCGGCCGGGGCAAGCGCAGAAGCTCCTCGGTCTCGATCGGTCCGGCCTCGGAAGGCCCGACGGTGCCCAGCAGAGCGCGGTCGCGTTCCTCAACGACGGGTGGGGACTCGGCCACTGCGCTCACACGGCACCTCCAGGACGCTCCGACGCGTAGAACCTACACATCTGTAGCTTTGCAGACTCGGGCATGTTTGCAGACTCGGGCCGGCTTGTCGGGCCCGAACTTCGGCCGCTCGAATAGCCGACGCTAGCTCGCTTGATCCACGGCGGGCGACTCTCCGTCGAGCAGGTCGTCCAGGGTCAGACCGCTCTGTACCGACGCCGGCTGCTCGACCGCGATGTCCGACCCCGGACGTGCGTGTTCGTCGCGGCGCTTGACCAACAGCCACTGTGGCTTCTCGCCGCCGCGGGTCCGCTGCAGGGCGAACCCGCCCCGAAGCTTCTGGCCGTGGAGCACGAACACGGCATGGCCGCGGTCAAGGGCCTCCGGCCACGGCACACGGCCGCCCTGCTCGTAGGGGCCACGATCCCACACGATCACCGCACCCTTGCCCACCTTTCCCTCAAAGTCATTATGGGCGACCGTGTGATCCTCGACCTGGACCGCGAAGCGCTTCACCGCCGGGTCCATCGACGGGCCTTTGGGCACAGCCCAGGACCGCATCACCCCGTCAACCTCGAGTCGGACATCGAAGTGGTGAGCGGTCGCCTGGTGCTCCTGCACCACGAACACCCCCGCCGGCACGCCTCGGATGGCGAACTGCTCGTGCCCCTCGACCCGTACCGGCGACTCCGACACCGATTGGACCCCGGCCAGTGAAGGCAGATCGGAGACCAGTGCCTGCACCGCGGCGGGCTCCCCTTCGGCGTGCACGCAGAGCGTGCCGTCGGGCATCAGGCGGACCCATCCGAACACGCCGAGCCCGCCGGCCAGCGAGCGAACCTGCTCCCGATGCGAGAGCTCGGAAACCTCCCCGGCGACAGAGATCCGCCTGGCCACCGCCTCGCTCACGTTCCGATTATCTCGCCCCATCCCGATCACCTTGGCGTTGCTAGGTTTTGCGGTGATGTCGCGGGATTGGCCCGAGCTGCCCTACGACGCATGGGCGTCGACGTGTGACACGCTGCACGGGCACACCCAGATCCTGGGCAAGCTGGCGGTGGCCCTCGCGCCCCCTGAGCCGGAGCTGCAGCACGCCGCGCTGAGGCTGACGGCGCGAGGGTGGGAGACCGCGCCGCTGCCGGCGCCCGATCACTCGGGTGCGCTGGTCGTGGCGCTCGATCTGAGGGCGCATGAGGTGATTCTCGAGCACAGCGATGGGCGCACCGGGCGGGTGGCGCTGGTTCCCGACCGGTCGGTGGGCGAGGTGACGCGCGGGGTGTTGGCCGGGCTCGCTGAGCTCGTCGGCGAGGTGAAGATCGACCCAAAGCCCCAGGAGGTGCCGTGGAGCGTCCCGCTGGACGAGGACGAGGAGCACGCGCGCTATGACCCGGGGCAGGTCGAGTCGTACTTCGCGGCGGCCACCCGGGCGGCGCTGGTGCTGGCTCGGTTTCGCGCTCCGTTTCGGGGGCGTTCGACCCCCGTGAATGCATGGTGGGGCTCGTTTGACCTGGCCGTCAGCCTGTTCTCCGGCCGGCCGGCCGATCCGCCCTCCGATGACTTCATCATGCGCAACGCCATGGACTCGGAGGAGGTTGCGGTCGGGTGGTGGCCCGGCGACCAGCGATACGGCAAGGCCGCGTTCTACTCCTTCGCTCACCCGTCGCCGCCGGGGTTCGATTCAGGCACGCTGGCGCCCGACCGTGCCCGGTGGGAGCCGGCGCTGGGCGAGTACATCCTCGACTGGGACGATGTCCGCGCCAGCCCCGACCCGGAAGCCGCGGCGCTGTCCTTCGCATACTCGGCTTTCGAGTACGCGTGCGCGGCCTGCAACTGGGACCCGGCGCTGTCGGCCACCGCCGCCGGCATCCCTCCGCCGGTCAGATAGGGCTCCGATCGGCCCGAGCCGCGGCGTGGCTGTGCCGGCTCGGGCACGAGGAGCCAGGCCGCAGTATCGTCGGAGGTCGCAGCAAGGAGCGAGGAGGGTTGACGTGACGCCTGGCGATCTGAGCGATGCACATGCAGCGGTGGCCGATCGGACGGTCACGGCGAGTTCGACCACGGTCTCGGTGAGCAGGCGGGAATCGTTCAATGCGGCGCACCAGCTGCACGATCCGTGCCTGAGCGATGAGGAGAACGAGCGCCTGTTCGGGAAATGCGCCAATCTCCACGGCCACAACTACGTGCTCGAGGTCGTGGTCGCCGGGGAGGTAGACCACGCCACCGGGTATGTCATCGATCTGAAGAACCTCTCCGAGGTCATCAACCGGCAGGTCATCGACGATGTGGACCATCGCAACCTGAACACGGACGTTCCGTGGCTCGAAGGCCGGATTCCGACCGCGGAGAACCTCGCGCTGGCCTTCTGGGAGAGGATCCGGTCCGAGCTTCCGGACGGTGCGCTACGGTCGGTCCGCCTGTGGGAGACGGACAAGAACTGGGCGGAGGTCGGTGACCGCGTCTGACGCCCCGCCGTGGCCCGGGCGGGACCTGCGGGCCCGTTACACCGCCGCGGATCTCGAGGTGCTGAGCGAGGAGGAGGCGAGACGGTTCATTCCTGACGGGACCGCAGACCCCGAGCGCGCCGTCACGCTGGCCTGGGAGCTCCTGTACCGACGTGAGCCGGACCTCTACGACCGGCTGGCCCGAGCGGAGCGGATTCATCCCGAGGTGCTCGGGTGGCTGCCCGACCGGGCCGACCGGATCGTCGAGGTGGGAGCGGGCACGGGTCGGCTGACGCTCGATCTACTCGGCCGTGCCCGCGAGCTGGTGGCGGTCGAGCCCGCCGCGCCGTTGCGGGAGATCCTCGAGCGCAAGCTCGCGGAAGCGGCTTACGGGCACCGCGCCCTCGTGACCGATGGCTTCTTCGACGATCTGCCGCCGGCCGACGATTGGGCCGACCTGGTGATTTCCTGCTCGGCCTTCACGCCCGAGGAGGGTCACGGCGGCGACGCCGGGCTGGCGGAGATGGAACGCATCTGCCGACTCGGCGGCCGCGTCGTCCTCGTCTGGCCCTACGACATCGGCTGGCTGACGGCGCGGGGCTACCGGTATGAGAGCTTCGACGGGGAGATGGCGATGGAGTTCGTCAGCCCCGCCGAAGCGGCCGAGCTGACCGAGATCTTCTACCCGCACGCGGCCACGGCGGTCAGGCGCAGGGGCGAGCGACGGGTTCCGTACAGCGTGCTCGGCGTCAATCCACCCCGCGACCTGGCGTTCAAGGTGATGGCGGCGTGAAGCTGGGGATCGTGGCCCCGCTGGTCAGCGCCATCCGGGAGCCGCAGCGGGGTGGCTCGCAGGCCTTCGTCTCCGCGCTGGCCCGCGGCCTCGTCGACCGAGGCCACGAGGTTCACCTCTACGCCGCTTCCGGCTCGGCGGTCTCGGGGGTCGAGGTGATCGATACCGGGGTCGATCACCGGGCTCTGCAGACCACGCTGTACCGGCCCTCCGGCGGGCGCGCGCGCGCGGTGGATGTGGCCGGGCCGGCCTTTGCCCGCGTGTACGCCGCCGTGGGCCAGGGGCGATACGACGTCGTCCACAACCACGCCTTCGACGCTCCGGCCGTCACCCTGGCCACCGACCTGGGTGCGCCGGTGGTCCACACCCTGCACCTGCCTCCGGACCGGGAGGTCGCCGGCGCGCTGCGCGACGCGGTCGGGCGCGACCCGGCCCCGGTCGTCGCGTGCGTGTCGGAGGCCCAGGCCGACGCCTGGCGGCGCATCATTGCCGTGCAGGAAATCCTGCCCCCTTTCATCCCGACCAGCCTGATCGCCTTCTCGCCCGGCCCCGGCGACGGCGCCGTCTTCGCCGGGAGGCTGAGTCCGGAAAAGGGAGCCGCGCAGGCCATCGACATCGCCCGTGCTGCCGGCGTCGCGATCGACGTCTTCGGCGACCCCTATGACCGCGAGTACACGCTGGAGGAGATCGGCCCGCGTGGCGCCCAGCCGGGTGTGGTCGTACACCGGGGCGTGCCCCAGGCGGCCCTCTGGGAGGCCATGGGCCGGGCGGCCGTGGTCCTGTGCCCGGCGATGTGGGACGAGCCGTTCGGGATGGTGGCGGCCGAGTCGCAGGCCTGCGGCACTCCGGTCGTGGCCTTCCGGCGCGGCGCCCTGGACGAGGTGATCGTCGATGGGGTCACGGGCTTTCTCGTCACGCCCGGCGACGTGGAGGGCGCCGCCGGCGCCGTGCGCCGGGCGCCTACGCTGTCGCGCACCCGCTGCCGCCAGCACGCCGAGCGCCGGCTCGACCTGGACCGCAGTCTCGACGCCCACGAACTGCTGTATGAGCGGACGGCCGGTGCGCGCACGGAGGCGTCGATCCGTGGGTGACTGGCTGGCCGGGCGGACGGCGCTCGTCACGGGTGCCAGCCGAGGGATCGGAGCCGCCACCGCCGAAGCGCTGGCTGCGGCCGGTGTGCGCGTCTTCCTGGCCGCGCGCGACCGGGACAGGCTCGAGGCCGTCGCGACACGCATCCGGCAGGGCGGCGGCTTGGCGATGGCGGTCCCGACCGACGTGAGCAAGGTGGACGAGGTCGAGCGGCTGTTCGCCGCGGTGGATGCGGCGGCGCCGCTCGCCGTGTTGGTGTGCGCGGCCGCCGTGTTGACGCCCGCGCCGTTCGCGGACACGAGCCCGGAGAGTTGGGAGCAGACGCTGGCCGTGAACCTGACGGGCTCGTTCCTGTGCTGCCGCGCCGCCTTCGCCCCGATGCGCGCGGCGGGCGAAGGGCGGATCGTCAACATCGCCTCGCTGTCCGGGGTCTACGCGACGGAGAAGTTCCCGGGGCTGAGCGCCTACAACGTCTCCAAGTACGGGGTCATCGGCCTTACCGAGGCGATCGCCGTCGAGGGCAAGGGGCTCGGCATCAGCGCGATCTGCCTGAGTCCGGGCGCGGTGGACACCGAGATGCTGCGCCGCGCCAATCCCGAGCTCCGGGCCGGGCTCACGCCGCAGGACGTCGGGCGGCTGATCGTCGAGCTGCTCGACGGGCCGGTGGTAGCGGCCAGCGGAGCCAACATCCCCCTCTTCTCAAACGCCTGACCGCGGAGCCTCAGCCGGCCAGCGACCAGAGGTCGACCTCCTCGTCGGCGAGCGAAGCGGGGTCAGGCCGAGCGCCGACGGCCACGAGCCGCGCGCCTGCTGCCATCTCGCCATCGGTGTCGAGCTCCGGGTCGCCGCCGCGGTCGAGTCCGACGACCGCCCGCACCTGACCCTCCTGGAGGTAGAAGCCGATGAACCGCCGTTCGGGGAGGCTCCCGCGGACCGCGAACTCGTCCCACGACGTCGCGTGGCCGGCGTATTCGAGCTTGTGGACGTACTGATCGGACCAGAACGTATGGAGGTAGTCGTACGGATCGGCCGACCCGAGCATCGACCTCGCCGCAGCGCGTCCCATCTTCTCGCCGTTGTTGTAGTGCTCGACGCGCACGCGTCCGAACAGCGGGTGCAGCTGGTTGGCCACATCGCCGGCGCCGTAGACGTGCGGGGCGGCCTGGCACCGCTGGTCCACGAGCACCCCGTTCGACACTGTTACCGACGAGCCGACCAGGCCGGGGACCACAGGCTCGATTCCCACGCCCGCCACGACGAAGTCGCACACGATGCGCTCGCCGCTCGCGGTCACGGCCGCTTCCACCCGTTCCCCTCCCTCGAACCCGGCGATCTGCTCTCCCGTCCGTAGCTCGACTCCGTTGGCGGTGTGGATGGCGCCGATCACCCCGCCGACGTCGCCACCGAGGACCCGCTCCAGTGGCGCGCGCCCAGGGAATGCGGCGGTCACGCGCACCCCGAGCTGCGTGAGCGAGGCCGCCACCTCGCAGCCGATGAAGCCCATGCCGACGACGACCGCGCGCCGGCCCGCGACCGCCTCGCGCTTGATCGCGTCGCACTCGTCGACCGTGCGCAGATAGTGGATTCCCGGGAGCTCGGCTCCCGGGATCTCGAGCTTCCGGTTCCGTCCGCCGGTCGCGATGAGCACGCTCTCGTACTCGAGCACCTGGCCGGACTCGAGCGTGACCACCCGCGCCGCCGGATCCAGGGAGGCGGCGGACCGGCGGATTCGCTCGACGTCGTGCTGCTCGTACCAGTCGGCCGGCTTGACGTACCACCCCTCCAGATCCTCCTCCGAGCGCAGGTAGGTCTTGGATAGCGGCGGGCGACCAAACGGGACGCCTGGTTCCGGCCCGACGAGCACGACTCGCCCATCGAACCCCGCCTCGCGGAGGGCCATGGCGGCGTTGCCCCCGGCCAGACCGCCGCCGAGGATCAGCATGGGATTGCCGTTGGCTCGCGGAGGCGTCACCGCCTAGGGGTCCTCTCGCACCGGCCAACCTTAGACGGTCACATCGCCGCTGAGGACCCGACGACGGTCGGCAGCGACAGCGGTGGAAGCGCTCAGGCCGCCAGTTCGTCGACCGTGCCCTCCGCGCACTCCGCACAGAGGGGATTGGGCGGGATCCGCGGGTTGGCACAGCCTGGGGTCTGGCACGTCGGCCTGCGCACCACTTGGCTCTTCAGCTGGCTCTCGGCCTCGAACTCGGCCCGAATCCGGCGGAGCTCCGCGAGGTGGACAGCGCAGAAACGCTCACCCTCGAGGGCGGGCTGGGCGCACCTTGCTCCGCTCATGCAGCGCATGGGAGCAGCATCGACCTCCCGTGGGCGTGCCTTTAGTTACGAAGGGCTGCGTACGAGGCGGTACCAGCGGCGCGGCACGTTGCGCAGCGGGCCGGACGGCCCCGGTCCGCCTTCGAGTTGGGCCGAGACCACCGTCCAGCGATCGAACGTGGCCACGATCTCGTCCTCATCGGCGCCGGCCGGGCCCACCGCGACCCGATTTCGCGCGAACGCCATCATCAGCAGCGTGGCCGGCGGCGGCGTGAGGGCGGTCACCGCCCCGGCGTAGGCGGTCCGCTGCTGGTCGCTCAGCCCGTGGTAGCAGCCCCGGTCAAAGACCAGTGTGAAGCCGGGCGCGAGCCCACGATCGGCAAGCCGGGTCACGTCGGCCCGGATCCATTCGACCGTCACGCCCTCAGCGGCCGCGCGAGCGCGCGCTCGCCGGAGGGCCTGCTCGACGGCGTCGACCCCCGTGACCTCCCAGCCGTGGTGAGCCAGGTAGACGGACTGGGTGCCGGTGCCGCAGCCGATGTCGAGCGCCCGGCCAGGCGGCAGGGCCCCCTCCCCTTCGACGAGGGCGGTCAGCTCCGTCGGCACCGCACCGGTGTCCCACGGCGTGAACCCGACCCGGTATAGGAGGCGGTACATCAGCGACACTGCGCCAAGGCTAGTCGCGCCGCTCCCAGATGACAGACCCCCCGCCACTGCCAGACGGCTTCCGGGTTGGACACTGGACCGATCCTGCGGCCAGAACCGGATGCACCGTCGTGCTCACTCCGCCCGGTACGCGGGGTGGGGTGGATGTGCGAGGCGGCGGGACGGGCACGCGCGAGCTCGAGGCGCTGTCGCCGCCCGCCAACGCTGAGGGACCCTCGGCTGTGTTGCTCACCGGGGGGAGCGCGTTTGGCCTCGCGGCCGCTGATGGCGTCGTGCGGTGGCTCGAGGAACGCGGACTCGGCCGGCCGACCCCGGCCGGCGTGGTGCCGCTGGTTCCGGCCGCAGTCGTCTTCGACCTGATCGAGGGGGAGCCGCGCCTCCGCCCGGGACCGGAGCAGGGCTATGCCGCGTGCGAGGCGGCCAGGGGAGGCACTCCCGAGCGTGGACGCCTCGGAGCCGGGACCGGCGCCGCCGTCGGCAAGCTCCTCGGGCGTGATCGGGCCACGCCCGGCGGCGCAGGCTACGCGGCGACGGCGCTCCCCGACGGCAATACGGTCGCCGCCCTGGCCGTCGCCAACGCCTTCGGGGACGTGATCGCGGACGACGGCGAGGTCCTCGGCGGCCCTCACGACGAGCGCGGTGAGCTGCTGCGCACGGCGGAGCTGATCGCGGACCTGCCCGAGCCGCCGTATCCGCCCGCGCGGACCCTCGGGAACACCACGCTGATCTGCGTCTGCACGGACGCGCCGCTCGACAAGCGCAGCTGCGCGATCGTCGCCAGGATGGCCAGCGCCGGCATCGCCCGCGCCGTCAACCCGGCGTTCACGCCGGTGGATGGCGACGTCGTGTTCTGCCTGGCTTCAGGATCCGGGCCATCGCCGGATCCCGGACCGGCGGCCACCTGGGCGCTGACCCTGCTCGGAGCCGTCGCCGCGACCGTGAGCGCCGCGGCGATCCGGGACGCGGTGCGGCAGCCTCGGTAGTCTCAGGTCGGTGGCAGCGCGGGCGATCGCAACTGCGTGCGATCGTCGGCCGCCCAGCCGATCTCGGCGCGAGGGGCTCTACTGACGCTGGACGGGCCGCCCTAGCCCACCGGCGAGACCCACCAATTGATCGGGGTCGGCGTCAAGGAGGTGCCCGAGCTCTGGGAACAGGTCAACTGCGTGGTCGCGGGCGCCGACCCCGAGGGGACGACAAGCATGCCGGAGAACGAGTAGGTCTGCCCGGCGTTCGCCGGGACGTCGAATGCACCGTGGTAAGAGCTGAGCGACTGGGCGCCACTGAGAGCGCTAACGGCGCAGTCGCCGGTGAGCTCGGTGGTCCCGGCCTGGAAGAAGGCCTCCGCGACCACGAAGTAGGTGCCGGCCGGGCCCAGGTTGGGTCCGGTCGACCCTGAGCCGGTGACGAAGTTGTAACCCGGGCCGGCGGGCCCGGTCGGACCGGTCGCTCCCCGGGAGCCGGTGCTGCCCTTGGGGCCTGCCGGACCCGTCGCTCCGCGGGAGCCGGTGCTGCCCTTGGGCCCCCGCGGCCCGGCTTTGAGCTGGCCCGGGCGGAAGTCCACGGCCAGCAGCGAGTGCGGCCTGACCTTCAACGCGGTCACGCTGTGATCGCGCAGCTTCGGTGCCGTCACGGCTCCGTTTCGTATCGCTGCTGTGCCGACGCTGTTCCTGGGCGCGCTCAGCGCCGCGTAGGCGCCACCGCCCAAGGAGAGAAAGAGCGCCACCAACGCCACTATCAGCGCCGCCGACGGCCGGCGGCCGACAAGATTTCGCACGGAAGTCCTCCCTCGCCATCTGAGCCCCAAGCCTGTTTGGGGCAATCGGCGGCGTTAACACCGATTAGGGGCGTGAGTAGCGTCCAGGCGGCGCGGGCCGACTTCGCGCTGGCCGGCGACGAGGCCGATAGCGCCCCAGAGGGGCCGCCTCGTCGTGAAAGGACTCGTCGTGAAACGCAACTTCGTCGGCTGCTGCGTGCTGGCCTGCGCGCTCGGTCTGCCCACTGCCGCCTGGGCGGCCTCGAGTCGGACCGCCGCGGGGTCGGTCGTGGCGAGCGGTTCCTCGGCCGGGACGATCACCGCGGTCAGCGGCTCGTCATTGACCATCCAGACGGCGGGGCGCCCGACCGGAGTGATCAACGCGCTGACCGTGGCGGCCAACACCGTCACCAAGCACGACTACCCATACGTCTACGGGGGCGGTCACGCGGAGGCCGGCGTGGCCAGCATCGGGATCAAGGGGCCCGGGTACAACGGTCGGCGCCTCGGCTTCGACTGCTCCGGATCGGTCGCCGCGGTGCTCGCCGGTGGTGGGCTATGGCCGGCCGGCGGCGGGGTTCCCAATGATGCCGGCATCGTCGCTGAGCTCCTGGCCGAGCGGCTGATCGCCCGGGGAGTCGGCGCCGGGCCCGCGGAGGTGACCCTGTACGACGATCCCGGCGTGCACATCTTCATGAACATCGACGGGCGCTTCTTCGGCACCTCGGACGGCGGCGGTGGTGGCAACGCTCGGGGCGGCGCCGGATGGCTGACCGATGGCGCGCCCGACGCCTCGAGCTCGGTCTATAAGCGCTACCACTTTCTGCCGTCGGTTCTAAAGGCGAGCACGAACGCCGGCCACAGCGTCACCTTCGACGTGGGCGCCCTCGAGAGCTCGGCCGGCGGGCTCGAGGTCGGCGAGCAGGTGCAGATCAGCTATCAGGAGGTCAGCTCGGGCCTGATGGTCGCCACGGCGATCGCCTTCCCGGGCGCGATCACGACCACCGGCACGGTCGGCTCGATCGCCGATGACGCGAGCTCGTTCACGATCCAGACGGCGTCGGGATCGAGCCTGACCTTCTCCACCGGCGAGGATCCACAGCTCATCGACGGCCTTCAGCAGGGGGACACGGTGCAGGTGACCTACACCGCGACTGGGGCCGCGCTGACCGCCCATGTCGTCACGGTGACGGCCACGCCGGCCGAGACCGGCGGCTCCGCAGGGAGCGGCGCAGGCGGTGGCTATGGCCCCGGAGGCTCCGGCGAGGGCACGCACAGGACTTGACGCGAGCGGTCGGTCTTGATCGGATCGCCCTCTGACGATTGACGCCACAGAGCAGGCCAGACTCGTCCGCGACGGCGAGGTCTCGCCGTCGGAGCTCCTCGAGGAGGCGGTCGGGCGCCTCGAGGATCTCAACCCCGAGCTGAACGCGGTCATCCATCCGCTCGTCGACCGGGCGCGCGAAGCGGCGGCCGGCGACCTTCCCGACGGTCCGTTCCGGGGGGTGCCGCTGCTGGTCAAGGACCTCTCCTGCTACATGAAGGGCGCCCCGGTTCACGAGGGCCTGCGCGCCCTGAAGGAGGCCGGGTACGTCGCGGATCACGACATGTGGTTGACGCAGCGCTTGCGGGCGGCCGGGTTCGTGATCTTCGGGCGGACGAACACGCCGGAGCTCGGCATCCTCCCGACCACCGAGCCGGTCGCCTACGGACCCACCCACAATCCCTGGGACCTGGATCGCTCGCCCGGCGGCTCGAGTGGGGGATCCGCCGCCGCGGTCGCGGCGGGGATCGTGACGATCGCCCACGGCAACGACGGCGGCGGTTCGATCCGGATCCCGTCGAGCCACTGCGGCCTGGTCGGGCTCAAGCCCTCGCGCGCTCGCGTCTCGCTCGCACCCGACTTCGGCGATGTGATGAATGGCCTGGTCGCCGAGCTCGCCCTCACGCGCACGGTGCGTGACACGGCGGCGATCCTCGACGCCGTCCACGGCCCGGCCCCCGGCGATCCGTACGCCGCGCCGCCGCCCGCGCGGCCGTACGTCGAGGAGGTCGGCGCCGAGCCGGGCCGGCTGCGGATCGGGCTGATGACCACACCGCCGGGTGGCCAGTTCGAGACCCATCCAGAGTGCGTCGCGGGAGCGGAGGCCGCGGCAGCCCTCCTCGAGGGGCTCGGACATCACGTTGAGCGGTCGTATCCGAGCGATCTCGACGATCCCGGCTACGTGGCGAACTTCCTCATTCGCTGGGGCTCGGGGATCGATTGGAGCATGCGGTATTGGGAGCGGGTGCTGGGACGGGAGCTCGGGCCGGACGACGTCGAGCCGTGCACCTGGGCGCTGGTGACCCAGGGCCGTACCCACACGGCTTCGGACCTGCTGCTGGCCATCGAGGAGGCTCAGCGGGGTACGCGCAGAGTCGCCTCGTGGTGGGCCGACGACGGGTTCGACCTGCTGCTCACCCCGACTTGCGCGGAGCCCCCACCGCGTCTGCGCGAATTCGGGGCCCCGCCGGACAATCCGCTGGCGCCGATCGTCCGGGCGGTGCCGTTCGCGACGTTCACGGCCGGGTTCAACACGACCGGGCAGCCCGCGATCTCGCTGCCGCTCCATCAGACGCCCGACGGACTGCCCGTCGGCGTCCAGCTGGTCGCCGCATACGGTCGCGAGGATCTCCTGCTGCGCGTCGCCGCCCAGGTGGAGGCAGCCGGTCCCTGGGCCGACCGCGCACCGCCGGTGCACGCAGAGAGCCGCGCGCCGAGCGCCGGCTGAGCCCGCCGCCTACTCGTCCGCCCGGGCCAGGATCGCCTCGATCAAGTCCCCCTTGGCATCGGCGTAGTAGTTCATGTCCGGCCAGTCGTGAGACGCCAGCGAGCGCTTGTGCTGCTCGTACGCCCGGCGATCGTCAGGTGAGCGTCGCAGCCGGTCGCGGAATCGGAGGTAGCGCCCGACCTCTGGGTCCGACTCTGCCCAGACGTGGACGTGGACATCCCGCTCCGGGGTGCGGAACATCCGATGGCCGGCCTCGCGGGCCCGTAGCTCATAACCGGCCGACTCGAGCGCGGGCACGATCCGGGCGTCATCGTCGGGGTCGGCCACCGAGACCAAGAGGTCGACGATCGGCTTGGCCGCGAGGCCCGGGACCGCGGTTGAGCCGATGTGCTCGATGCCGATGGCCACGCTGCCCAGCGCCCGCTTCACCCGGTCGCGTTCGACCTCGAACCGTGCCGGCCAGCTTTCGTCGTAGTCGACGATCACGATCCGTCGCTTCTCGCGCCCGCCGATCAGGACCTCGTCCAGGACCTCGTCCAGGTGGTCGAGCCGGTCTTTCGCCATGCCCTCATGATGGCGCGAACGTCGGGTCAGCTGATGCGTAGCGAGCGCCGTGGTGGTCGGTCGCCAACCCGGCTACACCGTGCCCAGGGGCGTCCTGGCGTCGAGCCAGTACTCGACCCACTGCTCGCGAGTGCCGCCGACCCGGTCGTAGACCGCCTGGGCGCGGAGATTGTCCGGCGCCGTCTGCCAGGTCAGACGGCTCGCTCCTCGGCGAGCCGTCTCAGCGCGACAGGCATCGATCAGTCGGTCGGCCAACCCCTGTCCGCGGGCGTCGTCGCTGACGAACAGGTCGTTCATGATGCCGATGCGCGATGCCGTGGTCGTCGACCAGGTCCAGAACAGCGTGGCGAAACCCACAGGTCGCCCTTCTGGGTCGCGAGCGATGAGCTGGAGCCCCTCGTGCTCCGGATCGTCGACCAGGGCGCTGGCCAGGACCAGCAGGTCCTCGTCGGCCGGGGAGACCTCGTAGAAGTCACAGTACGCGCGCATCAGCGGCAGCAGATCGGCGAGGTCCTCGCGACCGACGCGGGTGATGGAGTGGCTGCTCACGGGAGTCAGATCCTCGTCGAGCCGGAGCGTGGTGTCCAGCCCGACGTCGCTCAGGCCGCGATCGCCTGGAGCTCAGGCTCGGAGACCGCAAGCAGCTCCGGCTGGTCGCGCTCGATCTCGTGCTCGCGGACCAGCCACAGGGCCAGGAGCGCTCCGGCGAACGCCACCACGGCCCCGATGACCAGAATCGAATTCAGGCCGCTGAGGAAGCCCTGGCGAGTGGCGCTGGCCACCAGCTGGCGGGCCCCGTGGGGCACGGCGGCGAGCGCCGAAGCCAGCCGCCCGCCCGACGCCGCCTCAATCAGCTGGCGGGAATGAGCACCGGTGGCCGCGGGCGTGCCGGCGGTCAGCGACGAGATCTTCGCCGCGCCCTGACCCAGGAAGATCGCGCCCCAGGCGGCGACGCCCACGGCGATGGCGACCTGACGGAACGTGTCGTTGACTCCGGCCGCCATTCCGCTGCGGTCCTTGGAAACGACGCTCACCGCGACGTCGGCGATCACCGGGTTGAGCAGGCCGACCCCAATCCCCGCCACGATGAACCCGGGCAGCAGCGTCGTCCAGCCCGAATGCGCGCTCAGGCCGGACATCATCAGCAGCCCGGCGCCGACCCCCAAGAGCCCGGCCGCCATCAGCACGCGCGCGTGAACCCGAGCCATGAGCGCGACGGCGAGCGGTGCGACCAGGAAGGGCGCCAGGGTGATCGGCAGGTAGCGCAGCCCGGCCTGGAGGGGCGAGTAACCGAGGTAGTTCTGCAGATACAGCGTCAGGTACAGGAACAGCGCGAACAGGGACGCGGAGACCCCGAAGGCGGCGAACTGAACGCCCGTGAAGGCACGACGCCGGAACAGTCCGAGCGGGAGCATCGGCTCCGAGACACGCTGTTCGATCACGACGAACGCTGCCAGCATGAGCCCCGCGCCCGAGAGCAGCCCGAGGATCAGGGGGCTTCCCCAGCCGTCGTCGTTGCCGCGCAGGAGCGCCAGGACCAGCATGAGCAGAGCCGTGCTGAAGCTCGCCAGCCCGAGCCAATCGATGCGCGTCGCGTTCGGATCGCGGGACTCGCGGATCTTGGCGAACGTCACGGCGACCGCCGCCACGCCGATCGGGACGTTGAGGAAGAACACCCAGCGCCAGCCGAGCGCGCTCGTGATCGCGCCGCCGACCAGCGGGCCGACCGCGACCGCGACGCCGATCGTCGCTCCGTAGACCCCCATGGCCATGCCGCGTTCGCGGCCGGCGGGGAACTCCTGCGCCACGAGGGCCAGCGAGACGGCGAACATGGCCGCGCCGCCGATCCCCTGGATCGCGCGCGCCACGTTGAGGAACGTGGCGTCGGGCGCGAGCCCGGCCGCCAGCGAGGCCAGCGAGAAGATGGCGAGCCCACCGGCCCAGATCGCCCTACGTCCGAGGCGGTCGGCCAGCGAGCCGGCGGTGAGCACCACTGCGGCGAGCGCGAGGGTGTACGCGTCGATCACCCACTGAACGTCGGTGAAACTGGCCGACAGGTCTCTCTGGATCGAGGGCAGGGCCGTGTTCACCACCGTGATGTCCAGCAGGAGCATGAACGTGCCGACGCTCACCGCCAGTAAGGTCCACCACTTTCTAGCCATCAGGTTCCTCCAAGTCCGGTGCTAAACTGGTAAGGCAGCCTTGTAAGGCTGCCTTACAATTCGGGAACCTTATCAGGAGGCCTGACTAAATGTCAACCGAGTTCGATGCTGTGGAGCCCCAGCCGCTCATCCGCCTTCTGAACACGGCCCTGCACGAGTTCTCCAAGGAGCTGAACAGGCGCCTGAAGGAGACCCCGTACAACGACATCCGCATCAGCCACGGATGCGTGTTCGGCTTCATCGAACCCGAGGGGTCGCGCCTCACCGACCTGGCCGAGCGGGCCCACATGACCAAGCAATCGGTGGGGGAGGCCGCGAGCGATCTCGAGCAGCGGGGGTACCTCGAGCGCGTGCCCGATCCAACCGACGGCCGGGCCAAGATCATCAGGCTGACCGAGCGCGGCCGCCTGGCCCAGGCGCTCGGCCGGTGCCTGATCGACGACATCGAGCGTGAATGGGCTGAGCGCTTCGGGGCCGAGCGGGTCGCCGCCCTCCGGGAGACGATCGAGGCGATCGCCACCGAGCAGATGGCCGGCGCATCGGCGTAGTCTGACCGTCCAATGGATCGCCCAACTCCGACCGTCGCTCAGCTGGTCCGCCGCGCGGTCGAGATCTGCGACCCCGACGACCGCGAGCCGGCGCTGGGCGAGTTCGAGGAACAGCTCGAGGACGACGACGAGCCGATCACCGCGGTCGAGAACCTGGAGGAGCGGTTGGCAATCGCCGCCGAGGGCGCCGACTATGAGATCGAGGATCCGGCCGTCTCGGTCGCCACCGCCGTCGTGCTGTACCTGGCGGCGAAGCCGGGCGCCTACGGGCACCGCGACGACCGGGAGTTGCTGCGACTGGCCGCGAGGGCCCAGTGGCGCGGCGACCCGCCGGACGATGTCGCCGACTGGCTGGCGTCGCGGGGCGTTTCGCTGTGAGCGGGCAGCCGAGCGACGCTTACCCGCATATCACGCCGCCAGGGCCGCTAGCGATGCCGATAGGCGTCGGTTTTCGACGCTTACCCGCATATCGCGCCGCCAGGGCCGCTAGCGATGCGGATAGGCGTCGGTTTTCGACGCCCTGACCTCGCCGGCCGGCTGGGCACCCGGAGTAGCCTTGGGCCGGTGTGCGCCGGAGCTCGCTCGCGCTGATCCCGGTGCTCGCCCTGGCGGGCTGCGGGGGCTCGCGAGCGGGGGCGAGCGACGCCTCCAACGGTGGCCCGACGGCCGGTCTCGTGCGGTGCGCCGATGCGTGGAACCACGCTTCGCTCGGCCCCGGTCGGCTGCAGCTCGGAGGCGTCGCCGGAAACGGAGCGCCGGCGCTCGTCGTCCGCTTCTCGGACGGGGTCTGCGGGCTGGTGCCGTCTCCCGGCAGGGCCCAAGCGACCGGCGACTTCGGCGCATATGTGACCGTCCTCAGCGGTGACTACGTGTGGGGCGAGGACCCGGCCGCCGTCGGCACCGGGCCGCCGACGGAACAGCTGGCAGCCCTCGAAGAGCTCGCCGCCCGGCGGCCCAACGCGACGATCGAGGGCTCTCGTGGTCGCGTCGTTCCGGTGGCGGCGGCCAGGTTGACGGCCGTGGCATTTCCGGAAGCGAGCCCGGCGGCCACACGGGCTCCGTGCCGGACGATCGCGGATCTGCAGACCTCCTCGGCGTTTGTCGTCGAGCAGGGGGCGGGCAGCTGTGCGCTGACCCGAGAGCTCGTGTGGGCCTACGACGACGGGGAGGGGAGACTGCTGGCGCCCGCCCGGGCCGGGTTCCGGATGATCGCCGGATGGCGATGCGGCACCGCCACCAGGCCGCAGGTCTACCCGAACCTCCCGCTGGCGATCGTGATCACCTGCACCCGCGGGCCGCGGGTCATCGAGGTCCGGCTGCTGTCACCCGGGACCTAGGCGGCCGGGGCATCACCCCGACCGCTTCAGCTTCCCGTGCCGCTTGGCGTAGCGCTCGCCGGCCCGGAAGACGAGCAGCCCGACGGGTATCGATACGACCCCGAGCACGAGCAGCGGCCAGATGTCGCCCCACACACCGCTGAGGCTGGCGCCATCGAGGACGGCGGCGCGGATCCCGCGCAGGGCGTAGGTGGCGGGCGAGATCGTCGACAGCCACTGCATCCACTGGGGCAGCACCGATACCGGGTAGTAGACGCCCGAGACCACGAGCAGGAAGCCCTGGGCGATGAAGCCCAGCTGCGCGCCCTTCTCCGGAGAGATCAGCGGCAGCACGGCGGTGATCATCCCCACGCCCGCGAACGAGACCGAGGCCACGGCCAGCAGCACGAGCGCGGTGGCGAAGTTCGCCTCCGGAAACTGGAGACCGAAGAACAGGGCGACGACCGCGAACAGCAGCGCCGTGCGCAGGACCCCGTAGAGGACCGCGAACAGCCCCATGCCGCCCAGGTGGACGGCCCGGGCCAGCGGGGCCATGAACGTGTACTCGATCGTCCCCTCCCAGCGCTCCCAGGCCACGGTCTCGGTCATGATCTCGAAGATGATCCCCAGGTAGGCCCAGATGACGGCCCCGATGAGCAGGGTCGTCGTCGCCCGGTTGACGTTGAGATGGCCGCCGGCCGCCTGCACGCCCTTGGCGATGAACACGATCGACAGCGTGTTGGCCACCGTCCAGAGGAAGAAGGCCAGCTCCCACCAGCCGTAGCGCTTGATCAGGTACGCGTTCCGCTCGACGACTCCCCCGAGGCCGATCAGCTGACGGCGGAGCGCGGTGCGCAGATCGACATCTGGTTGGGCGTCCTGTCCGCCGATGAGCCCGCTTGGTCTGGCTAGCTCGTTCACATCGTCACCTCCGCTTCGTCGTCTTCGAGCGCCGCCCCGGTCGCCGTGAAGAACGCCTCCTCGAGGGTCTGCGCACCGTAGTGGGCGACGAGCTCGTCCG
This sequence comes from uncultured Solirubrobacterales bacterium, assembly GCA_963704385.1. Taxonomy (GTDB): domain Bacteria; phylum Actinomycetota; class Thermoleophilia; order Solirubrobacterales; family Solirubrobacteraceae; genus Palsa-465. The sequence continues at coordinate 3,373,661 of OY969904.1, forward strand.
GCGGCGCGAGCGCCAGCAGCCGCCCGGCGTGCAGGATCCCGACCCGCTCGGCCAGCGCCTCGGCCTCGGCGAGGTCGTGGGTGCACAGCAGGATCGTCGTGTCGTGGCGGGCGCGCAGGGCGCGGATGAAGGCCTGGACCTCGCGCTTGGAGCGCGGGTCGAGGCCCGTGGTGGGCTCGTCGAGCAGCAACAGCACCGGCGAGGTGAGCAGGGCGCGAGCGAGCGCCACCTTCTGCTGCATTCCCCGGCTCAGATCCTCCATCCGATCTCGCGACCGCGACAACGGGAAGCCGACGCGCTCCAGGATCTCCGGTACGCGCGCGCGCGTGACCCTGGGCGTCAGGCCATAGAAGCGCGCGGAGTAGGACAGGTTCTCCGCCGCTGACATGCGCTTGAAGAAGGACGCCTCGACCGAGACGCGGTTGACCAGGCTCCGCACGGCCGCCGCATCGCGCACCACGTCCCGGCCGAACACCGACGCGCGCCCGCCGTCGGGCAGCAGCAGCGTCGACAGGGCTCGCACGAGTGTCGACTTGCCCGAGCCGTTCTGGCCCAGCACGGCGACGCACTCGCGGCGCTCGATCTTGAACGACACCCGGTCCAGGGCGGCGACCGTCCCGCGTTGCGCGCGGCGACCGCGGTGAAAGCGCTTCTCCAGCTCTACGACTTCAACTGCCGACACGACTTGCTCCTCAAAGGACGGTGTGACCAGGGACCTGCGACCGAGGCGGGGCTCGGCCGAGGCGGGTAAAAAGTCACCGTCTAAGCAGCATGGCCAGCCAAGCCTAGCAACACATCAAGCGGGGGCCGGGCCGCCGCGCGGTTGTCCGTACGATGCTCTTGGAGCTCAAGGAAAAGGAGTGATCAGATGAGCGTTTCGGTACTCGGCGTCGTCGGAGCGGGGTTCATGGGATCGGGGATCGCCGAGTCCGCCGCCGCGGGCGGGAAGCACGCGATCGTGTTTGAGCCGGAGGAGGCCCCGCTGCAGCGCTCCCGGGTGCAGCTGGAGACGTCGGTCGCCCGAGCGGTCTCCCGGGAGAAGCTCTCGCGCGAGGAGGCGGACGGGCTGATCGACCGGATCGTGTACACGAGGCGGCTGGAGGACCTGGCCGGCGCGGACGCGGTGATCGAGGCGGTCACCGAGGACGCGAGGGTCAAGGGCGAGCTCTTCGCCCTGCTCGACGATCGTCTGCCCGAGCTTCAGTTCCTGGCCTCGAACACGTCGTCCATCCCGATCGCCGAGCTCGCGGCTTGGACCCGTCACCCGGAGCGGGTGCTCGGCCTGCATTTCTTCTCGCCGGTGCCGGTGATGAAGCTGGTCGAGGTGGTCGTCGCGCTGGAGACCGCGGACACGACCGTCGCGGCCGCCGAGACATTCGCCGAGGAGGTCGGCAAGCAGGCCATCCGCACCAAGGACCGCTCCGGGTTCATCGTCAACATGCTGCTGGTCCCGTATCTGATGGCCGCCGTGCGCATGTACGAAGAGGGGTTCGCTTCGCGCGAGGACATCGATGCGGGGATGAAGCTCGGCTGCGGGCACCCGATGGGCCCGCTGACCCTGTGCGACCTGATCGGCCTGGACGTCCTCTACGCCGTCTGCGACTCGTTGTACGAGGAGTTCAAGCGCGACGAGTACGCCCCGCCGCCGCTGATGAAGCGCATGGTCGTGGCCGGGCGGCTCGGCCGCAAGACGGGCCGCGGCTTCTACGACTACGCGGAGACGCCGCAGCGGACAGGGGCGGCGGCATGAGCGCCACAACCTCTCCGAGCGCCGAGCTCGTGCGCCGGACGTTCGACGCGGTCAATCGGGGCGACATCTCAGCGCTGCGGTAGTTCTGGACCGCAAGGCCGCGTTCAACGCCAAGACCCGGCTCGGGCAGCGATTCCGGCGCTGAGGGTCGGGCGGGCGGGGGACTAATCCCTCAGCACAGCCCGAGGCGCTCGGCGCGCTGGACCGCCTCGGTCCGGTTGCGCACGCCCAGCTTCCGGTACACGGCGCTGGTGTGCTCCTTGATCGTGTGCCTCGACAGGTGCAGCGCCTCGGCGATCTCCGGGTTGGTCGAGCCCCCGGCCATCAGCTTGAGGACCGAGCGCTCCCGGTCGGAGAGCCCGAGCGCGGGCTGACGGTCGTGGCGGTCAAACACCGTCTTGCCCCGGCCGACCGCGCGTACAGCGCTGGCGATCCGGCGGGCCGGCCAGTCCTTGTAGGCGAATCCGGACGCGCCGGCCGCGCGGGCCGCGGACGGGGAGATCTCGCCGGCGCCGGAGAACAGGAGCACCCGCGTCAGCGGCTCGGTGGCCCGCAACTGCGCGCAGATCTCCGCGCCCGATTCCTCCCCGATGAACAGGTCGACCAGGGCCACGTGCGGCCGGTAGCGGATCGCGAGTTCGATCGCGTCGCCTCCGCAGTGCGCGCTCAGGCAGCGCTCGACCCAGGCCTGCTGAGTCAGCATCAGCCGAAAGCCCCAGTGGACAACGTCGTGATCGTCGACCACCAGCACGCGCAGGCGCTCCGGGCTCCGAGGCTCGTCGGTCGGAGCCCCCGGGGCGGGCTTGGGTTTGGGTTCAGTCATCGTCGGGGACGACCAGTCGTACCTGCCAGATCCCCAGCTCGTGCTCGCCGAACTCGACGACACCCCCGCTCTGGAGCGCCTCGAAGGCGGCCAGGCGGAGCCCCATGCCGGTGCGCACAGGCCGGCCGCTGATCCCGTCGTTTCGGACCTCGAGCACGAAGGCGCCGTCCTCACGCTCGATCCCGACGTCGACCCGCGTCGGGCTGGCGTGTTTGTGGGCGTTGCGCACGGCCTCCGTCAACACCGACTGGGCGAGCGGCTCGAGGGCCGGCGGGACCTCGACGTCGCCGCCGGACACGAGCGTGACGCGCAGGTCGGGGTGACGGCGTGCCAGCCGGCGCACTTCGTCGAGCAACGTCGTCTGGGTGGGCCGGGGAGGGCGGCCAAGCGGTCGCTGAAGTGCGCGGCGCAGGTCGGCCAGCGCGGCCTGGGTCTCGCTGGCGCAGCGCCGGCGCGCCGCAACAGGCAGGTCGCCGTCACCGTCGAGCGCCATCGACACGCCGAACAGGCGTTGGATGACGTCCTCGTGGATCTCCCGGGCGAGGTCGATGCGGTGCTCGAGCGCCCGCGACTTCTCGGCCTGGGTGGCGACGATCCGGGCTACCGAGGCCAGAGCGGCCGCCTTGCCGAGGCTCCAGAGCAGATCGCGCTCGCCGTCGTCCAAGGGCGGGTCGGACAGCAGCCGGTCGGCCAGGATCACGCCGATGTCACGCCCGGCTGCCGCCATCGGGGCGCAGACCAGCCGGACCGGCTCGGGGATGAGCGCCGCGAATTCCGCCGGGACCCGCTCGGCGATATCGCCGACCACCTCGACCACGCGATCCTCGCGGAGGGCCTGGGCGGCGAATGGCGCCGACTCCACCGTCAGGTACGCATCGGCGAACGGCGCCAGGTCGACGTCATGCGCGCCCGCCGCGCGCACGCGGCGGCTAGCGTCGTCGTACCGGAAGATCACGGCTCGCCGCATTCGGGCCAGATGGCACACCGCCTCGCACAGGCGGTCGTAGAACCCATCGCCGGCCACCTGCCCGCGGTTGGACTGGGCGAGCACGGCGACAAACAGCTCGACTGCCTCGATCCCGACGCCGGAGCGCCGGTGCGCGGTCCCGATCGTGCTCATGGCCCCAGGCCGACTAGCCGAGGTGCGAGGCCATCAGCCCGAAGCGCAGCGCCTGGTCTGGGGCCAGAAAGACCCGCCAGCGCTGATCGCAGTGGGAGCAATGGCATTGCACCGACGGATCGTATCCGTCCAGCGCCGCGTGCCACTCGACGGAGTCGCCGTGCAGGCACACAGGGCACGCGAACGAAGCCGACACGAGCGGGTCGGGGTCGGTCGCGCGGAAGCGGGCAGTGTCAACCAGCGTCGCCACTTCTCTGACCATGCATTCCCGCGCACCTACAGACAAGCCGGACCGGCCAGAACCCCCCGGCTGGGGGGCCTCCACGGGCAGCCGTGCTGCTAGGCGGCGAGCGCCTCCGCGGGCCAGCCCAGGTGCTGCTAGGCGGCGAGCGCCTCCCCCCGGGCGATCGGGCGCTTGCCCCAACGGCTGGCCGTGGCGAAGTCCAGCAGGCGATCGAGGTACTCGCGGAGCGGCGAGGCGGTGATACCGGCAGGCTCGAGCCGCGCCCGCGCGGCGCCGTCGTCGAAGCTGGCGCGCATCGAGAAGTACGGGAAGTAGTCGTAGCTGCTCTCGAGAGCGTCGGGCCGGGTCGAGCCGCGCTGCTGGGCGGCGAACTCCTCGGGCGCGAGCACCTTCGGCAACGGCCGGCGGAAGTAGCGGCTGGCCAGAAGGGCGATCTCGCCGAGCGTGCTCGCGTTCGCGCCGGCGGTCAGGTGGTAGGTCGCGCCGGTTCCACCCGGCTGCTCGCACAGCTCGTGGATGGCGTCGGCGACGTAGTCGATCGGGACCACATCGACCGGGGCGGACGGGATTCCCGGGACGGCGTCGATCAGCCCGCGGGCGAAGGCGCGCAGCGGCCAGTACAGGACGTTGAACGCGGCCGTCCATCCGCTCCGGCGGTCGCCGACGACGATGCTGGGACGCAGGATCGTGAACGGCAGCCGCCGGTGTGACCGTACGAGCCGCTCGGCCTCGAACTTGGATTGCTCGTAGGGGTTGTGAAAGCGCTGGCCGAGATCGAGATCGGCCTCGGCGAACCGGCCATCGTGGGTGCCGGCGACGTACGCGGTCGAGACGTGCGCGTAGCGCGTGAGCCCTCCGTGGTCCTGGGCCTGGTCGGCGAGCTCGAGCATTCTCCGCGTGCCCTCGAGGTTGATCCCGCGCGCCTGCTCGAGCGATATGGCGAACGACACCGAGGCTGCGCAGTGGACGATCGTCGTCGCCCGCCGGGCGATGGTGTCGTACCGTGCCGGGGCCAGACCCAGCCTCGGCGCGGTCAGGTCGGCAGCCAGCGACTCGACGCGCCCCGCGTAGTGCGCCCCTCGGGCGCCGAACAGGTTCGAGAGCAGGGCGTCGATCCGCGCCCGGGCGCCCACATCGCTGGGCGCCCGGACCAGCGCGATCACGCGCCGCTGGCCGCGCTCCAGATAGCGGGCCAGGAGCTCCATGCCCACGAAGCCGCTCGCCCCCGTGAGGAGCACCGCGCCCGTGCTCTCGCTGGTCTGGTCCACGTCAACAAAGCTCCGGCAGCAGGACGCGCCAGGCTACTCGGCGGCGGCTGCAACCCGACATTCGGGGGGTCAACCGCGCGCGGCGTGCCACACCGAGGCGGCGAGGAGCGCGGCCACGGCCGCGGGCACGATCCACCAGGCGGCAACGCCGGCGTCGGCGACCACAGCGGTGAGCGCGAGCGCAAGGGTCACCCCGGCGGCGATCCGCCAGTCGTCGCCGACGACGAAGTCCCACAAGAAGCGGAGCAGCGCCGTGACCCGGTTCATGCGTGCACCGCAGCCTCGGTCCGCACCGGACCCTGGTTCTCGCGAGCCACGCGCCGGCGCAGGAGCGCGACCAGCCCGATCGCGACCAGCAGCACGGCGGGGATGATGGCCAGCAGGGCGGCGTCGTCGCCGGGCCAGTGTGCGCCGGCGCCCTCGGCTCCCCAGAACGTCCCGAACGAGGTCAGCATCACTCCGACGGCGAACTTCAGCGTGTTCTCGGGGACGCGGGCCAGCGGCGCATGCACGGCCAGCCCGGCGAGCACCACCACCAGCACGGCCACGGCGGCGGCGGCTGCGGCCAGCCCGACGTTGTGCTGATTGGCCCCGAAGGTGAGGACGATGAAGACGACCTCGAGCCCCTCGAGCAGGACGCCCTTGAACGCGATCGTGAACGAGTAGGGGTCCAATCCGGTCTTCACCTTGCCCGCTTCACGCGCCGCCTCGAGCTCGTGTTCGTAGGCCTCGTGTTCGTCGTGCCGGGCCTTGAGACCGGACGCCCGAAGGATGGCCTTACGCAGCCACTGCAGGCCGAAGATGAGCAGGAGGCCCCCGACGATGACGCGGAGGACGTTGATCGGCAGCGCGGTGAGGGCGGGGCCCAGCAGGGCGGTCACCGCGGCCAGGGTCACGACGGCGGCCCCCACACCGGTGAACGCCGATCTCCAGCTGCGCGTGTGGCCGACCGCGAGCACGATGGTCAGCGCCTCGACCGCCTCGACGGCGCAGGCCAGGAAGACTGAGACCGCCAGTCCGACGTCGGCGCCGCTCATCGATTGGGAGCGTAGACCGTTACGGTCGGTCGTCCAGTCGATCTGCGCCCAGAAATTGCTCGATCGCCTGGTGCGTCTCGCGGGGGCGCTCGAGCTGGGGGACGTGACCGCAATCGAGCTCGAGATGCCGGGCGGCCGGCAGGCCCTCACGGACGTGGCGCGCGAAGGCCAACGGGACGAGCACGTCGCGCCGACCCCACACGAACAGCGCCTCCGGTTTGAGCGACGGCAACCGCGTCCAGAACCCGTCCGGGCCGTGGGGCTCCTCCAGGTAGATGCTGCGGGCCGCGGCATAGAACGCCGCACGACCGGTCGGCTGGAGGTAGCAGCGCAGGAACTCGTCGATCCCGGCGCTCGTCCATTCCTCGCTCGCCCCCGGGATCGCCCGGCGAACGAGCATCTCGACCACCCGGCGCGGCGCCGGCTGAATGGCGCCCAGCTGGGTCGGGATCCAGCGCAGGTACGGGGCCCAGGGCCGCGCTCGCAACCACGCCAGCGAGGGCGCCAGGAGTACGACGCGACCGACGCGGTGGGGCGCCTGAAGACCCACCTCGATCGCCACGCGGCCGCCCATGCTGTTGCCGACGACGTGGGCCCGGTCCAGTTCGAGCGCGTCGAGGAGCGCCTCGATGGCGTCCGAGAAGAACCGTGCGTCGTAGGAGCCGAGCAGCGGCTTGGACGAGTCGCCGAAGCCGGGCAGATCGACGGCGATCGTTCGATACGCGGGCGTCAGCGCGCCGATCGTGGGCAGAAACGAAGCCTTGGTCGCCCCCAGCCCGTGGAGCAGGAGGACCGGCTCGCCCGTGCCAGCCTCCATGGTCGAGATCGAGCCGGCCCGGGTCTGGACGGAGCGGATGCGGAGGCGGCCGGGGCCGTCCGGGGCCGCGGTGGCGGCCAGGAACCCGACGCCGAGGTGCAGATCCCGGCGGACGCGCAGCCGGCCCGAGCGGAAGGCGGCGAGGCCACCGCGCAGATCCTCGGCGATCGCCTCCCAGGTCTCGCGATCGGCACTCAGCTGGGCGTCGAAGTGACCATCGGGGGTCGTCACGCGAGCGTGCCCGTCCTCGATGATCACGTCTCGTGGCTGGCGGCCGGCCCCGTCGATCCGCAGCCGCGCGCGCCTGCGCCCGACGTCGAACACCGTCGGGTCGAACCGTTCGATCAGGCGGTCCAGAGGCGAGGGCAAGCCGCTAGTCGGAACTCGTGCAGGCCTCGGCGGCGCGGGGGGCAAAGCGCGAGAAGATCCCGGCCAGGGAAGCGATCTCATCCTGGCTGAGCGACTCGAAGAAACGGCGCTGCACGGCCGCGAAATGACTGGCCTGAGCTCGCCGCACGAGCTCCAGGCCGGCGTCCGTCAGGTGACCGTCGACCGCCCGCGCATCGGACTCCACGGCGCGCCGCTCGACCAGGCGGCGGGCCTCGAGCGAGTCGATGATGCGGGAGACCCGGCTGAGGCTGAGCCCGCAGGAGGCGGCCACTGCCGATAGGCGCATGCTGTGTCCCTCAGCGGCGGCCAGGCGCCCCAGGACCTCCAGCGCACTGAGGCTCAGGCCGTGCTCGGCCTCGAGTTCGGCGTCGAGCGCCCGGGTCAGCCGCTTGTGGGTCTCGAGCAAGCCGATCCACGCGTCAGCGTGGACGTCCGACCACTTGGCCAGGCCGTCGACGCCGAGCACGTAGGCGCATGTTGAGGCTGTCGTTTCCGCAGGAGCTGACATATGCTTGCGCTAGCAATTGTAGCCGCTAGAAAGGGCGCTGAGCATGGACTTCCAGCAGATCATGATGGACTCGGAGGACGGCATCCTGACCATCACCCTCAACCGTCCGGACCGTCTGAACGCCTGGACCGAGACGATGGCTCGTGAGCTGATCGAGGCCTTCGACCACGCTGACGCCGATGACGGCGTCCGCGCGGTCATCGTCACCGGCGCCGGCCGGGCGTTCTGCGCCGGGGCCGATCTGGAGCGCGGGGGAGAGACCTTCGACTGGCGCGCCCGCGAGGCGGCGGGCGCCGTCCCCGAGGACAACGGGGGGCAGCTGACGCTGCGGGTGTTCGACTGCACCAAGCCGGTGATCGCCGCGATCAACGGTCCGGCCGTCGGGGTCGGAGCGACGATGACCCTGGCCATGGACATGCGGCTGGCCGCCGACGACGCCCGCATCGGGTTCGTGTTCGCGCGCCGGGGAATCACCCCCGAGGCGTGCTCGAGCTGGTTCCTCCCCCGCCTGGTTGGCATCAGCCAGGCGATGGAGTGGGTCTCCACCGGGCGCATCTTCACAGCCCAGGAGGCGCTGACGAGCGGTCTGGTTCGCAGCCTGCACCCGGGCGGCGAGCTACTCGACGCAGCCCGCGCGCTCGGGCGCGAGATCGCCGACAACGCCGCCCCGGTGTCCGTGGCCCTAGCTCGCCGGATGATGTGGACGATGCTCGGCGCCGAGCACCCGATGATCGCCCACCGGGCCGACTCGCGAGCGCTGTTCTCCCGCGGCCAGTCCGCCGACGCGGTGGAGGGCGTCACCTCGTTCCTGGAGAAGCGCCCGGCCCACTTCACCGATCGCGTGAGCGACGGGCTGCCGGACATCTTCCCGGGCTGGGTGGCACCGAGGTTCGAGTAGGGGGCGCTCCGCTTCCGGGTGTGATGGACGGGGCCGCGGCGATGGGACCGCGCGTCGTCGTCGATGAGAGGGGGTGTGTGGCGTGACCGCGCGGCCAGGCGACACACCCCTCACGGATAGGCGCGTGCGTCGTGCTGTCGCCGCATAGAGACGGCCGGGCGCCTGACCCCCCTGAGCGGGGAGGGAATGGCCGTCTCATCGCCGCATAGAGATGTCCACGCGCCCTAGCCAACTGCTAAACTAATGCTTGCCAACAAGCAAGTATTTATGACCACGCTCATCCCCGACATCGATCTCGACACCGCTTCCCGCCTGAGGGTCGCGGTGGGCAGGCTGTCCCGGCGGCTGCGGCCGACCGCGGCCGGAATCGCCGCGGGACTGACGCCGACGCGGATCTCGGTGCTGCTGAACGTGGTCCGGAGCGGACCGATCCGTCTGTCCGAGCTGGCGGAGTCCGAGGGCATCAACCCGACGATGCTCTCGCGAGTGATCGCCGAGTTCGTCGACGGCGGCCTGCTCGAGCGCACGTCGGACGAGGGCGACCGGCGTGCGGCGTGGGTCCAGGCGACCGCCGCGGGCCGCCGGCTGGCTGAGCGGATGCGCCGCGAACGGACCGACGCGCTGAACGTCGCGCTGGGCGAGCTCTCCGAGCGAGACCGGCGCGCCGTCCAGAGGGCGCTGCCGGCGCTGGAATCGCTGGCCGAACAGCTGAAGGACCGGCGGCCGTGACGCGCGTCATGCGCGCCGGCCGCACCACCTTCGCTGCGCTCTCGGTTCCCAACTACCGACGCTACTACGGCGGCCAGGCGATCTCGCTGATCGGCACCTGGATGCAGATGACCGCCCAGGCCTGGCTGGTCCTGAGCCTGACCCACTCGAGCACCGCTCTGGGCCTCGTCATCGCCCTCCAGACGCTGCCGGTGCTGCTCTTGGCTCCCTACGGGGGCGTGATCGCCGATCGCGTCGACAAGCGAAAGGTGATGATCGGCCTGCAGAGCGCGATGGGCCTTCAGGCGCTCGCGCTCGGGCTGCTCACCGTCACGGGCGCCGTACGGGTGTGGGAGATCGGCGTGCTGGCCGTGATCCTCGGCCTCAACAACGCGTTCGAGAACCCCTCGCGGCAGTCGTTCATGCTTGAGCTGGTCGGCCCCGACCACCTGCGCAACGCCGTCAGCCTGAACTCGGTGCTGGTCAACGTGGCCCGCGCCATCGGACCGGCGGTGGCCGGAATCCTGATCGCGACCGTCGGCGAAGGGATCTGCTTCCTGGTCAACGCCGCCAGCTTCGTCGCCGTCGTCGCCTCGCTGATCACGATGGACCTCACCGCGCTGCGGCCGAGCAAGCCCGCTCCGCGGGCCCGGGGCCAGCTGCGTGAGGGGCTGCGCTATGTCCGCGGTACGCGGGAGCTGGCGGTGCCCCTGCTGATGATGGGGGTGGTCGGCTGCCTGACCTACGAGTTCCAGGTCACGCTCCCCGTGATGGCCAGCCGTGGCCTGCACGCGGGAGCCGCCGGTTTCGGCTTCATGACCGCGGCGATGGGGGTCGGCGCGGTGCTCGGCGGGCTTGCGGTCGCGGCGCGTGGCCGGACCGGTCTGCGCCCGCTCGTGGCCGCCTCGTGGGTCTTCGGCGTCGCCGTCGCGCTGGCGGCGCTCGCACCGAGCCTCGGGCTCGAGCTGGCGGCACTGGCTCTGGCCGGCGGGGCCAGCATCTCGTTCATGGCCACGGGCAACTCGACGCTCCAGCTGAACGCGGCGCCGTCGATGCGAGGCCGGGTGATGGCGCTTTGGTTCGTGGCCTTCCAGGGATCGACCCCGATCGGCGGTCCCATCGTCGGCTGGCTGATGGCGGTACTGGGGGCGCGCGCCGGTCTGGGACTCGGGGCCGTGGTCTGCCTCGCGGTGGCGGCCGCCGGCCTGGTCGCGCTGCGGAGAGTTCCGGACGGCCCGACAGCCGCGCGGTCTCAGCGGGTCCGGGAGCCGGTGGTGGCTGCGGCAGGCCCGGCCACGCTCACGGTCAAGCAGTGACGGCCCGCGACCGTTTGGCCCGCCTGCCCCGCGCGACCTGTTCGCTGATGGTGTCGCTGCCCCGATGCCCCGCAGAAGGCGGACTTCACACGCCGACGCCCGTGGAGTAAGGTCGGGTCGTGGGCCACGTAGGCCGCGTCGTGGGCCTTGCGCGGACCCCATGCCCCGCGAACTTGGAGGGAGAGGATGAGCACACCGATACCTGTGCACCTCCGCGTCAACGGCGTGGATCACCACCTCGAGGTGGAGCCGCGCCTGCTGCTCGTGCACGCCTTGCGCGACAACCTCGGCCTGACCGGGACCCATGTCGGCTGCGATACGTCCAACTGCGGTGCCTGCACCGTGCACATGGACGGCCGGGCGGTGAAGTCCTGCACCGTGCTCACCGTTCAGGCCGACGGCGCCGAGGTGACGACGATCGAGGGAATGGCGCCCGAGGGAGGGCTGCACCCGCTCCAGGAGGCGTTCTGGAACGACCACGGCCTCCAGTGCGGCTACTGCACGCCCGGGATGATCATGGCCGCGGCCGGCCTGCTGGCCGAGAACCCGAACCCGACCGAGCAGGAGGTCCGACAGGCGCTCGAGGGCAACCTGTGCCGCTGCACCGGGTATCACAACATCGTCAAGGCGGTGCTCGACGCGGCCAAGGGGAAGGGCGCGACGACGACGGCGGCCTCGCCGTCCTCGGGCTCGGAGGTGTCGGCATGAGTGCGACCGCGACCAACGGAGGCCGGACTCACGTCGGACGGGGGTTGCGGCGCAAGGAGGACCCGCGCCTGATCACCGGACAGGCCCGCTACGTCGACGATATCTCGCTGCCGAGGACCCTGTGGATGGCGTTCGTCCGCTCGCCCGAGGCCCATGCCCGGATTGTCTCGATCGACGCCTCCGCGGCGCGGGAACGCCCGGGCGTGCACAGTGTGTTCACCGGAGAGGACCTGAGCGACCTGAGTGGTCCGTTGCCGATGGCCTGGGTCCCGCCGGGGGTCGAGGTGAAGAACCCACCCCACTGGCCCCTGGCCAAGGGCGCGGTCAAGCACGTCGGCGATCCGGTCGCGGTCGTGCTCGGAGAGGATCGCTACGCGGTCGTCGACGCCGCGGAGGACGTGGTCGTGGAGTACGACCCGCTGCCCGTGGTGACCGATCCCGAGGACGCGCTCTCCGGGCCGCCGTTCGTGCACGACGATTTTCAGACCAACCAGGTCCACGAGTGGTCGCTCGGCGGCGGAGACCTGGAGGCCGGGTTCGCCGAGGCCGACGTGATCGTCGAGCGGCGGGTGGTCAATCACCGCACCGCCGGCGCGCCGATCGAGCCGCGCGGCGTGCTGGCCGACTACCGGGCCGGCGAGCTGACGGTCTGGAGCGCCACGCAGGTCCCGCACTTCCTGCGCCTGTTCCTAGCGCTGCTTCTGGGCATCCACGAGCAGCGCGTGCGGGTGATCGCGCCCGAGGTCGGGGGCGGCTTCGGCTCCAAGCTCAATGTGTACGGCGAGGAGGTGCTGGCGGCGTGGTGCTCGAGGAAGCTCGACCACCCCGTGAAGTGGATCGAGACGCGCTCCGAGAACATGCAGGTCGCCCACCAGGGCCGCGACCAGATCGCCTACGTGCGGATCGGCGCCAAGCGCGACGGTACGGTGACCGCGTTCCATACGAAGATCATCGCCGACCTCGGCGCCTACAACATGTTGCTCACGCCGATGATCCCGTCGCTCGGGGCGTTCGTGATGAGCGGCTGCTACAAGTTCCCCGCTGTTCAGACCGACATCGTCGGGGTGTTCACGAACAAGTTCGCCACCGACGCGATCCGAGGCGCCGGGCGGCCCGAGGCCACGCACATGATCGAGGTCACCCTGGACCAGCTCGCGGTCGAGCTCGGCATCGACCCGCTTGAGATCCGGCGCAAGAACTTCATCCCGGCCGACGACTTCCCGCACGAGACCGCGGTTGGGGTGATCTACGACTCAGGGGACTACGACAAGACGCTCGACCGGCTGCTTGAGCACGTCGACATGCCGGCCTTCCGGCGCGAACAGGAGGAGCTCAGGAGCCGGGGCGTGTATCGCGGGATCGGGTTCTCGACGTACACCGAGATCTGCGGCCTGGCTCCGTCGCGGGTGGTCGGGCCGGAGGGTTTCGGCATCCAGGCCGGCTTCTTCGAATCGGCCATGGTCCGGGTGCACAACACCGGCGCGGTCACGGTTTACACCGGCACGTCTCCGCACGGACAGGGGCTCGAGACTGCGTTCGCGCAGATCGTCGCCGACAAGCTGGGCGTCGACCCTGAGGTCGTCGAGGTGCTCCACGGCGACACCTCGATGGGCCCCGAGGGACGCAACACCTACGGCTCCCGGTCGTTGGCCACAGGGGGTGAGTCGATCGCCCGATGCGCCGTTAAGGTGGCCGACAAGGCCAGGGCGATCGTCGCCCACAGCCTCGAGGCGGCGCCCGAGGACATCGAGCTTCAAGGCGGCAGGTTCGTCGTCCGGGGTTCGCCGGACAAAGGGATGACGCTGGCTGAGGTCGCCGGCGCCGCCTATCTGAACCTCGTCCCCGACGGAATGGAGCCCGGGCTGGAGGAAACCGGGTTCTACGACCCCGAGAACTTCGTCTTCCCGTTCGGGGCCCACGCCTGCATCGTCGACCTGGATCCCGAGACCGGCAAGGTCCGGGTCCTGCGCTACGTCGCGGTCGACGACTGCGGTAAGGCGATCAACCCGCTGCTGATCGACGGACAGGTCCACGGCGGGATCGTCCACGCCATCGGCCAGGCGCTGTACGAGCGCGTGCACTACGACGATGAGGGCCAGCTGGTCACCGGGACGTTTGTCGACTACGCGCTGCCCACGGCGGCCGAGCTGCCGAACTTCGAGACCGATCGCACCGAGACGCCCTCGCCGGTCAACTCGTTGGGCGCCAAGGGCGTCGGCGAGGCGGGCACGATCGCGGCCAGCGCGGCCGTGACCAATGCGGTGATCGACGCACTGCGGCCGCTCGGAGTGCCGTACATCAACATGCCCCTCACCCCGCTGCGCGTGTGGGAGGCGCTCACAGAGGCCCGGGGTGCGGGCCAGGAAGGAGGTGTACCGGCATGATTCCCGCCGAGTTCGATTACGTCGCACCAGACACGCTGGACCAGGCGATTCGCGTTCTCGTCGAGAACGGCGAGGAGGCGAAGCTGCTGGCCGGCGGGCACTCGCTGCTGCCGCTGATGAAGCTGCGCCTCGCCTCACCCGCCCTCCTGGTCGATCTCAGGAAGGTGCCGGGCCTGCACGGGATCCAGCGCGAGGACGGAACCTGGCGAATCGGGGCCATGACGCCTCACGCCGAGCTTGAGCGGACCCCCGAGCTGGGGATCGTGGCCACCGTGGCGGGCACAATCGCCGATCCCCAGGTTCGAAACCGGGGGACGATCGGCGGCTCGCTGGCCCACGGCGACCCAGCCGCCGATCTGCCTGCCGTGATGCTGATCACCGAGGCGACGGTAACGCTCCAGGGGGCCGACAGCCAGCGCTCGGTGGCGGCCGCGGACCTGTTCCGCGACTACCTCGAGACCGCGGTGGGCCAGAGCGAGGTCCTGACCGAAGTGCGCGTTCCGGCCCTGGACGGCTGGGGGTTCGCGTACGAGAAGTTCAACCGCCGCAGCGAGGACTGGGCGATGGTCGCGGTGAGCGCGGTCGTCAAGCAGACCGGCGACATCTGCGAGGACGTTCGGATCGGGCTCACCAACATGGGCTCGGTGCCGCTCCGGGCCACGGCGGTCGAGGAGCATCTCCGCGGACAACACCTGAGCAAGGACAGCATCGCCAAGGCGGCTGACCAGGCCGCCGAGGGGACGGATCCACCGGCGGACCTGAACGCCAGCGCCGAGTACAAGAGCCACCTGGCGCGGGTGCTCTCCCGGCGCGCGCTGGAGCGGGCCGCCGGGTTGGCATCATGAGTGTGTGACGTTTGTGCAACTCGGTTCGGTTGAGGCGGCGAGCGATGCGCTTGCCGCCGAGGGTTATCTGGCCGACAGGCCGCTGGCGCTAGCGGTCCAGCTCGCCGTGGTGCTCGAGCAGCCGCTGCTGCTGGAGGGCGAGGCGGGCGTCGGCAAGACCGAGGTGGCGCGCGCGCTGGCGGGCGGCACGGGCGCACGCCTGATCCGCCTTCAGTGCCACGAGGGGATCGACCTGCACCACGCGGTCTACGACTGGGACTACGCCCGGCAGCTGCTGGCCCTGCGGGCCGCGGAGGCGGGCGTCGACCAGGGCGAGTTGTTCTCGCGGCGGTTCCTCCTGCGCCGGCCGCTGCTGGAGGCGCTGGAGCATGACGGGCCGGTGGTGCTGCTGATCGATGAGGTCGACCGCGCCGACGACGAGTTCGAGGCCTTCCTGCTCGAGTTCCTCTCCGACTTCGCGGTCACGATTCCGGAGCTGGGCACCGTCTCCGCGAAGCGCCGTCCGGTGGTCATCCTGACCTCCAACCGCACCCGCGAGCTTCACGACGCGCTCAAGCGCCGCTGCCTGTACCACTGGATCGACTACCCGACCCCGGAGCGCGAGCGGGCGATCGTCCACGCCCGGATCCCGGGCGTCCCCGAGGCGATCGCCAGCCGTGTCGTCGCGGCCGTGGGCCGCCTGCGGGAGCACGGCGACCTGTACAAGCTGCCGGGCGTCGGCGAGACCCTGGTCTGGGCGCGGGCTCTGCTTGCCCTCGGAGACGCGGCGAGCCTCGACGAGACGCTCGGCGCCGCGCTGAAGGTGCACGAAGACGTACTGCGGGTGCGCGAGCGCAAGGTGCTCGAGGGTGTCTGAGGGCGATGTCGTGATCGCGCGGCTCGGGTCTCTGGCCGCGGCGATGCGGGCGCAGGGGTCCCGCGTGGGAGTGGGGGAGCTGCTCGGCGCCCACCGGGCACTGAACACGATCGACTCCACCTCGCGCGGGGACTCGCGGCTGGCCCTGCGCACGGTGCTGTGCTCAGCTCGTGCCGACCTGCCCCGTTTCGACGCCGCGTTCGACGCCGTGTTCGGTGACGGCCGCGAAACGGTCGCTTCGGACCGCGACCCGCTCGAGGAGCTGGGGGCGATGCAGCGCGCCGTGCTCCCGCGGGCGGCGATCCCGGGCTCGCCGGCTGCGGTCCAGGCCGCCGAGGAGCCCGCCGCCATTCCGGCCGCGTGGAGCGACGTCGAGCTGCTCCGGCATAAGGACTTCGCCCAGTACAGCGAGGCCGAGATGGCGCTCGCTAAGGAGCTGATCGCGCGGCTGGCCCGCCGGGGACCGACCAGGCTCTCGCGGCGCACGCGCCCGGTCCGGCGCCGGACCGGCCACACCCCCGATCTGCGTCGAGTGGTCAGGGCTTCGCTGCGCACCGGCGGCGAGCCGATCCACCGCCACTGGCGGGCGCCCACCGACCGTCCTCGGCCGGTCGTGCTGGTGTGCGACGTGTCGGGCTCGATGGCGCCGTACGCCCGGATGCTGCTCCAGTACATGCACGCGTCCGTGGCCGCCCGGAGGAGGGTCGAGGCGTTTGCCTTCGGAACGCGCCTGACCCGAATCACGAACGAGCTCGCCGGCCGCGACCACGACCTGGCGCTCGCCCGGGCCACCGGCGCGGTCACCGACTTCGCGGGCGGGACCCGGATCGGGTCCGCGCTCGCCGAGCTCAACCGCACGCACGGGCGGCGTGTCGGTCGCGGGGCCGTCGTCGTCGTCCTGTCCGACGGATGGGACCGTGGCGATCCCGCCCAGCTGGAGGCCGAGATGGCCCGGCTGCGCCGCAGCGCGCACCGCCTCGTGTGGCTCAATCCGCTGGCCGCCCACCCCGATTTCGAGCCGCTCACGCGCGGTATGCGCGCGGCGGTGCCATATACGGACGAGCTCCTGGCCGGCAACTCGCTCGCCTCGCTGGAGGAGCTGGCTTGCATCCTGGAGGAGATCTGAAATGAAGGACGTTCTGGACGAAGTCACGAGCTGGCGCGAGCGCGGCGACAAGATCGCCATCGCCACCGTGGTCGATGTTCAGCGCTCGGCCCCACGGGCTCCGGGCGCGAAGATGGCGGTCAGCGACCGCGGGGAAATCGCCGGCGGCGTCTCGGGGGGGTGCGTCGAGGGTGCGGTCGTCGAGCTCGCCGAGCAGGTGATGAAGGGCAGTGGTCCGCAGCTCGTGCACTTCGGGATCGCCGACTCCGAGGCCTGGGATGTCGGGTTGCCATGCGGCGGCGAGATCGACGTGTGGATAGAGCGGTACGAGCCCGGCCGGTTCGAGGAGATCGCCCGGGAGGGCGGGCGGGCCGCCGAGGTGACTCTGCTGGAGGGCGCGGCCCCCGGGGCCAAGCTCCTGGTTGAGGCCGACGGCGCACGTTCCGGATCGCTCGGCGCCCCCGAGCTCGACGACGAGGCCGTACGGGCCGCCGGCGAGCTGCTGTGGACCGACGCCTCCGAGCGGCGCGGCCCACTGTTTATCGACGTGGTGGCGCCCGCCCCGCGCCTGGTCCTGTTCGGTGCGGTCGACATCGCGGCGCCGTTGTGCACCCTGGCCCTCGCCACCGGATGGCGCCCCTACGTCGTCGATCCGCGCGAGAGATTTGCCACGCCGGAGCGGTTCCCCGATGCGCTGGAGGTGATCGCCTCATGGCCGGACGAGGCGTTCGCGCGCCTGGGCGGGATCGACCCCGCGACCTCGATCGTCGTGCTCACCCACGACCCCAAGCTCGACGACGCCGCGCTGACCATCGCCCTGCGCTCGCCGGCCGGCTTCGTCGGCGCAATGGGCTCCCGCCGCGCCCAGGCCGCGCGGCGCGAGCGCCTGGTGTCCGCGGGACTGGGCGAGGAGGAGCTCGAGCGTCTGTCGGCGCCGGTAGGGCTGAATCTGGGCGCGATCGGACGCGAGGAGACCGCGCTCTCGATCCTGGCCGAGGTCGTCGCCGCCCGCCACGGGCGCGACGGTGGCCGCCTGGCCCAGGGCCGCGGCCGGATCCATGAGGTGCCGGCGTGATCTGTGGGCTGATCCTGGCCGCTGGGGAGGGAACGCGGTTCGGCCCGGAGCCCAAGCTCCTCGCCGACCTGGACGGGCGCCCGCTGTTGGAACACGCGATCCGCGCCCAGTGCGCGGTCCCCGATCTCCGGCGTGTGGTGGTCGTGCTCGGCGCTCACGCCGATCAGGTGCGAGAGCGGGTGGACTTCATGCGCGCGGAGCCCGTCGTATGCGACGAGTGGTCGGAGGGCCAGGCGGCGTCGTTGCGCGCCGGTTTGCATGAGCTCCCCGGCGCAAGCAAGGTGTTGGTCACGCTCGGCGATCAGCCCCTGATCACCCCCGAACTGGTGACCCGATTCGTGCCCGAGCCACCCGGATCCCGTGCGCTCTACGGCGGACGCCCAGGCCATCCCGTCGTACTCGGGCCCGAGCACATCCGCGCGCTGATGTCGTTGACAGGTGACCGTGGCGCTCGCGATCTGCTGCGCGGCGGTAATGAGATCGAGGTGAGCGGCCTCGGTGACCTGGGACTCGACGTCGACACCCTCGAAGACCTGGAGACGATCCGCAATGAAGCTAGAGCAAACGTTTGAGGTTGCCGCGCCCCTCGAGCGGGTGTGGCAGGCGCTGATCGACGTCGAGAAGGTGGCTCCCTGCCTTCCGGGAGCGGCGGTCACCGGACGCAACGATGACGGCAGCTACAACGGCACGTTCACGATCAAGATCGGCCCGACGACGGCGTCCTACGCCGGCAAGCTCGAGATGGAGAACGTCGACGAGGCGTCCCACGTCGCCACGATGCAGGCTCAGGGCACCGACCGGCGCGGCCAGGGGGGAGCCAAGGCGACGATCATCTCCAGGCTCACGCCGGGCGGCAACGGGACAACCCGCGTCGAGGTCGGTACCGACTACCACATCACCGGCCGTCTGGCCCGGTTCGGCCGCGGCGGGATGATCGAGGACATATCCGAGCGCCTGCTGAAGGAGTTCGCCGCCCGTCTCCAGTCCTCGCTGGAGGGGGCGGGGTCGGAGCCGACCGGGTCGGAGCCGAGCGGGCCGGAGCCGAGCGGGCCGGAGCCCAGCGGGCCGGAGCCGAGCGGGTCGGAGCCGACCGCCGCGGAGCCGAGCGCCGACCCCACGCCCGACGTCCACGAGCAACCGACAGGTGAGGGCGACGCCGTGTCCGAGGCGGAGGCCCCGCCGCCGCTGACGGCCGCGGCCGGGGCGCCGGCGCCGGAGCCCGCCGCGGCGACCGCAACCGAGGCAGCGCCCGCGGAGGCCACTGCGCCGCCCGAGCCCGAGCCCGCGGCCGGCAGCCCGCCGCCCCCGCCGCCGCCCGCGCCGGGACCCGGCCCGCCGCCGCCGCCCCCGCCGTCCGGGACGGGGGTCGCCCCGCCGCCGCCACCGCCTCCCGGGCCCGGGGCGGCCCTGCCGCCACCCACCCCGGAGGCGGCGGAACCGATCCAGGGCCTATCGCTGGTGGGCTCGGTGCTCCTGAAGCGCGTGAAGGACAATCCGGCTCCGCTCGTGGGCTTCGCCGTACTCGCCCTCGTCCTGCGCGCGCTCCTGCGCCGCCGCGACTAGGGCGGGCACCATGGGCGACCAGCTCGAGAAGGCCACCCGGTTCCGCGAGCTGCACAGGCCCGGTGAGCCATTGCTGATCCCGAACCCGTGGGACGCCGGCTCGGCGAGAGTGCTCGCTTCGCTGGGCTTCCTGGCCCTGGCCACGACCAGCAGCGGCCACGCGGCGACCCGCGGCCGGCTCGACGGGTTGGTGACCCGGGAGGAGGCGCTGGCCAATGCGGCAAGCATCGTCGAGGCCACCGACCTGCCGGTTTCGGCCGATCTCGAGAATGGCTTCGCCGACGACCCGGCCGGAGTGGCCGAGGCCGTGATGCTGGCGCGCGAGGCCGGTCTGGCCGGATGCTCGATCGAGGACTACACCGGCGACCCCGATGACCCGATCTACGACCTCGAGCTGGCCACCGAACGCATCGCCGCGGCCGCGAACGCCGCCCGCGCGAGCGGCGTGCCCCTGGTCCTGACCGCCCGGGCCGAGAACCACATCCGCGGGCGCCCGGACCTGCCCGACACGATCGGGCGCCTGGTCGCC
Organism: uncultured Solirubrobacterales bacterium; assembly: GCA_963704385.1. Lineage (GTDB taxonomy): Bacteria > Actinomycetota > Thermoleophilia > Solirubrobacterales > Solirubrobacteraceae > Palsa-465. The sequence goes on from OY969904.1 coordinate 3,393,605, forward strand.
TACGAGGAGGCCGGTGCCGACGTGCTCTACGCCCCAGGCCTCGCCGCGCCCGACGACATCCGGCAGGTCATCGCCGCGGTCAGCCGACCGGTCAACGTCCTGGCCCGTCCGGGCGCACCGTCGGTATCCGAGCTCGCCGATCTGGGGGTCAGCCGGATCTCGGTCGGCGGCGCGTTCGCCTTTGCCGCCCTGAGCGCCCTGGTCGACGCCGCGCAGGAGTTCCGCGACTACGGGACGTACGGGTTCTCCGACCGCGCCGCGGCGGGCGCGCGCGCGGCGCGCGAGGCGTTCTCTTAAAGGCGTGTCCTCCACCGCGCGTTGAGCGTGCACGCGGTGGAGGACGTGTGCCCCCAAGCCTGAGCTAGGCGGGACCGGCGATCGGCGCCGACCACGCGTCAACGACCTCGTAGACGCCGTTGGCGATCACGGCATCGACAAGGTCGTCGACCGCGGCGCGCTGCTCCCCCTGGCCCATAAGCTGATCCACCCCCGAGGCGGCTCGTCGTCGGGAGGGCTGAAGGTCCGGCGGAACTGTTCGAACTTGCCGGGCTTCAGCCGGCGGACGGTGTGCGCACAGAACATGGCTCGTCCTCAGGCCGGCCTGATGTTGTTGTTGATGCAGAACAGGTTGTCCGGGTCATACGCCCGCTTTGTCTGGGCGAGCCGCTTCAGGTTTCGCCCGAACGCCGTGTCGACGCCCGAGCTGACCGGCTCGTCATCGAGACCGAAGAAGTTCAGGTACACCCGGCCGTTGCCGAACTGGCCGATCGCGTCCCACGCCGAACGCACCCACGCGATGCCCCGCGCGTCCTCCGCCGGATCGGACCACATACCGTCGACCGAGACGAGGAACGGCGCCGAGCGCTCGGAGAAGGCGGTGGCCTCGGGCGAGACGCGCGCGATCGCGCCGCCCATGTGGAAGGTGTTGACCAGCGTCAGCGGCGCGGGCCGGTCGAGCGCCCAGTCGGCGATCGTGTCGATCCCGGCGTCGGACAGCTCGTCCAGGTACTGGGACTTCCAATAGGCGCGCAGGGTGCCGCGCGGGAACATAGGGTCAAAGCCGGACTGGACGGCGGCGTAGGGCGTCGGGCCGGACATGTCGAACAGGGGCGTGCCGAGCCGGCGCAGCGGCGCCATGATCTCCAGGCCCTCATCCGGCTCCCCGACGTACACGCCGCCCACCACGGCCACAGGCCGGTCGTGGAGCGCCTCGGGCATGTCCGGATTGGCCGGGAAGGTGAGCGTGATGACGGCTGAGGTGACCTCGTCAGGCGCCTGCACGACGTAGTCCCGCCATCCGCGCAGGACCTGGGCCAGGTCCCCGAGGGGGTAGAACGTGGCCGCGAAGCCGACCAGCGGACCGAGCGGCTTGAGCTCGAACGTGAACGACGTGGCGACACCAAAGTTCCCGCCGCCGCCCCGGATCGCCCAGAACAGGTCGGGGTGCGAGTCCGCAGACGCCGTGCGCACCTGGCCGTCGGCACACACCAGCTGTGCCTCGACCAGCGCGTCCGACGAGAGCCCGTACTTGCGCCGCACCCAGCCGTAGCCGCCGCCCAGCGTCAGTCCGGCCACCCCCGTGTCGGACACCACGCCGCCCGGCGCAACGAGCCCGAACACCTGCGTTTCCCGATCGAGGTCTCCCCACAGCGCCCCGCCCTGGGCCGCGCCGAGTCTGTGCTCGGCGTATACCTGCACGCCGCGCATCGGGGACAGATCGAGCAGCACGCCGCCGTCGACCGATGACAGCCCGGCCACCGAGTGCCCGCCGCCGCGCACGGCCAGAGCCAGTCCCTGCTCCCGGGCGAAGTTCACGCCGGCCATGACGTCCGCGGTGCCCGAGCATCGGACGGTGACCAGCGGACGCCCCACATGCATGGCGTTGAAGACCCCGCGTGCCGGGTGGCCGTCTTGATCCGAAGGCCCGAGGACGATGCCGCGCACCTCGGCTCGCAGTTCGTCCAGCGCGGTCGCCGCCACCTGTGTCTGCATGCCGTCAGCCGTTGCCAGATTCGTCATCGCGCTCTCCATTCGTCCTGGCGCCCCATGCAGCCGTGTCCGACCGCATAGTGCACGCTAGGAATCGGGAGAACCGATGCCAATGGGGTCCACTCTCCATATTTCGGGTCATCCAGGCCGGCGAAGAGGAGGCTGCGCGAAAAACGGGAATATGCGTCCCGTTTAACGCGCAGGCTCAAACCGCCGAGCCCTCTCCCGCGTGGCCCCGCGGCGCGGCGTTACGCCTCGACCAGACCGCGGCGGATCGCGTAACGGGTCAGCTCGACCCGGTCGTGCATCCCGAGCTTCTCGAGGATGTTGGCCCGGTGGCGTTCGACCGTCTTCTCGCTGATGACCAGCGCCTCGGCGATCTGCTTGGTGCTGTAGCCCTCGGCGATCAGCTTCACGACCTCCTGCTCGCGAGCCGTGAGCGGGTCCTCGGGCAGCTCCTCGTCGTTGCGTGCCCGGTTCAGGTAATCGCGGATCAGTGGGGTCATCGCACCGGGGTAGAGGAACGGTTCACCCCGCATCGACGCGCGGCAGGCTCGCACCAGGTCACGGTCGGCCACGGTCTTCAGGACATAGCCGGAGGCTCCGGCCTTGAGCGCCTCGAACAGGTACTGCTCGTTCTGGTGCATCGACAGCATCAGGATGCGCAGGGACGGGCGCCGGCGGTGGAGCTCGCGGGCCGCCTGGAGCCCGGTCAGGCGCGGCATCGCGATGTCCATGATGGCCAGGTCGATGTCCTCGATCAGCGCCCGCTTGACGGCCTCGGATCCGTCGCCGGCTTCGGCCACGACCTCGAGATCCGGTTCTGAGTCGAGAACGAGGCGCAAGCCGTGGCGGACGACGGCATGGTCGTCGGCGAGCAGGATCCGCGTCTTGAGCGACGTCATTGGTGCCCGTCGAGCGGGATGTCGAGGCGGACCTCGGCCCCGGTTCCCTGCGGGTTATCCCCGATCGCGAGCCGAGCGCCGATCAGCGCCGCTCGCTCGCGCATACCGCGGATGCCGCCGCCCGGTGCGTCGCTGGCTCCGATGCCGTGACCACGGTCACGCACCTGGAGCGTTAGTTGGCCGTTGCTGCTGGCCAGCCTCATCTCCGCCTCGGTGGCCCCGGAGTGGCGGGCGACGTTCGTCAGCGCCTCCTGGGCCACCCGGTAGAGAACCAGCTCGCGCTCGGGAGTCAGGCGGGCGACATCGGTCGCGATGTGATGCGTGACGGCGAGCCCGGAGCGCTCGGCGAACCGCTCGCAGAGGACAGCCAGCGCGCTCATCAAGCCCAGGTCGTCAAGCGCCTCCGGGCGCAGCTCGATCGCAATTTGTCTCACGTCTTCGAGGCTGGAGCGGACCGCGTCCTGAACCTGGTGGACCTCCTCGTGCAGCTGCTCCGGGGTGCGAGGCTCAACCCTGGAGAGGGCCAGCAGTACCGCCGTCAGCTGCTGCCCGATGTGATCGTGCAGCTCCTGGGCGATGCGCAGACGCTCAGCCTCCTGGCCCGCGAGCACCCGGCCGGTCGCCTCTCGCCGCTCGGCTTCCAGGCGATCGAGCATCTCGTTGAAGGTCAGGGCCAGCTCGCCGGCCTCAGACGTCGGCTCGGCTCCGGGCATCCGCTCACCGGGGTTGGCCAGGTCGACGCGCCGGGCCAGCGCGGCCAGCGCCTGCAGTGGGACAACCGCTCGCCTGAGCAGGTACAGGTTGACGAGCACGACCACGGCCAGGGCGACGATCAGCGCCAGGACCTCCCGATCGACGACGAACGAGGAGATCTTGTGGGGCGCGAGCAGGACGATCGTCACTGCCACGGCGGCGATCAGCAGCGCCGCATTAACGGCTGCCATCCGCTGGAACAGCGGGATGTAGGGGCGACGTCGGGCCCGCCGATCGGAGCGCCGTTCGTAGGCGCTGCTCACCCGGCGACTCGTCGGCTCGAGAGCGGCTCGAGCGGCGCGGACTCGAGCTTGACCAACATTGTCCCCAGGCGGTACTCCAGCGCGCCGGACGAGATGTCCAAAGTCTGCGCGATCTCCGCGGGTGGGACCCCGGCCACCAGCAACCCGAAGATCGAGTGCTCCTCGGGGTCGAGCGCGAGACGGAGCATGTCGATGAGCCGTGTCGGGAACGGGGGAAAGCGCTGGCCTCCGCGTGCCACGCTCCGGATCGCATCGCAGAGCTCCGACCCCAGAGCGCTCTTGCTGACCAGGGCGTCAGCCTGCGCGACGACCGAGGTCGTGGCCAGGACACCGTCGCAGTAGGCGGAATAGATCACGACCCCCGGCGGACGGGGCAGCCGCTGGAGCTTGCGGCTCAGCCACAAGCCGCTCCTAGCCCCCAGCTGGTAGTCGACCACAGCCACGTCGAGCCAGCCCTGCTCGGCCACCGAGATCGCCGCCTCGGCCGTGGGCACGGCGTCGATCAGGACGAAGTCGCGCTGATCCTCGAGCAACCGGCGCAACCCGATGCGGACCGCCGGGTGATCGTCGACCACGAGGACGCGGATGCCGGCGCGCGCCGGTGCAGCGTGAGCGTCGTCTTCAAGTGGACGGTGAGTGGTGCGGCGAGTGAGGGTGGTCATCGGTCCTCCTGTGGATCGACACCAAGGCTGCCGCGCCCAGGCCCCGTCGGGAATGGGTGCAAACCACCATCTTCGGGCACCGGCCCACCCGGGTCCCGTTCACCTCCAGCCGAGCGCCGAAAGCACCGTACCCCGCCGGCGTCCTGTCCACAACCGTTACGCCGCCGCGCGGAGAGTGCGCAGCGGAGGGCGCTCGACCGGATCGGTGGCGAGCAGATGCGGCCCGGCCTGGTCCAGGGCGGTGAACGCGGCCGGCAGTGGGCCGTGGAGCCGCCCCTCGCGCTCGAGCCGCGCCGCGACGGCGTGGAGGACCGAGTAGGCCATCGGCCCCAGGTCGCGCAGCGGCTGATGGGCGTTCTGGCGCACGTCGAGATCGACCTGGGCGATCCGGTCTAGTCCGACGGCGCCGTAGGCGTCGATCAGCAGCGCGATGTCGACCCCGTAACCGGTCGCGAACGGCAGCTGCTCGAGCAGCTCACGGCGCGCGGCTATCTCCCCGGCCAGGGGCTGCTCGACTCCGGCCAGGTCCGGGTAGAACAGGTTGAGGAGCGGCCGCGCGGTGAGCTCGGTGACCCGCCCCCCGCCGTCCGGGAAGACTGCCCCACCGACCCGGAGCGGGCGCCGGTAGAAGCCCTTGACGAACGAGAACCCCTCGCCGCACACGAGCGGTCCCAGGAGCCCGCAGGCGAAGTGCCCACCGAACTCCTCGGAGTCGGCGTCGAGGAAGCAGATGAGCTCGCCGGTGAGCACCGGCAGCGCCCGCCACATGGCGTCGCCCTTGCCGAGCACGGGCCCCAGCTCCGGCATCAGATCGCGCTGGTCGTGGACCTCGGCGCCGAGGGCCCGGGCGATCTCGGCGGTCCCGTCGCCCGAGTCGTCGACGACGACCACCTGGTCGACGACTCCGAGCTCGCGCAGCGGGAGCAGCTGCTCCAGGATCGCGCCGATCGTCCGCGCCTCATCGCGGGCGGGAAGACAGAGAGAGACGGTCGCCTGTCGTTCGGCCGCCAGCCGATGCGGCGGGAAGGAGCGGTGGTCGAACGTGTTGCTGCGGTGCCAGGCGCCGGCGCGGAGCGACATGGCCATAGAGGATGCCAGCCCTGGGGTTCAGGCCTCGCCCGTCTCGAATCGCCGGGCGCTCCTGGCGGCCCAGAAAGCGTTCGCCCGGCTGTAAGCGCTGGCCGGCGGACCCTGAGCCGCCCACGCCGCCCCCGGCCACTATCGTCCTCACCGCGATGTCAGCGAAGTCTCGTCTGCCCGTCTTCACCGGGAAGCGCCGTCGGTCCGGTCCCAGGGTGAAGGGCACCGACCGCCGGAACCGCGAGCCGGTTCCCCGCCAGGCCTGGCTGTGCCTGGCCGCATGTACGGCCGCGGCGGCGTTGTTGCAGCTGGACGGCACGCTGATCACGGTCGCACTGCCGTCGGTAGCTCACAGCTTGCACGTGTCAAACAGCGCCACGGCAGTGGTGCTCAGTGCGTACTTCCTGGCCTACGCGCTGGCCCTGCTGCCTGCGGGATCGCTCGTCGACCGCTACGACGCCCGGAGGCTGGCTCTGCTGGGATTGGCTGTATTCGGGATTGGCGCCGCCGCCGGTGCCCTAGCCCCTACGATCGGATGGCTCGTGGCCAGCCGCGTCGTGCAGGGACTCGGAGCCGGGATCGTCAGCCCAGCTGCGCTGGCCGGCGCGGTCAGCGGGTTTCCACCCGACCGGCGCGGAGGTGCGCTCGGGATCTGGGGCGCGAGCGCGGGTATCTCGAACCTGCTCGGACCGGTCATGGGTGGCGTGCTGACGGTGGCCTTCGGCTGGCGCGCGAACTGGTGGGCCCTGGTGCCGCTCGCGCTGCTCGCGGCCGCGGGCGTCGTGCGATTTGTTCCCTCGACCGTGCACGGCGAGGAGACCGGCCATCCGGGGCTCAACAGCGTGGTTCTGTTCGCGTCGTCGGTGGCGGCGCTGACGTTCGCCGTGATGATCGGCTGCTTCTATCTGGCCGAGCAGTACCTCCAGCGCGCGGCAGGCTTCTCCGCGCTCGGAGCGTCGAGCGTGCTCGTTGTGGTCGCCCTGTTGGTCGGCGTGGCCGCTCCGATCGCCGGGCGCCTGGTCGACCAGTACGGAGAGCGGTTGCCGGCGATGGCCGGCTTCGTGGCCTCCGGGGTCGGTCTGCTGGTACTCGGCGTGCCGGGCGTTCCCCTCCACAGCCCGGTCACGATCATCCCCCTCGCCGCCGTCGGGCTCGGCCTCGGGATGCTGTTCGTGCCGACCTCGCGCGCTGCGCTCAACGCAACGCCGCTGGCCTCGCACGGCAGGACCTCGGCTCTGCTGTCCGTCGGGCGCCTGCTCGGTGCCGCCGTCGGCGCCGCGCTGGCCGGTGCCGCGGTGGCGGCCGGAGTGAACGCCTCCACGGTCCACTCGGCGCTACTGATCGCTGCGGCGGCCTGTCTGATCCTCGGCATCCCGGCGGCCAGCCGCCTCGGCCCCCGAGCACCCGCGGCGACGCTGATCTCAGAGGGCTGACGGCCGGGGACCACTAATTGCGCCGCGCCTGCATCGACATCGGCTCGAACACGACGCGCCTGCTCGTGGCCGACTGTGAACGTGGCCGGCTGATGCCCATCCACCAGGAGCGCGCCTTCACCCAGATCGGGCGCGGGCGGCTGGACGACGGGACGGTCGCCCCGGCCAAGATCGAGGAGGTCACGCAGGTCGTGTGCGGCCAGTTGCGCCACGCGGTCGAGCTCGGCTCGGTCGAGGTTCGGGCCGTCGCCACCGCGGCGATCCGCCTGGCCGCCAACGGGCCCGAGCTGGCTGCGGCGATCCACAGTGCCTGCGGCCTGCGCCTGGAGATCCTCACCTGGGAGGAGGAGGCCCGGCTCTCGTTCGTGGGCGCGGCGCGCACGCTGGGCTACGTGCCGCCAGGCGAGCTGGGAGTGGTCGACGTGGGCGGGGGATCCTCCGAGCTCGTGGTCGGGAGCGTTCCCGACCGCGTCTCGTGGTCGGCGTCGCTGGCCCTCGGCTCGAGCGACCTGGCCCATCGCTGCCTGCGATCGGACCCCCCGACACCGGCAGAGCTCGAGGAGGCGCGGACCCGGGTGGCCACGACGATCGAGGGGTTCGAGGTCCCGCACCCGGTTGAGGCCGTCGCCGTCGGCGGAAGCGCGACCTCACTATGCGTGCTGGCCGGACCGGTGCTCGACGCCGCGACGTTCTCCCGGTCGCTGCGCCAGCTTGCGGCCGAGCCGGCCCGCGCGGTCGCGCGACGGTTCGGGCTGGACATCGAGCGCGTCCGGCTGCTCCCGGCCGGCCTGCTGATCCTCCAGGCCGCCTCGGAGCGCTTCGGCGCTCCGCTCAAGGTGGCCGGCGGTGGGCTGCGGGAGGGGGTACTCCTCGAGGCCTCCGGTGCCTAGTCCCGAGCCGCCGATCCCGCCGCGGGAGGCCATCGCCGAGGCCCGGGTCCGGGCCCCGACCCGCGGCAACCGCCGGCTCGAGCGCCTGCTCGATGCGGTCAACGCCGACCCACAGGTCAAGGCCTGGTGGCATGTTTCGGCGGTCAACGCCACGCGCCGGCTGGGCATGAGCGATCACAGCTGGGTCCATATCCAGATCGTGCTCAACATCGGGCTGCGGCTGGGCCGTCTGCTGTTCCGGCGCGGCGTGACGCCGAGCGTCACCGTCGATTACGCCATGACCGAGCGCGACGCGGAGGTCGTGATCGCGGCCGGCTGCCTGTTCCACTGCGTGGGGATGTCAATCGACCGCGACGACCACGAGCGCTTCAGCCTGTTCCTGACCGCCGACAAGCTCGGCGAGCTGCTGGCCGGGGCCTACGAGGAGCCGGAGCGGACGATCATCGTCTCCGAGGCGCTGCACGCGATCAACGGGCACCGCCGCAAGGGCCACCCGCTCACGATGGAGGCCGGGATCGTCCGGGTCGCCGACGCGCTGGACATGGCCCGCGGGCGCTCGCGGGTGCCCTTCGAGGCCGGGCACCAGAACATCCACTCGCTCTCGGCCTACGCGATCGAATCGGTCAAGATCCTCCCCGGGCGCGACCGCGCCGTCCGGGTCGAGATCACGATGTCGAACAGCGCCGGGATCTTCCAGGTCGACGAGCTGCTGGCCACCAAGCTGCGCGGATCCGGCCTGGAGGAGCACATCGAGGTGATCGCGCGGATCGACGCCGAGCACGAGCAGCGGCTGATCCCGGTGTTCAAGATCTAGCCGGACCTACGCCAGCTTGACCACCACCGCCGTGACGTCGTCGTGGAGTCCCTCATCGGGGGTGAGCAGCCGAGCCAGCACGTGGTCCGAGAGCTCGTCGGGGCGCGGTGGCCCGGAGGCGGCCGCGAGCGCGAGCCGGGCCAGGCCGGCGTCCAGTGACTCGCCCCGGCGTTCGATCAGGCCGTCGGTGTAGAACAGCAGCGTGCTGCCGTCGGCGAGCGGGGCGCGGAGCGTCTCGTATTCGATGGACTCGACGCCCATGAGCCCATCACTGCCCTCGAGGTAGCTGGTCTCGCCGTCCGGTCCCAGCAGCAGGGGGGGCGGGTGCCCGGCGCTGGCCCACTCGATCGTGCCGGCGGCCGAGTCGATGATCGCGTACAGCACCGTGAAAAGCTCCAGGTCCTCGAGTGCCACGCGGTAGCCGTTGAGGCGGCTGAGCACGGCGCCCGGGGGTCGCACGCCGCCGTCGGCCAGGGCAAAGGCCCGGGTCACGCTGCGGAGCTGACCCATCGTCGAGGCGGCCCTGATGCCGCTGCCGGCCACGTCCCCGAGTACGACGCCCAGCCGGTTACCGGGGAGCAAAAACGCGTCGTACCAGTCGCCTCCCACCTCGGCGCCGGAACCGGCCGCCTCGTACCGCGCCGCGAGCTCGACCCCAGCGACCGTGGGTAGTCGCGCGGGGATCAGGCCGCGCTGGAGCTCGACGGCGATCCGGTGTTCCTCCTCGTGGAGCTGGGCCCGCCGAATCGACAGGGCGGCCCGGTCGGCGCCCTCGCGCAGGAGCGAGCGGTCGTCGTCGTCGAGCACGCGGCGGCCGGGCAGCGCGACCCGGATGGTCCCGAGCCGGTCGCGCTCGACGCGCAGCGGCACCTCCTCCCAGTCCTCGGCTTCGGCGGCCCTCTCGCCCGGCTCGATCCGGGTCACCGTGTCGTCGGAGGCGCGGAAGGTCAGCGTCTCCTCCGGCCCCTCGCCGACCTGAATCTCCACGGCCTGGGCGCCCAGCACCTGCGCCAGCCGCGTGGCCAGCTGGGCCAGGAGCTCGTCGAGCGACAGCGACTCGAGCGCGCTCAGAAGCGACTCGAGCCGCCTCAGCCTTTCGGCCAGCGCTTCGGCCTGGGCCCGGGCCGCCTGCTCAAGCAGGAGCTCGGCCCGCGCCGTCTCGGCCCGGCGACGGGTGGTCAGGTCGACCCACTGGACCATCAGGAGGGGCTCTGCGAGCTCGGCCGGCTCGATCAGCGAGGCCACGATCGCCACCCAGATCTCATGCCCGAGGTGCGGCTCCAGTCGCAGGTCGACCGTGACGGGCTCGGACTCGACTCCGCCGGGACCCCCGCCCGCGACGCGCTCGAGCGTCGAGCGCAGGAGCGGCAGGTCGTCGCCGTGGCAGACGTCCTTGATCGGCATTCCCAGCAGCGCACCCGCGGGCTTCCCGACCAGGCGGGCAAAGGCCGGGTTGGCCCGTATGACCCGCCACTGCCCGTCCAGCAACGTCTTGCCGATCGGCGCGGCCTCGAACGCGCCCCGCAGCAACGCCTCGGAGCGCTTCAGGGCCCGGCGGCTGGTCTCGAGCTCGGCGAACACCGCGACCTTGGAGCGCAGCAGGTCGGGGTCGAACGGCTTGAGGACGTAGTCGAGGGCCCCGACCCCGTATCCGCGGATGATGTTCTGCACCTCGTCCTGGGCGGCGGTCATGAACACGATCGGCACGTCGCGCGAGCGCGCCCGCCCCTTGACCAGCCGAGCGGTCTCGAAGCCGTCCAGCCCCGGCATGCGGACGTCGAGGAGGATCAGGGCGAAGTCCCGCTCCAGCAGCATCCGCAGCGCCTCCGTGCCGGACGTCGCGGTCTGCAGCGGGTATCCGAGCGGAGCCAGGACGGCCTCCAGGGCCCGCAGGTTCTCGGCGCGGTCGTCGACGAGCAGAATCGGCAGCTCCTCTCCGGCCCCGAGGTCGACGGTCGCCTGCGGGGCGAGCTGCTCGGGCTGGGGATCTACACGTCGAGCCACACGCGCATCATCGACACGAGCTGATCGATGTCGACCGGCTTGGTGATGTAGTCCGAAGCGCCGGCCTCGATCGCTTTCTCACGGTCCCCTTTCATGGCCTTGGCGGTCAGCGAGATGATCGGCAGATCCTCGAAGCGGGGCATCGCGCGGATCGCCCGCGCCGTCTCGTAGCCGTCCATCTCAGGCATCATGATGTCGAGCAGGATCAGGTCTGTGTTCTGATGCTGGTGCAGCCGCTCGATCCCCTCGCGGCCGTTCTCGGCGTAGATGACCTTCATCCCGCGCTGCTCGAGCGTCGAGGTCAGCGCGAACACGTTGCGGATGTCATCGTCGATGACCAGCACCTTCTTGCCCTGGAGCGGCGCATCGCCGGTCCGCAGCTCGTCCAGCAGCTTCCGCGTCGAGGTCGGGAGAGTCGCCTCGACCCGGTGTAGGAACAGGGCGGAGCGCTCGACCAGCCGTTCTGGGGAGTCGGCCACCGTGACCACAGCACCCTTGGCCAGCGCGTCGAGCCGAGCCCGCTCGGCCTTGGAGAGCTTTCCGGCCACGTAAGCGATCAGTGGCCGCTCGCGCAGGACCTCATCCGTTGAAACGTCGCGCAGGAGCTCGAACCGGGTCGAGTCCCCGCGCCGGCGACCGACGACGACGACGCCGAGATCGAAGCGGCTGGCGCGCAGCGCCGCCAGGCCCAGCTCGGGATCGATCCGCTCGACCTCGCCCCGATCCCCGGACAGCAGGCTGGTGAGCTGATCGTCGACCTCCCCTTCACGGGCGATCAGGGCGATACGCCGCACCGGCTGCTCAGACAGCCGCTCGAGCTCGGCCAGCGCGACCTCCAGCTGCGACGGGTCGATCGGCTCGTCCAGGAACACGGCGGCCCCGGCGCGCAGGCCGTCGATGCGCGTGTTCGGATCGCCGATCAGGACGACCGGGAGATGCCGCGTGTCCGGGTGGTTCTTGAGCTGCCCGAGCACCGACTCCGCTCGCGGGAGATCGCCGGCCAGGAGCACGGCTTCGGGGCGATGCTCGCGGGCCAGACCGAGGCTCACGCTGGCCCGACGGGCGAGCACCGCCTTGGCCCCCCGGTCGTGGACGGCGCCGACCAGCGTCCGCGCGCGGTCCGGGTTGGGGGCGACGACCAGAATCACCCGATCGTCCTGCTCGAGCGCGTCGCTGTCGTCGGCGACGGGCGGGGCCACGGCCAGCGTTGCCCCCGATCCGTTGCTGCCCGCGCCGTCGGTCACGCCGGCCCCGACGTCGCCGACCGCTTCGAGCGCGCGCTCCTGCATCGGCAGGAACAGCGAGAACCGGCTACCGGCCCCGACCTGGGACTCGACCCCGATCTCCCCGCCGAGCAGGCGGGCGATCTCCCGGGAGATCGAGAGTCCGAGCCCGGTGCCGCCGTACTTGCGCGACGTCGTTCCGTCGGCCTGCTGGAAGGCTTCGAAGATGGCCAGCAGCTTGTCGTCAGGGATGCCCACGCCGGTGTCGGTCACCGTGAACGCGATCACGCGCTCGGCCGCGCCGAGGGCGTCGTTGCTGAAGATCCGGCCCTCCTGGGCCGGTCCGATCGACAGGGTCACGCTGCCGTCGTGGGTGAACTTGAACGCGTTGGACAGGAGGTTCTTGAGGATCTGGCCGAGGCGCTGCTCGTCGGAGACGATCGACGCGGGCAGCGTCGGGTCGATCTCGACGGTGAACTCGAGCGCCTTCTGCTCGGCCACCTGCCGGAACGCCCGCTCGGCGTCCTCGTAGATGTCTGACAGCGCGACCGCGGCCATGTCGACCTCCATGCGCCCGGCTTCGACCTTGGACAGGTCGAGGATGTCGTTGATCAGCGAGAGCAGGTCGTTGCCGGCCGAATGGATCGTGCTGGCGAACTCGACCTGCTGCGTGGTCAGCGAGCGGTCCTCGTTCTGCGCCAGCAGGCGGCTCAGGATGAGCATCGAGTTCAGCGGCGTGCGCAGCTCGTGCGACATGTTGGCCAGGAACTCGGACTTGTATTTGGACGAGATCGCGAGCTGCGCGGCCTTCTCCTCCAGGCCCCGGCGCGCCAGCTCGATCTCCTCGTTCTTGATCTCGATGTCCTGGTTCTGCTCGGAGAGCAGGCGGGCCTTCTCCTGGAGCTCATCGTTGGTCTCGCGCAGCTCCTCGGACTGCTTCTGGAGCTCCTGGGTCAGGCCCTGGGACTGCTCGAGCAGCTCCTCCGTGCGCATGTTGGCCCGGATCGTGTTGATGACCACGCCGATCGTCTCGGCGATCCGGTCCAGGAAGTCGCGGTTCACGTCCGAGAATCGCCGGATCGAGGCGAGCTCGACGACGCCGAGCACCTGGTCCTCGAACAGCACCGGCATGACCAGCAGGCCCTCGGCCGTGGCATCGCCGAGGCCCGAGCGGACCTTGATGTACCCGTCCGGGAGGTTGCTCAGGGCGATCGTCTTGCGCTCGAAGGCCGCCTGACCGACCAGGCCTTCGCCGATCATGAAGCGCGCTTCCTCCTCCTGGCGCGCGGCATAGCCGTAGGAGGCGGCGAGCACCAGCTCCGTGCCGACGTCGCCGCCGGGCTCGGTGACGAAGAACGCCCCGTACTGGGCGTTCACCGTCGGTGTGACCTCGCTCATGATCAGCTGGGTGACGGCGGCCAGGTCGCGCTGCCCCTGGAGCATCCCCGAGATGCTGGCCAGGTTCGTCTTCAGCCAGTCCTGCTCGGCGTTGCGCTGGGTGGTCTCGCGCAGGTTGGCGATCATCTGGTTGATGTTGTCCTTGAGCTCGGCCACCTCGCCCTGAGCCTCGACGGCGATCGACCGGGTCAGGTCGCCCTGGGTCACGGCGGTCGACACCTCGGCGATCGCCCGCACCTGGGTGGTCAGGTTGCCGGCCAGCTGGTTGACGTTCTCGGTCAGCCGCCGCCACGTGCCCGACACGCCCTCGACCTCGGCCTGGCCGCCGAGCTGGCCCTCGGTGCCGACCTCGCGGGCCACGCGCGTGACCTCGGCGGCGAAGCTCGAGAGCTGGGCCACCATCCGGTTCAGCGTCTGCTTGAGCTCGAGGATCTCGCCGCGGGCGTCGACCGTGATTGTCTGGGTCAGGTCGCCGTTGGCCACCGCGGTGGCCACCTGGGCGATGTTGCGAACCTGGTCGGTCAGGTTGCGGGCCATGAAGTTGACGTTGTCGGTCAGGTCCTTCCACGTCCCGGCCACGCCCGGCACCTGGGCCTGGCCGCCGAGGATGCCCTCCGTGCCCACCTCTCGGGCGACACGCGTCACCTCCGCGGCGAAGCCGCGCAGCTGGTCGACCATCCGGTTGATGGTCTCGGCCAGGGCCGCGACCTCGCCCTTGGCGTCGACGTTGATCTTCTGCGACAGGTCGCCGTGGGCTACGGCCGTGGTCACCCCGGCGATGCTCCGCACCTGCGTGGTCAGGTTCGAGGCCATCAGGTTGACGTTCTCGGTCAGCCCCTTCCACGTGCCCGACACGCCCTCAACCTCGGCCTGGCCGCCGAGGATGCCCTCGGTGCCGACCTCGCGGGCCACGCGGGTCACCTCGGCCGCGAACGACCGCAGCTGGTCGACCATGGTGTTGATCGTGTCCTTGAGCTCGAGGATCTCGCCACGGGCGTCGACCGTGATCTTCTTCGACAGATCGCCCTGGGCGACGGCGGTCGTCACCTGGGCGATGTTGCGCACCTGCGAGGTCAGGTTCGACCCCATCAGGTTCACGTTCTCGGTCAGGTCGCTCCACGTCCCGGACACCCCGGCGACCTCGGCCTGGCCACCGAGCTTGCCCTCGGTGCCGACCTCGCGGGCCACGCGGGTGACCTCGTCGGCGAACGCCGACAGCTGGTCGACCATCGTGTTGACCGTGCGCTTGAGCTCGAGCACCTCGCCCTTGACGTCGACGGTGATCTTCTGAGACAGGTCGCCGTTGGCCACGGCGGTCGTGACCTGGGCGATGTTGCGGACCTGGTCGGTCAGGTTGCGGGCCATGAAGTTGACGTTGTCGGTCAGGTCCTTCCATGTGCCTGCGACGCCTGGGACGGCCGCCTGGCCGCCGAGGATTCCCTCGGTGCCGACCTCGCGGGCCACGCGGGTGACCTCGTCGGCGAACGACCGGAGCTGGTCGACCATCGTGTTGATCGTGTCCTTCAGCTCGAGGATCTCGCCCTTGACGTCGACGGTGATCTTCTGGGACAGGTCGCCGTTGGCCACGGCGGTCGTGACCTGCGCGATGTTCCGGACCTGGTCGGTCAGGTTGCGGGCCATGAAGTTGACCGAGTCGGTCAGGTCCTTCCACGTCCCGGCCACTCCGGCGACGTTGGCCTGGCCGCCCAGCTTCCCGTCGGTGCCGACCTCGCGGGCCACGCGCGTGACCTCGTCGGCGAAGGCCGAGAGCTGGTCGAGCATCGAGTTCACGGTGGTCCCAATGCGGGCGAACTCGCCCTTGACCGGCCGGCCCTGGATCTCGAGCGCCATCTTCTGGTTCAGGTCGCCCTCGGCCACGGCCTCGATCACGCGCGCGACCTCGGTGGTCGGCCGGACCAGGTCATCGATCAGGCCGTTGACCGAGTCGATCGAGCTCTTCCACGCCCCGCGCGCGCCGTGCAGGTGCGCGCGCTCGGTCATCCGCCCCTCCCGGCCGATGATCCGCCCGACGCGGATCAGCTCGGCCTCGAGCGCGGCGTTACGCGCGGCGAGCTGGTTGTACGCCGTCTCCAGCCGGCCGAGCACGTCCCGCCGCCGCCCGGGCAGGCGGACGCTGAAGTCGCCGGCGGCTGCTGTCCGCAGCGCCTGCTCGATCCGGACGAGCGACTCCTCGTCCACTCGCGGGGCGGTTCGGCGGCCGTTGCCGCGGCCGTTGGCAACCGACCCTCTCGGGCCGACATCCACCGCGGAAGCCGCGTCCGCTCCGTTCGCCGCTCCTCGCTTCGCGACCGCGCTCTTGGCCATGCTGTCTCCTAGATCGTTCCCCTAACGGTGGTGGGCCTGCTCCCGCCACACCGACGCCTTCGCTCTTTCTGAAGATTAGCCCCACGAGCCGGGCCAGGCCAATCTTAATGTTGGTTGGGAACCAACGTGCCTTTGGGCGAATGCCCGTATCCCCCCGCGTCCGCCCCCGATGCGACTACCAGCCGCCGCGCCAGTCGGCGCTCGCCGCCCGCCGGCGCGCGGCCTTCAGCCTCGCCTGCTTGCGCTTCTCCAGCCGCCACTGGAGCAGCGAGAGCAGCAGGATGACCGTCGGGAAGAAGGCAATCACGATGTACATGGCGTAAGTGATCGTGCTGTCGGTGGTCTCCCCGTACCAGCCCTCCCCGCCGTAGTTGGTGGCCAGCGCGGCGGGCGCGAAGACCAGCATCGTGACCCCGAACGCGGTCAGCGCGGTGAGGATCCGGGCACGGCGCATTACCGGCTGAAGACTACCGCGCCCCGCGGCCAGCGGACGCCTGGTCAGGCTGCCGCGACGCGAGCGGGCGAGCGCAGCGCGTCGAGCGCTTGGAGCAGGGCCGGGTTGTAGTCGCGCGGGCGCGAGACGACCTCGAGGTGGTCGACCGGCGCCTCGAACACCTGGGCGCGACCCGCGGCCGCCAGCTCACGCTGCTTGTCCACGGGAACGGCCCGATCGCGGGTCGTGACCACCACGGCCATCGGCGTCTTCACCGAGCCCAGCCAGGGGCGGGAGTCGAACCGCCCGAGCTCTCGCCCCGCCTCGGCCAAATCCCGGGCGGAATGGCGGATCAGCTCCGACTCGAGCCAGGCCGTCCGCTCGTTCCGAGGCAGCCCGGCCCGTCGAAAGCCCCAGCGCCAGAACAGGCGGGGCGACACCGACAGCGTCAGCCAGACGGCGCCCATGGCCCGCCACAGGCGGCGCGACTCGGGCTCCTGCCAGTGCTGAGCGGTGCCGCTGAGGACGACGCCGGACGCAACGTCGGGATGGTCGCGGGCCACGAGCTGGGCGATCGCGCCGCCCATCGAGTAACCGACGAGGAGGGCTGGGGCCACGCCGAGCTGACGCAGCACGGCGGCGGCATCGGCAGCGCAGTCGACCAGCCGGAAGGGCACCAGGGCCCGTAGGCCACGGCCGTGGCCGCGGTGGTCGATGGCCATCACCCGATAGCCGGCCTCGGCCAACGCGCCGTAGGCGCCGCACCAGTTGAGGTCGGCGCTGGCCATCCACCCGTGCAGGAGCATGACCGCGGGACCGTCGGGGTGGGTGGGACCGGAATCCCGCAAAACAGCTCGCCCCGTCCGGGGACGAGCACGGTCCGCGCTAGCGGCATCTCGAACGGGGGCACGGGCGGGAGCTCCAAGGCCGGCATCGCGCCATCGTACTCGCGCGGGTTCGCGAGACGGCCTCCTACCATGGCCCACATGGCCGTCGTCATCGCATCGGACCTGGGCAAGGACATCGCCGGCGAGCCGCTGCTGCGCGGCGTCTCGTTCAAGCTCGAGCGCCGTGGCCGGATGACGCTCTCGGGTCGGAACGGGGCCGGCAAGACGACGCTCCTGCGCATGCTCTCCGGGGAGGTGGCGATCGACTCCGGGGAGCTGGTGCTGGCCAAGGGCGTCAAGGTGGCCCTGCACGATCAGCGCCCGCCCACCGCGGACGGTGGCGTGCTGACCCTGCGCGACTACGTGCTCTCCGGGGCCCGCGAGCTGGTCGCGATCGAGCAGGAGCTCGCGTCGCTCGAGCAGGCGATGGCCGGCGGAGCGCACGACGACGCCACCCTCGGCCGCTACGCCGGTGCCCAGGCCCGGCTCGAGCACGCCGGCGGCTACGGCTGGCGCGAGCGCGCGCTGTCGACCTTGCGGGGACTCGGATTTCGCGATCAGGGCGAGCTCGACCGGCCCCTTGACACCTTCTCGGGCGGGGAGCAGACGCGGGCGTCACTCGGCCGGGCCCTGGCCGGCGCGCCCGACCTGCTTCTGCTCGACGAGCCGACCAACCACCTCGACATCGAGTCGCTCGAGTGGCTCGAGCAGCACCTGGTCTCGCTGGACGCGGCCATCGTCCTGGTCGCTCACGACCGCTGGTTCCTGGAGGCGGTCGGGACGTCGGTGCTAGAGCTCGAGGGCGGCCGCGGCAAGTTCTTCGCCGGCCCGTGGCACGCGTGGCGGAAGGAGCAGGCGGCGCGCGAGCTGGCCATGGGCCGCGCCGTGGCCCGGCAGCAGGCGGAGATCGAGCGCCTGGAGCGCTTCGTCACCCGCTTCCGCGCGGGCACGCGGGCTCGCCAGGCCCAGTCACGCGTGAAGCAGCTCGCTCGGATCCAGCGGGTATCTCGGGACCCCGGCGACGGGGCGGCCCTCCAGTTTGCCTTCAAGGCGCCCGAGCGCAGCGGACGGGTCGTATTCGAGCTGCTCGGCGGTCGGATGCGGATCGGCGAGCGAGTCCTGCTCGACCAGGGGGAATTGTGGCTGGAGCGCGGCGAGCACGTGTCGCTCGTCGGGTCCAACGGCTCGGGGAAGACCACTCTGCTCGAAGCCCTGGTCGGGTCCCGCGAGCTGGACTCCGCGGCCCTTGACGGCGGACCGCTGGTGACCGGCAAGCTCCGGATCGGCCACAACGTCAAGCTGGCCTACCTGTCGCAGCACGCCGACGATCTCGGCTCTACCACGGCCCGAACGGTGCTCGAGGCCACCCAGCACGCGACCGGCCTCACCCCGGGCAAGGCCCGGGCGCTGCTCGGGCGGTTCCTGTTCTCCGGCGAGGAAGCCGAGAAGGAGCTGGCGGTGCTCTCGGGTGGCGAGCGCCAGCGGCTGTCTCTGGCCACCATGATCGGAAGCTCGCCGCCACCCAACGTCCTGATCCTCGACGAGCCCACCAACCACCTGGACCTCGGCAGCCGCGAGGCGCTCGAGCAGGCTCTGGGCGAGTTCAAGGGCGCGATCCTCTTGGTCTCCCACGACCGGGCCCTGCTCGACGCCGTGGGCACCAGGACGGTCGCCCTGGAGCAGCAGTCGCTGCGCAGCTACGTGGGGGGCTGGCCGGAGTACCTGCGCGTGCGCGCGGAGCGAGCAGCCCGGCCGTCCGGCGGGGGCCAGGCGGCCAAGCCGGCCAAGCCGGTGAAGCCGGTGAAGCCGGCCAAGCCGGTGAAGCCGCGTAGGCCAGCCAAGGCCCTCGGGCCCGGAGGCCGTCCCGAGCAGCAGCTCGAGCGGAAGATCGAAGCCGCCGAGGCGGCCCTCCAG
Source organism: uncultured Solirubrobacterales bacterium (assembly GCA_963704385.1). Classification (GTDB taxonomy): domain Bacteria; phylum Actinomycetota; class Thermoleophilia; order Solirubrobacterales; family Solirubrobacteraceae; genus Palsa-465. Next base: position 3,412,578 of record OY969904.1, read on the forward strand.
GCCCTCGAGGATGAGCTCGCCGATCCGGCGGCGTGGTCCGGGGCGCAGGCCAGCGCCCGTTCGGCCGCCCGTCACGACCAGGCCAAGCGAGCGGTCGAGGAGTTGTACGAGCAGTGGGAGCGGATCGCCGGGTAGCCGTGGCCGCGGTCGGGCGCTAACCCGGGTCGTCGGGGCGCGTAACCTGTGTCGCAATGTCGCTCGCAACGGCGCGGAACATCCTGATCGTGCTCGCCCTCGCCGCGCTCGTCGTCGCCCTCCCGGGCGGCGGGACCGGCGCGGTCGTGGCGCTCCAGGCCGCGTCGCTGGTGTTCCTGGCCACGGCCGCCTGGTTCGCTTCGATCATGTACCGCCAGCACCGCTCGACGCTGTACGGGTTGAGCGACCGCCGCCGTGCGGTGCTGTACTTCGCCCTCGCCCTGGCCATCGTCACGCTTACGGGAACGCCGATCCTGTGGCAGACCAGCGGCGGTTCGGTGGCCTGGCTGGTCCTGCTCGGCGCGTCGGTCTACGCGGTGGTCTCCACCGTGCTGACGGCACGCCGGTACTGACCGCCGGGACCCGACCGCGCCAGGATGTCCTCGGCGCAGCGTCGGGTCTACTGTTCCCGGCCGGTCAAACGAAAGGAGCCGGATATGTCGCTGGGTCGAAAGCTCATCGTTGAGTTCATCGGGACGTTCTTCCTCGTCTTCACCGTCTGCCTTGCGACCAGCCCCAAGACCGGCGTCGGAGTGCTCGCGCCGCTGGCGATCGGCTCGTCCCTCATGGTGATGGTGTTCGCGGGCGGGCACATATCGGGCGGGCACTACAACCCCGCGGTCAGCACCGCCGTGCTCGTCCGGGGCAAGATGATCTCCTACGAGTGGCTGCGCTACTTCGGGGCCCAGCTGGCCGGGGGCGTCGCCGCCGCGCTGGTGGCCCGGGTGGTGATCGGCGGCGGCCACGTCGGCACGTTCGGCAGCATCCCGAAGATGCTGATCGTCGAGTTCCTGTTCACGTTCGCGCTCGGGTGGGTGGTCCTCAACGTGGCCACCTCGCGCGGAACCGAGGGCAACTCCTTCTACGGTCTGGCCATCGGCTTCACGATCGCCGTCGGAGCGTTCGCCGTGGGCGGCATCTCGGGCGGCGCGTTCAACCCGGCCGTGGCGCTCGGAGCTTCCGTGTTCGGCATCTTCAAGTGGAGCCGGATCTGGGTCTACTGGCTGGCCGAGCTGGTCGGCGGGCTGGTGGCCGGCGTCGTCTTCCTGTACATCCAGCCGGCCGAGAAGCCCGAAGGCGATGTGGAGGCCGCGCGCGCCGGCGGCTAGGCGTCCTTCCAGCGTGCCGGCGGCTAGGCGCCTCCCGGGCGCGCGCGCGGCCAGGCGCCTCCCCGGCGCGCGCGCGGCCAGGCGCCCTCGTCCGCACGCGATCGCCGACTGGCTGACGCTGATCGCCGGCGTCGCGCTGTTCGCGTCGCTGTTCCTGACCTGGAGCCACCAGTTCTCGCCCGCGATCCGGGCGTTGGCCCCGACCCTGCCCGCCCTCCAGGGGGTGCCGCCCGACCCGACGGCATGGCAGGTCTACTCGGTGGCCGACGCGCTGCTGGCGCTGCTGGCCGCGGCGCTGATCGTCGTGGCGCTGGCCGGCCCTGCTGCCGCCCGGGCGTGCGTTCTGATCGCCGCGGTCCTGGCGCTCCTGTTCGTCATCCACGCGCTCAGCGTGCCGCCGACCAACGGGGTCCTGGTCACCAACCCGGCGAACCCCGGGGGATACCTCCCCAGAGCGGCGACCTCGGGGGCCGGCGAGGTCGTCGCGCTGATCGCGCTGGGAACCGGGATCGCCGGCCTGGCCCTGTCGTTCGCGCCCGATTAGCGGAGGTCGGCCTGAGTCCTATCCTCGGATCCCCATGTCAGTGACCCCCGCCGATCGCCGGCGCGAGCTTCCCGACGAGCCCGGCGTCTACCTGTTCCGCGACGCCAGCGGGCGAGTGCTCTATGTCGGCAAGGCCAAGTCGATCAAGAAGCGGGTGGCGTCGCACTTTTCGAATCCGAGCACGCGCGGTGGCCGGGACCTGGTGGGCGAGATCGACCAGATCGAGGCTCTGGTGGTCAATACCGACGCCGAGGCGCTGCTGGCCGAGCAGAACTTCATCAAGCAGTACAAGCCGCGATTCAACATCCGGCTGCGCGACGACAAGTCCTATCCGTACATCGCCATCAGCCTGGACGAGGACTTCCCGCGCGTCTACTTCACGCGCGAGCGCCACCGGCGCGACCGCGCCTACTTCGGCCCCTACAGCAACGCCAAGCGGGTCCGTTCGACGCTCGAGGTGCTGGGCAAGGTGTTCCTGTTCCGCTCGTGCGAGGGGCCCGAGCCCGGCCGGCGCAGCGGCTCGCCGTGCCTGGACTACTACATCAAGCGCTGCGAGGCCCCGTGCGTCGGCTACGTCTCCAAGGAGGACTACCGGCGCGGAATCGACGGCGTGATCGACTTCCTGTCCGGGCGCTACCGCGAGATCGAGCGTCAGCTCGAGCGGTCGATGCGCGAGGCCGCGGCCGAGCAGCGCTTCGAGGACGCCACCCGGGAGCGCAACCGGCTCCGGGCCGTCCGGTCGCTGCTCGAGCGCCAGCGGGTGGCCAACGAGGCCACGGGCACGCTCGACGCGATCGCCGTCGCCATCCACGACAGCGAGGCCAACGCCCAGGTCTTCCAGGTCCGCGACGGCGTCCTGTCGGACCGCCAGAGCTTCTACCTCGACAACGAGGCCGGCGGGGACATCGGCGACGTGGCCGAGGCGTTCATCCTCCAGTACTACACGAGCGCGATGATGGTCCCGCCGCTGCTGATCGTGCAGCGCGAGCTGAGCACGCCGCCCAGCCGCGCGCCGGTGCTGGCCGAGGCGCTGGCCGAGCGCCGCGCCGGGCCGGTCGAGATCCGGGCCGCCGAGCGGGGCGACAAACGGCGAATCCTGGAGCTGGCCGAGCGCAACGCCCGCCTCGCGCTCGACCAGGAGCGGCTGCGCTCCGAGCGCCGGCGCCAGCAGCGGGTCGAGGCGCTTGACGGCCTTCAGCAGGCCCTCGGGCTGGACACGATCCCGCTGCGGATCGAGTGCTTCGACATCTCGACGCTGATGGGCACGAACACCGTCGCCTCGATGGTCGTGTTCGAGGGCGGGGCGCCAAAGAAGTCCGACTACCGGCGGTTCAAGATCGGCGGTGTCGACGGCAACGGCGACGGTCTCGGCGTCCCCGACGACTTCGCGGCGATGGAGGAGGTCCTGGCCCGGCGTCTGAGCCGCTGGGAGCACCAGCGCGAGGTCTCCCCCCACGACAAGGCGTACGACCCGAGCTTCGCCGCGCTGCCCAACGTGGTCGTGATCGACGGCGGCAAGGGGCAGCTGTCGGCCGGACTGCGCGCGCTCCAGGGCTTCCGCGAGCGCGGCGTGGTCGTGATCTCGCTGGCCAAGCGGATCGAGGAGGTGTTCATTCCCGGGCGCGCCGAGCCGCTGCGACTGGCCCACGACACCCCCGAGCTCCAGCTGCTCCAGCGGGTCCGCGACGAGGCCCACCGGTTCGCCATCACCCACCACCGGATCCGGCGCGACAAGGCCATGACCGCGTCGATCCTGGACGAGCTGCCGGGCGTCGGCCCGGCCCGCAAGCGCGCGCTGCTGAATCACTTCGGGTCGCCGGACGCGATCCTGGCCGCCTCGCGCGAGGAGCTCGAGGGGGTGCCGGGGGTGTCGGGCAAGCTGGCCCGCGAGGTCTATCGGGAGCTGCACAAGACGGGGGTGTAGGCCGGGCCGCATGCGGCCCGGCCCCGGCGGCGCATGCGCCGCCGGCCGGGGGCGCGCATGCGCGCCCCCGTTCCAGCTACCCCGCGCGCAGCCTGCGGATCTCGGCGGTCACCTCGGCCCGGTAGCGGGTGAGCTGCTCGTCGGAGTAGCGCACGGGCGTGTAGCCCGCGGACCGGAGCGCCATCTCCTTGCGCCGATCGCGCTTGACCTGCGCCGGGCTGCGGTGGTTCCCGTACCCGTCCAGCTCCACGGCGATCCGTTCCTGGGGCCAGAGCGCGTCGACCTCCCAGCCGGCGACCCGCGCGTTTATCTCGGGCGGGTCGATGCCTGCCTCCTGGCAGAGCTCGACGAACAGGACCTCCAACCGGCTCTTGGTGAGGGCCAGGCTCGGCTGATGCTCGGCGAGCGCCTGGCGCAGTCTGGTGGACCCGGGGCGCCCCGATTCGAGGACCGCGTTCAGCTCGGCGATGTCGAGCATGTCGCGGTAGTCGGCGTTGGCGAGGGCCTTGCGGACGGTGCGCAGCGGGGCCTGCGCCGCGAGGTCGAGAAGGGTCTGGCGGACGGTCGTCGTGGGGAGGCCGTTGTGGCGTGTCCGGGCACACGCGCGCCGCCCGTGGACGGTGATGCCGGGTTGTGAGCGGCACTGGCGGGGCGTCGTGACGTGGATCTGGTGCGGCTGGTCATCTAGGAGGCCCAGCCAGTGGGCGGCGGTGGCGTGGCTGAGCATCGCGCCGGGACCGGCGTAGAGGAGGGCGGCAGCCAGGTCGGCGGTGTAGTCACCGGCGCGATGGCCCACGCCGTACACGCGCGGCAGGAGGCGATGAAGGTAGCCCTGCCGGGTCCAGCCCGCGACCGTGCACTTGGCCACCCTCAGTTCTCGGATCTGCGCCCAGGTCACGCGTCCCGATTGGCGCCCAGCGATCTGCGCCAGCCGGACTTTGCTGCTCTGGTTCTCCATACGTTAACCGCGGTCACATCGTTCGGACATGCACGAAGGGTGGCGCGGGGGCGCGTGACGGAACAAGACGCGTTTGTCAAAACTCTGCGACGACGCCCCCCCCGCGCCCGGCCCGCGCTACGGCGTCAGCAGCGCCGCGCTCGCCGCGGGCATCAGGAACGAGTAGCTGCCGAGCACGGGCAGGAGCGGATCGGTGTGCGGCAGCGCGGGCAGGTCGCCGGTGCTGGTCTGGTTGCCGAACGTCTGCCCGCCGAGGGTGACGCCGTTGGTCGAGGCGGCGCTCGGGGCCTGGAGGCGCTCGAGCTGGGCCTCGCCGTTCAGTCCGGGCACCTGGAGCGAGACGTCGTAGGCGTTGGCCGGATCCTTGTTGATCACGACCACGCGCACGTGACCGGCGGAGTCGCGCGTGGCCCACACCTTCAGCGGTCCGCTCGGCGAGACGCTCACCGGCAGCAGCTTGGCTCCCGGCGGGAAGGCCTGGGCGAAGAGCAGCATCCCGTAGTACTCGGGGCGGACGAATGCCTCCCAGCGACCCCGCCGGTGCGTGAACCAGAACGGCGCGTAGGCGGCGCCCGGGAGCGAGTGGATGTTGACCCCGTCCACCCCGGCGTCGGCCAGGTTGAAGAGCGTGTCCAGGACCCACAGGGCGGACGCGAACGTGTTGCTGACCCCGAACTTGCCCGAGCACGAGGCCGAGTTCATCTCGTCGACCCGGAAGCTCAACCCGTGCGCGTGGGCGGTGCCGACGTAGGGCGCGACCGCCTGGGCGATGCCGGCCGAGGCCTGGTCGCTGAGCAGGCTGGCGATCGTCGGGTAGCCGGGCGCGCTCGGATCGGTCAGGCATGCTCGCAGCGGATAGCGGTGCAGGGTCACGATCCGCAGCCCCTGCTCGGCGTCGATGAACTGGGGCAAGCCCCCGAGCCAGTTCAGCTCGGCGAACGCCGGCCCGGCCAGGGGAAGCGACGGCAGCGCGGTGCGCCAGCGCGAGAACTGGTCGACGTACTCGCTCAGGTCATAGCTGCCCGGGCGCGAGTAGACGTCGCGGCCGTGCTTGGTCTGGTACCACGGGAACATGCCGTAGACGTCGGGTTCGTTGCCGATCTCGAAGGCCTCGATGTACCTGCGCCCGATGCCGGCCACCAGCGCCTGGCCCTCGGCGGCCGCGAGCTTGGGCAGATCGGCGGCCAGGTTGATGCCCATGATCATGCGTGCGCCGAGCGCGCCCGCCACCGTCTTGGCGACGTTCAGCCAGCCGCTGGTCAGCGTGTAGTCGATCCCGGCTGGTCGCTTCCAGCCGTGGATCGGCCACCAGGTCGAGTCGGTCGAGTCGCCCCCGATACGCAGGATCGGTCTCTGGCCGGGGGCCAGGTTGCGGATCAGGTGGATCAGCACCGGGTTGACGGCCTTGGGGTTGCGACCGGCGTAGGACGACAGGGCGCTGTATTCGAGCGACAGGCCGACGAAGCCCGAGGGGAGCGGCTGCCCTGTAGGAGTCGAGCCGACGGTTGCCGAGACGTTGGCCGGGGTCGGCTGGGCGCTCGCCGGCTGGGGCGCGACCTGGGCCAACACGAACCCGGTCAGGACGAGCAGCACGCCCGGCAGTGCAGCGAGGATGCAGTTCCGCGTGCCGTGGCGCTGCACCCGAGCATCCTGGCACACTCGCTCGGGCTGTCGCCTGTCGGCGTGTCAAGCTTGTAGTGATGCAGGCATCAAGCGCAGAGGAGCTGGACCAGGCGCCGCAGGGCGCGCCCGAGACCGACGAGCTCGGCACCACCCTCACCGACCTGGTGATCATCACCGGGTTCTCCGGTGCGGGCAAGTCGACGGCGATGGCCGTGTTCGAGGACGAGGGCTATTTCTGTGTCGACAACCTGCCCTCGGAGATGATCCGCGCGCTGATCGAGCTGTTCCTCCACAAGGGATCCAAGGTGGCGCGGGCCGCGGTCGTCTCCGACGTCCGGGGCGGCAGCTACTTCGAGGGACTGGCCCAGATGCACGACGATCTCCGGGCCGGCGGGCTCCAGCATCGCCTGCTGTTCCTGGAGGCCGACGAGCAGGCGCTGCTGACGCGGTACAAGGAGACGCGGCGGCGCCATCCGCTGGCCCCGAGCGGCAGCGTCGCCGACGGGATCGCGCGCGAGCGCGAGGCGCTCGAGGCACTGCGCGGGCGCGCCGACGTGGTCATCGACACCAGCGGGCTGACCGCGGCGATGCTGAGGCGCAAGCTGGCCGACGAGCTGCTGCCGTCGCGAACCCCCGGACGGCTGGCGGTCACGTTCGAGAGCTTCGGCTTCAAGTACGGGCCGGCCCGCGACCCGGACCTGCTGCTCGACGTGCGGTTCCTGCCCAACCCGCACTACGAGAAGGAGCTCCGGCCGCTGACCGGCGACGATTCGCGCGTGGTCGAGTTCATCAATCGCGACGGCGAGCTCGACGCCTTCTACGACCGGCTGCACCCGCTGCTCGACTACCTGCTGCCTCAGTACCTGGCCGAGGGCAAGGCGCACCTGGTGGTGGCCATCGGCTGCACCGGGGGCAGGCATCGCTCGGTGGCGATCGCCGACCATCTGGCGAGCCGCTACGGCGGCGCCAAGGAGTACTTGATCGAGATCGTCCACCGCGACGTCGACCGGCCGGCCTGACGGCGGCACGGAGTCCCAGGGGCACGCGGATGATCGACCACGTCGGCTTCGAGGTGTCCGACCTGGCCCGTTCGGCGCGCTTCTACGACGCCGTGTTCGCGGCGCTCGGCGCCCGCCGGATGGTCGACTCGGAGCACGCGATCGCGTACGGCACCAACGCCCCGGTCGTCTGGATCGTCGTCCGGGGCCGGCCACCTGCGCCCGGCTACGGGCACCTGGCGCTCCAGGCGAGCGGCAAGGCGGCGGTCGATGGCGCCTACACGGCCGGGCTGGGCGCCGGCGGCCGCGATGACGGGCCACCGGGGCCGCGCCCTCAATACGGACCCCGGTACTACGCGGCGTACATGCTGGACCCGGACGGCCTCAGGGTCGAGGTCGCCTCGCGCCGATGACGGCCCGCCGGCGGCGCGGGTCCTCATCGCGGGGCGGTAACGGCTAGCCTTCCGGGCGCCGACGGGAGTGCATGCCGTTGGCGTTCCTCTTTTACCGTCACTGGGAAGGAGCAATAGGCGCATGCCGGTACGGGTCGGGATCAACGGCTTCGGGCGGATCGGTCGGAACGTGTTCCGGGCGGCCTACGAGCGCGGGGCCGACATCGAGTGGCTCGCGGTCAACGATCTGGTCGACCCGGCCACGATCGCCCACCTGGTCAAGTACGACTCCAATTACGGCCCGTTCCCCGGGACGGTCGAGGTCACCGACACCGGGTTCAAGGTCGACGGCAAGGAGCTGCGCGTGCTGGCCGAGCGCGACCCGGCCGCGCTCCCGTGGGCAGAGCTCGGGGCCGATGTGGTGATCGAGTCCACCGGGCTGTTCACCGACCGCGAGAACGCCGCCAAGCACCTGGAGGCGGGGGCCAAGAAGGTCGTGATCTCGGCGCCGGCCACCAACCCGGACGTGACGGTCGCCCTGGGCGTCAACTTCGATGAGGCCTACGACCCCGAGCGCCACCAGGTCATCTCCAACGCGTCGTGCACGACCAACTGCCTGGCCCCGATCGCCAAGGTGCTCCATGACGCGGTCGGGATCAAGCACGGCCTGATGACCACGATCCACGCCTACACGGCCGATCAGCGCCTCCAGGACATGCCCCATCGCGACCTGCGCCGCGCCCGCGCTGCCGCCGTCAACCTGATCCCGGCCTCGACCGGCGCGGCCAAGGCGATCGGGCTGGTGATCCCGGTGCTGAACGGCAAGCTGAACGGGATGGCGGTCAGGGCGCCCGTCCCGACCGGCAGCGTCATCGATCTCGTGGTCGAGGCCGAGCGCGAGACGACGGTCGAGGAGGTCAACGCGGCCATGAAGGCGGCCGCCACGAGCGGTCCGCTCGAGGGCCTGCTCGTCTACACCGAGGACCTGATCGTCTCCACCGACATCATCAAGAACCCGGCCTCTGCGATCCTCGATTCCCAGCTGACCGCGGTCATGGACGGGACCATGGTCAAGCTGATCTCGTGGTACGACAACGAGTGGGGCTACTCCAACCGGATCGTGGAGCTCGTTCAGAGGCTGCTTTGAGAACGCTCCGGGACCTCGGCGACCTCGCCGGCAAGCGGGTGCTGCTGCGGGTCGACTTCAACGTGCCGCTGAAGGACGGTGAGATAACCGACGACACGCGGATCCGGGCCGCGCTGCCGACGATCACGGAGTTGCTCGACCGCGGGGCCAGCCTGGTCATCGTCTCCCACCTCGGGCGCCCGGAGGACCGGGAACCAGAGCTGTCGATGCGCCCGGCGGCCAACCGCCTGGCCGAGCTCACGGGCGCCGACGTCACTCTGGCCACGGGGGTCGTCGGCTCGGAGGTCGAGGCGTTCGCCTCCAACCTGAGTCCCGGCAACGTCCTCATGCTCGAGAACGTCCGCTACGAGCCGGGGGAGACCGAGAACGACCCGGGGCTCGCCGCCGGGCTGGCCGCGCTGGCCGACGTGTACGTCGACGACGCGTTCGGCGCGGCCCACCGGGCCCACGCGTCGACCGAGGGGGTCGCCCGGCTGATGGACGAGCGAGCGGCGGGCCTGCTGCTCGAGCGGGAGGTCGCCGCACTGTCGAAGGTGCTCGAGGATCCGGCCCGGCCGCTGGTCGCGGTCCTGGGCGGCGCCAAGGTATCGGGCAAGATCGCCGTCATCGATCGCTTTCGCCAGATCGCCGACACGATCCTGATCGGGGGCGCGATGTGTTTCCCGTTCCTGGCCGCACAGGGCCACAGCGTCGGGCGCTCCCTGTGCGCGCCCCAGGACGTCGAGCTGGCGCGCTGGTCCCTGGAGATCGAGGGGCAGGCGCGGGCGCGCCTCGTGCTGCCCGTCGATCTCGTGGTCGCCGACCGCCTCGAGGCCGAGGCTGATGTGCGGACGATCGACGGGGTCGACGTGCCCGACGGTCTGATGGGGCTCGACATCGGCCCGCGCACCGCCGAGGCCTACGCCCTGGAGATCGAGCAGGCGGGGACCGTGTTCTGGAATGGCCCGATGGGCGCGTTCGAGCTCGAGCCGTTCGCGGCCGGGACGCGGGCCATCGCCGAGGCGGTCGCGGTCGCGCCAGGGACCACCGTCGTGGGCGGCGGCGACTCGGCGGCCGCACTCCAGCAGTTCGGGCTCGCCGACCGGGTCACGCACCTGTCGACGGGCGGGGGCGCGGCGCTGGAGCTGATCGAGGGCAAGCAGTTGCCCGGGGTGGAGGTGCTCGCTTGACCGATTCGGGCGGGTCCGGCCGGGTTCCGCTGATCGCCGGCAACTGGAAGATGCACAAGACGATCGCCGAGGCCGAGGCCATGCTGGCCAACCTGCTCCCGCGGGTCTCGGCCGTAACCGCCGTGGACGTGGCGGTCTGCCCGCCGTTCCCGTCGCTCGGCCCGGCGGTCGAGTCGACGCGCGGGTCGCGTGTCCAGGTCTTCGCCCAGAACATGCACTACGAGCTTCAGGGGCCGTTCACGGGCGAGGTGTCGCCGCCGATGCTGGCCGAGCTCGGTGTCCACGGCGTGATCGTCGGCCACTCCGAGCGCCGCCAGATGTTCGGCGAGACCGACCGCGCGCTCCAGCTGAAGGTGGCCGCCGCGCTCGCCGAGGGGCTCGTGCCGATCCTATGCGTGGGCGAGACCGAGGAGGAGCGCGAGGCCGGAGACACCGAGAGAAAGCTCCGCCACCAGGTGCAGGAGGATCTGGCCAGGGTCCCACCCGAACGACTGGGCGACGTGGTCATCGCCTACGAGCCGATCTGGGCCATCGGCACCGGGCGCGTGGCGACGCCCGACCAGGCCCAGGAGGCGATCGGCTTCATCCGGGCGCTGATCGCCGATCGCTCCGAGGAACAGGCGCGGCGCACGCGCGTGCTGTACGGGGGAAGCGTCAACCCGGACAGCTGCCCCGCGCTGCTCGGGCTCCCGGACGTGGACGGCGCCCTGGTCGGCGGGGCGAGCCTGGACGCCGACTCCTTCGCGGCGATCGTCGACGCGGCGGGTTGATGGGGCTGCGGCCCGGTCTGAGTGAGCGGTCGCACCGGTGATGGGGATGCGGCCAGGTCCGGGTGAGCTTCCCGCCCCGCGCCTGGCGCTGATCATCCTCGACGGCTGGGGCCTGGCCCCCGCTGGGCCGGGCAACGCCGTCTCGCTGGCCGGGACGCCCACGTTCGACGAGCTCTGGGGGGCCTATCCCCACACCCAGCTGAGCGCCGGGGGGCGGGCCGTCGGCCTTCCGGAGGGACAGATGGGCAACTCGGAGGTCGGACACCTGAACCTGGGGGCGGGGGCGGTGGTGATGCAGGACCTGACCCGGATCGATCTCGCGGTCCAACGAGGGGAGCTCAGCTCCAATCCGGTTCTTCGCGCGGCGTTCGCGGGCGCTGATCGCGTGCACCTGATCGGGCTGGTGTCCGACGGCGGGGTCCACTCGGGCTTCAGTCACCTGGAGGCACTGATCCGGATGGGAGCCGATCTGCGGGTGCCGGACCTGGTGCTCCAGGCCTTCACCGACGGGCGCGACACCCTCCCGACCTCGGGAGCGGGCTATCTCGAGATTGTCGAAGGGTGGATGGCCGACGCGGGGGCCGGGCGCGTAGGCGGCGTCGTCGGCCGCTACTGGGCCATGGACCGCGACCGCCGCTGGGACCGGATCCAACGTGCCTACGACATGTTGGTTCACGGCTCCGCCGAGCACCGGGCCGGCTCGGGGGCCGAGGCCGTCCGCGGCGCCTACGAGCGGGGAGAGACCGACGAGTTCATCACCCCGGTGCTCGTGGGAGAGTCGGAGGCGCGGATCCGGCCGGGCGACTCGGTGATCGCGTTCAACTTCCGCCCCGACCGCATGCGCGAGATCACTCGGGCCCTGGCCGAGCCCGGGTTCGACGAGGTCGACCGTGGCGGCGCGGCGCCGGTTTCGCGGTATGCGACGCTGACCCAGTACGAGGAGGACTGGAGCTACCCGGTCGCGTTCGGGCCGGAGCACCCGGCGACGACGCTCCCCGCCGTCCTCGCCGGCCGAGGCGTGCGCCAACTCCACGTGGCCGAGACCGAGAAGTACGCACACGTCACATACTTCTTCAACGGCGGCGTCGAGGAGGCCGTGCCCGGCGAGGAGCGCGAGCTGGTGCCCTCGCCTCGCGACGTGCCGACCTACGACCACAAGCCCGAGATGAGCGCGCCCGAGGCGGCTGAGGCCTTCATCGACGCTTGGCAGGCGACCGGGCCGGCGTTCGGGATCATCAACTTCGCCAACGCCGACATGGTTGGGCACACCGGCGTGATCCCGGCCGCGGTGCGGGCGATCGAGACCGTCGACCGATGCCTGTCCCGGGTCGTCGACGCCGTGCATGGGTCAGGCGGGGCCTGCATCGTCACCGCCGATCACGGCAACGCCGACGAGATGCTCGAGCCCGACGGCAGCCCCAACACCGCCCACTCCCTGAACCCCGTGCCGCTGATCCTCACGGTTCACCGGCTCTCGCTGCGTCCGGCCGGGATCCTCGCCGACGTCGCGCCGACGGCCCTGCAGGTGCTGGGGATCCCCCAGCCGGCCGAGATGACCGGCCGGTCGCTGATCGAGTAGGGCGGTGAATCGTCCCTTCGCCGCACCCGCTACAATTACTTGACAAAAAGCCACTTAGATTTCATACTATGGGGCACGTTAGTTCACACCTTCTAGGAGGATTGATATGGCACTTATCCGATGGGAGCCGGTTCGCGAGCTGAGCACTATTCAGAGCGAGATGAACCGACTCTTCAACACGTTCTTCGACTCGCCGACGGTGGCCAACGGCGGCACGGGCGCCCTGCGCCGCTGGATTCCGGCGATGGACCTGGTCGAGGCTGAGGATGCGTTCGTGCTTCGCGCCGATCTGCCCGGGCTCACCCAGGACGACGTCAAGATCGAGCTCGAGGACAACGTCCTGACGGTCTCGGGCGAGCGCAAGACCGAGCACGAGGAGCGCAAGCAGGGCTACTACCGCGTCGAGCGGGGCTTCGGCAGGTTCCAGCGCCAGCTGACGCTGCCGGATGGCGTCGACGCCGACGCGATCAAGGCCAACGTCGACAACGGCGTGCTCGAGGTGCGGATCCCGAAGCCGGAGCAGCGCCAGCCGCGCAAGATCGCGATCTCGGCCGGCGGCGGCGAGGCCAAGGCGGTCGAGGGCTCCGAGACGACGGAGACGGCAGACGTCGCGGCGTAGACCGCTGACTGCGTAGACCGCGAGCAGCAGTAGCAAGGGGCGGAGGGTCCGAAGCTCGGATCCCCGCCCTTGGCACGTGTGGGACGGGCCGAGGCCACGAGCGAGAACGCGTCGCGCTCACGACGCGCATAATCCCGCCCTCGCGGCCATCGGCCGACCCAAACCCCCTCCTTGGCCCGCCATCGAGCACGGCTGATGTTCACCGTCCGGACCCGTTCGCCTGACCAGCTCGCCCGTACCGGCACCCTGAAGCTGGCGCATGGCGACGTCCGCACGCCGGCGTTCGTTCCCCTGGCCACCCGAGGCGCGGTCAAGACGCTCGAGCCCCGGGACGTGGCCGCGCTCGGGTACGAGCTGATCCTCGGCAACACGTTCCACCTCCTTCTGTCACCCGGGCCGGAGCTGGTGGCGCAGTTGGGTGGCCTGCACCGGTTCATGCGCTGGGACCGGCCGATCATCACCGACTCGGGCGGCTTTCAGGTCTTCTCGATGGGGCATGGCGGGGTCGCCGACGAGATCAAGGGGCGCAGGCGGAGGGCCGAGTCGGAGGGCCACGGCAGGATCCTGGCCATCGAGGAGGACGGCGTGCGGTTCCGCTCCTACCTGGACGGCAGCGTGCATCTGCTCGGGCCGGAGACGTCGATGTCGGCGCAGGCGGCGCTCGGCTCGGACATCGCCCTGGTGTTCGACGAATGCACCCCGTTCCACGTTCCGCGCGACTACACCGCGCGTTCGATGGAGCGAACCCACCGTTGGCTGCACCGCTGCCTGCGCTGGCACGCCGACCACGGACCCGACGGACAGGCGGTTTACGGGATCGTGCAGGGAGGAGTCGAACAGGATCTCCGGCTCGAGTCGGCGGCGGCGGTGGCCGCGAGCGGCTGCGACGGGATCGCGATCGGCGGCTCCCTCGGCCGCGACCAGGCTCAGATGCTCGAGGTGGTCGCGTGGACGGCGGCCGAGCTCGGGCGCCGCGCCCCCGACCGACCCCGGCACCTGCTCGGGATCGGCGACATCGACGGCCTGATCAGCGGGGTCGAGCTGGGCATCGACACGTTCGACTGCGCCCTGCCGACTCGGCTCGGGCGCCACGGAGTGGCGCTCGTGCCTGACCCCGCCGGACGCTGGCGGCTCGATCTGGCCAAGGGCCGCTGGCGCGACTCCCCCGAGCCGATCCTCGAGAACTGTCCGTGTCCGACCTGCTCACAGGGCTTCTCGCGCGCCTACCTGCACTATCTGCTCGGCGCCGGCGAGCTCACCGCCCTGCGCCTGGTCACGCTGCACAACCTGGCCTACGTAGCCCGGCTGATGGACGACCTGAGGACCGCGATCGATGCGTCGAACCTGCCCGACGTGGCCGGCGCGCTGCGGGGCGGGCGGGCGCCGGGAACGATCCGGGCGTGAGCGAACCCGCTACTTGGTGTACTGGTTGATCAGGCTCTGAATCTGCTGGAGCGCCTGGTGGGTGTCGCTTGAGAACGTGGTCCGCAGCTGCACCATCGTGTTTGAGGTGCTGGTCGAGATCACGACCGCGACGACCACGGCCACGGCGAGCAGGGCGAGCACCAGCAGGGCGGTGAAGAATCGCCGGGCAGCGCGCCCCGAGCGCCGCCGGGGCGCGACCGGTGCGGTGGCGGGCGGGGCGTACGCGGCTGTCCCGTAGGCGGGCTGAGGCTCCAGGCGCCGGACCGGGGCGGGTTGATCGACGGCGCGCGGCCGGGGCGCCACCCTGGTCGCGGCGGTCTCGCCATCGCGGTCGGAGAGCACCCTGGTCGTGGCCCGCGCGCCGAGCGCGGCCGTGGCCGCCCGAGCCGGCTCGATGCCTTGCGTGCCGTTGCGCAGCGCCTCGGCGAAGGCCATGGTGTCCGGGGGGCGGTCCTCCTGCTCGATGGCCAGCGCCAGCGCCACTGCCTGCGCGAGTTCACGGGACACGCCCCGGTTGAGCTCGTCCAGTGGCACGGGCGACTCGCGCTGCTGTTTGAGCGCCAGCTCGGACAGCGAGCTGGCTTCATAGGGCAGGCGGCCCGAGAGGAGCTGATAGGTGACCACGCCCAGGGAATAGATGTCGGCACGCGGGCCGGCCTCCTCCCCTCGCGCCTGCTCCGGCGAGAGGTAGGCGGCTGTCCCGAGCACCGAGCCGACCTGAGTGATGCTCGACTGGTCGGTCGCGCGGGCGATCCCGAAGTCGGCCAGCTTCACGACCTCGTTGTCGGACACCAGCAGGTTGCCCGGCTTGACATCGCGGTGGATCACGCCGTGCCGGTGGGCGTAGTCGAGGCCGCGGCAGGCCTGGGTGATGACGTCGATGGCCTCGTCGACCTCGAGGTAGCCCCGATCGCGCAGCAATTCCGCGCACGAGTGACCGGGGACATGCTCCATCACGATGTAGTGCTGGTGCTGGCGCTCGTCGAGCCCGAAATCGAATACCTGGACGATGTTCGGGTGGACGAGCCGGGCTGCGGCGAGGGCCTCGCGGCGAAAACGCGAGACGAAGGTCGAGTCGTCAGCCAGGTGCTCGGCGAGCAGCTTGAGCGCGACGTAGCGCTCCAGCCGCCCGTCGAAGGCCAAAAACACGGTTGACATTCCGCCCACGCCGAGCCGGCGCTCGATGCGGTAGCGCCCTACGATCGTTTGCCCCTCGGACATTGACATGTTCAGCCGTTCTGGTTGCCGCCGCCGGGGCTGCCGACGCCGCCGCCTCCGGAGCCGGCGCCTCCGGAGCCGCCGCCGAGCCCACTGCCTCCGCTCGACCCGGTAGACGTAGTACCCGGTGAGGTGGGGGTGGTTGCAGGGGTGGTCGTCGTGGTGGTCGTCGGCGTGGTCGTGGTCGTTGTGGTCGGGGTGGTCGTGGTATTGGTCTTAGCTGTGGTCGTGGTCGATGTGGCGGTCGTCGTCGTGGTCGTCGTCGCGATCGACTGCTGGCACTGGCGGACCGCCGACTGGCCGATCGAGGAGGCGGCCGAGTCCAGATCGGTGCGCAGCGTGCCGTTCACACTGGCGGGAAGGTTCGCGACCCCGCTGGCGAAGGCCCGGGCGGCACTCTGGACCGTGGTGCAATCGCCCGCGGACAGCGCAGAGGACACGCGAAGCAGCTGGTTGTTGAGCCCGTTGGCCTGGCCCCCCGAGAGCAGGCCAGCGCCGCCGCCACAGGCGGCGATGCAGGAAACGGCGAATCCGAGCCCGCCGGCTGCGAGCGCGCGAGGGAGAAAGCGCATCCGCGGCTTGACTTTAGAGGCTCGGGCCGTCGGGGCGGCGCAAGACCCCGAGAGCGGAACGGACTCAGTTATTGCCCGTAGGCGAGACGCTCGGCCAGGGAGTCGGGCAGGTGGGCGGCCCGGATCGCCGCGGCCGCGCCCTCGATGTCGTACTCGACACGGCGGTAGATCGCGGTCCAGCCGTCGAGGTCGAGCTCGAGCCACGCCGCCCGAGGGTCGCCGTCACGCGGTTGACCGACGCTCCCGGGGTTGACCAGCCATTCCCCCTCCGTCAGGTCCAGCTCCTCGTCGGCGCTGCGCGTCTGGCCAGTCGCTCCCTCGCCCGGGAACCGTGAGAACGACAGGGCGACGTGCGAGTGGCCGATCAGGCACACCCGCTGGTCCTGGACGTCCAGGCACAGATCCGCTTGCAGGGCCGAGAGGACGTACTCCCAGATCGGGTCGCGCGGGCTGGCGTGATACAGGCCGACCTTCTCATCGAGGTTCACGGGCACCAGCGCCTCGAGAAAGGCGAGCGTATCGGGCGTGATCGTCTCCTGCGTCCACCGGGCGGCCAGCGCCGCTCCGCGCGAGAACTGCTCGAGCGGAAGGTCTCCCCGCACGCCGAGGTCGTGGTTGCCGGCCAGGCACAGGGCGGCGTGGCGGCGGGCCAGCTCCACACAGGCGTCCGGCTCCGCCCCATAGCCAACCAGGTCGCCCAGGCACCACATCTCCTGGCAATCGGACTCCTCGATCGCGTCCAGGACGGCCTCGAAGGCCTGTTTGTTGCCGTGGATGTCGGAGATGATCGCTATCCGCATCGGTGGCTACAGTCTCCTAGGTGAGGCACTTACCACGCGTACGTGCGCTCGGGCCGATGATGGTCGCGGTGGGGGCTGCGGAGCTCGGCGTGCGTCTGCTCGCGCCTCGGGACCCCGCGCCTGCGCCGGCCGAGGTCGATGCGGCGGCGTACTTCAGCCCTCAGGAGATCGAGCGCGGCCACCGTTACTCGAGGTCGCAGCTCCGGATCGCCCTCCTGGGCACGGGGCTCGAGCTGATCGCGCTCGGGTCGGTGGTCTCGCGGCTGAAGACGCACGGCGCCAGCACGCGCGACCGGGATCCTCAGGTGGCGCGCGGCGCGCTGGCCGGCGCTGCGCTGGCCGGCGGCGGCACGCTGTTGGCCCTGCCCCTGTCTGCGCTGGCCCGGCGCCGGGCGATCGCCGTGGGCCTGGTCACTCAATCGTGGCGCGGCTGGGCCGTCGACCTGGCCAAGACCACCGCGATCGAGTCTGGGTTGGCCGCCGGCGCCGGCGGCGGGGCGATCGCCCTGACCCGGCGCTATCCGCGTGGCTGGTGGCTTCCCGCCGCCGCGGGCATGGTGTCCTTTGGCGCCTTGTTCGGCGCGCTCGCACCGGTACTGCTGGCCCCGCTGTTCAACGACTTCACGCCCTTGCCCGACGGCCCGACGCGGTCCGACGTACTCGAGCTGACGCGCGCCGCCGGCGTCGACGTCGGGGAGGTGTACTCGGTCGACGCCAGCCGCCGGACCACGGGAGCGAACGCGTACGTGACCGGGCTCGGGCCGACCAAGCGGGTGGTCCTGTTCGACACGCTGCTCGAGCGCTACGACCGCGATCAGGTCCGCGTGGTCGTCGCTCACGAGCTTGCCCACGTTCGCCACCGAGATGTTCTCCGCAGCGTGCTGTACGCCGCGATCGTGGCTCCGGCCGCCGCTCTGGCCACGCAGCGGCTGAGCTGGGCGCTGTCGGCGGCCCGCGCCACGCCCGAGGCACTGCCCGCGCTGGCGCTGGCCGCCGCCCTCGTGGCCGGCCCGACAGGCCTGATCGGCAACCGCCTCTCGCGAGCCGTGGAGCGCCGCGCCGACGCCTTCTCGCTCGAGCTGTCGGGCTCGCCTGACGCCTTCATCTCCTTCCACCGCGCCGTCGCCCTCCAGAACGTGGCCGACGTCACGCCCCCGCGGTGGGCGACTGCGCTGCTGGCTACCCACCCGCCGACCCTGGAGCGGATCGGGACGGCCGTGGCGTACGCCCCGCGGCCGGCCTGACACTGGGCCGCAGCCGGGCTATTCCGGTCGCTCCTGGCCGGCCGAGCCCCCGAACTCGGGAAGGTTCTTGATCCCCTCCCGGGTCTCCCATTTGGAGTAGTTGTCCTCCATCGCGTCGATCAGCTCACGCATGAACTTCGCCGAGAGGTTGATGCGGCTGACGACCACCCCGGGAATCTCCTCGTCCTCGACCTCGTGATCCACCCGCGCGAAGGTGATCGTGAATTCGTAGTCGGAGTGGCTGACGTTGGCGAAATTCGCGTACGAGCCCGCCATGATCTCCGGAGAGAAATGGATGTTGATCCGGCGCTCACCGCCAGGGGCGTCTTCGTCCATGTGGCCTTAGTATCTCCCATCGTGCGGATCGTCGTCGTCGCAGTCGGTCGGCTGCGTCCTCCGTTCGCCGACGATGTGCAGCACTACAAGAAGCTGCTGGCCGGGCACGCCCGCCTCGAGTTGGTCGAGGTACGCGAGGATGAGCACGTGGCACGCAGGCTGCCGAAGCGGGCTTTCGTGTCGCTCCTGGACCGCGAGGGCGAGATGATCGACTCCGTCGGCTTCAGCCGCTTCCTGGAGGCTCGACGCCAGTCAGGTCTGGACCTGTGCTTCGTGGTCGGCGGCCCGTACGGGTTGGATCTCGAAGGCGTAGACCACCGGTTGTCGCTGGGACCGATCACGCTTCCTCACCAGCTGGCCCGCGTCGTGCTGCTCGAGCAGCTGTACCGCTCGCACAAGATCCTGGCCCGCGAGCCCTATCACTACTGAGCGCGGCGGATGGCACGGCCGGCCTCAGAGGTCACGGACCTCGCCCAGCGAATCGCCCGCCATCAGGCGATCGAGCAGCGCCTGCGGAGCAGGCGGGAGCTGACGCTGTTCATGCGACGCCTCGGCGTCGTGCTGGTCGCCCTGGCCCTGCTCGTGGTCATCGGCACCGTGGGCTGGGCCGTGTTCGAGGGCACATCGCTCGGGTACGGCTTGGAGTGGACGATCGACACCGTCACCACGGTCGGATCGATCCCCGAGCCGCACGACGCCGCGGCCCGGGTGCTCAAGGTCGTGGTCGAGCTGCTCGGCATCGTTACCCTCTTCTACGGCCTGGCCGCAGTGGCCGAGTTCTTCGTCTCAGGCCAGCTCAGCGGGGTGCTCGATGAGCGCCGAGTGCAGAAGATGATCGATTCCTTCGCCGACCACTACATCATCTGCGGCTTCGGCCGCGTCGGCCGTCAGGTGGCGCACGACCTGAAAGCCGCCGGCCGCCGGCTCGTCGTCATCGACCCCAACGTCGACAACCGCGAGCAGGCCGACGCCGACGGCATTCCCTTCATCGAGAGCGATGCGTCGGACGACGTCGTGCTGCGCAATGCGGGTATCGCCCGGGCCCGGGCCGTGATGGCCTGCGTGGACTCCGATGCCGAGAACATCTTCATCACCCTGACCGCGCGCGAACTGCGCTCGGACATCCTGGTCGTCGCCCGCGCCTCGGCCGAAGACTCCGAGAAGAAGCTCCTGAGGGCCGGAGCCGATCGAGTGATCTCCCCCTACAAGACGTCGGGGTCCGAGATGGCCCGGGTCGCCCTGCATCCGCAGGTGGGAGGCGCCGTCCAGGTCGCCAACCTGCGGATGGAGGAGATCGACGTTCCCGACGACTGCGTCGGCGCGGGCAAGACCATCCGGGATGTGCGCGGAGACTCGGTGATCGTCGGCCTGCGCCGTTCCGAGGGCGAGCTCGAGGCCCAGCCCTCCCCGGACACCGTGATCCGTCGCGGGGACAGCCTGATGGCGATCGGCTCGCCCAAGGCGCTCGAGCGGCTCGAGGACATGTTCCAACCACCTGAGAAATGAGCGCTCCGGACGGTCCCCTGGGCGAGCTCGGAGCCCACGTGCGTGCGGCCGCCGCGGCTGTCCGTGGGCCGGCCGGAGAGTCCTCGGCGGAGCTGCGGCTGGAGCGCTCGCGGCGCGCGGCGCAGGGCGACTACTCGACCAATGCGGCAATGCTGCTCGCGCCTGCGCTCGGCGCCACTCCGCGCGTGATCGCCGAGCGGATCGGGGAGGAGCTGGGCGCGCGGCTGGGGGGCGACCTGGACCGGGTCGACGTCGCCGGGCCCGGGTTCGTGAACCTGTTCCTGTCCGACACGTGGCACCGTCGCGCCCTGGCCTCGGTGGTCGCGGCCGGCGACCGCTTCGGCGCCGGCGGGGCCGATCCGATCGAGCGGATCCTGGTCGAGTTCGTCTCGGCGAACCCCACCGGGCCGCTGGTCGCGGCCAGCGGGCGCCACGCCGCCTACGGTGATGCGCTCGCGCGGATCCTCGAGCGCTTCGGGCATACGGTCTGGCGCGAGTACTACTTCAATGACGCCGGCGGCCAGATCCGGCTGCTGGGGGAGTCGGTGCGCGCACGGGCACGGGGGGAGGAGGTGCCCGAGGGCGGCTACCAGGGTGACTACGTGGTCGACCTGGCCGAACAGATACCGGGGGCGGCCGAGCTCGCGGTGGACGAACTGGCCGCGCGCGCGGTCCAGACGTTGTTCGGCGGGATCATGGCCACGCTCGAGCGCTACGGGGTGCGCTTCGACCGCTTCTTCAGCGAGCGCACATTGCACGAGGGCTCGCCGAGCTCCGTCGAGCGAACCCTGGCGGCGCTCGAGGCCTCCGGATATGCGTATCGGTCGGAGGGCGCGCTGTGGCTCCGGACGACGGCCTTCGGTGACGACAAGGACCGGGTGGTGGTCCGCTCCAATGGCCAGCCCACCTACCTGGCCGCGGACATCGCCTACCTCGAGGACAAGCGCGAGCGCGCGTTCGATCGGCAGCTGATGCCGGTGGGGTCCGATCACGGCGCCTATGCCCGCGAGCTGAAGGCGGCGATGGCGGCCCTCGGCGGCGATCCCGACGAGGTCGAGGTACCGCTCCTGCAGTTCGTCCACCTGGTCCACGAGGGCGAGGTGTTCGCGATGTCCAAGCGCCGCGGGGACTTCGTGACGCTCGACGACCTGCTCGACGCGATCGGCGTCGACGCCACGCGCTTCTTCATGCTCCGCAGTTCGCACGACCGCACGCTCGACCTCGATCTCGAGCTCGCCCGGGAGCAGTCCAAGGACAACCCGGTCTACTACGTTCAGTACGCCCACGCCCGAATCGCCTCGATGCTCAGACGGCTGTCCGAGGAGCGGATCGCCGAGGCGCTCGCCCCGGGGGCCGACTGGGGGTCGGACGCACTGCACCCCACCGAGCGCGACCTGATCAAGAAGCTGGTCGCCTTTCCCGAGGAGATCGCCGAGGCCGCCGACCGCCGGGCCCCGCACCGGATCACGCAGTACGCGCTCGAGCTGGCCCGCGAGTTCACCGCCTTCTACGAGGGCTGCCAGGTGGTCGGAGCGACGCCACCGCCGGTCGAGTCGTTCCGGATCGCCCTATCGGTGTCGACCCAGCGGACAATCGCCACCGCGCTCGGGCTGCTCGGGGTCAGCGCGCCCCAGTCGATGTAAGGTCGGTTTGCGGGGGGCACCGCGGTCGCGCGCGACTGCGCTTGCGCCTCAACCCTTGCCGTGGCCCCTCAACCGTCGAAGCGCGCGAGCTCGTCCTCCAGGCGCGCCGCGTCAGCCGGGTCGGGCGCAGGACGCATGGCCACTGGCACTGCGGCCGCCTCTCTGGTCCTCCGGCGCCAGCGCGGGAGCGTGAACGCCAACGTCGCAATGCCGATGACCAGGATCGCCGGCGGCAGCACGTAGACCGTCAGGTTGAAGCCGTGCGCGGGCGGCCGGCCCAGAACCGCCGGGCCGTACTGGGCCACCAGCTCGCGCTCGATCTGCGCCTTCGTGTCTCCCTGGGCGACCAGCATCTGGATGTATGCCCGCTCGGCGTAAGCCTGCGGCGACTGCGCGACGGCCAGCGGCTCGTGGCAGGAGACGCACATGACGTCGTTCCAGATCGCGGTGAGCGAAGTGCGGGGTGTGGCCGCGGTGGCCGTGGTCGCCCCGATCGCTGCGAGCGCTCCGAAGGCTCCGGTCGCGAACAGCGCGGCCAGCACCGCCGACGTGGCGACACGACGACTGACCCCCAGAAGCGTGACGGGGCAGGTCGCGCCGTCGTCTCTATGTGGCGATGGGACGACTGACCCCCCGTCCGTCACCGGGGGTCTGGCGTCTCGTCGCCGCCGGTGCTCCGACCTGCACCAAAGCCTCAGGAACTGCGTCATGACGGCTGGGCCAGAATGGGAGCGACCGTCCGCTCGAGCCACCTGCCCGCCAGCTGGTAGCGCCGCAGTGCGACGATCCGCCCCTGGCGATTGACCACGAAGGTCTCGGGCACGCCGTCGACTCCCCACGAGCGCACGAAGTTGCCGCTCACGTCTCGCACCACCGGATAGGTGATGTGCTCCTGACGGACGAACGCCTCGGAGTCGCTCGTGTTGTCCAGGTAGGTGATGCCCAGCACCGTGCCGTTGTGCTTGGCCAGCGTCCGCTGCTCCTGGTCGAGGATCGGCGCCTCGGACCGGCAGGGCACACACCACGACGCGAACACGTTGACCACCACCACCTTGCCCCGCAGGTCCGCGAGGCTCTCCGACCCCCGCGACTCGAGCAGTGGCAACGCCATCCGCGCATTCGGCGCCACCGCCGGGTCCCCCCGGGACACCGCCGAGTCGATCGACGTGTTGACCCCCTGCGTGCTCACGCCAAACGCCAGCAGCGCCAGCAGCGCGATCGCGGCCACAACCACCACACCAGGAATAACGAACCGGCGCATCGGCCGACCAAGGGTAATACGCGCGTTAAGCGGGCACCCCGCCCACCCCCACCCACCCCCAACCCACCTCTCCCCCCGCCTTAGAATGGGCCCCGGCGTTCGCGGACGTAGCTCAGTTGGTAGAGCGTCGGCTTCCCAAGCCGAAGGTCGCGGGTTCGAGACCCGTCGTCCGCTTCGAGGAAAGGCCCGGAAATCGCCATCTTTTGGCCAGCGGGGCCGTGTGCAGAACTGGCCCACCCGCCCCGTGGGTACCGGCGATGGGTACCAGTTGACCCGTTTCTTAGGCGTCGTCTTCGCCCATCAGCAGCGCCTCGATTTGACCGCGCAGGAAGATGCGGCGCCGGCCGAGCTTTCGGCTCGGCAGGATGTTCCGTCTCGCCCAATCATGGACCGTGCTCACCGGAACCCCAAGGAGCTCGGAGACCTCCGCGGCCGTCATGATGTCGGCGCGACTCAGGCCGACCACGTCAGGCTCTCCGACGTCGCGGCCACGCGGATGCTCTGGGCAGGGGCGGCGACGCTCGCTCGCCCCGTCCTCGTGTTCGGCCGTTGATGTTCGACTCGACCACACCCTTCGCCGCCCGCTTTCCAACGGGCGGGATGGTGATGACCTTACGCAATCCAAGGGGGTGGCCCTTGATGGACCGCCCCTTATTTCTCTTCTGTTCTGGGGACAGGTCACATGCGAGAAACCGAACCATCAGAACTCGCTCATGAGGTCGTCGTACGGCTCGTGACCGTTATCGAGCTCGAGCCGGTTCTCGCTCTGGCGCAGCCGTGACCGCTGCTTTCGGGATGCCGCGTTCACGTCGGCGGGTTCCCATTTCCACCAGGCGATGAGCCGGACGTGGAACCGCTCGGGTTCCAACTGTCGCGGCTCGAGCAGGCCCAGGTCGATGCAGGTCCCCACGATGTTCCGGGCTTCCTCCGCCGACGAAGCGAACGTCATCTCCGCCAGTGTCGAGTAGCGCATCGAGAGCTCGCCTTGGCGGTCAGGGCTGGTGGTGATGAGCGCGACCTTCCTCGCCTCGAGAATCAGGCACACCCACGCCAGTGGGCCTGCGGGGCCGTGCTCGTCCGCCAGCGCCTGCACGCGGCCTCGGCCGAAGAAGTCGAGGTCGAGGGGCGACCACGCGCGGGGCCGCTTCTTACTGGCCATTTTGGCTCCCAAGCATCGGCCGCCAGCAGCACCGGCAGGCGGGCTTCAGGAACCAACTCAGGGGGACGGTGATAAACCGGGACCGCTTCCCGTCCCCGCCCGGCATCCGCCGCGTCTTGTCGAGCGCGGCACGCCGCGCCAGGGCCTTGACATGCTCGACGTGGAGGATGAGCCACAGGTCATCGACGCACACCGCCCACCACTGAGCAAGCGTGCTCGCAATCCCGGTCGGCTCGGCGCCTCCATTGAGCAACGCCCGCCTGACTTCAACCGCATGGTTTCCGGTTCGGACGCCCTTCACGTCGGTCTTGACCTCGAATCGCGACCACGTGATGGAGCGGAGCAGTGAGTCCTCCTCTGCCACGCCCTCCAGCGGGTCATAGTCGAATCCACGGTCAGGCCCGCCGCCGGCGGGCAGGGGTCCCTTCAGGGCTTCGTATGCCGCTCGAGCGGCCTCGTAACGACCGGGCTCCGGTAGAAACATCACCAGCGGAACCCTGCCCTCGTGCTGCTCCGTTAGGGCCTTCACCCGCTGCGTGGGCAGTACCAGCCATGAGCGCGTGGGGTGGTATTCGAGCGCCCAGAGGGGCTTCCCAGACTCGAGTGTTCTCTCGTCCACTTCGTGCCAGCCACGCTCGCTTGCGTCGGCGTCCACGGTTCGTACCGAACACGCGGTGCTGACAATGCGCTCGAACTCCTTCTGCTTCTCGATGCCGGCGGTGATGTCGCCAGCCGCTCGGTCGCTCAACGCTGCTCCGCGACCGTCTTGTGTGATTTGTCCAGCCGTTCGCGCCTAAAGCGGAATCGGCACTCGCTGAAGCACTCCAAGGGGTGTCCCCTTCCTGCCCCGACCGTCGCCGACGTCCAAGGGCTTCGTTGATGTCTCGCCTGCATATGAGCATCGGGGGCCCATCCGCATGAAACGGTTCGACTGACGCCGACTGGACGTTTGTTCGAGCCCCTCGGAGCAGGCATGCGAAGCTCCCTTTGCACGTCTCTGCAATCCGAGTTCGACCGTCGGTATTGAGGTTGCGGCGCTGTTGCGCGAAATCCCGTAATGGAGACTCGGGGAGGAACTTGGTGACTGCTCAACAGTCAGTGGTTGAGGGCTCAAGAATCGAACCGGCCCCCCCCATAGCGATGACGCACCGCGCTCGATGACGCTTGAGGCAATCGTCCGGCATCCGGGTCGTCCGGCAGGCGAGCGAGCTAATAGCTCCGCCGACCCGGCCCGATGGCCTGCTCAATGGCGTCCACGATGCGCTTGCCGTGGCGAGCAAAACCCAGCTCGCGCATGACTTCGTCAACCAGCTCGTGTCGCGTTCTCAGGAGCGTGTCCGACTCAATCCAGCGCACGATGGCGCGGAGCTGCGACTGGCTGTAGTCGGTGATTGGCCGCCCACGATAGACAGCCGGCCGAGGACCTCGCGCCGGCGGCCCGCCGTCGCTGCTGGGTGAAACGGGTTCGGTCGCCGAGAGCCTGTGCGACGCCGACGGACGTATGGGCCGGACCCAGTCCGCGGTCGAGGCATCCTCCTCGTCGACCCTGTTGGCTTCGACGACGGCAGCGCGATACGCGCTGAGCGCCCTCTGGGTCTCGCCCTCCTTGTTGGTGAACCAATCCTGTGACCAGATGCGGTGAAAGGTCCAGCCGAGGCGCTCCAGATGCTCCTGGCGTAGTCGGTCGCGGTCGCGGGCGGTCTCCGACGAGTGGTAGCTGGCGCCGTCGCATTCGATGGCGAGGACCATCCGTCCCGGCTGGATTGGATGCTTCGCGGCGAAGTCGATGCGGAAGCCCGATGACCCGTACTGGGCGCAAAGCGGGATGCCGGCGCGCTCCAAGGTGTCGCGAACGTCGACCTCGAACGGGTTAAGCTCCGGCATCTGACGCGCTCGCTCACCGAGGTCCTCTCCGCCGGTGTGTGCGTACTGCAGGTAGAGGCGGAGCAACTCCACACCGAGCTTGGTGGAGCGGTCGGGGTCCATGTCCGGGTGGGCGAACGATGAGACGAGCGTCATCCGGTTCTTCGCTCGGGTGACGGCGACGTTCAGTCGCCGCTCACCACCTTCGTTGTTTATCGGGCCGAAGCGGTATAGCAGCCGGCCGTCCGGGCTTTTGCCGTAGCCGACTGACAGGATGACGGCGTCCCGCTCGTCGCCCTGCACGCGCTCCAGGTTCTTGACAAAGAACTTCTCCTGCCGGAGCTCGTCGAAGAAATCCTCCAGGTGGGGCCGCTCCTTCAGCGCACGGCGGAGTGACTCCTCGATTCGGTCTGCATGCTTGATGCCCATGGCGATGACGCCGAGCGACTCTTCGGGCCGCTTCTCGGCGTGCTCAAGGATGAGGTCCACGACCGTCGTGACCTCGGCGGCCGTGCTCTCGTCGGAGCCCGGCTCTCCCGGGGTGAATGGCACGAGCACATGCCGGACGGCGTCCCCC
This sequence comes from uncultured Solirubrobacterales bacterium, assembly GCA_963704385.1. Taxonomy (GTDB): domain Bacteria; phylum Actinomycetota; class Thermoleophilia; order Solirubrobacterales; family Solirubrobacteraceae; genus Palsa-465. The sequence continues at coordinate 3,439,209 of OY969904.1, forward strand.
CCGTCGATGCCGGGGAAGGTGGTCAGGCCGCGGTCGTACAGGTGGACGTTCGAGAAAGCGATGAGCCGCTCGTCGCGGCTGCGGTAGTGCCAGGCGAGCATCCTGAAGTCGATGAACGGCAGCAGGGCGTCGAGAATTGACTCGTATCCGGCGTCGAGCACGATGCGCCCTTCCAGCTCCGGCGGGGTTTCGATATCCGGGTTTGTGCCGGTGAAGAAGTCGGTCGGCGGCAGCTGGCGCTCGTCGCCGGCGACCACGACCCGCTTGCCGCGGAGGATGGCTGGGATGGCGTCCGCAGGCTTGACTTGGCTGGCCTCGTCGAACACCACGACGTCGAAGTACTGCTTGTCGGATGGCAGCAGCTGGCTGACGACCAGTGGGCTCATCGCCCAGCACGGCTTCAGTGCGGTCATCACGTCCGGCCCCGCGGAGAAGAGCTGCCGTAGCGACAGGTGCTTCCGTTTGCGGGCGGCCTGGTCGCGGATGAGCGCGGCCTGGTCGGGCTTCTGGTCCTGCATCCGGGTGGCCTTTTCGGCGCACAGCCGTCTGACCCGCTGTGCGGTGGTCTCGATTTGGCGGCGGTCGGCCATCTGGAACTCCGCGACCGTCCGCGAGTGCTGCTCGCCGTCAAACGCTCCAATGCGCACGTCGCTGAGCTGGATGTGCTCGACAATCGACGACAACCACGCGTGCTCGAGCGCGGTCACGCAGACCTCGGGCGAAAGACCGCGTCTCTCCAGGTCGGCGAGCAGTTCCTCCAAGCCCATCTGCACCAGAGCGGCGCGGCGACGATGAAGCTCGGGCAGCTTGCCGAGCGTGGCGCTGTCGGCGGCCAGGCGGTCCAGGCGAGCCTGCAGGTCCTCGACGGCGTCGTCCAGCCGCTCGACGCCCAGCACGGATGCGAGCTCGCCGAACTCGACCTGGAGCTGACCGAAGGCCCCACTGAGAGCGTCGAGGTGCTCGGGAACGGACGGGACCGAGCCGTCGGCGGCGAGGCTGTTCCACATCGCAAGCTCGTCGGCGGCCTTGCCCAACATCGCCAGCAATTCGGATGCGTGGGGACGCCGCGCGTCAGGGCGAACGAGCGCCTTGACCCGCTTGAGCGCGTCGCGGTACGCGCCCGACGACACGCGGGCGGTCGCCCGCCTGCCGAGCCCGAGCCCCAGCGGTTCGAGCGCCTGGAGCACCTCGGGCAGCGGCGCCTCGAAGAGCTGCGCCTCGAACATTTGCATCGTCGCGCCGACATCGGCCCACAGGGCCAGCACCCGGCCCCACCCGTCGATGGTCGCTGGTGGCTGGAGACCTGTCTGACCGGCGGCGGCCCTCAGGCGCTCAAGCGCCTCGGGAAGGGTGTGGTGGCGCAGCCGGTCGACGAGCTTTTGGACCTTCTGCGCCTGCTCAGCAGAGAAGACCTCTGCGCCGGCCCACGGCGCCCCCGAGCTCGCCAGCAGGACGCCGCCGAGGCCGGCGTAAACTCGAAGGTTGTCGGCGGCGGCCTCGATAGACCGCTCATCGAGCGAGGTGAGGGTCGCACCACGAAGGCGGACGGAGGTCGCAGCCGTGGGGTCGAGCCCGAGCAGCCGCGACTGCGCGTCGAAGAAGGACAACCGCCACGGCGCGCGCAACGCGTGCAGCGACTCGACGCGTGCGTTGAGCTCATCGCGGCGTGCCTGCAGCAGCCGGTGCTCGGCCTCAAGGTTGGGGCGTGGCAAGCTCGCGTTCGCTGACAGTGCCGCAGCAAGGGACTCGGCGACCTTGCGCCGCGAGCTGACACCGCCGTGCAGGTCGAGCACGAGGTCGCCGAGGCCGACGTCGTTCAGCCGCTTGAGCACGGCGTCGATGGCGGCGCGCTTCTCGGCCACGAACAGCACGCGCTTCCCGCGCGCGACCAGCGTCGAGACCAGGTTGGCGATGGTCTGACTCTTGCCGGTGCCAGGCGGGCCCTTGACGATGAGGTCCTGGCCGGCCAGCACCGCATTGATGGCGTAGTTCTGGCTTGCGTCCGCGTCGAGGACGAGGAACTCGTCGGCAGGGGGGGTGTGGTCGGGCTGTTTGGGGTCCACCGAGGCGCGGCGCTCGCGGACCGCCGCCCGGGCCGCATCATCGCCCGCCAGGGCGGTGATGAGCTCATGGGCGACCATCGCCTCCAGCGAGTTCTCGATGTCCTTGACCATCGGCAGCTTGGCGTACGAGAACGTGCCGAGCACGAATCTAGGGACGACCTCGAAGCCGGGGACCGTGGAGCACCGCTCGGCCAGCCACCGGTAGGCGACATCCAGCTCATCGGGTGTGTTCAGCGTGCCCGACACGCTCGCCAGTTCCAGAAGCTCCTCGGGGTCGCACTGACAGTCGAATTCGCTATGCAGCATCTGGAGCAGCGTCGGGTTGACCTCCATCTCGCCGGTCACCGCAAGCTCGAACTCGTCCTGCGCGGCGCCGCGGGGCGCCAGTCGTGTCGGAACAAGGAGAACGGGGGCGGCCGGCACGGCTGTTCCGCGCTGGTTGGTCCAGGTCGCCATCCCGCAGGCGAGAAACAGGGTCTCCAGGCCGCGCTCCTCGAAGTGCTCTTGCGCGCGGTTGCGAACCGCCCGGGCGCGCTTGACGGCACCCGCTTTCGCCTCGGCGTCCGGGAACATCCACGATAGTGCGATGGTCCGTCCGGCCAGGAGGTCGGTCAGCAACTCGGGACGGACATGGCCGAGGTCGAGCGTGCCGACCTTGAGGTCCCGGTAGTAGAGGAGATTGTTGCGCGCGGTCAGGTCGACGAGCTGGCCCGTCCACACCTTCGCCGCACTCTCAATTGCGTCGGCCCGACCCTCGGCCCCGGGCGCCTGGACCCCCATCATGGGCTGGTAAGTCTAAGGAAGTTCGGCCGGGTTGGGAAGACCGCGCGCCTTGGTGCTAGGTGGCACCCCTCCGGGTTGGTCGGGGGCCTCTCCAGCCTTGGCGGGTAAGCAAAACAGCTACTGATGTAAGGGAACTTCCCCGGCGTCCGTGTCGGTGTTGCCGGCGCGGCGTCACCGCGACAGCCCGCCCGGTCTCAGTATCCGTCTCTTTGGCCCCTGGACAGTTCCTTCCGCGTTGTTCGCTCCTCGAGCCATTCGGTGAGGTCGGACGCGCGATAGCGAAGCGCGCCACCGGGTAGCCGGAATCCCGGCAGCTTGTCTTCCTTGGTCCACCGCAGGACCGTCGAGGTGGTGACTCCGAGCCAGTCAGCGACTTCACGAGCCGTGACCAGCCGTTCACCGCTCATTCGGTACGCGACCAACACGCGAGCCCAGCCATTTGATGCCGTACCGGCCCCTCGTCCGCGAGCATCAGTGCAGCCCAGTCCGGCCAGACATGTTCCTGGCTGTCAGCTGGAGCTCCACAGAACACGCCACAGCGGGTCACACTGCGAGCGTAACGCTGGCCCGGGGGGTTCATAACTCGGCCCGGCAGAAAGGGTCGGCTACCGCTAGGCGTCAGGCCAGAGGGCTAGGCCGGAGGCCTCGGTCCCCAGCTTCTCGAACCTTTCGACGAGCCCGGCGCGGCTCGCCTCAAGCTCTTCATCCATGTCATTACCTTTCTCGGCCGCCTCGACCGCCAAGTAGGCCAGGTATCCGCTCAACTGGGCTACGAATGGCTCTACGGAGGCGATGACCTCCGGTATGAGGTCTTGGCCATGGATGATGGCGTTCCGTTGGCGCACGGCCCTGTTGAGGAGTACGTCGAACGCTGAGCGGAGCCTCATCCACCAGTCTTGAGCGGTGCGGCCCGTCCTGCCGACTCGTGCCAGCTCCTTCCACCGCCGCCTCGGGAGCGACCCGACGATGAAGGCGTCGGCAAGGCTGGGAGCCAACCGGAGGACCGTGCCGGGATTCCAGGTGTAAGACCCATCGGGATTGTTCGTCCACGCCTCGCTAAACGCGGCCTCGACGAGTTGCTTATCCGACGCGTGGCGTAACCAGAGCGGGTGGGGCGGGGGCTCGATGCTGGCCACTGCGTCAAAGAGACAATCGCGGATTGCTGCTTGTGCCCAGCGGTCCTTCAGGAAATACCGGACGGGCTCTTCCCAGGAGAAGAATCCACGGCCGGGACCAGTTGCCCAGTGGACCTCGAAGCCTCGGGCGCGAAGCGCGAGCCGCATGGCATCGTCCTCGATTTCGCTCGCGCGTCGGTGCCAGCCAACGTCGCTGACCGCACGGACCGCTGAGGCTTCCGACCGAGCAAGAGCGTCCGCAAACGCCGAGTCAAGCTCGCGTAGCGCATATTGGGTGGGCTCGTTCATTGGGGGCCTGAACGACTGAAGCGCCCCTCTATGGACTGGGTCCACGAATCCCGCACTGCCACGCCCCCCGCCATCAGCCGTGAAATAGCAGCCGCCTTCGAGCAGTATCCATTTGGTTCCGCCGAGCCGGAAGCCGGCGGCTTCGACGACTCCGCTAACGAACTGGCGTGCCCAGGAAATCGGCGGCCCCGTGCCCGAGGCTGGCAGCTGAGCGCGTGCGCCGGCCATCTCGACCCGTGCCAGCACGTACGACTGGGCTTGGATTCGCTCGAAGCTCCATCGGATGACTTCGTCGGTTAGCTCGGTCGCGGGGTCGAACTCATCGTGCGCCGCCAGAGCGGGGCAGCCATCGCGAAGCTCCTGGGGCGTGAACCGCTTATCAAAGAACTGGACTTGGCCAACACGCAAATAACCGTCATTCAGGTGAGCATTTCCGAAGGCCACCCACGCGGCCACGACATCGGTTGGTGGGCCGGCCATTGCTGCCAGCCGACTCTCTGCGAGGTCGTCTTTCTTGTCCCCTCGGGTAAGCGTCGGCTCCATAGTCGACCAGTCATGGCCACGGGAACGAACGAGCTCCGCGAGCTGGGCAATGCGCAGCGCGCAGACGTCGTTTTGCGTGCCAGTGTCCGCGAACGCCGCAACGACGTCATCCCAGGCCGCGCCCGCCGCTTCGACCCCGGTCAACTGGTCAAGTATGCAGCGGACCGTCGCGGCCATTGAGCGACATTCATCCCGATTCTCGAATACTCGCCCTAGCTGCGCCACCTGACGAATCCGAAAATCAGAGAGTGTCGACGCCACCACTTGGTCTAGGCTGGCGCCTAGGCGTGTAAGCGCTAGGTCGAGGTCACACACAAGCGATTTCCGGTCTGCCTCGAAGACTCTGCTACCAGCTCCATCGGCCACCCGAAGGCGGCCGGAGGCGAAGTCGTCCAGAGTGAGCGCCAACTCGGCGAGCGGCGGAACTACGGTCAACACCGCTCGGGAGCGATAGGCCTCGTGAGTTCTGAGGAGCTCGAATAATGCGTCCCGCGTCGCCGGTGGAAGGTGCACGGCCGGAGCGTCCTTCGCCTTGTCGCGTTGCATGACCTCGACCTTAGACCGGGAACGACGAGGGGCCGAGGATGCTGCCGGGCGAAACCGGGCGTTCTACTGGCGCGCCCGGGGTGGCTCGGGCGCGTCAGCCAGGCATCGGAGCGCCTCTTCCAGGCGGCGCTCCAGCTCGTGAACCTCGGCGGTCAGCTTTGCGCGCCGTTCCCGAGCGGCGGCAATCTCCTCGACGGTCCTGCCCGAAGGCTCGTCGCGGCCCTCGTTCAGCTGCGCGTTTAGGCGGACAAGCTGCTGCCGAGCGCGCTGTGGAAACTCTAGGTCGAGCGAGTACATGCCCGATGCCGTGCTTCGAGCAACGAGCGGCGAGCGGCCGATTTGGGTTAGGAACGTTGCGAGCGGGTCCTTCCCGGCCGGCACAAAGCCTTGCGCCAGCAGTAGCTCAAACCAATCGCGGTAATGGACAGCGGTGCCCGCCGCCCCGTGGGCCGCTAGAACTCGGACCGCGGCCTCCCGGATAGCCGCTCCACGAAGGACTGTGGCCTCACCCTCGTCGGCGGGACCGGCCTCGGGTACAGCTCGTAGTCGGCGGTCCGCCGTGCCAGGGCTTCTCGACGGCGACGCGTTATCTGCCAAGCGGTTGAGGACCTCCAGCTGATGCTCCAACCCCTGCTGCGTCTCTTCAACGGCGGCCAGTTGATGGGTCAACTCGCGCTGGCGCATACGCAGCCGCTCCAACTCGCGCTCCAGCCGGGTCCGCTCTGCCGCTGCCGCCGCCTGTAGCCGGCGCGACGGTGTCCAGGTGTCTGCGACTCCCATGGCGGAAGCAATAGCGCGCTCGGGCATGCGACGCACTGTCGATAACCGGCCAGACGTTCCTACACGGCGCGGCTACAGCCCGTGGCTACAGAACTCCGTCTGGGGTCGAATTTGCCGCGATGTCAACAACCCTGTTCATAACGCAACAGCTTGTCTGCAAAGACCGTCCTTCCTCATACGGCCCGCGCTGTTAATAACTATTTCGTCGCAGGCACGTCGCAATTTCGATGCTTTTTTGTCGACGTGTAGGGGCGTATGAGGACCTTCTGCGACCTTTGACGTCCGAAGCCGGGAGTACAAGTCCTCCTCGATGGCCAAGGACGAGCGCACGAGGATGCGAGAGGAGGACTGAGATGGGACCAATCTGGCTGCTAGTCGGACTGCTGCTGGGCGCGGTAATCGGAGCGTGGTTGGGCGTCCGATTCGGACGCAGTGGGGTCGCCGGAGTCCAGGCTCAGCTGGAGGCGGCGCAGACCGTCGCCGGAGCTCGCGATGAGCTTGTCGCCCTCGTTAAGCAAGGAGCGGGAGAAGAGCTCGCTGAACGCGGGACCCAGTTTCTCTCGCTGATGGAGGCCCAGCTTGAGAAGGCGATGACCCAGGCCGGGACCGGGGAGGAAGCCCGCAAGAAGGCCATCGAGGAGCTGGTCGCTCCCATAGGCGAGACGCTGAAGCAACTCGGCCAGCGGCTTGAGACGGTCGATGACGCGCGCCAGCGCACGGAGACTGAGCTGACCGCCCAGCTGCGCAGCGTCACTCAAGGTCAGCAGCAGGTGGCCCGCAACGCGGCCTTGCTTGAGCGGGCGCTTCGGCAGCCTCACGTGCGGGGCCGGTGGGGTGAGCTCGGTCTGCGGCGATTGGCCGAAATGACCGGCATGAGCGAGCTCTGCGATTTCGAGCAGCAACCCCACTTCAACGACGACGGGCGAGTTCTGCGCCCTGACATGGTCGTGAACCTCCCCGAGGGCTACGTGGTCGTGGTTGACGCGAAGGTGCCGCTCTCCGCCTTCCTCGATGCCATGGAGGCGACGGAAGACGCCGAGCGCGTCAAGCAGCTGAAGCTGTTTGCACGCGCCATCCGCGCACACGTGCGCAAGCTCGCCGAGAAGGAGTACGCCTCACACCTCCCCACGGCCCTGCCCTTCACGGTCATGTACATACCAGGCGACCACTTCCTCACCGCGGCGCTGCAAGTGGACGGTGACCTCCTGGAGGAAGCCCTGAGACATGGAGTGCACATCGCCACGCCCTCAGGGCTGATGGCGCTTCTGCGCGGCTCGGCATTCATCGTCCAGCAAGCCAAGGCCGCAGAGGACGCACAGGAAATCGTGAGACTCGGCCGCGAACTTTACGACCGCATCGGCACCCTGCTCTCCCACATCGACAAGGTCAGCCGTTGCGTGAACTCGCTTGTCTCGGCCCAGAACGAGGTGGTGGGCTCGGTGGAGCGACGGGTGCTCGTGACCGGGAAGAAGTTCGCCGAGCTCGGCGTGACCGGACCCGAGGAGGAACTCCCTTCAGTTGGGACGGTGACCAACACGGCGCGTCGCGTACAGGCAGCTGAACTGCAGGCCGGAACTCCGCCCGCGGAGGTCCGCGAGTTGCCGCCGCCGGCCGAGGAAGCCGCCTGACCGGCCGATGTCGGTGGACGAGCTTACGTTTTCCCGGGCTGAGCAGGACGTTTTATCCGCAGGATGCGGAATGCGCTCTTTGCGCGTCTCGACTTCGCACCTAGCGTGGAACGCGGGTTCATGAGCATCATTACCGCCCACACCTCTGCCGTCTCGGTCGCGGAATACTCGTCGCGCATCGTCCATTCGTTGCGCATGGTCGGAGGCGCACTGGTGGAGGGCGAGGTCCAGAAGCCGAAGTCCCACCCCAGCGGGATGCTCTTCTTCGACCTCACCGACGGAACGGCGAGGCTGGCCTGCAAGGTCTTCCGCAATGACGTCGCGAAGCTAGAGCACCACCCGCGGCACGGAGACCTGGTGCAGCTCTGCGTCGACCGCCCAAACTTCTGGGTCGAGGGCGGCCGGCTGGACGTCGTCGTTTCCGAGATTCGGCTGGCCGGCGAGGGCGAGCTTCTTCGCCGCCGCGAGGAGTTGCTGGCCCGGCTTCGGGCTGAAGGCTTGTGCGAGCCCGACCGCCGGCCACCCCTGCCGAGGTTCCCGCGCGCTGTCGGGGTCATCGCCGGTCACGGCTCAGACGGGCTACGGGACGTCATAGCTGCGCTGCAGGACCGCTTCCCGCCCGTGCACATCGTCGTATGTACCGCAACGGTCAAGGCGCGAAGGCCCCGCTCGACATCATCGACGCCCTAGCCCGGCTCGACGCCCATCCGCAGGTGGACGTCATCGTCGTCGCCCGCGGCGGGGGCTCGGTCCAGGACCTCGTCGCCTTCGATGACGAGCGTCTATGCCGCGCTATGTCCGCCAGCTTCACGCCCGTCGTGGCCGCTATCGGGCACACGGACAACGTGCCGGTCGCCAATCACGTCGCCTGGGCCTCCGAGACCCCGTCACGCTCGCCGGAGCTGGCGGTTCCCTCGGCCCCGAGCCTGCGTAACGAGCTGGAGCTGGTCGGCGCGAAGATGTCGCCCATCCCGAGCATGCTCCGCTCCCTGCGCGAGCGGACGGTGGCAGTACGGATTGACGCTGCCGGCGTTCTGGACGCCCGCCGGCTTGGCATCGCCCAGACCACAGCGCGGCTCTTCGAGTCAGAGCATCGTTTCTTCGCTGAGCGCCAAGCTGCGCTTGCCCGAGCCCGAGAGGTCCTCGCCGGCGTCCCCGGCCGGTTGCCCGAGCGCGCTGACATTGAGGCGCTCGGCAGCCGCCTTGATGCTCAGGCGGTCAGCTTCTTCGCAATGCACGCCGAACGTGTGCGCGAGGCCGCGGGCGAGCTTCGTGGTGTCGGTGCCGCGCTCGCCCAGCGGGCCCACGTCGTAGCAACGGCCGCGCCGACGGCGGCGACCGTTCTCGCTGCCATCCAATCGCGAGCCGCCAAGGCTCAGGAGGAGGGCAACCGTCTACGAGCAGGTATCCGCAAGGAGCTGGCAGACCACCTACGCGATTACGAACGCGGGATTAGCCGCCGCGCGGAAGACATCGCTCGTCTCGCGACCCAGGCCGTTGCGGCCGAGCATGTGCGCGTAGCGGAGACGGCGACGCGCCTGTGCGACGGGACCCGGGCGCGTTTGCGAGAGACAGAGCGTGGCCTGGAGCACGTCACCGCCCTACTCCAGGCCAGCGACCCCCGTGTCCGCGGCTGGGTGCTGCCGACCCGGCCCGACGGCGCAGTCGTGCGGTCGGTCAAGCAGCTGCGGCCCCGAGACCACGTCACTTTGAGCTTCCACGATGGCGCCGCCGACGCCGTCATCGACACCGTCCCAAACCAGGAGGTCCCATGACAGAACCAACATCACTTCCTTTCGAGGAGGCCTACGAGCGTCTTCACGAGATTCAGGCTCGCGTCACCTCTGAGGAGGTTCCCGTAGCCGAGATGTGCGACCTGTTCGCGGAAGGCAAGGGCCTGCAACAGGCCTGCATGACGTACCTCGATGAGCAGAAGAGCCGTGTTGAGGCCATCGAGCGCGGCGAAGGCATCCAGGCGTTCCGCATCGTTGCTCCATCTGCCCGCGAGACGCGGCCGCCTAGCGGTAACGGTGCTTCCTCAGCTGACTCTGAGTGGTCAGATGACGAACTTGAGTTTGAGCCGGCGCCCCCGGCGCCTGCGCCAGCCGCCGGCCCCGATAACGACATCCCGTTCTAGACGTCCCAGGGAGCGTTGAGAGGTTCATCCCGAGAACTACGTTCGTGCTGATGGATGACTCTCAGTTGAATCTCGGCTTGACCGGCGGGCATCGTTCGCCGTTGATGCGGCGCCTTGCGGCCATGGTGGCCCCTATCGCCTCGGATGCTGGAGCGGTGCTTGATGACGAGGAGATGGTGGACGTAGCGCGTGCAGTCTGTGATGCCCTCAGCCAGGACGACGCGGCGGGAGGCCTGACAAAGGCGGAGATTGCCGCCCGTGTTCATCGTGCGTGCACTTCCGAGGCCTTGGACCGCCGGCTTGGGGTCTTTACGAAGATGGAACTGCTCCGGCCCATCCTCGACAAGAAGCATCAGCAGCGCTACGTGCTCGCGCCGTCCGGGCTCGTCGGTGTTCTCATCATCGACCGCTTCTCTCGGCGCGGTGGTGTTGAGGAGCTTCTAAGCCTGCTTGACCGAACCACAAGCGCGCTGAAGCGACACGAGGCGGACGCGCCGGCGGTGGCGGCCGCCTTGGACAGCTGTCGGGCGATGTTTGCGGTGTTCGCCAACGAGCTGTCTCGCCTTGTCGCCACCGCGCCCCTCGGCGAGCTCCTCGACGAGCGCCGGTTCCATGATGACTCCGGCTTCATCGCACGCGTTGCCGAGTTAGAGAGCCTGGTTACCGACCAGTTCCCTGAGCTGGACCCAGCTGCGTACAAGCTCCTCCTTGAGGCTCAGCGCTACGTCAGCGCAGTTGAGGACCTACTCGGACGAGTCCTGGAGGAGGGCGGCGACGTCCGTAATTTCTCGCTTCTGGACCCCGAGGAGTACCTGGAGGCCGCGCGGACCGCCACAGTTGAGGCGCTTGCCGCTGTGGCCGTTGACGTGGTCTTCGACCCCGCAATGCCCTGGGTAGATGCGGGAGCCATCGTCGAGGCAGCTGAGCGGTACCGGCCGCGTCACATGACGCGGACCCGGCCTCCGGAGCCACCGGCTGCAGATGATGGGGACCCCGTAGAGCAGCTGCAAGCTCGCGCGCATGAGACCGTGAAGCGGCGAGCACTTCAAGCCGAGGCTCTGCTCGGCGGTGCCCCGATTAAGGAGCTCACCGACATCCTGCGCGGCAGCGGATGGCCAGCCGCGGGACAGACACTCGCCGAGCTTCTGACTCTCGACGCCGTGCCTGAGCAGCCGTACCAGGTCGTACTTGGCGACGCGCTTTATGTGGACGCCGAGGGAGCCGTGACGTACAGCTCGCCCGTCTCCCTGCATGCGACCCGTCCGGAACTGACCACACCAGGAGCCTCAGGGCCTCCGGCAATAACGCACGCGATGGTGGTATATGACTGACAGCGCGTTGACGCTCGCATCGCTGCGCGCCGGCCGCGTACGAGCTCTCGGCGAAAGCGAGCGACGCGCAGCGGAAGTGGCTGCGACGAGGCTGGGTCGCCGGCTCATAGAAGTGGAGCCGGGCAGCGAGAACACGCTGGTTCTCGGCTTCGCCGACGGATACGAGCCCAATCCAGATGAGCAACTGCTATCGGTGCACCGTCTCTCGCCTATCCCGTTGATTGCGCTCGCGGCTTGCCTTGGGCTCTCTTGGCGCGAGCGCGACCAACCGCCGCACCGCGGAGAGTTGGTGGAGGTCGACCGGGTCCTTGACGCAACGGGTGCCCTGGGTGCAGACCGCGCACACGTACTCGGCGCACTTCGTCACGAGCTCCAACTTGCCGGGCTCGTGGACACCCGCCAGAGATTTGTTCGCCCTGGCCCCGCCATTGCGGCGTGGAGCGACGCGCAGGTTGATGCCCTACGCCGCTTCGCCGACGCGCTCCCGGGTGCTGATGACTGACCGCTTGTCATCGCTCAATGAGGCTCTGCGCGTCGAGGTGCTCGCAGCCGCGGCTGCGGTCGATATCGCGGACGCGCCCGTGCCCAGCACATCTTTCCGAGCGCTGACCGACCCTGCGCTCAGAGCGGCGGTCGACGACGCGCTCGCCGCCGCGGGACGATGCCTGGTCACGCACCAGGCCGGCTGGATATCCGGCTACCGCGACGACATCGCAGACCAACTCATCGAGCAGGGCCTCGGCGTCCTCGAACCAAAGGACCGCGCTGTCCTCGCACTCGTCCTCCTGCACACGGTGGCAATCCCACGAGCTCGCGGCCGCGTCGATTCCGATGACTGGATAGCTGCCGAGCCGACCACCTTCGAGGAGTTGGAGCGCAACCGGCACCTGAGCGCGAGCGACATCCGGCGCGCGCTGCGCCGGCTGCGCCTCCTCGGCGTCTTGCGTCACGGCCACCGCTCCGCCATTGCGCCAGGGCCGCAGTTCTTGCGCCTCACGCATGAGCGCAACGCCCGACTATGGGAGGAGCTCGTCCTGCTCTGTCGTCCCGAGGGGATGCTGGCGCAGGTCATACGTCGCCGCCGGGCGCAGCGGACAGACAAAGAGAATCACGATGCTCGAACTCACGCTTGACCGCACGGCCAGTGACGCTCAAGCCGGCTTCGTCGGCGACCGCCAGCTGCTATGCGTCCAGACCTTCGACATCGCGCGGCTCACCACGCATCCTGTCGTGCTCAGGCCAGGAACCTTCATCGCCGTCGGCGGCCGCGGTCCCCGCGGCGACTCAAACGAATCAGGTAAGACCAGCTTTCTCGCGGCCACAGGTCTGCTGCTCGGCGACCCCGAGTGGCGGATGACAGGCGGCGGGCCGGCCGCCAGCTCCGCCCTGCTCTTCGAGCCCGAGACCGCGGGCGTCTCGGCTCACACGTACGCCGCGGCACGTCAGGGCTACATCATCGGCGTCTTCGCCAATCCAGAACATCCAGAGGAAACGGCGCTCACGGTGTGCTGTCGCATCAATGCGACCTCGCCGTACTTCCTCGTGCGCTATGCCGATGGCGTTCACCTCGTCGAAGGCGAGACCAATCGCGAGCGATACGAGAACGTCGACGCCTATTGGGAGTCTATGCCGCCAGCGACCCAGCTTGGGGCCCACCACTACGCCGAGAAGCTCTACGGCGATTCGCCGAGGTGCCTGGCCTACGTCTCAAGGCGCGGCAAGCAGCGCTCCGCGCCATCTCTGCTCCAAATGAACGCCGGAAGCTTCTCGACGGAGCAAATCGGCGATGACCTCATCCGCCTCACCGGCCGCGCGGCCGCATTCGCGACCGAAGCGGAGCAGCGCCAGCGCCTCGATGAGGCGCAGCGAACACTTAAAGGAAAGCAGCAGGCGGATGAGCGGGCCCGGCGAGAGGAAGACGAGCAGCTCGAAGGCGTCCTGGCCCGCAACGCAGCGCGTGCGCATCTCGCGGAGGCCCAACGTGTCTGGCGGCTGCACTTCGCGCGGGGCTACCTCGACGTCCTCGACCGCGAGCGCGAGCTGTCTGAGGAGCGACACCGCGTCCACGAGCAGGTCGAGGCGCACGCGCGCCTCGTTCAGGAAGCCCACCAGGAGCTCGACGCAATGGTCGTGCCCGCAGACCTCCAGCAGCAGCACAACGAGGCCGAGCGCGAGGCCTCCAGTCTCAGCGGCGAGATGGATGAGGCTAAGCAGGCCTCCGTGGAAGCACGTCTCGCCGTCGATAACGCCTGCACGAAAGTCCGTGAGCTTGACGCAATCGCGGATGGCTGGACGGGACGTTCCGCCACAGAGGTCGAGGCCCAGTACGCCGCTGCGAGGGCAGCTGCCGAGGAAGCGCAGCAGTCGGTGGGCGCCGCGAAGAGCTTGCAGAAAGATGCGGAGGCCCGTCTTTATGCAGCCGAGTCCGGGACCGAAGGTGCCGCAGGTGCGACCGCGCAGCTTCTGCGAGACCAGGACGTCCAGGCGAGTCCCCTACCTGATGTCGAAATAGCCGAATCAGCCCGAGAGGTATGGGAGCCGCGACTGTCGCTCTATGAACGGGCCGTCGTTGTCGCGCCCGGGCAGTTCGAAGACGCGCTCATAGCCGCTTCCGACTCTCCGGGCGCGGTGCTCATCGATGGAGAAGACGCCCCGCTGCCAGATGGCGTCACCTCGGCGCCGGCCGGCGCGGCCGGCTTTCTGGCACGGCTAGAGAACTTAACGGCCGGCAAGAGCGCCCCGTCGCGGGCAGAACATGCAGAGCTCGGCCTCACCGTCATTGGTGGGTTTGCCGAGCTCCAGACTGGTCGGGCGGCTCGGTTAGAGCGCGCCCGACAAAACCTCGACCAAGCCAGGGCGCTCGTAGAAGAAGCTCAGTCGGAGGCGCGGACGGCCGCCCTACGGGTCGAGCTGCTTGGGGGCGACCTCGCACGGGCCCGCGCCGCTGAGCAACTTCCCGCCGCGCGCGAGGAGCTTCGAAGCGCACGGGAGACGGCCGCAAACGCGAAGCGGGCCGTTGACGAGCTGGTTTCTCCGCTGAGTGTCGCCCGAGAGCGGCACCTGCACTTTGCCGCTCGGCTGGAGGGCTACGACCTTGCGCTGAAAGCGGCGGAGGAGCGCCTGCAGTCCCGCGAGTCGGGGCACAGCAGTGCCGTTCGAGAGGAGCGAGACGCTCACCGGCGCCTCGACGCTCTCCAAGTCGAATACTGGAAGTCAAACTGGGGAGAGAGCGCGGAGGCCGCAGCCACTGCGCTTGCCGGCGAGAACCGGCGCGAGAAGACGCTGCGTAACCGCGGCGCAGAACTCCTGCAGGACGCCCTCAGCGACCTGAGCATCCAATCGGATGGGACTGGCGCTCCGAACGAGGCTCTGGCAGAGGTCGCGCGTCGTCGCTCCCTGCTTCAGGACGACCCCGAGCGCGGCCGGTTGCCAGCCACCCTCGGCGAGGTGGCCCAGCCCCTACGCGATTTCTTGGAGTCCCACGAGGACCAGGACCTCGTTATCGAGGAGCGGGTCCTGCGCGCCCGGGAGCAGCGGGCCGCGGAGCTCGAGTTGGCGGTCGAGGAAACACAGCGGCTCGATTCTGCGCTCCTCACACTCCAAGACGGCGTCGAGCAACGCATTCGCCAGGCTCTGGAAACCATCAGCAATGAGTACGACCGCCTGAACCGCGAGTCCGGCGGCTTCGGCGCTGACTTACACATCGAGGCGAGGCGGCCGGAGGGACCGACAGACCGCTGGCGGTGGGCCGTGACTCCGCGCTGGAAGCGGTCGGCGAACGGACGTTCGCTGCCTTACGACAACCAGGCCAACACCGCCCAGGAAAAGCTGGCCACGGTTCAGCTGGTCCTGGCTGCGCTCCTTGCGGCTCCAAACCCGCGCGGACGGGTCCTCGTCCTTGACGAGCTCGGCGATAGCTTGGGCGTGAGCCATCGGCGCGAAGTCCTTCGGGAGATTGCGGCAACAGCGAAGGCCAAGGGCGTCACAGTTCTGGGCACCTGCCAGGACTCCGTGATGACCGATGCCGCCGGCTACTGCGGAGAGCTCGTCTACTTCGAATATCCCAGTTTCGAGGAGGCGCTCAACCGGCCCACACGAATGTTCGGATTCGATGAGAGCCGCGAGCGAGTGGAGCTGACGGCGCACGCGCTCCGCAGCGGCCGGCCATTGGTCTAGCCCCTGATGCTGAGCGCGGCTGAAGAAGAGCTACGGCTAGCGGGTGTCCCTACCGGACTAATCGCCAGACCCCTGCGCGAGTTCCGTCGGGGCACCGATGGGGAACTCGTCGAAGTCAGGACGCGACGAAGGCAGCGGAAGACCAAGCGTGTCGAGCTGGTCCCCGAGTCGAGCCAACTGCCGACTGCGGTCGAGCCATCTGAGGAGAGATGGTTGCTCTCCGCCAGTCACCGACGGTGGACGAGCATCAGCGCTCGATACGGCGAGCAAGCGTGGGGGCGTGCGGTCGAGCTCGCCGCTGCAGGCGTGGTCCGCCTCCGGTGCGCTATTGACGAGAAGCTGGCACTAGGCGAGCCAGAAGGCTGGGTCCTCACGGACGAGTGGGAAGCTCAGCGAGTCGCGCACCGGCGCCAGCGTGAGCTCGCTCAAGGCGAGGTCGCAGACCTGGCCTCCATCGCTGCAAGCGCTGTGGCTGAACGATGGCCAGAACTCGCGGAGGCGCTGCGGGATGCCGCACCGGGAAGCCCGCGTACGCTCGTGCTGCTCTACGCGGCACAGGATTTGGCTGAAGGCGTCCGGCACGCAGGACCCCGCGCTTTTTCTCAAGCGCACTTCGACCACACCAAGGCACGCGATGACGTAGGCCGAATCCTTCTCGACGCCGAGTTGCCTGAGGACCTTCTCGTCGAGCTTGGTGTGCGACGGTCATCCCGTATTGGCGTGGCTGGGCCGGTCACCGTGTGGCTTGGGGAACACCGCATCCCTCTTGATGCGCTCAATGGCCCGGTGCTGTTGCGCGCAGACCAGCCAGGCCTTGAGCTGCATCTCACTCGTCGTGTCACGCTGGTAGTGGTCGAGAACCTGCAGGCGGCTGAGGCCGTCGCCGACGAGGTGCCCGGTGCCGCGGTCATCTACACCGCCGGGGTTCCGGGAGAGCCTGCACTGCGTCTTCTCGCTGCCCTCGGAGCTGAGGCTGGGCGAGCGCTGCTTATTCCCGATGCCGACCTAGGCGGCGTTCGAATCGCAGAAGCGGTACTGCGGGTCCTCCCATTGGCTCTACTTATCGACATCGGAGCAGAGCCCCATCCGCCCAGAAAACACTGGCCGACAGATGGGGCATCAGTACGAGGGCTGGATGCGGCAGTTAAAGGTCGTGCCGGCGCGCTGGCAGAGGCATGTTTGCGGCGTGGCTACCCGGTGGAGCAGGAACTCGCGACGATTGAAGCTGTCAGGCGGCAGGGCGGCCCGCGTGGGCACGAGAGCGTGGGTCTATGAGCGACACGCGAATCGACCCCTGTGCGCAGCTACTCGTCTTCTTCGGCCTCAGCCATGGGCATTCGATAGCCGGGGTGTCGAAGCTCGACCACGGCCTGGGACACAGTGCGAAGGGCGCCCTCATCCAACACCCGACGGTCTCGTCGATGCTCTTATCGTCGCGCTCGGTTCCGGCGACCGCGTCATCCTCGAACAAGTACTCGGCGGCATGTCCGAGGACCAAGAGCTGGTCCAGGAGGCGAAGGTGAACAGCATGGAGAACTTCCTGCTCGTCTTCAGCGGTCCTCTTGAAGAGGAGGTCATGAAGACCGAGAACACAAACAAAGCCTTCTTCGAGCGGTTCTTCTCGGACGAAGACTTCCGCGGTTGGCGGGCGCGGGATGACTCACTCAGGCGACATCTAGCTCGCCTCTGGTTCGCGGTCGACGACGTACACGCGGCGGAGCGGAAGCAGCCGCTTCCACTCGGGGTTGAAGCTGTCGTAGTGCTCGAAGACGAGCGTGACGAGCTCGTTTCCGTTCACTAAGCGCAGGTCTTGGCGCGTACGTCCAAGGTGCTGTGCGTCCTTTGAGTACGCGCCAAGCGTGACGAATAGCCCGAGCTCTGACCCGCCGGGTGCGAGCGTCCCGGTGAGTTTCTGCACATCGGGTGCGCCGATACCCGCGACGGTGCGCTTGCACTGGACCTTGATGATGGGCGGCTCCAGACCCAGCGGGTCGCGGTGGGCGATGACGTCGAAGCCGCCGTCGCCGAGGGCCTGGGTGACCTGCGTCCGGTAGCCCATCGCCTCCAACAAGTGGGCGACGAAGTGCTCGAACCGGAACCCTTCGAGCTCCCTGAGCAGCGTCTCGATGATGAAGTCGCGCGTGTAGGTCTCGATGCGCTCGGCGTTCGGCTCGTCCTCGGCCTGCGCGGCTGCCTCATCCGCCGCGACCGCCACGGGCGGGACGGTCGCCGGCGCTAATGCTGAACCACCCGAACCCGTTGGAACTTATTGACCACGAAGAGGGCCGAACAGCCGACAACATCCGCGAGCACTACGACGCTCAGCTCCGCAGCCTCGGACTTGTCCACATTGCACGGCGCTGCGTGAAGACGGAATGGAGCAACGCCCCGCTCTACGACGTCATTCTGGCCTCCCGCAAAGACACGGCAGTCAAGCTGTTCGACCGGGCAAACCCAGCGCCAAGGGGCCATGGCGCAGTCGAGCATCTTCGACCTGCTCGCGTAGTCGCTCGAAGGCCCGCGGGTGACACGCGCATGTCTCCGGATGTGGTGGCCCGGCTTTGCGGGTGCTGGGGTGACCGTAGTCCCCGGGGTCCTGGTTGCGATATTCGTCGCCTTCATCATGTTCGGGTCGCCTTCATGTTCGGCGGAGCCATCTAGCGCGCGGAGTGCGCTTTCGCGAACGGAACGCACACGACGTCGTGGGCCTTGAGGGCTACATCCGGTATCTCTGGAGCCCCGGTGATAGCCGCTGCGGCGCACACACTGACCAGGTACCTTCTCGGACAGGTCGGCTTGATGGGCGGGCGAACTGATGGGCCGCGCGTCCGACGGAGGGGCGGCGCCCTGAGCGTATGTGCGGCCCTGTCAGGAGGGGCCTGTGACGCGGCAGACCCGCAGGCCGTTGCGAGCCTCAGCCTTCGTCAACGCCGTCTTCACTCCGACCCGCTGACCTTGAAGCGCCTGCTCCACATCGACGTTGTCGAGCTGGATGGAAACGACCGGGTCCTCCTTGAACTCGATGGGCAGCTCGAACGCCAGCCGGTCGCCGACGGCGAATCCTGAGCCCTCGACCGAGATGGCGGCGACGCCAGGCTTCTCGTAGAAGTGGTCGACCACGCCCACGAACTCGTAATGCCTCGGTAGCACAACTACCCGTCCGTTTTCGTAGAACAGCGGGTCGATGGCCTCCTCGGGCCACCCGAGATTCCGCTTGTTCACGACCAGCCGATAGAGGTCGAACGCCGTAATGGCGGCGAATTTCTGGTGCTGGGCGTTTTCGAGGACGTCAGCCTGGAACGTGTGCACGTTCTCGCGCTCCAGCGGCGGCAGGCTGCGCTGGTGGTTGATGACTGCGAGGCCTCGGACGTCGGTCCTATCCCATTCCTCCATCCTCGGTGCTCGGTACTTGGCAACCGCAAGCGTGTCCTCCTCCTTCGGAAGCCCATTGAGCCCTTTGACCTCCACGAGCATTACCGGGCTGCCTCCGAGCACTTGGATGTCCTCCCGAAGGCGCCCTGCCTGCTGCACTTCTTTAGCCTCATCAACCTTCTGGACATCAGGCAGCCCAAGTTCCCTGAGTGCCCGCTCGACAGCGTCCACGAGCTCATCTCCGGTTGCGCTGAGCAGGTCGAGCAGCCAGCCATGCTCCTCCTTAGTCGTCTCGATTTGCGCTTGCAGCTCGGCTTCTCGAAGCTCGGCCTCCGAGCGGAGACGCTCGATTTCCAGCCGCAGCCGCTGTACCTCGCGCAGCTCGTACGGAGGCCGTTCTCGCCAGGCGAACTTCTCCGACTCCGGGAACAGCTTCGGAGCTAGCACCGGGAGGATGTCGTCGAGCAAGACCTGGACGGTCGCCCCGGGGTCCTTCACCTGCGGCAACAGCACGACGAGTCCGTTGCCCTCGGCCGGGACATAAACGCCGGCGACGTCCGAGCCGTACTTGTTCTTGGCTACAGCATGCCATCGCTGAGCCTGGTCGTAGCCGGGCTGGATGGTGCAAGCGGCCGTGGCGGTCTGAAGGTGGGTGGTTATCGGAGCGAACAGTCCCTTGCCCGTGAGCGGCTGAATTTCCTCTCCGGAAAAACGAGGAAATTGGAAGTAATCGAGCGGTGGGAGGATGCCCCACGTCGAGTAGTCGAGTTCTTGCTGGACGACGAACCTCCCAGGGCTGCCAATTGCCCACACGAGCCCGGCGGGCATTTTCGGCGTGCAGAAACACACAGCGATTCCTCCGTAACTGAGGATGCGCGCCACGTCGTCACGAGCGAAGATGTGCGCCGCCCATGGGCGCGTGTCGATGACGCCGTATTTGCGGGACGCCCAGAGCGTTGGCTCGGAGGTGACGCGAGGCGCTCGCCCTGTCGGATTGTTCGACGGCTCCGGGGGCGAGTGCTGAACGACTACGACTTCCTGTTCGGTGAAACCAGGCAGGTCGTAGCTGACGAAGGGCCGCACGAACTCATCGTTCGGCTGCATGAGATAGGGCCGCCCCAGCGTTCCGCTCGTTACCAGGTAGCCAGCCGCCCGGACCGTCTGTACTACTTCCTCGCCGAGGTCGATGAGAATGACCTTCGGTCGACTGAAGCGAGGTCCGACCGGCTCCGCTGCCAGTTCGGTTTCGGGTACGTGCCTCTGCCTGCTCATAAGCACCTTGACGGCCATCTTTCAACTGTGTCGGATGGGCCGGATGCTCCTTCGTTTTACCCGTCGCGACTCTTCGCCTACCGGGTCGCAGTCGCGGGCCTTTGCTCAAGCTGCTCCACGGCTCCACCCGTAAACGCCGCGCCGAGCAGTTCGGCGTCAGCCGCGCGGGACTTGGAGTGCAAGTAGCGCATTGTGGTCTTGACATCCCCCGCGCGGCGGGATGTCCTTCACGTCCTGGCAGTCTCGTGTTCGAGCCGACTGCCGGACTGCCCGGCTGGTCGAAACGCGGCCGTGAATATCGCCGCCTGCTCGCTGGCAGGACGTGCGTGCAGGTATCGTCCGCTCGTCTTCAGGTCAGCGTGCCCCATCGAATCGCGAATGGTCACGATGTCCACGCCGGAGGCGGCCAGAAGCGAGCCGAACGTATGTCGAAAGTCATGGAACCGCAACGGGCGCAGACCGGCGACATCACGGGCACGCTTGAAGCGACGGCGGAGAGCTGAAGGGTCGAGCGAGCGGCCGAGCAGGTTGCAGAAGACGAACTCATCCTCCCTGGTGAAGCTGTCACGCCGACTAAGACGCTCGAGCGCAGCTGCGGTCTGGTCGCTCAACGGCACGCGCCGAACGCGACCGTTCTTTGTGCTGGTCTCCACGCCAGCGCTCAGAGCCCGGTGAACTGTCAGGGCCGAGTTGCTGAAGTCCACGTCCTCCCAGCGGAGCGCGAGAAGCTCGCCCATTCGCAGGCCGGCATAGCACGCGACGCGGATTAGCTCGGCGTCCTGGCGGTCTTCTGCGACCTCGACTTCGGAGCGCCCTGTCTGCTGGCGATGCAGCCCGTCTGACAGCGCGCGTGCAAGCGACTCGACCTCTTCGACGCTGTAGTACGCGAGTGGCTCCGGCTGCGGCTCGCGGTGCTTGTCCGAGCCGGTGACGGGGTTCCCCGCCAAACCGAACGTGGACTCTCTCATTCCGTACGTGAACACAGCGGACACCACGGCGCGGACACGATTGGTGGTCCGAGCGGACACGCCGGACTCGCTCACGGTTTGGAGCAGCTCCTCGATTTCGCGGGTGGTAATGGCCTTAGCTGGTCTAGCTCCGAGCTTCCGCATCACGCGACCGTTTGTGCGTCCCTTGCCGCGCCTGTATGGCGCGTCGGGCTCTGCAAGGTCGGAGCGGTGCTGGCGAAGCGTCGCAGGCTTGGCTCCCTTTACCGCCTCGAGCCAGCAGAGATACGCGGTGGCGACTTCTCGGAACGTCACGCCGCGGGCTCGACGCTCGCGCTCGACGCGCTCCTGGTCGCGTGCTGCGGCTACGTACTCCGCCACGAGCTTCGATGCGGCTACGTGAGCGCGGCGCTCATCGAAAGCATCAGCCGGAACTCGACCTCGACGCGGGCGCCAGCCTCCGTAATCGTGGTCACGTTGGAGCCAAGCTGGCCCAATTCGACGCTTGACCTGCTCGCCGTGATAGCGAAACTTCGCCTCATAAAACGGCTTGCCCCGGTGCTCCCGGACGACAAGGCTGGCGCTAGGGTCTCGTGCTGGCATGCCGGCGACCTCCGGTGTGTCCCTGCCCTGGGCGGGGTCGACCGCGCCGGGGCATCTCCGTGCTCTGACCAACATGATAGCGGTGTGGGTACCAAGTGGGTACCATGTTGGCGCTGGGTACCGCTTTGGGTACCGAACTAGGGGCAGCGTCAGTGTCTAAAGCATGTTCGAACAGGCCGAGTCGGCCGTACCTTAGCGGCCCGGAAGGTACCTTCGGCTTCCCAAGCCGAAGGTCGCGGGTTCGAGACCCGTCGTCCGCTTGAGAGAAAGGCCCGGAAATCAGGGCTTTTCTGGTTCTTGAGGCGCAGTGTGGCGGTAGCGGACAACTGTCGCGGGCAACGGTCGGGATCCAGCACGCCCGCGAAACTGCGACCGCGCGACTCGGGGTTGTGGGTGCTCGAGCGCTTCTTCTCGGTCATCCCAGTGGTTTTCCTCGCAGAGTTCTGATCGAGCGATCCTTGTCGGCCCCGGGGATCATCTGGCCGCGGTTTGCGACGGCACGATGCCGTCCACCGGCGCGACGCGAACGTCCGCGGTTTACGTCACCCGCGGTGCTTGTGGCGCGACGCGATCAACAGCCGGCCGGATGAGCCAACGGCAGCCGATCAGGGATCTCGACCGCCGTCTTGCTATCCCTGAGCACGGAGCCGCGCGCTCGGGCGGGCGGAGCTGACCATCGCGTTCGTGGCGGAGCGATCGCGCCACGACAGTGGCCCGCATGATCGCCGCGTCGCCTTTGCGATGGCCCGCTGTACCGGCGTCCCGAAGATGAAAGCAATCACGCCGCGGCCGCCGCGCGGACGCTTCAGTCTGGGCGAGAGCGCAAGTCCGACTCGGAGAGCGACCGGCTGCGGCGGACTGATGCTTTTCAGCGGCCCGACATGCTTGCAACCTGGCGATCTTGAGCTAGCACCGCGGGCTGGAGCGGAGGTTGTCCCGCTCGTCGTAGAAATTGACAATGGCGGCGGTCCGAGTGTCATGGTTACATAGTGAGGGCTGCGATGTCCTCCTCGGTCGTGTGAGTGACGGCTTGACGGCGGCGGAGCAGGTCCGCTTCGATCTTGACCGCGATGTTGGCGAGGCCGCGGTAACCCTCGACTTTGCGGAAGCGGGCCTCGGCTTCGAGCATCCCGGCGGCGGTCCACCGCAGGCACATGTCGCCCGAGGTCCAGTGCTTGACGTTGCGGTGGATGACGCGGACGGTGGAGATCATCGACTCACACGGGTTGGTCGACTGGAGCGTGAGCTTGAGCTTGCCGGTGATCCCAAGCCGAGTCACGGTCAGCGTCTCCTCCATGCCCTCCCGGAGCGAGGCGGCAGCGCCGGGGTGGGCTCGGTCCAGCTCGAGCGCGCGTTCGTGGTCGGTCTCCTTCCACGCCCGGCGAAGCCGCGTCTTGACGGCCTGGCGGTCGCGCTCGGGGAGATGGTCGAGCACGTTCTGTTGTTTGTGCTGCACGCAGCGCTGGACGGGCACGTCGTTGCCGAACACCTGCCGTACGGATTTCCTGAGGGCCTTCGATCCGTCGATCACGAACAACAGGCCCTGCTCGACGTCGAGCCCCCGGTCGACGAGATCGGCCAGCAACGCGGCCGCGACGGTCGCGTTCTCGGTCGAGCCGTCCCACAGCCCGAGCGCGAGCTTGTCGCCCTCGGCCGTGATCCCCAGCGCGACGATATTGGTGCGGCCGTGCAGCTCGATCCCGTCGAGCATGATCACCGCTAGGCGCAGGTCAGCGAGCGGACGACACATCAGCTTCCACAACTGATCGCGGGTCCGCTGCACGAACGTACGCGACACCGCCGACTTCGACGTCGAGCGGGCGTCGGTCTCGACCTGTTCGCCGACCGGCTCCTGCGTCCGGCGGTACCCGCGGGTCGAGACGCCGGCGAGCATCCGCTCCAGCACCACGTCGCCGAGCTGGTCGCGGTCAGCGAAATGCTCATACGTCACAAGCGGCACCTCTGACTCGCCGTCGGCGGTCCTGACCCGCGGCCGCTCGACCGGCACCCGCCGTCCACCCAGCGTCACCTCCCCGTCTTCGTGGCCGTGGCGGACCGCACTGCGGTCCGGGTTCCACTTGCCCTTCAGCCCGACGACCTCATCGACTTCCTGCTCCAACAGCTCGCGGAGCACGCCCAACCCGACCTCGACCGACAACGCCAAAAGCCCCTCCCTCGCAGCCCCAACCAGCTGCCCCAACGCCCCCTGCACACGCTCAGGAAGCACGGCTTCCGACGTGGTCGCCTCGGCGACCGATACGTTGCTACTCACGGCGGTTCCTCCTTAGATCTTTGCCGGATCGCCCCTCACGCTCCCACCAGGAGCGGACGGGCCGGAGGGACCGCCGTCACCTCAAAGTTCCACGAGCCCCGGGACAACCTCCTGGAGCGCCGCTGCAGGAATTAGCCCGAAACGGAAGCGCAGCCCGGACTTCTCATCCTCCGTCCCTCGGAGCACCGCCTCGGAACTGTCAGCCGGAGGCCTGGTTGCGGACTTCGAACGAGGTCTCCTCTGGCGGGGCCTGGAATCCGCCCTCGATGCCTTCTTGCATGCGTGGCATCAAGATGCCATCGCGGAACTGCTCCCAGCTTTCCTGCGAATCGTGAACGGCCACGATGATCCAGCCGTCATCCGTCGCACCGGCAACATGAAGCACCTGCCCGGCCGGCAGGCTGCCGTCGCTTGGATGTACAGCTGCGATGGACGCGTTGTACTGGTCCTCGGTACCGCCCGCGAAGCGGTGTACCACTCCATACGCCATGTCCGCGCTCCTCAGTTTGAACGACGATGATCGGCCCCGCATCCCGGCCATGAACCTCACCACGTCGACCCTACTTCTCCTGCAGTTCCACATCAAGCGCCGAACGGATCTGCAACGCACGGCGATGCTGCCCCTTAGATCGACCGATGACTTGCAGCAGTCAGCAATGGATCCCCAGCGGTTCCCTGGCACCAGTCGGCGAGACTGTCGGTTCTCGATCAAGGGGGAAGCCTGCCGGTGGGACGCGGTGTACCGCGCCCTCCAGCCGTTACCTCGCTGTTACGGGTCGCCCGATACGGTTGAGCCCGGTCCAGCCGACCGGACGACGCGTTGAACGCCGACCGATATCGCCTCAGAATCGCGCTTACCGCAGCGAGCTTGGCGTTGGCGGTTGCAGCGTGCGGATCCTCGGCTAAGTCGAGCACCGGAGTCGCAAGCGGCGGCTCCCCGCTCAAGGAGGCGCAGTGCATGCGTTCGCACGGCGTGCCCAACTTCCCCGACCCGAGCCCGGGCGGCCCTAGCGTAATTCCCAACTGGATCAACCCGCAGGCCCCCGCATTCCTGTCCGCTCAAAAGGCATGCGCCAAGTTCCTGGGTGGCGGCGAAAGCCGAGGGGCGGGCGCGGAGAACGAGAAGCTCGCCCTGCTCAACCTCGCGAAGTGCATGCGCGCTCACGGCCTGCCGAACTTCCCCGACCCGACGACTTCGCCTCCACCAGCCGCGCCACCCGGCAGTCATACGGGGAACGCCGTAGGCATTGGCGGGGCCTATCTCGTGTTCCCACCTCAGTCGCCGGCGCTCAAGCGGGCAGAGGCCAAGTGCGGGTTCAGAATCCCCTGACGAACAGTGACCGACCGCCAGTCCGCTTCCGCGTTGGGCTAATTCCTACAGCGGCCGTCCAGCTCGCGCTGCTAGCCAAAGATCGCCCGGCTGCAAGCACGTCGGGCCGGTGGAAAGCAGCAGTCCGCCGCAGCCGGTCGCCCTCCGAGTCGGACTTGCGCTCCCGCCCAGACTGGAGCGTCCGCGCGGCGTCCGAGGCGTGATTGCTTTCACCTTCGGGACGCCGGCGCAGCGGGCCATCGCCTTGGCGACGACACGGTCGCGCCCCACCCAGCCGAGAGGATCCTGGCGGCGCAATCGCTTCGGCTGACGCCTGCCAGCGCCACGATCGCGAGATGCGGGCATGTGGCGACACAGCGGCCCTAGCCCTCGCGATGGCGTTGGGCAGCACCCGGTGCACCCGCCGAGGCGTTGGCGAGCACGACGCGTTGCACACGGGCCACAATGCTGACGCCATGGCGAATGCTCAGACGGGCGACGTGTTGAGTGACGCTAAGCGCGCTGTCGCGCAGCGATTGCTCGACGAGATCGGCAAGTTCAACCTCGACACAACCGGGATCACAGAGTTCCACGAAATGCTCAAGATCGAGAGCGACAGCGATGGCGAGCTAGTCGCAGGCGTCTACGGCTGGAGCTGGGGCGGGACCTGCTGGATCGAGGCGCTTTGGGTGCGAGAGGACATGCGACGCCGAGGCGTAGGTAGCCGGCTGCTCAATGCGGCCGAGGCCGAGGCCCGACGCCATGGTTGCAAGCAGCTTGCTCTCGACACCCACACGTTCCAAGCGCCGTCGTTTTACGAGCGGCACGGTTTCGAGGTCGTCGGCGAGATCACGGAATATCCAAGAGGACATTCGAAGCTGATCCTGCGCAAGCAGCTTCCAGGTTGAATCGAGTTCCGACACCTCGCGTTGCCCCGGTCGGATGATGCGGCGACAATGGCTACACCTGCCTTCAGAGTGCTCAGCGCGAACTGCACACCAGGAGCGAGTCCCGCTGCCCGCGGAAGAGCGCATCCCGGACGACCGCTTTGGTGATGTGTGCGGACTCAGAGTTGATGATCCCTTCGGCGACGTGCGAGTCGCGGCGATCCTGGCCCAGCACCGGCGCGGACGATCGCCTTTGCGCGCGATCGACTGACGCCGTTGAACCCGCGGACGAGCGCTGGCGGGAGCGCGTCTTCTACCCATCCGGCGATCGCTGCTGAAGCAATGTCGCCGCCACCGCGCTCGCCCGAGCTAGGCTGGCCCCAGCCACAAGCGTCGACCTGAGAGGGGGACCCAATGCCCAAGCCAACCACCGGAGGGTCGAGCCATCCGCCGACGCTGCCTTGTCCGGTGCGCCACACCGAGTACTTCAGCGTCAGCGAGTCAAAGGAATTTCGAGGGACCAGCAGCGTCGTGGAGAACGACGCCGAGCAGTGGGCCAAGGACCAGTACGACCGGCTCAAGGACCAGCTCGTCAAGGAGCGCGACGCCTGGCTAGGCCGTGTCCGCTGCGCCAAGCCGTGTGGCAGGCCGGAAGTTGTCAGCGATTCGGTGCCGTCGAAGACGACCAGCGCCGACCCGATCTACGGTACCCGGGGGAGGCACAGCGGCTGGAAAGGCGTGATACACGTCGAACTCGGCGTCGAGGTCGACTGCGGCGACTAGGTCGCTCACCCGCGGCGGCGCATCTGAGCGCCGAGTGCTTCACGTGCCCGGTGGCGGGCCCGGACGTGCGCATTCCTGTCGCGCCGATGGCTATCCGACGCGTGCTCCTGTCGACGGCGCCGGTCGACGGCGCCGACAAGCACGCTTTCGCGTTCGCCCATAGGCATCCGGCCGTCGATCGCCGACCGGACGATTCCTTTCGTTCTTGAGCCCGCACACAGCCGAGGACTGCCTTAGCGACGAGGGAGTCGCCGGGCGTGCGGCTCGGAGCCGACGATCGTTCGGGAAGAGGGCGGGCAGGCCGGCGCATGACGGGTGCGTGGCTCCCTTTGTCCGGGAGCAGTCATGTCAGCCCGGGCTTCAGCCCCGCCTGCGTGGCTCCTTTGGCTGCGGAACAGCAACGCGCGTGGTGGACCTACTCGTCAGTGCGTTACGCGGGAGTAGCGCTCGGGAGTAGCGCTCTCACACCGCGGCTGGTCACACTGTTGCCTGGCTCATGTGACGTCTCGAGGACAGCCGCTGCTTGTCGTGCGGAGCGACGCTGTCACTGAACGCCGGTCGGTCCGGGTCGCGCTGCTCGCTCGCGTCGACTTCCGAATTGTCGGGCGGGTGTGGCGGTGTCGCGCGCACGTCGACGTCGATGCTGCTAGCCCGTACCGGCGCTCTCGCGCCGACAGCCTCAGGGTGTCGCTGTCGGGCTGGGGGGCGCTTGCTGGTACGCGGACTACTGAGCTCCGTGTTAAGAATCGACGGTTGGGATGCTGTCGGTGGCACGGTGAGCCACTTCGAGCGCGTCGTCGAGCGAAAGCTCGGTTCCGGCCTTCCAGGCGGCGTCCCAGGTTGTTTGGTCTGGCGCAGCGGCGCGTGCCTGCTGCTGCCAATGCGTTCGCAGTTTCGCGGCGGCGGGAGCTTCTTCGATTACGCCGCGAGCAATGCGTTCAGAAGCTGACCACAGCTTCGCGGCTGTGATCGGCTCGTGGCGAATCGCGGCCAGGACGCCTGCGACGGTAAGCAGCGTGGGGGCAGTTTCCACGTCGTGCGCCTCCCTCGCCGTCTCTACCGCCTCTCGAAGCTGTGCACCGGCGCTTTGAATATCGTCTCGCAGGAGCGAGATGATGGCCCGCGTGGCGAGCGCGCTCGCGATCATCACCTTGTACTCGATCTCCTGCGAGGCCCTAAGGGACTCGTCGGTCAGTGTGTCGGCATAGTCGAGTTCGCCGGCGTCCAGGACCAGATCCGCCAAGGTGGCAGCGGTGAGGGCGATCGCGCGCGGCTCCCCGAGGCGACGTCTCAGGCGCAGTGCTTCCTCGGCGAGTTCGCGCCCTTCGTCGACGCCTGATCGTGCGAGCCACTGGCCGCAATTGTTCAGCGCGACACCCAGTACCCAGTCGTCCCCGGCGGAGCGTGCCGCGGCGACCGCCTGTTGGTGGAAGGCCGTGGCTCGCTCCGCATCGCCGGATGCCTCAGCCTCCCAGCCAAGGTGACTTATGGCGTTGATGGCCACCCGCTCGTCCCCGTCGTCACGCGCGAGCGACAGCGCCTCGAGCAGCAGCGGCTCGGCCTCCGCGGGCTCACGACCCAGTCGCAATGCCATCCGTCCCGATTGAAACAGGGCCTGGGCGCGCCCCGGGCTGTCGGGCGGGGCGGCCGCGAGCGCGTCGTTGAGCCGGCGCCGGGCTTCCGGTGCATAGCCCCGTATCTCCCAGAACCAGGTCAGGTTGCCGGCCATCCGCACGGCCCGAGCCGGCGCATGCTCGGTGAGATGCTCGAGTGCGCCTCGCAGGTTCGCGTGCTCTCGCTCCAGCCGGTCAAGCCAGATCTGCTGCTCTGGGCCAACCAGCTGCGGTGCCGCCTCTTCGGCTAGCACGAAGAAATACTCCGCGTGCGTCCCGGCGGCGCCGCCACCCGTCTTGGTGGCGACGGCCCGTTCGACCGCGAACTCCCTGACGGTCTCGAGCATCCAGAACCGCGGCTCTCCGTCAGCGTCCTCGCGGCGACGCAAAAGGCTCTTCTCGGCCAGCGAAATCAACCCCGCGATCGCGTCCGGACCCCAGATCGACTCGGCCGCGTCGATCCGGACCCCGCCGGTGAACGGCGCCAGCGCCTGGAACAGCTCCTGCTCCGCGGGCTCGAGCAGCCGATAGCTCCAGTCGATCGTGGCGCGCAGCGTCCGTTGGCGCTCGGGCAGATCTCGCGGACCCTCAGGCAACGCCAGCCGCTCGGCCAGCCTCGCCTCGAGCGCCCGCGGACCGAACACCGCGATCCGCGCCGCCGCCAGCTCTAACGCCAGCGGCAGCCGGTCCAACCGGTCGCACAGTCGCTCAATCGCAACGCGGTCCTCGTCCTGCACGCTCAACTCCGGGCGGACCGCCAGCGCGCGCGCCAAGAACAGCTCGCAGGCATCGTCCAGCGCCAGCGGCGGAACGTCCATGCGCTGCTCACTGCGGATGCGCAGCGGCTCCCGGCTGGTCGACAGCACATCGACCCGCGGCGCGGAAGCGAGAAGGTCCGACACCAGCCCCGCCGCGTCCACCAGGTGCTCGAAGTTATCCAGCACCAACAACAACTCCCGCTCCGACAGCGCCGCGATCACCGTCCGGTCCAACGCCTCCCCGGCCACAGGCTCGACCTCCAGCACACGAGCGAGCTCTGAAACCATCAGCTCCACGTCCGCGATCGGCGCCAACGGCAGAATCCACACCCCGTCGCCGTAGCGGCTCACCGCGTCCGCCGCGACCTCGATCGCCAGCCGCGTCTTACCAACACCACCCGCGCCCAACAACGTCACCAGCCGCACCTCCGGCCCGGACAGCAGCTCGACCGCCCGAGCCACCTCCACCCGGCGATCGATCAGCGGGCCGGCTGGCGCAGGCAGATTCGAACGATTCAACGAACGCAACCGCGGAAACTCGCTCTCCAACCCCGGCGCCAACAACTGGAACAAATGCTCCGGCGCCGGCAGATCCTTCAACCGGTGATAACCCAGATCACGCACCTCAACCAGCGCCCCCAACGCACCACGAGCCTCCCCCGTCAACAGCACCTGCCCGCCATACGCGACCGCCATCACCCGCGCCGCCCGATGAACATCCAGACCGACAAAGCCCCCATCACGGACCTCCGGAGCGCCCGTATGGATCCCCATCCGCACCCGCAGCGCCTCCCCGCCCGGCCACTCACACTCGGCCAACGCCCGCTGCGCACGATCCGCACACCGCACCGCATCCCCCGCGCTGGCGAACACCGCGAAGAACGAATCCCCAGCAGTATCGACCTCCCGACCACCCGCAGCACCGATCGCCTCCCGCATCACCCGATGATGCTCCGCGAGCAGATCCCGATACCGCTCACCGAGCCGATCAAGCATCCGCGTGGACCCCTGAATATCGGTAAACAGCAACGTCAGCATGCCCCCAACCATCGCCCGCGAGATGATCGCCGACCACACGCCCTCCTGGCAACCATTTTCGAGCGCCCAGCCCTCTTCCCGCCAACTCAAGCCCTAACGCCCACGGCAGGACCCTCAGTCACCCCGCACCCGCGGACGCTTCCACTGCCAAAACGCCAACTGCTGGGCGCGTCCGACGAGCGAGTCGACGGACAGTCTGCCGGTCACGAGCTATCCCGACCGTCGCAGCCCAGCAAAGCACCCCCTATGCGAAAGCCGAAGCCCGCGCGCACCCCCGAAGACACCCGGAAAGATCGACCGCCGGCACCGGAGGCAGCAGTCAGCGACCGTGAGCCCGAGTCCTGTGCTCTCGCGAGGAGGGGCGGGCCTATGCGGGCTTGGCGCTGCTGCTCGATCGTCGAAGGGGCCACGTCGCCGACGTGACCCGTATAGGCGTCAAGCAGCCATGTCGATCCTCCCGACGGGAACCCGCTACATGCAGGAGGCGCGCCCGGGGCGCACGATCGCATTCGTCCGCTATCGGCTCCACGGCGCGCGATCGGATTGGCGACAACTCAGACGTGCCGTGTCCGGTCGAGTCGACGATTGCCTTCGTGGCAAAGCGGTCGTGAGCGCCAGCGGCGCCTGACGAGTTGTCCGTCGCCGGAGCGCTCGCCCGGTCCGTGCCGGCGAGGACACGAATGCGATCGTGCCAGTTCGAAGAACACGGCGCTCCCAGCTGGCCGAACAGGCATCCCCGGCCCCCGCCGCGGCGGACTGCTCCATTCGGGCGTATGCGGTCGCCAGGGTTGTCTACGCGCGTGACTCGTTGACGCTCAGGGGTCACGGCGGCTTGATGGCCGCTCCGCTGCAAGTTCGGGAGCGCTCCGGCGCCCGAGCCGCGTCTCGTGGTTCGCGGCGGCGCCGCCGGCGTCAGGGCTCAGTACGGACACCCATCGGCAGGGCTCCAGTTCTGCGATGGCGCTGTCTCTGACCTCGACAGCCCCAGGTCCAGCGTCCAGGTGCCCGGGAAGTTCGCCGCCTCGCTTACCGGAAGCGGACTCACCCCAATGCCTATGTCCCGGAAGAGTGGGGCGAGGATGTTGCGGCAGTGAGGGGCGCTGTCCATCCAGGCCGTCACTACCGCGCTCGGCGTGGGAGAGCCAGTGTCGATGTCCTCACCGGCCGCCAGAAATGGGTACCCCGATGCCATCAGTCGCCCGGCGAAGTTCGAACCGTGCGTGTACCGGTCGGTGCTCACCATCCAGTTGGTCCATCTCTGAGCGGCGCTGTCCAGCCGCGTTTGGTTGTGCAGAAGCGACAGGCCATGCTGATCGCGCTCGAAGTTGACCAGGCACAGGACGGCGGCGTCCATGGTCTCCGCCGGTGCGGCGGTAACCGGCGTGTTGGCGTTGGCGCAGACGCTTGCCAGTCCGGCCGTTGCCGGATGCTCCATGGTCGTATGCCAGCGGCGACGGTGCTTGCGATGCACGACCTGGCTGGGGGCGGAGATCTGGGCGAATGCTGGTGTGGCGGCAAGCGCGGCGAGGAGGCAGGCCACGATCGCCCCGAGGCCTGCAAGGCGCAGGCCAGGGAGCCGGGCACGGCATGACAACGGAGGGCGTGCGCGGGCAGGCGCCGCGCCGCAGCGGACGGGAGCATGGGCCATAATCGATGGTCCTCCTCACCCCGATCGGCCCAGACAGCCGAGTGCAGACGGGAGCAGGGAGGCTCAGGTAGAGGGGCGGGGGAGGATTTACGCCAACCGCATCCGGTAAACCCGGAGGGTTGTTTAGAACAACCGGAATTCGGTGCCTTAACTTCGCCCTGAGCCCGGGATTCCCTTTGACGTTTTGGCGGCTACAGTCAGGTTCTCGCATGCAGTGGGGAGAGCGCACCATGCTCCGGCCCTCGTGCGCCGCGCGCTCGCCTCGGCCGACCCGGATGGCACGGCATTGCACTTGGCTATTACCGAGCTAGGCCCAGCGGTTGAACGAGCCGAGAAGTGGATCGGTACCCCCGCGTCTACGCTCGACGGCGGTCTCGACATGAACTGGGAAGCTGATCGTTTGCCAGCTTCGGACTCTAGTCCCGACGGACGACCGCCAGAAGTCGCGTCTCGTTGCGCCCGCTCCGTCGCCTTTGCCATCGCCCGGGCCGCTGCAGCGTGGGCTCGGGAGACCGCAGACCTAGACGAAAGTCCCGTTGACCGTCGATTCTCGCTGTGGAAGTCTTGTCGTTCGGCTGTCGGTGGCCATGAGATTCTCCCCATAGGCGGCCATCGGAACTCCCCGCGGGCGGCCGCTAATTCTCCCCGCTGGCGGCCACGAATCTCCCCACTGGTTCTGTCCTGATCGCCCGGTACTCGGGTCGTGTTCTGTTGTCGCGACGCGGCTTGGAGGTGGGTATGAAGAAACCGGAGGAAGTGATGGAGATCCTCGAGGCGTATGACTTGACGGGATCGCTGCGCCAAGCGGCGGCGCTGGCCGGATGCGATCACAAGACGGTGGCGTATTGGGTGCGTCAGCGGGAGCTGGCGGGCGGGATGCCGGCCGTGGAGCGCAAGCGGCCGGCGATGGAGGAGGTCTTTCAGGCGAAGATCGACGAGCTGGTCGACCGTTCGTCGGGGAGGATCCGGGCGGACGTCGCGCACGGCAGGCTGGTCGCGATCGGCTTTGCGGGTTCGTCTCGGACGACGAGGCGGTGGGTGGCTGATTCGAAGCGGCGGTGGCGGCAGCGTCATGGGCGCCGCACGCGGCCGTGGATCCCGGAGCCGGGCTTGTGGATGCAGTTCGACTATGGCGATGGGCCGCGGATCGGCGGCC
Organism: uncultured Solirubrobacterales bacterium; assembly: GCA_963704385.1. Lineage (GTDB taxonomy): Bacteria > Actinomycetota > Thermoleophilia > Solirubrobacterales > Solirubrobacteraceae > Palsa-465. The sequence goes on from OY969904.1 coordinate 3,472,278, forward strand.
GCTCGACGGTGTTGTTCTGCGCGTGGTTGGCATGGTCGCGGTTCCGGGTGGTGGTCCCGTTGCGCGAGAAGACGCTGCCGTCGGTGGTGATCGGGTTGGACCGGGCGCTGCGGATGTTCGGCGGCGCGCCGACGTATGCGTTGACCGATAACGAGAAGACGGTGACGGTCGATCACGTGGCCGGAATCGCGGTCCGCAACCCGCAGATCTTGTCGGTGGCACGGCATTACGGGTTGACGATCGCGACGTGCGTGCCGGCGGACCCCGAGTCGAAGGGCGGCTCGGAAGCCACGGTTCGTGTGGCGAAGGCGGATCTGGTTCCGACCGATCACAACCTCCGGCCGCAATACGGGAGCTTCGCCGAGCTCGAGCTGGCGTGTAAGGAGTTGATGGCCGAGGTCAACACGCGGCCGCACCGCTCGACGATGGAGCCGCCGATCCTGCGGCTGGCCGAGGAGCACGAGCGGCTGCACCGGCTGCCGCGCCTGCCGCACACCGTGTGCTTCGGGGAGACCAGGAAGGTCAACTGGCAATCACTGATCAGCGTCGGCGGTGCGCAGTACTCGGTCCCGCACGAGCTGATCGACGAGCGCGTGTGGGCCCGGATCGATGGCGATCTGCTGATCGTTGTGCACGTCGATGGACATCAGGGCCCGCGGGAGGTCGCCCGTCACCCGCTCACGACCCCTGGTCGCCCATCGATCTCAGATCAGCACTATCCGCCCCGGCCGTCGGGCGCGCTCGAGCGCAAGCCCACAGCCCGCAGCGGCGAGGAGCGGGCGTTCCTTGAGATCGGCGACGGCGCCGAGCAGTGGCTGATCAAAGCCGGTGCCGCCGGCGCGCAGCGTGTGCGGCGGAAGATGGCCGAAGCGGTCGACCTGGCAAAGCTCCACGGCACCCTGGAGGTCGAGCGGGCGCTGCGGACGTGCGCCGAGGCCGGCCGGTTCGCCGATGGTGACCTGGCATCGATCCTCGCCCACCAGCAGCAGACCGGTGAGCTGATCCTGTTCCCCGCCCCAGAGGAGCGTTCGCTGCAGCGCTCGACCCGCAGCTGGGAGGGATTCGGGCGATGACCGTCAAACCACCAGCCCCACCACCGCTACCCGACGAGCTCGAGCAGCTGCTGCGCTGCATGCGGCTGCCATACATCCGCAGGGCCGCGCCCGAAGTGATCGCCAACGCGACCGCGCAGCGCTGGGAGCACGCCGAAGTCCTGCGCGTGCTCTTCTCCGAGGAAGTCAGAGGCCGCGAACAAGCCACGATCCGGACCAGGCGCCGCGCGTCGGGCCTGCCGGCCGGCAAGACGTTCGACGCCTGGGAGCCCGACCGATCGGCGATCCCGACCAAGACCCAGCGTGCGCTGCAGACGCTCGAGTGGATCGACCGCGCCGAAGTGCTGGTGATTTGCGGGCCGAGCGGGACCGGGAAGAGCCATCTGGTCGAGGCGCTCGGCCACCTCGCGATCGACAAGGGCAAGACCGTCACCCGGCACACGCTCGAGACGCTCGCGCAACTGCTGCGCCGCCACCGCGCCGATGACAGGATCAACAAAGCGATCTCAAAGCTGATCCGCGCCGATCTCGTCGTGATCGATGACGTCGGCCTGCTGCCCGTCTCAGCCGACGCCGCCGAGGCGTTGTTCCGCGTGATCGATGGCGCCTACGAAAAACGATCGATCGCGATCAGCTCCAACATCCACCCGAGCGGATTCGACGAGCTGATGCCCAAAAGCCTCGCGACCGCGACCGTCGACCGGCTCCTACACCACGCCCACGTGATCATCACCGAAGGCCAAGACAGCTACCGGCTCGCCCAAGCGACCGCCGGCAAGGGGGTCAAGCCCCTGACCTGACCCAAACCCCTCATCCCTGATGGTGGGGAGATTCGTGGCCACCAGTGGGGAGAAAAAATGGCCACCAGTGGGGAATTTTGTGGCCACCAGTGGGGAGAAACCGATGGCCATTGACATTTTTCGGCAACCGGCGCCGGATTCACCAGCCACTGGGGCACGGCTCGTGAACCTCGGGGGCACGGCTCGTGAACCCGGCGCCCTAAAGGGATTGAGCGCCTTACGCCACGGTCGCCGATGAGCAGAAGGGACGATCTGACGGCGAGCGCCTGGTTCGATCAACCACGGCGCGTGCTTTCCGTTGGTTGCGAGCGTCCGAACCGGGGCCATCCCAACGGTGAAAGCGCGAGTGGGTGTGTCGCCTCAGGAGAACCCCGGCACGAGGAACTCGAACCGCTCGTCCCGGTGGCTGCAGTGGTAGTAGCGAGGCGTCGAGTGCGGTGGTGGCGGACCTACAGGTCCGCCACAGCCGAATCCCGGCGTGGAGAACAGCGGGCCGGCCGGCGTCGCCTCGAACGTGCTGCGCTGAAGCGCGGCCTTCGCGCGCGAGCAGGACATCCGGCTGACGCGCAGGTCCGTGGTTCTCAGCGATAGCCGGCCGCTGCCGTGGACCGTGACCTGCCCGTGGTGGCAGCGCTCGTAGCTCACGCCCGTGGTGCCCGCGTGTGCGCCCACCGCGCCAACGAGCAGTACAGCGAGCCCGCTGGCGAGCAGCGCTCGAACCGAGTACGGATTCAGCGGCTTCACGGGCCGAAGCGTACGCCGAGGCTCCTAACTCGGCCGACGAACAGCCGGCGGCAGACATGGCCCGGAGCTCACCAGAGGGCGCCAAGGTCCTCCTCTCGGCGCGCTCGCCTTGCGACGAACCCGCAACTGGCGATTTGCGAGACCGTGGACACCGGAGAGCGGGCCTCGCTTTCGTCCGCGCGCAGGCATCCCGTGGCCGGAACGGGGACGGAGATCGCTGGCCGATCCCATGTCAGGGTTCAGGCGGCGATGCGAGAGTTGTTTGGACGGTACGGTCCTTACGGATGGCCGACGACCGGTGGTGGAAGGACCTCGACGCCGTTGTCGCTGCGACGCTTGCTGGCGGTTCTCGGATCCTGGACCTCGGCTGCGGCGATGGGGGACTGGTCGACCGTCTGACTGAGCTTGGTTTTGACTCGATCGGGGTGGATCCGCACGCGCCCGCTCACCCGCGTCTGATCCAAGCACGCGTCGAGCACGCGACCGGGCTCGGTGAATTCGACGCGATCACGGCCACGATGGCGCTGCACCATGCAGAACTCCCGACCGTGCTCCAGGCGATCAACGGGCATCTGCGCCCGGACGGACGACTCTTCGTGTCCGAATTCGGGTGGGATGCCTATGACGAGCGTGCTGTCGCGTGGCTCGCCGGCCACGATCAATCGGATACCGACAACTCGATCGCCGGCTGGCAGCGTGAGCACGGCAACCTCCACCGTTGGGTGACCGTTCGAGAGGCGCTTTCCGGCTGTTTCACGCCCACGCTCGAGGTCGGTCGTCCGTACCTCGCGCGCATGCTACGACGACGCGATCTTGAACCAGCCGAGCACGCCTTGATCGATGCGCGACTGCTGCCGGCGCTCGGCATCTGGTACGTCGCCACGCGCGAGTGAGGTGCGTGTGCTGGGTGTTCTCTGAAGGGACGCGGGTCCGGACCCACGGTCCTCGGGCTGGGCGGCCCGTTCAGCTTTGCTCGCGGCACGCGCCTCACCACGGTGGTGTCTTCCCTAATGTGCGGAATTCGGTGCGTCGCGACTGGTTCGGGTTAGGACGCTGTCAGCCTGCAGAGTTCGACGTCCTCGTCGAAGCCCTTGAGCCGATGCTGGCCTAGCGGCTCGGCTCTGATACCGGCGGTCGCGGCCAGGGTCGTGGGAGCCACAACCTCGCTTGCTGCGGCTATCGTGACTGCGCGGGCGGCCAGGTTGACCACGGGGCCGAAGACGTCGCCGTCGCGCAGAAGCACCTCACCGCAAGCGATCCCCGCGCGGACCTGCGGAACAACGGGGTCGTGTTCGAACGCGGCCGCCAGGTTCAGCGCGATCATGCAGGCGGAAGACGCGTCAGTGGCGCTGTAGAGCACCTCGTCGCCGATGAGTTTCACGATGCGCCCGCCGTTGCCGGTGACTGAGTCGGAGGCGATGTGCTCGAACGCGGTCAGCACGGCTCCGAGCTCGCGGGTCGACAGGCGCTGCGCGAGCTCCGTTGATCCAACCAGGTCAACGAAGCCGACGCACATCCGTTGCGTCTCGTACCCCACGGTGGCCGCGTCGACGAGGATCGTCCGCCGGGCGGCGATGATGTGCTGGCGCAGGAGCACGTCGAGCGCGGCATTTGCCGTCGGCACGAGCGCGACCGCTTCAGCGTTGGCGCGAGCGACGCCCAGTCCGACGGGATCGTCACCGCGAACAGTCGGCTCGACGTTAACCAGGAACGCCGACACGATCGCGTCCGCAAGGCGAGCCATGGCCAAGCCCATCACCCTCACCAGCTGCAACACGGCGTCTTCGCCAAACACATCCTCGGCCGCCGCCATACCCGCGGCGAGGCCCGCGAACTGCTCGCTGATCGCGCGATCCTCGGGTCCCGGCTCGGGAAAACCCGCGGCGCGAACGATCTGCAGCAGCTTCTCCCGGGGGATCCGCGCCCGCTCTACCGCCTCAGCGACGGTGAGACCCTTGCCGCCTCGGATCACGACCACTGAGGCAAGACCGGGGAGCTCGTCGCGATATGCGACTGGATCCTCAGCAGTAGCGCCCAGGCTCACGAGATTCTCGAGCAGCTCGAGCTGCTGGGGCGCTTGCGGCGCGTCCGAGTCATACACCCCTAACGCTTCGAAGTCCGCGGCGCTCAGGTGATAGCAAGACGGCGGTCGAGATCCCTGATCGGCTGCCGTTGGCTCATCCGGCCGGCTGTTGATCGCGTCGCGCCACAAGCACCGCGGGTGACTTCATCGGCCACCGGCGCGACTCGAACGCCCGCGGTTTACGACGGCATCGTGCCGTCGCAAACCGCGGCCAGATGATCCCCGGGCTCATAGGAATCGCTCGATCACAGAGGTCGGATCGAGATCGCGATCAGGCGGGATCGCGGCGCTTCCGACGGGTACGACCCTGAACGGCCTGCCCTGCTGCCCAGCGTTCTATCTGCGGACGGAGCCAGAGCTTGACCCGTCCTCGGCCCAGGTCGACGACGGGTTGCGGCATGTCTTCGTACGTCCGCTGGTACTGAAAGACGGTGTTGCGGTGGGAGAGACCCAGGATGTCGGCCACCCCCTGCGCATCGAGGAGGTCTTCCGTGGCGACTCTCGGAGACACGATGTGGACCCTACACCTGTAGGCGGCGGATCCGTCCGGTTCCTCTTGTAACCTACATTTATAAGGTAATGAAGAGTGGCCCCGGCGGTGCTTACGACACCCCGGGGCCCGGCCGGACCTAACTAGGAGGTACCGACGATGTCAGCCTACGCCACACCGATCACGGAATCAGCCGAGCCGATCTCGACGTCGCGTGGCTCCGGATTCCTTACCCGCGACGAGGTTATGACCGCGCGGGAGGTCGCCGAGCTTTTGAGGATACCGACGTCGACCGTCTACGAGCTTGCGAGGAACGGCGTGCTTCCGGCCAGCAGGCTCGGCCGGACATGGCGGTTCCTGCGGCCGAGGCTCGAGAAGCTGCTCGCGACCTGAAATGGGGCTGCCTCAGGCAGCTGGCGCGAGGACCGGCGCCAGCTGCTCCCGGCGGAGGTGGCCCTCGGGCCACGTGATCTTCAGCTCGCCGTCCAGGTCAAGCAACGCCCGCGGGCTCACGAGCACCATGCCGATCACGTTGCCATCGGCGTCGAAATCGACCGCGTGACCCTCAGGAGTCGGGTAGGTCTCTGCAGGGACCTGGGGATCGCCGACGCTGAGGTAAAGCACGTCGGCGCGTTCGTCGTAGACGTGCTGGTCGAAATTGATTCCAGAAATCGTGAGCATCAGCTTTGCGGGCGAGGATCAGACCACTGAATCCACGCGGTCACAACGTATCCCGGGGTCTCGTTGAAGGATACGACCACGGTCGGCCATCGCCGGGGATCGAGATCCTGTCGGTAGAAGCGTTCGTGGCCAGCCCTCTTGTCGTCCTCCTCGTGGTAGTCGGGAACGTTCACCACATCGAGGATTGCGTCAATGTGGTCTAGAAGTTGAGGACGGCGGACCATGAGGTGCTCACGGGTGCCGACGTCGAAGACGACCTCGCGGCCCTCCGGATCCGTGGTTCGCGGAGCTTCCTCGTAACTCACGCGGCTGCGATGAGAGGAGAGCCGCCAAGAGCGCGGGTGAAGCGGTCCGCCAGCTCGCCCGCCGGACGGGCATGCAGGTAGCGCTCCGTCGTCGAGAGGTGCGAGTGGCCCATGGCGGCCTTGACGCTCGGCAGGTCGATGCCGCCGGCCACGAGTAGCGAACCGTAGGTGTGCCGGAGGTCGTGGAAACGGAGCGGCTCGAGCCCCGCGGCGTCGCGGGCGCGCTCAAAGCGGCGGCGGAGTGCCGACGGGTCCAGACGGCGACCAAAGCGGTTGGCGAACACGTAGTCATCGGGGCCGGTGAACTCTCCGCGGCGGCTTAGCCGGTCCAGCGCGGCTGCAGCCTGGTCGGGCAGCGGAACGCCACGGGCGCGACGGCTCTTGGTGGATTGCAACTCGATCTCGGCGGACAGGGCCCGGCGGACCACGATCTTGCGGCCAGCGAAGTCGACGTCGCGCCACCGAAGCGCAACGAGCTCGCCGCGGCGAAGACCGGCGTATGCCGCGACGCGGATCATTTCGGCGTCCTGGGCATCCTCGCGCGCCCGAGCGTCGATCTCAGAGGGGCTCAGCGCCGGCCGCCTGGGATCGCGGTGTGCGCCGTCCGCAAGTGCCCGAGCAAGCGCCTCGACCTGCTCGGGCGAGTAGAAGGCCAGGGGAGAGGCGTCCGGTTCGCGGCGACGGTCGGCGTGCGTCGCGGGATTGCTTGGCAGATCAAAGGTGCTCGGTCGAATCCCGTAGTTGAAGATCGCGCAGATGAGTTGACGCGCCTTGTTCACGGTTCGGGGCGCGACTCCCGTGCGCGCGATCGCACGCAACAGGTCTTCGACTTCACGCGTCGTCACCTCGCGCGCCGGGCGGTCACCGAGCGCAGCCATGACCAGGCCCTGGGTGATGCCATTGCCGCGGCGGTAAGCCTGCCCGGGTTCGGCGAGTTGGGAGCGGTAGTCGCGCAGCGTCGATGGCTTGGCTCCCCTGATGTCCTCGAGCCACGCCAGATAGTCGCTGGCGAGCTCGCGAAAGGTCAGGCCGCGTCGCCGTCGCTCTTCCGCGTCCTGCTCGAGCAGCGTCTGCTCCTCATCGTGCTCACGTGCCAGAGCGAGCATGCGTGCCGCCGCTTCGGTCTCGGTCAGTGCACCCTCTGACGGCCGTCCGCGCTTCCCCCGCCACCCACCGTCGCCGTCCGACTCGACCCATGCGCGGCCAAGTGCCCGGATCACAGGCTGACCGTTGCGAGACCACTTCGCGTAGAAGAACGGACCCGTCGATCGCTGCCGGATGAAGGGGCGCGAGGAGGTCATCGACGGCCACCGTACAGCCCGCTTCGGACGGAACGTCTATCCGGGCAACGGTCCAAATCGTTGCCCGCCGGGCAACTGTCGCGGGCAACCTTCCTGGCCTAAAACGGCCATTTCAAGCGCATTTCGTCATACCGAATCGCCCGTAACCACGGGAACCAGACACCCTGCTTCCGCTTCCCAAGCCGAAGGTCGCGGGTTCGAGACCCGTCGTCCGCTTCGCGAAGACCTCCCGGATTCGGAGCCCAGGCGGCCGACGAGCTGGACGCCGAGAAGGCGGCCCGTTCGGCGATCGCCGTCAGCGAGGATTACGGTGACCTCAGCGCGAGGGTCGAGCTCGCGCGCGCAAAGCGCCGCGGCGATCCCTGCGTCGCTGCCGCCGATGGCAATCAGGCGCACGCGCGGGCTATGTCGGGAGGCGAACGGAGCGCGCGCCGTCGGGCTGGCTCTCGGCTTCAGGGACGGGCAGCCGGGCCGGTTGGGTGCCGCGGACGAGCTGGTAGGCGAAGGCGCCCACCGCGGCGCCGAGGATCGGTCCGGCGACGTAGACCCAGTAGTCGGTCCACGTGCCAGAGACGAGCGCGGGCCCGAACGAGCGGGCCGGGTTCATCGACGCGCCGGTGACGGGGCCGCCGAACAGGGCGTCCAGGCCGATCACGCCGCCGATTGCGATCGCGGCGGCGGCCCCGACCGCGCGGGTGTCGGTGGCCACGGCCATGATCACGAACATCAGGAACGCGGTCAGGATCGCCTCGTAGAGGAACGCGCTGCCGGCTGCCACGGTCGGAACCGTGGCGCCGAGGTGGGCGGGCTTGCTGGGCCAGATCCCGAGCAGAACGAGCGCCGCGAGCGTGGCCCCCGTCAGCTGCGCCGCGATGTAGGCGACGGCGTCCCGCGGTGAGAAGTGGCGGGTCAGGGTGAACGCGATCGTCACCGACGGGTTGATGTGGGCCCCGGACAGGTGTCCGGTGGCGTAGACCATGACCATGATGATCAGCCCGAACACGAGGCTGATGCCGACCGCGCCGAGCGCGCCGTGGTACTGGGTGTTGGCGATGATCGCGCCGCAGCCGGCGAACACGAGCGCGAACGCGGCGAGGCCTTCGGCGGCCGCGCGGCGCCACAGGGTCAGTGTCTTGTCCACTGCGCGTCCCAACTGCTTGACGGTTCGAGCATGTCGCAGTGCTCCACGGACAGCCGCTTGGACCTGTGGGCGGCCAAATCGAGTCCTACCTCGCGCATGACCTCGATGACCTCGGGCCACACCTGGCGGACCGGTTGTGAGCCGGCCGATTCGGCCCGGACGTCGGCGGGTGCGTAGCGCTCAAAATTGCTCCATCTCCAATCGGTCAGGCGGCTGCGACGAGATTGGTCGCGTACTCGCCGGGCAGTCCGACCGCCTCGACCTGGCGGGCGACCGCCACCGCGTCGTAGGGAACCCGCTCGATCGCCGCCCGCACGCCAGTCTCTGTGGCCTCGAGGATCGCGTAGGCCGCCCGCGGGTCGCCGTCCTTGGGCTTGCCGACCGAGCCACAGTTGACGAACAGAACGTCGCCGTAGGTGTGGATCCACGGCTTGTGGGTGTGACCGAACACGAGCACCTGATCGCGTTCGGCGGCCGCGAGGCGCTCATACAGCCGGGCTGGCTTGTCCTCGAACAGGTACTCGTTGACCTTCCGCGGCGAGCCGTGCACCAGGTGGACGTCCTGCCGGCCGACCGGGAAGCGCATGTCGAACGGCAGCTCGCCCATGAACTCCTTCCAGCCCTGGTCGGTGTTCTGGAGCGTCCAGGCCACCGACTGCTGACCGAGCTCGCGGTCGTGCGGGGTGACATACGCGCAACCGCAGTCATCAAGATCTCGGGCGATCGCGTAGTCGTAGTTGCCGTAGATCGTCGGGATCTCGCGCTCCTGGATCAGCGCGCACACCTCGTTGGGGTACGGGCCGTATCCCACCAGGTCGCCGCCGCAGTAGATCTCCTCGATGCCGAGCTCGTCGATCGCGGCGAGGCTCGCCTCGAGCGCGGGCAGGTTGCCGTGGATGTCGGTGATCACCGCGACCCGGTCCAAGTCACCCTCCCAATCGCTCTTTGATCGCGTCGTCGACTGCCCCGGGAACGAGCATCTCCAGGAGGGCGATGACGCGGTGATAGATGTCATAGCGGATCCGCCGCACCACCTCGATCGGCTGCCCGGCCGGATCGGACACCTCCCAGTCCTCGTAGTGCTTTCCCGGGTACACCGGGCACGCGTCACCGCAGCCGAGCGTGACCACGATGTCGGCGGCGCGCACGACCTCGTCGGTCAGCGGCTTGGGGAACTCCATCCGCACGTCAACCCCGATCTCGTTCATCGCCTCCACGACCACCGGGGCGACCCTCTCCGTGGGGTGCGAGCCGGCGGAGCGCACGGCGACCTCGCCGGTGGAGAGCTCGTGGGTGAGCGCTGCCGCCATCTGGCTGCGGCCCGCGTTGTGCTCGCACACGAACAGCACCTCCGGCAGCGTCTTGGGTTCGAGGCCTTCGGCCTGGGCCACAGCCTCCAGCCGCTCGCGCGCGAAGCGCTCGATGAAGATCGGCATGAAGTTCGGGCCGAGGGTCGGCCGGTCCCCGAGCTGTTCGTAGGAGTCCTGGACAACCCCAGCGACCGTCTCCTGGGAGAACACGCCGCGAAACCTCCCAGCCAATCTGCGGATCGCGTCCTCGAGGGCGCCCCGCATCAGCGGACTCATCTCAGTAGCCATGCCTGACCTCCTAGGAATCGACCCCAGTCTATAGATTGACAGACGTCAGTTCAATCTGTATATGTATATAGATGGCTATCGATCTGGAACTAACACCGAAGACGAAACGGCCGCCCGGCGCCCCGTGTTGCGAACCGGTCGTCTACCCGGATGTCGAGCGCGGGCACGCCCAGCGCATGGCCACGATCGCCAAGGCCCTGGGTGACCCGGTGCGGTTGCAGCTCGTCGACGTGCTCCGCAAGCACGCAGGCAAGGTGTGTGTGTGCGAGCTGGTACCGCTGTTCGATCTCTCCCAACCGACCGTCTCGCACCACCTGAAGGTGCTCCGCCAGGCCGGCATCGTCGGCTCAGAGCGCGAAGGCCTGTGGGCTTACTACTACGTGATCCCCGACGCGCTCAAGGAACTCTCCTCATGGCTGAGCTGAGCACCGACTGCTGCACCCGCGAAGCCCAAGACGCCTGCTGCAAGCCCGAAGACAAGGCGGGTTGCTGCGGTACGGCCGGCGCCTGTGGCTGTGGCTCGGACACCGGAACCCTGACGGCTGAGGCGACGGTGGAGCAGACGCGAGAGGCAGTTCGTGAGAGATACGCGGCCGCAGCCCGGGCGGCTTCCGCGGCGCGCGAGGCGGCGTGCTGCAGCCCCGCGGACAGTACGGGCGTGTTCGGCTCCTCGCTATACGACGAGATGGCTGAGACCGACGTGCCCGAGGCGGCGGTCAAGGCGTCGCTCGGATGTGGCGTGCCGAGCGCGGTCGCCGACCTGCACAAAGGCGAAACCGTGCTCGATCTCGGCTCGGGAGCCGGCGCCGATGTCCTGATCAGCGCCCGTCGGGTCGGACCGACCGGCAGGGCGATCGGCCTCGACATGACCGACGAGATGCTCGAGCTTGCCCGACGAAACGCGGCTGAGGCCGGAGTTGAGAACGTCGAGTTCGTGAAGGGCTACCTCGAAGACCTCCCACTCGCTGGCGCGAGCGTCGACGTCGTGATCTCCAACTGCGTAATCAACCTCTCTGGCGACAAGACCAAGGCCATCCGGGAGGCAGCTCGCGTGCTACGACCGGGCGGACGGTTCGCGGTCTCCGACGTGATCGCCGACCCCGACATGGACGAGCGGACACGAGCGGACATGGCCGCGTGGACCGGCTGCGTCGCGGGAGCGCTCACCGAGCGCGAGTTCCGGGAGACGCTCCAGGCGGCGGGGCTCAAGGACGTCGAGATCCGCGAGACCCACCGCGTCCACGAGCACGCGGCAGCGGCGATCATTTGGGCCCGCAAGCCGACCGGCGAATAGCCGATCCGCGAGGTGCTCGCGGAAAGGTTTCCCTCGCCCGCGGCGAAAACTCCGCTTGAGTCGGGTCACAGGAGAAATGGAATGGAAGCGACAACGACCAAGCTCGATCCCAAGGATCACCTGACGCTAGATCCGTTGCGGCACCACACCCACTATCAAGACGGTGCGGGCGGCTCTCCCTATGCCGGGGGAAGCAGCTTCATGGAGCGGATGTCAGAGAAGGTCGCCTCCGGCATGGGCACCGTGCCATTCCTGATCATCTCGACGATCCTGATCTTCGGCTGGGTTTTCGCGAACGGTGCCGTGCACTACATCCACGCGACCGTTCACGCCGTCGAGCATGGAAGCCAGTTCGACCCGGAGCCGTGGATTCTCCTGAATCTGATCTTCTCGGCCGTCGCATTTTTCACCGGCGCATTGGTCATCATCGCCCAAAAGGCGCAGACGAGGACGGACAAGGCGAACGAAGAAGCGGCGGCCAAGCACCGAGATGAGCTCGCGAAGTTTCAGACCGACCTGCTGCAACAGAACACCGACCTAACGAAACAGATCCACACCCTGGCCGAGCAGCTGAACGCCCTCACCGAGGAAGTTCACGCAGCAACATGCGGGCGCGCACGATCAACGTGATCAACCGGACCGGCCGGCCTCGCGTTGGGCGAGTTTGGCGTTATGCTCGTGTTAGCGGGCGGTGAGCGGCTTGCGCTTCGTTCGCGCCTGTTGCCTTTGGGAGCGTTCTAGCGTCTCCTCCCCTTTTCTTCCCGGGGCCATTGATTCAAGGGTCGGAGGCGAGAACGGAGGCCGGTCATGTCAGGCACTGGCCCTGAAGCGACGAGTGGTCTGTCGACTAGCGCGCGGATCTCGAACATGGTCGTGCAGGTCCTGCGCGCCTACACGGGGCGCGGCCCGACCAAGGCGTGGACCTCGATGGACACCGATGTGGTTATGACCGTGTTGCACGACACCCTCACCAGAGGCGAGCGCAGCCTGGTCAACGATGGTCGCGCACAGCTCGTGCGCGACATGCGCAAGGCCTACCAGGACACCATGGGCCCGGAGCTGATCGCGGGCGTTGAGGAGATCACCGGGCGCGAGGTGATCGCGTTCTTGAGCGATAACCACGTCGATCCCGACATCGCGATCGAAACCTTCATCCTGCGGGCGGCAAACGGCTGACGGTACCCGGGAATCGTGGTCGCGGTGTAGATAAGGGTCGTGTCCGAATACTGACGCTCGACCCTTGGCAACGTCTTCCTCGCCGCAGAAGGTGCTTGTTTTCGTCTGCTGGTTGGCCTATCTTGATCCATGCGGTGATGAGATCCCCAGGGTCTCAGGCTGCGGCGATACACGAAGCACCTTCGCAAGTCAGCGGGAACCCGGCCTGGCGAAGCGGCTTCGAGCCGGACCCTCAACCTGGGAGGACGTCATCACCGACTTGCACCGTGCTAGCGAGGAGACCGGTGGTTCGCCCGCGCGCGCCAGAGAGGCAACTGGCGATGGCGCGCGGGTGCGCCCGCTGAATCGGCAGGATCACTCCGAAGAGCCCAGCCAGCTCCTCGCCGCCCGGCATGCCGATGGGGGATCGCGACGGCACCGATTCTCGACATCGCTCATTGACGCAGCGGCCGAGCGGAACGGCTCTTCCCCGCCCGTACCGTCCGGCACGATTGCCTTGGCCGACCTGCACCCGTACCAGGCGACGGGCTTGAGCAGCGCTGAGCTGCAAGCCGTCCGAACCGCGCTCCTCCTACCCGTTGTCCGGGTCCAGCACGGCCGATGCGAAGTTACGGCCTGTGCGGAGGCGGCGGAGGCGCGCGGGCTGCTCGGAGTACTTGTGACCGACGGGCTGCTGATCGGCGAGATGCGGCTGGCGGGCCATGTCTCGGCGCAGATCTACGGCCCGGGCGATCTCGTCAGTGGCGCTCAGGAGCCGGATGGCGCGCTGCCCACCGCGCAAGCCCTGCATGCTCTCGTTCCCACCTCGCTTGCGGTGCTCGACGATCGCTTCGTGGCCGCGATGAGTCGGTGGCCGCGCGTCGCGGCGCAGGTCTTCACCCAAGTGATGCGACAGGTCGATCGCGCCGGTGAGCACCAGGCGATCTCTCAGCTCACCCGCGTCGAGGACCGCCTGCTGGCTCTCTTCTGGTACATCGCGGACCGATGGGGCCGCGTCCGCCCCGACGGCGTGACGATCGACCTCCCGCTCACGCACGAGACCATCGGCCGGCTGGTCGGGGCACGCCGACCGACGGTCTCCCTCGGGCTGAGAGAGCTGGCCAGGGAAGACCTGCTGCGCCGTGAGCACAATGGGAGATGGGTGTTGGCTGCGCAGTCGCTGCAGTACGTCAACAGCGATCACCGCGCGAACGGCCACGCCCATGTGCGTCGGGAGCTGAGGTCAGCCCGAGCGCTGTGAGCAGGCGGGCGCTTCGTGTGCCCCGGACTCAAACTGCTCGGCGTTGGCTTCACCGAGGCCAAGCTCGCACCACACCTGGGTGGTGCCGGGATTGCGGCGGACACCCCAGCTGGCGGAGATGTCGTTCACCAGATGGAGACCGAACCCGTGTGGCCTCGTCGGATCCCGCGGAAGCAGCCGGGGCACGAAGTCTGACCCGGGATCCGTCACAGCGATCGCCAGTCGCTCGTCGCCGAGCGCGATCTCAACCAACACAGTGTCGTTTGCGCCGAGGTCCGCGTGCTGAACGCTGTTGGTCACCAGCTCGCCCACGACGAGTGCGATGTCATCGGCGGTCTCGGCCGTAACCCGTCCCTCGAGCCGAGACAGCACGGCGTTGCGAGCCGTCCGAGGTGCTTCCGCGTTGCCGAGAATCGGCAAGGAGATCGCCCGACCCCGGGTCAACGCCCGCGTCCTCCACCGGCATCACGGCTCGCCCCGGCCGTGATGCCGTTCCCTCGCGCCGGTAAGGCGTCGCCCCGCCTCGGACGAGGTACCGCCGGCTCCCACCAGCAGACAGCTGATGTTGCGGTGTCCGGCTGGGCAACATCGGCGGGCGTTGGTGGTTTGCCAGGCCAATAGGCCGTTGGCGCGCCAGCGGGGTGGAGGATCTGGTTGCCGACCGCACGCCCATGCGGTGAGCGCACGGCCGGCAAATCGGGATGGCCCAGCCAGTCGCGGTGGACTACCCCGGCTCGGTACGGTCCCGCATGCGCAGCGGACGCCGCTTCGGTCTGGTCACTCGACCCCCGGACCCGCGCCACCAGAGAGCGGACGTCGGTCCTCAGGGCAACCTCACGAGCGGATACGAAAAGGCAGCGCGCCGCAGGCGGCGTCGGCAGGTCTTGCCGGCGGGCGCGCAGCCGCTGCCCTGCTCTTATGCTTTCCGCGTGCGCGGACATCCAATGACGCATGAACGGTCCCGGGCCAAGATGGTGGGAAGCTCTGACCTGATACGGACCGGGCGCCGGCGACCGGGCGTGCTGTCGCCGATGTCGTCCCGCGCTGCTGCGGACAACTCGTGGTGCGGTCCGGGGACCTACGGCCTCGGAATCGTCGGGCAGGATGTTACCCGAGAATCGAGCCGGTCAACCAGGGGAAATCGAACGGTCCAGCTACTGCCGTCGATCAGCGGTACGCTGGTAGCTCGCACATCCCTTCGGTCGCTCTCTCCCTCTCGCGGCCTGTGGGCCCTCAGCTCCAGTTGAGAAGGAGAAGGAGGATGTGCGGTGGCCAGTCTCGATGAACACCTGTCAGGAGGAGCGCTGAACGCGGCGCTGGCCAACGAGCTCGGGAAGCTCTTGGCCGATTTCACCGGGCGAGGCTCGACCCGGTCTCGGGCCTACGTCATGCAGGATCTGGTCGTCGGCGTGTTCGAGGACGGCGCCACCCGGGCTGAGCAAAGCCTGGTGTCCGCGGGTAGGGACGACCTCGTCCGCTTGCAGCGGGACGCCCTCCAGCGGGCCGTCGGCCCACAGCTGATCGAGGCCGTCGAGCGGCTGACGCACCGGACCGTCCGCGTATTCCTGAGCGGTACGGACGAGGTTGGCGGCTCATCGGTGGAGGCATTCATACTCGAGCCCGAGCCAGCGTACGAGGCCGGAACAAGCGCGAATGGCCCTGCGAGCGGCGCACAGTAGTACCCTCCGGATCACGACGGGGTCGAGCAGCCTTTAAGCGTTTCGACCAGGTCAGCAGGTCACAGCGGACGGTGGCGACCTAGCGGGTCCCCGCCGGACAAAGGAGTACGAGTGGAGGCCTCAAACATTCAAGATGCAGGCGCCCCGCTCTCCGGGGGAAGGCTGCTAGCCGCGATCTCGACCTGCTTCGTCGCCCTTCTCCGCGAGCACTATGGGCGCGGCCCGATGAAGGCCAAGACCTACGCGATCGACGACATCATCGTCGTCGTGATGCGGGGTAGCGGCTTTACCCCGCTCGAGCAGACGATCATGAACAGCGGCGAGCCTTCCCGCGTGGTCGCCATGCGTGAGGACTTCCAGCGCGTCATGGAGACCCGCTACAAGCAGTCGATCGAGGAGCTGACCGGACGCAAGGTCGTCGCCTTCCTATCGCAGGCCCACGTCGAGCCCGACATCACGATCGAGACGTTCTTCGTCGACGGCTCGATCCCTGGGTTCGGCGCCGTCGAAGTCACCGAACCCGAATAACCGGCCTCTGCCGCGCTCAGGTCAGCAGGCCATTCACGCCGATGGCCGTGAGCGCGATGCCGGAGATGCCGGCCACGCCGGCGAGTGTCACCTGGCCTACGTAGGGCATCCGCGCGTTGGCCGCGGTCAGCCAGCGGTCTGTGCTCCCGCCGGCGTAGCGCCGGATCAGCACAATCGCCACCAGGGGCGCGACGAACACCGCGTTGTAGGCGATCAACAGCACGATCTCGGCCGCAGCCGGCGGTTGTGCTGCGAGTACGGCTGAGATCGCTCCGAAGTACATGAACGCCGTCGGTAGCTCCACGGCCATGATCGCGGCGCCCAGGGCAAAGGCGCCGAGCGGCGTCCGCACGCGGCCCGGGCTCGGCTGCCCGCTGGTTCGACCGCGCGAGCGCCATGCGACGAGCCCGAAGGCCAGGGCGACGATTCCCCCTGCGGCTAGCAGAGCGTGCTCGAGCGGACCGTGGACGTGATGGAGCGACGAGATCAGGAGCTTGCCCGGCCCGAGCAACACCACGAGACCGCCGGCCAGATAAACCGTGAACACCCCTGCCGTGAAGCTCGCCAGGACGCGGGCTCGGCGTCCGCGATGCGCGAGCCACAAGGCGGGAATGACGGTCGACGGGTTGATCGAGTCAGCGAGCGCGATCGAAACGACCAGGAGCGTCAGCCCCGGCATCGTCGTCGGCTAATCGATCCGACCGTGCGA
This sequence comes from uncultured Solirubrobacterales bacterium, assembly GCA_963704385.1. Taxonomy (GTDB): domain Bacteria; phylum Actinomycetota; class Thermoleophilia; order Solirubrobacterales; family Solirubrobacteraceae; genus Palsa-465. Next base: position 3,489,099 of record OY969904.1, read on the forward strand.
CAGCGGTCGCACGTCTCCTCTAGACGGCTAGAGCTGCTGGACGTTGACGGCCTGCGGGCCCTTGGGGCCGGCCTCGGCCTCGTACGACACGCGCGCGCCCTCGGTCAGCGACTTGAAGCCGTCTCCGAGCACTGCCGTGTGATGGACGAACAGGTCCTTGCCGGCTTCATCGGGCGTGATGAACCCGTATCCCTTGTCGTCGCTGAACCATTTCACGGTTCCCTGGGCCATTGCTGTTCTCCTTCGGTTATGTGCCGCGTACCAGGAGAGCTAAAGAGCGATGACCTGCGAGCGCCGAACACGTTTGCGAGTCCTCCACGGACTCGGGTCGAGGAGCAGCCTAGCAGTGGGTAAGCGACGTTATGCAGAACTTTTCTCGTTCGCACCGGCACGACGGCTAGACTACGCCCACGCTACCCGGGACCAACGAGCCTCACGGGACCCCGGCGCTGGCCGTGCCTCGAGACTGTAGGCGCGAGATCTGATCGCGTGCAGGGCAGGATCAGGACGGTCCCTAACACTGGAGGGCCTGATGACGTCCCCTATGCCGGCAGGTAGCGAATTGTCCGTGCGCCCGGTGACGATGCCGCTCGTCGATCGAGTGGCCAGTGGCGTGGTCACCGCCGTGCCGCCGATCATGCTGGCGGTCGGCATGTGGTTTGGGTGGGCCGGCAACGTGCTCAACTGGAAGGACATCCTCGTTCTCGCGATCAGTTACGTTGTGATCGGTACAGGGGTGACCGTCGGGTTTCATCGCCTGCTTACCCATCGCAGCTTCAAGACGAGTCGGCTGCTCCGGGCCGCCTTCGCCGCGCTCGGTTCGGCGGCGGCTGAGGGGCCGGTCATCGACTGGGTCGCGACCCACCGTAAGCACCACCAGTTCTCCGACGTCGAGGGTGATCCGCACAGTCCCCACGTAGGCCACGGATCCGGATGGAGCGGGGCGATACGTGGGCTTCTGCACGCCCACATCGGCTGGGTCTTCACAGATATGGAGGTGGCCGACGAGCGCCGCTATGCCAAGGACCTGTTGGCCGATCCGATGATCCGGTTCGTCGACCGCACGTTCGTGCTTTGGGTGATCGCCGGGCTCGGATTTGCCTTTGGACTCGGCGTGGCTCTCACCGGAACGGTGATTGGCGGTCTCATCGCGCTGCTGTGGGGCGGGGCGGCACGCATCTTCCTGCTGCATCACGCAACGTTCAGCATCAACTCGCTCTGCCACTTCTTCGGGCGGCGCGATTACGAGACCAACGATCAGTCACGAAACCTGGCCTGGCTCGCCATCCCGACGTGGGGAGAGGCCTGGCACAACAACCATCATGCGTTCCCGACCTCCTACCGGCACGGCCTGCGCCGCTGGCAGATCGATCCTTCGGCCGCGGTCATTCGCGTGCTCGAGTCGCTGGGCCTCGCCTGGGACGTCGTTCGCATCGGTGACGCCCGGCTCGAGCGCGCCGCAGCCTAGCTTTCCCGCCACCCCGAAGTTCAGGCTGCCCGGAGTGCTACGGTGAGCAGTGCGGGCGGGGTTGCCGCCCGCGAGGTTCCCCTCGCCGACGCAGCGAATCTCTTGGATCAGCCAGACCCGGCCGGCGAAGGAAGGAGACGGATGCCCACTTATCCCGGAAGCAGCGGTGTCCCCCAGGAACCGTTGCTCGAATCGAACGCACCCCGACAGCGTCCGTGTCCCCCTCTTCGGTTCCGCGGCGCAAGCGAGGCGTTGTGAAGACGACGCGTGAGCGGGCCGAGGAAAAGCGTCAGGCAAAACTGGATCTCGTCCGCCAGCAGGTGGAGAGCGGCTCGCTGGTGATCCGCCGGATGACGGAAGAGGAACGCCGGCGGTACCCGCCCCGTCCTGCTCAACCGAAACAGCTCAGGCGGCGATGACGGTGAGCGACCGCGAGGGACTGATTGCCCGGATCCGTCAGGTCCGCCGTCTCGCCACGGCCCGCGATCGACCGAAGAGCGACGCGGGCGATCCGCAGGCTGAACGGCTCCAAGCACTTGAAGCGCGAGTGGCGCACCTCGAGCAGCTGGTCGAGGGGCTGCAGGACTCGGTGCACCGGGAATCGGAGCGGCATGCCAGGCTGATCGCCGAGCTCCAGAACCAGGTCCAGCCTGGAACGATGAGCGCAGCCCTAGCCGAAGACCTTCGCAACCGCGGGCTCTGATCTGGCTGTCGGCACGTTCTTCGGCCCGAAGCGAGCGAGGACGGGCCGAGCGCGCTAGTCGGTCATGACCGTCCTGCGTCCGGATCCGGGATCGGGACCGAGACGGCAACCGCTTCAGGCGAGTCGTGTGGCACGTCCTCCAGGATGAACAGCCTGAAGCCGAGGACGCCTTCGGCGCCGGTGATCGGCTGCGGCGCTCGACCGCACTCCGGACAAGCACTGAGGCACGCCGCCGCGGCCGTGGTGAACCGCAACCGGCAGTTAGGGCAGCCAACGTGGGTCATCACCGACCCCTTTCGATAGAAGCCTGAGAGCGATCCGGTACACGGATCGATCCGTGCGTTCAGCGTCCGAGGACCGCTCGAGTGGTGCAATCAGAGCCCCGGTGGCAGCGTGAGCCTTCTTTGTCGCGGTAGCCATTGCTAACCGCCTCTCTGCCCTTCTGAGTGAGAACGTCGCCCCGAAAGCGAGAAGAGCTGGGCTCACCGAGCGGAGTTCGACTCTAGCAGTTCCCGGCCCGCGCACCCCGAGCCATGAAGACGGTGTCCGGCTCGCAGGATCTGGGTGCGAGTACGCGGATTCGCTGCTCAAGCCGTTTACACCGATACAGTGGAGAGGCCGTCTCCACCGCTCGGTGTCTCGCTCTCGCATTCGTCCTGTGGCCCAGTCTTCGTAGGGAGCGAGCAGGAGTGAGTGTCCAGTGACGAAGCAGATTCAGGAACCCGGACCGGGACGATCGACGTCGGACGCGGCGTTCATCGCGCTCAAGAAGGAGATCGCGCAGCGCAACGAGCAGGCACAGAAGGAGGCGCGCAAGCTTCGCACCGCGCGCGAGCAGGAGCAGGTTCGGAAGCGTCGCCTGGAGGATCTCCGCTAGAAACATCCGCTCGGGGCAGGCGCTCTGCTGCTTGATCGCTAGACTATTTGTGTGGGTCGAGCGTTGGTCTCGACCAAAGCAGTGCCCCGCGTTTTCGCAGTTGTTGCGCTTCAGCACCCTCCGCGTTTCGCAGTGCACATAACCCGGAGGGAACAAATGGCCACAGGAACCGTGAAGTGGTTCAACGACGACAAGGGCTTTGGATTCATCACACCCGATGACTCCGGCAAGGACCTGTTCGTGCACCACAGTGCAATCCAGGGCAACGGCTTCAAGTCGCTGACCGAGGGCGCGAAGGTGAGCTACGACGCCGAGGAGGGCCCCAAGGGCCCGGCGGCAGCGAACGTCCAGAAGCTCTAGCCCACTGCCTTGGACAAGCGACGGAGGGCCGTGTGACGGCCCTCCGTTTTTGCTTACCTGCGTGCGAGACTCAGCAAGACCTGCAGTGATGTTCAGAGCTCGTCGGAAGGGGGACACTCTCTCGGCTCACCCCAACTAGCCTGCGCGTCATGGACGCGCTCAAACTCGACAAGAACGGACTGATATGGCGTCACGCAGCAAGAAGAAGACCACGATGGCAAAGCTCACCCGTGAAAGCAGGCTCCGAGAGCGCCGGCTGGAGAAGCAGGCCAAGAAGGAGGCACGGAAGGAGGCCTCGGCGCATCAGTCACGCGAGCCCGCCGAGGAGCTGAGAAGCGACGTAAATGAGTCGGTCGGGCCAGGTACTGGTCAGCCTGACGTTCAACCTGTCATGCAGGCGTCCACTGACGCCTGACCGCCCCGCTAACTCAGGACCCTGCCAAACAGGGACCGCGCGGATTGCTCCCGTGCCGCCCGAAAGGGAGGGCGGTTACGACCCGCCGGCGGAGAACGCCTCCGCCATCAGCCGGGCATCGTTTCGCTGAACCGCCGGGTCGCGTAGCGACCAGGCCAGGAGCCAGAGGGCTGCCTTGTGCAGCTGCGAGAATTGAGCGGCGTCGATCGCGTCCTCGACTCGCGCGAATGACGTGCCCTCGCGGATCATGCCTTCGACCTGCGCGTCGGCCCGGTCGAAGGCGAGTGGCGCGGTGCCTATCATGGCCGCGCCTCCTTTCTGGTCCCGTCGCTGCCCTAACCGACAGAGACAGTCCCGTTAGCGTACAAACTGGGCTAGCACAGATCGCCGCTGTTCGCGAGCCGCGATACCGCATTTTGCGACGATCCCAGAGTCCAGCCGGCAGTCGGACCGCAATTGCTCGCAAAGCTTTTGTGTCGTGCTTCACATACGCGTCCCGATAGGAGTAGAGTCGAAACCGAGCTGGCCCTGCGGCCGGGATTCGGAGCCCTCGCTCGAATGCCACCGACGGCGCGATGCGCCACGAGGCGTGAGGCGGGGTTGCTGGTTTTTGACTGCGGGGCCGGTGCTGTAGTTCTGCGGGGGGTACTCCACGGGCTGGGATGGCGTAGCTGCTGCGTGCGGTGAGGCCGCGTCATTCGCTGGCCTCAGGAAGCTCGGCCGCTGCGACGGCGGCCTCTATCTCCTCGATTGAAATGCCGCCTTTCCTGGCGGCGTTGACCGAATGCTCGAGCTGTTCGTCCGATGCCAGGCCGCGACGCTCTGCGATCACCCGGAGGTAGATCGCCCAGACGAGCGCCTGCTCTCGCGTCAACGAAATCTGATCGCTTGCCCCAACGGAATCTGCGGCGACAACTGTGGCGAGCGCCTGGTCGATCAGTCGTTTGCCCGCCAGCACGTCAGTGCTCTCGTCCTGGCCCCGGGCGTCGCTCTCTTCGGTCTGACCCAGTCGCTCTTTCTCGACGACCTTGACCAGCTGCCAGTACGCAATGAGGTCCCGCTCTGCCTCGGTCACATTCGCGAAGAACCGGCGGGCGATCGTCCGCCCGCCCTGGTCGGACCCGGACGCCTGCTCATCGATCCAGGCCCGATCGATCCGTGCTCGGGCGATGAGACGAATCGCGGACTCGATCTCGGAGCCGGTGCAATCACCAAGCCGCTTGAACACGCCGGGACCAATCTCCAGCGATTCGTCTGGGTTCACATCACCGATCCTCACATCCTGCCAGGAACCTCGCCGACCTCGCAACGCCCAGAACCCGACGCCCGCTGGACGCCGCCCTGGCCGAGCGCCGGGCGATCGGCGCAACGTGGGTGCCTCGATGCAACCGTCCGCGGGGCTATGGCCGGCGTCTTACGCCGCGCCGATTCGGGTCTCGCGTCCGGCCCATTCCCCTTCGCGGAGGATGAATTTCTGAATCTTTCCGGTGGAGGTCTTGGGCAGCGGGCCGAACTCGACTGCGTCGGGGCACTTGTAGCGGGCGAGCCGCTCGCGGCAGAAGGCGATGATTTCGTTTGCGGTCGCGCTGGCTCCAGTGTTGAGGGTGACAAAAGCCTTTGGTCTTTCTCCCCACTTCTCGTGAGGGATCCCGATCACCGCGCATTCGAGAACCGCCGGATGAGCCGCGATCGTCTGCTCGACCTCGATGCTGGAAATGTTTTCGCCGCCGGAGATGATGATGTCCTTGCTGCGGTCACGAAGCTCGATATTGCCGTCCGGATGCCACACGGCTAGGTCGCCGGAGTGAAACCAGCCGCCACGAAACGCCTTCTCGCTCGCGGCCTGGTCTGCGAAGTAGCCGCTCATCACGTTGTTGCCGCGCATGATCACCTCGCCCATGGTCGCGGCGTCCTGCGGGACGTCGTGCATGTCCTCGTCGACGACCCGGACCAGGTCAGCCGAGGGGTACGCCTGGCCCTGGCGGGCAAGCAGCTTCGCCCGCTCCTGGAGCGGCAGCTGTTGCCACTCCTCCTGAGTGGGACATACCGTCATCGGGCCGTACGTCTCGGTCAAGCCGTAGACGTGCACGATGCGGAAGTTCAGCTCGGCCATCCGGGAGAGCAGCGTAGGGGAGGGAGGCGACGCGGCCACCATGGCCGTCACTGGCTGCTCCAACCGGTGCGCTTCAGGATGGTTGATGATCATCAGGTGCACCGTCGGCGCCCCGCTGTAATGGCTAACGCTCTCCTTCTCGATCAGCTGCCAGACCAGATCGGGGCTGACTGCTCGCAGCCCCACATGTCGGGCCGCCACGGCGGTTACCGCCCATGGGAAGCACCACCCGTTGCAATGGAACATCGGCAGGGTCCACAGGTACACCGAGTCCGTGCTCATCCCACTGACGATCACCTCGCTAAGCGCGTTGAGGTAAGCCCCCCGGTACGTGTACTGCACTCCCTTCGGCTGTCCGGTGGTGCCTGAGGTGTAGTTGATCGAGATCGTCTCCTCCTCGTGCTGGAGCCAGCTGACCGGCATCGCCGACGACGCGGCCGACAGGAAGTGCTCGTACGGATCTTCCGCATCACCGGCGCCCGAACAGCGGATCACGATGACGCCGGACAGCGACAGCGGAGCGATGAGACTGTCGAGCTCGGCGTCGAGCAGCAGGAAGTGGGCCCCGCTGTGTTCGAGGATGTAGCCGACCTCCGGGCTCGCGAGTCGATGGTTGATCGCGACCAAAACTCCGCCCGCCGCCGGAACGCCGAAATGGGCCTCGAGCATCGGCGCTGAGTTGAACAGGAGCGTGGCCACGCGGTCGCCCTTGCTCAGCCCGGCCGACCTGAGCGCGTTGGCGAGCCGCCACGATCGCTCGGCCAGCTGCAGATAGGAATAGCGGCGCTCCCCATCGACCACCGCGACCTTGTCCGGGTACTCGTAAGCCGCCCTTCGCAAAAAGTCCACTGGATTCAACTCCGTACGAAACACCTTGCTCGCGACGCCTTGGGGGCCGGACGCGTCTTCGGTCGCGGTGAGCGCCTCGGTCATGCCCTCCCTCCTTCGTAAGTTCGACGGTCTGGACCTGCTGGCAGCACAGGTGCCCTCGGGTTCATTATCCCCCGCCTCGAGGTGAACCGAGCACCGGTCCATCTCCCGACCAACTCCGACAGGTGTCCCCCCAGCCACACGCGCCGCCGCCACATCGGGCGACTGACCGGCGCGCCTGGGGCCGCTGACGCCAAGGCCGGTCGAAAAGTGCCGGCGCGAGCGGAACTGTCGTTCGACCATCGGGTCTCTGTCCAGCGTTGTCCGCAGCCGCAGCGCGACCATCGTTGGCCGGGCGCCCCTCAAACGGTCAGCTTCTCGAAGCGCAGCATGACCTTGTGGTCGTAGAAGTATTCCAAGCCGGACGGGAAGCTGGGGGCGTGGCTGGAGACGGGCACAAAGCCCATCTTCAAGCGTGCGGCAGCTGCCTCAAATCCAGCAACGGAGAACGCTCTGATCACATCATCGAGCGCGTACAGCGGAGGTAGATTGAGTCGCTCCACGTTGCGGGCATGCCAGTCGGCCATGTTCGGCGTCGCTGCATGCACACCCATGACGGCGTAGTACAGGCCACCCGGCACGAGCGATTGATGGATCACCGCGGCGTGCGAGGAGAGATCGTGAATCAGGTAGAGGACCTCGTGGCTAAACGCAACGTCGAAGAGCCCCACTCGGGCGGGACAGTTTCAGCCGTTTCGAACACCAGCGGCCGATCTCCGCTCAGCCTGATCGCATCAGCGATCGCACCAGCGGCCGGGTCGTAACCAAAGCCCGCGGCGATCTCACACTCGCCTGAGAGCAACCGCAGGAACCCTCCTCGATTGCATCCGACGTCGAGAACCCTCCGCCGAGACAGGTCGACATCGATCGTCGCGAGCATCGCACGCCAGATGAAGCCGTGCTCGTCTTGCATAGCCTCGTCCTCGGCGCCCGATTGCCAGTACAAGTCGCTCTCGATGCTCACACTCCGCCTCCCACGGTCGCCTCAGGATGATCAAGAGAGTGTCGCAACGATCGGAAACGAGGGCCGCGCGCTCGGGTTTGTGCGACGCCGGGGTGAGGACATGGCACCGAGGGTGCGCGAATCACTGGACTCGCGTCAGAAACGTGTTGGAATTCGGGTGTGCTGGTCGCCCAGACCCACGAACCTCAGGAGGAGCCAGATGGCCGTTTCGCCTCTTGATTTGCCCGTTGAAGGCAGGTTGCCCGCGCTGGATGGGGCGAACGCATGGCTGAACTCAGCGCCCCTGACGCCGGAGGGGCTCACGGGCAGAGTCGTTCTCGTCGAGTTCTGGACCTTCACGTGCATCAACTGGATACGGACCCTCCCGTACGTCCGCGCCTGGTGGGAGAGGTATGCCAGTGATGGACTGGTGGTGATCGGTGTCCACACGCCCGAGTTCGCTGTCGAACAGGACCTCGACAACGTCCGGCGAGCCGCCGCCGCGATGCAGGTCGATTTCCCGATCGCCATCGACAACGACTACGCGGTCTGGAGCGCCTTCGAGAACAATTACTGGCCGGCCCTCTACTTCGTCGACGGACAGGGACAGATCCGGCACCATCGGTTCGGCGAGGGCGAGTACCAACGGTCGGAAACGGTCATTCGGGGATTGCTGGCCGAGGCCGGCGTTGGCGACGTCGGCCCGGAGCTGGGTTCAGTCGAGGGCCGTGGTGTCGAGGCGGCCGCCGACTGGGACGATCTCAGGTCTCCGGAGACCTACGTCGGCTACGCGCGGGCCGAGAACCTCGCGTCGCCTGGCGGGGTAGTTCGTGACCAGCGCCACGACTACGCGGCTCCGGTGCACCTGGCCCTCAATCAGTGGGCGCTGTCCGGGGAGTGGACGGTGCAGAGACAGCCCGCAGTGCTGGAGAAGCCAGGCGGGCAAATCCGGCATCGCTTCCACGCCCGCGATCTTCACCTCGTCATGGGGCCTGGTGTGCGCGACGAGCCCGTGCCGTTCCGCGTGCTGATCGACGGAGCACCGCCCGATACAGCCCACGGCATCGACGTCGACGAGCAAGGCCACGGGACGATCAGCGAGCCGCGGCTCTATCAGCTCATCCGTCAGCCAGGGCGAGTCACGGACCACACGTTCGAGATCACCTTCCTCGAGCCTGGGGCTCAGGCTTACGTGTTCACGTTCGGCTAGGCCTGTGCTCGAGCAGTCACAGGCGCGTATCGCCGATGCAGGATGAGGACGTTCCCGTCCGGGTCGTAGCAGAAGCCCATCAGGCATACGCCGGTGTCGATCGTCTCGCCCAGGAACTCCACGCCCCGGGCACTGAGCTCGGCCCGCGCGGCGTGGACGTCGGGAACGCGCAGCGCGATGCCAGCGGTGTTCGGTGAGAACGGTGCGTCTTGGGCTTCGGGCTCCCAGAGCGTGAGCGTCACGTTCGCGGCCTCGAACTCATCGCGGTTGTGCGGGCTCGCGGGCAGTCCGAGCAGCTCCCCGTAGAACCATCGGGCGCGCGCCGCGTCGCGTGTGGGAACGGAAACGAAGTCGACGCGTTCGACGGTGATCATCCCGGAAGCCTGGCACAGGCCATAGGCCGGGCACGCCGGACGACCTCGGTGGCCGCTCCCGCTCAGGCCTTCCTCGGCAGCAGCGCCCGCAGATCGTCGATCGTGTCGGCTTGCGCGACGTCCTTGTCCGGCCGATAGCGCTTGACCCGCGCGAAGCGGAGCGCGACGCCCCCCGGGTAGCGCGTCGAGGCTTGGACGCCGTCCAGCGCGATCTCGACGACGAGCTCCGGGCGGACGAACACGGCGATCCCGCGCCGCCCGGTCTCGCGCTCGAGCAACGCTCGGGTCTGCCACTCGAGCAGCTCGTCGGTCAGGCCCTTGAAGCACTTGCCGACCATCACGAACTCGCGCGTGGCCGCAGCCAAGGCTCCGAGATGCAGGTTCGACAGCCATCCCTGCCGCCGCCCGTGGCCCCACTCGGCGGCCAGCACGACCAGGTCATAGGTGCGCACCGGCTTGACCTTGCGCCACGCCTTGCCCCGCCGGCCGGCCACGTAAGGCGACGAGGCATCCTTGACGACGACCCCCTCGTGACCAGCCCGAAGCGACTCGTCCAGGACGCGTCCACCCTCAGCCGGATCGGAGGTGAGGACCGCGGGGATCCTGAGCCCCGGGGCGATCGCGTCAAGCCGACCGGCGCGCTCACGCAGAGCCCAATCGAGGAGGTCCTCGCCGTCGACGTGAAGCACGTCGAACAGGAACGTGACGATCCCCTCGGGCGACGGGTGGCCGTCGATCTGCGCCACGGTGTCCTGGAAGGATGCCGGCCGGTCACCGGTCATCCACAGCGCCTCCCCGTCGAGGACGACCTGGGTCACGGGCAGGGTGCGCACCGCAGCGACGATCCCGGGCAGGGCGGCCGTGATCTCGTTCAGGTTACGCGTGTAGATCCGGACCTCCGCGTCGCGACGATGGATCTGGATGCGGATCCCGTCGAGCTTCCACTCCACGGATGCACAATCGAAGCCCGATACGGCCTCCGCCACGTCTGACACAGTCGAAGCGAGCATGGGGAGGACGGGTCGGAAGATCTCGAAGCCGACATCGCCCAGGCCTTCCTCGCCGCTCATCGAGGCGATCTCGGCCGTTCGAGTGAGATCGCCCGAGAGCATCAACGCACGCCGCGCGAGCTCGCCGGAGACACCGGCGGCCCGCGCCACCGCCTCTACCATGACGCCGGCGAGCGCACCCTGCCTCAGCCCACCCGTGAGGAGGCGGCGCAGGAAATCGCCCTCCTGGCCGGTGGCGCGGCCGAACAGGTCCGTGAGAAGCTGCTTGCGTCTCGCCGCCGATCCACCCCCGGTGGCCTGCTCGATCTCGGAGATGACGCGGTCCACGTCGCCGACGGTGAGCGACGGCTCGCCCGCCGGCCTCGCGTCGATCCCATAGACGGTCGAGTACCCGACACCAACGCGCCCCTGCCGGGGTACACCGGAGAGGAAGCCCACACAGACGGCAACCTCACTCCGGTCGAGTCTCCCCAACAGGTCCGCCAGGATCGCGACCTTGCCCGACCGAGAGCTTGTGCCCGCGACCTGCGTCGAGGCCATCACCACATCGGCGAGCAGGGTCATGGCACTCGGAGGGCGGGCCAGATGGCGTCGATGATCTGGTCGGGCCACGCGGTGCCGGGCCGGCCGCGCGCGAATACGGCGGCGAACAGCGCTCCGAGGATCAGGTCGAGCACCGACTCGAGGTCGATGTCGGGGCGGATCTGTCCACGCCTGATTCCGTGCTGGATCGTGTCGCTGACGACCTGGCGCTGAGGCAGGACCATGCGCTCCCGAAAGATCTCGACCAGCTCGGGGTGGTAGGGCTCTTCCATCAGCAGCGTGCCGGCGAGCGACATCCCGTAGCTGCGCCGCACGTGCTCTAGGTGCGCGACCAGGTCTCGGCGGGCATCACCGCTGTTCGGTCGCTTGGCGCGACCGCTCATCGTCTGGATGGCGGCGCTGACGAGGTCGGCCTTGTCGCGATAGCGGCGATAGATCGTCGTGCGGGCCACCCCCGCCTCGCGGGCCACCCCGTCGATGGTCAGCCGGTCGTAACCGTGCTCTCTGAGCAGGCGGTGGGTGGTCTCGAGGATCAGGCGGTCTGCCTCGGGGTCCAGCTGCCCGCCGGGACGGCGGCGGACCAGCTCGTCGGGGCTCATCCCGGAACACTCTACCGGCGCTTCAATCTGTCTTGACACGCTACAGACTGTAGCGCTAGATCGTCCTGCTCCCGGGGCCGGAGCCGGCACGAGCATCTCGAGGGCGTCAGATCGGGATTCCGACGAGCTGCCGGCACGCGCGGGTCTCGACTAGGGAGAGTCCGAGATCGACCGACAGCACGTGGCGTAGTTCGCTGCCCGTCTGCGCGGCGAGCACTCTTTCGCCCTCGACATCGCTCAGGAGGGCGCCGGTCTGACCGAAGTTCCCGCTCGCCACGCTGGCCGCCGCGCCTTCAATGCTGCGCAGCCGCGACTCGATCCCGGAGCGGAGCCCGGCGATCTCGGCTCGCGCCTGCGGCGTGTGCGCACCTGGGGGCAGGCCGAGGGCGTCGAGCCGGCCCAGCATACGAGTGGTCGCGGCGATCGCGTCCTGGATCCGGGCCAACGGGCCGAAGCCCAGGTCGAGGCTGGTCTCGTCGCGTCGGATCTCGTTCTTCCAGTCGAGGATGTCGGTGCAGGTACCCGAAGCCCATCGCTCGTCGGCCGCCGTTTGGTTGGCGGCCAGCGCGGCCTGGCCGCCGGCCTGACTGCTCCGGTTGGCGCTTTGGACGCCCGGGAGCGTGATGGCCCCCGCGATGACTGCGACGACGACGGCTGCCGCCATGGCGGCCATGATCAAGAGAACCCGCGCCACCCTCCAGGCGACCGAGACCTCGCCCGCGGTCACCGGAGCCATCCGATGGCAGGTTGGCTGCGAGCCGGGTCGAGCACCTGCCCAGGATGCTCGACGAGGTGAAGAGCAGTCGCAGAAAGTCCCAACAAGGCGCTAAGAGTCTGCGCGGCCGCTGACCGGCTCGTCCGTGCCACCCCGGGGCGGGCCGCTAGGGTCAGGAGCCCGGGCCTATCGCTGATCGGACAGGACCGACTTCCAGTCTGCGAGCTCGGCGACTAGTGTGGATCCATGACCGACGCCCCCGAGCAGCCGCTCGAGCTGATCCTGGCCCGCAACCTGATCTCGATCATCTCGCTCGGGGCCATGCTGGTCGACCGCGAAGGCGCGCTCGTCTTCTACAACGAGGCGGCCGCCGAGGTACTGGGGAGCCGCTTCGAGGAAACGGGACGGATCCCGTGGGAGGACTGGAGGGCCGAGATCGGACCGTTCGATATGCAGGGGCGACGGCTTTCGACCGACGACCTACCGGTGACGGTCGCCCTGCGGGACGCTCGGCCCGGCTACGGCAGGTTCCACATCCGCTCGGCCAATGCCGGACTGATCCCGATCGAGGCCACGGCCCTGCCACTGATCGGGTCCGCCGGCCATCACGGGGCACTTGTCGTGTTCTGGCCGCTCGAGGCGGAGCGGGCGTGGCCACTGGAGGAGCGCGGCGGGTGACGCCATGCGGCTGAAGGTGTGGGGCGCCCGCGGCTCGATCCCGGTCCCGGGACTGGCCTCATCGGCCTTCGGCGGCAACACGTCGTGCGTACAGGTCACGAGCCCGGATGGAACCGAGTTGATCCTCGACGCCGGCACCGGGATCAGGGAACTCGGCGTGGCCCTCGTCGGCCACTGTGACGCCGTGCACATCCTCCTGACCCACCTGCATCTCGACCACATCCAGGGGCTGATGTTCTTTGCTCCCCTGTTCGATCCGGGCGTCGAGGTGACGATCTGGGGACCGACGAGCGTCCAGCGACCCCTGCGGGACAGGCTCGCCCGGTACATCTCCAACCCGCTGTCGCCGATCGAGATCCGAGACCTACCGGCGCGCGTCAGGTTCGAGGACGCTTCTCGCCCCGGGTTGCGGCTGGGCGGCATCGAGGTCAAATCCGGGTTCGTCGCGCACCGCGGCCCGACGCTCGGATACCGGCTTACCTCGAGGAGCACCAGCGTCTGCTACCTGCCTGACCACGAGCCCGGGCTCGGCGAGAACCTGGAGACGGCCGACGTGACGTGGATCTCCGGGCACGCGCTGGCCCGGAGCGCCTCGCTCCTGATCCACGACTGCCAGTACGAGGACGAGGAGTATCGGATCCGCCAAGGGTGGGGGCACTCGAGCTACTCCGACGCCCTGAGCTTCGCGCACCGGGCCAACTGTGCCCGCACGCTGATGTTCCACCACGATCCCGCTCACGACGACGTTCATCTCGAGTCATCTGCTGAGCGGATCGCCGAACGCTGGACGTTCCTCGGCGGCTCGGGCACGGTTGAGCTGGCCCGCGAGGGCCAGGTCATCGACCTCCCCGATTGACGGGACGCGGCTACCGCTAGGGCTCGACCAGGTAGTCGAGGTACAGCGAGAACAGCTGGTTTCCGACGGTGATCGGACCGAACGGATCGCTCGGGCCGGGCGAATAGGGGTTCTCGTTGTAGTCGAGCACGCCGGGGACGGTGTCGTAGGGGACGTCGGCGACGCCAGGTTGACCGCCGCCGACAAGTCCGATCCAGTAATCGCCAGGCGGCAGTACCAGGTTCGGGGTGAAGGTAAGCTCGGCCCACCCCGAGCCGGCTACCCCGGCGTAGGAAAGCTGGCCTGTGGATCCGAGCAGCCGGCCGGGTGCGCCGCCCGAGTCGGCGTACACCACTCCGCGGATCAGCTCGCGCCCAGGGGCCCCCGTCGGCCGCAGGAAGATGTACTCAAAGCCGACCAGGGCCGCGGTCGGAAGGGTGTAGCGATTGACGCCCTTGAGATCGGTGGCCAGGGGTGCGTTGTGCGTGCCGGGATCGGGCTTTCCTAGCCACGCCTCACAGCCCTGGGACACATGCGAGGAGGCGGGCGAGTGATAGATCAGCGGCGCTCCCAGCGGGACGCCACCGAGGAGGTATGTGATGGCGTAGTTGCCCGCTTCGGTCGTGTAGCAGCCAACCGTCGAGGACATGTAGCCAGCCGGGTCAGGCGGGGCGAGCGGGTACTGCGTGCAGGCCGACCGATGGGATGGCGTCGTGATGCAAAGGTCGGTTCGCTCGCCCGCCGGGCTCTTGGTCGCGAGCGCGGCCACGTACTTGTACAGCGTCGCGGTCCGCCCACCGATCACCGCGTGCTGGACGAACCCCTCGACCAGGATGCAGTACGACGTGGACACCGGCGGGAGTCCGTGGGCCGCGCACCGGTAGTCGCTCGACTCGCCGGAGGTGAGCGTGGTCGAAGACACTGAGCCATTGTTGGCCTCGGTGTCCACTCGGCCGCGGTTGTCGCGAACGAACGTCCCGTCGCAGCGATCGGTCGTCGTCCAGTCTGTCCCCAGAACCGTCGCCGCCCCGTACGATCCCACGGTCCTGAACCGCCCGTGGCCGTGACCGTGCAGGGTGCGCAGCACGGCGGCACCCAAGCGGGCGGCCACGGCGCCCCGCCTGCCTCCCACACACGAACTGCGGCTGGGACCCCCGACCAGGGTCAGATCGGTCAGGGCCGACGGTTGCTGGGTGACCACGAAGGCGCCACCATCGAACAGCGCAGACTGGGTGCGTCTCCGCTCGAGGGTGGCCGTCGTGAGTCTGACCCGCCCGTGGGTGGTGTCGATCAATGAGCCGGACGGGACCGCCGTGGGACCCGAGAGCGGCACCGAGGATCGTGCCCCGGGGGTCCGGACGAGAACCGTTCCCGAGACCCGCTCGACGACAACCGTCCGGGCCAGGACTGGCTGCGGCGCGGTTGCCGCCACGGCGTCCGAGGCCATCGCTCCCAGGCTCATGACCAACGTCGCCAACAGCACGTGGCGCCCGTGCACGCGATGACCTCGCGCCGAGGTCGCTCGGATCACCCCTGGGCGAGGGAGCCGGTTGGGGCTAGCGGCGCGTCGGCCTTGTCGGAGTCGGGAGGCATGCCCGTCTCGGGCGAGGAGCGGGTGCGGCGCGGATCGGGCAGGCGGCCGGCCCGGCGCGCCTGGTCGGTCAGCAGGTATTCGATCTGGGCGTTGATGCTGCGCATGTCGTCACCGGCCCAGCGCCGCAGCGCGTCGAACAGACGCGGATCGAGGCGCAGCAAGAAGCGCTTGGCGACGGCCGGGCCGCCCGCGGGAGGACCGGGTACGGCGCTCGCGGGCCGCTGCTCGTGGGCCCGGCCCGAGGATGGCTGCCCCGGGCCGGCCACCTCGCCCAGCGTGCTCTCGCCTGATATCACGCTCATATTGTTGCAGAATCACGCGAGGCCGCCTTGGGGGACGCCGTGCTGCCCCCACGTCGGGCACGAACGAGCGTTTCGCGGATCGTGTGAAACGTCCTGCCGACGCCCGGCGGTCCGAGCGCGTCTGGTGGCCTAGTCCTCGCCGTCCCAGTAGTCGAGCATCGGACCGGGACGGCCAAGAAGGATGCCTAGCTCTACTGTCCGCGTCGCGCCGATCTCCATGTCCCGTCCCACGCTTCGCCACGTCGATCCGCAGCAGCGCAGAGGCTGGCTCTATCTCTGCGTGTGCCGGCTATCTACGACGAGGGTGGGCATGTTGCTGGCCGAGAGGATCGCCTGGAACCTCGACCCGTACCTGCTCAAGGTCTCTGCCGGCCGGATCAGGACCACCGGACCGGTCCCCTCGGCGCTGCTGGAGACGGTCGGGGCCCGCACCGGCCAGCCGCGACGCAACGCCACGCTCTACTTCCACGACGGCGACCGGGTGACGATCATCGCCTCCCTCCGGGGAGCGCCTGAGCACCCGGCCTGGTACTACAACCTCCGCGCCCATCCGGACGTGGTCTACGGCGGATTCCCGTTCCACGCCGAGATCGTCGAGGACGAGGGTGAGCGGGAGCGACTGTGGCGGCTCGCCGACCGCGTCTTCCCGGCGTTCGCCCAGTACCGGGAATCGGCGGCCAGGGCCGGGCGGGCCATCCCCATCGTTCAGCTCGTTCCGCGCTAGCCGCTCTGACGAACCAGGAAGTCCAGCGTAGTCCGGTTGAATGTCTCGGGGTCCTCATGCAGAGCGCCGTGGGACAGATGGTCGAAGACGACCAGTTCGCTGCCCGCGATCCCGGTGGTCAGGGGGTCGGCGAAGCGCGTGGAGGTGACCAGGTCGTGGGCGCCAAACGTGACCAGCGTCGGCGCGTGGACCTGGCCGAGGACCGCGCTGGCGTCGTGGGCCAGGACCGCTTCGGTCTGGGCCAGGAACGCCTCCCGTGGCTGTGCGGGACGGCCGCGGACGAAGTCGGCGAGCGCCTGCGCGTAGTCGGGGCGCTCGACGTACATCTCGGGCGTGAAGCACAACGGGAAGATCCCCTCGATGACCACATCGGCGACGGTCGGCAGGGCGACCCCAAGCGAGCGCCACAGCCCGAGGATCGTGCTCAGGTATGCGTCGGTTCGGTCCCACGCGCTGTGTAGCGACAGCGACCGGACGCGCTCGGGGTGCCGTGCCGCCAGATGCGTCGCCACGGAAGCGCCCAGCGAGACGCCGGCCACGTGCGCGCGCTCGACGCCGATCGCACCCATGAAGCCCGAGAGCTGGTCGGCATAGGCCACGGTCGAATACGGGCCTGGCGGCTTGTCGCTCTCTCCCGACCCGGGGAGGTCGACCGAGATGCAGCGGAAGCGCTCGGTGTAGGCCGGCAGCTGGAAGGCGTAGCAGGCGTGATCGGCGGCCAGGTAGGGAATCAGCAGGAGGGGCTCGCCCTCGCCCTGCACGTCGTAGTTGATCCTCAGACCGTCGACCTCAGCCTGCGGCATGGCTCTCTCCGGGTTCGCTGCAGCGACCCTACCACCGGCCACCCGGCGGGCGCGGGCGGGTAGATTGACCCGCGATGGACGGCAAGCCGGCCTCGGATTCCAGCTCCCAGCTCGTGCGCTGGATGGGCGTGCTGGACGCGAACACCGTCGGCAACGTCCACGGCGGCACCGTGATGAAGCTGTGCGACGAGGTGGCCGCGCTGGCGGCGATCAAGCACTCGCGCCAGCGGGTGGTCACCGCCGCGATGGACCGGATGGCCTTCCTGTATCCGATCCGGGTCGGGGAGCTCGTCACGGTCAGCGCCACGGTCAACGCGGCGTGGCGAACCTCGATGGAGGTCGGTGTCCGCGTGGACGCGGAAAATCCTTTGACCGGCGAGGCGCGCCACACCAACACGGCCTACCTGACGATGGTTGCCCTGGATGACGACGGCAACCCTTCTCCCGTGCCGCCGCTCATCGCCGCCACTCCCTCCGAGCAGCGCAGGATGCACGAAGCGGAGCTGCGCCGGGCCCACCGCCTGGCCGAGCGCGAAGCGATCGTGGCCCACCGCGAGCGGCGCGCAGAGTGACAGCATGTAGTCAGCGGGCGAGGACCGCATCGACCTCGGCTGCCGTCGGGAGCGAGGGTTGCGCGCCCGGCCGCGAGGCGGCGAGCGCGCCGGCCGCGCAGGCACGAGTGAGCGCCGCGGCCCGCTCCCGGCCCTCCAGGAGGCCGACGACCAGCGCGGCACAGAACGCATCACCGGCGGCCGTGCCGTCGACGGCCTGGATCGCGGGCGGCCTTGCTCGGGCGAGCTCTCGGCCTCGATCCAGCAGCACCGCTCCCTCCTCGCCGAGGGTCAGGGCGACCAGGCCCGCGTAATCGCCGACCAGCTCGTATTCGTAGCGGTTGACGACGAGCAGGTCGGGCTCGAACGCCAACGGGCCGCGCGCCGGCGCGGCGTTCAGGCAGAAGAACCGGGCCCCCTGCGCCGCGGCGGCGACCGCGGCGGCCGGAATCTCCAGCTGGCACATCACCGCGTCGGCCTCACCGACGACGACGTCGGTGGCGGTGAGCCGACGGTTCGCTCCCGGCGCGACGACGATCACGTTCTCGCCGTCGGCGTCGACAAGGATCAGCGCGACCCCGGTCTCCCCGTCATCGCGGGCAACGCCACTGACATCGACCCCCTCGCGCTCCAGCGACCGCAGCACGAGATCGTCTCGGCCGATCCGTCCGACGAACCGAACCCGAGCACCCAGTCGCGACGCGGCGGCCGCCTGGTTGGCCCCCTTACCACCCGGCACCCGCTCGAATACGGCGTCGGTGATGGTCTCGCCCGGTCTGGGCAACCGTCGGCAACGGGCGACGTGGTCGATGTTCGCCGATCCCACGACCGTGATCCGGGGCCGCGACGGCACGATTCCTGATCCTACGGCGCGCGGCACGGAATCACGCATCCGCAGTATCGACAGCGTCGGTTGGGGCCGACAACATTCGCCGCCCAATGCCTGCGAGCGTCCCCAATCCCCTTCCGTACGCCCTCCTGCTGGCGACGCTTCGGGCCTGCCGCGAGATCGACACGCGCAACGAGGAGACGTCGGACTGGCTGATGTCCAACTTCCTGCGCGCCGCCTGGCCGAGCCCGTCAGCCCAGAACCAGTGAGCTGAGCCCAGCGCCGCGGCGGTATCGTCGCGGCCGTGGATGTCGAGCGCATGGACGGCCGGCTTGCGCTGGTGACCGGCGCCGGCAGCGGAATCGGCCGCGAGATTGCGCTGCTCTGCGCCCGGCGGGGCGCGAACCTCGCCATCTGCGACGTCAACGAAGCCGGCCTGGGCGAGACCGAGGCGGAGGCCGGCCGCTTCGGACGCGACGTGTTGGCCCGGGCCGTCGACGTGGCAGACCGTGAACAGATGAGGGGGTTCGCGGCCGCCGTTCACGACCGCGTGGCCGCAGTCGACCTACTGGTCAACAACGCCGGCGTCGGTCTTGGAGCCGCGTTCCTCGAGACGCCGCTCGAGGACTGGGACTGGATCCTCCCGATCAACCTCATGGGCGTGGTCCACGGCTGCCACATGTTCGTGCCGGCGATGGTCGAACGCGGCCGCGGCGGGCACGTCGTCAACCTCTCATCTGCGGCGGGGTACTTCCCGAATCCATCGCTGGCCGCGTACTCGACGACCAAGTTCGGCGTCCTGGGCCTGTCGGAAGCGCTGGGCGTCGAATTGCGGTCGCACCGGATCGGGGTGACGGCCGTATGTCCGGGGCTGATCAACACGCCCATCACCAGCAGCAGCCGGCTGCGGGGCACGGCCGAGGGCCAGCGCGAGCGTGTCATCCGCTTCTACCAACGTCGCAACTACGGCCCTGAGCGCGTGGCCGTCCGCGTCCTGCATGCCGTCCAGCACAACCGGGCCGTGATGCCGGTGACCGCCGAATCGTGGGTTATGTGGTGGCTCTCACGCTTCGCGCCGCCGCTGGCCCGGGCGGTGTCCCAGGCGGTCTACGCCGCGGCGAGATGAGCAGGTGTCGGGGCGCGCCCGAGGCGCGCCCGTCTCAATACGCGGGCGGGGGAAGAGAGTACGCCGGCGGCCTCCGGCGCCAGGTCAAGCCCACGGATGCGGCCGACGATCGCATCGGCGACCGCCGCCGAGTCGACGGCGTACTCCCCGCGCTGGATTTGCTCCCTCAGCTCTCGCAGTGTCTGTTGGCGACTCGCGTCCATGGGCTTCAAGTCGAGCATCGGCAGACGCTGAAGGTTCCTATACCGGGTCTAGACCCCAAATCGAGGTCCGCCCGGTAGGGCTACGCGGCGGGCCGGATCGGAGCCGGCTCGGCCACCGGGTCGGCGTCCGGCGTCTCGGTGGCGTTCGTGACGTTGGCCGCCTCGATGTGAGCGGGGGATTCGCCGGTGACGGACTCCTTGAAGCCGCGCAGGCCGGCGCCCAGAGAGCTGCCGATCTCGGGTAGGCGCTTGGCGCCAAAGACGAGCAGCACCAGCACGAGCACGAAAAGGATGTGAATCGGGTTGTCGAGTCCGAGCATGGATGCTCCGATCTTGTTGGTTGCAACGGCTCCTACGCAGCGCCGGACGCGTTGGATCAGTCGTCTCCGCGTCGTGGGCTGATCCGACCGCGGACTCCGCTCGTACAAGCGATCCGATGTTGAACTCGATCGGCGCAGGCATCCGTGCCGTCGGCCACGAAGACCGGCTGAGCACCGTCGACCACCTCGAGGAGCTGCGGTCGCGGCTGATCGTGTCGTTGGCCATCATCGGCGTCGCCTTCGGGCTGTGCTTCTGGCAGAACCACCGGCTGCTGAGCGTGATCAACCGTCCGCTCGCCCACCAGACCCAGGCCCAGGTTCGCGCCGGGCACGGACCCCTGGGCGCCACCTACACGGTGGCTCGCGACGCCCGGGACGTCGCGATCCAGCTCCGGCGCGTGGTCGGGGTGCTCGAAGGACCCTCCGGGCACACCACGACGGCGGGCCGGGCGGTGCTCGACGGGGTGGCCATCGACCTCGGCCGCGACATCGGACGCCTGTCGGTACCCCCGGAGGGCGACAAGCCCGTGACCCTGGGGATAGGAGAGCCCTTCACGACCACGGTCACCGTCTCGTTTGTGTTCGCGCTGATCCTGGCTTCGCCGTTTGTCCTCTTCCAGCTCTACGCGTTCCTGACGCCCGCGCTGCACCCCGCCGAGCGCCGGCGCGTGCGCCCGCTGATCATCGCGATCCCGTTTCTGTTCGTGGCCGGGGTCCTCTTCGGTTACTTCGTCGTGCTGCCGGCTGCGGTGCGCTTCTTCCAGAACTTCAACAGCGCCCAGTTCAACGTCCTGGTCCAGGCCAGCCAGTACTACAAGTTCGCCGCCACCATCCTGCTGGCCATGGGGCTCGTGTTTCAGGTGCCCGTGGCGATCATGGCCGTCACCCGCGCCGGCATCATCAGTCCGCGCCGGCTGCGCAAGAACCGGCGCTACGCGATCGTCGCCTGCGGTCTGGTCGCCGCCTTCCTGCCAGGCGACGCGGTCACCCTCCTGCTCGAGACGGTGCCGCTGTACCTCCTGTTCGAGCTCGGCGTACTCCTGGCCGCCCTGGCCGAGCGCCGGGATCGGAGACGGACCATCGGGAGCGTGGCCGGCCTCAGTGATCCAGTTTGACCGGGGGTGCGAATTGAGAGAGGTCAATCCCAAAACGACGGAGGTAGACCATGAGTGACAGCACGAGGCGTGGATTCGTCAAGAACTCGGCCGCTGCGGCCGCGGGGATGACGGTCGTCGGCGCCCTGCTGACGGACGAGGCGCAGGCCCGCGTCGCCGCCCACGACGGACCAGTTATCGCGTACGTCCACGACGCTCGCACCGGGGAGATCTCGGTGCTGGCGGGCGACCGCGAGGTATACGTCCGTGACCGCAAGCTGGCGGCGCAGATCGCCGGCGCGGCGCGCTGACGCCCACGCACTGACTGACCACCCAATCAACGGCAGCTCTCACGAGCCATCCGGAGGACAAATGTCATCTCACCGTGAAGCACCGGCGATCAGCAAAGACCCGGTCGCCGACAACACTGACACCTACGCGTTCGTAAGCCCGGAGAACGACGGCACGGTCACTCTGATCTCCAACTACGTCCCGCTCGAGGCGCCGTTCGGCGGTCCGAACTTCTTCGAGTTCGGCGACGACGTGAAGTACTACATCTACATCGACAACGACGGCGACGGGAGGCCCGACGTCACTTACGAGTTCGACTTCGAGACCGAGGTCATCAATCCGGACACGTTCCTCTACAACGTCGGCCCGATCATGTCGCTCACCGACAGCAACTGGAACCGCCGGCAGACCTATTCGGTAACCAGGGTCAAGGGGGGACAGCGACAGGTACTCGGGACAGGGCTCCCGTGCCCGCCGTGCAATATCGGCCCGCTCTCGACGCCGGACTACGCGACGTTGGCCGGCACCGCGATCAACCACCTAGGTGGCCACACGGTGTTCGCCGGCCAGCGGATGGAGGGCTTCTACGTCGACCTCGGAGCGATCTTCGAGCTCGGCGACCTGCGTCCGTTCCAGGGCGCGCACATCGGAGCACCGATTCTGGACCTGCCGAGCGTGAACCCCCAGAACGGCGTGAACGCGACGGCCAACTTCAGCGTTCACTCGATCGCCCTGAAGGTGCCAATGTCGGATCTGACCCGCAACGGCGTGGCGCCGACCGATCCAACCCTGACGAGCTCGGTGATCGGGGTCTGGGCGGCCGCCGCTCGACGCAAGGCCACGATCCTCGGGGCGGGTCCCGGGCTCGAGGTCGAGGCCGGCCCGTGGGTCCAGGTCTCGCGGCTGGGCAATCCGCTGATCAACGAGGTGATCATCGGCATGGGCCAGAAGGACTATTGGAACTCGGTCACGCCGGCGGACGACAGACAGTTCATCGGGCGCTACCAGCATCCGGAGCTGGCCGGGCTCTTGCCCGTCCTGTACCCAATCCCGGCGCCGAACGGCCAGTTCCCGAACCTCGCCAAACTCGTGGCCTCCGGTGCCCCGCGCAACGACCTCGTGGCGATCCTGCTGACCGGGATCCAATCCGGGACGCTCCCGGCCCCGAACGCGGCCTTCCAGAACTTCACTGGAAACACGCCCGCTGACGTGCTGCGGCTCAACATGGCCATCCCGGCGGTCAGCATGAGCGCGGCGAACCCCCTAGGGGTGGTCGGAGGGGATCTGGCCGGATGGCCCAACGGTCGCCGCGTCTACGACGATGTCGTCACGGTCGAGCTCCGCGCGATCGCGGGCCTGACCTACGGGCTGGTCGCCAGCTACACGCCCGACGGAGCCGCGTCAGCGATCACCGACGGTCTGACCGACGCGGACACCACCTACCTCGGGGACGTGTTCCCGTACCTAGGGACTCCGCAAGGTGGCTACGAGACCGCGCCGCTGGGAGTTCTTTCATAAGGACATGACGCACGCGACCCACGAACACCACGGTGCCCTGGCCCCTGCGGCCCGAAGCGCCAGCGTGGCGATCGACGTCGGACCGGGACGCGGAGCGCTCGTGCTGTATCCGAGCGAGCGTTTCCGCGACCGCGAGATCGAGATCAGCCGCGCCGACGGCGACGGAGCCGGCCGCCGAGTCCACACCGGCGTGCACGACCGGACGACGCAGACACGGTCACTGCTGACCGCCGTCTTCGGCAGCCTCCCGGCGGGTGACTACGTCGTCTGGGAGGACGCCACCACCCGCGGGCCGGTCGTGACCGTCCCAGACGGCGCGCTGGCCGAAGTCCGCATCAGCTAGACGGGTCGAGGGCGCCCGGGACTCAGGCGGGCGCCCGTGATCCGTCCAGCCGGTCGATCGTCGCCCGGGCGAGGATCTCGGCGGTCAGTCCGATCGCGCGCTCGTCGATGTCGAAGTCAGGGGCGTGGTGCGCGCCGCATCCCTCGCCCCCGGCGCCGACCGCGATGAAGCCGGTGGGAATACGTTCGGCGACGTTGGCGAAGTCTTCGCTGGCCGGAACGATCCCCGGGTCGATCACGGTCACCCCCGTCGCTGCGGCCGCCACGGCCAGAAGCGCGGTCGGCCCGTCGGCGCACCGCAGCACCGGCAGCGTCGCGCCCAGGTGCAGGTCGTGGCTCACGCGCAGCGCCCCGCAGATGCCGGCCACGATCTCCTCCATGCGGGCCAGGGCTCGCTCGCGCACGGCGGTGTCCAGCCAGCGCAGCGTCCCGCGGAGCGTCACGGTGCTGGCGATCACGTTGGCCGCCGTACCGCCCTCGATCGAGGCGATCGACAGGACGAGCGTTTCGGTGGGGGCCGTCTCCCGCGCGGCGATCGACTGCAGGGCACTCACCAGCTGTGCGGCGGCGAATACTGCGTCCCGAGCCTCGTGGGCGATTCCCGAATGCCCGCCGCCGCCCTCGATCGCCAGCTCGAAGATGTCCGCACCGATCAGCATCTCGCCCACGCGCGTCCCAACCACGCCGAAGGGCATCGGGCTGAACACATGCGCGGCGATCGTCTCATCGACGCCTTCGAGCGCGCCGTCGGCAATCACCGCGAGTGCTCCGGTCCCGACCTCCTCGGCGGGCTGGAACAGCAGGCGCACCCGCCCGGCCAGCGCCTCGGCGCGAGGGACCAGCAGCGCCGCCGCTCCCAATAGCGCGCTCGTGTGGGCGTCGTGTCCGCAGGCGTGCATCCGCCCCGGTATCTCCGATCCGTACGGACGGCCCTCGGTCTCCTGCAGCGGCAGGCCGTCCATGTCCGCCCGGAGCAACAGGGTCGGGCCATCACGGCCGCCGTCGACGTCCGCGATCACCCCGGTGCCGCCCACCCCCGTCCGCGGTTCGAGTCCGAGCTCCCGCAGCCTCCGGGTCACGAGCTCGGCCGTCCGGTGCTCGGCGAAGGCGAGCTCTGGCTGCCTGTGCAGCGCCCGGCGGGTCTGAACGAGCTCCGGCTCGAGCGCGGCCCGGTCACTGGCAAGCTCGTCCGTCACGAGCAGAGCATATTGCCGCGTTGGTCGCCAACGGTCGCGGCGACCGGAAAGCACTTGGCGTGGGGTTTCCCACCCTGCCTCTACGCTGGCGGGGTGCGATTCGTGATCTTCGGCGCAGGGGCGATCGGCGGAGTCGTGGGCGCACGGTTGCACGAGGCGGGGCACGAGCTCGTGTTGATCGCCCGCGGGCCCCATCACGACGCGATCGCGGCACGGGGGCTGACGCTCGAGACGCCGCGGCAGCGGGTCACCCTGCGGGTGACGGTGAGGCGCGGGCCGAGCGACGTGGGCTTCCGCGCCGATGACGTCGTGATGCTGGCGGTCAAGAGCCAGGACACCGAGGCGGCGGTGCGGTCGCTGGCGGAGGCAGCGCCGCCTGGTATCCCGCTGATATGCCTTCAGAACGGAGTCGAGAACGAGCGGATCGCGCTGCGGCGCTTTGACCAGGTGTACGGAGCCGTGGTGATGGCGCCGACGGCCCACCTCGAGCCGGGGGTGGTCCAGGCGTACGGCACCGCAGTCACCGGCCAGATCGACGTCGGCCGGTATCCGGAGGGCATCGATACGCGCAGCCGTGAGATCTGTGGCGCGCTGAGCGCCGCGCAATTCGACTCGGAGCCCCGCCCGGACATCATGCGCTTCAAGCACGCCAAGCTGCTCGCGAATCTCGGCAATGCCGTGCAGGCCATCTGCGGCCCTGGTGCGGGGGCCGAGGAGCTGGTGGAGCGGGCGAGGGCGGAGGGCCGGGCGGCACTCCGGGCGGCGGGCATCGAGTTCGTGGCCGACGACGTGGCCGACATCCGCAGGCGCTGGGAGCGCTGGCAGGTCGGGGAGATCGAGGGTCGCCGGCGCGCGGGCGGGTCGACGTGGCAGAGCATCGCCCGTGGCGCCGGGAGCATCGAGACCGACTACCTGAACGGGGAGATCGTGCTGCGCGGGCGGCTGACCGGAGTGCCGACGCCGGTCAACGAGCTGCTCGAGGAGCTGGCTCGCGAGACGCTGCACGACCGCCACGAGCCGGGGTGGCTCTCGGCCGAGGACGTGCTGGCCCGGCTGTGACGCCTGTCGCCAAGCGCTCTGTCGGGCGAGGCGCTCGCGCCGAAGGTCGTTAGCGGCGGGCGAGCCGCGGGTAGATCTGCGCCGACGCTAGTCGGGGCGAGGCCCCAGGCAGAACGTTGCCGATTCAGTTCTCATATCGAGAACTGAATTCACATCGTCCGCCCAGAGCGGACTGCGGACGCAAGATGCCCCTGCGGGTCAAGCGGCCGACAGGGGCGAGGGGTTGTGCTCGGCCGCGATCACCTCGGTGACCGTCACCCCGAGGGCACGGATCTGGCCAGGGAGGTCCAGGCGAAGCCACCTGGAGGTTCGCGCGGGGAGCATCGAGACGATCACCTCGTCGAAGCCGAGCACCTTCAGCGCGTCGCGGACCGCGATGAGAGGATCGCTGCGCCCGACCAGTCCCACGACCTCGCTGCCTGCCGCCTCGCTCAGCCGGGGTAGCGCGGCCGCCAGCCGGCGCTCGGCGGCGGCGTAGCCGAGGTCGTCGGGATCCGCGACCGCGGCCAGTCGGCCCACGTCGGCGACGGGCCGCAGCAGCCGCTGCGAGGCGGGCACGAGCAGCGTGAACGCGCACGGCCCGGCGGCTGCCCGCTCGCCCACGGCGGCGAGGAGATCTGGACCGTCGGCCGTCCGGCGGGCAACGATCAACACCCGGGCTGTTCTGGTGGCGCTGGTGAGTCGCATCGTGCTGTCCCTGAGCTCACTGCCTTGACTGCCTGCAATGACGCTCGGGGTAGCCGATTGCTTCCCGGTGGCAATCCAACCGCAGGTTGCGAGAGCATGCGCCGATGGGTGTGCCGCCCGAGGTCTTCGACGACGACTACCTCTACTTCTACGACGACGTGCTGGGACCCGAGCGCAGCGACGCGGACGCCGAGGTCGTGGCAGCGTTGCTCGAGGTGGTTCCGGGCGCCCGCGTGCTCGATGTCCCGTGCGGAGAGGGGCGGATAGGCGGCAGGCTGGCTCGACGTGGCTGTCGCGTTCTCGGCGTCGACATCACCGAGCGATTCCTGGAGCTCGGACGGGAGCGCTACCCGGAGATGGAGTTCGTACGAGGTGACATGCGCGAGCTTGGTTTCGAGCACGAATTCGACGCCGTCGTCAACTGGTACACATCGTTCGGGTACTTCGAGCCGGACACCAACGACGCGGTGCTGCGCGGCTTTGCCCGCGCGCTCCGGTCCGGCGGCCGGCTGTTGATCGAGCTTCACAACCCCGAGCACTTCGAGCGCCTGATCGAGCTGGCCGGTGGGGAGACCGCCGCGGTGGTCGAGCGCGAGGGCAACCTGATGGTCGACCGGATCACCTATGACGCCGCCCAGTCGCGCACCGTGACCACGCGCTTCGTCGTTCGGGACGGGGTCGTGCGTCGGGTCGAGTTCACGCTCGAGCAGGTGCCCGCGCCCGAGCTGCGCCGGCGTTTGCAGGGGGCGGGATTCGGGGATGTGCAGTTATTCGGCCGCCGGGGCGGGCCGTTTGACCCGCTCGGGCCGCGTCTGATCGCCCTGGCCCGGCGGTAGGCCCGGTCCGTCCGGACGCAGACGCCGCGAGCCCGTTGCGTCGTAGGCGCGCCTTCAGCTGCTTGCCCTAGCAACGTTGATCACACTACTGTTGACAGCGCAAGTAAACCTGCTATAGTTCTTGCCCTAGCAAGCAAGTTCCGCGAAAAATTCCAAGTCATTTCCAAATCAACTCTTCGGAGGCAAGGCAAGATGAGCATTACTGAGACGCAGGCTGTACCGGCCGGCACGTGGGCGGCCGACAAGGTCCACTCGGGAGTGGGCTTCGCCGTCGATTACATGGCGGGAACGTTCCAGGGCTCGTTCGACGATGTCGAGGCGTCGCTCCAGGACGGCGTGCTGCGCGGCGCGGCCCGGGTCGCGAGCGTGCAGGTCAAGGACCCGAACCTCGCGGCGCATCTTCAGGCGCCCGACTTCTTTGACGCTGAGCGGCACCCTGAGATCACGTTTGAGTCCAAGGACATTCGCCGCGACGGCCACGAGCTGACGATCGACGGCGAGATCACCCTCAAGGGTCACACGCAGCCGATCGAGATCGTCGGCACGATCACCGACCCGATCAATGACCCGTACGGGGGCGAGCGCTTCGGGATCAAGCTGGTGACCAAGGTCGACCGCACGGCGTTCGGCCTGAACTGGAACAACCCGCTGCCGAGCGGCGAGCCTGCGCTGGCCGACGAGGTCACCCTGACCGCCGACCTGCAGCTGTCAAAGCAGGCGTAAGCAATGAAGGTCCTCGCCGTCAGCGGCAGCCTGCGCCGCGATTCGCACAACACCAAGCTCCTGCGCGCCGTGGGCGACATGCTCGAGGCCGCCGGAGTCCGGTTCGAGATCTACCCCGATCTCAAGCAGGTTCCGCCCTACGACGAGGACGACGATGGCGACCGTGCTCCGGCGGCCGTGGCCAAGATGCGCGCGGCCGTCGCGAGTGCGGATGCCGTCTTGTTCTCCACCCCGGAGTACAACCACTCGATTCCCGGGCAGCTCAAGAACGCGGTCGACTGGCTCTCGCGCCCCGTCGGCGCGGGGGCCCTGTGGAACAAGCCCGTGGCCGTGGTCGGCGCGAGCACGGGGATGTTCGGAGCGGTATGGGCTCAGGCCGAGCTGCGCAAGACGCTGGCCGCGGCAGGCGCCCGCGTGCTTGAGGGCGAGGTCCCGGTCGGCCACGCCCACACTCGCTTCGACGACGACGGAAGCCTCAACGACGAGGGCATCGCCGAGCAGCTCCAGGCGATCGTGGACTCGCTGACCGACCAGGACGAGCCGGCGCGCGTCGAGACCGCGGCTGCCTAGCGCAGAGGTCCGCTGGGTTGAGCGGCGGTCAGGCCGCCGCGACGGAGCTCGGCAGTTGGCTCTCGATCCAGCGCTCGAGCTCGGGGCCGCTCTCGAAGGTCGCGATCACGGCGTATCGGGTGCCCGGGCCGTGGTGGTAGCCGCCGTGGTAGAGCCACTGCGAGTCGACCACGAGCTGGGCGTGGAGGGGCAGCGGGATCTGGTGCTCGGAGGCCTTGTCGAACTCCTCCTGGCGGACGACGAGCCGGCTCGAGTCATCCTGGGTCAGCTCGAGCCACACCCGGACGGCCCAGCCGTTGGATTCGGGGTTGCCCTGATTGTTGTGGTCCAGGTGCAGTCCCCAGCGGCACTCGCGCAGAGTGTTCGGAGTCATCCGCAGTAGCTGGACCTTCCCGAAGCGGGCGCCGACCGACTCCAGCCACTTGATGACCGTCGGGCATTTCTCGGCGTTCGGCGTCCACTCGCGATCCAGATCGCACTTGCCGAACTTGCCGAAGGCACCGAGCTCGATCTGCCCGCTGGCCGAGGTGATCGGGGCGAAGAACGTGGTCGGATCGGTCGGGTAGGTGGTGAAGCTCAGCGTCTCGTATTCCTCCAGCGGGATCTCGGGCCCGGTGTACGGACCGAGCGCGAGCCACCCGCCGGCGGCCTCGAGCTTGGGCATCCGGTAGTGCGGCGTGTCGCGGCGCGGCATGTCCTGGGGCGGCCGCACGCCGGTGGTGCGCAGGATGCGCTTGACGTATTCGTTCTTGATCGAGTCGGTGATCGTCGACATGGCTGGCGACCGTCCTTTCGGCTGTCCGAGGGCGCGGGCCATGCTAGCTGCTTGCGCAGATGCGCCGGTCGCCGGATCGGACGCGCTGCCGCGAGCTCGCTGGCGGCCGGATCGGACGCGCTGCCGCGAGCTCGCTGGCGGCCGGATCGGACGCGCTGCCGCGAGCGCGCCGACGGCTGGATCGGACGCACCCTCGCGCTGGCGCGAGTAGGGTGCACGCATCGCCAAGCCACTATCGAAGGAGGAAGCATGCCGCAGGCCAGGAGCGGGGGAGGGGGCAAGTCGGGCTCGAGTGGCGGGGCGCGCCGGCCGCGCTCCACCGGTTCGCGCTCGACCGGCGCAAAGTCCTCGCGCGCCGGGACGGGGAGCAGCCGTGCGGGCGCCGGCGCGCGTTCGACGAGCAGGGGGAGCGGATCGACTCGGGCCAAGACGGAGTCGCCCGAGGCCCGCTTCGAAGCCGAGGCCCAGCGGCTGCGCAAGCTCAACGAGCGGATCATCCAGGCGAGCCGGGACGCGGGGGAGACGACGCTGGCCAGCTACGAGAGAGTCCTGAAGACGATCGCCAGCACGATCGAGCGGGGACCGGGCTCCAGCGACGTCGAGTGGATCTCCAACCTGGCCACGGCGCAGGCGAAGTTCATCCGCGACACGACCGAGGCCTGGACCGCGGCCGCGCGGAAGATGCTCAAGTAGCTACCAGGCCTGCGTGCCGCCGCAGCGCGGGCAGTCGACCGAGGTCGAGACCAGCGCGCTGAAGACCAAGCCACAGCTGCAGGTGTAGAGCGCTCGGTCCTGCGTCGGACCCCCCTCGCGCCTCCTGCGGGAGACCGCGGGGTGCCCCGGCCGGGCGCCCGCTGCACCACCGGCCGCGCCGTGGGCGGCCTTGCGGCCCAGGCGGCGTGCGCGGATCAACGTGGTTGCTCTTGACTTCGATCGGACCATCTTGCTCACAGCCAGGTAGAACGGCCTCGGACCTGATTTGTTTCGCGCCCGGGGCCTGGTTTTCCTCGTCTTTAACAGGACGCTAATCCCGTACTCGTCCTTCCCGAGCACAACGGCGGCGGCCCGGCGGGCGACTTGTGGGAAAATCAGGCGGCGTGGATCCGAGCCGTAAGCGCGCCATCCGCCTGACCGTTGCCTTGACCGCGGCGTTGTTGCTGGCGTCGGCGCTCGTATACATAAGCTTCACAGCAGGGCAGGACGAGGTGACCGCGTCGCAGTTGCTGCGAGTCGCCAGGCCGGGACAGTCGTACATCCTGGCCGGGACCGTCCTCACCGGCTCCGTCCGCCACGAGGGGACCGCGCTGCTGTTCCGGATCCGCGATCCCAAGCTCCCAGTCTCGGTGCCGGTTCGCTACACCGGAATCGTGCCCGATCCATTCGCGGCCGGGCGGGCGGTCATGGTCACCGTCCAGGAAGGGACCACCCCGACGTTCGTCGGGCGGCAGAACTCGCTGACGACCAAGTGCCCCTCCAAATACCAGGCCGAAGCCGCGTCGTGATCAGCCCGGGGATGAAGGCGTAATGGCCCCCGTCGGACGCACGCTGTTGATCCTGGGGCTCCTGGTTGCCGTCTACGGCATCCTCGCCTCGCTTCGCGGCGCCCGCACGGGGAGCCGCGAATGGGTGGACTCGGGCCGCCGATCCGTGTACGCGCTCGCCGGGCTGATGACGATCGCGTGGGTGATCGTGGAGGCGGCCTTCCTGCGGAACGACTTCTCCTTCAACGTTGTCGCGGAGCACTCCTCGACGACCACGCCGCTGTTCTACAAGCTGGCCGCGCCCTGGTCCTCGCAGGAGGGGTCGCTGCTGCTCTGGGTGTGGCTGATGTCGCTGTGGTCGAGCCTGATGCTGTTCCTGACGCGCAAACGCGTCAAGGAGATAGCGCCGTACGCGACCGCGGTCCTGCTCGGCTTCGCCGTGTTCTTCACCTCGCTGGCCACGTTCTGGGCCAATCCGTTCACGACCAGCGCCAACCCGCCGAGCCAGGGGGCCGGGTTGGACCCGCTGCTGCTGCACCCGAGCATGATGATCCACCCGCCGATGCTCTACTCGGGGTACACGATGCTGGCGATCCCGTTCGCCTTCGCGATCGGGGCGCTGATCACCGGCAAGCTGACCTCGGAGTGGGTCATGGTCAGCCGCCGGTTCGCGCTGGCCGCCTGGCTGTTCCTCGGCGTCGGGATCGTCCTTGGCGCGCGCTGGTCCTATACCGAGCTGGGGTGGGGCGGCTACTGGGCCTGGGATCCGGTCGAGAACGCGGCCTTGATGCCGTGGCTGTGCCTGACGGCATTCATCCACTCGATCATGATCCAGGAGAAGCGGGGGATGCTGAAGGTCTGGAACGTGTCGCTGATCCTCGGCGCCGGCACTCTGTCGATCCTGGGGACGTTCCTGGTGCGCTCGGGCGTGCTCGACTCGATCCACGCGTTCGGCGCCTCGACGTTGGGCGTCCCGTTCGTGATCCTGCTGGCCCTGATGATCTCGAGCTCGATCGGCCTCATCCTCCGGCGCCGGGACCAGCTGCGGTCCGACGCCCGGCTCGACTCGCTTCTGTCCCGCGAGGCGATTTTCCTGTTCCAGAACCTGGTGCTGGTGGCGCTCGTCTTCGTCATCTTCTGGGTCACGTTCTTCCCGCTGATCTCCGAAGCGGTGACCGGCACGAAGGTGTCCGTCGGGCCGCCGGCCTTCGAGCCGTTCGTGGTGCCCCTGGCGCTCGTGCTGGTGGCCCTGGCCGGGATCGGGCCGATCATCGCCTGGCGGCGGGCGACGGTCCGCAACCTCCGCCGGAGCTTCGCCTTCCCCGTGCTCGTGGCGTTCGTGACCCTGGTCGTGCTGCTGGCCATCACCGACGCCGGCTCGCATCTGTTCGCGCTGGTCACGTTCGTTCTCGGGTCCTTCGTTCTCGGGACCGTGGCGCAGGAGATCTGGCGCGGGACGGGCGCCCGACGCGCGGCGACGCACGAGCTCCCGCCGATCGCGCTGGCCCAGCTGGTCCGCCGCAACCACCGGCGCTATGGCGGCTACATCGCCCACGCTGGGCTCGCCGTCCTGCTGATCGGAGTGGCGGGCTCGTCCTTCCAGCACTCGCGTGACGTCATTCTCTCGCCCGGCCAGAGCACACGGGTCGACGGCTACCTGGTCAAGTACGTGCGGCCCACCGTCGCGCTCAGCCCACAGAAGATCTCCTTCGGCGCCGTGCTCGGCGTCTCGAAGGGCGGCCGGCGCGTGACCACGCTGACCACGACGCGCGGGTTCTACCCCGCCCAGGACGCCAGCCTGGGGCCGATCGGCCGTTTCTTCGGCGGGGAGGCGGACAGCAACGTCGGCCTGGACGCGCGGCTAACCAGCGACATCTGGGCCGTGGTCAACGCCAACCCACAGCCGCTGCAGGGGCTGATCAACCAGGGCAACGCGGTGTTCACGGCCGATCTGACCCAGACGATGAAGCGCACGGCCAATCTGTCCGCGGCCCAGCAGCAGGCGGCGCTCGCCCCACTCTGGCAGCTGCGCGACGAGGCGATCACCGGGATCGCCTCGCGCTATGTCACGCACCCGTGGCCGACCGAGTTCCTGGTGATCATCAACCCGCTCGTGAGCTGGCTCTGGCTGGGCACCATCATCATCGCCACCGGTGGGCTGATTGCGCTGTGGCCGATCCCGGTCCTGGCCCGCCGGCGGGTCCGGGCCCGCGTCGCCGCCAGGACGCCTGCCCCTCCGGTGACCAAGCCGGTCCGCGAGCCCGCGCCGGTCCGCGAACCCGCCTGAGAGTCCGTGGACTTCCTGGTCGTCCTTGTGATCGTGGCCGGCGTGGTCCTGTTCGTCTCGGCGCCCCTGCGCCGCTTACGCGCCGCCGGCGATGACGGTCAGACGAGCGCGGTGCGCGAGCTCGAGGCGGCCCGCGAGTCCAAGTACCGCGAGATCCGCGACGCCGAGCTCGACCACACCACCGGCAAGCTGTCCGACGCCGATTACGCCGAGGTGGACGGCGCCCTGCGCGCCGAGGCCATCGACATCCTGCGGGCGATCGACCGAACCCAGTCGCCGCCGTCCTAGCGGCCGCTACCATTGCTCGCCTATGTTCACGATCCTCGGCATCGTCCAAGTCGCACTGTGCGTCGTGCTCGTGTTTCTGATCCTGATGCACTCGGGCAAGGACTCTGGCCTGTCCGGCGCGTTCGGCGTGGGGACCGGGGCCGGGCCGTTCGGCGGAGGCTCGCTGGTCGAGCGCAACCTGAACCGCTGGACGGTCGTGTTCGCGCTGGCCTTCGTCATCAACACGATCGTCCTGATCAAGATCTCGTAGGCCCGGTCTGGGGACGAGCGCCCTCTGGGCGGTGGCCGCAGTGTCAGTAGGCCGCGCGATAGAGCTCGCGCAGCTCCTCCACGCTGGCCACCGGCGGGGTGCCGCCCAGTTCGGGGCGACCGGAGGCCTGCTCCACGCAGCGTTCGAGCTGCTCCTCCGTGACGCCGGCGTCGCGCAGGCGCGTCAGGCCGCTGAGCTCTCGCAGGCGCACGGCCAGGTCGACCGGGTCTGAGCCGAGGGCCTCGATCAGGGCTGCGTTCCACGCCGGGGCGCGGGGCGCGAGGGCGCGCGCCGTGTGCGGCAGCGTCAGCGTGTTCGCCGCGCCGTGGCCCAGGCCCGCGAAACGGGCCAGGGTCTGCGAGACGACGTGATGCAGGCCGTAGCCGGTCGAGCCGATCACGTACCCGGCCAGCAGCGCCCCGAGCGCGAGCGCGTCGCGCCGGCGGTCATCGAGGGTGCCCGTCGAGAACCCGTCGGCGATCAGCGACACGGCGGCCAGGCCCGCGAACTCGGCGAGCGGGTTTCGCAGCGGCGTAGTCGGGCCCTCGATCGCATGGCCGAGCGCGTTTCCGGCGCTGGCCGCGAGCTGCTCGAGCGGCGCTGAGGCCGAGAGGGCGGGGTCGTTGACGACGATGGCCGGCCTGACGCCCTGCACCTCTGCGGGTGTGTCGGCAAGGCGCCGGTGGATTCTGGTCATCTCAGCCCCCGAAAGCGTGGTCGGAATCGCCGCGACCCGGCAGGGTGGACGGGCCGCCGCGAGCGCCTTGGCCACGTCGATCACCCGCCCGCCTCCCAGGGCGACCAGCATCGCGCCGCGTACATCGGGCCTGAGCGCAGCGGCCACTTCGTCGACCCGCCCCGGCGCGACCTCATGGACGGCGGCCGCCCCCTCGACGAGCGCCGCGGCCGCTGAGCGGGCGCGCGCGGTGGTGAGCAGGACGTAGTCGGGCGCGATCAGCTCCGCGGCTTGGCCGAGCGCGCCGCGGCCGAAGACGACCAGCCGCTCGCCGTCGTGCCAGCGAAACGGCGCCACGGCGGTCCCCCGCACCGCGCCCCCGGTCGCCTTCACTTGAGGTGTTGGCGGGAACGTTGTCGTTTCGCCGTCGGCCCTCGGCGGGTTAATCGCCATAGTTCGCAGCGGCCTGGTCAGAGGTGGCCGTGGTCGCCGAGCTGGTCGACCAGGCGCAGGAGGTCGAGCGGGCTGAATGGCTTGGTCAGGAACAGGTCCGCACCGGCCGCCTCGGCCCGTCGCTCGACGCTCTCGCCCTGCGTCGCGGTCAGCATCACGATCGTCGCATCGCTGGTGGCCTCCTCCTCACGCAGGCGGCGGCACGCGTCGATCCCGTTCATACCTGGCATGTCCACGTCCAGGAACACCAGCGCGGGCTGCTCGCGGCGGGCGATCTCGATCGCCTCCAGGCCGTCCGCGGCCTCGTGGAGCTCGAGGCGGGAGACGTCTTCGAGCGTGGTGGCGATCAAGCGGCGGATGAACTGATCGTCGTCGACGATCAGGACTCGGGGCGTCCCGCCGCTGTCCGCGAGCTCAGCCAATCTCCGCGGCGATCCGCTCGAAGGCCAGGTCGTCGATCGAGTTGAAGGCCTCGATCACGCGCGGGTCGAATTGGCTCCCCGAACCGGCGGTGATCATCTCCCGGGCCACGGGGATCGGAGAGGCGGGGCGGTACGGCCGGTCGGTGGTCAGTGCATCGAGTACGTCGGCGACCGCGAACACGCGGGCGGCGAGCGGAATCTGCTCGCCGGCCAGGCCGTACGGATAGCCGCCCCCATCCCAGCGCTCATGATGCGCGCGCACGACCTCGACCGCGCTGGCCAGGAACTCGATCCCGCGGACGATGTGCGCTCCGATCAGGGGATGCTGGCCCATCAGTGCCCGCTCCTTCTCGGTCAGCGGCCCCGGCTTGTACAGGATCGCGTCGGGGATCGCGACCTTGCCGATGTCGTGCAGCAGGAACCCGAACTCGAGCTCGGACACTTCGGACACCGGCATGCCCAGCTCGCGGGCGATCTCCATCCCGTACGCGGTGACCCGCTCGGCGTGCTTGCCGGTGTAGGCATCACGAGCTTCGACCGCGTTCGACAGCGCGCGGACCGTCGCCGTGTACGAGCGCCTGAGCTCCTGGGCCCGCTCCCGCTCCCGCTTGAAGGTCTCACGGAGATCGGCCGCGTAGCGCTCGAGGAGGCGCTCCTTCTCCGCGGCTTCGCGCTCGCGCTCGGTCAGCGTCGCGCGGAGCCGCTCGAGCTCCTGGACCAGCTCGCTCTCGCCGACCGACATCGCCCTCAGCGTACTCCCGCCGTGCGCTCTCCGCGCAAGGCCTCGAGCACCGCCGCCGCCGCCTCATCGACCGGGACGACCTCCATCCCCGGCCGGTTGATCCCGGCTGGAGTGGGCGTCTCACCGTCGGAGAACAGGATCGCGGCCAGGCGCTGGCGGCGGCCGCGAAGATCTATGGCCTGGAGCACGGCCTGCGGGTGACGGACCCCGACGTCGACCAGGGCCACCTCGAACCGGCGGTCCGCGCAGGCCCGCGCCGCCGCTGCTCCGGTGAGCTCCCACTGGTGCTCAATGCCCAGCCCGTCGAGTGAGGGCTCGAGCATGGACTGCAACTGGCTGCGGCCCACCACGAGCACCCGGGAACGGCCCGACTTGACCGCGGCCCCGAGCACGTGGCGCAGTTCATCGGCGTCGATCGGCTTCGACACCACCCACTCGCCGGCGAGCTCGCTGCGACCGGAGAACACGGATACGAACACGATCGGAGTGGCCCGCAGGGCGGGGGATGCGCGGATCTCTCTCAGCACCTCGAAGCCATCCATCCCCGGCATCAGGACATCGAGCGTGACCGCGTCGAAGAACGAGTCATGGAGCATGGCCAGCGCCTCCTCGCCGCTTGACGCGATCTCGATCCGGACGCCGAGCGGGGCGAGCTGACCGGCGATCAGCTCGGCGATCTCGCGCTCGTCGTCGACGACCAGCACCCGCCGTCCATGGATCGCCTCCAGGGCGCTGGCGTAGTCCGGCCCGGGGATCGCGGCCGGGAGCATGACCCGGAACGTGGTCCCCCGCCCCGCCTCGCTGTCGACCTCGATACGGCCGTCGTGCAGCTCGACCAGCGACTTCACGATCGACAAGCCGAGGCCCGTCCCCGGATTGGAGTGGCCGCCGTCCTGGGCTCGGTAGAAGCGCTCGAACGCGCGCTCGGCCTGCTCCGGGGTCATACCGATGCCCGTGTCCTGGACGACGATCTGAAGCCAGGCGCGGTCGGAGAGGGCGGCGACATGGATGCTGCCGCCCTCCTGGGTGTACAGGTGAGCGTTGGTCAGGAGGTTGGCGATGATCTGGCGGACACGCCCGGGGTCGGCCTGGGCCAGCGGCAGCGTCGGGGCGACGTAGACGCTGAGCTGCTGGTGCTTGTCGGCGATGCGCGGCCCCATCAGCTCGGCCACCTCGCGGACGGCCTCGCCGACGTCCATTGGCCGGCGCACGATCTCGACGTGGTTGGCCTCGATCCGCGCGACGTCGAGCAGGTCGCCGACGAGATCGGTGAGGCGATCGGTGGACCTCAGGACGATCTCGACGAACTCGCGCTGGCGCGGCGACATGTTCTCGGGCGAGCGGTGGAGGAGCTCGACGAAGCCCTTGATCGAGGTCAGGGGGCTGCGAAGCTCGTGCGAGGCGGTGGCCACGAACTCGCTCTTCGCGCGCTCGAGCCGGGTGCGCTCCGTCGTGTCCCGCAGCGTCCAGACGACGCCGTCGGACTGGTGGCCGATGCTCGCGGCGGTCACGGTCAGGGTTCGGCCGCGGTGCTCGACGGTCATCTCTCCACCGAGCGCTGCCTCGAGGGGTGGGAGCGGCGCCTGGTCCGAGTCAACCCGGTCCCCGACCGTCAGCTCCGGCATCAGCTCGGCGGCGCGGGGGTTCACCGCGGCGATCGTCGGCGAGCCCGGCTCGGTCACGATCAGGGCGTCGCCGAGGCTCTCGATCGTAACCGCGAGGCGGTGCCGCTCGGCCTCGATCCGCCGGTGCGCGCTGGCCAGGTCCTCGCCCATGGCGTTGAAGGCGGCCCCGAGCTCGCGTAGCTCTCGAGGCCCGGACGGCTGGACCCGGCGGGCCAGATCCCCGCTGGCCAGCCCCGTCGTCGCGTCCACAAGCTCATCGAGCGGACCCCGCATGCCACCCACCAGCGCCGAGATCAGGACCAGGGCGCCGGCCAGGGCAAGCACGCCGGCCACCACCAGCAGGACGATTGCTCGGCGGGAGTCGGAGGCCGCCCGCCGGCGAGCCGCCGCCTCGCGAGCCTGCTGGCGGGTCTGGAGCGCGGCGGCCAGCGCCCGCGCGTGAGCCAGCGGCCCGGTGGACGCGTTCGCCGTGGCGAAGTGACCCGCCGCGGCCAGCGCACGCGCCGCGGACTCGGCGCCGATCTGGCCCCGGACCAGCCGCGCGCTGACCGGATCCGGCCGGGCCAGGACCGTCGCCGTCGACGCCTCCGCGTCATAGGTGGCGGCGACCTGGCGGCGCGCCGCGGCCGCTCTGGCGCCGTGGACATCGCGCAGAACCTCCTGCTCGGCGATTCCGGCCGCGGACAGGTTGGCCGCCGCCGTCGCGAGCGAAGAGCTGGCGGACAGCGTGTTCTCATACCGCTGACGCGCGCTGTACAGACTGGACACGCCGAGCGCAGCGACGACGGCCAGCGCCACCGTGAGCCCCACGAGCGCCAGGCGAAGCGAGCGAGCGATCGAGAGGGGGCGCATCTCAGCACTTAACCCTTCGCGGTGAACGTAACTTTGCCTGCGGGCGAGAAATTGCTTGCAGGCTCGAGGACCGCGGCGGCCTGGGGTCTAACATGCGCGCATGGTCGCGGCACGGGCGTGGAGGCGGCAGCTGTACGGTGGCGTGGGCGCCACTGTGCTCGTACCCGGAACGCTCCTGGCCGCGCTCATCGCGCTCGCGTTCGCGGGTGGGTTCGCCCGCTTGGGCACGCTGGGACAACTCTTCGCAGGGCCGTCGGTCCCGACGCCGGCGCCCACCTGGCGAGGCGCGCCGGCCGTTCACCCCCTCGCGGGCGCCAATCAGGCGGCACTCTCAGGTGCGGTCGCCGGAGCGCCGGCCGCGCGCACCGGGTTCGGCCCGGCCGGGACCCGCCCCGGTTCTGCTTCGGCCCCCCGCGCCGGAGCGCCTGCGCCCCGCGGCGCGAGACACGGCGGGGGATCGCTCGCTCCGTCACCGGGCGGCTCGCGCCCGGGATCCTCGGCGCCGGCCGGCGGCTCCGCCCCGAGCAGCCCGCCGCCGCCGCGGCCAACGCTGGCGGACCGGATCGTCGGCACGGCGACGCAGGTGACCAGCGCCGTGCCGTCGCCTGCCGGTCCGGTCGCGACCGCGGTGCTCCAGGCGGCCGGTACCGTCGTCGACGCGGTGGCCCCGGTGCCGGCGCCTCACGCGGCGACGGCGGCGCTGAGCGGAGCGCTGCCGTGAGGACGATCGCCACCGCGCTCGCCTCGCTGGCCGCGTCGGCGACGATGATCGTGGCCTGCGGCGGGCACGCGGTGAGTGCCTCCACCGCGTCGGCCACCGCCGTCGGCGCCGTGTCGGCCACGCGAACCGCCCGCACGGCCCAGGTCCCGGGCGGAGATTGGCTCGAGTTCGACTACGACGCCCAGCGCACCGGTGTCGGGCCACTGGACACCGGCATCACCGCGGGCAACCTGCACAGCCTCAAGACCATGGACGTGCACGTCGACGGGACGGTCGATTCCTCGGCCGTCGAGGTGCACGGGATCACGATCGGGGGGACTACCCGCGACGTGATCGTGGTCACCACGAGCTACGGGAAGACGATCGCGATCGATCCGGCAACCGGCACGAAGCTGTGGGAGTTCACGCCCTCAGACATCCACTCCTACGAGGGCGGTCCGCAAATCACGCAGTCGACGCCGATCATCGACCCCGATCTCTCCTACGTGTACTCGGTCAGTCCCGACGGGATGGTCCACAAGCTCGTGCTCGCCACCGGGGCGGAGGTCCGCTCGGGGGGCTGGCCGGTACGGGCGACGTTCAACCCGGTGCGCGAGAAGCTCGGTACGGCGCTGAACGTCAGCGGCAGCAATCTGATCGTCACGACCGGCGGATACAACGGCGACACCCCCGTGTACCAGGGCCACGTGCTCGTCATCGACCGCGCCACCGGTCACATCGTCCACGTGTGGAACTCGTTGTGCTCCAACCGCCATCACCTGATCGACCCCCCAACCTCGTGTCCGGCGAGCGACTCGGCGATCTGGGCGCGGGCCGGTGCGGTGATCGAGCCGGGCACCGGGCGGATCCTGGTCGCCACCGGCAACGGGCCGTTCAACGGCTCAACCAACTGGGGCGACAGCGTGCTCGAGCTGACCCCCGACGCGAGCCGCCTGTTGCACAACTGGACGCCGCGAGACCAGGCGCAACTGAACGCCGACGATGGCGACCTGGGCAGCACGGCCCCCGCCCTCCTGCCCCGCGTGGGCGGCTACCTGCTGGCCATCCAGGGTGGCAAGGACGCGATGCTGCACCTGCTGAACCTCAGCCGGTTGAACGGCACACGCGGCGGCGCAGGCCCGAAGCTCGGAGGGGAGGTCGAGGACATCAGCGCGCCGGGGGGAGGCCAGGTCCTGACCGCTCCGGCGGTGTGGTCGAACGGCGGGCGGGCGTACGCGTTCGTGGCCGACGACTCGGGGACCGCGGCCTACGTCGTGCGACTGGTCAAGCACCGCCCCCGGCTCGTGACCGTGTGGCAGAACGGCACCGCCGGCACGAGCCCGGTGCTGGCCGGCGGCCTTCTGTACATCTACGACGAGCAGGACGGCTCGCTGAAGGTCTATGAGCCCACGAGCGGGCACCTGCTGGACTCGCTGCCCGCCGCGACAGGGCACTGGAACACCCCGATCGTCGTCGGCGGCAGGATCGTGCTACCCACCGGCAACAGCGATGACTTCGGGA
Organism: uncultured Solirubrobacterales bacterium; assembly: GCA_963704385.1. GTDB lineage: Bacteria > Actinomycetota > Thermoleophilia > Solirubrobacterales > Solirubrobacteraceae > Palsa-465. The sequence continues at coordinate 3,529,712 of OY969904.1, forward strand.
CCAGCGGCGAGATCTTCATCTACCACCTGCCGGGGGTCTGAAAGGCCAAAGACCGAGAACACGCTGGCCCGCTGACTCGGGTCACTACCCCACCATCGCGGCCACCGCGACGGCCGCGAACAGCAGAGCGAGGTAGAGCAGCGAGAAGTGGAACGTCAGCGCGGCCCGGGCCGGCGTGGGGTTGCGCCAGAGCCTCCAGGCCAGTACCGAGAACACGAGGCCGAGGGCCACCGCGGCGGCGAGGTAGACCGCGCCGAACGTGCCGAGGATCCCTGGGACGAGAGTGACCGCCGACAGGACGAGCGTGTACACCAGGACGTTGAGGCCCGTGTGGCGGGCACCGCGGACCACCGGCATCATCGGGATCTGCGCCGCGGCGTAGCCCGGTGCCAGCAGCAGGGCGAGCGCCCAGAAGTGGGGCGGGGTCCAGAGGAGCACGATCACGAACAGGAAGATCGCGCCGAGCCCGATGTGTCCGCTGGCCGCAGCCCAGCCTGCGAGCGGCGGTATCGCGCCCGCGGCGCCCCCGATCACGATGTTCTGCGGGGTGGAGCGCTTCAGCCACAGGGTGTAGACGAGCACGTAGAAGGCGCCGCCGCTGATGGCCAGCGCGGCGGCGAGAAGGTTCGTGAAGGTCGCCAGCACCGCGAACGAGGCCGCTGACAGCGCGAGTCCGAAGGCGACCGCCCTACCGGGCGAGATCCTCCCGGCCGCGACGGGGCGGGACGCGGTCCGCGGCCCCATCAGGCGATCGATATCGCGATCGAGGACGTGGTTCAGCGCGCTGGCGCCGCCGCAGGCCAGCGCCCCTCCGATCACCAGCGCCAGCAGCGGGACTACGGCCGGCGCTCCACCGGCCGCGGCGACCATCGCGCACACGGCGGTCAGTACCAGTAGGGACATGATCCGCGGCTTGGTCAGCGTGACGTAGTCGCGCCAGCTCGCCGGTCGGCGGCCGACCGACGCCGCCGGCCGCGCCAGGGTATCGGCGAAGGGCTCGGTGACGGCCATCAGCTGGCCGCTCGGCCGCGAGCCAAGGCCCGCAGATCGAGCGTCACGAACCTCGAGGCGAACGGCCACAGGTAGGCCGATCGCTCATACCCGCGCCGATCGACCAGATACAGCGCTTCGGTATGGACGATGTCGCCGTCGACCGGGTGAGGGGAGACGTAGATGTGATAGGCCGCCCATATCGGCGCGAGCTGATTCCGGGTGCCCATCAGCCAGTGCCACGGCGCGACGCCCGCGAGCCCCCACGCCCGCGCCGCGCCGGCCGCGCTCGCCGGCGTGTCCTGCGGATTGACGCTGACGGCGACCAGGACCGGACGCTGGGCGGCGGGGAGGGCGCGCTCGGCGGCCGACAGTGCCCGCCCCTCGAGCGGGCATTCCTGGTGGCAGTGGGAGTCGAAGAACACGATGGCCACCGTCCGCCCGCGCAGAGAGGCCAGCGAGAACAGGTGCCCGGTCTGATCGGGCAGAGTGTTGATCATGGGCGCCACTCGCGCTCCCTCGCCCCAGGTGGCCACGCCGTGCAGTCCATAGCGTGTCTGCACCACCTTCGGTGCGGCGGCCGGCTTCGCATTCAGCCCGTGCACGCCGAGACCGACACCCACGCCGACCACGGCGGCGAGCACCAGCAGCGCGACGATCCGAGCCCGGTGGGTCGACCACGGCCGCGGACGCCTGCTAGCGCCGGCGCCCGCCTCCATCAGCTTGGTCCGGGCGGCTGGCCGGCCTCAGGCGAGGCGCCCGGCGCGGGGTCCACCGCGCTCGATGACGAACTGGCATCCCGGCCGTCAGTCTCGGGGACGCGCCGAATGAACTTCACGTACCAGACCACGAGTGCGATCAGCAGGAGAATTGGCAGTAGCAATGACAGCAGCGAGCCGGCGAGAAAGGTTGCGACGGGGATGGCTGGCACGTTTCTCTCCTCCTCAGGTCGTGTACGCCGCCGGCTCCGCACTGGTCGAGCCGTCCGGCTCGAGCCAGCGGTAGAAGCCGAGGATGAACGTGATCGTGTAGGCGAGCGATCCGAGCACCCACATCACGCCGCCGGCCAGCTGTTGGTCCGTTAGCTCACTGATCCCACCTGGCCGCGTCGGCAGGGCCGCGTAGTAGCTGTAGAAGGGGTGCGGGATGATGACCAGGGTGATCGACAGGACCCAGGTCACCACCATGGCCCCGGACACGTAGGCGATCCGCACCGGCCACATCAGCCGCGGACGCAGCGGCCCCGGGTCGATCACCCGCGCCCAGAACAGCAGGCCCGTGAAGAAGAACATCGCGTGCTCGCACACGTGCACGGTCCCGTTGGTGAGCGTGAGGTCATAGGCGGCCGGGATGTGCCAGAAGATGATCGTGCCGTTGAACAGGATGAACGCCGGAAGCGGCCGGGCGAGCGCGCGCAGCGGCGCGGTCCAGCCGGCCTGGGCGATCGTGCGGGCGGCCGCGGTCCGCGGTTCGAGCGGGAGCGCCCGCCACATCCGCGGCCAGGGGCGGCCGAGCAGGAACAGCGGCGGCGCCACGGTCAGCAGCAGGACGTGCTGGAACATGTGCACCCAGAACAGCTCGTCGGCGTAGTAGTCGATCGGCGAGTCGAGTGCTATGACGATCGCCAGGAGCCCGGTAAAGAAGGCAAGAGCCTCGAGCGGCTTGGGCCTGTAACGCCCCCGGCTGCCGAGGATGTACAGGCCCGCCGCCAGGCCGACGTAGACCAGCGACGGGTCCAGCTCCCAGTGGGCGAGGCTCATGGTCCGACGAGGTAGAGGCAGACGTAGGCGATGACGCCGATCACCACGAAGTAGGTCCAGTAGAACGACGAGGCCTCGACGCCGGCTCGCAGGAGCACCTCCTCACCGGCCGGTATCTCGATCTCCCGCGGACCCTCACGTCTGATCCGCCACAGGTTGGCCATCTGGGTCTCGATCCAGAAGATGCCGAACAGGGCCAAGATCGCGTACGTGGCCGTCCAGCCGAAGAACACCGCCGCGTAGCCGCCGCTGGCGGCGCCGAAGTCAAGCTGGGTGTACTCGAAGAACTGGACCCCCACGGCGATCAATGACATCACGACGGCGATGATCCCCGCCGCCAGGACGTCGCCGGGGCGGCTGGCGGCCAGGCGGTAGATCACCGCGCCGACCAGGAACAGCGCCATGACCGCCACCCCCAGGCCCTCAGACGGACGCACGGGGCCGATGGTCCAGTTGTGGTTGACGTCCAGCGCCTTCAGGTAAAAGAAGGCGAACACGAACGAGGCAAAGAAGAACGAGATCGACCCGCACAGCAGCCGCCCGCCGACCCAGATCGCGCGGGGCTGCCACTGGCGCGGCTCGGGCTGGAAGCCCTCGGCGTGGGGAGCTGAGGCTTCCATGGTTTAGGCGCTCCCCCCTGCCGGAGCTACCGCCGGGCGCCCGGCGGGCACCGGCTCGCCGTACGGGTAGGGGTCGTGGTCGAAGACCGGGATCCGGTTGTAGTCGTGGACCGGCACCGGCGTGGGCAGCTGCCACTCGATGGACTTGGAGTGCCACGGGTTGACCTCCGCCGGCTCGCGCTTGATCACCAGCGACCAGACGACGTTGAACAGGAAGACGAGCATCGAGAGCCCGAGCACGTAGGCCGACACCGACACCCAGTCGTTGAGACCCTGGAGGTCCGCGGGATACGTGACCACGCGCCGCGCCATCCCCAGGAAGCCGAGCCCGAAGAGCGGGGCGAAGGTCGAGTTGAAGGCGATGAACATCACCCAGAAGTGGACCTTGGCGAGCGTCTCGTTGAGCTTGAAGCCGTACATCTTCGGCACCCAGTAGTAGATCCCGGCGAAGAAGGCGAACACCAGCCCGCCCATGATCGTGTAGTGGAAGTGGGCCATCACGAAGAAGCTGCCGTGGGTGGTCACGTCGCTCGGGACGTCGGAGTTGAACACGCCCGAGATCCCGCCCCACAGGAAGTTGAACGCCCAGGCCAGGCAGAACAGCATGGGCACGCTGAACCGTATTCGCCCGCGCCACAGCGTCCCCATCGCGCACAGGAAGATGAATCCGGTGGGAATCGAGATCAGCTCGGTGGAGAGCATGAAGAACGGCCGCAGGTCGGCGTTGATGCCCGACACGAACAGGTGGTGCTGCCACACGAAGAAGCTCAGGAACGTCACGCCGAGCATCCCGGCCACCGCGAGGCGGTAGCCCCACAGGGGCTTGCGCGCGAACACGGGCAGGAGCTCGAGCACGATCCCGAAGCCGGGCAAGGCCAGGATGTACACCTCCGGATGGCCGAAGACCCAGAACAGGTTCTGGAACAGGTAGGCGCTGCCGCCCGCGCCGGGAATGAAGAACGCGGTCTGCACCGTTCGGTCCATGGCCGCCATGAACAGGGTGGCGATGAGCATCGGGGCGGCCAGCACCATCAGCGCGCCGGTCGAGATCGCGGCCCAGACGAAGATCGGCAGCCGCGACCAGGTCATCCCGGGCGCGCGCATGGTGATGATCGTGACCACCAGGTTGAACCCGAACAGCGTGATCGAGATCCCGACGAGCGCAAAGAAGCCGATGTAGGCGTCGTAGCCCGCCGTGCCCTGGGCGCCGAGCGGCTGATACCCCGTCCAGCCGGTCTGGAAGCCTCCGAAGAAGATCGTGGTGAGGAGGATCACCGAGCCGGCCATCAGCAGCCAGAACGTGAACGACTCGATCCGCGGGAAGGCCATCCGCCGCGAGCCGATCATGATCGGGACGAGCCAGTTCGCGAACGGCCCCAGGATCCCCGAGCTCATGATCCCCATCATCATCGAGCCGTGCATGCCGACCAGCGTCAGGTACTGGTTGGCCCCGAACACGTGCACGTTGGGCTGGAGCAGCTCGGTGCGGATCAGCATCGCGTTCAACCCGCCGATGGCGAAGAACAGCCCGATCCCGATCATGTACTGCTTGGCCACGACCTTGTGGTCGGTGCTCAGCGAGAAGTAGCGAAGAAGCCCGTGCTCCTCTGCCTCCCGCTCGGCCAGGCTCGGCGGGTGCCCCAGCATCCGCCCGAGGGGGTAGTTGGCGAAGCCCAGCCCGACGAGGAAGCCGACCACACCGAGGAAGTAGCCGAGCATGATCGCGATGTCGTTCTGCCCGGACTCGGTGCTGTAGTAGGCGACGCCGGCACCGTGGATGTGATCGCCGATGAAGTAGCCGAGAAACCACCCGCCGACCCCGAGCACGATCCCGGTCAGCATGTTGAAGCCCAGCAGCTGCCCCCAGCCGGAGCGGCGGGCCGGGGCCGACACTGCAATCGCGCTCATCCGCCCCTCCTCAAGGGTTGTGGGAAGTACGTCGTCGAGTACGGGGGCAGCGACTTCGTCGCCGGTGCGTACTGCAGCCGTTGCTGGGTGATCCAGGAAGCGAACTGCGCCTTGGGGACGACCTGACCCGAGTTGAACATGTAGCCGTGCCACAGCCCGCAGAGCTCCGCGCACCGCACGTGGAAGTTCAACGGTCCCTTGGTCGTCACGTACGCGATGTTGTTCTCGCCCGGGTTGGCGTCCGCCTTGACCCCCAGCTCGTAGGCCCAGAACGAATGGATCACGTCAAGCGAGGTCACGTTGAACTCGACCAGCGTGTGCTCTGGCAGCTCGATCTGCCGCGTCTCAAAGCCGCCATAGGACGGATAGCGGTAGGTGAACTGCCACTGCTGGGCGATCACCTGCACCTGCAGCGGGGGCTTCGAATGCGCGGGAATGGCAATCGGGTTGGGCCCCTGACCGCCGCCTGAGCCGTCGGCGAGCAGCCTGACCGTGCCGTAGCCGGCCAGGAACAGCACGAGCGCGGTGGTGACGATCAGCCACCAGAACTGCACGCTCGAGTTGCCGCGGATCGGCGGGCCGTCGACCACCACTTCGGGCGAGCGCTCGCGGAAGGCCCACAGCGCGTAGGCGTAGTAGACGAGCACCCCCAACGCGACCGGGGTGGCCGTGGCCAGCAGCACCGTGTTGTCCACGACCTGACCGGACGCCTCGACGCTCCCGTTGCCCGGCGGCATACCGGGACCGATGACGAACACGACGATCGGCAACAAGATCACGTTCGCCAGCAGCCACAGCAGCACGACGTTCCGGAAGTGGTGGTCGCTCTCCACGCTCAGCGCTCGCCGGGGCCGCTCATACGACCTTGAGGAAACCGTCCATGTAGCCCACGGTCTGCATGGGCCCGCCGTTGCCCTGGATGAATCCGGCCGCGCACGGCACGAAGCACTGCCACCGGTACAGGCCCTTGCCCGGGGTTCGGAAGGTGAACGAGATCGTTTCGTGGGCGTTGCTCAGCGAACACGGCGCGTTGGCACAGAGGTTCTTGGCATTGCTCCCGGGTCCCTCCAAGGGCACCGATAGCCCGATCTGCGGGACGGCGAACACGTGCGAGGCGGTGTCCGGATTGATGGCCTTGGTCGTCGTGCCGTCGAGCAGGAAGGTCCCCCCGACGGTGCCGCTGGCCTGGCTGATGAACGGGTTGCGGAGCCCCGTCTGCGTGTCGTACTCGTAGATCGTCACGTGCACGAGCGTGTTCGCCGGCACCACATAGGTGGTCTTGTGTCGCCAGTTGCCCGAGCTGGCATTGACGGCGTAGAACGACACCCACGTGTTGTGGGGATCACTCAGCTCGGCCGCCGGCACCGTGGCCAGATATAGCTGGGCTCCGGTCGGCGTCGTGACCGCGGCCACCGAGCCGGGCACGTTGATCAGGTACAGGCCGATGTACAGCCCGATCGCCACACAGACGGCGACGGCGAGGATCGTCGTCACAATCGCGCGCTTGGCCGTCGCGCTCACTGCCCCCGTCCTGCTTTCCCCCGTTCGATTTTCTGACGCGAAGCCTGCTCCTCTCCTCGTCTCGCCAAGTGGGCCCCTGTTATACATTTCCGTGCGCGAACAACGTCGGAAATGACGGCATTGTCATGTGGCCGTCATTTGTCGGTCATTTTGTGTCGGGGAGATGCGGATACTGATCGTCGAAGACGAGCCTCGGATCCGGGCCTTCTTGGCTCGGGCGTTCGAGGCCGAGGGCTTCCGCGTCGACGTCGTGGAGGACGGCGAGCACGGCCTCACGCGCGCGCTCGCGGGCAGCTACGACCTCGTGATCCTCGACCTGCTGCTGCCGGGGCGTGACGGACTCGACGTCCTGCGCGAACTCCACGCGCTGCGTTCGGACCTTCCGGTGCTGATCCTGTCCGCCCGGGCCGACCTTTCGACGAAGTTGCGCGGCTTCGAGCTCGGCGCGGTCGACTACGTGGCCAAGCCGTTCTCGCTCGATGAGCTCCTGGCCCGCGCCCGAGTGCATCTGCGCCGGGCCCGCGTGAGCGACGACGGCGCCACGATCCAGGTGGGACGGCTGGCCCTGGATCTGGCGAGCAGGCAGGCCCGGGTCGGCTCGACGGTGACCGACCTCTCCGACCGCGAGTTCCGCGTGCTGCACTTCCTGATGCAGCACGTCGGCGAGGTGGTCAGCCGCGAACGTCTCCTGGCCGAGGTGTGGGGCTACGACTTCGATCCCAGGTCGAACGTGGTCGACGTCTGCGTGCGGCGGCTTCGCCGGCGTCTAGGCCCCGACACCCCGATCGAGACGGTCCGCAATGCCGGGTATCGCGCGGCTGCCTGACCTCCGGGCGCTGCTCCGGCGCCACCGTCTCGAAACGCTATGGCTCGCGTTCACAGCGGCCAACTGCGTGGCCATCCTGGTCATACCCCAGCTCCGGATGATCCCGTTCTTCTTCGTGTGGATCGCGCTCACGATCGTCTACGGACTGCGGATCTGGCCGCTGCAGGCGACGCTGATCGTGCTCGCCTGCGTGATCGCCCTGACCGCGTCCCCGATGGTGGTCGACGCGCTGCGCGGGACCCATTCCTGGGACAGCCTGTTGGTCGTGCCGCTGATGGGGGTGATGTTCCTGGCCATCGTCTGGCATGCTCGTCGGCGCCAGGACGCTCTCCGAGTGGCCCAGGAGCGGGCGGAGCAGCGGCGCTCGCTGCTCGAGCGCCACGAGCGCTTCATCCATGACGCCTCCCACGAGCTGCGCACGCCCGTGACGATCGCCCGTGGGCACCTGGAGATGGTGCGTGGAGGCGACCACAATGGTGAGATCGACATCGCGCTCGACGAGCTCGCCCGGATCGACGCGATCGTCGAACGGCTGCTGGTCCTGGCCGCCGCCGACCAGCCTGACTTTCTGTGCTTCGACGAGCTCGAGCTCGAGTCGTTCCTGGAGGACGTCTTCATGCGCTGGGCCGAGGTGGCCCCTCGCGCGTGGCGACTGGGGCCGCTGGTGACCGGCCGGCTGATCGTCGACCGCGATCGCCTCCGGGCCGCGCTCGACGCCCTGGTCGAGAACGCCGTCAAGTACACCGCGGAGCACGACGCGATCGAGCTGCGAGCGCGCGCCGATGACTCGCGCGGCGTTGTGATCGAGGTCGCGGATGAGGGCTGCGGAATCGCCGACGAGGCGTTGGAACGGATCTTCGATCGGTTCGCCCGGGCCGACGTGGCCCGCACCCGCTCCGCCGGTGGCGTCGGGCTGGGGCTGGCCATCGTCGATGCGATCGCCAAGCGCCACGGGGGAAGCTGCACGGTGGCGAGCACCCCCCATGGGTCGGTCTTCGCCCTTCGCCTTCCCGGCCTGGTGACCGGCGAGACGCCCGTGGCCGAGCCGCGAGCGGTGGTGTAGGGGCTCAGAGCGCGAGGGGCACGCCGGCCGGCAGCACGAGCACCGAGCTTCGAGCACGGTTGAGTTCGGAGCGCACATCGCCGCCGATCACGACGTGTCCCTCGGGAGCCTCGGGCTGTGATCCGACCACGGTGAGGTCCACCGGTTCGGTGCTCGACTCCACGACGGCCGCCCCGAGCTTGCCGGCGAGCGCAGCGGCGGTCTGGCGAGCAACGTCGTTGTGGGGCCCGGCCAGCGGAACAGCGATTGTTCCGATCGTCGCCTCGGTCCTCGTTCGCAGGCCGGCGGCGGCGATCGCCACCGCCACCGGACCACCATCGAGCAGATACTGGGCAGAGGTCCCCGGCTCCACATGGCCCGGAGGCGTCCGGTAGTCGGATCCAAAGACGATCACGGATGCGCCCTCGGAACCGGCGAGCTGGGCCAGGCCCTCGCCGGTCGAGGGGTTGACCACGACGTGGCGGGCCACGGAGTCCTCGCCCAGCAGCGTCGCGCCCTGCTCGAGGCGTCGCTCGGCGTCGTGCTGGGCCAGGTCCTCGCGCCGGGGGTCGAACTCCCGGGAATGACGCACGTAGGCCAGGGCCGGCGTCGCGCCCGTCCTGGCGAGCAACCGGCCGAGGGCCAACGCGTCATCGTCGTTGGCCGTCCCGTCGTAGGAGATGATCAGATCGGCGGCCATGGGGGTCACGATCCTCGGTCAGCAGCATGATGCGCGCATTGGCCCGGCGGCCAACAATTGGTGCGCGGTCATATCCAAGCGGATCAGGGCGCGGGCGCCCGGGACCGCTGTCAGTACTGCCCTCTGATGGCCTGGAGCACGGACACGGTGTCCTCCTCGTCCGAGCTGAAGGCCTGGACACAGCCAAAGTTGATCGCCGCCTCGACGTTGGCCACGCCGGTCGCGCCGCCGGGAAGCGTGCCGTGCTCCTTGAGATAGAGGTTGGCGTAGGCGATCTGCTCGGTGTCGGTGACCGACCCCCACTGCGAGCACGACGTGGAATCGGCGACCGACGTGACCTTCGGTCCGACGATCTCGAGAACGACGACCGTCACCACGACGGCCAGCACGGCCAGCGCGCCGAACAGCAGCCGCTTGTCACGAGCGATGAAGGCCAGCAGGCTCCACTGCTCGAAATCTGCGTCCTGCGGCAGGACGTCGGTCGAAACGCGGTCAGTCGACATTGAACCCACTGGCGGTCAGGATCCGCCGGTCGTCAGGCTACACGCTGGACGGCTCGCAGTGATCCGGCGTTGGTGACGGGGTCGGAGGACGGTTCATCGGCTGGCGCGGCAGGCGGTTCATCGGCGTAGTGATAGCGCCCGCCGCGCATCAGGGAGGCGGCGGCGGCGATCAGGCAGACCACGATCGCGAACGCCAACGCCTCGTGCAGTCCGGCTCGGAAGGCGGAGGAGATCAGGTGCGGGAAGAACGAGCGGCCGGCCAGCAGGGCCTGGTTGGGCGCGCTGATGGCCGCGAACACATGCGGCCCGAGCAGGTGCTGGAGGGGGTTGTAGCCCAGGAAGGCTGCGAACAGGATCGAGATCGGGGGGAGGTGGGACAGGCGCGCCGCGTCCCCGGCCGCGACGCCGTGGGCCTGCAGCCCGGTGCTCAGGGCGTGGGGGAGCGTCCCCGCCAGTCCGATGATCATCAGGCTGAAGAAGACGCCGATCGAGACGACCTGGGCCGAGTTCTGGAAGGTCTGATTCATCCCTCCGCCGGCGCCACGGTCGCCCCGCGGGAGGCTGTTCATCACTGCGGCCCGATTCGGGGAGGCGAACAGCCCCATCGAGATGCCGTTGAAGGCGAGCACGGCGGCGAACACGGGATAGGAGAAGTCGATCGGGAGAAAGGCCAGGAGGGCGAAGCTGAGCGCCGCCCCGACCATCCCGCCGGTGGCGAACCACCGGGCGCCGTAGCGGTCTGAGAGATATCCGGACGTTGGTCCGGCGATCAGCATTCCGGCGGTCAGCGGCAGAATGTAGATGCCGGCGAGCAGAGGCGTCTTGGCGAAGTCGACGCCGTGCAGTGGGAGCCAGATCCCCTGCAGCCAGATGATCAGCATGAACATCAGCCCACCCCGGGCCAGCGCGGCCAGGAACGTGGAGATGGTCCCGAACGTGAAGGCGCGGATCCGGAACAGGGGTAGGCTGAACATCGGATCCCGGACGCGACGCTCGATCATGACGAAGGCGATGAGCGAGGCGACGCCACCGCCGACGAGGAGGAGCACGCGGGGGCTGGTCCAACCGGTGCTGTGCCCGCCGTAGGGTCGGATCCCATAGGTGATCGCGACCATCAGCGCCACCAGGCCGAGCGCGAAGGTCAGGTTGCCCCACCAGTCGATCCGCACGCCGCGCCGCGGCTCGCTGCGCTCCTCGAGCTTGAGGTACGCCCAGACCGTGCCGAACACGCCGACCGGTACCGAGATCAGGAACACCAGCCGCCAGCTGATCGGGGCCAGCAGGCCGCCGAGGACGAGTCCGATGAACATCCCGCTGACACCCACGATGTTGTTGATCCCCAAGGCCATCCCTCGCTGGTTCACCGGGAAGGCGTCGGTGATGATCGCGGCGGCGTTGGCCATCAGGCAGGCCCCACCCACGCCCTGGAAGAGCCGGAAGACGATCAGGTAGGTCGCGCCGGCTCGCCCGGTCAGCCAGTCGACCGTCAGCAGGATCGAGGCGACCGTGTAGATGACGAAGCCCAGGTTGTAGATCCGGACGCGCCCGAAGATGTCCCCGAGGCGACCGAGGCTGACAATCAGCACGCTGCCCACGACCATGTAGCCGAGGATCATCCACAGGAGGTAGAGGCTGTTGGACGCGACCAACGGGTCCAGACGGATGCCCCGGAAGATGTCGGGCAGCGCGATGATGGTGATCGAGACGTCGAGCGTCGCCAGCAGGATCGCGAGCGTGGTGTTGGAGAGGGCGATCCACTTGTAGCTGTCGCCGGCCGAAGCGACGCTCCCGTTGCGGTGTCCGTTGCCGTTCACGCGGAGGCCCTGTTCACATCAGGGTATTATACAGGTAACCTGTTCAGTTAACCTGTCGGTCATGGCCAAGACGCAGACACCTCCCGACGCCGCGCAGGTCGCCAGCGACCTACGGGTCGTCCTGGGCCAGCTGGTCCGCCGGCTCCGGACCGAGCATCGCTTCCCCCTGACCCACGGTTCGGTCCTGGGCCGCCTGGACCGTGAAGGTTCGCGCTCGGTCAGCGACCTGGCCTCAGCCGAGCGGGTGCGCCCGCAGTCGATGGCCCAGACCGTGAGCGAGCTCGAGGCCGACGGGCTGGTGCAGCGCCATCCCGATCCGGACGACCGCCGCCGGGCCCTGGTCGAGCTCACGACCGAGGGTCGCGCCACGCTGAACGCCGACCGACGCCAGCGCGAGGGCTGGTTGGCCCAGACGATCGCGCTCCTGTCCGAGGAGGAGCAGCAGTTCCTCGGCGAGGCGGTGGCGCTGCTCCGCCGCCTGACCGAGAGCTGACCGGCACGGCCGGTCTCTAACGATCGTCTTACCCCGGGGGATGAGACTGCCGGCATGGCTGCGGTGACCGAGCCGACCGAGGCGAGCGAGGCGTTCGCGTGCTTCGGCACGACGTGCGTCGTACTCGTGAGTGGTCGTGGGCCGGCGGGCACTCCCCACGAGGCCGCGGCCGCGATCAGGCGCCGGCTCGAGCTCTGGCACCGGAAGTTCTCGCGCTTTGAGCCAGACAGCGAGCTCTCGCGCCTGAACCGCGACCCGCGGTGGACCGTCCCCGTAAGTTCGATGATGCTCCGGTTCGCCGAGGCCGTCGGAGCGGTCGGCAGTCTGACGGCAGGCCTGGTTGACGGCACTCTCGGGCACCAGATCGAACGGGCCGGTTACACCGGCGACCTCGAGTCGCCACCACCCGCGCTCCGCGAGTCGATGGCCCTCGCGCCGCCCCGCCGGCCGGGTGGGCCGAGCCCTCGGGCCAGCTGGCGCGAGGTGAGCGTCGATCCCACGGCCGGCGCCGTGACCCGCCCGCCGGGGGTGCAGCTCGACAGCGGCGGCATCGTCAAGGGCCTGTTCGCGGACACGCTCGCCCCGCTGCTCGCCGGGCATCCGAGCTTCGCGGTCGATTGCGGCGGCGACATCCGGCTGGGCGGGGCCGCTCGAGCCGCGCGGGATGTCGAGGTGACGAGCCCGTTCGACGGGTCGATCCTTACCGTGTTTGCGCTCAGCGAGGGCGCGGTGGCCACGAGCGGCGTCGGAAAGCGAAGCTGGACCGGGTCATCGGGCCGCCCCGCCCACCACCTGCTCGACCCGGCCACCGGTGAGCCGGCGTTCACCGGGATCGTGCAGGTCACGGCCCTGGCCCCGACCGGAGTGATCGCCGAGGCGATGTCCAAGGCGGCGATCCTCGCCGGCCCGGGCGAGGCCGAGCGTTGGCTTGCACACGGTGGGGTGATCGTGCTGGACGACGGCTCGCATCGGACGATCCCGCCGCCCGCGCGTTCTTAGGTTCTTCTCAACATCTCCCTATTGAGATCTCACACGAGGTGCCGATGCTTTCTGTGCAACCCGGACGTACAGGAGCCGAACTTGGCAACTCAGGACCACGCAATACCCCGCCCCTACTTCGGGGGAAACCCCGGCCCGGCACGGCAGAGCGAGCCTCGCGACCGAGCCCGGCTGGAGGGCAAGGCGTTGGCCGCCGAGCGGCTTCGCGTCCGACGTCAGCGCGTGCGCCGCATCCGGTCCCGAGGGGCGATGATCGCGGTGGCGCTGTTTCTCGCCCTGTGGGGCGTGATCTTCACCCAGTTGGTGACCGGGCACGATCCGGCCCTCACGGCCTCGAGCGCCGGCAGCACCGCGTCGGGCACGACCACGTCGCTCAGTTCGGCGGGCGCTACCGGCTCCGGATCCACGAGCTCGAGCTCGGGATCGACGAGCTCCACCTCGGGCTCGAGCGGCTCCGGCCTGTCCTCCGTGACCACCCGTCAATCATGAGCTTTTTCCCGTACCGACTCGTTGCAGGCATCGTTCGATGACCGTCGAACAATGCTATAATTCGACGTGTATCGAACCATGTCAATACCCCGGAGACACACACTGAATACGACATCTGAGGGTCGCGAAGGCGCTACTCGCGTACGCGACCACGAAACCATTTCCAACGAGAGCGGACGCACGCGGCGAACGCGTGCGGCCGGCGCGAACCGGCGCCAGACGCGCCGTCGCTCGGCTCATGCTGCGGTGCGGCCGGAGCCGGCGGGCGACGTGCAGCCGGGTTCGACGATGCCCGACTCGCTCTCGCTGTTCCTTCGCAGCGCCCGCCTGCACCCACTGCTGACCGCAGCCGAGGAGGTCGAGCTGGCCAAGCGGATCGAGCGCGGAGACCTTGAGGCCAAGGAGCGCATGATCAATGCCAACCTGCGCCTGGTCGTTTCCCAGGCTCGCCGCTATCAGGGCCACGGCCTTTCGATGGAGGACCTCGTACAGGAGGGCATGCTCGGCCTGATTCGCGCCGTCGAGAAGTTCGACTGGCGGCGCGGGTTCAAGTTCTCGACCTACGGGACGCTGTGGATCCGCCAGGCGATTCAGCGCGGGCTCCAGAATCACGGTCGGACGATCCGAGTTCCGGTGCACGTGGCCCAGCGCCAGGTCAAGATCCGCAAGCTCGAAGGCGAGCTGAACGTCAAGCTCGGCCGCGAGCCCACGGACGATGAGCTGGCCGAGGTGGCCGAGCTACCGGTTGACGAGGTGGCGGAGCTCAGGGAGCTCAACCGAGCCATGACTAGCCTCGATCAGCCCGTGAGCGATGACGGCGAGACCGCCCTGGGCGATCTGCTCGCGAGCGAGCGTCCCCAGCCGCTCGAGGAGGTCGCCGACGCCGACCGCGACGTCCGGGTCAACGCTCTGGTCGACGATTTGCCCGAAGAGGAGCGAAACGTCATCAGGCTGCGCTTCGGACTGACCGGCGACGAGCCTCGGACGCCCAGACAGGCTGGGATGGAGCTCGGGATCACCACGGAGCAGGCCCGCAAGCTTGAAGAGCGCGGCCTCCAGCGGCTGGCCGGCAACGCTGAGCTCGAGTCGCTCCGCGAGGCGGCTTAAGGACTTCGTTCCGGCGGCGCAAGCGGCCCGGTGGCTCGACTACGAGCCGCCGGGCCGTTTCCGCATCGTAAGCTCCCGGCCCGTGCCGGCGCCGCCTGACTTCGAGCCACTGGACCCAAGCCCGTTCGCGGATCGCGTTGGGCCCCTCTACCTGAACGCCCGCGGGCCGCTTCCCATCGTCGGCGTGGCCGTCGAGGCGCAACACCTGAACCGGGGCGGACGCGTCCACGGTGGTCTGCTCATGACCCTGGCCGACATTGCGCTCAGCGCCGCGGTCAGGTCCAGCCTCCCCAAGGGCGCGACCATGTGGACCGCGGACCTGCACATCGCCTTCCTGCAAGGGGTGAGCGGGGGCGAGTGGATCGAGGCGCTCCCGAGCATCGACCGGATGGGCCGTTCGCTCGTCCACGCCAGCTGCCTGCTCAAGGCCGGCGAGCAGGAGCTCGCCAAGGTGCTGGCCACCTTTGCCGTGAGGGTGCCGGGTCTGGACTGAACCGCGTGAGAAGCCCGAGCTGGGCCTATAGTTGTCGTACGATGACGAGTCGGCGGCGTTCGCCCGGGGCGCGCGTGCGTTGGGTCGCGGTGTCCACTGCTGCGGTAGCGGTCTGTGCCGCGCTCGCCGAGGCGGCGCCGGGCGCCGGGGCGTCATCGGGCGCCGCGCAGCAGCCCGCCTATTGCTCGCTCCCGGCCGGCCCGGCCAACCCGGCCTGGGGCTTCCACGCCGGGGCGGCGATCCAGGCCGCCAGCGGCACGTATGCGCACGGGAACGGAACGCTGTCGGGCACGCGAGCCACGGGCAAGATCTGCCAGGTCGACCGTACCGCCGGTGCTTCCGACCGGCAGATCATCCTCACCGTGACCAGCGGCGCGGTCACTCCGGTCCACGGAGCCACTCTGGGTGGCGCGGTCGGGAACCGCATGGTCCTTCCCGTCCGAGTGGCCAGCACCACCGACGCTCGCTGCCGCGCAGGGACCAGGGGCACGGTGACGCTGTTCGCGAGCTACAGCGGCGCCCGGGACGACGTCGTGCAGTTCTCCTTCTCGAGGGCGTGTCGAGACCACGACCACGCGTACTCCGGGCCGTCGGTCGTCGCCCTCGTGCCCAGGTGAGCCGCGGCCGGCGCGGGCCAGCTCAGCTGTCGAGTCCCTTGTTCCTCAGCTCGCCGAGCGCCCTCTCGGTCTTCTCGAGCCCGTCGGCGTTCATCCCTTTGAGCACGCTGGGAGCCTTGGTGAACTGGATGTCGCGGTAGCCGACAATTTGGATGTGGTTGCCCCACGGGTCCACGAAATCGAGCGAGCCTGACGGCCGCACGCTCACGCCGGACTCCTGGAGCGCCGCGCGGACCTGCTCCTTGTCGTCGACGACGAGCCCGAAGTGCCGGGCCTCGTCGGGCGGCTGCGTTCGACCGGCGGCGAGCGCGATGAACTGGTCGCCCATGTCGATGAAAGCCATCCTCGGGCCCCGGCTCCGCAACTCGAGATCGAAGAACCGGCCGTACCAGCCCAGCGCCTCGTCGATGTCCCCGACCTCGAGGGCGACGTGATTGATCCCGATCAGGCGTGCCATGGCCAGGCCTTCATCTTTTCACGCCGGCTCGGCCGATTCGCCCGTCGCCACCGGGTCCGCCGCACGCTGCCCACGGTGCTCCCACAGCGCCTGCGTCTCGCCGAAGGTCAGCATCCGCCAGCGCTCGGCCTTGCTCTCCCACACGAAGACCGTGACGTCCACGATGCTCCGAACGTCCTCGAGTGCGTGCACCGCGGCACGTGCGTCGACGTCATCCGCGAGCACCTGCCGCGTCATTAGGTCGACGACTCTGAAGCGGTAGGGCTCGGGTGGCCCGGGATCGACCTCGCGTGGCTCGAGCTTGCGGAACTGGAAACCCGGGACCGCCTTCGAAGGTCCCCGCAGCACCTTCTCGAGCGGGACCATGTTCGCGCCGGTCCCCTTCGTCTGGGTCTCAAGGACCCACAGATTGGTGGTTTCTTCGTGATTCTTCTTCGGCACTTACTTAAGGTTAGCGGCGGATTGGCGGGGCCCCCGGCCGGGTTGAGCTGTGGTGTAAGTTGGGCGGATGGAGCGTTCGCGGGTTGCCGCGGTCCGGTTCTTTGCCGACTTACCGGAGGCGGATTTGTCCGCCGTCGCCAGCCTGGCGTACGAGGTCGAAGTCCCCTCCGGGCAGGCCCTCACCACACAGCAGGGCCTCGGGCACGCCCTATTCGCGATCGAGAGCGGCACCGCTGACATCGTCGCCGACGACGCGACCGTGGCTTCGATCGGACCGGGCGATGTCGTGGGCGAAGTAGCCGTGTTCGCCGCACCGCCTGACCCGTTCGCGCCTCCGGAGCTGGCGGAAGGCGGCCGGCGCACCGCTTCGGTCATCGCGACCTCCCCGCTGCGCCTCATCGCGCTCTTCAAGCGCGACGTCTGGACGCTGGACGAGCGGGCTCCGGCCGCGGCGGAGCGACTGCGGGCAAGGCTTAAGGAGAATCTCGCGGCAATCGAGCAGCGCGAGCGCGAGGACCAGCAGGGGTCGGGCGGGGGCTGAGGCCGTCGGCGGTCGCCTACCGGATCCGGCGCCCCATCTCGGTCGTGTCGTAGCCGCCCAGGTCCTCGACGGCGGCGCGGAACGAGGGAGTCTCGAGCAGTTGCCACAGAGGGGCCAGGAGCTCGTGGTCGAGCATTCCACGCTCCAGCACCAGGTCGTAGGGCTCGCGGGCGATCGGGACGAAATCGAGGCCGAAGGCGCGCGCCGCGGCCTTCACACCCATCCCGAAGTCGGCCCGGCCGGACGAGATCGCTGCCGCGACCGACAGGTGGGTGGGTTCCTCGCGACCGTATCCGGTGATCGAGGCGGGGTCGATGTCGCGCCGGCGGAGTTCGTAATCGAGCAGGACTCGCGTGCCTGCGCCTCGCTGCCGGTTGACGTATCGAAGCTCCGGGCGCGCCAGATCGGCGATGCCGCGCACGGCGAGCGGGTTTCCCGGAGCCACCAGTAGGCCTTGCTCGCGATGGACAAGGCGCACGACGGCGATGTCGTGCCCGGCGAGGATCTGGTCGACGTAGGGGAGCGTGTACGCGCCGCTGTCGGGGTCGAGCAGGTGCGAACCGGCGATGTGACAGAGGCCGTCGCGGAGCGCGATCAGCCCGCCCATCGATCCGACGTTGCCCGAGGCCAGCGTCACTCCGGGGTCATCTGAGCGCAAGGTGGACGCGGCCAGATCGAGGATCGGATCGTGCGAGCCGATCGCCACGATCGTGCGCTCGATCTCAGGCAGCCCCCTCAACAGCGACACCTCGACCTCGTCGCCGGCATGGTGTCCCTCGACGGCGGCGGGCACGATCAGCAGGCCGTCGGCTCGAACCAGCGAGGTCAGCACGCCGGCGCCGCGCGGCAGCGGTGAGGCGACGAGCGATTCGCCAACGCGGCCGAGCCGAACCCGGACCCAGTCGTCCATCCCGATCGCCGAGGTGAGCTTGCGAGCGAGGCGGGCACGCGTCACCGGCCGGGGCACCGGGGCCGCGCCCTCGAGCTCGGCGAGGAGCGGCGCGACGAAGATCTCGAACGTCAGGGACGCCGAGACCGGGTAGCCGGGGGCGCCGATCACCGGCGTCGACTCGATCGCGCCGAGCACGACGGGATGGCCGGGACGCACGGCCACGCCATGGACCGCCAGGGTCCCCAGCTCGTCGACGAGCGCGGCTGTGTAGTCATCGCGACCGGCGCTCGAGCCGGCGATGATGATGAGCAAGTCACAGCGGCCGACGGCGTCCTGGATGGCGCCGGCGATGCGGCTCCGGTCGTCGGGCTCGATTCCCAGGACGATCGTCTCACAGCCAACCTCCTCGGCCTGGGCGGCGAGCATGAGGGAGTTCGTGTCCATCAGCTCGCCGGGAGCGAGCTCGCTGCCGATCGGCCGCATCTCATCGCCGGTGGGGAGGATCGCCACCACGGGTGGGCGGCGGACCCGGACCTCGGTGGCGCCGCTGGCCGCCGCAGCCGCGATGTCGACCGGGCGCAGCCGGTGGCCGGTGGCCAGCAGCAGCTCGGTGGCGTTGATGTCCTCGCCGATCGAGCGCACGTGCTCGTAGGGGGTCACCGCCGAGCGCAGCTCGGCCTGGCCGTCGACGTAGTGGACGTCCTCGCGCATCACCACCGCGTCGTAGCCGTCGGGGAGGGGATCGCCGGTATCGACGACGACGAACGAGTCGCTGCCCAGCAGCAGCGGCGAGCTCTCGGTGGCGCCAGCGGTCTGCGTGGAGCGGACGGCGATGCCGTCCATCGCGGCCGAGTCGAACGGCGGCGATGACCTGGCGGCCCAGACCGGCTCGGCGGTGACGCGACCGACGGCGCGATCGAGGGACACCGTCATCGGCTGGACTCGTGGCGGGCAGCCGGCGATTTCGCGGCAGCGCCGCCATTCCGCCTGGGCGCGCTCGAGCGGGACATCGCGCAGGAACGGGGTGGTCTGCTCAGCCATACGGGAACACTTCGACCGGCTGTCCGCCCGCCAGGCCGTTGGCCTCCTCGGGCACGATCAGGTAGCCGTCGGCGGCGGTCAGGACTGACAGCAACGCGGAGGACCCAAAGATCGGCTCGGCCTGCTCGCCACGCAACCGGACCTGAACGACGTCCAGCCGTCCGGCGGCCGAGGGGAGGTCTCGCGTCAGGCGCGCCCGAACGGTGCCCTGGCGGTACTCATCGGTCCATCCGCCGGCGCGGCGGATGAGCGGCATTCCGATGGCGCGGAACACGACGAGCGCAGAACGAGGGTTCCCCGGCAACCCCATGATTGGGATTCCGTCGCGATGGGCGAGCAGCGTCGGCTTGCCCGGCTTGATTGCCAGTCCGTGGCACCAGATCTCGGTCCGGGCGAGGGACGCGACGGCCAGCGCGGTCTGGTCTCGGGCTCCTACCGAGGAGCCCGCGCAGATGACGACGGCATCGCTCTCCTCGACGGTGTCTTCCAGGGCCGCTGCCAGCGCGCCGCAATCGTCGGGAATGATCGACGGTGGCCGCTGCTGGCCGCCCGCCTCCTGAACGAGCGCGCCGATCGAGACGCTCAGCGCATCGCGCACGTGCCCGGGTGCAACCGTCACGGTCTCCGGTGCCACCACCTCGTCTCCGGTGGCGAGGATCGTCACCGCGGGACGGATGTGGACGGACACCTCGGTGATCCCACACGCCGCGAGCATCGCCAGGTCCTGGGCGCGGAGTGGGCGACCCGGCGACGCGATGATCGAGCCGGCGGCGACGTCTTCGTCCCGGGAGACGATCCCGTCGCCCGGGGCCACCGGGCGGACGACCTCGATCGTTCCGGGCATCGCGTCCTGGGTGTGCTCGATCATGACCACGGCGTCGGCGCCTCCGGGCAGCGCTCCGCCGGTCGGGATGGCGATGGCCTCCTGCGAACCGACGGCTCCCCCCGGCTCCGTGCCCATCCGGACCGCCCCGGAGACGCGTAGGTATGCCGGGATGGACTCGGAGGCGCCGAACGTGTCCTGAGCGCGGACCGCGAAACCGTCCACGCTCGAGCGGTCAAACCCGGGCAGGTCCTCGGTGGCTCGTACATGGGCGCTCGGCACTCGACCCGGAGCCAGCTCGAGCGGCACCACCTCGCCACCGGTGCGGTGGTCGGGGCGGAACTCCGCCAGCGCCTGCGCCACCGTCCGAGCGGTGAAGAACTCGCGGCCGGTCGCGGCCATCGCGGTCAGCCGGAGGCCGGCGTCCGCTGAGCGCGCAGGACGCTCATCACGGGACCGAGCGCGACTTGCCCGAGTCCACAGATCGAGGTCAGCCGCAGCGTCTCCTCGAGGCGATCAATTGTGTCGTCGATGCCGTCGGCATCCACGCCCTGCTCCAGGGCATCGGTCAAGATGCGGTGCGCCTTGTGGGATCCGACTCGGCAGGGAACGCATTTGCCACAGGACTCGTTGCGGAAGAATCGCAGTACGTTGGTGGCCGCGGCCAGCAGGTTGGTCGGCTTGGCGATCACCACCACCGCACCGGAGCCGAGCATCGAGCCGGCGTCGGCCAGCGGCTTGAAGTCGAGCGCGATATCGAGCTGATCGGGCCCCAGGAAGTTGGACGAGGCACCGCCGGGCTGGAACCCCTCCAGCTCGGCTCCCGCGCCGAGACCGCCGGCGAGCTCGATCAACTCCCGGGCGGTCGTTCCCATCGGGACGCAATAGACGTCGGGATTGCTGACGTGGCCCGAGACGGCAAAGAACTTCAGACCGACCCCACCGTTGACCCCCTGATCCCTCCACCATTGACCGCCCCGCTGGACGATAATGGGCACGCCGGCCAGCGTCTCCACCGAGTTCATGAGCGTCGGCTTCCCCCACAGGCCGTTGACGCCGGGAAAAGGCGGCTTGTTGCGCGGCTCGCCCCGGTGGCCCTCCATGCACTCAATGAGGGCCGATTCCTCGCCCAGGATGTAGCCACCGGGGGAGGTGAACACGTCGATGTCGAGCCGGCGTCCGGAGCCGAGCACGTCTTCGCCGAATAGCCCGGCGGCGCGCGCGGCATCGAGCTCGGAGCGGATCTCAGACTCCTCGGGCCCGTACTCGTGGCGGATGAACACCCAGCCCTGCTCGGCGCCGACCACGATCATCGCAACCAGCATCCCCTCGATTACCAGGTGCGGCTGCTCGGCCAGGATTTGGCGGTCCTTGAACGTGCCGGGCTCGGACTCGTCGGCGTTGCAGATGACGTACTTGGGTTGGGCGGCCTGCTCGGCGACGATCTCCCACTTGGCGCCGGTCGGGAAGCCGGCGCCGCCCATCCCCTTCAGTCCCGAGTCCTTGATCGTCTGGATCGCATCCTCGGGCGCGAGTCCCCCCGCGAGCATTGCCTTCACGGTGGCGTACCGCTCGCCCGGCTCCGCGCCGGCATACGGATCGTTCGGCCACGTTCGCGGCGGCGTGTTCGCGCGCGCGGCCGGCTCGTCGCCGTCGAGGACCTGCTGCACAGCCCCGGGGACGTCGCCGGCCCGGACCGGCCGCTCCTCGACGGTGGCGGCCGGGGCGATGTCGCAGCGCCCGATGCACGAAACCTCGCGGACCTCGATCTCGACACCGTCGCCGTAGCGCTCGTGGATCGCGGCGATCTGCTCGTCAGCACCGTGCAACCAGCACGACAGATCGCGGCAGACGGTGACCTCGACCGTCGGCGGCGCCGCCGTGCGGAAGTGCGGGTAGAACGAAACCAGTCCTTCGATCTCGTAGAGCGGTCGGCGCGTGTCGCGTGACAGCTGGAGCAGTTCCTCGCGCGGGAGCCACCCGTGCTCGCGCTGGATCGCGTTCAGCGATGGGATCAGGCTCGGACCGGGGAACCTGCCGGCACGCGCCTCCCGGCCGGGGGCGCGGCCGTTGGTGACCGCCATCAGTCGGCTCCCTCGGAGGTGTCCCCGTTCGTGGCGGGTTCGATGCGTACGGCGCAGAACTTGAACTCCGGGATCTTCCCGATCGGGTCGATCGCGTCAATCGTCAGCAGGTTCGCCGCGGCCTCGCGGAAGTGGAACGGGATGAAGCAGTTGCCCCGCGCTTCCTTGTGCGACACCTTGACCTCGAGCGCGATCGTCCCGCGACGCGAGCTCACACGTGCCATCGCGCCGTCCGTCAGCCCGCACTCGACCGCGTCGGCCGGGTGCAAGTAGACCTGCGGACGGGGCTGGATGGCGTCGAGCGCGAACGAACGGCGCGTCATCGAGCCGGTGTGCCAGTGCTCGAGCAGCCGCCCGGTGTTCAGGACGAACGGGTACTCGTCGTCGGGCAGCTCGCGCGCCGGCAGCCACTCGGCCGGCACGAGGTGGGCGAGCCCGTCGTCGGTGTTGAACTTCTCGCCGAACATCACGACCGTGCCGTCGGAGTTCTCCGGGTCCGGGTTGGGGTAGAGCTTGCCGGTCAGCCCAAGGTTGTCGTAGCTCAGGTTGGCGTAGCTCGACATCACCGAGACCATCTCGTCGAACACCTCTCGGGGCGATGAGTAGTTCCAGTCCAGGCCGACCCGCCGCGCGATCTCCTGCACGATCTCGTAATCGACACGCGCGTCCCCGGGCGGATCCAACACCTTGCGCCCGAGCTGCACCCGCCGGTCGGTGTTCGTGTACGTCCCGTCCTTCTCCATGTAGGAGGAGGCGGGGAGGATCACGTCGGCGAACTCGGACGTCTCGGTCAGGAAGATGTCCTGCACGCACAGGAACTCGAGCGCGGACAGCGCCTTGCGGACCTTGTTGATGTTCGGATCGGACAGGAACGGGTTCTCGCCCATCATGTACATCCCGCGCACGCCGCCCTTCAGGGCCGAGCCGATGATCTCGGTCACGGTCAGGCCCTTCACGGGATCCAGGTCGGTCTCGCCCCAGGCCTTCTGGAAGCGGGCCCGCGTGGCCTCGTCGGCGACGCCCTTGTAGTCCGGGTAGAACATTGGGATCAGCCCGACGTCAGAGGCGCCCTGGACGTTGTTCTGACCCCGCAGCGGGTGAAGGCCAGTGCCCTGGCGGCCGACGTTGCCGGTGATCGCGCACATCGCGATCAGGCAGCGTGCGTTATCGGTGCCCGTCGTGTGCTGCGAGATGCCCATCCCCCAGTAGATGATCCCGGCGCCCGCCTCGCCCCACGTCCGCGCGACCCGGCGAATCTGCTCCGCACTGACGCCGGTGATCTGCTCGCCGCGCTCGGGCGGGTAGTGCTTGACGGTCTCCGCCAGCGCCTCGTAGTTGGAGGTCCGGTCGCGGATGAACTCCTCGTCGACCAACCCCAGGCGGATGATCTCGTGCATCACCGCGTTGTAGAACGCGACGTCGGTCCCGGGCTTCAGCTGGCAGAAGATGTCGGCGTGGTCGGCGACCTTGTCGGCGCGCGGGTCGACGTAGATGACCGTCGTGCCCAGACGGCGGGCCTGCTTGAAGAACGACGACGCGACCGGGTGGTTGGCGGTCGCGTTCGAGCCGGTGATGATGATCGCGTCGGCGTTGATCACGTCGCTGTACGTGGTCGAGACCGCGCCCGACCCGATCCCCTCGAACAGCGCGGCGACGCTCGAGGCGTGGCACAGACGCGTGCAGTGGTCGACGTTGTTGGTGTGGAAGCCTGTTCGGATCAGCTTCTGGAAGAGGTAGGCCTCCTCATTGGAGCACTTGGCCGAGCCGAATCCGGCGATTGCCCCGGGTCCGCCGTCGGCGTAGATCTCCATCAGGCGCCGCGCGACGAGGTCCAGCGCCTCGTCCCAACTCGCCTCGCGGAACGAGGGCATCACCTGGTCGTAGTCGACCAGCCCGCCGGGCTTGCGTCGGCGCTCTGAGCGTCCGCCGGGTTCGTCGCCCCGGACGTCCGTTGACAGCGGCCCCTTCGGGTAGGCGTCCTCGCGCCGAATCAAGGGCGTGGTCAGTCGCTGCGGTGAACGGGCGTAGTCCCAGCCATAGCGGCCCTTGACGCACAACCGCCCCTTCGATCCCGGCTGCGCTCGACCCTCGGCGAATGCGATCGCCTTGCGCTCATCGTCGACGTGGTACGTGAGCGCGCAGCCGACACCGCAGTAGGGACATACGGTGTCCACCTGCCGCAGCTCGCTGCGCGGACGAATCGGCACATCGTGCAGGGGCTTGTTCGTCAGAGCCCCGGTCGGGCAGGCGGCGACGCACTCCCCACAGGTGACGCACGACGACTCGCCCATCGGATCGTTCAGGTCGAAGGCGATTCGGGTCGCGTAGCCCTTGCCGCTGCGGCCGATGACGTCGTTGCCCTGGATGTCGTCGCACGCGCGCACGCAGCGGTCGCAGAGGATGCAGGCGTCGTGGTTGACCGCGATCACCGGGTTGGAGTAGTCGGTTCCGCGGCCTTCGCCCTGCGGCAGGTCGCCCTGCTTGCCGACGCCATACCTACTAACCAGAACGAGCAGCTCGTTATCGCCGGTGGTGGTTTCCTTGGGATCCGACACCGGCTCCGGCTGGTCGGACAGCAGCAGCTCGGTCAGCGTCGCCCGCTGACGGTCGATGCGCTCCCCCTTCGTGGTGACCTCCATGCCCTCCTCGCACGGTCGCACGCAGGCCGCGGCGTAAACGCGGGCGCCGACGTCCACGACGCACAGGCGGCAGACGCCTACCGGGTCGTAGCGCTCGTCGTGGCACAGCACCGGGATCTCGATGCCGAGCGCAGCCGCCGCGTCAAGGATCGTCGTGCCCTCTTTGACGGTCACCTCGCGGCCGTCGATGCGCAGCGTCACGCTCTCGGTGACCGGAGCTTGCCGCGGGGCCGACGTCGTCGCCATGTCCCTAGTCTCCCCCCAGCGAACCTATTTGTCCAGATTCCGCAGCGAGCGGCACGAGGTCGAGCTGGCCGAGCGCCGCGGGGGTCGGGAGACCGCTGGACTCCAGCCCGCGCTCCCGATAGTAGGCATCGATCATCCCCTCAAGTCGCGCCGGCGTCAGGGTTGCCGTGCGGCCCGAGTCAAGCTCGAGCGACTCCGACAGGAAACGATCGGGAAGCCAATCCTCATCCCGGGTCCAACCCTCGCGCAGGTTGAACAGGCGTTTGGTCATCACGATCCTCCGCGCCGTCGTGGCCAGCTCCTCACCGTCGATATCCCAGCCGGTGACGAGCTCGAGCAGGCGCGCCCATTCCGGGAACGGATCGGCGAACACCCCGCGCAGGAACTTGCACAGGATGAGCGAGTCCATTACCGCTGCCCGGTCCTCGGTCTCGATCGCCGCGTGGACGTGGGCCTCACCGCCGAGGAGGCGATCGTGGCGGCCCGAGAGGTCGGCCTCATAGGCCCCAGAGCGGTTGTGATCGGCCCCGCGAGCGTTGACCGCCAGCCCAAGCGCCATCGCCTGGAGCGTCCGCGGCTCGTACCCCGGCAGCTCGAGACCCTTGACATGAGCCGCAAAAGCCTCCGACCCACGGCCCACCAGGCGCGAGGCAGACCTCGTGCCCTGGGCCAGCAGGTCGCCGATGCCATCTCGGCTCCCGATCTCGTCGATCGCGCGGAGCAGGGCATCGGCATCCCCGAAGCGCAGCCACGG
The DNA here is from genome assembly GCA_963704385.1 of uncultured Solirubrobacterales bacterium. Classification (GTDB taxonomy): domain Bacteria; phylum Actinomycetota; class Thermoleophilia; order Solirubrobacterales; family Solirubrobacteraceae; genus Palsa-465. Next base: position 3,555,512 of record OY969904.1, read on the forward strand.
CGCGTCGATCAGTCCCTTCTCCACGCACTCCATCGCCCAGGCAATCGTCCCGCCGGCCGAGATCGTGTCCAGACCGAGTTCGTCACAGCGCCCGCTGGCCGCGATCACCGAGTCGGCGTCGCTCACCCCGCACAGGGGGCCAAGGGCAAACACGTTCTCGTACTCCATCCGGGTCTTCTTCCCACCCGGTCCCGCGTACAGATGTTCACAACCGATCGTGCACGACGCGCAAGAGCTGCGCGCGACCTGGCGCAGCTCCGCGATCTCCTCCGCCCCGAGGGACTCCGCGCCGTCGAAGGTGGCCGCTGAGAAGTTGCGCGTCGGCAGGGTCGAGATCGCGTTGAACGCCAGCAGGTTGGACATCGTCCCGAGCTCGCGGTACTTCGCCGTGGCGGCTCCGAACGAGCGTTCCCGGAGATGCTTGGCCGCCGCGAGGACCCGGGCCGGATCCGCTGAGGCGACCTTGTGGCCGGCGCGGACCATGATCGCCTTGCACCACTTCGATCCCATCACCGCCCCGAGCCCGCCCCGGCCGGCGTGGCGACCGTCGTGCGAGATGGTCGCGTAGCGCACGACGCGTTCACCGGCCGGTCCGATCGCCGCCACACGCCAGGCAGGGCCGAACCGCTCTCGCAGCCGCCTCTCGGCTTCGGCGGCCGACAGGCCCCAGAGATCGTCGGCCGGGGCCACCTCGGCCGAGCTGCCGTCGATCATCACCACCGACGGCGCAGGACAGCACCCGCGCAGGACGATCGCGTCGTGACCGGTCAGCTTCCCCGCGATCGCGAAGTGGCTCGAGGCCAGAGCATCCGTCAGCCGTCCCGTGAGCGGCGACTTCGCCACCACCGCGAACTTGGCGCTGGTGGTCAGGGGCGTGCCCACCAACGGCGAGAAGACGAACATCAGCGGCGCTTCGGGAGCCAGCGGGTCCGCGTCCGGCGGGCAGCACTGGTGCATCAACCACGCTCCCAGGCCCGCGCCTCCGATGAAGGAGCGCAGCACCGCTTCCGGCAACGGCTTGACTGCGGTGCGTCCGGTACCCAAGTCGACCATCAGCGCCCGGCCGAAATAGCCGCCGGGTGCAGGGCTTCTGCCTACACGACCGTCCGGTGCAGGCGTTCTCATGTGAACGATCGTAACCCACCGGCGAGCCGGATCGGATCGGCTCCTGCGCTCAGCCGCCGGCATCCGCGGCCATGAAGGCGACCGCATCGCCGGCCACCAGCGGCAGCTGCGAGTCACGCGTGATCTGGTCGCCGTTGAGCGCGGCGACCACGTGCTCGTCCAGGGTGACGGTGATCGCCCCCGCCAGGTCGCCGAGCGTCCAAGCCCGCACGGTCTGGCGACGGGGCCCCGACTTGGGTGCCAGAGGCCCGAACCGCTCGACCCGGATCGCGGGCGCGGGCAGCGCGTGGGCACGCTCGTAGTCCGCCGGCTCATTGAGGTTCCTCACCGATGCCAGGTCCGGGTCGCTCCGGGCCAGGGCGGCGTCTCGGAGCATTTCGGCGTCGTCCAGCCGGACGACTCGGCAGCGCTCGAACAGGAACGCGGGCTTCAGCCGGCCGGCCGCGATCAGCTCCTGCACCGTATCCAGCACCTCGAGCCGGTAGCCGGCTGCGAGGGGCTGGCGATACCCGCCGACCTCGGGCAGTACCACGTCCACGTAGTCGTCGAATGCGCGCACGACGCGCCGGACGAAGGCAGGATGCAGCAGCGGGACGTCGGTCGACGACACGTATGCGACGTCGGCCCGGTCGCCGATCTGGCCGAGGCCGGCAGCGATTCCCTGCATGGGTCCCCGGCCCTCGGCAGGATCACATACCACCTCCACCGACGCATCGAGCTCGGGCAGCGCCTGGCCGGGCGCCCGGACGACGATCACCGGTCCATCGATCGCCCGCGCCGCGATTCCGGTCACGCGTCGCAGCAGCGTTGAGCCGTGCCAGTCGAGGGCCGCCTTGGGTGACCCCATCCGCGAGGAGCGACCGCCCGCCAGAATGATTGCTGCCGCGATCGGCACACATTCGATCCTAGATGCCCCTACAGCTCGGCGAGCGTCGGCCTGGCGCTCGATCGTCGCGGGGATCGCCGAGGCGCTAGGGTGAGGTCATGACCGAGCATCCACCGGACCCATGGGAGGTGCGGGAGGCCGATGCGGCTGGGAGCGAAGCTGCCCGCATCGGTGGCCGCGCGGGCGACGAGGACCTCGATCCGGCCGACCGCCCGCTGGCCGAGGGAGGCGAGGGCGAGGACGAGGGGTTCGAGCTCGCCGAGGAGGAACTGATCGAGGCCGCGGAGCACGGCGACAGCGACGTGGATCCGCTGGCCGACGCCTAGCTCGCGGAAAGTCCCGCTAGCTCGCGGCGCGGTCGGGCTCAGCCCGGGGGAGCTTCCGCATCGGGATCGGCTCGGCCAGCGGCTTGCAGATCTCGCCCGGCTGTGCCTCCCGGTGCAGGGTTCGCCGCAGCTGCACGAAGGCGACGCTCCCCAGGACGGCCGGGATCCAGAGCTGGAACGCGCGGTACGTGAGCACCGCCGCCACGGTCGCCGACAGCGGCACGTGGTAGATCGCGAACGTGCCGATCAGTCCCCCCTCCGTTCCGCCGATCCCGCCCGGGATCGGCAGCAGACCCCCGAGCTGGCCGATGATGTAGGCGACGATGAGGATCCCGAACGCCGGGGTGTAGCGGAAGGCCAGGAAGCAGACCCCGAGCGTCGCGATGTCGAACCCCATGTAGCCGAAGGATCCGACCAGCACCCCGACCGGGCGTTCGCGCAGGAGCACGATGCCGTCGCGGGTGCCGGCGACGATGGCGTTGAAACCGTCGTGGGTCAGCTTTCGGAAGCGGTGGGCGCCGGCCGGCGCCGGCTGGCCATCGGCCCCGAGCCGTGAGCCGATCGACGGAAGGGCCAGGGTGACCAGGATCCCAAACAGGGCTGCGCCGCCGAAGCCCAGCGTGACCCCTGAATCCCTGTCCGGGGCGAAGATCCCGACAGCATAGGCGGCCGCGAACACGAACAGAGTGCCGACGTTGGCGAGGCTGGTGAGGATGAAGAAGGCCACGGTGCGCCGCGCGATGTGGTCACCGGACATGCCGCCCCGCTTGAGCGCCCACGCCCCGAGGGCCAGCCCGCCGGCGCCCCCGGCGGGGAGCAGCGAGTTGGCCGCCTGTTCCGCCATCCCGATCTGGTAGGAGATCCGCCACGACATCCGCGCGCAGAAGACGGCGCGAAAGATCACCACGTAGGAGAGCGTCGAGAGGATCTCGAGCACGCCGGCGGCCACCAGCCAGCCGGCGGAGGCATGCTCGATCCGAGTGCGCAGCGAGCCCAGTCCCGGGAGCAGGAAGACGACGGCCACCACCACGCCGATCAGCAGGCCGAGCTCGACCAGCCGCTTGAACAGATGCCGCGAGTTGAGCTCTTCGGGCATCTCGGAGGAGGCGTCGGCGGCCACCCTTATCGGCTTTGACTCCGCCATCCTCCGCATCCTGTCACCGCGCGCCGGCCCGCGACGGCGCTGCGTTACCGCGAGCCGGCCCAGGCCGCCGGTGCGCGCGCCGCGCTGCTTGCCTCCCGGCGCGCGACCTCGTGGCGCACGACCGGTGCGACCTCGGTGCCGAACAGCTCGATCGAGCGCATCACGTCGCCGTGCGCCACCGCGCCGACGCTCATCTGACCGACGTAGCGCTGATTGCCGAACAGCTCGTGCTCGAACAGGATCTTCTCGGCGACCTCCTCGGCCGAGCCGACGGCCAGCGCGCCACGGGGCGAGCGGAGCGCCTCGTACTCGGGGCGTCCGGCCGGGGGCCACCCGCGTTCGCGGCCGATGCGGTTCATCATCGCCAGATACGACGGGGCAAAGGCGGCGTCCGCCTGGTCTGAGGCGGCGCCGACGAAGGCGTGCGTATTGATCGCGAGCTTGGCCTGCGCCGGGTCGTGCCCGGCGGCCTGTACGGCCTCGCGGTAGAGCTCGACCAGGGCGACAAACCGCTCGGGCTGACCGCCGATGATCGCCAGCGTAAGGGGCAGGCCGAGGGTCCCGGCCCGCACGACCGACTGCGGGGTTCCGCCGACCGCGACCCACACGGGCAGCGGATCCTGGACCGGCCTCGGATAGACGCCAGCGTCGTCGAGCGGCGCGCGCAGCCGGCCCGACCAGCTCACGCGCTCGGAAGCGCGGATGGCGAGCAGCAGCTCGAGCTTCTCGGCGAAGAGCTCGTCGTAGTCGTCCAGGTCGTAGCCGAACAGCGGGAAGGACTCGATGAACGACCCCCGGCCGGCCATGATCTCGGCCCGCCCGCCGGAAATCAGGTCGAGCTCGGCGAACTGCTCGAACACCCGGACCGGGTCATCCGAGCTCAGTACCGTAACCGCGCTGGAGAGGCGGATGCGCTCGGTCCGCGCCGCGATTGCCGCGAGCGCCACAGCCGGCGAGGAGATCAGATAGTCCGGGCGGTGGTGCTCGCCCAGCGCGAACACGTCGAGCCCGAGCTGATCGGCCAGCTCGGCCTCCTCGAGCAGCTCGCGCATCCGCTGCTCTGGGGTGGTGCCCGGGGCGAGATCGGCGAAGGTGGCCAGTCCGAGTTCCATGGCCGCAATCGTAGCACGATAGTTGTACGCACAACTATCGTGGCGAAAGCTAGCGTTTGGATCCGCTCAGCGAGCGCGCCGAGCGCTGACCGATCGACCGATGACCGACTCCGCCGTCACCACCGCTCCATTCACCGGGCGCACGGCGTGGGCGCGCAACCTCGAGGAGCCGCTGCGCTCGTTCCTGCGCACCGAGACGGGCGGCGCCGTGATCCTGCTCGCGGCGACGGTCGCGGCGCTTCTGTGGGCCAACATCGACGCCACCTCCTACCACAGCGTGTGGAGCACCGAGCTCAGCATCCGGGTGGGGAGCAACGGCATTTCCCAGACCCTCCAGCAGTGGGTCAACGACGGCCTGATGGTGTTCTTCTTCCTGGTCGTCGGGCTCGAGGCCCGGCGGGAGTTCGACCTCGGCGAGCTGCGCGACCGGCGACGGCTGGCCCTGCCGGTCGCGGCCGCGCTCGGGGGGATGCTGATCCCGGTGTCGATCTATCTGGCCTTCAACGCGGGACGCAGCTCGGCCGGGGGATGGGGCACGGCGATGTCGACCGACACCGCGTTCGCCCTTGGCATGCTCGCGCTGGTCGGGCGAAGGTTCCCGCAGAGCCTGCGTGCGTACCTGCTCACGGTCGCCGTCGCCGACGACCTGGTGGCCTTCGTGGTGATCGCCACCGCGTACACGAAGAGCGTGAAGGTGGCGGCGTTGCTCATCGCGATCGGCTTTCTGTCCTTCATCTTCCTCGCGCGCTCGCGCCGAGTACGGAACGGCGTGGTGTATTTCGTTCTCGGCCTCGGGGCGTGGGTGGCACTGCTCAAGTCCGGCGTCGACCCGGTGATCGTCGGTGTCGTGATCGGCCTGCTGGCCATCGCCTATCCGGCGGCGCGAGCCGACCTCGAGCACGCCACCGACCTCTTCCGCCTGTTCCGCGAGCAGCCGACCTCCGAGCTCGCGCAGTCGCTGCGCCAGGGCGTGCGCACGGCCCTGTCTCCCAACGAGCGCCTGCAGCAGATCTACCACCCGGTCTCGAGCTACGTGATCGTCCCGGTGTTCGCGCTCGCCAACGCCGGGATCGTGATCAGCGGCTCGTTCCTGTCGCAGGCCTACGGATCGCCGATCACGCTGGGGATCATCGTCGGCTACGTCATCGGCAAGCCGATCGGGATCACCGGCTTTACCTGGCTGGTCACCCGGCTCAGCCGGGGGCGGGTGCGCCCGCCCGTCGGGTGGGCCTCGGTCCTCGGCGGGGGCGCGATCGCCGGGATCGGCTTCACGGTGTCGATTCTGATCGCCACCCTCGCCTTCCACGGTGTGGAGCTCGAGGAGGCCAAGCTGGGTGTGTTGACCGCCGCGCTCGCGGCCTCGCTGCTCACCGCGCTCGTCTTTCGGCTGACCCTGCTGCTCCCGAACCGCACCCGCCTCCGGGCTCTGGTCGGCACCGCCGAGTCGCTCGTCGATCTCGCCGTTCCCGTCGACCCCGAGCGCGACCACATTCGCGGGCCGAAGGACGCCAAGGTCACGCTGGTCGAATACGGCGACTTCGAGTGCCCGTACTGCGGTCGCGCCGAGCCGATCATCCGCGAGCTCCTGGCCGGGTTCGGCGACCTCCAATACGTGTGGCGCCACCTGCCCCTGAGCGACGTCCACCCGCAGGCCCAAATCGCCGCCGAGGCCAGCGAGGCGGCCGCCGACCAGGACCACTTCTGGGAGTACTACGACCTCCTGCTCACTCACCAGGATGCCCTGATGGTCCGCGATCTGGTCGCCTACGCCCAGCAGCTCGGCCTCGACGTCGAGCGTTTCCAGGAGCACCTGCGCAAGCGCAAGGGGTCGAGCCGGATCGCGGAGGATGTCGAGTCGGCCGACCGCAGCAACGTCTCCGGCACGCCCTCGTTCTTCATCAACGGCCGCCGCCACTACGGCGCCTACGATGTCGCCACGCTCTCGGCCGAGGTCCGGGCGGCCCGGGTGCGAGCTGCGGTGAGGTCGTGAGGGGTCGCTTGGGCGCTAGCCGGAAGTTTTTGAGTTCCGTCTAGCCAGCGAACCCCCGTGACTCGTGGCGCGTTTCACCCGAAATACGTGTGAAACGTCAGGCGAGTGCGCGTCTGTTGGGGCCGGAACCAGGCCCGCCCGGCTCGCGGCCGCTTCTCCGATTGCCGTTCGACCCACAAGGGCGCCCCGGCGGGCGCGCCTACTGCCAGTAGCGCTCGACGGTGTCGGCGTCCCGGACGTGGGCCTCGTCCGGGTTCTCGCCCGCGTCGCGGCGGGCGCGGCCCTGGCGGAGGAGATCCCAGCACTGGTCGAGCTCGACCGAGACCCGGTCGAGACGCTCGCGATCGGCCTCGAGCTCCTCGTCGCGCGGGGCGTCGGACTGCTCCCGGGACTGGAGCTTGTGCTCCTCGGCGACCAGCTGCTCGATGCGGTTCAGAATCGACTCGTCGGAGGGCATGGGTTGGAGCCTAGCGCGGGCGAGGCGGTGTGGCCAGAGCTCGGGCCGGGGCCAGCTCGGCGAGCACGGCGCGGTAGTCCTCCCAGGTGTCGACGTCGCGCGGGATCGGGCCGGCGATCGGAACGTCGACGACGTCGTCGGCGCGGAGGTCGAGCAACTTCCACACGCCCTTGTCACCGTGGAGCGCGGCCAGCTCCGGGAACATCGTCCGGTCGAAGGCGAGCGGATGACCGCGCCCGTCCTCGTAGGCGCAGGCGGCCACGGGCGCGTCGCCCCGGGCGCTGAGCAGCCTGACCACCGCGTCAGTGCTCACGCCGGGCTGGTCGCCGAGCATCAGCACGAGCGCCTGCGCGCGGGAGTCGATCGCCGCCAGCGCCGCGGCGATGGACGACGAGCAGCCCTCGCCGAACTGCGGGTTCTCGACGACCTCGATGCCATCGCGGTCAGCGCCGGCCAGGACCTCGTCCGCGGCGCCGACCACGCACAGGAGCTGATCGAAGCCGCACGCCCGGGCGGTGCAGAGCACGTGGCCGAGCAGCGTGCCCGCCCCGTAGCGGAGCAGTTGCTTGGGTTGGCCCAACCGGGACGAGCCGCCGGCGGCGAGCACGAGGCCGGTGGTGAACGGCCTATGTGGTGGCGACATCCTGCTGCTGAGCGTAAGCCTGCCGGCAGTGCTCGCTGCAGAAGAACAACCCGCCCAGCTGGGGCGTGGCCTCGGTGGCCGCGACCTGCATCCCGCACACGGGGTCGGTGGCGATCACGGGGTCGGTGGCGCACACGGGGTCGGTGGCGCACACGGGGTCGGTGGCCAGGACGGGATCGGCGGCGACCACCGGTTCCGCCGCTGGGGCCCGGCGCGGGCGCAGCTCGGCGATCAGCTGGGCCAGGATCGAGATCGCGACCTCGTCGGGGGTCCGGGCACCGATGTCCAGGCCGGCCGGCGTATGCAGCTGGGCGCGCAGCTGCACCGGCAGCTCGAGCGTGGCGCGCACCGCCTCGCCCCGGCGCCTGCTGGCCACGAGGGCGACGTAGGGAACGCCCGCGGCCAGGGCCTCGCAGAGGACGCGCTCCTCGCCGGTGCCGTGAGAGGCGACGACCACGGCGGCGTCGCCCGCGGCCGGATGCGCGTCGGCAGCCCCGCTGGCGAGGACCTCGTAGCCGGCCGCGCCGGCCACCTTGGCCAGGGCAGTCGCGACCGGCGCCGAGCCGACGACGACGATCCGGGCCGCGGGCAGCTGCGGCTCGAGGAAGATCTCGAGCGAGCCGCCGCTCAGGCACGGGTTGTGCTCGACGACTGCTCCCTCGACCAGGCCCTCGGCGCCGGTCCCGCCGTCGCCGGGCACGAGCCGCAGGAGCAGCGGCTCGCCGGTCTCCAGGGCGCGCAGCGAATACAGACGCACCGACGACTCGGCGCAGGCGCCACCGACGAAACCCTCGATCGAGCCGTCGCAGAGAACGACGGCTGAGTCGCCCGGCCGGACGCTCGTCGGGCGCCGGGCCCCGACGACCGTGGCGATCACGAACGGAACGCGGTCCTGCATGAGCTGGGCTACGTGTTCTGCGAGCTCGCCCTTGATCATCGAGGCCTTCTGGCAGGTGCGACGGGAACGTCGGCTGAGACGTTAACGGTTCGGCATCGGCCGCACTTGATCCGGACCCTCCTGGTCATGTACCGAGGGTCCATCGCGGTGGCCAGGACGTTGCCGCAGGAGACGCACACATAGTCGTCTGGCCCGTTGCCGTGGAACACGGGCCGGTCGGGGCGCTCCTGGACGGCGGTGCCGCCATCGATCGGCACCTCGCCGGCCTGGATCGCTCGCATCGTCCTCTGGGCCACGAACACGACCCCCTCTCTACAGGGTCGCCAGCTTGGACGTGAAGTCCTGGATCAGCGCATCGAGCACGCCGGACACGACGCCTTCGCCCATGGACGCGGCCTTGCCGGTGATCTGCGCCGCGGTATGCACGGTCCCGCCACCATCCGAGAGCGTGAACACGACCTCGGCGTTAGCGTAGCCCGATCCCCCGACCTCCTTGGACTTGACCTGCATGACGGCGCGGTGGCTAGCCTCGTCCTGCTCGGTCACGGTCACGGTCCCGGCGAAGTTCATCGACATGGCGCCCATCTTGACCTTGATCTCGGCCTTGACGCTCTCGGGTCCCGTCCGCTCGGTCACGCTGCCGCCCTCGACGCACGGGACCAGGCGGTCGAGGTCGAGGATCGCCCGCCAGCTCTCGTCGATCGGCTTGGAGGTGGTGAAGGAATGTTCGAGCGCAACCATGTGGTCTCCTAGGTTAGGGTCTGAACTCGCACCCGCATGGCGATCCGCCCCGGCACACACACTCTGGGACCGCAGGACGGCGAGCTGCTGGTCCACACCCGCCGGTCCGGCGCGGCGGCCAAGGCCGGCCACGATCTCGTAATCGAGGTGGGCTCGTGGAGCGGGACGCTCGACATCCCGGACGACCCGAGCGAGTCCTCGGTGGCCGTCCATGCAGAGGGAGGCTCATTGCGGGTCCGGGAGGGAAGCGGGGGCATCCAGGCCCTGGGCGAGGGCGACAAGGACGACATCAGGGAGACGATCGACAAGGAGGTGCTCAGCGGCGGCGCGATCGAGTTCCGGTCGACCGCCGTGCAGGCCGATCCCGACGGGGAGCGTCTGCACGTGCGCGGCGAACTGGAGCTCGCCGGCCGGACCGGGCCGGTCGAGTTCGACCTCAAGCTCGCCGAGGACCGGCTCACGGGGGCCGCGACGGTCAAGCAGAGCGACTGGGGGATCAAGCCGTACTCGGCGCTGTTCGGCGCGCTCAAGGTGGCCGATGAGGTCGTGGTCACGATCGACGCTGGCGTGGCGGGATAGACGCGGGCGCCCACCCGCATCAGTCGCGATAGACAGTCTGGGCATCGAGCCCGCCCTCGACCCCGGGCGGGAGCGCACCGGTGCCGTGGGCGTACAGCGCGATGTCGGCGATCGTCTTGAGCTGGGAGGGATCGGCCTCGGTCAGGAACGCGCCCCCTGACCACCTGACGTTCTCCACCGGAGCGTCCAGGGCCACGCCGGCGAGCAGCTTGGCCTTGTCGAGGATCTTGCCGGTCGCGCTCGAGATGGCCGCCGACGTGGCGGCGGACGGAGCGGTGTTGTAGCCGTGTCCCTCCCCGAACCGGTCGGTATCGGCCGGAACGACCTTGACGTCGAGGGCGGGGACGCCGAGCTCGTCGGCCACCAGCTGGGCGTACCTACCCTCCTGGCCATCGGACTCGGTGGTCAGGCTGAGAACCATCTTGCCCGTCGGATGAATGCGCAAGAACACTGCGCGGTAGGCCTCATTCGCCACCGTGAACCTCCTTCTCGTCGTGGTCGTCGGCCTCTCGGACCAGGCGCCGGCGCTCCTGGTGCGCCGTCAAGGCGTTGTGCTCCTCGAGCTCGCAGAAGCTGGAGGGCGGACCGCCGAGCGGGTGCGCGGGCACCACGGGGCGGGTGCAGCCCGGGTAGATGCACGTTCCGTCGCTCACCCGTCCCATCCCGGCGTCGTGTGCCCCCGCTTGGGCCCGTACCCGCTGGGCATCGCCACCGAGCTGCCGGCGACCGGCGTCGCGCTGGCCCAGGGCTCCTCGGCCTCCTCGGGCTCCGGAACCCGGGACGGCCGGCCGTGGTCAGCGGTGCCGCTGATGGCCGCCAAGACCTCGCCGAGCGCCCGCAGGCTGTGGCCGCTCACCAGCGCGTCGCAGTACGGGAGCGCCGCGACCATGCCCCCGGCGCGGGGCACAAACCCCGGCGCGCCGGCGCGCGGGTTGACCCAGACGATTCGGTGGGCCAGCCGAGCCAGACGTTCCATCTCGCGCCCGACGAGCGCCGGGTCGCCTCGCTCCCAGCCGTCGGACAGGATCACCACGACCGCCCCACGGGCCATGCCGCGGCGTCCGTGGCGGTCGTTGAACGCCTTCAGCGCGTCGCCGATCCGGGTTCCGCTCGACCAGTCGGGGGCCGCCGCGGCGGCATTCTGCATCGCCCGCTCGGGGTTGCGGGAGGCAAGCGCCCTCGTCACCCGGGTCAGCCTGGTGGCGAACACGAAGGCCTCGGCACGCCGCGCCCCCCCGGCGGCACACGTGAGGAACTGCAGGTAGGCGCGCGCATGGGGCTCCATCGACCCCGAGATGTCGCACAGCATCACGATCCGGCGTGGGAGCACTCGCCGCCGGCGGCGGCGGAGGCGGACCGGGTCGCCCCCGGTGCGGAGGCTGCCGCGGAGCGTGCGCCGGAGGTCGATCCGCTCGCCGTGGCGGTGGCGCTGCGCGCGTCGGGTGCGCCGGAGTGGCGCGGCCACGTCCATCCGGGCCATCAGCTCGTACAGCTGGGAGCGCTCGCGCGGGGACAGGGCGTCGAAGCGCTTCTCGCGCAGGATCTCCTCCTCGCTGGGCGCGAGCGGTACCGGCTGCTCGCGTTCCTCGCCGTCCCGGGGTGGGGGGGAGCCATCGGGCGCGGGCGAGGCGGCGGGCGTCTCAGAGGTGCCCGCGGCGCCCTGGTGCTCGGCGGCGGGCCGCTGGTCCGGCGGCGCCGGAGCGGTCCTCGTCGGCTCGGCGTCCGCCTCCATGGGTGGGACGCTCACGAACCCGCCGAACACCTCTCTGAACACCCGGTCGAACGCGCCCACCTCGGAGCGGTCTGAGACGAACACCGATCGTGCGGTCCAGTACAAACGCCGACGCGACCCCGGCCGCACCAGGTGCAGCGCCCGTGCGAACGCCAACGCTCGCTCCACCGACACCGCCAGTCCGGCGTCGTGCAGGCGCCGGCTGAACGCGCCGGCCAGAGCCGGCAGGTCGAGGTGGATCGTCTCGAGGCGAAACACGCACTCAGACACGGTCATCCCCGTCCAACGAGCGCCTCCAACCCGTCCGCGCGCACGACGTCCTGATCCTCGCGGTACTTCAGGACCGAGCCGAGCGTGCGGTCGACTGCCGCGGCATCCAGCACGGAGACCCCCAGGGCGTCCAGCGCCGCCAGCCAGTCGATGGCCTCGGCGATCCCCGGCGGCTTCTGCACGTCTGAGTCGCGCATCCTGGCCACGGCGTCGGCCACCTGCACCGCCAAGGTCTCCGACGCGCCGCGAACCCGGCGGCGGATGATCTCCACCTCGCGAGCGGGCGAGGGGTAATCGATCCACCGGTAGAGGCAGCGCCGCTTGACCGCGTCGTGCAGGTCGCGCGTGCGGTTGGACGTCAGCACGATGATCGGTGGGTGGGTGGCGCGGATCGTGCCGAGCTCGGGGATCGTCACCGCGGCATCGCCGAGCAGCTCCAGCAGGAAGGCCTCGAAGTCGTCGTCGGCGCGATCGATCTCGTCGATCAGCAGCACGGCCGGCCGAGGGCCGGGATGCTCGAGTGCGCTCAGCAGCGGGCGGCGGATCAGGTAGTCGGGGCTGAACAGGTCCGACTCGGCCAGGGTGCTGCCAGACGCTTCGGCCAGCCTGATCGACAGCAGCTGCCTCGGGTAGTTCCACTCGTACAGCGCCTCGGCGGCGTCGATCCCCTCGTAGCACTGGAGCCGGATCAGGGGCGTCTCGAGCACCGCCGCCAGCGCCCTGCCGGCCTCGGTCTTGCCGACGCCGGCCTCGCCCTCGAGCAGCAGCGGCTGCGGAAGGCGCAGCGACAGGAACATCGACGTGGCCAGCCCCTCGTCGACGAGATAGTCGACCGACCCCAACCGCTGGGCGAGCGTCTCGACGTCCGGGACGAGCAAACGGACCTCGTCCGACGCACCGCCCGTGACCGAAGGGCTCATTGCGGCGGTGACGGACGGCCCTGCATCGCCGCCCACACGCGCGCCGGCGTGCACGGCATGTCGATGTGGGTGACGCCGTGGCTCTCGTGCAGGGCGTCGATCACAGCGTCGACGATCGCCGGGGGGGAGCCGACGTTGGGCGACTCGCCGACTCCCTTGGCCCCGAGCGGGTGGTGCGGACAGGGGGTGACCGTCTCGCCCAGCTCGAAGTCCGGGCATTCGAGCGCCGTCGGGATCAGGTAGTCCATGAACGAGGAGTTCAGGCAGTTGCCCTCCTCGTCGAAGGTGAGGACCTCCATCAGCGCGATTCCGATCCCCTCGGCGAGCCCGCCGTGGATCTGGCCGTCGACGATCATCGGGTTGATCCGCACTCCACAGTCGTCGACGGCGATGAAGCGGCGGACCTTGACGGCCGCCGTCTCGGGGTCGACGTCGACCACCGCGATGTAGGCGCCGTACGGGTAGGTCAGGTTGGGGGGGTCGTAGATGACCTGGGCGTCCAGCCCGCCCTCCATGCCCTCGGGCATCGGATCACCGCCGTACGCATAGGCGGCGATCTCCTCGATCATCGCGCCCTTCTCGGGGTCGCCCTTGACGTACCAGCGGCCCTTCTCCCAGGCCAGGTCCTCGGGCCGGGTCTCGAGCATCGTCGACGCGATCAGCCGGGCCTTGTCGCGCACCTTTCTCGACACCACGGCCACCGCAGCTCCTGAGACGGGTGTCGACCGGGACCCATACGTCCCCAGGCCGTAGGGCGTCTTGTCGGTGTCGCCGTGGCGGACCTGCACGTCCTCGGGCGGGATCCCCAGCTCCTCGGCCACGATCTGGGCGAATGTGGTCTCGTGGCCCTGGCCCTGGGTTTGCGCCGAGATGCTGACCATCGCCTTTCCCGACGGGTGCACGCGCAGGTCGGCTCCGTCGTTCATGGCCAGGCCGAGGATGTCCATGTGCTTGCGCGGGCCGGCGCCCACGCCCTCGGTGAAGAACGACACGCCGATCCCCATCAGCTCGCCGCGGGCTCGCTTCTCGGCCTGCTCGCGGCGCAACTCGTCGTAGCCGGCGATGTCCATCGCCACCTTCATGGTCGCGGCGTAGTTGCCGGAGTCGTACGTCCAGCCGGTGGTCGTCTCGTATGGAAACTGCTCGGGCTTGATGAAGCTCCGCATCCGCAGCTCGATCGGGTCGACGCCCATCTCGAGGGCCAGCGCTCCCACCATCCGCTCGACCAGGTACACGGCCTCGGTGATCCGGAACGAGCAGCGGTAGGCCACACCGCCCGGGGCCTTGTTGCTGTACACGGCCTTGACCTTGACGTGCGCCGCCTCGAGGTCGTAGGAGCCGCAGCAGATGTGGAAGAAGCCGGCCGGGAACTTGGTCGGCTGTGCGGTGGAGTCAAAGGCCCCGTGGTCGGCGATCACGTCGACCCGCAGGCCGGTGATCTTGCCGTCCTTGGCGCACATCTCGGCGTGCATGACGTAGTCGCGGGCGAAACCGGTCGACATCAGGTTCTCGGAGCGGTCCTCGATCCACTTGACCGGGACGCCGGCGACGATCGAGCCGGCGATCGCACACACGTACCCCGGGTACACCGGAACCTTGTTGCCGAAGCCGCCGCCGATGTCGTTGCACTGGATCCGGATCATGTGCTCGGCCAGCCCGGCCACGTGCGCGTAGACGGTCCGGTGGGCGTTCGGCGCCTGGTTGCCGTTGTAGATGTCGAGCTGTCCGGTCTTGGGGTTGAAGTCGGCGATCATCCCGCACGTCTCCAGCGGCGCCGGGTGGCATCGGGGGTAGATGATGTCCCGGGTCACGATCGTGTCCGCCTCGGCGAAGGCGCGGTCGGTGGCCTCCTCGTCGCCGGCCTCCCACAACGGGCTGGCCAGGTTGTCGGTCTGGCCCTCCTTGTCGTCCCGGATTACCGGCGCGTCGGGATCGAGCGCCTTGCGCGCGTTGACGACCGCCGGCAGGGGGTCGTACTCGACGTCGATGAGCTGGAGTGCGTCGCGCGCCGAGTACTCGTCGGTGGCGATCACGAACGCGACCTCCTGCCCCTGGAAGCGGACCTTGTCCCCGGCCAGCACGGCCTGGGTGTCGTATGAGATCGTCGGCATCCAGGCCAGCCCGAGCGTCTCCAGGTCCTTGGCCGTGACCACGGCGGCCACGTTGGGGTGGGCCAGCGCCCGCGAGGTGTCGATCGACACGATCCTGGCGTGCGCGTAGGGGCTGCGCAGGATCGCGCCGTGGACCATCCCGGGCAGGCGGATGTCGTCGAGGTAGGTGCCCTGGCCGCGGATGAAGCGGGCGTCCTCCTTGCGCTTCAGGCGCCCGAAGCCGATCGGGCGCTCGCTGTTCGCGCTGGGCAGGTTCTCGGTGACGGCCATCAGACCTCCTGTGCGGTAGCGGCTGGATGTTCGGCCGCCCAGCGCACGGCGGCGACGATGTTCTTGTAGCCCGTGCACCGGCAGATCGCGCCCGATATGGCCATCCGGATCTCGTCCTCGGTGGGATCCGAATTCTCGTCCAACAGCGCGCGTGTGGTCATGAGCATTCCCGGCGTGCAGAACCCGCAGTGCAGCGCGTGCATCTCGTGAAAGCCCTGCTGGATCGGATCGAGCCGTCCGCCCTGCTCGAGCGACTCGACCGTGCGGATCTCGTGACCGTCGCACATCGCGGCCAGGATCGTGCACGACTTGACCGGCCGGCCATCCATGAGCACAACGCAGGCGCCGCAGTTGGACGTGTCGCAGCCCCAGTGCGTGCCGGTCAGCCCCGGCGTATCACGGATGTAGTGGACGAGCAGCTGACGCGGCTCGACGTCGCGCGAGACCGGCTCGCCGTTGATCGTCACGGTCACTTGCATGGTCTGTTCAGGCCTCCTCGTGCAGAGCGCGGGCGCTCGCTCGCCGCAGCGCGCGTTTGGTCAGCACGCCGGCGAGGTGGCGCTTGTAGTCAACGGGACCCCGGCCGTCGGCGATGGGCGAGCAGTCCTCCGAGGCGATCTCGCCCGCCTGCGCGAACAGCTCCTCCGACGGCGAGGACCCGCGCAGGAGCTCCTCGGCCCTGGAGAGGTGGATCGTCGTCAGCCCGACGGCGCTGAGCGCGACGCCGGCGTCGGTGATCCTCCCGCCGTCGATCCACATCGCCGCCGAGGCGGCGGCGATGGCCCAGTCGCCGGCCCGGCGCTCGACCTTCTCGTGCGCGCTACCGCCGCCGGGCCGCAGCGGAATCCGCACCTCGGTCAGCAGCTCTCCGTCACGCACGGCGGTCGTGTAGGGCCCGACGTGGAACTCCTCCAGCCCGACGACCCGCTCGCCGTCGGCGCCGCGGAGGATCGCCTTGCAGTGGAGCGCCACGCACACGGCCGAGAGGTCCTCGGCGGCGTCGCCCTGGCACAGCGAGCCTCCGATCGTCCCGCGGTTGCGGACGACCGGGTCGGCGATCACCAGCTCGGCGTCGCGGAACACGGGGAAATGCCGGGCCAGCACCTCCGACTCGAGCAGGTCCACGTGGCGGGTCAGCGCGCCGATGGCTACCTGGTCGCCCTGCTCGCGGATGTAATCGAGCTCGCCCAGGTCGTTGATGTCGATGAGGTGCTCGGGGTTGGCGAGGCGCAGCTTCATCATCGGCAGCAGGCTGTGACCGCCGGCGATCACGCGCGCCTCCGGGCCGATCCGCTGCAGCGAGGCGATCGCCCCCTCGACGCTGGTCGCGCGCTCGTACTCAA
This sequence comes from uncultured Solirubrobacterales bacterium, assembly GCA_963704385.1. GTDB lineage: Bacteria > Actinomycetota > Thermoleophilia > Solirubrobacterales > Solirubrobacteraceae > Palsa-465. Next base: position 3,572,059 of record OY969904.1, read on the forward strand.
ACGGGCCGGGGGTCTGCACCAGCGCTCCTTCCGCCGTCGGTGGTGGCCGCGGCCGGCATCCGCTTGCGCGGTCCGCCCACCTCTTCGCTCGGGTCGTACTGCACCGGGGAGTCGGTGCCGATGACCGGCGAGCGCGGGAGGTTCTCGGGCGGCCATGGCCGCCCCCCCGGGTAGAGCGCTCTCGCGGCCGCACTTCCATACACGGGGTTGCGCAGCGCAGGCCCGTCGGGGCTCGCGGCGGCGATCGGAGCCTCGCGCCCGAGGCGGGCCAGGGTCAGCGTCCCCCTGGTGTAGACCTCGCTGATCCGCGGCGGCTTCGTGGCCCCGCTGTCGGGGAAGTTCCTGAACCCGTCCTCGCCGGCTCCGGGATACAACCCGTCGACCAGGCCGACCGCGTCGTCCATCCCGGCCTTCTTGACGAGCAGCCCCTCGAGCAGGTCGACTCCAGCGTCGAGGTTGGTGTTGATCGTCTTGACGACGGCGCCGACCGGCGCGGTCTTCTCGATGATCCCCACGACCCCGGCGATCGCCTCGTCGAGTCCCCGGGTGATCTTCTGCAGGGCGAAGATCGTCGAGACCAGGTAGTAGACGAGGGCCAGAACGATCAGGACGACGGCGATGATGAGTACTACTCCAGCTGCTGGCATCGCTTCTCCTTATCAGGCGTCGTCGAGGATCACGTCGAGCGAGCCGCCGTAGTCGGCGGCCGTCTCGATCGTCTTGATGACCTGGTCCTGCGTGGTCAGCAGGAGTGCCGCGGCGTCGAGGTCCTTGGATCCCGCCTCGGCGGTGGTGGCGATCTTCTGGACGCTCGGCACGATGCTGGTGGCCGCGCTCAGGACGCCGTTCAGGAGGTATACCACGACGGGGAGGATCACCAGGATCAGTACCGCGTCGCCGATCCACTCGAGGGTCATGTCGGCCTCCTCTCGGCCACGATCTTGGCCTTGGCGGCGATGCCTGGCAGCGCGCTCAGGATCACGTCGAACTGCGCGTTGATCGCTTTCACGGCGGGGTCGAGCGGCTGCAGGTGGTCGGATTCGACACCGGCGAGCGCCGCTGCCAGCGTCGCCAGCCCCTCGGAGATCGATTGCAGGTCGGTGCGGACCTTGATCAGAGCGCCAGCCAGCACGGCCACGACGATCACGGCGAGGATGACGCTGAGGATGATCAGAGTGGTCTCGCTCATGCTCCACCGTACCCATCGGTGAGTGCGTTCATGTAGCCGTCTTGGATCACGGCCTCCTCCACGATCAGTCCGAGCACGGGCGCGGTCGCCTCGAGCTGCGGGATGTTTGCGGTGTTTGCCGCCGTCTGGCCGGCCACGTCGAGCAGGCGTCCGACGGACCGTTTGATGTCGTCGGTGGCCCGCACCAGCATCACCAGGAGGGCGGCGACGGCGAGCGCGGCGACGACGCCGATGATCAGCGCGATTCCCCACGCGCCATGGTTGGTCAGGGCGAAGGCGAGCGTCATTTCCCCACCGCCACCTTCCTCAAGGCCCGCGCAGAATGCAGGATGCGCACTCCCGAATCGTTGATTCGCCCGATCCCAGCCAGTTCGGTGGTCTGCTCGCGGACCTTGTCCACGCCGTCCACGGCGGTCCGCGCCTGCGTGGCGATCCTCTGGGCCAGGACAACGATCGTGATCACGATCGCCGCAGCCACGACAACCACGACCACCCCGAGGACCAGGCCGATGTACCAGCCGGTCGAAGCAGCGATCAACGTCGGCACTTCACACCCCCTTGGGTTTTGAGGAGCTTTCGACTGGCGCATTCTGCCGCCGGTATGGTGCCGTGGCAACTGGAGTCGCGGTCACTGTGTCTGAGATGACGCCCGCGCGGTCCTATTCCTTGCGCCCACCACTAGAGGATGGAGGAGGTCAAAGATGATCGTCATGTTCACCGCCCGTCGCCTGAAGCCGGGCGCCTGGGAGCAGTTCCGCGAGGCGTGGGATCCGGGCGACGATCCGCCCCCGGGTTTCCAGCGCGCGTATCACGCCCGGAATATTCGCGACGAGGACGAGATCATCTCATTCGGCCTGTTCGACATGAGCATCGACGACTACCGGCGCTGGCGCGAGCAGGCCGACGCCCAGGAGAACCAGAGGGTTGACCACATGTCGGCGTTCGTGCAGAACGAGTACGTGTCCGGCGTCTACCAGGTGATCGACGAGTTCGAGCCCTAGGCGCTCGCAGCCAGGGCAAGGTCACGTTCCTCGGCCGGGGCAGGCCCGGTGCTCCAGGCTCCTCGCTGGGCGTGGACGATCAGCACCGGGACCGGACTGTGGTGCAGGACGTAATGGCTGACGCTGCCGAGCAGGACGGAGCGGAGCGCGCCTCGCCCGCGCGAGCCCATCACGACCAGGTCGTGATGTCCCTCGGCGACCCGCCTGACGAGGGCCGTCCGGATCGGGTCGGCCGTCAGGATCGTCGTCACCGAGACGTCGGGCGGTACCCGATCGCGGGCCCGGCGCAGGATCGTCTCCGCCTCCGACTGTGCGGCTTGGAGCGCCTGTGCCGCGAGGGCCGCTCCGGTGGCGGTGAAGCCGATCGTGGGCGGCGGCACGACGCCCGTGATCAGCGTCACGCGGCTGTGCTCGCAGCCGGCGAGGTCGAGCGCCTGCTCCAGTGCCTGCCAGGCGTCCGGAGAGCCGTCCACGGCCACCAGGATGTTGCGGAACATGGTTCCTCCTTTCGACCTGGCAAAATATAGTACAACAATATAGTTTGTCAATGTGACTGCTCCCCACCCGAAGGCCGACCGGGGCGCCCGGATCGAATACATCGCCGGCGAGCTGTTGCCGCGCGTCGCTCTACTGACCCGTGTGCTGGCCCGGCAGGTACGTGGGGAGCTCACGCGCACCGAGGCCGGGGTGCTCAACACGCTGGCCTATGGCCCCAGGCGGATCACGGAGCTCGCCGAGCTCGAGGGGGTGGCACAGCCGACCATGACTCAGCTCGTTAAGGGACTCGAGCGGCGGGCCCTCGTCAGCCGGGACCGGCACGGTGGCGACGGACGGGTCGTGGTGGTGTCGGCCACGGCGGCCGGATCGGCGGCGCTCGAGGAATTCCGCGACCGCGCCGCGGCGGTGCTCGAGACGTACCTGGCCGACCTGTCGGACGATCAGATCGGGGAGCTCGCCGGGGCTACCGAGACGCTGTCGGCCCTGGCCGCGGTGCTGCAGGGCGGCGAGCGGCAGTGAGGAGCGCGCCCGGACGTGTACCGCAGTCTCACAGTGTGAGCCGCTCGACCTCCTCCCCGCGGCCAACCAGGACGTCGGAGACCATCGCCGCGGGGAACAGGCCGTGCTCGACCACCCCGATGGTGGCCGACAGCCGGGCGGCCAGGGCTGCGGGGTCCTCGCACTCGCCCAGGTAGTCGGCGATCACGCCGCCGTCGGGGCTCTCGGGCACATCGCGGAGCTGTGCCGGCTGCAGGCGGCTGAGGGTCGCGGCCAGGCCGTACCGGGCCAGCTCGAGCGGGATCGGCGGCGCCAGCTGATCCACCATCTTGTCCGAGGAGACGATCACCACGAAGCGTTCGGCCGCCGCGGCCACCACCTTCTCGCGGGTGTGGGCCCCTCCGCCGCCCTTGACCAGCCACCCCGAAGGAGCGACCTGATCGGCCCCGTCGATGGCCACGTCCAGCCTGGTCGGGGCGTCGAGGCCGGTGAACGGAACCACCTCGATTCCCAGCTCCCGGGCCAGCCGCTCGGTGGCCGGAGACGTGGCCACGCAGACCAGGTCCAGTGCCCGGGCGGCGAGCGCCGGCAGCAGATAGGCCACGGTCGAGCCCGTGCCCAGGCCGACGGTCATCCCGGACTCCACGAGCTCCGCCGCAGCCTCGGCGGCGAGTTGCTTCTCGCGCTCGATGCCCTCGGTGGCGGTCAGCTCGCCGCCTTCTCATCATGGCCGCCGAACTCCTTGCGCATCGCCGACAGTGCCCGGTCGGCGAAGTCGTCGAGCCCGCGTGAGCTAAAGCGCGAGTACAGGGCCGAGGTGAGCACGGGGGCGGGCACGCCCTCGTCGATCGCCGCCTCCGAGGTCCAGCGGCCCTCGCCAGAGTCCGACACCCGTCCTGAGAACTCGGTGAGCTCGGGCGACTGCAGCAGCGCCTGGGCGGTCAGGTCCAGCAGCCACGAGCCGACCACGCTCCCGCGCCGCCACACCTCGGCGACATCGGTCGTGTCGATGTCGTACATGTAGAACTCGGGATGCTCCATCGGCGCGGTCTCGGCGTCCCCCTCCTGAACGCGCCTGCCCGCGTCGGCGTTGTGCAGGATGTTCAGGCCCTCGGCGTAGGCGGCCATGATCCCGTACTCGATTCCGTTGTGAACCATCTTCACGAAGTGGCCCGCGCCGTTGGCGCCGCAGTGCAGGTAGCCCTGCTCGGCCGGGCTCGGGTCGCCCTCGCGGCCCGGTGTCCGCGGGGCGGCGCCCACGCCCGGAGCGATCGAGGCGAACAGCGGCGACAGTCGCTCGACCACGTCGTCCTCACCGCCGATCATCAGGCAGAAGCCGCGCTCCAGGCCCCACACCCCACCGCTCGTGCCGCAGTCGATGTGGTGGATCCCTTTCGCGGACAGCTCCTGGGCGTGGCGGATGTCGTCGTGGTAGTGGGTGTTGCCGCCGTCGATGATGACGTCGCCCGGCTCGAGCACCTCGGCCAGGGACTTGATCGTGCGATCGGTGATGTCTCCGGCCGGCACCATGACCCACGTGGCTCGCGGCTTGTCGAGCTTGGCCGCGAACTCCTCCAGCGAGTTCGCGCCGTCCATTCCCTCGGCGGACAGCGTCTTGACCACGTCCGGGTTGCGGTCGTAGCCCACGCACCGGTGGCCGTCGCGCATCAGGCGGCGGACGAGGCCCGCACCCATTCGGCCGAGGCCGACCATTCCCAGCTGCATCGGTGTATCCGTCGTCATCTCGTCTCCCTGGGCTCTCGAAGGTCTTTGCCAGGAGCACCGTATCCTCTGCGCCCATGCTGGGGCTACCCGATGGCGTGAACGCGTGCCTGTTCGACCTCGACGGCGTGCTCACCCAGACCGCCAAGGTCCACGCCGCGGCCTGGGAGGAGATGTTCGACGACTTCCTGCGCGACTGGGCCTCGCGTCACGACCAGAAGTTCGTGCCCTTCGACCCCGTCAAGGACTACGACGACTACGTCGACGGCAAACCCCGGTACGACGGCGTCCAGTCGTTCCTGGCCGCGCGCGGGATCGATCTGCCCCGCGGGACGCCCGACGATCCTCCCGAGGCCGAGACGATCGACGGGCTGGGCAACCGCAAGAACGAGATCGTGCTGAAGATGATCCACGACCACGGAGTCGAGCCATACGAGGGCTCGGTGCGCTACGTCAAAGCCGCTCGCGACGCCGGACTGCGCCGCGCGGTGGTCTCATCGAGCACGAACACCCGTGACGTTTTGCACACGGCCGGGCTCGACGGCCTGTTCGACGAGATCGTCGACGGCGTCGTGGCCGAGCGTGAGCACCTGGCCGGCAAGCCCGCGCCCGACACGTACCTGGCTGGGGCGCGCGCGCTCGGGGCGCAGCCTGATCAGGCCGCAGTGTTCGAGGACGCTCTGGCCGGCGTCGAGGCCGGCCGGGCCGGAAGGTTCGGGATCGTCGTCGGGGTGGACCGCGTGGGCCAGGCTGACGCCCTAAAGGCTCACGGGGCCGACATCGTGGTGCGTGACCTCTCCGACCTGCTGGACACGCCGTGATTCAGCACCCGGCGTTTGTGATCGAGCCGTGGGCCGTGCGCGAGACGAGCCTGGACCTCGGCCGGCTCGCGCAGACCGAGTCGGTATTCGCGCTCGCCAACGGCCACCTCGGCCTGCGCGCCAACCTCGACGAGGGCGAGCCGTTCGGTATGCCGGGCACGTACCTGGCCGGCTTCTACGAGGTGCGTCCGCTGCCCTACGCCGAGGGCGGCTACGGATATCCGGAGGACGGTCAGACCGTGGTCAACGTCACCAACGGCAAGCTCATCAGGCTGCTGGTTGAGGACGAGGCCTTCGACGTGCGCTACGGGCAGCTGCGCAGCCACGAGCGGGTGCTCGACCTGCGCGCCGGGGTCCTGCACCGGACGGCCGAGTGGATGTCGCCGACGCAGAGGCTGGTCCGTGTCACCTCGACGCGGATGGTCTCGTTCACGATGCGCGGCGTTGCGGCGATCATGTACGAGGTTGAGCCCCTCGACGGCGCGGCCCCGGTCGTCGTTCAGTCCGAGCTGGTCGCCAACGAGACGCTGCCGGCTACCGAGAAGGATCCCCGTGCTGCCGCCGCGCTGGCCGCGCCCCTGCGCAGCGAGCTCTTCGCCGCCGATCAAGCCTACCGGGGCGTGTTGCTGCACCGGACCAAGGTGAGCGGCCTGCTGTGCGCGGCCGGGATGGATCATGCGATCGACGGCCCACCCGACATCAGCGCGTCGAACGAGGCCTTCGAGGACACGGCGCGGGTGACGATCACGGCCACCGCCGCCCCGGGACAGCCACTGCGCCTGATCAAGTTCCTCGCCTACGGGTGGTCCAGCCAGCGGACGGTGCCGGCCATGCGCGATCAGGTCGCGGCGTCGCTGGCCGGAGCGGTGCACTCGGGCTGGGACGGCCTGCTGGCCGAGCAGCGGGCTTACCTGGACCGGTTCTGGGCGGCCTCCGACATCGAGATCGACGGCGACGCCGAGCTTCAACAGGCGCTTCGGTTCGCGATGTTCCACACGATCCAGGCCGGGGCGCGAGGCGAGCAACGGCTGATTCCAGCCAAGGGACTCACGGGACCCGGCTACGACGGCCATACGTTCTGGGATACCGAGGCCTTCGTGCTCCCCGTGCTCACGTACGCGAGGCCCCGCGCGGTCTCCGACGCGCTGCGCTGGCGCCACGCGACGCTCGAGCTGGCGCGCGAACGAGCCGCCTCGCTCGGGCTGCGGGGCGCGGCCTTTCCGTGGCGGACGATTCACGGCGAGGAGTGCTCCAGCTACTGGCCGGCGGGCACGGCCGCTTTCCATGTCAACGGGGCCATCGCCAACGCCGTGGTCCGCTATCAGGACGCCACCGAAGACAAGGATTTCGACCGGGAGGTGGGCGTCGAACTGCTGGTCGAGACGGCGCGCCTGTGGCGTTCACTGGGGCATCACGACGTGACGGGGCAATTCCGGATCGACGGTGTGACCGGCCCCGATGAGTACAGCGCGATCGCGGACAACAACGTGTACACGAACCTGATTGCGGCTCGGAACCTTGATGCCGCCGCCGCAGCGGCGGAGCGCAATCCCGGGCGAGCGTCGGCGCTCGGGGTTAACGCCGAGGAGATGGCGAGCTGGCGCGACGCCGCCCAGGCGATCGTCGTTCCCTACGACGAGTCACTCGGTGTGCACCCACAGAGCGAGGAGTTCACCGAGCACCAGGTATGGGACTTCGAGTCGACCGGACCGGACCAGTACCCGCTGCTTCTGCACTTCCCGTACTTCGATCTGTACCGCAAGCAGGTGGTCAAGCAGGCCGATCTACTCATGGCCATATGGGTGTGCGGGGAGGCGTTCACCCCCGAGCAGAAGCTTCGGGATTTCGACTATTACGAGGGGCTGACGGTCCGCGATTCGTCTCTGTCCGCGTGTGTTCAGGCGATTGTCGCGGCCGAGGTCGGACACCTCGACCTGGCCTACGACTACTTTGCCGAAGCGGCGCTGCTCGACCTCGACGACCTCGAACACAACACGCGCGACGGGGTCCACATCGCCTCGCTGGCCGGAAGCTGCATCGCCGCCCTGGCCGGTTTCGGCGGCGTTCGTGAACGCGACGGGACGCTCAGCTTCATTCCGCGTCTCCCCGCAGCGCTCAGCCGCCTGGCCTTCCGCGTGCATTTCCGCCAGCGGGTGCTCAAGATCGAGGTGACCCACGCCCGAGCGACGTACACGCTTCTCGACGGCGAGCCGATCGAGATCGTGCATCACGGCAAACGGGTCAGGCTCGGGGGCAAGCGGCCGGTGGCCCGCGCGATTCCCCGCGCGCCCCGCCTGAAGCCCCCTACCCAGCCACCCGGCCGGGCCCCGCAGCGGCGGGCGCCGCGCCCGTGAGCCCGGACAGCGCGCGCTCGATCCCCTTCGTGACGATGTCGATGTCAGGCGCGTGGTCGCGGTCGCCGGTGACACCGAAGTACAGGCCTCCGTCGTAGGAGAAGATGGCCACCACGATCCGGATCGTCCCGACGATCGGGACGTACGGGTAGGACTCGAGCAGCCTGCGGCCGAGGGCGCGGACGGTCCGCTGAGGCCCGGGCACGTTGGCGGTCGCCGTATCCATGTTCAGGCGAGCCGAGCGGGTCATCGCGCGACTGCCCAGGGCGAGCAGCAGCGGCGGCGCGAACCCCGAAAGCTGGGCCAGAACATCACCGGCGACCGCCTGCTTGGAGGACTTGATCCCGTCCATCTGGGCGCGGATGGTGGCCAGGCGCTCCGCCGGATCGTCGATTCCCACCGGCAGCCGCGCGAACACGGCCGAGACGCGGTTGTTGTACGCGCCGCGCTCGCCCGGCCGCCGTACCGACACCGGCACCATCGTGCGCACGACGCGGTTGTGGGTAACCGGCTCACGGCGGGCTTCAAGCAGGTCGCGGAAGCCGTTGGTGATCAGGGTGAGGACGACGTCGTTGACGGTCCCGCCGAGGGCGGACCGCACTGTCTTGATGTCGCCGAGTTCGAGCTTGGCCCAGCTCCAGACCCGGTGCGGGCCGATCGGCCCGGTCAGCGAGGACGTCGCGGGCCGCAGCGTGGGCGCGGCGGCGGCGATCGCGCGGGCGGTCTGGCCCACGAGCCCTAGCACCTCCGAGCGCATGCGCAGAGCTGCCCTGGTCTGCTCGGCGGGATCGGTCAGCCGCTGGATGGTGCCTCGAGTGAGGAGCTCGAGGCTCGAGGGCTCCGGCTGGGGCACCCAGCGGACGGCCGGGACGGGGGTGGCGGCGTCGTCGAACATCACGGACATGAGGTCGGTGGCGGCGACGCCGTCGACCATGCAGTGGTGCACCTTCGAGAGCAGAGCCCAGCGCTTATTGGACAGCCCCTCGACCATCCAGATCTCCCACAGCGGCCGGGCCCGGTCGAGGTGCTGCGAGAAGACGCGCGCGGCCATGGTGCGCAGCTGCGCCTCCGTGCCCGGAGAGGGGATCGCCGAGTGCCGGAGGTGGTAGCCCACGTCGAAGTAGGGATCGTCTACCCACACCGGCTCGCTGATCCCGAGGGGCACGAAGCGCACCTTCTGCCGGTAGCGCGGGGTGTGGTCGAGCTTGCTCTCGACCATCGCGCGCAGCTCCTCGAACGCCGGTGGCGGTCCTTCGAAGATGCTCACGCCGCCGATGTGCATCGGCGTTACGTCGTTCTCGACGTGCAGAAAGACCGCGTCCTGGGCGCTCATCGACTGCATCACGACTCCAGGGGGCGCATCATGTTTCCAGGGCGAGCATCACGTCTCCAGGGCGAGCATCACGTCTCCAGGGCGAGCACCAGCTTGCCCGTGTTCTCCCCGCGGAAGAGCCGGAGGAGCACCTCAGGGAACTGCCGGATGTCACCCCGGACCAGGTCCTCCCGCGAGATCAGCTCTCCGTCGCGCAGCCACTGGGCCAGTTGGGCCGCGCCCTCCGCGTAGCGGGAGGCGTAGTCGAAGATCACGAAGCCGGTCATCGAGGAGCGGGTGATGAGCAACTGCATGTAGTTGGACGGGCCGCGCGGCGCCTGCTCGGCGTTGTACTGCGAGACCGCGCCGCATAGGACGACGCGAGCGTGGCGGGCCAGGCGCCGGAGCACCTCGTCGAGGATCTCCCCGCCCACGTTGTCGAAGAACACGTCGACGCCCTCGGGCGCGAGCTCGCGCAGACGCGCGCTCACCCTTTCGCTCTTGTAGTCGATGGCCGCGTCGAAGCCCAGCTTGTCCACCAGCCAGCGGCACTTGTCGGGGCCGCCGGCGATGCCGATCGTGCGGCACCCCTTGATCCGTGCGATCTGCCCGGCCACGCTTCCCACCGCTCCCGCCGCCCCGGACACGACGACGGTCTGTCCGGGCTCCGGGCGCCCGAGGTCGAGCAGCCCGAAGTAGGCGGTCAGGCCGCTCAGGCCGAGGACGCCGAGATGGGTCGGCGCGGGCGCCAAGCTCGTGTCGACCGGGGTCACGTCGCTTCCGTTCGAGAGCGCGTAGCGCTGAACGCCGAACGGCCCGTACAGCTCCTGTCCGAGCTCGAAGTCGGGATGCAGTGACTGGACGACGCGGCCGATGGCCCCTGCGCGCATGACCTCACCGATCCCGACCGGCGGCACGTACGAGCGCCCCTCGTTCATCCACCCGCGCATCGCTGGATCGACCGACACGTGCTCGACCTCCACCAGCATCTGACCGTCGCCGACCTCGGGTACAGGCTCTTCGACGTAGTCCCAGTCAGACGGCTTGGGCAGACCGACCGGGCGCGCCGCCAGACGGCATTGGGCATTGATCAGCGTCACGCCTGTGGATCTTGACAGCGATCCCCTGCCGGCATCGAAACGCGATCTATTGGCCCTGCGGCCTGCCGTCGCGACCGAGGGAGCGTGCTCGATTTTGCCGCCTCCGTCGGCCCAAATCGAGCACGCTCATCGGACCTTCGCCTCAACGCGCGGGAGGTTTGCTGGCGTAGTTGCGCATACGCCAACTCCGGCAGCAAGGTTCCCCGGGTCAGCTCAATCCCGGGCACCGGCTGCGCCGCTACGTCGCCTCGTTCCGGACGGCGTGCATGGCCCAGCCGAGAACGCAGAGCGACAGCCCCTTGAGGATGAACGCGATCCCGACGATGATCGCCAGCGCGGTGTAGCCGATGTGGGGGTCCGAGACGATCACGATTCCGGCGACGATCTCGATCAGGGCCACCACGATGTTCCAGACCCGGTTCTCGAGCGCGAAGGCTCCGACCAGCCTGATCACGCCGATGGCCACAAGCCAGATTCCGATCAGCAGGGCGATGAACAGCACGCTGTGGGTCGGGTGGCGGATCAGCAGGATCCCGATGACGATCCCGACGACGCCGAGCAAGGCCGCCGCAGCGCTGTGCGCGCCGAAGAGCGCGACCACAAGCTCGAAGATGCTGTCGATCAGGATGAATATGCCGATGATCACCGCGAGCGTCGCCAGGCTGTCGCTCGGCTTGAACAGCACGATCACGCCGGCGACGATGGCCAGGACGCCGACGAGCGCGATCAGCCACCACCCCCACGTCAGGTCCCTCACCTGCTCGTCGGGCATCGAGGGATAGGACATGCTCAACCTCCTCCTCGGTTCGGAAAGCTAAGCGCGGGCCGGCCCGCGGGAGCATCGTTGGGTGCGCCGGGGCTCCAATCTACTCGGCGGCGCGGTCGGTCCGGCGCCCCTCGGCTCAGCAGCCGACGAACGCCCGTCGCGTGGTCGTGTGGTGGCCGTTCGCATACACGGCCACGAGCGTGATCGTGAAGCGGCCCGCGGGCAGGCCGCGGAGCACGATGGTCCCGATCCTCCGCCCGTGCACGATCTGCACGCGGCGCCCGTCGAGGTAGGTGTCGACCCGCACCGGGTGGCTCCCGGCTCGCTGCGGCACGCTCACTCTCAGCAGGCGCCTGCTCGTGCAGCGGGGCCCGACCCGCCCGGCGCAGCCGCCGAACGACTGCCGGGTGACCAATCTCCGGCCGCGGGTCGTCACGCCGACGATCTTGATCGTGAACGACCGAGCGGGAAGGTGGGAAAGCACGAACGGCGCCGTGACGGCGGACCCGTGGAGAGTCCTGACCCGCCGTCCGTTTACGTAGATGGCCGCGCTCTTCAGACGGACACGCCCCTGCTGGCGGACGCGGAGCTTGAGCGATCGGGCCTGCGTGCAGGCCGCGCCCTTGGCGACCGTGGTCAGCGTGGTCATGGCGACCCCCGGCGCGGGCAGCGGCCCCCTGGTCGTCGGCTCGAAGGCGCAGCCCCCGCCCGGGCTGCTGATGCGGACGATGCTCGCCGACTGGGTGATGTAGAGGCACCCCTGGGAACCCGTGATCCGCTTCTTCGGCGTGCTCGTGCTCACGCTGGAGGGCGATCGGATCGCCGCCCTGACGCGGTTCGGCGACACCGCGGTGCTCCCGCACTTCGGGTTGCCGCGGACGCTGCGCGACTAGCGGTCCTCCGGGCGTCGCGCGCTGCCGTAGCGGTCCGCTTGCGGCCGGGCGGTGCTCCGTGGAGAATGGGCGCTCGGATGAGGGGCGAGAGGTGACCGCGCGGAGCTCGGCACTCGGCAGGCTCACGAGAGCCCTGCGGCCAGCGCGCGCGGAAGGCGGCGTGCACCGCCGCGGCCGGCTGGGCACCAAGCCCGCGGTCAAGCCACATCGCTCGTTCGATCCGCACGTCGTGGGACGGCTGGAATGCGAGGCGTGGGTCACGTACTACCGGCACGAGTGGTTTGCCTTCCTGCGAGCCGCCGTGCGGCTGACCCGCCAGACGTTCCGACTGCCGTGGCCAGAGACGGTGTACGGCGCGTGGCTCGTCCTGCGTGCCAATCGGCTCTGGGCGCCGTTCCCCGACAACGACCCGGACGGAGCGCGGCGGACGATGGAGCGCTTCTACCGTATGGTCGCCCGTGGGCACACCGAGCCGTTCGATCCGGCCACAGCGGCCCGGCTCGAGGTCGAGTGGTGGCGCGTGCACCGCGAGCACCAGCACGCCGAGGACGGGGGTGATGACAGCGCGCTCGTCGATGCCCTGGCTACGCTGTACGCCTATGTATATGGCGTACCCGAGCAGGCCGTGGGCGTGGCGGCCGAGCAGCGGGCGATGGCCATGCGCCACTCGGACCGATGGGTCCGTGAGGGCCGCGACCTCCAGAGTCCGCTGATCGACGAGGAACGGACGGCGCTGGTCCGCTCGTACGCTGGCCTGCTGGCCGCCGTCCACCAGCTCTGACCTGTGCGGGCTCGGCGATGATGCTGCGGCTGATCGGCGTGGCGGTCTCCGTCGGGCTCGCGGACTCGATCAATCCCAGCGCCGTCGGGCCTGCGCTGTATCTGGCCACGGCCGAGAGGCCGGTGTTGCGCGTTGCCCAGTTCACGTCTGGCGTGTTCGCCGTGAACCTGGTCGCCGGTCTCGTGCTGACGATCGGGCCGGGGCGGCTGCTGACTGCGCTGGTCCCGCACCCCCAGGGCACCGCGCGGCACGTGATCGAGCTCGCGGCCGGGGTCGTGCTGCTCGTGGTCGCCGCGGCGGTCTGGATGGGACGGCGGAAGCTGGCCCGGCGCGAGCTTCCCGGCCGCAGCAGCGGCGGCGGTTCGGCGCTGATCGCGGGGGCGTCGATCGCGGCCGTCGAGCTCCCGACCGCGGTGCCCTACTTCGCGGTCATTACGGGGATAGCGGCCTCGAGCGCTGCGGTGCCGTTCCAGATCCTCGTGATCGCGCTCTACAACGTCGCGTTCGTGCTGCCGCTGCTCGCGATCGTCGTCGTGCTGCTCATCGCCGGTGAGCGCGCGGAACCCTGGCTGCAGAGGGGAGGAGCGTGGATGCAGCGGCGCTGGCCTGTGGTCCTCGTCGGCCTGCTCCTGTTCGTGGGCAGCGCGCTGACCGTGCTGGGCGGCACCGGCCTGGTCAAGCAGTGATCAAACGACCCGCGCGGCCAGTAAAGTCGCCCGCTCATGTTCGCTGTTTCAGGCCTGCGCACGGTTCGCGCTAGCCGGGGCGCCCCCGGATCGTGAGCACGCTCAAGCCCCGTGCCCTGGACCTGGCCGGGTCCGTCCTGGACGGTCGCTACGAGCTCCACGCCGTCGTCGGCGAGGGAGCGTTCGGCCGCGTGTACCGTGGTCGCGACCGCCGCCTGGATCGGGTCGTGGCCGTCAAGGTGATCAAACCCTGGTGGGAGGAGGATCCGGACTGGGTGCACACCTTCGAACGCGAGGCGCAGCTGCTGGCCCGCGTCAGCGACCCGGGGATCGTGCAGATCTTCGATGTCGGGCAGGCGCCGGAGGGCCTGTACTACGTTGCCGAGTTCGTCGACGGCGAGTCGCTGGCCAGCCGACTGCGCCGCGGTGCGCTACCCGCCTCCGAGGCGTGTCAGATCGCCCGGGAGCTCTGCGCGGCGCTCGCCCAGGCCCACGAACAACGAGTCGTGCATCGGGACATCAAGCCAGCCAACGTGCTCCTGTCGAATCGGTCCCCACCCGCGCCCCGGGTCAAGCTCGGCGATTTCGGCGTCGCCCGGCTGGCCGAGGGCAGCACCGACGCCCCGGCCGGCACGATCGTCGGCACGCCGAGGTACATGGCCCCCGAGCAGGCCCGAGGTCTGCCCACGACTCCGGCGACCGACATCTACAGCGTCGGGGTCGTGCTGTACGAGATGCTGGCCGGGACGCCCCCATTCACTGGCACCTCCGCGGTCGAGCTGGCCCTCTGCCACCTGCACGACGCGCCACCGCCGCTTCCAGCGAGTGCGCCGCCGGCGCTGGCGGGGATCGTGGCGAGTGCTCTGGCCAAAGACCCATCGGAGCGCTACCAGAACGGTCAGGCGATGGCCTCGGCACTGGCTCGCGCAGCCCCGGGTCTGCCGGCTACCTCGAGCGGGCCCGCTGGGCCGGTCTCCTCACACGGCCGGGTGTCCTGGCTGGGCGGCCGGGCCAACGGGGAGACGGCAGCGACTCGCGTCCGCTCCAACGGACACTCTAAGACCGGTCAGGTGGCCGCCACTCGCGTCGCGCCGCGGCTGAGTCCCCGCCGCAACGTGAATCCCGCCGCGCGGCGGCGGAGCATCGCCCTCCTCGGGCTCGCGTTCGCCGTCGTGGCGGCGATGATCGCCGGCGCGGTCGCGCTCGCCCCGCCCGGCCAGGTGCGGGTCCCTGCCCTTCACGGGCTGAGCCGGGCCGCGATCCTGGCCAAGACTCGGCGGCTGAGCCTCCGCCCGGCGTTCAGCACGCGCTATTCGCCGGCGCCGCCGGGCACCGCGATCGGACAGACTCCGGCGCCCGGGGCGCGTGTCGATGACGGCTCGGTCGTGCGGGTGAGCCTGAGTAACGGGCCGCCGCCGATCCAGGTGCCGCGCGTCACCGGCCAGTCCTCGAGCCCGGCGAGCGCGATCCTCAGCTCGCTTGGCCTGACCGTTCACGTGACCTCCGTGCCGGCCCCGGGCGTCCAGCCGGGCGTCGTCACCGGCCAGTCCCCGTCCGCCGGACACTACGTGCGCCCGCGTGCCGCGATCGTGCTGACCGTGGCCGAGACGCCCCGTTGGCGGCCGCTGACCTCGTTTGCCGCAACCGGCGGCGGGCAGTCCGTCCCGTTCACGATTCGCGGGACGCAGTGGCGCGTCGTGTACCGGATGGGGTTCGACGGGCTGTGCACGCTGATCTTCTTCTGCGACGGGCCGACGGCGCAGGTCATCGGGCTGAAGGACGGTTCCACCATCGCGCAGTTCGGGCTCAACGACGGCGACGACCAGACGCGCGTCATACATTCCGGGCCCGGCCTGTACCAGGTCAGGATCACCCCGGGGGGCGATACGGCCAGCTGGTCGGTGGCCGTCCAGGACTACTACTGAGCGGCCGCGCGGGGCCGATCGGGCGCATTCGGGCCGGCACGCCCGACCGGTTTCACCCGGATCGGGTGATGATCGGCTCGCTGCCTGCGGAAAGCTATGTCCTCCGGGTCGCCGGCCGGCGACCGTGACTGTGCTCGTCAGAAGGAGGGCCTATGGCCGACCAGGCATCAGACACCCCGATCCTCGATCTGCTGACGCGGATGACGGCGGACTCGATCGAGACGGCCGGCCTCGACGACGAGACGCTGATGCTCGTTCGCATCGCCGCCCTCGTCGCCGTTGACGCCGCACCTGCCTCGTACATGATGAACATCGAGGTGGCCGGCGAGACAGGCGTGAGCGCCGACCAGGTCCAGGGCGTGCTCGCGGCCGTGGCCTCGATCGTCGGCACCGCGCGCGTCGTGTCGGCGGCGGGCAAGATGGTCAGAGCGCTGGGCCTGGCCGAAGAGCTCTCCGCGCTCGCCGAATACGCCGACGCCGGGGACGACTAGGCGCTTCAGCTGCGCAGGACGTCGCGTAGCGCCGGCTCGAGCTCGCTGAACTTAAAGCTGTAGCCGAGCTCCAGCAGCCGGTGCGGGACGGCCCGCTGGCCCGTCACCACGATCGTCGACATCTCGCCGTACATGAGCCGGAGCGCCGCGGCCGGGACCGGAACCACGGCCGGTCGGTGCAGCGCCCGCCCGAGCGCGCGCGAGAGCTCGGCATTGGTCACGGGGTTCGGGGCGCACAGGTTGGCCGGTCCCGACGCCAGCTCGTCATCGAGGCAGTGCAGCAGTGCGCCGACCTCATCGTCGAGGTGGATCCACGGTACGTACTGGCGGCCACCGGCCACGGGACCGCCGACTCCGAGCCTGAACGGAGGGAGCATCTTGGCCAGCGCGCCCCCGCTCGGGGCGAGGACCACGCCGGTCCGCGTGATCACGACTCGCACCGCCGGACCGGCCGCCTTGGCCTCTTGCTCCCAGGCCACGGTGACGCCAGCCAGGAAGTCGTGGCCGGGCCCGACGTCCTCGTCGAGCGGCTCGTCTCCGCGCGGGCCGTAGTAGCCGGTGGCCGACTGGGATACCAGCAGCCTCGGGCGCCGCTCGGCGGGCAGGGCGGCGATGCCCGCCACCAGCGACCGGGTCCCGAGCACGCGCGAGTCTCGGATCCGGGACTTGGCCTGGTCGGTCCAGCGCTGGGCAATTGGCTCGCCCAGCAGGTTGAGGACCGCGTCGGCACCATCGAGGGCTGCGGCCGGGGGAGGGGCGGCCTCGGGGTCGGGCCAAGCCTGTACCTCGACATCGGCACCCACGGCTGAGCGACCGCGTGCGGGGTCGCGCGACAGCCCAACGACGTCATCACCCCGCGCCCGCAGGGCGCGGGCCACCGCGCTCCCGATCAGCCCGCTGGCGCCGGTTACCGCTACGCGCATCGCGCTTAGTCTGCCGGTTCCGCGTGCGATTGTTCCCCCGGAGCGCCGACTCGCCGATACCCGATATCTGGAGGCCTTATGAACGAGGACCTGCCGGCCGAGATCGTCGACCTCCTGGCCGAGGTCGACGAGTTCATCGACGCCGAGATCAAACCGCTGGAGGAGCGGGATGACAACGCCCGCTTCTTCGACCACCGCCGCGAGTACTCGCGCACTGACTTCGACAACGGCGGGATCCCGCGCCGCGAGTGGGAGGAGCTGCTGCACGAGATGATGGAGCGTGCCGATCGGGCCGGGTTGTGGCGCTACGCGCTGCCCGTCGAGCTCGGCGGTCGTGGGGGCTCGAACCTGGCCATGGCCGTGGTCCGCGAGCACCTGGCCCGGCGGGGCATTGGACTTCACAACGACCCGCAGAGCGAGATGTCGATCATCGGCAACCTCCCGACGGTGATCCTGGCCCACGAGTTCGGCACGCCCGAGCAGCAGGCGGCGTTCGTCGAGCCGGCGCTGCGCCGCCAGGTGGGCCTGGCCTTCGGGCTCACCGAGCCCAATCACGGCTCGGATGCCACCTACCTCGAGACGACGGCGCGCCGCGAAGGCTCTGAGTGGGTGATCGACGGGACCAAGCGATTCAACTCGGGCATGCACCGGGCCACGCACGATCTGGTCTTCGCCCGGACCTCGGGGCAGCCCGGAGAGGCCCTAGGGATCACCGCGTTCATCGTCCCGCGTGACGCGCCCGGTCTCACGGTCGAGTTCTACTGGTGGACGTTCAACATGCCGACTGACCACGCCGAGGTGTCCCTGCGCGACGTTCGGGTCGGCGACGACGCGATCCTCGGGGAGCTTGGCCAGGGGCTGGCGCTGGCCCAGCGGTTCGTCCACGAGAACCGGATCCGGCAGGCCGCGTCCAGCCTCGGCGCGGCGGCATTCTGCATCGACGAGGCGGTCCGGTGGGCGCGCGGGCGCACGGTCTGGGGCAAGCCGCTGTGGCGCAACCAGGGCATCCAGTTTCCCCTGGCCGAGCTGTGGACCGACTGCGAGCTGGTCCGCGGCCTGGTCCGACGGACCGCCGCCGAGCTCGATCGCCGGCATCACATGGAGGTGACCCACCTGGTGGCCATGGCCAACTACCGCGCGAACCGGCTGGCCTGCGAGGCGGCCGATCGAGCGATGCAGACGTGCGGGGGCCTCGGCTACACCCGCCACATGCCCTTCGAGCACATCTTCCGTCACCACCGCCGGTACCGGATCACCGAGGGCTCCGAGGAGGTTCAGCTGCGTAAGGTCGGCTACGAGCTGTTCACGGGTGCCACCTCGTAGACTTGGCCTTCTTCACTCGCCGACGAACGCCATCGCGCCGGACGGCGAGCGCAAACCGCCGGCGAGGAGGAAGAGGACCGCCACGGTCCCGGTCCAGCCGGTCTGGTGACTCGCACCGATCCCGGCGCCGTTGTCGCCATGGAAGTACTCGTGGAACAGCAGCAGGTCATGCCAGTGGGGGTCGGTCTGGAACTTGTCGATCCCACCGAACACGGGTCGATGGCCGCTCTCGTCCTCGGTGAACGTCGTGGCCAAGCGCGCACCGATCTCGCGGGCGACCTCGAACAGGTTCAGCTCCCGCCCCGAGCCGGTCGGGCACTCGACCTTCAACCGATCGCCGTAGTAGCGATGGAGCTGGAGCAGTCCGCGCAAGATGACCATGTTCATCGGGAACCAGACCGGCCCGCGCCAGTTGGAGTTGCCTCCGAACATGCCGGTGTCGGACTCGGCCGGCAGGTAGTGGACGTTGTACTCCTGGCCGTCCCAGTCGAATATGTACGGCTGCTCCAGGTGGCGGCGGGAGATGGCCCGGATCCCGTGGGGACCGAGGAACTCCTCCTCGTCCAGCATGGTCTGGAGGATTCGCCGCAGGCGTGACTCGTTGACCAGCGACAGGATCCGATGCCCCTCCGGGCTGGGGCCGGGCAGATCGGCCAGCTGCGGCAGCGAGTCCGAGAAACGGCCGACAAACTCCTGAAGCAGCTCCATGATCATCGGAAAGCGCGCGATCGTGTCGGGCTCGAACACGGTGGCTGCGCACATCGGCAGCAGCCCGACGAGCGACCGGACCTTGAGCTCGATCGTCTGGCCGTCGGGCATCCGCATCACGTCGTAGTAGAAGCCGTCCTGCTCGTCCCAGAGGGCCGTGTCGCCGTCGGGTGGATCCATGGCCACGGCGATCCACATGAAGTGGGCGATGAACTTCAACGCCATGTCGAGATAGACCGGATCGTGCTTGGCCAGCTCGGCGGCGATCTGGATCATCCACTGCGAGTACAGCGCCATCCACGCCGTGCCATCGGCCTGCTCGAGCGTGCCGCCGCCCGGCAGCGGCGCCGAGCGGTCGAAGATCCCGATGTTGTCCAATCCGAGGAACCCGCCCTGGAACAGGTTGCGGTCGTCAGGGTCCTTGCGGTTGACCCACCAGGTGAAGTTGGTCAGCAGACGCTCGAACACGCGGGCCAGGAACTCGCGGTCCCCCTTCCCGCGGATCTCCGCCTCGCGCTCGTAGACGAACAGGGCCGCCCAGGGAGTCACGGGCGGGTTGACGTCGCTGAAGTTCCACTCGTAGGCCGGGATCTGGCCGTTGGGGTGCTGATAGCGGGTGCGGAGCAGAAGCTCGATCTGCTCCTTGGCGAAATCGACGTCGACCAGGGCCAGCGGCGCGCAGTGAAAGGCCAGGTCCCAGGCCGCGAACCAGGGGTACTCCCACTTGTCGGGCATCGAGATCACGTCGCCGGCGATCATGTGGAACCAATCCGCGTTGCGGACCGAGGTGGATGCGGCGTCGGGATCCCACGGGTTGATCCCGTGCTCCCGCAGCCAGCGGTGAACGTCGTACTCGTAGTACTGCTTGCCCCACAGCATCCCGGCCAGCGCCTGGCGCATCACCATCGCCTCGTCCGGCGACAGCGCCGACGGGATCACCGTCGCATAGAACGCGTCCGCCTCGGTCCGACGGCCCTCGAGCACGCGGTCGAATCCGCTCCCCAACGGCTTGCCCCGGTCCGAGCCGGTGCGCTCGAAGGCGTCGGGGCCCGTGAGCCGCAACCGGATCGAGGCGCTCTTGCCCGCGTCCAGCCGGAGGACGTGATGAGCCGCGACCTTGGTCCCCGTCTGGTCGGGGTTCACGGCGTCGCGGTTGCCACCGACCACGAAGTCGTTCACCCCATCCTTCACGAACGGCGTCGCGTTGGGCGCTCCGAACAGCCGCTCGTTGTTGGTCTCGTTCTCACAGAACAGAAGCTCCGCGGATCCGTCAGCGCACCACAGCCAGTCGCCGAGCTCCGGATGCGAGGCGCGCGCCGCCGCGATCCCCGCGGCGTCGACGGCGGCGATCGTCGGCTTGGGGACGTCGTCACCCCATGACCACGTGTTGCGGAACCAGAGCGTCGGGAGCAGATGGAGCGTCGCGGCTTCGGGGCCGCGGTTGTAGGCGGTGACGAGCATCACGATGTCGTCCGGGGCGTCCTTGGCGTACTCGACGACCACATCGAAGTAGCGATCCTCGTCGAAGACCCCGGTGTCGAGCAGCTCGTACTCCATGTCGAGCTTGCTGCGCGCCGCATTGGTCGAGACGAGGTCCTCGTACGGATACGCCCGCTGGGGGTACTTGTACTGGCACTTCAGGTAGGAGTGCGTGGGGGTGCTGTCCAGGTAGAACCAGTACTCCTTGTCGTCCTCGCCGTGGTTGCCCTGACCGTTGGAGAGGCCGAACATCCGCTCCTTCAGGATCGGATCGGCCTCGTTCCACAGGGCCAGGGACAGGCACAGCCTCTGGCGCTCGTCGCAGAGGCCGGCGATTCCGTCCTCGCCCCACCGGTAGGACCGCGACCGCGCCTGCTCGTGCGGGAAGTAGTTCCAGGCATCGCCATCCTCGCTGTAGTCCTCGCGCACGGTTCCCCACTGGCGCTCGCTGAGGTACGGACCCCACGCCTTCCACGGAGCCTTGCCTGTGCGCGTCTGCTCCAACCGCTTGTGCTCGGGAGTCTTCGCCCCGGTCGGTGTTGTGCTCATGGCTCGAGTCTGGACGCTGGCGCAGATCCACGCAACCCTGCTCACACCCGCCTATGCGCCGTGTCCACTGGTGTGCATGCGCATATGGATGTCGGCTTCCAGGCGCCCACGTGTGCGCTTCCTTGTCGGGCCGCCGCCGTCACGCCAGGCTTGCACCAAAGCGAAGAGGAGGCCACCAATGAGCGTCCAGTCCACCAGCCAGACCCTGGAAGCGCCGACGAGCGCCCCGCTGGGCGCGCACTACGACGGCCGCGGGGCGAGCTTTGCCCTCTTCAGCAGCGTGGCCGAAGCCGTGGAACTGTGCCTGTTCGACGAGTCCGGCGAGGAGACCCGGTGGAGCCTGGAGCAGGGCGACGGGTTCGTCTGGCGTGGCTACCTGCCGGGCGCGCGGCTGGGTCAGCGCTATGGCTATCGCGTCCACGGCCCTTGGGACCCGCCGGCCGGCGCCCGCTGCAACCCGGCCAAGCTGCTGCTCGACCCCTACGCCCGCGCGGTCGCCGGAGCCGTGCGCTGGCATCCGGCGGTGTTCGGTCACGTGGCCGACGACCCGGATCGGCTCGAGGGCACGGACTCGGCGCCCTACGTCCCGCGCTCGCTGCTCGTGGCCTCGGGCTTCGAGTGGGGCGAGGACCGCCGACCCGATCGCCCGATGGCCGACACGATCTTCTACGAGGTTCACGTCAAGGGGTTCACGCAACTGCATCCAGACGTGCCCGAAGGCCTCCGCGGCACGTATGCGGGGCTGGCTCACCCGGCCGCGGTGGCCCACCTGAAGCGCCTCGGCGTGACCGCCGTGGAGCTGCTCCCGGTCCACCAGTTCGTGGACGACGCCCAGCTCGTGGAGCGCGGCTTGCGCAACTACTGGGGCTATCAGTCGATCGGGTACTTCGCGCCCTACAACCAGTACTCCTCGGTTGGCGACGCCGGCGGCCAGGTCGACGACTTCCGCCGGATGATCCTCGCGCTCCACGCCGCGGACCTGGAGGTCATCCTGGACGTGGTCTTCAATCACACCGCCGAGGGCAGCGAGTGGGGGCCGACGCTGTGCTTCCGCGGGATCGACAACGCCGCCTACTACCGGCTGGCCGACGACCGGTCGCGGTATGTCGACGACACCGGATGCGGCAACACGGTCGACCTCCACCAGCCGCAGGCGCTGCGCCTGGTCATGGACTCCCTGCGCTACTGGGTGCAGGAGATGCACGTCGATGGCTTTCGCTTCGACCTGGCCGCCAGTCTCGCACGGTCGAGCAGCGACTTCGACCCGCACTCGGCCTTCCTGGAGGCCATCGCCCAGGACCCCGTCCTCTCGCAGGTGAAGCTCATCGCCGAGCCGTGGGACATCGGCTCGGGGGGATACGACCTCGGGCAGTTTCCGGCCGGCTGGAGCGAATGGAACGGCAAGTTCCGAGACACGACCCGCGACTTCTGGCGAGGATCCGAGGGGACGCTTCCGGACCTGGCCACGCGCCTCAGCGGATCTCGCGACCTCTTCGGCCATGGCGGGCGGCGCCCCACGGCGTCGGTGAACATCGTCACCGTGCACGACGGCTTCACCCTGGCCGACCTCGTTTCCTACAACGCCAAGCACAACGAGGCCAACGGCGAAGGCAATCGGGACGGCACCGACGACAACCGCAGCTGGAACTGCGGCGTGGAGGGGGAGACCGATGACCCGCAGGTGCTCGAGTTGCGCGCGCGCCAGCGCCGCAACTTCCTGGCCACGCTGATGCTCTCCGAGGGGGCGCCGCTGCTCCTGGGCGGCGACGAGTTCGCGCGCAGCCAGAACGGCAACAACAACGCCTACTGCCAGGACGACGACCTGACATGGTTCGACTGGAGCGCGGTGTCCGAGCACGCCGACCAGGTCGAGTTCACGGCCCGCCTTTGCCGTCTGCGCGAACAGCACCCGGTGTTCCGCCGCCGCCAGTTCTTCACCGGCACGCCGGCCGCGGACGCGACCCGCGACGACCTCGACTGGTACCGGCCCGACGGCCTCCCGATGACCGGCCAGGACTGGAGCGCGTCGTTTGCCCGGGCGGTGACGATGGCCATGAGCGGCGCCACCGGGGACCACACGCAGCCGGATGATCCGTTCCTGCTGATGTTCAACGCCTGGTGGGAGCCGCTGGACTTCAGCGTGCCCGAGTCGCTCCGGGACCTGGCCTGGCAGCTCGAGGTCGACACCGCCAATCCCGAGGGGACCGGACGCATCGTCGACCCCACGGTCCCGGTGGGGTTGATCGGTCGGTCGCTGGTGCTCCTTCGCAGCCCGCGCCGGGTTTGATCGCGGGGTCCGCGAGTACGATGAGCGACCTGTGAGCGTCCTCGTCTACCTGATCATCCTGTTCTTTGCCGGCCTTGTGATCGGAGGCTTGGCGCGGCTGTTCGTGCCCGGCCCGGACCCGATGGGGTGGGGCCTGACGGCGTTGATCGGGCTCATCGGGACGTTCAGCGCCGGCCTGTTCTCCTGGTACGTGCTTAACCGCCACGGCGCCGGGATCGTCCTGTCAGTGCTGTTCTCGATGCTGCTCGTCTGGGGCTTTCGCCGGTTGCGCTCCGCCGGGTCTGGCCGCAGAACCCTGGGGCCGGGCGGGCCGCGCTAGCGCGCCGCGCTGGCCAGCGACGCTTATCCTGATCCAGGCAATCAGGCCAAATTCCGCGAGTTGGTCGCGGTCAAGCAGCTTTCCGGTCAGGCGATTTGCCGGCCAGACGCGGCCGGCTGGCGGGTAGCTGGGCCGGCCGAACTCCCCGCGGGCTTGGCCGGCGCCCGCGCGAAGCTGACGAGTTTCCCGCTCTCCGCATCCCACAGCTTGAGATTGACCGCCCGCAGTCCGTCCCAGAGCGAAAGCGTCGGCACGTCATGGAAGATCGGGGTCGCGTCGTGCGCGCGCTGGAGGTTGTAGTTCGGTATGCGGGCGTTGAGGTGGTGGACGTGGTGCAGGCCAATGTTGCCCGTGAAGAACTGCAGCACCTTTGGCAGCCTCAGGTAGGAGCTGCCGCGGAGCGCGGCGTCTTCATAGCTCCAGTCCGTGGTGTTGTGCCAGTAGGCGTCCTCGAACTGGTGTTGTACGTAGAACAGCCAGATGCCGACCGAGCCCGCCATCAGGGCGGACGGGGCCCAGGTGAGTAAGAACCGCTCCCAACCGAGCAACCAGCAGAGGACACCGAAGATGGCGACCAGGGCGACATCCGTGCCGAGCACGCTGTTGCGCATTCGTGGCCGTGCGTTGCGCGCAACCAAGCGTGGCCCGATGATCATCGCGAACACCGGGCCGGCCCCGAACATGACGAGCGGATTACGGATCAGGCGATATGCGACCCGGCCGCGCCGTGATCGCGCCTGGTACTCAGCGACCGTGAGCGTCACGATATCCCCAACCCCACGCCGCTCAAGATCGCCCGAGCTGGCGTGGTGAACGGCGTGATCGTGGCGCCAGCGCCGAAACGGCGATAGCACGAACAGCCCCAACACGGTCCCAAGATAGGCGTTAGCCCGCCTGGACGGCAGCAGCGAACCGTGGGCGCAATCGTGAAACAGAACAAATGTCCGGACCAGGAACCCTGCCTGCGGAACGGCGACGATGACCGCGAGCAGGGGCGAGATCCCGAGCGACGCGTACATCAGCGCTGATAACGCCAGGTACGGGACGACCGACGTCGCAATCTCGAGCAGGCTACGTCCCATGCGGGGATGGGCGTAGGCAGCCAATGATTCGTGCCACGAGGGACGTTTGGATCGATACGGCATAGGCAGCTCCGATCAGGGATCAACGATGTCGGTGCAGCCTCACCGCAGGCCCGCCTTCGGGGGCGTTACGAGCGCGAGATGCTCCTGGTCGAGGCGATCTGACGCAGCGACAGCGGTCCGATGGACCACGCGCGTCTACGCCAGTTGGCCCCGAGAACAGTTGAGATTAGCCGATAGGCGGCTCAACGCGGGTAGGCCGGGTGACCGGGGGACGAGCAGCCTCGGCCCCCGGTTTGTCGCATTCGACGTTCGGCGCAGGCGACCACCCTCAGCTCACACGCCCACGGCTACGGTCCTCGACGGTGCGCTCGGTTTGAATGGCCGCATCTCGGCGTGGTCTGGGGAGACGATGCCGTAGGTGGATTCGGGCACCTCGTTCCAGACGCCAGCGACGTCGCCGAGCGGCTCGGAGACGATCAGCCTTGCGTCGTCTGAGAATCCCTGGAGATCCTCCCGCTCGGGATACAGCTTGCGCAGCGTGGGAACGTCGGTGGTGTAGAAGAGCGAACGCGAGTTTCTCTCGCTCGAGTACCGGAACGCCCAGATGCTCTCGCCGTCGCTGGTCGCGATTGTGCCCTGGAACGGGTGCGGCACGTCGTGGCGCTCGGCGACGGCTTCGACGAACCCCACCGCCTGCTCGACCGCGCTAGGGGGATCGTCCTCCAAGCCGAAAGTCAGGGCGAGGTAGAACAGGAGCTCGGTGTCGGCCTGTCCCTGGATCTGCGGATACAGCGACGGGTCGATCGCGAGGACGAGGTCGCGTTTGATCGTCGCCAACTCGTTGAGGTACCCGTTATGCATGAACAGCCAACGGTCATGACGGAACGGGTGGCAGTTGCTCTGCTGTACGGCACTGCCGATCGCCGCCCGGATATGCATGAAGAACAGCGGGGAGGTGATGTGGCCGGCGATCTCGCGCAGGTTCTGGTCGTTCCACGCCGGTTCGATGCTGCGAAAGACGCCGGGCTTGTTGGCGGCGCCGTACCAGCCGACACCGAACCCGTCGCCGTTGGTCGGCTCTGCGCCGAGCCTCGAATGCAGGCTTTGGTCGACTAGTGAGTTGGTCCCCCCGTAGAGCACCTCTTCGAGGACGATCGGGGCACCGGAGTATGCGAGCCAGCGGCACATTTGCCGCTCCTTTCTGTCGGGATATCGTGGGAGTTCACGTGCTTGATCCTGCGGTTGCGGCGAGCAAGGAGGATGACATCGCTCATCGCCGTCCATCGGTGGCCGCCGGCCAGGGCAGCGAGATGGTCAGGACGGTGCCGTGTCCGGGCCTGGAGGCGACCTCAAACGCGCCGCCATGGTCCTCGATGCGATCGCGGATGTTCTGCACGCCCGCACCCTCGGGGGTGTGAGCCGGATCAAACCCCCGACCGTCGTCTGCGATGCACACGGCCAACGATCCCTGGTCATGGCGCAATCGCAGCGTGACCTGGGCGCCTCGGCCAGCGTATTTTGCCGCGTTCTGGATCGCCTCTGAGCAGGCGAAGTAGACGGCCTCCTCGGCTGTTTCCGTGCCGCGAGGCGCGCTGCCCGCCAGGCGCACGTCGACCGCCGCGCGCGCCGCCTGCGCGCGCAACGCTTCCGTGAGGCCGAAGTCGGCGAGCAGCGGAGGGTAGATCCCGCGAGCGATGTCGCGCACCGAGTCGAGCGCCGCCTGTGCACCAGCTTCCAGCTCGGCGAGCATCTCCACGAGACCAGGTGGGGTTTCGGGATCCTGCTGTGCGAGCGCGAGCTTGACGATCAGCGCCACCAGCTCGTTCTGGACCCCGTCATGCAGGTCACGCTCCAACCGCCGCCGATCGTCGGCAAGGGGCACGGCGGCAGGCGCTCGTGGTGGCCGCCGGGCCTGCATCGGTTGGGAGTCGCCGATCGACAGCACCAGCGATCGCAGCGCGCGGCGCTCGCTTGCCGCCTCATCCTCTTCGCGCGCGCCGGCGACCTGGTGGCCCGAGGAACTCGCCTCGACGGCCAGCCGTCCATCAATTCGCTCGTCAATTTCGCGTTTGGCCACTTTCGCTCCATGTCGGGGATGCGGATCTCCGATGCGGCGTCTCCACGATGCCCGATCCCTCGACCGCAAAGATCTTCACGGCAAATACCCCACGTGTCATCGAGCCAGAGCGACGTTCACCCGGGTGATTGATGCTCACCCGGCGATCCGGGGGGCTCGCCACAAGCCCGAAATTACCAGCGCGTAACGTTCGGCTTAGCGGCGGGGCGCTACTGTTCGGCGCACAGCGATTCCCGATGGGCGGTCATTGATCGCGTTGGGAGTTGCGCCTTACGAGCGAAACGAGTTCGCGGTCACACGCTGGCCGCACAGCTGGGGTTCGCGGGGCCCGGGTCAGCCGCTTGGCCCAGAAAGCTTCCTCTTGGACGGACCTCCCGATCGCTTATCTAAGCCGCGAGCCGTGGTGAAGCGGATGCGTCCCGCACGCTCGGACCGGGGTACCGAGTGAGTCTCCAGACGGCGCAGGCCGCTGGTCAGCGGCTGCGGGTGATCGAGCCCAAGCTGATGCTGCCCCGAATTCACGCGGGGATGCTGCGCCGGACGCGCTTGCTCGAGATGCTCGATGATCACGGCGCGTCGTCGCTGACGGTGCTCGACGCGGGGGTCGGTTACGGCAAGACGACCCTCGTCCGGTCGTGGTGTATCGAGCGCCCGGAGCCCGTCATTTGGATGACCCTTGACGCCGCTGACGATGATCCGGTGCGGTTGTGGATGCACCTGGCGACGGCCGTGGACCGGCTCGACCGGGGTCTCGGAGGTCGCGCGCTCAAGCGCCTCCGCGTCCGAGGTATGCAGGTCAAGACTGCCGTCGACGAGCTGATCAACGGGCTGGTTGCCGACGCGCGTCCGGTGACGATCGTGCTGGACGACCTCCACGCGGTGAGAAGCGAAGCGTCGCTAGGTTCGATCGGGTACGCGATCGAACAGCTACCGGCTGGGGCGCGCCTGGTTGTGTCGACCCGCTCAGATCCGGCGGTCGGTCTCGCCAAACTGCGGGCCAGCCGGGCGCTCACCGAGGTCCGCGCACGAGAGCTGGCCTTCACGGTCGATGAGGCCCGTGAGCTTTTCGTTCGTGAGGGCGTGGAGCTGTCGGCCGACAGCGTCGATTTGCTTCACGAGCGCACCGAGGGCTGGCCCGCCGGTCTGTACCTGGCGGCGTTGTGGCTTCGCGATCTTGAACACCCCGAAGACGGGGTGCGGGCGTTCGCCGGCAGCGCCCGGCAGGTCGTCGACTATCTGACCGCCGAGGTGCTGACGGCGCTGCCCGCGAACACACGGGACTTCCTCGTGCAGACCTCGGTGCTCGGGCGCTTCACCCCTGAGATGTGCGACGCGGTCCTCGGTCGCGAGGACTCGGCCGCGGTGCTTGCGGAGCTGGCCCGCACGAATATGTTCCTGGTCGCTCTCGACGCCCGCCCGGAGTGGTACCGCTATCACCATCTGTTTGGTGAGCTTCTTCAGCTCGACCTCGGGCGCGACGCCGTCCGTGCGCTACGTCGGCGTGCGGCGGATTGGTGTCGGGCGCGCGGGTTGGTCGAGGACGCCATCGAATACGCGGCCGCCGCAGGCGACGCCGAGACGGTGGCTGAGCTGCTCCTGGAGGCCCATCTTGAGTTCATCTGGGGCGGGCGCGTCGGACAGTTCCTGGGCTGGGTGCGGTGGCTGCCTCCCGAGCTGCTGATCGAGCACCCTCTGCTGCCAGCAGCCGGAGCCGCGGCGGCGGGACTGCTGGCCCGCCCGGAGATGGAGGTCCGGCGGCTGCTTGCCGTGACCGAACGCGCACGCCGGGAGCAGCCGCAGGCGTGGTCGCCATACGTCGAGGCGGTGGTGGAGCTCACGCGCGCGGAGGTGATCGAGCGGGGTGACGTGGGCGCCGCCGCCGAGCACGCTCGCCGGGCGGTCGCGGCCGCTCGCGCGGGCGCGGATGCCCTCAGCGTGAGTGCCCTGGCCACCCTGTCGCAGGCGCTGTTCTTCGCCGGCGACCTCGACGAGTCGCGCCGGATCGCCGTGCAGGCCATCGAAAGACCCGATGCTCCTGATTCCACCAATGGTTTCGTCGGCAGCCTGGGGTTACTCGCGCTGGTCGATGCCGAGCAAGGGCGAAACGACGCCGCCGAGAGATCGGCTCGTGAGGCAATTGGATTCGCGGGCCAGCACTTCCAAGCGGACTCTTGGCTCGCGTCGGTGGCCCACCTCGGGCTGGCGCTGGCGTGCCTCGCCACGGGACGCCTCGACGAGGCCGAGCGAGAGGCGGTGTGGGGCGAGCGTCTGCGACGCTCGCCCCAGCCCACCGTTGGTCATGCCCACGCTCTGCTCGTACTGGCAAGAGTCCGGGTGGCGCGGTCACGTTTGGCGCCTGCGGCCAGGGATCTCGATCGGGCGCGAAGAGCGCTCGCGGAGTTCCCTGATCCGGGCCGCCTACCGGCGCTGATAGCCGAACTCGAGCACGAGCTGACCGCGGCCCGAGCGACGGCCGGAAGCGGCCGCCTGGTCGAGGAACCGAGCCCGGCGGAGCTCGCCGTGCTGCGGTGCCTGGCGGATGGCCTCTCCCGACGCGAGATCGGCGCGCGGCTCTACATCTCGCTGAACACGGTCAAGACCCACAGCCGCGAGCTGTACCGCAAGCTGGACGCAACATCCCGGGCGGAGGCGGTCGCCCGGGGAGAAGCGCTCGATCTGCTCGAGCGAGCCGAATCACCCGGGTGATCCCGGGCCCGAACCACCCAAACCGCGGTCACCGTCGGGCATGCTGAGACTCGCATGTCAGCGCACCGCTATCGCGTCGTCGTCGAGGGAGAGCTCGGGCCGCGTTACGCGTCCGCGTTCGACGGAATGACGGTTTCCGCCCACGATGGCAGGACGGAGATCATGGGGCCGGTCGTCGACTCGTCGCACCTCCACGGGCTGCTCGATCGGATCGCCGGCCTCGGACTGACCCTACACAGCCTCACCCCCCTCGATACCGAGGACGCGGTGGCCGATGCGCCTCCGCCCACACAACCAGCCTGGGCCGGCGACCACGGCCTTGGCGCAAATTCGAACGGACCGACATGACCTTTCTCTGGACTCTGCTGGGCATCGTCTACATCGCGTGCTGGATCTACTTCGGGCTGACAACGTTCCGTAAAGGGCACTACTGGATGTTCTGGATCGGATTCTTGATCCCCATCCTGTGGATCATCGGGGCCCTGATCCATCCCACCCACCGGGCCGCGGCCCGGGCCGCCACGAGTGGCGCGTAGGCGTATGCCCGGGACGGCAACCCGCGTTCTGTTCGTGTACTTCATATCGACCTGGCACTCATAAACGCTCCACAGAAAGGCGGCTACGCATGACTATCGGACCTGTTCAGCTGATCGTGCTTGGTTTCAACCACCCCGAGTTCCATGGCGAGATCATCGCCGAGCTTGAGCGACTGGATGACACGGAGACGGTCCGTGTGATCGACGCGCTTGCGGTCCACAAGGACGCAGACGGAGAGATCGAGGTGCAACACCTCAGCAACCTGAGCAAAGACGAGGCGATCGAGATGGGCAGCACGATCGGTGCCCTCATCGGCCTTGGGATCGAGGGCGAAGAAGGCGCCGAGCTAGGGGCCGCGGTCGGCGCGGAGGAAGCCGCCGACGGCGTGGAAGTCTTCTCAGATGAGACGGCGTGGGATGTACTTGAGGAGATCCCCAACGACTCGGCGGCGGCGCTCGTTCTGCTCGAGCATCATTGGGCGGTCCCACTGCGCGACGCGGTTGCGCGCGCCGGGGGTTTCCGGATCAGTGACGGCTTCATCAGCCCGCTCGACCTTGTGGAGGTCGGGCTGGTGTCGGCCGAGGAGGCAGAGGCTCTGCACGCCCGGGAGACTGCCGGAAGTGTCCACTAGCAAGAAGACCAACCAGGAGGTATGACATGTTTGCCTGTCGCAGAATGGCCCGCCGCACGACCCGGCGCGTGGCGCGTCGGCGCTAGCCAGCGCGGCTGCTCGGCCGCCTGTCGGCGGCCGAGCCGAGCCACCCGACGCGACAGGTGGAGGTTGCCGTTCCTACCGCACGCCATAAGCTGCTCCAGCGAGATGACCCCGAACTGCGAGATGACCCCGCACTGCCGGTGAGCGATCCGCACCACCCCACTCCAGGCGACTTTCGCACGAGATAGGGGTGAAACGTCAGGCGAGTCACTCACGAGCCCAACGGTGACACCTTTCGTGTCACCGTTGTTTCGCTCCACTGGGTCAAGCAACGGTGCTCGGCGAGGTGACCTCGCTTGGTGTGTCGGACGCGTGGTGGAACGGTCCGGGCACCGAGATCCACACGTCGGCGCCGCCGCCGTCCCGGTTGGCGGAGTAGGCACGCCCGCCGTGGGCTTCGGCGATGACCTGGACGATCGATAGCCCGAGGCCGGCGCCGCCCCTCGGCCGAGCGGGGTCCTCCCGTGAGAAGCGCTCGAAGGCGTGGGGCAGGAAGCTTGGATCAAAGCCCTTCCCCTCGTCGAACACGTGGAGTTCGACGCCACCGTCGCGCTCGGCGGCGCGGAGGGTCACCGCACCGTCACCATGGCGCAGCGCGTTGGTGAGGAGATTCGTGAGCGCCTGCTCAAGGCGAGCCGGGTCGCCCTCGAAGGCCAGGCGATGGGAGCTCTCGAGCCTTACGTCACGGCCCCGGGTAGCTGCGCTGGCCGCGAAGCGGTCGGCGACCGTGCCGAGGAGCTCGCGGGCCCGCACCTGACGCTTATCGAGCGGCAACCTTCCTTGCTCGGCGCGGGCGATGACCAGCAGGTCCTGGGCGAGCTGGGCCAGCCGGTCCACCTCTTCGGCGACCGAACGCATGTGCGCTTGTAGTTCTTCGCGCGAGCTGTCGGACGTGAGCGCCAGCTCGAGCTCGAGCTTGAGGATCGAAAGCGGCGTGCGCAGCTCGTGTCCCGCGTCGGCGACGAACGCCCGCTCTCGGTCCAGCGCGTCCTCCAGCCGGTTGAGCATCGCGTTGAGCGTGTCGCCCAGGCGGTGGAGCTCGTCGTTGGCCTCCGGGACGGGCAGCCGCTCGCGGTGAGGCGCGCCGGAGATCCGTGCCGCACGTGCCCGCATCTTCTCTACCGGCGCCAGCGCCCGCGCGGCGAGGATGTACCCGGCCAGGCACGTGAGTACGAGCATCGTCGGGCCGCCGATGAACAGCAGCTCGCTGAGTGTGGTCAGCGCACGGTTGCGCTCAGAGAGCGAGGATCCGACCACCAGCACGGCCGGCGGCCCGGTGGCGACCGGACCCGCGAGTAGCCGCGCGTCGCCGGACTGATTGATGAGCAGCGAGCGCACAGCCGCGCTGCGCAGCTGATCGCGGCGAAGCAGCCTGGCCGCGTGCCCAGGAGTCGCGTCCAGGACGCGACCCGTCGTGGGATCGACGATCTGACCGAACGCGCCGCCGCCGCTTTCCGGCAGCGCTGGAAGCTGGTGCCTGCCGCGCACGAGGGACGCCAGATCGGCGGCGTGCGTTCGGAGCGAACGGTCGATCCCCTGGTCCAGGCTGGCCGAAAACAGAGTCTGCAGCAGGAGCGCCAAGCCGCCGAACAGCACGACCATCACGCCGGCGAAGCTCAGCGTCAGCCGGGCGCGGAACGGGATCCGGCGCAGCGTCATGCTCGCAGCCGGTAACCGGCCCCGCGGACGGTTTCGATCGCTTGGCGGTCGAGTTTCTCGCGTAGGTAACCGACGTACACCTCGATCACGTTCGACCGGTTTTCGTAGCTGTTGTCCCACACGTGCTCGAGCAGCTCAAATCGGCTCAGGACCTCGCCCGGATGGCGCATGAACATCTCGAGCATCGCGAACTCGCGGGTCGTCAGCGACAGCTCATCGTCCCCGCGCCAGACCCGGCGCGCGGCGGGATCGAGGCGGAGGTCGCCGACCGTGAGTTGGGTCGGTCGCGGCGGCGCACCGCGGCGCATCAACGCTCGCATCCGGGCCAGCAGCTCGCTGAAGGAGAACGGCTTGGCGAGGTAGTCGTCGGCGCCGCTGTCGAGGCCGCGGACGCGATGCTCGACGTCGTCCAGGGCCGTCAGCATCAGTGTCGGCGCCCACACCTCGTGCGCTCGCAGCCGCCGGCAGACCTCGAAGCCGTCGTGGCCAGGGAGCATCACGTCGAGCAGGACCAGGTCGTAGTCGGTGGCCGTGGCGCGCATCACCGCCTCCTCGCCCGTGCTCGCCACGTCAACGCCCATGCCTCGGCGGCGCAGCGCCTGACGCAGCAGAGCGGCGAGCTTCGCCTCGTCCTCTACGACGAGAACCCGCACCTCACAAGCTCTGTACGAGGGCGCGCATCGACTCCTTCAGCGAACGGGTCGTCGCCAGAACCGCCGTGGGCTCGTACCCGCAGTGCGCCATGCAGTTCTCGCAGCGCGGATCGCGGCCGCGCCCGTATGCGTCCCAGTTGGTGCTCTCGACCAGCTCCCGATAGGTGCTCGCGTAGCCATCGGCCATCAGATAACACGGCCGTTGCCATCCGAACACCGAGTAGCTGGGGATTCCCCAAGCCGTGCAGGCGAAGTCAGCCTTGCCCTCGAGGAAGTCGAGAAACAGCGGTGAGTGGTTCAGGCGCCATCGCCGCCGCCGCCCGTCGGCGAACGCGGCGCGAAACAGCTCGCGGGTCTGGCGTACGCCGAGAAAGTGCTCTTGATCTGGAGCCTTCTCGTAGGCGTAGGCGGGCGAGATCATCATCTGGTCGACATGGAGCTCGTCGTTCAGGAAGTCAAGCACGCGGCGGACGGTCTCCGGCGAGTCGTGCGTGAAGAAGGTCGTATTCGTAGTTACCCGAAAACCACGCTCCTTTGCGGCGTAAACCGCCGCGACAGCCGTATCGAACACGCCGTGGCGACCAACCGACTGGTCATGACGGGCACGGAGACCGTCGATGTGCACGGCCCAGGCGAAGTACGGAGAGGGCCGGAACCGGTCGAGCTTGCGCTCCATCAGGATCGCATTCGTGCACAGGTAGACGAACCGCTTGCGGGCGACGAGCCGGCGCACGATCTCATCGATCTCCGGATGGATCAGCGGCTCACCGCCCGCGATCGAGACCATTGGCGCGCCGCATTCGTCGATGGCGCCAACCGCCTGCTCAACTGTCATCCGCCGGCGCAGGACATGCTCGGGGTGCTGGATCTTGCCGCATCCGGCGCACTCCAGATTGCACTGAAACAACGGCTCGAGCTCGACCAGCAGCGGGAACTTCTCGCGGCGGCGGAGCTTCTGCTCGGTGAGATAGGCCGCGATGCGTATCGACTGTCTCAATGGCACGGACACGTGATCACCGCCGCGATCGGACCTCGGGAGGAAGCTTGAAGTGGACGTCCTCGTGGGCGACCGATCGCTCGCCCACGGCGGCGCCGCCGAGCCCGTCGAGCGCCCGCACCACCCCTTCGACCAGCGCCTCGGGCGCGGAGGCGCCGGCGGTCAAGCCGACGCGCCGCCGCCCGATCAGAAGCTCGGGCTGGATGTCACCCCCCTCTTCGATCAGCGCGGCGCCGCACCCGGCGCGCTCAGCGACCTCGACCAGGCGGCGCGAGTTGGACGAGTTGCTGGAGCCGACGACGAGCACGACGTCGCAATCGGACGCCAGCGCTCGGACGGCGTCCTGCCGATTCTGCGTCGCGTAACAGATGTCGCTCGAGGACGGGCCGACCAGGGCGGGAAAGCGCTCGCGGAGCGCCTCGACGACGCCTGCTGTCTCATCGATGGCCAGCGTGGTCTGGGTCAGGTACGCGACCCGATCTGGACTACGGACTGACAGGTGGTGGACCTCGTCGATGCTGGCGATCACGTGGGTGCGCTCGGGTGCTTCGCCGAGCGTCCCTTCGACCTCCTCGTGACCCCGGTGTCCGACGAGCACGATGTCGAACCCGGCCCGGGCAAAGCGCCGCGCCTCGGCATGCACCTTGGCGACCAGCGGGCAGGTGGCGTCAATCACGTCCAGGTGGCGCCGCGCGGCGCCAGCCCGCACCTCGGGCGAGACGCCGTGGGCGGAGAAGATGATCGTCGCCCCGGCCGGCACGTCGTCGATCTCGTCGACGAAGATCGCGCCGCGCCGCTCCAGGTCAGCGACCACGCGCGCGTTGTGGACGATCTGCTTTCGCACGTAGATCGGGGTGCCGCGCTCCTCAAGGGCACGCTCGACGATCTCAACCGCGCGGATCACGCCGGCACACGACGCGCGCGGGGCGGCCAGAACGACTTCGCGCGGGCCCAGGGCGCGTGCCCAATTCTCGGTCAACGCACACGCGCGACGAAGCGTGCGGTAGGCGACGGCGGCGCCGGCGACGGTGCGGAGGGGCCGATGCAGCTCCCGCCGATGGGTGTCGACGACGACACGGAGAGTCACCAGTGGTTGCGCGGGGGTCGCGGACGCCAGCCACGCCGACTCCATGTCGACCGCGAGGGCGCCCGTACGCTGGAGCGCACGGCGGCGCTCGCGGATCACCAGCCGCTGGCTCGAGGCGATCGGCCCGACGCGAACGCGCAGCCCGCCGCGGCGCAGGACCCCGGCGAGGATCGCCGGATCTGGGCACCGCGTCGTGCCCGTCGGTCCGCGCAGCTCGCTGGCGAGCACGATGTCGCCGGGCTCGAGCTCGGGGTCCAGAGCGCCGCAGAACCCGGCGATCAGGACCGGGCCGCGCTCGGCCACGTGCGCGCTGCGAGCGGCTCGGCGCGGTCCCATCCCGATCTGATGCACACGCGCCCAGGAGGCGCCGGCGCGCACGGCGCGCGCCTCGACTGACAGCGGCGCCAGGACCGTGAGCTCGCTCACGCCGCAACCGCCGCTCTGGGCTCACGACTCCCGGCGACCGTGGCCAGCGCCTCACGCGCCGCGGTCTGGCCGCTGCGCACCGCGCCCTCCATCGTCGCGGGCCAACCGGTGTCCGTCCAGGCTCCGGCGAGCACCAGGCCGGGGATCGACGTCCGCGCTCCGGGTCGGAGGGCCCGCGCCCCAGGAGCCGCCCGGAACGTCGCGGCGTGCTCGCGGGTGACGAAGAACTTCTGCACGCGGGCCTCGCGAGCTGCGGGCAAAAGCGCGGCCAGCGCCGGGAGGAAGCGGGCCCGGAGATCGTCGACGGTCATGTCCAGCTCCGCGTCGGCCGCCGACAGCGATACGGCGAGGTACTGCCCGCGCTCGAGACCCCCGCACTTCGTCCGGTCAAAGACCCATTGCACCGGACTGCGGACGGAGGCGACGAACGGTGCCTCGAGCACCCGCCGGTCGTAAACCACGTGGAGGTTCACGATCGGCGAACTGCCCAATTGCGATAGCCGGGCGGGATCCAATCCGGCCGCGGGTGGCAGCAGCCGCGCGACCCGGTCGTGCGGGACGGCGACGATCACGACATCGGCAGCGAGCGTCGGGACGCCGCTGCTCGCGACGCTCAAGCCGCCGAACTCGGGCACGACCGCGGCCGCGCCACGGCGCACGCGAACGTCAACCCCGGCCCGCTGCAGCGCCCGCCGGGCCGCCATGTCGTGGATCTCCCCGAGCGGCACGTGCGCATACCCGACGTCGGAGGCTGCGGCTTCGCGTAGCAGTCCCTCCTGGAACACGAACGACGCCTGGGCGAGCGAAGCGTCGTCGGCACGCAGGTTGAGAGTCGGCCGCGCGATCAGCTCCCACATCGCGTGCACCGCCTCTGGTCCCTGGCCGTGCTCCGACAGCCAGTCGCCCAGCGAGCGGTCGTCGGCCGCCGGGTCGTCGGGGTCGACGTGGCGCAGCGCCTGCATCGCGCGCGCCAGCGAGACGCGTTGGCTTACGCCCAGGAACCGATACCGCGCGAGCGCGCCCGCCAGGTGCAGCGGGGCCGGCAGTCCCGAGCGACGCAACCAGGCCGTCTGGCCGCCCGGAGCGAGCACAGGGATTGACAATCGAGGTTGGACCGTCACCAACTTGGTCGCTCCGATCCGGTCCAGCAGCTGGCGGTATGCGATGCAGCAACGCAAGAACACGTGCTGGCCGTTGTCCACGACGAGGCCGTCGCGGACAAACGAGTACGCGGCGCCACCCAGACGGCCGCGCGACTCGAGCAGCGTCACCTCGGCGCCCCCGCGCGCGCAGTCGAGCGCCGCGGTGATGCCGGCCAGTCCGCCGCCCACGACGACGACCCGTTTCATGCCCACGCCCTCGCGAGGCTTCGCGCCGCGAGCCACGCCTTCTCGGATCCCGAGAGCGAGATCCGTCGCTCCAGGATCTCCTGCGGGTGGCGCGCGATCCGTTCCAGGATCCGCCGGTAGATGCCGGTCATCGCCAGCACACATGAGGCGCTGCGCGGGTCGAGCACATCGACCAGGCCGAGCCCCCGGTCAAACCACTGGCGGATCCGGACGGCCTCGAACCGGATCAGCTCGGCGCTCATCTCCGGCGGCGCCGAGCACCCGAACCGGCGCAGGTCCTCGGCGGGGACATACACGCGCCCGTGCTCGTAGTCCTCTCGCACGTCGCGCAGGATGTTGGTGAGCTGCATCGCGACGCCGAGGTCGTCGGCCAACGCGGCATGTCCGTTCGCCTGGCCTCCGGTGAAAATCGCCAAACACAGGCGACCGATCGAGCCCGCGACGTCGCGGCAGTACACGACCAGGTCGTCGAACGTCTCGTACCGGGTACCTCGCACGTCGAGCTCAACGCCTTCGATGAGCAGGTCGAGCGCCTCGAGCGGCAGGTCGAAGCGCGTGCGGGCGTCCCTGAGGGCCACCTTCACCGGGTCACCGCACGACGAGCCCGGCGTGCCGCCCGTGCCGTTCATGCCACTCGCGACCGCGGCAAGGCCGGCGCGCTCGGTGTCCAGAGCGGCGAGCTTCGTGCCTGCGTCATCGTTGCCATCGCCGATGTCGTCGACCCGCCGTGCGAACGCGTACACGGCACACATCGCCTGGCGCTTGTCGTGCGGTAGGAGGCGGATTCCGTAGTAGAAGTTCGCGGCCGCCCGCCGCGTGATGTCCTCGCAGGACCGATACGCGAGCTCGAGCTCGAGCGCGGGGACGGTCATCGGCCGACCACCGCCTCCAGGTAGGCGATTGCGAACCGTCGCCGCCGACTGCCTCCAGCAGACGTTCCCGCCGATAGCGCGCCCAGGGCGACTCTGCCGCCGGCCAAGAAGCCCGCGACCGCGAGGCGAGCCCGGCCCCGAAGCAGTCGCACGAGCGGCGCGCCCTCGTCGAGCAACGCCGTGGCATGCCCGAGGCCGTCGAACCGACCGATGTAGACGCGACCGCGCACGCGGTCCTCGTCCACGTCCTGGAGATGCTCGATGATCTGTAGACCGGCGCAGAGCTTGTCCGAGAGGGCGATTCGCTCGGGGGTCGCGGCCTCGAGCACGTGTAGGACGAGTTCACCGACCGGCGCGGCGGACAGTCGGCAATAGTCGAGCAGCTCGTCGAACGACTCGTATCGGGTGATCAGCTGGTCGCGACGATTGGCCTCGATCAGGCGCAAGAACGGCTCTCGCGGCAACGCGCACTCGCGAACCGTGTGCCCGAGGGCAACCATCACCGGATGTTCCGGCGCGTCGAGCTCACGCTCCACCTGGTCCAGCAGCGCGAGCCGATCGCCGGCGACCTCGTCACCGATGTCATCCACCAGCCGCGCGAAGCCGTAGATCGCCAACAAGTGCCGGCGTGTGCGCGGACCGAGCAGCCAGACCGCGACCGGGAAGTTCTCCCCGCGGGCCTGTGCCATGACCGCCGCCTGAGTCGGCAGTGGGTCGACTGAAAGCCTCATGCGACCGGAGTCAGTGCTCAGGGTGCTCGTCGCGCACACCTCCCGAGCGCCATAAGCGGGAATACGAGCCGGTACAGGTGGTAGTTGATGTAGAAGTCGCGCGGAAAGCCGGTGCCGGTGAACTGCGGCTCGTCCCAGCTGCCGTCGAGTCGCTGCGTGTCGACCAGCCACTGCACGCCTCGGTTGACCGCGAGCGAGCGCTCTCCTGCCGCGTCGAGCGCCAGCAGCGCCCAAGCGGTCTGCGATGCAGTGCTGTCGCCGCGCCCGACCCACGCTGGGTCGGCGTAGGAGCGGCAGTCCTCGCCCCACCCTCCGTTGGGGTTCTGATGATCCTCAAGCCAGCGGACCGCTCGCCGGATGCGCCCGTCGCCGGGCGCGATGCCCGCGGCGATCAGTGCCGGTACGGCGGCACCAGTCCCGTACAGGTGGTTGACGCCCCAGCGACCGAACCAGGAGCCGTCGCCCTCCTGGGCGGCAAGCAGCCAATCGACGCCTCGGGGGTTCGGCCGCGCGAGCGTGGCCAGCATCTCGACTGCGTGCGCGGTCACGTCCGCGCTCGGCGGGTCGATCACTTCCCCGAAGTCGCAGAACGGCAACTCGCGAACGACCGCGCGGCAGTTGTCGGCGTCAAACGCCGCCCAACCGCCGTCGGAGCTCTGCATGCCCTCGACCCAGCGTGCTCCGCGCTCGATCGCTCGGCGCACCCGCTCGGCATCCGGATGCTGCACCCGGTCAAGCGCGAGCACGACCTCGGCCGCGTCGTCGACGTCCGGGTAATTCGCGTTGGCGAACTCAAACGCCCATCCCCCCGGCCCGAGCCGTGGCCGTCTGACCGCCCAATCGCCGCGCGCGACGCTCTGCTGGTCCTGCAGCCAGTCCGCGGCGCGGACGAGGGCGGGATCGTTGCCTGGCAGACCCGAGTCGGTGAGCGCCACGACGGCCAGCGCTGTGTCCCACACCGGTGACTGGCACGCCTCCAGGCGCCGCATGGCGTCTTCCTCGATGGTGAACGACTCGAGCCCGGCCAACCCGCGGCGCATCGCCGGTTCGTCGAGGGCGTAGCCGCGGAGGCGTAACGCGATCAGTGAATAGACCCACGGCGGCTGAATCCCTCCCCACGAGCCGTCTTGCTCCTGACGGTCGACGATCCAACGCTCGGCCCGCGCCAGCGCGACTTCGCGCAGCTGACGCACCGGCCGCCGCTGGTAACGGTGCAACACGCGGTCGAGCGCCATCAGGGCCCGGCCGGCGACCGTGTCGGCGTTCGGTGGCGACCACTCGCGCGGCCCACGTAGCTCCTCCAGGCCGAACGGCAGGGGGCTGATCGGCCGATAGGACAGCACGACGCTCAGCGCGACGATCGTCTGGCGCGCCCAGCAGGCGAAGTCGTACGGGTTAAACGGCA
Organism: uncultured Solirubrobacterales bacterium; assembly: GCA_963704385.1. Taxonomy (GTDB): domain Bacteria; phylum Actinomycetota; class Thermoleophilia; order Solirubrobacterales; family Solirubrobacteraceae; genus Palsa-465. The sequence continues at coordinate 3,611,983 of OY969904.1, forward strand.
CCCACGACGGCAGCAGCACGATCTCCGGCGGGAGCGCGGGCACCCGTTCCCAGGGCCACAGGCCGAACAGCGCCAGCCAAATGTGCGTGAACACGCGCGCCCGCTCAAGTCCACCGGCCGCGCGCACGAACGCCGCAGCGGCGCGCATGTGATCGAGCTGGGGGTCGTCGCCGGCGAGACGAAGCGCAACGTAGGCCTCGACAGTCGTCGACAGGTCACCCGGCCCGCCGCTGAACTTGCTCCACCAGCCCTCGACGTTCTGCTCCGAGCGGATCCACGAGGCCGAGGGGCTGGTGACGGCCGAGTCCCGGATGCCGAGGAACTCCCGGAGCAGCAGATCCTCGGAGTCCATCGTCACGTTCGTCTCCAGCTCCCCCTTCCACCACCCGTGCTCGTGCTGGAGCGAGAGCAGGTGGTCGCGCGCGCGGAGCACGGCGGTATCTCTGCCGGTCTCGACGTCGACGACCAACGTTTCCACACATGCGTATTAGCTCTTCGAACATGAGAGGACCCTGAGAATGCGGCGGGTCCGGGCGGCGTTGTTACGATTGGCGGCGGCCGTGACCCCAGCTCTCGAGGCGACCGAGGCTGTCCGCCGTGTCTATGAGCGGGAGGCGGCCAACTACGACCGCAACGTCAAGATCCCGGAACGGCTGTTGTTCGCCGGTGGGCGCGAGTGGGTCTGCGCCCAGGCCGAGGGCGAGGTGCTGGAGATTGCCGTGGGAACGGGGCTCAACCTTCCCTACTACCCCGATGGCGTCCGACTTACGGGCATTGAATTCGTGCCCGCGATGCTGGACATTGCCCGCCGGCGCGCAGCCGAGCTGGGTCGGCCGGTCGACTTGCGGCCGGGGGACGCGCAGGCGCTCGAATTCGAGGACGCCACGTTTGACACGGTGGCGTGCACGCTGTCGTTGTGCACGATCCCGGACGACCGCGCCGCCGTGGCCGAGGTGAGGCGCGTGCTCCGTCCGGGCGGGCGCTTCGTGTTGCTCGAGCACGTACGCAGTCCGGTCCGAGGTGTCCGGGGGGTCCAGCGACTGCTCGCGCCAGCGTTCGCTCGCTTCGGAGCCGACCATTTGCTGCGCGAGCCGCTCGAGCACGTGCGGGCCGAGGGCTTCTCGATCGAGTTGCTCGAGCGCTCCAAGCTCGGCCTCGTCGAGCGGCTGCTCGCGCGCAAGCCCGGCCCGGGCTGAGCGGGAGACAGCTCGAGCCGATCAGCTGCGGAGAACTCTGCGCCCAAGATTGGAGAAGATCAGCGCGACAGCGCCACTCAACTAACCACCGTGTGTGACCTCAACCGGGCAACACGACTCGAGGAGCCAGACGTGCGCGATCCCGATGCCAGCCCCCTCCCCCAACAGCCCGGCAAAGGCGCTCCGCCCCGACGGCGCCGATCTCGGCGCCCGCGTTCTCCCGGACCTTCGGGATCGGGCGTGATTCAGCACCCGGCGTTCGCGGTCGAGTCCTGGGCGGTCCGCGAGACCGCTCTCGACCTCGAGCGGCTGGCCCAGACCGAATCGGTGTTCGCGCTCGGGAACGGGCACCTCGGCCTGCGCGCGAACCTCGACGAGGGCGAGCCCTTCGGGCTGCCCGGCACCTATCTCGCCGGCTTCTATGAGACGCGCCCGCTTCCGTACGTCGAGCCCGGGTACGGCGACCCGGAGGACGGTCAGACGGTTGTCAATGTGACTAACGGCAAGATCATCCGTCTCACCGTCGAGGACGAGCCCTTCGACGTGCGTCGCGGCGAGCTGCGCAAGCACGAGCGAGTGCTCGACCTCCGCGCGGGTGTGCTTCGCCGGACCGCCGAATGGGTCTCGCCTACGGGGCGCCTGATGCGAGTCTCGTCGACCCGGCTCGTCTCGTTCACCCACCGGTCGATCGCAGCGATCCTCTACGAGGTCGAGCCGCTCGAGGACGAGGTGCAGGTCGTGGTCCAGTCGGAGCTGGTGACCAACGAGACGCTGCCAATCACCGAGACGGACCCGCGGGCGGCGGCAGCGCTCGCTTCGCCGTTGGCAACCGACTTCTTCATCGGCGGGGAGCTGCGCGCGATGCTGATGCACACGACGAAGGCCAGCCGCCTGACCGTGGCCGCGGCGATGGATCACCGGGTCGACGGTCCCCCGAACACCCGGACCACGATCCGCAGCTCCCCCGATCTCGCTCGGGTCACGATCACGGCAACAGCCGCGCCTGGCACCCCGCTGCGCGTGACGAAGTTCGTCGGCTACAGCTGGTCGGGGGAGCGGACCGTCCCCGCGGTACGCGACCAGGTCAACGCGGCCCTCGAGGGTGCCGTGGAGACCGGCTGGGAGGGGCTTGTTCACGAGCAGCGCGCGTTTCTTGACGCCTTCTGGGAGGACGCGGACATCGAGATCGACGGCGACGCGGAGCTCCAGCAGGCGGTCCGCTTCGCGCTGTTCCACACCGTGCAAGCGGCGGCGCGCGGCGAACGGCGCCTGATTCCGGCGAAGGGACTGACCGGTCCAGGCTATGACGGCCACACCTTCTGGGACACCGAGGCGTTCGTACTGCCACTGCTCATGCTCACGTACTCGCGGAACCAGGGGGTCGCGGACGCCCTGCGCTGGCGACACCAAACGCTCGACCTCGCGCGCGAGCGGGCGCGGTCGCTGGGGCTTCGGGGAGCCGCGTTCCCGTGGCGGACCATCGCCGGCCAGGAGTGCTCGGGCTATTGGCCAGCGGGCGAGGCCGCGTTCCACATTAATGCGGCGATCGCCAACGCCGTCGAACGCTACATGCTGCTCGCGGACGACGAGGCATTCGCCCGCGAAGCGGGGGTGGAGCTTCTCGTCGAGACCGCGCGGCTGTGGTCCTCCCTCGGCCATCACGATGCCGCTGGTCAGTTCCGGATCGATGGGGTCACCGGGCCGGACGAGTACAGCGCGATCGCCGACGACAACGTCTACACGAACCTGATGGCGGCGCGGAACCTCCGAGCTGCGGCCAACGCGATCGAGCGCCACCCCGAGGTGGCACGGAATCTCGGGGTGAACGACGAGGAGGCCGCTGGCTGGCGCAGCGCTGCCGAGGCGATATTCGTTCCCTACGACGCGTCGCTCGGCGTTCACCCGCAAGCTGAGGGGTTCACCGAGCACCAGGAGTGGGACTTCGACTCGACCCCGCCCGAGAATTACCCGCTGCTGCTGCATTACCCGTACTTCGACCTGTATCGCAAGCAGGTCGTCAAACAGGCCGACCTAGTAATGGCGCTGTTCTACGCCGGCGAGTATTTCACCCCGGATGAGAAGGCTCGCAACTTCGCGTTCTACGAGCGGCTGACCGTCCGCGACTCATCGTTGTCGGCGTGCGTCCAAGCCGCCGTCGCGGCCGAGGTGGGTCACGTGGAGCTCGCCTACGACTACTTCGGCGAAGCCGCGCTGCTCGACCTCGACGACCTCCAGCACAACACCCGAGACGGGGTCCACATCGCCTCGCTCGCCGGGGCGTGCATCGTCGCGATCGCCGGCTTTGGAGGATTGCGCGACGTCCGTGGCAAGCTCAGCTTCGTGCCCCGGCTCCCGCACGCGCTCAGTCGCTTGGCGCTCAATCTCCGGGCTCGCGAGGCGACGCGGCTGAGGGTCGAGGTCGAGCAGACTCAGGCCACCTATACCCTGCTAACGGGCGAACCGCTCGACATCGACCACCACGGGGAACCGATCACCCTCAGCGTCGGCCAGCCCGTGCAACGCCCGATCCCGGCTGCGACCCCGCTGGAGCCTCCCACCCAGCCGCGCGGCCGGGCGCCACGGCGCCGGCGTGCGCCGGCCGAGCGCGCATAGCGGAATTTGCCAAGCTGATCCACGGCGCCGAGCTCCGTCTGTACCCCGACGCAGGCCACGCGTTCCTCGTCCAGGACCAGGCGAACTACCTCCCGACGATCGAATCGTTCCTCCGCTAACCCCCGGCCTCTCTGAGCGCCACCGCTCTCACGACAAGACGCGCGCGAGGCGGCACGCCGCCAGACCAGACGAGCGTCTTTGGCGACGTTCGGGTCGCGTCGGTATCGGCCAGGAGCGACCTGGGGAATAGCCTTCCTAGCCAACCTTCCCGAAGAAAAGGAGGAAGCTTCGCAATGGCGACCGTGGACCAAGCCGCTGAACTCATCCGCAACAAGAACGTGGTCGCTGTCATCGGGTTCCGCGAAAGCGACATCTACCCCACGGATGCGACGCCTGGTGAGCGACCAACCCGCATCGTGGCTCCTGATCCGCGCGGGCGGTTTCACAAGGTCCGACATCACGCGGGCAACCCATCCGGCACCTACGAGGACGACAGTCCAGAGTACTGGCACGAGATCACTGAGGCGCTTACTCCAGCCGGCGCCATCCTCGTCCTCGGTCATGGCGGCGGCAAGGCCAACGCTTCGCATCACTGGGTGACCTATGTGGAAAAGCACCGACCCGATGTCGCGGCGAAATTGGTTGCCGATGTACGAATCGACATCGATCACATCGACGATCGACAAGTCCTGCGACTCGCACAGGTCCACTTCGCGGAGGCGCAAAACCGCGGTCTGGGCGACGCCAACGCGTAACCTCTCGGAGGCGCGCCTCCAGCATGCAAGCCGTCGAGCGCACGCTGGTGCTGCCTACGCATGTGATGCACTGGGAGAGAATGGACTAATGCCAATCCTGCCCAAAGACCGTGACCCCCGGCTGATCACCCTGGGCCGCGGCGGAACGCTTACGGACGAGAATCACCGGCTGCTCGCGGAGTGGGCGGCCCTCTGCGCAGAGCATGTCTTGCATCTTTTCGAGCGGACCCGCCCGAACGACGCCCGGCCACGCGATGCGATCGAGATGGATCGTGCTTGGGTGCGCGGGGAGGTGCGAATGCGTGAGGCCCGCATGGCCGCGTTCGCGGCAAATGCCGCCGGACGCGAACTGCCCGAGTCCGCGAAGTGTGCAGCTCTCGCTGCCGGGCAAGCAGCGCCGGTGGCTCATGTCGCCGCCCACGCCCTGGGCGCTGCGGCATATGCGATCAGGGCCGCCGCTGCGGACGCCCCGAGGGGTGAGGCTGAGGCGGCGCGCATCGCGGAACGAGACTGGCAGCGAAAACGGATCCCCGCGGACGTCCGGGAGTTCGTGCTCGACGACCAGCGGCGTCGAAGCGCCATCTGCTGGAACGTCTTCGACGACTGACCTCTGACATTCGTCCTGCCTCACCGCGCCCGCGGCATCCCACGGCGCCGTCCAACAGTGGACGCGCCGTTATCTGGCAGCAGCCTTACGGGACGTGTCGAATCTCTGCTGGCAGTTCGACCCAGTGGTGCTTGCGGTCCTCCCACACCGAGACGGTCGGTGATGGAAACCCCGGCTCGGCGAAGGCGCCGACGGGAATTCCAAGCGTGTCCGGTGTTGAGCTGGACGCGATGTAGACGGTCGCGCCGCACTCGGCACAGAAGTGGCATGTCCGCTGCTCGTTGCCTTCATCTGAGACGCGGGTGTATTCCCGCGAGGTGCCGGTGATCCGGACCTGGTCGCGGTCGAAGCGCGATTGAACGCCGAACGCGCTACCGGTACGACGCTGACAAGCCAGGCAGTGGCAGATCGACACGCGCTGCGGGTCTGCCTCCACCGTCGCCCGGAGCTGACCGCAGCTGCAAGACGCCTCTCTTTGCGCCACGGACACACGTTAGACCGCCGAATCCGGGGCCGCTACTCACGGGTCCTGCGGACCAGCGAAGCGAGAGTGCTCTGCGCGGAGGAGCGCTGGCGCGAGGTCGCGGCTCTCGGCAGTCCGCACGTCAGCTACCTCGCGCCAGCGCGTCGACGGTTGCCTGCGCGCCGGCGCCGTCGGGAAGGGACCGAAGGAGGTCCAGAGCCTCGCCTGGCGCCAGCTCAAGCCAACGGTCCCGGCGTGGGAAACGCAGACGGGCGATGCCGCGCGGCCCATCGATGTAGAGGCTCACACCGTCAGCGCCGACTCGTCGCAGCTCGCGCCGCAGTCGCTTGCGCACCTGGGCGGCGCCTCGCACCGGCCGACGCGGTGGCGTGAGACCCTCTGCATGCTCGCTGTGACCTGCGGCCATTAGCCCAATCTCCTTTTCGCTGCCCGTGAACGCATCTAACGAGATCGTCGCACGCCGTTTCGCCGGAGGGCGGCCGGGTTGAGCCATCGAGTACCCAGCGGTTCTCGCCCTGGACCAAAAGCTCGCCGACGCCCCGTGTAGCCTGCGTGTCGAGTATGGCGGTGGAGGTACAGACAGGAGATGCTGGCTACACGAACCGACCGTCGATCCACGCCCAGACGCGGTGGCGAGTCCGACTTGAGAACCACGCCGGACGGCAAGCGACCGGCCGCGCCGTCGACCGCATGCTCCTGGCCCTTCGGGCCTACGAACAGCGCTCGCAACGCAGAGCGGCACTTCACGCCTGGCTTCTCGCTCGCAGTGCCCCGACGAGCGGAAAGAGTCCGCGCCGTCGCCCAGCCGCGGCGGTGACGACCCCCTGACGCAGAGCTCTGTCACACACGGGACGCCCCCCGCCATCCGCGACAGGCGCACCCCGCAACGACTCCGCCGTCGCAAACGCCCGATCGGTGCGAAAGGCGACGCCGGCGGAAGCGCGCTGGTCGGGCGTGAGCTTTCGGCTAGCAATCTAACGCGAGCGCGGCGCTGATCAGGAGGCGAGTTCGCCGGGTGCTCTGGGGCGATGTATACCCGACGTATACCCGACTTTGCGAAGGCCTCGAGCACGACCCATCCTGTGTTCGCGGTCGCCGCGGGCCGTGGGCTTACCGTGCCCGAAGGGTGTCGATCCCAAGTTCCAGGTGCCGGTGCCAATCAAAGCCGGGGCGGCTCTGGGTCATCGTCGCGCACAGGCCGCACATCAGCATCCCGATGTCGGTGGCGCTCACGTCTAGGCGCATCGTTCCGGCCTGCTGGGCTTGGGCGATCAGCTCGCCGGTGAGCGCGTTCAGTTCGTCCACCTCGGTTTGCGCCTGGGCCCAGATCTGCTCTCCGACACCGACGAGCACCTGCTGCATGCCGGCGTCGCGCGCGAGCTCCTCGGCGTTATGGCGCAGCATGTCGGCGAATACGGCGAACGGCTCTGTGTCGCGCTGTAGCGCTTGGCGGGCGCCAGCGGCGAAGACCCGAAACTTCTGCCGCACGAGCTCTGCCATCAGCGCCTCCTTGGTGGGGAAGTGGCGATAGACCGTGCCGACGCCCACGCCGGCGCGGCTGGCTACGTCGTCGATCTGGGCATCAGTGCCGCATTTGGCGAACACCTCGCGGGCAGCTTGCAGGATGCGCTCGCGGTTGCGGCGCGCGTCGGCCCGGAGCGGACGGTCGGTCTCGCTTGCCTGCTCGGTCTCGGTAAATAGCTCAGTCAAAGTCTTTCACCCCGGGTCGCTTGACAACCGGAATCGTAGTTCACTATAGTCGCTGAGGCAAACCGGAACCGGAGGTCAGCTTCCAATGACATCGCTCAGCCAGCCCCAGACGCCGCCGCTGTACACGCCCCGCGCCAAGAATCTGGCGCTCGTGCTGCTGGCGATGACGCAGTTCGTGATCGTGATCGACGCCTCGATCGTCAACGTCGCACTGCCGTCGATCGGCGCCCACCTGCACTTCGCGCGCGTTGACCTGTCATGGGTCGTCAACGCGTACGTGCTCACCTTCGGCGGGTTTCTGCTGCTCGGTGGGCGCATGGCCGACCTACTCGGGCGCCGGCGGATGTTCATGCTCGGCCTGGTGGTGTTCTCGCTCGCGTCGTTCGCCGGTGGGATCGCCCAGTCCGAAGGCTGGCTTATCGCCGCCCGCGCGGTCCAGGGCCTGGGCGCGGCGATCGTCTCCCCGGCAGCGCTGTCGATCATCACAGTCACGTTCGCCGAGGGCGCCGAGCGAAACCGCGCGCTCGGGATCTGGGGCGCGGTCGCCAGCGCCGGCGGCGCGGCCGGCGTGCTGCTCGGCGGAATCCTGACCAGCGGCCTGAGCTGGCGCTGGGTGCTGTTCGTCAACGTCCCGATCGGACTGATCGCGGCGCTGCTCGCCCCGCGGACGCTCGTCGAGAGCCGCGCCGAGGACGGGACCACGACGTTTGATCTGCCCGGCGCGGTGACCGTCACCGCCGGCCTGTCGCTGCTCGTCTACGCCGTCGTCGACACCGTCAACTCCGGCTGGGGATCGACCGCGACGCTGCTGCGTCTCGCCGGTGCAGCGGTCCTGCTCATCGCCTTTTTGGTGATCGAGCTGCGCTCACGCCATCCGCTGATGCCGTTCTCGATCTTCCGCCTGCGGACGCTCAGGGGGGCGAACATCGTCGGGCTGCTGATCGGCATGGCCCTCTTTTCGATGTTCTTCTTCATCTCGCTCTACCTCCAGGACGTTCTCCACTATTCGCCCATCAAGACGGGGATCTCCTACCTGCCGCTCGCGGTCGGGATCATCCTTTCTGCCGGCGCCGCCTCCCAGCTGGTCACCCGCGTCGGCTTCAAGCCACCGTTGATCGCGGGCATGCTGCTGATCGCGGCCGGGCTGCTGTGGTTCTCACAAGTGCCAGGGACGGGCGGCTCGTTCGCCGCCGACGTGCTCGGCCCATCGCTGCTCGCCGCCGCCGGGCTCGGGTTTTCATTTGTGCCTGTGACGATCGCCGCCGTGACCGGAACCAAGCCGCACGAGGCCGGCCTGGCCTCCGGGTTGATCAATACGTCTGAACAGGTCGGCGGCGCGCTCGGGCTCGCGATCCTCGCCACGATCGCTAACAGCCGCACCCAAAGCCTGTTACACGCCGGCATCCACAGCTCTGCCGTGGTGCTGACAAAGGGCTATGACCGGGCGTTCCTCGTCGGCGCCGGCTTCGCCGTCGCCGGAGCGATCCTCGCCGCGGTCCTGATCTCCTCGCGCGACAGCCAAGAACACTCAAAGGCGGCCCGCAGTGGAGAGGCCGCGGTCGCCGGGGCCGATACCGCATCCATTCCCGTCGCCGCGGGCTGAGCGCCGGCGTCAACATGGTGCCGCCACCGTGACGCCGCACGCTCATGCCTACCCACGGGGCGTCGTCACACTGTGGGTACGGATGTGGGCATTTGCCACGTGACGGCAGTACCCACAGTGCCGGCTGGAAGGGCGAAGCCTTGGTGGACGATCGCGGGGCGTCCTTCGCTTTCCCCCATGCCCCCCTTCGGGCCACATCCTCGGCGCGGATCTGGTGGCTGCGTTTGTCCGGAAGCAGCGACGTGCGGCGGCAGCGTCAATGTCGCGAGTGTGACTGCTTTGCACCAGGAGCAGCGACGCCACCCCCAGCGCTCGTCGGGGCTGGAAAGGTGGCAATGCGGCCACGCCGGGCAGGAGCGAAGCCGGGCGGAAGCGCAGCTACCGCAGGGCCGGACACGCGGCGTAGTGTTTGGTGCATGGCTAGCGACAACCCAAACCCGGAACCCATCATCGACCCCAAGCTGGTCAAGAGCTTCGCGCTCTTTCGGGAACCGATTCCAGGTCCTGACGGTCCGCTCGACGATGCAGAACTACGGGCCATCGAGCGCATATCCCGTCGCTTCACTGAGTTCGCACTTGCCCGAACGGCAAAGGTAGTCCTTGAAGGGGGCGTCGCCTTCCTGGTGGTGCCCGGCATCGACGGAATCCTCATGCTGCCTCCGATCGACGCTGGTCGGTCACTTGCAGCCTTGGGCGCGAAGACTGAGACGCTCCTGAAGGGCAGGCCGGTCGGTTCAAGCGGGTCTCTCGTGTTCGGGCTTGCCGTGGACGGCGTTCGACTCCAGTCTGTCCAACTCGCGGACGGATCCACCGTCGAGGTGCCCGTCATACGCAACGTGTACGCCACAGACGACCCGACCAGAAAGGCGCCGCAGCACGGGGGCTGACGCGGCGGCCACTCGGAAAGCTAAACCGAGAGCACGGCATCAGAATCGCGCGGAGGTGGCTCCTTAGCCCGAAGTTTTTGAGGGTTTGAGGCCCGATCACCCGTGTTTACGGGGGTCGGGCTCTTTTTTGCTGGTGGAATGTAGCCAAAGTTTGGCCTTGTGTTCGTCCGGAGCTGCTGTTATCTTGCCGGTGATGCCTCGGCGTGGTGGTCAGGCTCATGTAGCCACAATCAAGACGAAGGGGAAGGGCGGGAGGGTGTACACGTCCTATCTGCTGCGTCGCTCCTACCGGGAGGGCGGCAAGGTCCGCCACGAGAACCTGGGGAACCTGTCGCACCTGCCGCTGCCGGTCATCGAGGCGATCCGCCAGATGCTCTCAGGCCGGGTGCTGGTCGATCTCTCAGAGCAGCTTCAGATCGAGAGCTCGCTGCCGCACGGGCACGTGGCGGCGGTGCTGGGGGTGCTCAGAGACCTGGATCTGGAGCGGGTCCTCTCCCGGGAGCGCTGCCGGGAGCGGGACCTGGCGGTGGCGATGCTCTGCCAGCTGGTGATCGCGCCAGCGTCGAAGCTGTCGATGACCCGCCGCGTTCACCAGACCACGCTGTCCGAGGAGCTGTCGCTCGGCGAGGTCAAAGAGCCCGAGCTGTTGGCGGCGATGGACTGGCTGGCTGAGCGCCAGGAGCGGATCGAGAACACGCTCGCCCGCCGGCACCTGACCGACGGCGGGTTTGTCCTCTACGACCTGTCCTCGTCGTACTTCGAGGGGCGTTGCTGCCCGCTGGCGGCGCTGGGGCACAACCGGGACGGCAAGCCCGGCAAGCTGCAGGTCAACTGGGGGCTGGTGTGCTCGCCGGATGGCCGACCAGTGTCGGTGCAGGTGCATCCCGGCAACACGGCTGACCCAACCACCGTCCCGGACGTGATCGACACGGTCAAGGAGCGGTTCGGGATCGAGCGGGTGATCCTGGTCGGCGACAGGGCGATGATCACCGACGCGCACGCCACCACGCTCAAGGAGCTCGGCGCCGGGTTCGTCTCCGCGCTGAAGACCGCGCAGATCCGCAAGCTCCTGAACGCGGGCGCGCTGCAAATGTCGCTGTTCGACCAGAGAAACCTCGCCGAGATCACCTCAGACGAGTTCCCTTCAGAGCGGCTGGTGGTGTGCCGCAACCCGCACCTCGCTGCCGAGCGCGCCCGCAAACGCGAGGACCTGCTGCAGGCGACCGAGCGCGAGCTCGCCAAGGTCAAGCACATGGTCCACGGGCCCCGCGGCACGCTACGAGGCGCCGGCGCCGGGAAGATCGGGGAGCGCGCCGGCCGCGTCTCTAACAAGTACAAGGTCGCCAAGCACTTCGACCTGCAGATCGCCGACGGCTCGTTCTCATACGAGCGCAAGCAGCAGCAGATCGAGGCGGAGGCCGCGCTCGACGGGCTCTACGTGCTCAGAACCACGTGCGGCCCGGACACGCTCACCACCCAGGCCGTGGTCCGCGTCTACAAACAGCTCAAGCTCGCCGAGCGCGCGTACCGCACGATCAAGGACGCGCTCGACGTCCGCCCGATCCGCCACCACCTCCAAGACCGCGTCGAATCGCACTTCTTCCTGTTCCTGCTCGGCTACTACCTGCTGTTCGAGCTCCAAGCCCGGCTCGCACCAATGCTGTTCACCGACGACACGCCACTCGCCGCAACCGACCCCGTCGCGCCCGCACGACGTTCCCCCGCCGCCAACACCAAAGCCGGCCGCGCCCGAACCGCCGACGGCCTGCCCGCCTACAGCCTCACCGACCTGATCGCCGAGCTGGGAACCATCTGCCGCAACCAGGTACGCATCGGCGAAAGCCACCACACCTTCCCACGGCTCACCAACCGCAACACCATCCAGGCCAAAGCGCTCGACCTCCTCAACATCAAGCTCGGAACGTAGCCAAAGCCAAACCAGCAGCCGAACACCGAATCCGGCGCCAACACACGGGATTCGTCATCTCAAGACCGAAAACTTCCGCTTAGCCGCTGCTCCGGCCAGCAGGAGCTTCGATGCGACGCAGCTGCTCGCGCGAAAAGCAGCGGCGCCACGGTCGTGGCCGCGATAGGCGTCGAGCGGCAGCGGACGACGATGAACGACGCCGTCTACGACGAGCGGCCGAGCGTGACCCGAAGTGCCCGGTTGGGGTCACGAAGCAAGGCTGCATCGGCGTCGCCATCGTGGCCGCTTCAAGCACGACGCACATCCGTCTCTCGGGGGCGGGAGACAGGGTGTGTACCCGGCGCTCAGCGCCATCCCGGGCTTGTCGTCGCGGCCATGCCCGGATTCGTGACGCCCAGGTTGGCGTCGCTGCTCAGCTGCCGGCGCGGGGTGGCGCCGGAGCGAGCTTCAACCCGGAGCTTCGCGCGAGACCTACGTCACGGCCGGACCAGCTCCGTTTCGCGGTCAGCTGCGCGGTCCGCTTTTGCCAGCGCGTCACCGAGCAAGCCCGCGAGTTCCTGTGTGGCTTCCAGACAACGCTCTGAGTGCGTCGTCATCTGGATGAACCCGTGCGGGAGGTCCGGGTAATGCACGTAGGTGATGTCATTGCCGTCGGCCGCGAGTTTCTTCGCGTACGCGTGGGCGACGTCGCGCAGCATGTCAAAGCCGCACGTCACCAACAGGGCCTTGGGCAGGTCTGCGTGGCTGGGCGCGTTTAGAGGCGTGATGTACGGCTGCGAGTAGTCCACGCCTTGCGGTACTAGGCACCAGACGAACAGCAGCACTCCGGCCGTGTCGACATAGCCTCCGGACACGTTCTCGACGCCCGCGCGAGTCTCGAACGGCATCTTGGCTTCGGGATATATCGGCATCTGCAGCGCGAGCTTGGGGCCGTCCTCGTCGCGCAGCTTGAGCGAGATCGTGCAGGTCAAGTTCCCGCCGGCGGAGTCGCCACCAAGCGCGATCCGCTCCCGGTCGATCCCCCGCTCGTCCGCGTGCTCGAACAGCCAGCGCACGACGAACTCGCCTTCCTGGATCTGGACCGGCCACTGATACTCGGGGGCGAGCTTGTAATCAACGCAGTAGACCTGAGCGCCGCTGCCCTCCGCGAACAGTCGCATCGCTGTCTCGAACTGGTCCAGCGAGCCGACGATGAAGCCGCCACCGTGAAGGTAGATCAGCGCGCCACCATCGGCCCGCCCCGGCGTCGACGGGTGATAGACCCGAACCGGGATAGTTCCGTGCGGGCCCCGGAGGCCGAGGTGCTCGATCTCGCCGATCGGCGGCATCACCTCGTCGATAAACGCATCGTGCGCCCGCCGCTGGACGTGCACCGGCTCGTGAGCGCCCAGAACAGGCCCCGTCTTTAACCACTCGGCGATCTCAGGATCTTTCCTGCTGCTGCTGACCTCGTCCGGAATGGATCGCGCGTCAAAGATGTGCGGTTCATCTGACATGGGTATGCCTTTCTGGTAGGGAGGATCGGCGGTCGGGTCGCTCCCGGGCGCGCCGCGGAGGGTGAGCGGGCCTTGGCGTCTTCAGAACAGCAACCACTGGCGATCGTCGCTCGCCCGAGTGGCGGGCGGTCAGCGAGCCGGAGCCCCGCTCCGCGCCCGGCGGCGAAGGTGGGCGGCGCGGAGAGCAGCCAAAGCGATAAGCATCACGGCCAGCAAACAAACCGCGACCTCTGGTCGTGCAGCAACTCCCGGGTCGAACCTACCAGCGAGCATCGCGCCGGTCAACACACTTACCTCACCCTCACTTCGGGTAGCGCCCGAGCTCGTTGGCGGCGGCGGTGATCGTCCCCACGCCGAGGTCGATAGCGTCGTCTCGATCGACGGGTCAGCCGCGACCGCCAACCGCCATCCACTCGCCGCAGAAACTCAGATACCTGACCGGTGTCCGCCTTCGCTCCGAACGCGTCGACCAGGCACTGCTGCTGGCGGCGGTCGGGGGATTTCTGGACGCGTACACCTTCGTCGGTCACGGTGGTGTGTTCGCCAACGCCCAGACCGGGAACATCGTGATCTTCGGCGCCGATGCGACCACGCATCGCTGGCATTCCGCCGTTTTGCATCTGCCGGCGATTGCCGCCTTCTTGCTCGGTGTGGCCGTCACCGAGCTACTAGCGCTGCCGCGGGTCCGCGACTTAGTCAAGCGCCCCACTCGCGTGGTCTTGATCGGCGAGATTTTCGTTCTGGCGCTTCTCGGTGCGCTGCCGACGGGGGCGTCGACCGTGCTTGTGACTGCCGCGGTGGCGTTCGTCGCCTCCCTGCAGGTCTCCACGTTTCGCAAGGTAGGCGATACGCCCTACAGCTCGACGCTGACGACCAGCAACCTGCGCAACCTCGTCAGCGGCGTCTTCGCATGGCTCGCCGGACAAAAGCGCGGAGCGGGCCTGGACACGCTGCGCCTCGCCGGTGTCATTACCGCCTTTGCTGCCGGAGCGGCGCTCGGCGCGCTCGCTACCCGACAGATAGGGGCACAGGCGAGCTGGCTGCCTGCGGGTGCGCTGATCGCGGTGCTCGCGCTGATCTGGTCAGACACGAGCCGGGTAGACACGAGCACGCTCGCTCCTTAGGATCGATTGAGATGAACGCGTCAACCGGCGGACAGGTTCGCAACGTGGTGCTGGTCCACGGCGCGTACGCCGACGGCTCATCCTGGTCTGAGGTGATCGCGCGCCTGCAAGCTGCCGGCCTGACCGCGACCGCTGTACAGAACCCGCTGAGCTCTCTCGCTGATGACGTCGCACACACTCGCCGCATCTTGGCGATGCAGGACGGCCCGACGATTCTGGCCGGCCACTCATTCGCGGGGACTGTTATCACCGAAGCCGGGACCGACCCACGCGTCGTCGGTCTGGTGTACGTCGCCGCCCGAGCACCGGACGCAGACGAGGACTACGCCGCACTCGCGAACGGATTCCCGACGCCCCCAGCCAACGCCGGGCTGGTATACGAGCACGGATTTGGCGGACTGACGGAGCATGCGTTTCTCAATGACTTCGCAAACGGCGTCGACCCAGTCAAGGCTCGCACCCTCTACGCAGTGCAGGGCCGCATCTCGGAAACGCTGTTCACGGAGAGAGCCACAGTGGCTGCGTGGCGGTCAAAGCCATGCTGGTACGCCGTCTCACGGCAAGATCGCACCACCTCGCCCGAACTCGAGCGCTTCCTGGCCAAGCGCATGAACGCGACAACGATCGAGATCGACTCCGGCCACCTCTCGATCCTCACCCACCCGCAAGAGGTCACGGACCTGATCATGCACGCCGCTCGAGCCACCAGCGCCTGAGCCCCCGGGCACCCTCCCCCCGGGCGTCTGGTCCCCTCAGTCGAGGCCGGCGATCCAGCGAAGCAGTGCTCGCACGTCGTGGCGATCTCTTCCAGGATGGACGACCGGACGCGCGTCCGAGCGGGTGGGCGCCGCGCTTCTGCGTATGCGCAAAAGCAGCGACCACGCCGTGCTCGTATTCCTGAAGCAGCGACTCGATTGTCGTCGCGGTCCGGGGCGGCGGGCGGTGGGGAGACCTCAGCGAGTGCCTCGTCGAACACGCGCGCCGCCTCCTCGGTCGCGAACCGGCGGGCCCGACGACGGCCATCCGAGTCACGCCAGCGGACCTCTCAGCCGGCACGGTGAAAGCTCACGCTCGCGAGTACGTCCGACGCGTTGTCACAGCACTCGGATGGACGTACTGAACGGACGCATTTGTCGCGTGACAACCGCACGTCCACCCCGGACGGAAACGGCCAGCCGCCCTAAACATCAAAAAGCCCCGCCGTGCGCCGTGCGGGGCTTTCCCAGTGCGCCCGAGAGGACTCGAACCTCCACGGACCATTCAGTCCACAAGGCCCTCAACCCGATTCAGTTGGTGTAGATGCTTCTGCGGGCGTCCAGATCGTCCAAATTGCGAGGTTTCCTGGACGTGTTGGACAGGCTGGACGCGATGGATGTTGTCACGGGTGTTGTCACGGATCAGGCCGTGTGCGCCGATACCTTGAGGCACGCGTCCCGTCGCAATGAAGAGAAGGCCGACCGGGTTGAGTGGGCCCTTGAGAAGCAGGCGTCGCGCGATGCGGATGCGCACGCGCTGGCGTCGGGGGAGAAGTCTTGGAGGAGCTTCGGTTCGAGAACGGGGCGCTCGCACGCGTGCTCTCTCGCGGCCGGATCGACCTGACCGCCTCGCGGTCGCTCGGGTATTCACGTCGGCGGCCCCGCCGCCCCTGAGGCAGGCCCGAGGTTGTGCGCGTCCCCGCTGTGCTCGCCCCGCTCACTGTGGAATCGCGTCTGCCGGCTCGCTACTGCTGGCCGCTGGGGCGCGGCGCGGGAGGATTCGAGCCGCCGCGTCCTTCCTCGATCCCGATCTGGATAGACGGGGTCTTGATCTGATCTGGGGGAACCGGCCGAGGTGCCATTCGAACGTAATCCTAGGATGGGATTGGGTCACCATTGACCAAAGCGAACGCGCATCAGAGAATACTCGCGAACGATCCGTTATCGCGCGAATCAAGAGCTCCGCCGGAGCTCGTTCGAGGTGAAGCGATGGCTAGGCCCTAGGAGGGTCCGTCCTACGCCAGGTGACGTACTCGGCCCTCCCCGATCACGTGAGCGGCGTTGGCTGCCAGTCCAGAATCGCTCGTAATGAGGACCGAGCCGTCGAGTATCTCAGCGAGGGCGAGGTAGACCGCGTCGTAGGCAGACAGGTTGCCGCGGAGTTGCCAGACGCGAGATCGAAGAGGGGCGTGCGGGTACCGGATCAGCCGCACCTCATCCAGCTCCGAGACCGCCTGATCTGCTTGCGAGGGCGTGATTTCGCTGTTGCGCAAGAGGCGCCGAAGCGCGTTCAGGGCCTCTGGCTCGATTAGTTCAGGCGCGTGCAGCGCCTCGTCGAGCGCCCCCGAAAGCTCGCGGGCGACGGCCTCGAGTGCCTGTCGGCGACCGAGAAGGAACTCGACCAGAACCGACGCGTCAACGACGATCAACGAGCGTCGCGGTCCTCACGGACGAGCGGCGCGACAGATGGACCCTTGTAGGGCTCTCGTTGGGAGATCCGCGCCACGAGCTCGATCAAGGAGGGCTTGCCCGCGAGTTCGGCCTGCGCCTCGGTCATCGTCGCCTCGATCGTCTTCACGCTGCTCAATGCTACCTGTCAGCCAAACCGACGACCGCTCGTTGCCTGCCCCTCCTGATCGCGATAACCCCGACGCGGCCTCTTCGCGCCGGGCAGCGGCCAGTACGCGCCCATTCGTGGCTCCAGATACAGACGCGTAGCTCTTCGTCCCCGAGGCGATGACGCGGTACCTGCCGGCGGGAGAGGTCAAACGAATCGTGAGGTCCACAAGATCCTGACGCTCGCTCCTGCACGGTCTCGACCGCGCGCATCCCGCCGTCGGACTGCTTCTCGGCAACGAAGGCGGCAGCGCCGTGCGGGTCGGTGGGCGTGACTGCTTGACGCCTATTGCAGCAGTGCGCCGCCGCCGCCGCGCGCGGCCGCTTCAGCGGCAAGGGAGTCGAGTTCTCCATCGCCGCGGCCATCGATGCTGACATCGGCAATCCGCCTAGCCGCGCCTGGATCGGCGCAGGCGATCCCGGCCGCGGGCCCCCCGATTCCTTGTGCAGTCACCTGCGGTACAGAGCCGTGACCGCCGTCCGGCCTATTTCAGGGTGTGGATCGTTTTGCTCAGGTTCTGGATCGTCCGCCCGTCCGGGGCGGTGTTCGTCACCCTCAAGCTTGCACGCGTTCCGGGTCTATGACCGGCGGTGGGGATCGTGAAGGTGGTGGTGTGGTCGGGATCGATCGCGTAGCTCTCGGTCTGCTTCTTCGATTCGGCGGACTGCAGGGTGATCGTGCCGGCGCAGTAGCGGCCGGGTTGGCCGGAGCAGTGGAGGGTTATGACCGTCGAGCGGGCATGTGAGGCGGCGCTAAGGAGTCGCAGCGAGGGGGCGCGCATGCTGGGCGCGCCGGGCAGCGTGATCGCCCAGAGCTCCCCATCATTGGTGGTCCAGAGCCGTCCGTCTGGTCCGGCGGTGAGCTGCGGGGTATTGCTCTCCGTGGGCACCGGTGAGGGGTAGGTGGTGATCGCCCCAAGCGAGGAAATGGATCCAAGCTCGGGATCTCCGTAACTGCCGCAGTTGTCTCTTATGGCGGTGATGGAGGTGCAAAGTTCGCCGAGAAACCACATCTGGCCATTCGCGGCTGTGGCCAACCCCACCGGAGGACTGTAACCCGGCCCACCTAGATTCGTGCTCGTCCACGTAACACCGCGAACGGTTTCCGGACGGCCTGAAGACTTTGACCGAACCTCGTCGAACTTGGCGCCATACCCCTCGGGAGCCCAGACATCGCCTGTGAGATCGGGGATCAGCGGGCCTTCGTCTTCGGGGTCGCCCGTCAGCGTGCCAGTCCTGCCTTTGGGCGAGAGCCAGGTGAGCAGGTTCAAGCCCGAGAGCCAGATGTATCCATTGGTGTCGCTCGCGATGCCGAACCATCCATAGCCGTTATTGGGGATCGGGACCACCGTGATGCGTCCCGCAGGCGAGATGTACCCGACCTCGGATTGGCCCTCGTAATTGCTGTCAACGACGAACCACACGTCCCCGTTCGGCCCGACAGTGGCTCCGTCGAGGTTCACCTGTGGATGCTCAGAGGACTTCTTCAGCTTTGAAAACGGGTCAAAGACTCGGACCCGGCCGCCGGGGGTGATCGATCCCAGCCGCACCTGGGGGCCAGTAGTCGCGAACCAAAGACCGCCGTCAGGGCCGATCAGCAACGGCGTCACGTTCCGGTCGAACGTTCGGATGACGCGGCCGGCGGTCGTGACCTCCAGCAGTTCAGTTTGAAGCCCTCGCGATGAGACATCTCGCTGCGCGGTGAGCCAGAGATCGCCGCCCTGATCGACCACAGGCTGCCCCGGGTTCAGCCATCCCGGAATCGTGATCTGCTGCGCTGTCGGGCTAGCCGCCGTCTCACTCGTGCCAGCCGCCGCGGCCACGGCCGAGACTCCCATGCACCCGATCACCAACGCCGTAATCGATGCCATCGTCAACGACCAACGCCGGACGTCTCTGATCCTCGTGAACATCGACCTTCTCCCCCTCGCTTAGCGCGCGGTTGCACAGGGTGAAACGCGAGACGCAGCGCGTAGTTGCGAAAACCTCTATTCGCGCCGCCGACCATCTCATCGACGATCACCGCGGTGGACCGCTAGAACCACGCGTGGACGCTGGCCACTCCAACTCTCTCGGACCAGCTGGACAACCCTGAAGGGCATACCCACCGCTGCAAGACGCGCATCAGAACAGCTCCACCGACGTGGCCGCAATGCCGCTGAAGCGGCCACCAGACGCTCGGCCCTCCGGCTGCCGGTGTCGGACAAAAGCGACGACGCGGCGCGCGTGGGGAGCACGTGACGCGCCGCATCGCCAACGCTATGAACGAAGATGAATGAGGTCTGGAGACGGTCGCAACGAGACTGGCGGTGATACCCGCTACCGGTCACCCGCGATTTCGGCGCCGAGACTTCTTGACGGCCTTGCGGCGGGTACGGCGATGCGCCCGAGATCTCGCTATCGCAGCGCCGGCAGGCACGCTGGGTGCGCGCCCGTAGGTTTCGGCGAGGTAGGTTTCGAGCGCCTCACGGTCGTGAATGTCTGCGCCGGAGCTGGCCGCTTTCTTGACCAGGGTCTTCGCGGGCCCCCAGTTGGCAGGGTCATCACAGGCATCGAGGAAGGGCTCGAGTAGCTCGGTGATTGCGCTTCGCAGTCGCTTCGGGTTCGAGCCCGAGAGCGAGTCCCGTGCGTGGAGGAAACCAAGAAACCTGCTGATCGACGCCGGGGCGGTCAGCTCGGCGTCCTGGTCGGCGGTGACCTTTCGGGGCCACCAGTAGAGCATGAACTCGGCCAGTTCACCGACTGGCCAGTCCGCGAGCTGGCCGTCTGCGTACTGCGCCTTGTAGCTGAGCATCGTGTGGGCGACGAACAGGTCCGTACGGTGGCGGTCCGGTGGGTCGCCTGCCGGCAGCAGCGGGAGGTAGTCGTGCTCGTATTCCTCGAGCAGCGACTCGATGGTCGTCGCGGTCCGGTTCTCGTCCTCGATTGGGTCGACAAGAAGGTCGGGGTCCGGTTCGTCGAACGTCACGTCCTCGGGGTCGACGGCAAGCACGGCAAGCGCCTCGGGATCACCGAGCACGGGCCTGGCGGCGACCGTCAGCGCGACGGCAAGCTCCGCCGAGATCCGACGGTCGGCGGCGGCCGCTCGCTCGCAGCCCGCATTCAGTGCCCGGGCAAGCTCTGTGGCGGGGATTCGCTCGGGCTCAGATCCGCCGTCGAAGTCGTCCGGGACGATCCTCTCGAGCGTCTCGCCCTCGCACGGACCTCCGGCACACCCGGCGACCACTACGCCGGCCGGATCCTCGCGGCGGTCAAGCAGCACGAAAACCCGCGACTCGACTCCATCGCCGCGACCAAGGTCGAACGCGAACGCCTCGGCCGCCGGCGATTGCACCCGCCAGGCCTCGATCACCTCCAACGGGGCAAGCTGTGGAACCGCCACGCCAGCACCGGCCAGGCGGTCAAGGGCGGCGCGAGCAGCCGTCGCAGCAACCGGACGGGCAAGCTCGGCGACCCGGGAGAGCAGTGGCACGGCGCGATCGGCATCGAGCTGCTCGAGCGTGTCGGGCAACAACAGCGCAATCTCGGGGTCGGCTTCGGGATCCTGCGCCGGCGCGAGGATTGCCGATGCCAAGCCCGTCGCGCGTATCGGATCGTGATCAAGCGGCGGGCAATCGCGTAACAGCTCGGCGAGGTCGGCGAGCAACTCGGCGGCGGGTTCCACGACGTTCGATTCCATGGCGGCAACGTAGTCCTCCGTCCGGTCGGAACTCGCGAGCACCGCCACCTACCAGTCGATCGGACACCGCCAGTCCGCGCCCCAGGCCCTGACACCTGGCCTCGAACCGGACCTCCGCCCACGGACTCCCGCCACGCCAGATGGCGGACCACCCGGCTCCGTTCCGCACCGAGCCGTGTCCGAACCGCCACCAGTCGCTCGTGCCACCGACCAGCGCATACGCATCTCGACACCGCAGCAGCCCACACGCATTTGCATCAGCGATGCGCCGTCTACGCGTATACACGGATGTTCCGCGGAACCGCCAGCGTTGCCGCCGGAAGCACCGGCATTCTCTAACTATCGCTCGTCGTCGCCGTAACAAGTCACGACCTGCCACCGCCTCTCCCAAGCCGGCGGCAGTCGATCGCGGGCCCGCGGTTCGCCGGCGCGATCACATGGCGCGCGTTCACGTCGACGATCAGACCTGGGAGGCGTTCAAGCAGGCCGCCGGACCCGTGCCGCTCAGCGAGGTGCTCGGACAGCTCGTCAGCAGGCACGTTGACCGCGAGGCCGCCCGTCGGCTGCGTGAGGGGACTGTCGATGACCGGCGGCTGCTCGACGCGCTCTCGCAGGCTCGGGAGCTGCACGCCGACCTTGCGACGCTCGTTACGCGGCTTGAGCGACGCCTCGACCAGCGCGCCGCGCGCGACGACACTGCCCTCGCAGGCGGGTAGCGGATCGGACGCAACTCCGAGCGTCGGGCGTATTCGATACGGCGTGTCGCTTGGCTCGCTCGCTCGCTTAACGGGCGTGATCACGCGCGGACACCTCTGTCCTGGCGTTGACGCCAGTCTCTGCGCCACTCGTCGGCGGGATGAGCGATGAGGCTCGGCGACGACAGCTCGACGCTGTTGCGCCCGAACGACGTCGCGCGCATTCTTGCCGTCTCGCGTGCGTGGGTCTACGAGGCTGCGCGCACCGGCCGGATCCCGTCGATTCGGATCGGCAGCTCTGACGGACCGCTGCGCTTCGTCCCAGGGGACATCGAACGTTGGCTCGACGAGGCGAGAGCCGAATGGACGCCCGGGATCCGAGCGGGCCGACGGCGGGCCGACCCTGAGCCGCCTGCTGCCGGCGCAAGCAGGCGGACGGCGTCACGGCGCTCGCCGGCAACGCCGCCCGGCCAGGAATCGCTGCTCTAGCGGCCGCGACCGGCGGCCCGCGCGATCGCCTCTTCGGTAGCCACGGCTCCTGCGGCGAGCACGTGCCGCTCCAGGTGGCCGTAGTAGCGCTCCGTCGTGCCGATGTCTGCGTGACCGAGCTGGCGCTGCACGTACATCAACGAGTTGCCGGCAGCTAGCCACGACGCGGCTGCCGTATGCCGGAGCGCGTGCAGCGGCACGTCGCGCAGCGCCGCGTCCTGGAGTGCGTGCTTGTGCCAGTCACGCGAGACGGTCGTGCGGTCGAACGGGCGCTCTGGGCCGGCGCCCTCCCAGCGGCCCTGGCCGAACCGGCGCTCACGGAAGGGCATCACGAAGAGGAACTCCGAGCCGGCCTCAGTCCGAACCGCCGCGAGGTCTCGCAGAACGCCGGACAGGCCCGGTCCGATCTCGACCGACCGGAACCGGTCGCTTTTCGTCGATCCGAGGCCGCCGCGCTTGCGCGAGCGATAGACGATGATCCGGCCGCCCGTCGGCTCGAGCTCGAGGTCGCGGGGGCGAAGCGCGAGCGCCTCGGATATCCGCAGACCGCTGCCGATCAGCGTCTCGGCGAGCGGGCGGTAGAGGTCTGAGCAGCCGTCGAGATACTGCGGGATCTCGTCGAGCCGTAGGTAGTCGCGTTCGATGTGGGCCGGGGGCAGGCGCCCGACCAGAAGCGCCGGGTTGGTGACGATCAGGCCGTCCTTGACGGCGTCGTTGAGGCAGATCGCAAGCGTGCCGAGCGCGTTGTTCGCCGTCTTGATCGCCAGCTCCCCGGGTTCGGCGGCCTCCGCAAGTTCGGCTGCGAAGGTCCGCACCGCGTCCACGGTCACCTCGCCGAGGCTGAGCGAGCCGAACGCGGGCACGAGTCGCTTGCGGCCGTGGATCTCGTAGCCCGACCAGGTGCCCGCCTCGAGGTATGGGCGTCGCCGCGCGAGCCACCGCTCCCAATAACCGCCGAACGTCTGCTTCGTGTGGCGGGCCTCGCCGCGCTCGACCTGCTCGATCAGCCGGCGCCGTGCATCGCGTGCTGCGCGGGCGCTGGAGAAACCGCGCTTGGTCGTCTGCGTCCCGTCGGAGCGCCGGTAAACGAAGCGCCAGCGGACGCCGTCGACCGTGCGGTATGAATAGACCCCGCCACTGCGCCCGTGCCGGGCCGTATCGGGGCGGCGGGCGGTGGGGGAGACCTCAGCGAGTGCCCCGTCGAACACGCGCGCCGCCTCCTCGGTCGCGAACCGGCGCGCCCGACGACAATCTTCAGCGTCGTGCCGGCGGACCTCCCAGCCCGCTCGGTGGAAGCTCACGCTCGCGAGTACGTCCGACGCGTTGTCACAGCACTCGGATGGACGTACTGAACGGACGCATTTGTCGCGTGACAACCGCACGTCCACCCCGGACGGAAAGGGCCAGCCGCTCTAAGCATCAAAAAACCCCGCTCCGCGGGGCTTTCTGAGGTGCGCCCGAGAGGACTCGAACCTCCACGGACCATTCAGTCCACAAGGCCCTCAACCTTGCGCGTCTACCAATTCCGCCACAGGCGCGTGGGATCGCCAGTATATCCCCGGGGTTGGGCGGGCAGGAGGGGCCGGAGCGCGTTGGTGGGCTTCCTGCGGCGCGGCTTGTGTCCGTCCGCGGACCGCGCTACATTCCGAACACGTGTTCGACGTAGAGGAGCGCCCAGGCCAACGAGCAAGGAGCCGACGATGGACCTGACCAAGCGTCAACAAGAGATCTTCGACTTCATCAAGCGGTATTCGGCCAAGTACGGATATCCACCAACCGTGCGCGATATCGGCAAGGCGGTCGGGCTGGCCTCGTCGTCGACGGTGCATGCGCACCTGTCCAATCTGGAGCGGATCGGCCTGCTGCGTCGCGATCCCTCCAAGCCCCGGGCGATCGAGTTGCTCGACCGGGCGGCGGCCGGCGTGCGCAGCATCGTCCGGCCTGGGCTTCCGCTGGTCGGCCAGGTGGCGGCTGGTCAGCCGGTGCTGGCCGAGGAGAACATCGAGGATTACATCCAGACTCCGTCGTATGCGGGTGGCGACGATGGCGCCTATCTGTTGCGCGTGCGCGGCGACTCGATGAAGAACATCGGGATGCTTGACGGCGACTTGGTCGTGGTCAGGCCACAGGATGTCGCTGAGGACGGGGACGTGGTGGTCGGGCTCGTGGGGGAGGAGGCGACCGTCAAGCGCTTCTTCCAGGAGGAAGACCACGTGCGCCTACAGCCGGAGAACGACGCGATGGAGCCGATCCGCAGTCGCGACGTGCGGGTGCTGGGGAAGGTCGTCGGTCTCATGAGGAGCATGACGTAGCGTGAGCACGCTCGCCGTCACACCGTCGTTGTTCGACCCTCCGGGCGGTGAGCTGACGCTGGATGACCTGCTCGCCTGCGCCTGGGAGGAGCTGCAGGCTCACCGCGTCGTCGAGTGTCCGGTGTGCCACGGCGAGATGGAACCCGATTACGCGGCACAGGGCCGGCCGATCGGCGGCCGCTGCTCGGGCTGCGGCTCGACGATCCGGTAGCGACGACCCGCCGCAGCCCCGCGCGGGCGCTATGCTCGCTCGTGCAGGCTGAGCAGTCGCGGAGGTGAGGAACCTTCGAGGAAAGTCCGGACATCACAGGGCAAGGTGGTCGATAACGCCGACCCGGGGAAACCCGCGGGAAAGTGCCACAGAAATGACACCGCCTAAGCCTGGGGCCGCTGCAGAGCTCCAGGCCGGTAAGGGTGAAATGGTGCGGTAAGAGCGCACCGGCGTCGCGGTGACGCGGCGGCCAGGCAAACCCCACCTGATGCTAGGCCAAGCAGGACCGCTCGTAGGTGGCCCGCCAAGGTCCGGGTAGGCCGCGCAGATGGATGACTGCTCTCGACAGAATCCGGCTTACAGGCCTGCTCACGAGAAGCCCCGCCTCGGCGGGGCTTCTCTATGTCGTAGCGGTCGCGCCGTCGGCTTCGCGGTTGGTGCGTGAACGTGCCGCAAAGCCGATGTGAGACTCCTGCGCTAGGGTGACGCACCGGAAAGAGGGGCGATCGCCCCGAAATAGGGGCAATCAAGCATCGATACGAGAGGGGTCGTTGTGCGCCAGCGTTTGGCTCTGCTTGTCGTGATCGGGATGGCGGCGGCCGCCCTTCCGTCGGTGGCGTCGGCCTCCGATTACGCGCTCATCGCCCGCGACATCATCCCGTCGGGGGAGTACCAGGCGATTCCCAGCGCTGCGACGGTGGCGCCGATCGAGCAGCAGGCCCACATGTACAACGCGCTGACGCCGCTGTTCGGGAACGTCACGCCTGCCGACCTGACCACCGACTTCAAGCCGGAGCCGCTGAGCATCACGGACGCCCCCGGGCCAATCACGCAGGAGAGCGTGCCGCACGCGGGGGTAACGATCTATCGCGATGCATACAACGTCCCGTACATCAACGCCGTGACGTACGACGACATGACATGGGCTGCCGGCTGGGTGGAGGCCGAGGACCAGGGCCTGTTGATGGAGGAGGCCCGCTACCTCGGGCGGCTGGCGGCGATCGACGCGCCTGGAGAGAGCGCGATCCAACTGATCGGGGAGGTCGCGAGCTTCACGCCTACCGCACAGACAGAACGCGAGGTCGCAAAGCAGACCGGAGCGCTGCTCGCGCACGGGGCCGAGGGCCGGGCGGTGCTGCACGACATCGACATCTACCTCGACGGGATCAACGCTTATCTAGCGGACCACGACGACACCCTGGGGATCTATACCCACGTCGCGCCGTTCACCCGGACCGACATCTACGCGTTCAATGCGATCAAGGATCAGTTCGTGGGAGAGGGAGGAGGCCAGCAGGCCGCCAACGGCGAGCTCCTGTCTTCGCTCGAGCGCAAGCTCGGCGCCAAGAAAGGCTATGCGGTCTGGAACGACCTGCGCGAGGCGTATGACCCGGAAGCGCCGGTGAGCGTGCCCGGCCACGTCCAGTTCCAGCCAAGGCCGACCAGTACGACCGGAAACGTGATGCTCGACCCCGGCAGCCTCAGCGCCTCGGCGAGCCGAGCTCTTCTGGTCGAACGCGAGTTCAAGGGCCACGCCAGCAACGCGCTGCTGGTCGCCGGATTCCGCTCCGCGACCCACCATCCGATCATGGTCGCCGGGCCACAGATCGGCTACTACTACCCAGGGCTGACCACCGAGGTGGTCCTCAATGCTCCCGGGGTCCACGAACGTGGGGTCACCACGGCTCCGTTCCCTGGCTACATCTTCATCGGGCGAAGCCAGGATCAGGCCTGGAGCCTCACCTCGGCCGGGCTCGGCCAGATCGACACCTACGTGGAGACGCTCTGCGGACACAGCGTCCATCGGTACCTGTTCGACGGGGAGTGCAGGGCGATGCAGTTCTTCAACGCCGGCCAGCTGACCAGCGGCGGGACCACCAGGGAGGTCACGTTCTGGCGGACCGTGCACGGACCGGTCATCGGGTACGCGCGCGTCCGCGGACGGCTGGTCGCGCTCTCGCAGAAGCGCTCGAGCTACGGCAAGGACGTGCTCGACCTGCTCTTCTACCACGACCTCGCCCACGGCCAGGTCCACAACGTCTTCCAGTTCTTTAAGGCGGCCGACCAGACACCTCAGACGTTCAACTCGTTGTACATGGACGACAGGAACATCGGCGTCTTCACGAGCGGCCTGGTGCCGATCCAGCCCAACAACGTCGACCCAGACCTCCCCATCAACGGCACGGGCAAGGAGGAGTGGCGCGGGTTCGTGTCGTTCAAGAACCACCCCCAGGGGATCAACCCGCCGAGCGGCGAGATCATCAACTGGAACAACCGCAGCGAGGCCGGCTACGAGGCACCGTCCGACAACTGGTCGCTGGGAGCGATCCAGCGCGTCGACCTGCTGATCGACAACCTGGGCAGGGGCCGCGACATCACCGCGGCTCAGGTCGTCTCGGCGATGAACAAGGCCGCCACCCAGGACGTCGCCGAGGTGACGCTCGAGCCGGTCCTGGCCAAGGTGCTGGCACACGGACCTGCGCCGAGCGCCCGCGACGCAGAGATGCTCTCGCTGCTGAACCTCTGGTCCAGGCAGGGCGGCAGCCGTCTGGACCTCACCGGTAACGGGCAGATCACCGCTCCCGGCGCGGCGATCCTGGACAAGGCATTCCCGCTGCTCGCCAAGGCCTGGGCCTCCGCCGTCCTGGATCCGACGCTCGAGGCCCAGCTGGCATCACTCGTCCAGATCTACGAGTACCCGGCCGAGAATGGGGGAACCGGCGGCCAATACACCGGGTGGCACATCTGGATGTACAAGGACCTGAGGACGATCCTCGGCGAGAAGGTGAGAGGCAAGTTCGCCGTGCGCTACTGCGGCGCCGGCAACCTCAAACGATGCGCGAAGCTCCTCTGGACCGCCCTGAACCAGGCCGGCAACGAGCTCCAGGCGGCCCAGGGTCCAAATCCGGCCGACTGGCATTCGAGCGCGGTGGCCGAGGAGATCACCTTCGTCCCCGGCATCCTGCCCTACAGGATGCAGTACACGAATCGGCCCACCGGGATCCAGCAGGTGCTCAGCTTCGGCGGCCACGCGCCGGGAGACGGGTAGCGGCGCACCGGGCCGCGTTGCCCGCTACCGCGGCACGGGTGCGCCGGCGAGCGCGAGCACAGTGCCGATTGCGCCCGCCGAGACCAGGGTCAAGACGACCCCGCGGCGCGCGAGAAGCAAGGCGAAGGCCGCTGCGGCCAGGACGAAGACCTGCCACGTCTCGCGCAGGGCCCCGGCGAGCGGGATCGCGGCGCCGAGGATCGCTCCGACCGCGGCCGGGCCGGCTCCGTCGAGGAAGGCCTGGGCGCGCGGGTTGCTCCGCAGCCGATCGAAGTGGCGGCCCCCGATCAGGACGAAGGCGAACGAGGGCGCGAACGCGATCGCCGCGGCCAGGATGCCTCCGGGCACCCCCCGCGCGGCGTAGCCAACCGCCGCCACCGTCGCCGTCACCGGCCCTGGGGTGACCTGTCCGAGCGCCACGGCGTTGAGGAAGCCGGTGGCAGTCATCCAGTGGTAGGTGTGCACGGCGTCGTGCTGCATCAGCGGGACGATCACGAACCCGCCCCCAAACGAAAGCGCGCCAACCTTGAAAGCCACCCAGGAGAGGGCAGCGATCCCACCGATCGAGGCGGCCGCGAACGGCACCAGCGGCCACCAGACCACGCTCGAGAGCCGCGTGGCGAGCCGTGCGCGCAGCGCCAGCTCAATCAGGCCGCAGCCCAGCAACACGACCACCAGGTAGGGGCCGACCAGCGCGGCCGCCGCGGCGCCCAAGAGCACGTAGGCGACCCAGCGCAGGCGCCGACCTCGCCCACCCTGGGCTCGCCTCCAGCTCGGCCGAGCCAGGCCGAGGCCCGCACTGACCGCCACCGCCGCGACCGCCGCCCCTGCTCCAGCGCCCGCGCCCCGCACCCAGAGCGGGGGCGACGGGCCCAGGAACAGGGCCGAGAGCGCGAGCATCATCACGACGGCGGGCACGATGAAGCCGAGCCCGCCCACCAGGGCTCCGGCCGGCCCTCGGACGCGCCGGGCGCAGTAGATCGCCAGCTGCGTGGAAGCCGGCCCGGGGAGGAGACTGCAGGCGGCGATCGCGGCCTCGAACTCGTGCGGCTCGAGCCAGTGCTCGCGCTCCACGACCAGCCGCCGGAACAGCTCGATGTGCGCCGGCGGGCCGCCGAACCCGGTGACGCCGATCCTCGTCCACTCGCGCGCGACCGTGCTCATCGGCACGCGCGCCGCTGGGCCGGCGGTCATTCGCGACCTGATCGCCGCTCGCCGGCCACCCGCTGCAGCGCGTCGCCCGTGAGCCGGTGCCCCACCCACTCGTCGAGTCGCGTCGAGCCGAGTTTCTCGTAGAAGTCCAACGCGGGCGCGTTCCAATCCAGCACGGCCCACTCGAGCCGGGCGCAGCCACGCCCGACGGCGATCGACGCGACCTCTGCGAGCAGCGCCTGGCCGACACCGGCGCGACGATGCTCAGGCCGGACGTAGAGGTCCTCCAGCCAGATCCCGGGGCGGCATTCCCAGGTCGAGAAGCTGCCGTGGAAGAGGGCAAAGCCGACGGGCTCGCCGGCGAGTTCGGCGATCAGAGCCTCGGCCGCCGGGGCGGGACCGCCACCAGCCGCCTCGGCGCCATCCCCTTCGCCGAACAGGAACTGCGCCAGCAGCCGGGGCGTGCCATGCACCCAGTCGGCCGCGCGCTCATAGCCGGCCAGCTCCACGATCAACGAGAAGATCAGGTCTACATCCGCAGGCTCGGCGGCCCGGATCTGGACGGATGCGGAGCTCAAGGCGAGGCGACGATAGCGGGGCGGTCCACGTTAGGCGATGATGTCGCCAGCCGATGTCGCTGCTGACTGACGCGATCACACGTCCGGCGAGCCGCCTGGGAACCGCCGCGCAGAATGCCCTCGAGGTGGCGCGCTTCGGCGGCCTGACCACAGACGCACAGCCCTCGCCGTACGAGGTTGCGGCGGAGCACCGGGTGTACAAGCTCCGTCACTACTACCCAGACGCGCGGCCCGCGGGACCGCCCGTCGTGCTGGTGCCGCCGCTGATGCTCGCGGCCGAGGTGTACGACGTCGCCCCGAGCACGAGCGCGGTCACGATCCTGCACGAGCGGGGCATCGACCCGTGGATCGTCGACTTTGGCATTCCCGAGCGGGAGGAGGGGGGACTCGAACGCACGCTGGCCGATCACGTTCTCGCCGTGTCCCACGCGGTCGACCGCGTTCAGGCCGCGGCCGGACGGGAGGTCCACCTCGCCGGCTACTCGCAGGGCGGGATGTTCTGCTACCAGACGGCCGCCTATCGCCGCAGTGCCGGCCTGCGCTCGGTGATCACCTTCGGCAGCCCAGTGGACACTCGTCACGGGATGCCGTTCGGGCTGCCGGAGCGGTTCGCCTCCGACGCAGCGGACCTGCTCGCCGACGCCTTCCGCGGTTGGTCGCTCCCGGCGTGGGCCAGTCGCACCGGATTCCGACTGCTCGATCCGGTCAGGACGCTGCGCAACCAGATCGACTTCATCCTCCAGTTGCACGACCGCGAGGCGCTGCTGGCCCGCGAGCGCCAACGCCGGTTCCTGGAGGCCGAGGGGTGGGTCGCCTGGCCCGGCCCGGCGATGGCCGACTTCCTACGCCAGTTCATCGCCCACAACCGGATGCTCGAGGGTGGCTTCACGATCGAGGACCGGCTCGTGACCCTGGCCGACATCCGCAACCCGATCCTCGAGGTGGTCGGCACGGTGGACCAGATCGCCCCCGCCGCCGGCGTGCGGGCGATCCGCCAGGCAGCACCGCGAGCCGAGATCTACGAGCTCGCGCTCGACGCCGGCCACTTCGGTCTCGTGGTCGGATCGGCGGCGGCGTCCACGAGCTGGCCCGCCGTCGCCGCCTGGGCGCGGTGGCGCGAGGGGGAGGGGGAGCGGCCCGAGGCCGTCGTGCCGGTTCGCGACGGGCCCTCAGACGGGCTCAGTCCGCGCGTGCGCAGCCGCGTCGGGTACGGGGCCGGGCTGGCCGCGGGCGTGGGCGCGGGCATCGCCCGCTCGACCGTCGGCACGACCAGGCGCGCGGCCCGCACCATCAGAGGCCTGGCCAGGGAGGCCGCCGGCCAGCTTCCCCGGCTGGCGCGGCTCGAGCAGATCCAGCCGCGCACCCGGATCTCGATCGGCCTGCTTGTCGAAGAGCGCCGGCGCAAAGCTCCGGACGACGTCTTCTTCCTGTTCGAGGATCGGGCCTACACGGCCCGCGACGTCAACGAGCGAATCGACAACGTCGTGCGGGGACTGATCGAGATCGGTGTTCGCCAGGGCGAGCACGTCGGGGCCCTGATGGGCAGCCGGCCCAGCGCGCTCGCGCTGGCCGTGGCCATCAGCCGGCTCGGCGCCGTGTCCGTCCTGATGCGCCCCGACGGCGACGTCGCCCGGGAGTCCCGGCTCGGGCAGATCGAGCGGCTGATCGCCGATCCCGAGCGGGCGCCGCTGGCCGCCAGCCTCGATGGGCCCCGCCTGTTCGTGCTCGGTGGGGGCGGCGGCCCGAGAGATCTCCAGCTCCCGGTGGGCGAGGACATGGAGCAGATCGACCCGGCCGCGGTCAAGCTGCCCCGGTGGTATCGCCCCGATCCGGGGCGGGCCAGCGACGTCGCCTTCATCGTGTTCACCGGGGAGGGCGCCGCGACCCGCATGAGCCGGATCACCAACCGGCGCTGGGCGCAGTCGGCTTTCGGCACCGCGTCCTCGGCCGCCCTGTCCTCCGACGACACCGTGTACAGCGTCGCGCCGCCGTACCACCCCTCCGGGCTGATGACGAGCATCGGCGGCGCGGTGGCCGGCGGAGCGCGGCTGTCCATGGCTCGCCGCTTCGACGCCTCGACCTTCTGGGAGGAGGTACGGCGCTACGG
This sequence comes from uncultured Solirubrobacterales bacterium, assembly GCA_963704385.1. Lineage (GTDB taxonomy): Bacteria > Actinomycetota > Thermoleophilia > Solirubrobacterales > Solirubrobacteraceae > Palsa-465. Next base: position 3,643,248 of record OY969904.1, read on the forward strand.
CGCCACCGTGGCGTCCTACACGTGGACGCTTCTGCACGATCTGGTCGAGGCTCCGCCCGAGCCTGGGGAGCGCCATCACGCCCTGCGCTTGTTCATCGGCTCGGGCATGCCCCGTTCGCTCTGGCGTCGCGTGGAGGAGCGTTTCGCCCCGGCCCGGGTGCTCGAGTTCTATGCCTCGACCGAAGCCGGGGCGATACTGGTCAACCTCCGCGACGTCAAGCCCGGGGCGATGGGCCGCCCGCTGCCCGGCAGCGCCGAGGTTCGGATCGCCGCCTACGACCTCGACGCCGGTGGCTTGGTCGTCGGGGAGTCCGGGTTCGTCAAGCGCTCCGGCGTCGAGGAGACCGGGATGCTGATGGTCCAGGTGAGCCCCGTCGACCCGCTCAGCGTCGTCCCTCTGCGCGGCGTGTTCGCCGCCGAGGACGCGTGGGTCGCCACCGGCGACCTGTTCAGACGCGACGCCGATGGCGACTACTGGCGCGTGGACGGGGTCGCCGACGTGATCCGGACCGACCACGGCCCGGCGTACACGACGGCGATCAGAGACGCTCTCGGCGACCTGCCGTCGGTCGATCTCGCCGTGGCCTACGGCGTGCCCGGGCCGCGAGCCGAGCACCAGATCGCCGTCGCGGCCGTGACGCTGCGCGCCAGCCGCGAGCTCGCGGCCCGGGAGATCACGTTGACTCTCAGGGCCATTCCGCCCGAGCAGCGACCACTGATCGTCCACGTCGTGGAGCGCATCCCCGTGACCACCTGGTTCCGCCCGCTGACCGCGCCGCTGCGCGAGGCCGGCATACCCCACCCCGGCGAGGGGGTGCAGGCGTGGTATCGCGACGCATCGGGCGAGAACTACCGGCCGCTGACCGTGGCCGCGCGCAGACGGCTGGTCGGGGCGCGCAGAGGCGCCCCGGCTCCACGCTCAGGCTCCTAGCACCGCGCCGTTGTCGTAGAGCTTGATCACCCTCACCGTCCCGGGCGGGGCGGCGTTGATGCACAGCTCGCAGAGGACGCACTCGTCGAGGTTCTCCTCGACGATCTCCAGGCGACCGTCGGCGGCCTTGAAGATGTCGACCGGGCAGACCTCTTCGAGCTTGGCCGCGAGCTCGGGATCGCGGGCCACCACGTCGTCGACCTCGACGTCTATGAACAGCGCCTCGCTCATCGGACGGCCGCACCGATCCTCTCCTTGACGATCTCCGGGATCTGGGAGATCTCCTCGGCCACCGTGATCCCGGCCTCGGCCAGCCGGGCGATCTTCTCAGATGCCGTGTCCTCCTTGCCCTCGACGATCGTGCCCGCGTGACCGAAGCTCATCCCGGGCATCTCGTCCATGAACCGCCCGGCCATGAAGGCCACGATCGGCAGCCGCGAGTCATTATCGGCCACCCACCGAGCGAGCTGCGCCTCCATCCGCCCCCCGGGCTCGGTGTAGATCACGATCGCCTCGGTCTCGCCGTCGGCCTCGAACAGCGGCATCAGCTCAGCGTAGGTCGAGCCGATGATCGCGTCCCCGCCGATCGACACGGCGGTGGACTGTCCGAGGCCCGCCGCGGTCAGCGTCGAGGACATCTCCGTGGTCATCCCGCCGCTGCGCGAGATGACTCCCACCGGCCCGGGCCTGTAGGACTTCGCCGCGTCCTTGGCCGGACCGCCGATCCCGCCCATCTTGATCACGTCGGGAACGATGATCCCCAGACAGTTGGGTCCGATGATCCGCGCCTCGCGCTGGGCCGCGAGCTCGACCATCTCGGCCACGTCGCCGCGCGGAATCCGCTCGGTCACGATCACCACGAGTTTGACCCCGTTCTCGAGCGCCTCGAACACCGCATCCTTGGTGAACGCCGGGGGGACGGTGACGACCGAGCCATCGATCGACGCACCGTGGTGCTCGACCGCCTGAGCGACGGTGTCGAACACCGGCACCCCGTGAACGTCACGGCCCAGGCGCCCGGGCGTGACCCCGCCGACGATCCTGGCCCCCTTGCCGTAGTCCAGGCACTCCCGGGTCAGATTGACAGCCTCGCGCCCGGTGATGCCCTGGACAATGAAGGTCGTCGTCTCGTCGATCAGGATGCTCACGCGGCGGCAGCCTCGGTGGGTGGGCCTTGGATCTTCTCGACCGCCCTACGCGCCGCCTCGTGCAGGGACACGCTCCGGTCGGCGTACTCCACCCCGTAGCGCTCGAGGATCTTGAAGCCCTCCTCCTCCCACGCGCCAGGGATGCGAAAGATCGCGATCTTCTCGGCCGGGTCGTACCCGAGCTCGACGCAGGCCTTGACGACGCCGCGGGCGACGATGTCCACCCGCGTGTTCGAGACGATCGACATCATCACCGCGATCTTGCCGACCCCGGGCTTGGACAGGACGAGCTTGGTCAGGCCACACGCCTTGCGCACGGACGGGTTGCCGCCGATCTCGCAGTAGTTCGCCGGCCGGCCCCCGTGGGCGCGGACCGCGTCGAACAGGGTCAGCGACCCACCGCCGGCGCCGATGACCAGGCCCAGGTTGCCGTCGAACTCGGTTACGTTGCCGGCCACCCCGCGGTGATCCTGGGCGTCGACCTGCTCGCCGGCGAGCTCGAACGGCGTGGGCTCGCGGGCCTGGCGGGTCTCCTCGTCGCCGACCCCGAGCTCGTGCAGCAGCGCCTGCTGGCGCGGTCGAGCCTCGTTCTCCATGTCCATGTGCGCATCGAGGGCGACGAACGACCCGTCGTCGAGCTGGCCGAGCGGGTTGATCTCAGCCAGCGTCATGTCGTACTGGAGGAACAGGCGGGCCAGCCGGGCCAGGATCGGGGTCAGGCGGTTGAGCGCCGAGCCGGAGACCCCGAGCGAGGCGATCACCTGCTTCGCCTGCCAGTCCGAGAACGGCCGCAACGTGTCGAAATCGCCACGGGCCACGTGATCGGGGTGCTCGGCCGCGACCTCCTCGATGTCGATCCCGCCCATGTCGGAGAACAGCATCACCGGGCGCTTGCGGGCCCCGTCCCAGACCACGCCGGCGTAATACTCGTGCGCCACGGCGGCCCGCGAGTCGACCAGCACGCCGCGGGGCATGTGTCCGCCGATCTCGAGGTTGAGGACGTGCTCCGCCTGGCGCTCGGCCTCCTCGGAAGTGTCGGCGAACTGGACACCGCCGGCCTTCATCCGCCCGCCGGTCAGCACCTGTGACTTGATGACCACCGGCCCACCGATCTGCTCGGCGATCCGGCGGGCCTCGTCGGCCGACTTGGCGAACCCGTGCTCGGTGACCGGGATCCCGGCCCGGGCCACGATCGCTCGCGACTCGTACTCAAAGAAGCGCATGGAGGGCGCAGGAGGCTAGCGGACCTGAGTCACGCCAGCGCCGACCAACCGCTTCTGAGCACGGCCGGGGCCGGCCACGGCAATCTCAACTAGATCGCTCGACACTGTGATATACCCCAATCGCACAAACTGAATCGACAAACCTGGTTTTCGAGAGGAGCACACTTGCGGATCCCACTTCCCTCCCGGCGTACCGCGCTCGCCGCGTTGACCGCCGTCATCGTCGCGGCTGCGGTCGCGGGCTGCGGCGGCTCCTCGGACTCCACCTCGGGCTCGGCCGCCGCCGCGCCGGCCAGTGGCGGCGGCTCCGGGACGCAGCTCGCCCTGGTCGCGTATTCGACGCCCAAGAAGGCCTACGACGCCCTGACCTCGGCTTACGCGCAGACGGCGTCCGGCAAGGGCATCACATTCTCGGAGTCGTTCGGGGCCTCAGGCGCTCAGAGCCGCGCCGTGGCCTCCGGCCAGCCCGCCGACGTGGTCGCGTTCTCGACCACCCCCGACATCACCCGCCTGGTCAAGGCGGGAATGGTCTCCCAGAGCTGGGATGCCAACGCCGCGAGTGGGATCGTCAGCGATTCGGTGGTGGTGCTCGTCGTCCGCAAGGGCAACCCCAAGCACATCACTGGCTGGGATGACCTGGTCAAGCCCGGCGTGGACGTCATCACGCCGAACCCCTCCACCTCGGGGAGCGCCCGCTGGAACATCCTGGCCGCCTACGGGGCCGAGCTCAAGGAGGGCAAGACGCCGGCCCAGGCCCTGGCCTACGTGAAGACGATGCTGACCAAGAACGTCAGCGTGCAGCCCTCGAGCGCCAGCGCCGCCCTGCAGACCTTCACGAGCGGCAAGGGCGACGTCCTGCTCGACTACGAGAGCGACGCGATTGCCGCCGTGAAGGCCGGAGAACCCGTGCAGTACATCGTGCCCAGCCAGACGATCCTGATCCAGACGCCGATCGCGGTCACGACCAACGGGTCCCACACCGCGCAGGCTCAGGCCTTCGTGAACTGGCTGTGGTCGCCGGCGGCCCAGACGATCTGGGGCCAGGAGGGCTACCGGCCGGTCCTGGCCTCGGTGGCCAAGCAGTTCGCGAGCACATTCCCGACCCCTCCGGAGCTGTTCACGATCAAGACTCTGGGCGGGTGGACGAAGGTAGACAAGGTGTTCTTCGACCCGTCCAACGGGCTGATCACGAAGATCGAGCAGGCCGCCGGAGTGCCCACTGCCACCAGCTAGCACATACGCGGCACCAGCCCCGCGGACGCGGGTCCGGCGCCGGGGCCGGACCGCCGGCCGCGGCGAGCTCGGGCTCGGCATCGCCATGCTCTACATGAGCGTGATCGTGCTGATCCCGCTCGCCGCGGTCACGGTCAAGGCCTTCGATCAGGGGCTCCTGAGCCTGTGGCAGTCGATCACCAACCCGGTGGCTCTAACCGCGCTCGGCGTGACCCTCGGCTGCTCACTGCTGGTGGCCGCGATCGGGGCCGTGATGGGCACGCTGGTGGCCTGGGTGCTCGTCCGCGACGAGTTTCCGGGCCGGCGCCTCATCAACGCGCTGATCGACCTGCCCTTCGCGCTGCCGACGATCGTCGCCGGGTTGACCCTGATCGCCCTGTACGGGCCGGACAGCCCAGTGGGCGTCCACCTGGCGTACACGCGCGGCGCGGTCCTGGTGGCGCTGATGTTCGTGACGCTCCCGTTCGTCGTGCGCTCGGTGCAGCCGGTCCTGATCGAACTCGATCCGGAGGCTGAGGAGGCCGCCGCATCGCTGGGAGCCTCCAGCGCCACCACATTCAGGCGGATCGTCCTGCCCGCGCTGCGCCCGGCGATCGTGTCGGGTACCGCGCTCGCGTTCGCCCGCGCGGTCGGGGAGTTCGGCTCCCTGATCCTGCTGGCCGGAAAGGTGCAGATCGCAAGCATCGTGATCTTCGCCGACATCGAGAGCGGGACCCCGCAGGCGGCGGCGTCGCTATCGGTCGTCTTGCTGGCGGTCTCGCTGGTCGTCCTGGTGATCCTGCGCCGATTGGGGACTCGGGGTGCTCGTTAGCAGGCGCACCACGCTGTCACTGCGCGCGGTCGCGATCCTGTACCTGGTCGTGCTGCTGCTCCTCCCGGTCGGCGTCGTGTTCGCCAAGACCTTCGAGCACGGCTTTGGGACAGCATGGAGCTGGGTCACGACGCCGGCCGCGATCAGCGCCCTGTGGCTATCGATCCTCATCGCCGCCATCGCCGTTCCCCTCAACACCGTCTTCGGCGTCGGGGCCGCTCTTGTGCTGGTGCGGAGCAAGGCGCGTGGGCGGGCCATCCTCGATGCGCTGATCGACCTGCCCTTCCTGGTCTCCCCGGTGATCGCCGGGCTCGCTCTGGTCCTGGTCTACGGCGAGACCGGGTGGTTCGGGAACTGGTTCCTTCATCACGGCATCCGGATCATCTACGCCCCCACGGGGATGATCATCGCGACTGTGTTTGTGTCGCTGCCCTTCGTGGTCCGCGAGGTGGCGCCGGTGCTGGTCGAAGTCGGGGACGAGCAGGAGCAGGCGGCGGCGACCCTCGGAGCGTCCTCGTGGCAGACGTTCTGGCGTATCACCCTGCCTTCGATCCGGTGGGGTGTGGCCTACGGCGTGGTCCTGACCACGGCCCGGGCGCTGGGCGAGATCGGCGCGGTGGCCGTCGTCTCCTCCAACGTCGCCGGCTCGACGCTGACGCTGCCGCTGCTCGTCCAGCAGCGCTCCTCGCAGATTGGCCCGGAGGCAACAACCGGCGCGTACGCGGCCGCCACCGAACTCGCCGTTATGTCGCTTATCGTGCTCCTGGCCATGACCGTGCTGGCTCCGAGGAGAGAAGGCCGGCGATGAGGATTGAGATCCAGGCCGTCTCCAAGCGCTTCGGCGAGTTCGTCGCGCTCGACGACGTCACCCTGGACGTTTCCGAGGGCTCGCTGACCGCGCTGCTGGGCCCGAGCGGCTCGGGCAAGTCGACGCTGCTGCGGATCGTCGCCGGGCTCGAGACTCCCGACAGCGGCACCGTGCTGATCGACGACGCGGACGTGACCGCGGCTCGCCCCCAGGAGCGCGGGATCGGGTTCGTGTTCCAGCACTACGCGGCCTTCACGCACATGAGCGTGCGGGAGAACGTCGCCTTCGGGCTGCGGATCCGCAAACAGCCCCGGGCTGCGGTCCGCGAGCGGGTCGACGAACTGCTGGCCCTGGTTGGCCTGACCAAATGGTCTGAGCAGCGCCCGGCCCAGCTGTCCGGCGGCCAGCGGCAGCGGATGGCCCTGGCCCGCGCGCTGGCCGTGCAGCCGCGGGTGCTGCTGCTGGACGAGCCGTTCGGGGCCCTGGACGCAAACGTCCGCGGGGAGCTGCGCCGGTGGCTGCGGCGCCTTCACGACGAGCAGGGAGTCACCACGGTCCTGGTCACCCACGACCAGGAGGAGGCGATGGAGGTAGCCGACACGATCGCGGTGATGAACACGGGCCGGATCGAGCAGGTCGGAACACCGCGCGATGTCTACGACAGGCCCGCGACCGAGTTCGTGATGTCGTTCCTTGGACCGGTCAACCGGATCGGGGGCCGGCTGGTCCGGCCGCACGACGTCACCGTGTCGCTCGAGGCCACGGACGGTGCCCTCGAGGCGCTGGTGACCAGGGTCGTACACCTCGGCTTCGAGGTCCGAATCGAGCTCGAGCTGCCGGGCGGAGAGCCCGCTAGGGCCCAGCTGACCCGCTCCCAGACCGAGGAGCTCGAGCTGGTCAAGGGGGACATCGTCTACGTCAAGCCGCCGTCGCCGGAACTCGACGCCCACCAGGTCGCCCCCGCTCTGGATCCGGCGCGCTGAGCGCGCGCGGTCCTCAGCGCGTGACCCAGGCCTCCGGGTCCTCGGCGAGCTTGTCGATCTTGGACGGGATGCGACCGCTGGCGACATCGGCCAGGGTCACGTTCTCGACGACCGCGCGAAGGTTGGCTCGCACGGCGATCCAGACCCGGGGCAGCGCGGCGGACGCCCCCGCGTAGGAGGCGTCCTCGGGCGGTCCGCCGCGCACGCTGGCCAGCGGGCCCTCGACGGCCCGAATGACGTCGGCGACGGTGATCCGGTCGGCGGGCTTGGCCAGCCGGAAGCCGCCGTCGGCCCCACGCTGGCTGCGCACGATCCCGGCGTGGCGGAGCTCGCCGAGGATGTTCTCCAGGAAGTTCAGCGGAATCTTCTGAGCGGTGGCGATCCGCTCGGCCTTGACCGGACGCTCCTGGAGCCCGTCGCCCGTGTCATCCGTGCCGGCATCCGATCCGCCGAGACTCGCGGCGGCCAGCTCGACCGCGGCCCGGACGGCGTAGTCGGCCTTGGCCGAAATCCGCATGTCCTCCGCCCCGGGACCCTTCTACACCGCGGTTGGGGTGAACCCGTAGGCCTCGGCCAGCTCTGGGTCCTTGTGGGCGAGCATCTCGGCCAGCGACACCATCACCTTGCACTGCTTCCAGGTGGCGTCGTCCTGCATCTTGCCGTCGATCATGTGAACGCCGCGGCCATCGGGGATGGCCTCCAGCACCTTCTTGGCGAACAGAACCTCGTCGGGCGGCGGGCTGAAGACCCTCTTGGCGATCTCGATCTGGGCCGGGTGCAGCGACCACGCGCCCACGCACCCGAGCAGGAACGCCGCCCGGAACTGCGTCTCGCAGCCCAAAAGGTCGCGGATATCGCCATAGGGCCCATAGAACGGAAGGATCCCGGCCGAGGTGCAGGCATCGACCATGCGCGCGATCGAGTAATGCCACGGGTCCTGCTGGGCCGTGGCCCGCGGCGCCTCCGGATCCTCGGGGTCGGGGTCCTCGATCACCCGGTAGCCGGGGTGCCCGCCGCCGACCCGCGTGGTCTTCATCCGCCGCGAGGCGGCCAGGTCCGCCGGGCCGAAGCTCATGCCTTGCATCCTCGGGCTGGCCGTCGCGATCTCCTCGACGTTGACCACCCCCAGGCTTGTCTCGAGGATGGCGTGCACCAGGATCGGCCGCTCCAGGCCCGCCTTGGCTTCGAGCTGGGCGAGCAGCCGATCGACGTAGTGAATGTCCCACGGCCCCTCGACCTTCGGGATCATCACCACCTCGAGCTTGTCGCCGATCTCTGCGATCAGCGTCGTCAGATCGTCCAGAACCCACGGCGACTCCAGGCTGTTGACCCGCGTCCACAGCGACGTGTCCTCGAAGTCGAACTCCCGCCCGGCCTTCACGAGCCCCTCCCGGGCAGCCACCTTCTTGTCCACCGGCACGGCGTCCTCGAGATTTCCCAGCAGGATGTCGACCGTCGGCGCGATCTCCGGCACCTTGGCGAGCATCTTCTCGTTCGAGAAGTCCAGAAAGTGGATCATCCGGCTGGGTTTGAACGGGATCTCGAGCATCGGCTCGGGCGCGCCGATGGCGAGGGGCTTGGCGAAATCGCGGGGGTTACGCACTGGCAGGTTCTCCTGTTCGGTTCCCGAGGAACGCTAGCGGGGCCGGGCTCGGGGCGCGGCGCTGGGACGCGACGCCGTATCGATGAATGCGGATTCACCGCCGGGCGGTGGCGGTGAATCCGCAAAGAAGTCGGTTCAGCCCGCGCTGCATGCGGGCCCCCCTCCCTGGCATCCTCCCAAGCCCGAGAACCGGACCAGGAGACGCAATGACCGCGACCGACCACGTCGACACCGAGCAGGCCGCACGAGAAGCCTCGGGAGCACATCCCTACGGCCGCTACCTCGAGGAGTTCGAGGTTGGGGCCGTGTACAAGCACTGGCCGGCCAAGACCGTGACCGAGGCGGACGATCACCTGTTCTGCCTGCTGACCATGAACCACCACCCGCTGCACATCAACGATGTGTATGCGAGCCAGTCCCAGCAGGGCCGCAACGTGGTCGTGGGGCCGCTCGTCTACTCGCTGGCCCTCGGGATGAGCGTGTCCGACGTCAGCGGCAAGGCGATCGCCAACCTGGCCACGGAGGAGCTCAAGCATCCGGCACCGGTGTTCCACGGCGACACCCTGTTCGCCGAAACCGAGGTTCTCGAGGTCAAGCCGTCACAGTCCAAGCCCGACCGGGGCACGGTCAGGGTCCACACCCGCGTGCTGAACCAGGATGGAGTGCTGGTCGCGGAGTTCAAGCGCGTCGTACTCGTCCCGCGCCGGGACGCCGCTGACGGCTCGGGCCACACGCAGTCGGCTGAGTCGAACGTGGAGTAGGCCCCTTCGGGGCGCCGTCAGCGATCAGACCGGACGCGTCACGGATCGTCGCGCGCGGGTAGGCTTGCTACGCCACCGAAACTTTAGGAGCTGCTCAGAAACATGGCCCATACCGCACCGAAGCACCATGCCCACACCAACCATGCAGGTCTTCAGGCGTGGGTGGACGAGGTCGCCGCGCTGGCGGAGCCCGACGAGATCCAATGGTGCGACGGGTCCGACGAGGAGTTTGAGCAGTTCCTGCAGACGCTGGCCGGCGCGGGCGCGCTCCAGAAGCTGGCCGGCACCAAGCGGCCGAACTCATACCTGGTGCTGTCCGACCCCGCGGACGTGGCCCGGGTCGAAGACCGAACCTTCATCTGCTCGACCGAGGAATCTGACGCCGGCCCGACCAACCACTGGCGCGACCCGGACGAGATGCGCCACACGCTGACCGAGTTGTTCAGCGGCTCGATGCGCGGCCGGACGATGTACGTGCTCCCGTTCTCGATGGGGCCGATCGGCTCGCCGATCTCGTACATCGGCGTACAGCTCACCGACTCGCCCTACGTCGCCGCCTCGATGCGCGTGATGACGCGGATGGGGCAGGAAGCGCTGGACCAGCTCGGCGACGACGGCGAATTCGTGCCCTGCCTGCACTCGGTCGGGATGCCGCTGAGCGACGACGTCGCGGACGTCCCGTGGCCGTGCAACGCAGACAACAAGTACATCGTGCACTTCCCCGAGACCAGGGAGATCTGGTCGTTCGGCTCGGGCTACGGCGGGAACGCGCTGCTCGGGAAGAAATGCTTCGCCTTGCGGATCGCCTCGGTGATGGCTCGGGACGAGGGGTGGCTGGCCGAGCACATGCTGATCATGAAGCTCACCTCCCCGGAGGGCGAGACCAAGTACATCGCCGGCGCATTCCCGAGCGCCTGCGGCAAGACGAACCTCTCGATGATGATCCCCACGCTCGAGGGCTGGAAGGTCGAGACGATCGGCGACGACATCGCATGGATGAAGTTCGGCTCCGACGGGCGGCTGTACGCCGTCAATCCCGAGGCGGGCTTCTTCGGCGTCGCGCCGGGGACGAACGAGCGGACCAATCCCAACGCGGTGAAGATGCTCTCGCACGACGCCGTGTTCACCAACTGCGCCCTGACCGACGGCGGCGACGTCTGGTGGGAGGGGATGACATCTGAGCCCCCTCCGCACCTGATCGACTGGCGCGGCAACGACTGGACACCGGAAGTGCAGACCCCGCCGGCGCACCCGAACGCCAGGTTCACGGTCCAGATCGACCAGTGCCCGTCGGTCGCTCCCGAGTGGGACGACCCCGCGGGTGTCCCGATCGACGCGATGCTGTTCGGCGGCCGCCGCGCCACCGTGGTGCCGCTCGTCTACGAGGCGCGCAACTGGGAGCACGCGGTGTTCCTGGGGTCGACGATGGCCTCCGAGAAGACGGCCGCCGCGACCGGGAACGTCGGCGAGCTGCGCTTCGACCCGATGGCGATGCTGCCGTTCTGCGGCTACAACATGGCCGACTACTTCGGACACTGGCTCCAGATCGGTCGCCGCCGGGGCGCACAGCTGCCCAAGGTGTTCTACGTCAACTGGTTCCGCAAGGACGACGACGGGAAGTTCCTGTGGCCCGGCTTCGGCCAGAACTCCCGTGTCCTGGCCTGGATCTTCCGCCGCTGCGAGGGCGCCGCCGAGGCGGTCGAGACCGAGATCGGTCTGGTGCCTCGGGCCGGCGAGGGTGGCATCGACACCGAGGGTCTCGATATCAGCGCCGACGCGATGGCCACGCTGCTCGAGGTCGACCCCGAGGCCTGGAAGCAGCAGCTGCCGCAGATGCACGAGCACTACGCGAGGTTCGGCGACCGGCTCCCGAAGGAGATGCGGGCCGAACTCGAGGAGCTCGAGCGCCGACTCGGAGCGTGACCGGAGGCCCGGGGCTCTAATCGAGCTCTTCACCGGGCCACGTACCCTGACTGCGTGGCCCTTGCGTTCATCCCCTCAGATGCGGGACTCCTGGCGCTGCAGGCGGGCGTCGTGGCGGCACCGCGCTCGGTCCCGCGGATCGAGCGGCTCGAGCGCCTACGGGGCCGCGGCTGGGCCGTGGTGCCGATCGCGTCGATCGTCGTGGTTATCTTCGCGATCCGATACGTCTCGGACACCGCGACCGGGCTCACGTATCTGGCGCTGGTCGCCGTCCCGCCGCTGGCTGTCGTGGCGCTGGCCTGGGCCATTCGCGGGCCCGGGCCGGGCACTCGCTGGCGGGTCGCCGGGTCGGTGTGCGTGACAGCGGGGCTGTTCGCGGTCGCGTGGGCCTGGCACCAGTCGCTGTCCGGCGAGACCGCCGCCGCGCTTCTCTCGGCCCTGAGCTGCGTGACGCTCGGCGTGCTGCTGGGCGCCGTCGCCCCGGCGGGCTGGCTCAAGCTGGGGATCCTGGCCATGGCGGCAGCCGACACCTGGCTGGTCCTCTCGGATCTGCTTCAGGCCCCGAACGCGACGCTCGTGGCCGCTCAGCCGGCCGCCGGCCTCCCGCAGCTCCAGAGCGAGATCTTCGGGACCGTGACGATGGGATACGGAGACCTGTTCGTGGCCGCGCTCCTCGGAGCCGTGCTCGCCGGGGACCGGCGCAAGCAGCTGACAGCCGCCTGGCTGACGCTCGTTTTCGCTGCGGTCTTCGACCTCCTGTTCCTGACCCTGAGCGAGCTCCCGGCGACGGTCCCCGTCGCCGTTGCCCTGATCGTGCTGGAGGTTCGAGAGCGGGTTAGTGCTGCCCGTCCCCGGTCGCTGCGGGCGGACGCGATTCCTCGGCAAGCGAGGTGATGGTCAAAGAGCCGCGGGCTGCCTCCTCGAGGACCTGCGTGGCCTCCTCGGCGGACCGGGCGTAGAGCTCGACCAGCAAGTGCACGACGATCCGGTCCTCGTCGTGCTTGTGGAACCGCACGTGCGTGAAGAACTCGCGCGTGCCGTGATCCCCGAACGCGGCGTAGGAGAGGGCGTCCCCAGCCTCGGGCCCGGAGCAGGTCTCGACGTCGTCGGCGTCGACGGTCACCGTGCAGGAGGCGACCCACGGCGTGCCGGCGATCATCCGCTCCCAGCGGTCCTCGATCGGCTCGACCCGACCGTTGTGAAAGCCCAGGTGCGGCTGGTCGTGCATGCACTCGAGGCACTGGACCACCGCCTCCTGCATCTCGTCCACCACCTCGCCGCGCTCACCGCTTTCGGGATCGATCCGGTGAATCCCCTCGTAATGGACCTGGACCTCGAGGTTCTGGGACCAGCACCGATAGCAGCGCAACCAGCTCTTGACGGAAGTTGAGCCCTCCATCGCATTGATTCTACGATCCCGCAGTGAACGAGCGCAGCGCCGTCCCGTGATGCGCCTCCGCCGCGAGCGCCCCCCGCGAGGGCGTGCCGGCTCGCGCGGCTAGCCGAAGGTGAAGTCGTAGGCCTGAATCCCGGGTGGGATCACGACCGTCAGCGCGTGACCCTGGGCCTGGGGCAGGGAGACCAGCGAGTACAGGCGCTGTCCCTGAACGGTGGCGACGCCGTCGTGCACGTCGGCGCCGGCGTCGGCGTTGGAGATCGGTCGCCCGTCGAGGTAGACGTGGATCTGCCGGGGCAGGTTGCCGGCCGAGGTCATCACCAGGTAGACGTGCTCGGCCTGAAAGCCGGCTTCGATCGAGGCGTTGTTGGAGATGGCGTTGACGGACTCCGCCCCGACGTGCCAGGTGCCGTGAAGCGCGAACTCGTTCAGCTGGAGGGCGTAGATGCCGGGGTAGGAGTGAACGCCCGGAACGAGCGGTGGGGCGAAGCCATTCTGGCGCTGCGGGTTCAGGTAGGTCTCGGGCGTGCCCAGTCCGGCCGAGGGCATGATCGCGGTTGCGGTCATCGGCGGAGGCAGGTTGTGGACACCGGCCTGGTAGAGCAGCTCGCGGATTGCCGCCTCGTCCTCCTTGTAGTTGCCCTCGCCGAACTGTGTGTGGCGGACCTCGCCGTGGGCGTCGATGAAGTACTCGGCCGGCCAGTACTCGTTCCGGTAGGCGTTCCAAGTGCCGTAGTCGTTGTCCTGAACGACGGGGTAGCGCAGCCCGTCGGTCTGGATCGCTTGCTGGACGTTGCTCGCTTCCTGCTCGAAGGTGAACTCGGGCGTCTCGACGCCGACGATCTCGAGGCCGTAGGGGTGATAGGTGGCGTACAGCCCCTTCAGGAACGGCAGGGTGCGGATGCAGTTGATGCACGTATACGTCCAGAAGTCGACGAGCACGACGTGACCGCGCAGCCCGGCCAGCGTCAACGGCTGGCCGCCGGGGGTGTTGAACCAGTGCTGGTTGTCCCTGAACTCGGGCGCGCGTCCCAAATCAGGCAGCGACGGCGTCTTCACGCCCGGAATCGCCACTCCCGCCGCCGGTGGCATCGGGACGCTCGCGGCCTCCTCCTTCTGGCGCTGGGCGAACAGCGACTGTGGACGGAGCGAGGCGAGGCGGTTCTGGACCGCGCTCGAGTTCTCCAGCGCGCGCGTCGGGTCGGTCAGGAAGGCGGGCAGGCTTGCATCCTGGGCGAGCTTGTCCTCGAAGCGGACGTCGAGGTTGGTCGCGATCACGAGGCCGGTGATGATCAGGACCAGCCCGAGCACTCGCTCCACGACGTGACCCCGAGCCCGGCGCCGGATGGCGGCGATCACCCGACGTCCTCCGAGCGCGTACAGCATGAGGACGAAGCTGAGCCCGGCGACATAGGCGATCGCGACCGCGACCACCCGGGCCGAGGTATTGCCCGAGGCGCTCACCGAGATCACGGCGGCCAGGATCGGCCCGGCGCACGGCGCGCACACGAAGCCGAGCGCGGCGCCAACCCCGAGGCCGCTCCAGAAGCCGTCCCCGCGGGTCTTGGGACCGAACCGGGCCAGGCGCGAGAGCGGCGCCTGGACCCGAACGGCCAGCCCCGGGATCAGCAGCACCAGCCCGAACCCGATCAGCACGAACACCGCGAGCGTCCGTGTCGCCCCGCTGGCCAGGCCGATGCCCTTGGTCAGCTGGGCGAGGGCGACGATCGCGATCGTGAACGTGATCCCGAGCCCGAGCACGATCCCGAACGGCCGTCGCCGCCCCCCGACCGCACTCGCCGACAGCAGGGCAGGCAGCACAGGCAGGACACACGGCGTAACCGCCGTGCCGGCCCCTGCAATCAGCGCAAACAGCAACAGCAGCAGCATCCGACCCTCACATGATGGTGCACGAAAATTGCGAGTCCATTAACTGCTGAACCGTACGGGTGGGCGCTGGACCGCCGACCGCCGGCAGTACGGCGTTCACCCGCCGATCGCCGACATCGTCCGCTGGGGCTGGATGAAGCCCGGCTCGCCGATGTGGTGCTTGAGCTCCTTGCGCCACACCGCGTCGCGAATGATCCGCTCGAGCTCGCGGTCATCGGCGCCCTCGCGCATCGGACCGCGCAGATCGGTCTCGGTGAGCGAGAACAGGCAGGTGCGCAGCAGCCCGTCCGCCGTGAGGCGGATCCGATTGCAATCGCTGCAGAACGGCTCGGACACGGGGTTGATGAAGCCGATCTTGCCGCGTCCGTCGGCGAACCGGTAGACGCGCGCGGTCGCGCTCGGCTCGCGGGGCTCGGGCTCGAGCGGATACACCGCGTCGATCGCGTCGCGGATCTCGCGGCCGGAGAGGACCTGGTCGTCGCTCCAGTTGTGGTCGGCGTCGAGCGGCATGAACTCGATGAAGCGAACCTCGTACGGCGTGCGGCGCGCCAGCTCGGCGAACGGGACCGCCTCCTCCTCGGTGAAGCCGCGGATGGCCACGGCGTTGACCTTGATCGGGTGCGCCTCGGGAAAGCTGGCCAGGAGCTCGAGCCCGCGCAGCACCTGAGGGAGTGCGTCGCGCCTGGTCAGCTCGAAGAAGCGGTCGCGCTGCAGGGAGTCCACCGAGACGTTGAAGCGGCTGACGCCCGCCCGCACGAGCGCCTCGGCATCGCGCTCGAGCAGGTAGCCGTTGGTGGTCAGGGAGAGCTCATGCACGCGGTCGATTGCGCTCAGCATCGCCACCAGGTGCGGAAGTTCGCGCCGGACCAGGGGCTCCCCGCCGGTCAGGCGCACGTCGTGCACCCCCATCGCGGCCAGCAGGCCGACGATTCGCGCGATCTCCTCGAAGGTCAGGATCTCGGCCCGGTCGAGCCACGGCAGCCCTTCGGCGGGCATGCAGTACTGGCAGCGGAAGTTGCAGCGGTCGGTCACCGACACCCGCAGGTCGCCGATCAGCCGGCCGTGACCGTCGCGCAGGGGCTCGAGCTGCATGTGCCAAAGCCTAGCTGGGCCGCCACCCGGGCCTCGGGCTCGCTTCAGCGGCGGTCGGTCGCCAGGAGGCCGAAGGCCACCATGTCCTGCTGTTCGTCCTTGCCGCGCATGAACGCGCGCAGGACCGCCTCGCGCCTGAAGCCCGAGCGCTCCGCGACCCGCTGCGAGGCGAGGTTCCCGGTGGCGGCGAGGAGGTCGATGCGCTCGAGCCCCAGCGACCGGAAGCCCCAGTCGCAGATCAGCTTGACCGCGCGGGTCGCGTGTCCCCGGCCGCGTCCGGCCGCCGCCAGCCAGTAGCCGACCTCGGCCCGGCGATGCCGCCAGTCCAGGCGCATCAGCGAGATCGAGCCGACCAGGGGCGGGCTGAAATCGGCGTCCTCCCGCCGCTCGACGATCGCGAACGGCGCGGTGGTGCCGGCCAGGACGGCGTCGTAGCGCTGGAGCAGGAAGGCGCGGGCGTCGTTCTCGGTGTAGTTGGCGGGAACCCGCGTCCAGCGCACGATCTCCGGATCGCGGCAGGCCGTGACCAGCGAGCCGAGATCCGAGTCCCGCCATGGCCGCAGTGCGGTCGGCGAGTCGACCAGGGGCTGGCCCGGGAGGGCGATTCGGCTCATCGGGCTCCCTCCTGCGCCCTGCGCTCGAGGGCGTCGAGCAGGCCCGGGACGTCGAGGCCCGGATCCAGCCCGGCCAGCCACCGCTCGGCCTCGCGCCGCCCTCCGAGCGCCCGCAGGCCCCGGTCGCCGTGCTCGGCCGTGAAATCGTCGAGCGCGTGCATGCGCCGGGCGCGCAGGCGGCGGGCGGCCAGGTCGAGCGTCGCCCGGTGATCGTCGAGCGCATTCACCAGCTGCTCGATGCCGGCCGGAGGAGCCACCGAGGAGACGGCCAGGACCTCGGTGTCCGCCGCCCCGAGGGAGCGCAGGGCAGCGCGCAGGTCGACGACCGCCCGTGCCGCCAACCGGCCGAGGTCGGCCTTGGTGACCACGACCACGTCGGGAACCTCCATGATCCCGGCCTTCAGAAACTGGAGCACGTCGCCGGAGCCGGGCTGGACGACCACGGCGACGGTATCGGCGACGTCTGCCACCTCGGTCTCCGACTGCCCCACGCCGACGGTTTCGATCACCACGACGTCGAAGGCGGCCGAGAGCGCGGCCGCCGCGGCCCGGGTGGCAGGCGCCAGCCCGCCCAGGCGGTCGCCGGCGGCGGCCGAGCGGATGAACACCTCTCGGTCGGTGGCATCGACCTCGATCCGGGCCCGATCGCCAAGGAGGGCGCCGCCGGAGCGCCGTGAGGTCGGGTCGACGGCCAGCACCGCGACCGAGCGGCCCCGGCGCCGCCACTCGGCGACCAGGCGCGAGAGCAGCGAGGACTTCCCGACCCCAGGAGGCCCGGTGACGCCGACCACGTGTCCGGGGGCCTCGCCTCCCAGCCCGTTGGGCGAGACCACGGACAGCAGCGCCCGCGTCTGCTCGCCCGCGTGCGGTGAGCGGCTTTCGAGCAGGTTCAGCGCCGGGGCCGCCGCGCTCAGGTCGCGCTCGCGCAGGCGAGCGCCGAGCGTGCGGCCGTCGGCCGCCGCGCCGGTCAAGCTCGGGCGGCGGTGTCGGCGCCGTGGCGAGGATCGCCGCCGCCCAGGGCGGCGCCGGCGCGCTCCCCGGCGAGGGCGACGATGTCGCGCATCATCTGGTTGAGGTCCCAGTCCTTGGGCGTGTACACGGCGGCCACGCCGGCCTCGCGCAGCGCCTGAGCGTCGGCCTCGGGGATGATCCCGCCGACGACCACCGGGACGTCGCCGGCGCCGGCCTCGCGCAGCGCGGTCAGTACGTCGGGTATGAGCTCGCGGTGAGAGCCGGACAGGATCGACAGGCCGACGACGTGGACCCCCTCCTGGGCGGCCGAGGTGGCGATCTGCACCGGAGTGAGCCGGATCCCCTCGTAGACGACGTCCATGCCGGCGTCGCGGGCGCGGACCGCGATCTGCTCGGCGCCGTTGGAATGCCCGTCGAGGCCGGGCTTGCCGACCAGGAACTTGAGCCGGCGGCCGAGCGCCTCGCTCACGCGCTCCACCTCCTGGCGCAGCTGGGCCAGGTCTTCGCTGGGCACGGCGGCGGCCTCGCCGACGCCGGTGGGCGCCCGGTACTCGCCGAACACGTCGCGCAGCGTCTGAGCCCATTCCCCCGTGGTCGCGCCGGCCCGCGCGGCGGCGATCGTCGCGGGCATGATGTTCTCCTCACCGTTGCGCGCGACTCGGCTCAGCTCGGCCAGCGCCGCGTCCACGGTGGCCTGGCTGCGACCGGCTCGCCAGCGCTGCACCGCCGCCCGCTGCTCGGCCTCGACCTCGGGGTCGACCACCAGGATTCCGCCGTCGGCGCCGGCCAGGAGCGGTGAGGGCTCGCTCGAGGTGAACCGGTTCATCCCCACCACGACCTGCTCACCGGTCTCGATCCGGCGCCAGCGCGCCCGGTGGGACTCGACCAGCGACGCCTTCATGTAGTCGACCGCCTCGACCGCCCCACCGAGCTCGGCCACCCGCTGCATCTCGTTGCGGGAGTCGTGGACGAGCTCGGCGACGAGGCCGTCCATGACCGTGGAGCCCTCGAAGATGTCGGGATACTCGAGCAGGTCGGTCTCGTAGGCCAGGATCTGCTGGAGGCGAAGGGACCACTGCTGGTCCCACGGGCGGGGGAGGCCGAGAGCCTCGTTCCAGGCCGGCAGCTGAATCGCCCGGGCGCGCGCGCTGCGGCCCAGCGTCACGGCCAGCGCCTCCAGCGCGATCCGGTAGACGTTGTTCTCGGGCTGGGCCTCGGTCAGACCGAGCGAATTGACCTGGACGCCGTAGCGAAAGCGGCGGTGGCGGTCCTCCTCGACGGCGTAGCGCTCCCGACCCAGCTCGTCCCAGAGCTGGGCCATCGCCCGCAGCTTGGCGTGCTCCTCAATGAAGCGAACGCCGGCGTTGACGAAGAACGAGATCCGCCCGAAGACCTCGCCCATCAGGTCCTGCGGGACGCGGGCGCGAACGGCGTCGAGCACGGCGATCGCGTTGCTCAACGAGTACGCGATCTCCTGCACGGGGGTGGCGCCCGCCTCCTGGAGGTGGTACGAGCAGATGTTGATCGGGTTCCACTTCGGGACGTGCTGCACCGTGAAGGCGATCGTGTCGGCGATCAGGCGCATGCTCGGCCCGGGCGGGAACGCGTAGGTGCCTCGGCTCAGGTACTCCTTGAGGATGTCGTTCTGAGTAGTGCCCTGGAGCTTGTCCTGGGATACCCCGTTCTCCTCGGCGGCCACGATGTACAGCGCGAGCAGCCAGGCCGCCGTCGCGTTGATCGTCATCGACGTGTTCATCTGGTCCAGGGGGATGCCGTCCAGCAGCGTCCGCATGTCTCCCTCATGGGCGACCGAGACCCCGACCTTGCCCACCTCGCCCCGGGCCAGCTCGTGGTCGGGGTCATATCCGGTCTGGGTGGGCAGATCGAAGGCGATCGACAGTCCCGTCTGGCCCTTCTCGAGGTTGCGGCGGTAGAGCTCATTCGAGCGCCGGGCGTCGGAATGGCCTGCGTAGGTCCGCATCAGCCATGGACGGTCGCGCTCGGGCAGACGTGGGGTCGGCTTCTCCGGCATGGGCGCCATTGTATGAGCGCATCTCCGCCGCAAGCCCCGCTCGACCCGCCTGCAACGGGGATTGTTCGCCTACGGACGCCGTGGGGTAACTTGAGGGCATGCCCGATCACAGCACCGCCTCAACGGAGCACGCGCTGATCCAGGAGATCACCCAGCCGCTCGTCACCCTGCCCGACGATCCCCTTCCCGTGGTGGCCGGAGTCGACTTCCCGGTCGCGCTGCGCGGATACGACCGCGTCGCCGTCGACGCGTACGTGAAACAGACCAGCCAGCTCGTCGCCGAGCTGCAGGCGACGCGGTCCCCCGAGGCGGCGGTCAAGCGTGCTCTCTCGCGGGTGGGCGAGGAGGTCTCGGGGATCCTCCAGCGCGCGCACGAGACGGCCGAGCAGATCACCGCCCAGTCTCGGATCGAGGCCGAGGACCGGCTCGAGACGGCGCGCCAGGAGGCCGCCGAGATCACAGCCGGCGCCGAACGGCGGCTCAAGGAGCTCGACGCCGAGACCGACCGGATTTGGGCCGAGCGCCACCGGATCGTGGAGGACGCCCGCGACCTCTCGCGCCAGCTGCTCGAGCTGGCCGGCTCCGCGATCGAGCGCTTCCCGGCCGCCGACGACCTGGACGAGAGCGATCCCGACGCCGCTGACCCGCGCGATGACGACGCCGCCTTCGACAACGAGATGGGGGCGCTGGAGGGCGAGGGTGTGTTCCCGGAGGCCGGCGTCCCGGCGCCTCACCCGGCGGACGACCCCGAGGCGACCGCGGTCATGCCGCCGACCGAGCTGGACGAGCCACCCGGCGAACGCCCGTAGCCGGGCGCGGCAGACTGCCCTGATGCAGGTCATCGACGTCATGCACCTCGGGCGCGAGCGCGTCATCGGCTGCTGGCAGGTCGGCGACGTGCTCATCGATCCCGGACCGGCGTCCTGCCTCCCCGTGCTCCTGGAGCGGCTGCCCGACGAGCCCCCGCGGGCCCTTCTGCTCACCCACATCCACCTCGACCATGCCGGAGCAAGCGGAGCGCTGGTGCAGCGATGGCCGGAGCTCGAGGTCTATGTCCATGAACGGGGAGCGCCGCACCTGCTCGACCCCTCACGGCTGCTCGAGAGCGCGCGGCGGCTGTACGGCGAGGACATGGACCGCCTGTGGGGGAACCCGGCTCTGGTACCGGTACCCGAGCGCAACATCAGGGTCCTGCAGGGCGGCGAGAAGGTGATCGACGGGCGCTTCGAGGTCGCCTATACGCCCGGGCACGCGTCACACCACGTCAGTTACCTGCACGAGGGCACCGCCTTCGTGGGCGACGTCGGCGGCGTCCGGATCACCGAGGGCTCCCCCGCGATCCCGCCGACGCCGCCGCCGGACATCGACGTCGAGGCCTGGCACCAATCGCTGGAGCGGATCGCGAGCTGGGCTCCCCAGCGGCTGGCGGTCACCCATTTCGGCGTCTACGACGACGTCGAGGCCCAGCTCGAGCAGGTCTCGGAGCGGCTGGACCGCTGGGCCGAGTGGGCGCGCGACCGAGACCGCGACGCCTTCGTGACCGCCGTCCGGGAGGAGATAGGGCGCGCGGCCGACGCCGGCACCGCGCCGGCCTACGAGCAGGCCGGGCCAGCCGAGCTGCTCTACGCCGGGTTGGAGCGCTACTGGCGAAAGCGCGACGAGGCCCGGTCGCGTACGGCCTCCGCGCCCGTCTCATGAGGTTCGATGCCGCAGACCGTTGAGCTGCCCCGCGTGGGCGGACCGGGGAGTGCAATCGGGGGCATCTGGCGCGTGATCGTCCTCAACGATGAATTCAACACCTTCGACCACGTGGCCGAGACGCTGTCGTCGGTGATCCCCGGGGTGACGCTCGCCGACGGCTACCGGCTGGCCGACCGGATCCACAACAGCGGCCAGGCGATCGTCTGGAGCGGCCCGCGTGAGGACGCCCAGCAGTACTGGGAGGAGCTCAACTCCGCCGGCCTCACCATGGCGCCGCTGGAGGCGTGCTAGCGCCTCCACCCGGCGATCGATCAGACCGGGCCCGGCAATGGGTTGGCCGGCGGGCCCGCCGGCAGCGCCTTGGCCTGCTGGCGCTCCGGGCTGACCCGGACCACGTTCCACACCACTCCGAGCTTCTCCAAGAGCGCGATCAGCAGTCCGGTCGGGTCGGCCAGCCGCTCCCACCAGCGCAGCCCGTGGAAGGCCGAGGTCGGGAAGGCGTGGTGATTATGGTGCCAGGCCTCGCCCATTGATAGGGGGGCCAGCCAGAAGACGTTGCGCGACTCATCGTCGACATCGAAGCGGCGGCGTCCCACGAAGTGGCAGATCGAGTTGATCGACCACGTGACGTGATGGAGCAGGAAGACGCGGACGAAGCCGCCCCACAGCAGCGCGGTCAGCGCGGCCCCGAGTCCCCCGCCGATGATCCACCCGAGCGCGAACGGAATCGTCAGGCTTAGGGCCACCCACAGCGGGAAGAGCTTGTCGATGACCCGAAGCACGCGGTCCTTGACCAGGTCGGGCGCGAACCGCTGCTGGTCGGCGGTCCCGACCGACTCGAACAACCAGCCAACGTGCGCGTGCCACAGGCCCTTCACCGCCCCCCAGAACCCAGGGCCACTGAGGTGAGGCGAGTGCGGATCCCCCTCCTGGTCGGTGAACGCGTGGTGCTTGCGGTGATCGGCGACCCAGGTGATGACCGAGCCCTCCACGGCCATCGACCCGAGCACCGCGATCACCGCGCGAAACGCGCGCGAGGCCTCGAAGGCACGATGGGTGAACATGCGGTGGTAGCCGAGCGTGACGCCCAGGCAGGTGAGCACGTACAGGCCGACGAGCAGTGCGAGCTCGAGCGGCCCGATGGCCCGGTCCCACAGGAGCACGATCGCCACGACCAGGCCGACGAGGGGCATCGGCACGCCGATCAGGTTGACGATCTTGTGGCGCAGCGTCATCGATGACGAAGCATACGCGGGATGGGCGGCGGCGCGTGAACAGTTCGAGGCCCGCCGCCGGCCTCGGCGGCGCGATCGGCGCGGGCTCAGACCGCCGCGGACGGCGACGGTACGGGCTCGGGCTCGGCCGGCTCGAGGGCTACCTCCGGGCCAAGCGATCCGGCCACCAGCTCCTCGTGCCAGACGTAGGCCAACGGGATCTGGTAGCGGCCCGAGTTGCGGCGCCTGAAGGCGATCATCTCCGGCCCGTCCCAGAAGCGATACCAGTCGTCCTTGGACTCGAACCACGTCATCATCAGGACCTTGTACCGGTCGTCGTTGGAGCGGTGGACGGCGTACTGGGTGGCGCCGTAACGGAGCGAGATCGGGGCCACCCGACTGACGTCAGCCGCAAACGCGTCCTGGCGCAGGATCGAGGCGTACCAGGCGACGTGAACGACCCCGGCCATGGCTATGCCCCAACCTCGGCGTGGATCGCGCCCGGGCCTTCGAGGGTCCGCCCGAGGCCTTCGTCGGTCGCTCCGACCAGGATCGCGATCTTGCCCAGGTGCTTGTTGTCCTTCATCAGCTGGTGGGCCTCCGGCACCCCGTCGAAGCTCATCGTACGCCACAGGACGGGCCGAATCCGGCCCTGCTCGATCAGCTCGTTGGCCTTCATGCACTCGTAGGCGTTGGCGAAGTGCGAGCCGATGATCTGCTTCTGGCGCATCCACAGGTGGCGCACGTCGAAGTCGAGGTCGTAGCCGGTCGTCCCGGCGCAGATGACGACCTTGCCGAACGGCCTGACCGTGAACACCGAGGTCGGGAAAGTCGCCTTGCCCACGTGCTCGAAGACGATGTCCGGCGGCTCGCCCAGGATCTCCTTCACCGCCTTGGCGAAGCGCCGGGACTCGGCGAAGCGTTGCTTCTCCTCCTCGGGGCTCTCTCCGCCCTTGCGCATCATCCCCGCATAGTCATTGCGATCGATGTATCCGGTGGCACCCAGGGCCATCGCGAGCCTGCCCTTCTCGGCCGAGGAGACGACACCGACGCACTCCGCGCCGGCCGCGGCGCAGAGCTGGATGGCGAACACGCCCAGCCCGCCGGCGGCCCCCCAGATCAGCACGCGATGGCCGGCTTGGAGCTCGCACTGGTCGATCAGCATCCGGTAGGCGGTGAAGTACACGAGCCCGTACGAGGCCGCCTCCTCCCAGGTCAGGTTCTGCGGGCGGGGGAGCAGCTGCTGGGCCTGGACCTTGGTGAACTGGGCAAACGATCCCCACGTGGTCTCGTAGCCCCAGATCAGCTGCGACGGCGCGGCCAGCGGGTCGAGGCCGTGCACCTCGGGGTCCTCGTACGAGGCCTGGTTGCAGTGGATCACGACCTCGTCGCCGGGCTGCCAGCGGGTCACGCCCTCGCCGACCTTCCAGACGATCCCCGACGCGTCGGAGCCGCCGATGTGGTGGCCCCACTGGGGGTGGTCCCCGTAGGGGAAGACCGAGACCGGCTTGCCCTGGGCCGCCCAGACGTTGTTGTAGTTGACCCCGGCGGCCATGACCCGGACGATCACCTCGAACGCCCCGGGCTCCGGGACCTCGATCTGCTCGAGCTGGAAGGCGTCCAAGGGCTCCCCCTCGCGCTCGGGGCGGATGACCCAGGCGGCCATCGTGCGAGGCAGGACACCCGGCTCGGTCTCGACGTTTGACAGCTGACTGAGATCGACGGCCACTAAGGATGCACCTTCCTGGATTCGGGGCAGACGGTCGACGGATCGTACCCAGGCCGAGCCAGGCGCGCGGAACAGCGGTCTGGTTCAGGCGATGCTGAGTTCCGCCGCCGGTTCTTCGCTGGTACGGGCGTCGGCCAGAGCGGGCTCGAGCCGGCGTGGCTTGGGCTCGATCAGGATCCAGGCCAGCACGGCGGACACAAGGGCCACCAGCCCGCCGATGGTCAGCCCTGTGCCCAGCGCGGATACGAAGGCTGAGTCGACAGTGGTCACGATCCCGGCGGAAACATGGTGCAGACTGGCGCTCCCGCCGCCCAGCGAGTTCACGATCGAGGCCCGGGTCGAGGCCGGGAGCTGTGAAAGGTGTTGGTTGATCTGGGACCGACCAATCGCCGTCACCAGCGCGCCCATCACGGCCACCCCGAACGTGCCCCCGATCATGCGGTTCATCGACAGCGTCCCCGAGGCCACTCCCGCCTTGGCGCGGTCAACGGAGTTCATCGCCGCCGTGCTCATGGGGGACATGACCAACCCCATGCCGAGGCCCATCATGATGAAGCCCGGGAGCAGCAGGCCGTAGCCCGAGTGGATCGTCAGCCTGGATTGGATGAGCAGGGCGCCGGACACGATCAGCAGCCCGAGGACCATCAACGGACGCGGGCCGATCCGATCGGACAGGCGCCCCGAGATCGGGCCGGCGACGATGATCAGGACCGTGGCCGGGAGGAACCGCAGACCGGTCTGTAGCGGGCTGTAGTGCAGGACGTTCTGCAGGTACAGGGTCAGGAAAAAGAACTGGGCGAACATCGCGAAGGTGATGAAGAACGCGACCAGGTTCGAGCCCAGGAACGAACGCGAGCGGAAGAAGTTGAAGTCGACGATCGGCGCTCTGACCCGCCGCTCGATCATCGCGAACGCGGTCAGCGAGAACGCCGCCACCAGGAACAGCGAGATGATGGCCGGCGAATCCCAGTGCCAGCTGTTGCCCTCGATGAGGGCGAGCACGAGCGCGGTCAGACCCACGGTGAGCGCCCCAATGCCGGCGTAGTCGACCGTCCGGTCGACGGTCTCATCGCGGGACTCCCTGGTCGCGAACAGGGTCACAGCGATCGCCACGATGGCGATCGGCGGGTTGATGAAGAAGATCGCCCGCCAGCTCACGTCCTGGGTCAGGAACCCTCCAACCACCGGTCCGATGGCCAGCGCGAGGGCGCTGACGCCGGCCCAGGTGCCGATCGCCGCGCCGCGCTTCTCGGCCGGGAAGGCCTGGGTAATGATGGACAGGGTGGCCGGCATCATGAAGGCCGCTCCGACGCCCTGCACGGCTCGGAAGGCGACCAGGACGGTGCCGTTGGGTGAGATCCCGACGATGGCGCTCGAGATCCCGAACACCACCACGCCGAATAGGAACATCTTCCGCCGGCCGAAGATGTCGCCCAGGCGACCGCCGGTCACCATCAGAACCGCGAGCGTGAGCGTGTAGGCGTTGACTGTCCACTCGAGCGCGGACAGCGACGCGTGCAGGTCGCGCTGGATCGAGGGCAGCGCGACGTTGACGACCGTGTTGTCGAGCATCAGCATGAACAGCGCGAAGCACATCGCGGCCAGCGTCCACCACTTGCTGTTGTCCTCGGTCACGAGGCGGTGTCGATGGGCGAGGAGGCGCTCGGTCATGGCCGGCACGCGGCGACGTCGGGCCGCTCCAGTAGCTTGGACAGTGCCTTGGTCAGCAGGGCTCGCTCGTTGGCGGTCAGGCCCTGGACGAATTCCTCCAGGCCCTCCAGCCGGGCGGCGTTCAGGCGCCGGATCACCGCCCGCCCCTGCTCGGTGGGCTGCACGCGCTTCATCCGGCGATCCTCCGCGTCCTCGCGGCGCTCGACAAAGCCCCGGCGCACCAGGTCGTCGACCATCCGGCTGGCCGCCGGAAGCGAGACGTGCACGAGCTCGCCAGCCTCGCCGAGCCTCAGCTCGCTGTCGGCCTCATCGAGGTAGTGCAGCAGCTTGATCTGCGTGAGCGACAGCTCCAGCGCCCCGACCGCCTCGAACAGGTCCGAGTTGCAGTGCTTGTGCAGGTAGATGACGACCCCGTAGAGGTCGGCGGCGAGGGCCGTTTCGGCGGCGGCGGTCACAGCGGCGGTGCCACCCGAACGGACCGGGGTGCCACCTGAGCGGAGCGGGGTGCCGCCCGAGCGGACCGTCGTACTTGCTTGCATGCACGCAAGTATTGCACATTTGGTACGGATCGGGCGAGGCGGCTGACCCCCTCTGAGCGACCGCGGCGTGGTGGCGACGAGACATCAGACCCCTCGACGCCAAGGGGGGTCCGTTGGCCCGTCGCCGGATACCGACGATCCCAGCACTGACCCCCCGGCGCGTCAGGGGTTGTGTGGTCCCATCGCCACCCTTCGCTGACAGCGGGTTGGCGTCCACTCGCCTGACGAAACACACGTATTTCGTGCGAAAGGTCAGGCACGTCGCCGCGGAATCGCGCCCGGGTCGCTGGGCGTGACCGCCGCCCAACAGCCGACCCTACGGATTCAGCAGCTGATTGCTGGCGCTCGGGCGAGGCTTGCCCACGCGCAGCAGCGCCGGCTGGATCCCGGTCGGGCTGGCCGCCGCCGCCTCGGTGGAGCTGCTGGGGGCGATCGCAACCGTGTAGGCGCCGGGGGAGTCGAGGTCGACCGTCACGTTTGCCGTGGCCTGGGGGCTGAGCGGGCCGGTGTCGGCGAGCGCCTGTCCGGCCGAGGTGCCGGCGGGGAGGACGATCAGCGACTCGGCGCTGTTGGCCTGGTTGGTGACGATGAGCTGGACCGGTCCGGCTCCGACGGAGCTCGGCGAGATCGAGACCCGCTGATTGTTGATGTAGACGGTGAGGTTGATCGGGATCGGCGGCCTGGGCAGGTTGGCGAAGTGCGCCCCGCCGCCACAACCGGCGATCGCACCTGCGGCAAGCACGAGCATGGCTGCTGGGGTCCGTTGCATCCTTCAGTCGCCTGTGCTCTCCAAACCGGTCCCGCTCCAAACGGGTCCCGAAACCCTATTAGACCCGGGGGTCTCGCGAGTGCGATATTCAGGTGGAGTTGCCGACCAGCGTCTGGCGCCTGCGGTCGAGCCGGCGGAGCTCCCGCTGGAGCTCGCCCCATGACTCGGACTCGGCGCGCTCGTACTCCTCGCCGGTGAGGTCGCTCAAGCGCTCGCTGTAGGCCCGCCACGCTTGGCGCATACCGTGGTCGAGGTCGCGAAGCATGCCAGTGTCATCGATGACCGCGGTCACGTCACGACTCCTTCGTAGCTTGCATGGGGCGATGCTACCCGTGACGTCGGTCGTCAAGACAAGCCAACAGACTCCTAATCCGAGCATTTCGCAGAGGTTTTCGCACGACCGATTGCATGTCGTCCGGCGCTGGGCGTATCACGCGTGCCTTGAGCCTGCTCGAACACCCGACGGCGAATTGCGAGTACCTCGTCCTCGACACGGAGACGAACGGGCTCGGGGGTGATGGCTGCGAGTTGATCGAGGTCGGGACGGTGCTGGTCGGAGGCGGTGAGCTCCATGACCGCTGGAGCTCCCTGGTCCGCCCATCCGCTCCCCTGCGGCGCAGCATCCGGCGCCTGACCGGGATCACCCAGGAAATGGTCGATGAGGCCCCGCCGCCGGACGAGGTGCTGCCCGTGCTGGCGCGCAGCCTGGGCGGTCGGGTGCTGGTCGCGCACAACGCACCATTCGACCGCCGCGTGCTGCGCCAGGCGTTCGCGCGGGTCGGGTTCGAGTGGCCCGAGCAGCCGACCCTGTGCACGGCGGCCCTGGCCCGAGCCCTGCTCCCGCTCCAGCGCGAGCGCCGCCTGGGGGCGGTCGCCGAGGCGCTGGGGATCGAGGTCGAGCTCGCCCATCGCGCGCTCGCCGACGCCGAGACCTGCGCCCGGGTGCTGTGCGCCCTGTTCCCGCGTCTGTGCGCCCACGCGGCCACCGTGGGCGAGGCGCTCGCGTTGCTGCGCCCGCGGCGCCGGCGCGGGGTCCGGGCCCGGCGCAGAGTCGAGGCGGTCGCCGAGCGCCCGCACCTGGACTTCACCGACCTGCCGCGAGATCCGGGCGTGTACCTGTTCCGCGACGCCGCCGGCCGAGCCCTGTACGTGGGCAAGTCGGTCTCGATCCGCAGCCGCGCGCGAGCCCACTTCGCCCCCTCCACCGCGCCCGCGGACTGGAGCCCGCACGCGGCGATCGTCGACTACCGCCCGACCCAGTCCGAGCTGGGGGCGCTGGTGCTCGAGAACCGCCTGATCAAGGAGCTGGCCCCACCAGGGAACATCCGCCTCGGTCGGCGCGACGACCGGCTGGTCTACATCCGGTGCCGACTCGACATCCCGTTCCCGATCCTCGAGGTCTCGCCTGCGCCGGCCGCCGGCCATGCCGTGACGATCGGTCCTCTGCGCGGACGGGAGCTCGCCGCCGAGCTCGTCGAGCAGCTCGACTCGCTGTTCGGCCTGCGCCACTGTGGCCGCCGGCTTCCCCGGCGCGAGCACCCGTCGGCCTACGGACAGATGGGCCGCTGCCTGTCTCCGTGCCTGGGCGACCTGGACCCCAATCTGTACCGGCGGCGGCTGGACGAAGCGCTGCGCCTGTTCCTGGGCGACGGGGCCCAGCGCCTCCTCGGGCACGTGGAGGGGCAGATGCGCGCCGCTGCGTCGGATCGGCGCTACGAGCGCGCCGCCTGGCTGCGCCGGCGCCTGCGTCGGCTCCGGGTGATCCTGGATCGCCTCGGCGGCGTGCTCGAGGCCACGCACGCTCGGCCGCGCCTGGTGCTCGCCGCCCATCCCGTGGATCCGGGACGGCGGGACGGGTTCTGGCTGGTCGGCGGCCGGTTGGTGGACTGGGGATCGGTCTCGGACGACGTCCACGAGCTCCAGGAGCGCACGACGGCAGCGCTGGCCCGCGGGGGGCGCCTGGGCGAATTAGGCGCGCACGTGCCGCCCGATGAGGTCGACGAGGTGCGGATCGTCGCGACGCACCTCGCGTCGCACCCGGACCTGCCCCAGCTGGCGCTCGACCCACCGCCGACGCGCGAGGCGCTCGAGGCCGTCCTCGAGCCCGCTCAGGCGAACGGCAGCTCGACGACCTCCGCCGCCACGCCCTCGCCGACCAGAACCTGAGAGCCAACGCCGGCCTCCCGGCGGACCAGCGCGAGCGCGATCGGCCCGAACCGTGGGGACCGCGCAACGCTGCCCAGCCGCCCGACGACCCGCTCGCCCAGACGCACCTCGCCACCGGTCGCCGCCGCCTCGGACAGCCTCAACCCCCGCAGGTGGCGGTTGGGCTTGCCGCGATAGTGCAGTCGCGCGACGGTCTCCTGGCCGACGTAGCAGCCCTTGGTAAACGACACCGCGCGCTCGTTGAGCCCGGCCTCCTGCGGGATGACGGTGTCGTCGAGGTCGACGCCGTAGCGCGGTCGGCCGTGCTCGACCCGCAGGCACTCGGCGCTGGCCTCCGAGACCGGGACGCCGCCGGCGTCCTGGAGCGCGGCGCTGAGGGCCTGGGTTTGTGAGGACTCGCACAGCAGGTCGATCCCGACGTCGGTGCGAATCGCGCGGGCGTCGATGCCGGCGAGCGTGACCGGCGCGTTGGCGTGCTCGCGGTCGCCGAGGTCAGGCGCGGCGAGCACGGAGTCGGTGTCCGGACCGATCAGCGACACCAGGCCGCACTCGAGCGTTCGCTTGTGGAGCTGGACGTCGTAACCGACGCTGAAGCGCCGGATCATGTTGAACAGGGCCTGGAGGGCGACGCGTTCGGTGTCGAGCAACAGCTCCGGATCGGCGTCGAGGATCCGGATGTCGCCGAGCATCTTGCCCTTGGGGGTCAGGAACGCGGCGTAGCAGCCCGTGCCGGGCGAGAGGGACTCCACGTCGTTGCTCACCTGGCCCTGGAGGAAGGCCTTGGCGTCACCTCCGGTCAGCGCCAGCTTGCCCCGCTCGGACCGATCGACTGCACCGCAGGCCTCGGTGATCGCGCGGTACTCGGCGGCGGGGAGGGCGATCGAGGCCATACACAGAAAATAGCGGCGCGCATGCGTCGTTCCATTAGACAAAATTCAAATTTAGGATTACCATAATTTGTGTGATGGCAGAGCACGAAACAGCGACGCATCGATTCTCCGGAAGCGGCGGCGAGCCGGGGGCGGCCCGTTCCTCGGCGATCGAGGACTACACGAAGGCGATCTACGCGCTGGAGGCCCGTGCCGGGGAGGCCGTGACCACGAACGCGCTCGCCGACCGGCTGGGGGTGACCGCGGCGTCGGCCTCGGGCATGGTCAAGCGCCTGGGGGAGCTCGGCCTGGTCGAGCACGAGCCGTACCGGGGGGTCTCGCTGACTGAGGACGGTCGGCGCGTTGCCCTCGAGGTGATGCGCCACCACCGGCTGCTCGAGCTCTACCTGGTCCAGAGCCTGGGCGTCCCGTGGGATCGCGTGCATGAGGAGGCCGAGGTGCTCGAGCATGTGCTGTCCGAGGACCTCGAGGAGCTGATCGCCGCCAAGCTCGGCGACCCCACCCGAGATCCGCACGGCGATCCGATCCCCACGCGCGAGCTGACGATCGAGGAGCGCCCGACCGAGAGCCTTCAGCGTCTGTCTCCCGGCGATCGGGGCACGTTCGCGCGCGTCTCCGACTCCGACCCCGAGATGCTCCGGTTCCTGGCCGAGCGTGGGATCGCCCCGGGTGATCAGCTGGAGGTGATCGACAAGCAGCCGTTCGACGGCCCACTGTTCGTGCGCTTCGGCGACAACGTGCACGTGCTCGGCGGGGCGCTGGCCCGAGCCATGCGAGTGGAGGTCAAGCGGTGACTCCGCCGCCTCCTCCGATCGCTGAGTTCCCGATCGCCACCGATGGCGCGGCCAGCCTCCCCGGGCTGACGCCCGAGGACCTGGCCCGCTCGCGGGACCGCTTCCGGGTCCATCACGCGCGGCGTCACGGCCGCCGCTGGTACCTGCTCTGGCTGCTCGTCGGGCCGGGGATCCTCGTCATGCTCGGCGAGAACGACGGGCCCAGCATGATCTCCTACGCGGCCAGCGGGGCCACGTACGGCCTGGGCTTCTTCCTGCCTTTCATCATCGTCACGTTCGGCGCCGCGGTGGTGTGCCAGGAGATGTGCATGCGCGTCGGCGCGATCACCCACCGCGGCTACGGCCAGCTCGTGCTCGAGCGCTTCGGCCCGCTGTGGGGCTGGTTCAGCGCTGGGGATCTGGTCTTCACCAACCTGGTGACCCTGATCGCGGAGTTCGTGGCCATCCGCATCGGGCTCGCCTACTTCCACATGAGCGCCGGCATCGCCGCGCTGCTCGGCGTCGTGTTGGTCGTGTTCACGCTCAGCGGCGGGCGCTACCACCGATGGGAGCGGATCGTGCTCGGGATGGCCGCGTTCAACGGGCTGTTCCTGGTGGCCGCGCTGCTGGTCAAGCCGCACTGGGGCTCGGTCGGCCACGCCTTCGCGACGTTCGGGCCGTTTCCCCACGGCAGCTTCA
This sequence comes from uncultured Solirubrobacterales bacterium, assembly GCA_963704385.1. Classification (GTDB taxonomy): domain Bacteria; phylum Actinomycetota; class Thermoleophilia; order Solirubrobacterales; family Solirubrobacteraceae; genus Palsa-465. The sequence continues at coordinate 3,674,819 of OY969904.1, forward strand.
ACACGCTGCTGCTGCTGATCGCCTCGACGATCGGCGCGACCGTGACTCCGTGGATGATCTTCTTCCAGCAGAGCGCGTCGGCCGACAAGGGCCTGACCCCGTCCGATGTGCGCCACGGGCGCTACGACACGATCGCCGGCGGAGTCCTGGCTGCCGTGTTCGGCTGCGGCGCGCTGATCGCGGGCGCCGCGCTGGTCGGACACGGGGGCGCCGGAATCCAGGGCCTGGCCGGGGCCGGATTCCCGGGTGCGCTGGCCCACGTCTCGGGCAGGACGGTCGGGACGGTGTTCGCACTGGGCCTGATCGAGGCCGGTGGGGTCGCCGTGCTGACGATCTCGGCCAGCACGGGCTACGCCGTCGGCGAGTGCATCGGCGCCCCACACAGCCTCAACAACTCCGCCCGCGGGGCGGTCCTGTTCTACGCGGCCAACATCGGGGCGGCGCTGATCGCGGCGGCCATCATCCTGATCCCCGGCGTGCCCCTGCTCTCGATCGCGCTCAACGCCAACGTGCTCGCCACCGTGCTGCTGCCCGTGGCGCTCGTGTCCATGATCATGCTGGCCAACGACCGCGAGCTGATGGGCGACTGGGTCAACGGAGCGTGGCTGAACCGGGTGGCGATCGCGATCGTGGCGTTCATAGCCCTCAGCGGCGGCGCGTACGCGATCGACTCCTTTCTGCAAGTAATCCACATCGTCTGATGACCGAGCACGAACGAGAAGAGCTCGTGAGCTTCTTGGAGTCAGACCAGCTGGTCGTCGAGCGCTCTCGGCCTGTCCCGCGCGCGGTGCTCAGCAGGCGGGCGAGCGCGGGCCTGTGGGCGCTGCGCGTGGCCGCGATCATCGTCAGCGCGATGGTTATCTGCACGTTCGTGTACGAGCTCGTCCACTGAGGAAGCGGGGCTCGATACGCTGGCGTCCGGATGCCTCTTGCCGACACCTTCCAGGAGATCGTTGACTCGCTGCCGGACGACTGGACCGACCTCGAGCTCGACCTCCGGATCTTCGACGAGCGCCGGTACGTCGACGCCGCCGTCCTGGTGGTCATCTGCAACGCCCAGCCTTACTCAAAGTACGACTGGCACTGGCGGGTGCTGGTCGCACACCGGTTCGGCCACGCTGCTGCGCCCACGGCGGTGCACAGCGCGCTCAAGCTGCTCGACGACGCCGGGATCGACGGCGAACTCGCGGTCCGCGAGGTGCGCACCGGTCGGCTCGAGGTAGTCCCGATGTGGGGCCGGACGGAGACGGTGCGCCGGGAGTTCAAAAAGCTCCGCGCCCAGTAGGCAGGGGCGGTCGCGATGGCCCGCGTCGTCGCGTTCATCCCCGATCTGCTGTTCGGATCCAATGTCCTGGGTGCGCTCCGGGCCGCGGGTCACGATCCCGTGCTCGTGGGGGATGGCGACTCGTTGCGTCGCGAGCTCCCGGGCGCGCACGTCGTCGTCGTGGACCTAACGGCGGACGCGGCCGAGCGGATCGAGGAGGTCGGGCCGATGCTCACCGCCGACGTGCGGACGCTCGCGTTCTACTCGCACGTCGAGGCCGACGTGCGAACCAGGGCCGAGCGGGCGGGCTTCGATCTCGTCGTGCCCCGGTCGCGGATGGCGCGGGAGGGCGCTGCGCTGGTGCAGCAGCTGTCAGTAGCCGCCGGTTGAGGACGGGGCGGGGGCCAGCGCGGCCTGCGCGCTGTTGACGAAGCTCGGGTCGAAGGCCGCGGCCACGTCGGGCGTGCTGTGGACGATCCCGAACTGGGCCTCCCACTTGGCCCAGGCGTTGAGCGTCGCCGTGTTGAGTTCACCGACGCGGCCGTCGGCCGCGCGGAACGCGGGCAGCAGCGCGTTCAGTTGGGCGGCCACGAGCGTGGGATCGAGGCCGGGCACCGACTGCTCGAGTTCGATCGCACTGCGCTCCGGGTCCGCCAGCGTGAACTCATAGCCGTCCACCAGGGCCTGCACGACCGCCCGGGCCAGGCTGGGGTCCCTGCGCAGGCTGCGGCGCGTGGCGCACAGCACGAGCTCCGGGTAGGCCGGCGCACCGTAGGCCTCGACCCTGAAGACGTGGAAGCCGGGCCGGCTCCGCTGGAGGGTGACCCCCTCGTCGTTCCAGAACGCGGTCGCGGCGGCGACCCGCCCCGCCAGCAGGTCGGCGACGGCGTCGAATCCGATCGTCACGGTCTTGAGCTTGCGCGGGTCGCCTCCGGCGCCCGCGACGATCGAGTCGAGGACCGCCGTGTCGCTGGGATCGCCGGTGACCCCGACGGTCTTGCCCTCGAGCTGGCGGGGATTCTGGATCTGGGGTGCGGCGATCACCGAGGCCAGCGGCCGCTCGACGATGGCCATGATCCCGACCAGGTCCTGGCCGCGCTCCCGGGCGATGGCCAGGTCGTGGATGTCGAGGATGGCGAAGTTGACGCGCCCCGTCTCGAGCAGCTTGATCGAGTCCGTCGAGGCCGACGGCGCGATGACGCTCAGGCGCACCCCGTTGATCCGGTCCAGGTGATGAGCGAGCGCCGAGTAGATCCCGGCGTGGACGGCGTTGGGCGTGAAGTCGAGGACGAGGGTCGCGTTGCGCAGGTGCGGCGGGCCGGACGCCGCGGAGCCGCATCCGGCGGGGAGGAGCGCAGCGGCGCAGAGCGCAGTCAGGACAGCGCAGCGCAGCGGGACCCGGCGCGGTCGCATGGCCGGGGAGGATATGGCGGGGTCCGCGCCGGCGAGCGGCGCCGAGATCACTTCCTGTGCTTGGACCGGCTCGTGGTGATCTTGAGCGTCCCGGTGATCGTCTGAACGCCGCCCTGCGTCTTGTCGGCCAGGAGGACGTTTGCCTTCAGGTGGCCGTGGCCGGCCACGAGGGCCTGATCCCCCGCCCTGGTCAGGCGTACGCCCAGCTTGTGGGCCCCGCCTTTGGTGATCGTGAACGTGCCCTTGGCCAGGGTGACCGTTTCCTTGCGCGTCTTGTGCTTCCTGGCTGCGCTGGCCTTGATCACGACGGTCTCGGTCTTGGTGATCGTGACGGTGATTGTGCAGGGGAGCGTCGAGCACGTCACGTCGACCGTGATCGTCTTCCCGTTGCTCGAGCCGCTGTCCCCGATCGCCGCGGCCACGGCGTCCGCCTTGACAAACTGCTGCGCGTAGACCGAGCCGTTGTCGGTCCAGACCGCCCAACCCTGTCCAGCGGTATCGACGGAGCTGTTCAGGTTGCCGGCGCCGCCGTCGGTGTTGGGGTTCAGGGTCCCAGTCGTCCAGGTCGTCCCCCCGCTGGCGCTGTAGGAGAGGGTGATCGCGCCGGACCCGCTGCAACAAAGGGTCGCGTAGATGCCGCCGGCGCCATCCTGTGACAGCGCGGGGAAGACATTGATCCCCTTCTCGACCACCACCTGGGGCGTGTCGAAGTCCTGATGCGCCTGATCGAATCCGTGGTAGATGGTGTTCCCCGTGAGCTGGTCGGCCTCGAGGACGCCGAACCCGCTCGGGCCGCCGCCGACCGCGGGATAGTCGACGTTGCAGTCGAGCTGCGCGATCGGCACCTTCCAGGCGCTGTTCGGCGAGCCGGGCGAGATGTTGTAATCGTTGGTCGAGCTCTGGGCGCCGCTCGCGTACGCGAACGCGGTGCCGAACGGAACCGTCTGCGCGCTCGAGCATCCCAGGTTTCCATTCGTGAAGTCCGTGTTGAAGACGCCGAGCACTCCGGGGTTGGCGCCGAGCTGCGACGCGAACTGGCCGCCGGCGTTGCCGATCTGGTCAGGCTGACTCGCCGGCGCGAGCTCGGCGAACGGGTACGGCGGGGCCCCGCCCGTGTTCGACGGCGCGCCGTTGCACATCACGGTTGAGCACTCGCCGGGAGAAGTCAGCGGGAACGCATTGAACGTCGGCGGCGCCCCTCCGGCGGTGTTCCAGCCGTAGCCGAGCACGTTGGTCCCGGGCACGATCACCGCGCTGAGCGGCCCGGTGTCGGCGTTGAGGATGCCGTCGGTAACGGACAGCCCCCCGTTCACGATGTTGAAGGTCGCGCCGCCGTCGGTGGACTGCCACTCCTGCTCGGGTTCGTAGTCGCCGCCACTGCCGCCGGCGGCGCCGTAGACGTCGGCGAGGATGACGACGGTCCCTCCGTCTGCCAGGACCTGGACGCCGTCGATGTAACCGGCCGAATCGGCGGGCATGAGATTCCCGGTGTGCGAGCAGGCGCTCGCGCCGGCCGGGATCACGCAGTACTGGACGAAGTCCGGGGCGCCGCCGACGCCCTTGTCATCGTTCCAGGCGATGTAGGCGGTGCCCGACGAGTCGACGGCCACGGCCGGCGCCTCGTTGGACAGCGGCGTGCCCGCGACGATCGGCTTGCCGCTCACGGCGAGCGCACTGACCGCGAACACGAGCATCGCCGCGGTCACGACGGCGCTCAGCAGCGCCCCTCGGCGCAGCGCTCGGCGTGCCGTGCACGCTCCACCGCTGGTTGAGCACCCGCTCATGATGCAAACCATCGCGACCCCCATCTGTTATCGGCCACCCGTCCGGCCACCCGGTGCCCTCGATCTCTGTGGGCCGACGGTACACCACCGCCCGCCTCCGGACAAGCGCGCGCCGGCGCTTGAATAAGATCCCAGTGCGAATGCGCCGCCGGGTCACCTTCAGCAGGAACCTGACGCTGTCGCTCTCGCGGACGTGCCGGTGCTACTGCAAGTACTGCGCGTTTGCGACCCACAAGGCGCACCTGTACGCGCCCGAGGAGGTCGAGCGGCTGCTGGATGAGGCCGTCGCTCGTCACCACGTGAAGGAGCTATTGGTGCTCACGGGAGAGCAGCCTGAGCACAACGCCGAGGTCGCGCAGCGGCTGGCCGGCTACGGCCACGAGGACTTCACTTCATACGTGGTGTGGGTGTGCGAGCGCGCGCTCGAGCGGGGCGTGCTGCCCCACACGAACCTCGGGGTGCTCGAGCGCAGCGACCTGGCCCGGCTGCGCGAGGTGACCGCCTCCCAGGGGCTGATGCTCGAGTCGGTCTCCGAGCGGCTGATGGAGACCGTCCACGCCGGGTCGCCGACCAAGCACCCGGCCCGCCGGATCGAGACGATCGCCGCCGCCGGCGAGCTCCGGATCCCGTTCACGAGCGGGATCCTGGTCGGGATCGGCGAGACCGAGGAGGAGCGTGTCGCCTCGCTGGAGGCCCTGGCCGGGCTGCACGAGCGCCACGGGCACATCCAGGAGGTGATCCTCCAGAACTTCGTGCCCCACCAGAGCTACTACGGCCGCGAGCCGGCACAGATCGCCGGCGCGGCGGCCAGCGAGTACTGGCGGACCGGGCTGTGGGACGGGCCCCAGCGCGAAGCGCCGGGGTGGGCGTGCGAGGTGACGGTCGCGGACCTGGGCCGTCTGGTGGCCGAGGCCCGCCGGCTGATGCCCGGCGTGGGGATCCAGGTGCCGCCCAACCTGTCGGACTGGTGGGTCGAGCTCGTCCGCGCGGGCGCCACCGACCTCGGCGGGCTTTCCGCCAACGGCGATCACATCTCCCCGGAGCACCCGTTCCCGTCGCCGGCCAGCGTCCGCAAGACGTTGCGCGAGGAGGGGATCGCCCTGACCGAGCGGCTGTGCGTGTACCCGGAGTACATCGACCCGCAGTGGCTCTCGCGCCCGGTCCTGGACGTGGTCAAGCGCTGCTACTGGTCGTTCATCCCGCGCCGGGGCTCGGGGCGCCGAGGCGAGCTTTCGGTCGCCGACGACGCCGCCCCGCGGGCCGTGGCCCGCGGCCGGGAGGGCCTGGCCCTGACCCCCGAGGAGCTGACCGCGCTGTTCTCCGAGCGGCGCCCCGAGGTGATCGAGGACATGCGCGCGGCCGCCGACGAACTGCGCCACGAGCTGGCCGGCGACACAGTCACGTTCGTCGTCAACCGCAACATCAACGTCTCCAACATCTGCGTCGTCGGGTGCGCGTTCTGCGGCTTTGGGCAGTCCCGCCGCTCGCCCGACGCCTACGAGCACTCCGAGGAGGAGTTCGTCCGTCGCGTGCACGAGGCGCTCGAGTTCGGAGCCACCGAGATCTGCATGCAGTCGGGAATCCATCCGGATTGGGGGCTCGAGGACTACGAGAAGTGGCTGCGGGTGGCCAAGCGGGTCGCTCCGGACATTCACCTGCACGCCTACTCGCCGATGGAGGTCGCGCACATGTCGGACGTCTCGGGCCTGGCGCCGCGGGCGGTGTTCGAACGGCTGCGCGAGGCGGGGCTAGACTCGACTCCGGGCACCGCGGCCGAGGTCTTGCACGACGGCGTCCGCGAGCGCATCTCCCCGAACAAGCTGCCGGTGGCCCGCTGGGTCGAGATCATCGAGGCCTCACACGCCGCCGGGATCCGGTCGACCGTCACGGTCATGTTCGGCCACATCGAGGAGCCGTGGGAGCTGGCCGAGCACATGCGCGTGGTGCGCGAGCTCCAGGAGCGGACGGGCGGCTTCACCGAGTTCGTGCCCCTCTCCTTCATCCCGTTTCACACCCTGCTCGGGCGCACCCACGGCATCGAGGAGATCTCGCGGGAGGAGAACCTCAAGCACACCGCGGCCTTCCGGCTCGCCCTGGGCCGGACGGTGCAGAACCTGCAGGCCAGCTGGGTGAAGATGGGACTCGACGCCGCGACCGAGTCGCTGCGCTGGGGGGTCAACGACCTCGGCGGAACGCTCATGGAGGAGTCGATCTCACGGATGGCCGGCAGCTACCACGGCGTCAAGCTCGAGCCCGGGGATCTGGTCGCCGCCGCCCACCGCGCCGGGCGGCCGGCGGCGGAGCGGACCACGCTGTACGGGATCCGGCGGCGCTACGAGCTGGAACCGCGGGCCGCATGACCGCCGCGCCGTCGCTGTTCGCGGGCGTCGAGCCGCTGGAGGTGTTCGTCGAGCTCCTGGCCGAGATCGACGTCCAGACGTCCTCGACCGAGTTCTACGACCGGATCTGCGAGGCCATCTGCCGCCTGACGACGATGCGCCGGGCCGCGATCTTCATGGCCGATGCCAACCGCCCGCGCGTCCGCGCCGTGGGCGGGTATGGGATCTCGTTCTCGCAGCTGGCCGCCCTGCGGCCGACCCTGGTCAACACTCCGATCGCCCAGCGCGCGCTGCTCGAGGATCGGGTCGTGGTGATCTCGGAGCGGATCGAGGAGGAGGTCCCGCCCGACTACGCCGAGCTGCTGGGCATCACCACGCTCGTGTGCACGCCGCTGAGCGCCGCCGGGCGCGCGTACGGGGTGATCTGCGCCGATCGCGGCGGTGGCCGGTTCGAGCTCTCCGACGGCGAGCGGCACCTGCTCTGGACGCTGGGCAAGACGGCCGCGCTGGTCGCCGCGGCCCGGAACGTCACCCGCCAGCAGGAGCGCACGCGCAGGCTCTCCGAGCGCCTCGACCTGGCCCGGGAGGTGCACGAGCGCGTCCTCCAGCGGCTGTTCGGCGTGTCGCTGGCCCTGAGCGCCGAGCAGCCGCTCGACAAGGCCCAGCGCGAGCGCTGCCTGGTCGAGATGCAGGAGGCTCTGAGCGACCTGCGGCGCGCGCTCGAGCGTCCGCTCTCGCCACTGCCGCCCGAGACCGGCACCACGCTGGCCGGAGAGCTCGAGCGCATCCGTCGCTCGCCGGGGATGGTCGTCGACGTCGACTGGCGGGGTGACTTCACCGTCCCCGCCGATCTCGAGCCGCTGGCCCAGTCCGTGCTCGCGGAGGCTCTGCGCAACGTCCGCAAGCACGCCAAGCCAACGCGGGTGGAGGTCCTGGTCGCGCGTGACGCCGACACGTTCACCCTCGAGGTGCGTAACGACGGCACCGAGGCCGGCGGGGATTCGGCGGTCGCTGGTCGTGGGGGGATGGGCCTGCGGCTGGCCGCGTTCGAAGCCCTGCAACACGGAGGCGTCGTCGAGTCTGGCCGCACCGGCCCAGACTCCTGGCGCGTGCGCCTGGTCGTCAACCTCGAGCAGGACGGGCAATGACCTCGACCCGCCGCCAGACCGCCCGCCACGCCGAGCCCGAGCAGCGCCTGCGTGTCCTGGTCGTCGACGACCACGACGTCGTGCACTGGGGCTTCCGGGTCCTGCTGGCCGAACAGCCCTGGGTCGAGCGTTGCCTGGCCGCACGCACGGGTGCGGAGGCTCTCTCGCTGACCCGCGCCCTGCATCCGCACGTCGCGCTCGTCGACCTGTTCCTGGCCGGCGAGTCCGGAGCTGAGCTCTGCGCGGCCATCCGCGCCGAGTCGCCCGGGACCCGCGTGCTCCTGGTCTCGGGCGCGGGGCGGATGGCTCCGGCCGCCGCCCGCGCGGCGGGCGCGTCGGGCTTCATCTCCAAGGACCTGGACGCCCGGGAGGTCGTGGCCGCCGTGCGCGTGATCGGGTCCGGGATGACGATGTTCGAGCCCAAGGCCGAGCAGCCGGCGCCGCTCTTGAGCGAGCGCGAGCGGGAGGTGCTCGACCTGATCGCCGTCGGCTCGACCAACCGCGAGATCGCCGAGAAGCTGTATCTCTCCCCCCACACGGTCAAGGAGCACACGAGCGCGTTGTACCGAAAGCTCGGAGCCCGCAACCGAGCCGAAGCCGTGCAGCGGGCCCAGCGCATCGGGTTGCTCGGCTAGGCTCGGGGCGCCCTCAGCGCCTGCGCATCACCCACTCGACCGCCGGGAGCTTCACCGCGTGCGGCACGTAGCGGGAGGCCAGCATCGCCGCCCGCATCGGAAGGCCGGGGACGACCACCCGGCTGCCGCTGTCCAGGCCGCCCACGCCGGCTCGGGCCACGGCGCGGGCCGACGGCTTCGGGCCCGGGAAGGCCTTCTCGAACGACTGGCCGCCGACCACCTGCCAGCCGGCCTGGTCCCAGAACTCGGTCTCGACCGGGCCCGGGGCGAGCGCGGTGACGGTGACGCCGCGGCCGGTGACCTCCTGGTGGAGGGCCTCGGAGAAGGTCAGCACGTAGGCCTTGGCGGCCGAATAGCCGGCGGCATAGGGAAGCGGCTGCATGGCCGCGGTGGAGGCGACGTTCAGTATCGCGCCCTGGCGGCGCTTGACCATCGGGGGCAGAAAGGCCGAGGTCAGCGCGACCACCGCCTCGACCAGCACGCGCACCTGCTCGAGCTCCCGCGCGGGATCTGACTGCGCGAATGGGCCGCCGGTGGCGAACCCCGCGTTGTTGACGAGGATCTCGACGTTGAGCCCCAGCTCCGACACCTGCTTGGGCAGGCGCCCGCGTGGCGCCGCCTTGCCGACGTCGCAGGCGATCGCCTCGGCCCGGACGCGGTGCTCGTCCCTGAGCTCGGCGGCCAGATCGAGCAGCCGCTGCTTGCGCCGGGCCACGAGCACCACCCCGTGACCCCGCCGCGCGAGCTCGCGGGCGATCTCCGCGCCGATGCCGGCCGAGGCTCCGGTGATCAGTGCCGCCGAGCTGGGACTGGGCTTCGGAAGGCTCATGAGCGCGGGTAAGCCTACCCTCCCCCCGAACGGGGGGAACTCAGTAATGGCCCTGTATCCCCCGCCGCGGGTACGCGTAAATGGCTATCGAATGCCGCTGACAGCGATCCTGTTTCCGGGCCAGGGCAGCCAGGCCCCCGGGATGCGCGACACGGTCGAGCGGGTCCGCCCCGACCTGCTCGCGCTCGCCCACGAGGTCGTGGGCGACGATCCGTTTCCGCGCGCCCAGGAGGGCACCGACTTCGCCCAGCCCGCGATCTTCTGCACCAGCATCGCCGGCTGGGCCGCTCTCGGCCGGCCGGACGGTGATTTGATGGCCGGGCACTCGCTCGGTGAGCTGGCGGCCCTGGTCGCGGCCGGCTGCCTGGACGAGCGCGAGGGGCTCGAGCTCGTGGCCCTCAGGGGGAGGCTGATGCAGGAGGCCGGGGAGCGCGCCGGCGACGGCGGCATGCTGGCCCTGCTCGGGGCCGGGGCCGCCGAGCACGCCGCCGAGCTCGCGGAGAACCACGGGCTCGCCGTGGCCAACGACAACTCGCCGCAGCAGACCGTCCTGTCCGGCTCGCGCTCAGCGCTGCTGGCGGCCGCGGGCGAGGCGCGGGAGCTCGGCCTGCGGGCCATGGAGCTCCCGGTCAGCGGCGCGTTCCACTCGCCGATGATGGCCTCGGCCGTCCCCGAGTTCACGGCCGCGCTCTCCCGCGTGACCTTCCGCCCGCCGCGGGTGCCGGTCCTCTCGGCCGTCACCGCGCAGCCCTTCGACGACGTCCCGCGGCGCCTGGCCGAGGGGTTGACGATGCCCGTGCGCTGGCGCGAGACGATGCTCGAAATGCACCGGCTCGGGGCCGAGCGCTTCGTCGAGGTCGGCCCCGGGCGCGTGCTCACCGGCTTGGCCAAGCGGACCCTCAGAGACGTGGAGCTCGTCAATGCTTGAGTCGGCCGATCTTCGCGCCCAGGAGCAAGCGGGGATGACCGAGGACGCTCCGCGTCTGATCCGGGCAGCCATGCACGCGGTGGCCATGGCGCTGCCGGCCCACAGGCTGCACACCAGTGAGCTCGCTGACCGGTTCGGGGTCAGCGAGGACTGGATCGTCTCGCGCACGGGCGTGCGCCAGCGCCCCATCGCCGGACCCGAGGAGCGAATCTCCGACTACGCCGCTCGAGCGAGCGTGATCGCTCTGGAGCGGGCCGGGGTCGACCCGGCGGAGCTCGACCTGGTGATCGTTGCCACGCTGACTCAGGATGAGCTGATGCCCAATGCAGCGCCGCTGGTCGCCCACGCGATTGGAGCGGACCACGCGGGCGCGTTCGACGTCGGCGCGGCATGCACCGGCTTCCTGTCAGCGGTTGCGGTCGCCGCGGCTCAGATCGAGACCGGGCGGACTCGCTGGGTGGTCGTGGTGGGGGCGGACTTCATCAGCCGGGTGCTCGACTGGGATGACCGCAAGACCGCGCCGCTGTTCGCGGATGGTGCTGGCGCGGCGGTGCTCGGGCCGGCGACCGGCGAGCACGGCGGGATCGGACCGGTCGTGATGGGAGCGGACGGCTCCGGAGGCGGCGCGATCGTCATCAAGCACTCCGACCGCAAGCTGACGATGGACGGCCCTGAGGTCTACAGAAACGCCGTGACCCGGATGACCGAGTCCACCCTGGCCGCGGTCGAGCGGGCCGGGCTGACGCTCGACGACATCGACCTGTTCGTCTACCACCAGGCCAACGCCCGGATCACCCGAGCGCTGGGCGAGCGACTGGGTCTGGCGCCCGAGCGCGTGGTCGACTGCATCGCCGAGCTCGGCAACTCCTCGGCGGGCACGCTGCCGCTGGCCCTTGCCGTGGCCTACGAGGACGGACGGTTAAAGCCGGGGGCCAGGGTCCTCCTGGGCGCCTTCGGAGCCGGCTTCACGTGGGGCGGCGTGGTGCTCGAGTGGGGAGGTCCAGATGCCTGAGCGCGCCGGCTGTGCGCTGGTCACCGGTGCCTCGCGCGGGATCGGGGCCGCCACCGCCATCGCGCTGGCCCGCGACGGATGGCCCGTGGGGGTCAACTATCGGTCCGGCCGCGAGGGCGCCGAACGGGTGGTGGCGGAGATCGAGCGGGGCGGCGGGCGGGCGATCGCCCTGGCCGCCGACGTCGCCGACGCGGCGGCCGCCGATGAGCTCTTCGGAGCGCTCGAGGAGCACTACGGGACGCCGGTGCTGGCGCTCGTCAACAACGCTGGGATCAGCCGTGACGACCTCGTGCCCTCGCTCCGCGACGAGGAGTGGTCCTCCGTGATCGAGGTCGATCTGAACGCCGCCTTCCGGCTCATGCGCCGGGCGCTGATGCCTATGGTCCGGGCGCGCCTGGGGCGGATCGTGAACATCGCGTCGGTGGTCGGTCTGCGCGCGAATGCCGGTCAGGCCAACTATGCCGCCGCCAAGGCGGGCCTGATCGCCTTGACGAAGACAGCCGCGGTTGAGGTAGCGCGCCGGGGGGTGACCATCAATGCCGTGGCCCCGGGGCTGATCGATACCGACATGACCGCGGAACTGTCCAAGGACCTGCTCGCAGGCGTCCCGGCTCGGCGGGCCGGCACGGCCGAGGAGGTGGCCGCCTGCGTACGCTTCCTCGCTTCCGATGAGGCGAGCTACGTCACCGGAGCGGTTCTGACCGTGGACGGGGGACTGGCCGCGTGAGCCTTCGTACCGACCGAAACGACAACCAAGGAGCAGTAATGCCAGCAGTTACCAACGAGCAGGTCGAGTCGCGGGTGGTCGAGGCCCTCGCGAGCTTCGGCCCGGACGCCGACCAGATCACCCGCGGGTCGACGTTCGAGGAGCTCGACATCGACTCGCTCGACCTGGTCGAGCTCGCCCAGATCGTCGAGGACGAGTACGGCGTCGTGCTCAAGGGCGAGGACATGAAGGAGCTGAAGACCGTCGGGGACGCGATCGACCTGATCGTCACGAGGGCGGACGCCTAGAGGCCTATGAAGCGACGAGTCGTTATCACCGGACTGGGGGCGGTAACCCCGCTCGGCGTTGGCGCGCGGGCTCTGCACGAGCGCTGGGCCTCGGGGATCTGCGGGATCGCCGACCGGGCCGGCGCCTGCAAGGACTTCGAGCCCGGCGAGCACCTGTCGGTCAAGGAGGTTCGCCGCCTCGACCGCTTCTCCCAGTTCGCGCTCGTCGCGGCCGACGAGGCGCTCACGCAGGCCGGTTGGAACGGTGAGGCCCCGTACGACCCGCTGAAGATCGGTTGCGTGATCGCCACCGGGATCGGCGGGCAGTACACGGTCGAGGCCCAGCTCGACGTGATGCGCGAGCGAGGCCCGCGGATGGTCTCCCCGCTCGGCATCCCGCAGTACATGCCGAACGCGGCCGCGGCGGCGGTGTCCATGAAGTACCACCTTCAGGGGCAGGCCTACGGGGTTGTCTCGGCCTGCTCGGGCGGGGCGCACGCGGTCGGCGCCGCGCTGCGGATGATCCAGTACGGCGACGCCGACGCCGCCGTCGCCGGCGGCTCGGAGGCCGCCCTGACGCCGTTCGCCTTCGCCTGCTTCGACTCGATGCAGGCCCTGTCGCCGTCGGGGATCTCGCGCCCGTTCGACGCCCGCCGCGACGGATTCGTGATGGGTGAGGGCGCCGGCGTCCTGGTGCTAGAGGAGGCGGGCGCTGCGCAGGCCCGCGGCGCCACCATCCTGGGCGAGGTGGCCGGCTACGGGGCGACCGCCGATGCCTACCACCTGACAGCTCCCGAACCGAGCGGCGGGCCCGCGGCGCGGGCCATCGAGCTGGCCCTTGACGACGCCGGCATCGCCCCGGCTGACGTGAGCTACGTCAACGCTCACGGGACCTCGACGCAGCTCAACGACGCCGCCGAGACCGCCGCGCTGAAGCGCGCGCTCGGCGAGGAGCAGGCCAGGCGGATCCCCGTCTCGTCGACCAAGTCGGCCATCGGCCACCTGCTCGGGGCGGCCGGGGCGGTCGAGGCGGTGGCGACCGTGGAGACGCTCCGCACGCGGGTGATTGCGCCGACACTCGGCTACGAGGTGCCCGACCCGGAGCTCGACCTCGACTTCGTCCCCGGGGAGGCGCGCCCGCTGATCATCGCCAACGGCCACCCGCCCGCCGCCCTGTCCAACTCGTTCGCGTTCGGCGGCCACAACGTCGCGCTGGTCGTCCGGGGAGCCAACTCATGAGCCTGGCCGTTGTACGTGAGCCGACCCGGCGGCTGGATCCGCTCGAGCGCCTGGAGGCGCTATGCGACCCGGGGAGCCTGCAGGTCCTCCGCTCCCGCGTGATCTCGTCCAAGCTCGGCGACCGGGCGGTCGAGGGGGACGGTGTCGTGGGCGGCACCGGGACGGTGACCGGACGCCCGGTCGCCTGCTATGCGCAGGACGGCAGGTACTTCGGCGGATCGCTCGGCGAGCGCCACGCCGACACGATCGTGCGCGTCCTGGAGATGGCCGGCCGGGCTCGGATGCCGGTGGTGGCGTTCGTCGAGTCGGGCGGCGCCCGGATGCAGGAGGGCACGGCTGCCCTCGGCGGTTACGGCCGGATCTTCCGCCAGACGGTGGCCCTGACCGGAGTCGTGCCCCAGATCTCGGTCGTGTCCGGTGCTTCGGCCGGGGGCGGCGCGTACTCGCCGGCGCTGACCGACCTGATCCTGATGACCGAGGACGCGGCCATGTTCCTGACCGGTCCCGGCGTCGTGCGCGAGGCCCTGGGCGAGGACGTCGACGCGGCGACGCTCGGCGGCCCGCGCGTTCACGATCGCAACGGGGTCTGCCATCTGGTTGTACCCGACGAGGCCGCGGCCGCCGCCCAGGTCCGGGAGCTCCTGTCCTACCTGCCCTCGGCGGCCGGAGAGAGACCGCCGCTGCTCGCGCCGCTCGCCCCGGAGTTTGCCGATCCGGGGGCGCTCGTCCCGGCCGAGCCGCGCCGCTCGTACGACGTGCGCCAACCCCTGCGGGCGATCCTCGACCGGGACTCGCTGCTGGAGCTATGCCCGCGCTGGGCCCGCAACGTGGTCACGGCGCTGGCCCGGCTCGACGGCCGGCCGGTGGCCGTGATCGCCAACCAGCCGCATTACCTGGGCGGCGTGCTCGACGCCGCGGCCTCAGAGAAGGCGGCCCGCTTCATCGGCTTCTGCAACTCCTTCGGCCTGCCGCTGATCGCCGTCGTCGACACGCCGGGCTACATGCCCGGATCCAAACAGGAACGGGCCGGGGTGATTCGCCATGGGGCCGCGCTGGTCCGGGCGTTCGCCGCCGCCCAGGTGCCGAAGCTGACCGTCGTCCTGCGCAAGGCCTACGGTGGCGCGTACATCACCATGAACTCGCGCGACCTCGGGGCCGATCTCGTGCTCGCCTGGCCCGACGCTGAGCTGGGGATCATGAGCGCCCGCGCGGCGGTGGGGATCGTCCACCGCCGTGAGCTGCGCGCGGCCGGCGATCCCGAGGGCGAGCGGATGCGGCTGGCCGACGCCTACGCCGAGGAGCATCTGCGGGCCCACGCGGCCGCCGCGGCCGGGTTCGTCGACGAGCTCGTCGCGCCCGCCGAGACCCGCGCTCGGCTGGCTGGAGCACTCCGGGCGCTGGCCAGGTCCCGGTCGTGATCCTGGCCGGCAAGCGGCTGCTGATCACCGGCGTTATCACCAAGGACTCGATCGCCTTCCACGCCGCCGAACAGGCGCAGCGCGAGGGCGCGTCGGTGCTCCTGACCAGCTTCGGCCGGGTCCGGCGGCTGACCGAGCGAGCGGCTCAGCGGCTGCCCGAGCCGGTCGACGTGCTGGAGCTCGACGTCAACCGGGAAGCGGATCTGGAGGCGCTGAACCAGACCCTGTCCGAACGGTGGGGCGGGGTGGACGGGGCGCTGCACGCGATCGCCTTCGCACCCGAGGACGCGATCGGGGGCCGGTTCATGACCGCGCCGGCGCAGAGCGCGAACCAGGCCTTCCAGACCAGCGCGTTCTCGCTGAAGGCGCTGGCGGCGGTCCTGGCCCCGCTGATGCCCAGGGGGGCGAGCATCGTCGGGCTCGATTTCGACGCCACGCTGGCCTGGCCGATCTACGACTGGATGGGCGTGGCCAAGGCCGCGCTCGAGTCAGTGTCGCGGTACCTGGCCCGCGACCTCGGGCCCTCGGGGATCAGGGTCAACCTGGTCTCGGCCGGGCCGCTCGGGACGGTCGCCGCGCGCGGGATCCCGGGCTTCGAGCGGCTGGCCGAGCTGTGGCCCGCGCAGGCGCCGCTCGGGTGGGACATCGAGGATCCGGGGCCGGTGGCCGCGGCCATCTGCTTCCTGCTCTCGGACTACGCGCGCGCCATCACCGGGGAGATCGTTCACGTTGACGGCGGCTTTCACGCCGTGGGCGCGCCGGACCTGTGACGCCTGGGCCGTAAGCTGGCCCCATGGAGCGATGGCTGACCACAGAGCGCAACGTCCGCGTGTGCGCGGCCCTGGGAGCGTTCGCGATCGCCTTCTCGGCCATCCTCGTGCGCCTCAGCCACGCGTCGCCGTCGACCGCCGCGATCTTCCGCTGCGCGTACGCGCTGCCCATCCTCGGGCTGCTGGCGTGGCGCGAGGATCGAAGGCTCGGCCCGCGGCCGCCGACCGACCGTCGAACCGCGGTGGTGGCCGGGGTGTTCTTCGCAGCCGACCTGCTGCTGTGGCACCACTCGATCGCCGACATCGGGGCGGGCTTGGCGACCGTGCTGGCGAATATCCAAGTCGTGCTCGTACCGCTGGTGGCATGGGCCATACTCGCCGAGCGGCCGGGACGGCAGGTCCTCGCGGCGCTGCCGATCGCACTCCTGGGCGTGCTGCTTATCTCCGGCGTGCTCGAGCACGGGGCCTACGGCCGCGACCCGACCACGGGCACACTGTTCGCGCTCGGCGCCGGCATCGCCTACGTGGGCTTCCTGCTCGTCCTGCGCCACGGCGGCTCCGACCTGCGCCGGCCGGCCGGTCCCCTGTTCGACGCCACGGCCACCGCCACGGTCGTGTGCGTGATCGCCGGGGTGATCATCGGCGACGCCCGGTTGGTTCCCACCTGGCCGAGCGCCGGCTGGCTCATCACCCTGGCCCTGACCTCGCAGGTCATCGGCTGGCTCCTGATCACGAGCTCGCTGCCGCGGCTGCCCGCGGCCCACACGTCGCTGCTGCTGACCATTCAGCCCGTCAGCGCGGTCTTCCTCGCGGCGCTGATCCTCGGCGAATCGCCGACCGGGCTGCAACTGTTCGGGGTCGCGATCGTGGTCGCGGCGCTTATCGTGGCCACCAGCCGGCCGCGCGGACGGGCGGCAGTCCAAGCGGGGTCGCCCGGCTACGCGATCGCCGGAGCCTCGGGCAGCCGGGCCAGCGCGGCCTCCATATCCGCTTCGGAGAACTCCGGATCCTCGAGCCGCCCGGCCAGGAAGGCATCGTAGGCCGACAGGTCGAAGTGGCCGTGGCCGGACAGGCCGAGCAGGATCACCCGCTCCTCGCCCGCTTCCTTGGCCGCCTCGGCCTCCTCGATCACGGCCCGGATGGCGTGCGCAGGCTCCGGGCCGGGGATGATCCCCTCCTGCCGGGCGAAGCGGACGGCCGCGGCGAAGATGTCGTTCTGGCCGTAGGCGCGGGCCTCGATGATCCCGGCCCTGACCAGTCCGCACAGCATCGGGGCGTCGCCGTGATAGCGCAGCCCGCCGGCATGCACCGGAGGCGGGACGAAGTCGTGCCCGAGGGTGAACATCGGCATCAGCGGCGTCAGCCCGGCGGTGTCCCCGAAGTCGTAGCGGTAGACGCCCCGGGTCAGAGTCGGGCAGGCATTCGGCTCGGCGGCCACGAAGCGCATCGGGGTGCGCTGGCGCAGGACGTCGCGGATGAACGGGAAGGCCAGCCCGGCGAAGTTCGAGCCGCCGCCGACGCAGCCGACCACCACATCGGGCCGCTCGCCGGCCATCTCCATCTGGGCCATCGCCTCCTGACCGATCACGGTCTGGTGTAGGCACACGTGATTCAGCACCGACCCCAGCGAGTAGTTGGTGTCCTCCCGGGACGCGGCGACCTCGACCGCCTCGGAGATGGCGATCCCCAGCGACCCGGTCGGGTGCTCGGCGTTCGCGCGCCCGGCGTTGGTGAGCTCCGACGGCGACCGGTGGACGGTCGCGCCCCAGGTCTCCATCATCGACCGGCGGTACGGCTTCTGGTCGTAGCTCGAGCCGACCATGAACACCTCACACTCGAGGCCGAACAGCGCGCACGCGAAGGCCAGCGCCGAGCCCCACTGGCCGGCCCCGGTTTCGGTCGACAGCCGCTTGATCCCCGCCTGGGCGTTCTCGTAGGCCTGGGCCACCGCGGTGTTCGGCTTATGTGAGCCGGCCGGCGAGACGCCCTCGTACTTGTAGTAGATGTGGGCCGGGGTATCGAGCTCGCGCTCGAGCCGCCGGGCGCGGAACAGGGGCGTGGGCCGCCACAGCTTGTACACCTCGCGCACCGGCTCGGGGATCTCGATCTCGGGCTCGGGCGAGACCTCCTGCATGATCAGGCTCATCGGGAAGATCGCGCTCAGATCGTCCGGTCCGGCCGGCTCGAGCGTGGCCGGGTGCAGCGGGGGCAGCGGCTCGCCGGGGAGGTCGGGGAGGAGGTTGATCCAGTGCCTGGGGATCTCCCTCTCCGGCAACAGGTACTTGACGGTGTCCTCGCTCATGGGCCGGTGCCCTCCTGTGTGGTGGTTGCGCAAGTCATCTGAACAGGTCCTCGGCCTCGGGCCGGATGAGCGCCGCCGCGCCCGGCCCGTCCTCGGCGGTCACGTGCCGGGCGGCCCCGCGGATCCTGATCACCGGCTGGCGGGTGTCCTTACCCCGCGCCAGGTCGGCGGCCGCGGCGAGCTCGTCGGCAACGGCGATCCAGGTCGCCTTGAGCTCCCGGCCGCCGGCGTCGTGGCGTCCGCGCCAGTCGTCCAGCGGCGCGATCCCGGCGCACCCGATCGTCACCTCGCACTGTCCGTTGCGCCATGCCCGTCCGAAGGAGTCGGTGATCAGGATCGCGGGCGCCACGCCGGTGAGCTCCCGCAGACGCCTCCGGAGCTCCCGCGCCGACTCGTCCGGATCCTGGGGGAGGAGGACCAGCGTGTCCTCGCCGAAGACGTTGGACGCGTCGACCCCCGCGTTGGCGCACACGAACCCGTGCGGGGTGACGCAGACCAGCACCCCGTGGGCGGCGCGCAGCACCTCGCGGGACTCGTCGAGGACGACCTGGACGTGCCTGGGGTCCTTGCCCAGCCGGTCGGCCAGCTCGGTGGCCTGCTCGCCCGGGGCGACCTCGGGCAACCAGCGGGTTCGGCCCTCGGCCTTTGAGACGACCTTGTGGGCTACCGCCAGGACGTCGCCCTCCTGGAGGCCGGCGGCTGTCCCGCCCTCGAGCGCGGCCACGATCAGGCCCGCGAGGTCGTCTCCGGGCGAGACCTCGGGCAGGCCCTCCAGGGCCACCGAGCTCAGCATGCCGGCGCCAGTTCTCTCAGGAGCTCGCGCGTGCGCACGGCCGGACCCGGGCCGCCGTCCAGCGCCCTCTCGAGTGCGACCAGGTCCTCGGGGGTGTCGACGTCCATGGCCAGCGATGCGACGGCGACCACCTCCGCGCGGGCGGCGGCGGCGCGGGCCCGGCCCACGTGCCGCTCGCAGCTGCCGGGCCCGAAGGCTGGCTCGATCGCGTTGGGAGGCGTCAGCAGCAGCGCGTTGGTGCCCGTGCCGTGCCGGTCCGGCACCACGATGACCGAGGGCGCGGTTACGGGCCGGGCCAGCAGCGCGTCGAGCTCCATCGGGTCGAGCGCCGGGCAGTCACCCGGGACCAGCAACGCCCGATCGGCGCCGGCGCGCAGCGCCGCCTGCACGCCCAGCGCCGCCGCCGGGTTGTGCCCGCTCTCGTCGTCCTTGAGGACTCTCGCGCCGTGGGCCTCGGCGATCTGCCGTGCCGCGGTGCCGGCCGTGACCACCAGGATCTCGTCGATTGCCGCGGCCGCCTTCAGCGCGCCGAGCACGTCGGCGAACATCGCCGCGGCGAGCTGCCCGCGCACGCCCGGCGAGAACCCGTGGGCCAGGCGCTGCTTGGCCTGCGTGAAGCTCTTGACCGGAAGCACCGCGAGCGTGCGCATCGGCGCGAACGCTACTGCCCTACCCGAGGGCCTGCGCGAACTCGAGCGCCTCTCCGGCCACGCGCGCCCGCGCCGCCACCGTGTCCATCATGACGTCGGTCTCGAGCACCGGTATGTCGTCGGTTCGCTCATCCGCCACGAGGCCGTCAATGAGGCCGGCGTACAGCGTCGCGATCCCGGCGCTGGACAGTGGCTGGCCGATCCAGGCCATGAACGGCTCGGTCGGGCCTTTGACCACGCCGCCGCGGACCAGCGGGCTGACCGCGACCACGGGAGCGGCGCTCTCGATGAGCGCCGAGCGCACACCCTCGAGGGCCAGGATCGGGCCGATCGAGATCACCGGGTTGGAAGGTCCGATCACGATCGTTCGCGCGCTCGTGATCGCCTCCAGCACCTCGGGGGTGGGCCGTGATGCCTTGGCCCCGCGGAAGTCCACGCCCTCGATCGGGCCCTCGCCGCGACCTGTGATGAGGAACTGCTGGATCGGCCACCACCGCCCGTGGGCCATCACCCGCGTGCGGACGGGGCTATCGCTCATCGGCAGCACGCGGGCCTGGGTGCCGAGCGCCCCGGCGATCCTGGCCTGCACGTCGGTCAGGCGGTCGCCGGCGGTCAGCGCGCGGGCGCGCTCCAGCCCGATGGCCAGATCCTGGTCGCCGAGGTTGAACCACACCTCCACGCCCAGATTGCGAAGGCCACCCATCGTCTCGAACGTGTCGCCGGCCAGCCCCCATCCGCGGTCGTCGATCCGGTCGGTCAGCCAGAACGTGATCAGGTCCGGATCCGGCGACACGTAGGCGCCGTAGACCTCGATGTCGTCCCCCGTGTTCGCGACCACCACGAGCTCGTCGGCCCCGACGACGTCGAGCATTCCGCGGGCCAGCTTCGCGCCCCCGGTACCGCCGGCGAGGACGACTACAGGGTCACTCAAGGCCGGTGATCTTGATTCCGGCCCGGGTCTTGTGGCGCACGTTGACCGAGATGATCAGCGCCGTCAGCTGCTCGACGATCCGGGCCATCTCCAGGAGACCGCAGTCGACCGGGCGCAGCCCGTCGATCCGATTGACGAGCTCGGCCAGCTCGGCCTTGTCCTCGAGGCGATCGCCGCAGATCAGGACGTCCTCGTCCAGCTCGTGCTCGAGGTCGGCCAGGTGGGCGGCGCTGACGGTGTGAAACGCTGAGACCACGCGCACCCCGGCCGGCGTCATCTCGCGCGCCTGCTGGGCCGCCGAGCCCTGCCACACCCCCAGCGTCCGGGTCGCCTTGCCGCTGACCGCGGCCGCCAACGGGACGGTGGCGTCGACCAGCAGCTGCCCGTCGGTGAGAGCGCCCTTCAGGTTGGTCAGGTTCTCGGATTGGTTGCGGAACGGGACCGACAGGATCACGATCTCGGCGTCCCGGACGGCGATGGTGTTCTCGAGCCCGCTGAACGAGCCGCCCGGCACGTCCGCCGACGCCCGCCTGGCGGCCTCCTCGGCTCGGCTGGCGTCGCGCGAGCCGATGACCACGGGGACTTCCGCCTTGCCGAGCCGCAGCGCCAATCCGAAGCCGAGCGCCCCGGTTGCTCCGACGATGCACACTCGCGGCGGCACGGCGGGGGAGTGTAAGGTTCGCCGCCGGATGGCGGATTCGCTCGAGGTGGGGATCGAGGGCGAGGCGCGCAGCCCGCGAGTGCTGGTCCGTCGGGCAGGGCTCGTCGCTCTCGGGGTCGCGGCGACCACCATCGCACTGGCAGCGGGGACCGCCGGGGCCAGCAAGCGCGCGGCCCTGCCCACAGCGCCGCTGGCCATCCAGACGTCATCGTTGACCCAGACCGGTCAGCTGCTCCAATGGCAGTTGGTGCTCCAGCAGTCGTTCTCGCCTTCCGGTCTCGAGCCAGAGGGACGGTCCTTGTGCCTGCTGATCGAAAGTACGCACAGCGGTGACGTCGTCGGCAAGGCGTGCATCGAGGGACCCGCGCGCGGCTCGCGGGAGCCGCGCATCGTCTACACGCCGATCACCACCGGGGGACCGGGCCGGGCCACCACGATCGCCGCGACCATCGGGCGGTCGAGCTCGCAGGAGCTGACCGCCTCCTTCCTACCCGGCGCCGTTGGTCTCGGCTACGCACCGCTGCGTTGGCAGGCGATCAGCACGCTCAGGCGCTCGGCGTGTGCTACCCCCGCGCCCGGCTCGTCCGGTTGCTTCGCCCTGTTCCCGGCGACGCCGACCCTGCTCGATCTTCACGTCCCGAAGCTCGTTGGATGCGTGCCCGCCGGGCCTTCGCTGGTTTACCAAGGCTCTTCCCACGTCCGCGAGATCGCGCTCACGTTCGACGACGGCCCGTGGTATGAGCCGCCGCCGCCGGCCTTCCTGGACGTGCTCGAGCGCGAGCACGTCCCGGCGACCTTCTTCGAGATCGGCCGGCAGATCTCGACTTACGACCCGACCGGCGCCTACGAGCGCCGGATGCTGGCCGACGGCGACATGATCGGTGATCACAGCTGGAGCCACCCGGACGTGGCCCAGCTGCCTGTCAGCCAGCAACGTCAGCAGCTCCTGCACGCGGCGGCGGCGATCCGGCGCGCGACCCGCGGATTCACGCCCTGCCTGTGGCGGCCACCGTACGGCGACATCGGCCCTTCGCTCATCCGCCTGGCCCGCTCACTCGGCTTCCTGACCATCATGTGGAATGTCGACCCGCGGGACTGGGCCCAACCCGGCGTGAGCGCGATCTACGACAACGTCGTCACCCACGCCCGCGACGGCGCGATCGTGCTTCAGCACTTCGGCGGCGGGCCCCGGTATCAGACCGTCGCCGCCCTGCCGCGCGAGATCGACACCCTCCGCAGGGAGGGCTACCGCTTCGTCACTGTGGCCCAGATGCTGGGGCTGCAGCTGGTCTATCGGTGATGGCACCGCCGGCCGGTCGCCACCTCTCCCGGTGATGGCACCGCCGGCCGGTATCCACCTCTCCCGGTGATGGCACCGCCGGCCGGTCGCCACGTCCCCTGGCCGACGCGTTCATAGAATCGCCTTTGTGACCGAAATGCCGCGCTACGTCCGGATCCGCGAGGTCGGTCCCCGCGACGGCTTCCAGAACGAGCCCGAGGTGATCCCGACCCCAGACAAGATCCGTCTGATCGAGCTGCTGGGGCGGACCGGCCTACGGCGGATCGAGGTGACCAGCTTCGTCCGTCCCGACGTGATCCCTCAGCTCGCCGACGCCGAGCAGGTGCTCTCGCAGGTGAGCCTGCCCAGCAGCGTGTCGGTCGGCGTCCTGATCCCGAACGAGCGCGGGCTGGAGCGCGCGCTCCAGCACCGCGACCGCTTCCAGGAGATCAACGGCTTCCTATCGGCCTCGGAGACCCACAACCAGAAGAACGTGGGACGCTCCGTCGGGGACTCGCTGGCCGGTCTGCGACGCACGTTCGCGCGAGCGCTCGAGGAGGGACTGCGCTGCGAGGGCGTTATCTCGACCTCGTTCGGCTGCCCGTACCAGGGGCACGTGCCACCGGAGCGGGTGTTGGAGATCGCCCGAGCGCTGGCCGAGGCCGGCTGCGCCGAGGTCGGGTTCGGGGATACGACCGGGATGGGCAACCCGATCCAGGTCCGCGAGTTCTTCGCGGCGGCTCGCGAGGCGGTGCCCGGCGTCGAGCTGACCGCTCACTTCCACAACACCCGTGGCCAGGGGCTGGCCAACGTGCTGGCCGCGCTCGAGTCCGGGGTCGAGAGCTTCGAGTCCTCGTTCGGGGAGCTGGGCGGGTGTCCCGTGCCCCCGGGGGCCACAGGCAACATCGCCACCGAGGACCTGGTCTCGATGCTCCACGAGATGGGGGTCGAGACCGGGATCGAGCTGGAAGCGCTGATCGAGGCCTCGCGCGCGGCCCAGGAGGTGCTCGGACGTCCACTCGGGAGCCACGTGCTGTCGGCCGGCCCGGTGCAGTGGGCATAGTGGCCCCAGCCGTAAATACCGTCGCATTCGAGCGGCCCCGGACGGCGTCTGGCTTCGTCCTCGTCGGCTCGCGCAGCGCTGCTGCGCGTCGCCTCCTGCGTCCTCGCCAGCCATCCGTCCGTGTCCACTCTCGGTGCGACCGGACTTACGGCGGGAACCACTTAGTGGCCCGATGACCGACGTAGACCACACCGATGCGGTGAACGCTGCCGCGGAGCGGGCGCTCGCCGGCGGCCCCGAGCGTCATCGGGAGAAGGCGGCAGCGCAGGGCAAGCTGCCCGTGCGCGACCGCGTCGCCGTCCTGCTGGATGCGGGCTCGCTCGTCGAGGAGGGGCTGCTGGCCAACTGGGACCAGGATGGGCTCGGCGCCGACGGCGTCGTCACGGGGCTCGGAACGGTTGCCGGACGTCCGGTGGCGGTGATGGCCAACGACCCGACGGTCAAGGCCGGGTCCTGGGGGCCGAAGACGGTCGAGAAGATCCTCCGCATCCAGGAGCGGGCGCTGACTCTGCGCACCCCGCTCGTGTACCTCGTCGATTCCGCGGGGGCGCGGATCAACGAGCAGGTCCAGATGTTCCCCGGCCGCCGTCACGCGGGGCGGATCTTCTTCAACCAGGTCCGCCTGTCGGGAGTCGTGCCGCAGGTGTGCGTGCTGTTCGGCCCGAGCGCGGCCGGCGGCGCCTACATCCCCGCCTTCTGCGACATCGTGGTCATGCGAGACGGCAACGCCTCGATGTACCTCGGCTCACCGCGGATGGCCGAGATGGTGATCGGCGAGAAGGTCACGCTCGAGGAGATGGGCGGCGCGCGCATGCACACCTCGCGCAGCGGCGTCGGGCACGTGCTGGTTTCCAGCGACGAGGAGGGGATCGATTTCGCCCGGCGCTACCTGGGGTACTTCCCGTCGTCGTTCGTCGAGGAGCCCCCGGCCGCGCCGCCCGCCGCCCCGGCTTCGGACCGCGCGATCGGCGAGCTGATCCCGGCCGATGAGAACAAGCCCTTCGATATGCGGGAGCTCCTCGATGCGCTCGTCGACCGCGGCTCGTTCCTGGAGGTCCACGCCCGCTGGGCCCGCGAGGTAATCGTCGGCTACGCGCGGCTCGACGGGCAGGTGGTCGGGATCGTCGCCAACCAGCCCAAGGTCAAGGGCGGCGTCCTGTTCGTCGACTCGGCCGACAAGTGCGCGCGGTTCATCTGGACCTGCAACGCCTTCAACATCCCGCTGCTGTTCCTGGCCGACGTCCCGGGCTTCATGATCGGGACCCAGGTCGAGCGCGAGGGGATCATCCGCCACGGCGCCAAGATGATCAGCGCTGTCTCGGAGGCGACCGTCCCGAAGATCTCGGTGATCGTCCGCAAGGCCTACGGAGCCGGGCTGTACGCGATGGCCGGCCCGGCGTTCGATCCCGACTGCTGCATCGCGCTCCCAACGGCGTCGATTGCCGTGATGGGCCCGCAGGCCGCGATCAACGCCGTCTACTACAACCAGCTTCAGGCCATCGAGGACGACGACGAGCGCGCCGCCCGTACCGAGGAGCTGCGTCGCGAATACGCCGAGGACATCGACATCCTCCATCTCGGCTCCGAGCTTGTCGTCGACGCGATCATCCAGCCCGACGACCTGCGCGGCGAGCTGATCCGCCGGTTCGCCCTGGCGGCAAGCAAGCACCGGGAGTGGCCCGAGAAGCGCAATCCGATCACGCCGGCTTAGCGGTCAGTCCGGTCACACCGGCGTAGCCGTCGCCCGCGCTCGGGCCACCGACGCGTCGATCCCGTCGACCAGCATCAGCCCGAACTGGACCGCCGCGTCGACCGCCGCGGGGTCGACCCTGCGGGCCAGGTCGGTCCGCTGGTGCGACCCCGGCACCAGGTCACGCTGGTCCAGGCATCCGATCGACAGCGCCGGCAGCCGCGCCATCCGCGCGCGCCACGCCGGCGCGGTGCCGCGCCCGCGGTGAGGTCCCGCGGCGAGATGCGGCTCGTCCGCGGCCACCTTGCCGGCCAGCTGCCGCAGCCACCGGGCGTAATGCACAGGGAGCAGCGAGCCATCGCTGGACCACCACCTGGGTGTGCCGGCTGAGCACGCTCCGATGCCGAGGACAACCATGTTTGTCGGGCTGCGCTCGCGCCTGTGCGCGCGCAGGTATCTGCGCAGCCCGATGTGCCCACCCTCGCCGGCCCCCTCCAGCACGACTTCCACGTCGAGGTGCCCGGGCGGCGCGGCGTCCAGGGCACGGGCCAGCACCATCGCCACCCCCACGCCCGTGCCGTTGTCGCCCGCGGCGGGCGAAAAGTCGGCGGTCGCCATCTCGATCAGCAGCGCGAGGCCGAGCACCAGGCCGATGGTGGGCGGGAGCTGGGCTGCGCCCACGACGTGGGAGTGGTGTCCGGCGGCACGCAGGACCGCGATCACGAGCAGCCAGACGATCGCCAAGCACAGCCAACCCTGCCACCCGGGGGCGAGTCCCCGGCTGGCTCGGCGCAGGACGCCGGCCAGTCGCCGGAACGCGTCCCGGTAGCCCAGGCCGGCACGGCCCGCGTCGTAGTTGGCGGTCAGGACCAGGCGCACGGGCCCGGGTTCGCCCCCGGGCGACGGAACGGCGACCACGTTCTGGCTTGCTCGCTCGGGCGTCAGCTGGCGTCCGGGCGACACCCCGGTGAACGTGTCCGCCACCACCGACAGGAGCGAGAGGAGCAGCAGCGCGCCGCCGACCGGGGCGCTCGTCAGTGTCAGCAGGCTGCCGGCCAGCGCGAGCGCCACGTGCCAGGCGTGGGCCAGCGCCCAGTTTGGCCGACACCAGAAGGGCTCGACCACGACTTCGCGACCGCTCGCCGACAGCTCGGCCACCAACCACCGAGCGGCCCGCCGTTCCGAGTCGGTCCCGGCACCTCGCTCGTCGAAGCCCTCGAGGTCGGCAGCGATCTCCGTTGCGCGCATCCCGGCGGGATGATCGCAGCAGCCGGAGGCCCCATCAGATACAACCCGCGCCGTGAGCGATCCCCCCGAGCAGGAGCTCCTGTCCGTGGCCCGGGAGGCCGCGCTCGCGGCCGCCCGCGAGCTGACCGCCCGCTTCGGACAGCGCGCCCACGGGGTTCAGGCCAAGAGCACGCCCACGGACCTCGTCTCCGATGCCGACGTGGCCGCCGAGTCGGCCATCCGCACGGTCCTGGCCAGCCGACGCCCGGGCGACGCGATCCTGGGGGAGGAGGGGGGCGAGACGGAGGGCGGGGACCTCCGCTGGCTCGTTGATCCCCTCGACGGCACCGTCAACTTCCTGTTCGGGATCCCCCAGTTCGCGGTCAGCATCGCCTGCGAGGATGTCCACGGGACGGTCGCCGGCGTCATTCTCGATCCGGTCCGTGAAGAGTGCTTCGGCGCCACGCGCGCCGGGGTCCCGACGCTGAACGGCGAGCAGATCGAAGGCTCCGACCGGAGTGATCTGGCGACAGCGATGATCGCCACCGGCTTCGGCTATGAGTCGGCCATGCGCGCCCGCCAGGCCGCGGTGATCTCCCGCGTCCTACCCCGCGTCCGTGACATCCGTCGCGCCGGAGCCGCCGCACTCGACCTCGCCTGGTGCGCCTGTGGCCGCTACGACGCCTACTACGAGCGGGGGGTGCACGCTTGGGATGTCGCCGCCGGCGCACTGATCGCCTCTCGCGCCGGTCTTCAGATCCGCGACCTCCCGAACGACGGCCCCGACCCGTCTGGCCTCGTGGCGGCGCCGAGCGCGATCGTCGACGAGCTTTTCGAGCTGGTCAGCGGGTAGCGATCCAGGGCCGCCGCCCCCCGTGCGTCCGGCGCCGTCCCCCTAGACTGAGCCACCCCGCGGCGGTGGAGAAATTGGCAAACTCGATGCGCTCAAAACGCATTGTCCGAAAGGACTTGTGGGTTCGAGTCCCACCCGCCGCATCCGCTCGGCCCGCGCGATGTGAGCCGAGCTTCTAGGCCGCAGCCGGCTGCGGGGGCGGCGGGCCGGCCGGCTTGTAACCGCGCCGCCTGGCCTCCTCGATCGGCACCTCGAGTTCGACGTTCCACCCTTGGGAGAAGCCGACCATCGTGAAGATGATCAGGAGCACCTGCACGGGAACGATCAGGAGGGTCACCAGGCCAAGCGTGTCGGGGCTGAGGCCGGTGCCGCCGAACAGGCTCTGAGCCTGGCCGAATCCCGGGTTGCTGCGATCGAACCAGCTCGTCCCTGACGCGCCCGTGCCCGCGATCAGAGCCATGATCAGCAGCAGGATCGCCAGCGCGGCCACGATCGGCAGTAGCCCCCGCGCCCATCGCGCACCGATGTAGAACGCCGTGATCAGGTAGGCCAGGCACCAGAAGAAGTTGACCGGCTTCATCCCCTGGAGCTTCGACCACCCGCCGATCGTCACGATCAGCATCAACGCAACCGAGATCAGCATGATCACAATGACGATCGCCTTCGTCGTCTGGCTCGACGCCTTCTCGCGGTTCGGATATACGACCGCGTAGCCGGGAGTGAGCATCCTCCCCTGCGACATGTCGCGGAACATACAAGCTCCGCGGGCCTGGTGCAGCACTTCTTGCGAATCTGAGGAGCCCCTGCCGCCCCCAAGACCGCCAACCAAACGCTGGAAACCCCAGGCCGCCGCCCTACAATCCAGCCCCCGCCGCGGGCGTGGCGGAACTGGCAGACGCGCCGGCCTTAGGAGCCGGTGGGCGAAAGCCCTTGGGGGTTCGAGTCCCTCCGCCCGCATCGCTGTGATGTCTCGGGACATAGGTCTCACATGTCTCGGGACATCGGTCTCACATTGAGGAGCTCGGCCAGCGGCCGGGCTGTTTTTGTTGCTTGCGCCAGTGGACGTCCTCGGGCGTCGCGATCGGCGTCGTCTTGGGGCGGCGTGAACGAGGCTCGAGCGCGTCCAGACCACCCTCCCGGTAGCGGGCCAGGAGACGATGCAAATGCCGGCGCGAGAACCCATACTCGGCGGCGGCAGCAGTAACAGACAGCTGCCTGGAAACGACCTGGAGAACAGCAACATGGGCAATGGACATGCCCGGCAAAGTGGCCAGGCCCTCGGACCTCGCGCCGGCGATCGCCGCTCCGGCGTCGCCCTACGGGCTCCGCCTCCACGACGACCGCCGCAACCCCAAGCCTCAACCCCACCGCCGGGTGTGACCCATGTCCCGACTCATGAGAGACATATCACCTGAGACATATGTCCTGAGCCCAGACACCCCCCTCTCCGCTGGCGGGTCGGGCCCCGGCGCTATCGGCCAGCGCGCTCGCGTCCACCTCCCCCACCTGAGCGTGAACGATTTTCCGGAAATAGTCCGGCAAATCGTTCGCGCTCACGCGGGAGACCAGCCGCGCCCCACCCCCTGACGCCGGCGGTAGCAACGCCGCGGCGCCGAACGGCGCGAGGCGCTCCGGGAGCTCGCGTGCGACGAAGCCAATTGGCGGCAGTCGCGCCCAGGGGGGCCCTTGTGCGACCCGCGATCTGCGCTCCGCACCCCGCGACCCGCACCCCGCACCCCGCGACCCCGCGACCCGAGCGCGAACGATTTGGCCGCCCCCAGGCGGCAATTCTCATCACGCTCACTCGGGGGACCAGCCGCCCCCCACGCCTACGCCGGCGGCAGCGACTCCGGGGCGCCGAACGGCGCCAGGCGCTCCGGGAGCGACACCGAGCCGTCCTCGTGCTGCCCGTTCTCGAGCAGGGCAATGATCGTCCGCCCGACGGCATATCCGCTCAAATCGAGTAAGTACACATGTTCGCCCCCGCGCGGACAGAAAATCGAGCTTGCAGGCTACGATTGCAGACCCTTTGGGGGACTGGTGTAACGGCAACATGGTGGTCTCCAAAACCATCGCTCGAGGTTCGATTCCTCGGTCCCCCGCTTGAAATCCCACACCGTCTATCGCACCTTCCGCACGGAGCAGCGGCGGGAGTTCGTGAGGATCACCGACGATGTCGCGAAGGCGGTTCGGGAAGCCGGGATCGAGGAGGGCATGGCGCTCGTGTCGGCCATGCACATCACCGCCGCGGTGTGGATCAATGACGACGAGCCCGGGATCCAGGCCGATGCGCTGGAGTGGCTCGACAAGCTGGCGCCGCCGAGCTGGAAGGCGCCGGACGGTGAGGTGGCGCGGGAGCTACTGCCCGATCCCGGCGACTACCGCCACCATCGCGGCGGCGAGGACAACGGCGATGCCCATCTCAAGAACCTGCTCGTCCACCATCAGGTGATGGTTCCCGTCACCGAGGGGCGGCTCGACCTAGGCCCCTGGCAGCAGATCTTCTACTGCGAGTTCGACGGCCGGCGTTCGAAACGGCTCGTGATCAAAGTGATGGGGGAGTAAGCGGAGATGGGGAGCGGGCGAATGGATCCGTCGCGGGTATTCGCCGACGGGATCCTCGATGGGCGAGTGGCGCTGGTGACCGGAGGTGGGACGAACCTCGGCAAGGCGGCGGCCGCCGAGCTGGTCCGATGTGGTGCCTCGGTGGTGATCGCCGGCCGACGCGCAGACGTGCTGGAGGCCGCGGCTGAGGAACTTGGCCCGGCCTGCTCGTGGACGGCCGGCGACATCCGCGGTCGTGAGGGCGCGGAGCAGATCGTCGGCGCAACCCTCGCCCGCCACTCCCGCCTCGACTTCCTTCTCAACAACGCGGGCGGTCAGTACTTCGTGCCGGCGGAGGGCATCACCACGAAAGGATGGCGTGCCGTTCAGCGATTGAACATCGGGGGCACGCTCGCCATGTGCGAGGCCGCTTACGCCCTGGCCATGCGTCCTGGGGGCGGGGGACTGATCGCCAACGTCACCGTCTCGCCCCACCACGGGATGCCGGCCATGGCCCACACCGGGGCCGCGCGAGCGGCGGTCGAGGCTCTGACCCGCGAGCTCGCCACCAGGTGGGTCTCGGACGGCGTCGCAGTAACGGCGATCGCACTCGGGCGCTTCGCGACCGACTCGCTGCGCAAATACCCGGCCGAACTGTGGCGCCAGGCG
This sequence comes from uncultured Solirubrobacterales bacterium, assembly GCA_963704385.1. Lineage (GTDB taxonomy): Bacteria > Actinomycetota > Thermoleophilia > Solirubrobacterales > Solirubrobacteraceae > Palsa-465. Next base: position 3,705,253 of record OY969904.1, read on the forward strand.
GCCGCCTCGGTGCCGCTGCAGCGGCTCGGCGAGCTCGAGGAGTACGGATGGCTGGCCGCTCTGCTGGCGTCACCGCTGGGTCCCGCCTTCTCGGGATCGGTGATCACCCTGGACGGGGCGCTCGACAACTGGACTGGTCCGTGGCCCCCGACAGACATGATCCAGGACGGCGTGGTTCCGACCGAGGCACGCCGGCCTGTGGCCTGAACCGCGGGCGCGGGTAGCATCTACCGGACATCCGCGGGCGAGGTGTTAACGGCTGCACGGGAGCCTTCCAAGCTCTAGGAACGGGTTCGATCCCCGTCGCCCGCTTGCTTGCCTCCGAAGGACGTCGCGATGGAGAATCCGCGCGGCGTCGGGCATGAGCCCGCGGAGGGGCCGCAACCCGAGAGAGGAGAACGCACATGAGCGTGGGGCTGACCAGCGGTGTCGAGGAGATTCTGGAGAACGCGGTCGCGAACGCAACCGTGCCCGGTGCTGCCTTCGTCCTAACCGGCTCCGACGGACAGGCGGCCGCGGCCACGGCGGGCACAGCGCGCGTGGGCGAGGACTCTCCGGTCACGACGGCCACCATGTTCCGGTTGATGTCGATGACCAAGCCACTGGCCAGCGTCGGCGCGTTGCAGCTGATCGAGCAGGGCGAGTTGGCGCTTGATCACGAGGTCAGATCCGTCTTGCCGGCGTGGGGCGAGCTCGAGGTGCTCGAGGGCTTCGACGGCGACACGCCGCGCCTGCGCGAGCCTGCGCATCAGGCGACCGTCAAGCAGTTGATGAACCACACCGCAGGTCACGGCTACTCCTTCTGCAACGCGGACTTGTTCCATTACCACGAGGTCACCGGTGCCCCCGACCCGATGTCCGGCAAGCGGGCGTACCTCCAGACGCCGCTGGTCGCCGAACCGGGCACCGAGTGGAACTACGGGATCAACACCGACTGGCTGGGGCAGGTGATCGAAGCGGTCAGTGGCCAAGACCTGGCGTCCTACCTTGAGGAGCACGTGTTCTCTCCGCTCGGCATGTCGGACACGACGTTCGCCCCGAGCGAGGAGCAGCGGTCACGGCTGATGGCCCTCTATGGTCGGACGGCGGACGGGGGGCTGGAGGAACTGGAGTTCCCGCTGGCCGAGCCCGAGTTCTGGCCCGCCGGTCATGGCGCTTGCGCGACGGCGGCGGACTACGCCCGGTTCATAGCCGCGCTGCTTGGCGGCGGCGAGCTCGATGGTGCCCGGATCCTTCGTCCCGAGACGGTGGACCTGATGTTCGCTGACCACCTCGGTGGGATCGCGCTTCCACAGGAGATCAAATCGGCGATACCCGAGCTGTCCAACGACGTCGTGTCGCCGCCGTTCTCGCAGGGGTGGGGGCTCGGCCTGCACCTGTTTATGGAGGACCTGCCCGGCATGCGGAAGGCCGGTAGCGGCGACTGGTCGGGCCTGTTTAACACCTATTTCTGGATCGACCGCGGCTCAGGCGTCGCGGGAGCGTTCTTGACCCAGGTTCTGCCGTACTTCGACGGGCGAATCCTCGAGACGGCCCTGCTGGCCGAGCAGGCCGTCTATGCGGGCATCGCCTCGCCGGCCTAGCCCCTGGTCCCTAGAATTGAGCCCTACCACGGGGAGTGGCGCAGTCTGGTAGCGCACCCGGCTGGGGGCCGGGCGGTCGCAGGTTCAAATCCTGTCTCCCCGATTAGCGAAAGTCCTGGAAAACGGCATATTTGTTGAGGGTGGATACAGTCCGCGCGTGGGCCCGCCGGACGATCAGGCGTTGTTGGAAGATGGCGTAGGTCGAGGGCCAGACGATTGGCTTGAGGCGGTCAAGGAGGAGGAGCGTCGGGGTGAGCTGCTCGCGGCGTTCGACCTGGCTGAGCGCGGCCTAAGTGACTATCCCGGCGATGTGCGTCTCAAGCATCGCGCTGTCCTTGCGTTGGCTCGTGCGGGTGCGACCGAGGAGGCGTCCAGGCGGTTGACGCTGTACGGCCTGGACCAGGCGCAGGATGAGGACGTGGCGGCGCTGCGGGCGCGGATCGCGAAGGACAGGGCGCTGGCAAGCGACGGTGAGGCGCAGCGTGTGCGGGCCGGGCGAGCGGCCGCGCTATACGCCCAGGTGTTCGCGGGCACCGGGGGCTACTACCCGGCGATCAATGCGGCGACGCTGTGGCTGGTGGCGGGCGATGCGCAGCGGTCGCGGGAGATTGCTGCCCGGGTGCTTGAGATTCTCGCGCAAGGCGACGAGGAGTCGTACTACGCGGCGGCGACAAAGGCGGAGGCGGAGGTGCTTCTGGGCCTTCCGGACGCGGCACGCGTGGCGCTGGAGCAGGCGGCGGCGCTCCACGCACACGACTACGGTGCGTTGGCGACGACCCGACGCCAGCTGCGCACGATCTGCAGGATCCTCGGCGTCGACGAGGGGTTGCTGGGTCCCCTGGCGGGCCCCGCTGTCGTCCACTTTTGTGGCCACCGAATCGACGCGATCGGTGAGACGGGGAGGTTCCCAGCCGAGGCCGAGGCGAGTGCGGCCACGGGCATCGGACGGGTGCTGGACGAGTACAGGACCGGGTACGGGTATGGCGCGCTTGCGGGCGGCGCGGACATACTTTGGGCCGAGGCGCTGGTTGCGCGCGGGAGTGAGCTGCACGTCGTGCTGCCGTTTCCCGAGCGCGAATTCGTGGAGCACTCCGTCGCCTCGTGCGGCGAGGGCTGGGTCGAGCGCTTCCATCGTTGTCTTGCCGCGGCGGCGGATATCCGCTACGGGACTGACGCCACGCGCACGGCCGACGACGTCCTGTTCAGTTATGGCGGGGAGTTGGCGATGGGGCTGGCGCTGCTGCGGGCCCGGTACCTGGATGCTGAGGTCAGACAGCTGGCGCTGTGGGACGGCGAGCCGGCCGACGGCTTGGCCGGGACGGCGATCGACGTAGCAACGTGGCGACGCACCGGGCGTCCCGGAACGATCGTCACCCCACAGGGCAAGATCACGACAACCGGTCGCACGCCCGCCGGAAGGCAGCCGGACCGCCAAGAACAGAGCACGTCCGCGCCGCGATCGCCGTCCCGCGCGGCACGGTCCATCCCGCGCGAGCGCGTCGTGCGGGCAATGCTTTTCGGTGACTTCAGCCGTTTCTCAGAGCTGAACGATGAGCAGGCCGTCGTGTTCACGGAGTGTGTGCTTGGTGTGGTGGCGGACGTGGTGCGCCAGCACAGCGACCAGGTTCGCTACCGAAACACTTGGGGCGACGGCCTTAACATTATGTTGACCGACGCGGTGGCGGCGGCGGCTTGCGGGCTCGACCTTCAGGAGGCGATAGCCGCGTTGGACTTTCAGTCACACGGACTGCCGGGGCACGTGGCCCTGCGCCTCGGCGGTCACGTCGGCCCCGTGTTTCCGGTCTACGACCCGGTACTCGAGGCGGACGCGTTCACGGGTTCGCACGTGAACCGCACCGCTCGGATCGAGCCCGTCACCCCTCCCGGGGAGGTATACGTCACCGATGCCTTCGCCGCCGCCCTGGTGCTGGCCGGACAGCATCAGCTGACCTGCGACTACGTCGGGCACATGGCCGCGGCCAAGGGCTACGGAAAGCTGCGGATGCACCGGCTGCGGCGGACAAGTTTGGGCGAAGATCCGGCATGACGAGGTCTATGCCCTGAGGCTCGACCGTGGTGAAGTTCCTAGGTCGGGTAGGTCAGCGGTGAAGCGGTTGGTTGGTGCCCAAGGTCGTCGGGAGGGCCCCCGGTGATTCCGGGGGCCCTCCCATCTTGCTCCGACTGCTACCGGAGGTCGCGGTGCGCGGCTCCCAGCCAGCTGTAATGCGACACGGCGTTGCCGGCCGTGGGGGTGGTGCCGCTCCCGCTCTGTGGGGTGACTGCGGCCTGCTCTTGGCGCGGGCCGAGGTAGTGGACCTGGGGCGTTGAGACACTGGCGGCTTGGGAGGCCGTCGCCGGGGTCGCCACGGTCGTGTGGTCCGCGCTGGTCAGCGCGAGGATGGTGATGGCCACGGCAATGGCGAGGATGACGCCGAGGGCGGTCATCGTCGTTCCGCGTCCGATCCGGACCCGGGGGCTGAGGGGGACGCTCTGCGGTGTTGACATGATCTCCTCCGATCGGTCGCCTGGCGGCGAGGTTCCCGGTGGCCCTCGTGGTGGTCGTCCGGGCTGATGCCGGTACTGTCGCGCGGCGGCATCCTCGCGACCACGGCGCTTGACGCACTGGTTGTGCGCCTTTTGACGCAGTGATCGAGGGCCAGGAACGGCCACGCGGCACCGTCAGCGTGCCGGCGCAGCGCCTCGACGTCGCGGATCAGCACGCTGCGCCGAGCGGTGGCGATGCAGCCCAGTCCGCGCAGCGCGCCGAGTGTCTTGACCGTGGCCTCGCGAGAGGCTCCACACCAGCTCGCGAGCTGCTCCTGGGAGAGGCTCGACCTCGATCCCGTCGCCCTCCAGTCGCTTGCGGTCGGCGTCGCGCAGCCGGGCCGCGAGCACCCGGAGCAGCTCCAAGGCGCTGCCGTGGTCGCGCAGCAGCGTCGAGCCCGACGCCGCCGTCGCCTATACCTCACCGAGCGCGAGCGCCGTCGCCGAACGAGGCGCGCCGTCCAGCGCCGAAAGATCGCCGATCACGTCGCCCGGTCCCGCAAGCCGAGCACGATCTCACGGCCGTCCGAGGCCACGCTCGTGATCATCACCCACCCCCGCTCGATCACGAAGGAAGGTCGCGCCTTGACCATCTTGCGGGTGGTGCCTACTCTCTGATCGGCGGCCGCCGCCGTTGTGCTGCGGCTGGGAGCTCGGGGCCGGGATGCCTGACGCGTTCATTTCCTATTCTCGCCGCGACGCGGATTTTGTCCGTCGTTTGGTGGGGGAGCTGCATCAGCGCGGGAAGGACGTGTGGGTCGATGAGAATGGGATCCGCGACAGCGAGGTGTTCCCGGATGCGTTGCGGCGGGCGATCGAGGCGAGCGACGCGTTCGTGTTCGTGATCAGCCCGGACTCGGTGCGCTCGGATTATTGCGAGCAGGAGGTCGCGCACGCGGCGGAGTTGAACAAGCGAATCGTGCCGCTGGCGCTGCGCGAGGTGCCGGATGCCGAGCTTCCCGAGGAGATCCAGGTCAGAAGTTGGATCCCGGTCGGGAAGGACTTGGGCGCGGAGCGGGTGATCGCGGCGATCGACACCGATCTTGAGTGGGAGCGCGAGCACACCCGGTTGACGGTCAAGGCGCTGGAATGGGATCGCTCCGGGCGCGATCGCAGCTTCCTGGTGCGCGGCTCGGAGCTTCGCGCGGGCGAGCAGTGGCTGGCGGCGGGGGCCGCCAGAGCGGAGGACAGTCGGCCCACGGCGCTGGAGCAGGAGTACCTGCTGGCGGCGCGGCGCGCGGCGTCGCGCCGCCAGCGAACCCTGGTTGGCGTCAGCGCCGGCGTGGCGGTGTTGGCGCTAGCGCTGCTGGTGTTCGCCTTGATCTCCCGCGGACAGGCGGTGAGCGCCCAGACGGTCGCGAAGTCGCGGGCCCTGGCGGCCGAGAGTCAGACCGAGCTCTCGGCAGATCCCGAACTGTCGATTCTCCTGGCGATCCACGCTGTGCGCACCTCCGCCACACCGCAGGCAATGTCTGCGCTGCGCGAGGCGATCGACCAGTCACCGCTGCGGCGCCAGCTCCCCTCCCGCGGCTACCAATGGTGCACCGACGTTGGCCACGATGAGGCGTCGCCGGCGCTCGCCTACTCGCCCTCAGGAAGAGAAATCGCCGAGGTGGCCTGCGATGGCAGGGTGCTCATCATCGACGATCTCACTGGAGAGGTGCGCGCACGGTGGGACGTCGGAACGGCGGCCGATGCGGTCGCGTTCAGCCCGGACGGTCGCACGCTCGCGGTCGCCGCCGCAGGCGGTATCACGCTGCTGAACGCCGCCACTGGCACGGTTCTTCGGACGCTCACACCGCAGAGCAACAAACCGACCTGCAGCCTGGGTGGTGGCGGCTCTATCAATGGGTGCCCAAGTACGTTCAGCGTCGGGCCAGAACAAGAGGCCGTGCCCTACTGCCTGCCGGGCGCGGTACCTGGGCTCGGGAGCCGACCGGGGGAGGTGGGGTTCAGCCCTGACGGCAGGTGGCTGGCGGTGAGCTATGGCTTCAACCTCGATATCTGGAATCTCTACGGCAACTCGGGACCGCGCGTCGTCGGTGGCGGGGGCTGCATCGAGGGGATCGGCTTCAGCGGGTCGGGCGCTGAGATCTTCGTCGGAAACGAGAATCAGGTGGACGTAATCGATACAAACAGCGGCCACCTACTGGGGGCGCGGACCGTGCTGGCAGGCGACCGCAGCGCGGGCCTGGGCTATCCGGCCGTGGGGAGGCTGGCGGTCGCGCCCAACGGTAGGTACGTCGCCGTGGCGATCGGGCTCGACACGCACAACAGCGGCGAGGTGAAACTGTTCAATGCCGTGCCCTGGAGGGCTCTAGCAACCGTCGCCTATTCAGCCGATGTCCCGATCACGGCGCTGGGGTTCAGCCCCGACAGTAGCCGGCTGGCGATTGGCGCCGGCGATGGGGCAGCGGGAATTTGGTCGGTGCCTTCCGGTCGGGAGCTGCTGCCGCTCACTGGCCATGCGACGCGTATCACCTCGATCGCCTGGCGCCCGGACAGCGCCGAGCTCGCGACCGCCTCTACCGACGGCGAGGGTCTCGTGTGGCGCACCTCGCTGAGCCAGGGAACGACGATCGCGACCGGCGCCGGCCTCGCCCTGGCCGCAGCTAATACGCGTGGAGATCGCGTCTGGGGGGCCTTCGCGAGCCCGGCCCCCGGTTCTGAGGGGCTGCGCTCCTGGACAACGGCCGGCGCGCCCGTCCACCAGTTCGCGGTGCCGGGACCGCCGAGCGGGTTGGCCGCCGCGATCAGCCAGAACGGTCGCTTCGGGATGATGATCGACGGAAATCAGAACCTCGTGATCCGCGCTCTTGCGAGCGGTCGCACGATCGGCACGGTCTCTCAGGCAAACCCGGTGAGCGACCTCTCGCTCGTTGGAGATCGATTGGCGGTAGGCTCGAGCTACGCCGATGCGACCGTTTATGCGGTGGCGTCCGGGATGCCGGTGCTCGCCCAAGCAGTGGTTCCCGGAGGAACGTGTGGTGGCGGCGTCTTCGTGGCGATCAGCGCCGATGCGCAGCGCGCGGCAGCAGTGAGCTATTGCGGTGGAGGGATCCTGTGGAACGCTCGAACCGGCGCGCAACTCGAGACGTTCGAATCTGGCGCGCAGACGGTCTCTGGGGTCAGCCTGAGCCCCGACGGTCGGCTGCTCGCGATCGCGTCGTTAGCGCGAACGACGACAGTTTTCGACTTGGAGACCAAGCGGCCGGTGCACGTTCTCACCGGTGCTACCGCGCCGCTGACCGGTGTGGCGTTCAGCCCGCGCGGCACGTGGCTCGCGACCGCCAGCGAGGACGGTGATGTGCGGATCTGGGATCCGAGTAACGGGCAGCTGCTGCGGGTCCTCCCGGAGGGAGCGAGTGTCACGAGCGTTGCATTCACGCCCGACGGACAGGAAGTGGTCAGCACCGACGCTGCTGGTCGCATCCACATCCAGGACGCCTGCAGCCTCTGCGGCAACGCGAGCGGGTTGCTGCGCCTCGCCGCCACCCGCGTCACCAGGGCGCTGACACCCGCCGAGCGAGAGGCTTACGGCGCGTGACCTGACCAACGACGCTCCTCGCGCCCGAGGCTTGAGAGGACGATCAGCAGCACTCCGTCGCCCGCGATCTCCATCGCGGCTCGCTCGCGGACGGCGACCTTACATACGGCGAGCTTGGCGCCCACGTGATCCGGCACCGATCCCGATCGAATTGCACCGGATCAAGCGGCACTCGATCTCCTGCCCGGCAGACTGGGCGGGCGGACCCGGAGGCTGGCTGTCCATGCCAGCGCGATAAGTAGCGCGCCGAGGGCAAAGGCGATCCAAGGGACCGCGTTCCCCTTGCCGACCGGGGTCGTGGCGGCCGCGGCTGGGACTGACAGGGGATGACCGGCGGCCGCCGCCAGGCTTCGGATGGCGGTCTCGGTGGCCGTCCCGAGACCGCTGGTCGGGTTTGCTCCCCCGAGCGCGGAGCGCTCAGCGGCTGGGGGCCGGGGGAAGCCGTACAGGCCGAACCCGTTGGGCATGACCACAAGCAGCGGTCCGTGGTAGACGAGCGAGAGCTCCACTCCCAGGAACTGTGCATAGCTCTGTGGCTGGTGCCAGAGCTCGGTTATCGACCCGAGGTCGGTGGCAGAGGCGATCAGGGCGACCCGGATCGGGTATCCGGCGCGTGAGGCCTCCCCGATCAGGCCGACGAGTTGGTTCTGCCGGGCCGGCGGTAGCGCCGCGTCCTGGGGGAGGAACAGTGACTGGGTGGCGAGCACGTCCGAGGCCGGATCGCCGTCCGCCTTCGCCGCGGGGGCTGACCAGCCGCCGGCGAGTGCCAAGATGGCGAGCAGCGCAACCGCGTAAAGCGACAGCCTGAGGTATGACCGACCTTCCGAGACGTCCTGGTGCATTGCCACGCCTGTGGATGTTGGCACTCGGGCTCACATCGGTGCTGGGAATGGCGTGGATGTCTCCGGCGACGGCAGAGGCTCACGGGCCCGTCGCGCCAGTGGCGCTGGACTACCTGGCGCGGGTGACGAGCCGCCCCGTCGGCCTGGACGCGAAGGTCGTCGATGGGGATCAGCGAATGTGGCTGCGCGTCCCAGCGAGCGACACGGTCGTGGTTCTGGATTACCGCGGCGCCGCATATCTGCGGTTCTCGCCCTCGGGGGTAGAGGTCAACCAGAACTCGGCGATGTTCTACCTGAACCAGACCCCGATCGCCGTGAACCCACCCGTCGGGCTGGGGCCGAGGACGCCGCCGAAGTGGCAGCGGGTGACCAGCGGCCATGAATACGGCTGGCACGACGGTCGCCTGCATGCCCTGGCCACGCTTGCGCTCCGTCCGGGGGCCGCGTTCGTGGGCATTTGGAGGGTTCCCATCGTGGTCAACGGGCGTGCGACCGCGATCTCGGGAGGGCTGTGGCACGCCGACCCGCCCTCGATCGTCTGGTTCTGGCCGATCGTCGTGCTTCTGCTGTGCGTGCTGGCGGCCTGGCGCCTGAACAGGCCGGGCCTCGACCAGTGGACCGCGAGGCTGCTAGGACTCGGCGCCCTGGGCGCGGTGGCGGCCGCCGCCATCGGTCGGGAGCTTCACGGGCGCCCGGCTGTATCGGTCCTGCAGCTGGTCGAGCTTGTTCTCATCCTGGCCTTCGTCGCGTGGGGGCTGTTTCGTGTTCTCGTGCAGCGGCCCGGGTTCTTCACGTACTTCGTGATCGCGATCGTCGCGCTCTGGCAGGGTCTGGAGATGGTCCCGACCCTCGTGAACGGCTTCGTGCTGATCGCGGAGCCGGCAATCGTGGCGCGCACCGCGACGGTGGTGGCGCTAGGGTCGGGCGCCGCTCTGCTGCTCATGGTCTTCCGCCTCTACGACGAGCAGGATGAAACGGCTGGAGAAGCGCGTGGCCCGGCCGAGGCGCTCGAGCAGAAGGACGACAACGCCTGGGAGTTGGCCTGAGCGAGCAGCCAAGCTCTCTGGGGCGAGGCTGGATGTCAATTCCCGCTCTGGCGATCGCGGCCGCCGTGCTGGCCGGTTGCGGGTCGACGAGCGTGCCGGCCGAGGGAACCTCGTCGATCCCTCGCCGCCTGTTGGCCGAGGCTCGTCCAATCGGGAGAGGTCCGCGGTTTCAGCCGTCGGCGACAGGTCCGGTGCTCGGTCGGTGCCAGCGAGGGCTGGGCCGACGGTACGGCGTGCACGTGGAGGTCTTCGGCGCCGATCGAGTCGTGATCGTGCCGGGAGGGATCGGGACCCGACCGCCCGTTCGTCTGTCAGCCGGTCGCATCTCATCGGCGCGCTGCTACGGCGCCCTGGTGACGCTCGAGCCGACGGGCCTGCTCCTCGTTCGCCCAGGTTCGAGGCTGTCGCTGTCGGATCTGTTCCGGAGCTGGGGGCAGGTGCTCTCGGCCTCGCGGCTGGCCTCGTTCTCCCCGCGCAAGGGCGGGCAGACCTTGGTGTTCGTCGACGGCCGACGCTGGCCCGGAGCGCCGGGCAGCGTCCCGCTGACGAGCCATGCGGAGATCGTGGCCGAGGCTGGTCCCTACGTCCCGCCGCATTCTTCGTACACGTTTCCGCCGGGGACGTGATCAGCTGATCGGGCGATCGTGCAGCGGGTTGCCAGACGCGGGACAATCACGAGGTATGGCGCGATTGTGCCTCTGTCGCGCGAGTGCCGTGTTGGTTCTTACGGTCGCGCTGTGGGCAGCGCCGGTTTCGATTGCCCGTGCTGACGGCGATCCGGCCAGCGATTATCTGATCGCCAACCAGGTCTTCCTGACCTCGCAGTCGGCCACGGTGTCGCCTCCCGAACGGGAGCTCATGGCCACGGTCCGCGCCGCGAACCGCACGGGTTTCGCGATTCGGGTGGCGGTCATCTCCAACGAATACGACATGGGCTCGATCACGGCGTTGTGGCTCAAGCCGACCATCTACGCCCGTTTCCTCGGCATCGAGCTGTCCTTGGCGTACAGGCAGCGTCTGCTCGTTGTGATGCCCAACGGCTTTGGCTTCAATTGGCCGGGACACTCGACGGCGAGCGCCTATCGGCTGCTGTCCGGGGTGGTGCCGGCTGCCGGAGGCGACGCGCTGGCGGCGACGGCGCAGGGCGCGGTCCGCCGGCTCGCGGCGGCTGAGGGTGTGAAGCTTGCCGCGATAAGGCCCGGCGCGGCCCGCGAACCGACCCGGTCGGCGAGCCCCGATGTGCCGGCGATCGTTGGCGCCACGTTAGGAGGGCTCGTAGCGCTCGGGTTGCTTGCCGGTCTCCTCATGCGGGCGCGGCGACGGCGGCCACCTGCCGCCGGGCGCGGGCCAGAGGAGGGGACGAGGCGGCGTGCCATTCCGGTCGGATTGCGCTGGGCACTGCCGGTCGTTGCCCTTCTCGTCGCCGTCGCCGTGAGTGTGTCGCTTCGTGCCGGTCGCGGCGGCGGTTCGCAGATTTCGGCCGCGTCGTTGGTCACGCCTCCGCCGGTCAGCTGGCGTGCGGGGGAGCGTCCGGCTCCCGACTTCGTGCTGCGCGACCAGGACGGCCGGCCGGTGTCGGTTGCGGCCTATCGCGGGCGTCCGCTGATCGTCACGTTCATCGACCCCCTGTGTCGCAACCTGTGTCCGCTGGAAGCGCAGGTGCTCGACCAGGCCGAGCGTGAGCTGCCCGCCGCGCAGCGGCCGACGATCCTCGCGGTGAGCGTCGACGTGTACGCGGACACCCGTGCCGACATGCTCCAGGATGAGCGCGAGTGGCGTCTGGTGCCGCAGTGGCGCTGGGCGGTCGGACGCCCCGCGCAGCTGGCGGCGGTATGGAAGCGCTACGAGATCGGCGTGAAGGTCGTGACCGTGCGGATCGCCGGTACCACGATCCACTACATAACTCACACCGAGGGCGCGTACATCATCGACGCGACCGGCCACGAGCGGGCGCTCTTCCTGTGGCCTTTCTATCCGCAGGACGTGAAGCACGTGCTGGGACGCTTGGCGTGAGAGGGGCGGTATCGTCCCGGGCAGCGATGGCGGTCCGGCCGCAGCGCAGCTTGTTGATCAGGCGGTTGGCGCCGCCGTTGCTGATGCCGGCCGCGGCCTTCGCCGTCCACCAGTTGCGCTACTGGCTGGCCTTCGGAGGTCGTGCCGGGGCGGTGCTTCAGGCCCAGGGCCACTCGTATCTGCATTCGGTTGTCCCGTGGATCGTCTTGCTGATCGCGATCTCGCTGGGCGTGTTCCTGCAGGCGCTGGGGCGCGCGTTCGGCGGAGACTGCTCACTGCCGCGCTACACGTTTTCGTTCGCCGCTCTGTGGTTGTTGTGTGCGGCATGCTTGGTCGCGATCTACACATGCCAGGAGTTCCTGGAGGGGCTGCTGGCAACCGGCCATCCGGGAGGCCTGGTCGGAATCTACGGCTACGGCGGCTGGTGGTCTGTCCCGGCCGCGCTGGCCGTCGGCCTCGTGCTCGCTTCGGTGTTCCAGGGCACTCGCTGGGTGCTGCGGGAAGTTGCCCGGCTGAGCGGTCGGCGAAGGGCGCAGCGACTCCGCCGGATGCGATCGGTCCGTGTTCCACGCGACGCCCCACTCAGGCGGCTGGCTCCTCTGGCGGAGGGCTGGTCGGGCCGCGGACCTCCCGCCAGCGGCTGACAGCGCGTTTCCCCCGTTCGAGGCGGAATCGCCAGATCCCGCCCGCTCTCGGATACGTGGTTGCGGCGCATGCGTCGAGCTGGTGGTTGGTCGACCCGGCCGGAACCCACGGCTGAGTTGAGCAACCTCGTGTGAGCGGGTGTCAATCGTTCCCCGACGAAGGAGCCGTGAAAGATGAGTACGACCGCATCGGGCGTCACAGCCCGTGGTGCCAATGCGTCGCTGCGTCCGTCTGCAGCGCGCGCCCGAGCCTATTTCGCGTCAGACACCAGCCGCACGATTCAGACCGCGCTGGGGCTGATCTGGCTGCTGGACGGAGCGTTGCAGTTCCAGGCGTTCATGTATGGAAAGGGTTTCATTCAATTTCTGACGAATCTGACGGCAGGTCAGCCGCATTGGGTCTCGAGCAGCGTGACCTGGGGCGCGACCACGCTCCACACCCACCAGACCATCTTCAACACCGCGTTCGCGCTGGTCCAGATAGCGATCGGAGCCGGGCTCCTGTATCGCCCAACGGTCAAGCCTGCGCTGGCGGCGTCGTTCGGATGGGTTCTGGTCGTGTGGTGGTTCGGCGAGGCGTTCGGAATGATGTTCATGGCGACGACGCCTATGGGTGGCGCCCCGATGGCCAGTGCGCTGACCGGCGCGCCCGGGGCGGTGCTGCTCTACGCGCTGATCGGTGCAATGGTGTGGCCGAATGGACGCCCCGGAGGGTTGTTTGGCGTGCGCGGCGCGCGAGCCGTGTGGGCCGCGCTGTGGCTGGTGATGGCCTGGCTGTGGCTGGTCGAGGCCGGTGGGGCGAGCGGGATAACCAACGCGATCAATGCCGCGCCGTCGGGGATGAGCTGGCTGAGCACTGTGCAGGACTGGTTCGCCAACGCCGCCAAGGGCGACGGAGTGGGGATCGGGATCGTGCTCGCAGCGGTGTCGGCCGCGATCGGGGTTGCCGTCGCTGCCAACTGGCGGCCGAAGCTGTTTCTCGCGCTGGCGGTCGGTTTGAATCTGCTCTACTGGGTGGTCGGCCAGGGGTTCGGCGGCATCCCCCAGGGAGGCGCGACGGACCCGAACGCGGGCCTTCTGTTCGTGGTGCTTGCCTACGTGATGTACACATTGACGCCGTACGGCGCGCGCCCGGATGCCGCCGCCGCCGGCCGACGTCTGACCCCACAGGAGGTGGCGGCATGAGAACCGCCAAGATGCGAAGGACCAGCGCGGCCAGGCGTGGCATCGCGTTGCTCGCGAGCGCGACCCTGGTCGCTGGCTGCGCGGCGGCTGACAAGACCGCACCGACAGCCAGCTCGAGCGGTTCGAACGGCCAAGCCTCCTCGGGGGCGATGGCCGGGATGAACATGGGTTCGACGTCGAGCTCCAGCGTTAGCTCAGCTGCCAAGTCGGAGGTCGCGGCGGTGCCGTCGGTCGACGGGATCAAGCCCGTCCCCACCCAGGTGCTTGCGTCGGCGAGCTGGCAGGGAATGAAGATCACCGCGCAGGCGATGACCGCGGTGCCGTTCGTGATCTACAACGGCACGACCGAGCAGATGGTCAAGCCGGGTCGTAATACGAGCTTTCACCTGATGGTCATGCTCTCCGACGCGCAGACCGGAGTGCCGATCCCGTATGCGGGCGTCTGGGCAACGATCAGCAAGGCCGGCAAGGTCGTCTACGACGAGCGCCAGTGGCCGATGATCTCGCGGTACATGGGGCCGCACTACGGCAACGATGTATCGCTTCCTGGTGGCGGCAATTACCAGCTGTCGCTGCTGATCTCGCCGCCGGTGTCCGCACGGCACGTGGAATACGCAAACGTCTGGCTCAAGCCCCATCGGGTCACGCTCGGCTTCCACTGGCAGCCGCTCCAATGATCCGGCCGGACCGGCCGTCGATCCGCCGGGGTGTGACCCGGCGGCGATTCCTGGTGGGTGCCTCGGTGGTCGCGGCCGGTGGAGCGGCGGTCGGACTCGACCGCGCCCTGAGCCAAGGCGGCGGGTCCCTGCCGGCAGTGGCGCTCCCGGCACCCCTGTCGGGCCTGCCGGCGAGCCAGCACGCGTGGTCCGAGACACTCGCCCGCGACGCCCATGGCAACCCGATCGCACCGCGGTTTGACCGTCTGCTGTTCTTCGACGTCAACGGCGCTCCCACCCCCGGCTACGCACGGGTGCTCGAAGCATCGCTGCGTACCTTGGAGCAATCCGACCCGTGGGGCCCGTCGGGTCTGCTGTTCACGGTCGGCTGGAGCCCCGACTACTTCGAGCGGCGCCTTGGCGTGGGCTCGCCGATCCCGTACGCCAAGGCACTGTCGGACTTCGAGCTGCCGGCAATTGACACCTACGACTGTTGTCTGCACCTCGCGGGCGACGACGAACAGCGACTGGCTGAGGTGGAGGCGGCGCTGATCCACGGCGCGCCGCTGCCTGGCGCATCTGGTCCGCTGGCGATCTTCAGCGTGTTGAGCTGGCGGGAGTCGAGGACCGGGTTTACCGGCGCGGGTCTGCCGGCCGCGCGCCAGAACGTCGGCGGCATCCCGCCGGGCGACCCGGTCCCCAAGAATGCTCCTCTGTTCATGGGATTCAAGTCCAACCTCAAACGCAACCAGGCCAGCGAGGAGGACGTGACTATCACGTCCGGCGCGTTTGCCGGGGGCACCACGATGCACGTCAGCTACATGCGGCTTCGCCTCGACAGTTGGTATGGCGGCCTGTCGTACCGCGAGCGGGTGGGCCGCATGTACGCCCCCCAGGTCACGCCGAAGCAGGTGAACGATTTCACCACCGACGCCGAGAGCGATCCAAACCTGCTGGGTCAGGCGATCAACCGCTACGGGGTGGTCGGGCATGCTCAGACCTCGGCCCGGGCGCGCCGCAACGGCAAGCCGCTCATCCTCCGACGTGATTTCGACACCGCTGACGGAGGCCAGGCCGGACTTCACTTCGTCGCCGTGCAGCGAACGATCGAGGACTTCGTGACGACCCGCACGGCGATGAACGCGAGCTCCGCCCAGCTCCAGAACCCGGCGATCACCGGCACTGTCAACAACGGCATCAACGAGTTCATCTTCGTGCTCAAGCGCGCCAACTACATCCTCCCACCGCGGCTGCAGCGCTCGTTCCCGCTGCTGCCCGGACGGTCAGAAGCCCTCAGGCTGGACTAGCCTTAGGGCGCCGGATGAAGACGCTCCAGCAGTTCTCCCGTCGCGGCCGCAGCCCCTGGGTCGTTGTGGCGCTGCTGTTGCTCGCGCTCGGCGCGGGTGCTCCACCCGCGCTCGCCGACGGGGACCCGGGCAGCGACGTGCTGGTCTACCAGTCCCTGTTCCTGGCCTCCGACGCGGGTGTCTCGATCCAACAGCAGGCCGAGCTGGGCGCGCTGCTCTCACGCGCGCAGAGCCACGGCGTGCCGATCCGCGTGGCGATTATCGCGAGCCGCTTCGACCTTGGCGCGGTCACCGCACTATGGCTCAAGCCACAGGCTTACGCCCGCTTCCTGGGACTCGAGCTATCGCTGGCCTACCACGGGCGACTGCTCGTCGTGATGCCCAACGGGTTCGGCGTCAACTGGCCCGGGCACCCGACCAGCGCGGCCTACCGAACGCTGGGCCGGATCGCGATCGGTCACGGTGGCGAGGGCCTGGCCACCGCTGCGCGCGCGGCGGTCGAGTCGCTGGCCGCCGCTGGCGGCGTCCGGCTGGGGGAACCGAGCTCACCCTCCTCCGGAGCGGGAGCCGCGCCAACGCCAGCGTCAGCGACGGCAACCGGCGCCCGCCCCGCCAATGGATCGAGCGTCGACTCCGAGGTGGCGGTGCTGGTGTTGGCCGCCCTCGCGGTGACCGGGCTCGCGCTGCTGGCTCGCCGGATGCTCGCCCGTCGTCAACGTCCTCGCCTGCGCGTCCGCCTCCGGCGGCCGCGAACGAGCGTCGCGATGGCCGCCGGGGTTGTCGTGGCCGGCGCGCTCGTGGTGGCACTGGTGGTGATCGGTGCGCCGAGCACCGCGCAGAGCCAGGCGCTCGCCAGCAACCCAAACCTGGACCCGGGCACCCCCATCTCGCGTCCGGCGCCCGGATTTACCCTCACCGACCAGTTTGGCCAGACGGTGTCCCTGCGCTCCTTCCTCGGAAAGGTCGTGCTGCTTGCGTTCAACGACTCGGAGTGCACGACGGTCTGCCCGCTGACCACCACCGCCATGCTCGACGCACAGCGGATGCTCGGCGCGGCCGGGGCGCAAGTGCAGCTGCTGGGGATCGACGCCAACCCCAAAGCGACGGCGCTGCAGGACGTTCTCTCCTACTCGCAGCTCCACGGGCTGCTCCACGCCTGGCACTTCCTAACCGGCCCCCTGCCGCAGCTGGAGCGCATCTGGAAGGCCTACGGCATCCAGGCGGCGATCCTCGGAGGCGAGATCACCCACACCCCGGCGCTGTTCGTGATCGACCCGCGAGGGCGGCTGGCCAAGGTGTACCTGACGCAGCAGTCCTACGCCGCGGTCGGCCAGCAAGGGCAGCTGCTGGCCCAGGAGGCTTCACGGCTCCTGCCCGACCACCCAGCGGTGCGGGCTCGCTACGGATACGCGGAGATCGACGGGATCACCCCGGCCGCGAGGGTCACACTCCCCCGCATCAGCGGCGGGAGCGTGCAGCTCGGACCCGGCCGCGCCCACCTGTACCTGTTCTTCGCCACGTGGGATCGTGAGATCACCAGCCTCGCCGGACAGCTCGAGGCCCTGGACGGATACAACTCCGCTGCCGCCGCCGCCCGGCTGCCTGCTCTCACGGCAGTCGACGAGGCAAGTGTCGAACCCTCGGCGTCCGCGCTCGGGCAGTTCCTGGGGACGCTTCCACGGCCGCTTGCCTATCCGCTGGCGATCGACTCGAGCGGGCGGGTGGCCGACGGCTACCAGGTACAGGGCGAACCGTGGTTCGTGCTCACGTCCCCCTCCGGCCGGATCGTTTGGTATTGGCAGGTATCGACCTCCGGATGGCTCGGCACCCGCGCGCTGATCGCTCACGTACGAGCGGCGCTGGCCCGCGCGCCCCAGGCCCCCGCCGGCGCCGCGGCCGTGCAGCAGGCGCTCGCGGGATCACCGCCCGCGCTCGCCGCCCTGCACCAGCAGTCCAGCCAGCTCCTCGGAACTGCCGCGGCTCTGCTGGCTCGCGTCCGGGCGCTGCGCGGCTATCCGGTTGTGATCAACGCCTGGGCGTCGTGGTGCGGCCCCTGCCAGGAGGAGTTCGGCCTGTTCGCGACCGCCTCGGCCCACTATGGACGCCACATCGCGTTCCTCGGCGCCGACACGGCCGACTCCGCCGGAAACGCCCAGGCATTCCTCGCCCAGCACCACGTCAGCTACCCGAGCTATCAGATCAGCATGAGTGGGCTTGACCCGCTCATGCCCCAGGGGCTGGCCGGCCTGCCCACCACGATCTTCCTCGACCGGGCCGGCAAGCTCGCCTACGTACACATCGGCCAGTATGAGTCTCAGGGCACGCTCGATGCGGACATCCAGACGTATGCACTTGGAGGCTGAACGATCGTGCCTTGGCTGACGCCCGCCGTCTTCAGCGGGCTCCATCTTGCGGAATTCATTCCGCCGCTGATAGCTAGTGTCGTCTACCTCTATCTGTACGCGCTTCGGGCCCGCGAACTCCACCGCGAGCGCCGTCCGGTGCCGTCGTGGCGGGTGGTCTCGTTCGCCAGCGGAGTGCTGCTGGCGGCGGTGGTCCAGATCGGGCCGTTGGACACGCTCGCCGATGAGGTGCTGGTCGCCCACATGTTCCAGCACATCATCATCGGCGACATCGCGTCGCTGCTGATCGTGTTCGGGCTCACGGGCCCGGTGATCCAGCCGCTGTTGCACATCCGGGCCACCAGGCCGCTGCGCAAGCTCGCCCACCCGGTCGTCGCCCTCGTCCTGTGGGCCTTTGACCTGTACCTGTGGCACCTGCCGCTGCTATACCAGCTGGCCATCCGCCACGACGCCGTGCACGCGCTCGAGCACGCCTGCCTGCTGTGGTTCGGGACGCTGTTGTGGCTGGCGCTGATCGGGCCGCTGCCCAAGCCGGCCTGGTTCACCAGCTGGGGCGCGCTCGTCTACGTCATCGCCATCCGCCTGATCGGCGCCGTACTAGGCAACGTGTTCATCTGGGCCCAGACCGTCTTCTACCCCGTCTACAAGGCCAGCGACGCCGCCCGCGGGATCAACCCACTCTCGGACCAGAACCTGGCCGGCGCGGCCATGATGATCGAACAGATGCTGCTCACGATCGTGCTGCTTGGCTGGCTGTTCTACCGCTTCGCCGTCCAGGACGAAGAACGCCAATCGCTCCTCGACCTCGCCGCCCGACAGGGCGTCGAGCTCAGCGAAGAGCGCGCGACGCGAGCGGCCCAGGCCGGCACCGGCGATCGCCTGCGGGAGCGGCTGCTTCGGATGACCCCCGAGCCCGTAGCGACGCCATCCGGCTCCGAAAAGGACCCGTCCCAAGACGACTGAGCCGCCCGCTCAGCGCCGTAGGCTTCTGGCTGTAGCGTCTCGGACCAGCCGCGCTGCCGCTCTTGCCCTGTTGGCCGTCGCGCTGCTGTGCTCGCTGGCGCTCGCCGACGCCGACCCGGCGAGTGACATCCTGCTCTCGGCGAGCGTCTTCTATCCGTACAGCCCGCCCGTCTCCAATGGCCTCCAGGAGACGCTCAACGCCGAGACGGCGGCCGCCGCGAAGGCCCGCTTTCCGATCAAGGTCGCCCTGATCGCCTCGCCCACCGACCTCGGCGCGATCCCAATCCTCTTCAACAAGCCGCAGACCTATGCCGACTTTCTCGCCCAGGAGATCAGCTTCATCGCCCCGCACGATCCCGTGCTCGTCGTCATGCCAGACGGGTACGGCACCAGTCGCTTTCCACGGGCGGCAGCAGCGGCGACCGCTTCGCTGCCCAAACCGTCCGGAACCCAAAGCAACGACCTGGCCCGGGCGGCCATCGTCGCCGTGCAGAAACTCGCCGCCGCGGCGGGCCATCCGATCGGGCGAACATCCGGGTCGTCAGGCGGCACGGGCATGGGGCCGAGCGCCCTCACCATAGGCATAGTCGCGTTCGCGGCCGTCGCCATTTCAGCCGCGGTGCTGACAATGCGCCGCAGGCTGACAAGCCATCCCTGACCCGCGAAGCCCCGAACATTGACGCCGGGGTTCGCGTATCCAAAACCAACTCAACAAGGCTCCGCCGCACGTCGCGC
This sequence comes from uncultured Solirubrobacterales bacterium, assembly GCA_963704385.1. Taxonomy (GTDB): domain Bacteria; phylum Actinomycetota; class Thermoleophilia; order Solirubrobacterales; family Solirubrobacteraceae; genus Palsa-465. Next base: position 3,724,681 of record OY969904.1, read on the forward strand.
TTGACATGTGACCAAATGGTCACGTATCATCAGGGGCATGGACAACGTGTTCAAGGCGCTGGCCGATCCCACGCGGCGCGGCCTGCTCGACGAGCTGTTCAGGGAGGATGGCCAGACGCTCAGCGCGCTGGAGGCGCGGGTGGACATGACGCGGTTTGGGGTGATGAAGCACCTCGGCGTGCTCGAGGAGGCGGGCCTTGTGATGACGAGGCGACGTGGCCGCGAGAAGTTCCACTACCTGAACACCGTTCCGATCAGGCTCGTCCACGACCGGTGGGTGAGCAAGTACGCCGAGCCATGGGCGGCCACGCTCAGCCGGCTCAAGACCGATCTGGAGGACGACACGATGCAAACTGTCAACAACGTCTCGTGGGCCATGGGAACGGCGCCCGTCGCCGCTGGTACCGCGGTGTTCGAGGTCTTCATCAGGACAACCCCCGAGCGGCTATGGGAGGCGATTACCGACCCCGAGCAGCGCCGGAAGTACAGCTTCGGGATCGAGACGCACTCCGACTGGACACCCGGCAGCACTTACAGGTCCGGCATCCCGGGGGTGGTTGACATCGCCGCCGGTGAGAACATCGAGGTCGACCCGCCCCGTTTGTTGGTCCAGACGTTCGACGCGCTCTGGAGCGACGAGGTGAAGGACCAGGGCACGACCCGCGTCACCTGGGAGATCGAGCCCGTCGGCACCTCATGCCGGCTCACGGTGGTCCACGACCAGTTGCCACCGGGCGCGAACGCTGAGCTCTATGGCGGCTGGCCGATGATCCTCTCCGGCCTCAAGACGCTGCTCGAAACCGGCGAACTGCTCGATACGCCTGGGTCGCTGCAATACGGCCAGGCTGGCGGACCGAACAGCTGAACGACCCGCGAACAGGCCAGAAACAGACCAACAGGAAGGACGAGACGATGAACGACGAGGGCGCAGCGGTGATCGGCAACGGCCTCGAGATCGTCGAACAAGACTCGCTATAGTCGCGCGCTGCGCTGCAGCGGCGATGGAGTTCGCCGCGGCCTCCTCGGCCGAACCGCCCTGGGCTGATGGCTCCTACGAGTTAGCGATCGATCGCCCGTAGGAGCCGAGCATGCTGCCGCCGTGGGGAATTCAGGTCTGTCAGGTCCTGGCGCTGCTCGTGTTCGCGCCGCTGATAAGCGGCGCGATCGCCAAGGCGGAGGCCCGAGTTCAGTGGCGCAGGGGCCCCTCCGCCTTGCAGCCGTACTACGACATCGCCAAATTCTTTCGCAAGGAGTCGGTGCGGCCGGAGACCGCTTCGCCCTTCTTCGAGCTGGCGCCGCTGATCGCGTTCGCGGCGTACTGCTCGATCGCGCTGCTGATTCCGGTGCTGACCAACTTCCCGCTGCCGCTGGGGACGGCGGGCGACATCCTCGGCGGTGCCCTGCTGTTCGGTCTCGCCGGGTTCGTCACGGCGCTCGCTGGGGTTGACTCGGGCTCGGTGTACGCCGCGCTCGGCTCGAGCCGCACGCAGTCGGTCGCGACGCTGGTCGAGCCGACGTTGATCTTCGTGTTCTTCACGGTCGCGCTCGTGAGCGGCACCGACCTGCCCTACGCGCTGAACGCGACCCTCGCCCACTCGACCTCCGAGTACTTCCGCCCGAGTCACCTGCTGGCCGGAGCGGCGTTCTTCCTCATGCTGCTGGTCGACACGGCTCGGGTGCCGATCGAGAGCCAGGGGTCGACGCTCGAGTTCGGGATGATCGACGACGCGCGGCTGTTTGAGCACTCCGGCCCAGCGATGGCCCTGTTCCGGTGGGCATCGACGATGAAGCAGTTCCTGCTCTACGTCGTGTTCCTGAATGTGCTTGTGGTCCCGTGGGGACTGGCGAGCAATCGGACGGTGGGCGCCGTGGCGATCGCACTCGCGTGGCTGCTGATCAAGATGCTCGGGCTCGGGCTCGTGATGGTCGTGATCGAGTCGAGCTTCGCGAAGCTCCGGCTGTTCCGGATCCCGGATTTCATGGGCGCCGGGTTCGTGCTGTCGGTACTCGCGATCCTCGTCTTCTACCTGGCGAACGGCTGATGGTCCCTGCCGCGCCGCATTACGACTTCGTGCACGCGACGGCGGCGCTGATTGCGATCGCCGCCCTGTTGAGCGGCCTCGCCCTGCTCGCCGTCAAACAGGTCCACGAGCAGGTACGGGTCTACGCGGTGATGTCCGTATTCGCGGCCGGCTACACGCTGCTCGTCGGCATCGACCGGGTCGATGTGGCGCTGATCGTACTTGCGGCGTGGACCGCGGTGATCAAGGTGATCGTGATCCCGGTCTCGATCGATCGGGCGGTCACCCGGCGCGTGACCGAGCACGAGGTGCCGCTGGTCGTGCAGGTGCCGATGTCTCTCCTGATCGGGGTCGCGCTCGCCGGTCTGGCCTACTGGTCCGCTGCGGCCCTTCCCGTCCACGGCGCGCTGCTGCCCACCCCGGCGCTGGGGATGCCGATCTCGTTGGTGGTGATCGGGCTGTTCTTCATGATCACCCGCCAGAACGTGATCAGCCAGATCGTCGGTCTGCTCACGCTCGAGAACGGGGTGTTCCTGGCCACGGTCGCGATCGCTCCGGGCCTGCCGTTCGCGATCGGGTTCCTGCTCCTGCTCGACCTGCTCCCGGCGGTGCTGTTCTACGGGGTGTTCGCGCGGTTGATCGTCGCCCGCGCGAAGGGCACGAGCATCGAGGACATGGCGGTCCTGAGGGGCTGATGGCGGTCTGGCTCCTGATCGCGCTGGGACTGGCGCTGTCCGCAGCGGGCGTCTCGTTTTCGATTGGCGACCGGCCCCTGAGCGCATGGATCTCCGCCGCTTTCGCCTCAGGAGCGTTCGCCGCCGTCCTGGTGGCCGTGTTCGCCTACCACGCGAGCCGGGGACGGCACGCGCTCGGCGGCGTGTTCTACGTCGACGGGCTCAGCGGTGTGTTCATGGTCTCGGTCGCGTTCGTATACGCCGTCGTGGCCATCTACTCGGTTGGCTACCTGAGCCCGCAGATCGGGCACATCCAACTGCGGCGGATCTACTGGCCCCTTCTGAACCTGTTCGGCTTGGCCCTCCTGGCCACGCCGATGGTCGCCAACCTGGGGGTGCTGTGGGTCGCGGTCGAGCTGACCACAGTCGTCAGCGCGCTGCTGGTCACCAGCGAGGGGTCCGATGAGTCGCTCGAGGCCGGGTGGAAATACATCGTGATCGGCTCGGCCGGGCTCGCCGTCGGCCTGCTGGGAATCGTGCTGATCTACGCCGCGGGCGTGCCGAGCCTCGGCGACCACTACACGCCGACGTACCCGACGCTCGCCCACGCCGCACCTCACCTGACGCCGTCGCTGGTGTTCGCCGGCTTTGCCTTCGCGCTCGTCGGGTTCGGCACGAAGGTCGGGCTCGTGCCGATGCATGCGTGGCTGCCGGACGCCCACTCCGAAGGGCCCAGCCCGATCAGCGCGATGCTCTCGGGCGCGCTGCTGGCCGCCGGGCTGTACGCGGTGCTGCGCATCGGCGCGATTACCCAGCGCGCCGTCGGCCCGTCCTACGTTCACGTGCTGCTGCTCGTGTTCGGGGTGATGTCGTTGGTGTTGGCGGCGTTCTTCGCACTGCGTCAGACGAACTACAAGCGGCTGCTCGCCTACTCGTCGATCGAACACATGGGGATCGTGTCGCTCGGAGTCGGTATCGGCGGGCCGATCGCCGCCTACGGAGCTTTCTTCCACGTGCTTGTGCACGCCGCCGGGAAGACCCTCGCGTTCTTCGGCGCCGGCGACCTGCTGAGCCGGTACGAGACCCGCGAGGTCGATGGAATCCGCGGCGTGCTCCGGCTCGCGCCGTTCACGGGAGTGATGGTGCTGTTGGGCGCGCTGGCGATCAGCGGGGTCCCGCCGTTCGGGATCTTCCGCTCGGAGCTGCTGATCGTGACCGGAGGCTTTCGTCGCTCGTCGTTCGCGCTCGCGGGACTGTTGGTGCTGTTCGCCAACGTCGCGTTCGTCGGGCTCTACCAGACGTTTCACCGGATGGTCGTGTCGGCTGGAGGGCCGAGCGGACCCAGCGCCGAACAAGTCCGCCGTCGCGAGCAGCCGCTGATGGCTGCGGCGATGCTCGCCAGCCTCACCGTAGTTCTCGTGCTGGGCCTGTGGATTCCGGGGCCGTTGAACCGGCTGCTGCACAGCGCCGTCACGGTGATCGGGGGGCGGCTGTGATCGCCGTGCAGGACCGCCCGGCGGACCCGAACGCCTTCGGCGCCGAGCTCGAACGGCTCGAGGGGCGGTTGATGATGCTGTTCGTGGCGCCGAGGCCGGAACTGGCACGCGAGCTGTGCGCGCTCGTCCGCACCGATGAAGGGGTAATCAGGGTGCCAGCGGCGCTGGGGGGCAACTCCTACCCGGCGGTGACCGCGCGGGTCCCCGCCGCCCACTGGTTCGAGCGCGAGATCCACGACCTCTGGCGGATCGTTCCGCAGGGACATCCTCGCCTCGAGCCGCTCGTGGTCCACGGCCCAGACGAGGGCGAGCTGAGGCTGCCGGAGGCGGAGGGAACCCTCGAGCATCGCGGCGCGGAACGCCTCTCCGGCCCAGGGGTGTTCGTCATCCCGTACGGACCGGTCCGCTCCGGTGTTTTCGAGGCGTCACAGTTCCTGGTCCAGACCGGCGGCGAGGACGTGGCGTACTGCGCGCAACGTCTGTTCTTCAAGCGCCGCGGAGCCGAGCGGCGGATCTGCGAAGTTCCCCTGGAGCTTGCGGTGCTCGTCGCCGAGCGGGCGTCGGGCACCTCGAGCGTCGCCCACGCGCTGGCGTTCTCCCACGCGGTCGAGGCACTCGCGCGGACCGAGGTGCCGCCTCGGGCGCAGGCGATCCGGCGCGTGCTGGCCGAGCTCGAGCGCCTGTACAACCACCTCGAGGCCACCGTCCGCGAGTGCGAGGACGCCTCGCTGTCGGTGGCCCAGGCGCAGTTCGCGGTGCTCAAGGAGCGCCTCCACCGGCTGGCCGCGGCCGTGGCCGGCAACCGCTATCTACGCGGCGCGGTCGTTCCCGGGGGTACGCGCCTGGATCTCGACTCGGCCGCCGTCGATCTGATCGTCCCCACGCTGCGCGAGTGGGGGCGCGAGTGGCGCGTCGTGCTGTCGATCCTGCTGCGAACCGACTCGTTTCTCGATCGCCTCGTCAGCACCGGCCCTCTGTCCGAACGGGATGCCCGCGACTTCGCGTGTGTGGGACCGGTGGCACGCGGCTCCGGGCTCGAGCTCGATACGCGCCGCGACCTTCCCTACGACGGCTATGGCCAGCTCAAGGTCCCCTGCCGGACCGACGGCGACGCGATGGCCCGGATGGAGATCCGCTTCGAGGAGGTCGAGACTTCGCTCGAGCTGATCGGTGCGGCGCTGCGCTCGCTGGTCCCGGGGCCGACGCTCGCCGAGCTCGGCCGGTTCGACCGCGACGCCGCTCTCGGCGCGGCCGAGTCGGCGCGCGGCGAGACGCTCTACTGGCTCGAGGCCGGCGGGCCGGCTGAGCTTGGCTTCTGCAAGCTCCGCGCCGCGTCGTTTGTGAACTTCGGGATCTTCAACCGCCTGTTCGACTCCCAGGTCCTGACCGACTTCTCGTTCATCGAGCACAGCCTCGCCCTCTCGGCCGCGGGTTGCGACGCATGATCCGGTGGTTCCTCCGCGGCGTCGCCCGCCCGCGCGTGACGACCCGCTATCCCCGTGGTGAGGAGCGCCCACCTCCGAGCTTCCGGGCCCGGGCGCTGCTCGACCCCGGCGCGCTCGGAGCCCGCGACGCCGAACGCGTCGCGGCCGTGTGCCTCCCGCGGGCCCTGACCGTCGTCGACGGCGATCGGCTCGAGCTCGACGCCGGCCGGTGCATCGGATGTGGGCTGTGCGTGGCCGCAGCCTCGAATACGGGGATACGGATGGATCCCGGCTACGAGCTGGCGGCGACCAGCCGCGAGCATCTCGTGGTCGGGGAGACCGGTCGCCAGGCGGACGTGTCCCCGACTCGCCCGCTGACCGGCCCGTTTCGCCGCTCGCTGCACATCCGCCACGTCGACACCGGCTCGGACGGGGCCGTCGAACAGGAGATCGCCGCCCTGCTGAATCCGTACTACGACATGCAGCGCCTCGGGCTGTTCTTCACCGCCACGCCTCGCCACGCCGACGTGCTGCTCGTCACCGGGCCGGTCACCCGCCCCATGGAGCAGCCGCTCCGCCGGGCGTTCGAGGCCATGCCGGAGCCTCGCGTCGTGGTTGCCGCGGGCACCGACGCGTGCAGCAGCGGCATCTGGACAGGCCCCGAGGTGCTCGGTGGTGTGGATCGCGTGCTGCCGGTCGACGTGTACATCCCCGGCGACCCTCCGACCCCGATCGCGCTGTTGCACGGCCTGCTCCTCGCCGCCGGCCGCGCCGCACAGGCCTCCGCCCCACGGTGGAAGACCGAGGTCGCTGCATGAACGCCCTCGCCGTACTGATGATCATCGGCACCGGGGGCCTGCTCGCCTCCGGCGTGCTCGTGCTCTTGATCGCGCGGGTCGGAGCGGTGTTTGCGATCGCGAGCTCTGCGGCGCTGGCAGCGGCAGGCATCCTGGCCGTGTTCGGCCGAGCCCTCGTGTGGCAGCCCTTCACGTGGTTCCCCTTCGGCCACGGCGGGGTCCAGGTGGACAGCCTCGCCGGCCTGTTCCTGATCCTCACCGGTCTCGTCTCGGTGCCGCTGTTCATCGGAGCACGGACGGACGCGTCGCGGCCCGCGCTGGCCCTTCGCCCCGCGCTCGTGCTGTGCGTCGTCGGCGTCTTCGTGGTCGACAACGTGTTCGAGTTCCTGATCGTCTACGAGCTGACCGTGGTCGCGATCTACGCGCTGATCAGCGTACGCAGCGACGATCCGCGAGCCGACGGCGCCGCTGCGCTGACGCTGACGCTGGCAAAGCTCGGCGGCGCGGCCGTGCTTGTCGGGCTGGTTCTGCTGGCCGTCCAGGCCGGCTCGTTCTCGTTCGAGCAGCTCGCGCACGGCGGACCGCTGCTCTCGCCCGCCGTGCGTGGAGTGTGCTTCGCGCTGCTGTTCGCCGGATTCGCGGTCAAGGCCGCGCTGATCCCCGTGCAGACGTGGCTGCCGGGAGCCTACGCCGGCGCCGACGCCGACAGCTCGGCCTTCGTCGCCGCGGTGTCGCTGAATGTCGCCTTCTACGCGATGCTCCGGGTCTGGTTCGGCTTCCTCGGGCACCCCGCCGTGTGGTGGGCGGTGATCGCTCTGCTGGTCGGAGCGTCAACGGCGCTGATCGGCATCCTCGGCGGTGTGCTGCAGCGTCAGTTGAGGCAGTTCGTCGCGTACTCCTCAATCGAAAATGCCGGCCTGATCGTCGCCGACCTTGGGCTGGCCTTGCTGGGCAAGGCGCAGCACCAGCCGGGACTGATCGGCCTCGGACTCATCGCCGCGACCTTCCAGATCACCGCCCACACGTTCGCCAAGGCCGGGCTGTTCGCCGCCGTGGCCACGGTCGAGCGAAGCACGGGCACGAGCGACATGGACCAGCTTGGGGGCCTGTATCGGCGGCTGCCGTTGGCGGCGATCGCGACGCTCGCCGGCGGCGCCGCGCTGGCCGCGCTTCCGCCGTTCAGCGGCTTCGTGTCCGAGTGGCTGGGCCTCGAGGGGCTGATGCAGGGCTTCCGGGTCAGCGGGACCGGTTCGCATCTCGCGGTTACGGTCGCCGGCGCGTTGGTCGCCCTCACCGCGGGCCTGGCGGCGCTCGCGTTCGTACGGGCGACCGGGCTGTCATTCCTCGGTCTGCCTAGGGACCGGACGATCGAGCCCGGGCCGGAGTGGATGCCAGCCCGCGTGGGCATGGGGCTCCTGGCCCTCGCGTCGCTGGCTATCGGCGTCGCCGCTCCGTGGGTCGTCAAGGTGCTCGAGCGGGGAACGTTTCCCGTGGGCGGCGCGGCTGCGGTGGGGCACATCAGCCAGCCCGGCTGGCTGATCGAACCGGGCTATCCGGAGTTCGCCAGCATCAGCCCGACCGTTCTCGCCCTCGCCCTCACCGGGTTTGCCCTTGCGGCGGCCGGGCTGCGGTATGTGGCCAGCCTGCGGCACGCCCGGCGGGCGCCGGTGTGGGCGTCTGGAGTCGCGGTATCCGGGCGCCGTACCCAGTACACGTCGATCGGCTACGCGAACATGGTCCGGGTCATCTTCAACGTCGTCTACCGGATCCGTACCCAGCTGCGGAGCATCGGCGACCAGCGCTTTCCCGAGCGACTGAGCATGATGCGCGCCGAGCCGAAGATCTTCGACCCGGGCTGGCTGTACCGCCCGATCACCAGCACGTTCATGCGGGCCGCCGGCTTCGTGCGCAACATCCAGGCGGGCCCCCTCGGCCTCTACCTGCTGTATCTGCTGGCGGCGTTCGTGGCTCTGCTGGTGATCGCGCCGCGGTTGGGGTAGCTCCTTCGCTGGCCCGAGCCGCGCGGTCCGCCGGGTCACCGTCGCTAAGATCATGACCAGGCGATGAGGCCCGCCTGAAACCGCCGACCCGGCTGATGGCTTCTCCCGTGAAGGGACGGTGGAGGCTCATCGGGCGGTTTCACAGCATTCTGTTCGACAGTCCGGACCTGGCGGCGCCACCCGGCTCGGCCGCCGAGCCCGCGTTCTTCACCGACCTGAACCTCGACCAGGTTCGTGACGCGATGCTCGCCGGGCGCGAGGAATACGACCTGGCCGCGCTGTTCCAGGTTCCGCTGCCTGATCCCGGCGCCGTCCGCTACCGGCAGGCGGTCCTGCGCGATCTCCAAGACGGCGCCGTGCGCGAGCCGATCGAGGCGTTCGCGGACCGCATGCGGTCGATGCGCGGGCTGCTCGCGCGCAGCGACAAGGCCCACTACGAGCTACACCGACAGCGGCTCAGGCTCGAGGCGATCGACACGTACTGCGACGCGGTTCTCTCGCTGAGCGAGCGGCTATGTGACGCCCGGCCGCAGTCGCCCGGGCTCGGTCGGTTGCTGGACTATCTGAGTGACTACACCGAGTCCGACGGACTGACCTCACTCGTGCGCGAGACGCAGGCGTTGTTGGAGGCCCTCGGGGAGATCAGGTACGCGCTGCACATCAGGGACGCGCGCATCGGGGTTGGAAGGCACGAGGGCGAGCCCGACTATGGCGCCACCGTGACGCAGGTGTTCGCAAAGTTCAGCGACGGCGAGGACGAGCCTCGTCTGGCAAAGGTCTCCCAGTCGCCGGACATGAACCACGTCGAGGCGCAGGTGCTCACGGGGGTCGCCCGCCTGTTTCCCGAGGCATTCGCGACCCTGGCGGAGTACTGCCAACGCCACCGCCGCTTCGTCGATACGACGATTGGGGCGTTCGATCGCGAGGTGCAGTTCTGTCTGGCCTGGCTCGAGTACATCGCTCCTCTCGAGGCCGCGGGCTTGGACTTCTGCCTTCCCGAGGTGGCGGCGGGAACGCATGACGTGTGAGCGACACGAGCATTCGACGTCGCCCTGGCGAGGAAGCTCGTCTCCGAGGGCTCGGAGGTCGTGGCCAACGACTTCAGCTTGTCGGACCCCGAGCGCATCCTCGTCGTGACCGGTCCCAACCAGGGCGGCAAGACCACGTTCGCACGAATGTTCGGCCAGCTGCATCACCTGGCCGGCCTCGGCCTCCCGGTGCCTGCGGCCGCCGCTCGCCTGTCGCTGCCCGATCGCCTGTTCGCCCACTTCGATCGCGAGGAGGACGTGGCGACACTCGCCGGCAAGCTCGAGGACGAGCTGCTCCGCGTCCGCGAGATCCTCGAGTGCGCGCGCCGTGACAGCGTGATCGTGTTCAACGAGACCTTCTCCTCGACGACACTTTCGGACGCCCTGCTGCTCGGCACCAGCCTGATCGGGCAGCTCACCGCGATCGGGGCGCTCTGCGTGTACGTCACGTTCGTCGATGAGCTCTCGCGGCTGGGCGACTCCACGGTCAGCATGGTCGCCACAGTGGCCGCCGACGATCCGACCACGCGCACGTTCAAGGTCCTGAGGCGACCCGCGGACGGCCGGGCATTTGCCGCGGCGATCGCCCACAAGTACCGGCTCGAGTACGAGTCGCTCAAGGAGCGCCTGAGCACGTGAAGGTGCTTCTGATGCACCCACGGCGCGACTTCCTCCGCGGGCTGGAGCTCCCCGCGAACGGGCCGGCGCTCACCCAGGATCTGGAACTCGAGACCCTGTGCGACGCAATGGCCGCCGGCGACCGGTTCCTGTTCGAGGCGGCCCAGAGCACGGTGCTGGCCAGCGTCCTGGACCTCGAGGTGATCCTGTACCGCCAGGAGGCACTGCGCGATTGCCTCGCCAACCCAGAGGTCGCCCGACGGCTCTACGAGCCTCGCGGGCGAGGCGCTTGCGGCCCAGAGACGCGTGTGGGGGTCGCTGTCGCGCGACTCTCCCCGGCAGGTCGTGCATAACTCGGTCGCGAAGCTGGAAGTGCTGGCCAGATCCCTCCGGGAGCTGCGGACGCTGGCCGTCCGGCACGTGGCGGCCTTCTCCTCGAGCGCATTCACCGCCCTGTTCCAGATGATCGCGGCCGAGCTCGACGACGAGTATCTCGACACGGTCGAGTCGCACCTCGCTCAGCTTCGCTTTCCAAAGGGAATGGTGCTGAGTGCCCAGCTCGGGGCGGGGAACAAGGGCACGGGCTACGTGCTGCGCGAGCCACATAGCCAGGGGCTGCTCGAGCGGCTCGGCTTCGGCGGCCGGTTCAGGTACAGCTTCACGATCCCCGAACGCGACACGGCCGGCTTCCGCGCGCTCGACGAGATCGAGAACAAGGGCTTGAACACGGTCGCCGCGGCGCTCGGTCAGGCGACCGAACACGTGGTTGGTTTCTTCGCGACGCTGCGAGCCGAGATCGGCTTCTACGTCGGCTGCCTGAACCTGCACCAGCGGCTGGCGGAAAAGGGCGAGCCGACGTGCTTTCCCGAGCCCCGCGGCCTCGGAGCGGACGCGTTGGCCGCTGAGGGCCTGTACGACCCCGCACTGACGCTCCACCTGGACCGCACGGCCGTCGGCAACGGCGTCAGAGCGAACGGGAAGTCGCTGGTGATGATCACCGGCGCCAACCAGGGCGGCAAATCGACCTTTCTACGCAGCGTCGGCGTGGCCCAGCTGATGATGCAAGCGGGCATGTTCGTCTGCGCCGAGTCGCTCGCGGCCGACGTCCGGACCGGGGTGTTCAGCCACTACAGGCGCGAGGAAGACACGACCATGACCCGGGGGAAGCTCGAAGAGGAGCTGTCGCGCATGAGCGAGATCGCCGACGAGATCCGCGCCGGCGGGATGCTGCTGTCCAACGAGTCGTTCTCGTCAACCAACGAGCGAGAGGGTTCGGAGATCGCCAGACAGGTCTTCGGAGCCATGCTCGAATCAGGCGTCAAGGTCATGCTCGTCACCCACCTGTTCGAGCTTGCACACGGCTTTCATGCGGAAGGCCGCGACGACGCGCTGTTCCTGCGGGCCGAGCGGCGTACGGATGGAACGCGGACGTTCCGGCTCGTAGAGGCCGAGCCGCTCCCAACGGGCCACGGCGCCGACTCCTACCGTCGGATCCTGGGCGCGGATCAGCGGTCGGAATCGGAGCTGGCGGAGGGAGGCGGACGCTCCGGCTCGGCCGCTGACTGCGCGGGCGGCGGCCAGCCCGCGGTGAGATAGATCGCGCGCTGCCAGGAGTCGCGCTCCGAGCCTCGGGGCTCGTCCGCGTACTTGTGGTCCTGCTTGCGCACGTGTTCGCGGAGCTCGTCCAAGAGCGACCCGGCCGCCTTGCGCTGCACGGCCAGGAGCAGCTCGCGGTCAGCATGGGCCGGAGCGAGCCCCCAGGCGAGCTCGAAGTGCGGAAAGCACAGACCCGGCGAGGACTCGAACTGCTCCTGGTGACGGGGACTCGTGGCCAGAAGGTCGAGCAGGTAGATCGCGTTCTTGCGGAGGTATTCGTCGCGAGCGGCGCAAGCCGGACATGGCTCGCGCACGAACGGCGAGTCGGCTTGCAGGGCGCTCAAGTCGGTGGCGATCCCGGCGAAGGTGTCGGAGAACATCGTGCTGATCGCGAGCGTCGATCCAACCTTCTCGAGGTCGATCCGACGGAGCATCTCGATGTGCTCGGAACAGAAGCCGCAGGCCCGGCTGACGCCGTCGATGACCGCGCCGTCGTTGCTGCGCTCGTCGTAGAACTGCCAGATGTACTCGCGGTCGGCCTTGTGCGCCACCCGACACAGCGGACAGGTGCCGCTGACCAGCCCCTGCCGCAACCAGCCGGTCAGCGTGGCCGGTGGGCTCGAACGCTGACCGGAGTCGAGGTCCGGCCGCCGGCCACCCTTTCTGCTTTCGGCCGTCCGCGACCGAGGCCAGAGTCTCATCGCCTCCCTCCAGGCATCCAGACCCGGCCGAGGACCGCGACGACGAGCACCGCGGCCGCTGTCCCGGCCGCGGTCAGCCAGACCGAGCGTCCCACGTGGGGGGACGCAGCAATGAGCACGACCGCGGAGGCGGACACGCCCCCGAGGCCGACCGCGGCGATCCAGGCCGCGCGTGCGGGCAGTGGATCCCCGGCGGGCCGCCTGACCGAAAACCGCGCCTCGGCCAGCGCGAGCAGCCCGCCGGCGAGCAGTGGAACGACGCCGGTCATGCCGCGACCCGAGCCCGGGTCCGGCGGCGGAAGCCCGCCGCCGTCGCGATCGGCACCAGCAGCGGCAGCTCGGCAGTCACGACGCTCACGGGAACGCCGAGCCGCGCGAAGCGAACCGCGAAGGCCTGGCGATGCAGCAGCCACAGGCGATGCGCGAGGCGATCCGAGGGCGACGGCCCGGCGGCCGCGAACGGGACCGGCGAGACGTCGAGGATCACGAGGTCAAAGCCGCGAGCGCGCAGGTCGAGCAGCGCGCGGATCGACCGCTCGTCGATCAACGGCGTGATTGCGATCACGAGCGCCTTGGCCGGGAGCAGCTGGCGGGGCACGAAGCTCACGTCCTTCTGGGCGTAGCTGAACACGACCTCGCTGCCGATCACCGCGTCGAGGATCCGGTAGAGCTGCGAGACGGCCATGGTCGGCCCGAGCCCTCGCATGACTCCCCCGAACCCTACGACTCCCACCCGGTCGCGCCGCGCCAGGTGGCCGGCGGCCAGCGCGGCGGCCGCACGCACGGCCAGTGCGAGGGTGCCATCGGTCCCGCCGCGCACGTCGCTGAAGGTGTCGAGGAACAGGATCACATCGGCGTTTCGCTCGGGGTGACGATCCGACACGTACGGGACCCCGCGCTTGGCCGTAGCACGCCAGTTGATCCGGCGCACCCGGTCACCGGCTACAAAGGGGCGCAGCTCCGCGAACTCGATCCCCTCGCCGCGCTCTCGAGCCACCCGGCTGCCGGCCGTCGCCTGGAGCTCGGCTGGGTCGAGAAGCTCGGGCAGCGCCTCGACGCGCGGGAAGACGCGCAGCGGACCGAGCGCAACCGGCGCAAGCTCGTAGTCGATCAATCCGAAGCGATCCCGGACGCGACACGTGACCACCCCCGCGCGGTACCCACCCCAGCGCTCGGGTCGCAACGTGAAGTGGGCTTCGCGGGGCTCGCCCACATCCAGTGCCAGGCCACGTTTCGCCCCGGCGATCGCGACGAGCTGGAAGTGGGGGCGGAGCTCCAGCTCGACGTATCCGACCCCGGCTTGGGCGTCGACCCGGACGGTCAGCGGCACATCGTCGCCTTCGAGCACACGTTCGCGACCGAGCGTGGCCGACACAGCGATCACCGGCTCGGCTGCCAGAGCGAGCCCGACGGCGACGTAGAACGCGAACGGGGCCGCCAGCGCGACCAGCTCCGGGCGTCCCGTGGCCAGGCCCGCGAGGGCGCCGACGGCTGTGACCCCCAGGTAGACGCGCAGCTTGAGTGACGGCGCACGGGTCACCGGACGGCGTCCTGCGCCGCGGGCACGGGTACCGAGGCCAGGCACTCCCGGACAGCGTCCTCAGGCTCGACGTTCTGGACCCACAGCTCGGGCCGCAGCACGAGGCGGTGGGCGAGGGCCGGGATGGCGACCGACTTGACGTCGTCGGGCACCACGTAATCGCGGCCGTCGAGCGCGGCCCGAACCCGGGCCAGCTTCATCACCGCCAGCGTCCCTCGCGGGCTCGCGCCGACCTCGATGCTTGGATGCTCGCGCGTGGCGCCGGCGAGCGCGACGATGTAGCGACCCACGCTCTCGGACACGTGGACGCTCTCGATCGCGGTCTGCATGTCGATCAGCTCCTCGCGGGTGACGACCTGGGCCAGCTCCGGCATGTCCGCGCGGCGCTCCATTCGTTCCTCGAGCAGGCGCCACTCCGCGTCAGGCGACGGGTAGCCGATCCGCATGCGGATCAGGAAGCGATCGAGCTGGGCCTCGGGGAGCGGGTAGGTGCCCTCGTACTCGATCGGGTTCTGCGTGGCCAGGACGAGAAACGGCCGCTCGAGCAAGCGGGTGCGGTCCTCAGAGGTGACCTGGCGCTCCTGCATCGCCTCGAGCAGCGCCGCCTGCGTCTTCGGAGGGGCCCGGTTGACCTCGTCGGCGAGCAGCACGTTGGTGAACACCGGCCCCGGCCGGAACTCGAACTCCATCGTGCGCTGGTTGAAGATTGACGCGCCGGTCACGTCCGACGGCATCAGGTCGGGCGTGAACTGGATCCGCGAGAACTGCGCCTGGGTGACGGCCGCCAGTGACCGGGCCAGAAGCGTCTTGGCCAGACCGGGGTAGTCCTCGATCAGCACGTGGCCGTCGGCCAGCAGCGCGGACAGGGCCAGCTCCAGAGCTTCGCGCTTGCCGACCACGGCGCGTTCCAGTTCGTCGAGCAGTCGGCTCGAACGCTGCGCGACCTCCTCTATCGCGACGGTGGTCGTCGGCTCGCTCACGTTCGCTCCAGCCGCTCGGTCATCCGCTCAAGCTCGTCGAGCGAGATCCCTGGCCCGCGGGGATCCGCCGGCCGCGGCCGGTTGGGGCGAACCAGCTCCCACAGTTCCTCCCCGAGGAGCGCCTGCGAGAGATCCGGGCGACGATCGAGTCGCACGCCTCGGCGGCTGAGCCGTGCACTGGCGATCCCCCGGAGCACGGGGCGGATGCGCACGTGGGCATCGGCCGCCGATGATCGCCCCCCGACCACCAGGTGTTCGAGGCGCTCGAGGTCCTGGGGGCGACCTCGCGGCGCCTGCCGCGGCTTGCGGCCCGGGCGCTTGGGGCTGCGAGGGAAGACGAGCAGCACGGCCACGGCTCCGATGACCAGGGTCAGGACCTCGAGCGCGAGCCGCATCCCTATGCCAGCTCCTCTTCCAGCGCGCGCAGGGCTGCGATCGCCTGCTCGCGCAGCGCGGCATCGACGCGCCGGACGCTGAACCTCGCACGTTCGAACAGGTTCGTGAGCGTCCGCAGCGGTCGTTGGTCGATCTCCAGTGCGGCGGCCACTCGAACCAGGTACTCCCGCGGCGCCTCGGCCGGGCGGCGCGGGATGCCCGCGGCCGCCAGGCTCTCCTCCATCGTTCGGTAGGCGGCGATCACGGCGCGACGCGGGTCGGGATCAGCGTCGAGGTCGGCGAGCGACGATGCGATCGCGGAGCCCAGCTCGGTCGCCGCGGGCGCCGCTCGGGACCCGCTGCCCGGCCGACGCCGCGTCGGTCGGGCGATCAGCACGACGGCACCCCCGAGCGCGATTGCCAGTACGCCGAGCGGGACCCACCAGGGCACCTCGAACGACGACTGCCGGCCCGGGGACGGCGGCCGCGGCGCCCCGACCGGCACTCCGAGCGCCGGCGCCCGGCCCGGGAGGACATAGCCCTTCGCCTGTCGCCTCGCTCCTGCCAGGCCGCCGGCCACCAGCACCGCGCCAACCAGCAGCAGCACCATCAGAACCGTCAGGCGCGCGAGCAGCGATGCCCTGAACCGGGCCTGGAGCATGTGCGGCTCAGGCGCACGCCTGCGCCGCGTGTTGACGAGGTACGCCGTGAAGCCAACGAGCGCGACGGCCGCGCCGGTACCGACGAACACCAACCCCCACGGCGAGTACGCAACTTCAGATCCGCCACCCTGGCCGATCGCCGCTGTCGTCCCCGCGCTCAGCGGGTCGCGGCTCGCCAGCGCGGTCACGCCGAGCAGCACGAGCGTCGCGGCGGCCAGGATCAGCCCCTGGCCGCCTTCGAGGCCCCGTTCGCGCTTCGCTGCCAAGCTCACCTCCTGATCGACTCGGGCGGCCTGATCCCTCCGGCCCTAGAGGCCATCAGCGCCAGGACGCGCGGTCGAAGGCGAGCCTCATCGCCTGAGGCAAGGATATCCGTCTGTCCTCTTACGTCAGGGCATCATTCTCGTATGACCACCAACGTCCACCGCAGCGCCGAGTTCACCGTCGGCCTGCCGCGCGATCAGGCGATGGCCCTGTTCACCCCTGAGGGCGAGCGCCGCTGGGCCGATGGCTGGGACCCTCACTATCCAGTGCCCCAGCGCCGAGAGGGGGCCGGGACGGTGTTCACGACCGAGCACGGCGGCCATCTGACGACGTGGATCATGGTCGGCCAGGGGCCAACCAGCGTCCACTACGCGCGCGTCACCCACGGCATGACGGCCGGCACCGTCGCGGTCGAGGCGCTCGGCTACGCCGCGGACGCCACGCAGGTGCGGGTCACCTACGACCTGACCGCGCTCAGCAGCGCCGGCGAAACCTGGCTCGAGTCGTTCGACGCCGATTACGAAGCGGCAATTGGGGGCTGGTCCGCCGAGATCGCCGCGGCACTCGGGAGGATCGACGCCTGAGACCGGGCGGCTACCGCGGTGCCTCGGCCTCGGTCGCCGACGGCACGACGATTGGCCCTTCGGGTGGCTGGGTGATACGGATAGAGTTGCCGAACGGATCGCGCAGCGCGCAGTCCGTGCCGTAGAAGCGCTCGATCGGTTCCTGTGTGAACTCGACGCCGGCGGCACGAAGCTCCTCATAGGTGCCGCGGCAGTCGTCGGTCTCGAAGATCACACCGCCTCCGGCTGCGCCCTGGGCGACCAGCTCGCGGATCCGCTCGGCGGTCGAATCGTCGTACGCCGGCGGGCCCGGCCGCATCAGGGCCAGCTGAACCTCGGGCTGCTCCGGCGGGTTGACGGTGAGCCAGCGCATTAACCCCAGATCGGCATCGGTGTTCACCACCATCCCGAGCTTCCCGACATAGAAGTCCAGCGCCTCGTCCTGGTCGAGGACGTGAATGAAGGTGTGGGTGATTCGTTTGAGCATGGTCGAGAGGCTAGACGCCCGCGACCCGAACCGCTTCTCCGAATCTGCTCGATTCAGCCGGCGGGGCGCAGCCAGGCCATGGCCCAGCACGCCGGGACGCGCAGCCGGGCCCCGTCGCCCATGAAGCGCGCCCGGTAGCTCGAGGGTGACTCTCCGACGATCGCCCGAAACGTGCGGCGGACTGTGGTCAGCTCGCCTTACGGGTCGTGCGCTTCGCCGTGGTCGTCCGCTTGGCCGTGCTCGTCCCCGTGCTCCGAGAACTCGCCGCCTTGGTGGTCGCGGACCGTCGCGAGGGCGCGCGGGTGACCACGGTCTGGGCCTTGTCAAAATCCCGCTTCATGGCGGCGCCGAACTTGCCGGTGTCGCGGCGCGCGTTGGAGACGAACTTGCCGAGGTCTCTGTGTAGGTTCTTCGTGCTCGTGGCGGCATTGCGGCCAGCGTGGGTGCGCAGGTCCGACAGCGCCTTGTGGGCGGTGTCGAGGGACTGGCTCAGCCGCTTGAGGGCGGCCGGCTCCTTGAACGCGGCGCTCTTGCGCGACGAGGACTGCGCGGACTTCCGGGCGGGGGGCATCGATCTTCTCCTCAGACGCTCGAGGTTGCGGGTCCCGCGCGAGCCTACTGAAGTCGGCGCGACAGAGGGGAGAAGTGCACGCGCGGCGCCATTGGTCCCGTGGGCGCACGCTCCCACCTTTGGCGTGCCGGTCCTGTCAGGATTGGGGTCATGGAGACCACGACCGCACCGGTAACGACTGGGTCGATCACGGTCGCCGATCTGCTGCCGCGCTCGGTCGAGCTGTTCGGGGACCGAGTGGCGCAGAAGCACAAGACCGACGGGGAGTGGCGCGACGTGACGTTCGCGGAGATGGGCGAGATCGTCTCGGAGATCGGTCGGGGCTTGATCGACATCGGAGTCGAGCCGGGCGAGCGCGTCAGCATGCTCTGCACGACCCGGGTCGAGTGGGCCTGGTCCAGCTTCGCGATCAGCGCGGTCGGGGCCGTCGTCGTTCCGATCTATCCGACCAACTCTCCCGAGGAGTGCGCCTGGGTGGCCGGAAACTCCGAGTCAGTCGCGATCGTCTGTGAGGACGCGTCGCAGGTTGCGAAGATCACCGCGATACGCGATCAGCTGCCGAGCCTGCGCCAAATCGTGGTGGTCGAGGACGCGGACGCCGGTCAGGGCACGGTCGGCCTGGGCGAGCTCCGCCGGCGTGGACGGGCCCGCGACAGGGCTGAGCTCGAGGCCCGAACGCGGGCCGTCACCAAGGCCGACCCGTACACATTCATCTACACGTCTGGGACGACCGGACCGCCAAAGGGCTGCGTCCTCTCTCACGGCAACTACCGCGCGGTGCTGGACATGGTGGCGGCCCGCGGCATCCTGGCCGCCGGCACCGACGACCTGATCTACCTGTTCCTGCCGCTGGCCCATGCCTTCGGGCTGCTGCTGATGCTGATCGGCGCGGATTACGGCGTGGCGATCGCATACTGGGGCGGCGATCCGACGAAGATCATCCCCGAGCTGTCCGAGGTTCATCCGACCTACCTGCCGTCGGTGCCCCGGATCTTCGAGAAGCTGTACACCCTGGTCACGTCGAAGGCCGACCCCGAGCTGGTGGCCCAGGCGACGCAGATCGGGCTGCGGGTCCGCGAGCTGGAGGCCTCGGGACAGGAGATTCCCCCGGAGCTGCAGGCGGCCTACGAGCAGGCCGACGAGCGGCTGTTCAAGGTGGTGCGCGCGGCGTTCGGCGGTCGCGTCCGTGAGGCCGTAACCGGAGCGGCGCCGATCGCCAAGGAGATCCTCGAGTTCTTCTACGCGGCGGGCGTCCCGGTGATGGAGGGCTACGGGATGACTGAGACCTCGACGACGGCGACCGGCATGCGGCCGGGCGAGCACCGCTTCGGCTCCGTCGGCCGGGCGCACCCCGGTGTGCAGATCCGAATCGCGGACGACGGCGAGATCCTGCTCAACGGCGCGAACATCTTCCAGGGCTATTACCGCAACGACGACGCGTCGTTCGGCGCCGTGGTCGACGGCTGGCTGCACACGGGCGACGTCGGCCGTCTGGATGAGGACGGATTCCTGTACATCACGGGTCGCAAGAAGGACATCATCATCACCTCGGGCGGCAAGAACCTGACTCCGGCCAACCTGGAGAACGATCTCAAGCAGACTCGGTACGTGTCCCAGGCCGTCATGTACGGCGACCGCCGACCGTTCCCGACGATGCTGATCACGCTCGACGAGGAGGAGATCGTGTCCTGGGCGCACGAGCGGGGCATCGAGGACGCGTCGATCGCCTCGCTGTCCCAGCATCCCGAGGTCATCGCCCTCATCCAGGGCGAGCTCGACCGGGCCAACGCCAAGTACGCGCAGGTCGAGCAGGTCAAGAGATTCTTCATCCTCGAGCGCGACCTGTCGCAGGAGACGGGCGAGCTCACACCGACCCTGAAGATCAAGCGCAACGTGATCCACGAGCGCTACTCAGACCGCTTCGACGCCCTTTACGGCTGAGTCGTAAGCGCTAAGGCATCCCCGCCCTCGCCCTAAGGGGTCGGGACCGAGAGGTCGCTGCGATTGCCCGATGTGCTCGGCGGCCTCTGCGCTCATCATGGCTTCATCGAGTTGAGAGGAGCTGATCATGACTTCGCTGATCGCCATCACCGCCGCAGAACACGCCGCAGATCTACGCCGGGCCGCCGAGCGGCGTCTCGCGATTCCGGACAACGAGGGCGAGAGCCAGGGTCAGGCGACCGTGGCGCTACGCCTTGCCGGCGCCGACGAGGCGGACATCGTCCGCGAGCTGGCCGAGCTCGACGACGCGACTGCGCTCACTGGGCCGGTGCTGCTCGCGCTGGTCAACGGCGAGGCGGTGGCGGCGCTGTCGCTGTCCGAGCATCGTGTGGTGGCCAATCCGTTCGTTCGGACCGAGGACGCCGTCGCCCTCCTGCGCCTGCGGGCGAACCACCTCTGGGGCGGGCGTCGGCGCCGGCGGTCGCGCGCCTTCCTCCGACCGCGTTTCCCTCGCTTCGCCTGACCCTCGGGTACTGCCGCGCCGTGGCCGGAGAGTTCGTATTCTCCGGCCATGGCCGTGGCAGGGAACGGGTACAGGTGGCTGCTTGCCGCTTGGCGTTCGCCCCCAGTGGCTGGTCGGGCCCGAGCGGGTGGGTGAACCTCCCGACCGGTCCTCGCAACAACCTGCGGGTTCGGCCCCAGCCGAAGAGCGCACCGAGCCGTCGACCGCTAACCGGTGGCTTCCCGAGGCGTTGGCGGCGTCAGGCTCGGCCGAGGTTCTCACGACGGCCGACGACTGGGCGGAGAGCAACTCACGGCGCGAGCTCGTGGTGTTACCCGAACCGGTTCCGGCGGGGCTCCGGAGGCGTGACCCGCGGATGCTGATTCGTACAGGCGCGCCACTCGCCTCGGCCGGGATCGTGGCTCTGGCACTGGTGGCCAACGGCGGCCTGAGCGGGCAGCCTGGTCATTCGCTGCGGATCGCCATCCGCCCGCCGAGCGCGGTAGCCGCGGCCTCCACTGCGGCGCCCCCACACACCGGGCGACGAGGGCGGTGACGGCCAACCCGGCCGGCTCGCGTGCGGCGGCCGACCCGGCGACGAGGCCGTCGTCGACCACGGCCGCGGCCGGGACGCACGCTCCGAGCGCCAGCGCGATGGGCCCTGCGCAGGCGCCTTCCTCTTCCCCGTCCAGCTCCGCTCCCGGCTCCGTGGCTCCCGCGCCCACCTCGCCTCCGTCCGCCTCGTCCCCGGCCCCGAGCTCCGGATCGTTCGGCACCGCTGGCAGCCCAGGCGCGGGATCGTCGAGCTCCGGGTCGGCTGGAAGCTCGGGTTCCGGCTCGCCCGGCTCGGGCTCCGGGCCGCCGCCGCCCTCGCCGGTCGGTGAGGTCGTGAGCACTGTGACCGGGACGGTCCAGACGGTCGTTTCCTCGGTCCCGGTGCCTCCGCCGAGCCTGCCGTAGCGGCCAGACGGCCCTCCTGCCGTAGCGGCCAGACGGCCCTGCCGCGCACGAGCGGCCACGGGAGGGCACCGATCTCCTACGCTTCGCCCACGGAGACGCTCACCTTCCTGTTCACGGATATCGAGGGCTCGACGTCGCTCCTGCGGCGCATCGGTCAGGACGCGTATGGTGACGCCAACGGCTACGGCGCCGGGCAGCTCAGGGCGTAGGCGCAGTCGTTGAACGATTGGCCGTCGGAGGCCAGGGCGGAAGGCGTGGCCTCGTTCACCACTCCGGTCCCGAGGTCGATCTGGGTCGGGTCGCCCTCGGCGATCGTGTGCGTGACGCCGCCGGCGGTGTATGTGGAGGTCGGGCCGAAGCTAACCGTCCCGACGTCCGCCAGCAGGGTCTGAGTGACGAGCGTGGGCGCCTCGAGGATCCACTCGCCCGAGGACTCCGACGAGCTGTAGTTGACATCCTGGCTCCAGCTCCACTTGCCGGCGTCGGTCATCGAGATGCTCCAGGTGTTCCCCGACACCTCGCTGATGTTCACCGTGACGGTGTCGCCGGGAGTCACCGTGCAGTTGGGGTCGCCCGTGCAGTTGGTCAGCTGGGTCTCGCTGGCGGGCAGGAGCTCATACCAGGCGTAGTACTCGTCGCCCACCACGGAGTTGCTCGGCAACGACTGCTCGGCGGTCCCGGCTTGGATCAAATCACTCGTGTTGTAACCGCCGATCCCGGTCCAGGTGGCGGCGAAGCCGGGCGGGACGAGACCGGCCGAGGGCACCGTGAATGTGGACGAAACGGCGGTGACGCCGCCGCCAGTCGGGGTCACGGCGTAGCCGGACCAGTTGAGGCTGGACGTGGTGGCACCGTGGAGCGGAAGGACCTGCCCCTTGCGCGCCGGTATGAGCGCGCCGAGGCCCCTGACCGCACGGCGGGAGTGCGTCCCGGTCGCGGAGGCGGCACTCGCGGCGGCGAGCATGGCGATGGCGATGACCGCAGCGGTCAAAGCGCTTCCGGCGGCTGTACGGCGCATAGGTATTCCTCCGGTGGCGCGGCGAGGGCCAGTCCCTGCCTGGAACGGCGGTCAAGCTACTGGCTCGCCGACGCCGATGCGCCGGTTCGATTCGGCCGCGATCTCCACGATCGCGCCGGGTCTAGAGCCGCCCGGGAACGCCGGTCCCCTTCCGGAGCGCGGCGTCGAGGACCGCCGTCGGCGTCACCCGCGCCAGCAATGCCTGCACGCGCGGTCCGGTACCGACGACATAGCGCGCCCGGGGCCGGCGATCGGTGAGCGCCTTCTCGATCGTCGCCGCCACCCCTTCGGCCGGCGCGGCCATGCGCTGGGACCGCGGGATGGTCTTGCGATATCCGGCCAGGTGCTTTGCGTACAGCGTGCGATGCTCCGCAGAGAGCGACGCCACCCCCTCGTCGAACTCGCGCTCCGCGTCCCGCCAGAGATCGGTGTCCGTCTGCGCCGGCTCAACGATGATCACCCGCACCCCCCATGGGGAGAGCTCCATGCGCAGCGCGTCGGCCATCCCCTCGAGTCCGAACTTCGACGCGTTGTACGGGCCGAACATCGGCGTGGCGACCCGCCCGCTCAGCGACGAGACGAACACCAGGCGCCCGCGCGATGACCGCAGCCTCGGCAGCACGGCCTGGGTGACGGCCATCTGACCGATGACGTTGATCTCCAGCCCCCGCCGAAGCTCGGCCAGGGAAACGGCCTCGAGGGGGCCGGCCACCGCGACGCCGGCGTTGTTGACCACCGCGTCGAGTCGCTGTGGGAGGGCCGCGTCGAGCCCCGCGACCTGCTCCTCATCGGTGATGTCGAGTGTGACCGGGGTGATCCGCTCCGGCCGTTCCCGTACGAGTTCCTCTCCATCCTCGGCCCGGCGAACGCCGGCCACGACATCCCATCCACCGGCGGCCAGCCGCAACACGGTCGCCCTTCCGATCCCACGAGCGGCGCCGGTCACCAGGACGGTGGACATCGGGCCAACCTACCGGAAGATCTCGGTGATTGACGGGGGTCATAGCCAAGCGACCTCGCACACGCCCGCCCCCGCGAGTCCGAGGCGTGATCTAGCGTGGACGTCCGTGCCCTCGAGCGCCTATCGCGAACTGTTTCGGATCCCGGGCGTCCGCTGGCAGGCGCTCGGGGGCTTCGTCGCTCAGCTCACCCAGGGCGCCTCGGGCATCGGAATCATCCTCGTGGTTCGATCGGCGACGGGGTCGCTCGCGCTTGGGGGCGCCGTCGTGGGCGCGCTTTCGCTCGCCGCCGGGTTCGCCCGGCCGATCCAGGGCAGGGTGATCGACCGCCGAGGGTCTCGGGCGGTGATGGTGGCGTGCGGCGTGGTCCATCCCAGTGCGCTGGCCGGGATCGTCGGGCTCGCCCATGTGCATGCCCCGGGCGTCCTGCTGGTCGCACTAGGGGCACTGTCCGGCGCGGCCCTGCCTCCAGTTTCCACGAGCATGCGGGTCGAATGGGGGCTGGCCCTGGCGGGGAGCGACCGCACCGCCGCCTACAGCCTCGTATACCTCTGCCAGGAGCTGTCGATCCTCGTCGGACCGCTCATCCTGTCGGCCGTAATCGCAGCGGCGAATGCCTCGCTCGCCCTCATCGTCGTGGCCGCGCTCTCCTTGGCCGGCACCCTGGCCTTTGCCGCGCTGCTCCCCGGCCGGCGTGAGCGTTCGCAGCTCGACTCGATCCGTCCGCGTGGCGTGCTGCGCGAGCCCGGGATGCGAGCCCTGGTCGGCATCGCCGTACTGGTCGGAGCCGTCGCCGGGGGGCTTGAGGTCGCAGCGCCGACGGTGGCCACAGCCCATCACGCGCCGGCCGCGAGCGGGCTTCTGATCGCCGCGCTGTCGATCGGCGGAATCGTCGGGGCCGCGATCTACGGCAGCCGCCGATGGCGAGCGCCGCCCGGCCGCCGGCTCGTACTCCTGCTCGCCGGGCTGACAACGGCTCTGGGGCTGACAATCCCGACGGCGGGCCTGGTCCTGCTCGGCGCGCTGCTGCTCCTGGCCGGACTGGCCTTCAACCCCTCGCTGACCACGATCTCGCTCCTGGTCGACCCGCAGGTCTCCCCGGGCAGCGCCGGGGAGGCGTTCGGCTGGCTGTCGTTCGGGCTCGCGGGTGGGACAGGCGCGGCGAGCGCCATCACGGCCGCATTGACCCGTCCCGCGCATCCCCAGACGGCGTTCCTGATCACGACGATCTTCGCTGCCGGGGCAACCGCAGTCGCCGGCTGGGTGATCGGGACCGGCCGAACGCGAGCGTCGCGCTAGAGGATGTTCACCCCTTGTGCGGGGGTCACAGCCAAGCGATCTGGGGCAGGGGCTCCCCGGTGACTTGTGGCGCGTTTCACACGAGATAGGTGTGTTTCGTCACGCGAGTGCCGGCTTCTTCGGGCCGCACTCACCCGCGACTTGTGTCCCGGGCGCCCTGTGTCCTGGGCTCCTCACAAGGCGTTTCATTTATGCCACAGCCCGAAGGGCTCAGTCGCGTCGTCGCCCGGCCTCGATCAGCTCTCGCAGAGCCTGCCTCTGGACGCCCACGGCGTCGAAGTTCCCATCGGAGAGCCAGCGTTCGAAGCCGGTGCGGACGCCCGGCCACTCCTCGGCAGTGATCGCGTACCAGGCCGAGTCGCGGTTGCGTCCCTTGACCACCATGTGGTTGCGGAACACGCCCTCGAACGTGAACCCGAAGCGCTCGGCGGCGCGCCGGGAGCCGGCGTTCAGGGCGTTGCATTTCCACTCCAGCCGGCGGTAGCCGAGGTCGTCGAAGGCGTGACGCGCGAGCAGGTAGATGGCCTCGGTGGCGGCCGTGCTGCGCTGCAGCGGGCGGCCGAACCAGATGTGGCCGATCTCGATCACTCCGAACTCGGGCGTGATCCGCAGGTACGAGGCGACGCCGAGCGGGCTCTCGTCCGGCAGCCTGGCGACCGTGAAGTAGAGCGGGTCCTCGGAGTCCTGCGCCCACAAGAGCATCCGGTGAAGGTCCTCTGAGCTGTCATACGGTCCGTCGGGCAGATAGGTCCAGATGGACCGGTCGCCGTCGGCCGGGTGCGAGACCGCGAACAGCGGCTCGGCGTCGGCGTCGGCGTCCACCGGGCGCAAGAGGACGTGCGCCCCGCAGAGGGCTTCGCGTCTCGGGCGGGGCGCGGGCTTCCAGTCCAGTCGGTCGCCCAGCGGGAGGCTGCCGGTCATCAGGGACGAACCTTATGCTGAGCCAATGCTCGACGCCGAGGTGGTGCTGCGCCGGTCGCGGCGCCCGCTCGTGATCGGGATGGGAGGTGGCGGAGACGTGGTGGGCGCCCTGGCCACGGCCGAGTTCGCGCGCCTGTACGACGGCGCGACGCCGACGCTCGGCGGGCTGGCCTGGGAGCGGCGTCCGATCGATCCGGTTCCCGGGCCGCGCCGGGTCGATGAGATCGACGGCGCCGAGGAGATCGCGCCAGGCATCCTGCTGGCCGGACCGGAGACTCGCGTGCGGGGCCGTGACGTGTTCTTCGCCGAGTCACGGATGTCTCAGTTCCTCGGAGAGCCCACGGTGCTGATCGCGGTCGATCGCGGCCCGGAGGTGATCGCTGCCGGCCTCGCGGCCACGAGCCAGCGCATGGCATTCGACCTGATCGTGTTCGTCGACGTCGGCGGTGACGTGATCGCCCAGGGAGGCGAGCCTGGGCTGCGCAGTCCGCTGTGCGACGCGGTCATGCTGGCCGCGGCAGCCCGCCTGGGCCGGGCCGGCCACGAGGTGCTGGCTGGGCTGTTCGGCCTGGGTTGCGACGCCGAGCTGACGCCCAGCGAGGTCCTCTCACGCCTGGCCGTGGTCGCCTCCGCCGGTGGCCTGTGTGGCGCTCGCGGGCTGACCGAGCCCGTGGCGCGGCGCGTCGAGGCGGCGATCAACCTGGTTCCGACCGAGGCCAGCGCGCAGGCCGTGCGGGCGTTCCGGGGCGCCTCCGGATTGGCCACGATCCGGGGCGGCACCAGAACGTTCGAGCTGAGCCCCATGGCCGCGGTCACCTTCTATCTCGACGTCGAGCCGACTGTGCGGGCGGCCGGCCCCCTGGCCCGGGCCGTCGAGGGGGCAGCCAGCCTCGAGGAGGCCAACCAGGCGCTCAACGCCATCGGAGTGAGCACGGAGCTGGACCTCGAGCGTGCGGCCGCTCCGGCGCGCTGAGCCCTCTCAGGCCTCCTTGCCGATGCTCACCCGCCACGGCCGCGCGTAGAACAGCCAGAACACGCCGAGGGCCAGCAGCGTGCCGCAGAGGATCCAGCCCAGGGCGGTGACGCCGATCCCGACGTACTTCAGCCCGCTGGCGAAGATCACAAACGCGATCGCCGGACGGATGTAGCGGTCGGGGACCGTGGACGACAGGAACGATCCCACCAGCACCGCCGGGACGCTGCCGATGATCAGCGACGCCGTAACCCCGAACTCGACGTGACCGAAGATGAGCGCGCCGAGCGCCGCGGCCAGAGTGAGCGGGACGGCCTGGGTCAGGTCGGTCCCGACCAGCTGGTTGGCTCCGATGGTCGGGTAGAGAAACAGGAGCAGGACGATCATCAGCGAACCGGATCCGACCGAGGTCATGCCGACGATCACGCCGCCGATGATTCCGATGGCGATCGTCGGCAGTGGCCTCACCGTCAGCTCACCGATTCGCGCGCTGCGCCGCCGACCACCGCGGCGGTCGAGCACGAGGCGCAGGGCCATCGCGGTGGCTCCCACCAGCAGGGCGGCTCCGAGGGCGACCTCGATGTTCTGCTGCGCCGCCTTGCTGTTCCCGAGCAGGCGCAGCAGGTAGGCACCGAGGAAGGCCGCGGGGACCGAGCCGAGGACCATCCACCGCACCATCCGCAGGTTGACGGTGCCGGCCCGAAGATGCACAGCGGCGCCGAACGGGCGCATCACGACCGCGGCGACGAGGTCACTGGAGATCGCCGCCGACGGGGTGATGCCGAACAGCAGGATCAGCATCGGGGTCATCAGCGCCCCGCCGCCCGCGCCGGTCATGCCCACGAGCAGCCCGACGACGGCGCTGCCGAGGATGATGTACGGGTCGATTTGCACTTCGTCGCCTCCTGGACGCCGGGGACCGTCAGGAAGTGGGTGCTCGAGATGCCACGCGCGAGCGGGGCGGGTCCACGTCGAGAAGCTCCCCCGGAGCCTCGCCGAACAGTAGCCATCTCTCACCCGAGGACTGGACCAGCCCTCTCCTGGCCAGATCCGACAGCGCGCTGGTGACCGTCGGCCGGCGGGCGGCCACGAGGTCGGCGAGCACCGTGTGGGTGAGCCGCATCGGGAGGACGGTGCCGTCGCTGCGCACCCGTCCCCACCGGCCGGCCAGGTGCCAGAGCATCATCTGCAGTCTGGTGTCCACGCGCGCCTGGTGGACGATGGCCATGTTCACGGCCAGGTTTCGCACCCGCTGCATCGCCCGCCCGACGAACGCCGCCCCGAGCTCGGGGTAGATCGACAGTTGCTGCGCAAACTGGTCGTCGAGCATCGCCACGCGTGCCGGCTCGACCACGGTCCACCCGGTCTCCAGTGGCAGCATCGGAGAGTCGCGATCCTGCCCGGGCCGGAGCAGGTCGCCCTCGCCCAGCAGTTCGGCGCCGAAGCGTCCCTCGATCCCGACCCGGCGGATCAGCAGTCCCTCGAGGACGAGCAGGCCGATCCCTCGAGGGTCGAAGAAGCTCCGCCGGCGCTCGACGGCGGAGGACACGTACAGCTCGTCGGCTGTGCATTCATCCACGGCCCGGCGCCGGCGCTCGGGCGGGATCGCCTCGGCCAGTTCTGGGTCCTCGCGCAGGACGTGGCAGCGCCCAACGTAACCTGGACGAACGCTCACCACTCACACTTTGTCAAACGTCGCGCCCGGAGTGATCCAGGTCGCGTCAGCGCGCCAGGGCGCTCGCCGACCGCGCTCGCTCCGTCTCTTAGGCTGCGCCTAGGCAGCGACGGCGGGAGTGCTGCCTGCGACCTTTCCGGCCAGCGCGCTCAGTACGTCCGCCACCTCCTGGTGGCGCTCGAGCGGAGCCATGTGGCCCGTCCGCGGCAGGATGAGGAGGCGCTCCAGCTGTGGGAGCATCTCGGCGATCCGGCGGGCATGCGACGGAGGGGTCAAACGGTCGTTCTCGCCCGCCACGACGGCGGTGGGCACGGTCAGCCGCGGGAGATCGTCGTACAGCTCGACCTCGGAGATAGTGATCCCGATGCTGGCCCTGGCGTCCGGTGGGCTGGCGATCAGCATCCGCTCGTAGAACGCGACCTGGGCCGGCGTGGCGGCCGGACCGAAGGCGATGTAGCGGATGGCGGCGGCCATCAGAGGGGTCGAGAAGCGCGGCAGTGGAGCGCGGCTACCTAGGAACCCGTTTACGGCGACCGTCCGGTTGATGGCCTGGGCGACCTTCGGGACCGGCAGGAGCAGCTGATCGGCCACGAGGTCGCCGACGCCGGTGTTGATCAGCGCAGCGGCGCCGACGCGCCGCTGGACGTCGTAAGTCCCGGCCCAGGCGGCGATCGCCATCGCGCCGAGCGAGTGACCGGCGATGACGGCCCGGTGCCCGTCGGGCACGCAAGCATCGAGCACGGCCTCCAGGTCCTCGCCGAAGCGGGCGATCGAGTAGTCGCCGTTGGCGCCCGCCTCGCTGTGGCCGTGCCCACGCAGGTCGTAGGCCACGGTGCGGAACCCGAGCTCGGTGAGCGCTCGGATCTGATAGGTCCAGAACGTGAGGTTCTCCGTCCAGCCGTGCGCGAGCACCACGGCCTGCCCCTCTTCCGGACCGAAGGACTCGGCGTGCAGTGCCGTCCCGTCGACCGAGTAGATGGTCAGCCCGCGCCCCTTGACCGGAGCGGCCAGCGCGGGGTGCTCCGGGTCGGCGGCGATCTGCCGCCGGTATCGCTGCTGAGCCGCCAAGCCGGCGGCCAAGGCCCCGGCGCCGGCCCCGGCCAGCCAAGCCCATTTCGTGTTGGCGCGCATCAGCCGCCCGAATCCTACAACCCCGTAGCATTTCCCGGTCCTGGCCTTCCCTAGGATTCACCGCCGTGCGCATCGGCCTGCTGACCGGCGGTGGCGACTGCCCGGGTCTGAACGCGGTGATCCGCGCGGTGGTCCGCAAAGCGATCGATTCCTACCGCGACGAGGCGATTGGCTTTCGCGACGGCTGGCGCGGCGTGCTGGAGGACACCTTCGAGGAGCTGACGATCGAGTCCACGCGCGGGATCCTGCCCCGGGGCGGCACGATTCTGGGCAGCTCGCGGACCAATCCGTATAAGCGCGAGGACGGCCTGGAACGGGTGCGGGAGACCTTCCGCACCCATGCTCTCGACGGGCTGATCGCCATTGGCGGCGAGGACACGCTGGGTGTCGCCAACCGTCTGCACGGCGAGGGTCTGAATGTGATCGGCGTGCCGAAGACGATCGACAACGACCTGGGCGGAACGGACGTCACGTTCGGCTTCGACACCGCTCTGCAGATCGCCACCGACGCCATCGACCGCCTCCACACCACGGCCGAGAGCCACAACCGGATCCTCGTGGTCGAGGTCATGGGGCGGACCGCCGGCTGGATCGCGCTCCATTCCGGGGTGGCCGGTGGCGCCGACGTGATCCTCATCCCCGAGATCCCGTTCGACATCGACGAGGTCTGCGGGCTCATCCGCCGCCGCCACGAGCGCGGCCGATACTTCTCGATCGTCGTCGCCGCCGAGGGGGCGACGCCCCGAGAGTGGGCGATCGAGGTGGCCCGCGAGAACTCCTTCGACGAGTTCGGTCATCCCCGGTTCGGCGGGATCGGCTACGCGCTCGAGAAGGAGATCGAGCAACGCACCGGATTTGAGACCAGGGCCACCGTCCTGGGCCACGTCCAGCGAGGCGGCACGCCGACGGCCTTTGACCGGGTGCTGGCCACCAGACTCGGGCTGGCCGCGATCGACGCCGCCCACGAGGGCGCCTGGGGGAAGATGGCGGCGCTGCGGTCGACCCGCATCGAGCTCGTCGACCTGGCCGATGCGGTCGCCGAGGTCCGGCGCGTGCCGGTGGAGGAGTATCGGAGCTTCGGGGCGCTGTTCGGCTAGTGCGCCGTCCGCGCCACAAAATCGATCCCTGGGCCAAGCCAGGTGTGTTTATGCTGCGCCCTATGCCCGCCAACGCCTGCCCACGATGACGGCCACCGACTCCGCCACCGCGCTGGACCGCCTGGCCATCGACACGATCCGCACCCTGTCCATGGACGGAGTGCAGAAGGCCCACTCGGGCCATCCCGGCACCCCGATGGCGCTCGCGCCGCTGACCTACGTCCTCTACACCCGGGTCATGCGCCATAGCCCGCACGATCCGCGGTGGCCCGACCGAGACCGCTTCGTCCTCTCGGCCGGCCACGCCTCGATGCTGCTCTACTCGACCCTGTATCTCGCGGGCTACGACGTCAGCCTCGAGGAGGACATCGAGCGGTTCCGCCAGCTGGGCTCGCGCGCCGCCGGACACCCCGAATACGGCCACATGCCGGGGATCGAGGTGACCACCGGACCGCTGGGGCAGGGGATCTCGCACGCCGTGGGGATGGCCCTCGCCGAGCGCATGCTCGCGGCCCGCTTCAACCGACCCGATCACGATGTCGTCGACCACCACACGTTCGTGATCGCCTCCGAGGGCGACATGGAGGAGGGGATCTCGGGGGAGGCGTCCTCGCTCGCCGGCCACCTGGGCCTCGGCCGTCTGATCTCGTTCTTTGACCGCAACCACATCTCGATCGAGGGCGACACTGCGCTCGCCTTCTCCGAGAACGTCGGGCAGCGCTACGAGGCCTACGGATGGCACGTCCAGGACCTCGAGGAGGACATCGAGCTCGACGCCCTCGAAACCGCCCTACGCACCGCGATGGATGTCGAGGACCGCCCGTCTCTGATCATCGTCCGCACGCACATCGCCCCGGGCAGCCCGAACAAGCACGACACCGCAGCGGCCCACGGCTCCCCGCTGGGCGAGGAGGAGATCCGCCTGACCAAGGAGGCCATGGGCTGGCCTTCGCACGAGCCGTTCTACGTCCCCGAGGAGGCGCTCCAGCACTTCCGCCGCTGCGTCGAGCGCGGCAGTGAGCTGGTCGCGGAGTGGAACCAGCGCTTTGACGCCTATGCCCAGGCTCACCCGGAGCTGGCCCTCGAGCTCCAGCGTCTGTTCCGTGGCGAGCTGCCGCCGGGATGGGACGCCGAGGTGCCCCAGTTCCACGCCTCCGGCACGATGACCGCCACCCGGAAGTCCTCGGAGACCGTGCTTCAGTGGGCGGCCTCCAAGGTCCCCGAGCTCGTCGGCGGCTCGGCCGACCTGGCGCCATCGACCCTGACCCTGATCGACGGCGGCGGCGACGTCGAGGCCGGCTCCTACGGGGGCCGCAACCTCCATTTCGGGATTCGCGAGCACGCCATGGGCGCCATCGTCAACGGCATCAACCTCCACTACCTGCGCGCCTACGGAGCCACGTTCTTCACCTTCAGCGACTACATGCGCGGCTCGGTCAGGCTCGCGGCGGTCATGGGCTGTCCTTCGATCTTCGTCTACACCCACGACTCGATCGGGCTCGGCGAGGACGGGCCCACCCATCAGCCGATCGAGCAGCTGGCCGGCCTCCGGGCCGTGCCCGACCTGTCGGTGATCCGCCCGGCCGGGGCCAACGAGACCGCGCTGGCCTGGCGCTATGCGATCGCCACCGCCGACCACCCCTCGGCGCTGGTCCTCTCGCGCCAGGGCGTTCCCACCTGGAACCCGTCCTCGATCCCCTACGACGCGATCGAGCGAGGCGCCTACACGCTGCGCTTCTCCTACAACGAGCCTGACCCGCCCGCGCTGATCTTCATCTCCACCGGCACGGAGGTCCACATCTGTGCCAGGGCCGCCGACCTGCTCGAGGCCGAGGGGATCGCCACGCGGGTCGTGAGCATGCCGTGCATGGAGCACTTCGCCGCCCAGGATCACGAGTACCGGGATTCGGTGCTGCCCCCGGCCTGCCGGGCCCGGGTGTCGGTGGAGGCGGCCAGCCCGTTCGGCTGGCACCGGTGGGTGGGCGACGCCGGAGAGGCGATCGGGATGGAGACGTTCGGCGCCTCGGGACCGGCCGGGGCCCTCTACAAGCACTTTGGGTTCACGCCCGAGCGCATCGCCGAGAGCGCCCGCGCGGTCGTGAAACGCGTGAACGGAGGCTGATAGATGAGCACTGCGACGCAGGTCAACCCCAGGCTCGAGGCGCTGACCCAGGCCGGCGTCAGCGTTTGGCTTGATCAGATCCGCCGCTCCCTGATCGAGGGCGGCGAGATGGCCCGGATGGTGGCCGAGGAGTCGTTGCGCGGCGTGACCTCGAACCCGTCGATCTTCGAGAAGGCCATCCTCGGCTCGACCGACTACGACGAGGACCTCAAGGACCTGGCCCGTCAGGAGCTCGAGGCCCAGGCGATCTATGAGCACATCGCGATCAAGGACGTCCAGCTGGCCGCCGACGTGCTGGCCGATGTGTACCGCGAGGCCGGTGGACGCGACGGGTTCGTGTCGCTGGAGGTCGCGCCCGAGCTGGCCTTCGACACCGAGCAGACGCTCGCCGCGGCCCGCAGGTTCTGGGAGGCGGTGGATCGTCCGAACGTGATGATCAAGATCCCCGGCACGCCCGAAGGGGTGCCGGCGATCGAGCAGGCGATCTACGAGGGCATCAACATCAACGTCACCCTCCTGTTTGCCGTTTCGGCCTATGAGGCCGTGGCCGAGGCCTACATTCACGGCCTGGAGCGCCGTCACGCCGAGGGGCGCTCGCTCGACCTCAACTCGGTGGCGTCGTTCTTCGTCTCGCGCGTGGACACCAACGTGGACCGCAAGCTCGACGACCTCGGGCGCCAGGACCTCCAGGGCCGGGCGGCCATGGCCAACGCGCGCGAGGCCTACCGCCGATTCAAGGAGATCTTCTCGGGGCCGCGCTGGGAGACCCTGCGCCAAGCCGGCGCGGCCGTACAGCGGCCATTGTGGGCGTCGACGAGCACCAAGAACCCGAACTACAAGGACACCATGTACGTCGAGGGCTTGGTGGGCGCGGAGACGGTCAACACGATGCCGCTGGCCACCCTGCTGGCCTTCGCCGACCACGGTGAGGTCCCTGGTCCGACGGCGGAGCAGGATCCCTCCGCCGACCTGGCCGCGCTGGCCGGAGCCGGGATCGACATGGGGCAGGTGACCGACGAGCTGCTCGAGGACGGCGTCAAGCAGTTCGAGGACGCGATGAACCGCTTGATCGAGGGAATCGACGAGCGGCGGGCCGCGGTCGTTACCGGCCGCCCGAGCACGATCCAGGGCAGCCTTCCGGCCGACGTCCAGGCCCCGGTGGCCGGCCGGGTCAAGAACGCGGTCACCGAGAACGTCGCCCAGCGCCTGTGGCGCCGGGACCCGTCGCTGTGGGGCGGGCCGGGCGTGCCGGAGATCGAGGACCGGCTCGGCTGGCTCACGGTGTCCGAGACGATGCTCGAGCACGCCTCCCAGCTGCACGAGTTCGCGGCCGAGGTGCGCGCGGAGGGCTTCACCGACGCCGTCCTGCTCGGGATGGGCGGCTCGTCGCTGGGGCCGGAGGTGATCCGGCGGTCGTTCGGCGATGTCCCCGGCGGCCTGCGCCTGCAGGTGCTGGACTCGACCCATCCGGACGTGATCCTGGCCGTGCAGGAGTCGATCGATCCGGCCAAGACGATCTTCATCGTCTCGTCCAAGTCCGGAGGGACGATCGAGACGATCTCCCAGTATCGGCACTTCGCCACCCTGGCCCGGCCCAACCAGTTCGTCGTCATCACCGATCCCGGCAGCCCGCTCGAGCGGATCGCCAGCGACGACGGACTGCGGCGCACGTTCCTCAACCCGCCCGACATCGGCGGGCGCTACAGCGTGATGTCCCTGTTCGGACTGGTGCCGGCGGCGTCGATGGGCGTCGGAATCGAGGCCCTCTTGCACCGCTGCCAGGTCGGCGAGCAGAACTGCGCCCACTACGACTCCTCGGAGAACAACTCGGGCCTGTGGCTCGGAGCGGCCGTCGGCGAGCTGGGCCGCCAGGGCCGAGACAAGCTGACGTTCCTGGTCTCACCGCCGATCGAGAGCTTCGGCCTGTGGGCCGAGCAGCTGGTGGCCGAATCGACCGGCAAGCACGGCCGGGGAATCCTGCCGGTCGCCGACGAGCCGCTCGGAGATCCGGAGGTGTATGGCCACGACCGGGTGTTCGCCTACCTGCGCAACGCCGATGACCCGGATGCGGGGCTCGACGGCGCGATCGAGAAGCTGGCCGCGGCCGGCCACCCGACGATGACGCTCTCGACCCACGGACCGGCGGATCTCGGCCGGATCTTCTTCATCGCCGAGTTCGCCGTCGCCGTCGTGGGGTGGGCGCTCGAGATCAACCCGTTCGACCAGCCCAACGTCCAGGAGGCCAAGGACAACACCCAGAAGGTGTTAGACGGGGGGTCTATTCCAGTCATCGAGTCCGCGGGCGACGCCGAGCTGCGCGCGCTGCTGGCCGACGCAAGCCCCCCTCACTACGTCGCCATCCTCGGATATCTCCCGCCCTCCCAGGAGCTCGACGACGCGATCGCCGAACTGCGGATCGCGATCCGCGCCGCCACCGGCGCCGCGGTCACGTTCGGCTACGGGCCGCGGTTCCAGCACTCCACCGGTCAGCTGCACAAGGGCGGACCGCCCACCGGGCGATTCCTGCAGCTGGTCAACGACCCGCACCGCGACGTCGACATCCCGGGCGCGAGCTACTCGTTCGGGACCCTGATCGCCGCCCAGGCGGCGGGTGACCTCCAGACGCTGCGCGGCCACGGGCTGGCGGCCGAGCGCGTCAAGCTCGAGGGGGATCCGGCGCAGGCCGTGCGGGGGCTGACCGATCGGATCACCACGCTGTTGAGCCAGGACTGAGCGGGGAGGCGCGATGAGCACTGTCGTCGAGGGCCAGCAGACCGGCGAGAACCCCCTCATCGAGGGACTCGAACGGCTCCCCGTCCACCCCACGGTGCTGGTCATCTTCGGCGCCACGGGAGACCTGGCCAACCGCAAGCTGCTCCCGGCCCTGTACAACCTCGCCCACGACGGAGCGTTGCCTGAACGCTTCGAGCTGGTCGGCGTGGCCCGGCGCGCGGAGACCGACGAGAGATTCCGCGAGCAGGTGCGCGACTCCATCGACCGCTTCTCACGACGGAAGCCCAACCCCGACGTGCTCGACGGGCTCCTGAAGGAGGCCCATTACATCGGCGGCGCCTTTGACGACGACAACGCCTACGCCCAGCTCGGCCGGGTGCTGCAGGAGCTCGACGACCGCTCGGCGGAGAAGCTCAACCGGATCTTCTACCTGTCGACGGCGCCTGAGTTCTTCCCGGTCATAGCCGGCAAGCTCGCCGCGGCCGGGCTCACCGGCGGCAAGGACGGGGCCACCCGGCTCGTAATCGAGAAGCCGTTCGGCTACGACCTGGCCACGGCCCGCGCGCTGAACGCGGACCTGCTCGACGTGCTCGACGAGTCCCAGATCTTCCGGATCGACCATTACCTGGGCAAGGAGACCGTGCAGAACCTGATGGCTCTGCGGTTCGCCAACGCCCTGTTCGAGCCGGTGTGGAACCGCAATTTCATCGATCACGTTGAGATCACCGCGGCCGAGGAGCTCGGGATCGGTGGTCGAGCCGGCTACTACGACCACGCCGGGGCGCTACGCGATCTGGTCCAGAACCACATGATGCAGCTGCTCGCGCTCCTGACCATGGAGCCGCCGAGCGCGTTCGAGGCCAACCGTGTTCGCAATGAGAAGGTCAAGGTGCTCGAGGCGATCGCGCCGCCGACGATCGAGGAGGTCCCCTCGATCGCCGTCCGGGCCCAATATGGCCCGGGGATGATCGCGGGCAAGCCGGTCCCGGGCTACCTGCAGGAGGACGGGGTTCCCCCAGACTCGCGCACCGAGACCTACGCGGCCCTGCGCGTCCAGGTCTCCAACTGGCGCTGGGAGGGCGTGCCGTTCTACCTGCGCACCGGCAAGCGCCTGGCCCGCCGCGTGACCGAGATCGTCGTGACGCTCAAGCCCGTTCCCCACCTGGCCTTTCAGAGCACCGGCTCGGTCGGCGTTCAGCCCAACCAGATCATCCTCACCGTGCAGCCCGACGAGGGCGTCGCGGTGTCGCTGGGGGCCAAGATCCCGGGTGCGCGAATGCGAATCCGTCCGGTGTACATGGAGTTCCGCTACGGGACGTCGTTCATGTCCGAGTCGCCCGAGGCCTACGAGCGGTTGATTCTCGATGCCATGCGCGGCGACGCGACGCTGTTCACCCGCAACGACGAGATCGAGGCGCTGTGGTCGATCATCGACCCGATCTTGACCGGCTGGCGCCAGGACACCACCTCGCCGATTCCGCAGTACCCGGCTGGGTCGGCCGGACCCGAAGAGGCCAACCGCATCCTTGACGATGGGCGGCAGTGGCGGCGACTGTGAGCGCCACCGCGGCCGTGAGCGAGGACGTCTGGGCCGAGCGCGACACGACGCCTGACAGGATCGACGCTGCGCTGCGCGAGTTGCTGCGCGAGCGTCACGCCGCCAACCGCGCGCTGGCACCGGCGCGAGTCCTCAACCTCGTTGTGGTCGTCGACCGGGCCTGGAAGGGGGAGATCGCCAACCGCCTCGAGCGCGTGGGTCGTTACCACGCGTCGCGCACCGTCCTGTGCGCGGTCGAGGAGGGTCGCCAGACCCTCGATGCCGTCGCCACGATGAGCTACGACGATTCGGCCGGCTCGGGGATCAGCCCGATGCAGGAGAAGGTCGAGATCGACCTGGGCCCCGACCAGCTCAAGCGTCTGGACACGATCGTCGACCCGGTGCTCGTCTCGGAGCTCTCGACCATGCTGTGGGCTCCGCACGGCCACGACGAGGCGGTCGAGGTCCTGATGCCGATGATCGACGTGATCCTGATCGACTCCGACGATCAGCTCGACGCACGCGAGGCCCTGGCCCACGCCACCGACCTGCTGCGGTCCGCGTACGTCGTCGACCTCGCGTGGCTGCGCACGACTCCCTGGCGCGAGCGCCTGGCCGCCAGCTTCGATCCGCCAGACCGCCTGGCGGCGCTGTCGCAACTGGAGGAGCTCCGGGTCCGTCATCAGCAGAGCTCCACGACGTCCGCAGCGCTGCTGGCCGGATGGCTGGCCTCCCGGCTGGGCTGGGAGGTCGGGTCTCTACGTCCGATGGACCGCCTGCGCCTGGGCGGCACGGCCACGGCCGCGGACGGAGAGAAGGTCGAGATCGTGCTCGAGCCGGTGGACCAGGACGCACCTGGACTGGCCGGTGTCACGGTCTCTTGGCGCCCGGCTTGCTCGCTGTCGCTCGACCGGTCGCGCGGCGGGCTCACCGCCCGTGAGGTGACGGCCGATGGTGAGGAGCTGACCTGGCTCGTCCTCGGCGCCTCGCGCGGGGAGGGCGGGATCCTCGGTGAAGGGGTGCGGCAGGCCCTGCTCCGCGACCCGACGTATGGTCCGGCGCTGGGGATCGCCAGCGGCTTCTTCGGCGAGGGCTCGTGAGCCTGGAGATCGAGGTCCTCGAGGATCCGGCCCGCGCGTGCTCGGCGATGCTGCTGAGCGCCGTGCTGGGCGACGGGCACGTCGTCCTGGCCGGCGGTTCCACCCCCCGCCTGGCCTACGAGGAGCTGACGCAGGCGCTGCGGGCCATGGGTCGTGACTTCGGCGACACCACGCTCTGGTTCGGCGATGAGCGATGCGTGCCGCCCGACGACGATCGCTCCAACTACCGAATGGTGAAGGAGGCGCTGCTCGATCCCCTGGCGGACCTCCCGGCCCCAGACGTGCGGCGGATCCCCGGGGAGCTCGGACCCGAGCAGGGCGCGGAGGCGTACGAGCGCGAGCTGCGCGACGCAGGCTCGCCCAAGTTCGACCTCGTGTTGCTCGGGCTGGGCCCTGACGGCCACACTGCCTCGCTGTTCCCGGACCAGGACACGCTCGCGGAGCGTGGGCTGTTCGTCGTGCCCGTCCCGGAAGCCGGCCTGGAGCCGTTCGTTCCCCGCGTGTCGCTGAGCTTGCCCGCGCTGGCCGCTGCCAAGCAGGTCGTGTTCCTGGCCACGGGAGAGTCCAAGGTCTGGGCCGTCCGCTCCGCCTTTGGCCCGGACGCCAAGCCCGACCCGCACGTTCCGGCTTCGATGCTGGTTCCGCTCGCCGACCAAACCACGGTCCTGCTCGACCCCGCCGCCGCGGACGGCCTGAAATGAGCGTTTCGGTCGTGGGTGTCGATCTCGGTGGCACGAAGGTAGCCGTCGAGCTGCTCGTCGACGGTCAGGTGGCCGCGCCCGGGCTGCTGCGACCGACCGAGCTGTCCAGTTCGGCTGCCCTGATCGACCAGCTCGCGGAGCTCGTCCGGTACTGCCGCCGCGACCGGCTCGACGGCGTCGGCATCGGCGTCCCGTCGGTGGTCGACTGGGAGACCGGAAAGGTGATCTCCTCAGTCAACATCCCGCTCGCCGACGTGGCCCTCAGGGACGTGCTGGGCGGGCGACTGGGGGTTCCCGTGTTCGTCGACAATGACGCCACCGTCGCGGCGCTCGCCGAGGCCCATGACGAGCAGCTGCGCCTGGTCTCGAGCAACCTGGTGATGCTCACGGTCGGGACCGGCATCGGTGGCGGGCTGGTGCTCGGCGGGCGCATCTACCGTGGCTCGAGGGGAGGCGCAGCGGAGCTGGGACACACGATCGTCGGGCTCGCTCTGCAAGGCGAGGATCCCGTTCCGCCGGCATCCCATTTCCCGCAGCCGGGCTCATTGGAAGCGGTGGCGTCCGGCCACGCCCTGGACCGGCTGGCCAGCGAGGCGGCCAGGCTGCACCCCGATTCGGCCCTTGGGCAGCGAGTGGCCGATGGCCAGCCGGTGCTAGGCCCCGAGGTTGTCGAGGCCGCCCAAGCCGGCGATTCGGCGGCCGCCTGGACGGTCCGGATCTGGGGCGAGCGGGTCGGGATCGGCGTCGCGAACGCGATCAACACCTTTGACCCCGACGAGGTCGTGATCGGCGGGGGCGCGGCCTTGGCCGGCGACCTGCTGCTCGAGCCCGCGGTCCAGGTGGCGCGCTCGTACGCGCACCCGGGTCTGGCGCAGCACGCGAGAATCCGCCTGGCCCGGCACGGGGTGCGCGCCGGCGTGCTCGGAGCGGCGCTGCTGGCCGTCGAGGAGCTCGAGCACTCCGAATCGCGGCCCCGGGGCCACGCCCGGGCGATCAAGCGAGCCGGTGGACGATGATGGCGTCACCTACGAAAACCCCGAGAGAGGGAGTGGCCCGATGACCATGCGTGTGGTGGAGTGCAACCTGTGCGGCGAGCCGCTGGCCGCCGCCAACGACGAGGAGCTGCTGCGGCGGATGCAGCACCACGTCGAGAGCGAACACGCGGAATCGGAGTGGGACGAGGAGAGCGCCCGCCAGACGATCGCGGTCGAGGCCTACGACGCCAGCGACAGCTGACCGTCGGCGCGGCTACCGGCGAGGAGGGGTGAGACATGGAGATCGTGACGGTCCGCCACGGCGAGACCGAATGGAGCGCGAACGGCAGGCACACCAGCTACACCGATCTGCCGCTGACCGAGCCGGGGCGCGAGCGGGCGCGGATGGTGGGCGCTGAGCTCCGGGGGCGGCGTTTCTCGATGGTCCTGTGCAGCCCGCTGCGGCGAGCCCGCGAGACGTGCGAGCTGGCCGGCTTCGGCGACCTGGCCGTGCTCTGCGAGGACCTGCACGAGTGGAACTACGGCGAGTACGAGGGTCTGACCACCCCGCAGATCCGCGAGCAGAACCCGAGCTGGAGCCTGTGGCGCGACGGCTGCCCGGGCGGAGAGCAACCGGATCAGGTGGGGGCCCGGGCCGACAGCGCGCTGGAGCGGCTGCGCAGCACTGAGGAGGACACCCTCGCCTTCGCCCACGGACACATCCTCCGGGTCGTGGCCGCCCGATGGATCGGGATGGAGCCGGCCGCCGGGGCTCGCTTCGCGCTCGGGGCGGGCGCCGTCTGCACCCTCGGCTTCGAGCGGCAGACCGAGGTCGTCGTGCACTGGAACACATGACGAATGTCACGGCCGGTTTCGGCCGCCCGACACTTACGCGCGGGGCACGCCGACCCTACGCTGGAGCGCATGAATACGACTACCTCACGGCCACGCGAGCTCGCGATCGAAGTCCGCGATCTGCGCAAGGCCTACGACCAGTTGGAGGCCGTCCGCGGCATCAGTTTCGAGGTCACGCGGGGAGAGGTCTTCTGCCTGCTGGGTCCCAACGGCGCCGGTAAGACGAGCACCGTAGAGATCCTCGAGGGCTACCGCGTCCGCTCGGGCGGGGAAGTCCGCGTGCTGGCGATGGACCCGGCCCACGCCCAGCGCGAGCTGCGTGAGCGGGTCGGCATCGTGCTGCAGAAGTCGGGCGTCCAGAACGACCTGACGGTGGCCGAGCTGATCGAGATGTACGGCCGCTACCACTCGCGCGGGCGCCCGGTCGACGAGCTGATCGAGCTCGTCGACCTGGGCGAGAGCCGCAACGTCCGGGCCAGGAAGCTCTCGGGCGGGCAGCGTCGCCGGCTCGACCTCGCGCTCGCCCTCGTCGGCGACCCCGACCTGGTCTTCCTCGACGAGCCGACGACGGGCTTTGACCCGGCGGCCCGCCGCGGCGCCTGGTCGACCGTCCGGTCGCTGTGCGAGCTCGGCAAGACCGTCTTTCTGACCACCCACTACATGGACGAGGCGCAGCATCTGGCCGATCGCGTCGCGATCATGAACGCCGGGCAGATCATCGCCAGCGGCCGGCCCGACAAGCTGGGCGGGCGCGACCTGCGCCCGGCCGAGGTTCGGTTCCGCCTGCCCGCCGGCTGGTCGCTGGGCGACCTTCCGGATCTGGCCAGCGGCCAGCGCTCGCTCGACGGCGAGGACGTGGTCGTCCACACCCCGGAGGCCGTCCGGGCCACCCACCAGATCACCAGCTGGGCGATCGACCACGGCGTCGAGCTCGAGCACTTCTCCGTGAACCAGCCCACGCTCGAGGACATCTACCTGGAGCTGACCGGATCCGCGGAGCACGAGGCCCAGGGATCCACTGAAACTCGCGTGGCCGAGGAGGCGATTCGATGAACGCAGTGCTGACACCTTCTCTCCGGCGCGACCTCGGTTTGGTGGCCTGGCAGGTTCGCTACGAGCAACGCGCCTTCTGGCGCAATCGGGGTCGCGGGATCCTCACCTTCGCGTTCCCGCTGATGTTCCTGGTCATCTTCGCCAGCATCGACAAGAGCCAGCATCTGAAGTCGCTCCGTGGGATCCCGTACGACGACTTCTTCGTGCCCGGGATCCTGGCCTACGGTGTGATCGCCACGAGCTACGTCAACCTGGCCATCTCGACCGCCATCCTGCGTGATGAGGGCGTCCTCAAGCGGATGCAGGGCACGCCGTTGCCGCGGTGGGCCTACGTGGTGGCTCGGATCGGCTCGACCGTCCTGATCGTCGGAGCCATGACGGCGATCGTGCTCATCCTCGGCGGCGTGCTCTACGGGCTGGACTTCCGGGCCTCGATGCTTCCCGGACTCGTCCTGACGCTGGTTCTCGGTACGGCGGCGTTCACCACGCTCGGCATCGGCGTCGTGCGTTTGATGTCCAACGCCGAGTCCGCCCCGGTGATCGTCAACCTGACGATCCTGCCGCTGACCTTCATCTCCAGCATCTGGTTCCCGACCAACGGACTGCCCCAGTCGCTACAGGACATCGCCAAGCTCTTCCCGATTCAGCCGCTGGCCAACGGTCTCCAGTACGCGTTCAATCCACACACGACCGGAGCCGGGATCAACACGCAGGACGTCAGGTCGCTCGCGATCTGGACAGCCGTCGGGATCTTCCTCATGATCCGGTTCCTGCAAAGGCCGCAGGGAGAGCTCGTTTGAGCGACCGTGACGAGAGGTGGTACCGGGAAGGCCCGCGCGGTCTGTGGTTCGGCAACCGCTATCCGCGCGGCCTGGCCCAGCGGACCGCAGCGCTCGTATGGCTGGCGTTCATCCTGTTCCCGGCCATCAACGCGGTCGGCCAGCACGGCTCGGAGCTCCGACAGGCGCTGACAATCGCCGCCGCGGTGGCGTTCGTCCTGACCTACACCGCGCTCATCTTCATCTGGCGCAGCCGCCGGGCCGACCGGGCGCTTCCCGTGCTGTTCGTCGTCCTGGTCGCGTTGGCCGGCGGGCTCACCTTGAGCGACCCATCGAGCTGGGGTTTTCTCTTCACCTACTGCGCCGCCTGCGCCGGGCTGATCTCGCCTCGGTTCGGATTCGTCGGCGTGGTCGCCTGCGCGGTGCTCGCTGGCGTGACCTCGGCCGTGGGCGGAGCGTCCGGGGGACAGATCGTCGGGTGGGTGGCCAGCACCGTCGGCATCGGGCTGCTGCTGCTGGTCATGCGCGATCTGCGCATCCGCAACGACGAGCTGAGCGCGGCCCGAGCCGAGCTGGCGGGTATGGCCGTGGCCGAGGAGCGCGAGCGCTTCGCCCGCGATCTGCACGACCTGCTCGGCCATTCCCTGTCCGTGATCGCGCTGAAGGCCGAGCTCGCCGGCCGGCTCCTGCCCGACCGGCCCGATGAGGCCGGGGCCGAGATCACTGAGCTTGAGCAGGTCGCCCGCGGCGCCCTGAGCGAGGTCCGCGACGCGGTCAGCGGCTATCGCCGGCCGACGCTCGACGGCGAGCTCAGCGGCGCCCGGATGGCGCTGTCGGCGGCCGGGATTCGCACCGACCTGGACCGGTCGCCCACCGCCCTGGATCCCGAGGTCGAGGCCGTGCTCGCCTGGGCCGTGCGCGAGGGGGCCACCAACGTCATCCGACACAGCGACGCCCGCCACTGCACGGTGACGATCCGGT
This sequence comes from uncultured Solirubrobacterales bacterium, assembly GCA_963704385.1. Lineage (GTDB taxonomy): Bacteria > Actinomycetota > Thermoleophilia > Solirubrobacterales > Solirubrobacteraceae > Palsa-465. The sequence continues at coordinate 3,767,789 of OY969904.1, forward strand.
CGAGCCTCACCGACGCCGCCGTGGAGATCGTCGATGACGGGGTGGGGCAGGGGTCCTCCCGGGCGGATCTGCACGACAAGATGGAGCGCGCAAATGGGCGCTCGGGCCACGGACTCGCCGGGCTGACCGAGCGAGCCCGGATTCTCCACGGCCGCGTGGAAGCGGGCGCCCTGCCCCAGGGCGGCTACCGGCTCGCCGTCACCGTGCCAGTGTCCAATCGCCCGTGATCCGCGTCCTCCTCGCCGAGGATCAGCGCATGGTCCGCGGCGCCCTGGCCAGCCTGCTCGGGCTCGAAGCCGACATCGAGGTGGTCTCCCAGGTCTCCCGGGGAGACGAGGTCGTCGCGGCCGCGCTCGCCGCCCGCCCCGATGTCGCCGTCCTCGACATCGAGATGCCGGGCATGACCGGCCTCGAGGCGGCCGACGAGCTCGGTCGCTCACTTCCCCAGTGCCGCGTGCTGATCGTGACGACCTTCGGCCGCCCCGGGTACCTGCGCCGGGCCATGGCGGGCGGCGCCGCCGGGTTCATGCTCAAGGACGCGCCCGCCTCCGAGCTCGCCCACGCCATCCGCCGTGCCGCCGCCGGCGAGCGCGTCGTCGATCCCGGGCTGGCCGCCGCGGCGCTCAGCGAGGGCGAGAGCACCCTGACCGCCCGCGAGCACGAGGTCCTCGCCGCCTCGCGCCAGTACGCCACCATCGCGGACATCGCCGCCGCCGTCTACCTCTCCCCGGGAACCGTCCGCAACCACCTCTCGTCGGTCATGCGCAAGCTCGACGCCCGCAACCGGGCCGAGGCGGTGCGCGTGGCGGAGGAGAAGGGGTGGTTGTAGGGCGGGGTTGACGGGGTCCACGGCGCGCCCGCCGAGGGCTGCGCCAGCCCGCGCTCGCGGCCCGGCCCGGGCCCGGGTACTAAACTCGCCAAGCCACGCGGGCGTGCTGGAATTGGTAGACAGGCACGGCTCAGGACCGTGTGCTCGTAAGAGCGTGGAGGTTCGAGTCCTCTCGCCCGCATTCCGGTGGGGGTGGCCGAGGTCGTGCTCAGCCGACCGTGACGGGGCGCTGAACGAGCGTCTGCTGACCCTGGCGCACGACAAGCGTGTAGCGGCGGTCCCTCGGTGAGCGGCGCGGGAGCCTGAGCACGACCCGACGACCGGCGGTCGACACGCGCGCCACGCTGTGGTGCGCCACGCGACACTGGCCGCGGAACAGCTCGACATCGAGCCCGAGCATCGAGCCGTGATTGGTCTGAAGCGCGACGACGAGCTCACGTAGCCGCCGCTTTAGTCCGATGTAGCGAAGTTCGAGCACCTGTGCGGGAAGCTGCGGCGGGATCGTTCCCGGCCCGGTCTTCGAACATGCCAGCCTGGCTGGAGTGTCGCCCGGCCCAGCGAGGGTGGGCAGCTCGGGGAATGTGGGCTGGCCTTTGCCCATCGCGTCGTGATCCAGGAAGTCGAGGAGGTCGTTGGCGTTGGCGTCCCGGTAGGTCATCGCCGGCAGGTTCCACTTGCGCTCGACAAAGGCCAAGATCGAGGTGTGGTCGTAGACCACGTGACTGACGTAGTCGCGCTTCGCGTAGGGCCCTATCAGGACCGATGGCACCCGGAAGCCGTAGCGGGTGAAGCCGTCGTATGTGGACTCGCCCGGCTGGACCACCGGCGGGATTGCGTCGGGCGCCAGCGCCGCTGGTGGTGGCACGTGGTCGTAATAGCCGCCGTGCTCGTCGTAGGTGAGGATCAGCAGCGTCTTTGGCCACAGCGGCGAGCTACCGAGCGCTTCGACGACCGACGCCAGGAACGCTTCGCCCACGACGATGTTCTGAGGGTTCTCCTGAGATTGGGTGTCGTAGTCCGGATCGAGCAGGCTGAACTGCGGCAGCGTGCCGGCCTTGGCGTCGGTGAAGAACTGGTCGATCGGCGGAGCGTTCGTCTCCGAGAAGGCGGCGTCGGGGGTGGGGTACAGCTCCATCGTCGTGCCCGTCGGAAAGCCCTCGTTGTAGTCGTTCCAGCTGATCCCGGCCTGACTTAGGCGCTCGAAGATCGTTCCGTTGGACGGCGCCGCGAGCGAGGCGTCGGGCACGAAGCTGCCGGGCGAGGTCCCGACGTCATCGATCATCCCTGTCGAGGTCGCGGCGATGAGGTACCGCCGATTCGGATCGGTCTGCCCGAGCACGCTGCAGAACCAGCGGTCGCCGATTGGGAACTGACTGGCCAGCGAGTAGGTGAAGGGCAGGCTGTGCTCGTCCCAGTAGCCCATCGCCACCGGGCCGCTGTTGGAGATCACGAACCCGTCGTTGCGCCCCTTGTCGTACTGGATGTGCGACTGCTCCCATTCCTGGCTGGGCGAGCTCGACAGCTGGCACGTGGTCGGCATCGGAAAGGCCCGCTGCGCATGACCGTTGGGGTACGGATTGCTGGCCGTGGGATAGCCGTCGAGGGCCACCGTGAACCCGTCGCCCCTCGGCCGCTGGCCCGGGCCACGACCCAGCATCCCGAAGAAGTTGTCGTATGAGTGGTTCTCCATCATCAGCACGACCACGTGCTCGATCTCGGGGATCGTGTCGGTGCCCGCGGCCATCGCCTCGTTGGGCAGCGAGTCCGGCAACCGCATCCGGGTGCGGCCGAGCACCCGCAGCGCCTCCACCTGCGACGCGCTCGGCTGAGTCACGTCAAGGGCCGGTTGCCACCACGCGCGTCGGGGCAGCATGAACCGGCCCGCGATGGTCCCAGCGGCCAGCGCGCTCGCTCCATCGAGCAGGAACGTGCGGCGGCTCAGGGCACGCTGGTTTCCTGTGAAGGGATCCCGGCAATGGCATCGGCGCTCCCGGCGTCGGCGCCGAACTTAGCATCCCCCCAAGAGCCGCGAGCCGGCTTCCTGTGAACATCCTGGCGCCCATGCGGCCCGCCAGGGCGCACGCTACGCTTGCTCGAGCCGCGCACCCCCGCCGCTATCGTCTAGGGGACTAGGACGCCGCCCTCTCACGGCGGAAACCCGGGTTCGAATCCCGGTAGCGGTACTTCAGAACGCCTGTGTTCACGGGGGTTTCGTCGTTCTGGGGGTCGTGCGCCACAGTGTGCGCCACAGTCGGGGTGAGCTGGGGCGGGGTCAGGTAGGCGTCGAGGCGCTCGCGCGCTTGCTCTTCGCCCCCCGGGACGAGGTGTCCGTAGCGGTTCCACGTCTGGCGAACGTCGCCGTGCCCGGCCCAAGTGGAGATCTGCTTCCAATCGAGGCCGGCGGCGATGAAGTAGGAGATCGCACAGTGGCGCGCCTCGTGGGGGGTGATCGGCTCGAGCCCGGCTTCGAGCCATGCCTTGTTCGCCCGGGCGCGGATAGTGGAGGCGAAGAACGCTTCGGTTGCCGTGCGGCCGAACACGAGGTCGGGGCCCGCCCGTCCTGTTCGCGCCTTGTGCGCCATCAGCTCGCGGCGGACGACGAATGCCATAGGGACGGCACGGCGACCGGCGCCGGTCTTGACGTCGACCGGGCCCTTGACCGGATCCCAAGAGCGCTCGACGCGGATCAGCCCGGCGTCGAAGTCGACGTTCGTCCACTGAAGGCCTCGCAGCTCGCCGCGGCGCAGACCGCAGAAGAGCGCCACCGCCCAGAACGCCTTTTCGCTGTCGGGCAGAGCGGCGAGGAGCTCGTGCGCCACCTCGGGCGGCTCGATCCGATCCCGGCGGCCGCGGATTGCGGGGAGGTCGAGGTTCTCTGTCGGGTCGAGCGAGACCTCGTCGCGGCGGATCGCGCGCCGGAAGATGACCCGGAGCCGGTCGAGGATGTTCGTGCTCGTCGAGGGGGAGAGGCCCTGGCTAGCGAAGGCCGTCGACGAAGTCCTGAACGTCGCGGCGCTGCAGCTCGGACAGCTTCCATCCGCCGGCAGAGGTCAGCTCAAGGCATCACGGGCGGGCGTGCGCAAGTGGATCGTGCGCCGCTCGGACCTCGAGCGGATGCTTGCCGCGACCAACCCGTGACGCGACGAGGCTCCTGATCGCTCGGCCGCTGGGACGTACCCGGCTCCCAGTCGCCCCGCTACGGCGAACACCGTAGAGGAGGATGGGGCGATGCGGAGGTTCCTCCCGCCGGCGGGCACCGGTGAGAGCGTGGCCAAGCTCGTGCAGTCCGCGAGCAACAGCCTCGACGATGCCTTCAATGCCAGCGCCTGTGCGCCGCCCGGCCCTGGATACCTCGACCGCGTGCGCGCCATCGCTGAAGCCTGCGAGCACTTTGCGGCAACCTCTCTACACGCGTCGAGGACCGCCGGCGTGAGTTGGAAGGGCCGGAGCGACTTCGGCCCGGACCGTTTGCCGTACGAGCTAAGGCCGAACGGGAACCGCCCACGGCGAAAGGGGCTGTGGGACCCGCCTACGCGACGGAACTCGGCTGGGCTGCTACCGACAACGACGGGAAGCCGTGGAAGCCCCGCAGCCGGGGGACCCCGCGTGTTGACGGAGTCGAAAGGCCGTCGATCCAGAAGGGCATCACCCGATTGCTCGTGAGCGACACCGACGCCACGATCGGCAAGCTCCTGTGGAGCAAGCTGTCGGCCGTCTCGCACGTGACGTATTTTGGGCTCGAGTCGGCGATGTTGGTCGAGGACGCAGCGCCGACTCTGTCGCCCGGTGTGAAGACCGTTCCGGTGGGCACCAACTCGACGTCCGTGAGCCAGCAGGCGTTCTGCATCGTCAGAGCGCTTCGACAAGCTGCGACCGGCCGGTTCGCCCTGATGGGGTGGGAGGACGACGCGTGGAAAGCCGCCCGCGACTTCGCCGAGAATGTTGAGTTCGAACTCTTCCAGACCTATCGAGCTGGGCAGCCCGCACCGACCGATGAGCAGGCCGAGTAGGAGGACGCAACGGCACGTGAGAGCCCAGCGTGAAATCGGGCGTTGGCGGGTCGCCTCCCACCTTCTTGTCGTAAGTCGTTTAGGGCCGATGAGGCGAACAGAGCCAGGCGGCGACGGTCTAGGGCCGTAGGACCGTGGTGTAGAGGCCGCTGGTGTACGGCCACATTGCCCCGTTACCCGTGTCGGTCGACCCGCTGAAGAGGATGATCGCGTCGCCGCGGGCGTCGGCCGCTCCCAGATACGCCGAGATGTGGTTAGTCGCGCCGACAGCGACCGAAGAGCGCGGAAGCTGACCATCGTGTCCAACGACCGCTTTGAGCGAGACGTTCGGGTTGGCTTTGCGGTTTGCGTGGGACCAGGTGATCACGTACCAGCCGTTGTTCGCGGGCGCCAAGAGCTGCTGACCCGTGTTCCAGAACCCGCCGTTGTCGAGCAGCGACGTGCGCGCGTGTGCGATGCCAGTCGCTGGCAGGAATGACGATGAAAAGGAATCCGACGAGGCGAGCCCGGAGTTAAACGCCAGACCGTGCCGGCCCGGCCGACCGGTTCGGCGATTGGCCAATCGCCCTCCGTTTGGATCGCTCGCATCGGTTGCAGGTTGGTGCTTCCGGGCGGCGTGACCGAAGCTCTGACTCCAAGCGGATCGTCGCAACCCGTGCCCCAGTCGTCGGCGGCTGCGATCACGGTCGCCGTGCCGTCGGGACTGATCGCAACGGCAGGATTGATGCACGCTGGCCTGGTGGTGCCGAGCGGGATCGTTTCGGGGGACGCACAGTGGAAAGCCGGTCTGCACAGGGCGACCACCAGCTGCGCCGGGACGAATCCGGGAGAGGTTGGCGAGGTTCCCGGGCGAGACGCGAGATCGTTGTGAACCCACGAAGCGATCAGCTCGCCGCGAGGATTGACCGACAGGTCTGTCGCGGCCGTATCGCGGGGACCAGGATGCGCGATCCGGGCGATCTTCCCCATCCGGCCCGTAACCGACACCAGCCCATACTCGAGAAACGGCGTGCCATGCCCGTACTTGTCAAACACAAGCGCGGCACGGCCGTCGCTAAGCGGGAACAGCGCCAGCGGCACCGCGTCGCGAACCAACCGCCTGTTCGAGACAACAATCTTTCCGTTGCAAACGACGCCTAAGCGGAGGGCTGTGGACGGCCCCTCCCAGACCATGTAGCCGACATCAGGCGACGACAGGGTGACGTGAAGGTTCGACAACGACCCTGACGGGCCGACACTCAGCACCGCCGCGCGGCGGAACCCACCCACGACATTGCCCTCGGCAACCATCACCTCCTGACTAGCGGCATTGGCTTGCGCCGTGCTCGTTCTGGCTTCGCTCGCGCTAAACCTGTCCGCCCCACCCGCGAACACCTCGGGCGGCGGGCCCTGCACCCATCCAGCCAGGACCGACCCAGCCGCCGCCGCGAGACCAAGTGACCCGGTCGCCGTGCTCGCAGGAACAAGCGGAACGGGAGCGCTCCACCTGCCGGGCGACGTCTGCGACGACAGATGCATGGTGCTCATCGACGCCCCAGACCCGCATTTCGCACCCCCAACCGATTCGGCGGCACGACCACCGACCCCGATCACGACACTCGCGCCGACAGGAAGCTGCCCGACTGCGCCGCATCCCGCGAGCGCCAAGGCCCCCGCTATCACCCCCAGTCGCCACATACCTGCTCAACACTACGACCGGACCCGCCTCGACGTCACAGCCCATGCCAATGCAGAGTCGGTGCATTCACTCAAACCGCCCGGCCTCGGGCGGCGTCCTCCTTTCACGTGCTCGCGCGTATCTCGATGACGAACCCCGAGTTGTGCTTAGCGCGGAAAGCCCGCATCTGCCGACGATCGCTTTCGCCTCCCCGCCGTGCCCCGAGGCGCGAGTGCAAAGGCGACGTCTGGATCACGCCGGTTGCTGTGCGTCGGGCGAGCGCTCCGCCACGATCGCGATCGTCAGGCCGCCGCGGACCGCGTCGCCGCTCGACGCCTGTTGCGGTCGCGCGGACGCCGTGGCTGCTTCTGGGCGAACTCGAAAGTGCGGTGCCGGCGCGGCCGACGTTCGGGTTCGTCGCAAAGCGCTCGTCCGCCGGAGCGCGGCTCGCGTAATGAAAGCGAGCGCCCGTTGACAACGGCCGGACAGCTCAGGTCCAAGGTGCGACCGTCTGCGACGGCTCGGTCCGGATCGGTGAGCCTCGCGATGTCAGAGGTGACGCAGAGCGTTCGTCCACCAAGCGGCGTCGATGACATCTACCGGAACACTGCCAAGGACTACGCGTTCCCGCCTGCCACGGTCACGCCACTCAAGCAACGTTGCCGTCGTATCTCCGAGCGCGCACACGAGGTTGAGCACAGCAACCTCGCGGCATCCCTCGTTGCGAGCAGCCGCCCGCAGCGTTCCTAAGGCAATGCCCAGATGCAATGCGCCGAAGCCGCGTGTGCTCATCCGTCCATCGGGATGGCCGCGGATGTCAGGGGCGAGCTGACGACGGGCCATCCCTTCCGGCGTAGCGAGGTACCCGGTCCCGACTGCAAGCCGGAGCAGCGATCCCAGCGCAAGAAGCACCCGTCCCGTCACGCTGGGGATCTTCTCAGAGCGGGAGCGAGCGCCGAGAGTCTTCCTCCACCTCCGTTCGCTTAGGTGCCAGTGCGCACTCTCATCCAGGGTCCGACTTGGACGAACTGGAGCTGTCTGCCGCCAGGGGGGTCGGGCTTCCCTCGTCGCATTGCATAAGCGCAGCAGGCCGCAACCCAATCAGGGAAAGCACTAGTCCGATTCGGCCTGCCGCGAGCCGAGCTCTGGGGAGCGGATCCACGCGAAGGCGCCTGCGAGGAGCGCCTGGCTCAGGTCGCGACCTCGCGAGCTGATGATCGGCGGCCGGAGCGATTGCCCTGCTCCACCGGCCGATATAGGCTGACTCGACCCGACGTTGAGAGGAGCTCAGATGGCAGACAGCGTGTACCGCGTAACCGAAGTAATTGGGACGAGCAGTGACTCCTGGGAAGCTGCCGCGCGAAACGCGGTCGAGACGGCGGGCAAGTCTGTGCGTGATCTACGCGTCGCCGAAGTGATCCGACAGGACGTGACGATCGAGAACGGCGCTGTCGTGAGCTTCCGAGTGCGTCTGGGGATCTCGTTCAAGTACGAGAGCGGCGACTGAGGGCGCCGGCACCACCATGCGTCCGCGGCTAACACCGGGCTTTCCAGATCACGCGAACTCGACAGTGCGGCGAGTGTCGGTGGAGGCCGCTCCTTCGCCTGCGAACGCGACAGTGGTGCCGGGACCCGGGACCGGCGCTGCTGAACTCCGAATCAGCGACACAGTTGGCTGAGACGATCGCGTCTAGCCCGTTGCGAACGTCGCGAGCGGCAGTGGTGAAGTGTCGGTTCTCGTGTCTTGCGATCGCCGACATGGGGCGCCTTCACGACCGGCTGCCCGCCCTGCCTATGCAGCGACACGCGAGTCTTCAGGCGAGGCGGCGTACCTCCTCTTGCGACGAGCGGGTGCGCCGAGCGCCCGGGGTCGACACGTGCTCTGATGAGGACGCGTTACTCCGTCCGTCGCGAAGAACTGGTCGAGCTAGAGCTCGAACCGAAGCGCCTTGCCGACGAGCGCGAGCGCCTTGAAAACGCGGTTCATGGGCCCGGTCGGGCGAGTCCAATCCGGGTACTCGTCGAACAGCATCACCGCGTAGATCGCGGACCGCGGCTCCTTCGGCGGCAGCCGCTTGACCTTGCCCTCGCCGATCAACTTGTGCAGGTGACGAAAGAACGCCTCCGACCTCCCTGCCGGCCGGATCCCGATGACAACCTTCGCCGTCTCATCGGCCCCGTTGCGAAACGTATGCGGCACGCCGGGGGGGACGGTCGCCGTCGCACCTGGACGCAACGTCGTCCACTGCCCATCTCTGAAGACATCGAAGGACCCCTCGATCACCTCGAAGCTCTCCTCGCTGTTCGGATGCAGATGAGGGGGAGGCCCCGGCATCCGAGGATCGAACCAAATCGTCGATTCGAACACCTCCCCGGAGGTGTCCTCGGTGCTCCGCGTGATCTCCCACCGCTCGCCCATCGCAGGATGGAAATCGAGTTGACGGTCCGCCTCTGTCGCTGCGGCACTATCAGGCATCTCACGGCTCCTCGCTAGCTCGCCGGTACTACAGCCTCAAGAGTCTCGCTCATTCAGTCGCTCGCTGAGCGCAGGTCGCGCAGGCCGCAGGGCCCCAGCGACCGTGGGCCCGCGGTGCGTAGGTACGTGCCGACGGTCCGACCAGCGGTGGCGCTGGCGCAACCGCGGGAAGGCGGCACTCTGCCTCGAGGATCGCGGCTTCCCCTTTGATCGACAAGTACGAGCTCACGGGATGCGACGAGCGCGTCGCTCAGCTGTTGCTCGCGTCCGGCGATGCGGCGGTGGCCGGCCGGCTCCGCGAGATCGCCGGACGCACATCGGGCGCTCCTACTCGTCCGGACGATTGCACCAGTCCCACGCCACGCGGCCACGGCGTTCCGAGCTCTCGCGTGTCGATCTAAGCGAGAGGCGCCCATTGCTGTCGGGGAGGCGTCCCAGCGCTGAGATGTCGTGCGCCGAGTAGGAGCGTCGCCTGACTCGCTCGCACTGCCCGCGCAAGCCGCGCTAGCCGTCAGGCGGGAGGATCTCGTCAGGAGTAGGAAGCTCGATCGATTCCGGCCCCCTGAAGTCAGACAGCTCAAGCTTCATCAATGTCGGGTCGCCGTGTCCGTGTAAGACGGCGCGTCTTATTCGGCCGTCCTCGTCAAGCCACACATCGATCGCTAGGCGCTCCGGGTCCACGTGACCAAACGGGCGACGCGGGCCCAGCGGACGTTTGGCCTGTTCGCTCGCGAGCGCGAAGCTCGCAACCGTGCGGTAGTGCCGGCAAGGCGTCCCCAGAACCGTTTCGCTCCCGGCGTCCGTTGCCTTCGTCGCAGCCGCGATCAGCTCAAGCAGCCATGACGGCTCGTTATCACCCAGGGTGCCGTCGTCCAGGACGTCCGCCTCCCATTCGCCCGGCTCTCCGATGATGTCCCACCCGGGGGCGGTCAGCACCCATCCGCCGCCCCCTCTGTAGAGAGCCCGGTCGTGCACAAAATCGATTCGGCCTGCCGGGCCTGGAATGTCAGAGACGTTGAAGTGAGACGTGACGTCGCCGTGCACACTCTGCAACATCCGAAACCCCTTCGCCAGCTGCGGCGAGCGCTCGTCAAGCATCGCTTCTAACGAACGCCCGGAATCCGACACGTGAGGCAGGAACCGCAATTCAGCGGTTCGTTCGGCCCGTGTCAAGTCCACGCTCGCGCGGACACGCTCGACGCCTGGGTCGCTCTCCGTCATGTCCACATGATCCCATCAAGCGAGAAGCGACCTCGCGACCGACGCTAGATCTAGCGTTGTCAATAGGAGCACCCGCCGCTCGTCGTGAAGAGTGTCGCATCGGGCCACGAGCACGCGTCTCGGCCGACCGCGTCGCTCGCCCGGAATGCAGCAGCGCCGATCCGGGGCCCCGGCATTCACCGCCGCATTCGCAAGCGAAGGAGCGGACTCGACCGGCGCTCGAGTGACTGTTGAGTTCGCGTGTTTGCACCGGCGCACGGCGGTGATCGCCCAGGTCGACCTCGCACTTGTGCTTGCGTCAGCGGTGGGGCCGCTGGCCGGACGCTCGCAACCAACGGAAAGGATGCGTCGGCACGACTGGGGCGCGACGCTCGGAGTCGCCCAGAAGCAGCAGCCAGATCAGCGCATACGACGGGCGCGGACGCGACTCCTCTCGGACAACCTCAGCCACGAGCGTGACGAGAGCACCGTGACCGGGTTCGCGGCATTGCGTATGCCGAGCTCGAGAGTTGCCCAACGGGCAATGCGACCGGCAGGCCGCTGGCGGTGCTTTCCGACCGAGCGGCCCGTCGCCAGCACTCGCGGGAGCCCAGCAGGCGCCCCAGAGGCAGGAGTGCGGCCTCCGGTTACAGACCCGCATGGCACGGGCGGGCGAGGCGTTCCTCGGACGGCGCGGGCGGCGGAGCTAGTCGCTGTGCTTCTCGGCAGGCCGGGACCCGCGCTGGGCGAGTCGCCCGAGCGTCTGCATGGCCCCAGGCGCGCGTCTAGCCAGTCGGACGGCGAGACGGTCGGCGCCGGTCATGAACACGCTTGGCGGCTCGACCCGCGGTCGCTCGTCCTGGGAATCCGTACTGACCGCATAGAGGCGCCATAAACCGGGCACGCCTTTGAGCTCGTGTTCTCCTCGGTCTGAGAATTGAAGGCCTGACCCCACAACCAGATCGACGACGGTCTGTGACACCAGGATCTGCCCGGCCTCGGCACGCGCGCTGACACGCGCGCCGATATGTACGGCCATGCCGCCGAGGTCGTCACCGAGCACCTCGCACTCGCCGGTGTGAACGCCGGCCCGCAGCGGGAGGCCGAGTTCGGCGACGCCGCTCACCAGCGCCTGTGCGCAAGCGATCGCCTTGGCCGGACCGGTGAACACGGCGAGTATGCCGTCGCCAAGCGACTTCACCACCCGCCCGCTGGCGTTCGATACCTCCTCGCGCACCAACTCCTCGTGCCGCTCGAGCAGGCGGCGCCAGGCCGCATCACCGACATCCGCCGCGCGCCTGGTCGAGCCCACGATGTCGGTGAACAGGAGGGTGGCCAGAACGCGATCGGGCTCAGGTGTGGCACGTGAGCCAGTGAGGAGCTGCTCGATCTCGCCGACGATCACGTCTGCATCCTCGGTCCAAATCGCATGATCTGATCCGGACAGCTCGATCATGCGAGCGTGCGGGATCCGGTCGGCAAGCAGACGCGCGTGTGCGATTGGCACAAGATCACCCCGCCGGTGCATAACGATCGTGGGAGCTGAGATCGCGCCGAGAGCCGGGCGCACGTCGATTTTCAGGAGCGCGTTTATGAGACCACGAGCCATCCCGGGCGATACTGCGGAGCGTTCGACGGCCCCAAACAAGCGACGAACGGTCGGTGTCGCGATGCTTGGCACGATCCAGTCGGCGGTCCGGCCCTCCCCCCAGTGATCGAGGCAGTCGTCGAGGCGCTCAACGAGCTTGGCCGTCTCGCCCGGACGGCCACCGAAGGTCGCGAGCTCGTCGTCGTCTGGCGATCCCGTGGCGAGCGACCCGTAGATGATGAGTGCCTCGGTGCGCTCGGGGTAGGTCGCGGCGAACAGCGCAGCGACCGGCCCTGCCTCGGACTCACCCAGCATCGCGGCGCGCTCGATCCCCACCGCCTCCATTACGACGCGCACGTCCTCCACCCGCTCCTCCAGCGTCGCGACGTGTGGGATCGGATCCGAGACGCCGGTACCTGCCTTGTCGTAGACCACCAGCCGGCAGAACCCCGCCACCCGCTCGTACATGCGAGCCAGCGCCGCGTCTGTCCAACCGAGGTCCAGATGAGAGATCCAGCCCCAGGACCACACGAGCGTCGCGGGCCCGCTGCCCAACACTTGGTAGCCGATGTTTACGCCATCGGTGCGCTGCGCGTAGCGAGTCTCAGGAACAGCCATCGCCGCACCAACCTACCCCAGGACCAAACGTAGAAGAGCGACGATTCGGGCGACCAGCAATCTCGTCGGTGTCAGGAGATTGCTGCCGGCGGGTCGTCGGGCTGGTACCAAGCCTGCGCCCCTAGTCGTGGCGGTTGGGACCATCAGCGACATGCCGACCCGCGCCACGACCCACTCGGCTCACGAAGGAGTAGTGGCCTGAGGGCCGGAAGGAGCGCGGCGCGCTACCCGAAAGGGACCCACGCATTCGCCTCTGCCCCCGGAGAACCGCGCGACAGCGACGGTCACGACCGGCGCTTCGGGAGCGTTGCGCTTGTCGCCAATCTCGGGGCCGGGATTCGCGCCCGGTTTGGGACCGCCGGATTACGTGCCCGACGGTCCGGTTTACGTGGCCGCTACTCCGGGCCGGGTGCGGCGCCGATGCGCCGGTCAACAGACCGTCGGCAAAGGGATTGCGTGCCACTCGCCCGGTGTTGGCGACCTACGCTATTACTCCGGGACAGATCCCGGGAACCCTGTTCATCCCCGCTCGCGGCCGCCAGGACGATTAGCAGGGAGATTGCCGGAACAGACCCGGAGATGGGCTAAGGATCGGCCGGTGACTTGGGTATGGACAGAACGATGTGGTTGATAGGCGCCACTTGCTTGCGGCGCTGAAGCGGTTCGATTCGCCGTCGAAATCACTGGACTGTTTCCGCCGTGGGAAACCTTTCGGGACCACCGAAATCCTGTGGTACAACTGGAGTATCTCGGCTTGACCGCTTGCGGTCTTCCCCTCAGTGAAGGGGCACGGCAGGACCCCACATAGGCAGCGACTGCGGCGCACGGACCATCTGTTAGGCCGATCGGTCCGCACGAAGCGTGCCTCGGCCGTGCCCCGGGGTTAGCAGACCTCCCCGGGATCATGCGGCGCTCCGGCTCGCTCAACATCCCAGCGAAGGGGGAGTTTTGCGGCACGAAGGGGGAGTTTTGCGGCAGTCACGGCTGCGGCACGTGTCGTCGGCGAGGACCGAGCGGATCTCGGGGAGCGGTCTTCCCGCGAGCGCGCCCCGCGCGCCAGCTGCGCGGCGTCAACCTGCCATGGGGTCGGGCGCCCCGAGTTCGGTTCGGTGCCAGGGCTCGTAGGCTCGGCCGGGGATGCCTCCGACGATCAGCATGCGGATGCCGTCAGGCCCGGCGAGCACGCGTCGCCGTTCGGCCGGCCCGACCCGAACCGCGCAATCGCGTTCGAGCGGGAAGCGCTCGCCCGATTCGAGCTCGAGTACGCCGCTGCCCTCGAGCGCGATGTACATCTCTTCCTGGCCGTCCGCCGCGTGGTCGTGCCACGGATGGTGAGCGGAATCGGGCGGGAGATCCATCGTCTGTACTCCGAAGCTCGTCAGTCCAAGTTCGGCGCGGACCTTCCGCATCGACCCTCGGAAGGTGGCTTCCATCTCGTCGATGCGCTTACACGTCGCGTCTGCCATCGCGTGCCCTCCTCATCGTGTCGTGTGCTTCGAGCTGTGTGTCAGTGCCGAGTCGATCTCGACCTCCAGATGGTGTCGCGTTGCCGGCTCTGCTGCCACCACGTCTGTGAGCCGAGAAGTAGGCGAGCGCTCCGATCCGAGACACGGTGATCTTCACCAGCCCCGCGTCGGCGAGCGATGACTGACTCCCAGCGAGGGTGAGGCCCGGGCCGAACCCGCCGCCCAGCTGCATCGCCCGGACGAACGGCTCCTGACGGCGTGCAGTTACTCACGGTGCGGGAACTCGCGTGCGATGAAGCGTCCGTCGACCCGCCTGCTGCTGTCGGGCGAGCCAGCTCTAGGCTGTGGGCGTGGCGTTTGCCTTGGTCCAGCTGACCGATCCGCACTTAGGCGCCGCGTGGAGCGATGGCGCTGTCTCAGCGTTCGCGAGCGCGATCGACGGTGTGGTTCGGGTGCTGGGCGCTCCCCCGAACGCGGTGATGGTCTCCGGCGACATCGCCGACACGCCGACAGACTCGGAGTACGAGCGAGCGCGCGAGCTGTTGGACCGCCTCCGCGTGCCGGTGTACGTGGCCGCCGGCAATCACGATGATCGCGACGGGCTGCGACGTAACTTTGAGTGCCCGCCGACAGAAGGTGATCGGTTGTACTACGAGGTCGATCTCGGTCCCGTTCGCCTGATCGTGCTGGACACCAAACGGGAGGGCAGCCACGGCGGCGAGCTCGACCCCGCGCAGCTGAATTGGTTGGAAGGTGCGCTCGATGGGGACGGGACCAAGCCGACGCTAATTGCGATGCACCATCCGCCGCTTTTGACCGGCATTCCCGGGATGGACTCGATCGGGATCGGCGAGCGCGAGCGTGTCGCGTTCGCAGACATCGTCTCCCGCCATTCGCAGGTCCAGGTGATCGCGGCCGGACACGTGCACCGGGCCGTGATCGGCCGAGTCGGTGGGGCGGCAGTGGTCGCGATCCCCACTACTGACGTTCAGCTGGCCCTCGAGCTAAGGGGCAACGATCTGCGATTCGTGCCCGGGCTTCCGTGCTTTGCGCTCCACCTGCTCGTCGACGACCAACTTGTCTCCCACATCCAGCCGATCGGTCCGGGAACGGCGACGGAGGGTATGGCGAAGCAGTAGGCGAGCGCTCCGCGCCGAGAGGCGCTGGCGTGCACGAGACCGCATCGCGGAGGGAGGTCTCGAGCTCGGCGAGCGTCTGCCCGGGGGCGGCGGGCCTGGATCGGGCGCACGACCGCGCTGCCGCGGCCCCGCCCGCTTGACCACCGATGTGCCGCGCGGTTCGCCGCCGGGGTGCAGCACCCGTGCCATCTCGGCGATCACCGCGGGTGGGTCCGGGAAGCAATGGAGGCCGTCGAGTCACTCGACATTCTCATCAACAACGCCGGTCTGGCGTTTTACGATGACCTCAGCGATCGTGAGGCGCTGGAACAGCACCTCGCCGTCGACCTCTTCGGCCCGTATGACGTGACCCAAGCGTTCCTTCCGCTGCTGACTCGTTCTCGCGGAGCGATCGTCAACGTGCTCTCGGACGCGGCCTTTGCGGCCTTGCCGGTCGTGCCGTCCTACTCGATCTCAAAGGCGGCGGCGTTCTCGCTGTCGCAATCCCTGCGTGCTCTCCTGGCTGGGCAGGGCGTTAGGGTGCACGCCGTTCTGCCCGGCCCCGTGGACCCCGATATGTCGCGAGACTTTGATGGACCGAAAGCGACGCCAGAATCGGTCGCGCGAGCAATCCTCGACGGGGTAGAGAAGGGGGACCACGAGATCTTCCCCGATTCCAAGTCTGCGCATCTCGCAGAGAGCTGGCGCGACGGTGCGAGCAATGCGCTCGAGCGCGAGAATGCCGCGCTCGTACAAGCAGAACCCGTCACGTCATGAGCAATGCACCTGGCTACGCCCCGGTAGAGGTGCAGCTCCGCGCCGCCGCGGATCGGGCTTTGGCGCTGGCTCATGTGCACGCCGGCGAGCGCGTGCTGGACGTCTGCTGCGGCGGCGGAAACGCGGCCGCAGCGGCGCTGGACCTCGGCGCTTCGGTGATCGGCGTGGACGTGGACGAGAGCATGCTCCAGATCGCCCGGGAGCGGCTGCCGACGGTGAGGTTGCAGGCCGCGGATGCAATGCATCTGCCGTTTGAGGACGACAGCTTCGACGTCGCGGTCTCGACGTTCGGGGTGAGCTACCTTCCCGGCGAGCCGGCAGCTCGCGAGCTCGTCCGGGTCGTACGAGATGGCGGGCGGGTCGTGATCGCGAGCTGGCCCGCGGGTGGGTCGATCCTCTCGGCCGGAGGCCTGCTACGCCGGGCAGAACTCAACGCTCACGGCCGCCCCGCGATCGTGAGCAACCCAACCGACTGGTATGACCGGCGCACTGTCCACGACCTCTTCGCTCCACACACCGTGGAGTTCTACGACGAGCAGGTGAGCTATCAGGCGGCATCCGCGCGCGCCGTCGCCGACGAATACTTCGACCACCATCCTCAATGGCTCAGCGCCCGACAGTTGGTCGGCGAAACCGCTTACGCGCTGCTCCGCGAGCAGACAGAACGGCGTTTCGCCGAGCTCAACGAGCACCCGAGCGAGTGGCGGGCCACCGACTCCTATCTCGTCGCTGTCGCAACCCTCGACAGCGTGCGATAGCGCGTATCCCCTCGTCGCTATCGTTGGCGATTGAGCACTGGCTCGCGGCCGGACCTCCTCGCTGAGCCAGTGCCTCGCACTACAGCCAGCAAGCCCGACTCGATCAAGGCCGACTCGATCCACAAGTGAGGCTAGTGGTCTGGACCGCGGCAGCATCGTCCGCCTGCTCGTCGGGCCGCGACGACTCGCGGCTCATGAACGGTTCACTGGCCGTTTCGGTAACGGCTTCGCCGGCCATCCGCTGGGTGGCAGCGAGGTCGGGGCGGGGCTCCGACGGGGTCGGGATCGTGACTGCGATGTGCGTGTAGGTCACGACCAGGTCGAAGCTGCGGTCATCGAACCGCAACGCCTCGACGTCCGTCTCGACGAACTCGATCCAGTGAGTGCCACGACGGTCGGCCTCCGCCTGGGCGCGCCGGAGCATCACGGGGGAGAGGTCGGCCGCGACGTAGTGGAGCTCCTGGTCCGGACGCAGCGCACGGAACGCGACGCCGCCGCCGCACGGGATGTCGAGCACGCGGGTGCCGGCCGGCAGTCCGGAGAGCCGGGCGATGTCGCGGTAGAAGGCGGAGGTGTCGGTGCCCCAGATCAGCCGGCCGAGTACGCCGGCGACGTGCTCGTGCTCCACCGGGCGCCTGCTTCCCCAAAGATCTAACAGCAGCAGCCTTGCGATAGCGGCGATGATGCGTGCGGTGACCGGCGCAAAGATCTCGGTCCGGGCGCAGGCGAACGCTCGCCGCGATGAGCTGGTTGGGATCCGTGAGGGTGTACTGGTGATGCGGGTAGCGGCACCGGCGTTGGACGGTCGGGCGAACCGCGCGCTGTGTCGCCTGCTGGCCAAACACGTGGGCGTCCCTCCTTCGAGCGTGACGGTCGTGCGCGGCGAGCGTTCGCGCGACAAGCTCGTTCGGGTCGAAGGGGTGGATCAAGCAGCGCTCGACGCTTCGCTCCGCAGCTAGGACTGGGGCGGTCGTGGCCGCGCCCGCTGTAGGCGCCCAAGGCTCGCCGAGCGCCGTCAGCAGCGCCGACTCTTCACCAGGTGTCACGCACGAAACCGAATCCCACACAAACGCAGTGAGCGCTTACAGCAGCTCGTTGACCGAGGCGTGCAAGAGGCGGTCTCGGCGGCGAAGAAAGCCCCGACGCGGCCCGTAAAGAACGAGCTCGATCCTACCCGCTAACAATTCAGCCCCATCCGGATAGGCGATCTGCAGCGAGTCGAGATCGTAGTAGTTGACCATACGGGCGGCTACCCGCGCGCGCTCGAGCGGTCCAGACGGTCCCACCGCTCCCGTCACTGGTGAGCGCAAGGTGAGCATCTCGGCGTCGCCGCCCCAGTGCTCGAGCACGACGTCAGGGCTGTGTTCGCCGATCGGACCCCCTGCGATGACCGACCCCGACCGCGGCTCGGTCACCTTCACGCGGTACTGATCGGCTGATGCGGAGCACTGCCCTCGGTCGGCGCGAACGGTCGCGGCGCGAGAGAGCCGCCCACACGTGACGGCCGCGAGCGCGACGACCACACGGTCCTGCCCCGCTCTCGCCGACATCACGAGCACGATATATGACGCCCCCCGCTGAAGGTTCCGCTACCAGGCGGAGGCTGTCGGAAATGGCCAGCCCGAAGGAGGCGTCTACCTGAGAGTGGCTGAGAGTGCTGCTTCAGCCGACCATTGTCTTGCGGTCAGGGAACCACCGCGATGGACGCGTATGGCGGGATCAGGAGCGAATGTGGCATCTCATTACCCAGCGCCACTTGGCGATCCTACGGTCCCGGGTGAAGCCGAGTTCCTCGAACAGGTTTTCCGGGCCGGTGTGAAAGTACGCGCCTCGTTGCGGCTTCCGGCCCTCAACCTGTTCAGGGTAGGCCTCTACGAGTCCGCCACCGGCCGCCTTGATCGCCGAAAGGGCGCCGCTCACGGCTGCTCTGGCGACCCCATTGCGACGATGACCCTTCCCCGTGAAGATGCAGCCGATCCGCCAGTCCGGTAGCTCGATGAGCTCCTTGTCGTACGCCTTGGCGTTATTGATCGTCGGAAGCTCGGCCGGGGTACCGTATTGACACCAACCCACACAGTCTTTGCCGTCATAGACAAGGACTTGGTGAACCGTTCCCTGTCGCACATGGCTGTGTTTGTTTTCGCGGTTATGCCGTGCGCTGGTTCTGTCGAGCCCTTCGGGGTGAAAACCCATGCACCAGCAGCCACCCCACACGCCGTTGTTCGCCTCCACGAGGGCGACGAAGTCCTCCCAGGTCTCTCCAGCGAGCAGAGCGGTCGTGTAGACCCGCTCCGTCGTCTCCTCGAGCATGAACCGCATCCTGGCACAGCCAATGAATCGTCGCCATCACTCCTTCGGGACCCTCGCCTCCCGGAGGCAGCCCACGGCAGTCCTGCTTTCGTTACGCGGAGGCACCTCCACCGACCGCCGCGGGTTCCTCGTTCGCGCGGGAAGCGAAGGCGAGCCGAGCGCGCACGAGAGTGCCGGTCTGATCGACAAGCAGCCGTGGGCAGCGACTGCTCAGCGTCGCTCCGCGCCTCAGCGCGTGCGCCAGTGGCGCGACTGCTTTCAGATCCGGCTGGCGAGCCAGCCGTCGAACGAGCGCTGGCGGCGCCGCCGATCACGGTCGGCGCTCGACAGGGACTCGGCCTGGTCGCTTCGCTCGGCGGCCAGCTGATCAAGGACTTGAGCCGCGCGGTGCGGGCGGGGGAATGGATTCCCTGAGATGGTGTGCGTAGGAGTCATGGGGCGATCACACCACCGCAACGTCGCACGGATCTAACAGACGCCGAAGAAGCGGCGAAGACCGTGGACCGCGTGCTCAGCGACCTCTAGATCGGGCTTGTCACGGACGACGCGAGCTGGTCCAGCGTCGACTGGAGCGATCCCCTGCTCCGATCGACGCGTCACGTACCACCAGGTCAAGGCCCGCGAGGTGGTCGAGATCTGGCACAAGCGCCGGCGGCGAAACGGGAACGCGCTGCCCGCCGAGGCCACGCGATGAGTTCTTCTAATGGCCGGGACCGGAACGTCGACGAGCTGGTGGTGGTCTACGTCGAGGACGAGATCAACCAGGCCCTCACCGGCCACGACGGTGTCCGGTATGAGAGCCCGCCGCAGCCACGCAACCAAGCCCAGGAACTCGCCTGCGCCCTGCTTGGATACACGAGCAACGAGCTCAATGGCGGTGAGCGGTGGACCTGCCCGATCGCAGGCGGGCGGAGGACCGTCGCCCTGAAGCCAACCACGGGATCAGACCACTAGGAGGTCTACCATCATGGCCATGGCGGTCACAGCCAAGAAGCTCAACGTGAAGGTAGGTGATGTCGTGGAGATCGAGGGGCGGAAGTACGACGTGGTCTCCGACGAGCATGGTGGTGTCACTCTCGAGCCGGCGATCACCAAGACGGTCGCCGAGCTGCGCGAGGAGCGAGGCGGTCGGCCCCTGACCCCCGAGGAGTTCGAAGAGCTGTTCGGGGATCTGCCGCGCGACGGCGAGGGGTAGCGGGTGCCGACAAGCCGCCGGCGGCCACTGCGGCTGCCGGTGCTGATCAACCCGGCCGTGTGGCGGGAGGAGGTCGAGCGGCTCAAGAAGAGCTCATCCGCCCGCGCTGCGGCAGAACGGGAGCGGGACCGCCTGGAAAGTGACGGCTTGGACCTCATGTTGCTGATGCCATGCGAGGCAGAAGGCCCAGGCGGAACCCGACTGGAGGGACTGGTGAAGGTCTACGTCCCGATCACCGGAGGGCCTCCCTCGGAGCGTCCGTTCGGCTTCGTCTTCTCGGCCGAGCGCGACGACGACGGCCCCTACTTGGAGCTGGTGGCGTTCGGACTGCGCCATCCGCCTACCGGAACGCGCAGCGTCTACGAGCGTGCGCACCAACGCCTCCACGGCCGCTACCCAGACCGGTAGCCTCATGGCAATGCGAGCCGAGCGCAAGAGCACACGCGATCTACTCTCACCATCGGTCCCGCTGGACGCACCCCATCCGAGTGCCGTGCTGGAGGTGACCGTGGAGGAATACGACGCTCTGATCAAGCGCCTGGAGGAGCCGCCGAACCCAAATGAGCGGCTACGCCGCACGATGTCGCTTCACCCTGTGCCCGAGGAGGCGTAGGGCGTGGACGCCGAGTGCACAGTCACGGAGGTGTTGCGCTTCGAGGACCTGCCTCCGAGTTCGCTGGCCCGCCGGCGCGCCGTGGTCCGCTGGAGCGACGGCACCGAAGGCAAGGCGCTCAGGTGGTACGCCGACGAGGTGCTCGTGTGCGACGGCGACCTGATCGGCAAGACCCGGGCGCAGCTCCCATTGCGACAGTCCGCGTGTGCGTGGTCGTAAGGTGGCTCCGATGGTTGAGATCGACCATTTCGATTTCTGGTTTGACTCTGCTTATCGTTCGGTCGCGAGGATCTTCGGCGTCACGCCCTCGACAGCGTGGGTGGAGGTCGTCGATGAGCGACTCGAGGCTCGGTTTGGGCCGTGGCGGGTCTTGACGTCGCGGGCCAACGTGGTCGACGCCGTGATTACTGGCCCCTACGCGCTCTGGAAGACGGCTGGTCCGGCGCGGCTGGCGATCACTGACCGCGGCCTTACCTTCGCTACCACCGGCACACAAGGCGTGCTGATCACGTTTGCGCGGCCCGTCCGCTGTCTCGACCCCTTCGGCCTGCTTCGCCATCCTGAGCTGACCGTCACGGTGCGCGAGACCTCTCGGCTCGCGGCACTGCTCACCGAGCGCCCCGCGGGGAGCACGGCCTGACCGCGGCGGCATCACCCAGAACACGTAGGGGAATGACCGTCGTCGGCGACGGAACGCCGGACGACCACGCGAGGCGGCCGGACAGGATTGAGACCCTGCCGGCCGCCAAGGCGCCTCGGCTTGAGCAGCCTCAGCGCCGGTCGGCCTGAAGGCAGCTGCTTTTCGATCCGAGGGCAGTCTGTTGACCTTTCAGACCGGTCGTATTGCGACAGCGGGTTGGTGGGTGGAGGCTTGGTTGCTAACCGGAAGCTTGCGCGTGTTCGCGGTCCGCCCGCTCGAGTCTCCTCGGCCCTAGTCAATTACTCGGACCTGAGGGAGACAGTCGCTTTGCTAGCCGCGTTGATCGGCGCGGCACTGACAGCACTCCCGCCGTCAAAGCGCGGCGCAGCTGACGACCGACCGATGAGAGCACGGCGATGTCGCGGTCGACTCGCTTCGCGCTGCGGGCAAGGCGTTCGTGCTCGGCCATCCGCAGCTGCTCGGGGCCGTACTGCGCGGCGATGGTTTGAAGTTGGCGCGGGTTGTACATCGGTTCCTCCTGGCTGCGCTTCGTGGGCGTCCCGTAGACCGTGTGGTCTGTCGGGCTTGCCCGGTAACTCTTGCTCTCTTGGCGCCGAGCGGCCACGGCCAATGACCCAGTCGTTCTGGGTCGTTTGACGCACCTGTCACGAGCAACAGCGAGGACGCACAGAGTGCTCGTTCGGGCTACAACCGACGTTTTCGACCGACAGCTCCTTGGCGCGTAAGCGACAGCGCGCGCGATCGCTCCCATCATCTGGCCATCGTTGCGGCGGACGAGCGCGTTGGCGACTTACCGTCGTCGAGGCGGTGTCATCGACCGTAACGGGCGTACAAAAAACGGGCGCGCCCCGAGCACCAGGCTCGGGACGCGCCCTCGGCAATCGTGATTTGTCGGATGGCTCAGTGACCGGCCACCAGCGTCGAACGCGGGCGATGGGTGATCGCGGGCCGTCGGACACGCCTGAGCTCTTCGCGAACGCGAAGCCCTGTTGCTTGACGACGGCGAGCGTCGCGGTAGAGGCCGTTGCGGTGAGTCTCTTTGGTGGGATAAGTCCGTGTCGGCGTCATTGATTGTCTCCTTCGGGTCAGTTCAGGTGGAGCAGCTGGCCGTGGTCGGCGTACCCATCGGCGATCCAGACCTCGGAGCGGTTGGCCTCGAGCGTGCGCATCGATTTGGCGCTAGGTCGCTGGCGACGACTTGGCCGTCGGTGTCGGCGAAGTCATTTCGGTGGAGGGTGAATGTGCTGAACGGCTGCATTTGCATCTCCTGTCGGCTTGTCGTTGGGACGACCTCGAATCGGTGTCCATCGGTGCGGATCGCCGCAACGCGACGCACGCGTACCGGCCGCCTCGTTGTCTGTGTGGGTTGGAGTTCTCGCATGAAGCGAGTGTCGCCCGGAGACCTGGAACCCGGCCGGGAAGACCCTGAGTGACTCCTGAGAAAGGCGGTCAGGCCCGAGCCTGGCCGGAGTTCCACGCTCGACCGGCCTGCGTGACCGGCAGCGTCACCCGGAAGACCGCGCCGCCGTCCTCGGCGTTGTACGCGTGGACCTCTCCGCCATGGCTCTGCACGATCGCTCGGACAATCGCAAGGCCAAGGCCGGCGCCTCCACGCCCGCGGGTCCGTCCTCCCTCGGGCCGCCAGAACCGCTCGAACAGCTGATCGTCAGCATCTGGGGGAACGCCGGGCCCGTGATCGCGGACCTCGATGACGGCGTGTCCGTCATCCGATCTGACGTCGATCTCGATCGCTGTCGCGGGAGGCGTATGGTCGACGGCGTTGCGGATGAGATTGGAGAAGACCTGGCGTAGCTGCTCGGGGTCGCCAAGGACCTGCACGTGATGACCTGGATGCACGGTGACTTCACGGTCCGGGGCTAACGCTCGGGTGTCCTGCGCGGCGAGGTCCGCGAGCTGGCTCAGGTCGAGTTCCGCGAGCTGCGCCTCCGGCAACTCATCGAGCCGGGCCAGGAGCAGGAGACTCTCGACCAGACCGCCCATCCTCGTTGCCTCGGCTTCAATTCGCTCCATGGCGTGCTCGACCTCGGCCGGCTGCCTCGTCGCGCCGAGGCGATACAGCTCGGCGTAGCCTCGGATCGAGGCGAGCGGGGTCCGGAGCTCGTGAGACGCATCGGCGAGGAAGTGGCGCAGACGCTCTTCGCTGCGGCTGCGGTCGGCGAACGCACGCTCGATCTGGGCAAGCATCGCGTTCAGCGAGATCCCCAGCCGGCCGATCTCGGTGCGGTCGTTGGCCGGAGTCACTCGCCGTGACAGGTTTCCGTGGGCGATCTCGTTCGCCACTCGTCCGATCCGCTCGAGTGGCAGTAGGCCCACCCGGATCACGACCCAGCCCAGCCCGATGAGCCCGAGGATGACGCCGGCCCCGACGAGAAGCTCGACCTCAATCAGCCTGTGAAGCGTCTCGTCGACGTCATGGAGCGGAACCGCGACCACGAGAGTCCGGCCGTCCTTGAGCGCGAACGCCGCGGCGCGGTAGCTCAGACCCGACCCCGCCTGCGAGTTGACCGTGAACAGGTCGGGGTGGCGCGAGGTGAACCCCGAGACGGGGAAATGGCGAGGGAGCGCCGGCGGCGAGGCCGGGGATTCTCCGTACGTGAACGAATGGGTGTCGACCACCTTGCCGTTCGAGTCGAGGACGATCGCGTAGGTACCCGAGGTTTGAAAGGTTCCCGGTGCGCTACCTCCCGCTGGTGCGGCCGAGCCGGACGTCGACCCCTCTGGGTGGATCAGGTCGAGCGCCACGGACACCGGAATGCGCGAGTTGACGACCTCCTGGTCGACCCGGGTGAGCAGGAACGCGCGCTGCTCCTCGTAGGTGACTGCGGCCGCGACCGCAAGCCCGACTACGGTCAACGCGACGAGACCGATCAGCAGCCGGGCCCGGAGCGACAGCCGACTCATTCTCTCGGCAGCCGCAGGACGTAGCCAACACTGCGGACCGTGTGGATCAACGGCGGCCTGGTCGCGTCGATCTTCTTGCGCAGGTAGCTGATGTAGGTCTCCAGCACCCGCGGGTCGCCACCGAAGTCATAACTCCAAACGTGATCGAGCAGCTGCGCGCGCGTCAGCACCCGGCGTGGATTGAGCATCAGGTAGCGCAGAAGCCGGAACTCGGTGGCGGTGAGGTCAATATTCCGGCCGGCCCGGGTCACCTCGAACGTGTCCTCATCGAGTTCCAGATCGGCGAACTTGAGCCGACCCGAGGACTCCCGGGCCGCGCCCGTGCGCCTGAGGATGTTCCGCAGCCGAGCAATCAGCTCCTCGAGACTGAAGGGCTTCGTGACGTAGTCATCTCCGCCGCTGGTCAGGCCGCGGACCTTGTCCATGGTGGCATCACGCGCGCTCAGGAACAGAATCGGAACCTCGGCGTGCTCCGCGGCCAGGCGGCGCGCGACCTCGAAGCCCTCCATATCGGGGAGCATCACGTCGAGCACCATCACGTTGGGATGCCACCGCCGCACGAGGTTCAGCGCCTCGCGGCCGGTCCCGGCCGTCTCAACACCAAAGCCGTGGTGCCGAAGCGCCATCGAGATCACATCGACGATGCCGGGCTCGTCGTCGACGACGAGCACTCGCGCGGCTTCAAGCTGATCATCCACGCAGCGATTATCTGCCCGGAAGCTGAGAAAAACCTGAGAGCAGCGATCTCTCAGCGAACGCTCAGCCTCTTCGCAGAGCGCCCCCAGGATCCGGCGCGAGGCTCTGGACTGTCAACGAAAGGAGCCGTTCCAATGCGTTCCCACAAACTCAGCTTCAACCGCTCGTTAACCATCGTGCTGGCCGCCGCGATCGCGGCCATCCTGGTCGCCGGCGCCAGCTTCGGAATCGTCGACGCCGTGACTGGCGGCGGCTCCAGCGCCGCAGCCACTGTCGCGGCCACCACTGCAGCGAGTGGAGCACGCTCTGGTGGCTTCTCCGGCGGCTCCGGATCCGGGTCGAATGCCCGATCCGGTCCGGCCGCGGGCGGATCACTCGGCGCGGTAAGCAGCCTGTCCACATCCGGCTTCACGCTCACGACCTCCGCAGGGCAAAAGGTCACGGTGAAGGGGACCTCCTCGACGAAATACGAGAAGGGCACGAGCGCGGCGTCGAAGAGCGTCGTCACCAAGGGCGCAACCGTCCTCGTCCTCGGGACCGACAACAACACGACGATCACGGCCACGAAGGTCACGGTCGGACCGCCCAAACCCAGCTCCGGGACCGCCTCCCAGGTGGTTGCCTTCAGCCGCGGGACCGGCAAGGCCTCAAAGACAGTCGGTCAGATTCCAGCCAGCTACAAGCAAGGAACCGGCACCATCGTCACCGGAAGCACGGCGAACAAGGCGACCGAAGCCGCGCTGCTGGCCTACCCGGGCGGCGTCGTTGATCGGGTCGTACAGCTGAGCAACGGCCAGTATGAAGTGCACAACATCGGCGTCAACTGGCCTCACCACGTCTTTGTCAACCAGGACTTCAAGGTGATCGGCGCTAACGACTGACCGAGGACTCGCCCTACCTCTCTAACCGAACCGCCCGCCGCTGATGCGGCGGGCGGTTCGAATGCTTTCAAGGCTGGAGGCGAGCACCAGCGAGGATGTCCGCATTCAGCGGCGCGATGGAGTCCGTTCCGCCGTCCACCTCGTCGCTGCTTTGGTTGACCAGCGACGATCCCAGCGGTCCGGAGGTCATCGTTTCGTTCGGCGATACCACCGGTGGGACGTGTGCTGAATGACGCCGCCGCGCCCGTGCAAAAGCATCGGCACGACAGGTTCGAATCCCGGTAGCGGTACTTAAATGGCCTGCAAGTGGGCCGCTGGAGCGCATGAAGGATGCCGCCGCGACCCCTGTTCCAGCACCAGAGAAGCCAGCGCTCGCCACAGACGAGCGGGCGGCGCGGCTGCGACAATTGGCGCAGCGGCTTCGCGATCCCGATGGCCCCGATCGCGACGCGCTCTCGCAGGTTGAGCGCCTGACGGCACACGAGCAGTAGCCGCCGGGTGGACGCATTCGAGTTGTTGCGCGGCGACGCGCCGTTCGTCGCGGACGCTTCCGCGTGGTGGCGCGCGCTGACGCTACCCAGGCGCTCGGCGACCTGCTCCAGGGAGGCGATGCGCGAGGATCGCATGCTGATCACGCCGATCGTGCGGATGGAGATCCTCTACTCGGCCCGCACCAGCCGGAATACATTGCGCTCGAGACGGAGCTCGACGCGTTGCGCATCCTGCGCAACGACCGCGCCATCGCAGACGCGGCGGCTGGCGCGGTCCGTGAGCTTGCCGAGCGCAGCGATGGCTAACACCGTGTTCCCCCCACCGACGCCTTGATCGCGGCGGCGGCTGCCGAGCATGGCGGGCTCACCGTGCTGCACCGAGACGTGCACTTCGATCGCCTCGCCGAGGTGCTGGTGTTCCAAAGCGTCGCGCTCCCTATCCCGTAAAGCGGTATCCGTGAGCGCCGCTGCCCCCGCGCGTGGGCGCGCGTACCGGTGGGACGGTCACCTCTGCTCGGTGACAGATGGCGGCCTTCCCGTGGGTCGTGCCTGCGAGACCTGCCTGTGGTCCGCTAGCGTTCGCCGGATCGTGGACGGGTGACTTGCGAAGGCGTTGCTCGACCACGATGATCGGGTGGTTGTCGGGCATCACGGCCCGTTCGGTGCGATAAGGATCTTCATGGTGCTCGCCTCGCGTAGCCGCTCGAAAGCGGCGGGGGCGTCGTCGATGCTCGCGATCTCGGAAGTCAGATCGGCGACTTGGAGCGGTCCATCGGAGAGGAGGGCGATGACCTCGGCGAACTCGTCGGCGTAGGTGAAGCTGCCCAGCACGCGTAGCTCCTTGAGGATGATTGCGACCTGCTCGAGGCCTCCACGCCCGCCACCAACCACGACGACGGTGCCCGCTGGCCTCGCTGCGGCCACGCTGGAGCGCATGCCGGGCTCGCTGCCGGAGCACTCCAGGACGACGTCGGCCTTCAGGGCCTCGATGTCGGCCGCCTCGACGGTCGGATCGAAGGCGCGGTCGGCCTGTGAGGCTTTGGCGTAGCTGCGGCGTTCGGCGGACGGCTCGCTTAGCCAGACGCGCGCTGCCCCGTAGTGCCGCGCTAGCCGGCAGCACAGCTGCCCGATCGGACCGCCGCCGACGACGAGCACGGAGCGCCCGCCGAGTTCCCCGGCGGCCAGGACGGCGCGGAGCGCGGTGGCGGCTGGCTCCACCCAACCAGACTCGACACGACCCATCTCGTCCGGCAAGGCGTGCAGGGTTTTTGGTGAGACCGCCACATGCGCGGCCAGCGCGCCGTCGGACTGGAGGCCCACGGCGCGCTCCATCGTCGCGGGGATGCAGTGGTTCCAGCGCCCGGAGCGGCACGCCTCGCAGACGCCGCAGATGTCGCCGTTCGGGTTGATGGCGACCCGCTGGCCGACGCGCCAGCCGCTGACGGTGCGCCCGACGCGGGCGATCCGGCCTGCCGGCTCATGCCCCATGATGAATCCGCCGAGGTAGACCTCGTGGAGATCGGGGGCGTCGAGGTCGCTTCCGCAGATGCCGCAGAGGTCAATGTCCACGAGCACCTGGTCGTCGCGGGGGGTTGGCACCGGGCGCCGCTCGAGGCGAGTCTCGCGATCGGTGGTGAGCACCATCGCCAGCATCTCGCCCGTGGTGAAGCTTCGGTCGGCCATTGCTCAGCGCATGACCAGGCCGCCGTCGGCGGTGAGCGTCTGGCCGGTGAGAGCTTCGGTTTCGTCGCGGGCGAGCATGCCCACGACCGCGGCGGTGTCCGTGAGACCGGTAGGGATGCTCGCGCTGGCATGGGAGCGGGGGCTGGCACGCGGGAGCCGGTGTACCCCGTCAACGCGATTATCAGGCCGGCATCCCGATCAATCCGGCCGACGGCGGGCGGGTCCGCCGTCCCCGCAGCCTGTGGCCCCGAAGACGACGATGTTCATCTGCGTTGCCTCTGTCAGGACGAGATCGAATGCCTGGGTGGGGCGGGGGTGAGGCCGTGGCGGCGCATTACCTCAGCGAGCGCGGCCAGATTCGGGGGGCCGCCGGCGCTGGCGGCGAGGACCTCGGCGATCTCCCGGAAATAGGCCGGCCCGAACACGGCCGGGGTCGCGATCGCCAGGAATGTCGCGTCAATGTCGCCGCGGTTCTCAAACCCGTGAATCTTCCCGCGCCACACGCACACCGCCTCGCCGGGCCCGACGTCGACCGTCTCGCCATCGATCGTCCAGGTCGTCGTGCCGCTGACCCCGTAGATCGTCTCCTCGAAGCCGTCGTGGCTGTGGGGCACCGGCATCCGCGAGTCGGCTGGCACGTAGCACTCGAACACCGACGCGCTCCCGTTCGAGTCCGCGGCCTCGACCAGGAAGCGCACGCCGAGCTCACCGACCGTGATCGTGTCTTTGTCCATGGTCTTGTACATATGGCTCCTTTCGGGCAAAAGCCCCCATTGAGTCAAGCGACTTGACCATCGTATACTGGGTGCATGAGTCTGTCAAGTGGCTTTACTCAGCCCGATGTTGGGCCTGTACCGCCGCCGCCGCTGATCGGCGCGCTCCTACGAGTCCCGTACGAAACCGTGCGCGCCCGGATGCTCGTCGGCCTCCACGAGCGCGGCTTCACCGACCTCGTCGCAGCGCACGTGGACGTGTGGCGGTACCCAGGCCCCGAGAACCAGCGCCCCTCGGAACTCGCGACCCAGACGCGCATGACCAAGCAGGCGCTCAACTACCTGCTCGGGCAGCTCGAGCAGCTCGGATACCTGACCCGCGAAACCGACCCTAACGACCAACGCTCCAAGCGCGTCCGCCTCACCCCCAGAGGCCTTGCTGCAACCAGAGCAATCTACGAAATCGTCCAAGAGGTCGAAACCGAATGGGAACAACAACTGGGACCCCGAAAGTTCGGCCAGCTACGCCGCCTACTCACGCAGCTCTACACGATCGCCACCCCGACGAACGACCGGGCCTAGAGGGAGAGCAATCTTCACAAGCGGCCAATCCCCGCCTGATCGTCATCGGTCGGTGTGCGGAGGCGCTGCGGGTAGTTGCACCGTGACGCGCAGGCCCCCAGCAGCCCGAGGAGTGAGGTTCAGGGTTCCGTAGTGTGCTTGGGTGATGCTTTTGACGATTGCCAGGCCGAGGCCGACACTTGCGTGGTCGGTGCGCTTGCGCTCGGTGCCGCGCTGAAACGGCTCGGCAATCGTGGCGACCAGTTGTGGGGCGAGCTTTTCGCCTGTGTTCTCGACGGTGAGCTCCACGCTCTTAGGGTGAGCGCTGGTCGTGATCGATACCGTGCCGTGTTCGGGCAGGTTGTGGATGATCGCGTTGTGGAGCAGGTTCGTGGTCAGCTGCAGCAGGAGCGCGTGTGAGCCGATGGTGGGGGTCGTGTCGCCGGTGGTCTCGATGGTAAGGCCGCGTTTCTCCGCGAGGGTGAGGAGCGTTTCGGTCGCTTCTTCGGCGATGAGGGACAGGTCGACGTGCTCTGGGGTGAAGGATCGTTGGTCGGCGCGGCTGAGTAGGAGCAATGCTTCGGTGAGGTCGATCGCTCGGGTGTTGATGGACTGGAGGCGGTCGACAAGCTCGCCGTTGTCGCGGTTCGGATCGTTGCGGGCGACGTCGAGCAGGGTCTGGGTAACAGCAAGCGGGGTGCGTAGTTCGTGGGATGCGTTGGCGGCGAATCGCTGCTGTTCGGCGACGTGTGCTTCGAGTCGGGCCAGCATGGCGTCGAATGTGTCGGCGAGTTCGCGGAACTCGTCTTTGCGGCCTGGTAGCTGGATCCGGTGTGAGAGCGATCCGGTGCCGGCTGTGCGGGTGGCGTCGGTGATGCGGGCCAGGGGGGCGAGCATGCGGCCGGCGAGAAGCCACCCGCCGAGGAGGCCGAAGAGCAGAAGGAACACGAGCAAGATGGCCGCGATCGGACCGAAATCGCGCCGAAAGATGGAGTGGATGGGCACAATTCCGCCGGCGCTGACCGCGATGGCGGGCAGGTCGTGCAGGAGGAACACCCACACAGCGGCAAGCAGCACGGCACCGGCGAGCATGACGAAGCCGGCGTAGCTGAGGGTGAGCTTGAGGCGGACGCTCAGGCCTGGGGCTCTAGCCATGCGCTTCTCCGTCACGCTTGTTCGCTGATTGGGTGCTGATGCGGTATCCGACGCCGGCGACGGTGGTGATGACCTGTGGTCCACCGAGCCGTTTGCGCAAGGCCGAGACCGTGATGCGCACGGCGTTGGTGAACGGGTCGGCGTTCTCATCCCATGCCCGCTTCAGTAGCTCCTCGGCGCTGACGACGCCGCCTTCGGCAGCGACGAGAACTTCGAGCACGGCGAACTGCTTGCGGGTGAGCGCGACGTAGCGGTCGTCGCGGTAGACCTCGCGCCGAAACGGATCCAGCCGCAGACCGGCGATCTCTCGCACCGGTGGCCGGTTGTGACCGCGGCGGCGGTCCAGCGCCCTGAGGCGGAGCACGAGCTCTTGGAGCTCGAACGGCTTGGTGAGGTAGTCGTCGGCACCCAGCTCGAACCCGGAGGCCTTGTCATCGAGCTGATCGGCAGCGGTGAGCATGAGAATCGGCATGCCGCTGCCGGAGGTGATGATGCGTCTGGCGACCTCGTCGCCAGAGGGTCCGGGGATGTCGCGGTCCAGCACGGCAATGTCGTAGGCGTTGACGCCGAGTAGCGCCACAGCGGTGTCGCCGTCACCAGCGATGTCTGCCGCGATCGCTTCCAGGCGCAGGCCATCGCGGATGGCTTCTGCCATATAGGGCTCGTCCTCGACGATCAAGACCCGCATTCCTTCGCATGCTGCCATCCGGAACCTATCGCCGGCGTATCGAAAAACGTATACGTGCTGGCAACACGGGGCTGTCTTGACTGCGGAGAGTGAGCTACAGCGAGCGAGCACGAACCGCCGCCCGCCATAACCCGATAACCGTGTACCGGCGCCGTCGCCGCCGCGCGCTGGTTGGCTCCGTACTCGCTGTACTTCTCGCCTACACGGCGTTGGCGGCGGCCCGCCATCCGGTCAACGAGGGTCGCACCTACATGTCGGCGATGGCGTGGCCGCAGCAAGGGCAGGCGGCGTTTGTGCTCGACAACGGCCGGCCAACGGCGAGCCCGGCGGAGCGGTCGGCCCCGATCGCCAGTCTGGCGAAGGTGATGACCGCCTACCTGGCCCTCGAGCGCTACCCGCTGAGCGGCGCACAGGATGGGTTCACAATCACCGTGTCTGCGGCCCAGGCGCAGGCAATGGCTCAGGAGGCAAGGCAGGGCCAGTCGGTCGTGGCGGTGCGGGCCGGCGAGCAGCTGACCGAGCGCCAGCTGTTGGAGGCGCTGCTGGTCCCCTCAGGCAACAACATCGCCCAGGTGCTCGCCGCCCTGGTCGCCGGCAGCGAGACGCGGTTTGTGGCCGAGATGAACGCCGAAGCCCATGCGCTCGGGATGGACCACACCATCTACACCGATCCCAGCGGGTTCGATCCAAGGACAGTCTCAACCGCTGCCGACCAGCTGCGGGTTTTCCAGCAGGCGATGCGGTTCCCGGTGTTCCGGGCGATCGTCTCGATGGCGAGCGTGATGCTCCCGGCCGGCGGCACGCTGACGAACTACGACCCTCTGATCTCCGAGGGGTACGCCGGCAAGACCGGGTCGGACTCCGCGGCCGGGGGGTGCCTGGCCTTCTTCACCCACGTGACGGTCGGCGGGCACCGTCTGACGGCGGTCGGGGTGGTGCTGGGGCAGGGGGAGGGCAGCGACACGTCGGAACTCCTCGCCGCCGCAGGGCAGGCCGCCGAACAGCTGGTCGGCTCCATCACCCCGACGACCCGCGCGCGCACGACCGCTACGCCCGCCGCGGCCGGCGGCCCAGGAGGAGACGCTGGCCGCCATGCCCACCCGCTGTTACTCGTTCCCGGTCCCCGCCTGACACAGCACTGCTGCCGACGCAATCACTACCCGCAGGACAACACTTGAGCACAAGACGACGACCGCTGGCCGCCCTTGTCCTGATCGCCGTGATTGCCCTGATCAGCGCGTGCGGTTCAAGCGCATCTGGTCCGCTCCCCGCTGTGGCGTTGACAGGTGACTGACTGAGGGTTGCCCGGGCGCGATCGGAGCCGAGGCGCGTAGCGCCGAGGCGGAGATCGCGTCCGGGGCGCCTCTCAGGATGGGCCGCTCAACCGAAGGAGAATCACGTTGAGCGAGACCAAGAAGTATCGGACCTGGACGGCGCAGCAGAAGATCGAGATCGTGCTCGCCGGGCTGCGCGGCGACGGGTCGACCCGCGAGGTCTGCCGGGAGCACGAGATCTCGGAGACGCTGTATTACAGCTGGCGCGACAAGCTGTTGGAGGGCGGCAAGGCCGCGCTGGCGGGCAAGGAGGAGCGGACCGGCGAGAAGGAGCTGCGCCGGAAGATCCGCGAGCTCGAGCGGGCGCTGGGTCGCAAGACCTACGAGCTCGAGATCGCGGGGGAAGCATTGCGAGGCTGGGAGTGAGCGAGCGCGTCGCCCGGTCTCGCGAGCTGGTCGCCAGGGGCTACGCCCTGGCGGTCGTGGCGCGCGTGCTGCAGGTCACCCGGCAGGCGATCTACCGGGTGCCGCGGGCACGCAAGCCGCTGGACGCGGGCAGGCGCCCGTCGGCCTGCGACGTCGAGGCGGCGATCGTCGAGGTCGCCGAGGCTAACCCGACCGACGGCTACCGGCTCGTGACCGCCTGGGTCTGCCGGAAGCTCGGGCGGGCGGTGAACCGCAAGCGGGTGCTGCGGGTGATGCGCGAGCGCAAGCTGATCCAGCGGCGCACGCACGAGCCGCGCGGGCGCCGGCCGGGGTTCTTCCGGGTCGAGCGTCCCGGCCAGCTATGGCATCTCGATATGACCGCGGTGTGGGTCGCCGAGCACGGCTGGGTGTACCTGAACGCGATCATCGACTGCTGCACGCGCGAGATCGTCGGCTGGGACCTCACCGTCCGCTGCCGCGCCAAGGAAGCCATCGCGGTGATCGAGCGGGCCGTCGCCGAGCAGGGCATCCTCCCCGGGACGCTCACGCTCGGGACCGACAACGGCTCGGCGTTCGTCGCCCGCGCGACCCGGCTGGTGCTCTCCGGCCTCGGGGTCGCTCACCGCCGCGGTGGCTACCGCGACCCCGAAAGCCAGGCGTTCATCGAGAGCTGGTTTCGCTACCTCAAGGAACGGTGCGTCTGGCGCCACGAGTTCGAGACCCTCGACCAGGCCCGGGAGGTGATCGCCGCCCACATCGACCACTACCACGACCGGCCCCACAGCCGGCTCAACTACCGAACGCCCCGCGAGGTCCGAGCCACGTGGGACGATGCACAAGGAGCACTACAAAACATCGCGGCCTAAACCGTCAACACCGGGCGGGAGCGCTCCAGGTGTGCCGACCCCGCTACTGCTTCGGTGAACGAGCAGGCGTGCCGTCGGCTCCCGGCGCGCGCGTGCGTTTGGGCGGAGGGACAGGTCCGACGGCGCCGGCGGACCGTCTAGAGGCGGATGACGGCCTTGCCGCGGAGGCCGCCACTGCGAAGCTCTGCAAGTACCTTCCCGGCGTCGTCCAGTTCGACCGTCGAGCGGACGCGCGCGGTGATCGTGCCCTCCGCAAGCATGCGCGCCACCTCGTTCAAGCCGTGCGGCGATATGAGGGGGTTGTTGCTCGACGCGTGGTTGTGCGCCGTGATTTGGCGCTCAGCAAACCATTCCACGTCCGCCGCGAAGATCGTCGACACCAGGTTCCCGCCGCGTTTGAGAACGTCGGCGTCGCGCCGGATCGCCTGCGGACCGTTGACGAGATCGAGAACAGCGTCAACGCCGTCCGGGTGAGACGCGCGCACCGCATCAATTACGTCGACGGAGTTGGTGTCGTAAACCTCTGCGGCACCGAGTCGGTGAGCCTCGTCGACGTCGCCGCGAACCGTCGCAATCACGTGCGCGCCTCGGGAGCGCGCCATCTGGACCGCGTAGCCTCCGACCCCGCCGGTCGCGCCCATCACAACCAGACGCTGGCCTGGGGTGATCGCGAGTACCTCGAGCGTCCTCAGCGCCGTGGTTGCCGGGATTGGCAGCGCGGCCGCATGTTCGTCGGTGACGCCATCGGGAATACGAGCCAGGGGCTCCGATTTCGCGCCGGGGGCGACGGCCGTGTACTCGGCGTACGCACCGTGTGTCCTGGCCATGCCGAAGACACGCTCGCCAGGCTGCAGGCCGCTTGCTCCTGCCGTACCGCGTTCGATCACGCCCGCGAAGTCGATGCCCATGACGAAGGGGTACGTGGAGGTGGCGGTAAGCCTTTCGAGGAGGCTGGAGTCCAGCGGATTCACCCCCGCATAGCTCACGCGGATCAGGAACGCGCCGTCGGCGTCGGGGATCGGCAGGTCGCGGACCGCCGGGGTCTCGCCGTAGCTCAAAACGGCGAATGCACGCACCTCTACTCGCCTCCGCCTTGCGCAAGCCAGCGCTCGAACAATGCCACCGGATGGGCAGGCCACGCTCCGTCGCACGGCATGGCACCGGCCTTCAGCCGCCCCAGGAACGCCTGGCCGTGAGCAGCTACGTCCTCGAGTGACGAGAGATCAAGGACGCGGCGCATCGCAGCTCAATCGCGATCGCGGAAGCGCGGCTTCATGTCCGAGGCGAATCGGATTGGCGGTCGCTGCGCGATCGGTGATTCGGGCGGCATATGAACGTTCCTGGCTACCCAGTGCCGTCTCGTCCGTGAGGCATCGGTGCCGACCGTGGAGCTTGCGATACCACGGTCCTCGCAGCCGAAGCCCCAGGCGATCACGCAGGATCATGTCAGAGGTAGGTCTGGTTATGCCGGGGACCCGTCCGGCCAGGACGAACCGCCGCCACCGCGAGTAAGTCAGGACTCACCCGATGGTGGCCGGCTAAATTCGTTCGCCCAGCTACGAGGACCAGCGGGCGACCGTGGCTGCTTGGCGCTCTCCGATGAAGGGTGCGAGGACGAACTGGGTGATGTGTGGGAGCAGCTCCGGCAGCTGCTTGGCTCTGCCGGCGACGATCTGGTGGTAGATGATCCAGGCGACGCCACCGACGAGGCCTTGGCGCAGGGTGAGGTCGCAGTCGAGGTGGCGCCGGTGGCGCTTGGCGGCTTCGTATTGCCCGATCTGTTCGATCATCGGAATGAAGCCGTCGACGACGTCGAAGTAGCGGTGGAGCGCCGCGGGGCCGGCCGCGTTGACCTCGACGATGCAGATGCGCGCGAGTGCGGGGTCCTCGGCGAGGCGCTCCAGCACTGCCGCCAGGACCGCACGGGTGCGCAGCGGGGTGGGCTCGGGCATCCGTTCGAACACGGCGCCAATTCGTTGCAGCAGGATCGCGACCGCATCGTCGTAGGCGGCCAGGAAACAGTCGGCCTTGTCCCGGAACAGGTCGTAAAAGGTCTTACTCGACACGCCCGCACGGGCGATCACGTCACCGGCGGTGACGTTGGGGTAGCCGCGCGCTGCGACCTCTTGGGCGATCGCGTCGAGGATCCGCTGGCGCTGGTGTTGGACCACGAATTCCCGGTCGAGGCCGTGGCGGCCGGGACGCAGCTGCTCGGCGGTGGGGGTGGGGACGGCTTCCGGCATCGTGGCGAGAATGTTAGAGATCCGTGGCTATTTGGAAACGCATCACTTTATCGGGAAGACAGAGCTTACGATAAAAAGCCGCACTTACGATAAAAGGTCGCATTTACAAAAAAGGTGATCTGTGATACAAGGCGCGCCCAGAGGTGACGACCACGTTCTCAATGGATCCAAGACGCGCCGGCAGGTTCACGCTCACGAGCAACGGTGAGCCCGAAGCGGTATTGGTGATCGCCGGTCGAGGGCGCGACGATTTGGGCAAGGGCGTGCCGCCTGTAGAACTAGGACCAGAAGCGCAAGCACTTGGCGCGCGGGGCGCGGAGCGGCGTCGGTAACGGCGGATTGATGGGTCCCGATCCCACTTTGACCGCATTGGTTGTGTCGTGGCAGACGGCGCGGTGCCTGCGGTTCATCCGACAGCACCCGGGCTGTAGTGGCGTGGAGGTGCGCCGAGGCCTGGGCATGCGCCACGACTCGCAGGTCAGCCGGCTGCTGGCGCGCCTTGAGCGGGACGGTCTGGCGGCCGGGGAGGGGTCGCGGGCGCCGAGGGCCTGGCGGGTCACCGCCCGGGGCGAAGCCGTGCTCGAAGCACTGCCGGAGGGGTTCTATGCGCGATCGACGGCGTAGGCCGCGTCGGTGCCGAGGCGTGCCTGATGGGTGCCAAGGCGTGACTGTTTTCCCGAAGTGGCCACCAGCGCCGGCCGCTTTGAAGCTCTCAAAGTGTCCGGGGAGCCCGTCGGTTGCCGGGCGGCGTGCGGCGGGCCTCGTAGACGCGGGCGCTGCACCCGCTCTCATTGCGTCTGCGCCGCCGGCTTCGCACGCGGCGCCCTCCTCAATCCCCTCCCTGACCAAGGAGCTACATCCGTGAGCACGCTCTCTCGTCTCGCCGGCGCCGTCGTGTTGATGCTGCGCACCGGGCGCGAGGCTTCCGGCGCGCAGGCGGACTGCGGGAGTCGTGCGCCTGTGGGTGGGATGAGTGTGGGTGGCACGGATGTGTCCGCGGGCGGGCTTGGGCGTCGGGCGGGGTTGCTTGTGCCCGTGCTGGTGGCCGTGGTGGTGGGGGTGTTTGTCGGCGTGGTTGGGGGATCCTCTCGGGCTGGGTCTGCCTTCTCGCATCGCGGCGGTTGGGGGTCGCTGCCGGTGGCGGCGCGCGGTCCGGTGTCGTCGGGCCTGGGGCGGGTTGAGCCTGAGTACCGGGTGCGGCGGGTGGCTGGCGGTCTTAGCGCGGTGAGCGGGCCGCAGCGGCTGCGTGCCACCTTTGGCGCTGGCGGGGTGCGGGTTGGCAGCGGCGGCGCTTGGTTTGGACTGCGGGTGGTGGCGGTTGGTTATGGCGACTCGCTTCGGCCGCTGCGGTCGGTTGCGCCGTCGGCGGATGGGAATCGTGTGGAGTATTCGCGTTCTAGGTTGAGCGAGTGGTATGCAAATGGGCCGCTGGGGCTGGAGCAGGGCTTCACGCTCTGGCGGCCGCAGGAGGCGGGGAGCGGGGTGTTGCGGCTGTCGATGCTAATTGGCGGTGATCTGCGTCCTTCGCTGAGCGCTGGTGCTCGCGGGGTGTCTTTGGATGGGCGGGGTGTTGCGTTGGCGTATCGGGATCTGGTCGCGTCCGATGCGCGCGGGCGCATGTTGCGCTCGTGGCTTGAACTTTCGGGCGGCCGGCTTGAGATCCGGGTGGACGTTCGCGGGGCGGCCTATCCGGTGCGGATCGACCCGCTGGTCCAGCAGGCGGAGCTGACCGCCTCAGACGGCGCCGCCGGCGACTGGCTTGGTTGGTCGGTGGGGGTGTCGGGGGATGGCTCGACGGTCGTTGCCGGGGCTCCCGGCGCGACGGTCGGCGGCAACTCCGGTCAGGGGGCGGTGTACGTGTTCACCGAGCCCGGGTCGGGGTGGGCGAGCGAGACCCAGGTGGCGAAGCTGACCGCCTCGGACGGCGCCGCCGACGACGAGCTCGGTTGGTCGGTGGGGGTGTCGGGGGATGGCTCGACGGTCGTTGCCGGGGCTCCCGGCGCGACGGTCGGCGGCAACTCCGGTCAGGGGGCGGTGTACGTGTTCACCGAGCCCGGGTCGGGGTGGGCGAGCGAGACCCAGGTGGCGAAGCTGACCGCCTCGGACGGCGCCGCCGACGACGAGCTTGGCTGGTCGGTGGGGATGTCGGTGGATGGCTCGACGGTCGTGGCTGGCGCGGACGGCGCGACGGTCGCGGGCAACGCCGGTGAGGGGGCGGCGTACGTGTTCACCAAGCCCCCGTCGGGGTGGGCGAGCGAGACCGAGCAGGCGAAGCTCACCACCGGATACTACGAGGGCGCTGCCGGCATCAATCTTGGCTACTCGGTGGGGGTGTCGGCGGATGGCTCGACGGTCGTCGCCGGCGCGCCCTACGCGAACGTGTCGGGCGCCGCCGGTCAAGGGGCGGCGTACGTGTTCACCGAGCCCTCGACGGGGTGGGCGAGCGGGACCGAGCCGGCGGCGCGGCTGAGCGCTGAGACCTACGGCATCGGCTTCAATCTCGGCTACTCGGTGGGGGTGTCGGGGGATGGCTCGACGGTCGTCGTTGGCGCGCCCGGCGCGACGGTCATGGGCAACTCCGGTCAGGGGGCGGCGTACGTCTTTACCGAGGGTGAGTTCGGGTGGTGTTGCACCGCGCCGCCGGCGGAGCTGACCGCCTCAGACGGCGCCACCGGCGACGAGCTCGGGGTCTCGGTGGGGGTCTCGGGGAATGGCTCGACGGTGGTCGCCGGCGCTCCCGGCGCGACGGTCGCGGGCAACTCCGATCAGGGCGCGGCGTACGTGTTCACCGAGCCCGCATCGGGGTGGGCGAGCGAGTCCGAGCAGGCGAAGCTGACCGCCGGCGGCGCCGCCAACGACGAGCTTGGGGTCTCGGTGGGGGCGTCCTCGGACGGCTCGACGGTCGTCGCAAGCGCGCCCTACGCGACGGTCGCCCGCAACACCGGTCAGGGGGCGGCGTATGTGTTCGGTGAGTCTCTTGCCCCGAGTCCGAGCTTGTCGGTGGCCGGTCCAGGGTCGGGGATCGCGGGCTCGGCGATCTCTGCCACGGCTGAGTCGGCGGACCTGTCGGGTGGCTCCTCGCCGACGGGGGCGATCACGTTCAAGGTGTTCGGCCCGCAAGCGTCGGCGCCGACGGACTGCTCGGGCGGGACGACGGTCGGGACCGCGGGCGTGTCGGGGAACGGGACCTATCGTCCCTCGGCTGGGTTCACTCCTACCACCGCCGGTGACTACTGGTGGTACGCCAGCTATGGCGGCGACGCCGACAACAACAGCGCCAGCTCGACCTGTGGCGCGGGGATGTCAGAGACGGTCGTTGGTGCTGCCTCGCCGTCGGTGTCGGTGAGCGCGCCGTCGTCGGGGACGGCTGGGTCGGCGATCTCCGCGTCGGCCGTCACGGCGGGGTTATCGGGTGGCTTCTCGCCGTCGGGCACGATCACGTTCAAGGTGTTCGGCCCGCAAGCATCGGGGCCGACGGACTGCTCGGGCGGAACGACGGTCGGGACCGCGAGCGTGTCGGGTAACGGGACCTACGGTCCGTCGGCCGGGTTCACGCCTTCGAGCGCCGGCGACTACTGGTGGTATGCCAGCTATGGGGGCGACACCAACAACAACCCCGCGTCCTCGACGTGCGGCGCGGGGATGTCAGAGACCGTGGTTGCGGCTGCGGCTGCGAGTCCGAGCTTGTCGGTGTCGCCGGCCGGCTCTGGCTCGGGGGCGATCACCAGCAGTCCGGCGGGTATCTCCTGCCCCGGCAGCTGCCAGCACGGCTACGCGCAAGGGACGGTCGTGACGCTGACCGCCACCCCAGCTTCAGGCTCGACGTTCGCCGGCTGGTCGGGCGCGGGCTGCTCAGGCACCGACGCCTGCCAGGTGACGATGAGCTCCGCCCAGTCGGTGACGGCGACGTTCACCGTGGTCGCGCCGAAGCCCTCGTGCGCACTTGTCCCCCGGAGCTCCCACGTATTCGCGCCCGCGCACGGCAAGCACAAGAAGCGGCCGCCGGCCGGCGTGCTCGGGCTGACCGTCCGCTGCAACCAGGCCGCGGCCGTGACGCTCACAGGCAAGATCACCGCGGCGATCAAGCTCACGCCGCCGGCCGGCAAGAGCCAGCGGCGCACCAAGACCGAGACGTTCGCGCTCGCCGCGATCCACGGGAACCCGAGTGCCGGCCGTGCGCTGACGCTGACCGTCAAGCTACCCAAGACGGCACTCGCGGCGCTCAGGGCGGGCGCGCGGGAGTCCGCGCTGTTCACGCTGCGCGCCGCGAACGCCAACGGCACTAGCACCACCACCGCCACGATCCCCCGGCTCGAGCTCGCCACCGAGTCCGCGCCGCCTTTGCGCGCGACGGCCGCGTCCCCCTCTTCCCGCCAACCCCGTCCCTGACCAAGGAGCTACATCCGTGAGCACGCTCGATCGTCTCGCTGGCGCCGTCGTTTCAGGGTGCGGCCGACAGGGGATGAGCCGTTGTCTCCGGTCGTGGTGCGCTCGCAGGGCCGCGATCAGGCTTTTCCTCGTCGTCGCTTCGCTTTCCGCGCTGGGAGCTGCGGTCGTTCCGGCGTCCGCCCTCGCACTGCCTGACGGCCGGGCCTACGAGCTCGTCACGCCGCAGGATAAGAACGGAATCCAGCCTGGTACCGGACTCGGCGCGCTCAACGGCAGCCCGGCGCCCATCGCCGGCGGCGCGGTCGACGGCGACTCGGTCGACTGGACGTCGATCGGTGGGTGCTGCGGGGCGACCTCCTCGGCGTTGACGCTGTACAAGTCCACCCGCACCTCCACCGGCTGGCAGACGACCTCGATCAGCCCGAACCCGCCCACGCCCCTCGTCGGCCTGTTCGCCGAACAGGCACCGGTGTGGGTGAGCCTCGACCTCAACGACACGATCTTCACGACACCGGCGTCCTATGCGGCCGGCGATCAGCGCCCGCCCGGGCCCGGAGTGAACAACTACCTGGACCTCTACGAACAGGGACCGACCGGGTCGATGACCTGGCTGTCGCAGGGGCCGTTCCCCGGCGCCGGCACGAACCCCTTCACGGCCACCTTCGACGGCGCGAGCCCGGACGGCGATCACGTCGCCTTCGACACTCAGGAGCAGCTGACCGCGGACGCGACCGGGCTGGCCAACCTCAACACCCCTCCTCAATTCCTCTACGAGCGCAACGCGGCCGAGGGGACCACGAACCTGGTCAACATCTACGCGACCTCGCTGACGGCCCCCGCCGAGGGGCGCGTCTCGACGTCGCTCGCCGCCAACTCCGTCGGCGTGACCCCGACCACGCTGACCGCGGCCGTCGGGCCGGCGGTAAACACCACCCTGGCCAACAGCGCCACGGCGGGGGACACCTCGATCACGGTCGCGAGCGCCACCGGCCTCATCACCGGTGAGACGATCGACATCGACCCCGGTGGGGCTCACCCCGAGCAGGGCGTGATCGCGGGCATCAGCGGCAGCGCGATCGCGCTGCAGAGCGCGCTTGGGTTCGATCATGCCAGCGGGGCATCAGTCACCTACCCGGGCGACAACTCGATCGCCGTCGCCGACGCGGCGAACTTCTCGGCCGGCCAGACGATCACGATCGACCCAGGAACCGGGAACGCCGAGACGGACACGATCGCGTCCGTGACCGGTAACACGATGGCTCTGACCGCGACCGTCAGCAACCCGCACGCGGCCGGGGCGACCGTCCAGCACGCCGCTCCGGACACCACCCTGACGGTGGCCTCAAGCAGCGGCTTCAAGCCGGGGCAGACGATCACGATCGACACCGGCGGCCCGCAGGAGATCGCCACGATCGGCTCGGTCCCGGACGGCACCCACATCACCCTGACCGGGCCGCTCCAGAACAACCATCAGTCCGGAGCGCCGGTCGTCTACGGCGGCGACCTCAGCATCACGGTCGCCAACGCCGGTCCGTTCTCGGCCGGCCAGGTGATGACCCTTGACGCCGGTGCGAGCGCGGAGACGGTGACGATCGCGGCGGTCCCGAACACGACGACGATCGATCTGGCCTCAGGTCTGCGAAACAACCACGCCGCGGGCGCGCCGCTGGAGGGGCTGGTCAGCCCCGACGGCGCGATCCTCGGTAACGGCAACTGGCTGGCCCAGGGATTCATGCCTGCCGACGTCTACGGGACGACGACCAACGCGGTCTCGAGCGACGGCTCGAAGCTCTACTTCGAGAGCCCTCCCTCATTCCCAGGCGGGAGCGGATCGGCCGAGGCCGAGGGCGTCGGGCCGCCGAACCTGTACCTGCGCGATGAGAGCAACAGCACCACAACGCTCATCGCCGACGACGCGCAGTACGAGGGCGCGGCTCAGGACGGAACGCTCGCCTTCTACACCAGCGGTGGCCGGCTGTACGAGTTCAACAGCACCGGTGCAATGATCGGACAGGTGCCGCCGATGTCGTCGTTCTCGATCTCAGACGGCCAGAACGGGGCGCCGACGGCGATCTCCAACGACGGCTCGCACGTGTACTTCGTCTCGACCGCGGCGCTGCCGTCCAGCGATAACGCCCAGGGCCAGGGGCCGATCGCCGATCGGCCGAACCTGTACGTGTTCGACACGGCGGCGGCGACCAAGGCCACGGCGTTCGTCGCCACGCTGTCGCAGGTCGACCAGCCGGTCTTGACGGCCGAGCCTGACCTGGCCCGCCCGGCGATCCCGACGCCGGACGGCACCGTGCTCGTGTTCGAGTCCAACGCCAACTTGACCGGGCAGAACAGCGCCGCGGCGAGCACCCTGGCCGCTGACGCCTCCCCGGGAGACACGTCGATCACCGTGACCAGCACTACCGGGTTCAAGGCCGGGCAGGGGATCATCATCGGCAGCGGCGCCAGCTCGGACGGCGAGGGCGTGACGGGCGTGTCCGGCTCCACGATCGACCTGAGCGGACCGCTGAGCTTCAGCCATTCGACCGGCGAGCGGGTCGACCAGCTGGCGCCGTTTGAGATCTATCGCTACGCGACCGCCGACGGCTCGCTGACGTGCGTCTCGTGCGTGCCTACGGGCGTCCTGGCAACCGGGAACGCCGACCTCGGCGCAGCCGGGGGCGGGAGCTATGAGCCCTCGGACAACGCGGTGCCGATGAGCTCGAACGGGTCCATCATCTTCTTCGACAGTCCCGACCCGCTGGCGCCCGGCGTCAACAACACCGGGCTGTTCCCGAACGGTCCCCTCGGTCCGGTCCTGACCAAGAACGTGTTCGAGTGGCAGAACGGGCAGGTCTCCCTGATCTCGGACGGCAGCAGCACGCTCGGTGCCGAGCTCGATGGCACCACGCCCTCGGGCAACGACGTGTTCTTCAACACGGCGGCCCAGCTCGTCC
This sequence comes from uncultured Solirubrobacterales bacterium, assembly GCA_963704385.1. GTDB lineage: Bacteria > Actinomycetota > Thermoleophilia > Solirubrobacterales > Solirubrobacteraceae > Palsa-465. The sequence goes on from OY969904.1 coordinate 3,811,001, forward strand.
CGCAGGAAACCGACGGCTACATCGACATCTACGACGCACGCGTGAACGGCGGCTTCCCGGCAGGGTCCGGGGCGTCCCCGACATGCGACTCGGCCCAGAGCTGCCGGACCACGATCAGCCCTAGCGAGTTCTTCCCCGTCCCGTCGACCTCGACCCTGATCGAACCCAATGTCGGAGCGCCCACGTTCAGCGTGCGCTCGATCTCGCCCAAGCGGCGCAAGCAGTTCGCCAACACCGGCAAGCTCAAGCTAACCGTCCTGGCGAGCAGCGCCGGTCGGATCACCGCGACGGCGTCGGCCACGATCGACGGCGTGCACGAGACCCTCTCCACGGCGACCGCGTGGCTGTTCGCCACCCACGGAGGCACCGCGACCCTGACGCTCACGCTCAACCGGACGGCACGCAAGGCGCTGGCAAAGAAGCACACGCTGGTGGTCGATATCGCTGTGAGCTACTCGGAGAGCAACCAGGTCGAAGTGGCCGCGGTGACGTTGACTAAGGGCAAGACCGGCAAGAAGACCAAGCGACACGCCGCGGCCTTGCACCCCAAACGAGAGCAGGCGGGCCGCCGGCTCTCACCAGCGGCACCAGTCCACGCCAGCCGGTCACGGGAACGGTGAGGGTGATGAAAGCGACGATGATCTCCATGCATTCGCTCACCGCCAAGACCAGGGCGCTGTTGGTGGCAACGTTCTTCGCCGCCGCCGTCCTGGCCATGGCGCCGTCACAGGCCGTCGCGCAGGGCTTTGGCGTCGCCTCGTTCAGCTTCGGTGCCGCCAACAACCAGGCCGGCGCGCACTCGGACTTCTCGACCTCGTTCGCGCTCAACACCGACGCGTTCGGTAACCCGATCGACCAGCTCAAGGACGTCGTGGTCAATCTGCCGCCGGGCGTGCTCGGCAACCCCCAGGCGATCCCGATGTGCACCCCCGCCGACTTCCAGAACTTCAACTGCCCGGCCGACGCCCAGGTCGGCGTCCTGAACGCCTCGTTCGTCACCAGCCCCGGGGCCAGCACCAGTCTCGTGAGCCAGGTTCCCAACACGACCCTGACCGACTCCTTCGGCACCTGCGAATTCTGCTCGAACCTGACGATTACGGTCGCCACAACGGCCGGGATGAGCTCCGGCGACCAGCTGATCATCGGCCCGGGCACGCCCGACCAGGACACGGTGACGATCGCCCAGGTGCTCAACTCGACCCAGGTGTCGCTCGACAACGCCGGGCAGGTCCAGTTCCCTGGAACCGCCGGTGAGGCGGTCGCCGACACCACGATCACCGTGACCAGCACGGCCGGCTTCACGGGGCTTTCAACCGTCGTCATCGGCTCGGGGACCGATCAGGAGACCGACGAGACCTGCTTCTACCCAGGTGACTCGACGCACCTGACGCTCTGCAATCCGCTTGCGAACATGCACTCGCCCGGCGAGCCGGTCGTCCAGCCGGCCGCCACCGCGTCCGCGCCGATCCCGATCTTCAACATGCAGCCGGACCCGGGCCATGTGGCCACGCTCGCCGCATCGCTGACGCTGGCCACGATCGTGATCGAGGTCGACGTCACCACACCCGGCGACACCTCGTGCGACTCGTCGTCCTGCGGCCTGACCGCCACGATCAGCGACATCTCCTCGCTGCTGACGCTCCAGGCGAGCACCCTTACCTTGTGGGGGGTCCCGGGCGACCCGAGCCACGACGGTCAACGCTGCGGCCAGCTCGGCGACGACTGTCAGCCCTCGGCGGTGACGACCGCCGCGTTCATGACCAACCCGACGAACTGCTCGGGCGGCCCCCAGCAGGCCTCGATCGAGGTCGACTCGTGGCAGAGTCCCGGTGACTTCGTCGGTGCGACGGCCAGCCAGCCGCCGCCCACCGGCTGCAACGCCTTGTCCTTCTCGCCGACCCTGAGCGTCGCGCCCGATACCTCGCAGGTCGACACGCCGGCCGGTTACGACGTCGACCTATCCGTGCCCCAGAACGCGGACCCGTACGGCCTCGGGACCCCCGACGTCCAGAGCGTGTCGGTCACACTGCCGGCCGGTACCGCGTTGGCCTCTGCGGCGGCCAACGGCCTGGCGGGCTGCTCCGACGCCGAGTTCGCCGCCGGCAGCTGTCCGGCCGCCTCGATGGTCGGCACGGTGACGATCAAAACGCCGCTACTGCCCGACGAGTTGACCGGCTCGGTCTACATAGGTTCGCCAACCCCGGCGCAGATGTTCCGCCTGTTCATCATCGCGTCGGGCGACAACGTGACCGTGAAACTGTCCGGTCAGGCGATCCCCAACCCGGCGACGGGCCAGCTCACGACCGTGTTCGAGAACAACCCGCAGCTGACCTTCAGCGACCTGCGCCTGAGCTTCTTCGGCGGACCGCTCGCCGTGCTCGCCAACCCGGAGAGCTGTGGAACGTTCACCGCGACCTCCGACATCACGCCGTACGGGACGGCCGGCGCTCCTCCCGACGCGACGCCCTCGTCGTCGTTCAACATCACCGGCTGCTCGGGCAATCCCTTCGCGCCGTCGTTTGAGGCCGGCACGATCAACCCGACCGCCGGGGCGTACTCGCCGTTCACGCTGACGTTCTCCCGTCAGGACGGCGACCAGGAGTTCTCGAGCATCACCGCGACGCTGCCGCCAGGGCTATTGGCCGCGGTCGGCACCGTACCTTTGTGCTCCAACTCGGACGCCAGCGCGGGCACCTGCAGCTCTGCCTCGCAGATCGGAACGGCCACGGTTGGCTCGGGTGCCGGCTCGCAACCGCTGTTCCTCTCCGGCCCCGTCTACCTCACCGGGCCGTACAACGGCGGCGCCTACGGGCTCGCGACGGTTGTGCCGGCGGTGGCCGGGCCATACAACCTGGGGACGGTGGTCGTCCGTCAGGCGCTCGACATCGATCCCACCGACGCGCACGTCACGGCGGTGTCTGACCCGTTCCCGACGATCCTCGACGGAGTCCCGCTGCGGATCAAGACCATCAACCTGACGCTGAACCGCCCCAACTTCATCGTCAATCCGACCTCGTGCAGCCCGATGGCGATCACCGCCACGATCACCTCGGTCGGCGGCGCCAGCGCGGCGGTGTCCACGCCCTTCCAGGTCGGCTCGTGCCTCTCGCTGCCGTTCGCCCCGTCGCTCGGGATCAAGCTCTCGGGCAAGGGGCAGACGACCAGCGGCAGGCACCCCACCCTGACGGCGACCCTGAGGCAGGACTCGGGGCAGGCGAACATCGGCTCTGCCCGGGTCACCCTGCCGCTGTCGCTCGCGCTCGACCCCAAGAACTCGAGCGTGGTCTGCCCGTACGCGACGGCCCAGGCCGTCCACGGCGGCGCGGTCGGCTGCCCGGCGAACACGATCATCGGCACCGCGACCGCGGACACGCCGCTCCTGTCCCAGCCGCTGTCAGGCCCGGTGTACCTCGTGCAGGGAATCAGGTTCAGCCACGGGCAGCAGATCAGAACGCTGCCCAGCCTGCTGATCCCGCTCAGAGGTCAGATCGCGCTCGACCTCCGAGCGCAGACCTCGGTATCGGGCGGCAAGCTCGTGACGACCTTCGCGACGATCCCAGACGCGGCCGTGTCCAAGTTCGTGCTCACGATCAACGGCGGGCCCAAGGGCATCCTCGTCATCACCGGACGAGGCAGGACGATCTGCGGCAAAGCCCAGATCGCCAACACCACCTTCAGCGCCCACTCAGGCAAGAGCCAATCGCTCAACCCGAGGATCAGCACCCCAGCATGCCGCGCCGACCGCAAGCCAAAGAAGCACGCGATCAGGCACGCCAAGGCGAAAGCGCACCGGAGGTAGCGATGAAGCGGCTGCGGCGAATCGCGGTGGCGCTGACCGCCGTTTCCGCGCTCGCCGCCGGAGCCTTAGCTCCGCCGCCGGCAGTCGCGGCAGGGCCCCTCGGCTGGTCCAGCCCGGTGATGGTGGACAACGTCAGCGGCCAGGGCACGACGAACTCCATCCGGAGCATCTCGTGCATCGGCTCGTCCGAGTGCGTCGGAGTGGGTGACGCAGGCAAGGCCGTGTTCACCAGTGACCCGGCCGACGGACCGACGACCGTCTGGAAGGCGGAGAGGCCCGACGGCGAGACCAACATCACCAGCGTCTCCTGCCTGTCCTCCCCATCGCTGTGCGTCGCCGTCGACGATCAGGGCAACGCCATCACCACCACTGACCCAACCGACGGAGCGGCGGCGTCCTGGACGGTCGAGAAGATCGACCCCGGCTTTGACCAGGCAACGAGGGCCAACGACACCCTCGACGCGGTTTCGTGCGTGCCATCGCCGCTGCTATGCGTTGCCGTCGACGACGACGAGCACGTGTTCACCACGACCGATCCGACCGACGGCGCCAATGCCGTTTGGAACCAATTGCCCGTTGACACGGCCCATGCCATCGGCGACCTCACCGGCGTCTCGTGTACCGAATCGCCGTCGCTGTTGTGCGTCGCAGTCGACAGCGATGGCGACGTGCTCACCTCGATCAACCCTGCCGGTGGCGTCTCGGACTGGACCGTCACCAGTGTCGACGCGACGAACGGATTCAAGGACGTGTCGTGCGCCTCGAGGACTCTGTGCGTTGCCGTCGACGCCGGCGGCAACGAGTACACCTCGACCGACGGCGCCGGCGCGACCTGGACCTCCCAGGACATCGACGGAACAACTCAGCTCGAAGCCGTGGACTGCCAGTCCTCCAGCCTATGCGTGGCCGTCGACTTCTCCGGCCACGCGCTGACCTCGACCAACCCCACGTCCACCCCGGAGACCTGGACCAAAGTGCTCATCGACAAGCCGAGCGTGATCATCCCGGTGTTCCCATTGACGGTCGACTGCCCCTCGACGTCGTTGTGCCTGGTGGGAGACAGCCTGGGAAGCGTCATCACCTCGACCAACCCAACCGCGGGGACCCCTGCCGGCTCTGGCGCGACCTGGACGAAGAAGAAGGTCGACACCACCAACAGCATCGACGGGATCTCTTGTCCGTCGGTAACGCTATGCGTCGCGGTCGACGCCGAGGGGAACAGCGTTACCTCGGTGGACGCCGGTGACGGCGAGTCCGCGTCGTGGGCGCTGGATCAGGGAATCGACGGCACGACGCACTTGTACGGCGTGTCGTGTCCCTCCGCGTCGCTGTGCCTCGCGGTCGACTCCAAAGGCAACATCCTCACTGCGAGCGACCCGGCCGATGGCGCCAGCGCCATGTGGGCGTCCAAGAACGTCGACGGCACTAACAGCATCGATGGCGTGTCGTGCCCGTCGTCGATGCTGTGCGTCGCCGTCGACGGCGAGGGGAACATCCTCACCACGACCGATCCGAGCGACGGAGCGACGGCAGTCTGGAGCGTCCTCAACGCCGACGGGACCAACACGATCAACGGCGTGTCGTGCCCCTCTGCGTCTCTCTGCGTAGCGGTCGACGACGCTGGGAACGTCCTCATCTCGGCCGACCCGACCGACGGCGCGACCGCGACTTGGACCGCGGTCGCCGCCGACACCGGCAATGACGTGCTCGCCGTCTCGTGCGCCTCAGCGACCCTGTGCGTGGCGACCGACAACGCCGGCGACGTAGTCACCTCGACCGACCCGACCGATGGCGCGACCGCCGTCTGGACGGTGGCCGACGTGGACAGCGCGAACGCGATGAACGCCGTCTCGTGCCCGTCCTCGCTGCTGTGCATGGCGATGGATCAGCATGGAACCACCGTCTCCTCCACCGACCCCACACAGGGCAGCACGGCCACCTGGACGATCAGCGCCGGTGTGGACTACGGCGCAAGCAACAACGGCGAGGAGGGCCTGTCGTGTCCCACGGCGACGCTGTGCGTGGCCGGAGACGCCGGAGGCGACACCGTGGCGGGCACCGGCCATCAGCTGACGGTCGATCTGGCCGGGGCTGGGTCGGGAACCGTCTCGAGCGTCGACGGGTCGATCGTCTGCACGCCGATCTGCTCGAGCGTCTATCCCCCTGGGACGATGGTCACCCTCACGGCCGCGCCCGGCAACAACGACGCCTTCACGGGCTGGAACGGGGGTGGCTGCTCGGGCACCGGGTCGTGCACGGTGACGATGAGCTCAGACCAGAACGTGACCGCGACTTTCGCCTTGAGCCACACCTTGATGGTCGCACTCGCGGGAAGCGGCAGCGGCGCGGTCACCAGCGCCGATGGGACGATCTCGTGTCCGGGTACGTGCTCGGGCTCCTATCCGGACGGAACGGCGGTCACGCTGACCGCAACGCCGCTCGCCGGCTCGACGTTCACCGGCTGGTCGGGCGGAGGATGTTCGGGGACGGGCGGGTGCTCGGTGACGATGAGCTCGGACCAGAGCGTGACGGCCGACTTCGTGACCGACCCGGTGTTGACCGTGACGATCGCCGGCTCCGGGACGGTCACCAGCGCCGACGGGTCGATCTCCTGTCCGGGAAGCTGCTCGGGCCCCTTCAAGCCCGGCTCGAGGGTCAACCTGACGGCCACGTCGAATCCGGGCTCCACCTTCACGGGCTGGAGCGGCGGAGGCTGCTCGGGCACTGGCCTGTGTTCGGTGACGATCAGCGCCGACCAGAGCATGACGGCGACGTTCAGCCCGATCGCCGCGCCCGGCCCGATTCTCCCGCCGAGCCCGAAGCCGGCCTGCACGCTCAAGCCCGACGGCTCGCGCGTGTCGGCACGGGCCTACAGGAAGAGCGCGCACGGCAGGCTGACCCGGGTTGGGCCGGCTAGATCGCTCAAGCTGACTGCCCGTTGCGACCAAGCCGCTGCGCTCACTCTTACCGGCACGCTGACGTCGATCGCCAAGCGCACCAAGACCGGCGCGCTGCCCAAGCCCAAGACATTCGCAATCCGCACCGTGAGTTCTCGCGCGATCGCCGACGTGCCGGTGACCCTGACCGTCAAGCTTCCGGCCGCGGCCCTGAAGCCTGGCGCCCACGACTCGGTCGTGTTCGCGCTGACCGCCACAAACGCGAGCGGGTCCAGCACCGCAACCGCGAGGATCGCCCGCCTGACTCTGACCTCTCGGTCACCGGCGCCGGCGCGCTCATGACCACCTTCCCCACGATTCCCGATGCCGCCGTGTCGGCTGCGGCCCGCGACGTGCGCGCGGACGCGTTGCGCGACACGCTTCGGCGAGCCTATGCCGAGCTGGGGGACAGGCCGTTTAGCTACTCCGAATACGAACGCTGGCGACGCGAGACCCACCCCGACTGGCCTGAGGCGGCCACGATCGCCCGCGAGCTCGGCTCGCAGCGCTGGCTGACGGCGCTCGCAGCCGCCGGGATCCCGTCCGTCAGCGAGCACCGCCAAGCGTCGATCGCCACGCGCCGGGGCCACGTCGGCCAGCTGCGGCGCCAGGGCCTCAAGACCGGGGAGATCGCCAAGCGAGTCGGTGCCAGCACCCACACCATCGCCAGAGATATCGCCCGGCTCACTGCCTTAGGCCAGAACGGCCAGCCCCGGCAACGCAAACCGCAACACCATCCCCTTCCGTAACCAGTCGGCCGCGGCGCGCGGCGGCTACGGGACCGTGACCAGGAGGTCCGGCGAGCTAGTCCCGGTCGGCACGTCGCAAAACGCACCGCGCAGCGCGACCAACGCTCCTGAACGAGTCCTCATTCAGCCTGCCGGGGCGCGACGCAGCTCCTCCAGTGCTGCCTCGGTCCCGATGTACGGCATAAGCGCCAGGCACAGCAGCTGGGGCAGTAAAACGGTGGCATCGTCGGTGTTTCCCCGGGCCAGGTGGACGCTCACCGTCCCGTCGATTGCGCCGACGATCGCCCTGGCCATAGTCCTCGGCACGGAGTCTGGGTCGGCGAGGTCCTGACGCCCGGAGTCCACGAGGTCGGCCAGCGCCTCCATGTAGCGGTCCCGATGCTCGAGCGCTTTCTGCGGACCGCGAAACATCTCGACGAACCCGAAGCGAGCCGCCTCCGGCTCTTCCGCGGTCCACTTCAAGAACCCCCACGCGGCGGCGCGCAGCTGATCACGCCAGCTATTTTCGACGTTGAAGGAGGACAGTAGTCGCTCGGCGAGTCGGGCCATGATCGCGTCGGTCGCCTGTAAGTAGCAGTCTTCCCTGGAGCGAAAGTGACGCGCGAACACCGGCAGAGATACCGACGCCTCCTCGATCACCTCCTCGATCGTCGTGCGGTCGTAGCCATTGCGCACCACGCAGCGCACCAGCGCGTCTTGGATGTGGCGTCGCTCGACGGCGCTCTCCGGGCTAAGCAACTCGTGTTTCATTAGTTAGAGCTCCTTCACTTTCAAGCGCTTAGGGGGTTGTCCTCGCAAGACCCGAGCCGCGCCACGCTATTAGGCTGGCTCACCTTGCCGAAGACTCGGTGATGCAGCAGGCGGCTCACCGCCCTCGGCCGTCCGTGGATTCAGTCTTCGCCACGACTCGCGCCGCCGCACGTGCCTGCTCGCGCTCGTCGGCGGCCCGCTCGGGCCCCAGATACGGCACCGTGATCAGGTACATGAGGTCGGGCAACAGCTGAGGAAGCCTGACCGCCGCACCATGGAGCAGCTCGCTGTAGAGGAGCTCGTTGACGCCAGCCGCGAGCGCCATCGAGGTGGCTGGCGGTGGCTGCGCCGTGCTCTCCAGCCGACCGGCATCGAGGAATTGGGCGAAGCGCCGTAGCGCAGCTTCACGGCGAGCCAGTGCCTTGGGCCCGGCGGCCAACACCTCGACGATCACAAACCGTGTCTCGGCCGGATCGTCAGCCAACTTTCGCAGAAGCGCCTCCAGCGCGGCGCGCATTCGCTCGGGCCAGCTTGTTTCCCCTGGGGCGTCAAACGCCGTGGCGGTGATCTTCAAAAGCTTGTCGTACAGGAGATCGTACGTGACAAGAAAGCAGTCCTCCTTGTCGTTGAAGTACTGGTAGAAAGTTCTCACCGACACCCCGGCGCGGTCGGTGACGTCGGCGACACGCGTCTCCCGGTAACCGCGTTCAGCTACCACGTCGATCAGCGCGACGAAGATGCGGGTCCGCTGCGACTCGACGACGGCCTGGCGCGAGAGGCCGTGGCGGCCACTTCGCAGCTGCTCCAGTGGTCTACGTTCGATCACAATGCCCAAATCTACCCGGTGCGGACTGGGACAGCGAGCGTGTCCAGGAGGGCGGCGAGCTTGGGGTCGAGCTCGACGCCCACTTCGGTGACCGCGGGGATCCCGGAGCTCCCAAATTGGGCGCTGAGCTGATCGACGGTGGACCATGCTTTGCCGTCGTGGTCCTCTCAGATCACCGGGTGGACTACGTCGCCGAAGTAGATGAGGAATCCGTGTGCTGCCGAGCGCTCGATGAGTTCGACCACGTCCGACCAGGAGGGTCTGCGTGATGGTTGCTGCTGCGGGTCGCCACCCCGCGTGTGGCCGGCTACACCGGCTCGCTGGTGTGCTCGGCGACCATCTTGGCCAGCTCCATCCGCGAGCTGATCTGAAGCTTCTGGAAGACGTGACGCATATGGGTGCTCACCGTGTGCGGAGACAGGAAGAGATGTGCTGCCGCCTCCCGGTTCGTCATTCCGCTGGTGATGGCATTCACGACGGCCATTTCGGAGGGGGTCAGCGCCTCCCAGCCGCGCTCCGGACGCGCGGCATGGCTGAGTCGGCGTCGGATGCCCAGATCGCGAAGCCTGCGACGCAGCCGCGTCACGTCCCATATCGCGCCGGTCTCGGCGGTCAGTTCGAGTGCTCGCTCGAACGCGGTGACCGCCTCGGTCGTGTCGCCGTTTTCGAGCGAGGCGACGCCGTGATCCTCAAGCGCCGACGCGAGCGCGGGTCGCCGAGGTGCTCGCTCGAAGTGCGTGACGGCAGTCTTCAGGAGTTCGAGATCGCCTTCGAGTAGTCCCTGAGCGTGTGTGGCCGCGCCGACGACCGTGTCGATGCTTGGGTTGAGCGATGCGCGTTCCGATGCGAGCTCAACCGCTTGGTCGGCCAGCGTCCTATCGCCGACCGCAAGGGCGAGTCTGACCAGACCGATCTGGTCGGTCACGTCGACCGGAAAGTACGGGAGCAATGGCTCTTCTCGGGCGAGGGTGGGAGCAAGATCGCGGAGCACGCCGATCGCGCGCTCAGGGTCGCCCATGGCGTGTGCCTGCTGAGCAAGAACCCATGCCGAGTGTCGTCTGAGTTCCGGGGTGCCGCGGCCGAACATCACAGAGGCCAACTCGGCGCAGCCGCGCATCAGCGTTCGGTCACCAATGCGAAGGGCGGAGCCCGACAACGCGCTGATCGCGGAGGCATCGTTAGCTCCGAAGCTGGAAAACGCTTCCTCCGGGCGGAGCATTCCCTCGAGCGCGGCGATGGCGTCCGAGTAGTGCCCGAGCTGGTAAAGCTGGCGTCCGCGCCACTGCTCCCACAAATGGATCGCCCATGCCTGCGAGTCTCGCCGCGCCGCCTCCAAGCCGTCGATCGCCAACGACACTGCCTCATCGAAGCGGTCGACGGTCGCCAGTACCTCTGTGCGCCACTGCTGGGCTATCCGCGCGCGTGCGTCCTCGCCCTCCACTGAGCCGGCTCGAACGGCGTCCTCGATTCTTTCGAGCGCCTCGGTGAAATGACCCTCCTCGTAGCGGAGCCCGCCCGTGGCCAACCCAAGCGAGAAGACCGTCGCCTCGTCGCCGAACTCGCGTACCTCGTCAGCGACATCGGCCAGCAATCGCTGGGCTTCGGTTCTTCTGCCGCCAGCTAACACGTTGTGAACGAGGCGGGCGTGATGACGCGCTCGATCCGGCGCGGTAAGGCCTGGGAGCTCGAGCGCCTGTCGTCCGGCATCGGCGCGCATGTCCGGGGACAGGCTGAACATGCCCGCAATGCTGAACAGAACCTGCGACTCCTCGGCTGGCGGCAGGAGCCCAGTGAGCGCGGTCCGGGCAAACGATGTCGCCTGTTCGAGCCGACCAGCCGCGTGCAGCAAGATCGCGACCTCGGCGACGAGCGGGCCACGCCGAGGGTCACCACGAGCTGTCAGTTCGAATGCACGCTGCGCGAGGTCGGCGGCGGCAGCCGGATCAGAGGCGCCCAACGACTTTGCCGCAGCGAGAAGGATGTCGATCGCCTCCGAATCGCCGGGCTGGGCGCTTGCCGCTAGCTGCTCTGCGACCTCGGCCGGAGGCAGGCCCGCGGCCAGCAGTGCGCTGGCGCCTTGGCGCTCCAGAGCGGTGCGCGCCGCTGAGGGCATCGAATCCAGCACGGCCTCACGGAGAATGTCGTGACGAAATGCCAGCACATCGCCCTCGTCAACCAGGATGTCAGCGCGGATCAGTTGGTCGACGGGATCAAGGAGCGAGGCGGGCGACGCGCCAACCATCTCCGCCATGACACCGAACGTGAAGCGTCGCCCGAGAGCAGCCCCAACCGACGCGACATTGCGCGCCAGAGGCGACATGCGGTCAAGCCGCTGCTGCATGCTGTCGCTCATCCGTGCAGGCAGCCGACGCGTGGCCGTAGCGGCGCGGCCGTCGCGCGTTTCAATCAGCCCCTCTTCGCGGAGCCCGATGAGCAGCTCCGTGAGCCAGAACGGTATGCCATCGGCAGTCGCAGCAAGTTTGAGCAGTGATCCGTCGGGCTCAGCCTCTGCGAGGTCTCTCACAACTTCGGCGACCGCCGCGTCGTCGAGGGGTCCAAGCGAGAGCCGCAGCGCTCCTCCGGCCTCAAGGCGCCGGAGCATCTCACCGACCTCCGGCGGGATCTCAGCCGGCCGCCAGGCGACGATCCAGGCGATCGGTAGTCCCGCGAGGCGTAGCGCGAGTCCCTCGACGGCCGCGACGGTCCCGGCGTCAGCCCACTGCAGATCGTCGATCGCAACGACGAGCCGCTCCGCGCTCGCCGCTCTTTCGAGCATCGCCTCGATTTCCTGGACAAGCCAGTAACGGAGATCAGGAACGCTCTGAATCTCGCGGAAGGCCGCCGGCGGCAACAGTGGCTCGGAGCCACCGACCGTGGCGTCCAGCAGCGCTCCCATCGTCACCACGCGGTCGCCGCGCCTGGCCCCGCCCGCACCGACACGAACGCCGATTCGCTCGGCTAACGTCGTCGCCTCCGCAAGGAGGCGTGTCTTGCCGGCTCCCGGCGCCCCCTCGAGCACGGTAATCGAGCCGTGTCCCTCGCTGAGGACGCGAAGCTGGGCTTCGAGCGCCGATACCTCTCGTTGGCGTCCCCGGATAGGTCCGGGAGCCGGTAATCGTGTCAACGTTCCGCGTCCGAGCCGATTGTCGAGCGGTGGTGGGTTCCCGATCGACGAGCGGCCCGAACCGCCGCGCCAACGCACTGTACTTGCGATACCCACTACGGCTCCGTTGAGCACGGGAGGGGCAGAGACCGCTGGACGCCTGGAGAGCCCACTCCGGAGGCTCGAGCCGGCGTTATGAAGGGATCGCCGCGCAAGCGACTACCGCGTCGCTAATCACACTCGCGACGAGCCGCGGCCGGGACAGCATGACCACATGAGAGGCACCTGGGACCTCGGTCACGTGGGCTCCCGCGCGGCCGTATGCGAAGCGCTGAAGGTCCGGGTGGATAGCGCCGTCGGCCGTCGGCAGCACCGCCCATGACGGCTTTGATCTCCATGCCGCCGCGCTCGCTGGCTCCTCCAACGCCGCGACCGAACACGGCCGCTGCGCGTTGGCCATAAACGCGGCGTCGGCCGGGTTTAGGTCGGCCGCGAAGACTTCGGCGAAAGCAGCCACGTCGATCGACATCTCGACCCCACCCGGGATCTCGACAGGCCGTAGCTGAGCGGCCAGCGGCGGGTTCGGGAAGCGACCCTGGAGCGATCGCAAGGCCTCGCCCTCGTCAGGGACGAACCCAGCCACATAGACAACGCCGACGACGTTCTCGGCTACTCCCGCGACGGTGATAACCGCACCACCGTACGAGTGACCCACAAGGAGGACGGGACCCTCGATCCGCCCCACTATCGCCCCGAGGTACCCGGCATCGCTCGCGAGACCGCGTAGCGGATTAGGAGGGGCGATCACCGTCCGCCGATCCAACCTCAGTGCGTCGTACACCGGCCGCCAGCTCGACCCGTCGGCGAATGCCCCGTGTACAAGAACAACAGTGGGCACTGCCATCGAGATGACCCTCCATGTCGGGCGCGATACGCGGGCAAAGGTACGCGGCGCGACGCGGACCGTCATCGCACATTCGCGTGATCCACAAACGGCGATTCCCTCACTAGATTCCCCCTCGCGACGGCGCGCACCTCGAGTCAATGCACCTGATTGCAAAAGGATCACGTAGGCATGCGATGTATTCGCTTGCGCGCGTGGGCATAGTGCTGCCCGGAGTTGGGATCCGCCTGACTCACCGGTTCTAAAGAAAGGAACTCTCCATGTCCGAGCAGGACAAACCCAGCATCGTGTTTTGCCACGGGATTTGGGCCGACGGCTCGTGCTTTAGCAAGATGATCCCTCCGCTTCAGGCGGAGGGGTATGAGGTGATCTCCGCCCAGTACAACCTCGACTCAGCCCAGAGCGACATCGACAGCGTGATTCGTACGCTCGGACGGGTGTCGAGCCCTTCCATCCTTGTCGGCCACTCCTACGGCGGCGCCGTCATCACCGGCGCTGGAATCGACGACCGTGTCGTCGGACTTGTCTACATCGCCGCGGTGGCGCCCGATGAGGACGAGACCGCAGCGAGCCAGCAGGCCAAGTTCCCGACAACGGACATCTTCGCTAGCGGGTTGGAAGTCGCGGATGGGCGGGTCTGGATGCTGCCGGCCGGGATCACGTACTTCTGCGGAGATCTGCCTGAAGCGGAGCAGCAACTCGTGTGGGCGACGGCGACGCCGCCCGCCGCGGAACTGTTCAATGAGAAGCCCCCAGGAACCGCGTGGAGGACGAAGCCGAGCGCTTTTGTCGTGGCCACCCAGGACCACAGCGTCCAGCCCGACCTGCACCGGGCCTCTGCCAAGCGGATGGGCGCCACGACCTACGAGGTCGACAGTAGCCACTGCGCGATGCTCTCGCATCCCGACGTGTGTCTCGACGCGATCCGCAACCTCGTCACCTCCCTCGAGGGAACCCTGGCGACGGTGTAACTCGCATCCGGTCCTCTGCGACGGCGCAACCACTACCAGCCCTCGCAGGGTTCCGCGGTCAGGCGGGGCGGCATTCGCCCCGCCTGACCGAACGCTCAAAGGAGGTCGACAGCGGTACCGGACCTGCCGCTCGGGGCCGTGCGAGAGCTCGACGGCTCATTGAGGCATCGTCAAGGAGCCACGATCTCGTGGCCGATCCTGACGACGAGCGTTTCCCCTTCCGGACATTGATGAGTCACGGCCGCGTCGTCGACAAGGTTTGCCGACGGCCACGCTCGCTCGTTCAGCCGCTTGAACGCCTGTCCGCCTCAGCGCTCGGCGTACGTGCGCGACCAGTCGCATGAGGACGGCAGCCTGCCCTACCTGTTCAGCCACTCCAGCATCGCCGCAAGCATCCGCTCCCGAGTCCACTTCCGCGCGATCGCACCCGGAGAGCCAGCGCTTGCAGTACCGGTACGCGTCGCCCTTGCCGTTGCGCGGCTGGGTGCCTCCCGATCAACGCCTCACGGAAATCGCGGACCTCACTGATCAAAGCGGCCCACCGACTGTCACTCACCGGCCCGCCTCTCCGCGAAACCAGGACTCTCGGGCGGGACACCGATCCTCCCGCTAACCGCCAAACCGTTGGAACGGCCTTCAATTGGTGCCGGCGATCGCTACTCGCCGATGGGCCCGGATTTCTTGCCGGCGCCCAACGTGCGCACTACTGTCTTCGCATGGCCAGCGTTCCGGTCGGCGACGGGTCGGGCAGCGCCGTGAGCGGTCGGCTCGGGCGCCGGATCGTCGCGCTGTTTCGCCCTTACCGGGCGCGGGTGGGGTTGATCGTCGCGGTGATCGTGGTCAGCTCAGGACTGAGTGTGGTCGGGGCGCTTTTGATCAAGGTCGTGTTCGACGATGCTCTGTTTCCGCCTGGCGGTCCGAACCTGCCGCTCCTGTTCGAGCTTGTCGGGGTGCTGATTGCGATCCCGATCATCACCGGCGTGCTGAACATCGTCCAGACCTACTACACCAACTGGGTCGGCAACCGGGTGATGCGCGACCTGCGCGACCGGCTTTTTGGGCATCTGGAGCGGCTGTCGCTGGCCTTCTTCACCGGGACGCGCACCGGCGAGGTGCAGTCGCGGCTGGCCAACGACGTCGGCGGCGTGCAGACGACGATCACCGAGACCGCGTCCTCAGTCGTCTCGAACGTCGTCGTGGTGGGGTCGACGATTGTCGCGATGCTGATCCTGTCGCCGACGCTGACGCTGCTATCAGTCGCGATCGTGCCCGTATTCGTGGTGCTCAGCAACCGAGTCGGGCGCACGCGCCGGGAGGCGCGGCGCGAGACGCAGGTCTCGCTCGCCGAGATGAGCGCGATCACGCAGGAGAGCCTGTCGGTCTCAGGAGTCCTGCTGACCAAGGTCTTCGGCCGCGAGAATCGCGAGATCGATCGCTACGGCAGGGAGAACACGCGGCAGGCCGATCTCCAGGTGCGCCAGGCGATGACGGGGCGCGGCTTCTTTGCCGTGACCCAGGCGTTCTTCGGAATCGCTCCGGCGCTGCTGTACCTGGTCGCGGGACTCGAGGTTCACGGGGGCAGCAGTCTCAGCGCCGGGACGATCGTGGCGTTCACGACGCTCCAAACGCGACTTTTGCAACCGATCAACCAGCTCCTGCAGGTCTCCGTGGACGTGCAGTCGTCCGTGGCGCTGTTCGGGCGGGTGTTCGAGTACCTCGACCTGCGGCCCGAGATCACCGACCACCCCGGCGCCTTGCAGCTGCGGGCCAGCGAGGTCAGGGGCGAGGTCGAGCTCGAGCGCGTCTCGTTCGCCTATGGGCCGGGCGAGGGCGCCGGGCAGAACGGCAACGCACCGCGGCACTGGGCGCTGCACGAGGTAAGCCTGCGCGTCGAGCCGGGACAGCTCGCCGCGCTGGTCGGTCCCAGCGGTGCGGGTAAGACGACGATCTCCTACCTGATCCCGCGCCTCTACGACGCGACCGAAGGCGCGGTCAGGATCGATGGGCACGACGTCCGCGAGCTGACGCTCGCCTCGATCCCCGACATCTGCGGGGTCGTCACGCAGGAGAGCTACCTGTTCCACGCCTCCGTGCGCGACAACCTGCGCTATGGACGCCCCGAGGCGACCGACGCCCAGATCGAGGAGGCTGCACGCGCGGCATACATCGATAACCGGATCCGCGAGCTCGACGATGGCTACGACACGGTCGTCGGAGAACGCGGCTACCGCTTCTCCGGCGGCGAGCGTCAGCGTCTCGCAATCGCACGCGTGATCCTCAAGGACCCGAGGGTGCTGGTGCTCGACGAGGCGACCTCGGCGCTCGACACCGAGAGCGAGCGGATCGTCCAACGCGCCCTCGAGTCGCTCATGGAGGGCCGAACGACGATCGCGATCGCGCACCGGCTCTCGACGATCCGCGCCGCGGACGTGATCTTCGTACTCGACCACGGGCAGGTGGTCGAGCGCGGGAGCCATGATCAACTCATCCAACGGGGCGGCCTCTACGCGCGGCTCTACGAAGAGCAGTTCGGCGCCGGAGCAGTACAGGCGTTCTGCTCCGACGGGATCGTCCTCGCCGACGGGCGCTGTGTCCGGCCTGCAATGGCAGAAGCGGCGACGGGTCGTGATCCGTCGTTGCGGATCGACGGGACCGCGGCGTCACGACACGCCGAGCGAACGACCCCTGCGTAGCCCTTTTTGACGGCGAGGCGCGCAGACGCGGGATCGCCTCCGCGCACAGCCGCGCGACGCCTATGGCACCCCACCCTCGGGCTATCTGTGCGTCGGGTGGAACGTCCCCTTCGCATGGCAGGAGTAGGCGACCGTCGATCCCGACGGTGTGAACGAGCTGGCTTCGTTGCCACTCACGGTCAGCTTGGGGCCCTTGATCTGCCCGGTGACCTTGGTGTAGCCGCCGTGGCCGTCGTGGTAGGCGCTATGGAACTTGCCGGCCTTGCTGATCGAGCCGGTCAGCGTCGCACTTGCGCCCGACTGGAAGCCGCCGAAGTCGTGAAAGGCCGCCTTGCCCGGAGCGGTGCAGGTCTCGTGCATCAGGATCCGCGCGACGCTGAAGAAGCCATTTCCGATCTCGATCCGGATCCCGGGCGCGGTGAAGCCGGTCTGCGCCCCCGCCTCGTAGGTGCCGGTCTGGTAGGAGAGTGCAATCGCCCCGGCGCAGATCGCCAACGTGGCGATGGCGGTGAAGATCACTACGCGCTTCACCGCACTAACTCATGGCGACCAAAAGATCGGGTTGTTGACCGTGTCCGCGGTACCGTTGTAGCCGATCTGCGTCGCCTCGCCGGGCTCGAAGTACGTCTCGCAGGTAGTGAAGGTCTGCCCGGACTTGAACGGACTCGGCGTGCTGACGTCATTACAGGGCGGGAAGTAGCCGGCGATCAACAGGTTGCTGTCGCCGTTTCCGTTCGGCTCGTAGGCCTGCACCGAGTTGGCTGGATCGTTGCTGCTCGTGTTGATCGAGCTGCCGCTCAAATTCGTCATCTTGATCTGCACGTAAGTCGGCGTGTCCCCCTTGGGGACGCCGCTCAGCGTGATGCCCTTGAAGTCAGCGAGCGACCCGGCCTTGATCGACAGAACCGTGATCCGCAGCTTGTACGTCGGAGCACCGCCGTCGTTGTTGTACTCCACGACCGCGGCCTGACCGGCCTTCAGCTTTGTACCCGCCGCCGTCAGCTGACCAGAGGAACCGCCGCTCGAGCTCGCGGGTGCGGCGGGCGCATTCGTGCTCGCGGGCGCACTCGCCGCCGTTGAGCTGCCGCTGGCGCTCGAGCTGGCCGCAGTGCTGCTGGTCGAGCTGTGCGTGCTGCTGCTGCCGCAGCCAGCAAGCAGCGCGGCGCCTGCCACCGCCGCCAGTCCGGCCACCGCCGCCGACCGGCGGCATCGCCAGAGCTTTGGACTGAGAGCCTGCATCTTTCGACTCGCCCCCTTTCCCCGGGGGAGGACGATTCCGGCCCAAACTCCGCGTTTAGGTCCTGTTAGTAGTGACTCTAGCCGACGTTGGGGTAGGTCGAGTGGGCGCGACCCGCCCTTCGCGGGCGATCGCGTGGCGCTCCTCCCTCGGATGCACGCGCCTACAGGTGCCAATCGGGCTCTCGGACGTTCTCGCCAAGACAACCAACGACAGCACTCTCAAGCCGGACGGCGATACGATCGCTTCGCGGCGGAGGAGCAGCCCGTTCCGATCAGGTGCGACGTACGTGTCGAAGGGTCGTCGGGTTTCGTCGTTCAGGACGGCCCACGAAGCGGTGAGGTATCACTGCTGCGCGCCGAGGCAGGAACACGGGTGCACGGCCATCGAAGGGGCAGGAGCCGCTCGAGCCGAGCCTAGTCCGTCCGTCGGGGGGCTTAGCCTGCAAACATATGTTCGCCGTCGCCGAGGATGAGCCCACCGCGGATGCGCAGTGGCTTCGCGAGCTGAACCCCGAGCAGCGGAGTGCGGTCAGACATCGCGGCGGGCCGCTTCTGATCCTCGCCGGCGCCGGCACTGGAAAGACCACCACGCTCTGCGCGCGGGTCGCGTGGCTGGTCGCCGAGGGCAGCGCGCCGGAACGGATCCTATTGCTCACGTTCACCCGTCGCGCCGCGCGGGAGATGCTCGGGCGGGCCCGGGCGCTGGTTTCGATGCCCGCGGGCACGGCCGGCATTCTCGGCGGCACCTTCCACTCCGTGGCACACCGGTTCGTGCGCATCCACGCAGCGGCGCTGGGGCTCGCGCCGGGGTTCGGCGTGCTCGATGCGGGCGACGCGGCAGACCTGATCGATCTGATCCGCGAGGAGCACGGTCACGCACAGCGCCGTGATCGCTTCCCGAAGAAGAGCACCCTGCTGGACATCTATTCGCGCACCGTCAACGCGCAACGGCCGCTGGCGAAGGTGGTCGCGGAAACATTTCCATGGTGCGAAGAGCACACGGAGGCGATGGCGGGGCTGTTCAAGGCGTACTCGGCGCGGAAGCGGACGCTCGGCGTTCTTGACCTGGACGACCTGCTGCTCTACTGGCGCGCGCTCGCGGTCGACGAGCACGTCGGACCAACGATCGGGGAAGCGTTCGATCACATCCTGATCGACGAGTACCAGGACGTGAACGGGCTGCAGGTCGAGATCGTGCGCGCGCTCCGGAGCAGGCGGCGCGACGTGACCGCCGTGGGGGACGACTTTCAGGCGATCTACGGGTGGCGCGCGGCGTCGGCCGAACACATCCTCGAGTTTCCGAGCCAGTTCCCCGACGCCGCGGTCGTGACGCTCGAGCGCAACTACCGATCCACCCAGCCGCTGCTCGACGCCGCCAACGCGATCGCCGCCCAGGCCGAACGTGCCTTTCCCAAGCGCCTGCGGTCAGAGCGCACTCACGGGGCCAGGCCCGAACTGATCTTCTGCCGCGACGAGTCCGCTCAGGCCGCTGAGGTTTGCGAGCGGGTGCTCGCTGCGCGCGAGCGCGATATGGGGCTGCGCGAACAGGCGGTGCTCACCCGCACATCCCACGACACGGCTCTGCTCGAGCTGGAGCTCACCCGCCGCCGCGTCCCGTTCGTCAAATACGGCGGCCTGCGCTACCTCGAGGCCGCCCACGTAAAGGACCTGGTCGCCCTGATGCGGCTGGCCGACAACCCGGCCGATGAGATCTCCTGGTTCCGGGTTCTCCAGCTGCTCGAGGGTGTCGGTCCGGCGCGGGCCCGGCGGGCGCTCGACCTGATTGTGACCGAAGGGGCAGACGGCTGGTATGAGCGCTGGGCGTCGGCCCGCCAGCAGCTGCCGGCGGACGCGCGCGCACCCGCCGACGCGGTGATCGCGGCGCTCCACGAAACGCGCGACGAGCCTCGCGCCGGGCCCCGCGCCGAGCGCCTGCGGGACGCCCTCGCGCCTATCGTCAAGCTCAGGTATCCCGACGGCCCCCTCCGGCTCGCCGACCTGGATCAGCTCGTGGCGGCCGCGCGGGAGTCGAGTGCCGAGTTGCGCCATTTCGTCGGCGATCTCGTGCTCGACCCGCCGAGCTCGAGCGCGGA
Organism: uncultured Solirubrobacterales bacterium; assembly: GCA_963704385.1. GTDB lineage: Bacteria > Actinomycetota > Thermoleophilia > Solirubrobacterales > Solirubrobacteraceae > Palsa-465. The sequence continues at coordinate 3,831,064 of OY969904.1, forward strand.
TCTCGCGGGCCCTCCGCACCTCGACGAGGATTACCTGGTGCTCTCGACGATCCACTCGGCAAAAGGACTCGAATGGTCGGCCGTCCACGTGCTGGCTCTCTACGACGGGAATTTCCCGGCCTGCATGTCCGCCGGCTCGGAGGAGGAGATCGCCGAGGAGCGGCGCCTCCTGTACGTGGCGATGACCCGCGCCCGTCGCCAGCTTCACCTCTACGTGCCGGTGCGCTACTACCACCGCCCGAACGGGAGCGATGACGCCTACGGCTACGGCAAGCCGTCGCGGTTTCTCACCTCGGAGGTCCAGGACCTGTGTGAGGTCGCCCGTCCGGTGGAGCAGCCAGTCCAGCTGGATCAGGGGGCCGGGGCGACGCGCCAGATCCGGGTCTCGGTCGACTCGCTCTTCGAATAGGCCGGCGACCCTCGGGTTCAAGCCCGCCGACGGCAAGCTCCACCGGTTCGATTGCTACCCGGAGGGGAGCGTCATCTTGAGTCAGTCTGGCCCGCTGGGGAACCTCGACGCGGGTTCTGCGGCCGCACGCCGTCGTCTGGCGCGAGTCCGTGGACATTGACCGTGCCGGCGCGGACGGCTCAAGGCACACGCAATCGCCTCCGGCGGTCGGGCTCACGGTGGCGTGCAGTTTCGCCAGACGATTCGCCAAAGTCCCGCCCAGTCGTAGGTGTTGGCCTCGATCAAGCTGGTGCGCCAGCGCTCGCGAAGACCGGGCACCGACGCGGGGTAGGCGGCCGATGGGCTGAGCAGCTCGCGGTGCGGATATTGTCCGCTGGGTGCTGCACGTTTTTCACCGCGAGCAGGCGGGGCGGCCCAGGCGGGTTCTGTGGATGCTTGAGGAGATCGGCGAGCCGTACGAGTTGACCGTCATGACCTGGGAGCAGGGGAGTGGCGAGGAACACCGCGCGCGCCATCCGCTCAACCGGGTGCCGGTCGTCCAGACCGACGATGGCTACGTGTTCGAGTCCGCCGCCATCTGCCTTCATCTCGCGGACCTCTACCCCGACGCCGGCCTGATCGGTGAACTGGGAACGTACGAGCGAGCCCTGGCTTACCAGTGGTCGATCTTCGCCCCGTCGGAGCTCGAGCCGCCACTCATCGAGGCCGCGATCTTCCGCGAGGCCGACCCGGAACGCGCGCGGAAGGCACGCGGGCGATTCTTCAAGGCGGCCGCCGCCGTCGCGGAGCGCCTCGAGGCCCAGGACTATCTCGTCGAAGGGCGCTTCGGCGTGGCCGACGTGCTGGTCAGTACGGCACTCTCGTTCGCCCAGCGCGCGAACTTTCCCGAGCCGTTCCCTGCGCTGCTCGATGACTACCTAACAAGGCTCTTCGAGCGCCCGGCCTACCAGCGCGCGCTCGAGCGCGCGTCTGCGGCTCCGGCCTCCTCATAGCCGACGCCCTCGCCCGCGATGGGTAGTGGGCGTGAGCTACGCCAGGTCGTCGGCCGATGCGGCCGGCGGGCTCGTCGATCCAGCTGTCAACCGGCTTGGCGCGTGTGAGAGGATCGGCACATGGCTACAACAACTTCTTCAAACGCCGAGTTGGTACGCCGCACGTTCGACGCGCTCAATCGGGGCGACATCTCAGCGCTCAGGGAGTTCTGGACCGACGGGACCGTCGAGCGGTTCCCCGACACGGCCTGCCACGGAGCCGACGAGATCGCCGCCTACTTCAAGGAAACGCTGACCGCGATCTCCGATTGGCACATGGAGCTGCGAGCCGTCGCCGAGCAGGGCGAGGACGTGTTCGTCCGGTGGCACCTCACAGGCAGGCATACGGGGCCGATTCAGGGCATCGAGCCGACGGGTAAGCCGGTTGCGGTGGACGGCATGGACCACTTCGTGATCCGCGACGGCAAGATCATCTCGAACTTCGTCGTGTTCGATCAGATGCAGTACGCGCGTCAGCTGGGGATGATGCCGCCCGACGGGTCTGCCGGCGATCGGGCGGTGAAGGCGGCGTTCAACGCCAAGACCAAGCTGAGCCAGAGACTCAAGCGTTGACGGCGGGTCGCCGTGAGCTGCCGGGCCGCGGCATACCGCACCTGTCTGAGGCTCGGTCGGGATAGGCGACCCACTCGGGCCGGGAGCGCCGGCCGCATCCACTGGCCCGGCTCCGGTTACTTGGCGCGCGCCCACGGCGCTGGCGCAAGTAGGGGACGGCACCGGCCTATGAAGTTGCGGAGCGCAGGAACCGCTCGAGCTGATCGGCGAAGCCTGGTGCCGCGGCGATGAAGTGCCCGGCGCCGGGGACGATCACGCGCCTTGCGCCGAGGGCGATTGTCACGGCATCGCACATCCGTTCCACGGCCGGGTGATGATCTCCGGAGGCGACCATCGAGGGGATACCGGCATTGCGCAGCAGCTCAAGTGGTGGGCGCGCCTCGCTGGGCGGTCGGCTCCCCTGTGCCCGGCGAACACCCCGGGCGACCTGCTCGGGTATCGGGCCGTCGTCGGAAATGGGTGCCCCTGCGATCGTCAGGAACTCCCGCAGCATGGCCGGGTCGGTCTGGAGCCCATGGGCGAGGAACTCTTCGCCCATGCGTGCGAAGCGGCTCACCTCGGGATCGTCAGTTGGCAGGAACAGCGCGGGCTCGAGCAGCGTCAGCGAGCGCACCTCGGCCGGTCGGCTGATCGCGGCGATCGCCGCCACGACGCCGCCGTAAGAGTGCCCAACCAAATGCGGGCGGTTGTCGAGCAACTCGACAACGTCAGCTGCGTCAAGCTCGAAGTCCTGGCGACCATTTGGCGGCGCGGGACTCGGGGCAAAACCGCGGCGGTAGACCGACATCAAGGTCCAGCGCTCGGCCAGATGCCCGAGCCCTGACCATGTCGTCTCCGGGCTCGCGCCACCGTGCACGAGCAACACCTCGGGACCCGCGCCCTTGCGGACGACGGCGACCGCCGAGTTGGGTTTGTCGGGCGGTGGGGAACTTGACGCGCTTGTCATGTGCAGTGAGCGGTGCCCGCATGATCGCTGACTGACCTGATCCGCCCGCCGCATGAGGCGGGCCTGACCGTGCCCGGGTTCGACTCCCGGCCCGGCGCCTCGGGCCGCCACATGCGCAGCTCAACGCGGTCTTCCCCCGGGCGTCCCCCGGGGTGAGGCCGCTTTCTGTTCTCAGCGGACGGAAGGGAGCGTCGACGTCATGGGACGCACGTCGTTCTTGCAGGAACCGAAGGAGCTGGTGAAGGCCGGTGAAGGGAGGGATGCCGGCGGCTGCTGGCGGGAGAGGATTGCGCCGGAGCTGATTGTGCCTGGGGGATCCCGGCTCGCCGCGTCAAGGCGCGGCTAGGGCTGGAGGCTGAACGGCGGGTAGCGGTCGGTGATCAGCAGGAAGGCGTAGGCCCCGACGCGGTTCTGCCAGCGGATCACGCCCTCGATGTAGTCGAACAGTGAGCGTGGGTAGCGGCCGGTGAAGAGGATCGCGAACCACGCGCCGATAGCTACGAACAACGCCCCGATCGTGAGGAAGAACAGCACGATGTAGTGCGGGATCGCCAGCAGCCACTTGACGAGGGGCATGCCGCGCTGGAGGTCGTGCTCGGCGTCGGGGTAAGGGAAGTCGAGGTGCACGGACTGCTGTTCGTCGGTGGACGGGTAGCGGTCATCCATCAGCGCGAAGTAGACCGCGATCCGGTTGCTGAAACGGCTCAGCTGCAGGTTCCAGTCATACCACCAGCGCGGGTACTTCTTGCGGAACAGCAGCATCAGCGCCACCGGGATGAACAGCACACCCACGGCGCCACCGGCAAAGCGGGCGCCGGAATGAGTGCTGAAGCTGCCGCCCTCGATGGTCGCGGCGAGGATCGCGATCGGGATGACCCAGAAGATCCGCAACGCCGAGCTCAGGCGGTCGAGCTCCCGGTCGGGATAGTCGACCGAGAACGTCAGCGGGTAATCGTGGCCGCCGCTCGGCGGAACTCCGTAACCGGGTGGGGGCCCGGGTGCCTGACCTGAGCTTTCCATCGACCGCGCTTTCGGCACGGCCGGCCGGTTTCCTGCCCCCGTGCCAGTCAACGTTGCCGGCGCCCCGGGCCGTCCAGGACCAGGTCTGCCTCTGCGCCAGCCGCGCACCTCCTGTCGGAGGGCTTCAACACGGCCGCGGGGAGTGCCCACGGGTTACGGAGTCTGAGCGGTTGCGGACTGCCCTCCCATCTGCCATCTGAGACTGCAAGGTCACGTGGGCACGAGGACTCCACGGCACCGCCGGGCGGACCGGCTGCATCGCATCGTTGGCGCAGATCGTCCTGACGTGATAGGCCTTAGGCCATCCCCGCGACCCCCGATCCCGACCGGCTGCTCGCTGAGACACGGGCTTTCAACCAGAGCTCGAGCGACTGCTGCAGACGATTCCGGCCGTAAACGAGCTTCCCGTGGAGGAGACCAGGCAGGCGCGGCGGGAAGGGCTGAGCATCTTCCCGGCACCCACGTACCTTCCCGAGGCACGAACGATCGAGATCGAGGGTCCGGCAGGCCCGCTGCCGATCCGGATCCTCGCTCCGGAGGGCGAGACGACCGGCGCCTTCCTCCACCTCCGCGGCGGTGGGTGGACGATCGGCGAGAACGACCTGCAGGACCCCCGCCTGAGCGTGCTGGCACGCGAGACGGGGCTGACGGCGATGAGCGTGGGCTACAGACTCGCGCCGGAGAACCCGTATCCGGCGAGCCCGGATGACTGCGAGGCGGCAGCGATGTGGTTGGCTCAGGGCGAGGGCCGGGAGCTGTCAAACGGCGGCCCTCTGGCCATCGGCGGGGATTCGGCGGGCGCGCACCTGTCCGCGCTCACCCTGCTGCGCCTTCGTGACCGTCACGGGATCTCGGATGCCTTCTCGGCGGTGGTCTTCCAGTACGGCGCCTTCGACCTCTCGCTGACCCCGAGCCAGCGCCAGTGGGGCGAGCGGAACCTCGTGCTCTCGACGCCGATCATCGAGTGGTTCGCTGCGCAGTTCCTGCCCGGCCGGGATCTCGAGGAACGTCGAGACCCGGCCATCTCGCCGCTGTACGCCGAGCTGTCGGCGATGCCGCCGGCGCTGTTCACGGTCGGCACGCAGGACCCGCTCCTGGACGACACCCTGTTCATGGAAGCTCGCTGGCGCGCCGCCCGCCATCCGACGGAGCTGAGCGTGTGGCCCGAGGCGCCGCACGGGTTCACGGCGCTTCCGATGACGGTGACCGGGGTGGCTCTGGCCGCCGAGCGCGAGTTCCTGCGCCGGACTCTGGGCCTCGCCCCGAGGTTGGCGGCCCAGGGCGCAGACGGTTGAGCTCAGCGCGCGAGCGCGCGACGAACGTCCCGGCGACGCGCGCCTCCTTCGCGGCCAGCCCTGCTAATTCTCGACGCCGCCGCCCGCGGTGGGCGGTGCGTCTTCGTTCAGCAGCTCGGCTACGTCCTCCAGCTCGCGCGCCACATCCCGGTCTCCGCGCACCATGCGAGGCTCACCGGGCTCCCAGCTCATGACCAGCGCGAGCGTCGGCGCCGGCGGGAAACGCACCTCGTCAACGCTCATTGGGCCCATGCCCCTGAGCAGGTCATCGAGCTCGTGGCGCCTCCACTGCGAGATTGGGCTATCCGACGTCACCAGCAGCGCCTCGTCGAAGTACACGAAATGGCACCGCATCCAGCAAGTACGCCGCCATCGCCCACAGGGTCTTGAGGAGAGAGGCCACCCATTCGTTCTGCGGCGCCTTCTTCACGATGTCTGCAATGACCACGGATGTACTGCCAGCCCGTGATCGCCTCCCAGTCGGGAGCCTGCCTCACGCCGCGAATCTGATCGCGAACGCCCCGACGAGGGGGACGGAGCTCCTGGCCGCAGCGGGGGCAGCGGTCGATCGGCTCGTAGATGACGCCGGTGTGGAACCTGGCCCGGCAGCGGGGACAGTCGAGGTGCTGCATGACGACGCTGTTGACGGATGCTGCGCGACGCGCCTTACGGAGGATTTGTCCCGGCGAGTGCGACCACGATGCGTGCAAGCAGCCGCCCGCGGCGGGATCATTCAAAGCATCCACACTTGGCAGTAGACGAACCGGGGCTCACACGGGCAGCGACGTCGTGGCGACTGTGTCGTGCAACCCGCCTGACCGACCTCTTCGGCTTTGAGGTCGTCAACCTGGAGCCCACTGAGCACACCGGCACTGACCGCGGCTGACTAGCAATGGCCTCCGGCGGCGTGCTCGACACCAGCCAGGCGAAGCTAGCTCAGCCACGCGCCTTCCGTCGCGCGAACGGCGCGACGAGGATCGTCCGATCCCGCGACCCGAGCGGGCTTGACGACGTATCCGATCGTCTCAGCCAGTCAGGTCCGTCAAGTGCCGCGCTCGCCGCTGTGGTTTGCGTCTGAGTCAACGACACAGATCTGGGTTTTGATTACGCAGCGTCTGCGAGGCTTCCGGCTCGACACGGAAGGGGTCTTCGATGACCGAGCCGGGACGTTCAGCAGGCAGCGGTGGAGGCGGCCGTCGACGCAAGCGGTTTCTCTCGCCTTCGCAGAAGTATGAGATCTGGGTCGGGTTGCTGCGCGGCGAGTTCACGACGCGCGACGCGGCTGATCGGGCCGGGGTTGATCGCTCGACGATCATGCGGGTGCGTGAGGTCGCCAAGCGGGGCGCGCTCGACGCGCTCGCTTCGTCGCGGCCGGGGGTTCGCCAGGGCGGTCCGGATCCCGAGCTCGTCGAGGCCAGGGCGGAGATCGCTCGGCTCTCGGAGGCGGTGAAGGAGATGGGCGTCAGGTTGATGCTGGCGGAGGGAAAAGAGCGCTGGGGCTGAGTGGCCGGGTCCCTCGTCGTGTTGACGCGGCCACCAAGCGCCAGTTGCTGGATCTGATCGACCAGGCCCTCGTTGGTGGCTGGGAGCATCGTCGCGCTTGCCGCTACCTCGAGTTGGACGAGGGGCGGGCGTGGCGGTGGCGGCGCCGGCGAGACGCCGATTGCCTCGGCGACCGCAAGCCGGGCAGCGCGGTGCACGGCCTGCGCCCCGAGGAGATCCCCGCGATCCTCGGGCTGTTCGAGAGCTGGGGCGAGGTCGACCGCTCGCATCGCAAGCTCGCGCACCGTGGCAGCTATCTCGGGATCGTGTGGGTCTCGCCGGCGACCGTTAGGCGCGTTTTGGCTGCACACGGGCTGGTTCTGAAGCGTCCCCGGCGGGTGCGCTCGGAGCGTCGCCCGTTCCCGGAGTGGGCGGACTATAAGCGGAACTCGATCTGGATCTACGACTGCACGCATTTCGCCGGCTGCCCGAAGATCGCGGTGTTCGCGGTGATGGACCTCGTGACCCGCAAGTGGATCTGCGAGCTCGTCTCGATCGAGGAGACCTCCACCCAGGTGCAGGTGGTCTTTATGGACGCGTTGGACGCCGAGGGGCTGCTCGAGCTGATCGAGGCCCGCCAGGACTCTGTGCCCGCCGACACCTTCCCCTTCGATGCCGCCGTTGACCTGCTCCCCCCGGTGCTGCTCGCCGTCTCAGACAACGGGCCGCAGATGACCTCGACGGACACACGCGCCTTCATGGCGATGTGCGCCATCGCCCAGCACTTCGGCCGGCCCGGGACACCGACCGACCAGGCCTGGATCGAGAGCCTGTTCAGCCACATCAAAGCCGAGTGGCCGCACCTGGACCGCATCCGCGACCCGGAGGTCCTCAGGGCCGAGCTGGCGGTCGTCCGCCACGAGTACAACACCGTCAGGCTCCACGCCGGGATCGGCTACGTCACCCCAGCCGACGAGCACGACGGCCGCGGCCCACGGATCCGAGCTGCCCGTCGACGCGGGCTCCGACACGCCCGCTGGGCCCGCATCGCTTACCATCAATCACAGAAAGCCAAAGCCAACCGCCGGAGCCCCGCCGATGAGGCGTAATTCGCTCCCCGATCTGTGGCTTTGACTCAGAAACACGTCAGCTGAGCGCAGACTCAGGGGTAGCTCGCGACATCGACGGGCTCGACGACTCCCGGGTTGGTGGAGGTGACCGGACCTCCGATGCCGTTGATGATCGAGTCGTCGCCGCCGGACCCGGTAATCCATACGCCGAAGATGTTGTGGAACTGCACGCTGGGGGTGTCGGGGGCTTCGAACGCCTCAGCGTTGTGCAGGGTCGCCGTCGTCTGGTTGAAGCTGACGTAGCTGCCCATGCCGTAGCCCTGGAAAGCATCGACGTTGTCGGTGACCAGGAACGCCGGGTACCCGTTCTGTGTGGGGCTGGCCATCCATGCTTGCTGGCTCGGCGGGTCGTAGGGCAGCTCGTTCTCGAAGAACACTTCCGTGCCGCCCTGGCCGCTCCAGATCACCTCGCTCTTCTGATAGTGCTCGACGGCGAGGCCATAGGCCGTGACGTCGTTACCGGTGACCTGGACGCCGGTGCTTGCAGTGTTTGCCGTCCAGCCGACGTCGTTGCCGTGATCTGCGCGCCACGCCCACACGTCGTCGATGATCGAGTTGGCAGCGTGGTCCTCGAGGCTCACCGTCGCGGACACCGGGGTGGTCGCGGCACCGCCGATGCGGAAGAAGACATCCTGCACCAGATCGGGGTTGCTCGCATCGCTGCGGCGGTCTGGCGTGCCCAGCGAGAGCAGCACCGGCGAGTTGACAGGGCCGGCGTCGATGATGAGACCAGACAGTTTCACTCCGGTGTCAGGGACGACCTGCATGGCGGCGTTGCCCTGCTGCGGGATGAGGGTGGCAAATCCGAGGCCGAGCACCACCGTGCCCGGGTGAGTAACCACGATGGGAGCATTGAGGTCATAGACGCCCGGGGTGAGGATGAGGTCGTGCCGGGAGGCCATCGCGGCAGTGATCTTCCCGGTGGGCGTGTTCGGACCGGCGATGAAAAACCGGCTGAGCGGGATGGACGTACCCGCCTCGGTCCCGCTGGCCCAAGCCGGCCCGGAGGAGTTGTCCTGGACGGCTGGAACGAACACGCTGTAATCGCCCTGCGCGTCGGTGTAGAGGAACGGCTCCTCCTCAGTCACCGGACTGGCAGCAAGCACCGTGTTCTGCTGACACTGGCCGGTAAAGACCGGCGCCGGCGCGCCCTGGACGCCCGAGTAGACCGTGTTCCACAGCCCGTTCGGGCACCCGTCCGCTCCGCCGATGTCGCTGTTACGGACCATGTACTGCTGGTTGCCGTAGAAATCCAGCGAGCCGCTGATCTTGCTGTCGGCAATGAAGCCGCCGCTGGCGTAGTTGTCGTTCGCGCAGTAGTCCTGAAAGACGACGTTGCCATTGATGATGGCGCGCCTGATCGGAGCGGCTTGGGACACCGACCACATCTCGGCCGAGTTGTCGCAGGCGGCACCGAACGGATCCATGGTCGCGGGCGCATACGCCGGAGGCGAACTCGGCAGATCAACGTTTAGGGTCACGTTCGACAGCGACCGCCAGAAGTTGTCCTCGGAGTTGCAATTCGCGGTCCCGGCGGTACACAGGTTGTTAAATACGTCGATGGCGCCGTTGATCACCGTGTCCTGCGGCATGAAGCCGAGGCCCGCCACTTCGGTGTAGTAACCGACCTGGAACACGAGCGGATCCGCCGCCGACCCGTAGGTTCCAGGCTCGAAGAAAACCGCATATCGGCGAGTGCTGAATTGACTCGAGACCGGAACCTGCTCGGTTGCGATGCCGTTCAGGTCGTTCTGGATCGCGGCCTGGCTCATCGTGTCGTTGAACACACACACGTTCGGGCCGAAGACAGCCACGTACGCGTCCGGGCAGGCCGGAGCTGCCGTAGACGCCGCAGCGCCGGACGCTGCCGCGGCTCCGGGGGCCGCCACGGACCCGATACCGGCGATCAGTCCAGCAACGAGACATACGGCGGCCACGCGAGACCGCATCCGTGCACGCCAATCGTTGATGATCGTGGTCATGACACGCATCACCTCTCTTCCCGCGCCTAGCTCCCTTCACCAACCAACGGCAGCAGCCTAACCCGAACCCAGCCGCGGTGCAAGACTTCCGATTCCACGTGAGTCGCATAGGGCGGACGGACGGCTCGGGCAAGGACGCCGCAATGCCGACGCTCCCAGACATCATCGTTCCGGTGACGACGCGGAGCGGTCGATCATTAATGGCCGGCTGCCCGAATCCCCCGTGCGCCTCGCCCGCAACCCGCCGAGCCCTCAATGCACGGGAACGAGGGCTTCGCGGTGTTATTCGACTACCGAACTGACCCTGCGGACGGATGGCGTCGCCTGATGTCGCGTGAACCGGCTACGTCGAATGGAGGATGGTCACCTAGTCTGCGCTCGCTTACGTTTCCGAATGCGTTCACATCGTGACCGGCCAAGGACTGAGGGGAGCGATTAGCTTGCAGAACAACCCGGCGCGAACCACTTGGGATGTCCTGTCCCGCAGACCGTTTTGGTCCTCGTTTGAGGGTTCGAAGGTGCCGATGTGCCTGGTCGATGACGACCGTCTCGTCGTCGCAAGCACTGAGGCCGCGTGCGAGCTGTTCGGCATCAGCAGGGAAGACGCGACCGGCACTGATGCCGGCCGCCGGATCATGGACGAGGACCCAGCGCTCGGCGACAGGCTGTGGCAGCAGCTGCTGCGCACCAACGAACTGTATGCGGAGACGGTCGTAACGCATGCCGATGGCAAGCCGCTGCGCGTCAGCTACGCCGGGCACGGCACAACGATCGACGGCCGTTGGCACGCGCTCATGGTGGTGCTATCGGTGCGTTTCGCGCCTGACGGCGAAGAGCTGATCAGCACCGACAGGGGTGCGTCACCCGATGACCTCGAATCAACGCTCACGCCTCGCGAGCGTGAGGTGATCCGGCTGGTAGCCCAGGGCGCCACCACAGGCGCAATCGCAGCCGAGCTCTACCTGTCGCCGGCGACCGTCCGAAGTCACGTCCGCAATGCGATGCTCAAGACCCAGGCTCACACACGCGCCCAGCTGGTCGCGATCGTGCTTAGCGACGGGTTCATGGACTAGGGCGCCGGACCCGCCCGCCATGCCTTGTCTTGGCGAGCGTGTTGCCGTCGTGCCTCACGAGCCCTTACCGGGTGCGGGGAGACCGGGCAGTTGTTCCATGTCGCGGATGCTGTCTTTGGCGAGGTCGACGACTTGGTCGGCGTGTCCGTGCCAGACGAGCTTCGCGGTGGCTTTGGTGATGCCCTCGGCTTGTTCCCAGGTCGGGTATTGCGGCATTCCCGCCGCGAGCCCGAGGGTCTTGATCGAGATCATTGCCGGACCGGAGTGCTCGAACGCCTTCGTGAGCGCGGCCGGGACGTCGTCGTGCCGGTCGACGCCGATCCCGAGCATCCCGTAGGCGTCGGCGAGCTTCGCGAAGTCGGGGTTGTGGAGGTCTGTCTCGTAGGGCTCGAACCCCTCGGAGAGCATCTCCCAGTGGACCATGTCGAGCAGCCCGTTGTCGAACACGATGAGCTTGATCGGCAGGTCGTACGTCGCGATCGTGCTCAGGTCTCCGAGCAGCATCGTCAGCCCGCCATCACCACACATCGCGACTACCTGGCGATCGGGGTAGGCGAGCTGCGCGCCGATCGCCTGGGGCATCGCGTTCGCCATCGACCCGTGGTTGAACGAGCCGATCATCCGCCGGCCAGCGGTCATGTTGACGTACCGGTACGCCCACACCGCGGACATTCCGGTGTCGGGGATGAAGATCGCGTCCTGCGAGGCGAGGCGGTCGAGCGTCGCCGCGACGAATTCCGGATGCACCGGCGATTGACCGCCGCTGTGGCGGACATAGACGTCCAGCTTGCGCCTGGCCTCCTCCTGGAGCTTCAGGGCGGCTCGCAGGTGCGAGTCGTCGGTCTTCTCGGCGACTCGATCACACAGTCCGCGCAACGTCAGCGCGGCGTCGCCGGCGACGCCGTAGTCGAGCCGCGCTCGACGCCCGAGGTGTTCAGGGCGCGAATCGATCTGGACGATCGTCTTCCCCTCCGGGATGAAGTTTCGGTACGGGAAGTCGGTGCCAACCAGTAGCAGCAGATCGGCGTCGCGCAGCGCCTTGGTGCAGCCCCCGAACCCGATCAGCCCGGTGAGGCCGACCGCGTACGAATTGTCGTGCTCGATCCACTGCTTGCCGCGCAGCGTGTAGCCGACCGGGGCCTTGATGCGCTGCGCGAGCTCGAGCACCTCGGCATGCGCATTGCGGACGCCGGCGCCGCAGTAGATCGTGACCCTGTCGTGGCGATCGAGCAGCTCCGCGACCGAGTCGAGGTCGCGATCGGAGGGCGAGTACGCCGCAGGGCCGAGCTGGAAGCTGTGCGGCAGCAGCGACCGAAGCCCCGTGTCCTCCTCGGCGGTGTCGCCCGACAGCTCGACGACGGCGACGCCTTGGCGCGCGATCGCATGCTGGAAGGCCATCTCGAACACGCGCGGCGCCTGCGCGCGAGTCGAGCAACTCGCGTTGTACACGGTGCAACCGTCAAACACCGAGTGAGGATCGGTCTCCTGAAAGTACGAGCCACCGATCTCGGGGCTCACGATCACCGACGCGAGCGCGAACACCGGCGCCCGAGACCGGTTCGCGTCATACAAGCCATTGACGAGGTGCAGATGGCCGGGGCCCGCCGACCCAGCGCACATCGTCACCCGGCCGGTCAGCTGCGCCTCGGCCCCCGCCGCGAACGCGGCGACCTCCTCATGGCGGACATGGACCCAGCGCAGCTTTCCGTTGCGCCGGATCGCGTCGCCGATCGGATTGAGGCTGTCCCCGATCACGCCGTACACGCGCTCCACCCCGGCCCGGACCGCGGTCTCCACCAACGCATCAGCAACCAGCAGACCCATCGTCAGTTCCTCCTTTGGACGCCCAATTGCGTCGTTGCCATATCGCGTTCGTCTCTCCCGCCACGGTCCGCCTTACCGCCCGGGCCGCCATGGCGGAGGCTCTCGAGCATCTGCGCAGTGCCATCCAGCCGAACCGTGCGGCGGATGCGTGAGTCCGGCCACTCCACCTGTGAGAGGACCGGCCGATCAGCCTCTTGGAGGGGTGGGGGGAGATGGACGAAGAGGGCGGCTGTGCTAGCTCCACCGATTCGGCTCGCCAGGATGTAGATCCGCGAATGACTCCACGTCAGCGCTCCCGTGACGCTACCACCCAGCGCCGCGGCGAGACTGAGCATCCCGCACGTCGTCTTGCCGACGGCAAAGACCCCGGTGGCGACCGTGACCACCGTGCGTGGGATTCGATCGACGAGCATGATGTCGACCCCCCTTTGCCAAACAGGTCGGTTGTCAACAGGTTGATGATCGACGTATGCTTGTGGGCGTGGACCTTCGTAACGGATTGCGCGCTCGTCCCCCGCTGTTGCTTATCGCAGTCGCCGTTACGTCCGGCGTGCTGGTCATCGCCGGCTGTGGGTCCTCGAGCAAGCCGAACAGCGCCGGCAAGAGCGCCTCGAGCGGGCCGCCGGCTGGGGTCAGCTACGCGGACTGCATGCGCTCGCACGGGGTGCCGGACTTCCCCGACCCGGGCAGCGCTGGCAAGCGCGGCTTCGGGGTCCAGCTGGTAACATCGTCGTTCCAGGCGGCCCAGAGGACGTGTGTCCGCCTCCTCCCAGGCGCCGGTCCCGGCGGATCCGGACCCCCATCCGCAGCCCTCGAGAAGCAGATGCTGGCGGTCGCCGAATGCATGCGCGCGCACCGGGTCAGCGGCTTTCCGGATCCGACGACGACACCGCCGAACAGCCTCGTCGGCAATAGCTTCGTGTTCACACAAGACGGCGTGTCCTTCGTGTTCCCGAGCACCATCAACCTCCAGACGCCCGCGCTCAAGGAAGCCGCGACTGACTGCCACTTCAGCGTCGGCCCACCGGGGCCCCGCGGCTGACGCCGCCGACGCCGGCGATCGGGCGCGCAATGACGCGCTGATCGATGGACTTCGGGTGGAATGCCGGAATATGGCGGTTGGCAACAGGTCGATGGTCGATGTATGGTTGTCGGCGTGAGGCTTTCTCGGGCACGCGCACAGCAGAAGTCACCTCGGACGGTGAGGAGCGGGCGTCGTCGTTGGCGGTCGGCCGCGCTGCTCGCCGCTCTCGTCACCGTCGGGGTGGGATTGGCGGCGTGCGGGGGCGGGTCCCCCAAAGCCTCGTCGAACCCCGCGAGCCTGGCGATTTCCGGCTGCTCGCCCTCGGGCTGTTCGAGTCCGGGCGCGTCAGCGGCGGCGGAGGCGATGGCGGTGAAGTTCTCCAGCTGCATGCGCTCTCACGGGCTCACCGATTTTCCCGACCCGACCGTTGGGTCCAACGGCCTGCCCAACTGGTCCGGTGTCAGCAACCAGGCGCCGGCGTTCAAATCCGCTCAACAGGTCTGCAAGAAGGACCTGCCCGACATCGGGCCGCACACGTCCGCGGAAAAGGCGACGGCCAATGCCGCGGCGCTCACGTACGCCGCGTGCATGCGGTCGCACGGCGTGCCCAACTTTCCTGATCCCAACGGCCAAGGACTGATCCAGATCAATGCGACCGGCACCCTCGAGCCGAGCTCGCCCCAGTACCAGAAGGCGCAGACGGCCTGTAAGGGTCTCGAGAATGGCTTTGCTGAACAGTCGAGTACCGCAGTCTCGTCCGCTTCGGGTGGCGCGGGAGGCGGTTCGTGACGGCCGAGTGACGCGGTCGGGCGGCTCAGGGGAAGCGTTTCTGCACCGGCCAGGGCGTGCGAGCTTGACAATAGGTTGTCTCTCGACATACCGTGTGGATGTGGAGCTTCGGCCACCGAGTTATTTCGCGCTCGCGGCGCTGATCGACGGTCCGTTGCACGGCTACGCGATCGCGCGGCGCGCCCGGGAGCTCTCGGGCGGGCGGGTGCGGCTCTCGACCGGAACGCTGTACGCGCTTTTGGAACGCGCGCTCTCAGAGTCGCTGGTGATCGCCGGTGAGCCGTATGTGGAGGGTGGACGCCAGCGCCGCGACTACACCTTGACGCCGGCCGGCAGGGCGCTGCTGGCCGACGAGGCAGCGCGACTGGCGCACGCTGCCAGAGCGGTCTCGGGCCGTCTGCGTGCGACGTCAGAGGCGGTGCTCACGTGATCCGCGAGCGGATCGGCCAGGCCGCGTTGCGGGCCTACCCACCCGCGGTGCGCCAGGCGCATGGGCTGGAGATGCTGGGGATGCTGCTCGACGCCGGTGAGCAGTCCAACCTGGCGCTGGTGCGCGAGAGCGGGTCGCTCGTGCTCGGCGGGCTGCGTGAGCGCGGGGCGATCACCGCGCGCGCGGGAACCCGCCGGCTGATCGCC
The DNA here is from genome assembly GCA_963704385.1 of uncultured Solirubrobacterales bacterium. Classification (GTDB taxonomy): domain Bacteria; phylum Actinomycetota; class Thermoleophilia; order Solirubrobacterales; family Solirubrobacteraceae; genus Palsa-465. The sequence continues at coordinate 3,846,278 of OY969904.1, forward strand.
GACGCATGCTGCCAGGCAGCGCTGATCTTCTTGATGCTGTGGCTGATCAGCGTTCTGAACACGGAGGTCATCGCCGGTCCGAGTCAGCAATTGCTGGTCCAGGAAGCGGTGCTGGCCGCGATCCTGGCGTGCGCGCTTATCGGGTATCAGCGAATCGCCGCGGCCAGCGGACTCGCTGCGCTCATCGCTTACGGCCCACTCGCCCAACACATTCAACTGGTGGGGCTCGCGAGGGTGCTCGTCCCGATCGCGTGCTTATTGGTAATGGTGCGCGCACCCCAGCAACGGCCGCGTGATCCCCGCCAACTGCTATGGCTCCTGCCAGTCTGTGTGCTTGCGGCGCTCCACGCCCACGCCTCCGTCAGCCTGCCGCAAGTTCTCGCCGTGACGTCCCTCGGTGGACTGCTCCGACTCTTCCACGACCCACGGTTAGCGATCGCGTCCAGTCTGGTCTGGATCCCCGTGCTGTTAGCCGACGTGGGCCGACAGGCCCCCGCAGGCCCGCGCTTCCTCGACCCAGCCGGCGTGGCCGCCGGACTCATGCTCACCGTCGCCGCTGCACGACTCTGGATCACGCGCCACAGCGCGACGCAGTAGCCAACCCAACGGGGATCACGTTTCCGATCGGTTAGCGACCGATCAGCGCACGTTGGGGCGGGGTGCGGGGGCACGGACTCCTGTCACAAGGACAGCGAGTTCGCTCAATTGGAGGACGCCTCCGAATCGCTGCGCGACACCACGGTTCTCGGCCTCGAGCTCCTCGCGGCGATCGGGCGCGATGCGGGCGTAGAGCGACGTGGTGCGGAAGTACGCGTTGAGCTCATCGGCGGTCTGTTCGGTGAGCACCGGGATCATCGTGATCTGTACATCCTCGAACAGGCTCGCGGCCTCCGGCACGGCCAGCTCGTGCCTACCGATCCATGACCAGACCTCCGAGATGTTGCCCTGCCGCTCCGACGCGCCGGCCAGGATCGAGCGTGCGTCACGCGGCGCCGGCCAACCCGCGGCGATATCGGGTGCGACCTTGGCGAGCGCCGCGAGGAGGGCCTCGTCGACGGCGGCCGTGCGCTCATGCCACGCATTGCAGTACTGAAGCAGCGCGAGCATCCCTCCCGGGCGAAGCAGACCGGCTGCCTTCGCCCAGCCGATCGCCGGATCTACCCAATGAAACGCCGTCGCCGAGAACACCGCGGCGAACGCGTCCTCGGGCAGCGAGACGTCTTCGAACTTCGCGCGGTGAAACGTAACCGCCGCCGTGGCGCTGACCCGTCGCGCGGCCATCCGGATCATGTTCGCGCCGGGGTCGACCGCTTCGACCCGCAGGCCCCGCTCGAGCAACGCCGCGGTCAAATGCCCGGTCCCGCACCCGACCTCGACGACCGCGTCGCCGACACCAAGCCCGCCCCGACCACACGCAGCATTGATCAGCTCCTCGGGATATGTGCGCCGTTCCCGGTCGTACTCCTCGGCAACCGCATCGAACACCTGCGCGTAACGGGATCGGAGCTCATGATCGTCCAAGGCCGCGACGTTAGCCCAGCAGACCCCAACAGCGCGGCGCCCCTTCCGATGCACCTGTCCGCGGCCAACCCTCACCGAACCTGGAGACCCTCGCCCCGCCCGTCGAGGATGTGTGGGTCATCCGCGATATGCGGCGATGAGCGCTCCGAGGACGTCGAGATCGGGCTCATGCACGGTGAAGGAGTTAAACCCGAAGCGGTCGTGTCGCTCGGCGATCAGCTCGGCGGCGTGCGCGCGGTCGCGGGCCAGCAGCACGAAGGGCGTGTCAAGCAGCCGCTCGCTCGTCAGGGTCTTGGATGCGGAGGCGATTCGTGCTGCGGCATGTTCGGGCGCCTCGCCGATCACCACCGCTTGAAGCAGCGCGTCGGATCGGTAGGTCCGTCCCGCCGCAAGCTCGCGCACCTCGGTCACGCGCTCCTCCGTTTCGGCCGTCGAGGCGATTGTGAACGTACCTGGCGGCTCGCCTGGTAGCTGGAGAAGTCCGGCGAAGGCAATGATGTCGGCACGAGCAGCTGCGACATGCAGGCCAGGTCTTGTCATCGCGCCGATGGCGATCGGTATTTGCGGCTGAGTCGGCCGTGGACGATGGTCCGGGTCGGCGAGGCGGCGTCGGACTGCGATTACCGTGCGCTCGAGCTGTTGCACGCGAGCTGTGTGACCGGACCATGGAAGCTCGGCCGTCTCGTGCTCGCTGCGCATGTGTCCGGCGCCGAGGCCCAGCTCGAGACGCCCCGCAGAAAGCACGTCGACCGTGGCCGCCGCGCGGGCCAGCAAGGCCGGGTTCCAGAACCCGACGTTGAGCACGTATGTCCGCAGTCTGACCCGATCGCTGACCTGGGCAGCTGCCGTGAGGACGGCAAACGGATCTGGCGCGCCCAGGTGGTCCGGGGCGGCGACTACGTCGCACCCCAGCGCATCCGCTCGCGCCACGGCGTCGCGAAAGCTCGCCAGCGAGTCCGACCCGTGCAACGTGACGCCAAACGAAACGTCGGGCATGCGACGGGCCACCATAGCGCAACCTCAAGGTTGCACGACCTCGGACGACCGCCCTGAGCGATTTGTGGGTGGCGGTAGCGTCCGCGGCGATGTGTTTGAGCGGACGTCTTGAATGAGGATCCGGGCCGATCTTGCGATCCTGTCTGACCTTGACGGGACGTTGATTGATTCAACGGCGTCAACCGTTGCCGCCTATCGTTGGTGGGCGGAGCTACGCGGGCTCCCGCCTTCGGTCGTTGACCGGATCCCGTTCGGGCGAACATCGGCTGACGCCGCTGCGGTTCTGGCGCCAAACCTCAATGCCGAGGTCGAGGGGCGCCTGCTGGATGCTCGGCAGTCCGAAGACACCGCGGGTGTAGTGGCCTTGTCGGGAGCCGCCGATCTGCTCGGTTCTCACAAACGTCTCGCGATCGTGACCTCAGGCTCCCGCCCGCTCGCCGAGGCACGCTTGCGAGCCGCCGGGTTACCACTCCCGGCCGTTTTGATCACTCCGGAGCTGTGGACTCGCGGGAAACCGGACCCCGAACCGTTCCTGTTGGGAGCTGCAGCGTTGGGCGTCAGCCCGTCGGGATGCGTCGTACTCGAGGATGCCCCGGCCGGCGTGCAGGCTGGCGTCGCCGCAGGCATGCCGGTCATCGCCTTGCTGACCACCCACCGCAGGGACGAGCTTCCTCAAGCCAACAGGTGGATCGAATCGCTAGAGCGACTCCCGACCGCATTACGCGAGATCGGTCTCAGCTAGCCATCGAGCGCGCTGCCTGGGCCCTGGAGGCCACCCAGGTCGACGGCGGGGCCGCCGACGCCGAGCGAAACCTTCGCGAAACCGCCCGTCGCGTAGAACGGATGGGCAGACCCGAAGGAGACGAGAAGGAGACCAGATGCCAGCCAGCATCCATCCAAAGCGGCTGACCCGCTCACGGCGAGCCCGCCTGCTCGGCCTCGCAGCACTCGCCAGCGGGGTCCTGGTGGCGGGATGCGGGGGAAGCTCAGGCAGCCCGACCGCGGCAGCGGTGGGCGGCGCGAGCACCTCGACGTCGAGCGCGGCGAGCTCGGGCCCCGTGAGCACCGCAGGGTCGAGCAACGCAACCGGCGGTGGTGCGGCCAGCTCGGGCTCGACCGGGCGCGGCGCCGGCGGGTCGGGGCCGCTCGCGTTCGCCAGGTGCATGCGCGCCAACGGCGTGCCCAACTTCCCCGACCCGAGCCCCGGAGGGGGCTTTCTGTTCAGCACGGCTGGAGTCAATCCCTCATCGCCCGCGTTCAGGGCGGCGCGTGCGACGTGTCAGAAGCTCCTGCCGGGCGGCCCCCCTGGCCCCGGCTCCTCGACGCACCCCTCCGCACAGACGCTGGCGAAGCTACTGAGGATCGCGGCGTGCATGCGCCAGCACGGCGTCCCGCAGTTCCCCGACCCTCAGACCACCGTCCCGTCCAACCCGTTCGGCGGCGGCCCGGGCGAGATAACCGATTTCGATGGAGCGATCCTTCTGTTCCCGGCCACGATCAACATGCAGGCGCCCGCGTACAGGCAAGCCCTGACCGCGTGCGGCGCACCGCCACTCGGCCTCCAGCACTGACCCCTGCAGGGGCCCGAGGTCGAGCCGCAGGGTCCTCCCGCTAGATCGACCCGTCGCGGGTACAGTCACCTCCGTGGCCGTCAAGCGTGGGATCTTTCTAGCCCCGTTTGACGAGTTGGTGGAGGCGCGCCTGCTGAGCGAGCTGGCCGAGCTGGCCGAGGGCCGGGGCTGGGACGGGTTCTTCCTGTGGGACCACATCCGCTATCGAGCGCCGGTGCGAGCGGTAGCCGATCCCTGGGTGGCGCTGGCGGCGATCGCGTACGCCACGGAGCGGCTGCGCCTCGGGCCGATGGTGACCCCGGTATCTCGCCGGCGGGTCCAGAAGCTCGCCCGGGAGACCGTGACGCTCGACCATCTGAGCCGCGGGCGCCTGACCTTGGGCGTTGGGTTGGGAAGCACGCGCAGCGGCGAGCTCGAGCCGTTCGGCGAGGTGGTCGACGCGCGCCAGCGGGCCGCGCTGCTCGATGAGGGACTCGAGCGACTGGCCGAGTTCTGGGGCGGTGAGTTCGAGCCAGCGCCGGTGCAGCGTCCCAGGATCCCGGTGTGGGTCGCGGCGCGATGGCCGAACCGCAGGCCGCTGCGGCGAGCGGCGCGCTGGGACGGCCTGTTCCCGATCGAGCTTCCGGGACCTGATGCGCTGGCCACGCTCGCCGATGAGGTGCGGGCGTTGCGCGGCGGGGATGACGGCGCGTTCGACCTGGTGGTGGAGGTTGGCCCGGAGGCCGACGTGGCCGCTTGGGAACAGGCCGGGGCGACCTGGGTTCTGACCGGATTCGGTCCGGAGCCGCACGAGGCAGAGGTCCGGGAGGCGATCGCCACGGGACCGCGATCGGGCACGTGAGCCGGGTCCGCAGGCCATCGTGATGGACGATCCTTACGATCTGGAGCGGTTCGTGATCGCCCAGGACGAGGCGGGAACCTATGAGGCGGCGGTCAGCGAGCTGCGGGCCGGGGGCAAGCGCAGCCACTGGATGTGGTTCGTGTTCCCGCAGGTCGCGGGCCTGGGACAAAGTCCGATGTCGAGGAGATACGCGATCTCGTCAATCGCCGAAGCTCAGGCCTACCTGGCGCATCCCGTGCTCGGCTCTCGGCTGAGGGAGAGCGCCCGGATCGTCTCAGAGCTCCGCGGGCGCAGCGCGCAGGACGTCTTCGGTGGCATCGACGCGATCAAGCTCCGCTCGTCGATGACCTTGTTCGCCCGGGCCGACCCCGCCGACGAACTGTTTCGCGGCGTTCTGGACGCCTACTTCGGCGGCGTCCCCGATGCGGCGACGGAGCGGCTGCTCAGGACCTGAGCTTCAGGCCCGGCCGCGACGAACATATGCAACGCGCCTGACCGGACCGGTCAGGGATACAGACGGCGCTTGACCACTGAGGCCACCGGCCGGGGGAGCGCTCCGAGGGCCCGCAGGGCGTACGGCATCGCCCGCAGCTGACGGGGGCTGAAGACGTTGGGCACCATGGCCTCGATCAGGTGCGGTCCGGGCTCGGCGCCGGCGCGATCGAGCGCGTCCAGGAGCTGTTCGGCGGTCTCGGCGCGGGAGGCGGGGACGCCGAGGCCGGCGGCGATGTTGACGAAGCCGAGGTCGGGATTGCTCAGGTCAAGCTGGGCGCTGGCCTTGGGGCCGCCTGCTTGGGCGCCGACCCGGGCCAGCTCGACGTTGAGGATCCCGTACGAGCGGTTGTTGAAGATGACCACGGTGATGTCGAGCTGCTCCCGAGCCATGGTCCACAGCGACTGGATCGTGTACATGGCCGAGCCGTCGGCCTCGAGGGCGAACACCGGGCGGTCGGGGCAGGCCACCGCGGCGCCGACCGCGGCCGGCAATCCCTGACCGATCGCGCCGCCGGTCAGGGTCAGCCAGTCATGGCGGGGTGCCCCGGCGGTGTTGACCGGAAGGGCCGTTCCTGAAGTGACCGCCTCCTCGGACACGATCGCGCCCTCGGGGAGGATCGCGCCGATGGCCTCACAGGCCTTCTCGGCGGTGAGCGGGCCGGTGGGTCGGGTAGGCCGGGACGCGGGTTGTAGCGCGGGTTCGGTATCCGCCGCGCCGAGAAGCTCGACCAGGCCGTCCAGGCTCGCGAGCACGTCGTCCGTGGGCGCCGCGAGCTCGTGCACCTGGCAGCCGTCCGGCACGAGGTAGCTCTTCTTGCCCGGATACGCGAAGAACGACACCGGCGCCGTGGCGTCGACGAGGATCAGGTGCTTGAGTCCGTCGAGCTGGACGCTGGCCAGCTCGGGGACGTAGGCCAGCCGCTCGACCGCGGGCAAACCCGCGCCGCGCTCCAGCCGGGCCGGGAAGACCTCGGCCAGCAGCTTCGTCCCGGTGGCCGCGGCGATCCGCCCGGCGGCCAGCAGTCCGCGTTCGCGCAGCGCCCGCCCACCGAGCAGCAGCGCGGCGCGGCCACGTCCTCGGAGCGCCGTCGCGGCAGCTTCGACGGCCTCGGCGGGGGCGGCGGGCGGAGCCGGAGCCGGGGACGGTGCTGCCGGCTCTGCGCCGTCGCCCCACGAGACGTCGGCCGGCAGGATGAGCGTGGCCACCTGAGCCGGTGGTCCGATCGCCGCGGCCACCGCCTCCACCGCATCACGGGCCACCTCGGCTGTACTGGCCGACGTGCGCACCCAGGTCGAGACGTTGCGGGCCACGGTCTCGATGTCGGACTGGAGCCCAGCGTCGTACTGGGTGTGGTGGGTGGCGTGGTCGCCGACGATGTTGACGATCGGGACCTTGGCCCGGCGGGCGTTGTGCAGGTTCGCGAGCCCGTTGCCGAGACCCGGTCCGAGGTGCAGCAGCGTGGCCGCCGGCGCGTCGGCCATCCGCGCGTACCCGTCCGCGGCCCCGGTCGCCACACCCTCGAACAGCGCAAGCACGGCACGCATCTCAGGGACCGAATCGAGCGCGGCGACGAAGTGCATCTCGGACGTGCCCGGATTGGTGAAGCACGTCCTCACATCCGAGTCGACGAGCGTGCGGATCAGGGCCTGGGCGCCGTTCGGCATCTACGCGCCGACCCTCGCGGCGGCGGCCAGGGCCGTCCACTGCGATCGTGGAACGCCCCTGACGCCGAGATCCTCGGTGAGCCTGGCCGCCTCGCCGGCGTTCTCCTCGCCGATGGCGCGGTAGGACGTCCACGCCCCAAACTCTCCGAGCTGCATGGCCGGAGCTTTACACACTGGGCCGGGAATGACGCCGTGCCGGTCGGGTCGGGCCAGCCGGGCTGCGGTAAGCTGCGCCTCTGAGTCCGACGCTCGGGGAGAGGGGCATTACGTGGCTGACGAACACTTTGATGTGCTGATTGTGGGAGCCGGGCTCTCGGGGATCGGCGCCGCCTGCCGGTTGCGGGAGAGCTGCCCCAGCAAGACGTTCGCGATCCTCGAGGCGCGCGGGGCGATCGGCGGGACATGGGACCTGTTCAGGTTCCCGGGCATCCGCTCGGACTCCGACATGTTCACGCTCTCCTACCCGTTTCGCCCATGGACGGGAGCGCAGGCGATCGTGGATGGCCCGGGGATCCTCAACTACGTTCGCGAGACGGCGGCCGAGTACGAGGTCGAGGGCTCGATCCGGTTCCATCACCGCGTCGTCGGCGCCGAATGGTCATCGGCCGACGCGCGCTGGACCGTCGAGGTGCAGCGCGGCGAGACCGACGAGACGGTCTTCCTGACCTGCGGCTTCCTGTTCTCGTGCACGGGCTACTACCGCTACGACGAGGGGTACACCCCGGAGTTCCCAGGCGCTGAGCAGTTCCGCGGCGACATCGTCCACCCCCAGTTCTGGAGAGACGACCTCGACCACGCGGGCAAGCGGGTCGTGGTGATCGGCAGCGGCGCCACTGCGGTCACGTTGGTCCCGGCGCTGGCCACGAGTGCCGCTCACGTCACGATGCTGCAGCGCTCACCGAGCTACATCATCGCCCTCCCCGCGGCAGATCCCCTCGCCGGGCTGCTCGAGCGACTGCTGCCGGCCAGGCTCGCCTACCAAATCGTGCGCTGGAAGAACGTGATGATGATGGTCGGGATCTACAGCCTCAGCCAGCGCCGGCCGGCGGCGATCAGGTGGCTGCTGCGCAAGCAGTACGAGCGAGCGCTCCCGCCCGGTTACGACATCGACACCCACTTCAACCCGCACTACGCGCCGTGGGATCAGCGCATGTGCCTCATACCCGACGGCGATCTGTTCGAGGCGATCCGCGACGGCCGCGTGTCGATGGTCACCGATCAGATCGAGACGTTCACCGAGACCGGCCTGAGGCTGCGCTCCGGAGCCGAGCTCGAGGCCGACCTGATCGTCACCGCGACGGGGCTGAAGCTGCTGCCGATCGGCGGGATCAGCCTGACCGTCGACGGGGCCGACGTCCGGCTGCCCGAGTCGCTCATTTACCGGGGGATGATGCTCACCGGCGTCCCGAACATGGCCCTCGCCTTCGGCTACATCAACGAGTCCTGGACGCTCGGGTCCGACCTGGCCTGCGAGCACGTCTGCCGGCTGCTCAATCACATGGACCGCTACGGGTACACGTACTGCACGCCGCGCAAGCAGACCCCGGCCGCGACCGTCCCGTTCATGGAGCTCACCTCGGGCTACGTTCTGCGCTCGATCGACCAGTTCCCACGCCAGGCGCCGAACGACCCGTGGCGGCGGCGCCAGAACTACGCGCTGGACAGCAGATCCGTCCGGCGCGCACCGCTCGACGATCCGGCGCTCGAGTTCTCGCGCGCGACCCCGGCTCCGCACACGACGCCAAAGATCGCCGCCTGAGGAGGCGGCGGCCACCGTCGCTAGTTCACCGCCCGCCGGTAGAAGCCGCGTACCCCGATGGCCATCAGCGCGCCGATCGATCCGGCCAGGACGAGCAGGCAGACCCACGGGGCGATGTGCGGCACCGTGGGGACGAGCGCGGCGCGCATCAGCTCGCTGACGTAGGTCATCGGGTTGCAGGCGGTCACGACCTGGAACCAGGGCGTGGCCCGGGCCGGCGCCGGATCGGCGACTCTGATTCTGACCGCGATGGTGGCCGGTGCCCTGCTGCCGCCGATCGCGCCTATGGTCAGGGCGCTGCTGCGCGAGGTGTTCGACGACCCCGCGGTGCGCGACACGGCCTACGCGCTCGACGCGGTCCTCCAGGAGCTGGTCTGGATCGTCGGTCCGCTGGTCGTGGCGGTCGTGATCGCGTTCACCTCGGCGAGCGCGGCCGTGGCCCTGCTCGGCGTGATCTGTGTGGTCGGCACGTGCCTGGTCGTGCACTCGCCGCTCGTGCGTGGATCGGCCTGGCGACCCGCCGCCCACGAGCGGAGCTCGGCGCTGGCCAGCGTGGAACTGCGGGCGTTGCTCGGCCCCGTGGCCCTGACCGGGGCGGCGCTGGGGGCCACCGAGGTGGGCCTCCCGTCGCTCGCGCTGCACGCCGGTTCGCGACCGGCATCCGGCGCGCTGCTGGCCCTGTGGAGTCTGGGGAGCATGACCGGCGGCCTCTGGTACGGCGCGCGCGTCTGGCGCTCGTCCCTGGCCAGCAGGTACCGCATCCTGCTCGTGCTGCTCGTCCTGTGCACGGCGCCGCTGATCGCGGCGCGCTCCATCGCCGCCGGTGTCGTCTGCAGTCTGCTGGCCGGACTGGCCATCGCCCCCGTGTTCTCCTGCCAGTACGCCCTGGTCGGCCGGGTCGCGAGCCCGGGCAGCGAGACGGAGGCGTTCACGTGGGTCGCGGCGGCGTTGATCGGAGGCATCGCCGCGGGATCGGCGCTCGGCGGCGCGTTGATCGGGCCGGCCGGGGTCAGCGGGCCGTTCGTGATCGCCCTGTTGGCCTCGATGCTCGCCGTCGGGCTCGCGGTCGGGCTTCGCAGCCGGGTTCAGCTGCCGGCGTGAGCCCCGTGTTGGACGACCTCCGGCTCATCCTGGAGGTCGACCGGACGCATCTGCACGCCGGCGGCGGCGTAGGCCGCGGGCGCGTCGAGGGTTTCGGCCTTGAGCAGCGCGTGGCTGAGGTTGTCGAGTTGGTCGCGGTGCTCGGTGAGCAGGTGGGTGACCTCGGCGTGGGCGTCGTCGACGATGCGCCGGACCTCCTCGTCGACCAGGTACTGGGTTTGGGGGGAGGCCTCGCTGGCACCGGGCAGGAATGGGCTGGACCCGTCGCTGGGGAGCACGGTGATCGGTCCGATCTTGTCGCTCATGCCCCAGCGCCCGACCATCTGGCGGGCGATCTGGGTCAGCTGCTGGATGTCTGACTCGGCGCCGGTGGTGATCTTGCCGTACACGACCTCCTCCGCCGCCCGGCCCCCGAGCGCCACTCTGATCTTGGCGTCGAGCTCCTCGCGCGAGTAGGAGACGCGGTCGGCGTCGGGGGTGGACAGCGTCACGCCCAGCGCCATTCCCCGCGGGATGATCGAGACCTTCCGTACCGGGTCGGCTTCGGGGGTGAGCATCCCGACGAGCGCGTGTCCCGATTCGTGGTAGGCGGTTCGCTCGCGGTCTTCGGGGCCGAGGACGATCCCGCGGGGAGCGCCGAGCAGGATCTTCTCGAGCGACTCGGTGAAGTCGGCCATCGTCACCTTGTCGTGGTTGAGGCGGGCGGCCAGCAGGGCCGCCTCGTTGCACAGGTTGGCCAGGTCCGCGCCGACCATCCCCGGGGTGGAGGAGGCGAGCGCCCCGAGGTCGACGTCCTTGGCCAGGGGGATCGAGCGGGTGTGGACCTGAAGGATCTTCAGCCGGCCGGTGCGGTCGGGCGGCTGCACGGCCACCCGCCGATCGAAGCGGCCGGGCCGGAGCAGGGCCGGGTCCAGGATCTCCGGGCGGTTGGTCGCGCCGAGCACGACCACGGCCTCGGTCGAGTCGAACCCGTCCATCTCGGTCAGGATCTGATCGAGCGTCTGCTCGCGCTCGTCGTTGGCCCCGGTGATTCCGGCGGAGCCCTGGCGGGAGCGTCCGATGGCGTCGAGCTCGTCGATGAAGATGATCGCCGGCGCCGCCTCCTTGGCCTTGGCGAACAGGTCGCGCACCCGCGCGGCGCCGACGCCGACGATCGCCTCGATGAACTCGGAGGCGGCGATCGAGAAGAACGCGGCCTGCGCCTCACCGGCGACGGCGCGGGCCAACAGCGTCTTGCCCGTCCCGGGCGGCCCGTACAGAAGCACGCCATGGGGCATCCGCCCGCCGAGGCGCTGATAGCGGTCGGGCGTCTTGAGGAAGTCGACGATCTCGGTCAACTCGGCCTTCGCTTCGTCGATCCCGGCCACGTCATCAAACGTGACCATGATCTTCTGAGGGTCGACTCGCCGTGCCTGCGAGCGGCCGAAGTTGCCCAGCCCGCCGAGACCTCCACCGCCGCCGGCCGTGGCCCGCCGCGCGAGCAGCACGAACAGCCCGACCAGCAGAATCGTCGGGCCAAAGCCGAGCAACAGCTCGGCCACCAGCGAGGTACCCGGATTTGGGTTCGTGGCGTTGACCTGCACCTTCTCGGACTGCAGCAACGCAGTCAGCGAGGCGTTGTTCCAGAACGCCGGGACCTGGGTCGAGAACAGGTCCGTCGGTGTTGCCTTGGTATCGCTCGGCGGGTAGCGAACCTTGGTCGCGAACGTGCCGCTGATCGTGTCGGCCTTGGAGGAGATCGACTTGACCTGGCCGGCGTCGACCTGATCCAGGAAGTAAGGGCTGAACGGCACCTTGACCCGTGGCTCCCCTGAGGTCTTGAACGCCAGGACGGAGATCCAGTTGAGCGCCAGCAGAAGGATCAAGAAGATCCAGAAGCCGCGCAGGCGATGGGGCGGAGGTGGCTTGTGCTCGTCCGGTGTTCCGCGCCCGTCAGGGGCCGGCGCCACCCGCCAACCCCGCTTGTCGCGCGGCATCGGCGCCGGCGGCACCGCCTTGTCGGTCTGGCCCCGGGCGTCCGATTCGGACTGCTCGCTCATGGCGCCATCGTCGCAGATTTGCGCGCGCCCGCTTAGCGAAGATTCGAGGCGAGGCCTCGCGAGGTCGGGCCGAGCGCGTCCGAGTCGAACGTCTCCCACAGCGCGCGCATCGTGGGTGCGAGGTGCGCTAGTTCCTCGAGGTGGGCCTGGGCCAACCCGTTCAGCTTGACTGTGCCGGCCTGGGTCAGCGACACGCGAACCTGGCTGGCGTTGACCGGGCTGCGGACGACCAAGCCGGCGGCGGCGGCCCGGTCGATCAGCTCGCTCGCCGAGTGATGGCGGAGCACCATGTGGTCCGCGATCTCGCCGATCGTCGGGGCCTCCGGCCCGGGATGGCCGCGGATGGCCAACAGCAGCTGATGCTGAGCCGGGGTCAGCCCGGCGGCCTGCGCCTGCTCCTCGCTCCAACGCAGGAACCGCCGCAGGCCGGTCCGCAGGCGCAGCAGGTGCTCGAAGTCGTCTTGTGTGAGGTCCACGGGCAGACAGTATCGTGATACGACATGTAGGGACCGGTTGTCATGAGTGCGTCGACACCAACCCGGCTTGACGGCCAGCCGCGGCCAGGGACGCGGTCCCGGCGCCCCTGTGTCCTGTCGAGGTTCCACGGCCGGCCGTGGGCCGGGGCGTTCAACGTCGTGATGGCCACGACGATCGTGTCCATCGCTGCGCAGCAGGCCGGTCTCGAGCCCCTGTCGGTCGTGTTGCTGTGGCTCGGACTGGCCGCCTTCGCCCTGCTCGCGACGCTCGATGTGCTGATCGCCCGCCACCCGCTGACCCTGCTGCGCCAGGCGGGGAACGTGGATCGGGGCTTTCACGCGCTGGGCTTTGTCGCGGCCGGATGCGTGGTGGGCGTGCGAATCGCCGCGTCAGGCCCAGCCGGCCGAGCGTGTGCCGCGCTCCTGCTCGCCTGCGGCGCGGTGGTCTGGCTCCTGATCCTCGGCGCGGTCGTCGTAGAGCACGGCCGCGCGGGTGGCACGACGCCGCGGGGGGAATGGCTCCTGACCGTCGTGGCGACGGAAGGGCTGGCGATCCTGGTGGCCAGATTGGCCGTCCTCGAGCATCGCCCTTCACTCCATGACGCGGCGAGCGTGCTGTGGATCGCCGGCGGGGTGACCTGCCTGGTGGTCGGGGCGCTGCTGGTCCGACGAGCGACGCGACCGGGCTTCGGGCTGAGGGACGTCTCGCCGGACTGGTGGATCGTGATGGGGGCCCCGGCGATCTGGTGTGTGGCCGCCGTCGTCATCACCGGAGGCCACCCGGCGACCGCCGGCGCCGCGGTGGCCGAGACGGCATGGGGGGTGGCCACCGTGATGCTGGTCGTGATCGCCACTGCCGACGGCCTTCGCGCGGCGCGTTTTGGGGTTCGGTTCAGTCCGGAGCGGTGGACGATGGTGTTCCCGCTGGGGATGTACAGCCTCGCGAGTCAGCTGCTCGGCCGGAGCCTGCACGCCGAGTGGCTGACCGATCTCGGGCGGGCGGGGCTGGCCGTCGCGCTGATCGCGTGGGCGCTCGTCGCCGCGGGCGAGCTGCGTCATCTGGTGGGCTGGCAAGGCTGAGCCGCGCTCGTCCGCGATCTCGAGCCCTCAGCGGATCACGACCGAGTCGACGCTCGTCGCGATGTCCTCGCGCAGGCCGACGGCTCGGACGGTGCGGGCGAGCGCCTCCTCGCACAGCGCCTGGAGCCGGTGCTCATCCTCGCCCGGAACGCGAGCCTGGGCCTGGCAGCTGATGCCACACAGGGCCGGATCGCGACCCTCGAGCTCGCCCGTGATCTCCGCGGTCAGCTCGACCTCGATGGTCAGCTCGAGCGCCTGGTGGCGGTCGTGCACGAGCTCCCCGGCCAGCAGCCAGGCGAACACGCTCCCGAAGGCTCCGGCGATCAGCTCGCCGGGCGAGGCGGCCAGGGGATTCGGGGCCAGCGTGTTGATGCTGAGCGGCAGCGGGTGGAAGCTATGACTCCCGACGCTCAAGCGCGGCACGCCGTCGGGTGGGTGCGTCAGCCACCGGATCGTGGCCTTCGATTCGCGGATGTGTGCGGTCATCGTCCTCGCGGGGAGTGAGCCCTGGCGTGTTCGAGCCCCGATCTCACACCGGGAATGAAAGCGAACCCGGCCACCCTGCGCGCGCGCGATGAATTGCCGGCCCGGTCATGGTCTACACGTTCGGATGCCTGAGGGTTTCACGAGTGCCGGTCTCGAGCGACTGCATGGCGCCGCCGCGCGGCACGTCGGCGATGACCGCGTGCCCGGTCTCGTGGCCATCGTGGCCCGGGATGCGGAGGTCCACGTCGAAGCGCTCGGCAGCCTCACCATCGGCGGCGGGCCGGTGACCCGCGACTCGATCTTCAGGATCGCCTCGACCACCAAGCCGGTGACGGCCGCGGCCACGCTCGCGGTGGCGGCCGAAGGCTTGATCGAGCTCGACGAGCCCGTCGACCGGCTCCTGCCCGAGCTCGCCGAACGGCCCGTGCTGCGGCGGATGGATGGACCGCTCGACGACACGGTTCCCGTCTCTCGGCCGATCACCGCCAGGGACCTATTGACGTTCACGTTCGGGTTCGGCATGACGACGGGGATGTTCAGGGCCGCCACGCCGTGGCCGGTGGTGGCGGCCGCTGAGGAGCTGAACCTCGCTTCGGTTGTGGGAGACCCAGGAGCCGCCGCAGGTTCACGGCGACATCCAGGCCGCGGCCTACTCGGCGCTGGCCTGAGCCGGCCGCGGTCCGTCTCGTCATCGTCTGCCGCGCTCCCCGGGGACTCGGGTCGACTTTCACACGAAATACGTGTGTTTCGTCATCCGAGTGGCGGGTCTTAGGCCCCACCCACCCGCCGGCGGCGAGTCCGAGGCCTCTAGGAGGAACCACGACCGGGGGGTAGATTGGCGGCGGATGGCGAGCGTGAGCTCCACCGAGGCGGCGCCGGCTGAACGCAACCTGACCGTGATCTTCAGCGGGCTGGTGCTCGTGCTGCTGCTGGCGGCACTCGATCAGACGATCGTGGCCACCGCGCTGCCGACGATCGCCGGCGACTTCGGCGGGCTCAGTCACATCTCGTGGGTGGTCAGCGCGTACCTGCTGGCTCAGACGGCGGTCACGCCGCTGTACGGCAAGCTCGGCGACCTGTACGGACGCAAGATCGTGCTCCAGTCGGCGATCGTGCTGTTCCTGGCCGGGTCGGCGCTGTGCGGAGTGGCCCAGAGCATGACCGAGCTGATCGCCTTCCGGGCCATCCAGGGGCTGGGCGGCGGCGGGCTGATCGTCCTGACTCAGGCCACCGTCGGCGACGTCGTGCCCCCGCGCGAGCGCGGAAAGTACCAGGGGATCTTCGGCGCCGCGTTCGGGCTGGCGAGCGTCGCCGGCCCGCTGCTCGGCGGCTTCTTGGTCGACCACGCCTCGTGGCGGTGGATCTTCTACGTCAACCTGCCGGTCGGCCTCGTCGCCCTGGTCGTGCTCTCGATCGCCCTGCCGCCCACCCACGCGCGCGGCAACCCGCAGATCGATTACCTCGGGGCCGGGTTGATCGCAGCCGGGCTGAGTGCGATCGTGCTCGTGACCAGCCTGGGCGGCAACACGTGGGCGTGGGGCTCGGTCCAGGTCGTGGCCACAGCCGCGCTCGGGGTGGCGCTGCTGGTCGTGTTCGTGCGCGTGGAGCGCGGCGCCCCCGAGCCGATCCTCCCGCCGCGCCTGTTCGGCAACCGGGTGTTCTCGGTGGCCAGCGTCGTCGGCCTGATCGTCGGCTTCGCGATGTTCGGCGCGATCACCTTCCTGCCGCTGTTCTTCCAGACCGTCTACGCAGCGAGCCCAACCGGTTCCGGGCTGCGGCTCGTCCCGCTGATCATCGGTCTGCTGATCACCACGATCGGCTCGGGCCAGATCATCAGCCGGATCGGGCGCTACCGGCCCTTCCCGATCGCGGGGACGGCGCTGATGACGCTCGGCTTCATCCTCCTCTCCGGGTTGGGGACCGGCACGTCGACGCTGTCGGTCTCCCTGCGCCTGGTCGTTCTCGGCCTCGGTCTCGGCCTGGTCATGCAGGTGCTCGTGCTGGCCGTCCAGAACTCGGTCGACTACAAGGACCTGGGCGTGGCCACCTCGGGCTCGACGCTGTTTCGCTCGATCGGCGGCGCGCTGGGGACGGCGGTGTTCGGCGCGATCTTCTCCAACCGACTCACGAGCGAGTTGGCTGGGGCGGTCCCGGCCGCCGCCCATCAGAACGGGAGGCTCAGCCCGGCCCAGCTGGCCAAGCTCCCGCCGGCCGCGCACGCGGCCTACACGCACGCGTTCGTCAACGCGCTCACCCCGGTGTTCCTGGTCGCGGCCGGCGTTTCGGCCGTGGGCTTCGTGCTCACGCTGTTCCTGCCGGACCGGCGACTCCGCGACACCGTCCAGGCAGCCGGCCCGAGGGAGCACTTCGCCGTTCCGCGCGCCGACGACTCGGCGGCCGAGATCCAGAACGCCCTGAGCGTGCTGGCCAAGCGTGAGACGCGGCGGGCCTTCTACGAGCAGCTGCTCGGCGAGCTCGGGATCGAGCTCACCCCGCTCCAGGCCTGGACGCTCGCGCGCGTCAGCGAGGGGGTCCGCGGACCGGCGGACACCCTGGCCGCCAGGCTGAAGGTCGAGCCGGACCGAGTCTCGGACGCGCTCGAGCTGCTCGAGCAGCGTGAGCTGATCATCCCCGACGACGGTTGGTACGCCTCCACCGCCGAGGGGGACGAGCTGATCGCCGAGATCGCCGAGGCCCGCCGCGAGCGTCTGGCGGCCCGGCTCGAGGGCTGGTCGCCGGAGCAGCACGAGGAGCTCGCCCAGGTGCTGCAAACGCTGGCCGAGGACCTGCTCCGAGAGCCACCGCGCCAGCAGGTGACGGCTGCCGGCTGAGTCGTCAGCCGCCGGGCCACTGGCCGCGGTCGTGTTCGATCTCGACGGCGTGCTCATCGACTCAGAGCCCGTGTGGGACGCGGCCCGGCGCGCGGTCGTGTCCGAAACCGGCGGGCACTGGCGGGCCGACGCGACCGCGGCGATGATGGGGATGAGCTCGCCCGAGTGGTCCCGCTACCTGCACGATGAACTCGGTGTACCCCTCGACGCCCGCGAGATCAACGAACCGGTGGTCGAGCGCCTCCTGGCCACCTATCGCCGCCGGCTGCCCCTGCTCCCGGGCGCGGTGCAGGCGGTCCGGCGCCTGGCCGCGCGCTGGCCGCTCGGCCTGGCCTCCTCGGCCAATCGCCCGGTGATCGACGCCGCCCTCGATGCGGCCGGGATCACCGACTGCTTCTCGGTCACGGTCTCAGGGGAGGAGGTCGCGCGCGGGAAGCCGGCGCCGGACGTCTATCTGGAGGCGGCGCGCCGGCTCGAGGTCAGTCCCAGCGAAACGGCGGCGGTCGAGGACTCGACCAACGGCCTGCGCGCGGCCGCGGCGGCCGGGATGCTCGTGGTCGCTTTTCCCAGCCGGGAGTTCCCGCCGGCGCCCGAGGCGCTGGCCCTGTCCGCCCTGACCATCCGATCGCTGGACGAGCTCACCCCGGCGGCGCTCCTGGTCGCGGCGGGCGGGAGATCGGCGTAACGTACGCGGCGGCGCATCGCGATGAGCTACGCGAGGGAAATGCTGGATGCCGCACCGGGCGAGATCTCGCTCGACGCCGACGACGTGGCCACGTGCATCGACGCCTGCCTGACCTGCCTGCAAGCCTGCACGGCGTGTGCGGACTCCGACCTGGCCGAGGACGACTTCGAGGTCATGCGGACGTGCATCGCGCTCGATGCGGACTGCGCCGATGTGTGCGCGACCACGGCCCGGCTGCTCTCCCGGCCGCTGCACTGGGACCACGTCGTCGTCCACCAGCTGCTGAAGGCCTGCGTCAGGACCTGCCAGAGCTGCGCGGAGGAGTGCGAGAAGCACGCCGAGCATCATCGCCACTGCAAGATCTGTGCGCAGGCCTGCCGGGCGTGCGAACGGGCGTGCACCGTCCTCTTGGAGGACGAGGCCTTCCAGGAGCTCCGGAAGCTCGCGGGCGGCTGATCGGCGCCGTCGCCGGGGGCCGCGCCGTCCTCAGCCGCTGACCTCACTGAGGGCCACAGCGAGCTGCTTGCCCGCCGCGCCGAGCGTCTGGGCGTGACCCTCGATGTGCCGCCACGGATCGCCTTCACGGGCCAGCCGCTCGGGCACGGTGGCGAGCGTCCAGCGATCGGGGCGGGTGCTCGAGTCGTCGAGCTCGTCCCAGTGCAGCGGGGTGGCCACCGGGGCCTTCAGCCGCGGCCGTACCGAGTACGGGGCCACCGACGTGTGGCCGTAGGCGTTGCGCTGGATGTCGATCAGGATCCGGCCCTCGCGCTTGGCCTTGCGCTGTTCGGTGGTGAACAGACGCGGCTCGCGCGCCGCGGCCAGCCGGGCGAGGTCGCGGGCGAAGCCGCGCACCGCGTCGAAGTCGGCCCGGCGCCGGAGGGCCAGCACGACGTGGTAGCCCCGCGAGCCGGTGGTCATGACCCACGACCGCAGCCCCAGCTCGCTCAGCAGCGCGCCCATGAACTGCGTGGCTCGGCGGACCTCCGCGGGTTTGCCGTTCGACGGATCGAGGTCGATGACGAAGCGGTCGGGCCGGTCGGGCCGGTCGCCGTGGCTGAGCCATGGATGGAAGGTGATGCAGGCCTGGCCGGCGAGGTAGACGAGCGTGGCCGCGTCCCTGGCCACCACGTGCGTCACCGGGCCGTCCCGGGCCGGGACCTCGACCCGGCCGACCCAGTTCGGGAAGTAGGCGCTGGCGCGCTGCTGCATGATCCGCTGGCCCTCGATCCCCTCCGGGAAGCGCTCCAGGTTGAGCGGGCGGCCCGAGATGTGCGCGAGCATGGCCTCAGCGACGTGCTCGTAGTAGGCGGCCAGGTCGCGCTTGCTGATCCCGCACGGGAACAGGGGCTTGTCGGGCCTCGCGATCTCGATCGACCTGCGCCCGGCGCGGATCGTGGCGCTCAACTCGGCTCCTCCCGCACCACCTCGCGCGCCGGCTTGTCGGTGCGCAGTCCCTGGTAGCGGGGTTGGCGGAGCTTGCCGTCGCGGGTCCATTCGGCGAAGCCAATCTCGGCCACGAGCTCCGGCTCGGCCCACCGCGCGCCTTTCGGCAGCCCGGAGTCCGCGAACGGCGACGAGGCCCGCTCCCGGCGCTCCAGCTCGTCGCCGAGCAGCAACAGCGTCCGCTGGTCAAAGCCGGTCCCCACCTTGCCGGCGTACCGGAGCTTCGCCCTGTCGTAGTAGCCGACCAGCAGCGCGCCCAGCCGCTGCCGCGATCCCTTGGGCTCGGTCCAGCCGCCGATCACGAACTCCTGGCCGTGGTGGCATTTCAGCTTCAGCCAGTCGCGCGAGCGCGCGGCCACGTAGGGGCTCGCGCCGCGCTTGGCCACCAGGCCCTCCCACCCGCGTCGGCAGGCCAAGCGGAACTCCGCCTTGCCGTCGGTCCGGCGATAGGCCGAATAGCGCAGCCGCCCTCTGAACCGGACGGCGGCGCGCAGCCTGGCCTTGCGCTCCAGCAGCGGCAGGGGCCGGATGTCCTCATCCCCGAGCTCCAGCAGGTCGAACAGGTAGTAGTACACCGCCACCCGACGGCGCCGGGCCCGCTCGGGGTCGCGGAGCCCTATCCGTTGCTGGAGACGCTCGAAGCTCGTGCGGCCGCGGTCGAAGGCCACGACCTCCCCGTCCACGAGCAGGTCGGGACCGTTTTCCGTCAGCGCGTCGACGAGCTCCGGGTAGGTGTCGTCCAGGACCTGGCCGCTGCGCGAGAGCAGACGGACGCGGCCGCCGCGCCGGAGCGCGCCACAGCGTTCCCCGTCGAACTTGCGCTCGAATACCCAGTCCGGGTCGTCAAACGGCTCAGCGACCAGAACCGCCTTCATCGGCGCGTATCCGGCGTCGTCACTAGGCTCACGTGGCATCGTAGGTGGTTGACTCTGGGCCGCCAGCGTGCACCTAAAGCGCGAATACGACCGATGAGCGGGCGCACTCGCTTCTCCAATCGCCACGACGCCGGCAGGCGCCTGGCTGGGCACCTCGCAGACTACACCGGCCGCTCCGACGTGGTCGTGCTCGGCCTTCCCCGCGGCGGGGTGCCCGTGGCCTACGAGGTGGCCCGCGTGCTGGGTGCGCCGCTCGACGTGTTCCTGGTCCGCAAGCTCGGGGTTCCGGGGCACGAGGAGCTGGCCATGGGGGCGATCGCCTCCGGCGGAGTCCAGGTGATCAACGACGACGTCGTGTCGGCGATCGGCGTCGGGCAGGCCGAGATCGACCAGGTGGCCGCGCGCGAGCTGGCGCACCTCGAGCGCCAGGAGCACGCCTACCGAGGCGACCGCCCGCCACTTGACCCCACGGGGCGCGTGGCCATCCTGGTCGATGACGGCCTGGCCACCGGGGCGACGATGCGGGCGGCCGTGGCCGCGCTGCGCGACCGTGGCGCCGGCGCGATCGTTGTGGCCGTCCCCACCGCTCCGCGCGAGACGTGTGAGGCGTTCGCGCGGGAGGTGGAGGCGGTGGTGTGCGCGTCGACGCCCGATCCGTTCATGGCTGTCGGGCTGTGGTATCGCGACTTCGCGCCGGTCAGCGACGGCGAGGTGCGCTCGCTGCTCGAACGGGCGGCCAGGCCCGACGAGGCCTGACTACGCGTCGTCGGGGACGTTCTCGCGCAGCTCGGCCAGCCATACGGCGGCGGTGCTGTCACTCGGCGCGCGCCAGTCGCCGCGCGGCGAGAGCGATCCGCCCGAGCCAACCTTGGGTGCGTTGGGTAGCGCCGTGCGCTTGAACTGGCTGGTGTGGAAGAAGCGCTCCAGGAACACCTCGAGCCAGTGCTTGATCTCCGCCAGGGAATACTGGTTGCGCCGCCGCTCGGGGATCAGGTCGGGCCAGCGGCCTGCGTCGCGGTCCCCCCAGGCGTGGTGGGCCAGGAACGCCACTTTGCTCGGCCGGTAGCCGAAGCGCAGGATGTAGTAGAGGAAGAAGTCCTGCAGCTCGTAGGGCCCGACGATGCTCTCGCTGTCGGCGTCCGGGCGGTCGGCGTCAGGGTCCTGGCTCGGGATCAGCTCGGGGGAGATGGCCGTGTCGAGCACCGATTGCAGGACGGCGCTGGCCTCCGGGCTGTACTGGCCGGTGTCGATGGCCCAACGGAGCAGGAACTGGATCAGGGTCTTCGGGACCGAGGCGTTGACGTTGTAGTGCGACATCTGGTCGCCGACGCCGTACGTGCTCCACCCGAGGGCCAGCTCGGATAGATCCCCGGTCCCGACGACCAGCGCGCGGTGGTAGTTGGCCAGCCGGAACAGGTGCGAGGTCCGCTCGCCGGCCTGGACGTTCTCGTAGGTGATGTCGTAGACCGGTTCGCCCTCAGCGGCCGGATGGCCGATGTCGCGGAGCATCTGGGTCGCCGCGGGACGGATGTCGAGCTCCGAGCCGCTGACCCCGAGCGCATCCATCAGACGGCGCGCGTTGGACAGCGTCAGCTGGCTGGTCGCGAACCCGGGCATTGTGTAGGCGAGCACGTTGCCGCGAGGTAGTTCGAGGCGGTCGAGCGCGCGCGCCGCCACGATCAGCGCGTGGGTCGAGTCCAGCCCGCCCGAGACGCCGATCACCACCCGCTCGATTCCGGTGGCCCGCAGGCGCGTCTCGAGCCCCTGCACCTGGATGCTGTAGACCTCCTCGCATCGCTCGTTGCGACTGGCCGGATTCGCGGGGACGTACGGGAACCGCTCGATCTCGCGCACCAGGCCGACGGCTTCGGGCGCAGTCCCCAGCTCGAACTCGACGCGGCGCACCCGGGCGAGGGCCCGGCGGTGATCGTGGACGCTGTCGCCGAAGCTGCTGGTGGTCGCGCGGTCCGAGGCGATGCGGTCGAGATTGATATCGGCGAAGATCAGCTGCTCGTCCTCGGCGAAGCGATGAGACTCGGCCAGCCGGTCGCCGTTCTCGTAGATCAGCGCCTGGCCGTCCCAGGCGAGGTCCGTGGTCGATTCGCCCAGGCCGGCCGAGGTGAACACGTAGCCTGAGATGGTCCGGGCCGACTGCGACGCGCAGAGCAGTCGCCGGTAGTCGGCCTTGGCCACGGTCACGTTGCTGTCGGACAGGTTGGCGAGCACGGTCGCCCCGGCCAGCGCGCCGTACGTGCTCGGGGGGATCGGCGCCCACACGTCCTCGCAGATCTCCACATGAAGCACGAAGCCCGGGAGGTCGGTGCTCGCGAACACCACGCGCGGGCTGAACGGGACGGCGTGGCCGAGCAGCTCGATCTCATCGCCGAGCAGATCGCGCGCGGCCCGGAAGTGGCGCTTCTCGTAGAACTCGCGGTACTCGGGGAGGTAGCTCTTCGGCACCACGCCGAGGATGCGCCCGCGGTGGATCACGACCGCGGCGTTGAACAGCCCGTCCTGGGCGCGGAGGGGAGCGCCGACGACGATCACCGGGGCGAGCTCGGCGCTCGCGGCCAGCACCCGGGCCAGGGCCGAGAGCACGGCGGCGGTCAGGGCCTGCTGATGGAACAGGTCCTCGATCGAGTACCCGGATAGACCGAGCTCCGGGAAGACGACGAGCGCGGCGTGCTGGGCGGAGGCGCGCCGGGCCAGCGCGATCGTTGCCTGCGCGTTGGCTGCCGGCTCGGCGATGTGGGCGTGCGGAACGGCCGCCGCCACGCGCGCGAAACCATGGGTGTACAGGGAGCCGAACGGGCTCGCGGTGGCTCTTGGAGAGGAGGTCATCCTCGCGCGAACGTAACCAGATCGGCCGGGCCCCCGCCGCCGCTGCAAGCCCGGTGGCAGTCCGCCGCGGCGCTCAGATCGGCTGGTGGAACACGTCGGTCTCGCACCCGCTCATCGCGGATGCCCGGACCCCAGGCACGGCGAACGCGCCCAGCGCGACCACGACCACCAGCCAGCGGCGCTGCTGGCGTCTGAGTGCGATCCCGACATCCAAGCACAGCGCTGGGGCTAGCTCGGCGCTAAGACCGCTCGACCCCGGCCGCCGCGGGACTCGCGTAGGCAGGCGCGCGCGGGCGCTCGCGGAACCGCTCGGCCGTGCTGCGCGCGGTCGCGTTCGCCCAGGAGCCGGTCGTGGCCAGCCCGACGACCAGGATCCCGATGCCGAGCCCGGTGATGATCCACCATCCCGCGTGGGTGGCCGCGGCGAAGCTCGGACCGATCGCGCCGGCGATGGTGCCGGCGCTGATCGCGCCGATCACCGCCACGCCCAGCGTCACCCCCGTCTGCCGCGACGTCGAGGCGACTGCGGCCGCCACGCCGGCCTGAGCGGGGGGCATCCCGGAGATCGCCGTGTTGGTGATCGGCGGATTCACGAAGCCCACGCCGATCCCGAAGATGACGTAGGCGACCAGCAGGGACCCGGCCGGCGTGTGCGGCGCCAGTCGGGTGAGGATCAACGCGGCGGCGGTGATCGCGCAGGCCGCCACCACCAGGGGCAGCCGCGCTCCGCGGCGGCCGACGATTCGTCCCGCGATCGGCGAGCAGACCAGCAGCATGGCCGCCATCGGCAGCATGTACAGCCCGGCGTCGAGCGGCGAGAGGCCGCGGACCTCCTGGAGGTACAGCGTGTTCAAAAACAGGAAGCCGCCCAGCGCGGCGAAGGCGAGAAGCGCGATCGCGCTCGCGCCCGAGAACGGTGCGCTGCGAAAGAACCGCATCTCCAGGAGCGGCTCGGTCCGGTGCAGCTCGTAGGCGACGAGGGCCGCGAACGACGCCGCCGAGAAGGCGAACAGCCCGAGGATCTCGGGCGACGTCCAGCCGGTGCGCGGGGCCTCGATGATCGCGTATGTCAGGGTCCCGAGCGCGCCGATCACGAGCAGTTGACCGATCGGGTCGAGCCGGCGCGGACGTGGCGCCCGCGACTCGGGGACGAACATGACGGTCAGGAGGATGGCCAGCAGCCCGATCGGCACGTTGACGAAGAACACTGCCCGCCAGCCGATCGAGTCCACCAGTGCCCCACCGACTACCGGCCCGAGGGCCATGCTGAGCCCGAACACACCACCCCACACGCCGGTGGCCTGGGCCCGCTCGCGCGGGTCCTCGAACACGTTGCGCACAATCGACAACGCCACCGGGTTGAGCATCGAGCCACCGATCGCCTGGACCACGCGCGCGGCGATCAGGAACCCGAGCGACGGGGCCAGCCCGCATAGCAGCGACCCGAGTGAGAACACCACCAGCCCGGTCTGGAACACCCGCCGGCGACCGATCCGGTCGGCCGTCGACCCGGCGAGGATCAGCAGGCTGGCCAGCACCAGCGTGTAGGCGTCGATCGTCCACTGGAGCCCGGGCACCGAGGCGTGCAGGGCGCGGTGGATGGACGGAAGCGCCACGTTGACGATCGTCGTGTCCAGCCCGACGATCAGCAGGCTCATGCAGCAGATGCCGAGCACGAGCAGACGGCGGCGGCGGCTGAGTTCGGTCATGCGTCGGTCACATCAGTAGGCTAGTCACACACCCCGGTCCGTTTTTTCTCCTTGCCCGCAGACGACACTGCCCAACCAGAGGGGCCGGCGGCCTTCCCGCAAGCGGCCGAGCTGGAACTGCGTGACGTGTCCAAGCATTACCCGGGCCAGCGCGGGGTCGCGATCGATGACCTGAGCCTGACCGTCGGCGCCGGCGAGGTGTGCGTGCTGGTCGGGCCGTCGGGCTCGGGGAAGACCACGGCGCTGCGGCTGATCAACCGGATGATCCCGCTGACCTCGGGCGACATCCTGCTCGGCGGACGCAGTGTTCTCGCCCGCGAGCCGTACGAGCTGCGGCGGGAGATCGGCTACGTGATCCAGCAGATCGGGCTGTTCCCGCACCTCAACATTGCCGACAACATCGCCACCGTCCCCCGGCTGCTCGGCTGGGATCGGCACCGGGTCGCCGTCCGGGTCAACGAGCTGATGGAGCTGATCGGGTTGGACCCCGACGAGATCGGCCCTCAGTACCCGTCGCAGCTCTCGGGCGGGCAGCGCCAGCGGGTGGGCGTGGCGCGGGCGCTGGCCGCGGACCCTCCCCTGATGCTGATGGACGAGCCGTTCGGCGCCGTCGACCCGATCAACCGCTCGCGGCTCCAGGACGAGTTCCTGCACCTCCAGGAGCAGGTGCGCAAGACGGTCGTGTTCGTGACCCACGACATCGACGAGGCGATCAAGATGGGAGACCGGATCGCGATCCTGCGCGAGGGTGGCCGGCTGGCCCAGTACGACACGCCGGAGGAGATCCTCATCAACCCGGCCGACGAGTTCGTGGCCCAGTTCGTCGGCGCGGACCGGGCGCTCAAACGGCTGGGCCTCTCGACGCTGGCCGACGTCGAGCTGCTGGCCCCCAACGGGATCCCGCCGGGTCAGGCCCGGGTGGGGCTCGACACGACCGTTCGCGACGCGCTCTCGCAGCTCCTGGCCGGCGGGGGCCAGCCGCTCACGGTCATCGGCGAGGGTGACCAGGTGGCCGGGATCGTCACGCTGGAGCTGCTTGGAGGGCTCCTGGCCAACGGGGCGCTCGAGCCGCACCACGTGGTGCAGGAGGCCGAGAGCCGATGACGCCCCCGCTCGCCGCGGCCGGCCCGGTGATCCCGACCTTCGGCGGCAGCGCCTCGTCGTTCGCCTGCGAGCGCGCCAACCGCCTGTTCTGCCCGAACTGGGTCTCGCGCAACTGGGGCTCGGTCCTGTGGCCCGCGTTGCGCCAGCACATCGTGCTCACCCTGATCGCCGTGGCGATCGGCTTCGCGATCTCGACCACCCTGGCCCTGATCGCGTACCGGCGCCACTGGCTCGAGCGCCCCGTGCTGATCGTCACGTCGATCATGTACACGATCCCGGCGCTGGCCCTGTTCGAGCTGCTCGAGCCGATCCCCGGCCTCGGGCTCAGCCGCACGACGGCCGAGGTCGCGCTCGTCTCCTACACGCTGCTGATCATGTTCCGCAACACGCTCACCGGCCTGCGCGAGGTGCCGGCCGAGGTCCGCGACGCGGCCGAGGGGATGGGGATGGGGCCGATGCAATCGCTTCTGCGCGTGGAGCTGCCACTGGCCCTCCCGGCGATCATCGCCGGGCTGCGGATCGCCACGGTCACGGTTATCTCCCTGGCCACGGTCGCGTCGTTGATCGACGATCAGGGACTCGGCGTGCCGATCCTGACCGCGATCTCCAACGACGTGTTCAAGACCGAGCTGATCGTCGCCGGAGCGATGGCCGTGGGGCTGGCCCTGCTCGCCGACGGGCTGCTGGTGATCGTCCAGCGCCGGCTGACGCCCTGGACCCGAGCGGGGCGATGAACAACTTCATCGAGGCCTTTAAGTTCATCGGGCGCGACGGCCAGATACCGGGCGAGCCCCCATTTCCGACGCTCGTTCATCTGACGCTCGAGACGCTCAAGATCGCCGGCATCGGCGTGGCCATCTCGGTGGCGATCGGCTTGCCGGTCGGTCTGTGGCTCGGCCACATCCACAAGGGTTCGTTCGCGGCCATCAACCTGGGCAACATCTGGCGGGCGCTGCCGAGCCTGGCCGTCCTGGCCATCGGGGTCGCGTTTCTCGGGATCGGCCTGCGCAACGTCGAGCTGGCCCTGATCGTGCTCGCGATCCCGCCGATCATCACCAACGCCTACGTCGCCATCGACGGCGTGGACCCCGACGTCGTCGACGCCGCTCGCGGGATGGGGCTGACCGGCTGGGAGGTTCTGCGCAAGGTCGAGGTCCCCCTCGGGGTCCCGCTGATCTTCGCCGGGATCCGCACCGCCGCGCTGTTCGTGGTCTCGACCACGACGATCGCCGCGCTCACCGGCTACAGCGGCAGCCTCGGCGACATCATCGACAACGAGACCAGCTACCACCTCTCAGGGGTTCTCGGCGCGGCGATCTGCATCGCGGCCCTCGCGCTGCTGGTGGAGCTCGTGCTGGCCTGGGTGCAGCGCCTGCTGACCCCACGGGGCCTGAAGATCGCCGCGAAGGTCGAGTCCCCATTGGGGTCCTTCGCCGCGGCGGTGGGCGAGAACGCCTGAGCTGAGCCTGATCTACGACAACACAACGACCAGGAGGAAACGATGAGAACGTTGAGACGCAGCATCCTGGCGGTGGGGCTGGCGGCGCTGGTCGCGGCGTGTGGCAGCTCCAGTAGCTCAAGTAGCTCGGCCACGAAGGCCGCGACCACGGCGACACCAGCGTCGAGCGCGCCCGGAGCCGGCAAGCCGACCGTGATCCTCGGGGACAAGAACTTCACCGAGGAGTACATCCTCGGATCGCTGTATCAGGAGGCCCTCCAGGCCAAGGGCTACAAGGTCACCCTGAAGGGCAACATCGGCTCCTCCGAGCTGATCTACAAGTCCCTCACCTCGGGGCAGATCGAGGGGTACCCGGAGTACACGGGGACGCTGCTGACCGCGATCGCGAACATCCTCTCGCCGCCCAAGAGCGCCCAGGCCGCCTACCAGGAGGCCAAGGCGTGGCTGCAGATGCACGGCTACACGATGCTCAACCCGACGCCGTTCTACGACTCGGACGCGATCGGGACGACCAAGGCCTACGCTGCGGCGCACCACCTGACGACGATTTCCGACCTGGCCAAGCTCGGCAAGAGCGTGAAGCTCGGGGGCCTGCCCGAGTTCCAGACGCGGGCCCAGGGACTGGTCGGGCTCAAGAAGGACTACGGCATCAACCCGACGTTCGTGCCCCTGGCCAGCGGGCTGTTCTACAACGCGCTCGACTCCGGCCAGGTCAATGTCTCTGACGTGTTCACCACCGACCCGGAGCTCAAGAGCGGCAAGTACGTGGTCCTCACCGACCCCAAGCACGAGTTCGGCTACCAGAACGTGGGTCTGATCGTCAAGCAGAGCGTGCTCTCGGCCGAAGGCCCGGCCTTCGCCCAGACCGTCAACGCGGTCAGCGCGCTGCTGACGACCAAGGCCATCATCGCCATGAACGCGGCCGTTGCCCTCGACAAGCAGGCGCCCGCCGCCGTCGCGCATTCCTTCCTGGCGGCCAACGGCCTGCTGTAGCTTCTTCCTACCGTGAGCGCGGCTCGCTCGGCAACGACGATCGCCGAAGGCGAGCCGCGCCCACCGGCTCGCCGTCCGGGCCGGGGCAAGCACGCCGAGCACGGCCACGACCTGGGGGTCGGGGGCGGCCTGGCCGCCCTGAGCCTCGACGCCCTCTCGAGCGTCGCCTACGGCCCTCAGGCGATGATCGCCGTCCTGATCCTGGCCGGCACGGGCGCGCTCTCGAAGGTCGTCCCGATCACGATCGTGATCGTGGTGATGCTGGTCCTGCTCGTCGTCTCCTACTCCCAGGTGATCGAGGCGCACCCAGAGGGC
Organism: uncultured Solirubrobacterales bacterium; assembly: GCA_963704385.1. Taxonomy (GTDB): domain Bacteria; phylum Actinomycetota; class Thermoleophilia; order Solirubrobacterales; family Solirubrobacteraceae; genus Palsa-465. The sequence continues at coordinate 3,874,563 of OY969904.1, forward strand.
GGCGGCGCCTACTCGGTGGCCAAGGCCAGTCTGGGCGCGTGGCCGAGCCTGCTCGCCGCGGCCGCGGTGGTCGTCGACTACGTGCTCACGGTGGCCGTGAGCCTGGCCGCCGGCGCCGCCAGCCTGGGGAGCGCATTCCCCGGACTCGCGCACCACCTGCTCGCCGTCTCGCTGGTCGGCCTGCTGATCCTGACCGCGGTGAACATGTTCGGGATCTCCGAGTCGGCCAGGCTGTTGATCGCCCCCACCCTGATTTTCATCGTCAGCACGTTCGCGGTGATCGTGGTCGGCGCCTTCCATCCCCATCCCGTGTCCACGATCGGGACCTACGCCGGTCCGTTCAAGCCCGTGGAGGCGCTCGGGATCGTGCTGTTGCTGAAGGCCTTCGCGTCCGGGTGCTCGGCGGTCACCGGCGTGGAGGCGATCTCCAACGGCGTCCCGGCCTTCCGCAAGCCGCGGATCCGGACCGCCCAGCGGACCGAGCTCTCGCTGGGCGTCCTGCTCGGCGTGATGCTGATCGGCCTGGCGCTGCTGATCAATGCCCACAACGTCGTCCCGCGCAACAACGTCACGATCCTGGCCCAGCTCACGGCGGGCGCGTTCGGGACGGGGTGGGCGTTCTACATCTCCAACGTGACCGTGGCCGTCGTACTCGCGTTCGCGGCCAACACCAGCTTCGGAGGGCTGCCCGTGCTGATGAGCCTGCTGGCCAAGGACAACCGGCTGCCGCACGTGTTCTACCTGCGGGCCGAGAGGCCCGTGTACCGATACGGGATCCTGGCCCTCGCCGTGCTGGCCGCGGCGCTGCTGGTGGCCACCAAAGCCGACACCAACAGCCTGATCCCGCTGTTCACGATCGGCGTGTTTGTCGGCTTCACGATCAGCCAGATCGGCCTCGTCCGCCACTGGCGCGCCGAGCGGCCGCCGCGCTGGCGGCTGCGGGCCACGCTGAACGGGGCCGGAGCGGTGATGACCGGAGCCGCGGTGTTGATCTTCCTGTTCAGCAAGTTCCTCGAAGGGGCGTGGGTGGTCGTGCTGGCGATCCCCGCGCTGATGGTCCTGTTCTCGCGCATCGAGGGCTACTACGCCGAGATCGCCAAGGAGCTGAAGCTCGGCCGGACGCCGCCGCTTCCGCGCACCCGGGAGAGCATCGTGATCGTCCCGACCACGACGGTGAACCTGCTCAGCGAGCAGGCCCTGACCGCGGCGCTCTCCCTCGGCGACACCGTGGTCGCGGTCGCCGTAGCCGGCGACCAGGAGGAATACGACCAGATCAAGCGCGACTGGGGCGACTGGAACTGCAACGTCCCGATCGAGATCCTGATCGATCCACAGCGAGCGTTCGTCCGCTCGGTGCTGCACTACATCAAGTCGGTGAACAGCGACGAGGTCACGGTCATGGTCCTGATCCCCGAGCTCATCCCCAGCAAGCGCCGGCACGAGATCCTGCACAACCAGCGCGGGCGGCTGCTCTCGACGGTACTGAAGGCCCGGACCGACGTGGTCGTGGCGACGCTGCCGTTTCACCTGCACGACTGACCCGACCTCCGGGAAGGACTCCGGCGCCCCGGGGCGAAACGGCAACCATGCTGCTCAAACGTCGCCCCCCGCGCATCGACAACCGTCCCGTCGAAACCGAGAAGGGCTTCGAGTACCTCGACCCGAGCGCGCTCTCCGTCCTGCGGTGGCTGCGGGCCAACCGCGTCGAGTTCGTGCTCGTCGGCGCGGTCGCCGAGGCGATCCGCGGCCATCGTGGCGCCACCGGCCCGGTCTCGATCGTGCTCGCCCCCTACCGCCGCAACCTCGAGCGCCTGGCCCGCGCGCTCGCCTCCGCCGATGCCTGCATCCGCCTCGACGGCGCCGGCATCACCGGCGAGGCCGACACCACCCCGACCAAGCTGACCGCCGAGAAGCTCGCCCGCGACCAGCTCTGGACGCTGCGCTGCGGCACCCACGACCTCGACATCGAGGCCCAGGCGCCCGGCATCCCCGGCTACCAGGACCTCCTCTACGAGGCCAGCCGCTTCGACCTCGCCCCCGAGATCAGCGTCGAGGTCGCCTCACCCGAGGACATCGAGCACTACGCCCATGTTCGACGCACCGGCGTGGCGCCGGAGATTCGGATCACGAGGGTGACGGCGTAGGGGCCCGGCGCCGCCGACCCGGCCTCACCCCTGCCCCGACCCGGCCTCACCCCTGCCGATACCGACCCGGCCTCACCCCTGCCGATACCGACCCGGCTCCCACAGAGGCTCGTCGCCGCCGTTCGCCCCTCGGCTCAGGATGAAGAGCAGGTCCGACAACCGGTTCAGGTAGCGGACGACCTCGGGGTTGAGCTGGTCGCCGCAGGCGATCGCCAGGCGCTCGGCCCGGCGGCAGACCGTGCGGCAGACGTGGAGCTGGGCGGCGGCCCTGGTGCCGCCGGGCAGGACGAAGGACTTGAGCGGTGACAGGGTGGCGTTGACCTCGTCGCAGCGGTGCTCGAGCCACTCGGTCTGCTCGGGGATGACGCGCAGGCGCTCGCGCTCCGGATCCTCGGGGGCCGCGATGTCCGCCCCGACGTCGAACAGATCGTTCTGAATCCGGCGCAGCCACTGGACGTACTGGTCGGGCATGTCGTCGACGGTCAGCGCCAGGCCGACGTGCGCGTTGAGCTCGTCCACGGTGCCGTAGGCCTCGATCCGAGGGTGGGTCTTGGGCACGCGGCTCATGTCACCCAGGTGGGTCTCGCCCGAGTCGCCTAGCCGGGTGTAGATGCGCGTCAGGTTGACGGTCATGGGTTTCAGTCTATGAGGGGTGGCTTTGCGGCGTTCGAGGCTATTGAGGGTATGGCCATCCGCTCAAAAGCGACGCTCGCTCGCATACCGAGCCGCGGCGACGCCGCGCGGTGCGGGGAGGCGTCGAAAATCGCCGCCTCCCCGCACCGGACCGTCACGGTGATCGGCGGTAGGCGAGTAAGCGTCGCGCTCGATGCGCCGGTCGACGGCCGGATCGAAGCGATCGCTGAGTTTCAGCGTGCTCGCGTCTCGCGCGAACAGCTGCTCGCGGTTGAGGTGGACGCGAGCGCGATCGACCGCCGGCTGCGCAATGGCCGGCTCGAGCGCATTCACCTCGGTGTCTACGGCCTGCCGCGAACCGCGGACCTTGCCCTCGCCGCTGAGACGGCCGGGTTGTTGGCCTGCGGCGAGGGAGTGGTGCTCAGCCACCACAGCGCGGCGACGCTGTGGCAGCTCCGCCCCGGCGTCGCACGGCCGGTGCACGTGACAATTCCCGGAAGCCGGGGATTCCCGACGCCCCCCGGCGTCAAGCTCCATCGCAGTCGCACGATCGATACCGGCGACGTGCGCATCCACGAGGGTCTTCCGGTCACCTCGCCGGCTCGTACGCTCCTCGACGTCGCCGCGACCCTCCCGGACCGCGACGTCGAGCGCCTGCTCGACGAGGGCGTGTTCGCGCTGCGGATCGTGACGCTCGCGGAGATCGACGTGGTGCTCGCCCAAGCCGGCATGCATCCTGGACGGGCGCGGCTCGCGCGTGTAGCTGGCAGCCACATCCGCTCCACCCAGACCGACTCGCCGCCGGAGGAGACGCTGCTCGCGCTGATCCGAGCCGCCGGCCTGCCCGAGCCGCAACTGCAGGCCTCCGTGCTCGGCTACCGCTTGGACTTCCTCTGGCCGGAGCTCCGCCTCGCGGTCGAGGTCGACGCCTACGGGACGCACGGCTCACCGGCACGTTTCGAGGCCGATCGCCGGCGTGATGCCCGATTGCTGACCGAGAAGGGCGTCACGGTGATCCGGGTGACGAGGGCGGCCATCGAGCAACGACCGTTCGAGGTGATTGCCCTGGTGGCGCGCGCGATCGGACAGCGGGAGGCTGAGCGGCGGTAGCATCTGCCCGTTCAAGGTCGGGGTGATGGGAAGCCGGTGAGAGTCCGGCGCGGACCCGCCACTGTGATCGGGGACGCCAGCCGCACGAAGGCCACTGGTGAGGACGACTCGCCGGGAAGGCGCGGCCGGTAGGCCCGTAAGCCAGGAGACCAGCCCCCGACCGCCAAGCCGATACGCCCTCGTGGAAAGGGGTGGCCCTCATGAGTCGTAAACGTTTCATAGCGCTCGGCGCAGCGGCGCCGGCGACCGCGCTCGCGCTCGCCTGCATCGGACCCGCGTCCGGAGCCGGCGCGTCCGCAGGCCGGCCGACCGTCAGCGTCCGGGTTGAAGGCCTGACGCACACGCTGCTGGCACCGAGCACGGTGACGACCAAGACCGGCTGGATCACCAGGTTCGGTGCCCCGACCGGGAAGTGCCCCGCGACCAGCGCCGCCGGCGCTCTGGACCTAGCCACCAAGCACCGCTGGGTGGCCACGTTCGACAAGAGCTTCGGCGACTACGAGATCACCTCGATCCTGGGCGAGGCGCACAGCTTCACCTCCAAGGACTTCTGGGAGATCTTCGTCGACGATGTGGCCGCATCGAAGGGCTCGTGCGAGATCGGGCTGCACTCCGGCGAGCAGCTGCTGTTCGCGGCTGTGCCGGACAGCACGAACGAGTATCCGCTCGCGGTGAGCGCTCCTGCCAATGCCACCGCCGGCAGCTCGTTCACGGTCAAGGTGGTGTGGTTCAAGGGCCACACGACCAAGCCGCTCGCCGGTGCCCGCGTGACCGGCACAGGCGTGAACGCGGTCACCGACAGGCGCGGGGTGGCGACGATCACCGGCGCCCAGGCGGGCACGCTGGTCCTGCGGGCCGCGGCCAAGGGCTACATCCGCGCCGCACCGGTGACGGTGCACGTCTCCTGACGGGATGGGTCGCCGGGCCCGCAGCGACGCAGTCAGGGCCGCCGCGATCGCCCTCGCGCTCGCGATCGCCCTCGCGCTCGCCGGCTGCGGGCTCGGGCCCGGCCCCGGAACCTCCGACGTCGAGGTGACCGTCACCCAGAACTTCGGCTCCCGCGAGCTCCGGTCGATCACCGAGAAGCGGGTCCCGGGCTCGGAGACGGTGATGCGGATGCTCCAGCGGCACTTCACCGTGGGCACGCGGTACGGCGGAGGCTTCGTCGAGACGATCGACGGGCGAACCGGCACGTCGGCGCGGCGCGACTGGTTCTACTACGTCAACGGCGTCGAGGCCCCGCAGGGCGCGGCCACCACGGCCGTGAACAAGGGCGACCGGATCTGGTGGGACCTGCACGACTGGAGCGCCACCGACTCGATCCCGGCCGTCGTCGGCTCATTCCCGGAGCCGTTCGTCCACGGCGTGGGCGGCCGGCGGCTCCCGACCGCGCTCGAGTGCGCCGGGGACGTCACGGCGGCGTGCAAGCGCGTCACCTCGGAGCTGGACGCGATCGGGGTGCCGGTGGCGATGCAGACGATCGGCACCGGCTCGGGCACCGACTCGCTAGCCGTCGTCGTCGGGACCTGGCGCGACCTCCGCGGCGAGATCGTTGCCAGCCTGATCGACGAAGGCCCGGGGGCGAGCGGCGTGTACGCCCGCTTTGCCGGCGCCCGCGGGTCGACGCTCGAGCTGCTCGACCCGCACGCGCAGGTGGCCCAGACGCTCGGCGCCGACGCCGGGCTGATCGCGGCCACGGCCCAGCCGTCCTCCGAGCCGACCTGGGTGATCACGGGCACCGACGTGGCCGGGGTGTCCGCCGCGGCCGCGGCCTTTACGCCCAGCCGGCTGCGCGACCACTTCGCGCTCGCGGTCCAGGGAAGCGCAGACCTCCCGGTCCCGCTGCGAGCATCGACATGAGCTACCGCCGGCGCGCCAGCCCGCTGCACGCGGCTCGCGCCGGGGCGGGGTGCGCGTACTGCCTGGCGCTGGCCTGCGCGGCGCTGATGCTCACGGCCCCGGTGGCGCTGGCCGCGGTGACGGCCGCCGTCGTCCTGGCCGGGGTCGCGGCGGGCGTCGGTCGCGAGCTGCGCCGGGCCGCGCTGATCGCGCTGCCGCTCGGCGTCCTGGTCGCGGTGATCAACGCGCTCGTGACCCGCGACGGCCTGACCGTGATCTGGCGCCTCGGTGACCTGCCGATCCTCGGCCACAGCGACATCACGCTGGAAGCGACGGTCTACGGAGCGATCCTGGGTCTGCGCGCCGTGAGCCTGGTCCTGTGCGCCGCCCTGTACACGGCCGCGGTCGACCCCGATCAGGTGCTGAAGCTGTTTCGCCGGGTCTCGTTCCGATCGGCGCTGACCGCGACGCTGGCCACCCGGATGGTCCCGATCCTGATCCGGGACTCGCGGCGGCTGGCCGACGCCCAGCGCTGCCGGCCTGGCCGTCCGCCGTCGCGGGCCCAGCTCATGCGCGCCGCCACGTCCGGGGTGCTCGACCGGGCCCTGGACGCCGCCGCGGCCCTCGAGGTCCGGGGCTACGGCGCGGCGCGCCGGCCGCCGCGGGTCCGCAGGCCGTACTCGCGCCACGATCTGGCCTTCGGGGCGTCAGCGACAGGCATCCTCGCGCTGGCCATCGGCGCGCGGGTGGGCGGTCTGGCCCCGTTTCAGGCCTACCCGTCGCTGCGCGCCCCGGTCTCGGCCGGGCTCGTGGCCCTCGCCGGCGCGCTGGTGGTGGTCGCCCTGCTCCCGTTTGCCGACCGCAGAGGGATCGAGCGGTGAGCATTCTCGAGCTCGACCGAGTCACGTACTCGTACCCGGGGACGCTGGGGCCCGCGCTGAGCGAGCTGACGCTCGACATCTCCCCCGGCGAGCTCGTTCTGCTGGCCGGCGCATCAGGCTCGGGCAAGTCGACGCTCTTGCGGATCGCCAGCGGGCTCGTGCCCCACTTCCACGGCGGCACGTTCGCCGGCCACGCGACGGTCGCCGGCATGGACATCCGCCAGCACGGTCCCGGCGAGCTGGCTCGTGCCGTCGGCACGCTGTTCCAGGACCCGGAGTCCCAGGTCGTGATGGGGACGGTCCGGGCCGAGCTCGCGCTGCCGCTCGAGAACCGCGGCGACACGGCGGCGGCAGTCGCCCGCGGGGTGGAGGAGGCCGCGCTCGCCCTCGGGATCGAGCACCTCCTGGACCGTCCCACCGAGTCCCTGTCCGGAGGCGAGCTCCAGCGCGTCGCGCTGGGGGCCGCGCTGGCAGGCCGCCCGGCGCTGATCGTGCTCGACGAGCCCACCTCGCAGCTGGATCCGGTCGCCGGCGACGAGCTGATCAGCGTGCTCCGGCGCCTGAACGAGGACGCCGGAGCGGCGATCGTCATCGCCGAGCACCGGTTGGAGCGGTGCCTGGGGTTCGCCGACCGAGTGATCGCGCTCGATCGGGGGCGGGTCGTGTGCGACGCGTCGCCGTCGCGGTTCCTCGAGTGGGCGGTGGTTCGAGCCCCGGCGCTTTCGACTCCCGGCGCTCGGCTGCTATCTGGCGTTGGGCTGGAGCCGACGTCCTCGGTGAAAGACGCGCGGGCGGCCCTCCGAAAGCACGGGTACGACGTGGTCGATCAAGTACGCGACATACGCGTACAAAGCAGACCACGTCGGTTCGGGCGTGCGCGGGGACCCGAACCCGCGCTGCGCTTCGAGCGGGTGTGGCACGAGCTCCGCGAGGGACCGGTGATCCTCCGAAGCCTGTCGCTCACCGTTGCCCCGGGGGAGCGCGTGGCGATCATGGGCCGCAACGGGGCCGGGAAATCGACGATGCTCCGGCACGCCGCCGGCCTGATGAAGCCGACACGCGGGCGGATCACGGCGAGCGGGCGAGTGGCGCTGCTGCTCCAGAACCCGACCGACTACCTCGTCCACGAGACGGTGGGCAATGAAGCCACGGCGAAGGCGCTGGCCACCGCGGGCCTCGACCCCGCTTCCTTCACCGATCGCCATCCCCGCGAGCTCTCGGGCGGCGAGAAGCAGCGCGTCGCGCTCGCCGTCGTCCTCGGGGACGCGGACACCGAACCGGCCGCCGTGGTCTGCCTCGACGAGCCGACCCGCGGCATGGACCGTCACCTGAAGGCCGACCTGGCCGCGCTGCTGCGCGGGCTCGACGCGGCGGTGGTCGTGGCCACCCACGACCCCGAGTTCGTGGCCGCGTTCGCCGACCGGGTCGTGCTGCTGGCCGACGGCGCGCCGATCGCCGACGGGCCGGCGCCCGAGATCCTGGCCACCGGAACGTACTTCGCCACCGAGACGGCGCGGATCCTCGGCGGCGCCGGCGGCGCGCTGACGCCAGATCAGGGGGTGGCGGTGCTCACCCGGGAGACAGCCGGAACGGGAGTCCCGGCATGACCTGGCAGCTCGGAGCCTTCACGCTCCTGTTCCTGGCCATCGGCGGCGGGTTCGCGTGGTACGAGCGCACGCGGCCCGACGCCCGGATCGTCGCCCTGGTGGCCACGCTGGCCGCGCTGGCCGCGCTCGGGCGGATCGCCTTCGCGGCCCTGCCGAACGTCAAGCCGACGACCGACATCGTCCTGATCTCGGGCTACGCGCTGGGCCCGGCGCCCGGCTTCGTGGTCGGGGCCCTGGCCGGGCTGACCTCGAACTTCTTCTTCGGCCAGGGGCCGTGGACCCCGTGGCAGATGGCGGCCTGGGGGGCGACCGGCCTGGTCGGGGCCGGGCTGGCCGTGGTCACGGCGCGCCGGATCCGGCGGTGGCCGCTGGCGCTGGTGTGCGCGGTGGTCGGATTCGCGTTCACGGCCGTCCAGGACGTCGGCGACTGGGTCACCTACAGCGACCACAGCCTGGCCCAGTTGGATGTATACGTCGGCAAGGGGCTGGGCTTCGACGCCGTCCACGCGGCCGGCTGCCTGGTGTTCGCGCTGGCCTTCGGCCCGGCCCTGGCGCGGTCGATCGCGCGCTTCTCGAGGCGGCTGCAGGTGAGATGGGAAATGCCGGCCGGGACGATCGCGCCCGTGGTCGTCGCCGTCGTCCTCGGAGCCTGGCTGGCCGGCCAGCCAGGGAGAGGAGGGGCGGCGACCGCGCAGGCAGCCGAGACCCCGACCTCCTATCTGATCGCCGCCCAGAATGCGGACGGCGGCTTTGGGGAAGCGCCGGGTCAGCCCTCCACTCAGCTGTTCTCGGGGTGGGCGGCCCTGGGACTGGCCTCTGAGGGGCGCAACCTGCTGGATGTGATCAGGGACGGGCACAGCGTGATCGACTACCTTCGCGCCGGCGCCGGGTCGCTGACCGACCCCGGCTCGCTGGAGCGCACGATCCTCGTCCTGCGCGCAGCGGGGGTGCCGGTCAGCGCGCAGGTGGCCGCGCTCGAGCACGATGTCGGCGCGAACGGCTCGGTCTCCGACCAGACCAACCTGACGGCGTTCGCGGTGCTCGCGCTGCGGGCGGCCGACACGGAGCTGCCCGCGAAGATGCTCCCGTGGCTGACCCGACAGGAGGACCGCGACGGCGGCTTCAACTTCGCCACCGCGGGCGGACAGAGCGACGTCGACGACACCGGCGCGGTGCTCGAGGCCCTGGCCGCCGGAACGCACACCGCTGTCACCGCGCGCGCGGTGCGCTTCGTCGAGTCCCACCAGGACCCGGACGGGGGCTTCCCCTCGAGTCCGGGCGAGGGCTCCAATGCCCAGTCGACGGCGTGGGCCATCCAGGGGCTGATCGCGGACGGAGTCTCGGGCGGCGCCGTGGACCGCGCGACCGCCTACCTTCGATCGCTGATCGCACCCGACGGCCACATTCGCTACTCGCGTACGAGCGACCAGACCCCGGTGTGGGTCACGGGCGAGGCGATCATGGCGCTGGCCGGCAAGCCGCTTCCGCTGGCGCCGGCGGCCCGCCGTGCTGCGACGGCCCGCAAGCGAAGCCGGCACGCCGAGCGCCGGGCGGTCGCGGTGATCGTCAAGCGCCGGGGCGGCGTGCGCCGGGAAACGGGGGCGCCGGCGGCCGGCGGCCGGGCCTTCGCCGGCTGGGCGGGCATCGCCGCCGCGATCGTGTTCGCGCCGATCGGGCTCGGCTGACACAGACTCCGGGTCGGACCCGCTAACGTCCGCGCGCTCGATGCAGATCGGAGTCCCCAAGGAGACCGCAGAGGGCGAGCGTCGCGTCGCGCTCGTCCCTGACGTCGCGCGCAAGCTGACCCGCGCGGCGCAAGACGACGCCGCCGCGGTGAACGAGGTGGTGGTCGAGCGGGGCGCCGGCCAGGGGGCGCTGATCCCCGATTCCCACTATGAGGAGGCGGGCGCGAGGCTGGTCGACAGCGCCGACCAGGTGTGGGAATCCGACGCCGTGGTCAAGGTCGCCCCGCCGACCCCGGAGGAGATCGGGAAGCTCAAGCCAGGGAGCGTCCTGATCGGCTTCCTCCAGCCGTTGACCAACGGCGAGGGCATCCAGGCCATCGCCCAGAGCGGGGCGACCAGCTTCGCGCTCGAGTCGGTGCCCCGAATCAGCCGCGCCCAGTCGATGGACGCGCTCTCCAGCCAGGCCAACATCTCCGGCTACCGGGCGGCGCTGATCGGCGCCCAGGAGCTCGGGCGCTTCTACCCGATGCTGATGACCGCGGCCGGGACGATCCGCCCCGCCACCGTGCTCGTCCTGGGCGCCGGCGTCGCCGGGCTGCAGGCCATCGCCACCGCGCGCCGCCTCGGCGCCGTGGTCCAGGGCTTCGACGTCCGCGCCGCCGTCAAGGAGCAGGTCGAGTCGCTCGGGGCCAAGTTCCTGGAGTTCGACCTCGGCGGCGACCTGGAGGGCGCGGGCGGCTACGCCAAGGAGCTGACCCCCGAGCAGCAGGCCCGCCAGCAGGAGCTGATGGCCGAGGCGATCGGGAAGGTCGACGTGGTCATCACCACGGCACTCGTCCCCGGCCGCCGGGCCCCGATCCTGGTCACCGAGGAGGCGGTCAAGCTGATGAAGCCGGGCTCGGTCGTCGTCGACCTGGCCGGGGAGCAGGGCGGCAACTGCGAGCTCTCCGAGCCCGGGCAGACCGTCCTGGCCCACGACGTCAAGATCCTCGCGCCGCTCAACGTGCCGAGCACGATGGCCGAGCACGCCTCCCAGCTCTACGCCCGCAACATCGAGTCCCTACTCGAGCTGATGATCAAGGACGGCAAGCTGGAGCTCGACTTCGACGACGAGGTCATCGCGGGCGCGTGCATCACGCGCGAAGGGGAGATCGTCAACGAGGGCGCCAGGCAGGCCGCGGGCGCCGCCACCCCCAGTTAGGAGGCCACGGTGACCCTGATCACCGAGATCGCGATCCTCGTGCTGGCCGGGTTCGTCGGCTTCGCGGTCATCTCGAAGATCCCGAACACGCTGCACACGCCCTTGATGTCGGGCACCAACGCGATCCACGGGATCGTGCTGCTCGGCGGGCTCTTGCTGATGCACGAGGCGCGCGGCTGGTTCGAGCACCTGCTGCTGGTGATCGCCATCACGTTCGGGACGATCAACATCGTCGGCGGTTTCTTCGTCACCGACCGGATGCTCGAGATGTTCAAGCGCAAGCCGGACCCCACTGGCGAATCCGTTGTGGCGGCCGAGACAGACGGAAGGCCGCAGGCGAAGCCGGAGGCCAATAAATAGTGGTCTCCGTCGCGACCATCCTGCTCCAGCGCGCGAACTTCATCGACGCCTGCTACATCGTCGCCTTCTCGCTGTTCATCTACGGCCTGAGCGGGCTGACCGGACCGCGGACGGCGGTGCGCGGGAACAAGATCGCCGCCACGGGCATGGCCATCGCGGTCGTCGCCACCCTGCTGACGCCGCACGTCCTGAGCGGCTCCACGACGCCCTGGCTGATTGCCCTCGGCCTCGTGATCGGGACGGCGATCGGGATCCCCGCCGCCTTGCGCGTGCACATGACGGCGATCCCCCAGATGGTGGCCATCTTCAACGGGGTGGGCGGCGGCGCGGTGGCGCTGATCGCCTGGGTGGAGTACCGCCACCACTTCGGGATCGGGTTCCCGCTCAAGACCGAGATCCCGTCGCTGTTCGCCGCCATCGTCGGCTCGATCTCGTTCTGGGGCTCCAATATCGCCTTCGCCAAGCTCCAGGGGATCCTGCCCGGCCGCCCGATCAAGCTCCCGGGCCAGGCGATCATCAACATCGGGCTGTTTGTGATCGCCGTGGCCAGCGCGATCGTGCTGGCGTCCGGAACGCACTCCCAGGCCCTGTTCATCCTCGGCATCCTGGTCACCGCGGCGCTCCTGGGGAACATGGTCGTGCTGCCGATCGGCGGCGCCGACATGCCGGTCGTCATCTCGCTGCTGAACGCCTTCACCGGCCTGTCGGCGGCGGCCACCGGTGTGGCGCTGAACAACACAGCGATGATCGTCGCCGGGATGCTCGTCGGCGCCTCGGGCTCGATCCTGACCAACCTGATGGCCAAGGCCATGAACCGGTCCGTTCCGGCGATCGTGGCCGGAGGCTTCGGAGGCGAGGTGGCCGCGCCCGCGACGGGTGACACCGACCGGGGACCGGTGAAGTCGACCACCCCGGACGACGTGGCCATCCAGCTCTCCTACGCCCGCCAGGTGGTGATCGCCCCCGGATACGGAATGGCCGTCGCCCAGGCGCAGTACGCTGTGCGCGACCTCGAGAAGGCGCTGGAGGACAAGGGCGTCCGCGTCCTGTTCGCCATCCATCCTGTGGCCGGCCGCATGCCCGGCCACATGAACGTGCTGCTGGCCGAAGCCCAGGTTCCGTACGACGCGCTCAAGGAGATGGACGAGGTCAACCCCGAGTTCGCCCGCACCGACGTCACCCTGGTCATCGGCGCCAACGACGTGACCAATCCGGCGGCCAAGAACGAGCCCGGATCGCCGATCTACGGGATGCCGATCCTGGAGGTCGACAACTCCCAGGCGGTGATCGTGCTCAAGCGCTCGATGGCCTCGGGGTTCGCCGGCATCGACAATCCCCTGTTCTACGAGCCCAAGACGAGCATGCTGTTCGGCGACGCCAAGCAGTCAGTGAGCGAGGTCACCGCGGCGATCGCGGACCTGTAGGGCTAGAGTCGCGCCGCAAAACCAACGAGCAAACGAGGTGCCATGGACCCCAACCGGCTGACGGCAATCCCAATCTTCTCGCAGCTCTCCGAGGAGGAGGCCAAGCGCCTGGCCGCGTTCGCGACGGAGACGAGCATCGCCGAGGGTCAGATCCTGATGAAGGAGGGCGACTACTCGACCGAGCTGATCGCGATCGAGGAGGGCACGGCCGACGTGATCCAGCACGGCCAGGTGATCGCCTCGCTGAAGGAGGGCGACCTCATCGGGGAGATGGGCTTGCTCGAACGGCAGCCGCGCAACGCCGACGTGATCGCCACCTCACCGATGCGGGTGATGAAGCTGACCCACTGGGAGATCCGGCGGATGTCCAAGGACACGCTCGACCGCATCGAACAGATCATCGAGCAGCGTAAGGCGGCGGGCGTCGCTGACCCCGGCGACCCGCGCGAGAACGGGAGACAGTAGGCCTGCTCAACGGCGCCTCCTGAGGCCGGCCGGGCGGCGGGCCCTCGTCTACGCTGGATTCATGATCACTCGCGACCGCGCGATCCAGGCGCTACACGGCGAGCGCTTCGATCTGGTCGTGATCGGCGGCGGGATCACCGGGGCTGGAGTCGCCCTCGATGCCGCGTCGCGGGGCTACAGCGTGGCGCTGGTCGAGAAGGCCGACTTCGCGTCGGGCACCAGCAGCCGCTCATCGAAGCTGATCCACGGCGGCCTGCGCTATCTGCAGAAGTTCGACCTCGGGCTGGTCCGGGAGGCGCTGCTCGAGCGCCAGCTGATGGTCGGGCTGGCCCCCCACCTGGTCAAGCCGCTGCCGATCGTCGTCGCCTCGTTCGACGGCGCCCGGCCCGACCGGATCGTGGGGATCGGGCTCAACATGTACGACGTCATGGCGGCGCCGGCCCTGCGCGGGCGAAATCGCGCCGGCCGCCCCCAGGACAGCGATTGGAGCCCGGCCCGGCACCGAATGATCCCCGGCGAGGAGGTCGGGCGCCTACTCCCGGCCCTGGAGGATCGCCGGCCGAGCGCCGGGTACCTGTTCTACGACTGCCAGACCGACGACGCCCGTCTCGTCTTGACCGTGCTGGGCGAGGCCGAGCGGTTCGGCGCAATCTGCGCCAACCGGCTGGAGGTGACCGAGCTGCTCACGGCCGAGGGCGGGGAGACGATCGTCAAGCTGACCGACGCCGAGAACAGCGGCGAGCTCGACATCCGCGCGAGTAACGTGATCAACGCCACCGGCGTGTGGGCCGACCGGATCCGGCCGGACGAGCTCCATTCCGAGACCGAGCTGCCGACGATCGCCCCGAGCCGGGGGACGCACGTGACCGTGGCCCAGACCGACCTGCCGCTCGAGGCGGGGGCGATCGTCCCGGCCGGCGAGAACCGCTCGATCTTCGCTCTGCCGTGGCTCGGGCGCACCCTGCTCGGCACCACCGACAACAACTACTCGGGCGAGCTTGACCACGTGCGTCCGTCCACGGAGGACATCGAGTACCTGCTCGCAGCCACGAACACCTTCTTCGGCACCGATCTCGCGGCCGAGGACCTGACCGGCGCCTACGCGGGCGTGCGGCCGCTGATCTCATCGGGCGACACGCGCAAGTCGGTCGACATCTCGCGCAAGGCCGAGCTGTACGAGACCTCCAGCGGCCTGATCACGATCACGGGAGGCAAGCTCACGACCTGGCGCCGAATGGCCAAGCTCGCCGTCGACCGGCTCGTGGAGCGTGACGGCCGTGATGCTACGTGCCGCACGCACGAGATCCCCCTGGGCGAGCCGATCGAGCCGGCCGCGCTGGCGGACGTCGCCGGGGTCTCCGAGCAGTCCCGCGTTGCGCTGGCCGCCCGCTACGGCCACGCGGCCGAGCAGGTCCTGGCCATCGCCGCGGCCGATCCCGCCCTGGCGCAGCCGATCCTGCCCGGCCTGCCCGACCTCCTGGCCGAGGCGACATACGCCGCGCGGCAGGAGCAGGCCCGCACGGTCGGAGACGTGATGCTCCGACGGACCCGCCTCGGGCTGATCGCCGGCTCCGAGCTGTGCGACCCGGTCGGCGACGCGCCGATCCGTGTCGCGGAGGCGATCGGACGCGAGCTGGGCTGGCCTGCACCTCGGGTCGAGGTTGAGGTCGCCCGTTTCCGGCAGGAGGCCGAGTCCGAAGGGATCGGGGTGAGATGAGCGCGCCCAGGCGCTCGCTGCAGACGAGCCAGGGCACGCTCGAGCTCGGCGACCGCCCACGGCTGATGGGGATCGTCAACGCGACCCCGGACTCGTTCTCCGACGCGCGCGCCTGGCGAACGCTCGATCAGCGCGTCCGCCTCGCGCAAGAGCTGCTGGCTGCCGGCGCCGACATGATCGACATCGGCGGAGAATCAGGCGTAACGAACCGGCCGCCGGTCGCTCCCGAGGAGGAGATCGAGCGCGTGGTGCCGCTGATCGAGCGCGTGGCCGGCGAGCTCGACGCCCGTGTCTCCGTCGACACGTACAAACCCCAGGTCGCCCGGGCCGCGGTCGCGGCCGGCGCCTCGATCGTCAACGACGTCAGCGGCCTGCGCGACCCGGAGCTTGCCGACGTCTGCGCGCAGACCGGCGCTGCCCTGGTGCTGATGCACACCCGCGCTGCTCCCAAGCAGAAGCTGCTCGATCCGGCCCTGGACGGGAGGGTTGCCGCCGACGTGGAGACGTTCCTGCGCAGCCGGATCGAGCTCGCACGGGCCCGCGGCGTCGCCTTTGAGCAGCTATTGCTCGATCCGGGTCCGGACTTCGGCAAGACTCCCGCCCAGACCGTGGAGGCGTTGCGGGCCCTCGAGCGACTGCACGCTCTGCAGCGGCCGCTCCTGCTGGCCGTCTCGCGCAAGGATTTCGTCGGCGCGATCACCGGTCGGCCGCCGCGCGGCCGGCTCGCGGGAACGCTGGCCGCGATCGCGCACGGCGTCAATGCCGGGGCGCACGTGCTGCGGGTCCACGACGTGGCCGAAGCGGCTGACTTCCTCGCGGTCCGCGCCGCGCTCAACGCCGAGGCCGACATCACCCCGGAGCTGCGACTGGACGAGGAGCTTCTCCGGGAGCAGGGCTAGCGCTACATTGGCCGTGCGCAAATCGCCGGTCGCTGCCGCAACGCGGCCGGAGCCAACCGATCCGTCCGAACCAAGAGGAGGCGCCGTATGTCCGTTCTCGACCGAGCATCGCTCGAACAGAGCCCGCTGGCCGACCTGCACGCGATCGCATCGGAGCTGTCGATCGACGGCTACCGACGCCTGCGCAAGCCGGAGCTGATCGACGCGATCCTCGAGCGGCAGGCCGGCGGCGAGGGACGCGCGGGCGAAGCGGACGACGAGCCCGACGAGCACGAGCAGCCGGCGGCCCGCCGCCGGCGCGGGCGTCGCGGTGGCCGCGGACGAGGCGCGGGCAAGGACGACACGGAGGAGGCGGCGCCCGAACCGGAAGCCGACGACGACGACTCCCACCCAGAGGACGACGAGTCGCACCCAGAGAACGCCGAGTCGCACCCAGAGAACGCCGAGAAGGCCGAGGCAGAAACCGAGCACCCGGGTGATGAGGTCGTCGAAGGCGTCGTCGAGCTCTTGCCCGGTGGCTCGGGCTTCCTGCGCGTGGACCCGCCGGAGCCCTCGGACGGCGACGTCTACATCTCGGCTGCGCAGGTCAAGCGCTGCGAACTGATCTCCGGCGACCGGGTGGCCGGACCGCGCCGGGCGCCGCGCCGGTCGGAGCGGTTCGCGTCGCTGCTGAGGGTCGACACGATCAACGGCCGGCCGGCGGCCGAGCTGGCCGACAGCGCCCGCTTCAACGACCTCCCGGCCGCGTTTCCGAGCGAGCGGTTCGCCCTCGCCGGAGACGACTTCGTCCTCACCGCCATCGAGACCGTCGCGCCGATCGGCCGCGGCTCGCGGGTGACGATCGCCGGCGGGAGCCAATCGGGCAAGACCGAGGCCCTCCGACGCCTGGCGGCCAAGCTCTCGGGCGACGAGGCGCTTGCGGTCTCGCTGGCGCTCACCGGCGTGCGGCCCGAGGAGATCGGCGAATGGCGCCGCGGCCCGCTCCCCCCGTCGGTGGCGCTCGGTCTCGGCGCTTCGCCCGAGGCCCAGGGGCAGGCGCTCGAAGGCCTGGTCGAGCAGGCCCGGCGGCTGGCTTCGCGCGGCGCTCACGCCGTCGTGCTGATCGACACGCTCGCGGCGCTGCCCGCGGCGCAGGCCCGCCGGGCGCTGGGCGCTGCGCGCAACATCGTCGATGGCGGCTCGGTCACGGTCATCGCCACCGCGCCCGAACCGCTCGGGGGGGAGACCACGGTGATCGCGCTCGACACCGCACTCGCCCGGGCCGGCCGCTTCCCCGCCGTCGACCTCGACGCGAGCTGGACGATGCGCCCGGAGTTGCTGGTCGGCGAAACCCGTGCGGAGGCGATCGCCTCGTTGCGATCCGGAGGCCTTGGCTAGGCTCCGCCGAACGATGAGCGAGCGCTTCAGCGACGTTGGGCGAGGGATCACCCTGTGCTACGAGAGCATCGGGGAGGAGTCTGCGACACCGCTGCTGCTGATCATGGGGCTGGGGACGCAGATGATCGGCTGGCCCGACGAGTTCTGCGATCAGCTCGCCGGCCGCGGTTTCCACGTCGTCCGGTTCGACAACCGCGATTGCGGCCGCTCGACCCACGTCCACGGCCGACCCCCCACTCCCGCTGCGCTCCTGCGCCGGCGGATCGACCCGGTGCTCTACACGCTCAGTGACATGGCTGAGGATGCCGCCGTCCTGATGCGCGAGCTGGGCATGGCTCCGGCGCACGTGGTCGGCGCCTCGATGGGCGGGATGATCGCCCAGACCCTGGCGGCCGAGCACCCCGCGTCGGTCCGGTCGCTCGTCTCGATCATGTCGACCACGGGCACCCGCTGGCAGGGCCAGCCCGCGTTCTCCATCTACCCATACCTGCTGCGCCGCTCGCCGGCTGACCGCCAGGGCTACATCGACCGCATGACCAAGGTGTTTGCCGCGATCGGATCCACGGGCCTGCCCCAGGACACCGGACGGGTGCGCGACATGGTCGCCCGCAGTTACGACCGCGGTTATGACCCGACCGGCTCCGGGCGACAGCTGGGCGCGATCGTCGCCTCCGGCGATCGAACCTCCCAGCTGCGCTCGATCACGGCTCCCACGCTGGTCATCCACGGCTCCAAGGACCGGATGGTCAGCCGCTCCGGCGGGGTTGCCACCGCCCGCGCGATCCCCGGCGCGCGCATGCTGACCATTCAGGGCATGGGCCACGACCTGCCGACCGCTGCGTGGCCGCAGCTGCTCGACGCCATCTCCGCCCACGCCAACGCCGCCGAGCAGGTCGGCGTGGCGGGGTAGCGCCGGCTGGCGAGGGCCCGACCGCGCTGGACCAGAAGCTCGGCGTGCAGTAAACAGGTGTCCGCGGGTCGGTCGAGAGAGGGCCGCCCTCCCTCAACCCAATCAGGAGGTCGCTCATCATGCGCAAGCTCGCATTGACCGGCATGGCCGGCCTGCTCCTCGGCGCCGGCGCCGCCGCCGCGCTGGCCTCGTCGGGCAGGCCGCAGATCGTGGTGGCTCGAGCCGCCGCCGCTCTCTCGGCCGGCTCACCCCGACACCCACAGGGCGTGCGGCTGGCGGTCACCTTCGGCTGGGGAGGGCTCACGCCCGCCACCCAGCCGACGGTCACGAACCTCGATCTGTGGTTCCCACGGGGATCGCAGTACAACGGCGCCCGCTACCCGATCTGCAGCATCCACGTGCTGGACTCCGCCGGCCCGTCGGGCTGCCCCAAGGGGTCGGTCATGGGCAGCGGCACTGGCGTCGCCTACGCCGACACCGTGATCACGAAGCCCACCTTCACGCTGGTCAACGGCGGCGCGAACGTCGTCTACTTCTACACCGTGCTCAACAATCCGGCCCGCGTGCAGGAACCGGTCATCGGGCACATCACCCGGGTGTCGGGCAATTTCGCCTACCACCTGAGCGTGACGATCCCGGAGAACCTCCAGGTCGTAGCCGGTGTCCCGATCGAGCTCACCTCGCTGAACGTGACGGCGGGCAGGGGCACGTGGCTCGCGCTCACCGCTCCGCCGGCCGGCGTCAAGGTCCAGACCACGTTCAACAACGGGTTCGTCGTCTCGAACCTGGTCTACGTTCAGGACTCGTAAAACAGCCGCGGTCACCCGCGCGCCGTGAACGTGCACGGCATCCGTTTGATGCCGTGGATGAACGCGCTGCGCAGAAGCTCGGGCTCGCCGGCCTCGATCTCGGGTATCACGCGCAGCATCTGGCCGAAGATGGCACTCAGCTGCGTGCGCGCGAGCGAGGCGCCCAGGCAGTAGTGCGGGCCGCCACCCCCGAAGCCCAGGTGCCGGTTCGGTCTGCGGGTGACGTCGAACTGCCACGGGCGCTCGAACGCGCGCTCGTCGCGGTTCCCCGAGTGGTAGAAGAGAACGACCTTCTCTCCGGCCGGGAGCTTCTGGCCGTGCAGCTCGACCTCGCGCGTGGTCGTCCTGCGGAAGGTCATCACCGGCGAGGCCCACCGTACGAACTCCTCAACGGCGTCGGGGAGTCGCCCGTCGATGTCCCGGAGCAGCATCTCGCGCTGGTCAGGATTCAGGGTCAGCGCGCGGAGCGCGTGCGAGGTGGTGTGCCGGGTGGTGTCGTTGCCCGCGACCGACAGCAGGACCAGGAAGGCGGCGATCTCGGCGTGGGTCAGCCGATCGCCGTCGACCTCGGCCTGGACCAGCGCGGTCATCAGGTCGTCGGCCGGGTGCTGCTCGCGATGCTGGGCCTGCTCGGTGGCGAACTCGGTCAGCGTCCACAGGGCCGTGCCGAGGACCTCGATCGGCTGGCGGTCGCCGAACACCTCCGGGTCGGCGGCGGAGATCAGCGTGTCCGCCGCCGTCATCACCCGCTCGCGGTCGCCCTCGGGCACCCCCAGCATGTCCGAGATCGTCTGCAGCGGTAGCCGCTTGGCGATCAGCTCGACGAAGTCCCCGCCGCCGGTGGTGGAGGCCTCGGCGACGATGCGCTTGGCGTTCGCGCGAATGCCGTCCTCGATCCGCACCACCTGACGCGGCGTGAACGCGGAGGAGACGAGGCCGCGGAGCTTGCCGTGCCGGGGGGCGTCCATGGCCAGGAACGACTGCGAGGCCTCGAGCATCTCCTGGGGAGCGTCGCCGAACTGCACGCCGAGGCCCGAGCAGAAGGTCGCCGGGTCACGCGAGATCTGGCGGATGTCGTCGTAGCGGACGATCGCCCAGTAGTGCAGCCGGCCCTGCTCGGGCATCCCGAGGATGTCCTCCGGGGGTTCGTGGCGCGATATCGGTGCCGCCCGCCGCAACTCGGCGAAATAGCGGTCGCGTACCTCGGCCGGTTGACCCCAGAACTCCAGCGAGCCCAGGTCGGCCGCGGGGCGGTCCATGCTCTGCGAAACGGACATCGACGCGACTCTACAGCGGCGCCGTGGTGGCCAGGACCCGGGTCCCGCTGATGGCAGTCCGTACGATTGTTGGCGTGATCGGCAGGCTCAGCCGGGGTTCGGTGATCGCGATCATGGCGACTGGGATCGCGGCTGGGTGCGGATCCACTGCAGCGCTCAAGAGTGGGCCCGTCCATCACGTCTCGCGGCCGTCGAGGAAGGCGGGCGCCGAGCTCCCGCTGCAGGTGATCCCGGAGACGCTGGCCATCCCCACGCCCGGTCCCACCGGCGTCGCCCCGAGCCCCGCCTCGGTGGCTGTGATCCGGGGCTGGTCGGACGCCCTGCGCCGCGGCGACGTGACCGCCGCGGCCGGGTACTTTGCCCTTCCGAGCGTCATGATCAACGGCTTCGACGCCGCCGGCGACGCACTGGTGAGCCCGATCCACACCCGGTTCCAGGCCGAGGCCGCAAACGCCAGCCTGCCCTGCGGAGCGAAGTTCATCTCCGCCGACCAACGCGGTCAGTACGTCAACGCGCTGTTCCTGCTCACCAACCGTCCTGGTCCGGGCGGAGGCTGCGGCTCGGGCGCGGGCCAGACGGCGCGGACCAACTTCGTGATCTCGGACGGCCGCATCGCCCAGTGGATCCGCGCGCCGGACGATCCCGGCGACAACAGACGACCGCCGCCCCCACCTCCGTCCTCCCCGGCCAATCCCCAGCCGTCCACGCCGGAAGCCTGAGCTCGAGGCTCCCGTGCCCGCGATCGACTTCACGGCCTTCGACGCGCTCACCTTCGACTGCTACGGCACGCTGATCGACTGGGAGCGCGGGATCCTGGAGGCGCTGGCGCCCGTCCTGGCCAATCACGGCGTGCGACCTGGCGACGACGCGGCGCTCGAGGCCTACGCCCGCCACGAGGCGGCGCTCGAAGCCGGCCCGTACCTTCGGTACAGAGAGGTGCTGGCCGGCTCCCTGCGCGGTCTGGGCGGCGAGCTCGGGTTCGAGCCCATGGAACCCGAGCTGGCGGCCTTCTCAGGCTCGGTGGGCGACTGGCCCGCTTTTCCGGACAGCGCCGACGCCCTGGCGCAGCTCAAGGAACGCTTCCGGCTCGGCGTGATCACCAACTGCGACGATGACCTGTTCGCGCTCTCGACGCCACGGCTCGGGGTCCGGTTCGACTGGATCATCACCGCCGAGCAAGCGCGCAGCTACAAGCCGAGCACGCACAACTTCGAGCTGGCATTCGAGCGCATCGACGTCCCCCGCGAGCGCATCCTGCACGTCGCCCAGAGCCTCTTCCACGACCACGTCCCGGCCCAGGAGCTCGGAATGACCTCCGTGTGGGTCGATCGCCGCCACGATCGGGAGGGTCACGGGGCCACGCCAGCGGCACGGGCCACGCCCGATCTCGCCGTCCCCGACATGCGGACGCTCGCGGACATGGCCGCCCGATGAGCCTGGTCGGGCCGGGGCCGGTCTCCTTCAATCCAGTCCGGCGGTTGACCGGTGACCTGCTCGCCGAGCGCCGCCTCGAGGTCCCCTTCCCGCCCGGCGAGAAGAGCTTCAGCATCCGGCGCACGCGCGCCTTCGCGCAATACCCACTGCCGCTACTGCTGGACGCCTACGAGCGCTTCGGACCGGTGTTCACCGTGCGCATCTTCCACGGCAACACCGTGTTCATGATCGGCCCCGAGGCCAACCACTACATGACTGTTTCGCACGCCGGCAACTTCAGCTGGCGGCGTGGGCACATGGGCGACCTGATACCGCTGCTGGGCGACGGTCTGCTGACCATCGACGGCGAGTTCCATCGCCGCTCGCGGCGGATCATGCTGCCCGCGTTCCACCACGACGTGATCGCGGCGGCGCTGAGCACGATGAACGCGGAGATCGATCGCGCGCTCGAAGGCTGGCGGGAAGGCTCGCGGATCGACCTCTACTACTGGACTCGGCGGCTCGCCCTGCGGATCGCCATGCGAGCCCTGTTCGGCTTTGACCCGGACGCGGCCGGGGCTCAGATCGACATGGCCCGCAACTTCGAGCGGGGGCTCGGCTTCTGGGCGCGCGACTACTGGCTGCAGGTCATGCGCGGACCGGGCACGCCGTTCTCGCAGATGCAGGACGCCCGGGGGGCGCTGGACGGAGTGATCTTTGCCGAGATCGCCCGGCGACGCGGGAGCGGCGAGCGCGGCCAGGACCTGCTCAGCCTCCTGATCGACGCCGCCGACGAGGACGGCGAGCGCCTGAACGACCAGCAGATCCGAGACGAGGTGATGACCCTGCTGTTCGCGGGACACGACACGACCACATCGACGATCGCGTTCATGTTCTATGAGCTCGCCCGTCACCCCGATGTGGCGGCGGCGCTGCATCAGGAGCAGGCCAGCCTGCTGGGCGGCGAGCGCCCGGACGCCGCGACGCTCATGAGTGGCCGGCTCGAGCTGCTCGAGATGGTCCAGGATGAGACGCTGCGGATATACCCGCCCGCGTGGATCGGCGCGCGCATGTCCCTCGACACCTACGAGTTCGCCGGCCAGGTCGTCCCGGGCGGGGCTTACGTCAACTACAGCTCATGGGTCTCCCACCACCTCGCGCACGTGTTCCCCGACCCCGAGCAGTTTCGTCCCGAGCGGTTCACCCGCGAGGCGAAGGCCCAGTTGCCCAAGGGCGCCTATCTGCCGTTCGGCGGCGGCTCGCGCATCTGCATCGGAATGCGTTTCGGTCAGCTAGAGGTCAAGGCGATCGCGACCGCGCTGCTGTCGCGCTTCGATTTCGAGCTCGATCCTGGGTATGAGCTGCGAATCCGCCAGATGCCGACCATCGGTCCGCGCCACGGTCTGCCGCTCATCGTCCACCGGCGTGAGCGCTCCCGGGCCCCCACCGAGTCGGCGGCCGCCTGAAGGCTCGTGGACGCCGGCCGGATCGCCGACTTGGACACGCCGTGCGTGACGGTGGACCTCGACGTGTTCGATAGCAACGTGGCGACGTGCATGGGCCGTCTGGAGCGCGTCGACGTACGCCCCCACATGAAGACGGCCAAGAGTCCGGAGGTGGCGCGGTTGCTGCTGGACGCGGGGGCCGTGGGCGTCTGCGTGGCCAAGCTCAGCGAGGCCGAGGTGATGCTGGCCGGTGGTATCGACGACGTCCTGATCACGACCGAGCTGGCCGGCCCGATCAAGGTGGGCCGGCTGGAGCGGCTGCTCGCTCGCTGGCCGGAGAGGCGGGTGCGGATCGTCGTTGACTCGTGGGACGGAGCCAGCGCGATCGACGCCGGCCTGTCTCGGTCCGTGCCGACGCTGATCGAGGTCAACGTCGGACAGGATCGCTGCGGGGTCGCGCCGGAGGCGGTGGTCGCGCTGGCCGGTCGCCTGCGCGCCCTGGACCGGCTGGCCCTCGTCGGCGTGCAGGGGTACGAGGGCAACCTCCAGCACGTGCGCGACCCGCGGGAGCGCCAGACGCGCTGCGACGAGTCGATGCGGCGCCTGGCGCTGGCGGCGGGAGAGTTACGCGCCGCCGGTCACTCGGTCAGCGTGGTCACTACAGGGGGCACGGGCACGGCCGAGTTCTGCGCGGCGCACGACGTGGTGACCGAAGTCCAGCCCGGTTCGTTCGTCTTCATGGACGCGGACTATCTCGACACGGCCGGGCTGCCGTACCGGTCAGCGCTCTCGGTCCTCTCGACCGTGGTCAGCCGCCCGGCTCCGGCGCGAGCGGTTCTCGACGCCGGTCTGAAGACGCTGTCCGACGATTCCGGGCCCGCCCGTGTGCTTGACGCACCGGGCTGGTCGTATCGTCACGCGGGCGACGAGCACGGCGTCCTGGTGCCCACGGGCGAGCCGGGACGGCGCCAGCTGCACGTGGGGGACAGGGTGATCCTGCTGCCGTCCCACATCGACACGACCGTCAACCTGCACGACGTCCTGTACGCGCACCGCGGCGGGACGATCGAGGCGACCTGGCCGGTCGCCGCCCGGGGCAAGGTGCAGTAGCCGAGCTACCGCCCGACCGGCTCGGCCTCGCGCTCGGGCTCCCGGTCGAGCGCGAGCGCCGGCGCTTCGGCGGCCCGGGCCGCGCTGCCCTCGATGTTGATGTGCGGGAGGCGGGCGTCGAGCCAGCGCGGCAGCTTCCAGGTCGTCGCGCCGAGCAGCTCGAGCACGGCCGGCAGCAGAGCGCAGCGCACCACGATCGCATCCAGGAACACGGCGGCGGCCAGGCCGAAACCGAACTCCTTGACGTCGCGCTCGTTGCCGAGCATGAACGACAGGAAGACGCAGATCATGATCGCCGCGGCGGCGCTGATCACCCGGCCGGTGAAGGCGATCCCGTCGACCACGGCCCCCGACGCGTCGCGCCGCCGGATCCACTCCTCGTGGACACGGGAGACGAGGAACACCTCGTAGTCCATGGACAACCCGAAGACGACGGCGAACATGAGGACCGGGACCCACGGCTCGATCGGGCCCGGCTGCAGGCCCAAGACGCCGGACAGCCATCCCTTCTGAAAGACGAGCACCGTGGCCCCGAGCGCGCCGCCGATGCTGAGCAGGTTCATCACCGCGGCCTGCACCGGGATCACGAGGGACCGGAAGATCACGAACAGCAGCAGGGCGGAGAGGACGACCACGATCCCGATGAACAGCGGGAGCTTGGTGGCCAGCACGTGGCTGAAGTCGATCGAGCCCGCGGTGAATCCGCCGACGAGGACCGGGACCCCGTTCGCGTGCTCAAACGGCGGCAGGACGTCGTGGCGCAGGTGGTTGACGAGGTTGGTCGTCGCCTCGTCCTGAGGCGCGGACGCCGGATAGGCCTGCATCACGGCCACCCGCCCCGACGGGCTGACGCGTGGGGCGGTGACCGCGACGACGTCAGGCGTCGACGCCACCGCCTGACGGAGTGCCGGCAGGGCGGCCGTGTCGCCAGGGTGAGGAAGCTCAGCCACGATCTGGAGCGGTCCGTTGAAGCCCGCGCCGAACCCCTGGGCGAGGAGGTTGAAGGCCTGGTGGGTACTGGTGTTGCTCGGGTCGTTGCCGGCGTCGGCCGTATCGAGGCGAAGGGCGGTCACGGGGACTATGAACGCCAGCACCACGAGCAGTGATGCGATCGCCAGCGGCCACGGGTGGGCCTGGACCGTCCCGGCCCAGCGTCGCCACACCGACCGGCGCGGGGGCTGGCCGGCGGCAGCCCGCCGCCTGGCGCGGCGGCTTGGCCTGGCCACCTTCTCGCCCCAGCGGGACAGCAATGCCGGCAGGACCGTGAGCGACGCGGCCAGCACCAGGAGCACGGTCAGCACCGACGCAATCGATAGGCCGTACAAGAACGAGACCCCGGTCGCGAACATGCCCAGCAGCGCGATCACCACGGTGGTGCCAGCCAGCAGGATTGCCCGTCCTGAGGTGTCCATGGCCTCGATCACGGCGCTCTCCACGTCGCCGAGGCGACGGTGAGCCTCCCGGAATCGGGTGACGATGAACAGCGCGTAGTCGACCCCGACGCCGAGCCCGATCATCAGGGCCAGCTCGGGCGCGATGTTCGACATGCTGAGCACGTGCGTGGCCAGTCCGATCAGGGCCACGCCGGTGATCAGACCGAGGCCGGCAGTGATGAGCGGCATCCCCGCGGTGATCAGCGAGCCGAAGGTGATCAGCAGGATCACCAGGGCGGCGATGCTCCCGACGATCGTGGCCGGACCGATGCTGAAGCCCTCGGCCTGCTCGATCACCTGGCCGCCGGCGGCGATCTTCAGCCCGGGCACGTGCACTCCGTTGATGGCGTTCAGCACCGGCTTGCCGGTCGCGTCCGGGAGCAGGTTGGCCCGCTTGTCGTAGCTGACGGTCGCGAACGCCGTCCGCCTATCGCCGGAGATCTGCAGCGCCCCGCGGGGCGTGTACGGGCTGACGACGCCGACGACATGGGGCATCGAGCTCACTCGCGCGAGCAGCGGGACGATCGCCTGGCGTACCGCGGGCGAATCGACCGTCCCGTGGGAGGTCTGGAAGACGATCGTGTCCAGGTCGCCGCTCTGCGTCTTGAACTCCTGCCCGAGCAGGTTCTGGGCACGTTGGGACTCGGTCCCGGGGAGGCTGAAGTTGGTCGCGTACTGGCGCCCGACGGCGCCCGCGAGCACGGTCGTGAGCACGGCGATCGCGATCCAGGCGATCACGACGCGACGGCGGTGGGCGATGCACCAGCGAGCGAGGCCTAGCAATGTCGCCTCCTTCCTGGGTGGGAACGTGAGGTACGCACGCCCATGGCCGACCCGACGTCGCGTGCGCCGCCAACGCAGTTGCTTTGGCTCTCAAGCACTTTAGGGGACCTGGCCCGCCGGCTCGGTCTGGACCTGGCCACGTACTTAGATCGCCCCGCTGCGAACCTCAAGCAGGGTCAGGTCGCGGTCGATAAATGCCCCATGAGCACCACCGATCAGATGCACGATCTCGCGGTCGCCGAGCACGATCACGATCACGAGCTCAACCTCGTTCTGGACTTCGAGGAGGCCGAGGCGCTACGCACCTGGCTGCTGAAGTCCGTGGCGGACGGGGCGAGCGCGCTCGATGATCCGCTCGTGAACGGCGTGCTGGGCAGGCTGGGACGGGCGGTGGACACGATTCGGGCCACCATTGGTGTCCGTCGTGAGCTCGAGGAAGCCGGCTTGGACGTCGCCCATCTGTCCGACGACCAGGTCCGCGACCTCGGCCACCGCATCTCCGAAGCCACAGTGCCCGGCGTCCGCGCCTGAGCCCGCCGCCCGCGGGGGGCGAAGTTCGGCCGCGGGCGGTCAGCCCAGATAGCCGTGCGCGCGCAGGAACTTCTGCAGCCTGGCGATGAACCTCTGGCCGCTGGGCTCCGGCGGGCCTAGAGCGCTGTTCAGGTGCCCGGCCGCCGCCTGCTGGCCCAGGTAGCTGCCGACGAGCTTCTCGTGCCCAAGCTCGTCCTCGTCGGCGGCCCAGGCCGCGATCACGCCGACGCTGTCTCGATAGTGATCGCCGGCCATGCTCTTGAACGCCTTCAGCCACAGGGCGGCGTCCTTGGCGATCAGCGTCGGGTAGTGCCGCGTGACGTTCACGAAGTGGCGCTCGGAGAAGGTCAGGATCTGGATCGGCAGGCCGGAGGCCGCGAAGTCGGTGAACTCGTAGGCGAACGAGTCGTCAGCGGTCAGGAACTCATAGCGCCCGTTGTGGCCCAGGTCGACGATCCGCTCCCCGGGGTCGCCGAAGTTGTGCTCGACCTCGACGTAGGTCATCGTCCCCGGGTCGAACGAGAAGATCTGCTCGACATCGCAGCAGTGGGCGCCACCGCTGTACAGACTCAGCACCACATCGGGCTGGCCGCCCGGCTCCAGGTCCAGCACCTGGACCGACGATTTCCCGGCCGACACCGAGAGCGGGGCGCAGGCCCGGTTGCAGACCCTTGAGACCACGGGCTCGTCGTAGAGCACGGTTCCGCTCTGCGCGATCGAGAGGGTCTCGTTGCTGTAGTTGGGATACGTGCCGGTGAAGCTCAACGTCGCGGTGACGTTCCCGGAGTGGGCGGTCTGTGTGGTTGCCCAAGCTGCCGGGGCCAGAGTCAGCGCCGCCAGCAGCACCCCGGCGATTAGCACGATCGGGCCTCGGCGCCCCACCGCTCGATCCTACACGGATACGGTTTACCCGTGACCGTGACGTCTCCGGCGACTCTGCAATCGGGAGAGTCGACCGAGCGCGGGCGCGCGGCGCGCGCGAGCTCGCCCCGGTCGGCTCACGGCGACTGGGCGCCGGCGGCGGACCGGCCCGATCCGGTCGCGGTGCTCCGGGCGCAGGCGGCGACCAGGATTCCGGAGCTCGTCCCGATCCGCTACGGGCGGATGCTCGTCTCCCCGTTCACGTTCTACCGCGGCGCCGCGGCGGTGATGGCGGCCGATCTGGCCGCAACGCCGAATTCGGGGATCGTCGTTCAGGCCTGCGGCGACGCCCACATCTCGAACTTCGGCGGCTTCGCCGCTCCCGATCGGCGGCTGATCTTCGGCCCCAACGACTTCGACGAGACGCTGCCCGGACCGTGGGAGTGGGACGTCAAGCGGATGGCGGCCAGCGCCGAGATCGCGGGCCGCGACGTCGGGCTCCGGCCCGCTCGCCGGCGCAAGATCGTCATGGCCTGCGTGTGCGAGTACCGCGAGGCGATGCGCGCCTTCGCCGGCATGAGTCACCTCGACGTCTGGTATGAGCGCATCAACGCCAGCGAGCTCGTGGATCGCTTCGGCGGGAGACTCGGATCGAAGGGCCGGATCGTGTTCGCCGAGCCGTTCGCCAGGGCCCGGCGCAAGACCCACCTGCGGGCGGTGGAGAAGCTCACCGCGCGGGTCGACGGCGAGCCCCGCTTTCGCAGCGTCCCGCCGCTGCTGGTCCCGTTCCGGGAGCTGCGCGACCCGGCCGATCCAAGGGACGAGGGCGACTACGTTCGGGATCTGATGGAGGCGTATCTGGCCAGCCTGGACGAAGACCGGCGGTACCTGTTCGGGACCTACCGGTTCGTCGAGATGGCCCGCAAGGTCGTCGGGGTGGGGAGTGTCGGCACGCGGGCCTGGGTGCTGCTGTTCGTCGGCCGCGCCGGCAAGGACCCGCTGATCCTGCAGATGAAGGAGGCCCAGGCCTCGGTGCTCGAGCCCCACCTCGGCCGGAGCGAGTTCGGGAGCCACGGCGAACGGGTCGTCCGCGGGCAGCGGCTGAGTCAGGCCGTGAACGACGTGTTCCTGGGCTGGCAGCGCAGCCTCGGCCTGGACGGCCAGGAGCACGACTTCTACATCCGCCAGCTCTGGGACTGGAAGGCGTCGGTCGATCTCTCGACGATGCGGTACTCGGGCCTGCACGCCTACGCGCGGGCCTGCGGGTGGTCGCTCGCCCGCTCCCACGCCCGGTCCGGCGACCGGCTGGCGATCGCCGCCTACCTCGGGGCCGGCCCCAAGTTCGACCAGGCGATCGCGCGCTTCGCGGCCGCCTACGCGGACCAGAACGAGCTCGACCATCAGCGCCTGGCCGACGCGGTCGCCGCCGGCGAGGTCCAGTCGGAGTTCGGCGTCTGATCGCTACCGAGTCGCTCCCCAGGCCAGCAGCTCGCGGAGCTGGCCGGGGCTGATGTTGCCGCCGCTGCATACGAGCGCGATCCGCCGGCCGGCCAGGCGCTCACGAAGCGCAAGCGCCGCGGCCAGCGCCGCGGCGCCGGCCGGCTCGACCAGATTGCGCGTGATCTCGATCAGCTCGAGGGTGGCCGACCGCAGCTCGTCGTCGGTGACGAGCAGGAAGTCGTCGAGGTGCTGGGCGAGGACCTGCTGTGGGAGCTCGAACGCCACCCGGGTCTGCAGGCCCTCGGCGAAGGTGCCCATGACATCCTCGGCCACCGTCCCCTCACGCCAGGCCCGGTAGGCGGCGGGTGCCGCCTCCGACTGCACGCCGATCACGTCGATGCCGGGCCGGATCGCCTTGGCGACGATGCACGCGCCCGCCGCTCCGCTTCCGCCACCCACCGGCACGAGGATGGCCTCGATCGCCGGCTCGCGCTCGAGGATCTCGAGGCTCACGGTCGCCACCCCGGCGATCAGATGCGGTTCGTTGCCCGAGTGGACGTAGCGCGCGCCGCCGGCTTCCGCGACCTCGGCGCAGCGCTCCCTGGCCTCGTCGAAGTCGACGCCATGCTCGACCACCTCGGCCCCGAGCGAGCGCATCGCTGCCACCTTCACCGGATTGGCGCCGCGGGGCACGAAGATCGTCGCCGGCACGCCGAACAGCCTGGCCGCGTAGGCCACCGACTGTCCGTGGTTCCCGGTCGAGGCGGCGCACACGCCGGCGGCCCGCATGCCCGGATCCAGCCGGGAGACCAGATTGATCCCTCCCCGCACCTTGAACGCCCCGGTGGGCAGATGGTTCTCGTGCTTGACGAACACCTCGGCGCCGACCAGCTCGTCCAGCAGCGGATAGCGGCGCAACGGCGTGGGATCGAGATAGGGGGCGATCACCCGCCGGGCGTCGAGAACGTCACCGAAGTCGGGGATCACCAGGGGGCTACCGCGCCGCCCAGACCGGAGCGGGCACGCCCAGCAGCCGGTTGATGATCCATCCGGCGATGGTCAGCAGCACGACGCCCACGAAGATGTCGAGCATCTGCACCGGCTTCTGCAGCAGCCCCGAGGCGACGATGATCGTGGTCGCCCCGGCCGGCGGGTGGGCGGAGCGCAGCAGGCGCAGGGTCCCTCCGGTCAGCGCGACGGCCAGCGCGATCGCGCCGACCCGCTCCAGCGTCATGCCCGTGACGTACACGCTGGCGGTGCCGTAGAGCCCGAAGACCGCGAGAGCCAGGGCGGCGGCGGCAATGCCGACGCTGTGGCCGATGATCGTGTTCCGAGGTGAGCCGACCTCGGCCATCGGCGTCTCGAAGATCAGGAACGCCGTTGCCCCCAGGCTCGGGAACAGCAGCGGCTGCTTGACGATCCAGGCCCAGAGTCCGCTGAGCCCGATGGCCATGAGCGAGCAGAGGAACGTATACGCGGCGTTGCCGTTGTTGCGGTAGTGGGCGTACAGCCAGCGCTTGAACCCGTACGAGTTGGGGATCCCGACCAGCGAACCCGTGCGCTGAAACGTTCGTACCCCGGAGTCGGCGAACTCGGCGATGTGGTCGATCTGTTCTTGCGGGTCCAGCATCTGCCCCACGCGCAAGCCTATATGTCGGCCCGGCCACTCAATAGGCCGTGCACCGTGATCGATGCCGCGGCGAGGCCTTGTAGCGCGGACCCCGGCCACGCAGCCATAGGAACTGGTCGACCTCGGCGGCGCGTGTCTTCGAGCCCGCCCACCCGCGCTCGGCAACGATCAGCTCGACGCCGTGCAGCGCGCAGGCCCGGATCTCGACCTCCTCGGGCGAGCCATGCTCGATGAGGTCGCCGCGGTCTATGCGCTCGACGAGGGCCGGCTCGAAGTGCAGAACGCCGTCGAGGCGCAGAACGTGCGGCACGACGTTGTCGGCGAAGATGGTCAGGCGGTCAAGGTCCTTGAAGTCCGCCACCCCAGCGCGTGCCAGGTCGGCCGCCGCGATCTGGGCGCGCTTCAAAAACGGCACGGTCAGCCCGAAGTAATCGGAGACGTCGGCGAAGCAGTCCCAGCCCGCGAGGAGCTCGACGAACGATTCCGCGGAGTCGCTCGCCGCGTCGACGACCGACTCGAAGCGACCGAACGGCTTGGCTGCCACTCGGTGCCCGAGGTCCCTTAGCGACACTGCGAAGCGCTCCATCAGCTCGTGATCCGGATCCTGATCCAGCACCGTGGCGATCGAGGTGGCGTCGATCCGCTGCAGCTCGTCGCCGCTCCACGCGCCCTGGCTGGTAAATCGATCTCGGACCCCGCTCGCGATCGTGGCGTACCCCGAGCGACCCTCTCGCTTACGCAGGGTCGGAAACCACCCGGAGCCGAAGTTGATCGCGTCGAGCGTGAGCCAGAAGGCGGCGAGCTGTTCACGGGACCCTTCGATCAGATGCACCTCAGGGTCGGGGCCCGGGCCCCGCGGGTCAAGTGGGAGGGCCGCGGCGTAGCCCGGAATCGCCTCACGGTCGATGCGGACCTGGCGGGCCGCCGCGGCGATCCGCTCGCAGGCGGCGCGCAGCTGACTCAGGGTGTCGCTCACAGGTCGAAGGATGCCTGCTTCGACCATCCCGCTCGATACCGTAGAAAGCAGCCGATGCCTGAGACCAAGACTGACCTGGACGCCCTTCTCGAGGGCCTCAACGAGCCCCAGCGGGAGGCCGTGACCTGGCCGGGTGGGCCGCTCCTGATCCTGGCCGGGGCCGGGTCGGGCAAGACGCGCGTGCTGACCCACCGGATCGCCTACCTGCTCGCCACCGAGGAGGCCAAGCCGAACGAGATCCTGGCCATCACCTTCACCAACAAGGCGGCGGGCGAGATGCGCGACCGGGTCGGGCTGCTCGTCGGCGGCCGGGTGCGGGCGATGTGGGTGATGACCTTTCACTCCGCGTGCGCGCGGATGCTGCGCGCCCACGCCGACCGGCTCGGGTACACGCGTCAGTTCACGATCTACGACCAGGCCGATTCGCGCCGGCTGATCAAGCGCTGCCTGGACGAGCTCGGGATCGACCCCAAGCGCTTCACCCCGGCGGCGATCGGGAGCCAGATCTCGGAAGCCAAGAATTGGCTCCGCGATGCCGAGGCCTACGGGCAGATGGTCGGCTCGTTCTTCGAGCAGACCGTCGCCGACGTGTACCGCGAGTACGAGCGCCAGCTCCACCGGATGAACGCGATGGACTTCGACGATCTGCTCGTCCGCGCGGTCAACGTGCTCGAGCTGTTCGACGAGGTCCGCGAGCGCTACTCCGAGGGCTTCCGCCACGTGCTCGTCGACGAGTACCAGGACACCAACCACGCCCAGTACCGCTGGCTCCAGCTGCTGGCCAAGGACCACCGGAACCTGGCCGTGGTCGGCGACCCCGATCAGTGCCTGCTCGAGGGAACGCTGATAACGATGGCGGACGGGACTGAGCGTCCGATCGAGCAGGTGCGGCCCGGGGACCGGGTTCTATCTAACTACGGCAGCGGTGACCTTCGCTCCGCGAACGTGCTGCGGGTGCACCGTGCGCGCGGCGCCGAGGGAATCGCGATAACGACGAGATCCGGACGTCGAATAGTGAGCACGCCCGAGCACATTCATTTTGCTGGCTATCGCGTCGGCAGTACGCCGGAGCTCTACATGACGTACCTGATGTGGCGAGCTGATAGAGGATTTCGGGTCGGGACTTCTCGCACGTACAAGAACGGCCAGGAGAAGCCCCTGGTAGGCGTTGTGTTGCGATCCCGTCAAGAGCACGCTGATGCAGCTTGGGTAGTGTCGGTCCACCACACAGAGGCGGAGGCCCGTTACGCGGAGGCGCTCCTGGCCGCACGCTACGGGTTGCCAACTCTGCCATTCACGGCTCGTCGCTATAGCGGCTACGAGGGTCGCTCGCTCGTGGCTGATCAACGCTTGTTGGACCGCTTGTTCGCTGAGCACGACACCACGGTCGGCGGGAGACAGCTGCTGACCGACACTGGCCTGTCGTTCGAGCGTCCGCACTTTCAGCCGTCGACCTATACGGCTACGAAGGTGCGGCGCCGGCGTCTTGCGATCGCCCTGTGTGGCGAGCACCGCGGACGGACGCCAATGCATCGAATTGCGCTATTTGGCTACGACACACGGGGAAAGGAAACGCTCGAAGCCCTGGGATACAGCGTGCGTCCTGCTCGCCGGGGGTCTCACGGCTGGCGCTTTGAAACCGCACATCGCGATATGGGCCAGATCCAACGGATAGCCAGCGAGCTCAGCTGTGCTCTCGACAACGTGTTCGTACGCCCGGTAGCGCGGCTTGGAGCGAATCGAGACCAAATTAACGGAAACTCCCTTCCTTTCGCGGCAGCCTCTTCGGTTCGGCCCGGCATGGTCATGTTCGACGCGAAAGGCGACTACGACGTCGTCGAGTCGGTTGAGCGAGTCGAGCTGCACCGACCCGTCTACGACCTCGACATCGAGGACACGCACAACTTCATCGCTAACGGGATCGTCACCCACAACTCCATCTATGGCTTCCGCAGCGCCGACATCCGCAACATCCTCGAGTTCGAGGACGAGTTCGTGGATGCGCACGTCGTGCGCCTGGAGCAGAACTACCGCTCGACCCAGAACATCCTCGACGCCGCCAACGCGGTGATCGCCAACAACCGCGGGCGCAAGTCCAAGAACCTGTGGTCCGATCTCGGCCAGGGAGACCCGATCAAGGTCCGGGAGCTCGACGACGAGCACGCCGAGGCGCGGTTCGTCACCGGCGAGGTCCAGCGGCTGGTCGACGAGGGCATCGGGCGCTCAGAGATCGCGGTCTTCTACCGGACCAACGCCCAGTCGCGAGTGCTCGAGGACAACCTGACCCGGGCGGACATCGCCTACCAGGTGGTCGGCGGGACCAAGTTCTACGAGCGCGCGGAGATCAAGGACGCCATCGCCTACCTCCAGACCTTCGTCAACCCGCAGGACGTCGGCGCCTTCACCCGGATCGTCAACTCCCCGCGGCGGGGGATCGGCTCGACCTCGATGTCGCGCGTCCTGTCGTTCGCCAACACGACCGGCATCAGTGTCTGGGACGCCGCCACCGAGCCCGATCAGGTGCCCGGGCTGGGCGCGGCCGCGATCAAGTCACTGCGGCGCTTCATGGCCACGATGCACGTGCTCAAGGAACGCGCCCAGTCCGCCCCCGCCTTGGCCGAGCTGATCAAGGAGGTGCTGACGGAGACCGGCTATCTGGAGGCGCTCGAGGCGGAGCGGACAATCGAGGCCCAGGGCCGGATGGAGAACCTGGACGAGCTCGTCAACGTGGCGGCGGAGTACGACGCGTCAGAGGCCGAGACGCACTCGCTGGAGGAGTTCCTGCAGCAGGTCTCGCTGCGCTCGGACGCCGACGAGCGCACCGACGACGAGGGGCTCGTGACGCTCATGACCCTCCACAACGCCAAGGGGCTCGAGTTCCCGATCGTGTTCATGATCGGCTGCGAGGAGGGCGTGTTCCCGCACTCGCGGGCCCTGGACGAGGGGGGGCTCGAGGAGGAACGCCGGCTGTGCTACGTCGGCATGACCCGGGCCGAGCGCGACCTCTACATCTGCTACGCGCGCACCCGCAGCGTGTTCGGTGCCCGCCAGTGGGGCGCGCCGAGCCGCTTCATCGCCGAGATCCCACCCGGCCTGACCGATCGAGAGGAGCAACGGCACACGTTCGCCGGGATCCGGGCCCGGGCGACGTCCTGGAGCTCGAGCGCCGAGGAGCCGGCGTGGAGCCGCGACCCGACGCCGGCCCCGGTGACCTATCGGCTGGGCGAGGACGTCATCCACCCGAGCTTCGGCGAGGGCGTGGTCACCGGGATCGAGCCCGGCGGGATCGTCGTGATCCGCTTCAGCAAGGACCGCTCGGAGCGCAAGCTCGTGGCCGACCTGGCCCCGATCCGCCGGAGGTGACCGAACGGTGGCGGCCACGATCATCGACGGGCGGGCCGTCGCCGCGCGGGTGCGCGAAGGGGTCGCGCAAGACGTACGCGCGTGGACCGAGCAGACGGGGCGGGCGCCGGGCCTGGCCACGATCCTCGTCGGCGATGACCCGGCCTCAGCCATCTACGTGGCCAACAAGCGCACGGCATCCGCCGAGGTCGGAATCGCCGACCTCCATCAGCACCTCCCGGCCGACGCCGCCCAGGCGGACGTGGCCGCTCTGATCCAGGCGTGTAACCGGGACGACAGCGTCAGCGGCATCCTCCTCCAGCTGCCGGTCCCAGACGGGCTGGACGGCGCCGCCCTGACGGCCACGATCGCCCCCGAGAAAGACGTCGACGGACTCACTCCGATCAGCGCCGGGCGGCTGCTCCAGGGGACGCCTGGGCTCCGGCCGGCCACGCCGCTCGGGGTGATCGAGCTGCTGGACAGCTACGGAGTCGAGCTCGAGGGAGCCGAGGCCGTGGTCGTGGGCCGCTCCAACCTGGTCGGTAAGCCGGTTTCCCTGCTGCTCCAGCAGCGCAACGCCACGGTGACCATGTGCCATTCCCGAACCCGCGACCTGGCCGGCGTCTGCGCCCGCGGCGACGTACTCATCGCCGCGGTCGGCGTGGCCGAGCTGCTCGGCGCCGACCATGTCAAGCCCGGGGCCGCCGTGATCGACGTCGGTATCAACCGCACCGATGATGGGCTGCGGGGCGACGTGGACTTCGACGCCGCGGTCCAGCGCGCCGGCCTGATCAGCCCAGTTCCGGGAGGGGTCGGGCCGATGACGATCGCGATGCTCCTGGGCAACACGGTCGCGGCGGCCCGGCTCCAGCAATCCTCATAGCGATGTCTGATCGGGCGGCCACGGCACCCACGCGGGTGAACCCCGGAGAGCTGCTCAGCGCCGGAGGCGCAGTGGTGCTTCTGATTCTGATGTTCGCTTTCGCCTGGTACGGGATCGACGGGATCCCGGGCCGGGGATCCGTGGGCACGGGAATCGCCAGCGCCGAGAACGCCTGGCACGGTCTCACGCTTGTGCGGTGGCTGATGCTGCTGACGATCGTGGTCACGCTCGGTTCGGTCGCGATCCACGCCGCCCATCCCTCTCGCCACCAGATCGCCGGGGCCAGGCTGGCTGTTCTGGTCCTGGGCTCCCTCACCGCGGTCGTGCTGGTGTATCGCGTCCTGATCGCGCTGCCCTCCCCAGACCGGGTCGTCGATCAGAAGCTCGGGGCGATTCTCGGGGTGATGAGCGCACTCGCGATCGCCCTCGGAGGTTATGAATCGGTGCGCGAGCAGCGGGCGCGCGCCGTAGCCGCGCTGGAGCGCTCCCGGACCCGGGATCGCCCGGCCGCCGACCGACCCCGGCGCTAGATTGCAGCCGCCGATGAGCTTCGAGTGGTCACGACTGCGCCGGGGCGAGTGGCTCGCCGGCGCGGGCGGGGTGGTGTTGCTCGCCTCGATGCTCCTGCTCTCCTGGTACCGGCTGACCTTCTCCACGGTCGACGGCTGGAACGGATTGACCCATCTGCGCTGGCTTCTGGTCATCACCGTCGGCGCCTCGTTTGCGCTGGTCTACTTTCAGGCCGCCCGCCGGGGCCCGGCGCTGCCCGTGACGTTCAGCTACGTGGTGCTGGTGTTGGGCGTCCTGAGCGTCCTGTGGATCGTGTACCGGAATTTCATCAGCGCCGCGGGCGGCCTCAAGGTCGGCGCCTGGGTGGGTCTGGCGAGCGCGTGCGCGATCGCCCTCGGCGGGTACCTGTCGCTGCGTCAGGAGGGCATCTCCGAGAAGGACGCCCCGGAGGTCCCGACCGTCAGTCCGGAGGCGCAGATCCATTCCTAGAATGGGGCTCGATGCTCGATCGCGCCCAGGTCCTCCACGTCGCCAGGCTGGCCCGGCTGGAGCTGAGCGACGAGGAGGTCGAGCAGATGGCCGCCGAGCTGTCGAAGGTGCTCGATCACGTCGAGAAGATCCGGGAGCTGGACCTCGAGGGGGTGCCGCCGACCTCACACGTCGTCGACGTGTCCAACGTCCTGCGAGCTGACGAGCCCTGGCCGTGCCTGTCGCTGGAGGCGGCGCTCCGGTCTGCGCCCGAGCCCGTCGAGACGGCCGCCGGCCGGGGCTTCGGTGTGCCCAGCCCGGGGCAGGCGCCCGGTGAGTGAGCTGATCGACCTGACGGCGGCGCAGGCCGCCGAGCGCGTTCACGGCCGGGAGATCGATCCGGCCGAGTTGTTCGAGGCCTACCGGCGGCGGGCGGCCGGTGACGAGCTGAACGCCTTCACCTGGGTCGCCGACGGCCCTCCGGATCACGGCGCGGCGGCGGATGCCCCGCTCGGAGGGGTGCCGGTCGCGGTCAAGGACCTGTTCTGCACCGAGGACATTCCCAGCCAGGCCGGGTCGCGGATCCTCGAGGGCTACCGCCCGCCGTACACCGCCACCGTCGTGGCCAAGCTCCTAGGCGCCGGCGCGCCGCTGCTCGGCAAGACCAATCAGGACGAGTTCGCGATGGGCTCCTCGAACGAGAACTCGGGCTTCGGGCCCGTGCTGAACCCGTGGGACCGCGGCCGCGTGCCCGGCGGCTCCTCGGGCGGCAGCGCCGCCGCCGTCGCGGCCGGCCTGGCCCCCTGGGCCATCGGGACCGATACCGGCGGCTCGATCCGGCAGCCGGCGGCGCTGTGCGGCCTCGTCGGAGTCAAGCCGACGTATGGCGCCTGCTCGCGCTACGGAATGATCGCGTTCGCCTCCTCGCTGGACCAGGCCGGTCCGCTCACGCGCGACGTCACCGACGCAGCGCTGCTCCTCTCGCACATGGTCGGCCATGACCCGTGCGACTCCACCTCGCTCGAGTTTCCCGGGGACATCGTCCTCCCGAGCGCCGAGGATCTGCGCGGCGTCCGGTTCGGCGTCCCCGAGGAGCTCGCCGGGAGCGAAGGCGGCGTCGAGCCGGGAGTGCGCGAGCGCTTCGAGGCGGCGCTCGCGCTGGCCCAGGAGCTGGGGGCGGAGGTCGAGTCTTGTCGCCTGCCGCACGCGCCCCATGCCCTTTCGGCGTATTACCTGATCGCTCCGGCCGAGGCTTCGGCCAACCTGGCGCGCTACGACGGTGTGCGCTACGGGCTGCGGGTCGCCGGCGACGCGGACCTGATCTCGATGTACGAGCGCACCCGGGCGGCCGGGTTCGGCGCCGAGGTCAAGCGCCGGATCATGCTCGGAACCTACGCGCTGTCGAGCGGCTACTACGACGCCTACTACCGAACCGCCCAGAAGGCGCGGACGAAGATCTCCGAGGACTTCCGAGAGGCCTTCGCCCAGTTCGACTTCATCGTCACCCCCACCAGCCCATGGACGGCGTTCGAGCTCGGTGCCAAGACCGACGATCCGCTGGCCATGTACCTGAACGACTTCTGCACCGTCCCGATGTCGCTGGCCGGGATCCCCGCGGTCTCGATTCCGTGCGGGCTGAGCGACGGCCTGCCGGTCGGGTTCCAGCTCGCGGGGCCGGCGTTCAGCGAAGGCCGGCTGCTCGACGCCGCCTATGCGCTCGAGCGGGCGATCGGCTTCGACGGCAGCGTCGCCCGGATCGGAAATGAGGCCAGGGCATGAGCGAGTCCGCCGAGTACGAGCCCGTCATCGGTCTCGAGATCCACGTCCAGCTCAGGACGCGGACGAAGATGTTCTGCGGCTGCGAGGTGTCGTTCGGCGACCCGCCCAACACCCACACCTGCGCGGTGTGCCTCGGTCTCCCGGGTGCCCTACCGGTGACCAACTCCCGCGCGGTCCACTTCGGTCTGATGATCGGCCTCGCGCTCGGCAGCGAGATCGCCGAGCGCTCGCTGTTTCACCGCAAGAACTACTTCTATCCCGACAACCCCAAGGCCTACCAGATCTCCCAGTACGACGTCCCGCTGTGCCGGGGTGGGCGGCTCGGCGACGTCCGGATCCACCGGGTACACCTCGAGGAGGACGCGGCCAAGCTCAACCACCTCGGCCAGAGCGGGCGCATCCACGGCGCGGATCGCAGCTGGGTCGACTTCAACCGGTGCGGGACGCCGCTGGTCGAGATCGTCACCGAGCCCGACATCAGCTCCCCGGAGCAGGCCCGGGAGTGGCTGAACGTCCTGCGCGAGACCCTGCGGCAGATCGGCGTCTCCGACGTCAACATGGAGGAGGGGTCGCTGCGCTGCGACGCCAACGTCTCCGTTCGGCTCCGCGGCACCAAGCAGCTCGGGACCAAGACCGAGCTCAAGAACATGAACTCCTTCCGGTTTCTGGAGCGCGGCATCCGGGCCGAGATCGAAAGGCAGATCGAGCTGCTGTCGCTGGGCGAGTCCGTGGTTCAGGAGACACTCCATTTCGACCCCAGCTCGAACCGGCTGACGCCGCTGCGCTCCAAGGAGGAGGCCCACGACTACCGCTACTTCCCCGAGCCCGATCTGGTTCCGCTGGATGCGACCGAGGAGATGCTCGAGGCCGCGCGAGCCGACCTCCCGTCCGAGCTGCCGACCGAGCGGGCCGCCCGGTTCGAGCACGAGCTCGGGCTGATGGCCGACCGGGCGCACGAGCTGGCCTTCCGGGCCGAGCTGGCCGACTACTTCGAGCGGGCGCTGGCCGCCGGGGCCGGCGGGGTGGACGGCGACGGCGCGGCGCTCGATGCGGTCGAGCTCTCCAACTGGATCCCGCAGCTGGTCGCCGAGATCGGCCCGGATGCCGATCTGGCCCAGAGCAAGGTGCCGCCCGAGAGCCTGGCCGCGCTCGCGGCGATGGTCAAGGCCCGCGCGGTGAGCCGCGACGCGGCACGCGACGTGCTCGCCCGGTTGGCGGCCGAGGGAGGAGACCCCCGGAAGATCGTCCAGGAAGAGGGTCTGGGGGCGATCTCCGGCGACGATGATGGCCTCACCGAGCTGGTCGATCGGGCGATCGCCTCGGATCCCGACGCGGCCGAGCAGGTCCGCTCCGGGAACATGCGGGCGATCGGGCCGCTCGTCGGCTATGTGATGCGCGAGACCAGAGGACGCGCCGACGGCAAGGAGATAACCCGTCTGATCCGCGAGCGGCTCGGGTAGACCGGGCTCCGGGCTACGCCCGCGGCGGGCGTAGCATTTGTCACCCGCAACGATCGTAGGAGGCCGAGGGATGTCGCGACTCATCCGCATGGACCAGACCGGGCACACCACCCTGGCGCAGTGGACAGCCGACGATCCGGCCAGCGTGGAGACCGCCGTCGCCGCCTTCCGCGAGCAGCTGGAGCAGGGCTACTACGCCGTCGTTTCCGAGGGGGAGGGCCGGGCCCTGCAGGTGCGCGAGCTCCCGCTCGACGCGCCCACGGTGATCCTGCGCCGGCCGATCGCCGGAGGGTAGTACGGGCGCCTTGAGCGCATCGCCGGCCACCGGCGAGGCGAGCGCGCTCCCCGAGCTCGCCAGCGTCTACTGGCGTCCGCGGGCCAGCGAGCGGTCGCTGAGGAGGGCGGGCCGGCTGTGGACGCTGACCACCGTCTCTCACAGCGTCCCGTTCATCGGTGCCGCGCTCCTGCTCGGCCTGCTGAAGCCGGTGACGATTCCCGTCGGCTTGGTCCTGGTAGCTCACGCCTGGGTCATCCCGGCGCTGTACGCCTCGCGCGGAGCGACGGTCCTCAGGTCACGTGCGCCCGCCGATCGGGACGCCGAGAGGGTCGCCCTCGGGCTGCTCGCGGACCTGCTCGATCACCAGGCCCGGGAGCTGCAGGCGCGCACGGGTCTGGCCCTGGAGCGGGGCGGCCTTGGGGTCTGGCTGGTCGGAGAGGCGGGCGCGCTCGTGGTCCGTCCGGGAGGCCGGCGGGTGCACTGTTACTGCGTCAAGGCCAGCGAGCCCGGGCTGCCACCGAGCGATCGCATCGCCCACCTGCTGCTGGCCCTGCGCGAGGACGAGTGCGGCTTCGCCACGGTGGCCAACCTGGCCTTCGCCGGGGCGCCGTGGCGCATCCGGCGCCGCCTGGCGCCCGAGGCCCGCGCGGCGCTCCGCGTCGCCGTCACCGAGGCCCGCCGCTCGAGTTAGGGCCGCGGGGCCGACCGGCTGGCCGGAAGTTTGGCCCCAGGGCCAATGTGCGCCCAGGCCGACGTGAGGATCATCCTGGGCATGACACGTCCAGCGCCTTCATCAAGGGTCGTTCTGCTCGTCGACCGGCGGGATGGGCCGGCGGCCTCCGGGCCCGTCGCGGTGCGGCGCTACCGGCTCGCCCGCCTGCGCCTCGAGCGGACGCCCGCGGTGGCACCGCCCGCCCGCGCGCTACGCTTTGACTATGAGAACTGACGTGGAAGCTACTCCCCACCACTCGCCCGTCCTCCGCAAAGTGGGGGCTGGGATCGTCCTGATCGTCGCGGTGGCGCTGGCCCTCAAGCTTGTAGTCGGATTTGTCGTCTGGCTGTTCGGGCTCGTGGTCGTCGTGGCCGTGGTGGCGGGGATCCTTTGGGCGCTTAAGACCCTTATCTGGTAGCGACGCCCATGGCGGGCGAAGGCTATGTGGTGATCTGCCTGTTCTTTGGGCTGGCCGGGGGGATCATCGGGCGGGTCAAGGGCAGCTCGTTCCTCCTGTGGTTCCTGATCTCGGCGCTGATCCCGTTCTTGGGCCTGCTGACCGCGGTCTGCTACCGGTGGGAGGACCGCGAGCTGCGGCGCAAATGTCCGGGATGCGGGCGGATCGTCAAGCTCCACGACGCGCTCTGCACCCGCTGCGGAACCGAGCTCGAGTTCCCCGACGTCGCGCTGGCCTCCGAGGCGATGGTGCGCGAGCGCGCGGCCTGATTCACTGTCGGGTAGTCGGGCCCGAATCCACGCTGGCGAATGGAGGGATGGATCACTGATGCGCGCAGTCGACGCCCTGATGGAATGCCTGAAGGCCGAGGGGGTCGATGTCGTGTTCGGCCTCCCCGGTGGCGCCAACCTGCCGACCTACGACGCCTTCTATGACGCGGGCATCCGCCACATCCTGGTCCGCCACGAGGCGGGCGGCGGCCACGCGGCGGAGGGCTACGCCAAGGCGACCGGCAAGGTCGGCGTCGCGCTCGGGACCAGCGGCCCCGGGGCGACGAACCTCGTCACCCCGATCTGCGACGCCATGATGGACTCCGTGCCGGTGGTCTTCCTGACCGGGCAGGTGCGGACCGAGCTTCTGGGCACCGACGGCTTCCAGGAGGCGGACACGATCGGGATCACGATGCCGATCGTCAAGCACAGCTTCATGATCCAGCACCCGCTGGAGCTGCCGCGGTCGATCCACGAGGCGTTCCATATCGCCCGGACGGGGCGTCCCGGGCCCGTCGTGGTCGACATTCCGCAGGACCTCAGCCGGGCCGACATCCCGTACGAGCCGGTCACCGACGTCCACCTCCCCGGCTACCAGCCGACGATCGAGGGCAACCAGAAGCAGATCCGGTTCGCCGCCAAGGCGCTGGCCAACGCACGGCGCCCGGTGGTCTATTCGGGTGGCGGCGTGATCAGCGCCAACGCGGGCGAGGAGCTCATCGAGCTGTGCCTGGCCGACCGCTTCCCGATCACCAGCACCGTGATGGGACTCGGCGCGTTCCCGGCACCCCACGAGCAGTGGTTGGGCATGCTGGGCATGCACGGCACCCGGGCCGCCAACTACGCGATGGATGAGGCCGACCTGATCTGCGCGGTCGGCGCCCGCTTCGACGACCGGATCACGGGCAAGCTGTCGGAGTTCGCCCCGCGGGCCAAGTTCATCCACATCGACATCGATCCGGCCGAGATCTCCAAGAACGTGCCGGTCCACATCCCGATCGTCGGCGACGCCAAGAACATCCTGCCCCGGTTGACGGCCGAGTACCGGGCCGTCTCGCCCGACTCCGGTCGGCTGGAGGAGTGGTGGCAGCGGATAGGGACCTGGCGGCAGCGCCATCCGTTGCGCTACGACGACTCGGCGGACACCGAGATCAAGCCCCAGTACATGATCGAGGCCCTCTACCAGGCGACCGGCGGCGACGCGATCATCGCCAGCGACGTCGGCCAGCACCAGATGTGGACCGCGCAGTACTACCACTTCCCCGGACCTCGCCGGTGGATCAACTCCGGC
Source organism: uncultured Solirubrobacterales bacterium (assembly GCA_963704385.1). Taxonomy (GTDB): domain Bacteria; phylum Actinomycetota; class Thermoleophilia; order Solirubrobacterales; family Solirubrobacteraceae; genus Palsa-465. The sequence goes on from OY969904.1 coordinate 3,917,971, forward strand.
GGCCTGGGGACGATGGGGTTCGGGCTGCCGGCGGCGATGGGCGCGAAGGTCGGCTGCCCCGACCGGACCGTGGTCTGCGTGGCCGGCGACGGCTCGGTGCAGATGAACATGCAGGAGCTCGCGACGTGCGCGCAGGAGGGAATCGCGATCAAGGTGCTGATCATGAACAACGGCTACCTCGGAATGGTCCGACAGTGGCAGGAGCTGTTCTGGGACAAGCGCTACAGCCAGGTCGAAATGGGGCGGTGGCCCGACTACGTCAAGCTCGCCGAGGCCTACGGCGCGACTGGGATCCGGCTCGAGGACAAGCGCACGCTGGTCGAGGACATCCGTTCGGCCCTGGCCACCGACGGCCCCGTGCTGGTCGACGTCCGGGTCACGCGCGAGGAGAACACCTACCCGATGATCCCGGCCGGCCAGCCGGCGCGGAACATGGTCGGGTGAGCCGATGGGCGAGCCAGGAACGCAGGAGCTGATCTCGCTCGACGACCTGGAGGCGGCCGGCGGGATCCGCACCGGGCGCAAGCACATCCTCTCGATCCTGGTCGAGAACAAGCCCGGGGTACTGACCCGCATCGCCGGTCTGTTCGCGCGGCGCGGCTTCAACATCGACACGCTCGCGGTCGGCCCGACCGAGGACGAGCGGATCTCGCGGATCACCCTGACCCTCGACGGCGCCATCCATCCCATCGACCAGGTCACCAAGCAGCTGCACAAGCTCGTCAACGTGCTCAAGATCCGCGATCTGGAGCCGGAGGAGACGATGGCTCGGGAGCTGGCGCTGTTCAAGGTCTCCGCTGACGGGCCGGCGCGCACCGAGGTGATGCAGATCTGCGAGATCTTCCGGGCCAAGGTCGTCGACATCACCCGGCGCTCGCTCGTGGTCGAGGTCACGGGCACGTGCGACAAGGTCGACGCGCTGGAGCAGCTGCTGCGGCCGTTCGGCCTGATCGAGATGGCCCGCACCGGCGAGATCGCGATCTCCCGAGGCCGCGGAGAGACTTGACCCCGAAGGGCTCGTCCGCCACTTCGCGGCCGGCGAGCCGTGAATGGCTCGACCCTCAGGCGACCCACCGGCTCGAGCGCAGGATCGACCGGGCGCTGCGCCGCGCCCGTGCCACCGGCGCCTCAGTGCTGGTCAGCGTCACGTCGGTCAGCGACCACGACCTCGACCCGACGGCGGTTGCGCTCGCTTCGCGCCGGCCGGGCGAGCCCTGGTTCTGCCTCGAACAACCGGATCGCGAGGGTTGGGCGCTGGCCGCGCTCGGATGCGTGCGCGCGCTCGAGGCGCGCGGCCAGGATCGCTTCGCCCAGGTGGCCCGGCGCTGGCGCGGGCTGGCGGCGGCCGCCCTGTGCGATTCGGGCGACCGGCCCCCGGGATCGGGGCTGGTCGCGGTGGGCGGCTTCGCCTTCGCGCCCGATGGTGGGGCCTCGGTGGACTGGGAGGGCTTCGCCCCCGCCTCGCTGCTCGTGCCCGAGGTCTCGCTCGGGCGCCGCGGGGGTCGCAGCCAGACGACCGTGAACCTGGAGGTCGCACCCGACGACGCTGCCGAGGACCTGGTGGCGCGGCTGGCGGCGCGCCTGGCCGAGCTCCGCGTCGCCCCGCTGCCGCTGCTGGATCCCGCACCAACCGGCACCTACCGGGTACAGAGCCCGATGCCTCCGTCCCACTACGAGGAAGCCGTGGCCGGGGCGGTCCAGCGGATCCGGTCGGGCCTGCTGGACAAGGTCGTGCTGGCCCGGGAGGTCGAGGTCCACGCCCCGGTCGAGCACGATCCGGCTGCGATTCTCGGCCTGCTGCGCGAGGAGTTCCCCTCCTGCTACGTGTTCGGCGTCGGGCGCGGCGCGGCCACGTTCCTGGCCGCCAGCCCCGAGCTCCTGGTCCGTCGCGAGGGACAGCGGGCGAGCACGGTCGCCCTGGCCGGGTCGATCGGCCGCAGCGCCGATCCCTCCGTGGACGACCACCTGGGGGAGCGCCTGCTGCGCAGCGCCAAGGACCGTGAGGAGAACGCGATCGTGGCGCGCCGCATCGCTCGAGCGCTGCGTCCGTACTCGGTCTGGGTGACCGCCGCCAGCGAGCCGGCCGTCGTCCGGGTGGCCAACATCCAGCATCTGGCCACGCCGATCCGCGCGCAGCTCGCCTCCCCGGTGCCGGCGATCGAGCTGACCGCGGCTCTACACCCCACCCCGGCGGTCGGAGGGGAACCGCGCGACCCGGCGGTGGATCTGATCCCTGCGCTCGAGGGAATCGACCGCGGCTGGTACGCCGGACCGGTGGGCTGGACCGACGCCACCGGCGACGGGGAGTTCTGCGTCGCGCTGCGCTGCGCCCTGCTGCGCGGTCGCCTGGCCCGGCTGTACGCGGGGTGCGGGATCGTGCGCGACTCGGACCCGGGCGCCGAGCTGGCCGAGACCGAGGTCAAGCTCGGCGCGCTGCTCCCGGCGCTGGCTGGCTAGGGGCCGTCCAAGGCCCTACCCGAGCGCTGCGGCCACGGCCTCGGCGACCCGCCGGTGTAGAGCCAGGTTCTCCTCGCGGTCGGTGCGAACCTCGATGATCGTCGTCCCGTCGGCGCCCAGCGCGCGATCCAGGACCGCGCGCAACTGCTCGAGGGTGTGCGGGCGCTCGTAACCGCAGCCATACAGGTCGGCGGCGATTCTGAAGTCCAGTCCGTGGGGGGTGGCCACGTGCTCCTCGAAGGCATCGGTCTCGCGCGCCACCGGGAGGAAATGGAAGATGCCGCCGCCGTCGTTGTTGAGCAGCACGATGGTCAGGGCCAACCCGAGCCGGCGGGCGGCCAGCAGGCCACCGACGTCGTGGGCCACGGCCACGTCGCCGGTCAACAGGATGACCGGACCGTCGCTCGCCGCCCGTGCCCCGAACGCGGACGAGACCGTCCCGTCGATGCCGTTGGCACCGCGGTTGCTAAGGATGCGCGGGCCGTCCTCCCGCGCGGCTAGGTAGGTCTCGGCGTCGCGGATCGGCATCGACGAGGCGACGAGGAGCGTTGCCTCGGATGGCAGCCACTGGCCGAGGCGGCGGGCGACCAGCGGCTCGGAAGGCTCATCGCCGAGCGCAGCGTCGATCGCCCGGGCGGCCGCCTGGTCGGCCGCCCGCCACGAGTCCAGCCAGCCGGGCTCGGTCTCGATGTCCGTGACGCCGGCGAACCGGTCGAGCAGCGCCCGGACCGGGAAGCGGACTCGCATGCCCACCACGTCGTCGGGGTCCTGCCAGGTGCCGTCGGGATCGATCGCGATCTGAGCCACGTCGGCGAGCGAGGCGAGCCAGGCCCGCAGCGGCTTCGAGGTCGGGAGATCGCCGACGCGGAGCACGAACTGGGGCCGATGCGCCGCTGCAAACGCCGGCTCCCGCAGCAGCAGGTCGTAATGCGCGATCGCGGCCGGTCCGCGACGCGCGCCGGACAGCGGGTCGGCGAGGACCGGGATCCCGGCCGCGGCGGCGACTTCGGCCAGCTCGGCCTGCGCTCCGGTGTCCGCCTCGCCGCCGCCGGCCACGATCACGATCCGGCCGAACGGATGCTGGTCTCCGCCGGGGGCGGCCGCGTGGCGAGGCGCGTAGACCACGTAGGGCCGCCCGTCGTCGCGGCCGGTGTCGTCCTCGGGCAGCGGCTCGTCCAGGACCAGCGGCTCGCGGAGCGGGAAGTTGAGGTGCACCGGGCCGGCGGGACCCTCGAGCGCGGTCCAGTAGGCGCGGCAGGCCAGGGAGCGGATCCAGCGCAGGCGCTCGGGCGTCGCGTCGTACACGCCGACCTCGAAGAACCACTTGGCCGCGCTGCCGTAGAGCTTGATCTGATCGATCGTCTGGCCCGCTCCGACGTCGCGCAGCTCGGGCGGCCGGTCGGCGGTGAGCACGATCAGCGGGACCCGGGCCCAGAAGGCCTCGATCACCGCCGGGCCGAGGTTGGCGGCCGCGGTGCCTGACGTGCAGGTGATGGCGGCCGGCCGTCCCGAGGCCTTGGCCGCCCCGAGCGCGAAGAAGCCCGCGCAGCGCTCGTCGACGTGCGACCAGCAGCGGATGCGGGGCTCGCGGACGAGCGAGAGCACGATCGGCGCGCAGCGCGAGCCCGGTGACGTGCAGGCGTGCTCCAGGCCGCAGCGCGCGAGCTCGTCGCAGAACGCGCGCAGGAGCAGATAGGTGTCGGTGGGGGTCATGATCCGGTTATGGCACCGGCGATCGTCCTCCTCCACGGGTTCACGCACACCGGTGCGAGCTGGGATCCCGTGGTCGCCGCGCTGGGGGAAAGTTATCGGGGTCCCGCGCGCCCGCTGGCCCCCGACATCCGCGGCCACGGCTCGCAGTCAGGCGCCCAGCCGGTGACGCTCGAGTCCGTCCTCGAGGATCTCGCCGGCCTGGCGCCCCGGCACTTCACCCTGGCCGGTTACTCGATGGGCGGGCGGCTCGCGCTCCATGCGGCCCTCGCGTATCCCGATCGCGTGCAGCGACTGGTCCTGATCGGCGCCTCTCCGGGGATCGCCGACCCGGCGCAGCGCGAGGAGCGCCGCCGCTCCGATGAGCTGCTGGCGGCGGAGATCGAGCGCTCGAGCATCGACGACTTCGCGACGCGGTGGGCGCAGACTCCGGTGCTGGCCGGGCTGCCGGCGGCGGCCGCCGCTCGGGCTCACGCCGACCGGCTGGGCAACACACCGTCGGGACTGGCCCGGGCGCTCCGCGGCCTGGGCACGGGAACGCTGCCGTCGCTGTGGGGCCGCCTGGGGGAGCTGGCGATGCCGGTGACGCTCATCGTCGGCGAGCGCGACCACAGGTTCGTCGGGGTCGCCGAGCAGATGGCCGGCGCCCTCCCGGGCGCCCGCGTCGCGGTCGTCCCCGGCGCCGGCCACGCCGTGCATCTGTGGGCCCCGGTGGCCGTCGCGGACCTGATCGCGAGCGAGGGCTAGCGAACCGGGACGCGCTCGTGCCTGCTGGCATAAGCGCTGAACTCACGTTCGAAGGCGGCCCAATCGAACGTGGGGAGCCCGTCCGGATCCCGCGGGGGCTGCTGGTCGGCCGGCTCGTCACCGGGTGGCGGGCCGCCGCCCGAGTCCGTGCCCCGGGACAGCCAGGCCGCGAGCGCCGAGACGGCGATGCCGGCCGCGTACAGGAGTGCAGCGAGCACGGCGTGACGACTGAGGATGGCGATCGTCCCCACGCCGTATAGCGCCAGGGCGCCGGCCACCAGACGGCGAAGCTCCGCGCCGGAGGCGGCGTGGCGGGGGGCCCGCGCGTACGCGCTGGTGACGATCGCGGCGAACAGAGCGACCGCGAGCACCAGCTTCCATGCGTATGCGGGCGGGATCAAAACACGACCTCCACGACGATGATCGACCGGAGCGGGGCGGATATCAACCCCTCCGGGCGATTTTTTCTTCCGCGCCGCCGCGGATTTAAGCTCGGACTTTGCTGCCGGGGTATACGTATGTAGAACCAATTCAGCAAAGTCATGGCCTGCGGGCACCCGAGTCGGATGAAAATGGGGCGGTCCGCGTAAATGAGCAGCCTCGGGCGGGCCAGAACCTTGCCGGCAGAGTTGACGTATGCGCAACTACGCCAGCAAACCTCGTGCTCGCCCCCGCAGCGACGCCCTCGGTCAGACGACGAGCCCGTGCCTGACCGTGTTCTCGGTCACGGCGCGGGGCTCGACGAAGTGCAGCAGATAATCGGGGCCGCCGGCCTTGGTCCCGGTCCCCGAGAGCCGGTTGCCGCCGAACGGCTGGCGGGCGACCATCGCTCCCGTGGTCCCGCGGTTGACGTACAGGTTGCCGACGGGGCTCCGGGCCCGCACGTAGCGCACGGTCGCGGGATCCCGGGCGAACAGGCCGCCGGTCAGCGCCACCGGGAGGCTGTCGACGATGTCGCAGGCCTCCTCGACGTCGCGCACCCGGCCGATGGCCAGCAGCGGGCCGAAGATCTCGTCCGTCAGCACCGGCGAGGACGGCTCCAGGTCGACGGCGACGACGGGGGGACAGAACCAGCCACGATCCGGGACCGCTTCGCCGCCGACGGCGATCGCGCCCTGCTGCGCCGCGAGCTCGGCGTAGCGGGCGACGCGCTCCTGGGCCGCGCGCTCGATCACGGGCGGTACGTCGGTTCCCAACTCGTCGGCCTGCCCGACCACCAGCACCCGCACGGCGCCCACGACGCGCTCGATCAGCCGGTCGGCGATCGCCTCGTGGACCAGCACCCGGGCCGCGGCTGAGCACTTCTGGCCGGCGTACACGAACGCCGAGGAGACGATGGCCGGGACGGCGTCGTCCAGGTCGGCGTCCGCGTCGACGATCACGCAGTTCTTGCCGCCCAGCTCGGCGATAACGCGCTTGATGGCCAGCTGTCCGGGCTGCACGTCGGCCGCGCTGCGCATGATCTCCAGACCGACCGGTTGCGACCCCGTGAACGCGATCGTCCGCACGTCCGGGTGCCCGACGAGCGCCGCCCCGACGTTGCCCTCCCCGGGGAGCAGGCCGAGCGCGGCGGCCGGCACGCCGCCGGCGCGGAGCGCCTGGACGACCCGCATGGCGCACCCGGGCGACTGCTCGGCCGGCTTGAGCACGACCGCGTTGCCGGTGGCCAGGGCGCCGGCGGTCATCCCGCACGGGATGGCCATCGGGAAGTTCCACGGCGAGATCACGGCCGTCACCCCGCGGGGCGCGTAGTGCATGTCGTTGCGCTCGCCCGGGACCTGGAGGAGCTCGGGACCCGTCTGGAGCCTGATCGCCTCGCGGGCGTAGTACTCGAGGAAGTCGATCGCCTCGCACACGTCGGCGTCGGCCTCCGGCCATGGCTTGGCGCACTCGCGGACCTGGAGCGCCGCCAGCTCCAGCCGGCGCTCGCGCATCCACGCGGCGGCGCGGATCAGGGCCTCCGCGCGCTGCTCGGCGCTGACCGCGCTCCAGGCCCGGAAACCGTCCCTGGCCGTGGCCACGGCTTCGCCGACCTCGGTCTCGCCGGCCGCGGCCGCCCGGGCCACGACGCGCTCGGGATCGCCCGGGTCGGTGGAGACGATCTCGTCCCCGGCGCGCTCATCCGTGCCGATCATGACCGGGATGCTCAGCGGCAGATCGTGCTCCACGCGGGCCAGGGCGTCGGACAGCTGAGAGCGCACCGCGGCGCGGCGCAGCTCGAGGATCGGCTCGTTGGCAAACGGGGTCATGGCGGTCAATATGAGCGTAGTCACGGCGCCGCCAGCAGCACATCGAGCGGCACGCCCTGGGCCTGCTCGTGGAGGAAGCTCTCGTTGCTCGTGTTCTCGAGCAGGCGCCGCACCAGATAGGCCATGCCGGCGACGAGGTCCCCCACGGGGCAGTACGTGCGGACCCGGAAGCCCTTCGAGGCCAGTGCGTCCTGGAGCTCGTCGCCCAGACCGCGGAGGACCTGCATCTCCAGGTCGCGGTCCTGGCCGCCGGTCAGGCGGTTGTACGCGATTGCGTGTGAGACCGAGCGCAGGTTGTGGGAGGCGACGGCCACGCGCACGCTCGGGCGGGCGTCGAGCAGCCTGCGGGTCAGCGTCTCGAAGTTGCGGTCGCAGTCGGCCTTGACCTCGAACACCGGTGCCGGCCATCCGTGCTGTCGGGCTTCGACGAGCTCGTGGTCCCAGTACGCGCCCTTGACCAGCCGCACCGTGAGCGGTGGATTCCGAGCGCAGGACGCCGACCAGGCGAGGATCTGGGAGAGCTGCTCGGGGGAGTCCCGCAGGTACGCCTGCAGCACCATGCCGGTCGACGGTCCGGAGGCGAACTCCTCCTCAGCCAGCACATCCAGGATCAGCTCGAGCACCGCCTCCCGGGAGTCGAGCGATTCCATATCGATGTGGACATGGGCGTCCAGCTCCCGGGCCACGCGCAGCAGCGGGCGAAGCCGGGCCGCGGCGTCGAGCTTGCCGAGCTCCGGGGCGTCGGGCCGGAGCAATGGCGTGAGCGCCGAGATCTTGACCGACACGTTGGTGCGGGGCAGGGGGCCGCTTCCGTCCTCCTCGAGCCCTGGACGATCGGGCCATCGCCTCGACTGCGCCGCCACCTGTTCGAGCGCTTCCCCGCACCGGGCCGCGTACCGGTCCGCCTCGGCCTGGGTCACGGTTGCCTCGCCGAGCAGGTCGATCGAGCTCGCCACGCCGTGTTGCCACAGACCACGGAGGACGCGGGCCGCTGAGCTCGGTGTCTCGCCGACGATGAACCGGTGGGCCATGTGCTTGACCCCGGCGGCGGCGGCGACGCCGAGAGCGGCCCGCGCGGCCCGGTTGTCCGAGATCCTCATGGCCGCAGCTATCGGCGGGGGCGCCTCGGGCACCTCTTCCAGGAAACCGCGCAGGTGCCGGGCCACGTCGTCGACCGACCGGCAGGCCGGGACGACGTCGACGAACCGGAACAGGGCGGCGCGCAGCTCTCGGTCCCGCGAGGCAAGATCCATCGCCCGCGCGTCCAGCGAACGCACAGGATGTCGCCCACCGGAGGGAAACGCCGCGGCCAGCTCGGTCCCGATCCGGTGGATCTCGGCCTCGAGGGCGTTGGGATCGGGCTCGGCCACCGTTCAGGCCGGGCTGGCGATGGCCGGGGTCGCCCGCTCGATCGCCTCCCAGCTCATCGCCGCCCTGCGCTGCGTCTCGTCGACGGCACCGCCGCCGCGCAAGCCGAACAGGCGCTTGGCCACCAGCAGGTACACGGCGATCGCCAGGTTGATGATGAACCCGATGACCTTGAGGACGGATGCCCGGTCGACGATCTCATAGACCTCGAAGGGCAGCGGGATGACGGTGGCCAGGAACGTCAGGTACTCGGCCCAGCGCTTGAGCAGCCACAGTCCGACGGCCTCGACGCCCTCGAGCAGGCCGTAGCCGAGGAGCGCGGCACCGACCAGGCGCAGGGTGTGGGCGCGCAGCGAGAACAGCTTGTCGAGATCGCGCACGATCCCGACGTGACCGGTGGTCTGCACCGGTCCGCCGGCCACGCCGGCCTGGAGCGCCGCGAGCACGCGCTCGAACTCGCCCCGGGCGCTGCGCTCATGGGCGGCCAGCACGAGCACGGCGATCCCGAGCGTCACCAGGAGCAGGAAGTGGACTACGCGGTCGACCGCGATCAGGCGGAGCACGATCTTGTCCCGTAGCGCCTTGCCGCGGGCCGGGATCTCGATCTGGTCCCGGTCTGGCGGGTGGTCGGCTTCAGGCGACCTGGGCGCGGGCAGCGGGATCCAGCTGTCACAGCGCAGGCACCGGTGCCAGCGCTGCCCGTCGTACTCCCGGGCGATCACGGCGTCCTCGGGCCGCAGCTCGCCGGCCCCCACGCCGATCAGGTCGTGACCTCGGAGGCCGCAGACGATCAGCTCCCAGGCGATCATCAGGCGTTGAGTATGTTGACCGCGCGGGCCACCACCAGGCCGACGGTGACCAGCGATCCGAGGGCCTGAGCGCTCATCAGCCACTTGGCCGCCGCGCTCAGGGGCATCACGTCCGTGGGGCTGAACGCCGTGGCGTTGGTGAACGACGTGTACAGGTAGTCGACCAGACGGGGCATCCACTGGGCCGGAACGAACTGGGCCGCATCAGTCATCTGGGGAAACAGGAAGTCGGCGTAGGCATCCGTGCGCGCCGCGCGCTCCAGCGGTCCGCCGCGATCAAGCTCGTAGAACCACAGCCCGAACAGGAGCACGTTCGTCACCCACAGCACCACACCGGTGAAGATCAGCGAGCGCCCGCTCGCCTTGGTGCCGTTGATCAGGAGGTGGCAGAGCACGACGAGGGAGAACGTGTTGACGGCGCTGACCACCCCGATCAGGCCGATGGCGACCCTCCGGCGTAGACGTGAACGATGAGCGCCCGGATGCAGTGAGGCCATCGCCAGCCCGATCAGGAGCAGGCCCTCGACGCTCGGAAGCAGCCAGGACGGCCCGACCGTGACCCGCCGCGTCAGGAAGAAGTCGAGCCCGATGGCCGCCGCGACGACGACCTGGGGCTCCCAGAAGGGGGCATGACGGTCGAGGAACGCTACGATCCGGCTCGGGCGCCGGGTTCGTAGCTGGCGCGGGACGTGGCTGTGATCCATGTGCTCGGCCAGATGGTCGCACGCGGCTCGGCAGGAGGTGAACGTGCAGTTCACGAAGGATCAGACCATGAGACGGTTCCGACCGTGTGCTCTGGTCTGCGCCGCCGCCCTGGCGCTGGCTGCGTGCGGCGGCTCGGGCACGTCGTCGAGCAGCTCGAGTCCGTCGGCGGTGGTCACGAGCCCGTCAACCCCGGCGACGACCGCGCCCGCGGCGCCGGCCACGACCGCCACGCAGACCAGCACCCAGCCCGCGACCACGACGCCGTCGGGACCGCCGATCTGCCGGGCCGTCGATCTCCAGCTCTCCTTCCTGGGTGGGCAGGCGGCCACGGGTCACGGACTGCTCGGGTTCGCGATGCGCAACACCGGTTCCACCAGCTGCAACACCTACGGATATCCGGGCGTGCTGTTCCTGGACCGCGCCGGCGGGCCGCTGCCGACGATCCCGACGCACACGACCCATGACTTCTTCGGCACGGTCCCGTTGGCCCCGCTGACGGTCGCCGCCGGGGCGACGGTCTCGTTCCGCCTCGGCGTGACCCACGGCTTCACCTCGACCGCGGGCTGCACGACCGCCTACGGACTGCAGGTCATTCCTCCGAACGACACCGCGACGCTGCGGACATCGATCCCCAACGGGGCATACCAGTGCCGCACCGTGACCGTGTCGCCGGTGGTGTCGGGCACCGCCGCGTATCCGTAGTCAGCTGACCGCCTCGAAGGTCACGACGTCGTCGTCCTCGCCCTCCCGGACGAGCCCGTCCCGGACCAGCAGGTCGACGTGGCCGAGGACCTCCGAGAGGGTCAGGTAGGCCTGCGTGACCGCGACGTTTCCCCACATCTGCAGCGCGACCTCGTACGCCGTCAGGGGCCGGGGCTCGAGCATGCCCAGGATCTTCTCCGCCCGGCGCTGGTGAAGCGCCAGCCGCTCGTCGATCAGCGCGACGTGATCGGCGATCGGTTCGCCGTGGCCGGTGAGGACCAGCCGCGCGGGCAGCTCCCGAGTGGCCAGCATCGAGTCGATGTACGTGATCAGGGCCGGCGGCCGGCGGGTGCTCGCGCCACCGTCGCCGGACGGCTCAAGCGGGCGGGACACGAGCGGGTTGGAGGAGATGTGGGCCAGCAGGTGGTCGCCGGCGATCAGGATCCGACGCTCGGGGTCCCAGAACACGGTGTCGGACGGGCTGTGGCCGGGACGGTGGAGCACCTGGAAGGTGCGGTCCCGCAGGGCCAGCGAGTCGCCGTCGTGAAGCTCGCGGGTCACCTTCCCGCGCGAGCCGAAGGCCCGGAAGGCGGCTCCCACCGCTCCGAGAACGGTCGCCAGGTCGGCCGGGATCCCGTGCCGGCGCATCACCGCGCGCGCGAACTCGTCGTCGTCGGCCGCGCTCTCGCGGAAATTGGCCAGATACGGGCGCAGCAGGTGGAGCGCGGCGACCTCGGCTCCCGAGCGGCGGGCCAGGACCTCGAGCAGGCCGAGATGGTCCATGTGCTGGTGGGTGATCACGATCAGCTCGAGCTCTTCGATCGAGCGTCCGTGGGCGGCCAGCGCCTGCTCGAGCTCGTCCAGCGACTTGCCAGAGTTGGGCCCGGTGTCGATCAGCGTCAGCGGCTCGTCCTCGATCAGATAGCAGTTGACCCGCCCGACCGCGAACGGCGTCGGCACCGACAGCCTGTGGATTCCGGCCTGCTCGGTGTCGGAGAAGCTCAAGCCCGGATCAGGCCCAGCACCTCGTCGCGCCGGCGCTCCATGTCCTCCGGCGATCGCAGCGACTCGAGGCACAGCCGCAACAGCGGCTCGGTGTTGGAGGGGCGGACGTTGAAGTGCCAGTCGTCGTACTCGACCGAGAGCCCGTCGAGGTGGTACTCGTATCCGTCCGAGTAGCGGGTCTCGAGCGCCGCGAGCCTGGCTTCCTGATCGGCGACCTCGGAGTTGATCTCCCCGGAGATGAAGTACTTGGACCGGTAGGGCTCGAGCAGCTCGGACATCCGCGCGGCGCGGGCGGACAGCAGCTCCAGGATCAGCAGCGCGGGGATCGTCCCCGAGTCCGCGCAGTAGAAATCGTGGAAGTAGTAGTGCCCTGAGACCTCGCCGCCGAAGATCGCGTGCTCCTCGCGCATCCGCGTCTTGAAGAAGGCGTGACCGACCCGGTTCATCAGCGCGGTGCCGCCGGCGCGCTCCACGGTGTCCGGAACGGCACGGCTGGCCCGCACGTCGTAGAGGATCGTCGGGGTGGGGGGGCCGGGGTTCTTGGCCAGCATCGAGTCGGCCAGCAGCGCGGTCAGGAAGTCGCCGTCCACGAACACGCCCCGGTCGTCGATGAAGAAGCAGCGGTCGGCGTCGCCGTCCCAGGCGATCCCCAGGTCGGCGCCCTCCTCGATCACCCTGTTGATGATCATTTCGCGATTCTCGGGCAGCATCGGGTTGGGCTCGTGATCGGGGAAGTTCCCGTCTGGCGTCCAGTAGGTCTCGACCAGGTCGAGGCCGAGCTGGTGCAGGAGCGGGCCGATCATCGGGCCGGCCATTCCGTTGCCGCCGTCGACCACGACCCGGAGCGGACTGACCGTGGCCGGGTCGATGAACCGCATGGCCGCCTCGTGGAACTCCTGGTAGATCGAGACGTCCTCAGCATGGCCACCGCCGGGAGGATCGCCCAGGCCGGCGGCGATCCGGTCGCGCACGTCGCCGATTCCGGCGTCGCCCGAGAGAGCGATCGCGCCGCGCTTGACGAGCTTGGCGCCGGTGTAGCTCTTCGGGTTGTGCGAGGCCGTGCACATCACCCCGCCGTCGAGGTCCCGCGAGCCGACCAGGTAGTACAGCATCTCGGTGGCCACCAGCCCGGCGTCGAGCACGGTCGCGCCTTCGCTGCACATGCCGTCGCGATAGGCGGCGGCGAGCTCGGGCGCCGTCAGACGCATGTCGTGCCCGAGGCCGAGCTTCAGCTCCGACGGTGCCTTGCCCTCGAGCTCGGCGATCACGCCCACGAACGCGCGAGCGATCAGCCGGGCCACGCCGGCGTCGATCTCGCTGCCGTACAGGCCCCGGATGTCGTAGGCCTTGAAGATCTCCGGGTTGGCGATCGCCATCCGGCTCTGATCCTCTCATAGCAATGGATAATCGGCCGGTGAAGCCCGCGGAGGCCCCGGATCTGAGCGGACGCTCGGTGCTGGTCACGGGTGCGTACGGGCTGCTGGGTTCGTGGCTGGTCAAGGCCCTGCTCGAGCGGGGGGCGCGCGTGGTCGCGGTGCGACGCGACCAGCCGGCGGTCTCGGCGCTCGAGCTCATGGAGCTCGACCGGGAGGTGGACGTCGTCCACGGCGACGTCGGCAACGCGGATCTCCTGACCCGGGCCCTGAGCGACTACGAGGTGGACAGCGTCTTCCACCTCGCGGCCCAGACGCTCGTCGGGAGCGCGAGCAAGGCGCCGCTGTCGACGTTCGAGACCAATGTCCGCGGGACGTGGCTGGTGCTCGAGGCTTGCCGGCTGGGCGGTGTGCAGCGCGTGGTCGTGGCCTCCTCGGACAAGGCCTACGGGCCCCAGGATGCGCTCCCCTACCGCGAGACCCAGCCGCTTCTGGCCATGTACCCCTACGACGTGTCCAAGGCGGCCTGCGACGCCATCGCCCGCTCCTACTGGCCGAGCTTTGGGCTCCCGGTGGCCGTGACCCGGTTCGCGAACCTGTACGGGGGCGGCGACACGAACCACTCGCGGCTGGTTCCGGAGGCGGTGTGCGCGGCGCTCGCCGGTCGCCGGCCGGTGATCCGCTCCGACGGCTCGCCCGAACGCGACTTCCTCTACGTCGAGGACGCGGTTCGAGCCTACCTGGCGATCTGGGACGCGCTCGGCCGGGGCGAGGCCAGCGGGGAGGCGTTCAATGCCGGCGGGGGAACGCCCCACCGGGTGGCCGACGTGGTGGCGCTGGTGTGCCGGCTGGCCGGCACCGAGCTCGAGCCCGACGTCCGCGGGGAGGGAACGCCGCGGGGTGAGGTCGATCGCCAATGGGTCGACTTCACCAAGCTACACGGGCTCACTGGGTGGGCTCCCGAGGTCACGCTCGAGGATGGCCTGCGGCGGACGATCGACTGGTATCGCGACCATCCCACGGCCTGGCCGCGGGGGTAGCGCCCCCGTCTGCGCGGGACTGCGGCTCTAGACTCAGATTGGTATGTCCGGTCACTCAAAGTGGCACTCGATCAAGCACAAGAAGGCCGTCGTCGACGCACGTCGCGGCCAGCAGTTCACCAAGCTCGCCCGCGCGATTACGGTCGCGGCGCGGGAGGGTGGGGGTGACCCCGAGGGCAATTCCGGGCTCGCGCTCGCCGTCCAGAAGGCCCGCGACGCCTCGATGCCCAAGGACAACATCGAGCGGGCCATCGCCAAGGGCACCGGGGAAGGATCCGACGGCGAGCAGATCGAGACCGTCATCTACGAGGGCTACGGACCGGGCGGCGTGGCGCTGCTGATCGAGGCGCTGACCGACAACCGCAACCGGACCGGGTCCGAGGTGCGTCACCTCCTGTCCAAGAACGGCGGGAGCCTGGGTGAGCCCGGGTCGGTGTCGTACCTGTTCGACAAGCAGGGCGTGATCGTGGTCGACGCCACCCGTTACGACGAGGATGATCTGATCGCCGCGATCGACGCGGGCGCGCTGGACATCTCGGTGGACGAGGACGTGTTCGAGGTCGTGACCGAGCCCGGCGACCTGGTCGCGGTGCGCGATGCGCTCGAGCAGTCGGGCGTGGAGATCGAGAGCAGCGACATCAGCTGGCGGCCCAAGGCGCGGGTTCCCGTGGACGAAGCCGATGCGACCAGGCTGCTCCGACTGATCGACGCGATCGAGGAATCGGACGACGTGGCGGCGGTGAACGCCAACTTCGACGTGGACAGCGCGGTCCTCGAGCGGATCGCGTCCTAGCTTGGGCAAGCCCGCTACCCTGGCCCGGATGCCGAAGCGAACCCTAGCCCTCGGTGCAGCCGCCCTCTGCGGCCTGGCCCTGGCCGCGTGCGGCAGCTCGGGAGCCAGTGGAGTCCAGCTCGCGCCGTCCGGAGGCGCGACCGAGGCGTCGGTTCCGACGACGCCCAAGCCGCCGCCCGACCTCGCGACCGAGCCCACGGTGACGCCGCCCAAGGTGTGCCCGACCAAGGCGCTGGTCACGAAGGACCTGATCACCGGGACCGGCCAGACGGCCGAGCCCGGGGCTACGGTCACGGTCAACTACGTCGGCGTCCTGTGCAAGACGGGCAAGGAGTTCGACTCGTCCTGGAGCCGCAACCAGCCGTTCACGACGCCGCTGACCGCCGGCAGCGTGATCCCGGGCTGGGTCCAGGGTATCCCTGGCATGAAGGTCGGCGGCCGCCGCGAGCTGATCATTCCGGCCAGCCTGGCCTACGGCAAGGCCGGCAGCGGTTCGACGATCCCGCCCAATTCGCCGCTCGTGTTCGTGGTCGACCTGCTGTCAGTGTCCTAGCCGCTCGGCTGGGCGCTCACTCCTCTCGCAGTCGCCGCGCCCGGTACAGCGGGACCGCCTCGCCGATGCCCTTGAGGCGGTGGCGGCCGGCGAAGGACCAGTCGAAGTCCGCCCGCGCGGCGTCGTGAACCTCCTTGGTGCAGAGCACGCTCGCCGGGCGGGCGATCCCCGTCACCCGGCTGGCCAGGTTGACGGCGTGGCCGTAGAGATCCCCCGAGCGTGGGAGTGCCCTTCCGAAGGCCACGCCCGCGCGGAGGCTCGGCAGATCGGCGGCCTCGACGGCCTCGAGCAGCGAGAGCGCAGCTCCCACCAGCGGCGCCGGCTCGCGGCTCGAGAGCATCGCCGCGTCGCCGATCGTCTTGACCAGCCGGACCGGTGGCTCCGCGACGTCCGCGGCCAGCTCCGCGAACGCGCCGACCACCCCACCGAGCTCCTGGGGCTCGAGCTCTCCGCCCAGGGCGGTGAACCCGACCAGATCGGCGAAGCAGACGGCCATCTCCTGCTCACCCGCGAGGTGACCGGCCGCCAGCTCGGCCCGACTGATCACCC
The DNA here is from genome assembly GCA_963704385.1 of uncultured Solirubrobacterales bacterium. Lineage (GTDB taxonomy): Bacteria > Actinomycetota > Thermoleophilia > Solirubrobacterales > Solirubrobacteraceae > Palsa-465. The sequence goes on from OY969904.1 coordinate 3,934,031, forward strand.
CACCGCGCACGGTCTCGCGCAGGTGGGCCTTGTAGGCGGCCAGCAGCACCGGGCTGAGCACAGAGGTGAACCGCTCGGCCAGCTCGGCGAATCGCCAGGCCACGTCCTGCTCGCTGTCTCCCGGCTCCATGAAGCTGTCGGCGAAGGCGCCGGTGGTGGCGGCGGCGACCCGCGCCATCGCCTCGCCGAGGACGCGGGTGATCTCGACGATGGCCTCCTGGCTGAGCCCGGCCTGCACGAAGGTCATCATCGACTCGGCGGCCGCGACCTCCTCGTCGCTGAACACCCTGTCGTCGGGCCCGGACTCGGGCAGGCCGAGCAGCCGGCGCATCCGGAGCAGGCGCTCGGCTGGCAACCCCGTCCGCTCCGCGATCTCCGCCGCCGAGTACTGCCCGCCGAGCACCCGCTCGACCGGCAGCAGCGCGAGCCTGTCCTCGGCCACCGCCCGTCGCAGCTCCTCGAGCGTGAACCCCTCGCCGGCCAGGCGCTCGAGCAGCTGCTCCCGTGCGGTTCGCTCCGCGCCCTCGAGCCCGTCCAGCAGTCCAGCGCCGGCGAAGTCCATGCCGGGCATCCTGCCTCAATCACGACGCGTCCGCTAGCATCGCTGATCCTCTGCGGGCACCCTTCAGGTTGCGGTTCCCGCCCAATCCGCCCCGACTCACGCACCCATGCTCTCGATCCTGATGCCGGTCTACAACGAGCGCGAGCGCGTCGAGCGGGCGATCGACGAGGTGCTGGCCACGGAGCTGCCGACGGAGTTCGAGCTGATCGTGGTGGACGACGGCTCGACCGACGGGACGCGCGAGATCCTGCGCGAGCGCAACTGGGACGGCCAGGTGCGGCTGTTCGAGCATCCGCAGAACCGGGGCAAGGGCGCCGCCGTGCAGACCGCGTTGGCCCAGGCCGCGGGGGAGTACTCGGCCATCTTCGACGCCGACCTCGAGTACGACCCCAAGGACCTCTCGCTACTGATGCCGCCGCTGCTGGACGGCCGCTCGAACGCAGCCTTCGGAGTGCGCGCGTTCGACGGCTACACCAGCCACTCGTTCCTTTATGTGTTGGGTAACAAGGGCGTTACGCTCGCCTGCAACCTGCTCTTCAACGTCTACCTGCACGACATCATGACGTGCCACAAGATGATCAGGACCGACCTGTTTCGCAGCCTGGGGCTTAGCTCGCCCGGGTTCGCGATCGAGCCCGAGATAACAGCCAGGCTCGTCCAGCGCAGGGAGCGGATCTTCGAGGTCCCGGTCCACTACCGCGCCCGCTCGACCGAGGAAGGCAAGAAGCTCACGGCGGTCGATGGGTTCCGCGTGATCGGGACGCTCGTGCGCTGTCGGTTCTCGCCCTCCTAGAGAAGCTCGGTGGAGGCTCAGACCGTCCCCCAGAAGCCGCTCCGGCCCCCGGGGCCGGAGCCGCCGGCGGGCGAGGGCGGCGGGACGCTCTGGCGGGCCTGGCTCGCCTCGCCGTTCCTCCTCGCCACGATCGGCTGTCTGGCCCTCGCGGCGCTGTCCGCGGCTGTGCTGCCGACCGTGCCGAGCTACGACCCATGGTCGTGGATCGTGTGGGGCAGGGAGGTGTTCGACCCTCATCTCAGCTTCTTCGTCGGCGGCGGCCCGTCCTGGAAGCCGCTGCCGGTGATCGTCACCGCCTTCCTGGGGCTGTTCGGCGGAGCCGCCCCGACGCTGTGGGTGATCGTCGCCCGGGCCGGTGGCCTGCTCGGGCTGGTGGCCGCTTACCGGCTGAGCGGCCGGCTCCTCGGCAGACCGCGGTGGGCGGCGGTGACCGCCGGGGTGCTGGCCGTGGCGGCCGTCCTGCTCACCCAGGACTGGTTCTACTACTGGCTCCGGGGGACGTCCGAGCCCCTGCTGATCGGAACGTCGCTGTGGGCCATCGACCGGCATCTCGACGGACGCCACTGGTCGGCGTTCGCGCTCGGAGTGGCCACCTCACTGATGCGCCCGGAGGCCTGGCCGTTCATCATCGTCTACGCCGCCTGGCTGTGGTTCCGCGAGCCCGCCTTCCGCGCCCCGTGGGCCCGGGCGCTGATCCTCGTCGGGCTGATCGCGATCCCCTTCTTCTGGTTCGTGCCGCCCTGGATCAGCACCGGACAGCCGCTGCTGGCCGCGACGCACGCCCAGGAGTACAACGGCGACCTCGGCGCGCACCCGTTCCTCGAAGTGCTCCGCCGAGGCGTCGACCTGCAGACGATCCCGGTGCTGTTCATGGCCCTGGTCGCCACTGGCCTGGCTGCGGCCCGGCGCGACCGGCTGACGCTGGCCCTGGCGGGCATGGCGGCCGGCTGGTGGGTGATCGTGGTCGGGATGACGCTGGACGGGTATCCCGGGCTCGAGCGCTTCTACCTGCCGGCCGCCGCGGTGGCCTGCGTGCTGGCCGGCGTCGGGGTGGTGCAGGTGGCCGAGCTGGCGGGGACGGCGGTTCGCCGGGCCTTTAGGGGAGGGGCGCTGGGGCCGGTCGTCGTGGGCGGCGCGGTGGTGGTCCTGCTGATCGCGCTCACCGTGCCGTTCATCACGGGCCGCGTGAGCCTGGCCCGGGCCCAGGAGCCCATCGCGGCCACGGCGGTGACGAGACTCGATCAGCTGTCGGCGGCGGTCGCGGCCGTGGGCGGGCACGACGGCGTGTTCCCGTGCCGCTCGAGCTTCGCCGCGGTCAATCACTCCGTCCAGACCGCACTGGCCTGGAAGCTTCATGTCACCCTTGAGCGCGTCGGCACGACGATGCACGACCAGGGCGTGATGTTCGTCGGACCCCACGACTCGATCGACGGCGGCCCGCCGCCCATCGATCCCCGGTTGACGAGCCGGGTGCTGATCGCCCGCGTGGGCGCGTGGCGGGTCTACCGGATGACCACCCCGGGCCTCCCCACGGCCTGCGTGGGCCGGTAGTCCCAGCGGGCCGCTGCTCAGGCCGCAAGCGCGCCGGCCTGGCGCTGGCCGTACAGATGGCCGATCAGCGCCGCCGTGACGACGGGGTCGAACTGCGACCCGGCGCCGCGACTGAGCTCCTCAATCGCGCTGCGATGTGAGCGCGCGGCCCGATACGGGCGGTCGGAGGTGATCGCGTGATACGCGTCGGCGGCCAGGATGATGCGGCTCCCGAGCGGGATCTGCTCGCCCAGGAGCCCGTCCGGGTAGCCGCTCCCATCCCAGTGCTCGTGTTCGTGGCGCACGATCCGCGCCACCGGTCTCATGCCCGGGACCGCGCTGAGGATCCGCTCCCCGATCACGGGATGCTCGCGCATCAGCTTCCATTCCTCGTCGGTGAGCGGGCCGGGTTTGTGCAGGATCATGTCCGGGATCGCCACCTTGCCGATGTCGTGTAGGAGCGCGGCCGATTTGATCCGCTCGACCTCGGTGGCCCGCAGCCCGATGTGGCGGGCGATCGCGGCCGCCATGTCGATCACCGCCGTGGAGTGATCTCCGGTGTAGTGATCGCGCTCGGAGAGGGCTACGGCCAGCACGACGACCGCGTCGCGCTCGAGCGCTCTGGCCGCGGCGTCGGCGGGATCCCGAATGTCGCCGGCCACGACGATCTGGCCGCCGCCGGCGCCCTGGGCGTGCTCGAGCGCCATCCGAGCGTCCGCGAGCATGTCCGCCGCGGTGAGCCGGCGGCCGAGCTGGGCGACACCCACCGACGCCGTCGCGCCACCGACCACGGCCTGCGCGACCTCCTCGATCTCCATCAGTACCCGCGCCAGTCCCGTCTGGGCCTCGCCGGGGTCGGTCTCAGGGAGCAGGATCGCGAACTCGGCGGGGCCGGTGCGACCGACCAGATCGTGGACCCGAGTGGTCTGGTGCAGACGTGCGCCCATCGCCGCGAGCAGCTGGTCGCTGGTCTTGAACCCGTGCGCGCTTTCGATCGCCGCGAAGTCGTCGACGGCCACAACGGCCAGGCACAGGGATCGCTGGTAGCGCCGTCCGCGGGCGATCTCCTCGGCCAGCCGCCCGCGGAACATGTGGGCGGTGAGCAGGCCGGTGAGTCCGTCGATCCGCACCCCCCGGGCAAGCTCCGCCTGCAGCTCGGTGACCTGCCGCCGCAGGCGCTCGAGCTCGTCCGACACCCCGGTCCGCTGCGCTCTTCCGAACATCCTTAGCCCTTATCGGCATCCCGATGCACTGGATTGAAGGTGCGCGGGCCCAGGAGGCGTCCGGATCGGCACGCAGAATGGTGCTCCATGATCGTCCTCGGCATCGATCCCGGCACTGCGGACACCGGCTACGGCGTGGTCCAGGGCGCGGGCTCGCGTCTGCGGGCGCTGGGCGACGGCGTGATCCAGACGGTCGCCGGGGTTCCCCTCGAGACGCGGCTGGCCGAAATCCACGCGCGCGTTGGGGAGCTGCTCGACCTCCACGGGGCGGACGCCGTCGCCATCGAGGCGCTCTATTTCGGGGTCAACGCGCGGACGGCCTTTGCCGTCGGTCAGGCCCGCGGTGTGGTTCTACTGGCCGCCGGCCAGCGGGCGATTCCGGTGCGCTCCTACACCCCGCAGCAGGTAAAGGGGGCGGTCTGCGGTCACGGGCGGGCGGGGAAGGAGCAGGTCGGACGGATGGTCGCGCGCCTGCTCGGCCTCCGGGCGCCGCCCGCGGCCGACCACGCGGCCGACGCGCTGGCCGTGGCCATCTGCGACCTCAACCGGGCTCCGCTGGCCCGGGCCGTGGCGCTGGCCGGTGAAGCGGCTGGGGGGTGCGCGTGATCGCGCTGGTCTCGGGGACGGTCGCCGTCCGGCGAAGCGATCACGTGGTCGTCGAGTGCGGCGGCGTGGGCTACCGGCTGGCGGTGTCGGCGGAGACGCTCCGGCACGTTCCCGCGGTCGGCCGGGAAGTGCTGTTGCACGCCCATCTGGTGGTCCGCGACGACTCGCTGAACCTGTACGGGTTCGCCACCGAGGAGGAGCGCGAGCTCTTCCTGATGCTGCTCGGCGTCCAGTCGGTCGGACCCAAGGTCGCGCTCGCGGTGCTTTCGGGGGGGCCGCCGAGGGAGCTGCTCGCGGCCGTGGCCGCCGGCGACACCGGCCGGCTCCAGGCCGCTCCCGGGGTCGGGAAGCGAACGGCCGAGCGGATCATGGTCGAGCTGCGCGAGAAGGTGGGAGTGACGCTGCCCGAGCAGGCCATCTCGATAACCCGGCGTGACGACCCGCGGGCGCTGGCCCGGGACGGTCTGCTCGAGCTCGGCTACAGCGCCCAGGAGGCCGACGCACTGCTCGACGGCGCGACCGGCGAGCGCGCTGAGGACCTGATCTCGCAGGCACTGCGGACGGCGCGCCGATGAGCTCTGCGCAGGCACGAATCCAGGCCCCGGAGGAGCTCCCCGAGGACGAGCTCGACCGCTCGCTCCGTCCCCGCCGGCTGGAGGACTTCGTCGGCCAGGAGGCGATCAAGGACCAGCTGGCCGTGTCCATCGCCGCCGCCTCCAGCCGCGGCGAGGCCCTCGATCACGTCCTGCTGGCTGGCCCGCCCGGGCTGGGGAAGACCTCGCTGGCCCAGATCATCGCCGCCGAGCTCGGCGTCCAGTTCGTCCAGACCGCCGGTCCTGCGCTCGAGCGCAAGGGCGACGTGGCGGCGTTCCTGACCGCGCTCGAGCCCCGCGCGGTGTTCTTCGTGGATGAGATCCACCGCCTGCCGCGGGCCCTGGAGGAGACGTTCTATCCGGCCATGGAGGACGGCTCGCTGCCGATCACCGTCGGCCAGGGCGCCGGCGCCCGCGTGGTGACGCTCGAGCTCCCGGCGTTCACGCTGATCGGCGCCACGACCAGGGCGGGCCTGCTGACCACCCCGCTGCGTGATCGCTTCGGGATCCAGCACCGGCTCGAGCATTACGGGCCCGAGGATCTGGCCAGAATCGTCCGTCGCTCGGCCCGGCTGCTGGAGGTCGAGATCGACGACGGCGGGGCCCGTGCGATCGCCCAGCGCAGCCGGGGCACGCCGCGAGTGGCCAACCGCCTGCTCAAGCGCGTGCGCGACTACGCCGAGGTGCGGGGCACCGGGGTGGTCAGCGCCGCCGCCGCCGCCTCCGCGCTCGACCTGCTCGAGGTCGACCACGAGGGGCTCGATCGACTCGACCGGGAGATCCTCCGCGCGATCTGCGAGAAGTTCGGCGGGGGTCCGGTGGGCCTGTCCACGCTCGCGGTGGCGGTGGGGGAGGAGCAGGACACGCTCGAGGACGTGTACGAGCCCTACCTGCTTCAGCGCGGTCTGCTTGAGCGCACCCCGCGCGGCCGCGCCGCCACCCGGCGTGCGTTCGAGCATCTGGGACTCGAGCCCCCGGGGCCGCTGGCCCTGCTGTAGGTCCGCTGCGCGTGCGCAAGCCCTTACGAAGTTCATGCTTTTGGGAACCGGGGCGGTGGCTATCCTCAGCGGCGATGGCGCGAGAGCACTATTTCATCTGCCCGCACTGCGGCCACCGGTCGATGGCTACAGAGCGCAACGTCGCCTTTAGGCCCGACGAGGTGCGGGGGTGCGAGAAGTGTGGTTTCGCCTACCTATTCGAGCTGCTGGACGACTACTACCCGGCCCCCAACGCCGCCTTCTTCGCCTGTGATAGCGACGGGCGGATCGTCGACTGTGGCAAGGGGTCGTTCGAGCTCACTGGGCTGACGACCGAGAAGGCGATCGGGCAGCCGATCGCGACCGCGCTCGGTCTGCAGTTCGACGACGGCACCGACCATGTGCAAACCGCGCTCGAGTGGGAGGTGCGGGTTCAGGGCAAGCCGGTCGGCATTCATGCCAACGGCGGGATGCCGGCCAAGGCCGTGGCCGACATCTTTCCCGCCTATGATGACGACGAAGGTGGGATTCTCCTGGTGCTCACGCCCGTCAACGGCCACTGAGGCCGACGGCGGCCTGCTGGATCACTAGCATCAAGCCGAGACGATGACCGATCGCCAGCGCCACGCGTTCATCCTCGTCCTGGTCCTCGGGCTGGTGGCGGCATCGATATTCGTGATCGCCACAAACCCGACCGAGCTCGGGCTCGATCTCAAGGGCGGCACGCAGCTCATCTACGAGGGCAGGCCGACGCCCCAGACCCCGCACGTGACGCAGGCCGCGCTTCAGCGGGCGGTCGACATCATGAACTCGCGGGTCGATCAGCTTGGCGTGTCCGAGCCCCAGATCCAGACATCGGGCAGCAACGAGATCACGGTCGGGCTGCCCGACGTCCAGAACACCGCGAGGGCCGAGGCGCTGGTCGGCACGACCGCGCGGCTGGAGTTCTACGACTGGGAGAACGACGTCCTGAACCCGTCGACCGGCAAGCCCGTGGCCTCCGGCCTTCAGACCCAGGATCCCACCGCGATCGCGATCAGCCAGGGATCGGGCACGGTCCCACCCGGATCGCCCGGCGCGGGCAGCAGCCCTCTGTATGAGGCTGTGACCCTCGCGGCCAAGCAGCCCAAGCAGGTGAGCGCGGCCAACGCGCGTGAGGGCCCCGCCTACTTCGCCTTCGGCAAGCCTGGAAGCGCGGCCTGCACCGCGGCCGCCCACTACTACCACACCACCGTCCAGGTGGCTCAGCACTGCTATCTGGCCGGGCCCCAGGACGACACTTCCGACCTGGACTCGGCGCTGCCGACCGGCGTCAGCGCCTCCGAGGCCCAGGTGTTCGTGGTCCAGCAGGGCACCGTGGTCCTCCAGGCCGTCCCCACGAGCTTCACCAATGCGCCCAAGTGGAGCGATCCCACCGCGCAGTTCTTCGTCCTGCGCGACAGCGTCGCGCTGTTCGGGAACGACATCACCAACCCCCAGCAGTCGACTGATCCGTCGGGTGCCCCCGACGTCGATTTTGGGTTCACCTCCAAGGGCCAGAGCGAGTTCTCCAATGTGACCGCCCAGATCGCGCACCGCGGCGATCTGGTGAGTGGCCTCGGGCAGACCTATGACCAGCACTTCGCCGTAGCGCTCGACACGCAGCTGATCACCGTCCCGTCGATCGACTTCAAGACCTACCCGGACGGGATCAACGGCAGCAACGGCGCAGAGATCACCGGCGGCTTCACGATCACCTCGGCCCAGAACCTGGCCACGCAGCTGCGCCTCGGCGCCCTGCCGATCAAGCTCGTGCTGATCTCCGAGTCCCAGGTCTCGGCCACGCTCGGGAAGCAGGCCCTGCACAAGGGCGAGCTCGCGGGACTGATCGGGTTGATCGTCGTCGCCATCTTCCTGCTCGTCTACTACCGGTTCCTGGGTGTGATCGCGGTGGCCGGCCTGCTCGTCTACGCGATCTACTTCTTCGCCCTGATCAAGCTGATCCCGATCGTGCTGACCCTCCCGGGGATCGCCGGCCTGATCCTCACGATCGGCGTCGCGGCGGACGCCAACATCGTGATCTTCGAACGCGTCAAGGAGGAGATCCGCGCCGGACGGTCGGTCCGGCAGGGGATCGTCACGGGCTACAAGAAGGGCCTGACGGCGATCATCGACGCGAACGTGGTCACGATCATGACCGCGTTCATCCTGTTCGTGCTCGCCACCTCCGAGGTCCAGGGATTCGCCCTGACCCTGGGCATCGGCACGTTCGTCTCGCTGTTCACGGCCGTCATGGCCACCCAGGCGATCCTGACCACGTTGGGCAACTCGCGCCTGATCCGCAGCCCGTCGGCCCTCGGCGCGGGGGGGAAGAAGCGCGAGTGGCGGTTCGACTTCATGGGCGCCTCCAGGTACTTCTTCACGATGTCGGGCGTGATCCTGCTGATCGGCGCGCTGGCCATCGGCGGCCGCGGCTTGAACCTGGGCATCGACTTCACCTCGGGCACGAGGATGACCGCGAGCCTGATCAAGCCGGCCACACAGCCCCAGGTCGCCTCCGTGGTCAGTGCCGCCGGCGCGTCCAACCCGACCGTGCAGAAGATCATCAACAAGGGGCTCGGCAGCAACGTCTTCCAGATCTCGGCCAAGGAGCTTCAGCCTGCCGGCTTGGGCAAGGTCAAGAGCGCGCTGCAGAGCGACTTCGGCTTGCGATCGTTCGACTCCACCTCCGTCGGGCCGACGTTCGGCAAGACGGTGGCCAACAGCGCGGTGATCGCCATCATCGCCTCGCTGCTGGTGATCTCGGCCTACATCGCGCTGCGGTTCGAGTGGAAGTTCGCCGTCCCGGTGCTGATCGCCCTGGCCCACGACCTCCTGATCACCGCCGGCGTGTACGCCCTGACCGGCCGGGAGGTGACGACAGCGACCGTGGCCGCGCTGCTGACGATCTTGGGCTATTCCATGTACGACACGATCATCGTGTTCGACCGGGTGCGCGAGAACATCCCGCGGATGCCGCGGGCGGCCTTCTCGCAGATCGTCAACCGCTCGATGTCCGAGGTGCTGACCCGGTCGATCGCGACGACCTCGTGCACGCTGATGCCGATCCTCGCGCTGCTGCTGTTCGGTGGCGTGGCCGGCTCGACCGAGCTCCAGGACTTCGCCTTCGCGCTGCTGGTGGGCGTGGCCTCGGGCGCCTACTCGTCGATCTTCATCGCCTCGCCCGTGCTCACGCACTGGAAGGAGCGCGAGCGCCAGTACCGTGACCGTCGCCGCCGGATCGAGGCCGAGTTCGGCTATGTCCCGGCTTACGCGGGGACCGGCGCAGACGTGGAGCCTACGGTCAAGCGGCGTGGCCGTCCGGGTCGGCTCACGTCGCCGCCGCCCGAGACCGTCTCGCCGGCCGAGTTCGCGGACATGAAGCGCGACCTGGAGGTCGAGCCCGAACTCCCGACTCGCAGAACCTCGACCCTGACCAAGCAGCGCGCGCCACGGCCGGAGACCGACGCGCCGGCCAAGCCGAAGCCCGCGCCCAAGCCGGCCCCGCCGAAGCCGACGGGCGACGGCGCGCCGGTGGGCTCGGGCGACGGCGCGCCCGTCACGCCGGCGCCGGACATTGCCGAGAACGAGGGCGTCGCAGCGACCCCCAAGGCCAAGCGACCCGCCAAGGGTCGCAACCGCCGACACGGGAGGCGCAGGTAGGCCATGGGAATGCTCGCGTGGGTGATCATGGGCCTGGCCCTCTGGCACTTCACGATCTGGCTGCCCGACCACTTCTGGGGCGGGATCGTCGGAGCCCTTGTCGGCGCCATTGCCGGCGCGGTCCTGTTCGGGCTGATCGTCAACGGCTTCGTGATCCCCGGTCGCCACGACACGACCATCGGAACCGCGCTCGAGGCGATTCCGGGCGCTCTGATCGGGATGTCGCTCGTCTACTTCGCGGGCCTGCGCCAGGAACGCGCCCAAGAGCTGGCCTCGAGCGGTCTGACCTGATCACGCCGGCCGCCGTCTGACGCGGCCCCGGCCAGTGTCCCGAGTTAGGGCGCGGCCACGAACCGGCTCTGCCCAGCGGTGAGCCTCACACCAGTCTGTGGGACACCCTACGTGCCCGTGCCCGTGCCCGCGGCCGTGTCCGCGGCCGTGCCCGCGGCCGCCGGCGCCACGTGACGCCAGATCCCGCTCAGTGAGCGGATGTGGCGATGATCGGAGCGTCGGCACGCCCGGGTGGGGTCGACGTGGATGGGCTCGATCCCGGCCGCGTGCGCGCCGTCGACGTCGGCGCTGATCATGTCGCCGACGTGCACGACCTGGTCAGGCCGGGCCCGAGCGCTGGCGAGCGCGACGCTGAAGATCGCCGGGTCGGGCTTCGCTGCTCCGACCAGCCCCGAGTCGATGACCTCGAGGACGTTCACGCCGGCCTCGCAGACCCCGGCGTCCCGGAGGTTCTCGGCCGCGTGCCCGTCGGAGTTGGTGACGACGAGCACGGCGATCCCGGCCCGGTCCAGCGCGTGAATCGTGCGCGCCAGGTCCGGAGCCGGCTCGCTCCAGAGAATGCTCCCGGACACCGCCCGATTCCCGAGCTCGGCCAGCGCCATCACCGCCGCTGGCATCTCTGCGCCGGCCACGCCCAGCGCGGCGCACAGACACCGAAGGTAGGCGTCGGGCATCGTCCGTTGCCGCACATCGCCGTCGAGGCGCCGGACGGCCCGGTAGTGCGCGGCGGGCACGGCCGCCGGGTCGATCTCGACCCCGACCCGTTCGAGCGCGCCTGCCACCAGCTCGCGAGCCGGCAACACCATCACTCCTCCGGCGTCGAGCAGCACCGCGCGGCATCTGATCCTCACCTGCGGATCATCCACGACGGCGATCCGTCTTGACCGGTCCTTACGCTCCGGCCACCTGATGACCGCGCTCGCCTCGATCAGCTCGCCCCCTGCACCACCGGCAGAGGAGCTCCCCCGGCTGCACATCGCGGGCTATGACCTCGAGGCGGCCCGCTGCCTCGAGCGCGAGCTCGGCGTCAGCCACGTGATCGGACAGCTGCTCGTCCGGCGCGGGCTGGCCGATCCGGCCTTGGCCAGAGCGTTTCTCGAGGCTCGCGAGGAGCATCCGCCGAGTGCCCTGCGCGGGCTCGACCGGGCCGTGGCGGTCATCGAGCGTCACATCGCCGTCGGCGGCCTCATCACCATCCACGGCGACTACGACGTCGACGGGGTCTGCGCCACCGCCCTGATGGTCCGGGCGCTCCAGGCCCGGGGCGCCACCGTGGACTGGTTCCTGCCCGGCAGGCTCGAGGACGGCTACGGCCTCTCGATCGACACGGTCACCCGGCTGGCGGCGCGGGGAACGCGACTGCTTCTCACCGTCGACTGCGCGATCACCGCCGTCGACGAAGTGGCTGCGGCGCGGTCCCAGGGCGTGGACGTGATCGTCACGGACCACCACCATCCGCGGGCCGACGGACGGCTGCCGGAGTGTCCGATCGTCCACCCGGCCATCTGCGGCTACCCATGCCCCGAGCTGTGTGGGACCGGCGTGGCCTTCAAGCTGGCCCAAGCCCTCGGCGCGCCCACGGCCGAGGACGACCTGGAGCTGGTCGCCCTGGCCACCGTCGCCGACCTGATGCCGCTCAGGGGTGAGAACCGCCGGCTGGTGCGCGCCGGGCTGGCGGCGCTCGCCGGCACGGCCAAGCCCGGCCTTCGCGCGCTGATGGCCGTGGCCGGGGTCGATCCGAGCGCGCTCGACGTGCACGCGCTCGGGTTCCGGCTGGCTCCGCGGATCAACGCCGCCGGGCGTCTGCGTCGTGCCGACGCCGGGGTCGAGCTGTTGCTCACCGGCGACGAACAGCGGGCCGGCGCGATCGCTGCCGAGCTCGACGAGGTGAATACCGAGCGTCGCGCGATCGAGCAGCGCATCGGCTGGGAGGCGGAGGCGCAGGTGGCCGAGCTGGGGGAGCGCAGCGCCTACGTCCTCGCCGGCGCCGGATGGCATCCCGGCGTGGTCGGGATCGTCGCCTCACGTATCGCCGAGCGCCATCACCGACCGGCGATCCTCATTGCTTTCGGCTCTGAGGGTCCGTGTCAGGGGTCGGCTCGGAGCGTCCCCGGCTTCGACCTGCTGGGGGCGCTGCGCGCCTGCGGCGAGCACCTCGAGCGCTACGGTGGGCACCGCGCCGCGGCCGGGCTGGCGATCCAGGGCGACCGGATCCAATGGTTCCGGGCGGCGATCGAGCGCCACGCCGAGGAAGTGCTGACCGAGGACATGCGCCATCCCGTCGAGGCCGTCGATGCGATCGTGTCGGGGTCGGACCTCGGCTTGGCCCTGGCCGAAGAGCTCGAGCTGCTCGAGCCGTGCGGCATCGGCAATCCGCGCCCACGGCTGCTGCTCCCTGGTGCGCGCTTGGACAACCTCCGGCCGATGGGCGAGGGCGGGCGCCACGCGCGCTTCACGGTCGCGGCCGGAGGGACGCTGACTCCGGCCGTGGCCTTCGGATGCGACGGCCGGCTGCCGGCCAAGTCGGGCGAGCCCGTCAACGCCAGCTTCCGCCTCGAGCGAAACTGCTGGAAAGGAGCGGTGGAGCCCAGGCTCCTGCTGCGCCACGCCTGGCCGTGCGCGCCCGCGCCGATCGAGGTGCTGGGAGAGCCGATCACGTACCTGCCGGCGGTGCTCGCTGAGCTCGAGGCGGTGCTCGACGGCGCCCGGCCGCCGAGCCCTCCCGCGATCCGCACGGTCCTCGACCGCTGTGGCGAGAGCCCGCTCGCGGTCCTGGCCGATGCCCTCGCGGCCGGCGGCAGCGTGCTCGCGGTCTGCTCGGATGTGGGGCGCCGGCTCGGGGGCCTCACCCGTCGGATCGGCGGTTTCGCGCTGATCTCCTACCACGCCCTCGAGCGCGAGCCCTCCCGGCTGAGCGAGTTCGCTCACGTCGTCGCCCTGGATCCGCCCGCATCCCACTTCCACGAGACCCTGCTCCGCGCAGGTTTCGGCTTCACCCACCTGGCGTGGGGTGAGCCTGAGCTACGCTTTGCTGAGCAGATGCACGAGCTGGAGTACGGTCTCCGGGCTTCGCTTGTGGCTCTCTACCGGGCCCTGAGGGCCCGGCAGAGGGTGGCTGGCGAGGAGCTCGAGCGCTTGCTTCGCGGCGAAGGTCCGCACGGCCGCTCACCACGGCTGGCGGGGAAGTTGGTGAGAGTGCTAGCGGAGCTTGAGCTCGTCAGCCTCGACCGGGATCTGCCGGCCCTCGCGATCGCGGGCGCCCAGCCGACTACGCTGGATCGCTCCCCGGCCTACAGGGTCTACGCAAAGCGATACGAGGACGGACTCCGGTTTCTCAGGAAGAGCGCAAATCCCCGACCAAGCGGCTGAGCCGCTCGCGGGCCCCTGCCTCGGGCGACGGCGGGAACACCATCACCAACGGCGATGATGAGCACGCCGATCCCGGGCGGCGCCGCTCGACGCTGATCCTCGGCTCGCGGGCCCCGGTCGACCGGGTCGAGAACCCGGACGCGCGAGCGACGATCGAGCGAACCGAGCTCGACGCCGTTCAGCAGCGGCTGCTCGGTGACCTGTTCGCGATCGTCGAGGAGCACGCCGGCCGCGCTGCGGTCACGATCGACCGCGCTCGGGTCGAGGACGCGTTCGTATTCGCCTGCCTGCATCACGCCGATCAGCGCCGCAAGACCGGCGAGGACTTCATCATCCACCCGGTCGGCGTGGCCAAGATCTGCGCCGGGATGCGGCTGGACACCGAGACCCTGTGCGCCGCGCTGCTCCATGACACGGTCGAGGACACGTCGGCTTCGCTGGATGAGGTGCGCGAGGCCTTCGGCGAGGAGATCGCCAGCCTCGTCGACGGTGTCACCAAGCTCACCGGCCTCACCTTCCAGTCCCGCGACGAGGCCCAGGCCGAGAACTACCGCAAGATGATGGTCGCGATGGCGACGGACATCCGCGTCATCCTGATCAAGCTCGCCGACCGGCTCCACAACATGCGGACGATCGCCGCGATGCCCAAGCAGAAGCAGATCGACAAGGCGCGCGAGACCCTCGACATCTACGCCCCGATCGCCCACCGGCTCGGTATCCACGCGATCAAGTGGGAGCTGGAGGACCTCTCGTTCCAGTGTCTGCATCCACGCAAGTACAAGGAGATCAAGGGCCTGGTCGCCCAGCAGCGGGCCGAACGCGAGCGCTACGTCAACCAGGCCGGCTCGTACCTGCTCAAGGAGCTGGCCGAGCTCGGCATCGAGGCCGAGATCGCCGGCCGGGCCAAGCACTTCTACTCGATCTACTCGAAGATGACCAAGAAGGGGCGCGAGTTCAACGAGATCTACGACCTGACGGCGATGCGGGTGATCGTCGGCTCGGTCAAGGACTGCTACGGCGCCGTGGGAGTGATCCACTCGCTGTGGAAGCCGCTGCCCGGTCGCTTCAAGGACTTCATCGCGATGCCCAAGGCGAACATGTACCAGTCGCTGCACACGACGGTGATCGGGCCCGAGGGGCGGCCGCTCGAGATCCAGATCCGGACCAGCGAGATGCACGACCTGGCCGAGTTCGGCGTCGCCGCCCACTGGATGTACAAGGAGTCCGGCGGCAAGCGCGGAGCCCCGTTCGCGGCCGACGACCCGGAGGGGAAGCTGAAGTGGCTGCGGTCGCTGCTCGACTGGCAGCAGGACGAGGCCGACCCGCGCGAGTTCATGGAGACGCTCAAGGTCGACCTGTTCGAGGATGAGGTGTTCGTGTTCACGCCCAAGGGCGAGGTGAAATCGCTCGCCGCCGGCTCGACGCCGCTCGACTTCGCCTACGAGATCCACACCGACGTCGGGCACCGCTGCGTCGGCGCCAAGGTGGGGGGCAAGATCGTGCCGCTGTCCTACCAGCTGCGCTCCGGCGACATCGTCGAGGTCCTGACCTCCAAGCGCGAGCGGGGCCCGTCGCGTGACTGGCTGGCGCTGGTCAAGACCACCCGGGCCCGGAACAAGATCAAGGCCTGGTTCAAGGCCGAGTCACGCCGCGACACCGAGCACAGCGGTCGCGAGCTGCTCCAGGAGCACCTGAAGAAGCAGGGGTTGCCGGCCCAGAAGATCGTCGGCTCCTCGCTCCTGGCCGACGTGATCCGCGAGATGGGCTTCCGCAAGGCGGACGACTTCTACATCGCCCTGGGCGCAGCCAAGATCTCGCCCAAGGTCGTCGTCAACAAGATCCTCCAGCGCCTCAAGGAAGGCGAGGCGGCCGAATCCGAGCCGACCGCCGCTGACGACCTACTCCAGACTCGCCGCCGGCGGCCCCGGGCCACGATCTCCTCCTCCAAGTACGGCATCTCCGTCGACGGGATCGACGAGGTCATGCTCCGCCTGGCCAAGTGCTGCCGGCCCGTGCCCGGCGATCCGATCGTCGGCTACATCTCCCTCGGGCGCGGGATCACCATCCACCGCGCCGACTGTCCCAACGTCGAGATCCTCAAGAAGGACGCCGAGCGCTTCACCCCCGTGTCCTGGGACGGCGACGCCGAGACCGCCTTCCGCGTCGAACTCCAGGTCGACGGCTGGGACCGCCACCGTCTGCTCGAGGACATGTCGCGGACCTTCGCCGAGGCGGGCATCAACATCCTCGAGGCCCGCTGCTCGGTCAACCACCCGATGGTCAAGAACCGCTTCGTCGTCGAGGTCCCCGACACCCGCACGCTCGATCAGACCATCAGCCGCCTGCGCAACATCGAGTCCGTCTTCGATGCCTACCGCGTGACCCCGGGCGCGGGGTAGGACCGCTCCTTCACCCGCGCTCCGGGCCGGGTCGGCTCGGCGAGGGCCCGCTTCGGCCCTGCGGGCCGCCGCCCCGCCCCGGCGGGCTGACCCTGACCGTCCGCGCCCTCCCGCCCCGCATCTTCGAGATCAGCACCGCCTGCCCCGTCTTCAGCGTCTTGATCTCGTTCGGATCGACCACGAACTGCTCGACCTGGCGCCGCGTACCCCGACCCCGGGGGTAGCCGGTGAGCAGCGAACCCCCAATCTGCTCCGTCTCCTCCCAGGCCTTCTCGGTCCCCGCCATCTGGGCGATCGTCTGGGCCGAGGCCGGCACGTCCTGGCGGTGCGCGAGCTTGATCGCCGTGTTGCCCAGCACCTGGTCACGCAGCCCGCGGGCGATCCGGTCGTAGTCGACCATCTCCTGCGTGACGGTGAGCGCCCCCACGCCCGCCTCGCGTCCCCGCGCGAACAGAGCGACGAGCTGGTCACCGAGCACCGCGCTCTCGTCGATCGCCACGACCGCCAGCTCCGGTTCCCGGCCCAACTCCCGCTCGCTCAGCCGATGCCCCGTGGCACAGATGAGATCCTGCACCGCCAGCGTCCCGAGCTGCACCGCCAGCGTCCCGTACACGCTCGAGTTCAGACTGAACAGCACGACGTCCGGACCATCGAGGGCATTCCGCACGTCGATGAGCTCCCCGGTCGCGTCCGCCGACACCCGAGGCCCGCCCGCCGGCACCCCAGGCCCGCGCGTCGGCTCCAAATAGCGCCCCGTGTGCGACTCCGTGATGATCGCCAGGCGCGTCTGAAGGCCACGGACGGCGCTGATCTGGTCCGGCGTGAGCGAGGCGAGATAGTCCTGAACCCGCCCTGAGAGCGGCCGCGGGACGTCCCGCAGCGCGCCACGCAGCCGACGCGGATCCATCAGCGCTACTACCTCGCCCAGTGTCGGCGGCCGGTCGGGATGGGCAGCCGCGAGCACCTGGAGCACGTTGAGCGTGAACCGCTCGGCCGCCTTCTGGTAGTGAGGCTCCGTGAAGCGCTCGGCCCCGATCAGCTTGTCCTTGAGCTCGGTGGGATTGCCGTGCTGAAGCGGGTTCCAACGGTTCGGGCCATCAGGAGTCCACAGCCGGAACGGCCGGTCCGCCTCCCTCGTCGCTTCGGCCAGGGCCCGGGCGAACGAGGGCGAGCCCTTCATGTCGATCGCGACCACGTGTCGTCCCCGCCCGATCAGCTCGGTGAGAATCGTCAGCAGCGTCGTCGTCTTGCCCGCGCCGCTGGCTCCGAGGATGAGCCCGTGCGAAGCGAGCTCACGCTCGCTGATCCACATCCGTTGCCCGCCCACGTCGCGGCCGAGCAGGATCGCGTCCTCCAAGACCGGGCCGGCCGCGGCCCGGCGCTTGGCCAGAAAACGCGCAGCCCGGAACGCGCACGCGCCGACCGTGACCGCGACCAGCGCGGTCACGCCCCACGGCGGCGCCACCATGAGCCCGACGAAGGTGACCAGGAGCCAGTACGGAGGCCGGCGCCGCCGGCTCATCGCGTCAGCTCCGCGTCGTGTCCACGGCCGGCTTCGCCGCGCCCGCTCCCAGTCCTGTCGCGGCCCGTGCCGGCTCCCGAACCCGCCGACCCCGAGCGCGCCGACCCGGAGCGCGTCGACCCCGAGCGCCCCGCCTCCGAACGCGCCGAGCGCACCGCCCCCGAGCCCAGACTGTCGCCCGGCATCGGCGAGCTCCAGCGAACGCGCCGGACGTGCACCAGCGAAGAGACGCCCAGGCGCCGTGCGGAGGTCTCGATCGACCGACCGATCGCGCGTCCTCCAGGCCGGTCCTCGACGAGGTAGATGACCGCATCAATCCGCCGGTCCGAGGCATAGCCGCCAAGGATCGTCTCGCGCCGCGCGCGGCCCTTGGAGCTCAGCTCCAGCTCGACCCCCACTCGCGCCCCGGCACGGGTGACGAGCAACAGGTCCGGATAGTGCAAGCGCTCGTGTCCATGAGGTCCGACGCCGCCGAGCCTCACGGCGTAGGGCTCCTCCGATCGATCCATGGCCCCGTCACGCGATCGGAGCTGACGTTCGCCGAGCACCTCCCGCACCGGGCCGAGCTTTCCGTTCCGGGCCATCAACCAGAGCCAGGCGAGGCCTACGTCGTGTCTGTAGCCGGCCAGCTTGAACCGCGGCGCCGGCAGCTCGCTGCCGATCGCAGCCAGCCCGGCGGGCCTGATCTGGCAGATGGCCGGTTGGCCACCGAACACGTCTTCGTACGCCACGTACCCCGCCCGCCGAAGTGCCCGCAGCCGTGCGTTGGCAGCCTTGTCCGTGATGCCGAGCAGCGACCGCGCCTGGCTGGCCAGCACCAGCCGGTGCTCCGCCAGGAACCCGAGCAGCTCAAAGTCCTCGGACGTCAGCCGGAAGGAGGCGTGCTGCCTGGCGCGACCGTGGTCCACACACCTATTAGCCTCCGGCGGCGGGTTTTCGCCCCCCGCCCGAGTAGCCGCCGCGCCCGGCTAGCCGCCGCGCCCGGCTAGCCGCCGCGCCCGCCTAACCGCCGCGCCCGGCTAACCCCGTCGCGTGACTAACCCCCCGGATGCGGCAGCGCGCTCGTGTTCACCACCTGGAAGTCCCTCCCGGTGAGCTGATCGAGCTGGTGGAGGGCATCGTTGTTCCAGCGTGGGTTGGGCGCGCCGGAGATGTACCAGGGCGAGCCGTTATCGGCCAGGATCATTCCGTACACCTTGAGCGCCTGGGCGACCACGCGGGCCTGATAGGGCAGCCGCGAGATGTCCACGCTCGCCTTCAACCGCACGCGCAGCCCCATCGGCGGATAGAAGCCATGGCAGGTGGAGGCGAAGTGGCGGGCCGGGTATACGTAGGCAGCGGCTGTGCATGGGGCGGTGAACCGCAGGGCGTGATCGATCACCCCGCGCGCGACCTCGTCGTATCGGGCCAGACCGGGCAGGATCGGTAGCCCGGCCGCGTCGGCCGACGTCCACCCGGCGGGGCGGAGGTGGTTGGAGCGCAGGTTGAAGATGGCGCCCGAGCCGGCGGTCCAGAAAGCGCCACCGTCGTGGGGATAGGCAGCGAACAGCTCGTAGTCCGTGCACGTGTCACGGTCGACGACGATCACGTGCCGATCGCCGGTCGAGTGCGGGCCGCCCTCGATGGGCACGTTCGGCGGCAGCGGATACGGCCCGCGGTCCGACTCGCTGGCGTACTGGAAATGAACCGGCACGCGGCGTGTGCGGTTGGACACGACCTCGATCGGAATCCCATTCGGGGCCCGGTCGTACACGGTGCCGAAGTCCGGGTGCACCGGCGACCCGAGCCCGATGCTGGCAATCAGCCTGGCCGAGTCCTTGGCCACCGGCAGTCCCTGCACCGGCTGGTTCCACGGGTTGTCCGCCGGGAAGATCGGGCAGTTGGGAGCACCCGGAAGCGGGTGCGCAGAAACCAGCGCCGGAATCACGACCGCCGCCGCTCCGCCAACTAGCGCACAGACTCCGAGCAGGACACCAAGGCGACGCACCGCCGGCGATCATAGGAGCCGTGGAGGCGTCGGCGCCTCAACGCAAGCCGCGCCGCCCGCCGGCGCGCAAACGTCACCCCGGCCCGAGTACCCGGATCAGGAGACACTCAACGGCGATGCCGTAATCCATCGGGTCGCCGGCCGAGAGCGATCGGCACGTGTCGGCGTCCACCGCGAGGCCCAACTTCCGGTGTCGCTCCTCCAGACCGGGTCCCCGACAGCGAGCGTGGTTGATCGCGGGGATCAGGCGGCCATCTGGCCGCCGGAAACGAAGGCAATCTGGTCCCGCGCTCTCGACCGCGAACCCACCCTCGTGCACGAGCCGGTGGTGATACGAACAGAGTTGCACGAGGTTGTCCAGCGCCGTCGCCCCGCCCCGGGCCCAATGCCGGATGTGATGGGCGTGAATGAATCTCGTGTGGGTGCAGCCCGGGAAGCGGCATCCCCGATCGCGGCTGCGCAGTGCCCGCCTGATCGCAGGCGGGATCGTCCTCGTTCGGCGCCCAACCGACAGCGGGCGACCATCGCGCTCCACGATCCCCACCACGGCAGTGTCGCATCCGAGCCGCCGCACTGTCTCAGGCGCAAGCGCCGGCCCCTCATCGAGCTCGGACTTGGATCGCACCTCGTCGGCGACGAGAGTCTCAGCATCCACATGCACCACCAACTCGCACGGATCACCGCCGCTGCGCTCCGCCGCGCCATCCGCGAGCGAGGCCCGGGCAATGGAGATGAGCGCATCAGCCCGCTGGGCACCGGCAGACGCCGGGTCGGAGAAAGCCGGCTCAATGCCGGACGATTCCGCGGAATCGTCCGCGGACGTGACTTCGGCATCAGTCGAACTCACCGCTTGTTCCTCCGCGCCCCTCAGGGCGGCCAGCAGAAGCGCGCCTTCGTCCGCGGGAACGCGCCCGTGGAAATGCAGTGAGCCGTCGTCGTCCCAACGCCAGCTGAGGTGGCGCAACTCGTGAGCGCGACGGGCGGAGCCGAGCGTTGCGGCAAGTGCTCCGCGGTAACCACGCACGAGCTTCTCCACCTGGGAGCCGGTCGCGTGGTGAGCGAGCTCGACCAGGTCGGCCTCGGTCTCCGGAGTGGCAATTCGGGTGATCGCGCGGACCTTCGAGTACGAGAGCTGCCCCGAAGCGAACCTTTCCCGGACAAGCGGCAGCTCACCCAGCCGCCGGCCCACCCGCACGTGTTCCCGCGCCGCACAGAGGCCGATCGAGCAGCGCCACGAGAGCCATTGCGCGCACGAGTGAACGCCCCACTCGGCCCACCCCAGCTGCTCGTCAAACTCCGCGACCAGCAACAGCCACCGACACGTCGCCGCCGCAAGATGCGCTGCGAGCTCACAGATCTCCCGCTCCAGATCGGCCAGCCGCCCCTCGGACCGCGGATCGTGGAAAGGGATAGGTTCGAGGGACGCGGCCGGATCGGTCGACGCGCATAGTTCGTCATCGGACTCATGACTCTCATCGCCCAGTGGGGCTGGGCGTTCGCAGGTAGCAGTCGAACACATGTTCGACAGGCTAGGGGAGCCGCCGGACGGAATGACTTGTTCGCGCAGTGGCGCGGGGCACGAGCGCATGGGGCGACAACGCAATCGTTCCGGGCTTGAGCGCTAACGACGGAACAAGACGCCCGCTGGATTCTCAGATGCCAAGTTGCTGGCGACGCGATGTCACGAGCACCCGCGGGCACGGGAGTATCACAGCTTCAGTGCCAGGATCGTGGCGGTGGCTCGAACGGTGCCGTTGTCGTTAGTAACGGTCAGCGTGAACGCTCCCGTTGTGCTCAGCCGATCCTTAAGCGCCAGCACTACGGCGGCGGGTACTTTCATGATCAGCAGCTTCGCGTCCCGGGCCTTCAGCGATGTATGGAGCGTTACGAGATTGACCTGCTTGGTCCGTTGCTTGCCGTGCTTGGGCTTCGGGCGAATGTACTCCGTCAGCGCGCCCCTCAGCGTGGCGTTAGCGTTTTGATTGCATTGGGCGATCAGCGTGAGCGTGGCGGGGTTGGTCTTCGGACGTCGGCGGCGCATCAGTCTTTGCACCGCCACCTTGCTGCTCCTCGGTGTGAGCGTGCACGTCGCCATGGTTCGGGACGTGTCGATCACGATGTCCTTGTCCGCAGCGAGCGAGCCGGCGGCGCCGGGGGCAGGTAGTGTGAGACTCGCTGCGTTGCTGGCGGTGTCCTTGATCGTGCCACCATTCAACGTCAACGCGCTGGTGGACGCCTCGTCGAGCGGGTGCGCGTTCTGGCCCGGGGCGACCGTGTATGTGAAGGTCAGCGTGTTCGTGCCGCTACCGCTCGAGTAGTACGCCGTCCCGTTGGAATTGAGCGACAGCTGCGGTGTCCCAGTCACCGTCACCGGCTTGCTGAAAGCCACCGTCACCGGCAACACCGCGCCAACCCCGTACGAACCGTTCACGGTCGTCGACGAGACACTCGTGGGTGACGTCGCCAAGTTGACCGTCAGTGTATACGCGGTCGCGCCCGGGACGCCCTGCGCGTCCAAGAGCGATGCGACGAACGAGTAGGTGCCAGGGGTGGTCGGCGTTCCCGACAGCAAGCCGCTCGCAGACAGACTGACTCCAGGAGGCAGCGCGCCGTTCTGGATGGACCAAGCACCATACGGTTGGCTGCCGCCGCTCCCAGTCAGTTGGACCGAATAGCCAACCCCGGCCGTGGCCGCTGACAGGCTTGGCGGCAGCGCCCCCACAGCTGACTCTATCGTCACCGACCCGTTGAAGAATTGGATGTCCGCGAAGCGGTCAATGCCGCTCGTCAAGTGGGTCACCGTGCCCGGATCCGCGATCGAGTCGCCGTTCACAATCACCTCCGTTCCGGCCGGGGCGGAGCTCAGATCGAACGTGTTGCCGGAGCCGTCGCCGTTGAACGTGTAGCCGCCGGCGGGACCCGCGGTGAACGTCGCCCCGCCCGCAGCCGGACCGTCGAACGTCTGGATCCCCGAGAACACATCGCTCCCACCACCCACACTGACCGTCCCGTTCGGTACCGACACCGGCACGCCCGACCCCGCCGCGCCCACATCCAAAACGTTGCCCGACCCCGAACCGCTAAACGTGTAGCCGCCAGCCGTCCCCGCCGCGAACGTCGTGTTCCCAGACCCCGAACCCACAAAGCTTGAGACCCCACTAAACGAATACACGGCCGACCCGGCGACAGCAGTGTCGTTGGCCTGACCGCCGGAATAAGGGCCCCCGCTCACATTCACCGACAGCGGCACCGAGGACGACGTCGACACCTGCGACAGACCAAGCACGTTTGCGACGCCGGCCTGGCCAATAAACGTTACGCCAGGATCGACCGCCTCGAAGTCGGTCGACAGCAGCGTGGTGCCAGTAACCTCGACCGTCGGATAGCCGCTCGAGCCACTGTCTGGATACGTGGTCGTGGTATAGACCGGGCTGGGCGATCCCCCCGAGACGAGAGTCAAGGAGTAGTCGCCGCCGCTCGCCACAACGGTCAGCGAATCCGAAGCGGAAGACGTGCCAGAGACCGACACGTCGAGCAAACCGCTTGCGCCGGGATTCGACGCTACACAGTTGATTGACGGCTGCGCCTGAGCCACATACACGCCAAAGATGAGAAGAAGCAGCAGCGATAGAGCGGTCATCGCCGTGAGGACGGCGACGCCGCGTCGGGGCCGCCGACCAAACGGGAGCAGGACGCAAAGCGCCGCCACATTGGACCGTCTCGCCCTCACCGGGATCTCCATGGCAGCCGCAGCCCGGAAACGTCTGGAGGGCATCCAGACACAACCAGGAGCAACACGCCTCTCACCCGAGGCAACTCAAAAGATCCTGCCCGTGCCATCCTCACCCCTAGTCGTCATCTGTGACGTCGTAACCGAACTGTCGCGCCGCCGCCCCTAGAACGTCCCAAACGCCAGGAGACCAGGAAGGCGGCATCGCAACACCCCGATCCGTTCGGTGGCCCTCCCGGCCGCTCCGACTCTCCCACGTACAGCCAGGCGCTTAAACGCACGATAAAACCCAGTTCGCTCCGCCGAGCGACCGAGCACCTCCCGCTACGGGTCCACGGACCATCCCGCAGGTCTAAAACGTGGCGCTGGCCGGTCGGCCGCAGGCAATGTCAAATGGCCGGAATCGAACGTGGGAGTTCGAATCTCTCTCCGGGCGCGCTGCCCGCGACGTCCGCTCAGGCGGCCGTCGGAGGTCGCGCAACCTGGACGTTGCGGGAATTCCGCGGAATCGCCACCGACTGACGGCGAGGCCCAAGGGCGAGCGTCAGGTCGATGGGGCCGGGGAGCGTCAGGGCCGGGAGCATCAGACCTGCGGCCGCGGCCCCGCGCCCGACGCTACGCCACCACCATCAGCCCGCCGGGGATCACGGTGAATGAGGCTTCATCGACCTCGCCGATGTAATCGCCGTCGACCTGAAGGGGGAAGGGGTCGTCGTCGAGGGAGCGGACCTGGAGGCCTCTCAGGCCGCTGAAGGCGTAAATCTGGCGGTGGCGGTTGACGTGGGCGCGCTTGGAGAGGGCGCGCCAGACGATCGGGGGGACATCGAGGGGACTGGCTCGTCGTAACACGACGCCGGCGAGATCGCCGCTGTCGAGTGTCGCTCCCTCGCCCATTTCCACCGGGACGCTGCCGAAGTAGGTGTAGGGCGCGGCGTTCTGGACGAGTACGGTCACGCCCCTGACCAGCTCGTCTCCGAGCTCGGCTTCGAGGCGCGGGGATCGGAACAGGTAGCGGCGGTTGAAGGTCCGCACGGCGACGACGGCGTAGTACCACTCGCCCACCCGGGCTTTCAGGCGCGGGTGGGCCTCGACCTGCTCGACGACGCTCGCGTCGAGCCCCACGCCGGCGGAAAACAGGAACCGGCGATCGTTCACTTCGCCGAGGTCGACGCGCCGCGGGCGCCAGTCGTCGGCCAGCAGCAGCAGCTGCTCGGTCGCGTCCACGACGTCCGTTGGGATGCCGAGCATCCGGCAGTAGACGTTGGTGCGCCCTCCGGGAAGGCAGGTGAGCGAGGTCTCGGACCCGGCCAGGCCGTTGGCGGCCTCGTTGACCGTGCCGTCGCCACCGAAGGCGCAGACCACGTCGTATCCCTCGCGCGCGGCCTCGCGGCAGAGCTCGGTCGCGTGGCGGGGCGACTCGGTCTCGACCGCCTCGACCCGATAGCGCCCGCGCAGCGCGTAGACGACGAGGTTCTTGAGCCGGTCGGACACCGTCGTCGCGTACGGGTTGACGATGATCAGCATCCGCTTGCGCGGCGCGGACGTGCCGGCGCGGAGAGCGGACTCGAGGCGCTCAAGAGGATCGGTGGTCAAGGCGGCCATGCCCACGGTTCTGAACACCGGCGTGTTGCGGTCGTTACGCCGTATATACTGCGGCCAACATAGCTGTACGCATCAAGAGGGGTGGAGGGACTGGCCCTGTGAAACCCCGGCAACCTCCCGCAAGGGAACGGTGCCAATTCCATCAGGCTCCAACGACAAGCCTGGGAGATGTGGAAACGGCGGTTTCACGCGACCTCCGACCACAGACCCCGGCGGAGGTTTTTTGATATGCCGCCAGAGTCTCTTACCTGCAGGGAATGTAGGACCACGTACCCGCTCGAGGCACGGTTTGTGTGCGAGCGCTGCTTCGGACCGCTCGAGGTCACCTACGCCTCGCGAGCCGGAGCGGATCCGGCCGAGCTGCGGCGGCGGATCCAGGCGGGGCCGCATTCGCTATGGCGCTACACGGACTTCCTCCCCGTACAGGCGCCTCCTCGCGGGACCCTGCCCGCCGGTTGGACGCCGCTGCTCCGCGTTGACCGGCTCGCCGATCATCTGGGTCTGCGCGAGCTGTGGATCAAGAACGATGCCGCCAATCCGACCCATTCGTTCAAGGACCGGGTCGTCTCCGTGGCCCTCGCCCGCGCCCGCGAGCTCGGCTTCCAGACCGTCGCGTGCGCCTCGACTGGCAACCTGGCCAACGCGGTGGCTGCCCACGCTGCCGCCGCTGGGCTCGAGTCCTACGTGTTCGTGCCGGCTGACCTCGAGGAGCAGAAGGTGCTCGCGACGGGGGTCTACGGCACCAACCTCGTCACGGTCCGCGGCAACTACGACGACGTCAACCGGCTGTGCACCGAGCTGTCGGGAGAGCGGGAGTGGGCGTTTCTGAACATCAACCTGCGCCCGTACTACGCGCAGGGATCCAAGACGCTCGCCTACGAGACCGCCGAGCAGCTGTCGTTCGAGCTGCCCGACCGGGTGGTCTGCCCGATCGCCTCGGGGTCTCTGTTCACCAAGATCGCTCGAGGCTTCGAGGAATGGCTCGAGCTCGGCCTGGTCCAGGGCGAGCTGCCGACATTCAACGGGGCCCAGGCGACGGGATGCTCACCCGTCGCGGTTGCGTTCGAAGCTGGCCGCGATTTCTGCCAGCCGGTCAAGCCCGACACGATCGCCAAGTCGTTGGCCATCGGCAACCCGGCCGACGGACCGTACGCCCTGGATCTCGCGCGCCGGACCGGTGGGTCGATCGATTCCGTCAGCGACGAGGAGATCCGCGACGGCATCAAGCTGCTCGCCCAGACGACCGGCATCTTCACCGAAGCGGCCGGCGGGGTGACGATCGCCGTGCTCACGAAGCTCGCCCAGCGGGGGGACATCGACCGCGATGAGCGGGTCGTCGCCTACCTCACCGGGGAGGGGCTGAAGACGCTCGACTGCGCCCGCGGGACCTTCGAGGCGTGGGAGATCGACCCCACCGTGGCCTCCTTCGAGGACGCCTCCGAACGGGTCGGGGCCGTCGCGTGATCGATGGGCCAGGGCGGTCATTACACTGCGCGCCGATGGCTGTGACGGTCAAGATCCCCACCCAGCTGCGGGCCGCGACCGACGGCGAGGCGAGCGCCGACGTGGACGGGACGACGGTCGGCGAGGTGCTCGATTCGCTGTACGAGCGCTACGCGGAGCTCGGCAGCCGGATTGCCGAAGACGGTGGGCTGCGCCGCTTCGTGAACGTGTATGTCGGCGGCGAAGACATCCGCTTTCTCGAGGGCCTCGAGACGCCGGTCACCGACGGCGACGAGATCACGATCCTCCCGGCGGTGGCCGGCGGCTGATCGCCGCCGGTTCCGCGTACAGGGTTGCCGGAGGGCTAAGCAGTTCCGGATGAGGCTTGGCTCGAGGCCGCGGCCAACCCGACCGGGCAGCTGACGCCAGTTCCGCTGAGGCCGCAGTAGCCCCACGGATTCTTCTCGAGGTACTGCTGGTGGTAGTCCTCGGCGTAGTAGAGCGGGCCGGCCTGCGCGATCTCCGTGGTGATCTCCGGGTAACCGGCCGCCCGCAACTTCTCCTGGTAGGCCTGCCGAGAGCGCTCGGCGGCCTCGTGCTGCTCAGGCGTCGTCCAGTAGATCGCCGAGCGGTACTGGGTGCCACGGTCGTTGCCCTGGCGCATTCCCTGCGTGGGGTCGTGGTTCTCCCAGAACAGCCTCAGCATCTCGTCGTAGCTGGTCGTGGCTGGGTCGAAGACCACCAGCACCACCTCGGCGTGACCCGTCCGGCCCGAGCAGACCTCCCCGTAGGTCGGGTTGGGCGTGAATCCGCCCGCATAGCCAACGGCCGTCGTGTATACGCCCGGCGCCTGCCAAAAGACCCGCTCCGCGCCCCAGAAGCAGCCCATTCCGAACACCGCCCGCTCCAGCCCGTCGGGGAACGGCGGCTTCAGCGGCGTGCCCAGCACGGCGTGCCGGGCGGGAACAGGCATCTCCTGCTCGCGTCCTGGGAGCGCGCTGGCCGGATCGACGAGCGTCGTCTTACCGCGAAATCCAAGCATGCATAAAGCTTAGTAACGGCTGCCGCGTTCATCCCGAAGATGCTTACCCGTTTCTTTCCTTCCTAGCCAGGGAAGCGATTAGGCTGGTGTCGCACAGATGGCCGAAGACGTCGATTCAACAGCCAGCCGCCTCAAGGGGCTGGCAGATGAGCTGGCCTCCCACGCGGAGGCCAACGCGGAGGCGTGCGTGGAGCTATCGGATCTGAGCGAGATGCTCCAGGAAGCCGACCTGAGCGATGACGACGCCCAGGCGCTGCAGGAAATGCTCGAGGCGCGCGGCATCGAGGTGCGTGACGACTGTGGCCGCGACGGCGTGGAGGAAACGCGGTACGTGATCGACGACCTCGCGCAGCAGACCACGGACGCGATGTCGCTGTTCCTTCAGGAGGTCCGTCGGTACCCGCTGCTCAGCCGCGAGCAAGAGGTCGAGCTGGCCAAGCGAATCGAGCAGGGCGATCTCGAGGCCAAGGAGCGGCTCGTGAACTCGAACCTGCGCCTGGTCATCTCCAACGCCCGCAAGTACCAGGGCCACGACATGCCTCTTCTGGACCTGATCCAGGAGGGGATTCTCGGGCTGATCCGGGCCGCCGAGAAGTTCGACTGGCGAAAGGGCTACAAGTTTTCGACCTACGCCACGTTCTGGATCCGCCAGGCGCTCCAACGCGCGCTCGACAACCGCTCCCGCACGATCCGGATCCCGGTGCACCTGGGGCAGCGCGAGCGCCGCATCGCCCGTGCCCAGCGGGAACTGGCCGCCCGGCTCGGGCGGGAGCCCACCGACGAGGAGATCGCCGAGGCCGCTGAGCTGAAGGTGCAGGATGTGCGCGACGCGCGTGAGACCGCGCGCGTCGTGACCAGTCTGGACCGGCCCGTGGGGGAGGAGGAGGAGACTCCGTTCGGAGCGCTCCTGGCCAGCGACGAGCGCGGACCCGAGGAGGAGGTCGACATCTCGCTCCGCGGCGACGCCCTGCGCCGCGCGTTGGCTCGCCTGCCCGAGCCCGAGCGCGAGGTCGTCAAGCTCCGCTACGGGATAGACGGCGACGATCCCACGCCGCTGGGAGAGACCGGCCGCTTGCTGGGGATGTCTCAGGACGCTGTCCGCCGGCTCGAGCGCAAGGCGCTCTCGGAGTTGGCCCAGAGCCGCGAGCTCGAGGCGCTCCGCCCAGCGGCGTGAGGTGTGACATTCGTCCACCGCACCGAGTGCGGCACAACGTTTGCCGAGGTTATGTCGATCACCGGCTAAAGCGCCAGACCAAAGCTGCATAACTGACGACTGTGGCCATTAGCAATCCTGCGGTTGCAGGATGATTTTCACGGGCCGCGTTGCCATAATCGCCGTGCTTCGGCTGTGCCTCGTGGCGTCAGCCGTCTGTCGTCACAGGTGACGACAGAGTTGCGCGGAGACTGGTGGCCGCGGTTCGAATAGGCCCAGAGGGCCTACGCCAGTGTCCAGTGGAGGTCCGCGCACAAAGCCGACCAGCGACCCCGGAAGGGGACCGACCAATGATCTGTCCGCACTGCAACCGAACGATCCGCGAAGAGCAACGCTATCTGATGGCCCGCGATGAGGACGGTGAGTGGCCCCGCTGGGCGATGCCGGCCATGTACGTGATGCTGTTCCTGTTCGTAGTGGCCACGCTCGCGCTGTTCTCGCACGTCGTCGCCACCTGACGGACGAGAGGGACGAGAGGCTGGCCGTCAGGCTGCGTGGCGAAACTCCGCCAGCGCCATCGACGACCAGCCAACGCCCGCCGTACCCGTGCCCGCATCTACCAACGCCGGTTTTACCCCGAAGCGGGATCCAGCTAACGTGATGCTCGATGGCAGCTTCAGCTTCCCGCAGCCGAGTGGTGGTCGTGGGAGGGGGCTTCGGCGGCCTGGAGACGGTCAAGGCGCTGACCCACGCGGACGTCGATGTCACGCTGATCGACCGTCACAACTACCACCTGTTCCAGCCGCTCACCTACCAGGTGGCCACAGGAGGGCTGGCCCCAGGCGAGATCGCCACGCCGCTGCGCCACATCTTCCGCCGCCGCAAGAACGTCGAGGTCGTCCTGGGGGAAGTGACCAGCATCGACCCTGAGCGCCGGGTCGTCACGCTGGAACAGCCTGCGGACCCCGATACCCCGGAGATCCCCTACGACACGCTGGTCGTGTCGGGCGGGTCTGAGTACTCGTACTTCGGCCACGAGCAATGGCGCTCGGTGGCCCTCGAGGTCAAGTCCCTGGATAGCGCGCTTGAAGTTCGTGGCCGGATCCTGGAGGCGTTCGAGGCCGCCGAGCTGGCGCCCGACGAGCGCGACAGCTGGCTGACGTTTGTCATCGTGGGCGGAGGCCCAACGGGCGTCGAGATGGCCGGACAGATCGCCGAGCTGGCCCACGACACGCTCTCGGGCGAGTTCCGCCGCATCGACCCGGGCTCGGCGCGCGTCCTGCTCGTCGAGACGGCGGACCGCGTGCTGAGCGCATTTCGCGACCCGCTCCCGGGCAAGGCCGCCGATTCGCTTGAGCAGCTGGGCGTCGAGGTGATGGTCAGCCATACCGTGGTCGATGTCCAGGCCGAACACGTCGAGCTCCAAACGGGGGATGGCGCCAGGTCGCAGATCGCCACCCGGACGGTGATCTGGGCCGCCGGCGTGATGGCGTCCTCTCTGGGGCAGATGCTCGGGGACGCCTTTGGGGCCGAGGTCGACAAGGCGGGCCGGGTCCTCGTGGAGCCCGACCTCACCCTCCCCGGCCACCCCGAGGCGCTCGCCCTCGGAGACATGGTTCGCGTCCGCGATCACCACACGCACGAGGCGCAGATGCTGCCCGGGCTCGCCCCGGTGGCCATTCAGGAGGGACACTACGCCGGGCGGCTCATCGCCGCTCGCCTCGCCGACCGGCCGTCACTGCGGCCGTTCCACTACCGGGACAAAGGCACGCTGGCGACGATCGGAAGGGCCAAGGCCGTAGCCGATGTCGCCGGGCTGCGGTTCAACGGCTTCCTGGCCTGGCTCACGTGGGCGGCGGTCCACATCTATTACCTGGTCGGCTTCGAAAACCGCGAGATCGTCTTGATTCGCTGGGCCATCAGCTACGTCACCCGCAGTCGAGGGAACCGGTTGATCACAGGGGCCGCCCGAACGCCGCCGAGTTGAGTGGGCCGGGTACGCGTCGGCTGCAGCGGCTGGATGTACGACGACTGGCGCGGCCGGCTCTATCCGGAGCGCGAGCCCAAGCGCCGCTGGCTCGAGCTCTACGCGCAGCGGTTCGACACGGTTGAGGTCAACAGCACCTTCTACCGGCTCGCGCGGCGGGAGGCGGTCGCGGGATGGGTGGCCCAGACGCCGTCGGAGTTCTTGTTCGCAGTCAAGGCCAGCCGGTACCTGACCGATGTGAAGCGGCTGGTCGGGATCGAGGAGGGCATCGCGCGCTTCTATGAGCCGCTCGAGCCGATGCGTGAACGCGGTCGACTGGGCCCGACCCTGTGGCAGCTGCCCGAGAACTTCCATCGCGACGACGCGCGCCTGCACGAGTGGCTCGGCCTGCTTGACTCCGTCCCGCTCGCCGCCCCGCCCGCCCGACACACGATCGAGTTCCGCCATGCCAGCTGGTTCGTCCCCGAGGTGATGGACGCCCTGCGCAGCCGGGACGTCGCCCTTACGCTCGGCGACGATCCACGACGGCCGTTTCAGACCGATGAGTCCACCGCCTCGTGGCGGTTCATCCGCTTCCACTACGGCTCACGCGGGCGCGACGGAAACTACTCGGCCACCGAGCTCGAGCGCTGGGCGCAGCGGATCACGACCTGGCGTCGCGACCAGGACGTGTACGCCTACTTCAACAACGACTGGCGCGGCTTTGCGCCCGAGAACGCCCGGGAGCTGCTGGGCCTGCTCGGCTCCGGGCGAGACTTGGGCATGGCCGACGGCTAGGGCTAGGGGCCGGCGATCTGATCAGTACATCGACTCGAACACGTCGCCGTAACGGTCGTAGACGACGTTGCGCTTGACCTTCAGGGTCGGGGTCAGCTCGCCGGTATCGATCGAGAGGTCGTGGTCGAGGATCTTGAACTTCTTGATCTGCTCGACCTGGGCGTAGCCGGCGTTGGCCCGGTCGAGCTCCTTCTGGACGAGCTCCTGCACGCGCTCCTCGGCTGCTAGCTCGCCGAGGTCCTCGGGGAGGCCCTGCTCCTTGGCCCAGGGGAGGATCTCCTCGGGGTCGAGCGTGACCACGGCCACCGGGTAGGGCTTGCGGTCGCCGTACATCACGGCCTGGGAGATGAACGGCGACTGCTTGAGGTCGTTCTCGATGTTGGCGGGGGTCAGGTTCTTCCCGCCCGCGGTGATGATGATGTCCTTCTTGCGCCCGGTGATCGTGAGAAAACCGTCCTCGTCGAGCGAGCCGATGTCGCCGGTGTGCAGCCAGCCGTCGACCACCGTCTCGGCCGTGGCCTCGGGGTTGCGCCAGTACTCGCGGAACACGTTTGGGCCTCTCATCAGGATCTCGTTGTCCTCTTCGGCGATCCGGATGTCGACGCCGGGGACAGCCCGGCCGACGGTGCCGAACTTGAAGTCCTCGAGCGTCCCCACCGTCCCCACACCGGCGGTCTCGGTCATTCCCCAGCCCTCGAGGACGGGCACGCCGGCGGCGTAGAAGAACTCGAGAATCTCGGGGGCGATCGGTGCCGCGCCGCTCACCGCCTGGCGCACCTGGCCTCCGAACAGCTGCCGCACGTTCCGGAAGATCCCCGTGTCGGCCGCGTCGAACTCGGCCTGCATCTCGTCACTCACCGGCTCGCCGTGCTGGCGGCGCCGCCGGACCTCGACGCCGAGCTGGATCGCCTTGCGGAACCGCTCCTTGTCCTCCTCGCTCGCCTGCTGCTGCATCTTGAGCGCGGCGGCGTACATCTTCTCGAAGATCCTGGGCACCGACGGCACATAGGTCGGCTTGGTTTCGATGATCTCCTCGAGGATCTTCTTGGTGTCGCCGCCGAAGTAGACCAGGGTGGTCCCCTGGTCGAACGACGCCAGCTGGGTGATGAGCGCGAACACGTGCGCCAGCGGGAGGTACAGGTAGATCGTCTCCTCCGGGGAGACGAAGTCGAGGTCCTGGGCCACCTTGCAGACCGACATTGCGTTGGCGTGCGTGAGCACGACGCCCTTGGGCGGCCCGGTCGTGCCCGACGTGTAGATGATCGTGTAGGAGTCGTCGGGCTCGATCTTCTCCTGGCGCGCCGCCAGCTCGCTGCGATCGCCCTCAGCTCCCCGCTCGCGCAGCTCCGCGAGCGAGACCTCCCCGGCGCCCGGCTCGATCCCGACCACATGCTCGAGGTCGGGCAGCTCGGCGCGCACCTGGTCGAACTTGGCCCGCTGGCCTGCGTCCTCGCAGATGGCCAGCCGCGCCCCGGAGTTGCCGGCGACCCACTCGCACTCCTGGGGGGAGTTGGTCGGGTAGACCGGGACCACGACGCCACCCGCGGCCGAGATGCCGAAGCTGCACAGCGTCCATTCGATCCGCGTGTTGGCCAGCAGGCAGACCCGGTCCCCGGGCGCCATGCCCATGTCGATCAGTCCGAGTGCGATCTCCTCGATCGCGCTCAGGGCGTCGGCATAGGTCATCTCGCGCCACTCCTCCCCGGCGCGATACCGCGCGGCGACGCGCGGGCCATAGCGCTCAGCGGCGGAGCCCGGCAGGGCAGCGACGGTCGCGGCGATCAGCCGGGAGCTCGATGTCGTGTCGGTCACTGGAGTCCTCTCTCTCGGAAGCGCGCCCGGCAGGATTTGAACCTGCGACTTCCGCCTCCGGAGGGCGGCGCTCTATCCACTGAGCTACGGGCGCGGGCAGACGTAGGCTAGAGCAAGCGCCGACCTCGGCGGACCCGGCCAGGAAAGCTTCGACCGGGCCGCGGTGCGACCGGACCGCTGACACACTGACCGGGTGGACCTTTCCGTCTTCTTCGCCGGCACCGCCGGCTCGATACCGACGGTCAGACGTGGGCTGCCCGCGCTGCTGGTCCGCCGGGGGGGCGACCGGATCCTGGTCGACTGCGGCGAGGGGACCCAGCGGCAGCTCGTCAGCTCGGTCGGGCTGACAGACATAGACGAGGTGTTCATCACCCACTTCCACGCCGACCACTGGCTGGGACTGCCAGGCCTGCTGAAGACCTTCGACCTTCGCACCCGGGAGCGCCCGCTGGCCATCTACGGGCCGCCCGGGCTGCGGGAGCTGATCACGCTGGCGATGCGGACCGCAGGCCGGGTGCGCTTCGAGCTCCAGCTCGTCGAGCTCGAGCCCGGTCAGGTGCTCGGACGGGACGGGTACAAGATCGCGCCGATCCCCGTCTCCCACCGGGTGAATGCGTTTGGCTATGTGCTCTACGAGGACGAGCGGCCCGGAGCGTTCGATCCCGACGCGGCGGTCCGGCTGGGGCTGACGCCGGGTCCCGAATTCGGTCGCCTACAGAGCGGCGAGACGATCCGAGGCGTCCGGCCAGAGCAGGTGGTCGGTCCGCCGCGCCCTGGCCGCAAACTCGTGATCTCCGGCGACACGACCCCGTGCCAGACCGTCCGCATCGCGGCCCACCGAGCCGACCTGCTGGTCCACGAGGCGACGTTCGCCGAGGAAGAGTTCGCGCGGGCTGCGGACACCGGACACTCGACCGCGGCCCAGGCGGCGACGATCGCCCGGGGCGCCGAGGTGCAGCTGCTTGCTTTGACGCACTTCTCGACCCGTTACCCGCCCGGCGTCCTCCGCGACGAGGCGCGGGCCATCTTCCCGGCCACCGTGGTGCCCCGGGACTTCGACACGATCGAGATCCCGTTTGCGGAAAAGGGCAAGCCAGAGCTGGTCCGGTGGGACGCGCGGTCGCGGTCGCGGGTCGAGCCTGAGACTTCTCCTCAGGTCACGGAGGCCTCGGCGACCATCAGCGATCACGTCTCGTGACCTCGTCTGTCCACATCGACCACGTCGAGACCACCCGGCTGGTGTGCGAGCGGCTGCAGCTGGATCACCTCGAAGAGGTGTCGCGGCTGCTGCGGGACCCGCGCGTGTCCGCGACCCTGTGGCCGGGGCGTGAGCCGCCTACGGAGGACGAGGTGTTCGCCAGCCTGGCGGACAAGATCGACCACTGGACGCGCTTCGGGTTCGGGCTCTGGCTGGTGCGCGACCGGGTGACCGGGGAGATGGTCGGCCGCGGGGGCCTGCAATGGACCTACGCCCTCGACCTCAATCAGGTTGAGGCCGCCTGGGCGATCGTGCCTGAGCGCTGGCGTCAGGGATTGGCGACCGAGCTGGCCTTGGCCGCGATCGAGGTCGGGTTCGGTCCGCTGGCGCTCGAATCGATCATCGCGTTCACGCTTCCGGACAACATCGGCTCACGGCGCGTGATGGAGAAGACCGGGTTCGTGTACGAGCGCGACATCGTCCACGCCTCCCTTCCGCACGTGCTCTATCGGCGATGGCCGGGGGACACAGGAGCCCGACCGGGGTGGTGAAGGCTTGCCTCAATGGCGCTCGTACCCGCGCGGAGCACGCGGCCGTACCCCAGTCGCCCGCCGAGGTCGCGGCCGACGCGCTGGCCGTGCGGGGCGCGGGTGCTTTCGCCGTTCACGTGCACGCCCGTGACGCCAGCGGTGCCCAGACGCTGAAACGAAGCGAGTGCGATGCCGCCGTCGCGGCGATCCGGAAGGCTGCCCCCCGCCTGCCGATTGGGCTGTCGACCTCGGCCACGATCGACCCGGATCCGTTTGCGCGCGCGGCGGCCGTGGAGGCCTGGCGCGAGCGGCCCGATTTTGTCTCGGTCAACCTCTCCGAGCTCGGCTGGATGGGCATCGTGCGCGCCGCGTTGCGCACGGGGATCGGGGTGGAGGCGGGGCTTGCCACCCAAGCCGACGCCGAACAGCTGGCGCGCAGCCCATTCACCCACCAGGTCTTGCGCGCGCTGGTCGAGGTGGATGGCGGCGTGGAGGAGGCGCGCGCGATCGCCGAGCTGATTCCCGACGAGATCCCGCAGCTGTGGCACGGGTTCGAGCAAGGAACGTGGGCGGTGATCAGCGCGGCTGCCGCGGCTGGGCACGATGTGCGCGTCGGCCTCGAGGACGTGCTCACCCTGCCCGACGGCCGCCTCGCCGCTGACAACGCGCAACTCGTCGCCACGGCCGTGGATCTGATCCGGGGCGCGAGCTGATGCGCGGAACCGGGGTGGATCACTTCGATCTCGTTGTCTCCGATCCCTCACCCCGGGGGTCGAGGACCAGTCCGCCGAGGCTACAGCGCACGCTGACGAGGGAAGAAACACCGTGCTGGTACGTCCTCGTTATCAACGGCATGCGCGGACCGGATCGCGCACCACACCTATCAGGAGGTAGGCGGCAATGTACGTATCGAAGCGAATGGTGCTGGCGCTGATGACAGCGTCGGCGTTCGCCGGCACGGCGATCACGGCGGTGTCGGCGCTCGGCGATCCCGGAGCGGGGTCGCAGGGCGACCACGGGAACCGGACGGTGCTCTCAACGTCGCTGGCGCCGAGCGTCATAACCGATCCAACCCTGCTCGGCAACGCGGCGGGGAGCGTTAATTGGGTGCTTCGCTCGGGTCGGGCGCGGCTGCGCACCGACGGGACACTCGACGTCAGGATCCGCGGGCTGGTGATCCCCGACGCCCCGTTCACTGGCACCACCGGCCCGGTGAAGACCGTCAGCGTCTCGCTGTACTGCGATGCCAGCAGCACGCCGGTGGGCACGAGCAGCTCGGTCCCGATCTCCACCGACGGCGACGCGCGGATCACCACCAGCTTCACGCTGCCGGCCAAGTGCCAGATCCCGGCGCTGCTGATCCACCCCAACGGCGCGGACACCACGTACATCGCCACCAGCGGGTTCACCGGCTGAGAGCCGACCCGGCGTTCTGCGATCACGGCGTGGTGACCCTGGAGCCTGTCGTTCATTACGATCGGGGTTATGCGCGTGGGGATGTTGCGTGCTGGCCTCGTCGTGGCCGCGGCGGCGGCGCTGGCGGTTGCCGCGGCGGCGTGGGCCGCTTCGCTGCCGGCGTTGCGGCCGGTGGTCCTGCCCCGCGATCACGGCGCCCATCCGGGCTTTCAGGTCGAGTGGTGGTATACGGCGGGAACCGTGGCCGATCTCCGCGGACGTGATTTCTTTTGGTTTGCCACCGTGTGGTCGGGTGAGGGCTTCCTGTTGGCCAAGGTCAATGTGGTCGACCTGGGGGCCGACCGGATCGTGCTCTCCAAGGAGTACGTGGCCGCGGGCGCGCTGACTAGCGGTCAGACCCGAGTGGACGTCGACGGCTTCGGACTGGGCTGGCAGCCTCGCGGCGCGCTGGGGCGCTGGTCGGTGGATGCGCCGGTACCCGGTGAGGGACGGCTGCGGCTCAGCTTGACCCCTGTCCAACCCTACGTGCTCAACGGTTCCCACGGCATCGTTCAGGAGGGAAAGGGGGCCGCCTCGGCGTATTACTCCGATCCCCGTCTGGCGGCCCGCGGAACGCTGGTGCTCGGTGGCCGGTCGAGCGTCGTCAGCGGCCAGGGCTGGTTTGACCATCAGTGGGGTAACTTCGCGGCGAACTCGGCCTCCTGGCACTGGAACTGGTTCGCCTGCCAATTCGGGGACGGCAGCGATCTGATGCTCTACCAGTTCATCACTCCCGCCGGGCGGCCGACGGGGGTGCAGAGCGGCACCTTCGTGTCCTCGCACGGCATGGTGACGCATCCGCGGCGGTTCACGATCGTGCCGCTCGGCCCGGCTATCCGGCCGGCGGGCGCAACCGGGCACTATCCCCTGCGCTGGCGCCTGGACGTGCCGTCGGCCCACGTGAACGTGACGCTCGATGCGCGCGCCCGCCGTCAGTTCATCTCGAACCGATACATCCCGGGCTTCTGGGAAGGGGCGGCGTCGATCACGAGCGGCGCTCCAGGCGGCTGCATCGTCGAGTCGACTCGCGAGACCGCGAGCACCTTCTAGGCAATGACCCTACGCACCTCGAGATCAGCCTGTGATCGAACCGGCTGCCTGTGCCAGCACAGGCAGCTCAAGCCTGACGGCGGCCGGACGGCTGGCCGGCTCGAGCTGGCGGTCGCCATCCATGACCCGTGCCCGGGTTCGACTCCCGTGACGGCGCCGGCCAGCCCGTGCGCTAGCGCTGGGCGACGAGCGAGGCGACGAACCGGTCGACGATCGGCGAGCCAAAGCCGGTGGTCATGTCCCAGCCCGTCAGGGTCGGGAAGCCGGACACCGGACCCGGCGAGACCGAGCCATCGGCGTTGAACTGCCACAGCACGTTGTTGTCGAGCACGCCGCTGGCCGCCGTTCCCTGGGTCGTGGGAGTCACGTCCCAGTAGTCGCTGGCCGGCAGCGAGTAGAGGATCGGGTTCAGATAGCCGATCGGGTCCTTGCCGACCGCCGCTCGGGCGGCGTTGGCGAGCGCGAGGACGCCGGCCATTTGCGGCGAGGCCGCGCTGGTCCCGCCGGTGATCTCCCAACCGGGCGGGTTCACCGTCGGGTAGGCCGTTATGTACTCGAGCACGCCACCGTTGACCGCGGCGTTCCAGGCCAGGTCCGGGATGCCCCGGGCGTCCCCGCCGATCACGGACTCGACGCCCGCCTGCCAGGGCGGGAGCGGATAGATCACGCTCGGGCCGCCGCTCGAGGCGGCCGGCAGCCAGCTCTCGTTCCAGACCACTTGGCGGTCACCACCTGATGTGGAGTTGAAGTAGGCGGGGTTCGCGCTGCCGTCGGCCAGGAACGGAGTGTCGCTGGTGGGGTCCCAGGTCCAGCCGTACTGAAGCTGGGTGCCACCCACGGCCGTGACCCACGGGCTCGAGCCCGGCCAGCCGCCGTTTGTCGGGAAGGAGTACGTCGCCGTGTCCTTGTGCTGCTTGGCGGTTCCGGTCGTCCCCTCGTCGCCGCTGGCCCCGAAGAACGTGTCGCCCTTGGCCGTGCCGTTCTCGAAGGTCTGGTCCCACTTGGCCGTCTGGACCTTGGCCGCGCCGCCGAGCGACTGCTCGCTCATCCCCCAGCTCATGGAGAACACGGCTCCCGGGGGGTAAGTGTCGATCGCCCACTGGATCGCCTTCATGAGGTTGGGCACGCCCTGCACGCCCTCGGTCTCGGACGGGGGAACCGCGAGCAGGACGATGTGGGCGAGCGGGGCGATCGCGTAGGACCACTCGACGTCGAGCTCGGCCTCGCCGGCCCAGCCCGCGGCCGCAGACGGGCCCGATTGGCCATTGCCGTTGGCGTTGTTGTAGTCGAACGTACCGTTGGGGTAGACCTGAGTGAAGTTGGGATCGGCCAGCTTCGGGAAGAAGGCGTCGTGGAAGAACTGCAGGTCGCTGGCCATCGTCGGGCTCCCGTAGGAGTCGACCAGAACGATCGTCTGTCCCTGGCCGTAGTTCGCCTGGCCGTCGGGAAGCGCGGCGACAGCGCCGACGTGGTACGCGGCTCGGATCTGAGCGGGCCTATAGCAGTGCAGGTTGGACGAGACCATCGCCGGCGGGGGGGAGGTGCAGTCCGGCGTCACGCCGTCTGCGGGCCCGGCGGGGGTGAGCCTCTCGCTGATCGCTTGCGGCCGCAGGAGGCTCCGGGCTCCCGCCCAGGCCGAAGCGGCACCAAAGACGCCGAACGCCGCCAGCACCGCGGCGAAGAACAACACAGACCGCCTACTCATCCCGTGGCCCTCTCGATAGTCCCTCATGACGCGCCGGATGCTACCCGAGCGCTTATCGAGTTCAAGCGGTGGCGCGGGGTGGCGATCAGTAGGCGCGCGCGAGGAGTGCCTCGACCGTGTCGTCCGCAGGATCATCGACCGGCGTACCGTCGTCGTGAATGAGGCAGCGGACCGAGATGCCGTCCTGCGCGAGGCGATCCTCTCCATCGGCGCCCAGGGCCCGCCACGGGATCCGAGCGAAGCCCTCATTTGCGATCTCCTGGGCGGCCTGAACGGTTTGAACCGACTTCGTTTTCCCGTCGCGCAGCGCGGTCGCCTGAGCCAGTAGCTCCTGCTGGTCGTCCTGCAGCATCTCTCCGATCAGCCCGGCAAGGCCGTCGAGCGGGTAGGTCTCCTTGGAGCCTCGGGCGCGATGTGCGACCACTGCCTGTGCGGCGGCCAGCTCTCTTGGTCCCAGGTCGACTCGAAGTGGCACCCCACGCAGCTCGTGGTCGACGATCCGCCGGCCAAGCGAGATCTCCAGCCGATCGTCCAAGTCCACCCTTACACCGGTGCGGCGAAGGTCCGTGACCACCATGTTCGCAGCGTCCAGCACCCCTTCGCCGGCACGCGCCACCAGGACGATCACCTGAGTGGGCGCCAGCCGGGGCGGCACCCGGAGCCCGTAATCGTCGCCGTGAACCATGATCATCGCGCCGAGCAGCCGGGTGGATGCGCCCCATGAGGTCTGCCATACGTGGCGTAGCTGACCGTCCCGATCGCTGAACTGAATCCGGAAAGCGCGAGCGAAATTCTGCCCAAGCTCGTGCGAGGTGCCCATCTGCAGCG
The DNA here is from genome assembly GCA_963704385.1 of uncultured Solirubrobacterales bacterium. Classification (GTDB taxonomy): domain Bacteria; phylum Actinomycetota; class Thermoleophilia; order Solirubrobacterales; family Solirubrobacteraceae; genus Palsa-465. Next base: position 3,973,876 of record OY969904.1, read on the forward strand.
CCTTGCCGTCGCGCATCACGCCCTCGCACGACCACGAGACCTCGGCCCCGGCGAACTTCTCCCGCTCCGTCTTGCGACCGCGAAACACCGGAATCGCCAGCTCCGCGGCCATCGCGTCGGCGTAGACCTCATCGAGGATCCTCAGCGCGTACGCGTGGGCCTCCTCGCGACAGGCGTGGGCGGTATGCCCCTCCTGCCAGAGGAACTCCGACGTGCGGAGGAACAGCCTCGGACGCAGCTCCCACCGCACCACGTTCGCCCATTGGTTGATGAGCAGCGGCAGGTCCCGGTAGCTCGAGATCCACCGGGCAAACGACGCGTTGACGATCGTCTCGCTGGTCGGGCGGACGACCGCCGGCTCCTCGAGCGCCTTCCCGCCGCCGTGCGTCACCACCGCCAGCTCGGGGCTGAAACCCTCAACGTGCTCGGCCTCCCGGCGCAGGAACGCCTCCGGGATGAGCAACGGGAAGTAGGCGTTGCGGGCGCCCGTCGCCTTGATCCGCTCATCGATCGCGGCCTCCAGCCGCTCCCAGATCGCGTACCCCCACGGGCGGATCACCATCGTGCCCCGAACCGGCCCATTCTCGGCCAGTTCAGCCTTGGCGATCACCTCCTGATACCACCGCGGAAAGTCCTCGGCCTGCGGGGTGAGAACGGCGTCAGGCATCCGGCGCGGACTGTAACCAGCTGACCCTCGACCACTCGACGTCGCTGACCCGGCGCGCGCCGTCAGCCGTAGAGCATCGGTGACGGCGGAATGCGCGTCTGGCCCGAGACCTCTGGGATCCGCATCGCGACCGCGTCCTGGTAGCACCAGCTCCAGTCCTCGCCCGGCTCGAGCGAGTGAATCAGCGGGTGGCCGTTTGAGTGGTAGTGGGCGGTCGCGTGCCGGTTGGGGGAGTCGTCGCAGCAGCCGACGTGGCCGCACTCCAGGCAGATGCGCAGGTGCAGCCAGACGTCACCGGCGCGAAGACAGTCCTCGCAGCCGGCCACGCTTTCGGGGAGCTCGGTCACGGTGATCGTGTCCAGGTGGGTGCAGGTGGTCATGAGGGGGTCTCCGTTTCTGGGATGCCCGGCGTCCTGAGGGGGACCCAGACATGGAACGTGGTGCCGTGATCGCCGGTGTCCAAGGTCAGCGAGCCGCCGTGGCGGTCCTGGACGATCCGGCGAGCGGTGTCGAGGCCCAGCCCCGTTCCGCGTCCGACGTCCTTGGTGGTGAAGAACGGGTCGAACACGTGCGGGCGCGCCTCCGGCGCGATCCCCGGCCCGGTGTCAGCGATGTCGACGAGGATGCAGTCGCCGTCGAGTCTCGTGCGCACGGTGATCGTCCCGCGCTCGCCGACCGCGTCGATCGCGTTGTCGATCAGGTTCGTCCACACCTGGTTCAGCTCGGAGCCGTGGATCGTCACCGGCGGCAGGGTGCGGTCGTAGTCGCGCTCGATCTGGATCTGCGTGTGTTTGAGCTTGTGACCGAGCACGGTGAGGGTCGTCTCGAGCCCCTCGTGGATGTCGGCCTGGACAACGCCGCCGCGGTCCATGTACGCGTAGGACTTGACCGCGCTGACCAGCGAGCTCATCCGGTCGGTCGACTCGCGCAGCTCGCTGACCAGGTTCTGGGCGGTGATCGCTGCGGCGATCGAGCGCAGCGCGGCTGGCGTCGCCGGCCCAGCCGCTCCCCGCAGCTGGTCGAGCCAACGCTGGTCGACGCTGGCCAGGGCCAGCGGCTCGGAAAGGTTCCAGGCGTCCGCTATCCCCATGGCTTCCAGGCGCTCGCGCAGTTCGTCCTCCGCGTCGGCCGCGTCGAGCGCGGACAGCGCGTCGTGCTCCTCCACCTGACGCAGCGCCTGTTCGCGCAGGTCGGCGATCCGGCCAGCGTCCTCGCGCTCGACTCCGGCCTCGACGTAGTCCTTCAGCGTCGAGCCCATGATCTCGAGCGCCTCGCCCAGCTGCGCGGCGGATCGTCGCGCGGCCGCGGCCGGGTTGTTCAGCTCGTGCGCGAGCCCGGCCGCCATCGTGCCCAGCGACGCCAAGCGCTCGCGGTTCTGCTCGATCGCGGTGATCCGGCTCATCAGTGGTCTGACCTGGCGCATGATCCGCCGGTGCACCGGCGGGTGGGCCAGTGCGAGTCTCCGGAACTCCGGCCCCGGGATCACGGCCGCGCGGACACTCGTCACCGCGACCATGCGCACGCTGACTGGCGTCTCGGTGAGCGCCGGCACGGCGCCGATCCAGGTCGGCGCGGTCTGCTGTCCAGCCGGTTCGAGCCGATCGCCGTCGTGCCGGAACATCTGCAGCGTCCCTTCGAGCAGGCAGAGCAGCTCATCGGACTCGCTGGCTTCCTCTAGGACGATGTCCCCGGCCACGGCGTCACGCCACGCCGCAGCCGCGGCCCACTCGGCGAGCTCGGTGTCGTCCAGGTCGTCGAACAGGTCGACCGGTCGAAGGTCGGCGACGGTGACTGGTGGTGCGCTGGCCGAGGTCATGCCTCGGCGAGGTACTGGTGCACGAGCGAAACGGCCATCGATCCCTCGCCGACCGCGCTCGCCACCCGCTTGATCGAGCGGGCCCGGACGTCGCCGGCGACGAATACTCCGGGCACGCTTGTCTCGAGCGGGAACGGGTCCCGCTGAAGCGGCCAGCCGTCTTTGACGTCGAGCCCGGCGAGGATGAATCCGCGCTCATCGCGCGCGACGACTCCGTCGAGCCAGTCCGTCAGCGGTCTGGCGCCGATGAACACGAAGCACGCGTCGACCGCCTCGACGGATTCGCTGCCGTCCGGGTTGCGGATGCGCAGGGAGCGCAGGCGGCCGTCCCCCTCCGCGGCCACGGCCTGGCTCCGCGTCCGCACCTCGACGGTCTCGAGCGCTTCGATCTGCTCGATCAGGTAGTGCGACATCGAGTCCACCAGTGAGTCGCCGCGGACGAGCATCGTCACCCGTCCTGCGTGCGAGGAGAGAAACACGGCCGCCTGACCGGCCGAATTGGCGCCGCCGATCACAACGACGTGCTGGTCCTTGCATTCGCGCGCATCGGTCAAGGCCGCGCCGTAGTAGATGCCCTGGCCGGTCAGCTCGGCGAACCCAGGCGCGTTCAGCTGGCGGTAGGAAACCCCTGACGCGATCAGAACCGTTGACGCGCTGAGATTGCCGCCGCCGGAGAGCTCGACGATCCGCCCCGACCCCTCGACTCGCAGGCCGGTGGTGTCCTGGAGGGTGAGGAGTTCGGCACCCAGACGCCTGGCCTGCGTCGTCGCTCGCTGCGTGAGCTCGGAGCCGCTCAGGCCCGCCGGGAAACCGAGGTAGTTCTCGATCCGGCTCGACTGCCCGGCCTGGCCGCCGGGTCCTTCCCGCTCGACCATGATCGTCTTCAGGCCCTCGGAGGCGCCGTACACGGCCGCGGCCAGGCCTGCCGGCCCACCGCCTACGATCACGAGGTCGTAGTGCTCCAGCGCCGGCTGGCCCGCCACCCCGAGCCGCTCGGCCAGCTCGAGCACCGTCGGGCGCTCGAGCACGGTTCCATCCTCGAGCAGCGCCACGGGCAGTCGGTCATCGTCCACACCCGCCACCTTCAGCAGCTGCCGTGCCTCCGCGTCGCGCTCGACGTCGAGCCACCGCGCCGGGACGAGGTTCCGCGCGAGGAAGTCACGCAGGTCGTGGGTCGCGCGCGAGAAGCGGTGCCCGATCAGACGCACACCACCGGCCTCGAGCGCCGCGCCGGCCGCCCACGCGCTGACCAGATCCCGAACGACCGGGAACAGCTTCTCCTCCGGCGGGTCCCAAGGCTTGAGCAGGTAATAATCGAGGTCCACCTCGTTGATCGCCTGGATCGCCGCCTCCGTGTCGGCGTAGGCGGTCAGCAGCACACGCTTGGCCGTGGGCACGATCTCCCGCGCGCGCACGAGGTAGTCGGTCCCCGACAGACCGGGCATACGCTGGTCGGCCACCAGCAGCGCCACCTGCTCGCCACGCCGGACCAGCTCGCGGACGACGTCGAGCGCCTCTTCACCCGAGCCGGCCCGGACGATCCGGTAACGCTCCCCGAACCCACGACGCAGGTCACGGGCGACGGCGGCGAGCACCGTCGGCTCGTCGTCGACGACGAGGATCACGGGAAGACGGCGCGAGGTCTCAGTCATTGGCTGACCGTACGCTCTCCCGCTCGGCAACCACGCTCAACAGCGTCGCCGCTTCGTAGCTCCCGCGGTGGAGAGCTCCGTCGACGAACAGCGTCGGCGTGGCCGTAACCTCACCGGACGCGACCCCGCTGCGAACGTCGCGACGGATACGCCCGAGCACCGCCTGGCCTTCGAAGTCGGAGTCGAAACGCGCGAGCTCGAGGCCGAGCTCGCTCGCGTAGTCGCGCAGATCCGGGTCATCGAGCGCCTGCTGACGGTGATAGAGGATCTCGTGCATCTCCCAGTACCGGCCCTGGCGTGCCGCGGCCTCGGCCGCTCGCGAGGCGGCGAGCGCGTGGGGATGGATCGCGGTCAGCGGAAAGTGGCGAAACGCGAACCGCAGATTGCCGCCGAGCTCGTGCTCCACCCGTTGGATCTCCCGGTACGCCCGCCGAGAGTAGGGGCACTCGTAATCGCCGTACTCGAGGATCAGATGGGCGTCCGCGGGGCCGCGAACGTGATCTACCGTCTCGTCCAACGGCTCGACCTCCGGCTCACCTCTGTCGGGCATGAGTGCCGTCCTCTCCATCCGCTAGAAACTACGTGAAGAGTTCAATAGTCTAACAGCGCGTGAAGACTTCAACGATTAGCTACGAGCTCGCACAGGCTGCATACGCCGTCCATACTGCTCTCGAGCGCGAGCTCCACGACACACTGGCCGAGCTCGAACTGACGATTGCCTTGGCCGATGCCCTGTGGCAGCTCGATCCGGAGCTCGGGCCGCTGTCTCGGCGTGAGCTCGCGGAGCGCCTGCACTGCGATCCATCCAACGTGACCTTCCTGGTTGCCCGGCTGGAGCGTCGGCGGTTCGTCATGTGCGCTCGCGTCGAGGCAGACCGGCGCGTCAAGGCACTGGCGCTCACCGCCGCCGGGGTCGAGGTTCGAAACCGTCTGATTGCGACGCTCGCCGAGTCCGCGATGTTCGCGCGGCTCACGGGCGCGGAGCAACGGGAGCTCGCCGCCCTGCTCGGGCGCTGCGCGGATGGGAGCCCTGCACGTCCCGCCTAGGGCGCCAGCCGCTGAGCCAGCCAGGCGAGAGAGAGCGGGTAGCGGTAGTCGATGCCGCCGTGCTTGGCGTCGAAGAGCTCGAAGTGGATGGTGTCGTCCGCCACCCCGGCGTCGGCGAGCGCCTGCCGGAACGCCTCGGCTCCGATGTCGAGGAACCACTCATCCTTGGTGCCGGCGTCGATCCAGATGGCGTGCAGCGAGCGGATCGCATCGGCGTACTTCGGGACCATGCGGACTGGGTCCCAGTCGAGCCATCGCCGCCACACCTGATCGCGGAGCATTCCCGTGCGCGGGTCGAACGGTAACTCCGGCGTTCCGTCGTCTCGGGCGGAGAAGCAGGCCGCGACGCCGAGCAGGATGAGCAGGACCTCGTCTTCCTCCTTGGAGAACGGCACTCGGGAGCGGAAGTCGTCCCACCAGTGAAAGATCTCGCCGTCATACCCGCGGAGGAAGCGCACGGCCGGGCCGAACTCGGGGACGTAGGACAGCTCATACAGCGCGTCGCCGGCGTGTGTGGCCAGAGCTGCGAACAGGTCGGGCCGCAGCATCGGGGTGATCATCGAGCCGAAGCCGCCGCTTGACTTGCCCATGATCCCTCGGTGCTCGCGGGAGGTGAGCGTGCGGTAGCGCGCGTCCACCCACGGGACGACTTCGTCACACAGATAGGAGTGGTAGCGGCCGGTGCCGGGCGAGTCGACGAACTGGCTGCCGCCGTAAGCGGTCCACGCGTCGACGTAGACGACGATCGCCGGCGGTGCCTCTCGCCGCGCGAACACCCGGTCGGCGGTCTCAGGGAACGGCTGGCGGTAAGCCGTCCGGTTGCGCCACATCGCGATGTGTCCCGTGTAGCCCTGGACCACATAGATCGACGGGAAGCGCCGGTCCGGTTCGTCGTCATAACCAGGCGGCGCATAGACCCATAGCGGTCGCTCGTACGGGTCGTGCAAGGGGTTCGCGCGCAACAGATCGCTCGCGATGACGTGCTCGTCGAGCCGTCCGGCGAGTTGGACCGACCAGGGCAGCATGGTTACTCCTTCGCTCGAGCGGGACAGGACTCAGCCGGTCTGGGCCACGCGCTCGGCCGCGTCATCACACTCGACCTGCCGGTGGGCGGCCGGGTCCTGGCCGAAGCGCTCGGCGACCCGCACGACCTCGGCGCCCAGGGTGCGCAGTTGCGCCTCGATCATGTCGTCCTGGACGGCGCCGGCGTCGGTGAAAGCACGGGTGGCCTGGGGTACTGGAACCACGTACGGGACGCCCCAGGCCCGCAGCGAGCGGACGGAGAATTCCATCGTGTTGATGACCTGGAGGCCCTGGCTTCCGCCCGCGCTGCTGATCATGCCGACGACCTGGTCGTGAAGGTAGGGCGGCTCGCGCGATCCGAGCAGGTGCAGCCAGTCGATGGCGTTCTTGAACGAGCCGGACACCGACCCGTTGTACATGGGGCTGCTCCACAGCATTCCGTCGGCCCGGTAACAGGTATCGATCAGGTTCCGGACGACGGCCGGTGGGTCGGCTTCCTGGTCGGGGCTGAATATCGGCAGGCCGAGGAGGCGGAGGTCGAGCAGCTCGACCTCGGCGCCCGCGCCGGCCGCACCGTCCAGCGCGAGCTCGAGCGCTGCTCGGCTGCGCGAGGCCGCTCTGAGCGAACCGCCCAGCCCGACGATCTTGAGGCGGGAGCGACCGCGCCCGGCGTGAGCAGCCATGGTCACAGCATGACCGAACCGGCGAGAAGACGCCGCCGACGCTGTTACTCTGGTCGCGTCGGTTCCTTTAACCAGGTCCGGAGAGGCCAGGAAGGAGCACGTTGGAAGCCGCCACGGTCGTCCTCGACCACGATGACATGCGCCGCACGCTGGTGCGGATCGCCCATGAGATCGTCGAGAAGAACCCCGACGGAGCGATCGCGCTCGTGGGAATCCATCGGCGCGGAGCGGTGCTGGCCCAGCGGCTGCACGCGCTGACCAGCGAGTTGCTGGACACGCGGGTCCCGCTCGGCTACGTCGACATCTCCTTCTACCGCGATGACCTGGCGATCAGGCCGAGTGCTCCGATCGTGCACGCGACCCAGCTGGAGTTCAATATTGACGGCCCGCCCGCCCGCACGATCGTCATCGTCGACGACGTGCTCTACACCGGCCGCACGGTGCGCGCGGCGATCGATGAGGTCTTCGACTACGGCCGGCCCGCCCGGGTCCAGCTGGCCGCGCTGGTCGACCGCGGCCACCGGGAGCTGCCGGTCCGGCCGGACTACGTGGGCAAGAACCTCCCGACCTCGCAGGACCAGCGGGTCAACGTGTGGGTCAAGGAGATCGACGGCCGCGACGAGGTGACCATCGGACCGGCGCCGGAGCCGAGAAGGCAGGCGGCGTGAACGGCCGGATCGGGCGTCACCTGATCTCGATCGAGGACCTCGACCGGGCCGGGATCGAGCGCATCCTCGACCGGGCCGAGTCGTTCGCCGAGGTGGCCGGGCGGGAGATCAAGAAGGTCCCGGCGCTGCGCGGCCGGACGGTCGTGAACCTGTTCTACGAGGCCAGCACGCGGACCAGCTCGAGCTTCGAGCTGGCCGCCAAGCGGCTGAGCGCGGACGTGGTCAGCATCCGCTCGGTGGGCTCGAGCGTGGACAAGGGCGAGTCGCTGAAGGACACGGTCCAGACCCTGTCGGCCTATGACCCGGCGGCGATCGTGATCCGCTCACCGCACGCCGGCGCGGCGAAGCTGGTCGCCGGGTGGACCAGGGCCGCCGTGATCAACGCGGGAGACGGGAAGCACGAGCACCCGACCCAGGCTCTGCTCGACGTGTTCACGCTCCGGCGCCGGCTGGGCGAGCTCGACGGGGCCCGGATCTGGATCGTCGGTGATGTGCTGCACTCGCGGGTCGCGCGGTCGAACATCCTCGCGTTGCAGCGGATGGGCGCCTCGGTGACCGTGTGCGGCCCCCCGACCCTGATCCCGCGCGACATCGAGGCGCTGGGCTGCGATGCCACCGCTTCGCTTCAGTGCCTCGGTGAGGCGGACGTCGTATACGTGCTGCGGATGCAGCACGAGCGAATGCAGGACTCGTTCGTCCCATCCCTGCGTGAGTACGCGGCGCGCTATCAGATCAGCGCAGCCCGGCTACGGCCCGGGCAGCTGCTCATGCACCCCGGTCCGGTCAACCGGGGGGTCGAGCTTTCGGCCGATGCGATCGACTCGCCCCAGGCCCTGATCGGTGAGCAGGTCAAGGCCGGGGTGGCGGTGAGGATGGCGGTGCTGTACGAGCTCCTGGCGGGAACGCCGATCCTGGCGGCGGTGGCCTGATCATGGGCGACCCGAGACTCTTCCACCGCCCGCGCCCCGGCGCAGAGCTCCTGATCCGGGGCGCGCACGTGCTCGATCCCCGCGCCGAGCTTGACGAGCCCCGTGACATCCTGATCCGCGACGGGCAGATCGCCGAGCTGGGTGGGCCGGGGGCCCTGTCGGCCCCCGAGGACGGCGAGCTGTTCGACGCCACCGGCAAGCACGCGTTCCCGGCCTTCGTCGACCCGCACGTGCACCTGCGCACACCGGGTCACGAGTACAAGGAGGACCTCGAGTCGGGCACCGCGGCGGCCGCGGCCGGCGGCTTCTGCGCCGTGATCGCGATGCCCAACACCGAGCCGGCGCTGGACGATGCGACGGTGCTCGGGTCGCTGATCGACCACGCCCGCCGCCAGGCCCGCGTCCCGGTCGGGTTCCTGGCCGCGATCACCCGCGGTCGCCGCGGCGAGGAGCTGACCGAGATGGCCGAGCTGGCCGACTCCGGGGCGCTGGGGTTCACCGACGATGGGAGCCCGGTGGTCTCGGCCGGGATGCTGCGCAAGGCGCTTCAGTACCAGCGCCTGTGCGGAGGGGTGATCGCCCTGCACGAGGAGGATCCGGCGCTCTCACGCGACGGCGTCATGCACGAAGGTCCGGTCTCGGCGCGTCTCGGGCTGGCTGGAATCCCGTCTGTGTCGGAGTCGACGATGGTCGCGCGCGATGCGGCGCTGGCCGGATACGAGAACGCCCGCGTGCACTTCCAGCACATCTCGGTCCGGGAGTCAGTAGACGCGCTGGAGCAGGCGAAGGCCGCCGGCTTCCGGGTCAGCGCCGAGGTGACGCCGCACCACCTGACCCTGACCGACGACGTGGTCCGAACCCTCGACAGCCGGTTCAAGATGAATCCGCCGCTGGGCTCGGGCGAGGACCGCATCGCACTGGTCGCGGCGCTTCGCCGGGGGGTGATCGACTGCGTGGCCACCGACCACGCGCCCCACGCCCGTCACGAGAAGGAGGTGCCGCTCGAGCAGGCGGCGATGGGGACGACCGGACTCGAGACCGCGTTCGCGGCGCTCTACACCGAGCTGGTCGTGCCCGGCGAGCTCGAGCTGGCGCTGCTCGTCGACCGGATGACCGCGGGGGCGCGGCTGTACGACCTGCCCACTCCGCGGATCGCACCGGGCGAGCCGGGCAACGTGGCCGTTATCGACCTCGAGGCCTCCTTCGAGGTCGGGGCCCAAGGCTACGTGAGCAAGTCCGAGAACTGCAGCTTCCACGGACGGACCCTGCACGGCCGCGTGCTGCTCACCGTGGCCGCCGGGATCGTTGCCTTCCGAGAGCGGATGCTGGTCGAGGCGGCTGCCGCCCGATGACGCCGACATCCGCCGCGTACGTCCTGCTCGAAGACGAGACCCGCTTCGACGGCCTGGCCTGCGGCGCCGACGCCTACGCGGTGGGGGAGATCGTGTTCACGACCGCGATGTCCGGATACCAGGAGGCGATAACCGATCCCAGCTACGCCGGACAGCTGCTCATCTTCACGTTCCCGATGATCGGCAACTACGGGGTCAGGGCACAGGCCATGGAGTCAGACGGGATCCACGCCCGAGCGGCGATCATGCGCGCTGCCGTGGACCGCGAGGACGGGCCCGGGGCGGAGCAGGGATGGCTCAGCTGGCTCGAGGACCACGGCGTCCCGGCGATCACCGACCTCGACACGCGGGCGCTGGTGCGCCACATCCGCGAGGAGGGGGCGATGCGCGGCGGGCTGTTCCCGGCGCGGATCCCGGAAACGCAGGCCGGCGAGCTGATCGCGGCCGAGCCGCGCATGCTCGGCTGCGACCTGGCGCGGACGGTGACGCCGGATGAGATCGTGACCCTGGGCCCCTGCCCCGCTGACGGCCGCGCGGTCGGCCCGCGCATCGCGATGATCGACACCGGCGTCAAGCGCTCGATCGTGTCCAACCTCCGCGCCCGGGGAGCGACGGTCGAGCTGCACCCGTGCGCCTCGAGCGCCGCCGATCTGCTCCGTAACGATCCGGACGCGGTGTTCCTGGCCAACGGTCCCGGCGACCCGGGCGCTCTCGACTACATCGTGGGCACGGTCAGGGACCTGGTCGGCAAGCTCCCGGTTTACGGCATCTGCCTCGGCCATCAGCTGCTGTGCCGGGCGGTTGGGCTGGAGACCTACAAGCTCCCGTTCGGCCACCACGGCGCCAACCACCCGGTCAAGGACCTGGTCACGGGCCGGATCGAGATCACCAGCCAGAACCATGGGTTCGCGGTGCTTGGCCCCGACGGCGCCAGGACGATCGAGAAGGACGAGCCCGTCCGCTGGGAGACCGACTTCGGGACCGCCGAGCTCACCCACATCAATCTCTATGACCGCACGGTGGAGGGCCTGGCGCTGCGCGACGTGCCGGGGGCCACGGTCCAATACCACCCCGAGGCCGGGCCGGGCCCGCACGATGCGCTGCACCTGTTCGACCGGTTCGTGGGGGAGATCGCGGCGGCCGGTGGGCGGCAGGCCAGCTGATGCCCCGCCGCGACGACCTCCACAAGATCCTGCTGATCGGCTCGGGGCCGATCGTCATCGGCCAGGCGGCCGAGTTCGATTACTCGGGCACCCAGGCATGCCGGGTGCTGATCGAGGAGGGCTACGAGGTCGTGCTCGTGAACTCCAACCCGGCGACGATCATGACCGACCCGGAGGTCGCGACCGCGACCTACATCGAGCCGCTGCTGCCCGGCCCGCTGGCCCAGGTGATCGAGCGCGAGCGCCCTGACGCGCTGCTGGCCACCCTCGGCGGGCAGACGGCGCTGAACCTGGCCAAGGCGCTGCACGAGGACGGAACGCTCGCGCGCTACGCGGTCGAGCTGATCGGGGCCGACCACGAGGCGATCGACCGCGCCGAGGACCGCGAGCGTTTCCGCGAGACGATGACCGGCGCTGGGCTGCGGGTGCCGGCCAGCACGATCGCCCACAGCGTCGAGGAGGCGAAGAGCGCCGTCTCGCTGGTGGGTCTGCCGTTCATCGTGCGCCCCGCGTTCACGCTGGGCGGCACCGGCGGCGGGGTCGTACGCCACGAGGCGGAGCTGGCGACCGTCGTCGGGCGGGGGCTGGGCGCCTCACCGATCAGCCAGGTCCTGCTGGAGGAGTCGGTGCTGGGTTGGGGCGAGTTCGAGCTCGAGGTGATGCGAGACCGGGCCGACAACGTGGTGATCGTGTGCTCGATCGAGAACCTCGATCCGATGGGCGTCCACACCGGTGACAGCGTGTGCGTGGCGCCCCAGCAGACGCTCACCGACCGGCAGTACCAGCTCCTCCGCGACCAGGCGATCGCGGCGATCCGCGCCGTCGGGGTCGAGACGGGCGGATCGAACGTCCAGTTCGCGGTCAACCGGGCCACCGGTGAGGTCGTGGTGATCGAGATGAACCCGCGGGTATCGCGCTCGAGTGCCCTGGCCAGCAAGGCCACCGGCTTCCCGATCGCCAAGATCGCCGCGCGGCTGGCCGTCGGGTACACGCTCGAGGAGATCCCCAACGACATAACCAGGGCCACGCCCGCGAGCTTCGAGCCGGCGATCGACTACTGCGTGGTCAAGTGGCCGCGGTTCGCATTCGAGAAGTTCCCGGGCGCGGAGCTCGGGCTGACCACGCACATGAAGTCGGTCGGGGAGGCGATGGCCATCGGCCGCACCTTCAAGCAGGCGTTCGCCAAGGCGCTGCGGTCGCGAGAGCTGGACTCCCAGCCCGTTTACCCCGCCGCCGACGACCGGCTGCTCGCGCTGCTCGAATCGCCGGGCGCCGAGCGCTTCGACCACGTGCTGGAGGCTCTGCGCCGGGGCGCGTCGGTGCCGGAGCTCGAGCGCCGGACGAGCATCGACCCGTGGTTCCTGCGCGAGCTCGAGGAGCTGGTGTCCGATCTCGCCCGCCCGGGCGGGATCGAGTCGGCGTTCACCGGCCAGCGGACCTTCAAGTCGGTGGACACGTGTGCCGCCGAGTTTGCCGCGCAGACGCCCTACTACTACTCGAGCTGGGAGCGCCCGGGCCCGATCCGCGGCGGCGGCGAGAAGAGCCGACACGAGGTTCGCCGCGGCGAGCGCCCGAGCGTGGTGATCCTGGGCTCGGGGCCCAACCGGATCGGGCAGGGGATCGAGTTCGACTACTGCTGCGTGCACGCCGTGCAGACCGTGCGCGAGTCCGGCCGCGACGCGGTGATGGTCAACTGCAATCCCGAGACGGTGTCGACGGACTATGACGTTTCGGACCGGTTGTACTTCGAGCCTCTGACCCTCGAGGACGTGCTCGGCGTCTGCGAGGTCGAGCAGCCCGAAGGGGTGGTGGTGCAGTTCGGCGGTCAGACGCCGCTGAAGCTGGCCGCGGGGCTGCACGAGGCCGGGGTGCCGATCCTGGGTACGAGCATCAGGGCAATCGATCTCGCGGAGGACCGGGCCCAGTTCGGCGCGCTGCTCGACCGTCTCGGTTACAAGGCTCCTCCGTACGCGACGGCCAGAGGACACGAGGCCGCGCTCGAGGCGGCCACCAAGGTCGGCTTCCCGCTGCTCGTGCGCCCGAGCTACGTCCTCGGCGGGCGGGCCATGGAGATCGTCTACAGCGTCGCCGGGCTGCGGGACTACCTGGCCAGGGTGGCGCCGGCCGCGGTCACCGGCCCGCGGTCCGGGAACGACACCATCTACCTGGACCGGTTCCTAGAGGACTCGATCGAGGTCGACGTCGACGCGCTGTGCGACGGCAGCGACGTCTGGGTGGCCGGGATCATGCAGCACGTCGAGGAGGCCGGCATCCACTCCGGGGACTCGGCCTGCGTGCTGCCCCCGCACACGCTGGGCGACGAGATGATCGCTCAGATCCGCGAGGAGACCGAGGGGATCGCCCGCGCGCTCGGGGTCGTGGGTCTCCTGAACGTGCAGTTCGCGATCCACGGCCAGGATGGGCTGCACGTGCTGGAGGCCAACCCCCGCGCCTCGCGGACGGTGCCGTTCGTATCCAAGGCGATCGGAGTGCCGCTGGCCAAGCTCGCGTGCCGGATCGTGCTCGGCGAGCGGCTCGCCGATCTCGACATCGCGGCCGACCGGGAGCGGATCGAGACGGGCAACGGCCACGTGTGCGTGAAGGAGGTCGTGCTCCCGTTCAACCGCTTCGCCGGCGCCGACGCCCTGCTCGGTCCCGAGATGCGCTCGACCGGGGAGGTGATGGGAATCGCCAGGGACTTTCCGACCGCGTTCGCCAAGGCCCAGGCCGCGGCCGGAGCCGGGCTGCCCAAGGACGGGACGGTCTTCATCACCGTGGCCGACGGCGACAAGCCGGCGGCCACCGGGTTGGCGACCGTCCTCTACGAGCTGGGCTTCCGGATCATCGCCACCCGGGGCACGGCGCAGGCCATCCGGAAGATGGGCATCCCGGCCGAGGCGATCAACAAGATCGGCGAGGGCTCACCGCACGTGGTCGACTGGATCGACCGCGGCGACGTCGACCTGGTGATCAACACGCCGGTGGGGACGGGCGCCCGGACGGACGGTTACGAGATCCGCACCGCCGCGATCGCCCACGGGATCCCCTGCATCACCACGATGGCCGGCGGGATGGCCGCCGCGCGGGCGATCTCGGCCGCCCGGAGAGGGGCGCCGGAGGTCCTGTCGCTGCAGCAGATCCAGTCCGAGACGGCCCTCAGCGGTTCTCGCAAATAGCGCGATCGTCGCCGCCCTCAGCGGTGGTGCGGCGACGCACGGCGGTGTATGTTCGGCGCCGGACCGGCAGGCGAATTCTCCTGCAAACGGACTAGATTCCCGCAACCATCCTCGACAATGCTCAACCTCAACGTGAGGTACATGGAAATTGGGATGATTTGCCTTGATCGCTTGGCCCCAAGATGTATAGTCGCCGCGCATGCCGTCGGTCACCGAACAGCTCACCAAACACACGTTGGCGCCTGAGCGCTCCTACGTGCAACGGATGGAGGCGCTGCAGCGGGCGAACGACATCCGCAGCCGGCGGGCTCAGCTCAAGCGAGACCTGAAGGCCGGTCGGCAGCCTATCGATGAGTTGCTGCTGGCTCCCCCGGAGTATTTGGAGACGGCGAAGGTCTTCGATCTCCTGCTCGCAGTCCCCAAGTACGGGCGCGTCAAGGTCAACAAGATTCTGACCCAGTGCAAGATCTCGCCGAGCAAGACGGTCGGTGGGCTCTCACAGCGCCAGCGGGGCGAGCTCGTCGCGTTCATGCGGCGGCGCTGACCGTCAGCGCCGCCGTAGCTTGGTCGCGAAGTGTTCGTGATCACCGGCCCCTCGGGCGTCGGCAAGGGGACGCTGATCCGCGGTCTGCTCGAGCGTGTCCCTGGGCTCGAGCTGTCGGTTTCCGCGACCACGCGGAAGCCCAGGCCGGGTGAGCGCGACGGCGTCGACTACCACTTCCTGACCCCGGAGCAGTTCCAGGCCCACCTGGCGGCGGGCGATTTCCTGGAGCACGCCACTTACTCGGGCAACCTCTACGGCACGTTGCGCTCCGAGGTGGATCGGCGCCGTCAGGCGGGGCGGGCGGTGGTGCTGGAGATCGAGCTCCAGGGCGCGCGGCAGGTCCGAGAGGCGAGGCCGGACGCCGTCGCGGTGTTCATCGCCCCGCCGTCACGCGAGGCTCTCCGCGCACGCCTGATCGGCCGGGGCACAGATACGCCCGAGCAGGTCGATGAGCGCCTACGCACGGCGCAGCGCGAGCTCGAGGCCCAGCACGAGTTCGCCCACGTGGTGGTCAACGACCGGCTGGAGCAGGCCACCGAGGAGCTGGCCGAGATCGTCCGGGGCGCGCTCGCGCGCCCACCGGCCCGCTAACCTGTCCTTCACCACTAGCCAAAGGACGTACAGGCCTTGATCTCACCCCGCATCGACAAGCTGCTCGAGAATGTCGACTCCAACTACGCAAGCGTGATCGTGGCGGCCAAGCGGGCGCGCCAGATCAACTCCTACTACCACAACCTGGGCGAGGGCACGTTCGACGAGTTCCCACCCCCGATGGTCGACACGCGCTCGAAGAACTACCTGACGATCGCGCTCGAGGAAGTCGCTCAGGGCAAGCTGAAGTACCACTACAGGTAGGGCCGTCCACATGTCCCGGTTGCTCCTCGGTGTGAGCGGCGGGATCGCGGCATACAAGGCACTCGAAACCGCCCGACTCGCGGTCAAGCGCGGTCATGCCGTGCGCGTTATTCAGACGCCGGCCAGCGAGCGCTTCGTGGGCCGGGCGTCATTTGAGGCCATCACCGGCGGGCCGGTGCTGGGCAGCGAGTTCGAGCCCGACCCGGCCCGCGGAGCCTATCCGGGAGAGCCGGTCCCGGAGCGAACGCCGATCAGCCACCTGGCGCTGGTGGAGCGCGCCGAGCTGTACCTGATCGCGCCGGCCAGCGCGAACACACTGGCCAAACTGGCCGGGGGCCAGGCCGACAACCTGCTCACCGCGGCGGCCCTGGCCGCGGCCTGCCCGGTGCTCGTCGCACCGGCCATGAACAACCGCATGTACGAGCACGCGGCGACCCAGGCCAACATCGCGCTGCTGAGCGGGCGCGGAGTCGTGGTCATCGCCCCTCGGGAGGGCGAGCTGGCATCGCATGGCGAGCACGGGATCGGCCGCCTGGCCGAGCCGGCCGAGCTGCTGGAGGCCTGCGAGGCGCTGCTCGCGTCCGGCGCCGCGCCGCTGGCCCAGTGGGCGGGATTGCGCGTGCTGGTGACCGCCGGGGGGACCCGCGAGCCGATCGACAGCGTGCGCTACATCGGCAACCGTTCGTCTGGTCGGATGGGCGTTGCGCTGGCCGCTCGGGCCGCCGCCCGCGGGGCCGACGTCACCCTCATCGCCGCCAACGTCGCCGTCCCGGTGCCGCCGGGGATCCGGGTGGTCGAGGTGGCCACGGCAGCGGAGATGAAGCAGGCCTGCGAGCAGGAGTTTCCGGCCGCGGACGTGCTGCTGATGGCCGCGGCGGTGGCCGACTTCCGCCCGTCGCGACCGTTTGCCGGCAAGCTCAAGAAGACCGCCTCACCGGAGCCGCCCGCGGCGATCGAGCTCGAGCAAACCGAGGACATCATCGGCGCGCTGGCCGATGAGCGCCGACCCGGTCAGGTACTGGTCGGGTTCGCGGCCGAGCACGGCGAGGGGGCGGTGAGCTACGGCCGGGGAAAGCTCGAGGCCAAACGGCTGGACGCCGTCGTGGTCAACGACATCTCGCGCGATGACATCGGCTTCGAGGCCGATGCCAACGAGGTCGTGATCGTCACCACAGCTGGCGAGCGCCGCATCCCGCGCGCGACCAAGGAAGTGGTGGCCGACGCAGTTCTCGACGAGGTCCAGCGGCGCAGGAGCGACAGGCAGGAGGAGGCATATGGAAGCCCCGGAGCGGGCGCCCGTAGCGCCGCAGGGCTCTGAGACCTACGTCGCGATCGCCCAGCGGATCGCGGACAACATCCGGGTGGCGGTCCAGGTCCGCTCCGACACCCTCGATCACCTGCTGATCGCTCTGCTGGCCCAGGGACACGTGCTGGTCGAGGACTACCCGGGGGTCGGCAAGACCGCTCTGGCCCGGGCCCTGGCTCGGTCGATCGACTGCCAGTTCGCGCGCGTGCAGTGCACGTCGGACCTGCTCCCGGCCGATGTGATCGGCACCAACGTCTACGACCAGCGCGAGCAGCGATTCTCGTTCCGACCCGGTCCCGTGTTCGCGAATGTGGTGCTCGTCGACGAGATCAACCGAGCCTCGCCGAAGACGCAGTCGGGGCTGCTCGAATGCATGCAGGAGCGCCGCGTGACCGTCGATGTCCACTCGCACGAGCTGGCGCGCCCGTTCCTGGTGCTGGCCACCCAGAACCCCATCGAGTATGAGGGCACCTACCCGCTGCCCGAGGCCCAGGTCGACCGGTTCATGGTCCGCATCTCACTCGGGTACCCGTCGCCTGGGGCCGAGGCGGGCATGCTCGCCGACCACGAGGCCGGCGATCGCGTCCTGGCCCTGACGCCCGTGGTCGACGCCGGCGAGGTACTGGCCAGCCAGGACGCGGCCACCCGCGTGCGGGCGGAGCAGCCCCTCCGCGACTACGTGGTCCGTCTGCTGTGGCGGACGCGTGAGGACCCGCGTGTCGATCTCGGGGCCAGTCCCCGGGCCGGGCTGATGCTGCTGCGGGCCGCCAAGGCGCACGCGATGATGCGAGGGCGCGATCACGCCCTGCCCGACGACGTGCAGGCTCTGGCCCAGGTCGTGCTCGCCCACCGGCTGGTGCTGGCGCCCGGGTCCCCCCCATCAGCGGCCCACGACGTGATCGGCGACGCCCTCTCGTCGGTCAGGGCGCTGTGAGACGAGCGGAGGGAGTCGCCTGCGCCGGGGGCGCCTTGATGCTGGCCGCGCTCCTGTTCGACGCCTCGATCCTGTTCGTGTCGGCGACCGCGCTCCTGGTCCTGGGCCTACTGACACCGGTCTGGATCCGGCTGGCGGCCCGGGGGACGACCGTCCACCGAGTCGTGCCCGCGAACCGGGTGATCGAGGATCAGCCGCTGGAGGCGACGATCGTCGTTCGGCGGGGCCTGCTCGGGTCACCCGGGGTGGAGGTGCTGGATCCGCTGGCCGGCGGTGCGATCGACATCCGCAACTCGCCCTCGGCCACCGGGCGGATCATCAAGGCACGGGTTGTGGCCCGCTTCCCTCGCCGCGGACGCAGGCACTTTGACCCGCCGACGCTGTCATTCGGCGATCCGCTCGGCCTGGTCCGGATCGTCCGCCGGGGCGGCTCGGGTGGGGGGAGCTGCTCGTCCTGCCGCGCACCGAGCGCGTGCGACGGACGCGGCGGGAGCCCGGCACGGGGATCGAAGCCGCCCTGCGCTCCTCGTCGATCGAGAAGCTGGCCGCGACCGACGTGGACGGCTTGCGCCCGTACCAGCGCGGGACGCCGGCTTCCCGGATCAGCTGGCCTGCGCTCGCCCGCGGGGCGGGGCTGCTCGAGCGCCGGCTGCGCGCGGACCCCGACACCAGCCCGCTGGTGGTGCTGGATGCGCGCTGCTCGGGCCCCGAGGAGCAGGTCGATGCGGCCGTCCGCGCGGCGGCCTCGCTGACCCTCGCCCTCGCTCGCGCCGGCGGATGCGACCTCCTGCTGCCCGGCGACCGGCGCCCGGTGCGGATCGAATCCAACCTGAGCGCATGGACCGGGATGCACGTGCGGCTGGCCCTTGTCGAGGGGGGCCCCGATGCCCCAGCGCCGTGGCTGAGCTTCAGGTCCCGGGTCGGGCGGGTGTTCTTCGTGGCCGCCGAGGCCGACGGCCTCCCGGCCGCCTTGAGCCGAGGAGATCACCGGGCCGGCGTGCTCGTCCTGCCCCTGGGCCTGACTCCCTCCGTCCGGCACGAGATCAGCTTCGAGGTGAGCGGTTGCCGGGGGTACCTGCTCGGCCAGGCCGCCGAACGGCGAGCGCGGGAGCGCGCCGCGTGAGCGCCGACGCCGCGCTGGCACCGCTGCCCGGGCACCGCGAGGTGCGGCCGCAGACGGCGACCGCGGCCGAGCATCCAATGGGCCGTCTGGTCACGTTCGCCGCCCTGGGGCTGTACGGCGTTCTGCGCTGGGCGAATCTGTTCACGGCCGGTTCGACCGGACGGCTGCTCGGGCTTCTGGCCCTGTCGCTCCTGGTCGCCGGCGCCGGCGCCGTCGTCGCTCGCCGAAGCCGTCCGCTGGCCATCGCCGGCGCGGTCGTCGCGGTGCTCGCCGCTTTTGCCATCGCCGGAGTGCCGATCTCCTGGATCGTCCATGTCCGGATCGCGGTGACGGCCCGGGCCATCGGGCACGGCCTCACCGGGCTGCCCGGGTCGCTGGTTCCGTACCCCGGGGGCAACGGACCGGTGCGGCTGGTGATCGTGCTCGGGGCCGCCGTACTGCTGCTCGACGCCGCCCTCCTGCTCGCCTTCGAGCCGCCGGGCGCCGGGATCCTGCGAAGGGCCTGGGCGGCCCTGCCGCTGGTCGCGCTGGCGGCCGTGCCGACGACGCTCCTTCGCCCCGGGCTCCCCTACGTCGACGGCCTCCTCGTGTTCGCTTTGCTGATGGCCTTCGTCTGGGGCGGGCGGATCGGGCACGGCCGCGTCCCCGACGCGATCGGCGTGTGTGTCGTGGCCGTGGTGCTCGCGTTGTTCGCCGCGCCCTACCTCGACGCGCACAAGCCGTGGCTGGACTACCGCGCTCTGACCGCCACGCTGGCTCCGACCGCCGTCGACACGTTCGATTGGTCGCAGAACTACGGGCCGATCGTCTGGCCCCGGCACGGACGCACCGTGCTCGAGGTGAAGGCCAGCCACGGCGACTACTGGAAGGCGGAAAACCTGGACGTGTTCGACGGCACCGGCTGGACGCAGGGAGTGATCGTGGGTGCCGAGCAGCTTCCGCAGCCGACGGCCAAGGCGCTGGCCACGTGGACGCAGACGATCGAAGTGAGGGTCCGGAACATGCGCACCACCGACGTGATCGGGTCGGGCTCCACCGGTCAGCCGGCCGACATCGCCCAGCCGGTGGTGCCGGGCTTCAGCCCGGGCACCTGGACGGCGGGGGCGGAGCTGGGACCGGGCGACACGTACACGGCCGCGGTCTACTCGCCGCACCCCAGCGCCTCGCAGCTGGCGGCGGTTGGCGACGGCGGGTCGACGGCGACCGCGGGGTACCGCTCGATTCTGCTCCCGACGGCGGTTCTCGGCTCCGCCGGAGCAACGGCGACGAGCCAGCCGCAGATCGTGTTCCCGCCCTTCCACTCGCAACAGCCGGTCGAGAGCGTGATCGGCCTGCCGGCCGACACGGGCGCGACGATCATCGACCACTCGCCCTACGCACCGGCTTATGCCCTCGCTCAGCGGTTGGCCAGCGGGGCGGCGACGCCGTACGCCTTCGCGCTGTCGATCGAGCGCTACCTGGCCAGCGGGTACACCTACAGCGAGAATCCCCCGGTCACCGGCTATCCGCTCCTGACGTTCCTGTTCGACAGCAAGCGGGGCTACTGCCAGCAGTTCGCGGGCGCGATGGCCCTGCTCCTGCGGATGGGAGGAGTGCCCGCCCGGGTGGCCGTCGGCTTCACTCCGGGCACCTACGACGCCTCCACGCACCGCTGGGTGGTGACAGACATCGACGCCCACGCCTGGGTCGAGGCCTGGTTCAGCGGCTACGGCTGGGTCCGGTTCGATCCGACCCCGGCCGCCGATCCGGCGCTCGGCGGGCACACGTCGATCACCGGCGCGACCGTCCTGGGCACCGCGGACGCCGCTCAGCGAGGCGCCGTCAAGTCCAGCCGAACCTCGAAGACCGCGAGCGCTCCGGGCCGACACCACGGCGGGACGTCGGCCGGGGGGCTGGCCGGCCCGCTCGGCGTGGCTCTCGTCCTCGCCGCACTCCTGCTGATCAGCGGCCTGCTCGTGGCCACGCGTCCGCTCGCCGCCGGCGAGCCGCCGGTCGAGGAGCTCGAGCGTGCGTTCGCGCGCACGGGACGACCGCTGCCCGCCGGAGTCACGCTGGCCGCGCTGGAGCACCGGTTCCGGGGCGCGCCGCAAGCCGCCGGCTACATCCGCTCGCTGCGCCTGCGGCGCTTCGGAGCGACGGCGCAGATGCCCAGCTCCGGGCAGCGGCGGGCTCTGCGGGCCGAGCTCCGCGTCGGGCTGCGACCGCTGGGACGGCTGCGGGCGCTGTGGGCGCTGCCGCCGCGCCGGCGGGCTCGGGGAAAGCGTCCGGACGGTCCAGAGGGCGCATAAACTGGAACCGATGGACGACGTATACGAGCTCTTCCGTCGGGGGACCGAACTGCTCGAGGCCGGACACAACCACCAGGCGACGATTCCGCTCTCGCGCGCGCGTGATCTGGATCCGGACAAGACCTCGATCCGCGAGGCGCTCGGCCGGGCCCTGTTCGGAGCCCAGCGCTACGAGCAGGCGGCCGCCGAGTTCCAGGCCGTGGCCGACCGCTCGCCGACCAACGACTTCGCCCTGTTCTGCCTCGGGCGCTCGCTGCAGATGCTCGGGCGCCACGCCGAGGCCCGCAAGCCGCTGGCGCTGGCCGCCTGCCTGCAGCCCGGGCGGCGCGACTACCGGATCTACCGAGACCGCGCCCGAGCGCGCGCGGCGGCCTCGTCGAGCAGCACGTAGGGCCCCGACGACAGACGGTTTTCAGCCCTGTAACAGGCTGAAAACGGTGCTAACCTGGGACTACAGCAGTTCGCCCCGGTTCGTCCGGTGGCAGTACCCGGAAGCGGGCGCATTGCCCGCTTTTTTTATGAGTTTCCCGACGGAGGAGATCGTGAGCATCACCGCCCTTCAAACCGAGATCGAAAGTCGGCTCGCGGCGAGCGAGCCCGAGGTCGAGGTGCTGCTCGCCCAAGTGATCCCGCATCCCACCCACCCCACCCTGCGGCTGTACATCGACCACCCGGATGGCGTCACGCTCGCGCTGTGCGAGCGGGTCTCCGGGCGGCTGAGCGACTACCGCAACAGCTACTCGCTGGAGGTGTCCTCCCCCGGACAGGACCGGCCGCTGACCAAGCCCCAGCACTACACGCGGTTCCTGGGCCGGCGGGCCCGGGTCCGGTTACGCGACGCCGCCGCCGGCCACAAGAGCCTGACCGGCGAGCTGGTCGGCGCCTCCGAGCGCGACGTGACGATCGCCGCGGGCGAGGGTGTCGTCACGATCCCGTATGAGCAGATCGCCCGCTCGAACCTGATCCCCGGAGACTGAGCCATGTCACGTGAAATTTTGGAAGCGGTTCGGGGCCTTGCGGCGGAGAAGAACATCTCCTCGGAGAAGCTGATGGAGGCGCTCGAGGACGCGCTGTTGTCGGCCTATAAGAAGACGCCCGGTGCCGCCCAGTACGCGAAGGTGGAGATGGACCGCGAAAGCGGCGACTTCAAGGTCTTCGAGCTGAAGATCCCCGAGGAGATCGAGGCGCAGCTGCTGGTCGACCCGACAGGCGACCAGGAGCCGACGGTCGATCCTGAGACCGGCGAGCTGCGCGAGCCGCCCGAGCCCGAGCTCGACATGGAGAAGCTCAAGGAGTTCGAGGACCAGATCGAGATCGAGGACGTCACCCCCCACGACTTCGGCCGGATCGCCGCGCAGACCGCCAAGCAGGTGATCCTGCAGCGCATCCGCGAAGCCGAGCGCGACATGATGTTCGAGGAGTACCGCGACCGCGTCGGCGAGCTGATCACGGGGATCGTGCAGCAGTCCGACTCCCGCTACACGCTCGTGCAGTTGCGCGAGCGAGTCGAGGCGCTGCTCCCCAAGTCCGAGCAGGTCGAGGGTGAGCGCTACGACCACTCGCAGCGGATCAAGGCCGTGATCAAGGACGTCTCGAACTCGACCAAGGGTCCGAGCATCATCGTCTCGCGTCGCGACCCCGAGCTGATCAAGCAGCTGTTCGAGCTCGAGGTCCCCGAGATCGCTGACGGCCTGGTCGAGATCAGCGGTGTGGCCCGAGAGCCCGGGTACCGCTCCAAGATCGCCGTCGTCTCCCACGTCGACGGCGTCGATCCGGTCGGTGCCTGTGTCGGCCCGCGCGGCTCGCGCGTGCGGATGGTGGTCTCCGAGCTGCGCGGCGAGAAGATCGACATCATCCCGTACAACGACGAGCCCGCGCGCTTCGTGGCCAAGGCGCTGTCACCGGCCCGGGTCCGCGAGGTCCTGGTCGACGACGCCGGCAAGCAGGCCACCGTGATCGTGCCCGACGACCAGCTGTCGCTGGCCATCGGCCGCGAGGGCCAGAACGCACGGCTGGCCGCGCGGCTCACCGGCTGGCGGATCGACATCCGCTCCGAGACCGAGTTCGCGGCCGAGGAGGCCGAGCACGGCTACGACCAGGAGGACGCGCAGGGGCGCTGTGCGGCGATCCTGTCCAACGGCCGCCGCTGTCCCAACGCCGCACTGCCCGGGTCGCGCTACTGCGGGCTCGAGGCTCACCAGGCGCTCGAGGGCAAGGAGACAGACAAGGTGGCGGCCGCGGCCAAGCCGGTCGCCGGCGCCGAGGCCGCTCCGGAGGCGGCGCAGTCCGCCGAGGGCGCGGGGCGGGCTGGGCCCCAATAGCAATCTAGACTTGGAGTAGATGAACAAGCGCGTCCACCAGATCGCCAAGGAGCGAGGTCTCGCGGCCAAGGACGTGCTGGAGCGCCTCCGCGGAGCCGGGATCGAGGTCAAGGCCGTCTCGTCGAACGTTGACGAGGACGTGGCCTTGCGGATCCTGGGCGACGGCGCTGGAGCGGCGGACGGCGCTGGAGGTGGCGCTGGCGCTGGAGGCGGAGACGGCGCCGCGGCCAAGCCGACGCAGGACGCCCCTCCCAAATCCCGGCCGGCACGGAGCGCGGCCGAGGCGGCTCCGACGCAGGCCGCACCCCCCCAGCGGGCACCGGCCGCGAGGGCGCCCGAGGCGAGGGCACCCGAGGCAGCCAACCGGGAGCCTGAGGCGCAGGCCCCCGCCCGCACGCCCGACCACAAGCAGCGTCCGACTCGCGACTCGCTCCAGGGCGAGCGCGCCCCTGGGGCGGCGACCGGTCGCCGCCGGGTGGTGATCGACTCTCAGGCCTCGCGCCGCGCCCCGGGCGGCGGCGGTCCGCCGATCCAGGCCGGCCAGCCTCCGCGCCGCCAGCGTCGCGGTCGCCGGCGGCGCGGCGTCTACGACGAGGAGGCGGAGTCGCGTCCCTCTACCCAGACCACGGCCGAGGAGCCGGCGATCCGGATCAACTCGGGCTCGACGGTCAAGGACGTAGCCGAGTACCTGGACGTGCCGGTGCCTGAGGTGATGAAGAAGCTGATCGCGCTCGGGGAGATGAAGACGATCACCCAGACGCTCTCCGATGAGTCCATCGGCGTGCTCGCGGCCGAGCTGGGCAAGGACGTCGAGGTCGTGCACACCGAGGAGGAGCCGATCGAGGAGGCGGTGTACGAAGACGAGGAGGACGAGCTCGTCGAGCGCCCGCCCGTTGTCACGATCATGGGCCACGTCGACCACGGCAAGACGTCGCTCCTGGACGCGATCCGCGAAACCGAGGTGGCCGCCGGCGAGGCCGGCGGGATCACCCAGCACATCGGCGCCTACCAGGTCCACCACGACGGCAGGTCGATCACGTTCCTGGACACGCCCGGCCACGAGGCGTTCACCGCCATGCGCGCGCGGGGCGCCCGGGTCACCGACATCGCGGTCATCGTGGTCGCCGCCGACGACGGGGTCAAGCCCCAGACCGAGGAGGCGATCGACCACGCCAAGGAGGCCGACGTTCCGATTCTCGTGGCCGTCAACAAGATCGACAAGGCCGGCGCCGATCCGGCGCGGGTGCGCACCGAGATGACCCAGCTCGGACTCCAGCCGGTCGAGTGGGGGGGAGAGATCGAGTTCGTGGACGTCTCGGCCAAGACCCGCGAGGGGCTCGACGATCTGCTCGAGACGATCCTGGTGATGGCCGAGGTCGAGGAGTTGCGGGCCAACCCGAATGCACCGGCCGCGGGGACGGTGATCGAGTCCAAGCTCGACCCCGGGCGCGGACCGGTGGTCACCGAGCTGATCTCCCGGGGGACGCTGCACGTCGGCGACGCGATCGTGGCCGGGGCCCACTGGGGCCGCGTCCGGGCCATGAACGACTTCCTCGGCAACCGCGTGGCCCGCGCGCTTCCGGGTGAACCGGTCGAGCTGCTGGGCTTCGACGGAGTGCCCGAAGCGGGCGAGCCCGCGCGCGTGGTCGAGAACGAGCGCCGGGCCCGCCAGCTGGCCAGCGAGCGCCAGACCCGCCTGAAGGCCGAGGCCCTGGCCCGGCGCGGGGCCAAGAAGGTCTCGCTCGAGGACATCTTCAAGAGCGGTGTCCAGGAGCTGAACCTGGTGCTGAAGTCCGACGTGGCCGGGTCGCTGGAGGCGATCGAGGACGAGATCGCCAAGCTCCCGCAGGACGAGGTCTCAGTCAACGTAATCCGCAGCGCCGTCGGCGGGGTGACCGAGTCCGACGTGATGCTGGCCGCCGCGTCCGATGCCGTGATCCTGGCCTTCAACGTCCGCCCCGTGGGCGACGCCCGCGCCGTCGCCGAGCGCGAGGGGGTTGAGATCCGGCACTACGCGGTCATCTACCGCGCGATCGACGAGCTCCGCGACGCGATGCAGGGAATGCTCGCCCCCGAGGAGGTCGAGGAGACGCTGGGGACGGTCGAGGTCCGACAGATCTTCCGCGCCTCCCGGGTCGGGACGATCGCCGGCTGCCACGTGCTCGACGGCACGGTCACGCGGGGGTCGAGGGTCCGCCTGGTCCGCGACGGCGCGGTCGTCTACGACGGTCAGATCGCCAGCCTGCGGCGGTTCAACGACGACGTACGCGAAGTCAGCGCCGGCTTCGACTGCGGGATCGTGCTCCGGGACTTCGCCGACATAAAGGAAGGCGACGTGCTCGAGACGTACACCACCCGCCAGGTCGAACGCGTGCTCGTCTGAGCGCGTGCCGGTGGCGCAGTGACGCCCGCGAGTGGCTTTGTCGCGGTGCTCGTGATCGACCTGCACTTCCCGGAGGCCGGCAGTCTCAAAAGCAA
Organism: uncultured Solirubrobacterales bacterium; assembly: GCA_963704385.1. Lineage (GTDB taxonomy): Bacteria > Actinomycetota > Thermoleophilia > Solirubrobacterales > Solirubrobacteraceae > Palsa-465. The sequence continues at coordinate 3,999,901 of OY969904.1, forward strand.
GCGCCGGGAGCTCGCGTCGATCAAGGCCCAGCTGCGCGGACGCCTCGGGGTGGCCGTGGCCGAGGTCGACCACCAGGACCTGTGGCAGCGCGCGCGGCTGACCGCCGCGCTCACCGGAGGTTCGCTGGCCAGGATCTCGGCCGCTGCCGACAATGTCGAGCGGTGGCTCGGCGCTCGCTGTCCTGACGGGGTGAGCGTGCAGCGCGTGGTGGCGTCCGTGGAGGAGCTCTTTTGAGGCAAACGCCATACATCGTCTCGGAGGACTAGGATGGCCGGGGACCGAATGCGTCGGGTCGATGAGGCCGTTCGCGCCGTGCTCAGTGACGCGATCTCCAAGGATGTCAAGGACCCGCGCATCGGATTTGTAACCGTGACGGGAGTTAAGACCAGCCCAGACCTGCGCCACGCGCGCGTGTTCGTCAGCGTCCTGGGAGACGAAGAGGCACGCGCCGCGACCCTCGAGGGCCTGCGCTCGGCGCACGGATTCCTGCAGAGCATGATCGCCGCCGAGCTGTCACTCAAGCACACACCGTCATTGGTCTTCGTGTACGACGAGACCGTGGCGCGGGCTGCGCGCATCACGCGGCTGATCGACCAGGCGCGCGATGCCTGAGAACGGCGATCGCTCGGCCCGTGAGCAGGTCCTCGACGAGCTCCGCTCGGCGGACAAGGTCATCGTGGTCACGCACGAGAACCCCGACGGGGACGCGCTCGGCTCGCTGGTCGCGATGCAGGACATTCTCGTGACCGTCGGCAAGGACAGCGTGGCCTACATCGACGAGCGCGAGTTGCCGCTCCCGCACGAGTACAGGTTCCTTCCCCTCGACGGGGTGATCACCACTCCGCCGCGCGACCTCGAGGAGCGGACGATCGTGTTCCTGGACTGTGGCAACCTCGAGCGCAACCCGGCGGAGGCGCTCAGCCGGGACGGGATGCACATCGTCAACATCGACCACCACCACGACAACACCCACTTCGGGACGGTCAACCTCGTCGATCCGGAGGCGTCGTGCACGGCCGAGATCGTCTGGGACCTGATGCACGGACTGGGCGTACATCCCACGCCTGAGCTCGCCGAGGCCCTGTACATCGGCTTGATCACCGATACGGGCCGATTCATGTACGAGAACACCAGCGCCCGGGCCCACATCATGGCCGCCGAGCTGCTCGACGCCGGCGTCGACGCGCACGAGATCTACCGCCGGGTCTACGAAGGGGTTCCCTACGGCAAGCTCGCGCTGCTGGCCCGGGGGCTGGCCAAGATCAGACGCTACGACAACGGGCGACTGACCGTGACCGATCTGAGCGAGGACGACTTCGCGCAGGCCGGAGCGGAGGAGAGCTACTCGGAGGGGGTCATCGATCACCTGCGCGCCGTGGAGGGGACGGCGGTGGCGGCGCTGATCCGCGACCGCATCCGCGCCACCGACGGCGACCGTCAGCGCAAGGTCTCGCTCCGCTCGAGCGACGAGCGCGTCGACGTCTCTCGGATCGCCCGCGCCCAGGGGGGCGGCGGGCACCGGCAGGCGGCGGGCTTCAGCACCACCATGCAGTGCGACGAGCTGGTGGAGTTCCTGCGCGGCGAGGTGGCCCGGCAGCTGGCGTGAGCGACGGAGTCATCCTGTGGGATAAAGCCCCCGGGATCACCTCGCACGACGCCGTGTCCGAGATGCGGCGCCGCGTCGGTCGCGGGGTCAAGGTCGGACACGCCGGGACGCTCGATCCGTTCGCCACCGGCCTCCTGCTGATCCTCGTCGGCCGGGCCACGCGCGTGCAGCGGTTTTTGATGGCCCTGCCCAAGCGCTATGAGGCGACGGCCCGGTTCGGGGCGATCTCGAGCACCGGCGACCCCGAGGGTGAGCTCGTCACCACCGGGGTGGTGCCCGAGGGCGACCTCCCGCTGCCCACCGGGGTCATCCGCCAGCGCCCGCCGGCCTACTCGGCCGTCAAGGTCGGTGGGCGGCGCGCGTACGCGCTGGCTCGGGCCGGTGTGCAGACCCCACCACTGGCCGAGCGCGAGGTCACGGTGTATCGCTTCACGGAGACCTGGAGAGACGGGGAGCGCCGGGGGTTCGAGATCGAGTGCTCCTCGGGGACGTACGTCCGCAGTCTGATCGCCGACCTCGGCGACGCCTACTGCGAACAGCTGCGGCGTACGGCGATCGGCGCGTTTGCGGTGGCCGAAGCCGATCCCGGGTGCCTGGTCCCGCTGGCCGAGGCACTGGCCTTTCTTCCCGAGGTCCGGCTCGACCCCGAGCAGGCTCGGCGCGCGCGGCACGGGGCTGCGGTCCTGAGCCCCGATGGTCCACCGATCAGCGCTGCCGCCGTCAGGCTGACCGACGACCAGGGCCTGATCGCGGTGGCCGAGCCGAGCGAGCAGGGCCGTGCGCTCAAGCCGGTTGTCGGCCTGCGCGGCTGACCAGGACCCGAGGACCAATAGGCTTCCGCGCCGATGCGGGTAACGCAGCTAGCCGATGTGCAGGAGCGCCCGCGCCGGGTGGCGGTGGGCGAGTTCGACGGGGTCCACCTCGGCCACCGTGAGGTGATCAGCGGCAGCGACACCGTGCTGACCTTCGAGCCCCACCCGCTGCGGGTGGTCCGGCCGGAGGCGGCGCCCAAGCTCCTGACCAGCTTTGAGGTCAAGGCCGAGCTGATCGCCGACCTCGGCGTCGACGAGCTGGTGGTCATCCCGTTCGATGAGCGGTTCGCGGCCCAGAGCCCGCAGGAGTTCATCGACCAGGTTCTGGTCGGCCGCCTGCAGGCCACCGATGTGTCCGTGGGCGAGAACTTCCGCTTCGGTCACCGCGCCTCGGGGGACACCGAGACGCTCCACGGCGACGCTCGGTTCTCGACCCGCGTGGTTCCGCTCGTCGAGGTGGGCGGCGAGATCGTGTCCTCGAGCCACATCCGGGCGCTCGTCCAGGCCGGGGAGCTCGAGCCGGCCACCCGGATGCTCGGGCGGCCGTTCCAGATGCGCGGCGAGGTCGTGCAGGGCGACCGGCGCGGGCACACGCTCGGCTTCCCCACGGCCAACATCGTCCCCGACGAGGCGCTGGTCTGCCCCGGCCACGGCGTGTACCTGGCCCGGGCGGACGGCGACTGCGCGGCCGTCAACGTGGGCGTGCGCCCGACCTTCGGCACCGGGCGCGCGGTGCTCGTGGAGGCCTACCTGCTCGACCGCGACGTCGACCTCTACGGGCAGACGCTGCGGATCGACTTCCTCGAGCGCCTGCGGGGCGAGCGCCGGTTCGAGTCGATCGAGGGGCTGGTCGAGCAGATGCAGCGCGACGTCGAGCGCATCCGTGAGCTGTGCAGCTGACCCGGGTGGGCGGGGGGTGGGCGGGGGGTGGGCGGGGGGGTGGGTGGGGGCCTGCTACCCTCATCGGCCGCATGACGCTCACCCAGGAACGCAAGCAGGAGCTGGTCGAGAAGTTCGGCGAGAGCGCGGCCGACACCGGTCGGGCCGAGGTTCAGATCGCGCTGATGACCGAGCGGATCAACCTGCTCACCGAGCATCTGCGCGTCCAGCGCAAGGACCACCATTCGCGGCGGGGCCTGCTGATGCTCGTTGGTCGCCGGCGCCGGCTGCTCAACTATCTGCAGCGCGCCGACGTCGAGCGCTACCGGGCGCTCGTGCGTGAGCTCGGCTTGCGCAAGTGATCATCGCGCCCGGGACTTCCGCGCCGGACTTCGTCCTGCGCCGCGCGGACGGAGCCGAGTTCACCCGCGCCGACCTGGAGGGCGCGACGACGGTCCTGGTCTTCTATCCGTTCGCGTTCAGCCCCGTATGCACGGACCAGCTCAACCTGTACGACGAGGTCCTGGACGAGTTCGCCGCCCAGGGCGCGACCCTGTACGGGGTCTCGTGCGATGCCACGTACTCGCAGACGGCCTTCCGTGAGCAGCTGGGGGTCAGCATCGAGCAGCTGTCGGACTTCGAGCCCAAGGGGGCGGCCTGCCGGGCCTTCGGCGTCTACCACGCGGCCGGCTTCCCCCAGCGCGCGCTGGTCATCATCGGCCCGGACGGTGTGGTCAGGTGGAGCTACGAGGCTCCGTCGCCGTCGGAGCTGCCGGGGGCCAACCTGATCTTCGACGGCCTGGCCGCGGCAGCCGCTTGAGCGAGCTGCGCTCGGCCCCGGTCCCCCCGATCGGTGCCGAGGACCACGTGCGGGGGCCAGCCGACGCGCCGCTGGTGATCGAGTACGCGGACTTCGAGTGTCCGTTCTGCGCGGCCCTGAGCGCCAAACTCGCGGGCGCGGGGGTCCGCCGGGGCTTTCGCCACTTTCCCGTCCGGTCGAGCCATCCGCGCGCCTGGGCCGCGGCCTGCGCCGCCGAGGCGGCGGCACTCCAGGGCCAGTTCTGGGAGATGCACGACCTGCTGTTTGCCGACCAGGGACGGCTTGAGGATCCGCACCTGTGGGAGCGGGCGCGGAGGCTCGGGCTGGACGTCGAGCGCTTCGAGTCCGATCGGCGCAGCGACGCGGTGAGCGGGCGGGTACGGCGCGACTTCGAGTCCGGCGTCCGCGCCGGGGTCGTCACCACCCCGACCGTGTTCGCCGGTGGGCGGGTGCTCGCCGGCGAGATCGACGTGGCCGCCCTGGAAGCGCTGGGCTGAGACCGCGCGGTCAGGCGGTGGCCCGGCGCGGCGCCCGCGGCGCGGCTTCCGGCCGGCCGTGGCCGATGTCCTCGAGGGTCGGCGCCCGCCCGCGCAGCGGCGCGGCCCCGGGGGTCATCGCGATGCTCGCCCTGATCAGATCGAGTTGCCGGTCGATGATCGCCGAATCCATGTGTGCGAACGCAGTCGCCGCCTCGCAGGCTCCCTTGAACAGCATCAGCACGTCCATGGCCCCGATATCGGAGCGCACCGTCCCGGCCTGCTGGGCGCGGGCCAGGAGCTGGTCGACGACGCCGACGATCTCGGCGTGCGCGGCGCGAATCTCCTCGCGCGCGAGCCACGATTCGTCAAAGGCCTCGAACAGTGCCCGATCCAGCTGCTGGCGACCGACCAGCTCCCCGAGGAAATCGAACAGCGCATCCGTGGGGTCCGGCATGGCCAGCCGCTCCTGACCGCGCACCGCCGCCTCGTGCATGTGCTCGGCGACGATCGCCGCGATCAGGTCCTCCTTGGAGGCGAAGTTGCGAAACAGCGTCGCCCGGCCGACGCCCGCGGCCTGGGCGATGTCGGTGACGCTGACCTCGAGGCCGCGCTCCCGAAAGAGGGTCTGCGCGGTCTCGAGGAGGCGCTGGCGGTTGCGCTCGGCGTCGGCCCGAAGGTGTCGCTCTTCCGCTGGCATGTCGGGCATATTGTCCTTCACCTCCACCGCCAGCGCTACGCCGTCACCGCGGCCGGGACCAGCTCGCGCTCGAGCGCCCGCACGTGGCGCGGACGGAGGGCCAGGGCCAGGATCAGGCCGCCGGCGCCGAGCATTACCGACGCGGCGGCGAAGGCGACGTGGTAGCCGGACACCCTCGCAGCCACCGCCGCGGCCGCGGTGACGTGGCCATGGAGCAGGCTGCTGGTCTGGCTGGCGGCCAGCGTGGCCAGGATGGCCAGGCCCAGCGAGCCCCCGACCTGCTGCGCGGTGTTGAACAGCCCGGAGGCCAGCCCGGAGTCCTGCGCACTCACTCCGCCGGTGCCGAGGAGGGTGATCGGGACGAAGGTCAGACCCATGCCGATGCTCATCGGGAGCAGGCCGCTCAGCAGGTTGCCGAGATAGCTGCCGTGGACGGGCAGCTGGGTGAGCACGGTCATCCCGGCGGTGGCGAGCAGGATCCCGATCACGCCGACGTTGCGAACGCCCAGTCGCTTGATCAGCTGCTGAGCGAGGCCGGCCCCGATCACGATCCCGGCCGTGACCGGGAGGAAGGCCAGCCCGGCCCTGAGCGGGCTGTAGCCGAGGACCTCCTGGACATACAGCGAAGCGAAGAAGAACATCCCGAACATCCCGGAGGCGACGAGCAGTAGCACCAGGTCGGCGACCGCGAGCGTGCGGACCCGGAAAATGCTCAGCCGCATGAGCGGCGCCTTGCTCCGGCTCTCGATGTACACGAACAGGGCCAGCAGCCCGGCTCCCACCGCGACCAGCCCGAGCGTGCGCGGCGATCCCCAGCCCCAGGGCTGGGACTTGACGATCGCGTAGACGAGCACGATCAGTCCGCTGGTGACGGTCACGGCGCCGGCGAGGTCGAAGGTCCGGTGCGCAAGCTCGGCCCGAGACTCGGGCACGAAGCGGATGGTGGCGATGAGCGCGAGGATGCCGACCGGGACGTTGACGAAGAAGATCCACGGCCACGAGGCGAGGTCGGTCAGCACGCCGCCGAGCAGCAGGCCGACGGCGCCGCCGCCCGCGGCGATCGCGCTCCACACCCCCAGGGCCTTGGTGCGCTCCTCGGTGGCCGTGAAGGTCGTGGTGATGATCGACAGCGCGGCCGGCGAGAGCAGCGCCCCGCCCAGGCCCTGCAAGCCGCGTCCGGCGATCAGCATCCCCGGCGACTGCGCCAGGCCGTTCAAAAACGACGCGGCCGAGAACAGCGCGATGCCGGCGGCGAACAGGCGCTTGCGCCCCAGCAGGTCGGCGGCCCGGCCGCCCAGGAGCAGGAAGCCGCCGAACACCAGCGTGTACGCGTTGACCACCCAGGGCAGGCTGGACGGGGAGAAGTCCAGCCCCTTCTGGATCGAGGGCAGCGCCACGTTGACGATCGTGGCGTCGAGTACGACCATGAACTGGGCCAGGCAGGCGATCACGAGGATCAGCCAGCGGTTGGTCGTCCGGGCGGCAGCTTGTGGCGTGGTGAGGGCGGCGGCTTCGGCGGTCATGGCGTCTCCTTGGCGGGTCTTCTGCTTAGACGTCGCGCTAAACTGGAACTCAGCGGTCCGGTTAAGGTAGCACAAACGGACCGCATGGTCCGGTTAGCTGATGAAGATCGCTGGGGGCGCCGTCGACGTGGCGTTCGCGAGGCCACGAGGCTGCGGCGGCGCTGGCTCGCCCCCTCCCGCTACCATCAACTCCGTTCGGAACTAAAAGAGAAAACGCTTAAGCACTCCGCCTACCGAACGGCGGAGACAGAAGGGAACTGAATATGTCTGACGCCGTCACGCGCGTGTCGGTCGAGATCGAAGGCGACGAGATCTCGTTCGAGACCGGCAAGCTGGCCAAGCAGGCCTCCGGCGCCGTAGTCGTCCGCTCGGGCGACACCATGGTCCTCTGCACCGCCACGGCGGGCAACCTGAGGGACGTTGATTTTCTTCCGCTCACGGTCGATGTCGAAGAACGGATGTATGCCGCCGGGAAGATCCCCGGCTCTTTCTTCAAGCGCGAGGGTCGCGCGGGGGAGAAGGCGACGCTGTCCGCGCGCCTGATCGACCGTCCGATCCGGCCGCTCTTCCCCAAGGGCTGGCGCTACGAGACGCAGCTGGTCGCGATGCCGATCTCGGTCGACCACGAGCACCCGTACGACGTGCTGGCCATGAACGGCGCTTCGGCCGCACTGATGATCTCCGACATCCCGCTGCCGACGCCGGTCGGCTCGGTGCGAATCGGCAAGGTCGACGGCAACTTCGTCGTCAACCCACACGAGGAGGAGCTCGTCGACAGCACCGACCTCGACCTGATCGTGGCCGGCACCGACGAGGCGATCCTGATGGTCGAGGCGGGTGCCAACGAGGTTCCGGAAGCCGAGATCCTCGACGCCCTGGACATTGCCCACCAGGAGATCAAGAAGCTGTGCGCCGCTCAGCGCGAATTGGCCGAGAAGGCCGGCAAGCCCAAGCTCGAGGTCGTCGTGCCGCAGGTCGACGTGGGTCTGTACGAACAGATCAAGGCCTCGCACGGCCCCGCGCTCGACGCGGCCACCCAGATCGAGGACAAGCTCGAGCGCCAGGAGGCGTCCAAGGCCGTCGAGGAGGAGGTGCTGGTCCAGTACTCGGGAGACCCCGAGGCCGAGACCTACGCCGAGTATCGCGCCAGGGCCCAGCTCGCGTTCGACAAGCTCGAGAAGACGATCATCCGCGAGCGGATCGCCGTCCAGAAGCGGCGCCCCGATGGGCGCCAGGCCGATGAGATCCGTCCGATCTCGATCGAGGTCGGTGTACTGCCCAGTGCCCACGGCTCGGCCCTGTTCACCCGGGGTCAGACCCAGGCGCTGAGCGCGGTGGCGCTGGGCACGACGCGGGAGGAGATGCGGCTCGACACGCTCGGCCTGGAGACGGCCAAGCGCTACTTCCACCACTACAACTTCCCGCCATTCTCGGTCGGGGAGGCCGGGTTCATGCGCGGCCCCAAGCGCCGCGACATCGGTCACGGCGCCCTGGCCGAGCGCGCGCTCGTGCCGATGATCCCCAGCCAGGAGGAGTTCCCGTACACGATCCGGGTCGTCTCCGACATCCTCGAGTCCAACGGCTCCTCGTCGATGGCCTCGGTCTGCGGCTCCTCGCTCTCGCTGATGGACGCCGGCGTGCCGATCAAGCGCGCCGTGGCCGGGATCGCCATGGGCCTGATCAAAGAGGGTGACGACTACATCATCCTCACCGACATCGCGGGCGTGGAGGACCACCTCGGCGACATGGACTTCAAGGTCGCGGGGACCGAGAACGGGATCACGGCCCTGCAGATGGACATCAAGATCACCGGCGTGACCTTCGAGGTCTTGCGCGACGCGCTCTCCCAGGCCAAGGTCGCCCGCCAGTTCATCCTGGGCGAGATGGCCAAGGTGATCGACGCGCCGCGGGCCGAGCTGTCCAAGAACGCGCCGCGGATCTCGACCATCCAGATCGATCCGGAGAAGATCGGTCTGCTGATCGGCAAGGGCGGCGAGACGATCCGTGGTCTCCAGGAGGAGTTCGAGGCGCAGATCGACGTCGCCGAGGACGGCCAGGTCCTGGTCTACGCGGTCAGCGGCGAGCGCGGGGACGCGCTGGTCGATCGGATCCGGGCCATGACCAAGGACGTCGAGGTCGGCGACGAGTTCACGGGCAAGGTCGTCAAGACGACCGCGTTCGGGGCGTTCGTCGAGCTCTCCAAGGGCACCGACGGCCTCCTGCACATCTCCAACGTCGCTCCCGGCCGCCGCATCGCGTCGGTCGAAGAGGTCCTGAACAAGGGCGACGAGGTGACCGTGCGTGTGGTCGAGGTCGACCGCGAGCGCGGACGGATCGGGCTGCGGCTGGCCGGCGATCCCGAGGTTGCCGGCAAGACGGCCGAGGAGCTCGCGACGGTCGGCACCGGCGATCCGGGTCCGACGCGGGGACGTGACCGTGACCGCGGTGGTCGCGATGGCCGCGGACCCCGTCCTCACCGAGATCGCGACCGCGACCGAGGCCCGGGCCGCGACTCCGGCGGCCGGGTCCGGGACCGCGATCCCGACCGGTCCTGACCACCAGACCGTGAAGCAGGACCACAAGCTGACGACGCTCGAGTCGGGCGTCCGGATCGTGACGGAGGCGATGCCCTCCGTCCGGTCCGTGTCACTGGGATTCTGGATCGGCGCGGGCTCGCGCACCGAGTCAGAGCAGCAGGCGGGCCTGTCGCACCTGCTCGAGCACCTGCTGTTCAAGGGCTCGGCCAAGTACAGCTCGGTCGAGATCGATCAGATCTTCGACGCCATGGGCGCCGAGCTGAACGCCGGCACCGGCAAGGAGACCACGTCGGTCTACGCGCGCGTCATCGACGAGCACCTGCCCGAGGCCTTCGACGTGATGGCCGACATGGTCTTCCGGCCCTCGCTGGCCGAGATCGACTCCGAGCGTGAGGTGATCCTCGAGGAGATCGCGATGTACGAGGACGATCCCCAGGAGAAGGTCTTCGACGTGTTCGGGGAGGCCGTGTTCGGAGACGATCCCCTGGGGCGCGCGATCATCGGCCGGGCCGCGGTGATCGCCCAGACGCCGGCCGACGAGATCGGCCGCTTTCACAACTCTCGATACGTCCCCGCCAACGTGGTGATTGCCGCCGCGGGGGCGGTCGACCACGATGCCGTGGTCGAGATGGCGCGCCAGCGCGCGGGGGACCTCGACGGTTCCGGCCGTGCTCCGGCCGCCCCGCTCACGCCGCCCGCCGAGGCCGCGCGCCGCCGGTTCGAGCGAAAGGACACCGAGCAGTACCACGTGTGCTTCGGCGGGCCGGGCATCTCTCGTCACGACGAGCGGCGCTTCGCCTTGCGCGTGCTCGACACGATCTTCGGCGGCACCTCCTCGTCCCGGCTCTTCCAGGAGATCCGCGAGCGCCGGGGCCTGGCCTACGCCGTCTACTCGTTCACGAGCGCCTACCAGGACACGGGCCAGGTGGGCCTGTACCTGGGGACCCGTCCCGACAACCTGGTCGAGGCCCTGGCCGTGGTCGGCGCGGAGCTGGTCCGCATGCGCGAGGAGCCGGCCACCGCCGAGGAGCTCCACCGGGCCAAGGAGAACCTCAAGGGTCGGGTCGTGCTCTCGCTCGAGTCGACCGGGGCGCGCATGAACCGCCTCGGGTCCGAGGTGCTGGCCGACGAGCCGCTGATGCCGCTGGACGAGCTCGTGTCCCGGATCGACGCGGTCACCCTCGACGACCTGCACGTGCTGGTCGACGAGCTGTGGGCACCGGAGCGCCTGTCGGCCGCGGGCATCGGCCCGGACGATGCCCAGTTCGAGCAGGCGCTGGCCGCCGTCGGCCCGGCGCTCGTGGAGACCACGCGCAGTTGATCCGGGTCGCCGTCGCCGGTGCTGCCGGGCGGATGGGCGCCACGGTCTGCACCGCTGTCGTCGGCACCGACGACATGGAGCTGGTGGCGCGGGCAGACCCGGCGCTCGGAGTGTCGGTGGCCGACATCCTCAGCCAGCGGCCCGACGTGCTGGTCGACTTCACGATCCCCTCGGCGGCGGCACAGAACGCGCGCCTGGCGGTCGGCGCGGGGGTCCACGTCGTCATCGGCACCACCGGGTTCGATCCGGCCGAGCTGAACGACCTGGCCGGTGGCGGCGCGAACGTGTTCGTGGCCCCGAACTTCGCCATCGGGGCGGTGCTGATGATGCAGTTCGCCGTCCAGGCCGCTCGCCACATGGCCCGGGCCGAGATCGTCGAGCTGCATCACGCCACCAAGGTCGACGCGCCGAGCGGCACCGCCAAGCGGACCGCCGCGCTCATGGTCGAGGCCGCCCCCGATCTGGGGTCGGTCCCGGTCCACTCGGTCCGCCTGCCGGGCCTGGTCGCCCACCAGGAGGTGATCCTCGGCGACGTCGGCCAGACGCTGACCATCCGTCACGACTCGATCGACCGCGAGTCGTTCATGCCTGGGGTGCTGCTGGCCATCCGGCGGGTGGGGGGGCTGACGGAGTCTCCGACGATCGGGCTCGAGCGGTTGCTGTAGGGGGGAGCGCCGGGGCCGAACGACGTCAGTGACGAGGGGAGGTGATCGGCCGCGTACGGTGGGGCCGACCTCTCAGCGCGGCGGTTTTAGCGCGGCGGTTTTGAGGCTGCGCGAAAAACGGGACGCATATCGCATATTCCCGTTTTTCGCTCAGCCTCGCTCGAGCGCCCCGCTCCGTCGTAGCCGTCCCACGGTGCGCGCCCCCGAAGCCGTCGCTGCCCTTGACACCACCAAACGCGGGTAGTAGGTTACGCACCATCCAAGTGACTACCCTGGTTACAGACGCTTTTCTGGTGGGATACGGTTGTCGGGCGCAGCAGGTTTTGCGCCCTGGATTGTTGAGCCGGCTGATGGCCCGGCTGCGGGGGCCCGGGCTGGACTGCGCGCTCGCCGGGGGGGCCGATCCAGCCGGCTCGGCGCAGCTCGCGGCGCGGGCCGCGTGGCTGACGAGCGGGAAGGCGCGGGCCGAGATCGCGACCGGGCTGGAGCGGCTCCTGGAGGCGGGCACCGAGACGCGCCGTTGGGCCGTGCGACCCAGCCCACGGCGGATCGAGGCCAACTCAACTGAGCTTGACGAGCTCGCCGGACGACTGCGCGGGCCGGAGCCTCTCTACGCGCGCGGGATCGCGACGCTGCGCCAGCTCGTGACCGACGGGACCGGTCCGGCATATGCCGGGCGCGGGGATGACGAGTTGGCCAGACGACTGCGCGTCATCCAAGGCCAGATCGGAGGGTTGGGCCGGTAATCCGTCCAGCAATGCGGCATTTCCGCGAGGGCGACTTACCGGCAGGCGATGGGGGAATGTGGTCTGTGATCACTCCGGGACGCACAGTGGGGCGTGCCGGTACATGCGGGGGGAGGGCCAACTGCGCCTCGTGCTCGTGTGCGACCGGTGCGGCGCCGAACGCACCCAGATCGGGACGCTGGGCTACCGCCCGCGCGCGCGTAGGTTCGTCGGCCATCTGGCCGAGCTGACGGCGCGCGAGCTGGGGCTGTCCGAGTCGACGGTGGGCCGGGTCCGGCTCGCGGCCATGATCTGCGATGTCGGGCGCGATCAGATCCCGGTGGAGATCCTGAACAAGCGGGGGCCGCTGACGGCGGAGGAGTGGATCGTGGTTCGGCGCCAGCCCGAGCTCGGTGCCGCGGTGCTCAGCGACGCCAGCTTCGACGACATTCGCGACTGGGTTCTGAGCCGGCGCGAGCGCCCGGATGGAACCGGCTATCCCCGCGGACTGTGCGGCAAGGAAATTCCTGTCGAGGCCCGGATCCTGGCCGTCGCCGAGGCGTACGTGGCCATGACCAGCGAGCGGGCGCACCGATCGGCACGGGAGCACCCGGACGCGGTAGCGGAGCTGCTGAGGTGCGCCGGCACCCAGTTCGACGCCACCGTCGTGCAGGCGTTCGTGCGGGGATCCGCCCGCCGCCTGCGACTCTCAGCGACCGCCGCGTGACGGCCCGCGGAGCGAAGTGCTCGTGAGCGCCATCTAGTCCGAGCTGCCCGGGTTTCCCTCCACGATCGCGGTGTCACGGCCGGCGTTCGCCATCCGCGGAACGGGCCGCGCGCGCCACTCGCGCTGGGCCGCATCGACGTGGTTACTGCTCTCGACCCCCGGCGGATCTGCTCTACAGCGACCCGGGTGATCTGCTCGAGCGTGTCCTCGGCGCTAGGCGACCCACCGGTCCGGCAGCCGCGCCTCGGACGGCCACAGCCCGAGGGCGTCCTCGGCCGCAGCCAGCCGGCGAATCGCCTCGGTCAGCCGCTCGGGCGGCTGGGTGAAGGGCAGGCGCAGCCGCTGTTCGTAGCCGCCCTCGGCACTGAAGCGCGACCCGGCGGCGACCCGGACGCCGTGCTCGGCCGCTCGGATGGCCAGGGCCGAGGAGGCCGTACCGCGCGCGAGCTCGGCCCACAGCGACATACCTCCGGAAGGCGCCACGACGTGCCAGGCCGGACGGTGCGCGGCGAGTGCCGCGAGCAGGGCGTCGCGGCGCTCGCGGAGCAGGGCCCGGCGCCCGGGAAGGATCGTGTCCAGGCGGCCCAGGACCTCCACGGCCAGCAGCTGGTCGAGCACCGGACTGCCGACGTCCTGGCTGCCGCGAGCGAGCGACAGCTGCCGGACGAGCTCGGGAGCGGCGCGGACCCAGCCCGTGCGCAGGCCGCCCCACACCGGCTTGGAGAGCGAGCCCACAGCCAGCACGCCGGTGCCGCGGTCGCCGTCGGCCAGCGACGGGGGTCGCTGGCCGGGCTCGATCCACAGCTCGGCCAGGCTCTCGTCGCTGACCAGCAGCACGCCGGCCGCGCCGGCCTCGCGCGCGACCACGGCCCGCTGGTGCGCGCTCACCCGCGCCCCGGTCGGGTTCTGGAAGTCCGGGACCAGATAGGCCAGCCGCGGCCGTGCCTGGTGCAGCGCGGCGCGCATCAGCGCCAGATCCCAGCCATCGGTGCCGACCGGGACGCCGACCGGCACGCAGCCGTGAGCCCGGACGGCGTCCAGCGCGCCGGGATATGTCGGCGTCTCGACGATCACGCGGTCACCCGGACGGGCGAACGCACGCAGCGCGAGATCCCACCCGTGCAGGGCCCCCTGGGTAATGAGCACCTGGCTTGGTTCGGTGGCCAGCCCGCGGCCCGCGAGGTGATCGGCGATCGCCGCGCGTGCGGCCGGCAGCCCGAACGGCTCGTACCCGTGGCCGCCCAGTTCGCTGGTCAGCGCCGAGGTCGCCAAGGCGGCCAGGGCGGCTAAATCGGCGGGAGCGGGCAGATTGGCCAGCGTCATGTCGATGACGTCGCCCTCGGGCGCGAGCAGCTCGTCGGGGCGATCTTCCCGCGAGGAGGGGAACGTGACCCAGCTGCCGGTGCCCCGGCGGGACGCGAGATAGCCCTCCTCACGGAGGGCGTCCAGCGCGGAGGTGGCCGTGTTCCGCGACACGCCGAGAGCGGCGGCGAGAGCCCGCTCGGACGGTATCCGCGTATGTGGGGGCAGCCGGCCCTCGACGATCAGTCCCCTCAGTGCCGCGGCGAGCCCGAGGTAGGCGATCGTGCCGCTCCGCCACTCGCCGAGCAGGCGCACGAGATGCGGCGTCGCCAGCGTGCGCAAAGCTACGGTGCCACTATCTGGCAATTGGCCCTGTCGCGATGGTGCCAATATAAGGACTCTACCGGACGATGCTTCGACTGTTCGCGCCCATCCCGCCGGATCGCCGCCTTCGGCGCTTCGCGCAGCTGTGCGCCGGGCTCGTCCTGTACGGCGTTACCGCGTCGATGCTGGTCCTCGCGGCACTCGGCCTCGACCCCTGGGACGTGCTGCACCAAGGGCTCGCGCGCACCTTCGGACTCGGGATCGGAACCTGGGCGATCATCATCAGCTTCCTCGTGCTGATCGTCGGCTGGGGGGCTCTGCGCCAGCGCCCGGGCGTCGGGACCGTGGCCAACGCCGTCGTCGTCGGACTGGTGATCGATCTCGTGCTCGCGGTCGTCCACCCGCCGCACGTCCTGTGGGCGCGCATCCTGCTGCTCATCACCGCTGTTGCCGGCAACGGGCTGGCCACCGGCCTCTACATCGGGGCCGGGTTGGGCCCCGGCCCGCGCGATGGCCTGAGCGTCGCCATCGCCGGCCGTGGGCACTCGATGAGGGTCGTGCGCACGAGCATCGAGGCGACCGTTCTGGCCACCGGCTTCGTGCTCGGGGGAACGGTGGGCATCGGGACCCTGCTCTACGCGTTGGCCATCGGACCGATCACCCACAAGACGATCCCTGCCCTGGCCATCGATTCGAGCCCGGCCAGCGGCTCCCGAGACCGGCTGGCGCGGCCGCTCCGGACCGGCCGGTCGAGCGCGAGCCCCGTGCCCGCAGTGGCGTCGAGCGACGAGCCAGGCCCTCAGTCGTCGGCCCGCAGATAGGCCAGAACGGCCAGCACGCGGCGGTTGTCCTCCTCGTTGGCGGGCAGCCGGAGCTTGCCGAAGATGCTCGAGACGTGCTTCTCAACCGCTCCCGGGGTGATCACGAGGGCCTCGGCGATCGCCTGATTCGAGCGCCCCTCGGCCATCAACCCCAGTACCTCGCGCTCGCGTGCGGTGAGGCTGTCGATCGCGCTCGACCGCCGGCGGGCCAGGATCTGGGCCACCACCTCCGGGTCCAGCACGGTCCCGCCTCCGGCCACGCGGCGCACCGCGGCGACGAAGTCGTCGACGTCGGCCACCCGGTCCTTGAGCAGGTAGCCGATCCCACCCACACCGTCGGCCAGCAGCTCGGCGGCGTAGGTCTGCTCCACGTACTGAGAGAGGATCAGCACCGGCAGCCCCGGCATCCGTTCGCGGGCGGCCAGCGCCGCCCTCAGCCCCTCGTCGCGAAAACTGGGGGTAGGCGGACATCGACGACGCACACATCGGGCTTGTGGCCGAAGGCGGCCGAGACGAAGCGATCGCCGTCGGCGACCTCGGCCACCACCTCCATGCCGTTGTCCTGGAGCAGCCGCTTGAGCCCGTCGCGCAGCAGCGCAAGGTCCTCACAGATCACGACGCGCACGGCAGCTCCGCTCGCACCGTCGTGGGCCCACCGGGCGGGCTCGAGACCGTGACGTCGCCGTCGAGGGCGGCGACCCGCTTGCGCAGTCCGCTCAGCCCGGAGCCCGCGGCCGGATCCGCGCCCCCGACGCCGTTGTCGACGACCTCCACGATCAACCGACCGGCCGCGTTCTCCCACACGTCAACGGAGATGTCGGTCGCCCTGGCGTGCTTGTGCGCGTTGGTCAGGGCCTCCGCGACCACGAAATACGCGGCCGTCTCCCGCGCGCCGACCTTCGTCTCCGACAGAGCGACGCGGAGCTTGACCGGGGGGTTGCGACCGGAGGCGAGCGCCGTGAGCGCCGCGTCCAGGCCCCGGTCCTGGAGGATGCTCGGGCCGATCCCGCGGACCAGATCGCGCAGCTCGGCCATCGCCGCCCGGGCCTGGCCGCGCGCGCTGGCCATATGCTCGAGGGCCGTCTCGGGATCGGAGTGGGCCAGCCGCTGCTCGGCCAGGCCGAGATCCATGGCCAGCGCGACCAGCCGCGCCTGGGCGCCGTCGTGCAGGTCGCGCTCGACGCGCTGAAGCTCGGCCACGGCAGCGTCCACGGCACCGGCGCGCGTCTCTGACAGGGTCTGCACGCGCTCCTCGAGGACCTCGGTTCGGCTCGGGCCGAGCAGGGCGGCAGCCAGGCTGGCCTGCCCGAGCGCACAACCCCGCATCAGCCAGGCGGTGAGCACGGCGGCCGGGACGGCCAGGAACGGAGCCACGATCGAGTCAAACACGTCGTGCGCGTGGATCCATCCGGGGATCGACCACAGCCAGATCGGCCCGGTCAGCAGGGCGAGCACCGCCGTCCAGGCGCCGGCTGCCAGAACGAAGCCGACGATGCCCAAGGGTAAGGCGACCAGCATCCACAGAGCGTCCAGCCAGGTCTGCCGGTCCATCAGCACCGACAGCCACCTGGCGACCCGCCCGTGGCCCCGGGTCGGCTTGTAGCGGCCGACGACGGGCCGGCCCAGGAGCCGTGCGGCGCGCCTGCGCTCGATCCCGCACCACCACCGGTCGGCATGGGCCAGGAGCACCGCCAGCGGCAACCCGACGATCAGGATGGCCAACCCGGCCACGAGCGAGACGGTGGTGATGATGAGCGTGAACCCGAACGTCCCCGTCCAGAAAGAGACGAACAGGTACAGCGTCTCGCGCCAGCACGCGCGCGTCAGCGGACGTCGGACGATGGCGGCCAGCGGTTGCGTCATGTGAAGAAGGATCGTCGCACCGAGCCCGGTGCGCAATGCGGCTGACCGCCGGGAGCGTTCTGCGGTTTTCCCCACCCCCAGACGCCAGCTGCCGTCCTGGTTTGTGCGCTCGGCCGATGGGACCTTGCCGGGTGCCCGCAAACCCGCCATCGGAGGAGACCGCAATGACCAGACCGAACATCGCCGCCCGGGCCGGAGCGTGGAGCGCGGCACACCGCAAGCGCGTCATCATCGGCTGGTTCGTGGCCGTGGCGATCGCCGCCGCCGTCGGCGGAGCGCTCGGGACCAAGACCGACAACAACGAGGGCAACGGTCAGTCGGGCCGGGTGGACACGTTCCTGCGCGCCCACTTCCCGCAGTCCTCGACCGAGACCATCCTGATCCAGTCCCGGCACGGCACGCTGGCCCAGGACGCCCAGTACCGGGCCGCCGTGAGCCATCTGACCACGCGGCTCACGCGGATTCCCCAAGTGTTCGATCCACGGGCGCCGGGGGTGGCCGGTCAGCGAGGCTCGCTGTCTAGGGACGAGCGCTCAGCGCTCCTGAGCTTCGAGCTCGGTCAGCGCGGCAATATCGACAAGCCGCTGGCCGCCACGACCGCGGCCGCGCGCGCCTATCCGTCGCTACGGATCGAGGAATTCGGCGAGGCGAGCGCGAACCAGGCGCTGAACAAGTCGCTCGGACACGACTTCTCGCGCGCCGAGACGCTGTCGATCCCGATCACGCTCCTGATCCTGGTCCTCGCCTTCGGCGCGCTCGTCGCGGCCGGCGTGCCGATGCTGCTAGGGCTGACCGCCGTCGGGGCCACGCTCGGCGTGATCGGCGTCGTCTCCCATCTGCTGCCCATGGACCCGTCGATCAGCTCGGTCGTCCTCTTGATCGGCCTTGCGGTGGGCGTCGACTACTCGCTCTTCTACCTGCGTCGCGAGCGTGAGGAGCGGGCAGCAGGCGCCGGCGAGCGGGCGGCGCTCCAGGCGGCGGCGGCCACGTCGGGACGGGCGATCGTGATCAGCGGCCTGACCGTGATCATCGCCATGGCCGGGATGTTCCTCGCCGGCTCGAGGGTGTTCACGTCGTTCGCGGTGGGCACGATCGTTGTCGTCGCGATCGCGGTCGTCGGCTCGCTCACGGTCCTGCCGGCGCTCATGAGCGCGCTCGGCCCGCGGGTCGAGAAGGGCAGGATCCCGATCCTGCACCGGCTCCGCCGAGCCTCCGCCGGCGAGTCGCGGATCTGGGGCTGGGTGTTGCGCGGGGTGATGGCCAAGCCGCGGCTGGCCGCGAGCCTCAGCGCGCTGGCCCTGGTCGCCCTCAGCCTGCCGGTGCTGAGCATGCAGACGGCGCTCCCCGGGGCGGCGTCGCTCCCGCGCGACTTGCCGATCATGCGGACCTACGCCCGGATCCAGGCGGCCTTCCCCGGCGGCCCCACTCCGGCCGTCGTCGGCCTTCAGGCGCACGACGTGCGGGCCGCAGACGTGCAGGCCGGTGTCGACCGGCTGATCCAGCGGGCGGGCCAGACCCGCGGGCTGCTCCGACCAGTCTCGGTCGACATCAGCTCCGATCACCGCGCCGAGACGATCTCCATCCCGCTGGCCGGCAACGGCACCAACGCCCGATCGGACGCCGCCCTGGTCCGCCTGCGGGCGCTCGTGCCAGCGACGGTTGGCGCGGTGGCGGGTGTCCAGGCCGGGGTCACGGGGGAGACCGCGGGCACGGTCGACTTCGACTCGGTGATGAACTCGCACCTGCCGATCGTGTTCGCCTTCGTCCTCGGCATGGCCTTCCTGCTCCTGCTGTTCACGTTCCGCTCGATCGTGATCCCGTTCCAGGCGATCGCCCTGAACCTGCTCTCGGTCGGGGCGGCCTATGGCCTGCTCGTGCTCGTCTTCCAGGATGGTCACGGGCAGAAGCTGCTCGGGTTCCAGGGCACAAGCCCGATCGTCTCGTGGCTACCGCTGTTCCTGTTCGTGGTCCTGTTCGGGCTCTCGATGGATTACCACGTGTTCATCCTCAGCCGCGTCCGCGAGGCCTTCGATCGCGGGTGCAGCGCCCGCGAGGCGACTATCCAGGGGGTTCGCAGCACGGCCGGCGTGGTCACCAGCGCCGCCCTGGTGATGGTGGCTGTGTTCGCGATCTTCGGCACGCTGCGGCTGATGGAGTTCAAGCAGCTGGGGGTCGGCCTGGCCGCCGCGATCCTGATCGACGCGACAGTCATCCGCGGTGTGCTGCTCCCGTCGACCCTGGCTCTGCTCGGCGATCGGGCCTGGTACCTGCCCGCGTGGCTCCAGTGGCTTCCCGGCGGGGCGCGGCGCGCAGGGCGAGGCGGCGCGAAGGCGCAGGTCGACCGCTCTGCGGGCCGGGGCCCGGTGGCCGAGCCGATCGGAGGGTAGGACGCAAGACCAGAGCCGCACCGGCGCGGGCCGGCGAGGCGATGCGGCGCCCGGGTGGTGGTCCGCGCGACCGCCACCCGGGCTACGCTGAGCCCGTGGCGATCAAGCGGCTGTTGATGGTCGGGGTGCTGAGTGCCGCCGTGCTTGTCGCGGCCGCGGGGTCGCTCAGCCACGACTCGCTGACCCGGGCCCGCTTCAGCCGCGCCAGCCGGCCGTCCGTGGCCCGGGAGCCGCTCGCGCCGCGCCTGTCGCTCGACGAGCTGGCCGGTCAGCGGATCATCTACTCGTATGCCGGGCTGAACCCCCCGGCGCCAATGCTGGCGGCGATCCGGGCCGGCGAGGCGGCCGGCGTGATCTTCTTCGGGCCGAACATCGCGAGCACCGCCCAGATCCGCGCGGTCATCGCCGAGCTGCAGCGGGCCAACGCGTCGAGCCCAGTTCACGGTCCACTGCTGATGCTGGCCGACCAGGAAGGGGGAGAGGTGCGCAGGCTTCCGGGCGCCCCCGACCTGTCCGAGAAGGAGATCGGCGAGAGCCCCGATCGCGTCGCGCTCGCCCGCCAGGCTGGAGCGGGCGCGGGGCGCAACCTGTCCGGGGTCGGGATGAACGTCAACCTGGCTCCGGTGCTCGACGTGTTCCGCGCGCCAGGGAACTTCATCGATCAGTTCCAGCGCTCCTACTCCGACAACCCGCAAACCGTCGCCCAGCTCGGGGCCGCGTTCATCTCGGCTCAGCAGCAGACGGGCGTGGCCGCGACGGCCAAGCACTTCCCCGGGCTCGGGGCGGCCACGGAGAGCCAGGACACCGACCTGCACCCGGTCACGCTGGACGTCTCCCTGGGCACCCTTCGCGCCGTCGACGAGGCTCCGTATCGCAGCGCGATCGCCGCGGGGGTCGAGCTTGTGATGACCTCGTGGGCCGTCTACCCGGCGCTCGACCCGCGCCTGCCTGCCGGGCTCTCGGCCAAGGTCATCGGCGGGGAGCTGCGCGGACGGCTCGCCTTCCGCGGCGTGACGATCACCGACGGAATCGAGGCCGGCGCCCTGGAGCACTTCGGCTCGGTTGCCCAACGCGGCGTGCTGGCGGCCCGGGCCGGCGCCGATCTGGTCCTGTGCGCTGCCACCAACCCGGCCGACAACAGCCCCGCCATCGGCACCGCCGTGCTCCAGGGGATCGCCGGAGCCCTGCGGCAGGGCCAGCTCAGCCAGACGGCCGCGCGGCAGGCCGCGGCCCGGATCATGGCCCTGCGCTCGCACCCGTGACAGGGTCAACTATGGCTCGGGCCGCCAGGATTGCGTCGATCGCGCCGTTTAGGGCTGAGCGGAGCTGATCGGGGTCGCGTCGGACTTGGGTGAGCAGCAGGCCGCCTTGCACGGCTGCGAGCGTATTTTGGGCGAGGACGCCAGCCTCGGCGTGGGGGTGTAGCTCTCCGCGGGCTGCCATTCGCTCGAGGCCCTGGCGGATCGCGGTCTCCCAGCGGTCGAGGCCGTCGACGAGCTCGCCGCGTTCACCCTTCCCGACGCGACCGGCCAGCCCCGGACGCTCGACGAGCTCACTGCCGACGGGACCGCGGTGATTGTCTTCTACCGCGCGGCCGGTGCCCTTACTGCAACGTCACCCTGCGCACCTACCACCGAGACCTCCTAACCGAGCTCAGCGCCTTCTCCGCTCGGCTCGTAGCGATCTCGCCAGAGACCCCCAGACGCACCGCTCGGCACCCAGGAAAAAGCCGAGCTGACCTACACCGTGCTCAGCGACCCGGGAGCCCAGCTGGCCGACGCGCTCGGGATCACATTCGACCCCTCCGAGGAAGGACTCGCGGCGCAACGGGCCCTCGGCGTGGACATCCGCACCACCCGTGCAGACGGAGGCACCCGGTTGCCGATGCCGACCGTCCTGATCGTCGACCCCGACCACATCGTGCGGTTCGTTGACATCCATCCTGACTACACCGGCCGCACCGAGGTAGACGAGATCCTCGCCGCCCTCCAAACGTTCCCAAGCAGCTGACATCGCTCCCGACGGGCGGATCGCTGCGCTCAAGTACGGACGGCACGCCTACGGTCACCCCGACGCGCTGGTCGACCCCCAGATCTCGGTCGTGGCGTCGATCTCCTTGGAGGTCCGGCCGAGGATCAGCCGCAGGAGGAGCGGGAGACGGGATCCGGGCCACGTGTGACCGGCTCCTTCCGAGACGAACAATGTGACGGTTGCCACCTCACCGGGGTCGCTGAAGCTGATTCGGCTGAGGTGGCCGGTGAGCTCCTGACGGCTCGGCTCGGTCGGCAGCCCGAGGGCTTGGGCCCAAGCCGCGGCCGCGTCGGGCACGCTCTCGTTCCAGCGTTCGGTGCCGCTGCCGTCGAAGGGGTTGATCCGGTCCGCGGTGCCATGGAAGGCGAGCACCCGCAGCGGATGCTCGAGCCGGGCTTGGGCCGGGGCCCGCAACCCTGCCACGGCCCCGAGGACCTGCACGGCCTCGGGATGGAGCGAGGCGAATCGGCAGGCCATCCGCGCCCCACCCGACATCCCGGCGAGGCACACCCTTCGATCGGCCTCCGGGTATCGGGCGAGGAGCCAGCCGACCAGGGCCTGGAGGTACTCGACGTCTCGCTCGAGATCCCATTCAAAGCCCGATCCGCGGGGCCGGGCGGCTGCCGGGAAGGTCACCACGGCGCCCGACGAGCAGAGCCGCTCCATCGAGCTCAGCCGGGCCTGCCGCTCGGGTGAGGAACGGCTCCCGTGGAGGCTGAGCACGATTACGGACGGAGCGCCCGACGGCTCCGCCAGGAGGAACCGACGCGGGAGACCCGCGACGTTGAGGACCTCTGCTCGCAAGGTCACTCCTCTTGCCGCGGAGAGGGACAGTGGGTTTCTGCGCGGCTCGGCAGGTCGGCGGTCAGTGGTAGCGGTCGAAGTCGGCCGGCCACGGCAGCGGGAAGAGATGCCGATAGGGGCGGGCGTCCGCGATCACCTTGGCAAATGACGGCCGCTGCGCGAACGCGCGGTAGTAGCGCGTCAGCCGCGGCTTCGCGCCCGCGTCCCATGGGTGGACCGCCAACCCATAGAACAGGCCGGGCGCCGCGGCGCAATCGGCGATCGTCAACGTGTCCCCCGCGAGGAAATCGTGCTCGGCGAGCTGAGCTTCGAACATGCCGTACGCCATGTCGATCTGGTCCCTCGCCCGCCCGACCGCGCGCTCGTCGAAGCGCTCCTCGAACGTGTCGGAGACGATCGCCTGAACGGCGTCGGAGACGTACGTGTCGCAGATGCGGTCCCACAAACGGGCCTCGAGCGAGGGCACCAGCCGCGCACCGGCGACGTGCTCGATGATGATCGAGGTTTCCCCGATCACCCGATCGCCGTCGCGCAGCACCGGGATCGATGCCGGCGGCCACAGCTCGGCCAGGTCGGCGCGGTCAAAGTCACGCTGCTCCTCGAGGACGTTGTAGGGGATGCCGAGCCCGTTGAGCGCCCTCGATCGGTCGTGTCGGTGATTCGGGGAGCATTGTTTGCTCCTCACGCCGTCATGCTCCCCATCTGCGGGTCCATCGGTCTGACCGGCCGAGGTTTGCCCGCGATCTGCATGCTGAGCTCCATCACCGCGGTGTCGTAGATCCCCGAGAAGCTCGGGAACGGCTGGATCGTGTCGCTCAGTACCTCGACCGGGACGCGCGCGCGGATCGCAAGCGTCGCCTGCTGCGTCCACTCCCCGGCCTCGGGCCCGAGCGCGTAGGCGCCGGTCAGTCGCTGGCCGTCGCTCAGCAATGTCATGAACCCGTTGGACTGCGCGTAGGCGTGGGTGTAGGACGCGGTCTTGGGCAGCTCTGATACGAGCGCGGTGCCGCTGTACTGCGCTTCGAGCGCGCCGACCGCGGCCGCTTGCGGATCCGTGTAGGTGACTCGCGGAACCGCTTCGTAGTTCGCGGGACGCGGATCGCCGGCGATGTTGGCCGCGACGACGTCGCCCTCGTACTCGCCGACGTGGGTGAGGGGCCAGATGCCGTTGACGTCGCCGATCGCCCACAGGCGCTCGCCGGCGCGCAGGTGATCGTCCACCGGGATGCCGCGGGGGTCGGCCTTGACCCCGACCGTCTCCAGGCCGATCCCCTCGACGCGCGGGCGCCGCCCGGTGGCCACCAGCAGACGGTCGCCCCGGAGCTCCGTTCCGCCGTCGAACTCGAGGACATACTCATCGCCGTCTCGCCGAGCGGCGGTGGCGTGCATCCCGAGCATCAGCTCGATTCCGTCCTGGCGCAGGGCCTCGCCGAGCGCCTGGCCCAGCGGCGCGGCCTCACGAGGGATCAGGCGGTCGGAGCCCTCGACGATCACCGCCTCGCCGCCGAGTCGCCGGACGACCTGGGCAAGCTCGACGCCTGCCGAACCGCCACCCAGTACGAGCAGCCGGCGGGGGACGGCGGTCATGCTCGTCGCCTCGCGGGTTCCCCAGACGCCCACGAGCTCACGGAGTCCCGGAAGCGGGGGCACGATCGGATCGGCGCCCGTAGCCACGACGACGTGCTCGGCGGTGTGTCTGGCACCGTCGACTTCGACCACGCCGGCGCCCGCGAGCCGGCCGGTACCGCGCAGCAGATCGATGCCGTGGCTCGCCAGCCACTTCTCCTGGCCCGTATCGGTGTAGTTGGAAACCATGTAGTCACGCCACGCGAGCGCGCCCTGAACGTCGACCTCGGCCGTGGCCGCAGCCTCGCGGGCGCCATGGACGGCCTCGCCGGGGCGCAGCAGCGACTTCGACGGAATGCACGCCCAATACGAGCACTCGCCGCCGACGAGCTCTCGCTCGACGACGGCGACCCGCAATCCGCGCGCCGCCAGCGCCGCAGCGCAGTGCTCACCGGGAGCGCCGCCCCCTAAGAGGATGACGTCGTAGTCATTGCTCGAGCTCATCGGTCCCTCCCTCGGTCTCGTGCTGCTTCGGCGGCGTCAGCAATTGGGCGCCCGCTCATTGACTCTTGGCGTTAGGCCGCCGGCTGCTCGTCCTGCAGTCCGGCAAAGCCGAGTGCGGCCGCCCCGAGCGCCGTCGCGGTGACCATCACCGCGGCGCGAGCGGGCAGCTCGCGGCGACGGCCGGCGAGCACGCCGGCCAGGGCGTCGGCCAGGTCGCAGGCGATTCCGAGCCGCAGCCACTGGGACCGCTGGGTGCCGCTGCTCGTGCTCAGGCCGACCGCGAGCGCGACGTCGCGCGCGCCGAATAGCCGCCCGAGGTAGGCGGCCTGAGGGTTGGCGTCCGGATCGAGCCCGAACAGGCGGCCCGAGAAGCGCGGGGCCAGCCAAGCTCCGGCGCCGACGGCGCTCCGCAGGCTGACGAGGCTCTGCACGATCTGGTCGTTCGCCACCCGGTCACCCTACCGCAGCGGCGCGGAGCGCAGCTAGAGTGCGCGCGTGGCCACGTGGGGCGATGTCAGACGGTTCGCCCTTGGCCTGCCCGAGACCGCAGAGCAATCGTCCCGGGGTCTGGCCGCGTGGCGAGTGCGAGGCAAGCTGATCGCCTGGGAGCGGCCGCTGCGGGCCAGCGATCTGCGGGCGCTCGGCGACGGCGCTCCCACCGGCCCGATTCTCGGGGCGCGGGTCCCCCACCTCGGGGCCAAGGAGGCGCTGCTGGCCGACGACCCGGACGTCTACTTCACGACACCGCACTTCGAGGGGTACCCGGCCATTCTCGTCCGCCTCGGGCACATCACGGTCGACGAGCTCGAGGAGCTGCTCGTCGAGGCCTGGCTCGTGCAAGCGCCCAAGCGGCTGGCCAAGGAGTACATCGCGACGCACACCCAGCTCGAGTCCGAAGCTGAGTGATCAGCCTCGGCTCAGCTCGTGGGCACGATCAGCACGCCGCAGCTGGCGTGGTGCGAGACGCTGTTGGGGACCGAGCCGAGCATCCGCCGGGCGCCGGTCATCCCCCGGTTGCCGACCACGATCATCTGGGCGTGCTCGTCGTCGGCGATTGTGACCAGCGCCTGCGCCGGGTCACCGGCGCATACGTGCGTGTGCACGCTGACCCCCCGGGCGGCGAGGCGGTCACGGGAGCGGGCCACGATCTCCTCGCCCCTAGCCTGCGTCTGCTCGTCCGAGGGCAGGTCGACGATCGCGAGGCCGCCGGCGGCGGCCATCCGGGCGCTGGTCGAGATCGAGGCGTAGCTGGTGACCACATGCACCGGAACGCCGAGCGCCAGGGCCAGCTCCCCGGCCCTGTCGACCGCGGTCTCGGCCGTCGCCGAGCCGTCGGTACCGGCCACGATCGGATCTGTCAGCACGTTGCCCTCCGCGTGTCTGGGCGCCCGCTCGCGAGCGCGTTTGGTGCGAGCGGTCCGCTCGCCCTGGAGATCCTACAGCCCGTGGTGCGGCCATTCAGGGTCGAGACTGGCCGTCGGGATCGTGTACCTCACGGTGGTGTGGCGCGAGCGTGATGAAAGTTGCCGACTATGTCGGCCAAATCGATCACCGCTCGCAGGCCACGAACCCGTTCTAGTCGTCGACCACCCAGGGGATCGCGAGCGGGTTGCCGTCGCGCAGCGGCTCGGGGAGCAGCCAGTCGGGCGCGTTCTGCCAGACCACCGGGCGCAGGAAGCGTCGGATGGCCGCCGTCCCGACGGAGGTGTGGGCCGGCGTCGTGGTCGCCGGATACGGTCCGCCGTGTTGCATGGCCGCGGTCACGCTCACCCCGGTCGGAACACCGTTGTAGATCAGCCGCCCTGCTCGCGGAAGCAGGCGCTCGGCGATCGTCCGGCCGAGCTCGGCGTCGTCGTCGGTGGCGTGGAGCGTCGCGGTGAGCTGACCGGCGAGCAGGTCGAGCGTCGCCAGCAGGTCCTCGAGACCCTCGTATTCGGCGATCACGGCGATCGGGCCGAAGCGCTCGTCGCTCAGCTCGAGGTGGTCGCGCAGGGCTGCGCTCGAGGTGGTGAACACGCTGGGCGAGAGCGCGAACCCGTCGGCCGGCGGGCGCTCCCGGCCCGGGAGCGGTTGCAGATCGGCGTGCTCGGCCAGCTCGCGGGCCGCCGCGGCCGCCGCGCCGAACAGCCGCTCGTTGAGCATCACCCCGGGGTCAGCCGCCCCGACGACCTCGCTCAGCCCGGCGAGGAAGGCCTGGGACGCCTCTCCGGCGGGGACGAAGATCAACCCGGGCTTGGTGCATAGCTGGCCCGCGTCGCGGGTGATGGCAGCGCCGAGCACGCCGGCGATGTCGGCTGCGCGGGTGCGCACGGCCGCCTCGGTGACGACCACCGGATTGACGCTGCCCATCTCGGCGAACGTGGGAATCGGGCGGGGCCGTGCGGCGGCGGCATCGAAGATGGCCCGCCCGGCCCGGCCAGAGCCGGTGAAGGCCACCGCTTCGATCCGGTCGTCGCGCACGAGGTCCAGGGCCGCGTCCACCGAGGCCGTCTGGACCAGGCCGAACCAGCCCGTGGCCAGCCCCTGCTCGGCCACCGCGTCCGCGATCAGGTCAGCGACCAGCGCGCTGGTGCCGGGGTGGCCCGGATGCGCCTTGCAGATGACGGGGCACCCGGCGGCCAGTGCCGAGGCGGTGTCGCCGCCGGCGACCGAGAAGGCGAGCGGGAAGTTGCTGGCCGCGAACACGGCCACCGGCCCGATCGGAACCATCATCCGGCGCAGATCCGGTCGCGGCACGGGCCGCGCGTCCGGGTCGGCGGGGTCGATCCGCACCTCGTAGTGCTCGCCCGCGCGCAGCACGGAGGCGAACGCGAGTACCTGCCTCCAGGTCCGCTCGAGCTCGCTCTCGAGCCGCGTCCGGCTGAGCCCGGTCTCGGCCATAGACAGCTCGATGATCGGCTCGCCTCCGGAGCGCAGCCGCTCGGCGATCCCGGCCAGCGACCCGGCCCGCGCCGGCGCCGAGCGCCAGCCGGAGTCGTCGCGCGCAGCCTGCGCGGCGCCGACGAGCGCGTGGATCCGCCGGGAGTCGGTCTCGCGGTAGCTGAGGCCGGGAGCGCCGGTTCGCGGATCCACCGCCACCACGGCCCCGCCGCTCATACGCGCGCCGAGGTGGCGTGGGCGACGGCCCGACGCAGCGCGTCGAGCTCGTCCTCGCCCAGCGGCAGCCGCGGCGGCCGGCACGGACCGCCGCCGATCGCGAGGTCGTCGAGCGCCGCCTTGAAGTACTGCACGAGCTTCGGGGTCATGTCGAACCGGGCCAGCGGTAGCAGGTCGGCGTTGATCTCTCGCGCGGCGGCCAACTCACCGGCGGCGCACGCCTCCCAGAGGCGAACGCAGGCCCGCGGCAAGGCCACCGCCACCCCGGAGATCCACCCCGAGGCGCCGGCGCAGAAACCCTCGAGCGCCCAGTCGTCGCCGCCGACCATGACCTCGATCTCGGGGCAGCGGTTCACGAGCTCGGCGATGCGGCGGGCGTCGCCCGAGCACTCCTTGAAGGAGCGCACCGAACCGATCTCGAGCGCGATCGCGGCCAGTAGCTCGGGGCGCATGTCGGTGCCGCTCGCCTCGGGGTTGTTGTAGACCATGATCGGCAGATCGGCTGCGCGCGCCACCGAGGCGAAGAACTCGATGATCTCCCGGCGGTCGCCCCGGTACCCCAGCGGGGGCAGCAGCATCAGCCCGTCGACCCCGGCGCGCGCGGCATCCCGGGCGAAGGCCGATGCCTGGTCGGGGGTCGCCGCCGAGACCCCGGCGTACACCGGGACCCGCGCCTCGGCCGCGGCCACGGTCGTGGTTATGACCGCGCGGCGCTCCTCGGCGGTCAGGCTCCCGGCTTCGCCCATCGTCCCCGTGGCCACGATCCCGTGCACGCCGTCGGCGAGCACGCGGCTCACCTCGGTCGCCACCGCGTCATGGTCGATCTTCAGATCCGGGTGGAAGTGGGTGACGATCGCTACGTGGACACCCTTCATGTGAGTCCTCCTGAGTCTGTGGTGTGAGCGCTCGTGGCTTAAGTCCTCGCCGGCCCCCGGCTCCGTCGGGCGGCCCGAGCCGGGTCGAAGGCCTGGAGCAGAGGGTCGCGTCGCCGGTCGAGCATCAGGTCGGCCAGCAGCTCCGCGCCGACGGGAGCGAGCGTGATCCCGAGGGTCGCATGTCCGGTGGCCACGTACATGCCGTCCAGCCCGTCGAGCGCGCCGATGAACGGCAGCCCGTCGGGCGAGAGCGAGCGCATGCCCGCCCAGTCCCGCGGTCCGGGCGGCATCCGCCAGCCGGGCAGCGCCTGCTGCGCGGCCGCGGCGATCGCGGTCAGCCTGCGCCGGGACAGGGACAGGTCACGTGCGCCCAGCTCGAGCGTGCCCGACACCCGCGCGCCCCCTTCGAACACGCTGATCGCGACCTTGGGCTTCTCCAGGTACAGCGGCCGGCCGGGCCCGCTGGCATCGCGGTCGTAGGTTCTGCTGTAGCCCTTGGCCGCCACCAGGGGCAGCCGAATCCCCAGCCCCGCCAGCAGATCGGCCGTGGCCACGCCACCGGCGAGCACGACGGCATCGCCGCCGAGCGCTTGCTCGTGCGTGCCCACACGCCACCCGCCCCCGTCGCGCCTGAGGGCAGTGACCGCGCTGTTCTCGTGCACCTCTCCTCCGCCGGCGATGAGCGCGGCTCGAAGGCCCGAGACGAGCCCCTCGGGACGAACTCGCCGCTCGCCGTGGGCGATCAACCCGCCGGCCACGCGCTCGTCCAGCCCGGGCTCCAGAGCGAGCACCTCGCCGCGCCCCAGCCGCTCGAGCGGCTCCGGCGCGCCGGCTGCTCGCAGGTCATCGGCAACGCGCAGAAGGTGGT
This sequence comes from uncultured Solirubrobacterales bacterium, assembly GCA_963704385.1. Lineage (GTDB taxonomy): Bacteria > Actinomycetota > Thermoleophilia > Solirubrobacterales > Solirubrobacteraceae > Palsa-465. The sequence goes on from OY969904.1 coordinate 4,029,134, forward strand.
CGAGCTCGGCCTGCTCGAAGGCCGGATAGAGCAGCGGCTCGTCGTGCATCTCGAACCTCACCCCGCGCTCCGCCAGCCGGTCGAACGCGGCGCCGGCCGGGGAGGCCGCCGCCTGGAGGGCGGCCAGGCCACGGCGGTACGCCCGCCGCGAGCACTTGGCCACGAAGCGCCCGATCCACTCCCACATCGCGGGCGACACCGTGGGGCGAATCCATAGCGGTCCGGACGGATTGACCAGCCAGCGCAGCGACGTGGCCACCACCCCGGGACCGGGCACCGGGATGGCCAGCGAGGGCGTGACCCAGCCGGCGTTTCCGGCCGAGGCCCCGGCGCCGCAGCGATCACGCTCGATCACCGCGACCTCGGCGCCGCGGGTGGCCAGCGCCTCGGCCGCGCACAGCCCAACCGCGCCACCGCCGACCACGATCACCCGCACCGCTTGCTCACAACACGAACCCGGCCGGGAACGGGTCCGTGGGGTCCAGCAGGTATTGGCTCATGCCGGTGATCCAGGCCCGGCCGCTGATCTCGGGGATGACGCCGGAGATGCCTCCGACGTCGACCTCCTCGACGAGGCGCCCGACGAACCGCGAGCCGATGACCGACTCGTTGACAAACTCCCGCTCCAGGGGCAGCTGGCCCCGGGCGTGGAGCTGGGCCATCCGGGCGGAGGTGCCGGTGCCGCAGGGCGAGCGGTCCAACCAGCCGGGGTGGATGGCCGTGGCGTTGCGAGCGTCGGCGCCGTTCTCGCCCGGCGCGTAGAAGACTACGTGCTTGCATCCACGGATCGCCCCGTCGAGCGGGTGAACTGGCGGCGCCGATGCCCCGATCGCCTCGATGATGCGCAGACCGGTGGCAATCAACTCGCCGGCGTTGGCCGGACTGGGCTCGATCCCGACCGCCGCGGCGGGGATCAGCGCGTAGAAGTTCCCCCCGAAGGCCATGTCGTAGGGCACCGTCCCCAGCGAGGCGATCTCGACCTCGCCGTCGAGTTGCGCGACGAAGGACGGAACGTTGCGCAGTTTGACCCGCTCGGCGTGGCCCTCGTGTACCTCGACCTCGGCCTCGACGAGACCGGCCGGCGTGTCCAGCCGGATGGTCGTGGTCGGCTCGCTGACGGCCACCAGCCCGCACTCGACCAGCACCGTGGCCACCCCGATCGTGCCGTGACCGCACATCGGCAGGCAGCCGGACACCTCCACGAACAGCACGCCCCAATCGGCCTCGGGTCGCGTCGGCGGCTGCAGGACCGCGCCCGACATGGCCGAGTGGCCGCGCGGCTCGCGCATCAGGAGCAGCCTCAGGTCGTCCAGGTGCTCCTCGAAGTACAGCCGCCGCTCCTGCATCGAGGCGCCGGGGAGCGTACCCAGCCCGGAGGTGATCACCCGCGTGGGCATGCCCTCGGTGTGCGAGTCGACGGCCGAGAAGCAGCGCGATGCTCTCACGGTCGCGGCGCCGGTCGCCGGGTGCCGCTCACCACCACTTGTGCTCCTGGGCCCGGTCGGTGCCGCCGGTCCGGTCGAGCCCGTCGAGCTCGGCGATGTCCTGGGCCGAGAGCGCGAAGTCGAAGATCTGGGCGTTCTCGGCGATCCGCTCGCGACGCGTCGACTTGGGTATCGCGGGAAGGTCGTGCTCGATACACCAGCGCAGCAGCACCTGGGCCGGTGTCCGGCCCAGGCGTTCCGCGATGGCCTTCACCGCTGCGTTATCCAGGTAGCGGCCGGTGCCCAGCGGGCTGTAGGCCTCCAGGGCGACGTCGCGTCCACGGCAGGCGTCAAGCAGCGCGCGCCGGTATTCGAACGGGCTGAACTGAACCTGGTCGACCGCCGGCACGACGGTCCCCGCCGCGCTCACCTGCTCGAGCTCCCGAACGTCAAAGTTGGACACCCCGATCGAGGTGGCATAGCCCAGCTCGCGGGCGCGCTCCATGCCCGGCCAGGCCCAGGTCGGGCCGCCCTGGGGCCAGTGGATGATGTACAGGTCGACGTGGTCGACCCCGAGACGCCGGAGGCTCTGCTCGAGCTCGGCCACCGGGTCCTTGCGCGCCGGGTAGAACTTGGTGGTGATGAACACGTCCTCGCGTGGCACGCCGGCCTCGCGTAGCCCCTGCCCCACGCTGGACTCGTTGCGGTAGGCCTGGGCGGTGTCGATGTGCCGGTATCCGAGCTCGAGCGCCCAGCGCACAGCGTTCACGCATTCGGGCCCGTCCGGGACCTGCCAGACGCCCAGCCCGAGCATCGGAAGCTCGTTGCCGTCCGTCAGCGTGTGCACAGGAACGTCTGCTGCCATGTCACCAGCTTATTCCCGCGCGTATTCCGGCCCGCCCGCCCGCTCACGTTCGGCACCGGGCCTGCCGATACATCCGATGTCGATGGCAGGCGGGCGCCCAGGCTGGAAGGGCCGCTTGGCGGGTGAGCGTCGGCGCCTCACCGTCCGCCACACCCACTCTGCGGCCCCTCTCGATACCGTTATACAGCGATGGACGCCGCCGGTCTCGACTTCGCACTGATGGTCTTCGAGCACACCGGAGGGGCCGAGCAGGCCTACTCGCGCGCGCCGACGGAAGTCGACGGCGTGCGCTGGAGCCAGGAGGTCGCCTTCGTCGAGCACCACCGGCGCGATCGGATCGTCATCAGGGGTACCGTCGCCGGCCACTACGTGGACGCCGACGATGATGCGGACTTCATCGGGACCAAGACCGCGGAGGGCGCGATCGGCGGCGCGGTGGTCGGCACGGCCGTGGCCGGACCGCTGGGATTGGCGACCGGCTTCGTGACCGGCGGCATCGCCGGGGGCTTCGCCGAGGAGCACTCCGGTCCGCGGCTGCGCAGCGCCCTGTTCGACGAGGTGCGTATAGAGGTTCCCGAGGGGAGTTCGGCCGTGATCCTGTTCGCCCCTCCGGAGCACGTCGACGCGATGGTCGCCGCGTTCGAGGGCCAGGATGGGCGGCTCGTTCGCCACCACCTCACGGCCGAGCAGGCCGAGGCTCTGAAGGCCGCCGTGGCCGGCAGCCCGAGCGCCGTCCCAGCGCCGGCGGGCTGATCGTCTATTCGCGGGCGATCATCGCCGCCGCGGCGCGCTCCATGTCGACGTAGGGCTCGCCGCTGACGTCGACGGCCACGGCCCTGATCGTCCCGCCGGTGAAGGCCCACGGCCGCTTCCCCGGATAGTCGTCGGTGATGTTGCCGATGGCCCGCCCCACGACCAGATCGGTTCCGGACAGGCCGAACATCCCGGGCTGGGTCTTGATCCGTCCTTCCCCGACCTTGTCCTCGCCGTGGTACAGGGACACGATTCCGGTCGAGACGCCGGGCGGGTCCTCGCCGTCCTTGACGAACGACGCCGACAGGATCAGGTTCTCCCCGGTGGGGACCTCCTCGGTGGCCACAACCGTCTGTTCGAGCAGCCCGACGAAGTTGTAGACGTAGTGCAGCCGGCTCTCCTTGACATACAGCGTGTGTCCGCCGAAGTGGGAGCCCTGGGCGAACAGGACGCCGCTTGCCCCCGGGTCAGGTATGTCGACCACGGCACCGATGACGTAGTCGCGGTTGCGGATGTTGACCGACTGTGCCTCGGGGACGCCCGCGGTGCCGGGGTAGTACCGGTAGCGGTCACGGGGACTGGTGAGCTGCGGGCGCGGGGTGTTGAGGATCTCGATGGCCGAGCGGTCGTCGATCGGGAACGCGCCGTTCGCGCCTGCCTCCGAGAACCAGAGGTTGACCAGCTCTCGCACCTTGTCGGGGTGCTCGTCCGCCAGGTCGCGCAGCTCGGCCGGGTCAGCCACGGTGTCGTAGAGCTGCCAGGTGTCGTCATTGAAGTGGCTCCAGCCGCTGATCGTGGGGTGGGTGGTGACGGCCTTCCAGCCCTCGTGCCAGATCGCCCGCGACCCCAGCATCGAATAGAACTGCGTGTGGCGTCGGCCCGGGGCGGCGGGGTCGTTGAAGCTGTAGCGCATGCTGATCCCGTCGAAGGGGCTCTGCACGTGACCCTTGATCGTCTCCGGCGCCTCGACGCCGAGGCAGTCGAGAACGGTCGGCACGATGTCGATCGCGTGGTGGTACTGGTGGCGGATCTCGCCCCCGGCCGTGATCGACTTCGGCCACGACATGATGCACGGGTCGCACGTACCGCCATTGAACTCGTAGCGCTTCCACATCTTGAACGGCGTGTTGAAGGCCATCGCCCACCCGTTCGGGTAGTGGTTGTAGGTCTTGGGGCTTCCCAGATCGTCGAGCAACGCCATGTTGTCCTCGACGCTGTCCGGGACCCCGTTGAAGAATTTGTTCTCGTTGACCGAGCCATTCGGTCCGCCCTCGCCGCTGGCCCCGTTGTCGGAGACGAGCACGATCAGCGTGTTCTCCAGCTGGTCGGTGTCCTCGAGATAGTCGAGCAGCCGGCCGATCTGGTCATCGGCGTGGGCGAGGAACCCGGCGTACACCTCCGCCATCCGCGCGAACAGCCTGTTCTCGTCATCGGACAGCGTGTCCCACGGCCGCGTCGTGTCGACGGCGGGGAAGGGCAGGCCGTCGGGGCCGGTCCGCGTCCGGGGCGTCCCGATCGGATTGATCGGCGGCAGCTCAGTGTCCTCGGGGACGATCCCCAGCTCCTTCTGGCGGGCCAGCGTCTCCTCGCGCATCGCCTCGTAGCCGGCGTCGAACCGGCCCGCGTATTTGTCGATCCACTCCTTCGGCGCGTGATGGGGCGCGTGGCACGCGCCGGGGGCGTAGTACAGGCAGAACGGCTTGTCCGGCGCCACGGCCTTGGCGTCCTTGATGAACTCGAGCGCCTTGTCGGTCAAATCCACCGTCAGGTGGTAGCCGTCCTCGGGCTGGCTTGGTTGGTCGACCGGATGGTTGTCGTAGATCAGGTCCGGATGCCACTGGTCGGTCTCGGCGCCCAGGAAGCCGTAGAAGCGCTCGAACCCCCGCCCTCCGGGCCAGTTGCGCCGCGTCGAGGCCAGGTGCATCTCGTCGGTGGGGCACAGGTGCCATTTCCCGGTCATGTACGTGTTCCAGCCGAGCTCGCCGAGGATCTCAGGCAGCATCCCGTTCTCGGGCGGCACGGTTCCGCTGGCGTTGGGAAATCCGATCGCCGCCTCGGTGATGCAGGCCATGCTGTTGCGCGTGTGATTGCGGCCGGTCAGCAGAGACGAGCGCGTGGGGGAGCACAGCGCCGTCGTGTGCCACTGCGTGTACCGGACGCCCCGGGCGGCGATCCGGTCGATGTTCGGTGTCTGCACCGGCCCCCCGTAGCAGCTCATGGCCGAGAAGCCGACGTCGTCGAGCACGACGTAGACCACGCTCGGCGCACCCTCTGGGGCCCTCGCAGGCTCAAAGGGAGACCAGTCCGGCTCCGAGTCCCGGATGTCGACGTTGATCGTCCCCTTGAACGGCTCAGGCATTGACGTGTCCTCCGCTTTGCGATGGTCAGGGGCACGCGCCGGCTCCGTGCGCGGGCGTGGCCAAAGCCTCGCCCGACCGACCGCCGGTCGCATCACCCCAACCGGATGACTGCGTCCCGGCGCCTGCCTCGAGTCACAGGAGGTTGCGCGTAACCACCCCGCCCCCCCTTGACGCTCCGCACGCCTGCGGACGCGTTCGATGTCCCTCCGTACATGGGATGGATGTACACAGGGACAAAGACCTCAGATCCACGCCCGCGCGGCGGGGCAGACCGACAGTTTCTCGCCGACCTCGCACGCCCGTGACGCGGTCGGCAGCAACAATCGCGTGGAATCGACCATTTACTGGTCGGGAGCGGCCGCTACGTGCTGCCGTAGGAGGCCGGCGGTGCGGAGGCCCCCTCGGCAGAGCTGATCTGGGCCAGCAGTCCGGCCGGCGTGGTGCCGCCGAGCACACGGAGGCGGGGGAGCCGATACGGGTCGTTCCCGCGCCCGGCCCATCCCGGCACGACCGTGGTCGAGCCGACGAATCCGGCCGCCCGGACGGCGGCGATCACCGTCGCGTTGTAATGACCGGACGGGTAGCAGAACCAGTTGACGGGAACGCCGTAGCGGGTGCGGAGGATCCGGCGGGCGTTGTCGATCTGGTACTGGAGACCGGCGGCGTCGAGCGTGATCAGGTCGGCGTGGCTCATGCCCTGGGTGTCGAGCTCCCAGCCGGCCGAGATCAGGCCGCGCACCTGGCTGTCGCTCAGGCCGCCCTGGGAGGTGGGGAGCCCGGTCAGCTGGATGTTCTCGACTCCGACCCAGCCCAGGCGCTTGAGCACCGGGAGGGCGTTGGTGTATTGCGACTCGTAGCCGTTGTCGAACGTGATGACCATCGGCTTGCCCGGACCCAGCGGAACGCCGCGAGTCCAGTTGGCCTCCAGCTGGTCCAGCGTGACGGCGTGCCACCCGGCTGCCTTCAGGGCCTGCATCTGCGCGGCGAACTCATCCGAGGGCACATACAGGCCCGGGAAGGGGGCGCCCGACGGAGGCGGATTGATTACGTGGTACATCAGGATCGGGACGCTGGCGTGGCCAGGGACGCCGGTTCCCTTGGCCAGCGTGGCGCTGTCCGCCGGCGGCGTGCCGGTGGCGCCACTGCGGACCGCTCCGGGGTGCGTGCCCAGGCCTTTGGAGGCGCTCGTCGACGCTCGCGCCGAGGCCGTGGCCGACGGCGAGCCGCCGCCGGCGGAGGCGATCACGACCCCGGCGACCGCGGCCACAGCGATCAGCGCTCCGAGCGCGACGAGCCGCATCCGGGCGCGCTGCTTGCGCGCCCGGGCTCGCTCCAGGCGGCGGGCGTGCACGTCCCGGGAGCTCATCGCCGACGAAGTTACCGCGCGGCGCGGTCGGGCGCGGGCATCACGGTATGCGAACGTTCGCACACCGAACGCCAAGCGTCTCCTCAGGGGGCCGTAACATCCCGGGGGTAGCTTTCGAAGGGAGGTTTCGTGAGAAAGGCATTCGCTGCGCTCATCGTTCCGGTTGCGCTGCTGGCGACCGCCTGCGGCAGCAGCGGCAGCACCAGCAGCAGCACTCCGGCGGCCGCGCCGACCACGACCACCGGGGCCGCGACCGTGGCCGCGACGCTCTCCACCCGAACCCTGCCCGGGGTCGGCGCCGTCCTCGTCAATCAGCAGGGGCGCACGCTATACGTGTTCGCGCCCGACAAGGCCACGAAAGTGACCTGCACGGGTGGCTGCGCCGCGGTCTGGCCGCCGCTGACGGTTCCGGCGGGGAAAAAGGCGACGGTCAGCGCTGCGCTGAAGTCCTCCCTGGTCTCGAGCGATCCCGATCCCTCGGGCGGTCGGGTGATCACCTACAACGGCTGGCCGCTCTACCTGTACGTCGCCGACCCCAACCCCGGCACCGACACCGGGCAGGGGCTGAACTCGAGCGGTGGCCTGTGGTACGTGATCTCGCCCTCGGGGACGGTCGTCAAGACCACGTCGGGCTCGAGCTCGAGCAGCGGCGGAAGCGGGTACGGATAGCCCCCCGCGGCGTCCTCGCCGCGGCACAACCCTGCGATAATCACCGCCGCATGGCTGCGGAGCTCGGCGCAATCCTGACCGCCATGGTCACTCCGTTCGACGCTCGCGGTCGCGTCGACGAGGAGGCCGCGGTCCGCTTGATGCATCACCTGGTGGACAACGGCTGCGACGGGATCGTGGTCTGCGGGACGACCGGCGAGGCCTCGACCATGAGCGACGAGGAGCAGCTGGCAATGATCGAGCTCGCGGTCGGGGAGATCGGCAGCCTGTCGACGATCGTCGCCGGGGTTGGGTCCAACAACACCCGTCACGCGGTGGCGCTGACCGAGCGGGCCACCGAGCTGGGGGCGGACGCCCTGCTGTCGGTCAACCCGTACTACAACAAGCCCAGCCGCCGCGGGATCGTGCGCCACTACGAGGAGGTCAACCGGGCCACCGACCGCCCGATCCTGCTCTACAACATCCCCCAGCGTACGGCTTTCGACATGCCCAACGACCTGCTGGCCGAGCTCGCCCAGCTGGAGCACATCGTCGGGGTCAAGCAGGCCAACCCGGCCAACCTGGCCAAGATCGATGGCCTTCAGATCTACGCCGGCAACGACGACCTGCTCGCCGACGTGCTCGACCTCGGCGAGCCCGGCGGGATCCTCGTCGCCGCCCACCTGTTCTCGGGTGAGATGCGGCGGATGGTGGACGAGCCCGAGCGTCGGCACGAGATCGACGCCCGCCTGGGGGACGCCTACCGCGACCTGGCCATCGCCCCGCTGGCCTGCTCCATCAAGGCCGCGCTCAACCTGCTCGGGTTCGAAGTCGGCGCGCCGCGGCTGCCGTACGTGGAGCTCGACGAGCGCGAGACCGACGTCGTGCGCGCGATGCTCGAGCGCCACGGCCTGCTGCAGACCGCGAGCGCGTGAGCAGCCCCCTGCGCGTCCTGCCGCTCGGCGGCCTGGGCGAGATCGGGAAGAACATGGCCGTCGTCGAGTACGAGGGCCGGCTCGTGGTGGTCGACACCGGGCTGCGCTTCCCGACCACGGACATGCTGGGGATCGACCTGGTGCTCCCGGACTTCACCTACCTGCGCGAGCGCGCAGCGGACATCGAGGCGATCGTCATCACCCACGGCCACGAGGACCACCTCGGGGCGCTCCCGTGGGTGTTGCGCGAACTCGACCACGAGCCCCCGGTCTACGGCGGGCGGTTGACCGTGGCCATGGCCCGATCGAAGCTGGACGAGCACCGGCTCCGGGATGCCCCGCTCCAGGACCTGGCTCCCGGCGAGGAGCTGACCCTGGGCCCGTTCGTGCTTGAGCTCGTGCACATGACCCACTCGATCCCGGACTCGTGCGCGGTCGTGCTCGGCACGGACCTTGGCCGCGTGGTGGTGACGGGCGACTACAAGTTCGATCAGACGCCGGTGGACGGCGAACCGGCGGACGTCTCGCGCCTGGCCGAGCTGGGGCGCGAAGGGGTTCTGATCCTGTACGGCGACTCGACCAACGCCGACCGTCCGGGTTTCTCGCCGTCCGAGAGCGGCGTCGGCCACCACCTCGAGGAGGTGTTCGCGCGCGTGCCTGGGCGGATCGTCGTGACCAGCTTCGCCTCGAACATCCACCGCGTGCAGCAGGTGATCGACGCGGCCTCGGCCCTGGACCGGAAGGTGGCCCTGGTCGGGCGCTCGATGCGCAAGAACGTGAACATCGGGCGTTCGCTCGGTCACATCGACTTCCCGGAGGGGACGCTGATCCAGCCGGCCGAGGTCGAGGATTGGCCGGACGAGAAGGTCGTGGTGGTCTCGACCGGCTCGCAGGGCGAGCCGCTCTCGGCGCTGCGGCGGATGGCCCACAACGACCACCGCCTGATCAAGCTCCACCGCGGCGACACGGTGGTCTTCTCGGCCACCCCGATCCCGGGCAACGAGCGTGCGGTGGGGGAGACGATCGACCGCCTGTACCACATCGGCTGCGACGTGATCACCCCTCAGGACGCGCCGATCCACGCGTCCGGGCACGGCTACACCGAGGAGCTGAAGCTCATGCTCAACCTGGTCAAGCCGACCTACGTGATGCCCGCGCACGGCGACCACAAGCGGATGCATCTCCACGCTCAGCTCGCGGAGGCGGTCGGGATCGACCCCGAGCGGATATTCCAGGGCGAGAATGGGCTGCCGCTCGAGATCGACGCCCGCGGTGCCCGCTTCGGCGAGCCCGAGGAGTCGGGAATGATCTTCGTCGACGGGGTCGACATCGGCGACCCGGCCGACGTCGCGCTGCGCGACCGGCGGATGCTCTCCGACGACGGCATCTTCATCGTCGTGGCCACGATCTCCGAGCAGACGGGCGAGTCCGTGGTCGCTCCGGAGGTCATCTTCCGCGGGGTCCCGTTCATCGAACAGGCCGACGGCCTGGTGCAGGAGATCCGGGACGAGGTCGAACGCTCGCTGCAGCGCGCCGTGGGCGACGACATCCGCGAGATCGACCTGCTCCAGCAGGAGCTGCACGACGACCTGGCCGCGTTCGTCTACGACCGGCTGCGCCGCCGCCCGATGGTCCTCCCGGTCGTGGTCGAGGTCTGAGCGCCGTTCTCGTCCAGCTCCGCCCCAGCCGACGGGAGGCGGACCAGGAAACGAGCCCCACCCGCCCCGCCCGCCCCGCCCCCGTTGCCCGAGTGCTCGAGCACCACCGATCCGCCGTGGGCCTCGGCCACCGCCCGGACGATCGAGAGCCCGAGGCCCGACCCGCGCGCGCCCTCGCGCCCGCCGCGCACGAATCGCTCGAACACCCGCGGCTCGAGCTCGGGGGCGATGCCCGGGCCGTCATCCTCCACCTCGAGCACCGCCTCCCCGCCGTCGATGGAGGTGGCGGCGCGTATGTGCGTCCCGGGCGGCGTGTGCTTGACCGCGTTCTCGATCAGGTTGAGGACCAGCCGGTGGAGCTCGTCGCGTGACCCCGTCACGACCACCGGCTCCGCGTCCACTTCGAGCTCGTGGTCCTCGGCCACGGGTCCGATCTCGGAGGCCGCTTCGGTGAGCACCTGGTCGAGCCGGGTCGGGCGGTGGGGCTGGACCCGCTTGGCGTCGACCCGGGCCAGGAGCAGCAGGTCGCCGACCAACCGGCGCATCCGCCGGGCTGACCGCAGCGCGGTCTGGGCCGTCTCGGCCTGCTCGCCGTCGAGCTCCTCGGCCAGCAGCTCGAGGCTGGCCAGAACGCTGGTCAGGGGCGTGCGCAGCTCGTGCGAGGCGTCGGCCACGAACTCCCGTTGGCGGGCCAGGATCGCCTCAGTGCCGCTGCGCGCCGCGTCGAGGCTCTGGAGCATCTCCTCCAATGTTCGGGCCAGCTCGGCCACCTCGTCGTCGGCCTTGGGGAGGGGCACGTGGCGCCGCGGGTCGCGGGTCCGCTCGATCTCGCGGGCCGCCTCGGTCAGTTCCACGACCGGCCGGATCGCCCGCTGGGCCGTGGCCAGGCCGGCCAGCAGCGCGAACACCGTCCCGCCGAGCACGCCGAGAAGGAGGAAGAGCCGAACGCGGGCCAGCGTGTGGTTGACGTCGGAGGTCGGGACGGCGTAGAGCACCCACACGTGGCCGCTCGGCTTCACCCCGAGCCGGTCGACCACGGCCAGGTAGCCGAGCTCCTGGAACGTGCCGCTCCTCGTCGGCGGCGGAAACACCGGGCTGGCCACCGGGAGCTTCGCGCCCTTGATCCGCACGGCAGCCTGGGTGCAGAGCAGATCGTTGTCGGCGTTGCCGTCGTAGATGCGGATCTGCGCGTGCTCGGTGCTCACGTACGTCCCCAGGGTGACCTGCCGGTCGCAGTTCACGAACTCGTCCGGGACGACCCACTGCAGGTTCAGTTCGCCGGCCAGCTCCGCGGCCGCGCCGTGGACCTGGTTGTTGAACTGGCCGCGCACCTGGCTGCTCGTGAACACTCCGACCAGCACCGCGAAGGCGGCCAGGATCACGAAGGTCAGCGCCGCGGATCCGCCGGCCAGCCGCCAGCGAACCGGGACCGTCCTATACGCGGAGAACGTAGCCCGCGCCGCGGATCGTATGTAAGAGCCTGGGCTCGCCACCGGCTTCAAGCTTCCTTCGCAGATTCGAGACGAACACCTCGATCGTGTTCGTCATGGAGAACGGGTCATAACCCCACACCTCGTCCAGCAGTCGCTGCCGCGAGATCACGATCCGTTCGTTCCGCATGAGGTATTCCAGCAACTCAAACTCTCTCTGCGTTAAATCGATCCGGCGCGTCGAGCGGGTCACCTCGTGGGTGTCGGGGTTCAGCCGCAGATCGCTGACGGTCAGCGCCGCCTGCCCGCGGGGCGGACGGCGCCGTAGCAGCGCCCGCAGCCGGGCCAGCAGCTCCTGGCGCTCGAACGGCTTGACCAGGTAATCGTCGGCCCCCGAGTCCAGCCCCTCCACGCGTGCCTCGACCGCGTCGCGAGCGGTGAGGACGAGGATCGGCACATCGTCGGTCTCCCGCAGCCGCCGAGCGACCTCTATCCCGTCCAGGCGCGGAAGGCCGAGGTCCAGGATCACGAGGTCGGGCAGAAACGCGTGGGCCTCGTCGAGCGCGATCAGGCCGTCGACGGCGATTCTCACGTCGTAGCCCTCCAGGCGCAGGGACCGCTGCAGGACCTGGGCAATCGCCTCATCGTCCTCGACGACGAGCACGCGTGGTGAGCGTTCGTAATCCGCCACGATAAGCCAGATAGTAGGGGCGGAAGGAGGCTGTGCCCGGCCGTCGAAGCCATCTTCTCGGACATGGCCGCCCGCAAGCGAAAGAAGCCGCCGCCCCGGCGCGCCCGGCGCTCCCTGCTCGGAGCGCGGCCTTCGCTTTCGCTGCCCAGGCTCGAGTCCCATCACCTCGACGTGATCGCCCTGGCTCTGATCGCCGTCGGCATCTTCCTGGGCTGTGTGGCTTACACCCACCTGTCCGGGGGGGCGTTGGGGGACGGAGCGGTCAAGGCCACCCGCTACGTCTTCGGAAAGCTCGGCTACGCGGTTCCGGTGGCGCTGCTCGTGGCCGGCGTGCTGCTGCTGATCCGCGAGCTGCGTCCCCCGGCTCGGCCCATGCGCACCGGGGTGATCTGCCTGACGGCCGCCCTGACCCTGGCTCTGGCCGCCGGGACCCTCGGACTGGGGCCGGGCGCGGCGCACGGCGCCGGCTACTGGCGCGCGTCAGTGGTCGAGAGCCGGGGCGGTGTGGTGGGACAGGGCGAGCTGTGGATCTCCTCGCACCTGCTCTCGACCGTCGGAGCGGACATCCTGGCCGTGTTCCTGTTCCTGGCCGGGCTGATCCTCGTCACCGGCGCCGGGCTGGCCGGGATGATCCGGGCGACCGGAACGGGCGTCGCGGGCACCAGCCGTGCGCTGCGGCGTTCGACCGAGGATCTCACCGCCACCGTGGCCCGCCGGCCTGCGACCGTGGCGGGCCGCAGCGCGGCCGAGCAGGCCGCGGCCGACTTCCCCGAGCCTGAGCCGATGCTCCCGTGGGAAGAGCCGGCCGCCGCTGACACCGCCGAGCTCGTGGTACGCGCGACTCATGTCGAGGCGCCGCCGATCGCGGCCGACGAGGAGGCCGCCGAGGAAGTCTCGGACGTTGGGAGTGCCGGCGAGCCGCTCGAGGTCGAGGCCCAGGTTCGGGCGGCGGACCGGGGACCGGAGGTGGACAAGGATGACCTGACGCCCCAGGGTCGCTTCCGGGCCAGCGTCACCGACGACCCCGAGTTCGTGTGGAGGGTGCCGAGCTCCCGCTTCCTCGTGCGCTCGACCGGTGAGGCGGCCAAGCCGGACACCGCCGGTCAGGAGCAGGTGGCCAGGACGCTGCTGGAGACGCTCGGCCACTTCGGGATCGAGGCCAAGGTCATCGGCCGCGTCACGGGTCCGCACATCACCCGCTACGAGCTGCGCCTGGCGCCCGGGACCAAGGTCTCCAAGGTCGCCCAGCTCAAGGACGACCTGGCCTACGCCCTGGCCGCCACCGACATCCGGATACTGGCGCCGATCCCGGGCAAGCAGGCGGTCGGGGTCGAGGTGCCAAACGCCCGGCGGCGGATCGTCCACCTGGGGGACGTCTTCCAGGAGCCTCCGGAGGACTGGTCGCCGCTCAGCGTCTGGCTGGGCAAGGACATCGCCGGACGGGCGATCGGGGCGGACCTGGCCAAGATGCCCCACCTGCTGGTCGCCGGGACGACAGGGGCGGGCAAGTCGGCGTGCGTGAACGCGATGCTGGCCTCGATCCTCCTGCGCGCCACCCCGCACGAGGTGCGGTTCGTGCTCGTCGACCCCAAGCAGGTCGAGCTCAACCACTACGAATCGATCCCCCACCTGCTCACCCCGGTGATCACCAGCCCGCGGATGGCGGCCAACGCGCTCGGAAACCTGGTCCGGGAGATGGAACAGCGCTACGGGATCATGTCGCTGGCCCGGACGCGCTCGCTGTCCGAGCTCAACCGAGTCCGCGAGCAACGCGGTGAGCCACAGCTGCCCTACATCGTGTGCGTGATCGACGAGCTCGCCGACCTGATGATGGTCGCCCCGGCCGACGTCGAGGACGCGATCATCCGCCTGGCCCAGAAGGCCCGGGCGGTCGGGATCCACCTGGTGCTGGCCACCCAGTCCCCGCGCGTCGACGTGATCACGGGGATGATCAAGGCCAACGTCCCCTCGCGGATCGCGTTCGCAGTCTCCAGTCAGACGGACTCGCGCGTCATCCTCGACCAGAACGGCGCCGAGTCGCTGCTCGGGCAGGGCGACATGCTGTTCTCGCCGCTGGGCTCGAGCAAGGTCCAGCGCATCCAGGGCGCGTGGATCGACGAGACCGAAATCGCCCAGCTCACCGACGACTGGCGTCGTCAGGGTGAGCCGGAATTCCACGAGGAACTGCTCGAGGAGACCGCCTCCGCCGATGACGACGCCTCGGAGGACTCGGAGTTCCATCCCGACGAGGACCCGCTGCTCGAGGACGCCATCGCCCTGGTCGCGCAGATGGGGACGGCCTCGACGTCGATGCTGCAGCGCCGCCTGCGCCTGGGCTACACCCGGGCCGGGCGCCTGATCGACATGCTCGAGCGCCGCGGGATCATCTCCGGCTACGAGGGGTCAAAGCCCCGCCAGGTGCTGATCACGGAGGCCGATGTGCCCCGGATCCTCTCCCACCTGGCCGAGGCCGACGCGACCCCCGCGGCGGCCTCCGCGCACGCCTCTGGCCACGCCGAAGGCCGGTAGCGCGGTCCCTGTTACGGGCGTTTTAGCCGCCTTTTCTTCGCGGACGCGACGGTAGCCTTCGTTTCAGATGGCGGACATCGGCTCGACACTGCGAGAGGCTCGTATGCGCGACCGGATCGACATCAGCGAGGTCGAGTCCAGGACCAAGATCCGGGCCAAGTACCTGCGGGCCATCGAGAACGAGGAGTGGGACCTGCTGCCCGGCCCGGTGTACGCCAAGAGCTTCCTGCGCACGTATGGGGACTTCCTGGGCCTCGATTCGCGGATGCTGCTGGACGAGTTCAAGCGCCGCTATGAGCGCCCGTCCGATCACGAGCTCCGGCCGATCGGATCGATCGCCGCCCGCGACCGGGACCGCAACCGCCAGCCCCGGCCGCGCCTTCCTTCGTGGGTGCCGGTCGGGATCGCGGTCGTCGCGATCCTGGTCATCCTGTTCGTCGTCGGCAGCCTCGGCCAGTCCAACTCGACGTCCACGACCACCCACGGCGTCGTCCGCCACAAGTCTCACCGTCACCACACGGCCCCGGTCATCCCCGCTCCGCCCGCGAAGGTGACGCTGCAGCTCACCCCGACCAGCCTGGTGTACGTGTGCCTCGTCAACGGGCGAGGGTTCAAGCTGATCAACGAGCAGACGTTCAGCGTGGGGGAGACGATCCCTACGGCAACCGCCTCGAAGCTCCTGCTGACGCTCGGCAACGCCTCGGTTCAGATGAAGGTCAACGGCAAAGTCGTCCCGGTCACTCCATCGCCGACGGCGATCCGGCTCCTGATCACGCCCTCGGCGGTCACGCACATCCCCGATTCCCAGACGCCCACATGCCCGTGAGCGACGGACGCGAGCCCGACACGCGCGCGAGCAGCCGCTCACGTCCTCGGGCCGGGATCCTGATCACGGGCACCGAGGTGCTGACCGGCATCATCTCCGACCGCAACGGGCCGTGGCTGTCGGAACGCCTGCTCGAGGTTGGGGTCGATGCCGAGGTGATCCAGATCGTCGGCGATCGACCTGCGGACCTGGTGCGGGCGCTGGAGTTCATGGCCGGCGAGGGGCTGGCGCTGATCGTGACCAGCGGCGGTCTCGGTCCGACCGCGGACGACGTGACCGCCGAGGTGGTGGCGGACTTCAGCGGCCGCGAGCTGGTCCTCGATCCGGCCCTGGAGCAGCGGATCGAGGAGATCCTCAGCGGGCTGATGCGGCGGTGGCCGGGTCTGGATCGGGAGGCGATCCGCGTCTCCAACCGCAAGCAGGCGATGATCCCTCGGGGCGCGACCGTCATCGATCCGGTGGGCACCGCCCCCGGTCTCGTGGTCCCGCCCCTCTCCGGGTCGGGACCGACCGTTGTCGTCCTGCCCGGGCCGCCGCGGGAGCTTCAGCCGATGTGGAGGACGGCGGTTTCCACCGACGCGTTCCAAGCGGCGGTCGCGGGGGCCCCCGTGTACCGGCGAGGCATGCTGCGCCTGTTCGGCATCCCCGAGTCGGAGATCGCAAACACGCTCCGAGCCGCCGAGGCCGCCGGCCTGGCCCTGGGCGAACTTGAGATCACGACCTGCCTGCGCCGGGGGGAGATCGAGGTCTCGACCCGCTACGAGGCTTCGGCGCAGGCCGCGTACCAGGCCCTGGTCGAGTTCATCCGTGAGCGCCACCAGGACACGCTCTTCTCCGAAGACGGCTCGACGGTCGACGAACAGGTCGCGGCCCTGCTCAGCGAGCGCGTGGTGGCCGTGGCCGAGTCGTGCACTGGTGGGCTGATGTCGGCCCGGCTGACCGAGCGCCCAGGCTCCTCGGCCTACTTTGCCGGCGGAGTGGTCGCCTACTCCAACGAGGCGAAGTCGCAGGTGGTGGGCGTCGACCCCGCGCTGATCGAGCGGGTGGGCGCGGTCTCCGACGAGGTGGCCGAGGCGCTGGCCGATGGAGCGATCGCGCGGTTCGGAGCCGACTTCGGCATCGGCATCACCGGGATCGCCGGGCCCGACGGCGGCACCGACGAGAAGCCGGTGGGCCTGGTCTGCTTCTCGATCGCGTCCTCCTCGGGCGAGCGCATCACCCGCAGCACGCGCCTGCCCGGGGGCCGGCAGGACGTCCGCGATCGCTCTACGACCGTCGCCATGCATCTGCTGCGCCGGCTGCTGCTGGGGGAGCGGGGTGGGCGGATACCGGGCGAGGTGATCGGCCAGGCGCAGGCCGCCGGCGCCGAGCGCCCGTGAGCGGCACGAGTGCCGCTTCGGCCGACGAGCGCGTCCGGCTGTTCGTCGCCCTCGAGCTGCCAGAGCCCGCGCGCGCCGAGCTCATCCGCTGGCGCGGCCGCGTGCTCCGCGGCGTCGACGGACTTCGGTACATCACCGAGCCGAACCTCCACGCCACCCTGTGCTTTCTCGGCTCGCGCCGGTCGGCGGAGGTGGGGGCGATCGCCGACGCCTGCGCCGTGCTCGCCGTCCAGCCGGCGGCTTCCCTCAGCCTGGGCGAGGCGATCTGGCTCCCGGAGCGCCGCCCCCATGTTCTCGCGGTCACTCTCCAGGACACAGCCGGCGCCCTGGCCGGCGCCCAGGCCACCCTCTCGGAGGTCCTGGCCGCGGGCGGCTGGTACGAGCCCGAGCAGCGCCCCTACCTCGGCCATGTCACCGTCGCGCGCGCCGGTCGCGGCACGCGTGTCCCCCGGCGGCCCCTTTCGGCCCCCGAGGCGCTCCAATTCCAGGCCCGGCGCGTGACCCTGTACCGGTCGCGCCTCTCGCGCGCCGGGGCCCGGTACGAGCCGCTCACGACGATTGAGCTGGGGGGTGGCGGGTAGGGGGCGGGCTGTGCCTTCGCGGGCGCGGAGCGTGCGTCGGGCGAGGCTGCGTGAAAAACGGGAATATGCGATATGCGTCCCGTTTTTCACGCAGGCCCCAAAACCGGCCGGCTCCTCACCCTCACTGCCGCCGTTCGTCCCGCCCCACTGCCGCCGTTCGGCCTGACGCCCCGCACCGCCCCAACCGGCGCATCGGAAACGACCCTGTGTGTAGTGTTGCCGCCCTCACGAGGCAGGAGGATGGGAGATGCGGCAGCGGAGCTTGGTGATCGCGCTCACGATTGGGGCATTGAGCTTGCTCTGCGCCCAGACGGCCGGGGCGCAGGGATTCGGTGTGGCTGACACGTGCACCACGCCGACCACGGGGACCAACACGGCACCCGACCAGCCGTGCTGGATCCCCGGCATTTACAGCGCCGACTACAGCGGTACGAACGACACCGACTACTACACCCAGGCCGGCGGCCACCCGTATGTCGCCGTGACGAGCTTCACGGTCAGCAGCAGCGGCAGCACGCCGAGCGGCAATGTGACCAACGTCCGCGTGGACATCCCGCCGGGCCTGATCTCCAACCCGCAGGCCGTCCAGCAGTGCTCCGAGACGGATCCGGCGGACTGCCCGAGTGCCGACCAGCTCGGGGTGGTCCAGCTGGAGGTCGAGATCGGTGGCCTGGACGAGTGGCTCGGGGCGTCCGTCTACAACATGGTGCCGCCGGCCGGGAAGGTCAGCGACTACGCGTTCGAGGTGCCAGTCGTGGACACTCGCACCGACATCATCGGTGGGATCCGCTCGGGCTCCCAGCAGTTCACGGGCGTTCCCGGTGTGGCGGCCGACGACGGCCTGTACTTCACGATCGCGGTGCCGTCATCGCCCGCCGAGCTGGTCAGCTCGACGCTGATCTTCTGGGGCGTGCCGGGGGATTCGGCCCATTCACCGGATCTCGGCTGGTCGTGCGACCCGGTGACCGACCCGACTGACACCGACTGCGGGCCACCCGCGAGCGGCACCACCCACACGCTTTCCGGCACCCCGTTCCTGACCCTGCCCAGCGGCTGCGTCCCGGCCGGGCAGGTCAGCACGCTGACCCTCACCGACTCCGCCGGCGACCAGGCCCAGGCCAGGGCCGCGACCCCGGTGGCCGCCACGGGCTGCACCAACGTCCAGTTCAACCCATCACTCACGCTCACCCCCGAGACCACGCAGGCCGACGCCCCGACGGGACTCCGGGTGGATCTGCACGTGCCCCAGGACGAGAACCCGAGCGATCTCGCCACGGCGAACCTGCAGACGGCAGTCGTGACGTTGCCGCCTGGGATGACCCTGAACCCGTCGGCGGCCAACGGACTGGCCGCCTGCTCGCCGGCTCAGTTTGGGATGGGCTCGGACGCCGCGCCGACCTGCCCGGCGGCCTCGCAGGTCGGCACGGCCGAGATCGACACGCCCGTGCTACCCGTCGGGAGCCCGATCACGGGTCCCGTCTATCTCGGCTGCGACGGCAGCTCGGCCCAGACGCCGTGCACGCCCTCGACTCCCGGCGGTCCGATCAGCGCGAACCTCTACGTCTACGCCACCGCGCCCACTCAGGGCATCGACCAGAAGCTCCTGGGCACGATCACCACTGACCCCTCGACCGGGCAGGTGACGACCACCTTTGCCAACCAGCCGCAGGTGCCGTTCAGCGATTTCATCCTGAACTTCAACGGGGGCCCGACGGCGACCGTGGCCAACCCGCTCGACTGCGGAACGGCCACGACCACGACCTCGCTCACTCCATATTCGGGCAACGCCACCGCCACCCCGACGACCAGCTTCACGGTCAGCGCCGACGGGGCCGGCGGCGCGTGCGCGCAACCGACCCCGTTTGCGCCCGGCTTCTCGGTCGCGACCAACACCCTTCAGGCTGGTGCGTTCGACAACCCGTTCACCGTGCAGGTGACGCGAGCCGACCAGCAGCAGTACCTGGGAGGGATCACCGTGCAGCTGCCACCCGGGCTCGTCGGCTTGCTGGGCAGCGTGCCCCAGTGCCCGGCGGCGCAGGCGACCGACGGGGACTGCCCGTCGGCCACGCAGATCGGGACCACGACGATCCAAGCCGGCTCCGGAACCGATCCGATCTCGCAGTCGGGCAGCGTCTATCTGACGGGACCGTACGACGGGTCCCCATTCGGGCTCTCGATCGTGGTGCCGGCCATCGCCGGCCCGTTCGACCTCGGAACGCCTGTCGTGCGCGCCCGGATCGACGTGGATCGCACCGACGCGCACGTGACGATCACCTCCGATCCGCTGCCGCAGATCGTCGGCGGGGTTCCCCTGCGGATCCGCAGCGTGACCATCGCGATCAACCGCCAGGGATTCATGGTGAACCCGACGGCCTGCACGGCTCAGGCGATTGCCGCGACGATCACCTCGGCACAGGGGGCGAGCGCCACCGGCTCCAGCCCGCTCCAGACGACGGGCTGCGGCTCACTGGCCTTCGCGCCCGGGCTGCAGATCGCGCTGACCGGCAACACCCAGACGACGAACGGCGGCCATCCCGCTGTGATCGCCACCGTCACCTCGGCGCTCGGCCAGTCCAACGTGCGCTCGGCCAGCGTGACCCTTCCACTGTCGCTCGCGCTCGACCCCAACAACTCGAACAACGTCTGCTCGGTGGCGGCCAGCGACACCGACAGCTGTCCGGCCAACACGAGCATCGGCACGGCGATGATCACGACGCCGCTGCTCGACCAGCCGCTGACCGGCACCGTGTACCTCGTGCAGGGCATTCGTACGGGCCCCCAGGGTCAGCAGATCCGGACGCTGCCCGCGCTCCTGATCACGCTACGCGGAGAGGTCGCGATCGACCTGCGCGGGCAGACCTCGGTCGACTCGCAAAGCCGCCTGGTCACGACCTTCCCGACCGTCCCTGACGCAGCGATCTCGAAGTTCATCCTGATGATCAACGGCGGGCCGCACGGCATCCTCGTCGTCACGGGCGGGGCAAACCTCTGCCACGGCCCGCAGATCGCGGACGCGGCCTTCGCCGGCCAGAGCGGTGCGACCAAGAGTTTCTCGACCACGCTCAGCGTCCCGTGCGCCAAGCCGGCGGTGGTCAGGCGGGTCGCCGTCCACGGTCACCTGGTGCACCTGGTCGTCTCGGTGCCGGCCGCCGGTCGCCTGCGCGCCGGCGCCACCGGCCTGGCCACCGCGAGCCGTCGATTGGGACGGCCCGGCCTGGTGCATCTGACCATGCACCTGACGCGTCGGGGCCTCGCCCGCCTCCACCGCAAGGGAAGGCTGAAGATGCGCGTGAGCATCAGCTACACCCCGAACGGCTGGCCCACCCAGCACATCGTCACGCGGGTGGTGACGATCAGGCTGTAGGAAGCGGGCGCCGTGCGCGGCGGCTAGCCCGTGACCGTACGCGCGCTGCGGCCGGGCCCGAGCCCCCAGCTGATGATGCGCTCCGGATGAATCCGGATCAGCGGCGTCGGCAGCGCGATCGCCTCGGCGGCTCCGCGGACCTCGACCGCCCGCGGGCGCCACGGGTCCGTGCTCTCCAGATCGTCGATCACGATCGCCGCTCGGCCCGTGCGGGCCACGTCGCGGAACTTCTTCGACTGCTCCAGCTCATAGCCGCCGACGTCGATCGTGTCGCGGGCCGCGTTGTAGATCCAGCCAACCGGGACCACGTGCGGCGTGCCGTCCGCGCCGACCGTCGCGAGCCGACCCAGTTGTCGCCCGCCGGTCAGGTAGCGAAGCTCGGCTTCGGTGAACACGCTCATGGCCACGAATGATGAGCGTGCGGCGCACGGTCCGTCCGTCCGGCCGCCGCCGCACCATTGATCCACACTCGTCGCACTCTTGTGACGAACGCGTCTTGTTCGGTTGCAGGCCTCCCACCTAGCGTTCGGTTCGGTCCCGTGCCCCGTGGGCCCGTCCCCTTGGCCTGTGGGTTCCGTCCGACCCTCCACCTACCGTGAAGGGTTCCCAGAGCGTGAGACAAGGAGCCGAACCGACCATGAGTGAGCAACAGAACGGCGCTGCGCCCGACGCGAAGCTTGACGCCAAGCGCCAGGCCGCCCTCAAGGGTGCTCTTTCCCAGATCGAGAAGCAGTTCGGCAAGGGGACCGTGATGCGGATGGGCGACCCCGGCGCGCGCGTGGCCGTAGACGCGATTCCCACGGGCGCGTTGCCGCTCGACCTGGCGCTGGGGATCGGTGGGGTGCCACGCGGACGGGTGGTCGAGATCTTCGGCCCCGAGGCATCGGGCAAGACCACGCTCGTCTACCACATCCTCGCCGAGGCTCAGAAGCTCGGCGGCGTGTGCGCGTTCGTCGATGCCGAGCACGCGATGGACCCGCTGTACGCCCAGCAGATCGGCGTCGACATCGATGAGCTGCTCGTCTCCCAGCCCGACTACGGCGAGCAGGCGCTCGAGATCGTCGACATGCTGATCCGCTCGGGGGCGGTCGACGTGATCGCCGTCGACTCGGTCGCCGCGCTCACTCCGCGCGCCGAACTCGAGGGACAGATGGGCGACCAGAGCGTCGGCCTGCAGGCGCGAATGATGTCCCAGGCGATGCGCAAGCTGACCGGGAACCTCAACCGCACGCAGACCCTGTGCGTGTTCACCAACCAGATCCGGGAGAAGGTCGGCGTGATGTTCGGACCCACCGAGACCCAGCCCGGCGGCCGGGCCTTGAAGTTCTACTCGTCGGTGCGCCTCGACATCCGGCGGATCGAGACGCTCAAGGACGGCACCGAGGCGGTCGGCAACCGGGTCAAGGTGAAGGTGGTCAAGAACAAGGTGGCGGCGCCGTTCAAGCAGGCCGAGTTCGACATCGAGTTCGGCAAGGGGATCTCGAGCTCGGGCTGTCTGCTCGACTACGGGATCGAGCACAACATCATCGCCAAGTCCGGCTCGTTCTTCTCCTACGGGGAGGAGCGGCTCGGGCAGGGACGCGGGAACGCCAAGGCCTTCCTCGACGAGCACCCGGAGCTGGCGAAGGAGATCGAGGGGAAGATCTACCAGGTGCTCGGGATCAACCGTGACCTGGTCAAGGTGATCGAGGAGCGGGATGAGTCGGCGTCGTCGGAACCGCGCTCCTCGGCTCAGGAGAACGGCGAGTGGAAGGCGGTCGACTCGGTGCCGGTCGCCGAGGAGCGGGCTGCCTGACGGAATCCGCCGACACGCTCGAGTGCGCACTCGGGCTGGCCTATCGCTACCTGAACCGCCGGGAGCGGACGGTTGCCGAGATGCGCGCCCATCTGATCGACCGCGGGACGGACGCGCGGGTGGCCGAGAGGGCGATCGAGATCCTGGTCGAGCAGGGCTCCCTCGACGACGCACGATTCGCGCGCGTGTTCACCGAGGACAAGCGCGCGCTCGAGCAGTGGGGCAACGAGCGGATCCGGCGGACACTGACGGCCCGAGGGATCGAGCCGGATCTCCTGGAGGCGACGCTCGCCTCCGAGGGTCGGGCCGACGGGACTTCGGAGGGCGCGTCGAGCGAACTGGATCGCGCACTCGCGCTGCTGCGCCGGCGGTTCGGTGAGCCCCCGCGTGATCGGCGCGGGCGGGACCGGGCCCTGGGCGTGCTGCTGCGCAAGGGCTACGACTCCGAGCTCGCAATCGAGGCCCTGGCTAGCTACGCGCGCAACGCGACTTGAGCAGTTTGCGCGGGCGGGATCTCAGTACTACGATCCAGTCAGCGAACGAATGGCCTGCGGGCCGAAAAAACACCAGCAAACTTGTAGATTCCTTGGATTCCGGACTTTAGCGTTGACGGCGATCTCCACGGGGCCCCCGCGGCTCCCAAGACACTTCATAGAGACCAGCATCTAGCCGCCACCTGAAGGGCGCGCGCCGCCTACCGGTATCCGTTCGTGCCTCGCGCGCGGGCCAATCGGTCGCTCCCGAAAAAGCGAAGCAGAAGGAGGCCTGGGCCACGGGCTCGGGCCAGCGGAGAGGACGACCAAATGCAAATCATCGGTGCCGCAGCGCTGATCGCGGTGGCGGTCATCGCCGCCGCAGGGATCTACGGTCGTACGCATCGGGTCGCGGTCGCCACCGCGACCCCCAGCGACGACGGTGCCCGAGAGCTGGACCGCGGGCTGGCCGACCGGGGCGCGGCCCTGGCCCGCCGCGAGGACACGCTCGCGCGCCGGGAGGGGGAGCTGGAGGCCGAGCGTCAGGCGACGGCCGACACCAGGCGGGAGCTCGAGCGTGCCCTCGAGCAGGCAGCCGGAATGTCGGCGGCTCGCGCCAAGCAGCTACTGCTCAAGGAGCTCGAGGAGCAGGCCAGGCATGACGCGGCCAGACGCATCCGGCAGATCGAGGAGGAGACCAAGCGCGACGCCGAGCGACGCGTTCGCAACATCCTGTCGGTGTGCATGCAGCGGCTGGCCGCCGGGCATGCCACGGAGACCACGGTGTCGGTTGTGCACCTCTCCACCGACGACATGAAGGGCCGGATCATCGGCCGCGAGGGCCGCAACATCCGGGCGCTCGAGAACCTGACCGGAGTCGACTTCATCATCGACGACACGCCGGGAGCGGTCGTGCTCTCGGGATTCGACGGGGTCCGTCGCGAGGTCGCCAAGCTGACCTTGGAGAAGCTCCTCCAGGACGGCCGGATCCATCCGGCCAGGATCGAGGAGACGTTCTACCAGGCCCGGTCCGAGCTCGAGAGCCACATCCTCGAGGTGGGGGAGGAGAGCGTGTTCGAGGCCGGTGTGCAGGGCCTCAACCCCGAGCTGATCAAGTTGCTCGGGCGCCTCAAGTTCCGCACCAGCTACGGGCAGAACGTGCTCTCGCACTCGGTCGAGGTCTCGCGGCTGGCGGGGATGATGGCCGACGAGCTCGGGGCCGGCGCCAAGACCTCGCGCCGGGCCGCACTCCTGCACGACATCGGCAAGGCCGTGACCCACGAGATCGAGGGCCCGCACGCGCTCGTCGGCGGCGACCTGGCGCGCAAGTACGGCGAGTCGGAGGCCGTGGCCCACGCCATGGAAGCCCACCACAACGAGGTCGAGCCGCAGACCATCGAGGCCGTGATCGTCCAGGCCGCCGATGCCCTCTCCGGGGCCAGGCCGGGGGCCCGGGGCGAGTCGCTCGAGCACTACGTCAAGCGGTTGCGTGACCTCGAGGAGCTGGCCATGCGCCACAGGGGCGTCGACCGCGTCTATGCCATGCAGGCCGGGCGCGAGATCCGGGTGATGGTGGCCCCCGGCGACATCGACGACGACGCGGCGACGATGCTCTCGTACGAAATCGCCCGGGAGATCGAGAAGGAACTCGAGTATCCGGGCCAGATCAAGGTGACCGTGATCCGCGAGTCACGCGCCGTGGAGTACGCCCGCTAAGACCGTCGCTGGGCCGGCCGGCGAGCGCCGCAGTATGCGGTGCCGCGCCAGGGTCGCGTCAGGTTTGCTCCCGTAGTTGCGCATATGTCAACTTCGCGAGCAAAGTTCGCGGGTCAGGCGCTGCGTGCGCCCCAACTTAAGTCCGTGGCGGAGAAACGCTTCGCCAGGTCCGCTGATTCCAATCGCCAGAAAACGGGTAGAACCAGGGTTCGCGGGTCAACTTGCGGGAGGTCGGCGGCGTGACCCGCAGCCGCCGAGAAAGGCGTGTGATGAAGCAAACTCGTTTGGCCACGGGCGTGGGCAGGGGAATGGTGCGTCTGTCGGCCCTCCTATCGATATCCCTCGTGGCGTGTGCGCTCGCCGCCTCCGGCGCCTCGGCCTGGAGCGGCACCGGTCTGCTGCACTTGGTGCCGCACGTGACTGGGAACACCAACACGAGCGACAACTGGTTCGGCTACAACCTGGGGACCCTCGGAGACGGCGACAAGCTGTTCTCCTCCATCACGGGCAACTGGTCGGTTCCAACCGCCACCCAGCACACGTCCGGGCAGGCGGAGGATTCCGCCGACTGGATCGGGATTGGTGGCGGCTGTGTCGATTCGGGCTGCGACGCGACCGACGAGACGCTGATCCAGACCGGAACGGAGCAGGACGTCTCCTCGACCGGAGCCGCCTCCTACGACGCCTGGTACGAGCTCGTGCCGGCGCCGGAGCTCGAGATCTCGAACATGACGATCGAGCCCGGCGACCAGATGCACGCCTCGCTCACCCAGCTCGCGGGAGTGTCGAACGTATGGGACGTGACCATCCAGGACATCACGCGTGGCGAGACGTACTCGACGACGGTCCCATACTCCTCGACCCAGGACACGGCCGAGTGGATCGAGGAGACGCCGCTGGAGATCGGCACCGACACGGGTCTCGCAGCGCTGCCTAACCTGACCGATCCCGCGTGGAACAGCCTGACGGTGAATGGCGCCAACCCGGGCCTGAACACCTCGGAGGAGATCGACCTGCTCGACTCCAACGGTGACGTGATCGGCGCGCCGTCGGCCCCGAACTCGACCACGAACGGGTTCGACGAGTGCACCTGGGCCTCCACGTGCAGCTGACCACCGGCTGAGCGGTGCCGACGGCACGCTCCACCGCGCGCGGTATCGGTCGCGCGCGGTGGAGCCGCTCCGCCGGCGGAACCCTCAGTGAAAGTGGTGGTGATGAGGGAAGGCGCCGGGAGCGGTCCAGATCCCGAAGTGCGGGATCAGGATGACGGCCACGACCGCGCCGCCGACGATCGCGCTGGCGAGCGCTATCCAGCGACCGGCCGTGCCGGGCTCGGCGGCTGACAGAGCGTGGAGGTCCCCGGTCGCAGGGGGGCCCGAGGAGCTCCCGGACCCGCCGGAACCGCCCCCGGGGCCCCCGAGCGCCCCGACCTCGTACCCCGGTCGGAAGGCCTTGATGATCTCGGGTACGTGGCCGAGCAGATGCAGTCCCAAGAGCACGAGCCAGAAGATGAAGCTGACCTTGTGGATGGTCAGGGGAATGGAGCGGTCGTGCGGGCCGAGCGCCAGCAGGACGATCCCGCTCACGAACACCACCATCGTGGTGAGCACGAAGATCGGCCCCATCACCCGGAGCGCGAGCAGCGGCGGCCCCTTGGCCAGGTAGGGCGCCTCGCGCGTGTAGTAGCGCACGGCACGGTAGGCGGTGCTGGCGATCTTCAGCACCACGGGTCCGATGAGCAAGAGGCCGAGGAACAGATGAAGCCAGATCAGCTGACGAACCCGGACGATCGTGATGCCCAGGACCGCGAACAGCACGAGCAGCAGGAGGCCCGTGAACGTGGTCAGCATCTCGTTGCCGTCTGTCCCCCCGCCCAACAGCCAGGACCGCCACCCACGCGGACGCCGCAGCGCACCCGTCGCCCGGGTGGCGCTCGCCGCGTGACTCCCGACGGTATCGCCCTGCTGCACACCGATACCTTCGGGCGAACCGATCAAGCGCCGGTCAGCGCTCGATGAGAATGCTCTTCGTGCATCTCGCCCTGGTTCGTGCGAGCGCCTATCATCGCTCGGCGACGGAGGCCGCAGACGGCGGCGAGCGCTGATGCCTGGACTGATTCTTGCCATCGAGGATGAGCCCGGGATCATTGACTTTCTCGAACGTGGCCTCCCGGCTCACGGCTTCGCCGTGATCTCGGCCCTCGACGGCGAGAGCGGCATCGACAGGGCGCTCAACGACGACGTGGACCTGGTCGTGCTCGACATGATGCTCCCCGGACGTAGCGGGCTCGACGTCCTGGCGGAACTGCGCGACGCCAAGCCGGCGCTCCCGGTCATCGTGCTCACCGCCCTCGACGAGCTCGAGCATCGGGTCAGCGGCCTCGACGCCGGAGCGGTCGACTACCTGACCAAGCCGTTCTCGCTGAGCGAGCTCGCAGCCCGGATCCGGGCGCAACTGCGGATGGCCGCCCAGATGCCCCAGACCGAGCTCGCCGCCGGCGGCGTGGTCGTCAGCCTGCTGACCCGCGAGGTCCGCCGCGACGGCCAGCTCGCCCGCCTCTCCACGACCGAGTTCGAGCTTCTCGTCTACCTGATGCGCAACCGCGGTCACGTCCTCACCCGCGAGCAGATCCTGCGGGCGGTCTGGGGCTACGACTACGACCCCGGCACCAACGTGGTCGACGTATACATCGGCTATCTGCGCCGGAAGCTGCGCAGCCCGGACGGCGCGGCGCCGATCACCACGGTCCGCTCCGTCGGCTATCGCTTCGATGCCCGCGATTAGGCGCGGCCGCCGCAGCTCGCTGCTCCCGGGCGGACTGCAGTGGCGGCTGACTGCATGGGTCGCAGGCGTGCTCCTGCTCTGCGCCGCCGCCGTGTTCGTCGTCGTCTACCAGGACACGGGCTCTCAGCTGCGCGGCCAGATCGACCGCGAGATCACCGGAGACGTCGGGCAGCTGGCCGAGAACCTGCGATCCGTGTCCTCGAAGAGCCCCGGGACCGTCGCGGCCACCGCCGCCGGCTACGTGACTGCGCAGCCGTACACCGCGAACTCGACGCTGCTGTTCGTCCTCCTGTCGCCGACCCGCGCCGTGAGCAACCATCCCGAGGTGTTCGGAGGCGGGCCTGTCCCGGAGCCCGGCGAGAGCGTGGCCGAGCAGCAACAGGAGAACCGGGAGGGTCACAAGCTGCTGATCCCGCACCTCGGCCGCTCGACCGTGCGCGTGCCCGACGTCGGCCGGATGATGATCATCGAACGGACGGTCGACCTGGGTGGCACCAGGGTCGTGGCCGGCGCCGGCGAGCCGCTCGCCCTGGTCGAGAGCGCCCAGCACGATGTCGCCCGGGCCTTCGGTCTGGCCACGGCGATCGCCCTCGCGCTGGCCCTGTTGGCCTCCTACATCGCGGGACAGCGGGTGTCGGCGCCGCTCCGCCGCATGGCCGCCGTAGCCGCGCGCGTCGACGCCGGCGACCTCGACCCGCGGATGGAGGCCGCGCCGGCGCAAGCCGACGAGGTCCGCGTGCTGGCCGAGGCCTTCAACCACATGCTCGACCGTCTGGCCGAGGCCTTCGCCAGCCAGCGCGAGTTCATCGCCGACGCCTCGCACGAGCTCCGCACGCCGCTGACCGTGATCCGCGGCCAGCTCGAGGTCCTCGCTGCGCAGGAGCACCCCTCGGAGGCCGAGGTCCGGCGCGTTGAACGCCTCGTGCAGGCCGAGATCGGCCGGATCAGCCGCCTGGTCAACGACCTGCTGGTGCTCGCCCAAGCCGACCGGAGCGGCTTCCTGCAACCCGAGCCGATCGAGCTGCGGGGCTTCGTCGACGACCTGTGGGACGGTCTCAGCCTGACCGCCGACCGGCGTTTCGAGCTCGGCCCGGTGCCGGACGGGATCCTCCGGGCCGACCCCGACCGCCTCGCCCAGGCGCTTCGCAACCTGGCCCGCAACGCAATCGAGCACACGGCCGAGGGCGACGGTCTGGTCCGGCTCGACGTCGAGCAGCTCTCAAACGAGAGGATCCAGTTCACGGTGACCGATGACGGTCCCGGTATCCCGGCCGAGGAGCGCGAGCGCATCTTTGAACGCTTTCACCGCGTCGATCAGGGACGTAGCCGCGCCACCGGCGGCGCCGGTCTGGGCCTGGCCATCGTGCGGGCCATCGCCGAGGCCCACGGGGGGGAGATTCACGCCGGCGATCGAGATGACGCCCCAGGCGCCAAGGTCGCGCTCGTGCTGGGCGGCTTCACCCCGGAGCTCGCACGCCGCCCGGGCACGCTGGCCCGGACCTGAGCGGAGGATGACACCGCGCGCGCGGCGCGGCGCGAACGAGCGAGGACCGACCAGCCCGGCGACTACGGCTTGGTGATGTGGTGGACCGGGAACTCCTTGATATCTGGTGGTTGGATGGTCGGGTCTCCGATCTCCTGGAGGGCTGGCTGAAGTCGTGACTGCGCGAAGCGATCAAACGCCTCGCGCGACTCCCAAAAGTCGATCACTCCCCAGCCTCCGTCGATCGGGCCGGCCGAATGGAAGATCATGCCTTCGGGCGGGTTCTGATCGACCCCCCATGTGCGAGTGGACCGTGTCGTATTGCTCCTGCGTACCCCCGTCGAACTTGAGCCTCAGCCCAACCGCCATTGCGTCCTCCTGCTTGTTGACGACGATGAAGGCGAGCCTACGCGAATCGCCAGCCGCGAGGCACGCCGGCCAGGGGCGAGGTCGCGAACCAGGCGCGAGGCGGGCCCCGTACACTCGGTTCTCACGTTTTCACCCCGGAGCGGGGCCCTGGGGGTTCACGCCACACGCGGTCGCCGTGTGCAGGAACGCCGGTGAGTGGGGGTGTGTCCCCGTCTGCGGGCCGAGCACGAAGTACAGGCCGAAGGCGCCCAGAATGGTGCCGCTTGGAGTGCCCGGCAGGTTCGGGGTTGGATCGGGGAAGCCGGGGTAGCCGTGGGTGCGCATGCACTGCGCGAACCGGACGGCCGCCTGGCGCTGGCGTGCCGACGGGTGCGTGGTAGGGGGAGGGCTCTTAGGGTCCAGTTGCCGGCAAGCTTGCTGTGCGGCTCCAAACGCGGGCGATTGCGGGTCCAAGCCGCTCGGAAGGCTGGCGCCCGGGTCGGGGAAGTTCGGCACCCCGTGCGCACGTATGCACTTGGCGAACGACAGGGCCCGGGCCGCCTCGGTGTTCGACCCCGACGTGGTGGTCGGAGAGTTGCCTCCGCATCCGGTCGCGAGCACGCAGGCGGCGATCACGCCAAGGACCGGCCTGACTTGGTTGGCCTTTGCTCGCACGTCGATGCTCCTCAGACTGTCGCCGCCCAGTGGTCGTTCCCGTAAGTACGGTTGCACCGAGAGGCGCCACCGGGGGATGGATCGCGAGGACGCAGGAGGCGACGCGCAGCAGCGCTGCGCGAGACTCCGAGGACGAAGCGAGCCGCCGCCGGGGGCGACTCGAATGCGAGCGTATTTGCGGGAGCGGCCACTAGTCTCACGCCTGGCCAGTAACACGGAGATAACGCCGTTAGGCCGCTGTTACATGAGCCGTCGTAGCTACTCTGCAGCCTCTGTGAAGCGCAAACCGGTCATAACCTCGAGGCTGAGGAGCGTCGTTGGTTAGGTCACGCGCCGTAGGTCTCGCGCTCTGCGGGTGTTAGCGGTCTGGTGACGCGGGTGGCGGCGAGGCGCAGCAGCGCGCTCGCGTTGCCGCAGAGGCTGCAGGCGTCCTGGATGTGGATGCGGCCCGCGTTGTCGGTGCTGACGACGTTTTGGCCGTCGGCTGTGAATGCAACGCTCGTGACGCTTGCCCCTTCCGGGAGGACTCGCATCAGCTGACCGTTGCTGGGATCCCATATCCGCACGTCACCGTCCTCGCTGGCGGTCGCCAGCCAGGTGCCTGTCGGGCTGAACGCCGCGCCGGTCACCGGCGCGGTGTCACCGGTGAGAACGTGCAGTGCGCGCTTGGTCGGCAGGTCGAAAAGTGTCGTGGTTCGCGCCCGCGAGGAGACGGCGAGCAGCCGACCGTCGGGGCTCAGGCTCACGGCCGAGACGGCCTGAACACCGGTGTCGAATGTCTCGAGTTGCTGGCCGGTTTGAGCGTTCCACAGGATCCCGCCTCCGCAAGAGTCGACCCCAGTCGCGCGCTGCCCGTCGGCGCTGACCGCTACGTACGCGCCGCCACCGCCGCACGTTCCTCCGGGAACCAATCCGTCGGCGAGTGGCGACATCCCGGGCGCAACGTCGTAGAGGACCACCGCGCCGGAGCTCGAGCCTACCGCCAATCGATCTCCAGCGAGCGAGAGGCCGGTCACGGGTACGCCCTGAGACACAGTGCCGATCGTGCGATGGTTAGCAAGATCGCGAACCACGAGGTTTTGGTTCTCGTCGACCAGCATCCCGAAGCGACCGTTCTGGCTGATTCCGACGGCGTACCCGCTTTGCGGTCCGGGCACCGTGAACCGTTCGACGGGCGCGCCAGCGCTCGTCCACGAACGTAACACCTCGGAGCCCGGGCCCGGGCTCGCGAAGGCGCCCCAGACACGATCCCCACGCGTATTGGCTGCGGCCAGGGCGACCCCGGAGCCGGTCGCGATCGTCGTTCCCTGGCTGAGCGACGCGTGCCACACCAGACCCTCGCCGTCGGCCGAGACGGTCGAGATCTCGCGACCGCCCGGGCGCCAAGCGACCGAGGTGATCTGCGTGGTGTGGCCGCTGAGGGGCAGGAGCTCCTGCCCGGAGGCGACCGACCAAATTCCTGCGCGGCCATCGCCGACGCCGATCGCCATGCGGCTGCTGTTGGGGCTGAACGCCAATGCCGTAATCGGCACGTCGGCCGAATAGGCAACGGTAGCCAGGCGCCTCCAGGGCGCGGCACTGAACAGTTCCACCTCACCGCTGCCCCGCGCGTCGAGTCCGATCGCCGCGGCGACGTACCTGCCGTCGGGCGAGACCGCGAGCCGACCCACGACCGGATACCCCTGGCCTGCGCGGCGCTCGCCGGGCAGCACGGCTCGCACCCCCAGCAGACGGCCGCTGGCTGCATCGATCACATCCACATCAGCGCCGTCGGCGACGAAGATCTCGGCGCTCGACCGGCTGAAGCCCAACCCCTCGATGCAGCCATTGACGCCACCGACGACGCGCGGGACCGAGCTGCCGCGCAGCTGCCAGATATCGAGGTTGAAGTCATAACTCACCGCGAGCCGTGTGCCATCGGGACTGAACGCCACCTCCGCCGGTATGGTCCCGACTGTGGCCACTGAGCCCGCCGCACAGTAGGGCGGACCGAGCCCGGTGGTAGTACATGGGCCTGCGCCGACGCAGAGCAGCTTGTTGGTCTGCGGCTTGAGCGTCTGGAGAACCGTGCCGGTAGCCGCGTTCACCAGCATGATCCCGCCGTCGGCAGCGACCGCGATCGTGCGACCGTCCGGGCTGTACGCGATCGCGTCGGCTTGCGTTCCCACGTCCCATCGCGCGTGCACACGTCCGGTGGCATCGTCTAGGATCGTCAGCTTGCCATCGCAGGCGACCTCGGCGATCTGCCTTCCCGAGGGCGCGTAGGCGATGGCAGGAGATTCCTCGTCGTAGGACAGATCGGTACACCATTGGTTGCCACGCGCAGGGAGCTGACGTCGTAGCGGTGACTGGTCGATCGCCTCGCGCAGCGCGTACATCGCCTGGGGGGTGGCGGACGTGCGCACGGCTTGCATCGCGAGAAGGATCGAGAGCTCCGGATCCGCCGACAGCTCGGTCTGACTCTCGGCCGCTAGCGCTCGCGACTTGGCGACCGCCTGCGCGCTAACCGCCTGGCCACGGGAGATCAAGGCGAACACCAGCAGCGCCACGGCCACCACCGCCACGCCCGCACTAACGCCAACGAGTGCCCGCTGGCGGCGCGATGCCGCGCGCTGCGCCGCCAGCAGGTACTCCTGCTCCAACGCTGTGGGACGGCTGCCCTCCGGTCTGGCGGCCCCGGCGTCCAGCCACTGCTCGGCCGCGCGAAGCTCCGAGCCGCGCACCAGGAAGCTGCGATCCCTTCCCGACTGATCCCACTCGAGCGCCCTCACGGTCAGGCGCGTGTGCTCGCGCTCCCACTCAAGATCGGTGTCGATCGCCGCAATCACCCGCTCGGCGCCCGTGTTCTCCCCGACCGGGATCCAGTTCCGAACCCGGATCTGGTCGGGAACGTCGCCGTCGGGCACCTCGCGCAGCGCGAGCGGCACGATCCGCTTGTTCAGGGCTGCCGCGTGCGCGACCTCCTGTTCGCAGTAATCGGAGCGCACGGAGTCCGGGCTGATCACAAACACGAACGCGTCGCTGGCCTCGATCGCCCGCCGCAAGGCATCCGGGAACACCTCGCCGTCGCGGATCCCGCCCTCGTCCACCCACACGTCCTTGCCGCGCTCCTGCAAGTCAGCAACCAGGCGACGGACAAACTCCGCGTCACGGCGAGCGTAAGAAATGAACGCGTCAGGCATCCCGTGCCCCGAGATAGCAGCCGCAGCGCCACGGCCGTGGCCGCCGACCACAGAGTAGGCACCCCCCGTCACAGGGTCAAGGCGCGACAATTCCTCCGCCCGACGCCCCCCACGTGCGCCCGAGACGCCTCCCGCCGATACACGACGAGTTGCGAGCGCACGCCCAGGGAGCAGCTGGGCTTTCGCATTCAGATCGGAAACCAGAAGCCCCGATCCCTCCGACCACAAGTGGCACTTAGATCGACAAGCGGAAGCTAATCGTGGTCATAGCTACCCTTCACTGCCCGTGAGGACCTACCACCTGACCACGTTCGGTTGCCAGATGAACGAGCACGATTCGGAGCGGATGAAGGGCATGCTCGACTCGCTCGGCTATCAGGAGGCGGACATGCGGGCGGGTGCGGACCTGATCCTGTTCAACACGTGCTCGATCCGGGAGAAGGCCGACGAGCGCTTCATCTCCCACCTCGGCGAGGCCAAGCGGCTGAAGTCGCAGCGCCCCGAAGTCGTGGTCGGCGTCGGCGGCTGCTGGGCCCAGTCGGTCAAGGAGGAGGTGTTCGCACGGTTCCCGTTCGTAGACGTGGCCTTCGGCCCCGGCCAGGTCCACAAGCTGGCCGAGTTCCTGACCAGCGATTCGCTGACCGCCCAGGGCTACTTCGAGTTCGAGGGCTTCACCGGCCGGCTCCCGGCCAAGCGGGCCCGGGAGTTTCAGGGCTGGGTCCAGATCAGCGTCGGCTGCAACTGTGTCTGCTCTTATTGCATCGTGCCTGCCACGCGCGGGCGCGAGGTGAGTCGTCCGTCGCATGAGCTGGTCGCCGAGGTCCAGCGCCTGGCTGCCGAAGGCGTGCGCGAGGTGACGCTGCTCGGCCAGAACGTCAACTCCTACGGGCGCGACCTCCCCGCCGACGCGCGGGTGAGCTTTGCCGAGCTGCTGGCCGCCATCGACGCCATCGACGGGATCGAGCGGATCCGCTACACGAGCCCGCACCCCAAGGACATGCGCGAGGACGTGATCCGCGCCCACGCCGAGCTGCCAGCCGTGTGCGAGCACATCCACCTCCCGCTGCAGTCGGGCTCGAGCCGGGTCCTCAAGCGAATGCGCCGTACCTACACGCGCGAGCGGTACCTGGAGCGGGTGGCCCTGATCCGCGAGCACATCCCCGACTGCGCACTGACCACCGACATCATCGTCGGCTTTCCGGGGGAGGCCGAGGAGGACTTCGCCCAGACCCTCGAGGTGGCCGAGGAGGTCGGCTACGACGGGGCGTTCACGTTCGTCTACTCCCCGCGGCGCGGGACCGAGGCGGCAACGCTGCCCGACCAGGTTCCGCACGAGCTCAAGGTGGAGCGGATGGAGCGCCTGGTCGAAGTGATCCAGCGCCGCGCCCACGGCCGCGCGCAGCGCTTTGTCGGACGCACGGTCGAGGTACTGGTCGAGGGACCGTCGCGGACCGACGCCACGCGGTTGCGCGGCCGCTCACGCCACAACAAGGTCGTGAACTTCACGGGGCTGGGCTCGGCGGGCGAGTTGGTCGAGGTCGAGATCGACGGCGCGACCAGCCAGACGCTGTCCGGGCACGAGTCCATCCTCAGCCGGGCCCGCCCGGCCGCCTGAGCCGCCCGGTCCTACGCGTCGATCGGCGCGGCCCGGGCCTGGAACGAAGCGCCGACCGAGGCGCCGACCACGAGCGCGATCCCGACCCCCGCCCGGGCGCTGAGGCTCTGGTCGAGGACGAGGAATCCGGCCAGAGCGGCCATCGCCGGCTCGAGGCTCATCAGCACGCCGAACACGGGCGCGGCGATCCGGCGCAGGGCCTCGTTCTCGAACGAGTAGGGAATGGCCGAGGACAGCATCCCGACCGCCAGGCCCAGGGCCAGCGACCGCGGCTGGAGCAGGTTCGCCCCGCCCTGGGCCAGCCCCACCGGGAGCGCGGCCACCGTGGCCACGCACATCGCCAGAGCCAGCCCGGTCCCGCGCTCAAAGCTCCGGCCGACCCGGGCATTGAGGAGGATGTACGTCCCCCACAGGCCGCCCGCGACCAGGGCTAAAACGACCCCCAGGGTGTCCAGGCCGCCCGCCTGGCCCCGGGTCAGGGCCAGAATGCCGGCCGCCGCCAGGGCCACCCAGACGAGATCGATCAGCCGGCGCGACCCGCCGATGGCCACGGCCAGCGGGCCGACGAACTCGAGCGTCACCGCGACGCCCAGCGGAATCCGGTCAATCGCCCCGTAGAAGCTCAGGTTCATCCCGGCCAGCACGAGGCCGAAGGCCCCCGCCAGTAGCAGCTCGCGCCGGGTGCGCCCGCGCACGCGGGGGCGCCAGATGGCCAGCAGCACGACCGTCGCCCAGGCCAGCCGGAGCAGCACGGCTCCGCCCGGGCCCACCCGGTCGAACAGCTTGGTGGCCAGCGCCGAGCCGAACTGGACCGAGGCGATCGCTCCGACCACGAGGCCGGGGGAGGGCGCCCGGGCGAGCAGCCCGGCGTCGGGCCGGGCCGATCTTGCGCTTGCGTCGTGCACAACCTCAGTGTGCCGATGGCGGCCGGGCGCGGACCGCCAGAGCTCGATCTCAGCGCTGGGCCTGGACCCCGAGCAACCCCTCGAGGGCCTCCATGTCCTCGGCGCTCGGCACCCACCGCGCGGCCGCGACGTTGGTCCTGACCTGATCGGGCTTCGTCGCCCCGGCGATCACCGACGAGATCACGGGCCGCGCCAGCACCGCGCCGATGGCCACTTCGGTGAGCGAGACGCCGCGGTCGGCGGCGTAGCGCGAGAGCGCCTCCACGACCGTGAACCGCTCATCGCTGGCGATCTGCTCGCGCCCGGAGAGGCGCGACCCCGGCGGGCCGGGCTCGCCGCGCCGGTACTTGCCGGTCAGGAGCCCTGAGGCCAGCGGGAAATACGGGATGAAGCCCAGCCCGAGCCGCTCGCAGGCGGGCAGCACCTCGCGCTCGGCCTCGCGGACCAGCAGGCTGTACTCGTTCTGAATCGCGGTGAACCGCGTCAACCCGCGCTCGCGGGCCACCTGGTCGGCCTCCTCGATCTGATCGGCACTGAAATTCGACGCCCCGATCGCCCTCACCCGGCCCTCGTCGATCAGCTGGTCGAGTGTCTCGAGGGTCTCGCCGATCGGGGTCTCGCCGTCGGGCTGGTGATACCAGTAGTAGTCGATCACGTCGGTGCGCAGCCTCCGCAGCGAGCCATCGATCGCCTGCAGGATGTAGTCGCGCGAGCCGCGCGGTCCTCGGCCGTCGCCCATGTCCATGCCGAACTTCGTCGCCAGCACGACCCGGTCCCGCCGCCCGCCCAGCACCTGGCCGAGGAACTCCTCGCTGCGTCCGGCGCCGCCGTAGATGTCCGCCGTGTCGAGGAACGTGATCCCGGCCTCGAGCGCGGCGTCGACGACCGCGCGCGTGCCCTCGAGATCGACGCGCCGGCCGAAGTTGTTGCAGCCCAGGCCGACGACCGAGACCTCGATCCCGGAATCGCCCAGCGGCCGGGTGGGCAGGTCCGTCATGGCCGGTTCTATATCAGAGGCGAGCTGTGGTATGAGTCCGGGCTCGAGCATATGCGCCGCGCGTGTCGATGACCGTCCCTGATCCGGGAGGACCCGTATCGCCAGCTGACGCGGCGAGACCCCTCTAGGCTTTGGGCATGTGCCGAAACATCAGGACGCTCTACAACTTCGACCCTCCGGCCAGCGAGGCTGAGATCCGGGCCGCCGCGGAGCAGTACGTGCGCAAGATCAGCGGCTTCAGCAAGCCCTCACAGGCCAACCGGGATGCCTTCGAACGTGCCGTCGAGGACGTCGCCGCGGCGTCGGCGCGGCTGCTGGGCCGGCTCCAGACTGCGGCGGCCCCGAGAGACCGCGAGGTCGAGGCGGCCAAGGCCCGCGCCCGGGCCGCGCAGCGCTTCGCCGCGTAGGCGCTTCGAGCCGTTCAGCTGAACTGGACGAGGGCGATATTGGCGCTGGCCGCGCTCGTGCCGTCGGTGAGCGCGACCCGGGCGCCCAGCTGATTGCCCGCGGCCAGGTCGAGCATCTGGCGGCCCTTGGCCGTGAGGGAGAAGATCAGGTAGCCGAGCTCATCCCCGCCGACGGACTCGGGCCCGCTGGCGGCGATCTTCGTGCGGCCCACCGACACGG
Organism: uncultured Solirubrobacterales bacterium; assembly: GCA_963704385.1. GTDB lineage: Bacteria > Actinomycetota > Thermoleophilia > Solirubrobacterales > Solirubrobacteraceae > Palsa-465. The sequence goes on from OY969904.1 coordinate 4,066,543, forward strand.
TCGCGCTGATCTTGCATGGGACGACACCGTCGCAAGCGGCGAGGATGCCCCCGGCGCCGTGGGCGAAGACGAAGGCCGTGAGGGCCGCGACCCGGAGCCCGAGTGACTGGGTCGCCCGGCGGCTCGGTCCCGTGCCGCTGGTCGCGAACGGGATCAGGTTCATCGCCCCAACGGCAGTCTTGCCGCTCGCGTCGCGCGCGCTGACCTTGACCGCGAGCCGGCCGCCGCGCGCATGCATCAGCAGCTTCCGGCCCTGCGGTGTCAGCTTGAAGAACAGGGTCCCCGTGCCCCCCTGGACGATCGACTCGGTGCCCGTTCTGGCGATGACCGTCCGCCCGGCCGAGATCGTGGTGGCGATGTGACAGCTGCCTCCCGTGTAGCAGCCGGCGGGGATGCCGCCGACGCCGTTGCTCTCGCTGACGAACGCGCTCTGGCCGTACAGCCCCACGTACGCCGGGGTGGCCACCGTCCATGAGTTGGCCAGCACCTGGCCGGAGGACCCGAGCGCCTGGACGGCGAAGAACGGGGCCGCGCTGCGAACCGCGAACTGCGCCGCCGTGCCGTGGGCGGGAGTGATGGCGACGGGGGTGAGCGTGGCCACGCTGGTCCCGGCCAGCGCCTGCCAGGACGCCAGGCCGGCGCCCGCGCCCCACATGGCGTTGAGGCTCGTGGTGCCGTTTGAGGCCGGTGTCACCGCCAGCGTCGGGGGAGGCACAGGCGGCGGACTGCCGGTGGTGGTGTCGGCCGTCGCCCCGTCGAGATAGTCGTTGTCGATGTTGATCGTGTCGCCGCCGTAGGTCTCGTTGTGGCCACCCCGGTACTGGTGCAGCCGCTGGGCGCCCGCCCATTCGTCGGCCGGGACAGCCGGATCGGTGGTCGTCTGCTCGTTGTTCCAGTCCGCGATCCAGATGTCGTCGGGTTCTGGGTAGCCGGTGCTGTAGGCGTTCACGAGATCGGTGATGCCGGCATCGGCGTTGCTGTAGACGCCCGAGAGGTAACCCTCGGCGTGCAGCTGCGTCGTCCAGGCCGAGAGGAAGGCGAGCACGGCCGAGGTGTTGGTGCTGGTGCGCGAATAGGCCTCCATGTCGTCGTAGATCGGATTCCCGGCCGGGATGCCGAGGCTCTGGGCATCGGTGACCGCGTCCTGGGCGGCCGCGGTGCCCTCGGCGGACGCCTGGGTCGGATTGATGCCGGCGCAGCCGCAGCTGTTGCTGGGGGACTGGAGCCCGACATAGGTGAGGATCAGGTGCCAGCCGGCGGCGACCTCGGTGCTCGCCCAGCTGGCGGTCAGGTTGGGCTGGCTGCAGGCGGCGTTGGCACCGCCGATGTAGACCCCGATTGCCCGGTAGGGAGATGCCCCCCACGCGGACATCGTCTGGGTGGACGGGGCCGAGCAGGCATCGAAGCCCAACCCGTTGTCGACCGCGGCGGCCGCCCGAGCCCGCGGCCCGGCCGCGTTGGCCGTGGCCGCCCTGGCCGCCGCTCGCTCGGCGGGCGCGGGGGGCAGTGCGGCGCGGTGCAGCGCGCGAGTGACCACGGCGCGGTCGCGCGACCAGGTGGCGGTGACCTCCACACCGGCCGGGGACGCGAGGAAGCTCGTCACCGACCCGCCGAGGCCGGCCGCGGCCGGGGCCGCTCCGCCGGCGCGCGCGGCGCGTGCCCCTGCGGCGCCCGCGGGGGAGAGCAGGATCGCCTCGGTACGCCCCATCGCGTGGGCCGGACAGCGCTGCTGCGCGGTCGGGGCGCCCAGATACAGCGCGTGGCGGTTGAAGCGCACGCACACCCGAGGATCGCGGTCGAGGTTGAAGACTGGCCACGACGCGGGGATCCGGACGGCGTATCCGTGGTAGCGCACGGTCCTCAGCGCTCGCCGCTGCTGCGCCGACGCGACGCCTACCGCTAAGAGGAGCGTAAGCGGAAGGACCATCGTGGCCAGGCGGCAAATGCGAGGAGCCCTGGCGCGCACCACGGAGGTTCGTAACACACTCGGCGGCGGAACGTAGCGGCCGAAGGTCGGGGGCGTGTGGGAGTTCTAATCCTCGGGCGATGGCTCGACGTCGCGCATGAGGCGCATCGCCGTGTGGGCGTTCGCCGGGTAGAAGGCCTCGATCGCCAGCTCCGACAGGGTGATGTCGATGGCCGAGCCAAAGGTCGACAGCGTGTTGAAGAACGACAGCTCGCCCTCACCGTCGGTATCCCGGAGCCGGAGCGGCAGCATGATCTCGGTCGGGTCGAAGGCGTGCGGCGGGGACACCTCGACGCCCGGGTAGCCGACCAGCTCCTCGTACAGGCCGGCCAGCTGGGGATCGCCGGTGATCTGGGCTTCGCGACGGACGAGGTTCAGCAGCCGCCCGCTCCACTCGCCCAGGTTGAGCGTGCGGGGTGCCATTCCACGCGGATGCAGGGCGATCCGCATTCCGTTGGCCGGTGGTTCGAGCAGCTCCGGGTCGACCCCGGCCAGCATGATCTCGAGCGCGTCGTTGGCGGCGATCAGGTTGTGGTACCGGTCCACGATCACCGCCGGGTACGGCTCATGAGCACGGAGGAAGCGGTCGAGGGCCGCCCGCACGTTGGCCATCTCTGGCGCGTCGAGCGATCGCTCGGCGTACAGCGGCGCGAATCCGGCGGCCATCAGCAGCGCGTTGCGTTCCCGCAGCGGCACCTGAAGCTCCTCAGCCAGCCGGAGCACCATCTCGCGGCTCGGCCGCGCGCGCCCGGTCTCGACGAAGCTCAGGTGCCGCGAGGACACCGCGGCCTCGAGCGAGAGCTCGAGCTGGCTGAGGTTGCGCCGCTGGCGCCAGGAGCGCAGCATGTCCCCGATCCCGGGATTCGCCGTGGCCACTGACATGGGTCAAAGCTACCGGGCCTCGGTCTGCGTGGCCATTACCTCGCGGGTAATGATTCCGGCGCTGCGCGCCCGCTTGGCCGGGGCGGGCAGCAGGCGACTGAGCGCGGCGACGACCAGGAGCAGCAGGGCGAGCTCTCCGACCGCCACCTCGAACGCGGGCGCGTAGCCCCGATGCAGCGCAGCGAAGAAGATCACGCCGGTCACCGCGACACCGAGCGCGTTGCCGACGCCCTGCATGGTCGTCAGCATCCCCGAGGCCGCTCCGGCCCGCTCGGGGTCAAGCGACTGCAGGATCGTGGTGGCCAGCGGCGCCAGCACCAGCCCCATCCCCGCGCCGACCAGGAGCAGGCCCGGAGCCAGGGCGGCAACCGATCCACCCACGCCGATCTCGGCCACGGCGCCGAGCAACAGCGCGTGACCGCTGGCCAGGATGAGCGCCCCGCCGCCGATCACCCGCCGGCCGTGGCGCGCGGTCAGCCCGGGTGCGAGCACCGACGCGAGCAGGTAGGCGACGGCCAAGATGGTGAACACGAGGCCGGCCGCGAGCGGGCGAAGGCCGCGGCCCTGCTGGAGGTACAGCGCCAGCACGACGAAGAACGACGCCTGCCCGCCCCAGAACGCGAGCTGAGTGACCAGCCCCGCGCTGAAGGAGCGCACGCGGAACAGGGACAGGTCCAGGAGCGGCGTCTCGCGCCTGTGCGAGGCGCGCCGCAGGTGGGCGATGAACGCAGCCCCCAACGCCGGCGCGAGCGCAAACGAGATCCATGTCCACGTGGGCCACCCGTGCTGACGGCCCTCGACGAGCGGGAGCACGACGGCCGTCAGCGTGGCCGTGACGAGGACGGTGCCGACCAGGTCCAGGCGCAGGGCCCCCTCGGCCCGCGACTCAGGAACCAGCCTCGGGGCCAGCGCGAGCGCGGCGATCCCGACGGGGAGGTTGATCAGAAAGCAGCTGCGCCAGCCGAGCCCGAGCGGGTCCACGGCGATCAGCGCTCCACCGATCAACTGGCCCCCGACGGCGGCGAACCCCATCACCGTTCCGTACGCGCTGAGCGCGCGCACGCGATCCGGCCCCGCGTAAAGGACGCCGATCAGCGACAGCACGTTCGGGGTCATGAGCGCGGCCGCCGCGCCCTGCACGAGCCTCGCGATCACGAGCTCGGTGGACGTGCCGGCGGCCCCGCAGGCCGCGGAGGCGAGCGTGAACAGAGCCAGGCCGAGCATGAACACCCGCCGACGTCCGAACCGGTCGCCGAGCCGGCCGGCCGTGATCAGGAACACCGCCGAGGTCAGGGCGTACCCGGCGACGACCCACTCGATCGCGCCGTCGGCCGCACGCAGCTGGGACTGGATCGAAGGCAGGGCGACGTTGACGATGAAGAAGTCCAGGACGACCATGAACGTGGCCGCCAGGACGACGGGAAGGGGGGCCCAGCGACTGGCCGCCGCGCGCCGGAGCCGGCCCGCGGCGAAGGTGGGGGAGACGGTCTCTTGTGTGGTCATGCGACCACGATCCCGCCCCGAGGTCGCCCCGTCGATTACCCGTCGGGTAGGAGTCTTACCTCGCAGGTAATTGATTTGCCTCGGGGCCGGGACGCGGCGAACTTTGCGGCCAAGTGGCCGTATACGACCCATTCAGCCGCAGAGTTCCGGAGACGGACCCAGGCGGGGCGGTTCCGTCTGCCCCAAATGCGAACATACGTTCCATGCGATGGAGCAACCTCACGATCGACACGGAGGAACGCGCGCAACTGCCGGGCTACCGCGACGAAGCCGTGGTGCGCCATTTCGAGGCACCCGGCGCAATCAAGACCCGCTTCTACGAGGTCCGCGCCAAGTCCGTCCTCAACCGAGTCCCAGAGGCATCGCAGATGCCGTTCCGGTGGACGATCAACCCCTTCCGCGGCTGTACACACGCGTGCACCTATTGCGGCTGGGGTGAGACGCCAATCCTGATGGCTGATGGTCGACACAGGCCGCTTCAAGGCCTCGAGGTCGGCGACGAGATCTACGGAACGGTGCGCCAAGGGCGCTACCGGAGATACACCCCGACCGTCGTGGTCGACAAGTGGATCACGATCAAGCCCGCGTACCGGGTCGTCTTGGCAGACGGCACAGAGCTGATCACGAGCGGCGACCACCGCTTCCTCAGCAACCGAGGCTGGAAGCACGTGCTCAACACCACCCGCTCAGAACCGGACCGCCCGCACCTCACGCTCGCCAACCGTCTGGTTGGCACGGGCGCGTTTGCGCCGCAACCGAAGGCCAGCCCGGACTACCGGCGCGGGTACCTCTGCGGGATCGTGCGAGGCGACGCGCATCTCAGCTCGGACAGGGATGAGCACGGCGCTCGAGTCGAGGAGTTGCACCGCTTCCGCCTCGCGTTGGCCGATCTCGAGGCTCTACGACGCGCTCGTGACTACCTGAACGCGGAGGAAGTCGCCACTCAGCAGCGCGGGTTTCAGCGCGCAGCCGGTGCCCGTCGCGAGATCGTGGCCATCCAAACGCAGTCGCGATCGCTCGTCGACCGCGTTCGCGACATCGTCAGGTGGCCGCGTGCTCCCAGCCTCGACTGGCGCAAGGGCTTCCTCGCTGGCGTGTTCGACGCCGAAGGCAGTCGTAGTGCCTTCGCCCTGCGGATCGCCAACACCGATCCGGAGATCCTCGGTTGGATCGAGGAGTCTGCGAGACATCTGGGGTTCGCCGTTGTCCGGGACGACCGGCGAGGAGGCAATGGCCTCACCTACATCCGCATCCGGGGCGGCCTCTCCGAGCATCTCCGGTTCTTCCACCTCACCGACCCCGCGATCACCCGGAAGCGGTCGATCGCGGGTCAGATGGTCAAGACGTTTGCGAACCTGAGGGTCGCGGCCATCGAACCTCTGGGGCGGGCGCTGCCGCTGTACGACATCGCAACCGGCACCGGAGACTTCATCGCCAACGGCGTGGTCTCTCACAATTGTTTCGCCCGCCCCACCCACAAGTACCTGGACTTTGACGCCGGGCGGGACTTCGAGCGGGAGATCGTGGTCAAGGTCAACGCGCCGGAGCAGCTCAGGGTCGAGCTGACACGGCCGTCGTGGAAGCGGGAGCACGTGGCCCTGGGGACGAACACCGATCCCTACCAGTGGGCCGAGGGCCGGTACAAGCTGATGCGCGGGATCTGGGAGGCCCTGCGCGACGCCTCCAATCCATGCTCGATCTTGACCAAGTCGCCGCTGCTGCTGCGCGATCTGGACCTGATGAAGGAGATCGCCGCCAGGACGGAGTTCGGGGCGGCGCTGTCGATCCCGACCCTGGACGAGAAGGCCTGGCGGGCCACCGAGCCGCACACGCCCAACCCTCGGGCCCGGCTCGAGGCGGTGGCCGAGCTCAACCGGGCCGGGATCAGGACCGGCGTGCTGATCGCGCCCCTGATGCCGGGCGTCAACGACGCGCCCGAGCAGGTCGCCGAGATCGTCGAGCTGGCCTCCGAGGCCGGCGCGGCCTACATCGCCGGGATCGCGCTGCACCTTCGTGGCGATGTCCGCGGCCTGTTCTTCGACTGGCTGCGCGAGCATCGACCGGACCTGGTGCCGCGCTACAAGGAGCTATACCGCCGGGGCGCCTATGCTCCACAGGAGGAGCGGCGGCGGCTGTCGAGGCTGGTCAAGGGACCGGATCTCGAGCCCGGGGCGCGCATGCGCGGCTCCGACCCGGCCCCGAGCGAGTCCGTCGGGGCAGACCCTGAGCCACAGCAGGGAACGGCGCTCCAGCAGGGAAGGCTGTTCTAAGGGTCTAAGAGATCGCTCAGCCGTGAAACGGCACGCCTGGTTCGGTGGTACGTGAAGCAGGAGACCGATCACGCGACAATTCGACCAAATGCGCCAGCGCTTTCAGAGGAGACCTGACCTGCACCTCGAGCGGATGTTCGAGACCCGGAGCGAGGCCTGGGAGCGCGTCGGCCTCGCGGCCAACGTCAGCGAGCGGCAGGTGAGGCGGGCGCGGCGTCAGACCTTCGTGCTCGTACCGCTCCTGGTGGCGGTGCTCGTGCTCTACCACTACCGGGACAACATCCTCGGCCATCACACTGCCGAGCAGTGGAACGCATGGCTTCAGTGGGGGACGGTCATCATTCTGCTGGCCATCGGCTGGGCGCTCGCCCGCGACGTCGGCCGGGCCGCGGGTCCGACGTTCTTCCGCCGCATGGACCCGGGAACGGCCGGAACGGTCGGCTTCCTGATTCGCCTGGTCACACTGGGGGTCACGATCCTGATCGCCCTCGCGGTGGCCGGGGTGAATCCGGCGGCCTTGGTCGCGGGCAGCGCCTTCACGGCCATCGTCCTCGGCCTCGCCGCCCAGCAGACGCTCGGAAACCTGTTCGCCGGGCTGGTGCTCCTGACCGCCCGGCCCTTCCGGGTCGGCGAGCGGGTCCGGCTTCAGGCGGGAGCGCTCGGGGGCGTGATCGAGGGGGTGGTCAGCTCGCTGGGGCTGATGTACACGACGCTGGCCCGCGGCGACGATCGGATCATGATCCCGAATAACGGCGTGCTCTCGGCCGTCGTCGTGCCAGTCCGCGAACCGCAGCCCGTCGACGTCAAGGTGCGTCTAGGTTCGGGCATTGCAATCACCCAGGTCCAGGCGATCCTCGACGATCGGATCACCACTCCGACGCGCAACCCGGCCACCGTCTCGCTCCAGGAGATAGACGGAGACGACGTTGTCGTCCGCGTGCAGGCGACGCCGACGCACGCCGACGACGGTGCCAAGCTGGCCGACGAGGTGATCGAGGCGCTCTCCGCGGTCACCGGCGAGCACGAAGTCGTACCCCAGTAGCCCCAGGCCGTGCGCCCGGAGCCGGCTGGCGCGCCGACAACGAAAACGCTGGTCCCGCTATTTGCACGATCTGGCCACGCCTCCGGCTTGCCCGCGGGGTGGCCCTGGCGTAGGCTGCCCGTCGGGTGTGAGCGACGACGTAGCGAAGAGCAGACGTCAGGAGCTTCAGAGTCTGCCGCGCTGCTTGTCCTCTTACGAGTGACTTAATTTATGCGCGCTCCGGTGTCGCGCTCACACCCACTTCCTGTCGGCCGCCGCTCGCCGTTGGCTCTACGATCTCGGCCAAGAAGTGCCACGGACGAGCCCCAGGACACCGCCCACACCCGACCGCGACCACTGGGCCGTCGGCTACGTCTCGAGCAATGGCGCCGGCTCCGACGCCCGGCGCGAGCGCGCCCTTCGTATCGTCGTCCTCGGTTACATCACGGCCGTGGCCATACCGCCGGTCGGATTCATTCTCGGGATCATCGTCGCCACGCGCCCCAATAGGACGAACGCCAAGCACGGGGTGGCGATCATCGTCATCAGCCTGATCGCATCCGTCCTCTGGGTGCTGGTCTTGGCATCCGGGGTGTTCACGCCCTCCACCAACGATCTCAACTATTGAGCTGCGGGGAGCCGCGAACGCGCTACGTCGGGCGGTAGCCCAGATGGATGACCCCGTTGGCGTAGGAGTCCATCCCGTCCAGCTCGAACCTCGCCGCCGGGTCGCCGTCGGTGAACAGCCGCCGGCCGGACCCGACGGTCAGGGGATAGACGAACAGGTGCAGCTCGTCGATCAGACCGTCGGCGAGCAGCGCCCGGACGAGGGTCGCGCTGCCGCTGACGTACAGATTCCCGGCGGTCCGGTCCTTGAGGTCGCGGATCGCGCCGCCGCTGTACGGCCCGAGGATCGTCGAGTTGCTCCAGTCGGCGCTCTGCAGCGTCGAGGAGACCACGTACTTCGGCGACTCGTTCATGAACGGAGCGCCGGGGTCCTGTGCGGCGGTCCGGGTCGACCACGCGGGGGCGAACATCTCGTAGGTGTTGCGTCCCAGCAGGAGGCCGGTGCTCGAGCCCATGATCTCGCCGATGGCCTCGCCCATGTTCGGATCGAAGGGGTAATCCCTGGCCCAGGCCGGCGTCTCGATCACGCCGTCGAGCGTGATGAACTCGTGTACCGCGATGCCGCCCATGCGGGTCAGGCCCACCGGAAGCCGGTGGCTGCCGCCGCCCTGGTCAGGGGGCTGGTCGGCAGCGCCGGATCGGGCGCGGCCAGGTTGTAGCCCGAGGGGGCGACATCGTTCGGCGTGTCCGGATGGAACAGTGAGGCCAGGTACTGGATGTGATGGCGGCCGGGTCCGAGCTCGCCGAAGCCGCCGCCGTACATGGCGATGTCGTGAGCGGCGCAGTAGTCGTAGACGTCGAACAGGGTCTGGAGGGTGCCGAAACGGACGGGCTTGATGTTGATGGCCCGCGGGCGGGTGGTGAGCGCCTCGATGTCGGCGATGGAGTGCAGCGGCGCGTCCCACGTGATCCGCCGCTGATGTGGCGTGAGCACCTCCAGCGTCTCCTCGGTCAGCGCCGGATCCTCGAGCCAGGCGTCCGGGAACGCGTTCGCGATCAGCTCGTACAGCTCCGGGTTCGCCGGCTGCCCGAACGGTGGTGGGTACTGGGACTTCAGGTCGAGCGTGTCGACGGCCCCGGTCGCGGCGATATGGCCGATCAGCCGCGCGTCCCATTCGGCCGTCGGATCGAGCTTGAACCGCAGTCCCGGGAACAGCTCGAGCCGCTCGCGGATCGGCTCGACGGTGGGGGGATCGGCCAGGCGCATCGAGTTGACGAAGGTCAGCGGACGGGTCGATCGTCCCAGCGCGGCGGCCAGCGAGACGCCGGCCTGGCGCAGCGCGAGGTCGAGCGAGGCGCTCTCGAACCCCCACCGCCGAAACGACCGCAGCCAGTCGTTAACCGGGGGCGTGGGGAACAGATCGAGGCTCCCGAGATGCGACGAGAAGGAGGCGACCGTCCAGTCGCCGGCGAGCGGCAGGCTCGGAGCCGCGCGCTGGAAGGCGAGCTGTTCGTCCTCGGTCGGCGTGGCGTCCTCACCAACACCCTCCTGACCGCCGCCCGACAGACGCACGATCGTGCTGTGTCGGACTCGATCGGGCCCCATCGGCGCGCTCATGGCCTCTAGTGAGTACGACTGCACCCGCAGCGGCAGCTCGGCGACCTGCGCGTAGGTTTCGCCGACCGTCGTTGCCCGGACGCTGGTACTCATCGCCCCGGCGATCCTACGCGGTCGGAGCCGGCGGGCCAGCGGACGCAGCGCGGAGCGCACGCCATCGTTCAGGATTCGGGCATGGGTCCCGAGCGGCTGCGTGAGCACTGTCTCTCGTTTCCCGGAGCCGAGGAGACGTTCCCATTCGGCCCCGAGAACTCGGTCTTCAAGGTGGCGGGCAAGATCTTCGCCATATCTCGACTGGCCGACGAGCCGCTTCGCGTCAGCCTCAAGTGCGAGCCGGCGCTCGCCGCGCAGCTGAGGGAGGCGCACGCCGCCGTCGGGCCGGGATATCACCTGAACAAGCGCCACTGGAACACGGTGGTCATCGACGGCTCGCTCCCGGACGAGATGATCGGCGAGATGGTCGAGGACTCTTACGACCTGATCGTCAGCACGCTGTCGGCGGCCCGCCGGCGGTCGCTCGGCTGGCACCCCGAGACATGACTCTTCAGCGCTTGTCGCGCTGACCTTCGGCGAGGTCCGAGGCGATCCGGTCGCTGCCCATCCGGCGGCTGGCCGCGGCGGCCAGCTCGGGCGCGACGCTGGCGATCGTGGCTCCGATCCGCAGGCCCGCCGGGGCCACCTCGACCTCGGCGCGGTCGCGTTCGATGGCCCGGATCACGGCCGCGGCCACGTCCTCGGGTGAGCGGGTCCCGACCCCGCGCGGGAGCTCGACGTTCGCGTCGGCGAACATCCCGGCCTGGCGGATGAACCCGGGGAGGACGACCGATACGCCCACGCCGTGGGGCCGTAGGTCCTCGCGGAGCCCGAGGGCGAACCCGCGCAGGCCGAACTTGGTCGCCGAGTAGAGCGATGAGGCGGGCGACGCCACCTTTCCGGCCAGCGAGGAGATGAACACCAGGTGGCCGCTGCCGCGCGCGATCATCGCCGGGGCGAGGCCGTGAGCCAGCGCGATCGGCGCGCGCAGGTTGACCTCGAGGATGCGGTCTATCTGATCCTCGTCCAGTTCGGTGAACACGCCGGACGCGGGCAGCGCCGCATTGGCCACGAGTACGTCGATGTCACCCGCCGCGCCCACGAGTCGCTGCACGTCTTCGCGCCGGGCCAGGTCACAGGGGACGGCCTGGCCGCCGACCTCCTGGGCCAGCGGCTCGAGGACCTCGGCGCGCCGCCCGGTGAGCACCAGCATGGCCCCGCGCTGCGCGAACGAGCGGGCGATGGCCCCGCCGATACCGCCGGTGGCTCCGGTCAGGAGCACTCTGCCGCTCACGAGGCTCACGGCGGCCGAGTCTATAAGCGCCACGGGCACCGAAGCACGTGCAGGACGAAAGGGGGCCGATAATCCCCGCGTGGCGGATTTCGCGCAGCCCCTGCGGGAGGAGGACGTCGATCCTGATCCCTTCCGCCAGTTCGCGACCTGGTTCGAGCAGGCGCGTGGCGCAGGAGTGCGGGCGCCCGAGGCCGCGGCGCTGGCCACCGCCGGCCCCGACGGCCCGCCGTCGGTACGGATGGTGCTGGTCAAGCAGGCCGACGCGGACGGGTTCGTGTTCTTCTCGAACTACGAGAGCCGCAAGGGCCGGGAGCTCACGGCCAATCCGCGGGCGGCGCTCCTCTTCCACTGGGACGCACTGGGGCGGCAGGTGCGGATCGAGGGGCCCGTGGAGCGCCTGTCGGCCGGCGAGTCCGCGGCCTACATCCGCTCACGACCGCGCGGGAGTCAACTGAGCGCGCTGGCCTCTCCCCAGAGCCAGACCGTGGCCAGCCGGGAGGAGCTCGAACGCCGCGTGGCCGAGCTGGCCGCGCTCCACGCGACGGGCCAGCTCCCGCTGCCCGAGACATGGGGCGGCTACCGCCTCCACGCCGACACGGTGGAGCTCTGGCAGCACCGGGAGGATCGCCTGCACGACCGGTTGCTCTACACGCGCCAGCCCGACGGTGGCTGGCGGCTCGAGCGCTTGGCGCCCTGACCCTCAGCCGGGGAACACCGCGAGGGTGGCCGTGAACCCGTGCAGGAAGCTGCGGCCCCCAACCGGGCCGATCTCGCCCGCCGCGAAGAAGCCGGCGGCGGGCGTGCCGCCGAGCTCGTCCTCGACCGCGCCTACGTCGTGATCGGGTGTGCCGAACATCGCGCTGCCGCGCCCGTTGCAAGAAAACAGGAGCGCGCCGGCCGGGGGGTCACCGGCCATCGCCTCGAGCTGGCGGCGCAGGGCGCGGCGTAGGTCCTCGTCCGCGGAGCGGGCGTCGCGGGCATGCAGGCGCACGACCTGGCCGCTGTGGACGTTGGCGCCGACGGCGAGACTGCCCGAGTCGGGGTCTGCTCCGAGCACGCCGCGGACCAGAAAATCCCCCTGCTCGTACTCGGGCTTTCCCGGGTCGATCACGATCCCGATCAGCAGCCCGCCGGCGACCAGCGCACGCTCGCGGGGCGAGACCTCGGCGATGACGCGCTCGACGGTCTGCAGCGCCGGGCGGCCGGCCAGCTCGTGGATGATGTTGCCTTCGGCCGCGGTGATCGTCAGCTCGCGGCCCAGCGGCGCTGCGCCCTGCGAGACGCACGGCAGGACGTCGACGCCGTCGAGGCTGATCCCCACCGCGCCCTGTTCGTATAGCTCCCCGTCCACGAACAGGGGCCCTTCCGGTCCGTGAGCGCTGGCGATACCGCCCAGTACCGGGACGCCGGGAGCCTCCTGCGCGATCAGTCCCAGGACCACGTCGGTGGGAAACGAGTACGGGTCGACGAGCAGGATCGCCGCGCTCGAGCGCTGCAGCGAGGGCAGCCCGTAGACCGCCGGCTCGGGGCCCTCGTCCCCGACCGTGGCGTGAAAGGCGGTCGCCTGGCCGGCTCCGGCCAGCGAGGCTCCCCACAGCGCGAGCGCCGTTTCGCCTTCGAGCTCGCGCCCGGAGCCGAGCACCCCGCCGGCCGCGCATCCGACCAGAACACCGGGCTCGAGCACGCTCTGGATCGCCTCCAGGGCGATCTCGGGTGCCGCCAGGTGCTCGCCGCTGGCGAACACCAGGGCCAGGTCGGCGGGGGCCCCGCCGAGCGCGTCGGCCACCGCGCGACCGGCCGCGGCGCCGGCGTCGAGCGAATCGTCGGCGGTGGAGACGGCCACGCCTACCCTGACGCTCACAACCCAGCCCCCTGACGATCGCTCCACCAGTCAACGAGCGTCATCGCTCCACGATACTCCAGCCGATGCCCCGAGCGGCCGTCATCGCCCTGTTCGGTCCTACCGGCGTGGGCAAGACTGACGTCGCGATCGAGCTCGCCGCCGGGCTGCGGGAGCAGGGGGAGCAGCCGGTCGCCGTATCCGCGGATGCCCTCCAGGTCTACCAGGGGCTCGAGACGCTGACCGGCGCGGCCACGGCCGCCGAGCGGGCACGGCTGGAGCACCGCCTGGTCTCCCTGGTGCCCGTCGACGCGTCGTTCAGCGCGGGTCAGTACGCCGAGCTGGCCCATGCGGAGATCGACGCCCTGCTGGCCGGCGGCGATCGCCCGATCGTCGTGGGCGGCACCGGGCTCTATCTGAGGGCGGCGCTGACGAACCTCAATCTGAGGCCCCCGCCGGCGGAGGGGGTGCGGGAGTACTGGACGGCCGAGCTCGAGCGGCGCGGCCCCGAGGCGCTGCACGTGCTCCTGGCCCGCCGCGCCCCGTGGGCGGCCGCGGGCATCGACCCGGCCGACCGCCAGCGGATCGTCCGCGCGCTCGAGCTGCTCGACTCAGGGGAGCTCGAGCCCCCGGGCGCCGAATCGGAGCTGTGGACGGGCGAGGTCCGCCATCCGACGCTTCTGATCGGCCTGGTGATGGATCGTGAGCTGCTGTATACGCGGATCGACGCCCGCGTCGAGCAGATGCTCGCGGCGGGCGCGGAGGACGAGGTACGGCGGGCCAACGCCGCGGGCGCGTCGCCCACGGCGCGCAAGGCGATGGGGTTCGAGGAGCTCCTGGCCGGTGACGTCGAGGGCATGAAGCGGCGCACGCGCAACTACGCCCGGCGCCAGCTCACGTGGATGCGCAAACTGGCGGGAATCGATGTGCTCGACACGACCGGGCGCTCGCCGGCGGAGATCGCAGGCCAGGTCCTGGCCCGCTGGGGTGCCCCGGAGCGAGCCGGGCTCAGGGCAGCGGAGTGAGCGGGTAGGCGATCACGGCGGCCACGAGCACGCCCGCAACCCACAGCGCGCTCCACTTCGGCCATCGCGCCAGCCGGGGGACCAGGGCCGCGATGGCGACGTACACGCCGGGCATCACGATCACCATGTAGTAGATGTAGCTCGTGCGGCTGAACAACAGGCTGGAGACCACGAACGGGAGGTAAGTCCCGGCGAACCAGGCCACGGCCAGGACCTCCAAGCTGCGCTCCCGCCCCACACCGGGCCGGATGACCCTCCAGCCGGCCAGGAACAGCGCGGGCAGCCCCAGCAGGAGGATGGGCGGGCTGATCAGGCCCAGGAAGTGCACAGCCGGATGGACGTGGAACAGGCCGTCGCTCGGGCGGGCGGGATTGATGTTCAAGTAGGTGATCGGCTTGTAGTCGACGAGCCATCCCCACGGGTAGGAGGCGATTCCACGGGGGCCGTGTGGGCTGGTCTGATGGTCGGCGTAGCTGACGATGTGGGCCAGATGCCCGAGCGGCCCGCCGGTCACGAGCTTGCGTGCCGCGTCGTTGTAGGGGGGAGCGATCCGGTCCATGATCGCGAGCCCTCCCACGAACACGGCCGCCGCGCTCGCCGTGCAGCCGGCCAGGCGCAGGCCCCGCGCCGCTGATCCTCGGCGCGTGTGGAGCCACTCCAGGGCCTCGAGGACGACGAGCGCGAACAGGACGTAGACCGCGACCTCCTTCATGCACGCTCCCACGCCGATCAGCACCCCGGCGAGTAGCGGATGGCCGCGCAGGTAGGCAGCCGCAGCCCAGACCATCAAGGCCAGGGCGTAGACGTCCAGCGTGCCGATCCGCCCGTGGACGATCATCAGGTTGTCGGTGGCCATCAGCCCCGCCGCGGCGAGCGCCGGCCAGGGTCCTCCCCCGGCGGCCCGGACGAGCGCGAACATGCCGAGGATCGCGACCGTGCCGAAGATCAGGCTGCCCAGCCGCCAGGCCAGCGGCCCGTCGCCGAACAGCTCGATCGACCCGGCGATGATGAGCTTGACCAGCTGCGGGTGCTCGGCGTTGGGGTCGTCGCCGAGCGGGCTGTCGGCGTACGGCGACCCGGCGGGGGGATGGATTCCGGCGATCACCCGGGCGGCGTTGACGTAGTAGTCCTCGTCGAAGATCAGGATGTGGTCCGACGCGGTGCGGCACGGCGAGCGGCAGGGGTCGCCGAGCCACGCCGCCCGCGCCCCGAGCGACAGCGCGCACAGCACGGCCAGGAGCACGAGCGGCAACGCAGGATGGCGCTGGTTCAGCGACTGCAGGCGGCCGGCCATAACGGGCGGCGACGCTACAGCGTCCGGCTCCCCAGCCATAGACTGCCCCGCCGTGGAGTTCGAGAAGTGGCAGGCATTGGGCAATGACTACGTGATCGTGGAGCGAGCCGCGCTCCCCTTCGAGCTGACGCCCGCGCGCGTGCGGAGGATCTGCGCCGCGCACACCGGCGTGTTCGCGGACGGGATCCTGCTCCTCTCGGAGCCGGACGAGCCCGGGTACCTGGCCAGGCTGCGAATCTTCAATCCGGATGGCTCCGAGGCCGAGGTCTCCGGCAACGGCGCCCGCGAGGCGGTGCTGTACATGCGGCGGCGCGGGTGGGCGGATGACGACACGTTCTCGATCCAGACCGAGGCCGGCGAGCTGCGCCCGACGATCACCTCGACGACCACGTGCACCGTTGATATGGGGCTCGCCCGATTACAAAGCAGCGACTATCCGACCGGATCCGCCGACGGGGCCGGCGAGCTGAGCGCCTCGGGGAGGAGCTGGCGCTTTCAGCACGTCCAGGTCGGCAACCCTCAGTGCGCGATCCGCATCGAGGATGAGAACGCCCTCTATGCGCTGGACCTGCAGCGGATCGGTCCCGAGATCGAGGGCCACGAGCTGTTCCCGAACCGTACCAACGTGTCGTGGTTCACCGCCCTGGGGCCGGGCCGTATCCGAGCGCGGATCTTCGAGCGGGGGGCGGGGGAGACCTCGGCCAGCGGGACGGGGGCGTCCGGCGCCGCGGTCGCGTACGTGCTGGCCGGTGGCCAGGAGCCGGTGACTGTCGTGCTCGACGGCGGCGAGCTTCAGGTCGAGGTGCACGAGGACCTGGGCGTCCGGCTGACCGGCTGGGCGGTGCCCGTCTTCCGGGGCGCGCTCGCCGACGACTTCCTCGAGGAGCTGTATGCGATCGAGTAGGCGCCTCGACCTCGTCCCGCCGTACCTGTTCGCCGAGCTCGAGCGCAAGGTGGCGGCCAAGCGCGCGTCCGGGATCGATGTCATCAGCCTCGGGATCGGCGACCCCGACATGCCGACGTACGAGCCGATCGTGGCCGCCGCCCAGCGCGCCGTGGCCGATCCCTCCACGCACGGCTATCCGAGCAATCGCGGCCGCCTGGAGTTCCGTGAGGCGGTGGCCGCCTTCTACCGCCGACGCTTCGGCGTGGAGCTCGATCCGGACACCGAGGTGATGCCGGCCATCGGGGCCAAGGAGTGCATCTTCAACCTCAACCTGGCCTTCCTGGACCCCGGCGATGTGGCCCTGGCCGCCGACCCCGGCTACCCCGTCTACACCGGGGGGCCGCTGTTGGCGGGCGCCGAGCCCGTGCTGATGGCGCTCGAGCCCGACCGAGGATTCGCGCCGGCGCTCGAGGCGATCCCCGCCGAGGCACTCGAGCGGGCCCGGCTGTTGTTCCTCAACTACCCCAACAACCCGACCGGCGCGATCGCCCCGGACGGCCTGTTCGAGCAGGTGGTGGCCATTGCCGCCGAGCACGATTTCCTGGCCGTGCACGACAACGCCTACAGCGAGGTCACGTTCGACGGGTACGTCGCTCCCTCGTTCCTGCAGACACCGGGGGCCAAGGAGGTAGGGGTCGAGGTCTTCTCGCTGTCCAAGGGCTACAACATGACCGGGTGGCGCTGCGCGGCGATCGTCGGGAACGCCGAGGCGATCGCCCACTACTGGCGGCTGAAGTCCAACATCGACTCCGGCCTGTTCGAGGCCGTGCAGCTGGCCGGCGCGACCGCGCTCGGCCCGGAGCTCGACGTGCACGTCCGGGGCATGAACGAGATCTACGCCTGCCGCCGGGACCTGGTCTGCGACGCCCTGGCCCAGGCCGGCGTCGACGTCACGCCGCCGAAGGCGACGATCTACATCTGGGCCCCGGTGCCGCCGGGGTTTGCGTCGGCGGCCGCGTACTGCGAGCACGTGCTCGAGCGGGCCGCGGTTGTGATCACGCCGGGCGGGGCCTACGGACCCAATGGCGAGGGCTTCTTCAGGATCTCGCTGACCGCCCCCGAGGACCGGTTGCTGGAGGCCGTCGAGCGCCTGCGCAGCCTGTAGCCGGCGTGCCGGTGGCCACACCCGCGGCTACCATCAACCGCGTGCAGCAAAGCCGCCATGGGCGCGCCAGCGCGTCCTCCGCGACAACGAACGGTCAGCGCCCTCAGGGGCGCGCCCGTCAGCGTGCCTTTCTGATCGCCGCCCTGCCCGACCACGACAGCGACGAGCTGACCGAGCTCGGGGAGCTCCTGCGGACGGCGGGCGTCGCCGCCGTTGGGGAGCTGGTCCAGCATCGTGACCATCCCCATCCCAACACCTACCTCGGAACCGGAAAGCTGCAGGAGCTCAAGGCCGACATCGCCGCCTCCGACGCGAATCTGGTCGCCTGCGACGACGAGCTCTCGCCGCGCCAGGAGCGCAACCTCGAGGCCACGCTCGGCCTTCCGGTGATCGACCGCACCGCGATCATCCTGGACATCTTCGCCTCCCATGCCCACACCGCCGAGGGCAAGCTCCAGGTCGAGCTCGCTCAGCTCGAGTACAACCTGGCCCGGATGCGCGGCCTGTGGTCGCACCTCGAGCGGCTGGGCGCGGGGCGCATCGACGGCGGCATCGGCACCCGGGGCCCGGGCGAGACCCAGATCGAGACCGACCGCCGCCTGGCCCGCGACCGGATCTCGGCCCTGCGGCGCAAGCTCACCCACGTCAGGTCGAGCCGCTCGGTGATGCGCGCGGAGCGCGAGCGCGCTCACCTGCCTCGGGTCGCCCTCGCCGGGTACACCAACGCCGGCAAGTCGACGCTCCTGAACGCTCTCACCGGAGCCAGCGCCGGCGTCGGCGAGCGGCTGTTCCAGACCCTCGATCCGACCACGCGCGTCCTGCGCACGCCGGGGCGCAGCTACCTGGTGACCGACACGGTGGGCTTCATCCGCAAGCTTCCCCACCAGCTCGTCGATGCGTTCGGGGCCACGCTCGAGGAGACCCGTCTGGCCGACCTGATCCTCCACGTGGTCGACGCCTCCGTGCCCGAGGATGAGCTGGTGTCGATGACGCGGGCCGTCCAGGAGGTGTTGCACGAGATCGGCGCCGACGAGATCAGCCAGATGCTCGTGCTCTCCAAGGCCGACGAGATCGACGACGAGCGCCGCCTCGAGCTCGCGCGCCGACACCCCGGCGCCGTGCTCGTCTCGGCCCTGACCGGCGAGGGGATCGAGGCCCTGGTCCACCGGGTCGAGGATGAGTTCGCCCGCACGCTCGAGGACGTCGAGCTGCTGATCCCCTACGAGGAGGGCGGCCGCCTGGCCGAGCTCCACGAGGTCTCGGGCGACCTCGAGCGCGAGGAGACCTCGGAGGGCGTGCGCATCCGCGCGCGCCTGCCGGCCACCGTGGCGGCGCGCTACAGGCGCTTTGCCCTGACTGGATGAGCCTCCGCGTCCGGCGGCTCGACGACCGCGCGCTGCTGCCGACCCGGGCCCACGCCGACGACGCCGGGCTCGACCTGTACGCACTCGAGCCGGTCGAGCTGTGGGCCGGCGCGCGCGCCGCCGTGCGCACGGGGATCGCGGTTGAGATCCCGCCGGGCCAGGCCGGGCTGGTGCTGCCGCGGTCCGGGCTGGCCGAGCGGCACGGGATCGCCCTCGTCAACGCGCCCGGACTGATCGACCCCGGCTACCGGGGGGAGCTCAGGATCCTGCTCCTCAACACCGACCCCGACCACCCGTTCACGGTCCGCGCCGGGGATCGGATCGCCCAGCTGGTCCTGGTCAGGATCGAGACGCCCGACGTCGTCGAGGTGCCGGAGCTGACCCGGTCCGAGCGGGGAGCGGAGGGCTTCGGCTCGAGCGGCAGCTAGGCGGGTCGATCCTAGGTGGGCGCTATGACGCCGTGGTCGACCAGGAACTGCTTGGCCACCGTCGCCGGATCCTCCCCGGCCACGTCCACCAGCGCGTTCAGCTCACGGATGGCCGGCAAGGTCAGCAGCGCGCTCACCCGGTTGATCGTGGCCGCGAACTCGGGGCCTTCGGTGTCCAGCACCTCGCCGGAGGCGACCGGGACCACGTTGCCCACACCGAACACCTTCAGCGGGTCGGCGAGCAGCGTGTAGTCGCCCGTGGTCAGCTCGCCATCGGTCGTGCTGACGTCGGCGGCCTGGACGGCGTCCTGGTCCAGCGCCTGATACTGCTGGCCGATCTCGAGGTCCTTGTACGCCGCCGGCTGAATCCCGTAGGCCTCCTCGACCGCCGGCAGCCCTTGCGAGCCCTGCTGGAACTGAGGTGGCCCGCCGAGGGTCAGGGTGCTCTGCACCTCCTGGAGGTCGGCGATCGTGCGCAGGCGATGCTGGTCCGCATAGCCCACGGTCACGCCGATCGCGCTCGTGTCGCTGAACGGCGTCGGCTTGAGGAGCTCCAGCCCGTGCTCGAGCGCGTACCGCTGTCCGGCCACGTAGGCCGAGTGCAGCGTGGTGAACGTCTGCCGGTAGCCGGCGACGGCCGAGTTCCACGTGTCCAGGTACTCGGGGTACATGCCGAGCTGTCCGGTCTGGAGCGCCTGCATCGTGACCTCGGTCGGGCCGATGTTCTTGTTCAGCTGCACCGAGAAGCCCTGTGCCGTCAGCGCCTGGTAGTAGAGCTCGCCGAGCACGAACTGCTCGGTGAAGTTCTTGTCACCGATGACGACGGTCGGCTTCCCGGTGCCCGGGAGGGCGGTGGTCGTCGTCGTGGTCTGGGTCGGCGTGGACGCGCTGGTGGCGGCCGTGGCGGGAGACGAGGTGCCCCCACAGGCGGCCAGCGGCAGCGCAACGAGCGCCACCGCGACGCACGGGAGGAGGCGGGCGATCACGGATTCGTGGGTCGGGGATGCTCAGGCGGGACCTTGCCCGCCAAAGCTACACGCCAGCCGCGCGTCGCGCGTCTGCGTGGGCCGCCGCCTCCAGTCCGTCGTCCAGGGGCGCGAGCGGCTCGTCCCGGCCCAGGGCGGTCTCGATCAGCCAGTCGGCGAACCAGGCGTTCTTGGGCAGGAGCGGGCCGTGCAGGTAGGTCCCGACCACGCCGCGGTCACGGACCCCCTCGTGTCCGTCCCGGCCGTTGTTGCCGTGACCCTTGAGAACCCGGCCCAGGGGCGTCGCGCCGGGACGGACGTACGTGCGCCCGCCGTGGTTCTCGAACCCGGCCAGCACACGGCGCTGGCCCGGTCGCAGCTCGACCTCGATGGCCACGTTGCCGATCAGCCGCGGACCGTCCTCATGCACGGTCACCGCGTCCAGCAGTCCGATGCCGGGCAGCGTCTCCTCGGCGAGTTGATAGGAGTGGCCGAGCAGCTGATAGCCGCCGCACACGCCCAGGATCACCCCGCCGCGGCCGGCGACCGCGTGCAGCGCGTCGCGCTTGTGCTCCACCAGATCCAGCGCGCAGCGCCGCTGGTCGCGGTCCTGCCCACCGCCGATGTAGAACAGGTCGGCGCAGTCCGGATCCAGCGCCTCGCCGAGCCCGCTGGCCCGGACGTCGAACCCGATCCCGCGCCAGGCGCAGCGGCGCTCGAGCAGCAGGAGGTTCCCGCGGTCCGCGTAGATGTTCATCAGGTCGGGGTACAGCGCGCAGACCCGGAGGGCGTTCCCATTGCGCCCGCCGTCAGCCACCGAGGATCACCACCGAGCTGCCGACGTGATCATGGGTGGGGGGGATGCTCGCTCGTACCAACGGTCGCAGACCGGCGGCCCGCCCCTCCTCTTCGAGCTGGCTCGCCGTGAGCCGGTCGATCCGGATCACGTCCTCCTCGGTGCTGCGCTCCCCGTCGCGGCCGATCGTCTCGCGCAGGCGCTCGAGCACGAATCCGTCGGGCTCCTCGCGCACCGCGGTCGGCTGACTGGAATAGACCACGCCGTCCAACTCGCGGATGTCCGGAAGCGGAGCCGGGCCACCCTTGCCCAGCTGGTAGAGCTCGAGGGTCTCGGTGATGGCCAGCGCCACGGCCGCGTCGGCCCGCAGGTGACGGCGCGCACAGGCCAGGAAGCGGCCGCGGCCGTCGGCTCCGCCGAGCAGCTGGACCGTCTGCATCGGCACGATGATCAGCGCGAAGCGCTCGTCCAGGTCGAAGTCGCGGGCGTCGGCCACGGTCGCCGTCACCTCCAGCCCCTCGGCGCGGCGCTCGAGCTCGGCGATCAGCACCGGGTCGCGATCGAGCGCGGTCACCGTATGGCCGGCGTGGGCCAGATCGAGCGTGATCCTCCCGGTGCCCGCGCCGACGTCGAGGACCGGATCGCCGTACCGGCGCGCGAGCGTGCGCCAGAAGGCCATGTCGGCCCCGTAGGCACCGCACTCAAGGTCGTGCCAGATGACGCTCACCGCGCCTCCCAAAACTGGGGCGCGTGTCCGCGGGAGGCCAGCAGCTCGTGCAGCTCGAGCAGGGCGGTGTAGGTGGGGAGAGCGAACAGCCGCTCGGCGCCCGTGCCCAGCGCGGCGTCGAGGGCCTGCGAGAGGCGCGGGACCACCACCAGACGGTCGATCGGCACGCCGGCGTACTTCAGGCGCAGCGCGAGCTCCGCCGCCCGCGTGCCGGCGCAGGTCACGCGGCGCACGCGCGAGGCCACCAGCTCGAAGTCGGCGTCCCAGATCCACGAGATGTCGCGGCCATCCGCCGTCCGGTCGTTGAGGACGGCCAGCAGCTCGAGCTCGCCGCCCTCGAGCACCAGTGTCCGCAGGATCTCGTTGGCTCCGGCCGGGTTCTTGACCAGCAGGATCGAGAGCTCGGTGGCCTCCATCTGTACGGTCTGCGCCCGGCCGAAGGCCGCGGTGACCGCCTGCAGCCCGCCGACCACAGTGTCCAGGTCCAGTCCGAGCTCGAGACAGAGCGCAGCGGCACCGAGCGCGTTGTAGACGTTGTAGAGACCCGGCAGGGGAAGATTGACCTGAGCCTGGCCACTGGGCGTTCGCAGCACGAACGCCGCGCTCCGGGTGCCGGTGAGCTCGATCCGCTCGGCCGCGATCGCCGGCGCCGGACGCTCCCGGCCGCAGTTCGGGCAGTGATAGCGCCCCAGGTGACCGAGATAGATCACGTCGTACACGTACGCGGCGCCGCAGCGGCGGCAGTGCTTGGAGTCGGCGGCGTGCTGCATCTCCGGCATCGCCATGCCCGGGTCTTCCACGCCGTAATAGGTCGCGGTCGGGGAGCCGCGCCCCAGATCGGCGATCAGCGGGTCGTCGGCGTTGAGCACGAGGCGGGTGCCGGGGGCCAGCGCCGAGACGGCCGCGGCCCACCGGTCGGCGATCGTCTCGAGCTCTCCGTATCGATCGAGCTGGTCCCGGAACAGGTTGCCGAGCAGGACCGCGCGCGGCTCGAGCTCGGGCACGATCCGATCCAGCCAGAACTCGTCCACCTCGAACAGCCCGATCTCGCCATCGATCCCGTTGCGGTTGTGGCTCGCGCCCAGGAGCGCCGTCGCCACCCCTCCGGCCATGTTGGCGCCGGCTCGGTTGTGGACCACGGAGACGCCGCCACGGCCGAGCACCGCGGCCACCAGCGCCGCCGTGGTGGTCTTCCCGTTGGTGGCCGAGACCACGACCGACCCTCGCGGTAGCCGGGCCGAGAGCTCGGAGATCGCCCGCGGCTCGAGCCGGATCAGGAATCGTCCCGGCAGGCTCGTCCCGCCACGCCCGGCCCGGCGGCTCAGCCGCCCGACCGCGCGCGCGGCCGCGAGCTTCGCGGTCATCATCGAGCTCATCGGGGAACGACGGTCTGCACGGCCGCTGGGAGCGCGCGAACCGTGACCGGCAGCTCGGCGATCGGGTCGCCGTCGGCGTACAGCGTGAACGGGCGATCGGCGGCCAGCTCCACCGCGGCCGCGCGCTCCACCCGCACCTGCGGCTGGCGCACGTGCTCGCCCTTGAACACCGTCGGCAGCAGCTTCAGGAAGCGTGGCTTGGAGAGGTGCTCCACCATCACCACGTCGAGCAGCCCGTCCTCGAGCGAGGCGTCAGGGGCCATGAACATGCCACCGCCGTACGCCTTGGAGTTGGCTACGGCGACCGTGTAACCGGTGAACGTGCGCACGAGCCCGCCGTCCAGCGTCACGGTGAACGTGGCCGGGCTCCAGCTCACCAGCGCGCGCAATGCGCCGTACGCGTAGACCAGGTTGCCGCGCAGGAGCTTGGTCTCATTGGCGATCCGGTTGGCGGCCGAGTCGAAGCCGCAGCTGGCGATCCCCACGAACGTCTGCCCTCCGGCCTCGCCGAGGTCCACCGAGCGGATGACGCCGGACGCGAGCACAGCGACGGCGGCCGCCGGGTCGAGCGGGATGCCCAGGGCCCGGGCGAAGTCGTTGCCCCGGCCGCCGGGGAGCACGCCCAGGACACCGACCGAGCCGCGCAGGCCGGCCGCCACGGCGCCGATCAGCCCGTCGCCGCCGAAGGCCACCGCGACCTCCCCGGCGGCCGCCGCGGCCTGGGCGAGGTCGCGCGCGTGGGCGAGGCTGTTCGTGCGCTCGACGTGATGCTCGAGCCCATTGGCGCGCAGCGCACTCGAGACGTCGGCCAGGAGCCGCCCGGCCCGTCCTCCGCCGGCGGCCGGGTTGACGATCAGCGATACCGTCCGCGTCGCCCCGCCGCTCAGGGATCCCACGCTCATGGCCTCGCTGCCCATCAGGCGACCACCAGCGCGTGCAGGTCCTCGGCGACCGCCACCGGCGCCGGATCGCTCGCTGCCTGGGCCTGCTCCCCGGTGGTCACGCCGCTGAGCACGATTGCCGCGTCGAGCCCGGCCGCTGCGGCGCCGGCCAGATCCGCGTCGATACGGTCACCGACCACCAGTGTTCGACCGCCGTCGAGACGATCGAGCGCGGTCAGGAAGATCTGGGGCTCGGGCTTGCCGACGACCTGGGCCGCGCGGTCGGTCGCGTACTCGAGCGCCGCGACGATCGCTCCGGACCCGGGCCACATCCCGTCCTCTCGGGGAAACGTGCGGTCGCGATCGGCCGCGATCAGATCCGCGCCGGCCAGGATCGCCTGCGTGGCCTCTCGCAGCTCCCCGTAGTCGAAGTCGTCGTGCCCGGCGACCACCACGAGGTCCGCCGCGGTGGCCTGCGAGGTGCCGTTGACGATCCGCTGGCCCGCGTCCGAGACGTGCCGGTAGAGCGCGGCCGACCCGATCACGTACACGCTGCCGCGCTCACGCTCGGCCAGCAGGTGCTGGATCGCCCCGCCCACCGTGACCACCTCCTCGAGCGACGCCTGCAGACCGAGCGACCACAGCTTGCGGACGTAATCCTCCGGCGACCGGCGCGAGTTGTTGGTCAGGAACGCGAGCCGCTTGCCGGCGGCGCGCAGGTTCGCGACCGCCTCCGGCGCGCCGCGGGTGCATCGCTCCCCGACCCAGACGCAGCCGTCCAGGTCGAGGACCACGTTCTCGTAACCGCTGAGCAGGGGGGAGAGGGCCATGGAACCGTTCGATTATGTCTGCGCGGGCGGGCGGGCGGGCGGGTCCTAGAACAACGTTGCCTGAGCGCTTACGCCGGGCGCGGCCAGGCACTCGGGCCCGTCATAGCGGGCGTCGTTCACCGCCGGGCCGACGGGCCGGATCAGCGTCCGCTCGGCCGGCAATGGCGACAGCAGCCCGATCAGCTCCGCTCGTGGCGTGGAGGGATCCAGCCACCGATCCTCGGCGTCCGCCGTCAGGATGACCGGCATGCGGTCGTGAAGTGAGGCGACGGCCGAGTTCGCCGGGACAGTCAGGATCGTGCACGAGCGCAGCCTGGCGCCCTCCTTGCCCCTCCAGATCGACCACAGACCGGCGAACGCGAACGGGGCGCCACCGGCCTGGGCGATATGGAAAGCGTCCTTGCGGGCGCCCTTCGCCGGCATCGAGCCGACGCCGAGGGCGGCCGGTCCCTCCGCCGGCACCGAGCCCCACTCATAGAACCCGTCGGCGATGATCAGGCAGCGGAACCGGCCGAACGGCTGCCGGAAGGCCGGCTTCTCGGTCACGGTCTCGGCCCGGGCGTTGATCATCTTCAGGCGCCCGTCCGGCACATTGGCCCATGAGGGCACCAGGCCCCAGCGCAGCAGCTCACCGCGGGGTTGGCCGCCTCTGTCCGTCGTCACCGCGAGCACCTCGTCGCCCGGGGCGACGTTGTAGCGGCGGCGGACCTCGACCGTCTCGCCGACCGGGAAGCGAGCGCGAATATCGGCCGGATCAGGTGTCGCGAGCGTGTAGCGACCGCACACGGATCAGTGAGGGCCTACTGCCCAGCGGCCTGTTGCGCGCGCTGGGCACGCGCTCGCTTCTGACGTCGGCGACCCAGGTACGCCATCACGCCCACCGCGACCGCCACGAGCACGAGGCCGTAGAAGATCGCCAGGTCGAGCGAGATCCCGCCGAACGGCAGCGCGACCAGGTTGACGATCCCGAACGCCACCGCGAGGATCAGCAGGACCAGGACGACGGCGATCAGGATCCCGCGGATCCGGACCAGGATGCCCGCGCTGGCCGGAGGGGCGATCAGCCCGAGCAGCTGCAGCCCGCGGAGCTGGCGGGTGCTCGGAGACTCGACCCCTAGGCGCTCGGTGGCCTTCTTGAGGTCGTCGGCCCGGCGCTCGGCCAGGGCGATCGAGGCGTCGGCCATCCGCCGGAGCTGCATGCGCTCCTGCGGGCGCGCCGCCGCCATGGCCCGCTGGAAGTGGCCTCGAGCGGCCTTGGCGTCATAACGCTCGGCGGCGCGAGCGCCGAGAATCGCCTGGGCCGCGGCCTTGTACCTGGTCTCGGACTCCAGTTCCTCGTCGGAGCGGCTCTCGAGCTTCTGCATCGCGGCCAGCTGACTGCGCTGCTCGACCCGCATGGTGCGCTGCTGCTTCGCCATCTGGGCAAGGAGTCTACTTCGCCCGTGGGCGGCCACCGGGCGGTCTTCAGTTCGCACACGGGCGGATACCGGGCGGTCTTCAGTTCGCGCACGGGCGCCAACCGCGGTCCCGAACTCACCGCGTCGGCCTGATCACGTAGGCCGCCTGGTCGACGAGATCGCGCCCAGCGTCGGTCGGTCCGGGCGGAGGCGACCGGTACACGTCGATCCTGTTGCCGACGATCGCCCCGCCGGTGTCCTGAGCGATGAACCAGCCGCCGTGACCGTCGTTCCTATAGGCGGGGATGTAGACCCGGCTGCCGAGCGGGATCACGCTCGGATCGACCGCGATCGACTGGTAGTAGCGGAGGGCCAGCGCCGGGCCCGGGTCGAAGCTCACCCCCGCCAAGGGGACATAACGCCCACCGATGCCGGCCGACCAGCCACCGACCTGCAGCGGAAATGTGACCCCTCCGGCGGCGTTTCGCCAGTAGCCGCCCGCCCGCCAGTACGGCGGACCGCCTGTCCATCCAGCGGCCGGACTGGTCAGCCTGCCGGCCGAGGTGACCCAGCCGGCCGCGCCCGGTGACTCGAGGTGGTACATGCGCCCGTCCAGACCGATGCCCTCGCCCTGCATGGACACGCCGGTCGCCGAGTACAGCCAATCGATTCGGTGCAGCCCGGTCAGCCCCGGAGCGCTCACCAGCCGCCCGACGAACCACGACTCCGGCGCCGGCCAGTACTCGGTGATGGTGAAGCTCCGCAGCCACGAGCCGTGAGCGTGGCGACCCGGCGGCGCCGGTACGCGCTGTGGCGCGCCAGTGGGCGCCAGACCGCCACCGCCGGTGGGCAGCGGACCCGCGCCGGGGGCTGCGCCGCCGGGCGAGGACGCCTGGCCGGCGCCCGCCAGCGCTCCCGCACACATGGCGATCCCGAGCGCCGCAGCGAGCGCCCCGGGCACGCGCCGCCATCCGGTTCGGCCCCTGTATGCGCGCATGGACCGGAGTTCTAGCTTCGGCCTCGGATCCCCTGTGGAAAGCGGCGCTCCGCAACCGCCCCGGCGATCAACAGGCTCAGATGCTCGGATGTCTACGGGGCGCGCGGGCTTGCTGCGCCTCCGGTAGACATAAGATCGATTATCGAGCGTTAACGCTGCTGCAATTCATCGAGAGGCTGTGAGCGTGGACTCCCCCGAGTTCGCTGACGTTGACCTGATCCTGGTGCTGCTGATCGCTCAGATCGCCCGTCATCAGCACCAGTCCGGCGAGGACGACGCAGATTGGGTTTCGATGGCCGTGGTCGAGTCGCTGTGTCAGACGATCGGCCAGCTCGGGGCCGCCGCAATCGAGCGGGGCTGGCACAACTCGGCATCACAGCGGGAGCTGCTCGATGTGCGCGACTCTCCTGGCGCGCCGAAGGTTCGTCTCTCGCCCTCCGTCGTCTCCTCGCTGGGGATCGACCTCCTGGACCCACCGAAGCCGCAGACGACCCACCGCGGGCTCAGAGGTCTGGTCCGGCGTGCCCTCAGCGGACGCTGATCCACGCGCGTCGACGTCCCCGGCTGCCCTCCGATGGCGATGACACGGCAACCCCCTGCTGCCGACGGGGGGCCAGTCATGGTTTCGACGCTATCCGGCGTTGAGCCGACCCACCCCGGCCCGAGGTCGAGGTCAGTCGTGCCATGTCCGGGCACTGAGCAGCAGTTGATCGATCGATTAGGAAGCCGCCGCGAAGCCAGGGACAGCCCATGCCACCCTCGAGAGTCCCCGAAGCTCTCGCGTCTACGAACTGCCCGCGCGATCGATCGGAAGCACTGGTTGCGGGACTTTGGGACACTGGCGTTGCCGGCTCTTGCCCGGCGCGCCGGGCGTCGGCCGGGCCGAGTGACGCGTCGCGTCTAACTCATCGAGCGACGCGAGATCACTGCCTCGTCCTCCCGCCCGCACCCGGAGGGGCGCTAGACCGGCTGGCCCCCTTACTGCGCCGTTTTGGAAGACCCACGCCGGGAACTTTGGCGATTTGGCGTCACCCCCCGACGGTAAATCGCCAACGTTCGCGGCGGCGGCCGACGGCCTCCGCCGTCTCCACCGATAGGAGAATCGACCGTCCGATTCCGGCCGCGAGACCCCGGCCGGCAAGCGCAACTTCTGCTCCTTCACCGGGATAGTGTGTATTGGATAAACGCGAGGAGGCGTCAATGAGGAAGAAGCTCCAGGCTCTGACGGCAGCGATGGTTGTCGGTCTGCTCGGGACCGGCGCTTTGGTCGCGACCGGCGCGCTAGTTGTGACCGGCGTGGCCGGCGCGGCGGCGTCGCCGACCGTGGTCACCGGCGGTGCATCCAGCGTCAGCGAGAAGAGCGCCGTGCTGCACGGGACAGTCAATCCGAACGGCTCGAGTACCACTTACTACCTCCAGTGGGGCCTGACCAACGCCTACGGCATCAACGGAAAACTTCACTCGGCCGGCCACGGGACCAAGGCGATTGCCGTCGATGAGGCCGCCAGCGGCCTGATCCCGGGCACGACCTATCACTACCGGGTCGTGGCCAGCAACCAGTTCGGCCTGAGCGTCGGCGCCGACCGCACGTTTCACACGACCGGGCATCCGCCGCCCGGCGTGACAACCGGCCCGGCCACGGGGCTGAGCACGACCGGCGCCACGCTGACCGGCGTGATCAACCCGTCGGGCCAGGCGACCACCTATTGGTTCCAATGGGGCAATACGCCCAACTACGGCGAGCAGACGGCGGCCCAGACGCTGGCGGCCGGCGCCGCGGCAGAGAGCGTGTCCGCCTCGCTCCCCCCGCTTGCCCCCGGGACGTTCTACGACTACCGCCTCGTGGCCAGCCACAGTGGTGGAGGCTCGGCCACCTCATTCGGCGCCAACGGCACATTCCTCACCTACCCGTCCCCTGCGCCGACGCCCGGCGTCACGGCCAGGACGACACCCGGGTTGGTCCGGGGAGCACCGTTCGTGCTGACCACCTCGGGAGCCGTCCGTGGTCCGTCGTCGATCCCTTCCACGTACGCCTGCACCGGGAACGTCACGATCCGGTTCTTCCGCGGCATTCGCCAGGTCGGCTTCACGCTGGCCGGGCTGCAGCCGAACTGCACGTTCTCGGCCCAGACGACGTTCGCCCGTGTGCCCAGACGCCGGCACTCCCACGGCCCGGTGCACCTGCGCGTTGTGATCCGCTACGTCTCGAACCACTACCTGGCCAGCAACCGCGCCCGGTACGAGCACATCACGGTGGGCTGACGGCGCGCGCCGGACTGGCGGGCGCCCCGTCCGGGCGCCCGCTCAGGCCTGGGCCGCCACCTCGGCGATCACCCGCGAGAGCTGGCTGCCCTGCCAGGCCACGGGGGAGCTCCCGGGTTGGTCGGTGATCAGGCGCGCGCCCGGGATCGCTCGGGTGTAGGCCTCCCCGATCGCCTGCGGGTGCTCCGGGTCGGCCTCGTCGCCGCTGGCCACGACGGCCACTGGGACTGAGATCGCACCGAGCTCCTCCAGCCCTCCGAACGGTCGCGAGCGCGGGACCACCCGCAACGCGTCGGCCACCGCTCCAGGGTGCTCGTGCAGCGACAGGCGCTGCCGCAGCACCTTGAGCACGGTGTCGCGCCACGCCGGCGGGACCTTGGGCTTGCCATAGGCGGCGATGAAGCCCTCCACCCCTCCGCGCTCGAGGCCGTCGGCCAGCTCGTCCCAGCGGGCCAGGCGCCCCGGGTCGTAGACCTGAGCCGGGTCATAGGCGGGGGTTATGACAACCAGCCCGCTGGTCCGCTCGGGAAACCGCAGCGCGAGCCACAGCAGCGTGTGCGCCCCCATCGAGGCGCCGGCGAGCACCGCTCGGTCGATCTCGAGCCCATCCAGCACGGCCTCCAGATCGAGCCCGAGGTCCTCGTAGGCGTAGGCCCGCCGATCGGGCGCCGGAGAGGAGTGGCCGTGGCCGCGGGCGTCGTAGGAGATCACCCGGTGGCCCGATCGCTGAAGCGTGCGCGATCCCATCACCACGTACCGACGGGTCGCGGTTAGCCCGTGCAGGAGGACGACCGGCTTGCCCTGGCCCGACTCGGCCACGGCCAGGCGCACTCCGGCGCGCTCGATCGTGTACTCGGTGTCGCCTGAGGTTGACGTGCGGGCAACTTACCGGCCGTGGACCCCTCGCTACCATCGAATGTATGGACGTATCGGAGAGCAACTTCCAGTCGGCGGTCGTCGATCGCTCCAGCTCGGTCCCGGTGGTCGTCGACTTCTGGGCCGAGTGGTGCGGCCCCTGCCGCCAGCTCGGGCCGGTGCTCGAGCGGGCCGTGGCCTCCCGCGGGGGGAAGATCGAGCTGGCCAAGCTCGACGTCGACGCCGACCCGGTTCTGGCCCAGACCTACCGAATTCAGGGCATTCCGGCGGTCAAGGCGTTCCGCGACGGCGAGGTCGTGGCCGAGTTCGTCGGCGCCCAGCCGCCGGCGGCAATCGAGCGGTTCCTCGACTCGCTCGTTCCCTCCGAGGTGGACGAGCTGGTCGCCGGCGGGGATGAGCAGTCGCTGCGGCGCGCCGTCGAGATCGAGCCCGGTCGGGCCGACGCCGCGGTGCCGCTGGCGCGAATCCTGCTCGGGCGCGGCGAGACCGACGAGGCCCTCGAGCTCCTCTCACGCGTGCCCAGGAGCTTCAGCGCCGATGGCCTGGCAGCGAGGATCGAGCTCGGACAGAGCCCGCAGCCCGACGCCGTCCAGTTGAGCGAGGCCTTCGCCGCGCTCGACGCCGGCGACGAGGAGCGGGCGCTGGATCTCCTGCTCACGGCGCTGCCGGCCGCCGACGGGGCCCGGGACCAGATCCGCCGCGTCGTGGTCGGCGTGCTCGACGATCTGGGGACTGAGGATCCGCTGGCCCGCGAGTCTCGCCGGCGGCTCGCTGCGGCACTCTACTGAGCCCTCCCCGCTCGCCGGGAGATCGCGCAGTTGCGGTGATTTTTCTGCGGATCGGGGTAGACAAGAGGCAGGATGATGGCTCCAGGAGAGAGCTATAACGGGCTGTACCCCGCGGTGGCCGACTCCGTGCCCAGTGCGCGGGTGGCGGTGACCAGGTTTGCCCACCAGGCAGGCGCGACCGTGGACCGTCTCGAGGCCATTCGCCTGGCGGTGTCCGAGGCCGTCACCAACGCCGTCCAGCACGCCTACCGTGGCTCCGCCGGCCCGATTCTGGTCAGCGCGTCCTACGTCCCGGACGGGCTCTGGGTGCTGATCTCCGACAACGGCAGCGGGCTGCGGGCTCGGGCCGATAGCCCCGGGCTCGGGCTCGGCCTGGCGCTGATCTCCGAGCTGGCCGACGACTTCGAGATCCACAGCCGGAGCACCGGCGGCACCGAGGTGCGTATGCGCTTTTGCCTCCGCTCGCGCAAGGCACCCGGGTCGAGTCAGCTTCGCGGATCGCGCGCCGCTGCCGCCGCGCCAGCCTGACCCAGCTTCTCGACGACCCGGTATCCCGGCTGGGTCTCGACGACGACCTCGGCATCGGGGCGCTCGTGACCGGCCAGAACGATGAACCGTCGCGGATGGGCGCGCACTCGCTCGTACTCACGGACGCTGAGCTCGACCATCTCGTTGCAGCCCAGCTGGGCGCACTCGCACCGGAAGCCGACCGGGGCATCCTCCTCCCCAGGCCACTGGCCGCGTTCGATCGCCTCGTTGATCTTCCGGAACACCGCCTCGTTGGCGCCGAGGCGCTGCTTGGTCTCGTCCTCCACCCTGCGCTCCCGCCTACGCGTTCTTGATGACGATTCCCTCGAGGATGAACGCGGCCCGCTCGGTGGAGTCGATCGCGCTCTCGAGCCGCTCGAACAGGTCCTTCCAGCGGATCACGACCATCGGGTCGATCCCAACCTCGAACAGCGAGGCGATGGCCTCCCGGACGATGCGATCGGCCTCATTCTCGAGCCGGTGGACCTCGACCGTGTACTCGCTTATGTCCTTGAAGGCCCGCATCAGGGGGATCGCCTGGGCGATCTGCCTGGTCGCCGAGGCCAGCACCCCCGCGAGTCGCTGGGCCTGGACCATCGGCGCCTCGATCCGGTACAGGCCCAGGTAGTCCGCCACCTCCTCGGTGTAGTCGACGATGTCGTCGAGCGCGGAGGCCAGCTGGAGAATGTCCTCGCGATCGATCGGCGTGACGAACGTCTGGTTCAGGCGCCTGATGATCTCGTGCGTGATCTGGTCGCCGTCCCGTTCGCAGTCGAGGATGTCGCGGGCCAGGCCGCGGCGCTCGGGGTACTCCTCGAGCATCTCGTCGAGCAGCTGCGCCGCGCGCTCGATGTTCTCGCCTGCGCGTTCGAACAGGTCGAAGAACTCTCGGTCGCTGCCACGGAGGAAATTGGCAATCGAAGCCACACGCGCTCCCGGATCCGGTCCGCCGTCGAGCCTGAGGACCAGGCCCTGGCGCTGAGTACGAGTCAGAGCGCAGCATACGCCGCGCGGACTACGTCGCGCCAGGCCGGTGGTCAGACCGCGAGCGTTAATTGCTCCTCGTTGCGGGCGCGAGCGTGCTCCAGGCCAGCGACACGCACACCCAACAGGCGCACCGGCCTCCGAGGGGCGAAGCGGCGCAGCAACTCGAGCGCCACCGAGCCCACCCGGTCGGGCTCGGCGATTGGCTGGGCCAGGGTGCGCGCGCGTGTGTGGGTCGAAAAGTCATCGAGGCGTACCTTGATCCCGATCGTCCTTCCCCGCCGCTCCTGGGCCACCAGGGCCGCACACAGGGCCTCGACCAGCCGTTCCAGAACCCGCTCGAGCTCGGCGTGGTCGACGACATCGCGGTCGAACGTCGTCTCGCGCGACTCCGAGACCACCTTGCGTTCCTGAGTCACCGCGGCGTCGTCCTCGAATTGGGCCCGGCGCTTCAGGTCGGCGGCAAAGCGCGGGCCGAATACGCTCGCCAGCTGCTCGGCCGGCGCGGCCGCGAGCTTGCCGAGCGTGTCCACGCCGCACGACCGCAGGCGCTCGGCGGTCTTGGGTCCGATCCCGGGGACCAGCCCGCACCGAGCGGAGGCAAAGCGCGCACAGGCCTGCTCGCGGCTCAGGACGACGAACCCGCGCGGCTTCTCGGCATCCGAGGCGACCTTGGCCACGAGCTTATTCGGCCCGATGCCCACCGAGCAGCTCAGCCCGGTGGCGCGCCCGATCTCGTCCCGGAGCAGGCGCATGGTCTCACCCGGCCCCGGCCGCCCGGTCAGCTCGAGGTAGGCCTCGTCCAGGCCGACCACCTCGACCGTTTCGACTGAGGCCCGGACGATGGCCATCACCTGCGCCGAGGACTCCCGGTAATAGGCGAAGTCCGGGGCCAGGAAGATGCCATCGGGGCACATTCGCCGGGCCCGGGCCGCGGGCATGGCCGACCCGACACCGAAGCGCCGGGCCTCATAGGACGCCGTCGTGACCACCGCGCGCGGGCCCGAGCCGGCGACGATCACCGGCAGGCCCCGGAGCTCGGGGCGCCTGCGCACCTCGACCGAGACGTAGAAGGCGTCCATGTCGAGGTGCGCGACACAGCGACCGGGCATCAGCGCCAGCGTAGGCCCGGGTCCAGACGGCTCCCCGCCCAGCGGCGGCCCGCGCGAGCGCTACTCCGAGGACCAGACGCTGCCCACGCCCCCGAATCCCAGCGCGGCGGCGGTGTTCTGGTTGAGATCCCATTCGCGACCTCCGACGTACGGGCCGCGGTCGTCGACCACCGCGGTCACGCGGCGGCTGCCGTTCCTGAACGCGACCTTGGTGCCGCACGGAAGGCTCACGTTCGCCACCCCGTAGTAGGCATGGAACCCGCAGGCGGTGTTCCCGCCGTCGTAGTACCACGAGGCGACCGTCTGCCGGTAGGTGGTGAGCATGCCGACCCCCCGGGCGGTGCCCGCGTTGGCGCGATCGCCGGCGAAGCGGACGCGCAGCGGCTCGCGGCCGGCGCTCGTGGTCGAGGCGCGGAGGTCGAACGCGCCGCGCGCGCCGGTTCGGGCGCTGGCCAGCGTCTGCCAGCGGCCGCCACGCAGGACATCGAGGCGAACCTTCCGGCCCGGGGCGCCGGGCAGGAGCCGACCGCGGACCGTGAACGTCTTATCGCCGAGCACGTCGACGTCACGCGGCCGTGTCCGGATCGCGGCCTCGACCCTGACCCGCTCCGAGGCGCTGCCGGCAGGCGCACCTGCCGGACCGGTCGTGAACGCCGGCGACGGCGCACCCGCGGTCACCTCCACGGAGCCCGAGCGCGTGAGTGCGGCCGAGAGCCGGAACTGGCCGTCGGACCGAACGATCGCGGTCGCGACCTCTCGCCAGCTCGATGTGCCGCTGGGCGCGAACTGGAGTGCGACGGCCTGACCGGCCTGGGATGACGGCTCGGTCCCGCTGAGGACCACGTCGCGGTCGTAGCCAATCCGTCTCGACTTGACCTTGGCCCGGACCGTCGCCGGCGGGCTCTGGCTCAGCCCATCCGGGCCGGGGACAGCTGTGGCCGGGTGCGGGGTGTCGGTCAGCGCGGCCGCCGAGGCCGGAATTGCCAGCATTGACGCGCCCACGGCCACCTGGACCAGGCGCGATTCTCGCAGGGGGGACCTGCGCATGTCGTCGGACCTCCTTGTTCTCGACCGGGTGCCTACGGGTCAGCCTTCGGGCTCGCGAAAGGCTCAAACGCTCCGCGTCTGGCTTCCGCTACGACCGTGGACCGGCTAGCGCCGGCCGGTCGATTCGCCCCATCCAGGCGGAATGGCCACACACCCGGAAACGGGCTCCCCGTTCGCCCTCGCACCGAGCAAGGGCGACTCGGCAGATCGAATCGTCCAGCGAGGCTGGCAGAGGTTGACGGCGATTTGTGTGACGTTGGTCACTTATCCGGGGCATCTCACGCACGTGCATTAGGCCTGCAAGAATTCCGGCGTGGCCAATCCGGACCGACTGAGCGGCCTCGACAGCTCGTTCCTCCATCTCGAGCGCGACTCGGCGCACATGCACGTCGCCGCCTGCGCGGTATTCGAGGGGCCCGCCCCCGGGCACCAGGAGCTGATCGATGCCATCGAGGCGCGGCTGCATCTCGTCCCGCGCTACCGGCAGCGGCTGGCCTTCGTGCCGCTCGGACAGGGGCGACCGCTGTGGGTCGACGACCCCCACTTCAACGCCAGCTACCACGTTCGTCACACGGCGCTCCCGCGGCCCGGGGGCGATGCCGAGCTGAGGCGGCTGACCGGGCGCGTGTTCTCGCAGGCGCTGGACCGCAGCCGGCCGCTATGGGAGCTGTGGCTCGTCGAGGGCCTGGCCGAGGGCCGGTTCGCGGTGCTGTCCAAGACCCACCATGCGCTGGTCGACGGGATCTCGGGCGTCGACATCATGACCGTCCTGTTCG
Organism: uncultured Solirubrobacterales bacterium; assembly: GCA_963704385.1. Taxonomy (GTDB): domain Bacteria; phylum Actinomycetota; class Thermoleophilia; order Solirubrobacterales; family Solirubrobacteraceae; genus Palsa-465. Next base: position 4,102,041 of record OY969904.1, read on the forward strand.
ACACATCTCCGGACCCGATGCCGGTGGCGCCGCCCGACCACGAATGGACGCCGCGGCCGCTGCCCTCCAGAGCCCAGCTGCTGGCCGACGCGCTGCTCGAGCGGGGAACGGTCCCGCAGGAGATCGTGCGGGGAGTCCGGGCGAGCGTCCGGGGCCCGCGCGCGGTGGCCGGGCGCATCGGGCAGTCCTTGGGAGCGGTCGGCGCACTGGCGCGGACGGGATTGCGCCCCGCGCCGTCGAGCATCTTCAACGTGCCGATCGGCCCCCACCGCCGCTTCGCCTGGGTCCGCGGGCAGCTCGCCGACTTCAAGGCGGTCAAGAACGCTCTCGGCGGGACCGTCAACGACGTCGTGCTCGCGGTCGTCGCGGGCGCGCTCGGACGCTACATGCGGCTGCACGGGGCGGCCACCGATGGCGTCGAGCTCCGGGCCATGGTCCCGGTCTCGGTCCGCGCGGACATCGAGCGCGGAGCCCTCGGCAATCGAGTCGCGGCCATGTGGGCGCCGCTGCCCGTGGGCATCACCGACCCGGTGGAGCGCCTACATCGGATCAGCGCCGCGATGGAGGAGGTCAAGCAGTCAGGCCAGGCGGTCGGCGCCCAGGTGCTGACCGGCCTGTCGGGCTTTGCGCCGACGACGATCGTCTCTCAGGCCGCCCGCCTGCAGGCGCGTCAGCGACTCTTCAACCTCGTGGTCACCAACGTCCCGGGCCCGCAGGCGCCGCTGTATCTGCTCGGTCGCGAGCTCGAGCTGATCTTCCCGATGGTCCCCCTGGCCAAGAACACGGCGCTGGGGATCGCGATCATGAGCTACAACGGCCAGCTCAACTTCGGACTCACGGCAGACTACGACGCGCTGGCCGACGTCGAGACGCTGGTCGACGAGCTCCGCTCCGCGATCGAGGAGCTGGTCGCCGTGGCCGTCGCTCCCGGCGCCCCGAGGCCGGACGGTGAGCGCCCGGCCGCCCGTCGCCGCCCCGCGGTCCGCGCGGCCAGCTGACCACACACGGGCTACGGCTCCCGGACCGCGATCGTCATCCGGCTCAGCACGCACAGGCGCCCGTCGTCGTCTGACATCTCGACCTCCCAGACCCAGGTGGTCCGGCCCCGGTGCTTGCAGACCGCCGTGCCGTGGATCGTGCCCTGTGTGATCGGCCGCAGGAAGCTCGTCTGGTTTGAGAGGCCGACTGCGAGCCGCCCGTCCCGCCCCACGGCCAGGGCGGTGGCAAACGACGCCAGGCTCTCGGCGATCGCCGCGTATACGCCGCCGTGGACGAGCCCGAACCCCTGCTTGAGCTCGTCCCGCACCCGGACCTGACCGCAGGCCCGCGTATCGCTCATCTCGGTCAGCTCCAGACCGTAGAGACGATCGAAGCCGAGCGGGAAATCGAATGGCAGCGAGACGCCCACAGCGGCGGCACCTTATTGGTTGAACTGCCGAATCGGCTCGCGCCCGCCGCTACGCTTGTTTTCGGTATGGCCTCACTGAACAGCCTCCCGGCCGATCAGCGCGCCGTGCTCGAGCTCGTTCTCCGCCAGGGTCGAAGCTACGACCAGATCGCCCAACTGCTGGGGATCGATCGGGCGGGCGTGCGGGCGCGAGCGCTCGCCGCGCTCGATGCCCTTGGGCCGCAGACGCGAGTCCCCGCCGAGCGCCGGGCGCTGATCACCGACTACCTGCTGGGCGCCCTCCCGGACGGGCTCGCCCGCGACGTGCGCGACCATCTCGCCGACTCGGCCAGCGAGCGGGCCTGGGCCCGCGTGGTCTCCTCCGAGCTCCAGGAGATAGCCAGCGGCCCCCTGCCCGAGGTTCCCTCCGAATCGCGGGCCCGGACGGAGCCCGAAGCGGCTGTGCCTGCCCGCGGCGCTCATCCGGCCCCCGCCGGGCCGCCGGCGGACGCTGCGCGCGAGCCCGCCGCGGTGGCCGCGGCGGCAGGTCCGAGCTCGACCCCGGGCGACGCGGGTCCGGCCGAGCCCGGACCGGCCAGGCGCCGGCCCAGCTCGCGCGTCGGCGGCGCCGTTCTGCTCGCGGGCGGCGCGGTAGTCGTCGCCGCTGTGGTGCTCATAGTGGTCCTCTCGGGTGGAAGCAGTCCGAAACACACGCCGAGCGCCTCGACGTCGCACAGGACCTCGACCACCCCGAAGACAGCGACGACGGCCACGACCAAACCGCAGATCCTGGCCCAGATCAACCTGAAGCCGCCCGGCGGCGGCGCCAGCCCGGTCGGTATCGCCGAAGTGCTGCGTCAGCAGGGGACGACCGGCATCGCGATCGTCGCCCAGGGTCTGGCCCCGAACACCAAGAGCCCGGCCAATGCCTACGCGGTCTGGCTCTCCAACTCCTCCACCGACAGCAAGATCCTCGGCTTCGTCAATCCCGCGGTCGGCTCCAACGGGCGCCTCCAGACCGCCGGCGGGCTTCCGAGCAACGCCTCCCACTATCACAAGCTGCTGATCACCCTCGAGACCCAGTCCAGCCCCAAGACGCCGGGCAAGGTCGTCCTCGAGGGGGCGCTGACCGGAGTCTCGTAGGACTGAGGCGCTCAGCGCCGGACGAGGATGCGCTCGAGCCCGTCGAGCGCCTCGTCGAGCTTGGCCTTGGTCGCGCGGCGGAACAGAAAGCCGCCGGTGCGCGAGTAGCCCTTGAGCTTCTGGCTCTGGGCCAGCGTGACCCGGGTTCCGTGGTCGGCCGGCTCGACCACCACCTCGGTGATCGCCTCGCCCAGCACCCGCTCGAACGGCGTTCCCTCGATCTCCTGCTCCCATGAGCGCCGGCCGGGAGGATCGCCGCCGGGCCCCGGCGGCTCCGACTCCACCAGGAGGAAGTCCATCCGCACCGGACGGCCCTTCCTGGTCGTGTGGACCTGGGTGAAGCGGTCGGCTTCCACGCCCTCCATCCGCTTCACGCCAGGCCACCAGCGGGGCATGTGGTGCGGATCCCCGATCACCTCCCAGACGCGCTCCACAGGCGCGTCCACCGTCCGTGAGCGCCGCGCGACCGGCATCAGCTCTCGTACTCGATCAGTGCGAACACGGGGCGGGGGGCGAGCCGTTCCCTCCCTCCCAGGAAGCTCAGCTCGATCAGGAACGCGCATCCGACGACCTCGGCTCCGAGCCCGACCACCAGATCGCACAGCGCGCCGGCGGTGCCGCCGGTGGCCAGCAGGTCGTCGTGCACGAGCACGCGGGCGCCGCCGCCCACAGCGTCGGCGTGGAGCTCGAGCGCGTTGATGCCGTACTCGAGCGAGTACTCGGTGCTGACCGTATCGTGCGGCAGCTTGCCCGGACGCCGGGCGGGAACGAAGCCGGCCCCGAGCTCGCGGGCCAGCGCCGCGCCGAGGATGAATCCCCGCGCCTCGGCGGCGACCACGAGCTCGACCGAGGCCGGGCCTGCCCGGACGAGGTCGGCCAGCCCCGTCACGGCGGCGTCCAGAGCCCCGGGATCAAGCAGGAGTGGGGTGATGTCCTTGAAGACGATCCCCGGCCTCGGGAAGTCGGGGATGTCGCGGATGAAGGCGCGCAGCTGTGGCGACTGGGTCAACGTCTGACCGTTCGCGCGGTCGGCGCTCACTTCCTAGGTGGCGATCTTGCGCAGATCGCGGATCAGCAGCAGGTGCTTGAGGTGGCTGGTGACCGAAGCCAGGTTCTCCAGCGCCTCGATCGCCTCCTTGCGGCGCTCGGGATTGCGCGAGCGCAGCGCCGGAGCGAGGATGCTCTGCAGCAGCTGCGCCTCGCGGTCGGCCGAGCTCCGAAACACCCGCAGATTGCGCCCGCCTACCCCGTAGCGAGCCAGCTCGGAGACGGCCCTGACGATCTCCCGCTCGGTCTCGTCGAAGTAGCGCACACCGCCCCTCGTCTCGCCCTTGATCACCCCGAACTCGACCAGCTCGCGCACCAGCGCCGGCTCGGCCGTGGTCTCCTCGCAGACGTCCTCGAGCGAGTACAGCGCACCCGGGTCCCGGGTGCTGACCATGGCCCGGCGCATCGAGCGTCCGTCGCTGGGCGCAGCCACGTCACGCTCGGTTCGGCCCGCCGCCAGCTCCGCCCTGATCACGCGTAGAGGCAGGAACTCGTCGCGCTGGAGGCGCAGGATCGTCCTCAGGCGCTGGATGTCGGTGGCGGTGTACAGCCGGTACCCGCCCTGCGTGCGTCGGGGCGAGAGGAGCTTCTGGTCCTCCAGGTAGCGGATCTTGGAGATCGAGATGTCCGGGAACTCCTGGATCAGGGCCTTGCAGACCGCGCCGATCGTGACCGCTTTGCGGCGCGGCGGCTCGGCCCCGGACGGCTCGGCCGGCGCTCCAAGCCCGCTCTGGATCGCGACGTCTGGGGTGTCGGTCTCGGAGGTGGCCATCAGCGACTGAAGAACGCCAGCTTGTACTTGCCGATCTGAAGCTCGTCGCCATCGGTGAGCTTGTGCGACTCGATCCGGCTGCGGTTGACGTAGGTGCCGTTCAGGGAGCCGCAGTCGTCGAGGTAGTAGTCCTCGCCCCGCCGGACCAGCAGCGCGTGATCGCGGGAGACGGTCACGTCATCAAGGAAGATGTCGCTGTCTGGACGCCGGCCCACGGTCAGCCGATCGCCGTCGAGCGGAAAGCTCTCGCCGGCCCGGCCGCCCCCGGCGCGGATCACGAGAGCGGCGCCGCGGGCGACGACGTCATCCAACTGGACCTCCTCGATGTCCCCGGTCTCGCCGACCTTGTACGTGGCCGTCGTTGTTCCGGGAGGCGGCTCGGACTGGACGAGGAATGCTCCACAGCGCTGGCAGTAGTTGGCGCCCTCGCCGTTGGTGAAGCCGCACTCAGGGCAGTGCAGAGTCACCCGGCCGGATTACTCCGGTTCGGTAGCCGGGACACGCCCGGAGAGGATGTCGGTCAGCTGCTGAACGTCGGCCCCAGTGATCACCAGCTCACCGCTTTCGTCCTTCTTGCGCAGGCGATTGACCAACTCGGCCCGGAGGATGTCGATCCTTCCGTGGAGGATCCTGCGCCTGTATGAGATTTCTATCTCCTCGTCGGTCAGCTGCTTGATGAGCTCCTTGAGCTCCTGATCTGTCAGCGAACCGAGGTCGGGAAAGGTTTCCATCGAACGAGATCCTCCCGTCCTGGAGTGGGCTTGCGCGAGCGAGCAGTATACCCGCCGCGCTCCGAGGGTCAATCTGAGGTTGAGACTTTGCGCGAACGGAGCTCGAGCGCCCCGGTTCGGACGTACAGCACGGTGGCCACCAGAGAGAACGCGAGCCCCACGTAGAGCATGACCAGCGCCACGGTATGCAGGCCGAGGATCGCGAAGAACGGAGCGCCCATGGTCGGCGCGACACCAATCCGTCCCGGCCAGTTGATCTTCAGGTCGAGGCCCCGGCGCAGCCCGTAACGGCTGAGGGCCAGCATCAGCACCTCGCGCGCGATGACCAGGGCGATCGCCCACCGCGGCAACAGCTCGAAGTGCCAGCACACGACCATCCCGGAGATGACGAGCAGCCGGTCGACGATCGGGTCCAGCAGGGCCCCCAAGCGGCTGTACTGGCCGGTCAGGCGGGCCACGAAGCCGTCCAGGTAATCGGCCCAGCCGATCACCGCGAACAGGACCGCGGCCAGCACGCTCTTGCCGTCCTGGCTGGAGAAGGCCACGACCAGGAACACCGGGATCCCGGCCAGGCGCGCGAAGCCGATCGCATTGGGCAGCGTCCACGGGTGCAGGGGCTGGCCGGAGAGAGTGGCCTGCGGCGGAGGGCCCGACCGGTCGACCCCGATCAGACGCCGCTTGGCGATCACGGAAGCTCCGGCAACAACTCGGCGACGCCCGCCGCCGCCTCGTCGACGGGCAGTGTCCGGGACTCACGGCCACGGCGGATCTGGACCTCGACCTCCCCGGAGGCCAGCGTTCTGCGGCCGATGGTCACACGCAGCGGACATCCGAGCAGCTCCGCGTCGGCGAACTTCTCACCCGCGCCGGCGTCGCGATCGTCGTACAGCGTGTCCAGGCCCGCCTCCTGAAGCTCCACGTACAGCCGCTCGGCGAGCGCGCGCTCGTCGCTGCCCTCCTTGCCCAGCACCACCAGCTCGACGTCGAATGGCGCGATCGTCCGCGGCCACGAGATTCCCTGCTCGTCCGCGTACTGCTCGACCGCGGCGGCCGCGGCCCGCGCTGGACCGAACCCGTAGGAGCCCATCCAGATCAGCTGCTCCTTGCCCGACTCGTCCAGATACTTGGCGCCCAGCGGTTCGGAATAGCGCGTACCGAGCTTGAAGATGTTTCCGACCTCGATCGCCGACTCGATCCGGATCGCCGAGCCGTTGACGGTGTCGCCGCCGACGACGGTGCGAACGTCAACCGGCTGGAAGCGGAAATCGCGCCCGGGCTCGACCCCGCGCAGGTGCGCGTCGGGCCGGTTGGCGCCGGTAACGTAGCCGCCCGGCGCCACCGCGTCGTCGAGCAGGATCTCCAGATCGGTCCCCACGGGACCGATGAACCCGGGCGGCCCGAGCCGCTGCGCCACCTCGTCGGGGTGGGCGGGCCGGAATTCACCCTTCAGCGTGTTGCGGAGCTTGACCTCGTTGACGCGGTGGTCACCGCGCACGACGACGAGCTTCATCGCGTCGCCGTCGAAGATCACCGGGAACGCCTTCAGAAGCGCGCCCTCCGGAACATCCAGGGCGGTGGCCACCGCCTCGACGGTGGTCATGCCGGGAGTCTCGACGAGCTCGGGAGCATCGAGCGGCGGCGGGAGACTCACGGGCTGAGCGTCGGCGCTGGCCACCTCGATGTTGGCCGCGAATCCGGGAGCGAGCGCTACGTCGTTCTCCCCCGCGCCACACGGAGCCATGTACTCGTGGGCGCCCGTGCCGCCCATCATGCCGACGTCCGCCTCCACCCGGTACCACTCGAGCCCGCAACGATCCATCATCCGGTCGTAGGCGCGGACGTGCTTCTGGTAGGCCACGTCGAGCGCCTGCGCGTCGCGGTCGAAGGTGTAGGAGTCCTTCATGATGAACTCGCGCGTCCGGAGCACCCCGGCCCGGGGACGCGCCTCGTCCCGCTCCTTGATCTGGAAGTGGTAGAGGATCAGAGGCAGGTCGCGGTAGGAGCGCACCGCGGCCGCCACGTGCAGGGTGACGATCTCCTCGTGGGTCAAGGCCAGGACCATGTCGGCGCCTCGGCGGTCCTTGAGCTTGAACAGCTCCTCGATCCAGTACCGGCCGGTGCGCCGCCACGGGTCCGCGGGGTGCAAGACCGGCATCAGCATCTCCTGCCCGCCGATCGCGTTCATCTCCTCACGGACGATCTGCACGACCCGCTGGTGGACCCGCCACCCGGCCGGCAGCCAGCTCCAGAGCCCGGACCCGACCTGCCGGATCAGTCCGGCGCGGACCATCAGGATGTGCGAGATGGCCTCCGCGTCCGTGGGCGGCTCGCGCTCGGTGGGTAGGAAGTATTCGGAAAGGCGAGTCATCGCAGGCTTTCAGGCCATTTTGGGAGGCGAAGCGTATCCCGGAGTGATAGAAGAACCCCGTCATCAAAAGCGAATGCAAGGAGCGTGTCATGGCCTTTGAAGTTCCACCTCTCCCGTACGACTACAACGCGCTCGAGCCGTACATCGACGAAGAGACGATGCACCTGCACCACGACAAGCATCATCAGGCGTACGTCACCAACGCCAACAAGGCGCTCGAGGGCACGGAGTGGGCTGACAGGTCGGTCGAGGACGTCCTGGAGAACCTCCCTTCGATCCCCGACGCCAAGCGCAACGCCGTCCGCAACAACGCCGGCGGCCACTACAACCACTCGCTGTTCTGGACGTGGATGGGGCCGGGCGCCGGTGGTGAACCAGACGGCGCGCTGCGCTCGGCGATCGAGTCGGCGTTCGGTTCGGTCGGTGACTTCAAGGACAGGATCAAGGCGGCCGGCGTTGGTCAGTTCGGGTCCGGTTGGGCGTGGCTGGTCCACGACGGCTCCGGGCTGGCGATCGTCTCGACGCCCAACCAGGACAGCCCGCTCAGCGACGGCAAGACGCCCCTCCTGGGTGTCGACGTGTGGGAGCACGCCTACTACCTCAAGTACCAGAACCGTCGTCCGGACTACATCGACGCCTGGTGGAACGTGGTCAACTGGCCGAAGATCGCCGAGGGGTTCGCCGCGGTTTCTTAGTCAAGGACCCGCCCACCCCGCCCACCCGCCCACCCGGATGCTGGGCGGCACTAGCTGCCGGCGCGCGCGGAGCGCAGCGCGCGCTGGCTCCTAGGCCCGGGTGAACCGCCGTCCGGCGACGGGCGAGAGCTCTTCGTCGAGCCGGGCGGGACCGTCGTCGGCGGCCGCGGCCTCCAGCGCGGACATGCGCTCCGGGGTCATCGCGGTCTCGTCCTCGTTCTCGGCCAGCCACTCGCGAGCCGCGGCGGCGTCGGCCTCGTCCCGCACCACGCGCTGGCCGGCCGCGTAGTAGCGGTCGATCTCGGCGAACAGCTCGTCCACCAGCCGCTCGGTCGGGACCTTCTTGAGCGGCTCGCCCCGGGAGTAGATCATCCCCATGTCCTTGGCCCCGGTGATCCCGAAGTCGGCGTGACGGGCCTCGCCGATCCCGTTCACCGCACACCCGAGCACGGAGACCTCGATCGGGTCGTCATAGTCCTCGAGCCGGCGCTCGATCTCGGCCACCACGCTGTCCATGTCGAACTGGAGGCGGCCGCAGGTCGGGCAGGCGATCAGCACCGGTCCCCGCTCCCGAAGCTTGAGGGCCTTGAGGATCTCCCAGGCCACCTTGACCTCCTCCTCGGCGTGGAAGGTCGAGAGCGAGATCCGGATCGTGTCGCCGATCCCGTCGGCCAGCAGCGTCCCCAGCCCGACCGCCGACTTCAACGAGCCCGACCACTTGGTCCCGGCCTCAGTGATCCCCAGGTGCAGCGGGTAGGGAATGCGCCCGCTCAGGAGCCGGTTGGAGGCGATCGTGTTGGGCACGCTGGTCGACTTCATCGACACCTTGAAGTTCGTGAACTCCAGCCGCTCCATCAGCTCGACGAACTCGACGGCGGCCGTGACCAGCGCCTCGACCGGGTTCTCGAACTCGAGCTCGCGCAGGTGGGCCGGCAGCGAGCCGGAGTTGACGCCGATCCGCAGGGGCGTCCCCAACTCGGTGGCCCGGGCGGCCACCTGTGCGACCTTGTCGGGCCCGCCGATGTTCCCGGGATTGAGGCGCACGCAGTGGGCGCCGGTGTCGAGAGCCTTCAGCGCGAGCGTGTAGTTGAAGTGGATGTCGGCGATCACCGGGATCGGCGATTCGCGCACGATCGTCTTGAGCGCCTCGACGTCCTGGTCGCGGGGAACGGCCACGCGCACAATGTCGGCGCCGGCCTCCGCCACGCGACGGATCTGCTCCATCGTCGCCTGGAGATCCGCCGTCTCGGTCTTGGTCATCGTCTGGACGGCCACCGGCGCTCCGCCGCCGATCGCCACCCCGCCGACCTTGATCTGCCGCTCAGAGGCCATGGGCTGAGTGTATAGCCGCCCTGCTCCTCTCCTTCATTGCGCAGTTCGGCGACAGTCGACGTGAGGGAAGCTGGCGGATGGGCGCCGACGCGAACTTTGGCGATTTACCGTCGGGGGGTGACGGTAAATCGCCAAAGTTCCGGCGGCGGTAGACCTCGCGGGAGCGACCGCGCGAGTCAGCCCCCCGGCGACGGCCTGCGGCGCATCGCGGCCACGCCGAACCCCACTCCCCCGATCACGACCAGGGCGAGAACGACGATCAGCCACGTGGGCAGGAACGAGCCGCCGCCGCTGCCCGAGCTATCGGTGCCCTTGAGTTCGCTGAGCTGTAGCAACAACTGGTGCTGGATCACGTTTTCGCAATTGCTGTACTCCTTGATGTCGATCGGGATCGTGTTCAGCGCGTTCTGCAACTGCTGGATCGTGTAGCTGCGCGTCAGCCGGCTGTTCGCGTAACAATCGGCGACGGGCGGTGAGAGGCCCGCGGCCCGTGCGGGCCCGGCGACCAGGGCGGCGCAGACCGCCAGCACGCCCAGCATCGCGATTACCGCCAGCCACTTGCGCATAAAGCTAATTGTGCCCCGCTTTCCGCTGCTCCGACGCCGCATCGCGCTCGCACTCGTCGGCGCCGCGGCCCTGTCCGTGACCGCCTGCGGCTCGTCTCCGGCGCCTCCCCAGCTGCCCGTCAGGACCGCGTCACTGACCTCGATCTTCGAGGCGCCGGTCCAGCTCGCCAACGCACCGGGCCCGACGCTGGACCTGCTCCGCCGCCTCGGCGTGCAGAACGTGCGCGTGTTCGTGCAGTGGCAGACGATCGCCCCGTCGGCCACCGCCTCCCGCCCGCCGGCCAGGTTCAACGGCGCCTCGCCGGCTGGCTACCCGGCGACCGGCTGGGCGGCCCTCGACGCGATCGTCCGCGACGCGGCGGCCCGGGGCATCGGCGTGCTCCTCGATCTCGGCGGCCCCGCCCCCCAGTGGGCCACTGCGACTCGGGCGCCCCGGGGCCCGACCGGCGTATGGAAGCCGTCCGCGGCCGCGTACGGAGCGTTCGTCACGGCCGTCGGCACCCGCTACAGCGGCCACTACACGCCGCCGGGGGCGTCCTCCCCCCTCCCCCGGGTCAGCTTCTGGTCGATCTGGAACGAGCCCAACCTGGGCGTCAACCTGGCCCCGGAGGCGATCGACGACTCGGCCGTCGAGTCCTCTCCCGCCATGTACCGGAGGCTCGTCGACGCCGGCTGGAGCGCGCTGCATCGGACCGGCCACGGCGGCGACACGATCCTGATCGGCGAGATCGCCCCCTACGGCCAGTCGTTCGGCCACAACGTACCGGGCAACTTCGGCTACATGGTGCCGCTGAGGTTCGTCCGGGCCCTGTACTGCGTGGACTCCTCCCTCCACCCGCTCCAGGGTGCCGCGGCCGCGGCGCGCGACTGCCCCACCACCGCGGCGGCCTCGAAGCGATTCGCCACCGACCACCCCGGCCTGTTCCAGGCCAGCGGGTTCGCCCTGCACCCTTACGCATCGGGCGCCGTGGCCCCGGACGTGGTCGTGCCCGACGGGGCTGACTTCGTGTACCTGGCCACGCTCGGAAGGCTCGCGCATGTGCTCGACACCGTCACCAGCCTCTACGGGTCGACCACGCGCTTTCCGTTCTACGTGACCGAGTACGGCTACAAGACGAACCCCCCGTTCCAGGCCGGGGACCCGCTCACGGTGGCCGCCGCGTATCTGAACTGGGCCGAGTACCTGGCCTGGCGCAATCCCCGCGTCCGGTCCTGGGACCAGTATCTGCTCGTCGACCCTCCGCCGGGGGGCCCGTCGCAGTTCGTGACCGGACTCGAGTTCTTCAACGGCGTTCAGAAGCCGAGCTTCGCCGCCTACCGGATGCCGATCTACCTGCCGGTCACCCGGGCCTCGTCCGGCCAAGCACTCGAGGTCTGGGGCTGCGTGCGACCGGCGCATTACGCCCAGGCCGAGACGGGCATCCCCCAGCAGGTCCGGATCGAGCTCAGGCCCAAGGCCGGCGGCCCGTTCAAGACCATCAGGCAGTTGACGATAACCAGCCCGGACGGTTATTTCGACGTGGGCGTGCCATTCCCATCAAGCGGAACCGTGCGGCTGGCCTGGTCCTACCCCCACGGCCCGACGATCTACAGCCGTCCGGTCCCGATCGCGATCGGGTGATGCGCAACTTCCGCCGGTTCGAGAGGTTCAATCTGACGATGCGAGTGATATCCAGGAGCGTCACCGCGATCGCGGTGGGCGCTGCGCTCGCGGTGGTCGGGCTCGGCGCTGCCGTGCCCGCGGCCCTGGCCTCCCACAGCCAGGTCTCGATCATCCAGGACGACGGGTCCCTGCTGGCCCACCCGGCGGCGACGCTCCTGGAGGTCCGGCACCTCGGCGTCAACATGGTCCGGGTCAGCCTCCGCTGGTCGCTGATCGCCCCGGCCCCCAACTCGCGCCGGCGGCCCAAGTTCAACGCCTCTGACCCGAACGCATATCCGCCCCGCAACTGGGCGCCGTACGACGCGATCGTCCGCGACGCCAACGCGGAAGGGATCAAGGTGCTGTTCGTCCTCACCGGCTTCGCTCCGGTGTGGGCGCAGGGCTCCAACCCGGGACGCTACGCGGCCCATTACAGCTCCGAGGAAGCGTTCAAGCCCTCGGGCGCCCAGTTCGGCCAGTTCGTGCGCGCGGTCGGCACTCGCTACAGCGGCACCTTCACGCCCCCTGGTGCTTCTTCTCCACTGCCGCGTGTGAGTGACTGGGAGCTGTGGAACGAAGCCAACTTCGGCGAGGATCTGGCCCCCCAGGCGATCGACCACTCGCAGTTCCTGTACGCCCCGACGATGTACCGGACCCTCGTCAACGCCGGCTGGGGAGCGCTGCACGCCTCCGGTCACGGCCGGGACACGATCCTGATCGGCGCGCTCGCGGCGCGGGGGGCCCAGCTACCGCCGGGGCCTCATCGTCCCGAGGGCCTTCCCGGCACCTACGGCGAGACCAAGCCTTTGGCCTTCGTCCGGGCCCTGTATTGCCTGACCGGGAGCTACCGCGAGGACCGCGGCGCCAGCGCGGCGGCGATGGGCTGCCCGACCACGCCGGCCGGCTCGGCTCGGTTTCGCGCCCAGAACCCCGCGCTGTTCAAGGCCAGCGGCTTCTCCGCCCACCCCTATCCGGTCGCCCAGCCGCCGACCCAGGCGGCGTCCGCCGACCCCAGCTACGTCGACTTCAGCGAGCTCCCGAACCTGGCTTCGACGCTCGACCATATCCAGCGGATCTACCGCTCGAGCAAGCGCTTCCCGATCTGGAACACCGAGTACGGGTACATCACCGACCCGCCCAACGGGGGTCGCCCAAGCATCGGCCCGCCGGGATCGCACTGGGTCTCACCGACGACTGCGGCCCTCTACCTCAACTGGGCCGAGTACCTGTCGTGGCGCAACCCGCGGATCGCCAGCACCGCGCAGTACCTCCTCTATGACCCCAATCCGACCCTCGGCACGCCCGAGTTCGGCGGCTTCTCGAGCGGGCTCGTGTACTTCCCGAGCGTCCTGGGCGGCGTCCCCAAGGCCACCTACTACGCCTACCGGCTGCCGATCTTCCTGCCCACCACCACCGCCGACCCGGGGCAGGCGCTCGAGGTTTGGGGCGACGTCCGGGCCGCCCCGTATGCCGAGGCGGACACGCATGATCCCCAATACGTTCAGATCGAGTTCGCACCCGGGTCGAGCAACAACTGGAGCACGGTCGCGACGCTCGAGGTGACCGATCCCTACGGCTACTTCGATACGCGGGTCGTGTTCCCCGGAAGCGGCCAGGTGAGAATCGCGTGGACCTATCCGCCCACCGACATCGCCCTCGCATCCACGTTGGTCACCGGCTACATCGAGCCGCTGGCGGCGACCACGAGCCGCGTCGTGCCAGTGACGATCAAGTAGTTTGCTGAGATCAAGGCCTCGCGTCCCGGCGTTGCTGCGCGCACTGGTGCTGGCAGCGGCGCTGGCCGTGCTCCCGGCCGCGCGGGCGCTCGCCTCGACGACCCAGCAGTCGATGTTCGAGGACGACATCATGCTGATGTCGAACCCTGCTGGGACCATGTCCCAGCTGCACGCCCTCGGGGTACAGCGCGTGCGGCTGGCCGTGTTCTGGAACTACATCGCCCCGAAACCGGGCTCTCGGCAGGCGCCGCATAGTTTCAACGCCGCCAACCCCGCTGCTTACCCGGCGGCGAACTGGAGGATCTGGGACACGATCGTGGTGGATGCCCGGCAGGACGGGATCGCCCTCGACCTCGACGTCACGGGAGGCGCGCCGCGGTGGGCGCTGGGCCCCGACGAGACGCCCCCGGCCACCAACCCGAACTGGGAGCCGTCGGCGAGCATGTACGGCGCCTTCGTCCACGCCCTGGGCGTCCGCTACAGCGGGAACTACGACCCGACCAAGAACGAGACCATTCCCGGCGACCCGAATGACCTCCCCCGGGTGTCGTTCTGGTCGGTGTGGAACGAGCCCAACTACGGGCCGAGCCTCGCCCCGCAGGGCGTCCCGGGAGACCTGACGGTCGAGAACAGCCCTCGCATGTACCGAAACCTGGTCGACGCCGCGTGGACCGCGCTGCACCAGACCGGCCACGGCGGGGACTCGTTCATCTTCGGCGAGCTCGCTGACCGCGCCAACCGGAAGACCTGGGGCGTCTTCGCGGGGATGGCGCCGCTCGTGTTCCTGCGAGCGATGTACTGCGTCGATTCGAGCTACCACCCGCTGCGAGGCGTGGCGGCGGCGATCCGCGGCTGCCCGGCCACGGCGGCAGGCTCGAGCCGGTTCCGCTCTCAGAACCCGGCGCTGTTCGACGCGAGCGGGATCTCCGACCACCCGTACATGCGCTGGTACGCCCCCGACGACGAGCAGGACCCCAGCCCCGACTACGCCTCGCTGGCACAGATCGAGAACCTTGTGCACGCCAGCGATCGTCTCCAGGCGGTGTACGGCTCGCACGCCCGCTTTCCGATCTGGGACACGGAGTTCGGGTACATCACGACCCCGCCCAAGCACGACAACCAGTACGAGCAGATCCCCCCGCACCACGAGCCGTGGGTATCGCAGACGACCGCGGCCTACTACCTCAACTGGGCCGAGTACATCTCCTGGCGCAACCCGCGAATCGCCTCGTTCTTCCAGTACCTGCTCCACGATCCCCAGCCGGCGACGCGATCGGACGACTGGGGCGGATACGCGAGCGGCCTGCTCAACTACAACGGCAGCCAGAAGGCCACCTACAGAGCCTGGCGGATGCCCCTCTACCTGCCGGTCACGCGCACGCAGCGAGGCCGGAGTCTCGAGGTCTGGGGATGCGTGCGACCGGCGCACTACGCGATCCTCGACACCGACCTGCGCCAGACCGTCGACATCCAGCTCCAGCCCGGGTCGCACGGGCCCTTCAGCACCGTACGGACGGTGACGATCTCCAACCCGCAGGCCAGCTGCTACTTCGACGTCAGGGTTAGGTTCGCCACCAGCGGGACCGTGCGCCTCAGCTGGTCCTACCTGGTCGTCATCCCGCCGCCCGGCTACGTCGAGCCGCTCAAGCGCAACACGGTCTACAGCCGTAGCGTCGCTATCACCGTGCACTGACCATCGGCGATACTTGCCGCGATGGCATCCGGCGCGGAACTGGTGGCCCGCTTGAAGGGAATCTGCGGATCCGAGCACGTGCTCACGCACCCTGACGCGCTGGCCACGTATCGATCCGACGGGCTGGCCCATTACCGCCAGACGCCCCTGGCCGCGGTCCTCCCGGGCACCGCCGAGGAGGTCCAGCGCGTGGTCAGAACCTGCTTCGAGGCCGAGGTGCCGTGGGTGGCCCGAGGCTCGGGCACCGGCCTGTCGGGCGGCGCCCTCCCGGTCGCCGACGGCGTGCTGATCGTGCTCGCCCGCCTGCGGCGGATCATCTCGATCGAGCTCGACGACGCCCGCGTGGTCGTGGAGCCCGGAGTCACGAACCTGGCCATCTCGACAGCGGTCGCGCCGACGCATTTCTATCCGCCCGATCCCTCGAGCCAGATCGTGTGCTCGATCGGCGGCAACATCGCCGAGAACTCGGGCGGCGCCCACTGCTTCAAGTACGGCTTCACGACCAACTACGTCACCGGCCTCGAGGTCGTGCTGACCGACGGGTCGGTGGTCGAGCTCGACCGCGACATCCCCGGCTACGACCTGCTCGGCGCGTTCGTCGGTTCCGAGGGCACGCTCGGAGTGGCCACCCGGATCGCCCTCCGCGTCGTGCCCAGACCGGAGTCGGTGCGCACGCTGGTCGCATTCTTCGCCGATACCGCAGAGGCGGGCGAGGCGGTCAGTGCCATCGTCGCGGCCGGGATCGTCCCCGGCGCGATCGAGATGATGGACCGGCTCTCGATCAGAGCGGCCGAGGAGGCGACGGGAGCCGGCTACCGGCTCGACGCGGGGGCCGCGCTGCTGGTCGAGCTCGATGGCCCGGAGGATGAGTGCGAGGCCCGCTTTGCCGATGTCATGGGCCTGTGCGAGCAGGCGGCGGCGATGCACGTCCGCGTCGCGCGCAGCGAGGCCGAGCGGGAGCTGCTGTGGAAGGCCCGGAAGGCGGCCTTCGCGGCGATGGGACGGGTCGCGCCCGCTTACTACGTCCAGGACGGCGTGATCCCTCGGACCCGGCTGTCCGAGGTGCTGCGGCGGATCGACGAGCTCGCGGACGAGTACGGCCTCCAGGTCGCCAACGTGTTCCACGCCGGCGACGGGAACCTGCATCCGCTCGTCTGCTACGACTCCGGACGCGACGGCGAGCCGGCCCGGGCCGAGGAACTGGCCGGGCTCATCGTCAAGGCCTGCGTGGACGCCGGCGGCTCGATCACCGGCGAGCACGGCGTGGGCGTGGACAAGAAGGCCTATATGCCGGCGATGTTCTCCGAGGAGGACCTGGCGACCTTCCAGCGGCTGCGCTGCGCGTTTGACCCTCACGGACTGGCCAACCCCGGCAAGGTGATGCCGACGCCGCGACTGTGTGGAGAGGTGCCCGGTCCCTACCGCGAGCACCCGCTCGAGCGCGCCGGCGTGGCGACCCGGTTCTGATGGCCCGCCAAGTCGCACCGGCGACCTTCGAGGCGGCGGCCGCCGCGCTGTCCCGAGCGGCCGAGAGCGGCGAGGCGGTGCGGATCGTGGGCGCGGGCACCAAGCTGGCCTGGGGCTCGCCCGGAGCGCCGGCCGACCTCGAGCTGCACACGACCGGGCTGGACCGGATCGTCGAGCACAACGCCGGCGACCTCACCGCGGTGCTCCAGGCCGGAGTCCCGCTGGCCAGGGCACAGCGGCGCTTCGCGGCCGCCGGGCAGATGCTCGCACTCGATCCGTTCCTCGGGCGCGAGCTGGACGCGACGATCGGCGGCGTGATCGCCACCGGCGACTCCGGGCCCCTCCGGCACCGCTACGGGGCTCCGCGCGACCTGATCCTGGGCATGACCGTGGCCCTCAGCGACGGCACGATCGCCCGCTCGGGGGGGAAGGTGATCAAGAACGTCGCCGGCTATGACGTGGCCAAGCTCTTCTGCGGTTCGTTCGGCACGCTCGGGCTCGTGCTCCAGGTCAACGTCCGTCTACACCCGCTCCCGGTCGCGACCGCGACCGCGCTGGCCGTGAGCAGCGACCCCGATCGGCTGGCCGCCGGCGCGCGGACGCTGGCCGCGGCGCCGCTCGAGCTCGACGCGCTCGACATCGCCTGGCGCGCCGGACGCGGCGGGATCCTGGCCCGGTGCGGTGGCGCCCGGGCGCCGGCCCGAGCCGAGCGCGTCGCCCGGCTGATGCGCGACGCTGATCTGGACCACGTCCAGGTGGCGAGCGAGGACGGCGATCTGTGGGCCCGGCAGCGGGCCGGCCAGCGCTCGAGTGGCGCGGCGCTCCTCAGGGTGGCCGCCCGGCCGAGCGCTCTGGCCGCGGTGCTCCGGGCCGCCGATGCCTGCGGGGCCACGGTGGTCGGCCGAGCGGCGTTCGGGCACAGCTATCTCGAGGTCGATCCGCAGGCGCTGGACCGGATCGCCGAGCATCTGCCGCCCGGCGCGGTCGCGGTGCTGCTCGACGCACCGGCGGAGGTGCGGGAGGGCCGGGATCCGTGGAGCCCGTTCGCCCAGCGCCCGACGCTCCAGCTGATGCGCGACGTGAAGGCCCGGTTCGATCCGGCGCGCGCGTGTAATCCCGGCGTGTTCGTGGGCGGGATCTGAATGGGCGCGTTCGTGGGCGGGATCTGAGTGGCCGCGTTCGACTCCCACCTCCCGCCCGAGCGCTCGATCGTCGAAGACTGTGTCCACTGCGGGTTCTGCCTGGACAGCTGCCCGACCTACGCGCTGTGGGCCGCCGAGGCGGACTCGCCCCGCGGGCGGATCGTGCTCATCGGCGAAGCGCTCGACAGCGCGAACTCGCTGTCGGACGAGATGGTGACCCACTTCGACCGCTGTCTCGGGTGCATGGCCTGCGTGACCGCGTGCCCGTCCGGCGTCCGCTACGACCGGCTGATCGAGCGCGTGCGGCCCCAGGTTGAGCGCCACCACAAGCGCACCGCCTCTGAGCAGGCTCTGCGCCGGCTGATCTTCGAGACCCTCCCCCACCCCAAGCGCCTGCGCGCCCTGGCCCCGGCCCTCGGCGCCGCGCGCAAGCTCGGTGCGGCGCGGCTGCCCGGCCGGCTCGGCGTCCTGGCCAAGGTCGCGCCCAGCACCCCGCCGAGAGCCGCCCGACAGGCCAAGGTCCCGGCCATGACGCCAGCCGTCGGCGAGCGCCGCGGGCGCGTCGGACTGCTGCTGGGCTGCGTCCAGCGCGTCTTCTACCCCGAGGTCCACCGGGCGACGATCAACGCGCTGGCGGCCGAGGGGTTCGATGTGCTGGCGCCGCCCGCGCCCGACTGCTGCGGGGCGCTCGAGCTCCACGCGGGCGAGGAGGACGCGGCGCTGGCCCACGCCCGTTCCGCGATCGCCGCCTTCGGAGCCCTGGGCCAGCTCGATTACGTCGTCACCGGCGCGGCCGGCTGCGGTTCGGCCATGAAGGACTACGGCGACCTCCTGGAGACGACCGACGCGCGCGAATTCGCCGGCCGGGTCCGCGACGTCAGCGAGCTGCTGGCCGCGGTCCCGCCGGTCGCCCCGCGTGGACCGGTGCCGATGCGCATCGTCTACCACGACGCATGCCATCTGGCCCACGCCCAGCGCGTGCGCGAGCAGCCGCGCTCGCTCCTGCGGACCATCCCCGAACTCGAGCTGCTCGAGGTCGCGGTCGAGCCGGCGCTGTGCTGCGGCTCGGCCGGCGTCTACAACCTGCTCCAGCCCGAGGCCGGCGCCGAACTCGGGGCGCGCAAGGCCCGTCACCTGCTCGAGACCGGCGCCCACGCGATCGCCGCCGGCAACCCGGGCTGCGCGGCCCAGCTCGACCTCCACCTGCGCCAGCTCGGGACCCCGCTTCCCATCTACCACCCGGTCGAGCTGCTCTGGCGCTCGATCGAGGCCGGACGAGCGGCCAGGAGCGCGGCGGGCTAGCCCCTGAGCTCGCTGTCGTCGGCGCCGCCGTAGGTCCCCGCGGCGCGCCAGCAGTACCAGGTCAGAACCGTGCGGTACGGCCGGTACGGGTCGCCGAGCGGGTCGAGTTCGCGGGCGCTCGGCGTCGGAACCTGCCAGGCCAGACCGTACCCCTGGCGAACCCCGTGGTCGCCGACCGGCCAGACGTCGAGGCGTCGCAGCTGGAAGATCAGGAACATCTGCGCCGACCAGGGGCCGATCCCGCGCACGATCGAGAGTCGGGCCATGATCTCATCGTCGGCTTGCCGCGCCAGGCTCCGCGGGGCGAGCACCACCGTCCCGTCAAGCACCTTCGTGGCCAGATCGCGCAGTGACAGGACCTTGGCGGCCGACAGCCCGACCGTTCGGAGCGTCTGCTCGGAGAGCGCGAGCAAAGGTCCCGGAGCGATGTCGCCGTCCACAGATGCGATCAGCCGACCGTGGATCGCCCTCGCCGCCGCTCCGGCCAGCTGCTGGTAGACGATCGCCTGGACCAGGGAGGCGAAGTGAGACACTGCTGAGCGCCTGAGGCGCATCGGCCCGAGCTCGGCGACCAAGCCGGCGAGGACGGGGTCCCGGCCGGCCAGGATCTGCTCCCCCTCGACGTACGAGGGCCGGCGCCGAGCTCGACCTGCGGGCTTGGGGGTCGGCATCGTCGTCCGGTTATATCGCCACCAACTGCTCGATCCGCCCCCCACTACTCTCTCGGGCAGCGTCGAAGGAGGAACTGGGATGTCCGAGGTGTTGCAGTGGGCCGGTGCGATCCTCGTGCTCGTCGGCTTTGCCCTCTCGCAATGGGGTCGGTGGTCAGTGGCGTCGTACCGCTACCTGGTGTGCAACTGCGTGGGCGGGGCGGGGCTTGCCGTGGCGGCCCTTTTGAGCCATCAATGGGGCTTCGTGCTCCTCGAGGGCGTGTGGGCGCTGGTGGCCGGGCGGGGGCTCCTGCTGCGCCTGAGCGGACGACAGGTGCGCGTTCCGGCGTCCTAGCTAGTCGCTCACGATCCGGTCGCGGCCGGCGTGTTTGGCGGCGTACAGCCGCCGGTCCGCCAGCTTGAGAAGGGCCTCGAAGTCGGTCGAATCGTGCGTGGAGGCCACGCCCACGCTGGTCGTGACCGTCAGGCCGGCGGCGATCCGCTCCCAGACGTCGTCCCGAATCGCCCGGCGGATGCGCTCGCAGCAGGCGCTGGCGGCGCGGGCGTCGGTCACGGGCATCAGGAGGAGGAACTCCTCACCCCCGCTACGGACCACGATGTCCGACCCGCGCAGCCCCTCGCCGAGCAGGCGCGCGACGCGTACGAGCACCCGGTCGCCGACGTCGTGGCCGAAGCGGTCGTTGATGGATTTGAAGCGATCGAGGTCGAGTACGGCCAGGCTCACCGGGGCGGCGAGCCCCCCTTGGGTGAGGCGCTCGAGCTCCCCGGACAGGTAGCGCCGGTTGTGCAGCCCGGTCAGCCAGTCGCGCTCGGCCTGGTCGCGCAGCTGCTCCTTCAGCCCCTCGAGGCGATCGGCCCGCCGCTCGAGCTCGGCGTGCGCCGCCGCCAGCTGACGGTTTCTGGCCGCGAGGGCCTCGCTCTCCCGGCGCGCTGCGCCGACCTCGAGCGTCGCCCGCTCGAGGCTGAGCTGGAGCTCCGAGAGCTCGCGGAAGGCCTGACGCTCGAGCTCGGCCGACCGGGCCAGGGCGTCGTAGGCGTCCTCGACCCGGCCGGCTTCGCGCAGCGCGGTGGCCAGGGTCGCCAGGATCAGGCTGCGGGTCTGCGGGACGCGGTCGCCCAGCCAGGCGAGCGCTCCCTCGCCAGATCGCCGAGCATCGTCGAGCTGTCCCAGGGCCATACGGGCCTGGACCTCGGCGCGGACGGTCGCCCCGAGCACGTACGGGTTCGGTTCGCCGGACTCGGTCAGGAAGGCGATCGCCCGCTCAGCGTCCGCGAGGGCGTCCTCGGCGCGGCCGGCCGCGAGCCGGATGTCGGCCCGGGTCGAGTAGACGACTCCCAGCGCGAAGTGATTTCGCCCGGTGACGGTGTGGGCCACCTCCAAGGCGCGTGCGATCTCGTCCTCGGCGGCGATCGGGTCGCCCTGCTCCAGGACATAACAGGCGAGGTCGTTGCGCGAAATCGCCTCCTCCCACCGGTTGCCGGCCTCGATCGTCAGCTCGAGGAGCTCGGCGATCCGGTGCGGCAAGTCGTGGACGGCGAGGTTGCCGAGCACCATGCACGTGGCGCGTCGGGTGTAGATCCGAAGGTCGGTCTCTCCGACCCGATCCGCGAGCCGGACGGCCAGCTCGGCCTGGCGCAGCGCCTCGTCGTAGGAGCCGGTGAAGAAGCTGAGCTGAGCCTTGATCGCGGATACCTGGGCGCGCACCACCCCATCGTCGCTGCACTCGGAGTTGCGCTCGGCGTCGACCACGACCTCCGTGGCCCCGCGCAGATCCCCTCGATGCAGCGACACGGCGCCCTGCAGCGCGCGGGCCTGGGCGCAGAGCGCCGCGTCCTCGAGCGAGCGGGCGATCTCGTGACACTGGATCGCCTCGGCCAGGGCGCCCACCGGCTCCTCCAGGTAGCCGCGCCACGCTCGCCCGAGCGCCTGCCGCACCCATTCGGCGTCGTCGCCGGCAAAGGGATCGAGAAGTGGAGCGGTGGCCATAACGTGGAGCGTTTCGACGAGTCCCGTGAATGTCCTCGGCACCCGCGGCCTCGAACTTGACGGCGCCATGCGAATATCGCGGTGTGGCTTCGGTTCGAGTGGGCATCTTCGCTCCCGTCGGCCAGGCGGCCGGTGGGGCGCAGCGGCGGAGCGCGGCGCTACGCCGGATCGCCGAGGCCGGTATCGACCATCTCTGCGTCGCCGATCACGTGAGCTTCTTCGTCGGCGCTGGGTACGACGGACTGATCAACGCCGCCTCGGTCCTGACGGACCCGGCGGGTCTGCCCTGCTACGTCGCGCTGTACCTGTTACCGCTTCGCCACCCCGTGCCGGTAGCCCGGCAGCTGGCCACGATTGCCGAGCTCGCCCCTGGGCGGCTCACGCTCGGCGTCGGAGTCGGCGGCGAGGACCGGCACGAGGTGGAGATCTGTGGCGTCGACCCGGCTACGCGGGGCCGCCGGATGGACGAGTGCCTTCAGATCCTGCGCGCGCTGGCCACCGGCCGGCCGACCAGTTTCGACGGTGACTTCTTCTCCTTCCAGGATGCTCTGATCGTGCCGGCGCCTTCACCCGCCATCCCCCTGGTGGTCGGCGGACGGTCGGAGGCCGCGGTCCGGCGCGCGGCGAGGCTCGGCGACGGTTGGCTGGGAATCTGGGTCTCGGCGCAGCGCTTCGCCTCCGTGGTCGAGCAGATCGCCGAGCAGGCCGCCGGCGCGGGCAGGGATCCGAACAGCTTCGAGCACGCGATGAGCGTGTGGTGCGGCTTCGGCCCCACGCACGAGAGCGCACGCTCAGTGCTCGCGACGGCGATGACGAGTCTCTACCAGCTGCCGTACGAGACCTTCGAGCGCTATTCGCCGTACGGGACACCCGAGGACGTGGCGGATTTCCTGCGCGGGTACGTCGATGCCGGGTGCTCGGTCTTCAACCTGATCCCGGCCGCCGACGACTACGAAACGGCGGTCGCCGGCGTCGCCGAGGTGCGACGGCTGTTGGCGGCGTAGGTGAGGCCCGCCTCAGTAACGAGGCGGGACGGAGTCGGGCGGGTCGGGGGGGCTGCGCGAAAAACGGGAACATGCGTCCCGTCTTTCGCGCAGGCTCAAAAGGCGCGGCGAGCCGCCTCGTGCGCTCAGGTCTGATCGCGTTCCGCGGCGCTCCGGCGGGCCCGTTCGAGCACGCGGAGCGTCGCCACCGCGTCGCTTGGGTCGACCGGGGGCGGCGCGCCTACCCGTAGGGCGTCAACGAGCAGAACGTAGAACCGGGGCCAGTCACCGCGCTCGCTTCGGACCGGAGCGCTGTGCTCTCCGGTGACCAACCGGCCCCACCTCGACTCGGGCTCGACGCCCCAGTCGTGGCCGGCCTGTGGGTAGCGCCCGGCGCGCAATTCGTCCTCCTGGGAGTCCAGATCGGCCACGACGAACGCCGCCTCGGTGCCCAGCACGCGCAGACGGGGGCCGGGCGCGGCCGTCGTGGCCGAGGCGCGCAGGTGACTGATCGTGCCGTCCCGATGTCGCAGCGCCACGAAGTCGTCGTCATCCGCGGGAGCGCCCCTCCGCGCGTCGACCTCGGCGTAGACATCGACGACCGGCCCGAACAGGACGAGCGCCTGGTCGACCAGGTGACTGCCCAGATCGAGCAGGGCTCCGCCGCCCTCCTGCGGTGGCAGCTCCTCACGCCAGGCCCCCTCTTGCAGGTGCGGCCGCCAGCGCTCGAAGCGCGACTCATAGCGCATGACGGCGCCGAGCCGGCCGTCGGCGATCAGGCGTACGAGCGTGAGGTGGTCCGAGTCCCAGCGACGGTTCTGGAACACCGTCAGCACGACGCCCGCCTCCTGGGCATGCTGGACGACGGCCTCCGCCTCCCCGGCCGTGACGGCCAGCGGCTTGTCGACGACGACCGGAAGACCCCGAGCGATCGCCGCGTGCGCCAATTCGCCGTGAGCGGTGTTCGGAGCCGCGACCACGACCAGATCGACATCGTCTCGCTCCCACAGCTCAGCCGGGGTCCCCACAACCTCCGCCTGCGGATGGTCCCGGGCCAACTGCGCGCGGCGCTCTGGGCTCGCGGTGACGACCAGGGCGAGCGTCAGCCCGGGCGTGGCCTCGATCAGCGGTGCGTGGAAGCTCCGGCCGGCCAGGCCGTAGCCGATCAGGGCCACGCGTAGATCGGGCACGTGCGCGGGCCGGCGTCAGTGCAGGTGTCGCTGCCAGTCGGCGGGCACGCGCCCGGCCGGGCCCGGCGTCGGCTGGTCGAGCGGATGGTGGTCGGGCGGCGCGAGGGAAGGGCCTTCGTAGAACTGCTGCGTGCTGTAGTCCCAGAACCATTCCTCGCCGGGCTCGAAGCTCTGGACCATGGGGTGCCCGGCCTCGGCGGCGTGAGCGCTGGCGTGCTGGGAAGGCGAGGAGTCACAGCAGCCGATGTGACCGCACTGGGCGCAGCGGCGCAGATGAAGCCACCAGCCGCCCTCGGCCAGGCACTCGACACACCCGGCCCCGGAGGGCGGAACCGAGGGATCGATTTCTGCGTTTTGTGACATGCCGCAACGGTAGCGACCCGAGTGCCTCTCCCGGTCAGTGGGTGGCCGGGTCGCTAGGCTCGGTTGATGGCCAGCGTGCCCGCCGACGATCCGTTGCCCGAGGCTGGGCGGCTGCCCAAGGGTCGGGTGGCCCGCACGGCGCGGGTGGGCGGCCTGGTGACCGGGCAGGGCGTGCGGTGGGCCGGGATGAGGGCCGCCAATCGGGTCCGGACGCCTGAGCGGGCGGCGGCGGCCGAGACTGCGCGCACGGCCGCGCTGGTACAGGAGCTCGTCGAGCAGCTCGGACGGCTGCGCGGCGCGGCGATGAAGGTTGGGCAGATGATCTCGATGGTCGAGTTCGACGGCCTGGAGCCCGAGCAGCGCGATGACCTGCAGCGCCGGCTGGCCACGCTCCGCGACGACGTGCCTCCCGTGCCGTTCGCGCGGCTGGAGAAGCTGATGCGCCGGGAGTTCGGTCAGCCGGTCGAGCGGGTGTTCTCGGACTTCGACGACCGGGCCTTCGCCGCGGCGTCGATCGGCCAGGTCCATCGCGCCGTGACCATCGACGGCGACGAAGTGGCCGTCAAGATCCAGTATCCGGGCGTGGCCGAGGCGGTCGAGACCGATCTGCGCAACGCGATGCTCCTGCTCCCGCTGGTCAAGCGGCTCGCCCCGGGCTTGGACGCCAAGGCGATGGCGGCGGAGATGCGCGAGCGGATCGCTGAGGAGCTCGACTACGAGCTCGAGGCCCAGAACCAGCGGCGGATCGGACGGCTGATGCGCGGACACCCGTTCATCCGCGTCCCCCGGGTCCATACCGACCTTTCGACCCGCCGGGTGCTCGTGTCGGAGTACGTGGAGGGCGAGCGGTTCGAGGCCGTGCGCCGGGCCGAGGAGCCCGAGCGCGACCGCTTCGGCGAGATCGTGTTCAGGTTCTTCTTCGGCCTGACCTACCGCGACCGGACCGCTCTGGGCGACCCGCATCCGGGCAACTACCTTCTGTGCCCCAACGGCGAGGTCTGCTTCCTCGACTTCGGCCTGGTCCGGGACATCGATGCCGCCCGCGTGGCGCAGGAGCGGGCAATCGCTCTCGCCGTACGCCGCCGTGATGCGGCCGGCCTCAAGCAGGCCCTGGTCGCCGGCGGCTACCTGCCCGCGGGACGGGCGGACGTGGTCGACGCCGACGTCGCGCTGCGCCTGATGCGGTGGGCGATCAAGTGGTACGCCGTGCCGGGCCAACGCCGCTTCTCGGGCGATCGGGCGCGACGGGACCGGGAGCGGGAGCCCGGGCGGGAGGGCGGCCGGGAGGGCGCCAAGGAGGGCGCCGATAGCAACCAGCGGGCCGCGATCAAGACGCAGGTCAACCAGTTCACCGTGCCCCCCGACGCGATCCTCATCCGGCGGATGCACGGCATGGTCGCCGTCGTGCTGGAGCAACTCCGTGCCGGGGGCGACTGGGGCGCCATCGCCGCGGAGTACCTGCACGGCGCCGCGCCGGCGACGCCGCTCGGTCAGGCCGAGGCCGACTATCTCAGCCCCACCGGCCGGACGGGCAGCGGACGCCTCGAGTCCCACTAGCGCCACCCGAGTTTATGATCCCGCGCGGCCATGGACGGGGCGCGGACCGAGACTGCCGGCTTGACCCGCCGCACGCTTCGGAACGCGAGCGTGCGCGGGGTCGTGACCGGATTCGCCGCCGTCACGCTTGCCGAATGGGTGCTGGGCACGACCGTGGCGGTGCACGCCTACAGTGTCGACGGCGCGCTGGCGGTGGGCCTGATCGGCTTCCGCTTCGCGGCGGCGGCGCTCGCCGGCCTGTGGACGACCAAGCTCGCCGATCACGCTCAGCGCCATCGCGTCCTGACGCTGACCGCGGGCGGGCGCGGTGCGGTGACCGCGCTGACCGCGGCCGCGCTGGCTCTGCACGTGCCGTTCGGAGTCGTCATCGGCCTCATCTGGCTCGACGCGGCGATCGGATCCGCATACCGCCCGGCTCAGGCCGCACTGCTTCCGGCCCTCGTTCGCACGCCCGGGGAGCTGAGCGCGGCCACGGCGCTGCTCTCGAACGTCAAGACCTCCGGCCAGCTGGTCGGCGCGCTGCTCGGCGGGCTGCTGGTCGCCGCCCTTCCGATCGCGATCCCAGTCGCCATCGCCGCAGCCCTGTACCTGGCCGGGATGGCGGCGACGGCGGTCATCCGCCGCGCGCGTCCGTTCGTCACGGCGACCAGCGGCCTGCGCGGTCTGCGCGCCGGCGTGCACGCGCTGCGCCGGGGTAGCGAAGCCCGCCTGATCGTCGTCTATGCCTGCCTGCGGTCGCTGATGCGCGGGCTCTGGCTGGCCCTGGCCGTGGTCGCGTCCTTGCAGCTGCTGTCGCTGGGCAAGGCTGGGTTCGGGATCCTCATGGCCGCCGCCGCGGCCGGAGCACTGGCCGGGGTGCTGGTTACCGGCCATCTGGTCGGCAATCGCCGGCTCGCCGACTGGTTGGCGCTGGGCCTCGTGCTCTGCGGCCTGCCCATCGCCGTCATCGGGATCGCGGCCAGCGCCGCCCCCGCCGTGACTTTGATCGTCCTCTGGGGCCTCGGGATGTCCCTGTCGGACGTGTCCGCGCAGACGCTGTTGAACCGCATCGTCCCCGGCGACGAGATCGGGCCCGTGACGGGGGCCATGGAGAGCGGGAAGCTGCTGTTCGAGGGCCTCGGCAGCCTCCTGGCACCACTCCTGCTGGTCGCCTTCGGCACCCGCGGAGCACTGCTTCTGGCCGGATGCGCGCTGCCGGTGGTGGTCGTCCTCGGACGCAGCAGCTTCGCCCGCGTCGACGAACGGGCCGTGGCTCGACAGGACGTCCTCGAGCTCCTGCAGAGAGTGCCGTTCTTCGCCCCGCTGCCCCTCGACGTGCTCGAGGGCGTCGCCGCGCGGCTTGACACCGAGCGCCGTGAAGCGGGCACGGAGATCGTCCACCAGGGCGACGTCGACGGCCGGCGCTGGTTTCTCGTGGACGACGGCAGGCTCGCGGTGGAGGTCGAGGGCTTCCTCGTGGCCGAGCTGCGCCGGGGCGATCAATTCGGAGAGCGTGCCCTGTTGCGCAGCGCCCCGCGCGCGGCCACGGTCAGAGCGCTCACCGAAGTCGTTCTCCACGCCCTGGAACGGGAGGACTTCCTGGCCGCGGTATCCGGAGTCGAGCTCCACGCGCCCGACTGGACCTCACCCGCCCCTGACCGGATCGATCCCTGGACGGCGCTCGCGCAGGCGCCGTTGGTCCACTCACTGGGGTCCGGGGCGGTGGCCGAGCTGATCCACGGAAGCCGGGTGCAGGAGGTGGACGCCGGGGCGCCGATCGTCACCACCGGCGAGCGCGACGACACCTATCACGTCCTGCTGAGCGGTCGCGCGCACGTATACGTCGATGGGGCCGTGCGTCAGGAGCTCTCCCCCGGCGATGCCTTTGGCGAGATCGCCGTGCTGCACCGCGTTCCGAGGAGGGCGAGCGTGGTCGCGTGCGAGCCCTCGACGATTCTCACCGTCGACGGCGAGGCCGTCCGCGGAGCGGTGCGCGATCACGGCGACGGGTCGCTGGCGGCGCTCGTGGGCTAGTCGAGCAGCGGGACGTCGGTCGTCATCACCTCAGGCCCCTGGTCGGTGACCAGTACGTCATCCTCGATCCGGATCCCGCCGAAGTCGAGCATCCGGTCCACCAGCGCCCAGTCGACCTCGTCCCGGTGGCGGTCGCGGCGCTCGGGATCCTGGAGCAGCGCCGGGATGAAGTAGATCCCCGGCTCGACTGTCACCACCATGCCGGCCCGGAGCGCCAGGTCGATGCGTAGGTTCTGGACCGGCGGGCTATCGCCTCGCCTGCGAAGCCCCTCGCCGGCGTCCCGCACGCCGAGGCCGACCAGGTGCCCGATCCCGTGCGGGAAGAACAGCGAGACGGCGCCAGTCTCGACCAGAGCCTCGGGCTCTCCCCGCAGGGCCCCGAAGACCACCAGCCCTTCGGCGATGACCCGCGCGGCCGTGAGGTGGACGTCTCGCCACTCGGTGCCCAGCCGGCAGCCCTCGACGGCCGCGAGCTGCGCGGCGCGGACGAGCGCGTGGAGTTCCCGCTGCAGAGAGCTCAGCTGGCCGCCGACCGGATAGGTCCGGGTCACGTCGCTCGCGTAGAGGGAGTATTCGGCGCCGGCGTCGATCAGCACGAGCTCGCCGGAGCGAAAGCGCCGGGCGCCGGGCGGGAAGTGGAGCACGGCGGAGTTAGTCCCCGAGGCGACGATCGTCTCGTAGGCCATCGCATCGCCGCCGTGGCGAAACGCCGCGGCCTCCAGCTCGATCTGGGCCTCGCGTTCGCTCGTGCCTTCGTTCAGCATGGCCACGACGGCCGCGAAACCAGCTGTCGTGGCCCGGTCCGCGGCGCGCATCCGCTCTAGCTCGACGTCATCCTTGACCACGCGCACGTCGCTGAGACGGAAACGGAGCTCTGCGGTCAGTTCCGGGTCGGACGATGCCGCGGCCGGCGGGGTACCGAGCCACGCGATCGGCCGGCCGGTCCGAGACTCGAGCCACGACGGCAGGGCCGCCGTCGAGAGGCCACCGGGCTCCCCGTCCGCGACGCCGGTCCACACGCGCTCGTCGTCCGTCACCGGGAGCACGAAATCGAACCAGCCTTCCTGGGGATCGAAGGCCAGGACCCCTCCGGGCCGGTTGCGATCGGTCAGGTAGTAGTACTCGGAGTGGGCGCGATAGGGATATGTGAGGTCGGCGCGTCCGGGAATCGGGATCGGCTCGCCAGCGCCGATGAGCACGAGCTCCTCGGTCAGCTGCCAGGCCTCGGCAGCCTCCGCCCGCCGCCGGGAGAGCTGCGCGCCGATCTCTGCGAAGCCTGAGCGGACGGCCACGTGTCTGACTCGGGCGGCTCAGCCCGAGTACATGGCATCGATCTCGGGCGTGTACTTGTCGGCGATCGGCTTGCGCTTGAGCTTCATCGTCGGCGTCAGTTCGTCGCCGCCCGGCAGCCAGTCGCCCCTGACGATCGTGAACTTCTTTATCTGCTCCACCCGGGCCAGGTGGCGGTTGGCCTCGTCGATCCCCTCCTGGACGGCTTGGACCACCTCCGGTGAGTCCGCCAGCTCGGCGAGCCCGTCGCCCTCGAGACCCTGGCGCGTGGCCCATTGCGGCGCGAAGTCGGCGTCGAGCACGATCAGTGCCGTGTTGTAGGGGCGACGGTCCCCGATGCAGATCGCCTGTCCGATCAGCGGGCTGGCCGATTTGATCGCCGACTCGATGTTCGCCGGGGACATGTTCTTGCCGGCGGAGTTGATGATGATCTCCTTCTTGCGGTCGACGAGCCGCAGATACCCGTGCTCGTCGAGCTCGCCGATGTCACCGGTGTGGAGCCAGCCGTCCGCGTCGATCGCCTCGGCGGTCTGCTCGGGCTTGTTCCGGTAGCCGAGCATCACGAACTCGGCCCGGACCAGGACCTCGCCGTCGGAAGCGATCTTGATCTCGCAGCCGGGGGCGGGCGGCCCGACCGTCCCGATCCTGACCTCACCCGGCCGGTTACACGTCCCCGACCCGCATGTCTCGGACATGCCCCACAGCTCGGCCAGCTCGATCCCGAGAGCGTGGAAGAATTCCAGCACCTCGACCGGAGTGGGCGCCGCACCGACGTTGACGGCGTTCAGCTCGTCGAGCCCGAGCATCGCCCGCAGCTTGGAGAAGATCTGCTCGTCGGCCTGCGCCACAGTCGCCTCGAGCTGGTCGGGGATGGGCGCGCCGGCCTGGCGCAGGCGCACCCGCTGAAGCGAGGCGGCGAGCGCCTCCTCGACCGGCTGACGCTGCTCGTCGGGTTGCCCGGCCAGCATCGCCTCGAGACCCGCCTTGAGCTTCTCCCAGATCCTCGGTACGGCGAAGAACCAGTTGGGGTGAACCTGGGGCAGGTAGGAGACGATCTCCCTGGGGTTGGGACAGCAGCTGATCGTGCCCGCATAGATCACCGGGATGTAGTGGTGAGCCATGCGCTCGGCGATATGGGCCGCGGGGAGCCAGGAGATCACCTTGCTGCCCGCGTCGAAGGTGATGACCTCCTCGATCGTCCTGGCCGCGAACATCACGTTGTGATGCGAGAGCTGGACGCCCTTCGGCGGACCTGTCGTTCCTGAGGTGTAGATGAGGGTCAGCACGTCTTCTCGGCCGACGGGCTCCAACGCGGCCGGGTCGAAGCCCGGGTTCGAGCGCTCGACCTCAGCGAGCGAGATCGTCCCCTCGGGCGCTTCGCCGTCGACGACAACCACCTGCTCGAGCTCGGGCAGGCTCTCGCGCGCCTGGAGCAGCACCGGCAGGAAGGCCTGCTCCACGAACACGAGCTTGGCGCCCGAATCGTCGACCAGGTAACGGATCTCAGCGGCCGGATAGGTCGTGTAGATCGAGAACGGCGTGGCCCCGAGGGTCACGGCAGCGAGGTCGGCGATGTGGAACTCGGGCCGGTTGCCGAGCATGATCGCGACCACGTCGCCGCGACCCACGCCCAGTTGGGAGAGCCCTCCGGCGACGGCATCGATCCGAGCCAGAAGTTCCGACCACGTCAGCGAAACGCTGTCGTCCGGCATGCGGACCGCCACCACTGTGGGGTGGTTGGCCGCGGTGCGGCGCAGCGCCTCGGTCAGCGTCGGAGCATCGACTGCCCGCCCCGCTGCCGGTGTGATCGTGGTGCCTTCCATTCGCTCTCCTCCGGATGCCTGCATGAACCTGGGATTCGGGAACACGCTATCGAAGCGTCCGCCAGGCCGGGGCGGGGTCTCTAACTAGCGAACGTTGAACCCGCTGCCGCTCAGAGTCGAGATGTCGTTGGAGAGGCCGATCACGAAGATGATCACGATCAGCACGAAGCCAACGACGCTGGCCCGCTCCATGACCTCGAAGGGGATCCGCTTGCCCCTGACCTTCTCGGCCAGCGCCCAGAACACGTGACCCCCGTCCAGAGGCAGGAACGGGAACAGGTTGATCACGGCCAGGGACAGCGAGATCAGGGCCAGGACCTCGAGGGCGAGGGACGTGGATTGGGCGAAGGACTCCTGCGTCACCGTGAAGCCGCCGACCACGCCGTGCAGCTGGCGGCGGTCCTGGGGCTCGAAGATCCGCGCCACGCGCGAAACCGTCTGCTCGGTCACCGACCACAGCCCGCTGGCCGTCAGCGACGCGGCCTGGACCGCGCCCACCGACTGCCCTCCCTCTCCGAACGCGAACCCGATCAGCGGCCTGCGCTCGGCCGCGCTGTACCGCGGCCGGAGCTCGAACGTGAGCAGGTGCCCGTCGCGGCGGACGACGACTCGGGCCGGCGTGGCGGCCACACACCCGTTGACCTCGGGGCCGGCGCACGTATGCCTGGCGATCGCCGCTCGGATCGCGTCGGGCGAGCTCGAGACGCCGTCGACCGAGACGATGTGATCACCGACCTTGAGGGCGCTGGCGGCCGGATTGCTCTGAACCAGGGCCACCTGCTTGGTCGGCACCTCCTGGCCGTTGGAGAGGAACAGAGCCCAGATGATGAGGAAGGCGATCAGGAGGTTGACCGCCGGCCCGGCCAGGATCACCACCACACGCTTCCAGACGGCCTGGTTGTAGTAGGCGCGCGGCACGACGTCGGGCTCGAGCTCCTCACGCGGGTTCATTCCGGTGATCTTCACGTACCCCCCGAGCGGGATCCAACCGATCCCGTACTCGGTCTCGCCGCGGCGGAACTTGACCAGCGCGTTGCCGAAGAACAGCGAGAAGCGCTCGACCCGCATGCCCACGGCCTTGGCCGCGGTGAAGTGGCCGAACTCGTGCAGGATTATCAGGGCCGCGAATCCGGCGGCCGCGAGGACGTAGGACACGTGTGTCAGTGTGGCAGGCGGGAGGTGAACGCCCGATAAGAGCGGGGCGCGGCCTCAGGCCGCCGCGCGGACCGCGACCAGCTCGCCCGCCAGTCGGCGCGCGTGGGCGTCGGCCTCACCGAGAGCGTCGAACGAGTGCACCTGCTCGGCCGGCAGCGACTCGAGCGTCTCGTCGATCACGCTCCCGATGTCCAGGAACCGGATCCTCCCGGCCAGGAAGGCGTGGACCGCGATCTCGTTGGCGGCGTTCAGCGTGCAGGGCGCCGTCCCGCCCGCCTGCCCGGCCTCGCGGGCCAGGCGCAGGCAGGCGAATGTCCGCTCGTCGGCCGCCTCGAAGGTCAGCTCGCCGAGCCCGACCAGGTCGAGCCGGGCGACCGGCACGTCGACCCGCTCCGGGTAGTGCAGCGCAAACGAGATCGGGACGCGCATGTCGGGGTAGCCGAGGTGCGCGAGCGTCGCCCCGTCGCAGAGCTGGATCAGGCTGTGGACGATCGACTGCGGGTGCACGACGACCTCGATCTGCTCGTACGGGGTCCCGAACAGATGGTGGGCCTCGATCAGCTCGAGCCCCTTGTTCATCAGCGTCGCCGAATCGATCGTGATCTTCCCGCCCATCTGCCAGGTCGGATGGGCCAGCGCCTGCTCCACCGTGACGTCCTGGAGCTGGTCGGGGCGCAGGCCACGGAACGGTCCGCCCGAGGCGGTCAGGATCAGGCGATCGACCGTTCCCGCGCGCTCGACCGTGAGCAGCTGGTAGAGCGCGGAGTGCTCGGAGTCGACCGGGATGATCTGAGCGCCGGTCGCCTCGGCCAGCTGGGTGACCAGCTCGCCGCCGACGACCAGTGACTCCTTGTTGGCCAGCGCCAGGTCGATGCCCTCCCCCAGTGCCGCGACGGTCGGCACCAGCCCGGCCGAGCCGACGATCGCGTTGAGCACGAGATCGCACTCGCCCTCGGTGAGCAGCTGCACGATCCCGTCCGGCCCGGCCAGCACCTCGCCCTCGGTCCACGCCTCGGCGGCGCGGGCGGCAGCGTCCCGGTCGGCGAGGGCAATTCGCCGCACGCCGTGACGGCGCGCCTGCTCGATCAGCGGCGCCCATCCGCTGGAGGCGCTCAGCGCGACCACGCTGAGCTCGTCCCCGGCGCCCGCGACGACGTCGAGGGCCTGGACGCCGATGGACCCCGTCGACCCGAGGATGGCCAGTCGGCGAGGCACGGACCCGACGTTAGTGCATCATCGCCAGCCACACGTAGTAGCCGGCGACGATCGTGAACAGGGCCGCGTCCGCCCGGTCGAGGATCCCTCCGTGGGGCCCGAACACGGTGCCGGCGTCCTTGGCGCCGGCGTCGCGCTTGACCACCGACTCGAACAGGTCGCCGATCGGTCCCAGGATCGCGACCGCGAATCCCAGGGCCAGGGCGTCTCCGTTGGTGAGCCAGCTCTGGAACAGGCCGGCCAGGAACAGCGTGACGATCGCGGCGAGCATCCCGCAGAACAGGCCCTCCACGGTCTTGTTGGGTGAGATCTGAGGCGCAAGCGGTCGGCGACCGAACAGCCGCCCGCCGATGTAGGCGACCGTGTCGGCGACGAACGTGCCAACGAGCACGTCGATGAACACTCCCTTGCCATGCGGGAGCTGGCGCAGCAGCTCTCCGTGGGCCACGGCGAAGCCGATCCAATAGACGCCCAGGAGCGTGCCGGCGATCGCCACCGTCGCGTGACCCTGTCCGCGGGCGACCACCAACAGGAAGAGCACCGGCACGGTGGCCACGGCCACCTCGAGCACATACCGCGCGCCGCCGTATCGCGCTGCGATGACCATCGCGGCGGCTGCGGCGAGGCCGACCAGCGTCACCGGCCTCCAGCGATCCAGGAGCCGGTAGAGCTCGAACATGCAGCCCCAGCCGACAGCGATCATGAACAGCACGAATGGCAAGCCGCCGAGGTCGACCAGGATGACCACCGCGATCGCCGCCGGGATCGCGATGAGGATCCTCGTGAGCAGCTCCGAG
Organism: uncultured Solirubrobacterales bacterium; assembly: GCA_963704385.1. Classification (GTDB taxonomy): domain Bacteria; phylum Actinomycetota; class Thermoleophilia; order Solirubrobacterales; family Solirubrobacteraceae; genus Palsa-465. Next base: position 4,136,108 of record OY969904.1, read on the forward strand.
CCCGAGCGGCGCTGACGCCGGCGCGGATTGTTGCCGCGGGCGGCCCGCCCGCGGCGGGGCTCACGCGGCGGGGTCCCTCCACGGGTACGCGTCCGGCGGGCCGACGGCATCAGCGTCGCCCGAAGCGGCGCTGACGAGCGCCATACTCGGCCAGGCTCTGCTCGAACGCCTCCCGCGAGAAGTCCGGCCACAGCTCCTCGCGGAACACGAGCTCCGCATACGCCCCCTGCCACAGCAGGTAATTGGAGATCCGCTGCTCGCCACTGGTGCGGATGATCAGGTCCGGATCGTGCATCTCGGGCGCGTACAGGTGAGCCCGGAAGTCCTCCTCGGTGCCCGCGGTGAACGTTCGCGCCGCGTCCAGGATCTCCGCTCGCCCGCCATAGTTGAAGGCGACGAACAGGGTGATCCGGGTATTGGCGCCGGTGAGCTCCTCGGCCCAGGCCATCCGCTCGATCAGCTCCGTCGGCACCGGGTCGCTGCGCCGGCCGACGAAGCGCATTCGCACGCCTTCGTCGTTCAGCTCGGGCGTCTCCTGATCGATCCGCCGTCGCATCATCAGCATCAGGGCGGAGACCTCGTCCGGGGAGCGGCTCCAGTTCTCGGTGGAGAACGAGTACACGGTCAGCTCCTCGACGCCCAGGTCGACCGCGTCCCGCAGCCGGGCCTTGACCGTGTCGGCGCCGGCCTCGTGACCGGCGATCACCGGCAGCCCGCGCCCCTTCGCCCACCGGCCGTTGCCGTCGGTGATGATGGCGACATAGCGGGGGCGGGCGTCGGGGCCGCCGTCGGCCGCCCTCCCGGCCTCCCCCCTCCGCTCAAGTCCGGCAGAGAGACCGCTCCGGGGGTCAGCCACGTTAGACCTCCAGGATCTCTTCTTCCTTGCGCTTCAGAATCTCGTCGAGCTCCTTGATCCGCCCGTCGGTGACCTTCTGGAGCTCCTGCTCGGCCCGGTGCTCGTCATCGGATCCCGCCTCCCCCGCCTCCTTGAGCTCGCGCAGGTCGTGCATCACGTCGCGGCGGATGTTGCGGACGGCGACCCGCCCCTCCTCGGCGATATGGCGCACGACCCGGACCAGCTGCTTGCGCCGCTCCTCGGTCAGCTCGGGAACGGTCAGGCGGATCAGGTTCCCGTCGTTGGACGGGGTCAGCCCGATGTCCGACTCCAGGATCGCCCGCTCGATGGCCTTGATCGAGCTCTTGTCGTAGGGCTGGATCGAGAGCAGTCGCGCCTCCGGGGCGCTGATCGTCGCCAGCTGCTTCAGCGGGGTGGCCGTGCCGTAGTAATCGACCGCGATCCGGTCCAGCAGGGCCGGACTCGCCCGCCCGGTCCGGACCGAGCCGAACTCGTGGCGAGTCGCATCGATGGATTTGGCCATCCGCTCCCGCGCGTCCTCCAGCAGCTCGTCGATCATCTCTGAATGGGTCACCTTGGCCCCTTCATGTCCGTACCAGAGTCCCGACTCGTTCGCCCGACACTATCTTGTCGATGTTCCGCCTGTCTGACATGTTGAAGACGACGATCGGCAGATTGTTATCCATGCACAGGGCGAAGGCGGTCGAATCCATCACCTGCAGGCCGCGGGTGAGCGCCTCCTTGTGGGAGATCTCAGGGATGAACTCGGCGGTTGGATCCTTGGCCGGATCGTCGCTGTAGACCCCTTCCACGCCGTTCTTGGCCATCAGCACCACCTCGGCGTGTAGCTCTGCGGCGCGCAGCGCGGCGGCGGTGTCGGTGGTGAAGAACGGGTTTCCGGTCCCGGCGGCGAAGATCACGATCCGCCCCTTCTCGAGGTGGCGCATGGCGCGGCGCCGGATATAGGGCTCCGCGACCTCCGAGATGGTGATCGCCGACTGGACCCGCGTTGCGATGTCCTCCTTCTCGAGGGCGTCCTGGAGGGCGAGCGCATTGAGCACGGTGGCCAGCATCCCCATATAGTCGCCGGTGGCGCGATCCATGCCGCGCGCGGTCGCCGCCAATCCGCGGTAGACGTTGCCGCCGCCCACGACGATCGCCACCTCGACGCCTCGCCGGTGAACGCCGGCCACCTCAGCGGCGATCGCCGCGACCCGCTCGGGATCGATCCCGTAGTCCCGCTCGCCCATCAGCGCCTCACCGGAGAGCTTCAGGAGCACCCTGCGGAAGACCGGCGCCGGCGCGGGCGCCGCTCGCTGCGCGGGCTCAGCCACCGACCGCGAACCGGGCGAACTGGCGGATGACGACGTTCTCGCCCGTCTCGCTGGCGAGCGCGGCACGCAGCTCCTCGATCGTCTTGCCGCCGTACTTTTCCTCGTTGACATGCTTCTGGCGCAGGAGCACCACGTCGTCGAGCCACTTGTCGAGCTTGCCCTGGACGATCCGTTCGCGCACGTTCTCGGGCCGGTCGGCCGCCTGCTCGGTCGCGATCCGCTCCTCCCGTTCGCGGTCCTCGGCCGGGACATCCGCGTCGCTCACGGCGAGCGGCGCGGCGGCCGCGATGTGGAGAGCGAGCTCGCGCGCGAACTCGACGAACCGGTCCGTCCGGGCGACGAAGTCGGTCTCGCAGTCCACCTCGACGAGCACGCCGATCTGGTTGCCAGGGTGGATGTAGCTCTGCACCACGCCCTCGCTCGCCTCGGCGCCCGATCGCTTGGCCGCCTGGGCCTGACCGCGGGCCCGGAGGATCTCGACCGCCCGGTCGAAATCCCCCTCGGCCTCGGTCAGCGCATCTCGGCAGGCCAGCACGCCCGCGCCCGTGCGGTCGCGCAGGACCTTGACGTCCTTGGCCGTGGGCTCGGTCATGTGGTCTCCTCGGTCGGCTCGGCGGCCTCGGGCTCAGCGGCTGCCGGCTCGGCCGGTTCGGGCTGTGGCGCCGGGGACTCGGCCGCCTCGGGTTCGGCGGGCGGAGGGGCGGCTGCCTCGGGCTCGGCGGGCGGGGGCTCGGCCGCCGGGGGCTCGGCCGCCTCGGACTCGGCCGCCGGCGGCTCGGCGGGCGGCACCTCGGCCGCCGGGGGCTCCGCGGCCGGGGCCTCCGCGGCCGGGGCCTCCGGGGTCGGAGCCGGTGCCGCCGCCTCGGGCGCGGCGGCCGGGGGTTCCGGTGCGGGCGGTGCGGCGGGGGTTGGGGGTGCAGCCGGTGCGGCGCGCGGAGCCCCCGCCGCGGGTGGCGCCTCCGGCGCAGCCTGCGCTGCCGCCGCCGCCTCGGCCGCCGCCGCCGCCTCGGCCGCCGCCGCCGCGGCAGCCTCCTCGGCCTCGCGGCGCGCCTGCTCCTCGGCCTCGCGCCGGGCCTGCTCCTCGGCCTCGCGCCGTTCGCGCTCCAGCCGCGCAAGCTCCTCCTCGGCCACCCACGCGGCGTGCGACTCCGAGACCACGTCCCCGATGGCCCGCGTGATCGCCGCACACGACCGGATCGCGTCGTCGTTGCCGGGAATCACGTAGTCGATCCCGTCCGGGTCACAGTTGGTGTCGACCAGGCCGATGATCGGGATCCGCAGGCGCTGGGCCTCCCGGACCGCGATCGCTTCGGTCTTCAGATCGATCACGAACACGGCGTTGGGCACGCGGTCCATGGCCTTTACGCCGCCCAGGTTGGCGCGCAGCTTCTCGAGATCAGCCTGCGCGGAGATCCGCTCGCGGGTCGGGAGCAGCTGGAGCTGACCCTCCGACTCGTAGCGCTCGAGGTCGTGCAGGCGCTTGATCCGCAGCGAGATGGTCTGAAAGTTCGTCAACAGGCCGCCCAGCCAGCGATGGTTCACGTACGGCATCGCGGCCGACTCCGCGACCTCCTGAATCACGTCGCGGGCCTGCTTCTTGGTGCCCACGAACAGAATCGTCCCGCCATGGCGGGCGAGCTCGCGGGCGAAGTTCCTTGCGTCCTCGAGCAACTCCTCGGTCTGCAGGAGGTCGATGATGTAGATGCCGTCGCGTTCACCGAAGATGAAGCGACGCATTTTTGGATTCCAGCGGCGCGTCTGGTGGCCGAAATGCACACCGGCCTCCAGCAGCTCCTTTACGCCGATCTGAGCCACGGTTCTGCTCCCTTTTGTTTTCGTTCTGGCCAGTGCCCGCCGGCGTTACTCGCGAACCTCCAGGTGGAGGCAGGGCGCGACCCGGCCGGTCGGGGTCGAGGGTTACGTTCTGTCCCTGAGTTTACGAAGTACCGCGCCGCGGCGTCAGGAACGGCGACCAGGCGCCAAACCCCCATCCGCTCTAAGAGGTCTGTCGTGTGGCCGCCGCATGGCGACGAAACCGCGACGGACCCCGGGGGCGGGGGGCGGGGTGCGTCATGCCATCGCCACCCCGCGCACGACTGGTGGCGACGAGACAACACTCGGTGACCGTCAGGATGTGGTGTGTGGCCTCATCGCCGCATGGCGACGACCGGACAACAACCCCCTGCGCGGTGGGATGGGTGCGTTGTCTCGACGCCACGTGGCGACCACGCTCCCGCGGGGCGGTCCGGCGACGGCCGGCGACGGCCGGGGACGGCCGTGGACGGCCGCGGACCCCACGATCAGTGAGCGGCGCCCGCGCCCTCCTCGGCTCGTTCCAGCGCCACGCGCAGGTCCTCGGGCAGCTCCGAACGCACGTCGATCGGTTCATGGGTGACAGGGTGCGGGAAGGCCAGGCGCCGGGCGTGTAGGAACTGCCGGGTCAGCCCGTAGCGCCCGGGCTCCCCGTAGAGCGGGTCGCCAGCGATGGGATGGCCGATCGCGGCCAGGTGAACGCGGATCTGATGGGTGCGGCCGGTCTCGAGCGAGACCCGCAGCAGGGTCGCGCTGGGGAGGAAGCGCTCGACCTCGAAGTGTGTCCTTGCCGGGCGTGGGTGATCGGTCTCGATCGACATCCTCAGGCGGTCATGGCGGTCGCGGCCGATCGGCGCGTCGATCGTGCCGGTACGCGCCGAGACTCGGCCGTCCACCAGAGCCAGGTACTCGCGCCGGAGCTTCCGGGAGGCCAGCAGTGCCTTCAGCGCACGATGGACGGCGTCGCTCTTGGCCACCACGAGCAGCCCGGAGGTGTCGCGGTCAAGCCGGTGGACGATGCCCGCTCGCCACCGATCCTCGCCGCCCGACGAGCGCCCGCCGAGTGCCTGGGCCAGCGTCCCGGTGGCGTGCCCCCGGGCCGGGTGCACGACGACGCCGGCCGGCTTGTCAACCACCATCAGGTAGTCGTCCTCATAGGCGACGGTGAACGAAGCCGTGGGACCAGAGGTCGGTGCCCGGCCGACGGGCTCGTCCTCGATCTCGATCGCGATCAACTCTCCGGCCCGCACCATGTGGCGCTTCGGTCGCGGCCGCCCGTCGACCTTCACGCGGGCGGCGTCGATCAGGCTCTGGGCGCGGGCCCGCGAGCCGACGGTGGCGGCCACGAACCGGTCCAGGCGCACCCCGGCCCCGTCCTCGGAGACGGTGACCTCGGTGCGGCTAGCGCTCTTGGTGCTCATGCTGGCGCGGCTGGTCCAGCTCATGCTGGCGCGGCTGGTCCAGGTGCTCACGCTGGCGCGGTCCCTCCAGCACCCACAGCAGCGCCAGGACGCCGAAGGTGATCGACATGTCGGCCACGTTGAAGGCCGGCCAGGCGGGCAGCTTGATGAAGTCGATCACGGACCCGCTGGCCAGCCGGTCGATCAGGTTGCCGAGCGCCCCGCCCACGAGCATCCCGGTGGGCAGCCACAGCCAGGGCCGATCCGGTCGCAGCGCCAGATAGCTGATCAGCACGGCCAGGGCGGCCAGGGTGAAGATGAGGACCAGAGGCCCGCCCCCGGAGAGGAAGCCGAAAGCCACGCCGGTGTTGCGGACGTGGACCAGATTGATGGCCGGCAGGAACTTGCGCGTCTCCCCCGGGGCGATGCCGGCCGCCAGCGTGTGCTTGGTCAGCTGATCGAGCCCGACGACCACCGCCACGACGAGCGCCGCGCGGGCGAAGGCGCCGGCCCGCAGGCGTCGCCGGGCAGTCGCGTCCGATGCCGCCAACGGCCCGTCAACCGACGATGAGGCTATGGATGACCGCCTGCAGGATGTAGAGGACGATGATCGCGATGATGGGTGAGAAGTCGAACATCCCGATCGACGGAATGAACCGGCGGAACAGCCGCAGATACGGCTCGGAGACATCGCGCAGGAAGTTGATGATCGCGTCTGACCAACGCGAGTAGGGCATTCGCAGGCCCATCGCGAAAATCCAGTTCAACAGGATGTACAGGAAGATGATCAGGATGTAGACGTAGAACAGCGCCTGAACGTAGTTGGCCACATCGCCCCGGGTGATGGCTAGTACGGTCACTTGGCGCTCCATGCGGCTACGGCGTCGAAGGCGTCGTTGAAGGCCGGCCTGATTCCGCCACCCTCGAGCGCGGCCAGCCCACGGGCGGTGACGCCCCCAGGCGAGCTCACCTCGCGCCGGACCGCCAGGGTGTCGAACCCGCGCCGGGCCAGGAGCTCGGCGGTGCCGGCCATCGTCTCGCACACAAGCCGCCCGGCCAGCGGCGCGCCCAGACCGTGGCGCACCGCCGCGTCGACCTGGGCCTCGACCAGGAGAGCCTGGTAGGCCGGGCCGACGCTGGTCACCGCGGTGGCCTTCTCGAGCAGCGGCTCGTCGAGCGCGATGAGCGTCCCGAGCCGCTCGAACAGCGCCCGGACCTGACGGTCGAGCTCGGCCGGGACGTCGGCCGCGGCCGCGTAGCAGATGACACCGCGCCGGACCTCGACCGGGGTGTTGGGAACGACCCGGAACACCGGAAGGCCCGGATACGCCCGCTGGAGGGCGGGAATCGGAGTGCCGGCCAGCACCGAGGCGATCGCCTTCGCGCGTGGGGCGATCTCCTCGGCCACGGTCTCCAGCTGCGCCGGCTTGTGGCAGAGCACGACCAGGTCGGCGCGCTCGGCCACGGCCGCGTTGGAGTCAAGCGCCTCGCCCCCGAGCTCGCCGGCCAGCGCCCGACCGCGCCCGGACCCTGCGTCAGAGACCAGCACCGGATCGCCCCAGCCTCGCGCAAGCGCGCGGGCCATGTTGCCAGCACCGATGAGGCCGACGACCACCATGCGAACGTTACCCGGGCGCCGCGTCGGGCCGCCGAGTGCGGCATCAGCAGGGGGGTCGCCGGCGCGCTAGCACCCCGAGGTTAGGACTGGTTGAAGAAGCCCTTCTCGACCAAGGCGGCGCGTTGCTCGGCCGAGACCTCGACGTTGCGGGGGGTGAGCAGGAACACCTTGTCGGCGATCCTCTGCATGCCGCCGTCGAGGGCGTATGTGAGACCACTGGAGAAGTCGATCAGGCGCTTGGCCAGGTCGGTGTCCGTGCTCTGGAGGTTGAGGATCACCGGGATCGCCTCCTTGAACTTGTCTGCGACGTCCTGAACGTCGTTGAAGCTCTTGGGGGCGACGAAGTGCACGCGCACGTCGCCGCTCCCGCGCCCGTTCCGCGGGCCGCCGACCGGCCGCAGCGAGGCCGTCCGCCGCTCGGCGTCCACGTCGTCGCCGAAGATGTCGTCGATCTCGTCGCGGCGCCGGCGTGGGCTCAGGCGGCGGACGGTCGAACGCTGCGAGTAGGTGTCCTGAAGCTCGGACTCGGACTCACCGTAGGAGTCCGGCTCCTCCTCGTATGCCTCATCCTCCGCCAGCCCGAAATACACGAGCGCGCGATGCCAGGTGTCTCGAAAGGCCATATGCGATTTGGGTTATTCGCGCACCGGCGCGGATTCCCTGCCGTGATTATGACGCCTCGCCCCCCGGTCAAGGTGACGTGGGCCCTCCGGTCAGGGCTCTCCGCCCGCATAGAGCGTGGTGCCCAGGCGCACGATCGTCGCCCCCTCCTGGACCGCGACCAGGTAATCCTGGCTCGTCCCCATGGACAGCTGGGCCAGGTCGTAGCGCTCGGCCAGCCCACGGAGGGCGGCGAAATGTGGCCGGCTGTCCTCGGGCCTGGCGGCGAGCGGCGGCATCGTCATCAGCCCCGCCACCTTCACCGGGCAGCGGTCGAGGAAGGCCGCCAGTTGGCCGGGTGCGATCCCGCTCTTGCCCTGCTCGCCGGCCACGTTGACCTCGACCAGTACCTCGGTCTCGGGCGTCCCGTAGCGGCGCAGCTGCTCCAGGGCCGAGTCGCTGGCCACTGACTGGATGTAGCGCACGTACGGAAGGATCTGCCGCACCTTGCGGCTCTGGAGGTGGCCGATGAAGTCCCAGATGAATCCCGGATGGGCCTGGGCCTTGGCCACCAGGTCCTGAGCCCGGTTCTCCCCCAGCAGCCGCAGCCCTGCCTCGGCCAGCACGCCCAGCTCTTCAAGCGGGACGTACTTGACCGCGGCCAGGACATCGACCTGGCCCGGGTCGCGCCCGGTGGCGGCAATCTGCTCGCGCACCCGCTCGAGGTTGCCCGCCACCCGGTCGGCCCGCAAGCCTGTGATCAGGTCAACCACGCCACCCCCGCCTGGCGCCCGGTCACGCCGCGATCGCGACGATGGGAAAAGAACAGCGAGTCCGCGGAACAGATCGTGCACAGCCCCACGTCGTGGACGGCCTGGGCCCCCGCGCGCTCGAGCTGCTCGCGGGCGATCGCCTTGAGATCGAGATTCGCTCCCCGGTGCACGTCGGCCCCGTAGGAGGCGAACTGCTCGTGGACCTCCTCGCCGACCTCATAGCAGCAGCCGCCGGCGCCCGGGCCGATGGCGGCGGTCAGCTCCACACCGTTGACCAGCGCCCGCAGCGCTCGCACCCCCTCATCGACGATCCCGTCAGCGAGCCCGCGCCAGCCGGCGTGCAGCATGGCCACGGCCCCGCCGCCGGCGAGGGCGATCGGCAGGCAGTCGGCGGTCAGGACCATCGGAGCCACTCCCGGCTGGGCGGTGGCCTGCCCATCTGCCTCCTCGAGCGTGCGGTGCGGGCTCGTGCCCAGACTGCCGGCGCGCGTGAGCTTCAGCACGCGCGTACCGTGGACCTGACGGATCATGGCCAGCTGCCCGTCGACCCGCGACTGGAGCAGCGCCCGGTTGCGCTGCACGGCCCCAGGGTCGTCGCGGGTGAGCCGACCTAGGTTCAGCGCCCAGTAGGCGCCGGTCGAGAAGCCGCCGCGGCGGGTCGTGAACACGGCCCGGGCGCCCGGCAGATCGATCGCCAGGTGCTCGTCCCAGGGCCGGAAAGGGGCCGGCAGCTTCACCGGATCAGCAGCTCCAGGCCAGGGACCGGGGTCCGCTGCCCGTACTCGAAGTGGGCCCGCCCAGGAGCCACCAGCGTCTGGCGGTGCGACCAGCCGCTCCGGCGGGCGCGTCCGTATACGTCCAGGCGCAGGGCCGCGGTCTCCGTGTTGTAACAGAAGGCCTGTTCGCCGTCCGGATCGTGGTACGTCACCCCGGCCAGCTGGTCGCGGACGGCCTCCACCTCCCCGACGAGCTTGCGAGCGCCGGCCGCGGCCTCGAAGCGCCAGCGGGTCAGCTCGTACGTGCTGCGGTTACGCAGGATGCGGACCGGCGAGATCGACTCAAAGTCCTGGCCGTCGATGCGCGCCACGACCGGCGTGCTCGGGCCGACGTCGCGGCCGAGCCTCGACACGGTCGCCGACACACCGTCCAGGAAGGCGCCCGACACCGGCTCGCCGGCCGGCGTCGAGAAGTCGTTGCAGTGCACCCAGGCCCACGAACGCGCGTGTTTTGAGCCCCAGATGTGTGCCTGTCCGCCTCTGACCCCGGAGAGCTCGAGCCGCTGGCCGGCGAAGGTGACCGAGCCGTCGAGGGCGATGTCGGCGTGGGGGAGCACGAGCACGGTCTGGGCCACGCCGAGGCGTTCGAGGATCGGGTGGACGGGCTGGTAGGCCCGCACGGACGCGCGCCATCGTAGGTCCCAGGAGACGTCCTCGAACGCGCCCTCGATGGCGTCCTCGCGCATGAGCGCGTCGCCGATCCGCAACTCAAACGGGTCGGCCCGAGCATGCAGCTGCGTGATCGGGTAGCTGGCCTTGCGTCCCAGCGTCGGGGTCGCGCCCGGGCGCGGGTCCATGGCCAGGAACCACAGCGAGCAGCTGGCCGACTCGGCCGATCGCGGGTCGGGGGCGAGCATCGTGTAGCGGATCCACACCCCGACGCCGGTGCCCGGGTCGGTCAGCGTGAGGTAGTAGACCTCGTAGTGACCGGGTCCACCGCTCCACCTGAGCGCGTTCGCGGTGCGGGCCATGGCCTCAGGCTATCCCTGGGCCTCGGCGGCCTTCAGTGCCGCAGCCAGCTCAGCCTCGCGGCCGCTGGCCCGCTCGTCGAGCTTGGCCGCCAGCGCCCCGCGCAGCCCACGTCCGACCGCGGGGCCTTCGCTGACCCCGTGCTCGATCAGGTCGCGGCCGTCGATCTCGAGCTCGACGTGGCGCAGGCGAGTGAGCCAGTCGTGGGCCGCGCCCGACGGGCCGAGCGCACCGGCCAGGGCGACGAGCTCCGGCCCGGACCCGGAGGCGGCTTGCGCGATCTCGGACGGCCGAACGGCCTCGCTCAGGGCACGCGAGACGGCCTCCGCGCGGCTGGCGGCGGCTACGATCGCGTCGCGGTCACCGGCCTCGAAGGCCAGCGCGTCGAGCAGCCACGACAGCTCCGCGGGCGGCACCCGCCGGGCCGCGACCGCGAGCACCAGCCGGTCGGGCCGGGCCTCATCCGGCAGCAGGGCGAACGCCCGCCGAGCCAGCTCGGGGTCATCGAGCCCGAAGCGGGGGTCGATCGCCCGGTCGAGCTCCAGCTCCCGCAGGGACCCGAACGCCGCGACGGGGTCGGGCTCGCGGGCCAGGAGCCTCAGCTCGGCCCCGATCCGCGGCCCGGTCACGGTCTGGAGCGCGCCATCGCGGACCGCCGCACGGACCAGCTCGCGGGTTTCCGGCTCGACCCCGAACCCCAGCCGGCTGTAGTACCTGGCCAGACGCAGGAGCCGCGTGGGGTCGTCGCTGAAGCTCCGGTCGTGGAGCACGCGCAGACGGCGGCGCTTCAGGTCGTGCAGAGCACGGGGAGCGGCGCTGATCTCGCCGGTCGCCGGTCCGCCGAGGGCGATGGCGATCGCGTTGACGGTGAAGTCGCGCCGCCGCAGGTCCTGGTCCAGGGTGGCGGGGGCGACGTCCGGCAGCGCCCCCGGACGAGCGTAGGTCTCGGTGCGGGCCCGCGCGATGTCGTAGGAGAAGCCGCCGACCGACGCGGTTGAGGTTCCGAACCGATCATGCACCACGCGCTGGCCGCCGAGGCGTCTGGCCAGGTCCGCGGCGTCGCCGTCGACGACGAGGTCGAGATCGTACGGCTGGCCTCCGAGCAACAGGTCACGGACCGCTCCGCCGACCAGGTAGACCCCCTGCTGGCCGCCCAGGCGCGCCAGCAACGGCGCGCCCGCCGGCAGCGCCCGGACGCGCTCCAGCAGCTCCGCTGGCGGTGGAAGCTTCACGCGTCCAATCTTCGCCGTTAAGCAGTCTTAACCGAAGCGCGGCTAGCATTGCCGGCCATGTCGAGTCCCGGGTCGCGGCGTCTGCTGCGGCGCGGACTCGTCGCCGTGGCGGTGCTGTTGCTCGCGCTGGTGGTCGCGGTGACGGTCCTCCTTTTGCATGCGCCCGGCAACGTCTCCCATCCCAACGTGGAGTTCACGCGGCCTACGGCGCCACCGCCGAAGTCGCGGGTCACGGCCGCCGTGTTCGAGTGGCCCCGGTACGGCTATGACGCGGCCCGCACGCGGTTCTTTGCCTCCGGGGCGAGTCTCGATCCGCCGTTCCGCGTGGGCTGGAAGTTCGAGGACCACGCGTTGCTCGAGTTCCCGCCGGATATCTACGGGCACACCCTGTTCCTGATGGACGATGACGGCTCGGCCAAGGCCATCGACGCGACCAACGGCCACAAGCTGTGGGAGACCAAGATCGGCACGCTGGCCGCCGCCTCGCCCGCGCTCGGGGTCGCCCAGGGCCTCCTCTATCTTCCCGTCCTGTCGGCCAACGCCAACGCCGGCCCGGGCGGGGTGGGCAACGGACGCTTCGTCGCGCTGTCGATGAAGACCGGCCGCCTGGTCTGGTCGCGGGTCATACCGGCCGGCACGGAGTCCTCCCCCCTGGCCTGGGGCAACAGCGTCTACTTCGGCGATCAGGGTGGGACCGTGTACTCGCTGAACGCGAGCACCGGACGTGTGAACTGGACCTTCCACGCAGCCGGAGCGGTCAAGGGCGGCCCGGCACTCGCCGACGGCAAGCTGTTCTTCGGCGACTACGCGGGCCGGGCGTACGCGCTGAACGCCGCGACCGGCCACAAGATCTGGGCGGTGACGACCAGCGGCACCGAGTTCGGCTTCGGATCGGGCAACTTCTACTCGACCCCGGCCGTCGCCTTCGGGCGGGTGTACATGGGCAACACCGACGGCCGCGTCTACTCGTTCGCCGAGAGGACCGGTCAGCTGGCCTGGGCCACGGCCACCGGTGCGTACGTGTACGCCTCGCCCGCCCTGGCCGACCCGCCTGGAATCGGCCCCACGGTCTACGAGGGCTCCTACGACGGCAACTTCTACGCCTTCAACGCCCAGTCGGGCGCCGTCCGGTGGGCCCATCCGTCCGGCGGCAGGATCTCCGGCTCGGCGACGATCGTCGGCAATGTCGTCTACTACTCCGTCCTCGGCACGAGGGACACGATCGGCCTCAACACGCGCACTGGCCGGCGGGTCTTCTTCTTCCCCGACGGGGCCTTCAACCCGGTGGTCGCCGATTACTCGACGATCTATCTGGTCGGCTACTCGATGCTCTACCAGCTGATTCCGCGGAATCTCGCCGGCCCGGCCGGGGCCGGCGCCGTCGCGGGCGCGGCTGCCGCGTCCAGCGTCGCTAAACACGCGTCTAGTACGGCCCGATCCCCCAAAATCCGAGGAAAACGGCACAAATGACCGCGCACGTCCGGAACGTGCGTTCGCATTTGCTAACATTCAGAGTCTATGCGTTGTCGTAGTGGAAGTCACTGTCAGCATCCGGCTCTGCCCGGCCGACGGTTCTGCGCCGAGCATGCAGCCGAGCTCGATCGCATGCGCGAGGAGCTTAAGGACGCCGCCGCCGCCCGCATTGGACGCGGGCGCCCAAAGCGGTCCTCGACGTGCTGCCGTCCCGGCTGCTACGAGCCTCGCGTCCCGCCCGCGGCGTATTGCGACGCTTGCACCGCGGCCGGGTACGTGGAAGAGGCCGCGTAGCGCAGCCCATCGGCCGTAGCAACAGGCCACCAGCAGACCCGGACAGCCGCGTTCACGCTGTCGGGAAGGAGCGCCCGGTCGCGAGTTTGATCGCGATCAGGAGCTCCTGCACGTCCGAGAGCCGACGCAGATCGCAGCCGGTCTTCTCCTCGATCCGGGCCAGCCGGTGGTGCGCCGTGTTGACATGGACATAGAGGCGTTCGGCGGCCACCTTGGCGTTTAGGTCAGCGGCGGCGTACTCGAGCAGGGTGGAGGTGAGCGCGCCCCCGGCGGCCAGATCCTCTTCCACGAACCGCCGGACAGCCGGAGACAGCAGCCGCCCAGCCGTGGCGTCAGCTCGGAGGATGAGATAGTCGAACGCGCTGCGGTCCGCGAGCGCGAGCACCCCGCCGCCGGAGCCGAGCGACTCGATCGCCACGCACGCCTCGCGGTAGGCGTCTGGCAGCCCTGCGGCGGTCTCGAACACCGTGCTGATGCCGACGGCCAGCGACGTCCCGGCACCGGCCAGCTCGCGCTGGACCCGCTCGATCGGCTCCCTGAGCTTGCCCACGTCGTAGCCGCCCAGGGAGCGCACGACCACGATCTCGTCCTGGCGGACGACGGTCAGCGGCCGCACCGCGCCGCCCACGGCCCGAGCCAGCGCCGAGGCCGCAGAGCGAAGCGCGAGCTCGTCATCCGGTCGGGTGGCCGGGACGGCGGCCACGAGCACGCACCGCCCGGCCGGGGCGGGCGGGCCCAATTCCAGGCCTGCGGCCCGGGCGGCGGTGAGCCGCGGACCGGGCGCGATCTCCCGGCCGGCCAGCAGATCCTCGAGCAGGTCGCGGCGGACCCGATCGCCTTCGGCGAGCAGCAACTGCTGGGCGTCGAGATAGGCCTGGGCCGCATGGGTGCTGGCCTCATCGATGAACTCCATGACCAGGCGGGCGGCGAAGAGCGCGGCCGCCCGCGCCTCGTCGTCCTGGTCGGCCAGCTCCAGGATGGCCTCCCAGATCACGCGGTGGCCGATCCGGAACGCGTGGAGAAAATCGGCCACGGGCACGGCGCGCCGGGCCCGCCACGAGGCGTGTGGACGGGTGAAGGCCAGGTCCTCGCCGGTCACCGGCCGACCGCGCAGCATGCTGGCGCTGAGAGCGTCGTAATTCTGGGCCACGTGCTCGGTCACGTCGGCCAGCATCGCCGGATCGTCGATCGCGGCGTAGGCGGGATTCTCGGCCCGGATGGCCGCGAGCGTCGCCGACGCCAGCTCCTCGCGCCGCGACGCGAGCATCGCGACGACGCGCTCCAGACCAGCCGCCGTCTTGACAGCGTCCACCTTGGGCGCAATGTAGCGCGAGGCGCCACACAGGCCCCGGAGAGCTCAGACGAAGGCGCTCACTCCCGTGATGTCACGCCCGACGATCAGCGTCTGGATCGTCTCGGTCCCCTCATAGGTGTGTAGGACCTCGATGTCGCTCATGTGGCGAATCACGTGGTTTTCCAGCAGGATCCCGTTTCCGCCGAGCAGATCGCGGGCCTCGGCGATCACCTGGCGGGCCTTGCGCGTGTTGTTCAGCTTGGCCAGGCCGGCGATGGTGTCGCTGAGCCGGCCGGCCCCGGCCAGCCGCGCGAGCTGCAGGCAGTAGAGCTGCATGCCGGTGACCTCGGCCAGCATCTTGACCAGGCGGTCCTGGACGATCTGGAAGCTGCACAACGGCCGGCCGAACTGGTGGCGCTGCTTGGCGTAGGTCAGGGCCGTGTCATAGGCAGCGACCGCGTGGCCCAGCGCCCCCCAAGCGCACGTCCCCCGAGTGGTGACCAGCGCCCGGCCGGCGTCCTTGAAGCTGTTGGCGCCCGGTAGGCGGCTCTCGGCCGGAACCCGGACGCCCTCGAGCTGGATATCCGCCTGCCAGACGGATCGGGCGCACCCCTTCCCCTCGATCACGGTCGCGTAGTACCCGGGCGTGTCAGTCTCGACCAGGAATCCCTTCACCTGGCCATCCTCGGTGGAGCGGGCCCAGACGACGACCACATCGGCGATCGTCCCGTTGCCGATCCACCGCTTGAGCCCGTCGATCACGTATGTCTCTCCCTCCCGGCGGGCCGTCGTCTCGAGCGCCACCGAGTCCGAGCCATGCGCCGGCTCGGTGAGTGCGAAGGCGCCGATCTTCTCCAGCCTGGCCATGGCCGGCAGCCACCGTTGTTTCTGCTCCTCTGAGCCGAGCATGGCGATCGTCTTCATGGCCAGCCCGGACTGCACGCCGAGGAACGTGCCCAGGCTGCCGTCACCGCGATGGAGCTCCATGTGGACCAACCCGCAGGCCAGCGGGCTCATGCCTGGGCAGCCGTAGCCCTCGATGTCCTCGCCGACGATCTCGAGCTCGGCCAGCCGCCGAGCCAGCGGCCACGGGAACTCGGCCCGCTCCCAGTAGTCGTTGATGGCCGGGAGGACCTCGTCGTCCACGAAGCGGCGGGTGCGGATGAAGTGCTCCCACTGCTCGTCGGTGAACTGCTCGCGCACGAACAGGTAGTCGGTGGCCAGCGCCTCTCCGAGGTGGGTGTAGGGCATGGTCGAGGTCGGCATCGGCTCTCTCCTGCGATCAGGTTGCGGGGCTCAGCTCGGGCGCGGCGAGCGCGTGGGCGATCGCCCGGTAGGACTGGCGGTTGAAGATCAGGCCGACGTGACTGCCGCTCACCTGCACGCAGTCGGCGTAGGGCACGACGCAGCGGTGCCAGCGCACGACCCCGTCGCCCTTGGAGTAGATGCTGGTCAGGCGCACGTGAGCCTCGGGAAACGGTCCGGCGTAGTCACGGGTGAACGCGCAGTCGCACGCGAGGGTCAGGCAGCGGTCGCCCCCCGCCCGGCCGGTGGCGCGCACCACGCGCCGGGTGGCGGCAACGGCCAGCTGGGTCGGAGCGCTGGTACCGAACATGGCCGTCAGGTCGGCTCCGATCGAGATCGCGTGTGAGACCTCGTCGGGGCGGCGGGCAGCGATGGCGCGGACGAAGTGGCCACCGCGGCTGTGGCCCACGAGCGCCACGCGCCGTCCGGTCCGGCTGTGCAGCGAGGTGAGCTTGCGCTCCACCAGGGCGGCGGCCCGATCGGAGCAGTCGACGTTGGCGATGAACCCGCAGCCGTGCGGCCGGTAGCCAAGCCGCCAGAGCCAGGCCGCCAGCACGCCCAGCGTCTGGTCGCCGGCCAGGAAGCCGGGCATCAGCAGCACGGGCCGGCCGTCGCCGCGGGGGACGCCGACCGGTAGGAAGACGGGATCGACGACGAGCCGCCCGAGTTCGAGCGCCCACCGCGTCTCCGCCAGGTGGTGCCCCCACCATCGCGGCTGATCGCTCATGCCGCGTGGACGTACGTGCCGGGCGCCTTGGCCAGGGCCTTGTGGGCCGGTGAGCCGAGCGCCCTGGGGGCCGGCTTGCGCTCCCCGGCGCGCGCGGTCAGCCACGGCACATAGTCGGGCCACCAGCTCCCCTGCCGCACCGCGGCCTGTGCGAGCCACGCGTCGGTGTCGACCGGGTTCTCGGCCGCGATCCGATAGCTCGAGCGCGACTGCACTCCCTCCCGCCCAGGCGGGTTGATGAGGGCCTGGATGTGGCCGCTGGTCGAGAGCACGAAGCGGGGGCTCCCGCCCAGCAGCTGCGTGCTGCGGTAGGCGTTCTCCCAGGGCACGATGTGGTCGGAGGACCCCGCGACGATGTAGCTGTCCAAGGCGACCGCGCCCAGGTCGACCGGCGTGTCGAGCACGGTGGCGCCGCGGGCCCGGGTAAGCGAGTTCTCGAGCGCCAGCCGGATGAAGTCACGGTGCAGCCCGGCGGCCAGGCGAACGGTGTCCTGGTTCCAGTAGAGGATGTCGAAGGCCGGCGGATCCTTGCCCAGCAGGTAGTTGTTGATGACGTAGCCCCAGATCAGGTCGTTGGGCCGCAGCCACGCGAACACCCCGGCCAGAGCGCGCCCGTCCAGATAGCCCCGGCGTGCCGACTCGGCCACGGCCGCCGCGGCCACCTCCCGGGTGGCGAGCGCGGCCGTCGTGCCCGCGCGCGCGTTGTCCAACGCGCACACCATCAGCGTCAGGCTCGCCGCGTCCGCGAGCCGTCCCTCCTCCGCGAGGTGCCCGAGTGCGCCGGCCGTGATGATGCCGCCCGAGCAGGCCGCACTCAGGTGGACGGACTCCCCGCCGGTGATCTCGGCCACGGCGTCCCGCGCCTCGAGCACGGCCGCGGCGTAGGTGTCGAGGTCGAAGTGGGCCTGGGCGGAATCCGGGTTGCGCCACGAGATCATGAACACCTGGATTCCCTGGCCGACCAGGTGCTCGACCATGCTCCGGCCCGGAGCGAGGTCGAGGATGTAGTACTTGTTGATCGTCGGCGGGACGAACAGCAGCGGCAGCTCGTACACCTGCTCGGTCTGGGGGCGGTACTGGATCAGCTCGAACGCGTCCGTGTGCAGGACCACCGAGCCGGGCGTGAGGGCCAGGTTCCCGCCCACCTCGAACTTGCTCGTGTCGACGGTCGAGGGCAGACGCGGGGAGCGCGAGACATCGCGAGCGAACCGGCGCGCGCCTCTGACGAGGTTGGTGCCGCCGGTGTCGACGGTCTCCCGGATCACCGCGGGATTCGACCACGGGAAGTTCGTCGGCGCGAGCGCGTCGAGGACGTTGCCGGCGGCGAATCTCGCCTGACGCTCGGCCGTCCAGTCCAGGCCAGCGTCGGACAGGAGGCCGTCGACGGTGCCCCCGAGCGCGAGGTAGGCCTGCATGAGGCGATGCAGCAGCCAGTTCTCCTGCCAGCCCCGGTCGGCGAATCGGCGATCGCCCTTGGCCGGAGCGAGCCCCGAGCGCCCGGCGGCGATCCCGGCCAGCTGCGCGGCCAGGCCGCCCGCCCGACGCACGACACTGTCCGGGCGCCGGGACAGGCCGGCCACGGTCTTGACCGCCGCACCGGGCTGGATGAACCGGCTCGAGCCGCCGTGGTCCAGTGCCGCGTCGGTGAGCATGACATCGAGCGCCGAGCGCACGCTGGCCCGCGCCCCGATCGTCGTGGAGCCGTTCTGCTCGGTCGTCGCGTTCATGGCAGCGCCCCTCTCGTTCGCCCTGGTGGTCATGACGAGACCCGCGCGGGCACGGCGGACTCTATTGTGGCCGGCGGCTCGATCGAGCGCTTGAGGATCTTCCCCGTCGCGCCCTTTGGGAGCTCGTCCACGAACCACACGTGTCGCGGGTACTTGTACGCCGCGACGTTGGCCTTGACGAACTCGCGGATCTCGGATTCGGTCGCGCTCGCGCCCGGCTTCAGGGCCACGGCGGCCCCGACCTCCTCGCCCAAGTCCGGGTGTTGGATGCCGATCACCGCCGCCTCGCGCACGGCCGGGTGCTCGTACAGGACCTCTTCGATCTCCCGCGGATACACGTTGTAGCCGCCGCGGATGATCAGCTCCTTCTTGCGGTCGACGATGAAGAAGCAGCCGTCCCCGTCGATCCTGGCCAGGTCCCCCGAGTAGAACCACCCGTCGCCGTCGATCGCTTCCGCCGTCGCCTCGGGGCGGTTCCAGTAGCCCTTCATCACGTTGTGTCCGCGGATCGCGATCTCCCCCACCTCGCTGGGTGCCACCTCGTGGCGCTCCGCGTCGACCAGCTTGATCTCCACGCCGTCGACCGGGGTGCCGATGGAGCCCGGCTTGCGCTCGCGATCGGGGTGGTTGAAGCAGGCGACGGGGGAGGTCTCCGACAGGCCGTAGCCCTCGAGGATCACGCACTCGAAGGCGCGCTCGAACCCGCGCAGCAGCTCGACGGCCAGCGCCGCCCCGCCCGACACGCACAGACGCAGGGTCCGCGCGTCGAACCGCTCGTGGTCGGGGTGGTGGAGGATCGCCGCGTACATCGTCGGCACGCCCTCGAACACCGTCACCCGATCGCGCTCGATCGTCTCGAGCACCGCGCCGGGATCGAAGCGCTGGATCAGGGCCAGCGACGCGCCGGCGCTGACTGCGACGTTGAGTCCGCAGGTCTGTCCGAAGGCGTGAAACAGCGGCAGCGCGCCCAGGATCACGTCGTCGGCGCCGATCGAGAGCATCTCCCTGGTCACGTCCGCGTTGACGGCCAGGTTGGAGTGCGTGAGCTGGGCGCCCTTGGGCTTGCCCGTGGTGCCCGAGGTGTACAGGATCACCGCGGTGTCTTCGCCCGCGCGGTCCGCGACCGTCGCCGACGGCTCCACGGCCGCGAGCAGGCGCCGGAAGTCGTTCGGTTCGACCGTGACGCAGTCGGCCCCGGCTTCCTGCGCCCCTTCCTGGGCAGGCTCCTCGACCTCGTGCCACGCGAACACGAGCTTCGCGCCGGCGTCGCTCAGATAGAACGCCACCTCGCGGCGCTTGAGCATCACGTTCATCGGCACGACGACCGCCCCGGCCCGCAGCACCCCGTAGTAGGCCACCGCGAACTCCGGGACGTTGGGAAGCATGATCCCCACGCGGTCCCCGGGCTCGACGCCCCGCTCGTGCAGCAGCGCGGCCACCTGCGCCGCGGCCTCATCGAGCTCCGCGTAGCTGATCACCGCCTCGTCCGCCCGCAGCGCCGGGCGGTCTGGTCCGCGCTCGACGGCCGCGATGAGGTTGTGGGCAAGGTTCTCGGTCATCGGTTCTCCTTTGGGCGCGCTCGCACGACGTGGCCATAGGGTCTACGACCGACGCCCCGGTGGCCATGGGATCGGCAACCGAACTTTCGGGCCCGCGGGTGTGTCTCGGACCCAACCGGCCCCCGTGCCCCGTGAGTCGCGACCTCGAAGCGGTGGCCGAGGCGGCCAGGCTCGGGTCAGGGCGCGCTGAGCATGACCTCGAGCGCGGAGGGATCCGGGCCGCCGCGTTCGAGCTGATAGACCCCGCCGGCCAGATTCGCCTGCTGGGGCGGGGTCGGATCCAGGTGTGGGAAGTCCGAGGAGGCGATCGTCACCCGAAGCCGATCGCCGGCCGGGATCGTCGCGTAGGTGGGGAAGATCTCGACGTCGTAGCGGGTGAGCGCGCCCGGGGTCACGGGCGCCGCCGAGGACTGCGTGTACGGGTGGTAGGGCAGCAGGAGCGCTCCGGTGCTCGTGTACCAGCTGCGGCTCGGCTCGATCTGGCGGTAGATGCCGAGCAGCGCCCCTTCGGTGAGCGGCTTCGCGGCGCCGCTGGGTGAGACGTCCTCCAGTTCGGCGGTCCACTCGGTGTCGGTGGTCGTCGCCGTGGCGTAGAGCGTGAGGTCGGCGGGACCGGCGAGCGTGCGCGCGGTCGGGAACGGAGCGGTCGTGTAGCTGAGCGAACCCGGCCCGAGTGCGGACGAGGAGTCGTCGGTCAGGCACGGGGCATCGCTCACCCCCGCTTCCTGTGCCGCGACCACCCCGGCGCCCATGCTCCACTGGTCGATGCTGCGCCTACAGGGATTGGCCGCCGGGAGCCACGCGATCGTGTCCGACCCGCCGAGCGCCGGCTTCGTGGTCGAGAGTGTGCCGGCGCTCGACGACACGCCGATGCCGGGGAGCGTCACAGTCCCCGCGGGTGGGGCGGGCGGGGCGGGCGGGGCCAAATACAGCCGCGTCGGGCTCGCGCCGGTGTACGGGTAGTGACCCGTCTCGACATACTGCCCGGTTCCGAGGTCGTAGACGTGCATCGGAGTGGGCGTCGTGCCCATCCCCGTGCGCTCGCCCTTGAGCCACGTGTCGAACCACTCGAGCTCGAGCGTGTCGTAGTCGAGCGAGCTGGCCACGAGGTGGGTCCACGGCCCGATCAGGATCTGGTAGCGGCCGGTCACCCGCTGTGCCGGCGTCATTGCTTCCGTCACGGGCCGGCCGTCGTAGGCGTTCTGCAGTCCGGCGTAGTTGAGCGGCTCGCCGCGCTGGAAGATGTCGTACTCGCCGCCGACGAGATAGGCAGGGATTCGGTTGCGCACGACGGCCGCGAGGACGTTCTGCGGCTCGCGCTGCTGCCAATAGCTGCCGTCGTAGGCCTCGGAGCCGTCGGTGAGGATGTTCTCAGTCTGGGCGGCGTAGTAGCTCTGCAGAGCCTCCTGGTGATCGATCTCGACCGTCGTCAGCGCCCCCGGATCGGGGTACTCGAGCTGATCGGTTAGGGGGTTGGTCGCGTTCAGCGCGCCGGTCAGACCCAGGTAGGCCTCGTCGAACTCCAGGTCGAGGATGCCCCCCATGAAGCTCGTGTCGCGGTAGATGTCGTCGGCGGCCACGACCGGGAATATCGCCTTCAGCGGCGAGTGCCCGCCGACGGCGCCGGCGGCGAGGATCTGGTTGATGGCCAGGTAGCTCGGCCCGTAGGTGCCCACGGTTCCCGAGGAGTGGGCGAGCTTGGCACACCAGTGGATGAGCGCGACGCTGTCCTTGGTCTGGATCGGGTCGAAGATCCCCCAGGTGCCCTCGGAGTCACCAGTGCCGCGCACGTCGGCGATGACTTCGATGTACCCCCGGTCAACGAGGTAGGGATCGGCTCCTCCGGCCACGCCGGCGCTCGTGCCACTGCCCTTCCCGTATGGGGTCATCGTGAGCAGGACCGGAAAGCGGCCGCTCGCCTCCTGGCCCGTCTTGAGGTTGGTCGGGTAGACGACGTTGACCCGCAGCACCGTGCCGTCCGACATCGTGACCGGCACGTCATTGGTCGCCGCCGCGCCGTAGGTGGCAGCCTCCGGCATCCAGTGACTGCCAGGCGCCGAGCTCGCGGCGACGACGTCGGGCGGCGGCGAGCCCGTGAGGGCGTCGGTCCCGCCCACGGTCCCCGGCGCGCCGCTGTAGCCGCCCGCGACCGCGCGACTCGGGGCGAGTGCGATGGCCGCCAGGCCGAACACGACCAGGAAGAGACCAAGACCAGCTGTGTCCCGCACACAGCGCATCGCCGGAACCTACCAATGCACCGTGGCTCGCGCGCAGGTTCAGGTCGTGTCGGGGCGGAGGCCGCCGGGCGCCCGCGCCGGCGCGCCGGCCGGCCCCCGCCGCGAACGTTGGCGTTTGACCGTCGGGGGGTGACGGTCAAACGACAAAGTTCCCCGCACGGCGCCGCGCCGGCCGGCCCCTGCCGCGGCGCCGCGCCGGCCGAGCCCTGCCGCGGCGCCGCGCCGGCCGAGCCCTGCCGCGGCGCCGCGCCGGCCGGCCCCTGGGTCGGCGCCGCGCTCAGCTTTGCCGGCGGCGGCCGGAGTGTCGGCCGTGCGCCCAGTCCTCGTGCGCCGGGACGTCCTCCCCAACCGTGTACAGGAACGTGTAGGCGCCGGTCGGGCCGATGTACCGGAACTGCTTGTGCAGGTCGGCCACGAGGTCGTCGTAGCTGGCGTGCGAGCGGAGGTACTTGCGGAAGCCCTTGTACTCGGCGTCGAGATCCAGGAGCGTCTGGGCGTTGTCGATCACGGCCTCGATCTTCGGCCGGCTTCGGATCACGGCCTCGTTGGCCACGAGCTCGTCGACCTTGTCCGGACCGAACGCCGCGACCTTCTTCGGGTCGAAGTCGGCGAACGCCTTGGTGATCCCGTCCCACTTGGCGTTCACGACTCTCCAGCTCATTCCGGCCGAGAAGACAGGGTGGCTGAGCGCCGACAGATACCCGGCCAGGTTCGTGGGTCGCTTTCTCGGTGGGGGCACCCGGGCTCCTCGCTCGCGCTGAACGGAGACCGCCCAATCATCTCGCGTTTGACAACGCTCGTGTGTTTGTTCTGGGTGTCCGGGTGCGCCCTACGGGTGACGGCTGAGTCCACGCAGGACCGCGTCGGCGTCGCGGTGAGCGGCGCGCAGTGCGATCCCGACCAGATCCAGGTCGACCGCATGGACGGCCCGGACCGCAGCCCGGTTCGCCGCGTCATGGCTTTGCCGCCGCCGAAGGGAAGTCCCGCGACGGCCAGCTTCCGAGTCATGGCTTCCGACAATCGCATCGCATCTTGGAGCCCCTCGGCGGGGCTCGAATACACCTTCATCCGCGTGCCGCCCCCGGCCGGCCCTCGGCGAGTCGAATGGATGCAGACGAAGATCCAGCCGTCGGTCTCCCGGTCGCGCCGAATCACGGCCGTCTCGCCGTCCCACGCCTGGAGCAGATCCTCGAATCCGGCCACGTGCCCATTCGATCCCAGCGCCGACCGAAGGATCACCGACCGCGTGAACACCGTAGGCTCGCGCCATGCCCGCGTGGTTGGATGAGCTCAGCGAGTTCCTGAGGATCCCGTCGATCAGCGCCGAAAGTGCGCACGCGGCCGATGTCATCCGCGCCGGCGAGTGGGTGTGCGAGCTGATCCGAGGTGCCGGGGGGGAGTCCGAGCTGATCGATTGGCACGGGCAGCCGCTGGCGATGGGCGAGATACGGGCGACCGCGGACCCTGACCGGGCGCCCACCGTCCTCTGCTACGGGCACTTCGATGTCCAGCCGCCGGAGCCGCTGGAGCTCTGGGAGTCGCCGCCGTTCGCGCCTGAGATCCGCGGCGACTACATATACGCCCGCGGCGTGGCCGACGACAAGGGCCAGCTGTACATGCTGCTCGGGGCCGCCCGGGAGCTCGCCCGGAGCGGCACGCTCCCGGTCAATGTGCGCTTCGCCTGCGACGGCGAGGAGGAGACCGGCGGTCACTCGATCGTCGAGTACATCCAAGCGGACGAGCGTCCCGCCGACGTGGCGGTGATCTTCGACAGTGGGATGATCCGGAAGGGGCTGCCGGCGTTCGACGTCGCCACTCGGGGGCTCGTGTACTTCCACGTGACGCTGACCACCGGCGGACGAGATCTGCATTCGGGCCTGTACGGCGGCGCCGCGCTCAACGCCGCGCACGCGCTCGTCCGTGCGCTCGATGCCGTGATCGCCGTCGACGGCCGGCTGCCGGAGCCGCTGCGGGCCGGGATCATCCCGCCGAGCCCGGCCGAGCTCGAGGCATGGCGCGTGCTCCCGGCGGGCGCCGACGAGCTCGCCGATCAGGGCGCGCGACCGGCCGACGCTCGGGCGGCCGAGGAGTTCTACCTGCGGACGTTCGCCGAGCCGGCACTCGACGTCAACGGCGTCGACAGCGGCTCGCCTCACCTCCAGAAGACCGTAATCCCCGTCCACGCGTCGGCCAACGTCTCGATCCGCCTCGCACCCGGGCAGATGGTCGAGCAGATCGCGACCGCGTTCGAGCGGCTCCTGCGTGCCGCCGCGCCTGCCGGCGCGGAACTGGAGATCGAGCTGCTCTCCTCCGCGCCCGCCGGCATCGTGCCGCCCGAGGCCCGCGCGGTGCAACTCGGACTCGACGCCTTCGAGCGGACGCTCGGCGTGCGACCCGCCCTGATCAGAAGCGGCGGAACGCTGCCGATCGTCGCGGCGCTGGGCCATATGGGTGTCCCGACGATCGTTACGGGCTTCTCGCTCCCGGATGGGAACATCCACGCCCCGAACGAACGGCTGCTCGCCGAGTACGTGCCCGTTGGGACCTCAGCCGCGAGGGCCCTGTTCGAGGAGCTCGGGAAGCTGGATCGCTCCCGAACCTGACCCTGGAATTGGTCCGAGAGCGCGCTCCCAGATTTAGGGTCAAGACCCGATGCAGGGCGACCCGCGAACGGCCGATCAACCAGATGAACGCGTATGGAACGTCGTTACGAGAACGAGCTGGACGAGCTGAGGAAGCTGGTCACGACCGCCGAGTACCGGGTCGATCCCGGCGCGGTGGCCGACGCGATCGTACGTCGCCGCTGGAGCATTGCCATCACCCCGGAGCCCGCCCGCGTCTACTCGATCGCCGGGCGCCGCTGGACCCGGGCTCGCGTCACCAGCGTCGCTGGCGACGGCGCGGACAGCCGTACTCAGGCCCTGGCGGCGTAAGAGCCGGCGCAGACGCGCCGCCGCGCGTCCTCTACGATCGCCGCCCATGGATCCGATGTCCCTGGCTGACCGCTCGTGGCCGGTCCTGAGGAGGTTCGCCGACGGCCACGTCCAGATCTACCGCCTGACCGGCGGCCTGATCGGCCACCGATTTCCGGGAGCGCCGCCGATGCTGTTGCTGAACCACGTCGGCGCCAAGAGCGGTGCCGCCCGCACCACCCCGCTCGTCTACGTCGACGATTCGCCCGATGTCGTGATTGTCGCCTCCAAGGGCGGCCATCCCCAGCACCCGGCCTGGTACCACAATCTGCGCGCCAACCCGGACACCACGGTCCAGATCGGCTCCGAGCGACGGGCCGTCCACGCCCGGGTCGCGACGCCCGAGGAGCGTGAACGCCTGTGGCCGAAGGCGGTGGCGACCTACTCCGGCTACCGCGGCTACCAGGAGCGGACCGACCGCGAGATTCCCCTGGTGGTCCTGGAACGGCGCGAGCCGGGCTGACGGCGGAGACCACCGGCCGGGGTCCGTTGACCCGATCGGCCGATGTCGGCCAGCGTTGCCGGAAACCGAAGAGGAGGGGTGATGGCAGACGCTGGACTGTTCATCGGCTGGGGCGGGCCCGTGCGGGGCCGTGAGGCCAAGGGGCTCGAGGTCTTCAGTGAGGCGCTCGCGTACTTCGGTCAACTGCAGGATGACGGCACGATCGAGAGCTTCGAAATCAAGAGGCCATCTCCGAGCTAACCTGAGCCCACGCCGGATCGCCTGTACTTCACCGACTCTGACGAGGCCAACGCGTTTATCGCGTCGGATCCGCTCGCGCTGCTCGTCGGCTTCGCGCTCGACCAGCAGGTGACGGTCCAGAAGGCGTTCGCCGGACCGCTGGCCCTGCGCGACCGGCTCGGCGCGTTCGATGCCGACACGCTGGCCTCGGTGGATCTGGAGCCGGTGTTTCGCCCACCGCCCGCGATCCACAGGTTCCCAGCAGCGATGGCCAAGCGCGTGCACGATCTCGCGGTTTACGTCCGCGACCACTACGACGGTGACGCTGCGCGGATCTGGACCGACGCCGCCAACGCCGACGAGCTGCGGGCCAACCTCGCGGCCCTTCCCGGATTCGGGGAGATGAAGGTCAAGTCGCTCGGCTCGGTCCTGGCCAAGCGGTTCGGCGTCGAGGCTGCGCTGGACCTCATTCCCTGGCATCCCACGCTCGGGGACGTCGACTCGCCGCAGGCGCTGGCCGACTACCAGGCGACCAAGCGGATCCACAAACTGTCGTGGAGTGGGAGCGCTACGCGCTGAAGCGCCGGCCACCGATCTCTCCGGCACTGGGCGACCTGCGCATCTGCGGGTGCTCCGGTTGCGGGATTGTCCGCGGCACTGGCTTCCGTTAGGGGACGGGTCGGGACGACTAGCGAGCTGGGGGTGGTGTGATGTTTTTTGGGGCGTGGCGGGTTGGGTTGTTGGCGGCTGGGCGTGGTCGGCTGCTTGGGTTGTTCGCAGCGACGACTGGGTTGTTGAGGTTCTGGGGAGTTGCGTTTGCGCCCGGTGCGGCGGCGGCCTGTCAGACGGGGTCGGTGACGTTTGCCTCGACGGGCGCTGAGCAGTGCTATACGGTGTCGGCGGGGGTGGGCGAGCTTTCGATCGCCGCCGTGGGCGGAGAGGGAGGTGCTGGCTCGTCTGCACCTCCGAGCGGTTTCGGCGGGTTCGGCGCGGTCGTGAGCGGCGAGATTCCGGAGAGCGGATCCACAAGGTCGAATGGACGAAGGCCAAGGCTCCGGCCTGAGGCGAGCCGCAGTCAGTCGCCGGTCAGAGCGCGGAACTCCGGGTCGTCCTTCAGCGATGCGAGGTCAGAGTCGCCCCGGGCCCACTCGGCCAGCTCGGGCTTGGCCTCGATCGCGTTGCTGAGGGCGACCACCGCGTGCTCGCGGCGCCCGTCGACCGCCTCCACGCAGGCCAGGGCATAGTTCAAGCTCGGGCTGTCGGGGTAGCGCTTCAGCCCATCCTCGACGATCTCCCGGGCCTTCGAACGATCGCTGTGCTGCAGGGCCGCGGCCCGGAAGGCCCACTCCCAGGCCGAGGGTTCGAACGTCGGTGGGCCACCGAAGCTGAGGACCGTGGTCCCGGGCTCGGCGGCGACGGCGTGACGGTGGGACGCCGGGTCGGGGACGAACACGTACGTGCCGGCCGGTGCGTCGATCGTCTGCTCGTCGATCGTGAACGTCGCCCGGCCCCGAGCGACGAAGTAGAGCTCCTCGTGGCCGAGGGTCGGATCTTCGGTATGAGGCTCGACGACGTCGCGCCCTGCTTGCTCCGCCGAATAGGCATTGCAGCCAAAGGCTCGGACGCCCAGGGCGTAGCGGACGGGCAGCCACGTCAGGGTTCCGGGCCCGGCGAGCGCCTCGATCTGATCGAGGCTCGTCACTCGTGGCGGAGTGGGCATCGTGTAGACACTACGGCCAATCATGGAATGGCGTGACCTCTACGGCCTCCCGCTCGAGCGCTTCATCCCCGAGCGAGGCGAGCTGGCCAAGGGGCTGCGGCGCAGCGGGCACCGCGAGGACGCCGCGCGCGTGGCCGCCCTGCGCAAGCCGTCGGTGCCCGCCTGGGCGGTCAACCAGCTCGTGAGGACCCAGGCGCGCGCGATGGCAGGCCTATTCGACGCCGGCGACGCACTTCAACGTGCGCAGGCTGAACTGCTGGCCGGGACAGGTGATGGAAGCGCGTTGCGCGACGCCCGTGAACGCGAGCGTGCGGCAGTCGGGGAGCTGGCGGCGAAGGCGGAGGGCCTGTTGAGCTCCGAGGGCCACGAGCTGACGCGGGCGACGCTCGACCGCGTGACCGAGACTCTCCACGCAGCCGCGCTGGACGACGCCGCCAGGCTCCAGGTGAAGGACGGCTGTCTGGAGCGCGAGCTTCGCCACGTCGGGCTCGGGGCGAGCGAGGCGCCGGGTACGTCGCGCGCGGGCGCCCGCCGTCCGCCGGCCCGTAGCGTGCGTTCGCCGGAAAAGCCCGCGGCGGAGCCCGGAGCTGCGGCCCGGCGCGCCGCGCGGGCCCGCTCCGAACGGCTGACCGCAGCCAGACAGGCTGAGGCGAAGGCTCGTCGCGCCGCCGAGCGGGCCGCACGCGAGCTCGAGACGGCGCAGGCGCGTCGGGACCGGGCCGCCGAGGCCTTGAACGACGCCGACCGCGCTCTGGCCGAGGCCCGTGAGCGCGGGGAGGAAGCGGCCCGCGCCCACCGACAGGCCCGGCAGGAGCTCGACCGCGCCTAGGTTGATTCCACGGCGAGGGCCGTGTTCGAGGGCTTAGTAGGAAAACGCCCGAGCACCAACCCTTAGCCCACGAGGCTGCGCGTAACTACACCCCGCCCCGCTTGACGCTCCGCGCGCCTGCGGACGCGTTCGATGTCCCTCCACCCATCCATCCCATGTACAGAGGGACAAAGACGTCAGATCCACCCCAGCGCGGCGTGGGCGGACCGACAATTGCTCGCCGACCTCGGCACGCCCGTGACCCGGTCGACAGCCAGCGGGCGAAACACGGCAGCTGCCCGCCGATCAAGCCGATCGTGGCCAGAGGTCCGGCGGATAACTGTCGCCCGGGGTTACGCCGGACGCGAGTTCGCCCCCCAAGTGCGTGAGCTCGGCGCGATCGTGACGCGAACCGCCCGCAAGAACGAGCGCAACAATCGCGTGGAATCAACCAGCTGGCCTGGGACTACGCCGAGTCGGGCTCGCGCCGTTGTCGGCGACTGCGCCGCTTCCCCGTTATCTGCCACGGGCCGGGCGTGAAGTCCAGGGCCAGGTTGACGACCCAGACGAAGAATGTCGCCCAGACGTAGTTCCAGAACCCGTGGATCTGGAAGCCATTGACGATGGTGTGGGTGAGCACGAGCATCAGCAGCGAGACGAAGAACCAGGCGATCCCGAACGTCAGCACTGCCAGCGGGAGCGTGATCAGCCGCAGCAACGGTTTGAGCAGCGTGTTGAGCACCCCAAACACCGCTGCCGCGAGCAGCAGGGCTCCCGCGCTGGAAACGTGGACACCGCTGAGGACGGCCGCGACGACGGCGAGCACGACAGCGTTGGTCAGCCAGGAGATCCCGAGCCGCACCGGGAACGACGGCACATTCGCCTCGCTGTGCGACTTGGCGGGTGACCGGCTCGGGCTCACTCCTCAGCTCTCCGTGACGCGCGGCGCGTAGCGGTGATGCAGCATGAGCATATTGCCGTCCGGGTCGGCGAACAGCGCCATGTGGCAGACGCCGGTGTCGATCGTCTCGCCGTGGAAGGCGACGCCCCGCTCCTCCAACCGCTTGCGGGTGGCCGCGACGTCGTCGACGTGCAACGCGACCGGGTTTCCGTTGACGCGGTACTCCAGGCCCATCTTCTCGGGGTTATAGACACTCAACGTGAGATTTCCGGTCTCGAACTCCGAGTAGTTTCGCTCCTCGATGTAGACCGAGCGTGGCAGCCCGAGCGTCTCTCCGTAGAACGCGGCCGCCGCCGCGAGGTTCCGGGTCGGGAGACCGACGAAGTCGACACCTTCGACGAACTCTGACGTTGTTCCCATGCGCCCGACCCTCCCTAGCTTCCCGCGGGGCGGAAGTCGACGGCGATCACGTAGGCATCCGCTTCGCCAAAGGCGAAATAGAACGCCTCAAGCGTCCCTCCCAGGGCTGAGACGGTGTGGTCGACGACGTCGCGGCGGCTGCTGCCGCCGTCTCGGGCGACCCCTTGGACACCCTTCGTCGTGTAGAAGGCCTTCCAAAGGTACTTGGGCATGACTCCGCTCCTGATTGGCTTGACCCGCCCCATCCTGCCAGGTCCGGCCCTCGACGCGAGTACGCCTGGGATCGGCGTGGCCGCAAACGCGCCTGGTCCCT
The DNA here is from genome assembly GCA_963704385.1 of uncultured Solirubrobacterales bacterium. Taxonomy (GTDB): domain Bacteria; phylum Actinomycetota; class Thermoleophilia; order Solirubrobacterales; family Solirubrobacteraceae; genus Palsa-465. The sequence continues at coordinate 4,165,910 of OY969904.1, forward strand.
AGGCGCCCGGTCGCACCGGAATTCCGGCCGCGGCGAGGTGGTCCTTGACCTCCGCCACGGTGTGGCGGCCGTAATGGAAGATCGACGCGCACAGGACGGCGTCGGCTCCGGCTTCGATGGCCGGCGGTAGGTCCCCGGGCCCACCCGCGCCGCCCGAGGCGATGACCGGCACCGTCACCGCCTGCGCGACGGCGGCGGTCAGATCGAGGTCGTAGCCGGAGGCCGTCCCGTCGCGGTCCATGCTGGTCAGCAGAACCTCCCCCGCTCCCCGGTCGGCGCCCTCGTGGGCCCAGGCCACGGCGTCGCGCCCGGCCGGGGTGCGCCCGCCGGCCGCGTAGGCCTCCCATCCGCCTTCGCCCTGACGCGCCTTGGCGTCGATGGCCAGGACGACACACTGGGCGCCGAACGTCCGGGCCAGCTCGTCGATCAGCTCCGGGCGGGCGAGCGCCGCCGAGTTGACGGACACCTTGTCCGCCCCGGCGTCCAGGACGGCCTGGGCGTCGGCGACCGAGCGGATCCCGCCGCCGATCGTGAACGGGATGAACACCTCGTCGGCCGTCCGGCGGGCCAGCGCCACGACCGTGTCCCGCCTGTCCGACGTGGCCGTGATGTCGAGGAACACCAGCTCGTCCGCTCCCGCGGCGTCGTAGCGCGAGGCGAGCTCGACCGGGTCTCCGGCGTCGCGCAGGTCGACGAAGCCGACTCCCTTGACCACCCGGCCGGCGTCCACGTCGAGGCAGGGGATCACCCGCTTGTAATGCATCAGGGCCCCCGTCGGTCGAGCACGCGCTGGGCCTCCCCGACGTCGAACCGCTGTTCGTACAGCGCCTTGCCGACGATCACCCCGGTCAGATTGACCTGACGCAGATCCGCGAGCGCGCGCAGGTCCTCGAGCGAGGACACGCCCCCGGAATAGAGGAAGGTCCCCCGCACCACGCGGGCGACGCTGCGGACTCCGTCGAAGTCCGGGCCGCCGAGCATGCCATCCCGATCGATGTTCGAGTAGACGAACCGGCCGACCCCTCGGCCGCCGAGCCGCTCGATCACCGAATCGATCGGAATCTCCGTCTGGTCGATCCATCCTTCGCCGGCCAGTCGGCCGTCCCGGGCGTCGACCGAGACCACGAGCCGGTCCCCGAGCCGCGCCACCGCCTCGTCGAGCAGATCCAGGTCGCGGTACGCGGCCGTGCCCAGGATCACCCGGGTCGCGCCCGCTCGTACGGCCTCCTCGACGGCCTCGACGCTCCGCAGTCCGCCCCCGACCTGGACGGGCACCGGCACGGCGGCGGTGATCCGCCGGACGTGCTCCAGGTTCACCGGCTCCCCGGCCCGCGCGCCGTCGAGGTCGACCACGTGCAATCCGCGGGCGCCACCGGCAACCCAGCGCCGGGCGGCCTCGAGCGGATCGGCGTCGTAGAGCGTCTGCTCGTCGAACGACCCTCTGGCCAGGCGCACGGCCTTACCGTCGAGAATGTCGATCGCCGGCAGCAGGATCATGCGAGCCGGGCCGCGAGCCTCGTACCCGGGCCGGGCCCAGGCCCGGTTGACCCCTGAGCCGCACAGGCGTTCACGAAGTTGCGCAGCAGACGGATTCCGCGGCCTGAGGACTTCTCCGGGTGGAACTGGACGCCGAACACGCTCCCGCGCTCCACGATCGTGGCAAAGCGCTCCGCGTACTCGGTGGTGCCGACCACATCCTGGGGGTCGCGCGGCCTGGGAGCGAAGGAGTGCACGTGATAGAAGGGGCATCCGCCGCGCGGGAGCCCGGCCGTGATTGCCGACTGGCGCTCGAAGGTCACCTCGTTCCAGCCGATGTGGGGAACCCGTAGACCGCGGGCCTGCAGCGCGCTGACCCGGCCCGGTAGCAGCCCGAGTCCCGCGGTCGGCTCCAGCTCGTCCGAGGTCTCGAACAGGAGCTGCATGCCCAGGCAGATGCCGAGCAACGGAGTCCCGTCGATCACGCGGGCGCGGATCAGCTCGTCCAGCCCGAGCTCTTGCAGGTTGCGCATGGCCAAAGGGAACGCGCCCACGCCGGGGACCACAAGGCCGTCGCAGGCGTTCAGCTCGTCGCGGTCGCGCGTGATCGAGGCATAGGCGCCTGCGTGCTCGAGCGCCTTCTGGACCGAGCGGCGGTTGCCCATCCCATAATCGACCACGCCGATCCGCAGCCCGCTCTCGGAGCCGCTCATACCAGCGTTCCCTTGGTGCTCGGGATGCCGCGCTCGGACGGGTCGAGCGCCACGGCCGCTCGGAGGGCCCTGGCCGTCGCCTTGAAGGCCGCTTCGATCATGTGGTGGGCGTTGGTCCCCGCCTCGACCACGACGTGGAGAGTCAGCTTGGCGTTCAGGGCCAGCGCCCGGAAGAACTCTTCCACCAGTTCGTAGTCGAAGTTGCCGATCCCGCCCGGGGGCAGCGCCGCTTCGAACACGAGCAGGCCACGACCGGAGATGTCGATCGCGCACGAGGCGCGGGACTCGTCCATCGGGACCGTGGCCTGGCCGTAACGGGTGATCCCGGCCCGATCCTCCAGCGCCCGGTCCAGGGCCTGCCCGATACAGATGGCGATGTCCTCGACCGTGTGGTGCGCTCCGGTCTCGAGGTCGCCGCGCGCGCGCACGTCGAGGTCCAGGTGGCCGTGGCGAGCGAGCAGATCGAGCATGTGGTCCAGGAACCCGACGCCGGTGTGCCGCTCCCCAGCGCCGGTGCCATCGAGCGTGAGGCTCACGTGGACCTCGGTCTCGGCCGTCGTGCGGTCGACCTGCGCGGTACGAGTCATCGGGGCTGATTGTCCCGAATGCGAGCTTCCATCGAACGGGCGTGCAGCTCGAATCCCTCTGCCCGGGCCACCGGCGCGGCCTCGCGGGCCAGCTCGTCGGGGTCGGCGATCCGAACCTCGGTCACCCCGCGGAGAAAGTGCTCGGGCGAGAGTCCGGACGCGAAGCGGGCCGCGCCCCCGGTGGGGAGGATGTGGTTGGAGCCGGCGATGTAGTCGCCGAAGGCCGTGCCCGCCGCCGGTCCGACGAACACGCACCCCGCCCTGGTGACCCGGGGAGCGAGCGCCTCGGCCTCGGGGCCGCTGAGCTGCAGATGCTCGGGGGCGAAGGCCTCGGCCAGGGTCAGAGCGGCCTCGGGGTCGGCGACCTCGACCAGACGGGCCACGGCGCCGGTCTCAGCCCCGATCCGCAGGCGCGTGGCGACGGCCTCGAGCAGCTCCCGGGAATCGGACACGCCCACCACCAGCGTCCCCGGGCCGTGCTCGGCCTGGGCCAGCAGGTCGAGCGCCAGGAGCTCACGGTCGGTGTCGGGACCGGCGATGGCCAGCAGGTCGCTCGGACCCGCGAAGCCGTCGATCCCGACCTGCCCGAACACCTGGCGCTTGGCCTCCTGCACGTAGAGGTTGCCGGGACCGACGATCACGTCGACGGGCGCCACCGATTCGGTCCCGTAGGCCAGCGCCGCGATCGCCTGGGCCCCGCCGATCCGATAGACCGCCGTGGCGCCGGCCAGGCGCGATGCCCCGAGGATCGCTCTGTCCACTCCGTCGGGCCCAGGCGGCGTGCACACGACGACGTCGGCGACCCCGGCCACCCGGGCCGGTACCACCCCCATCACCGCGGTGCTCGGATATGGTGCGCGGCCCCCGGGCACGTAGACCCCGGCTCGGGCCACCGGGACCTTGCCCAGACGCACCACGTGGCCACCGAGGTCGACGGCGGCCTCGGTCCGGTGAGCGCGAGCGCGGGACACGGCCTCGACGTTGACAATGGCGCGCTCGAGCCCGCGGCGCACGGCCGGATCGAGCTCGGCGGGGGCCGCGTCGAGCTCTGACTCCTCGACGCGGATGGGGGGCGGCTCGACGCCGGCGGTGTCCAGCGAGCGCGTGTACTCGCGGACGGCCGCGTCCCCCTCGGTCCGGACCCGGGCGATGATCCCGCCGACGGTGGCGCTGACCGACTCCGGAGCCGGGACGAGCGCGCGCAGCTCGGCGGCCAGCCGGACGGGATCGCCGGAGAGGACGATCAGCTCACACTCCATCGAGGTGCTCCAGCAGGGCGTCGATCGCCTCGGCCTTGAGCTTGTGCGAGACGCGATTGGCGATCAGGCGAGCGGTGCACTGCGCGATCTCCTCGCGGATCACCAGCCCGTTCTCCCGCATGGTCGTACCGGTGGCCGTGAGGTCGACGATCGCTTCGGCCAGGCCAGTCAGGGGCGCCAGCTCCACCGACCCCTTGACCTCGACGATCTCGGCCTGGCGCCCCGTGTCCAGGAAGTAGCGGGCCGCCACGCGCGGGTACTTGGTGGCGATCCGGACCACGCCGAGCCGGCGCAGCGCCTCTAGCGCCCGGTCCTCTCCTGCGACCGTGGCCAGCACCATCTTGCAGTGCCCGTAGCCGAGGTCGAGCAGCTCGTAGACCTCGCGCTCGGACTGCTCCATCAGCACGTCCTTGCCCGTGATCCCGAGGTCAGCGGCGCCTGCCTCCACGTAGGTCGGAACATCCGACGGGCGCATGGTCACGACCCCGGCCTCCTCGAACAGCAGGCGGCGATCGTTATCTCTGATCTCTCTGGTGTCATAGCCCAGCCGGTCGAGCAGGTCGAGCGTGTCGGCGAACAGCGCTCCCCGGGGGACCGCGATCCGCAGCTCGTCGGCCCGCGCCTGCGCCGGCTCGCGCGCGCCTGATCCGGTCATGGCCGCGCCCTGCCTTGCTCTTCGCCGGTCAAGGCGATGTGAACGCGCTCGACGTTGAGGGCGAACCCCACGGCCGGCAGCGGCCGCCCGAAGCTGGCCAGGAGCTCGTCATAGCGTCCCCCGCTGCCGATCGGCACGCCGTGGGCCGGGTCGTAGACCTGGAACACCGCGCCGGTGTAGTAGCCCAGGTTGCGCACCAGTCCGAGATCGAAGATGACCCGGCCGGCCACTTCGGTGGGCAGCAATGCGTGCACGGCCCGCATCCCGGTCGCCGCCTCCTCGAGCGGCCCGGTCAGGTCGGCGATCACCTCGGGACCGCCGCGGGTTTGCGGAACGCGCAGGAGGAGCTCCGCCTCGGTCAAGCCAGGCCGCAGCGCCGTTACCTCCTGCTCGAGCCCGACGAAGTCGCCGCGGACGAGCTCGCCGAGAATGCGGTCGCGAGCATCCGGCGCGACCCCGAGAGCCTCGAGCAGACCGGGGTACAGGGAGGCGTCGCCCAAACCGACCCGATACGTCTCGAGACCAGCGGCATCGAGGGCCGCGCACAGCACCGTGAGCGCCTCGGCCGTACCTTCGGGGGCGGGCGAGCCGATCAGCTCGACGCCGGCCTGCAGCAGCTCCCGCGACTGGCCGCGCGCAGGCCGGACTCCGCGGTAGGCGTGAGCGAAGTAGCAGAAGCGAAACGGTGGTTGGGCCTGGGCGTAGCGAGTCGCGGCCAGCCGCGCGATCGGAATCGTCATGTCGGCCCGCAGGACGAGGACGTTGCCCACCTCGTCGAACATCCGGTAGGCCGGACGGGTCGCGACCATGTCCCCGCGCTCGAAGGTCGTCTCGTACTCGAGTGCCGGCGTGTACACCTCGCCGTAGCCGGCTCTCTCGAACACCGCGCGGATGCGGTCGGTCATCAACCGCAGTTCGCGCATCTCGTCGGGCAGAACGTCGCGCGTTCCGCTGGGGATGCGCTCGACCATGGTCCCGTCTAAGAGCCCGAGAGACGGTCCACGCTACGCGGGGACTGGCACGTCATCCACCCGCTCGATCCGCGCCCCCAGATCGCGCAGGCGCTCGTCGATCCGCTCGTATCCGCGGTCGATCTGGCGGACGTTCCCGATCTCTGTGACCCCGTCCGCGCACAGCGCCGCGATCAGCATGGCCATTCCGGCCCGGATGTCCGGAGACTCGACCCGCTGACCGGTCAGCCGGCGCGGTCCCAGGACGATGGCCCGATGGGGGTCGCAGATCGTTATCGCCGCGCCCATCAGCTGAAGCTTGTCGCAGAAGAAGAGGCGGTTCTCGAACATCTTCTCGTGGATGATCACCGAGCCCTCGGCCTGCGTGGCCAGGGCCAGGGCAATGCTGGTCAGGTCGGCCGGGAATGCGGGCCACGGCCCGTCCTCGACCTTGGGCATGTAGTCGCCCGCGTCGTTGCGGATCACCAGCGTCTGGTTGCCGGGCACGATCACGTCCGACCCCCTCACCTCGCTGCGCAGGCCGAGCCGATCGAACACCAGCCGGATCATGCGCAGATCCTCGGGGACCGTGTCCTTGAGGATGAGCTCGCCACCCGTCACCCCGGCCAGGGCCATGAACGAGCCGATCTCGATGTGGTCGGGGGCGATCTTGTACGTGCAGCCGCGCAGGCCTCCCGTGCCGTGGACGGTCATGACGTTGGAGCCGATCCCGTCGATCGGAGCGCCCATGGCCACCAGCATCCGGGCCAGGTCCTGGACGTGGGGCTCCGAGGCCGCGTTGCGGATCACGGTCGGACCGCGGGTCAGGGCAGCGGCCAGCAGGGCGTTCTCGGTCGCCATCACGGACGGCTCGTCCATCAGGAAGTCGCACGGCCTCAGCCCCAGGGGAGCGTCGAGGCGGATGTCGTGTCCGTGCTCGACGGTCGCCCCGAGGGCCCGGAAGGCGTCGAGGTGGGGATCGAGCCTCCGCCGGCCGATCACGTCGCCGCCCGGCGGCGGCATGCACACCCGGCCGAACCGGGCCAGCAGTGGACCGGCAAGCAGGAACGATGCGCGGATCCGCTCAGCCAGCTCGGGATCGATGTCGCAGCCGCCGCTGACGCCGGAGGCGTCGATCGAGACCTCGCCTGGACCGAGCCACTGGGCACGCGCGCCGACGCCCTCGAGCAGCAGCATCATGGCCTCGACGTCGCGGATCCTGGGGACGTTGCGCAGGATCACCTCGTCCTCGGTCAACAGGCAGGCGGCGAGAATCGGCAGCGCGCCGTTCTTGTTTCCGGCCGGTACGATCGTGCCGGCGAGCGGGGCGCCGCCCTCGATGACGAACTTCTGCATGTCGCTTGGCAGACTAGCTTGTGTGCGCCGCTGAGCCCGGCGGGAGCGCGCGGGCGCCCTGAGAGGCGGCGCGGCGGGCTTCGAGCGCTCAGCTAGGGTAACGGCCATGCAGAACGGTGTTTCGCGCCAGGAGGCCTGGACCCTCCTTGGCGAATGGGTGTCGTCACCTTCGCTCACCCGCCACGTGCTCGCCGTCGAGGCGGCGATGCGCGCGTACGCGCCCCGGTTCGACGGCGATATCGAGCTCTGGGGCGCGACCGGCCTGCTCCACGACCTCGACTACGAGCGCTACCCGAGTCTCGAGGACGGGCACCCGCGGTACGCGATCAAGGAGCTCGAGCACCGGGGCTACCCGCCCGAGCTGGTTCGGGCCGTGGCCTCGCACGCGGACTTCATGGGCGTTCCGCGCGAGACGCCGATGGAGAAGACGCTGTATGCCGTAGACGAGCTTTCCGGCTTCCTCCTCGCCTGCGCCTACGTGCGCCCGGAAGGGCTGACCGGCATGACTCCCAAGTCGGTCAAGAAGAAGCTCAGGCAGCCGAGTTTTGCCGCTGCGGTGAACCGCGACGAGCTTCGCCTCGGGGCCGAGGAGCTCGGCGTCGAGTTCGACGAGCACCTGACGATCGTGATCGCCGCCCTCGAGGAACGCGGCGACCAGCTCATGGGCGAGCATCCTGGGTAGGATCGCCACCTCGTGGCGGCTCCCCGGATCCACCATCTGAACTGCGGCACCATGTGCCCCCGCGGCCGGCGCTTCCTGGCCGGCGAGGGAGGGCTGTTCGAGAGCACCCGGCTGGTCTGTCACGTGCTCCTGATCGAGCACGACGGCAGCCTCACGCTGGTCGACACCGGTTTCGGGAGCCACGACGTGAACAACCGCGGCCAGCTCGGCCGGCCGTTCCTGGCCGTCGTCCGGCCTCAGCTCATCCTCGGCGAGACGGCCTCAGCCCGGGTGGCCGAGCTCGGGCTGGACCCCGGCGAGGTGCGCCACATCGTCCTGACCCACATGGACCTGGACCACGCCGGCGGCCTGCCCGACTTCCCGAACGCCGAGGTCCACGTCTTCGCGGGCGAGCATCGGGCCGCGATGCATCCCACGCTCCGAGAGCGTTCGCGCTACATCCCGGCCCAGTGGGCCCACGGGCCGCGCTGGGTCCCGCATACGTTCACCGGTGAGGATTGGTTCGGGTTTGAGACCGTGCGCCCGATGCCGGGCGGCGGTGACGAGATCCTGATGATCCCACTGGCCGGGCACACGCGCGGTCACACCGGCGTCGCCGTCCGGTGGGGCTCGGGATGGCTGCTGCACTGCGGCGACGCCTACTTCCACCGCAGTGAGGTGGCCACGCCTCCGAGCTGCCCGCTCGGGCTGCAGGTCTTCGAGACCCTGAACCAGGCCGACGGGAAGCTCCGCCACGCCAACCAGGAGCGCCTGCGCGAGCTCGCGGACCGGCACCACGGCGAAGTGGAGCTGATCTGTGCGCACGACCCCGTCCTGCTCGATCAGGCTCAGGCGCGAGCTGGCCACGACGCCTGAGGCGCCTATTCGTAGGAGAGCGCCTCGAGCACGTTCAGTCGGCCGGCCCGCCGGGCCGGGAAGATCGCGGCCACGATCCCGGCGATGACCGCGGCGATCACGAACACGATGATCGTGCCCACCGGCACCGTGAACGTGTGGTAATCGATCGCGGCCTGGACGAGCCGGGCGACGATGATGCCGATCGGGATCCCGAACGTCGCCCCGAGCAGGGCGGTGATCACGCTCTCGTGCCGGATCATCCGCCGGACCTGGCGCCGGGTCATCCCCACGGCCCGGAGCATTCCCAGCTCGCGGGTGCGCTCGAACACGGTCAGCACGAGCGTATTGACGATCCCGAACAGGCTGATGATGACCGACAGGGACAGCAGCACGTAGAGCAGGTTCAAGAGCGAGTTCAGTCCACTCAGCTGGTTGGTCTTGAACTGTGACTTGGTTTGAAGCTTGGCGTCCGGGAAGCCGGCCAGGGCAGCTTTGAGCCGCGCTGTGTTGGCCGCCGTCACCCCACCCTGGATGTTCACGAACGTGTAGAGGTTTTGCGGGTTCGGGTAGTGGGCGTCAAACAGGGCCTGAGAGATCGTCACGTCCCCGTAGGGCGACTCGTTCTTGGGTGGCGCGGTGATGCCGCGCAGAACCAGGTGCAGCCGGGCGCCGTTGGGGGTCTCCACGGTCAGCGGCGAGCCAACGTGGAGGTGCTGAGCGTTGGCATAGGCGGTCGAGACGAAGGCACCGTCGTTGCCGAGCTCGGCCGGCGTCTGAGGGCCGCCGGACTTCCAATTGACGGCGATCACCTTGCTGACGTCCGGCGAGACGCCGGTGACGTTGATCTTCGAGCCGAACGCCTGACCGTCGCCGGCCCGGACGCCCGAGACCACCTGCACGCCGGGGACCTGCCGGAGCGCGTTGTCCGAAGCGGTGCTGATCGGCGTGAAGTTGTCGCTCGCCGTGACCGCATAGTTGGCCACGAACAGCTGGTTGACGGCCGAGTCGAACTGCGTACGCAGGCCGGCGGCGAGGACTCCGACAATCGTTACCACCCCGAGTCCGATCATCAGCGCCGAGGCGGTCGAAGCGGTCCGGGCCGGGTTGCGCACTGCGTTGCCGCGGGCCAATTCGCCGGCGGCGCCACCGATCCTCGCCGCCGGCCAGCCGAGGACCCGCGCGAGCGCGGGTACCGTCCTCGGGGCCACCATCGCCACACCGACGAACAGCACGACCGCGCCGATTCCGACCGCGAGCAGCCGCTGGCCCGTGGACAGCCCGCCGACCGAGAGCCCCACGACCATGACCACCACGGCGGCAAGCACCGTCGCGCCGGCCGCATACGGGCCGAAGCGGGCGAACCGGGACGGAGGCAGCACCGCCCCCTCGCGCACCGCGGCGATCGGCGGCACACGCGTGGCGCGCAGCGCCGGCCGCAGCGCCGCGAGCAGCGTGATCCCGACCCCGACCACGAGCGAGACCACGACCGTCCGGGCCTTGATGACCGTGCTCGTTTGGGGGAGATCGATCCCGAACGACACGAGCAGCGCGTTCAGGCCCTTGGCGAGGGCCAGCCCCAGGAACAGGCCGATGACCGATGCCACCACCCCGATAATCAGGGCCTCCAGCATCACCGAGCGGCGGACCTGGCGCTGAGTGGCGCCCAGCGTCCGCAGCGTCGCGAGCTCACGGGTGCGCTGGGCGACCGTGATGGAGAGCGTGTTGGCGATCACGAAACTGCCGACGAACAGGGCGATCCCGCCGAACGCGAGCAGGAAGTCCTGGAAGATCGTCACGAAGCCGGCCGTGTCCTTGGTGGCCTGCGCGGCCTGGGCCGAGCCCGTCCGGACCTGGCTGTTGGGCGGCAGCAGCGGTCGGATGGTCTTCACCAACTGGTTGGGCGAGACCCCCGGCTTAGCTGCGATGTCGATCTCGTCGAACTGCCCCGGCTTGTTGAAGATCCGCTGAGCGGTCGGCAGCGTGAAAACGGCGAGGGTGGCCCCGCCGAGCGAGGAGACGCCACCGAACTTCACGATCCCGGAGATCGTGAAGTTCTCGAGCGGTCCGCGGGCGACCACGCCGATCTGCTGCCCCACCGAGAATCCCTGCTTGCTGGCCGTTTCCGCGTCGATCGCGATGTCGTTCGCCGCCGTCGGATAGTGGCCCTGGGTCAGCGTCAGTGGGGTGAAGTGCTGACCGGCCGGCGTGTAGCTGAAAGCCAGGCCCGGAGCCCCGCCCCTGGCGATTACCTTGCCGTTGTGACCAACCAGACCCGCCTCGTCGGAGATTGCTCCCGAGGCCAGGGCTACCTGAGGCAGCGCCCGGACGCGTGACAGCAGCGAAGCGTTCAGCGACGGCGCGGTTCTGTTGTTGTTGTTGTTCCCGCTCCCGATCGCGCTCTTCCCGGTGATCACGGCGTCCGCGTGCGCGTAGGCGCGTGTGAACACGGTCGAGAAGGCGGCGTTGATCGTGTCGGTGAGGATGTACGTGCCGCTCACCATGGCCACGCCCAGGACGATCGCGATCGCGGTCAGCGTCGCGCGGAGCTTGCGGCCGAGGAGCCCCTTGACCGCGACCTTCGTCACGACTGGAGCGTGCTCATGACCTCGAGCACCTCGGCGGCGTTCGTGTCGATTAGCTCCTTGACGATCAGCCCGTCGGCCAGGAACAGGATCCGGTCGGCGATCGCTGCCGCCCGGGCCTCGTGGGTGACCATCACAATCGTCTGTCCGAAGGACTGGGCTGAGTCACGGAGCAGGTCCAGGATCTCGCCGCCCGTCTTGGAGTCCAGGTTACCCGTGGGCTCGTCCGCGAACAGGATCGTCGGGCGGGTGACGAGGGCGCGGCTGATCGCCACGCGCTGCTGCTCGCCTCCGGAGAGCTCGGAGGGCCGGTGGGAGCGCCGGTCGGTCAGGCCGGTTCGCAGCAGTAGGTCGTCGAGCCACGCGCGATCCGGCTCCACCCCGGCGATTGACAGCGGGAGCACGATGTTCTCCTCCGCACTCAGCATCGGCAGCAGGTTGAAGAACTGGAACACAAAGCCGACGTGGTCGCGGCGCAGGAGGGTCAGATGCCGATCGTCGAGCGTCGTGATCTCGGTTCCACCGATCCTCACCGAGCCGCTCGTTGGCTTGTCGAGCCCGGCCAGGACGTGCATCAACGTCGACTTGCCGGACCCCGACGGACCCATTACCGCGACGAGGCCGCCTCGATCCACGTCGAGCGAGACCCCGCGCAGCGCCTCCACCGCGGTGTCGCCGTCACCGTAGCGGCGTCTGACATCGCGCGCCGTGACGACGTGACCATTCAGCCCAGCGTCATCGACAGAACTCAACCCAGCGCTATTGGCAGAAGCGGCCGGAGCCGTCTTGTCGGCCGTCATATAACCCCTTTTTTCGTGCGCCCTAGGACGACCCTGTGTATAGCACCGGGGGGCACTCCAATCGAGCGTGTAAATCGTGGACCAATCGTGGACCCGGGCGTGGACCCGGGAGCGTTACCGCGGGCCCGGGAGCGTTAGCTCCTCGAAGCTCGCCACCACGCCGAGCGTCTCCCCTAGCCTGGCCAGCTCGATCACCCGCAGAACCGGCCCGTCCCCGCAGATCACCGCCATCGCCCGCCCGGCCCTGGCCAGCCGCCGCTGGGCGTTCAGCAATATGTGTAGCCCCGCCGAGTCGATGAACAGCGCATCATGGAGGTCGACGACCACGTCTCTTGACCCCCGGCGGATGATCGTGTCCAGTCGCGCCGCGAGCTTGGGCGCCGTCAGGATGTCGACCTCACCGTCGACGTGAAGCACCGTGACCCCGGAGTGCTGGTGCTCGGAAGCACCGATCCGCGGAGGCCCGCGCGGCCGCAGCACCCGGCGCAGCGACCCGTCTGCGACTACGCGGCGCATCCTGACCTCCGACCGCGCACTCCCCGCCAACCAAGTCCCATGGCCAGGACCCGGGCCGCCGCCTGGATTGGATGCCGGCGCTCCATGATTCAGTGATCCCCTGTGCAGCGGATTTCAAACTCTGACCGCTCAGGGAACGCATTCCGGACGGGCCTATGACGCGCCTTCGCCCCGGGCGGAACGGAGTTGTATGCCCGGGCGCTGCGCAGTCCGCGCCCCGCGCGAGCGCACGCCTACACCGCATTCCCCCTCACGGTCTTGCCAAGCGCCCCACCCACCCGATTGGTTGTGGTCGTGTCACAACCGGACGATGCGCCGGACAAGATGTGGGCGCGAAGGGTCTCGAGGCTGGTCGGTTAATGGGACGTATGTGTGACTGTTCAGGTGGGGCAGGTGGTGGTGGGCGGGCCGCGAACGTTGTTATGTGCTGTTTGGGTCGCCGTCGTATGAGCAGTTGGCCGCGTTGGTGGTGGAGCAGGCGGTGGTGATCGAGGAGCTGCGGGGCGAGGTCGTTGAGTTGCGGGCGGAGGTTGCGGAGTTGAGGCGTCGGTTGGCGCAGAACTCGCGTAACTCGTCGCGGCCGCCGTCCTCGGACGGGTTCTCGAAGCCGGCGCCGAAGAGCCTGCGGCGCCCGTCGGGTCGCAAGCAGGGCGGCCAGCCGGGGCATCGGGGTGGGCATCTGGAGAAGGTCGCGGTGCCGGACGAGGTGGTCGATCACCTTCCGCAGGTGTGCGCTGGCTGCCAGGGCGACCTTTCAGACAGCGACGCTGTCGGGCATCTCGCGCGACAGGTGTTCGAGTTGCCGGAGATCCGTTTGCGCGTCAGCGAGCATCGCGCGCACACGCGGCGGTGCGCGTGCGGGCATGAGACGACCGCCGCGTTCCCGCAGGCGCTCAGCGCGCCGGCGCAGTACGGGCCGCGGCTTCGGGCGCTGGGGGTCTATCTGACCGCCCGCCAGCATTTGCCCTATCACCGCGCCGCCGAGCTGTTCTATGACTGGTTCGGGGTGCGGATCTCGACCGGGACGTTGGCCGCGTTCGTGGCTCAGGGAGCGGACGATCTGGTCCCGTTCCTGGACGAGGTTCATGAGCAGCTCTGCCGCGCTGAGGTCGCGCATTTTGATGAGACCGGCGCGCGCGTGGAAGGCCGCCTGCGCTGGCTACATGGCGCCAGCACCAGCCGCCTGACGTACTACGCGATCCACGATCGGCGTGGTGTGGAGGGAATCAACCACGCCGGGGTGCTGCCTAACTTCACCGGGATCGCGATCCACGACGGCTTTCACTGCTACCGCCAGTACCCGCAGGCGACGCACGCGCTCTGCAACGCCCACCACCTACGCGAACTGCTCAGCGTGATCGAGCAAGACCAGCACGGCACACAGACCTGGGCGCAGGACATGGACCGGCTCCTGCGAGCGCTCAACCGCGCCGTCGAGAACGCTAAAGCGGACGACCGCGCGGCGCTCAGCCCGCGACAGCTGGCCCGCTACCACGCCCGCTACCGCAAGATCATCGCCCTGGGCCAACGGCAGAACCCCCCGCCCACGGTCCGCACCGGCAAACGCGGCCCGATCGCCAAGAGCGCCGCCGCCAACCTCCTCGCCCGCCTGGACCGCGACCGCGAGCACGTCCTGCGCTTCGCGCACGACTTCCGCGTCCCGTTCGACAACAACCTGATCGAACGCGACATCCGCATGGTCAAGCTCCAACAAAAGATCTCAGGCTGCTGGCGCACCACCACCGGCGCTGACCGATTCCTCGCCATCCGCGCCTACATCAGCACCGCCGGCAAACACGGCCACCACGTCACCCGCGCCCTAACCCAGCTCGCCGCGCGCAAGCCGTGGACGATCCCGGCCACCTGAACAGACACCGTATGTTCCCGTTTCTCGACCAGCCTCGAGGCGCTCACAATCCGCCTCATCCAAGCAACATCCTCCCTCGGATATCGTGGCGCGCCATGGGTGAGGCGATCACGATCGTCATTCTCGAGGGCGACCAGACCGGCCAGGAGCTTCTCGAGCAGGCGCTGCGCCTGCTGGATCCCGACCTCCTGGGGCTCGAGATCGAGCTCCCGCGATTCGATCTGTCGCTCGAGAACCGCCGCGCGACGTCCAATGCAATCGTCACCGACGCCGCCTCGGCCATGTGCGAGGCCGGCCTCGGCCTCAAGGCTGCGACGATCACACCCGAGGGCGCCGACGACGTCGGGTCGCCCAACCGGATCCTGCGTGAGGCCGTCGATGGCAAGGTGATCGTCAGGACGGGCCGGCGGCTGCCCGGCGTCACGCCGATCGCCGGCGTGCACTATCCGATCTCCGTGGTTCGCATGGCGGTCGAGGACGCTTACGGTGCCAAGGAATGGCGACACGGCGAGCCCGCCTCCCCGACAGAGATCGCGTACCGCACGGAGAAGATCACCCGCTCGACCTGCCGCGCCGTGTCCGAGTATGCCTTCCGTACTGCGGTCAAGATGGACGCCCGGGTCTACGGCGGACCCAAGTGGACCGTTTCCCCCGTCTATGAGGGCATGCTCAAGGAGGAGCTCGACGCCGCGGCTCGTCGGCACCCCGAGATCGACTACCGGCCCGTCCTGATCGACGCCACCTATGCCGGCCTCATCTCCGGCGCCGCCGACGTCCCCCTCGTGATCCCGGCCCTGAACCGTGACGGCGACTGCCTGTCGGACCTCGTACTCCCGATGTTCGGCTCGATCGCCGGCGCCGAGTCCGTCCTACTCGCCTTCGACGAGGACTACGAGACCACCGTCGCCATGGCCGAGGCACCCCACGGCACCGCGCCCGCCCTCGAGGGCAAGGACCTGGCCGATCCGCTGGCCATGATCCTGGCCTGCGGTGCTCTCCTCCGGCACGCGGCCGACCGCCACGGCCCCGAGGCCGAGCGCGCCGCACGCGCGATCTACCAGTCTGCGCTTGAGACCGTCGCCTCCGGCGTGAAAACTCCCGATCTGGGCGGCCACGCCGGAACGACCGAGTTCACCGATGCAGTCGTCGACCGCGTCCGGACCAAGCTCGAGATCTGGTCCTCGCTGTGAGCGGTACCGTGCAAGATTCGTTGCGGCCCCCCTCTTCCGTCCGAGCGCCTTCCTACGCTCTCGAACATATGTTCCGCATACCTTCAAGGCCTTTCCGGGGCGTCCTGAGCCTCCTCGACGACGTGCTCGGTGACCCGGTCCCCCAGGCCGAACCACATCCACACCGACGCCCGTTGCGCTGGCAGCCCCCGCGCCGCGCCGGCTCGGTTGCCGCCCGTCCCGCGCACTGCATCTCGCCCGTCCGGGCCAGTTCAGCCGCCCGCGAGCGCGACCGAGTCGGGCGTTAGCGGCACTCGTCGGCACGGGCCCCGGGCCGCGTCAGGGCGGTCTACAGGTGCCTTCGCGGCCCGGGCGCCCCAGCGGTCACCCGGCGCCTCAGCGGTCTACCGGGCGCATCAGCCCGGCTCTGGGCACCTCAGCGGTCGTCCGGGCGCATCAGCGCGGCTCTGGGCGCCTCACGGCGCCACCTGCCGCGCCGCCCAACCCGTCCCCGCCGCCGGCGCCTCATCCAGCCAGCAGGCGCAGCGCGAAGATCACGTCGCTCGGTTCGCCGGTCGTCGTCGTCGAGCCCGATGCGATCAGGGCCACGATCACAGCGATGAAGGTGCCGACACCCAGCACGAGGCAGATCACGAGCAGGAGGAACACCTGCGGGTTGGCGCGGAAGTACTGAAACACAGCGCGATCCCGCAGCCTGGTCGGCGCGGGCTCTTGGTGCCCAGGACCGCCGAGCGAGGACGCCTCTGCTTCGGATGGCTCCGCCCGGGACGGCTGGGGCCTCGCCTCACCGTCCTGCTCAGCGTTCTTCCTGATCGTCCGGCGGTCATGGCTGCCGGCCGCCGGGCGCAGGTCCGGCTGATCAGCGTGATCTCGTAGCCGGTGTGAGCCAGGTCGCCCGCGCTGTTCCATATCTCACACCTTCGTCAAAGTTCAACAAATAAACCGGCGGCGACCTACTCTCCCAGGCCCTTTCGAGCCAAGTACCATCGGCGCTGAGGGGCTTAACTGCTCTGTTCGGAATGGGAAGAGGTGTTTCCCCCTCGCCATAGCCACCGGAAACCGGTAGAGACCGCCTCCAGCGGACCCTCAAAACTACACAGTGCCAATGCACGGATATCAATATCCGTCAAGCCCTCGACCCATTAGTACCGGTCTCCTACGGATGTCACCATCCTTCCAGATCCGGCCTATCAACCTGGTGATCTTCCAGGGGTCTTACTCCCTCAAGGGGATGGGAGAGCTCATCTTGAGGTCGGCTTCCCGCTTAGATGCCTTCAGCGGTTATCCGATCCGCACGTAGCTAACCTGCAGTGCCCTTGGCAGGACAACAGATACACCAGAGGTGCGTTCATCCCGGTCCTCTCGTACTAGGGACGACTCCTCTCAACTCTCCAACGCCCACGGCAGATAGGGACCGAACTGTCTCACGACGTTCTGAACCCAGCTCGCGTACCGCTTTAATGGGCGAACAGCCCAACCCTTGGGACCTACTTCAGCCCCAGGATGCGACGAGCCGACATCGAGGTGCCAAACCGGGCCGTCGATGTGGACTCTTGGGCCCGATAAGCCTGTTATCCCCGGAGTACCTTTTGTCCGTTGAGCGACGGCGCTTCCACTTGCTACCGCCGGATCACTAAGGCCTGCTTTCGCACCTGCTCGACTTGTCAGTCTCGCAGTCAAGCTCCCTTGCTGCCTTTACACTCTACGCACGATTTCCGACCGTGCTGAGGGAACCTTTGCGCGCCTCCGTTACATTTTGGGAGGCGACCGCCCCAGTCAAACTACCCGCCTGGCACTGTCTGGCGCCCGGATTCACGGCGCACCGTTAGAGATCCAATACACCAAGGGTGGTATCTCAAGGTTGGCTCCACGCCAGCCGCAGCCGGCGCTTCCAAGCCTCCCACCTATCCTGAGCGAAATGCATCGAACCCCAATACCAGGTTGTAGTAAAGGTTCACGGGGTCTTTCCGTCTAGCCGCGGGTACTCGGCATCTTCACCGAGACTGCAATTTCACCGAGCCCCTCGTTGAGACAGCGTTCAAGTCGTTACGCCATTCGTGCAGGTCGGAACTTCGCGTTCATCCCCTGTTTCCAGGGGCGCAGACTATCCCTTCACCTCATCAGCGCCCTTAGGACGTCTGGTCCGCCACACCTGTTCCTTGTCCGATCAGATGGCAATCGTGCGAAGACGATCATGGGCCCACGATTGGGCCCAGCGGAACTCGTTCCATAGGCTGCTCTGTCTTGATGAGGGCCGGCGTATTGCAGGTCGCTCCTTCTCCGCGTCACCGCGACATCGCGACCCGCCTCTCCTTTCGGATCAGTCGTTACGGGGTCACTAGCCATGGCTAGGACTTCCCTCGGGATTACCCGCGACCGAAGTCGGTAGGGCTTCCCCGATATGAGCCGGTACTCGGCCACTCCTTACGGAGTGGCGGGGCAAGTAGTTCTCACCCGACAAGGAATTTCGCTTAAGCTCTTACTTCCCGTTTACTGGGGAAGCGGACGCCGCGCCTTGCTCGCGTTGTCCCTGCATATCGCCATGCAGATGGGACCATCTCATCATCCAGTGTCGTGGATGTTCGGCGTATGGCCTCTGAGGATTCTGAGCAGTCGGGTCCTGGGCTTTTGGCGATTCATCGTCTCTGCGATCTCGACGATGTCGGCCAAGCCCTCGAATGAGAGATGGTGACCGGCGTCGATGAGCTCGACGCAGAGCGCGAACTTCTCGAAGTTGCTCTGCTTGGACGAGTGCATCTGATGCGCCTGAAAGAACGGGATGATCCTTTGAATCAAGTCCGCTCGCCGACGCACCACGAATCGATACAGGTCCTCGCGGTGGTTGTCGTACCGCTTGTTTGCGAGTACTTGCCCCACCCCGAAGAAGCGCTCGAGCTCGTGGAGACATGAGACGCTCTGAGCGCCTTGCGTCACCGCAAACTCGTGAGCCACCTGATAGCCGGTTCTGTAGCCGCTTCGCCCTCGTCCGCCAGTCTGGCGCACGAAACCGATCGAGAAGCATCCTTCTCCGTCTACAAAACCAATAACCCAGCCTTCCTGCCTCAGCCTTTCCTGCTGGTTTTCCGCACCACCCGGATTGTCACTGCCCATACTCCTAGAGTAAGGCGAGTACCGGACGGATACTCGGGTTTTCCAGCATATAGCCGAATGCAATCTGCAACATTACTGCTGCAGTGGGCAACGAATTTACCTTAGGACCGTTCTCGGTTGTTACTACTCTGCACCGAAACGGTTACAGAGCGGCTGGCGCATTTCTGGCCAGCTCTCCATGTCGCCATGGAGGACGGACTATCTCATCTCAGCGGCGGGACGCCACTGAGCTCGGCGTATAGTCTCTGAGGATTCTCGCCGGCGGATGCCGTCGAGCCTTTCCTGCTGATTGTCCGCACCGGACGCATTGTCACTGCCGCGTTCCCGCGACGAGTAGCGCCGGATCCTCGGAGTTTCCAGCATATAGCCGAGTTTTATAACTACCTCGGTTGATAGTTACGGCCGCCGTTTACCGGGGCTTAGTTTCGCTGCTTCGGGCCGAAGCCCTAACACCTCCACGTAACCTTCCGGCACCGGGCAGGCGTCAGCCCCTATACGTCGTCTTACGACTTAGCAGAGACCTGTGTTTTTGGTAAACAGTCGCTTGAACCTATTCACTGCGGCCCTCTCGGGCTTCGTCCGCAAGGGACTTCACCCTACTGGGGCGCCCCTTATCCCGAAGTTACGGGGCGATTTTGCCGAGTTCCTTAACGAGGGTTATCTCGATCACCTTAGTGTGCTCCACTTGCCCACCTGTGTCGGTTTTGGTACAGGCACGCGCTTCCTCCCTAGAGGCTTTTCTCGGAGGCATGGCATCCGGGACTCGCCGGCTTAGAGCCAGCTGGCATCGCACCTTGGGTTATGCGGCCCCGGATTTACCTAGGGCCACCCCTACATGCTTACCCCAGGACAACCATCGCCTGGGATCCCATAGCCTTCCTCGTCCCCCCATCGGTCAAACGGAAGCGACGTGGTACGGGAATATCAACCCGTTGGCCATCGACTACGCCTTTCGGCCTCGCCTTAGGACCTGACTAACCCTGAGCAGACGAACTTTACTCAGGAAACCTTGGGCAATCGGTGGAGAGGATTCTCACCTCTCTTTCGTTACTCATGCCGGCATTCTCACTTCCGGCGCCTCCACGGCTGGCTTACGCCGCCGCTTCGCTGGCGCCGGAACGCTCTCCTACCGCGCGATCGGTCCGAAGACCTCACGCACCCGCAGCTTCGGTGACTAGCTTGAGCCCCGTTACATTGTCCGCGCTCGAACACTTGACCAGTGAGCTGTTACGCACTCTTTCAAGGGTGGCTGCCTCTAAGCCAACCTCCTGGTTGTCTCTGCATTCGAACATCGTTTCCCACTTAGCTAGCACTTAGGGACCTTAGCTGGCGGTCTGGGCTGTTCCCCTCTCGACGCTGAAGTTTATCCCCCAGCAACTGACTCCCGGAGTAACCGTGACGGTCTTCGGAGTTTGCCTGAAGTCGGTAACCTGGTAGGGCCCCTAGTCCAAACAGTGCTCTACGGCCGCCACAGAATTTATCCGAGGCTATACCTAAATATATTTCGGAGAGAACCAGATATCACTGAGCTTGATTAGCCTTTCACTCCGACCCACAGGTCATCCGCCCAGTTTTCAACCTAGGTCGGTTCGGTCCTCCACGAGGTCTTACCCCCGCTTCAACCTGCCCATGGGTAGCTCGCTCAGCTTCGGGTCTACCGCCCGCGACTAAATCGCCCTATTCGGACTCGCTTTCGCTACGGCTCCGCTCATCGCTTAACCTTGCCGCAGACGAGTAACTCGCCGGCTCGTTATGCAAAAAGCACGCGGTCACGGCCGAAGCCGCTCCCACCGCTTGTAGGCACGTGGTTTCAGGTACTATTTCACTCCCCTTCCGGGGTACTTTTCACCTTTCCCTCACGGTACTAGTCCGCTATCGGTCACCAAGGAGTACTTAGCCTTGGAGGGTGGTCCCCCCAGCTTCAGTCCGCGTTTCACGGGTGCGGACTTACTCAGGAACACCTGCGGAAGGTCGTGCGATTTCGTCTACGGGACGATTGCCCTCTGTGGTGCGCGGTTCCACACGCTTCGACTATCACACGGCTTTGTAACTTCCGCCGGATCGGCCACGATCCGGACCAGGTGCCCTACAACCCCCGACGCGCAACGCGTGGCCGCTTGCACGCGCCAGGTTTGGGCTATTCCCCTTTCGCTCGCCACTACTCAGGGAGTCTCAGTTGATTTCCTTTCCTCGGGGTACTGAGATGTTTCACTTCCCCCGCTTGTCCTCCACGCGCCTATGTGTTCAGCGCGGGATAACGTCGCATTACCGACGCTGGGTTTCCCCATTCGGGCATCCGCGGGTCACTGGCCATTCAGCGCCTCACCGCGGCTTATCGCAGCCGTTCACGCCCTTCTTCGACTCTTGGTGCCAAGGCATCCACCATGTGCCCTTAATATCTTGACGGTGATCTGGGAAAGAGCGGGTCCGCGACCGAACGCGTTAGCGGGCGGTCGCCTTGCGCCATTCCCCGGTGATACCCGTGTCATTGGCTACTGTGCAGTTTTCAAGGTCCGCGAAGAGGCGTACACAGCGCGCGGGAGCCCGCGGACCAAAGGTCCAGCGAGCAACCGGCGGTGCGCCGGTCTCTCAAAACTCAACAGCATGCGGGACGCTCATCCGAGGCACGAAGCCTCGATGTGCGCCCTGCCAGGCCCGGTCGACATATCTAGTGGCCGAAACGCACTCCAGGAGAGCGCCGCGGAGCTCAACGAGCTCGAGCGACGATCCTGCCGGCGTCCGGTGCCCTGTAAAGGGCTCCCTAGAAAGGAGGTGATCCAGCCGCAGCTTCCGCTACGGCTACCTTGTTCACGTTATCCCCGTGTCGCCACGGGGCGCGGACTATATCTTCATCCTCGCTGCTCGGGATCAAATCTGACCTCGAGCAAACCACGCTTTCTCGGATGCCACGAACCAATCCGCCTAGCGAAGGCCGCGTGATCGCATGCCGCAACGTAGAACCGCCAGAGATCTGGATCTCTTCGACGGCTCGGATTGTGGATGCGGCCACACTGAATGTCCTCGTTAATCAGAATGGTTCGTAGCTGCGCGATATCTCCATAGTTCTTTTGCACGAATTGGACGTAGAACCGTGCGAGCGGATCGCGTGGACATCCTCCTTCAGAGTCGAAATACCCCGCGCGCGTACGCGCGGCGCGTTTCGCTCGTCGAGAGAAAGTCCGGGTCCGCCAGCACATTGGCCGACGTCTCCAGGATCCACAGGTTCCGGCTCTTGCCTTCTCGGTAGATCCACGACCGTAGTCCCAGCTTCTCAACGAGGAAGCCAAGAACTCTCAGCCATCGTTCATCTGATTGACCAAACCGAACGGTCCGATGACGGCGACTGACGGTCGCATCGTGCGCTGCTCCATGCAGATATGCCCGAGCGCCTAAAGCGCTGGTTGCAAGGAGCTCGGCGTGTAGTCTCTGAGGGGTCAACGGCGACGTCAGGCTGAACGTCTCCGCGACTTCCCTGCTGATTGTCCGCACTCCCACATTTTCACTGTCGCTCCGGACGGAACGACTAGTAGTGGGAGATACTCGGAGTTTCCAGCATACAGCCGAGTTTGTCTCACGTCGTTACCGACGTGGGTCGCAACTAAATTACGACTTCACCCCAGTCGCGAGCCCCACCTTCGACGGCTCCCTCCCAAAAGGGTTAGGCCACCGGCTTCGGGTGTTGCTCACTCCCATGGTGTGACGGGCGGTGTGTACAAGGCCCGGGAACGTATTCACCGCGGCAGTGCTGATCCGCGATTACTAGCAACTCCGCCTTCATGCAGGCGAGTTTCAGCCTGCAATCCGAACCGAGACGCGCTTTGAGGGATTCGCTCCACCTCGCGGTATCGCAGCCCTCTGTACGCGCCAATGTAGCACGTGTGTAGCCCTGGACATAAGGGGCATGATGACTTGACGTCATCCCCACCTTCCTCCGGTTTGTCACCGGCGGTCTCGCATGAGTCCCCAACTAAATGCTGGCAACATGCGACGGGGGTTGCGCTCGTTGCGGGACTTAACCCAACATCTCACGACACGAGCTGACGACAGCCATGCACCACCTGTGATCCTGCCCCGAAGGGAGACCGTGTTTCCACGGCTGTCAGGAACATGTCAAGCCCAGGTAAGGTTCTTCGCGTTGCGTCGAATTAAACCACATGCTCCGCTGCTTGTGCGGGCCCCCGTCAATTCCTTTGAGTTTTAGCCTTGCGGCCGTACTCCCCAGGCGGGGCACTTAATGCGTTAGCGTCGGCACGGGGGGAGTCGACACCCCCCACACCTAGTGCCCATCGTTTACAGCGTGGACTACCAGGGTATCTAATCCTGTTTGCTCCCCACGCTTTCGCGTCTCAGCGTCAGTACCGTCCCAGCGAGCTGCCTTCGCCATTGGTGTTCTTCCTGATATCTGCGCATTTCACCGCTACACCAGGAGTTCCACTCGCCTCTTCCGGACTCTAGCTTGACAGTTTCCACTGGCATTCCAGGGTTGAGCCCTGGACTTTCACAGCGGACTTACCAAGCCGCCTACACGCTCTTTACGCCCAATGATTCCGGACAACGCTAGCCCCCTACGTATTACCGCGGCTGCTGGCACGTAGTTAGCCGGGGCTTCTTCTGAAGGTACCGTCACTCCAATCGGCTATTAACCGACGAAGCTTCGTCCCAACTGAAAGGGGTTTACAACCCGAAGGCCGTCTTCCCCCACGCGGCGTTGCTGCGTCACGCTTTCGCGCATTGCGCAAGATTCCCCACTGCTGCCTCCCGTAGGAGTCTGGGCCGTGTCTCAGTCCCAGTGTGGCTGATCGTCCTCTCAGACCAGCTACCCATCGTCGCCTTGGTGAGCCGTTACCTCACCAACAAGCTAATGGGCCGCGGGCCCATCCCGATGCGGAGGCCGAAGCTTCCTTTCCCCAGCGGCCTTACGGCCGGAGGTCACATTCGGTATTAGCCCGAGTTTCCTCGGGTTGTCCCGATCATCGGGGCAGGTTACCCACGTGTTACTCACCCGTTCGCGGCTCTGCCCCAGGCCGAAGCCTGGTTCGTCGCTCCACTTGCATGTGTTAAGCACGCCGCCAGCGTTCGTCCTGAGCCAGGATCAAACTCTCCGTGAAGAACTGCATGACACGGGCCGCTAGGCGACCCGCTTCACAAAGAGTCGTCGGCGCTCACACGAGGGAGCCCAGGTACACAAACGGGCTCCGGAGCGCAGACGGGGTAGGTCTTGGCACCGCCGATCGAAGGACCCGGAGGTCCGGTCGAACGACGGCGTTCGAACCTGGACACACCATCTCGACCGAGGGTCGGTCGAGGGTGCGCATGCTGTTGAGTTTTCAAAGACCGTCGCACCTCTTCAGGAAGGTGCCTCCTTCCCGCAGGCGCGCCCGCGAGCCAACGTCCGGCTCCGGGGCGGACGGACGAGTATAGCGCCGAATCAGCGCCGCGGCGGGCGGCTGCTCAGGACACGATCTGGACCGTCACGGCGCGGCTGCGCGGACGGTCGTCGAAGTCGACCAGGACGATCTGCTGCCAGGTTCCTAGGGCCAGTCGCCCGTCGACGAGCGGGATGGTCTCAGACGGGCCGATCACCGCCGCGCGCAGATGGGCATGGGCGTTGGTGTCGTGGTTGCGCTCGTTGTGTTCGTACGCGTTGTCCGGCGGTATCAGCCGGTCGAGCAGGGTCTGCAGATCGCTCACTCCACCTGGCTCGTACTCCATCGTCGTGACGGCCACGGTCGAGCCCGTGGCGAACACGGTCACCAGGCCGCGGTCGACTCCGGCCGTCCGGATGACCCTGGCCACACCTTCGGTCAGGTCGACGATGTGCCCGTTGCCGGGCGTGTCCAGCCGCAGCAGCCCGCCGTGCACGGCCACGTTAGGGAATCACCCCGGGATCGTCTGGTGAGCAGAGCGGGACATCAGGCCAGCCTGACCCGCACGAAGCGGCGCTTGCCCAGCTGGAGGACCCGCCCGTCGATGTCGGCCGGGGCGATGTCCAGTGCGTCGCCGGGGACCGGTTCGCCATCGATCCGTACCCCGCCCTGGGCCAGCGTCCGGCGCGCCTCCGAGGTAGAGACACCGAAGGCCCTGGCCAGGAGCGCTGGGAGATGGACGGCACGTCCGTCGCTGGACCAGCGCAGCTCGGGGACGTGCTCCGGGATCTCGTGGCGCACGAACTGGCGATCGAATGCCTCCTCGGCCTCTTGGGCGGCGGGCTCGCCGTGGAAGCGGGCGACCAGCGCACGGGCCAGCGATCGCTTGGCGTCGCGGGCGGAGAGGTCGGACGGAACCTCGGTACCGAGCAGGAGCTCGAACCACAGGGGAAGCGACCCGTCGGGGATGCTCATGGTCTTGCCATAGATCTCCGCGGGCGGCTCGGTGACGCCCACGTAGTTGTCGTAGGACTTGGACATCTTGCGCTCGCCGTCCGTGCCCGTGAGGAGGGGCAGGGTCATGATCACCTGCTCGGGCTCGCCGTAGGCGCGCTGGATGTCGCGGCCGAGCAGGAGGTTGAACTTCTGATCGGTGCCGCCGAGCTCGACGTCCGCTCGCACGGCCACCGAGTCATAGCCCTGGAGGAGCGGGTAGAGCAGCTCGAGGACGGAGATCGGCTCGCGCGCGGCGAACCGCTCGGCGAAGTCCTGGCGCTCGAGCAGTTGAGCGACCGTGGTCGTGCGGGCGAGCCGGAACAGCTCGGCCATCGACATGTCCAGCCACTCGCTGTTGAATCGCACCTCCAGGTGCTCGGGGCGCAGGACGGTGAGCGCCTGGTCCTGGAAGGTCCGGGCGTTGGCGTCGATCTGCGCCGGATCGAGCACCGGCCGGATGGTCGAGCGACCGCTGGGGTCCCCTACTCGCCCCGTGTAATCACCGACGATCAGGACGACTGTGTGTCCGAGATCCTGGAACTCGCGCAGCTTCTGGAGCACCACGGTGAAGCCGAGGTGGATGTCCGGCGCGGTCGGATCGATCCCGAGCTTGACCCGCAGCGGTCGGCCGGTGGCCAGCTTGCGCTCGAGCTCCCCGTCGGGGAGGCAGTCGACCGCGTTGCGCGCGAGCCACGCCGCCGTCTGGTGAGGGTCTGAGGGATCGGGAATGAGCGGGATCATCCCCCATCGTTGCCCGCCGCGTCGCCGGAATGGGCCGGCCAACTCAGGCATGCCGGCGCGTCCATCCCAGTCGCGCCCCGCCGCGCAATCCCACCGAGAGCCAGCCGGGCCGATGCTAGACTGCCGCGATTCACGGGAACCTTCGCCGTCGCGTTCCCGGCCCGTCATAGCGGCCCGTCCGGCACTGTGGGCTTGCCGCAGCCGCAAACTCTTCGATCGCATGAGCGACGACGTCGAAATTCCGATTCAGGGCGCGCCGCTCGCGTTTCAGCGCGAGCGTCCAGCCAGGCTGGCCCAATACGCCGCCACCACGGTGGAGCGGGAGCCGCCCCCGGTCCTCGCTCCGGGCGGTCCGCCGCCTCCCCCGCCCGAGCCGCCGAGCGGGCCCGGAGGGTGGGGCGGGTGGGACGACGGCGAGCCGCCATCCAGGCCGCGCCTGCGGAAGCTCCGGTTCCTGCTGATCCTCCTTGGACTTGGGGTGCTGGCGCTGATCTCGACCCTGTTCGGGATGCTGACCGCGGTCGCCTCGGACGTGCCCCAGATCGAGAATCAGGCGGAGTACCGCCAGCTCGGACACAACTCCTACCTGTACGACGACCGCGGGCGGCCGATCGGGATCTTCTCCGCGCCAAACCCCGAGGTCATCGATAGTTGGGACCAGATCTCGCCGGCGATGATCCGGGCCGTGGTGGCCGTGGAGGACAAACGCTTCTGGTCGGACCCGGGGATCGACCTGCGCGGGATCGCGCGCGCGTTCGTCTCCGACATCACCGGCGGGCCCACGCAGGGCGCGTCGACGATCACCGAGCAGTTCGTCAAGAACGCGCTCCAGGAGCAGGGCAACCGCACGGTGCTCGAGAAGCTGCGCGAGGCCGCCCTGGCCTACCACCTGACGCGGGAGTGGCCGCGGACCAAGATCCTGACCGAGTACCTGAACTCGATCTACTTCGGCAACGGCGCCTACGGGGTCGAGTCGGCCGCCCGGGTGTACTTCGGCAACGACCTCCGCTACGACCCGAACGCGGCGACCGACGGGGACACGGGTGGCTGCGGCGACAGCACGCCGCAGGTCCCGCGTCCGACCTGCGCGTCACAGCTGCGTTACTGGCAGGCGGCGCTGCTGGCCGGAATGATCGCCAACCCGAGCGGATTCGATCCGACCAACCCGGCCACCCGCACCGCGGCCAAGGAACGCCGCCAGCTCGTCCTCCAGGACATGCTCGCGCAGCACTACATCACGTATCGGCAGTACGAATCCGGGAAAAACCAGCCGCTCCCCACCCCGTCCGCGATCCAGCCGCCCTCCGAGCCTTCGGCCGCTCCGTACTTCATCAGCTGGCTGCGTCCGCAGATCCTCGCTGCGGTCGGGCACGGGCTGTCCCCGAAGGTCGCCGACTACCGCGCCTACTACGGCGGCCTGAAGATCCGCACCACGCTCGATTTGCCCATGCAGCAGGCGGCCGACCAGGCCGTGTCGGAGGATCTGCCGTTCAACCCGGCGGATGGCCTGGACCAGCCGGTCGCCTCGTTGGTGGCAATTGACAACAAGACCGGCCAGGTCAGGGCGATGGTCGGCGGCCCGGTGGTGAACGGACAGGAGGACTACAACCAGTACCCGTTCAACCTGGCCACGGAAGCGGAACGACAGCCCGGCTCGGCGTTCAAGCCGTTCACGCTCGCCGTCGCGCTCGAGTCGGGGTTCACGCCTGACTCCGTGTTCCTGTCGGCACCGGCCGACTTCGTCGTGCCCAACAGCAGCGGCAAGGAGATCTTCCACGTCCGCAACTTCGGCAACACGTACTCGGGCGACATCACGCTCCAGGAGGCGACCGACATCTCCGACAACTCGGTGTTCTCGCGACTGGGGATCGACGGCCTCGGACCGAACGGCACCAGGCGGATCGCGGCGCTGGCCAGTGCCGCCGGGATCCAGACGTACGTCTCACACAACTACGCGATGATCCTCGGCGGACTGACGGTGGGAGTGAACCCACTGGAGATGGCCCACGCCTACGAGACGTTCGCGGCCGGGGGCAACAGGGTCTACAACCCGATCCTAGGCGCTCCCGGAGAAGGGCCGACGGGGATCGAGTCAATCTGTCCCCAGGCCGGCTGCGGCGCGCATGGCGCCCTGGTCGCGGATCCCCACTACAGGCGCGTGATGTCGGCGACCATCGCGCAGGACGTCCACGACATGCTCGCCGGAGTGGTCGAGTCCGGGACCGGCACGGCAGCCGCCATCTCAGGCGTCGACGTCGTCGGCAAGACCGGCACGACGACCAACTACGCCGACGCCTGGTTCGTGGGCTGGACTCCGCAGCTGACCACCGCGGTGTGGGTCGGCTTCCCCAAGGGGACGGTCCCGATGGCCACGCTCTTCAACGGAGGCCCGGTCGAGGGCGGGACGTTCCCGGCGGAGATCTGGCACACCTTCATGGTCCAGGCCCTGCAGATCCTGGCCGCCGAGCGGCCGGCGAGCGGCCATACGAGCACGTCGACCACGACAACCTCGAGCGCCGCGTCCTCGGGGGTGAACTCGAGCCCACCCCCCACGACCCCGACCACCTCGACAACGGGGACCCCCACGACGCCCGCGGCCAACGGCGGCACGGGTAACGGCCACGGTGGCGGTACGGGTGCCGGAGCCGGCGGTGGCGGCACAGGAGCCGGCGGCGGTACGGGGGCCGGTGGTGGAGGGACCGGCGGTGGCACAGGCGCCGGCGGTGGCACAGGCGCCGGCGGCGGTGGCACAGGCGGTGGAACTGGTGGCGGGACCGGCGGCGGATCCGGCTCCGGCGGCGCCGGAATCGGCGGCGGCGGTTAGCGCTAGGCCGCGGCGCGGACGGGCCGAGACAGGAACCGGCTGCCGTCCGCGGTGAAGCGCCAGGGAAGCTCGACTGCCCTGGTGATGCCGATGCGCTGGTCGGCGCGAACGTGGACGTGGCGCCACGCGGCCGGCCGGGAGGTGATCCGCACCGGCCCGCGGGACAGATCGACGCCGTTGTCGGCCAGCTCGATGCCGAGCGCCTGGGTCAGCTTGCCCGGCCCGGAGCACAGGCTTCGCAGACGCTCGAGTCCTCGGCGCTCACGCATCAGCCCGATGCCCTCGGTCGGCTCGAGGGCACGGATGAGGACGCCGGCGCCGACTCCCTCGGGCTCGCACACGGCGTTCAGGAGCGCGTGGACCCCGTAGGAGCGGTACACGTAGGCCCGTCCCGGCGGCCCGAACAGGGTCGCGGTGCGCGGGGTCAGGCCGACAAAGGCATGCGAGGCCGGCTCTGAGTCGTGATAGGCCTCGCACTCGACGATCACCCCCGCGCACCCGCCGTGCGAGACCACGCAGCCGACGAGGTCGCGGGCGACCTCGAGCACGGGGCGGTCGTAGAAGGAGGCCCTCACCGGAGCGCCGAGCGCGCGTGCTCGAGCTGCTCGCGGACGCGGGCGAGGCTGGTGGCGCCCCGGGACACCTTGGTCTCGAGCCAGGCCCGGTCGGAGAGGAGCGCGAAGTACTCATCGTCCAGCAGCGGCGAGTGCTCGGCCAGCTCCTCGGGGCTGAGCTCCGAGAGCGTCTTGCCCTGCTCGATCGCGCTGCGCACCAGGCCGGCGACGACGCCGTGTGCCTCACGAAACGCCATGCCCCGCCGGACCAGGAGATCGGCGACGTCGGTGGCGGCGAGAAACTCGTCCGAGGCTGCGGCCGCCATCCGCTCCCGATCGAAGCTGATCGACGACATCATCCCGTCGGCGGCGGCCAGGCACAGCTCGAGCGTGTCGGCCGTGTCGAACAGGTGCTCCTTGTCCTCCTGAAGATCCTTGTTGTAGGTCAGCGGCAGACCGTGCATGACCCCGTGCAGCGCGACCAGATGGCCGGCGATCCGGGGTGCCTTGGCGCGCAGCAGCTCGGCGGCGTCGGGGTTCTGCTTCTGGGGCATGATCGAGGACCCCGACGTCCAGGCGTCCGGCAGCCGGCAGAAGCCGAACTCCTCGCTTGACCACAGGACGATCTCGGCGCCCAGCCGGGACAGGTGGGTGGCGCAGGTGGCCGCCGCAGCCAGGTAGTCGAGCGCGAAGTCGCGGTTGGAGACGGCGTCGATCGAGTTCTCGGCCAGCGATGAGAAGCCGAGCTGGCGCGCCACGAGCTCCCGGTCCGTGTCGAAGTTCACCCCCGCGAGCGCACCGGCGCCGAGCGGCAGCGCCCCGGCCGCGTCGATCACGGCCGAGAACCGAGTGGTGTCGCGCACCAGCATCCACACGTAGGCCAGGAGGTGATGGCTGAGGTAGACCGGCTGGGCCCGCTGGAGGTGGGTGTATCCGGGCATGGGCCAGTCGAGGTGGGCCTCGGCCTGCCCGATCAGCGTCTGGCCCAGGCGCAGCGTCCCCTCGCGCGCCGCCGCAGCGCGGTCGCGCACGAACATCGCCACGTCGGTGGCCACCTGGTCGTTGCGCGAACGCGCGGTGTGGAGCTTCCCCCCCACTGGTCCGGCGATCTCCGTCAGTCGGCGCTCGATGGCCATGTGGATGTCCTCGTCGTCCGGCCCGAACGGGAACGAGCCGTTCCCCAGCTCGCGCTCGACCAGCTCGAGTCCGCCGAGCAGCTCGTCGCGCTCTGTGGCCGAGATGATCCCCTGGGCGGCCAGCATCGTCGCGTGCGCGCGGGACTGCGCGACGTCATAGGAAGCGAGGCGTCGGTCGAAGCCGATCGAGTCGTTCAGAGCACGGAAAGCGCTGTCCTGGCCGCGGTCAAAGAAGCTCGACACGGCGAGGATGGTACGGAGCATGAAACCTGCAGCGTCTATCCGACCCCGAGGACCTGCCTGAGCGCCGTGGCCACGCGCCCGACCTGCCCCTCGCTCATCTCGGGGAAGAACGGCAGGGCGATCGAGCGCGCGGCGACGTCCTCGCAGACCGGGAACTCCCCCTCCCTGTGGCCGAACTGCTCGCGGTAGTAGCTCATCAGGTGCACGGCGGGGAAGTAGGGCTTGCTCGGGATGGCGCGGCGCCCCAGGTCGCGCACCGTCTCGTCGCGATCCACGCCGCGCGGAAGCTGGACGACGTACACGAACCAGCCGCGACGGTTGCCGCCCGCGTCCGGGCAGGGCAGCTCCAGGCCGTCGATCCCGGACAGGGCGTCGCCGTACAGAGAGGCGACCCGGGAACGACCGGCGAGCAGCGCCTCGAGTCGCTCCAGCTGGGCCAACCCAAGGGCACACGCGATGTCAGTCAGGCGGTAGTTGAACCCCAGGCGGTCGTGGTCCAACCACCCCATGTCGGGGGCCCGGCCCTGGTTGCGCTCGGAGTCGACCCGCTCCTTGACCGCCGCATCGCCGGTGGTCAGCATCCCCCCCTCCCCGGTCGTGAGCTGCTTGTTGGCGTAGAACCCGAACGCCGCCGGGTGGCCCCTGCTCCCCACCGGCCGACCGTCGGCGTAGACGGCGCCCAGGGCCTCGCACGCGTCCTCGACGATCGGCAGGCCGAGACGCTCGAACGCCTCGATGTCGGCCGGGTAACCAAAGACGTGAACGGGGAGCAGGGCGGCTGTGCGATCAGTCACGGCGGCCGCGGCGGCCTCCGGGTCGAGGTTGAGGGTGACCGGGTCGATGTCCGCGAACACGGGTCGGGCGCGCTCGTACACGGCCACGTTGGCGCTGGCCACGAACGAGAAGGGGCTCGTGATCACCTCGTCGCCCGCGCTCACGCCGACGGCCCTGAGAGCCAGGTGCAGAGCGGCCGTCCCGCTCGACACCGCGCTCGCGTGGCGGGCGCCGAGCCGCTGCGCGAACGCCCGCTCGAACTCCTCCAGGCGCGGGCCGAGCGACAGGCGGCCCGAGCGCAGGACGTCGAGCACGGCTTGTTCCTCCCGCTCCCCCAGGACCGGCCGGGCGAGCGGGATCGGCTCCTGCTCCTCGGTCACGAGGCGGGCTCGGCCGGCGCGGCCTCTCCCCGGGGCCCCCGGCGCGCCGGCTGCATCCCGTACTCGAGCGAGTCGACCAGCGCCTCCCAGGAGGCCTCGATGATGTTCTCCGAGACCCCGATCGAACCCCACACCTGGTCACCGTCGGAAGCGTCCAGGAGCACGCGGGTGACGGCGCCAGTGCCCTTGGTCTCGTCCAGGATCCGGACCTTGAAGTTGACCAGGTCGATGTCGCGCAGGTGGGGGTGGATCTCGACCAGCGCTTCGCGCAGGGCCCGGTCGAGTGCGTTGACCGGGCCATTGCCCTCGGCGGTGCGCACGTAGCGCTCACCGTCGGGGCCGGACGGGATCCAGATCTTGATCGTCGCCTCGGTCTCGACGCGCCCGTCCGCGCGCTTCTCCACGATCGCCCGCCAGGACTCGAGCGTGAACAGGGGCTCGTACTCACCGGTCTCCTTGCGCAGGAGCAGCTCGAACGACCCGTCCGCGGCCTCGTAGTGATAGCCGCGGTGCTCGAGGTCCTTGACGCGCTCGGTCACCCGGCCGGCCGACTCGTCGTCGAGATCGATGCCGGCATCACGCGCGCGCGCGTGAACCGTCCCCTTGCCCGAGAGCTCGGAGATCAGCAGCTCGCGGCTGTTGCCCACCACCTCGGGCTCGATGTGCTCGAACGTCGCCGGATCGACGTTGACGCCGGCCACGTGCATGCCTCCCTTGTGGGCGAAGGCGTTGCGCCCGACGTACGGCTGGTCGGGGTCGGGGGGGAAGTTCAGAAGCTCGTCGAAGAAGTGGGCGGTGGCGGTCAGGGAGGCCAGCTGGGACTCGGTCAGGCAGTCGTAGCCCAGCTTGAGCTGGAGGTTGGGAGCGATCGTGACCAGGTTGGCGTTGCCGCAGCGCTCGCCGTATCCGTTCATCGTGCCCTGGACGTGCGTGGCGCCCTGCTGAACCGCGGCCAGCGAGTTGGCGACCGCGCAGCCGGCGTCATCGTGGGTGTGGATCCCGACCTGCACGCCGCCCGGTCCGAGCTCGGCCACGACCCCGGCCATGGCCGTCGCGATCCGGTCGGGGAGCGAGCCGCCGTTGGTGTCGCAGCACACCACGGTCTCGGCCCCGGCCTGCGCCGCCGCCTTCAGGCAGGCGAGTGCGTACGACGGATCGTCTACGAAGCCGTCGAAGAAGTGCTCGGCGTCGTAGATCACCCGCTTTCCCTGGCCGACCAGGAACGCGACCGAGTCGGAGATCATCTCCAGGTTCTCCTGAGCGTCGACCTTGACCACCTTCTCGAGGTGAAGGGCCCAGGTCTTGCCCACCAGGGTGCACACCGGGGCGAAGCAGTCAGCCAGGACGCACAGCGCCTGGTCTTCCTCCGGCCGGACTCCGCGGCGCCTGGTCATGCCGAAGGCGGCGATGGTGCAGTGCTCGAACCGCTGCCCGGACAGGAGCCCGAACAGCTCCAGCTCCTTGGGGTTGGAGCTCGGGAAGCCGGCCTCGATCAGGTCGATCCCGAGCTCGTCGAGACGATGCGCGACGCGCAGCTTCTCCGGGGCCGACAGCGACATCCCCTCGCCCTGCATCCCATCGCGAAGCGTGGTGTCGTAGAGCTCGATTCGATTCATCCCGCTCCCGAGGGAGGGTTCACGCGGGCCCGGCCATCCTGGCGGAATGCCCGGACGGTACCTCGACCACGTCGAGCCATTCGGCGTAGCGCGGATCGCGGCCGTGGAGGGCGTCGTCGAACACGCGCTGGACCTCGCGGGTCATCGGGCCCGGCTCCCCGGAACCGATCGCGTGGTCGTCGATCTCACGCACGGGCACGAGCTCGGCGGCCGTGCCGGACAGGAAGACCTCGTCGGCCAGATACAGCTCCGCCCGGGTCAGGTTGCGCTCGACGACGGGATAGCCGAGGTCGCCCGCGATCTGGAGGATCGACTTACGACAGATTCCGTCCAGGATCCCCGCGCTCTGCGGCGGGGTGACGATCGACCCGCTCTGCACCGCGTAGATGTTCTCTCCCGTGCCCTCGCACACGAACCCGTGCGAGTCGAGCAGGATGGCCTCCTGGTAGCCGGCCTTGGTCGCCTCGATCTTGGCCAGAACGCTGTTGAGATACTGGCCGCTGGCCTTCGCGGCCGGGATCAGTGCGTCGTGCGGGATCCGGCGCCAGCTGGCCACCTTGGCCCGCACTCCCGCTCGCTTGCCCTCCTCTCCCAGGTACGCGCCCCACGGCCACACGGCGATCGCGACCTCGACGTTGCAGTCCAGCGGGTACAGGCCCATCTGCCCGTAGCCGCGGTAGACGATCGGGCGGATGTAGCACGCGGGCAGCTCGTTGGCGCGGATGAGCTCGTGCATCGCCGCGCGCAGCTCCTCGAGCGTGTACGGGATCGGCATGTAGTACAGCTCAGCCGACTTGAACAGCCGCTCCAGGTGCTCGCGGTTGCGGAAGATCGCGGTGCCCCTCGGTGTCTCATAGGCGCGGATGCCCTCGAACACGCCGGTGCCGTAGTGCAGACCGTGCGTGAGTACGTGGACCTTGGCGTCCTCCCAGGCAACGAGCTCTCCGTTGTGCCAGATGAGGTCGACTTGTTCCACGTTCGCTCCTTATAGATTCCGGAGGACCGCCTGGGTGGCCTCCGCCGTACCCGCGCGGCCCCCCAGGTCGGGTGTGCGCAGCCCTTCGGCGAGCGCCCGATCGACCGCCGATTCTATCGCCGCGGCCTCCGGCTCCATTGAGAGTCCATGGCGCAGCATCAGCGCCGCCGAGAGGAACATGGCCAGGGGATTGGCGACTCCG
Source organism: uncultured Solirubrobacterales bacterium (assembly GCA_963704385.1). Taxonomy (GTDB): domain Bacteria; phylum Actinomycetota; class Thermoleophilia; order Solirubrobacterales; family Solirubrobacteraceae; genus Palsa-465. The sequence continues at coordinate 4,200,299 of OY969904.1, forward strand.
GTTCCGGCGATGTCGGGCGCGGATCCGTGGACGGGCTCGAACAGGCCGGGGGTGGGCGGGTCCGAATTTCCCAGCGAGGCGCTCGGGAGCAGGCCGATCGAACCGGTGAGCATCGCCGCCTCGTCGCTCAGGATGTCGCCGAACATGTTCTCGGTCAGGATCACGTCGAAGTGTCTGGGCGCGGCAATCAGCCGCATGGCGGCGTTGTCGACGAGCAGATGCTCGAGCTCGACGTTCGGGTACTCGCGGCCGTGTACCTCGCGGACCACCTCTCTCCACAGGCGGCTCGTCTCCAGCACGTTGGCCTTGTCGACGCTGGTCACCCTCGACCGTGCCGCCTGAAACGCGACTCGAGCGATCCGCTCGATCTCCCCGCGCGTGTAGACACATGCGTCGGAGGCCATGTCGGCGGTCCGGGTCTTCTCGCCGAAGTAGATGCCCCCGGTGAGCTCGCGGATCACCAGCAGATCCGTTCGCTCGATCAACTCGCGCTTGAGCGGGCTCGAGTCATACAGCGCCGCCAGGGGCTTGACCGGGCGGAGGTTCGCGAACAGGCCGAGTCCCTTGCGCAGCCCAAGCAGGCCCTGCTCGGGGCGAGGCTGGGCAGGGTCGGTCGTGTCCCACTTCGGCCCGCCGACCGCGGCGAGCAGGACCGCGTCCGAGCGCCTACACGCCTCGAGCGTCTCGTCGGTCAGAGGGGTGCCGTGGACGTCGATCGACGCGCCGCCGAACACGTGCTCCTCGAACTCGAGCTCAGCGCCCACCGCGCCCAGCACGTCGAGCGTCGGGGGCAAGATCTCGGGGCCGATGCCGTCCCCCGGTAGCAGGATGACCTTGTGCGCCACGAGGCGCGGACCGTACCGGGTCGGCCCGCGCCTCCGCGGCGTGACTACTAGCTGCTACGGAACAACGTAGTTGACCGACGTTCCCCAGTTGGCGAAACCGTCGCGGGTTCCGCCGCAGGTCCCGATGGTCAGCGTGAACGCCTTCCCGGTGCAGTTCGGGTACTGGATGTAATTGTTGGCGAAATAGATCCGGTTGCCCGAGTTCGGCAGGAAGATGGCCCAGCTGTAATCCCCCCAGCGGGGCCGGGTGGCGGCGGTCGGCGGGTAGCCCGCGTACTCGCTGAAGCCGTCCTGAGGCGACTGGCCCAGATCCGCGATGTTGATCGCGGACCCCAGCAGGCCGGTGGAGCCGGGGGTCAGCCGGCCGTAGGCGGTGCTCGGGTAGAAGCCACCGTTGTCGGCCTTGGAAGGCCCACCGTTGCCGTTCAGTGTGAACGTCATAACCGACAGGGGGCTCCCGCCGGTGCCTTCCGCGGCCATGGCCGGGAACTCCAGGTCTTCGTGGGCCGCCGAGACGTACCCCTGGCCATCCAGGGTCAACGATCCGCCGGAGGAATCGAACGACCTGGTCCCGATCACGTAGTACGCCACCCCCTCATGCACCTCCGATGCAGACCCGAAGGTCTGGTTGACCTCCGTGGTCAGAGGGGCCCACAGTTCGCCCTGCGCCTGCGAGACCTGGGTCATGGTGTCCGTGTTGCTCTCAATTCCGCCTTCGGGACAGGACTTCGGCGCCTTCTTCTTACCCACGGCCACGCTCAGCCCGGCCGCTCCGCATTCGGCGCCCAGCGGTATCGGCCCAGCCTTCTGGGCACCCAGGAACCCCACTCCCAGCGCGTTCCCCGGGTCGCTGTACGAGTTGACGCCCGAGAACAGCGTGCCGGAGAACCGGATCGAACCTGGGTTGTTGGTCAGGTTGTCGAGCCCGGTCCAATCCCACACCGCGATCCGGTCATCCCCTGAGCTCGGCGTCACCCCGGCGAAGCTGGTGAAGTCCAGGGCGTCCATCATGAACCCCGAACCGCCATGGCTGTTGTCGTATTGGCCTGAGTCGGCCGGCTGGGCCGGAATCGTGGGCCCCCAGCAATCGATCCCCGAGGTCGCCGCCGTGCCGGTATCACACGGCCCGTTCGGAGTGGGGATCAGACCCATGTTCTCGATCGCCACGTTCACATCGGCCGCTGGCAGGCCCGATTCGAGCGCTGACTTGTCGAAGACGAGCTCCTGCGCCCCATTGAAGAAGCCACCGCCCACCCCGGGCACCGTCGGGAACTTGAGCGGGAACTCGTCGTAGAACAGCATGAACGCGTCCCGGGTCACCCCGATCTTCGCGAAGTCGTTCAGCAGGGACGGATAGCCCGCCTCGCTCGGGTTGTAGTTCGCGTTCATGAAGTAGACGTAGTACGGGCCGAACGGGTTCGATGTCTTGCTCACGGCGATGCCCTCGTAGCACGTGCTCGCCGCGCCCACGAAGCAGCCGGTGAATGGACCCTGGTTCTGCTCGCTGCTCGCCGACACGATTTCGGTGAAGAACCAGTGACCGCCGTGCTGGGAGTCGTATTCGCAGGAGGGATCACCGCCGCTGCTCCATCCCAGGCCGGTCAGCCCCATCACGGTATCGAGCGAGATGGGAGCGGATAGGCGCGACAAGGCGGTGTTGAACACGAGGATCTCGCCGATGTTGTTCGTCTCGACGACGTATCCGTTGCCGGCGCACAGGCCCTGATCCGGCGGCTCGATGTCGCCAACGGTCAGGTTGGTGCTCAGCGAGGCGCTGTCGACCGCTTTCAGGCCGTTGACCCCCGTGGCCCCGCCCTGGGAGGTGTCGATGTTGTCGCAGCCTGGGCCCAGGGGCTGGCAGCTGACCGTCGGAGTGAAGGTCGGATCGGTCGCGGCCCGCATCGCGGCACGCCTCGATGCCCGGGCAGACCGCCGCGGAACCGGCGCCGGCAGGCCGTGGTGTCTCGGCCTCGCCGTTCTGGCCCGTCGGCTGACCCTCGCCCGATCTCTGGACGCGCGCGCTGCGGAAGCCGTGTCGCCCAGCGTGGTGGTGATGGGATCGCTCAGCAACGGGGTGCAGCCGGTGCAGCCGTTCAGCGCGTTTGCCGGCCCGTAGAACGTCGGCGAGTACGTACCCAAACTCGATGTGGTCACCGAACTGCCCTGGGCCCCGGCACTCCCGCTGAATCCCCCGAGCACCCCGACCAGCACCACGGCAACCGACACCAACGAAACCAACCCGAGCCGTCTCCGGGTAACGCGGATGCGTCGCATCGAACCTCCTTTGGACCAACCCCCTGCAGCAGCCCGAGTATGTGAAGTGTCTTACCACGCCCTACTTCCCCCGAGGCCCGAAACTCAAACCGGTTTTCAGTCGCTGGATCAGACCCTCCGCCCGACCATGTTCAACCGCACGTAGTCGAGCACGACCGGCTCGCCGCAACGCTCGATCACCCGGTCGACGAACCGGTCGCGAAGCTCGGCGGGGAGCGGGTCGAGGTGGCGGACGAGGCACACGGTCTGGATGAACGCCCGCGGGGGCTCGACGCGCTTTGGTTCTAGCCAGGTGTCTACGTCCGTGAAGCCGGCCCGCTCGAGCCGATCGGCCGTCTCCTCGGCGCCCGCATAGTTCCACGGGCGCCGCCAGCCCTCGAAGTACGGCGCGAACTCGGGCTCCGTGGTGACTTCATCGGCGATGTTTCGGAAGGCGTCGATGTTGCCGCGCCCCCCACATTGCGCCACGAGCCGGCCCGCGGGCGCGAGTGCCCGCGCCAGCGCGTCAAACAACGCGTCGTGGTCATGAATCCAGTGGAACGTCGCGTTGGAGAAGATCGCGTCGACCGGCTCGGGCAGATCGAGTCCGACCAGGTCCTGGCACAGGATCGTCGCCCGGTCACCGAGCGCGGCGCGGGCGTGCTCGACCATCGAGGGCGCCACGTCGACGCCGTAGACACGACCTCGCGGTAGCCGCGCGACAAGCTCGGCCGTCACCCGTCCAGAGCCACACCCAGCGTCCAGCACGACCTCGTCCCCGCGCAGCGGCAGCCGCTCCAGCTGCTCGAGGGCCCAGGTGAACTGCGGGTCCGACACGCGGTCGTAGCTGGCGGCGTCCCAGTCCCGGGACGGTGTGGACGGCGCCGTCACAGGGCCGTCGTGACCGGGCCGGATCGCTCGCGCTCGCGCTCGTAGGCGGCGATCGCGTCCTGCTGCTCGAGGGTCAGGGCGATATCGTCCAGCCCACCCAGCAGGCGGTGCTTGATCTCGGGATCGATGTCGAAGTGCGCGCTTCCGCCCGGCCATCGGACCTCCTGCTCGCGCAGGTCGACCTGCGCCTGTCGCGCCTGCGCGATTGCCGTGCAGTCGATGGCGCCCAGCTCGACCGGCAGCAGGCCGATCTTGGTGCAGTTGGAGCGGAAGATGTCGGCGAAGCTCGGGGCGATGATGGCCTGAAAGCCGTAGTCCTCCAGCGCCCAAGGGGCGTGCTCGCGGCTCGAGCCACAGCCGAAGTTGCGGCCAGAGACGAGGATCGGGTTCTTCGGCAGGTCCCACCCGGGCTCCTGGGCCCAGTCGTAGAAGAGGTATTGGCCGAAGCCCGTCCGTTCCACGCGCTTGAGGAACTGCTTGGGGATGATCTGATCGGTGTCGACATCGTCGCGGTCGAGCACCGAGACCGACCCGGTGATCGTCTCGATCGCCCTCATCGCTCATCACCCACGAGGTCGTCGGCGACGTCCCACTCCCGGATGTCGACGAAGTGCCCCTCGATGGCTGCGGCGGCCGCCATCTGGGGCGAGACCAGGTGCGAGCGGGCGCCGCGGCCCTGGCGGCCCTCGAAGTTGCGGTTGGACGTCGAGGCGACGCGCTCGCGCGGGGCGGCCACGTCCGGGTTCATGCCCAGGCACATCGAGCAGCCCGCGTCGCGCCAATCGAAGCCGGCGCGCCTGAAGATCTCGTCCAGACCCTCGCGCTCAGCCTGCGCCTTGACCTGCTGGGAGCCCGGGACGACCATCGCGTAGACGCCGTCCGCGACCTTGCGCCCGTTGACCACCTCAGCGGCGGCGCGCAGGTCTCCGATCCGCGAGTTCGTGCACGAGCCGATGAACACGCGGTCGAGCTTTATCTCCTGAATCGGGGTGCCTGCCTCGAGGCCCATGTACTCGAGCGCCCGCCCGTCCTGCTGGGAGGCCGGCTCGGGCACCACGTCGCCGACCGGCACCACCATCCCCGGCGTGGTGCCCCACGTGACCATCGGGCTGAGCGCAGCGGCGTCGACCGCCACCTCGCGATCGAAGCCCGCGCCTTCGTCGGTGTGGAGGCCGCGCCACTCGTCGGGAACCTCGGCGGGCGCGGCCGGGCGGCCCGTCATCCACTCGAACGTCGTGTCGTCCGGCGCGATCATCCCGGCGCGGCCGCCGGCCTCGATCGTCATGTTGCAGACCGTCATGCGGCCCTCCATCGACAGCTCCTGTATGGCCGGACCCGCGTACTCGACGACGTGCCCGGCCGCGCCGTCCACTCCGATCTGCCCGATCGTGGCCAGGATCAGGTCCTTGGCGGTCACGCCGAACCCCAGCGAGCCCTCGTAACGGATCCGCATCGCTCGGGGCTTGGACTGGACCAGGCACTGCGTGGCCAGCACGTGCTCGACCTCGCTGGTCCCGATCCCGAAGGCCAAGGCGCCGAAGGCCCCGTGGGTGGCCGTGTGCGAATCGCCGCACACGATCGTCATCCCGGGCTGAGTGACTCCGAGCTCCGGCCCGATCACGTGGACGATGCCCTGGCGATCGGACCCGATGGAGTAGACCGGAATCCCGAACTCCTCACAGTTGCGCTCGAGCGTCTGGACCTGGACCCGTGAGAGCTCGTCGCGGATCCGCTCGGCCACCGGGGTCCCGTCGGTCGGGACGTTGTGATCGGCCGTGGCCAGCGTGCGATCGGGTCGCCGTACCGGGCGCCCAGCCAGCCGCAGCCCGTCGAAGGCCTGCGGGCTCGTGACCTCGTGGACCAGATGGAGGTCGATGTAGAGCAGCGCTGGCGCGACCTCGTGGGCGTCCCAGATCTTGTCCAACAGCGTGGTCGGCATGTGTTCAGCTCCTGCGCAGGCCCGCGCTCAGAACCGCCAGCAGGACGGCCTGACCGGGCCCCGCGTTCTCGAAATGATGGGCCAGGTCGGCGTCGAAGGTGACACAGTCCCCGGACGCGAGCTCGTAGCGGCGATCGTCGCAGACCAGGACGAGCTGCCCCGACTCGACGACCGCCGTCTCGCGGCTGCCCGGCTCGTGCATGGGTGGGTCCCCGGGTCCTCCAGTGACTGCACCGGCCTCGAGCGTGTGACGCGAGAGCTCGACCCGCTGCCCGGGGAGCGGCGGGGTCAGGATCTCGTAGCTGTGCCCGCCGGTGCCCGGCGGGCCCTTGCGCCGGTCGGCGCCGCGCACCACGGTCACGGCGCCGTCCTCGTCGAGCCTCAGCAGCTGCGAGAGCCGGAGCTCGAGGCCGGCGGCGATCCGCGTCGCCAGCTGGACGGTCGGGCTCGTCTCACCCCGCTCGACCTGCGAGAGCATCGGCGCGCTCACGCCCGAGCGCTCGGCCAGATCGCGCAGCGACAGGTCCATGGCCTCACGGAGAGCCCGGACGCGGGTCCCGAGCGCACTCGCTTGCTCGGCCACCACCGCCTGTTCCACGCCGACACCGGGCATACGCGCGTACGTTATCACGTACACAGCCTCGCCGCCGCTAGCCTGCGTCGATGCCCTCGACCCCGGACGTGCTGGTGCTCGGCGGCGGCGGCGTGCTCGGCGAGGCCTGGATGATGGGGGTGCTGTCCGGGCTCGAGGACGGCACCGGCCTGGACATGCGCCGCTGCGAGTACTACGTCGGGACCTCGGCCGGCGCGATCGTCGCCTCACACCTGGTGGCCGGCCGATCGCCCCGGCGTCCGGACTCCACGGCCCGGAGCAGTCGCACCGCTCCGGCGACCCCAGCGTCGGATCCGGTCGACAGCCTGGCCGCGGCCGGCGGGCGGGCCGCTCGCCGGGCGGGGTCGTGGGCGATCGCGGCCGCCGGGACGTTCGCGCCGCTGGCCCTGGGACTGGCCGCGCCCGGCGGCGCGCTGATGCGCAGCGTGCTGCTCAGGCGCCTGCCTCGCCCGGCCCAGACACTGGACGACCTGATGGCCCACATCGCAAGGCTAGGAGCCCCGTTCGACGGCCGGCTGCGCGTCACCGGAGTCGACCGCCAGACCGGCCGCCGGGTGGTGTTCGGCAGCCCGGGAGCCCCCCGGGCCTCCGTCGCCGAGGCGGTCGCCGCCTCGTGCACGGTGCCGTGGCTGTTCGCGCCGGTCGAGATCGGCGGCCGCGAATACGTGGACGGCGGCGTCTGGAGCCCGACCAATCTCGATGCCGCGCCCGCCGGCCGCGGCGCCCACGTGCTGTGCCTGAACCCGACCGCGAGCCTGGTCACCTCGAACGACCTGATCGGCGTGCTGCGGCGTGTCTCGCGCTCGGCCGCAGCCGTCGAGGCGATGGCGCTGCGCCGCCGTGGCGCGTCGGTGCGGACCTTCGGGCCCAACGCCGCGAGCGCCGAGAAGATGGGGCTCGACCTGATGGACCGCCGGCGCGCCACGCGCGTGCTCGACGCCGGCTACCGGCAGGGGCTCGAGCTCGCCGCCACCGACGACACGCTCTAGGCCCGGAGCCCGGCTTGACCATCACCCACGTCTTTGCCGGCATCCCCACCGCCGACCTCGAATCCGCCCTCCCGTTCTACGAGCGCCTGCTGGGAAGGGCGCCGGACCGGTTCCCGCACGACCGGGAGGCGGTCTGGCAGCTGGCCGAGGGAGGGCTGATCTACGTGGTCACCGATCCGGGCCGGGCTGGCACGGCGCTTCTGACCTTGATCGTCGACGACCTCGACCGCTCCGTCGAGGAGCTCGAGGAGCGCGGGCTCCGGGTCGGGCCGATCGACACCATTCCCGGAGCCGTGCGCAGGACGACGATCACCGACCCGGACGGCAACACGATCACGTTGGGGGAAGTGCCCGGGTAGGGGGTCGACCATGTCCATCGGCGCTCGCCTCAGGGCCGCCGCCCGAACTTTGCTGCCGGGGTATACGCATGCAGAACCAAATCAGAAAAGTTCTTGCCGAGGCCATCGAGGAGCTGACGCGCAGGCCCGGCGCGGCCAGCCGGGAGATCCAGTCCGCCGGCCGCGCCTGCACGCGGTGAGCGGTCAGGGAGTGCCGACCGGGTCCGGCTGGGCCACGGTCGCCGCCTCGGCCTCGGCGATCACGCCCTGACGGCGGATCGCGTTGGACAGCGCGCGCACGTAGGCCCGGCCTCCGGCCTCGAGGATGTCGGTCGAGACGCCCTGCCCGGCTCCGACCACGCCGTCGAGCTCGAGCACCACGGAGGTCTCGCCGAGCGCGTCCTGCCCGCCGGTGACCGCGTCGACCCGGAACTCGCGCAGACGGGCGTCCACCCCGGTGGCCGCGTTGATGGCCCGGAAGATGGCGTCCACCGGGCCGTCCCCGGTGAACGAGCCGACCACCTCCTCGCCCGCCGGGGTGCGCACGGCGACGGTCGCGTGCGGGGGCCGGCGCGAGGACGCCTCGACGTCGAACCACTCCAGCTGGTAGCCCGCGAGCTCGCTTCGCAGCTCGTCCGTGACCAGCGCCTCGAGGTCCATGGCGGTCAGGACCTTCTTCTTGTCGGCGATCTCTTTGAAGCGCTTGAACGCGGTGTTCAGGGACTGCCCGGAGAGCTCGAAGCCCAGTTCCGACAGCGCCTGGCGCAGGGCGTGGCGTCCCGAGTGCTTGCCCAGCACGATCGAGTTGGCGGTCAGGCCGACGGTGGTGGCGTCCATGATCTCGTAGGTGGTCCGCTCCTTGAGCACGCCGTCCTGGTGGATTCCGGACTCGTGGGCGAACGCGTTGCGCCCGACGACGGCCTTGTTGGGCGCGAGTGGGTAGCCGGTGAGCCTCGAGACCAGCCGGGACGTGCGGGCGATCTCCGTGGTCACCACGCCGGAGTGCAGGCCGACGTCGGGCTGGCGGGTGTGCAGCAGCATCACGATCTCCTCCAGCGACGCGTTTCCGGCCCGCTCGCCGATTCCATTGACCGCGCACTCGACCTGGCGGGCCCCGGCCAGCAACCCGGCGAACGAGTTGGCCACCGCCAGCCCGAGGTCGTCGTGGCAGTGGACGGAGAGTACGACGCCGCGCAGCTCGGGGATCAACTCGTACAGCCGCTCCAGGTAGGCGGTGAACTCGTGCGGCATCGTGTAGCCAACCGTGTCGGGGATGTTGATCGTGGTCGCGCCCTCCTGGATCGCGATCCGGCACACCTCGGCCGTGAACTCGACGTCGGCCCGGGTGGCATCCATGGGCGAGAACTCGACGTCCTCGACGTACTCGCGGGCGTGGGCGACGGCCGCCCGGGCCTGCCCCTTGACGTCGTCCCGCGTGGTCTGGAGCTGGTGGGTGATGTGGATGTCCGAGGTTGAGATGAACGTGTGGATCCGCGGCTGAGCGGCGTCCTTGACCGCGTTCCAGGCGGCATCGATGTCGGCCACGTGGGTCCGTGCCAGGCCGGTGATCACCGGGCCTTCGACCTTGCGGGCGATCTCCTGCACGGCCTCGAAGTCACCCGGCGAGGTGATCGGGAACCCGGCCTCGATCACGTCCACGCCCAGCCGTGCCAGCTGCTGGGCGATCTCCAGCTTCTCCTGTGTGTTGAGGGAGATCCCCGGGGACTGCTCGCCGTCGCGTAGCGTGGTGTCGAAGACCACTACTCGGTTGGGATCCTCAGGTTTGACCATGTCGCTCTTCTCCTTTGTCTCGAACTTGCTTCTTCTCGGCTGGGTGTGCGGCTACGTGCGGCCGCCGGCGCGCTATTCCCCCCGAAGGGGGAGGAGAAGAAGTCGAAGGTCGAGGCAGAGCGCCATCGCAGCCAGACTGTAGCGTCCGACCGGCAGGCGGGCAAGGCGGTCAGCCTTTGCAAAAAAACTGCGTCGGTTGCCTGCGAATCGGCTGGGGGCGGGCAATCATGTGGGGCGCGATGACCCAGCGCCCGCTCAACCCCCAGATCGCTACAAAGCTCCGCGGCGGATCCGGAACGTGTAGCGATCTGGGGGTCCAGGCCCCCACATCGCTACAAGTCAACCGCCGCGGGCGGCGCTGATGCGCAAAATGGGTGCTCAGCTGCCGATCGCGACGAGGGTCAGGCGTCTTTCGCACGCCCAGAACGGCGCCGTTAAGGCCGAGCAGCTGCGGGCCGCTGGCCTCTCTCGCGACGCGATCAGGGCCCGGGTCAAGCGCGGTCGGTTGGTGTGGCTGTTCGCTGGCGTCTACGCGGTCGGCGACCCGGACCTGATGCCGCTCGTCCGGCCGACCGCTGCACTGCTATCTCTGGGCGACACGGCGGTACTGAGCCACCGCTCGGCGGCGTCCGTCTGGGGACTGGCCACGGCCGAAGAAGGCATGATCGACGTGACCGTGGTGGGCGCCAATCCTCGGCCGCGGACCGGCGTCCGGGTTCACCGCGTAACGCAGCTCGGCGATGACGACGTCACCACGCACCTCAACCTTCGCCTCACCACCCCCGCTCGAGCGCTCATCGACTTCGCAGCTCAGGCCAGCAGCTCGGAGCTCCACCAGGCGTTCGGGGACGGGCGGGCGAAACGTCTCGTCAACGACCGAGCATTGCGATCGGCGCTGGTGCGAGCGCCGAGGAACCACCCTGGCGCGGCGATCGTGAGAGGGATGCTGCGGGCAGGTGACACCTACGACCGATCCAAAGCCGAGCGAACCATGAGGAGGTTGTGCCGCGGGGCGGAGCTACCGGAGCCACTCGTCAATGTCCCCCTGCACGGCTTCCTGGTCGATTTCCTCTGGCCCGACTCAAGGCTGATCGTGGAGGTCGACGGGTACGGCACGCACGGGACCAGGCGGGCGTTCGAGAACGACCGCAGAAGGGATCAGGTACACGTGGCGGCGGGGTATGTGGTGCTCCGCGTGACTTGGGAGCAGCTCCAGCACCAGCCGCTGGCGGTTATCGCCCGGATCGCTCAGGCGCTGGCTCGGCGGGCGGCCTGAGCGCGATCGCCGGCGATCGGACGCGCCGTCAGGAGTACAGCGCCTCGATCTCGGCTGCGTACTTCTGGGCGACCGGTTTGCGCTTGAGCTTCATCGTCGGCGTGAGCTCGTCGCCGGCGGGAGGCCAGTCACAGGGCAGGACCGTGAAGCGCTTGATCTGCTCGATCCGGGACAGGTGCGAGTTGGCGCGATCCACCCCGGCCTGCACCTCTTCGAGCGCCACCGACTCGCCGGCCATCGCCTGCGGCGAGGAATCGGCCAGGCCGTGACGCGCGGCGAACGCCGCGGACGCGTCCGGATCCAGGACGATCAGGGCCACGTTGTACGGCCGCCCGTCGCCGATGGCGATCGCCTGGCCGATCAGCGGGCTGCCCTGCTTGAGCTGTTGCTCGATGTTCGCCGGCGACATGTTCTTGCCGGCCGCGTTGATGATCAGCTCCTTCTTGCGGTCGACGATCTTCAGATAGCCGGCCTCGTCGAACTCGCCGATGTCGCCGGTGCGCAGCCATCCGCCGGCATCGAACGTCTCGGCTTTCTTCTCGGGCTGATTGCGGTAGCCGGCCATGACCGTCTCGCCGCGGACCAGGATCTCCCCGTCCTCGGCGAGCCGGACCTCGACGCCCGGGATCGCCGGACCGACCGTGCCGAGACGGACCGCCTCCGGCGGCACGCAGGTGGCGATCGAGGTCGTCTCGGACATGCCCCACACCTCGCAGATCGGGATCCCGATCGCCGCGAAGAACTCGAGCACTTCCAAGGGACACGGGGCGGCGCCGATCATGTACCACTCCGCGCGCTCCAGGCCGATCTTGGCCCGGATCTGCGAGAACACCGCCGCCTCGACCCGGGCGTAGGCATCACGGACCTCGTCCGGCACCGGCTCGCCGGCCTGCTCGAGGCGCACCTTGCGCAGGCCCAGTTCGATAGCGCCCTTGATCGCGCCGCGTCTGGCCTCGTCGGGCTCGGCCTCGACCCCGGCCAGGAGGGCCGCCATCAGCTTCTCCCACACCCTGGGGACGGCGCCGAAGAAGGTGGGGCGGGAGTCGGCCACGTGCGCGAAGACCTGGGTCACATCCGGGCAGCAGGTGATCGTCTGGCCCCAGACCATCTGCCCGTAGTGGCTGAGGCCCCGGTCGGCGATGTGCGCGGCGGGCAGAAATGAGACGACCGATCCGCCCGGTCGCGGGTGCCCGACGGCGTCCACCCCGCGGCACTCGGCCAGCTCGTTGGCGTGGGTCAGCTGCACACCTTTGGGCGGGCCCGTCGTGCCCGAGGTGTAGATCAGCGTGAGGATGTCGTCGGGCTGGACGGCCCGCCAGGCCGCGTCGAAGTCGAACACGCTGCCGGGGTCGGCCAGCTCGAGCTCGGCAAAGGTCAGGAAGTCCTGTCCGCTGCCCTCGACCACCACCAGGTGCTCCACGACCCCGCCCTCGGCCATCGCCTGCACGGCGCCGTCCAGGAAGGCCGCCTCGACCACGAAGACCCGGTTGGCGGCGTCGCTGAGCAGGTAGGCGATCTGCTCGGGCGAGGAGGTGTTGTAGATCGAGAACGGTGTCGCCCCGAGGTGCATGGCCGCGGTGTCCACGAGATGGAACTCGGGGCGGTTGGTGAGCATGAAGCCGACGGTGTCGCCCCGCCCGACCCCGAGGGCAAAGAGCCCGGCGGCCAGCCGGCGCACCCGCCGGGCGTAATCGGCGAACGTGATCGAGACCCCGTCGTTGAACGTCCGCAGCGCGACCTGATCTGCGCGCTCGGCCGCGGTTAACTGGAACGCCTCGCACATGGTCGAGGCGTCGAGTGCGCGCGGCCTGTCGGTGCGCTCGGGCCGGGTCGAAACTGCGCCCTCCATCTCGGCGCCTAGGTGTATCACGGCCCGCCCCCGCGTGCCAGCGCCGGAGCCCGCTATAGGTCCCCGAGCGTGGCCGTGCGGCCGGCTTCAAACCCGGCGCCGGCCACGACCTCGTCCAGCACTTCGCGTGGCACCGGAGCGTCGGTGGTGATCACCATCGCCGCCAGACGTTCGGATCCGCCCTCGGTGTCGTCGGGCTGGCGCCCGACCGCGGCCGAGACGATGTTGATGCCGTGGCTTCCGAAGATCGTCCCCACCCGGCCGATCATGCCCGGCACGTCCCGGTAGCGGAACAGGGTTATGTGCCCCTCGAGCTGGACGTCGAAGCGCTGCCCCCAGGCGGCCAGCAGGTGGGGGCGGTTGCGGCGGCCGATCAGCGTGCCGACGACCCGGATGCTCTCCTGGCCGCTGGTCACGGTGACCCGGACCAGGTCGGTGTAGTCCCGCGCGCTCGAGCGCTTGGTCTCCGAGAGCTCGATGCCGCGGTCCTCGGCCATGGCCGGAGCGTTGACCTCGTTGACCTCCTCCTCGGTGTGGCCGCGGAGCACGCCGAGCAGCGTCTCGATCGACAGAAGACGGGTGTCGCGCTCGGCGATCCGGCCCAGGAACTCGGTCTGGACCCGATCGATGGACGAGGCCTCCGCCAGGGCGATGGCGACCCGCCCGAGGGCCCGGCACAGCGGGACGAACGGTCCGAGCGCCTCCATGTCCTCGGCCGGGATCGCCGGCACGTTGACGGCGCTCGAGACGACGCCGCCCGTGAGCGCGGCGATCACCTGCTCGGCGGCCTGATAGCCGGCCCGATCGGTCGCCTCGGCGGTCGAAGCGCCGAGGTGCGGGGTGACGATCACGTTCGGGTAACCGAACAGCGGGTGATCGGTGACCGGCTCCTCCGCAAACACGTCGAGCGCGGCCCCGCCGACCTTGCCCGAGTCGAGTGCCGCCTTGAGGTCCTCGTCCACGACCAGCGGTCCGCGGGCGACGTTGAGGATGCGCACGCCGTCCTTGGCCTTGGCCAGCGCCTCGGCGTCCAGCCAGCCCTTCGTGTCAGGCGTGTTGGGCAGGTGCAGCGTGATGAAGTCGGCCACGGCGTACAGGTCGTCTGAGGACTGCGCCTTCTCGACCCCCAGCTCGCGGTAGCGCTCGGAGGAGACGAACGGGTCGAAGGCGATCACGCGCATCCCGAACGCCCTGGCCCGCTGCGCGACGAGCTGGCCGATCCGGCCGAAGCCGAGGATCCCGAGGGTCTTCTCGTATAGCTCCACGCCCGAGAACTTGGACCGTTCCCAGGCCCCGCCGGTCAGCGACGCGTGCGCCTGCGGGATGTTGCGGGCCAGCGCGAGCAGCAGGGCCATCGTGTGCTCGGCGGCCGTGACCACGTTCGACTGCGGCGCGTTGGCGACCACGATGCCGCGCTTGGTGGCCGCCGCCACGTCGACGTTGTCGACCCCGACCCCGGCCCGGCCGACGGCGCGCAGCCTCTCGGCCCTGGCGATCAGGTCCGCGTCGAGCTTGGTCGCCGAGCGGATCAGGATCGCGTCGTATTCGCCGATCCGATCGGCCAGCTGCTCACGCGACCACCCGATCCCGAGGTCGACGTCGAAGTGCCGGCGCAGCAACTCGATGCCCGAGTCGCCGATGTTCTCGGCCACGAGCACGCGCGGGCGGGCGTCGTGCGGATCGGGGACGGCGGACAGGGCCATCACAGCCGCTGCAGGACCCAGTCGATGCACGCGGTGAGCGCCTCGACGTCGGCCGGGTCGGTGGCCGGGAACATGGCGATCCGCAGCTGGTTGCGGCCGAGCTTGCGGTAGGGCTCGACGTCGACGATGCCGTTGGCGCGCAGCGTGGCCGCCACCGCGGCCGCGTCGATCTCCTCAGCGAAGTCGATCGTCCCGACCACGAGCGAGCGCTTGGCCGGATCGCGGACGAAGGGGGTTGCCACCGGGTGCGCGTCAGCCCAGTCGTAGAGGTGGGTCGAGGAGTTTGTCGTGCGGGCGACCATCCCGTCGAGCCCGCCACCGTCGAGCATCCACTGCACCTGGTCGGCCAGCATCAGGAGCGTGGCGATGGCCGGCGTGTTGTAGCTCTGATCCTTGACTGAGTTCTCGAGCGCCGTCTTCAACGACAGGAACTCGGGGATCCAACGCGCCTGGCCGGTGCTCGGCCGCTCGGCGTCGATCTGCTCGATCCGGGCCATGGCCGCCGGGCTGAGCAGCGCCAGCCACAGTCCGCCGTCGGAGGCGAAGCCCTTCTGCGGGGCGAAGTAGTAGGCGTCCGCCTCACCGATGTCGAGTGGCAGCCCGCCTGCTCCGGAGGTGCCGTCGATCAGGATGAGCGCCTCGCCGCTACCGTCGGGCCGGCGGACCGGGACCATCACCCCGGTCGACGTCTCGTTGTGGGCCCAGGCGATCACGTCTTCCCCGGCTCCGCCCACCCCGGCCACCGGCGCCGGTGCGTCGCCGGGCTCCGCCTCGACGATGACCGGGTCGGCCAGGAACGGCGCCGACCCGGTGACGGCCGCGAACTTGGAGCTGAACTCGCCGTAGGCCAGGTGGAGCGCCCGCTCGCGGACCAGCGAGCACGCGGCGGCGTCCCAGAACGCGGTCGTTCCGCCGTTGCCCAGCGCGACCTCGTAGTCGTCGGGGAGGGCGAACAGCTCGCGCAGGCCCGACCGGACCCGGCCGACCACGTCCTTCACCGGCTTCTGGCGGTGCGAGGTCCCCATCACCGCGGCGCCCGCGCCCGCCACGTACGCCAGCTGCTCCGGCCGCACGCGTGAGGGCCCCGAGCCGAAGCGGCCGTCGGTGGGCTTGAGCTCGACGGGTATCTGCAGGACGGTGGTGGTCTGGGACACGTGACCTCCTCGAACGTAGCGGGTCTACATGCCCAGGCGCGCGGCTAAGTGCTCGGCCGCCGCTCCCCGGTGGTCAGATCCACCTTCTCGCGCCAGTCACGGCGGGCTGAGTCGGAGTGTACCGGCGCGCCCCGCCTACTCCTGGAACTCGGTGTCGATCCAGGCCATCTGCGCCCGGAGCTCCCGTCCGATGACCTCGACCTGATGGCGCGACTGCTCCTCGCGGAGCCGCTGGAAGTTCTCCTGGCCGGCGCGGTTCTCGGCGATCCACTCGCGCGCGAAGGCACCGCTCTGGATGTCGGCCAGCAGCTGCCGCATGGCCTCGCGGGTTGGCTCGGAGATCACCCGCTTGCCCCTGGTCAGGTCGCCGTACTCGGCCGTGTTCGAGATCGAGTAGCGCATCCCGGCGATCCCCTTCTCGTACATCAGGTCCACGATCAGCTTGAGCTCGTGCAGGCACTCGAAGTAGGCCAGCCGCGGGTCGTACCCGGCGTCGACCAGCGTCTCGTAGCCGGCGCGGACCAGCTCGGTGACGCCGCCGCAGAGCACGGCCTGCTCGCCGAAGAGATCGGTCTCGGTCTCGTCCTTGAACGTGGTCTCGATCACGCCGCCGCGGGTGCAGCCGATGCCCTTGGCGTAGGCCAGCGCCAGCGGCAGCGCGTTGCCGGTCGCGTCCTGGTCCACGGCCACGAGCCCGGGCACCCCCGAGCCCTCCTGGAACTGGCGCCGGACGAGGTGGCCCGGGCCCTTCGGCGCCACCAGCGCGACGTCGACATCGGGTGGGGGGACGACCTCGCCGTAGTGGATCGAGAACCCGTGCCCGAACAGCAACAGGTTGCCGGCGTCGATCTCGTCCCGCACGCTCGACTCCCAGACCTGACGGTGCAGCTCGTCCGGGACGAGCATCATCACGATGTCTCCCTCGTGGGCCGCCCCGCGAGGCTCGTCCACGCGCAGGCCGTGGTCGCGGGCCTTGGCCACGCTGCTCGAGTCAGAGCGCAGCCCGACGACGACCGAGACCCCCGAGTCCTTGAGGTTCAGCGCGTGAGCGTGGCCTTGTGAGCCGTAGCCGATGATGGCCACGACCTTGCCGTCGAGGAGCTGGAGGTCGGCGTCGTCGTCGTAGAACATGACGCGTGAGCCTAGCGGTCGCGCGCCCGCTCAGATCAGCCGCCGCCGAACTGCTGGGCCAGGGACATGACGTCGCCCACGTACCGCTGCGTGTCGGGGTACTCCCCGTAGCGCTCCACCGACGGCAGCCCCTGGAAGTAGCCCGCTGCCGCGAGTGCCTGATTGCCGCCCGTCGCCTGTAGCAGAGAGTGCAGGAGCAGCGTCCCGGCGCGGACGTTCTGCGTCGCCGACGCCACGCCCAACGGAGGCGGCGTGGCCAGGCTCTGGCCGATCCAGCTCCATGTACCGGGCAGGATCTGCATCACACCCCGCGCATCGGCGGTCGACACCTCGTCGTTGTTGAAGCCGCTCTCCTGGTCGGCGATCGCCTCGGCGAGCGCCGGTGGAACGCCTTCGTAGGAGGCGATCGCACCGACCTCAGACGGCGTCAGGCGCTCGGCCGTCGGGTAGGGAGGTCCGGTCACGGAGCCCTGGGCCGCCGCCCCCACCGGCTGCGAGGAGGCAGCGATGGAAGCCTGCCCGGAGCCTCCGCCGCCGGCTGCCCCCGCGGGCGCGCTGCCCGAGAGCTGCAGCACCGAGCCGGCGAGCAGGAACGCGTTCGGGTCGATCCCGTTGCTGGCCGCGAGCTCCGCGACCGTGGTTCCGGCGCGCGCGGCGATCGCGGTGAGCGTGTCGCCCGGCTGGACGACATAGCTCGACGAGGTCGCAGGGGCCGGTGCGCCCGCGGACGACACGGCGACGTCGTCGCCGTCCACGTCCCCGTCACCTACGGGCGAGGCCGCCGAGCCGGCCATTGCCGTTCCGGCCATCTGGGGTGGGATGGCGAGACCAGATCCGGCCACGAGCAGCGCGTCCGGTGAAAGGCCGTTGGCGGCCGCGAGCTGATCGACGGTCAGACCGTCCGCGGCGGCAATCGAGGTCAGGGACTCGCCGGGCGCGACGACGTGGATGAAGGCGGCGGACGCGGTGCTCGGCGCAAGCAGGGCCAGGGCCGCCATCGGAACGAGTGCGCGCCGCACGGACATCGGGGGGTCATTTTTCACATGGCGACGGCAAACGCGACCGTTGCAACGCCACTTTCAGCCTGCAAGAACGCGTTCAGGCGCTGGCCGCCGCCGCCAGCGAGCGGGCCGGAAACTGCAGCAACCCGTCGGCGCGGATGAACGGCTCGGCCAGCGACGCGATCCGCGCCTTCACCTCCGTCCACTGAGCCGGGGAGAGGCCGCGGCGTACCTCGGCGAACTGGCTGGAGAGATCGACGCTCTCGGCGATGTACTGATCGACGGCCGCGTTTCGGCGCGCGAGGTCGACCGGCTCGACGATCACTTCGACGAAGCCGGCCGACTCGAGCAGGTCGGTGAGCTTGGCGGGATCGGCCAGGACGAACATCCCGGGGGCGTTCGGATCCGGCGGCTCGGTGTGGCCGAGCTCGACCAGAGCGCGCGTCGGGATCGTGGCCCAGGGGTTCTCCTCGGGCGCGTCCCACACGGCGAGCGCCAGGTGCCCGCCGGGTCGCAGCACTCGGCGCATCTCCTGTAGAGCTCCCGCCGGGTCCTCCGCGAACATCAGCCCCCACCGGCACAGGGTCGCGTCGACGCTCGCCGTCGGCAGGTCGATCCAGTCGAGCTCGAGGCGCCTGAACTCGACGTTGGTCACTCCCAGGTCGCGGGCGCGCCCACCGGCCACCCCGAGCATCACCGCCGAGGCGTCGCTCGAGATCAGCGAGCCGCCCGGGCGCACGAGCTCGGCGGCGAGGAATCCGGTGTCGCCGGGACCCGCGGCCAGGTCGAGGACGCGCTGTCCGGGCTGGAGGTCGACGTGCTCGACCATCCACACGGACACGCGCATCCCGAACTCCTGGATCGCGTCGGCCTGGCGCCCCCACCCTGCGGCCGCTCGGTCCCACCGCTCGCGCTGCTCGGTCTGCTGACTCCCGGAATCCGTCACGATCAGCGTTTCTGCTCGGACAGTCGGCGTGTGATCTCGCTGAACGCGCCCTCGATCTGACGGCTGAGGGTCTGCTGGAAGATCGTCATGAGCGCCTGCGAGGCAGCCGGGCGCAGGGCGTCGACCGCCTCCTCGATCTCGGGCCACCCCTCGACTGGCATGTCCGCCTGGGCGAACGGCTTCCAGACCTGGCGCAGGAACAGCTTGACGAACGAGCGCGAGACCGACTCGCAGTGGCGCTGTATCTCCTCGATCATCGACAGCGCCGCCCTCAGCGGGATTCCGTTTCTGGTCGCCTCGTCGGCGACCTCGAGCAGCGACGGGTTGGGCGCCTCGAACTTGTCGCCGCCGACGGGAATAAGCACCCCCAGCTTCACGGCCCGGGCCAGCAGCTCCCGCCCCTCGACGGGATCGAGCTGGAAGCGCTCACCGAGTTCGACGGCGCCGAACGTCTCGGTGGGCCCCTTCCCCGCCGAGGCGCTGAGCGACTGCCTGACCCGCAGCAGCCGCTCGGCCGTCCCGTGCGTGTCATCGAGCAGCCGCTTGATGCCGTTGAGGTTGAAGCCCTCGTCCTGGAGGGCGCGGATCATCTGCAGAGCCGCGACATGCTCCGGTCCGTAGTACCCGACTCGCATCCGGACATCGGGCGGGGCGAGCAAGCCGCGGGCCTGGTGCGAGCGGATGTTGCGCACTGACATCCCGGTCTCGGCCGCCAGCTGCTCGATCGTCAGCTGGTCCTGCGGCTGGTCCTCGTCGTGAAGCCTGCGGACTGTCGCCACGGCTTCGATCATACGATCAACCAAGTCGGCCCCGCAGCAGTTTCCCGGAGTCGGTGCGAGGCAGGGACTCGGTGAACTCGATCGCCTTCGGGACCTTGAACGCGGCCAGGCGCCCGGCGCAGAAGGCCTGCAACTCCTCCACGCCGGCGTCGGCGCCGGGTCTCAGTACGACGGAGGCTACGACGGCCTCCCCCCACTCCGGATCGCTGCGCGCGAAGATCCCGGCGTCGGCGACCGACGGGTGCTCGAGCAGGACGGCCTCGACCTCAGCCGGCGAAACGTTCTCGCCGCCGGTGATGATCGTGTCGGTCTTGCGGCCGATGATCTGCACGCGGCCACAGGCGTCGTGGACCGCCAGATCCCCGGTGTGCAGCCAGCCGTCAGCGGCCAGCGCACGAGGCGCGACCATCGGCCCGCGGACGACGATCTCCTGGTCGGGGCCCTGCAGATGGATCTCGGCGCCGTGCAGCGGCTGACCGAACGTGGCGATCTGCGAACACGTCTCGGTCATCCCGTACGTCGGCGCCACGGGGACGCCGGCTCGGGCCGCCCGGGCGAGCAGGGGGGCCGGGAGGGGGCCGCCGCCGAGCAGCACCCAGCGGAGGGTCGGCGGCTCTCGCAGCCCCGCGTCGAGCAGCCGCGCGAGCATCGTCGGCACCAGCGAGACCAGGGTGATCCGCTGCTCCGGGTCCATCAGCGCGCCCACCACCGCGTCGGTCTGAAAGCGTTCGTGCAGGACCACGGTGGTGGCGTAGATCACTGAGCGGATCAGGATCGAGAGCCCGCCCACGTGGGCCAGCGGCATCGCGCACAGCCAGCGCTCGTCGAGATCGAGCCCGAGCGCGAGTGCCGAGCCGATCGCGTTGGCCTCCCAGTTGCCGTAGGTCAGCTCGACCGGCTTGGGCGCTCCGGTCGTGCCTGACGTGTGCATCACGGTGGCAACGGCATCCGCCGCTGGAGCCGTTGTCGGGAATAGGACCCCGGGCTTCTGACCAAGGCCCTCCCCGACCACCGCGACCGCCCCGGCGCGGCGGGCCGCGCGCTCGGACTCGCCCAGCCGCAGATCGATTGGAACCGCCACCGCGGCCCTCAACAGGCAGGCATGGAGAGCGACCGCGAATGCGAACCGGTCCTCGAGCTCGAGCGCGACGCGATCGCCGCCGCGGACCCCCTGGGCCTGTAGCGCCCGGGCGCCGTCCACCGCGAGCGTGGCCAGCGCTGAGTAGGTCACGCTCCGTTCGGGGCCAGCGAGCGCGACCCGCTCGGGGTGCCTGGCCGCAGCCGTGTGGAGCCAGAAGCCCATGCCTGAACGGTAGTCTCAGCCGCCGTGACCGTCACCTGGCAAGCCGCCGCCGAGTACGAGGACATCCGCTACGAGGTCTCCACCGGACCGGATTGGGATCCCGCCGACCCGAGGATCGCGAAGATCACGATTGACCGTCCGGAGCTCCGCAACGCCTTTCGGCCCGAGACCGTGATCGAGCTGTCGCACGCGTTCGAGCGCGCTCGCGAGGACCCGGGCATCGGGGTGGTGATCCTGACCGGCGAGGGCCCCGACGCCTTCTGCTCCGGGGGCGACCAGCGAGTCCGCGGTCAGCGCGGCGGATATGTGACCGGCGCTGACGCGCAGGCGGCCGGTGTGCAGGGAGCGGTCGGCCGCTTCCACGTCACCGATCTGCACATCCAGATCCGGCGGATGCCCAAGCCGGTGGTGGCCATGGTCGCGGGCTACGCCATCGGCGGGGGCCACGTCCTGCACGTCGTCTGCGACCTGACGATCGCCGCCGACAACGCGCGCTTTGGCCAGACCGGCCCCAAGGTCGGCTCGTTCGACGGCGGCTTCGGCGCGAGCGTGCTCTCGCGGCTGGTCGGCCCCAAGAAGGCCAAGGAGATCTGGTTCCTGTGCCGGCAGTACGACGCGCGCGAGGCGCTCGCGATGGGGCTCGTCAACACGGTCGTGCCGCTGGCCGAGCTGGAGCACGAGACCGTCAGGTGGTGCAAGGAGATGCTCGCCCTCTCCCCCTTCGCGCTGCGCCTCCTGAAGTCCAGCTTCAACGCCGACGAGGACGGGCTGGCTGGGATCCAGCAGCTCGCACACGACGCCAACCTCCTCTTCTACATGAGCGACGAGGCGCAGGAGGGGCGCGAGGCGTACGTCGAGAAGCGCAAGCCCGACTTCTCGAAATTCCCGCGGCGCGCCTGAACCAGTCCATGGGCGTCGACGTCGCCGAGGCCGTCGCCAAGCCCGCCGGCGCGCCCGGCGGGGCGCGGATCTGGCTGATGGCCGCCCGCGTGCGGACGCTTCCCGCGGCTGTCGCGCCCGTGCTCGTGGGCACGGCGCTGGCCGGCTACCAGGGCGTGTTCCACCCACTGCGGTTCATCGCCGCGCTGATCGGCGCCGTGTTCATCCAGGTCGGCACCAACCTGTCCAACGACTACTCCGATGCCCGCCGCGGAGCCGACGCCGAGGATCGGCTTGGGCCGGTGCGCGTGACCGCCGGTGGTCTGGTCCCCCCGCGGCGGGTGCTGGTCGCCACATACATCTCGTTCGGCATCGCGGTCCTGGCCGGCGTCTACCTGGTGGTCGTGGCCGGCTGGCAGCTGCTGCTCGTCGGCGCAGCCTCCATCCTGGCCGGCGTGCTCTACACCGGCGGCCCGCGGCCATACGGCTACGAAGGGCTCGGTGAGCTGTTCGTGTTCCTGTTCTTCGGGATCGTCGCGGTCGCCGGGTCGTACTTCGTCCAGGTCACCCACCTGGAGTGGGAGGCTTTCGCCCTGGCCGTGCCGGTCGGCCTGCTGGCCTCCGCGATCCTGGTGGTCAACAACTTCCGCGACACCGACACCGACCGGCGGGCCGGGAAGCGCACCCTCGCGGTCAGGCTGGGGCGACGACGCACGCGGGACATGTTCGCGGCCATCGTCTACCTGGCCTACGTCCTGACCCCCGTGACGTGGGCGTTTGGGCCGCTCAAGGCCTGGCTGATGCTCCCGTGGCTCACGCTGCCACTGGCCGCGGCCGTCGTGCGCACCGTGCGCAACCGCACGGACGGCCCGTCGCTCAACGGGGCGCTCGCCCGCACCGGCATGCTGCAGCTCGCCTTCTGCGTGCTGCTGGCCGCCGGCCTGCTGCTCAGCAAGTGAAGGTCGATGTCCAGCTGATCAGGGCGCGCTTGCGCGCGCCTTTTGTTTCCGCTTCGGGCTCCCTGCAGAAGCGCGAGCTCCTGCTGCTGTCGCTCGAGGACGCCGACGGCCACGTCGGCCTCGGCGAGGCGGCGCCGCTTGAGCCCTACGACGGCGTACGGGTCGACGACGTGCGCGCGGCGCTCGAGGACTGCCGCGATGCGCTTGGGCGCGCCGACGGGGCGCAGCGCGCGGAGGTCCTGGCCGAGTGCGCCCGGGTGGCCGTGCTGCCGCAGGCCGTGGCCGCGGTCGACCTGGCGCTCTGGGACCTGGCCGGTCGCCGGGCCGGCCGGCCCGTGTGGCAGCTGCTGGGCGCGGGGGCCGCCGAGCCCGTCGAGGTCAACTACACGATCGCTGCCGGCCACCGCGCCGGAGCCGCCACGGAGGCCTCGCGCGCGCGGGCGTCGGGATACCGCTGCGTGAAGGCCAAGGTCGGAATCGGCGACGATGCCGGCCGTATTGCCGCCGTGCGGGCCGCCGCCGGTGCAGACATGGCGATCCGGCTCGACGCGAACGGGGCCTGGTCCGTGGCCGAGGCGGCTGCGGCCCTGGGCGCGCTCGAGGCCACCGGAATCGAGCTGTGCGAGGAGCCCGTGCGCGGGCTCGAGCAGACGGCCGAGCTCGCGCCTCTGACCGCTGTCCCGTTGGCCATCGATGAGACGTCCCTGGCTCCGGGCGCCCTCGAGCACCGGGTGTGTCAGGCCGTCTGCCTGAAGATCGCCCGATGCGGGGGGATCACGGGCCTGCTCGCCGCCGGCCGGGCGGCGCTCACGGCCGGGTATGAGGTCTACGTGGCCTCGACCCTGGACGGACCGCTCGGGATCGCCGCGGCCCTCCACGCCGCGGCGCTCGTCCGACCTCAGCGTCCGTGCGGCCTGGCCACCCTGGCCCTGTTCGCGGACCGCGATGACCCGCTGCCGGCCCGGGCCGGGCGGATCGCCGTGCCCGCCGGTCCGGGGCTGGGTGACGGGCTGGCCGGGTGGTACGGCGTGCGGGTCTAGCCGCCGTTGGCGCTGGCCAGCAGGAGCTCGTGCAGGCGCCGCTCGCCGGCCAGCTCGGGGTGAAAAGAGACGGCCAGGACGTTGCCCTGCCTGATCGCGACCGGGTGCTCGTCGACTCGGGCCAGGACCTCGACCTCGGGTCCGTGCTCGGTGACCCACGGAGCGCGGATGAAGACGGCGTGCACCGGGCCGCCGCTCACGCCGTCGAGCTCGACGTCGGCCTCGAACGAGCGCACCTGGCGTCCGAAGGCGTTGCGGCGGGTACGGATGTCGAGCACATCGAGATGGTCGCGGTCGAGCATGATCATCCCGGCGCAGGTTCCGAGCACGGGCGTCCCACGGCGCACGAGCTCGCGGAGCGGTTCGGCCAGCCCCTCGCGCTCGATGCCCAGGGTCATGACGGTCGATTCGCCGCCCGGGATGACCATCGCGCCCAGGCCTTCGAGGTCGGCCGGAACCCGGACCTCGACGGGCTCGGTCCCGAGCGAGCGCAGGATCGAAGCGTGGGCCTCGAAGTCTCCCTGGAGGGCAAGGACGCCGACGCGCCGGCGGCCGTTGGCGGAGCCGGTGGCCATGTCGCTACCAGCCGCGCGGGGCCAGCAGCTGCTCGGACTCGAGCTTTGAGCTCTCCAGGCTCGCCATCGGCTGGCCGAGCCCGGTGGACGCGGCCGCCACCCGAGCGGGGTCCTGGTAGTGGGTCGTGGCCTCGACGATCGCGCGGGCCCGGCGCTCGGGGTCCTCGGACTTGAAGATCCCCGACCCGACGAACACGCCCTCGGCGCCGAGCTGCATGACCAGCGAGGCGTCGGCCGGGGTGGCGATCCCGCCGGCGCAGAACAGGACTACCGGCAGCCGGCCTTCCGCGGCCACCCGGCGCACGAGGTGAAGCGGGGCCTGAAGCTCCTTGGCCGCGCTGGCCAGTTCCTCCTCGCCCAGCATGGTCAGGCGGCGCATCTCGGTCCGGATAAGCCGCAGGTGCCTGACCGCCTCGACGATGTCGCCGGTTCCGGCCTCGCCCTTGGAGCGGATCATCGCCGCTCCCTCGCCGATCCGCCGCAGCG
This sequence comes from uncultured Solirubrobacterales bacterium, assembly GCA_963704385.1. Lineage (GTDB taxonomy): Bacteria > Actinomycetota > Thermoleophilia > Solirubrobacterales > Solirubrobacteraceae > Palsa-465. The sequence continues at coordinate 4,225,039 of OY969904.1, forward strand.
CCTCGCCGAGGCTCGTGGCGCCGCACACGAATGGGACCTTGAACGCCCACTTGTCGATGTGGTTGGCCTCGTCGGCCGGGGTCAGCACCTCCGACTCGTCGATGTAATCGACCTCCAGGGCCTCGAGCACCTGCGCCTCGGCGAAATGGCCGATGCGCGCCTTGGCCATGACCGGGATGGTCACCGCCTCCTGGATCCCCCGGATCATGTCCGGGTCTGACATCCGGGCCACGCCGCCGTCGCGGCGGATATCCGCGGGCACGCGCTCGAGCGCCATCACGGCGGCCGCCCCGGCGTCCTCCGCGATCTTGGCCTGCTCCGCGGTGACCACATCCATGATCACGCCACCCTTGAGCATCTCGGCCAGGCCGGCCTTGACCGCGAAGGTCGCCTCGTCCCGAGGCGTGTAGGGCTGGTCGGTCATCGGATCTGAGTTTAGAGACTGTGAACGCAGGCCCTGAGCGAGCCGCGGCCGGTCGTTACTGTCCGCCGCTATGTCCGACAGGGCGCTCTTCCTCCCACGCGACCCCGGCGGCTCGGGAGCGGAGCGTTTCCACGCCACCGAGCTGACCCGCGGACCGTGGGACGCAGGCGCCCAGCACGGCGGCGCTGCCGCGGCGATCCTGATGCGCGCATTCGAGCGGCAGGACAGCGCCGACGGGCTCGAGCTGGCTCGAGTCACGTACGAGCTCCTGCGCCCCGTGCCGCTCGGCGAGCTCGAGGTCGAGGCCGAGGTCGTCCGGCCGGGACGGCGGGTCCAGCTGCTCGAGGGGTCGATCCGCACCCCCGATGGTCTGGAGGTCGTGCGTGCGCGGGCCCTCCGGGTGCGCGCGGCCGTACCGTCGGCGACGCGCACCCCGGTGTCCGAGCCGCCGCCCGGACCCGAGCAGGGAGCCGAGAGCCGGCTGCCCTTCCGACCTCGCTACAGCCCGACCTTCGCTCCCGACGCCGTCGAGATCCGGTTCGTCTCCGGCGCCTTCGGGCGCGGCTCCCCCTCAACGGGCTGGTTTCGCCTGCGCGTGCCCGTCGTGGCCGGTGAGCAAGCCACGGCGCTGCAGGGCCTCGCCGCCGCCGGCGACTTCGGCAACGGGATCAGCGCCATCCTGCCCTGGGACGAGTACGTGTTCATCAACCCGGACCTCACCCTGTACATCGACCGGCCCCCGGAGGGCGACTGGATCTGCCTGGAGGCGCAGACGACAATCGCGCCCGGAGGCGTCGGCAGTGCTGAGAGCGTCCTCTACGACGAGCGCGGCCGCGTGGGGCGGGCGATCCAGGCCCTGCTGGTGACGCGGAGGTAGGCGGCGCGGCGCGAGCGGCACCGGCTACTTCAGGCGAAAGGCCTTGATCCGGACGTCGTACTGCTGGGCGTCGCGCGAGTAGACGCCGTACGCGAGCGCCTGGATGAGCGAGAGGAGGGCAGTGTGAGAGCGCACGAAGGCCGGCGAGTTGGAGGAGTAGTACAGGCGAGTCCTCGCCAGCCGGGCCACCTCCGACAGGGTCGCATCGGTGATGGCGAGGGTCGGCGCCTTGCGGTGCCGGGCGAGCTTCATCGTCCGCGTGATCAACGGGTGCGGCCGCCCAGCCGACAGCCCGATGACCAGCGTTCGCTCGTCGATGCGGCTCAGGCGGCCGAGCGCCTCCTGCGACGGGCTGGCGACGATCTCCGCCCGGAGGTCGAGGAGCATCAGCAGATGGCGCAGGTAGCTGGCGAAGAACGCCATCTGATCGGTTCCCGCAATCAGCACCTTCTCGGCTGAGACGATCGCGTCGATCGCGGCCTCGACACTTGACCGCGAGAGCTTGTGGGCCGTGTCCTCGACGTTGACGTGATCGGCGGCCAGCGCGGCCTCGAACTCGGTCTGATCAAGCGAGAACAGCGGTGCGGCCGCGATCGTGTCGTTCACTCCCGGCGGCCGGCGCCGGTACTCGTCCCGCGCCGCCTGCTGGAGCTCGGGGAACCCCTCGAAGCCCAGCGCCTGCGAGAACCGCACCACCGTGCTCGAGGACGTGCTGGCCCGCCTGGCCAGCTCCTCGGCCGTCTGGAAAGCGGCCTCGTCGAGGTGGTCGACGATGTACTGCGCGACGTCCTTCTGCGAGCGGGAGAAGTCCTCGAACCGAGACCGAATGTAGGCCGACAACGCCTGCCGGGAGTGGGACGGCTCCGAGGCGGGGACGGTCGGCGTGGCCGACCGGGGCGAGCTGACTGACTGCTTCATCGGCAGGCCTCTCATTCGACACCGGCCCGCCGCCTTCCTTCCGAGGAGCCGAGGGCGCTGCGTAAACGCCGGACCTACACGCCGCCCTGGTCGAAGCTCCGCCCCGCCGATGGCGGACCTACACGCCGCCCTGGTCCGCCTCCCGGTTCTCCTTATGCTCCCCGTAGAGCTGAGCGAAGATATAGATCATCAGGACGGTGACGAAGATGCCGATCCCGATGAAGGTCGCCAGTAGGGCCAGAGTCTGGCCCAAAGCTGTGTTTGCGAAGGTCAGCATTCCCTGGCCGGGAGCGTACCTCAGCCGCCGGGTGCGTGTCCCGACCCGGCCCAGCGCAGTGCTAGCGTCGCGCCCATCGCGGCCCTGTAGCTCAGCTGGTAGAGCAGCGGACTCATAATCCGTCGCGCCCAGGTTCGAGTCCTGGCAGGGCCATACGAAAGCCCCGCTCCGGCACGGTTTTCCTTTGCTCGGAGTGCTTCCCAAAGTGAAGCTGATTTACGACATCTCGCACCCACATGACCTCCGGGTCCCGATGGGCAAACCCTTGATGAACACCGAGGAGATCGACGCCTACCTTGCCAATCCCGACGCGGACCCGGACATGAAGCGCGTCCTCCTGCTGGACGTGCAGCGCTCAGCGTGACGGTCGTGCGAGGGCATCTGCTCACCGGCAAGTGGACGAATCCGATCAGGACAGAGCGCGGGTAGCGAGAGCCCGCACTCGGTGCTGGACGCAACGGATACTGCGCTGATCGCGGTCGGTGGCGTCGTTTTCGGCGCGGTCGCAAGCGGTGGCGTCCAGTCCTACGTAGCGGGCGCAGACCGGCGGCGGGGCGCACGGGCCGCGGCGCGGCTGCTGTATATGAACCTTCACGCCGCGCACAACGCCGTCGGAGACTTGCGAGAAGTCAGGGACTGGCGAACGCTGATCACCGACTGGAAAGTGTTCGGAGTTGTTTGGGACCGCCATTCGGAGAACCTCGCCCAGGCGCTGGATACGACCTCGTTCCAGGTCGTCGCGGCTGCGTTCGGCTGCCTTGCAAGCCTTACTCTTGCGAGGGATCTGGACCTGGGTGTGCCATGGAACGTAGCCCCGGGTTTCGACCCAACGGACAAGCTTCTCGCTCTGTACGTCGCGAACATCGACGCAGCGCGGACGGGGTTGCTGAAGAGTTCGTTTCGCTGGTGGGAGAGGCGAAAACGCGACCGAGCCGTCGCGAACCACGGTGTCCCGCCCGGCTTCAAGACCTTTATAGACGTGCGGTAGCCGCTCCACAAGTGCTCGGGCCTGCTGGACGTGCTTCTCCGAAACGCCGAACACCTCCGCGAGAGCAGCAGCGCGACCGCGCCGTTTGCCCGTACTTTTGCGAGCTGTAACCCACGCCCGGCAGCCCAACGATCTCAGCTGAGGCCGAAGAATTCGGTTGCCGTACCCGACCAAAGACGCTCAAGCGTCTCTGCCGATACGTCGAGTGCCTCGACCGCCGCGACCGCGCGCTCCGTCTGCCAGAAGGGCTCGTCGCTCCCGAACATGACGTGCTTCTCCCCGAACACTTCGAGCGCGAGGCGGAGCGCGGGCGGCCATGCGCAGACCGAGTCGGTGTAGAGCAGCTTGACGTGCTCACTCGGGGCGACGCTCAGGGCTCCCATCGCGCCGTCGTACCGGGCCGCCTCGTAGTCGAGCCTTCCGAGCACGTACGGGAGCAGACTCCCCACGTGGACGAGGTACAGCTTGAACGCCGGGTAGCGCACGAACAGCCCGCCGAGGATCAACCGGAGCGCCGCGGTCGAGGTGTCGAACAGGAACCCGAGCGTCGTGGTCAACGCGTACACATCGACCGTGGCACCGCTCAGCGGATACGCCGGATGAAGCATGATCGGCAGACCCAGCTCGGCGGCCGCGTCGAACACGGGAGCGAATCTGGGCGAATCGATCCGCTCACCGGCGATGTTCGATGGCACCTGTGCTCCGCGCAGGCCGAGCGCGGCGGCCCGCGTGAGCTCCGCGATGGCCGCCTCCGGCGCCTGCCACGGCAGCGCGGCCACCGCCTCGTAGATCCCCGGGTAGCGCCGAGCGGTATCCGCGAGCTCGTCGTTGCAGGCTCGGGCCACCGCCACTCCCTCGGCCGGCGGAAGTCCCTCGACGCTCGGGGTGATGACGGTGAGGACGCTCGTGTCGATCCCGCCGCGCTGCATCCGTTCGGCCGCGGCTTCGAGATCGACGGCCTCGCGCCACAGGGGGTAGACGATCCCCCCGCCCCACTCTACGAGGCGCTCGCCGCGCTCACTGCGAATGAACGGAACCTCGGTCCGCTTCTCGAGCGCAGTTGCGAGCGCCTTCGGAAGGCAGTGCACGTGGACATCGATCCGGCGCTCGCGCGGCATCAGCCCTCATCCACCTCCGGTATCACGGCCACGCACTCGATCTCGACCTTCATCCCCGGTACCGCGAGGTCGCTGACCTCGACAAGCGTGCTGGCCGGTCGCGCGGACCCGAAGAACTCGCGGCGGGCGACATCCACGGTCTTCCTATCGCCGACGTCGGTCAGGTACACGGTTACCTTCGCGACGTCCGAGAACGCCGCTCCCCCGGCAGCCAGCACCTGCCGCATGTTCTCCAGCACCTGGCGCGTCTGGGCCAGAACGTCCCCACCACCCACCAGTCGCCCGTCGCCATCGAACGGTGCGCATCCCGATACGAACAGCAGTCGACCCACCCGCACGGCGTCCGTGTAGTGGCTGAGCGGCTCGCTCAGGGCCGGCACGCGGATCTCCTCCCGTTCCCAATCCAAACTCAGACCCCTTCCTCCAGGAACCGGTCGATCGCCGCGTTGACCGCATCCGGGCGCTCGATGAAGGCGAGATGTCCGCAGCCGGCGATCCTCACGCTGTGCGCACCGGGGATTCGCCCCGCCACCGTCTCGTTGTAGCCGGGCAGCGTGATCAAGTCCTCCTCGCCATAGACCACCAGCACCGGACAGGCCACCTGATCCAGGCGGTCGAACGTCTCGTGCGCGAGGTCCGCCTCGAAGTGGTTGACGTAAGCATGCACCGGCTGGCGTCCGGAGTGCTCGCGGAAGAAGGCTTCGAGCTCAGCCACCATCTCCGGCTTGCCGTCGATCATGCTGGGAGCCCACATCCAGAAGGAGTACGCCTGAAAGACGGGGAGCGGAGCCTCGCGGAGGGTTCTCAGGCGGGCCTCGAACCACCGGCGGATGTGATGCTCCCGCCGCGTGCTCGACCACGTGCCGAGGAGCACTGCACTACGGACCCGCCCCGGGGCACCGAGCGCAAGCTCTTGGATCACCGCCGTGCCGAGGCTCAGCCCCACGAAATGGGCCTCACGCACAGCGAGGTGATCCAGCAGCGCCGCCGTGTCCTGTGCAAACAGCCCGACCGAGTACGGCGATTCCGGGGCGCCGCTGGCGCCGGCCCCCCGGAGATCGAAGGTCACGCACCGGTAGCGCCGGCTGAAGTGTGGGATCTGCGCACGGTGCCAGATGCCCCCGTCGACCCCGGTGCCGGCCACGAAAACGAGCGGTTGGCCGTCGCCTATGACCTCATACTCGAGCTCGACTCCGTTGATGTGTGCCCGTGCCACCGGTCGATCATGAGCCGCCGTGGACGGCGACCCGCGACTCACGGGTCTCCGCCCATTCCGGCACATGGCGCGCGGCCAGGCTGAGCTTGGAGTCGAGCCACCGGGAGCGACCCGTCGACCACACCACGAAGGATCTGACATCCGAGAGGTAGCTCGGCCAGTGTTCGCAGATGGCTCCGTACAAGTTGGACCAGCGCTGAGTGTGATCTGTGATCGGCCGCTGACGATGCTCCCACACACGGAGTCCGTCCTCGACCGTTCGCGCCTCGTCGAGCGCCGCCGCCAGCGCAACAGAGTTGGCGAAGGCGAGATTCGCGCCCTGGCCGAGGTTGGGCGGCTGCGCGTGTGCAGCATCGCCCACGACGGCGGCCCGACCGTTCGACCACGAGCGGCACACGACCTCGCTGACCACGTCCCACCTTCCCTCGGCTCCGATCCGCCCGATCACGTCTCCCAGGTGCGGAAACGAGTGGAGCCACGTGGCCTTGTCCACCGGGACGGCGCGGCCCCGCTCGTCATCGAGCCTCAGCGCGAGGCAGACGTAGATCGTGTCATCGCTCGCGGGGCAGATGAGAAGCCGGCGGTGTCGGCTCCACCACTCGACCGACACCGTGCCGGTCTCACCCGGTACGCGCGAGATCAAGAGCCGGGTGCAGCCCTCCTTCTTCAGCCGGAAGCTCCGCGTGAGGCCGAGCGAATCGCGCACCTGGGAGCGATGCCCATCCGCTCCGACGATGAGGTCGGCCCGATGTCGCGTCCCGTCCTCCCTCTCGATTTCTCCCTCGGCGGTGGCCGCCACGATCGATGAGCTCGTGTCGATCTCGACGCCTGCCTTCGCCGCCACGTTCAGCAGCGCGTCGTACAGATGAGCTCGTGGCGGGATGTACAGGCGATCGTTGTCGTTGAACTCGGCGCGGAGCAGGAGGCGGTGCTTCTCATCGCGCCGCTCCCACGCGCTGATCCTCCGTGTCCGGGCCACCGTCTGCTCGAACGCGCCGATGGCTTCGAGCGCGCGCAGTCCGTTCTCCCACAGCCAGATCCCCGCGCCGAACATGCGCAGATCCGGCGCCGTCTCGTGGACGTGCACGCTCCACCCCCGCTGCGCCAGCGCGGTCGCCACGGTGAGGCCGCCCAGCCCCGCCCCCACGACCTCTGCATGCCGATGAGCCACGCGGCTACGGGGTCGAGATCTGCTCCGCCGCCGCTGCGGCCGCGGCCTGCTCGCGCTTCTTGAGATCGAGCGCGAGCTCGCTCCCGTCGTCCTTGCTGAATAGCGTGTCCATGGGAGCATCGCCGGCCGGCCGGCCATCGCCGTACACGACCTCCCGGGTGAGATCGCCGGTCGAGTAGACGATCGCCCGATCGAATGGCCGTGGGATCAGCTTCGCCTCGTCGAACTGGACAATGGCTCCGTCCTTGATGATCACGTCGAGGTTGCTCCGGTCCTGCAGGACCCGGATGTCATCCGCCGGGTTGCCGGACACGACCAGCAGGTCGGCCAGCATGCCGGGCGCGATCTCGCCCACTTGTCCCTCGAGGCCGAGCACCTGCGCGTTGTTCTTGGTCGCGGCCTGGATGACCTCGAGCTCTGACAGGCCGGCGTACTCCATCATCAGCTCGAGCTCGCGGGCGTGCCATTCCCCGTAGGGCGTAACCGCGAACCCGGTGTCGGTACCGACCCCGAACCGCACGCCCGCGCGGTGGGCGCGATGGAGCGTGTCCGCCGTCTTCTCGAGCAGCGCCTTGGCGCCGTCCCGCTCAGTGACAGGGGTGCCGACCAGGTGGCCCCAGTCGGCCAGGTTCGCCAGGAGGAGCAGCACCGGAACGAGCAGGGTGCGGGACTTGGCGAGTCGTTCGATCGTCTCGTCGGTCATGACGTTGCCGTGCATGATCCAGTCGAAGCCGGCCGCTACCGAGGCGTCCACCTCCGCCGAGCCGCGCGCGTGAATCGTCACCCGCCGCTTCAGTTGATGGACGAGGTCGCCGACCGCCTCCATCTCTTCGGACGTGAAGGCCTGGTAGTCGCCGAACGGGCTGTCTGCCAGTTTGATCAGATCCACGCCCGCCTTCACCTGGCGGCGAACCTCGGCGAGCATGTCGTCCTTCTTGTTGGCCAGCACCCCGATGCTCGACTCGGGCACGCCGACCGGTTCGGGATAGAAGTCGCTGATCCCGTTGCTCGTGGTGATGAAGCGCCCGGCTGTGGTCACCCGGGGTCCGTTGATCATCCCCTCGCGGATTCCCTCGCGGATCCCGACTCCGATGTAGTAGCTCCCGCCGGGCTGCGAGAAGCCGGTGACGCCCGCGCTCAGGACGCGCTCGGCGTTGACCGCAGAGCGAAGCGTTCGCAATTCGACGCTCGTGTAGAGGTCCTGTTCCTCCTGCGTGCGCGTATTACCGAAGCTGATGTGGCAGTGGGCATCGATCAAGCCGGGCATCACGGTCTTGCCGTGGGCCGCGATCACCTCGAGCGGATTTCCTCGCGGCACAGCGGCTCGCGTCGCCTCCGCGCCCATCGCGGCGATCCGGTTGCCCCTCACCAGTACGGACATGCTCTCCAGCGGTAGGTTTCCCGCACCGTCGATGACGGTTGCACCCTCGATCAAGATCCACGAGTCCAAGCGTCGCCTCCAATCTGGCCCGGACGGCCAGTATCCATCTTCCCCCACCACGGTGTCATCGGGGATATCCCGCCCGAACAGAGGGGAATCACTGCGCATTCGGGGGTTTCCCCCGATGCGAGATTCCCGAGTGCGGTCGAAACTGAGGCCTCGGACCGCGGTGCCCACTTTCTTTGACCAGTACCAGCGGCAGCTCTACGACCGGCGCTGGACGTGGGAGGACATCCCGTTCTATGAGGGCAAGGGGGCCAGGCAGAGCATCGCGCCGCTGCACGACCTCGACTACCTCGACGTCTACGAGCGGGTGTACGGCCGCAGGACCGGCTGCAACGGGATCGGCAGGCTGCGCGAGGTGGCGCTCACCAAGATCACCGAGGTCGAGAACCAGGTCTACGACGAGCGCTATCCATATGCCGCCGACCGCGCGTTCCTCGAGACCCACGGGCTCGGCCGCATCCCCGACATCGAAGCCTGCCGGCGCCAGCAAGAGCACTACGCGAACGTGCTGGAGGGTGAGGGCGTGACCGTCCACTGGATCGACTGGGGCGAGGCCCCGATGGGCGCCTACGGCCCGCTCCAGGCGACGTGGGCGGCACAGGAGCTGCTCGTGATCAACGGGGGCGCGGTGGTGCCGAAGCTGGGATGGCATCCATTCAGCTGCGGACGCACGGAGTTCCTCGCCCACTGGGCGTTCTGGAATCTGAACATCCCAACGCTCCTCACGGTCACCGGTAAGGGCGCCGTGTGCGAGGCGGGCGCCACCGTGTGGCTCGCGCAGGACGTGTACGTGGTCGGCCTGTCGGCCGCCTACAACCGAGCCGGGCTCGACCAGCTCCTGCAGACTGTTGAGCTCACCTCAGGAGTTGAAGACCTCAAGGTCTTGGAGATTCGCTGCCAGGGCCGGCTGTACTTCGACCGCAAGACGGGCGCCAGCGCCCACGTGACGAACCTGCTCGCTCCGCTTGACGTCGACAAGGTGCTGGCGTACAAGCCCGGGATCGACACCGGCACGCTGCTGTGGCTCGAGCGGCACGGCTACCAGGTGGTGGAGGCCGATTTCGAAGAGCACGTGAACAACGACGTCTGCAACCTGAAGATCCTCGAGCCCGGCCGGGTCGTGATGGCCGCCGAGGCGAGACGGACGGTGGCCAAGGTACGCGCGGCCGGCATCGAGGTGATCGAGGTGCCGTACTCCGGCTTCCAACACGCCGGCGGTGGCTTTCACTGCACGACGATGGAGATCTACCGCGAGCGCGGCCCGCTGATGGAGGACAGATAGAGCCATGGCGATCGAGCAGAAGGTCTCCACCGACAGCCAGTACGAGCAGCACCTCGAGGCGCTCAAGGAGCACGACTGGAGCCTCGAGGACATCCCCTTCTACGAACCCGGCCAGCCCACCGACTTCGCGGCGATGGCGGAGCTGGATTACCAGGACGTGTATCCCGAGGTGTGGGGCCGCCGCTGCGGCGAGAACGGCATTGGCCGCCTGCGGGAGGCGGCCATCAGCGTGATCACCGACGCCGAGATGGCGGCATACGACGAGCGCTACCCGTTCCACGAGGACATCGCCTGGTTGGAGTCGCACGGGCTTCAGCGAGCCGACATTCCGAAAATGCAGGAGGAGCAGGCGGCATACGCGGAGGCGCTCGAGGGCGCAGGCGTGACGGTGCACTGGATCGACTGGGGCGCCAGGCCGATGTCGGCTTTCGGGCCGATGCAGGCGATGTGGGCGCCGTCGGACCTCTGGATCATCCGCGGTGGCTCGGTCATCCAGAAGACCGGCTGGCACCCCTTCAGCTTTGGCCGCTCCGAGTTCATGGCTCGCTGGGCGCAGCACTTCCTCGGGGTGCCCGTCCTGTACACGATCGTCGGCAAGGGGATCCAGGAGCCCGCGACGACCATGTGGTTCGCGGACGACGTCTGGATCACCGGCATCTCGGCTGCCTACAACGCGGAGGGCAATCGTCAGCTCGAACCGGTCGTGCGGCGCTCGGCTAGCGACGTCGACCTCGAGGTGCACACCATCTACCTCTCGACAGACCGCTTCTTCGACCGAGAGAGTGGCTGCTCGGCGCACCTGACCAACGCTATCTGCCCGCTCGACGTTGACAAGGTGCTGCTCTATCCGTCGGCCGTGGACACGGGCACGCACGAATGGCTGAAGCGCAAGGGCTACAAGACGGTCGAGGTTGAGAGCCGCGAGGAGCAGATCCTCTACACGCCCACGAACACGATCCCGCTCGAGCCCGGGGTGATCTTCATGGTCAAAGAAGCCAAGCAGGCCGTAGCGGCCGTTCGCAAGGCGGGCGTCGAAGTGATCGAGATCCCGAACGAGGAGTTCAGCCGGATCGGCGGCGCGCTGCACTGCAGGACGATGCGCGTGTTGCGCGACCCGGGCCCGATGAAAAACGAGTAGGCGGCTAGCCGCTGCGGTGGACCAGGACCAGCGCGTCGGCCGGCGAGCGGTGGTAGGTGGGGTCGGCGTGACCGTCGAGCGGCTGAACCGGGGTCTCCAGGAAGAACTCCAGCTGATCGAAGGGCGAGAGGCCGCGGTGATGGACCATGGGCTCCTCGAGGACCCGTACGATCTCCGATCCGAGCGTCACCACATCTCCCACGACAAGCTCCGTGGCCGGGATCCAGCGTGCGTTCGGTCTCGCGGAATGTGCCATGCCCTGAGCGCTCGCGAACAGGTCGGCATTATGCCCTCAGCAACATCGTATGTAATACGATCTCGCGCGAGAGTCGTCTGTCCTGTACGGGGCGAACTCGCTCCCCGGGCTGACGCGGCGCAACGACGAGAGGAGAGTCGATGGATCTCGGGCTTGAGGGAGCCAAGGCACTTGTCACCGGGGCGAGCAAGGGCATCGGCTTCGCGTGTGCACGACTGTTGGCCGAGGAGGGGTGCGACGCCGCGATCAACGCACGTGACGCGGGCCGCCTCGAGGAGGCCGCGGGCCGGATCGCCGGCGAGACTGGGAGGCAGATCGTCCCGATCGCCGGCGACATGAGCGTCCCCGACGATGCCGATCGCGTCACCCGGGAAGCGATCGCGCAGCTGGGAGCGCTCGACGTTCTGGTCACCTGCGCGGGCTCCTCACCCGGTGGCCTGATCGAGGAGCTGACCGAGGAGCACTGGGCGGTGAGCCTGGGACTCAAGTTCCTGGGATACGTGCGGTCGTGCAAGGCCGTCCTGCCGCACATGCGCGAGCGTGGGCGCGGCAGCATCGTCCTGGTCGTCGGCAACGACGGGCTCAAGCCGAGCTACTGGGAGGTGACCGCCGGCGCGGCGAACGCGGCTGACATCAACTTCGCGGCGTCGATGGCCGAGCAATACGGTCGCCACGGCGTGCGCGTCAACACGGTGAATCCCGGCCCGGTGAACACCGATCGCTGGGACGGGCTCGAGAAGGCCTTCGCCCGGGACAAAGGCGTCGATCAGGCCCGGGCGCACGAGCTCGCCGTCAGCAGCATCCCGTTCGGTCGTATCTGCGAGCCGGAGGAGGTCGCCAACCTGGTTGCGTTCCTGGCCTCGCCGCGCGCGAGCTTCATCAACGGCGCCCACATCCCCGTCGACGGCGCGCAGCGCAAGGCGCTGATGGATGTCTGAGGCCGCGGTGGCGACCGTAGAGGTCGAGCTCTACGACACGCAGGTCGGCTTCCTCGACCGAGCCATCGAGGAGTACGCACCGGGGATGGATCGTGCTCGGGCGCTCAGGTGGGCGCTGCTCGAGCACGTCAAGGAGCGGCTGGGAGGCGCGAGCGCGTATGTCGGCGGAAGGATCCAGCGCGATGTCCTCCGCACGCCCGTGCCGGAGTACGGCGCTCCACGCTACGAGAAGACGCTCGAGCCGATCACGGGCAAGGCGATTCCGGTGCAGCGGGGGGAGATCTTCAGGATCGAGCAGCTCGAGGGCGGGACATGCGTGGACTTCAACGCCTTCAACCTTCACGACTACAAGGAATTCCTCGATTGCGGGTTCACGCGGAGCTTCCAGTCCTTCGACCCGAGGCGGGGGGAGTTCATCTGGACAAACGCCCCGCGCGGCCGGCCTATGTTCGGGATCCTCGAGATCGCCGACACCTGTGAGCTCGACATCGTCGGGCACCGATGCAACCGTGTCTTCGAGGAGCTCGGCTGGGGACTGGTGAGTCACGCCAACTGCCAGGACACGCTGGCCGAGGCGATCCGGGAATACCGCCTCACCCCCGATGACGTTCACGACTCTTTCAACCTGTGGATGGCGACGACGATCGACGAGCACGGGCATCGCCAGTTCAAGTGGAACCCCGCCCGGCGCGGCGACCGGATCGACCTGCTGGCGATGTTCGACATTCTCGCCGTCGCCGTCATCTGCGGCTGCGGCGACCTCGTGGGGATCAACAACTACACCGTTACGCCGGTCAAGCTCAAGGTGCTGGAGGCGACGCCGAGCACGGTCGCGCTGGTCGACGAAGTCGAGCGCCGGTGGGGTCAGATGAAGAGCCAGGACCGCACAGAGGACGTGGCCATGCCAGTGCAGGCGAACCGCGAGCTGGCGCCCGATCCAGCGTACGAGCCGAATTTCCGCCCGGCTCCCACCAAGGAGAGCGTGGCGATCGAGCTGACGGACGAGGACCGGGACCTGATCGACGGCCTGCTCGCCACCGGCGTATACGGGACCACCGCCGGCGAGGCGGTTCGGGCCGCCTTCATGCGCTGGTGCAACCAGAACGTGACGCGCATCCGCAGGCCGTTCGTCGAGTTCACCGGCTAGCCGGATCGCCGTGACACAGACCATCGACGTCCACTCGCACTACCTCGCCTCCTCGCTGGTGGAGGCGCTCGAGCAGCGCACCGAGCTGCCGCGGATCTCCGAGGGCCCGGACGGCAAGCTGATCGAGTACGGCCAGGGGAACGTCCACCCGATGCTGCCGGCGATGGGTGACATCGAGCTCCGGCTACGCGAGATGGACGAGCAGGGCATCGACCTCGCGCTGCTGAGCATCAACATCCCGGGGGTCGACTGGTTTCCGGTCGCAGACGGCCCGGTGGTCGCTCGAGCGGTCAACGACGAGCTAGCCGAGCTGGTGGACGCGCATCCCGCCAGGCTCCAGGCGCTCGCCACGCTGCCGATGCAGGCGCCAGAGGCGGCGGCGGTGGAGCTCGAGCGCGTCACCGCCGCCGGCTTCCGCGGGGCGATGATCTACTCGAACGTCGCCGGGCGTCCGCTCGACTCGCCCGACCTGCGCGTTGTCTTCGACGCTGCGGCCCGCCTCGAGGCGCCGATCTTCATCCATCCGACGTTCCCGCTGACGGCGAGCGCGGTCGACGCGTACGCCCTGATCCCCACCCTTGGCTTCATGTTTGACACGACTACCGCCGTGCTGCGGCTGGTGCTTGACGGCCTCTACGAACGCCACCCGGAGTTTCGCCTGATCGTCGCGCACGCGGCCACGCTTCTGCCACAGCTTGCGGGCCGGATCGACTATGAGGCGGAGCGCCACGCCAACGGGCGTGGCGCTCTGAGCGTGGATCCCAGCGAGCACCTGCGGCTGCTCTACACCGACAGCGTCTGCGTCTGGCCACCGGCGCTGCGTTCGACGATCGAGCTCGTCGGACCCGACCGGGTGATGTTCGGCTCGGACTATCCGTTCTGGGATCCCGAGCGGACGTTCCATACGGTCGAGCAGGCAGGCTTGAGCAAGGAGACGCTGTCAGCGATCCGGAGCGGCAACGCGCGACGCCTGTTCGGCCTCTAGCAGGCTGACCCGCGCGGCCTCGTGCGACGCGGCGGCAGGGCGCGCCGCTGCCGGTGCGGCCGGCCGCGGCCTCAGGGCCGGCGTGTACGCGAACACACCCGAGAAGACTCCCATACCTCCGAGCAATGCGAACGGCAGCACGAAGGCTCCGGTCACGTCCAGGAGCCCACCAACGATCAGCGGACCCATCGCCGAGAGGAGGTAGCCGAAGCCGAGCGTCCAGGCCGTGAGCTCGGTGCGCGCGTGTCCATCACCGGCCAGCTCCTGTGGGAGCGTCAGCGTCAAGGCGAACAAGGCTCCGTCGCCGGCCCCGAACAGGACGATCCAGACCCAAGGCAGCGCCGTCGGCGCGAACGCCAGGCCGAGCATGCCGATGCTCATCGCCACCGCCGTCCCGAGCACCCACCGGCGACGATCGCCGCGATCGGAGAGGGCGGGGATCACGAGTGCCCCCGGGATGACGAGAATCGAAACGAGCGCAGTGGTGAAGCCCGCTTTCGCCAGGCTCCAACCGTCACCGTGGAACAGCGCCGCGATCCAGGTCGTCACCGCCGCAAAGCACATCGACTGCAGACCAAAGACAGCGGCGAGGAGAAACGCGCGCTTCGGCGGCCGGCGGATCGACCAGGGCCTGTGGGGAGGCGCGCCGATCCCCGTGTTGTGCTCCCCGAGCTCTCCTGACGGCGCCAGGAGCCAGAGCGCAAGGCAAAGGGCCGTCGGGATCGCCGAGAACGCGAACGCGGCGCGCCAGCCTCCGAAAGCATGGGCCAGCGGGACAATCGTCAGGGCCGCTACCGAAGCGCCCACGCTGAGCGCCGCCACGTAGGCGCCCATCGCTGCACCCGTCCGCTGCGGGAAGAACGTCCTGACGAGCACCGGTAGCACCAGGCCCATGAGCGCGATCGCGATGCCAATCGGAACGGTGGCGAGGACGACGAGCCCGGCCGTCGGGACGAGCGCTCTCGTCACGGTCGCGACCACCAGGAGCAGGAGGCATCCCGCGACCAGACGGCGGGCGTGGGTCCGAAGCACCAGTCGCATCCCGACGAGCGCAAACACGCCCATACACGCGAATGGAATGCTGCCCAGCGCGCCGGCGAGCGTGGCGCTCATGCCGGTCTCTGCGCGGATCCGGTCGATCAGCGGTCCGACCTCGGTGACACCGATTCTCAGGTTGAAGGCGACCGCAACGATCGCGACGAGAACGAATGCGGTGTTCGACGGCCCACGACTGGCCACGCAGGGCTATCCTACTTCGTAATACAAAGCTCGATCCACGTTTTCGGAGCAGCCGGGTGGCGCCGGGGCGGCGGTCGCGGCAATCGAGAGAACTGAGCGGCAGATGTTGGAACGGCTAGAGAACCGACCGCTGGCAGCCAAGGTCCGGGACACGATCCTCGAGGCGATCCTCAACCAGACCTTCGACGGCGGTCGCCTGCCCTCGGAGGACGAACTGGCCAGCATGCTCAACGTCAGCCGGACTACGATTCGCACCGCGTTGCACAGCCTCGAACAGGACGGCATCATCACTCGCCGCCGGGCCCTCGGGACCACGATCAACGAGCACGTCCGGCCGGATCTGGTAGCCCTCCAGCAGCTGGCCGGATTCGACTGGCTGCTACGCGAGAAGGGACACCAGGTGAAGGTGGACGCGACCTGGACCCGGTCGCCTGTAACGACCGAACTGAGCGAGCTGTTCGGAGCTGACGCAACGGACGAATGCCTGCTGACGGAGAAGCTCTTCTTCGCCGACGGTCAACTGGCCATCTACATCCGGGACCTGGTTCCCTGGGGTGAGATCCAGAAGCCCCCTCGGGGAAAGCTGTCGGCCTCGCTGTTCGAGTTCAGCGCCCGTCACTGCCGCGCCCCCATCGACCACGCGATCGTCGAGATCGAACCCGCCGTCAAGCGCAGCGACGCGACCACCAAGCTGACCGTGGCGATCGGGGAGCCGTTCGCGCGCCTGCACGAGCGGCACTTCTCGCTCGACGGGAAGCCGATCGCCTTCTCCGTGATCGACGTCGACGACAAGTTCGTCCGCTTCGAGGTCTTCAGGCGGCAGTGACGTCGCTCGGCTCATCCTCGCGCCACGAGATGGCGCTCGAGTGGCTGGAACAGAGGCGCCGTGTGATCGCGGCGAGCCTGATCGAGACGGTCGGCTCCGCGCCGCTGGACCCGGGTGCAGAGATGCTGGTCGACGACTCGGGCCGGATCGAAGGATCGGTCACCGGTGGCTGTGTCGAGGGGACTCTGGTCGAAGTTGCCTACGAGCTGCTCAACGGAGCCCCGCCACGAGTCGTCCAGTACGGGATCAGCGATACGGAGGCGGCGGATGTCGGGTTGATGTGCGGCGGAACCGTGAGGCTCTTCGTTCACGAGCTCCTGCCGGAGGTGCGCGAGCCACTCCAGGCGGTTGTCGATGCTCTGAGGGCACACACGCCCGTCGCGCTCGTGACGCTGATGGACGGTGACCTGGCCGGCGCCAAGATCGCGGTAACCGAGGAACGAACGGTGGGACAGCTCGGGATCGAGCAGCTCGAGGTCTCGGTTTCGCGTGACGCGGTCGGGTGCCTGGATCAGGGGTTGTCGGCGGTCCGCAGCTACAGCGCGGACGGTGAGGTCATGGGATCGGACCTGCGCGTGTACATTCAGGGCTTCTCCTCGCCTCCGCAGATGGTGATCTTCGGAGCCATCGACTTCTCAGTCGCGACCGCCACGCTGGCCCGCGAAGTGGGCTATCGCGTGACGATCTGCGACGCCCGAGCGCCGTTCGTCTCCGGCTCGCGCTTCTCGAGGGTGGCCGAGGTCGCGGTCGACTGGCCCGACCGCCACCTCGCCGGCCGAGAGCTCGGCCCCCGGGATGTCGTGCTCGTGTTCACCCACGATCCGAAGTTCGACGAACCGGCGCTGATCGCCGCGCTCCAGAGCGGAGCCGGATACGTCGGCGCGCTGGGCAGTCGCCGGACCCACGCCGAGCGGATCGCGCGCCTGCGCGAGCGAGGCGTGGACGAGGAACAGCTTTTGAGGATCTCCGCCCCCTGCGGCCTCGACATCGGCGCGCGGACGCCCGCCGAGACTGCGATCTCGGTGCTGGCCGAGATCCTGGCCAACCGCGCCGCCCGCACCGGCGATCGACTCTCGGACACCAGCGGGCCGATCCATCCCCACCATCAGCTGACGTGAGCGCTGACGCTCCCTCGGCAGCGGAGATCGCCGAGCGCCTGCGCGATCACGCCTACCTCGTCGATACCGGCCTGGCCACCGTGCTGTCCGTCGCCCTTTCGCTGCGCAAGCCGTTGCTGCTCGAAGGGGAGGCCGGCGTGGGCAAGACCGAATGCGCGAAGGCGCTGGCCGAGGTGCTCCAGACGCGGGTCATCAGGCTTCAGTGCTACGAGGGCATCGACGTCTCGCACGCCCTGTACGACTGGAACTACGCGCGCCAGATGCTCTACATCCGCACGCTGGAGGCGGCCCAGGCAGCCACGCCGGGCGTTGTAGCCGACGTCTTCGGCCGGGACTTCATGGTGCGCCGGCCGCTGCTCGAGGCGATCGACAACGACGACCCCCGTCCACCGGTGCTTCTGATCGACGAGATCGATCGTGCCGACGACGAGTTCGAGGCCTTCTTGCTCGAGCTCCTGTCCGACTTCCAGGTGACGATCCCCGAGGTCGGGACGATACGAGCCACTCGGCGGCCGATCGTGGTACTGACCTCGAACCGGACGCGCGAGCTGCACGATGCGCTCCGGCGCCGCTGCCTCTTCCACTGGATCGGCTATCCGCCCCTCGATCGGGAGATCGAGATCGTCCTTGCGCGCCTGCCCGGGGTTCCGGAGCAGCTCGCGGCGCAGGCGTCGGCCTTCGTCGCCGGTCTGCGCCGAGCGGGGCTGGCCAAGTCGCCCGGCGTCGCCGAGACGCTCGATTGGGTGCAGGCGCTCTGCTCGCTCGACGAGCAGACGCTTGAGCCGGAGATCGTCGAGGCGACACTGGGAGCGGTGCTCAAGAGCCACGAGGATCTCGACCACATCCTGGAGGAGGGTCTCGCCGAGCGTGTCGCGGGCGCCCGCAGAGCGGGCGCCCGCGCCCGATGAGCTCGCCGCCTGCCGGCGAGGAGATCGTCAGCCGCCTCGCCCGCTACGGGCTGAGGCTCCGCAGCGCCGGGCTCGAGGTCGGACCCGGCCGGATCCAGGACGCGCTGACCGCGCTCACCGCCGTGGACATAGGCTCGCGCGAGCAGACCTACTGGGCGTTGCGCTGCACGCTGGTCTCCCGGCACGCGGATCTCGATGCCTTCGACGAGGCGTTCGCCCGCTTCTACGGACGCGACGAGACCGAGCAGCCCGATCTCAATCCTGGGACGAGCCCGGACCAGCAGGCCGACCTTGGGCTGCCTGATGAGCCGCCCGAGCCCGGTGAGCGCAGCCTCAGCTCGGAAGAGCGTGGAGACCAGGCCGGCGACGACGCTCCGGAGGAAGTCGATGCGGGAATGCAGTGGTCGGCCATCGAACGGCTGCGCGAGCTCGATTTTGCGCGCTACACGGACGAGGAGCTGCTGGAAGCGTCGCGCCTGCTCGACCGAGTCGCCCGAGCGGCTCCGCTGCGGCGATCCCGCCGCCTGAAAGGCGCCCACGAGGGACACGTGTTCGACCAGCGCCGCACGCTGCGAAGCGCGATGCGTACCGACGGCTATCCGATCGCCCGCTCGTGGCGCCAGCATCGCCTGGTCCCGCGTAAGCTCGTGTTCGTCGTCGACGTGTCCGGGTCGATGCAGCCGTATGCCCGGGCGATGGTCATGTTCTTGCAGGCAGCGGTGAGGTCGGGGCGACGAGTCGAGGCCTTCACCTTCGGAACGCGGCTGACCCGCGTCACGCAGGAGCTGCAGGGACGCGATCCCGACCGCGCGCTCACGGCCGCCGCCAGCGTGGTCAGAGATTGGGCAGGCGGGACTCGGATCGGATCGAACCTCAAGGCGCTCAACGACAGCTGGGGCAGACGGGGTCTGACCCGCGGGGCCGTTGTCGTGATCGTGTCGGATGGCTGGGAGCGCGGCGACATCGAGACGATGGTGCACGAGATGGAGCGCCTGCAACGCGCCGCTCACACGGTCGTGTGGGTGAACCCACTGGCCGGCGAGCCTGGATACGAGCCGCTGGCTCAGGGCATGGCAGCCGCGCTGCCCCACATCGACCACTTTCTCCCCGGCCACAACCTGAGGAGCCTGGAGACGCTGGCGGGCGTGTTGGAGAGACTGCCGACTCATCGCCGTCGCCCGGGGATGCTCAAGCGTTGAGGTAGGCGTTCAGCTCCAGGTCGCGAGCGTCCATCCGCAAGTACATCTCCGAGACCACCTGCTCGAGCTCGCGTGCCTCGGGGGTCGCAGTCCCGGTGAGAGCCTCGTGCGCGTGGACGGCGGCGCGATCGAGCAGCCAATCGGTGTCGACGCCGGCCAGCGCCCCGTCGCGAACGACGACGCGGCCGTCGACGATAACGGTGTCGACATCGCCGCTCGGGGCCCCGTAGACCAGCTGCCGCACCGGATCGTTCAGTGGCACAAAGGCAAGCGAATCCCTGCGGATCAAGACAAGGTCCCCCTTCGCCCCCGGCTCGATCCGCCCCAGCGACCGTCCGTGACCGGCCACCGGGCTTCCACCGATGGTCGCCATCCGGAACGCCTGCTCGGCCGTGGGCCACGAGCGGAACTCGCCGCCTCTGACCTTGTGCACGAGCGCAGTCATCTTGGTGAGCTCGAACATGTCGAGCGTCTCGTCGCACCCTCGGCCGTCGGTTCCGAGCGCGACGGGCACGCCGGCCGCTTCGAGGGACGGAAGCCGCGCGACGCCGTCCCCGAGTCGCAAGTTGGAGAGCAGGCAGTGAACGGCGGCGCAGCCGTTGCGGGCCATCAGCTCGACGTCGCGGTCACTCAGCCAGACCGTGTGGACGAGCGTGGTGTCCGGGCCTAGCAGCCCCTCGTCCGCCATCACCTCGATGAAGCTCTGGCCGTGCCAGTCCCTGCTGGTCACCGCCTGGGTCTTGGTCTCGAGGACGTGCGTCTGCCACGCGAGGCCCCGCCTGCGAGCGAGCTCGACGCTCGCCTCAAGCAGTTCGCGCGAGCACCGCTGCGGTGCTGAGGGACCGAGGCCGATGCCGATCAGGCCGCCCGGCTCGTGAAAGCGCTCCACCGCCGCCTCGGCCAGCTTGATGATCGAGGCGAACGTCGGTGGCGGAGCTTCATTGGCCGCGACTGCGCCCGCGCCATCGAGCGGCAGCGACTGCGCGAACGGAAGGTCGGCCACGCCCAGGAGGATCGTCGCCCGAAGGCCGGCGTCTTTGTAGGCCTGCACGACGGGCTCGAGCGTCTCGAGCGTGATCGCGGGGGCCTCGTAGAGGAAGTCGACGGCCGTGGTCGTGCCGCTGCGCAGCATCAGCGCCGCGCCCATCAGCGTCCTGACGTAGATGGCTTCGCTGCTGGGCGGCTGGCTCCTGGTGACCTGGTGCGACCGGACGAACCAGACGTCGAGTGGCAGGTTCTCGTACAGCCCGGGGTTGAAGTTCTCGCCCGAGTGCATGTGCGCGTTGATCAGCCCAGGCACAACGAGCATACCTGCGGCATCGATCTGCGCCACTCTCCCGGGGTCGAGATCGTCGCCGACGGCGACGATCGTGCCGCGGTCGATCAGCACGTCGGCGTGCCGCAGGCTGCCGTCCGGCTTCAGCACGCGACCGTCCCTGACGAGGACCGACTCGCTCACAGTCAGCTCACCCCCAGGCGCTCGCGCACATGGTCGGGGGTGGCCACCTCGCGTCCCGCGGCGTGCACGAGCTCCACGGCCCGACGCACGAACTGGGCGTTGGACTGCGCCAGCTCACCCTTGTGGAAGTAGACGTTGTCCTCGAAGCCCACTCGGATGTTGCCGCCGAGCGCGAGCGCGGCGAAGGACAGGGGCAGCTGGGCCCGGCCGATCCCGATCGCCTGCCAGATCGCGCCATCGGGCAGCATCGAGACCAGGGTGGGCAGCAGCGCCGGATCACCTGGCATGCCGCCTCTGACGCCCATCACGAAGCTGAACTGGAGCGGGCCGCCGACGAGCTCACGCCGGACCAGATCGGTGCACAGGCCGACATGCCCGAAGTCGTAGATCTCGAGCTCCGGCTGGATCCCGCGCTCGCGCATGAGCTCGGCCAGGCGCTCCACGAACCAGGGCGGATTGCTGAACGTCCCCTGGCCGAAGGTCATCGACGCGGGATTGAGCGTCGCCATCGTCACATCCACATCTCCCGAGCCGATGATCTCGAGCCGGTCCTCGCAGCTGACGTCCAGCCCGACTCCGGTCGACGCCTGGACGACGATGTCGCACCGCTTCCGGATCTCGTTTGCGATCTGTGCGTAGACGGCCGGGTCGGCCGTCGGCCGCTCGTCGCCGTCCCGGGCGTGGACGTGCGCGACCGCCGCGCCCGCCTCGGCCGCCTCCGCCACCGCCGCGCCGATCTGCTCGGGCGTCACCGGGAGATCGGGATGGTTCTGGCGCGTCGTCAGCGGCCCAGTTGGGGCGACCGTGATGATGACGGGGTCGTCCGCAGCCACCGGATCGAACGTTCACCCTCCGTTGTGGACGACCGCGACAGCCTCGATCTCGATCAGCAGCTCAGGGAACATCAGCGCGCTCACCTCGACGAATGTGCTCGCAGGATATGGCTCCTTCAGATACTCGGCCCTGACGGGCAGCACCTGTCGCCATTGGTTTGCATCGAGGACATAGTTGGTCACCTTGACCACGTCATCGAACGTCGCCCCGGCCGCGTCGAGCGCCATCCGGAGGTTCTCCATCACCTGCCGCGTCTGACCGACGATGTCCCCCTCGGCGACCACCTTGCCCTCGGCGTCGAGGGCCACGGCGCCTGCGCAGAACACCAGCGTGCCTCCCGGCGGGACCGTGACCACGTGCGAGTAGGGCCCGACCGGATCCGCCATCCCTTCGGGATTGATCGAGCGCTTGGGCACCGCCCGGCCCTCAGTTCGCCTTGCCGGGCTGCGCCCGCGGGCGCCCGTTAGCGGTCCCGAGCTCGGCCGGCTCGAGGAACAGCCGCTCACCCATCGGGTTGACCTCGAACGGCGCGAGCCCGCGTGGACGGTCGTCGTTGCCGGCGAGGGCGCTGCGGAGCCGTTCGGTCCCCTGCTCGTCGATCCGATACTCGAGGGTGTCGGCGTCGATCTCCTCGATCGCCACACCGTAGACGGCCCGAGCCTTCTCGCGCGAGAGCAGGCCGTCGATCACGTCCTCGAGCACCTTGTCCGCCTTGCGCTTCCAGGGAAGGCCGTATCCGCCGCCGCCGTTGGACGCGAAGTACACGCGGTCGCCCTTCTTCAGCAGCGCCTTGGTCGTGAACATCCCGAGGTTCTGCTCCTCCGGCGAGCCCGGATTGCGGATCAGGATGTTCGGCCCGCCGTTCGTCCCGCCGGCCAGGCCGGGCGGCCCGATCCGCTCGCGGTCGCCCAGGACGACCAGCTCGGTGTCACCCCAGACGTCGAAGTTCCGCGAGAGCCCGAAGCCGCCCCGGAACTCCCCGTCGCCGCACGAGTCGACTTCGGCCTCGGTGCTGGTGTAGTACATCGGGTACCACCGCTCCAGGACCTCGTTCGGCTGGTTGGAAGCCCCGCCGATGAAGATCATCATGTAGAAGGAGTTACCGTCGGCGTACGCGCGCGCCCCCTGTCCACCCTCCAGCCACAGGTAGGAGACGAACGGGAGGCCCGACTTGGGGTGGATCCCGCCGGTGCAGAAGTTCTGAAGGTTAACGGTGGCGGCATGAACCCTGGTGGGGTCCACCCGCTGGAGGGCCTGACCCCAGCAGCACATGGTGACCGCGTCCACCTTCTCATACGCGCCCGAGCAGTAGCCGGTCACCGGCGTCGGCTCCTTGACGTCGACGCAGGTTCCGGGCTTGGAGATGATGTTGATGGCACGAACGACGCCGTGGTTGAGCGGCGCCAGCTCGGGGAAGCAGTGCATCGTGCCGTCGTAGACCGCCGACTGCAGCGCCGGGCGCGCGAAGCCCCACGAGGCGATCGGGGCCGGCCCGGAGTCCGTCCAGTCCACGGTGACCTGGTCGCCGTCGATCGTCATCTTGCAGTGCACCTTGATCATCGGCTGGTTCTCGCGACCGATGTCACGGTCTCCGTAGTCGGTGAACTCGTAAGTGCCGTCGGGGAGCCTGCTGACCCAGTCACGAAACAGCCGCTCGGAGTGATCCATCGTGTCCTCGAAGGCGTCCCGGATCGTGGCCTCGCCGAACTTCTCGATGTAGCCGGTGAGCCGGCGCTCCACCAGCACGCCGGCCTGATGCTGCGCGAAACGCTCGGCCACCCGCTCCTTGGGCAGGCGGATGTTCATGTCGATCAGATCCCAGATCGGCTTGACCGGGCGGTCGTTCTCGTAGAGCTTCAGCGGCGGCATCCGCAGCCCCTCGGCGTAGCACTCGGTGGCGTGCGGGTTGAAGGTGCCGTGCATCGGGCCGCCGACGTCCGGCCAATGACACAGCGCGATGGCGAACGCGAACACCTCGCCGTTGTAGAAGATCGGTCGCATGATCTTGACGTCGTTCTGGTGCGTCCCGCCCGTGTACGGGTCGTTGTAGATGTAGGCGTCGCCCGGCCGGAACTCGGGAACTTCCCTGACCAGGTGCTGAACCGAGGACTCGAACGTTCCCATGTGCGGCGCCTGATCGCGTTGACCATGAGAGATGAGCCGGCCGTCCGGAGTGAGAATCGAGACGGAATAGTCATGGCCTTCGGTGATCGTCGGCGCATAGGAGACCCGCTCGATTAGCGCACTGGCCTCGTTGCAGATCGCCTTGAACCCGTTTCGCAGCACCTCGAAGGTGATCGGGTCGAGCCGCAGGATGCCAGCCTTGGACACTATTGCCATCTCTACGCTCCTCGTTCGATCGGGGCGGCGGCGAGTGCGGCGCTCTCCACGGCGGTTAATTCGACGTCGATCACCAGGTTGAGCCGGTCGTCCACGCGCGCCCGCGAGTTTGGCGGAATCAGAATCGTCGTGTCCATCTGCTCGACGATCGCCGGCCCTTCGACGGTGGCCCCCGGCGGGAGCTGCGAGCGGTCATAGATCGGAGTGTCGGTGAAGTCGCCGACCTCGTCGAAGTACACCGGCCGCGTCTGCAATGCGGTCGCCTCGGTCCCGTCCGGAGGCAAGACCGCGATCTCGGCCGGCTCGGACAGTCCCACCGCGGCGGCGCGCGCGTTCACGATCTCGACGTTCGCGATGTCCTTGTCGAGCCGGTATCCGAACTCGCGCTCGTACTGGTCGGCGTATGCGTCTGCGATACCGTCGATGGCCGCCCGCGTGTCGGGCGGCTCCTCGAGCGCCAGGTTCAGGTACGGCGTCTGGCCGTAGTAGCGCACGTCGACCGACAACTCGATCCGGCGGCGATCGACCGGGATCTGCTCGCTCTCCAGGATCTCGGTGGCCTCGGCCTGGAGCTCCGCGAACACCCGCCCGAGGTCAACGGGGTCGATCTGGTGCGTCTGAGCAAGAACCGAACGCAGGATGTCGTGGCGGAGGTCGACCTGGAGGATCCCGAGCGCGGAGGTCACGCCCGGCGTCAGCGGCACGACGACGACCGGGATCCCCAGCTCGCGCGCGATCTCCACCGCGTGCAGCGGTCCGGCGCCCCCACCGGCCACGAGCGCGAACTCGCGTGGGTCGTATCCCCGCTGTACCGAGATCAGATGAGTAGCCGCGGTCATGTTCGCGTTGCCGATTCTCAGTATCCCGCTGGCGGCCTCTGCCTCGGACATCCCGAGCTTCGACGCGAGCTCGCCGATCGCACGCTCCGCCAGCTCGGGGTGAAGCTGCACAGCCCCGTCCAGGTAGCGCTGCGGGTTGAGCCTGCCGAGGACGATGTGCGCATCTGTGATCGTCGGCTGGTCGTTGCCGCGACCGAGCGCTGCCGGCCCCGGATCTGCGCCGGCGCTCTGCGGACCGACACGCAGCGAGCCGCCGACGTCGACCCACGCAATCGTCCCTCCACCCGCTCCGATCGCCACCAAGTCGATGGCCGGGAACAGGATCGGGATGTTCCAATCCACTCGCCACTCGGAAGCCAGCGACGGCTTGGCATCCTCGGCCAGCGCCAGGTCGGCGCTGGTGCCGCCCATGTCAAAGGTGATCGCGTTCGGGTAGCCGGCCGACTGTGCGACCAGCACACCCCCGACCACACCGCCGGCAGGGCCGGAATGGCAGATGCGGGCCGGTACGCGGCGCGCCGAGCGCGCGGTGATCACGCCGCCCCCCGAGTGGGTGACGAGAATCGGCCCCTGATAGCCCCAATCCGCGAGCGCCTGCTCCAACCGCTCGAGGTAGGTCTCGATCACGGGCATCAGGTACGCGTTGGCGACGGTCGTCGACGTGCGCTCGAACTCGCGGATCTCCGGAAGGATCTCGGCCGATGTGCAGACGCGAACCGAGTCCCCGAGCTCCTCCAGCAGCATCTGCTTGGCCCGTGACTCGTGCCCGGAGTTCATAAACGAGTTCAGGAAGGCGACCGCCACCGACTCGATCCCGCGCTTGGCGAACTTCCTGGCCGCATCGCGGACATCGCTCTCCACCAGCTCGGTCAGCACGCCGCCCTCGTAGTCGATCCGTTCGCGAACGGTCAGCACGTTTCGCCTGGGCACGAGCGCCGGAGACGGGTCCCAGTTGGAGTTGAAGAGGTCCGGCCGGTTTGCGCGCCCCGCGCCCAGCACGTCGCGCATCCCGGCCGTCGTCAACAGCCCGGTCCTCGCTCCCTTGCGCTCGATGATGGCGTTAGTCGAGATCGTCGAGCCGTGCTTGAACGCGCTGACCTCCTGCGGGCCGACCCCGGCCTTCTCGAGCGCATCGAGGACGCCGTCGATGAACTCCGGCGGCGTCGAGGGCGTCTTCACCGCGATCAGCTGCCCCGTGTCCTCGTCGTACGCGACGAGGTCGGTGAACGTGCCGCCAATGTCAACCGCTACGCGCAGCTTGCGCATGCTGCCGAGTATCGGGCAGCGCGCGGCAGAGCCGCATCGGGAAGATGCCTAGTCGGCAGGAGGGTTTTCCCGCTTTCGACGATCCTTTTCCGAATCAGGTCGGCCTCGGCAATACAGTGATCGCCCACCGATGACGATCGTCGACACCCACACCCATTTCATCCCGATGGAGCTCGTCGAGCTCGTGCGCCGCGGCGAGGGACCGCCGGACGTGTCGCTGACTGAGCGCGACGGCGAAGATCCGCTGATCGTCCACGACAACGGGCTGCGATATCCGGTCTTTCCCCTGTTCCACGACGCGCCCTCCAAGCTCGAGCAGATGGACCGAGACGGGATCGACGTGGCGTTGATCTCGCTCACACCGTCCCTGCTGCTCTACTGGACCGATCCCGCTGAGACGGCACGGGTTCACCGTTTCATCAACGACGCAGCCGCCGCGCTCGCCGGGCGAGGTGGTGGTCGCCTGTACGCCCTGGCCACGGTCCCGCTCAACGACCCGGTCGCTGCCGCCGCCGAGCTCCGGCGAGCCAAGCTCGAGCTGGGACTGGTCGGGGTCGAGATCGGAACGAGCGTCGGCGACACGATGCTCGACGACCCGTCGCTCGAGCCGTTCTTCGCCGCGGCCGAGGAACTGGGCGCGACGATCCTGCTTCACCCGTACACCAACATGATCTCCGCCCCCGGTCCGGCGCTCGAGGGGTTCCACCTGGCCAACGTGATCGGCAATCCGTTCGAGACCTTCGTCGCAGCCGCACGGCTGATCGTCGGTGGGGTGTTCGATCGCCATCCGAAGCTGCACGTCCAGCTCGTCCACGCGGGCGGGGCCTTCCCCTACCAGCTCGCCAGGCTCGACCACGCCTACGAGGTGCGTAGCGAGACCAAGGCCAGGGCGCAGCGCCGCCCCTCCGAGTACCTGCCCAACTTCCTGTTCGACACCGTCGCGTTCGATCGCCGGGCGCTCGACTTCCTGATCGAGCTGGCCGGCGAGGAGCGGGTCATGTTCGGCAGCGACCTGCCCTTCGACATGGCGGACATGTCCGCGTTGCGCTGGGCGAAGCAGACGAGCTCAGCGCTCGCTCCGGGGGTGCTCGGCGAGAACGCGATCGCCGCGTACCGCCTCGGCTAGCAGCCCGCAGCTAGCCCGCTTGGTCGGGATCCACCAGGTGACGCGAGACCGCGAGGGCGGCGGCGTGGGCACGGTTGCGCGCGCCGAGCTTTCCGACGATCGTCGCCACCTGCCGCTCAACGGTCTTGGTGGCCAGAAACAGCGTCTGTCCGATCTCGGTGTTCGTCCGCCCGACGGCCATCAACAGCAGGATGGAGCGCTCGCGCGGACTCAGCATCCCGTGCTCGACCGACACCGTGAGCTCTCCGGGGACGATGCCCGTCCCGGCCGACGCATTGCGCACGACCTCGGCGAGCTCCGCCGCATTGGCGGACTTGTTGACGAAGCGCGAGGCCCCCGCGTCGATGAGCAGGGGCTCGTGACCGGTGGCCGACTCGAATGTGATCACCACGCGCGCCATCGGCAACTCGCTGCGCAGCTCCCGGATCAACGACTCGCTGTCCTTGATCGGCAGGTGACCGTCGAGCAGCACGACGTCGGGCCGCACCCGCCGCAACTGAGCGCGTGCGTCGCGCGCACAGTCGGCGTGACCGACGACGCGCATGCCGTCCACCGACTCGACCAGATGCAGGAGGCCCGCCCGCATGAGCGGGTGCCGATCGACCACGAACACCCTGAGGCTCGCGGCATGCGCGGCGGCGGGATCCACGGCCTGGTCGATCGCGGGCACTAGGCCGTCGCCGGTGTCGCCGACGCCCAGCAGCTCGAATCGAACGCGGGTTCCGGCCCGCGGGGCGCTCTCCACCGTGAGGATCCCGCCGATGGCGCGAGCGCGCTCGCGCATGTGGTCGAGCCCCATGCCGGCCGCGTCGCCCAGGTCGTCAGGATCGAAGGCGACCCCGTCGTCCGCCACCGTCAACCTCAGGTCGCGATCGCAGTCGATCGTCACCGTGACCGTACGAGCGCCGGCGTGAAGCCTAACGTTGGTAAGCGCCTCCTGAACGATCCGGCAGGCCGCGCGCCGCGCGGCCAGGGAGATCGCCGTCGTGTCGCCGTTGACGACGAGCCGCGGGCGGGGATCTCCGTCTCCGAGCGGCCCAAGCGTGGCCCGTACGGCCTCCTCGAGCGTCAGGGCGTCGAGGTCTCGCGGCATGATGTCCGAGATCGCGCGGCGGACATCGGTCAGAGTTCCCTGAGCGAGGTCGCGGATGCGGGCCAACTGCTCGCTCGCCTCGGGATCGGTCGAGGCCAGCCGCCCCTCGATCCGCTCCGCGATGCGCGAGATTCCGGGCACATTCTGGGCCACCACGTGGTACACGTCGCGCCCGACCCGAGTCCGTTCGCGCTCGGCGGCCTCGTGGCTGATTAGCGCGCGCATCTGCTGCTGGGTGTGGAGGTTGTCGATGAAGCCCGCCACCTGATCGGCGATCTGCTGGGCGATCGGGATGTCCTCGTCGCGATAGAAGCCAGGAGTTCGGCTGACGAAGTTGAGGACGCCGATCGGCCGGCCCTGGACGCGGAGGGGGACGCTCAGGAGGCCGTGAAAGCCGGCGGCGGCGATCACGCGATCTTCGCGACCTACGACCCGCTGGTCGGTGGCCAGGTCGGCCGAGACCAGCGCGCGGTTGGTGATTACGACGTGCCTGAGGCCCAAGTCCTCGAACGGGATGATCACTCCCTCGCCGGGAACGATCGGCGACGTGGCGACGGCGAAGCGCTCGAAGGCCCGGCCCTGGCAAGTCAGCAGGTAGGCGCTCAGGCGGTCGTGGCTGAGCTCGCGCTCCGCCTCGAGCGCGAACGCCGACATCAACGACGCGACGTCGCTGGCCCCGTCGACGGCTACCGGCGCGAGCAGCACATCGCCGACGCCCTGACCGGCGAGCATCCCGACGCGGGAGGCGATCACGGGCGCGCCGTGCACGAGCAGGTCGGTGTCGACTCCCGAGTCGTCCACCTCGACGACGCCGAGACTGACGCCGCCGGCGTGCAGACCGACGAGTGCGCCTCCGCCGGAGCTCTCGACCGGCTCGACCACGCGCGCCGCCCGGCGCAGCTCACGCGGAGAGCAGGTGCCGAACTCGTGGTTGACCGGGTGGCGCGCCGACTCCTCGAATCCGTCGGCCGTGATCACCCAGACGCGGACGGGTGGCGGCTCATCCACCGACTCCGCGACCGTTCGCTCGAGTCCGACGCTGATGCCCATCGCGAGCTGCTTCCAGTCGCGTGCCGAGCTGACCATCCGCACGAGCTCGACGAGGCCCAGGTAGCGGCGCTCGATCAGCTCGGAGAGATCAGCCGCAGTCCACGTGCCCATGTCATACGAATGATAAAGTCGCGGAGCCGATCGCGGGGGCGGAACCAAACGCCTAACAATCGGAGTTCGAGGAGATGAGTGCGGACGGCACGCCGGAAAGCGGTTCTACGGGAGGGCTCGAGGGCAAGGTGGCGATCATCACCGGTGCCGCCGGAGGCATCGGCAGCGCCACCGCGCGTGCCTTCAGGCGGGCCGGGGCGCGAATCGCCCTGATCGACATCGATGCTGAGCAGGTCGAGCGGCTGCACGATGAGCTGTCGGACGGAGCGGGCGGAAGCGGGAGCGAGCACCTCGCCATCGCCGCCGACGTGAGCGACGAGGAGCAGGTCGTGTCCTACGTCAAGCGCACGGTCGAGGAGCTCGGGAGGCTCGACGTGCTCTTCAACAACGCCGGCGTCGAGGGCCAGATCGCGCCGACGCACGAGTACGACCGCGCGGCGTTCGAGCAGGTGCTGCGGGTAAACGTGGTCGGCGCCTGGCTGAACCTCCGGCACGCCGTGCTCGCCATGCTGGCCGGCGGCGGGGGCAGCATCGTCAACACGGCATCCGGTGGAGGCCTGCGCGGCCTGGCGAACATGTCGGCCTACGTCGCCAGCAAGCATGCCGTCGTGGGCCTGACGCGGACGGCCGCCGCCGAGTTGGCCACGTCCGGTATCCGCGTCAACGCGGTGTGCCCAGGGCCGATCGCGACGCGCATGATGGAGTCGCTCGAGCGCCAGCACGAGGCCGTCGGCGTGGATCCCGCTGACGCGCACCGATTCCTCGAGCAGCGTATCCCGATGCAGCGCTTCGGCAGGCCCGAGGAGATCGCGGAGCTGGTCACGTTCCTCGCCTCGGATGCCGCGTCATTCATCACGGGCGCCGCGGTGGCGATCGACGGGGGTCGCACTGCGGTTTGACACACCGAGGAGGTCAACGATGGAGGTCGTTCACGAACACGTCATGCCACCGAAATCAGGGCACTCGCTGATCCTGAAGAAGGGCCAGCACCTGCGGGTGACCGACCTGGAGGGCAAGCAGGTCGTTGACATGGCGCTGTTCAACAACGACAACTACGGCGAGAGGCTCTCGACGTCCAACTCGCGCACCCGCTACGTGCCCAAACCGGGGGCAGAATATGTGCCTCGGGACAAGCTGATGGAAGGCGACACGCTGATGTCGACGCTGTGCCGCCCGATGATGACGATCATCGAGGAGACGCCCGAGCCCAAGGGCGTGCATGACGTGCACAACCGGATGTGCAACAGCTTCATGTACGAGTCGCACGGCGTCGGACCGCGCGACGGCTGTCACGAGATCATCAGCAAGGCGGTCGCTCAGTACGGGATCAAGCCCGAGGACATCCCAGACACATTCGACATCTTCATGAACTACCCGCACGACTGCGCGGAAGGACGGTGGCGGATCGAGGAGCCGGTCACCAAGCCGGGCGACTACATCGAGTTCCGCGCCGAGATGGACTGCCTCGTCGGCCTGTCCAACTGCCCCGAGGACGTGCTCACGAACTGCAACGCCAAGCACTGCACGCCGATGAAGATCGAGGTCCTGCAGTAGCGGGGGCGCTGGATGCGGTTGAGCGCGCGCTGAAGCTGGCGCGGGAGCGGGCCGACCTCGGCGCGTTCTGGTCACTGGCGGAAGACCGGGCGCTCGCGCGGGCCGCTGCGCTCGACGACGGCGAGGGCGACGCCGGCCGGCTTGCCGGCGGCGCCGGGCGGCTCGGCGGGGTTCCGGTCGCCGTCAAGGACAACTTCGACCTCGCTGGGCTACCGACCACCGGTGGGCTACGTGGCGACCACGAGGCCGCCCGATCCGATGCCGCCGCGGTGCGACTGCTCGAGGGCGAGGGAGCCATCGCGATCGGCAAGACCGCGATGGACCCGCTGGCATGGACGACCCACGGCCAAGCGGAAGGGTTTCCGCCGTGCCTGAACCCGATTGATCGGAGCTTGAGCCCCGGAGGCTCCTCGGCCGGATCCGCGGTCGCGGTCGCGGCCGGAATCGTGCCGCTCGCGCTCGGCACCGACACGGCCGGATCGGTGCGGATACCGGCGTCCTATTGCGGCGTGGTGGGCGTCAAGCTCGCCCACGGCTCGGATCTGCTCGAAGGCTGCCTTCCGCTCGCCTCGAGCTTCGACTGCGCCGGCGTGATCGGCGAGTCGGTGGGAGTGTGCGCGCTCGGCGGCGAGGCGCTGCTGGGAGAGGCGTTAGGCGACCACGAGGTGATCGACGCACCAGTCGGCGTGCTCGCCGACCTGCTCGAGGACTCCGAGGAGGCGGTCGCTCGCCGGTGCCGGGACGCGCTCGGCGCACTCGAGGCAGGCGGGCTGGAGATCGAACCGGTCACTCTGGGCTGGCGGGCGCCCGGGCTCGGGCGGCTGCTCGCCGTCGAGTTCGCCAACGCCTGGGGAGAGCGCGCCGAGGCCGAGCCGGAACGGTTTCCCGCCGACATCCGGGCGGCGATCATCCGTGCGCGGGAGGTCGACTGTGGGCAGATCGAGCAAGCTCGCGCGGAGCTTGAACACGCCCGCGCCGAGCTCGCGGCCCGGCTGGGCGGGTTCGCCGCGCTCCTGTCACCAACCGTCCCGACGTCCGTGCCGTCTGTGGAGGACGAGGACGTCGCCACCTCCACGCGCTACACCCGCCTGTTCAGCGCCCTCGGGTGGCCGGCGATCTCGGTCCCATGTGGCCGTGACGCGAGGGGGCTGCCGGTGGGTCTGCAGGTCACCTCGGCGGGACCGGTCGAGCGCGCGCTGGCGGTAGCGGCGCTCGTGGAGGAAGTGTCCGGTGAATAGACTTAGGCCCCGACAGTGATCGTTCGCGACGACGGTTCGGACTGGCAGGTGGTTCTGCAAACCGATCACGCGGACCTGTCGGCCGACCTCGCGCGGCAGTGGTCTGACCTCGGCGGGCGGCGGGACTCCGTCGTCGTGGCGAGCGAACGCCACGACGACGGATGGGCCGTATGGGAGCAGGCCCCCGCGTTCGATCCGGCGCGAGAGCGTCCGGTCAACTTCCTCGACGTTCACATCTTCGCCCACCTCGCCTTTTACCGAGCCGGGATTGCGGCTGTCAGCGATCAGGACCCTTACGCCGGCCTGCTCGTCTCGATGCACGGAGCCGGCATCTACACGCAGCGGTACGGCAGCGATCTCGCCCTCAGCCTGACACGGGTGGGTGACGCCAAGGAGGCGGTCGGCGCGTTCGTCGCCGAGCAGGAAGCGGGGTACCCGGCCAGGATGGACGAACTCGGCGTCTCGGACGACGAACGCTGGAGGGACTATTACCTACTCCAGATCTACGATCGCCTCTCCCTCTACTTCTGCATGCGGGACATGGAGAATGGCGAGGGTGCGGAGCTCGGCGACTACACCCTCGAGCCGGTCGAGCCGTGGACGGTCCGAATGACGCCGTTTCCCTTCGTCGACGGGCCGGCGAGCTTTACACTCGTCCGCCGGCTCGTCCCGATGCGACCATGGGTGCCAGCCGAGTTCGCCCGGGACTTCTTCGCGCTCGAGCGGCAATCGACCTCGATCACCATCGTCCCATGAACATGCCGAGGGTCGCCGTCGTTGGCGGATCCCTCGGTGGACTCACCGCTGCGCTCGTTCTCCGCGACGCCGGCTGCGAGGTCGACGTGTACGAGCGTGCCGCGGTTCCGCTGAGCGGGTTCGGCGCCGGGATCGTCCTGCAACCGGAGAGCGTCCGCTACCTCGTGGAGCGGACGAGCGTCAGCCCGGAGGGCATGAGCGTCCCCTCAAGCTCGATCAGGTACTTCGACGCGCAGACCGGATCGCTGATCGACGAGATCGTGGCCGCGTGGCGTTACACCTCCTACAACGCGCTCTACCGTGGCCTCCTCCAAAGCTTCGGAAGCGAGCGTTACCACCTTGGCCACGCGCTCGTCGGACTCGAGCAGGACGGCGAACGCGTCGGGCTTCGCTTCGCCAGCGGAGATGTCACCCACTGCGAGCTGTCCGTCTGCGCTGACGGAGGCTTCTCCACGGTGAGGCAGCGGCTCCTCGGCGTGACGCCGAAATATGTCGGATACATCAGCTGGCGGGGCCTCGCCGACCGTGCGCTCCTCTCCGGCGAAGCATGGTCCTTCTTCGAAGACGCGTTCACGTATGGCCTGCTTCCGGACAGCCACCTCATCGCCTATCCAATTCCGATCATCGACGAGAACCTGCGCGTGAGCGGTAGTCAGGTGAACTTTCAGTGGTACTGGAACGTCGCCGAGGGCAGCGAGCTCGACGAGACGATGACCGGCCGGGACGGATTTCGCAGGCCCCTCTCCGTACACGCCGACGACGTGATGGAGCGTTACGTTCGCCTGCTCCACCGCCGAGCGCACGAAGAGGTCGCGCTGGGGCCGTTGGCCGAACTGGTGACAAAGGTCGAGCGGCCGTTTGTGACACTGATCACTGACACTGACACGCCCCAGATGGTGGTCGGGCGAGTGTGCCTGATCGGAGACGCGGCGATCACGCCGCGACCACACGCCGGCGCCGGCGGTGCGAAGGCGGCCGCGGACGCGTGGGCACTTGCCGAGGCGCTCGTGGCGAGCGACGGCGACGTCGACGCCGCACTTCGAGCCTGGGAGCTGCCGCAGCTGCGACTGGGATACGCGTATCTGGCCAAGGTGCGGCACATGGGCCGACTGCTCCAGGGCGGGGGGACGGTGGTACCCCGCGATCCCGCTCTTCGTTGGGGTCTCATCCCGGCGATCGAGGTCCCCAACACGCTGGCGAAGACGTGAGCGACGAGCAGATATACGCCGCGGCGGGGTTCGGGCACAGCGTCGGGCGCGGCTCGCGCCCCGCGGTGCTCGTGGTCGA
The DNA here is from genome assembly GCA_963704385.1 of uncultured Solirubrobacterales bacterium. Taxonomy (GTDB): domain Bacteria; phylum Actinomycetota; class Thermoleophilia; order Solirubrobacterales; family Solirubrobacteraceae; genus Palsa-465. The sequence continues at coordinate 4,259,464 of OY969904.1, forward strand.
CTTCTCGTGCGGCTTCACCGATCCGGAGAGCGCACTCGGCTCCGATCTCACGCCTGAGGTCGAGGCGACGCGGCGTTTGCTCGATGCCGCTCGCGTCAAAGGCGTGCCGGTGATCTTCACGACGATCGGGTTTGAGCCGAGCCTCGAGGACGGCGGGCTGTGGGTCCGGAAGATCCCCGCGCTCGCGGAACTCCAGATCGGCGGCCGATGGGTGAGAATCGACCCGCGACTCCAGGCACGTGCGGACGAGACGATCGTCTTGAAGAAGGGCGCCTCAGCCTTCTTCGGCACTGATCTGGCGGAGATCCTGGTCACGCACGAGATCGACTCCGTCGTCCTCTGCGGGGCGACGACGAGCGGCTGCATTCGGGCGACGGCTATCGACCTGCTGCAGCGCGGATACCCGACGCTCGTCCCGCGCGAGTGCGTCGGCGACCACGCGCACGCCCCGCACGAGGCGAACCTGTTCGACATCCAATCGAAGTACGCGGACGTCGTTTCGCTGGAGGAGGCGCTCGGGTACGTGCAGAACCCCGTGCCCCTCAGAACAGCTTCCTGACCTCGGCCGCAATGACCTTTCCCATCGGGTTGACCGGTAGCTCGGAGACGAAGACGAGCCGCTTGGGGCATTTGTAGGGCGCAAGGCGAGAGCGGGCAAAGCCCAGGAGGAGCTCGTCGTCCGGAGGAGCGTGGGGGACGCCTGACGAGGCGACGATCGCGGCCGCGACCTCCTCTCCCCAACGCTCCGATGGCACGCCTACCACGGCGGCGCGCGCCACCGCCGGGTGCTCCTCCAGTGCGAGCTCGACCTCCCGGGGGTACACGTTCATGCCCCCGCTGATTATCAGCTCGCTCAGGCGGCCCGTGATCTGAACGAATCCGTCGTCCGCATCGATCCGGCCCACGTCGCCGGTCCGGAACCAGCCGCCCGGACGGAACGCCCGCTCGCTCGCCGCCGAATCGTTCCGGTAGCCCCCGAAGACCTGGGGGCCACGCAGCAGAATCTCCCCATCGGCGTCGTGAGGGAGCGGGGCTCCGTCCTCGCCGGCGATGGCCAGCTCCACCCCCGGCAACGCCAGTCCGACCAGGCCGGGACGCCGGGGGCCGTCGTACAGGTTCGACATGTCGAGGCCGCTCTCGGTCGTGCCGTAGCGCTCGAGCGGCGGCTGGCCAGCCAGGTCGCCGATCCGATTGGCGATGGCGGGTGAAAGCGGGGCCGAGCCCGACACCAGCAGGCGCAGCCCCCCGAGGCCGGCATCGGCGATGCCTTCCCAGCCTGCGAGCTGGGCGTAGATAGTGGGAACCGCGAACAGGACCGTCGCCCGCGCGCCGTCGATCGCCTCACATAGGTCTCCGGGGTCGAAGCGAGAGCGGATCACGACCCGCGATCCCGACACGAGCGCCGCGTGCACGCCGCTGAGCCCGTGCTGGTGAAACAGGGGCAGAGCGTGGACGAGGACGTCGTCGGGCTCCCAACGCCAGGCGAGCATCGCGGCACGGATCGAGGACAGCAGGTTCGCGTCGGTGAGCGGTACGGCCTTGGGCCTGCCCGTGGTGCCCGAGGTGTAGGCGAGGATCGCCGGCGTCCCAGGCTCGCGCGGCGCCGGTTCGAGCGCTGGCCCGCCGGCGAGCTCATCTCCGTCGAGCTCCTCCAGTGAGCGCACCGTGGGCACCCTCGGGGTACGCGCGGCGGCGGCGCGCAGGCGCTCGAGGCCCGAGCCCGTACCGAGCGCGAGCACGGCCCCGCTGTCGGCGAGCAACGTGCCGAGCTCGACCTCGGTGTAGGCGGGATTCGCCAGGACCACGGTGGCGCCCGCGCGGAGCACGCCCAGGTACGCGACCACGAACATGAGCGAGCTCGGACCGCTCACCAGCACCACATCGCCCAGCGAGACCCCGCCGCCGCGGAGCCACCCCGCCACCAGGCCGGCGCGCTCATCGAGCGCCCCGTGGGTGAGCGAGGCGCCGTCGACCTGGACCGCCGGGCGCTGCGGATCGGCCAGCGCGGTGGCGTGGGCCAGCTCCGCCAGGGACCCGGCCGCCAGGCGCTCGCGGAGGTCGTCCCCGGGCGGATGGCCGAGGTGGCGGGCCCACGCCTCGCGTGCGCTGTCGCCCACGGCCGGGCCGGTCTCTAGATCGCTCACGTCGCAGGCCGGTCCAGGCCCTCCACCGATCCGGACCATGGCGCGTTGCCCGCGCGCTCCTGGGCGAGCGCGGCGTCGAGGCCCGAGGCCGTGCGCACGATTGCCTTCGTCCGCCCGGCGGCCGTTCGGTCGAGCCGGGCGAGCTCTGCCGCCAGCGTGCACGCGCTCGCCCGGGGGTCCTCGTCGATCCGGTTGAGCAGGCCGATCGCCGCGGCCTCCTCCGCTTCCACGGTGCGCATGGTCAGGCAGATCTCGAGCGCGCGCCCGCGGCCGACGACCGAAGGTAGGCCCCACGGGCCGACGCTCAGCCCGTGACCGGGGCCAGGGAAGCGAAAGCGGCTGGAGAGGCTGCCGATCCGCAGATCACCGGCGAGCGCGAGCTGCGCTCCACCGCCGATCGCAGCGCCGTCGACCGCCACGACGATCGGAGCCTCGGAGGCGATCATGATCCCGTACAGCTCGTAGAGGAGATCGCTGACCGCCGAGCGCTCGGCGTCCTCGAGCGTGAGGTCGGCGCCCGCGCAGAAGCACCGCGCGTCGGTGCTGCCGAGTACGAACGCCTGCGCATCGGGTCGCCGGAACGCGCCGGCGAGCGCCGCCACCAGCTCCCTGTCGAGCGCGTTGCGCGCCCGCGGCCGGTTGAGCCACAGCGCGAGAACCCCGCCCGAGCGCTCCTCAACCCCGAGCGAGGCCGAGGCGGTCTCCCCGCTGCCCGCGCGGGAATCCCCGCTCACATCGTTCTCCCGGAGGCGATCGGCGGCGATGATACGGGGCGATGGGATACGTCATGACCGCAGACGGCACGCGCCTCTATGTCGAGGAGCACGGCCGCGGGCCGGCGCTCCTGTTCATCCACGAGTTCGCCGGCGACCACCGCAGCTGGGAGCCCCAGGTGTCGCACTTCCGTCCTCGCTATCGCTGCATCACCTACGCGGCGCGCGGCTATCCCCCGTCCGATGTACCGACCCAGCTGGAGAGCTATTCCCAGCAGCAGGCGGTGGACGACGCGCTCGTCGTCCTCGATGGCCTGTGCGTCGACCGTGCCCATGTCGTCGGCCTCTCGATGGGTGGCTTCTGCGCGCTTCACCTCGGGCTGCGAGCCCCGGACCGGACGCGGTCGCTGGTCGTGGCCGGCTGTGGCTACGGCGCCGCGCCCGAATCCCAGGATCGCTTCCGGCGGGAGAGCGCGGCGATCGCCGACGCGTTCGGAAGCGAAGGCGCGGCCACCGTCGCGCCGCGGTATGCGGTCGGCCCGGCACGGGTCCAGCTCCAGAACCGCAACCCGGCGGCCTGGGAGACGTTCGCGCGGCAGCTGGCCGAGCACGACTCCCGTGGCGCGGCCCTGACGATGCTGGGCGTACAGAGCAGGCGGCCGTCGCTCTACGACATGAGCGCAGATCTGGCCGCGATGCGGGTTCCGCTCCTGATCCTGGCCGGCGACGAAGACGACGGCTGCCTCGAGGCGAGCCTGATGCTCAAACGGACGATTCCGACGGCCGGCCTGCTGGTCCTCCCGCAAACGGGTCACACGAGCAACCTCGAGGACCCCGGTGCCTTCAACCGGGCGGTGGAGGAGTTCCTCGAAGCGGTGACCCACGGCCAGTGGGGTCAGCGCGACCCGCGCTCGCAGACCGGCTCGATCACGGGCATGGACGATCAGGCCTGAACCACACCACACACCTCGATCGCGAGCGCCGTGTACACCTTGGCCGCGGTTAGCAGATCGTCGATCTCCATGGCGAAGTTGCCGCCGCCGACCGACGCGCCGGGCCCGTAGACCACAGTTGGGATCCCGGCTTCGATGAACACGTTGCTGTCCCGCCACATGCTCGTGATCGCGTCGATCGGGCGCCCGGGCCGGCCGCCCAGCACCTTCTCGTGTGCTGCCTCGACCCAGGCCACCAGCGGCTCGACGCCGCGCGCCTCGTAACCGCGCCGGAAGGCGAATGGCTCGACCACCAGCGGGATGCCGGTGGCGTCGAGCACCCCGCGCAGCTCCCGCTCGACCGCTCGAACGTCCTGCTCCGGGGTGATCCTCGCGTCGACGTAGAGCTGGCAGATCGACGGCGTCTTGGTGATCTTGTACGGAACGCCGCTGCGGATCGCGTTGACGCTGATCTTGGGGACGACGGTCCCGCCCTCGCAGCGATACGTGTGCTCACGCTCGTACATCGGTCCCCACTCCTCGATCGCCTCGATCACGGCGGTGGCACGGACGATCGCGTTGGGCGAATCAGAGATGCTCGTCGGTCGGGGGAGGTAGGGCGTGTACAGCGGGGGCTCGTCGCCGAGCACGCTGATCCGGAAGAACGCCTTCCCGGCCTCCACCCAGCACAGGCCGAAGCTGGTCCCCTCAGCCACCACCGCGTAGTCGGCGGTCACCCCGCGGTTGACGATGAAGCGCGCGCCGGCCTCCTTGGCGAGGTACTCCGGCGACTGGAACTCGTCCACCGGCTCGACGCCGATCTCGCCCACCACCATCGTCATCACCAGGTCCCCGTCGAGGACCACCCCCGCGTCGCGCAGCGCCTTGCAGGCGACCATCCAGGTCGCCATCACGCCCTTGTTGTTGACGATCCCGTTGCCGATCAGCCGGTCGCCCTCTCGCCACGCCTCGTGGTACTCGCGCGCGCCGGCCAGCGGCGTGGTCAGGATCTCCTCGCGCGCGATCGTGGTGTCGAGGTGACTGTTGAACATGAGGCTCCGGCCGGCACCGCTGCCCGCGCCCCGCACGCGTGCGACCACGTTTGCGCGCTCCGGCAGCAGGGCGAGGCGCCGGGGCGCGAACCCGGCCGCCGCGAGCCACCCGAAGACGAAGTCCGAGGCAGCGCCCTCGGATCCCGTGGGGCTGTCCAGGTTCCCGAGCGCGAGCGCGAGCCCGACGACCGACTCCTCGTCGATGCGCTCCGTCGCCGCGCGGAGCGCCTGCTGCGCGGATGAGTCCGTCATCTCTCCCCCTCCTGGTCGCCGTCTGACTCCCACGCGCCCTGGACGACGTCAGGGCGCAGCGGGAGTGTCTTCAGTCGATCGCCCGGATCGCCGAGCGCATCGGCGATCGCGTTGGCGATCGCCGCACCGGCTCCGACGATGCCCCCCTCGCCGCAGCCCTTCACCCCGAGCGGATGCTCGGTCTCGGGATCGTGGTGTGGAAGCTCGAGGGCGAGAGCGTCGACGGGCGGCACCTCCGCGGCCGTGGGAAGCATGTAATCCATGAACGAGGTCACGAGCGGCTGACCCGATTCGTCGTAGGCGAAACGCTCGAGCAGCGACCCGCCGACCCCCTGAGCCGCCGCGCCGACCAGCTGGCCGTCCACGAGCTGCGGATTGACCCGGCGGCCGACGTCCTGAGCGACCACTAGCCGGCGGACCGAGGGGGCTCCGGTCTCGGGCTCGATCGAGACGACGGCGAGCATCGCGCCCATGTCGAAGGTCTGCTGTCGCTGCTCGTACCGGCAGGCCCCCTCGCAACCCAGCTCGGTCAGCGATAGGCCCCCGCTCGGCTGTCCCCGCGGTCGGACGATCCCTCCGCTGACCAGCTCCAGATCGCCCGGGTCGATCTCCAGGCGATCGGCGGCGGCCGCGAACGCCCGCTCGCGGAGGCTGGCCGCGGCGCCGATCACCGCTCCCCCTCCGACCACCGTCGTGCGGCTCGCGTAGGCGCCAAATCCCTCGGGCACCAGGTCCGTGTCGTGGTGCACGACCTCGATCCAGTGCAGCGGCACCTTCAGCTCGTCGGCGGCGATCTGGGCCAGCGCCGTCCGGACTCCCTGCCCGAGGGACGCGATTCCAACGTAGAGGACGTATCGCTGCGCCCCCTCCGGCACCACCCGGGCGTACTCGTACCGTCCGAAGGCGGCCTCCTCGACGTGGGCTGAGAGACCCACGCCGACGCGCTCGCCCGCTCGGCGCGCGGCCTGGACCTCGGCACGCACACGCCCGTAGCCGGCCTGATCAAGCACGGTCTCGAGAACCTCGGGGAAGTTCCCGGCGTCGTACACGACCGGCGCGTTGCCGTCGCCGAGGTCGATCCGTGCCGGCAGCTCGTCGACGGAGATCAGGTTGCGCATCCGCAGGTCGGCCGGGTCCATGCCGAGCGAACGTGCCCCGCGGTCGAGCATCCGCTCGCGGAAGAATGTGGCCTCGTACTGCGACGGCGCGCGGTAGGTGCCCGACGGTGTCTTGTTGGTCAGGACGCTGCACGCCTCGATCTCGAACCCGCGCCAGCGATACGGCCCGACGATGTGCCGCATCAGGATCCACGGAAGCAGCAGCGTCCCGTGGGTGCGGGCGTAGGCGCCCTGATCGACGACCGCCCGGGCGCGGAAGCCCAGCAGCTCCCCGTCCTCGCCGACGGCGAGCTCGAAGTCACAGGTGACCTGGCGCGAGTGGTTGGCGGCCAGGAAGTGCTCGCGGCGGTCCTCCACCCACTTCACCGGGGCCCCGAGCCTCATGGCCAGCCACGGGATCAGGAAGTCCTCGGGGTAGAACTCGCCGCGCGCGCCGAAGCCGCCGCCGACGTCCGGCTCGACGAACCGGATCGAGGATTCGCTTCGGTCCAGGAACTTCGCCAAGATGGCCCGGTTGAAGTGCTTGACCTTCGTCGGTCCCCAGACGGTCAGACGGTCCGCCTCGGCATCGAAGGACGCGAGCAGTCCGCGCGTCTCGAGTGGCGTCGCGGACTGCCGCTCCACCGAGAGCCGATCGCTCACGCGCACCGCCGCCCGCTCGAGCAGGCGATCGACGTCCTCGCCATGGACGGCGTGCACGCGATTGATCACCTGTTCGCTGACCGTGCCGACGAGCACCGGTGGCAGCGGCTCGATGTCGGCGGTCACGGCGTTCGCCGCGTCCTCGGCCAGATACGGGGTGGCTGCCACCACCACGGCGAGCGGCTCGCCCACGTACCGGACGGTGTCGGTGGCCAGCGGACTCTGGGTTACCGGCTCGGCCTCCTCGGAGGGCATCATCCGCACCGGGATGCGCAGCCGCGGAATGTCGCGACCCGTCACGACCGAGACGACGCCGGGCATCGTCTTCGCAGCGGCGGTATCGAGCCCTCGCAGCGTTCCGTGAGCCGCCTCGCTGCGGACGATCCGAGCGAACAGCTGGCTCGGCTTGCTGAGGTCGTCGAGGTACGCACCGGCACCGACGAGCAGCAGCTGGTCCTCGACGCGGAGGACGGATCGTCCGACCTGCGGCACCAGCGCTGGACGCGTCGCGCTCACGCCCGCGCGGGCTCCGCCGCCGCGAGCCGCTGGACCGTCTCCGGCAGCAAAGGCAGCGTCCCGAGCGACCACGCCGCTGGGCCGATGGCATCGGCGACGGCCGCCGTGATCGTCGCCGCCGTGGCGATGATGCCTCCCTCGCCGGCCCCCTTGGCGCCCGCGATCGGATCCTTCTCGGAGGTTTCCCCGAACTCGAGGAGCATCACGTCGATGTCCGGGATCTCGGCAGCGGTCGGCAGCGCGTAGTCCATGAACGTGGTCGACAGAGGCTGGCCCTCCGGCGTGTACGCGAACTCCTCCAGCAGCGCGCCTCCCATCCCCTGGGCGGCGGCCCCGCGCACCTGGCCCTCCAGCGTCAGTGGGTTGATCGCCCGGCCGACTTCGTAGGCGATCGCGTAGCGCAGGAGCTCCACCGCGCCCGAGACCGGGTCGATCCCGACCTGGCCCACATTGGCGCCGCTGAGGATGTGCGAGCCACCGCTCGGCTCGTAGCGGTACGTGGCCTCGGTGGCGAGCCTGTTGATCGGGATCGACTCGTCATGCCAGACGACGGCCCCGTCGACGAACTCGATCTCGTCAGCGGGCGCATCGAGCATCTGCGCCCCGGCGGTCCGGGCGCGCTCCAGCAGCTCACGGACGGCACCGGCGATCGCGTACCCGCCCCAGACGGTCGCGCGGCTGGAGAACGCCCCCTGCCCCTCGGGAACGACGCCGGTGTCCTGATATGACACCCGGACACGCTCGATCGCCACTCCGAGCACGTCGGCGGCTATCTGCGAGAGCACGGTCTCCACCCCCTGACCGACGGACGCAACGCCGACGTGGGCGGTGAACGTGCCGTCGTCCTCCGCTACCAAGCGCGACTGCTCGAAGACGCCGGGATTGCCCATCTCGATGAACGCCGTCGCCGCCAGTCCGACCCGCTCGCCCTGGGCGCGGCGCCGATCGGTCTCGCGCCGGAGCGCGTCGTAGTCGACGTGCTCGAGTAGTGACTCGAACACGCGCGGGAAGTCGCCCTCGTCGTAGAGCACCGCCTTGCCCGTGTCGACGTCGGGCAGGCCGGTGTCGTAGGGCATGTCTCGGGGCGTGACGAGGTTGCGCCGGCGCATGTCCACCGGGTCGAGGCCGACCTCGCGAGCGACGATGTCGACCATCCGCTCGCGCACGAAGGTCGGCTCGTACTGCCCGGGGCCCCGGTAGGTCCCGGCCGGCGTCTTATTGCTCAGGACCGACACCGCCTCCGCTTCGTAGGCTTGCCAGCGGTATGGACCCGGCATGTGGTTGAGCATCAGCTTCGGCAGCAGGACGCTCCCGTGCGTCCGCGCATAGGCCCCCTGGTTGAACCAGGCCCGGGCGCGGAAGGCCAACAGCACGCCGTCCTCGGCCGCTGCGTACTCGACATCCCACTGCTGCTCGCGGGAGTGGTTCAGGGCGACGAGGTTCTCGCGCCGATCCTCCACCCACTTCACCGGGCGGCCGAACTTGATCGCCAGCCACGGGATCACATAGTCCTCCGGATAGAACTCGCCACGCGCGCCGAACCCGCCTCCGACGTCGCCCTCGATGCAGCGGATCGACTCCGGGTCGACCTCCAGCAGCGTCGCCAGGATGCGCCTGTTGAAGTGCTTGACCTTGGCCGCTCCCCAAACGGTCAGCTCCGAGGTGGCGCGGTCGTACTGGGCCAGCAGGCAGCGAGGCTCGAGCGGCACGGCGCCGTGGCGCTGGACGCTGAAGTGCCGGCGCACCACGACGGCGGCCTGTTCGAACAGCGCGTCTACTCCATCGCCGTGGCTGACCCGGACTCTGTCGATGACGTTGCCGGCGATCGCCGGATGTACCAGCGCCGTCTGCGCGCCGGCCGCGTCCACGGGGTCCAGAACGACGTCGAGCGGCTCGATCTCGGTCAGCACCTCGTCGGCGGCGTCTTCGGCGACGTAGGGATCGGCCGCGAGCACGACCGCGATCGGCTCGCCGACAAATCGGACCGTGTCGGTCGCCAGCGGGGGCTGCAGGACCTGTGTTGCGTTCTCGGTGGCGAACAGCCGGATCGGGATTTGCACGTTCGGCAGATCCGCCGCCGTCAGCACGGCGACCACTCCCGGATGGGCCGCGGCCGCCGTGACGTCGATGGCGCGGATCCGGCCGTGCGCGATTTGACCGCGGACGATCCGCGCATGCAGCTGACCGGGCAGGTCGAAGTCGGCTCCGTACCGGCCGCCTCCGGTCAGGAGCCGGAGGTCCTCGACGCGAGGAATCGACCGGCCGACATACGCGTACGTCGTTGCAGGCATCGCTCAGGCGCTCGGAGGATCGTATGTCCGCAGCGTCGTCGCTGTCATCGGGGGAATCCCTCGCCGCCGCCGAGTTTCCCGCCGTCGGCGGCGGGGGCGCCGGAGGTCGCGGCCGGTGAGCGGAAGACATGTGGCTTCGTGTGGTCGGCCGGCCAGAAGCGCGCATCCCATTCACGGGAGAGGGCAACGAATTTGGGGGCCTCCTTCTGGACCGCGCGAAGCACCGCTCCCTCGTCCATCGTCTTCACCTCGCCGGCGCGCACGACGACCAGCCCGTCGACGAGCACGGTGTGAACGATGCTGCCCGTCGCCGAGTAGACGAGGTTGGCCAGCAGATTGTCCTCGTGCCAGGGGATCATCTCGGCGCGCATCAGGTCGAGCAGGATGATGTCGGCCCTCTTGCCGACCTCGAGCGTCCCGATCTCGTCCTCCATCAGCATTGCCCGGGCCGAACCGATCGTGGCCAGGCTGAGCGCCTCATACGGGGAGATCAGCGTCCAGTCGAGGTGGGCCTCCTTGTGTCCTGTCGCCGCGAGATGAACCTCGCGGAACATGTCGAGGAAGCACGCGGCGGCGGGACCGTCCGTCCCCAACCCGACGGTCGCGCCGTCTCGGATCAGCTCCGGGAAGCTGCCGTGCGAGAGCGCGCCGTAGGCGCCCTTCATGCTCGCGCTCGGGCAGTGGATCGCCCCGGCGCCACTGCGCTTGATCAGCTCGACCTCGCGGTCGCTCAGCCACGCCATGTGAGTGCCGGCAAACCTCCGGTTGAGGATCCCGAGCGACTCGAAGCGCTCGATCGGTCGCGTGTCGAACAGCAGCTGGTGAGCTTTGATGTCCTCGCGATCGACGTTGGAGTGCGTGACCACCCCGACGTCGTAGCGCTCGGCCAGCTCCATCGAGCCGACGCAGAGCTCGTCCGACGCCGACGTGACCTGGATCGGGCACGGCCACGCCCGGACGCGCCCCGAGGCGAACCGGTCGAACTTCTGGATGAACTCCTCGGCGCGCTCGAGGTTCTCGCGCGTCAGCTTGTCCGAGCGGCTGAGGTACTCGGCGAGCTCGTCGTTGACGTCGGCCATCGCGCGGGCCAGCACGGCGCGGATCCCGGCGCTCTGAACACCGTGGACCGCCGGTTCCTCGAGATCCTGGTAGGTGCCGCAGTCCAGGAACGACGTGGTTCCGGTCTTGAGCATCTCGATGCTCGTGAACTGCGTCCCCAGGTAGTAGTTGTCCGGGTTCAGTCCGCGGGAGGTCAAGTAGAACTTCTTCTGGATCCACGGCGTGAAGGACAGGTCGTTGACCAGCCCGCGCGCGAACGCGCCGAACAGGTGCATGTGGGTGTTGACCAGGCCCGGCATCACGAGCTGCTCACGCGCGCTGATCATCTGGCGCGCGCGGTAGCGTCGCCGCAGCTCCTCGGTCTCGCCAACGGCGACGATCCTCGAAGCGTCGATCGCCACGGCGCCGTCCCAGATCAGATCGTCAGGCGAGGTCATCGGCAGGACAACGCCGCCATGAATCAGGAGGTCGATCTCCTGAACCGGGGGATCGGGGCTGCGGTCGCTCACAGCACGTTCCCCGCGACCGACAGGCCGTAGACGTCCGACCGGCGGTCCTCCGTCGGGTTGATCAGCGCACCGCGATCGTGGGCTCGGCTCACGTCATCGAGATCCACGCTCGTCACGCCCATCTCGTCACTCTCCTTTCCGAACGGGCCTAGGCAGGCCGCCCCATAGGGATCACAAACCAGAGACGAACCGAGGAAGCCCATACCGTGCGCCTCGCCCGCCTGCGAGGCGCACGCGATGTAGACCTGGTCCAGGTTCGCTTGGAGCAGGGCACCCCGTGCCTGCGGGGCGTAGCCGTCGGAGTCCCAGCTCTGCCGGTCGAACCCCGGCAGCCATGCGGTCGGAACGCAGATCAGCTCGGCTCCCTGGAGCGCGAGGATCCGGGCGATCTCGACGAAGCGGAGGTCGTAGCAGATGCACAGCCCGATTCTCCCCAACGGCGTGTCCACCACGGGCAACCCCCGGTCGCCCGGGGTGAAGATCTGTTTCTCGGCGGCGAAGCGATGAAGCTTGCGGTAGTGCAGTAGGACGCCGTCGCCGCTGAGCAGGACGGCGGTGTTGAAGAGCGCGTCACCGTCGCGCTCGCACACGCCTCCTGCCACATAGCCACCGGCGGCTGCCGCGAGCCCTCGCCAGGCTCGCGTGGTCGGCCCGTCAAGCGGCTCCGCTCCGGCGCTGAGGAAGTCCGCTTCGAGGCGGTAGCCAGGGACGATCAGCTCCGGCAGCACGACGAGCTCCGCGCCGCGATCGAACAGAGCGCCGGCGGCGTCGAGCGTCAGACGCCGGTTGGCGTCGGGGTCCCCGCGCGCGGTGATCTGCGCGATCCCGATCGTGATCTCGCGACTCACGGCTCGGCCCGTCGGAGGACGCCGGCCGCTCGCAGGCCCGCGAGGTCCGCCGGGCAAGGACCCCCGACGCTCACGAGCGTGCTGCCGCGGTCCGCGCGAACCTGGTGCTCGATCCCCGCCGGAACGTGCACCACCTGGCCCGCTCCGAAGGGGTGATCGATGCCGTGGGTCAGGTCCAAGATCGTCCCCTCGCCCGCGAACACGACGATCGTGTCCTCGGACACCGGGTGCGAGTGGGGAAGATTCGCCTCTCCCGGCTCCATCACCACGTAGTTCAGGTTGGCGCTGACGGCGCCAACCCCGGGCCAGACGACCAGGCGCGCGTCGCGGGCAATCATCGGCAGGCGAACGGTCGCCTCATCGACGTGATAGACGCGGATCGCCACCGCTTACAGCCCCTCGTACAAGGCCGGGTCGGGCGGAGAAGGCCCGCCGACGAGCGAGATTCCGTCCTCGCCGGCGCTGATCGCGTACGCGGTCCCCGCATCGATGTGAACCATCGAGCCGCCCCGCAGTTCCTGCACGTCGCCATCGTCGACGTCGATCGCCTCGCCGCTTCCGTCCACCACGTAGTAGACGGCCTCTGAGAGGTGGTGCATCGTGATCGTGCGCGCGCCACGGCGCAACTGGATGCGGTGAATCGACCGCAGCCGTGCGCCCATCCCGGGCCAGACCACCGCGTGCGCGCTGCCTTCGCCGCTCACGATCGCAAGCGCCGGTCCCCGTTCCAGCTCCAGCACCTGAATCTGCTCGAGTGCGCTCACCGACCGACCACCGTGTAGGCGTCCCCCGACTCGCGACGGGGAATCACGATCGCCACGATCCGAGCCCCCTCGGTTCCGGCCCGTATCCCGTGCTCGAGATCTCCTTCGACCACCGACCAGTCGCCCGCCGATAGGGACTCCACGTGGTCTCCGACGCTCATTTCGATATCGCCGGATTCGATCAGCGTGATCTGCTCCTGCGGGTGGCGATGCGGAGGGAAGGTCGCGCCGGGCGCGAAGGTGTAGCTCGTGACGGTCGCCTGCTCGGAGCTGAAGCTGCGCCGGAGCACGCCCTCGTAGACCTCGTCCGCCGGCAGGCGCTCGAAGTTTCCGCGCACGCTCATTCCTCGATGAAGGCGACGACCCGGCAAGGAGAGGCCTCGCCGCCCTCTATCGGTATCGGGAACGCGCCGATCAGGCAGCGCCGCCCGAGCGCCTGCTCGATGTCACCGCCCATGTTCTCGACGTGGAGCACTCCCTTCGGGAAGGGCACCTTATGCATCACGAAGATGTCGTCGGCGGGGAAGCGCTCCTCGAGATTCACGCCGGTCTCCTGCTCATAGCGGCGCGCGGCGTCCGGGCGCTTGTACCGGATCGTCGTGTTCATCGGATGGTCGGCCGAGCCACAGTCAAAGCCGGTCCATGCGAAGTCCATCTCGACAAGCCACTCAGCGAACTCGCGGTCGCCGCCCGGGTGGCGCAGGAAGTAGCGCTCCTCGTCCTCCTCAGCACAGCCGTTGAAGTAACGGTGATACCCCGTGTGGTAGATCAGGATGTCCCCCTTGCGCACATCCGCCCGGTCGGTGATGTGCTTGGGCTTGATCACCGCCCAGTCCTCCATCTCATCTGAGATGTCGACGATCAACCCCTCGCGGCACAGCCGCTCGATCGGCAGCGACGCGATGTCGGCGCCGCCCGAGACGATGTGCATCTGGCCGTCGAAATGCGTCCCAGAATGCAGCGGCAGCTCGAGCCACTGCGAGACGATCCCGTTGGTCGCGTGCCGCTGGAAGTAGGAGAGCTTCGGCGACGGATAGCCGACCCAGCCCGGCGTGTGAATCGAGAACCTGTGCGTCAGGTCGACGAGTTTCATGTCCCATCTCCTCCTGGTGGGGTTTGCGGGCGGCGCGATTCACGCCGCCGCGCAAGCTGCAGGACGCGCTCTGGCGACAGCGGCAGGGCCAGCACCTCCACGCCGAGTGCGTCTGAGACCGCGTTGGCGAGTGCCGCCCCCGCGGCGGCGGTGCCACCCTCCCCGGCCCCCTTGGCCCCGAGGGGGGTCAGTGGCGTGGGTGCGTCCTCGGTGATCAGCACCTCGATCGGAGGGACCTCTCCGGCTGTCGGCAGCAGATAGTCCATGAACGACCCGCTGGTGAGCTGACCGGTCTCATCGTAGGAGAGCTCCTCCAGCAGCGCGCCCCCGACCCCCTGGGCCGCCCCTCCGACAACTTGTCCCTCGACCAGTTGCGGGTTGATCGCCCTGCCGACGTCGTAGGCGATGGCGTAGCGGTCGATGCTGACACCGCCGGTGTCGAGATCCACCTCGACGCCCACGAGGTGGATCCCGTACGGAAAGCTCATGTTCTCGGAGTCGAACACCGACTCCTCCTCGAGCCACCTGCCCGACCCCCCGAGCAGCTTGGCCAGCGATACGCGCGACCGCGGAGATCCGGCGACGGCGATCGCATCGCCGTCGAACTCGAGATCATGGGGCGAGGCCTCGAGCTCCTCGGCGGCTCGGTGCATGATCGTCTCGCGCACCGCCCCGGCAGCCTGCATCACGGCCGCTCCCCCGAGGCTCGTCGCGCGGCTTCCGAACGACCCCATCCCGCGCGGCACTTCGTCGGTGTCGCCGTGGCCGACGTCGACCGACTCGAACGGCACGCCGAGCACGTCCGCGCAGATCTGAGCGAGCACGGTCTCGACGCCTTGTCCGAGCGACGCGGACCCGACAAGCACTCTCGTGGCGCCGCTGCTCGCGATCCCCACGCGGGCGTACTCCCACCGCGCGATCCCGCTCTTCTCGATGAACAGGGCGACCCCGGTGCCGCGTCTGCGGCGGCGTGGGCGCGGCGCTTCGCGCCAGCGGCGCACAGCGTCGTAGTCGAACCGGGACCGGGCCTTGTCCACGAGCAGCTCGTAATCGCCGCTGTCGAGCACCAAGGGGTGACCGTCCGCCTCGGTGCCGAGCCGGTGGGGCATTGCGGCCGCGGGAATCAGGTTGCGGCGGCGAAGCTCGAGCGGATCGAGGCCGAGCCGGTGGGCGGCCATGTCGATTATCCGCTCTCGAACGAAATTCGCCTCATAGCGACCGGGAGCGCGGTACGTGCCGGCCGGCGTCTTGTTGGTCAGCACCTGGCGCGCGGTGCACCGGTATGCCGTCCAGCGGTACGGGCCGGGCAGGAGCGCGGCGGTCAGGCTGGGCACCACGCTGCCGTGGGTGCGCACGTAGGCTCCGGTGTTGAGCACGAAGCTGTCGCGGAGAGCCAGCAGGGTCCCGTCCGCGCGCAGCGCCACGGCGACGTCGTGGACCTGCTCGCGCGAGTGATTGAGCGCCTGGAGGTTCTCCGCCCGGTCCTCGGTCCACGCGATCGGCCGGCCGAGGCCGATGGCGCAGAATGGAATGAGGAAGTCCTCGGGATAGAACTCCCCGCGGCCTCCGAAACCGCCGCCGACGTCGAGCTCGATGAAGCGGATTCGGTCCTCGTCCCAGTCCAGCAGCTTGCTGAGGATCCGGCGGTTGGTGTGAACCACCTTTGCCGCGCCCCACACGGTCAGGCGTCCGGTCTCGTGCTCGAGCTCAGCGCACAGTCCCCTCGGTTCGAGCGGCACGGCGCCGTGGCGCTGGCACCGCAGGCGCTTCTCGACCACGACGTCGGCCTCGGCAAAGGCGCCATCGACGTCTCCGCTCTGGACCGAGAACTCGGCCGCCACGTTGGAGGCGGCGTCTGCGTGAAGCCGCGGAGCCGAGTCCTCGAGGGCGGCGATCGGATCGAGAACCGGCTCCAACGGCTCGTAGAGCACGTCCACCAGCGCAGCCGCGTCCTCCGCCGTGTAGCTGGATCTGGTCACGATCACCGCGACCGGCTCACCGACGTACCGGACGACCTCGTGCGCGAGGACGGGCTGGAGCAGTCGCTCCATTCCGGGCCGCGGATACATTCGCATCGGGATCGTGGCCGTGCGGGGTGGGAGGTCGGCGGCGGTGATCACGGCCAGTACGGCGGGATCGGCGCGCGCTCGGCTCGTGTCGACGGAGCCGATCCGGGCGTGGGCGTGCGGACTGCGCAGGATGCGCGCCCGCAGTGCACCCGGGAGGTTGAGATCGTCGATGAACCTGCTCGTGCCGGTCAGCAGCCGCTGGTCCTCCTTGCGGAGCAGCGAGCGCCCGATGGCGCCGCGCCGACCCATGGCTTGTGCCCCGGCCCCGTCTGCCAGCAGCGCGCCCAAGGCCTAGCGCGAGCGTCGCCGAAGCCCGCGAAACAGCGCGGCGGCGACGAGGGCGCCCGCGGCAACGCAGATCAACTGCTTTTGGCGGCTCGCGCGGGTGTTTACGAGGGCCGGCACGGGTGGCTGCACCACCGCCGGAGCTGGGGCGTCAGCGGGAGCAGGTCGGAGCGGCGCGCGGCGTGCGCGCTCCTGAAGGCGGTCCCCGGCGGCCTCGAACAGCGCCCGCGCGCCGTTCTCAAAGCCGCTGCCCTTCTCGTAGCCGGTCACGAGGACCTCGGCGTCCAGCGAGATCCGTGTTCCGGAGCCTTCCGCCGCCAGCCGGCTGCGCACCGTCGCCGATCCGATCCCCGGCCCGCCCAGCTGGCGGCCGCGAATGGAGACGGTCGTCACGTGATCGTCGTCGTCGCGATCGACGGCCAGCAGCGTCGCCTCGCACGCGATCGCTCGCTCGGAATCGAGCTCGATTCGGCCGGTGTGCACGCCATCGACCAGCCGCAGCTGCGCGCGCGGTAGAGATGCCGCCAGCACGCTCGCGTCGCTGAGCACGGCCCATACCTGCTCTGGCGGTGCTTCGACCGTGAAGCAGCGCTCCATCCGGATCTCGGGCTGCACCCCCATTTTGTCTATCGTAATACATTCAGGTGGCTACGGAAAGGCGAGCGCTGAGCGGCGCTGCGCACCCGTTCCGGAGTCAGCGGGAGCTCGTTGAACTCCACCCCCAGGGCGTCGGACACGGCATTGGCAAGGGCGGCTGCCGGAGCGAGAGTTCCGCCCTCGCCCACCCCCTTGGCTCCGTTCGGAGACGCTGGTGCCGGGATCTCGAGATGGTGGAGATCGAGGGAAACGAGCTCGGTGGCGGTCGGGACCAGGTAGTCCATCAATGAGGCGCTCAGGTTCTGCCCGTCCTGGTCGTAGACCACCGCCTCGTACAGAGCCCCTCCGATTCCCTGGGCCACCGCACCGTGTGCCTGGCCCTCCACGACCAGCGGGTTGATGATCCGTCCGCAATCCTCGGCCACGACATAGCGAAGGATCTCGACCGCGCCGGTCTCGGGGTCGACCTCGACCACGCACGCGTGGGTTGCGTACGGATATGTGGTCGAGGTCGGGTCGAACGCTCCGTCGACGCGATATCGCGCGGTGTCGGTCGCCGCGAGCTCGCCGAAGGCGATCTGCCGGCCCGGCGATCCCTTCACGCCGACGTGGCCGTCGCGGAGCTCGAGATCCGCCACGGCGACCTCAAGCCGCTCCGAGGCGTCCTCGAGGAGCCGTCGCACGAGCTCCTCGGCGGCGACCTTGATCGCGCCACCGCCGGTCACCGCGCTCCGGCTGGCGAAGGTCCCGGTGCCCATTCCCGGCCCGGCCGCCGTGTCGGGCTGACGCACGCGGACGATCGATGGGTCGACCGCGAGCGAGGCGGCGGCGAGCTGTGCGAACGTGGTGGCGAGTCCCTGGCCAATCGACGGAAGCGAGGTCCTGACCGTGATCTCGCCCTCCCCGTCCAGCGTCAGCCACGCGCGATCCACCCCCGGGATCCCGACCATCCCGCGGCCGTGAAACACCTGGGATCCCATCGCGCTGTACTCGACGTAGGCGGCCATGCCCAATCCGAGCCACCGGCCTTGCGCTCGTGCTGACTCGTGCTCGTCGGGGAATCGCTCGTAGCCGATCGTGTGCAGCGCTTGCGCGAGCGCCAGCGGGTAGTCGCCGCTGTCGTAGCGCTGGTGAGAGACCGTCGTGTAGGGCAGCTCCTCCGGCCTGATGAGGTTGCGGCGCCTGACCTCCGCGCGGTCGAGGCCGAGGTGAACTGCGAGCAGATCCATGAGCCGCTCGTGCACAAATGCCGACACCGGCAGAGCGACGCCGCGGTACGCCCCCTCCGGACACTTGTTCGTCCTCACCGCGCGGCTGCGGGCGCGGTAGCGCTCGAGCCGGTACGGGCCGGGGATCATGGCCGGCGTACCCAGCGGTTCGAGGATTGCGCCGTGGGGGTAGACGCCATACGCCCCGACGTCACAGGTCACGTCGGCCTCGATGGCCAGCAGGCGCCCGTCCCCGTCGGCGGCAAGCCGAGCCTTGACCACCTGGTCGCGGGCATGGCTCGCGGACAGCAGGTTCTCGTTTCGGTCCTCCACCCATTTCACGGGCGCGCGCAGACGCAGAGCCAGCCAGGCGACGAGGATGTCCTCCGGGTAAACGTGCGCCTTCTGACCGAAGCCGCCGCCGATGTCCGGGACGGTGACGCGCACGTGCTCGGGGGAGGCGCCGAGGAGTTCCGCCGCAACCTTGGCGAGAACGTGCGGCACCTGCGTCGAGGCCCAGATCCGCACGCCCTCAGCATCCGGCGCCGCCAGTACTCCGCGAGTCTCGATCGGCGTGGCGCAGCACCGCGGACTGCGAAACGTTCGCTCGATCACCACGGCAGCCTGCTCGAGCGCCTCGTCAACGCCCCCCGTGTCGTTCTCGCTCTCGAACAGCACGTTCGCGCGTGCTCCGTCCAGAAGGGCCGGCGGCGCCGTGTCGAGCGGGTCGGTGGCCGGCGGCAGCGGGCTCAGCTCCAGGCCGATCACGCTGATCGCGTCCTCGGCCACGTAGGGCGAGTCGGCGACGACGACGGCCACCGGCTCGCCGACGAAGCGCACCACCCCTGAGGCCAGCAGCGGGCGCGACAGGGGAACCGCGTTCGGATTGGAGATGGGCGGCAGCAGTGGAGGGAGTGGAACGTCGTCGGCGCCGAACGCGCCGGCGACGCCCGTGATGGCGCGGGCCTCGGCGAGCTCGAGTGTGGTGATCCGCGCGTGCGCAGCCGGGCTGCGCAGGAACCGTGCATGCAGCGTTCCGTCCGGTTCGAGGTCGTCGAGGAACGTCGCGGCGCCGATCAGCAGCGGCGGATCCTCGATCCGCAGCATCCTGCGGCCGACCGTCACCCCTGCCTCGACTGCTCGCGTAAAGGTACGATGTAGGACATAGTGCACGCCTTCACCGCCGTGATCAAGCCTTGAAGCTGACCAACGAGTTCACCGTCTCCGTTCCGCTCGAGCGAGCATGGGAGACTCTGCTCGACATCGAGCGGGTGGCGGGCTTCCTGCCCGGGGCGACGATCGAGCCGTCCTCCGACGAGGGGGTCTACCACGGCACCATGCGGGTCAAGGTGGGTCCGATGGTGGTCAACTACAACGGGACGGCGCGACTGGTGCACACCGACGAAGCCGAGCACGTCGCCGACATCTCGGTGCAGGCCAGCGATACCAAGGGACAGGGCACCGCCTCCGCCGTGATCCGCAACCGGCTCGTGCCCGAGAACGGCGGCACCAGGGTGATCGCCGAGACCGATCTCAGCATCACCGGGCGCCAGGCACAGTTCGGCCGCGGGATCATGCAGGACGTCGCCGGGCGCATGCTCGACGACTTCGCCCATCGCTTCGAGGCCTACCTGCTGAGCGGCGACGGTGAGCAGGGCGCGAGCAGCGGGTCGAGCGCAGCGCAGGCGCCGGGCCCGGAAGGGCAGGTCCCGCCACAGCCCCCGGGCGGAGCCGATGACGAGGCGCTCGACCTGGGGTCGGTTCTGTTCAGGACGCCCGCCGTGCAGCGGACTGCACTGGCCGTGGTGGCGGGGCTTCTGCTGGCGTTCGTGCTCCGGCGTCTGGCGCGGCGCTCGTAGGTGTCGATCGGCGCCCGGGTCCGCCGCCGGGAGGATCGGGCGCTGCTGACCGGCACGGCCGCGTTCCTCGACGACATTGCCCCCGACCGGACGCTCCATCTCGCCTTCGCGCGCAGCGGCCATGCTCACGCCGAGCTGCTGGGGGTGGACGTCGACGATGCCTCACGGCAGCCCGGCGTCGCGCTCGCCTTCAGCGGACACGAGCTGTCTCTGCCGCCCCTGGTGCCCGAGCTGTCGAGGCCGGGGGCGCGCCGAATCGAACGGCCGGTCCTGCCGACCGAGCGCGCTCGCTTCGTGGGCGAGGCGATCGCCGCGGTCGTGGCCGAAGACCGCTACCGGGCCGAGGATGCGGCTGAGCGCGTCGCAATCCGCTACGCCCCGCTGCCCGCGGTCGTGTCGGTTGAGGACGCGCTGAGCCCCGATCGGCCCGCGCTGCACGAGAACGGCGCAGAGGGGAGAGGCAACGTCATCTTCGAGGAGGCCTTCGAGCAAGGCGACGTCGACGAGGCCTTCATGGGCGCCGCCGTCGTGGTCGAGCGGACGTTTCGGAGCCCGCGCTACTGCGCCACGCCGATCGAGCCGCGGGGGGTGCTGGCCGTCCCCGAGCCCGAACGGCTCGTGCTGTGGTCCTCGACCCAGATCCCGCACATCCTCGAGGAGGCGCTGCGGGCGCTGCTGGGGATCGAGCGGATCTCAGTCCGCTGCCCCGACATCGGCGGTGGGTTCGGACAGAAGGCACACGTGTTCCCCGAGGAGATCGCCACCGCCTGGGCGGCGCTGCGCCTGGGCCGGGCGGTCACGTGGGTGGAGGATCGAAGCGAGAACTTCCTCAGCGCCACGCACGCCAGGGAACAGCTCGTCCATGCGCGTGCGGCCGCCGACTCGCGTGGCAGGCTGCTGGCGGTCGAGGCCGAGGTCTACAGCGACGTCGGCGCCTACGCGATCTACCCGTGGGGCCAGGTGCTCGAGGCCCTCGGCACCCCGGCGATCATCCCCGGTCCGTATGACCTGCGCAGCTACCGCTACCGCACCCACTCGGTCGCCACCAACAAGTCGCCGCAGGGCGCCTATCGCGGCGTCGGCCTCCCGGTCGCCGCGCTCGTGCACGAGCGGCTGATGGACCTGCTCGCCCGGGAGCTCGGGCTCGACCGCGCGCATATGAGGCGAACCAACTTCATCCCACCCGAGCGTTTTCCGTACCGGACGGCGACCGGCCTTCGCTACGACAGCGGCCGATATCAGAGCGCCCTCGACCTCGCGCTCGAGCGGATCGGCTACGACGCGTTCGCGCAGGAGCAGGGTCGGGCCGCGCAGCGCGGGCGCCGGATCGGACTGGGGTTCGCCTCCTATGTCGAGTGGACGGGGACGAACTCGGAGACGTACCGCTCGCGCGGGATGCGCAACGTGCGCGGCTACGACGCCGGTCGCGTGGCCCTGAACGCCGACGGCACGTTCTCGCTGTGGACGAGCTGCCCGGCGCTCGGACAGGGCGTGGCGACGACCTTCGCGCAGATCGTCTCGGAGCATCTCGGGGTGCCGATCGAGCTGGTGCGGGCCGAGCTGCTCGACACCGAGCGGGCGCCGCGCGGCAGCGGCAGCTTTGCCAGCCGCAGCGCGATCAGCGCGGGCGGCGCACTCGTCTCGGTCGCGCAAAAGGTGCGGGCGCGGCTGGTCGAACTCGCTGCCGACGGGCTCGAAGCCCGGCCGGAAGACATCGTCTTCGACCGCACGGGGGCGTTTGTGCGGGGGTCCCCCCGCGCGCGCATCGCGTTCTCGCACCTGTACGCCGCCGCCGGCCCCGACGGAGTGGACCTGGCCGAGCACTACGACCCGGAGGAGACGGCCTATCCGTACGCGACCCATGCCTGCATCGTCGAGACCGACGCGGTCACGGGTGCGATCTCGATCCTGCGCTACGTCGTGGTCGAGGACTGCGGTCCTGAGATCAATCCGATCGTGGTCGAGGGGCAGGTGCACGGGGCAACCGCGCAGGGGATCGGCGGGGCGCTGCTGGAAGCGATCCGCTACGGCCCGGATGGTCAGCCCCTGACGGCGAGCTTCATGGACTATCTGATTCCCGGCGCCTGCGAGCTTCCGACGCTCGTCGTCGAGCACCTCGAGACCCCGGCTCCCGACCTACGCGCCGGCCACAAGGGAGTCGGAGAGGGCGGCACGCTTGCGCCCGGACCCGCCCTGGCCAACGCGGTCGCCGACGCGCTCGCGGTCGAGGTCAACTCGCTGCCGATCGAGCCGGAGCTGGTGGCCAGTGCCGCGGGCGGCGGGCGCGCGGAGTCGTTGTCTGGCGTACGGGGCGCTCGCCCCCGCCGGGACCGCACATAACTTCCCCCGCCCCTTCCTCCACCGGGACGGGTGTCACGGTGGCCGCGGTATGCCCGGGTGGTATGACCGACGTCCTCCCGAGGCGGGACGTCTGTCGAGTTAGCCGCGGCCGGCTCTTCACTGATACACGCCGCGAGCGGCACGCGATCCCCGGCGGCGGCCGGGCCTGAACGAGGCGAAGCGGGAAAACCCGCGTTCGCATTCGGCGTCTCCCCGATGACAGCGCCGGGGGCGGGCGCAGATACTGGGGATCGGTGAAGTTCCACTGGTTTCACCTGATGCCGTGGCCGTACCTGCCGGAGGACTTCGCGGAGCGCTACCGGAGCGTCTGGGTCGACATCCCGCCGCATCTCTACGACCCGGTGCGCGGTCACGATGTCTACCACACGTATCTCGACCAGCTCGAGTTCGCCGCGCAGGTGGGCTTCGACGGGATCTGCGTGAACGAGCACCACCAGAACGGCTACGGGCTGATGCCCTCGCCCAACCTCATGGCCGCGACGCTTGCGCGGAGCACGCGCGAGGCGAAGATCGTGGTGATGGGCGACTCGGTGGCCCTGTACAACCCGCCGACCCGGGTCGCCGAGGAGCTGGCGATGGTCGACGTCCTCTCCGGCGGGCGCCTGGTCGCGGGCTTTCCGGTGGGCACGAGCATGGACGCAGCGTTCGCCTATGGGCAGAACCCGGCGACGCTGCGGGAGAAGTACCGGGAGAGCGTCGATCTGATCATCAGAGCGTGGACCTCCACCGAGCCGTTCGCGTTCAACGGGAAGTACACGAAGCTCCGCTACGTCAACCCCTGGCCGCGGCCGCTGCAGCAGCCGCACCCACCCGTTTGGGTACCCGGTGGGGGGAGCAGCATCGAGACATGGCAGTGGTGCGCATCGCACGACTTCCTCTACGCCGCGCTGTCCTACTTCGGGTACCTGCGCGCGATGAAGACGATCAAGGGCTTCTGGGAGACGATCGAAGCCCTCGGCATGGAGCCCAATCCCTACCGAGTCGGGTTCCTCCAGTTCGTCGGGGTGGCGGACGACGACGCCCACGCCGAGCGCCTGTACAGCGAGGCGGCCGATTACTTCTACCACCGCTGCCTGCATTTCCCGCCGGCATTCCGCGACGCCCCCGGCTACACCTCGATCGCCTCGATCCGCTCGGCCCTCGGAAGCTCGATGTCGGCGGCGATGGCCGCGCAGGACCAGCGGCTTGGCTGGAAGGACTTCGTCGAGCGGGGCTACATCGTCGCCGGCAGCGCCGACACGGTTGTGGACCGCCTCAACCACATGGCCGACGAGATGAGGGTCGGACATCTGCTGGTTCTCTGCCATTTCGGCAACCTGCCGGACGAGACGGTCCGCTACAACACCCAGCGGTTCGCCCAGGACGTGATCCCCCGCCTGCGAGGGCGCTTCGATGAATGGGAGGATCGCTGGTGGCCCGCACCGTCGCCCGTCGGAGTCGGCGAGCGGTCGGGCGCCACGATCGAGGCATAGGGCGAGGCGATGCTGAGCGAGCAGACGGTCGCGCTGGACCGCGGTGCCGAGCAGGTCTACTACAGCGGTGGCGAGGGACCGCCCCTGGTCTGGCTGCACGGGGTGGGCGGCGTCGAGCCTGAGCATCCCGTGTTGGAGGGCCTGGCCACACAGCACTCGCTCATCGCCCCGGTGGCGCCCGGCTTCCGCGACCTCTCAGAACTCGCTGAGATCGACGACATCCACGAACTCGCGATCTACTACGACGATCTCCTCGACGCGCTCGACCTCGACGAGATCGTGGTCGCCGGCCACTCGTTCGGCGCGATGATGGCGGCTGAGTTCGCCGGCCACTACCCTCGCCGCGTCTCCCAGCTGGTGCTGATCTCGCCCTTCGGCCTGTGGAACGACGCGTATCCGGTCGCGGACCTGTTCGCGGTGACCCCGGCGGAGATGCCCGCCCTGCTTTACAGCGATCCCGCCAAGGCTCCATCCGCTCCGGCGCAACCGGACGGTCAGCCGGACATAGAGGCGCTCGTGGCGCTCGCGCAGAGCATGACGACGATGGCGAAGTTCATGTGGCCCATCCCCGAGCGCGGCCTGATCCGCCGGTTGCCTCGCATCGCCGCGCCGACACTCGTCGTGGTTGGAGCGGAGGACGCGTTCGTGCCCCCTGACTACGCCGATGACTTCGTCGCCGCGCTTCCGCGGGCGTCGGCGAGGAAGATCGCCGGAGCCGGGCACATGGTGCACACCGAGCGATCGGGGGAGGTGCTGACAGCGATCGAGGAGTTCCTGGCGACGCCGGTCTCGCCGGCGCAGAGATGACGACCTATCCGGCGACGGAGGCGTCGGGAACGCTCGAGACCGCCGAGCGGCTGGCCCACCGGCCGATCCTCAGCACGCTCGAGCAGAAGGTGGAACCAGCCCATGCGGCCCTGATCGTGATCGACATGCAGAACGACTTCTGCGCCGCCGGGGGCATGATGGCCAAAGAGGGAGCAGACCTCGGCGCCGTGCAGGCGATGGCCAAGCGGTTGCCGGAGCTGATCGACGCGGCACGGGCGGCGGGGGCGCTCGTGGTTTTCGTCCACAACGTCTACACGACCGACCGCAACGCCTACCTGTCCGACGTCTGGCTCGAGCAAATGGTCCGGCGACGCGGCGACAGCTACACCCGGCGCGACGTCTGCGCAGCCGATTCGTGGGAGGGGGACTTCTACGAAGGGATCCGCCCGCACGACGGCGAGCCCGTCGTCACCAAGCACCGCTACGGGGCCTTTCACAACACCGACCTGGAGACGATTCTGCGGGTCCACGCCGTCCGCACGGTGGTGCTGACAGGGGTGGCGACGAACGTCTGCGTCGAGACCACCGCCCGCGAGGCGTTCGTGCGCGACTTCTACGTCGTGTTCCTGGGCGACGGCACCGCGTGCTACTCCGACGAGGCGCACGAAGCGACGCTGCGGACCATCGACAAGTACTTCGGACCGGTCGTCAGCGTCTCCGACGTGGCCGAGATCTGGCGGCGATGAGATCCGCTGGCCGGTGAGCGCCGGCTCGGCCAACGCGCCGCTCCTGGCGGCCGGGCGACTCGGCCCCCTCCAGACCTCGAATAGGCTGATCCGCTCCGGGACCTCCGAGACGATGGCCGCGCCGGACGGCGCCGTCACCGACGCGCTCGTCGCGCTCTATACCCGTCTGGCGCAAGCCGGCCTCGGCGTGATCTTCACCGGCCACCTCTACTGTCATCCGCGCGGCAAGTACGCTCCGCGCCAGACTGGGATCTACAGCGACGAGCTGATCGGTGGCCTGCGCAGGCTCGTCGAAGCGGTGCACGGCGCCGGGGGCCTCGTGCTCGCCCAACTCGCGCACGCCGGCAGCCAGTCACGGGTCCCCGGGGGCACGCCGCTCGCTCCCTCCGCTGTCCCCAACGCGCTCACTGGCCGTCCCGTTGCCGGCGGGTCGGACGGGGAGATCAGCGAGGCCGTCGAGGCCTTCGCCGCGGCAGCCGGGCGCGCCGTCCAGGCCGGTTTTGACGGCGTGCACATACACGGAGCGAACGGTTACTTGATCAGCGAGTTCCTCTCACCGCTGACCAACCTGCGCGACGATCGATGGGGCGGCGATCCCGATCGGCGCGCCGCCTTCGCCCTGGCCGTCGTCCGCGCGGTCCGTCGCGCGGTACCCGCAGAGCGCGCGCTGACCATGAAGCTCGGACTGGCGGACGCTCCGCCCGGCGGGCTCGGTGTCAGCGACGGCGTCGAGGTGGCCGCGCGACTCGTCGACGAGGGGCTAGACGCAGTCGAGGTCTCGTGCGGAGTGATGGACCGGGCCGCGAACTCCGCCGCGGAGTACGTCGCCGTGGATCCGCGCCGCGCCGCGGCGGACCTGCTGATCCACCGGATCCTTTCGCGGCCGGCCGATGAGGCCTACTTCGTCCCGTCCGTGCGCGCGCTTCGCCAGCGCGTGGACACGACGGCGATCGCGGTCGGTGGGATGCGCCGTACCGAGACGATGTGCAGCGTGCTCGAATCCGGTGATGCTGACTTCATCGCCATGGCGCGCCCCTACATCCGCGAGCCTGACCTTGCCGCCCAGCTGATCGCCGGGCGGACCGGTCGCGTGGACTGCACTTCGTGCAACCTGTGCTTGCGGCACGAGGGACACCATTCCCTGCGCTGCTGGCGCACGCCGCGGCGCCGCCTACTTCAGCACGCGGCATATCGGGCAGCGGGCGGGTTCCGCTGGGGCCCCCGCGGCGGTTAGGTCCCGCACAGCGCCAGCGCGGTGAGCGCGTAGACCCGCGCGGTCCTGACCAGATCGGCCTTGCGCACCGCGAACGTTCCCGCCCCCGCGACGCCGGGCGGGCCGTACGTGAGCGCCGGGATCCCGAGTTCGTTGAAGACGTTGTGATCGCGCCACATGCTGCACTCGGGCGATGAGGCGATCTCGCAGGACGATCCGAACTCGCGCTCGTGGGCAGCATCGAGCGCGTCGACCAGCGGCTCGATCTCACGCGCCTCGTAGCCGGGCCGGTTGAGGAACTGCTCGACGCCGCCCTCGAGCGAGAGCTCATCGAGCAGGCCCCGCAGCTCACGGCCAATCTCGGCACTGTCCTGACCGGGGACTGTGCGAATGTCGAGGTACAGCATGCACAACTCGGGGTTCTGCAGGATCAGCCACGGCTCCCCGCCGCGGATCGCTCCGATGTTGGCGCGCGGGACGACGGTCCCTCCCGGGCCCTCGTACCGATGGCGACGCTCGTACTCGAGCGCCCACTGCTCGAGTCGTTCGACGAGCGGCGCCGCGCGGACGATCGCGTTGGGCTGGGCGTCCCGGGAGTAGGGCCTGTCCAGATAGGGCGTGTACAGGGCCGGCCCTCCGAAGACGGTGATCTTGTAGAAGGCCTTGCCCGCTTCGACCCACCCCTTGCGGAAGGCGGTGGCCTCGGCACACACGCAGAAGCCCGGACGCGGCGAGTGGTTGAGCAGGTATCGCGCGCCGACCTCCTTGCTGAGGTAGCGCTTACCCTGGAACTCGTCCACGGGCTCCTGGCCGATCTCGCCCGGGACCATCGTCAGGTAGACGCTCCCCTCCAGCGGCACTCCGGCCGCGGCAATGGCGCGGGCCGCGATCATGAAGGCCGCCATCGGACCCTTGTCGTTGACGACCGGATTGCCGATCAGCAGCTCGCCGTCCTCGCGGCCCCGGTGGTAGTCCTCGCGCCCGGGATCGCGCCAGATCAGATGGTCGTCGCGCCGCATCCAGGTGTCGATGTGGCTGTTGAAGGCCAACGCAGGCCTCCCGCCCCGACCGGGCAGCTCGCAGAACACGTTGAAGCGGTCCTCGAACATCCCGATTCGCTGCGGCGAGAAGCCCTCTCCGGCCAGCCACGCGTAGATCGCCTCGCCCGCCTCTCCCTCTTCCCCCGGAGGGCTTTCCACGTTCGCGAGCATCAGCGCGAGGTCGACGACGTCGTCCTCGCTGATGCGGTCGAGCACCGCGCTCGCCGCTGTCGGGTCGATGGCCACCACAATCCCCCTCCTTTCACCCGTGCGTGAAACAACCAGCTGGGCGAGTATCGCCTGGCCGCTCGGTCGTGTCGACGCCCGCGCCGTCGTGAGCGGGGATCCCCCGGAGGCTCGCGGGCTTTCCCCGAGCCCGTCACTGTCCCGGTTCCGCTACTCTGCCGGACCCGGGGCCGAGCGTGACTTGCGTTAGCGTCGTGTTACGACCGTTACTACAGCTGGGGGATTTCCCGTCTACGTACGGGTAAATCCCACTGGCGGACGCTGTCGCACGGCGCTAGCCTTCCGCCGCTGAGAGGGTCGCTAGCGTGCGACGATTCGTTAACCCAGATAAGGCAGCCGCTGCGGGCGCACTGATAGCAGCCGCGCTGGCGGTTGCTGCGTGCGGCGGAAGCTCGACCGCGGCAGCCGGTCACGACACCGGCACGAACCCCCTGGTCGTTGCGGCGTTCAACCCGTTCAGCGGACCCGACGCCTCATTCGGCCCTGAGGA
This sequence comes from uncultured Solirubrobacterales bacterium, assembly GCA_963704385.1. Taxonomy (GTDB): domain Bacteria; phylum Actinomycetota; class Thermoleophilia; order Solirubrobacterales; family Solirubrobacteraceae; genus Palsa-465. The sequence goes on from OY969904.1 coordinate 4,287,751, forward strand.
GATGGCGGGCTGCATCCCGGCGGCAGCGGCGATCAACGCTGCCGGGGGAATCCTCCTGCACAAGACGGTCTCGTGCAAGGCGGTCGACACCCGCGGCGACCCGGCCGACGCGGTGCCCGCCGCCGAGAGCCTGCTCGCGACCACGAGCGGATTGATCGGCATCATCGGCCCGAGTTCGGACGAGGCGAGCGCCACCGTGCCGCTGTTCAACCGTGCCCACATCCCGATGATCGGAGACACCGGGCAGGCAATCTTCGACAAGAGCAAGTTCCCATACTTCTTCCGGATCACTGCACCTGACGACGCGGTCGGGTACGCGATGGCCCTCTACGCCCACGACAAGGGTTACACGCGCGCCGTCGGCGCGTTCGGCAACGACATCAGCTCTCAGGGGACCGCTCCGACCGCCGCCATCGGTTTCAAGAAGCTCGGCGGGACGATCATGATGCAGACGATCCCGCTCGACCAAAGCTCCTACCGCACCGAGGTCGAACAGGTTGCCGCGTTCAAGCCGCAGGTGATCTTCACCGAAGCCGATCCGCAGACCGATGCCACCTACATGGCCGAGCTGCGCCAGCTCTATCACCTGATTCCGATCATCGGCACGAACGGAACCAATCAGCCGCCTTGGTTCAAGGCCGTCGGCGGGGCGATCGGGAAGGCAAACCTCGCGAGCTACTACGCCGGCGCGCAGCCGTACGCGCCCACGACAGGGCCGTCGTACCAGGAATGGCGCAAGGAGCTCGCCGCGGTGAGCAAGACGGTGCCCCAGCCGGTGTCGCAGTGGGAATCCGATTCCTACGCGATGTCCTACTGGGACACGGTCAACCTGTATGCGTTAGCGGCTCTGGAGGCGAAGACCACGAACCCGACCGTCTTCACGCCGTACATCGTACGCGTCGTACAACCGTCGCCGGGAGCCGTGGTGGTGCACTCGTTCGCGGCGGGGAAAGCGGCATTGGCCGCCGGCAAGAAAATCCAGTACGTAGGAGCGGTTGGGGACATCGTCTTCGACAACTACCGCAACTCGCTGGGCGAGTTCGAGATCGTCAATTACACCGGCCAGCAAGCGATCAAGACGTATACCGCCCAGCAGGTGGAAGCCGTCAAATGAGCTTCGGCACGGTGTGGTCACCGTGCGAGGTAGATGCGCGGTGATCGCTTCCATGCTCGTGCCCGCCTCGACGTTTGTGCCCTCGATCGGATTCGGGCTGGTCACGGCGTCGATCCTCGCCCTGGCGGCGGTCGGGTTCACGCTTCAGTTCGGCGTCACCAACATCCTCAATCTCGCCTACGGCGACATCATGACCGCATCGGCCTACGTCGGCTACCTCGTCAACAAGGGCGGTGGCAGCATCGTGCTGTCGCTCATCGTCGGGTGTGGATTCGGCGCGATCGTGTCGCTGCTGCTCAACCGCTTGGTCTATACGCCATTCGTACGTCGTGGCACCAAGCTGTTCGGGATGGTGATCGTCACGCTGTCGGTCGGCGTGATCATCCAGAACACCGTGCTGGCGATCGGCGGGCCCACGTTCTTCACCTACCAGTTCAACGTCGGCTCGACCGTGCACCCCTTGGGACTCGTGTTGAACACTTCGCAGCTCAAGATCATCGGACTCGCGGTCGCGGCGATAATCATCGTGCAGCTCTTGCTGACACGCACCAAGCTCGGAAAGGCGATGCGCGCGACCGCGGCCAACCCCGGGCTCGCCCAGGCGTCGGGGATCTCCACGGACCGTGTGGTGGACGCTGCCTGGTTCATCTCCGGGGCTCTGTGCGGACTGGCCGGCGTCGTGCTCGTGCTCAACACCACCGCCTTTCAGAGCACCACGGGCAGCGACTTCCTCGTGGTCATCATTGCCGCCGCGATTCTCGGCGGCGTCGGGCGGCCCACCGGGGCCATGATCGGCGCGCTCGTGCTCGGGCTGGTGACCGAGATCTCGGCGGCGTTCATCTCGCCCGAGTACAAGCAGCTGCTCGCCTTCGTCGTCCTCGTGATCGTGCTCCTGGTGCGGCCGACGGGGATCCTCAGCGGCTACGCCGGCGGCCAGCGCGAGCTTGCCGCATGAACGCGACCACGTTCTACCTGACTACGCTGCTCGTCTACCTCGGGGTCGACATCATGGCGGTCTGGGGGTTGAACCTCCAGTACGGCGTGGCTGGCGTCTACAACTTCGGGTTCATCGTGTTCCAGGCGTTTGGGGCATATGTGGCCGCGGTCCTCACCCTTGGGCCGTCATCCGGAAACGGCGGATTCCAGTCGTACATACTCGGGGCCAGCCTGCCCTTTCCGCTCCCGATCCTGGCCGCGGGTCTGGCCGGCGGCCTCCTATCGGTGGTCGTAGGCGTGATCGCGCTGCGCAAGCTCCGCACCGACTACCAGGCGATGGTGATGCTCGTGCTCTCGGTCAGCGCGACCCTCCTGGTCACGAACGCCACCGGGCTGTTCAACGGAGCGGCGGGCCTGGCACTGGTACCGCAGCCGCTCTCGAAGCTCGTCAACCCGGCATCGGTCAGCTACCAGTGGCTGTACGTCGGCATCACTGCTGTGACGTGCGCGATCGTCTACCTGTTCGTCCACCGGGTTACATCCTCCCCGCTGGGGCGCGCGCTGCGCGCGATTCGTGACAACGAGTCTGCCGCCGAAGCGCTCGGCAAGGACGTGATGCGGATGCGGCTGTTCATCTTCGTCATGGGCAACGTCATCGCCGCGATCAGCGGTGCCGTGCTCGTTCAGTTCATCGGCGCCTGGTCACCGGGCTCCTGGCTCTACGTCGAGACGTTCGTCCTCTTCACCGCGATCATCGTCGGGGGAACCGGCAACGACCTCGGGGTGGTGCTCGGAGCGCTGCTCGTCCCGCTTGCGTTCAACGAGGCGACCAGATACCTGCCGCAGATCGGCCGTATCGGTTTGATCGACGCTCTCCAATGGATCGTCATCGGCCTGCTGGCACTCGTGTTCCTGTGGTTCTGGCCGCGCGGAATCGTCCCCGAGAGGCGTCGCCGGTTCCCGCAGGCAACGCCTGAGCCAGCGGCGGCTGGCCCGCTCCCGGATCCGACCTACGCGACCGACCGCTGATGTCGACCGCAGTCGACGAAGTGCCGCCCCCGGTGCCCGTCGGCAATACGGCGGATTGCCTGCGGGTCGAGGGGCTGCGCCGGGATTTCGGCGGCGTGTGGGCGGTCGACGACGTGAGCTTTTCCGTGCGGCGCGGGTCGATCACGAGCGTGATCGGACCCAACGGCGCCGGTAAGTCCACGGTCGTCGGCATCATCGGCGGGGCCGTTCCGCCGGCTGCCGGCCGGGTGGTGTTCGAGGGCGAGGACATCACCCATGACCCTCCCCACGATCGGGCCCGGCGTGGGCTCGTCCGCACCTATCAGCTGTCGAGCGAGTTTGGCGGCTTGACGGTCCTTGAAAACCTCCTGGTGGCTGCGCCGAAGCAGCGTGGCGAGCGGCTGCTGACGCTCGCACTCGGTAAACGGTATTGGCGGGATCAGGAGGCGCACTTCGTCAGTCGTGCCCGCTCGCTGCTCGAGCGGTTCGGCATGTCCGCCAAGGAGGACGAGTACGCGGGGAACCTGAGCGGGGGACAGAAGCGCCTGGTTGAGATCATGCGCGCGCTGATGGCTGAGCCGACGCTCCTGCTGCTCGACGAGCCGATGGCGGGTGTCAATCCGACGCTTGCTCGTTCGATCGAGGGCGACCTGGCCGGACTGGCTCGGGAGGGGCTGACGCTCCTGCTCGTCGAGCACGAGCTCGACGTCGTTGAGCGGCTGTCCGATTCGGTCATCGCGATGGCGTTCGGGAAGGTGATCGCCACGGGTACGATGGCGGAGCTGCGCTCGCGCCGGGAGGTGTTGGACGCCTACCTCGGAGACTGACTCCGGAGCTCGCCCCACGGTCGCGCTCGAGATCGAGAACGTGTTCGCCGGTTATGGCGGGCCGCCGATCATCCGCGGCGTGCGCGCACGGGTCGGCGCCGGCGAGATCGTGACGGTGGTCGGACCCAACGGCGCGGGCAAGAGCACGATGCTCAAGGCGATCGCGGGACTGCTGCGCGTCGAGTCCGGCTCGATCAAGCTGGACGGTCGAGAGATCAAGAACGTCCGGACCCACCGGCTCGCGCGACTCGGTCTCGGTTACGTACCGCAGAACAACGACGTGTTCGAGCCACTCACCGTACGTGAGAACCTCGAGATGGGGGCCTACCTGCTGCGGCGCGGCGAGATCAACGAGCGTATCGAGGAGGTCGTCTCGGTACTGCCCGCCCTCGGTCGGCTCCTGAAGCGGCGGGCGGTCAAGCTCAGCGGGGGGGAGCGCAAGATGGTGGCCGTCGGCCGCGCGCTGATGAACCGGCCGCGGGTGCTGCTGCTCGACGAGCCAACCTCCGGCCTGGCGCCCGACCTGTCGCGAGAGCTGCTGACGAAGGACATCCGCGGGCTGGCTACGGCGGGGACCTCGGTGCTTCTCGTCGAGCAGAAGGCGCTGGCGGCCCTGGAGATATCCAACTGGGGATATGTCCTCGCCGGCGGAACTACGGCGCTCTCGAGCTCCGCGAGCGAGCTGCTGGCTCGACCCGACCTCGGCGAGGTGTTCCTCGGACTCGGGGCCGCCGCGGCGACTGACGTAGCCGAGGAGCAGATGGCATCCACGGGCGACCGGTCGCTGTTTCGAATGCGCCGCGGTCGTCGCTCGTCCTGACCGGCCCGGCCCGCACCGCTTCACGAGCTGACGCGGTCCGCCTCGAGCGCGAGGACGATCTCGGCAAGGTCGCGAGGGTTGTGCAGCGATCTACCCGTCTGTTGTTCGAACTGTCGTAGATGGTTGACGATCGTGTTCCGGTGGTAGTGCAACTCGTCCGCCGTCTTGGTCACCGATCCGGCGCCGTTGACGTACGCCGTGACCGTCGCGAGGATGCGGGCGCGCTCGGCAGGTCGCAGGACGGACAGCGGTCCCAGCACGCTCCGGGACAGGAGCGTCGTAAGGTCCTGGGCGGCGGCCCCGATGCTAGCCAGAAGGTCCGACTCGATGGTCGCCGTCCCGGCGTTCCCGGGAGGGATCGCGCGGAGGGCGGCCTCGGCTTGCCAGACGTTGTCGCGGACCGCGCCCAGGCCCTCTGCCACCGCGCTGATCCCAACGCGCAGATTCGGAACCGCGGCGAGTGCGTCACGCACGGCCCCCGGCGCCTGCGAGCCAATCTGAACCACGCCGACGTGGTTGCCCGATTCGGTGTACCACATCGAACGCATGCCGCAACCGGCCAGCGCGCGGCGCATCGCCTCCGACGACACCGCGGCTGGTTCCGCCGCATCGGCGTAGCAGACGACGAACCGCTCGTTCGCCCCCAGCCCCATGTGCGCCGCGGCCTGGCGAACCGTGGAGCCCAGCGGTGAGGTCCCCCGGATCAGCGCGCTCATCAGGACCCGAGCGTGCTCCTCGCTCGAGCGACGGAGCTCTCCCTCGACCTCGCGGTAGGCCGCGGCGACGGCGACCGAGACCGCGTCGATCACGTCCCACACGCGCGCGGCGCCGTCGGTCAACAGCTCCAACATGTTCAGGTTCTCGTTGGTGGCGGCGAGTTCGAGCATCGCCTCCCAGACGAGCCGATAGTCGATCCGCAGGCTTCGCAGCACCGCCTCAAGCGGAGCTGCCTGGACCGCGCGAGCTTGGCCGATCGTCGCAGGTGCCTCACGAAGCTCGTCGTCGAGTGGCACCGCGGCCACCTGCGAGAGCACAAGCTGGACGCAGAGCCGGCTCGCCTGACGAAGATCGGCGACGCTTACGAGATCGCTGTAGTCGGGGTCGTGCTCACAGACCCAGCCCACGGATCTGTCCGCGATCTCCTGGGCGCGCGGCAGCAGCACGAGCGCGGCGCGGACCGCGGTCTCCCCCCACGGGGGCACCGTCTCGCTGTCGATCGCACTGTCGGCGTCTGTGCGCATGCACAACGACCTACGCGTAAATACGTTTTCCAGGCACTCTTGCTCGGGGCATGGTGCACTGCGATCCTACTCGCTGTTGGCGATCTTGCCCACAGGCAGTTACGGGGTGTCGCTCCCTGACCGTCGGCCGAGTCTCGCGCCGCACGCTCGGCCGAAGATCGACGGCCAACTCTTTCGGCGCGTGCTCGGTCACCTGCCCACCGGCGTCGCGGTCATCACCGGCAACGACGCCGAGGGCCCGGTCGGCGTGTCGTGCAACTCACTGACTTCAGTCTCGCTGCACCCGCCGCTGGTCAGCTTCTGCCCGGCGCGCACGTCAGAGACCTGGCCGATCCTGCGAAGCGCAGGCCGTTTCTGCATCAACTTCATGGCGGCGCACCATGAGGATGTGATTCAAGCCTTCGCTCGCAAGGGGGTGAGCCGGTTTGCCGGCGTTCAATACCATCCTCGGGTCAGTGGGCCGGCGATCGACGACGCGATCGGCTGGCTCGACTGCGAGCTGCGGGCCGAGCACGAAGCCGGCGATCACTTCATCGTGCTCGGAGAGGTGGTCGCGCTCGAGGCGCGATCCGAAGTCGCGCCGCTGGTGTTCTTCCGCGGGCGCTATGGAACCTTCGCCCCTGGGTCTGTGCCATGAGAAATAGGAGGCAGTATGCGCTTTGACAGCGGGCTCGTCGTGCACTCCGGAGACGTCTCGGGCTATCCGCCGGTGGCCGAATGGCGGGAGACGGCGCGATTCCTGGAGTCGGCCGGATTCACCGGGCTGTGGTGCGCCGAGCATCACTTCTTCTGGGACGGATGGCTGGCGCCGACGCCCACCAATGCGCTGATGCTCGGTGCGTACATCGCAGGACAGACGACCCAGCTACGCCTCGGACAGTGCGGTGTGTGCCTGCCGGATTGGCATCCGCTGCACGTCGCGGAGGACGTCGCGACGTTGGACCACATGAGCGGCGGACGAGTCGACTTCGGGGCGATGAGGGGCCTCAACAACCGGGTCTCCGGCAACTTCAACCCGGAGGCGGACCGACGTGACCAGAAGCGCCTGAAAGAGCTGTTCTGGGAGTCGCTGGAGATCATCCTCACGGCGTGGTCCGGCGGGCCGTTCCGGTTCGACGGACAGTTCTACAAACTGCCGTTCCCGGGCTGGATCGACGAGTCGGCACCGCCGGGCGAGCTCGACCAGACCTTCTACTCATCCGACGGGGAGCTGGCCGCGCTCCAAGTTGTCCCGCAGCCGCTTCAGGTTCCAGCTCCACCGTGTTTCGTGATGGCGGACACTGCGTCGTCGATCGCTCAGGCAGCCGCGCGTGGTCTGGGCGTCCTCACGTGGGGTCAGTCGTTCGAGGCGACCCGCGCGGGGCTCGACGCCTATCGCGAAGCCCTGCCGGCCGATGCTCCGGAGCGCTACGGGATCATGCGGCCGGTCTACGTTGCCCCGACCATGGAGGAGGCGGAGCGTGCGATGCGCCCGTCGATCAACCTCGAGATGGAACATGTAACCGGCGGAGTGTCCACAACCTGGCGCGGACGCCAAGCGTTCCTGGGAGCGGACGAAGAGCTGACCGACGCCGACCGAAGCGACGATTGGTACGACTTCCTCGACCGCCACGACTGGTGCATCGTGGGCACACCCGAGCATGTCGCCGAGCGGCTGTCCAGGTTCGAGAACGAGCTGGACTGCCATCACCTCGTGCTGTACTGGGCACTGCCGCTTCTGAGCTATGAGCAGGTCATGGCCAGCATGAAGCTGTTTGCCGAGGAGGTGATGCCGCACTTCGCAGCGGAGGCGGCAGCACCGGCCGGGGGGTCCTGAGGTGGCCGACGGCGAGATCGTCATGCGCAACGTCGCGACGGTGAGCGAGAAGCCGATCGCCAGCCTCACGACCGAAGGGGATCAGGGTTGGGCGCGCGAGGTGATCACCGCCCAGATCAACGGCAGCCCCGACCTGTACGTGAGCGTCTTTCGAATGGACCCGGACCAATACCACCCCCCGCACGCCCATCCGAATACGGGCGAGCTGTACTACGTGCTCGACGGTCGCTGCGAGCTGCGAATCGGCGACAGGTGCGAGTGGGTGGAGCCCGGAACCGCCGCATACGTGCCGCGCAACGTCCCGCACAGCGTGCGAACGGGAGAGAGCAGCGTGAGCATCCTCGTCACGTTCCCGAAGGGGGACCTCCGCGACGTTGAGAAGGTGTGGCTCGAATGAGGGCGTGGCCCCCGTGAACGCGCCGGATCTGCTCCTCGTCTCGGCACGGATCTACCCCATGGCCGACAGTGCGGAGAAGGCGCTGGACGGCGCCGTCGCGGTCAGCGGGGGTACGATCCAGGAGGTCCTTCTGCGCGAACAGGTAGACGCCCGGCGCGGTCCGGACACACAGATCGTCGATGTCGGCGAGCGTCCGGTGCTACCGGGATTCGTCGATCCCCACGTTCACTCCGAGGTCGCCTGCCGCGCGACCTTCGGCACCGTCGACGTGCGGGCCCCGGAATGCGGGAGCGTCGCCGACCTGCAGAGCCGGCTCGCCGACGCGCTGCCGGACGCGGAGCGGACCGGCTGGGTGATCGGGCAGGCGAACCTCTTCTATGACCGCAAGCTCGAGGAGGGAAGGCTGCCGACGCGAGACGAGCTGGACCACGTGTCGCGGACGGTTCCCATCGCGGTCCGCGCGGGGGGCCACGTGACGATCCTCAATTCAGCAGCGCTCGAATTGGCCGGGATCGACGGCAGCTACGAGCCGCCCGAGTACAGCGTCACGGGCAAGCCGTCGGTCGAGTTCTGCTCGTGCCATCACCAACCGACCGGCGTGGTCAAGGAGATGGACAACTTGTTGCCGTTCCCGTCCGAGGATCGCAGCACGATCCGCGCGGCGCTCGCGAATGGGCTTCGGCAGATGTTCACGAGCAACGGGGTCACTACGGTCGGAGAGATCTCCGAGACGCTCGACGGGATCTCGTGCATGGACGAGCTGGCCGTGAATGGGGAGCTGCCAGTCCGAGTCGGGCTGTACCTGTGGTCTCCCGGGACCCTGCCGATCGAGCAGGGATGCGCTTGGTCGAGGCAGTTCTCACTCCGCGCGCCCACGACGCGGCTCCGGGTTGCGGGTATCAAGTTGTTCGCGGACGGTGGTTACTCGGCCGCCAGCGCCGCTGTGAAGTCGGAGTATGTGCACGTCGAACACCCCCACTGCGGGCAGATCGCGCTGCGCGAAGACGAGGTCGAGCGGGCGGTCGGTCTGACCAACGATGCCCGGATGCAGCTCGCGATCCACGCCAACGGAGACCGGGCACAGGAGTGGCTGTGCGAGACGATCGAGCGCTACGGCGGCGCCATCAGGCCGGAGCGGGCCTCGATCCGGATCGAGCACGCCGGCAACCTTCGACCGGACACCACGACCAGCGACTGGTGGAAGCGAGCCGGGATCGTCCCAGCTCCGCAGCCGGTGTTCCTGTACACGTTCGGCGACTACTTCGTCGACTATCTGGGCGAATACGGATCGCGAGGTCGGTTCCCGTTTCGGACCCTCCTCGACGATGGATGGTCGCTGTCCGCTTCATCCGACGTCTGGGTGGGGTCAGAGCGCGAGGCCACAAGCCCGATGTTCGGCGTCTGGTGCTGCGTGGCCCGCGAGTCCTATGCCGGGAACGTGATCGACATCGAGCAGGCGCTGACCGTCGATGAGGCCCTGCGGCTACACACCGTCGGCGCCGCGCGGGCAATGGGCGAGGACGACCTGAAAGGATCGCTCGAGCCAGGCAAGCTCGCCGACCTCACGGTCCTCGAGCGAGACCCGCATACGGCCGCCACGGCTGACCTTCGCCGGCTACGTGTGGACATGACGGTGCTCGACGGAAAGGTCGTGTTCGAGAGAGCCGGTCGCTGAGACGGCCGGCACCCTGCGCCGCCAGCGCAGGGCGGCGTTCACACCATCGCGGCCGGCGCGTGAAGCACGCTCTCGAGGCGGCTCTCGGCCAGCAGGCGCCCGCCGTAGAAGACGAGCGTTCGCGGCGGGATCAGCCGCAGCGCCTCGTGAACCGTTGTCGCGGCTACGAGGACCAGATCGGCACGATCGCCCGGGCTCGTCCCGTAACCGTCGAGGCGCATCGCCGTCGCGGCGTTGACGGTGACCATATCGAGCACCACCTCGAGCTGCGCTGGATAGGTGAGCTGTGCCACGTGAGCCGTGTACTGCGCGACCTCGAGCTGGTCCGGCTTGCCGAACGGGTAGTAGGGGTCGTTGACGTCGTCCTGGGCCGAGATCACATTGACCCCGGCGTCCAGCAGCTCGCCGACGCGCGTGATCCCGCGGCGCACCAGGCCCCGGTCGGCACGGCCGTCGAGCACGAGGCTGATCTGCGTATTGCTCGAGATCGTGATACCCGCGTCGCGCACTAGCGAGATCACCCGCGAGGCATGGTTGTCGTCGTAGGCGGACAGCGCGCCGCAGTGGCTTGCCGTGACCCGGCCCTGGTAGCCCGTCTCGATCGTGCGCACGGCGAGGTACTCGAGGCTGCGCGAAGTGGGATCGTCGGTGTCATCGGCGAGCATGTGCACGTCCCTGCCGGTGCGCTGGGCGAGCTCGAGGCAGAAGTCGATGTGATCGTGGACGTGGCTGTCGAGCCGCTCGTACCACGGCAGCCCGCCGACGATGTCCGCGCCGAGCTCCACCGCCTGCTCCATCAGATCCTCGGTGCCCGGGTCTCTGATGATCGCCTCCTGGGGGAAGGCGACCACCTCGAACGTGATCATTCCCTCGAACCGGCGCTTGATCTCGAGCAGCGCCTGGACCGGCGTGAGACCGCCCACCGTGTCTACATCGGCAAACGCTCGCAGCGCGGTCGTGCCGTTACGGATCGCCGCCTCGATGACCGGCACCGCGCGCGACGCGATCTCCTGCTTGGTGTAGCCGCGCTTGTGGTCCCACGTGATCTCGATCGCCTCCTGCAGCGTCTGCGATCGGTTCGGACGCATGACGTCGCCAAGCATGCACTTGTCGAGGTGCTGATGGGCGTTGACGAACCCCGGCAGTAGGAGGTTGCCGGCCCCCTCGTACTCGCGCTCTGCCGAGGCTTGGATGCCCTCCTCGACGGCCGCGATCCTCTCCCCATCGATGGCAACGTCGACGGCTTCTTCGCGGCCTCGCAGCCGGACATTGCGAATGATGTCCATTAGGCCTAGGCCACCGACTCGGATTGCACGTCCTCCGCGGGACGCAGCTCGCCTGCCCGCATTCGCTCCGCCGCCAACCGGACCGAGGAGACGATGTTCTGGTAGCCGGTGCAGCGGCACAGATTCCCCGCCAGCGCCTCGCGAATCTGGCGCTCGTCCCAGTCGGCAGCGGCGGGAAGCAGCGGCTCGATCGACATCAGAAACCCCGGCGTGCAGAAGCCGCACTGCAGCCCATGACACTCGTGGAAGGCCTGCTGGAGTGGGTGCAGCTCGCCGTTCATGCCCTCGTTGAGCGCCTCGACGGTGCGGAGCGAATGGCCCTCCGCCTGCACGGCGAACATCAGACAGGACCGCACTGGCTCGCCGTCGAGCTGCACGGTGCAGGCGCCGCAGACGCCGTGCTCGCAGCCCACGTGCGTTCCGGTCAGCCCGGCTTCATGGCGGATGAAGTCCGACAGGAGAAGACGGGGCTCGACCTCGCGCCGGTATTGCTGCCCGTTGATCTCGATCACGACCTCTCGCAAAGATGCCATCGCCTCGTCACCTCCCAGCTCGTTCTGCGGCCTGTTCGATTGCTCTGCGTACCATGCCTTCGATCAGCAGCTTGCGGTATTCGGAGCTGCCGTGTATGTCACCCGTCGGGTTGATGTCAGCGGCGGCGAGCCGGGCGGCTTCGGCCGTGGCCTCTTCGGTGACGGGGTTCCCTTCGAGCACGCGCTCGGCGGCCTCGGCGCGCAGCGGCGTGTCGGCCGCGGCGAGCAATCCGAGGCGTGCCCGCGTGCAGACACCGTTCCCGAAGGTCAAGAGCACCGACGCTCCTCCCAGAGCAAAATCGCCGTGGCGTCGGGAATACTCGGTGAAGGCCCACCCGGTTCCGGAGGGTACCGGCGGGACCTCGATCTCGACCAGCAGCTCATCGGGCTCCAGCGCGGTCGTGAGGTGCGTGATGAAGAAGTCGCGGCAGCCGACCGTGCGCGTCCGGCTCCGCGAGCGCACGTGGAAGGTCGCGTCGAGCGCCGTGAAGGCCACCGGAAGCTCGGCCGCGGGGTCGGCGTGGGCGACCGAGCCCCCCACCGTGCCGCGGTTGCGAATCTGGGCGTGAGCGACGAACCGGAGGGCGCCGGTGAGCAGCGGCCAGTGATCGGCGACGAGCGGGGAGGACTCGAGCGTGGCCTGTCGCGTCATGGTCCCGATCCTGAGCACGCCGTCGCCGCGGCGCACGTAGGAGAGCGACCCGATCCGGCGCAGATCGATCAGGTGGTCGGGATGCGCGAGCCGGAAGTTGAGCAGGGGGACGAGGCTCTGCCCCCCGGCCAGCACCTTGGCGTCCTCGCCGTGCTCCGCCAGCAGCTCCAGTGCGCCGTCGACCTCTGCCGGGTCGTGATAGTCAAACAGGGGGGGTTTCACGGAACCTTTGCCTCCACTTCATCGGTTTTGATCCTTTGTCGAACGGGATGTTGCCGCCGGCCTTCGTCCGGCCCAGCGCACCCAGGACCCACTCCGGTGTGAGCGGCGTGTGGTTCGCCCGAACATCGGACTGCCGGAGCGCATCGTTAACGGCGGCGACGATGGCCGCGGGTGCGTTTACCGCGCCACCCTCGCCCATTCCCTTAAAACCACCGGGAACGAACGGCGACGGCGATTCCTGGTGCAGCACCTGCATCGTCGGGATCTCGACCGCGGTCGGCAGGAGGTAGTCCATCAGGCTGGACGTGAGGAGCAGCCCCTGCTCGTCGTAGACCAGGTGCTCGAACAGGGCGCCGCCGATGCCCTGCGCGACTCCGCCCTGCACCTGGCCGTCCACGATCATCGGATTGACCATGGTGCCGCAGTCTTCCACGACCCAATAGCCGAGAACACGGACCTCGCCCGTGTCGGGCATCAGCTCCACGTGAGCTCCGTGAAGCGCGCTGGCGAACGAGCCCGGCTCGGGCGGCATGAAACGGCGGGTCGACTCAAGTCCGGGCTCGACTCCGTCGGGCAGCAGGTGCGGCTCGTGCAAGGCGCGCCCAGCGACATCGGCGATCGGTACCCGCTTGGAGGGGCTGCCGCGCAAAGCGACGAACCCATCGGCGAGCTCAAGGTCGTCGGGACGCGCCTCCAGCATATCGGCGGCGAGCTCGCAGATCTTCTCCCTCAAGTCACGCGCCGCGAGGATCGTGGCGCCGCCGCAGCAGACCGTGCTTCGGCTGGCCCACGTGCCCAGTCCGTAGGGCACGATGGCTGTGTCTCCGTATACGACGTCCACATGGTCGACGGGGACGCCCAGCTCGCTGGACGCGATCTGAGCGAACGTCGTCTCGTGTCCCTGGCCGTGGTTGTGCAGCCCCACCGCGACGCGCACGCGGCCGTCGGGCTCGAACCGGACCGAGGCGGTGTCGTATCCGAAGGTCATCTCGAGCTGACGCGAGCCCATCGCGCGCGCCCCGTAGGCGGACTGCTCGACGGCAAAGGCCACGCCGGCGCCTAGATGGCGACCCGAGGCGCGCAGAGCCTCGTTCCGCTCGCGCAAGCCGCGCCAGTCCATCGCGCGCTCCAGCGTGTCGACCATCCGTAGGTAGTCGCCCGATTCGAACCGCAGCCCGGTGGCCGTGGTATATGGGAACTCGCGCACCAGGTTGCGCCGGCGGATCTCGAGCGGGTCGATGCGCAGGCGCGCTGCAAGCTCGTCCATCACGCGCTCGATCGACAGCGCGGCCAGGACGCGCCCCACCCCGCGGTACGGACCCATCGGGGCCTTGTTCGTGACGACCGCCCTCACCTTCCGCTCGTAGCAGGGGATGTCATAAGGCCCGGTGACGTTCTCCGAGGCCTGCCCGGAGTCGAGGCCCGCGGTGTAGGGCCACGGCGCGTACGCGCCGTTCGAGGCGCGGACGTCGGCTCTGACGGCCAGGATCCTGCCCTCGGCGTCGGCGGCCGCGGCGACGTGATTGGCCTGCTCGCGGCCGTGGATCGTCGCCTCCAGGTCCTCCACCCGATCCGAGGTCCACTTGACCGGGCGGCCCAGGAGCTTCGAGGCGGCGGACACCACGATCTCCTCCTGATAGAGCACGCACTTGGGCCCGAAGCCCCCGCCTATGTCCGGCGCGATCACCCGGACACGGTTCTCGGGGAGCCCCAGATGACGCGCCAGCCCCGTGCGTGCTATGTGGGGCACCTGCGTCGAGAGCCAAACGACGAGCGTGCCCCCCGCCGCGTCGTACCGCGCGATCACCACGCGGCCCTCCAGCGCGGCGGCGCAGTAGCGCTGCTGTTCGATCTCGAGCTCGATCACGTGGTCGGCCCCCGCGAACGCGCCCGCGACGTCGCCGATCGTCTGCTCGAAGCTGTTGAACAGGTTGCCGGGCGCCTCTTCGTGGATCGCCGGTGCGGCCGGCGCCAGCGCGTCGTCCATCGTCAGCAGCGGTGGAAGAGGTTCGAGCTCGAGCCCGAAGGCGGCGACACCGTCCTCCGCCCTGTAGCGATCCTCGGCCACGACGAGGGCGATCGGCTCGCCGACCAGGCGCACCTTCTCGCGGGCGAGGACCGGCGTGTCGCAGGGCCGGTAGCTGGGCGCTCGCGAAACCGCACGAATCGGCTTGGCGATGCCGTCGAGATCGTTGGCGATGATCACGGCCACCACCCCCGGAACCTCGAGTGCGCCCGATGGGTCCACCTTGAGAATCCGCGCATGAGCCGACGGGCTGCGCACGAAGGCCGCGTGGAGTAGGCCCGGGAGCGTCACGTCGGAGACGTAATGGCCGGCACCGCGCAGCAGGCGGGCATCCTCCCGGCGCAGCACGCGCGCTCCGACGGCCCGCGGCAGGCCAACGATCTCGCCCGGAGCGCTCTCGGTCGAGGAGGACATCGTGGCTCCTAGCCGTCCCCGCGTCGATAAGGCACGGCCAAGGCTCTGGGCATTCGAGCGTAGGTCCTCGCGCCGCCGAGGACGAGCAACGCGAGCGCGTACGGGAACGCGATCCAGAAGGGTTGAGACAGCGATATGTGCGGCTCAGTGATCAGCAGGACGACGCCGGCGACCAGCAGCAATGACGTGACGCTGATCGCCGGAAGTCGGGGTTTGCCCCGGTTGGGCCAAAACTCGCCTACGAGCAGCCCGATCGCTATCAGGGCGATCGCTCCCCAGAATGCGGACTGGATGTAGGGCTGCTCGCCGACGCGCAACTGCAGCGCGTTGGCCCCACCCAGGATGAGCGCGGCAACGAGCACCCCGAGCGGCCTCCATCGCCCGAAGATCACCGCCACCAGCGCCAGGTACCCGAGGCCGGCGCTGATGTCCTCGTGGAAGATGCCGACCTGAACGATCGACAGGTCTGCTCCGGCCAGTCCGGCTAGCCCGCTGGCCGTGAGTACGCCCATCCAGCGAAGGCGCCGAACGTTGATCCCCGCCGAGTCGGCCGCCATCGGCAGCTCGCCCGCCGCCCGGATCGCCAGTCCCCACCTGGTGCGGTAGAGCAGAAACCAGGCCGCGGGCACCAGCAAGAAGGCCAGGTAGAGAACCGGGTCGTGATCGAACAGGGCGGGGCCGAAGCTCGAGATCTTTGACAGCCCCGGGATCGCGATGTTTCCGACCGTCGGCACCGTGATCTCCGGCAGGTTTTGGAATATCTGCTCAAACAGGAAGCCGGTCAGCCCCAGAGAGGCGATGTCGATCGCCACTCCGGCCACGATCTGATCCGCTCCGGCCTCGATTGCCAATAGGCCCATCACCACGCCGAAGATCATCCCCCCGCCGATCCCGGCCAGGCAACCCACGAAAGCGCTATGCGCTTTCCAGGCGATCAGGTAGGCGAAGAACGCCCCGGAGAGCATCATGCCCTCGAGTCCGACGTTGATCACACCGCCCCGTTCGGAGATCAGCTCACCGATTCCCGCGAGCAGGATCGGGGTGGAGAGGATCAACGCCTGGCTGAGCAGGTTCGTGTCGAACGGACCCACCCCGATCGCTGCCAGCGTGAGGTGGATCATCCCTCAGCCGCCCCCACCTCCGCGCCGCGGACCTCCGCCCGGCGTGTGGACGGCCGCGGACCGGACCCACTGCGAGCGCGCGCCCGATGAAAGTACAGAATCGTCGTCGCCGCGAGCACGAGCATGATCATCAGCCCCTGGATGATTCCGACCAGCTCCGCCGAGATGTTCACGGTGGCTTCCATCACCTGCCCGCCCTGGGTGAGTGCGCCGAACAGGAGCGCGGCTGGAATCACGCCCCACGGCGAGTTGCGCGCGAGCAAGGCTACGGCGATGCCGAGGAAACCAAAACCGCCCTCGAACGCCTCGCCCATCGCCGGCTCCGTGCCAGCCAGCACGAGCGACGCGCCGGCCAGGCCGGCGAGCGCGCCCGAGGCGATCATCGCCTGCGTGCCGATCTTCTTCGGCGAGATGCCCGCGTGGCGGGCAACCTGTTCGTTGGCCCCGGCTACGCGGACGCGGAAGCCCCACGTGGTATGGGCCAGGACGTACGCGACCACGATGACCGCGATCGGCACCAGGACGATGTCCCAGTGCAGGTCCGTATTGACGAGCAGCGAGGGATAGAGCGCACTGCCGGGAAGCGGTGGCGTCTGCGGCAGGGGCGTGGTCGAGTCGTGGAATGGCTGCTGCACCCACCAGTCCAGCACCTGAGCCGCGACCAGGTTCAAGAGAAGCGTCGAGAGGATCTCGTTCACCCCCCGCTTGGCCCAGAGCCATGCGGCGACCCACGCCCAAAGACCGCCCCCGACCATCGCCGCGAGGATCGTCAATGGTAGGTGGATGGCAATCGGCAGGGATAGCTTCAGCGCCAGGATCGACGCGAAGATGCCGCCGAAGATGATCTGGCCCGGGAACCCGACCTGAATCCGCCCCGCCCGGAAGGCGACGATCCAGCCGAGCGCGACGAAGGTCAGCGGGATCGTCTTGGCGAGCGTGCCGGCCAGATTGAGCTCGCTGCCGAAGGCCCCCTGGACGAAGGCCGAGATACCCCGTCCCGGGGCCACGCCGTAGGCGGCCATGAAGATCAGGGCGCACACGAGCGCGACTGCCACCACCAGCAGCATCAGCAGTACGTCGACGCTGTCGTTGCGAAGCCGATCGCGTATCTGCTCGACCATCACTCCTCGCCGCCCATCAGCAACCCCACGCGTTCGAGGTCCGCCTCCTCGGGGGTCAGCGTCGCCAGGAACCGACCGTCCACCATCACAGCGAAGCGGTCGGAGAGCGAGAGGATCTCGTCCAGCTCGAAGGAGATCAGCAGGATCGCGCAGCCGGAGACCTTCGCGGCGTTGAGCCTGTTGTAGACGAACTCCATCGCGCCGATGTCCAGGCCACGGGTCGGCTGAGACGCGATCACGAGCCGTGGGTTGCGGCTCAGCTCGCGGGCGAGCACGAGCTTCTGCTGGTTCCCACCCGACAGCTGACGCGCCGGGAGGTTGACACCCGGTGCCCGGACGTCGTACTCGGTCAGCAGCGCGGCGCAGTGTTCGGCGGCCCGGCGCATGTTGAGGATCCCCCGATGCGAATACTCGGGGGAGTTGTATTCCTTGAGGATCACGTTGTCGACCAGCGTCAGGTCGAGCGCAAGCCCCTCTTCCTGCCGATCCTCGGGGATGAGGGCCCCACCGGAGCGGGTGAAGTCCTGCGGACTGAGTCGCTCCAGCGCTTGCCCGTCGAAGCGCACCGATCCCTCGGTCACCGGCTCGAGGCCAAGCAGCGCATCCACCAGCTCGTTCTGGCCGTTGCCGCCCACGCCCGCGACACCGAAGACCTCGCCAGCGCGGATCTCGAAGCTGACGTCGTCGACCAATCGCCGATCGCCATCGTTCACCGAGAGGTTTTGCACCTCAAGCACCGGACTGCCTGGGTTCACGATTGGGCGCTCGACGCGCAGCGCGACCTCACGGCCGACCATCATCCGGGCGAGCGCCGCCTTGTCGGTGTGACCGATCGCCACCGTCCCGACGACGGCGCCGTCGCGCAGCACGGTGCAGCGATCAACGAGACCGAAGAGCTCATCGAGCTTGTGCGTGATGAAGATCACCGCTGTGCCTTCATCGGCCATCGAGCGCAGGAAGAGCCCGAGCTCGTGCCACTCCTCGGGCGTCAGTGCGGCCGTTGGCTCATCGAGGATCAGCAGGTCGGCACCTCGGTAGAGCAGCTTGATGATCTCGACCCGCTGGCGCGCTCCCAGCGGAAGGTCGCCCACCACCGCGTGCGGATCGACGGACAGCCCGAACCGGGCCGAGAGCACGGCCAGCTCGCGCTCGACCTTGGGGAGATGAGTCAGGCCCGGCGTCCTGGAGGGCCCCAGCGCGACGTTCTCTGCCACGGTCATGTCCGGCACGAGCATGAAATGCTGGTGGATCATCCCGATCCCGAGCTCGACGGCGTGCTGCGGGCTGCGGATCGAGACCTCTTCGCCCCGGACGAAGATCGACCCCGAATCCGGCTGCTGGAGGCCGTACACGATGTTCATCAGCGTCGTTTTGCCGGCGCCGTTTTCCCCGAGCAGGCCGAGGATCTCTCCGCGGGCGACTTCCAGCGAGATGCGGTCGTTGGCGCGGACCCCCGGGAACGTCTTGGTGATATCCACCAGCTGGAGCGCTGGCGGGTCCACACCTGTGCCGGATGGCTGCTCGCCCCTCACCACTTCGGTCACCGCGCTCAGCCCCCTCGCTGAGAGCACCGTGCCGCGATTGTAACCCCACTCATGCGCCGCTTAGGCGCCCTCATCCTCGAGGGCGCCCAAGCGGCGATTCACTGGCCTGGCCGTGCCGCATGACTCGGGGCGGGTCGGCTACCCCGCCGACGGAAGACCGGTGCTGTAGCCGAAGCTAGGCCGAGGATTGACCGCGTTGGCCGGCAGCTTGATCTTGCCGCTGTTGACCGCGGCGATCGTGTCACTGTTGGCCGTCGCGACCGTCGAGTTCGCCGCGTACTTCGGACACAGCTGCAGAGTCTCCACCGCCGGGTCCTGAAGGTCGAGGAGGATCACGCCCGGCTTGATCGTGTGGTTGAGATAGGCGCTGATCAGCGTGTGCGCGGCCACTTCGTTGTTGACGACTTCGGTTCCGACGATGTTGTTGTACGACACGCAATCCGGGATCGTCAGCTTGAACATCGCCGGATCCTTGCCTGATGCCTTGCCCGCCGCGTAGGCTCCGGCAATGCCGGCATCCAGGAACGGGAAGATCACGTCGGCGTTGGCGTCGATCTGCGCTGTCGTTGCCGCCTTGGCCTCGGACACATTGTCGAAGTCGCCGGTGAGCGTGTTCAGGACCTTGATCTTGGGGTTCACGCTGTGTACGCCCTCGCTGAAGGCAGCCTCGGCCTGGGTGGTCGGCGGGATCTGCGCGCCCCCCACATAGCCGACAACGTTGGTCTTGGTTATGTGGGCCGCATCGACCCCCGCCACGTAGGCGGGCGCTCCCCAGTCGTTATTGAACCCGGTCACGTTCGCGTGGTACTTCGTAGGTGCGCCGGCGATGTCGATGAAGTAGGTGTTGGGGAACTTCGCCGCCTCGCTGTCGAGGATCGGTCCGTAGCTCGAGCTGACGGCGAGGACGAGGTTGTTCAGCGGGGACACCGTGTCGACGCCATCGGTCCGCTGCGCGTCGGTCGTCTCGTTCTCGAGGAACGAGGTCAGCTTCAGGTTCGGAAACTGCTTCAGAGCCTGCTGCATCCCCTGATAAGTCGCCTGCCCGAACGACCCGTCGTTCTTGGTGGTGATCAGCACGCCGGCCATCTTGACCGTCCCCGAGGGGGCGGTCGGAGTCTTGCCGGTGGTCGAGCTCGAGCTGCTGGCGCTCGAGCCCGAGCTCGAGCTACTGGAGCTGGAGCCACACGCCACTACGACCAGGCTTGCGCCAACCATCAGCGCCAGCCCCAGGACCAAACGCAAGCTAGTGCGAGCACGCTTCATCGTGTCTCCTCCTCATCGTCCCGCCGGTGTCCCATCGACACCCCGGGATACCCTCAATGCTTTGCCGAAATCTGTACCACAAGGTAATACGAATTCCAATCGCGCCCCGCCCGCGCAAACACGTTTCTAATGTTCGGTCCGGGCGGTGAAGGAACGACGGCTCCGCTCTCGGACCGCGGTGCCCGTCGGCCACCAGAGATACACGACCGCACGGAGTATCTCCCGCCATCCGCGGACCGTCATCGGGACAGTCCCGCTCGCCGTCGCGGGTTTTCCCGCTGCCGGGCAGGCCCCAGTCATGGGCCCGGCAGTGCGCGCGATCAGCGGGCCAGGATGGTCATCATGTAGGCCGCGGAATCGCCGCTGGCCAGCATCCCACCCTGGTTGTGGGCGAGGGCCAGCCGTGGCCGGGGTTCAACCTGTCGGGGACCGGCCCAGCCGCGCAGCTGCCAGACCAGCTCGGCTACCTGAGCCAGCCCCGTGGCGCCGACCGGATGCCCGCGCGCGGTGAGTCCGCCACTCGGGTTGACGGGGCGAGCACCGCCAAGCGCCGTCTCCCCTCGCGACACCAGATCGGGTCCCTCGCCCGGCTCGCAGAAACCGAGCTGCTCATAGACGAGGAGCTCCACCGGAGCCATGGCATCGTGCACCTCGGCGACGTCGACGTCCTCGGGTCCACACCCCGCTCGCTCGAACGTCTCGAGCGCGTACCGACTCAGGGGCCTGTACGAGCGATCCTCTGAGGTGAAGAAGTGACCGGAGCGCAGCTCGCAGGCGCGGATCGTGATCGGATCGGACCTGCCCGTGCGGCCGGCGACGTCCTTGGCGCACAGGATTGCGGCAGCGGCGCCGTCGCTGATCGGGCTGCACATCGCCGCCGTGAGCGGGTCGGCCACGAGAGGCGACTCGAGCACCTCTTCGATGCTCAGCTCCCGTCGGCGCTGGGCCAGCGGATTCAGGGATCCGTGCCGCCGATTCTTGACCGTCACCGCCGCGAAGTCCTCCCGCGTCCAACCGTACTCGTCCATGCGCGCGCGGAGGTTGTACTTCGGGTGGATCGCGTACATCGCGGTGAACTGCATCCCCATCTGCGAGAGGACCTGCTCCGAATCAGCGGCCAGCGCGGCCAGCGTCTGGCCCGTGTCGTCGACGAACATCTTCTCGACACCGAGCGCCAGGGCCACGTCGCACGTCCCGGCCGCCACCTCCAGGTATGCGCCGCGGAGCGCCGTCGATCCGCTTGCGCAGGCGTTCTCGACGTTGACCACGGGGATCTCATCGACTCCGAGATCGTGCAGGATCACCTGGCCGCGCACGCCCTCCTGGCCGTTGAGCAGGCCGGCCAGCGAGTTGCCCACGTACGCGCAGCCCAGAGACCGGAGGTTAAGGCCGGCGTCGGCGATCGCGGCCAGCACCGCCTCCCGAGCGAGATCCTGGAGCGACAGTGTCGGGTGGCGCCCGAATGGATGCATGCCCACGCCGATAATCTCGACGTCGCGCATCAGGGGTCTGGCGCGGGCCGGAACTTGTATGTCAGGTCCGGGCGATCGGGAGAGGCCGGCTCGATCACCACCTCCATGCGCTGCCCGACTTGAAGCGCGTCCAGGCGCGGCTCCAGCTCGTCGCTGATCAGGGTGAACACGCGCGGGCCTTCTGGCAGCTCGACGAACGCCTGCAGATATGGCGCGCGCCACCCGGCCGGTGCGACGTGGGCAACGGTGTAGCTGTACAGACGACCCTGTGGACCGAGCCTGGTCTCCCGCATCGTCGTCTCACGGCATCGCGGGCACACCGCGCGCGCAGGAAAGACATGCTCACCGCAGCGCTCGCAGCGGCTGCCGCGAAGGTACGCCCTCCCGTCCTCGCCATGCTCGAACAGAGGTCGCGTCATGGCGGTGGGATTCCGAGCGCGTCCTGGGCGGTCCCTCCCATCAGCAGGTCGATCTCATCGTCGGTGAACTGCACGCCTCCAGGAGCGCTCTGCCCGAGCTCGCGCAGCAGCTTCACCCACGCGTCGTGCTTGACCCGCTTCACGGTCCGCAGCGCCGGCCAATCGGTGCCGAACATCACTCGGTGCGGACCGGCGGTCGAGATCAGCTCTCGCAACTCGCGGACGAAGCGCTCCGGGCTGCGGAGGTACTTGGACTGCCAGTAGGCGATGTCCAGATACACATTGGGATGATGCCATGCCATCTCCGCTGCCTCCGTGGTCCACGCCATGCCCGCGTGGGCGAGCACGAAGGTCACCTCGGGAAAGTCGCTCGCCGCCTGGTCGACCAGAATCGGACGCGTGGTCTCGCTTCGCAGCGGGGCGATCTCCTGCCCCGTGTGAACGACGACGGGGAGGCCCAGCTCGGCGCACTTGGCGTACACCTTGTACGCGGCGCGATCGTCCGGCCAAACACCCGCGGGAGTCCATAGCTTGACCCCCCTGATCCCGTGCTCCTCCACGGCACGGTGGACGAACTCGGCCGCGTCCGGCCTGCGCGGATCGATTCCGCCGAACAGCACCAGGCGTCCGGGGTGACGCCCGACCGCAGCGGCGAACAGTTCGTAGCGGCGGGTCAGCGGGACCCCGTCGTCAACACCCGCGTACGGACCGAAGTCGAGCACGAACACCACCGACCAGTCCACGCCGGCCGCTTCCATGTCAGCGATGAGCTTGTCGCCAAGCGGATCGAACCAATCCTCCTCGATCCTCGCCCTCACGAACTCGGGCGACCGGCCCGAGATTTCGCTCCCGTATGCGGACATCGCGTCGATCCAGTACCGCGGCGTCATCTCCGCGCTGTACAGATGCGTGTGGGCGTCGACGATCACCGACGTGCCTCGGGCCGGTGGGCGTCGACCATCACCGGCATACACGTCACACCGGTGCCCTCTCGACCAGCCGCTGGATCGCCTCGAGCATCCGCACACGCCCCGGGGGCATCAATGGGAAGATCAGCCGGTCGATTCCCGTATCACGGAGATCGCGCAGACGAGCGGCGCACTGCTCCTCGGTTCCCACCACCGCGAGCTTCTCCACCAGCCCGTCGCTCACGACCGTCTGGTGATGGGCCCGCGTCGACAGATGCTCGCGGAAGTCGTAGCTCGACCTCGCCTTCGCCAGCTCCTGTCGGTATGGGGCCAGGCTCGGCGGGAGAGCCTCGACGTCGGCCAGCAGGCGAGCCTGGGCGCTGGCCCATGAGCGCACACGTCGCGTCGCCCGCGCGGGGTCCTCGTCGATCGCGGTGGCAACGACGAACGACAGCTCCACCTCAGCTCGATCGCGACCCGAGGCGGCACGGCCCTCGTCGATCTGCCGGAGCTGTTCCCGCAACAGATCGGGTTGCGCTGCGCCCATGATGATCGCTCCATCCGCAAGCTCGCCCGCCAGCCGGCACATCCGGGGTCGGCTGACCGCCAGATGCAGCTTCACGGACTCCGCCGGGTTGGGAAGCCGGACCGTCCGCCCCGACCACCGCGCCTCCTCTCCGTTGAGGAGCGCCCGCAGCAGACGCAGTCCGTCTTCGAGCTCGGAGATGCGAGATGGTCGCCGACCCAGCGCCCTCACGGCCGAATCCCCGGCGCCGAGCCCCAGCAGCGCGCGGCCGTTGGACACCTCGGCAACGGCGGCGATCGCGCTCGCGGTTACGGTCGGGTCGCGCGTCAGGAGGTTCGTCACACCCGTTCCCAGCTCGACCCGCTCGGTCGTGATCGCCGCGGTGAGCAGGCCGGCATACACGTCCTTCATGGCCATCTGAGAGTCGACCAGCCAGATCCGGTCAACCCCGCGCTGCTCGAGCTCGCCGGCAAGATCCATCCAGGTCGAGAAGCGCTCCCGAGGACTTATGCCGATGCTGACATCGACGCCCATCGCTATCTGGGATCCGTGGCGAGGCGTCGACGGTCGTGCAGGCGTTGCCGCTTGCGGAAGCGATCCTCGATCGCGCTTGTGATCGCCTCCCCGGCGACGATCTCGACCGCCGCACTCAAACCTGTGGTCTCCCGGATGGCCGCCGCCACCCTGTCCGGCACGTTGTCGTCGACTCCGAGCAACTCGACCTTCACCCGAAGCTGCTCCCGCCCCCGTTGGTCGATCTCGACGCACGCCTCGTACTCGGACACTCCCGAGACCGAGAAAACCGCACGATCGAGCGCCTCCGGCCACACGTTTACGCCGCGGACCTTGACCATGAAGTCGTAGCGGTCGACACTGCCGGCGGCCAGGAACGGTCCCGGGCGCCCGCAGGCGCAGGCCGGCACGACCGTGACGCAGTCGCCGGTGGCAAAACGAATCAGCGGCGATGCACTCGACGCGAACGGAGTCAGCACAAGCTCGCCCGGCCCCTCGTCGACCGGCGCTCCCGTGCCCGGATCGATCACCTCGTATACCCCGGAGTCGCTCAGCGCGTGCAGGACCCCGCGCGAGCCCTTCGTGACGGCGCCGGTCGGACAGGTCCAGGCCATGCCGCGCTGGGTGCAGCCGTATTGCTCGAACGCTCGCGCATCCCACTCCTGCTCGAGCCGACGCATCCACGTTGGCGACCAGGACTCGCCGGCCACGACCAACCGCTCCACCGTCCCGCTCGCGGGATCGATGCCCAGTCGCCGACGCTCAACCGCCAGTCTGTAGAGATAGGACGGAGTACCGACGACCGTATCGGCGCCGAACCGCTCGAGATAGGCGATCTTGCGCTCGGTGGGCAGCGTTCCTACCTCGAGCACGTTGGCGCCCAGGAGCCGAAGCGCGTGGTAGTACCACTGGCCGGCGGCGCTTGTCGCGAGCGGCAAGGTGTTGAGGACGACCGACTGTTCGTCCACACCGGCCCACGCGAACCCCCTGGCCGCCATCGCATGCACGATGCCCTCGTCCTCGGCGTCGAGTGGATAGACCTCCTGCCCGGCGCCGGTGGTGCCGCTGGTCTCGACCACGTGGCGAATGGCCCCGGGGGCGACGCGCAGGCGGGTCCCGAAAGGCGGATGGGCGGCGATGTCGGCGAGTACGTCCTCCTTACGAGTCAGGGGGAGCTGGCGTAGATCGGCCAGCGTGTCGATGCGGGCCGGCGAACCGTTCAGCCGTGTGCGGTAGTACTCGGTCGCGAGCGCACGCTCGAGCGTGGTGTTCACCTGTTCGATCTGCCACCGGTGGAGCGCCTCGGGGTCCAGCAGGCGTTCGGGCGGTTCGAACCGGAGCATGTCCCGACCTTCAGGCATCACGCCACGGGCTCTGGCAGCGTGTGCGTCCCGACCCCGCTGCGGTTCCGGGCGCTGATCGCCGTGATCGTGATCATCGGCGCCGAGAACGCCACCTGCCCGGCAGCGGCTCCGGCCACGCAAGTCTCATTTCACCCCTCACGCGGTGGCATCGAGCGCCAGCATCCCGGAAATCCACAGGGTGTCACCGGCCCGCACAGCGTCCATGTAATGGCTAAGCGGTTCGGGCAGCACATCTGGAAGCCGGATCCGCTCAATCGACTCCGAGGTCGCCGCATCACCCGCCGAACTGGTCGAGCACCCGGGCCAGGATCGGTGTCGGTTTGAATCCGTTGCAGGGATTCAAGTCCTGCGGGCACGCCGAAACCCCGACGATCGAGTCCATGAGGACCTCGAAGACGATTGAGTCGCCGGCCTTCCCAGGTGGTCTCTGGTTCCCAAACGTGCGGTCAGGGTTGATCGGGGCGTTCTGGAAGATATTGAAGGGATCCGGGATCTCCCACTCGCAGATCCCCCACGGCTCGTAGGCCTCGGTCAGGTTCGTGCGGCAGCTGCGATGGCCCTCAACGCCATAGTCGATTCGGTAGCGACGGTCGTCACACATCGACGTAATCACATCGTGGCTGCCGACGTCATCGCGCAGGATCCTAAACATCGGACGCCGCCAGTTGCTCTCGAGCTGGTCACCGACCTGGAGGTTCAACCGCAGTGTCGCCGACCGCGTGTGACTGGTCGAAAGCCACTCTCTGCGGTCCTGCGCTGCGAACCCGACCATGTCAGCGACCTGCTGCCCCTCGACGTCGACGAGCTCCAAGAACTGTCCCTGGCGAACCGAGAAGGCACTCCCGTGGCCGCCAAGGATGAGGATTTCGTTGGGAACGCTGGCGATTGTTGACATTGTCGCACTCCGGGGCTGAAGCCGGCGCCGAATTGCGGCCCGAGTCGCCGCTTCTGATCGTGTTTCGCGGCGGCGGGATGACCGGACCGCAGATGGCACAACTGATAGGTCTCCCGTCGCGCGACCGAGAGGCCGGCTTTCATGTCGTGTTCCCGGATGCGCTGTCAGGGATGTGGGACGATCGCGTCGCGGCGCCAGGCCGGTCACGCCGCAGCTGCACCAACCCCGCCGCCAGCGCCTCAATCCCCAGCCGCTTGGCGAGCGTCGCGACCAGCATCACCCCCGCGTCCGACACGGCCCGCTCATCGTCGAATTTGATCTGCAGACCGTCAAGTCCGACCAGCTCGTCATCATGCACCACGAAGGTGACCTCCTGTCCGCAGGCCGGCTGCTGCATTCAGCGGTTAAAGCCGTCTGTAGTACGGCAGCCGGCGCGAATCACTTGAATCGGGTGATACCTGGTCACCCGATCGTTTGGCACGCTCGGCGACCTCGCGGACGAACTCATCGCTCCGCAGAGCAGGTCAGACCAGCGACGAAGGGAGCATGTATGACGACGACCACCTCAGATTCCACCGCAACCGAGACCGAGGACCGCCTCGCGATCCTCGAGCTGATCGCACGCCTCGGGCTGCTGGTTGATGCGCGCGACTGGAACGCGTTCGAGGGGCTGTTCACCGACCCGGTCTACACCGACCGCACCTCACTCTTCGGCGGCGAGCCACAGACCACCAGTCCCGGCGAGCTCGTCGGCGGCTTGCGCCAAGTGTTGGGCAACCTCGACGCAACCCACCACCTAATCACCTGCCAGACGATCACCCTCGACGGCGACCAGGCAACCAGCGCGGCCAACATGCAGGGCACACACGCGTTCGCCAACCACTCCGGCGGCCCCCTGTGGACAGTCGCCGGCCGCCACGACTACCAGCTCAAACGGACCGCAGACGGCTGGCGGATCGCCCGAATGACGTTCACCGTCCAATGGGCGAGTGGCAACGAGCAGATCCTGACCCTCGCCGCTGCCGGATGACGACCCTGGCTGCACACACCCCCTGGCCGGCGGTTACCCGGTCCTCGGCGTCCTCGTCGACGAACGCCTGAAAGAACCTGTGGGTCGCGACGTTCATTGAGCCTTCGCTCGCCGTCGCCTCCGCGCCACGTCCCCTGCGAACGCCCCCAGCCCCGCCACCGCAGTCGACAGGCGCAGCCGTCGCCGACTGTGGGGGCGCGCGCGAGTAGCTGACAGCTCCGCAAGGGCGTCGATCACGGCCGCGGCCAGCACGGCGGCCGCGATCCGATTGGCCAGGCGCTCGGCGCGACTGACCAGTGGCTCGAGCTCAGCCGTCCGCAGGTGAACCTCGAAACCGCCGCCTGCCGCCAGCTCGAGAATGCGATGGAGCTGCCCGGGGAAGTCCAGCGCGAGCTCGCCCAGATCCACCCCTGCCTGTCCGGCGCGTCTGGCCAGCGCGGCTGGAGAGAGCTCGGCGGCCAGGTGACGGTAGACGTAGGGACGCAGCTCCTCCACCAGGCGGAAGTCGGGGTCTAGCTGCTCTGCCATCCCCTCGTCCATGACGAACGCCTTCAACAGCAGCGCGAGGTCGCGTGGAGGCCGGAGACGGTAGCGGCGGACGATTTCCAGGATCTCGCCGCTCACGACGCCGAAGTCGAGATTGCCCGGAGCCTGTCCGGAGTACCGGGCCAGCAGCTCGGCGAGGTCGTCGCGCAACCGCTCGCGGTCGACCGATGCGGTCGCCGCGCCCAGTCCGAGCAGCGCGGCTGCGAGCCTGTCGGCGTCGCCGCGTACAAGCGCGACCATCAGCGCCCCCAGATGGTCGCGCAGCTCCGCATTAAGCGTCCCGACCATCCCGAAGTCGATCAATCCGATTCGGCCGCCGGGCTGGATGAAGAAGTTCCCGGGATGAGGGTCGGCATGAAAGAAGCGATCGTGGAACACCATCTTCGCGATCACGTCCGTGGCCCGCTTCGCGAGGTCCTGCCGGTCAATGCCCGCCTGGTCGAGCGCGGCTAGATCTGTGATCTTGCTGCCTCGGATCCGCTCGAGCGTGATCATCCGCGAGGTCGTTCGCTCCCAGAACACCCTGGGGATCTGGACATCTGTGTCGTCCGCGAAGTTGGCAGCGAACTGCTCGGCGTTCCGGCCCTCGCGCAGGTAGTCGAGCTCGGCTCGCGTTGTCTGCGCGAACTCCTCAGCGATCCCGACCACGTCATATTCCGCCATCTCCTTCGACCGACGGCTCGCATGCGCGGCGCAGATCAGCAGGATCTCAAGGTCGAGCTCGACCTCCTCCATCGCTCCGGGCCGGCGAATCTTCACGACAACCTCGGTCCCGTCCGGCATTGTCGCCGCGTGAGCCTGCCCGATCGATGCGGCCGCCAGCGGCTCTGGGTCGAACGCGGCAAACACGCTCTCCGGCTCGCCGCCGAGCTCGGTTCGTACGACCTCCAGAACGACCTCGGAGGGAAGATGCGGCGCGTCGTCCTGCAGCTTCGCGAGCTCGAGCCGGAATTCCGGCCCGAGCAGGTCAGCGCGCGTCGAAAGCAGCTGACCCAGCTTGATGAACGTCGGCCCGAGCTCCTCGAGCGCAAGCCGTAGACGCTCGGGAGGCGTTACGTGATCGTGCGCTTCGGGGTGAGGCTCGAGGGCAATCAGGTGCTCGAACCCACTGGCCTCCAGCAAGTAGCCCCAACCGCGACGTACCAGGACACCCGCGATCTGCCGTCGGCGATGGTTCAGTGCCTTTCGCCCCAGGGGCGCCTGGCCGACTCCGTCGTCGTCGTTGCCGCCGCGCGTCACCTCGTTCAGTTCCGGTTTCGTCGTCCGGCTCATCTTGCGCGCTGATCGGCGTCGAGGGTTGCGTCAACGTCCAGCTCGTCGTCTTCGAGCCGCAACGTGGCGTTGACATCAGGCGCGACGGTCCGCCGCGCCGCCTCCAGACATCGATCGACGCCAGGAGATAGGAGCCACCTTCCCGCCCCGACACAATGCTCCGATCGGAGACGCTTTCGGCGCGAGCGCCGAATGCTTCGTATGTGCTTCGACATCTGAGCCTCCATGGCACTGGGGTGCTTAGGAGAGGAGCGTCATGCATGGCGGCGTGACTTGACATCACCAGGATCCGGTGATTTCGCGATTCACGGACACCTCCGGCTGCACACTCGCTTTCTTCGAGGACGGAGCGCGCGCCGGTCCAGCAGCGGGCGCTGCTCAGACCGCGGACAGTTGCCTCACCTGCGTCAGGCGGAAGCTGTTCCCGGACGGATCGTGGAAGCCGGAGTCGATTCCGTACGGCCGCTCCTCCGGCTGTTCGGAGAACTCCACGCCACGGCTCTTGAGCTGCTCATAGTCGGCGTAGACGTCGTCGGTGGTCAGGAAGATCGTCCCGGCGAACCCCTTCGCCATCAGGCTTCTCACCTGCTCGGCCGTCTCGGTGTCCATCACCGGCGGCCCGGGGATCGCCATCAGCGTGATCGCGATGTCGGGCTGCCTGGCCGGGCCGACGGTGAGCCAGCGGAAGTTGCCCATCTCAGCGAGCGTCACATCTGCCCGGACCTCCATCCCAAGCTTCTTGGTGTAGAAGTCGAGCGCTTCGTCCTGATCATGAACCCACAGCTGGGCGTTGGCGAGCTTCATCATGTGTCCTCCTGTGGTCGTCGTGCTGTCGTCGGCCACACTAATCCCGCCCGGCCCCCTTGTCTTCTCGAAACGTGCTGCGTTGCGGGCGGGCGTAGAGGCGAACGACGCACGCAGGGACCAGCGCGTAATCAGCCGCCGGCGGAAACCTCGCGCGGTACGCCGTCGGCGAAATCCCGAACGTCCGCGTGAAACTGGTTGTAAACGAGCCGACGCTCTGTAGCCCCACCGTGAAGCAGATGTCGGCCACCGATCGGTCAGTCGCTCGGAGCAGCGCTGCGGCCCGTTCGAGTCGTCGCGTCAGTAGGTAGGCGTGCGGAGAGGCGCCAAAGGCCCGGCGGAACTGACGGCTGAAGTGGGCGCGAGACAACCCCGCCGCGCGCGCGAGATCGTCGACGTCGAGGCGCTCGGAGTACCTCGCGTCAGCGAGGTCCTTGGCGCGGAGGAGATGCCGGGCGGGTGGGACGAAACTCATGGCGCTCAGCGTATCCCCGGCCCCACCCGCGCCTGCGCCCGCTCGCGGGGGTCGGGCAGCGGTGGCGGAGAGGTCCCCGGGACGCAAAAGTAGGGGATCAACGGCATCCTCTGCCACGATCTCAGCCGGTGGAGCTACGCGTCGCCCGTCACACCGATCGACTGGAGGAAGTGGTGGCGTTCTACCGCGATCGCATCGGGCTTCCGGAGCTCGGCCGGTTCACCGACCATGACGGCTATGACGGCGTTTTCCTTGGCATTCCGGGGGCGGGATCACACCTCGAGTTCACGACCGGCGCAGACCACCCCGCACCCGAGCCGCACCCCGAATCGCTGCTGGTGCTCTACGTCGAGACCCAGGAGGAACTCGACGCGATCGCGGCGCGTCTAGGGCGGAGTGAGACAACGCCGGCGAATCCCTACTGGCAGCGCAACGCCCGCGCTTTTGCGGACCCCGACGGATACCAGGTGCTGCTCACTCTCCGACCGAGCAGCCCCTGAACGATCGCCCGCCGTGCACGCTGCCCGCGCGTGGCGGGGCCAGGACGGTCTCGCCGAGTTGCTCGTCACGGCGCCAGGGCGGGTCTTGGGTCTTAGGTGGATCGTTGCACGCCGGTGAGGACGATTTCGTAGATGCGCTGGGCTTGGGCTCTCCAGTCGCCTGCCGGGTCGAGCTGCCAGAGGCCGGCCAGGGCGAGGATCACGTCGTCGGCGTCGAGGCCGGGCCGCAGTGTCCCGGCGGAGATGTTCGCCTGAAGAAGGCGGTCGAGCGCTGCGACGATCGCGCCGTACGTATCGGTCGAGGACAGGTCACTTCCGGGAGTGGTGGCCTTGCGCAAGGCGTCGGCGAGTCCGTGCTTGGTCACGGCGTAGCGAGCCAGGCGTTCGACCCAGCTGCGCAGCGCGTCGATCGGCGGTTGCTTCCGGAGGAGCTGGCCGGCCGCGTCGACGAGTCTTCGGACCTCGTGCTGGTAGACGGCGAGCACCAGCTGTTCGCGGGTGGGGAAGTGCCGGTACAGAGTCGCGTTGGCGACTCCCGCTCGCTTGGCGATTGCGTTTAGAGAGGCGTCGGGCGACGCGGTCAGCGCCTCGAGCGCGGCCGCGAGGATCGCGTCGCGATTGCGACGGGCATCGCTTCGCTTGAGCTCGGTGAATTCGGTCATGCTCGGTTTCTCGTGTTTGCAAGCGGGGAGTTCCCCGCTTATACTCGACGACATTCGGGGAGTTCCCCGCTACGCCCAGGCTAACGCGCAGACGAGAGGAATATGAGGCCATGACGACCATCACCGAGATCACTCCGACCGAGCAGGCCGACCGCCTGGCGATCCGAGAGCTGGTAGACGCTTACGCGCATTGCGCCGATCGCCGGGACGCCGACGGCCAGAAGTCGCTGTTCACGGAGGACACCCACTTCGTCGTGTACATGGATGGTCAGGGCTCCGAGCCCACGCAGGTACTCGATGGCCGCGAGGCGCTGACGCCGGTCTTCGATGACCTCAACCGCTATCAGGCCACCATGCACTTCAACGGCCAGAGCACGATTGCGCTCGACGGCGACAGTGCGACCGGCGAGAGCTACTGCATCGCTCACCACCTGTTCACCAAGAATGGCGAGCGCCAGCTCATGGTGGCGTGGCTTCGATACGGCGACACATTCGTGAAGATCGACGACGCATGGATGTTCGCCCAACGCAACCTGTACGTCGACTGGACCGAGACCCGGCCTTCACGTTCGTAGCGAGCTTGAGCGCTGACGGCGGCTCCTTGAGCTCGACGGAGAGCCGAGGCTCAGACGTTGTCGGTGGAGCCGAGCCTCCGGAGAACGTCGAGGCTTCCCGTGTCCGGGGGAGCGGTCAGGACCATGAGGAGTTGGTTGTCTTCTGGGAGGCCCAGGACCTGCCAGTCGAGGGTGTAGGGCCCGGTGAGTGGATGGGTGAAGATCCTGGTCGCGAAGGCTGCGTAGCTGACGTGGCGCTCTGCCCACCACGTGCGAAATTCCGTGTCTGACAGCGACAGTTCGCCGATCAGGTTGACGAGGCGTGGTTCGGATGGCGCGGCGGCGCGGACGAACCCGACGGTCGCTCGTGCGACCGGTTCCCAGTCGACAAAGCGGCTGCGTACGTCCGGGTCGACGAAGAGCATTCGCAGGAGGTTGCGGTCTCGGCGGGGGATGGTGGCGAAGTCCTTGACGACGGCCGTGCCGAGGTGGTTCCAGGCGAGGACGTCGAGGTAGCGGCCGAGGACGAGGGCCGCGCTGTCGCGCAGGTTCTCGAGGAGCTGGCGGGTCTGCGGGCGGACGCCTTCCGCGTCTCGCGGTTGATGCTGGTGGCGATCGTCCTTGCGGGCGAGCTTGTACAGGTAGCTGCGCTCGTCCTTGCCGAGCTGGAGGGCGGAGGCGAGCGCGTCGAGGACTTCCCCTGAGGCGCTAGCCAGGCGGCCCTGCTCGAGGCGGGTGTAGTAGTCGGTGCTGATCATCGCCAGCTGGGCGACCTCCTCGCGGCGAAGGCCCCGCACGCGCCGGTTCCCGGTCGGGTGAAGGCCGACGGTTCCCGGATCGAGCTCGCTCCGGCGAGCCCGCAGGAACGCACCGAGTTCCCTCGGGCCATCGGGGACGGGTACCGAGTTGGTGGCCATCGCACACGCAATCTACTCCCGGGGTCATGGGTCTACACGGGAAGGATCCTTCCTAGGAAACGTTCTGCTCCTTGTCGAGCGCGTCCCCTCCGGGCATGGTGTGCATCCGCAGCGTTCGACACAGGAAGGAGCGAGCACCGCGGCCATGCCGCCGACAAACGTGTCCAGCCCTTCGATGGTGACGGCCTGGGGGCATGTGGATTGGCCGTGCTATCGCCTCGGCCTACTCCGCCGAGGCGATCCCGACACCCAAACCCCGAGGCCCCCGATGGCACCACCAGCGGAGGGTCAACCGAATAGGAGACTTTCATGAAGACGTCCGGAATCACGGCGGCGCTGCCAGCACGGGACCTGCGTCGAGCCAAAACGTTCTACAACGACAAAGTGGGACTCCAGGCGGTCGAGTCCCACTTTCTCGAGGCCAGCGATGGGCGGGTGGGCTTAACCGTTGGAGACGGTGTCAACCAGATCTTCGTCTATCCCGCTCGGGCGAGGTCATCGGGGGAGTTCACGCAGGCCGTCATTCAGGTCTCTGACGTGCGCGCAGCCGTCGAAGAGATGAGGGGTCGCGGCGTGGAATTCGAGGAGTACGACACCCCGGAGACACGGACAGAGAACGGCATTGCTCGGACGCCGGATGGAGGCGAGGGGGCGTGGTTCAAGGACTCGGAAGGCAACCTGGTCGGCCTCGTTCCCGCCCCGCCCGGCTAGAGGCACCGAGGAGCAACCGATTCGCACCACGGTCGAGCTCTACAGTCCCGATGCCAGCGAGACACCACGATCCGGCAACAGCAGAGGAGGCGACGAATGGCGAATGGGTTGCGCGGAAAGAAAATCGCGATTCTGGCGGCTGATGGCGTAGAACGGGTGGAGTTGGAGCAGCCGCGCGCTGCGGTCGCCGCCGCCGGTGCCGACACCGAGCTGCTGTCCCTGCACGACGGCGAGATCCAGGCCATGAACCACGACATCGAGCCGGCGAACAGGTTCCCCGTGGATCGCAAGGTGGCAGGCGCGTCGGTGGAGGAGTACGACGCGCTGATTCTCCCTGGCGGCGTGGCGAATCCTGACAAGCTCCGAGTCAACCGCGACGCGGTCCAGTTCGTCAAGGACTTCTTTGGCTCCGGCAAGCCCATTGGCGTCATCTGCCACGGCCCGTGGTCGTTGGTGGAGGCCGACGTGGTGCGTGGTCGCACGCTCACCTCGTATCCCAGCGTGCGGACCGACATCCGCAACGCGGGCGGCAACGTCGTCGACGAGGAAGTCGTCACCGACCAGAATCTCACCTCGAGCCGCTGGCCCGACGACCTCCCCGCCTTCTGCGCTCGGATCGTGCAGGAGTTCGCCACAGGCGTACGTTCTGGCGCCTGATAGGCCGCGAGCTCGACGAGCCGCATGTCGTGATCGCCAGCGAGCACGCACACGGCACCCCGACGATCGGCACGCAGCCGAGCTGAGGTCAATCAGCCGGGTGTGGGCAGCAGGTCGGCGATCGTGTCGTGCAGGAGCGCGTGCAGCTCCTCCGAGGGCACATCGCTGAACGCGGCGCCGCTTTCGGCGAGCACCTCGGTGATCGCGCCGATCGTGGCGGCCATGCGCACGCGCTGCCGGAGCGGGATCGCGCGCGAGCTGAGGATGCGGGTGAACCGCTGCTCGAGCTCCTCGTTCTCGGAGCGGTTGATCGCGCTGCCGGCCAGCGCCTCCATTGCCGCCGAGTTGCGGTTGTGCAGCAGGATCAGGTCGCGGTTCTCGGTCATGAACTCAACCAGCCTGTCCACCAGCTGCGGCCAGGCGGCGACGCGGTCGGGGCCGTCCGGCGTCGCCTCGAGCTCATCGAGCACGCCGCTGCCGACCGCGTGCAGGCGCAAGTGGAGCTCGATCAGGATGTCCTCCTTGCGCTCGAAGTAGTAGTAGAGCGCCGCCTTGGTGATGCCGAGCCGCTCGGCGATGTCGCGCAACGAGGTCTTGTCGTATCCGTGCTGGGTGAACAGCTCCGTGGCCACGTGGAGGATCCGCTCGCGCGTCTGCTGGCCCTGCGTCCTGGTGGTGCTCGGTGACATCGTCAGAAGAAGCTTACTTGACGACCGGTCAGGAACTCGTATGATCCCGTCGATTCATTTACTTGACGACCGGTAAGGAGGACATGGCGTGACCGACCAACGGATGATCGAGGCGCGCGGGCTGCGCAAGCGCTTCGGCGAGGCCGTCGCGCTCGACGGGCTCGACCTCGAGGCACAGGCGGGAACGGTGCTCGGCGTGCTCGGCCCCAACGGCGCAGGAAAGACCACCGCCGTCCGGATCCTCACCACGCTGTCGAGGCCGGACGGAGGCGAGGCGCGGGTGGCCGGCCTCGACGTCGTCCGCGAACCCCACGCCGTGCAGCGGCGGATCGGCGTGGCAGCTCAGCACGCGACAGTCGACGAGGTCCTCACCGGCCGCCAGAACCTCACGATGGTCGGCCGCCTCACCGGCCTCACGCGGACGGCCGCTCGGGCCCGCGCCGGCGAGCTCCTCGAGCAGTTCGAGCTGGGCGACGCCGGCGACCGGGTGGTCAAGGGCTACTCGGGTGGGATGCGCCGCCGCCTCGACCTCGCGGCCGCGCTCGTCAACCGCCCTCCCGTCCTGTTCCTCGACGAGCCGACCACCGGCCTTGACCCGAGCAGCCGCGCCCGCATGTGGGAGGTGATCCGCTCGCTCGTGTCGGACGGGACGACTCTGCTTCTGACCACCCAGTATCTCGACGAGGCCGATCAGCTGGCCGACCAGATCGTGGTCGTCGACCACGGCCGGGCGATCGCCTACGGCACCGCGGCACAGCTGAAGGCGCAGGTCGGCGGGGCACGGCTCGAGGTGACGCTCAGCGATCCCCACCCGGACGCGGCACGGGCGCTCGAGCCGTTCGCCGCCGGACCGGTGGCCGTCAGCCGGGACCGGCTCCAGCTCCGCGCGCCGGTCGCCGGCGTCGGCGGGCTGGCCACCACGGTCGTTCGCGCCCTCGACGGCGCGGCGATCACCGTCGAGGACGTGCAAGTGAGGCCGCCGTCGCTGGACGACGTGTTTTTCGCGCTCACCGCGGGCCGGGCCGCGGACGCCGGCCGCTCGGAGGCCCCGGAAGCCGACGGCGTGCCCCTGGTCGCGGGGGCGATCCGATGACGGCCGCCGCTGTCCGCGCCGCGCTGCGTGATGTGGGCGTGCTGACCTGGCGCAACCTGGTTCACCTCGCCCGTGAGCCGCTGCGCCTGTCCGACGCGACGGTCCAGCCGGTGCTCTTCACGCTGCTGTTCATCTACGTGCTCGGCTCCGGGATCGTCCTGCCCAACGGCGGCAGTTACACCGAGTTCGCGATCGCCGGCCTGCTGGCGATGAACCTGACGACCTCGGCGATCGGAACCGCGGTCGGGCTCAGCGACGACCTCAGGACCGGAGTGATCGACCGCTTCCGGACGTTACCGCTGTGGAAGCCGGCGATCCTGGTGGGCCGCTCGCTCACCGATCTGCTCACCGCCGGGCTGTGTGGGACGATCGTCGTGCTGACAGGCCTGGTGATCGGTTGGCGGCCAGACGCGAGTGCCGGCTCCGTGATCGCCGGCTTCGCGGTGTTCGCCCTGTTCAGCTACGCGCTGTCGTGGGGGTGCGCCTGCATCGGCCTGTTCAGCCGAGACGCCGAGTCCTCGCAGGGACTAGGGCTGGTGATCCTCTTCCCGCTGGCGATCGTCTCGGACGCGCTGGTGCCCGTCCAGCGGATGCCAGCCGTCGTGCGCGCGATCGCCGAGTGGAACCCGGTCAGCGCCGTCACGACCGCCAGCCGCCGCCTGCTCGGGAACCCCGACCCGACGGCGGGGCTGCACGCCTGGCCGCTTCAGCACCCAGTACAGGCGAGCGTGCTGTGGTCGGTGGTGCTGCTCGCCGTGTTCGCTCCGCTCGCCGCGAGGCTGTACAGGACGCGGACCGACGACTGAAGGTCCGCCGCGTGAGCGCGGCCGGCGGCCGTCCCGATCAGAAGGCGGCCGTCGCCCGCTCGACGGCGGGGACAGTCGACGCGGGACAATGCGGTGCATGCACAACCTCGTCTTCGCGATCACGCCCCACACGGGCATACGCCTGGCCGAGATCGGTTTCCTGCTCATCCTGTTCGCCGGGATCTGGCTGGCCGCCGCGCAGGTCCCTCAGCTCAGGCTGGGCACGGCACGGACGATCGTCGCCGGGATAGCGCTCGCCGTCGCGGGCGCGCTCCTCATCATCGCCACGCACTGGGGCCACTTCGGCTAGGCAGCGGCAACGTCGTTGCTAGGGCCTGTCTCGGCGTTCCTATTCGATCCCGAGCAGGGCGCTGGCGTTCTGATCGAGGATGGCTCGGGCGGCGGTGGGGTCGATCCGCGGGTCGTTGATGTATTCGACGGCGCGGACAAAGATGTCCCCGTTTTCATAGGGGAAGTCGGTTCCCAGGACTAGCCGGTCGGCGCCAAACGAGTCGATCGCGCACCGGAGGGCGGGGACGTGCCCGTGGCCGACAGAGTCGTACCACATTCGGCGTGCGGCCACGCTCGGCGGCTCCGGCGTCTCTGGCGCCTCCCAGTGATATTGGTCGTCGGCTCGCTGCACGAGCATCGGCAGCGCTCCGCCGAGGTGCGAGTTGATGATCGTGATGTTCGGGTAGCGAGTCGGGATGCCGTTCGTGATCAGTTGCATGATCGAGATCGTGTCCTCGACCGGCGCGCCCACCATCCAGGTCAGGTGGTACTGGCTGATCAGGGGCGAACAAGCGCCGTTGCCGGCCGGATGCAGGTACAGAGCCGCGCTTCTGCTGTTCAACTCGGCGAAGATCGGCTCGTAGTCGGGCTCGACCAGCGCGCGCCCGAGGACGGTGGTGTTCATCACGACCCCGGCCATGCGCAGCTCGTCAAGAGCGCGGCGCATCTCGCCGAGGGCCTCCTCGACGTGGGGCATCGGCAGCGCGGCGAAGGCGCGAAAGCGGTCCGGGTAGCGCTCGACGAGTTCGGCGTACTGGTCGTTGACGAAGCTGGCTGCCGTGGCGGCCTTCTCCCCATCCTCGGCGTAGGGCAGCTGCGGAGAGGCAGACAGCACCTGGATCTCGACCCCAGCCCGGTCCATCAGCCGCAGCCGGGCCTGTAACTCAGCGCCGTCGCCGGCGCCGAGGCCGCGCGCCGCACCCGCGTCGGATTTGCCCAGGTCGATCAGCAGATCGAGGTACTCCTCTGTCCAGTAGTGCGCATGTACGTCGATCCTCACAGCGCCACCACGCGCTCACGAGCGAGCGGCAGGTCCCGGACACGCACCCCGCCCGCGTCGGCGACCGCGTTGCCGATCGCACCGGCGACCGGTCCCTGGGCGACCTCGCCCGCGCCGACCTCGGGTTCGCCGGGGGCGTCCATAACGCGCACCATCACCTCCGGGGTATCGGTGAACCGGAGAATCGGGTAGCTGTCCCAGGCGGCCGACGTGATCCGGTCGCGGTCGAACCGGACGTGCTCGCGCACGGTCCAGCTCGCGCTCTGCACGGCGCCGCCCTCGACCTGGTTGATGACCCCGTCCGGATTGATGACTCGGCCCACGTCGACCGCGAGCCACAGCTTGCGTATCCGGATATCCGTGTCCGCCTCCACCTCCGCCACAACGGCACAGTATCCCGCGACTCCGCTGTAGCGGGCCACCCCGACCCCGTAGCCGATACCACCGCCGCTGCGCCGGCTCTCCCACCCGGCCATGGCCGCGACCTCGGTGAGAACCTGCCTGGCCCGCGGGTCGGTCAGGTGGCCGAGCCGGAATTGCACCGGGTCAGCGCCGGCCTCGGCGGCCAGCTCGACCATGAACCCCTCGATCGCGAACACGTTGAGGTGCGCGCCGAGCGACCGCAGCGAGGATGTCCTGATCGGCATGTCCAGCAGCCGGTGCCGGGTGACACGCACGTCGGGGATGTCGTAGCCAGGCACCGCGTTGCGAGAGGCGCCCATCCAGTTGGCTGGTGGGCCGTCGGGCGACGGCGACATCGGGTGGCCCGCTGCCAGGTGGGTCAGCGCGAGCAGACGCGGCTCACCGCCCAGCGTGGGCCTCCCCATGAAGCCGTTACTCCACACGTCCTGCCGCCAGGTCACGATCCGGCCCCCGGCGTCCAGGCTGGCCGACAGCCGCGCCAGCATCGCCGGTCCCAGCGGTGACCAGCACATCTCATCCTCGCGGGTCCACTGCACCCGGACCGGCCGGCCGGGCACTGCCCGCGCCAGCAGTACCGCGTCCATGGCCACGTCGTCCGCGCCGTTCTGCCCATAGACGCCCGCGCCCTCCACGTAGTGCACCTCGACGTGCGCCGCGTCCAGCCCCAGCCCGGCCGCGATCGCGTCGCGCACCAGGAAGATGCCCTGACTGTGGCACCACACGGTGACGGAGTCACCGTCCCAGCGGGCGATCGCGCAGCTGGGCGCCACCGACGCGTGGGCCAGAAACGGCCGGGTGAACTCGGCGGTCAGCGTTCGGTCGGCCGTGGTCGCCGCATCGTCGTCCGCCTGGTCGACCACCGTTTCCTCCTCTGCCCGGGCCGACAGCAGGAAGCCGCGCAAGTCCCGCCAATCGGGCAGCGACGGAGTCGTCTCCCATCGCGCCACGCCGGCCACCCTCGCGGCGGCCAACCGAGCTGCACGGTCGGTCGGGGCCACCACGCCGAGGAACGAGCCGTCGCGCACGAGTACGATCTCGCGGCCGAGATCCAGGTCAGGGAGGTTCGTCAGCGCCGAGGCCCGCGCGGGCGGGCGCACCACCCGGCCGTAGGCCATGCCGGGCATGACGAGGTCGTGCAGGAACCGCGGATGCCCCGTGACCTTGTCGGGGATGTCCAGCCGCGGGGCACTGTGCCCGGCGACCGACCATTCACCCGCCGGCCGGGACGGCGCCAGAACATCCGCGGGGCGGCCAAGCATTCCTGGTTGCACGAGCGTCCAGTAGCTCAGGCCCGTCGGACCGTCAGCGGTCCGGATCTGCCCGTCGGCCACATCCAGAGCCTCATGGGCGACGCCCAGTCTGGTCGCTGCCGCGCCCAGCAGCAGGTCACGAGCTTGCGCGCAGGCCTGCCGAAGCGCCGAGCCCGAGTCCTGCACCGACAGGCTGCCCGCCGTGATGCCCTCGTCCGGGCTGGTGCTGGTGGACACTGAAGCTACTCGCACCCGGGCCAGGGTGACCTGGAGCTCCTCGGCGGCCACCTGCGCCAGCGCGGTCCAGATGCCCTGGCCGTACTCCACCTTGCCGGTCCGGATCGTGACCTCCCCGTCCCGACTGAAATCCAGCCACCGGCCGAGCACGGGGTTGGCCGCCAGGTCCGCGGGGAGCGGCGAGGCGCTTGCCCGCACGCCGGACTCGGCGACGAGCGGGCCAGACGAGGCGGACGGCGGCGCGAGCACCGGGCCCTCTGTGGGCTGGGTGCCCCCAACGGGAGCCTGACTGGCCACAACTTCGCCGGTGGGCGGGCGCGAGACGCCGGCCTGACCACCGGAAGTCCGCTCAGCTGCCGTCAGCACCGCGCGGACGATCCTGGCGTGCGCGCCGCAGCGACACAGATTGCCCTCGAGAGCCTCGCGCACCTCCTGCTCGGTCGGGGCGGGGCGCTCACCCAGCAGGCCGACCGCGGCCATCACCATGCCGGAGGTGCAGTAGCCACACTGGGCAGCCTGCTCGTCGATGAACGCCTGCTGAACGGGGTGGAGCCCGCCGCCTCCCGTCAGCCCCTCCACCGTGGTGACCGGGCCGCCGACAGCCGACACGGGCAGATCACACGACGAGCGAACGCGACCCTCGACGAGCACGAAACAGGTCCCGCATACCCCCATCCCGCACCCGAACTTCGGTCCGGCCAAGCCCAGGTCATGGCGGAGCACGTCGAGCAACGTCGTGTCCGGCTCGCAGGTCACGCTGCGCTCCGCGCCGTTTACGGTCAGCCGGAATTCAGTTTCCATCGTGCGTCCTGTGTCGGTCGGCGCTCGTCGCGGAGCATCTAGGCCGGGCAGCCGGCGTCAACCCACCCGCGAAACAACCCGACCTGCTCGTCCGGCCACGGGCCATCGCAGGGCATTGACCCGTCGGCTACCGCGGCGAGGATGCTGTCCGCGTTATCGCGTACGTCCTCATAGGACGAGAGGTCGAATGCGGAGGACATTGACTGAACGTCCTTGTCGCGAAACAGCGAGCGGATGTCCCGCTCAAACCCGACTGCGCTCTGTTGCATCTCGACCTCCATTCGGTTCGTTGCCGGTGGCCCGCCGTGTTTCCTGGCTCCCGCGTCTTGGCGAACAAGCACCCAGTAGGGTCGCCGGGAACCAGGTGATGCGTCCTCACCGGATCCGGGTGAACAAGGGGATGTCAACCGGGTGTAGGAGCTTTGCCACCCTGGCCGGCAG
Source organism: uncultured Solirubrobacterales bacterium (assembly GCA_963704385.1). GTDB lineage: Bacteria > Actinomycetota > Thermoleophilia > Solirubrobacterales > Solirubrobacteraceae > Palsa-465. Next base: position 4,329,023 of record OY969904.1, read on the forward strand.
AGCGATCTGGACCGGGGCGTTCGCCGAAGGCGAGCGTTGGCTCGATCGCGCGTGGAAGGTCCGAGGAGCTCAGCCCAAGCGAGCTCCGGGTCCTCCGGTATCTGCCGACAAATCTAACGAGGGGCGAGATCGCGCGGGAGCTCTACGTGTCCATCAACACCATCAGCACGCACGTTCGCCACATCTACTCGAAACTCGGTGCCCGTGATCGCTCGTCGGCCGTGCAAAACGCACGCGAGCTGAGACTCCTCTCGAGCGGCGTCTCACGTTAGCCTCGCCCCGCGGCAAGCGCGCTCACGATCTCGGACGGACTTGCAGGTCCGACGCCCGCGGAGATCGTCAGCGCGGTGAAGTTGCCAAACGCTCCGCTGGCGCCCTGGCCGTACAGGCGCGCTCGGCCGGCAGCACTGGGGTCTGGCGGGGTCAGCGCCGGGATTGAGACGCTGAGCTCCGGAGCTCCCGGGTGCTGGAACGGGAACGCGTCCAATAGCGAGAACAGGCCGTGACCAAAACGCACCGAGTCGAGTCGGTCTGCCAACCGTTCTCCGGAACCTAGAGAAGGGTAGGTGCCGGTGAACGACGCCCCCTGCTTATCGAGCGGAATCCCGACGTCTGCGATGTGCGCGATTGGCTGGTGATCAAGGAAGTAGTCGACCCAAGCGTCCCCGTCATGGCGAGTCAGCGCGATGTCCACGTGATGCCACACATCGGGTCTCACCGGCACTCCCCGAATGATCTGGGTGTACATCTCGTCGATGCCGACCTCGGTGGCTTCGCGGCAGTCCGGATTCGAGACGTTCCCGGTGACCGTGCTCGGTAGCCGTTCGATCAGGGCGAACGCCGAGTCAGAGGCGATAAACCAATCGAACAATTGGCCCGTGCAGAAGTCGAGCATGTTCATCACCAGCGCGGCTTGCTGTCCTGGCAGCAGTCGTGCGCTGTACCCTGGCGGCGCGGGCGGCTTGCCCGGATCCGACCAAGATCCCGAGAGGCCGTAGACGCCGTGCTGGATCAGGTCGGGCACGGCACCCGGAGTTGAGGCCTTGACGTCCGACGAGAGAACGAGCGTACCGCTCTGAGGCACCGGAAAAGTCTGTGAAGAAACTGCCATGTACTTCAAGTGGTCGTTGACCCCGACGTCAGACGTCGTCTGGAACGGGACCGCGCCCAGGCTCAGGCACCCACTGCTGAAGTCGCGAGTGTCCTTGACAGCCATCTCTCCCAAGCCGTACGGCAAGATCCACTTCTCGGCGTAGTCGGTCAGCGAGTAGCCGGGCGTATCGAAGGCGTCGTAGACCTGAAACCCCACCGATCTAGACTTCAAACGTGTGAGGCATCGTCGGTTTGGGCCTGGTAGGCGAGGTCGGCGGCGGTGAGGCCCTCGAGCGCCAGCCCCAGCTGCGTGCCCTCGTTGACCCGCCTGAGTAGGCGCTGTCGTAGGGCGAGGGTGGTGTACCGCAGGAACAGTTGGGGCTTGCCGGCCAGCTGCTCGGCGAGCGCAAGCGCGCGGTCGTAGACCTCGCGCTTGGGCACGACCTCGTTGACGAGGCCGAGCTCGTGGGCCTGGTGGGCGTCGAGTCGCTGCTGGGTGAGCGCGAAGTATCGGGCGCGGTTGACGCCGAGCAGTTCCTCGTAGATCACCTGCAAGCCGTCGCCAGGGACCAGCCCGAAGCCCATGTGCGGTTTGTCGGCGAAGGTGGCGTCGTCCGAGGCGACCGTTATGTCGGCGAGCAGTACGTATTCGCTGTGGACGGTCGCCGGACCGTTGATTGCGGCGATGATCGGCGCCTCGATCTCGAGCAGGCGCTGCAGCACGCGTCGCCCTTCCCAGTAGGCCCTATCCCATTCGGCAGGCTTGAAGATCTCACCCAGCGACGTGCCGTCGATCTCGTCCATGAACACGTCGCCGGTCCCGGTCAGGATCACGACCTTGTTCTCGCGATCCTGTCCGATCTCGGCCAGCGCCCGCGGCAGGTCGTGGTGGGTTTGCCCGGTGAAGACGATGGGTCCGCCGTCGGTGTGCAGGCGCACGGTCAAGATGCCCGAGTCGGTGCGCTCCATCGCGAGGTTCTCGTAGCTGGTGAAGTAGCCAGGGTCCACGTTGTCCTCCTTCAGGGTTTGGTGAATCAATCGGCCCCTGCTAGATCGCGGGGGGCTTCGCACCGCGACCGCCTTACCCTTCGCGTCGCCGCGCGCCGTGGCCCGCCGCTAAGCGGGCAACGGTTCAAGCACGGCCCCCAAGTTCAACAGGACGCCCAGCTGGCGCAAGATCACGCTGCCCTCCGGGTAGCAGTCGAACTCCTTGATCTTGCCGTCAACGAGCGTGAACACGTCACAGCAGGGAGCGTCCATACGCTCGCCAGTCGCAGGCAGCATGCCAAACGGGAGATGGAGCGCCCCGTCGTGTGTACCCTGCAGCGCGAGCTGGACCACAACGACGTCACCGCTGGCGTAGACGTCGTAAAGCTCACGGTGCATGTCCGAGAAGGCCGCGCCATAGTATTCGACCGGCTTGGCCACTTCGGCTGGACCCCGGTAGGTCACCGCTATGGAGTTGTCGATGAAGACGCCGTCGGGAGTGAAGCAGTCGATCCACCCCTGAATGTCCTTGGCCTCTGCAATCGCGTACGCGTTGCGAACTGATTGCTCGTTGCTGTTCATGTGTCGTGTCTCCTTGAATGGGTGCCAGGGCAGGTGACCCCGCATCGCCGGGTGCGCCGATCGGCCTATCGGACGCGGGTCGGCGGCGAGGCGGGCGCATTTCAAAGCGCGCTCTCCACTCGCGCCAGGCGCGGGATCAGCCGCGCGGCCGACCCACCCAGAAGGCCGCGGCGCTCGTCGTCGTCGAGCTCGGTGGTGTTCTCGAGCTGGCGCAGGCCACCGATCGAGATTGCGTCGCTGGGGTACGGATAATCGGTCCCGAACACGACATTTCCGAGCCCCGCGACCGATCGCAGCAAGTGGAGCACGGGGTCGCTAAACGCCGAGGCGGTGTCCCAGTAGAGGCGAGGGAGGACATCGGCGAACGCTCCCCGCTCCTGCGTCCCTGGGATGACGTTCATACCATCGACGATCGCAAAGCGCTCCGCGAGGTACGGGATCGTGCCGCCCGCATGCACGAACTGGTATTTGACGTCCGGCGTGCGGGCGAATGTGTTGCTGTAGTGGAGCTTCGCGATCGCGCGCGACGTGTCGACGGGATAGTCGAGGAGCGTGTCAGGGAGTCCGAGGGTGTGCGCGATCGGATCGGGGGACGTCGTGGGGTGGACGAACACATATGCCGCGCGATGCTGCAGCTCCGTGAAGATCGGATCAAAGCGGCTGTCTCCCAAGTAGCTGCCGCCGGCGTTGGTGAACATCGACACGCCGTCGAGCTCCAGCACGTCGAACGCGTATGCGATTTGTTCGAGCGACCCGTCGACGTCGGGCAGCGGCAGGACCCCGAACGCTCCGAACCGGTCCGGGCGGTCGTGTTTGAGTCCCGCGAGGTATTCGTTGACCTGGCGAGCGAGCGTCCTGGCCGCCGCGTCGTCACCGAAGTGCACGCCGGGCGTGCTGATCGATGGGACCGCGACGTCGATCTTCGCCTCGTCGAGGTACGCGATCGCGCCATCGAGGCTCCAGGGCGGGGGATTGATGCCGCCTGCGGCATTCCCGTCCTCGTTTGAGGCCTCCCAATAGAAGTCGGGAATGACGTGGTGGTGAAGGTCGACGGTGAGGCTCATGCCGCGGCCTCGACGCCGGCCTGTTCCTTCAACAGACGGTCCGTCAGGACGATCTCGACCAGCGCCGCAACGGTTTCCTGACGAGCCCAATCGCGCTGCAACTCGCCGGCGAGGGACACCCAGCTGATCGGCTGCGCTCCGGCCTGGACGGTTCTCTCGAGCCCGGCGCGATGAGCCTCCAGCGAGGTGCCGCCGATTGCGTCGACCACGGGGTACACCTCGTACCCCTCGCGAAGGGCATCGAGGGCCACGAACGCCATACAGATCTCGGTCCACAGGGCGCAGAGGATGAGCTTCCGCCGGCCGGTCGCCCGAACGGCGTCGACGAACTCGACGTCTTCCCACGAGTTCATCGTCGTGCGATCGAGCGGCTCGTCGTCCTTCACCAACTCTGCGAGCTCCGGCACCGTCGGCTGCTGCTGCCCGGAAGCAACGTTCACCGTCGAATGGACGACCGGCACGCCATAGGCCTTCACGGTCCTCACGGTGGAGACGGCGTTGCTGAGCAGCAGGTCCTGGTCCCCGGACCGGACCGTCGAGATCTGCGTGGGCTGCCAATCGATCAGGAGGAACGCGGAATTTTGCGGCGTGAGGAGATGGTCTGCGAGCGGGTCGCGAACCGCTTGGCTGGTCATTAGGTCTCGGCTTCCTTTCTAAACGTTCTGTCGCCTTGCGCGGTCTGGCCAATCTCCCAACGAGTCAGGTGAGCCGTCGTCGCCGGATCCGGGTGATCCAAAGCGGGCCTGCACGGACAGGGTCAGGTCGACCCAGGGCGAGAACAGCAACGCCGCCGACGGCTGCGGAATGAGATCCCCACCGCGGCGCGTCGGCGAGTAGCCTCCGCGACGTGAATCACCGCATCTCGGTGATGCCGGATCACCCAGCCGTCAGGGACCGTCGCCGCATGTCGAGCGCGTGCCGGCATCTAGACATCCCGCGTGAAGGTCTTCTCCTCGTCCGTTCCGGGTCGGCAGGAGCTGGGTTGCGGCGATGAGCTCGTACGGGTCCCGTCCGCGCTCGTTCGAGTCGCTGCGGCGCCTTCCGCTGGTCGGTCGTGCGATGGACATGGGTCTCGGCCCGAGTGCGGCGTCAGACCGAACGCTCGGCGCAAGTGCCCGAATCGCTGGGCTGAAGGTGACTGAGTCCGTCTGCCCGTTCTGTGCCGTCGGCTGCGGCCAGCTGGTGTACACGCGGGGCGGCGAGCTGGTCGACATCGAGGGAAACCCGCGCTCGCCGATCAACCAGGGGACGTTGTGCCCGAAGGGCGCGTCTTCGCGCCAGCTCGTGCAGCAGCCCGGGCGGCTGACGAAGGTCAAGTACCGCCGTCCGGGCGGCATGGAGTGGGAGGAGCTCGACCTCGAGCGGGCGATGGACATGATCGCCGAGCGGGTGATGGCGGCGAGGGAGAACGGCTGGCAGGACACCGATCGTCATGGCTGGCGCGTCGACCGGACACTCGGATTCGCCCACCTGGGCGGGGCGACGCTCGACAACGAGGAGAACTACCTGATCAAGAAGCTGTTCACGGCAATGGGGGCGATCCAGATCGAGAACCAGGCGCGGATATGACACAGCTCGACGGTCCCCGGTCTGGGGACCTCATTCGGGCGCGGCGGCGCCACCAACTTCCAGCAGGACCTCCAGAACTCCGACTGCATCGTGATCGAGGGCGGGAACATGGCCGAGGCGCACCCGGTTGGGTTCCGGTGGGTGATGAAGGCCAAGGAGCGGGGCGCGCGCGTGATCCACGTCGATCCGCGCTATGGCCGCACGAGCCAGATGGCCGATCTGTTCGTCCCCATCCGGGCGGGAACCGATGTCGCGTTCCTCGGCGGAATCATCCGCCACGTGATCGAGACTGAGTCCTACTTCAAGGAGTACGTCGTCAACTACACGAACGCGGCTGCGATCGTCGACGAGAGCTTTCGCGACACCGAGGACCTGGATGGCGTGTTCTCGGGCTACGACCCCGAGACTGGAACCTACGACCCGACCTCGTGGATGTATGGGGGCTGCCAGGTCAACTTCTCGGCTGGGCCGCATGAGCATGCTACGCAGGCGTTCAGCGAGCACACCGGCGCGGGGATGTCGGTCGACGGTCTCGAGCACGACGAAACGCTCAAGCACCCGCGATGCGTCTTTCAGATCCTGCGCCGACACTTCGCCCGCTACACGCCGGAGATGGTGCAGCGCATCTGCGGGATCTCACCCGAGGAGTTCATGGCCGTGGCGGATGCGCTGATCGCCAACTCGGGGCGTGAGCGCACGAGCGCGTTCTGCTATGCAAACGGCTGGACGCAGCATTCCGGGGCTGTGCAGATGATCCGCACCGCGGCGATTCTCCAGTTGCTGCTGGGCAATGTCGGCCGGCCTGGCGGCGGCATCATGGCGATGCGCGGGCACGCGTCGATCCAAGGGTCGACCGACATCCCGACCCTCTATGACCTACTTCCGGGGTACCTGCACATGCCGCGGACCCGCGAGGGTCATCTGACGCTTGCCGAGTACATCGGCGTCGGCAAGGCGGATCGAGGCTGGTGGTCTCATTTTGATTCCTACATCGTCTCTCTGCTCAAGGCGTGGTTCGACGAGGCGGCGACCGCGGAGAACGACTACGGCTTCGGCTGGCTGCCCAAGCTGACCGGCAACCACTCCCACTTCTCGACCATGCTCCGGGCCCTCGACGGCGGGCTCGAGGGCCTCTTGGTGATGGGGCAGAACCCGGCGGTCGGCTCTCAGCACGCCGGGCTTCAGCGACGTGCCCTGGCCAGGTTGAAGTGGCTGGTCGTGCGCGATCTGGCCGAGATCGAGACCGCCACTTTCTGGCGGGACTCGCCGGAGGTGCGGTCGGGCGAGCTTCGCCCCGAGGCAATCCAGACCGAGGTGTTCCTGATGCCCGCCGCCTCGCACATCGAGAAGGAGGGCACGTTCACAAACACCCAGCGCCTGGTGCAGTTCCGCGACAAGGCGCTCAACCCGCCCGGTGACGCGCGCTCGGAGCTGTGGTTCACGCACCACCTGGCCAAGCGAGTCAGGGCGCACTACGCGGGATCCGACCGCGAGCGGGACTGGCCGATCGTGAACCTGAAGTGGGACTACCCGGAGTGCGGGGAGGTGCGCGAGCCCGACGTGGAGGCCGTGATCAAGGAGATCAACGGCTACGACATCGCGACGGGCAAGCCTGTCGGCTCGTTCGACGAGCTGCGCGGCGACGGCTCGACCGCCTGCGGCTGCTGGATCTACTCCGGTATTTACAGAGACGGCGTCAATCAGGCGCGCCGGCGCCGCCCCGGCGACATCAGCGCTGAGGGCGGCATCGTCTCGCCGGAGTGGGCGTGGGCGTGGCCCGCGAACCGGCGGATCCTCTACAACCGGGCCAGCGCCGATCCGCAGGGCAGGCCGTGGTCTGAACGCAAGCGCTACGTCTGGTGGGACGAGGAGCAGGGTCGCTGGGCGGGATACGACGTCCCCGACTTCCCCCCCGATAAGCATCCCGATTATCGCCCGGCGCCGGACGCTCGAGGTATGGATGCCATCGGTGGCACGGACCCGTTCATCATGATGGGCGACGGCCGCGGCTGGCTGTACTCGCCCAGCGGGCTGCTCGACGGGCCCCTGCCCACCTTCTACGAGCCGCTCGAGTCGCCGCTGCCGAACCTGCTCTACCCCAAGCCGGGCACAAACCCGGCGGCGATCCGCTGGCAGCGGCCCGAGAATCCATACCACGCGCCCGGCGACCCCCGCTACCCGCTGGTGGCGACGACCTTCCGGCTGACCGAGCATCACACGGCGGGCGGGATGAGCCGCACGGTGCCCTGGCTGGTCGAGCTGCAGCCGGAGATGTTTGCCGAGATCGATCCGCAGCTCGCCGCCGACCGGGGAATCGAGGACGGCGGCTGGATGACAATCGTCACCGAGCGGGCGGAGATCGAGGCGCGGGCCAAGGTCACCGACCGCATCCGGCCGTTGTGGGTGGACGGACAAGTCATTCACCAGATAGCGCTGCCGTGGCACTGGGGCTACAGCGGACTTTCACGCGGTGACACGGCCAACGAGCTCGTCTCCCTGTCCGGCGATCCGAACGTCTCGATCCAGGATGACAAGGCCTTCACCTGCGACGTCCGGGCTGGTCGCAGGCAGGGCGCGAGCACCGCGCGGCTGGCCGGCGCCACGCTGGCCGGGCATCACATCCGGCCGAATGAAGACGACCCGGTGGCCGAGGATCCGGAGGAGGCGAGCCGGTGAGCACCAGCGTCCCGGACACCGAGATCGCCATCCATCGGGTGGGCGGGGTGGGCGAGACCGGCGAGCTGGGCGGGGTCCCAATCCCGCGGATGGGCTTCTTCACCGACACCACGGTGTGCATCGGCTGCAAGGCCTGCGAGGTCGCGTGCAAGCAGTGGAACGACCTGCCCGCGGACGGCTGGCAGTCGGGCCAGGGCCTGTCCTACGACCACACGGGAGACCTCTCGGCCTCGACGTGGCGCCACGTCCGGTTCGTCGAGCTGTTCGAGCCCTCGCCGCAGCTCGAGCAAGAGGCACGGCGCGCGCTCGACGCCGGGGCCGGGGGCAAGCTGCCGGCAATCCCGGCCGCCGGGGCAATCGACCTCGTGGAGGCTGCGCAGCCCGCGTCGGGCCTCGTGGACGTCGCCGAGGCGACGCGCAAGCTGGGCGATTGGGTGTTCATGTCCGACGTCTGCAAGCACTGCACCAACGCGGGCTGTCTCGACGCCTGCCCCACCGGCGCGCTGATCCGCACCGAGCATCAGACGGTGGTGCTGCAGCCGGACGTCTGTAACGGTTGCGGCTACTGCGTGCCGGCGTGTCCGTTCGGGGTGGTCGACCGAGACCCCGAGGACGGGCGCGCGGGCAAGTGCACGCTCTGTTATGACCGCCTCGAGGACGGACTGGAGCCGGCTTGCGCGAAGTCCTGCCCGACCGACTCGATCCAGTTCGGCCCCCACGAGCAGCTGGTGGAGCTCGCCACTCGCCGCGTCGCCGAGCTGCATCGACGCGGCATCGAGGGTGCCTACCTGTACGGAGCCGGCGACGAGCCCGGAGAGCAGCTCGCTGGCGGTCTGGGCTCGTTCTTCCTGTTGACCGAGCCACCCGAGCGCTACGGGCTGCCCGCACACGCGGACTCGCCGGTCCAGGAGAACGTGGTCCCGGCCACACTGGCCGGGGTCGGCGCCGGTCTGCTCGCGAGCGCGGGCGCGGTCCTCGCGTTCGTCACGGCCGCACGCCGCAGCCGGGGCACACCTGGAGGGGGGACCTGGTGACGCGCGAGCACCGCTGGGAGGGAACGCTGGAGCACGGCGGCGAGGCGGCGGAGCTGGCTCCAGAGCACGAGCCTCCGGACACCGCCCGCGGACGCGAAACCGAGTGGGTGGCTGACCACGACACCGAAACCCGCGACATCCACCCCGCGCTGGGCACGCGCGGCGGACCGGGCTCGTGGGCCGCGGCCGACCCGGCGGCCCCCGTCGCGCTCGCGCGCCCAGACTTTGGCGACGCTCGGTGGTCGTTTCTGTACAAGCGGCGCGACACTGGTTACGCCGGTGCCGAGCCCGCTCCCGGTCAGGTAGCTGCGGCGAACCGGAGGATGCGCGGCGCGCCGGTCTCGGACATCCACGGACCGTTTATCCACGCACCGCTGTGGGGCTGGCAGGTGGCGAGCTACTTCTGGTTCGGCGGGATGGCGTCCGGCTCGGCGTTCGTCGCGCTCGCCTGCGACGCCGCCGGCGATCACCGCTCCGCCGCGATCGCCCGCAAGGTCGCGCTCGGCGCCGTCGCGCCCGCGCCCGTCCTGCTGATCGCCGATCTCGGCCGCCCGGAGCGGTTCTTGAACATGATGAGGGTCTTCAAGCCCCGCTCGCCGATGAACATGGGCGCCTGGTGCCTGGTCGGTTTCAGTGGCTCTGCTTCCCTGGCCGTGGCGGCGGACGTCGCCGGGCGGCCGAAGGCCGCGCGCGCGCTCGGGACGCTGACCTCGCTGCTGGGCAGCTACCTCGGCTCGTACACCGGCGTGCTGCTCGCCTGCACCGCGGTCCCGGTGTGGTCGCGCAGCCGCACGATCCTCGGACCGGCATTCGTCGCCACCGCGACCGCCACCGGGGCTTCCGCGACCCGCCTGGTGCTCGTAGCAGGCGGCCTCCCGCACGGCCACCCGACCCGCGGGGCGCTCGGCACGCTCGAGACCGCCGCGATGCTGACCGAGCTCGCGCTCTCGCGGGTCGGGGAGCGGCGCCTCGGAGCGGCGAGTGACGCGCTTCGTTCGGGCCGCGCGGGGGCCACGTTCCGCACCGCCGAGGTCCTGGTGGCCGCCGGCCTGTCGCTCCGACTCCTGCGGCGCCGGGCGGGCCCACGAGCGCACGATCTAGCGAGCGCGCTCTATCTCGCCGCCGGCCTCGCGTTCCGCTACGCCTGGGTTACCGCGGGCAAGGCATCGGCGCACGACGATGCGGTCGTGGCGGCGGTGGCGGCCGGTGCGCAGATCGACGAGCCCGGCGGACGGCGGGCCCAGTCCACGGGCCGATCGCCGCTGCCGCTGCCCCACCGGGCGCGCACGGCGTATGCGGAGGCGGTCAGGCGCGCGAGCCTCGCGATCGAGCGGCGCGCGCGGCGCTGACCGGTGACACGGCTCAGGCTCTCGGAGCCACTTGAACTCCGCGACGGCTGGACGCAGGATCGCTTGCGTACACCGTCTGTGCGATCCGCTCGGCGATCATGATGGTGGTGGGGTTCAGCGCCACCGAAACAACGACCGGCATGATCGATGCGTCGACGACACGCAGTCCATCGATCCCCTTGACGGCGCCATGTGAGTCCACGACCGCCCACGGGTCCTGAGGACCGCCCATCGGCGCCGTCCCCGTGGGGTGCCCGTAGGACGCCAGGTTCGAGGCCACCGCGTCGGCGAGCTGGTCGTCCCCGACCGCGTCGCCGGGAAGGATTTCGAGCTCGAGGAACTGAGCGAGCGCTGGATTACGGCCGATCTTGCGGGCCAGCTTGACCCCTTCGAGCATCCGGCGCGCGTCCCTGTCCTCGGCCAGGAAGTTGCAGTCGATCTCGGGCTGCTCTCGCGGGTCCCGGCTACGCAACCGTAGGGTCCCTCGAGTGTCGGGCTTGACGATGGCGACACTCAGCGCGATCGCCCCACCGGTCGGGCTGTATTCGGGAGGCATGAGGTGCGTCACGGCGATGTGCATGTCCAGTTCGTCGCCGCGCGCTTCGCTGGACTGTCTCCACAGGAAGGCGCCGACCGCTGGCCGCATGTCAAGGGCATCCGTTTTCAGCGCGTAGGCGTTGTAGTAGAAGGGCTGGTCCTGAAGGCGCTGCCCGACCGGCAGATCGGCTACGACGTCGATGCCGAGCTCCGCCAGATCAGCCGCCGGGCCGACGCCAGACCGCAGCAGGATCGCCGGACTCCCGTATGAGCCGCCGGAGAGGATCACCTCGCCCGCAGGAATCTCAGCGCCACTGGCCATGACGACGCCGATCGCACGTCCCTGGTCGAACCGGACGCGATCGACGAGCACATCGCCTGAGATCTTGAGGTTGGGGCGGTTGCGAACCTCCTCGGTGAGATAGACCATGCCGGTGTTCTGACGAACGCCGTCGATGACGTTGACCGGGTAGCCACCGACCCCGCTCGGGTTCGGTCCGTTGAAATCCTCGACCACCGGGAACCCTTCTGCCACTGCCGCATCGATGAACCCACGCAACGAGGGCGTCAGCTCGTCGTATTTGCGGGTCCGGATCGGGAACGGTCCCGTCCGTCCGTGGTATGCGTCGTCGCCATCGGGCGTGTTCTCCATCTCCCGGAACGTTGCGAAGACGTCCTCGATCGTCCAATCGTCGAGGCCGTGAAGTTGCCAGTCGCGGATGTCGCTCGGCCGCGCGCGCATCGCGACGGTGGCGTTGTGGGTCGAGCAGCCGCCGAGCACCTTGGCGCGCGCGGCATCGATCTGCGGGGAGGCAGCTCCGCCGCGGGCCGTGAAGCCCCATTCGTGCTCGGGGTTGGCCGGCACGTGCGCGGCGTCCCGGAGGTCGTCCGGATAGCCATCGACGCCGTAGGCCCGGCCTGCCTCAAGCAGCAGGACCGAGCGGGTTGGATCCTCGCTGAGACGGCTGGCGAGGACGCCGCCGGCTGAGCCTCCTCCCACAATGACTACGTCGGCGCGACCGGCGCGGCCGTTTCCGATCTCGGACATGGCTCTCGTTCTCCTCAGGTCGATAACTCGCAGCCGGATCCTGGCCAGCACGCCGGGGATGCGTCATCGCCAGATCCGGGTGATTCAGCGACCCATGCCGTACCAAGCGCCGCCGCCGGGCTACGACAGCCGGCCTTCGAGCTGTGTGCGTGACTTGACGTCGAGCTTGCGGAATGCCTTGCGCAGGTGGTACTCCACGGTGCTCGCGCTGATGAACAGTCGAGCCGCGATCTCTCTGTTTGTCTCCCCTTGCGCGGCAAGGCGAGCGACCTGCGTCTCCTGCGGGGTGAGCTCGTCCAGGGTGTCCACGGTCCGCTTGCGGGCACGCTCACCTGTCGCCTCCAGCTCGAGCCGTGCGCGCTCGGCGAACGCCTCCACACCGGCGTCTCTGAAGAACTGGTGGGCGGTTCGCAGCTGCTCGCGAGCGTCTAGACGTCGGCGCTCACGCCGAAGCCATTCGCCGTAAAGGAGGTGGGTGCGAGCCAACTGGACGCGGATGCGTGTCCGACGGAGCCTCGTTATCGCCTCTTTGTAGAGCTCCTCAGTGTCATCGCCATCGCTGAGCAACGCGCGGGAGCGGGCTTCGATCCCCAACGCCCAGTCAGTGCCGGCAGCGCGAGTTGTCTCTTGCACCCGCTCGAACGCACGCCGGGCACGCTCCGGCTGGCCGCACCGAACGGCCGCCTCGATCAGCTCGGTCAGCGCCCAAATCGCCGGCCCTTCCGTGTAGAAGCGCTCGGCGGGAACGACCGCGGCCAGCGCAGCTTCGTAGCGGCCGAGCCCGTTGTAGAGGGCTCCGCTCAGAAACTCGGTGACCGTCAGGGCGAGCCCCTCCCCCCGCGCCTCCGCCTCGCCGACCGTGGTTCGGATCACCTCCGAAAACTCGGCCTCGCGACCCCGCAGAGCAGCAAGCGACAGCCGACCGTAGGGGACAGCGGCGATTCCGGTCGCTTCAGTCGCCGCTCTCAGCTCCTCCTCGAGGAGTGCTGCCGTTGCCAGCTCGCCGAAGAACGCGTAAACACTGCTCCGATTAGTGAGGACAAACGGCAGCACGGAAAGCTCACCGGTTTGCCGCACGAGCTCAAGCTGTCGTGTCGACAGCACCGTCCAGCTCGCGTCGTCCCACATGTATAACGCGACCCAGCTGGCAAACCAAAGCCACCGGGCCTCTTCCGGTGATGCGACGACCTCGCGCTGGTAATCGCTCAACGCCTGCTTCAGCAGCGGCGCCGCCGCCGCGTACCCCTCGGTGAACCGCACCGCCAACCCGTGCAGGAGTAGATCAGACGGCTGCGGCGGCTGGGACGGCGGGGGGCCGGCAAGCGCGGCCTCGCTCACCTCCACTACCCCCTCGCCGTGAACCAGCCGGCCGGCGAACATCGCCGCGGACAGCGCCTCCAGGTAGGTCGCCCGCGCGAGGCCGGGGTCGACCGCTTCGAGTTCGCGCGCGGCCGCGAGCAGTAGCGGGGTCGCGTCGCTGCCACGCGTCGATGCGAACTCGATCTGAGCGCGCAACAGGTGCGCGTGGGCGCGCAGAAGATCGTTGGCAGCAGCGGCTGTCTCGGCAGTCTCTAGAAGATCGAGGGCGTCTTCGAGCGCGCCGGCTTGGAACTTCGCCTGCGCGGCGGCTAGCCCGCGTTGCGCGCGGCGCGAGGTTGCGGGCGAGAGTGCCACCGCGCGCTCGAGGAAGGCCGCGGCCGCCGCGAAGCCACCACGCGCCTGGGCACGGGCTGCCGAATGCTCCAGTTCCGCGGCGACGTCCTCGTCGGGCGTGGCTGCGGCCTGCGCGCGGTGCCAGGCGCGCCGATCCGGATCGACTTCCGGATCGGTCGCTTCGGCGAGCGCGCGGTGGACGTCGCGTCGCTCACTCAGCCCGGCGGCTCCGTAGACGGCCGAGCGAACCAGCGGGTGGCGGAACACCACGCGGGGGGAGAGAACCAACAAGTCCTCCGATTCGACGGTGTGCGCGGCTGACTCCGAAATGCCGAGCCGCTCAACCGCGCGCGACACCAGCGCCGGATCGCCGGTCGGGTCCGTCGCCGCCACCAGCAGCAAGCGACGAGCATCCCGAGGAAGCGTTCCCAGTCGCCGCATGAAGCTCTCCTCGATGCCGGCGGACAGAGGGACCGTGGTCGGCAAGCCAAACCCTCCCGCCAGCTCCGTCGGCGTCAGCCCCCTGGGCAACTCGAGCAGCGCGAGCGGATTCCCGCGCGTCTCGGCAACGATCCTCTCCAGCACCGGCTGATCGAGCCGAGTCGGCAAGACCGACTCCAACAGCGCCCGCGCATCACGACGGCCCAAGGGACCAATGTGAAGCTCGGACAAACCGGTGAGCGCACCGCCAAGCTCTCGTGTCGCGAATACGAGCGCGATCTTCTCCGCCAAGAGACGGCGGGCCACAAAGGCCAGGGTCCGCGCGGACGCACTATCGAGCCACTGCGCGTCATCAACGAGACATACGAGCGGCTGCTCCTCGGCGGCCTCGGCGAGCAGGCCGAGGACCGCCAGCCCGACCAAGAACGGATTCGGCGCCGGCCCGGCACTGAGCCCGAACGCGACACCAAGCGCCTCGTGCTGGGGCTGCGGAAGCTGCTTCATCAGCGCGAAGAACGGCGAACACAGCTGTTGAACCGCCGCGAACGGGAGCTCCATCTCGGCCTCGATCCCGGACGTCCGGGCAATCCGAAACTCGGGCCCAGCGCCGGCCGCATATTCGAGCAGGGCGGTCTTGCCGACGCCCGCTTCGCCGTGCACGACCAACAGGCCGCCACGCCCGACGCGCACGCCGTCCCGCAGCCGGTCGAGCACCTCGCGTTCGCGTTCCCGGCCGAGCAACAGCCTTCCTGACGAGAGAACCGGCGGCGACGCGTCGCTCATTTAGGCTAAGCATGACTGAGGGCGACGCTCGGGTCACGACTAGGGATTCAAGGATTCGAACGCCTGTCAGTGGTGCCACGCTCTGGTGCCGGTGGAAAGCGAGCAACGTTAGCCATGCGCGGGCGTCGGCCACAGCGCAGACCCGGGCCGTGGGTGTCATGAGGATCCCGGAGAGCGCGGCTCTGTCCGTGGACGATGGTTCGCCCGCAGGTCAAACGCTCGTCCGACGACCTAAGCTGGTCGAAGGACCCGACCGTGGCGCCAGCACGACCAACATGACCGCTTTGACGAAGACGCAGCGCGCGGAGCACCTGGAGCAGCCGACCTCGAGAGACGGTTCGGCCGCTCGGGGCCTGCTCGATAGGAAGGACCACCTCCAGCTGCTGGATCGCGCTGTGACCAAGCGGGTGACGGTCATCTCGGCGCCGCCCGGAAGTGGGAAGACGTCGCTGCTGCGGGCGTGGGCTGACCGCTCGATCAGCGTTCCTCGCGTCGCGTTCGTGTCCGTCGACCGCAACGAACAGGATGCGCAGCGGTTCTGGCGCGCCATCCTTGACGCGATCCGCATCCCGGAGCGCTCGATTGATCCTGGGATGCAACCCGCGGCGAGCGCTGCGCTCGACAGCGACCAGGTGGTCGAGCGGGTCCTGTCGGAGTTCGTGGAGCAAATCGAACCCGTCGTGCTGATCATCGACGATCTCCACGAGCTGAGGTCAGCTGACGCCCTCACGCAGCTCGAGCATTTGCTCGCGACTGCGCCGGGGTCTGCGCGCGTGGTGCTGTCGTCGCGCCGGGACCCGCCGATCAGGCTGCACCAGCTCAGGCTTGCGGACGAGATCGCCGAGATCCGGGGGGGCGATCTACGGTTCACTGAGCGCGAGACGCGCGAACTGCTCGCTGCGTCCACGATCAGTCTGTCCGATGCCGGCGCGGCCGCCTTGTACCAGCGCACGGAGGGCTGGGCGGCTGGCCTGCGCCTGGCGGTGATCTCGCTCAGCGGACACCCAGATCCCGAGCGTTTCGTGGCTGAGTTCTCGGGGACCGACAGGGCGATCGGGGAATACCTGATGGCCGAGATGCTCGAACGCCAATCGAGCGAGGTTCAGAGCATGCTGCTGCGAACCTCGCTCGTGGACCGGATGAACGGCGAACTTGCCGACCTGCTGGCAGGCCGCTCGGGCTCGGAGCAGATGCTGCTGGAACTCGAGGAAGCCAATGCGTTCGTCGTGTCGCTCGACGCTCAGCGTAAGTGGTTTCGCTACCACCAGCTGCTGGCGGATTTCCTGCGCCTGGAGCTCCGCCGAACGTTGGGCGATGAGGTCCCTGACCTCCACCGCCGGGCTGCACGGTGGTTCGCCGACCACGGGGAGGTCGTCGAGGCCGTGCGGCACACGCTCGCGGCCGGCGATTGGCCTGATGCCGCCCGGCTCGTCGCAGACCACTCGTTCAGGTGGGTGCTCGACGGGCAGGCGGGAACGATCGACGCGGCGCTGCAGGCGTTTCCTCAGGGCGCATCAGCCGATCATCCTGACCTGGCGCTTGCCCACGCGGCAACTGAGCTGAACCAGGGACGGTTGGAGGAAGCGGCTGCTCAGCTGGCGCTCGCCGAGTCCTACGTCCAGAGCGCTCCGTCGGCTCGCCGCCGCCGCCTGGCGGTGGCCATCGCGTCTCTGCGGTTGGCGATAGCACGGCGTAGCGGTCGGTTCAGTGAAGTAATCGAGCAAGCGAACCTGCTCGATGCTTCGATCTCAGACGAATCGACCGACCAGATCGGGACGGGCAGCGAGCTTCGGGGAGTCGCGCTGCTCAATCTCGGGATCGTCGAGACGTGGTCTGGGCGACTCGCTGACGCTGAGCGGCACCTCTCCGAGGGAGCCGCGCTCGCCCGGAGGATCGGCCGACCCTACCTGGAGGTCGCGTGTCGGGCGCATCAAGGTTTCCCCTCAAAGCTGGTCTCGGTCGCGACCGCACGCGAGCGCAGCCGTCAGGCGGTGGCCCTGGCCGAGCGTCATGGCTTGGACGATCGCCCGATACTCGCGCCCGCGCTTGGGTCGCTCGGCGGCATGGCGATCTGGATGGGCGAGTTCGACGAGGGTGAGCGCTGGCTACGCCGCGCCTGGGAGGTCGCCGAGGCACAGGTTGACCCCGCCGCCGCGGTGCTTCTGCACCTGGCGACGGGCATGTTGCACGCGGGTCGCGCGCAGCATCGGTCAGCGCTCGAAGAATTCGCGGCGGCAGCGCAGACGCAGTCGCTACTCACAGGTGTGCACGCTCTTGCCCCGCGGATTGCCGGATGGCTCGCGGCCATGCAGGCTCGCCTTGGGATGACAGATGAGGCGCGCGCAACGCTCGCCGGATTCTCCGCCGAACCGGAGCGAATGGGTGCCATTTTCAACGCGCGTG
The DNA here is from genome assembly GCA_963704385.1 of uncultured Solirubrobacterales bacterium. Lineage (GTDB taxonomy): Bacteria > Actinomycetota > Thermoleophilia > Solirubrobacterales > Solirubrobacteraceae > Palsa-465. The sequence continues at coordinate 4,346,241 of OY969904.1, forward strand.
CAGTGATCTGCATGGCGGACGGCGACCCCGTTGCGGCGTTGGATGTACTCCGAGACATTCGGGACATCACGCCCCCGGTCGTCCCCGCGTTCACACTCGTCGAAGCCCATCTGCTCGCCGGGACTGCGCACCTATACCTGGGGGATCGAAACGCCGCCGCTGCCGCAGCCGAGGCAGCGCTCGCGGCCGCCGAGCCGGACCGACTTATCTTTCCCTTTGTGATGAACGAAGCCGCGGAACTGCTCGACGCACTCCCGCGTCACGAAACGGCTCATGGCGCCCTTCTCGCCGACATCCTTGACCAGCTGCGAGGCACGTCGGCGCCGAGCACCGACCGAGAGCGACTGTCGCAGCCAGAGGAGCTCAGCCCAAGCGAGCTGCGCGTGCTGCGATATCTGCCGACAAACCTGACGCGGCCTGAGATCGCGCGAGAGCTCTACGTCTCCATCAACACGGTCAACACGCACATGCGCAACATCTATTCGAAGCTCGACGCGCGCGATCGCTCCTCCGCCGTTGGGCGCGCACGGGAGCTGCGGCTCCTCTCACCCGGGCGCTCCTGAACGTCGACGACGCAGCGCGAGCACCGGGGCGCGCACAATCACCGGATTCCGGCGTCGCCGGCTCACTAGGTCGGGCGGCAGGATGATCGCGTGGCCACACCGCCGTGCTTGTACACGATCCGGATAAACGGCCGGCTCGGAGCTACCGCCCTGTCGGCCTTTCCCTCGATGGTGTCTGAGCTGAAGGGCGGCGAGACAGTGCTCACCGGTTTGCTCGAGGATCGGTCCGCGTTGTTCGGCGTCCTCGCCCAGATCGAGGCGCTCGGACTCGAACTGCTCGAACTTCGACACATCCGGGCTAGACCGACATCCCATGAGAGCACACACCCGGGAGCGCTCGATGACCGCGGCTGATCCAGCGATAGCCGAGCCTCCAGGCCGCGCGGACCCGAACCGCTGGGCGGCGCTGGCGCTGCTCAGCGTCGCGCAGCTGATGGTGGTGCTCGACGCCACGATCGTCAACATCGCCCTGCCCTCGGCACAGAAGGCGCTCCACTTCTCGACGAGCGACCGCGAATGGATCGTCACGGCCTACGCGCTGGCGTTCGGAAGCCTGCTGCTGTTGGGGGGCAAGCTCGGCGATCTGTTCGGGCGCAAATGGACCTTCATCGTCGGGCTCGCCGGGTTCGCGATCGTCTCGGCCATCGGCGGCCTCGCGACCTCGTTCTTGACGCTCGTGAGCGCGAGAGCGCTGCAGGGAGCGTTCGGCGCGCTGCTCGCTCCGTCAGCCCTCGGCCTATTGACGGTGACCTTCGCAGGGAGCCCCGACCGCAACAAGGCGTTCGGGATCTTCGGCGCGATCGCCGGCGGCGGCGCCTCGCTCGGCCTGCTGCTCGGCGGCATCTTGACGCAGGTGCTCTCGTGGCGCTGGTGCCTGTACGTGAACCTGGTGATCGCCATCCCGACCGCGATCTTCGCGCTGCGGCTGCTCGTCAACCACCGTGCGCCGGAACGCGAGAGGATCGACATCCCCGGGCTGCTCACCGGTTCGCTCGGCCTGTTCGCGCTCGTGTACGGCTTCTCCAACGCAGAGAGGCACTCCTGGACGGCCACCGCGACGATCATCGCGCTCGTGGCCTCCCCGGTGCTGCTGATCACGTTTGTCTTGATCGAGCGCCGCTCCAGCCACCCGCTGCTGCCATTGCACATCGTGCGGGACCGGGCTCGCGGCGGCGCGTACCTCTCGATCCTGCTCGCCGCCGCGGGGATCTTCGGCGTGTTCTTCTTCCTGACGTTCTTCATGCAACTGAACCTGCGCTTCTCGCCGATCACCTCTGGGCTCGCCTTCCTGCCGCTGACGGCCGTGCTGGTGCTCACCTCGACCACCGCCCAGACTCGGGTGCTGCCGCGCACGGGGCCCAAGCCGCTCGTGGTCACCGGGATGGCGCTCGCGATCGTCGGGATGTACCTGTTCACGCGCCTGACTCCGACCAGCACCTACGCCGCGAACGTCCTTCCGGGGCTCCTGGTCGTTGGCCTCGGGCTGGGTTCCATTTTCGCGCCCGCTATCGGGACGGCGACGCTGGGGGTCGAGGCGAAGGAGACCGGCGTCGCCTCCGCGGTCGTCAACGCCTGCCAGCAGATCGGCGGATCGATCGGGCTCGCCCTGCTGAGCACGATCTCGGCCAGTGCTGCCACGAGCTACGCCAAAACGCACGCCCACCTGCCCGGAGTCGTCGATGCCGCAACGATCCACGGATACACCACGGCGTTCTGGTGGGCGGCCGGCATCTTCGCGATCGGCCTGCTCGCCTCGCTGGTCGTGTTGCCCTCGAAGGCCAGGACGGGGGAGTGCAGCCTGAGGAAGGCGCTCTCACGCGGACTCGCGTACGCGCTCCATCTCCGCGAGCGCGCCGACGGCGCCCCGGAGACCGACGCCGTGCCCGCCGGCGCGGGAAGACCCGGCTGACCTACCGCTGCTGCGCAGGGCCGGGGATGCGTGGACAGCGAATCACCATCATCCGGCGAGGACAACTCACCTGGGCCGGGGCGATCGTGAAGCCCGTGCGACAGCGCCCGCAGGTTCCGCTCGAGGGAGGTCTCAGATGAAGCTCGTCGTCAACGGCGCCGACGTCGAGGTTGACGATCGGCACGCGAAGACCCCGCTGCTGTGGGTGCTCCGGGACGTCGTCGGGCTCCATGGCACGAAGTTCGGCTGCGGAGCTGGCTTCTGCGCGGCCTGCACCGTGCTGATCGACGGACGCAACACGAAGTCCTGCCAGACCGCCACCGAGCGAGCGGTGGGCAAGGCCGTCACGACGGTCGAAGGGGCCTCTGGCCCCGTGGTCGACGCGGTGCGCGACGCGTGGCACCGCGGCAACGTCGTGCAGTGCGGTTACTGCCAGCCGGGCCAGACGCTGGCCGCCGTGTCGCTGCTCGAGTCAGACCCGTCCCCCGACGACGCGAAGATCGACGAGTGGATGAGCGGGAACCTGTGCCGCTGCGGCACCTATCCGCGGATCCGGGCCGCCATTCACCAGGCCGCCGGCACAATCGCCGCGGGCGATGATCCCGGTCCGCTCGTCGCTGCGCCGGAGCTCGACGTGGGCCGCCTGACCCCGGAAGAGGCGAGCGACCCGGTCCATCCGTACATCCGGATCCGCGAGGACGGGACGATCGTCGCGTACTCGAGCCAGATCGAGATGGGCCAGGGAATCCACACCGGGCTGGCGACGGTCGTGGCCGAGGAGCTCGACGCCGACTTCGATTCGGTCCTGGTGGTCAACGCCGCAAACGGAGGTGGGCCGCCAAAGGATGTGTACGGGAATCCCGATACGGGCGGACTCTTCCAGTTCACTGGCGGGTCTAACTCGACGAAGGGAATGTGGGTCCGCTACCGCCTGGCGGCGGCGCAGGCGCGGGCCAGGCTCGCGGCCGCGGCGGCAGAGCTTTGGGGTGTGCCCGCCGACGAGGTCGAGTTCGAGCGAGGCGTCGTGCGTCACGCGAGCGGCACAAGGGCGACGTTCGCGCAGCTTGCCGCGGGCGCGGAGCATCTCCCGGTTCCGGACGGTGTCCAGCCCAAGGACCTGTCTGAGTACAAGCTGATCGGGGGCGAAGGACGGTTGCGCGTCGACTCACCGCCGAAGATCCTCGGCACCACCCGCTTCACGATCGACGTCAGCCTTCCTGGAATGCTGACCGCAGTTGTGCTCCACCCGCCGCGGTTCGGCGCGGCCGTCGCGTCCGTCGACGATAAGGCGGCGCTGGCCGAGCCCGGGGTCTCCGCGGTGGTTCCGATCGAAGAAGGCGTCGCGGTGGTCGCCGAAACGGTCGCGGACGCGCAGCGAGGGCTAAGCGCCTTGACCGTGGAGTGGGATGACTCGGGGTCCGAGCGTCGCAGTTCGGAGGAGTTGTTGGTCGAGCACGTCCGCTTGCTGGAATCGGGCGAGGAGGCTGTGGTCGCACGGGACGACGGGGACGCGGAACAGGTGCTCCGAGACGCGCCGACGGTCATCGACGCAATGTACGCGCTGCCGTACCTGGCGCACGCAGCCATGGAGCCGAACAACGCGGCGTGCCGGATGCGCGAGGACGGAGTGCTCGAAGTGTGGGCGAGCACCGAATCACCCGAGTGGACGCGCATGTCAGCCTCCGAGGCGGCCGGGATCGACAAGGAGCAGGTCGAGATCCACGTGACCTTCGCCGGGGGATCGTTCGGGCTGCACTCGAGCTCGGGGCGCGACCCCACGTCCGAGGCCGTGCATGTCGCCCGGGCCCTCGACTGGAAGCATCCGATCAAGGTCCAGTCGGTGCGCGAGGAGGATTTCAAGACCGGCCGCTACCGAGCGATGGCGCTACACCGCGTGCGGGCCGCGGCCGACTCGGACGGTCGATTGACCGCGTACCACCAGCAGATCGTCGCCGAGCCGACGTCGGTCAACCTGCCGTTCGTGCGCGATGTCATGTTCACGAATGGGATCGACTTCTTCACGACGACCGGCGCCGCCGACCCGCCGTACGTGTTCCAGAACTTCAAGCTCGAGTCGACGAACTTCCAGTCGGGCGTCCCGATCATGGTCTGGCGATCGGTTGGCAACTCGCACACCGAGTTCGCGCGCGAGTCGGCGATCGATGAGCTCGCGATCGCGGCTGGCCGCGACCCCGTCGACCTGCGGCGAGAGCTGCTCGCCGACAACCCGCGCACGCTGCGCGCCCTCGAGCTCGCGGCAGACCACGCCGGCTGGGGATCTCCGCTACCGGAGGGGCGGGCGCGTGGAATCACGTGCTCCAGCTTCCTGAGCCACAGCGCCAACGTGACCGAGATCTCGCTCGATGACCGCAAGCGCGTCCATGTCGATCGGATCGTGTACGTGCTCGACTGCGGCATCACGATCAACCCTGATCTGGTCCGCGCTCAGGTCGAAGGCGGGCTCCTGTTCGGGCTCAGCGCGGCCGCGTGGGGCGAGGTCGTGCTCGGCGACGGCGGCGAGATCGTCACCCAGAACTTCGACCTCTACCCGATTGTCCGAATGCGCTCGGTCCCGCAGATCGAGATCCACCTGATCGAGTCGACCGAGTCGCCCACGGGTGTCGGCGAGGTCGCCGTCCCCTCAGTCGCCCCAGCCCTGGCGAACGCAATCGCCGCTCTCACCGGCACCCGAATCCGGAAGCTCCCCCTCTCCAAGACCATCAAGATCGCCTGAGAAAGGTCACCGCCATGCCCGACATCACCATCACCCCTAGCGAAAACGGCCCCTACATCGTCTCCGGCCCCGTGGTGCTGACCGCCCCGGACGGGCATGTGATCGAACATCCCGACCCGATGGCGATGTGCCGCTGCGGACACTCTTCGAACAAGCCGTTCTGCGACGGCACACACGCCACGATCGACTTCGACGGTACGCTGGCGAACTGATCGCCCAGGACCCGCGATCCAAATCGCGATTCGCCCCTCCTCAAAGAGTCCCAGCGAGAAAGCGGCGACACCTCGCGCGTACGATCGCCCAACTGTGAGCTCGGTCGAGTCGTCCCAATCAGAGCAGGTGGACGCTTCCAAGGCGCGTCGCAGCCTGCGCAACGGGTTCATCACGCTGGCCTTGGCGCTCGCGTTGGCTGTTGGGCTGCTGTTGGCCGTCCCGGGGCTCAAGGGCGTGGCGACCACGGTGTCGAACATGAAGGCGCAGTGGCTCGTCGTCGCGGTCGGGCTCGAGGTTCTTTCGTGCGCCAGCTACGTGGTGGCCTTCCTGCAGGTGTTCGAGCGGGCGCCGACGCGGGTCGGGGCCCGGGTCGCGCTGAGCGAGGAGGCGTTCGGGTCGGCGGTGTCGCTGGGGGGCGCGGGCAGCCTGGCGGTGGGCGCGTGGCTGATGGTCGAGCGGGGCGCAGCTCCGCGGCGGATCGCCGAGCGCTCGGCGGTGCTGTTCCTGTACACGAGCGCGATCAACGTGATCACGCTGATCCTGGCCGGCCTGGGCCTGTTCCTCGGCCTCCCCGGTCCCAGCAACCCTCTGCTCAGCATCGTGCCGGCGGCGGTCGGCGCCCTCGTGCTGGTGCTGTTCCTGCTGTTGCCGCGCTACGTCGACGGCATCGTCCGGCGGCTGGAACCGGGGCGTCTGCACACGTTTCTGACCGAAACAGCGGCCAGCGTCCGCGACACCAAGCGACTGATCTTTCATCCCGACTGGCGGATCGTCGGCGCGATCGGCTACCTGTGGTTCGACATCGCGGTGCTGTTCGCGTGCTTTGCCGCCGCGGGCCAGGTGCCGCCGCTGGCCCCGGTGGTGTTGGCATATCAGATCGGCTACCTGTCGAACTTCATCCCGGTGCCGGGCGGGATCGGCGTGCTCGACGGCAGCATGATCGGCATGCTCGTCCTCTACGGCGTGGGCGGGACGGTGGCCACCGCGGCCACGCTCGTCTACCACGCAATTTCGCTGTGGGTCCCGGCCCTCTGGGGCACGATCGCCTTCATCCTCCTGCAGAAGAGCAAAAAAGAGCCGATCGTCTTGCGCAACCCGACCGAGGAACTGCGGCCCAAGTCCCGCTGATCATGATCACCGAGATCCAGTCGCCCAGGCTGTCGGACAAGGTTTGTGTGATCACGGGCACCGGCGGAAGCATGGGGCGGGCATCTGCCCTGGCGTTCGCCCGCGAGGGTGCTTCGGTCGTCGGGTGCGACCTCAGCGTCGAGGCCGCGGAGGACACCGTCCAGATGGTTCGGAGCACGGGCGGAGCGATTGCCTCCATGCAGCCGTGCCGTCTCAGCGAGCCGGCCCAGTGCCGGGCACTCGTCGAGTTGGCCGTGAGCACGTTCGGCCGGATCGACGTGTTGTTCAACCTCGCCCTGAACGCGTCGCTCAGCTTCAAGATCCTCCCCTCGCTGGCCCACACGACGAACAAGGCCGGGATCATTGGGATGACGCGGCAACTGGCAGTAGAGGGCCGCGAGCATGGGATCCGCGCCAACTCGATCTCACCCGGCCTGATCGAAAGCAACGCGACCCGAGAACAACTCGAGGACCCGGAGTGGGCGAGCTACATGCTCGGCAAGACGCTCCTGGGTCGTCTCGGGCGGCCGGAGGAGGTGGCGAACGTCGCATTGTTCCTGGCCTCGGACGAGAGTTCGTACGTGACCGGCGTCGACATCGTGGTCGACGGCGGCATGAAGGCCTGGTGACGTGCCCGAGGAGATCGAGATCGACCGCCGTGGCCGGAGCGCCGTGGCCGATCCGCAGGCGCGCGATTTCCTGCGGCGCGCGGACCCGGTGCTCACGCGGCTTATCGATGCACAGCCGGACTTGCGTCCGCGGGCCTGGCTCGACGAACTTCCTCCGCTTGACGCCTTCCGTACGCTCGTCTTCCAGGTCGTCGGCCAGCAGCTTTCCGTCAGCGCGACGCGGACGATCCTGTCTCGTCTCCAGGAGCGGTTCGGAGGACACCTGCCCTCGCCGGCGGAGCTGCTCGCGGCAGACCCACAGGAGCTCCGTGCCAGCGGCATGTCGGCTCGCAAGGGAGCCACGTTACGAGCGCTCGCGGAGCGGTTCGTCGATGGACGCCTGAGCGATGTCGCACTGTCCCGCATGACCGACGCCGAGGTCGAGGCGACGCTGACGGAAGTGCCGGGAATCGGCCCGTGGACGGCACACGGCTTCCTGATCGTGGCGCTCGATCGGCCCGATGTACTGCTCTCCGGCGACCTCGCGCTGCGGCACGCGGTCCAACGGGCCTACGGACTCGACCACCTCCCAACCGAGGACGAGATGGTCCGGGTGGCGGAGCGCTGGCGACCGTACCGAAGCCTCGCCGTGAGCTACTTGTTCGCGTCCCAGTTCGAGAAAGGAACGTAATGGAACCAGCCAGCCAAGACCCAGTTGGAATCATCGGCGCCGGGCGCATCGGCCAGGCGATGGCCCGGACCGCCCGGCGCGCCGGTCACCCCGTCGTGATCGCCAACAGCCGCGGCCCACAAACGCTGACGTCGGTCGTCTCGACGCTCGGCGACGGCGTATCGGCAGGGACTGTGCAGGAGGCAGCCGCAGCCGGCATCGTCGTCCTCGGCGTGCCCTGGGCCCGCGTCCCGGAGGCCGTTCAGGGAATCGAGTGGACCCGACAGATCGTGATCGACGCGACCAACGACTTCGATCCGAGCGACCTCAACGGCAGGACGTCAAGTGAGCTCGTCGCCGACCTGGTTGAGCCCGCGCGCGTCGTGAAGGCCGCGAACACGTTCGGCGCGACGGTGCTCGCCTCCGATCCTCACGAGGCCGGTGGCCAGCGAGTGATCTTTCTCTCCGGCGATGACATCGACGCCAAGTCCGAGGTGAGCGCGTTGTTCCGGGACGCGGGCTTCTCCGTTATCGACCTCGGTGGCCTAAGCAGAGGCGGCCCAATGCAGCAGGTCGGCGGGCCGCTGGCCGGGGTCAACCTGATCCAGCTTCCTGGAGCCAGCTAGCGATCGACGGGCGCTACACCCGACCGAGCGGAGTTCCTAGGCCAGCACCACTTACTGCAGCGCTTTCTGCAGATCGGCCACCAGATCACTCGGGTCCTCGACGCCACAGCTGAGCCGGATCAGGTCCGGCGGGACCGCGGCCGCGGATCCTTCCACCGACTGGTGGGTCATTGCCTGCGGCACCTCGATCAGCGACTCGACGCCGCCGAGTGACTCGGCCAGGGTGAACAGGCGCGTGCGGGCGGCGACGTCGGCCGCACGCGGGTGGCGGAAGCTGACCATGCCGCTGTAGCCGGCCCAGCGCACGTCACGCACCTCGGGGGTCGCGCGCAGCAGTTCGACAATCGCAGCCGCGCTGCGCGCGTGCGCCTCCATCCGTAGGTGCAGGGTGCGCAGCCCCCGATGGACCAGGAAGCAATCCATCGGGCCGGGAACCGCGCCGACCGCGTTCTGGACGAAGCGCAGGCGCTCGTACCAGTCGGGCTCGCGCGCGACCACAACCCCTCCGATGACATCCGAGTGGCCGCCGAGATACTTGGTCGTCGAGTGCACGACGAAGTCGGCCCCGAGCTCGAGCGGTCGCTGGTTGACCGGGGTGGCAAAGGTGTTGTCCACGGCCACGAGTGCATCGCGCTTTCCGGCCACGACGCCCTTGATGTCGACCACGCCCAGTAGCGGGTTCGTCGGGCTCTCGACCCAGATCAACCGCGTCTCATCCCGGATCGCGCGCTTGACCGCGTCAAGGTCGGACTGATCGACGAGGTCGTGGGACAGCCCCCAGCGGGCGAGGACCTTGCCGACGAGCCGGTAGGTGCCGCCGTAGAGGTCGCCCGGGAGCACGATGTGTGAGCCGGCCTCGCACACGACCGTGATCAGCGCGTGCTCGGCGGCGAGGCCCGAGGCGAACGACACCGCGAGCCCGCCCTCGAGCTCGCCGAGCGCCTGCTCGAGCGCCGCGCGGGTGGGGTTCGCAGAGCGGGCGTAGTCGTAGTCCCCGACGAACTCGCCCGGGCGACGTTGCGCGTACGTGCTTGTCTGGTGGATCGCCGGAATCACCGAGCCGAACGTCGGGTCCGGCGTCAGGCCCGCATGGACGGCCCTGGTCGCGAAAGCGTCGCGCCGCCGCTCTTGCTCGCTCACGAAGCCAATGCTTCCAGCAAGTCCGCGCGCGTGACGATCCCCGCGGGGTGGCCGTGGTCGGTCACGAGCAGCGCCTGCTGGTCGCCGACCAGCAGCTCGACCGCGTCCCGGACCGGATCCTCGGTCGAGACGGCCGCAAACGGCGGCTCCATCACGTCGACGATCTCGGCGTCGAGCCGCGACGGGTCGGCCGCGGCATGCTTGAGTAGCCCGCGCTCGCTGATCGCGCCGACGACGGTCGCCGGGTCGTGGGGACTGACGACGGGAAGCTGCGAGACGCGATGCTCGTGCAGGAGCGAGACGGCGTCGCGAACGCGGTGATGCGTTTCGACGGTCAGGAGCGACGGGATCTCTCCGGCGTCGCGCTTGCGACGGAGCACGTCGCCGACGACCAGCCTGGACTCCTGCTCGAGAAACCCGTACTGGCGCATCCAGCTGTCGGAGTAGATCTTCGACAGGTACGAGCGGCCGCCGTCCGGGAGGATCACGACGATCATCGCCTCGGGATCCTCGACCTCGGCGGCCACCTGAAGCGCCGCGTGCATCGCCAGGCCTCCGGAACCCCCCGCCAGGATGCCCTCGATCAGGGCGAGCCCGCGGGTCGTGAGGAACGCATCGCGGTCGGAGACCCTGATCCAGCGGTCGACGAGCGACGGGTCGAACGTCTCCGGCCAAAAGTCCTCCCCAACGCCCTCGACCAGGTACGGCCGGACGTTGTCAGGCCCTCCCGAGTAGATCGACCCCTCCGGGTCAGCGCCGATCACTTCGAGGTCCTGCCTGCGCTCGCGCAGGTAGCGGACGGTGCCGGTGACCGTGCCACCCGTCCCGACCCCGCAGACCAGGTGCGTGATCCGGCCTGCCGTCTGCTCCCACAGCTCCGGTCCGGTCGACTCGTAGTGGGCCCGCGGGTTGGCCTGGTTGAAGTACTGGTTGGGCTGGAACGCGCCGGGGATCTCCTGCGTCAGGCGATCGGCGACGCGGTAGTAGGACTGAGGCGAGTCGGGAGGAACGTCGGTCGGCGCGACAACCACCTCCGCGCCGTACGCGCGCAGGAGGTCGATCTTCTCCTTGGACATCTTGTCCGGCATCACGGCGATCACCTTGTAGCCCTTCAGCCGCGCGGCGATCGCCAGCCCCGTGCCCGTGTTCCCGGACGTCGGCTCGACGATCGTTCCGCCAGGGGCGAGCCGGCCGTCGCGTTCAGCGGCCTCGATCAACGCGACCGCGACCCGGTCCTTGATCGAGCCGCCCGGGTTGAAGACCTCGAGCTTGGCCAGGAGCTGGGGCCGAATGCCGGGAGCGATGCGAGAGAGCCTGACGAGCGGCGTGTTGCCGATGGTCTCCAGGATCGAGTCGTTGATGAGCGCTGCGGGAGCGGTGACGGTCATGGTGGCAGTTTGATGATCCTGCGGTTACATGGCAAGCCACCGCAGATTCTGCGAGATTGAGCCGGATTGAGCGCATATACTTCGTGAAGCCTGGTTCACCTGCGACCGATGCCGAATCATCCACAGCCTTCCGTTGACGCCATCGATGAGGCGATCCTCGAGCTCGTCGCGGCGGACGCTCGGATCACCAACCAGCGTCTCGCCGAGCGGGTCGGGGTGGCGCCCTCCACGGCATTGGCTCGGTTGCGCTCGCTGCGCGAGCGAGGCGTCATCCGCGGTTTTCACGCCGAGGTCGATCTCGCCGCCCTCGGCCGCCCGCTCCAGGCACTGATCGCGGTCCGGCTCGCCGTCCACGCCCGCGAGCAGATCGATGCCTTCACCTCGGCCGTGCGCGGGCTGCCCGGCGTGCTGATGGTCTTTCACCTCACGGGCGTGACCGACTACCTCGTCTGGGTGGCCGCCGCCGACGCCCAGAACCTCAGGGAGTTCGTCGTCGACCACCTGGCCACCCATCCGTCGGTCGCCCACGCGGAGACGTCGCTGATCTACGAGCACCAGCGCGGGCCCGGGATCTGGGGCGCGGCGGACCCGGCGTAGCCGGCCGTACTCTCTCGCGATGATGCCTCGACGCGCCGCACGTCTCGAGGGACTCGGGACGACGATCTTCACCGAGATGACCGCGCTCGCGCAGCGCACCGGAGCGATCAACCTCGGCCAGGGATTCCCCGACACCGATGGTCCGGTCGAGGTGATCGACGCGGCGATCGCCGCGCTACGCGGTGGCGAGAACCAGTACGCCCCGCTCGGTGGAGTCCCCACGCTGCGCGCAGCCGTCCTCGAGCACCAGCGCACCTACTACGGTCTCGAGCCCGAGAGCGTGCTGGTCACGTTCGGCGCGACCGAGGCGATCGCGGCCGCGCTCCTGGCGCTGGTGAACCAGGGCGACGACGTGATCGTGCTCGAGCCCTACTACGACTCCTACGCGGCATGCATCGCATTCGCCGGCGCGCGGCGCCGCCCGGTCACGCTCCGGCCACCCGAATTCGCGCTGGACGCCGACGCGTTGCAGTCTGCAGCCGGCCCCCGCACGCGCGTGATGCTTCTCAACACGCCCCACAACCCGACGGGACGGGTGCTCGGTCGCAGCGAGCTCGAGGCGATTGCACGCGTCTGCATCGAGCACGACCTCGTCTGCATCAGCGACGAGGTCTACGAGCATCTCGTCTACGACGGTAAGCACATACCGATCGCCACCCTCCCCGGCATGGCGCGTCGCACGCTGACGATCTCGAGTGTCGGGAAGTCCTTTTCGTTCACCGGCTGGAAGATCGGCTGGTGCTCCGGCCCCGCCGAGCTCGTCGCCGCCGTACAGAGCGTCAAGCAGTACCTAACGTTCGCGGGCGGCACACCCCTTCAGCACGCAGCGGCGGCCGCGCTCCGCCTCCCTGCGGTCCACCTCGAGGCGCTGCGCGACGAGCTGCGCGTCAAGCGCGACCTCCTGTGCGCGGGTCTGACGGAGGCCGGACTGCATCCCCTGGTTCCGGCCGGGACCTACTTCGTCAACGCGGACGTCGGCGCCGACGCGGTCGCGTTCTGCACCACGCTCCCCGACCGGTGCGGAGTCGTTGCGATCCCGACGTCGGCGTTCTACGACGATGCCGAGGCGGCCCCGACGCTCGTGCGGTTCGCGTTCTGCAAACGGGAGGACCTGATCGCGGAGGCGGCACGGCGACTGGCCTTGGGATCGCTTTGATCGAGGCGGGATTTCGCACAGGCGAGGCGCTAACTGTTGAGTCAGCGCCCTCGGAGCCGTCGCAGCCCAGCCGTCAGTGCGGAGCTGGGCCGGCACTGATGTGACGCACCTCGAGCTCGGTGATGCTCAGCGCTCGTAACACTTGCGAGACTCGCGCGCTCGGCTACAACTCGCCGCTAGCGCCGAGCCCTCGGAGTCCGAGCCGCTCGGTCAGCTCTGTGCCGCTGATGCCGTGGTGGATGAGCGCCCGTTCAAACGCCGCGCCATACACCTCGATCACCGCGGCTAGGAGATCGCTGGTCCGGACCGCGGCGGCTCCGCGCCGCTCAGCGACCCGACGAGCGTGGCGGGTAACGATCGCTACCGGGTCACGTTCGGTTTGCCGGCCAGCGACGTCCTCGACGTCGCGCTCAGACCCCAGGTCACCGGGATCGTCGGCGAATCCGAGCGCCGCCAGCGGCGGCGCGGCATCTCCGTGCCGGCTAAGGATGCGCAGCCATCGCTCGGCTTGACCCTCGCGTGAGCGAGAGAACGGCATCGCCGTCGCCGCGATGCCCAGCGCGACCGCGGCGTCGCCCGTGAGAGCGATCCGGACGCCCGCACCCTCATCGGAACTCGATTCCAGTTCGTCCCCGAGGTCCATACCGGGTTCGGCGCGCTGCGCCGGGGGCATGGCGCCTTCTTTGGCCGCGTTCGGAACCCCAGACGGCTCGGGCTGCAGGCTGGAGACTGCGGCGTCCACGGTGGGGAACAGGTCGAAGGTCCGATCGAGCCCGGTGATTTCGAAGAGCCTCAAGACGGCGGGACTGGCCGCTGCAACCGCGAGGACTGCGTCTGCCCCCAGGTTCCGCTTGATCGCGACGATCACGCCCAACGCGGTCGAATCCATGAACGTCACCAGCGACAGGTCGAGCACAACCCGGCGACGACCAGCGCCGAGCTCTTCGACCAGCACCCACTTGAGCTTCGGCGCAGATGTGAGGTCCAGGTGGCCCTCGAACGCGATCACGCTCGTGTGGGAGTCGAGCCGGCGATGCCTGAACGCGAACGCGACGCCAGTCATCGCCATCTACCTTCTGCGGGCGGCGAGTGCCGGCGCGCCCGATCCCTCGGGCACCGGTGCGCCGAGTGGCGCCGTGCCCACGTCATTGACCCGCTCACACCGATCGTGCGGGTCGCCCGTCGAGATCTGGCGCTCATCCCCTGTCCTCCTCGCAGTCGAACGCCCGGCGGGCAGATCATACCGCCGACACCTCGCGCCCCGAGGGGCAGCTGCGACCGCGCTCAGCCGTACGCTGGACCGATCGCACCGCCCCCGCGGCGGTCGCGCGCTCCGATGCTGCCACGCGGCCGTGATTGCGACCGGGCTCACGGCGCGAGGCGCTCAAAGTGCTGGCCAGCGCGAGCATCTCGTTCGCTAACCGCAACTGGACACGGTGGTCCTGGTGCGCCCAGGCCAGCATCCACAGCGCCGCCTTGTCGAGGTTCTCGAGCGGGCTCGCCTCGATGTATTCCTCGACCTCGGCGAGGCGACGACCAGCGCCGAGCATCGCTTCCACGACCCTCGGCTCACAGGCCAGGTCAGACATTCCAGCCCTTTCGTCGGGGCGTATTGCACGGTGCCGCTTACCGGCCCCCCGGGACGAATTAGGACGCTCACACGCGTTTTGCTGCCGACCGCAAATACCGGGTTGCGCGGCATCTGATCGCTCGTCGCGTGAGATAGTGAGTAGCGGCGCGATTGGTCGGTGCGTCGATGAGCTGGATCGGTCACGCCGCGTGCGGGTGCGCCGATTCCAGACTGGCGACTCGCGAAACGCCCGGTCGGCGACAGGCCCGGAAGGCCTCGTGGTAACTAGCCGCCGTACCGACCGAACGGGGAGCAGTGATGAAAGAGATGACCAAGCCAGTTGCGACCCCGCAACAGGTTCGCGCGCTTCAGCTGGCAAACCGAGTGCGCCACGCGCGCTCGGAGCTCAAGCTGCGGGTGGCCGACGGTGAGATTGCGGCCGCGGAAGTTCTCCTCGTCTGCCCCTCGGAAGTTGCCCGTATGCCCGTGGTTCAGCTGTTGGCCAGTCAACGCGGGTGGGGCCAGGCCCGCTGCCGCGCGCTCCTGGCCCGGATCGCCATCCGTGAAGACAAGTCGATCGGTTCGCTCACCGAGCGCCAACGCCGCATGATCGCGGCGTTGCTCACCGACCTTCTCGCCCGCGCGCGGCTCGACCAAGCCGCCGCGGTCGACGACCGGGTCAGCACGCGCGCGCATTCCCGCTAAAGCCCCGACGGCCAGGGGCCGGTGAGCCAGTCGTGCGCCGCATGAGCCAGGGTGATGCAGACAGCCTAACCGCGATCGAGTTCTGCCTGAGTCTCGGGCGTGAGTTCGACGGTGAGTGGTGCTTCGATTAGGTCACGCTCAGTGACCGGGATGCCAGCGTGGTTGAGCGCCTAGATTAGGCTGTACCAAGACAATCGCGGGGGATGATGCAGCGCTGGATCGCGGCCGAGCATTTGGTTGATGCCGTCCTCGATGTCATGGATGTCGACGCGGTGCTCGAACAGCATGACGCCGTCCGCCAGCTCGGGTTTCTCGGGCAGCGGCGGTCCGTGCCACCGGTGCCAGATCCCGCGGCGCGGGCCACCGATCCCGAAATCCGGGTCCACCGTTTTGATTCGACGACCGTCGCTGACCTCGGCCGACAGGTTGACATGCAGGCTCAGGCTGTCGGGGTTGCCAGACGCGATGTTCACACGCACAGGTCTGTCCGGCTGTTCGCTTGCCCGAGCTTCAAGCCCGGCCAGGCTCGCTGATTGCAGATTGACTCGTGCGAAAACGCGTCTCACAAAAGCCACGTTATCTCCAGCGCCCGACCGACTATCCACGACCAGACCTTAGCGGGACCCGCGTACGCCTCACGGGATGTCAGATCAGTCCTTGACCTCTGCACGCGGAGTCAGTGGACGCGCCAGTCCTTTCGGGTTAGGGTCGCGGGCAATACCGTCGATCGGAGGAGGGATTCGAGTGGCTGGAGAAGCGCTGTTTGTTGGTTGGGGTCAGGTCGTGCGCGGTCGCGAACAGCTGGCGCTGCAGGTGTTTCAGGAAACCATTGCCTTCTACACGAAACTGCAGAACGACGGTCGCATTGCAAGCTTCGACACAACCCTGCTTGCTCCACACGGCGGGGACCTCGCCGGCTTTCTTCTTATGCACGGCGAACAATCCTCTCTGGACTCCATCCGCGCGAGCGCGGAGTTCCAACGTCTCCTGGGCCGTGCCGGATCGGTCGTCGACAAGGTTGGAGTCGTGTCCGCATATACCGGTGACGCGCTTGCGCGGCTGATCGGTATCTTCGGCGAGCTTTCCCAGGAGCTTCCCCAGGCGACGTAGGCAGACGGCCGACAGTTCTAGCCCGCACCGACCCGGCCCAAAGCGGACCGAATCGAGGAATGATCGAGCTTCGGCACGCCAACTAGCTGTGGTCGGCTGTCTCCGGGCGCATAACCGTCGCGAGGTCCTTCGGGGGGATCTGCCAGGCGAGGAGTTGCGCGAGTCGACTCCAGGTGTTCAGCCACCCCGGGATGTCCGCGGGTCCGGGCTGCCAGCTGTACTCCGGATGTTTCATCAGTGCACGTAGGTGCGGCGGATTAGCGTCGGCGGGGGCACCGGCGGCAGCTGTTGTTCCCAGGCGGACCTCGGCTTTGACGCGACCACATCGCACCCATTCCCTTAGGGCGATAGCCCAGGTGTAGCGAGCGAGAATTCTCGGCCAGCTCACGGCCGGCAGGACTCTAGAGCCCGCGGAAGCGGTCAACGAGAGGTGACCGCGCGACCTCGGCTACGCGACCCACTCGGCCCGGGATCGCCGTCGGCATCCCCGAACCCAGTCGGCGTCCTCGGGCGCGCACGCTCGAGCCTTCAGCTCCTCCACGAACGCCTCGACGCGCGTGACGGCCTCAGCGACGAACTCCCGCATCCCGTCCTCATCGACCGCCGTCTGGAAGCGACGCCAGAGGCTAGCCCACTCCTGATGGCTGCACATGGGCGGATCGTATCCGGGTCGGCGACGAGCTAGGGCGTCGTAGGCCGCCTCGCAGGCGACGCCTGCGGTGGCGGCGGCTGGACTCCCAACTGTTTGAGGGTCGGAGCGCTCGACCGGGGCACAACGCGGGAGGCAAGGTAGGCGATCCAGTCGGTCGGAAACGGAGGGCGAACTCCAGGGAGAGGCGGAGGATTCAGTAGCAGCGTCTCTTGAGCAAGCAGGCCGGCCGTCTGCGGGTTGAAGATCAGCTCGGAGCGGAGATGAGTGACGGGCGTTGCCTCCTCGCCGGACGCGGCCACAACGTGCCCGGTGACGGTCCGGTCGAGCGCGACTGCGACACCGGAGCGGCCGAGCGGGTCGCGTACCGGGCCGAGGTAATGGACGCCGGGGAGCTTTGCCAGCACGCTGAACACAGCCGCGCGCGCCGCAGGTCGGAGCGGGACCTGAACGAGCAGGTTCGTGATCGTGTCAAACGTGTCCCCCACTCCCGGCTCGGCGGCGGCAAGAAACTTGAGCACCGCTGCGGGGTCGGTCGGAAAGTGCAGGACCTGCTCGTAGCTGAGGGTCCTGGTTCCGACGGTGAAGCCGTGGGAGGTGAGCACGCCCCCTCCGTTGGCGGCGATCAGGCGCGGCATTGAGCCTTCGGCGACCCATCGTGCGTGTTCGGCGGCGCTGCCGAAGAACCGAGCCCGGCCGACCTGCCCGCCTCGAAACCGCCCATCCCCGTCGTAGAACCACCAGCCGTCGGAGCGATAGCGCATCTCCGCGACCGCCCGCGAGGTTGGCAACACGGCAGTTTCGGGCGGCCCTTCACCCCGCGTGACCGGCTCCCACTGAGACGCGATCATGCCCAGTTCGCTGGTGAACCACGCCTGCCCGGGGTGAAGTCGAGGGGCGGCCAGTCCGCTCGCCGCGTTTTGGGCGGCCTGCTCGAGCATCTTCGCTGCCGCGCTGGCATTCCCGCTGCCACCCCCTAGATCGATAAGCGCGACAAGCGCAACGAGGGCCGCAGTCGCCACGCTTGCCACGGTCAGCGGCACGCGGCGGTGCGATCGGCCCGGACCTGCTGAGGGGCGCGCGGTCGTTCGCACCAGCTGATTCTCGAGATCACCGTGCTCGTGGACGATGCCAGCCGGCTCATGGGTGGCAGCCGGAGGCAGGTGAGCGGATTCAACCCGAGGCACGCACCGAGATTACGCCCGCTCAAGCGGCCCGCCAAAACGAACCCCGGACCACGCGCGGGCTCACCCGTCGACGCCAGGTCGCGTTCGTTCGCCGTGTACGATCGCCGATTCCCTTCCCAACTCCGAGGATGTGGCATAGGTGATCGACCGCCTGCGTGAACAGATCCAGCACCGCCTTGACCAACTCGTCAGCGAGGCCGACCGGCTGCGCAAAGCGCTCGCCGCCCTCGACCCGCGCTCCACCTCAGAGCCGGCGCGCAGGCCCGCCCCGCGAAAGGCTCCAGCAGGCCCGGACGCGCCGGCTGCCACGGCCAAGCGAGACGCTTCGGCGACCACGAACGCACCGGCCCGGCGAACACGCCAGCCCGGCGCTCGCGCTCGTCGCCGGACGGCGCCCGGTGCCACCAAGGCCTCGGTGCTCGCCGCCCTCGCGGGTGGCGAGGCGATGACCGCCGGGCAAGTGGCCGCCAAAACCGGTCTGGCGCGCGGGACCGTCTCGACGACACTGTCCAAGCTCGCCAAGAGCGGCGAGGTGCAGAAGGCCGACCGCGGCTACCGCATCGCCCCCCCGGCAAAACCACCAGCAGCCACCTCCGAGCCAGCACCGGCCCCACGGGCCGAGTAGTCGACGCGCCGCGCCCGCTCGGCCTCGCTCTCGTCACCATGGCTCGGCGATCACCGTCGTGGCGTCTTCGTTCGGGTAGCGGTGGACGAGCCGTAGGCTGTGTCCGTCGAACGCCCACACCCATTTGAAGACCGGGATGCCTTGGTTGGCCGCTTGCGACTCGCTGACCAGCACGACACCGTTTTGAGGATCGGCGGCGATCCCGCCCCCGTCGTAGCCGCGGGCGAGCTTCAGTCGGAGGACGTCGCGATGGCTCGCGTTCAGCTGCACGAGGTAGGCGTTCCCGAGGTAGGGGCTTTTGAGCTGTCCCGGCGGGGTGCCCTGCTCGTATCCTTCGATCGCGGCGATCCCCCAGGGGTCGAACGTCGCGGCCTGATAACTGCAACCGCGGTCGGCCTTGATCAGCTTCCACGAGGTGGCCTCCGAGGACGGTCCGGCGGCCACGACCACGAGGCGGCTCAAACGCGGAGAGCTGCAGCTGTCGACCGGCACGAAGTGGGTCTGCGGCGAGAGAATCGAAGGGCCGTATGGGAACAGCAGCTTGGAGCCGTCCGCGCTCCACGCGGCGCTCGCCGTTACCGCACACGGCTTTCCGATGACCTTCCTGATGGTCATCCTGCTTATCGACCGCGCGGCAGGCCTCGATCAGGCGTCGCTGGGTGGCGAGCGCAACGGTCGCAGCTCCACCGCATTCGGACCCCGCGCTACGCGCCAGTAATCGGCGTGGTGATTCACTGACGCGATGGTGATCTCGCAGGAGTACGCCGACGTCCCGGTCGAGGATCGAGCAATGCGCACGTTCGTGGCCACCCCGCGGGCGCCCGGGAGCTACCCGGGCGTCGTCTTCTACTCGGACATCTTCCTGCTGAGCGACTCGACGCTGCGATGGTGCACGCGACTGGCCGGATATGGCTTCGTGGTCGCCGCTCCGGAGATCTATCACCGTATCGAGCCCGCCGGCACAGTGCTCGAGTTCGACGACGACGGTAAGCGCCGCGGACAGGCGGACGCAGACGCCACACCCGTCGCCGACTTTGACGACGACATCCGCGCCGCGCTCGACTGGCTCGAGACCCACGAGCGTGTGGCCGAGGGGGGCCTCGGCGCGACAGGGCACTGCACCGGCGGCCACTTGGGCTTCCGCGCCGCGTTGGACCCGCGCGTGCGCGCCACGGCGCTTTGGTACCCGACCGGTCTGCACGATGGGAAGCTGGGTATGGACGCCGACGCGGGCTCGCTCGGGCGCGCTTCGGAGATCCGCGGACTGATGCTGCTGATTTTCGGCAGCGACGACCCGCACACCCCAAAGGAGGGCCGCGCCGTCATCAAGCGCGGGCTTGAGCGGGCAGGCGTCGACTTCCGATGGCGCCTGTACGACGCCGAGCACGCCTTCGGGCGCGACATTGGACCACGCTATGACCCGGAGGCGACCGACGCGGCGTTTGCCGAGACCGTTGGGGTGCTCAAGACCTAGCCTGTGCTCGGGCGAACGCCGACGAGTTCCCGAGCGCTTGAGCAAGAAGTCCGTTACGCGCGGGCCGGCAGGGCCGCGAGCTCCGTTTCCTGGGCCGCGAGGGTACTCAGATCTCGTAGACCTCTTCGTACTCGACGGTCATAGGTCCCTCGACCACAAAGGGGAGTGTGTTCACGCGCTCCCGCATGACATCCGTGCTTTCGCCTTCGAGGATGATGAGAACTCCCGGGCCGGCGGCGCGCCGGTAGAGGGCCTTCATCACCCCGTCAGCTTTGAGCTGCTCGACGACGCGCATTTCGTCGTCAATGAATGGTCCGAGCTTCTGTGGCTCGGTGATCGAACCACGGGCGATAGCGATCATGTCCGACTTTCTCCTTCTGCGGCCGCTTGGACGCGATAACGGTCGTCATCGCTAGCGCAGCCTCGCAGGTCCGATGACAGTCGTCATCGGCCGCGCTAGAATGCGCCCCATGCCGGCCAACGACGACACCCCTGGCGGGACGACCAAACGGTGGCGATCGCCCGCTCGCGCGCGCATGGTACGTAGCGCCGCCACGCTCATACGCGAGCGCGGAATCCACGGCGTCGGCCTTCGTGAGATCGTCGTTCACTCCGGCGGGCCTCGCGGCTCCCTCGGGCGCTACTTCCCGGGCGGCAAGACACAACTCATGACCGAAGCGATCGACGTCGTCATCGCCGAACTCTCCGAGCAAGTCAACGCGGCGCTCGCCCAAGCCGAGACCTTCCCCGACGCGATCGGCGCGATCGTGGAACCATGGCGGCGCCTGCTCGTGGACCACGATTTCGCGTTGGGCTGCCCAATGACCGCAACGGTCGTCGACGCCGCCGACAACGATCACCTCCGCGTTCATGTCGATGAGCTGTTCGCCCAGTGGCACGCGTCAGTCGCCGACGTCTTCGTCAAGTTCGGCGATCCGCCGTCGGTAGCGGACGAGCAATCGACAGTCCTTCTGGCTGCGATCGAGGGCGCCCTCGTCCTCGCCCGCGCCCGACGCAGCACCGAACCCCTCGACACGGTGGAGCGCTACTTCGCCACTCGACCTCCACGCCTGGCGAGACGGCGAAGGTAAGCGCCCCGCCAAGCCCGCACCCTCGGCCGCCGCGGTCTCGATCAGCGTGCCGGTCGGTTGTGCGGCTGATGCCAGTTTGGCCACAGCCGATGCACCGCGGGTCTGCTGATCTCGGGGCCCCAGCCGCCGATCATCAGGATCTGTCCGTCCCACGCGACCTTGGCGTACAGCCCCTCGCTCGAGCCGACGTAGGATTCACTGGCCGGGCGGCTGATGACTCGTCCGACGCGGTCCCATCTGACTGCCAAGTTGGTGCAGTAGAAGTCGTCGTTCCGGCGGTCGAGCCTGAGGTCGCACTGTGGTGCATGATTGAGCCGCGTGTTGTAAGCCGATCCGATCCCGTAGAACGCGCCGGACGGGACGCACGGGCCTGCAATCAGGCATTGCTGGCCGAAGCTGAGGCGGCCCGGGGCGTGCACCAGATAGACCCGCTCCAGATGTCCGTTCGCGAACCGCACGTGGACGAGCGTGAAGGACCCGACCGGGTAGTCGCTGGCCGGTCCCACGACGACGCCGATTCCGATACGTGTTCCTGGACGTAGTCGCGGGAATGACAGCGACGCGATCAGGTTTGCAAGCTGGCCCTGCAGGGCGGGAGATGCGTCACGGCCGATCAGCGCCGTCGCGGTGACTTCCTGGCCGTAAGCGATGACCGGGCGCGACCGTGCGGGTGGAACTGCGTCCCGCCGGTATTCGCTCTTGGAGAAGAACTCGCTGATCTTCGGTGCTCCGAAGCCGTTGAGCGCGATCGGGAAACGCGAGTCCGGGCCCAAGAAGCCCGCTAGCGACGGCTGCAGAACCAGCGCGACGCCGTCGGCCGGGAACCGGCCGCTCGCATCGAGGGGAACGTCGAAGGGCAAATTGAACAGGTTCTCGCGCTCGCCGCTGCGCGTGCGCCCGCTTAGCGTACGGACGGCCGCGAAGCTCGCGACAGTGACCTGAGACCCGAAAAAGCCGATCCGAGACGTTGATCTGGTGACCTTCATGGTGGCCGGGTAGGTGATCGACCAGCCCTCGGGGCTGGTGTAGTGGTTGGTCGCGCTCGGGCCGACGCCCGCGGAGCCCGAGGCATGGCTGTGCTTAAGCGCGATCAACGCGATCGCGGCGACAAGCACCGCGACGAGGATCGAGGCCAGCACCGGCAGTCTCGCGAGCACCTGCGCCGCGCGCCGCCGGGAACCGAACGGCATGGAAGACCGAAGGCGCCACCACGGCCACGAACGCGAGCGCGAGCGCGAGCGCGAGCGACGGTCAGACGCCACCACTCGCTCCAGCGTGGCTCTGGCAGCCGCGCCATTTGGCGACGTGGCCTCCTCCGAAACGGCCGGCCGGGCCGCGCGCACCACCAGCAGCAGCTCGTCATCAGTCGGGTACTCGCTCATGCTCCAGACCTCTCGAGGGACGTGCTCTGACTAGGTTCCTGGCCGGTGGACAAATGGCGCTCGACGTCAAGCCGGTCGGCCAGTCGAACGCGAGCGCGATGCAAACGACTGCGGGCCGCGACCGGCTTGAGGCCCAGCACGCGGCCGGCCTGCGCGGGGCTCAGCCCATCCCAGGCCACCAGCAGCACGAGCTCCCTGTCCCCCGCCGAAAGCGCATCGAGCGCCGCGCGAATATCCCGCCAGCTGACGCCCGGCAACTCCGACGGCGGCGCGGGACTCGCGGGTGCCGGCAAGCGCTCGAGCAATGCGCGCTCGCGGGCGAGCCTGCGATGGCGGTTCCGCAGCTGATTGAGCGCCACCGTCAGCAGCCACGGCAGCGTCAGCTCCCCCACCGGCACCGAATCCAGCCGCCGCCAGGCCACCTCATAGGTCGCCGCGACCAGATCCTCGGCGTCGTGACCGGACAGACCGCGATGACGCACGTACCGCGCCACCGCCGGATACGTCGCCTCGAACACCTCGCGAAAGCGCGCCTCGGCATCCACCACTACCTATATGTCACCAGTCGCTCCAACGTTGCGGGCACTCCCCGACCAGTTCACGGTGCTCGGCCTCGGCGTCCGGCGATGGAAGAGCATCCGTTTGACCAAGACGTGCGGATTCGTAGGCTGACAACGCGGCCCGACGACCGTCGTCGGCGGCGCCGCGGATGACCAGCAGCGGTCCGAGCCGATGAGCGCCGTCCTCGGCGTACTCAGCCGCCGATGGCGTGGAAGTCGCGCCGGGGTGACAGTGACGTCACGGCGGCAGTGACGGTCCTGTCACCGCTGGTTTCGTACAACTGCGAAGACACCCGTCCTTACACCCATTAGGAGGAGGACTGTGATGGCGATCACCGAAGTGTTCGTCCGGCGAACGACTGGCGTCGTGCTCCGACCGGTCATGTCCGCCGTGGCCGTGGCGGCAGCCATGCTCGCGCTGGCAGCCTGCGGCACAGGCTCTTCGGCCGCGCCGGGCGCGCCCTCGGCTCGGGCCTTCACCGCGGCCACGTATAGGTTCTCCGCCTGCATGCGCGATCACGGGCTGCCGACCTTCCCGGACCCCTCGTTGACCGACCACGATGGTCAGCAGGTGGCCTACCTGGCGCCGACGGACGCGATGGTCGCCTCACCCGCGTACAAAAAGGCCAACCGAATGTGCCAGGCCATCCTGCCGGTTGCCACAACCGCTCGGAACCCCCAATCCCAGTCCGAGCGAGAACAACACGTCCTCGCCTTCGCTCGCTGCATGCGCGCTCACGAGGTGCCCAACTTCCCCGACCCGACCGCCCAGGGTCAGCTCACCCTGCAGATGCTCGCCTTCGCCGGCGTGGATCTGCACGCTCCTGCCGTCATCTCCGCGGCTAAGTCGTGCCTCCCGAGCGCCGACGGCGCGATCACTGCCCACGAGGTACGGAGGGCCCTGAACCGCGAACAATGAACCCGCTCACCCCTTCGGATAGCGCGGCGTGACGGACTCCTCGACGGTCGACAGTTACGCTTCCTCGCAGGCGTGCACGTCGGCCTAACGCTCGGGTTGGTTCTTGCGGCGATTTCGACGACGCTTACGAACCTTGCGTACTCCCGGGAGCACGACGCGGCCGCTGCTCTGCCGGCGCTCTCGTTGCGCCGTCCGGTGCAGTCGCTGCGGCTTCTGCTCAGGGACCGCAGCTGGATGCTCGGGTTCGCGATGGAGTCGGGAGGGTTCGCCTCTTACGCCGCGGCGCTGGCCCTGGCGCCCCTCGCCGTCGTGCAGAGCATCGGAGCCGGGGGGATCGGCGTACTCGCATACGCATCGGCGAGAGTGAGCAGGCGCCGCCTGGGACCTCGCCAGTCGACCGGCGTCGCGATCTCCGTGCTCGGCCTGCTGTTTCTGGGAGTGTCTCTGGTCAGGAGCAGCGGCGGGGGCGGGCGAGGCTCCGCCGCGGGCATTCTGGCGTGGCTCGGCGGGAGCGCGGCGTTGGCACTGCTCGTCCTCTTGATCGGCCGCCGGAGAGGCGACATTGCGGTCGCCGAGGGCATCGCCGGAGG
Organism: uncultured Solirubrobacterales bacterium; assembly: GCA_963704385.1. Taxonomy (GTDB): domain Bacteria; phylum Actinomycetota; class Thermoleophilia; order Solirubrobacterales; family Solirubrobacteraceae; genus Palsa-465. The sequence goes on from OY969904.1 coordinate 4,370,835, forward strand.
GCTCCTCTTCTCAATTGGCGACATCTCGACCAAGCTGGCCACACAAGGCGGCACTCACCTCGCCTTCGTCGTGACACTCATCATCGGCTACACACTCGGGACGTCCCTACTCCAGGTCGGCTACCAGCACGGCGGCGCGCTCACGGTGGCCGGACTCGCCACCCTGTTGACGAACGCCCTGCCGATCCTGGCCGGCACCATCCTGCTAGAGGAGCCGGTGCCCTCAGGTGCTCTGGGCGTTGCCCGCGTCCTGGCGTTCGCTGCCGTCACGCTCGGCGCGGTTCTTCTGGCCGCGCCGGACAAGGGGACACGCGATCAGGCAGCCGGCGATCGGGCGCCTCCGACGAGCCGCTAGCGCTCGCGGCGACGCCGACTGTGCAACCCCCGGTCAGCGCGCGCGAACGTGCCCCGCGGCCATCCGCCCGAACTCGAAGGCCGCAGTTCCGGTCGTCACGACCGGATCCTGGGCGGCGAACTCGCGCAGCGCCTGCTCGTCGTCGGTCTCGACAACCGCGAGGCCGTACGAATCCTCCTCGGTGAGGATCGGCCCGAACACGACCATGTCGCCGCGCTCCAGGTACGGGCCCCAGTGGGCAGCGTGCCTGTTCATTATCTCCCGCTCCGAGTCGCTCATGCTCTGGGCGAAGTCAGGGCGCGGAGCGATAAGGCGCAGGACAAAGGTGGGCATGGTGCGCACTCTACCCCCGCTGACGTTCATCCCCAGGCGGACCGCCGGTCACTCACTTCCCGCGGCTCGACGGCGGATACCTTGACTGCTTGGGCCGGTCGGCGCGAGCATACGGTTCGGTCGGGTGCAGCTCGCCGACCCTCGGCCTCGGAACGATAGGAGGAGCCGATCGTCGGCGGGCTAGCTATTGCCGAGGCGGGTTCGGCGCGCGTGATCGTGATTGGGAAGTCGCTGTCGAGCTGCTGCCAGCCGAGATCCCGGATCGGAGCCTGCCGGTGGCGTGGCTGACGCCGCCATTGACCGAGCCCCTGATGACCGAAGCGCTGACCGGTTGGTTGCAGCGAATCCGATAGCGCGTCGCGGCGCCGATCCGGCCTGACCGCGACGACCGGAGCGTCGCCGAACGGATCGTGCGCTCGGCTCATCGACCAACTCAGTTGAGCACGCATAGGATCGGCTTGTGCTGAAGCGATGGCTCGGATGGTCGGGCGGCTGGAGAGCGTGGACCGGGGCCCTCTCGGTGCTGGTCGTCACCGGCGTGCTGGTAGCCCTCGATCTGAGCGTTGGCTCTGTGCACCGCTACGGATCTGAGCACTCGTTCGCCACCTCAGTGCTATCGGGGGTTCTCGTGCTGCTCCTGACCGTCCTGATCGTCGATCGGGTCTCGCGGATTCGGCGCCTTCGCGATCAATCGCGCGCGATCGCCGCCCAGGCTGCGGTCGTTCTCGCCCAAGCCGCGCGGGCCAAAGACGCCGCCACTCGCTCGTCCGCGTCCGACGATGACCGCGACGAAGCGTCCGGCGAGCTACGGAGCTACACGCAGATGCTCCTCATCAGCGCGCCATTGCTGATCGACGCCAAGGTCTCGCGGACGTTCCTGGAAGCCGCGCAACGGGTGGCGCTCCAGCTATCGCGAGCAATCCGAGCCACCGACGCCAAAGAAGCCCGGGAGGCGAAGACACGGCTCGATCGTGGCGTCGAGCAAATGCGAGAGGCTGCCGGTCCGCTGCTCCAGGCGCTCAATCGCGACCAGCAGGCGGCCGTCAACCCGGACGAAGGCCAGGCATCCGCACTGCCGCTCCATGGCCCCGACAGCGCTCCGTGACTTCTTCCACGGGTCCGCTGATGCGCCTGGGTGGCAGTGGGTCAGGCCTCAGTCATCGAGCGCCCTCTTGATCGACTGCTTGGCCCTCTCGATCGACTGCTTCACCATCGGGTGCGTCGCGCGGGTGCGGACATGCAGGGTGCCGCCGGGGCCGCGGGTGTCGATCGTCAGGCTCGGGCCGCCGACCACCGGCGGTCGCTCGGGCGACTCGATCTTCTGACTGGCAAACAGCCCGCCCCCGCGGACAACCACCTCGACGCCGGCGGGGACGATCACCGTCACAGTGCCGAACAGGTTGTAGACCTCGAGCACGGTCTCGGGACCGGCGAGCCGCGCCTGGCGCAGGTCGAGGTCGATCGTGCCGAAGATCGAGCGCCACGAGGAGCGGCGCGGCACCGACCACGGTCCGCTGCGGACCAGATGCGAGCAGAAAGCCCGGTGCTCTTCGGAGACGGCGCCCGGTGGGCCTGACGCCGCAGCGATGACGGGCAGGTCGCGAGCCACACTGGCCAACTCCTGATCAGTGCGAGCGGCGTAGGCAAGACCGACGCGCTCGCTGAACTCTTCGAGGGTCAGCCGGCCCTCGCCGACCGCGACATGCAGCAGCGCGATGCTGCGCTCGCGCTCGGCGTCCGAAACGAGGATCGGTGTCGGCCGGGACTCGTTGTCGTCGCTCATCTCCAACACCGTACCGACTGCTGCGTTCATCGGACGACGCGCGTCTGCCCAGTGCCAGCGCGTGATCCTGGCTTACATGGACAGCGGGATGCGTGACGGCCCGGTCGGTCAGCCGGCGTCAGTGAGGACGCCGCGGAGGGTGGCGGCGAATGCGTCCGGATCGCCCTGCTGGCCGAACCCGCCGTGGTGGCTCGGGAAGATCACCGCCTCGGTGCCAAGTCGCTCCGCCACGGCCAGCGCGGCGCGGTACGGGAACGTGCCCTCTGAGTCGGCGCCGCCCGCGATGACGATCCGCGTGGAGGCCCTGCGCAAGGAGTCGAAGTCGGGCTCGTAACGGGTGACGTAGACCATGTGCGGGCCGAGCAGCGGGTGGTCCCGGCTGCCGTCGTCCTCGCTCGGGAGGCCAGTGTCGGCCGGATTCGGAGCGTGGTTTGGGAAGTCGGGCGGCGTCGGTCCCCTGACGCTCGTGAAGGCAATGAACTTCGCCATCGCGGGTCCGAGCCCATCGCGCGCATACGTCTCGTGGATGTCCTCGGTCGCCGCCAGCGCCTCCTCCCGATCTGGAAGCACGGTGGCGAGAGGCGGCTCGTGCGCGACCAGAGTGCGGACCCGTTCCGGATGCCGGGTCACCAGCGCGAGCGCGTTCACCGCTCCCCCGCTGCTGGCGAAGATGTCCACGGGCCCGGCGTCGAGCTCGGAGATCAGCCGGTGCAGGTCCTCGGCGTGCTCCTCGGGCGTCGCCGCCGTGACGCCGTCCGCCCGCGGGCTGCGCCCGACCCCTCGGGGGTCGTAGGTCACGACCGCGCGGTCCGGGAAGTGGCCGGCCAGCGTCGTGAACCCGCTCGCGTCCATTGGTGATCCGATCATCAGCAGGACCGGCTCGGTGCTCTCGGACTCCGCCTCTCGGATGTCGTACGTAAGCGTGGCCCCAGGCACCTCCAGGGTTTGGGTCTTCGGCTCGGTCATCGCCGTCCTTTCTCGATCGCCAGTCATAGCGACCCACGGGAGCGCCCCGACTCATCGGTCGGTTGGTAGACGTGGAGCGCTGCCCCGTTCGAGAATGTCCGCGCTTGGACGAGCTGCAGCGTGATCGGAGCTGAGAGGTCCTTGAAGAGCGGCAAACCGCTGCCCAACGCCACCGGGTTGATCACCAGTCGGTACTCATCTACCAGGCCCTGTCGTGATAGCGCCTGCACGAGGCTGGCCCCGCCCCACGCGACGATGTCGCCGCCGGCCTCCCGTCTCAGTGCTGAGATCTCTTCGCCGAGGTCGCCGCGGGCCACTCGTGAATCGTTCCAGTCGGCGCTCTCCAGCGTCTTTGAGAAGACAACCTTTGGCAGATCGTTCATCGCGGCCGCGTACTCGTCGGTTGAAGTGGGCCAGTGAGCCGCCATCTCGTTGTAGGTGACGCGTCCCATCGCGTGCGTGCCGGCCTGACGGAGCCACTCGAGCTTGATCTGCTTCAACGCAGGATCTTCGGACAGAGAACGGTGATCCGGCGCGCCTTTCGCCGGGGCGACGAACGCGTCGAGCGATATGGACATTTCGACAATCACTCTTCGCATGGGTGCCTCCATTCATTGGGTTGACGAAGTACCACTCAGACTTGCCTCGGTCACAGAACTCACCGGCAGCCTTCCGGCGCACCTTCACGGCGACAAGAGGATCCGTGATGTCAGACCAGCGGCTGCAGAAGGTCGATGACGTCGCGGCGCCGGTAGTACTCGATGCTCGGCGCCTGCGGGTCGGCATCGGGCCGTTGGGCGAGTCGCTCGCTCGCCGGACGGATCTGCGCGTAGACCGCCGGGGGCTCCCCATTCAGTCGGAGCCGCGCGTAGCGCCCGCCGGCCAGCGTTCCTCGCTCGAGCCCGAGCGCCGCCGGATCATCGCCGCCGCGGAGTTCCACGCAGGCCCGGTATTCGCGGCTCTTGGGGTCGAAGACGCCGTAGAACTTCCGCCCGCGCAGGGACCCTACTGTCTCTTCGAGCTCGGCCCACGCTTGCGTGATCGCGACCTGCTGGTCGGTGGTGCGCTTGAACATGACGCCAACATCGACTCGCTCGACCACCGTGTGCTGCTGTTCGACATCCGTGCCCAGAGGGAAGGCCACGTCGCAGATGAGCTCGTGCTCGTCGATCTGGTCCGGTCCGGCCAGGTAGACCTCGCGACAGGACAGCCGGGAGTGGGGGCAGCGGGTCACCTCGAGCGAGCAGCCGACGGCGTCGTACGCGGCCAGGATGGCCGGGTACTGCCACTGCGCCTTGGTAATCGTGGTGTAGACCTCATCGTGAGCCGGCTCTGTCCGGACTCCGAGGATCTCCGTCGGCTCGATGTGATCGGGGCACCCGAGCACCGCCTCGAGTGGGCCGTCGCTCTCATCACTGACGACACCGTGGAAGATGAGCGCGAACGGCCCCGTCGGCTCCGCATCGCCGAGGTGCTCTGTGAACGCCGCCTTGGCCTCGCGCGCGAAGGCGTCCGTCTCATGTGCGTAGAGCCGGCGCTGCATGGTCATGACGCGACATGCCGGCACGTGACGGGTCTTAATCTCGAACACGGAGTCCTCATCCTCTCGCAGGGTCGCTTGAACGTGACGGATCAGCAGCCTCCGGTTGGTATGCAGGCGCTGCTTGTCCGCGAGCAAGCGCTCCAGCCGGTCAACCGGCGGCTGGACACCGCGGTTCAGATCCTGGAGCACGAGGCCGATCTCGGCCAGGCTCAGGTCCGCGCCGCGGAGAAGGCCGATGAGCTGTCCAGTGCGGACCTGCTCACGGTCATAGCGCCGGTAGCCGTTGGCCTCGACGACCGCCGGCTGCAGGAGACCGACCTGGTGGTAGATACGCAGCGCCTTGCTGCTCAATCGCGTCCGGCGCGCGAACTCACCGGTGGACATCAGCGAGGCGGCAGGATCGGTGCTCACAACGCGATCATCGAGGGTGCCCCAGGGGCAATGTCAAGGAGGGAATGGCCACTCCATCCTCGTCAGGCTTATCCTGCGGAGTGAGCACATGAGCGTCGTCATGTATGTCAAGCCTCGCTGTCCCTACTGCCAGGCCGCACGCGAGCACCTGGCCGCCGAAGGCGAGGTCGTTGAGGAGCGCGACGCGACCCGGAGCGCCGCGTGGAAGGCCGAGCTCATGGGCTACACCAACAACCGCGGAGTCGTCCCGACCATCGTATGGAGCGATGGCCAGCGCCAAGTGGGCTTCCCGCCGGGTCGCGGCTGAACGGTCCATTGAGCGGTCGGTCGCCCGCCTCTACGCACAGACGAGCGTCGAACAAGGACAGGCCAGGCGGCGATCCTTCCAGGTTGCCTACGCGGGCGGCGAGCCGCTGCTGAGCGTCATTGGCACCCCCCGCGCGATCGTCTGGTAGACGACGCAGTAGCGCTCGGTGAGGTTGATCAGCGTCTCCCGGTCTTCGTCGCCGAGCTCGGGCGGAAGCTCGAAGCGCAGATTGATCGCGCGGAACCCCACGGGCGCCTCGCGGTCGACGGCCATCGTGCCCCGAAAGTCAAGCTCGCCCTCCGCGGTCACCCGGCCACCGTCCAGCGGGATGCCCCGGTTGACGGCCACCGAACGCAACGTGACTCCTGCGCAGGCCACCAGGGCCTGCAGCAGCATGTCGCCGGAGCAGGCCAGGCTTCCGTCCCCGCCCGACGCCGGATGGAGCCCCGCCTCGACAAGCGCACGTCCGGTCTGAACCGAGCAGGACACGCCCACGGAGTCCAGATCCGCCTCGGCCCGCAATGTGACGAGTCCCGCATCGGGGTCATCCCGGTATCGCTGCTTCAGCGGTGCCTGCACCGCCTGTAGATCCTCACGCCGCATCGCCAGAGCTCCTCGCCCGGTCAGCCATGTCGACCGAGCACACTACCCCAGACCGTCTATCTGGAGCTCAGGCGGCGTTTTTGGTTGCGCTCTGCTCCGAGATCCAGGACAGGATGGCCCGAGAGTGAGTGATGACCGTGCCGTCGGGAAGCTTAAGCGCGGGCAGCTTGGTCTCGCCGGTCTCATTGCGAAGGTCCTCACGCGAGCCCTTGCGCAGGAAGGGAATCGGGTGCCCGTGTCCGGCGATCACCTTCTCGTACTCGATGCCCGATGCGCGTAAGGCCTCCTGGACCCGCCGACACGGGTGCATCTGCGGCCCACCCTCATCTCCGTGGCACACAAAGAGCACTGGAACTTCCGCCATCGTCGTCCTCCTGTTCACGCTTGTCGCTGATCAGCCCGGAGCCTGCCGAACCGGCCCCGCAGCTAATAGACGGCCGGGTCGGTCGAAACTCATCGCCGGACCGCCGGGCGGGACCCGCGATACTCGTCCGGTGACCGAACGCAACGTGCTCGGTGGCCCGCTCGTGAGCTGCAGCAGCGACCCGCTCACCGGTTTCTACCGCGACGGATGCTGCCGGACCGGCTCTGGAGACCTGGGGAGCCACACGATCTGCGCGGTGGTCAGCGCTGAGTTCCTCGAATACCAGGAGAGCATCGGCAACGACCTGACGACGCCCGTTCCCGAGTACAGCTTCCCCGGTCTGTACCCAGGTGACCGGTGGTGCGTGACCGCCTACAACTGGTTGCGGGCGCACGAGCACGGCGTGGGTAGCTTCGTCGTCCTCGCCGCCACGCACGAGCGCGCGCTCGAGGTCGTGCCGCTCGCCGTACTCAAGCAGTACGGGGTCGACGTGCCCGCCGATCCCGGATCGATCAGCGTCTGAGAGCGGGCCCCCCACCTACGAGCCCACCCGCACGGGCGGGGACTCGACCCTGAGCCGCGCGCGTAGCGCCTTGCGGTCGATCTTGGCCACGCTGGTCAGCGGCACGGCGTCGATCACGTGGATCTCGCGTGGATACTTGTAGCCGCCGATCCGCTCGCGGGCCCAGTCGACCAGCCGCCGTTCTGTGACCTCAGCCCCGGGACGCAAGGAGACGAACGCCACCACCTCCTCGCCGTGGACGGCGTCGGGCCGGCCGACAACCCCCGCCGCCTCGATCGACGGGTGCTCGAGCAGCGCGTCCTCCACGTCGCGCGGGTAGACGTTGAAGCCGCCGCGGATGATCAGATCCTTCTTGCGATCGACGATGAACAGGTAGCCGTCCTGGTCGAGGTACCCGAGGTCGCCGGTGTGCAGCCAGCCGTCGCGGAGCGCCTCCGCGGTCGCCTCGGGGGAGTGCCAGTAGCCGCCCATCACGCCGGGCGAGCGCGCACAGATCTCCCCCACCTGGCCTGCCGCCACCTCGCGGCCGTCGTCGTCGAGGATCCGCACCTCGGTGCCGGGCAGAGGCAGACCGACCGAGCCGGCCCGCTCGCGCCCGACCGGGTTGGTCGCGATCGCCGCCGCGGTCTCGGTCAACCCATAGCCCTGCCGGATGGACACCGACGGCACCCGGCGGGTGAATTGCTCGGCGACCTCGGGGGCCAGCGGCGCGCCGCCCGAGCCCACGAATCGCAGCGACCCGAGGTCGTAGTCCTCCAGCGGCTGGGAGAGAAGGATCTGGAGCATGGTCGGAACGACGGCCGTCTGCTGGATGCGGTGCTTGGCGATCAGCTCCAGGAAGGCCGTGGGGTCAAACCAACGCAGGAGAACGGCGACGCCGCGTTCCTGCGCGTGCAGCGACGCGATCGTGAGCAAGAGGCCGTAGGCGTGGGACAGCGGTAGCGTTGCCAGGCTGCGGGTGACGCCGGGAACATGAGCCGACGCGTACACCGCACCGCCCGAGTAGTCGAGGTTCGCGTGCGAGAGCATCACGCCCTTGGCCCGGCCAGTCGTCCCGCCCGTGTAGAGCAGGGCGGCGAGGTCCTGATCGTCGCGGGCGACGATCGGCGCCGTCTCGGCCTGCTCGAGCGAGGACAGCGAAATCAGTCCTTCGACCTCGCCGCTCGAGATCACGAACCTGACGCTCTGGATCCCCTCTGCCGCGGCGCGCACCTTGTCGGCGAACTCGGGCGTGGTGACGACGGCCGTGGCGCCCGAGTCCGACAGGACGTGGCGGAGCTCCTCTGCCGACATCAGGAAGTTGGCCGGTGTGACGGCCGCGCCCGAGCGCCAGATCGCCTGGTAGGTGATGCCCACCTCGGGCGAATTGGCCATCGTCACCGCGACCCGGTCCCCGGGCGCGATCCCCAGGTCCGACAGCCCCGCGCCGAGCCTTCGGGTGCGCTCGAACAGCTCGCCCGAGCGGTGCCATCTGCCCTCGAACAGCAGCGACTCGTAGTCACCGTGACGCTCGAAGGCCCTCTCGGCCAGGACGGCGAGGTTGTGCTCGCCGCTAGTCGAGGTACTCATAGGCCGGAATGGTCAGGAACTCGATCAACTCGCGTGACAGCGCAACGGAGTCGAAGATCTCGCGCGTCTCGACCGGTCTTCCCGCTCGCCAGGTCTCCTCCCCCACCTGCGCGCGGATCGTTGCCGTCTCCTCGTCGAGGATCCGGCGAACGAGGTCTGAGGTGATCGTCGTGCCGTCCTCGAGCTGGGCGCCGTGATGGACCCACTGCCAGATCTGGGTCCTCGAGATCTCGGCCGTGGCCGTGTCCTCCATCAGCGAGTTGATCGCCGCCGCGCCGCGGCCGGTCAGCCAGAACGAGACGTACTGAAAGCCCACGTTGACGTTGGTGCGCAGGCCCGCGTCGGTGATCGCCCCGGGCGTGGCGGCCAGGTCCTGAAGCTCGGCGGCGCTCACCTTGACGTCGTCGCGCAAGCGCTCGACCTGGTTCGGCCGGCCGTCCAGACCGCGTTCGAACACGTCTCGGGCCACCGGTACGAGGTCGGGGTGGGCCACCCACGTCCCGTCGTACCCCTGGGATACCTCTCGCTCTTTGTCGGCCCGGACCCCCTGCAGCGCGCGCTCGTTGAGCTCCGGGTCCTTGCGCGACGGGATGAACGCGGCCATCCCGCCCATCGCGTGCGCGCCCCGCCGGTGACAGGTGGCCGCCAGCAGCTCCGTGTACGCGCGCATGAACGGTACGGTCATGGTCACGGCGCCGCGGTCGGGTAGGACCTTGTCCGCCCGGTCGGCGAAGCACTTGATCGACGAGAAGATGTAGTCCCAGCGCCCTGCGTTGAGCCCCGCCGAGTGGTCGCGCAGCTCGTACAGGATCTCGTCCATCTCGAAGGCGGCGGGCAGCGTCTCGATCAGGACCGTCGCCCTGATCGTGCCCCGATCGATCCCGGCTGCGTCCTGGGCGAAGCAGAAGACCTCGTTCCACAGGCGCGCCTCGAGGTGGGACTCCATCTTCGGTAGGTACAGGTAGGGACCCGACCCGTTCTCGAGCAGCCGATGGGCACAGTGGAAGAAGAACAACCCGAAGTCGAAGAGCGAGCCGCTGATCGGCTCCGAGTCGATGAGCAGATGCCGCTCGGGCAGGTGCCAGCCGCGGGGTCGCACCAGCAGGGTTGCTGGGTTCTCCCCGAGCTCGTAGTGCCGTCCGTCCGAACCCTCGTAGGTGATCGTTCCCTCGATCGCGTCCCGCAGGTTGAGGTGGCCTGAGACCATGTTCTGCCAGGTCGGGGAGTTGGCGTCTTCGAAGTCGGCCATGAACCCGTCGGCCCCCGAGTTCAGCGCGTTGATCATCATCTTGCGGTCGGTGGGGCCGGTGATCTCGACCCATCGCTGCTCCAGGTCGGCCGGTGCCGCCGCAACCCGCCAGTCGCCGTCCAGGATTTCGGCGGTCTCGGGCAGGAAGTCGAGCATCTGACCGTCGCGCAGGCGCTGGCGCCGATCCGCCCGCGCCTCGAGCAGCTCACGCCGGCGCGGGCCGAACTCGCGCTCGAGTGCGGCGAGGAACTCGAGGGCATCGGGCGTGAGCACCTGCTCGAAGCTCGATTCGATCGCACCCTGCAGCTCGACTCTGCCAAACGTGGTCATCGCGTGAATCCTCTCAACTCAAAGATGAACGCGGTGGCGAGCAACAGCGTCACCCGCAACGTCGTGGTGTCGTCGGTTTGCGCGTTGGCGACCCACACGAACGCCGACCAGGCCCACCAGACGAGCGCCAGGATCAGCATCGCCCGACCGAAGCCAGCCCACGTCAGATGGCGCGAGAGCAACGTGGTGACCTGGGTGATCGCAAACACGAACACCAGGTCCCACAGGAGCTCGACCGGGCTGGTGCGCCGTTCGACGTCGCGCTCGTCGGCGTCCGCTGCCTCAGGCGCTTCGGTGTCCGGGACCGCCGTCTCAGTCACCGGTCCGCACCCCTTCGGGCATCGCGATCCGCGTGGCCTGGGGCAGGCAGGGGCCACGGCCCGTCGGAGGTCCTCGATCGTCGCTCGGCGCCTCGTTCGCATAGGGTTCATCTGCTCCCACGGCTTGACCCGGCGCGCCTCGCCGGATCCAGGGAGCGGGCGAGCGACTCTAGCCCCGCTCGTCTGGGCGGATAAGCGTTCTCCTGGGTCGGAAAGGAAACTTGCACATGAAGCTCGGCGCATACCTCGGCTATTGGGGCGTCGGGATGGGGTCTGCGGACCTGCTGGGCGTCGCGCAGGAGGCCGAGTGCCTCGGCTACGACTCGGTCTGGGCGGCAGAAGCCTACGGCTCCGACGCGGCCACGATCCTGGCCTTCATCGCCGCCGGTACCGACCAGATCAAGCTCGGCTCGGCGATCTTCCAGATGCCGGCCCGCAGCCCGGCGATGACGGCCATGACCGCGGCGACGATCGACCAGCTCTCGGGCGGGAGGATGCTCCTCGGGATCGGGTCCTCCGGGCCACAGGTGGCCGAGGGGTGGCACGGTCAGCGCTTCGCCCGTCAGCTCCAGCGAACCCGTGAGTACGTCGCCGTGGTCCGGATGGCTCTGGCCCGCGAGCGCGTCGACTATCACGGCGAGACGATCGAGCTGCCCCTGCCCGACGGACCCGGCAAGCCGTTGAAGCTGATGATCGCCCCCGCCCAGGATCACGTCCCGATCTACCTGGCCGCGATCGGGCCCAAGAACACGGCGCTGGCCGGCGAGATCGCCGACGGGTGGATTCCCACCCTGTTCTCGCCCGAGCACGTCTTCGAGTTCCGGCCGCTGCTCGAGGAGGGCGCCGCTCGCTCGGGCCGCTCGCTCGACGGTTTCGACATGGCGCCCGTGGTCAACGCGTACGTCTCCGAAGACCTGGAGCTGTCCCGGAACCTGATGCGCCCCTGGCTGGCGCTGTACGTCGGCGGCATGGGCTCGAGGGAGCAGAACTTCTACAACCGAGTCGTGCAGCGCTACGGCTTCGAGGCCGAGGCGAACGAGATCCAGGACCTGTACCTGGCCGGCAAGAAGGAGGAGGCGCTCGCGGCGATTCCCGACGCGCTGGTCGACCTCGTCTCGCTGTGCGGTCCGCCGGCCCGCGTCCGCGACCGCCTGGCTGCGTATCGCGAGGCGGGCGTCGGGACGCTGATGGTGGCGCCGATGACCTTCACGACCGATGACCGGCTGGGGCAGCTGCGGGCGATCGCCGAGCTGGCCGCCGATTGACCGGGCCGCTGGCGATTTGACGCGGCCGCTGCGGGTCTTCCTCGGCGCCTTCGGCGACCCGGGGCACACGTTCCCGATGCTGGCGCTGGGCTCGCGCCTCGTGGCCCGGGGACACGACGTGGTGCTGGAGACCTGGGTGCGCTGGCGCGAGTATGTCGAGGCGGCGGGGATGCGGTTCGTCGCCGCGCCGGAGTACCCGGTGTTCCCCACCCGCGAGCGGCCGCTGAGCCCCTACCAGGCGGTCGTGCTCGCCACGGCCGAAACCCGCGGCGCGGTGATCGGGGCCAGACCCGACGTCGTCGTCCACGACATTCTCACCCTGGCCCCGGCCATGGCCGCCGAGCTCGAGGGCGTGCCGGTGGCCACCCTGATCCCGCACGTGTACCCCGCCGGGGCTCCCGGCTTCCCGCCCTACGCCTTCGGCGCGCGGCTCCCCGCCACCTCGCTCGGCCGCGCGCTGTGGGCCGGGCTCGACCGCCCGGTCACGGTCGGCCTTCGGCGCGGGCGAGCCGAGCTCAATGAGACCCGGGCCAAGCTCGGCCTACCGCCGGTCTCGCGGTTTCACGGCGGGCTCAGCGAGGAGCTGTGCATCGTCGGCACCTTTCCCCAGCTCGAGTATCCGCGGGCCTGGCCGCCCACCGTCCACGTCGTCGGCCCGCTGTTGTGGGAGCCGCCCTATGACGAGATCGATCCGCCACCGGGCCTAGAGCCGCTGGTGCTCGTGGCTCCGTCCACCGCCCAGGACCCAGACCACCGGCTGTTGCGCGCCGCGGTGGCCGGGCTGGCCCGCGAGCCCATCCGCGTCCTCGCCGCGTGGAACCGGCGGCCGCTCGTCGTCCCCACTCCGGTGCCGGCCAACGCGCGGCTGGTCGAGTGGGTCTCCTACGCGCGGACGATGCCCGCGTCCGCGCTCGTCATCTGTCATGCCGGGCACGGGACCATGGTCCGCGCCCTGGCCAGCGGAGCGCCGATCCTGGCCGTCCCCCACTCGGGCGACATGGCCGAGAACGCCGCGCGTGCGGACTGGGCAGGGGTTGGGGTGCGCCTGCCCTGGCGGCTGCTGCGCCCGGCCACCGTGCGCCTGGCCGTCCGCCGCGCACTTGGTGAGCCGTCGCTGTCGGCCCGAGCGGGCGAGCTGGCCCGCTGGGCGGCGGCACACGATGGGGCCGCTCGGGCGGCCGAGCTGGTCGAGCAGCTGGTGCTCAGTCGAGCGGGTGGGTGCGCACGAACTCGATGAACTCAGGGGCGCCGCTCTCGACCACGTCCACCCGCTCGCCGTAACAGGTGCAGAGCTCGACCACCGCTCGCTCCTCGGACAGCTCGAGCGGGCGCCAGGTAGCTCCATTGAGCTCCCAGTCCTCGAGCTCCTTGACCGTGGCCGGCCGGGCCATGTTCAGCTCCTGCTCAGCTCCCGGCCGCGGTCGCCGCCGGCGCCCCGGCGGGATTGGCCTGCGCCCAGGCCGCGATCTCCCCCGAGCCCTGGATCACCTGACCGTCGTCGGCCACCAGCACCGGGACCCACATGTTGCCGGTCAGCCGCTTGACCTCGCGCCGGCCCGGGGTCACGTTGAGCGAGTCGGGCAGGATCCCCAGGCCGTACGCCCGCCTGACCTCCGGGTCGTAGCCCGCATCCTTCAGGGCGTGGTACGCCACCCCACACGGATGACCCCCGGGCCGTGGGGCCGGTTTCCAGGTGCCGTAGCAGACGTAGAGCTTCATGTCCGCACAGGCTACCTCGGGCGAGTCGAAGCTCCGGGGGTGGGACTCGAACCCACAACATTTCGGTTAACAGCCGAACGCTCTGCCATTGAGCTACCCCGGAGTAATCCATTCGAGCTACCCGGAACGGGCGGCTCCCGGTGCTTCTTGGACAGCGGCAACTCTAGCGGGAAGGTCCACGCACCCGCTTTCGACTTCAGCGTGGCAGTTGGCGCACAGACGAACGCACTTCGACGCCTCCAGTCGGGCGGCTTGGACCGACAGCGTGACGCTGTATTTGCTCACCTCGTGGAGCTTCTGGGTCGGGTCCAGATGGTGGAATTCGAGCGCTCCGATGTGACGGTTGTATCCACACAGGCAACAGCCGCCGCCGGCCTCCTCCACCAGCATCGCTTTGATCTTTCGGCGGTGGCGCGTCACCGCCTCAACGCGACAACGCTTGCAGCGATAGTAGGCGCGTCCCTCAAGTACGAATTCGGTCTCGCCGTGACGCTCGCAGCGCATGATCGTGGACAGAAGCCCGGCCTCTCGCGCGGCTCGCGTAACACCCGGTCTTCTCGTCCCGACGCCGTTCTTGGTCTTCATGCCGAAGCGTCGGAGCCAATGGCGCACCGTCACCTTGCTTCGGCCAACTTCCTCCGCGATCTCCGCGATCGTCATCCCCGATTCAACTAGCTCCTCCAACAGCTCCCTCTGGAGCCCACCCTTCGCCGCGTGCTTCTCCGCGTAGGAGGACGTGAGGCCATGCTTCTTGACCCAATACGAGATCGTCGAGGGGTCCTTGCCGAAGCGCTTCGCAATCCGCTCGATGCTCGTGCCCTGGGCCAGGAGCAGCTCCAATGATTGCTTGTCCATGTTCGACCCGTCTCCCGTGGTTCGGACGCGAACATATGTTCCTACTCGATTCGGATGGATACGTTCGAGCTCCGGGGGTCGCGATTGGGTCGAAGGCAGCGCCCGGCTTTGACGCGCCGAGCCTCGAGGCCGGCAGGCGACGCTTCTACGCATACCGGCCGACTTTGTCGGGGGTGATATGCCAGAAAGCGTCGCCCACCGACGCCTATCGGCATCTCACTCGACACTTCCGAGGTGATATGCCAATTAGCGTCGACCGGCCGACGCTGAGAAACGACGCGCGCTCCGCTCACTAGACCCCACCTGCTCACCGATTCCGGCACCCCGAAACCGCTCGCCCCCGCCCGACGGCATATCCACTCAAATCGAGTAAGTTCGCCAGGGCCGCGTTGCGCCCACCCGCGGCTGGCGTGCTGGTCAGGCCCGGTCCGTCCTCGGCGCCCGGCGAGGGTCGCTCACACCGCCTTCTCCATCCGGGCATCCATGGCGCGAATGTCGCTGAGCACCTGCTCGCGCTCGCGGGCCAGGTCCAGGATGCCCGGCGGGTGGGCACCCTGTTCCTGGGCCCGGCGGATGGCGCGCTCGACCCGGGCCCGTTCGAGGAGCAGTCGCTGGGCCTCGAGCTGCTCGGCGCTGACCTCGCCGGCCCGGCCGGCGCGGGTGACGAGATCGGCGACCACGTGAGCGAGCTCCTCGTCGTCGGAGGCCAGGCCGGTCAGCGGCATCTCGGTCTGACCGGCCAGGTGGCGGGCCGCGCGCCGGTAGCGCTCGCTCGTCAGGTGCTGGTCGGGATCGATGGCCGCGAGGGCTCGCCGGCCGGGCTCCGGCAGCGCGATGCACAGAACCAGAAAGGCCCGCTCGGTCCGCAGCGCCGGATCGAGCGTCTCCGTCCGGCCCGCCGGACCGTCCGCGCGCCCGGACTGGTCGGCGCGGGCTGGACCTGACCGGCCGGCGTGGCGCTCGGCGATCAGCGAGGCCAGGGTCCCCTCGGACAGCTCGAGCCGCCCGGCGATTCGGCGCAGGAGATCCTCCCGCAACACGCTTGCGGGGAGCTCGGCGAGCACGGGCCGCATCTGGGCGATCGCCCGGTCCTTCGCCTCGGCGCTCCGGGTATCCGTGCGCGACAGGATGCGCTCGACGTCGAAGACGACGAACGGCACCGAGGCCCCGACGCGCTCACGCATCCGCTCGGCCCCCTCGCGCGCGACGAGCTCGGCCGGGTCCGCCCCGTCGGGCATCGCCACCACCCGCAGCTCGAGCCGCCGGCCCGCGGCCAGCCGGGAGGCGCGCAGCATCGCCTCCTGCCCGGCGCGGTCGGCGTCCAGGCAGAGCTCGAGCACGCCGCGGCCGTCGGCGCCCGAGGCTCCGACGACTCGCTCGAGCTCAGCCACCTGCTCCTCGGTCAGCGACGTGCCCATGATCCCGACACAGTTGCGCAGTCCGGCCTGATGGAGGGCGAGGACGTCGGTGTAGCCCTCGACCAGGACCATCCTGGCGCTCCGAGCGGCGGTCGCCCGGGCGAAATCGATCCCGAACAGGACGCTTCGCTTGTGGTAGAGCTCACCGTCGGACGTGTTCAGGTACTTGGGCGGCTGGTTCTCGCGCATGGCGCGCGCGCCGAAGCCGAGCACGCGGCCACGGGCGTCGGCGGCCGGGAACATGATCCGCTCGCGGAAGCGATCGAAGATGCGCCCCGGATGGGTGTGCGACCGCTGGCCCAGGCCGCCGGCCACGAGCTCCTCGTCACTGAACCCCGCTCGGCGCGAGGCGATCAGCATCCGATCCCAGGCACTGGGCGCGTAGCCGACCCGGAACTGCTTGAGCGTCTCCTCCCCCAGCCCCCGGCCGAGCAGGTACTCGCGCGCGGACGCGGCCTCCGCGGACTCCCATAGGTACCGGGCGTAGTAGGTCGCGGCCCGGTCCAGCAGCGAATACAGGCGCTCCCGGCGCTGGCGGCGCGCGGCCGCCTGCGGGTCCTCGGCCTCGGTCTCGAGCTGGACGCCGAACCGGTCCGCCAGGGCCTCGAGCGCGCCGGTGAAGTCGACGCCCTCGGTCTCCATCACGAAGTTGAACGGATCGCCGGAGGCCTGGCAGCCGAAGCAGTGGTAGAGCTTGTCGTCGGGGCTGACGTGAAACGAGCCGGTGCGCTCGTCGTGGAACGGGCAGAGCCCGAAGTAGCTGTTGACCCCCGCCCGTCGCAGATCGGTGCGGGCGGA
This sequence comes from uncultured Solirubrobacterales bacterium, assembly GCA_963704385.1. GTDB lineage: Bacteria > Actinomycetota > Thermoleophilia > Solirubrobacterales > Solirubrobacteraceae > Palsa-465. The sequence goes on from OY969904.1 coordinate 4,387,546, forward strand.
TACGAGCGCGACCATGTCGACCGCATCGCGCACGCGATCGCGCGAATCGGCGGTGTATCGAGGCCCACCCACCCGCCCCGCACCCATCCTCACGGCGCGAACGAGACCGGAATGCTCAGAGCCTCGAACATCCGGATGCAGAACCGGTCCGTCATCCCGGCCACGTAGTCGGTCACCCTACGGTCGAGCGTCCCGGGCGGGATCGAGTCGGGGATCTCGTCGGAGTGGTCGCAGTAGTGATCGAACAGCGCGCTCACGACCGTCTGGATCTTCGCATGCTCGCGGGTGGCCTCGGGGCCCAGGTAAATGCGCTCGAACATGAAAGTTCGCAACTCGGCCATGGCCGGCCCTACGGCCGGGCCTTGGACGATGTGGCCGGCGGCCTCTGAGTGCTCGACCAGGTCGTGCACGAGCGTGTCGATCCGTTGCGGACCGGTGTCACCGAGGATCTCGATCGCGCGCCCGGGGAGGTCGCGGGCCGAGATGACGCCGGCGCGGACCGAGTCGTCGATGTCGTGGTTGATGTAGGCCACGCGGTCCATCAGCCGGACGATCTTGCCCTCGAGCGTCGAAGGCTCGCTGGCGCGGCCGGAGTGACTGACGATCCCGTCGCGGACCGGTAGGGTGAGGTTGAGACCTTGGCCGTCGCGCTCGAGCGTGTCCACGACGCGCAGCGATTGCTCGTGGTGCATGAACGAGGACCCGAACCGCTCGCCCAGGCACCGGTCGAGCGCGTCCTCGCCGATGTGCCCGAACGGCGGATGGCCGAGGTCGTGTCCGACACCGATGGCCTCCACCAGGTCCTCGTTCAGCCGCAGCGCGCGGGCCACGGTCCGCGAAATCTGGGTGACCTCGAGCGTGTGGGTCAGCCGGGTCCGGTAATGGTCCCCAGCCGGGGCCACGAACACCTGGGTCTTGTGCTTCAGGCGGCGGAAGGCCTTGCTGTGGACGATCCGGTCGCGGTCGCGCTGAAACGGCGTGCGCAGGCCGCAGTTGGACTCAGCGTGCAGACGCTGCGCCGGATATGAGCGGATGGCCAGCGGCGAGAGCTCGCGCTCCTCGCGCTCCGCGATGCGCTGCGCGAAGGCGGCGGCGACGGCGCCGCCGGGATGCTCGTAGCCGGTGATGACAAGCTCTTCGTCCACGGCTTCCGATTCTGACAGCGTGCTGGGCATTAGCCGGTCTTTGTCACGAACTTGTGACCGGCAGACGCAGCAGCGGCCGCAGTCGAACCTGAGCGTGGTGCTCGGCCGTCTCGACGATTGCGCGTTCTGCCTGCCGGAGCGCCAGCTCCGATGCGTCCGGAGCCTCCGCGAGCGGCCTTCCGAGCGCAGCGACCAGAAAGGCGTAGGACTCCTCACCGAGCGGAAAGGCGGCGGCCTCGCACGAGCTGCAGACCACTCCTCCCGCGGCGGCGGAGAAGCCCCGCAGGTGCTCGGTGTCCCCGCATCCGGCGCAGGTGGCGAGCTGCGGCAGGATCCCCGCGGCGAGCAGGAGCTTCAGGCGAAAGGCCAGGCCGTTTCCCGGTCGCGCATGAGCCGGGTCGCACGACAGCAGCGCGAGCTCATTGGCGAGCAGCCGGAACACCTCGGGGTGAGGCTCGGCGCTCTCGAACAGGCGGGAAACCGCGTCGCACGCCCGGGCGGCCGAGTCGAGTGTGGCGGCACCTTCCCGGAGGGCGGCGTGGGCGGCCACGGTGTCGGCGCCGGTGACCGTGCTGAGCTCCCCGCGCCCCTCGTGCAGGATGACGCGGATGTGGAAGAACGGCTCCAGCCGCGCACCGAACCGGCTGCGCGCTCGCCGCGCGCCGCGGGCGATCGCGCCCACGCGCCCGTGGTGCGGGGTATACAGGTGGAGGATCCGGTCGGCCTCCCCGTAACGGATCGAGCGCAGGACAATCGCCTCCGTCTTCAGCAGACCAGGCACGAAGCTATCCTTTGTGAAGTGATGAAGCGGGTCACCATGTACACCACGGATCAGTGCTCGTTGTGCGTAAGCGCCAAGGCGCTGCTCAAGCGCCGTGGCGTTCCGTATGAGGAAGTGAATCTGGCACGCGATCCGGACGGTCGCGCCGAGCTGACCCGTAGGACGGGGATGATCACCTTCCCCCAGATCGTGATCGGCGAGGAGCCGATCGGGGGGTTCGTGGAGCTGCTGACCGCGGACCGAGAAGGCCGCCTGACCGAGCTGCTGGCGGCCTAGCCTCGCCCCCGCCTCGGCTTCGGCTGGCAGCGCTCGCACACGTACGTGCCGCGTCCGCCGACGACGATCTTGCGGATCGGCCTACCGCACCTCACGCAGGGCTGGCCCGCCCGGCGGTGGACCAGGAAGCGGTCCTGGAAGGAACCGCGTGCGCCGTCGATGTGGCGGAAGTCGTCGATCGACGCGCCCTTGGCCTCAATCCCGGCGGCGAGCGCGTCCTCGATCGCGTCGTGCAGGCGCCCCCATTGCCCGCCGGTTAGACGGCCGGCCGGGCGCAGAGGGTGGATCCCGGCCCGGAACAGCGCCTCGTCGGCGTAGATGTTTCCGACCCCGGCGATCCGGCGCTGGTCGAGCACAAACGCCTTGACCGGCGCGGTGCGCCCCCGAGCCATCCGGCGCAGATGTTCGGGGGTGAACTCCGGGGTGAACGGCTCGACCCCGATCCTGGCCGCCAGGTAGGCGTCGCGCTCGGCGCCCCCGGAGAGCAGATGACCGGTTCCGAAACGCCGCGGATCGAGGTAGGTCAGCCGATGGCCGCCGCTGAGGGTGAACCGCACGCGCGTATGCGGCGGCTCGACCGGGGGGTCGAACAGGAGCGTGCCGGTCATCCGCAGATGAACGAGCAGATAGCGCTCACCCGACAGCGAGATGGCCAGGTACTTGCCAAAGCGGCCGACTTCCTCGATCTCGGCACCCCGGAGCTCCGCTTCGATCGGCTCGGGTGCCCACGGCCGTGTCCACCGTGGATCGAGAATCTGGACGTCGAGGATCGTGCGCCCCTCCAGGTGCGGCGCCAGCTGGCGGCGAATGGTCTCGACCTCGGGAAGCTCGGGCACCCCTAGAACGCTAGTGGGCGACGAAGGACTGGCCGGGCAGCGTCGGGGCCCGCCGGCCGGCCAGCCACCGCAGGACGCTCGCGCCGACGTCGGCGAACGGTCCGTCGTGCCGGCGCGACCCGTGGTCTGGGAAGACGGCCAGCAGCGGCGCGTACTCGCGGGTGTGGTCGGTCCGCGGCGAGGCCGGATCGCAGCCGTGGTCGGCCGTGAGGATCAGCAGGTCCTCGGGCCGGAGGAGCTCCAGCCAGCGGCGGACGGAGCCATCGATCGCGCGCAGCGCACCGTGAAAGCCCTCGACGTCGTGCCGGTGGCCGTACACCTGGTCGGTCTCGATCAGGTTCGTGAACACCAGGCCCGACTCCAGGGTGCGCAGGAGCTCGGCGGTCTCCTCGAGCGCTCGGGCGTTGGTGGGGCCGGGATGCTGGACGTCGATTCCGACGCCTGCGAACAGCTGCCCGACCTTGCCGACGGTGTGCACGGGAACGCCGTCCGTATGCAGCTCCTCGAGGTAGCTGCGTGTTGGCGGGGCGACCGAGAAGTCCCGACGGCCGTCGGTCCGCTCGAAGGCCTGCGGCGTCCCCTCGAACGGGCGCGCGATCACCCGGCCGACGGCGTGCTCGGGCGGCAGCCGCTCCCGGACCTGCCGGCAGACCGCGTACAGCTCCTCGGGCGTGAGCCGACCGGTGTGGGCGGCGATCTGGGACCGAGTCCTGGCTCGTATAGACGATCAGCGCTCCGGTCTCGAGGTGGCGGGCCCCGAACTGCTCGATCGCCTCGATCCCGTTGGATGGCTGGTTGCACAGGACATCCCGGCCGCTCACGGACGTGATCAGCGCGATCACGCCCGGCGGGAAGCCGGCCGGGTAGGTGGGAAGCGGCTCCGGCATCACGACCCCCATCAGCTCCCAGTGCCCGGCCGTCGAGTCCTTGCCCGGACCGAGTGGGTGCAGGCGGCCGTGGAGGACCGGCTCGGCAGCCGGCGTGACTCCATCCAGAGGGATGACCGACCCGAGCCCGAGCTGAGCCAGCGTGGGCAGCTGGAGGCCACCGGCCGCGCGGGCCACGTGGCCGAGCGTGTCCGCTCCCGCGTCGCCGTAGTCGGCCGCGTCCGGCAGGGCGCCGACGCCGCAGGCGTCGAGGACGACGACGAACGCGCGTCTCAACCGCTCGGGGAACGATCGCGGCCCGCGCCCGGGCGAGCGTCAGTCCTCGCCATCCCAGTAGTCCAGTGGCTCGACGCGAGCGATCACCCCGACCCCACGGAAGGCGATCTTGTTCGAGCGCGGGTAGTAGCAGACGTCTCCGGGCTCGCGGGTGCCGTAGGCCAGGTAGGTGAGCCCGCCATCGCCGGCGCGGAACGCGTGCGCGACGCCCGTTCCGGCCGGGCGGGCCACGACGTGCCCGGGTCCGACCGGCGTCTCCTCGTCTTCCAGCACGAGCAGGCCCGCGCCGTCGAGGATCACGAAGATCTCCTCGTCGAGCGAGTGGCAGTGGAGGGGAGCGGATTCCTGGCCCGGGTCGACCACGACGTGCTGGAGCCCGGTCGTGACCGAGCCGGCCGCCCGCCCGAGGTTCCGGCGGACGCGACCGACCCTCGCACGCTCGATCCGCTGCGGCTCGACCGCGTCGACGCTGACGACCGTGGACGGTCGTGCTCCGGGCTCTGGCAGCTCAGGCGGTCCGAGCTCAGCCTCGCGCACGAACTGGAACGGCGCTCCGTCGATGCCCCCGGGCATCGACTCGACCACCCGGTTACCGACCAGCGACAGACCCAGGCGCGGAAAGCGCGGGCTCTCGTCGTGGAACCGCGAGCCGAAGGCCAGCAGATCGAGGTCCTCGAGCGCGTGCACCGTGTGGGCGCCGGCACCAGGCAGATAGACGACGCAGTCGCCGGGACCGATCGCGGCGGTGGTCCCCCGCTGCCAGGACATTCCCCGTCCGGCCAGGATGAAGAAGATCTCCTCCTCGCGGCCGTGCTCGTGGGCCGGCGTGGACCAGCCTCCGGCCGGGATCTGGATCCGCCGGACCCCGGCCGAGACGCAGCCCGCGGCGCCGCCGAGACCTGTCCATCGGCCGCGGATGTGGCCGATCTCGAACTCCCGGGCCGGCGCCTGGTCGAAGTGCGTGATCCCCACTGACGGGAGACCCTACCCCGATCGGTCAGGGTTGGGCTGGCCGGGTCGAAACCGACCGATCGATCTCCGGGAGTGGCTCGCCTCGGGCGATCTGCGCCCGCGGGTGAGCGTCGAAGTACACGTCGCGCAGGCGATCGGCCGACAGGTGGGTGTAGATCTGAGTCGTGGCGATGTCGGCGTGGCCCAGCATCTCCTGCAGCGAGCGCAGGTCGCAGCCGCCGGCCAGCAGGTGGGTGGCGAACGTGTGGCGCAGGGTGTGGGGGCTCATCCGGTGGGCCAGACCGGCGCTTTGCGCGTGCCGCTGGACGATCTTGTACAGGCCCTGGCGCGAGAGCCCGGAGCCCCGTAGGTTGACGAACACCCGTGACTCTTCGCGCTGGCCGACCAGTCTCGGACGGGCCCGCTCCAGGTAGACGCGAAGGCTGTCGATGGCCTTGCTGCCGACGGGGACGATCCGCTCCTTGGAGCCCTTGCCGTGGGCGCGGAGGATGCCGGCCTCGAGGTCGAGCTCAGACAGCTCCAGCCCGATCGCCTCCGACGCGCGCAGCCCGCAGGCGTACATCGTCTCGAGCAGCGCCCGGTCACGGAGCGCGGCCGGCGATGTCCCCTGGGGCTGGGCCAGCAGCCGCCCCACCTCGTCCCGGCTCAGCACCTCGGGAAGCTTCCCGCGGGCCCGCGGCGCCCGTAGCTCGGCCGCTGGGTCGTAGTCGATGATCTGCTCCCGCCGCAGGTGGCGGTAGAACGAGCGCAGGCAGGCGATCTTGCGCTGCAGCGTGGCGGCCGCCACCGGCGTCCTTCCGCCGGTGCCCTCCGCCAGCTCGGTGACGAAGGCGGCCAGCTGGTTGGGGGTGATCTCGACGGGGTCAAGGCCATGGCGGGCGATGTACTCCCCGAGCTGCTGGAGATCGGAGCGATAGGCCTCGAGGGTGTTGCGCGACAACCCCCGCTCGAGCTCGAGGTAGCCGAGGAAGTCCAGCACCAGCTCGGTCAGCGGCGTTGCCGGCGATACCGGCGCGGCGGTGGTCATAACCGCGTACTTCGCCGCCGCGCGGCCCCCTCCTGCCATGGATCAGGACCGTCGAGCTCTCAGGCCGCCGCGATCAGGTCCGTCGCGCGAGCCAGAGCAGGGCGATCAGCGACTTCGAGTCCTCGCACTCCGCGATCGCCCGGTCGAGCCGGTCCAGCGGCCAGGGCACGACGTCGATCCGCTCGTCCTCGTCCGGCCTGGCGTTGCGGGCGTCGGAGAGGTCGGTGGCCAGGAACAACCACACGCGCTCGTCGCTGAATCCGGGGCTCGTGTAGAAGGCGAGGATCTCCTCCCACGACTCGGCCTGCTTGGCGATCTCCTCGGCGAGCTCGCGCTGGGCGCTCTGGAGCGGGGACTCGCCGGCCACGTCGAGTTTGCCGGCGGGTATCTCCAACGAGTCGACGGCGCCGACCACCTCCCTGGGCTGGCGGGTGAGCCACACGACCTGTTCGTCGATGGCCAGGATCCCGACCGCGCCGGGGTGCCACACCTTCTCGCGCATGACCTCCTGGCCATCGTCGTAGCGAAAGCGCTCGACACCGGCCCTGACGACCTTCCCCTCCCACGTGACCTCGGCGTCGAGCCGCTCGAACGCGCTCGTCACGCCGCCGCCTCTCCGAACACGGCCGGCGCCTCGTCGACCAGCGCGATCGCCACTTCGAGCATCCCGTCAAGCGCGTCGACGCTGACCCGCTCCCCGGGCTCATGGTTGCGCTCGGTCCCGTTCGCGAGGTTCGTGCACGCGAACCCCTGGGTCTGGAGCGCGTTGGCGTCCGAGCCCCCGCCGGTAGCGATGTGTACGGGGTCGTACCCGCACGAGCGCAGAGCTCGCTCGGCGAGCAGCACCCGGGGCTCGCGGGCCCGGGTCCGATACCCGTCGAACATCCGCGTCACGGTCACGTCGAGGTCGCACTCGGCGGCGTCGGCGGCCTCCTGGAGGTGGTCGACCATCTCCGTGGTCACGGCCTCGGCACGCTCGCGGTCGAGGCTCCGGGCTTCGGCCTCGATCCGGCAGCGCTCGGGGACCACGTTGGCGTTGGTTCCGCCCGAGATCGTGCCGATGTTGGCGGTGGTCTCGGGGTCCAGCCGCCCGATCCGCATCGACGCGATCCCGCGGGCCGCGGCCGCGATCGCACTGCGACCGGTCTCGGGCCGGATCCCGGCGTGGGCGGCTCGGCCGTGGACCTCGGCGATGATCCGGTAGTAGGTGGGCGAGGAGAGCACGATCTCGCCGATCGGCGAGGCGTGATCGAACACGTATCCGAAGCGGCTGTGGAGCCGGCTGGCGTCGAAGGCCTTGGCGCCCTGTAGGGCCACCTCCTCGCAGACCGTGAACAGCAGCTCCACCCCCACCTCGGGCGCCTGGGCCGCGCCGGCAAGCCGCCGAGCCAACTCGAGGGCGACGGCCACCGCGGCCTTGTTGTCGGCCCCGAGGATCGCCTCGTTGGCGTTCTCCCACCCGCCGTTGACGATCACCGGCTCCACCGGGGCGGCGAGCGGGACGGTGTCGATATGGGCGCAGATCAGGATGCTGTCTGGGCCGCGCCCGGGGACGCGGGAGAACAGGTTTCCCGCGTCCGAGCCGGCCCGGTCGCCGGCGCCGTCCTCGTCCACATCCAGCCCGATGGCTCGCAGCTCAGCGGCCACCCAGTCCGTGCAGCGGCGCTCGCGCCCGGATGGGCTCTCGATCCGGCACAGCTCGGCAAACGTCTGGCCCAGCCGCTCGCGCTCGAGGTCGCTCGCCCGCCTCACGAGTGAGTTGGCGAAGCGACGGTCCGTGAACGCGGAGCGGTCTCCGGTGCCGTTTCGGCGCGGTTCAGGGCGGCGCCGACGAACTCCCTGAACAGCGGCGCGGGACGCTCGGGCCGGGACTTGAACTCCGGGTGGTACTGGGAGGCGATGAAGAACGGGTGCACGTCCGGCGCGAGCTCGATCGCCTCGACCAGTCGCTCGTCCGGGGAGGTGCCCGAGCTGATCATGCCGACCGCCTCCAGGCGGCGGCGGAGGTGGTTGTTGACCTCGTAGCGGTGGCGGTGGCGCTCGTAGACCACGGCCTCGCCGTAGAGCTCTCGGATCCGGGTGCCGTCGTGGAGCTTGATCGGATCCGCTCCCAGGCGCATCGTGCCGCCCATGTCGGCGATCTCCTTCTGCTCGGGCAGGAGGTCGATGACCGGGAACGGGGTCTCCTGGTCGAACTCGGTCGAGTTGGCGCCTTCCATCCCGGCCAGGTGGCGAGCGAGCTCGCAGACCGCGATCTGCATGCCCAGGCAGATCCCGAGATACGGGATCTGGTGCTCGCGCGCGATCTGGGCCGCGCGGATCTTGCCCTCGATCCCGCGTCCGCCGAACCCTCCCGGAATCAGGATCCCGTCGGCCTGCTCGAGCCGGCCGGCGGTATCCGGGTCGCCGATCGACTCCGAGTCGACCCATTCGATCTCGACCTTGCAGTCGTGGTGGACGCCGGCGTGCTTGAGCGCCTCGACCACGGACAGGTAGGCATCCTCGAGCTGAACGTACTTGCCGACCAGGGCGATCCGGGCGCTGCGGGTGGCCTCGCTGGCCGTCCGAGTGATCGCCTCCCAGCCACCGAGGTCCGGCGGGGGAGCCTCGAGACCGAAGTGCTCGTGGAGGATGTAGTCGTCGACGCCTTCGGCGCTGAACACGAGCGGCACCTGATAGATGTCGGGGACGTCGCGGGCTGACACCACGGCCTCCACGGGCAGGCTCGCGAACAGGGCGATCTTGCGCCTGATGTCCTGCGACAGCGCCGACTCCGAGCGGCACACGACCATGTCGGGGGCGATCCCGATTCGCCGCAGCTCGTTGACCGAGTGCTGGGTGGGCTTGGTCTTCAGCTCACCCACATGCCCGATGTAGGGAACGAGGGTCAGGTGAATGAACATGCATCGCCGTCGGCCCACGTCGACCGGGAACTGGCGGATGGCCTCCAGAAACGGGAGCGATTCGATGTCCCCGACCGTCCCACCGATCTCGGTAATGACGAAGTCCACGTCGCTGGACTCCGCCATGAGCTTGATGCGGTGCTTGATCTCGTCGGTGATGTGCGGGACCACCTGGACGGTCGCGCCCAGGTAGTCGCCGCGCCGCTCGCGCCGGATGACACTGTTGTAGATGCCGCCTGCGGTCACGTTGGAGGCGCGGTTGGTGTTGGAGTCGGTGAAGCGCTCGTAGTGCCCCAGGTCGAGGTCGGTCTCGGCGCCGTCCTCGGTCACGAACACTTCGCCATGCTGATACGGCGACATCGTCCCCGGATCGACGTTGATGTAGGGGTCGAACTTCTGGAGCTGGACCTCCAGGCCTCGCGCGACGAGCAGTCGGCCGATCGAGGCGGCGGCGATGCCCTTGCCAAGAGAGGAGACGACCCCGCCGGTGATGAAGATGAAGCGCGTCTCGCCTGCGGGCATCAAAGGGTCCTTACGATCCAGTGTAACGGTGGCTACGACGGTAGCGCCGCGGTCGGACGGCGGGGCGCACACTAATGGGCGTAGTTCCAGACGACGAAGACCTCGACGGCCAGGATCGCGCCGAGTAGGTACAGGGACACGCCCCAGGTGAACAGCTCCCGCCGGCCGCGCGGGTACATCCGGCTCTCGGGATCGAGACCGGCCGAGAGCGCGACCGGGAGCATGAAGGCGAGCCCGCTCAGCAGCAGCAGCCATGGCCCGAGCTCGGCCGCGCCATACCCGAGGCTCCAGTGGAAGGACGCCAGCTCGTCCCCGAGTACGCGATGCCAGAGCAGGAGCGGGGCGCCGGCCAGGATGAGCAGCATGGCCAGAGCCGAGACGGGCGGCCCGACGCTGTGGGTCCTCATCGCCTCAGCGCGCGGCCGGCAACCGCGGGGCCGGCCGCGGTGCCGGACGATCGATTGCAAGTGCGGGTGGGGAGGATTCAGCGACGCCCTCCTCGAGCAGTGCCCGAAGCACCTCGAGCTCACGGCGGGTGGCGGGACGCGGTCGCTTCGCGCCGGCGAACGCGTCCCAGGCGCGCGGGAAATCGCCGACCTGGGTGCGTGCGCCGCGCCGGTGGGCGGCCAGCATCGGGCACACGCGCCCGCGGCGGTCGGTGTAGGCGCCGACGATCAGCTCCTCCCCCTCGAGCGCGGCCAGCATCGCCCGCTTGGCGTCGGGCGGCAACGCCACGACGGCGGCGCTCAACAACCGGGCGCGCCGCCGGTCACGCCGCTCGCCGATCACTTTCGCCCAATGCATCTCCGGCCCCTTCGTCTCGTGCCCACCATGAGCGCGCTCGGGCCCACCGCGAGCGCGAGAAATTCTCCCATAAACGCCAAGGGCTGACGACAACTTCTTCTTCTCAGCGCTCGAGAAACCTGGATGGTGAGCCTCCTTCCCGCTGCCCGCCAAGTCTACGCGGCCTTGCGCAGCAGCGCTCGCGCGTGCTGACTGGCGGCGCGGTCGCCCTCTCCGGCCCCGAGCATTCGCACCAGCTCGCCCACGATCTCATCACCGTCGAGCGCGCTGGCCGTCGTCCTGGCCGGCACGGTCGACGCGTCCTTGGCGATCGTGAAGTGGCGGGCGGCCAGCGCGGCCACCTGCGGCAGGTGCGTGATGCACAGCACCTGCCGGCCCCGGGACAGCTCTCGCAGGTGCTCCCCGACGGCCCGCGCCGTGTGCCCGCCGATTCCGGCGTCGATCTCGTCGAATACGAGCAGCGGACGCTGGCCGGCCGCGCCCGCGGCCGCTCCGTCAGCGGGCCCGTCGTGGGCCGCGCTGAGCAGGGCCAGCATCACCCGCGAAAGCTCGCCTCCCGACGCGATCTCCCGCAGCGGCCCGCCGCCGACGCCGGCATTGGGAGCGATCACGAACTCGACCGTGTCCGCTCCCCGCGGGCCGCACCCCTCCGGCCGCGCGCCGATCTGCACCTCAAACGAGGCCTCCGGCATGGCCAGCTCGGCCAGTCGTTCACGCACGGCGTCGGCCAGCGCCGGTGCGGCGGCGCGTCGGCGTTCGGTCAGCGCGCCGGCCAACCGCTCGAGCTCCGAGCGCGCAGCGGTCAGCTCGCGATCGACGGAGCCGAGCGCGGTCTCGGCATTTTCAAGCTCGGCGATCCGGACCCGGCAGCGCTCGGCGTGGCGAAGAACCTCTTCGATCGAGCCGCCATGCTTTCGCTGCAGCCGCGCGAACAGCGCCAGCCGCTCCTCCACCTCCTCGAGGCGCGCCGGCCCGCCAGCATCCCCCGGGCCGGCGGTCTCGCCGTCGAGCCCGAGCGCGTAGGAGCGAAGCTCCCGTCCGACCTCCTCGGCCTCGTAGCGGAGCGCCTCCAGGCGCTCGGCCAGGGCCGCGAGCGAGGGATCGATGGCGGCCGCCGGCTCGACAACGCGAGCCGCTTGCGCCAGCAGCTGGGCCGCGCCCCCGTCGCCGTCCGGGGAGATCGATTCAGCGCCGGCGGCGGCTGCTGCGCGGAGGGTCTCGAGGTGCCGTAGACGGTCGCGTTCGAGCTCGAGCGAGGCCGCCTCCTGCTCGCTCGGGGAGGCCGCTTCGATCTCATCGAGCTCGAAGGCGAGCAGATCGAGCTCGCGCCCCCGCGCGCCCGCGAGCTCGCCGAGCTCGAGCGCGCGGGCCTCCAGCCCGCGTACATGCGAGTACTGCTCCGCCACCCGGGGGCGCAGCTCGAGCTGGTCGGCGCCGCAGTGGCCGTCGAGCACATCGAGCTGGGCGGTGGAGAGCATCAGCTTGCGGTGCTCGTGCTGGCCGTAGAAGGCCAGCAGATGGCTGCCGAGCTCGCGCAGGTCGGCGAGCGTCGCTGAGCGGCCGCACACGTAGGCTCGCGTCCGGCCGTCCGGCCACACTCGCCGCGCGAGCACGAGCTCATCGGCGTCCGACGGGATCGCCTCGCACTCCGGCCGCTCCGCGGGCATTGAGAACACTCCCTCCACGTAGGCCTCGGCGGCCCCGGCCCGGACGATCCCGCTGCGGGCCCGGCCGCCCAGCAGGAGATCAAGCGCATGTGCGAGCAGCGTCTTGCCGGCGCCGGTCTCCCCGGTCAGCACATTGAGGCCGGGCGCGAGCCGCAGCTCGGCCCGGTCCAGCAACAGCAGGTTCTCAATGCGTAGCTCGTACAGCACGGTCGAGGTGTTACCAGGCGCGGCTGACGGATCGTTCGCGGATCCGGCCGCGGGGCCCGCGCGGCCCGACCAAACCCGCCGAACTACAGCGGCGCGGCCAGGCGCCCGAACTTCTCGCGCAGGCGGTTGTAAAAGGTCGTCCCCGCGACCTGGGCGAGGCGGCCGCGCCCCTCCTCGAAGCGGGCCTGGATCTGGTCTCCGGCCGGCAGCACGCACACCGGACGGCCGTCCACGACCACGTCGACAGGCTCGTCGCGGGAGCAGTTGCCGATGCTGAGCGCATCGTGAGGCGCGACGACGAGGGCCCGGGCGGTCAGCGAGTGCGGGGCGATGAACGAGACGACGAACCCCTCCACCCCCCACGCCATCACCGGTCCCCCGTTGGCCAGGTTGTATCCGGTCGACCCGGCGGGCGTGGCCACGACCAGGCCGTCGCAGCGGACGCGGCCAACCTCGTAGGAGCCGACGGCGTACTGGAGATCGGCCACGCGCTTGCCCGGCTGGCGGTGCATCGAAAGGTCGTTGATCGCCAGCCACGATCCCTCCCCGCCCGAGATCTCGATGCCGGGCAGCGCCAGGACCTCGAAGTCCCCCGCGAAGGCGCGCCTCAGCCCGTCCTCGGCCTGCTCGTGGTCTACGGTGGCCAGGAAGCCGATCTCGCCGTAATTGATCGCGAACACCGGCACCGGCGTGCCCGCGTACGTGCGCAGGGCGTTCAGGATCGTGCCGTCGCCGCCGATCGCAAAGCAGATGTCGACGTCGAGGCGTACGGGCGCATCGAGGTCGAGCCCCGGCGCGGGAGCCAGCCCGTGCTTGCGCGTCTCCTCGGCGTCCAGGCGGAGGACCGCTCCGGACTCGCGGGCGATCCGGATCAGCTCACCGATCGCCTGGGCCGTCTCGACCGGCCGGCGGTGCGTGAACACCGAGGCGGACCGGACCGGGTTCATGGCTCGACCTCACGGGCGGCCGACTCGAGATCCTCGAGCCCGCTCCGGGTCCCCTCGGCCAGCCATACGAATGTCTCAAGATTGCCCTTGGGCCCGGGTAGCCCGGAGCTCGCGTAGCCGAGCACGGCGGCCCCGGCACCGGTCGCAAACGTCGCCACCTCGATCAGCGCCCGCCGGCGGGCAGCGGGATCGCGCACCACCCCGCCCTTGCCCACGTGTTCGCGGCCGGCCTCGAACTGAGGCTTGACCAGGGCCAGGCCGTCGAACGCCTCGGCCGTGCAGCCGAGCGCGGCCGGAAGGACCTTCCGGAGCGAGATGAACGACACGTCGATCACGACCAGATCGGCCGCGTAGGGCAGCTCGCGAGGCTCCAGCGTGCGCGCGTTGCGGCGCTCGAGCACGGTCACGCGCTGATCGGAGCGCAGCCGCCAGTCCAGTTCCCCGTAGGCAACGTCGACCGCGACGACGTGGGCCGCTCCCCGCTGGAGCAGGCAGTCGGTGAAGCCGCCGGTCGAGGCGCCGATGTCCAGCGCCCGGCGGCCGGAGACGTCGAGGCCCAGCGCGTCGAGGGCGTTGGCCAGCTTGATCCCGCCCCGGGACACGAACTGGGGAGCGGCGGCCACCTCGACCTCCACGTTCTCGGGCACGAGCTCGCCCGGCTTGGTGGCTCGCCGTCGGTCTGGCAGCAGCAGCACGTCCCCGGCGAGCACCGAGGCGGCGGCCCGCGAACGGGACGGGAAGATCCCGCGCTCGGATAGCAGGCTGTCGATTCGCACCCTCTTCAAGGCGCGGCGAACGGTACGCGATTGGCGAACCGCCGCTCGCGAGCTCCTAGCCCGGCACTTGGGTGTGCTGACGCTCCGCCACCGCCGCCTCGACCCGCTCGGCGATTCGCTGGCCGGTGAAGCCGACCTCCTCGTGCAGCAGCTTCGGCGCGCCGTGGGTCACGTAGCGGTCCGGCAGGCCGACCCGCAGGATGCGGATCGCGCCCATCCCCGCCCCGGCGTCGGACAGCGTCTCCCACACCGCCGAGCCGAACCCGCCCGCCAGCACCCCCTCCTCGACGGTCACCAGCAGCTCGTGCTCGGCGGCGAGCTGGGCGACCAGGCCGGCGTCGATCGGCTTGGCGAACCGCGCGTCGGCGACCGTCGCGGCGATGCCGTGAGCGCCGAGGATGTCGGCGGCCTCGAGCGCCTTGGCCACACCGCTGCCGTACCCGAGGATGGCGACCCGATCGCCTTCGCGCAGGATCTCGCCGCTGCCGATCGGGACCCTCGCCGGCTGTTCGGGAAGCTCGACGCCGACGCCCGTGCCGCGCGGATAGCGCAGCGCGATCGGCCCGTCGTCGTAGGTGAGCGCGGTGTGCAGCATGTTCACGAGCATCGCCTCATCGCGTGGGGCCATCAGCACGATGTTGGGCAGGCAGCGGAGATAGGCGATGTCGAAGGCTCCGTGGTGGGTCGGTCCGTCGTCGCCGACGAGCCCGGCCCGGTCCATCGCGAACACCACGTTCAGCCTCTGAAGGCAGACGTCATGGACGATCTGGTCGTAGGCGCGCTGGAGGAACGTGGAGTAGATGGCTGCCACGGGTTTGCAGCCCTGGAGGGCCAGCCCGGCCGCGAACAGGACCGCCTGTTGCTCGGCGATCCCGACGTCGAAGTAGCGCTCGGGCAGTTCGCGTTGGAGGATGTTCAGGCCGGTGCCGGAGTTCATCGCGGCGGTGATCCCGATGACCCGCTGGTCGCGCTGGCATTCGCGCACGACCGCGTTGCCGAACACTTCCGTGTAGGCGGGCGGCGCCGGTGGGGCCGAGGCGGGCGCGGGCGCGCTCTCGGCCGGGGCCCCGTTGGCGATCGACTTGGGCTTGGCCGCGTGCCACTTCTCCATCCCCTCCAGGCCACCCTCCTCGGCCGGGGCGAACCCCTTGCCCTTGACCGTGGCGCAGTGGATCACCACCGGCCGCTCGGCGGACAGCGCGTCGCGCAGGGCCTCCCGCAGCGCGCGCACATCGTGGCCGTCGATCACCCCGATGTAGGCGAAGTCGAGCTCCTCCCAGAACAGGCCGGGCGCCCAGAAGGCCTTGATCGACTCCTTGACATGGGGTCCGAGGCGCTCGAAGGCGGCACCGATGCCGGCGGGCAGCTTGGTCAGGCCGCCTTCGAAGCCCTCGCGAGCGTGCCACAGCTTGGGGTTGAGGCGCACCCGGTTGAAGTACCGCGACAGCGCGCCAACGTTGGGCGCGATCGACATGCCGTTGTCGTTCAGCAGGACGACCAGCGGCGTCCCCAGACCCCCGGCCAGGTGGACGGCCTCGAAGGCAACGCCCCCGGTCAGGGCACCGTCGCCGACGACCGCGACCACGTGCGCATCCGGGCCGTTGCCGTGGCGCATCGCCTCCTTGATCCCGACGGCGTAGCCGATGGCCGTCGAGGCGTGGCCCGCGCCCATGATGTCGTGCTCGGACTCCTGGATGGAGCAGAAGGGAGCCAGCCCGCCGTACTTGCGGATAGTGTGCAGCTGGTCCCGGCGGCCGGTCAGCACCTTGTGCGGGTAGGCCTGGTGGCCGACGTCCCACAGGATCTTGTCCGTGGGGGAATCGAGCAGAGAGTGCAGCGCGACGGCGATCTCGCACGTCCCGAGGTTGGCCCCGAAATGGCCTCCGATCTCACCGACGGTGTCGATTATGTGCTCGCGCAGCTCCTGGGCGATCAGCTGCAGCTCCTCGTCGCTCAGGCCGTGGAGGTCCTGGGGCTCGTCGATGCGGTCGAGTAGGCGTGTCATCAGTAGCTCCGGGTGGCGATGAAGTCGGTTATCTGCTCGAGCTCAGCGGCTCCCCGGGGCGCCGCCCTGGCGAGGGCGGCGCGGGCCCGGTCGTGCGACTCGCCCGCCAGGCGGCGGGCACCGACGAGGCTGAACTCTGTCACGTACGTCCGCTTTCCCAGCCGCTCATCGCTGCCTTGCCGCTTGCCGAGCGTCTCAGAAGATCCGGTCACGTCAAGGACGTCGTCCACGATCTGGAAGAGCACGCCCAGCTCGCTGGCGAAGGTGCTGAACCACTCGATTGTGTCAGGTTCGAGCGTCCCGGCGAGCAGCAGCGGGCAGTCGACGCTCGCGGCGATCAGCTGCCCGGTCTTCAGCTCGTGCAGGCGGCGTAGCCCCTCCAGGCCCTCGGGGGCGGTGCCGGCGACGTCGATGTACTGGCCTCCGACCATGCCGTCGACGCCCGTCGCGGCCGCCAGCCTCTCGGCCGCGGCCAGCAGCGCGGTCGGGTCCGCGGACTGCTGGGACAGAAGCAGCCTGAACGCCTCGGCATAAAGGGCGTCTCCGGCCAGGATCGCCACATCCTCGCCGTAGGCCTTGTGACAGGTCGGCCGGCCCCGGCGCAGGTCGTCGTCGTCCATCGCCGGCAGGTCGTCGTGGATCAAGGAGTAGGTGTGGATCAGCTCGATCGCCCCGGCCAGCGGAAGGACCGTCTCGGCCTTCATGCCCACGGCCTCAGCGGTGGCGAGCGCGAGCACGGGCCGGATGCGCTTGCCGCCGGCCAGCAGCGAGTAGCGCATCGCGTCCTGCAGCCCCTGCACCGCCGGGGTGGCGCTGAACCGCAGCGCCTCGAGGTAGCTCTCGACCTCGAGACGAAGGCGGTCGGGATAGGCGGGCGCGGGGCCGGCCGGCGGTGTTAGCGGGCTCGCGGCGCCGGCCACGTCATCCAGCGCCAAGCGGGAGCTGACCGGGCAGGTCGGGGAGCGGCTCGAGCGCCGCACGGGCACGCTCGTCAACCTGGGCGCTGGCTTCGGCGGCCAGCCGCGCGCACTCCTCGATCAGCGCCAGCGCCTCATCGGGCTCCAGCTGGCCCGACCTCAGCTCGGCGGCGGCTTCTTCGAGCCGCGCTTGCAGCTCGATCAGCGGGTCGATCACGCCCCCAGCTTACCGCCGCGTCTGTTGCGTAGCCCATAAGATCGAGGCGTGCAATCAGAGAACCAGGCCGAGCACTGGCGTGCGCAGGCCGAGAAGAGCGTGCGCGAGTGGGTCGCCAAGCTCATCGAGAATCTGGTCGACGACGCCAGCGACGCGCAGATCGAGCAACGCTTCGGCTCCCGGCCGGCACAGATGCTTCTGTTCGGCGGTATGGCCCGCTCGTTTCGTCCGGACGCGGCTCAAGGGTTCGAGGGTCGCATCGTCTACGAGCTGCGGCGCCCGGCCACCGAGGAGGGACCGCGCTGGTGGACGATCGAGGTCTCAGGCCGGCGCGCCGTGGCCCGGCGCGGCGCCGCCTCCGGCGCAAAACTGACCCTGCACTTCAACCTCGCTGACTTCATGCGCATCGCCGCGGGCAAGCTCGACCCGGCCGTGCCCGTCCTCCAGGGCCGGGCCACGCTCGAGGGCGACTTCGGCCTGGCCACACGGCTGGCGCAGATCTTCGGTTAGACGGGGCCGCTCACCCCTCGTCCAGGGCCGCGTTGACCAGGGCGTCGGCGCGGGCATTCAACGACCGGGGGATCGCTCGGATCTGCCAGCGCTCAAAGGCGCTCAGGGCAGCCATCGCCTGGTCGTAGAGCCGCCTCATGTCGGGATGCTTGACCCGGTAGGAACCCTTGAGCTGACGCACGACCAGCTCGGAGTCCCCGACCACTTCGACCTCGTCGGCACCGAGGGCGCGGGCACGCTCCAGGCCGCGCAGGACGGCCTGGTACTCGGCGACGTTGTTGGTGGCCACGCCGATGCGCTCGGCCAGCTCGTCGATCACGCTCCCGTCCGGGGTCGAGACCACCACCCCGATGGCCGCCGGACCTGGATTGCCGCGCGCGCCGCCGTCGACGTGCAGGACGAGCTTCAACTAGTCGCTGGCCAGAGGGGGAGCTCGCCGGGGATGCGCGAGCGGCGGCGGTCGCGTCGCTCGCGGTTGCCGCCACCGGATGACCCCCGCTCGCGCCGCGACCCCTTGCGGCGGTCGACGATCACGGTGACGTTTGGGTCATCGGCGTAGTAGTCGGTGAGCTTTTCCAGCAGCTCATCGGCCAACGCCTCCGGAACGACGCAGTAGATCACAGCGCGGATGCTATTCGACAGGGTTGGCGGGAAACCATCGAACCTTCGTCCAGCGGCAATCTGGCCCGGGTTGTTGCGCGGGTGGACGCTACGCCGCGAGCAGGCCGCGCTCGTCGCAGACGGCGTTGGGCTCGCGCTCGTCGGCCTCGAGCTCGTGGAGCTCGTTGCCCTGGCCGGCGGCGCGGACGCCCCCGTCCTCGTCGGCCAGGTCGACCTCGTAGCGGTACCAGCAGAGCTCCCAGCCGACTACCACCCGAACCACGCTGGGGCTCCCCGCGCGGGGCCGGACCGAGACGCTCGGGAGGCCCAGCGAGCGGGCCACGCCGGCCACCGTCCGGGGATGCTCGGAGCTGTTGAAGGCCGCGATCGCCGACGAGATCCGCTGCTGGGGGCTGCTGGGGACCGCACGGACGTGACGGGGCTCGCGCCGGCGCCGGGCCGGCCGCTCTGGCGCCGTCGAGGCCTGGACGCTCTGCTCCTCGGGGGGGCCGAGAGTCGCTTCCGGAGCCACCGCGCCGTCGCGCCGGCGGCGGAGCCGGCCGAGGAGCGACCGCCGGCGGTCCGAGCCCGAGTCCCGCCCGTCGTAGGCCGGGACGGTGCCCTCGCGGATCCACCCCTCCTGCTGGGCCCGGGCCGTGCACAGCTCGCACACCGATCGGTGCGTGCCGCCCTCCAGGAACGAATGCGCCCGCTCCCCCCGCAGCAGCGTCCGTCCGCACACGTCGCAGGTGACCGGAGCGTCGGTCAGTGACGCCCGGATGTCCTTGGTTCTCACGCGGATCCAGGGTAGCGGATGGCCCGGTCCCCGCCTCGTCGACGCCCTAGGCCTTGACCGCCTCCTTCTCGGCCCGGGCTTCGTCGACCACCTTGCTGGCCAGGTGAGCCGGGACCTCCTCGTAGCGCAGGAAGTCCATCGTGAACTCGCCCTGCCCGCCGGTGATCGAACGCAGATCGGGCGCGTAGGACAGCATCTCGGCCATCGGCACCTCGGCCTTGACCTCGGTCATCCCGCCTCCGGCCGGCTCCATCCCGAGCGGCCGCCCGCGGCGCGAGTTCAGGTCGCCGATGACGTCTCCGACCGCGTCCTCGGGGACGTTCACGGTGACGAGCATGATCGGCTCGAGCAGGACCGGTGACGCCTCCTCCATCGCGTGCTTCATGGCTTGTGAGCCGGCCAGCTTGAAGGCCATCTCCGAGGAGTCGACCGTGTGGTAGGAGCCGTCGTAGAGGCGCACCCGCACGTCCTTGACCGGATATCCGGCCACCACCCCGGCCTGCATCGCGTCGAGCACTCCCTTCTCGACCGCGGGGATGAATCCGGACGGGACCACACCGCCCTTGATCGCGTCCACGAACTCGAACCCCTCCCCCGCCTGCAACGGCTGGATCTCGATGTGCACGTCGCCGAACTGGCCACGGCCGCCCGTCTGCTTCTTGTGACGCCCGTGGGCCTTGGCCGACTTGCGGATCGTCTCCTGGTAGGGCACGCGCGGCGTCTTCAGGTTGACCTCGGCCCCGAACCTCGACCTCAGCCGCTCGACGATCACCTCGACGTGGACCTGCGAGAGTCCAGCCACGATCTGCTCGCCGGTCTGCGGGTCGCGATGCAGGTCGATCGTCGGGTCCTCCTCCTGCAGGCGGCGCAGAGCGGTGAACACCTTGTCCTCGTCGCCCTTGCTCTTGGGCTCGACGGCGAAGGCCATGACCGGAGCGGGGAGCTTGATCGAGGGCATCTCGATGGGCTCGTCGCGCGCGGCCAGCCAGTCGCCGGCCTTGGTCTCCTTGAGCTTGGCCACGGCGCCGATGTCGCCGGGGCCGAACTCCGTGGCGTGGCCGGTCTGGCTGCCCTCGAACGTGATCAGCTGGCCGATCCGCTCCTTGGTGTGGGTGCGCGTGTTGAGCACCTGCGAGTCCTGCTTGATCACGCCCTGGTAGACGCGGAACAGGTTGATCCGGCCGGCGAACGGATCGGCGCGAGTCTTGAACACGTAGGCGAACAGCTCCTTGTCGTCGACCGGCTCGAGCGTGACCTCGCCGACCTCGAGGCCGCCGTGCTTGACCGGCGAGGGCAGGTCCTCGACGATCGCGTCGAGTAGCCGGTTGGTGCCCAGGTTGCGGGTCGCCACGCCGCAGGTGACCGGGAACAGCGCGCCGTGGTTGGTGCCCTCCTTCAGCGCCGTGACGATCTCCTCGTGCGAGATCTCCTCGCCCTCCAGATAGCGCTCCATGAGGGCGTCGGAGGACTCGCTGACCTCGTCCATCAGCTTCTCGCGGTACTCCTGGGCCCGGTCGGCGAGCTCGTCCGGGATCGGGATCTCGACGCATCCCTCCCGGCCGCCGCCGCCGGGCGCGCCGTATTCGTAGGCCTTCATGTCGACGAGGTCGATCACGCCCGCCACCTCGTGCTCGGAGCCGATCGGGATCTCGGTGGCCACGACGTGCGACCCGAACGCCGACTTCAGCGAGTCCAGCGTGCGGTAGAAGTCCGCCCGCTCGCGGTCGAGCATGTTGACGAAGATCAGGCGGGCCAGGTCGAGCTCGGCCGCCCGCTGCCACAGCCGCGTCGCGTGAACCTCCACCCCCATGACGGCGTTGATCACGAACACGGCCGACTCGCATACGCGCAGCGCGCCCAGGGCGTCGGCGACGAAGCTCGAGTCGCCGGGCGTGTCGATCAGGTTGACCTTCCGGTCCTGCCACTCGAATGACGACAGCGCCACGGAAATCGACATCTGGCGCGCCTTCTCGTCGGGATCGGAGTCGGACACCGTCGTGCCCTCGACCACGGACCCCAGCCGGTTGACCGCACCGGCCTCGAACAGCAGCGCCTCGTGCAGCGACGTCTTGCCACTACCCCGGTGGCCGACGAGCGCCACGTTGCGAATCCGATCCGCGGGCTTGTGCATGCCTTCTCCTTCCCCTCGCGTTGCAGTCTTGCGACATTAAACGTATTGATTCGTAGCAGGCGGTTGGTCCACCCTCCATGCCGTGAGCGAACGATGGCGATTCCGCGTCACCCCCCGACGGTCAAACGCCAAAGTTCGCGTGGCCGCCGTCGCTGCGCGCCAGAGCGGACGCATCCGAGCCGACCAGTTGCGCTCGGCCGACGTCAGCGAGCCCACGATCCGCCGTTGGGTGGCAAATGGTTACCTCCACCCGGAGCTCCCGGGCGTATACGGCGTCGGCCACAACGCGCGCTGCACCGAGTCTGATCTGGCCGCAGCGCTCCTGTACGCCGGGCATGGCGCGATGCTCAGCCACGGGACGGCGGCGTGGTGGTGGGGCCTTGTCAACTACCCGCCGCCGCTGATCCACGTCAGTACCCCGAAGCGGCGTAGATCGATAGATGGGATCTGCGTTCACGGGCGGCGACGGATCGAACGTGTGGAGCGGAACGGCCTTCCGGTGACGACCGTCGCTCAGACGCTGCTGGATTTCGCGAGCGCGAGCAAACGGGACCTGCTGCGGTTCGCCCTTGCGAACGCGGATTACCACGGGCTGCTCGACATCGCCGAAGCCGATGGGCTGTGCCGGAGGGGCGCGGTCGGCAGCACCAGGCTTCGCGCGGCCCTGGCGATTCATCGCCCCGAGCTGGCCCGAACCAGGAGCGAGTTCGAGCGGCTGCTGGCCGCACTGTGCGAGACGTACAGCTTGCCGCCGCCCGAGCTGAAAGTGTATCGCCACGGCTGGCTCGTCGACGCCGTCTGGGACGAGCACCGGCTCGTCGTCGAACTGGACGGCTACGAGGGCCACCGCACCAAGGCGCAGCTCGAGTCAGACCACCAGCGGGACTTGGAACTGAGAGCTCGCGGCTACGCGATCCTCAGATACACCTGGCGCCAGCTCACCGAGACTCCGGACGCCGTCGCGCTCGACATCCGTCGACACCTGCGCGCCTAATCCAGCTCGCCCTGGAGCTTGGAGCGCAGGCGCAGCACGGCCTTGGTGTGCAGCTGCGAGACGCGGGACTCGGTCACGCCCAGGACCTCGCCGATCTCTCGGAGGGTCAGGTTCTCGTAGTAGTAGAGGGCGACGACCAGCTTCTCGCGCTCGGGCAGGGCGGCGATCGCGTCGGCGATCCGGTCGCGCAGCTCGCCCTGGTCGACGAGCGCCTCGGGGTCGGGCGCGTCGCGGTCGGGGAGGGTGTCGAGCAGCGAGACCTGGTCACCGGTGGCGTCCTGGACGTTCCAGAGCTCGTCCAGGGCGACGATCGTCGAGTTGGAGATCTGCAGGAGGCTCTCCTGGAAGTCGTCGAGGCTGACCTCCAGCTCGTTGGCCATCTCCTCGTCGGTTGGGGCCCGCTGCAGGCGCGCCTCGAGCTTCATGTTCACGCGCTCGATCTCGCGGGCCCGGGCCCGGACCGAGCGGGGCACCCAGTCGAGGTTGCGCAGCTCGTCGATGATCGCGCCGCGGATGCGGGTGATCGCG
Organism: uncultured Solirubrobacterales bacterium; assembly: GCA_963704385.1. Classification (GTDB taxonomy): domain Bacteria; phylum Actinomycetota; class Thermoleophilia; order Solirubrobacterales; family Solirubrobacteraceae; genus Palsa-465. The sequence continues at coordinate 4,410,270 of OY969904.1, forward strand.
TAGGTCTCGAACTTGATCTCTCTCGTGAGATCGAAGCGTTCGATTGCCGAGATCAGGCCCCCGAGCCCGTAGGAGATGAGGTCGGCTTCCTCGACGTGACCCGGCAGGCCCGACCCCATCCGCCCGGCGACGTACTTGACCAGCGGGGCGTAAGCCACCACGAGCCGCTCGCGCGCGCGCTCGTCGCCGGTGCTCTTGTACCGCCGCCAGAGATCCTGAAGCTCGATCGCTTTTACGTTCGTTTCCAAGGGTCCTCTTCCCCACACTCTCTGGCTAAGCCCGAGGGTGCGCCCTTTCGTAGGCGGACCTCAGACGACGCGACTCTACCCGAGTGTAGACCTGAGTTGTCGAGATCGTGGCGTGTCCCAGCAGCTCCTGAATCGCCCGCAGGTCGGCGCCCCCCTCGAGCAGGTGGGTGGCGAACGAGTGGCGCAGGGCGTGCGGGTGGGCGTCGATCACGGCCGGGGAGCCGACGGCGGCCCGGCGCGCCCACATCCGCATCCGGCGTCTGACGTCCGAGGTGGACAACCGGCGACCGGATTTGGACAGCAGGAGCGCGCGCTCGGTCCCGCCGGCCGGCGCGGCCGCCTGGAGCACCGGACGGCCCGCGCTCAGGTAGCGCTCGAGCGCCCCGATCGCGTGCTCCCCGACCGGGACGATCCGCGTCTTGGAGCCCTTGCCCTCGACGCGCACCGACTCGGCGTCGAAGTCGAGCGAGTCGACGTCGAGTGAGACGAGCTCCTCGGCGCGCAGGCCGGACGCGTAGGCGAGCTCGAACAGGGCGCGGTCGCGCTGCTCGAGCGGGGTGGTGACGCTGATCCGGTCAAGCAGCGCCTCGACCTCTTCGCGCCTGAGCACTCGCGGAAGGCGGCTGGGCCGCTTGGGGGAGCTGAGCAGCTGGGCCGGATTCTCCGCCCGGTGGCCGAGTTCGGTCTGGACCCGGAGCAGCCCTCGCAACGCGGCCAGCTTGCGGGCCACGGTGGCGGGCGCGCTTTCGTGCTCGGACAGGCCGGCCAGGTAGCGGCGCAGGTCGCGGAGGCCGATCGACGCCGGGTGAAGGCTCCGGGCACTGGCCCAGCTCGCGAACTGGGCCCCGTCGATCCCGTAGGCACGGCGCGTCTTGGCCGCCACTGCGCGCCGCCGGAGGTCGTGGTCGAAGGCCTCCAGCGCTTCTCTCCACTCCTGCGAGCACATCGCCTGCAAGCTATTCGCCGTGCCCGCCCCTATGCCTTCCGGCCCCGCCTCGCCAGCGTGCCTATGAGACGTTCACCAGCGTCCCGATCGGCGTGTACGGGTAGACGGCTTCGGCCTCGCCGTACGGCATCTCGACGCAGCCGAGGCTTTGCGGATAGCCGTACCCGCCGCGGGGGAAGTAGTGCAGGGCGTCTCCCCCGTTGAAGTAGCTGACGAAAGGGATGCCCGGATCGGAGTAGTGGCTGCCATCCGGGTTGGTGCCGCTCATCGTCACCGACAGCGCGTGCTCGAACACGGCGAACGTGCCCTGCGCGGTCGGCGCCTCGGGGATGCCGGTGTTGACCGGTCCCGAGACGACCGTCTTGCCGTTGTGCCACGTCGACTCGCTCTCGGGGCTGCCCTCGCTGACCTGCACGAACGTGTAGCCGAAGGTCGAGCGCCGGCCCGAGATCGCCGCGCCGATCAACGCCTTCCAAACCGCCGCGCCGGCGATCCCGTCGGTGGTCATGCCCTCGTTGTTCTCGAACGCCATCACCGCGCCCTTCGTCATCTCCCCCGAGACGCCTGGCGCCCACATGCTTCGAAGCAAGCCCGGGACGTTGCCGTATGTCCAGTTGAACGTTCCCTTGGGTGGGTGGATCGCGGCGCTCTGCTGCGCCTGCGGCGTCTGGGCGACGCTCGTGGCGGCGTTGAAGCTCAGCGGGAGGTAGCCGAGCGTGGCCAGCAGCTGCTGGAGCCGGGTCGTCGTGCCGGAGGGGACCCGCCAGGTCCCGACGTCGGCGGACCCGCCCTGTCGGCCCCCGACCAGCTTGACGCCGGCCGGGAGGCCGACGGTCACGGTCGCGCCGAGCCCGTAGCCATAGCCCGTCGGATGGAAGACGATCGAATGGCTGCCGGTCTGGTGCCAGGTCCCGGGTGTGACCGGCGACACGGGTGGGCGCGAGGTCCCGAGCGCCTGTGACACCGGCTTGGAGAAGGTCAGGACGAGCGGCGTGTTCGGACCGATGGTGCTCCCCGGAGCCGGGTTGGCCACCGCTGCGGTCACCGCCCCGCCCGGGAACCAGCTCACCACCGACGCACCGGAGTGCTCCCACGTGCGCGGAGCGGCCGCGACCCAGATCGAGCCCGCCTCGGCCGTCCGGGCCAGCGTGACATCCGAGGTCGGCGAGCTGAGCACGTGCCGGGAGAGCGCTCCCGGGCTCGGTCCGTAGGAGATCGCCGAGATCGGGTTCACGAAGTGCAGCACCAGGGGCGCGCCCGATTTGAGCGTGATGAAGTGCTGGCGCAGCGAGGCGACCGGCGTCACCAGCGTTAGGTGCAGCCGCTCGGTGGCGCCCGAGAGCCAGCTGATCCACCCCGGCCGCTTGACGACCACGTCGATCGAGATCCGCTCATCGGCCGGGACCGAGCCTAGGGGCCAGATCGCCCCGTTGCGCAGCGCGACCGGGACACGACGCGCGTGCCGTCCGGTGACAGCCACGACGCTCTGCACCTTGGCCCCTCCGAGGGGCACGTCTAGCTTGGCCAGCGCCACCGGATCGGTGGTCAGGCTCCCCTGCGACGTCGCGAGCACGAACGCGGCAGCACCAACAATGACCAACCCGCCTATGAGCACCACGGCCGGCACGACCCAGAACGGCCGGCGCCTGCGCGGTTGCCCCATATATCCGGACCCCAGCCCAGCGGAGCTTGGTCGACTAACTAACGCCACTTAGGATCGTCTCATAGGGTAGCGATCGGAGAGGTTCCACCTCCAGCGCCCCACTCCTCCCTGCCGCGGCCGGCGTCGGCCGGGACGGGGGCGGCGACGGGCGTCGGCCGGGACGGGGGCGGCGACGGGCGTCGGCCGGGACGGGGGCGGCGACGGGCGTCGGCCGGGACGGGGGCCGCGGCGGGCGGCGGCCGGGACGGGGCCACGACGGGCGTCGGCCGGGACGGGGCCGCCCCGGCCGGGCCCTCGAGCTACTTGTAGGTGCCCTTCACGTGGTACGTGTAGACGAGGGTTTTCGAGTCATACGTTCCGGTGAAGGTGCCGGTGAAGCTGTGACCGGCCTGACCGCTCGTCCCGTGTGTGAGCGCGAGTTTGCCTCCGGTGAGCGTCACGCTGTTGGCGGTGACCACCTCGGTGGCCGAGCCGGTGCCCACCAGCGACCCGCTCGGGGTATAGAGCGTCACCTTCCTCCCGGCGACCTTGAACGTCCCCGGCTTGCCGGAACCCACGGTGGCCACGAACGTCACGCCGGTCTGGCCGAACAGCTTGTCGAAGTCGTAGCCCGCAACGTACAGGGTCTTGCCGACCTGGTGGACGATCGAGACGTACGCAACGCCAGTGTCGCCCTTGCCCGTGGCCGTCGCGCCCGCGCCAACAGCGCCAGCTCCGACGGCGATCAGCGCGCAGACGGCTACGACGCCCATGAGGGCAGCGAACCGCTTTCTCGAGATCATGTCGACTCCTCGATTGTTGGGGTGACCGGCCCCACGAGGAACCTACCCACCTGGGCGCTGTGACATGCGCCCGGAAGTCCGCCGGGCGGCGTCAGCCGGTGACGGCGCCGTCCGACGCGCTCGAGACGAGCCGGGCGTACTTGGCCAGGGCGACCCCGGGGTGGGGCCGGTCGGGGGGCGCGTAGGCCTCCGCGCGGGCCGCGAGCTCCTCGTCGCTGAGCGCCACGTCGAGCCGGCGCGCCTGCACGTCGAGGGTGATCAGATCGCCGTCGCGGACGATCCCGATCGGCCCCCCGCGGACCGATTCGGGCGCCACATGGCCGGCCATCAGACCGTGGGTGGCCCCCGAGAAGCGTCCGTCGGTGAGCAGCGCCACGTCCTCCCCCAGACCCTCCCCGACCAGCGCGGCGGTCACGGCCAGCATCTCGCGCATCCCCGGACCGCCGGCCGGCCCCTCGTTGCGGATCACGACGACGTCCCCGGCCTTGATCGCCTGCCGGCGGACGGCGGCCATCGCCTCCTCCTCGGACTCGAACACGCGCGCGGGTCCGCTGTGCTTGCGGCGCTCGTGGCCGGCGAGCTTGACCACGCACCCGTCCGGGGCCAGGTTGCCGCGCAGGATGGCCAGGCCGCCGGTGCGCTTGATCGGGTCATCGAGCGGCCGGACCACCTCCTGACCCTCGGTCTCGTGGGCTTCGGCGGCGTGCTCGCCCACCGTGCGCCCGGTGACCGTCGGGGCCTCGGCGTGCAGCACTCCGGCTTCCATGAGCCGCTTGAGCACGAGTGGGACGCCGCCGGCCTGGTACAGGTCGGGCGCGGCGAACCGCCCTCCGGGCTTGAGGTCGCACAGCAGCGGCGTCCGCTCGCTGATGCGATCGAAGTCGTCAATCGAGAGCTCCACGCCCATCTCGTTGGCCACGGCCAGCAGGTGCAGGACGCCGTTCGTCGAGCCGCCGCTGCAGGCGATCGCGGCGATCGCGTTCTCGAGGCCCTCGCGGGTGACGATCTCGCTCGGCCGCTGCCCGCGGGCCAGCACGTCCATGACCAGGCGGCCCGCCTCGGCCGCCACCTCGGACTTGCGTGGGTCCATGGCCGGGACCCCGGAGAACCCGGCCGGCGAGATCCCGAGGGCCTCGAAGGCCATGGCCATCGTGTTGGCCGTGAACTGCCCGCCGCACGCGCCGGCGCCGGGAGAGGCGGCCGCTTCCAGCTCAGCCAGCTCATCCTCGGTGATCCGCCCGGCGTCGTAGGCCCCGACGGCCTCGAACACATCCTGGATCGTTACCTGCTCGTCGTGGAAGTGGCCGGGAAGGATCGAGCCGCCGTACAGCATCAGGCTGGGCACATTCAGCCGGCAGAGCGCCATGACGGTGCCCGGGATGGTCTTGTCGCACCCGCTGATCGCGATCACGGCGTCGAACATGTGGGCACTGCAGACCATCTCGATCGAGTCGGCGATCACCTCGCGGCTGGGCAGGGAGGCCTTCATCCCCTCGGTGCCCATCGTGATCCCATCCGAGATCGCGATCGTGTTGAGCTCCATCGGCGTGCCGCCCGCCGACCGGATCCCCTCCTTGACCTTGGCCGCGAGCGCCCGCAGGTGGAAGTTGCAGGGCATCGTCTCGATCCACGTGTTGGCGACGGCAACCAGCGGCTTGGCCAGGGCTTCCTCGTCGTAGCCGATCCCCTTCAGGAAGGCGCGCGCGGCGGCGCGCTCGGGACCCTCGGTGAGCGCCCGGCTGCGGTGCTTGGGATCGAGCGGGGGCATCGGCGTGCGGGACTGTAGCGAGGGGCCGGTCCCACCGGGGCGGGGTGGGCGGGAGGGGCGGTGGCCCGGGGTGAGCCGGCTGCGCGGGTCAGCCGGTCGTGTCGGCCTGGGTCGAAGCGCTCCGCTCCGCTGCCTCCCGCATCCGCCGGCGCTCCCAGTGCGACAGCCGCCACAGGTCGCGCTTGACCTGGTTGGGGTCGAGCTGGCGGCCCGGGAGGTGCATGTTGGCCGTCGCGATCAGCCGCTGCTCGTCTCCGGTCAGCGCCATCCACTTGGCCAGGGCGTCGTCGGAATCGGGCAGCCGGGCGCTGCCGTAGGGCCGGGTCTCATCGGGGAAGGCGACGCAGTACTCGCCGAGCAGCCGGTGGGTCTGGGCCAGGTAGGCGACGATCGGGCGGTGGGGGTAGATCAGGTAGGCATAGGGCGCGCCGCCCGTGCCGCCGAGCTCATCGGGACCGTCGGCCTGCGTACCCCACACGCGGATGAACCCCAGGTCGCGGTACATCGCCCACTCCTCCTCGTTGACGCACGAGCTGAGCAGGGTGCGAGCCCGCTGCTCCGCACGCCGCTCCCGCCCCGGGTCGTATAGGAGCGTCGGCACCTTCTGGCGGCGCGCGCGCATCCGCCGCCACGATTCCTCCAACCGCGGGACGATCAGGTCCGACAGCAGCGCCAGCGCCACGATTGCCGTCGCGGCAAGCGCAAGCAGCACTTGGCCCGCCTAGCGGCCGCCCGCCGCGCGCGGGAAGAAGATCACCCGGTCGGCGTCCCTCGGAATGTCCTCGAACGACCCCACCATCCGCGACTCGCGCCGCCCCTGAGCGCCGGCCACGGGCACCGCCGCCCACAGCCCGGCATCCAGCTGGCGCCTGAATTCCTGGACCAGGCGCTCCTGGTCCTCGGCGAGGTCGATGTCTCCTTCGGCGATCAGCACTTCACCAAAACCTGGCTTCATCCGAAGGAACTTCATCGTCGGGTGATTATGTCAAAGGCACGATTGGAGGCCGAGTCGGCTCCGGCTCCTGCCCCCACGCCGAGCACATCGACCGGTCCGGTGCCTGTTCCGATTTCGGCCAGGCCAGCCCGGACCGCCCGGGCCGCCATCTCCTTGGCGATCCGCGCGGCCCGCAGCGGGTCATCTCCCCAGGCCAGCCGCGCGGCCAGCACGGCCGAGTGTGTGCAGCCCGATCCGTGGGCCGCGCCGTCGGGGTGTCGCTCGCCCGGCAGCTCGACCAGACGCTCGCCGTCGAAGAACACGTCCGTCGCCTGCTCTCGGTGGCCGCCGGTGACGATCACCACCTGTGGACCTAGTCGGCGGACGGCACGGGCCAGGGCCGGTGGGTCGAGCTCCTCGTTGCCGCCGGCCTCGTTCACGAGAGACCGCGCCTCCGGCACGTTCGGGGTCACGACACTCGCCCGCGGCAGCAGGAGCTCGACCAGGCGCGTTCGTGCCTGTGGCTCGAGCAGCTCCGCGCCCGACTCGGCCACCATCACCGGGTCGAGCACGATCGGTGTGCCCTTCGGAAGTCCGTCGAGGGCCCGGGCCACGGCCTCGATCGTGGCCGCGTCGCCCAGCATCCCGATCTTCACGGCGTCGACGCCAATGTCCTCCTGCACGGCCCGCACCTGGGCGACGATCACCTCCGGTGGAACCGCGTGCACGGCGCTCACGCCCACCGTGTTCTGCGCCGTGATGGCCGTGATGGCCGTCGTGCCGTGCACCCGACAGGCCGCGAACGCCTTCAGGTCGGCCTGAATGCCAGCACCGCCGCCCGAGTCAGAGCCGGCGATAGAGAGGACACGCGGGATGCGGTCGGGGGCCACGCGATCGAGGTTAGTGGGGCCGGGAGAGCGCGTACTTTGGCCCTCCATACATCGCATCCATGTATGCAGGGCCATAGAGCGCGGTTCGGGTGGTCCCGTGTAGCGCCCCGGCCCGCAACAGCGAGGCCATGCGCGCGGCCCCGGGCGAACCTACGGCACCACCGCCAGCCTCCCCCCCGGCTCCCGGCGCACGTAGCCGCCGAGCTCGAGCGAGGCGATCACGGCCAGGCACTGCTCGGGAGCGAAGCCGGCCCGCGTGAGGGCCCCGGGGGTGTCACGGCCGTCAGCGATGGCCCGCAGCAGCGAGCGCTCGTGGCTCTCGAGCGGCGGGCGGGAGTCCGCGTCGGCGATACGGACGCCGGCGCCGAACAGGAGGTCGAGCACGTCCTGGGGGCCACGGACGAGGTGCGCGCCGCGGGCCAGCAGCTCGTTGGGCCCGACGGCCAGGCGCGAGGTGACCCGTCCGGGGACCGCGCCCACGGGGCGGTCGAGCTCGCGGGCGACGGTCGCGGTCAGCAGCGCGCCGGAGCGCACCCCGGCCTCGACGACCACGGTCACGGCTGCGAGCCCGGCGATCAGGCGGTTGCGGGCCGGGAACATCCAGCGCCTGACGCCGACCCCCGGTGGGAGCTCTGAGACGGCCGCTCCGCAGGCCAGAATGTGCCGGTACAGCGCCCGCTTGCCGGGTGGGTAGGGGCGATCGGCCGGGCCAGGGAGGACGGCGATCGTCGGGCCTTGGACCGTCAGTGCGCCGGCGTGAGCGGCCGAGTCGATCCCGAGGGCCATGCCGCTGAGGACGGTGACGCCGGCGGACGCCAGCCCGCCGCCGAGCGCGCGGGCCACCTCGATCCCATAGGCCGATGCCTGGCGGGCGCCGACGACGGCCACCGGATCGCCGGTCCCCAGGGCGTGGAAGCGCTCCAGGCCGCCCCGCACGTGGAGCACCGCGGGCGGGGCGGCCAGCGCGGTCAGTCGACGCGGATACGCCGGGTCGCAGCGACAGATGACGTCGAGGCCGGTGGCGTGCGCCCGCCGGCGCGCCGACTCGGGGTCGAAGCGGGCCAGTTGCCGCTGGAGCTCCCGCCGGCGCCGGCCGCCCACCGCGGCGATCAGATCGTCGCTCTCGAGCCCCAGGACCTGGTCGAGCCGGTTGCGCACGTGATCGAGGTGCCCTGACAGGTGGGCCAGGAGCCAGGCGCGGGCCAGGCAGCGCTCGCAAGCGTTCACGCCGCGAGCTCCTCCTCGGTCGAGCCGCGCTGGCGCATGCTCAACGCGGTCAGCACGTCCTCGACCCTGACCGGCTCTCGTCCGTCGAGGTCGGCGATCGTGCGCGCCACCCGGAGCACGCGGTGGCGACCCCGAGCACTGAGGCCGCCGGCGCTGTAGGCCCGGGCCAGGACCCGCTCACCCGCGGCGTCGAGGCGGATGTGGCGTGTCGCGAGACGCGTGTCCAACTCGCCGTTGCAGCTCGCGCCGGAACCGTAGAGGCGCTTGCGCTGGCGTTCGCGCGCCTCGGCGACGTGCTCGCGGACGGACTCCGACGAGGTCAGCCCGGGGGAGCGCAGCTCGTGCTCGGTCGGTCGCTCGACGTTGACCAGAAGGTCCATCCGGTCCAGCAGCGGGCCGCTCAGGCGGCGGCGGTGGCGGCGCAGGTCGGCCTCGCCGCAGCGACAGCGGTCGCCGACCCCGGCGAACCCGCACGGGCACGGATTGGTCGCGGCCACGAGCATGAACCCCGTCGGGAGGACGAGCGCGTGCTGGCCGCGAACGATCGTCACGCGTCCGTCCTCGAGTGGCTGGCGAAGTGCCTCGAGGCTCGAGCGCTGGAACTCCGAGAGCTCGTCGAGGAACAGCACCCCGTGATGGATGAGCGTCTGCTAATATCCCCCGACCATGCAAGCAGGAATCTACGCCCGAATCAGCGAGGACCGCGACGAGACGCAGCTTGGCGTCCAGCGTCAGGTTGCCGATTGCGAGGGACTTGCCGCCAAGCGTGGCTGGCAAGTCGCTGACCACTACGTGGACAACGACATAAGCGCCTACAAGGGCCAGCGTCGCCCGGAGTACGAGCGGATGCTTGCCGACATTGCGGCTGGCCACATCAATGCCGTCGTGGTTTGGCACCAGGACCGTCTACACCGACAGCCACGCGAGCTAGAGGAGTTCTTCGACGTGTGCGACAAGGCGGGGCTCACGAACCTCGCCAGCGTGTCCGGTGATGTTGACCTGGCCACACATGACGGACGGCTCAAGGCGAGGATCATGGGAGCCGTGGCCCGCAATCAGTCCGATGCCGCTAGCCGTCGCCTACGGCGCAAGGCGCTAGAGATCGCCACGAACGGAGGCACCACGGGTGGCGGGACTCGACCCTTTGGCTTCGAGCTAGACCGGCTCACGATCCGTTCCGATGAGGCCGCGATCATTCGCGAGCTAGCCGAACGGCTGCTCGCTGGCGAAACGCTCCGTGCTCTTTGCACGGACCTGGCTGAACGAGGCATCACGAGTCCGAGCGGCAAGCCTTGGACGCCAACTCCACTGCGGCGCATGCTGCGCTCGGGACGCATCAGCGGACAACGAGAGCACCAAGGCGAGATCGTTGCCACCGCCAAGTGGCCCGCCATCGTCACGCCCGAGCGGACCACACGGATACGGGCGTTGGTCGATGACCCATCCCGCCGCGCGGTTCGTGCGCCGCGCTCCTACCTACTAAAAGGGCTCGTTCGTTGTGGGCAGTGCAACGCTCCGATGGTCGCTCGGCCACGGGATGACGGCAGGCGTCGATACGTGTGCGCAACGGGTCCCGGCTTCATCGGCTGCGGCAAGTCCTACGTCCTGGCCGAGCCGCTTGAAGAACTCGTGAGCGAGGCCGTGCTGTGGCCTCTGGACACGCCCGAGTTGGCCGAGATGATCCGCAATGGTCAGAACGGGAACGGAGCGGAGTCGCAGAACAAGGCCGACTCCCTGGCCGCTCGCCTCGATGAGCTAGCCGTCGCCTACGCGAACGAGGAAGTGACCATGCGTGAATGGATGGCCGCTCGTGAGCCTCTACAGTGCCAGTTGGATGACGCCCTGCGCAGGGTGGCGCGTGGCTCGAAGGCAGGCGTTCTGAGTGAGCATGTTGGGCGCGCTGACGAGCTTCGCAAGCGCTGGCCCGAATTAGGTATTGATCGGCAACACGCGATCATCGCTGCTGCCCTCTCCCACGTCGTCGTGAATCCCGGCCGACGTGGGTACAACCGCTTTGATCCTCAGCGGTTCGATTTGGCTTGGCGCTCCTGACGCTCTCGCCACCCACGATTGCAACGACGCGATGTAGCACATGGTGGTCAGTGATGCGCTGGGGTAGCCCTTGCTCACGGGCCGTGCGCTCGGCAAGCTCGCGCGCTGCCCGCTGAATGTCTGTCGGTATAGGAACCTCCTGAACGACAACGGGCACCCTTTCGGGTGCCCGTGCTGTCGCGGCTGTATGTGCGAAGTCGCTACCGGCACTTCACTGCGGTAGCGCCCGGATAGAGCACTACCTGAGCGCTAATTGCGAGAATCCCAACGGTCAGCCGGTGACAATAGTCCGGGCGCCACCGGGGCCACGACGCGGCCATTAGAGCGCTGACACCGAGCGCGCGGGGTTGTGTGCAACGTCGCCGGTAGGAGGCTTGTTTACCGGGACTTGGGGGCTGGCGTAGCGGCTCGCTCCAAGCTGCCCGTCTACGGCTTCGACTCTTCTACGGGCTCGGCGTGAGGGTCAACTTGGAGCAAGCCGTGCAGCGCATCCTCGCCGCTGAGCGGGATCGCAATGCTGCCCTCATCGGGATGCTGGGCGTCGGCAGGTTCCGATACTCGCACACGCTCGATGATCGGATTACCGACTACGTTTACGTTGCCGGTCATTGTTGCCTCCTAAGTGGTGGTGGTTGCGGTAGATCCATCTGCCGCGCGCTGAAGGGCACGGATGTTTGGTGTATCCCGTCGATCAGGATTTCAAAACTGAAGCGTCCCGGTGCCGGAACAACGACGTTCGGTGGGAACGCGACGGGGAAGACCACAGAGGCTTCCTCGCCAGGTTCCAAGTCGAATCCCGGCGCGTCACGCTGAACCCCAAAATCGGCGTCGAGCGTTGCCAGGTTGTGGCCATCGGCATCGTTCAGCTGGACCGTCAGGTGATGGGGTTGATCAAGTTCGGTCGGGTGGACCATGATCCGAAGGGCAACGACGGCCCCGAGCGGGGCTGGAAACTGAGGTCGATTTAGGCGCGAAATTCCGCCGCCGAGGATGTGCAGCAAGCCTTCCCGCACCGTCGCGGCATCCGACAGCAGCGCGGTATCAACCCGCACCTAACCCGCCGCTACGAGGACGGCTGGGAGGTCTGCCGCTGGCTCGTCGTTCCACCGATCGAGCACGCCATAGCCGACCGGAGATGGGACGCTGTAGAGCTGCCCCACGTTCCATCCACCGTACTGCTCGACGTAGTAGCGACCTGCCGGCCCCCACGTGCTCCAATCGAGTTCGGCTTCCATCAGGCCGTCGGCCAAGCTGGCGATTCGGCCCCATGCCTCGTGTTCGCCGCCGTCGTACAGCAACATACGGTTCCCAACGCGTAAGTTGCCTTCGCCTTCAATGCGCGATTCAAGAGCGCTCACCATGTTGCGAGCGTCGATCTCATTGAAGTCCGTCAAAACGCGCAGCATCGCCCCTCCCCCCTATCTGGCGACCGGGTTAGGTCGCCCCTTTCCTGGCAGCAGAGTAGCGACGAGACGCGCAATCTGCGAGTCCGAGGGGCGCTCAGCGAACCGGATCGAGTGATGGCCTGGCGGTGGTTGCGTGAGCACCACGTCAGCGCCAATGGCGCGGATGCGTCCAACGGTCGCCGTCTGCATCTTCTTGTGTGGCAGTGCAGGGTCATGGAGATGCCGGGCCTCCCGAGCGATCTCCTCCGCGTAGAACGCAGCTGAAGCCGAGACCGAGATGTCATGGACGCCGCGCTTCCTGAAGTTGTCGTCGAACTTGGCCCGCAACAGCTCCTCCGTGGCGATGCCGCCACGGACGACGATGGCCCAATCGGGCAGACGATCTGGGGCTGGTACGGACACACATAGCGAGCATATCCCGCGTCAGGGGGCCTAATGCAAGGGAATTGCTAAGAATCCCGAGCGCGGTAGGGGGTTTATCGGCCGGGCAGAGGCATGGGCTCAATCGGCTATTGGTCCACAAGGGTTGTCAGCGCGCACATCCCGAATGACGCTGCTCAGCGCGGACGCTGTAAGACAGCGACCACGGCACTTCTCAATCCTCCCGTCGCCGAGCAGTAGAAAGACGGACATCCCGTGAGCCCGACCGCCGGAGGCGACTGCCCCGGTTCGTTGACCCAATCGGTCAGCGGCCAGGCTCGGCTCCGACTCTACGCGGTGTCCGGCTCGTTCTCGTGACGTTCTCGTGATGGAGCAACAACAGCGAGGTTGCCCGTGCGAGCGGTCGCAGCACGTCCCGGTGCAACGCTGCTGCTGCCCCGTTGGGATTATGGTAGATCCCTTGGGCGCGAGTCAAAAGGGATGAACGGCGCGGCCACGGCTGGGGGGGGGATCTAGACGAAGGTCTAGTTGAGGATTTCTCCGCAAAATGGGAGGATGAGCCAAGAAGTTCCCCGGATCTCGGAGCCAAAGGGGCATGGAGTGGTGGTTCCGAGGTCCGCACCCTGCGCTTGGCTCTAACGGTGAGCAGAAGCGACGATCTGATCAGATACTCCGCGCGTCGCGCGCGGCCTCTCCGCAACGACGCGGGGCAGCTCCTCATGCTGCTTATTGCCCTGTTGGCGGCAGTGTGCATCGCGCTCCTGCTCACCATCCGAGTCGTTGAGCACGCGAGCGGGATTGGCGCGAAGACGACGGTCACGGTCACGCCGCAAGGCATCCGTACGACGACGACGCCCATCCCGATCCTCCCTTAGCCGGTTCCCCCCAGCGCAAGCCTCCCTCCCTTTGTAGCCAGCCGTGGCCGCGCTGTGGCGTCCGTTCTCAGCCACGCATCCCAGCACCCTCTGTTACCCGTAGCATCGGCCCGCTTTGGGGCGGGCCTGCGGTCGTGCGCAACTACCTTTCGGCCACGCGGAGGCAGATATTCAGCCAAACCGTGTACGGCCGTTGGCCTCCGTTCTCAGCACGAACCTAACATCAGTTTGTACCCGGTCCGGCTCCGCGCAGCGGGTTTGAGGGACGAGCGGAACCCATGCCCCTTCGGGGGCGGGGGTGGAGCCGTCCCGGGTAGGACGGGGAACTTTGTTCCCCTCCCCCACTCCTATATATAGGGGGAATGGGGAATGGGGGATCACTCCGCAAGCGTGTAGTCGCCGCTGTCGAGTCTTGCTAACCGAGGGTCCTGCAACGCCCTGTAGACCGTTCCGTTGTCCGTGCCGTTGATCTCGACAGCCCGCTTGCGGGAGAACGTCCCGCGCTCCTGAGCCTCGGCCACAAGTCGGTCAGCCAGGGTGACGCGCTGCTGGCGCTTGCGTTCACCGACCACGCGAACGTCTGTTGAGATGACGCGGTCGGAGTCATCAGTCTCAGTCACGATCTCTAAGTTCAGCCTCGGCTTCTCCGAGCCTCGAGTTTTTCCGCTATCGAGCACGAGGGCGTAAGCCCCGCGAGTGTGTCCGTTCGGCATGGGCTCGGTCTTGACTTCCTTATCTCCCACGGCTGCGAGGGTCAGATGCCGGTCGGCCTGATGTGCCCACGCTCTCGCCCCCGTGGCCGCGTACTCGGCCTTGCCCCGGCCGTGCTCACCCGGCTTGTTCTCGTGATGGAGCAGCAGCAACGACGTTGAGTGCGCCAAGGGTCGCAGCACGTCTCGGTAGAACGTTGCCGCCGCCCCATTGGAATTATGGTCGATGCCGGGAGCCAGTGAAAAGAGCGTGTCGAGGATGACGAGATCCGGGACGAACCCCTCGACCACCAATGCCAGCTGCTCAGCCTGCTCGGGATCATCGAGGGCCACGGCCTGGCTCTTGTCAAGGTAGGCCAGCCGCTCCCAATGCTCATTGTCAATACCGAACCCACGCAGACGCCGCTCTACGTCGTAGGCGGGCATCTCGTTTTCGATGATCAACACTCGGCCTGGTCCGGCTACGTGGCAGCCGAGCCAACTCTTGCCGCCATCGAGAACGGCTATCGCCAACGCGAGGGCCACGAACGACTTACCGGCGCTCGTGTCTCCCGACAACATCGTGATCATGCCTCGGGCCATCAGCCCGTCCACGAGCCAGTCAGGTTCGGTAGGTGGTGCGCTCACGTCGAACCTGTAGGCCCGCCATGGGCCTAACGCCACGTCAGCAATCACCGAGCGTCCGATTCGTCCGAGACAATCCACCCATGCCAGACAGAGGCAAGATGCAGACTCAGATTGACGAGTGCCTGACCAGCGCCGCTCGTGGGCATCCGTGGTTGCAAGAGATCCTTGCTGGCCGCGACGTTGATCCCGCCTCCCTCGACGTGATAAAGGTGGTCGCTGGGCTTCTTGCTCTTACCGCCGGTATCACGGACTCGCTGCACGCGCTTGCGCGGGAAATGGATAGACAAGACGTTCCTCGGAGTAATGGGGGGACGGGTTAGCTGACCGGCGGGGACGGTTGCGTCCTCTCGGGCCGACCTGCGCGCAACACCTTGCGCCGTACTACACGTGTCCTACAACGTCCTACGCCCGTCCTGCAAGGACCTTGGGTGGTTATTGCGCATGAACCGTAAGGGTCCTCGGGGATTTTTTGTGCCATGACTGCGCGGGTCACAAGGCCGACTTGCATAGGTTGTGGGTGGCCCCGGGATATGCAATGCCTACCCACGGCTATGCAAGCTATGCGCTAGCACCTATAGACCGTCGGGTACCTACCTACACCTACATATGTCCCCTATGGATGATCCCGTGCTCGACTCGGGGTGCGCGGCATCGACCCAAGCGGGCTTACGGCTCCATGATGAACTTGACCCGGCCGTTGTCGTTATCGCACGTCACGACGGCGCTCTCCTGTCCCTGGGTCTGGCCCGGTGGGTATCCGAGGCCGGCTTTGCACCCGTAGTCGCCGATGGTGCATGTGCTCGTTGTCGGGCTTCCGGCTTGATCGCCGACGCTACAGGCGGGCGTGGTGCTCCACAGCTTGAAAAGGGAAACGTCCGCTGCGCAGCTGGTGCCGGACACGAGGAGATATGCCGAGTCGCCGCAACGGGTGGCCGTGGCGGCCGTGGCCGTTGTGCTCGCCGTGGTGGTTTGCGTTGTTACGGTCGCTGTGGTGGCATTCGTGGTCGTTTCAGCCGTCGGCGCACTTGTGGTATCAACTTGCGCCAGGTAGTCGAGCGCCAGCGACCTGGCTTGGGCGCGGGTGATGTTGGCTCCCATGCCGTGCTGCGTGGCGATTGCCACGCAGCCGTGGATAAGCACGAACTCGGCTTGCTTGAACAAGTTGTTGTGTGGCTGGGATGCAGCCTCCGCATGAACGATGGCCTGGCAGATAGATGCGGTTGGGCGAGTCGGAACCGTTGTGACCGTTGTCGCCTGACTGCCACATCCGGTCAGGACAACTACTCCCACTGCTATGAATACGCCCTTCGGCACCGCAGAACCATATCCCCCTCAGCCGGGTAGATGATCGGCTACTGCAACGCTTCGAGCCAACGACCAAGCCCCTCGAAGCCCTGGCGGGTCAAAAGCTAGCTTTTGACTTGATGACAGTCCGCGCGGGATGATTCCCACGTGACCGGCCCACGTCAAGATTCTCCCGCGACCGACACAAGTCAGACGAACGACCAACCGTCAGGCGTGGCGGGGTTCATCGGGTTCAGTCTAGTAGTGGTGATTGGGGTCGCCACTCTGGTCAGCGTTCCAGGACCGTGGCGGCTTCGCATTCCGGAAATCGTGGGTTTGGCGTCCATCGTGCTGGTGATCGCGGCGCTGGTCGATCGAAGACACCGCCTCTCCAAACCACTCAAAGTCGGACTGAGCGTCGTGGCCGTCCTATGCGGCATCGCACTAGTTTTCGAGGCGGCACTCATCACCAACAAAAAAACACACAAGCCGCCGCAGCCTGGTTTGCAACAGCCGAACGTAGCGAAACTGGCGGGTGTGCCCATGCAAGTCCCCTATGGCCAGCAGTACGGCGGTCTGCTCATGAACCAGCCGTTATCGATCCTGGCCACGCCGGTCCGCCGGAAACCGCCGCGGACCGTCAGGATCATCGTTTCGCTTGAAACCTTGCGCGGACCAATCGTGTCGTGCCCCTCGACGAAGCCCCTCACGATGGGGCACACCATCCCACTTGATTACCTTGGGTACCAGTACCATGTGGCGATCCAGAATGTCGGGCCTGACGGCGTCGTTCTGTGGGCGGGTCGCTTCATCCGAACCGAGAACGGCATCGGCAAGAACTGCCAGCCCTATCCCGGTTACAACATCTACAAATCGCCGCCGCGACGCTAGCGAGCTCACGAGGAATGCCGGGGTGAGAGTGACGGCAGGTAATGCACTGTCCCAATGCCACTTGCAGGCTAAGCAATCGAGCCAACCCTGCCTGGCTATCGTTAGATGCGGCTGAGCACGGGTACAGTGGCGGCGATTCGGTGGATCGCTCGCTAACTAATCGACCGGATCAGCACGAGAGTCCTTATGCGCGCGGCCTTCGGCCCATCGCCGCAGCCAACCTCTCGGCAGCGGCGGCCAGGGCGCGCAGCGCCGCCACCATCTCCGTCGTGTCCGTGGCGCGCATGATCTCAGCCATCGCGCCGGTCAGATCAGCGGGCTCGGTCGGCGCGCTGGGCTTCGTGTCCTCCGCGCGAGGTTGAGTCTCGCCTGCCGCGATGAAGCGATCAAGCTCTGACTGTCGGATGCGAACACGACGAGAGCCGACGTGGATCGCGCCTAATTCGCCTCGGTCAATCCAGTTGCGAACCGTCTGTTTGTTGACGCGCAGGTACTTCGCCACGTCCTCGACGGTCAGCAGATCCTCGGGCACTAGCCGAGTCCTAGCTAAACGGGAGGGATCGAGCCACGGCGGATGCACCGCCGATGCTTGTTCTGCGGGTTCTCGTCACGTACCCGGCACACACTGGCCGGTTGCGGTGTACGTATATGCGCAGCCGGGATGGTTCGCAGCGTGGATGACCACGATGATGAGGATGATCGTGCCGACAATCCCGATTAGTCCTAGCACAATTCCCGCAGTCGCAAAGCCCCGTCCGGTAAGTCGGCCACCTGACCTGTCGATAGTTCGCTGTGCGTGAATGCCAAGCGGGATGGCGGCTATCCACAGGCCGACGAGAGACGTTATGAAGGACGCTATGGCAACGCCGGAGGTAGCCGACGGTGGTTCTGGCGCCGCTCGTGCGCGCATGGCCTGTCCCCCGAACTCATGGCCACAGAAACGACACACCTGAGCGGCGAGCTTTACCTCCTCGGCGCAGCGCGGGCAGATCTTTGTTCCCGTCGTCGATCCGGGAGCGAGTTGCTCTTTCGACGGGGACGCACGCCAGGCAGCCTGCTGCTCTGGGCTTAGCTCTCGCCACGCCTGATCCGAAGCTCGAGCGCTGGGGTCGCCTCCCCACATTCCAGAGGCGAGGCGCAAGCCGCACGTCGTACAGAAGGGACTTGATACAGGCGTCATCCTTTCCGTGCCACAGCGAGGGCAACGGCCTTCGACTAGCGGATGGACCGTCCAGGCGGGATCGGAGCTACTTATGGAGCCGACCGTACACAAGGACCGGCGGCTGACGCAAGCCCTAAAAGCGTGGCGCTCTCGTGGAAGCCGCTCAAGATCACATTTGCCGCGTTCCGACCGACAGCTCTCTCCGACCGAGCGCCCTCGTTTTCCAAAGCAACGCTCTGACCGGCGAGATAGGAAGGTGATGGATCGGTCTCTCAGCAGCAGGCAGGCTCCTCGGGATCGGCGGCGACCCCACACGGCTGGCGTGCCGAACGTGAGGCCATGCAAGTGGGCTCTATCGAGAGGACCGTCACGGGCCTCGCGGATGTGCTCCCGAGCACCGCTCATAACCACGGTATGGATTCAGGACTCCTGCGAAGGGAGGCAGGCGTCGCAGTAGACCAACTCCCAACCACTGTCCACGCAGCGCACCGTCTCGTGGTCGCGCTCACACATTCTGTCGTCATAGTGCTGTTGAGCCTCGGCCTCGTCGGCCGCAGGGCGCACGTGTAGCTGTGTTTCGGCAATGGGAACCATCAGAACTCCTGATAACTCGATATTGATAAGAAGGACCCGCTGCACACCACGTGGGTATTGGGAGGAAGCACGCAGCGTGCAGCGGGTCGCATCGCCGCTCGCTTTGGGAGGCAGTAGTGCGCGGCGAAGGGTTTAGGCAGGCTTCTCAGGCGGCTGGTCGCACCGTGGGCAGACGATCAGAAGCGTTACGCCAGTGAACTCCACGGCAGCGTGCGTACAACCGCATTGCTCGACACGCTCCCAATGCTCGCGTATGTCCTCAAGCGTGCCGCCTGCGGGTCTGCGTGTCCATCGGAGCGTTCACCTGTGCCGTCCTCTGTGCCGGATGTTCCACCCGTAGACATCGCATCGCTGCCACCCTCGGTGCCATCGGCAGTGGTCGAGTTGCCGGGGTCGGCGGACGTGCCGGGATCGCCGTACGTGAGGCCATCGCCCTCGGGGGTGCCCAGCGGGCCGGTTCCACCCGGAGTCCCAAGTGACTCGCCAGGGTCAATGTCCGTCATTACCTTCCTCCTGCTTTGGTTCGAGGCCATATAGCTCACGCAGAAGATCGGGCAGGAACTCCCGAGCGAGCAGCATCCACTGCTCCCGTAGCTGTTTGTACAGGGGGTTGTCGTACTTGCCCGACTCACGCTCACGCTGAAGCTCGGCCATCTCCCGTCTGTACCGCGCCTCCTCGGCTTCCCGCAATTCTTTATTGAAATCGCGAACGACTAGCTCGGGCAACTGCGCCACACGACGGTACTGGCGTGCCTTGACCTGCGGGCGATCCGGATTAGGCACAACGCGCGATTCGACGTAACCCAGCCTGAGGAGCGTGTCTACCTCATAGGCTGGGAAGCTAGTGTCCCACTCCGGCTTCTTTGCCCGTTTCCGAACACACTCGCCAAACTCACGTCGCCATGTCCACGGGGTTGGCAGCCCCTCTGCGAGAGCGTGGTACAGCGGGGTCACGTCCATAGCTGGCACAACAGGAACCTGCATATCACCCTTCCTTCCGCCCGCGCATGAGTCGGTGCCTCGGGGTTACCGCCAACAGGGTTAGCTCGATGTCTAATAGTGCCGTCTGGATGTCCACGAGGACTTCAACAACCTCGTCGCGCTCCTCGTCGTCTAGGTATGCAAAGGCCAACATCTCCTCGGCCTCCGCAGCGAGGGCACGGAGATCCTGCATGCTCGCCACATACCACTGACCCTCATCGCGCCAATAGGCGCAACCGCGCTCGATAGTGAGCGTGCCCGGCTCACCCAGCACGGGGCATCTTCCTCTGGCGCTTGTGGATCTTCTTGAGGATGGCCTTGGTGGCATCGCCAGCCACGGGTGGCTTGCCCAGGCGTGTGCGAACTTGGTTCCGCACTTCGGTCGCGCGTGTGGTATCGCCACCAACTAACTGGCGGAGTGTTCGCACAGTTTCGCGGTCAAGCGGTTTGCCCTCGCCAGCCTGCATCAAGGTTCTGCGAAGCCGAGCGCGAGACTCGATGGGGATGGCCAGGGCCATGCGGCGAGCTACCTCGATGCTCGTAGTAGGCGAGCATGGGTAGGTGACGCCGGACACGTCGAGGAGATCACGCAGCTGGAATATGTCGCGAACCTCGGTGTTGCCCTTGCTAGACCACCTGTCCTTGGCAACGATCATGCCCACGGACATTTGGCTGATATCGCCACGCTGAATCGCAATGGCGAAGTCGTTAGCCAGCTGTTGCCGTGCGTCAAGCCGAGCCTCGAAGTGCAGCGCGGTGGGGGCATCCCATAGCCGCATCGTGCCCGACGATGTGCGGGCCATTGGTAGCCCGCCATGGTTGAACAGAAACCGACAATCCACGCTGTTGGCCAGTAGCGACGTCATGCAGCCTGCGTGCATCGTTTCCTTGAACTCGCCCTGGTGATCCACCACGCGGTACGGCACGCCGTAAACGATGGGCTGCCCCGTAATGATTATCTCGTTCGTGTCCGCCTGCTCACGAACCTCAAGCCCCGTAGGCGCGAAGAACCTGACCTCGGGAAGTAGAGGGAGCGCCCTGTGGCGCTCCCTATCCCTAGTGGCCACTCAAAGCCCCTCGGGCATTTGGGCCGCGACCTCGCCTACCGGCCTGCGAGAGCCCTGCACGTTCGGGCTGCCAGGATTGACCTGGACGGGCTGGGGTGCCGGTTGGCTATCGAACTTGGGCGGGAGTGTGTCCGCCATTTGATCCTCCTAGTTGCTGCCTGGTAGTGACAGAGGATCCGGTGGGACCCTCTCGAATATGGATTGACGTGGGGGCGGTGTGGCTGCGCGTGGTGGTGGGGCGTTCACACGTTGAAGCCCATGCTCGGCCAACTCGGCCCGTGCTGCTTGTATGGCCCGCCAGCGCTGCCACCGTTGCTGCTCTGCTGTCAATGGCCGGGGGCCGTTCCAGCAGGTCGCGGTGCCCGGGATGGGGATACGTATCCACTCGGACTCGGGCGAGGGGTCTGCGTCATAGAACATCCCCGTGCGCTCAGGTGGGGGTGCCGGTAAGTCACGACGAAGGAAGCCGAACATACTCAAGGCTGTCGCTCGGCCGCGTCGGCGAGCCGTGCTGCCTCAACGCGCAGACGCCCGGCCTCGGCTTCCTTCGCCCCAAGCTGATCGGCTAGGGCCTTGGCTTCCGCTGCCGCATCATCTGCGGCTTGTTTCGCGACCCGTGCGGCTTGTGCGTCATCGGGCTCTTTGACCTGCGTGGCCATGGGTGTGTTCCTTTCTGTTTGTGAGCCCTTCTACGGCTCGAAGTGGGTGGGGTGACGGAAGTGGTCGACCTGGGCTTGAGCGGCCGTCAAAGCGCCGCAGAATGCATCGGGCCCACTCTGATAGACGCGCGCATAACTAGGGGCAGCCGTAGCTCAAAGCGAGCCACCCTGGGCGATGTACGTGGCAATACCCATCAAGTCCTTACGCTCGGCCTCCTCGTACGTAAGGAGCACGTCAAGCTGGCGCTCGTCAACGTGCCTCCGGATCGCGTCGCCTGCAAGTTCCCGCAACTGCTCCACCGGGATAGCGTCGAGTTCTACGCTGCCCCCGCTGAATCCCTTGGACCGAGTGTCGGTTTTCTTGGTCGGCCGTGTTGGAAGGCTCCAGTCCGCGATCTGATCCGTGGTAACACCAACGCGCTCGAAGTCTGCGTACTCGTAGAACGCATCCTCTTTCTCGATGTCGTCAACGTCGTACGAACCGTCTTGCGCCAGGAGTGATTCGCCGATACCGCTAACGACAGCCCGATCAATGTCGGTTCCGCTCGGATCGTGGTCGCCAAAGTAGTAGAGCTGTGTGCGCTGACCGGCCTTCTCAAGACGGGCCTTGATCTCCACGGCTGCCGAGTAGAGGTAGCTCATACTCGGATAACCGCGAGTCGTCATCAGCGGGACATCCCACTCGGCGGTCACGTCATAGAGGACGCCCGCAAGCGCCTCCTTCTCTAGCCATACTTCGACAGCGACCGGAGCCCTATCCCAGAGCCGACGTCGATACATCTGGGCGGTGGCCCGAAGGGCATCTTCGACAGATGAGAATGCGCGCGGGCGGCGCTGCCAGCGGGTAGCGTCCGCAAGCCAGTCATACGGGATCTCACCCGAGCGCCGCATCTCTGCAAGCAGGCGACAGACAGTCCCGTACTCGGCCTCGGTCTTCTCAATCGCACCTTGCGTAGTGAGCGCGTAGAAGACTTGGCGGACAGTCATCGGCTTGTGCTCATCCAGCGTTGCCCGGAGTGCGTAGCGAATCTCGTCCATCGCGGCCTTCGTCCGCCGCCGGCGTTTTATGGGGCTAGCCTGATAAACGCCCTCGGTCGGATCTGGGACGGCTGCTAGAGCCATGTTTCCTCCAAGCGTCAAAAACTGAAGCCCGGTCCCGCGCGTCCGTGCGCAGAACCGGGCTGTGGTGGGAGCAGCTGAGGGCCGGGACCAGCCGACGCTGCATGTATCGGGCCACGTAGGCCCGAATGAGGTCCGCATGAGCCCTGGGGTCCCGAGGCTCGATGCGGTTGAAAACTTAGGGACCGCCGAAGCGGTCCCTCTACTCCTATGAGACGCGGGGCGGTTTCGCCATCAGGTGCCGCAGCGTCTTGCGATCACAGCCGAGCGCGTTCGCCATGAGGTCGCGCCTCCGGTCGTCCTCCCACATGGACGCCAGCGCCCATGAAACCCGCCCACGGAGCGCCAGGAGCCCCGCAGACGGCCGTCCGCCCGACTTCCTGAACGCAGCCTTAGCCTCTTCTAGAGAAAGGCCCTCGTCGCAAAGGGCATCCACAATCTCGGCAGCGATGCCATTGGCGTTCAGTCGGGGGTCGTTCGCCTTCAGCCACTCGCCAGCAGGATCTCCGGGCAGCCGTGACTGTTCAGGTGGGGCAGGTGGTGGTGGGCGGGCCGCGAACGTTGTTATGTGCTGTTTGGGTCGCCGTCGTATGAGCAGTTGGCCGCGTTGGTGGTGGAGCAGGCGGTGGTGATCGAGGAGCTGCGGGGCGAGGTCGTTGAGTTGCGGGCGGAGGTTGCGGAGTTGAGGCGTCGGTTGGCGCAGAACTCGCGTAACTCGTCGCGGCCGCCGTCCTCGGACGGGTTCTCGAAGCCGGCGCCGAAGAGCCTGCGGCGCCCGTCGGGTCGCAAGCAGGGCGGCCAGCCGGGGCATCGGGGTGGGCATCTGGAGAAGGTCGCGGTGCCGGACGAGGTGGTCGATCACCTTCCGCAGGTGTGCGCTGGCTGCCAGGGCGACCTTTCAGACAGCGACGCTGTCGGGCATCTCGCGCGACAGGTGTTCGAGTTGCCGGAGATCCGTTTGCGCGTCAGCGAGCATCGCGCGCACACGCGGCGGTGCGCGTGCGGGCATGAGACGACCGCCGCGTTCCCGCAGGCGCTCAGCGCGCCGGCGCAGTACGGGCCGCGGCTTCGGGCGCTGGGGGTCTATCTGACCGCCCGCCAGCATTTGCCCTATCACCGCGCCGCCGAGCTGTTCTATGACTGGTTCGGGGTGCGGATCTCGACCGGGACGTTGGCCGCGTTCGTGGCTCAGGGAGCGGACGATCTGGTCCCGTTCCTGGACGAGGTTCATGAGCAGCTCTGCCGCGCTGAGGTCGCGCATTTTGATGAGACCGGCGCGCGCGTGGAAGGCCGCCTGCGCTGGCTACATGGCGCCAGCACCAGCCGCCTGACGTACTACGCGATCCACGATCGGCGTGGTGTGGAGGGAATCAACCACGCCGGGGTGCTGCCTAACTTCACCGGGATCGCGATCCACGACGGCTTTCACTGCTACCGCCAGTACCCGCAGGCGACGCACGCGCTCTGCAACGCCCACCACCTACGCGAACTGCTCAGCGTGATCGAGCAAGACCAGCACGGCACACAGACCTGGGCGCAGGACATGGACCGGCTCCTGCGAGCGCTCAACCGCGCCGTCGAGAACGCTAAAGCGGACGACCGCGCGGCGCTCAGCCCGCGACAGCTGGCCCGCTACCACGCCCGCTACCGCAAGATCATCGCCCTGGGCCAACGGCAGAACCCCCCGCCCACGGTCCGCACCGGCAAACGCGGCCCGATCGCCAAGAGCGCCGCCGCCAACCTCCTCGCCCGCCTGGACCGCGACCGCGAGCACGTCCTGCGCTTCGCGCACGACTTCCGCGTCCCGTTCGACAACAACCTGATCGAACGCGACATCCGCATGGTCAAGCTCCAACAAAAGATCTCAGGCTGCTGGCGCACCACCACCGGCGCTGACCGATTCCTCGCCATCCGCGCCTACATCAGCACCGCCGGCAAACACGGCCACCACGTCACCCGCGCCCTAACCCAGCTCGCCGCGCGCAAGCCGTGGACGATCCCGGCCACCTGAACAGACACGGCAGCCGAGGGATCTCGGGACAAGTGCTCCCTTCGAGGTCGCTGAGATCGGTACGACGAGCTGAGACGCCTAGGGCCTCCGTGGCCGTGTACTGGCGATGTCCAAGACGCCCGTGTAGGTAGCTCATCCATCGTCCTCGGGCTCTAGGCCGTATGCCTGCTCAGGCGTCTGCCGATCGTTTGGGCCGTCGCCATATAAGCCGGAACCGGACAAGACGGCCCTAACCTCGTCCTCGCTGGTATGAAGCTCAAGCGCAACGCGCGCGGTAGACCAGCCCCAGCCATGTAGCTCCTCGGCGTTCGCTTGAAACCTGTCCTTGCGCTCCTCTACGAGCCACTCCTCCTCGGGGTCCTCCGCAGACGCGGACTCGGGGGCGATCTCGGGTCCGGGTGAAACGTAGGCGTCTACGTCGTCATCGATAGCAACGCGGCGAATCATTGGCATCGAGAGTAGTTGTCCGAAGCGGACGCTTGAGGAAAGCGCCCGCAACTTCCGCATCCCCCCCCAGCCAGGCTGCGTGAATGATTTGGACCGAGGCTCGGGCGGTCATGCTCCGTTCGGTGGCCATTCCGATTGTGGAAGCTCCTTCCAGCCGCCAGCGATCAGCCGCTCGCATGCCTCTCAGCGTCAGGGCCGTCGGGGCGTAAAGGCCAAGCGCGCCTCTACCCGCCCGAGATCAGCTTCCCGTCGTAGATCAGGGCTTCGCGCAGCTGCGTTGTGTTGCCTTCTCCCGGCGTCGCCCAACGGAACAGGAGGATTCGAGGTAAGGCTTGCTTCGATCCCGTCAGCGTGTCTTGCTGGCGATTGAGCCGTTGAAGCTCAATCGACTCCCGTCCGACGAGTGGTCGGTCGCTGAGGGGATACTGCCCGAGCAGTTCGAGGATGACGTTTGTCTCGTCCGAGGCCAGCGTGAATTCTGAGTAGGCGGTCATGCGACAAGGATCGCATCGGCCCCGGACAAGGGGCCGCCTCGGCCTAACTCGTCGGGTTATCGCGCTGCTGGATGCCCTGAAGCTTCGTGGGGGGCAGCTTCGCGTACATCTCGGCGATCCGCTTCGGCTGTTCGATCCGATCCTCCACGATGAGGTTGAGGAGGTTGAACAGACCGCTTGCTGTTTCCACGTCGTCCTCTAGATCGAGTTCGCCCGGATGCACTGCCTCGTTGCCTATCACTCGCAGGGCATCGAGTGCTTGCTGGATGGGGATGGGCAATCCGTTCGCGACAAGGCGACCGATTTTGGCGTTCAAATCGCCCGAGCCCCCCTCTAGCTCGTTGACCAACTTCTGCGTTGCTAGTCGAAGCAGCGCAGAAGCGCCGCGAGGCGATCGGGCCACGATCGCCCTCGCCTCCTCGTAATCGGTCTGAACGTCAGACGGCATCGACACATGAGGACGAGGGCCACCACCAACTACCGGATACACACAAACGCCGGTCAGCTGATCTCCAACCCCGAGCCAGAAAGAGAGGCCATGACAGTTGCCGCACTGTGCCTGCCAGACGAGCGATGCCATGTCGCTCCCTGCGCCCGGGATTCGGCGTACGAGTTGGGACCAATCTTGGCTGGCTAGGACGCCGCACCAGGCACAGTGGAACCCCTGCTTGCGAAACTCCGGGGACACGTGCTCGCCCTCCCGGGCCAAGGGCTGGGGCTGATCGTCCGTATCGACAAGTAGCGCGGGATTGGGCACAATTTCGAGCGTAGCAACGGGCGCGGGCGTGATCCGAACCTAGGAACATTTCGTAACGCTGTGGTGGGCGAGCGTCGCTTCGCCGGGTCGCGGGGGCGAGCCGCCGCCGACCAGCCCGGCCGGTGAGATCGTGTGGTGCGGTGCCCGGAACGGGCGATGTGAGACGAGGCCGTCGGTGTGCAGGCCGGCGACGCTGTGGATGCGCGTCACCTCGATCGCCTCGGCGCGGCTCATCGTCGGCAGGATCGAGGGGATCCGGCGCGCGAGCATCGTCTTGCCGGTCCCCGGAGGACCCTCGAGCAGCAGGTTGTGCCCCCCGGCGGCGGCGATCTGGAGCGCCAGCAGCGCCGTCCCGTGGCCTCGCACGTCCGACAGGTCCGGCTCGGCCCAGCCCCGCCGCGGCTGGACGGGCTCGTCAGGGAGCGCCGGGGGATTGCCTCCCATCACCACCTCGGCGGCGGACCGCAGGCTGGACACCGCGATGATCTCCAGGCCCTCGACCAGCGCCGCCTCCCGGGCCCGGTCGCGTGGGACGATCAGCCGCCTCAGCCCGGCCCGCCGGGCCCCTTCGGCCACCGCGAGCGCGCCGGGGGAGTCCCGCAATTCGCCGCTGAGCGACAGCTCCCCGAAGACCGCATAGGAGCGCAGGGCCTGGGCCGGGACCTGTCCGGTGGCGCCGAGCACGCCGAAGGCCAGGGCCGCGTCGAATCCGGGACCCACCTTGCGCAGGAAGGCCGGCGCCAGGTTCGCGGTGATCCGGGTCTGGGGAAAGTCGAACTGGGAGTTCTGGATCGCCGCCCGGACCCGGTCCCGGGACTCCCGCACCGCCATGTCGCCGAGCCCCACGATGGTGAAGCTCGGGAGCCCCGGCCGGATGTCGACTTCGACCCACACCTGGCGCGGTTCGACCCCGTCGATGGCGAACGTGACCAGGTGGGCGAGCATGCTTCGACGCTACGCCCGCAGCCGTGACGCGTGGGTGACCCGGCGTTCCAATTCTGCTCAAGCAACTGCGCTGCGCTTGCGCTCGATTGGAACGACTCGTGACCCACGGGTCAGAACTGTCTGCGTAGCGTCCGGACCGTGAGCAGCGACGCCGGCTACCCCCTGCGGACGAGCACCGACCCGCGCCACCGACTCGGGGCCGTCGGTGAACGACTCGCCGTCGAGCACCTGGAGCGGCGCGGGTTCCGGATCCTCGAGCGCAACTACCGGACGCGGTGGGGTGAGCTCGACATCGTGGCCTACGACGGCCACACCCTGGCCTTCTGCGAGGTCAAGACCCGGACCATGGGGTCCCGCGGCGGGACCCCGTTCGACGCGCTGCGCCCGCGCAAGCGCAGCCGCGTGCGCAAGATGGCGGGCAGCTGGCTCCAGGAACGGGCCGACCGGCCGTTCGCGGCCGAGATCCGCTGCGACGCGATCGGGGTGATGTTCGACCGCTCAGGCGGGCTGGTGAGCGTCGAGCACTTGGAGGGGGCGTTCTGAGGCGGGGGGCGTTTTGAGGCCGGGGCGTTGGTGGGCCTCATAACGGCGCGGCGTGAAGGTCGGACGGACTACGAGCCGAGCGCCAGCTGCTGATAGGCGATGGATTGGAACGAGCGGCGGTGCAGCGGAGACATTCCGAGACGCTCGATCGCGTCTCGATGCTCGGGGGTGGCGTAGCCGACATGGTTGGCGAACTCCCAGCCGGGATGGGCGAGATCGGCTCGGCGCATGTAGCGGTCCCGGGTCTCCTTGGCGATCACCGAGGCGGCGGCGATGGCGGCGCTCCGGCCGTCGCCTCCGATCACGGCGAGCTGGTCGAACTCGAGCGCGGCCACCGGGAACCCGTCGCTCAGGCAGATCGACCCTTCGCAGGCCACCTTGCGCAGGGCGTCGTGCAGGGCGGCGAGGTTCGTGACGTGCAGGCCGCGGACGTCGATCCCCGGGGCGCACCGAGAGACGATCGCGACCTTGGCCGCGGTTCTCAGGATCAGCGGGAACAGGCGGGCTCGCGATTCGGGCACCTGCTGCTTGGAATCGTTCAGCGCCCCCAGCGCTCGTACCTCCGCGGGACCGATCCGCTCGAGGTCGAAGAGCACCGCGGCGGCCACCAGCGGGCCGGCGAGAGAGCCCCGGCCGGCCTCGTCGGCGCCGGCCACGAAGCGGACGCCCAGGGCGCGGTCGAACCGGAAAAGCCGCCGGGCCGCGCGTCCGCTCGCGCGCGGGCGCGCCCGCCGCGTCGGCTCAGAGGAACCCGATCCGGTCCGGCGGCCAGTAGGTGAAGAAGGCGACGCCGATGACCCATTTGTCGGGGACGGGTCCCCAGAAGCGGCTGTCGTCGGACTCTCCACGGTTGTCGCCCATCATGAAGTAGTCGCCAGCCGGAATCTTGATGGGTTTCTGGAAAGTGCAAGAAGGGTCGTCCTGGCAGGGCAGGATGTAGGAGTCCTTTTCACGGACGCCGTTGCGGTAGACGTGCCCGTTGATGATCTGGACCGTGTCACCCGGGCCGGCCACCACGCGCTTGATGAAGGTCTGACTGGACTCCTCGGGGGTCGGCGTGCCGCAGGCCTGCGGATGGCCAGCGCCCTGATTGGGGTTACCGCATACCGGGCTGCCGTTGTTTGCAGGTGTCGCGCCCTCCGGCGGGTGGAAGACCACGATGTCCCCCACGCTGGGATGGTTGATGAGGCGGTTGGTCAGCACCCGCTGTCCGATGGTCAGCGTCGGCTCCATCGACGGGCTCGGAATCTTGTAGGGCTTGACGATGAACGCCTGGATCAGGAGCGCGAGGCCCACGGCGATGGCGACCGTCACCACGAGCTCGACGAGCGACCTGACCGTCGATCTGGGCGTCCTCGCTCGCGAGTCGGCCATGCCTACAGGAAGCCGATGCGGCTGGGCGGCCAGTACGTGAAGAACGCCTCGCCGATGATCCAGCCCTTCGGGACCGGGCCCCAGAAACGGCTGTCATCCGACTCGCCGCGGTTGTCGCCCATCATGTAGTAGTCGCCGCGCGGGACCGTGATCGTCCTCGGGAAGTTGCACGCGGCGATGCCGGCGCATGGCTCGATGTAGGGATCATGCTCCCGGATTCCGTTGCGGTAGACGTGTCCCTGGACGATGCTGATGCGGTCGCCGGGGAGGCCAACGACGCGCTTGACGAAGGTCTCGGACGACTCCTGGGTCTGGGCCACTGCGCAGGCAGCAGGCGCGTCCTGGCCCGACTGATCCTGGCCCTCGTACGGGTCGGCGCAGCCCGCCGCGTAGTTCTTGGGCGGATGGAAGACGACGATGTCGCCCACGTTCGGCGAGATGAAGTGGTTGCCGATGCGGTCGACCAGAATCCGCTGATCGATCTGCAGCGTCGGGAGCATCGAGCCGCTGGGGATGCGGTACGGCTTGACGATGAAGGCCTGAATCAGGAGTGCCAAACCGAGCGCCGTCGCCGCAATCAAGAGCAACTCCAGCACCGACCCGACGAGCGACTTCCTGGCCTTCGTCACTCCTGCTCTTCGTTCTCGGGCTCGCTGCCCGCTTGGCGTTCAGCCTCGCCAGAAGGGGCAGCGGCCGAGTCGTTCGGCGCCTCGGCACCATTGTCATCGGAGGCCTCGGCGTCCGACTCCTGCTCCGCGGGCTCCGCCTCCGCCTCCGTCTCCGGAGCCTCGACCTCGGCCTCGGCCTCGACCGCCTCAGCCTCCACGGCCGCCGGAGCCTCGACAGCCTCAGCCTCCGGAGCCTCGACCGCCTCCGTCTCCGGAGCCTCGACCGCCTCGGCCTCGTCGGCCGCCGGAACCTCGGCCTCGACGGTCACGCGCTCGTGCACCAGCTCGCGGTTGACCGCCTGCTCCGGTGGCACGTTGCGGCGCTCGCGGACCCGGGCCCGCTTGCCCACCCGCCCGCGCAGGTAGTAGAGCTTGGCGCGGCGCACGTCGCCTCGGGCGGCCACCTCGATCCGCTCGATCTTGGGCGAGTGCAGCGGGAACGTCCGCTCGACACCCACTCCGAAGGACTGCTTGCGGACCGTGAAGGTCTCGCGAACACCGTGTCCCTGGCGCTTGATCACCACACCCTCGAACACCTGGGTCCGCCGCCTGGTTCCCTCAACGACCTGGAAGTGCACGCGTACGCGGTCGCCCGCGTCGAACGCGGGTGCGCGGCGGAGCTGAGCGCTCTCCAGGCTGTCGATCACGGTGCTCATCGCAAATGCTGAACGCCGGCAGCACCGGCGATGCTCGCTGTGGAGGGGCCTGCACACACGACGCCGCAGCCCCGGGGACGATCGCTCATGGTAGCGGACCGCCTGGGGGCTCCCCGGCAGCCCGCGCCCGGCTCTGGGCCAGACGCCACTCCCGGATCCGCGCGTGGTGTCCGGACAGGAGCACGTCGGGGGCGCGCCAGCCCCGGAATTCGGCCGGTCGCGTGTAGTGCGGATACTCGGGGGCACCCTCGAGCGCCTTGCTATAGGACTCCTCGACCACCGAGTGCTCGTGTCCGAGGGCGCCCGGGAGCTTGCGCAGCACCGCATCGCAGACGACCATCGCCGCCAGCTCGCCGCCGGCCAGTACGTAGCGCCCGATCGAGACCTCCTCGGTGGCGAAGTGATCGATCACCCGCTGGTCGAAGCCCTCGTAGCGACCGGCCAGCAAGGTGAGCGAGGACTCGCGGGCGAGGTCGTCGACGAGCTCGTCGTCGAGCAGGCGCCCGGCGGCGGTGAGCGCCAGCACCCGACGCTGGGCGCGCAGCTCCACGGGGTCCAGGCCGTAGCGAGCCCGAAGGGCCGCCTCGACGACATCGACCCTCAGGACCATGCCGGCGCCCCCGCCGAACGGCGTGTCGTCGACCTGGCCGGCCTTCAGCGGCGTGTGATCGCGATAGTTCACGTAGCCCAGAGTGGTGCCGTGGGCGAGCGCGCCGGCGACGTGGTGCTGACGCTCAAACCAGGCGAACGCGTCCGGGAACAGCGTGAAGACGTCGATCTCCATTACGTGGTGCGGGGCTACTCCTCGCCCAGGAACCGGAGGTCGACGTCGATCTCGCGCCGGTTGATGTCGACGCTGCGAACCGCGTCGCTGACCAGCGGGACCAGCAGATCGCCCGCCTCGCCCGGGCGCTCCACCTCCAGGACGTCGACGGATGGCAGCGAGAGCAGGCGCCTGACCACGCCCACAGCTCGATCCCCGTCGTGTACCGCGCATCCCTCGAGGTCCTCCGCCCACCACTCATCCGGCTCGAGCTCCGGCGCGCCCTCCCGCTCGACCAGCAGCGCGACGCCGCGTATGGCCTCGGCATCCGCGCGCTCCTGGCAACCCTCGAGGCGCACGATCGGACGCCTGTCGTCGCCCGCCCGTCGGGCGATTTCGAGCTCCCGCCCGTCGACCACGACGCGGTCACCGAGGCCGAGCAGCTGGGGGCTCGGCTCCAGTACGTAGAAGCTGCCGTCGAGTCCGTGCGGACGTCCGACTCGTCCGGCGCGCAGCCAGCGCCGGTCAGGCATCAGCTGTCGACGATGTCGACGAACACCCGCTGGTTGCGCTTGGTGCCCGCGCTCTTGATCACGGCGCGGAGCGCCGAGGCGGTGCGTCCACCCCGGCCGATCACGTTGCCGTAGTCGTCCTCGGCCACCGAGAGCTCGAGGACGGTCGCGCCCTCATCCTGCACTTGGTTGACCCGGACCTCGTCGGGATGGGCCACGAGACCGCGGACGAGGTACTCGAGCAGCTCTTTCACGGCCGCCCGCCGGCGTCGTTCCTATCGGGGTGCACTAACTGATGCCCTGGGTGCGCAGCAGCTTGCGCACGGTCTCGCTCGGCTGCGCGCCGCGGGCGAGCCAGTCGCGAATGCGGTCCTCGTCGAGCACGATGGTCGACGGATTCGTCTGCGCGTTGTAATGGCCGACGGTCTCGATCACGCGCCCGTCGCGCTTGGAGCGCTGGTCGGCGACGACCACACGCCAGATCGGGTTCTTGTGAGAGCCGATGCGACTTAGTCTGAGTCTGACCGCCATGGTGCAGCGAGGTTAGCGTGCCGCTGGCATCAGCGCGGGCCCCTCGGAGCGCGCCCGCATCAGCGGGCCCCGCCCCGCGCCCGCATCAGCGGGCCCCGCCCCTCATCAGCGCGCCCAAGTCAGGCATGCGGCCCTGAGCGACCTGGCGCATCACCTTGCGCATCTGCTCGAACTGCTTGATCAGCAGCTTGACGGCTTGCACGTTGGTGCCCGACCCGCGGGCGATCCGCAGGCGCCGCGAGCCGTTGATCAGCTCCGGGTGGCGGCGCTCCTCGGGCGTCATCGACAGGATGATCGACTGGATCCGGTCGAAGTCGCGCTCGTCGATCTTGACCCCGCGCAGCTCCTTCCCCATGCCCGGGATCATGCCCAGCAGCGACTGGAGCGGGCCCAGCCGGCGGATCTGGCGCATCTGCTCGAGGAAGTCGTCCAGCCCGAAATCCTGCTTGCGCAGCTTGCGTTCCAGCTCGGCCGCCTGCTGCTCGTCATATGCGGTCTCGGCCTTCTCGATCAGGGTCATGACGTCGCCCATCCCGAGGATTCGCTGGGCCATGCGGTCGGGGTGGAAGCGCTCGAACTGGTCGAGCTTCTCCCCCGTGGAGGCGAACATGATCGGCTTGCCGGTAATGGCCTTGACCGACAGCGCGGCACCACCGCGGGCGTCGCCGTCGAGCTTGGTCATCACGACCCCGTCGAACTGGACCGTCTTGGCGAACTCCTCGGCGACGTTCACCGCGTCCTGGCCGGTCATCGCGTCGACGACGAGCAGGATGTCGTGGGGCTTGACCGCCTTCTTGATCTCGGCCAGCTCCGTCATCAGCTCGCGATCGACGTGCAGCCGTCCGCTGGTGTCGACGATCAGCACGTCCTTGCCATCGGACTGCGCCCGGTCGCGGGCCCAGGCGGCGATCTTCACCGGGTCCTCGTCGGTGCCCTGCTCGTAGACGTCGACGCCCGCCTGAGCTCCGAGCTTGACCAGCTGGTCGACCGCCGCCGGCCGGTAGACGTCGCAGGCCGCGAGCGCGACCGATGATCCGTGTTCGTTCTTCAGGTAGCGGGCGAGCTTCGCCGTCGCGGTCGTCTTGCCCGAGCCCTGGAGCCCGGCCATGACCACGATCGTCGGCGGGCGCGGCGAGAACGACAGGTCCCGCGCCGACCCACCCATCAGCTCGGTCAGCTCGTCGGAGACGATCTTGACGACCTGCTGGCCCGGGTTGAGCTGACCGACCACGTCCGCGCCCAGCGCCCGCTCCTTGACCGCGTTCGTGAAGCCCTTGACGACCTTGAAGTTGACGTCGGCCTCCAGCAGCGCGAGGCGGATCTCGCGCATCGCCGCGGAGACGTCGTCCTCGGTCAGGGTTCCGCGTCCTCGCACGTCGGCGAGCGTGGCCTGGAGCTTCTCAGCGAGAGAATCGAACATCGGGGTCCGAGGCTAGAGCGGTGGGCGTCGGGCGGTCAGCGGCGCGTGGCGGCCTCGCCCGCGGGCGGGCTGGGGATCGCCCGGGGACGGCCCTTCGTGTCCATCTGCGCGGCCTCGCCGATGAGGATCCCGTCGCGGATCTGCGACATCAGGTCCCCCACCGCGCTGGGCGAATGGGGCAGCAGGATCGTGTTGGTGTTCGACGTTTCACCCAGCGCCCGGATCATGTCCGTGTACTGGGTCAGCGCGACCAGCGCCATCGCCTCCTTCGGGTCGAGCCCGTGCTGGGCGATGATCTCGAGCGACTCGTGGAGCCCCTCGGCGATCGCCTTGCGCTCGGCGGCGACACCCTCGCCCTGCAGGCGCATCGTCTCGCGTTCCCCTTCGGCTTTCTTGACCGCCAGCGTCTTCTGCGCGTCGCCCTGGGAGGAGGCGGCGACCTGGTTGCGCTGCGCGGCGTTGATGTTGTTCATCGCGTCCTTGACGCGCTGGTCCGGCTCGATGTTGGTGATCAGCGCCTTGACGATCTCGTAGCCGTACGGGGCCATCTGGCTGTGCAGCGTGTCCTGGATGTGCTTGGCGATCGTGTCGGCGTCGGCATAGGCCTCGTCGAGGTCCATGCTCGGGATGTGCGAGCGGACGACGTCGAAGGCGTAGGACTGCATCTGCACCTCCGGGTCGTCGAGCTTGTAGTAGGCGTCCTGGACCTGCTGGTCCGTCGGGCCGACCTTGTACTGGACAGCGAGCCTCACCAGCACGAACACGTTGTCCTTGGTCTTGGTCTCGATCTCGGCGTTGAGCTGCTCGACCTGGAGGCTCATCCGGCCCGCGACCCGCTGCACGAACGGGGTCTTGGGCTGCAGCCCCGGGCCCGCCACCCGGACGAACTTCCCGAAGCGCTCGACGATCGCTCGCTCTTGCTGCTCGACGGTGAAGAAGAAGAAAGGCATTCCATCCCCCTTTCAGGGGTCACGGGGTGATGTACTGAGAGTACCGTCACAAAGTGATGATTCCCGAAGTGGACCCGGCGGATTTCGTCGCCCGCCAGCCGGACGAGCATTTGCTTGGAGAGGATCTCGCGCAGCTGCCGCACTCGGTCGGGCAGCCTGAGGCGATCCCCCCAAGCCCCGTGCGGGGCAAGCTGGTCGGGATCGGCGCGACGATGACCGGGGTTACCCTGGTCGGCGGCTTGGCGCTGCTCGTGTTCGGCCTGTTCGAGGCGTTGTCCAGCGGATCAGCCGTGGTGGCGGTCACCGCGTTCGTGATCGGGATCGTGCTCGTCAGTACCCACTGGGGGTGGGTGCATGTGGCCGAGCTGACCGCGAACAACATCGAGGCCCGCCACCACTCGTCGGTCACCGAGAGGCGAAGGGCGTGGCTGGCCGCGATCGAGCCATACCCTCGGTGGGAGGTCAGCACGAGCACCGGCGAGGATGGCTCGATTACGATCGAGACGCTGCGCTACCGGCCGGTCGTCCGGGGGGAGCGCGGCTTTACCTTCGAGCGCGACGTCGCCGGCCGCGAGGTCCACTCCGGCGAGGAGCCCGCCGCCACCGTGGCCGAGCGCGCGGAGCTGCTGCGCCGCGAGGCGGCGGCCGACACCGAGCGTGAGCGTGAGCGCTACGCGATCGCCAGCGAGGCGTATGAGACCGCGCTGCTGGCCAGCGCCAACGAGCAGGAGCGACTCGCGGCGGTCCGCGCGGCGTCCGAGGCGCTGTCGGAGCGGATCAACTCAAACCTGCGGGACCCGCCGCTGACCGAATAGCGGCGGCCCCCATCGGTGGCGAAATGACCTTGTCAGTCCGGCCCCGGCGGGTCGTTGTGGCGGCCGTCGTGGCGGCCATGGTGGCCGGCGGTCTCGGCGCGCTCGCGACCGGCGCCGCCGGCGCGCGCGCCCGGCCGACGATCGTCCTGTCCCAGCCGCTCCCGTCGGTCGTCCGTCAGGGCGACCAGGTCACGGTCACCGGGCGCGTGCGCGGCGCGATCATCGTCTCGCGGCCGTGTTACGGAGCGTGCTTCGTGGTCGTGAGGCTCGAGTCCAGGCCCATGTACGGAACTCGACGGAAGTCGTGGACGATCCTGGCCAGATCGTTTCTCATGGGCTTGCGCAGCCGCTTTGTCCTGACCTGGCGCGTGCCGGAGAAGCTCGCGCCCGGTCCCTGGTCGCTGCGGGTCGCGCTGGTCTACCCGCCGGCGGCGCCAGCCCGCCGGGTCCTCGCCGCCACCCGCCCGACCCAGGCCTTCGTCGGGCCTGCCCCGGTCCCCTGCGCGCCGCCCGTCCCGCCGGCGCAGAACATCCCGCCCGGCGACGGCTGGATCGTCGGCGGCCTGTACATCGAAGGCGGGCCGGCTCCCGGCCTGGACGAGTGCTACTCCGCCTCCTATACGGTCACGGCCACCGGTCCGTCGGGGGCGGTCGCCGCCAGCCAGCAGGTGGCTGGCGGGCACAGCTACACGCTGGTGCTCCCGGCCGGAACGTACACGCTGAAGGCGGGGTGCAGCGTGCCGGCTCAGGCCACGGTCACCGCGGGCCGGCAGACGACGGCCAACACGGCCTGTCTGGTGCCCTGAGCGCTCACTGGATCAGCGCCCGCGCGAACTCCGTGGGGTCGAACGGACGCAGGTCCTCGAGCTGCTCTCCCACCCCGATCAGCTTCACCGGTATCCCCAGCTCAGAGGCGATGGCCAGGGCAATCCCGCCCTTGGCCGTCCCGTCGAGCTTGGTCAGGACCAGTCCGGTGACGCCGACGGCGTCGGAGAACAGCTGCGCCTGGCGCAGGCCGTTCTGACCGGTCGTCGCGTCGACGGTCAGCAGCGTCTCGTGCGGCGCGTCCGGGATCAGCTTGGCGATCACCCGGCGGACCTTGGTGAGCTCGGCCATCAGGTCGTCCTGCGTGTGCAGGCGCCCGGCCGTGTCGATGATCACCACGTCGGCCCCGTCGCGGCGTCCGGTGACGATCGCGTCGTAGGCCACCGAGCCGGGGTCCGAGTCGGGCGGTCCCTTCACGAATCCCGCCCCGGCGCGCTGCGCCCACAGTTCGAGCTGCTCGACCCCGGCGGCCCGGAACGTGTCGGCCGCGGCCAGCACGACCGAGTAGCCGAGCTCCTTGCTGAGGTGCCAGGCCAGCTTCCCCACCGTGGTCGTCTTGCCCGTGCCGTTGACCCCGGCGACGAGGATCACCGCGGGCTTGGCCCGGAGGTCGATCCGATCATCGCCGGTGTCCGCGATCTCGGCGAGCAGCTCGGTGAGGCGGGCCGTCAGCGCCTCGCCGCCCACGAGCGTGCCGCCCGTGGCCTCGCCCTCGAGCTGCTCGACGACCTTGGCCGTCGTGCCCGCGCCGACGTCGGCGTAGATCAGGGCCTCCTCCAGACGCTCCCAGGTCTCCTCGTTCAGGTCCTCGAACAGCGTCGCCTGGATCTCGCTGGTCAGCGCCTGGCGGGTCCTGCGCAGGCTTTCGCGCAGGCGCCGAAGACGCCCGCCGCGAGACTGCCGCGACTCCTCGCTCCCGTCGGCGTCGGCGTCGGCGGGTGGCTGCGCGCCGTCCACGATGAACAGATCCCGCCACTCGCGCGCCATGACCGCGCGACGTTAGCGAACGTCAGGCGGCCGCCTGTTCGCGAGGCAGCCGACGCGAGATCACCTTCGAGACGCCGTCGCCGCCCATCGACACTCCGTACAGGGAGTCGGCGGCCTCCATCGTGCGCCGCTGGTGGGTGACGACGATGAACTGCGCGTGCTTGGAGTAGGCCCGAAGCAGCTCGAGGAAGCGGTCGATGTTCAGATCGTCGAGCGCCGCCTCGACCTCGTCGAGGATGTAGAACGGGCATGGGCGGGCGAGGAACACCGCGAACAGGAAGGCCAGCGCGGTCAAGGACTTCTCACCGCCCGACAGCAGCGACAGGCGCTTCATCTCCTTGCCCGCGGGGTTGATCTCGATCTCTACCCCGAGCAGCTCCTCCTCGGTCGCGACGCCGTCCGCGTCCAGTTCCTCGCCGTCCCCGTCTGCCGAGCCGTCGTCCGGCCCTTCATCCGCGGCCCCGTCCCCGCCGCCGAGCACCCGGGCCGGCCGGTCATGCTCGGCCACCAGCCGCAGGCGCCCGCGACCGCCGGGGAACAGCTGCGACGAGACCTGCTCGAAGTTCCGGGCCGCGGCCTCGAACGTGTGCTCGAAGGTCTCGCGGATCTGGCGGTCGGTGTCGGCGATCAGCCGCTCCAGCTCCCTCAGGGCCGTCTCGAGGTCGGCCCGCTGGTGTTCGAGCTCCTCGACGTGCTCGAGCGCCTCGGCGTACTCCTGCTGGGCCAGCGGGTTGACGGGACCGAGCTGCTCGCGGCGCCGGGCGAGCCGCTCGAGGCGTCCGGTGAGGGTCTCGCGCTCCTCGGGCGGGAGCGCCTCCCGGGCAGGAGCGGCCTCCAGCTCGAGCGTCGCGGCGAGCTCTCCGAGCTCCCGCTCGGTCTCCGCCGCCCGGTCGCGCGTGCGATGCAGGCCGACCTCAGCCTCGGTCAGCGCCTCGCTCGAGCGGTGCAGACTCGACTGGAGCCCCGCCTCCTCCTGCGCGCACGCGCGCAGCTCGGCCGCGACGTGCTCGCCCGCCTCGCGGTCGGCGGCGAGCGCGGCCTCGTACGCGGCCCGCCGGTCGGAAATCGCCTCGCGGGTCGCCTCGAGCACCGCGATCAGGGCCTCGACGGCGGGGATCAGCTCCTCGTCGGTGCTGATCATCTCCCGCAGGCGCAGGCGCTGGGATTCCAGGCGCGATCGCTCCCGATCGGCCCGCTGAAGCTCAGCGCGTTCGTGGGCGAGCTCGGCGGCGAGCTGGCGCCGGCGGCCCTCGATCGGACCCTCGTCCGGAGCCGAGCGGCGCCGCTCGATCCGGGCCATGATCCGCCGCTCCTCCTCGGCCGCCTCATCACGCTCATGGACTGCCGCTCGGTGGGTGGCGATGGCCCGCTCGCGCTCGGCCTCGGCCTGCTGATGGCCAGAGGAGGCGAGTTCGAGCCCCGATCCCGCGGCCAGCTCGGCCTTCGCCGCGGCCTCGCTCTCGCCCACCAGCTGCTCGCGCCGGTTGCGCTCGGCGAGAACCCGTTCCTCGCCGACCGCGGGCGCCTGGCGCAGCTCACGCGTGACCGGTGACCACACCCGCCCCGAGCGGGTCACGGCGATGCCGGCGAACTCGGCCGGAACGGCATCGAGCGAGGCGACCACCCAGGTCTGACCGAGCAGGGTCCGGGCGAGCGCCACCGTTTCAGCCGGGCCGCGTACATGAGCGGCCAACAGCTCGGCCTCGGAGCTCGGTGGGCCGGAGCTGGCCGGCGGCGCTCCCGGCGCCGTCGCTCCGGCGACCAGCGCCCTTCCGCCATCGGGCCCGGCGCGGTCGAGCAGCTCTCGCGCCGAGCCGTGGTCGGTCACGACGGCGGCCCGCAGCCGGCCGTCGAGGGCAGCGGCCAGGGCGAGCTCATAGCCGGGCTCGACCTCGAGCTGATCGGCGAGCACCGACGCTCCGCCGGGTCCGGGCCCCTGGCTGCGCAGGAACTGGTTGACCCCGGCCAGGTCTCCACCCACCCGCGCCGCCCCGCGACGCGCGGCCTCGACCGCGCGCTCGGCCAGGCGGAGCTCATCGCGGGCCTGCTCCACGCGCTGCTCGGCTCGTCTGCGTACCTCGCCCGCGGCCTCGACGGCCGCGTTGCGGGCGGCGACGCTGGCGCTCGCCGCCGTGAGCTGTCCCTCGAGCTCGGCGAGCTGGCGGGCGAGCTCCTGCTCGCGATCGCGCTCGAGCTCGGCCAGCGAAGCCTCGAGCGTCGCGATCCGCTGCGCGGCTCCCGTGTCACGCACCTCCGCCGCGGCCTGAGCGTCCAGCGCCTGGAGCGTGCGGCGGCTGTGCTGCAGGCGCGCGTCGATCGACTGCGCTGCCGCCCGCACTCGGTCGGCCCGGTCGGCCACGCGGTCTCCGGCCGCCTGGGACACGAAGCACCGACGCGAGAGCTCCTCCCGCTGGGCGCTGCGGCTGGCCAGCGCCTCCTCGGCGGCCTCGCGCCGGGCGGCGACCGCCTGGAGGTCCCGCTCGACCCGCTCGCGGCGAGCGCGCGCCTCGGCCGCCTCGGCACGGGCCTGCTCGAGGGACTGCAGGCGGGACCGGAGCTCGTCGCGGGCGAGCTCCCAGCGCACCTCGAGCGTCTGGCGCTCGAGCCGGGCGTGGCGCTCAGCCGCCTCGGCCTGACGCTTGAGCGGGCGCAGGCGGGTACGCGCCTCACGCTCGACGTCGAGCGCGCGATCCAGGTTGTCCTGGGTGCGGTTCAGCTTGAGCTGGGCGCGTCGCCGGCGCCGGCGGTGCTTTCCGAGCCCCGCGGCCTCCTCGATCAGCAGACGCCGGTCGCGCGGCTTGGAGGTCACAATCGACTCGACCCGGCCCTGCGAGATCACCGAGTGCATCTCCTTGCCCAGGCCCGTGTCCGACAGGACCTCGATCACGTCCACGAGCCGACAGCGCGCGCCGGCCAGGCGGTACTCGCCCTCGCCGGCCCGGTCCAGGCGCCGGACGATCGAGACCTCCGGGGCGCCCAGCCCCAGGACGCCGTCGCTGTCATCGAGCACCAGCTCGACCTCGGCCGTCTGGCTCGTCTGGCGGCCAGGCGCGCCGGCGAAGATCACGTCCTGCATCGACTGGCCGCGGACGGCCACCGGCGACTGCTCGCCGAGCGCCCACAGGACCGCGTCGGTGATGTTGGACTTCCCCGAGCCGTTAGGCCCGACGACCACGCTGACGCCGGGGCCGAACTCCAGCCGGGTCCGCTCGGGAAAGGACTTGAAGCCCTTCAGGGTGATCGAACGCAGATACATCAGGTCGTGCGGGCTCTCATTCCTCCAATGCCTCCAGCGCGGCCTGGGCGGCCTCCTGCTCGGCGTCCTTCTTGCTCCGACCCGTCCCCCGGCCGACCTCCACGCCGGAGATCGTGGCCCTGATCGAGAAGGTGCGATCGTGCGGAGGGCCGTTCTCGTCGATCACGTCGTAGGTGACGATCGCCCCCCTCCGGGCCAGCCGCTCCTGGAGCGCGGACTTGAAATCCACCGGGTGCTCGAGCGCGTCTTCGATCTCGGGCAGGAAGGCGTCGACGACCGCGGCCGCGGTGCGCTCGTAGCCGAAGGCGAGAAAGCAGGCGCCGATCACGGCCTCGATCACGGAGGCCAGCACGCGCTCGGTGCCGATCAGCGCCTTGACCCCCCCGGCGCCCTGCGGGGCCACCGCGTTCAGGCGCTCCGGGATCCGCAACCGCTCGGCCACGGCCTTGCAGGAGCGTCCGGAGACGGCCTGGGCCCGGATCTTGGTCAGCCGGCCGGCGCCGAAGCGATCGGCCTCGAGCCGCGGGTAGAGATGAGCGGTCACGGCCAGCGAGAGCACGCTGTCGCCGAGAAAGGCCAGCCGCTCGTAGGACTCCGAGCGTCGCTCGGTCCAGGACGCGTGCGTGAAGACCTGCCCCACGAGATCCACCGGGAGCTGCTCGAGCAGCTCACGCAGGCTCTCCTCGGGCTCCTGGGACCGCTTGCGCTTGCGAATCACTCCGCTTCTGGACCCTGGCTCGCTGTCGCCGACCGGGCGTCGACCGCACCGCTCGCGAGCACGAAGTCCACGGCCTGGCCGACCGTCAGGATCTTCGCCGCCTGCTCGTCGGAGATCGTGACGCCGTAGGAGTCCTCGAGCTCCTGGACCAGGGTGTAGAGATCGAGCGAGTCCGCCTCCAGGTCGTCCCGAAAGCGGGTC
The DNA here is from genome assembly GCA_963704385.1 of uncultured Solirubrobacterales bacterium. Lineage (GTDB taxonomy): Bacteria > Actinomycetota > Thermoleophilia > Solirubrobacterales > Solirubrobacteraceae > Palsa-465. The sequence continues at coordinate 4,451,409 of OY969904.1, forward strand.
GACTCCGAGATCGCATCGGCGTCCACCTCGAGCTCGTCGGCCAGGTGCGCGCGGATCAAAGCGGAAGATCTGCTCGCGGTTCATCCGCCCGACACCGTAGCCGTGGGCTCGGACGGGGCTTCCCCGGCCTCGTGGGCCGGGGCACCGTCAGGCCCGCCGTCCGCCGGCTCGTCGCCCGGCGTCCGCGGCGGCCGCAGCGCCCCGGCCTCGAGCAGTGCCGCACGCGTACGGCCGATGACGTCCTCATGCACGGCGCGGGCGGCGACCTCGATCGCCCGGGCGAAGCCGCGGCGCGAGAAGCGGCCGTGGGCGACGACCCCGACCTGACGCAAGCCGAGCATGTAGGCCCCACCCTGATCCTCCGGATCGATCTCGGCCCGCAACTGGCGCACCGCTCCGGAGAGCAGCAGCCCGCCGAGCCGTCCCCGCCACGAGCCCATGGCCGACTCGCGGATCGCCCGAATCGTCCTCGATGAGATCCCCTCGGCGAGCTTCAGGGTGACGTTTCCCGTGAAGCCGTCCATGACCACGACGTCAGCCACGTTCTCGGGCAGCTGGGTGCCCTCGATGTTGCCGATGAAGCGCAGCCCGCTCCCGGCCGGGCCGGCCAGCTGCTCGTGCACGGTCACGAGGTCGGGGGTCCCCTTGGCGGGCTCCTCGCCGTTGGAGAGGAGAGCGACGCGAGGGGATCGAGCCCGAGCACGGCCTGGGCAAACGCCGAGCCCATGTGGGCGAACTGGATCATGTGCTCGGGCCGGCAGGTCACGTTGGCGCCCACGTCCAGGAGCAGGACGGGCGAGGACCCAGGGATTGGAAGCGGCAGGGCCAGCGCGGGCCGGTAGACCCCGCGGTCGCGACGCAGGTTGAAGAGGGCCGCAGCCAGCGCGGCGCCGGTGGATCCGCCGGACACCAGCGCCTGCGCGCGTCCCTCCGCGACCGCCCGCGCGGCCTGGACGATCGAGGCCTCGGGCGTCGTCCGGACGGCGAAGGCCGGGTCCGGCGCCTTGGCGATCGAGATCGGCGCGTCGACCACCTCCACGCCGGGACCGACTGCGCCGATCTGCGCCGCCGGCCCGAAGAGGAGTACTCCGATCCCGTTGCTGGCCGCGCGGGCTGCGCCCTCGGCCACCTCGCCTGGGCCGAGGTCGGCCCCCCCTGCATCGACGGCGACGGTGATCATCCGCTCAGGCGGTGTGGTCCCCCGACTCCGGGGAGACCACTTCCCGGCCCCTGTAGTAGCCGCAGACCGGGCACACGCGATGAGGCAGCCGCGGGCTGTGGCAATGCGAGCAAGCGTTGTAGCTCGGTGCGTCGATCTTGTGCTGCGCCCGCCGCTTGGCGGTCCGGGCGTGAGCTTGCTTCTGCTTGGGGACGGCCATTGGCGGGAGTGTAACCGCCGCGCGTGGGACCGCCGCCGCAGCCGCAACCGCGGCTAATCGAAGTGCAGCTCGGAGAGCTTGGCCCAGCGAGGATCGCGCTCCGGCTCGTGATGGTGCTCGTCGCCCGCCTCGTTCAGGTTCTCGCCGCACACGGCGCACAGGCCCGCGCAGTCCTCACGGCACAGGATCTTGGCCGGGAGGGCGAGAGCGAGGGCGTCCCGGGCCCAGGCGCTTAGGTCGAGGACCTCGCGCTCGACGTAGGGCGAGCTCAGCTCGTCTCCACCCCCCGGCTGTGAGACCTCCCGGGCGTCGACCGCGAACGACTGGGCGGCCGGCTCCAGGCATCGCATGCACGCGCCGACGACCTCCGCCTCGAATCGCAACCGGAGCGCATAGCCCCCGCCGGTGATCCGCGAGATGTCGACCCGGCAGGGCACCAGCGCCGGCTGGACCGCGTATTGCTCGCCGCCCATAGAGAAAGGGTCGATGGCGACGTTCAGGTCGAACCGCCGCGCCTCCCCGACGGTCACACGCAGGCCGCCGAGATCGAGCGTGTCCGTTCGCAGCGCCATCGGATCGAGATTAGCGGCCGGCCCGTCAGCCACGGCCGCCCCGGAGGCGGGCCGAGCCCTCAGTCGGCTGCCCGCAGGCGGAACGCCGTGAGCTGCTCCACGGCCGGCTTCTCGTCGGACTCGACCTCGGCCGCGGCCACCCGGCGGGCGCTGACCGTCACCTGCTCGATCTCCGGCAGCTCGCCATCGCCGGCGACGGCACCGTGATCCCCGAACCGGCGGGCCGCCGGAAGCACTCGGGCCTCGTACGAGCCCACGGTCTCGTTGTAGGCGCGCACGGCGCTGTTGAGCCTCGAGCCGAGCGTCCCGAGCAGGTTCGAGAGCTTGACCAGCAGGCCGTGGAGCTCCCGCCCGAGCTCGGAGATGGCCTGCGCCGACTCGGCCACGCGCTCCTGCTGCCAACCGTAGGCGACCGCGCGCAGGAGGGCCAGCAGCGTCGTCGGGGTCGCGATCAGCACGCGCTGGGCCATCGCGTCCTCGAGCAGCGCCGGATCGGCCTCGAGCGCCGCCCCGTACAGATGCTCGCCGGGCAGGAACATGACCACGAAGTCCGGCCCCGAGTCGAGCTGATTCCAGTAGGCCTTCTCGGCCAGCGCCTTGACGTGCTTGCGCAGCAGTCGCGCGTGGGCCCGCAGGTGCTCCTCGCGTTCACTCTCGTCGCGGGCCTCATAGGCATCGAGCACACCCTGAAGCGGCGCCTTGGCGTCCACGATCACGTGCTTGCCGCCGGGCATGCTGACCACCAGGTCCGGACGCAGCGGTGCCCCCTCCCCACCCAGCGTGGACTGCTCGACGAAGTCGCAATAACGCACCATCCCGGCCAGCTCGACCACGTTGCGAAGCTGCATCTGTCCCCACTGCCCGCGCGTGTTGGGCTTGCGCAGCGCGGTCACGAGCGCGCCCGTCTCGGTGCGCAGCCGCTCTCCCGTGTCGGTCAGCGCCTTCAGCTGCGCCTCGAGCCGGCCGCGGGACTCGCGGCGCTCCTGGTCGAGCCTCAGCAGCTGCGCATCGACCCGGCCGAGCTGCTCCTTCAGCGGCGTGACCAGCTGCTCGACCGCCTGCTGGCGCTTGTCCAGATCCCCCTTGGCCTCGGCCTGGGCCGTCTTCAGCTGGGCCCGGGCCAGCTCCGTGAGCTGGGCCATGCTCGCCTGCAGCGCCTCGCCGCTGAGCGCCTTGAACGACAGCGACATCCGCTCCTGAGCGTCCCTGACCGTCGCCAGCCGCTCTTCGGCCAGCTCGCGCTCGTGCTCCAGATCCGAGCGTGCGCGGTCAAGCTCCCGCTCGAGCGCGCCGGCTCGGGCCGCCTCACCGGCCAGCGAGCGCAGCCGCGGCCGCAACGCCGCCGCGGCGGCGGCGGCACCCAGAAGCAATCCGGCCAGTAGCCATAGCGCGATCATGGACAGATCAGAATCGCGCGCAGGCCGGACGGAAAGACCAGGATGAAAGAATCGGCCCGATGCAGGCTGACCTCGTCCGGCGCAGGGTGATCGCCCGCGGCCGAGTTCAGGGCGTGTTCTTCCGAGACTCGACGCGGCAGCGCGCCACCGCCCACGGCGTCGCCGGCTGGGTCCGCAACACGCGTGACGGAGCGGTCGAGGCGGTGCTCGAGGGGCCACGCGAGGCGGTCGACCGGGTGACCCGGTTCTTCGAGACCGGGCCGCCGCAGGCCCACGTCGAGCGCACCGAGGTCCGGGAGGAGGACCCGGAGGGGCTGAGCGGGTTCGAGATCAGGTAGCGGCCTGGGAGCCGCAGGGCGGTCAGCCGAGCGGTAGCGGATGCCTCAGGTACCTACGGGCGAGCCGGTAGAACAGTCCGCCGTCGGTCTGCGCGCTCGTCGTACCGCTGGCGCCACCGCCGAACAGCAAACCGATCACGCCGGCAGCGGCGGTGGCCTGCAGGTGCGCCCGGCCGTCGCGGCCCAGCCACCACTGCACCCGGTTGTCGCGGAAGTGGTCCCACGTGTTGTTGAGGAACGTGTTTCCGAGCGGCAGCTGCCAGAGCACGACCGGCTCGTGGGTGCGACGGGTGAACCCCGCGAGGTACACGTTCTCACGGTGGAAGTCGGCTGGTCCCCATGCCGTGCGCGGATTGCCCTCCACGACGCGGTAGAAGCCCGCGTCCCGATCGGTGATGTCGGTGAAGACGAGGTCGAAGTGCGCGTGCAGCGACTCGTAGAACGCCGCCGAACGCGCGGCCAGCAGGTCCATCTGCGCCGGCGGCGGCTTTGAATAGGTCGGGTCCTCCCCCGTCCCCCAGACGCTCAGATGCCAGGCGAGCGCGACGTGGGGGGCGATCCGGTCGCGGAGGGCGATCAGCCGATGGGCGAACGCGCGGGCCAGCGAAAGCGCATGAGCCTGTTCGAGATAGCCCCACAGGTCGGGCTCCACGTGGATGACCACCAGGTGGCTCTCCGAGACGGCCCGGACCCGGCGCAGCAGCAGCGAGAAGTCCGCCCAGTACGCGCGCATCGTCGCCCGGTTGCGCAGGTTCGACAGGTCCTTCTGGAGCTCGTCGCCGCCCACCGCCGGCCGGGACTGAAGGAGCTGGTAGTAGGTGAATACCGGGATCATGTGGGCGGCGACCGACTCCCGCGCGTACATCGAGGCGAACGTCCCGTCCGGATCCCAGCCGGCCCACCCGCCGCCGGTGTTGACACCCCCGGATAGGTACCGGTAGCGCACGTCCAGCGGAGCGCGATGGGCCAGCTGCTGGGCGTCGCCCGGCCCGTCGGTCAGGCCGAGGGCCACGTGGTGCGGCCAGCCGACGGGAATCGCCACCAGGGAGAGGAGGACGGACGTCCAACGTCTCATCGCGGTGAGTGTCGACGACGGGCCGCGGTCGCTTGAGGCGCGGCGCCCCGGGTTGGCCCCCTCACGAGGGCGCGCTCACCGCCCGAGCGCTCGCTCGAACGCCTCGCGGGCCGCGTCGCCGTGGACCGCGAACACGACGCGCTCCAGGCCACTTCCGGCCTCGAGGTGACGGCGGACCTCGTCGAGCTCTATCTCGGCCGCCTGCTCGAGCGGGAATCCGCCGACCCCGGTGCCAAAGGCGACGAGCGCGAGTGACCTGGCCCCGAGCGCGTCGGCCCTGCGCAGCGTGCTCGCGGTGGCGTTGCGGATGATCTCTTTTGAAGTGGGTCCCCCCAAATCGATCGTTGCGGCGTGGATGACCCATCGGCAGGGCATCGCTCCGCCCGTCGTCTCCACCGCCTCGCCGAGGGCGATCGGGGACCGCTCGTCGCTCTCGCGCTGGATCTCAGGTCCGCCGGCCCGCGAGATCGCGCCGGCCACGCCGCCGCCGTGGCGCAGCTGCGTGTTGGCCGCGTTGGCGATCGCGTCGACCTCGAGGGTGGTGATGTCGGTGTCGAGGACCTCGATGTGCGCCACTCAGGGCAGGTTTAACACGTGTGCGGGGTGAAAGGCGCCACGAGTGGCGCGGACGGCGCCCGTCGCGCGGACGGCGCCCGGCCCCGTCGCGCGGACGCGCGACGCCGCCTAGGAGACCTCGGCCGGCTCTTCCTTGCCGGCCAGGCGCTCGCGGCCGCGGCGAACGGCGGCGATGAACTTCGAGAGGTTGACCTCGAGGGTGTTGAGGATCTCGTCGGCGTAGTCCTCGGCGCCCAGGCGGATCTCGCGCTCGCGGGCCCGGGCCTCCTCGATGATGTCCTCGGCCGAGCGCTCGGCCTGACGGGTGATCTCCTCCTGGGAGATCATGCGCTCCTGGCGCTCGCGCGCCTCCTGGACGATCCGCTCGGCCTCGCGCTTGGCTTCGGCGAGCATCTCCTGGCGCTCCTTGACGATCCACCGAGCCTGCTTGATCTCCTCGGGGATGGTGGCCCGCATCTGGTCGAGGATGTCGTAGATCTCCTCCTTGTCGACCCGGACCTGATCGGTCAGCGGAACGGGCTTTGCGTTGTGTACCAGATCGTCGAGCTTGTCAATGAGTACCAAGACGTCCATCGCGAACCTCTGTTTCGTCAGCGGCTGAGCCGTTCCTTCAACGCCGCGGCGACCTCGTCGGGAACAAGGTCATCGATCTCGCCGCCGAATGTGGCCAGCTCCTTGACTCCGCTGGAGCTCAGGAAACTGTACTTGGCCGAGGCCATGAGGTAAACGGACTCGATCTCGGGCGCCTGCCGGCGGTTGAGCTGGTTCATCTCGAGCTCGTACTCGAAGTCGGAGATCGCGCGCAGTCCCTTGACGATCGTCATCGCCCCCCGCTCCCGGGCGAAGTCGACCAGCAGCGTGCTGAACGGCTCGACCGAGATGTTGCCCAGAGCCCTGGTCGCGTTGACCACGAAGCCGACCCGCTCCTCGGTGCTGAAGACCGTGCTGCCCTTGCGCCAGGGCAGGTTGACGACGCCGACGACGACCTCGTCGTACATGGCCGAGGCCCGGCCAATGACGTCCAGATGACCGTTGGTCACCGGGTCGAACGTACCGGGGCAGATCGCTATGCGGTTATCGGGGGCCATGAATCCGGATCAACGTGTCGCCGTAGCGCCGCTCGTCCAGCGTAGTGAGCGCTCCGAGCTCCAGAGGCGCCCTGCGGCCGCTCTCGGCTACGACCCGAGCATCCGGCGCGAGCACCGGTACGAGCGCGGTGGAGAGCTCCCGACCAAGCGCGGCGGCATGACGGTAAGGGGGATCGAGGAAGACGAGATCGTATTGACGCGCGCCGTCGCGTGCGCCTTGGAGGAAGCTCAGCGCCCGCTGACCGCGGACCTCGGCCACCAACCCGAGCGCGTCCAGGTTGCGGCGGATGGCGGCGATAGCCGCGCCGGAGGAGTCGACGAGCGTCGCCTCTGCGGCCCCGCGCGAAAGCGCTTCGATGGCCAACGCGCCCGAGCCGGCGAACAGGTCGAGCACGCGCGCGCCGTCGACGTTCGCGAGGATCGAGAACAACGCCTCGCGGACCCGTTCCGGCGTGGGGCGGGTCGCGCGGCCTCGCGGGGTTTCGAGCCGGCGGCCGCCGAGCCGGCCGCCCACGACCCTCACGCCCGGATCGGCGCCCGGGCCTCGGCGCCGTACGCTCCGACCAAGGCGTCCGCGAGCAGTGCGTTCTCGGCCAGCTCGAGCTCGGGATCTTCAGAGATGATCGACCGCGCGCGGGCCGCCGCCCGCTCGAGCAGCTCACCGTCGCGCGGCAGTTCGGCGACCCGAAACGCCGGCAGCCCGTGCTGGCGCGTCCCGATGAGCTCGCCCTCGCCGCGCAGCCCGAGGTCGATCTCGGCCAGCTCGAACCCATCCCGGTGGGCCGCGACCGCCCGGAGCCGGGGCGAGCCCTTGGGCCCGAACAGGAGGCAGACTGACGCGTGCGCCCCCCGGCCGATGCGCCCGCGAAGCTGGTGCAGCTGCGAGATTCCGTAGCGGTCGGCGTCCTCGACCAGCATCACGGTCGCGTTGGGGACGTCGATGCCGACCTCGATCACCGAGGTGGCCACGAGCACGTCGGCCTGGCCCGCGGCGAACTGGGCCATCGCCGCCTGCTTGGCGGCCGGCCGCAGCTGTCCGTGCAGCAGGGCCACGCCGAAACCGGACAGCTCGCCGACCCGAAGCCGCTCGAACTCGGCCGTGGCCGCGCGGGCCTGGAGCAGCTCGGATTCCTCGACCAGCGGACAGACGACGAACGCCTGGCGCCCCGCGCGCAGCTCCTCCCGGATCCGCTCGTACGCGCGTGCTCTCTCGCCGGCACTCGAGCACACGAACGTCCGGATCGGCCGCCGGCCGCTCGGCAGCTCGCGCAGCACGGTGAAGTCGAGGTCACCGTATCCGGCCAACGCGAGCGTCCGCGGGATCGGGGTGGCGGTCATGTGCAGGACGTGCGGAGCCTGATCGCCGGGGCCCTTGGCGTCCAGAGCGGCTCGCTGGCTGACCCCGAAGCGGTGCTGCTCGTCGATCACCGCCACGGCCAGCCGCGCGAAGGACACCGACGGCTCGATCAGCGCGTGCGTGCCCACCACCAGCGACAGCTCGCCGCTCGAGAGCTTGCCGCGCAGGTCCGCGGCGCGGCGGGCCGGTGTGGAACCGGTCAGCAGGCCCACCGGGACGAAGGAGTCGGGCAGGAGCGACTGGACGGTCGCGAAGTGCTGTTCGGCCAGCGTCTCGGTGGGCGCCATCAGCGCCGCCTGGTAGCCGTGCTCGACCGCCCGCAGGAGCGCATACAGGGCGACCACGGTCTTGCCCGAGCCGACCTCGCCCATGAGCAGGCGCTGCATCGGCCGCGCCGCGGCCAGGTCGCGATCGACGACCTCGATCGCGTGCTCCTGGTCGGCGGTAAGACGGAAGGGCAGCATCTCGGCCAGCCAGCGACCGGTCAGCTCGCGCTCGGCGTCGAGCACCGCCGCGGTGACCGACCGCTCGCGGGTCCGCCGCCGGCGGATGAGCGCCAGCTGGGCCAGCAGCAGCTCGTCGAAGGCCAGGCGCGCCCGGCCGATCTCGAGGTCGCCGTCGCTCCGGGGGAAGTGGCTGGCCGACAGCGCCGCGGCGCGGTCCGGGAGTCCCTCGGTAACTCGCAGCGTCGCCGGCAGCGGCTCCGGGACGTCGGTCAGCGCGGGCGCGTGCCGGCGCACCAGGGCCAGAATCTCGGTGGAGGAGAGGCCTTCCGTGGCCGGGTAGTGAGCGACCGCCTGCGCGCCGGCGAGCGCCTCGGTGGTCCGGGCGTGCGCCTGCACGCTGAACCGGTTGCGCGCCTGGTACTTGCCGTGCAAAACCAGCCGTGTCCCGGCCGGATATCTGCTCACCAGCCAGGGCTGATTGAAGAACGTCGCCTTCATCGCGCCGGTGTCGTCGGCCACCGTGGCCTCGACGATCGGCCTCATCCCCCTCCGGCGGACCGAGCGCGAGGAGGTGCGCCTGACCTCGACCACCACGGTCGCCGTCTCCCCGGCGACGAGCTCGGCCACCGCGCGCGCTTCCCGCCTGTCACGCGGAAGGTGCTCGAGCAGGTCGCCGACGGTGTGCAGCCCGAGCGCCTCGGCCGCCTTCTGGACCTTGGCGCCGCCGCCCGGATCGAGCGTCCTGGCCAGTCGTGACGGACGCGGATAGCGGATCGGCGCCGCCTCGAGCTCTTCAGGTTCCAGGGGTCGCGTGGATGTGAAGGCAACCGGCGTCACGACGCTCCGAGATCATGACCGCGCCGGCGGCAGCAATCGCGCGTGGCCGGCGCTACTCAGCCGACAGCAGCCACCAGTAGCTCTGCTGGCCGCCGTTGGAGAGTTCGAACTCCACATCGCCGTGGGCGAGGGCGTGGACCGTCTCGTCGTCCAGCGGCGCGTCGGCCCCGCGCAGGCAGGTGATCAGCTCGGCGCCCGAGGCGAGCCGCTCGAGCACCGCGCGCAACGTGTCGCGCGGGCGGCCCCAGACGACGATCTCATCGTCGATGAACCCGACCGCGTCGCCCTCGCGGAACCGGCCCCGGGCATCGTCCCGGGCGGCCGGCGCGACCGCTCCGGTGCGAACTCGCTCGAGCGTCACGGTCATCGCCTCAGCGTTCTCAGCCGCGCTCCGGGCCGGGTCGAGGCTGACCGCCGCGGCCAGCCCGGCCTGGGGCGAGCGCGACGGCACCACCCGCACACTCTTGTCCGACAGCCCGGCCGCCCGCTCGGCCGTCATCACCACGTTGGCGCTGTTGGGGAGCACCACGACCTCCTCGGCCGGCACGGCATGGATCGCCGCCAGCAGCTCGTAGGTCGACGGATTCAGCTTGGGCCCGCCGTCGAGGGCACGCACGCCGAAGCTCTCGAACAGCGCGCGCATCCCGTCGCCGGTGGTGACGGCCAGCGCCCCGCACAGTGGCCGTCCGTTGTCAGCCGCGAGCCGCTCGTCCCGACGCCGCACCTGCGTCCGCATGTCGGCGACGTCGAGATGCGAGACGACGCCCGCGTCCCTGAACAGCGCGGTCGCAGCGTCGGGATCGTCGGTATGGACGTGGATCTTCAGGGTGGTCTGGTCGCCGACCACGAGCACCGAGTCGCCCAGCTCCTCGAGCGCTCGGACGAACTGGCGCTGCTCGAGCTGTGCGCCGGTGACGGCGAAGTTCGTGCAGTACCGGTATGTGGTCGAGGCGTGCTGCGGATGGGTGACGCGCGCCGCCGCGTGGTGCTCCACCGGCGGCGGAGCGCTACCTCGCAACGCACCGATCATGCCGGCGAGGAGGACGGTGAGCGCGTAGCCACCGGCGTCGACGACCCCGGCTTCGCGCAGGATCGGGAGCAGATCTGGCCCGCGCTTGACCGACTCCTGCCCGGCGTCCAGCGCCCGCTCGATCACCTCGGCGATCACCACGTCCTGCTCGACGACGGTCGCGTCCGGGCCGAGCCGGGCATCGTCCATGTGGGCCAGCTCGGACGCAACGCGGACCGACATCTCGCGTACGACGGTGAGGATCGTGCCCTCGGCCGGGTCGCGAACCGACCCGTAGGCCTGATCAGCGGCCCTGGCGAGGGCCGCGCCGATCAGCACGGGGTCAACCAGCTCTCCGGGCCGGCTGGCCAGCTCCTCGGCCGCGCCTCGGATCAGCTGCGAGAGGATCACCCCGCTGTTCCCGCGCGCTCCGAGCAGAGCGGCCCGGGCGACCGAGGCGACGATCTCCTCACGGCCGATGTCGTCGATCGTGCGCTCCTGGGAGGCGGTCGACAGGCGGTCGAGCTCCTGCAGCACGGCCCGCAGCGTGAGGACCATGTTGTCGCCGGTGTCGCCGTCGGCGACCGGGAAGACGTTGAGGTCGTTGACCTCTTCGCGGCGGGCCTCGAGCGCGGCCAGACCCGATTCGACGACGGCGCGAAACCGCACGATGGATGGATCGGACACCGGCCTGCCCGGATCAGCCGTTAGCTCGCGCACGCCCTACGGCGCCTTAATCACCTTGCCGGCCTTCAGGCAGCGGGTACAGACGTAGACGCGACGCGGCGTCCCGCCGTCGTTGATCCGGACGCGCTGAAGGTTCGGATCGAACCGCCGCTTGGTGGCCACCATCGAGTGGCTGCGGCTATGGCCGAACGCGGGGCCCTTCTTGCAAACGTGACAGACCTTGGGCACGGCGGGCGAGTATAGCCCTGCGCACCCGCGTGGGATTCGCGGGCGACTGCGGTTGGCCGCGGACCATGATTCGCCGGCGACCCCCGGTTCGCCTCGATCCGCACAAATCGTCCCGGCGGTTGAAAAGAACGGGGACGGGTAACACGATCTCCCAATGGGTCGTCAGTCCGATCCGAGCGTCAGCGTGCTCCGGGGCGTGGAGCTGCCGGCCCGTTATGAGCTGATCCGCCGGATCGCCAGCGGTGGCATGGCGTCGGTCTGGTGCGCCCGCGACCGGACGCTCGAGCGGCCGGTGGCCATCAAGCTGCTGTCCGAGCCCTACGCCCACGACGAGGTCGCGGTGCAGCGCTTCAAACGCGAGGCCCTGGCCGCGGCGCGCATGTCCGGCCATCGGAACGTGGTCACGATCTACGACGTCGGCCAGGCGGCGCCCTCGGAGTCGATGACCCTCCGGCGCCCGTTCATCGTCATGGAGTACCTGGCCGGCGGCACGGTCGCCGATGCGCTGCGCGTCGGTGAGGTCGACCGCCCGCGGGCGGTTCACTGGCTGTACGAGGCCGCGGCGGCGCTCGACCATGCGCACGGACGCGGCGTGATCCATCGCGACGTCAAGCCGTCCAATTTCCTACTCGACGGAGACCGCGTCCTGCACGTGGCGGACTTCGGAATCGCCAAGCTGGGCACGGAGGACACGCTCACGGGAACGGGTGAGGTGTTCGGCACGGCGGCATACCTGGCCCCTGAGCGCGCGCTCGGACATCGGGCGACCGAGGCCAGCGACCGCTATGCGCTGGCCGTGGCCGCGTTCGAGCTGCTCGTCGGCGAGCGACCCTTCAGCGCTGAGAATTTCACCGCCCTGGCCCGACAGCACATCGAGGAGCCGCCGCCGCGGGCCAGCCGTAGAAACCCCGAGGTACCGCGCGCCCTCGACGGAGTGCTGGCGCGCGGGATGGCCAAGCGACCGGAGCAGCGGTTCGCGAGCGCCGGCGAGCTCGCCACGGCCGTCGACCGGGCGCTCGGAGGCCGCCGACGGCCGGCGGCAACGGCGAACTGGGCGGTGTTCGCGCGAGCCGCGAACCGGCCGGCGTTCCCGCGAGCGTCGGCCCTCGGTTCCAGCAGCCTCTGGCGGCGAAGCGGAGCGCTCGCGGCGCTCGCCGCGGCTGCGCTGGGCGTGGGGATCGCGGCCGGAGCCGACCACAGCGGGACCGCGGGCCACGCGCCGGCCGGAACCCGCCTCCGCACGCTCGCCACCCTCTCCCACGCTCGCGCCGGCCACCCGCGGCCGGGCTCCCGCCCCACTCCGGGGCGGCCCGCGGCCACCACGTCCACGAGCGCGCCGGCGTCGGCCACCGCGGCTGCCCGGACGACGCCGGCCACCATCCCCGCCCCGACGACACCGTCAGCTCCCGCCCCGCCCCCGAGCGCCGGCGCACTCGAGGCGCAGGGGCACGACCTGATGGAGGGCGGGAACTACAACAGCGCCATCCCGGTCCTGCGCCAGGCCGTGGCCACCGCCTCACCCGCCAGCCTCACCTACGCCTACGCGCTATTCGACCTCGGCCGCTCGCTCCGGCTCGTGGGCGACCCCAGGGCCGCGGTCCCGATCCTCTGGCAGCGCCTGCAGATCCCCAATCAGACCGGCGTCGTCAGAACCGAGCTGACCCTGGCTCTTCGCGCGCTCGGCCAACAGGTATCGGGTCCCGGGGCGGCCGCGGGCGGACCCCCGCCGAACCCGCGCGGGCCCGGCCACGGCGCTCACGCATAGGGCCGTTCGGCGCGGCGCGCGCTGGCCGCTCCCGGACGACGTGGCCGCGAACGTTTTGAGCCTGCGCGAAAAACGGGACGTATGTGTGACTGTTCAGGTGGGGCAGGTGGTGGTGGGCGGGCCGCGAACGTTGTTATGTGCTGTTTGGGTCGCCGTCGTATGAGCAGTTGGCCGCGTTGGTGGTGGAGCAGGCGGTGGTGATCGAGGAGCTGCGGGGCGAGGTCGTTGAGTTGCGGGCGGAGGTTGCGGAGTTGAGGCGTCGGTTGGCGCAGAACTCGCGTAACTCGTCGCGGCCGCCGTCCTCGGACGGGTTCTCGAAGCCGGCGCCGAAGAGCCTGCGGCGCCCGTCGGGTCGCAAGCAGGGCGGCCAGCCGGGGCATCGGGGTGGGCATCTGGAGAAGGTCGCGGTGCCGGACGAGGTGGTCGATCACCTTCCGCAGGTGTGCGCTGGCTGCCAGGGCGACCTTTCAGACAGCGACGCTGTCGGGCATCTCGCGCGACAGGTGTTCGAGTTGCCGGAGATCCGTTTGCGCGTCAGCGAGCATCGCGCGCACACGCGGCGGTGCGCGTGCGGGCATGAGACGACCGCCGCGTTCCCGCAGGCGCTCAGCGCGCCGGCGCAGTACGGGCCGCGGCTTCGGGCGCTGGGGGTCTATCTGACCGCCCGCCAGCATTTGCCCTATCACCGCGCCGCCGAGCTGTTCTATGACTGGTTCGGGGTGCGGATCTCGACCGGGACGTTGGCCGCGTTCGTGGCTCAGGGAGCGGACGATCTGGTCCCGTTCCTGGACGAGGTTCATGAGCAGCTCTGCCGCGCTGAGGTCGCGCATTTTGATGAGACCGGCGCGCGCGTGGAAGGCCGCCTGCGCTGGCTACATGGCGCCAGCACCAGCCGCCTGACGTACTACGCGATCCACGATCGGCGTGGTGTGGAGGGAATCAACCACGCCGGGGTGCTGCCTAACTTCACCGGGATCGCGATCCACGACGGCTTTCACTGCTACCGCCAGTACCCGCAGGCGACGCACGCGCTCTGCAACGCCCACCACCTACGCGAACTGCTCAGCGTGATCGAGCAAGACCAGCACGGCACACAGACCTGGGCGCAGGACATGGACCGGCTCCTGCGAGCGCTCAACCGCGCCGTCGAGAACGCTAAAGCGGACGACCGCGCGGCGCTCAGCCCGCGACAGCTGGCCCGCTACCACGCCCGCTACCGCAAGATCATCGCCCTGGGCCAACGGCAGAACCCCCCGCCCACGGTCCGCACCGGCAAACGCGGCCCGATCGCCAAGAGCGCCGCCGCCAACCTCCTCGCCCGCCTGGACCGCGACCGCGAGCACGTCCTGCGCTTCGCGCACGACTTCCGCGTCCCGTTCGACAACAACCTGATCGAACGCGACATCCGCATGGTCAAGCTCCAACAAAAGATCTCAGGCTGCTGGCGCACCACCACCGGCGCTGACCGATTCCTCGCCATCCGCGCCTACATCAGCACCGCCGGCAAACACGGCCACCACGTCACCCGCGCCCTAACCCAGCTCGCCGCGCGCAAGCCGTGGACGATCCCGGCCACCTGAACAGACACCGTATGTTCCCGTTTTTCGCGCAGCCTCGCTCGATCCGCCCGGGCGGGCCGCATCCGCCGCGGCGGACCGCCGTCGAGCGGCCCGCCAGAGCCGCCCGCTCAGACGGTGAACCCGGCTCCGCGCCGGGCCGTGAGCTTCTCGCGCACGGCCAGCGCGGCCAGGACGGCCTCGGCGGCATGGCGTCCGGTGTCGCGCTTGGCTCCACCGGCCACGCGCTCGAGCGCCTGCTCCATGGTGTCGACGGTGAGGACCCCGAACCCGCAGGGCACACCGGTCTCCAGCTGGACCTGCTGGATGCCGCGAGCGGCCTCGGTGCACACGTAGGCGTAGTGGTCGGTCTCGCCGCGGATCACGGCGCCCAGGCAGACGACGGCCGCGAAGCGGCCGGACTGGATGGCGTATCTGGCCACCAGGGGCAGCTCGAACGCGCCCGGGACGTCGAACCGCTCGACCTCGTCGATTCCCGCCTCGGCGAGGGCCTCGCGCGCCCCGGCCTCCAGCCGGTCGGCGAGGTCAGGATAGAAGCGGGCGACGCAGAGGGCGACCCTCCGGGGCTCGCTCATGCCTGGCCGGGCCTGGGCCGGGGCTCGCTCATGCCGGGCCGGGGCTCGCTCATGCCTGGCCGGGCCTCGGCGCTGGCTCGCTCATCCGTCGCCGCGGCCACGCCGCCGATCGTGCTCCTGCTCGTTGTGGAGCATCTCCTCGTCGAAGGCCAGGCCCTGGTGATGCAGCGTGTGGCCGAGCCGATCGCGCTTGGCGCGCAGGTAGGCCTCGTTGTGGGGATTGGGCACGTGCTGGATGGGGATCTGGTCGCTGACCGACAGGCCGTAGCCGGCCATTCCGGAGATCTTCTTGGGGTTGTTGGTCAGGATGCGGATCGAGGTCAGGCCGAGGTCGGAGAGGATCTGCGCCCCGATGCCGTAGTCGCGCAGGTCGGCGGGAAGGCCCAGACGGAGGTTGGCATCGACCGTGTCGAGTCCCTCCTCCTGGAGCTTGTAGGCCCGGAGCTTGTTCAGGAGGCCGATGCCCCGGCCCTCCTGGCTCAGGTAGAGAAGCACGCCGCAGCCCTCGTGCTCGATCATGGCCAGAGCCGATTCGAGCTGCTCGCCGCAGTCGCAGCGCAGCGAGTGGAACACATCCCCGGTCAGGCACTCGGAGTGCACCCTGACGAGCACGTCCTCGGCTCCGTCCACGTCGCCCTTGACCAGCGCGACGTGATGCTTGTTGTCGACCAGCGAGCGGTAGCCGACGGCCACGAAGTCACCGAACCCGGTCGGCAGTTTGGTCGAGACGACGCGCTCGACCAGCTTCTCGGTCAGCCGCCGGTAGGCGACCAGGTCGGCCACGGTGATCATCCTCAGGTCGTGGCGGCGGCAGTACTGGTCGAGGTCGGGGACGCGGGCCATCGTGCCGTCGTCGTTCATGACCTCGCAGATCACGCCGGCCGGGATCAGTCCGGCCAGCCGGGCCAGGTCGACGGCGGCCTCAGTCTGGCCGACGCGCTCGAGGACGCCCCCGGCTTTGGCCTTCAGGGGGAACACGTGGCCCGGCTGCACGAGCTCGCGCGGGCTGGTCTTGGGGTCGATCGCCACCTGGACGGTGCGCGCCCGGTCGGCGGCGGAGATCCCGGTGCTGACGCCCGAACGCGCCTCGATCGAGACCGTGAACGCGGTCTCGAAGGCCGACTCGTTCTTGGCCGCCATGAGGTCGAGTCCGAGCTCGTCGCAGCGCTCGGGGGTGAGCGCGAGGCAGATCAGGCCTCGCCCCTCCTTGGCCATGAAGTTGATCGCCTCGGGCGTGACGAACTGGGCGGCCATCGTGAGATCGCCCTCGTTCTCACGGTTCTCGTCGTCGACGACCACCACCATCTTGCCCTGGCGGATGTCCTCGATCGCCTCTTCGATGGTCGCGAATGCCACGTCTGCTCTGCTGGTCATACCGCCTCCGCTCGAGCGGTGCGCACCGCCTTCTCAACGTACTTGGCCAACACATCAACCTCCAGGTTCACCGTCTGACCGGTCGCCGCGTCCCCGAGGGTCGTGCGCTCCAGGGTTTCCGGGATCAATGAAACGGTAAATGATCGCCCGTCGATCTCGGCGACGGTCAGCGAGACGCCGTCGACAGCGATCGAGCCCTTGTGGACGACGTACCGCAGCACGTCCTCCCCGGCGTCGATCCGGATCCGGCGGGCGAACCCGTCCGCACGCACGTCGGTCACCCGCCCGACGCCATCGACGTGACCCTGGACGACGTGGCCGCCGAGACGGTCACCGGCTCGCAGCGGGAGCTCGAGGTTGACGTGCGCGCCGGCGTCGAGCGCGCCGAGCGAGGTGCGCGTGAGCGTCTCGTTCATCGCGTCGACCAGGAACGAGCCGCCGTCGACCTCGGCAGCGGTCAGGCAGACGCCGTTGATCGCGATCGAGTCGCCGTCGCCGAGCCCGGCGGCCAGGGCGCTCTCCACCTTGAGCCGGGCGCCGTCCGGCGACCGGTCGATCGCCGCCAGCCGGCCAACGCCCTCGATCAGCCCCGTGAACACGGTTGGGCCCCTTCAAGAATCGTTTGCCCCGGCGATCCCGCCCCAAGCAATCCTTACCACTCCTTCAGCCGGGCCGAGATCAGGAGGTCGTCGGCGATCCGCTCGCACCCGACCTCGAAGGCCCGCCCGGCATCGGCGATGGCGTCCGCGCCCTCACCCTCGAGGGGGTCGCGCGCGGTCCGCCCCCCGAGTACGAGCGGAGCCACGAACAGCCGCATCTCGTCGACCTCGCCGGCGTCGAAGAACGCGCCGGCCAGGTGCGGGCCCCCCTCGAGCAGGATCGAGGTCACGCCGTCGGCCCCAAGCTGGTCGAGCGCCGCCCGGATTCGCGCCGGCTCGTTCTCCCCGGTGGCCACGATGACCGACGCCCCGTGGTTCTCGAGGGCATCGGTGAAGGCCCGGGGCGCGGCCCGCGAGACGACGACGGTCAGCGGAACCCGGCGGGCCCCAGCCACCAGCTGCGAGTCCAGGGGTAGGCGGGCGAGCGAGTCGAACACGATGCGGCGCGGCTGGCGCTCGATGGGGTGGGCGGGATCCGATATTCGGGCCGTCAGCTGGGGGTCGTCGGCCAGCGCGGTCCCGATCCCGACCGCGACGGCGTCGCACTCCGACCGCCAGCGGTGCGAGAGCGCTCGACTGGCCTCACCGGAGATCCACTTGGAGTCGCCGCTGCGGGTCGCCACCTTGCCGTCGAGCGTCATCGCCGACTTGAACAGCACCCACGGCCGGCCCGTCCGGGCGTGCTTGCGAAACGGCTGGTTCTGGAGCCGGGCCCGGGAGGCCAGCTCCCCGTCGACCACGACGACCTCGACGCCCTCGTCGCGCAGAATCCCCAGCCCGCGGCCCGACGCGTGCTCGCTGGGGTCATCGGCCGCGACCACGATGCGCTCGATCCCGGCGTCGAGGATCGCCTCGGTGCACGCGGGGGTCCGGCCGCGGTGGCAGCACGGCTCGAGCGAGACGTACAGCGTGGCGCCCTCCAGGCTGGCTGCGCCGGCGTCGCGGATGGCCTCGACCTCGGCGTGGGCGCTGCCCAGGGCGCGATGGAAACCCTCGCCGATGACCTGCTCATGACGCCCGATGACCGCACCGACGACCGGGTTTGGACTCACGTGGCCGCGGCCCTGCTCGGCCAGGTCGATGGCCCGAGCCAGGTGGTGGCGGTCGATTTCCGTCTCCGGGGGCATGGTTGAGTCTCCCAGGATAGGACGGCACATAAGCCGCTGCCCTATTTGCAACCGTTGAGCCGATAGACGCTGATCTCGGGGCCAGGAAGGCGGTACTGGGGCGGGTAGTAGTCGATCGACCAGTCGAAGCTGAACGGCACCGGGTGAGCCCCGCTCGGGTACGGGCTGACGTGGTAGATCAGCCGGGCGCGGTCGGCCAGCGCCGCGTAATAGGCGATGGCCGATGGAGCGTCGCGGGGCTGGGCGAAGGCTCGCCCGGCCTGGAGCGAGCCGATCACCACCCAGCAGTAGCCGCTGCCGATGTAGCGGTCCAACAGCCCCGGATAGAGGTTGCGCTCGTACTGGTCGACGAGCACGAACCGGTGCTCTCCGGGCGGCAGCGGCCGGCCGTGGACGTCCAGGGTGGTCAGCCAGGTGGGCCACCGAGCCCACCGCTGGCCGTTGGAGGTCGCGGACAGGGAGGTCCCGATGTCGGTCTCCCAGTTGTCCGGGACGAGCGGCTCGATCACCACCTTGGCGCCGGCCGGGACGTGCTTGACCATCCACGCCCGGGCGAGGTTGGCCGTGTCCGGTCGCGACAGCACGGCGTCGTTGTGGACGTCGGCCACGAAGCTCTGCCCGAGCACGAGCACGGCGGCGATCGCTCCGACCACCGCCGCCGGGAGGGCCCATTCCCGGTGCAGCCAGCGCGCCGCCTCGACGACTGCGTAGGCCCCGAGCAGAGCGACGATCGGGAACACCGGCAGCAGCCAGCGGCCGAAGAACCGCTGCTGATCGCCCATGAAGATGATGAAGGCGATCGGCGCCGGGAGCAGCACGAGCGCGGTCCCGAAGCGGCGGCGCACGAGCAACAGCCCGGCGCCGCAGAGCGCCGCCAGCGTCGGGACCCAGCCCAGACCCCAGGTGAAGGTCCACAGGTAGTAGGTCGTTCCGCTCCCGGGGCGCGTCCCGAGCTTCACCGGGTCGGCTCCGGCCGCGGCCGAGGCCTGCTGTGAGACTCCGGACAGGAACGCCGAGGTGTCGAGCAGGGCGTACGGGTTGGCGACCAGGAAGGCCAGCAGCGCGAGGACGAGCCCGAGCGCGAGCCGCCGGACGGCGGTGGCGATCGATCCCCCGGCGGCGTCCGAGAGGAACGCGGCCAGCAGGCACACGAGGATGATCCCGCCCGTGTACTTGGTGGCCGCGGCCAGGCCGATCGCGATCCCGGCGATCACGTAGTCGCGCCGCCGCCCCCAGCGGATCACTCCGGCCACCCCGTACAGGGCCAGCGACACCGGGGCCAGGGTCGGCACGTCGTTGAGGGCCAGATGGCTGTAGAAGACCGGGAGGAAGGCCAGCCCGAGGATCGCGCCGGCGAGCAGGCCGACGGTCCGGTTGAACAGGCGCGCGCCGGCCGCATAGGTCAGCCACACGGAGACCGTGCCGAGCAGCGCCGCGACCACTCGGGCGACGACGAACACCGCCGTCGGGTCGGTCGTGTAGGCGCTGCGGACCGCGTCGGCGCTCCCGAACCACAACTCGAAGACGATGTACAGCAGGTAGGAGTACGCCGGTGGGTTGGGGAAGTAATGCGGGTTGAGGTCGTGCCCGAAGAACCCGACCGCTCGCGGTACGAAATGAGTGGCTTCGTCGGAGTTGTAGACGTAGGGAAGCCCCTGCTTGATCCCCCACAGCCGCAACCCCAGGGCCACGAGCAGGAGCAGCGCCAGCGCAGGCCCGTGAGGGCCGGACGCGCGCACCCGGGCACCCAGCCGGAGGCGCCGCCGCTGGGCGGGCTCAGGCCCGGTTTCGGCCCGCACAGGGGCGGGCGCGGGCCGCGGCTCGGTGACGATCGCGGCGTCCATTCTCAGCGAGTATCCCGCTACCGTGTGCGGATGAGCGCCGTCGTGCAGCGCCCTGTGAGCGCGGGCGAGCATCGTCAGCCGGCGCCGGAGGACGCTTGAAGCTGATCATCCAGATCCCCTGTTTCAACGAGGAGGGCCAGCTTCCGCTGACCCTCAGCCGCCTCCCGCGCGCCGTCGACGGGTTCGACGTCGTGGAGTGGCTGATCATCGACGACGGGTCCACCGACGGCACCGTCGCCGTGGCCCGCGAGCACGGCGTCGATCACATCGTCCGCCTGACCAACCACAAGGGCCTGGCCGCCGCCTTCCAGGCCGGAATCGACGCCGGTCTGAAGCTGGGCGCCGACGTGATCGTCAACACCGACGCCGACAACCAGTACGAGGGCTCCGACGTCCCGAAGCTGGTGGAGCCGATCGTGGGCGGCCGGGCTGACATGGTCGTCGGCGATCGTCAGATCGACACGGTGGAGCACTTCTCGGGGCCGAAGAAACTGCTCCAGCGGCTGGGGTCCTGGTTTGTCCGTCAGGCCTCTTCGACCGACCTCCCCGACACGACGTCGGGCTTCCGGGCCTACAACCGCGAGGCGGCGCTCCAGGTCCAGGCGGTTTCGAAGTTCACGTACACGCTGGAAACGATCATTCAGGCCGGGAAGCTGACGGTCGCGGTCGAGCACGTCCCGATCCGCACGAACCCCAAGACGCGGGAGTCGCGGCTGTTCCCGTCGACCAGCGCCTATGTGCGCCGCAACGCGCTGTCCATCTTCCGCGTCTACTCGCAGTACCAACCGCTCAAGGTGTTCTGGACGGGCGCGCTGATATGCCTGCTCCCGGCGGTGGCGATCTTCATCCGCTTCCTGGTCTTCTTCGTCGAGCATCCCGACGCCGGGCCCCGGCACCTGTCCTCGCTGATCGCCGCCGGGGTCCTGTTCAACGCGGCCATGCTGCTCGGCGCCCTGGGCGTGATCGGCGACCTGCTGGACGCTCAGCGGGTCATCTCGCAGCGAACGTTCGAGCGCGTGCGCCGGATCGAGCTTCAGCTGGGCGTCGAGCCCTCACACTACGAGCCCGGAGCGCCCGACCGCGAGGCGCTCGAGGTATGAGCGCCCCCGCGGCCAGCGCCGTCCCCACCGGCAACACCTACGACAAGTACGGGTCCACCAATCCGGTCGTCCGCCGGCTGATGGCCGGGTTCGAGGGGACGCTGGCCGAGCTGTTCGCGCGGGCCGCGCGGGAGGGTGGGATCGAATCACTGCTCGACGTCGGCTGCGGCGAGGGCGTCCTCACCGCCCGCTGGGCCGAGGTGCTCGAACAGCGCCCGGTGGTCGGGCTGGACCTGGCCGACCCCAAGCTGCAGGAGCACTGGCGCACCCGCCGGCGGCCCAACCTCCGGTTCGTCGAGGGGGACGCCGGGGACATCCCGTTCGCCGACGACGAGTTTGACCTCGTGGCCTGCATCGAGACGATCGAGCACGTCCCCGACCCCGACCGCACGATCGCCGAGATGGCCCGCGTGGCCCGGCGCCACCTGCTCGTGTCGGTCCCGCGCGAGCCGCTCTGGCGCGCCCTCAACGTCGCCCGCGGGGCCTACGTGAGGGAGCTGGGAAACACTCCGGGCCACGTCAACCACTGGTCACGGCGCGGCTTTGAGCGGCTGCTCGCCGGCCACGGCGAGGTCGTCGAGTCGCGCTCCCCGTTCCCCTGGACGATGGTGCTCGTCAGGGTCGGGTGATGAGCGCCCCGGCCGGCGCCGGCACCCAGTCGATACCACCGGGGACCGAAAACAAGCCCGGCACCGGCACCTACGCCTCCGGCGCCCGGATCCTGTCGATCGGGATCGCCTCCACCGGCGTCTTCACCTTCCTGTACCTGGCCTTCGCCAGCCACGAGCTCGACCGCGCCTCCTACAGCCGGATCTCCCTGTGCTGGGCGATCATGTTCGTGATCCTGTCGGTGATCTACCGGCCGATCGAGCAGCTGCTCTCGCGCACGATCGCCGACCGCCGGGCCCGCGGGCTGCACGGCCACCCGCTGATCGTGCCGGCCGCGATCCAGCTCGGATTCGCGCTGCTGTTCCTGGCCGTCGTACTGCCGCTGCGAACCGAGATCGAGCAGAACGCCTTCGGCGGCTCGAGTGGCCTGTACTGGATTCTGGTCATCGGCGTGCTGGCCTACGCGGCCAGCTACTTCGCCCGCGGGTGGCTGGCCGGGCACGGACGCTTTGACCTGTACGGCGGCCTCGTGTTCCTGGAGTCGACCTCGCGGTTCGTGTTCGCGCTAGCCGCCGCCGTCGGCATCATCGCCGCGACCCAGGTCGCGATCGGGCTCGGGATGGCGGTCGCGCCGTTCGTCTCGCTGCTCGTGATCCCGTTCGCCTTCTCACGGGTGCGCAGGCGCGGACTGCCGGGGGTCCCGGCCGCCGACGCGGCCCGCGAGGGCCCGGCCCACGCTCAGCTCGAGGAGGCGGCCACCGACCTCTCGCTGCGCCGCGGGGCGGGCTTCGCCGTGGCCGTGGTGGGGATCATGTTCGCCGAGCAGACGCTGCTGAACGGCGGCGTGCTGATCATCGCCGCCAGCTCCGGCGTGGTGGCCCTGACCAGCGGGCTGACCGGCTTCGTGTTCAACGTCATGCTGATCGTGCGCGCCCCCCTGCAGCTGTTCCAGGCCATCCAGACCTCGATCCTCCCCCACCTGGCCGGCCTCGAGGCGCGCGAGAGCCCCGAGGAGTTCCACCGGGCGATCCGGACCACGATCCTGGTCATCGCGGCCTTCGCGGGCGCCGTTGCGCTCGGCCTGCTTGCCATCGGCCCGGCGGTGATGACGGCGCTGCTGGGCAACAAGGGCTACCCCTACGGGCGGATCGGCCTGGCCGTGGTCGGCGTGGGGATGGGCTTTCACCTCGTTTCGGGCACGCTCAATCAGGCCGCGCTGGCGCGCGGACAAGCCACGATCGCGTCGATCGCCTGGCTGTGCGCAGCGGGCCTGTTCGTGCTGATCGTCGCCACCCACACGATCACTCACGAGGTGACCCGCGTCGAGGTCGGCTACTTCACGGCGACGCTGGTGCTGTGCGGGCTGCTGTGGGCCGTGTATCGCCGCGGGGCGCCCGCGGCTCGGGCGGCCCGCGTGGCAGGGCGGGCGGGCTCCATCACCCGTTGAGCGCCTGGCAGGCCGGCTCCTTGCCCGCCGCCGAGCGGAGCGCCGCGCTGTTGCGCGGGGAGATCGTGGCGATCCCCTGGAGCGCGGTCCTGATCTCGGAGGTCACGTCCCCGGCGGCCGCCTCGAACACCGTCGAGTTGGCCGTGGGGATCGCCCGCGCCTGGGCCTCGGCCCTGGCCAGCCCGGTCGTGCCGCGGGCGAAGGCGTCGGTCAGGCCCCCGGCGATCGCCTTCCCGCTGCTGACGTTCGGGGTGCCGGCCGCTCGCAGGCGGGCCGTGGCCCGCTGCGTGGCGTCGTGCAGGGCGGCGACGAACTCGACGTAGTAGCGCTTGGCCGCCGGGGGCCTCGCGGTCCCGGCGCCCGAGGCCTGAAGCTTGCTACCCGCGCTCTGGACGTCGCTCTTCCAGCCCCCGAGCGCGCCGCAGATCGACTTGACGTAGGCCGCGGGCGTGACCGACGGGGAGGAGCCTCCGCAGCCGGCGAGCGCGGCGGCGGCCAGCGCCGCCGCGGCCAACGCCCGCGGCGTGCCGGTACCAACTTGGGTCACGCTCACAACGCCCCGGCCGCCGCAACGATCGCCGCGTAGGCGGCTCCGGGATCGAGGGACTCGAACACGGCCGAGCCGGTGACCAGCAGGTTCGCTCCGGCCTCGACGGCCGGGGCGGCCGTGTTCTCATGGATACCGCCGTCCACCTCGAGGGCGACGTGGCCGGGCAGCGCCTCACGCATCCGGCGCAGCTTATCGATCGACGCCGGGATGAACTTCTGGGCGCCCCACCCCGGGTTGACGCTCATGCACAGAGCCAGGTCCAGCGACTCCTGGGCGACCTCGTCGAGGCTCGCGGCGGGCGTGGCCGGCGAGATCGCGGCGCCGGCCGTGCACCCCTCCCGGCGGATCATGTCCAGCGCGTAGTGCAGGTGCGGCGTGGCCTCGACGTGCACGGTGATGCTGTCCGCTCCCGCCTTGACGAAGGAGTCGATCTGGCGTTCCGGGCGCTCGATCATCAGGTGGACGTCGAGGATCCCCCCGACCCCGTGGACCAGGTCGGCGAGCGCGCCGACGATCAGGGCCCCGAACGTGATGGGCGGGACGAAGTGGCCGTCCATCACGTCGCAGTGGATCACCCGCGCGCCGGCCGCCAGCACCTCATGGACCTGGGAGCCGAGCCGGGCGAAATCGGCGGACAGGATCGAGGGCGCCACGCGGCGCTCGTGCAGCAGCGGGGATCCCATGACGCTCACACCGCGCGCAGCATGCTGCCCTGGCAGTGGTTGCAGGCCAGCACGGCCGTGCTGGACATGCGCACGATCGTCGAGTGCTCCCCACAGTTGGGACAGACGGACACGAGCTCAAATCGCCGCAGGCAGTAGATGCACCGGTAGCGGCCCGGCGCGGCCGTGGGCCGGAGCCACGGCTCGCCGCAGCTGGGGCACTCGGGACCGAGCTTGATCGGCCTTTCGCTCACGAGATCAGACTAACGGGCCCGACGGCGCGCCCGGGGCGGCGGGCATCGGCACGCGGGGGCCACGGCGGCGAAGCCGGGCGATGAAGAAGCCGTCGGTGCCGTCGCGGTGCGGAAGCAGCTGGAGGTGGGGCCCGTCCGAGCGCGGATGGCGTGGGTCTAGATTCCCGCCCAGCCCCCCGCCCGCCCATTCGCCGCGCAGGTCGTCGGCCTGAAACTCGTGGTGCTCGCCCAGGAAGCGATCGAGCACCCCCTCGCCCTCGCTCCGGGAGATCGTGCACACCGAGTACACCAGCGTCCCTCCGGGGCGCGTCGCGGCCGCGGCGGCGGCCAGGATCCGGCCCTGGAGCGCCGTGAGCTCGGCGATCGACTCGGGGGTGACGCGCCAGCGCAGATCGGGGCGGGATTGCAGCGTTCCGAGCCCGGTGCAGGGCGGGTCGGCCAGAACGCGGTCGAACCCCCCGTTGCGGGGCAACGCGGCGTCGGCGACCTCCACCCGGACGCAGGCCGCGCCCATTCGCCGGCACGTGCGCTCCAGCGCCTGGGCGCGGCCGGGGTGGCGCTCGACCGCCACCACCTGCTCGCGGTCCTCCATCAGCGCGGCCAGGTGGGTGGTCTTGGCCCCGGGGGCCGCGCACAGGTCGAGCACGCGCTCGCCGGGCTCCGGGGCCAGCACCCGGGCCACCAGCATCGAGGCGCGCGACTGGGGCATGACCGCGCCTTGCGCCCACAGCGGCGAGGCGAAGGCGTCGAACGGGCCGTCGAGGACGAGGCCCTCAGGGAGCGCGGGCGCCGGACGGCTGGGCACGGGCAGGGCGGCCACCACCTGCTCGACGGTCGCGGTCAGCAGGTTGGCCCGCAGGGCCGACTCGGCCGGCTCGTTAACCCGCCGGAGCAAGGCCTGGGCCTGCGCCCCGCCGAGCTCGGACCACCACAGCTCGGCCAGCCAGCGCGGGACGGAGTGCATCACGGCGGCCGCGGCCGGATCATCGTCGTGGAGATCGTCGAGCAGCCCGCCGGGCTCCCGCGCCGCCCGGCGCAGAACGGCGTTGACTAGGCCGGCGCCGCCCGGGCTGGCCGTCTTGACCATCTCCACGCTCTCGTCGACCGCCGCGTGCGCCGGTACCCCGTCCAGATAGAGCAGCTGGAACAGGCCCAGGCGGATCGCCGCCAGGACGGCGGGCTCGAGGTCCTCGAGGCTGCGGCTCACCAGTCGCGCGGCCACGTGATCGAGCGTCGCCCGGCGCTGGACCGTCCCGAAGGCCATCCGCATGGCCAGGGCGCGCTCGCGCGGCTCCAGCCCGGCCGCCTCGGCCTGGAAGGCGCGGTCGGCGTAGGCGCCGTGCTCGAACACCCGTCGGACCACGGTGAACGCGCACCCGCGGGCCGGAGTCACCTGCGCAGGCCGCGTAGCCAGTCCTCACCCCCCATCTCCCGGCGCCCCGCCGGCTTGACGACGACCAGCTCGAGGGCCCCCTCGGCGCAGCCGAGCACGGGGTTGGGGGCCTGGAGCGAGAGCACTCCGGGAGCGGGTCCCGAGGGGAGGACTCGGGCCTTCAGGACCCCGAGCGGGCTCCCGTCCTCGAGCTCGACGTAGGCGCCGACGTGGGGCGTCAGGGCCCGGACGGCGCGCTCGAGCGCGCTCGCCGGCCGCCCCGGGTCGAGCCGGCGGTCCTCGGGCGTGATCTTGTCGGCGTAGGTGGCCTCGGTGTCGTCCTGCTCGGCGCACGGCGGCTGCTCGTCCAGCGCCTCTACGAGCAGGTCCCCGCCGATCCGCTCCAGCCGGGCGACCAGCGTGCCGTAGGTGTCGTCCGGCGTGATCGGCTCGCCGCGCTGGGCGCAGACCGGGCCGCTGTCCAGGCCGGCGGTGAGGCGGATGATGCTCACGCCGGTGAGCTCGTCTCCGGCCATGATCGCCCGCTCGACCGGGGCCGCCCCGCGCCAGCGCGGGAGCAGCGACGGGTGGACGTTCAGCATCGGGTAGTCCGACAGCAGCGGCTCCTTGATCAGAGCGCCGAAGGCGGTCACGCAAACCACGTCGGGCTGGGCTGCGGCGATCAGGCCGCGCGTGCCCTCGGCGTTGACCGACGCGGGCTGCTGCACCTCGAGGCCGAGCTCTCTGGCCGCGTCGGCCACCGGCGGCGAGGACAGCCGCCGGCCCCGTCCCCGCGGCCGATCGGGCCGGGTGATGACCAACACCGGCCGGTGCTCGGAGGCGGCCAGCCGCCGGAGGATCGCGGCGGCGAACGTGCTCGTGCCCAGGAAGACGGTCCGCACCGCGGACTACCGGCTCGCGGCGGGCACTGGCTACGCGGCCGCTTGGGCCTCGCGCAACGCGCGGATGGCCTCCTTGCGCTGGTCGCGCGAGGTTCGGTCGAGGATCAGCACCCCATCCAGGTGGTCGATCTCGTGCTGGATCACCCGCGCCTCCAGGCCCGAGGCCTCGATCACGATCCGCTCGCCGTCCTCGTCCTGCGCGCGCACCCGAACGTGGACCGGGCGCTCGACCTCGACGAGCACGGTCGGCAGACTGAGGCACCCTTCCTCCATCACATCCGTCTCCTTGCCGGACCATTCGATCTCGGGGTTGACGAGCGCCGCCACCGTAGCCTGCTGCTGGACCCGGTAGACGAGCACGCGGTGCAGCACGCCGACCTGGTTGGCGGCCAGTCCCACTCCGAGCGCGTCCCCCATCAGCGCGCCCATGCGCTCGAGCTCCGAGCTCAGGCCCTCGTCGAAGCTCTCGACGGGCCGAGACCGCGTGCGCAGCACCGGGTCGCCCCACTTGCGCACGCGCGCCAGGGCGGCCGTGCGGCGGGCCGCAACCTCCGGGTCGAGCTCGGGCTCGCCGCGCTCCTCGTCCTCCTCGGGTTCCACCTCGAAGGTCCGCGCGGGGTCTGCCGGATCTGTGGCGTGCTCTGTCACGCTGCCAGTCTACGCAGACCGCCCGCCGTCATCGGGGATCCACATCGACGCTGATGCTGACTCGACGGCGCGAGGCGACGGCGGCCATCGCGTCGACCGCGGAGCCGACGGCCCGGATCGCCGCCGCCCGGTCGGTGGCCTTGGCCACGAGCTGGCTGCGGTCCCTCCCTCGCAGCCGAAACAGCGGCGCGGGGCCGAGCACGGTCGCGCCCGGGATGGCGATCCGCTCGCCGAGCGCCCGGGCCACGTCGAGCGCCTCACCCGCCTGGAGCGCCGAGCACACGATCCGGATCAGCGACCCGAACGGCGGGTAGCCGAGCGCCTGGCGCCTGCTGAGCTCCCCCTCGAGAAAGGCGTCGGCGTCGTGCCGCGCGGCATGGATGATCGACTGGGCCCGGGGGGCGAGCGTCTGCACGAGCACGGTGCCGCCGCGGTCGCCGCGCCCGGCTCGTCCAGCGAGTTGCGTGACCAGCGCGAACGTCCGCTCCTCGGCCCGGAAGTCCGGGAACCGCAGGGTCTGGTCGGCGTCGAGCACGACCCCGAGCGTGACCTCGGGGAAGTCGTGGCCCTTGGCCACCATCTGCGTCCCAACCAGCAGGCCGGCCTGCGCCTTCTGGAAGCGGGCGAGCTCGATCGCGGCGCGATTCCTCCCCCCGCCCACGTCGGCGTCCAGGCGGAAGACGGGGAAGGAGTCGTCCCCGACCGCCTCGCGCAGCTCGTGCTCGAGGCGCTCGGTCCCGGCTCCGTGACGGGCCAGCGCCCCCGACCCGCAGGCGCGGCAGCGCTCGGGAACGGGGGCCCGGTGGCCGCAGTGGTGGCAGGCCACGAAGCCCGCCGTGCGGTGCAGGACGAGCGCGACCTCGCAGTTGGGGCACATCCACACGGTCCCGCAGGCCCGGCAGGAGAGGAAGTTCGACCAGCCGCGGCGGTTGAGCAGGACGATCGCCTTGTCCCCGGCGCGGCGGACGTCGGACAGCGCCATCCGCGTGCGCGGATGCAGCGGATGGTGGCGGCCGCGCATGTCGAGCACCTCGACGGGCGGCAGCGGACGGCCGTCGATCCGCGAGGTCAGGCGCAGGCGCCGGAGCGAGACGACGCTCTCCGGCCGAGGGGTGGCGCTTCCGCAGAGCAGCGTCGCCCCGTGCTGCTGGGCTCGGCGCACGGCCACGGTCCGGGCGTCGTAGCGGGGGTCGCCCTCGTGCTTGTAGGAGCCGTCGTGCTCCTCGTCGACCACGATCAGGCCGATGTCGCGCAGCGGTGCGAACACAGCCGACCTGGGGCCGACGCAGACGCGAGCCTCCCCGGTGCGCAGGGCCAGCCACTCGTCGTCACGCTCCCGCCGGCCCAGGGCCGAGTGGAGCACGGCCACGACCGCGCCGAAGCGGGCCTCGAAGCGGGCCAGTGCCTGGGGCGTGAGCCCGATCTCGGGGACGAGGACGATCGCGTCCCGACCGGCCTCGAGGGTCGCCTCGACCGCCCTCAGGTACACCTCGGTCTTGCCGGATCCGGTGACGCCGTGGAGCAGGAACCGCCCGGCCTTTGCACCGGCCAGCGCGTCGAGGACGTCGCTCAGGGCGGCGGCCTGCTCCGAGGTCAGCGGCGGCGGCTCGGCGGCGACCGGGCTCAGCGGCGATCGGGCGGGGCGGCGCGCCGGCGCCGGTCTGGTCAGCGCGACCAGCCCGCGGCGCTCCAGCCGCCTGAGCGCGGCGGTCCCGAGCCCCGCGGCGACCTGCGGCCCGTGGTGGCGGAGATGGTCGAGCGCGGCCCGCTGGGCCTCGGTCAGGCGGGCCCCGCCATCGAGCGCCTGTGCTCCGGCGTCGGACAGCTCCGCCACCAGCGTGCGCCGCGCGCCGCGCGCCGCGCCCGGGGCGAGCATCAGCCCGAGCGCCCGAGCCGGCGTCGAGCAGTACTCCTGGGCCATCCAGGTCGCGAGCTCGACCAGGTCGGAGGGCAGGCCTCCGGTGAGCACGGCGGCGGGCTCGGCGAGCCGCTCGGGCGCGACCTCCGAGCTCTCGCCGAGCCCGACGACCACACCCAGGGTGCTCCGCCCGCGCAGCGGGATCCGCAGGAGCGAGCCCACTTCAACGCCGGGGTGGTCGGGTCCGAGCCGGTAGTCCAACGGTCCGCGCAGCGCCCGCGTGGTGGTCAGGGGTTGCACGCGGGCAATGGCCGGCGCGGCGTCGGACAGGGTCGAGGTCATGCGACCAATCGAGGGTAGAAGGGACCGAGGATGCCCTCCGGCGGTCGCTACCCTGGGCGCCCGTGGACCCAGAGCCCGGCGAGCAGGTGTTCTTTCACGGCCACCCCTCCTGGGTGTCGATGCTCGACTTCTACATCAAGGGCCTGGTCGGCGCCGTCCTCGCCGGCGTGGCGGCCGGGGTCATATCCTCGATCGCCGCCGGGCACCTCCAGCTCGGGTGGGTGATCGCCGCCGTCGTGGCCTGGTTCCTGGTGGCCCTGCTCGTCGGCCTGGTCAGGCGCGTACGGACGACCTACACGGTCACCAACGAGCGCCTCACGATCGAAGTCGGTCTGCTCTCCAAGGATCTCCATCACGCGCGACTCGAGCGCGTCCAGAACGTCAACTCCTCCCAGACCCTGATCCAGCGCATCCTCCACGTGGGCACCGTCGATTTCGACACCGCCGGTGAGTCCGGCTACGACTTCTCCTTCCACGGGGTGGCCCATCCGCACGAGATCGTCCGAACCGTGGACCGGGCCCTGCGCGCCCGCCCTCAGGCCGGGTCGGGGGTCTGAGGGGCCGACCCGTCGGCGCCGGCGGGGCCTACACCTCGATCGTCGTCGCGCTGTTGAAGCCCGCCGCCTCGCGCAGCTGGGCGGCCTTGTCGGTCCGCTCCCAGGTGAAGTCGTGGTCCTCGCGGCCGAAGTGGCCGTAGGCCGCGGTCTTCTGGTAGATGGGACGGTGCAGGCGCAGATCGCGGCGGATCGCGCCCGGCCGTAGGTCGAAGTGCTCCCTGATCAGGTCCAGGATGCGGGTCCGGCCGATCTTCTCGGTCCCAAAGCAGTCGACCATCAGCGATACCGGGTGGGCGACCCCGATCGCGTAGGCGACCTGGACCTCGGCCCGATCGGCGAGCCCGGCCGCGACCAGGTTCTTGGCCACGTAACGGGCCGCGTAGGCGGCCGAGCGATCGACCTTGGAGGGATCCTTGCCGCTGAACGCCCCGCCGCCGTGCCGGGCCATCCCGCCGTAGGTGTCGACGATGATCTTGCGGCCGGTCAGGCCGCAATCGCCCATCGGCCCGCCGATCACGAACCGGCCGGTGGGATTCACGAGGAAGCTCTTGTACAGCGACCGGGCGTCGTAGAGCTCGTCCGGGATCATGGGCTCGATCACGTGCTCCCACAGATCGTCCTTGAGCAGCGATTCGGCGCCTTCCCGGTGCTGGGCGGAGATCAGCAGCTTGACCACCTCGACCGGACGGCCGTCCACGTAGCGGACGGTGACCTGGGTCTTGCCGTCGGGCCGCAGGTAGGGAACGAGCTCGGCCTTGCGCACGTCGGCCAGTCGCCGAGCCAGCTTGTGGGCCAGCGAGATCGGCAGCGGCATCAACTCGTCGGTCTCGCTGCTCGCGTAGCCGAACATCATGCCCTGGTCTCCGGCGCCGGCGATGTCGAACTCGTCGTCATCACCGGGATCGGTGCGAGCCTCCCAGGCCACGTCGACGCCCTGGGCGATGTCGGGCGACTGCTTGTCGATCGCGTTGATCACGGCGCACGTGTGGTAGTCGAACCCGTACTCGGCGTCGGTGTAGCCGATCCGCTTGATCGTCTCGCGAGCCAGGTCCTGGATGTCGACGTAGGTGTCGGTGGTGATCTCGCCCGACACGACGACCAGGCCGGTGTTGACCAAGGTCTCGCAGGCCACCCGCCCGTCCGGGTCGTCACGGAGCACGGCATCGAGGACGCCGTCCGAGATCTGGTCGGCGATCTTGTCCGGATGGCCCTCGGTCACCGATTCCGAGGTGAACAGGAACTCATTGTCAGAAGGCATCGTCATGGGATCTGGAGGAACAGCTCCGCGGTCGTGTCGGACTCCCCGCCGGACGAGGCGAGACCGACAGCCCGGATCCTCTGGAGATCGGGCTCGAGCGCCGTCAATCGAGCGCCCCGCGTCAGACCCATCTGCTCGCCAAGCGTAAGGAGCTGGCTGAAGTCGGCAAAGAGTAGCGACCTCACCCGATCCGGTTGGCCGCCGAGCGCGGTCTGGTAGGCGGAGCTGCCGCCCAGCGAGTTGGCGTGCTGGGCCACGCCGGCGATCGCCTGGAGGCTTGTCGAGAGGACGACCAGCCCGTGAAACACGCCGTAGTCGACCTGGAGGCCCGGCCCCAGCGCCAGCTGGTGCACCGTCACCCCGGCCACCGGGATGTTGCTGAACTCGGTCACCGTCCCGGGACCGCTGCTCGGGGCCGGGAACAGCTGCGCCACCGGCGCCTCCAGGCCGGCCAGCAGCTGCCGCGCGGCGGCCTCGTGCTGCGTGCGGGCCACGATCACCAGCGCGGGTCCGTGCCCGGCGCTCGGGGGCGACAGCGCGACGGCCGTCTCGCCCGAGAAGATCGACCGCAGTTGCCCGAGGTCGACGCCCTCGGCGGCCAGCGCGGCGCCGAGCCGGTGAAGCAGCGGGGCGATGCTCGATCCGATCCCCACGGTGGACGCCGCCTGGAGAACGCGGGGGGCGGAGCGCCAGAGGCCGCTGACCTCGAGGAGCAGCGTCGATCCGGCGGGCATCACGCCGGCCAGGCTCGGCGTGAACTCCGGAGGAGGCGGTCCGCTCTTGCCGACGATCGCCGGGTCCAGCGCACTGTGGATGCGGATCGCGGCGCCCGTGCCCTGCGCGGAGATCGAGAGCGTTACGCCGGTGAGCGCCGGTTGGTCGAGGAGCATGGCCAGGGCGCCGAGCATCCCGCCGCGGGGCGCGACCAGGCGGCGCAGGCCTCCGGCGGAGACGTAGGCGTCCAGCACCCGGCCGGCCGGCTCGCCGGCGGCCGCGCTGCGGTACGCCGGGTCGTGCTGGAGCGAGGGGGCGCGGCCCGCGCTGGCGTCGATCGCCGCCTGCACGCTGGCGTTCTGCCCCAGCACCAGGTAGTGACGCACGAAGGCCAGGACCGTGCCGGACCCTTGGTCCAGCAGGGGCACGCCGTCATAGCTGCCGCCGGGCGCGGCGCCATGGGTGGCAAGGAACTCGGCCGCCAGCGCGCGGCGGCGAACGCCGAGGACGATCAGCGACCCGGCGCTGTCGCCCGGCGTGTCGAGCACCGCGAACGCCGCCTCCTTGCCCAGCCACGGCCGCACGTCGCTGGCGAACACGACCGATCCGGCGCCGCTCGAGCCGGTCAGGAGCGCGTCGAGTCGCGCGGTGAGCGCGGCGCCCAGCAATCCCGCGGTCGGGAGGCGCCGCTCGAGCGCGCCGGCGCGCTTGACCGCCGGACGGGTCGGGTCGGTGGAGAGGTGGACGTACAGCAGCGCGTCGGCCGGGACGAGGGCGGCGGCCCCGGTGGCCGGCGGGGGCTCGGCCACCCCGTCGCTCAGAGCGAGCCACAGAACGAGCGCGGCCACGATCGCCAGCGAGATCGCGAGCACGGCCGTCAGGCGCCGCTGCGCGTACCTCTGGCGCTGGGTCCTCTGCCTGAGGGGAGCGTGTCTCGGCTTGTCCGTCAGCGTCGCCACGAGGGTGACGAGTCAACCACCCCGCGATCGCGCGTGCGCCACTTCACGGCGTTCGCTGCGCTGCACAAAGTCGATGATCAGCGGGACGCCGTCGAGCCCGTAACGCTCGCGTAGCCGGTTCTCTATGTAGTAGGCGTAGTCGCGGGTGATCCGGGCCCGCGAGTTGACCTGGATCGAGAACCGCGGGGGCCGCGTCGCGGTCTGGGTCATGAACAGGAGCTTCAGGCGCTGGGCGCCGCGGGTGCCGGAGGCGGCCGGCGGCTGACGCGCAGCCACGGCGTCGGACAGGAAGCGGTTCAGCTGCGGTGTGGGGATCCGAGCGCGGCTGCGGTCGGCGAGCGCGATCACCTCGATGAGCAGTCGCTCGACGTGCCTCCCGGTCTTGGCGCTGGCGGTCAGCACGCGCGGGCGCAGGCGAAGCTTCTGGTGGGCGCGGGCCCGCTCGTGGTCGAGGTCGACGTCGCTGGCCACGTCCCACTTGTTGAGGACCAGCGCCGTGGCGCAGCCGCTCTTCATGGCCAGCTCGGCGATCCGCAGGTCCTGGGCGGTGATGCCGTCGGCGGCGTCGCAGATCACCAGGGCGACGTCCGCGCGTTCGGCCGCGCGGCGCGAGCGCAGCGCCGTGTAGTACTCGATCGACTCGGTCGCCTTGGACTGGCGCCGCAGCCCGGCGGTGTCGATCAGGATCAGCTCACGGGCAGGCGGGCCGACATACATCATC
Organism: uncultured Solirubrobacterales bacterium; assembly: GCA_963704385.1. Lineage (GTDB taxonomy): Bacteria > Actinomycetota > Thermoleophilia > Solirubrobacterales > Solirubrobacteraceae > Palsa-465. The sequence goes on from OY969904.1 coordinate 4,485,272, forward strand.
GGCACGTCGATCGCGTCGCGCGTCGTGCCCGCCATCTCGGAGACGATCATGCGGTCGGGCGTGCCACCCCGGGCCTCGGTGCTCAGGAAGCGGTTGACCAGCGAGGACTTGCCCACGTTGGGGCGGCCGATCACCGCCAGGCGGATCTCCTCGCCGAGGGCGTCCCGGGCTTCCCCGTCATCCGCGGGCCCGAGGGCCACGATCCGGTCGAGCAGGTCGCCCGTCCCCAGCCCGTCGGCGGCGGAAACGGGGACCGGCTCCCCCAGCCCGAGCCGGTGGAACTCGGCGGCCAACGGGAGGTCGCGGACGGTGTCGACCTTGTTGGCCGCGACGACCGTGGGCAACGAGCCGCGGCGCAGCAGGTCGGCCAGATCGAGGTCGCCCGGCCGCAGTCCCGCCTTGGCGTCGACGACCAGCACCACGACGCCCGCCTCGGCCAGCGCGGCGCGCACCTGCTCGTGAATCAGACCGGCCAGCTCGGCGGGGTCGGCGAGGTCGACCCCGCCGGTGTCGATCAGCGTGAGCTCCCTGCCGTTCCACTCGGTGCCGAGCTCCTTGCGGTCACGGGTCACTCCCGGAAGGGCGTGCACCACCGCCTCGCGCGATCCCGTCAGACGGTTGACGAGCGAGGACTTGCCGACGTTCGGATAGCCGATGACCGCGACCTTCATGCCGCGGTCGAGGCTAGCCGACCGCCGGCCCCCGGCCGCACGAGCCGCCGGGGACCAGTTCGGTCGGTCGGGTTACTGCGCGGGAACCGGCTGTGGTAGGTCGGTGCCCGCGCCGGCGCAGTAGCCGGCGCCCTCAGCTGCGTCGTTGGACCACAGCGACTGGACGGCGAACGTCTGGCCGCCGTTGCCCCTGATGTCGCCCACCGCGCCGGGGATCGGGATCGGTGGCCCGGTGTCGGTCGCCGGGTTCAGGCCCACCCACGCACACTTGTCGCCGATCTCATCGGCGTCGACGGTGTCGTACCAGCCGCCGAGGTACTTGACGCTGGTACCGCTCCCGAGCACATCCTCGGCCCCTGGATCGGTGGCCGTCTCGATGATCTCGTGGCCGAGCGCGATCGAGAAGCCGTCGAGCTTGGCGTTGACGGCATCCTCGCCGCACACGTTCGTGCCGCCGGAGTTGACGGCCAGCAGGTAGGGCAGGTTGGTGTACTGGGTGTCCTCCACCCCGTGGGTGTACTTCGGGTCGTAGATGCCGCCTTCGACGCCGGGATAGATGTAGTCGTGGAACGCGCAGTAGCCGGAGGCCAGTGCGTTCGGGTCGCTGTAGTTCGGCGGCTGGAAGATGATGAAGTTCGCATCCGCCTTGTCGGTCACGTGGAAGTGCAGCAGCGCCCGCGCCGCCTCGGCAGCCAGGTCCGTGTAGGTGTTCGTCGGACCGGCGGGGTTGCTACCCGACGTCTTCTCGATGCCGGTGATGTTGTTGGAGTCATCGACCCAGATGCCCTTCAGCCAGTGCCGGTCGGTCGTGTCGATGTACTGGTTGAACGGGTTGCCCGCCGCGTCGTCGATCGTCTCGTAGTACTGGCTGGCTTCGCCCGACCACTGCGTGTCGCCCAGCTGATAGACCCAGTTGGCGACGTACCTGCCGGCGCCGTCCGGATCGCACGCCAGCGTCGCGTGGATCGTGCCTTCGGCGATCTCCTCGCTCCGGCACTTGTCAGTCGACGGCCAGGCGCCCTTCTCCCCCCAGCCCCAGTACACGATGTACTCGTGCGGATGGACCTGGACCGGCCCGCCGTAGTAGGCCATGTTCCCCGGCACCGGCAGCCCCGTCGCCGGCAGCTCGGTGACACCGCAGGGCCCCGTGGCCGGAGTCGAGGGCAGCGAGCCGTTCTCGGGGCACGGGACGGCCGGCGGCTGAAGCCCCTGGCCGGCGCTGGCCTGCTCCCGCGCCCGCTGCTCGCCGAAGAACTTGGTGATCGTCGGGAGATAGATCCTCTTGGCCGACGCGGCCCCGGCGCCGAGGCCGAGACTGGCCCCGAGCGCAAGCACCAGCGTCGCGCACCAGCCCCCGACGCAGCGTTTGTTCATGTGGAGACCTCCATGCCCCTGCCGAGGAGCTGTCGTTGATTCGCCAGATCGTTGTCGCGAGCGACTCCTGGCACACAGAACGCGGCGCTGTGCCCGAACTTGCGCTCAGGCGCTCTGCCGGATCAGCCCGATCACCCGGTCGACGACCTCGGGCACGGTCAGATCGGTGGCATCCAGCACGACCGCTCCCGGCGCGGGCCGCAGCGGCGAATGCTCGCGGCCCCGATCGCGCTCGTCGCGCAGGGCCTGCTCGGCCAGCACGGTCTGGACGTCGGCGCCGAGCTCGGCGGCGCGCCGGCGGGCCCGCTCCCGGGGATCGGCGGTCAGGAACACCTTGACGTCGGCGTCCGGGGCGACCACCGTGCCGATGTCCCGGCCCTCGGCGACCCAGTCGCCGTGCTCGAGCAGGCGGCGCTGCTGCGCGACCATGGCCCTGCGCACGGCCGGTTCGGCGGCGGCCCGCGACGCCGCCTCGGAGATCTCGGGCGCCCGGATCGCGCTGGTCACATCGGCGCCGTCGAGCAGCACCCGCCCACCCTCACCGCCGGTGTTGCCGGAGAGCTCGATTCGGATCGAGGCCGCGGCCTCGGCCGGCTCGACGCCGCGCTGGGCCGCGGCCAGGGCCACCGAGCGGTACATCGCGCCGGAGTCCATGTACGTGAACCCGAGCGCCCGGGCGAGCGCGCGGGCGACGGTCGACTTGCCCGCGCCGGCCGGACCGTCGATCGCCACGATCGTCATGCCCCGAGCCTGGCCAGGTCGGCGGCGAAGCCGGGGTAGGACACCTCAGCGGCCTCGATCCCCACGACCTCCACGCCCTCGCGCGAGGCCAGGCCCGCGACGGCGCCGAGCAGGGCGAGCCGGTGATCGCCATGGGCGTCGAGCCGGCCTCCGCGCAGCCCGCCGGGGCCACGAACCGCGAACCCGTCGGCGGCGGCCTCGATGTCGGCTCCGAGCCCCCGCAGCCCATCGACCACCGTGGCGATCCGGTCCGACTCCTTGACGCGCAGCTCCTGCGCGCCGCGCACGACGGTCTCGCCCTCGGCGAAGCAGCCCAGCAGGGCGATGAGCGGCAGCTCGTCGATGGCCAGCGGGACCTCCTCGGGCTCGACGGTGGTCGCCTCAATCGGCCCGGCCCTGACGTCGAGGTCGGACATCGGCTCGTGTGGCCCGAACGCCCCGACCGGCTCCATGTCGCCGACGACGATCGCGCCCATCCGCTCGAGGATCCGCAGGAAGCCGGTGCGCGTCCAGTTGACGCCCACGCCCTCGAGCACGAGTCGCGACCCCTTGACCAGCACCCCGGCCGCTATCAGGAACGCCGCTGAGGACAGGTCGCCCGGGACCTCCAGGTCCTCGAGCTCCAGCTCATCGGTGTTCCCGACCGTGGTCCGGAAGCCGCTGCTCGGCTCGCCGTCGCGGGCCAGGGCGGCGGCCGCTCGGAGCAGCATCCGCTCGGTGTGATCCCGGGTCGGGATCGGTTCAATCACGCTCGTGGCGTCGGACAGCAGTCCGGCCAGGAGCACGCACGACTTGACCTGCGCGCTGGCCACGGGCAGGCGATAGTCGATGCCGGTCAGGCGCGCGCCGTGCACCGTGAACGGTGGGAAGCGTCCGTTCGACGCCTGCACCCGCGCGCCCATCAGCTCGAGCGGCTCGGCGATCCGGTCGATCGGGCGCCGGCGGATCGAGTCGTCGCCGTCGAGCTCGAACTCGACGCCGTCCTGGGAGGCCAGCCAGCCGGGCAGCAGCCGCATGAGCGTGCCCGCGTTGCCGACGTCGATCGTTCCCGCCGGAGGCTGGGCGTGGCGCAGCCCGACGCCGCGGATCACGAGCTCCGCGCCTGCGTCCTGGACGATCGCCCCGAGCTCCTGGACCGCGGACAGCGTCGATTCGGTGTCGGCCGCCCGCAGGTAGTTGCGGATCCGGACCGGCTCGGCGGCCATCGCGGCGATGATCGCGCTGCGGTGCGAGATCGACTTGTCAGCGGGGACCCGCAGCCGGCCGCGCAGGGGGTCGGAGGGTTCGAACCGGGCGTTCACGCCCGGACCACCGGAAAGCCCAGGCCGCTCACCAGCTCCTGCGCGCGGTCGGCCGCCTCCGCGCCCGAGATCCACAGGGCGACCACTCCCTCGCTCATGTCCGAAGCCGGATACAGCGCCATGTCGACGATGTTGACTCCGGCTCGCCCGAGCTCGAGCGCCACCTGGGCGATCACACCCGGACGGTTGGGAACCGAGGCCCGGAGCTCGAACAGCGGGCCCCCCGCCAGCTGGGCCTCGAGCAGGCGGCGGCGATCGTCGCCGGCGGCGTCGTTCCACCTGGTGAGCCAGGGGGCGTCGGCCTGCGCGAGCGCGACGCGGACCGACTGGAGTGAGGCGATCGCCTCGTCGATCCCGGCCGCGAGCGCGTCGCGGTTGGACACGTAGATGTCGGTCCAGATCGCGCTCGGGGCGCCGGCCACGCGGGTGGCGTCCCGGAAGCTCGGTCCGGTGGCCGGCAGTCGCTCGTCGCCGGCCGCGAGGGTCTTGGCGGCCTGCGACACCAGCACGTTGGCCAGAACGTGGGGGAGGTGCGACACGGTGGCCAGGATCGCGTCGTGGGTCTCCGGCTCGATCGCCACCGGGCGCGCGCCCAGCCCGCGCAGAAGGCGGTGGAGCCGCTCGTACAGGATCCCGGAGGTGCTTGGGGTCGGGGTCAGGTACCAGGTCGCACCCTCGAACAGATCGGCCCGGGCATGCTGTACGCCCGAGCTCTCCGCTCCGGTCAGCGGATGCCCACCCACGAACCGGGGATCCCGGTGGGCGGCGACCACGGCACGCTTGGTCGAGCCGACGTCGGTGACCACGCATCCGTCGGGGGCGGCAGCCAGCGCGGCCCCCACGGTGTCCGGGAGGGCACGGACCGGGACGGCCACGAACACGGCGTCGGCGTCACGAACGGCGTCCCCGACCCCCTCGCAGGCCCGGTCGAGCGCCCCCAGCTCGAGGGCGGTGACGGCCGCTCGCCCGCTCGCGTCGTAGCCGACCACGTGGGCGCCCAGCCGCTCCCGCGCGGCCAGCGCGATCGACCCGCCGATCAGGCCCACGCCGACCACCGCGATCCGCACGTTGGCCGGCGTGTCCACGCTGCGGCGGCTAGCGCGCCCGGTGGCCGCGACGCGCGCGGACCGCCGCGGCCAGGCCGTCGAGCAGCTCCACGGTCGACTCCCAGTCGAGGCACCCGTCGGTGATCGACTGGCCGTAGGCGAGCTCGGCTGAGCCAAGCTCCTGACGGCCGCCGAGCAGGAACGACTCGAGCATCACGCCGACGATCGCCTCGGTCCCCTCGGAGACCTGCCGCCCGACGTCCGCGGCCACCAGCGGTTGGCGGTCCGGGTCCTTGCCGCTGTTGTCGTGGGAGAGATCGATCATGCCGCGTTCCGGCAGACCGGCGCGGCGCAGCAGCGACATGGCCCGCGCGAACGCGTCGGCGGCGAAGTTCGGCCCGTCGCTTCCGCCGCGCAGGATGATGTGGCAGTCGCGGTTGCCACGCGTGTAGAGGATCGACGGCGTGCCGCCGACGTCGATTCCGGCGAAGGCGTGGCCGACGGCGGCGGCCCGCACGGCGTCGACCGCGACCTGGACGTTGCCATCGGTGCGGTTCTTGAAGCCGACCGGCATCGACAGGCCCGAGCCCAGCTGGCGGTGAATCTGGCTCTCGACCGTCCGCGCCCCGATCGCCCCCCACGAGACCGCGTCGGAGATGTACTGCGGGATGATCGGGTCCAGGAACTCGCAGCCGACCGGTAGCCCGGCGGCCAGGACTCCGAGCAGCACGCGGCGAGCCAGCCGCAGCCCGGTGTTGACGTCCCCGGACCCGTCCAGGCCGGGGTCGTTGATCAGTCCCTTCCAGCCCGTGGTCGTGCGCGGCTTCTCGAAGTACACGCGCATGGCCACGCACAGGTCGGCCTTCCAGCCGGACGCCCGCGCGCTCAGGCGATTGGCATAGTCGAGCGTGGCTTCGACATCGTGGACGCTGCACGGACCGACGACGACGAGCAGGCGATCGTCGTCGCCGTCGAGGATCGCGTGGATCTGCGAGCGCCCCCCAGGACCACATCGATCTGCTCCTCTGAGAGTGGCAGCTCGCTCAGCAGCCCGTAGGGCGCGACCAGTGACTCGACTCGCTCGATCCGCTGGTCGCGGACCGCGTCGGTGCCCGGGGGCGCCAGGTGTACGGCGCGGTCCTCCTGCGGGCGCGGTGGCGATGACACTCAGTGGTCCTCGTCGGGGGCCACTTACCGCGCCGCCTCGACCGGCGCCGGCGAGAGCTCCTTGCCCGCGAGCCGGGCGGCGGCCACCACCTGCTCCACGTAGGCGCCGAACTCATCGGCGCGCAGCGACTGGGGCCCGTCGCAGATCGCCTCGTCGGGCTGGGGGTGGACCTCGACGATCAGCCCGTCGGCGCCGACCGCCGCCGCGGCCCGGGACAGCGGGGTGACGAGCTCACGCCGTCCGGCGGCGTGGCTGGGGTCGACGAGCACCGGCAGATGGGTGCGCTCCTTGAGAACGGGCACGGCCATCAGATCGAGCGTGAACCGGTAGGCGTGCTCGAAGGTCCTGATCCCGCGCTCGCACAGGATCACGTCCTCGTTGCCCTCGGCCAGGATGTACTCGGCCGAGAGCAGCAGCTCGTCGAGCGTGCTCGACAGCCCGCGCTTGAGCAGGACGGTGGCCCCGGAGCGGCCGACCTCGGCCAGGAGCGCGTAGTTGTACATGTTGCGCGAGCCGATCTGGACCACGTCGGCGACCTCGAGCACCTGCTCCAGGTCGCGCGCGTCCACGACCTCGGTCACCACCGGCAGGCCGGTCTGGTCCTTGGCCTCCTGCAGCAGTCGCAGCCCCTCCTCACCGAGGCCCTGGAAGGAGTAGGGCGACGTTCGCGGCTTGTAGGCCCCGCCGCGCAGCATCGTGGCCCCGGCGTCGCGGACCACCGCGGCCGTCTGCAGCAGCTGCTCGCGCGACTCGACCGCGCACGGGCCGGCGATGATCGCAAACTGCCGGCCGCCGATCCTCCGCCCGCCGACCTCGAGCACCGGCCGTTCGTCGAGCCCGTCCTTCCTGCCTGTCGCGATCATGGTCTGCTGTCCTTTCAAGAGCCTGGGGAACTGTAGGGAAAGGGCGCGCGCGCCCGCGGAAGGGTCCTTGTCGGCGCTGGGTGCTCGAACGGCGGCCGCGCCTGGGGCGCGGGAGGAGTCGGAGCAGGCCCGAGCGCCTAGCTAAATCGCCAGGCGTACCAGCAGCCGAAATACGCGGCGAGAGAAGAGCCAGCGTTGGGGCTGCCGGTGGTCATCGCTTGAACTTTTACCAGAGCGGGGTCCGGATGCCAAGCGAGGTCAGCGAATTGCTGAGCGCCGACGCCTTCGATGTCCCTCCATACATCTATCCCATGTACAGGGGGACAATGACCGTCCTACAGCAGCTCCGCCAGCGCCTCCACGAACCGTTCGTTCTCGGGGTCGGTGCCCACGGTCACGCGCAGGGCTCCCTCCCGGCCCAGGGCGGCGCCGGCGCGGACGAGTACCCGCCGCTCCGCCAGCCCGGCCACGACGTCGGCCTCGACGCAGGAATCGGGCAGCCGCACCCACACGAAGTTGGCGTCGGACTCCGCGACCCACACGCCGAGGCGGCGGAGGTCCTCCTCCAGAGCCAGGCGGGAGGCGATCGTCCGGGCCACGCGCCGCTCGACCTCGTCCTGGTGCCTCAACGCCTCGATCGCCGCCGCCTGGGCGGCCACGTTCAGGTAGAAGGGCTGGCGAACCTGGTCGACCGCGACGCGAAAGTCCTCCGAGCCGCACAGGGCGTAGCCGACGCGGAGGGCGGCCAGGCCGTAGACCTTGGAGAAGGTCCGCAGCAGGACCAGGTTGGGGTGGCGCGCCAACAGCTCGAGGGAGGCGTAAGGGTCGCCCAGGACCAATGAGAACTCGCAATAGGCCTCGTCCAGGATCACGCACACGTGCCCTGGTACGCCCTCCAGGAAGGCTTCGATCGCCTCCAGCGAGACGGCGGTGGAGGTGGGGTTGTTGGGGTTGCAGACCAGGACCAGGCGGGTGGCCACGGTCACCTCGGCCCGCATGGCCTCCAGGTCGTGGCGGTCGTTTGAGTCCAGCGGGACCTCGATGGCCCGAGCGCCCGATGACGCGGCCAGATGCGCGTACACGCTGAACGCCGGCCACGCGTACACGACCTCGGCGCCGGGCTCGAGCAGCGCCTCCGCGGCCGCCAGCAGGATGTCGCAGGAGCCGTTGCCCAGCGCGATCCGGCCGGGCGCGATCCCGTAGCGCTGGGCCAGCGCCCGCCGGAGCCCCGCGTAGGAGGGGTCGGGGTAGCGGTGCGTGCCGCCGAGCACGCGACGGGCGGCCTCGACGACCTCGGGCAGCGGCGCGAAGCACGACTCGTTGGAGGCCAGCATGGCCACGTCGCCTCCGGCGTCGTAGCCCGAGGCCAGGGGGTAGGCGGGGATGCGGCGGACGCGCTGCGCGAACTCGATCGGCATCCGGTTAGCGGTCCCCGGGGCTGTGGTCGCGATCCACGCGGCCTATTGTGCCGAGTCGAGGTCGGCTCGCAGCGTGCGTGCCGCTCCGAGGTAGACGTGCCGGGGGCGATGCCCGTCGGGGGCGTAGTAGTGGACCAGGACCCTGATCACACGCTGCAGCGAGCCGGGCACGGGCACCTCCCGCGCGCACAACAGCGGCACCCGCTCCAACCCCAGGCGCCGGGCGGCCACGGCTGGGAACTCGGCGTCGAGGTCGTCGGTGACCGTGAAGATGCAGCTGACGATCGTCTCGGGCTCGAGCTCGTTGCGCGTCATCAGCTCGCGCATGAGCTCGTCGGTCGCCGCGAGAATCGCGTCAGCTCGGTTGGCCTCGACGCTGTTGGCGCCCCGAAGCGCGAAGAGCCGCATCGGGCGGTGATTCTGCCAAAGGCCCGGTCGGCGGGGTGGGCGCGTCCAGGACGTAGACGGTGGCGCAGCCGAAGCGGTGGACGGACTGCGTCAGCGGGGCCAGGACGCGGCTCAGGCCGGGGTAGACCCGGCAGTCGGCGAGCACGAACTGGGCGCCGCTGTTGCGCACCATCGTGCGGGCGGCCCGGTCCGTGAGGTGTCCCGCGAGCAGCGCCTCCGCCATCTCCGCCCGGGGGTTGCAGCCCGGCTGCGACCACAGGCAGTTGCCGACGAACGTGCGCCGTCCCGTCTCCGCGGGGACGACCTCGCCCAGATAGAACCGGGTCAGCACCCCGCCGGGCTGGGGCGATTGGGCCAGGTAGCGCAGCGCGTCGCGCTCGCCCCGGGTGATGAAGTTGGCGTTGCCGGTGCTGGGGGCCACGACGCCCGTCGCGCTCTGGAGCAGGTAGGCCGTGGCCGGAATCGTGGCCAGCGCGATTGCGGTCCCGGCCAGCACGCGCTTGGCCCGCCGGCCCGTCCAGCCGGAGCGCCCGATGCCCTCGCGCGAGAACGCCACGCGCTGGACGCCCTGGACCGCGAGCACGGCCAGCGGGATCGTGATGCCCTCGAACGCGTGCAGAGGCGCGGAGCTGAAGTCCGAGGAGGAGAGCACGTAGATCACCAGCGCCGCCACCGGCCAGGAGCGGGTCGCCGCGGCCAGGAACGTCCGCGGAGCGCCCCGGTAGCCGAGCAGCGCCGGGAGCAGCAGGGGCGTCAGGGCCAGGAGGATCGCGATGAAGGAGAACCCGTGCATGCTGGCGTCGCGGGCCATCTCCCACGAGGGATCGAAGCGACCGAGGAACTCGTAGTAGAGCAACGGGATTCCGGTGAGCACCAGCGTGATCCCAGGCAGGGCCGATCTCCACGGCGCACGCCCGGTGACTCGCCACAGCGTGAGCTCGGCCCCGATCACGATCAGGACCAGCACCTCGCCCTGCCACGGGTGCAGCGAGCTGGCCAGCGCCCCCAGCAGCCCGGGGGCCCAAACCATCCAGTTCCGGGGCGAGGAGAGCCCCCGAGCGCGAGCCCGCTCGTAGGCCAGCAGCGCGAACAGCATCGCGGCCAGGGCGACCAGGCCGAACGTGTAGCCCCAGGACAGGAAGGCCGGGAACAGGTCGCCGAGAACCCCCAGGTTCCCGTAGATGATCGTGAACGAGGCGAAGAACAGCCCCAGCACCAGCACGGCCCGGCGGGCCCAGAGCCCGGTGACGCTGCGGCGCGCGTAGCCGCGGACGCCGAGGAAGGCGGCGAGGACCGCGACCGGCTTCCACAGCAGCAGCGCGAGCGAGGGCGCCATCCCGAGCGCGGCCAGCCCTCCGGAGATCGCCACCGCCGGCTGGAAGTAGTCGCGGGCCGTGCCGCGCAGAACGAACAGGTTCGAGGCCAGAAAGTGATGCGAGGCGTCCTTGATCCAGGCCAGGTACTGCATCTGGTCGACGATGTAGAACCCGTCCGTGCCGGTCCACACCAGCCCGTGGGCGGCCTGCTGGACCAGGTCCACGGCGAGCACCCAGACCGAGAGCGCGGCGAACACGCCGAGCACGCCCCACTCGAACCAATCGAGCCGTCGCCTCGGTCCCCGCACGGCATCCACAGAGGGGCGCTTAAACGGTTCCGCCGGGGCCCGTGCGACCCCGGCGGCGTCGAGTTCGGCTCGCATCGCGCGGGCGACGCTAACACGACGCTAATAAAAACGGCGTCAGGTCGTCGGTCCGGAGCCGGCGCCACGGCGTCAGGTCGTTGGCCCGGAGCCGGCGCGCGAGCGTCAGGTGAGCTTTTTCTGCAGCGCCCGGGAGGCTTGCCCGGCCGGCGTGTTCAGCGGGCTGATCCCGTGATTGGTCAGGTACAGACCGAGCGCGGGGCTGAACGTGACGACCAGGAACACGGTCAGCGCCAGCGTGGCGCGCCGCAGCCTGACGCTCGAGCCCAGGGCGGCCAGCGGCGCCAGCCAGATGATGTACCAGGGCATCAGCCAGGCCAGGCTGGCGATCAGGGCCAGCGTGGCCCACCCCGCCCGCGACACCCAGTCTCCGCTGGCCCGCAGAAGCAGCACGACAGCGACCACGACGCCGACCTTGGCCACGGTGAGCAGGGCCGGAGTGCCGCCGCCGATGTGGAGGGCCAGACCGAACACGTTGGGGATGCTGAAGTCGGTCAGCAGCGTGCTCTGGTCCTGGAGGTCCGGGAGCGAGAGCCCGAACAGCGCCAGGCTCAGGACGATCAGCGGGATCGCCGCCAGCACGGCGCCCTGGACAATGTGCAGGGCCCGGCGTCGGTGCGGCCACACCGCGGCGAGCAGGAAGGGCAGCAGGAGCACGGCGGTGAACTTGACCGCCACGGCCAGCATCAGGACCGCGCCGGCGCCACGGTCGCGGCGGGCGCTGCGAGGCGAACCGGTCAGGAGGACGATCGCCCCCATCATCGGCACGAGCATGAAGAAGTCGTTGTGGAAGCCGCCGATGGCATATACGAGGTAGACCGGGTTGAAGGCGATGAACACCAGCACCAGTCGCGGGTCGCGCCCGAGCTGGCGGGCGCACTGCCAGACGAGGGCCAGGAACGCGAGGCTGGCCAGCACCGTGGCGATCTTCAGCAGCCAGTAGGACAGCGCCAGCGACCCGAGCGGCAGCAGGTAGCTCACGGCCGTGAACAGCGGACCGTACGGGCTGTGGAGGTGATGCCACGTGGTGAACCGGTAAACCGGATCGTGCACCTCCCCCGCGATCACATGGGTGTACGGGTTCAGCTGATGCAGCCCACCGAGCCGGGCGTACCCCAGGTAGTTGAACAGGTCGGTGAGCCCCAGCGGCGGGCTCAACAGGAGGATCGCGTGTAGAGCCACGATGGCGATCACGATCACCCGCATGGACAGCGTCCGGGCCGCGGCCAGCGCCACCCCGTAGGCCGCGAGCATGGCCGCGATCAGCCCGCTCAGTCCGTAGGTCAGCATCAGCTGTCCGGTCGGCAGGCCCTTGGACAGCAGGTGCAGCGGGCCCGCCTCCCACGGCGGGAACACGTTGTTGCTGCGCGGCACCAGCACCGACGGTCCCGACGTCGCGAACGCGACCAGGGCCAGGGCCCCGAGGACCAGCATCGCCAGCGCCCCGCGGCCGGCGGCCGGGCCGATCCCGACCCGGACCCGCGGCAGCGATAGCGCCGGCCAGAGCGTCCGGGGACGCGGCAGCGCGACCGCGCCCTCGCCGGCGGTCGGACCAGCGGTCCTGACCGGGACCGAGGAGAACGCCACGGCGTCCGTGTTCGGGCGAGTTGCGCGCATTTCCGGTGGAATAGTGCCCGCTGGCGCTTGCGCGCGCTCTCAAGACGCGGTTGAAATCCTGTTAAGGGCGCCGCCTAGCGCGCTGGCCGCCGGTGAGCGGCCCGGCGGCGCCTAACATCACGGCCCGTGAGCGCGGGCACGGTCGCCTCGGATCTGACCCGGCGCCCCGCGTCGAGAGCCGGCGTGGCCCGCGCGCTGTTGGCCGACCGCGCGATCGTCGGGGTCGCGGCGCTCACCGTGCTGGCCGCGGCCTTGCGTTTCTATCGCATCGGCCATCAGGGGTTCTGGTTCGACGAGGGCAACACGGCGCTCGAGGTCCGCTTCTCGGTTGGCCAGATGCTGACCCTGGTCAAGCACTACGAGTCGACCCCGCCGCTCTATTACGTGGTCGCCTGGGTCTGGGCGCGGATCTTCGGTTACGGCGAGGCGGCGCTTCGCTCGCTGTCCGCGGTCTGCGGCGTGCTGACGGTGCCCCTCGCGTACGTCGCGGCCACGAAGCTGGTCTCGAAGCGGGCCGGGGTGATCGCCGCGGCGCTGACCGCGACCAGCTCGCTGCTGATCTGGTACTCGCAGGAGGCCCGCGCTTACGCGATGGTCGTGCTGCTGGCCAGCGCCTCGCTGCTGGCCTTCGCCTACGTGCGAAAGGACCCGAGCGCGCGCTGGATCGCCGCGTGGGTGATCGCGTCGGCCCTGGCGCTGGCCACCGAGTACTACGCGCTCCTGCTCGTGGTGCCGGAGGCGCTGTGGCTGCTGTATCTGCACCGCCGCCGTCCCGGGATCTACGCCGGCCTGGCCGGCCTCGTCGTCTGCTGCGCGCCGCTGCTCTGGTTCGCGATCAGCCAGGACGCCACCGGCCACGCGAACTGGATCAGCCACTCCCCCCTCGGCCGCCGCACGGCGGAGATCTTCCCCCAGTTCGCCAGCGGGTTTCCGTCCCCGGGCTACTCGGTGCTCGAGCCGCTCGCCGTGGCCCTCGCCGTCTTCGGCCTCGTCCTGGTGTTCACCCGGTCGGCGCTGGACGAGCGCCGGGGCGCCGTCCTCGCCGGCGCGCTCGCGCTCGCCGGTTTGGTCCTGAACTTCATCCTGATCGCCGGCGGAGTGGACGACCTCCTGACCCGCAACGTGATCTCGCTGTGGATGCCGGCCACGGTTGCCGTGGCCGGAGGATTCGCCGCCGCCCGCGCCCGACTCGCGGGTGCCGTCGCTGCGGTCGCGCTGTGCTGTATCGGGGCGGGCTCGGCGATCGCCATCGCCAACAACCGTGATTTCCAGCGCCCGGACTGGCGCGGGGTCGCGCGGTTATTGGGTACCCACCCACCCGCCCGCGCGCCCACCGGTAGCCCCGGGCGGGCGATCCTGATCCAGCACTATCGCGATCTGCTGCCCCTGTCGCTGTATCTCCCGGGCCTGACGTTCATGCACGGGTCCGGCGCGCCGGTCAGCGAGCTCGACGTCGTCTCGTTCACCTCCCCGCCGAGCGCCGGCTTCTGCTGGTGGGGGTCGGCCTGCAACCTGTGGCCCTCGAAAATGCAGGCGACATATCCCATCCCGGGCTTCCGCGTCTCCTGGCGCCGGCGCAGCTACCAGTTCACCGTGCTGCACATGGTGGCCACGGGCGGACCGGTCAGGCTCACCCCCGCGTCCGTCTCGCGCGCCCTCCGGGCGACGACGTTGCGCCAGGACGACCTGCTGCTGCAGCGGTGAGGTCGTCGACCTCCCCGGCGTCGAGCAGCCGGTAGCGGCCCGGGGCCAGGCCGGCCAGCCCGAGCGGGCCGAACGCGACTCGCTCGAGCCCCTTGACCGGATGGCCGACCGCCTCGCACATCCGCCGCACCTGGCGCTTGCGGCCCTCGTGGATCGTGATCTCGAGCGTGTCGGCCGACAGCCTGCCGACCTGCGCCGGCGCGGTCCGCCCGTCCTCGAGCTCGACCCCGGCCCGCAGCGCCCTGACCGCGCCCTCGCCGACCGGGGGCCGGGCCACGGTCGCCCGGTAGGTCTTGGGCACCTCGAAGCGCGGATGGGTCAGGCGATGGGCCAGCGCGCCATCGTTGGTGAGCAGGATCAGTCCGGTGGTGTCGGCGTCGAGCCGCCCCACCGGGTACAGGCGAAGATCACTCGGGATCAGCGAGACGACCGTCGGGCGCCCCTGCGGGTCGCGCGCCGTCGAGACCACCCCGGCCGGCTTGTTGAGCGCGTAGACCACGCGCTGCTCGACGGGCTTCACCGGGTGGCCATCGACCGCGACGGGGTCGTCCGGTGAGACGTCGCGGGCCGGGTCGGTGACCGTGAGCCCGCCCACCGTCACCCGGCCGGCCCGCACGATCTCCTCGGAGGCCCGCCGCGACGCGATGCCCGCCGCGGCTAGGTACTTGGCCAAGCGCACGCCGGCGAGGATATGAGCGTCCTAGTCTCTCTGCCATGGACCTGACGCTGCTCGAGGACACCCTGGCCGAGCTCGGGCAGCCGCCGTTTCGCGCTCGGCAGGTGTGGGGTTGGGTCGCGCACGGCGCGTGTGGGTACGAGTCGATGACGAACGTGCCCCGGCGAGTGCGCGACACGCTGGCCGGCGCCGTGCCGTTCTCGACCCTGACCGTCGAGCACCAGGCCGAGGCCCGGGACGGCACCGTGAAGGTCCTGTTCCGCACGGCCGACGGCCTGCCGGTCGAGGCCGTGCTGATGCGCTACCGCGATGGGCGCCGCTCGCTGTGCCTCTCCTCGCAGTCCGGCTGCCCGCTGACGTGCACGTTCTGCGCCACCGGACAGATGCGCTTTGGGAGAAACCTGAGTGCCGGTGAGATCGTCGACCAGGCGCTCCATTTCCGTCGCACCGGCGCCGTCGACCACGCCGTGTTCATGGGCATGGGCGAGCCGATGATCAACCTCGAGAACGTGCTCGGCGCGTGCGATCGCCTGCCCGACATCGGCATCACGGCGCGGCGGACGGCGATCTCGACCATCGGCTGGCTGCCCGGGATCGAGCGGCTGGCCGCCGATCCCCGGCCGCTGCGCCTGGCCCTGTCCCTGCACGCCGCCGATCCGGCGCTGCGCTCGGCCTTGATGCCGGTCAACGACCGCTACCCGCTGCCCGGGGTGCTCGCGGCCTGCCAGGCCTACTACGCGCGCAAGCGCCGCAAGGTGTTCGTCGAGTACGTGATGCTGGCCGGCATCAACGACTCGCACGCCCAGGCCACCCAGCTCGCCGGCCTCCTGGACGCACGGATCTACAAGGTCAACCTGATCCCGTACAACCCGACCGGCTCGCCGTATGAGGGCTCGAGCCCGAAGGCGATCGAGGCGTTCCGGTCCGAGCTCGAGCGCCACGGCCTGGCCGCCACGGTGCGCCTGACCCGCGGCCGGGAGATCGATGCCGCCTGCGGGCAGCTGGCGGCGCGGGGGGTCAGCCGTGAGCCTGGGCCAGACGGCTCGCCGCTCGCCACGCCAGCGCCTCGATCGTGAGCGTCGGGTTGTAGCCGCCCGAGGTCGGGAACACCGACCCGTCGATCACGTACAGGTTCGGGATCCCGTGGAAGCGGTGGTCGGGATCGATCACGCTCGTGTCCGGGTCGGTGCCCATCCGCATCGTCCCCATCTGGTGGTTGACCAGCCCGCCGATCGGGTCGCCCGCACCGCGGCCGGCCCCCCGCGTCGTGGTGCCGCCCGGGCCGGGTTGCGGGATCGAGGTATCGGCCGCGAACGGGAACACGTATTCGCTCGAGGTAGCGCCCATCTCGCTCAGGATCTCCGACAGCCTGGGAATCACGTCTGCAGCGACTGCGTAGTCGTTGGGGTGATGGTCGTAGGTGATCCGCGCCACCGGGAAGCCGTAGACGTCGGTCACCGTCGGGTCGAGGTCGACCATGTTCGAGGGCACCGGGGGATCCTGGCCGACCATCGTCAGCCACTGCCAGTGGCCGAACAGGGCGCTCATCACGTTCTTGTGCTCGGCCCCCCAGCCGGCGAGTTTGGCGGTCGAGATCATCCCTCCGGCTCCGAGCGGGTAGCCGGAGGAGGGCCCGACGGTCTGCAGGTTGCCGTACCCGAACGCGGGCGTCTCGGGGTCGGGGCCGAGGTAGAAGTCGTCGAGGCAGCGCATGCTCCAGAAGCCGCGGTAGTAGTCGATCCGCTGCTCGAAGATCCCGATCCCACCGGGGTAGTGATGGACCATCAGGTGGCGGCCGACGACGTCGAAGTTGACAAGTTCCTGGGGCAGTTCGGACAGGAGCACCAGGCGCGGCGTGTCGACGGTCGAGCAGGCGATCACGATCACCTTGCCGGCAACCGACCGGTGCCTGCCGTGGGCGTCGATGTACTCGACCTTCTCGGCGCGGCCCTGCTTGTTCAGGACGACCCGGTAGGCGTAGGAGTCCGGGCGGAGATCGAGCCGGCCGGTCGCCTGCGCCTTGCGCAGCGCGGTAACGCGCATGTCGTTCTTGGCCTCGATCGGGCAGCCGTGGCTCGAGCAGAAGCCGCAGTAGGAGCAGCCGGGCCTGCCGTCGTGGCCGAGGTTGTTAATCGCGACCGGGGTCGGGTACGGGTGCAGTCCGAGGTTCGTCGCCGCCTCCTCGAACAGCAGCGCGCCGTAGTTCGGCGGGTGGCCCGGCATCGGGTAGTCCTGGGTCCGCCACTCGGCCCCGGGGACGGGAGCCCCCGGATTCGCCTGATCGCTCATCTGGCCCCCGGCGACCCCGATCAGGTTCTCGGCCTTGGTGTAGTAGGGCGCCAGCTCGTCGTAGGAGAAGGGCCAGTTGACGATGTCGGCACCCGGCAGCGAGCCCCAATAGGACTGGGCCATGAAGTCCTCGGGCCGCAGCCGGAAGGACACGGCGCCGTAGTGGACCGTGCCGCCGCCGACGCAGCGGCTGATCCCGAGCACGCGCCCGACGTACAGGTGCTCGCCGTCGTCGGCCGTGTTGCGGAACGTGCGCGGCTCGATCAGCGGGTCCTCCTCGATGAAGTTGCGATCGCCGAAGCGCACCTCGTCGTCGCCGTAGTTGGAGGGGTCGAGCCACGGCCCCTTCTCGAGCACGCACACCCGGGCGCCGGCCTGGGCGAGCACGTAGGCGGCGATACCGCCCCCCGCGCCCGAGCCGACGATCACGACGTCGTAGGGCTCTGCCCTCATCCCAGGGACGCGTACGGATCCACGGTGGAGACGCTGTACCCCCACCAGTCGACGCAGCCGCCGTACAGGAAGTCATCGTCGTTGGGGCAGTACTGCCCGCTGTTGAAGCCGGCGGCGTAGGAGATGTCGTTGAAGTCCACGCCGCCTGGGTTCTCAGTCGCGTCGGCCACATCGACGTCCAGATACACGCCGTCGATCCGCTGCCCCTGACGGTTGACGTACCACGGGCCGGCGTAGTACGGCCCCTGGACCTCGGTGTGGACGAAGTTGGCCGTATCGGTGGTGTAGCCGGCGAGCTGGTGTAGGTCGACGTCGCTGATCGCCGGCTCCTGCGGGGAGCCGCCAGGGTCGATCAGCTTGTCGTTCGTGAAGTTCTTGGTGTTCGGGCTGTGATCGAGCGGGTCGACGGTGTAGGTGTTGTTGGCCGAGGTCAGTCTGTAGAAGACATGGCCGCGGGGGTAGTAGTACGGCGGGTCGTTCGTCTTCGGGATGCCGGCGAAGTCGATGAACAGGCGCCGGCAACCCGGACACAGGGTCGGGGTGTCGACGCGGATGATCACCAGCCCCGTGGCGCTCTTCTCAAAGCCGGAGTGCCGGCACGCGGGGTTGCGCCCGGTGACGGTCGGGCCGATCCCGCCCGGGGTGTATTCGGTCACGTCGGGCTGGACGCAAAACACGTTCGCGGGCTGGTAGCGCTGCCACTGGGCGGTGACGTCGGACATCGGCCCGAGCGCGTCGTAGTAGAACGGGACGCCGCTCGGTCCGGCCGCGAGTACAGGTATCGGCAGCGCCGCTGCTGAGGTTGTCGTCGCCGACAGCCCGAGCGCGAGCGCACCGGCGATCACGAGCGCGAGCCGCCTCACGCCGTCTCCTTCCCCGGGAGCGCCATCTCCTCCGGCGCGTAGCCGCCGTAGATGTTCCACGGTGCGTCGGCCGGGCCGATGCCCGGGAAGCGCACGCCGTGGACGTCGCCCGCATAGCCGAAGGCGTTCCAGGCCCGGTAGTCGCTGTTGCCGCCGTACACCGGATGCGAGTAGACGCCCTCCATCGTGTGGTTGTAGAGGGCGCCGAAGAAGTCGCTGCCGCTGTCGTCGAGCTCGGTCAGGATCGCGTCCTGGAGCGCAGACGGCGCCGACGCGAAGTCACCCCCGGCCATGGTGTTCAGCTGGGCCAGCCCGTTCGCGTACAGGGTGCGAAGGCTCTGGACCTCCCCGCTCCACCCGATCTGCTTGACCCGGGACAGGCTCTGGAAGCGGCCGAAGCTCGAGCGGTACGGGCCACCGGCGTAGATGCGGCTGACGCCGGATAAGAGAGTGAGGATGTAGCTGTCGGCCCCGACGTCCGCGGCCGACCAATCGCCCGCGGCGCTCGCGGGAACGATCCTGGCCACGGCGGCCCGCAGGGTCTGCGCCTGTGTGGCGCTGAGCCCGGCTGCCGGCCCCGGCAGTGGTCCGAGCAGCTTCGGGGGAAGCGTGATCGCCAGCGCGCCCGCGGCCCCGGCTCGGCCGGCCTGCGCGAGCGCCTGACGGCGCGTGTACCTCTTCCGGAGCCTCACGTCTGGGTGAGACAACGCCGGATGGGGGTGAAACTTGCGGGGCGCCCGGGACCGCGCGGGGATCGCTACCCGGCGGGCACCGAGTTCCCGACCCGCTCGGCCGCGATCCTGGCCAGAGCGGCCCGGTGCCGGCGAGAGCCGCCGAGCAGGGCGGCGTCGAGCTGCGCGCGCTTGTACAGCCAGTGGACGTCCGCCTCCCACGTGAAGCCGATGCCGCCGTGGGCCTGGATCGCCCCGGCCGTGGTCTCGCGTCCGCCGTCGGCGGCCGCCGCGGCGGCGAGGGCCGCGCCCTCGGGCAGGCGCTCGGGGTCGGCGTCGGCCGCCCAGGCGGCGAAGTAGGCCGCGGACCGTGCGCTCTCGGTCAGCAGGAGCATCTGGGCGCAGCGGTGGCTGACGGCCTGGAAGGAGCCGACCGCGACCCCGAACTGCTTGCGGTCCTTGACGTACTCCACGGTCATGTCCAGCGCCCGCTGGCAGACGCCCACCACCTCGGCGGCGATGGCCGCGCGGACCCGGTCGGCGGCGCCGGCGCCCAGCGGCTGGCCGTCTCCGGAGACGGTGGCGAAGCGCCGCGTCGGGTCGATCGTCACGAGCTCGCGCACGTCGGCCTCGGAGCGGTCCACGAGCGATGCGTCGTCGCCGTCGACGAGGACGATCACGGCGCCGTCACCGGCGTCGGCGGCCAGCTCGCGGGTGCCGATCCCCGCCGTGGCCTCGCCCGAGCACAGGGCCGGCAGCCACCGGGAGCGCTGCTCGGGTGTGCCGGTGGCGTCGATCACCGCCGCCGCGGTGGCCGTCGACAGGAAGGGCGTGGCCGCGCACGCGAAGCCGAGCTCCTCGAGCAGCACCCCGAGCTCCACCGCACCGAGGTCCTGGCCGCCGTGCTCGGAGGCCACGGCGATCCCGGGCCAGCCGAGCTCCACCAGCTCGCGCCACAGACCCGGGTCGTAGCTCCCGGCCTCGGCCGCCTCGCGGACCTTCGTGAACGGGGAGCGCGACGCCAGCAGATCGTGCGCAACCTGCTTGATCTGCTTCTGCTCATCGGTGAGGTCGAAATCCATGTCCGCCGCCCTCCTAACGTGCCTTGGGCAGACCGAGCACACGCTCGGCCACGATGTTCTTGAGAATCTCGGTCGTGCCGCCCTCGATCGTGTTCCCGCGCGCTCGCAGCAGCTCGTAGCTCCACGGCCGTGAGGCGAGCAGCGCCTCCGTACCGAGCAGGTCGGCGGCCAGCTGGGTCAGATGCTGGTTGGTCTCCGACCACATCCACTTGGTCAGCGACCCCTCGGGGCCGGGCGCCCCGTAACGCTCGATCGTGCTGAGACCTCGGTAGGCGGTGAGCCGCAGCACCTCCGCCTTGAGGTGCAGCTCGCCGAGCCGGTCCGCGACCACCGGATCGTCGAGCAGGCCACGACGGTCGGCCTCGGCCAGGAGCTGGTCGAGCAGCTCGCGCAGGCGCACCTGCAGGAAGAAGCCCAGTCCGGCGCGCTCGTTCATCAGCGTGGTCAGGGCGACCTTCCAGCCGTTGCCGACACCGCCGAGCACGTTGTCGTCGGGAATCCGCGCCTCCTCGATGAACAGCTCGTTGAACTCGGCCTCGCCCGTGATCTGGCGCAGCGGGCGGACCTGGACGGCGTCCTGTTCCATGTCCATCAGGAAGTACGTGAGGCCCTTGTGCTTGGGGACCTCCGTGTCGGTCCGGGCGACCAGCATGCACCACTTCGAGTACTGGGCGCCGCTGGTCCAGACCTTCTGGCCGGTCACCACCCAGTCCCCGTTGTCCTTGACCGCGCGGGTCTTCAGCGAGGCGAAGTCCGATCCGGCCTCCGGCTCGGAGAAGCCCTGGCACCAGATCTCCTCGGCCGTGACGATCGGGGTCAGGAAGCGGTCCTTCTGCTCCTGGGTGCCCCAGGTCATGATCGTCGGGCCGGCGAGCAGCAGACCGAGCGTGTTGATCGGCAGCGGCGCCCCGGCCCGCGCGAGCTCCTCGAAGAAGATCGCCGACTCGGTCAGGGTCGCGCCCCGCCCGCCGTACTCGACCGGCCAGGTCATGGCCGCCCACCCGGCGTGGGCCAGGCGCCGCTGGTAGTCGCGCCGCCACTCCAGGGCCGCCTCGCCCGCGGGCTCCTCCCCCGGATGGTTGTCCTTGAACCACGCCCGCAGCTCGTCGCGCAGCGCGGCCTCCTGCTCGGTGAACGTCAGGTCCATGGCTCCTCCTTTACGGCGAGCCGCACGGCGCAGCCCACCAGGACGTCTTCCAGTTCGATCGCCCGCCCGCCAGCGCGCACGTGCGCCCGCGCCAGCTCGTGCACGCCCGCCGCGAGCACGTACAGCGCCTCCTCGGGCACGGTCACGCCGGCCCGCGCGAAGCTCATCCCGTACCGCCGGGCAAACCGCCGGATCCCGGCGTCGCGCTCGGCCGGGACCGGCCCTCCCTCGAGGAGGTACACCCTCGCGAACAGCGGCTCCTCGTCGAACGTGCGCAGGTAGGCCCGCAGGCCCAGCCGCAGCTCCTCGCGCCAGTCCGCCGCGCCCCGAACCGCCTCGCTGACCCGGGCCGCCAGCACATCGAGCCCGAGGGCGTAGGCCGCGGCCAGGCACGCCTCCTTGGACTCGAACAGCGCATAGAACGTCCCGCGTGAGACCCGGGCCAGCCGCACCGCGTCGGCCACCGTGGCCGCGTCATACCCCTTCTCCGCCACCACCCGGACCATCGCGTCCAGCAGCTTGGCCCGCTGCGGCCGCTCACTGAGAAGCGGCTCGAGCTGCGGGTGAGCGGTGACCAGCGAGCGCTCCATTCAACGCGCAATCGTACCTGAGAGGTATGGGTGTGGTACTTCGGGGGTTTCGGGTGGGCGGGCGGGCGGGTGCGCGGCGCTTGGCGGAGCGCGGAAGGGCAGCAGTCAAGGGGAACATTGGCGATTCGCCGTCACCCCCCGGCGGTGAATCGCCAATGTTCGCGTCGGCGCGCGGCGGCCTCCGCCAGCTTCGTCGACTGTCGCCGAACTGCGCAGTGAAGGAGAGCGAGCGGGGCGGTCCGCGGGGACCATACGACAAACCCGTCTCGACCCGGGGGGCCGTGTCGTCTGATCGCCGCCTGGCGACTACGACACGACAAACCCCCGGGCGGGCGAGGGGGTGTGACGTGTGAGCGCCATCCCGGGGGTTGGCGGTCGGCTCCCGACCGCGGATCACGCGCCCCTCCCCCTCGCTGAAACAGCCTTGGTCCGCCGTTGGCCCGCCCTGCGCCCGTCCCCCCTACACGTTCCCGGCCCGCGCCTCCCCGGCCTGCATCAACCGGTCGCGGAGCTCGTGCTCGAGCTCGGGTGAAGGGTCGAAGGCCGTGATCTCGGGCAGTCCGGCGGTCGAATCGAGTCCGAACAGGCGCAGGAACAGGTCCGTGGTCCGGTACAGGACGGCCCCGAACTGGGACCGGCCGGCCTCCTCGATGAGCCCCCGCTCGAGCAGGGTGGACGCGGCCGACTCGGCGTTGACGCCGCGGATCCGGGCGATCTCGGGCCGGGAGACCGGCTGCAGGTAGGCGACGATGGCCAGCGTCTCGGCCTGGGCGGCGCTCAGGGGAGGGGTCCGGGGCTTGGCCAGGAGCTGGCGGGCGGCCGGCTCGGCGTCCGGATGGCTGGACAGCGCCCAGCCCCCGGCCAACTCGCGCAGGACAAGCCCACGGCGTTCGAACTCGTAGTGCTCGCGCAGCCGCTCGAGCGCGGTCACGACCTCGTGCAGCTCGGCCCCGGTCGCCTGAGCCAGTGCCTGCGCCCTGACCGGCTCCGCGCTGAGGAACAGGAGCGCCTCGAGCTTGGGTTCGAGCTCCAGGCTCATACGGCGATCGCTCCGCCGGACGCCGGCGCACGGGCGGTGGACGCCGGCGCACGGGCGGTGGACGCCGGCGCACGGGCGGTGGACGCCGGCGCACGGCCGCCGGCCGCCGGCGCACGGGCAGTGGACGCCGGCCCGGCCGGACCGACGGCGGACCCCAGCCCGCCGGCCTCGATCCTGACCTCGTCGAACGGGCGGTCCTGGGTCCAGGTCAGCTCGCCCCGGCGGTACAGCTCCAGGACGGCGAACAGCGTGACCGCGACGGTCATCCGGTCGGCTCCTCCGACCGCCTCGTCGAAGGTGAAGCTCCCCCGGCGCAAGAGGGCCCGGAGATGGGCCAGCCGGGAGGCGACCGAGACCTGGGGCGCGGCCATATGCCGGATGTCCACGGGCTCGGGGAGCGCCAGCAGGTCGCCGATCGCCGCGGCGAGCGTCGCCGGGTCGTAGACCGCCCGGGCATCGCGCAGCGGGGCCCGGCGCAGGCCGGCGGGCAGCGGGGCGGACCGAAAGCGGTACCCCGACTCGGAGGCCAGCTGGTCCTGGAGATGCGTGGCCACACCGCGATAACGATGGGCATCGAGCAGGCGGGCGAGGAGCTCCTCGGCCGCCTCGCCCGGATCGAGCTCGATCAGCTCCTCCTCCTCGCCGGGGAGCAGCAGCCGCGACTTCAGCTCCAGCAGCGCGGCGATCAGGACCAGGAACTCGGTCGCCGCTTCGAGCTCCAGCTCGCCCCGGCGCTCGAGATGGTCGATGTACGAGATCACGATCTCGGCCAGGTCGACCTCGAGCAGGTCGACCTCCTCGCGCAGGATCAGGGTGAGCAGAAGGTCGAACGGCCCGGCGAAGACGTCGAGGTCCAGCTCGAGCTCTACGAGGTGCACAGGCGCGGAGGCTACTGCGCGATCCGGACCGGACCGACGCCCATCGCCTGGCGGACGTCCGCGACCGTGTCGGAGGCGATCGCGCGGGCCTTCTCGGCCCCCTCGGCCAGGATCTCCTCGAGCGCAGTCTCGTCCGCGCGCAGCCCCTCGTAGCGTTCCCGGACCGGGGCCAGGTAGCCGACGAGGGCGTCGGCCACCGCGGCCTTGAACGCGCCGTAGCCGGACCCGTCGAACTCGCGCTCGATCTCCTCGGGCGCGGTGCCCCGCACGGCGGCGAGGATCTCGATCAGGTTCGTGATCCCCGGCTTGTCGGGCGCGCGCACGACTTCGCTGCCCGAGTCGGTGACCGCCGAGCGGACCTTCTTGATCACCTCGTCCGGGTCCTCGATCACGTATACGGTGCCTTGCGAGCTGCCCCCGGTGGTCGACATCTTCCGGTCCGGATGCTGGAGGTCCATGATCCGGGCCCCGACCGACGGAACCCGCACCTCGGGGGCGACCAGGATCTCGCCGAACCGGGCGTTGAAGCGCTCGGCAACGTCGCGCATGAGCTCGACGTGCTGGCGCTGGTCCTCACCGACCGGCACCTCGTTGGCCCGGTAGGCCAGCACGTCGGCGGCCTGGAGCACGGGGTAGAAGAACAGGCCGGCGGAGACCAGGTCACGCTGGGCCCCCGACTTCTCCTTGAACTGGGTCATCCGGTTCAGCTCGCCGAACGCGGTCACGGCCGAGAGCAGCCAGCACAGCTCGGTGTGGTCGGACACGTCGCCCTGGCGGAAGAAGATGCAGCGCTCGGGATCGAGGCCGGCGGCCAGCAGCGTGGCCGCGGTGTCGTAGACCGACTCGCGCAGCGTCACCGGGTCGTAGGCCACCGTGATCGCGTGCAGGTCGACGATGCAGTAGATCGCCTCGCCGCGGTCCTGGCCGGCCACGTACTGGGTGATCGCGCCGATGTAGTTGCCGAGGTGCTTGCGTCCGGTCGGCTGGATGCCGGAGAAGATGCGCATGGTGCAGGCGGCAGGCTACTTCGAGAGCACGCCGGCGGGCTGCGCGGTGCCTTTGCGGGACTGCCTGGCCGGCGGCCGCTCGCTGCGTAGGACCACCGCGGCCACGACACCGCCGATCGCTCCGCACACGTGACCCTGCCACGAGACGCCGGCGTGGGGCACGACGCTGGCCACCAGCGCTCCGCCCCAGATCACCCCGACGAACAGCCCGGTCAGGAGCTCGAGCAAGCTGCGGTCGAAGAACCCGCGGGTGAACAGGTACGTCGCGTAGCCGAAGACGATTCCGCTGGCCCCGATCGTGACCGTGTGCGCGGGCGCGACCAGCCAGGTGCCGATCCCGCCGACCAGGATCACGATCAGGGTCACCTTGGCCAGGCGCACGGCGCCGCTCAGGGCGATGATGAACCCCATGAACACGAGCGGGATCGTGTTGTCGAGCAGGTGCGGCGCGAAGTTCGCATGGATGAACGGCGCGGTGAAGATCCCCCACAGGTGTCCCAGGCTCCGCGGGTAGATGCCGTCGTTGTCGAGCCGGTAGGAGTCGGCCCAGTTGATCACCTCGACGAGCCACATGAGCAGGACGATCCCGAACAGCAGGGCGACACCCTGAAGCTGGACCTGGGCCCGGGCGGTCACCCGGGTCGGGGTCTTGGGTCGCGGAGCGGTCGTGCTCATGCACACAGGATGGCAGGTGGCCAGGCCCATCCACCGGGGAGCCTATTCGTCCGCATGGAGCCCAACCCGCTCTCAGGCGACCGCGCTCAGGCCGATGGTGCGGCATGGCGCGTGAACGGCCCAGACCCCGGCGCTATATCCGGCCTGATCGCGTGTGGATGCTGAAGGTTCTTGGCTTTTACTACGCGCACTGGCGCGGCGAGTATGTCCTGCGTCTGATTGGCGACCGTTTCGGTCCCGTCTATCGGGTGACGCCGACCCGGAAGCTGATCACCGGAACGGACCTGGGCGGAGACGAGGCTCGCCGCTTTCTGGACCCGACCTGAGCTCGAGTCGATCGCGGCGGCGGCGACGCCGCCGCGCCGAGCACCAAGCAACCTCGCGGCTGCCCTCTCAGCCCGCGAGCGCCTCCACTGCCACGGCCAGGGCGACCTCGGCCCGCTCCTGGAGGGAGGGCGCGAGCACGAACTCCTCGTGCGTGTGAGCGCCGCCGCCCCGCGGGCCGAGCCCGTCGATGGTCAGCGGGATCGCGGTGGCGAAGTGGCTCGCGTCACTCGCCCCGCCGCGGGCGACGCCGACGATCGGGCGGCCGAGGCGGTCGGCGGCCCGCCGTAGCAGCTCGCCGGTCGCCGCCCGGGAGTCCATGCCCGGCCACAGCCGCTCCATCCGCCCCTGCACCAGGACGCCGTCGACCTCCGCGGGAACGGCCTCGAGCACGGCCGCGAAGGCCTCGCTCCGGTCGGCCCGCAGGTCGAACACCAGCTCGCCGGCGGCCGGGACGACGTTGAAGGCATCGCCGGAACGGAGGATGGTGGGCACGACGCTGAGCCGGTCGGGGCCCCGAGGGTCGTGAAGCTCCGAGACGGTGGTCGCCGTGCGGGCCAGAGCCAGCAGGGCGTTGGCGCCCTGGTCCGGGGCGCTGCCGGAGTGCGCGGGGCGCCCGTGGGCGATGGCCCGCAGCGTGCCCGCCGCCTTGCGGCGCACCACGACTCCCTCCTGACCTGCGGGCCCGCGTTCCCCGGCCTCGAAGCACAGGCAGGCGTCGTACCCCGCGAACCGGGCCGTGTGCCGGAACTCCTGGGTCCGCCACTCCTCGTCGGTGACGAGCAGGACGGCCAGCTCGGCGAACGCCTCCGGCCTGGCCGACAGCTCTCGCGCCGCGCCCAGGGCGAGCATCACCCCGCCCTTCATGTCGCATGTGCCCGGTCCGAGCAGCCGTTCGCCCTCCCGGCGCAGCGGCGAGTGTGAGTCGTGCCCGATCACGGTGTCGACATGGCCGAGCAGCAGCATCCGCCGGGAGCCGGTCCCCGAGACCCGAGCCAGGAGGTCGGGAGCGCTGCCCGGCGTCGAGGACGTCACCCGCTCGATCTCTGCTCCGGGGGGAAGCAGCGCCGCGCAGATCGCGAGCGTCTCGTCCGCTCCCGGCACGTCGCCGGACGGCGAAGACACCCCGACCAGGGCCTCGAGCTCCCGTTCGGCGCGGCGGCCGACCGCACGCGCGGCCTCTCGCACGAACCGATCCATTCGGTGCAGGCTAATCCGCGCCGGGCGGGACCGTGTCCCGGAGCGCAGCCAGGTCGGTCAGGTCAAGCTCGCCGCTGGCGTGCAGCTTCAGCAGCGCGCCGACGGCAGTCCGGGTGAACTGGCTTCCGACCAGCGTCGCGCACTCGGCCAGTGCGGTGTCAACGGACTTGGGCTGCTGACCCGGCCGCCCGGTGGTCATGGCATCCCACGCGTCGGCCACGGCGAGCAGGGCCGCGCCCTCCGGGACGCCGGATGCGGTCAGGCCCCGCGGGTATCCACGCCCGTCGGGCCGCTCGTGGTGGGAGCGGATCCACTCCACCTGTTCGGGCGTGAGCACCCCCTCGGTGATCCGCGCGGTCAGCTCGGCGTGGGCCTTGACCTGCTCGCGTTCGGCTCTGCTCAGGGCGCCACTCTTGTACAGGAGGTCGCGCCGGACGCCGACCTTCCCGACGTCGTGCACGAGCGCCGCCTCGCTCAGGAGCACGGCGCGCTCGGGGGACCAGCCCGCGGCCCGGGCCAGCTTCGAGGCCAGGGCGGCGACCCGGTCCGAGTGCCTGCTCATGGCCGGGTCGTGGGCGTCGATGGCGCGGGCCAGCGCCCTCAGGCCCAGCAGGGCGCTCGAGCGCTCGAGCCGCTCGACGCGCTCGCGGGCCGAGAGCTCGGAGATCGAGCTCGGGTCGTAGATCCAGCACAGGTTGCGCCCGTGGGCCTTGCTCCAGTACAGCGCCGCGTCGGCGAAGCTGATCAGCTCGGCCGGGTCGCGGGTCGCGTTGGTGTCGCAGATCCCGCCCGAGACCGTGATCCGGTACTGCCGGGACGCGGTGGCGGCGATCAGCCGCCGGGCGCGCTCGACGGCGACCAGCGCCTGCTCCCTGGTCGTCTCGGGCATCAGCCAGGCGAACTCATCTCCGCCGATACGGCCGAGCGTGTCCTCGGCGCGGGCCTGGTCGGCCAGGCAGCCGGCCACCCGCACGAGCAGCTCGTCGCCCGCCTCGTGGCCGCCGAAGTCATTGACCTGCTTGAAGTGATCGATGTCGATCAGAGCCACGGCCAGCGGCGCCTCGTGGCGCTGAGCCCGAGAGACCTCGGCCTCCAGGCGCTCCTGGAGCGTGCGGTGGTTGGCCACCCCCGTGAGCGGATCGGTCGAGGCCTGGGCGAAGAGCTTGGCCCGTTCCTCGATGCTGGCGATCGCGGTGGCCAGCAGGTTCCCGAGCGCGGTCAGCTCCTGCTCGTCCCTGGCCGTGAGGTGCACCGGCTCCGGCGCCGTGACCGCGAGCACCCCCCAGGTGCGGTCGCCCAGGCCCACGGGCGCGACGATGCTCGACGCGTAGCCGGCGGCGGCCAGGGGACTGTCGGTGCGCACCGGTGCGTTCTCGTCGCGGGCCCGGGCCGTGTCGCTGCCCGGTCGCACCTCGACGACCGTTCCCGGCGGGTCGCGGGTGCCGGCCCCGTCGGCCCACGAGCCCATGACCGTGGCCTGTGAGTCGCTGTCCAGGCGCAGGATCGTGGCCGCGGCCGCTCCGATCAGCCCGGCCGTCTCCCGCGCCACCAGCTCATAGATCCGCTCGGGAGTCTCGGCCTCGATCGCCGCAGTGGCGAGCCGCGACAGCGCGCTCTGCTCGGCGGCCAGCCGCTCGGCGCGCAGGCGAAAGCTGGCCAGCAGGGCCTTGCCGGCGATGATGGCGCCCCCGATCGCGAAGTAGGCCGCCGAGGCGATCACCAGCTCGGCCACGAACACGCCGTGTCCGGCCCGCGGGTCGTACAGCAGAACCAGCGCCTGAGTCGCTGCGGTCGCGGCGAAGTACGCGATCGCCACCCGGGGCGGGAAGAAGTAGGCGGCGAACACCGGGATGAAGAACAGGTAGATCCACGCCGGCGACTGGGCGCCGCCGGACGAGGCGACGGCGACCGCGATCATGGCCAGCGCGACCAGGCCGGAGATGTGGAGCAGCGCGCGCGGCTTGCCCTCCCAACCGATCAGCAGCAGTGAGGCCACGCCCCACGCGCAGGCGACCAGGGCCAGGCCCAGGAGGACCAGCCGGTGCCCGTGGGGAACCCCAGGGAGCACGAGCAGGGCCAGCAGCGTGACCCCGCCGACGATGTAGAAGCACGCGCTGACCGTCCCGGCGAGCGACCGCTCGTCCGGCGGGAGCGGGACCCCCTTGGCGACACGTTTGAGCGTCCCGGAACGGCTCAACGGCCCGAGCAACATATTTGTGGTTGCTATCGGCCATTCCGTGGCCGGGCTTTAGGGCCCCCTACAGGGCTTCTCTGACCACAGGATGGCGGGCGGCGGCCGCCTCGTCGAGCCTGCGGACCGGCGTGCTGTAAGGCGCGTTGCGGGCGATCTCCGGGTCCTCGCGGGCCTCGCGCAGGATCTCGGCCACGATCTCGGCGAACCGATCGAGGGTCTCCTTGGTCTCGGTCTCGGTCGGCTCGACCAGGAGGGCCTCGTCGACGATCAGCGGGAAGTAGACGGTCGGCGGATGCACCCCGTGGTCGAGCAGGCGCTTGGCCAGGTCGAGGGTCCTGATGCCCAGCTCGCGCTTCATCGGCGAGCCCGAGAGGACGAACTCGTGCATGCACAGACGGTCCTGGGCGGCCGGCAGGTACTCGAGGACCCCCTCGCGCCGCAGGCGGGCGAGGAGGTAGTTCGCGTTCAGGACCGCGACCTCCGAAACCTCGCGCAGCCCGGGGGCCCCGAGCGAACGGATGTAGGCGTAGGAGCGCACGAACACGCCGTAGTTGCCCTGAAAACCGCGGAGGCGACCGATCGACTTGGGCCGGTCGTAGTCCAGGTCGTAATGGAAGCCCGCTCGCCCCTCCGAGCCGTTCTCGGCGTGCTCGCGCCGGACCACCTGCGGCCGCGGCAGGAACGGCTCGATCCGGTCCGAGACGGCGATCGGCCCGGCACCCGGACCGCCGCCGCCGTGCGGCTGCGTGAACGACTTATGCAGGTTGAAGTGCACGATGTCGAAGCCCATGTCGCCCGGCCGGGAGATGCCCATGATCGCGTTCAGGTTGGCCCCGTCGTAGTACAGGGTCGCTCCGACGCCGTGGACGATCGCCTCGATCTCCTCGATCCCGGTCTCGAACAGGCCCAGCGTCGAGGGGTTGGTCAGCATCAGGCAGGCGACGTCCTCGTCGGCCTTCGCCCGCAGGTCGTCGAGGTCGACGTTCCCGCGCGCGTCGGTACCGACCTTGACCACCTCGTAGCCGGCCATCGTCACCGTCGCCGGGTTGGTCCCGTGCGCGGTGTCGGGGGTCAGCACCTTGCTCCGCTGTTCGCCGCGATCCTCGTGGAACGCTCGGGTCAGCAGCACTCCGGCCAGCTCGCCGTGGGACCCGGCCGACGGCTGCAGCGAGACGTGCGGCAGTCCGGCGATCTCGGCCAGCGCCTCCTGGAGGCGATACATCAGTTCGAGCGCGCCCTGGGCGCGCGAGGGGTCTTGGAGGGGATGGAGCTTGGCGTGTCCCGGTAGCGCGGCCACGCGCTCGTGCAGCTTGGGGTTGTGCTTCATCGTGCACGAGCCGAGCGGGTAGAAGCCGGTGTCGAGGTCGAAGTTGCGCTTGGACAGCCGGTTGAAGTGGCGGACGATCTCGGGCTCTGAGACCTCGGGCAGGCGGGCCGGCTCGGTGCGCCGCAGCGCGGGCGGAAGCAGCTCGTCGAGCGGGCGCTCGGGGACGTCCAGCTCGGGGGCGACGAACGCCCGCCGACCCGGCTTGGACCGGTCGAAGATCGTCAGCTCGTCGTCAGCCTCCGCGGTGAACCAGTGCGCCCGGGTGGTCATGCCTTCACGTCCGCCAGCTCGCGCCGCTCCACGGCCACGGCCCGGCCGAGCACCTCCGCGAGCCGGTCGATGTCGGCCCGCGTCCGCCGCTCGGTGATGGCCACGAGCAGCCCGTCGGCATGCTCTGGGTAGTCGCGCGCCAGCGGGTATCCGGGGTTGACGCCCTGCTCGCGGCAGCGGGCGATCACGCGGTCCACCGGCGCGTCGAGGGTGACCGCGAACTCCCGGACCACCGGCTGCTGGTGTAGCAACGCCACCCCGTCGACGGCCTGCAGGCGCTCACGCGCGTAGGCCGTGCGCTGCAGCATCAGCTCGACCAGCTCGGTGATCCCCCGGCGTCCGAGCCAGCTTAGGTAGATGACGCCGGCCAGGGCGTTCAGCGCCTGGGAGGTGCAGATGTTCGAGGTCGCCCGCTCGCGCCGGATGTGTTGCTCCCGCGTCTGCAGGGTGAGCACGAACCCACGCTTGCCGTCCAGGTCGCGGGTCTGGCCGGCGATCCGGCCCGGGACCCGCCGGATCAGTGCCTCGGTGGCGGCGAAGAACCCGAACGACGGGCCGCCGAAGTCCAGCCGGTTGCCGAGCGTCTGGCCCTCGCCGACGGCGATGTCCACGCCGCACTCGCCGGGCGAGGAGAGCAGCGCCAGCGGCAGCGGATCGCAGGCGCAGATCACCAGCGCCCCTGCCCCATGGGCCGCCTCGACGATCGGCCTGAGGTTCTCGATCGCGCCCAGGAAGTTCGGCTGCTGCACGACCACCGCGCTGACCCCGTCGTCGAACGCGGACGCCTCGGTCACGCCCTCGGACAGCGGTAGCTCGACCACCTCCATCCCCCACCCGTGGGACAGGGTGCCCAGGGTCTCTCGGGAATGAGGGTGAACGCCGCGTGAGACGGCGAAGCGCCGGCGCCCGTTGTCCAGCTTGGCCACGTACCCGGCGGCCGCGACGGCACTCGGTCCCTCGTACACCGACGCGTTGGACACGGGCAGGCCGGTCAGCTCGGAGATCGCCGTCTGGTACTCGAACATGGCCTGGAGGCCGCCCTGGGATATCTCCGGCTGGTAGGGCGTGTACGGGGTGAGGAACTCCGAGCGCTGGATGATCGAGTCGATCAGGGCCGGCACGTAGTGGTCGTACATGCCGGCGCCCAGGAACGACACCTCGTCCTCGGTGGAGACGTTGACCGCCGCCAGCGCGCGCAGCTCCTCGTACACCTCCTGCTCGGAGAGATCGCCGCCGAGGGCGAGCGGGCGCCCGAGCCGCAGCCCGGCCGGGATGTCGCTGAACAGCTCCTCGACCGAGCCGACGCCGATCGCCTGGAGCATCTCGGCCAGGTCGGCCTCGGTGACCGAGGTGTAACGGCTCACGCCCGGACCTTCACGACAGCGTCGCCTGGTACTCGGCGGCGTCCATCAGCGACTCGGTCTCCGACGGATCGCTGAGCTTGACCTTGACCAGCCAGCCCTCCCCGTACGGGTCCTCGTTGACGGTCTCGGGATTGTCGGCCAGGGCTTCGTTCACGGCCACGATCTCTCCGGAGAGCGGGGCGAACACATCCGAGACCGCCTTGACCGACTCGATCTCGGTGTAGGGGTCGTCCTTGCTCACACTGGCCCCGATGCTCGGCGCTCCGAAGAAGACGACCTCGCCCAGCGTGTCCTGCGCGTACCAGGTGATTCCGAAGGTCGCGGTATCGCCCTCGATTTTCGCCCAGTCGTGTTCAGGGTGGTACAGCAGATCGTCGGGGTACGTGGGTTCGGCCATGCTCACGCCTCCTTCCGGTACAGGGGCTTGCGCTCGACCACGGCAGGACGGGTCGTGCCGCGGACGTCGATCTCGATCTTCTCGCCTGGCTCGGCGCGTCCGGCGGGGACGTAGGCCAGGCCGATCCCGCGCTCCAGACACGGAGAGAACGTCCCGCTGGTGACCTCACCGCCGCCGATGACCGGGTTGCCGGACCGCGCGATGCCGGGCCCCTCGATCGCGAACGGCACGAGCTTCTGCGCCGGTCCGTCGCGCCGAGCGGCCGCGATGGCCTCGGCGCCGATGAAACCCGTCGCCTCCTGACAGCACCACCCGAGCCCGGCCTCGATCGGGTTGCGGTCCTCGTTCATGTCGTTGCCGTACAGGTGAAAGCACACCTCCAGGCGGAGCGTGTCGCGGGCCCCGAGCCCGGCCGGCGTGGCTCCGGCGCCGACGATCGCGTCCCACACTCCCTCCGCGTCGCCGGGATCCACCAGCAACTCGACCCCGTCCTCGCCGGTGTACCCGGTCCCGCAGACGAGCACGGCCGCGCCGGCCACGGTCCGCTGGCAGCAGTGCATGCGCGACGGCAACGACCCGTCGGAAAGGCCTCGCACGAGCGCTCGGGCACGCGGGCCCTGGACCGCCAGCATCGCGAACTTCGCCGCCACGTCGGACACGTCGACATCGAGCCCGGCCGCGTGGGCCTGAAACCACGCCAGGTCCTTGTCGTGGTTGGCTGAGTTGGTCACCGTCAGGTACTCGCAATCGGCCAGCCGGTAGGTGAACAGGTCGTCCAGCACGCCGCCATCCTCGCGACAGATCAGGCCGTACTGGGCGCCGCCCTCCGGGATCCGCCGCACGTCGTTCGAGAGCATCAGCTGCAGGAACTGGCGCGCCGCGGGGCCGCAGGTCGCCACCTGTCCCATGTGTGAGACGTCGAACACCCCCACGTCCCGCCTGACCGCGAGGTGCTCCTGGCGGATGCCCTCGTACTGCACGGGCATCTCCCATCCGGCGAACGGAACCAGCTTCGCGCCGGCGGCGGCGTGGCGCTCATATAGAGGCGTATGCCTGAGGCCGGTCGCGGCGGTCGAGGTCATTGGTGTGAGGCTATTACACGTCGCGACGGACCTTGGCCCGCCCGCCGCCCCTAGCGTGCGGGCGCGATCTGGACCGTGGCGTGGTAGATGCGCGAGACCACCGAGAAGGCCGGCTTGCGCCTGCCCACGAGGTTGACCAGCCCCTTCTGGTCGAACGGCGGGTCGGGCAAGGGGTCGCCGCCCGTCCAGCTGGGGTCGACCGCGAAGTCCTGGAGCCCGAAGTACAGCGCCCCGGCGAGCCACGGCTTGAGCGCGAACACGCCGAGGTGGAACGCGGCCGAGTTGGACTGGAACTGGTAGGTGCCCCGCTGTTCGACGGGCCCGCTGCGGTTGGCCTCGAAGCCGAACTCCGTCACGAAGATCGCCTTGCCCCGGTAGCAGGCCCGCAGGCTGTCGAGAAACGGGCTGAGCCCGTCGCGATCGTCGGTGACGCCGCCCCCGGAGTCGTACCAGCCGAAATAATCGTTGTAGCCGATCACGTCGAGCGGCGCGTACGCCGGCTGGCACGGCACCCCGGGCCAATCCGAGATCGCCATCCCGACGGGCCGGGTCGGATCGAGCTTGTGCGCGAGCGCCACCGCCTCGGCGATGTAGCTCGTCTCCTGCGGGGTCGGAGGCGTGGTCAGCTCGTTGCCGATGCTCCACAGCATCACCGACGGGTGGTTCTCGTTGTCGAGGATGTTCTGCTCGAGCGTGTCGTTGGCGAAGGCCAGCCAGCCCGGCTGCGTCAGGTACTGGTCGGCGACCTGAAAGACGGGGATCTCGGACCAGATCAGGATCCCATCGCGATCGGCCAGCTCCTCGAGCTCGGGGCTGAGCGGGTAGTGCGCGCGGATCACGGTGGCCCCGAGGTCCCTGACCCACCCGATCAGCCGCGCGTCTTGCGCCGGGTCGAGCGCGGCGCCGGTGAGGAGGTTCTGCTCCTCGAGGTCCACGCCGCGCAGGTGCACGGTCCGCCCGTTCAGCTCGAGCAGCCCGCTGGGGGTCACGACGATGCTACGGATCCCGCTGTAGTCGATATAGCCGCCGAGCGGGTGACCGTGCGCGTCCGACAGCATCAGCGTGGCCCGGTACAGGTACGGGTCGCCGGGCGCCCACACGTGCGGGTGGGCGACGCTAACGGCGGCGGTCGCCAGCCAGGTGGCGTGCGGTGCGATCGTCTTGGCGGCGCCAAAGGCGACCCGCTCACCGCCGTAGGTCCCGCTGAGCTCGACACGCTGGGACGCCCCGGTGAGGTTGCGGATTTCGGCCTGCTCGTCGATCGTGGCGGCGCAGCCCTGGCCCGAGCTGGGGCAGTGCAGCAGCGGGCGTATCACGACCTGTGCGATGTCCGCGCGCGCGACCGCGCGCAGGTAGACCTCCTCCAGGATCCCGCCGAAGTTCCACCAGTCACCGGCGGTGTCGCTGGGCGGCAGGGTCGCCGGCGACAGGCGGTTGTCCACCCGCACGATCAGCCGGTTGACGCCCCCGCGCAGATAGGGCGTGATGTCGAACTCGAACGGCAGATAGGCGCCGGCGTGCCCGCCGACCACGCGCCCGTTCAGCCAGACGGTCGCGTAGTAGTTCACCGATTCGAAGCGCAGGATCCAGTCGCGGTCGGCGACGGGCACGTAGCGCGCGAACGCTGTGCTGGGCAGCGTGAAGTCCCGGCGATACCACGCGACCGAGCCGGCCATGCTCGCGGCGGAGAAGTCGCCGGCGTTGAAGGCGTTCGGAATGCTGACCGGCGACCAGCCGCCGGTGGCCGCCAGGCCCTTCCACCAGCCCCGGACCACGCCCACGTCTCCCGGGTCAGCCCGGAACAGCCAGGTGCCGCCGAGCAGGTAGCGGCCGGTCTGGCCGTCGCGGTAGAGCGCCCCCAGCGTCGGAGGCGTGGCCGGGTAGATCGGAGCCTGCGCCCGCGCGGCGGCCGAGGCGGCCAGTACGAGCACCACGCCGAGCACCAGCGAGCGGCGCAGAACGGTCAGCGGCGTCTCTCGTCAGGGGCCGGCGTCGATGCGTGTGGCCGCGCGGGCTGGACCGCGACGTCGGCCGGCCTCGAACGCAGCGTGGCCTTCTTCGCGGGCGGGGTCTTGCCCGCAGCCTTCTTCGCCGGTTTGGCGATCCTGACCTCGAGGAACGCCCGGGCCACGTTGCCGGCCTTGTCGGTCACCACCATCGTGATCCGGTAACGGCCGGGCCGGGTGTAGGCGTGGTAGCTGCGGTGCGCACCGAGCAGCAACTTGACCATCGTGCCGTCGCCCCAGGCGATCGTCACCGTGGCCACCCCGGACGCGTCCGCGGCCGGCTGATTGACGGGCGGCAGGTCGGCATAGGTGGCGAACACGTGCAGGCGCGAGCCCTCGACGTGATGGCCGTAGAGCGTGAACGCGGCCAGCGGCGGGACGGTGTCGACGAACACCCTGACCGCGCGCATTTGGCTCTGGCGGCCGGCCGGGTTGACCGCCGTGACCTGCCACGTGTGCGGACCGTTGGCCAGCGGAGCCGGAACGCGCACGGATGTGGCCTCGGTCTGCGCCACCTGCGTCCCGTCGACGCTCACCAGGTAGCGCACCGGGCCCCAGGCATCGCCCGCCGCCGACCAGGCCAGGACGGGCTGCAGCGTACGCGCGTACGGGGCCGGCTTCTTCGCGGCGAAGCCCGCGGGCGGCTGATACATCTGGGCCACGACGACCTCGGTCGTCGGCCCGCTCCCCTGCAGCCACGCCACCGCCGCGTCGCCGTTGACGTCACCGTCGGCGGCCAGCCCGCCGGCGGCGTCGACCGGGCCCTGGCTCGCAGAGGAAAGGATCATCTCGGGCCCGAGTGTCCCGTTTGCCGGGGCGTAGCGGGCCCGGATCTCAGGCATGCCGGCCGAGCCCGGGTCCTGTTGCCAGGCCACGAAGTTTGAGAACAGGCCGGCGGTCGCGGGCAGGCCATCGGGGGCGGACGCCTCCGGGAGGCTGTTGACCTGGGTGATGCCCACCGTCACCCCGTCGGCACCCATGGCGGTCGCGATCAGGTTGTTCGTGTCCTCGCCGGCGGACGTCACCCAGCCGTTTCCGTACTCGCCCATCGTGATCTGTGGGTCGTCGGCGCTCTGCGACGTTCCCGCCAGCCCGTCGACCTGGCTGATGCCGTCGTAGATCGAGGCCTGGAGCCGGTTCATCAGCACCCGGGACTGCTGCGGGCCGCCGCAGCTGACCACCTCGTCGAAGGCGACGTCGGCGTACGAGGAGTCGCCCTCAGTCGCCACCACCGGGTCGTCGGCCGAGGCCTCGGTGCATCCCGGCAGGGGCGCGTCGGCCTGCTCGTCGACCACGCTCGGCGCCGTGGCCCAGACCCGCCTCGAGAATACGTGGCCGTTTTCGCCCCAGACCACGATCGCCACGCCGTCGCCGGCCGTGGCCACCTCTGGCCGGCCCGCGCCGGTGCCCGCGTCGTCGCCGGGGGTGGCATTGAGCGCCGGCGCCTCGAGCGCCCACTGGCCCGCGTAGTAGTAGGCCGTCCGCACGTCGTCGCCGGTGCCATAGGCGGCCGTGAAGGCCAAGTAGGCCTTGCCGAAGTTGCTCATCGAGATCGACGGGTTGATCGCGCCGCCGGCGAGCAACGCGGGCGCCCCGAGTGCGTGGGCGGCGCTCGTGCGGCCGACCTCGTACAGGTTGCCGGCGTTGATGAAGCCGACCAGCAGCAGTCCCCCGTTCCCAGCCGCGATGACCGGCTGGGACGAGGCGCCGGGCAGTGTCGAGTCGATCTCGACCGGCGCCTGGAAGACGCCACCGGCGAGCACGGACACGAACACGTGCGGCACCCCGGCGACCTGCTTCAGGTAGACGAGGCCCCCGGTCCCGTCCCGGGCCACCGACACTCCCAGCCCAGAGGGACTGACGATGTCAGAACTCGGACCGTCGATGACCACCGGCGCGGCCGGTGTCGGCTGAGCCACGGCTTCGGGCGCGGTGACGGCGACGATCGCGGCAGCACCGAGCAGCGTGACGAGCGCACGGGCCTTCGCCCGCCGTTGGATCGGAGCGTGCCGCGCGGAAGCGCGCCATCCGGCCGCACGCGAGGTTCCCTTTCGGCCGTGGAGTCTGACGCCGGTAGAACAGATCACCGGCACTGAGGTTGCGGTGCCGTCGCGGCGCCTAACGTTCCTTAAGGAACGAGGGGATGTCGATCTCGTCGTCGCGGATCTCGAGCGAGGAGCGCCGGACGTCGTCGATCGTGACATCGCGCGTGCCGGGCCGCCGCTCGCGTCCGGCGCGAGCGCGGAGGCGACCGTGGTCGAACCCGGTGGCGATCACCGTGACCCGGACGTCCTCGCCCATCGCGTCGTCGATGACCGCTCCGAAGATGATGTTCGAGTTCTCGTCGGCGGCGGACTGGACGATCTCGGCAGCCTCGTTGACCTCGAACAGGCCGAGGTCGTGACCACCGGTGATGTTGAGCAGGATCCCCATCGCGCCCTCGACCGACTCCTCGAGCAACGGGGAGGAGATGGCGATCTTGGCCGCCTCGGAGGCCCGGTTCTCGCCGGCCGCGGATCCGATTCCCATCAGCGCGGTGCCGGCGTCGCGCATGATCGTGCGCACGTCGGCGAAGTCGAGGTTGATCAGTCCGGGGATCGTGATCAGGTCCGTTATGCCCTGGACGCCCTGCCGGAGCACGTTGTCGGCCTCGCGGAAGGCGTCGAGCATCGACGTGCGGCGCTCCACGATCGCCAGCAACTTCTCGTTGGGAATGACGATCAGCGTGTCGACGTTGTCGCGCAGCGTCTGGATGCCGTCGTCCGCCTGACGCGCCCGCTGGCTCCCCTCGAAGGCGAACGGCCGGGTCACGCACCCGACGGTCAGCGCGCCGATCTCGTTCTTGGCGATGTCCGCGATCACCGGCGCCGCGCCGGTGCCCGTTCCGCCCCCTTCGCCGGCGGTGACGAAGACCATGTCGGCGCCCTTCAGCGCCTCCTTGATCTCGTCACGCGACTCGGCCGCGGCGCCGTGGCCGATCTCCGGGTTGGCGCCGGCCCCCAGCCCCTTGGTCAGCTGGTGACCGATGTTGAGCTTGACGTCGGCGTCGCACATCGCCAGCGCCTGAGCATCCGTGTTGCAGGCGATGAATTCGACGCCGCGCAGCCCGGCGTCCACCATCCGGTTGACCGCGTTGGTGCCGCCGCCGCCCACGCCGACGACCTTGATCACTGCCAGGTAGCTGCCACTTTCCATGTAGACGACCGAGCCTCAAGTTAGGGTTCAGGTTTTTAAGCCCCGTTCGCTCTTTGCGCAGTTTCGCACGTTAGGCGTTGATGATGCGGGAAGTCAACGAGGGCGAGCGCTCGCAACAATCGTTGCAGATGGCGTAAGTCTCGACAACTGCACGAGAGTTGGCTCGGTCGGCACCCTCGACCTCTGCTTGAGGGTTACCCCGCGCCCGTCCCCGTGGTCGCGTTCCCTGTCGAGGCCGTGGTCGCGCTCGGCACCCCCGCCGCCGGGCGCATCGGGTCCGTGACGTCGATGTAGGAGGCACCGGCCGAGCCCGGGTCCGCCAGCACCTCGGTGGCTGAGATCCACTTGGCCTGCAGGTCGCTCGCGGCGCCGAAGTAGATGCTCGGACCGCCGCGCAGCTGGGCCACCAGGCCGTGGCCCGGGGCCGTCGTGACCTGACTGAGCTTGGCCAGAACGCGGTAGGGAGCAGCGGCCAGCAGGGCGATCGCCTGTACCGCCGAGGGCTCGGTGAGCTTGGACCCGCCGGGCGGGACGGTCAGGAGAATCAGCGGCAGCGAGGCCCCGGCCGGCACGTGCAGGAGGGTGCCGTCCGAGGCCACCGCGAGCCGCCGTCCGCCGACCATCACCGCGGCGACCGGCAGCTGCTCGATCACCCGGATCCGGAGCCCGTGCGGAAACTGCGTGCTGACCTGAAGATCCTTGACCTCCGGGAACGGAGAGACCGCGTTGCGCAGCTGCCCCAGGCCAACGTCGAGCGTGGTCATGCTGTGGGCCGCCGCGACCAGCGCCGAGCGAATCGCGCCGGCCTCGGGTCCGTCGGCGCCGGTGACCGTCACGCGCTCGACGGCCACGAGCGAGGAGTCGCGCAGCCACAGCCACCCTCCGATCAGCAGCACGCCGAGCCCGAGCGCCACCGCGAGCACGCGCCTGATCCGGCTCGGGGTCATGAGCGCGCGCAGCCGGCTCGACGTCCGCGTCCGGGGCGGCGCCGTGCCCGACCACCGCCGGGTCAACCCACGGGTGAAGCTCACTCCCGTTTCCAGTCGCGCGGAAGCTCGACCGGCCCCAGGACCTGAACCTCCGGCTCGAGCTCGACGCCGAAGCGCTCCTTCACCCGGCGGCTGCCCTCGGCCATCAGCGTGACGACGTCCGCCGTCGTGGCCTCACCGCGATTGACGATGAAGTTCGCGTGCTTGTCGGAGAAGCTGGCGCCGCCGATCCGCATGCCGCGGCAGCCGGCCGCCTCGAGCAGCTGGCCGGCGGTCCGATCCTGGGCGCGGGGATCGTCGGGGTTCTTGAAGGTCGACCCGAACGTCTTGACGCCGGACGGCTGGGCCGCCTTGCGCCAGGCGCGCATCTCGGCCAGCGTGGCCTTGACGGCATCCGGCCGTGCGGGCTCGAGCGCGAACGACGCTCTGGCCACGACCTCGTCTCCTCCCAGGCTCGATCGGCGATAGCCGAACCCGAGCTGCTCAGGATCGCGCCGCTCGGTTCCCACGGCGCTGACCACGTCAACCCAGGCCAGTACCCGCGCGAGCTCGCCCCCGTATGCGTTGGCGTTCATGCGCACCGCGCCACCGACCGTCCCGGGGATGTTGACCCCGAACTCGATGCCGCTCAGCCCCGCCTGCGCGGCCCGGGCCGACACCGCGGGGAGCCGCGCCCCGCCGCCGCAATGGATCTGGGTTCCGTCCAGCTCGATCTTGCTCAGCTCCTTGTCCAGCTTCACGACCAATCCAGCGACGCCGGCGTCCGCCACCAGGAGGTTCGACCCCGAGCCCACGACCCCTACCTCGACGCCCTCGGCGCCGGCCCAGGCCAGCAGCCGCTCCAGTTCCGGGAGCGAACCCGGGCGGGCGAAGTACTCGGCCCGGCCGCCGGTGCGGATCGTCGTCAGCCGGGCCAGCGGGTACTCCCGCTCGATCCCTGGGGGCAGATCGGCCATCGGCCGTCAGGGTAGATGGCGCACCGGCCGCGTCGCGGCCCACCGGCCGGCTCGGCGCCGACCTCGGTCAGGACCCCAACTGTCGCCCGCAGGCTGTTGGGCGCAGGCGGTTTATGCGATGATCCCCGCGGAGGCTGCCGGCGGGTTCGGCCGGTTCGAGAAGGGGAAAGGTACGAGTCCGCTCCGGCATCCCGGCCGGGAGGCCTACGTCGTGAGCGAGTACACAACCCCAGGGGCGACGCGGTATCTGCCCCAAGCCATCGTGGCCACAGCGGCCGTCGTCGTGCTGCCCGTCGCTGTGGTCTGGTGGTTGCGCGCGGACGACGTCATCACCTCTCCGTGGGTGTGCATCGCGCTGGCCATCGCGATCTCACTGGCCGCCTCGTTGCTCGGTAGCGCCTACTGGAAGCGCCGACCCCACGCGGGCGCCCTGGTGTTCAGCGAGCTGCTGGCCTGGGGGTGGCTGCGGAGGTGGCGGACCGAGCACAAGCTCGCGCATGGTGTCGAGACCCTCGGCCTCGAGCGCCCTGATGCCGGGCTCCGCGACGATGGAGCCACCGTTGAGGAGCGGGCCCAACTCCTGAAGCAGGTGGCGGTGGCGATGGAGGCGCAGGATCCGTACCTCAACGGACATTCGCAGCGCGTCGCCGTCCACGCCGGGCTGGTGGCTCGGCGGATGGGGCTGTCCAGCGAGGAGCAGGACAAGATCCGGGCCGCGGCCACGGTTCACGACCTCGGCAAGCTTCGCGTCCCGACCGTCCTGCTCAACAAGCCCGGGAAGCTCACCAGCGCCGAGTTCGAGATCACCAAGCGCCACGCCGTGGAGGGCGCCGCGATCATCGCCGCCCTGGGTGATCCCGAGCTGAGCGCGATCGTGCGCCACCACCACGAGCGGTTCGACGGCTCCGGCTATCCGTCTGGCCTGGTCGGGGAGCAGGTCCCACTGGGAGCGCGGATCGTCGCCGTCGCCGACACCTTCGACGCGCTGACCTCGATGCGTCCCTACCGGCTCGCCGCCTCGCACAAGCAGGCCATCGACGTCCTCGTCCGCGAGTCCGGCCACCAGCTCGACCCGGTTCCGGTGCGCGCGTTCCTCAAGGCCTACGAGGGGAACCGGGCGGCCGTCTTCTGGTCGCTGCTGGTCGCCTCCCCGATGGCCGCCCTCAGCTGGGTCCGGAGCCAGCGCCCGTCCGCCCCGAGCTTCTCGTTGAGCGCGCTGGTCTCGACCGCCGCGGCGGCCGCGGTCGGCGCCGTGGCCCTTGGCAGCCCAATCACCCCGGCCCCGGCCCGCTACCAGACCGCCCAGGTTCATCAGCCGCCCCCGCAGGCCTTCGCCGCCGCGCCGGTTCACGCGGTCAGGGCGGCAACGGCCTCGCGTCACGCCGCAGCGAAGCCGGCGACGACTCCCACGGTGTCACCCGGGACGCCCCCGGTGACCGCGAGCACTCCGGCGCCGAGCACCCAGCCGGCGGCCAGGCGGTCTGGGCAGAACCAGTCCGCCGGCGGTACGGGCTCCGGCGGTGGCGGCTCCGGCGGTGGCGCGAGCCAGCCGGGCGGATCCGGCGGCAAGCACGGCGGCGGATCCGGCGGCAAGCCGGGCGGGGGCAAGCCGGGCGGGGGCAAGCCGGGCGGTAAGCCCGGCGGTGGGTCGGGAAGCGGCTCCGGCGGAAGCGGCTCCGGCGGGGGCGGCTCCGGCAGCGGCTCCGGCGGTGGCTCCGGCGGTGGCTCCGGGGGCGGGACGCCTCCGGGTGGGACGACGCCGGGTGGGACGACTCCGGGCGGCACCGGCGGCGGCACCGGCGGCACCGGGGGCGGTGGCTCCGGCGGCGGCGGTGGCTCTGGCGGCGGCGGTGGCACCGGCGGTGGTGGCACCGGCGGCGGTGGCTCTGGCGGCGGTGGCTCCGGCGGTGGCGGCTCCGGCGGTGGCGGAGTGACCCTCCCTCCGAGCAAGGACGCGTGCAAGGACGGCGGCTACGTCAACTACGGCTTCTCCAACCAGGGGGAGTGCGTGGCCGACTGGGAGGCCAGCATCCACTAGGAGCGTCAGGCGCCGACGCGTGGGCGAACCGACGCTTTCTCGCCGACGTCGGCACGCCGGTGGCACGGTCGGCAGCCAGCGTGCGGAAAACGAACGTTCCTCGCCGAGCAAGCCCATCGTGGCCGGAGGTCGGCGAATAACGTTCGCCCCCGGGCGAGGCGGACGCGAGTTCGCCGCTCAGGTCGGTCAGATGGGGGCGATCGTGATGGGCCAGGAGCGCCAGGCGACGCCTCCACGCATACCGCAGCGGCCGGCGGGTGACCGGTGCATATAGGCGTCGAATAGCGACGCCTATACGCATCGCAAGCGGACTGTGGCCACTGGTATGCGAATAAGCGTCGGTCCGCCGCCGGTCCGACGGGCCGAGCCCCGCTCTACCCCACCAGCGACCGCGCGAGCGCGTCGATGTCCCCGGCCCCCATCATCAGGCACAGGTCGCCTGCCCGCAGGGTCACGCCCAGGAACCGTCGCACGTCGTCGAAGGACGGCAGCCAGGCCACGGTGCGTCCGCCAGCGGCGTCGGACGTGGCCGCCGCGATCAGGTGACCGTCGACGCCCGGGAAGTCCTCTCGACGCTCGCGGGCCGCGTAGACATCGAGTACCGCGACGACGTCGGCTCCCGCCAGCGCCCTCCCGAAATCGCGCCACAGGGCCTGGGTGCGTGAGTACAGGTGGGGCTGGAAGACGACCACGAGTCGTTTCGGATCAAGGGTGCGAGCGGTCGCGATGGCCGCCGCCACCTTGGTCGGGTGGTGGGCGTAGTCGTCGTACACGGGCACCGCGCCGACGGTCGCGCCGAGCAGCTCGAACCGGCGCCGGGCACCGTGGAACTCGAGCAGGGCAGCGGCGGCCCGGCCGGGGTCGGCGCCGGCGAGCGTGGCCGCGGTGAGCGCGCCGGCGGCGTTGACCGCGTTGTGAGCGCCCGGCACAGAGAGCTCGATCTCGATTCCGCGCCACGGGAATCGCGAGCCTTCCGGGGAGAGGATGGGTTCGGGCGCGTCGTAGGCGACCGCGCCATCTGGACACAGTGCCCTCAGCTCGGGCCGATCCCACACGACAGCGCCGTCGCCGGCGCGGGCCATGAAGGTCCGGAAGGTCTCCTCCAGGTCAAGCCGGGACGAGTAGGTGGTGTGGTGGTCGAGCTCGGCGTTCGTGAGCACGGCGATCTGCGGCCACAGCTTGAGGAGCGAGCGGTCGGACTCATCCGCCTCGACCACGATCCACTCCCCGCTCCCCCACCCCGCATTCGATCCGGTG
Organism: uncultured Solirubrobacterales bacterium; assembly: GCA_963704385.1. GTDB lineage: Bacteria > Actinomycetota > Thermoleophilia > Solirubrobacterales > Solirubrobacteraceae > Palsa-465. Next base: position 4,529,251 of record OY969904.1, read on the forward strand.
TCGCGCAGCTCGCCGCCGATCACGTAGGCGGGATCAAGGCCCGCCCCGGCCAGGGCCTGCACCACCATGGCCGCGGTGGTCGTCTTCCCGGCGGTACCGGTGATGGCCAAGCAGCGCTTCAGCCCGGCAATCTGCGCGAGCAGGTCGGCACGATGCAGCTCGCGGTCGAGGGCGACGCAGCGCTCGGGGTTGTCGGGCCCAACCGCCGTCGAGTAGACGAGCTCGGACCCGTCGGGGACGTTGGCCGCCGCGTGGCCGATCACCGGATCGATCCCATGCTCGCGCAGGCGCTCGACGTAGCTCGACTCGGCCCGGTCGGACCCGGTCACCTGCGCGCCGAGCGCCTTCGCGACCAGCGCCAGGCCGCTCATCCCGGCGCCGCCGATGCCGACGAAGTGAAGCCGGCGGGAGGACCAGTCGTCCGCTCTCACGCGCCGAGGCTATCGACGGGTCAAGTCAGCTCGAAGCCGGCGCGGCGAAAGAGCTCGCGAGCTTGAGCGGCAATGTGAGCAGAGAGATCGAGACTGAGGGCACGTGCCAAGCGCTCGTTGACGATCTGCATCTCGTGGCGGCCCAGCTCGCCGACATGCCTGAGGACGGCGCTCTTGTGGATCGTGCCGACGGAGCTGATTGCGATCACCGACTCGGCCCTCAGCCCGTAGTTGGGGGTCGGCGGGAGATGGAAGAAGAATGGGTGCTCTTGCTCGGTGATGCGCCTCCAGGTTTCTGCGCGCCTACGGTGTCGCGGCTTGACGGTGTTGATTCGCAGGCAGGCGACGTCGTCGTGCTCGCCGCGGGTGCCGTCATGAAGTAGCAGGATGGGGCGCAGACGAACCTCGACGAGGCCGCGGCGGGCTGGGCGCCGAACGTTCTCGCAAACGTCTCGACGTCCAGGATCATCGTGTCGTCGCCGAGCCGAAACGGCATTTGAGCGGCGAACGGGTAGATCGCGTAGCAGACGCGCCCCCGCCGCAGTTCGGCAACGTCTATCGGCATTCTCAGTCGCCAAGCTCGGCAACGATCTCGGCGATCTGCGCTTCCTCCGCCTCAGCGGGTTCGCGATCCTCAGCGAGATCGCGGATCAGCTCGATGTCTTCGTGGGTCATCAGCAGTTCCGGTGACACCGTGGCTCCCTCGTTGAGCAGTTCCAGAAGTGGCGCAACCTGGGCGAACTGCTCCTGGCTCAGGACCACATGCACGGGCTGCCCGTAACGGGTCACGGCCACCGGCCTGCCCTGTGCCAGCGCCTCGACGGCCTCGTTCGGCAGGCGAAATTCCTTGGAGGGGATCTGTAAGACCTCGATCATGTTGTCCAACTGTACCGAATCTTCGACATCATGCCCTGAAGTTGTCGCATATCACGATCAATCGACAAGCAAGCAACGCCCCTGTCGAGATCTTATTTCCGGACTCCGGAAAACTCATCGCGCTCCCCGCGCAGGGGGTCGGTGCGTGCTGGAGCGTGAACGATTTGACCGACATAGTCGGCAAGTTTCATCACGCTCGTGCCCGCGAGGGCATATCACCCCCCCAGAGGGCCGAGCTCGATCGGCCGGCGAAGGAGGGAAGAACGCTCGAGCCCTACCGCGCCGCGTCCAGCAGCTCCCCGGCGACCTCGCGGGCGGCCTGTGGGCGAGCGAGCTCGGCGGAGGCATTGGCCATGGCGTTCAGCCGCGAATGGTCCGCGAGCAGGCCGCCGACCTCCTGGGCCAGGCGGGCCCCGGTCAGCTCCCCATCGGGGATCACGACCGCCGCCCCCGCCCGTTCCATGAACGCGGCGTTGACCGCCTGATGGTCGGCGGTGGCGTACGGGTACGGGATCAGCACGGCCGGCCGGCCGTGGGCGGCGATCTCGAAGATCGACCCGCCGGCCCGGGCCACGACCAGATCGCTGGCCAGCAGGGCCTGCCCGAAGTCCGAGATATAGCCACGCAGGTCGTAGTGGGGACCGGGCGCCTGCAGGTCGGAGAGGTCGCGATCCCCGGCCGCGTGCAGCACGTGGAACGTGGCCCCGGCAAACGCCTCGACGGCCGCCTGGTTGATCGAGCGAGCACCCTGGGAGCCGCCGAACACCAGCACGCACGTGTCGCCGGGGGCGAGCCCGAAGCGCTCCCGGGCCACGATCCGGTCCGAGGCGGGAGCGGGGACCGGCCGTCCGGTGAAGCGGTAGCGCGGCCCATCCCGCCCGGGCAGCGGGAACGCTAGGCACACCCGCCGCGCGAAGGGAGCCAGGAGGCGGTTGGTCAGCCCGAGGTGGCTGTCGGCCTCGATCAGCACGAGGGGCACCCGGCGGGCCACCGCGGCCAGCCCGACCGGCCCGGCCACATACCCGCCCGCTCCGAGCACCGCGTCAGCGCGTAGCTCGCCCAGCAGCCGGCGCGCCTCGAGCACCGCCGCCGCGTCGGTCATCGCCGCGTGTGCGGCCTGGACCGGACGCCCCCGGGGGAGCGATTGGACGCTCACCGTACGCAGCTCGTAGCCGGCCTCGACGATCAGCGCCCGCTCGGCCGGATCGCCCCCTTCCCGGGTTCGCTCCCGACCGACGAAGGTGACCGCGGCGCCCTCAGCCCGCAGCGCGTCCGCCACGGCCAGCGCCGGCACGACGTGTCCGGCGGTCCCGCCGGCGCCGATCACGATCCGCGGCGCGCTCACTGGGCGGATCCCCGACCGCCCGTAGGCGGGTGCTTCCCGGGCGCGCGATGTTGAGCAGCAGCCCGATGCAGGCCAGCATCACGCACAGATTGGTCGGCGCATAGGAGATGAACGGAAGCGGCACGCCGGTCAGCGGTGCGAGACCGAGCACGACGAAGATGTTGAGGATGCCCTGACACAGGATCAGCGAGGTCAGCCCAGTCGCCAGGAGCTTGGCATACCGCCCCGCGGCCCGGCGCGCTGTTCGCAGCCCCGCGTAGGCGATCATCCCGTACAGGAAGGCCACGGCGAAGATCCCGAGCACGCCGAGCTCCTCCCCGACCACGGCCAGGATGAAGTCGGTCTGGGCCTCTGGGAGGTAGAAGGCCTTCTGCACCGAGCGGCCCAGCCCCACTCCGAGCAGGCCGCCCGACCCGAGCGCGATCTGCCCCTGCACGGCCTGGTAGCCGGCCCCCGACTTCGTCGACGCCGCCCACGGGTGCAGGAACGAGGTGAGGCGGGCGCGTTCGTACGGCTGGGCCAGCGCCAGCACGACCACGCACCCGGCGGCGATCCCGGCCAGCAGCAGCAGGTGACGCCCGGGCAGCCCGGCGGCGACCAGCAGCGCGGCGATCGTGAAGGCGATCACCAGGGCCGTGCCGAGGTCGGGTTCGACGACGATCAGGAGAAGCGCCGGACCGGTGACGATGGCGATCGGGGCCACGGCCTGCCGGAACCCGCGCAGCCGCTTGGGGTGGTCGGCCAGGTAGCGGGCCACGTAGAGGACGAGCGCCAGCTTCATGACCTCCGAGGGCTGGAACTGGATCGGGCCCGCGGCGAACCAGCGCCGGGCGCCGTTGACCTCGACGCCGAAGCCGGGGACGAGCACGAGCACGACGAGGGCGAAGGACCCGAGCAGCATGAGGTTGACGAGTTGCGGCGCCAGCAGGCTCACCCCCCGGCGGGCCAGGAGCTGCATCGCTCCCAGACCGAGCGCTCCGAAGACCAGATAGCGGAGGAACTCGCCGGTCCCCGTTCCGCCGCCGCCGACCAGGACGCCCAGTGGTGAGGAGGCGCTGTAGACCATCACCGCCCCGAACGCCAGCAGGCACAGCGTCGCCGTCATCAGCATCCGGTGCTCGAGCGGCGGGGCCACGTGACGGGCCGGCGTCCGTGTCTGGGCCGCGCCGGAAGAGCGCTGCTCGCGGCGGCCGGCCCCCGCAGCGGCTGCCGCGCGGGCCATCAGAGGCCCTCCACCAGGGTGCGGAAGTGCTCGCCTCGGGCCTCGAAGTCCCGATATTGGTCAAAGCTCGCGCAGGCCGGCGAGAGCAGCACGGTCTCGCCGGGCCGGCCCCCGGCGCGGGCGGCGGCGACGGCGTGCTCCAGGTCGCCCACCCGAGGCAGCGGGACTCCCGTGCCGTCGAGCGCCCGGGCCAGCTCGGCGGCCGCCTGTCCGATCAGGTAGACGGTCCGGCAGCGCTCGGCGACCAGCGGCGCGAGCGGCGAGAAGTCCTGCCCCTTGCCAACGCCGCCGGCGATCAGGTGCACGCCCCCGGCGAACGCCCGGAGGGCGACGATCGTGCTGGCCACGTTCGTGGCCTTGGAGTCGTTGATCCACTGGACGCCGTCGATCACGGCGACCGGCTCGAGCCGGTGCGCGACTCCACCGAACGTCTCGAGCCCGGCGCGGACCGCGCCCGGATCGATCCCCCGGGCCAGACAGACGGCCGCCGCGGCCATCGCATTCTCGACGTTGTGCTCGCCGGGGAGCGCGATCCGCTCGAGCGCGATGAGCACCCGCTCCCCCCACCACAGGTGGCCCGCGCGCTCGGACAGCTCGGCCTCGGCGCTGCGGCCGAACAGGACCCGGCGCGCGCACCCGCCCAGATCCTCGATCCCGACGTCGACGGGTGCCACGGCGACGTCGTCGTTGCCCTGGTTGGCGAAGATCCGGAGCTTCGCCGCGACATAGTCATCGAAGGTCGGGTGGCGGTCCAGGTGGTCGACGGCAAGATTGAGCAGCACCGCCGCCTCGGGCGCGAACGCCTCGGTGTCCTCGAGCTGGAAGGAGGAGGCCTCGCAGACCAGCGTGACCTCCGGCTCGACGCGCCCGACCAGCGAGGATGCCGCGGTCCCGACGTTGCCGACCACCGCCACCGGCACCCCCGCCTCGCGGTGGATGTGGCCGATCCACTCGGTTGTGGTCGTCTTGCCGTTGGTGCCGGTCACCGCGACGAACTCGTTGGGGAGCAGGCGCCAGGCCAGCTCGAGCTCGCCCAGCACCGGCGTTCCGCGGCGACGCGCGGCCAGCACGATGGGGGCGGTTTGGGGGACGCCGGGACTCTTGATGAGCGTCCCAGCGCCGCTGACGGCGGCAAGGGCGTCGCTTGACGCATCCAGATGAACTTCGACGCCCGCCCCGGAAAGCCTTTGCGCCGCCGCGGCCAATACCGGATCATCGCCCGCGCCCGCATCGCAGCCGATCACCTCCTCTCCGCGGGCGCGTAGCGCCAGGGCCGCGGCCACGCCCGAGCGCGCCAGTCCGACGACCACGTAGGGACCAGGCGGCAGCGCCGGCCGCGGCTTCACGGCGTCGGTCCGTCCGCCGGCGCGGCTCCGGCCGCTTCACCCACGGATGCTGAGCTGGTACACGGTGAAGCCGACCGCGCACAGGGCGGCCGTGACGATCCAGAAGCGCAGGATGATCTTCGTCTCCGACCAGCCGAGCAGCTCGAAGTGATGATGGATCGGCGCCATCAGGAACACGCGCTTGCGGAACAGCTGAAACGAGAACACCTGGATCACGACGGACAGGGCCTCGAGCACGAAGATGCCCCCGAGCAGGAGCAACAGCACCTCGGTGTTGGTCATGACCGCCAGCCCGGCGATCGCCCCGCCCAGGCCGAGCGACCCCGTATCACCCATGAAGATGCTGGCCGGGAAGCTGTTGAACCACAGGAAGCCGATGCAGGCCCCGACCAGGCAGGCGGCCAGCAGCGTCAGATCGCTCTGGCCGATGGTGATGAACGTGATCCCGATGTAGGCCAGGAGGACGATCGCCGCGCACCCGGCCGCCAGTCCATCCAGGCCGTCAGTGAGATTGACCCCGCTGGTCGTGCCGGCGACGACCAGGTAGATCAGCACCGGATACAACGGTCCGAGGTCGACGCTGGCGTCGAAGAACCTGATCCGGACCGACGTCGGCACGTGCGCCTTCTGCGTGGCCACCCACCACAGCCCGACCGAGATGGCCACCGTGACCACGAGCTTCGTGCGGGCGCGGAGACCCAGCGATCGGCGCTTGGCGATCTTCGTGTAATCGTCGGCGAAGCCGAGCAGCGCGCAGGCGACCGTTGCCCCGAACACGCCGATCGCCTCCCACCACTGATTGGAAACGTCGCTGCTGAGCAGGATCAGGAACGGGATCGCGAAGGCGACCAGGATCACGATGCCCCCGAGGGTCGGGGTGCCCGCCTTCGTCTGGTGACCTTCCGGCCCCTCCTCGCGGATGGTCTGCCCGAACTCTTGGCGGCGCACGAACGCGATGAACTTGGGGCTCAAAAACAGCACGATCAGCAGCGAGGCAGTCCCCGCGATCAGGATCCGACCCGAGACCGAGCCCATCAGCCGCTAGCCCACTGCGCGCCGCCGGCCGCGTCCATCAGCCCCTCGCCCCGTCCATCAGTCGCTCGCCGGACAGCGCCTGGCAGACGAGCTCAAGCCCGACGCCGCGGGAACCCTTGACCAGCACGACGTCGCCGGGCCGCAGCAGTCCGGGAACGAGGTTGGCGGCCTGGGCTGCGTCGTCCACCGAGCGCACGGCACCGGCGAAGGGCTCGGCCATCGCGGCCGCGCGCGGGCCGACGGTCACCAGCAGGTCGACACCGGCGTTACGAGCGAGCTCACCGATCTCGGCGTGGTACTCGAGCTCGGAGTCCCCCAGCTCGAGCATGTCCCCGAGGATTGCCACCCGGCGCCGGTGGTGGCCGCGCTCGGCGGTCGCCGACAGGTCGTCGAGTGCTGCACGCATCGACATCGGGTTGGCGTTGTAGCAGTCGTCGATCAGAGTTACGCCGTCGCCCAGCGCCACCCGCTGCCCGCGTCCGGCCGACAGCGCGAGCTCGACGCGCCCGCTGGGGCGGACCCCGACCGCCCGAGCGGCCGCGGCTGCGGCGAGCAGGTTGCCGCGCAGGTGCGCCTGCTCGAACGACAGCTCGAGGGTGATCCGCTCGCCGGCCAGGTCGATTTCCACGCGGTCGCCCTCGGCCCCGAGCAGGCGCACGTCACCCCCATCCCCAAAGGTCACCGTCCGGAGATCGTCGCGGAGGTGGGGGGCGAGCAGCGGCTCCCCAACGGGCACGATCGCGGTGCCCCCGGCGGGGAGGGCGGCGATCAGCTCAGCCTTGGCGGCGGCGACGGCTTCGACGGTGCCGAGCAGCTCGAGGTGGACGGGGCCCACGCTGACGATCACTGCGACATCGGGCTCGGCGATCTGGGCCAGCTCGGCGATCTGCCCACGACCGCGCATGGCCATCTCGAGCACGAGCACCTCGGTGCCCTGCGGCGCGCTCAGGATCTCGAGCGGCAACCCGATCTCGGTGTTGAAGTTCGCTCGCGAGGCGACCGTCCTGCGGTGGGGGGTGAGGATCGCCTGGAGGAGATCCTTGGTGGTCGTCTTACCCGTGGAGCCGGTCACGCCGATCACCTGCGCCCTCAGGTCCCGCCGCCAGGCGGTCGCGAGGCGCTGGAGGGCGGCCAACGGATCGTCAGCGGACAGGACCGCCTGCGTGCCCCCGACTGCCTTCGCGGCCTCGGCGCGGTCAGCCGCGATCAGCACTCCCCACGCTCCCGCTGCGAGCGCCCGCGAGGCGTACGCGCCGCCGTCGGCGTTGGCTCCTCGCAGCCCGACGAACAGCGCTCCGGGTCCAGCCTCGCGGGAGTCGATCACGATGCGCTCGGGACCGCTGGCCCGCATTTGCTCGGCGGGATTGCGGGGCGATCTGATCAGGCGCGCGCCGGCCGCGTGCGCGATCTGCTCGGGGCTCCAGGACATCATGCCGACTCAGCGCCGGGAATCGCCTGGTCCGCTCGCACCATCGCGCGGAGCGTACTTGTCGCGGCGGAGCGTACGTCCGAATCCACCAGCCGCAGTAGTGTTACGCAGGGCCGCGAGGATCGTGACCAGCCGTCTTGCTGATGGCCGTTAGCGCCCAGTCTGTACTGGATCTAGGTACAGATTTGTACCCTTAAACGGTACAAAGCCCGATCACCGGCGACGTGCCGCGGACCGCTCAGACCTACGGCTCGGCCAGCGGGGACGCCCGCCGCAGCCACTCGGCGAAGAGCGGGTCGACGATGTACCAGCCGCTCTCGCGCTGATCGACGAGTCCGCGCCGGCGCAGGCGCTCGAGGGCGGGGACCACACGCGAGGCGCTCGAGAATCCATAGCGGGTGACGAGCGGACGGCTGGTGACGTTGTCGCCGCCGCGATCTGCGAGCAGCTGCAGCGCGCGGACCTCGTTGACCTCGCCTTCGTCGCCGCTGATCAGCACGTTGAGGACTGAGGAGAACTCGGAGCGCTCGATGGTCTGTACGAGCCGATCGTAGGCGGCCATCACTGTGTCCAGCGTGACCCGTTGGCCGCCGGGAGTGCTGCGCCAGCACTCCCAGGCCAGTTGCTGGGTGCTGCGGGGGTGAGCGCGGGTGGCGGCGAGCAGGTACGTCAACGCGTCCTCATCCGCCGGCTTGCCGCTCGACTGGAACTGGTAATCAAGGTACTCGAGGAAGTCGGCCCGGCTGATCTCCGGGAGCCTCATCTCGGCGGCCTCGCCGAAGATCGGCTGCTCCGAGCTCTCGAGCATCATCTGCAGGGCGTTGCGAATCGAGCCCGTGAACAGCAGCGAGACGTGGTTGGCCCCGGAGCTCATCAGTGCCGAGCGAATGATCGACAGCGGATCCCCCGGGCAGTGACGAAGCCGCTGGAACTCGTCGAAGATCACCACCAGGCGCTCCGATAGGGAGCGCATCGCGACCAGCTGGGCGTGCAGCATTTCCGCGTCTTGGGCGGGCGTCGCGGCCGGGCGCCTCACCGTCCCCTTGATGACCTTGATGTCAAAGCCGATCTCCTTCTCCAGCGTCCCGATCTGGCGCTCGGCGGCGCGCCTCATGCGCTTGGCGGGGTGACTCGTCATCGCGTCGTGCACGCAGCCGATGAAGCCGGCGATGCTCACCACCCGCTGCAGGTTGATCTTGATCACGTCGGACGGTGGCGCGTCATCGCCGTGAGACCGGCCGAGCTCCAGCGCGAGCTGGTTGGTGAAGGTCGTCTTGCCGGTGTCGCGGGGCCCGAACAGGGCCACGTTGGTCCGCGCCTTCAGCGTGAGCGCGACCTGGCTGGCGAAGGCGTCCATCCCGACGATCTTCGACGGATCATCGAGAGGCCGATCCCAGATGAACGGGTTGAGAGCCGGCGTCATTTATCGAAATTGTACCGCTAGCCGGTACAATTTTGTACTGGAATGCAGTACAGATATACGCGAAGCGCAGCCGCCCTATCTACGTGGTTGGACCCCGTACTTTCCCATGTGAAACGTAGTTGGGCCGCTCGTCCGGCGGTAGCGGGTCGGAGCAGTGACGCTACGCGTCGTCGAGCAGGACCTGGAACGGGATGACGCCCGCCTCAAGCCCATCTATCTGGACACTGATGCTGTGTGCGCCAGCCGACTCGACGACAAGACGAAGCGCGCCCGCGGCAGTGAATGTTCCTTCCCAGCCCTCGGCGTGGTGCTGCCCGAGCCGCGTGGTGATCTCAAAGCTCGTCGACTCGCCTACCTGTTGCAGCGTCGGTCCGCGAACAACGAATGTCAGCCCAAATGTCCGGTCGGCTTCGCTCTCGGCGAATCTCAGAAGGACCGCGAAGGCGACCGGAAACTCGGCAGGCAGTTGGGTGAGCCCGAATACATCCAGGCCGCCGCCCATGAGGTTAAGGAGACCGCTCTCCGGATCTGTCTCGGCAAACCGTGCGAGGAGCGCGGCCTGAACCCTCACGCCGCGGTGGAGAGCAGGCGCACGCGAGCTTCTTGCTGGGCGCGCCGCATCGATTGGGCCATGTCGCGCTCCTGTTCCGCTGAGACGGAGCGGACTTGGCCGGAGGCAAAGTCAAGCAGCACGGTCACGTGATTCTCGCGTGCAGTTGAGAGTTCGCGCGGCGTTTGGGCGGGTCGCTGGGACATGGGATCCTCCGATCAAGTCTAGGGCGCGTACACCGACGTCCAGCTAAGACATGGCGACCTCGCAAAGCGTGTCAGCGGGGTCGGACGGATCCCAGTAGCGGCGGGGCCGCGAGAACGGATCTCGCCGCAGAGCCTCGTCGGACGATCTTCTTCGACCGAGCGCTCGCCGGGGTCGTGATGCCATCCGGGTCGCGGCGTCCTATCGCGTGTGAGGAACGATGGCGGATGTCGCTGACGAGACGCGCTTCGTGGACGACCAGCCGGCCGTCGACGAGCTCTCGGTGCGTGTCACAGGGTCCAACTCCGCGTCATATGGGGAGGTCGTCTGAGCGGCAACACAACCGGTACCAACTGGGACGCATAAATGCTGCTCGATCGACCGCGCCCGGGTTTCGCCACCAGAGGCATGAATCCTGACGCCAAGGGGCTGCCAGCGGCCCCCGGTGGGTTTTGCGGCTAAGCGCTGTAGACAAATCAAGCGCCTAATTGGTAGACTCAGCTTATGAGCACCACGATCAGGGTGAGCGAGCGCACCCGAGACCGCTTCGCGCGGCTGGCGGAGGTGACGGGTCGTCCAATGAGTCAACTGCTCGATGAGGCGGTCGATGCGCTCGAGCGCCGCGTCTTCTTCGATCAGCTCTCCGCCCGCTACGGGGAACTGCGCGCCGACCCGGCGGCGTGGAACGAGATCGAGTCTGAGCGCGCCGCTGAGAGCGGTGCGCTGCGTGATCAGTCGTCGTGAATCCTCGCAGGGGTCAGGTCTGGCTCGTGGATTTCGGCGATCCGCTCGGACGAGAGCAATCAGGCACACGGTCCGCCGTCATCGTGTCTGCCGATGCGCTGAACGAGAGTCCAGCGGGTGTTGTCATCGTCGTACCGACCACGACAGCATTTCGTGACCTCCCGTCGCACATCGAAATCGAGCCCGGCGGATCGGGCCTCGACGAGATGAGCTACGCAAAATGTGAGGACGTAAAGTCGGTTTCGGAGCAACGCCTTATCGGGCAACTCGGCGCCGTCACCGACGAAGTCACGTTCAAGATCGGGCGGGCGCTGCGTTTCCTGCTCGACCTGTGAGCCGTCATGAGAGCCGGGCCGCGGCGGCGTCGCCCAGAGCCTCGCGGGCAACCGTCACGTCGTCGAACGGGATCTTGCGCCCGCCCGCGAACTCCTGACCCTGCTCGTGGCCCTTGCCGGCGATCACGACGACGTCGCCCGGCTCGGCCTCGGCGATCGCCTCTGCGATGGCCTCTTGGCGGTCGGGGTTGTGGGTCACGTGCGATGCGCCGTCGCCGACGCCGGCGAGGATCTCATCGATGATCGCCTCTGGGTCCTCCGAGCGCGGGTTGTCCGACGTGACGATCACCCGGTCGGCCAGCCGCGTCGCGATCGCTCCCATCAGCGGGCGCTTGCCCCGGTCGCGGTCGCCGCCGCAGCCGAAGACCACGTGCACCCGCCCGGCCGCACCCTCGCCAACCAGCTCGCGCGCCGCCAGGAGCACGTTCTCGAGCGAATCGGGTGTGTGGGCATAGTCGACCAGAACCGCGAAGCCCTGTCCCTGGTCAACCGGCTCAAACCGACCGGGCACCTGTCTGGCCGTCTCGAGCGCGGCGGCGGCCGTCTCGAGCGGGACATCCATCGCCCGGGCCGCCGCCAGGGCGCCGAGCACGTTGTAGACGTTGAACCGTCCCCGCAGGGGAGTGCGCAGCTCCGTCGCTCCGTCCGGCCCGAGCACCCTGAACGACGAGCCGTCCAGCCCGGTGCGTACGTCGACGGCCCGGTAGGTGGCCTCGCGGTCGAGCGCGAAGGTGATCGGATCGCCGAGCTCGGACGCCAGCCGCGCCCCGTACTCGTCGTCGACGTTGATCACCGCCCGGCGCGGGGCCAGGTCCACGAACAGCCGGCGCTTGGCTTCGAAGTAGTCCTCCATCGTCGGATGGAAGTCGAGATGGTCCTGGGTCAGGTTGGTGAAGATCGCCACCGCGAAGTGGATCGCGTCGGCCCGATGGAGCTCGAGCGCATGCGAGGAGACCTCCATCGCACAGGCGACGTCGCCGCCATCGAGCATCTCCCGGAACGTCCGCTGTAGGTCGATGGCCTCGGGCGTCGTCCGCTCGACGGGTCGTTCGACCCCCCCGATCACGCTGGTCACCGTGCCGAGCAGGCCGGTCTGGCGACCCGCGGCTTCCAGCACCGACCGCATCAGGAACGCCGTCGTCGTCTTGCCGTTGGTTCCGGTCACCCCGACGAGCTCGAGCTCGGTCGTGGGATCGCCGTAGAAGCGCGCGGCCGCCGGTCCCATCGCCGCGCGGACGCTCCTCACCTGGATCTCGGGAACGCCGAGGTTCAGCGGCCGCTCCACGACCAGTGCGACCGCGCCACCGGCGATCGCCTGCGGAGCGAAGTCGTGGCCGTCACGGGTGAAGCCCGGGACGCAGAAGAACAGGGCGCCAGGGGTGACGAGGCGGTTGTCGTAGGCGAGCGAGGTGACCTCGACCGCACCGTCCGCGCGCGCGCCCGGGATGATCTGTGCCAGACGCATCGGCAGAGAGAGTACTTGCAGCATCGGAGCCAAAAGCCTAGGGGGGCCCCTGGTGTGAGCGAGGCGAGCCTCGGCTAGCTTGACCGTGCGACAACCTGGCCCACGGCTCGCGGAGCGGGTAAGGCGCGGTCCAGGCTGCCATCTGTCCGGTCTACCAGAAACCAGAATTACGACGCGACGCGCCCGGCGGGTAGAACGCGTCGTTGGTCTGGCCGTTTCGGCAAGGGCTGAGAGCGAGCTGGTCGATGCTTGAAATTGAGCCAACCGAGCAATCCGGACTCCGAGAGCAGACACGTCGGATCCGCGCGTCGCTATGCGCGGTGGCGCTCGGTTTGATCGCGGCGGTGGCGATGATCAATGCCACGTGCCGGCGCAACGACGGGCGGACGCAGCCCGATCGCTCTCGGCATCGCGGTCGGGGCGGGATCACGGCACTGGCCAAGCGCGCTCGGGACGAGCTCACGGCGACCGGCGCGCGGCCCCGCCGCGCGATGCTCTCGGATGTCGAGGCACTCACGCCGAGCGAGCCCCGAGTTGCCGACTTCGCCGCCCGGGCTCTGACGACGCGCCAGATTGCCGAGCCGCTGTTCGTGACACCCAAGGCGATCGAGTACCACATCCGCCGCATCTACCAGAAGCTCGACATCAGCACGCGTAGCGATCTCCGCGAGATGCTGGGCGGTGGATCGGACGACAGCTAGCCGCTGCTCGGCCTAACCGCTCCCGAACCCCCGTCCGCGGGCCGCCGGCTCACGCTGCTCGAGCACCCGGTCCACCAGCCCGTAGGCGACCGCCTCCTCGCCCGTGAAATAGCGGTCGCGCTCCATGTCGGCGTGGACGCGCTCCACCGACTGGCCGGTGTGCTGGGCGTAGATCTCGTCCACGCGGGCCCGCAGGGCCAGGATCTCCTTCGCGTGGATTTCGACGTCGGTCGACTGCCCCTCGAACCCCCCCGACGGCTGGTGGATCAGGATCCGGCTATTGGGCAGCGCCATGCGCTTGCCCGGTGCTCCGCCGGCCAGCAGGAGCGACCCCATCGACATGGCGATCCCGTAGCAGATCGTCTGTACCTGGGGCCGGATGAACTGCATCGTGTCGTAGATCGCCAGGCCCGCGTAGATCGAGCCGCCCGGGGAGTTGATGTAGAGGTGGATGTCCTTGTCGGGATCGTCGGATTCCAGATGCACCAGCTGGGCGACGATCAGGTTGGCGATCGTCTCGTCCACCTGGCCTCCGAGGAACACCACGCGGTCATTGAGCAGCCGCGAGTAAATGTCGAACGACCGCTCGCCGCGAGCGGTCTGCTCCACGACCATCGGCACGAGAGTTGTCATTGCTGGCCTCCTATCGTCTCTGATACCTTGCAACCTAGTGGTTGCACATACCGTACCAGACACGCAACCGAAGGGTTGCACGATTCGTGGACCTAGGAGGACGCCATGAGCGACCAGATCGAACGCGAGCTCCTGCTTCCAGCCCCGCTCGAGGAGGTGTGGGAGGTGGTGACCGCACCCGGATGGCTGGCCGAAGAGGTGCGGCTCGACCTGGTCCCCGGGGGCGATGCTCGGTTCGTCTCCGACGGTTCGGTCAAGGACGGCTGGGTGGAGGAGGTGCTCGCGCCGGACGCGGCCAACGGAGGCGGCGCCCGACTGGCCTTCTGGTGGGCGGACGCAGGTGAGACAGCCACCCGCGTCGAACTGACGCTCGACCCTGAAGGAGAGGGTCAGACCCGACTTCGCGTTGTCGAGACCAGGCCGCTCGAGCTACTCGACGTGATTGGGATCCCGCTCCCCGGATCGGGCGGGGCGACACACGGACCGGCCCTGCTGGCAGCTGCGTGACCACTCCGGCCGATGGCGCGGGCGACGTGTTCGGCGCGCTGGCGGACCCCACGCGCCGGCGCCTGCTGACCGCGATCGCCGACCACCCGGCTACGGCTACCGAGCTCGCGGGTGGACTGCCGATCTCGCGGCAGGCCGTCGTCAAGCACCTCGGCGCGCTCGCCGACGCCGGCCTGCTCGAGCGCGAGCGGGCCGGCCGGGAGGTCCGCTACCGAGTCACCCCGGCACCGCTGTCCGACGCCGTCTCCTGGATCGCCCAGGTCGGCGGCCAGTGGGACGAGCGGCTGGCGTCGCTCGCCCGGACGTTTCAGGGCACGCGGCGGCCGTGATCGAGGCGCGCGGCGGTGATCAGGGCACGCGGCGGTGGTCAGGGCGTGCTCGGGGCGCCAAGCCCGGCCTGACACTGGCCCCCGGGCGGACACGGGTTGATGCCGAAGTACGGGACGGCCCAGCCGACGATCTTCTGGAAGGCGGGCGCGGCCACGGATCCGCCATAGATCGACCCCTGCGGCTGGTCGACCACGACGGCGACCAGCAGCTGCGGATCGTCGGTGGGGACCATGCCGATGAACGAGGCGACGTACTTGCTGTCGGAGTAGTGACCGTCGACGGCGATGTTGGCGGTCCCGGTCTTGCCGGCCATGTCGTAGCCCGGGATCGCCGCCCCCGAGGCGGTGCCGCCGTCGGCGAACACGCCGCGGAGCATGTCGCGTAGTTCCGCCGCCACCGCGGGGCTCAGGATCCGGTGCCCGCGGGGGATCGCCACGGGCTTTCCGCCGATCGACCCGACGATGTGCGGAGCTCGCAGGATGCCGCCGTTGGCGATCGCCGAGTACGCGGCGACCATCTGGATCGGGGTTACCGACTCCCCCTGGCCGAAGGGCAGGTTGGCCATCGAGGAGCCCGAGTACTGCCACCAGTGCAGCACGATCCCCTGCTGCTCGCCGGGGAGATCCACGCCGGTCGGCGATCCGAAGCCGAAGCGGTGGACCCAGTAGTCGAACCGCTGTGCGCCCAGCCTCTCTCCGATCAGGTCGGCGCCGATGTTGCTCGAGACCTTCAGGATCTGCGCGACGTTCAGCGTCTCGTAGCCGTGGTCCTCGGCATCGTGGATCTGGCGATCGGCGAACTGGAGCACCGGGGGGATGTCGAAGTCGGTGGTGGGCGTGATCAGACCATCCTGGAGCGCGCCGGCGACGGTGATCGCCTTGAACGTCGAGCCCGGCTCGTAGCTGAAGCCGAGCGCCTGATCCTCCCAGGCCGACTGCGGCGCGCCCAGGGGGTCGTTGGCGTTGACGCGTGGCCAATTGGCGAGGGCCAGGATGGCACCGGTGTTCGGGTTGGCGACGATGGCCGTGGCCCCTTGCGGGGAGTACTGGGCACCCACGCCGGCCAGAACCTGCTCGACCTCGTCCTGGAGGGCGGCATCGATCGTCAGCCGCAGGGTCTTGCCCGGCGCCGTCGCGCGCACGTCGTCGATGGAGATCGGCTGCCCAATGGCGTCGCTGACCACCCTGCGGATCCCGTCGGTCCCGCTCAGCGCGTTGTTGTAGAGGTACTCGAGGCCGCTCAGGCCCTGGTCCTCGGCGCCGACGTACCCGATCACCTGCGACGCCTCCCATGAGCGGGGATATACGCGTCTGACCTCCGGGATCAGGTTGATTCCGTTGATGTGTAGGTTGTCGATCGCAGCCGCCTGCTTGCCGCCGAGCAGGTGAACGACGTACACGAAGCCGGTGTGGGGCTTGGTCACGTCCTGCAGCACTGTCGCGAACGGCTGTCCGACCAGCGGGGCCAGCTGCCCGGCGACACGCTGCGGGTCCTTGATGAGGTACGGGTCGGCGACGACGTCGTCGGCCGACTCGCTGACCGCCAACTCGACGCCGCGACTATCGGTGATCGTGCCGCGCGCAGCCGGAACGATGACCTTGGTCACCTGCTGGGTCTCGGCCGCCTGCTGGAGCGAGGCCGAGCGCACGGAGCCCAGATAGGTGGCGCGCATCATGGCGACCGCCAGCAGAGCGATGAAGACCAGGAACAGGATCCCGATTCGGCGATCCATGCCTCGCATGAGGAGCTACCCGGCGGAGCTGGTGCTCGATTGGGTCGCTCCGCTCGGAGCCAAGCCGGCGGCGCCCGTGGCCGGAGACTGAGCGCCCGTGCCTGAGCCCTGCGTCGCGGGCCCCGTGCTCGTCGCCCCCGCGCCGGTCGCGGTGCCGGTGCCGGTCGTAGCCCCGGTGCCGGTCGTTGCCGCGGTGCCGGTTGTTGCCGCGGGGGAAGTCGTGGTCGGCGTGGTGGTTGCCTGGGTCGCCGTGGGCGCCGTCGATCCCGCGGTCGCGCTCCCACCCGCACCGGATGTGCTGGCTCCCGCTGTCGGGCTCGCCGGCATCCCGGCCGCGGCCAGCGCCACGCTGGCGTCCTCGGTCAGCTGGGCCTCGAACCCCGTCGGGTCGGGGGCGTGGATGTTGGCTAGCGCGGGGCCGAGGTTGCCGCCGGAGCGGACGGTGAGGAAGGAGACCCCGGTCGGGGGCGGCATGACCATCCCCATCCCCGCGGCCAGGCTTTCGATTCGCTGCTCGTCGCTGAGCTGGGCGACGCGGGCTTGGAGCGCCTCGTCCTGGCTCTGGAGCGCGGTGCTGCGCTCGATCGAGCGGCCCATGCTCGTGCCGAGCTTCAGCACCTCGACCTGCGTGAAGACGATTCCGGTCAGCATCACGCCCAGGACCGGGATCCAGGCCCGTCCGCGGACGAGCCGGTCGATCAGAGCATGGTCCGGAAGTGAGCGCACGAAGGCCAGCGCGCGCTCGGGGAGCGTATGGGCCGGGCGGGGCGTGGGGGCGACGCGCGCGCGGCCGCGGACAGGCCCGCTGACTCGCCGCGGTCGCGCCGGCGCGACCGGCGGCCGTGGCGCCCGGCGGTGCGGAACCGAGCTGGCCCCGGCGCGGGTCTTCGGCTTGGCCACGGGTGCCTCCCTCTTGGCCGCCGTCTGTCGCGCGGCCGCGGTCATCGCGGAGGGGGTCATGCGGACACCTCCAGCTTGCGCGCCGCGCGCAGGTGCGCGGATCTCGAGCGCGGGTTGGCGGCGACCTCGCCCGGCGTGGGCGCGATCGCGCGCCGAGTCAGCAGCTCGGCGCTGGGCGTACGGCCACAGACGCAAACCGGGAACTCGGGCGGGCAAACGCAGCCCCGGGCATGAGCGGCCAGGAACCGCTTGACGGCCCGATCCTCGAGCGAGTGAAACGAGATCGCGGCGAACCTGCCGCTCGGCTTGAGCAGGCTCCAGGCTTCGGGGAGGGCGGCGTGGAGCTGCGAGAGCTCGTCGTTGACCACGATCCGAAGGGCCTGGAACGTCCGCCGCGCGGGGTGCCCGCTGGCGAACGGAGAGTGGACGGGGACGGCCGACTTGATGACCTCGACGAGCTCGTGCGTGGTCGAGAGCTCGTGGCGGCGGCGGGCGCGTCCGATCGCCCGGGCGATCTGATTGGCGTAGCGCTCCTCGCCGTACTCGCGCAGCAGCCGCGCCAGCCTCTGCTCGTCCCACGTGTTGACGATTTCCGCGGCCGTCAGCTCCTGGTCGGGGTCCATCCGCATGTCGAGCGGCGCGTCATAGGAGTAGGAGAAGCCGCGCGCCCAGGTGTCGACCTGCATCGAGGACATCCCCAGGTCGAGGTAGAGGAGATCGGCCCCCACGCGCTCCTCGAGAAGCTGCTCGAGCGCGCTGACGAAGTCGGCGCGGATGAACCGGGTGCGGCACGGGAGCTCGGCCGCCATCTCCGCGAAGCGCTCCTCGGCGACCGGATCGCGGTCGATGCAGATCAGCGTGCCCGACGGTCCGATCCGGCCGGCGATCAGCCGCGCGTGACCGCCGCCCCCGAAGGTGCAGTCCACGGCCACCTCCCCGGCCCTCGGGTCCAGGAGGTCGATCAGCTCCCCGGCCAGGACCGGGACATGCGTCTGCGTCATATCAAGCAGTGTTGCCAAGACTCGCTGCCATGTCGGGGACTCTGCTCAAAACGTCCTCGCTGTAGGCGTCGTATCGGGCCCGATCGAACACCTCGAGGCACTCGCCCGAGCCCGTCACGACGACGTCCTTGTCGAGCTTCGCGTAGTCCATGAGCTTCGGCGGGATCATCACGCGGTTTGCTGAATCGAGTTCCGTGTCATGCGACAGGCCGAAAAAGAAGCGCTTCAGATCCCGCGCCGTCGCCGAGAGCGGGTTGAGGTTGCTCAGCGCGGCGCTTGTGTAGGCGTCGTACGCGTCGGGCGTCCAGATCGCGATCGACCGGGGCGCCTCCCTCGTCGTCTCGGGCGACGCGGCCAGCACCACCCCACCCGCCAGCGCGACCCGAAACTTGGCCGGGATCGTCAGCCGGTGCTTGGAGTCCAGCGCATGCTCGAAGGTGCCGCGGAAGCCGGTCATCGGCGCTGCCTCCGGTGCTCTGGCGAGGGCTCATCCGACGGGCTCAAGAGTTCTCATCCGTGCTGTCCGAGTCGATTTCATCCGGCGGGCTCAAGGGTTCTGATCCGACGGGGCGAAGCTTGAACCCGGGTGGTTGGGTGGGAGGAGCCCTGCCACCCGGGTTCCACATCGCATGTCATGCATGCCCCACTTTACCCCACTCTCTCCCACAATGCAACCCATTTCCCATTCCGTCGTCCCACGCGGGTGGCCCGAGGTCCTTTAGGTGATCGAAGGACCCCTGTTGGCCGGTGGTGCCTGGGCGTTCGGCCTCACCGGCGACGTGCGGCTCATCGCCCCAACTCTGCACTTTTGGTTGCAACGCGCCCGCTTGAGAGCGCGCTTGCACCGTGGGCGCCGTTCCGTCCGCGCGGTGTGCATCGGCGGGCACGGCGGTCCAGCCGATGTGCCTGACCTGCCCGTGAGGGACCGAGCCACCGGGCAGTGAAGCGAGTCAGTCCGGCGATCCGGGGGTAGCCGGCGGCCGGACGACAACTCCCGCGGCTCGCACCGGCCGGTTGACCGCCTCCGGCTAGCCTGGCCACGATTCCGCGGAATCTTGACGGTGAAACAACGCGTTGTCACGCTCCGGGACATCTGCGCCGGGGCGCCCGTGCTCCCTGGCCGCCCGGGCGCCGGTGACGCGCCGGCAACGCGAAGTGCCCCGGTTACTAGGGGATGGCCGGCATGCTCATCGGGGTGCCAGCGATCGGGAGCTCGAGCACCAGCCTGGCCCCGTGCTCGCTCGGTGCCGCCGCCAACCGTCCTCCGTGCACGGCGGCCACCGCGCAGGCGATCGCTAGCCCGCGTCCGCGACCTGGCCACCCACCGCGGCGGCCCCGACCGCGCCGCGCGATGTCGGACACAGGCGCGGGCAGTCCCGGACCGCAGTCGACGACCTCGATCCGGACGCTGTCCCGCTCGGCGTACCCTCGCACCTCGATGGGTCCACGACCGTGCTCGATCGCATTGGCCAGCAGATTCCCGGTCGCTTGAGCGAGTCTCAGCCGCTCACCGAGGACCACCGCCGAGGCCCCGTACCAGCGCATCCGCACCGCGGCGCCAGCGGCCTCGGCGCTCGCCCGCCAGGCCTCGACCGAGTCAGACAGCAGCTCCTGGACATCGATTGCCTCCAGCACCCGGACGGCCATATGTCGATGGCCGATCCTGGCTCCGGCTGATCGGTCAGGTGCGCGGGCAAGATCGTCGAGCGACAGCGCAGCGCGCCGAAGCTCGAGGTCGATTGCCCGCAGGCGCGCCGGCGAGAGCTGCTCGACCCGCGCGCCCCACTCGAGGCCGAGCCGAGCCGCGGTCAGCGGCCCCCGCAGCTCGTGGCACGCCCGCGCCACCGCCTCCATCCGAACGGCCAGCGAACGCCGCTGGATCACCGCCACCAGCGTCGCGATCAGCGCCACCGTCCAACCAGCGAAGGCGATCCCCTGCGTCATGAGTCGACCGTCCCGTCGACGAGCCGGTAGCCGACCCCCCAGACGTTGACCACAAACCTGTCACCCTCGGTGTTCAACTTGGCTCGCAGACGATGGGCGTGCGAATCGAGAGTTCTCGTCGCTCCCATCGACCTGAATCCCCAGACGCCACGCAGCAGCTCCTCGCGAGTGAACACCCGCGTCGGTTCGGCGGCGAGGGCCCGCAGCAGCGCGTACTCCTTCTTGGAGAGCTGGACCGGCTCGCCGTGTATCCAGACCTGCCGCCCTACGGGATCGAGCTCCAGCCCGCCGACGCGCAGGCGGCCCATCCTTGGCCGCTGCCTGGTGCGACGCAGCAGCGCCCTCACCCGGGCCAGGAGCTCCTGGTAGCTGAAGGGCTTTACCACGTAATCGTCGCACCCGCGAGCGAAGCCGCGCAGGCGGTCAAGCTCGGTCGTGCGGCCCGAAAGGACCAGCAGCGGCAGGTCGGGGTCTGCGTGGCCGGCCACCCGGTCGGCCCCTCGAACCCGGCGCAGCAGGCTCAGCCCGTCGCCATCGGGCAGCCCCAGATCGATGATCGCCAGATCGGGGAAGCCGGTCTCGAGCAAATGCTGTGCGGTGGCTACGCAGTCCGCCTCGAGCAGCTCATAGCCGTCAGCGGACAGATTGTCGGCCAGGAAGCTCCTGGTCGCGTGGTGATCCTCCACCACCAGGATCGTCGCCGCCGCGTCATCCACACTCTGCATAGCCTGGGGCGGCCGGTTTCCACCCCCTTGCTCCGCGCTCCCGTTGCCTCTCTAGTCATCACGACGCGGGTCAGAAAGTCCCGCCCGGCCCGGAGCAGACCGATCCTGCGAACTCTCGCCCGGACGGATTCACGCCTGGTCGGCGCTCAGATCTTGAACTTGAACGTCGCCGGCGCCCCGGTGCCCGCGGCGTTGACCCCGCGCACGAAGAACTCGTAGTTGCCCGGGGCGAGGTGCTTGTAGGTCTTGGGCGACCTGCATGCGGAGTAACGCGGTTTGGCGGGTTTGGCGTGCTTCTTCCTGCGGCCGCGCTTGACCCTCACCAGCGAGCACTGCACGCCGGTGGCGCCAGCGACCCTGAAGATGAACCTCGCCGAGTGCTTCTTGTGATTGATGCTGTGTTGCAGCGTCGGTGCGGCGGGCGCGAATGTCACCCCAGCGTGGGTCCCGCCACCTCCGGGACCCGGGGCGCCCCCCGAGCCGGGAGCGGAAGGCGTCGTGAACGTCTGATCGGGGCCGTACGTCGTGCCGTCGAGGTTCGTGCCCACCACGCGGTAGTGGTACGTCGTCGCGGGGGCCAGCCCGGCCACGGCCGCGCTCACCGCCTGCGGGGAGACACCGGCGAGCCGCTGGACCGGGGATTCGAGGTCGTAGGCAGTGCTGGTGCCGAGCTGGAACTGCACCGTCGCGCTCCCGGCATTCGGCGTGACCGTCGCGTTCAGCGTCGCGCCAGACGTCGTGACCCCGGTGGCGCTCTCGGCGCTCACCAACGGCAGCGCCGCCTCAAACGCGCCGATGTCACACGCCGGCCCCTGCGGCCGCGGAACTCCGCGCTGGTCGGTGGGCGGGCAGTTCGCGCCCGTGGGCGGAACCCCATCGATCGCCGGGCTGCCCGGCAGCAGCGCCATCGTCTCGGTCGGGCCGCCGTTGTCGGCCAGCGCCCCGAGCATCGGATCGACGCCGACGTTGCTCGAAACGCACCCATCCTCTCCGAGATTGTGGCCGCCGTCCGTGACGTCACTACAGGGGGACGAACCCGGGCTTGCGGTGGTGATGCTGTTCTGGAGCGAGAGCGTCGAGCCGGTGTTCTGCACGTCAGCATCGGCGCCCGGCGATCCCGGAGACCCAGATGAGCCGCCGCCGCCTAAGCCGCCGCCACCGCCGGCGCCCGCGCTGCCGGCAGCACTGCTGGAGATCGTCACATTTGTGAGGGTCGAGGGGGAATCAAGCGGGTCCGCCTCGACGGCGCCACCGGATCCACCGGGTCCGCCGGGACCTCCTTGGCCACCGCCGCCGGGATTTGTCCCCCGGCCGCCGGTGCCCCCGCTGCCCCCCGCCCCGGCCTGATTGCCAGTCAACGTGGAGTTGACGGCCGTGACGTTAAAGGCGAACGCTGCCCCGCCCGATCCGCCGCCGCCGCCCCTTCCGCCCTCGGCACCGTCCGCGCCCTCGCCGCCGGTCCCGCCGGAGCCTCCGGCGCCAGCGCCATTGCCTGAGAACGTGCTGTCCTCGACGGTCAGGTATTGGCCGGTCATCCCCGAGCCGACGAAGATTCCGCCTCCCGAGCCGCCGTCACCCCCGAGGCCCCCCTGGCCGCCGTTCGCCCCCCCCGTACCCCCGGTGCCGCCGGCGCCAGCGAAGTTCGAAGCAATCGTGCTGTCCTCGATCTCCACGGCGCTGGTGGAACTGAAGTAGATGCCTCCTCCGTTCCCCCCGTTCCCACCGCTCCCACCGGTAGCACCAGACCCGACCGCGGCACCCTTGCCACCCGAGCCGGCCACGTTGCCAGAGATGGTGCTGTCCTGGATCGTCAACGTACCGCCCGCGTAGATCCCACCGCCGTCGCCGCCGCTCTCACCGTCTGCGTCGGCTCCGGCACCCGCCTCGTTGTCCGTTACATCAACGTCGGTCAGTGTCAATCCGGATGTGGTATTGATGCCGCCCCCATCGGCGCCGCTCGCCGCGCTGCCGTGGGCGATCGTCAGATCCTGGAGTGCGACGGCCGGTCCCATGATGTCCAGCACCCGGTCGCCAAGCCCGGAGGCATCGATCGTGGTCGAGTCGGGCCCCGCCCCGCTGATCGTCAGCAGGCTCGTGCCGTTCCCGACGACGACGAGTTCTCCGGCCGCGTTCGTCCCGTCCGCGCCAGTGCGGGTGAGCTGGTAGTCGCCCGCGGGAAGGACGATCGTGTTCTCGGTGGGGTCCGCGGCGGTGCAATCACCGTCGGGCGATCCCCCGTCGACGTCGTTGACCGCCTCCCGCAACGAGCACAGGCCGCCACCGCTGGCGAGCAGATCGCTGGTGGTGTTGACATCGATCGTCGCCGCGCGCGCGGCGGCTACCGGCCCCGCCACGCCCAGAACGAGCGCTGCGGCTGCGAGGGCCACCCGCCGATCGCCCAGCTTGGCAAACATGTCGAACTCCTTCCCGAAACGCGCCAACCGGCGCGCTCGCCCTCGTTCAGCTCACACCGCGACCCCGGCGCGTCATGCGCATTATTGCGCGCCCGGGGTCTGGCAGCGGGATTTTCTGAAGCGCGCGGGCGCCCGCCCTGGCGGCAGCCGAGCTTGGTCAGGCTCGAGCGACTCGCTTTGGAACTCGACCGTACGTGGCCCGACGCGGCCGCATCGCTCAGCCACCTGAGCAGTTTCCGAGCTGGCGTGCGCTCGATGCTGACCCGCACAGGCAATGAATCCGACATCGGGGCTGGGGCTGCCAGGCGAGTTGGAGGCTGCTCAGTGACCGGCGAGGTGAATGACGCCGACGCTGTGCAGTCCGTCGAGTATCAGCTGTACCGCGAGCGCGGCGAGCAGGAAACCGAAGATCTTCTCCGTCACGAGCATGCGGCTCTCATCCAGATGGTCACTTACGCGGTTTGCCGATCGAAACACGGCAACGTCGAGCGCTAGCACGACGGCAAGCACGCCCAGCACCATTGCGAAAACTGCGAGCGAGTCCGACTCGGCCGAGAGCGTCACCAGCGTTACGATGCCCGCCGGGTTCAGCAGGTATGGAACAGCCAGCGGGAAAACCGCGATCCGCATCGGATCGCGTCCTTTGATCGCTTGACTCTCCCGGGGGTCAGCCGATCCGAGAACCATTGTGACCGCGATGATGATCAGGATGATTCCCCCGGCGATTGACAGCGACCCAGTAGAAAAATGCAGCAGCCTGGCCAACAACTCGCCGAGTCCGACGAGGATGACCGCGACCACGCCCGCCGTCGAGAGCATCTTGCGGACCACGAGGGCTTTGGTCGCAGGGTCCATCTCGGCGGTGACCTCAAGAAAAGGAACGAGGGCGATCTTCGGCCCTACGCCGATCAACAACAGCAAGAAAGTGTCGATCACCAGATAGATGTCGATGGACGTGTGTTCCATCGCGCGTCCTCCTTGCCTATCGTTTCGCCCGGCCGCGGTCAGACACCGCGTAACCGCTGGCCGCAAGACATTACCGGCGGGTTGGCGGGGCCAGGGACGGCGAGGGGTCTAGCTCAGGAGTTCCTCGGGTGCGTCAACGAGAGTTAGTCGGTCAGCCACGCCGGTCAGGCTCAACAGTCGCTCCACCTGCTCAGGTCCTTGGACAACAGCAAACTCCTGACCTCTGTCCTTCGCCCGCTGATTGCCGCGCAAGAGCACGTTGAGTCCTGTCGAGTCCATGGATTCGACAGATCTCAGGTCAACGATCACGAGCCGGACAGACGCTAGAGCCTCCAACTCGCGCTCGAGCAGGGGGGCACTGCCGATGTCCAAATAGCCCATGGGGACGATCACAGCGGCATCGCCCTCGCGGTGAACGGTTGGAGGCAGAGGATCCTGCGGAGCCAAGACGGCGAATCCTAGGCTCTTTGCGACGGCGATCACGTCGGTTGCCCGCTTGATCGAGATCCAAGACTCTTGGCCACCCGGCGAGCGCGAGGACGAGCGCTCGGGCTGTTCGAGCCCGAAGGGGAGCACCAATCAGGGTCGCGTGAGGGTGTGAACCTTGCCCCCTTGGGGGGCTGGCCCTTCCGTCAATCCGCAGTGATCCTCACAGCCGAGTAACCCTGGTTGATGGGGATGGCATTCGAGGAATTGAGAGGCATGGCGATGCACCTTCAGCTCGCTGATCGCGGACGCAGCACGGTGGACAACCAAGACTGGGATCGAGCGCCCCACCCGGGCGTTATCCGAATCGCCAAGAGGTGGCCGGTGATTATCGCTGCGACGGTGTCGCTGTTATGCGCGGCTCCTGCCGCTGCGGCGCCAGTCGATGCTGCGTCTGATCACGCGGCGACCGTCGCCTATCACCGATACCTGAGCGCGCTGGTGTCAAACATTCCGGCTTCACGAAGCGCCGATGATGCGTTGATCTCGTCGATCGCTGGAAGCTGCCCGAACGTGCTTGCGGCCGTCAACCTGCTCCCCGTCAGCTCGGTCAACAAGAGCGCGCTGCTCGCGTTCGGCGAAGAAATTGGAGGCGATGTCGCTGTAGCGGCGCTGGAGCCAGACCGTGGCGTGCCCGCGCAGCTAGCCCGAGCGCTTACCCCTCTGAGGTGGTCAAGCCGCCAGAGCAGCAAAACGATCACGCGCTACCTTGCCTCGACACGCAAGTTCTTCGGGCTCAGGCCCAGCGATCTCTGCGGTGATGCCCAGACGCTGGCGGCGTCTGCGGCCCAGGCTACGCCCCCCGGAACCCTGCAATGGCTTGCGAGCTTTGGGCGCTACGGGACGGCGTGGGGCAACGCGACCTCAGCTTTCATAAAGCTTCTGGAGCGCTATCAGACGCAGGCCGACGGGGCGTTGATCACCGAAATCAATCAGCTCGTCCGGCGCTGGAGATCCTTGGTGGATTCCCTCGCGACAACGGAAGTGCCGAAGCTCGCATCAGCCCTCGGGATCTCCGTCTAAGTTCGCCCGGAACGGCTTCCGCGCAGTCGAGCGCCGGCAGTTTTGCGCTCGACTGGGTGCGCAGCGTTCCCTGCGGTGGCCCACGCAGTGCCGGAGCGACACCCTGGCGATGATCAAGTCCACGCGCTGGCCAGTCCGCCGATTACGCGCCACCGTTGGGTTACGAACCGCTAAGCCGAAGAATCCACCGGTTGCGGCAACCAGCACGGCCAGGGCCACTATCAGCCATGCGGGCATGAACGAGCCTCCGGAGTGACATCTGAAGCTGTGTGATCATGTAGTGGTGTGTCAGGCGTCCCAGTAACTAGTGCATACGACGCCAGCGCGACGATTAGCAGGGAGCGCACGGAGAAGGGGTTATCTGCGACTGCAGCACTCGTGCATGCAGGCGGTCGGACGCAGACACCGATTGACCACCAGGCCCCGCTGGTCGAACCCCATAACGGCGGCGTAACAGCGTTACCCCGATGTTACCGGTAGTCCCGTATAACCCGCCACATCGAAACAGCGAGTGCAGGTGATATGCCGAACGCGACGACTCCCGAGCGAGCGAACGCAAAGGCGCTTCTGATGCACCCAGATCGGCGGACAGGCACTGACTGGCACGGGTCAGGCAAACCCGCTACGCGCGGCGGAGGAGCGTCACGGCGCGAACTCCCTCGCCAGTCTCCTGCCGAGCTCCCAGCCCCAAGCTGAAGTGGTGAGAGCCTCCGCGCGGGTCACGGGGCCCGCGCGGAGGCGAGTGCCACGTCGGCACGATTACCTCGCACCGACCTGCGCCGGAGAACGCGGTTAGCGCGCCCAGGCGCAGCCCGTTGCGACGACCTCCCGCGAGGCGCTCGTTCGAGCCCGGACCAATACCGCCCACCGCGGAGGGCCCCGGCTCCGTCGGCCACGGGCCGAACCTTCCGGAAGAGTTCACCGAGACGTTCACCAGTGATCGGGTCACAACCAGCTTCGAGCGCTCAGGGCCGGACCCGGAGGTTGGGCGAGAAACGGGCCATATGTTCCCGTTTCTCGCCCAGCCCCACCCTTCGTCCATTTCAGCGCGGGCGGCCGTTGTGAGCACACCACAGGCAACCCCGGACCGAAGGCCTACATCCGAGGCCACCATCGGCATCCAGCACTCTCGCGCCGACCAGCCGAGGGCGGCCCTGCGGCCCGCGGATCGTGTTCAGGGGCCGTATGCGCGCGGCGGTGGGCCTGAACGCGCGTCCGGGACGGCCTCTGATCGGGCCGCTGACCGGAGCCCCGAGGGCTGAAAGCGAGTCCTCCAGTGCAACATCACTTTCAGCGCGGCGGCGAGGCAGGAATCCGACATATGATGCCGACGCCTGATGCGACGCCGCTATGTATAGACGCGGAAACTACAGCTCCGGCGAGGACTTCGTGCTCGAGTACGGCGAGCTGCGCTTCACGTTCAACGAACGCGATTTCAGCGAGCGGTGCGAGCAGGCGGCGCGCAAGCTGGGCTTCATCGCCGGCCAGGTCGAGCCCCAGGAGGCGGAGGACCTGATCAACCTGGTCGTCAACGGGGAGGTGACCGATCCGGCCTCGGCCCTGGGCGAGCACGTCAACGACTGCTGGCCGGAGCTGGTCGGACCTTCCGAGCGCTCGCTGGTGCACTGGTTGCGGCGCCTGATCTTCCGCGGTGCGTGGCTCGATCAGCGGGTCAAGGAGGGCGAGCTCGACGTCTGGTTCGACGATCAGACCAACGGGTTCGTGTATGTCCAGCTCGATCGGGGCGGTGAGCCGGTCACGCTGGCTCCGGAGCCGAGCTGGAACCGCGTGGCCTACGTGCGCCGATAGGGCGTTCAGCTACCCCGCGTGGCCTACGTGCGCCGATACGCGCGGCCAACTAGCCGCCGGTCCCGACGACCTTGGAGATCTCCTGGCGGGCGGGTGGTGGGTTGTCGAGCAGCAGCCTGGGAACGGTGACGAACCGGTAGCCGCGGGCGCGTAGCTGCCTGATGATCTTCGGCAGGGCAGCGACCGTCTCGGAGCGATCGCCGCCCGCGTCGTGCAACAGGATGATCGCGCCCGGGCGCGCGCCGGTGACCGCGGCATTGACGATCGCGCGAACTCCCGGGCGGCGCCAGTCGCCGGTATCGACGGTCCACAGCACCATCAGCATCCGGTACCGGCGAAGCAGGGCCAGAGTGGCCCGGTTCCAGAGCCCGTAAGGGGGTCGGAACAGGCGCGGGAACGGCGCGCCGTACTGCTCGACCGCTCGGGCCTGCTCGAGCAGCTCCGCGCGCTGGGCGCCCGCTGAGAGGGTCGACATGGGCGGGTGGGAGTACGTGTGGTCGCCGATCGCGTAGCCGAGGGAGACGATCTGGCTGGTGGAAGCGTGGAAATAGCGCTCGAGGATTCCAATCTCGAAGAAGGTCGCCGAGACGTTCTGACGCTCGAGGATCGAGACGATGGCCGGCGTGTAGGGGCCCGGGCCGTCGTCGAAGGTGAGCGCCACCTCGCGATGCTGAGAACCGGCGATCCTGACGTAGGGCGTGTAGGCGAGCGTACGATCGATCGCCCCGTTCTCGGCGGCGCGCTCGGTGGCGGCAAAGGATCCGGCCCCGGTCCCGGCCAGCGTGCGCAGCCGGCCGAAGAACCCGCGCTGGCCGGCGGCGCCGGAGCGCGAGGCGGTCCCCCCTCCGCTGACGATCAGGACGACGACGAGCAGCGCGAGCGCGGCCAGCACCAGTACGGCGATTGCTCGCCGGCGGCGGTGGTGCGGGGCCCGGCTCCAGGTCCGCGCGCTCGCGCGCTGGCCCTCGAGCACCGGCGGGCCAGGCCGCTTCCTGAGTCCGGTTGCGCCGTCGTCCATCTATCCCCATCCCCATGATGCCGCCTCGAGCGGCAGGAGGAACTTGCCGCAGGCCCGACCACTACCCTCACGTGCGGTATGAGCACACGGGTCTGGGTCGTGATGCCCACCTACAACGAGGCCGAGAATATCGAGCGGATCGTCCGTGCGGCGGCTACGGAGCTCGAGCGGCTCGTGCCCGGCGAGTATCGCATCCTGATCGTCGACGACCAATCACCGGACGGAACCGGCGAGCTCGCCGACGCCCTGGCGCGGGAGCTGGGAACCGTGGAGGTCGTGCATCGACCGGGGAAGACCGGACTCGGGCACGCCTATCTGGCCGGCTTCGCCCGGGCGATCGAGGGCGGCGCCGAACTGGTGATCGAGATGGATGCGGACTTCTCGCACGATCCGCGCTACCTCGGTGACCTGCTCGGGGCCGCCAGAGGGGCTGATCTGGTCCTCGGATCGCGGTATGTGGACGGCGGCGGAGTGCGCGACTGGGGGTTGGTCCGGCGGATCGTCAGCCGCGGCGGTGGGCTGTACGCGCGCGTCATCCTCGGGGTGCAGGTCCACGATCTGACGGGCGGCTTCAAGTGCATCCACCGGGAGGTGCTCGAGGCGATCGACCTGGGAAGCATCCGAGCCGAGGGTTACGTTTTCCAGATCGAGGTGACATACAGAGCGCTGCTGAAGGGCTTCCGGGTGACCGAGGTTCCGATCGTCTTCCAAGATCGCACGGAGGGCTCGAGCAAGATGTCGGCGCGGATCGCGATCGAGGCGATGTGGCTCGTTCCGCGCCTGCGCCGTGAAGCGCCGGCCGCCCTGGCCGGCGCCGACCGGTCGACGCCGGAGGAGGCGACCACGCCGTAAGGATGGGCTAAAGCGGCGGGTCCTATAACGTAATCTCAATGTCCGGCCGGGCATCCTTCCCGCGATGAGCGTCCACGGTCCGCTCGGCGCTACTGAGACCGGAGCCGTCGAGATCAGAACGCGCGCGCTCGGCGAACGCGCGGCTTCAACAGCTTCAGCGGGCTCCCTAGCCGGGCTCCTCGGGATCGCCGGGCTGCTCGTGACGACCCTGCTCGTGGCCGTCTCGGCGGCTGGCACCAACGACCTCCTGCCCGAGACGGTCCGGCCCATCCCGCGCTGGCTCTCGGGGCCGTTTGGGAGCACCGGACTGGCGCTCGGCGACGGCGGACTGATCGTCGTCCTGGCCCTGATGTTCGTCTCATACGTGTTCGCCGTGCAGGCCTCCGAGCGACTCTCGGCCCGGCTGGTGCTGGCCTGCATCGCCGCGATGTACGCACTCGTGCTGCTCGCCCCGCCACTGCTCTCCACCGACATCTTCAGCTACCAGTTCTACGGGCGGATGGGAGCCCTGTACGGCGCCAATCCCTACCTCGCCGGACCGCACGCGCTGGCGCTCGATCCACTCTTCCCCTACATCGGCGCGAAATGGTCCTACACGCCGACCGTCTACGGTCCGCTGTTCACCGCGCTGAGCTATTCGCTCGCGCGCCTGTCGATCGCGGCCAACGTCCTCACCTATAAGGCGATCGCCGCGTGCGCGGGACTCGGGACGGTCGCGCTGGTGTGGAACGCGGCGCGACTGCGCGGCATCAACCCGGTCAAGGCCGCCGCGCTCGTCGGCCTCAACCCGCTGGTGGTCATCTACGGCGTGGGCGGCGGCCACAACGATCTCCTGATGCTGCTCCCGCTCATGGCCGGGGTGTACATGGTCCTGGCCCAGCGCCCGCGGTCGGGCGCCGCGATGATGGTGACCGCCGCCGCCATCAAGCTGACCGGCGGGCTGCCGCTGGCCTTCGCCTACGCCAGCGGCGGCGGCCGGCGGGCCCGGGACCGTCGCAAGGAGGTGTTCATCGGCGCCGCCGTGGCCGTGGCCGCGTTCTCGGCCTTCGCCTTCGCCTGGTTCGGAACCGGCCCACTACACCTGCTCGTCACCATGAACAAGGTCCAGAGCGAGGGTGACTGGCACAGCATTCCCGGGTTCATCTCGACCCGGCTCGGTCTGGGCACGATCGGGCACGTGACGGGCTACCTGCTGGACGGACTCCTGCTGGCCATCTTCTGCTGGCTGCTTCGCCGGGTCTGGAGAGGAGAGCTCGACTGGATCGACGCCGCCGCCTGGACGGCAGCCGCCCTGCTGGTGACCGCCAGCTCGCTGCTGCCCTGGTACGTCGCCTGGCTGATGCCCCTGGCCGCGCTCGCCACCGACCGCCGGTTGTGGCGGATCGCCATCATCACCACCGGAGTGGTGCTAGCGATTCAGCTCATCTCGTATCTCCCCCACGCCGGGTCGCTGATCGGCACGTGAGCGACTCAGGCACGGAAACCCTGCCGTTCACCCCCGCCGGCGACGGGCACCGACATCTCGGGCTGCTGAGCGTCGTCGCGCCGGTCTACAACGAGGAGGCCACGCTCGAGGAGTTCTACTCCCGCGTGTGCACGGCGCTCGACGGTCTTCGCTTCGAGCTCGTGCTGGTCGACGACGGTTCGACCGATACGTCCGGAGCGGTGCTCGAGCGGCTGGCCTTGAGCGACCCGCGGGTACACGTCGTCAGCCTGTCGCGGAACTTCGGGCACCAGACCGCGCTGACCGCCGGGCTGGACCACGCGGCGGGCGACGCGGTCGTGATGCTCGACGCCGACCTCCAGGACCCGCCGGAGCTGATCCCGCGCATGCTCGATCACTGGAGCGCCGGGTGCGACGTCGTCTATGCGGTCCGCGAGCAGCGCGACGGCGAGTCGCGGTTCAAGCTGACCACCGCGCGTTGGTTCTACAGGCTGTTCGACAAGCTCGCCCAGGTTGAGCTCCAGCACAACTCGGGCGATTTCCGGCTGCTGGACCGTCGGGCCCTCGACGCCCTGCTCTCGATGCGTGAGCGCAGCCGGTTCCTGCGCGGCATGACCGTGTGGGTGGGCTACCGCCAGGCCGCGGTGCCCTACAGCCGGGACCCTCGCTATGCGGGCGAGACCAAGTACACGCTGTCCAAGATGCTCCGCTTCTCCCTGGACGCGGTCTCGTCCTTCTCGCACCGCCCACTGCAGCTGGCCACGCTACTGGGATTCGTGATCTCGACGCTCGCCTTCATCGCCATCCCGGTGGTGATCGTGCTGAGAATCCTGGGCTCCTACCTTCCCGGGTTCGGCTCGATCACGATCGCCGTGCTACTGCTGGGCGGAATCCAGCTGATCGCGATCGGGATCATCGGCGAGTACGTGGGCCGGATCTACGACGAGGTCAAGGGCCGGCCCCTGTACCTGGTCCAATCCCGGATCAACATTCCGGAGACCCGGACGCCGGACCCCCAGCTGCCACCCGCCTACGCCGAACAGGCGCGGACCGGCGAGCGCCGGCGGATCGGGTTCTAGAGGCGCGCTCAGCCCCCGGCCGGGTTGGGCCCCAACGACCGGCTCGGGTGGGCGTCGGCCCCGTCTGAGCCGTCGGCTCGCTGGCCGGGCGAGGGCTGGGTGCGGCGACGGACCTCGGCCTGGCCGTCAGGCGAAGGCTCGCCGGCCCGCTCCTCGAGCGCCGAGATCCTGGCCGCCAGTCCCTTGATC
Source organism: uncultured Solirubrobacterales bacterium (assembly GCA_963704385.1). Lineage (GTDB taxonomy): Bacteria > Actinomycetota > Thermoleophilia > Solirubrobacterales > Solirubrobacteraceae > Palsa-465. The sequence goes on from OY969904.1 coordinate 4,561,409, forward strand.
GCGTCGGCGATGGGGTCCGGCAGGTGTACCCAGTCGACGTCAGGCCCCTCGGGCCGGCGACCCTCGACCCGGACCGGATGTCCGGGGTTGCCGACGACGGTCGAGTTGGGCGGGACGTCGTGGATCACCACGCTGTTGGCGCCGATCTTCGAGCCGTGGCCGACGGTGATCGGCCCCAGGAGCTTCGCGCCCGAGCCGATGGTCACGTTGTCCTGCACGGTCGGATGGCGCTTCCCGGTGGCAAACCCGGTGCCGCCCAGCGTCACCCCCTGGTACAGCGTCACGTCGTCGCCGATCTCCGCGGTCTCGCCGATGACCACTCCCATCCCGTGATCGATGAACAGCCCGCTCCCGATGCTGGCCGCCGGGTGGATCTCGATCCCGGTGACGGCCCGCGACACCGCGGCGATCAGACGGGGCAGCAGCGGAACCCCGGCGGTCCGCAGCGCGTGCGCCAGGCGGTGGGCGAGCAGCGCATGAACGCCGGGCCAGGTGGCGAGGATCTCCCAGGTGCCGACCCCGCGAGCCGCCGGATCGCGGTCGCGGGCGGCCGTCGTGTCGCGCTTGATCTCCGTCACCGCGCTCGCGATCAGCCGTTGGCCGGACATTGGCACAGCGTAGCCAGGCGGTCTCGCCGGCTCCGGCGCGCTCACGGGGCGAAGAACGGCGTTGACACGTAGCGCTCTCCGGAGTCCGGGAGGATCGTCACCACCCGCGCGCCCCGCAGCTCGGGCCGGCGCGCCAGCTCCAGAGCCGCCCAGACCGCGGCGCCCCCGGAGATCCCGGCCAACACGCCCTCGCGGCGGGCGAGCAGCCGTGCGGTCTCGATCGCGTCCTCGTCGTCCACGGGCATCACCGCGTCGAGAATGTCGCGGTTGAGGACGACCGGTACGAAGCCGGCGCCGATGCCCTGGATCTTGTGCGGGCCCGGAGCGCACCCGGACAGCACCGCCGATGCGCTCGGCTCGACCGCGATCACCTGGCAGTCGGGATTGCCGGCCTTGAGCACCTCGCCGGCGCCGGTGATCGTGCCCCCGGTTCCGACCCCGGCGACGAACGCGTCGACACGTCCCTCGAGCGCTTCCCAGATCTCAGGACCTGTGGTGCGCCGGTGAATCTCCGGGTTGGCCGGGTTGGAGAACTGGTCGGGCAGGAACACGTCGTCCCGGGTGGCCAGGGCCCGAGCCGCCTCCACCGCCTCCGTCATCCCCCCGAGCGAGTCGGTGAGCTCGACGCGGGCACCGTACAGGCGCAGCAGCCCCTCGCGTTCGCGGCTCATTCCCCGGGGGAGTGTGAGCACGAGCTCGTAGCCCTTGGCCGCACATACGAAGGCCAGGGCGATGCCGGTGTTGCCGCTCGTGGCCTCCACGATCGTGGTCCGGCCCGGCTCAATCCGGCCTTCGGCCTCCGCCGCCTCGATCATCGCCACCCCGATGCGGTCCTTGACGCTTCCGCCGGGGTTGAAGACCTCGAGCTTGGCGAACAGCTCGATCGTCCCCTCCGGGACGATCCGGGTCAGCTGGACGACCGGCGTGCGCCCGACGTGCTCGGCGATGTTGGTCGGGATTCCCGCCACCGAGGGCGAACCCTAAATAAAACCTAGCCGCGAGGCCTGATCCGCACGACCTGCGTGGTCGTCCGGTGGCTGGCGTCGGTCACGGCGACGCTCACCGGGAGACGCGGGGCGTGGAGGGCGCGTACCTTGCCGGCCAGCGCGGCGGCGGCGGTGATCGCCGCATCGGACACGGTGAGGTGCACCTGGAGCGCGGTCCCGCGAAGGGTGATGACCAGGTGGCCCCGGGTCACGCGGACGGTGGCCGGTAGCGGCCTGCCCCCGGGCCCCGTGACCGCCACGTGCCGGCGGGGGCTGGCAAAGGCCAGCCCGGAGGGCAAGCCGATCGAGACGGACTTGACCCCGGGCGCGTCGCGCCCGCTGCTCACCGTGAGGGCCAGGCGGGGATGCCCGGCCCCGACTCCGGTCAGGGCCTCGTGCGAGACGGTCGGCCGGCCCTGGACGGTCCAGGTGAAGGACACGCCTCTGAGCGCGAAGTTCTGATCCAGGGCCGCGACCTCCACGGTCGACACCCCGGCGCTGCGAGGCTTGCCGGAGATGTGGCCGCTCGAGGCGGAGATGGCCAGCCCCGCGGGCAGGTGGCTCGCGCTGTACGTGATCCGGGAGCCGGCGGGCGCGGTGGTGTGGATCGTGAGGCCGACGCTCTGGCCGACGGTGGTGCGCTGCGATCCCGGGCTGCTGACGCGCAGCGCGTCCGCGCATAGCCCGGGGGCGAGCGCGGCCGCGTTTGGCGTGCCCAGCCCGGAGGCCATGTCGTACGCCGGGCCGGCCGGATACAGGCCCCCGTTGGTGCCGGTCAGATCGTTGTTGCCGGAGGTGATGTCATTGAAGTCCTGCGAGTACGAGGCGGCCGCGGCCAGGTACAGCGCGGGATTGGCGAAACCGACGGGCGAGCCCCGGCAGGCGCTCGATGCGTTGACGTCCGCGAGCAGGGCCGCCCACACCGGCGCGGCGCCGCTCGTCCCCCCTACGGCCTGCCAGCCCGACGGCGCGCCGACCTCGGTGCCCGAGCCATTGAAGTAGAAGATGTAACCCGTGTTCGGATCGGCGTCGGCCGACACGTCCGGAACCTCGCGGCAGTAGCCGCTCGAGGCATCGCAGGTGGAGCCGGTGGAGTTGGCCTGGACCAGGTGGAGCGAAGACGCCGCGCCGCTCTGATAGCCCGGCATCTTCCACAGCCGCGAGACCCCGCCGCCGCCGGCGCCTCCCCCGAGGCTGAGCAGGCTGGCGGGATTGCCGCCGTTGTTCCAGACCGTCTCGGTCGGAGGCGGACCGAGCGAGCTCAGGGTGGTTCCGCCGACGCCGGTCACGAACGGCTGGCTCCCGGGATCATCGACGGCGAGGTCGGTGTCCGGGAGCCCGTTGAACGCTCCGTTGCAGTCCTCGGAGCCCTCGTCGCCCGTGGCGGCAACGATCGACTGACCCTGGACGGCGGCCTCCTCGAACAGGTTGCTCTCGGACCCGGCCGCGCTCGAGCCGTCGAGCTGCTCGCACTCGCCCCAGGACACGCTGATCACCTGGGCGCGGTCCTGGCTGATGATCGTGTTGAAGAGGTCGTACGGTCCAGAGCCCGGGGTGTTCTGGTTGGCGTTCGGGCCCTGGTAGACCAGCAGCGTGGCCTTCGGCGCCAGCCCGATCACCTGCTCGATGTCCAGCGCCGCCTCACCCGAGCCCGCTCCGCTGCCGGCACCGCCGTCGACCGGGATATACGACACCGGGGTGGTGGTGCCGTAGCAAGCCTGGTAGGCGGCGATGTCGTTGGGGTCGTTCGGCTCCAGCTCGTAGATGGCGATCGTCTGCCCCTGGCCTTCGTCGCCCGCCCCGTACAGCCCTGAGAACCGGTACGCCGAGGCGATCTGATCGGCCGTGTACGCGCCCTGCTGGGACGCGGCCGCGCTGGCCGCCGCGCACGGTTGCGGACCTCCGGTGGCCACGCGGGCGGTGGCCCGAGCGACGAGGTGGCTGCGAGCCGCCGGGCGCAGCGCGGCCGGCCGGGCCAGCAGCGGCCGGGCCGGCACGCTGGTCAGCCCGAGCACTCCCTGGACGTCGCCCGCGATCCCCGCGTCGATCGCCGGCGGAGCACTGGCGGCCACCGCGTCCCGCCCGTCGGCGAGCCGCATGCGCCGGAAGGCGACCGAGAAGGCTCGACCGATCCGCGCCGCCGTGGCCGCGACGGGGATCGCCAGCCGGTTGGCGCTGACGGGACCAGGTGTCAGGCCGTGAGCCCGGAGCGAGGCTTCGACCGCCGCGACCTGGCCCTTGGTCGGCCCGAAGCGGTTGGCGAATTCATGCGCGGTCAGGTAGTCGCGGTAGACGCTCGAGCCGGGGGTCGCCACCTCGCGCGCGTATGCGGTCAGCGCCGCGGGATCACGCGGCCTCAGCGTGATCGTGACGTGCATCGGCGTGCTCCCCGCAACCCCGCCGACCGAAGCTGCATGGGCGGAGATGTTCGGCAGCTCGCCCAGCCGGACGCGCGGCGGCGCCGACGAGGCGACGGCCGCGGACGAGGCCCCGGTCGCCAGGGCAACCGCCGCCACGGCGCAGCCGCACGAGGCCCGGAGCATGGTGCGCTCTCCCCACCGCATTCGAGTAATTGACTGTAGCCGCCTCGGCGTCAGACGGGCGTAACCGCAATTGGCCCGCTGTGCGCCGCTGACCGGCCGAAGTCAACGCGCCGACGGTCCAAAAACTGTCACTTTGAGCGCACCTAAATCGACCAATTTCCGATTTTTTTGGCCATCGTTGTGTTTTTTACCAACCGGTGAGGTTTGCCGGCCGCCTCTGGTGTAAATCCTTGCGGCCGACTCTCAACCTCCCGTCCTCCTCGCTCCCCCCACCCCGGCTGTCTGCGCCGATCGGAGCGAGGAGGACCAGCCGTCGTGATCCCTGCTTTCGTCAGCTCCGGTAGGCTGCTGCCTGCCTGCGCGCGGCCTTCGCCGCGCCGTGCCCGGCTGCCGTACCTGCGGTTTGCCGGCGCCACGGTCGTCATGGCCGTCGTGCTCGCCACGCTCGGGCCCACGCCGTCCTCGGCCCAGACTCCCGTCCCCGCCCGCGACGTCCATCGCCACAGCCGCCGCCGACACGCGGCTTCGAGTCCGGCAACAGCCAGTCCGGCGCGCGTGTGCCCGAACGCGGACACGCCGGTCAGGGACGCCTCGCCGCAGGTCATGGACGCGGCCGTCCTCTGCCTGATCAACCTCGCGCGCCGTGAGCACGGCCTGCCGCGCCTGCACAATCGAGCGCAGCTCGACAGATCGGCTCAGCAGTGGACGAACTGGATGGTCGGCACCGGCGAGTACACCCACGGCACCGATTTCGCGGCCCGCATCGAGGCCAGCGGATACCCGCTCGGGGCCGCGGGGGAGGACATCGACACCGGCGCGCGGACCCCGAATGCCGTGGTCAACGCGTTCATGGGCAGCGCTCCGCACTGCGAGAACATCCTGAGACCCATGTTTCGCGACATCGGTGTCGGCGTCAGCGCCCAGCCGATCCGAGGCTATGCGCTCAGTGGGGGCACCTGGACGCTGGACTTCGGCCTCTCGATGCTGCAGACGCCGCCGTCGGACAACTACGGTCCGGCCGAGGGCTGTCCGTACTAGCACTCGCGAACGTGACGCCGGTGGTGGTCCGTCGTCAGCGCTCGATGTTCCGGGCCGCGCGCAGGGCCAGAGCCATGATCGTCAGCGTCGGGTTAAAGCCGGCCGAGGACACGAACACCGAGGCATCTGCGAGTACCACGTTGGGAACGTCGTGTAGACGCCCGTATCGATCGGCGACCGAGGTGCGCGGATCGTCGCCCATTCGCGCCGTGCCCATGATGTGGGCCGTGCCGTACGGCCCGGCCCGTCCGCCGGCCCCTCCCGACAGGCTCGCACCGATGACATCGGTCTCGGACGTCGGCGCCGCGGTCCGGCATATCTGCTGCACCAGCGGGGCGTAGTAGGCGGCCCCGGCCAGCTCGAAGCGATGGGGTGAGTGGGTGATGCGCGGAACGGGGAAGCCGCGGAAGTCGCGGATCCTGGGGTCGAGGTCGACGCGGTTCGCGCTCTGCGGCATGTCCTCCGCGTTGAGTTGGATTCCGGCTATGTGATCTCGCAGGGCCAGGCTTCGAAGTGAGGCGACGAGCGGCGCGCCTCGCAGGCCGGCGCCGGCGTACAGGTTTGCCTCCTCGAGCAGCAGAGTCCCGCCGCCGACCTCGCAGCAGCCTCCCTTGAGGTACGGGAGGCCGGCGGCGCGGGCCGGGCTGCCGGTTACCGGCCCCACGAAGTCGTCGAGCGTGAAGGTCGTGGACGGCCCGCGCCAGGCGTGCACGCGCTCGGTGAACACGCCCGCGCCGACGCTGAAGTAATGGAACATCAGGTTGCGGCCAACCATGCCCGACCTGTTGCCGAGGCCGTCGGGGTGGTGCAGGCCCGTGCTGAGTAGCAACAACCGGGCGGTCTCGATTGCCGACGGGGCGAGCACGACAACATCGGCGCGTACCGTGTGGTGATTCCCGGACTCGTCGATGTACGAGACGCCGCGGGCGCGCCGCCCGCCGGGGGCGAGGTCGACGCGGTACACGAAGCAGCGGGTGAGCAGCTGCGCCCCGGCATGGATGGCGTCGTGGAGAAAGGAGATCGCCGCCTCGCCGCGGGCGTGGATCGGGCATCCGAACCCCGAGCAGAAGCCGCACGAGTTGCATGCCGGGCGGCCGTGGAAGGGGCGTGAGTTGACGGCCATCGGGTACGGGTAGGGGTGGTAGCCGAGCTGCTCCGCGGCGGCCGCGAGCCTCAGCCCGCCGTACATCGGAGGGTTGGGCGCCATCGCGAACTGGTTGCGCCGGGGCGCCTCGGCGAGCGTCGTGGCCGGCATCCGCGAGCGGTCGCCCTGGACGCCGAGGCGGTCCTCGACCTCGTCGTAGAAGGGCTCGAGCTCGTCGTAGTCAAGCGGCCAGTCGGCGACGTTGGCGCCGGGGATCGGGCCGAGCAGGGACCGGCCCTTGAAGTCCTGGTGCCAGAACCGCGGCACCTTGGCATCCCAGTGCACGGTGCCGCCGCCGGCCACGGTCGGGAGGTCGTTGACGTCGCCGATCGAGCCGCGGGCGACACCCTGGCGCGCCTGGTCATGCGTTCTCAGGGTGCGCGGTTCGAGGATCGGGTCCTGGTTCTCGAAGAACCGGCCCTGCTTGACCTCGTCGTTGGAGAACAGCGTGCCCACCGGCCCCGGCCCTCCGAGGCCGGGGAATAGGCTGCGCCCCTTCTCGAGCACGAGCACCGAGTGACCGGAGCGCGCGAGCTCCCAGGCGGCGACGCTGCCCCCGGCGCCGGAGCCGACGATCACGACCGAGGCGCCGCTCAAGGCACTTCGCCCGGCGGATTGGGCCACGGGTCGGGTCCGGGCCGCCGAGAGGCGGCCAGCAGCGGCGCGATCCGCGCCAAGATCGCTCGACGGGCGTCGGCCGAGGACGCCCCGGCACCCCGCGCGCCGGGTCCGACGATGTCTCCGGGCGGGTCTGGCTCGCTCACCTCGGCGGCCGTGAAGCCATCCGGCTGGTCGTCGCCCCGCCACTCCAGCCCGCGCCAGCCCGATAGCGCGTGGTTGCCGCCGTACTCCGGCGGCCCGCACAGCGCCTCCAGGCTGTTGTGTAGGGCGGCGGTCACAAACCGGCGGACGACCGCGTCGCCGGAGGCGAGCAGCTCGTCCTGGGCCGCGGCCGGCGCGCTGGCGAAGCCGCGGCCCGTCCGGGCCTGGGCGCGCTCGTTCAACCGCGCGAGCCCGAGCCGGTGGATCTCCTGGAGCCCGACCACCGGCCCGGCGAACTCGCGCTCGGGTAGACCGCGCGAGCCCTCGAGCCGGATACGCCAGCCGAACGCCGCCTGGGCGTCGAGCGGGACGAAGCGGGCGAAGTCGTCCCGCGAGCCGCCCGCCCGCCCCGAGAAGGGGCCGCCGGCGTGGATCAACGGGGGGTCGAGGTCAAACGCGCCCAGCAGCAGATCGATGGCCTCGGCAGCGTGAACCTCGAGCGCGCTCGGGCCAGGATCGTCGGGCGGCCCCGGGAGCAGGCGCGCGGTGGCGGCCCGCAGCGTGACCAGTTCAGCGCTTGACAGAAACCGGCCACCGCCGCCGGGCAGCCGGCCGCGCGCCACCTCGTCGATCAGCGCGCGCACCCGCTCCGGGTGCGCCAGGCCGAGGGCCACGAGTGCGCCGCTGGCCACGAACGCACGACGGGTGCTTCGGCCCTCCATCCGGGGAACATACCGTCGCGGCGGGCGCCCACACGATCGGAGGTAGGATTCGGGCCCAGCGGTGGATCGAGTGAACGCGATCGTCCGCTCGATGAGTCCGCGAAGGGGTCAACTTGAGCGTGCAGCCGATCAGTCCCGGCACGGTGGTGTCGCGAATCTGGGAGATCTACCGCGATCAGTTCCCGGTGCTGTTCGGAACGGCGGCGGTCGTGTTCGCGGTGCAGTTCGTCGTGTCCCTCGTGCTCTCCACGTCCGCTGCTCTGGCGCTGGTGATTCTGTTGTGGGCCCTCAGCGTCCTCTACCAGGGGATGGTGGTGAAACTCGTCCAGGACGTCCAGGACGGCCGTCGCGATCAGTCGGTCGGTGATCTGCTGCGCAGCGTCGAGCCGGTGTTCTGGCCGTTGGTCGCGGTCTCGGTGCTGACCGGGATCGGCGTGGCCATCGGCTTCGTCCTGTTCATCGTCCCCGGGCTCATCCTGATGGTCATCTGGGCGGTGGTCGCTCCGGTGACGGTCCTGGAGCGTCCCGGTGTGTTCGCGGCCTTCGGTCGCAGCCGGGAGCTGGTGCGCGGCAACGGCTGGAACGTGTTCGGCGTCCTCCTGCTGGTGTTCCTGGCCGTCGTGGTGCTCAGCACGGTGGCCGGGATCGCCTCGGTTTCGCTTGGGTCGGTCGGACGTGCGCTCGTGGTGTGGGTGGTGAACTCGGCGGCGGCACCGATCACGGCGCTCAGCGCCTCGGTCCTGTACTTCGCGCTGCGGGGCTAGCCGGGGGTACCCGGAGCGGCGCGAGCCGCCGCCGCCAGCTTGGCCAGCTCGGCGTAGTCGTAGGCGGTCTCGGGGTGGGCACGAATCAGGCCGTCAATCGTCTTGGCGTCCTCCCCGACGAGGATCCGCCAGGCCCCGGATCGCACGCCGTCGAGGATGATGGTCGCCGCGGCGGCCGCCGTGAGCGGCGCCTTGTCCCGGAAGTCGGTCTCCATTTGCGCCAGAAACCGACGCAGGTCGTCGGCGGACGCACCCTCGGCCAGCACGCCGGCGCGGATCAACGTGGCCCGGGCGTCGGCGGGAATCAGCTCCTCGACCTGGGTGTCGCTCATCTCCTGGGGCGCGGGCAGGCCACGGGCGCGGCGGCTGTTGGCGAGGATGTCCGTGCCGACGTGCCCGGGCATCACGACGGCCACCCGGACCTGGGGCGCGTTGGTGCGCAGGTCTTCGATCAGCGCCTCGGAGAAGCCTTTGATCGCGAACTTGGCCGTGGCATAGGCGGTGTTCGGCATACCCTGGCCAAGGCTCGCCCAGAAGCCGTTCACGCTGCTGGTGTTGACCAGCACCCCGTCGCCGCTGGCGATCAGCAGGGGTAGGAAGGCGCGCGCGCAGTAATAGACGCCCCACCAGTCGACCGCGAAAATGCGCTCCCACTCCTCCCGGCTGCTCCCGACGAAGCTGGGGGCGCCGCCGACGCCGGCGTTGTTGAAGACCAGGTCGACGTGATCGGCGGCATGCCGCTCCAGCATCTCGTCGCGGAACCGCTGGACCTGCGCCTCATCGGAGACGTCGCAGGCATGGCCGCTGACCAGGGCGCCGTCCGGGGCACCGGCCTGGACCATCGCGGCGGTCTCGGCGACGGCATCGGCGTTCCAGTCGCAGGCGGCGACCGAGCACCCCTGCGCCGCCAGCTGGCGCACGAGCTCGCGCCCCATGCCCGAGCCCCCGCCCGTCACCACCGCGAGCTTGCCGGCAAACGAGTCCACGGGCCGACGATGATATCACCGTAATAGTACGGTGAGGAGGCCGGCCCGCGGCGTCGATGGTGGACGAAGCTGGCAGATCGACGGGCGACCGCCTAGATCGAGTCGCTGCCGCGGCCCGATGTGGCTGTCGGATATGGGGCTGCGGTCCGGGTCGCCTGTGGTTTGCTCACAACGGCCGGCCGCGCTGAAATGGACACGGGGTGAGGCTGGTCGAGAAACGGGAATATATGGCTCGCTTCTCGACCAACCCCCGGGTCACCGCCCTGAGCGCTCGAAGCCGGTTGTGATCCGATCACACCTCGACTTCTTTTCCCCACAGCTCGCCGATCAATCCAGCACTCTCGGCGTAACGTCGTTGGAAGGCTCTACCTTCCGTAGCGCTGCAGCGCCTCCAGCGCCTCGGCGACAGTCCCCGGGCCACTCAGGAGACTGAACGCCTGCGCGATCCCCAACGAGCCGTAGCCCAATTCCCTCAGCCGCTTCTCGAAGTCAGGCCGCAGCTCCTCGGCGGCCTTTTCCCGATCAGCAGCCTTCGCGGCGAGGCGCAACGATTCGCGCAAGGATTCGAGATCTGCTGGCTCGGGCGGCATCGAGGAAGTGTACGTCCGCCGGGCTCCCGCTTTTCGTCCGCGCCGGGCTGGGACTGCTGGCCTGGGGCTAGATGTGGTACATCGGGGCGCCCGCGGCGCGGGCCTCGGCTTCGGCGACCTCGGCCACGGTCGAGGCCGCGAGGACGGCGCGGGCGGCGTCGGCGGCCTCGGCGAACACGCCCTCCGAGCCGTGACCGACGGGGCCGTCGAGGAGCTCGACCAGCTCGAGCACGGTGATCTCGGCCGGCGGACGCGCGAACGAGTATCCGCCCTTGACCCCGCGCTGCGAGCGCAGCAGGCCGGCGCGGCGCAGGGTGGCGAACAGCTGCTCGAGGAACTGCACCGGAATGCCGCGGCGCCGGGCCAGCTCGGCGATCGGCACCGGCCCGCGTTCGCCGTAGCCGTGGAGCTCGACCAGGGCGCTGAGCGCGTACGGAGACTTGGTCGTGATCGAGATCACGGCGCGATGATCGCACGGACGGACGCGCCCGGCCGGGCCGGAGAGCGGGCGCGAGGGCGTGCGGCCCGGGCGGAGAGCCCGCGCGGGCCGCGTCAGACTTAGATCCAGCCGCGCTCGGTGGCGATCAGCACGGCCTGGGCGCGGTCCCGCGCTCCCAGCTTGCCGTAGATGTTGTGCAGATGGGTGCGGATCGTGCTGGTCGAGAGCCCGAGCTCGCCCGCGATCTGCTTGTAGACCATCCCGCGGGCCAGCCGGCGGACGACCTCGAGTTCGCGGGTGGACAGCGGGCAGGGATCGATCCGGCGCGGGCGGGCATCCGAGCCCGACAGCGGAAGGTCGTACATCACGGCCCGCAGCTGGTTGGGAGAGACGCCGACCAGCCGCGCCACCTTCAGCAGCTCGGCGGGCGAGATCGTCCCTCCGAGCGAGTAGTGGGCGAGCATGTCGGCCAGCCGGACGATCGCGGTGCCGCCCTCACAGTCGTCGCTGTGATGGCGCTCGATCGCCGTGGCGATCTGCTTGGGGAGGCTCCAGCGCCGGGCCAGAACGCCGCCGACGAGCGCGTGGTCGACCCCGAGCTCGCGGCGCTCGGCGGAGATCCGCTCCTCAGGGGTGCGGGCGTCGCCGTGGACCTGGGAGGGGTAGCCCGGATAAGCCTGGACCAGCACGAGCTTGCCGATGTCGTGCAGCAGCGAGGTCACCATCAGCCGGTCGCGTGACTCGTAGCCGAGCTCGCGTCCGAGCCGGTCGGCGGCCCGCTGGGTGGCGATCGCGTGCAGGCGGAAGCGCTCGGGCATCCCCTTCCACATCGTGCTGCGCTGGAAGAAGTCGAACGTCCGAGCGCGGCTGGCGATCTTCCGCACGCCGTGCGGCGAGAGGACCTGGACCGCCTTGACGACGCTGTCCACGCGTCCACGGCTGCGGGCGTCCACGCGGTTGGCCAGTCGCAGCACGGTGACCGCGAGCGCGACGTCGGCCTCGACCGCGGCCACGACGTCGGCCGCCGACGGCTCGCCTGACTCGAACAGCCGCATGACGTGGTTGCGCGATGCCGCCAGGGCCGGAAAGGCCTCGAGGGCCTCGAAGGCCGAGGTCAGACGCCGGCCGTGGCCTTCGTAGTGATGGCGCTCGCGCGCCGCGTAGGGGTCGGTGGGCACGGCCTTGACTGCGGCTAGCGTCGCCATTTTGTCGCTGGCTCCAGAGGTCGCTGGTTTCCGGTCGGGTTCGTCGCTGCCCCGGACATGAGTTTCTATCGGCATCTGTACGACATCGGTTTAGAAGTGGGCTACGACAATGGTTTAGTCGTCGCCGTCACCCGGCCCGGGCGAGCGCGCGGTCGATCCGGGCCAGGGTCTCGTCGCGGCCGAGCAGAGCGACGCTCTCGAAGATTCCCGGCGACACGGTGCTGCCGGCGATCGCCACCCGCACGGGCTGGAAGACCTGCCCCGGCTTGGCGCCGCAGCGCCGCACCACGTCACGCAGTGCGGCCTCGACGGTCTCCTCCGTGAACGGCTCGGCCTGCGCCAGCGCGTCTCGGGCCGACTGGAGCGTCTGCACCCCGCCATCGCCCCCGATCACCCGTTGGAAGGCTTCCGGATCGTCGGCCGGACCGTCGAACAGGAAGGCCACCAGCGGCCAGAACTCGGCCAGCGTCTGGATCTTCTCGGATGCGATCTCGACCGCCGGGCCCAGCCCGCTGCGGCCGGTGAACTGCTCGAGCCGGCTGACCAGATCGTCGGCGGCCAGGCGGCGCAGCCACCACCCGTTCATGTGGCGCAGCTTGCGCTCGTCGAACACGGCCGGGTTCTTGGAAACGCGCTCGAGCCGGAAGCGCGCGGCCAGCTCGTCCAGGGTGAAGTGCTCCTCATCGGAGGCGAAGCCGGCTCCGAGCAGGGCGATGTAGTTGTCGACCGCCTCGGGCAGGTAGCCCGCCTCGCGGAGCTCCTGCACCGAAGCGGCGCCGTGACGCTTGGACAGCTTGCGGCCGTCGGGACCGAGGAGCAGCGGGAGATGGGCGTAGCGCGGCGCCTGGGCTCCGAGCGCCTCGAGCACCAGCAGCTGCTTGGGGGTGTTGGACAGGTGGTCCTCGCCTCGGACGACGTCCGTGATCCCGGCGTCGAGGTCGTCGACGGCGACCGCGAAGTTGTAGAGCACGGAGCCGTCGGCCCGGGCGATCACCGGGTCGTCCATGCTCGCGTTCGGGAACCGGGCCTGACCCCGGATCACGTCGTCGACCACCGTCTCCCCCGTGTCCGGGACCCGGAGCCGGACCGCTCCGGCCTGCTCGGGCTCGCCCCGGAAGCCGCGGTCCTGGCCGTGGCGCTCCTTGTACTGCCTGACGTCCTCGGCGGTCGCGCTCGAGCGATAGGCGTGTCCGCTGTCGAGCAGCTGCTGCAGGACCTCGGCGTGACGCTCGGCCCGCTGGGACTGGAAGATCGGGCCCTCGTCCCAGTCGAGCTTCAGCCAGGTCAGGGCGTCGAGGATCTGCTCGACGTTCTCGGCGGTCGAGCGCTCGCGGTCGGTGTCCTCGATCCGCAGGACGAACGTTCCCTCCTGCCCTCGGGCGAGCAGCCAGTTGTAAAGCGCGGTGCGGGCACCGCCGATGTGGAGGGCTCCCGTCGGGGATGGGGCGAAGCGAACACGCATAAAGTCCGGTCCCATGCTAGTCCGCGCCCACCCACCGCACGGCGCATGCTAATCGGCGCCCACGTATCGAACGCCGGCGGGCTCTCCAACGCAGTGGAGCGGGGAGCGGAGCGCGGCTGCCAGGCGATCCAGATCTTCAACCAGTCCCCCCGGATGTGGCGGCCCACGAGCTATGACCAGGAGGACTTCGACGCCTTCCGCGAGGCCATGGCCGCGAGCCCGATCAAGGCCGTGCTGATCCACGCGGTGTATCTCCTGAACCCCGCCTCCGAGGACCGCGAGATCCGCACGAAATCGCTGGCCTCGCTGATCCAGTCGCTGACCGTCGGAGCGGGCATCGGCGCCGTCGGCGTCGTCCTCCATCCCGGGTCGGCCAAGAAGGGCGATGTGGCCAAGGCGATCAAGCGCGCCGGCAGGTTGATCAAGCGTGCGCTCGATGAGACCGAGGGCTGCCGGCTGCACCTCGAGGACACGGCCGGCGCGGGCGGCACGCTCGGACGCTCGTTTGAGGAGCTCGAGGCGCTGATCGACGCCTCGGGCGGCGATGAGCGCCTCGGCCTGTGCCTGGACTCCTGCCATATGTACTCGTCCGGTTACGACGTGGCCACCCCCGACGGGCTGCGGGAAACGCTCGACCAGTGCGACCGGACCGTCGGTCTGGACCGACTGCGGGCGCTGCACCTGAACGACTCCATGACTCCCCTCGGCTCCAACCGCGACCGGCACGCCATCCTGGACCAGGGCACCCTCGGACCGAAGGGGTGCGCGAACTTCGTCTCCGAGCCTCGGTTCGACAACCTGCCCTGTGTCCTCGAGACCGGCCGCGACGGCGGGGCCCCTGCCGCCGAGGACGTGAGCGAGGCCATGAAGCTGCGAAAGCAGGGCCTCAGGACCCGCGCTCGGCGCGGCACACGATAGGTTCCGAGCGATGAGCGCGACCACGCAGCGGGAGGCCGACGCCCTCGTCGTCTTCGGGATCAGCGGCGACCTGGCCCGGAAGATGACCTTCCGCTCGCTGTACCGGCTCGAGCGGCGCGGCTTGTTGAACTGCCCGGTGATCGGGGTCGCGGCCGACGACTGGAGCGACGACCAGCTCCAGGCCCGGGCCCGGGAATCGATCCAGGCCAGCGGGGAGGAGCTCGACGAGGACTGCTTCGCCCGGTTCGCGGCCCGGCTGTCGTACGTCGGCGGCGACTTCGCGGACGATCAGACCTATCAGCGCGTGCGCATTGCGCTCGCCGGAGCCGGCAATCCCGTCTTCTACCTCGAGATCCCGCCGTCGCTGTTCGCGACCGTGATCGCGGGTCTGGCCAAGGCCGGGCTGGTGGCGAAGGGACAGCGCGTCGTGGTCGAGAAGCCGTTCGGGAACGATCTGCAGTCGGCGCGCGCGCTCGCCGCGGAGCTGCACAAGTACCTCGACGAGCCCCAGCTGTACCGGATCGATCACTTCCTGGGGAAGATGGGGCTCGACGAGATCCTCTATCTACGGTTCGCCAATTCGATGCTGGAGCCGGTCTGGAATCGCAATCACCTGGCCTCGGTGCAGATCACGATGGCCGAGAAGTTCGGGGTCGAGGATCGGGGCCACTTCTACGACCCGGTCGGAGCGCTGCGCGACGTCGTGGTCAACCACCTCCTGCAGTTGGTGGCCGCGGCCGCCATGGAGCCGCCCGCGGGCAGCGACCCCGAGACGATCAAGGACGCGAAGCAGGCGGTGTTCCGGGCCATGGACGACGCCGAGCCCGACCGCTACGTCCGGGGGCAGTACGAGGGCTACCGGGAGATCGACGGGGTGGCGCCAGACTCGAGCACGGAGACGTTCGCCGCGCTGCGGCTGGGGATCGAGAACTGGCGCTGGGCCGGGGTGCCGTTCTTCATCCGCACCGGCAAGCGACTGGCGGTGAGCCAGACCGAGCTACGGCTGATCTTCAAGCACCCGCCCCGGGTGCACTTCATCGACGGCGGGCCCCGCCGGCGCCCCGAGCCCGCACAGATCGTGTTCAAGATCGACCCGGGCACGGGCATCCGGATCGTCCTCGACGCCCACCGGGCCGATGAGGCCGGGCCGACGGCGATCCAGCTGGACATGGAGTTCGCGCAGGAGGGCGGCGAGGGCGCGACTCCGTACGAGGTGCTGCTCCACGCCGCGCTCGTCGGCGACAGCAGGTACTTCACCCGCCAGGACATGGTCGAGGAGACCTGGCGGGTCGTCCAGCCGCTGCTCGACGCTCCGCCCCCTGTCCGTCCCTACGCCGCCGGGTCGTGGGGCCCACCGGAGGCCGACAAGACGATCGCCGGCTTCGCCGGGTGGCACACGCCGTGGACGGAGAGCGCGGGGTGACTCAGGGGCCGGGTTGTTCGTCTGACGACTGACGCGTCGTCACCGGTCGCACGGCGCCTCCGATGACCAGGATCAGAAGCAGGGCCAGCGCTATCCCCCCGGCGGCCTGGAGAGCCGGCGAGCCGACGCACACCAGCACCAGCGCCGCGACGCCCACGACCAGGACCCCCACCCCGACGGGCGTCAGGCGGAAGCCGCGATCCGTTGCTCCGCCTCCGCCAGCACGGCTTCGCCGAGCAGCGCGTCGAGCTCCGCGTGCAGGGCCGCGCTCCGGGTCACGCGGAACTCCCCACCCAGCTTCAGCCGTCGCGCTCCGGTCGACGTCGCGAGCTCGATCATGACCTCGGATTCTCCCGGGAAGCCGGCGAGCACGTCCTTCAGCTCAGCAAGCGCCGCCGCCGGAAGCGCGGTCGCATCCAGACGCAGCCGCAGGGCGCTCGGGGCAGACGCGCTGCGGGCCGCCTTCTCGGCCGCGTCGCGCACCTCGTCGGGGCTGGGCTCGAAGCGCTCGATCTGTTGAACGACCACGCACGTCTTCTCGCGGTCCTTGTGATCGACCCGTCCGCGAATGAGCACGATCGCGTCGACCGCGACCGCCTCCTCGCTCGCCGCCAGCGGCTTGCCGAAGATCAGCAGCTCGACCGAGCCCTCGACGTCGTCGAGGGTGGCGAACATCATCGGGTCGCCCTTCTTGGTCCGGATCCGTTTGGCCTGCGAGATCATCCCGCCGACCGTGACCCACTCGCCGTCCGGGCGGGCGGAGAGGTCGGCGAGCGAGCAGTCAACCCGGGCGCTCAGCGCGGCCCGGACCTCCTTTAGGGGGTGGGCTGAGATGAACAGCCCGAGCGCCTCCTTCTCCGCGGCCAACAGCTCCGAGCGATCGAACTCCCCGGACGGGATGGCAGCGTGGCTGGGCCGGGCGAAGGCTGCGCCGGCGCCGGACCCGTCCGCCGGCGACCCGTTCCCGCCCCCGTCGAGACCGAGGTCGAAGATCGATCCCTGTCCGATCAGGGCATCCTGCTGGGCCTTCTGACCGGCGCCCTGAGCCTGCTCGAGCACCGCCAGCATGCCCTTGCGCGTGGCGCCGGTCGAGCCGAAGGCACCGCACTTGATCAGAGCCTCGATCGCCTTCTTGTTGACCGCCCGGCCGTCGACGCGGGCGCAGAAATCCCACAGGTCGCGGAAGGGGGCGGTGGGGGCGCGGCGCGTGGCAGGGTGGGTGGGATCCAAATCTCCGCGGGCCTCCTTGATCGCCTCGACGGCCGCGAACCCGACCCCCTTGACAGCGTCGAGCCCGAACCGGATGTTGCCGTCCACGACCACGAACTCGTGGTCTGAGAGGTTGACGTCCGGAGGCAGGATCGAGATCCCCATCTGCTCGGTCTGGGAGACGAAGAACGGGACCTTGTCCTTGGTGTCCATCACCGAGGAGATCAGCGCGGCCATGTACTCGGCCGGGTAGTTGGCCTTGAGCCACGCGGTGCGGTAGGCGATCAGGGCGTAACAAGCAGAGTGCGACTTGTTAAACGAGTAGTCAGCCGAACGCTCGTTTGCCGTCCACAGCCACTCGATCACCGACTCGGCGGTCCCGGAGGCTCGGCAGCCCGCGATGAACTCGGGCTTCAGCTTGGCCATCGCCTCGCGGTTCTTCTTGCCGATCGCCTTGCGCAGGTCGTCGGCCTTGGCCCCCGAGAAGCCGGCGATCGTCTTGGAGATCTGCATCGCCTGCTCCTGGTAGACGACCACGCCGTTGGTCGACTCGAGAATCGGGCGCAGCCGTTCGTCCGGGTATGTGACCGCCTCTGGGTTGTGCTTGCCGCGCGTGTAGGTCGGGATCTGCTCCATCGGCCCGGGGCGATAGAGGGCATTGAGGGCGATCAGATGCTCGAGCTCGCTTGGGCGGACCTTTTTCAGCGTCTCGCGCATTCCGTCGGACTCGAACTGGAACACCCCGATCGAGTCGCCGCGAGCCATCATCTCGTATGTCTTGGCGTCGTCGAGCGGAAGGGCCTCCATGTCGGGACGGGCCCCGGTCGAGCGCTCGATGATGTCGAGCGCGTCCTCGATCACGTCGAGGTTGCGCAACCCGAGGAAGTCCATCTTCAGCAGGCCGATCTGCTCGATCGGCTTCATGGTGAACTGGGTCACCATCCGGAAGACCTTCTCGCCGCTCTCGTCCGTGCCCGCGTCGGCGATCTGGAGGGGCACGATGTCGGTCAGCGGCCGGTCGGCGATCACGACCGCGGCGGCGTGGATCGAGGAGTTGCGGACGATCCCCTCGAGTCCCTTGGCCACGTCGACGATCTGGCTGGCCGTCGGATCGCGATCGACCTCGGCCCGGAGCGGCTGACCAAGCTTCAGGCAGTCCTCGAAACTGGGCGGACGCCCCATGATCGGGTCGGGGATCAGCTTGGCCAAGCGGTCGCCGACGCCGTAGTCGTGGCCCAGTACCCGGGCGGCGTCCCGGGTGGCCGCGCGCGGGAACATCTTGCCGAAGGTGACGATCTGCGCGACCGACTCCTTGCCGTACTTGTCGGTCACATAGCGGATCACGCGCTCGCGGCCGCGGACCGAGAAGTCGATGTCGATATCGGGCATCGACACGCGCTCGGGGTTCAGGAAGCGCTCGAACAGCAGGTCGTAGCGCAGCGGGTCGATGTCGGTGATCTGCAGGGAGTAGGCAACGATCGACCCGGCCGCCGAGCCGCGCCCCGGGCCGACGGCGATCCCCGAGTCCTTGGCGTACTTGACGAAGTCCCAGACGATCAGGAAGTAGCCGGAGAAGCCCATCCGCTCGATGACCTCGAGCTCGTCATCGGCTCGCTGCACCGCCTCCGCCGGCGGGGGGTCGCCGTAGCGATGGCGAAGCCCCTCGAGGACGAGCGTCCGCAGGTACGCGGCCTCGCTCTCGGCGCCCGGGGTCGGATAGCGCGGGATCAGCTGGCGGCCGAGCTCGAGCTCGACGTCGCAGCGCTCGGCGATCTCGAGCGTCGAGGCCAGCGCCTCGGGCCGGTCGGCGAACGCGGTGGCCATCTCCTCGCTGGACCGCAGGTAGAACTCGTTGGTGTCGAAGGTGATCTTCGGCTCAGCCATCGTCGACTTGGTCTGGACGCACAGCAGCGCCGCGTGGTGGCTGTAGTCCTCCCGGCGCAGATAGTGGACGTCGCCGGTCCCGACCAGGGGACGGCCGAGCTCGCGCGCGATCCGCACGATCCCCTCGTTGGCGCGCTCCTGCTCGGCCAGCCCGTTCTGCTGGATCTCGAAGTAGACGTTGTCGGCCCCGAACGCCGCCACCAGCTGCTCGGCGTGGGCGCGCGCATCCTTGGGGCGGCCGCCGAGGAGGTGCTGGCAGAACTGGGACTGCAGGCAGCCGGTGAGCGCGATCACGCCGTCGGCGTGGGCGGCTATCTGCTCGAGGTCGACGGCCGGCTTGCCCCGCTGAAAGCCCTCCACGAACCCGAGCGAGGACAGCTTGACCAGATTTCGGTAGCCGGCCGGGTTGGCGGCCAGCAGGGTCAGGTGAAACCGGTCGAGCCGCCCCGGCGCGCGCCGGGCGTGGTCGTCCACCACGTAGGCCTCGCAACCGAAGATCGGCTTGACCCCGTGCTTCCGACAGGCCGTGAAGAGGTCGACCGCGCCGTTCATGACGCCGTGATCGGTGAGCGCCAGGGCGGGCTGCCCGAACGCCGCGGCCCGCTCGGCCAGCTTGTCGATCTTGCACGCCCCGTCCAGCAGCGAGTACTCGGAATGGACGTGGAGGTGGGCGCAGGCGGGGCTCATCGACCGATCTCCGAGCATAGGCCCCGGGCCGGACGATTGAGGGCACCCCGCCCGCATCCTCCGCAACTTCCGATGGGGGTCGGCGGGGCGGTCGGCGGAGTGGTGGGGTGCGGTCGGCGGGGCGGTGGGGGCGGTCGCCCCAGCGGTGGGCGAGCGGCTAGCTGCCGTTGACCCGGCGCTGGGCCGCGACCGCGGCCGCGCCGCCGGCCAGGAGCAACCCGGCTCCGCCGGCGACCGCCAGCTTCGTCCCCGCGCCCCGCAGCCGGCGCCGCAGGTACCACGTGCCCGTCTGCCAGACCAGGTATCCGACGATCTTGTACTTCATTGACAGCGGTACTACCCGTCGTCGCGGCCGAGCAAGCGTTGGGTGGTGAGCCGCCGAGCCTGAGCGAAAAACGGGAACATGCGTCCCGTTTTTCGCGCAGGCTCAGAACAACGGTGCCGCCGGGTGGCCATCAGCCTCCGTCGGGCTCCTCCCCCGCGGGCTCGCCGTCCTCCTCCTCCGAGGTCTCCTCCCCCGAGCCCCCAGGGTGCCGCACCCGCCAGGCCATCCGCGACTGGAGCGACCAGAGCTCGATGAACCCGGGTGAGGCGGCCTGGGAGAACAGGCCGCCGGACTCCGAGAAGGTGGCCAGCTGGGCGTCGTAGACGGCGTACGGCGACTCGCGGGTCACGACCCGGGCCGACCCCTTGTACAACCTCACCCCGATCGTCCCGGTGACATACATGTTCGCGGCCTCCATGTAGGCGTCGAGGTCCTCGCGCAGCGGCTCCCACCACAGCCCGGCGTAGACCAGGTAGCCCCAGCGCTGGTCCAATACCGGCTTGAGCTGGTTCTGGTGGATCGTGCCGACGAGCGTCTCGAGCTCCTGGTGGGCGAGCAGGAGGATGGCCGCGGCCGGCACCTCGTAGATGTCGCGGACCTTCAGGCCGACGATCCGGTCCTCGATGTGGTCGACGATCCCCACGCCGTGCCGGGCGCCAATCACGGCCACCCGCTCCAACAGCTCAACCGGCTCGAGCCGCTCGCCGTCCACCGACACCGGGATCCCCCGCTCGAACCCGATCCGCACCACCTCGGCCTCGTCGGGCGCCTCCTCGGGCCGGGTCACCAGCTGGAACACGTCGTCCTCGGGCGCATGGTCCAGCTCCTCGATCCAGCGCCCCTCGCTCGAGCGCCCCCACAGGTTGTCGTCGATCGAGTACGGCGCCACCTCGCTGCCGCCCTTGACCGGGATCCCGTGCTCGCGCGCGTAGGCCACCTCCTCGTCGCGGCCCATCCGCCAGGTCCGGACCGGGGCGATCACCTTCAGGTCGGGGGCCAGGGTGGCGATCGTCGCCTCGATCCGCACCTGGTCGTTGCCCTTGCCGGTGCACCCATGGGCGACCGTGTCGCACCGTGCTATGCGCGCGTACTCGACCGCCTTGGCGGCGATCAAAGGCCGCCCGAGCGCGGTGAACAGCGGATACCCGAGCCCGTACACGGCGTTGGCCCTGATCGCCGGGAGGACGTAGGACCGGGCGAACTCCTCGCGCGCGTCGACCACATAGACGTCGACCGCGCCCAGCTGCAGGGCCTTGCCCCGGATCACCTCGTAGTCCTCCCCCGGCTGACCCAGGTTGACGGTCAGGGCCACCACCTCGGCCTCGTACTGGTCCTGGATCCACTTCAGCATCACGCTCGTGTCCAGGCCGCCGCTGTAGAGCAGCAACACCCGGTGCACGTCGTCGGGGTCCGCCTCGTAGGAGGCGGTGGGCTGGCGCAGCTGGTCGGTCATCGGGTCGGCGAAGGGTATTCGGCGAGGCGCTGACGCACGTCGTTCCACAGCGACTCGTAGGCCAGGGCGGCCCGCCCCTCCGGCGCGTAGGCCACGACGCTGTCGCGCTCGAGTCCCATCCGCTCGATCTCGGCTGCGGCCGGGATCGAGGTCTCGAGCACGCTCGTCCATCGCGTCCGCAGCCGCTCCATCACCTCGCGGTGAAGCCGCTTGCGTCCGTCGACCATCGAGAAGAAGGCCATTATCAGGGGGCCGCTCCGCCCTCCCGGCCCGCCCACCGGGCCGCCCGCGCGCCCGCCTCCCCGCCCGCCGGCCCCGTCGAGCAGATCCTCCAGCTGCTCGAAGGTGCGTGAGGACAGCGTCGCCGGGATGATCGGCACGAGCAGTGCGTCGGCCGCTTCAAACACGCTCTCGGACACCAGCGAGATGCTCGGTGGGCAATCCAGGAACACGTACTCGTACTCGTCCTGCAACGGCTCGATCACCCGGGCCAGCCGCCGTGTCGGGTGCTTGAAGGCATCCAGCGCCAGGTCCATGTGCCGGTAGGAGAAGTCGGCGGGCAGCAGGTCCAGCCCCTCGTGGTCGGTGCCCTTGATCAGCTCATCGACGTCGCTCTTGAGCCGCACCAGCTTGCCCCCGCCGCCCCGGACCTTCGGCTTGATCCGGAACAGGTAGGTGGAGGCGGCCTGGGGATCGAGGTCCCAGAGCAGCGTCTGCGCCCCGTCGCGCGCGGCCAGGTAGGCCAGGTTGACGGCCGCGGTCGTCTTGCCCACCCCTCCCTTGATGTTGTAGGTGGCCAGGACCGTGCTCAAGCGAAGGTGTCCTTGACCAGCCGGCGCTGCACGGGCGAGGCGAACTCGGCGAAGCGCTCGGCGAACGCCGCCCGGGCCGCGTGCTCGTCCGCGTCGAGGTGCTCGATCAGGACCCCCATGGCCATCAGCGCGGCCGGACCGTCGGGCGTGGCCGCGACCTCCTCGCTCAGCGCCCGCAGGGTGGCCATCTGGACCACCCGGTCCTGGTGGCAGCCGAGGACATCCTGGAGCCCCTTGAGCGTCTTGATCATCGGCCGCACGACGTCCTCGGGGTACAGCGGCGCCCCGAACAGCTCGAGCAGATAGCGCAGCTCCTTGCCCTTCTTACGCAGCTCGTGGTAGTCCGTGGCCGGGCTCTCCGGCCCGATCGCGCTCCCCATCCTGACCATCTGGCGGTAGACCTTGGCGATCCGCGTCCCGGCCACGCCGGCGATCGGTGCCGCCGCGTCCGGACGGTCGTCGACGGGCAGCCGCTCGAGGCTCTCCAGGAACGAGGACCAGTCGGCCAACAGCGTCGCCGTCCGCCCCGAGTGCAGCGCGAGCACCATCCGCGAGTGGGCGCCGGCGCGGTGCCGGCGCAGGACGGTCAGGAGCGAGTCGAGGTCGGGCCGGATCGGCTCGGGCACGCGCGCGCGCATCGCGTCGAACTCGAGCACGTATACGTCCAGGTCGCGGGCGTCGCCCGTGGCCTGCTGGAGCCAACGGAACTCCGTCCGGTAGCGCTCGAGCTCGGCGGGCGGGAACACCCCGCGCAGCTCTCGCTGGACCGCGCGCGAGCGCCGGACCGAGACCCTGAGGTCGTGTAGGAACTCGCTGTCGATGTCGCGCACCGCGCCCTCGAGGTTGGCCCGGATCACGGCCAGCAGCGCCTGAAGGACCGCGGCCGCTGCGGCATCGGCGCGCTGGTCGCGCTCGAGGGCGACGTCGATCTTGGACGGGGTGCCTCCCGGCCTGCGACCGCTGGCCGCGACGGCCTCGTCGAGGACCGAGCGCTCGGCTGGAGCCAGGCCGAGCTCCGCGGACAGCGTCTCGCCGACGCGCCGCAGGGCCTTGTCATAGCCGCGGACCGGCGCGACGCGCACTCGCATGGCGAGCTTCCGGCCGCCCACCGCCGGCTGCTCGAGCCGGATCCGCACGACCGTCTTGCGCTCCCCATCGAGCACGTCCAGCGCCTGCTCCTCGGAATGAATTTCAACCAATGGGAGCAACGCGCGCACGTCGATCAGCGCTTGCAGCGCGTCGGACAAAGGTCCCTGGCCCAGGTCCCGGGCGAACAGCCGCCCGTTGGGCTTATCGATCCTGAGGGTGGCCTTGACCCGGGTCCCGTCGCGCTCGACCAGGGCCAGTTGCCCGTCCTCCCACACGGCGACCAGGCCGGCGGCGTACAGGAGGCCGTCGAACGTGTCGTAGTAGAAGCGGTCGGAGGAGTGGGCTTCGCGTTCGCGTGCCTTCAGGCGGGTCGCGAGCTCGGCGCCCGCCGCGGCGAGCGACGCGCCCTCGGGGAGCAGGTAGTCGGGCACCTATGCGAGCTCCCGCAGGCGGGCGAGTGCGTCGTCGACCTCGTCCTCGGACACGATCAGCGGCGGCTCGAGGCGCACCGTGGCCGGTCCGGTCGCGTTCACGACCAGGCGCTGCTCGAGCAAGGCCCGGCGGGCGAGCTCGGAGGCGTCGACCCCGGCGATCAGGTCGATGGCGTTCATCAGCCCCCGGCCCCGGACCCTGGCGACGTAGGGCAGGCGGTCAAGGCCGGAGCGCAGGCGCTCGCCGAGGACGACCACGCGCTCGAGCAGCTCGGGATCGGAGCAGACCTCGAGCGCGACGAGCGCGGCCGCGCAGATCACCGGTCCGCCCGCGAACGTGGACCCGTGATCGCCCGGGCGGAGCACGTCGGCCAGCCGCTCGCCGGTGACCAGGGCGCCGATCGGGAAGCCGCCTCCCAGCGCCTTGGCGCTCGCCAGCGCGTCGGGCACCACGCCGGTCTGCTCGTAGGCCCACAGCGTCCCGGTCCGCCCCATCCCGCACTGGATCTCGTCGAACACGAGCGCGGCGCCGGTGCGGTCGCAGGCCTCGCGGCCCGCCTGGAGCAGCTCGTCGCCCAGGATGTGGATCCCGGTCTCGCCCTGAATCGGCTCGAGCATCACGGCCGCGGTCTGCTCGTCGACGGCCGCCGCGAGTGCGGCCGGGTCCTTGGGGACGACCACGAACCCGGGCACCAGCGGGGCGAACGGCTCCTGCTTGGACTCCTGTGGGGTCGCCGATAGCGCTCCGTAGGTCCGCCCGTGGAAGGCGCCCTCGAGCACGATCACGTTCCCGCGCCGACGCGCGCGCCGAGCCAGCTTGAGCGCAGCCTCGATCGCCTCGGCCCCGGAGTTGGTGAGGAACACCTTGCCCCCCAGCGAGCTCTGGGCCAGTGCGGCCGACAGGCGCAGCGCCGGCTCGGTGTAGTACAGGTTGGTCGCGTGGGTCAGGCGGCCGGCCTGCTCACGCACGGCGGCGACCACCCGGGGGTGGCAGTGGCCGACGTTCAGGACCGAGATGCCGGCCAGGAAGTCGAGGTACTCCTGGCCCTCGGAGTCCCACAGCCGGGCGCCCGAGCCGCGCACGAACTGGACCGGGTTGCGCGCGTAGGTGGGGATCGCGTAGTCGCGCTCGAGCTCCTGGAGCTCGGCCAGCGTGGTCCCGGCTCCGGTGATCCCGGCACTCACTCGGGCGCTCCGATCTTGGTTCCCTGGCCGGCGTCGGTGAACAGCTCGAGCAGCAGGGAGTGCGGCACCCGCCCGTCGACGATGTGCGCGCTCGGCACCCCGCCGCTGATCGCGTCCAGGCAGGCCTGGAGCTTGGGTCGCATCCCCCCGCAGACGCGCACGCCGCCGTCGCGGCTGCCGGCCAGCGCGGCCTCGACCAGGGGCGGATCGGCCTCGGAGATCACGCTCTGCGGGTCATCGGGGTCCCGCAGCCAGCCGGGTACATCGGTCAGGAACATGAGCTTGTAGGCGGATAGCGCGCTCGCGACCGCGCCGGCCGCCTCGTCGGCATTGATGTTGTACGAGTGTCCCTCGCGGTCGGCACCGACGCTGGCGACCACCGGAATGTAGT
Source organism: uncultured Solirubrobacterales bacterium (assembly GCA_963704385.1). Taxonomy (GTDB): domain Bacteria; phylum Actinomycetota; class Thermoleophilia; order Solirubrobacterales; family Solirubrobacteraceae; genus Palsa-465. The sequence continues at coordinate 4,586,465 of OY969904.1, forward strand.
CCTCGGCGACGTGGTTCAGGACGTCGACGTCGACTCGCTCGATCCGGCCCACGAAGCCGATGTCCTGGCCGCTGGGAGCGGATTGCCGGACGGCTCGGAACAGCAGTCCGTCGTCCCCGGACAGTCCGACGGCCCGCTGCCCGTGGCGGTTGATGAGCAGGACGATGTCCTTGTTGACCTTCCCGATCAGGACCATCTTCGCCACCTCGACGGTCTGGGGGTCCGACACCCGCAGCCCGTCGACGAACTGCACCGGTAGGTTCAGGCGCTCCATGTAGCTGGTGATCTCGGCCCCCCCGCCGTGGACGACCACCGGGTTCATGCCCACGTACTTGAGCAGCACCACGTCGCGGGCGAAATCCTCCTTGAGCGCCGCGTCGCTCATCGCCGCGCCGCCGTACTTGATGACCACGGTCTTGCCGTGGAACTCCCGGATGTAGGGCAGGGCCTCCAGGAGGGTGGCGATGTCTCTCATGTGGTCCTCGCCTCCACTAGGTCGTGTAGTCGGCGTTGATCGTCACGTACTCGTGGCCCAGGTCGGAGAAGAACAGCTCCGTCTCCGCCCCGTCACCCGGCAGGCCGATCTCGAACTCGACCTCGCCGCCCTGGACCGCGGACTTGAGCGCGCCGGCGTCGTGCGGCACGTGGGCCCCGCGCGAGCAGACCTGGACGCCCTCGATAGCCACATCGACGGACAGCGGAGCGGTTCCCGGCATGGCCATCCCGACCGCCTGGACGATCCGCCCCCAGTTGGGATCCCCGCCGTACAGGGCCGTCTTGACCAGCGAGGAGCCGGCCACGCTGCGGGCCACCCGCTCGACCGTGTCCTGATCCCCGCCCCGGACGAGCACCCGGCCGATCCGCCGCGCGCCCTCGCCGTCACGGACGACCTCGAGGGCCAGCTGCCGCAGCACCGCGTCGAGCGCCTCGCCGAAGCGCAGCTCATCCTCGGTCTCGGGCTCGACCACCACCCCTGACTCCCCGCTGCACTGGAGGATGACGGTGTCGCTGGGCGACAGCTGGCCGTCGACGCTCATCCGCTCGAACGAGCGCTTGACCGTCACCCCGAGCAGCAGGTCACAGGTCTGGGCCGACAGGGCGGCGTCGCTCTGTACGAAGCACAGCAGCGTCGCGAAGGCGGGCGAGATCATCCCCGCGCCCTTGGCCTGGACGCTCAGACGGACGGGGCCGCCGCTCAGCCGGACGTCCACGCAGGCCCGCTTGGCGAACGCGTCGGTGGTCCGGATCGCCTCGGCGAACTCCTCATCGCCCTCGGCGCGGAGCCGTTCGCCCGCCGCCTGCACCCCCGTGAGCGCCGCCTCGACCGGCAGCGGCACCCCGACCACCCCGGTCGAGGCCACCGCGACGAGAGTGTCTGACGCCAGCCCCGCGGCCGCGGCCGCGGCCGCCTGCATCCTGGCCGCGTCCTCGAGCCCGGTCAGGCCGGTGGCGGCGTTCGCGTTGCCCGAGTTGACGACCACGGCGCGAATCCCGGCCAGGTCACAATGGTCAAGGCAGAGGAGCACCGGGGCGGACTGGGTGCCCGAGCGGGTGAAGCGCGCCGCGCTGGTCGTGCCCGGCGCGTCGGAGACGACCAGCCCGAGGTCGAGCGCCCCGCTGGGCTTGATCCCGCAGGCCACCCCCGCGGCCCGGAAGCCCTGGGGCAGCCCGCCCGGCGCCTCGGTCACGCTCGCAGGCGCGTCCACCCAGCGCGAACGAAAGAACCCCGTGGCCGTGCTCACGAGATCCCCTCGCCCTCGGGCAGCCCGAACATCAGGTTCAGGTTCTGGACGGCTTGAGAGGCCGCCCCCTTCCACAGGTTGTCGATGGCCGCGAATACGATCACCCGCCCGCTGCGGTCGTCGCGATGGACGGAGATCCGGCAGATGTTGGTCTCACGGACGTCGCGCACCCCGGGCGGCGTCGAGGCCAGCTCGACGAACCGCTCGTCCGCGTAGGCGTCCGCGTACAGCTGATCCAGGTCGACGTCCGCGAGCGCGCCGTTCGCGGTGACGTAGCACGAGACGAGCTCGCCCTGGTCGAGCGGGAGCAGGTGGGGCGTGAACGTGATCTGCACCTCAGCGCCGAGGGCCGCGAGCTCCTGCTCGATCTCCGGGGTGTGGCGGTGGTGAGCCACCCCGTACGCGCTCACGTTCTCGTCCACGGTCACGAAGTGGGTCTTGTCGCTGGCCGCCCGCCCGGCTCCGGACACGCCGGACTTGCCGTCGATCACGACGTCCTCGATCAGCCCGGCCCGGGCCAGCGGGGCCAGGGCCAGCAGCGCGGCGGTCGGATAGCAGCCCGGGTTGGCCACCAGCTCGGCCGTCCTGATCTGCTCGCGGTAGCGCTCGGGCAGGCCGTAGACGGCCTCGTCAAGCAGCTCCGGGGCCTCGTGCTCCCGGTACCAGAGCCCGTACGTGGCCGGGTCCCGCAGCCGGAAGTCGGCCGACAGGTCCACGATCTTGACTCCCCGCCCGCGCAGGTCCCTGACCAGCGGCGCGGCCGCTCCGTGCGGGTAGGCGACGACGGCCGCCTCGACGGCGCCGTGGCGATCGAGGTCCAGCTCCTCGAGCACGAGCGGGACCCGGTGGTACGGGTACAGGTCGTCCAGGCGGGTGCCGACATCGCTCCGGGCGGTCACTGCTGTGAGCTCGAATGACGGGTGCCCGTACAGCAGGCGCGCGGTCAGCGCCCCGGTGTAGCCGGCCGCTCCGAACACGGCCACGCTAGGAGGCACGGACCCTCCCGCCCAGCTCCTGGGCCAGCGCCGCCGCGATCGACTCGCGCCGCTGCGCCACCTCCTCGTCGGTCAGCGTGCGATCGCCCGCGCGGTAGCTCAGGCGCAGGGCCAGCGAGACGTTCCCCTCCCCCACCCGCTCGGGGTCGCGGTAGACGTCGAAGACCTCGGCGCTGCGCAGCAGCGGCGCGCCCGCACTCCGGACGACGGCGAGCACCTGCGCCGCACTGACGCTCTCAGGGACGACGACCGCGAGGTCCTCGCGGACCTCCGGGAAGCCGGCGATGTCCTCGTAGACGGCGGTCGGCGGGACGGGCACCTCGTCCAGGTCGAGCTCGAAGGCGGCGACGGCCTCGCCGAGGTCCCATTCGGCGGCCACGAGCGGATGAACCTCGCCGACCCATCCGGCCGCCCGGTCCTCGACCATGATCCGCGCCGCCCGGCCCGGATGCAGGAAGGGCTCGCTCGCGGGCTCGACGCTCCACGTCGCGTCCAGCGACTCAAGCAGCCGCTGGAGCACGCCCTTGATGGCGAAGAAGTCGGCCTTCGGCGGCTGGGGATCGCGCCACCCCGGCGGGCGGGCGTCGCCCGCGATCAGCGCCGCCACGCGGTAGGGCTCGCCCGGGAGCGGCGGTCCGTCGACGGGGAGGAACACCGCCCCGGCCTCGAACAGGCGCAGCGTGCTCGCGCCGTAGGCCCGGTTGCGCCGGGCCACGTCGAGCAGCGACCCGAGCAGCGTCGTTCGCAGCCGCGACTGCTCGAGCGACATCGGGTTCTCGAGCTCGACCGCCGGCTGCTCGGGCAGGCGCAGCTTCTCGGCCAGATCGGGGCCGGTGAAGCTCCACCCGAGCACCTCGTTCAGCCCCTGGGCGGTGAGCGCATCCGCGGCGCGGCGTTGCAGCCGCTGGCGCGGGGTCAGGCGACCGTAGGCGCCGTGGCGGCTGGGGATGGTGGCCGGCAGCTTCTCGAGCCCGTCCAGGCGCGCCACCTCCTCGATCACGTCCGCCTCCCGGGTGATGTCAACTCGGCGGAAGGCTGGCGGCCTGACGTCGAGGCCGTCGGGCACCTCACTGGTCTCGAACTCGAGCGCGCCCAGGATCTCCTGGCAGCGGGCCCGGGGGATCGGCGCGCCGAGCAGCCGGGTTACGCGCGCATCCCTGAGCCTTATGGTCACTGGCGGCGGCCCGTCCCCGCCGATATCGATCGTCCCGGGCACGAGCCGCGCTCCGCAGAGGTCGAGCATCAAGCGGGTGGACACGGCCTGGGCCCACAGGGCCTGCTCGGGCGCGAGCTGCTTCTCGAACCGCAGCGAGGCCTCGCTCTGGAGCCCGAGCGCCCACGCCGTCCGGTGGATGTTCGGGCCGTCCCAGTTGGCCACCTCCATGAGCACGCGGGTCGTGCTGTCGGACACCTCCGACCGGGCGCCGCCCATCACCCCGGCGATCGAGGTCGGACCCTCGGCGTCCTCGATCAGGACCATCTGGTCGTCGAGCGCGCGCACCTGGCCGTCGAGGGTCTGGACCTGCTCGCCGTCGTGGGCGCGCCGGACGGTCAGAGTCCGCCCGGCCACGCGGTCGAGGTCGAAGGCGTGCAGGGGCTGTCCGGTGAGCAGCATCACGTAGTTGGTGATGTCCACGACGTTGGAGATCGGGCGCTGGCCGGAGGCCATCAGTCGGGCCTTGAGCCACGGCGGGCTCGGGGCGATCTTCACGTCGTCGAACGCCCGGGCCGTGAAGCGCGGGCATAGGTCCGGGCACTGGACGGTGATCGAGATCCCGTCGATGGGTCCCTCTCCCCCAGGATCCTCCGACCAGGGGGGCGGGGCCAGCGGCGCTCCGGTGGCCGCGTGGGCCTCGCGAGCCACGCCGTACACGGCCAGGCAGTCGGGCCGGTTGGCGGTGATCTCGAACTCGAGAACCTCGGTGGCGATCGGCAGCACGTCGCGCAGCGGGGTCCCGGGCCTCAGCTCGTCCTCGTCGAGCACCATGATGCCGTCGTGCTCGGTGCCGATGGCCAGCTCGTCCTCGGCCAGGATCATCCCGCTCGAATCGATCCCTCTCAGCCGAGCTGTCCCGAGCGTGTGGCCGTCGGGCATCACCGCGCCCGGCTTGGCCACGGCGACGGTCTGGCCGGCGGCCACGTTGGGCGCGCCGCACACGATCTGGGCCGGGCTGGGGTTGCCGATGTCGACCAGGCAGACGGTGAGCCGATCCGCGTCCGGGTGCCGGTCGGCCTCGAGCACCCGGCCCACGATGAAGTTCTCCAGGGCACCGACGCCGTGGTGATGGATCGCCTCGACCTTGGTCCCGGTCATGGTCAGGCGGTCGGCCAGCGCGGGCGTGTCGAGCGGCGGGTGGCAGTACTCGTGGAGCCATTCGAGCGGGACGCGCATCAGAACTGCTCCAGGAAGCGGACGTCGTTGTCGTAGAGGATGCGCAGGTCGGGGACGCCGTGCTTGAGCATGGCGATCCGCTCGATCCCCATTCCGAACGCGAATCCCTGGACCTCCTCGGGGTCATAGCCGTGCTCGCGGACGTACCCGAACACGTTCGGGTCGACCATCCCCGCGCCCAGGATCTCGAGCCACGCGTTGCCCTTGCAGATCGGGCAGCGCCCGCCGTCGGCGGTGATGCCGCCGGCGCAGTTGAAGCACGACACGTCGACCTCGACACTCGGTTCGGTGAACGGGAAGAAGTCCGGACGCAGCCGGATCTCGCGCTCCTCGCCGAAGATGGCCCGCGCGAAGGCCTGGAGCGTGCCCTTGAGGTCGGCCAGGGTGACGTCGGTGTCGACGGCCAGCCCCTCGACCTGGTGGAACTGGGGCGTGTGCGTGGCGTCGGAGTCGGGGCGGTAGGTGCGCCCGGGGACGATGATGTAGATCGGCGGCGGCTGGCTCTCCATGGCCCGGATCTGGACCGGGCTGGTGTGGGTCCGCAGCAGGATCTCGTCGGTCACGTAGAAGGTGTCGGTGCGCGCCCGGGCCGGGTGCGTGACCGCGTGGTTGAGCGCGTCGAAGTTGTAGTAGACGGTCTCGACCTCGGGGCCCTCGGCCACGTTGAACCCGAGCCCGATGAACGCGTCCTCGATCTCCCGGCGGGTCTGGGTCAGGAGGTGCAGGTGGCCCTGGAACGGGAGCGGATCGGCGGGTAGGGTCACGTCCACGCGGTCGCGGGCCAGGCGCTCCTCGAGCTCCCGGGTGGCCAGCTCGCCCTGGCGGCGCTCGATCGCCCGTTCGAGCGCCTGGCGAGCCTCGTTGGCCGCTTTCCCGATGGCCGCGCGCTGGTCGGCCGGGAGCTCGGCCACGTGGCGCAGCAGGTTTGGCAGCTCGGCCTTGCGGCCGAGATAGCGGATCCGCTGCTCCTCCAGCGCCGCGGTGTCCTGCGCGGCCGCGATCGCCTCCTCGGCCTCGCCTCTGATCCGCGTGATCCGCTCGGGGATCTCAGCGCCCTCGGTCTGCTCGGTCATCTGCCGGCCATCCTAGTTGTGAGTTCGTACAGGGCAACCGTCGCGGCCATCGCCGCGTTGAGCGAGTCGGTCTGGATCGGAATGTGGGCGGTGTGGTCGGCCTGTTGCAGGATCTCCTCCGGGAGACCTTCGCGTTCCGCCCCAACGAGGAGCGTTACCTCCTCGCGGACTTTGCTGCCTGAGTTAGCGCATGCAGAACCAAAACAGCAAAGTTCGGCCAACGGCATCCCGGTCCCAGGTACCAGCGCGATCTTGACGCCCGGGAGGGCGTGAAGATCGTCGACCTTCGCCAGCGGCACCGCGAACACCGCCCCCATGCTCGCCCGCACCGCCTTCAGCCCGAACGGATCTGCCGTGCCCGCGCCCAGCGCGACCGACGAGACCCCGAAGGCCTGCGCGCTACGTAGGATCGCCCCCACGTTGCCGGGGTCGCTCAGTCCGTGCAGGTACACGCACGCAGGCCCGGCCGGCACATCGGCCCAGCGCTCGTCGTACACGGCCAACGTCCGCGTCCCCGAGCCCAGCCCGGAGGCCGAGGCCAGCAGCGCGGCCTCGACCTCCACCCCGGGCAGGCCGCTTCCGGCCGCGCAATAGCGCTCGATCGCCGGCCACCCGGCCGCGTCGGCGGCAGCGAGCAGATCCTCGCCCTCGGCCACGAACCGCCCCGAGCGCTCGCGCCAGCGCCGCCGCTGGCGGAGCTTGCGGATCTCCTTGAGCTGTCGGTTGTGTTGGCTGGTGATCGTCATCTTGTGGTGAACCAAAAAGGGCGCCCTCCTGCTGGAGCGGCGCCCGGTGGCGGTGCTGGTGGTGGGGGCTGTGGCTCAGCCGGCCGCCAGCGCCTCGTGGGCGCGCTGGGCAAAGCGTCGGAAGGTCTCGGCGTCGCGGACGGCGATGTCCGCCAGGATCTTGCGGTCCAGCTCCACCCCGGCGAGCTGGAGGCCGTGCATGAACTGCGAGTAGGACATCTCGTTCTGCCGTGCCGCGGCGTTGATCCGGGTGATCCACAGCCGGCGGAAGTCGCGCTTGCGATTGCGCCGGTCGCGGTAGCGGTACTGGTCGGCCTTGAGGACCGCCTCCTTGGCCACCCGGTAGTGGCGGCTCGCGTCGCCCCGGTAGCCCTTGGCGAGAGCCAGCGTCGCCCGGCGCTTCTTGCGCCCGTGGATGCTGCGCTTGACGCGGGTCACTTCCCGCTCCGGTGCTTGGCCCCGAGCAGGATCTTCACGCGCTTCTCGTCGTGCGTGGAGATCACCGCGGGTTCGGCCATCCGGCGCTTGCGCTTGGGGGATTTCTTCTCGAGGATGTGGCTCGAGAAGGCGGCGCGGCCGCGCACCTTTCCGGTGGCGGTCACCCTGAAGCGCTTCTTGGCGCCCGAGTGGGTCTTCATCTTCGGCATGGCGGGCCGCCTAGTAAAGCAGACGACCTGGTGCCGACCGGCGGCTTGGGGCTTACGCCGCGGCGTCGGTCGGCGCCGAGGCGTGCTGCGGCTCGGGGGCCGGCATTAGTCCGTCGATATCGGCGTTCGACCTGGTCGCCCCGTCCGCGGCCGGCCGCGCCGGCTCATCCGGCTCACCGGGCGTGCTCGGTGTCGGGGCCGGCTGCTCGTCGGGGGCGCCATCGTCCCGCGCCCGGGCCGACCCTCCGTCCGAGGTCTTGTCCTTCTCGCCGGCCAGGACGGCCTTCGACGGCGCGAGCAGCATCGTCATGTTGCGCCCGTCCTGTACCGGGGACTGCTCGATCACCCCGATGTCGGACAGCTCGTCGGCCAGCCGGTCGAGCAGGGCGGTTCCGCGCTCGGGGTGGGTGACCTCCCGGCCCCGGAACATGATCGTGATCTTGACCTTGTCCTTGCCGAGCAGGAACCGCCGGACGTGGCCCTTCTTGGTGTCGTAGTCGTTCTGGGCGATCTTGGGACGGAACTTGATCTCGCGGATCGTGATCTGCTGCTGGTGCTTGCGCGCGGCCTTCTGCTTCTGGGCCTGCTCGTACTTGTACTTGGAGTAGTCCAGTACCCGGGTGACGGGGGGCCGCGCCTCCGGCGCCACCTCGACCAGGTCGAGATCGCGCTCCTGCGCGTAGGCCAGCGCCTCTTCGGTCTTGACAACCCCGATCTGGTTGCCGTCTTCGCCGATCAGACGTACTTCGGGTACACGAATCCGTTCGTTGATCCGAGTGAGGTCCCGCTCCGGGGGGCGCCGATCGAACTTCTTGGGGACCGGCACTAGTTGCGGTCGCGTCCTGAGGTCAAGCGGCGCCGGGCCGTATGTGATGGGACTGTTGGATCAACACTGCCGAGTATAGCGGCGGTTCTAGGCCCTCGAGCGGGTTTCGGCCGATTCCTGGAGGCGCTCGACGAAGGCCTCGACACCGACCGACCCCTGGTCGCCCTGGCGGTGCTCGCGGACGCCGACCTCGCCGCTTTCCTGCTCCCGATCGCCGACCACGAGCATGTACGGGATCTTCCGCAGCTCGGCGTCGCGGATCTTGCGCCCCACGGACTCTCCGCGCGTATCCACCTCCGCCCGCAGGCCGGCCTCGGAGATCGAATCGGCCACCGACTGCGCGTACTCGAGGTGGCGATCGGCGATCGGCAGGACGATCGCCTGGACCGGCGCCAGCCACAGCGGGAATTCGCCCGCGTAGTGCTCGATCAGGATCCCGATCAGCCGCTCGAACGAGCCGAACAGCGCGCGATGGATCATCACCGGCTGGTGCGGCGCGTTGTCCTCCCCCGCGTATTCGCACCCGAAGCGCTCGGGCATCGCGTAGTCAAGCTGGACGGTGCCGAGCTGCCATGAGCGGCCGATCGAATCGGTCATGTGCAGGTCGATCTTGGGGCCGTAGAAGGCGCCATCGCCCTCGTTGATCTCGTGCTCGATCCCGCGGTCCCGGAGCGCCCGGCTGAGCGCGCCCTCGGCGTGGTCCCACATCTCGTCCGTCCCGATCCGGTTGGGCGGCCTGGTCGAAAGCTCGACCCGCGGCTCGAACCCGAACAGGTCGTAGAGGTAGAAGGCGAAGTCCAGGCAACCGATCACCTCCGCCTCGATCTGGTCCTCCCGGCAGAAGATGTGGGCGTCGTCCTGGGTGATGTAGCGGACCCGCAGCAACCCGTGCAGCGTCCCGCTCGGCTCGTGGCGGTGGAGGATCCCCTGCTCGGCCAGCCGGATCGGAAGGTCACGGTAGGAGCGCCGGGCCGTGTTGTAGATCTGGATGTGGGCGGGACAGTTCATCGGCTTGAGCCCCATCAGCCGGCCCTCCACCTCGGTGAAATACATGTGATCCCTGAACTTGTCCCAATGCCCGGACTGCTTCCAGAGCTCGACGTCGTAGATGATCGGCGTGTGGACTTCTTCGTAGCCGCGGGCGGCGTTCTGCTCGCGCCACAGCTGCGTGAGCACGTTCCAGATCGACTGGCCCGCCGGATGCCAGAACGGCGCCCCGGGGCTGAGCTCCGAGAACGAGAACAGGTCGAGCTCGCGGCCGAGCTTGCGGTGATCCCGGGCGCGGGCCTGCTCGAGGCGCTCCAGGTAGTCGCGCAGCTCGCGCTCTGAGAAGAACGCGGTCCCATACACGCGCGTGAGCATCGGCTTGCTCGAGTCACCGCGCCAGTAGGCGCCCGCGACCGACTGCAGCTTGAACGCCCCGATCCGCTTGGTCGATGGACCGTGCGGTCCCGCGCACAGATCGGTGAACGGGCCGTTCGTGTAGAGGCTGACGCTCCGGAGCGGGTGGGCGGGGTCCGCATGGCCGACGAGGTCCTCGATCAGCTCGACCTTGTAATCCTGTTCCTCGCGTACGAACAGCTCGAGCGCGTCGCCCACGGGTACGTCCTCGCGCACGAACGGTTCGTCGGCCGAGATGTGCTCGCGCATCCGGGCCTCGATCGGCTCGAGGTCAGCGTCGCTGATCGTGACGCCCTCGGGGAAGTCGAAGTCGTAGTAGAAGCCGCCCTCGATCGGCGGGCCGATCGAGATCTTCACCCCCGGGTAGAGCTCCATCACCGATTCGGCCAGCACGTGCGCGGCGTCGTGGCGAATCAGCCACAGGGCGTCCGCGCCGCTGCGCTCGGTGACGATCTCCAGCTTGCTCGGCCCCGCCCCGTCGCCGTCAGGCAGCGGCCGACCCAGGTCGCGCAGCTCACCGTCCACCTTGACCGCCAGCGCGGCCTTGGCCAGCCCGGGCCCGATCGCCGCGGCGGCGTCGGCCCCGGTCGCACCGTCGGCCAGCGACAGGATCGACTCGTCGGGAAGCTCGAACTCCATGGCCCGCGGGATGCTAGTGGTGGGTGGGTGGTGGGTGGGTCCCCTCGTAGTCGGGGCCGTGTCGCTCAGGCCGCGACGCCCGGCCAGCTCAAGTGACGCGGAAGCTGAACTTGCCCACCGTCAGCACGGCGATGAACAGCGGGCAGGCCTTCCCGAAGCTGCACACCGGCCGGATCGTCTCTTCGACGCGGCCGGCGTAGGAGCCGCGGCACCACTTACCAGACGGATTCCCCGGCCTGAGCGTGACGCGAACCAGCTGACCCGCCGGGCTCGACGGCGCGACCGCGACGGCGCTCGAGCTGCAGCCTTTGCCCGACCGGCCCGACGCCTCGACCGCGTATCGACTGTAGGTCGACCCGGTCGTCCCGCTCGCCTGGGGACGGAAGCCGACGGCAAAGTGCGTCCGTGCCGTTCCGACCCCCGGCTTCACTGTCACGTGCAGAGATCCAGAGCTGCTCGCGCTGCTGGCTACCGGAGCAGCACAGGCCGCGGTGACCGCAACGATCACCCACCAGGACAAGGTCCTCCGCCTCATCCCACCGACTCCAAGCACTTCTGTCGCCAACATTGTCGCACCGCTACATTACGACTTCTCCCGGGCGATTAGCTCAGCTGGGAGAGCGCCGCCTCGACAAGGCGGAGGTCGCTGGTTCGAGCCCAGCATCGCCCACTCCTACGGTTACAGGCATTTCCGTGCTCGCCAGGATAAGCCCCACCGCCGTCGTGGAACACCGGTGGAACACCTCGATCAGCCGTCCTCCGCCACCAGCCGAAGCTGGGCGCCCGAGGCGATATCCTCGCGTGCCTGGCGGATTGCCTCGGCCGCAGGCACTCGCGGCAGGCCCTTCAGCTCCTTGATCACGCCGGCGTAGTAGCGGGCGAGCGTCGCAACGGAGTGTCCGGCCTGCTCGGCGACCTCGGTCAGCGCCATGCCCTCCCACAACAGCAGCGACACGAACGAGCCGCGGAGGCGGTAGGGCCGCAGATCCCCGGTGACGCCGGCGGCCATCGCCGCAGGACGCCACACGCGCCGGCGCCAATTCTGCCAGTCGTAGCGGCGCCACTCATCGCCGTCCGTGGTCGGGACGATGAGCTCCCCGCCGCCCGGGCGCCCACACATAAGCCGCCACTCGGCCAAATCCTGGGCAAGCGGCCCGAGCAGCTCGACTGCGCGCACGCGCCCCGTCTTCGTTGCAACCACGTGCAGCGTCCGCCCGCGCACGTCGCCCCAGCGAAGCCCGCGGTCCTCGGAGGGCCTCAGGCCGGCGTAGGCGAGGAGCGAGAGCATCGTCGAGTTGCGCTCCCTCCACCATCTGAGGTCGTCGGCCGAGCGGCCGGCGCCACGCCCTTCGCTTGACCAGGCGCCTAGCATGTGCGCCCGGATGCGCTCGACCATCAGCGGCGAGAGCGGCTGCGGTGCCTCGCTCGGCGCCTGACGAGGCTTCTTCACGGCCTGCGCGGGATTCATCGGCAGCATCCCCCGCACGACCGCGTGGCGGAGGATCCCCTGGAGGAGCATCAGCGTCTTTGCGACCGTGGGCGGGGGCACCCGTGAGCGGACCAGCTGGTCGCGCAGGTCCTCAACAAGCATCGGAGTGATCTGGCGGACCTCGTAGGAGCCCATCCGCGGCAGCATGTGGCAGCCCCAGATCTCCAGGTAGCGCCGGCGCGTGTCCTCGGCGAGGTTCGGGATCGCGTATCGCGGCCACCAGTCCTCCTCGACGAACTCTGCGAGCGTCATCCGTGACTGAAGCACGCTCGGGGCCAGCGAGCCGAGCTGGCGGCGGCGCTTGATCTCAAGCTCGAACGCGTCCGCGTCGCCGGAACGCTCGAACGTGCGCGAGTGCCACGGCGTCCCACGGCCGCTCTCCCGCCACTTCACCTGGTACTTGCCGCTAGGGAGCTTGTGCTTGCTCATCGCACGCTCCGCTCGAGCAGCGTGTAGGCAGTCTGGCGCGCGATCCCCGCCAGCTGCGCCATCTCCTTGATGCTCATACCCTGCTGCCTGCCATCCGAGAGCGCGTCAGCGATCCCGGCCAGGCTGCGCGTCTCTGCCTGCCGCGAACGGTTGCGTGCGCGTCCTTGGGCGCGCAGGCGCTCGCGAATGATGTCCGGTGCCGTCTCGCTCAACTTCCGACCTCCGACTCGAGTGTCCAGTGCTAGACACGAGGGTGGCATCAGCACCGGACGTCAGCCACTCGGCCCGGATGAGGGCCTGGCGGCGTTTCGCTCGAGCTCTCGCAGCTTCGAGACGCTTCCTCGCGCAGCTGCGCGATAACCAATTCGCCGAGCCCTCGGCGCCGGTATGGGAGATGCTCGGTCGACGGCGGGCCGCGACTCGATCCACGCGCGCGCATCGTCCTCGCGGATCAGGAGCTTGTTCGCCGGCTGAAACGCCGGCAGCCGTGCGCTGGCGATCGCGCGGCGTACGGACTTGTGCTCGCAGCGAGCAAGCGCCGCAACCTCCTGGACGGTCAGATAGCCAGGCGCCGGGACGTGCTGCCGTGGGCGTTCGGTCATCTTGGACGCGTCGGTTGTCACCGCGATGTACCCTGCGGCGCGAAGATCGCAACTACGGCGACCGCTGTCAGCAGGCAGAGCGCGATGACGCCACCGAAGCGCACCCTCGTGAGGCGGACGGCAGCCGCGGCCGCACAGGCCAGCAGCGCGAGGCGCACGCCGTCGAGGCCCGCGATGATCCCGACAGCGATGATCGCTTGGGCGCTGAGCGCGGCGCGGGTTGTCACGCGGGATCGTTTCACGGTCCAGCCAGGCTCGTGAGGGCGCGGTCGGTGTAGTAGCGGCGCTGCCGGTAGAACGTCGGTGGCTGGTCGGTGTGCACTAGCAGCCCCTCGCCGGCGATGGTGCGCTGCAGCGCCTGGGCGGTGAGGATCTCCGGATGCTGGTTGCGCTCGGTCGCGCGCTGGCCGAGCAGCCGCGTCAGCTCGGCGACCGTGTGGCCGTCGGTGATCGAGCCGAGGAACACCTTCGCCTGCGACAGTGCGAGTATCTCGGCGGCCGCGGCCGGCCCGTAGTGGCGGTGCATCTGCGCGACCGAGTGCCACACGGTCACGAACCGCGCGCTCGGCAAGGAGGTGGCGAGGATCTGCGGCAGATCCTCCAAGGGCGCGATGTTCGCTGTCTCGTCGAGCGCGAACAGCGCCGGCGGGTACAGCCCCTGTCCGTTCCGGTTCTCCGTCTGCGCGAGGTGGTGCAGCAGGCTCGAGAGCAGCGTCACGACGAGCGGCGCGAGGAGCTGCTGATGCTCACGGCCGGCGACGATGAACAGCGTGTTCGTCTCCTCGGGCCCGAACAGCCGCTCGGGTGTGAGGCCGTGCTCGCGGCTGGCGGTCCGCGCGGCGCCGGGATGTCCGTAGGCCTTGAGCTGGACGGCGGCGGTGCCGATGATCCCGTCGCGCTGGCGCTCAGTGTACGAGTAGACGTTCTTCAAGCGCTCGATCGCGTCGTCGGCGTGGACGTCGCGGAGAATCGACTCCGGCGCGTCGCGCTCGCGCTGGAGGGTCCAGCGGTACACGTCGACGATCGATTGGCCGGCGTCGAGCGCCGCGGCGTGCAGCAGCGGCGCGGTCAGCCCTTCGGCCTCCTGGTCGAAGTACTCCTGTGTGTGGGTGGCGCCGAGGCTGACCGCGTGGCCGAGCCAGCGGGCGACCAGCAGCGAGTGCTCCCAGTCTTCGCAGCCGTGCAAGGGGTCCCACGAGTCCGTCGTGTCGCCGAACGGGTTCCACACCCACACGCGGCCGAGCCGGCGGCGGCGGGCGCTCGTCGCGTGGAGGACGTCCGTGCGGACAGTCGTGTTCACGACAGCGCCCCCGTGCTCGAGCAGCGCCGGGATGACCACCCCCGAGGTCTTGCCAGACCGCGGCGCAGCGATAACGACCGCCTGAATGTTGGCGCCAACCGCCAGCAGCCTCCCGGAGCGGCGGTAGCGCCCGACGATGATGCGCTCCGGATCCGGTCCGGTGACGAGCAGCTGGCGGATCGTCCTCGATGTGCCGAACGAGCGCGGACGAGCGCCACGCAGCTGCCACCAGCTCCGATCGAGCACAGGGCGGCTGGCGCGGGCGGCGAGCTCTCGAAGCGCAACGCCCGCCAGCGACAGGACTGCAATCGTGAGCAGGGCTTGGATCGTCCACAGCTCCCAGCCGGCGGGCAGCCCCCGTCTGATCGCGGCCGGGTAGGCCGCCGCCGGGTGCGATCCGAGCAAAGCCCGCAACAGCGCTCCCTGCGCTTGCCAGAAACCGAGCGCCGGCCAGTGGCCGACGTGCACCCATGCCGCCAGCTGCGGGCCCACCCACGCCACGAGGCTGACCGTGGCCAGGCAGCCGCCGAGCGCAAGCAGGATCAGCAGGCGCGCGGCAGCGTTGCGATGATCCATACCGCCTGCTTAAGCCAGCGAGCGTGCGGTTCGACACGGCTTGCGCTCGCGGGCGATTCGACCGGCCGGCGGTCGCGATCTTGGTGTCGTCGAAAGCCGGGCTATCGGCCCGGTGCTGTGAGACGATTCGCGGCGATGACGAGCGCCGCCGGCGCTTCTGCACACCTGCTGCCGGACGGCACCGCGTTCTTCGGAGCCCTCGGCAAGATCGCCTACGACCCCGACGAGGACCGCGTCCAGTGCCATCTGTGCGGCAGATGGTTCCGCCACCTCGGCGGATCGCATCTGGGCCGCACCCACGGCTGGACGCTTGCCCAGTACCGCGACGCGTTCAGGCTGCCGCTGGGCGCACCGCTGTGTGCGCGCAGCCTCAGCTCCACGCTGCGCACCCGCGCGCACGCCCGCATCGGCCGAAACGGCTTCGGGCTCGGCGGCCCGGCTCGCAAAGGAACCATCCAGGAGCGGGTCAGGCCGTGGCGCTCGCTCGCCGCCCTCTCCCCCGAGCTGCTCGCCGAGCTGCACCCCGCCCGCAACCCTGGCCTCGACCCGGCCAAGGTGGCGTGGGCGGCCAACCGCCGCGTGTGGTGGCGCTGCTCAACCTGCGGCCATGAGTGGCGGGCGCTGGTCTCCTCGCGCACCGCCGGCCGGGGCTGCCCCCGATGCGCGCGGCGCGAAGGCGCCGCCGCCGTCAGCGCAACCAAGCGACGGGTGGCGCGCAGTCGCTCGCTCGCGGCGCTCCGGCCCGACCTGCTCGTGCTCTGGCACCCCACCCGCAACCGCGAGCTTGATCCGCACACGATCGCCGCCCGCTCCTCCCAGCGCGTCTGGTGGCTCTGCCCCAGCTGCGCCCACGCGTGGCGGTCAAGCGTCAACAACCGGGCTGGCGCCTCGCACGCCGTCTGCCCCACCTGCGCCCGGCGGCGGGGCGCCGCCGCCGCGCTGGCCGGAAGCGAGCACACGGCCCGCTTCGGAGTCGATCACACGAGATCTCGTGGCCGCGCCGACTGAGGGCGGTTACAGAGACTCGAGCTTCAGCGAAAACCACCGCCTGATCGCGGGCCTGGAGGGGTGAGATCCGCGGGTCTGGCAGCGACGGCGGGTGCGCGCCGCGCAACCCAGAAGCGCATTGCCCAGGCGGTCATAGCAGTCGCGCGTGGACGAACTCGACAGGCAGCTGCACTACGCAGGAGCCGTGGATTCTCACGAGCGGAACGTCGCCATAGGGATCGCCCGGGCGGGGCCCGTCGGGACGATCGCTCTCGAGGAATGCGATCCCGGTGTTGAATTTCGGTGCCCGCGCGGGCGACGGTTCGCGTAGGGTCGAAGGCTGAACCGAGGTCTGACTCCGAATGCGATTGACTCCGGCGAGGGTGTCTTGCGCGACGAAGTGTCGGCCTCGGTTCTTGCCTTCGAGGATCGGCCTGACCTGATAGGAGCGTTCGCCCCGTGGGGGCGTCCACCGGGATGTTGTCGGCCGGTCCGCCAACACCATACCCGTTGGAGGTTAGGTCGATGAGGAGAGCCAAGAAGCGTGGTCCGGGACCGTCGCACTTGTTGATGACGCCCGATCATGCGGGCAACGTGGTCGGGGTCGATCCGCACAAGCGGACGCTGACCGCGACGGTCGCCGATGCGCGCGGCGGGATTCTCGGCCTCGGCTCACTTTCGCGTGTCGGGCGAGGGGCACCGTGAGCTGGAGGCGTGGGCGCGGCAGTTTGGGCCGATCGCCCGCTGGGGGGTCGAGGGCGCGGCGAGCTGGGGTCGGCACACGGCGATGTTCTTGGCCGGCCGCGGCCATGACGTGCGCGATGTGTGCGCGAATCGCACGCCGCAGGTCTGATCGCGCCCGCCAGCGCGGCAAGTCCGACACGCTCGACTGCGAGCGGATCGCGCGCGAGGTGCTCGCGCACCCGTTGCTGCCCAAGGCGTTCAAGCGCGCCGGCGCAGGAGCAAGGCCCCGACGAGCAGCATCAGCTGCTGGCGTTGTGGAACAACCGGCGCCGGTCGATCCTGACCAGGCCGCCAGCACCTGGTCAGGCGAGGCCGAGTATCTGCTCTGCGAGCTGCCGCTGGAGCTGCGCGAGCAGCTGCCCGACACCAAGGCGGTCAAGCCACGGCTCGCGGCGCTCGCACGGCGCAACCGTCGGCGCCGCTACGACGCGCCGACGCGGCTGCGGTTGCGGCTGCTCGACGGCTACCGTGCGCAGATCAAGGCGCTCGATGGCCAGGAGCGCGAGGTGGTCGCGGAACTCGAGGCGCTCGTGCGCGAGAGCGGCTCGACGCTTGGCGAGCTCTGCGGCCTGAGCACCCGCTCGGTCGCCGAGCTGCTGGTCGAGGTCGGCGACCCGCGGCGGTTCACCGAGGGCGGGTTCGCGCGCTTCAACGGCTCAGCGCCGCTGCCCGCCTCGACCGCCGAGGGGCCCGGCGAGCCGGTCCGCCACCGCTACAACCCCGGCGGCAACCGGCGCATCAACGCGATCCTGCACCGGATGGCGGTCACCCAGCTGCGCTGCGAGCCACGCGCCCAGCGCATCTACGCTAACGCGCGCGCCGGCGGGCACACCAAGAAGGAGGCCCGCCGCGATCCTCAAGCGCCACCTCTCCGACGTCATCTACCGGCGCATGATCCGCGACCTCGCCGCGCATCTCCGCCCAACCCCTCTTCGCTGCATAACCGCGCGAGCACCTCCAGAGCGGTCGACCGACAGGTCGACCGCTGCCCTCGCATGCCCTCAGATCGCCTCACAACACGCCTATCAGCAACCTCACGGTTGCAAGTCGGCGCGTTTCTCGCGATCCGACCCGCGCTCACTTCAACCCTCCCCTTGACATAGGAGCCTTCGTCCTCGTGCAGCCGACGGCGTTCTGTTGAGCCGTCGCTGCGAATCGCCGCAGCACGAGCCCCGCGTGGGCTGTCCGTCGGCTGCCTTTTGCCTAAAGAGCCACGGTCATGGCCGCGCGGTCGAACAACAATCCGCCGCAAAACGACCGTCCGAAGCGACGGTCAGGAATAGTCCGGCGCCACGCGGAGCCCGGTGATCTCGTACCAACCGATCTCAAGGTCGCCGGCATCCGTCGCGATGGTGACTGTCTCCGCGGAATGGGTCCTAAGCAGGCCCGAGTGATCGCCTGTGCCGATCTGCGCAGCCTCCGATTGAGTGCTGACCGTATAGATGAATCGGCGTCCAGCCTCGGCTGCTTCGACTGAGGCCAACGCGTCGACGATCTCTCGGGCGACTTCAGCCTGGAATACGAACCCCATCTGGCCAGGATACGGCGGCCCCTGTCGCCGCGGTTGCTTCGCGGTATCGGACGGTGTCTCGGGCATGCCCTCGGAGCAGATCGAGGCTCCCCGCTTGTCCGGTCACCTGCTGAACGTAAACCAGCCCCAGCGCCAGCGGGTTGATGGCTACTGTCCACTGCTGCCACGCGCACGGATGCTGCCTGTGCCGCGGCCGCACTCCACGCAGTCTGGGCTCTTCCGGGGGATTTCGGTGAGCTGGCGCTCGGTGAGCGCGTCGAAGCGGCGGAAGTCGGCCGGAGCCAGCGACCCCCGTAGCAGGCCGGTCGCGGCAAGCATGAAGTGGTTTGTGGCCTGGGCGACGCCGAGGGCATTGAGCGTGCCGACGCTTGGAGCCGGCGCGTCGTCGGCTGGGACATAGCGCTGTGCCTCGCGGATGTCCTCGGGCAGTGATTCGTGGGTGATCCGTGCGGCGCTGATCAGTTCGTTGCACCAGAGGCACCCGGCGTCGGGCGTGACTGGGCGCACGAGCGAGTAGATCCCGCGCAACTGCCCGTCGGGCGTGAGCTCGACTTTGCTGCCGATCTGGACGCCAGGGATCAAATACTGGTGGACGAGTTGGTTGAACACCGCACGGGCGGTATGGCTGTCCGCTGCGAGAAACAGGTAGTCGCAGTCGATCAAGCGCCGTGTGACGGTGAGGTCGGTTATGTCGCCCTTGATCGCGTCGAAGACGACATCTTTACGCGCGCGACGGGCGCTTCGCCGGGCAAGGTTCACCTTCGGCGAGGCGAGTCGGCGGCCGAGCCTGCGCAGCCAGGATGGCCGACCTTCGGCATCGAGCGCGGCCATTGCGTCGAACCGAGTGCTCTCAGGCAGCCGGGGAAGGTTGCTGGGCTCAACGCGGTCGGGGTCGATCGCGACGATGTGCCCGACTCCAAGCCTGGCCAGCGCTGTGGAGACCGGCAGGCCTACACCACCCGCGCCGATGACGCCGACCTTCAGGCGCCGGAGAACCGCTTGCCCGGACGCTCCGAAGACGCGAACCTGGCGGTCGTCGATCTCGCTATGCGCGGAAGGTGCTGCCGTCGGCTGCGGGTGCAGACGGCGGATGTTGTGCTCGAGGATGACGGTCTCCCCGATCTCGCGCCTGCGGCCGTCCGGTGTCCAGATGTCGCCGGCAACCGCGCCCTGGGCGATGACAAGCGCGCCGACGGGCTGACCGCGGGCAATGTCGAGCAACGCCGGGTAGCCCCGCTCGTGGGAGCGTGCGTCGATGCTCGAGAATGCGACGCGACCGGTGCCGCCGTGGTTGTGAATTGCTAGGTAAGCGAGCTTCTGGTCGCGGCAGTGGCGGATGCGCCGGTTGACGAACTCCGCCGTCAGCTGTCGGTGTGCGTTCGGGGAGGGCACGAACTCGCTGCCGTCCTCGGCCACGAAGAGCTCACGGGCGAGCAGCCTGGTGCCGCGCTCGGTGTCGACGAGTCCGGCCGTCATGACGGCGCCATGCTCGTCGTGGTCGCCAGGAAACAGGTGGTGCTCGAGTTCGTCCCAGAGCGAGCCTGGGATGATCAGCTGCCAGGGTTCCTCACCCGCGGCGCGTTGCTGGCTTGCGATGAACCGTGGTTTGGTCATGCTGCCACCTGAGACCCGCCCGCCTGCTCGGCGAACCACAGGCAGATGCGTTGGAGTTTGAGCGCCGCGGTATCGCGGGCGGGATCCCAGCGATTGGAGCGGCGGGAGACCATCACCGCCGGGCGGTTAAATCCGGGCATCGCCTGGCCGGGGTTCAGCGGCGTGGTGAGGGGGCCGCCGTCGGCCCGCCCGAGCTCGGGACACACGTAATGCGGGTAGACGTCCGCGCGTGGGTACAGCGCCGGGATCTGGAACCCGATCCAGCTTCTGGATGGCGTGAAGGCTCGCCCGAGCTCGAGATCGTCGACGACCACAAACGCCCCGCCGTGGCCGTCCTCCAGGACCGACAAGGCATGCCCTGCGAACGCGCACCCGAGTTGTGCAATGGCTGCAGCGACCGGTGCGTTCATGGCCTCAGGAGTTGTCGTCGCCGCTGTTGGCCAGGAACTGCGTGTGGTCGCTCACGTGCACGGTGTCGGTGTTTCCGATGGTCCGGGTACGGTCGCCGCCGAGCTCTTCGACGAGGATGAAGCCAACCTCAATCGGGACGCCCTGGGCGATCGCCGCCTCCTTGATCTCGAGACCCGTGACGCTTCGGCCGGCGAGCCGGACGGGACGCTCATTGACGTGCACGGTCACGGTCTGTCCAGGCGGTTCATGGTGCTGGTCGCCCGGCCGAAGCTCGGTAACGATGGGTGGTGATTCGGTCATGTGGACCTCCGTGTGGATGGAAATGGATCTACGCTGATGCTATTCTTCAGCTACTTCACTGAAGTATACACGGCGATGCCTTCCGCGAAAGCACACCCCGACAACAGAGTCGGCGCTCAGAGGCTCAGTACCGACTCGGAGGCGTTATCTGGTACTGGAGAAAGCGCTCGCGCCCACCATGGCCTGCTTGGGGGCACGCCAGGGCCATGCCAGCGATCCGTCCGGGGCGTCAGCGAGGATTCGTGGTTGCAGATGCGCGAACCCAGCACCCGCCGGGGATCGCATGAGCCCATATGCCGGAGGTCTGGCGATGGTGTCGGCTGACTGTCACTTTCGCACGGAGCTCAGACGGAAGCAGCCCGGAGCCGGGCGAAGCGAGGTGAGCAGTGACTTCGAGACCTGATTCCGAGGACGGAGTGGACGCCGACCGCCGAGACCTCGGCTCCCGCATTCGCCGGGTTGACAGCCCGAGGGTCTTGCGTGAGTTGATCCGTCCGGCCGAAGCGCCGGTGCTCGTGCTCGACGGCCGGTCTCTCACGGAGGTGAGCGCTTACGGCGGCGTCGTCATTCGTGCCGGCATGGAGAATCACCTCGGACGCGACCCCTCCAACAGCGTGGTCCTGGTCGAGCCCATCCATTCCGGCTGCTTCGACCACCTGTCCGATCTCGTTGGATTACAGGTTGGGCAGCGCTGGAGATGGGCGGGCACGCGTTCGCAGTCGGCGGCCCGAGGCCGGGACGTGCTCGTCCCAGCGAGCGTGATCCGCGATCACGAGGACAGAAAGCTGATCGCAGAGCTCGCAATCCCGGCTGCGGCCAGCGCACTGGGCTATGACATCCGCGTGCGTCGCCTGCTACAGGAGGCCAGCGTGGTCTTTCTCGACAACGTTGAGCAGCACGCTAGGTCGCATGAGGTTGCGCCCTTAATCGCTGCGTCCTACCACCCGGACAGTCACGAGCTCCAGCTCGTATGCGTCAACGTTGAGGAACCGGGGTCGCTCCCAATCACCGACGAGGCCGGGCTCCGTAAAGCGCTAGCCGAGGCAGAGGGCGGCCAGGGGGGCATCGCCGGGCTGACGGCCCGCTCGCGTGGCGGCCTTGGGTTCGCGATCCGCGTGATGGCTGGCACCGGTCGCGGGCGCCGCACGACCGGTCGCTCCTGGGACTGGAATGACGTGAACGACTCGTTTTCAGGATTCCTTGCAGCATTGGAGGTTCATGTCTGACCATGACGAAAGCCGAACTGGACAAAGGACCGAGCGGGCGCGTATGCTGGCCCCCGCCGGGTATGGTTCAACCATGTCACTGAAGATTCAGCGCTATGACCTGGCTAACAAGGGCCGCGTACTCGCGACCCGCCCGGTCGGGCGAGAAGTGGGTGCCGAGGCGGCAGCCCGGCTCACCGACTCCCCCGGGTTGCTGCTCAGCTTCTACGGCGTCGACGTCGCATCGCCGTCGTTCCTGCGGGAGGTCTTCAACGCTCTCCGCGGCGTGCTGACGTCGTCCGAGCAGCACTGGCTGCTGTTCACCGGCATGAACGAGGACGTCCGCGAGAGCATCGAGCTCGTGCTCAAGCACGAGAAGATGGTGCTGGGCTCGCTCGAGAAGAATCACATCGATCTGCTTGGCGGGTCAGAGCACCTGTCGGCCACACTGCACGAGGCGCAGAAGCTCGGCACTTTCACCGCTCCTGAGCTGGCCGAGAGGCTCAAGGTCAAGCTCCCTGCTCTTCACCAGCGGCTGAACCAGTTGACCGAAGCTGGGCTGCTCACACGCGAGGATGACCCGACCGCAACGCGCGGAAGACGCGGGAAGTACACGGCGCCACCGGCGGACGAGTTGCACGAGGCGGACCCCCAGAGCGACGAAATCTCCGTACTCGCCGGCGCCCATTAGGACGGCCGTTCGGATACGGGGTCGGCGCGCCTGACGATCGATATCCCCGGGTTCGGCAGGTTCGATACCGCCGAGCCCATCGGCAACTGGCGTGGACGGGCAAGATAAGAGCTGGCGAGGGTACGAGGCTCTCTCCGACCAGGCCGTGAAGGTGGATGCGTGCTTTAGCGACAGGAGAGCCGTCCTGTTTGCCCTCGTGGTAACCATCGCCTGCGCGTGAACCTAGCGACGCTCAACTGAACGCGGCCGGCTGCGTGAGGACGATTGCATTCCTCGAGAGCGACCGTCGCGACGGCCCCCGCCCGAACGATCCCTTCGGCGACTTATGTGAGGTCGATTGCGTCAGACGCCGTGGTTGTTGGGGTTTGACGTGCTGGACATGTCAACTACGTGGTGGGCGTGGCCGTCGGTTTGACGCGCTGACGATGTACGACCGAAACGACCGAAGTCGCTGTCAGGCGGTCTGTGGGTGGGGGATCCAGATCTCGGCGGGTCGGCCGGTGCGGTCGTGGCTGTGGTGGCGTTTGAGGCGGCCGGCGTCGACGAGGGCGGCGAGCGCGCGGTCGATCTCGCGGGCTTTCTTGTTGCGGCTGAAGAGGTCGCGCACTTCGGTGCGGCTGATCCCGTTCTGGCGGTCCTTGGCGAGCGCCCAGATGTCGTCGGCGGTGGGATCGCCGAGGGCTTTCGCCGAACACCCAGCGGGTCGAGTCGCGGGCGTAGCGCCAGACGGCGAGCGCGGCGTCGAGGTGCTGGCGGGTGATCGAGGGGGAACGGTCAAGCAGGGCGTAGATCAGGGCGAGGCGGATGGTGTGCGCTTCGGCGCGTCCGGTGGCGGCGCCGAACATGCCGGGCTGAGCGGCGGAGAGCTGCTCGTAGACGTCGCTGTAGCCCTCGCGGGCCTGGTGGTCGAAGGTGACTTGGCCGGTGGTGCGGGCGTGGGTGAGCGCGGCGGCGAGCGTGTGCTTGAGGCGGTCCAGTTCGGTGTCGGTGAGGCTGCCGCCGAATGGCAGCAGCTTGCTGCGGCGCACGGCAACGAGGAGGAAACGGTTGAAGAAGCCGTTGGCGAGCTCGGTGGCGTTGAGGTACCGCAGGAGCTCGTCCTTGGTGATGTGCGCGACGATCCCGATGTGCGCGGCGCTGGCGCGTAGTGGGGCGTTGCGGACGAGGGCTTGGAGGCGTTTGCCGTCCCAGCCGTTGCGGATCACGGGCGAGAGCGTGTTGCCCTCGCGGGCGAGGACCTTCATCACCTGCGCGAATTCGGGCTCGAGCACCAACAGGCGTTTGTCGGCGGGAGCGCCGGTGTCCTGCTCATCGAGCGGGTCGCGCACTTCGGCGATCAGCCCCTCGCCGCTGGAGAGGCCGGACACCAGGCGGCTGGCGGCGAACTCCGGGGCGGCAACGGCGAGGGTCGTCTCGACGTGATCCCAGCTCGATCCCTTGCGTCCCTTCCCTGAGGCGCCGACGAGCACGCAGAATTCATTGGGGTAGTGGTGGGAGGCTTCGATCCGCAGGTGGGCGTGGCGGCCGGCGGCGACACCGAACGCCACGAGGAACTGGGTCAGCAGCGCGATCGGGTCGGCCTCGGTGTGCGGCTCGATCAGCCGGACGAACTCGCCCGCCGGCCCGTGGAGGGCGGGCTCGGCAATCGGCTCGGGCCAGTCGCTCATGGCTTGCTCCGACGGCGTGTAAGTTCGAGCTCACGCGCGCGTCCGTGGGCGAGCGCCAACTCCTCGCGCAGCTGCGCGTTCTCAGCACGAAGCCGCTTGTTCTCCTCAAGCGTGCCGCGCAGCCTGGCGCGGGTCGACTCCTCACTGGCGCGCTGGTGTGCCGGCAGCCGCGAGGGGGCGCGCTGGTGCTCGTCGCGAAGCTGCTCGATCGCTGCGCGCAGCAGCGGGTGGGCGTAGAGGAACGCGCGGCTCACGCCGGCTTCGCTGGCGACCGCTTGGAAGCTGATCGTCGCTCCGCGTCGCTCAAGCCCAGCGAGCCCGCGGCGGGCGCGTTCCTCGGCTGAGAGCGAGCGGGCGCCAGCTGCACTGCGCAGCGCTTGGGCTCGACGGGCGCTCATCGCCGATCATCTTTCGCGTGGCGCCTGGTGGCGAGCTCGATCACGTCGATGTCCGCAGACGACGAGGGCTCTGGGTTCTCGGCGTCGAGGCCGTCGAGCCCGTCGAGCCCGTCGAGGATTCGCCGCAGCGACCGCTCATCTCCTTCGAGCAGCTCGACGAGCCGGAGGTTCTCGTTGTGCCGGGCGCGCTCGCGCAGCGACAGGGTGTCGGCGAGCTGGCGCTCGTGGATCTGGCGGAACGAGCCGTCGGTGAGGAAGTTCTCGCAGCTCAGGCATGCGTTCGGGTGCGGGCATGACTGCACGAGCGGTAGCCCGCAGTAGCCGTTGGGCAGCGCCTGCTTGGCGCGCGCGATCCGCTCCTTCATCCAAGCGGCCTGCTCGAGCGGCCCGCCGACGGGGAGCGCGATCCGCTCGCCACGGATGTTGACCCGTTCGTGGAAGCTCGCCATCTCCCGCTTGACGGTCTCGTCGTCCAGGTGGGAGTAGCGGGCGGTCATCTCGATCGAGCCGTGGTCGAGCACCCGCTGGATCACCGACAACGGGATCCCCTCGTTGACCAGGCTGGTCGCGAGGTGGTGGCGGAACCGGTGCGGGTGCACCCACACCGCCAGCCGCCCTTGGCTGTCGCGGATCGCGGCCCTGCGCACGTGGCCCTTGACGATCCGGCGGGCCGTCAGAGGCGTGATGTGGTGCCCGCCACCGAGCGACGGGCCCCGCATTCCCTCCGGCGGGGAGGGCAGCAAGAAGCCGGTGCCGTCCGAGCCGTAGAGCTCGGTCAGGTACTCCTCCTGGCGGCGCAACTGCTCAAGGAGCGTGGGCCCGATCGGGATCACCGCCTCCCGGCGGAGCTTCACGTTGACGTACCGCAAGTACGGGTGGTTGTCCGAGCCGATCTGCAACGCGTCGCGCGGGAGCGTCACGATGCTCGAGTTCCGCAGGCCAGTGAACGCCAACAACAGGATCACGGTGCGGTGCTGCTCTGTAGGGAGAAGAGCGAGGTTCGCGGGATCGATGAACTGATCGAACACGGGCGCCTCGATCCCCCGCGGCACCCGCGAGCGGGAGTGCGGAACCTCACCGACATGGATCATCGCCTCACGCGGCAACCCCGCCAGACCGTCGTTCCACTGCTCCTCCAAGAACAGCCGCACCGCCGTGACCCGCGCCGCCTTGCTGCCGGTCGCCAGGCCACTTGCGCGGACCGCCAACAGCCAGTCCTCAAGCACCGCGCGGGTGATCCCGGCCGGCGATCTGACCTCGGGCACCCGCTCGGCCAGCCAGCCGCTGAACGCCCGCACGTGCTGCACGCAGGTGGCCATCGACGACGGCGCCCCACCGGCCAAAAGCCGGGCGCGCGCCCAGCGCTTGGCCGCCTCCTCCAGCCACGGCTGCGAGATCCCCGTGAACAGGATCGACCCACTGCGAGTGGTGCTGTGAAGATCGCCGTGCGGGAGCTCGCGCAACGGCCACCGATCGCGTGCCCACAGCGCCTCCCAGCCGCCGGGGACGCGGCCGCCGTCGATCGCGCTCAGCGGATTGGCGCTCATGCGAGCAGGCCCGCCACCCGGTCAAGCACCCCGCGCTCGGACAGCGCCCGGCGCAGATCCTCCGCGGTCAGATGCGTATAGATCAGCGTCGAGTGAGGCGAGCGGTGCGTCAGCACCGCACCGATCACCTCGAGCGCAACACCATCGCGATACGCCAACGTCGCGAACGTGTGCCGCAACCGATGCACGGTGAAGTGAAACCCGACCTGCCGGCGGGTGCGCATCACCAGCTCGTTGACCGACGCGTAGCTCAACGGCCGGCCGATCTCCCCGCCCCACAGGTTCACGAACACGAAGTCCGAGTCAAGCTCGCCGTACTCCTCGTGCATGTAGTCAGACCACAGCCGGATCAGCTCACCCGGCACCGGCACCGACCCGCGCGCGCCGCCCTTTGACCGCGACCGGCCGCCGCCGCCCTCGCGCGGCACGATCTCGATCCGCCGCTCCCACGAGACGATGTCCTCGTGGCGCAAACCCAGCGCCTGCCCGACCCGCATCCCGGTCGACGCCAGCAGCGCGAACAGGAACCGGTCCCGCAGCCGCTGCTGACAGTCGATCACCGCCGCCACCTGCTCCAAGCTCAACGTCCGCGGCAGCCGCTGACGCTCAGGCAGCCGCACCGGCCTGCCACGCGGCTTGGCGCGCGCGATCCCGTGCAGAAACGGCTTATAGCCGCCGCGGCCTGAACGCGTGCGGACCACCAGATCCCGCGCCAGCTCGCTCCCACGCCGCCCCTGGAACTCATAGAACGACAGGACCGCGGTCAGCATCCTGTTGACCGTCGAGGCCGACCGCTTGGCCGCCTGCTCGCTAAGCACCAGCACGTTCTCAGCCGGCCGCCTGGCCCACGCCGCAAACTCGCCCAGCTCCGCCACCGACACCCGATCCCACACCACCCCGCGCCCGGTCAGAAACGACCAGAACGCCGCCAGGTCACGCGCATACGCCTCGACCGTGTTCGGCGAGCGCTCGATCCCCGTCAACCAGCCCAGGAACTCGTCCACCAGCTCGACCGGCCGGCCGCCCGGGTCGACCACCGTCCACGACCCCACGCCGCTCGACGGCATCCACACCCGCCGAACCGCGAACCCCCGCTGCCGCATCCCACCGACGTGATCGTCATCCATGACAACACCCAACGTAGACCCCGCCCGGACGGACCCGTCCCGCGCCGCCGCCCCTCGCCGACGTCGTTGACATCAACAACAGCCTCAGATAGCGCCCAAGCAAGCGGCCCCACAGCCCGCTCGTTGACGTCGTTTACACCCTCAGATCGACCTCACATAAGGCGACGTTCCGATCGTGAGAAGCCACGGCCCGGTGTGGTGGAACTCGCTTGCTAGTTCGCCCAGTGGCGGTGCTGACGGCGTGGCGGTGCCGCGCCCCACCGGTGCCTAGCGACCGTCCTTATGCAGTCGCCGTGCTCCGGTCAGCGACGAGCGCTTCATAGGCTTCGGTGATAGTCGCGAAGCGCTCGGCGGCTTGCTTGGTGAAGCCGGGGTTGTGGTCAGGGTGGTAGACGTGGGCCCGGCGCCGATACGCAGCTTTGATGTCGGCGAGGCTCGCTCTGGGGTCTAGTTCGAGCGCCGTGTAGGCCCAGGCGAGCGGTTCCGTTGTGCAGCTGGTGACGGAGCCTTTCGGTTCGGCCTCGCCGTCGTCAGCGTCCGCCTCGTCCCACCCGGCGGCAGCGTCGTACCCGTAGGTGGTCTCGGTGTCTGCCTCGGCTGGCTCGCTGCGGCCGAGTGGGCCGCGGATGCCGGCGATCCGGAAGGCGACGACACCGGCGGGTGCCGCGGCTGCCAGCAGCGGAATCATCGCCCACGCGGGGAGCGGCCCGCCGCCGGTGCCGCCGCCGAGCAGCCTGATCGCGAGCTGGATCAGCCACGCCGGCAGGCCGATCACCGCCATTGCGAGCAGCAGCCCCCCGACCAACCTCGCGGCTAGCCGCAGCGGGAGCAGGCCAAGCTCGAGCGTGCCCAGGAGTAGCAGCCTCGGGAGCGGGATTGGCGGGGCGTCGCAACGCATGCTCGGCAGGTTGCCGCGCGGGTCGGACGGATCAGATCTCGCGGCCGAGGTCCTGCGCCTGCTGCCGATCCAGGCCGAGTGCTGCGCGCGCGTCGGCGAGCGCGCGTCGGATCGCGTGGTCGCTGTCGTCGATCGCGATGTGGGGATCGGTGATGTGGCGGTCGATGCGGTGGCCGGCGATCTCGCGGGCGGCCTTTTGCCAGCGTTCGCGCAGCCGCGGGTCGCCGGGCTCGGGACCTAGGGTGTCCATCAGCCAAGGTGGCTGCTCGGCGATCTCGTCGTGGATCGCGTGGTCGCGCAGCTGGCGACGCTCCGCTCCGAGGTGCCGCTGTCGATCGCGCAGGCGCTCCGCGCTGGCGAGCGCCACCTCCGGGTCCGGCGTGCGGTCAAGCAGCCGGGCACGCTGCTCGCGCAGACGCTCTAGCTGCTGTTCACGTTCGCGCCGGCGCGTGCTGTGGGCGGCCCTGTCGCGAAGTCCACGCGGCTTGTGGTCACGCTGCTGCTCGGCCTCGACTGCGGCGATCGTCTCGTCCCGGCTGGCGATGGCTCGCGCGTCCTCGATGCGAGGATCCGCAAGCTCGACGTGCAGCTGCGCGAGCTCCCGGTCGAGTTCGTCGAGTCGCCTGAGCGCGGGCGAGCGCAGCCGCTGCTGGGAGGCGTCCGAGCGGATCGACGGCTCGGCGTCCTGACGGGATCGCTCCGCCTCGGCAACACGCGCATCAGCCGCACGCCGCGCTCGTTGTGCGTGTTCGAGCTGTTCGAGCGCGAGGTCCTCGTCGTCGCGCTCGCGCATCCGCCGGGCAAGACGCTCCAGCGGGTCGGGCTGCTCCTCGCGCGCGGGCGCGGGCGCAACCTCCGCCCGCTCATCCTGCAGCCGGGTCGGCTCGTCGACCACGAAGATCTGCACCCGTTCGCGGGCGCGGGAGAGCGCGGTGTAGGACCAGTTGCGCGAGAAGTCCTCGGGCTGGCCGATCACCGCCGCCCACTGCACGGTGCCGCCCTGCATGCCGTGACCGGTGAGCGCGTAGGCGGGCTGGACGTGTCGCTCGACGTAGCCGCTGTCGAGCTCCCGGTGCCCGCCCGAGTCGACCTGTACCAGCAGCCGCTCGCGGTCGGGGTCGATGGTGGTGACGGTGCCGCGCATCCCGTTGTCGAGGTCGCGGCCGCGGTCGTTGCGCCGCGCGATCACGCGGTCCCCCACCCCCCACTCCCTCGCGCCGAGCTCGACGCTGTCGCCGAGCTTGTCCCGTTCGCGCAGGTGGGCGCGGGCGAGCTCGTTGAGCCGCTCGCGGCGCTGGTTCTCGCGGCAGATGATCACCGCCTGCTCGATTCCGTAGCGCTCGCACGCCGCCGCCCACGCGTCGATCGCCGCCTGCTCGGCGTCGAGGCCGGGCTGGTCTCCGGTGAACAGCCCGAGCTCGTGGCGGCTCGCCTTGAGCTCGAGGTATGGCTCCGGGTCGCCGCGGTGCACGTGCGCGAGCAGGCGCCGTTCGTGCGGGTCGCGCTGGCGCATCACCTCGCGCAGCTCGTGCGATCCGAGGCGCCGGGTGAGCGCGCCCAGCCAGCCGCCGGCCTGTACGGATGAGAGCTGGCCGGAGTCGCCGGTCGCGATCACCTTCACCTCGGCCGCCATCGCCTGGTCGATCACCTGAGCGGACAGGCGGGTGTGGGCAAGCCCGGCCTCGTCGAGGATCATCACCGCCGGCTGTCGCCGTATCCCCACGTGGGTTGCGTGGGCGAACGAGAGCGCGGTCGGGTCGGCGGCGAGCTTGACCGCCCAGCCGTCGAGCGTCAGCGACTGGGCGATGCCGGCGCGCTCCTTGAGCTCCCGCACCGCCCGGCCGGTCGGCGCCGCGCCGATCACCCGGTAGCCGGCCTGCTCGTACAGCTCGCGAAGCGCGCCGGCCGAGGTCGTCTTGCCGGTTCCCGCCAGCGCCTCGACGGTGTCGACCCGATTCCCGGCGGTGACGATCGCCCGCAGCACCCGCTCCTGCTCGTCCGACAATGGCTGCTCGAGGCCGCGCAGCACGATGTCCGCGTGCTGGTCGGTTAGGACCCCGGCGTGCTGGTCGCGGCCGCGCTCGGCGTGCTCGACGATCCGCCGCTCGGCCGCCAGCAGCTCGGCGGTGGTGAAGCGGCGATCCAGCCCCGCAGCCAGCGGCACGACCTCCGGGTGGTAGAGGAGTCGCTCGGCAGCCGGCAACAGGTGTGTGACGGTGGCGCCCTGGGCGGAGGCCTCGGCAACCGCGGCGACCAGGTCGCGGTCGTGGAAGCCGTTCTGCGTCGCGGTCAACCCTGTCGGGGAGAACAGCCTCTCTGCCAGCCCGCCCTCGGACAACGGTCCAACCGCCGGCGCGGCCGGCCGCTGGGCGAGCGCGTCGAGCTCCGTCCGGCCGAGCCCGTGCTCCGCCGCTCTGGCTCTGATCTGCGCGCGCCAGTCGCGCTCGTCGATGTCCTGTTTGGGCTCGCGGGTGTCGTAGGCGATCCGTTCCCGGCCGGCGTGCCCGATGCTCACGCCGGCGGCTTCGAGCTCGGCCTCGCGCTCGAGGATCCGCTGGCGGCGCTGCGAGAACTCGAAGCGCACGTCTTGGGACACCTGTTCGAGCTCGGCGATCCCGTTGCGCACCCTCCCCCACTCCGCCCACGGCACGCGCTCCCTGACCGCGTGCCGGAGGTGGGCTTCATACAGGTAGCCGGCGGCTTTCGCGTGCTCGTAGATCGCGGTGCCGTCAAGCGCGGTCCAGCGCCCGTCGCCCCCCCGGGCCATGTTCGCGCACACGACGTGCGTGTGCAGCTGCGGGTCCTGCGCCCGCGACATCCGATGCCGGTACGCCGCCGCAACGAACCCTGCTCCAGGCTCGGGACGGGCGCGCTTCCAGCCGCAGGCCAGCCCGGCCTCGCGTTCGGCGCGCGTGCCGTTATGCCCGCGGCGGACCCGGCACGCCTCCCCCTCCATGTAGGCCAGCGCAGCTTCGACCGCCTCCTCGTGCGCGTCGACCAGCGCTCGGGACAGCTCCCGGTCGCCGATCGCGAACAGCACACTCACCGACTTCGGGGCCGAGAACGTCAGATCGAACCCAGCTGTCGTAGAGCGGCCACCCCGGATCGCGAGCTGCTCGCCGGTGCCCGGGTGCTTGCCGTCCATCATCGCCTTTAGCTGCTGGACACCGAGCTCGCCGGAGAGGCCAAGCTCGCGCGCAGCGGTGCCAGTCCACCGGCCGGGCGCCTCCCCGCGCCCTGAGTAATAGTCGTCGGCTCCCTTGGCGACCTTCTGCTCGTAGTACAGCTGCTGTTCACGGGACAGCCCGACCTTGCCGATCGACAACATGACCGGTAAGCGAGCCAGCGGCCGGTTTGACGCGCCACGCATCACCGATGCAAATGCGTGTCGCTCGCCGGCGGTGCCGGGCTCCGGGTGCGATTGGGGTCACGCCGGGGCCGTTTCGGGGTGCGGCCGGGACCGCTGATGCCGTGGCCGGGTGGCGCAGGCACCAGGCTCAGGGGCCTCCGGTCGGGGCGCCGCGTAGGGTCCGGTGATCGAGGGGATCGTCGAGTCGATCGATCGGCAACTGGCGCTGCTGAGCGAGGAGATCCGTCCGCTGACCGAGGCGCGCACAGCTCTGGACGGCGGCACCCCCAAGCGCGCAGCCGATACGACTCCGCCCGGCCGCGCGACGGCGGGCGCGGCCAAGGCGCCGCACCGCCCGCAAGAGGACCGTGGACGTGGACAGCCTCGAGCGGCTGCTCACCGCCGGCGGCGCGTTGAGCACCGCGGCGCTGGTGCAGCGAGCGGGTGGCGGGCACGACCGGGTGCTGGCGCTGCTGCGCGAGCAGCTCGACCCGCTGGCATCAGGTTTCAGCGGAGGAGCGGATCGCCGCTCGCGCCGCCGAGCCGGCGGCGCAGAGCAAACGCGGATCTGGCGCCGCGCCGCGGGCGCCGGTCAGGCGTCGTGGCGCTCGTCGCGCCCGGGCGGCGGCTGGCAGCCCAGCTCGATCAGGTAGCGGGTGAACGGCAGCAGGTCGCGCCCCTGGTCGAAGTCGCGGCGGCGGTCCTCGTCGTCGCCCTCGCCGAGCAGGCGCGCGACGCGCTCGAGGTCGTCCAGCAGCGCCAGCTTGCCCGGCGGGTCGTCCCACTCGCCCGAGTCGTAGCGCTCGACCCACGCCGCCAGCGCCGCCAGGGTCTCGACTTCGAGCCCGTCCTCCCACCAGCCCGAGCGGACGGGCAGGCCGAACCGCGACTGCAGCGTGCAGACATCGTTCCACAGCTGCTCGAACCAGCGCCAGCGCTCGCGCGGGTACAGGCCGTGGCTGGCCAGCGGGCAGCGGCGCGGCGGCTCGGGCTGCTCGCCGTAGGCGGGCTGGGGTTGATCGTCGCCGGAGCTCATTCGGTCACCTCCGCCCCGTCCGCCAGGTGGTCGAGGAAGCGGCCGAGGACGTTCTCGGCCATCGGGATCTGTCCGTGGGCGTGCGCCTGCGCCACGTAGTCGGCCACCAGCGCCTTGAGCGCCGTGTAGCCGTCGCGCTCGAGCTCGCGCTCGACCAGGTATCGGCGGCCGCGGCCGCAGGCCGGGACGTCGATGACGCGAACGACGCCGTCGATCCGCTGGCCGCAGATCACGCGCTCGCCCCCGGCGGGGACGCGGTAGCGGCCGAGCTCCACGCGCTCGCCGACCAGGTTGCCGTTTTTGACCAGCTCGGTGACGGTCGGTGTGATCATGACCGCCGGCTCCAGGTGGCGCTCGAGCCATATCCGACGATTTCGTAGCCCTGGATCGCGGCTGCGTCCTCGATCGCCTCGCGGATCGCCGGGTCGCCGAAGCGCTCGAGCTCGCGCTCGGCGCGGCTGCTCGGCCGGGCTGCCTTCAGCCGTGCGATCTCGCGGCTGGCGTGCGCGGCGGTGCGCGGATAGGAGAACGTCTGGCCGGTGCGCTGGGCGAGCGCCTTCAGGTACGCCAGCTGCTTGGTGGTCGCCGGCTTGTCGGTGGGGGTCATGCGGTGCCTCCTGTGGTTGGGTGCGGGCATGCCCCAGCCCGGCCACGCCAGCGGCGGCGGCGGTCAAGGGAGCCCCGACAGGGGCGCGCAGCGGGCCGAAGGCCCGACCTTGACGGGCGCCGACGCGCGTGGCAGGCATCGAAGGGCTGCCCGCGCCCAACCCGGAGGCGACACAGCGCTCATCAGATCCTGGCGACGGCCGGGGCCCCGGCAGCACGGACCCGGACCCCGGCCGCTGAGGTGCTCAGGCTGCGGCGACCAGGTTAAGCGCCCGGGTCTTGGCCGGGGCGTCGTCGGTCGTGCGCGCGAACCGCTGCTCCCCGGCCTTCTTGACCGGGCGGATCCAGTCGGCGTACTCGACGATCGCGTTGACCGCCGCCCACTTCGACCCGGGGGCGTTGCCCTGTGTGTCGCCTCCCAGGAACAGCTCGACGATCCGCCGCTTGGTCTCATCGCGCGAGCGGCGCATCCGGTCGCTGACGTCATCGGTGCCCGACGGGTAGAGCTGCTCGAGCACCCGTCGGAGATGCGTCTCGGTGCAGCGCTCGGACGCGAGCCCGTCGCCCAGCGCCTTGAACTGGCGGTAGTAGTCGACCGACAGCTCGAGCACCCGCCGGGCCTGGTGGACGTGCTCGCGCACCTTCTCGGTGTGGCGGATCGAGTAGCGCTGCCGCGCTCGGTCGAGCGCCCACGAGAGCGTGTTCTGGCAAACCACCCTGACCGGAGTTGAGGCGACCACGACGGCGGTCGAGCCGTCGTGGCTGTTCATCAGCAGCACGTACGGACGGACGGGGTCGCCGCCGACCTCGATATGCTCGGGCAGCCGGGCGAGCACCCACACCCGCCGGCCGCCGTGCAGGCTGCCGGCTGTCTCGAAGTGCATGCTCGAGCCGAGCAACTGGTCGACGAACCGGAACGCGTCTGAGTTCTGCACGATCCGATAGCGGTCGCCGACGATCCCCAGCACCCCGCGGGTGTCCTGGCGGACGTTCGCCCACCAGCCCGGGATCTCCTCGCAGCGGGGATCCCAGATGCTGTCGGCGCTCGCGACGTCGCCGCGGTCGACCGCGATCGGCTCGCGCTCGACCCGCCAGCCGAGGCCGGAGGCCTCGATCGCCTCGGCGATCGTCGCCGGCGGCCGCTCGAGCACCGCGCCGAGGCCGTGCCACGGCACGTCGCGCACCGAGAACATCGAGTCTGAGCTTGTGATTCCTGCGGGCATCAGCCCTCCCTTCGGTCCTGGCCCCGCCGGGTGCGGGGCCGATCCCCGACCCCGTGCACGCCACGGACGGCGTGCGAACCTGGGAGGGGTCGGCCCCGCGGCCGGCGGCCCTAGCTGGGCTGGCCGACCCGCTCGAGCCGGGCAGCGACCGCTCGTAGAGGAGCACGCTGGAGTCGATGCCCGCCGCGCGCGGCGCGGCGATCAGCTCGCCCGAGCAGTCATACGCGCCGTCGCGCGGGCGCTCCACCGGATCGAGGTGGTTGTGCGGATCTTCGACCGTGCGGATCTCGGCCGGCTGACGCGCGGGTCCGAGCAACGGGGGCTGCGACCGTCCGGGACTGCGCGATGGCGAGAGTCGTCCCCGGCGGGTTTCCGGCGCGGCGCCGGGTAGCGCAGACCGGCGCCGACGCCGATCGACGCGCGCTGCCGAGATCCGATCAACGCGCTCAACTGGTCGACGCGTTCTGACGCGCTCGACTTCGTGGCACAGCACGAGCGCTGGAATCGCAGTCGGCGGCCGGCCCTCGACCGGCGGATTCACGCGACGTGCATACCCGATCTGTTCCGTCGGGGGCACGGGTCGCGTCCCGTCCGCGTAGCGAGAAACTCAACGGCGCATGGGCGCGAAGCGGCTGTCTACAGCCCGGAGCACGCGCAAGACGGCCCAAGACCGCGGGTCGCTCACCGCGCGTTCGCGGAAGCAATCGGGTATGCACTTCACGCGATACCGGCCACGCGACGTGGCCGGCTCCTTTACGCCTCATGGGCCACGACGGCGAGGGGGCTGCATCGCCCTTCGACCAAAGGTGACGATCGTCCGGCAGCGACCGGCGCGCGGGCGCTTGCGGCTTGCATGAGTTCGGCTAGCACCGACCCCCCCCCCCCCCCCCCCAACCCAAACGCATCTCCTTGGGCATTCTCAGGTCGAGATTGCCCTGCTTGATGCGACAACCGGCCCCGGGAAATCGGGCGCAATCCCGGCCGACTGTCGCATCTCGGGGGCCCTCTGCCGTCCAGAGTGCACAGCTAGATGCGTTTGGGGGGCACCGACTAGCTCGATACCAGGCGGTGTAGGGTCCGCCACAGCGGAAGATACGGCCGGACGCAAGTGTGGCGTATCCTCCTCTGCGAGGTCCGCGTCGGAGCGGGGTTGGTCGTAGCGCGGGCTGAGCGCTCATGGAAGCTTGACCATATAGAGCGATCTGAGCTACTCTCTGCGCACGACGGGGAACACCGTGGATTGGCCGAACTGGCGCCACGCAACAATGACGCGGAAGTTACCGTGCCGCGTCACCTCGGCCGTTCAGTTATCGCGCTACGGCGACGGAAGCTCGATTTTGGGATCTCGGTTTGCGCTGTCCTTGCTCGGCGGGTTCCGCTTTCTGAACGTGGATCGGAACCTGACGCTTTGCCACGGCAGGGGTTCGCAACGCCTCCTTGCCCAGCTTGCAATCCGCTCGACGCCTGTCTCGCGCGACGTGGTGGCAGGACTGTTGTGGCCCAACGTTTCGGAGCGCTGCGCACACGCAGCTCTCCGATCGGCACTCGCTCGGCTTGCACGCTCGGTTCCCTCGGTCGTGCGGCCAGACGGCCACAATTTGTGCCTCGCAGGAACTGTTTCGGTTGATCTTCATGAGGGACGCCGACTGGCCAATCGTCTCGTTCGGTCCGGTTCCGATATCAACCTCGACGCCGCCTTCGCATCGATCCCGACTCTGTCCGCCGACCTGTTGCCGGGTTGGTACGACGATTGGCTGCTTGAAGCAGCCGAGAACTGGCGACAGCTCCGCCTGCACGCTCTGGAGTCGCTAGCGGATGCACTGAGCGCACGCCGACGCTTTGCCGAGGCAATTACCGCCGCTGGCGCGGCGATCGGAGCCGACCCGCTGCGTGAGACTCCGCGGGCGGCGATGATGCGGGTCCACCTCGCGGAGGGGAATCGATCGGAGGCGACCCGCGAGTTTGAGCGTTACCGCCGCCTCGCTCTCCGCGAGCTGCGCCTCGAGCCAACCGAGCGGCTACGTGCGCTGCTTGCGAGCGCGTAGACACCGAGCACCCCCGGAGAATTCGTATCTGACAAGGCGCCCGTTTCGTGTCGCGTTTCGCCCGGTCTCAACTGAGGCGGGCTGCTACGAGGCGCCGAGGCGACCGTAATCGTCACGCGGTCGTCACGCTGCGGTAACGGCTCCTCCGTCAACCTTCTAAGCCAGAGCCCTGCCCGTAGCGGGTCGTAGGAAATTGGTTATCGAGGTGAGGTATCTGTGAATGCGTTCGCTGACGTGGCGGCTGGCGTCTGCGCGCTGTTGTTCTTGGCTGCTGCTCTCGGCAAGCTCGATCGCTGGCCGCAATGGTCGCAGCTGAGCGAGGACATCCCGGGGCCTGATGTGCTCGGTCAGGTGGTGCGGGTCGGAGTGCCCGCAATCGAGACAGGGATCGTCGTGCTCTGCATCGCCTCCCCGACCGTCGGCCTCGCCGCAGGAACCATCGTTCTTGTCGGCTTCTCGGTGGCTGCCTGGTTGCTCGCGCAACCGCTCGCCGGTCGAGAGTGCAACTGCTTCGGTGCTGTCGCCCCGGCGATGATCGGCCCGCATCTCGCAGCGCGGAACCTCGTCCTTGCGATCCTCCTAGCGGGAGGCTGGGTGGCCGCCCGCCACGAGCACCTTCAAGCGCTGTCATTCTCGAAGGTGCTCGTGATCGTCCTGTTCGGGGTTATCGCGCTGATGCTTGACCAGTTCCGGCGTCTGCGCCGTGCGGCGCGCCCTGTTTCCCCCGCACTTGAGGAGGTCGAATGAGCGAAACGTGGCGGATCGTAGTCGTGCTGCTCGCCGTTGGGGTGCTGATCGAGGCCGTAATTCTGGTCGCGGTAATGCGCCAAGTCGGAGAACTGCTCCTCCACGGAGGGCCGACGATCAGGGCGAAGGCACTGCGTGGGCCGGAGGTCGAGACCACAGTAGACGTGCCCGGGCGCAAGCCGACGGGGCGCCCGGCGTTGGTCGTCTTCACATCGTCCGCCTGCGAGCAGTGCCAGGCGCTCGAACCGGGCTTCAAGCGGATCCACGCCTTGTATGGCCCTGACGCTGACAATGGTCATCAGCTGGATCTCGTCGCAGTGCTTACCGATCGGGACGCTAACGGTCGCGCCGAGCACGCCCGCGAGCTCGGCCCCTGGGCGCGGACCGACCTAATCGCGCTGATGCAGGATTGGAAGGTGCCCGGGACTCCGTTCGCGGTCGCACTCGACGGCGAACATCGAGTCAAGGGCGCGCAGGTCGTAAACACCCAGATGGAAATAGAGGCGCTCGCCGTGGAAACGCTTGGAGTCCTGTTCATTCCACGGGAGGAACGCGGCGAGCACGCCTTTCCCATCGAAGTCCAGCATTTCGACGGGGACGGCTCACGCTCAACGGAGGTACTTCCATGACAGCAGCGACACACACAGAAGGAAGGCTCGATCATGCCGTGGGTTCGCTGTCTCGCGGGCTCGCGCGACGGGTCACTCGGAGGTCAGCGGTGTCCCGGCTCGGCCGGTACGGCGCCGCGCTCTCGCTGGGCGCTGCCGGAGCTGCCCTGCTAGACGACACCGCGTGGGCGGCGGCGACAAGTTCGTGCTGCCAAGGCTGCTACGGCACCTGTCCCAAATATGACTCGCGGTGGTGCGACGACGGAGGGCAATGCCCGTCTACTACCTGCCAGTGCGGCGCCTGGTGGTCGGGCTGCTATTGCTCTAACGGTCAGAAGTGGATGTACGGCGACTGTTGTGGTGACTGCGGCTGCGGGACCGACTGCTTTGAATCGAGTAGCTACGACTGCAGCGTCGGTCCGTGCCCCACCGCAGGCGGGAACGGGTCGCCTTGTCCCTCCTGCTGCTTTCAATTTGCCCATGTCTCCAGCGTTCGGCAATGTGGCGATTGCACCAGCTGCAGCTGCCCGTGGTACATCCGATGTCGGCGGGCATTCTGCGCGTGATGCAAACGTCAGCCCTGCCGCAGCTGGAATCCCGCGCGGAGTGGGTACTGGGCCTCGCCATAAACCCATACTTGATCAGTAGCGCCATTGCGGTTGCGGGGGTCAGCGTCGCCGCAACCCACCCCGGCGATCTGCCGCTCTGGCTCATCTTGATCGCCGCTGCCGCGGGATGGTCATCGGCGTGGTCGCCCTGAGGCATCTCGATGGCTCTGACCATCAACCCTGCGGTCAGCAGGGTCAGCTACCGAAAATGGGCTGTGCATGTCTGTCTGTTCGTTGCTGGGGTCGGCTCGGGAGCGTTCGCCACTTACGCGATCGTCCGCGCGATCTACGCGCTCGTCACGGCTATTTCGCCAGTCGCGTGGCCGGCCGTCGCGGTACCGCTGGTGGGGTTGGCGGTTCTGCGCGATCTGGGGCTTGGGGTACCGGTTCCGTACCCGAGTCGTAGGCAGGTGCCCGAGTGGCTGCGCAGCATGGTTCCACCGGGTGTGGTCGCCACCGCGTTCGGAGCGCAGCTCGGTACAGGGTTCTTGACGCGCTTTACGTACTCGACCCACACGGCGTTTGTTGCTCTGCTCGCCCCACAAGCGTCACCTATGGTCGTCGGCTTTGCCGTTCTGGCGTTTGCCGTGTCGAAGGGCATCGTGGTCGTGAGCTCGCCTGCCGGCAGGTCCTATGCAGAGTTCGAGCCGCGGATCCTGCGCCGCCATCGCCTGCGCGGCCAAACGACTCTCCGACTGGTGAACGGCTTACTCGCTGCTGCCGCGGCCGCCGTTCTGATCACCTACTTATAAGGAGCCACCAGCATGACCCCAGCGATCACAAGGAAGGGCTTTCTAAAGCGAGCCGGTAGCGGCGCCGTAGCTGCAGCGGCCACGAGCGGGGCGCTGTCGGCAAGTGCGCGCGCAACCGCGGCGCTCGACGCAAGCTTCGCCACCCCATATGAACCCAACCCAATCATCGCCCATCCGAGTTCATGGTTCGTCTACACAGCACTCTTGCCACACGTCGTAACCCCTTACGACGTCGTAGTCTGTAATCAGGAGCTTGGGCCGTTGCCGGATCTCCAGGGATTCCCTGATCTTCGCGCTCTGCCCCCCGATGCAACCATGCTCTTGCTGTTCATTCAAGAACCGATCGCGGTGGCCGCTGCCCCTCAGAGCTTCCCCGATTTCGCGGACGCTATCCAACTCAACGGCACGACGATGCACTTCAGCGACTTGGGCGGAGGCGACATCACCTACGCGGGGTTCCGTAATTTCATAGGCTGGTACGTCGCCACCTCGGGCAATAGCCTGTACAGCATCGGGGTAAACGTGTACGTTGGACCAAATGCTGGTCCGGAGTGGGCGGATGTGCAGTCGATCGTGAATAGCATCCACCTTCCAGCCTGAACCAGTCGGGTCGTCGCGGGTGACCGGTTCGCTCGAGCATCGGCAGTCCGGTCACTGCGCCGAGACGGTGGGTCTCGTCGCGCTGATTGCACCCAGCGAGGTCGTGGCTAGGTGTTCGGCCCGTTGCGCGCATCCGGCGAGGAGGAGATCCGTTGCCGCGTTCGGTCAGGCACCTCCTTCGGCAACTACTCGCAACTCCGGGCGGGTGTCGACGGAGCGCCGCCCCTCCGTACCTGAGCGGGAGCGCCGCGAGGCTCGGTCGGAGGCGCGAACGCTTCCTTTCACAGCTGGAAGAGAAATGGCCCCCGCAGGCCAGTTCGTTTCCGGACCTTGCTGCCGCGCTCCTACGTATGGCTTACTAGTCAGACGAGAGGCGACTTGATCCACGCGTTCGTCACGCTCAAGCGCCGGATGACGGCCACGTGGTCGCCGGG
The DNA here is from genome assembly GCA_963704385.1 of uncultured Solirubrobacterales bacterium. GTDB lineage: Bacteria > Actinomycetota > Thermoleophilia > Solirubrobacterales > Solirubrobacteraceae > Palsa-465. The sequence goes on from OY969904.1 coordinate 4,626,450, forward strand.
CCTGGTGGTGCTGCTCGCTTTCGCGCTTGCCTCCTGCGGCGGCACGAGCCAAAAGGATCACTCGCCACATCGCCGGCCGGCTGTGGTACAACCTCGACCGGCACCATCAGGGACCCATCCTCCGTCGTCTCGGATCCCGCCCGCGGGCGCGGTCGCGATGGTCCCGACTCCTCGCGCGGCGTTGGCGCGCTGCCTTGATTCGAGACTGCTGCGTCCCGTATGCCCGCAGCAGGTGCCGCTGTCGCTCCACTCTGGCAGCTACGACCTGGCGGACGGGTGCGCCAACAACGTGAACATAACGATTGCAAGCAGCCGTTGCACTTTGCCGATTTGGAGCTACGAGGTCTTCGCACCCTTACCCGGTCAGACCGCAGCAACACAAGTGCGAGCATGGGACGGGAGGCAATGGTTCTCTCCGTCGTACGCGACAATGGATCCGCCGCCGTACCACGTCCATGTCGACATCCAAGCGGCGGCCGGCATAGAACCGCCGTCGATCGCGGGGCCGAGTTTCGCCGGAGCCGAACCAGCACACCGTGTTAGCGACGTCTTGCTGAATCCGAACAGAACTCGTGCGGCCTCATTTGGTTGGGTGCGGTGGTATGGAAGGCGTGGGCAGCTTGTGCTAGCGCCGACCGGCCCGGATGGCGGCGGCGAGGAGGCGGGTCACCTCATCTTTCACTTCACCTCCGACGGCGTGAACTACGACATCAGCCTTCATGCGTGGGCGTCGAAGGTACGGATCACTGGCCACGGCGTGAACCGGACGGTCAGCGCTCCTGGGCCCGGGCCGGCACTTCCGCACGTCATCGCGACCTTGAAGGCGATCGTCGGCTCCGCGCTGGGCGGGTAGCGCATCGTCCAGTGAACATCGTTTGAGGGTGGGGTGCTCCCGCCGCGGCGAGTTCCCTCTTCGCGGCGGCACGCGCACTGATGGGCAGTGCTCCCGGCCTCCGAACAGAGGCCGCGTCGGACGCTGTGCCGTGGTGCACTCTCGCTTTGCCCGAGCACGTGCACCTGGCTGTCGCCAGCGGCCGTTACGCAATGCGCGCATAGCGCCCAGGCCGCGCCGGGTGGGTCACCAGGCCGGTCGCTCCAACCTGATCCGGCCCTCGTTAGCTGGAACGCCAGTCGGGTGCAAGCACTGAGCTATGCCCACGGCGTCGCCGGAAGCATCGTCGCCTGCGGCGCGAAGCGGTCACGACTTCGGCGTGGTCAGCCAAGCCTCCGGTCCGCGCTCCATACCTCGGTGGGCGACGATCCGCGGCCGTGGATGGTGCGGATGATGCGCTGGCCCGGCGGCGATCGCGTGCACGGCGACCACCCCCGCGCCGATGATCGCCACCGCCTTAATCGCTCCCGCACCGGAGGCGGCGGAGCCGCCGCCGGCAGGGGCAAGGTGGCGGAGGCGAACCAGCGCGTCATGAGCCGTCGTCGTCACGCGATGGCCAACGATCGCCTGCCACGCCACGCTACCCCCGTGCACCGCCTGGGCGACGTCGTAGCTGCAGACGTGCTGGCTGTTGTTCGGGTCCAATGCCAGCGACAACGGCAGGGTGACCCGCGCCGTGTGGAGATCAGCCTGGCCTGAGCCCTGCATCAGCGTTGCGGTCAGCGTGGGGTGATCTCCCGAGCGCGTCTTGCCCTTGCCGGTGAGCGCTATTTTGAGCCGTGGTGAGAAGCCGAGCTCCTGGCAGCCGCCGACTTGGAAGCGCGAGCTCACGGGAGCTGACAAGCCGCCCGTGGAGGTGAGCGTCCCGGTCACGCTCATCGGGTTGCACGAGGTCGGGTTGACGGTAAAGTCAGACCGGTTGAGGTTCACGTCGATCCGGCGGATCCGCAGCGGGATGCCCTGCAGGATCGTCGGGAACGGGTCCGACACCGCGACCGGCGGTCCGCTATTCCTGGCGCTCGAGCTGGTCGAACGAGCGCTCGTCGATCCCCACGCCCACCTCGAACCCGGCTGTGCGGAGCGCCTCGACCAGCTCGTTGGCGTGGTCATAGGCGCACGCGCGCGGATCCTCGACCGGGTCAAGCTGCTCGTGCGGGCGTTCCTCCGTGCGGATCTCCCTCGTCGCGCCGGCCGGGCCGAGCAGCAGATGCGTCACGACGGTCGGGGTCTGCGCGTGCCCGACGTAGGTCGAGATCAGCTCGACCGCCACCCCGCGCGCCGGCAGCACCGTGAAGATCGTCAGCACCCGTCCGCCCGCGGCCCACCGGTAACGACTCTCCGCCTCGCACGCGCGGCCGTCGAGCAGCACGTCCAGCGGGATCTCGCCGTCCAGGTTGCCCACGGGGTCACCGTAGCGGGCGCGGCAGCGGGGCGCGAGCTGCTCGACGGCCAATGACGCCGGCTGAGGATGACCGAACGTGAAGTCAGACCAGAAGCGCTTCCTCGACGTCTGCGAGCTCAGCGCGCGCGTCGAGACCAATGTGCCGCGGGCCGGCGACGCCGGCCGCGGCGGCAAGACGCGGATCGTGCTCTCGGACGTCGACGGCTTCGCGTTCGGCGGTCCGGACGGCTACGCGGGCTCCGCCGCCTCGGTCGAGGTCGAGGTGCTCGGCGACGCGGAGGCGTAGGTGCTCGCCGACGCGCTCGCCCGGGCCGCGCGGCGGCTGCGGGCGCCGATCGACGATCAGCGGCGGCCCCCGCCGCGTCCGGCATCGCCGCGCCGACGGTGGAGCTCACGCCGCGTGCGATCCGCGCGCGGCGGCGAGCTTTCGCCGGGCGCGAAGCAGCTGGCGCTCCACCACGCGCGGCGACGCGGCCGTCTCAAGCGCGATCTCCTCGTAGCTGAAGCCGCCGACGCTGAGCGAGAGCATCCGGGCTTGCCGGTCGGTGAGCCGGGCGCGCCCGACCGCGGCGGCAGCGTCGAGCAGCTCGTCCCACGCCCGGTCGTCCTGTCGCGGATCCTCGAACTCGAGCGGCTCGCCGTCCTGATTCTCGATCGGCAGCGTCCGGCGGGCGCGCCGGTCGAGCTTCAACGCCTCGTGCCGCGCGACCGCCAACAGCCAGGCGCGAGCGGTCCCCGGCTCGACGCTGCCGCGTCGGCGCACCAGCGCGCACCACGCGAACGCCATCGCGTCCTGGACGTTCTCCGGCGAGGTGTTCACGACCCTGGTGAGCTCGCGCTCGAGCCGGCGGTGCTCGCGAGCGAACAGCGCGTGCAGGTCGTCGCTGGCCGACGGCGGCGGCGTGGCGATCGTCTGACCCATGGCGGGCTCCTTCGGGTCGGGGCCCCGCCGCGGGGGCGGGGCCGGTTTCTCGACCGCCCCCGCACCCAAAGGGTGCGAACATCAAGGGAGGGAACGGCCCGCCCGCGGGCGGCGCCCCACCCTCGTGGCGGCGAGCGCTCGCCGCGCCCAGGCGGCGGCCCGTCGCCCAGCTCGATCAGGTCGCGCGCGGTCTCGACCCGCGTCACGCCGGGGACAAACCCCACCGCGAAGGCCCGCCAGCGCGCTACCCAGCATCGCGACCGGCTCGGGCGTCCCGGACCGAGCTTGCCGGGCCGCTCGCCGAGCCCGTATTCAGTCGCCGACCGAGCGGAGCGGCCGCTGGTGGTGGTGACCGTACGCCTTCGCCGATGCCCGGCGTGGGTCTCACTTCAGCGCCAACCCGCGCCCCCGCGGCCCGTGACGATCCTCGACCGCGGCCACTCGTCCGGCCGGAGCTCCTGTGCGCCTCACCCGGCCAGTCGTCGATCAGCATCGCTGCGGCAGCTGCCAGTGCGTGATCGCCACGGCCGGGGACGGTGGCGCGAGGCGTGCGGTGGCTGCCAGCGGTCAGCCCTTCGCGATCTGCGGCCAGCGTTGCACCGCACCTCGCGAGCGCACGAGACGTCGCGCAGACTCACGCTTGTGGGCGGGAGCGCAAGTCCGACTCCTAGGGCGACCGGCTGCGGCGGACTGCTGCTTTCCACCGGCCCGACGTGCTTGCAGCCGGGCGATCTTTGGCTAGCAGCGCGAGCTGGACGGCCGCTGTCGGAAGTAAGCCCGAACGAGCACTCTGTGCGTCCTCGGTGTTGCTCGTGACAGGTGCGTCAAACGACGCAGAACGACTGGGTCATTGGCCCTGGCCGCTCGGCGCCAGGAGAGCAAGAGTTACCGGGCAAGCCCGACAGACCACACGGTCTACGGGACGCCCACGAAGCGCAGCCAGGAGGAACCGATGTACAACCCGCGCCAACTTCAACCCATCGCCGCGCAGTACAACGCCGAGCAGCTGCGGATGGCCGAGCACGAACGCCTTGCCCGCAGCGCGAAGCGAGTCGACCGCGACATCGCCGTGCTCTCATCGGTCGGTCGTCAGCTGCGCCGCGCTTTGACGGCGGGAGTGCTGGCAGCGCCGCGCCGATCAACGCGGCTAGCAAAGCGACTGTCTCCCTCAGGTCCGAGTAATTGACTAGGGCCGAGAAGACTCGAGCGGGCGGACCGCGAACGCACGCAAGCTTCCGGTTAGCAGCCAAGCCTCCACCCACCAACCCGCTGTCGCAACACGACCGGTCTGAAAGGTCAACGAGACTGCCCCTCGGATCGACAATCCCACAGGTCTCGCCGACTGGTGCCGGACGGAACCGCTTAGGATCCATTGCTGACTGCTGCAAGTCGATCAGCTCAGCACTTTGCTCGGCGCGCTGGCAAACTTCTGGTTTCCGATCTGAATTCGGAAGCCACCACCTGAGCGGTCGGCGACGCCCGTCGCAATTCGTCCAACTCGAGAAACCCGGCAGCGGGTCAGCGGGGCTTCTGGATTCCAAATCTGAACTCAGAGGCGCGGCTGCGAGTAGGCCCGCTGCTGTGGATCGTCCGACCCGATTCTGATCGGCGACTGATGGCTGGATCTCCCTTGGGCGTGCTGCTCGGTGAGTTGAGCCACGGTGGGTTGAGCGACCGCTGACGGCGGTCCGATCGGCGGGTAGCTCAGCGCCGTGGCCGTCTGTTGACGTGACTTCCCCCGAGGAATAGGCTCAGGGCGTACTGGATCGGGGCGGTGTCGCCGTCATCGAGGCACGGCGATACCGAAACCGGGGACAAGGTCCGGCGGGCGCTTTGGGGCGCTTCTTGTGGGCCTAGGAGACCTAGGAGGTTCATTTATGTGGCGTTCACACGGGACCGGAGTGCCCGCGCGCGAGCGAGCGCGCGTAATCGGGGCGTGGAGGGTGCTCGGGCTTCTAGCCTGTCTGGGGGCGGCATTCGCCGCCACCGCCGGACCAGCCAGCGCCGCCGGAAACGCCACATGCTCCGGGACGGAGTTGTCGCCCGGCACGCTCGCTGGCACATACGGCAACGTCACGATCAATGGTGTTTGCCAGGTCAACGGGGGACCAGCCACCGTGCGGAACAACCTGACGATAACGCCAGGGTCCGCGTTGATCGCGGCCTTCGCTCAAAACGACCTGACGGGCACGGGGAGCTCCAGCCTCACCGTCGACGGCAATCTTACGGTTCAGACGGGCGCGGTCTTGGTCATGGGATGCGAACCGGACTTCTTCCCCTGCTTCGATGACCCCAATGCGGGAACCGGCGGCACGCTAACCAGCAGCAGCACGGTCCAGCGCAACCTGGCCAGCTCGAATCCGGCCGGCGTCATAGTTCATGCGACCACGATCGACGGCAACCTGACCGAGTCCGGAGGCGGCGGCGGTCTTGACCCGAACTGCTCCTTCGACTATGTCGACTACGAGGACAACGTGATCGGCGGGAACCTCGCGATCACGGGGGTACAGACGTGCTGGCTCGGAATGCTCCGCAACAAGGTCGCGAAAAACCTGACGGCAAACAACAACACGACCCTGTTTCCGAACGGCAACGAGCTGGTGTCGAACACGGTCGCTCGGAACATCAGCTGCGTCGGCGACAGCCCCGCCCCGCAGTTCAACGGTTCCTCGCCGGGCGCGACGGCCAGCTCGCCGAACACGGTGGGGCACAACGCGTCCGGTCAGTGCGGCTTCGACGTGCTGCAACCGGACCCGCAATCGGGCGGGACGTTGACGCCCATCTCGATCCGCGGGTAAGCGGGCTGGCGTTCTTCGCGCGCCGAAGTGACAGCGTGGGCCGTGGGCCGGGCGGGATCGCCCTGCCCACGGCCGCAGCTTGACATTCCCTGCCACGGCGCTGGCTCTAGGAGCGCGACGGCTCGTGCCGACCGGCTTCTGGGTTCAGATCTGAGATCAGAAGCCGCGTCCATCCACCGCCTTGCTGTCCAAACGGGCTAATTCCTACAGCGGCGCTCCAGCCCGCGGTGCTAGCTCAAGATCGCCAGGTTGCAAGCATGTCGGGCCGCTGAAAAGCAGCAGTCCGCCGCAGCCGGTCGCTCTCCGAGTCGGACTTGCGCTCTCGCCCACAAGGATCGGCCTCACGCGGCGGCGCCGGCGCCGGCGCGCCGCTTGCTGGCGGCTGTTTCGGCTCGTTCGGGTGGCGTTGGTGCTAGGCCTGGTGTTGGCGTTGGTCGCAGCTGTCTCGCACGGCCAATTTGGCCGCGTTGGGCATGCGCTGTCAGGTCCGGGCTTGTCCACGCTGCAACGTCACATCCAGCGCGACGTGCAGCGCGCCATACAGCACGCGTTGCGTCCCGCGCCGGCCGCCGCCCGCTAGACCGTAGTCGCGCTTGTGGCGGTTCGCATCCGTCCGCGTCTCGCGCCCACCGGTTATTGGATGTGAGCCGATTGTTAGGGGCAAGCCGCAAAGTCCGGTGCACATCGACCAGAGGCATTCGGTGTGGCCGGTCACATCGCCGACCAACACGTGCCGCTCGTAACCGTCTGGAGGATCCAATGACGGCCATTTTCGTTTCTTGGGCCATTTCGTTCGCGGTTCTAGCCGGGCTCGCCGTGTTGCTGTCGAGAGCGATGCGTCCCGTCATATTTCCGCTCGGCATTCTGATCGACACCCGCGGCCGGTACAGCCTGACTCACTTCCAGCTCGTGGTCTGGACGCTCGCGATCGTCTCGCTTATCTCTGGCGTCTTCTTCGGGCGCCTGTGGGACGGGGTCGCGAACCCGCTCGGGTTCACGATTCCGGGGCAAGTCCTCGGACTGCTAGGGATAAGCGTCGCGTCGGCGGTGACCGCCACGGCCATTAAGGTGACGAAGGACGCCACCAGCTCTGCGAGCATCGCGGCGAGCGGTCAAGCCGATCCCGCACGGCTCGCCCAAATCTTTCTCCAAGAGGAGGGTGACTACGCGGACAAGGTCATCGACATCACGAAATTCCAGAACTTCGCCTTCACCCTGGTGCTCGTCGTCGCATACGTCTTTCTCACTATCCACGCCATCAGCCAGGCAAAGACAGCCTCGGCCTTCACGGGACTGCCGACTCTTTCAGGCACGTTCCTGATCTTGGTCGGCATCAGCCAAGCGGGCTACGTCGGCGGCAAGCTCGCACCCCGTACGGGGGTACCCGCGGGTATGACGATGGCCAACCGCACAGTTCGTCCCACCGCCCTTCGTGCCGCGGAACCCACAGGCTCTCGCCCCCGGCCCGCTCCTGCAGGCCAACCGGCGGCTCACGACCGCGCGCCGCGCCCTCGAGATAGCCCGAGCCACGCCCGGGCGAGACAGCAGCACGAACTGGTTCGCAGCCGAGGCGGACGTCGTCCCCGAGCTTGACCGGGTCAGGGAGCGGGCCCACAGGCTCGCAGCCGCAGACGGAGGCCTCCTGACCCTGGACACCTGGTTGGCGGCCGAACGAGACCTCCGCGACCAAGACGCCTTGAGGTTCATCTGACGCGCGGACCCGAGGGGAATCGATCGTCAACGTCGAGCCGAAATGGCTGGCGCCCAGCAAGCTCCGCCGGACCGTGATCGTGGGCTCGGAGAAGATGGTCGTCTATGAGGACGGCGCCCCGAGCCGATCAAGATCTACGATCGCCGCGTCGTCTACCCGGACCCCGGGAGCTTCCGCGAGTACCACTTGTCCTACCGGACCGGCGACATCGTCTGTCCCCACCTCCCCGCCACCGAGCCCTCGTCGTTGCAGCTCGCGGACTTCGCCGCGGCGATCATCACCAGCCAACCGCCCCGCTTCCGGCCGGAATACGCGGCCGACGTGGTGCGCCCGGCCGAGCTCGCCGAGGCGCTCCGAGGCGGGACCGAGCGGATCGACGTGGCCGTCGAGCGACTCGAAGCAACACCCGCAGGACCGGACATGCTTCCGGCCCGGCAAGCGGCCGAGGCGGTGGCCGTCGCGGGGACGACGCCAATCATTCGACCGGGGTCGCCACGGATGTGCGCCGGCACCGCCACACCGCGCGATCACGCTCTCAAGCAATCTCGCTCGCGATCGCGGCGCGTGGCGGCCACGGCCGGCGCGGCCCCGCGATCGCAATCGCGGCGAAGGAGCCGTCTGGTGGCGGCTCTTGTGACGACTCCTGTTGGGGCGAAGGCGGCAGTCTCGTCGAGGCGATTTCTTGATGCGGGCGACCTCTGATCCTCAGTTCGTGCTTGCGCCGCGTGGACGACCCGCGGCCGGCCTTGTCGCTTGTAGCCGTCGGCTACCTCCGGCGGCTGCGAGCGATTTCACGGAAGCGCATCGGGCGGTCAGATGTGACCCTGTCGGTGGCTGGGCCTCTCCGCAGTGCAGTGCTTGTAACTCGGCAGTGGGCTGCCTCACGCCCTCACTACATCGGGTCTACCTTCCAGACGGATCGTGTCGTTGCCGCAGACCGAGCAGCATCTTCGCGGGTTCGGTTTAGCATACCGAGTCATTACATTGAGCGACCAGCGCGCCGACGTAACCACTAGCGGTTACTCCATATTCGCCGCCCACCATGTTCGTTGCGTTGTTGTGCTCTCCGGTAGCTTGTCCTCCATTCGGCGGGTCGTCATTGGGCCAGTGAAATACGCCTTGAGTGATATAGCCCCACTCCTCGATACTGACCCAGCTCGGGAGATCGTTTCCGGATCCGCAGCCCGTGGTGTTGCCTGACGCCTGGTAGTAGCACTGTTCTTCTGCGCCTCCAGGATCGTCTCCGAACCCATCTCCCTTGTATCCCTTACCGTTAGCACCACCATTGTAATTCGCCCCAAACGGATACCATTCTAGTAGCGTGGGAGCCACCCGGCCGTCGGGTAGTGGGTATGAGCAACACTGCCCCGGATCGAAAGCAAATACACTCACGATGATAGGCAAAACCTGGCCATACCCGCTATTCCAGAGACACGTGATGATGCTTGGGATGCTGGAGCCTTCCTCATTATCAATGTAGAATGCAAAATTGTTACCGGTCGTAGAGTTCACTAATGCCTCAGATCCTGAACATCCCGTTCCAGCTCCCACGTACCAGGGAGTCAAAGGCTCTCCACTAGAATTACATTCATATTGATTACAACTCGTATTGCAATTGACAGAATTGCAATACATTACCCCAACTATGGATGACGTTATCAGAGGTCCGGAAGAAAGACTGCTCGAAGGTGAGCCCGGGGGGTGGGGTATTTGTTCATTAGGAAGCTCGCCTATGTCAGGAGGAGTTGCTAGAGGGTAAGGAGTTGGTGTTAGAGGGTTCGCGAGAGGGCTTGCTCCGGGGCTAAGGGTTTGGCTAGGGTAGATAGCGGCGTATGCTGAACTAGGAATGCCGAACAGAATCCCAGCGACGATGTATGCGAGACGGCGTTTCATATCTGCCCCTTCCATCGATGGTCTCTGTGACTTGGATGTCACTGTCGATTCTCTCGCGGTCGAGCCCTGGCATGTGCCGGCGGGCATCATTGGAGTGCGCCACCCGCGCTAGGATTCGTGTGGCCTCGAATGCGCGTCCGGTCACGTCCACGGTCACGCACTGTGATGCGGACTTGCACGCAACGCTGGAAAGGGAGTTTGCGCCCGCGATCCGGTCAACCTTCCAAGCGGTCGCGAAGGTCGGATCGCCGTCGATTGCGTTCCCGCTGCTGTCCACCGCGACGCAAACGCTCGTCGAGGGACATGCCACGCTCGTCAATCCGCCGGTGTCGATCGTGTGGATGCGGCGCACGCGAGGTATGCGCGGGTTGAATGTCACCGCTCGCCCGGCGGTGTCAACGGCGATGCATCGGCGAGTTGATGGACACGCGAGGGCGGACAAGCCGGTGGTGTCGATCTGGTAGTTGGTGCGTCTGCTGGGCGACCGCGGGTTGAAGGTCACCTCCCTTCCACCAGTGTCGACCGCCGTACACTGCGACACCGCTGGGCACGCTACGGCGGTGAGCGTACCGTGCTGGCTGCGAGCAGAGTCGATGGCGCGAGCCGCGGGTAATGCGGTACGCAGCGGGTCAAACGTCACCTCCTGGCCCTCGTCATTCACCGCGATGCACTGCGTGGCTGACGGGCACGCCACGCCGAGGGACGGCGGGCGAATCGACTGTCGGTTGGGCGAGCTAGGGAGGGTTCCGGGGTCGGTCGGGTTGAACGTGATCTCGGCGCCTGATGAGTCGAAGGCGACGCACTCCGTTCGTGAGGGGCAGGCCAGCGCGGTTGGCGGGTTGTAAGAGACTCTATGAACGCTGGGCTTCTGCGGGGAGCTCGGGTTGAATGCAACTTCATCGAGTAGCTGAGGGCGAAAGAGGAACGGCTCCAGTCCGACCGCGACACACAGCGACCGCGTCGGGCACGCAACCCTGACCAGCGACGCGCCCGTGTACATCTGCACCGGGCGGGGTCTTCCCGGCGAGGTTGGGTCGAACGTCGCCTCCTCGCCCGTCAGATCGACGCCGGTGCACTGCGCCGGCGACGGACAGGCAACGATGACCGACTCCGTACCCGGGCCGGTGCCGAGCGGCCCTACCGGAGTCGGGCGTCCTGGCGAGGTCGGATCGAACGTCACCTCACGCGAGGCGCTGTCGACCGCGGTACATTGCGACGTTGACGGGCACGCGACCGAGCTAAAGCCAGCCGTGTCAATCCTCATCCCGGCCGCGCTCCCCGGCGCACGCGGATCGAACGTGGCCTCTTCGCCGCTGCCATCAACAGCCGTGCACTGCGCGATCGACGGGCACGCAACGCTCAGCCACGCGCCGCCACTGCCCGCCACCACCTGCGATGTTGGAGTGTTGGGCGAGGCCGGATCGAACGTGACCACACGCCCGCTGGCATCCAGCGCCGAGCATTGCGACGACGAGGGGCACGCGACACCCCGCAGACCCACGCTATCTATCGCGACAGGGGCTTCGGTACCCCGCGCGAGGGGGTCAAACGTGACCTCGCGCCCGCTGGCATCCACCGCCGTGCACTGCGAGGCCGACGCGCACGCAACGCCGTTCAGGCCGGCGGTGTCGACCGCGTGAACTACAGGAAACCCCGGCGCGAGCGGATCGAACGTGACCTCGCCTCCCCTACCATCGACCGCCGTGCACTGCGACCTCGACGGGCACGCCACGCTGATCTTGATGTAGCCCACACCGGCTCCGCCGACGGGCAGCCCTGCCGGCTCGAGCGTGTGCGCAACCGCCCCACCAGGCGAAGCAGGCTCGAACGTGACCTCCTGACCGCTGACGTCGACCGCCGTGCACTGCGAGGACGAGGGGCACGCGACCCCAGTCAGCGCGCGGGTCCCCTCCCCATCAAGAAAGACGGGCGCCGACCACGCGGGGTCCGCGCGCGCAGCTCCGGGCGGCACCAGCAGCACGCAGATAACCCACACAGCGAGCGCCCATCGGGCACGACCGAGCAGCACCTACTGACCCCGGGTGCCGACCCTCTGGCAACCCAACGCACCCAGCGACGGAGTCTCCGCGCACGTGAGACAAACCTCCAACACATCCATAAGAGTCCTTTCCCCGCGCCCTCGACGAGAACGCCGCGGGCAAGGATACCGTGCAGAACAAATCGCAGTGCACGAAATTGAGGACGATGCGAAAAGGCGTCGCCCTTTCGTTCCGCCCTGAAGTTCACTCTAGCTCCGCACCGAGTCGGGCATCTGGGACGATGGGTTGGTCGATGACCTGTCAGGGGTTGGCGGAGCTGCCGCCCAGCTACTGCACCAAGCCGCCACGGGGGCTGCGTTGCCCGGGCGCTGAGGGTCCCTCGAGACAGCTGCTCGCGGACAGGCTTGGTATAGAGAAGAGGTCGCCCGCACCGACAAATCGCCTCGGCGAGACTGCTCTTCCCCCCGGCTGCTTACCTCCGCGGCCTCCGATCTCACGGCACCGACCTTTGGAGGTCCGTCGCGGGCAGCGTGGAAGGCGGCCTCCCGCGGCGAGTCGGACACAGAGCCGCGTGTCCTCAGGCCCATAGAGGTGCGCTGGCTTTTGCGGGTCGAAACGCGCGTCAGATACAGATGTGTGTTTCAGCCATGAATCGCAAACCCCTAGACACCATGGTCCGAAGCCTCAACCGCCCGCGAGGCTATCCGCACAGCGACGCTGCTTGCGCCGGCAAGCCAGCAGCGTGGCTACGCGACGCCGGCTGCGAAGCCGAGCGGCAGATGATCGACGGTTCCGGCTCGCAGCTCATCGCACCGCATCCGACGTAGCCGGCAAGTAACCAGCGTCGAGCCCCACGCCTACGACTGGAGCCAGTCGCGATCCCTGCGGAAGTACAGCGAGCGATTTGGCCTGCCGTTTTGGGGATGAGGTCACCCTTATGGGAACGTCCCCATAAGGGCGATCATGGGAACTTTCGGCTTATGTGCCCGCGAGTTGAGATGCGTGGTGTAGCTCGGTCGGCCGGCGGGACGAGGGCACATAATCTGTCGGCGAGCGCGAGTCGCTGCGCGAGGCTGGTGATCATCAGCGCGAGCTGCTCGGGGGGTTGTCGGTTCGCAACGGACGACACCCCCGCGTCTCGGTCACGTCCATGGGGTTGGTGTAGCACGCGGTCGGACGGAACTTCCGGGTGATCGGGATCGGTCGAGGCTTTGCAAGCCGTTGTGAGGGCCTCGCCGGAGGCGGCGAAGGGTTTGGCTCGCCGGGATTTCGGGTCTGGATGTGGTTCCGGCCACCGCGGCGCTCATGATCGTCGGACTTCTTCACGGTTCGACGAGATAGGAGGCACCACTGGTGGCCGGTAAGGAAAGGATGGCGATCGAGGGAGGTCGTCAGGAAGGTTCTGGCGGAGGATCACGCCGATGTCGTGCGCGAGTCGGTGCGCTGGCGGATAGATCCAATGCTCGACCCACTGCTCGATGGCCTCTCGCAAGCTGTTCTCGTCTACCTGGTCCCCATGCTTGTCTCAGCCCGAGTTGACGCGAGGTCAGACAACCACTAGCCTGGCCTAGCCAGATCACAGTGCGGGGTGCTTCAGGGGTAGGGCCACGGGGCTCAGGCGCCGATTCGGGGGAGCAATGCAAGATCACCGGACGGGCGATACAGCGGGAGCCGGAGCTGACGATCCTTTAATCACGGGTTTGCGGATGAGGATCTGCCTGCTCGCGACCATAGCGGCGGCTTGCTTGGGCCAATTGCTCCTCGCCCCGGACTCGGCGACCGCGGCGATCTCGACGCCGCCTGACTGCAACTCGTCGTTCAATGTGTACGACTATACTCCCGACGCTTTGGCTGCGTGTGGTATATCGACTTTTCCGTTGACTAGTCTCACTCCCTTGTCAGGGGGCGGCGACAGCTATGACTACAGGCTCAGCGACGGAAGTATCGTCCACTTCTATATGCCCCCGGTGGGATTTGACCCGCTCACGGCCACATCAAGCTAACTCGCTGAGTATCGGTTCCCGCCTAGGCCGGACGACCTAAGCGGTATTGAAGCCTGGCAGGGTCAGGTGGCGAATGCGCAGGAAGTCCCGCCCGCCCCGTTCGTTGCCGTCCTCCCAAACGTTTCTTTTAGTGGCCCTCCGTGGACTGGATATGCGGTCGCTACCGGTCTAAATGTCGTGACATCAGTTGATGTGGGCTATTACGAGCCGTCATTCAATAATTACACTTGTAGTTCGGATGCTGAGGGTACGTGGGCCGGAATCGGTGACTACAACCTTAGTCACGACCTCGGGCAGGATGGCACGGCCCACCACGTAAGCGGGCTGGCGAATCATCAGGCGTGGTACGAGATACTTCCAAACGGGCCTGTTCCCCTATCACCCGTCGGTAACGCGAACGACTTCATGGTCGCGTACGTGGCACACTCAAGCCAGGGTTACAGTGGGTTTGTGCAGGACGTTAGTAATAATGAGATTCAAGGCTGGTCAGCGGGTGGTGCTTATGACGGTGACAGTGCAGAAGCCGAGGCAGAGAAGCCCGCGGGTTACAACGCGCTGAGTAACTTTGGCACGCTTTCATTCGAGGGTGCCTACTACAACAACGTCATCTACTTCAATAACTCCGGGTCTCGGCATCAAACCATTCAATACGATCCGTCCGGTCAGCCATATGCGCTTCCTGGTTCTATCGGGAGCGGAGGCGCGTTTAATGATAATTGGCAGAGGTGCACCTGAGGTCCCGGAATAGGATCGGTAAGGCGCAGTATGGGGGTGCTTCGGGAGCGGAGGTTGGGGTGGTGGAGGCCGTGGTAGCATGATGTTCTCGAAGGTGTGGCCATGATCAGACAAGGCGACGAGGTGGCGGCGCGCGTCGCTTCGCTTCTACTGTTGTGTCTAGGGATCGGCACGGCGACGGGAGCGAGTGCAGCCGCGTTGGATGTTGGCTGGGGAGCGGCGACCACGCTGGCGCCGCTTAGCCAGCAGACGTTTGCTCCCGAGCTTGCCGTTAACCGAGCCGGTGGAATCGTTACAGCTTGGTTCGCCGGGCCGGGGCCACCGGTCTCGTTCGGCGCTCCCGTCCGGGCCGTGAGAAGGTGGAGCGGCAACGAGGTGGTTGCTGATCTTGGAACGATCACCAATGGCTTTCGCCAAGCCGTGGTCCTTGCTCGCAACGGCGACGATCAAGGCGATGACCTAAAGGTCGCTCTGTCCGGCTCAGGGGTCGCCTTTGTCGTCTGGCGACCCGTGCGCAGAAGTTCGTGGGTGGTCGCCACGGCTCAACATGGGCGCTTTACGGTGCCGAGACGATTGGCGCTCGGTTCGAATGTGCGGTTGGCTCGGCTCGCCTTCGGGCTGGAGGGGCCGGTGGACGTCCTCTCGTTTCGCCTCGGGAAGACGGGCGCTACGGGGTGGGCATGTACGCCGCTCAGGGCCAACGGAAGCCTTGGGCAGATGATCCCTGCCGCGCATCCGTACAGACGTAACCCCTGCGGCCTACCAGCCACAAAGGCAATATCCCGAGGCGCCACGTCTCTTCGCCCCTCCGCTCCAGCCGGGTGGCGGGTACAAACACTACTCGTCGGCAGTGACGGGCAAGGCAACGCGGCCGCGATCTGGGATGACATGCCAAGTAGCGGCGGCTACACGCACGGCATCTTCACTGCCGTACGCCACTCCTAGTAAGGCGTACGGCGGCCGAGCTAGCAAACGTCAGACGCGCCGGCCCGCTCGTGGCTTCGTCGTCGCTCGCGAAGTAATCGAGGTCGATCCGCTTGCTGTCGTATCCACAAGGGCTCGTGACTCCAACGCCATAGTCGATCATCAGTCGAGCGAGTTGCTTGCCATCGACGAGGATCACTCGGCGTCACGCTCTCCCCATAGGTGGCTGCTTCGCTGGAGAACGATGAGGTCGTGGTCAACGCAGGGGTCAACACCGCCGCCGAACCGGGCCGAACGTTGAGGAACCGCGATATCCGATCAGTCGGGCATCCCGAAGCCATCCGAATCCTCCCGAATGGCATCGGGCATACCGCGTAATGAAGGGATCCCGGGTTCGCGTCCCGCGTCGGCTGAGTCGCGAAGCGATCCGGTCCAGGCCACATCGCGTTTGGGGTAGGCGTTGGGAGGCACGACCCCTCTCAAGCCCCCTCAGGCCCTGCCAGCGGGTCGGCCATCCTGGAGTCAGCCGGCCCGATCGCTGCTCAGCCGGTGCGGTCTCCCTCGCTGAGCAAGATCTCGGCCAATTGCTCGCGCACGAGCAGGAACTCTCGGCCGCGCAGCTTCCAACCGTCCCGCCCGCTCGAAGATCGGCCGGTTAACCATAGGCGGGCGGCGAAGTCGTAGATCGTGCCGCCGACCCGGCACGCGAAGCAGTACCAGCTCCCGTCGGCGTAGAGCTGCAAGCTGGGCCGGTGGTCGTCGTGGAAATGGGCAGGCGGCCTTGCCGGCGCGGTCGGGCTCACGCCCGGCCAGCGTCCGCACGTATTCGGCCGCGGGGATAGCGAGCAGGGCCTTGTCGAGCGGATGGCGGAGATCGCGGGGCGTCAGCGAGCCGCGGGGTGGTGGTGGCTCGGGCGGGTCCTCGAGCCCGCCCGCGAGCTCGTCGAGCTCGTAGGCGCGGGCCGGTTCGAGCGCGATCAGCTCGACGGGCCTGGGCGGCGCGTGCTTGTGGTTGAGCGTCTGCGGCGGTCGCAGGATCCGTGCCGCATCGGCTGAGCGCCGGTCGCCGCCGAGGTGGTGGACGAGCAGGCGGTTGGCACGCTCCGCCTCGAGCGCGCCTGCCAGCGTGCGCAGGGCCCAGTAGGCGTGCAGGTGCCCAGCCGTGCCGGAGGCGACCAGGATCGTCGGCGTGTGCGCGAATCGCTCGAGCCGCGCCCGGGCGTCGGGCGCGTCGATCTCGACGAACGCCAGCCGGCAGCCGTCGATCGCCTCGCGCCCGCCGGAGCGCCGGGCGCGCAGCGCCACCCCGACGTACACGTCCGTTATCGGCGCGAGGCGGCGGAGGATCGCCGCGGCCACCGGGATGCTGCGGGCGGGCACGAACTCGCGGCCCATCCCGCCGCCGCGCAGGCGAAAGCGGAGCTCGAGCAGCTGCCCGTCGGGCTCGGGTCCGGCGAGCACGCGCAGGTAGCGATCGAGGTCGCGGGCGCCGGTGGCGCCGTGGATATCGGTGGTGCTGGTGGTCATTCGCTGGCCTCCGGGGTGTGGGCTGTGATCCATTCGAACTCGCCGTTGACGCGCGGCACCTGGTCCGGGTGCCGCGCGCTCCAGGCCGCGAGCTGCTCGAGCGTCAGCTCGCCGCGGCGCATCGCCGCGACGCGCTGGGACGCCGTCAGCTGCCATAGCGACCGCAGGCGCGCGGCGCGCTCGCGCCTGACGCGCTCGATCGCCTGGGCGAACGTCTCGGCGGACGGGTCGCCGTTCGCGCTCGCCGGCGCCGGCGGGTCGGCCGGCCGGTCGGGCCTGGCGGCGGACGGGGGCGGCGACGTTTGCCCCAGCCTGCTGGTGCGGGGTCGCCGGGCGCTCATCTCGCGAGCCTCCGGCGGATCGCGTCCAGGGTCGGGCACACCCACCGCCCGGCCGTGCAACCGGCGCCGAGCCCGCTGAGCTCGCCGAGCGTGCTGGCCGGCGTGACCGGACACGAGCACTGCTTGGCGCGCTCGCGCGCGAGCTCCTCGCGGATGATCTGCGCCCGCCGCTGGGCGTCGGCCCTGGCCTTGCCGGCGCGGGCGCGCTCGAGCGCGCGCAGCCGGGCGCGAGCGGCGCGCTCGTCGCCCGCGGGCGTGCTTGGCGGCTGGTTGGTGGGGGTGTGGCCGGTCATCGCGTGTACGCGCCTGGCGACGATTGGGGCGCCGGCGGACCGGCGCCCCCAAATCGCGGTTCAGGCCGCCTCCTCCAGCGCCTCGGCGGGCTCGGCGCTCTCGGGCTGCTCACCGTCGGGCCGGGCGCCGAACTGGACGCGGCCGACGACGTGGTGGCGACTGCGGCGAGTGCCGCCGTCGTCCCACTCGTGGTAGACGAGCCGGCCGGTGACCGCGATCGCGCGGCCCTTGCGCAGGTAGTTGGCGCACGCGTCGGCCTGGACGCCGAACGTGGCCACGTCAATGAACATCGGCTGGTCCTTGCGATCGTTGACCGCCAGGCGCAGCTTGCAGACCCTGCGATCTTCGTCGAGCTGCTTGAGCACCGGGTCGGCAGTGATGTGACCGACGAAGGTCACCGAGTTGACGGCTGGAGCTTGACTGCTCATCTCGTCCCTCCTTGCGGGATCGGTTGGTTGACGGCGCCCGACCGCCGCCCGGGAGGCCGAGCGGAACCGAGCGCAGCGAGGGGAAGGGAGCGCAGGGACCTTGCAGCGACCGGCCGAGCGGGTGGCGAAAATCGGCGCTGGCAACCAGCTGGTCGCGCAAGTGCCAGGCGGGAATGAGCGCGTCCGATCATCGGTGGGGCACCGCCCAGATCTCGAGCAAGGCTGCGAGGACCAAAGCGAGCAGGCTGGAGGCGGTGATCGCCGCGACCTCGTGTCGGCCGAGCCGACGGCGGCGGGACGCCTGCCAGCAGGCCGCAGCGCTCGTGACCGCGTAGAGCTCGAGCGGCAGCTGCGGCAGGTACGGGACGAGCCCGAGGCGGTAGATGCCGAGCGCCGCGCCGACAGGTAGCAGGTTCAGCGCGAGGCTGATGAACACGGCAGCGTCGACGACGCGCCGGGCCCCCGGGAGCCGTCCGGCGCCGAGCGCGGCGGGCAATAACGGCCACGCCGCGGCGCGGCCGTTGTTGGCGAGCAGGGCGAGCGCGCCGGCGACGCTCGGCGCCCCGGCCGGGTGCAGGCGGGCGCGGAGCGCCAGCCCGAACGTCGCATGGGCGAGCCAGCGGGCGCCGGGGAGCAGCGCGCATGCGAGCGCGACCGCGAGCAGCGCGCACCCGCCGCCCGCATAGGCCGCGGCCAGCCGCGGGACCAGCCGGCCGCCGCTTGAAACCCGTCTGATCCGGCTTGCATTAGGTGCAATAGCCGCGTCATGGGTCAG
Organism: uncultured Solirubrobacterales bacterium; assembly: GCA_963704385.1. Taxonomy (GTDB): domain Bacteria; phylum Actinomycetota; class Thermoleophilia; order Solirubrobacterales; family Solirubrobacteraceae; genus Palsa-465. Next base: position 4,645,095 of record OY969904.1, read on the forward strand.
CTCTGCGGTGACCACCGGCTCACCACCCATCCGCGCGGCGTTCGAGTGACCTGGGAGTAGGTGACGTGCAGCATCGGCGGCAGCCCCGCGTAGTCGCCGCGCCCGCTCGTCTGCTCACGGGTGACGATCACCCACTCGCCGGTTGCGGGACCTTCGCCGGCGACGATCGCGACGACCTCGCCGGTGTTGGCGACCTGACTTCGCGCCAGCACCGTGTCGGCTTTGGCGCTGGCGGCGGCCTGGAGCGCCTGCGCGCGCGCCTGGCCGAGCGAGATCGCAGCCAGCTCGCGCTGGCGCGCGACAACGGTCGCGGCGGACCAGTTCGCGTACAGCTGCGCGTAGCGGGCAAGCGCCGCCCGCGGCGAAGGCTGTCCGGCGCCCGGCGACACTCGGCCCTGGACGGCGCGAGATGCGACGGGAATCGTGCCGCCGCGCTCGGCCGCCGGATCCCCGGCGTCTGGAGTCGTTACCGAGGTCGCGGGCCGTGTTCCGGTCTTGCCGGAGGCGTACGGGTCGCTGATGCCGGCGCAGCCCGCGGCGAGGAAGGCGACCGTCGCCGCCGCGGCGGCGAGGAGCCCGAGCTGCGTGGTCGGCGGCCGCGCGTGCATCTCAAAGCCCCGGCGGATGGCGGACGACGTACGAGAGGCCGTCGGCGAGGTTGCCGAGCGGGTCCTGGCGCCAGCGGGGGCCGGTGCCGGCCGGGATGTTCGGGCCGCCGTAGTCGGCGGTGTCGAACGCCAGCCCGGCGACCACGATCCACGTGTGCGCCGAGTTCGCGTACACAGTGATCCATCGGCCCGGCCCCGGCGAGCCCCAGGACTCGAGCGTGCCCGACACGTCGGGCCACTGGCCATGCAGTCCGGCCTCGTCGAGGACGTATGAGACCGCGCCCGAGCAGTCGTACGCCGGCCAGGGCTCGGCGAGCGAGCCGAAGTGCGCGACCGGGTCCGGGTACGGCTTGGTGTGGATCTCGTTGGCGGCGGTGATCGCGAGCTTGACCCGGGCGGGAGCCTCGGCGGGCGCGGCGGCCGAGCCGTCGGGCAGGATCCGCGCCTGCTGGCCCGGGATCAGGTCAAGCGTCGCGGTGGATGCGAGCTGGTCGCACGCTGGCGACCAGCTGGGGTTCGCGGCGACCGTGCTCGCCGGCACCGGGTCAGGTGTGATCTCGCCGAGCAGGTTGCCGGCGCCGGGGTTGGGCGCCGGGGTGACGGTGACGTGACGCACGCCCCAGGCGTCCTGCGCGCCACGGCCCTGCCAGTCGTAGATGTCGACGTGGCGCCCGACGATCGCCCCGCCCGTGTCGCCGGCGTAGAAGGCGTGCGAGGTGCCGAACGGGTTCGGCTGCACGTGCGCGAAGCTCCGAAGCGGGATCTCGCTCGGGTCGACGGCGATCTCGTACGCGGGCGGGCCGGCGGTCAGGTCAAGGCCGGTGGCGGTGATCCCGTTGCCGTTGATCCCGCCCCACGGCGGGCCGTACGCGGTCGCGACCCACGAGCCCGCGCCCGAGGTGAACGTGGGTGGCGGGGTCTGGCAGGCGGCCTCATCGGCGTCGGTGATCACGCTCACCGCCGCGACTAGCACGACCACCGGCAGCCCGAGCAGCACGACGACGGTGGCGATGATCAGCTGCTTGGCGTTCACGCCGCGCTCCTGGGGTGGTGCTCGAAGGCGAGGCGCTCGAGCGCGGCCCAGGGGTCACCGCCGCACTGCTCGAGCACCCGCTGGCGCATGGGCTGGTCGTGGTCTGGCTCGGAGGTAGCGAGCCAGTACTCGGCGGCGCCGGCGCGGATCTCGATCAGCCCGCGACCGCGCCGGCCGTTGCACAAGAACGCCTCGGCGTACTCGCCCTTGACCGTCTTCAGCTGGCCGATCGCCTGCGCCTCCTCGTCGGTGAGGCCGAGCGCGCGCTGGAGGTCTCCGATCTGCCCGTCGAGCTGGCGCAGCAGCAGCTGGATCGAGGACTGCGACACGAGCGCCTCGCCCTCCGGATGCTGGAGGAAGTCCGACAGCTTCTGGCTGATCGCCAGCAGGAACAGCCGGTTGTGGCGCGAGCGCCGCGCCTGCTCGTTGATCCACCGCCCAGTGCTGCGGCGCTCGAGCATCTTCCACCCCTCGTCCACGACCAGGAACGTCCGCCCGCCCCACGCACCGCGGTGCGCGTGCTCAGCGCGGGTTCTGGCCGAGCGGCGGGTGAGGTGCTCGACGATCGCGAACATCGCCGCGCCCGCCCGCGCGTCGCCGACCTCGCGGGTGTCGAAGATCACCAGCGGCGAGTCGTCAGGAACCGAGGTCGGCCGGTCGGCGAGGTAGGAGCCGGCGCCCTGGCCGGTGTAGTCGTGAAGCCCCTCCGCGAGCTGCGCGAGGTGTGAGGCCAGCTCGACGCTTGAGTCCTCGCGCGCCTCGGCCGAGCGGCGATACAGCTCCTCCTGGAGCAGCGTCTCGCACGGCTGCTCGCCGGTCAGCCGACAGCGGCGGTACACCGCCCGGATCGCCAGCGACAGCTGCGAGTGGTCGCGCGGCTCAAGGTCGTAGGTGCCGTCCGGCTGCGGACGCCCCAAGAAGAACGAATGCAGCGCCAGCAGGTACTCGAGCTTCTCGGGGCCGAGCCGGCGGACGTCGTCGACGTCCCACGGGTTGATCGCGTGCTCGCTCTCGGCACCCAGGTTCACCACCGCCGAGCCGGGGATCAGCGCGGCGAGGAACTCGTAGTGCCCGGCGCGGTCGATCACCCCGCCCTGAGCCCCCTGCGCGAGGATCCGCGCCAGGATCAGGTTGGTCGCCATCGTCTTGCCGCCCCCAGACTTGCCAGCGACGATCATCAGGTGGTTCTCGTGCGCCGGATCGAACGGATCCAGGCGCTCGAGCGTCCGCCCCGGCCTGGCCCACCCGAGCGGCTCCCCGTCGGGGCTCCCGCACCGGGCGGCGACCAGCGGCGTCGTGTCCGCGAGGTTGCGCGAGGCGTAGCGGCGGCGGATCCGAAGCGGGTCGACGCCCAGCGGCCAGGTCGAGCGCCAGCAGTCCAGCTGCGCGAACAAAGGCAGGTGCAGCCTGGCGTCGGTGCGCGCGAGCAGCTCGCGCTCGAGCTCGCGGCCGTGGCGCTCGAGCTCGGCCGCATCCCCCGCCGGGTGGCGCAGCGCGAGCGTGATCGAGACGCGCAACACGCCGCTTCCCGCGGAGGCCGCGAGCTCGGCTTGGAGGCGCATCGCCTCGTCCTCGCGCTCGTCCGAGTCCGGGTCGGGCGGGCGGCCGCGGATCTCCCGCGAGCGCTGCACGCCCCAGATCCGCCGGTAGCGGTGCCGAGCGCGCTGGCGCTCGGTCGCGCGCCGCCCCGCCCGCCAGTGCACCGACAGCGTGAACGGGTACGGCGACTGCATCAGGTGCAGCAGCCAACCGAGCCACGTGTGGTCGGGCACCGAGCTGACCGCCCGTGCGTGCACCGCGGTCTGTCCCACGAGCAGGTGCGAGCGCTGCTCCTCGATCCGGGTGCGGCACAGGGCAGAGCGGAGCTCGGCCGCGTGGTCCGCGGCCTCGCGCGCGTCGGCGGACGGCACCGCGAGCAGCGCGTCGACGTCGGCGTGCGGCGGGTCGGCGGCGGGGTTGAGGTGGCGGTCGATCAGCCGCGCGAGCTCCGGGCCGCCGAGCTGGCGGGGCGCCAGGTCGAGCGCCTGCAGGTGCGCGACGATCGCCTGCGCGTGCGCCTCGTGCTCCTCGAGCGCCCGCTCCAGCGCGGTCGCGGTGATTGCGTGTGGGCGAAGCGTGTGGCGCGACGGTGTCCACGGGATCACGAGCAGGTGGCGCAGCGAGACGCCGGCGAGCCGCTCGGCGTGCTCGACGACGCCGGCGGCGCCGGTCAGCGCGAGCGCCTCGAGCGCCTGCGCGCGATGCTCGAGCCCCTCGTCGGTCAGCGCCTGCGTGGTTTTTCTCGCGCGCGCGTGTATGTACTCGACCAGCCGTTCGGTCTGGAGCGGCTCGGCGTCGGTGATGAGCTGCAGCGACTGGCGGTCGGGCAGCTTCGCCGCCAGCTCGCCGATCAGGTCGCCCGTCCGCTCGAGCTGCTCGGGGCTCATTCGCAGCGGCGCGAGCGCCAACAGCTCGACCGCGCGCACGAGCGCCGCGTCGTCGAGCACCGCCACCCCGTCCGGGGTGATCGCGCTCAGCGGCAGCAGGGCGCCCATCCGGGCGTTGCGGCGTCTCATCTCGGCGGCGCCTCGTCCGCGGCGTCGACGGGAGCAGCCGCGGTACGGCGACGGGAGCCGCGGGCGCCGGCGACCGGACGCACGAGCAGCGGCCGTGTGCGCCCGGCCCCGGGCTCATGCACGCGCGGGCGGATCAGCCAGCGCGTGAGATCGCGCACCAGCCGCAGCAGGCTCGGGCGGCCCGACTCCGAGAAGTACACGAGCGCCGCCGGCCCGCCGACCAGCAGCGTGAACCCGCTGATCGCCGGCTGCGTCGCGATCCCGAGCAGGTGCTCGACGCCGCCGACCGCGCCGCCCCAGGCCAGCAGCGCGATCCATTGCGTGAGCGAGAAGCCGGCGAGCTTCGGCGGCTCGTCCAGCCGCCGATAGCTGGGATGCACACTCACGGCTCCTTCCGCCGCCGCGGCGGGTTCTTTGGTGGCTTCTTCGGCTCGCGGTGAGCCTTGGGGCGGATCCGCGGCTTGACCGGCCGAGCCGGCGGCGGGGCGGGCGGGACATTGCGGGCGGGCTTCTCCAGTAGCCGGTCCGTCGCTGCCGGTTTCGCGGGCCGGGCCGACTGCGAGGGCCGTTTGGTGAGCGCCTCGCCTGGGCTCCGCGCCCCTCGGGCTGCGGCGGCGCCCGCCGCCGCGGGCGGGGCAGCGACGGCGGCGCGCGGGTCGGCCTGGGCCCGCGCCTGCGCCGCTGAGCTGGTCGCCGGTCGGACGCCCGGCCCACTCGCCGCCGGGCTCGCCGGCGACCCTGCCGCGCGCTTCGACGACTCGCCGCCACCGCCCTGCTGGCGGGCACCGGTGAGGACCTGCTCTGCGGCGGCCCGCGCGGCGCGGGGGCTCGAGCGCTCGGCGACGGCGGCGCGGATCGCGGCGGGGGCCGCGGCCGCGACCGCTCCGGCCTCGGCCACCCGGCGCCCGGCCCGGCTTTGGCCGACGCGGCCGCCCGCGGCTCTCGCTCGCAGCGACTGCCAGCTCGCGGCCAAGCCCTGGCGGCCGCGGAGGACGAGCGAGGCCGAGGTCGCCGCCCGCGTCGCGCTCCGGACCCCGGCGCTGGCTAGACCGCGGCGCGGCACGCCGAGCGCGGCGCCCGCGTGTGAGACGGCGGCGCCGCCGGCGCCCGCCCCGGCCATCAGCGCGGCGCGGGACTCGCGCACCCGCTGGGTGGCGGTCGTGCCTTGTGTCCGGGCGCCGGCGTTGCCGGAGCCCAGCATGTCGCCGGACAAGAGCCCGCGGGAGCGGATCAGGCCGAGCAGGAAGAACGGCCAGCGGAACGCGAGAAAGAACGTCAGCACGCCGGCGAAGAACCCGACCAGCCGGGTGCCGATCGCCGCCGGGGTGCCGATGTGGGTGATATCGGCGCTGATCGCGCCGGCGACCGCGAACAGCAGGCACCAGCCGACCGGGATCAGCGCGAGCGCCACGAGGACCCCGAACCACAACCGCCAGGCGCCGTGCAGTTCGGGCACCGGCGAGAGCGCCAGCGCCAGCGGCCCCGAGACGAACAGCAGCGCGAACAGCGCCAGCAGCGCCACCTTGATCATCAACAGGCCGACCGCGAGTAGGATCGCCGCGATCACCAACAGCGCGACCACCGGGCCGGTGACCCCGAACGCGATCCCGCCGGCGAACATCAGCGCCAGCGCGCGCTGCAGGCCGTGGTCGATCGACGCGAACGACAGCAGCGCGTTGGTGGTCACGTTGACCGCCGCGACCGCGTTCTGGAACGCCCACGGGAACAGGAGCAACCCCGCCGACGCGCCGACGACGCGCCCGATCGACTCGGCCGGATGGTGCGCCCCGCCGGTGACCCCCGACGCGGTGTAACGGGCCGCCGCGACCGCGAACGTCAGCGGCAGGAACGCCACCGCGACCGCGGTCGTGTCACGCTCCAGGCGGTGCATCGTCGGCCACTGAGTGGGGTCGGCCGGGTCTGGCAGCGAGATCAGCCACCGCAGCGCATCCTGCGGCGCGTGCCGAAGCCAGCTCGGCAGAAACGCGCCCGCGAGCACGTTGAACAGCAGCTTCGCGATCGTCTTCAGGATCCCCGACACCGAGATCCCGAACAGGCTGAACGGCAGCGGGACCGAGAAGCCGTTATGCGCCGCGGCGAGAGCCGGCGGAGCGGCGACTAACGCGAGCACGAGCGTGAGTCCGCCCGCGTATCCGAGGCGGCGTGCGCTCACTTGATGATGCCGCCCAGGCCGACGATGATCCCCGCGCCGATCGCGACCCTGATCGCCAGGTCATGCGCCCGCGTGTGCCCCATCGCGAACAAAAGCCCGACGACCGCGATCGCCAGCCCAACCAGCGTCGCCACCAGCCACTTGATGTTGTCGGTCAGCTTGTTCGCGAACTGCGAGATCCCGCCGACAGCGCCGCCGCTCTGGCTCAGGCCCGCGGCCTGGAGCGCATGAATGGATGGATGCAGCGCGACCGCGGCGCACACGGCGGCTGCGGCGAGCAGTGTTAGCGCCGCCGGCGCGGCGCTAACCAGATATCTGCGAATGCGGTGTGTCATCGAAGCCTCCTATTGGCTTGGGGCTGGGCCGGGAACCGGGCCAATCGGCGAGGCCGGACCCGGCGCCACGGTCGGCCCGGGGGCGTGAGAGCGAGCGGAAGGGGGTGCGCTCAGACCCGTCTGTGCGCGGTCGGACGCGACGCGCGGGGCCGGTGGCGCGGCGCGGCTCAAGTCGCGGGTGAGCGCAGCCTCGTGCCGCTCGCGTCGCCGCACGTCTGCGATGCGCCGCCGCAACCGCGGCTGCAGACCGCGCCGCGGCGATGCTGCTCGTGGCGTCGAACGGATCGCCGGGCGCACCTGCTGCGGGCTTACGAGCGACGGCACGGCCAGAACGAACGCCACGCTCAGCAGCGGCGCAACTGCGATCACGATCCGAGCTGATCGCAGGCGCCCGGCGACTGAGTGGCCCTGGGGGCCGGCGGCGCGGTCGCCGTGCTCGACGCGTGCCTCGTCGTCGGCGGGCCCGCACAAACTCGGGAGCAGCAGTGGCTCGATCGGAGGCGCGGGTGCTAACCGCGCGCTCGAGGAGGAATCCGGCGCGGGGTCGCCGGGCGGCGGAAGCACGAGCTCGACCGCCGGCGGCGGGGCCGTGGTCCTCTCAGGCTGTGTGTCCCCGGGTGCGACGGGTGGGCGCTGGCGCGCCGCCCTCGGCTGTTTGCGCCGTGCCGGCGCCGTAACCGCCGCAGGATTGTCGGCGTGCTCACCGATCAGCAGCGTGATCAGCTGCCCCCGGCAGACCTCGGCGCCCGGGCCCGGCTCTTGCGCGAGCACCAACCCGTGATCGCGGGGGGCGCTCTCGCACGGCTCGACGGCCGGCCTCAGCTCGAGGTCTCGCAGCCGGATGATCGCGTCGATCGCGCTCAGGCCGGCCAGCGGCTCAAGCTCGCGGGTGCGGCGGCGGGCCGGGGCGGTGGCGGTCGGCATTCCGCCCGCTTAAGCGACCCGGGCGGAGGATTGACGCGAGCGAGGAGGCGGCCTCCGCCGCTACGGCCTCACCGGCACCGGTTTTCTGGCGTATGTGGTGGGTAGGGGCGGTCCGTCGGCTAACCCAGCTCGATGTACTCCAGCCCACGGGAAGCATTAGCTCCTGGCAGCTAATGTTCCAGCGCCTAATGCTTGCGGTCGAGCTGACCCGCGGTGGCCGCTTTAGGCGCTAGGAGCTAATGTTCTAGAACCTATGGACGTGTTCAGCTTCGCAGCCGCCGATCGGTTTCTTGACCGCGAACCGGATCTGGCCCGGCTGGAGGACTGGTGGAGCGGCGGGGACGCGAACGCGCTGGCCCTGTACGGCCGCCGCCGGGTCGGCAAGTCGTGGCTCTTTCGCCGCTTCGCCGACGGCAAGCCCGCGGTGATCCTGGTGGCGGACCGCCGTGCGCAGGCACCGCAGCTCGACCGGTTCGCGATCGCGCTTGAGCCGGTGCTCGGTGTCCGCCCGGCGCTCGACAGCGTCGCCTCGCTGATCGAGGCCCTGTACACGCTGGCCGAGCGGGAGAAGATGCTGGCGGTGGTCGATGAGTTCCCGTATCTGCTGCCGGCCGGCGAGAGCGACCGCGACGCGGTCCTGACCGGGATCCAGGCGGTGATGGAGGAGCGCGACCGCTCGCGCCTGAAGCTCATGCTGTGCGGCAGCTATATCGGCCAGATGGAGCGGCTGCTGACCGGACCGCTGCGGGGTCGGCTGACCGGGCTCGCTGTGGACCCGCTCGACTTCGCCCAGGCGTCCGTGTACTTCGAGCCGGACGCGACCGCGGTCGACAAGGTCACGCGGTACGCCGTCGCGGGCGGCATGAGCCTGTACCTCGACGAGCTGGGCCGGAGCGGCACGCTCCGGGACCGGTTGTGCCGCCGCGTCCTGGACCCGCGGGGCCCGCTGTTCAACGACCCGCGCGAGGTGCTCGAGGAGGAGCTTCGCTCCCCCGGCGTGTACTACTCGCTGCTGGAGGAGCTCTCGACCGGCAGCAAGTCGCTCGCCGAGCTCGCCGCCGCCTTGCGGCGCCGAACCCCGGACGTCCAGGGGTATCTGAAGACGCTGCGGGGCATGCAGGTGATCGAGCGCCACGCCCCGGTCACCGCCCGCGGAGAGGAGCGCAACCATCGCTGGAGCCTCGGCGACGGGTTCATACGCTTCTGGTTTCGCTTCGTGTTCCCCTACCAGGAGGACCTGCGGGCCGGGTTGCCCGCGAACGTGCTCTACGACGAAGAGATCGAGCCGCAGCTCCCCAACCACGTCTCCCCCACGTTCGAAGCGCTGTGCCGGCGCTGGGTGCTGCACACAGGCGGGGCCACGCGCGTCGGCGCGTGGTGGGGCAACGCGCTCAACGAGCATCGCCGGACGAAGGCGCGCACCAGCGAGGAGGTTGACGTGGTCGGGCTCACCCGCTCGGTGGTGGCGCTGGTCGGGGAATGCAAATGGACACGCGGGCCGTTGGGGCTCCAGGTGCTGGAGGACCTGCACGCCTTCAAGGTCCCGGCGATGCGCCAGGCGAGGATCCGGTTTGCGAAAGGCGGACCGCGGACGGTCCTCTTCAGCCGCAGCGGCTTCAGCGACCGCTTGACCGAAGCCGCAGCGCAGCGCGAGGACGTCACGCTCGTACCCGTCGACCGACTCGTCACCGACCTCCTGGCCGCCTCCGACTGACCCTCGGGCCGCGCCCCTCCGCCGCGGTCGACGGTTGGACGGCGGGGTGAGCGTCGTTGTGGCGAGAGGGAAGTCGCTGCTACAGGGCGCGCCTGAACACGGTGCTGACGGTGGCTCCGAACGGTCACCCTGACTGGCGCTTGACGACGAACCGCAGCAGGTACGTGTGTCCGCTAGCCGCGGATGAGATCGGGATCTGGCGGGACCAGCGGCCCTTGCGGCTGGGTAGATCGGCGCGCCGTACAGCGCCGACACCAGCGTCGGCTGCCCGAACTCGATGCACTCGGGCTGGATCTGCACACCGCCCTGCAGCACATCGCCGCCGACCAGGGCGGCCGGACACGCGCAGGGTCGAGGCGCCGTCGCGCTCGGTCAGGCTGGCACGGACGTGGTGTGTCGTCGCATCGCGACGCCCATGGCATTCGCATCGCCGTCGGCCCGCTGGAGGCGCAAGCGGACCCCGGGACGGACGGTCGTCTGCGCGCGTTCGGCGCGGTTGGTGCGACGAGCCAGACTGGTCGATCTAGAGGTTGCACTCTGCATCGGGCTTGCTGCGGGGTCTTGACGTACAGCATCAGCTCCTGTGACTTAGCTCGGCAATGCCCAGCTCCACGGTGCGCACTGGGTCGTAAGCGGCGGAATGAAGAAGTAGCCACCGCACAGGACCGATTCGAACGATCGCAGCTGGTCGACCCCGGCGCCGGGTTGGGGGAAGTTGGGGTTGGTCGTCCAAGCTCTGGTAACGAACTCAAACTGGGTGCTGATGCTCCGTGCGAATGCGACGAACACTAAGCCCCGTTGGAGCCCCTCTGGAGGAGATGCGATGACCAGTGGGTATCCGCGGCGGAAGAAGCGGCGAGCGTCATCGCCCGGGCCTCTCGGGTTGGCCTTCCGAATGTGGGAGACGAAGGGTGTTGTGGTCCCGCCCGGATCGTTGGCGAAGTTGGGGTCGGCGAGTGGCAGCGTAGGATCATCCGTTGCCGATATCGGCTGGCCCGAGAACTTGAAGCGGCCAATTGTCTGCTCTTGACCCCCGAGCTCGGCCGGATCCCATTTCGTGAAGTCGATCACGCTCGCACGAACAACCGCGTACGTTCCCTCTGTGGCCCACGCAGGCTCGGGTCCGCAGGGCGGCCGAAGGTCTGGCGGGAACGCGGGAGGCTGCGCTGGCCCGTAGGGGTTTGGTCCCGGACCCGGGGTTGGCAGCGGCGGCAATGGCGGCCCATCGGGGCCACAGAACACGAGGGCCGAGTCGGACGGATTGCATCGCGGGTCCAGATTGGACGTACCGTCGAGAAAGCCGATGATCCCGCGACCCTCCGCGCGAGACGTCGGTCCCGATCGGGAATTATGGCGCTGGACGCCCTGCACCACCCAGGCGAGCTCGAAATCCGCGCCGAGCTCGTACATCACCCGATGCAGCACGTGCTCACACACGACGGCGCTGTCAGAGCACAGCTGCAGCAATACGTCGCCGTTCGCGGGTGTCGTCGGGTTGTCTGACAGCTGGGCCCAGGGGATGGGAATGAGATCTTGGGGACGGTTGGGCTGCGCCGTCCCGAGCAGGTCGAAGACGTGTGACGCAAGGCCGGTCGTAATGGTCAGCCCGTAACGCTCGAAGCCGTTGTCGAACCCGAGCTCGCCGGTCTCTGGCGACGGCGCGGTCTTCGGCGTCGCGGCGCTTTCAGATGGCAGCACGGACGTGAGCTCTTGCTGGTGCAACGCCTGGAGTGCTTGCAACGCCGCGGTCGTGCTCGGCGCGTCGGGCGTGCTGAGCGTAAGAGCCGCTGCGAGGAGATGCTCGCGCGGCGTGTCGAGGATGCCGGCCTGTACCAGCTCATTCATTGAGGGAGCTCCTAGTCTCGATCTGCGTGAGTTTCTGCGGCGCTAACCATCTTAGCACAATGCTAAGTCGATTAGCGGCGAACGCGGGAGCACTCGCCGGCAAATGCTCATTTGCTTAGCACGCGCGGTAGAATCGGCGTAATGACCAACCCTCAAGGAGGAAGAAATGGCTCAAACGCTCGGGGAGGTGCTCAAACAGGCTCGGCTCAAGCGGCAGCTGAGCCTGCGAGCAGTAGAGCGAGCGACCGGCATCAAGAATGCGCACGTTTCACAGATCGAGAGCGGGACGATCTCGAAGCCAGAAATGGCACTGTTGTGGGAGCTAGCAGGGCTATACGGTCTCGACTACACGCACTTGCTCGTCCTCGCCGGCTACGGCGCCGGCGAGGAGAGTTCCGGGAGACAGCGCCGCAGGATGTCCGTTGCAATGCGCGCCATGGGCGACCTATCTCCCAAACAACAGGACGAGGCGCTGAAATACATGGCCGAGCTTCGCGCCGGGAAGCGGGATGACTGAAACGCGACCAGCGGAGTTCACTCGGCAGCGGATCGCGCGGCTCGCCGAGGATGCCCTGCGTCGCGCCGACGTCATCGGGGTCTTCCCAACCCCGATCGAGGCGGTTCAGGAAGCGGTCGGCGTGCGTGAGCGCGTCGACATGCGCCGCCTACCGAAGGCTCTCGCCGCGAGGAAGCCGAGCTTCATGTCCCGGATCCTCGGCGCGTACTGGCAGGACGAGCGTGTGGTGTTCATCGACCGAGACCAGCCCGAATGCCGCCAGTTCTGGACTGACGCTCATGAAGGCACCCATGCGATGTGCGCGTGGCATGCCGAGATCCTGCGCCTCGATAACGAAGACACCTTGTTCAAACAGCTCCACCCCGGCATCGAAGCCGAGGCGAACTACGGCGCTGGCCATCTAGTCTTCCAAGGAGGTAGGTTCCATCGACGCGCGCTGGAGGACCAGGTCTCGATGCGCACGCCGCTTGAACTCTCCAGGCACTACGGGGCGTCTCGACACGCGACGCTGCACTACTACGTCGAGGAGCATCCCGACGCAGTCGGTCTTCTGATCGCTGGCCGATATCCACAAGCAGACGGCTCTGTGCCCATCTGGAAGAGCGTCGAATCGCAGCAGTTTCTTCGCCGCTTCGGAAAGCTCCGGGACCATCTGCCGGACGGGAAGCTCGCCATCACCGACAGCGAGCGCGCTCCGTTGGCGGACATCGTCGTCGCCTCAAGAACCGCACTCGATCCTCTAAGCAAGACGATTCAGATAACCGACGCGGGCGGCACACGCCGCCGCTTCACGGCCGAGGCGTTCTTCAACCAGCATTGCTACTTCGTATTCCTTGCAGATGAGACGGCAACACGCCTCGGTCGCCGAGTACGCCTTGCGTCCTAGCGACGGTCGCGATCCGGTGGGCGATCGCGCTGAGCGCACGCACTTCGTCGCGCGATCTCAACCGAGGGTGTGAAGACCCGCTCTTCTGATGGGCGGCCGTGACGGGTTACCGCCGGACCGCTCTCTTGCTGGTTCCCAGCTTGTGCTGCGCGCGTTGACGCGCTGGAAGGCGGACACCAGAGCAAACGGTCTGGAGCCCGGCTGCGGCGCCAATCGAAAAGTGTGGCTGTTCACGCCACCTACAGCCGACGGCGGAACACCCCACTGACGGTGGCGCCGAACGGCCACCCCGACTGGCGGTTGACGACGAACCGCAGCAGGTAGGTTCGCCCGGCGGCGTCAGGGGAGATCGGGATCTCGCGGGACCAGCGGCCGCGGCGGTCGGTGTAGATCGGCGCTCCGAACGGCGCCCACGCCAGCGTCGGCTGGCCCAGCTCGATGTACTCCGGCTGGATCTGCACCCCACCCTGCGGCACATACCCGCCCACCAGGCGCCCCGACACGCGCAGGATCGAGGCGCCGCCACGCCCGACCAGCCCGGACGCCACCCGCGCCAGCACTTCCCCGCGGACCTGCGTCGTGATCCGGGCCTGCGCGTCCCCCAGCTCGTCGCTGCCCGAGAACGTGAACGTGACCGTGCCCGACGCGCCCGGCGGCAGCGTGAACACGAACCGCCCCCGCGCGTCGGTCGCGGTCGCGCCGAGCTGCCGCTCGGTCCAGCCGACCGCTTCGAAGCTGTCCCGCACGCGCTGGCCTGACACGGGCTGGCCGGAGGCGAGCTCGAGCTGGCCGTGGACCACCAGGCCCCGCGGCGCCGACAGTCGCACGTTCGCGGTGCGGGCCGGGATCAGCCGTGTCGTGCACGAGTGCCGCAGCCGCGCCGCCGGTCGCTGGTTGCGCGCCAGGCGGCCGTGGAGCCGCCGGGCTCTTAGAGCGCTGATGCGTGCCCTGCATGAGCGCGTGGCGATCAGCGTGCGGCCGACGCGGAGGGTGGTCTGGACGCGGGCGGGGACCTGGTGGGTGACCGCGACGCCGTCCGCGTAGGCGGTGATCACGGCCTGGTTTCCGACCGCGTTCCAGACGATCGCGCGGACCGCCCAGCTGCCGCGCGGGAGCTGGTCGTCGGGGGCGATCGCGGTGAGCTGCCCGGCGTTGTCATAGCTGGTCTGAAGCGCGGTCCAGCTGCCGTTGATCTGAAGCTGGATCTGCCCCCCGGCGACGCCCGAGTACGGGTCGGCCGCGGCGACCGCAAGCTGCTGCGGCTCGCTGGGCGACTGGGGCTCGAAGAATCCCTGCGGCGCGCTCACGTCGACCAGCGCCTGCGCGGAGATCGCCTGGCCGACGTTGCCCGCGTTGTCGGTGCTCCAGGCGCTCAGGGTGTGCGCGCCCGAGCCCGACACCACGACGGACGCCGAGCTGCCGGTCTCGGTCGTGACCGCGCCGCCGTCGAGCTGGTAGCTGACCGACTGGCAGCCCGAGAGCCCCGGCTGGTCGGCGCAGCTTACCGTCAGGGTGACCGGGTGGTTGACCCACGCGGTCTGCGCCTGCGGCGTGTCCGAGCTGATCGTCGTGGTGGGCGGCTGGCGGTCGATCCGGATCGTCGTGCACGCCTCCGGACCCGCCACGCCGGCGCCCGAGAACGCGACCGCGCACAGCTGGTGCATCCCGTCCGCCAGGTTCGAGATCGAGAAGCTGCCGTTGCCGCCGGCGTCGGCCTTGACGTTCGCGCTGTGCCAGCTGGTCGACGGTGTGCCGTCGACCGACACCGAGTAGCCGTACACGCCCGACGGGCCGCCCGCGGTGGCGCTCAGCGTCTCGGGCAGCTGCGTTCCGCTCGAGCCGATCCACGTGGCCCGGCCTGGGCCGAACGACGGGGCCGAGGGCTTGCTCGGGTCGTAGTACAGCGCCACCGACTGCGGGCTGGCCTGGTTGCCGGCCTGGTCCTGCTCCCACACCGAGGCCGAGTACCCGCCCGGCGCCGAGCCGACGGTCACGTTCGCGGTCGTCTGGCTGGCGCTCTGCTGTGCGGACGACACGGCGGCGACGCTCACGTTCGTCGTCGAGATCGGCGACTGCGCCCCCGGATAGTCCGGCTGCCCCGTCCACCTGAGCGTGAAGTCGGGGCTCGAGGACCAGCCCGCCGGGCCCATCGCAGACGAGCTCGCGGTCAGGTTTGTGACTGGCGGAGGCGGCTGGTTGTCGACGTTGAGGGTGACCGCCTGGTCGCTCCACATCCCGGCCGGGTTGTCCGCCTGGACGTGGAGGTAATAGGTCCCGTTCGCCAGCGCGGCGATATTCGGCGACCACCAGTACGTGCCCCGGCCGCTCGCCCCGCACGGTGCCGCCTGCGTGTAATCCGGGGAGACGTTGTTCGAGGTGTCTGACTGCACCCACCCTCCCCCGCCGTTGACGATCAGCGCCTGCAACGCGCACGGCCCCGCCGGGTCCGACGCCCCATAGCCGACCGACCAATACCCAGCAGGCTCGGCGGCGCCCGAGATCCACTGCCCGCCCGCCGACCACAGGTTCCCGCCCGCCGACACGCTCGGCGGGTCGGGCTCGTTGACCGTGATCTGCGCCCAGTACACATTCGCAGAGCCGGCCGGACCGAAGATCGACCGGCCGTCGTTGGGCGGACAGGGGGAGGCATGGCACCAGATGGCAAACCCGATCTCGCTCGCGTTGTTGACCGCCGTCGACTGCGAGCCCGTCCCGTACTCGAGCCCCGAATTACAGTTCGTGCTGTACGACGCGCAAGGGTCGGCCAGATCGCCGCTGCCGTCGGTGCTGGTCGCCCAATGGGAAACCCAGCCATCCCAGCCCGAGAAGTCGCCCGTGAACGACAGCCCGGTGATCGAGGTAGCGGCCGGGGCCGAGAACCAGTAGCCGCCCGCGTGACCGCCCGGCGCGGATGATCGTGACCAGACCTGCAGCCCGTGACCGCTGCCCGTGCCGCCGCAGTTCTGGGCGCTTGAAATCACGACATAGTCGTTAGCGCTATAGGGCATTGCCTGCCAGCCACCAGTTCCGCAAACATCGACCGTGTAGGTGTCAGCGCGGGCCGCAGACGCCCAGGCGCAGGCAGTGACAATGAGCGCGAGGCCAACGGCGGCCCACGCGAGAACAGGCCGGTCAGGGGCAGTAAATCTCGACCGAGATCCCATCCGATGTGACAGCTCCACTGCTGTCAAACTCGTGAAAAAGCACGTGGTGAGCGTCAAGTACTGCCGCTACGACGTCGACCTGCCGCGTGATCTGCCCATTCTGCGACTGCACGGACGGTGTCGCGATGTACGCGCAGCGGCGAACGTCACGCACCACCGTCGGTGAGACCTGCACCTCGAAATCCCCCGGGCGCGAGGAGCCATGGAGCGTCAGCCCGGGAGAGCTCACAGCGGCTCCTGAGAAGGGCGGAAGCGTGGCGATCAGCGGCGCGCTGTCCGCGAGCACCAGCCGTCGCTCGCCCCGCCGACAGCCTCCGTGGCGCACATAGCGCAGCGCGCCTCCCGTGCCGGCGCAGGTGAGGACGGTCCCGCTCGGGGTGCTGTCCGCCGATGTGGCGGTGTCGGCGAGCGCCAGGCCGCCGGCACCGAGCGCTATCCCGAGCGCGAGCGCGACCGTCAGAGAGGTGCGCGCGGGTTTGGACGATGTGCGCCAGGCGGCGAGGACGCAGCGGCCGGAGGGGCGTGAACGCATCGGGAGAGTCCTTTCGGAGTGGGGCTATGGCGGCGGCGTTCCACCGCCCTCAAAGCTTGGACCAGTCCCGCCGTCTCCGCCAGCGCTCGGCGCGCTGGTGCTCGAGGCGTCGCCCGCCGGGCTGATCGGCGACGAGGCCTGCTGAGCGGGCTCCGTCGTTGTCGTCGCGCTGCCGGCGCTTGAAGGCGGGCTACTTGCGCCGCTGTCGGGCGCGACCGGCGCCGTCGAGGCCGTGGCCGGCGTCGCCGGGACCGTCGCCGTCGTCGACTCTATCGTCCGCGGGAGGGGAGTCGGCATCGTTACCACGATCGGGGCGGTGCTCACAGGTGTTGTGGTGGTGTCGCTCGCCGCGCGGGCGACGATCCCGGGCCGGGCACGATGCGAATGGTGCGCGGGCGCGGCGGTGATCGCGTGCACGGCGGCCACCCCGGCGCCGATGATCGCCACCGCCTTGATCGCCCCCGCGCCCGCGGCCGCCGAACCGCCGCCCGCCGGCGCGAGCCTGCGGACCCGCGCCAGCCCGTCGTGCGCCGCGCCGGTAACCCGATTAGTCAGGATCGCCCGCAACGCGCGCCCCACCAAGCCCACATGTGGGAGGGCGGCAGCCGCCGGCACCAGCGGCAACAGCGCCTGCTCCGCCGCCTCGCGCGTGTCATGCACGGCCAGAGCGCAGCTGTGGTGCCAGCGCAGATGCCAGCGCAGCGCCAACGGCATCCGGCCCGTCTGCTGCCAGCTCAGAACGTCGTCGCGGCGCCGGGCGCAGATCGCTGCGGGCCGGGTCTGCAGCGCCACGAACCGCTCGAGGCTCGAGCGCAGTCGCTTGCAGTCCGCCGTCGCCCCCGCGCGCGAGACGCCGAGCGCCCGGGCGATCTGCGCCGGTCGCTGCCCGTTCGCCAGCAGCCACACGACGTTGCGGTCGTGTCCCGATTGCTCGGCGATGAACTCGTGCAGCAGCGCGACCAGCTCGGTCTGCACGGTCTGCTCGTACGGGCCGGGGGCGCGGTCCGCCCGCTCGACGGCGACCACGACGCGCCGGGCGACGCCAGGGGAGTTCTTCAGCGTGATCGCCCTGTTGTGCACGTGCTGGCGCACGTACACGGCCAGCTCGGCTACCTCGTTGAAGCGGCGCTCGAGCGCGTCCGCGCACGCGTCGCCGTACAGGTTCTCGATCTCCTGCACCGGCAGCGACGGGAATGCGCGGTGCTTCTCGGCGATCACCGCGGGGCGCAGCCGGTCGAGCGCCTCGGCGAGCTGCTCGCGCGAAATGACCGGGTCCCGGTCGTTCCGAGGCCGCAGACGAAGCTCGCGGGCGCCCGAAGCGCCATCAGCGACCGAAGAGGTCTCGACGACAGTCATCGACGGTTAAGCGGTCGCACGCGGAGTTTGACACGAAAATCTGGAACGACGCCGGGGCGCCGCGCCGAACCCGAGAGAGGGCCCGGACGGAACCCCGCCGCCCCGAGACGGCCCGCGTCCATGAGGCACCGGCATATGCGCCCAGGCCCAGCTTTCTCGTCTGGATCAAGGCGGCGGTGTCGCATGAAGGCAGGGCCTCTGACCGGCGCGGCTCCGGCACCTGCTGAAGCGCGGTCTTCAGCCCCGGGTGCGGGTGTGAGACCGGGAGCCACGCGGACGACCTGCGAGGCTTGACCAAGCCTGCCCACGAACCTCACCAGAGGGCCTCCCTCTCAGCCTCGCCGACATCGAGGCCGATAACAACGGCGACTGGTCTCGGCCGCGTAGTTCTGGGTGTCTCCGGCTCTGCGCTACATCGCCCGTGCCAACCCGCATGGGTGCTCGCAAAGCCCGAAGGTGCGCGTCGTTTCGGTCGCATGCGATCCAACCGTCCGAGGCCTTTGCGCACTTGCTTGCCGCAGCCCCGAGCTACGACCGCGGGTAGATCAATCGTTTACATCACTACCTGTGAGCAATACAACATTCGTCCGCAAACCAGCATGCCTCGTGCGGCTTCGTGGTCGTACAACCGATCCGACCGTGTGGCGACGCTCCGCATCGAGGCCACCCCCCCTCCGGCGACGCTCTGCATCGAGGCCACCCCCCCTCCGGCCTTCGTCCTCTGCGTCGCCCCGCCTCCATCATCAACTATTCGGATTACCAGGAGGTTCCGAGGCATTGAAAAGACTCGCTCTTATAGTTAGCGCGGCTGCGCTCTTGGCGTTGCCGTCTGTCTCACAAGCCGCTTCTGTTCGGGGAGGTATCTATTGCAGCTGGTCGGGATGTAACTCGTACACGACGCTGACGCCGTGGTACGCTAATACATCTAACGTTGACGGTCTAGGTTGCGACAACCTCTACAACACCGACAACGGCGCTTGGCTCGAGGGCGTCTACTGCGACGACACCCTGGCAAACCTCTCGACTGTTGTCGCACAGGAATGCGATCTCTGGCAGGTATACGGGCCGACAATTCGACGCGTCATCCTGGTTGGAAGGGCCCAGGGAGACACTACCTCCTCCTACACCTGTGACAGCACCGATGCACCCTACTCCTACAGCGTGACGGTGGCTGAGTCTTATCCATACTGGGACACCGGCCATGACGGCGATGAGTGCTCGGGGTGCACTGCGACGGACGATGAGCAACAGTACCAGTTCAACAATTCGAGCGAGTTCGCCTGCAACCGGTGGGGATGGATGAGCCAGGCCACAGACTTTGGCTGGCCAGCAGGTCAGTTTGGGTCCTGGACCAACCCCCCACCGACGGCAAGCCAAGCGCAGACTGAATGGAATTATTACAATCAAAACTGTTACGAGTATAATCACGTCTACACCTTGTCCGACGGATCCAACGGGACTGGTGTAGAAGCTCAATACTGATAATTCCCTGAGCGGGTTCCTAGCCGGGACCGCCTGAAGTAGGCCAGCGCTATCCCCCGCGTTTGAGTCACATCGGCGCGGGGGTGGCGCTGCGGATCCGTGGCGTGGCTATCATCGCCAACCGTTCGATCCAGCGCCCGGCGTAACGCGGGTCAGGACGGAAGAGACGGGTGTAATCGCTCTCTGCGCTAGGCTATGGTCGTGCGTCTCGTCTGTGTCTTGGCAGCTTCACGGTGGGCTCGTTCTCTTGGCCGTGACGCACGGCGGCGCCTTTTTCCTCGCGCCTCCGTCCACCCGAACGTCCCGCCCGACCGACACCCCGAAGGGCTCGCCCTTCGTTTCCACGGAGGTGGAGCGGGCACCGACACGATGGCGACCGTTTCTGACCAACCGAATGTCCCCAGCACGGCTCATGCGCGTGGGCCTTCCGTTATCGTTCGCTGGAGACTCCCTGCGCATCCGCGCGCTCGTGTCGCTAAAGCTCCGGATGGCGGATTTCGCGGACCGACTGTCACGTCGATCCGACCCGTTGACGCCGCCTCGGCGGCTCAGCTTCGTCGGTGACTCTGACTTTTGCGAGACCGGAGACGAGTTCCTGCGGCATTTCCAGGAGCTAGCCGATCTGCGGCCAAGCGATCGGGTACTTGACATCGGGTGCGGGATCGGGCGGATGGCACGTGTTTTGACACGTGTGCTGCGCCCCCCCGACGGGTCGTATGATGGCTTTGACGTCGCTCTTCAGGGGATCTCCTGGTGTCGTATGCACTACAAAGACACCGAGGTGCCCTTTCACTTTCGTCACGTTGACGTCCATCATGCTGAGTACAACCCGGCCGGATGCTGGTCGCCTACCGAGCTGACGTTTCCCTACCCGGATCACTCGTTTGATCTTGTCATTGCGACCTCGGTTTTCACACACCTGCTCACTGAAGCGACTGACCACTATCTCGCGGAAGCGGCGCGTGTCCTCTCGCCTGGCGGCAGAATGTTCTCTACCTGGTTTTTGGTCGATCCTCGGAGACTGCCCGATCCCTCCCGAGCGATTGCGTCCTTCTCACCGACCGACACGGCCGCCTGGATCGTAAATCCGACCGCCCCAGAGTCCGCGGTAGCCTACGACGTAACTTGGCTCGGCGAGCGATTACTTGCGCGCGGCTTTCGGCTTCGCGGGCCAATTCATCATGGATCGTGGACCGGGCACGCCGGACGGAGTACCCAAGACATCGTCGTCGCGGAACGTCCGTGACCCTCTGCCTCTTCTACACAACTCGCGAAGAGCGGAATCACCCGCCTGTGTACGGCCAGCTCTGGCGCGTCGGAAGCTGTGAGCAGCGGGTACGCTGGGCGCCGCGCTACGAGCGCAGTGAGTAACGGTTACGCACGGCGCGTATGGCTTGGCGTACCGGCCTAGTGGCACGCCAGGTCACCGAGTTCTCGTAGGCACGGATTGTCTGTTCATAGTCCCGGGTTTTCGCCTCGTAGCGAGCAACCAGATCAGCCACGGTGCGATCGTGTCGTGCTCGCCGCGATTGGAGTTCGTCGTCCAGCTCGCGTTGAAGTTGGATGATGTTGTGTCGTAGTGCCGTGTACTCCCGTGGATCGTTGGAGGGCCGCTCAACGTCGTCAGTGCTGAGCTCGACAGCGCGCTTTCTCATCACCACCCAACTAAAATTCTGAAACTGATCAACGATGCGGAGGATGTCGAACGCACGACCCCAGTGTTCACGCACCCACCACTCAGACATAAGCACGGCTGGCCCGCCACTGTCCCAATCACGATAGTGATATAGGATGTTCATGCCAACGCGATCCTCGACCCATGGCTCCTTCGCCAAGAACTCGGAATTCCAGCGACCCATGAAGGTGGCGATGAGAAGTCCGTCTGTCTTCAGCATGCGATGCAATTCGAGTAACCACTGCGTCGAGTTAGCCGTGAGGTGGGTGAACACCGAAACCGCGTAGACCAGATCGAATGTGCCGTGCTCCAGCCCCAAGGGAGGGTTGTACGTCGATCGCCAAGCATGAAATGGTGGACATAGGTGCTCCTGCATCCAAGCGATGCTGGGCTCGTCGATGTCGCACCCCCAGAACTCGGCAGCGGCGGCTTCCGTGTGAAAGTGACGCAGGGTTCGCCCAGCTCCCGAACCGAAGTCAAGGATGCGCTTTCCGTCAAACGACCACTCGTCAGGGAGTAGGCGCATGATCTGTCGCTGGGTCTGCGCCCCCAACTCTTCGTAGGCGGCGTCCAGGTCGCTCCACCCCTCTACTGAGAACACGCGTGAAGCAAGATGGCGTGGGGGCAGCGGTAGGGCCACTTTCACGTGCCTATGCGTGCTCGGGGTTTATGTAGCGATGAGTCGGGCGGCCCGCCACTCGCGTGCCTTCCTGGTCGGGAGGTGTCAGGGTCAAGCGATTCTCCGGATGCACAAACTATAGGCTTCCCCACCAGCGGCGATGTCACGTCCGCTGGCGTCGCGAAATCTCGCCACGATCCGTGGGTGCACGGCCGTGTCAGCCAGCAGGCTTGCCCTTTTGCCGGCCTCCGTGAGCGCGACTCGGCAGCTGTACGCAACGGGTGATGAGAACCAGGGCGTGCTTGAGCCTGGATCTACCGCCTTGAGTTGGGCTCTGTGGGAGGCTGAATCGTAACCCTCTCCTCAGAGGCCTTCTTCAGGTTGTGTTAGCACCCGGGGACCCGCACTTCCGCTGGCTTTCGATGTTTCCCGACGTGAGCGCAGCGGCCGCCGGAGCCCGACCTGAAGCTCGATCGCCATTCAAGAAGCGGCATCTCATCCGACTGTCTCTTGGCGCTGAGCGGACTTGGCCACATAATTAGGGAGCCAGAGCCCTTGGGCGAAGCTGACGCGCCAGCGCAGCTCAGCGTCCTGATCAACGGCGGTATGCCGAGGCGGTCTGGTAGATGACGCGCGGTCGAGAGTACGTGGGCTAACGCTCGAGAAACAAGACTGCAGAGCGTTCCATCAGCTCGAAGCTCTCGCCGGCCGCGATGCGCGCGGTTACCAGCGGCTCGTCCAACGCGGCCCGCGTATCGACGAGCACGTTCCAGGTCCCGGCCGGATCCTGTGGAACCGTGAAGGACAACCCTCGCGAGGATCTGTACGTGCGGCCGGAGCGTGTCGTGCGACGGACCGTCCGGATGCTGGACATCACATCTTGCTCGAAGGTGCGACTGAACAAGCGGGAACTGATGTCAGGGTGGGTAGCCCACCGCCGCGAGCCCCAGCCCGAACTGGATGAAATTATCAGCGTGAGATGGGTGTTCCCGGCCGCGGAACATGGCCGACCGCGCCGTGCCTGCGGTCCCTGCCTCGGCCGTGCTTCGAGCTACGTCGCCGCGCTGGAACAGCGCCGCCAACCGCAGCGGCTCGCGAACAGAGACGGTCCTGCCCGACACGCGCTCGTAGACCGTCCCGTGCGCATTGCACGGCGGGTCGCGACTTGGGGCACGCAAACCATAGCGGCGTGCCGGTCGCCGTCAACGGCCCAGGATCTTGTATCGAGGCCGGCAGGGTACGGAGTGACGCCACCGTTGCCGATCACGCTCGAGATCCATGCGGGTGGCTTGTCCGGGAACGCCACTCCGTCGACGCGCCAGGATCCACCTGACTCGTCGGCGCCGATGATCAGAAAGCCGCCGTCGTGACTGATGGCGAAGCCGCACACCTGCTTGCGGACGTGCCCCTTTCCGCCTTCATCCCTTTCGCCTCCCACAGGAGCGCTTCGGGGCCCGCGTCGGCGAGCAACTCCCGGACGTGTTCTAGCTTCAGCTGGTCACAGTCGACGCCGAAAGATCGTCATACCTCGACCCACTTTAGGGAACTCGACCGGCGTCCGCCCGGGGTTCGGGAGGGCCGCCTGCGGCCGGCTCTCTCTGGGTCGTCACTTCGCTTTCTCTTGATCCGGGCGGCTTCAACGACCGCCTGCTGGTTCCGCCGGACGGGCCGATATCGCGGTCGATGGATGAGTGCGCGCAGCCGACAGCCGCCCGAGCGAAAGACGCCCCGATCGAGAGTCGTCTGAACCCCAAGCGCCGACGGCTCCCGTCGAGCCGAAGGCCATCGTTGGCGGCGGCTGGCAGAAGCCGACCGCGCCTCCGATCGCTAGCCAGACGCAGATGCCGAGGTTTCCGCCGGGCATCCGACAGCTGGCCGAGCGACCGCCGAAGCTTGCGGTATCCCCGCCGAAGGACAAGGAGTATGCATGGCGCCTCCTGAAAAGGACCGATGGGTAGACCTCGAAGAGCGCGGCGGCTGGCAGAAGCCCACTGAGCAGCCCAGGGCTCATGCCCTCCCGGCGGGCCTGGCATCGGCGCCGTCGGCGCAGTCGGCGCCTTGACCCAGAGCTTGACCCGCCAAGCCCGATAACAACAAGAGCCCCGGGCATACACGCTTTCTGCCAGTACCGCTACCGGGATTCGAAGACAGAACAGCATTCTCGGATACTCGCGGCTGATCGCAGGAAGCGACTGCGGAGTCCAGTCGGCCCGCACGCATTACTGTCAAGGCCGGTTGAGAATTGACTACCCTCTGGCGCCGGTTGAGAATTGACCCCCCTGGGTTGAGCGGGTCGGGTTGGAGAGCGGTTGGAGTGCGACTGCGGCGGCGTTTCCCGGAGCGAGCCGTAGGCGAGCGGAGGTGTGCCAGGCATGACGTTTGAGATCGGAGGAGGAAGTCCTGTCCTGGAGCCCTGATAGGGGGAATCCAACATCGAGGAGGCAAGGGCGCGGCCCGGAGTTCACCGGGCGGCCCGCTGGCGGCCGGTTCGAAACGGTGTGCTGGCGGGGTTCCGTGAGGGCGTGTCTGGAGGAAGCCGTAGGTGCGTTGTGGTTGCGAACGAGAGTGAAGCGCCGTAAGGCGTGCCTTGGCTGGGTGAGCTGGCCTGCAGCAGCGATGCCCGATTCCTGTTGGTGCCGAGGGCGTAGTGGCGACGTGATCGCAGCGAAGTCTCAGCGTCTTACCCTGGGAGATCTGCTGGGTTCCGGCCGGGTTCGGCCGGTAGGCCGGAGGACGAAAGGACGATGGCTCGATGGCCCAGCAGAAGTCGGAGGACCGCGTACTACTGGAAGGCGGGGTAATGCCCGCTGAGCGGGCCGGATCGAGCGCCGGTGCGCAAGGGAAGGCGGTCCCGGTCAATGAAATGACGGGTCAGCTGTGTCTGCCGATCGCGACAGCAGAACGCCGAGCGAGGGTCCCGGACCGGTCCGGGGCCATCTTCGGCGGCGGTTGCGCGCGATCCTGCTGCGTCACCGGAAACGCAAGCGGACGATCGTCCGCAACCTCATCGCCCTGGGCGTCAAGCGGCGGCCAGCATGGCACGGGATCTACCAAGGCAACCGCTCATGGTGGGCTCTGAGCCACAGCTACCCGGTCGACCAAGGACTCCGCACCCGGTTCTTCACCGACCGCGGGCTCCTGCTGCTGGTCGACATGCACCACCGCACGCACCAGGCCATCGTCGCTCCCGTCCAGCCCCAACTGGGGCTGTGGGAATGAGTCGAGGTCCATAGCGGTCGGCGGCGGGGTTCGCAACCCCCGCCGTCCCGAGGAGCCGTGTGCGACGAGCGCAAGCACGGTTCTGTGGGAGCCGGCGCAGGGGCAACCCGCCCCGGCTACCCGACGGAAATGCCGCCGGCGCGCTTGCCGGATGCCCCCGGATCGTTGATTTCGGCGTCGGGGGGCTGGGGTCGGCGCGCTGTGGGGCGTTCCGGGCCCCTCGGCGAGGTGGCCGAGGGGTTATCGGTCACCAGGATCGGCGGCCATCGGCTCGGTCAGCAGGTATTCGTGACTGGTCTCGCCCAGGCCAAGGTCGGCATGGGCGTCTACATGCGTCAGATGAAACGGAGCCGCGAGCGTTCCGGTCTCGGTCGCGTCCCGCCACGGCGAAAATAGCTCTCCGTGGTGCTCCACGGGGTGCCGCGGTTCTGGTACCCGCTCGTGCGGGGGTGAGACCCCGACTCCCCTGGCATCCGGGGCCTGACGGCGGAAGTGGCGGCGGTGGTCGCTAGGGCGAGCCGTCCCGATCGCGCTCGGGACCGCGTCGGTCCCCTTTTGGATCCAGAATGATCGAGGTCCCGCGCCGTGGCCCCGACCTGGTTGACACGCAGTGCGGCCTCACTGGCGCGGTCAAGCAGCGCAAGGCGCCTGTGACTCCGGATGCCTTCCACGTCTCCTGCGGGCCGATGGGGCGCTGCTCAACGGCGGCGGGCGGCCGCGCTGCCGCTGTTCGCGTCCGGATGACGAGGCACGATTGAGTTTGTGGCCGAGCGAGATTCTCCGACGTCTACCGCTCTTGTCGCGGCAGCGCCTCAGTCGGTGATCGCCGTCGCGGTGATTTCGTTTTTTGCCCTCCTGTTCCTTGCCGGGCTAGCCGAGACAATCGGCGGTTTTCGCAACTGGATCCACGAGCGTCACCTTGGCCACCTTCCGCTCGGGATCATCTTGTTCGGGGCGATCGGCGGATCGCTCGCCAGCCTGACCGGCATCTTCCGGCACCACCGCCTCGACTGGAAGGACAGCTACAACCTGTGGCACAAGCTGCGCCCCTGGACCGGGCTGGTGATGGGCACGATCGGCGCGTTTCTACTGCTCGTGACCACGGAGCTGGCGACCGCGGGAACGACCGCCGCAGGTTCAAAGCCGAGTTCACCGACCAAGTTCAACCCGGACGTCTACTTCGCCGCCGCGTTCTTGGCCGGGTTCGCCGAATGTCCCTTTCGTGCGCTCGTAAAGCGACTGACAGACGCGGTCTTCGGTCCCGGGCAGAGCCCGCCGAAGACCGACAACAACGAGCACAGCTGACCGTCGCTGGCGGGGCCACTGTTGTCTCGGGCTGGAGCGCCGTCAGTCTCGGCGGGCCCACAGACTGCCGACCCGGCCAGAGCGAGCCTGGTCATCGTGATTCCCCGGCCGCGGAGGACTCGAAGTCCACGGCTGACCCCGTGGCCGCCGCCGGGCTCTCGCCCTCGCCTGCGCTCAGCTGCCGCTCGGCCTGAGCGGCAGGACACCCAAGGCACGCCGGACTACGTCACGTAATGGCCTCGAACTCGTGCGACGTCTGACTCTCGGAGAAGCACAAAATCCTCGCTCAACAGTTGAGGATCGGAGCCGTCGGCTGGTCGGATCGCCATCGGGGTAACGAGCGCGATCTCGCGATTATCCCCACCGAGCGAGTAAGCGCTGAGCACTCCGCCGACTTCGCTGCCGTCCCGAAGTGACAGGACTACGAACGTCGTCGCGCCCTCGGGACGCTCTTGAAGCAAAATGTGATGCCAAGGCACGGCTCCAGGTTTGATCTGTGCGGTGGTGTTTCGATACAGGATCCTTGCCGCCAGAGCCGCGAGGGCAAAACTCAGGGCGTACAGCGCCGCAATCGCGCTGAGAGCCCGCCCCGGGTGTTGCACGAGATACGAGGTGGCGTGCGCGGCGAGGCGACGAACGTCGAGCCAGTGAGTGGGATGCCCGATCGTGAGGACGATCATCGCGGCGACGATCGTGAAGAACGCGCCCGTTACGATCAGCTCGACCGTCTCGCCGAGGGTGCTCCTCGGGATTCTTGGCCGCCTGCGCTCGGCTACGCGCTCGAAAACATAGCCCGGCCCCAAGCTCGCGGCGAGAACCGCGAAGCCGAGAAGGCCCGGGTCGGACACCTACTCGTTCGATGATTGCCCGGTCGGAGGGGCGCCACTCGCGGCGCTCGACCCGGTCGGCTGGGAGGGGGCCTGCTCGGGCTTTCCAGACATGTGCATCACGGGATCGATCCGAGGCGCTGCGTCAGTGGGTAGCACTACCGCGCCGGTTCCTCGCAGAGCCTCCGACAGCTCTTTCGCGACGGCGTCGGATTGCTCAAGCGTGGTCGGGGGAGTCCCCTGTTGGGCTTTGTTCTCAGTCATCGTTAAAACGCTACAGCCCCCGTCGGTCGGATCTGGCTCAGGACGCCAAATTCGGCGAGCTCTTCGGGCTACGGACGCCCGGCGAACCGGCTGGGGTCGGCGAGCAGCTCGCGGAGCTCACTGAGCGGCACCTGTCTGACGATCTTCCGCCCGCCCTTGCAGTCCGGGCAGATCCCCCCCACCGACATCGTCCGCTGAAACTTGTCCATCGAGACGATCGGCTCGGGCTCGCCCGAGCCGCCGCAAGTCGGACACGGTTGCTGCGTGACAGTAACGGTCGGCTCACCCATCCGACCCACAGCGTACCGGCGGCATGAATCGTCGGACGGCGTTTCCTCGCGCCGACGGTCGGGTCGGCCACGACCGTCGGCCGATGCCCGGCCTGTGTCAGTGGTCCGGCAACGGGGTCGGCGTGGTCACGCCCCGTCCGCCGCGACATCTAGCCTGGGCATTCCCATGGAGGCGAGTTCGGAACTTACCTGGAGCGGAGAGGCGCAGGAGAAGGCCAAGGAGCATTCGGAGTCGGTTCGGTTTGCCATCGGCGACGTGCACGCGGTTGCTTCGCTCGTGGGGATGCGACCGAGCGACAAGCCGCTCGCAGTACTAGTGGACGAGGAGGGCACCAGCGTTCGCGTCCTGATTCTCGTCCCCGGGTTGCTGCACGACGTGCGGGGCATGCGCGACGAGCGGCCCTGGGGCTCGGGAGTGCACACGCAGCAGTGGAGCTCGGAGTGCTCATACACCACCCGCCGGATCACGCCTGAGTGGACATACACTCTCCGGCTGAAGGTCGACGCCATACAGGACAGCCGCAGGATCAGTCAGGAGTGGGTCTTTCAGGTCGGCGAGGAAGAACCACTGCGGGTGCGGGTCGAGGTCGCACCGCGCGAATCGTTGAGCCAGAAGGACCCCCTCGTGTTTGCCCGCGCGCTTGCCGCCGAGATCGCACGGGTCAGAGCGAGCGGGGCGCGGTAGCGGCAACGGCGATCGACACGGCTGACGGCCGCGAGCACGCACGCCTCGACTATTCGTAGAGGGCGCCATGGTCTGCGAACGCCCGCTTGAGCGAGACCACCAGCCGGTTTCTGCTCTCCTCCGCACCGACGTCCTCGCGCCGCAACAGCAGCGCCGGCTGCGGCACGACCACCGTCGCCGGGCCGCCCATCGGCACCCGTGAGGAGTTGCCGGTCGAGCGCATCACGTACAGCTTGCCCTGCGCGTCGGGAACCCCGATTGCCGCAGCCACCTGGCGCACCTGGCCGCGATCGTCCACCTCGCCCCAGACGATCTGCGCGAACGCCGCGGCGCCGGCCACGGCGCTGTTCACCCGGCCATGATCGACCTGACCGGATCCGAGCATCCCCCCGGCGGCGACGTCGAGCTCGATCGCGATCGAGCCGTCGGCGCCGATCGTCGCGTCGGTCGACTGCCACGCCCGGCTCTGGGTGGCCTGCAGCAGGACGCCGTCGCCCGAGACCTGCGTCTGGATCCCGGCCGTCTGGGGCACGACACCGGCGGTGCGCAATGCTCCTGCCAATCGGTCGATCAGCGCCGCGTCGTCGAGCCGCATCGGATCAAGCAGCACCGGCGAGCCGACGGGCACGAGCGCGACCCGCAGCCGCGACCTGCTGCCGTAGCCCCCGCGGCGCTCGCCGGTGGCAAGGTGCGCGGCGCGCGCCTGGGCCTCCGGGGCGGCCGCACCGCCGGCGCGCCGTTCGGCCAGCTCGCGAAGCGAGCGGACCGTGAGCCCGACCACCTGCCCTGGCCCGGTGAAGCGCGGGGCGTAGAAGCCCTCCTCCCAGCTGCCCTGCACGCGGCGCAGGAACTCGTCCGCCTCGGGCTCCCGCGACCCGTCGTACACGAGCACGAGGATGTCCTTGCCCAGGCTGCGCGCGTGGTCGAACTCATCCTCGGTCGGCGAGCGGCCCGACGCGCCGACGTCCCCGTAGCGGGGCCCCACGATCAGAAGGAAACGTCGGCCTGCTCGGCCAGCCCGAGCAGCGCGTCGCGCGGCGACGCTGGCGCCGCTCCCGCCGTCTCCGCCATCAGCGCCCGGCAGCCGAAGCTCTCGATCCCCTCGCGCGCGGCGGCGCGGACCGCCTCGAACCCCGATTGGATCGAGCTGACGAACACGGTCGAAAACGGCGCGGTACTCACACCTCAACCATACGTCGCTACACGCCCTGCTCCAACCAGGGTGCTCGGTGTCGGTGTCGGTGTCGGCGTTTGGATTACCCCCCACAGCGTCTCCGGTCCCGCAGCGCCCCCGCGCCGGCCCAGACCATCCGTCAGGTGTGCCGGTGCTCGGCGTCGACGGCGTCCGCCAACAGCTCTGCGACCTCGGCCAAGTCCTCGGCGGCATCAGCCACCGCCCCCGCCGACGCGTCTGAGATCGCACGATTGTATGCCAGAACGCAGCCGTCGAAACGCTCCCAAAGCTGTTCTGGCCCAACCCGGCCGGAACCCGGTCGTAGCTCGCACGGAGGCTGGCTTCTGAGCGCGCCCGGATGTCGCACCCACTTCAGCCCTGCGACGTCGGCCACGCGGGCCGCATCCGCCCTCGCCCGCGCCGCGCGCGCGAATCCGCGCAGGCGTCCCGCATAGCCGTCATCCGGTGGCGCCTCGATGTGCGCACGCATCGCGTCGGCCCACGGGACGGCCACCGCGTCGTTCATCTGAATCGCGCGCTCACGCTCCTGGGCCGTCGCCGCCACCACCGCACCTCACCGCTCGATAAGCCAGAGGTCGGTGGTTATAGCCGAGTGGCGCTCCATCCTCAACGTGACCGCAATGGGCTGGTGTGTCGGGTGTGCGCGGGCGCACGCCGGTCGACCTGGCTTACATCGTGCTCCGATCGGCTCACGCCGCAGTATCTCGCCGAGGACGACCCTCGTCCGCGGCTGGTGCCTCAGCTTCGTCAGTCTGCGCCGGCGAGCGTCGGCTGCTCGAGCACGGCGCGCAGCGCCAGCGCCTCGATCGCCAGCCGCGCGTTCTCCGGGGTGTCCTCGATCTGGCCCGAGCGCCACGCCTGCACGTACTCGCCGGGCCGGGCGCCGGTCTGCTCCTCGAAGCGCGCGAGCCGGTCGCCGAGGTTGTGCGGCTCGCCGTCGCGCGGCGCGCCGTCCTCCGCCAGCAGGCGCGTGGGGTTCAGGTAGCGCTCCACCTCGGAGGTGGGG
Source organism: uncultured Solirubrobacterales bacterium (assembly GCA_963704385.1). Taxonomy (GTDB): domain Bacteria; phylum Actinomycetota; class Thermoleophilia; order Solirubrobacterales; family Solirubrobacteraceae; genus Palsa-465. The sequence continues at coordinate 4,675,304 of OY969904.1, forward strand.
ATCCGCACAGTCTTGCCGATCCGGATCGCCTTGATCTCGCCGCGCTCGATCTTCTTGTAGACGGCCGACTCGCTCAGGCTGAAGCGCTCGGCGTAGTCGCGCACGCGGAGGTAGTGCTCGTCAACGCGGGCCATGGTCGACACCGTAGTCCATTAGATCGACGATTTCCATGATTTCCACGATAGGTAGCATATCCATAATATCGACGCCTCACACAGTCGACTTGAATCCGGCCGATCACCGACAATGGCCGCGTGTCCGACGAGCGCGTGTGGTTCGTCGCCGAGCGCTTCGAGCGCCTCCGCGACCTGTTCTTCGAGTTCGGCTACGCGCCCGATCCCGGGCCCCGCGAGCCCAGCGAGTGGGACGAGCTTCACTACGAGGATCCGCCGACGGGGCTGGTGCGCCTGAAGGGCGTCCGGCTGCGCGACCCGAACGACGAGGACTCGGACTTCGACCCCGAGATCACTTTCAGCATCTCCGAGCTGTGGTCGCCGCAGTTCGCCGAGGGCGCCGAGTCCGACCGCGGCTACTTCCTCGTCGAGTACAGCTACCATGCCCACCACCACGGCGTCGACCAGCGCTGGGACTTCGACCCGGCCGGCCACCCGGACATGCCCTACCACCGCCACCCGCCGGGCGCCGGCGCCGAGCGCCGCCCGCTCCCGGGCCTGATCGACCCCGCTGACGCGATCCGCACATTTCACCGATGGATCGAGGAGCAGGCCGGCCGGCCGGTTGACTCCTCCTAGCGAGCCTCGAGCGTTCCCCGAGGCCGAGCGGTTGAGCGTGCGGCACGAGCTCGTGATCGACACCGACATCGAGGGCCGCCCGCTGCCGCAACGGCGGTCAGCCGCGGCGGCGCTCCACACGCGATCGAACTCCTCCGGATCCGCGGCAGCAGCCAGCAGGCCGCGACGCGACCCTTGCGGAACCGGTACCGCCCGAGCGTCGACCACCTGCGCTCGCTACCGCCGATGATCGCGGTGCCGTCGGTGAGCGCGGCGACGTCGGTGAGCGCGGCGACGTGATCGCCGTGGCCCGTGAGGATCTCGCCGGGGTGAATCCTGAACGTCCGTAGACCAGGTACCAATTCGACTTCCCTGCGGTCGCCGCAGGCGCGTGTGGACCGCCACTCGTTCCTCCCCGCGAGCGGTGAGCAACTCGCGCCGCGCGCCTGTTAGCGCGTCGCGAGCGTCGAGCGCGCGTTTCCCACCTGGCCAAGATTCGCCACCCCCGGGTGTCGTCGACACCGGTTCCCTGGAAGGGGACCCCACTGCCACAGACCGGGAGCGGAGAGGCAGTCAAAGGAGCCGCGTCAGCGGTGCCCGAAGGGCAGCCCCGAAGGGCAGCCGCGAAGGGCAGCCCCGAAGGGCAGCCCCGAAGGGGCCGACCTTGACGGCCTCGGCGCGGATGCTACGGCGTCCCCGGTCGCGCTTAAGCCAGTCGACTCCCCTGTCGCCGGGCGAGCTCCCGCCGGGGCGGGCCAGGTCGCGCCAGCGTCCTGGCTCTCAACTCAGGGCCTCATCCCCAGAGTCCGGGCATCAACTCGTTCACCGCCGCGGATCCGGGACCGATGGCTGCGCACCGAGGTAGCGGCTTGCAGCTTGCCATCAGTGGTCCATCCTGTCTGCGTCGGGCCCCTTCTTAGACTGGACTCATGGCGAAACGCAGCCGACGCACGAACAGCAGAGACCGCAAGGACCCGACCGCGGTCGCCGTCGAGCCAGCCGTACTGGTTAGCGCGAGCGGGTTGGTGGCCAGCGCCGGCGCGAGCGGCGCGCTGGCGGTCGGGATGATCCCGGAGGGCGGAGGATCACTTTCGATCCCGGTCGCTGAACTGCTCACGAATGTCATCGAGGGATATGCGTTCGGGGACCTCGAATCAATCAAGACCGAAATCACACCGAAGCCATTCGGAGCCGGCGGTTACCTGATGGTCGCAGCTGTGTTCGCGGGGTCGGAGCTCTTGGGCGCGATCAGTAGCGCCGCGAGAAATCCCGGCAGCCGCGTTGACAGCTACTGGTCGGGGTACATGGCCCGGATTGACGAGCGATATGGCTACCTGGGCAAACTGGCCAAGCAGCTGCTCCGCGATGGCGTCGCGCACCTCTACCTGAGCCATTCCGGCGTCGCCGTCGTGCGAGGAGCACCCGAGCGGCATCTCCGTATCTGCAACGGCGAACTGATTTTCGACTGCATCCAGCTATACGAGGACTTCCGGCGTTCCTACGAGGAGCATGCAAAGGCAGACATCCTTCAGGATGTCGCCCTCGCTCAGCGTCGGCTGGACAAGCTGATGGTTCACGAACGAGAGAAAGCCAGGCTTGTGGCCGAGCTGCCAGCTGACGTCTTCCTCAGGTTTGAAACGTTGCCCACCTCGTGCCTGCCGACCTCGGGGATCTATTCGCGGGACCCGCCTGAAGCTGGGTGAGCGCAAGCGCGGCCGTCAACCGGTTGGAACGCCTGTCACCTGTTATCCCGAGCCCATCACCGACGTGGCCGGGCACCCGCCCGGCCCCGACCCTGAAGCACCGGCTCGCTACACGACGGGTGGCTCGCCACCTGATAGACGTTGCCGGCCGTGAACCGCACCTCGAGCTGGCGCACCTGAGGCGGCGGACCGAGGCCCCGCGCGAGCGCGAGGCTCAGACCTCGCCGCACACCGCGGGGACGTCGGTGCGTGCCGGCGAGATCGATTGCAACCGGGCCTGGAGCGAGATCGTCGCGACCGGCGCCCCGGCGCTTGCTCCGGTGCGAGCGCCGAGCCCCACAGCCGGCGAGGAGCCCGACCAGGACGACAACTGCGATCAGCCCGCCGCCGCGCCCCACCGACTCCCGCCGTGTGCCGCGTCGGCGCAGGGGCCGACCTTGAGGCCCTCGACGCGAGCGCTACGCCGTTGCGCGCCGGGGGCCGACCTGGCTAACCCATTGACTCCCCTGTGGTCGCCGGCCAACTCCTGCCGAGGCCGACGAGGGCGCGCCAGGCCCCCCGCCTCTCAAGTCAAAACCTCAGCCTCCAGATCCGCCACACCCGGGTCGCTCGGCTCGCCGCGGCCGGCTTTGACCTCGAGGCTACTCGTGCCCTACGCGCTCTGTGCGGTGTGTCGGGGGCGAGGAGGCGGAGGGCTTCGTCGAGGTCGCGCGACACTCACTCCGGCTCAGGCACCGGTCGGAAGCTGTAGCGGGCGAGAACGAAAGCTCGCTGTTTGCGCTATCCGACGACGTCGGGTGCGCGGCTACAGCCAAGATCCGTCCGCAGGCAAACCTAGCCTCGGCCCTCGTGTCGATCTTCCTGTTTCGCCGGCACAATGACGATGACATGCGGAGCCGCCTCGATCAGCTCGAGGGCTCGCGTCGAGCCTTGGCGCGCGACCACGAAGCGCTCCGTGCACGCTTCGAAGAGACCACCGCGCTGCTGACGCTGCTCGGGATCGATCCATGGCTCAGAGACGCGATCGAACGCGCCAAGGCCTCGGGCTGGCGGGTCGAGTGCACGCCGACGGCGATCGTGTTCGCCCGCCCCGAAGGGAGCGAGCACACGGTGACGGTGCACATCCCCCTGCCGGACGATCCGGCCGCCGTCGCTCGGATCAAAGCCGAGCTCCAGAGTCGCGTGTTCTGGTTCGAGCGATGCGCGTCCTAGCGTGAGTTTCCGGGGTTGGGTGTGTGGAGCGCGTGTTTGCCCTGTTGTGGTCGGGTGTTTGGGTGATGGGTGGCCTGTGACCTAAAGGGTGGTTGGGGCGAGGTCGGAGAGTCCGAGGGTGTCGAGGAGGCGCTGTTGGGTGTCGTCGGTCTGGGCGAGGGTGGTGCGGGCGCGGGGGCGGCCTTGGCGTCCGCCGGCGGGCGGGTAGATGCTGGTCACCTCGTGGATTTCGGTGAGGAGGCGCATGGCGAGCTTCGGGCCGAGCGGCAGTCCGTCCAGTTCGATCGCGGCGTGGCGGATCTGGCGCTCGATCAGCGAGACGATCATCAGCGAGAGCGTGCAGTAGAAGGCGTGCACGCGTAGCTTCTGGTCGGTCCAGTGGAAGGCCGGGGAGAAGCTGGCGAACTCGCGGTCTTTGCTCTGGCGGAAGGCGTTCTCGCCTTTGGATTGGGCGCGGTAGGCGGCGATGATCTCCTCGTCGGTCCACTCGTGGCGGTCGGTGAAGATGATCCGCTTGCCCCATTCGCGCGCGGCGACCGCTTCGATCGCGTCGGGGTCGACGTGGTAGCGCAGGGCGCCGGCGGTGAGGTCGTGCTCGATCGTGATGACGTCTTTGAGCCAGCGACGCTTGAGGATCTTGGCGATCCGGTCGGTGAGGGCGCGCTCGTCCATGCGGTGGCGGCCGCGCTGCACGACGCCTTGAAGCTCGTCGAGCTCGCGGCCGGCTTTGGCCAGCGTCTGCGCGAATGAGCGCCGCTGCTTTTGGGCGAAGCGCTCGGAGTGCGAGACGACGATCGTGCGCTGCTGGCCGTAGACCTCGAGCTGGGTGCGGTACGCGCGCGTGCCCGGCGTCCCGTCGAGCTCGTGGTAGCGCTCGTCGCCCACGTCGAGCAGCTCGGGGTACTGGGATGGCGAGAGCGAGCCGACGATCCCCAGCCCGAGCTCGTCCGCCAGGGGCTGGTTTGCCTTCGAGTTGTTGCCCTTGTCGTAGACGAGCGTCAGCTCGGCCAGCCGCTCGCGTGGGAGCCCGAGCGCTTCGAGGCGTGTCTTGATCAACGCGATCGCGTCCGGGAACTGGGTCGCGTCGTTGCGGTTGCCCTCGTAGGGCTGGTGGCAGAGCGGGATGTTCGAGTCCAGGGCCACGCACAGCGCCAGCCCGATCAGTCGCAGATCCCGCCGCCCGCCCTTGGAGTGCCCGCGACGGGCGATCGTGTTGCGCTGATTGGCCGAGTCGATGTACGTCTGAAAGTTGGTCGTGTCGTAGATCAACGGGCGCAGCTCGATCCCGTAGCGGTCGACACAGCGCCCCACGATCTCCGTTTCCGCCGTGGCGATCGCCTCGTCGCCGAGCACGTGCATCGCGTCCCAGAAGCGCTGCGAGGACAGCGACCTGGCCGGAGCGGGCATCAGCCGCGCCAGCGCGGTACGGCCGTGCCAGTCACCCAGCTGCCGCTTCGAGCGCGGAGCACACGCGCGGTTGATCGCCGCTAGCGCGATCATCTCCCCGACCGACGGCGAGCCACGCGCGCCACCCAGCGCACGATCGATCGCCCCCGCCAGCTCGAGCTCCCGGGCGACCTTCAACGCCGCCGCGACCGCGCCGAAGCTCCGCACCACGACACCCTTCGGCTCGGTCGTCTGCTCCAGCCGCCGCTCGATGTCCTCGACCCGCCCCAGGTACTTGGTGCGCACCACCCTCGAGCGTCCCTCGACCCACGCCGTCTCGCGCAGGTAGTAGTACGCCCGCCCGCTGATGACCTTCTTCGTGAGGCTCGCCATTTAGGTCACAGCCTAAAGCCGACCTCGGACGGAAAGCCGCAAACTGCACCAAAAACAGGCGGACTACCACCAACCCAGCCGCACACAACCGCACAGCTTTTAGGACACAGGCCCGAACGGAGCGTGGCCGCAGCCTACGCCCGCCCAGAAACCCCTGCAAAACCGCAGGACACGCAGCCAACGACCACCCACCCCACCCCCACAATCACGCCCGCAGCCGGAAACTCCCGCTAGGTCATCGGTCGTCTCGAGTCGGCGCCTGACCGAGCGCTCCCCGCGACGGGCTCCGCGCATTCGCTGAGTCGCGCGCAGGCTGCAGGCGATCTGACCGACGACCACGCGCCTGGCCCGGTCCCGCGTCGCCTCGCGCGAGAGGCGATCGCCGAATAGCAGCCGCGTTTCTCGCACGAAGCTGACAAAGCTCACCGACCTCAAACAGTTCTGTGACAGCGCTGCAAAAGCTCAGCTTTGACGGGGTGAATCGCGCCGATTCGGTGCTCTTATGTGGTGATGGCCAGCTCACCCAGGCGCCGACTTCGCCCCTACCCGCCCTCCGCGGCAAGCCCCGCACCGCCTCGCCGGATTCGCTCCCGGCCGCTGCGAACCAAGGGCGCGCCGCTGGGCGGCAAGCGCGCGCCGGTGGGATTGCAAACCTGTTGGTGCCAGCGTCGGACGCGCAGCGCGAGAAGGTCGCCGGGATTGCGTGTCTGGTCTGCGGGCGCACCCCGGTGGACGCCGCTCACCTGGCGGGCGCATGTCAATGTGCCGATAGCTCTGGGATGAACGCTCCCTCGTCCAGGCGGCTGCGGCTGCGCCGCCCCGCCCGCTGCGTCGTCTGCGGGCGTGGGCTGAGCGGCGGAACGGAGGCGATCTGGGACCGCACCACCCGCACCGTCACGTGCCTGGCATGCGGCGACCAAAGCCGACCGGTCAAGGTGGGCATCGCTGGGGCTAGCGCCCGCCGCGAATACGAGCGCCAGCGCGCCCGAGGCGACCGGCACGCCCGCGACAGGTTCGGGCGGCTCGGCGTGCTGCTCGCGCGCGTAATCCGCGAGCCTCAACAGACCCGCGCTTGGCTGCAGGGCGCCGAGGGCGAGGAGCGCACCGCCGCTCGCCTCGAAAAGCACCTCCACGGCCACCCCCATCAGGCTGCTGAACGACCGGCGCATCCCCGAGCCCGGCCACGCGAACATCGACCACGTCACCGGCCCCGGCGGCGTCACCGTGATCGACACCAAGTGGCGCAAGGGCAAGGTGCACTCGGAGCGTCGGCGGGCTTTTCTCGCCACGCCGGGAGGTGCTGATGATCGCCGGGCACGACCGCACATCGCTCGTAACGAAGCTCGAGCGCCAAATCGAGCTCGTGCGCGCCGCTCTCGACGATCACGGCGAGAGCGACGGCGTCGATGTGCGAGGCGCGCTGTGCTTTCCGCGAGTCGACGGTCTGCCCGTGTTCAGCGCGGGAAAGGCCCAGATCGCTTGAGAGCCCGCGGATCTCATTCCCGTCGAGAACGCAGGCGCGTACGCCGTGTCCGCGCAGTTCGGTCGCGAGTGTACGCGCCAGGGTCGTCTTACCAGCGCCCGGGAGCCCGGTTAGCCATACGGTCGTGTTCGTGAGACCCTGTCCGCCGCTCGCGATGAACCCGGCGGGGCCGGATTCCGGCCGTCGGCGGCGGCCTCGTCGCGCGCGGCGGTGGCTGGTCCCTCGGTGGTGGCGGCCGTGGGCGCCGTGAACAGCTGCGGGTCAAGCTCGTGCCCGTAGGCGATGTTCTTCGCCTCGGTCAGCTGGAGGCAGCGGCGTTCGTCGTATGCGGCCACGCGCAGCATCGTCCCGTGCTCGGCGTCGAACTCGAGCTCGTAGTGAATCTGCGTGCTTTCGGCCGCCGATCGATCACGCGGATAGCCGACGGCGGTCAGGACCTGACGTGCCGCGCGGCGTCCTGTTCCCACTTCATCGAGCCGTAGCCATCCGAGCAGCCGCGCGGGCGTGAGCAGCGGAGGATCCAGCAGCGGCGGCAACGCGCGAGCGCCCTCCGTCAACCTAGCGTCTCCTTTGTCAGCTCCCGCCGCCTGATCCCAGCGCCACCAGCGTGGGCCTTCCCGAACGCCGACTCGCACTACGTGACCGTTGCGAACGATCTCGACGCGCAGCCGGTTCGGCGCCGCCCACCAGATCCGGCGACGGGTCTCAACTGGGCGGGGGAACGGACCGCCGCCCCGCCAGCCAAGCCTCGCTGTTCCATCCGCCCCGCCGTCTGCGCCGCCGGATGTCACCAGCAGCGACAGGCTCGGCGCTGGCAGTAGCCAATCGCGATACTCGGCCTCGAACGTGGTCACGTCGTCGAGCGCAGCGTCCAGCAGCTCCAGCAGAGCAATGCGTCCAACGACCTGCTGGTGGCCTCCCCCGGCCGCAGCCGCCGCGCGGTCGCGTGATCGCCGCTCGTCAGCCCGCTTGCCGGACACCGGCCGACCGTGCACCTAGCAATCCCACGATCCGCTCCAGTGTGGCCGGCAGGTCCGTGGGCATCTCGTCTTCGCTGGCCGCTAGGTGACGGATCCGGCCCGAGCGCAACAGCACACCCAGGTTCTCCTCGCCGGTCAGCATCAGCACCAGATCCTGAGCGGTGCCGGTGACCACACCCTCCGCCTCGCCGTCGCCCTGCGTGAGGTCCCCCGACTCCAAATCAACGATCCACCGCAGCGCATGATCATCCTCCGCGACCACCGCGAACGAGTGCAACTCGTCCTCCCCGTCCGCTCCCGCAACGATGGTGACACTGTCCATCAGCTCCGCCAGGCGGCGGCCCCAAAGGCTGTCGCCGTCACCATCGACCGGCCGCTCCTGCGCGTTCCACGCCCGGCTGAGCTCGTCGTAGCCGAGTGCTGTGAGCTTCTCGTTCAGCGCCGCCAGCAGTGGCGGCGGCAACATGCCAACCGGGACCCGCTTGCCGTGACCGATCGACCCCGCATGCACCCCCGACGTGTGCGCCACCTTATAGTCCCCGGGGCCCTGGGCCGGATCGCGCTCAAACGCCCGCTGCAGGACTGACGGGTCCTCGCTCACCCCGAGGAAGCGCAAGATCCCCGCGATCGTCTCCTTCGGCCGCAGGACGAGATCCTCGTACCGCACACGCAGGCAACGCTCGTGCTGCTTCTCCTCCCACTCCAGGGCAGCTGCCACGTGCGCCAGCCAGTAGTTCGCGAGCGCCGCAACCGAATTGTGAGGGGACGCCTGCACATACGAGGCGTAGCCGTACGCCTGGAAACCCCACGGGGACGCCTCAATCCCCGAGGCAACCGTGTCCATAACGTGGCGAAACAACAAGATGTAACGCGTCGTCGGAAACAGCTCGTGCACCAGCTCCAGGTGAAACACCGAGTCAAGGGACTTATCCACGTACAGGCGCTTACCGTCACGCTCGACATACCGGCGCATAGGCCCGTCCACCGCGGCCCGGATCCAGTCGCGAGCTTCGGCCGGCAGCCGGTCAAGCGCGACCCTCCGCGCCGTTCCTCCATCATCCTTCAGCTTGCCGATCACCCCTTCCTCATTCGCCTCGTGAGCGCCCGCACCAGGATCCTCGCGGCGACGAGCCTGTAGCACGTCCGCGTCGACGGTCATCCACACGCCCGCCATGTGCGCCATCAGCCCGGGCAATCCAGCCTCCGCTGGACACCCGACCTCGGGATGCGCGTCCAACAGCAGCCGCAACAGCGTCGTACCCGAGCGCGCGGCACCCACAACGAGAGCAAACACAGGCTGCTGGGTCATCTCAGCCCCAAGCAAGCGAACACGGCGGGTGTAGTGTACTCGCTCGACATCGCGCTACCCCGGAATCGCTCGTTGGACGCCCTTACCACACTATCGTGTTTGACAAGGGACCGCGCCCGCGTGCACCACGGCGAGCGATGAGACACCGGGCGGTATGCGCGTCGACCAGGCGTTGTTCGATAGGTTGACAGTCTGTACCGACTGGTGGCTTACGCCGAGCTTGACGATTCGGACGCTGTCGGGGGCGAGGTCGAGCATTCGCGTCGTCCCGCGGGTGACCGGCCAGCGGACCAGCAGATCGCCAGCTTCAGCGGCCGTGAGGCGTCCGCACGCGCTCTCGGCAAGGGCGCGGGAATTGTCAACCGTCTCAAGGCTTACACCGTGCACGCCCGGGACGACCCAGGCGCTCCAGCCGTCCGGAAGTGGCGCGAGGTAGGTTGCCAGGGTCGGGTCGGGGAGCGTGTCGCCCCCAGCGGGGCTGAGCAGCAAGCGGACTAGCCAGCCAGGAAACGCCGTCGGGCTGATCCGCGGTTCGACGAACACATCGAACCGCCCACTGAGCGCCGCCCTCAAGCCAGATGAGGTTTTTCCCTCGCGCCTATCGCCTTCCCGACGATCTCAACGGCCGGCTGCTCGCGCGCCATGTGCCGCAGCTGTTCTCGGCGGAGGAGTTTGATCGCGAACTGGCGGGGCTGTTTGACTTCGATGACTTTCTCGCTGGCTGGGACGGCGCTTCTGCTCGGTATCGCTCGTGCGGATGCTCACGCCGCTGAGCTGGCACGCCTCGGTTCGCTACCTCGACACCACAGCTGCCAGCGCAACAACCACGCGCCGCTCTGGGCCAAGCATCGCGGTCACAACACGGAGGACCAAGTCAACACCTCGCGCCGTGGCACGACTCGCAGAAGCCGCTGGCTTCGAACGCATCCAGTCGAATGCCACACCTCGATATCGAGCCCGGCGCACTCGACATATAGGTGAACTCAAAGCCCTGCTCGGATTGCGCCCCCAACCCGAACGGAACAGCGATCCGCGAGGCCGTCGAGGAAGCGCTGACCAGTTCCGAAGAGACGCGATTCTTGGCCGAGCTAGGCTAGAACAAGCCTTCACCGACGGGTCGCGCCGTCGGTTCTTGGCAGACGCGTCACGTCAACCGTCAAAAGCCCGCTGGACTCACGCGGCGCTCCTCGACCCACCGACGACATTCGAAACTACCTGGCACGCTCGAACCTACCGTTCCAAACTACCTCTCACATTCGAAACTAGCCTGAGCGGCACCAACAGCGACAGGGAAATTGCCTACAGCCTTCGCTTGAACACCTCGCTGACCGTGGCCCCGAACGGCCAGCCGGACTGGCGGTTGACAACGAACCGCAGCAGGTAGGTGTGCCCGGCGGCGGCAGGCGAGATCGGGATGTCGAGCGACCAGCGGCCCTTGCGGTTGGTGTAGATCGGCGCGCCGAACGGCGCCCACGCCAGCGTCGGCTGCCCCACCTCGATGTACTCCGGCTGGATCTGCACACCACCCTGCGGCACGTAGCCGCCGACCAGGCGGCCGGAGACGCGCTGGATCGAGGCGCCGTTGTGGTCGATGAGGCTGGTGGGGACGTGGGCGAGGACCTCGCCGCGGACCTCCGTCGTGATCCTGCTCTGCGCGTTGCCGAGCTCGTCGGTACCCGGGAACGTGAACGTAACGGTGCCCGAGGCGCCCGGCGGGAGCATGTACGTGAACCGGCCACGGGCGTCGGTCGTGGTCTCTCCCAGCTGCTGCTCGGTCCAGCCCACCGCCTGGAAGCTCACCTGCACGCGCTGGTCTGAGACCGGCTCACCCGAGGCGAGCTCGAGCTGGCCGTCGACCACGATCCCCTGCGGCGCAGACAGGCGCACACTCGCGCCATGGACCGGGACCAGTTTCGTCCGGCATGCTCGAGTGAGTCGGGCCGTGGGGCGCTGGTTGCGGGCGAGCCGCCGGGATTGCAGAGAGGCGACGCGGGCGGTGCAGGAGCGGGTGGCGATCAGCGTGCGGCCGACGCGGAGGGTGGTCTGGACGCGGGCGGGGACCTGGTGGGTGACCGCGACGCCGTCCGCGTAGGCGGTGATCACGGCCTGGTTTCCGACCGCGTTCCAGACGATCGCGCGGACCGCCCAGCTGCCGCGCGGGAGCTGGTCGTCGGGGGCGATCGCGGTCAGCTGCCCGGCGTTGTCATAGCTGGTCTGAAGCGCGGTCCAGCTGCCGTTGATCTGAAGCTGGATCTGCCCCCCGGCGACGCCCGAGTACGGGTCGGCCGCGGCGACCGCAAGCTGCTGCGGCTCGCTGGGCGACTGGGGCTCGAAGAATCCCTGCGGCGCGCTCACGTCGACCAGCGCCTGCGCGGAGATCGCCTGGCCGACGTTGCCCGCGTTGTCGGTGCTCCAGGCGCTCAGGGTGTGCGCGCCCGAGCCCGACACCACGACGGACGCCGAGCTGCCGGTCTCGGTCGTGACCGCGCCGCCGTCGAGCTGGTAGCTGACCGACTGGCAGCCCGAGAGCCCCGGCTGGTCGGCGCAGCTTACCGTCAGGGTGACCGGGTGGTTGACCCACGCGGTCTGCGCCTGCGGCGTGTCCGAGCTGATCGTCGTGGTGGGCGGCTGGCGGTCGATCCGGATCGTCGTGCACGCCTCCGGACCCGCCACGCCGGCGCCCGAGAACGCGACCGCGCACAGCTGGTGCATCCCGTCCGCCAGGTTCGAGATCGAGAAGCTGCCGTTGCCGCCGGCGTCGGCCTTGACGTTCGCGCTGTGCCAGCTGGTCGACGGTGTGCCGTCGACCGACACCGAGTAGCCGTACACGCCCGACGGGCCGCCCGCGGTGGCGCTCAGCGTCTCGGGCAGCTGCGTTCCGCTCGAGCCGATCCACGTGGCCCGGCCTGGGCCGAACGACGGGGCCGAGGGCTTGCTCGGGTCGTAGTACAGCGCCACCGACTGCGGGCTGGCCTGGTTGCCGGCCTGGTCCTGCTCCCACACCGAGGCCGAGTACCCGCCCGGCGCCGAGCCGACGGTCACGTTCGCGGTCGTCTGGCTGGCGCTCTGCTGTGCGGACGACACGGCGGCGACGCTCACGTTCGTCGTCGAGATCGGCGACTGCGCCCCCGGATAGTCCGGCTGCCCCGTCCACCTGAGCGTGAAGTCGGGGCTCGAGGACCAGCCCGCCGGGCCCATCGCAGACGAGCTCGCGGTCAGGTTTGTGACTGGCGGAGGCGGCTGGTTGTCGACGTTGAGGGTGACCGCCTGGTCGCTCCACATCCCGGCCGGGTTGTCCGCCTGGACGTGGAGGTAATAGGTCCCGTTCGCCAGCGCGGCGATATTCGGCGACCACCAGTACGTGCCCCGGCCGCTCGCCCCGCACGGTGCCGCCTGCGTGTAATCCGGGGAGACGTTGTTCGAGGTGTCTGACTGCACCCACCCTCCCCCGCCGTTGACGATCAGCGCCTGCAACGCGCACGGCCCCGCCGGGTCCGACGCCCCATAGCCGACCGACCAATACCCAGCAGGCTCGGCGGCGCCCGAGATCCACTGCCCGCCCGCCGACCACAGGTTCCCGCCCGCCGACACGCTCGGCGGGTCGGGCTCGTTGACCGTGATCTGCGCCCAGTACACATTCGCAGAGCCGGCCGGACCGAAGATCGACCGGCCGTCGTTGGGCGGACAGGGGGAGGCATGGCACCAGATGGCAAACCCGATCTCGCTCGCGTTGTTGACCGCCGTCGACTGCGAGCCCGTCCCGTACTCGAGCCCCGAATTACAGTTCGTGCTGTACGACGCGCAAGGGTCGGCCAGATCGCCGCTGCCGTCGGTGCTGGTCGCCCAATGGGAAACCCAGCCATCCCAGCCCGAGAAGTCGCCCGTGAACGACAGCCCGGTGATCGAGGTAGCGGCCGGGGCCGAGAACCAGTAGCCGCCGGCGTGACCGCTGCTTCCCGACGACTTTGACCAAACCTGAAGGCCATGGCCACCTCCCGTGCCGGAGCCGCAGTTTTGAGCGCTTCCGATCGCGACGTAATCGTTGGCGCTATAGGGCATCGCCGGCCAGTCGTAACCGCCGCAGACGTCCACCGTGTAGGGATTCGCACGTGCGGTTGCCGCTACGGCGCACGCAGCGAGCACGACCGCGAGGGCGACCGCAGTTCGAGTCCTGACAGTCAGATCAGGGGCAGTAAATCTCGACTGAGATCCCATCGGACGCAACAGCCCCGCTGCTGTCGAACTCGCGGAAAATCACCTCATGCGCGTCAAGTGGTGCCGCGACGACATCGACCTGCCGCGTGATATGGCCGTTCTCGGGCGTGACGGAGGGCGTTGCGATGTATGCGCATCGGCGCACATCACGCACGACCTTGGGCGACAGCTGCAAGTCGAACTCGCCCTTCATCGACGTTCCCTCAAGCAGCAGCCCGGGCGAAGCTACAACCGACCCAGTGCCGGTCGTGAGCGTCGCGATCAGCGGCGCGCTGTCGGCCAGCACGAGCTTACGCTCGCGGCGCTTGCACGATCCGCGAACCACGTAGCGCAGCGCGCCTCCCGTGCCGGCGCAGGTGAGGACGGTGCCGCTCGGGACTCCACTCGACGATGTGGCGATGTCGCCGAGCGCCAGGCCGCCCGCGCCGAGGGCGATGCCGAGGGCCAATCCGAGCAGGAGTGCGCTGCGGGCGGGCCGCGAGAGCGCACGTCTCCTGGTCGCGGCTGCGGGCGTCGAGGGAAGTCGGTTCATCGATGGTCCTTTCACCGGTTGCCTAGGGCGGGGTGCTGCCGCCCCCCACGCCTGAAGAGGCTCCCTGGCCGCCTCCTCCTCCCCCCTGCTGGACCGTGGCGCCGGTCGGGCTGGCCGGGGCCTCGGTCGGGGCGGCGGCGTCCGTGGACGTTGACGGCGCCGATGATGACGCACCGGGGGCCGCCGTGGCGGGCGGGGTGCTCGCGCCGCTGTCGGGCGCGGCCGGCGCGGTCGCCGTACTCGAGGTGGTCGTGGTCGTCGAGGTCGTCGATACGGTCGACGTCGCCGGCTGCGGAAGCGGCGTCGGCGTTGTCGATACCGCCGGGACAGTACTCACAGGCGTCGTGGTCACGTCGCTCGTGGCGTGGGCGACGATCCGCGGCCGTGCATGATGCGGATGATGAGCCGGCCCGGCGGCGACCGCGTGCACGGCGGCGGCGCCGACGCCGATGATCGCTACTGCCTTAATCGCTCCAGCGCCGGCGGCGGCCGAGCCGCCGCCGGCAGGGGCAAGGCGGCGGACACGGAGGAGCGCGTCATGGACCGTCGTCGTCACGCGATGCCCGGCGATCGCCTGCCACGCCCGCTGCACCAGGCCCACACGCGGCAGCGCGGCCGCAGCTGGCACCAGCGGCAGCAGGGCGTGCTGCACGGCCTCGCGAGCGTCGCGCACCGCCAAGCCGCAGCCGTGATGCCAGCGCAGGTGCCAGCGCAGCGCCAGCGGCATCCGCCCCGTCTCCTGCCAGGTCAGCACATCCACGCGGCGGCGGGCGCAGATCGCCGCCGGACGGGTCTGCAACGCAACGAACCGCTCGAGGCTCGAACGGAGGCGCTTGCAGTCGGCCGTCGCCTGCGCGCGCGGGATCCCGAGCCGGCGGGCGATCTGCGCCGGGCGGCAGCCGTTGGCCAGCAGCCACGCGACATTCCGGTCCACTGGCGACTGCTCGGCCAGGAACTCGTACAGCAGCGCGATGAGCTCGCCCTGGACCGCCCGCTCATGGGGGCCGGGAGCGCCGTCCGGCCGGTCGGCCGCGACTGACCGGACGGCGCTCCCTGTGCCCAGCCTGCGGGCGTGGTAGGGAGATTGCTTGAGCGTGGTCGCCCGGTTGTGCACGTGTAGCCGCACGTACGCGCGCAGTGCCGGCACGTCCGCAAACCGGCCCCGCAGCGCGCCGATCGACGCCTCGCTGTACAGGTCCTCCAGCTCGGTCGGCGGCAGCGACGGGAACGCCCGCCGCTTCTCCGCGATCACCTGGGCGCGCAGCTGATCGACCGCGACCGCCACCTGGTCGGCCGACAGGGCCGCCTCACGGCGCGCCCGCGAGCGGCGCAGCGCCGGGGCGGCGTCAATCGACGGGAAGGCATCCGCTACGGCCATCGCGACCCCTTAAGCGTCCCCCGCTCCCGTCTGACACGAAAACCTCGCCGGCCCGCGCCACCCCGTCGGCACCCCGCCCGGCCATCTGCACACGCCACCACCGCACCGGTGAAGCGTAGCGCCGGCGAACGTGGCCGCGCCGCGCCAACGACGAGCGGGACGCGGCACGGACCCGGCCGCGCGGGGACGACACGCCCTCCGGCCGCCGGGATCGCCCTGGGCCGCGCGAGGGATGCACTCGCGGCCGGACTCAAGGCGTCCGGCAGCTGGCCCAATGCTCACCGCCTGCCGCGCCCGGCCTGCTTCGCGTCGCTCACGGCGCTCGGACGAGTCGCTCCGCGGCGGACGGGGAATGACATGGCCTCATCGGGCGGGCTCCGATCAGGCGCGCGGGAGCGCTCCGCCTCACCTCCTGCCGCCTCAGCATTCGCCCAGGTTCTCGAGGTTGTCCTTGTTCGTGCTGTCGGGATTGGTCCTGATGTAAGGCTTTGCTAGGCAGCCCGAACGCGGGCAGCAGGACATGGGCTCGATCACCGCCTCGCACCCGTCGGCCTTCGTCTTCCAGGTGTTCCCGGCGTTGATGCTGTCAACGACCTCCTGGCGGGTGTAGTGGATCCACTTTCGGTGCAGACGCCCTCGACGTGGCGATGCGTTCCATCGGCGGAGACGTGATAGGACATGAGTTGTCGAGCCGAGTTGCTCACTGCGACAGAGTGAATTGGGCTCCGTGCCCGGCGGCAACGACGCCACCAGCTCGGTCGAGCCATTCTGACGAGATAGAGTCACAGCCTGGTTACCAATGCGCACACGCAATCTCGCTAGTCTTCGTCGCCAGCGTCTGCCGGCGACAACGGCCGCCGCAGACTTCCTGATCGCGCTGCACCGACGATCAAACGCTAGCTCAGGTTGCGTCTCTAGCATTTCGAGCTGTCCGTGAACGGGATTGCGCACAGTTCGGCTCGACCACTTTCGAATCGTCGCCCCAAGGTCGCGTTTCGCGGTAGAACCGAGAGCCGACCCTCAACCACTCAGGGGCGTCGGGCGCGGTCACCGCTGTGTACGCTGGGTCACATGAACCTTGGGTCCGCGAAAGTCCTGCAGCCCGCATCTCTGCGCACGCTGGGACCTCAGACCCGCAATTAGGGCAATTCATCCACGCCAAGAGAGCCTGACGCCGTGCGGAAGTCTATCTCCGTGACCGGGTTCTCGTTGGTGAGGCTCACGACGACGGCATTGTCGACCACCGGAGCCGACGTGGAGGTTCCGTCACCGTGGACTAATGTTACGGTCGTGTTGCCGTCCGGAAGGACAGCCGCCAGCTCCTGGCTGACAGGCCCGTTTGGTGCTGAGACATTCATGACCTGGAACAGTCCGTCCTGAGACACGGGCTGTGAGCCGCCCACATTCGCGGCACAGCTTGAAAAGAAGGCCCCGGCGAACTCCGCACGCATGCATGTGCCCACGCTGCCAGGGATCAGCTGGACCGTCGTCGTACCGTAGGTGGCAGTCGCCATAGAAGTCGGGTCCAAACCGAGTGAGGCAACACCGTCAGCAAAGTGAGCAGGAAGACTGCTAGCCGCCGCTTTCTCGGCGCGGTGGGAGGCTCTACGCAGGATGGCAAAATGAGCGAGAACAGCACGCGCGGGAACGTGAGAACGCGCTGGAGTCTGACCAAGCAGATGAGACAACGCCGACAACGCTGACGAATGCGGCGCTGGACGACCGGTTGCTCTCGGCGCTGCGGCCCCCGACAACGGCAGTTCGAGAGCGAGCGCCCCCACCGCGACAATCGCGGCAGCCAAAGCGCATCGTGCTACGCGTCTGGTTGATAGGAGCTTTGTCACGTTGCCTTACGCCCCAATGCCCGAGCCCTCGTCCTGACAAACCATAACGTTGCTGTACACGGTCCCCTGGTTGTAGCAAAACGCCCACTTATACCGGTACTCTGGGGGAGGAAATGACACGTGATCAACGGTACCCGGCTGGTGGCAGTTGTAGTAATTATAGTAGGACGGAGATCTTTGGATGTCCGCGCACCCGACGCGATCGTACTGCGCGGCCCAAACTTGGGAGAGCGACTTGACATCCTGCACCCCATATTCATAGTGCGCCGGCGGGACGTTGCCATCCCAGAACGATGTCAGGCCCCAGTGCGCTAACGCCGGTGGCGCTGCCACAGCGCCGACCGCTGTGGCTGATATCACTCCTGCCGCGAGCTTACGTGTGTCAAGTAAAGCACGAGCCAGCGGTCGCATCCCACGACAATGCTTTTCCATGTGCGGCTCCTGGTTAGCCCTCAGCGGCCCGTCGGGAGAAACCCGACGTAATAGTACACGCCCTGGTGGGATAGTCAAGGGAGCTATACCCAGAAGTTGTGGATGGGCTTGAGGAGGAAGACGGCGTACCGCCCCGGTTTCCAAGTGCGAGGTGAAGCCAAGCACTAACACAGCGTCGAACGGACCCGTCGCCGACGACCTGATACGCGATGCTGGCCTCTGCTGCGCGCGTAATGTGTCTGGGAGGCAACCCGCACCCCAGCCTACTCAGGTACCCACACCCAGACCAACCCGATCGCCGCTCCTCCCTTCCGCCGAACCGCGAACTCTCCAGTCGGGGTCACGGTAGAGTCGGCGGGAGGCGCCTGCACCGCACGGCCTAGCCGACTGGCCTGGTCTCCAGGCTCTTCACCCCTTCCATGGCCTTAACCGTGAGAGACGCGACTCGGCTCTCCCCTCCCCCCACCCAAAGGGCAGGCAGCAATAACGACGCGGCAGGCTTCGCTTGACGCTACGGACCGCTCAGTCGCTCCGCCAACAGGGCTCTTGACGCTGGGCTTCGACCCGGCCCGTTTCCAGACCGAGCCGCCAGCTTGCTACCGGCCTCCTGACAGCTACCCGGACGGCACTCACACCCGCAGGCGACGACGAGCTTATGTCAGATCAGGTCAAACCAAACGACCACCTCCGACTCTGGGCGCACTCTCTCTGGCGCTTTAAATTCGGTTCCGGGCGGGGGTGAGTCTAGGCGGCTGTCACGTCCTCGGGGATGGTCTGTTCGTTGGCCTGGTAGCGCGCTCGTTTGAGGCGTGGCGGTCGAGCGCGTTGAAGTGGACGCCGTTGGTCTGGTGAGTGATGAGCAGGTCCAGCACGGCCCAGACCAAGGTCAGGCAGCTGATCTCGCCGGGGAACCGTCACATTACCTTGGTGCGGCGTTTGACCTCGCCGGGTGAGCGCTCAAGCAAGTTCGTCGATCTTCCATCGTCGGCGGTGTCGGACCGGGGTAACGCAGGACCACGAGCGCGTCCAGATCGTCTGAGCATTCAAGCACCACCCGGACGAACTCTGCTCGCCGACGGAGCTTGCGCCAACCGACCTTCCTGACTGACCATGCGGGATCCGAGTGGACTCGAGGCCGACCGCCCCTTTGCCGCGAGGCGAGGATGCAATCGTGTGCTGCGGCGTTTGCCTCAGGAAATTAGTGCCCTTTTGGTGCCCTCAGCGCCCCTCTGCGCCGTTTGCCTGCTATTCGGTTTGTGTTGGTTTACAGGCTTTTCGTGAATCGGGGAGACAGGATTTGAACCTGCGACCGCCCGGCCCCCAGGTGTGGGGTAAAGGCGGCGAATCGCCGTCGCGCCTCAAGTCGCAACTGACGAATGCGCGTCTAACCAAGTCTCCGTCGACCTTGACGTCCACATCGTGCGCCGAACCCCGTGGAACACCGATGGAACACGCGACTGGGCAAAGGCGGGTAGCGGGCGGAACGCATGGGCAGATGCCTCTCTCGCTTTTCCCTCCAAATGGACACTTTTCGTGCCGGGCAATGCCGCCCGCTGCCCGGGCTGTTCCGTCTCGACAAGGCGGAGGTCGCTGGTTCGAGCCCAGCATCGCCCACTGGAACCCCGCAATTTGCGGGGTTTTTTGTTGCGCGGAGCGCCTCCACCTTGCCCTTTGTTGCCCGTCGGAGCGCCGTTCCGGTTGGGCGGGGGTCGGTGGTTTGAGCCGAAGCCGGAATCGCCGCTGCGGCGATTTGATCGGGCCCTGCAACACCACTCTGGCCCGTCTGTCGTACATGTGTCGCACGTGTCTCGGCCCGGGGGCGGCCGCCAAGACGCTTTATCCAGTACCGCTCGACGGTTGAGTGAGCGAGCCGCCGAGCGGGCATGGCGATGTTGCTCGGTTTAGTCCAACTCGCGCATCTGCGGACCTCGACCACGACGATCGCGTTCGTTGGAGGCCGATCGTCGGCCGCCGGCGATGGGAACGACCCCGACGTCGCCGATGCGATGGCGCAGATTTCGAGCCTCGTGATGCCGAAAGCGATCGTGAGCGGGTACCGCGTCCCCAGCCGATCTGGGAATGAGATCGTGGTGCTGGATCGGCGACGGTTGCAGGTGTTGTGGATCCGGTGAGCAGGCCCGTAGCGGAGCGCGTCATAGCCGCGCGTATTGACCTTGGCAACTCAGCCTTTGGGGTGAAGATAGAGGGCGCGCTCGTTTGTGATGGGCCGGCCAGCCCTCGAAGTAATGTCTGCCGCGTAGGGTGCCGACGCCTGCAAATTGCAACCACCTGGAGGACGTCGATGCCGGACACCACCTGCCACATGTCGATCTCGCTCGACGGTTTCGTCGCCGGGCCGGACCAGAGCCGGGAGAATCCGCTGGGGAAGCGCGGCAGGGAGGTCCATAATTGGCACCTCGGCGACGAGCGCGCGAACGACGCCGACGCGACGGCAGAGGGTTGGCTCTTGCGCCCGCGCGGGGCCTACGTCATGGGCCGCAACATGTTCGGGCCAATCCGCGGGAAGTGGGATGAGGACTGGGATGGATGGTGGGGCCCCGAGCCGCCCTACCACGCGCCGGTCTTCGTGCTCACCCACCACGCCCGCGAGCCAATCGAGATGGAGGGCGGCACGAGCTTCCACTTCGTCACCCAGGGCTTCGAGGCCGCCTACGCGCAGGCGCGTGAGACGGCCGGCGAGGACGGCATCGACATCGCGGGCGGCGCCTCCACTGTCCGTCAGGCGCTCGCCGCTGGAGTGATCGACGAACTCACGCTCGACCTGGTGCCCGTCCTGCTCCGGTCCGGCGAGCGGCTGTTCGACGGAGTCGAGTCCTTCGGCTTTGAGCCGGTCGAGGTGCTCCACTCTCCGCTCGCCACGCACATTCGCTACCGGCGTACGGGGTGAGGAGCCGATCTTCGGTCTGGGCGTCAGCTTTCTGGCGGTCGCTCATGCGACTCGGCTTGATCGACGAGTTCCGCCTGGACCTGCAGCCTACTCCCGGGCTCAGTCTCGATTTGCGCCGTCAGGTTTGCATTTGTGTGCCCGGGGCCCAGCGAGTGGGCCCACCAGCGTCTTTCGCGAGCGCTTCTGCTCGCACGAACAGCACGTATGAAGCGGTCATGTCCGCAGTCTGCGATCGGCCGGCGGGCGGATGCCAACGGCACCACGGCCGCCGTCATGGCGAGGACGCTCCTAGTCGCCATAGGCATCGCCGGCTCGGGCGCGTCGGGACGATCGCTCTCCAGGAATGCGATCGTCGCGCCGCTGGCGCGGAGCCACACCGCTGAGTTTGGGCGGTAGGAGCAGCGCGCGATTCGGCGGTCGGCGCCGTTCGTCGCCACCTTGGGACCAGCATCGACGCCGCGCGCGGACTACTGCTTCGATCCGGGCGCTAGCACGAAGGCTGCAAGCACCCGAGGCGCGCTTGTGGCGAGGAGCGCGACTGTCTGCGATCGCGCGTCAAGACCTGCGTTCATGCTGGCGCGGGTACGCATCGACGGCGGCACGCACGTGGCTGCGTCTGTCCGCTGGCAGACGCTGGAAGCGGAGCTGGAGATGTCGGAATCGTGACCGCCTCGCATCCTGGACGGGTGGAGCGCCGGGATCGACGTGTCCATCCCCGAGCAGGAGACTCCAGAACCGCTACACCTCCTCGACCCTGGTGGGGTGGGACCGCTACACCCAAGGATTCGAACTGCCGTCGGCATCCTCGGGGCCAGCCCCGACCGTGTGTGAGCCACAATTCTTTCGTCGCGAGCCGCATCGATCGATCAGTACGTCGTCGGCGGAGGCTCTCGGCTTCTGCGCGGATCGTCTCAACGGCCGTCATTACGCCCCGTCAGCTTGTACGTTCGCACAGGCTGGTCATATCCCTTGAGCGGCGCAATTTCGACCTGTTCGGCGTCCACGGGCGGGGCGGCCTGCTCCACGATCGATTCTGAGATCAGCACCTCACCGGACTCGGCGACCTTGACCAGGCGCGCGGCAAGATTGACGGTGTCGCCGTAGCAGTCGCCGTGGTGCGAGATGACGGGGCCGGCCGCGAGGCCCGATTCGAACGCGGGGAAGGTGGGGATCGCTGCTGAGTTCATCGATCAGCTCCAGGGCCAGTTGAGCTGCGCTCCTCGGATCCTCGATAACAAACATGACCTCGTCGCCGATGAGCTTCACGACACGGCCTCGATAGCGAGTGACTATCTCGCCCACCCGCGATTCGAAGCGACCGATCCCGGCCGCCAGTTCACCCGGGGAAAGAGTCCGCGCCGTGCGCGTGTAATCGACCAGATCGGCGAAGCCCACGGTCAGGTTGCGCGTTACGGCCGCGCGCTGCTCATCCAGCGCCCAGCGCGACCGCGAGACCGCAAGCAGGCGGCTCGCGAGGACATCCCCAATCGCCTCGTTCAGCGCCGGGATCATTACCGAAGCGGTCCGTGCGTAGTCCTCGACCACTTCCGAATACGGCTCCCCCCGGTCGCGCCGCGGCATCTCGACGTTGACGCGAAACGAATCGACGATCGCCTCCGCCAATTGCGCCACCGAGCTGCCGAGAACTCTCGCCAGTTGGAGCACCGTCTCAGAACCGAGTTGAGACCCGGCCATCTGACCGAAGACCCGGAGCGTTCTCATCTGGCTCGGTGTGACCTTCAGCGGAGGATGCAGGGGGTCTGGAAAGCCAAGCGCCCACCACAAGCGGACAGCCTCATCGATCCCTAGGCCAGCTTGTTCGGCAGCCACATCAAAGGGGACCAAGTCACCCGGGGCTCGCAGAGCCAACTCCAGCGCCAGAGCACCCAACGATCCAGTCCTCGCGGACTCGAGGAGCTCGGCTCTGCTCGCACCGTGGTCGGAGAGATACTTGAGCAGTCGAATGGTGTCGGGCCGGTCCGCGACGCCCGTCTCGTCGAGAATCGCATCCCATTGCTCCCCGCTGCTCGCGCCAGTCTCTTCCATACGTTCTCGCGTTGATTGTCCACGCTCCCAGCACGGGAGGGTGGTGCCCGCGGCCATCAACCTCGGCGCGCCGGGATGGTCATGCGAGCCGCTTG
This sequence comes from uncultured Solirubrobacterales bacterium, assembly GCA_963704385.1. GTDB lineage: Bacteria > Actinomycetota > Thermoleophilia > Solirubrobacterales > Solirubrobacteraceae > Palsa-465. Next base: position 4,697,951 of record OY969904.1, read on the forward strand.
ATCAGATTGAGCGAGCCGACGGAGTAGCCCAGGCGACCGTAGAACGCCAGGGCGGCATGGTTCGTTGACCACACGTCGAGACTGAGGAGATCGAGGCCGCGGTCGCGCGCCCACGCTTCTGCGGCTTTCATCAGCGCTGTGCCGACACCCATCCTGCGAGCACTCGCCGTCACCGCCAGATCTGCTACGCGGCCGCGCTCGCGCCCCGCATCCGCTCCTGACGCGGGCCGCGGGGCTGGGAACGGGGCGTTGCTTTGTCTGATCCGAGCGGTTACGGTTGGTTTCGAACGTCGGAGTCAGCGTTGCGAGATGGCGTGTCTCGTCGCTAGAGGCGAAGGAGTCGGCGATGAATGTCGCGGAGCGGTCAAGCCATGAGCAGGGCGGGACCGGTTGCGCCTCCTCTGATGCGGTGGGCGAGCAGCCGCGTGAGAGGTCCGTGCGCCCCGTGGCGTTGTGCGAGGGTACCGGATGAGCTTGCGCGCGTTCGTGTTGGACTGGAGCCTGGACGGGTCGGTCGGCGTCGCGTTCCTGGAGGTCGTGGTCGCAGTCGGCGCCGTGTATCTGGCCGCGGCCGCGCGCGGTTCTCGGCGCGATCGGCGGCATCGGACGTGGCCGCGGACGCGCAGCGCGTTCTTCGTCGCTGGGCTTGTCGTGCTGGTGGTCGACCTGTACTCGGGGATCGGGACGGAAGCCGATGTGCGGCTGTCGGTCCACATGGTCGAGCACATGGTGATGTGGGTGGTGGTGGCGCCGTTGCTCGCGGCCGGGGCGCCGGTGCGCCTGGCGTTCTTCGCGCTACCGCGCGAGGGGCGTCGCCGGCTCGCGCGGTGGTTGCGCTCGCGCGCTGCATCGACGCTTACGCGCCCCGGTGTAACGGTGCTGATGTTCTCAAGCGTGCTCTTGCTCAGCCACGTTCCTGCTATCTACGGGCTGACGCTTACCAACGACTACGTGCACGAGGCGGAGCATGGGCTGTATCTGTTCACGGCAGTTCTGATGTGGGCGTCGCTGCTTGGCGTCGATCCGTTGCCGCATCGGGCGAGTGCCCGCGGCGAGCTTGCGTGCATGGTCGGCTGCATGCTGCCGATGGCCTTGATTGCGCTGTGGCTCGCAGCCGCGCCCGATCCCGTCTACGGTCACTACCTCGGGACGCTTGGCCCCGCGGCGATCCATGACCAGCGGCTCGCGGCGATGGTCATGCTTGTCGGGGGCCTGCCGGCGTTTTCAGTGCCGGTGTTGGCGCGCGTGCACAAACCGACTCGTCGTGGAGCAGCGCAGCCGTCGCTCGGCGGCGGCCTGAGCCAACCTAACTTGCTTTAGGGAGATTCGAGAAGAGGAGATTTGATGCCCGAGGTACTGGACCCCACGTTTTATCGATCGCCCGCTGAGGCGATCGCCGCGCCGCCCGAGCAGCTGGCGTACGTCGCGGCGTTTGACCCGCAGGGCCAGGAGCGCGACGTGATGGTGGTGGTGGATTGCCAATCCGGGTCGTCGAGTTACGGCCAGGTCGTCGGGTGGAGCGAGCTGCCGACGGCGGGTAACGAGCTTCATCACTTCGGCTGGAACGCGTGCTCGAGCGCGCTCTGCCACGAGGGTCACAGCCACGACAACCTCGAGCGGCGCTACCTGGTCGTGCCGGGGATCCGCTCCTCGCGCACGTACATCCTCGACACCAAGCCCGACCCTCGCCAGCCCCAGGTGGTCCGCACGATCGAGGCCGAGGAGCTGGCCGAGAAGGCCGGCTACTCGCGCCCCCACACGATCCACTGCGGTCCGGGAGGCATATTCATGTCCAACCTGGGCGGCGCGAACGGCAGCGACGGTCCCGGCGGCGTGGCGCTGATCGACCACGAGACGTTTGAGATCACCGGCGCGTGGGAGACCGACCGCGGCGATCAGTACTTCGGGTATGACGTCTGGTGGCATCTGAACGCCGACGTCGCGATCACCTCCGAATGGGGAACGCCCTCGATGCTCGAGAACGGGCTCAACCCCGAGGACCTACTCGGACGGCGCTTCGGCCACCACCTGGACTTCTGGAGCCTTTCCGAGGGGCGGCTGATTCAACGGATCGATCTCGGCGACGAGCACCAGATGGTCCTCGAGCTCCGCCCCGCTCACGACCCCCGGAAGACGTGGGGGTTCGTCGGGGTGGTCATCAGCGTCGAGGATCTGTCTTCGTCGATCTGGTTCTGGCACCGCGAGGGTGATCAGTGGACCGCAAAGAAGGTGATCACGATCCCAGCCGAGCCCGCAGAGGAGTCACAGCTCCCGCCGGCGCTCCAGCCGTTCGGCGCCGTTCCGCCGCTGGTCAGTGACATTGACCTCTCAGTCGACGACCGCTGGCTGTATGTCTCATGCTGGGGGACCGGCGAGCTCAAGCAATACGACGTCAGCGACCCGGAGAACCCAAAGGAGACAGGGTCGGTGAAGCTGGGCGGGATCGCGCGGCAGAGCCCCCACCCCGCGGCACCGCAATCAGCGCTGCGCGGCGGGCCGCAGATGGTCGAGATCAGTCGCGACGGACGGCGCGTCTACTTCACCAATTCGCTATACGCAGCATGGGACGAGGTTTTCTATCCCGACGGCGTCGGCGCGTGGATGGCCAAGATTGACGCGAACACCGACGGCGGCGGCATGGAGCTCGACGAGAGCTTCTTCCCCCACGGCAACGCCTTCCGCGGGCTCCGCGTTCACCAGACGCGACTCCAGGGCGGGGATGCCTCGAGCGACTCCTACTGCTTCGTCGACTAGCTGAGCAAACGCGCTCGCGTCCGCCCCGCGGCTCTGTGGTGGCGGTGCCGTCCATCGAGGGGCCGGCTATCCGTCAACGCTTCGGTCTCGGCGTCTGGCGGCGTTCTCCCGGAAATGGGCGTACACGAACGACTGACCGCCGCCGCCCGACCCCGGTCGCTGGCTCGGGCAGGCCTGCTCCGGTCAAGAATGGCCTTTTGGGTGCGTCGCCAGATTAGGATCCTTCGCATGGGCACCCGGCTCGAAACGGCACGCCTCGTCATTCGCACCTTCGGGCCCGGGGACGCGGACGCCTGGATCGCGCTGTTCGGCGACCCGGAGGTCCGCCGTTTCCTCCCGACGGCCCCAGCCCCGACGCGCGAGATCTTCAAGGGGGCAATGGAGTCCCGGCACGCGATGGAGCGCGAGATCGGCTACGCGATGTGGGCTGTCGAAGCTAGAACGACGGGTGAGTTCCTGGGGCAGTGCGGGCTTCGACCGGCGGCGACGATGGATCCAAAGGCTGGTTCAGAAATCGATCTGGCGTATCACTTTGTCCCGGCCTCATGGAGAAAGGGATATGCCACCGAGGCGGTAACCGCGGTACTCGCACACGCTCTCGGACCACTCGAGCTTGACGACGTCATGGCCGTCGCGATGCCCGACAACGTCGGCTCGTGGCGGGTCATGGAAAAGGCAGGGATGCGCTACGAGGGCAGCTCGTCGTATTACGGCCTGGATGGTCTGAAGAAATACGTCGCCGAGCGAAACTCGTGGAGCGCGCCCGTCACTTCGTGAAGACAGAAGGGCTCTTCGCCACGTCGAAGGCACACCCTCCCCGCCGCCAGCCGCGCAATACGCGGGATGCCGGGTTGCTTCGAGGTGACGGCGGAGTGCTTCGCGGATCACTTCGGAGCTAGACGCGAGTAGGCGCCTGCCCTGAATACCGCGCGCGCATCAGAGCGGGTACCTCGCCGGCGATGGGTCGGCACCTCGTATTCGCCACAAGCGCGCCTCGGGTGCTTGCAGCCTTCGTGCTAGCGCCCGGATCGAAGCAGTAGTCCGCGCGCGGCGTCGATGCTGGTCCCAAGGTGGCGACGAACGGCGCCGACCGCCGAATCGCGCGCTGCTCCTACCGCCCAGCAGCAGTCGTCCCGAGCGCCTGCTCCGGGCGAGTGCTTACCACGAAGGCAGTCGCCAGCAGCCGACCGGCCCGGACGAGCGCAAAGGCGACGAGGGAGTCGCCAGCGCGTCGACCGGCTGACGAGCGCTCGGCCATGGATGCGATCGTCGCGGTCGAGGTCCGCAGATGCGCCACCTGGAAAGAGCTGGAGTAGCGGTGGCTCGCTAGCTCGGTGGCGCCTGTACTCCTGGATCCAGAAAGGTTGGAGTTGCCGCCCGGGGCGTGGGCGCAGGCACCGCCAGGACCACGCTGCACTGCGGACAGAATCGATCCGACGGGAGTTAGGCGGCTTGCAGCGCTGGGGCCAGCTCGGCTGCGCTGGCTTCAACCGTCTCTGGCACGGTGACGACTAAGCGTCCGTCGCGCTCGACAACGTGCCGCGCGTTGATGACCGTCAGACCGATGATCTGTTGAGTGCCGGGGGCGAATCGGATCACGTGGCCCTCCGGTGTCTCCTCGCCTTCCCCAGGCTGAGGCGCGCCGACATGGAGGTAGAGCACATCCCCGGCCTCGTCATAGTCGGCGTGATCGAACACCAGCGGTCCGATATGAACGTTCACGGCTTCCATTGCTTGGGATCCTTCCGGTTGGCCAACGCGGTGATGACCCGCGCCGGCTCCTGCTCATAGCTTACGACCGCTACCAGCCAGCGACTCGGACCGACGCTGTGCCGGCAGAACCGGGTCCTCCCCGGCAGGACATCGGGCTCGACGTGATCGGGTCGCCTAACTGTCTCGAGCACCGCATCGAGATGGTCGGCGATTTCAGGATGATCGAGCATGATCTTCCCCGCCCAGACCCGAGCGAGCAGCACCACCTCGCGCCCGCCTGAATCAACAACAGTCGCTAGAGCCTGATCTTCGCCAGCCACCCCACCCAGGCTGCCGAACACTCCGGACGACGACCCTCGACGGCCTTATGCTGATTTCGTGGATACCTCAGGTGAGCGTCACCCAGCAAGAGCGATCGTCGAGACCCTCAAAGGCCGCACGGTCGTGGACGCCAGCTGCGACGGCGAGGGTGCGGACGACGTCCGCCTGCTACTCGACGACGGCACCACGCTCGCCATCGACAGCGAACTCGAGACGAGCCCCGATGCCACCGCCATGGCCGAGTGGCTCGGCCGTCCCCCGTGGCCGCGCCTGCGTGTCCAAATCGGCGGGCGCGAACTCTGGCCGTTCACTGACGATTGAGCCGGCACAACAGACCGCCCCCGGGAGCGACCATGCCGCCCGGCATTCGACAACCAATCCGTCGTACACCTGTCGTACAACAGATCGGGAATCAGCCGGTAAGTGACGGCCACGGCCACCGGGCACGTCCTTGGATTCCCTCATATTCACGGGCTTTTGCTGCCTCTCGTGCCGTCCGGGATCCATGCGGACCGCCTCGACAAGGCGGAGGTCGCTGGTTCGAGCCCAGCATCGCCCATAGGTGCCTCTGCTTACCCTCGGGTGCCCGCTGTTGCCCACGCGCTGGGCGAGTGCTTTCCGGGTCTGAGCGGGGGTCGTCGGGCGGACTCGGGTCGCTGGATCGTCTGTGTTCGGGGCGACCCGGAGCGGCGGTCGAATAAAGAGCGCCAAGAGCGTTCGAACAATTTTCGAATACTCCGGAAAATTGGTGGCGTGGTCAGTCTGCCCATCGGAGATGGCGTCCCCGCACACCGCGTCGAACACGAACAGAAGCTGCCCTCGAGGGGGCGGACGTCTCATAGCACGGTCGCGACGGCGATGACCCGGACGCGGCCGGGGCGGCGGCTATGGCAACTCGTCCTCGGCGGGCCCGCGGTGGGTCGGCATGTTGGTGTCGGTATCCGTGCCGGAGCGGGCGTTCGACGCCCGATCGGGGCCTGGGCCACCGAGAAGACCCATCCGCTGATCGTCGCGGTCGTCCCGGGCAGCCTTAGCGCGATCGCGAACGCCTCCTGGTCGACCCCTCAGCAAGATCGAAGTCGCCGACGTAGCCGACCAGGCTGGCCAGCACGCGCCGCCACCGCTCGCCAAAGACACGCTCGATCAAGCAGTTCCCTCCAAGCCGTGGACATGCACCAACGGACGGACCTCTACCACCCCGCCGAGCCTGGCCGCCGGGCAGCGAGCAGCAATCTCGAGCACCGAGTCGAGACTGTCCGCCTCGAACAGGTAGAAGCCGCCAAAGACCTCCTTGGTATTCGCAAAGGGGCCGTCGGTGATCAACGTCTCGCCGCCCTCGACGCGCACCGCGCTGGCAGTCTCGATCGACTGCAGCTGAGCACCCCCAATGTAACCCGGGAGCTCCGCAATCGCGAAATACTCCGCCGTCATCTGTTCCAGCTCCGCAGCGCTCAGCGCCTCATAGGTACCTGGCTTCTCATAGACCAACACCGCGAACTGCATACGCCCTCCTTGAAGATCGTTATCAACCCTACGACGAACAGACACCGCCACCGGGGACAAACCTCCACGGCTACGTCTGCAGGACTACGTTTCGGTGGCAAGCTGGCGCGATCCGAGCGGAACCCCGCACGCTCGAGTTGGACTTGATGCACAAGCACGCGACGGCGTCGAGCCGCTGCCGCAGTCCGGCCGAGCAGCGCAGTCCACACCGGGTCGTGACGCCGGTCGGCTGATTCTGCTCGATCAACGAAGCAGGACCGGCCGGCCCTTCGCCGCCGCGGCGCTCCTCGCCACGAGCGGGTCCGACGGCTGGCACGATGACGGCGATGGGCCTCGCCTGACGCGCTCTTCTGAGGTCTGGGGCTGGTCGTAATGCGGCGGCCCGAGCGTGGCTGCTCGGCACCTGGCGGCGCCCCGCCGGCGCCGTGGCCGCTTTGCTCTCGGAGGCCGTAGCGACGCGCCGCGCCGCGAGATCGCCGAGTTCGCTCCGAGCCAGCGGCGCCACCGGGGATCGGGTGGCGGTAGGGTCGGCGGGAGGCGCCTGGGCCGCACGACGTAGCCGACTGACCTGGTTTCCTCCCGTCGCCCGGGCTTGACGGAGGTACGCGCATTTCCGGCTCGCATGAAAGCTGTCCCCTCAGCGTGCGCCGGTTCGTCGTGAGGGCGACAATCCACTCTCTGCGTAGGAGGTTCAGGTGAAGTACGCCATGTTGATCCACGAAAAGCCCGGCTACGTCGAGGCGCTGGCTGAGGACGAGCAAAAGGCCGTGTTCGCCGAGTACATGGCGCTGGCGGAGGACCCGCGCGCCCGGGGCGGTGCGCAGCTCCAGCCGGTCGAGACCGCCACGACGGTGCGTGTGCAGGACGGCCAGACGCTGACCACCGACGGCCCGTATGCCGACACCAAGGAGGTGTTCGGCGGCTACTACGTGTTCGAGGCGGACAACCTCGACGAGGCGATCGAGCTGGCGGCGCAGATCCCGGCGGCCCGTCTCGGCGGCGCCATCGAGGTCCGGCCGTTGGTGGAGCGCTAGCGCTGCTGGAAGAGGTTTTCCGGGACGAGTGGGGGCGGGTCCTGGCCTCGCTGGTCGGTTTCCTTCGCGATTTCGATCTCGCGGAGGAAGCCGCCCAGGAGGCGTTCGCGGTCGCCGCGGAGCGCTGGCCCCGGGACGGAGTCCCGGCCAACCCCGGCGCTTGGCTGACGGTCACCGCGCGCAACCGGGCGATTGACCGGATCCGACGCGAGCGGACGCTGGCCGAGAAGGCCCGGCAGCTGGAGGTCCCCGAAGTGACGATGGACGAATTTGACGACACCGTGATCGAGGACGAGCGGCTCGAGCTGATCTTCACGTGCTGCCATCCCGCGCTGGGGCTCGAGGCGCAGGTTGCCCTCACGCTGCGGGCACTCGGTGGGCTGACCACGGAGGAGATCGCGCGTGCGTTCTTGATGACCGAGGAGGCGATGAAGCGGCGCCTATCGCGGGCGAAGGCGAAGATCAAGGCGACCGGGATTCCGTTCGCCGTCCCGGCAGAGCACCTGCTACCCGACCGCGTGGACGCCGTCCTGGCCGTCGTGTACCTGATCTACAACGAGGGGTATTCGGACCCGCCCACCCGCATCGACCTGGCCGCGGAGGCGATCAGGCTGGGGCGTGTGCTCGCCGCGCTGATGCCCGACGAGCCGGAGGTGCACGGACTGCTGGCGCTTATGCAGATCCAGCACGCGCGACGGGAGGCGCGGTTCTCCGGCGACGAACTGGTGTTGCTCGAGGACCAGGACCGGTCGCTGTGGGACGCGGAGAAGATCGCCGCCGGGCGCACCGCGCTCGAGCGGGCGCTCGCCCTGCGCGGCCGCGGGCCGTACGTGCTCCAAGCCGCGATCGCCTCGCTCCAGACCGAGGAGCGGATCGACTGGAACGAGGTCGCCGCGCTATACGGCCAGCTCGCGCAGATCACGCACTCGCCAGTGGTCGAGTTGAACCGCGCGGTCGCAGTCGCCCAGGCCGGGTCAACCGAGCAGGCGCTCGAGATCGTCGACGGCCTCGACCTCGACGACTACCAGTACCTGCACTCCACCCGCGGCGAGTTGCTGCGTCGCCTCGGCCGGACCGATGAGGCGCGCGAAGCGTTCAAACGCGCGCTCGCCCTCGCACGCTCGGCGCGCGAGCGGCGCTTCCTGGAGCGACGGATCGCCCAGCTGTAGAGCGCTCCGGGCAACAGCCGGCCGACGCCCCGCCGCTGTCCCCTCGTCGCCCGCCCGTTCGTCGTCAGTGCGTAGCGATCACACGACCCGGGAGGACAGCGAGATGACCCAGCCGCGCACCCACATCACCCGCGAGCTCGACAGGCGCACCGGCGACGGGATCGAGGTCCGGTTGCTGTGGCGTCAGAACGACGGCCACTTGACGGTGGCGGTCACCGACACCAAGACAGGTGAGGCGTTCGAGCTTCCGGTACGCGAGGGCGAGCGCGCGCTCGAGGTGTTCCATCACCCGTACGCGTACGCGGCGCGGCCACAGCATCGGCGTGTCGCGATCGCAGCCTCCCATTCGTCGTAGCGAGAACAACCCCAAGAGGAGGTAGCGATGCAACACCACACCGACACTCAACCTTCCGTCCCTGTCTCGACCGCCGGAGGTTCGATGACGTCCACATCCCCGAATATCAATCGCTGGCGCGCGTTCGCGCTGTTGGCGGTGTCGTTCTTCATGACGGTCATCGATCTGACGATCGTCAACGTCTCGCTGCCCACGATCGGTCGCGATCTGCACTTCAGCGCGACCAACCTGCAGTGGGTGGTGACCGCGTACGCGCTCACGTTCGGGGGCTTCATGCTGCTCGGCGGTCGCGCGGCGGACCTGCTCGGCCGCCGCCGGATCCTGATGGTCGGGCTTTCGTTGTTTACGGCGGCGTCGCTGGGAGCCGCGCTGTCGACCGGCGAGGTGTCGCTCATTGCAGCGAGGAGCGTCCAGGGACTTGGCGCGGCGCTCATGCTCCCCGCCGCCCTGTCGATCGTGATGAACATGTTCGCCGAGGGCGCCGAGCGGAACAAGGCGCTCGGGATCTGGGGCGGGCTCGGGGCCGGCGGGGCGACCGTTGGTGTGATCGCCGGCGGGCTTCTCACCCGCTACGCCGGGTGGCAGTACATCTTCTACCTCAACGTTCCGATCGGGGCCGCCGCGCTGGCGCTCGCACCCAGGATCGTGCCCGACAGCCGGCTCGCAGGCACGCACCGGCGGTTTGACGCGCTCGGGGCAATCGCGGGCACGGGCGGGCTCGTGCTACTGGTCGACGCGATCGCCCAGGCACCGCAGTACGGCTGGGGCGCGACGAGAACGATCGCGGTGCTCGCCGCGTCGGCGGCGCTGCTGGTCGCGTTCCTCGTGATCGAGAACCGGGTGCAGGCGCCCGTGATGCCGCTTTCGATCTTCCGGCTACGCACGCTCGCCGGCGCGAACGCGGCGGGGCTGCTGTTGGGCGGCAGCTTCTTCGCCTTCATTTTCGTCGGCACCCTGTACATGCAGGAGGTGCTGCACTACAGCGCTCTGCAGACCGGTCTCGCGTGGCTGGCCGCGTCGCTGACCTCGGTCGCCCTGGCTGGCGTCTCGCAGGCGCTGGTCACCCGGGGCGGCGCCAAGGTCGTCATGGTGATCGGGATGACGCTGATCGGCGCGGGCGTGCTCTGGGCGACCCAGGTGCCCGTCCACGGACGCTTCCTGGCCAACCTCGCCGGCCCGCTGGTCGTCGCCGGCGCCGGGACCGCGTTCGCGTTCATCCCGATCTCGATCGCCGCGCTCGCCGGCGTCTCAGAGCACCAGGCCGGGCTCGCGTCCGGGCTCCTGAACACCAGCCAGCAGCTCGGCGGAGCGATCGGCATCGCGATCGCCTCGAGCGTGGCCGCGAGCCACACCCAGGCGCTGGTGCACGCCGGCAACGCCGCACCCGCGGCCCTCACCGGCGGCTTCCAGCAGGCGCTCTGGGTGCTCGGCGCGATCGCGCTGCTCGCCGTCCCTGCGATCTTCGCGCTCGTCCGCCGCGACGAGCTGTCCGACGCGGTTGCCAAGACTACGATCCGCGAGCCGCAGCCCGCGCTGGCCGGCGCGAACTGACCCTGACGTAGCTCGTGCGCGCCGTCTTTGAGGAACTCGCGCACACCCGACCGGCGGGATTCCGCTACGCGGTCTTCCAGCTGCCGGACTCGCGCCAGTTCGTACACCTGTACACCAATGAAGGCGCCGCAGCTGGAGCGCTGCAAGAGCTGCCGGCGTTCCAAGCGTTCGTGGCCGCGGCCCAGGATCGCCACGAGCAACCGGCCACCTTCACGGAGCCAGAGCTGATCGGCGATTACCGCACATTTGCGGACACTGACCGTCCGGCGGCCGCCGGCGGGTGAGACCTCGGGTGGCCACACCGACACCGCAGGTGAGCTGTCGCTCCATCCGCCCGCGACCCGCTGAGCGGATGGAGCGACCCTGCGCAGCACGTCATGACGCGAATCGTCGCCAAACGGATGCTTCGATCTCGTCGCGCGCGAAGCGTTCGCGGGCCTCGCCTGATCGCGCTGTCGTCGTTGTCCTTCAAGGTGCGCTCCGTGACACTGCGACGAGCGCGCTGCTCAACGAACTTGGCCTTCTTGAGGAATCCCGCGGGTGCAGCGCCAGATCAGGCGTCTCCAGCAGGGGCGCTCAACCGCGAGACCTGAGAGTCGCTGTCGACCTACGAATGTGTTGCGCTGGCGACGGAGGGCATGGTCCGTGAAATCGCGTTGCCGAGTATTGGGGCGATAAACCTCGACCACTCGGTTGTCATGTGTGACTTATCGTGATACACGAGGATGTTGCCGACGATCACTGGGCAGACGCTCGGCGTGCAGAACCATGAAGTGGGATCGATGCTGTTGATCTGCTCGTGCTTGGCGATCCGAAGTTCTGCCGTTTTGATCGCCGGAAGGACCGTTGCGTCGCGTCGTGTGTTGGTGCATGCGCGGACGTCGGACACGTGACTGGCCAGGCAGTCCGGCGCCGACTGCGGGAGGTAGGGCGTGTCGGAGATGAAGATGACCTGCTTCGCCGAGCGCCGCAGGAACTGAAAGATGGCTGCCACTCCGTCTTGCCACGGGCCGCCGTAGCCCGTTGGCACTCCGGGCTTCTGGCTCGCCAATGGCTCCATCCATCGTGCCCAGGAGACGATCACGAGCGCTGGGTTGAGCCTGGCGATCCGGGCCTTGGCTTTCTCCCTCCAGCGGGCGCACAGGCTGTTCGGGTCGGCTTGGAAAGTGACCTCTGCCGGAGTGCACCCCTCCTTGGTCACGACTACCAGGCGCCAGTGACGTCGATTGCTGATCCAATTGAGGGCGTCAAACCAATGCCCGGCGTGCGAGTCGCCAAATAGCACTACGGTGGTGTGTGAGCCACGGTCTGCGTAGATGCAGGGATTGATTTGGTCCCGTCCGAATGGCAACTCACAGCCGTCGGCGATGATGCGCGGAAGTGCCGAGGGCATCGCGGTGAGTGGCGGGCGGAGATTCGACGGCACCTTGATCGTTCGTACACCCACGATCAGATCCGCCCGCAACGCCGCCAACTTGTGCGGAACGGTCAGTCTCGACGGGGCGGCCGCGTTCGAGACGAGGGGACCGACTAGCGACCCAGACAGAACGACGATCGCAATCGCGGCGGCAGCCAGCACGCCGCCCGCGCTGAGGCCAAGCGCGGGGCGGCGAACGACGATCTGCATGCGACGGATCGGCCGCTCGAGCAGCACAAACGACATCGCCGCGATCACCAGCGAGACGACAGCTACGGCAAGCGCCTGTATCTCGGACAGAGAGTGCCCAAGCACGGCCGGGGCCAGTACCAGCGCGGGCCAATGCCACAGATACCAGGAATATGACCAAGCGCCGACGCGCTGAAACGGCGGCGTGCGGAGCAACGCCTCGGCACCGAAGCGGCGGCTGGCCAGCGCGCTGCCGCCGCAGATCACAGCCGCGGTGCCGAGGACAGGAAGCAACGCCGAATCACCAGGGTAGGAGGTGGTATCTGAGAACAACGCGGCCGCGAGGGCGATACAGCTGAGCCCCACCCAGCTGAGCGGGATCGCCAGGCGGCGGTCGAGACGAGCCGCGAGTGGTAGCGCCAGCGCGACCATGGCTCCCACCGCCAGCTCCCATGCCCGGGTGACGATCGAGAAATACGCCCACGAAGGAGAAGTGCCCGTCTCTCGGATCGAGGCCATCAGGGAAATGGCGGCGAGGATGGCCAGGACGACGGTCACCGCGCCCATCACGGGCCGTCGAGCTTGCTCGCGTCTGCTCCGACGTCGTACGCCAAGCCAGATCAAGGACGAGACGAACAGCAGCAGCGGCCAGACGATGTAGAACTGCTCCTCGACCGCCAAGGACCAGAAATGCTGGATCGGCGAGGGAGAAAGCCCGGCGTTGAAATAGTCGGCGCCCTGAGCCGCAAAGTGAACGTTCGCCCCGAAGTAGATGGCCGACAGGAGGTCGTCCAGGGCGCGTCTGGCGGCGAGGGGATTGAGCAGCAACCCTGAGGCCACCGCGGTCACAATCACCGTCAACATAGCCGCGGGCAGAATCCGCCGGGCCCTACGGGCGTAGAACGCCAGAAACGAGATTCGGCCGGCCGTCCGGAGCTCGCGCACGAGCTGGCCCGTGATCAGAAAGCCCGAGATCACAAAGAACACGTCGACCCCCGCGTAACCGCCCGGAGCCAGACCGGCGTGCGCGTGGTAGAGCACGACGAGCACGATCGCGACCGCGCGTAATCCCTCGACATCCGGCCGAAACTGCTGGTGGCCGGCACCTGAGCCACCGCCAGCACGACCCGACACAGCTGGATGGAATCGCGCCGGACCGCCGCGGCCGTTCACCGAGCCTCCAAAATCGCCCGTTTCAACAGACGTGCTCATCGCAGGTTCGGGAGACCGTCGCAAGCGCGAGCGTCCACGTCGGCACCAGCGCCCCCAACACGCGACCGTGGGTCGGCGCGAGCGTCGTGACCGAGTTGTTGGCAAACAGCAAGGTGGTGGCGACCAGCCGGCCGAGTGGCCACAGGCCGGCGAACGGATCCACCACCACATGGACGCAAATGACCAGTGGGACGGCCACCCCGAGCAGGCCATCGAGGGCCGGGCGGTGACCGAGCCGCTGCGACGCAGACTCCATACCGTTTACCAACAAAACGCCTACCTGCGTCAACACAGCGTAAGAAACGGAAAAGAATATCGAGGGAGCATTACCTCCCGGCTCATACGGTGTTGTGGCGGGTGTTGGCCGAAAATCGACAGGCTCGCCAAGTCCTCCCCTTGCTCCTAGTCGCGACGCTGCTGGGGATGCTGGCGCCCGCGGCGCCCGCGGCGCCCGCGAGCGCGAGCTCCGTGAGCGTGTTTCCGAGGGCCCGGACGGTGATCGCTCGCACGGGGCAGGAGAGCCTCCCCAAGAACGGCGGCGCGCTCCTCTACTTCCCGATCTTCTCGCTGGCGCGAGCAGGGCGCGCCCTGCTCGCCCACGCACCCAGCCACCAGCTGGGCGCGCAGGTCACGCTCCGCGACAGTACCGCAACGACGAGCACGAACATCGCGCTGGTTGCGTTCAGTTAAAGCCTTGTTAACGGAGAGCTTACGCCGGCGGCGCTAGGAATCTTGTCCGGTCGATGACTGCGAGCTCTCGCCCCCACTCGCGGCTTGGCTCCTCGACGTCTCGGGTCCGGCTGCTCGTACGGCGTCTGGTGCCCGTCGCGGTCCTCGTCGCCGGCTGCGTGGGCCTGTGTCTGGATCTATTCGCCGGCAGCGCCCCGGTGGTGGTGAGCGTGTTTCCGAGTCCGGGCGACAGGGTGGCCTCGCCGCAGACGCAGATCGCGTTCCGGGGGCTGCCGATCGGCCAGCTCGGGAAGATCGTCGTGACGGGGTCGCGCAGCGGCAGGCACGCGGGCCGCGTGCTCGCGGACTCCGACGGGCGCGGCGGCAGCTTCCTGCCGGCCAAGCCGTTCCTGCCCGGGGAGGCGGTCACGGTTCGCACCGCCCTGCGCATCGACGGGGCGCGCAACGGGACCTTCCGCTTCACCGTCGCCGACCCGGCCGGCGCGATTCCGCTCGAGGGGCTGGGACCCGCGCCGCGGGTCGCCGGCGACGTGCTCACGTTCCGCTCGCGCCCGGACCTCGTCCCCGCCGCGGTCGAGATCACCAAGCCCTCAGCCGACACCGCGCAGGGCGACATCTTCATCACCCCACAGCAGGGCCCGGTGCAGAACGGGCCGATGATCCTCGCTCCGGACGGGAGCCTGGTCTGGTTCGACCCGCTTCCCAACGGTGATATGGCTGCCGACCTGCACGTGCAACGCTACCGCGGGAAGACGGTGCTCACGTGGTGGCAGGGCTATAGCGGCGCCGGCCTCGGGATCGGGGAGGACGTGATCGAGAGCTCGTCCTACCGGCAGGTGGCGGTCGTTCACGCCGCCAACGGGTTGAGCGCCGACCTGCATGAGTTCGAGCTCACGCCTCGCGGCACGGCGCTGATCACTGCCTACTACCCGGTGTACTGGAACGCGTCCTCGGTCCACGGACCCGTGCGAGCGATCGTGCTCGACTCGGTCGTACAGGAGATCGACGTCAAGACCGGGTTGCTGCTGTTTCAGTGGGACAGCCTCGACCACGTGGCCCTCGGCGAGAGCTACGAGCCCGTGCCAACCACTCCGGGGCATCCGTACGACTACTTCCACGTCAACTCGGTTCAGCAGGAGCGCGGTGGCGACCTGGTCATCTCGGGGCGCAACACCTGGGCGGCGTACGAGGTCTCGCCGCGCACGGGCAAGGTGATCTGGACACTGGGGGGCAAGCGTTCCAGCTTCAAGCTCGGCCAGGGGGCGTCGTTTGCGTTCCAGCACGACGTGCTCGTGCATCGGCGCGAAGGCGGCACTGTGACCGTGTTCGACGACGGCGCCGGCCCCCCGGCTGTGCACGAGCAGTCGCGCGGGCTGACGCTCAAGCTCGACCCGAAACGCAAGCTGGCGACCGTGGTCAAGCAGGAGCGGCACTCGCCGCCGCTGCTCGCCAACTTCGAGGGGGGCGTCCAGTTGCTCAGGGGGGGCGACCTGTTCGTCGGCTGGGGCCAGCAGCCGTACTTCAGCGAGTTCAACTCCCGGGGGCAGCTGGTGTTCGACGGGCGGTTCGTGGACTACAACTCGAGTTATCGCGCATATCGCTTCCGCTGGACGGCGACGCCGAGCACGCTCCCGGCGATCGCCGCGTCCAGCAGCGGGCAGGGCACGAGCGTCTACGTCAGCTGGAACGGCGCGACCACCGTGAGCTCGTGGCGACTGCTGGGTGGCCCGACACCGGGGAGCTTACGCCCGGTCGCCACGACCCTGAAGGCCGGCTTCGAGACCCAGCTGTCGGCTCCAGCGGCTGCGTACGTCGCCGTTCAGGCGCTCGATGCGCGCGGCAGGGTCCTCGCCACCTCACGGACCGTCCGCGCTGCGTAGTCTCATGCCTCGCCCGGATGCTGCGCCGCGGCTCACCAGGCGCTACCTGTTGGCGGGGGGCCGGCACGGCCGGCGCCGTTGCCCTGGGCGGCGGCGCGTACCGAGGCTTGCGCCTGCTCGATGGTCCGCGCCCGCTCGAGGTACAGGCTCCCGGTCCCGTACGGACCTTCGTGTCGCGACCCGACCTGCGTCCGGCGGGCGGCTGGCGCGTGCGTTGCACCCTGCCGGTAGGGCCAAGTAGATTCGGCTTGTGGGCGATCCGTTGCTCGACAACCCGCGAGCCTTCGTCGAGAAGGTCGCCAGCGTACTTGGTGGGACCGCGGTAGGTGGTTCGTCGTTCAACGGGTTTCTCAGCTCGGACTTCGATCCGTTCCTGAACCAACTATTCACAGCCGAAAGGGTCAGACCCGGTGAAATCGTCGAAGCTGTAGCGGGTCGACCCGCATTCGTGTGGCTTGCTGACGAGCCGACCGACGACATTGATGAGCTTGCGGCGGCGGGGCTGGCGCTCGTTGTGATGCATGGGATGACTGCGACCACTGAACCGTCGGGCGTGTCTGGACGGACCGACGGTGAAGTCGTTGAGGTTGGGTCGCTCGTCGACATCGACGGCTGGTTTGAGGTGTACTCGGAGGTGTTTGGAGCCGATGTCCGGGGGCGCGAGGATTGGTATCGGGTTTGCGACGCGCTCGGGCCTTCGGGGGATCAATCACTTTCGCTGCTGCTAGCGAAGGTGGATGGCTTACCTGCGGCTACCGGCGCAGCGTTTTACGAGCAAGGCACGGTCGGCCTGTATTGCTTCACAACTCGCGAAACGATGCGGGGCCGCGGTCTTGCGTCAGCGTTGGTGCAGGCGTCACACGCCGCGGCACGAGCACGGGGCGTTCAGCGAGCGCTCCTCCAGGCCACCGACGCGGGCCGTCCAGTCTACGCACGAGCCGGATACCGCGAAGTGCGAGCGCTCCCGGTCATTCGCTCATCGCCAGTGGCCAGGAGCTCCACCGAACGACGCGTCGCGCAACGAATAGTCACACAGATCGCGCCGGTGCCTGCCGCAATCGACGTG
The DNA here is from genome assembly GCA_963704385.1 of uncultured Solirubrobacterales bacterium. GTDB lineage: Bacteria > Actinomycetota > Thermoleophilia > Solirubrobacterales > Solirubrobacteraceae > Palsa-465. The sequence continues at coordinate 4,714,805 of OY969904.1, forward strand.
GCACGCAGCCTCACAGACCTTGATGCCCACGCCTCAGGAGAACACGGCCCACCCGCACCGGTATGACCACGAGCGGAGGCGGATTGCGCTTCGCGCAGACAGTGAGCAGCGCTGCGCCCGCATCCGCCGGTCCTCGCGAACACCGAGTAGTCGACAGTCCACTTCGGTGATCGATCTAACTGCTTGCGGGGCGTCGGTGGCTTTGGCTGTCAGCACCCGGCGTCGCCCCGACGCGGTTCCGATTTGTTGGTCAGGCAGGCGGCGGCGTCTTTGGCGGGCGGGGTCAACTCCGCGGTGGTGGCTTTGTGGCGGATCGCGCTGGACGGCGTTTCCGGGAGAAGTGGTCAGCCGAGTCACTCACCTGGCCTGGGCCGGTTCCGCCAGCGAGCAGGATCATGACGGGCGCGAGCGGCGCGGGTCCGGCGGCGGCGCGGCCGTGTCCGCAACCGTGCCCTCGATGAAGGCGAGGACGTCAGTCGCCTTGGCTATCGCCTTCCTGGTCGGGAGGCCATGGCCGTGGCCGGCTGAGGTCTCGGTTCGCAACAGGACCGGAGCGGGCGGTCCGGCGGAGGCGTCGTCCGTGTCCGCGGCGGCCTGCAAGGTGGCCGCGAACTTGAACGAGTGCCCCGGGATGACCCTGTCGTCGTGGTCGCCCGTCGTGAGGAGGATGGGCGGGTAGCGGCGGCCGGGACGGACGTTGTGCAGCGGCGAGTAGGAGCGCAACCAGCGGTACTGCTCGGGGTCGTCGGGGTCACCGAAATCGCTCTTCCAGGCCCACCCGATCGTGAAGCGGTGGAACCGCAGCATGTCGAACACGCCAACATCTGCCACGGCGGCGCCGAAGAGCTCCGGGTGCTGGGTGATGCAGGCCCCCACGAGGAGGCCGCCGTTCGAGGCCCCGTTTATAGCGATGCGGCCTGGCTGCGACCATCCCGAGGCGGCGAGCCACCTGGCACAGTCGCAGAAGTCGTCGAAGACTCTCTGTTTGTTCGAGAGCATCCCCGCCCGGTGCCATGAGCGCCCGTACTCTCCCCCGCCCCGCAGGACCGCCATAGCGAAGAGGCCACCTCGCTCGACGAAGGCGGCCCAGCTGACGCTGAACTGCGGGGTCATGGAGATGTCGAAGCCGCCGTAGCCATACAGGAGGACAGGGACGTCTCCGTTCGGGTTGAGGTCGCGCCGACGCGTGAGGAAGAGCGGGATGGACGCGCCGTCGTCGGCGGTGACGAAGACCTGCTCGCTCACGAGCGCCTGCGGATCGACCCGTGCGGCCGGCGGCCTGACCCGCCTCGTCTTGCCGCTCTCCAGATCGTGCTCCCACAAAGAGCCCGAGTCGGTGAAAGAGGTCACGACGAAGTGCAGCTTGGAGCTGTCTGGGCGACCCTCGAAACCGGCCTCGTCGTACTCGGCAACGAGGGAGGAGACCTCGGAGATAGGGACGTCGCGCACGTGCGAGCCGTCGAAGCCGAAGACGGCGAGCGTCGAGCAGGCGTCCTTCAGGTAGTGGCAGACGAGGAGGCCGTCGCAGTGACGTGCGGCACGGAGAAGCGCCGTCGACTCGGGAATCACCTCCCGCCACTGTTCTCGTCCAGGGTTCTCGAGGTCCACCGCAACGATCCGCTGGCGCTCTGCCCCGTCATCGGTGAGGAGATAGAAGGTGCTGCCGACGTTCGTGACGTAGCTCGCCTTCGAGAAGAAGTCGGTCACGAGCGGGCGCAGGCCGCTGCCCGGATCCTCGCGATCGAGAACGCGCAGCTGGGCTTCGGGGGCGGTTCCCTCCGAGATGGAGATCACGGCGAAACGGCCGTCCTCACTCACGACCGCCTTCGATGTCCACTCGGGCTCTTGGGGAGCCTCGAAGACGATCTCGTCTTCGCTCTGTTGTGTCCCGAGCCGGTGGAAGGCGAGCTTCTGGGGAGGGGCCGCTTCCAGGTACTCGGCACCGGGCGTGGGCGGGTCGACTGCCCCGTAGTAGAAGCCCGACCCGTCCTTCAGCCAGGATGCGCGAGAGTACTTGGACCACTCAACCACGTCGGGGCGGTCCCGGCCGGTCGCCACCTCGCGGACGTGCCAGGTCATCCAGTCCGATCCTGCCCCGCTCGTGGCGTAGACCAGGAGCGCCCCGTCCTCTGTGACATCGAACCACGGTACGGCGACCGTGCCGTCGGGAGACAGCTCGTTCGGGTCAAGAAGGACTCGTCCTTCGTCCTCGGCGTTCTCCATCACGTAGAGGACGTCCTGGTTCTGAAGGCCGCTGTTACGCAGCTGGAACCAACGCCTGCCTCGCTCGAAGGGCGCCTTGAACCGCGGGTAGTCCCACAGCTCCGAGAGGCGCCGACCGATTTCCCGGCGCGCCTTCACCTGGGAGAGCCATTCCTCTGCGAGCTCGTTCTCGGCTTCGATCCAGGCCTTCGTCTCCGAGTCGTTCGTGTCCTCGAGCCAGCGGTAGGGATCGGCCACGACCTCGCCGTGGAAATCGTCGACCTGGCCGGCGCGGCGCGCCGGCACCGGCGGATGGTCTGTCACGGGTATCTCCGGATCTCGATAGGCCCCAGGAGCCGGCGTGTAGCCATCGGTCGTCTCACCCCGAGCCGATGCTCGAGGACGGCGGCCTCGACCAACCCTGGCACGTCATCGCCGGTGATCCCGCGAGTGTAGGCTGCGCCGCCGGCGATCGGATCGACATCGGAGATCCTGTCCGCAATCCTGTGCAGAAAATATTGGTCGGTCGCAGCTCGCGCCGCCGCGGATGTCTGCTTTGCTCAGTCCGACGTCACCGGGCCCACGATCGCGTTGGCGACGCAGCGCGCGCCTACTGAACTGGGTCTGACTACCTAGCGGACGATTCGGAAGAATGCTCGAACCTGATCAACGAACAGCTCGGGCTGTTCAAACGCGGCAAAGTGGCCGCCGCGAGCCGGTTCGTCCCAGTAGACGATGTTGGTGTAGCGGCGCTCCGCCCACCGCTTGGAAGGGCGAAAGATCTCCTTCGGGAAGATAGTTACCCCCGTCGGCAGATCGACGCGATCACTGAGCCGGGTGCGGAAACTCTCCCAGTACATACGGGCGGAGGACGCGCCACTACGCGTCAACCAGTACCACATAACGTTGTCGAGGACTCGATCGGCACCTAGAGCCCCAACCGGATCACCGTCGGTGTCGGTCCAGCTCCAGAATTTCTCCAGAATCCAAGCACACTGACCGACAGGCGAGTCAACCAGCGAGTAGCCAATCGTTTGAGGCCGGGTCGACTGCTGCTTCGAATACCCCGAGTCCCACTCGTCGTAGTACCCCAGCGATGCAAGCGCCGCTTGCTCGGCTTGCGTGAGCTCACCGGGATCTCGACCCGGGCCGGCAATCACCATGTTGATGTGAATCCCCGCCACATGCGCCCGGTCCCTCCCGCCGATCAGCGACGTCACCGCCGCCCCCCAATCGCCACCCTGAGCACCGTAGCGCTCGTAGCCGAGGCGCTCCATCAGCCGCGCCCACGCTGACGCGGTCCGCTCGACGCCCCATCCCGTGCCCGTCGGCTTATCACTGAAGCCGTACCCCGGCAGCGACGGACACACGACGTGAAACGCGTCTCGCGGATCCCCACCGTAGGCGGCGGGATCCGACAGTGGACCTATGACCTCGAGGAATTCGACCACCGAGCCAGGCCACCCGTGCGTCATCACGAGCGGGAGCGCATCCGGTACTGGCGAGCGGACGTGCAGGAAATGGATCCCGAGCCCATCGATCTCCACCCGGAATTGAGGGAAGGCGTTGACACGCGCCTCTCTCGCCCGCCACTCGTACGCGTCTGCCCAGTGCTCACACAGCCTCCTCAGATAGTCGAGCGGGACGCCCTGCGACCAGTCCCCGACCGGCTCGCGCTCCGGCCAGCGCGTCCTCGTCAGCCGATCGGCGAGATCGGCCAGGTCGCGATCATCGATCGCCACCTGAAACGGTGTGATCTGCTCTGCCATGTAGGTGAATACTCCTCTAACGTCGGCGGGCGAGCAGTCCGACGATCCCTTTCATCCTTCAGGGCGGCACGCGGCCGGCACCCGCTTCAGCGACCAAGCACTGGCCCGAGTCGGCCCGGATCGCTGGCGCGGCTGACGATCGCGTGCGCCCGATACGCCGCGATCGCGCGACCACCGCCGCGCCGTTCCGTCCGGTGATCTTAGGGTCTGCGCAACGCGACATTCGGCTGCCTGGTGCTATCACGCGAGGCTGTCGCGCAAAGGGGCGCGACAGCCTCACGCGATAGCGACAGCGGTCGCGATTGGCTACATCGTTACCTGGACGCAGCGCAGGGCGGTCTCGAGCAAGCGGTTGGCGACGCTCGCCACCCTCCCGCGAGCGCTTGCTGGGGCCGCCAGTGAGCGGCTAATCCCAACAGGCGCCGCGCTCCTGCAATCCAATGTGACGGGCAGTCCTGAAGCCGCCGGGGCCACAGAAACCCGGTCCTGCTCACGAGCGGCACAGCGGCTTGTGACTGCTGCATCGCGGGGGCGGATCAGCAGTCCGTTCGGACAGGTGCTGGTCGTCCGCGGCGAGGGCCGGTCTCGGCGCCGTTGGGGCTTGTCGCTGTCCGTTCGTGATGCGAAAGCGCGGCGCGTGGTCCGGTCGGAGTCGGCAGCGCTTGCTCGGTCACGCGACGCGCTTACGCGCTGGTGGCGCTCTTCCGGAGAAGGGCAGGCTTCTCGAGGCCGCGAGCCGCATGGCGCCTGCGTTTTGCGAACGGATCTCCCGATTGGCGATTGCGGTCTGCTCGGGTTGCGGTCTGGCTCAATGATGGCGGGGCGGGCATGGTCGGTGGGAGTCGGGCTTCGCGGGTGGCGGGGGGGCCGCCGATGCCCGCGGAGAAGTCCGAGCGGATTTATTTTGGGGTTCGCGCGGGTAAACGCCCGAATGGGGAGTACTGTCGTGGGTGAGCTGGCCCTGCGGCCGGGATTCTCACCCCAAGCCCGAATGCCACCGGCGGCGCGTTTTTGCGCCACGAGGCGCGAGGCGTGGACTACTGGTTTTGACCGCGGGGCCGGTCCTCTCGCTCTACGGGCGTTACCCCACCGGCCCGGTGGCCTCGTCCCAATCTCGTTGAACGCGCGGGGGTTCTCGCCCTCTTCCTTGCGCGCGGTCCCAACAGAGGGATGGGAAGGCGTGAAGACGTGATGCGGACCGAACAGGATCGGTGGGCGCGCAGGCGCGGTGAGCTGGCTCGTGATCGCAGGTCGCGGCGGGTTTTCTCGGCGATCGATGCCCAACGACGCTTGAACGCGGGGCCCGCGCGCGCTGCCCGGACCAAGGCCTACCCGTTCGGTCCGAGCGATCCCCGCTACGGGTACCTGACGCGAACGTACGACTAGCGGGCGCCTGGGTTCGGCTGGCGCGCGATGAAACGGGATCGACCCCGAGTCACGAACACGACCGCACCTCCGAGGGTGACGCCCGTGCGAACAGCACGGTCGAAATGTTCCTGGTTGGCAAGCTACGCAGCGGCGTGGGCCCGATTGAGCCGCGCGGCCGGAACGCGACACGCCACGAGATGTCAGTAGCGGATCTTCAGGAGCTTGAGGAGGTCAGGGGTCTGATCGCACGCGGACAGCAGGTCGGCGTGCTCACATACGTCGAGATCGCGACGGCCACGGCCGAGCTCGGCCTTGAGGACACCGACGTCGAGGAGTTGCACGGCCTGTTCGAGCGCTGTGAGATCGAGTTGGTCGAGGAGACCGATCCGGCCGGCGCGGCGGGCTTGATCATTGAGCGCGCGTCCGAGAGGCGGATCCGCGGCAGGGCTCCGCTGGATCTGGAGCCGGAGGGGACGACCGACGGTCTGCAGCTGTTCTTGAAGGGCATCGGCAAGGTGCGGCTGCTGAGCGCTCGGGAGGAGGTTGAGCTCGCCCAGCGGATCGAGCGTGGCTCGTTTGAGGCCAAGCAGAAGATGGTCGAGTCGAACCTACGGCTCGTGGTCTCGATCGCCAAGCGCTACCGCAACCAGGGGCTGCCGTTTCTGGACCTGATTCAGGAGGGCACGATCGGTCTCGTCCGCGCGGTGGAGAAGTTCGACTACCGCAGGGGCTTTAAGTTCTCGACCTACGCCACGTGGTGGATCCGCCAGGCGATCGCGAGTGCGCTCGCGGACAAGGCGCGCACGATCCGGATCCCGGTCCACATCGTCGAGAAGCTCAACAAGATCGGGCGGGCGGAGCGCAAGCTCCTGACCGGCCTCGGTCGCGAGCCGACGGCCGAGGAGATCGCCGAGATGACCGGTATCGAGCCGGACGAGGTCGACTCGATCAGGCGCTTCGCGCAGGCGCCGATCTCGCTCGAGATGCCCGTCGGTGACGAGGAGCAGTCCGAGTTCGGGCAGTTCATCGCCGACGAGCGGGCCGAGTCGCCGTACGAGCGCGCCGTGGAGATCCTCACTAATGAAGCCCTGCGCGACGCGCTCGAGAACCTCTCCTTCCGCGAGCGGCGGGTGCTCGAGCTGCGCTACGGCCTCGGCGACCAGCGTCCGCGCACACTCGAGGAGCTCGGGCGCACGTTCAACGTCACCCGCGAGCGTATCCGCCAAATCGAGAACCACTCGCTCAAGAAGCTCCAAAGCCTCCGCGAAGCCCAGCGGCTGCGCGACGATGTCGAGATCGCTTCCGGCTAACCGCTGCGTACCCTCAAGCGCCACACCTGGAGCGAGCGCCAGAACTGAAGGACCCACCGCGTCGTCCGCCGCGGACCGCGACGACGCTTCCTTCCCGGAAAATCCGGAAGCGACGGGCACAAAGACCGTCATGGGGAAGGCCACACGTGAGCCGGCTCGCCGCGTCGTCACACTCGGTTTCGGCCGTGAGCAGCGAGCGCCACCGGCCGTCTGCTCGCAGCGTGCGGCCGAGCACGCACCGCTGCCTGTGACCGGCCTCGCGAACGACGCTCTCGCATCGCGATCGGACAAGCGACAGCCCAACGACGCCCCAACGACGCCCAGGCTGGCTCTCGCTGCGGGCGAGCAGGAGGCGTCCGACACGGCGCTCGACTCACTGCCGCTCGCCAGCGAAGCGGAAGGACCGAGACGGCGATTCTGACGTCCTGAGACAGCTGCTTGGGAACGGATGCAGCAGTCCATCGCAGGGGGCGGCGCGCTGCTTCAGCTCGTCCGGAGGGAGAGCCAGGTCTGCAGGCGAGCGTGCTGGCGCTCCCCCGGGAAAGCAGGCGCATCCGGCTTGCAGCGCAAAGGGTGCGGCCTGCAGGCCGGATGCGTGGATGCTTCGCGCGCGGGGGTGCGAGCTGCGGGCTCGCCCATGCATCGCGAGGCCGAACGCACCTGCCTGGGCGGCACTGACGCTTGCTCGTCAGCAGGAATCACGGAGTCAGCCGGCGTTAGGAGGGCATCGAGTAGTTGACCCAGTGCTCGGCAGTGGCGCCCACTCGTTCGTAGACCGCTTGTGCCCGAAGGTTGTCGGGCGCGGTCTGCCATGTGAGCTTCCGCCCACCATGGTTTGTGCATTCGGTTCGGCAGGCATCGATCAGCGCCTCGGCTAGGCCCTGGCCGCGAGCGTCCTGGGCGACGAACAGGTCGTTCATCACTCCGATGCGGCAAGCGCTGGTCGTGGACCAGCTCCAGTACGCGGTGGCGAAGGCGACCGCGCGCCCCTCGACGTCACGGGCGAGGAACTGGACCCCCTCGCGGTCGTGGTCGCCGAGCAGAGTTCGGGCCAGGGCGAGGAGATCCTCGTCGGACGGGGAGGCCTTGTAGAAGTCGCAGTAGGCGCGCATCAGCCCGACCAGATCGTTCAGATCGCTCGAGCTGACGCGCCGGATGGTGTGCGTGCTAGCGCTCATGGGATTGCCGGGAGTCGGAGCCGCACCGGGCCGCGGTGCTGAAGTGCGTTGAGCTCATCGACCTGGTGGCCGTGACCCCGGCCGACGAAATACCGATCGTGCGGCTCCGCAGCAGCCCGGTCCGTTTCTCATGGTTGCTCTTCGTCACAAGACGCGAGAGCTGAAGGCGTTCGATCTCGCATCAGGCGTTCCCGCCGGGCGTGAGGACGATCATCGGGATGAGACGTGCGGTCGTCCGCGCGGCTTCGTGGAGTTGCGGGTATCGCTCGGTTGCTCTCGCCCAGAGACGCTCGCGCTCCGCGCCGGTTGCCTCCTCGGCCACGACATCGATCGTTTCGTTCCCGACCTCGATGCTCGTGTTCGGATGCGCCTTGAGGTTGTGGTACCAGTCGGGGTTGTTCGGCGCTCCTCCGTTGGCGGCCCAGATGATGTAGCGCCGATCGTCGGGCAGGTATGCGACCGGGTTGACGCGGCTCTCGCGGGATCTCGCGCCGGTGTGGTGGAGCAGCAGCAGTGGCGTTTCATCCCACATGCCGCCAACGTGGCCTTGGTTGCCGCGGAACTCCGCGATGATTTTGGCGTTGTACTCAGCCCGTGTGTCGTACTCGTCGTGGCGGCGCCACCAGTACCCGGTCTCATTGCGGCCGAGCGGCGCCAGGTCTAGGAACCGGTAGGTCCCCATCAGCTGCTCGACCCCCCGCGCGTAGGTGGAGTAGGTGTGGTAGACGATCCCGTCGGCGCGCGCGAAGGCGCTCATCCCGGGCGCCTGCTGGCCGGGATCGTGGATGTGTCGGAAGTTGTATTCGGCGCCGTTGCGCTGCTGCTCGTCGGTGAAGGCGGCGCCGAAGTCGTACTTAAAGTCGCTGCCGAGCGACGAGACCCAGGGGAATCGCCAGCCCATCCGCTGCTTGTACCGGCGAAGCTCGTCCAGCGGCGCGATCGACTCGGCCACCAGCGTCACGTCGTGGCCGTTGAGATGCGGGACGATGCCGTCGAAGTGGTCGGCGACGAACGAGCAGGCGGTGCAGCCCGGGTTGCGCTCGTCGACGTCGTCTCCGTAGCCGAACATGAAGTGGTAGACGAGCAGCTGTGAGCGCCCCCGGAACAGGTCGGCAAGGGACGCGGTGCCCTCGTCGGACTCGAACCGGTAGTCATTCTCGATCCTGACCCATGGCAGCTCCTCCCGTCGCCGCGCGAGGTCGTCCGCCTGTTTTGTGTGCTCTTTTTCCGCCCGGAGCAGCTCCAACCGCGCCGCGAGCCACTTCTCACGTGTTCCCGTCGTGTGGTCAGTCACTGTCTTGTCTCCTTTATCGTCGGAACAAGTTGGTTGGCTCGTGACACCGACGGTGTCTCACATCGAGATCGGAGGCGTGAGCCCGGGGACCGACGATGGCGCGACGAGAATCAGCAGTCCGAAGCTGATCATCGCGACCGCCACCGGCACGTCGATCGCGCCCTTCGCGGGGAGGAGTTTCTGGCCGATAACAATCACGGCCACCGCCGCCATCCAGGTGACGCTCATCATGCCGAGCACGATCAGCATCGCCATCAGCCCGATGCTCGAACCCACGCAGCAGAGCCCGAACCCGAGTCCAGAGCCGAAGCTCTCGCGGCAGCGTCGGCGGAAGTGCCGCTTGAGCGGCGTCAGCTCGTACACGCCCGCCGCGAGCGTGACCGCGCCGGCGGTAGCAGTGCTGTGCGGCCGGTATACCGCGTAGACCACGACGCCCATAAGAGTCCAGACCGTGAGGTACGACGCGAGGAACAGCGGCACGGCGCGCACGCCATCGGTCGCCCGGCTGACCACTGCCGCCGCCACCCCCGGCAGCATCATCGCCGCCATCATCGACACCCACGCGCCAATAAAGAAGCCGAACGAACCGAGCTCGGTCGCGACCCCCATGTCCATGCCCTTCATCTGCCGGACCGCAACGACCCAACAGCTGGCCGCTAGCCCGAGTGTCGCCACCACCCCGATCGCCGCGGCTGTCCCACGGCTACTCACGGGCAGCGCAGGGATCCGGCGCCGCGGCGCGACCAGGTGATCAGCTCCAGTGGTCATCCTGTTCCTCCCTGCCGTCGAGGTTGAAATTGCGTAGAGCTCCGCGGATGTCTCGGTCAACGAACGCCTCGGACTTCATAACCGTACGTGCGGGATCCGAGCCGCGGCAGCGCTTCACCGGCGGCGGTATTCGTCGTGGCGGCGCAGCCAGCTCATGGGCTGATCGCCTTCGTCACGCCCCTTGGGCGCACGGTCGAGGATCGCGTAGTAGCCCATCAGGAACTCCGTACCCCGGGCGTAGCTGGAGTAGCAGTGGTAGACGGCGTCGCCCTCGCGCGCGAACGTGCTCACCCCGTGTCCTTCGGAGAAATAGCCGTCGAGAGTGGTCCCGGTCGCGCCCGCGTTCTGCGTCGAGACGAGCGGTAGCTTCTCACGGACGGTCGGCTGCTCGTTCAGCAGCTTCAGAAGCGCGGAGCTCGTTGGCCTCGAGCAGCGGCGCGGCTGGGTCGTGCGTCATGCCCTCCCCGGCCGATACGCCGTAATCGAAGTTGAAGTCGCTTTCGTGGCTGGACGCCCAGTTGAAGCTCCAGCCCATCCGCTCGCGATAGGCGAGCAGCTTCTCCAGCGGCGCGCGGGAGACGCAGATCATCGTCACGTCGCGGGCCCCGAGGTGGGCGAGTACGTCGTTGAAGCTATCGGCGGTCGACGAACAGCTGGGACATCCGGCCTCGTAGTGGGGGCCGAACATGAAGTGGTAGACCACCAACTGCGAGCGGCCGTCAAACAGCTCCGCCAAAGTCCTGGTGCCCTCTGCGGTGTGGAGTGTGTACTCCTTCTCGACCAGCACCCAAGGAAGCTCCCGACGCTGCCGGGCGAGCTCATCGCCCACGCGCGTGAGCTCCTTCTCGCGCTGTAGCAGCGCGGCGCGCGCCGCAACCCATTCCTCACGGGTTGCGGTCCTGTGCTCAGGCATCGGTTGGCCCTCCTTCGGCTCGCGGTTGGCGACTATATAGTTAGCAAAATGGCTAAAGATGTGTTCGGTGCCCTCGCCCACCCACTCCGGCGCGCGATCGTCGAGCGCCTCAGCCAGGGGCCGGCGACGGTCGGGGAGGCGACGCGCAATTTCGCCGTCTCGAAGCCCACGATCTCGCGGCACCTGCGAATGCTCGAGGAGGCAGGCGTCGTGAGCCGCGTGATCGACGGCAGAACCCACCGCCTCGCGCTGCGCCCGGAGGCGCTCGCCGAGGCCTCGGACTGGATCGAAAGCCAGCGCAGCCGCTGGGAGCGCCTGTTCGACGTCGTCGGCGAGTACCTGGAGGAACGGAAGGAGCCGCGGTGAGCGACGAGTCCGGCCGCGTGGTCCGGATCGAGCGGACCTTCGCCGCCTCGGCCGAGGAGGTGTTCGACGCCTGGACCAGCCCCGCCGTAATGCGCCGCTGGTTACACTGCGACTCCGCCTGGGACACCCCAGTCGCCGAGGTCGATCTCCAGGTGGGCGGGAAGATCCGCGTGGTGATGCGCAGACCCGACGGCAGCGCAGTCGAAGCGCAGGGCATCTTCACCCTGATCGACCGGCCGCGCCGGCTGGTCATGACCTGGACCTTCGACGACGATCCCTCAAACGAGCAGCTGCTCGAGGTCTCCTTCACGGAGTCCGAGGGCGCGACGACCGTGCTGTTGGTCAACAGCCGCATCTCGACCGACGAACGCCGCGACGAACAGGCGAAAGGCTGGCGTGGGTGCCTGGACGAGCTCGACCGACTGTTGGCCAGCTGATTCGATACGCGTTCAGAGTGCTGGTTCCGGACAAGCCAGCAGCCGGGTCCTCGCTGCCCGTTTGCCGGACCAGGCGCCTGTGGCCCGGCGGCGTCGGGATTGCCCCTCACATGGGATTGCAGGAGCCGGGCGCCTGTTCGGATTAGCCGCTCACTGGCGGCCCCAGCAAGCGCTCGCGGGAGGGTGGCGAGCCTCGCCAACCGCTTGGTGGAGACCGCCCTGCGCTGCGTCCAGGTAACGATGTAGCCAATCGAGGTTGTCCCGCTCGTTGTGGAAATTCACAATGGCAGCGGTCCGAGTGTGATGGTTACATAGTGAGGGCTGCGATGTCGTCCTCGGTCGTGTGAGTGACGGCTTGACGGCGGCGGAGCAGGTCCGCTTCGATCTTGACCGCGATGTTGGCGAGGCCGCGGTAACCCTCGACTTTGCGGAAGCGGGTCTCGGCTTCGAGCATCCCGGCGGCGGTCCACCGCAGGCACATGTCGCCCGAGGTCCAGTGCTTGACGTTGCGGTGGATGACGCGGACGGTGGAGATCATCGACTCGCACGGGTTGGTCGACTGGAGCGTGAGCTTGAGCTTGCCGGTGATCCCAAGCCGAGTCACGGTCAGCGTCTCCTCCATGCCCTCCCGGAGCGAGGCGGCGGCGCCGGGGTGGGCTCGGTCCAGCTCGAGCGCGAGGGTGGTCAGCTGCTCGAGCGCGCGTTCGTGGTCGGTCTCCTTCCACGCCCGGCGAAGCCGCGTCTTGACGGCCTGGCGGTCGCGCTCGGGGAGATGGTCGAGCACGTTCTGTTGTTTGTGCTGCACGCAGCGCTGGACGGGCACGTCGTTGCCGAACACCTGTCGTACGGATTTCCTGAGGGCCTTCGATCCGTCGATCACGAACAACAGGCCCTGCTCGACGTCGAGCCCCCGGTCGACGAGATCGGCCAGCAACGCGGCCGCGACGGTCGCGTTCTCGGTCGAGCCGTCCCACAGCCCGAGCGCGAGCTTGTCGCCCTCGGTCGTGATCCCCAGCGCGACGATATTGGTGCGGCCGTGCAGCTCGATCCCGTCGAGCATGATCACCGCTAGGCGCAGGTCAGCGAGCGGACGACACATCAGCTTCCACAACTGATCGCGGGTCCGCTGCACGAACGTACGCGACACCGCCGACTTCGACGTCGAGCGGGCGTCGGTCTCGACCTGTTCGCCGACCGGCTCCTGCGTCCGGCGGTACCCGCGGGTCGAGACGCCGGCGAGCATCCGCTCCAGCACCACGTCGCCGAGCTGGTCGCGGTCAGCGAAATGCTCATACGTCACAAGCGGCACCTCTGACTCGCCGTCGGCGGTCCTGACCCGCGGCCGCTCGACCGGCACCCGCCGTCCACCCAGCGTCACCCCCCCGTCTTCGTGGCCGTGGCGGACCGCACTGCGGTCCGGGTTCCACTTGCCCTTCAGCCCGACGACCTCATCGACTTCCTGCTCCAACAGCTCGCGGAGCACGCCCAACCCGACCTCGACCGACAACGCCAAAAGCCCCTCCCTCGCAGCCCCAACCAGCTGCCCCAACGCCCCCTGCACACGCTCAGGAAGCACGGCTTCCGACGTGGTCGCCTCGGCGACCGATACGTTGCTACTCACGGCGGTTCCTCCTTAGATCTTTGCCGGATCGCCCCTCACGCTCCCACCAGGAGCGGACGGGCCGGAGGGACCGCCGTCACCTCAAAGTTCCACGAGCCCCGGGACAACCTCAGCCAATCGCGACCGCAGTCGCTATCGCGTCCTTTGCGCGACAGCCTCGCGTGAAGGCGAGCGCCAGGGCACTGCTGAGCGGGTGGGTGGCCCGCGGCGACGTTTCGGCGGCCGTCAGATCCGCGCAGACCCAGATTCAGCGGCCGGCAAGCGGGCCGACGTAACGAAGGAATGCTTCGGCCTCAAGCGGTGCGCCGGTGGCCTGCTCAACCAGCGGGAGCGTGTCAATCCGGCGTCCGTGGCGATGCACATGCTCGGCCAGCCAGCGCTGAATCGGCGCTACTTCTCCCCCTCGCAGATCATCCCCACGCGGCCCGAGCTCGGCCTCGATCGTCTCCCACAGCTGAGCGGCGATCAAGCAGCCGAGCGCATAGCTGGGGAAGTAGCCGAAGGAGCCGGCCCCCCAGTGGATGTCCTGCAGGCAGCCGAGGGCGTCGGAGGTGACCTGCACGCCAAGCAGGCGGCGCATCCCGTCGCGCCATGCCGCCGGCAGGTCGGCGACGGCCAGCTGACCGTCGATGAGCGCCAGCTCAAGTTCGAAGCGCAGGATGATGTGAATCGGATAGGTCAGGGGGTCGGCAGACCCGCGGATTGCGGAGGCCTCGACACCAAGAAGCGCGGAGTGCAGCTCGCTCGGAGTCACCTTAAACCCGCCGCGCGCCAGTTCGGCGATGATCACCTCAGCGAATGCGGGGTTGCGTGCGACGTGGTTCTCCCACAGCTTGCTCTGCGACTCGTGGATGGACATTGATGTCCCGTGTCCAAGGTTGGTGCGCTCGAGCATCGGATCTATCTGTCGCTCGTACAGCGCATGGCCGTACTCGTGCAATGAGATCAGCAGCGCCAACAGGTCGTCGTCGGTGTACCTCGTGGTCACACGCGAGTCGCGGCGGCCGATCCGGGAGCTAAACGGATGGGCGGACACATCCACCCGCCAACTTCCGGACTCGACCCCGAGCCGGGTCAATGCACCTTCGACAGCTGCCTGCTTCGCGGCTGTCGGCACCTGCAGTACCTGGCGCGGCGAGTGCAGTTGGGCATCGGCCACCAATGGCGGCAGCGTGTCCGCGAGTTCGCCGAACATGCGGCGCAGATCCTCGGTTCGTAGCCCGAAGTCATAGTCGTCCAACAGTCCGTCGTACGGACTCGCTCCCTCGCCTGCAACGCACTCACCGTAAGCGCGCGCCAATTCGACGTTACGCGTCAGAGCCGGCGCAAAAGCGCTGAAATCGTCGCGCTCTCGTGCGAGCCGCCAACTCTCCTCCCCCTCGGCGCGAGCGCGGGCAAGCTCAGCGGCAAGATCTTCAGGCACGCGACGCGCCCGCTCCCAGTCGCGACGCGCAATCCGCACGATGTCGTGATCGAGCTCATCGAGCGGTGCGCCGTCGAGTTCGGCCAACCAGCTCCCGATCTCCTCAGCTGTGCCGAGCTCATGGGCGACACGAGCCAGCGTTCCGAGTTGCTGCCCGCGTCCCGGGGCGCCCTCCTGCGGCATCATCACCCGCTGATCCCAGGCAAGGAGGCTCTGCACGCAATCCAAGTCCGAAAGCTCGGCCATGCGGGCGCGCAGGTTCTCGATGGCTTTCACGAGCCACAGCGTAACGGGACACTCCCCCCCGCTTCCGCGCGCAACGGGGGTCGGCTGTCCGGGCGAGAAGACCAAAACCTGGGTGTCGCCAGATGCGCTCCGTTGGATGCGCTTGCAGCGCGCCGCTCGGTTGCAAGCACCGGCAGCCTGCTGACGATCGCTTCCCCGACGGAGGACGTCGCGGTTCGACTTTCGCTTTGCCACGCACCCGAGCGTCAGCCTGGACGAGGCCGACGCTCGCTTTCATCATCGCGGGCCCTTGAACCGGGCGCTCGGAATTAACGGAAGGGACGCGTCGGCGGGCGAGGAGGCGCTGACCAAGGTCCGGACGGGCGCTTTTTGGGTAAGCGCGCGCCGCGGCCCTGGTCGTCTTCGGCGCGGCGCCGGCCTGCGAGTTCGCCCACAAGCAGTCGTCTGCCCAGAGAAACCGAGCCGCAGCTTTCCTGACGGTGAGTGAGTCCCGGGAGCACCTCATGAACCGAACGTCGGAGGTTCAAATCCTGGTCGCCACTTACAACTTGAGTTGTGCAAGCTGCGTGCGTGACTTGACGTCCAGCTTGCGGAACACTTTGTGTAGGTGGTACTCGACGGTGTTTGCGCTGATGAACAGCCGCGCCGCGATCTCTCGGTTCGTCTCCCCTCGTGCGGCGAGGCGAGCGATTTGCGTCTCCTGCGGGGTGAGCTCGTCCTGGGTTTCCACGGTCCGCTTGCGGGCCCGCTCACCCGTCGCCTCCAGTTCGAGCCGTGCGCGCTCGGCGAACGCCTCCACGCCGAAGTCTGTAAAGAGCTGGTGGGCGGCTCGCAGTTGCTCGCGAGCGTCCCGGCGCCGGCGCTGGCGCCGCAGCCATTCGCCGTAGAGGAGGTGGGTGCGAGCGAGCTGCACTCGGATGCTTGTGCGTCCGAGCCTTCTGATCGCCTCCTTGTAGAGCTCATCGGCGGCATCGCCATCGCTGAGCAATGCGCCGAGACGAGCCTCGATTCCCAGTGCCCAGTCGGTGCCGGCGGCGCGAGTTGTCTCGTGCACGTGCTCGAAGGCACGCTGGGCACGTTCCGGCTGGCCGCACCGAACGGCCGCCTCGATCAGCTCGGTCAGCGCCCATATCGCCGGTCCTTCGGTGTACAAGCCCTCGGCGGGAAGGACCGCGGCCAGAGCAGCTTCGTAGCGGCCAAGCCCGTTGTACAGGACCCCGCTGAGAAACTCGGCGGTCGTCAAGGCGATCCCCTCCCCGCGAGCCTCCGCCTCGCCGGTCGTGGTTCGGCTCAACGCCAAGAATTCGGCCTCGCGACCGCGCAAAGAGGCGAGCCCCAGACGAGGAATCGGGTCAGAGGCAATCCCGGTCGCTTCGCTTGCCGCTCGGTGCTCCTCCTCGAGAAGGGCTGCCGTTTTCAGCTCGCCAAAGAACGCGTAAACGGTACTGCCAGTGCGGAGAGCAAACGCCAACACTGGGAGCGCACCCGTCTGGCGTGCGAGCTCAAGCTGTCGTGTGAAAAGCACTGACCAGGCGCGGTCGTCCCACATGTACGACGCGATCAAGCTGGCAAACCAAAGCCACCCGGCATCATCATCTGACAGGGGGACCCGGCGGAAGGCGACCAACGCATCATTGAGCAATGTGAGGCCAGCGGCGTACCCCTCGGTGGCCTGCACCGCCAACCCCTGGAGGAGCAAATCAGACGGCAGCGGCTTCTCGGGCGGTGGCGGGCCCGCAAGCGCGGCCTCACTGATCTCGACCGCGCCGCCGCCGTCGGCCAGCCGGCCGGCGAACATCGCCGCGGTCAGGGCCTCGAGGTAGGTCGCCCGCGCAAGGCTGGGATCTACCTCCTCGAGTTCGCGCGCGGCAGCGAGCAGTAGCGGGGCGGCGTCGCTGCCTCGCCTCGATGCGAAAGCAATCTGAGCGCGCAGCAAGTGCGCATGGGCACGCGGGAGATCGTCGACCGCGGCGCCTGACTCGGTGCTCTCCAGAAGCTCGAGGGCGTCGTCGAGTGCGCCGGCTCGGAACTTCGCCTGCGCGGCGGCGACCGCGCGTCGGGCGCGGCGCGTGGGTTCGGGAGAGAGCGCGACCGCGCGCTCGAGGAAGGCCGCGGCAGGCTGCGAAACCACCTCGCGCCTGGGCCCGGTCGGCGGCCCGTTCGAGCTCTGCGGCAACCTCCTCGTTGGGCGTGCCCGTCGCCTGCGCGCGGTGCCAGGCGCGCCGATCCGGATCGAGCTCTGGATCGGTCGCTTCCGCGAGCGCGCGGTGGACCTCGCGCCGCTCCGTCAGATCAGCCGATCCGTAGACCGCCGAGCGAACCAGCGGGTGGCGGAACGCAACTCGGGGAGATAGCGCGAGCAACTGTTCCGATTCGACGGTGTCGGCAGCCGACTCGGGGATCCCGAGCCGCTCGGCCGCCCGCCACACCAGCGCGGGATCGCCGAGCGGGTCCGCGGCCGCGACGAGCAACAAGCGCCGCGCGTCCGAGGGCAGTCTCGCCAGCCGGCGCGTGTAGCGGTCCTCGATCCCGGCGGACAGGGTCGCAGTTGTTGGTAAGCCAAATCCTCCCGCGAGCTGAGTCGGAGTCAGCCCGCGCGGCAGCTCTAACAGGGCGAGCGGATTCCCCCGCGTCTCGACGATGATCCGCTCAACCACGCGTTCATCCAGCCTGGCCGGCAAGATTGACTCCAGCAGCGCTCGCGCATCCTTGCGTTCCAAGGGGGCGACGGGGAGCTTCGGCAGGCCGGAGAGCGTTTGGCCCAGCTCCCGCGTCGCGAACACGAGCGCGATCTTTTCCGCGACGAGGCGGCGCGCCACAAATGTCAGGGCGCCCGCGGACGCGGTATCGAGCCACTGCACGTCGTCAACGGCACACAAAAGTGGCTGCTCCTCCGCGGCCTCGGCCAGCAGGCCAAGGACCGCCAGTCCGACCAGGAACGGATCTGGCGCGGGTCCCGTTCTCAGCCCGAACGCGACCTCGAGCGCGCCGTGCTGAGGCTGCGGCAAGGGCTCCATCAGCTCAAGGAACGGAGTGCACAGCTGCTGAGCCGCCGCGAACGGGAGCTCCATCTCCGCCTCGACCCCGACAGTGCGGGCGATCCGAAACTCGGGTGCAGCCTCGACCGCATACTCGAGCAGCGCTGTCTTGCCGACGCCCGCCTCGCCATACATCACCAATGCCTCGCCACGTCCGGCGCGAACGCCGTCTAACAGCCCGTCGAGCGCCTGACGCTCGCGTTCCCGGCCGAGCAACGCTCTTCCTGACCCCAGAACCGGTGGCGACGCTCCACTCATTCGGCCTAAGAATGCCTGACGAGGAGGCACACGTTAACGACCAAGGGTCGCGTGAAGCCAGGAATTCCGTAGTCCGCCGAGGTCGCAGACTACGGAATACCAAGATGCGACGGCTGCGCGTGACCGCCACCCTCGGCGGTCGAACACCTGTCACACAACGCAAAGGAGGAGCGAGATGGGCAGCCCGGAACTCGCGCAATACGCAGACTTCTACGCCGACCACAACGCCCGGATCGCACTGACCGACAATCTGTCGCTATGGCGAGACATCTCCGAGCGGCTGCATCAGCTCACCAGCGAGCCGGAGGACGTCACCTACCGGGACGTGACCGCGAATGGGGTGCCCGCCATCCTGGTGATGCCGGCCGACAGCTCTGCGGACCACATCCTTCTGCATAGCCACTCCGGCGGTTCGGTGACGTCCTCGATGTGGCAGGAGCGCAAGGCCGTCGGGCATCTCGCGAAGGCGGCCGGCTCGCGCGCGCTCGCCATCAACTACCGGCTCGCGCCGGAGAACAAGTTCCCGGCGCAGATCGACGACGTCGAGGCCGCGTACCGATGGTTGCTCGACCAGGGGTACGACCCATCCCGGATCGCTAGCACCGGCGACTCGATCGGCGGGAACTACGCGGTGAACCTGGCGTTAACCTTGCAGCGCAAGAACGCTCCGCTGCCGGGGGCGGTGCTGTCCATGTCGCCGTGGTTCGACATGGAGCTGAAGAACGATTCGATCGACACCAACGCGAGCCTCGACAAGATGCTCAGCCGCGACGGGCTGCGCTTCTTCAGCAACTCCATGCTGGACGGCACCGGGATCGCCGTAACCGACCCGCGGATCAATCTCGCGTACGCGGACCCGACAGGACTGCCGCCGACGATGATCTTCTATGGGGAGTACGAGCTCTTCGTCGACGATGCCAACCAGTTCGCCGAGCGGGCCCGCGCTGCCGGCGTCGACCTAGAGCTGCGCTCGCTGCCCGAAGGGCAGCACAACTTCTTCCTGGGGGCCGGCAAGGTTTCCGAGATCGACGCGGCGGTCTCCGAGATGGGCGCGTGGCTGCGCTCCAAGATCGGCCTGGCGGTAGCCCCGGCCTGAACGGCCGCGCAGCGAGGCTTGCCTCGGGCGTGATCCGGCCAACAAGAGTAGGGAGAACACGATGCACGCGGTCACGGTCAGGGAATACGGAGGCACTCCAGCGTTGGCGGAGATCCCGACACCGGAGCCGGGAGCGGGGCAGATCCTCATCAGGCTGCGGGCCGCGGGCATGAACCCCATGGACCTTTCGCTCGCCTCGGGCGCGTGGAAGCCGATGCCGGCGACGTTCCCGATGGTCCTCGGCGCCGATGGGGCGGGCGTGGTCGAAAAGCTTGGCGGAGGTACGTCGAAGTTTTCCGTCGGCGACGATCTGTTCGGCCAGTTGCTGATCGCCCCGCTCGGCTCGGCGGGTACATACGCCGAGTACGTGGCTGTTAGCGAGGAGGCGCCGCTCGCACGAGTTCCAAATGGACTCGATGACGTTGTCGCGGCCGCGCTGCCGACGGCGGGTGGCGCCGGGCTCGCCCTTGTCGATCAGCTCCAGCCGCTCGCCGACAAGACGGTCCTGATCGTCGGTGCGGGCGGCGGCGTCGGCTCCTTCGCTACGCAGTTCGCGGCGAACGCCGGGGGGAACGTGATCGCGAACGTGCGCGCTGACGACGCCGAGCGGATGCGCGGATACGGCGCCAAGGAGACGATCGATCGCAGGACCGTCGCGCTCGCGACCGCGGTGCGACAAGCGCACCCCGACGGCGTCGATGTCCTCATCGACCTAGTGGACGCCGACGCCGCCGGCTTCGCCGCGCTCGCCTCGCTGGTGAGACCAGGCGGTACAGCGATGTCGGCAAATTACGTCGCCGATGAAGAAGCCCTACGTGCGAGTAGGGTTACCGGCATCAACTTCGCCTTGCCGATGTCGAGCGAGCTACTACAACGGCTGGCACAGGCGATCGTTGACGGACGCATCGTCACTCCACCAATCACTCGAATCTCCCTGGAAGAAGCGCCCGCTGCCCTGAGCGAGGCGCAGGGCCGCCCCGCCAGGGGCAAGACCGTGATCACGCTATGAGCCTCGACCGGCAGTCGAGTCGCCACGTCTGCGTACGGCGGGCGGCTCGTAACGGGTGGCGCGCTCGCCTTCTGACGACCGGCACGACACGGCGGCCCTCGATTGCCGCAACTGCGTTGCGCGGACTGCCGAACTGTCGCGTGAACGCCACAGCAGGGCCCGGACCAAGCCTGACTCCCCACCTGGCAAGAACGCATGTGCTGCCCTCGAATCGGCCGGCGCCGCTGGGTCCTGTGTTAGCTCTTCCATGACAGTTACTTGCGTTTCACCCACTAAAGGATCGGGACGATCATGAAGCTGGGCATTCTCGGGACCGGCAAGGTGGCGGTGATGCTCTCCGGGGCGTGGCGTAAGGCAGGACACGAGATCACGTTAGGGTCGCGAGACCCGAGCTCGAAGAACCTCGGCTCTGAGGTCACGAGCCTGGCCGATTGCGTGAGCGGAGCCGATGTGGTGGTCAACGCGATCGTTGGTTCGGCGGCGCTCGAAACGATCTCCGCGATGGACGCGGACCTGTTCGCCGGTAAGACGGTAATCGACGTCTCGAACGCGACGACGCCGCAGTTCGAGCTGACATATTCCGACTCAAGCCTTGCCGCCCGGCTGCAGGAGGCGCTGCCCAGCGCGAACGTCGTGAAGTCGATGAACACCGCCGCCATGTCGGTCGTCACAAGGGCGACGATCGTCCCGACGAGCTCGTTGTTCCTATCGGGAGACAGCGGCGAGGCGAAGCGAGAAGCTGCGGGCCTCATCAGGGACCTCGGATGGTCGGATGAGGAGATTGTCGATCTGGGCGGGATAGAGACCGCTCGCGGACCCGAGCACTACGTCGTCATGTTCGCAACGCTGGCGGGAGCTCTGAAGTCCGAGGCCTTCAACATACGACTCGTTCGCTGAAGAAGCGGGAGGTGTGCCTTGGAGAATGCTGTGGCAGGTGAGCCAGAGGTCGCGCTGCCGCTCTCACGGACTAGCAGCACTCTCGACTCTGCGGCGCGGTGGTCTCAACGCTGCCGCCTTAGGACAACCCCAGCCACGAGACAGACGAGCGCACCGCGACAGCGATACGGGCCCATGACGCGAGCCGGTCATCAGGCCGCAGACCACCGGCATGGCGCCACGGGCTGCGAGTCGCCGCGCGGTTAGCCGATCCGTTCAGCCAGGGAGTGGGGCAGACCATGATCGCCGTGCGGATCATCGATGGGGTGCTGGCGGTGTTTGGGGTCGCCGCGGTGCTCGCGTCGGTGGTGCGCACCGTCGTGCTTCCCCGGGCTGTGCCGGCGCGCCTGGCGCGCGCTGCCTTCCTCAGCGTGTACTGGCTGCTCCGGCTCCGGCTGCGCCTGACGGGTCGGTCCGACTACGCCACCAGGGACCGGGTATTTGCGGTCCAGGCGCCGTTGGTGCTGTTCGCTCAGCTCGCGACCTGGGCCGCGCTGATCTGGCTTCTGTTCGCGGCGCTGTTCTGGTCTCTAACGGCCACGACGATCGACGGCCACACCATCTCGCACGCGTTGGAGCTGTCCGGGTCATCGACGCTCACCCTGGGCTTTGCCTCTCCCCGCGGGCTCTGGCGGCAGCTGGCCGCGTTCGCTGCGGCCGGAGTCGGCCTGACGCTGCTTGCTCTGGTGATCTCCTACCTGCCCACGCTGTACGGCGCATTTGCTCGGCGCGAGGAAGTGATCGCCAAGCTCACCATTCGAACCGGCGTCCCGGCATCAGGACCGGCGCTGCTCTCCAGCAGCTGGGAGCTCGGTCGGTTTGACCTCCTGGAGGAGGTGTGGGACGGCTGGGAAGACTGGTTCATCGAGGTCGGTGAATCGCACACCACGTTCCCGCAACTCAGCTTCTTCCGCTCGCCCCGCTCGCACAACCATTGGGTGTTGGCCTCCGAAACCGTGCTCGACGGCGCCGCCCTCGTGCTCACGGCCTGCGACGTGCCGCGACAGTCCCGCAGCGAGCTGTGCCTGCGCGCCGGGATCCACGCGCTGATCTCGATCGCCGACTTCTTTGGCATTCCCCACCGCCCGCCGGAACCCGGTGCGGAGATCATCCTCACCAAGAAGAAGTTCGATGCGGCGTTTGGCCATCTTCAGAGCATTGGCGTTCCCATGCGTGATGATCGAGATTCCTCCTGGGCCGCCTTCCGGGCGAAGCGCGCCCGCTACGAGCACCTGCTCGCGGTGCTCGGGCGCATGACCGACGCGCCCCGAAGCGACTGGAGCCCTTGGACAGAGGACATCCCGCGCCACTACCCGCCGCTACTAAGAGCACGACGACGGCGGCGGTGACGCCGCGGGCGCGCCCCGGGCGCCGACCGACGCAATTGCCGGGGCGCCCCGCCTCTAACCCAGCCTGCTCAGCTCGCGTCAACTCGAGACGCGTTGTTCGTGGGTGCATTGCCGCTCGACCAGCCAGCTCGGGAGGTGGCGGCATCGGCCGGCGCGGACGTCGAAGCAGGCACCGTCCGCCGCGCCCGCCCTGATCGTGCTCATGAAATGGGGCGAGCACCACTACCCGACCCCGGGCGGCCCACCCCGACTCAGTCTCCACGCCGGCTGCGGAGGCAACATCGGCCCAGACCTCCGCTGCGACCGGTGCGGCAAACACGCGGCGCGCGGGGAGATCGACCTCCCGCCCGGACCGGGGAGCGCCACACGGCGAGCACGCCGGACGATGAGCATCGGCTCCGCGGGGCCGGTCCGGCAACCAGCGGTTTTCACGCGGCGCGAAGGCTTCATGCGCACCGCGGCCGAGTTCAGACGAAGCATCTCCCCAGCGCGAACGGGGTTCGCGTGTCCGAGTTGCCGCTCGATCACGACGCTGCAGGTTGCTAAACCGCAAATTGAACCGCCGCTGTTCGTCTCGCGGCGGCGAGCCGCTCCACGATGAGTCCCCGGACTCGGGTCAGCCGCTCACGTTGGGCGGGTTAGCCCGCGCTATGGCGCGACGTTCTGGTTTACGTGGAAGAGATTGTCGGGATCGTAGGCGCGTTTGACCTGAACCAGGCGGTCGTAGTTTTGGCGGTAGTTGTCTCGAATTCGGCCGTAATCGTCGTCCTGCATGAAGTTGATGTAGCCGCCGGGCTCCGAGTAGGCGGACAAGGCGTCGTAGTAGTCACGTAGCCACTTGATCCGCTCGGAGTCTTTGGCCGGGTTGGTCCAGCCCGCCAGGAATACCATCCCATACGTGGCGTCGCGGTAGGCGAAGGCGGTGTCGTTCGCGCCCACGCGGTGGCAGGCGCCGTTGATCGGATACATGTGCATCGTGCACGTCACCTCGGGGACCCGGGATCCATGCTCGACGTGCGCCGCAATCGCAGCGTCAGGAAGGTCCCTGACGAAGGCTCCTTTCCAATACGCACGGAGCCCTTTCGGATAGAGCGCGTCGAAGGCGCTGTTCAGTGCCGGATACGGCATCGGACCGCTTCCGTCGGCAACGATCGGCGCGATGTCTCGGAACGGTTTCAGCACCTTCTCGGCTTGGTCGACCGGGCCTGCCCAATGCACCACGACGATGCACAGAGTGTCGCCGTGCCGGTCCTCCGGGATGAACGGCAACGGCGGAGCGATCTGGAATCCGGGGAAGCCACCGAACTCCTCCGGAGCCTCGCGGATGAATTCATCGAACATGCGAAACACAGTCGCCGCGTCGTCCAGGTTGTAGAAGATCGGCCCGGCGAAGACCTGGTCGACCTCGCTGAGCCGATACTCAAACGAGGTCACGACGCCGAAGTTGCCACCCCCGCCGCGCAGACCCCAGAAAAGGTCCTCGTTCTCGAGTTCGCTCGCGGTTAGGAATCTCCCGTCCGCGGTCACGACATCCGCTGAGACCAGATTGTCGATCGACAGCCCCAGTGCGCGGTCTAGGTAGCCAATCCCGCCTCCCAGCGTGAGACCGGAGATGCCCGTCGTCGAGATGATCCCGCCGGTCGTCGCGAGACCGAAGGCGTGGGTCGCGTAGTTGAAGTCCCCCAACGTCGCTCCGGCATCGGCACGGGCCGTCTTGGTCTTCGGATCCACATGCACCGTGCGCATCCCCGACATGTCGATAACCACGCCTCCGTCGTTCGTCCCGAACCCGGGCCCGCTGTGCCCGCCGCCGCGCACGGAGAGATCGAGTGCGTGCTCACGGGCGAAGTTCACAGCAGCTATGACGTCGGCGACCTGCTCGGCCTTCACGACCGCCAGAGGATGCCGGTCGAACATCCCGTTGTGAACCGCGCGGGCCTCGTCGTAGCCTTCGTCCGCGGCGGTGATCACCTTTGCACGTACGTGGTCACGCAAGGCCTGAACGGCCTCGGTGTCGGGAGAAGTCCCGGCTCCGCGTCTCATCACGCTTCCTCCTTCCCCGGTGCGCCCGGAGGATCGCGCGCGCCCGATCCCGACGCGCTATGCGAACCGCAACATAACCCCGGCTGATGCGATACGCAACTTTCTAAACCGCGGTGCGCCGCCTCCACACCCCGCCCTAAGCGGCTGGTGAGAGTGCCGCTGTGATCGACAGGCGGAAGTAGCCCTGAGGCGGATCAGCGAGCAAAGCAGCCATCGGGCCGGCGCTGATCGCCCAGCGGAGGACAACCGCTATCGGACACATGCAGCCACGCGTCATGCCTGCCGTGCAAATGAAAGCGAGCGCCCGTTGACAACGGCCGGACAGCTCACGTCCAAGGTACGACCGTCTGCGACGGCTCGGTCCGGATCGGTGCGCCTCGCGATGTCAGAGGTGACGCAGAGCGTTCGTCCACCAAGCGGCGTCGATGACATCTACCGGAACACTGCCAAGGACTACGCGTTCCCGCCTGCCACGGTCACGCCACTCAAGCAACGTTGCCGTCGTATCTCCGAGCGCGCACACGAGGTTGAGCACAGCAACCTCGCGGCATCCCTCGTTGCGAGCAGCCGCCCGCAGCGTTCCTAAGGCAATGCCCAGATGCAATGCGCCGAAGCCGCGTGTGCTCATCCGTCCATCGGGATGGCCGCGGATGTCAGGGGCGAGCTGACGACGGGCCATCCCTTCCGGCGTAGCGAGGTACCCGGTCCCGACCGCAAGCCGGAACAGCGATCCCAGCGCAAGAACCACCCGTCCCGTCACGCTGGGGATCTTCTCAGAGCGACAGCGAGCGCCGAGAGTTCCCCCTCCACCTCCGTTCGCTTAGGTGCCAGTGCGCACTCTCATCCAGGGTCCGACTTCGACGAACTGGAGCTGTCTGCCGCCAGGGGGGTCGGGGTTCCCTCGTCGCAAAGCGAGCGTCCGGACTGCATTTACCGCGTCAACGTGAGCGAGCGTCGCGCGCGGTCGGCGCCGGCGCTCGAATCCGCAGCTGCGCGAGCGTGTCGGCGATCGGCGACCGCCCTGTGCGGCTGGGCGAGAGCGGGACCGAGGGCAGAATTAGGACGCACCGCTAGACTTGACGGTAGAGAGCACCAGCCTGACGCGGGCGCCTGCGAGTGACAGCGCCACTCTGATTCTCTGGAATCCCTACCCCGGAGGCTGTTTGTTGCTCCCGCCACCCTTGATGGTTGCTCCCATCGAGCCTGAAGAAGCTCGTTTTCGCCTTTCGTCGTTTCGTGGGCGGATCGCGCTGAGCATTCTCGGAGCTCTAATAGTCACGGGCCTGCTGGCATTCGTACTGGCCGGACGGAGCGGCGAGTTCACCGCCGCCCTTCGCACCGCACCGCTTTCGCTGCTGGCCCTCGCCGTGCTGCTGCAGATCGTCGCGCTGGTTGCTCGCAGCGAGGCGTGGAACGTGTGCGTCCGTGCCGCCGGCGGGACAGTGCCCCGCCGGGTGCTGTTCCGCGCTGCTGCCGTCGGCTACGTCGCGAGCGTGGTGAACGGATCGGTAGGGATGGCCGCGCGGATCGCCTCGCTGCGCCGTTCCGCACCGCAGACCTCTCCTCGTGTGCCGGCGCTCATGGCGGCCGAGGTTCCAATCATCACTGTCGAACTTGCGCTCGTGGCGATCTTCTCCTTTACGTTGATCGCACCGCTCGGCGTCCCTTGGTGGGTGCCGGTGATTGTTGTCGCGGTCGCGGGTGGTCTCGTCGCGGCTCTGCGTCGGGTCTCTGAGCGCCGTCGTACCGGGGTCTGGGCGGGGCTCGCAATCTTGCGGATGCAGGGTCGGATTCGCCTGATCACGTTCGCGGTGTTGGCCGTCTGCGCGCAGGTCGCGCGGAACTGGCTAATGCTGCACGCGATCGGCGTGAACGTTTCCATCTTTGACGCAATGGCGCTCCTGATCGTGATGTTCACGATCGGCCAGCTTCCGATTGGACCAAGTACGGGGCCTGCTGCAGCGGTCCTCATCCTTGGCGCCAACGGCATAGCCGCGACGGCCGCCGCCGGCGTGCTGCTGACGGTCACCGGCACCGTTGGCGCGCTCTGCTACGCGGCGTGGGCGATCGCCGACCGAACCATCGCCGGCAGGCCTGCCGCGAGCCCAGCCGTTGTGGTCCAACCCGCCGTTGCAGCACCTACGCAAGTCTGAACATTCCGGGTTCGGTAGATCTCGGTTCGCCACTCTAATCCGTCGAGTCGGCCATCGTCAGACGAAGGGTTAAAGGTAGGGTCCAATCGCTCGGGCGCCCACTGGGCGCGCTCACGGCTTCAGCGGATACCGTGGGCGGATGACGTTGGCACTGTCTTGGAGCGGTGGCAAGGACTCCGCACTTGCGCTTCGAGCTCTACGTGCCGGGTCCGGGCTCGCGCCCGGTGCGTTGATCACGACAGTGACCGATGAGTACGGACGAATCTCGATGCACGGCGTGCGGCGTGAGTTGCTGAAGCGGCAGGCACGGGCCTGCGACCTGCCGCTCATAGAAGTGGACATTCCAGCGGCGTGCCCAAACGATGTGTACGAGCAGCGGATGGGGCAGGCGCTTGCTGAGTCCCCTCTGCAAGACGCCGAGAGGATCGCGTTCGGTGACCTCTTCTTGTCGGACATCCGCGCGTATCGCGAGGAGCGGCTCCGAGCGGTCGGCAAACAGGCGGTCTTCCCGCTCTGGGGTCGCGATACCACCGCACTTGCTCACGAGTTCATCGCCGCCGGCTTTCAGGCGTTCCTCGTTTGCGTTGACCCGAACAAGCTTGATGGTTCCTTCGCTGGGCGAGACTTCGACCTGGAACTGCTTGCTGAGCTGCCGCCGGAGGTGGACCCCTGTGGCGAAAACGGTGAGTTCCACACGTTTGTCTACGCCGGTCCGATCTTCAACGAATCGATCCCCTGCCAGATCGGAGAAATCGTGCACCGAGACGGCTTCATATTCTGTGATGTCCTTCCGCGGGTCGACTCGCGACCGACTTGCAGTTCCCGCTAACTCGGTCGGGACGGTCAGACCGATAGCAAGCATCCGAGCGTCAAGGACGGACCGGCCCGTTCGTCGCATTGTGAGCGTCGGCGCGTGCTCTCCCGGTTGCTCGTTCGGCGGTTCCCCTAGGGTGGGGGGTGATGGAGGGTGCGACCAGCAGCACGACACGGAGATTCGAGGTCACGGAACTGCCGGGGGGGTTGCGCGCGCAGGCGGTGGAGGTGCTGGCCGGAGCGTTCCTGCACGATCCCGCCTGGGTCGCCATCGGACCGCGTCGGGTGCCAGCACGCCGGCGGCTGCTCGAGCGCTACTACGACATCCTCGTTGGCGAGGGGATGCGCTGGGGCGGGCCGAACTGGTGCGTGATCGACCAGCGCTCAGTCGTGGGCGTTGCCCTCACCTACGCCAACGGTCTGCGCTTCCCGCCGCCGCGGGCGACTCTGCACGAGGCGCTGCCGTTCCTGCTCGCGGGGCCGGGCCCGGGCTTGCGTGGGGCCTGGGTCGATTCGGTGATGAAACGACACCATCCGCACCACGAGCACCTGTTGCTCTGGTACCTGGCCGCCCACCCCAGCCGGCAACGCCAGGGCATCGGCCGCGCGCTCCTCGATCACATCCGCAGCGAGGCGACCCGCGCGCGCCGGCCGATCTACCTGGACACCACCAAGCCCGAGAATGTCCCCTATTACGAGTCCCAGGGATACCGCCAGATCGGCCACGCACGGCTCTTACGCGGAGCGACGGTGTGGTTCATGCAACACGACACGCCCGCTGTCGCGGACGATCAGCCTGGCTAAAGCCGCCCCCTGACTCGCGTCGCAATCCGCTCGTGGTGCGCGCCGCTGATGACCCGTAGGCGCAACTGCCATCAGCCAGCGGGGCAGATCCGGGAGGCATCGGTGCCTGCGCGGTGAGGTCAGGCGGACTTGACGGCTCCGAGATGCAGGATCAGCCGCACGTCGTCGCTGGCCAGCTGGGCGCCACCTGGCGTGCGGACGTCCCAGTTGAGGTCGAAGTCGCGCCGATTGAGCGTGCCCGTTGCCTCAAGACCGACGCGCCGGTTGCCCCACGGGTCGTCAACCGTGCCCTGGACTGTCGCGTCGAGTTGCACCTCACGCGTGATGCCCTTGATGGTCATGTTGCCCACGACGCGCAGCCCGTCGGCATTCGGCTCGATCCTCGTGGACTCGAACGTGATCTGCGGATGATTTTCGACGTCGAAGAAGTCAGCGCCGCGCAGGTGCTGGTCGCGCTGCTCCGAGCGCGTGTCGACACTCGCCGCCTCGACGGTGCCGCTCGCCCGCACCCCTCCGGGCTGGCCCGTCGACTCGACGGTCCCCTGGAAGTCCGTGAACAGGCCCTTGACCCACACGATGCCCATGTTGCGGACCTGAAACTCGACGCTTGAGTGAACTGGGTCGACGGTCCAAGTGCCTGCGGGCAGCGCGGTCGGAACTTGTTGGGAGCCGGTTGCAGACGCCATTACACACCTCCAGGGTCGTTGAGCGAACAATCATAGGCCCGCAGGAACGTAGGCGGCGTCAGGATCGATGCGCACGCTGCCGAGCGCCGCGAGCGGCCGTGGCGAGCACCGTCGTGGTAGCCCGAAGGAGCTGTCTGCCGCGGCGCGCTCGTGGCCGCCGCTTTGCAGCCAAACGGCAGCCAGCCCGGCGGCTACGGTCTTGCTTCGAGGATCAGGTTAAACGGCGTTTCGGTGGCGCGGCGCACGCGCGTGAACCCGCCTTGCCTGAGGACCTCGGTGAGCTGCGCCTCGCCCGCTTGGGCACCCAAGGCGAGCCCGACCTCTTGGGCCAGCGACGCCGGGGTGCAGATCACGGTCGAAGCGCCGTAGAAAACGCGCCCCACGGGGTTGAGGTTCTCCTCGACCCGGTCGTTGGCGAACGGCTCGACGATCATCCACGTGCCGTCGGCGTCGAGTGTCTCGAGCACGTGAGCCGAGGCCCCGACCGGGTCACCCATGTCGTGAAGGCAGTCAAACACGCAAACAAGGTCGTAGCCGCCACCCGGGTATTCCTTAGCCGTTGTCACCTCGAACGAGATGTGATCGTCGAGGCCGGCCTCGATGGCCGCCTCGCGTGCGCGCTTGATCGATGCGTCGTGGTAGTCAAAGCCGAAGAACTCGGAGTTCGGGAACGCCTTGGCCATGATCACCGTCGATGCTCCGTGCCCGCAGCCGACATCGGCGACCTTCGCGCCTCGCTCGAGCTTCTCTTGGACACCCTCTAGGGCCGGTATCCATTCGGCGACCAGATGGGCGCGGTAGCCGGGTCGGAAGAATCGCTCAGTGCCACGGAACAGGCGGTGGTCGTGCTCGTGCCAACCCATTCCCCCGCCGCTGCGGAACGCCTCGAGGATCTGGTCTTCGTCGGCGTACAAGGACGCGATCGAGTCATAGACGCCGAGGATGTAGAACGGGCTGTCCTCGTCTGCGAGCGCAAGAGCGTGCTCGTCGGGGAGCGTGTAGCGGTCGCTCTCGGGGTCATACGTCACGTAGCCGCCGGCCGCCTGGTTGCGCAGCCACTCTCGCACGTAGCGCTCAGCTGCGCCTGAGCGCTCTGCCACCTCCTGTGAGCTCATCGGGCCTGCACCAGCCATCGCCTTGTACAGGCCGAGCCTCTCGCCGATCACCATCAGCGGAGCGCTGATGATCGCTCCCATGTCTGTTACCGCCCGACCCATGAAGGCCTCCAGCTTGGCCTCGTCGATCCCGGTCGCGCTCATGTGACTCCCATCTGTTGAGACGGCCACAGGAATAAGCCGTCGTTCCGCTAAGCAGACCACACTCGCCAACGGTGCGTCAACCCCTTCGAGGCACGAGGTGGAGTTCGCAAGCAACGACCGCCACGACGCCTGACGCACTGATCGTTCCCTGGCAGCGCGCCGCGTCGAGGGCCACCGCAGGGGTCTGCTCGCCGCCGGCATACGCCGCTCCTGCTCGAAGGAGCCATGCGGCGCCGAGACGCTCGCCGAGATGCTCTGCGCCGCGCGGATCCGGCTCGCGGGCCCTGCGCCGACCCGGCTGGGGCCGGAACGCACTTGTTCCGGCCGCGAGCGAAGCCGCGGTGTCAACGCACGCGGTAGCTGAGGCCGTCGAGTGAGATGTTGTCCTTGGCGTCGGTCGCGTTCCCGGCGATCCCGGCTGGGTTGTCGATGGTGCCGTTGGTATTGAGCGTGATCGCGAAGTACTCCGGATCGGAGGTCACCATGTTGGAGAGGTTCCCGGGCACGACGAAGCCGATCGCGCTGGGCGGCGGCGGACAGGCCGCCGGGAGCGTCGCGATTCCCGACGCGGTGGCTCCAGAGGTTGCCGAGTGCAGTGCACCCTGGAGATGGACGATGCCCTCCCGGTCCAGGTAGCAGCTTGCCTGCGGCTGACCGTCCGTCGGCGCGCCCGTGTACCCCAACCCGAGCGTCAGCGTGCTCGCCGCCGGCAACGTTACCTTGACCGTCGGGCTCGGGTACGAGCCCGTCAGATCGCCGCCGGCAGGGCCGATCGGCGGCCCGGGATCATTCGCGGCGGGGACCAAACCGGGCGCGAGGTCGCTCGCGACGAGCGAACCCGCCTTGACAGTGGCTGCGGTGACTGCCCCGTGGCCGAGCTTGGCGTCCGTCACCGCACCGTTCTTGATCTTCGACGACGTAACTGCGCCATTCGCGATGTTCCTCGACCTGACGCTGTACCTCCCCAGCGTGACCGCAGCGTACGACGTGCCGCCTAGCGCGATCATGAGCGCGAGCGTCGCGATCACGTTCGAGTAGCTCAGCGCGGCTCGGACCCGTGAGCCCATGTTCGATCCTCTCTGTTGGATTGACCTCAACGCCACACACTCAAACAGACCGATCGCGCGCCAAGCAAGTCGAAGCTCCAGCGCTAGCTGCTCGTCGCACACGCCGCTCCGCGGCTCCCCAAGGAACGGCACCGGAGCAGCTTGCCATCGCACGACCCGGCGACTCGACCAACCAGGAGGGGATTGGAACCTCTGCCCCCCGGGAGAGGAGCGGGTCTCGCCCGGCCGTCTCGCCGGCCGACGTGCTCGTTGTCGAAAGCGGGGGGCAGAGTTGCACGTGCCTCTCCTCGCTCCCGTGACCGAGGATGGCCGCGCGGACCGCTCTAGTCGGGGCGCGTCATCCGCCGCCCGGCCCTGGGACGCCGCAGAGGTTTGCCAGCGCCTGGCCGGCAGCGTGTACGGAAAGTGCCCAGGTCTGCAAGCCGACGACCCCGTCTGCTTCGATGCCGCCCGACTCCTGCGCCCCTTCACGTACGGGCCACCAACTAACTTAGTACGTGCCACCAACTACATGGACAACGCCTCCACTGACAGACCGGAGAGAGTCGTATGGCAACGATGAACGCGGCGGTGGTTACGTCATTTGACGAGCCGCCGCACTACCAACAGTTCGAGGTCCCGCAACCGACGAGCGATCGGGAGATCCTGGTTGACGTCCTCGCCGTCGGCTTGCACCCGCGGACACGCACGGGCGCTGCCGGGGCTCACTACACCAGCACCGGCAGGCTGCCGATGATCCCCGGCATCGACGCTGTCGGCCGGCGATCGGACGGCCAGCAGATCTACTTCGTGGCCGACGACGAGGTGATCGGCACGATGGCTGACCAGGCGATCGCCGACGTCCGCCGCGCGATCGAGCTGCCCGACGAGGTCGACGTCGCAAAGGTCGCCGCCGCGATGAACCCGGCGATGTCCTCGTGGGTCGCCCTGCGTCGTCGCGCCCCGATCGAGCCCGGACAGAGCGTGCTCGTGCTCGGCGCGACCGGGAACGCCGGAACCATGGCCATACAGGTCGGCAAACGGCTCGGGGCCGGACATGTGATTGGGCGCCGGTCGCGACCCCGACCGGCTCGGTGCGCTTGCCGCGATTGGCGCCGACGAGGTAGTCCAGTTGACCGATGAGGCCGATGCCACGGCCAAAGCCCTTGGCGCAGCAGCGGCCGAGGTCGACATCGTGATCGATTATCTGTGGGGCAAGCCGGCCCAAGAGGCGATCCGGGCGCTGGTTACCGCACGGCCCGATCGCAGCCGCAGGCTGAGCTGGATCCAGATCGGCGCGATCGCCGGTCCGACAGTCGAGCTGCCGTCTGTCGCGCTGCGCTCAGCCAACCTCCACCTCCAAGGCACCGGCCAGGGCGCCGTCTCGACGCAGGGCTACCTGGCCGAGCTTCCATCACTCGTCGACGAGATCGACCACGGCACGATCGCCGTCACCGCGGACACACACCCCCTCGCCGAAGTCGAGGAAATCTGGGCCCACCCGGACGTCCCCGGAAGGCGAACCGTACTCGTGCCATAGGTCGGCGCCAGGGCCATGGCAGCGCGCGCGCGTCGCCCCGGCAAGCGACACTCAGCCCGGACCGTGACCGCGTCGCGGGCCTGGCTGAGCGACCGGACATCGCGCGGAACTACCCCTCGTTCGTTCTCAGGAGACTGTCACCTTCGAAGGTGGTGAGGCGATCCCGTTGGCGACGACGACCAGCGAGCTCTTGCCCGAGGGCGTGGTGCTGGGGAGGGTGAATTGGGTCGAGGAGCTGGTGCCGGGGGCAATCGATACCGAGCTCCAGTTCGTGGTCCGGGCGTACGTGACTACGCCGGTGGAGGAGTTGGTGATCCGTACCAGGGGGAAGTTGGTGTTGTCCTGGACGTCGTCACCGTAGGTCGCTCCCGGATCCAGCCCGGCGAGCTGCTTGCCGGACACGCTGTAGCTGTCGCCTGGGGCGAGGGTGGTAGCGCTCAGTGACGTTATCGAGGGCTCCCAGGCCTTATTCGGCGTACCGCCCGCCGTGTAGACCTCCATCTGGCTGCTGCCATCGTTGTACAGCACCTGCCCGTTGGGCAGCGCCAGCATCCGTGTGTAGTACGAGGAGTCGTTCGGTGCGTTCGGCGCGTCCGGGATCTGGGTGATCGTGTCCGAGCTCGCGTTGTAGACGAAGAAGTGAGTCGGGACGTTGTAAACGCATGCGCTCGCGTCGAACAGGACGTTCCCATCCGGCAGGATCGACCCCGGTCCATCGGCGCTGTCGTACTCCTGGTTGTCGATGGTGGGGATCTCTGGCCCCGCGGTCCACGTGCCGGCCTTGTACTGATACAGCGCGGTCTGCGTCTCTGTGTCCGTGGTGCACGGCGTTGGGGCTTCCTGCGTGCTCGAGCCGGACCCGACCACGAACGTGTTGCCGCCCGGCATCTCGACCTGCGGTCCGATCTCGACAACCGGGAATGGGTTGACCGGGCTGCTGGGTGTGAACCCAGCAAAGCTCCAGGTGTTGTTGCTCGGGTTGAATAGCTCGGTGTTCCCGATCCCCCACGTGTCGACCGTCAGCAGCTGGCCGCTCGGCTCGAGCGTCCAACCTTCCTCATCGTTGGGGTCGGTCTTGCCAGTCGCCGGGATCACGGTCCACGTCAGGGTGCTCGCGTTGAGGAGCGCATCATCGACGGTCAGATCCGGATTCGTGAGACAGGTGTTACACGGGTGCTCGAGCATGAAGGTGCCGTCGGGCAGGACATCGCTCGCGGCGTCCCCGATGTTCGTCCAGCCCGGTGGCGGTGCGACAGAAGCCCAGGTGTTGGTCACCGGGTTGTAGATCGCGCCCTCGTGCGACCACACCGCGTTTTCCCCGATGTACTCGCCGCCCTCGACGATCATCCGCCCATCAGGCAAGATCGCCGAGGCGAAATACAGGGGCGTGTAGTCCGCCGGCATCGATGCGATCTGGCTCCACGTCCCGTCGATGTAGCTGCCGTTCGCATCCGGCGTGAGCTTCCACCACATGTTCGTGCCGCCCGTGACGTTGTTGTCCGGCTCATCGTGCACGAGCACCGTCCCGTCGCTCTCCAGCAGCATCGTGCCCGGCGTCCCGAAGGGCGGCGGGTTCACGAGCGGCGTCCAGGGTGACGCGGTCCCCGCCGGGGCGACGGAGGGCTTCAACCCCGACGGCGCGGGATGCCGGAACGGCGTCAGGACCGGACCCGCGGACGCAACCGACGCAGCGGCAATCCGGGCCACTCCAAAACGCTGCGTGGACGCTCCCGGCGCGCCGGCAATCACCAGCGCTGCGCCGACGCACGCAGCCGCACCGGCCACGACGGCAAATCGACGACTCATTGAAGGCAACGCCCCTCCCCTCAGTTCGCCCCTGCGTTGTAGGACCGCACCACCCTACCAGTCCTCGACCGAGCCCCGGAAACCCGCGACCGGTAGGTCCGCGACCGGGCGGTTTTGGATTCTCGGCTACCGCGGAGTCGCGCGACCTCGCGACGCCTCGATCGTGCCGATCGCCGCCGCCAGGCGAGCGCTAGGCCACGGGCGCGAACGCGCTGTCCCGGGATAATCAGAGGGACGCCGATCCGAACGAGAGGTAGAGGCATGCCGGGCGATGAGTTGCACCAGACGGCGAGGGCGCTGGTCACCAGTGGGAAAGGAATCCTCGCTGCCGACGAAAGCGACGGCACGATCAAGAAGCGCTTTGACTCGATCGGCCTCGAGTCGACCGAGGATCGTCGCCGGGCGTACCGCGAGATGCTGTTCACGACGCCGGGCGTAGAGGAGTACATCAGCGGCGTGATCCTCTTTGACGAGACGATCCGCCAGTCCGCTTCTGATGGGACGCCGTTTCCGGCGCTGCTCGCTTCGAAGGGGATCATCCCTGGCATCAAGGTCGATAAGGGCGCAAAGGCGCTCGCGCTCGCGGAGGGTGAGACCATCACCGAAGGCCTTGACGAACTCCGCACGCGGCTCGAGGAGTACCGCGGGCTAGGCGCGCGGTTCGCTAAATGGCGTTCGACCTACTCGATCACCGACGAGCTGCCGAGCGACTACTGCATCTGGACCAACGCACACGCCCTTGCCCGCTACGCCGCGCTGTGCCAGGAAGCGGGAATCGTCCCGATCGTCGAGCCGGAGGTGCTCCAGGATGGGAACCACACGATCGAGCGCAGCTACCGCGTCACCTCGCGCGTAGACGAGGCCGTCTTCACGGAGCTGTTCGACCAGCGCGTCGACACATTCGGCATGCTGCTGAAGCCGAACATGGTGCTCTCTGGCCATCAGTCCTCCAACCGCGCCAGCCATGACGAGGTCGCAGACTGGACGCTCAAGTGCTTCTACAAGCACGTGCCGGCCGCCGTGCCCGGGATCGTCTTCCTGTCCGGCGGCCAATCGGACGAAGACGCGACGGCGAACCTAAACGCGATCAACTCGCATGGGCCGCACCCGTGGGAGCTCTCGTTTTCTTACGGCCGCGCGCTGCAGGCACCCGCACTGAAGGCGTGGGACGGCAAGCCAGAGAACGTCGAGGCGGCCCAGCGGGCCTACTACCACCGCGCGCGCATGAACTCTGTCGCGCGCAGCGGGATCTACAGGCCCGAGATGGAGCGGGAGACCGTCGCCGCCTGACCCGACGGTCCTCGAACGCCTGACAGCCTCGGCTCGGCCATTCGAGCGCCCGGGACGGGGCAGACGACAGGCCTCGCCGACCTGAGGGCGAGGTCGTCGTCACCAGCCAGCCTCATCTGCTCGGCGAGGTCGACCAGCCTGCGCACCTGGTCCGGGGTGGTTGGCGTCTCGTCACCGAGGCTGTCGCGTATCCATGTCCTCTGTCAATGACGGCCGCCATCAGTGATCTTAACCGCGCGTCACCCTACACGGGCGGCGTTTCATGACCGGATCGACCGCCCGCGCTCGCGGGCGGTCGATCCGTTGGGGGCCGGGCGCAGCTATCAGGAGCGGGCGGCGAGGCCCTCGCGCTCGGGGTGGCCGGACGCAGAGGTCGAACCGTTGGCCGCCTGCGCGTATGCCTGGTCGACGTCGTGCGGCAGGCGCGTGAGCTCGAATGACATGACGATGCGGGAGACGCCGACCGCCACGGCCCAGATCCCACCGACCGTGACCAGCGCGGCCAGCGTTGCGCCCGGGTCGGCGAGCGCCAGCACGCCGAGCGGCACTTCAAGCAGGCCGGTGATCAGCAGCAGCCACCAGTTTGGGATGAGCCTGCGGGCCGCGAACGAACCGGAGATCGTCACGGTGCCGACCACGATCAGCCATGCGCCGAGGAAGATGGCCACGGAGAGCAGGCCGGGCGCGGGCCAGACGATGATCGCAATGCCGGCAGCGATCGACAGCAGTCCGGTGATCACGTTGGTCCGATTGACGCGCGCATCGATTCCCGAGGTCAGCGACGCCATCACGCCCTCGAAGATGAACAGCGCTCCGATGAAGGTGGCGAGGCTGCGGACGCTCCAATCAATGCTGAAGATCAGTACGCCGGCGACGATCAGGAGCGTGCCGTTGAGAAGCAGCTTCCACCAATTACTTGACACGCGCTCAGCGGCCTCGCGCGTGAACTTGTGAGTGAAGTCAGGCAGGGTGCCTGGGAAGGCGAACATGTGGATCCTCCGGGGAACTAGTTGTTGTAATCACTACGCCCCGCAGCTTGGGCACTGGGCCGCGCGGGAGCTAGACACGCGCCGGGCGTGACCCATTCGCGTCACGTATGTCGGCTTGAGTCGAGCGGCCGGTGGTGGACGCTCATCCGTCCCCCATCAGCGGCACGATCAGGGCACGCTCCGACCAAACGAACGGCCCCTCCGATCGGAGGGGCCGTGTGAGTGGGGGTTAGGTACGGGTGATCCGGGCGGCTAGCTCTTGAGCGCCTCCTGGAGCTCGCTGGCGACTGCGTCGGTGGAGGCGTCCACTGATCGCTTGACGACGCGGGCCGCGCCGCTGATGGCCTTGTCGAGGCCCTTCTCGATCGTCGGCTCACCGGCGACGATCAGGCCGGCCTGGCTCGCACCGAGTTCCTGAGCCGCCTGGTGGAGCTCCTTGCGCGGCAGGGTTCCGCCTCCGAAGGCCTCGGGAATGACACGGACGCGGGGTCGGTCGAGACGCTTCACGATGTGGGGCTTGCCGTTCTCCTGGTCGACCACGGCCGCGTCGAACTTGCCGATGATCTCGTCCTCATGGAGCTGCCCGATGGCGTCTAGGTCGGCCACCGCGGTGGACACGTCGTCGTAGACCGCGGTGTAGAGCAGCATGTTGTCGTCAGACATCGTTTCTCCTTTGCGTTGTGTTGTCGAAGCGCGCTCACGGGGTCGTGGCGGCGACCTTCTTGTGCCCGGGGAGCTTGGCCTTCAGCTCCCTGATCTTCGCGTCGACCGCTTGCTGGTGCTTGCGCTCGCGCGCCTCGCGCAGCTCATTGCGGGCCTTCTGCTTGGCCGCGCGCTGGGCGTCCTGGGCCGCGGCGAGCTCGAGCTCGACGTCGGCAGCGGATCGCCGTACGACAGTCCCACCCAGGTGATCCATCACGGCGTCGATCGCCACGGTGCTGTCCTCGGACACATCGGCCAGCAGGGCGGGGGATCCGACCTTGATCGCCTTCGAGATCTGGCTGAGCACCGACTCGGTTTGCTCGGTATCGTCGTCGTCGAACAGCGAACCGACGAGGAGTCCGGTCGCCCCGCCGAGCAGGACTCCGAGCGGTCCACCGAGGACGCCGACGAGGAGGCCCGCGAGCCCTCCGGTCGTAGTGCCCACCATGTTGTCGTGCCCGTAGTCGTCCTTCTCCACAATCTTTCCGTCCTCCTCACGGACGACCACGGCTGCATCGCGCACGCTGATCTCACCCTTTGAATCGAGCTCCTTGAGCCGGGCGGGTGCTTCGTAGGCGTTGGCCTCCTCGCCGAACGAGACCGCGATCACGTTCTCGAAGGTGTTCACGTCGTCGGGCATTGCTCGTCCCTTCCTGGTTGGTTGATACCACCACCTTGGCGCCGGACTGCGGTGGTTCCGATAACGATCGAGCGAGTCGCCGATACGCGGCGGTTACGGAGTCGAGGCGCTGCTGGACTCGCTCAACGGTTGCGGATCGGGTGAGTCCGCAGGCGCCGACTTCCTCGGCTGGCGATTGGCCCACCACTCCCGCAGAATGATCTGGATCGCCGCGGCTGTGGGGATGGCCAGCAGCGCACCGAGGATCCCGAGCAACGACGCGCCGGCCAGCACGGAGACGATGGTCACGATCGGGTTGACCTTGAGCGTCCGGCCGTACACCAGCGGTTGGATTACGTAGTCCTCGAACCGCTGCCAGACGATGATGAACGCCACCCACACGATCGTCGCGGTCGGGAAGTCGGCTGTCAGGGTCGCAATCGCGACAAAGATCGCTCCCAGGGTGGCGCCCACGAGCGGGATCAGGTCGAAGAAGCCGACGACGAACCCGAGTGAGAGCGCGTACGGGACGCCGAGGATCGAGAGCACGATCCAGGTGGCGATCGTGGCCAGGACGCTGATCACAATGTTGCCGAACACGTAGTCCGCCACTGCCCTGTTGATGTCGATGATCACCCGCCGATAGCGCTCCTGGCGCGAGCCGGTCAAGGACAGACCCAGGTTCACGTACTGTCGGCCGTGGAGAAGGAGCAGGAAGGTCAGGGCCAGGACCGTGACCAGCTGTCCGATGAAGCTGGCTGCCTGCACCGTGACGTCCTTGAGCGGGCCGACCAGATGTCCCAGCAACTCGGGCAGCCGGCGCGCGTCGCGGACCAGCTTGGCGGTGATGTGGTAGCGGTTGTCGTAATGGCGGAAGGTCGAGTTCTGGCGCAGATCGCGTGCGTACCGCGGCGCGTCGTGTGAGACCTGTCCCACCTCCTTCACCAGGCTCGGCACGACCACATAGCCGATCACCGCGACGGACGCGATCAAGACGATGTAGAGGCCAAGGATGATCAGCGTGCGCGGCATCCGGACCCTCCCCGCCACCGCGTCGACGAGTGGCAACATCGCCAGCGCCAGAAACACGCTGATGGCGCCGAGCCGAACCACGGTGCGTACGCGCCAGACGAGGTAGAGCACGATCGCGCATGCGGTCAGGATCAGCACGGCCCGAACGACGCCGGCGAAGGATGGCGCCGTCAGCTGGACGGGCAGCGGCCGACCTGCCGCGACCGCGGGGCTCTCCGCGACAGGCGAGCCGGGGGGACCTCCCGGGGCGTCCGCCCCGTCCGCGTCCGGGCCGTCAGATCGGCTCAGGATGCCTGGTGAGCTCATGATCAGCACGGTAAGCCTGCGCCTATGACCTTCCATATGGGTGACCCGTTCCGGCCATACAGATCGGTGCTGAAGGGCCTGCGGCGCGGCTGCCGCTCGTGGGACGTGGGGTGGTTCACGGCGATGTTCCTGCAGGCGAGTTGGAGCCACATCTTGGCCAACATGCTGTTCCTGGTCATATTCGGCAAGAACGTCGAGGACGCCTTCGCGCACTGGCGCTATCTCGCGTTCTACATCGCCGGCGGGTTAGTGGCGGCCAGTCCGTAACGAGTTGTTATGGGCGCTCCGCGCGCCGTTATAGGAACGACGGAGACCGGATCCTAGGTTCGCACCGTCACCAATCCGCCGAAAGGACGAAGAGCAATGTCATACGCAGCCACTGAACGCGCCGGTGTCGGCC
This sequence comes from uncultured Solirubrobacterales bacterium, assembly GCA_963704385.1. Taxonomy (GTDB): domain Bacteria; phylum Actinomycetota; class Thermoleophilia; order Solirubrobacterales; family Solirubrobacteraceae; genus Palsa-465. The sequence goes on from OY969904.1 coordinate 4,754,874, forward strand.
ACGGGGGAGCGTTCGGCCAGGTCATGAGGCTCGTGGCGGCGACGCTAGGGCTCTTCACCCTGGGTGCATACCTGGGTCGCCACCTGGGCGGCGGCGCCTCGATCGTCTGCTTCATCCTCGGCTTTGCCTGCACGGTCGGCCTGAACTACGCCCGCCGCTCGGGAGGTCCGGCGCTCGGCTTGCTGGGCGGTGTAGGTCTGTTCCTCGGCCTGGGTCTTGGGGGGGTGGTGTACGGGTATGCCTCGGTTGGGCCAGCTGCGCTCTGGCAGGCCGCTGCCGCGACCGCTCTGTTCGTGGGGGCGCTCGGAAGCGTTGGCTTTGCGATTCGCTCCGACCTCTCCCCCGGGTACCGGGTGCTGTTCTGGCTGCTCCTGGGGCTGATCATCTACGGGCTGGTCTCGCTGTTCGTGTCGATGCCGGCCGGCAACGTCACCTACGCCCTGCTGGGTCTCGGCATCTTCGGCGGCTATACCTTGCTCGACTTCAACCGGATACGCAACGCCGGGGACGACGATGCCGTTTCGATCGCCGCGGGCATCTTCCTCGACGTCCTCAACGTCTTCCTGTTCTTCCTGCAGCTGTTCGGACGCGGAGGCGGCGAGAACTAGGCCCATGAGCCGAGCTGCGCTGGCAACCCGACGATGACGGCGCTCGCTCGACATCCCGCGGCAGGACCGACCGAGTCACGGCAGACACACCGCGCCGCGCGGGCCGGGTCGCGACAAACCCGACGCGCGCTGAGCGCCGCCCGGAGTCACCTTCAGAAGACGGCGCTCAAGTTGGTCGGTTGGCTCGTGTTCGCCTGGCTGTTGGCCAAGCTGCTGCCCGAGCTCAAGCAGGCCGTACACAGCATCGAGCACGTCAGCTGGGAGTGGGTCCTGGCCGCGGTCGCCCTCGAGGTGCTGTCCGAGTTTGGCTACGTCCTGTCGTGGCGTTCGATCGTCGACCCTGAGAAGCTGCTGGAGCGTGACGGCCGGGGGGCGCGAACTGCCGAGCGGGCGGCCTGGGCCCAGCTTGGCGGTGGCATCGTCGTGCCCGGGGGATCGCTCGCAAGCATCGGCGTGGGCGCCTGGATCCTGCGCCGGTTCGGGATGCCGGCCAGGACGATCGCACGGCGGCAGTTCAACCTCAGCTTCCTCAACACCGCGGTCGACGCGTTCGCGCTGATCCTGTTCGGCGCAGGGCTCGCCGTTGGCATCTTCGAAGGAGAGCACAACCTGCTGCTGACCCTGCTGCCGGCCGTCATCGCGGCGACTGGCATTGTGGCCGCGCTCCTCATCGCTCGGCGCGCGACCGGGCTCGCCGAGCGTCTGGACGTCCCTCACCCCAAGATCGCCGGAGCGATCATCTCAATCGCCGGGGCGGTCGAGGACACCCAGCGGATTCTCTTTCACCGCGGCGGCATTAGGAGCCTGGCCGGTGCGCTCGCCTACCTGCTGTTCGACGCGCTGGTGCTCTGGACGGCGTTCTACGCGCTCCACGCCCACACGGCGCCGGGCTTCGCCGTCGTGATGATGGCGTACATCATCGGAGCTCTGGGCGGCTCGATTCCACTTCCGGCCGGCCTCGGTGCAGTGGGCGGAATCGCCGCCATGCTGGTCGCGTATGGCGTGGGAAGAAACGCAGCGGTCGGCGCAGTGCTCTTCTACGAGGCGATCGGCCTCCTCGTGCCGCTGGCCGGCGGCGGCGTCTCGTATCTGTTCCTGAGGCGCCAGTTCGGTCCGATGCCGACGGTGTCGGGCGTGCACGCCTGAGCAGGCGCCTGGCGATGCGGGCGTGGAGGCTGGGCGGCGAACTCGCGCCCGGTAATGCGACCGGCTCTCCGTTTCCGTGGAGAGTGTTTGGTTCTAGGATGGCCCTGCCGATGGCTGGCGGTCATACAGCTCCGGGGTGATGATGCTGCGGGGCCGGCAAAGCGAGTGCGCGGTGCTCGATGCCGCGCTCCAGGGCGCACGAGCTGGGCGCAGCGCCGTGCTCGTAGTGCGGGGTGAGGCAGGAGTTGGGAAAACAGCGCTGCTCGAATATGCGGTCGCGTCGGCGTCGGATCTGAGGGCGCTGCGCGCGGCGGGAGTCGAATCGGAGATGGAGCTGCCGTTCGCAGCGCTCCATCAGCTGTGTGCACCGTTGCTCGATCGCCTCGAGGGTCTTCCCGGTCCCCAGCGCGAGGCGCTGGCGACAACATTCGGATCGGGCGCCGGCCCGGTGCCGGACCGCTTCTTGGTCGGTCTGGCGGTGCTCGGTCTGTTGTCCGATGCGGCCCAGGAGCGCCCGCTTTTGTGCCTTGTCGATGATGCGCAGTGGCTGGACCGGGCATCTGCGCAGGCGTTGGCGTTTGTGGCCCGGAGGATGCTGGCCGAGCCGGTGGTGATGTTGTTCGCCGCGCGCGAGCAGAGCGATCTGCTCGCAGGCCTGCCGGAGCTGGTGGTCGAGGGCCTCGGGGATGCCGATGCAGGTGCCCTGTTGGCGTCGGTGATTCCGGGGCGGTTGGACGAGCAGGTGGCCGACGCGCTCCTGGCCGAGACGCACGGTAACCCGTTGGCGTTGTTGGAGCTGCCGCGCCGGGTTAGCACGACCCAACTGGCGGGTGGATTCGGTGTGCCGGCGGCGCTCTCGCTGTCGGGGCGAATCGAGGAGAGCTTCCAGCAGCGGCTGGATGCGCTGCCGGAGAACACCCGGCGGCTGTTGCTGGTGGCAGCGGCGAGCCGACCGGCGATCCGGCCCTTCTCTGGCGTGCCGGCGAGCGACTCGGGGTGGCTCGCCGTGTGCTCGAGCCAGCCGAGTTGGCAGGTCTGATCGAGGTCGACGGCAGGGTCCGGTTTCGACATCCGCTCGTGCGCTCGGCCGTCTACCGAGCGGCAAAGCCCAAGGAGCGGCGACAGGTGCACCGCGCGTTGGCCGAGGCGACCGACGCGCAGCTGGATCCCGACCGGCGCGCTTGGCATCTCGCCGAGGCTGCGGCCGGCCCTGACGAGGACGTGGCCGCCGAACTGGAGCGGGCGGCCGGCCGCGCGCAGGCGCGGGGCGGTTTGGCCGCCGCGGCCGCGTTCCTCGAGCGGGCCGCCGCGCTGACACCAGAGCCCTCGGGCCACGCAGAGCGTGCGCTGGCGGCGGCGCAGACAAAGTACGAAGCAGGCGCCCTCGACGACGCCGTCGCGCTCCTCGCCACCTCCGAGACGGGCGCCGTCGACGGCCTCCTTCGTGGCCGGGTAGAGCTACTGCGCGCTCAGATCGTGTTCGCCTCGCGGCGCGGCAGCGACGCACCCCCACTGCTCCTGAGGGCTGCGCGCGAGCTGGAATCAGTCGACGCGAATCTCGCGCGCACGACCTACCTGGAGGCGTTCTCCGCGGCACTGTTCGCAGGCAGGCTGGCTCACGGCGGCGGGGTCGTCGAGGTCGCAGAGGCGGTACGGGCGGGGGCACCGTCGCCGCAGCGCGCGCGTCCTTCCGATCTTCTGACGTATGGGTTGGCGATCCGGTTCACCGAGGGCTACTCGGCCGGAGCGCCCATCCTCAAAGAGGCGCTGAGCGCTTTCCGACGCGACCCTGTCCTGCCGCCCGCGGACGCTCGTTGGCTTTGGCTCGCCTGCTGGGCCGCGGCGGATCTTTGGGACGACGAGGCGTGGGACCTACTCTCCGCGCGACAGCTCGAGCTGGTGAGGGCCGCCGGAGCGCTCACCGCTATCCCCTTTGCCCTCACGGCTCGCAGCGCTGTCAACCTCGTCTGCGGCGACGTGCACGCCGCCGCTGCGCAGGTTGACGAAATCCGAGCGGTCAGCGAGGCAACGGGGATCGCCACTCCCCCTTACGGGCCGCTCTGGCTCGCGGGTCTGCAGGGGCGCGAGGCCGAACTCTCGCGGCTGATGAAAACCGCAGTCCAAGAAGCCACCGCGCGCGGAGAAGGGTACGCCCAGGCTGACGCGGAGTTGGTGAGGGCGATTCTGTACAACGGGCTCGGCCGCTACGAGGCCACCCTGTCGGTGTTTGGTTCCGACGGCGGGCGCTCCTACGACATAAACACACCGCCGCGGGCGGTGGCCGAGGTGATCGAAGCGGCTGTCCGCCGCGAACAACGCCGGCTTGCGACACGTCTGCTCGACCGGCTCGCGGAGATGGCCCGGGCCAGCCGTACGGACTGGGTGGTGGGGGTCGAGGCCCGCTCGCGCGCACTCGTCAGCGCGGGCAACAACGCGGATGATCTCTATCGAAAGGCAATCGAGCGGCTGTCCCACACACGGCTGCGGTTGGAACTGGCCCGCGCCCGCCTCCTCTACGGCGAGTGGCTGCGCCGTGAGCGCCGGCGCCTAGACGCGCGCGAACAACTGCGCAGCGCGCTCGAGATGTTCACCGGCCTGGGGACCGAGGCGTTCGCCGGACGGGCCGAGCGCGAGCTCTTGGCCACGGGTGAACACGCCCGAAAACGCCGCGTCGAGACCCGCGAGGAGCTCACCCCTCAGGAGGCTCAAATCGCGCGGCTGGCCCGCGACGGCCTGTCAAACGAGGAGATCAGCACGCGGCTGATCATCGGCCAGCACACGGTCGCCTACCACCTGCGCAAGGTCTTCACGAAGCTCAACATCACCTCCCGCACCCAGATTGGCCGGGCGCTGCCCGCGAGCGCCGACGTGGGCCAGGTGGTGTAAATGGCTGGCGGTGATCCAGCTCGGGGCGATGATGCTGCTCGGCCGCAGAGACGAGTGCGCGACACTCGATCGGCTGCTCGCTCAGGCGCGGGCCGGGCGCAGCGGTGCGCTGGCGGTGCGGGGTGAGGCGGGAGTGGGGAAGACCGCACTGCTCGAGTACGCCGTCGATTCTGCGTCCGACCTGACGGTGCTGCGGGCCGCGGGCGTGGAGTCGGAGATGGAGCTGGCGTTCGCGGCAGTGCATCAGTTGTGTGCACCGCTGCTCGATCGGCTTGATCGGCTTCCCGGGCCGCAGCGCGACGCGTTAGGGATCACATTCGGGCTGAGCAAAGGCATCCCGCCGGACAGATTCTTCGTTGGCTTGGCGCTGCTCGGGCTGTTGTCTGAGGTGGCAGGGGAGCGCCCTCTCTTCTGCGTCATCGATGACGCCCAGTGGCTGGACCGGGCCTCCGCCCAAGCGATGGCGTTTGTCGCCCGCAGGCTGCTGGCGGACTCGTTGGTGATGCTGTTCGCGACGCGGGAGCAGAGCGATGAATTCGCGGGCCTCCCGGAGCTGGTGCTCGAAGGGCTTCGCGGTGCCGACGCGCGGTCGCTGCTGGCGTCGGTGATTCCGGGGCGGTTGGACGAACGGATCGCGGACCAGCTCCTGGCCGAGACACGCGGGAACCCGCTGGCGTTGTTGGAGCTGCCGCGGGGGCTCACAGCCACCCAGCTGGCCGGCGGCTTCGGATTACCCGGAGCGCTGTCGCTTCAAGGCAGGATCGAGGAGAGCTTCCTGGTCCGACTGGAGTCCTTGCCGGTGGACGCCCAGCGACTGCTGCTGGTGGCCGCGGCAGAGCCTCTCGGAGATCCGAGGCTCCTGTGGCGCGCGGCCGAGCACCTCGCGATCACCGCCTCGGCGCTCGAGCCCGCGGAGTCCACTGGCCTGATCGAAATCGATGGCAGAGTACGGTTTCGCCATCCGCTCGTGCGCTCGGCGATCTATCGGGCGGCGACGCCGGATGAGCGCCGTCTCGTGCACCGAGCGCTGGCCGATGCCACCGACACCCAGGTCGACCCCGACCGGCACGCGTGGCACCTCGCCGAGGGGGCGGCCAGGGCCGACGAGGATGTCGCGGCAGAGCTGGAGCGGGCCGCCGAGCGCGTTCAGGCGCGGGGCGGTTTGGCCGCCGCTGCTGCCTTTCTGGAGCGGGCCGCCGCGCTTACGCCCGCGCCTTTGCGTCGGGCGCGGCGCGCCCTGGCGGCGGCGCAGATCGCGTATCAAGCGGGCGCGCTCGACGACGCCATCGCTCTGCTGCGGACCGCCGAGGCCGGCGCTGTCGACGACGTCCAGCGCTGCCGCGTGCATTTGCTGCGTGCACAGATCGCGTTCGCGTCGCGGCGCGGCAGTGACGCCCCCCCCCTTGCTGGAAGCCGCGCGCGAACTCGAGGCGGTCGACCCGGGCCTCGCGCGCGCGACCTACCTGGAGGCCCTTTCGGCTGCGATGCTCGCCGGCCGGCTGGCCCGGGGCGGGGGCGTGGTGGAGATCAGCGAGGCCGCGCTCGCCGGCCCCCCGCCGCCCCAGCCGCCGCGGCCGTCCGATCTGCTCCTTCAGGGGTTGGCCGTGCGGTTCACCGACGGGGCCGCGGCGGGCGCCCAGATCCTGAAGCAGGCCCTTGGTGCTTTCCGGCGGGTTACTGTCCTTCCGCCCGAGGAGGCCCGTTGGCTTTGGTTCGCCAGCTGGGTCGCATTGAATCTCTGGGACGACGAGACGTGGGCCGTCCTCGCGACGCGGGATCTCGAGCTCGTTCGGGAGGCTGGCGCTCTGACCGCGTTGCCCGTTGTCCTCACCATTTGCAGCGGCGTATACGCGTTTTTTGGCGAGCTGGGCGCGGCCGCGGCGTATGAGCAAGAGCTGAGAGCGGCGACCGAGGCGACCGGGATCGCCACTGTCCCTTACGGTGCGCTCTCGCTTGCCGCTTTGCGCGGTCGTGAGGTCGAGCTCTCGGAGTTGATGCGAACGTCCGTCAACGAGGCTCGGGCGCGCGGAGAAGGGTTCGCCCTCGGTGTCGCAGAGTTTCTGAGCGGAGTTCTGAACAACGGGCTGGGCCGCTACGACGCGGCGCTGAGGGCGGTCCGCCAAGCCGAGCGCTTCCACGAGGAGGGCCCGGCGACGTGGGCGCTGCCCGAACTGGTCGAGGCGGCCGTCAGGTGCCAAGAGCGTGAGGTCGCGGAACGCGCGCTCGAGCGACTCACCGAGTCGACCGGGGCCAGCGGGACCGAGCGGGCGCTCGGGATCGAGGCCCGCTCGCGGGCCCTGCTCAGCGACGCCGACGCCGCGGAGAGCCTCTATCGCGAGGCAATCGATCGGCTGGGACGCTCCCGGGTCCGAGTCGATCTGGCTCGTGCCCACCTTCTCTACGGCGAGTGGCTGCGCCGCGAGCGAAGGCGCCTGGACGCCCGCGAGCAGCTGCGCACGGCGTTCGAAATGTTCACGGCGATGGGGGTTGAGGCGTTCGCCGGCCGGGCCGAGCGCGAGCTCCTGGCCACAGGCGAGCATGTCCACACGCGCAGCGTCGAGACTCGGGAGCAGCTCACCGCGCAGGAGACTCAGGTCGCCCGTCTCGCCCGCGACGGTCTCTCGAACGCCGAGATCGGCGAGCGGCTGTTCATCAGCCAGCACACGGTCGCCTACCACCTGCGCAAGGTGTTCTCGAAGCTCGACATCACCTCGCGCAACCAACTCAGGCGGGTACTGTCCGACGGCGCCGATGTAGGCCAGGTCGCGTGACCGAACCCCGAGAGTCGTCCCGCTCTACTTCCGGGCGGCGGCGATGGCCAGCCGTCCGTCCGACAATGCGTCCAGATCAACCTCGTCGAGCGTCTTGACGACGATGTCGGCGCCCGCCGCGTCCAGGAGCCCGGCGTCGTCCCGGCGGGCGATCCCGATCGCACCCATCTCCCCGGCCTTGGCCGCCTGGACGCCGGCCGCGGCGTCCTCCAGCACGATCGCCCGCTCAGGGGGGACGTCGAGCTCCTGCGCTGCGGTCAGGAACATCTCGGGGTCGGGCTTACCGTGCGCAAAGTCCCTTCCCGAGACGTCCGCGTCGAAGTAGTCAAACAGCGTCATACCCGGTCGGAGCGTCGGCGAGCAGATGCCCTGCTGCTCGGCGAAGGAGTCGAGGCGGATTTGCCGTAGGAACAGCTCGGCGTTCTTGGAGGAGGAGGCGGCGCCCACGCGCAGCCCTGCGTCCTTGACGGCGATGATGAACCGAAGCGCGTCCGGGTAGGCCGTGAACTCGCCCGCCTCGATCAGCCGCACCACCATTTCCTGCTTCCGTTCGGCGTACTCGAGCAGGCGATGCTCCTCTTCGTCGTCCGGTATGTGGAAGTACTCGAACGCCGCGCGGGCCCCGCTCAAGCGTGGCTTGCCCGACATCTGCTCCTCGTAGACGCGGGAGGTGAACGCCTCCGGGGACCACGTCGTGCGATCCCGGATGTCGCGCCAATCCGACTCCATCAGCTCGCGCAGCGACTCGCGCCACGCCTTCTCGTGCGGCGAATCGACCAGCACCCCGTCGACGTCGAAGATTGCTCCTTGAAACTGCGTCACGGTCATCTTGGGCTCTCGCGCCCGCCGGCGATAACCGGCGAGCCCAGTTCAAAGGTCTCCGTTTCCCCGGGACAGAGCTCACGCACCTGATCGCCGACCGCGACTCGAATCGGACCGCCGGCGCCCTCCCGGTGGACGGTGAGCACCAGCTGGTCGTGGTCGAGCGACACGAGCAACGGGGTCCGCTGAAACTGCATCCAGAACTCCACCTGGTCCACCGCCGTGGGCAGCCGCGGCTGGAAGTGAAGGACGCCGTCGCGGATCTCGGTCCCGGGGTACGCGCGCTGCATCAGGTCAACGGTTCCCGCCATGACCCCCATGTGGATTCCTTCGCGGGTCGTGCCGCCCTGGATGTCGTCGGCATCGCTGCGCAGCGCCACCAAGAAGCGCTCCCAGGAGCTCTCCGGGTCCAGCGCCGCGAGGACCGCCGCGAACGTGACGAAGCTGAGCGTCGAGCCATGGGACGTGCGCTGGTCGTAGTAGGCGATGTTCCGCGCGGCCATGTCGTCGCGGCACTCGTAGCCCAGGCGCTCGAACAGCCGCCGCAGCGCGCTCGGCGAGAAGAGATAGAAGAGCATCACGGCGTCGGCCTGCTTGGAGATCTTGTAGCGGTCGGGGTCATCGCCTTCGGCGCGCAGGATCCGGTCGAGGCGCTGGATGTTCCCGTAGCGCTCCCGATAGCGATCCCAGTCGAGCTCGTCGAGCTCGTCGTAGCCCTCAAACTGGCTGATGATGCCGTCGTCCTGGAATGGGACGAACATCCGCCGGCTCATGTCCTCCCACAGGTGCAGCTCCTCGGGTGAGATCTCGAGCCGCGCGCGCAGCGCGTCCGCTCTGCTGGCGGGCAGCCAGGAGAGCACCTCGCAGGCCAGACCGCATAGCCACGCCGCCATCACGTTGGTGTACGCGTTGTTGCGAAGCCCCCCCTCCGCGGCGCCGGGGTACTTCTCGTGGAACTCGTCGGGCCCCATCACGCCGTGGATCTCGTAGCGCCCGCGCCCGGGGTTGAAGTGAGCGATCGAGCCCCAGAACCGTGCGATCTCGAGCATCATCTCCACGCCGTAGTCACGCAGGAACGGCAGATCACCGGTGGCGTGGAAGTAGTTCCAGACGTTGTAGAAGATGGCAGCGCTGACGTGCCGCTGGTTTCGGCTCAGGTCGGGCTCCCAGCGCCCCGACAGGGGGTTGAGGTGCACGCGCTGGGTCTCCTCGGTGCCCTCACTGCCGCTCTGCCAGGGGAACATCGCTCCCTCCAGACCCGCCTCCCGCGCCGCCGCCCGTGCCTCATCCAGGCGTTGGTAGCGGTACATCAGCAGCCCGCGCGTGACCTCGGGTAGCCGGAACGTGAGGAATGGATAGATGTAGAGCTCATCCCAGAACACATGGCCGCGGTAGGCCTCGCCGTTCAGCCCGCGCGCCGGCACCCCGGCGTCGAGGTCGACGGTATGACGCGAGCACACCTGCAGGATGTGGCAAACGTGCAGCCGCAGGAGGCGCTGAACCTCCTCGTCGACGCGCACGCGCACGTCGCACACGCGCCACAGCTCGTCCCAGGCCCCGACGTGTTGCGCCAACGCCTGCGGGAAGTCCGGGCGGCGCCGGGCCGCGGACCCAGCCTTGGTCAGCGTGTCGCTCGTGGCGGGGTCGCGCGAGGTCGCCAGCGTCACCATCTTCTCGACGCGGACCGGCGCTCCCTCGTCGAGCTCGAAGGCCAGCACCTGCTGGATGTAGTCCTCCATTTGGTACAGAGTGCGCTCCACCGGCACCGGCTGCTGGCCGGCGAACACCCGCGTGCGGGCCGCTTGGCTGATGTACACGCCCGACTGGCGCGTCTGGACCTTCAGCGCGATCACATCGGGGCCGAACGTCCGCGGCGACACCGGATCGAGATGCCGGCCCTCCAGCTCCAGGTAACGAGCGACGCCACGGTTGGTGACCCGACCGTCGATCGCCGAGACGATCTCCACCCGTCCGGCCCAGTTGCTGGCCACCAGCGTCCATTCGATGGCGGCACTGTGCGGGTGAGCCATGCTCACGAACCGGCGGCTGCACAGCCTCGTCTCGCGGCCGTCGGCATCCCGAAGGCAAACGGATCGGGTGGTCACCGCCCGGCGCAGGTCAAGCTCGTGCCGGTAGTCCAGCAGCTCGACATCACCCAGGCGGATCGCGTCCTCACCCTCGATCCGCAGCTTGAGCACGAGCCAATTCGGCAGGTTGACGAGGTCCTCGTTGAGCACTGGGACGCCGCCCAGGATCGTCGTCTCGCGGTTGTAGATCCCATGGGCATAAGTCCCGGGGTAGTGGACACCATCGGCGTCCTCCCACTCGGCCGCACCCCGGGAGCAGAAGCGACCGTTTCCGGACGAGGTCAGAACCTCGCGCAGACCCTCCTGGTCTGGCTCGTACCCCTCGTAGGTGAGCGAAAACGCCTCCACCGCGAAGTCCTCGAATCGCCGGTTGACCGCCTGGGCAAGCCTGGCAGCGGCCCGCCCGGGTGTCAAACCGCCGTTCGGGTGCGGCACCTCGAGCTTGGTTCTGGGATCGCCTTGCCCATGGCTGGCCGTCACTCAGCTCCGGGGTGATGATGCTACGGGGCCGGCGAAACGAGTGCGCGGTGCTCGATCGGCTGCTGGATGGGGCACGGGCTGGGCGAAGCGCGGCGCTGGTGCTGGAAGGCGAGGCCGGGGTCGGGAAAACCGCGCTCCTTGAATACGCGATCGCCATGGTGCCGTACGCGGCCCTCGCGCTGGCTGCGCTCCGGGGTGATGAGGGCGATGGGACTCCTCCAAACCAGCGAGACCGACTTCACTTTCCGCGGCGAGGGGATGGGACTCACACAGGCCCAATGGACGTCCGCCCTGCTGTACAACGGCCTGGCACGCTACGACGACGCGCTCACCGCGGCCGAGCAGGCGCTCGAGGATCCGCATGAGCTGTGGTTCTCGACCGGGGCGGCAGTCAAGCTGATCGAAGCCGCCAGCCACACCGGGAACGCCGAGCCGGGGACTCGCTCGGTTGAATGTTGGCGAGCAACACCCGCGCGAGCGGGAGCGATTGGGGTTTGGGTATCGAGGCCCGCTCGCGCGCGCTCCTCAGCCACGGCGACGCAGCAGAGAGTCTTTATGGCGAGGCAATCGAACGGCTGCGGCGCACGCGCCTGCGCGTGGACTAGCCCGTGCCCACCTTTTGTACGGCGAATGGCTGCGGCGCGAACGCCGCCGCCTCGGCGCGCGAGACCAGCTGCGGACCGCGCTTGAGATGTTTACAAGCATGAGTATCGAGGCGTTCGCGGCGCGCGCGGAGCGCGAGCTGCTGGCGACCGGCGAGCGTGTGCGCACACGTTCCGTCGAGGCCCGAGATGAACTCACCGTGCAGGAGACTCAGATCGCGCGGCTGGCAGGCGAAGGCCTGTCGAACGCCGCGATCGGCGCCCGGCTCTTCATCAGCCAGCACACCGTCGCCTACCACCTGCGCAAGGTGTTCTCGAAGCTCGACATCACATCGCGCAACCAACTCGAGCGGGTGCTGCCCGCCGTCCACGACGTCGCGCGGATTGCGTAGCGCGGGCGGGCCGCACTACGCGGCACGCGCCCACCCGGCTGCGATCGAGCGCAGCCGGTGAATCGCCTCGTGCTCGAGCTGGCGGCTTCGCGGCTCGCCGACCCCTAGCCACTCGCCGATCTCCTCGTGACTCTGGGCGTCCCTGTCATCCAGGCCGTAGCGGCGGATCAGCACCTCTCGGTGGCGTTCCGGCAGCAAGTGCAGCATCGCCGAAAGCTCGTCCCGGTCTTCGTGCGCGATGGCACTCTCCGACGGGTCGACGGCCAGCTCGTCAGCGAGCAGATCCCCGAGACGCGTCACGTCCTCGCCCACGGGCTCGTCCAGCGAAGCGGTCACCCGCGCCGCCGCGCGCAACGATCGTACGATGGCCTCGCTCAGCTCGGTGTGCTCTGCGATCTCCGCGTCTGAGGCGCGGCGCGGGCCGGCGTGGTGGAGCTCCGCCTCCGCGCGTCGGACTGCGGCAAGTTGCCGGTTGGCCTTGGCGGGAATCCGGATCACATTTGAGCCGGCGAGCGCGTCGAGAATCGAGCGCCGGATCCACCACATCGCGTAGGTCGAGAACTTCACACCCCGCCGGTGATCAAACCTCTCGACGGCCCGAACCAGACCCACGGTTCCCTCCTGCACGAGGTCGTCGAACGGAACGCCTCGCCTGCGGTATGTCCTCGCGACCGCGTGCACCAAGCCCAGGTTGCTCTCGATCATCGTCTCCTTGGCTCCGAGATCGCCGCGTTCGATCCGTTCGGCGAGCGCGACCTCCTCGTCGGCGGTGAGCAGCCGCGCGGGAGATGATTGGCGCCTCGCGCCCGGGTACAGCTCGGTCACGCTCACGCCGACCGCCCCGGGTCCGGAAGTAGGCGAAGCGCCGTCAAGGTATCGAACTCGGCCGGGACCGAGCGCTCGAACCGGGGGTCGATGCTCACCATTCACCTCCTCACGCGACTGCCGCCAGCGAGCGCCTCGACGCCGGGCGATCGCGCTCGGCAGCGGCAAGGCTGACGAATTCAGAAAGTGCAGGGGACGAGGCTTCGTCGCGCCAGAGGATTTCGAAGGTGAGCGTCCGTCGGGGGTCGAGCGGCCGTGCGACCACTCCAGCCGGAAGGGCGTCGGGCGCCGTCGTCAGCGCGAGAAGGTCGTTTCCGGCAACCGCCGCGTGTAATCCTGGTCCGGGGGCGCTGCGAACCAGCCCCGCAGCCACCCCCAGCTCGTCGAGCAGCTCCGCGACTGTCCGGTCGAACGCGGCGCCGTCGCGATGCCCCGTGATGGCAATCCGCTCACCTTCCAGCTCCTCGGCCGACACCGGACCGATGCCGGCCAGCGGGTGACCAGTGCCAACGAGCACCACCCACGCCTCGGAGCCGAGGTCCAGGGTCCGCAGGTCGGGCGAGGCATGACCGGCTGGTGCCACCAGCGCGTCTAGGCGTCCTTCGCGCAGCTCACGCCACAGCGTTCCGCCATCGCCTTCGAGCACGGTGAGCTCGACCCCGGGTCGCTCGCGGCTGAATCGCTGGATCAGCTCGGGGGTGAGGCGCCAGTGGGCGCCGCCCGCGAGTGCCAGCCTCACGCTCCCGATCACGCCTGCATCGAGATCGCGTCCTGTCGCGGCCGCCGTTTCCGCCGCTGCGATTGCCACGCGCGCCCGGTCCAGGAGCAGCTCTCCGGCTTGGGTCAGGTCGACGCCCCGTGTGTGCCGTTCGAACAGCTGGATGCCGAGCTCGGCTTCGAGCCGCCGCATCTGCGTCGAGAGCCCGGGCTGCGCGACCCACAGGCGCTCAGCGGCGCGTGTGAAGCTGCGCTCCTCGGCGATGGCGACGAAATAACGGAGATGGCGGAGTTCCACGGTGGCCTCGCTCAGGCGGCGACGCTCGACACCAGCGCGGCCATATCGGCTGCCGCTGCTTCTTCGGCATCCAGCGCCGCGACGTAGGAGGCAAACGCGAAAGTACGGCTGTCAGGCTCGGCGTCGAGAAAGTTCTGCCACCGGGCCGCGACCAGGCTTTCCGCCTCCCGCCAGGCCTCGAGGGCCCGGGCCCGATCCCGGCCGGCGAACAATGGGGTGGTATGAGCTGTGGGGAACATGTGGTTGACCTCCGGTTGTGCGACGTGGCAGCCACGCTACGTCGCTAAGGCGTTGTTCGCATCGCCTGGATTGATAGTCTCGACCGGCTCCGGTTGACAGTCAGGCTGGTAGTCGGCGGCTCGAGCGTTTCGGACCGCGGCCTACCGTACGCGGCGCGAGCGCTCGTGCACATGTCGCTCGCGCCCACATGCAAGCGCCCGCGACTGGGGGTCGGCCACAACCGCAGGCTCACGCACGACGCGGAGCCGAGGTCGGCATCAGCAGGGACGTCCGCGTGAGCGGCTGCGCCGCCCACGCGGACTTCCGACGTTTCAGACGACGGAGTCGGACCGGACCTCGGTGTCCCAGATCAGGGCCTGCAGGGCGACGCCGCGAATCTCGTCGTCCTCGCGACGATCGGCATCGAGGAGATCGACCTTCAGCTGGTTGTCGACGTCGTACACGCCGTCGACCTTCCGGGCGTCATCGGCGGCGGCGCGCCGCTGGCCGAAGCTCTCGACGCTGCCGCGCAAGACGACCGTCCCGTCGTCGGCTGAGACGGCGATCTCGGTGGAATCGGAGATGCGAGGATCGAGTTGGAGGCTGTTGAGGACCCCGTCCTCGACTGAATTGTCGGTGAGCATGCGGCTCCTTTCGTGGGTTGGGTGTCGACCCACCTTGGGATCGGGGTGCCGGCCGGGGTAGATCGGAGCCGCCGTCGGGCCATAAGCCTGCGTTCTTGCCCCGCCTGTTCATCGGCGTCGGCCCGCTGATCGCCGGAGCAGGAATGCTGATGCTGCTGACCTTCGCAGCTCAGCTCATCGCTCGATCCCCACCGCGCTCAATTCGTCGCGTCGCTCCCGTTCGCGTCGGGGGTGGAAACGATCAGCACGCTGGAGGTTCCCTTGTGGGAGAGGGCGTCGGGGATGTTGCCCAACACCTGCTCATCTGCGTGCATGCCCGCGTGGCTGACGACAATGATCGCCGCGTCGGTGTCCTTCGCGACATCGAGAAGCGCTGCCACTGGTTCGTCGCGGGTCGCGTGCGTGATCGCGGCAACGCCCTGGTCCGAGGCTTCGGCAGCGGCCGCCGCGACCGCCGATTCGGGCGAATGGGGTGGCTTGTAGACCGTCGTGGCCGGCTTGTAGATCGACACGATGTGAAGCTCGCCATCGAGCGCCTTGGCAAGGCGGATCGCTTCCTTCACGGCTGCCATTGCGTCGCTCGAGCCGTCGGTGCCGACAACGATCGAGCTACGGCCGAACTCTCCTGGCGACCGCGACTTGGTACGAACGATGAGGACACCGCAGCGCGCCTCGTGCGACACCTGATTCGGCAACGATCCCAGTACCCGTCGGATGCCCGTCATCCCCTTGTTGCCGACCACGATCATCTGGGCGTGCTCTTGGTCGGCGACCGCGACAAGCGCCGGCGCGGCGTCGCCCTCAGGGACGTGCGTCTGCACGGTGATCCCCTGACCGCGCAAGCGGTCGCCCGCCTCGGCCACGATTTGTTGGGCCGTGGTCTGTGGGGAATCGTGCCCTGGAAGCGCCGAGGGTACGCAGACCACGTTCACGGGCGCTCCTAATGCTTGGGCTAGCTCACCAGCCTTCTCCACCGCCAGGTCGGCCGTGGGCGACCCATCTGTGCCCACGATGATCGGGTTTCTCGACATATTGCCTCTCTCCTTCTGTTCGGGCGGTGAGGTATCCACCCCGAGCGATCAGACTGGCCGAGGATCCTATTCTCCGGGCGCCAGTTGCTGGGAAAACCTGCTTGCGTCCGATCCTGACTACAAACGCTTCTAGAGGGCACGATCGAGGTGCAGCGGGAGACGCCTCAGAGCTAGAACGGAAGGCCGTCTAGAATGACGTCGCCCCGGGGGATCGGTTCTCCTTCGCGAAGTGCCCGCCACATGGCGACGTGAGGCATCTCCACCGGGCCACCAGGTTGGTGTACGAGCACCGGCGGCGCAATCTCCACGAATCCGTGGCGCGCGTACAGACCGGCTCGATCGCGATGACAGAACAGCATGGCGATTGCTGGCCCCAACGTGGCCGCGCGGCCGAGAGCTTCAACAATTATCCGATCGCCCAGCCCCTGTCCCCGATACGGGGCGGAGACGATGACGCCACCGATGCCGACGACCGGTACGACCGCCGACTGATCGACCTGAATCTCGGCGACCACCAAGCCGGCCGAGGCCACCAAGCGCCCATCCGGCCCACGGAGCGCAACGTGCCGATCCTTTGATCGCCAATGCAGTGACGTGCCAGCAGCGTCGAACGGGTCGACCTCGTCTCCCTCCAACTCAGCCCACTGGACGTCAGTGAGCGGGCCAAACTCGACCACCTCCATGCGGTGATCGTAAGCCCGGCGACGCGCGAGTGTCCGTGGCGGTCGCTTTCCGGACGCTGGCTGCCACGCCCGCCACCGGCGAGCCGAAGTCGGCGAGAAACTGTCGGTTCGCCCCACGCGTCGTGCGGGGCGATCGGCTGACTGACCGCGGCGACGGATCTATGGAGGCTCGCGGAGGATCTCTCGCTATGTCAGAGTTGACGGATCGATGGCGTTTGACATCGCGGCTTGGAGCGACTATGGAGTTGCTGTTGTCAGCGCCGCCGCCGCCCTGACCGGGCTGCTGTTCGTCGCGGTGTCGGTCAACAGCGCGTGGTTCTGGTCAGCGAAGGTGCATCGCGGCCGGGCCGGCCAGGCTCTGGTGCTCTTCACCGTCCCGCTGGTGACGGGCATCGTGCTGCTGATTCCCGGACAGAGCACTACGGCCCTCGGCATTGAAATCGCCGTGTTCGGTCTCCTCGTCGGCCGCGTGGTGCTCGCGCTCGGGAGCGAGCCGCTTACGGACGAGCCCCGATGGCTCGTCCTCGTCGACCGCTTCTCTCCTCGCCTGATCACCACGGCCGGGTTGATCCTCGGCGGCGTGTCGCTGATCGCCAAGCGCTTCGGCGGCTTGTATTGGCTGGCCGGCGTGGACGTTTGCGCGCTGCTCGCCGGTCTCCTCAGCGCGTGGATGTTCCTGCTCGCCGCGGGCGCTGACAAGGCCCCCTGACCGAAACTACGCTGGCTCGATCGCGTCGGCGACAAACGCGGCGATCGCGGCGGAGAACTCGCGCCGGCTGGCTTCCCACGCGTAGAACATGTGGCCGCCGTCGAAGTGGCGAACCGTGAGCCGGCCGGCCATCCCCGGGTCGAGCCGCATGAGGTTCCGCAGCCGGTCGGTCGCATAGAACGGCGTCACCAGGTCGTAGCGGCCGTGCGTAATGAAAGCTTTCATGTATGGGTTCAGTGACATGCCGTAGCGGAAGTCGTCAGTGGCGCCGACGGGCGGCTTGAAGAAATCATGTGGCGCATCGTTGCGCCACAACTCGTTCACCTCGTAGCTCAGCACCGTGTACTCGCGATCGGTCTCGACGCCGATCTCCGAGCGCAGCTGACGGTTGATGGCAGTCGTGTAAGCGGGACTGATGCCAGCGAGCGTCGGATCGGGACCGGCGAACGCCTCCCGATCGGGGAACGGATCTGTGGTCGTGATCGTCGCGTCATACAAGCCGAGCACCTTCCGCTCGTCGCGCAGCAGCTCGCGCGTGAACACGCGGATCGTGATCCGACCCTCGGCGCGCTCGACCATCTCGGCGGAGAGTCCGATCAGGTCGGCCAGGCGGCCAATGATCCGGTCGCGTTCGGCGGCCGGCATCGATGCGCCGCGCGTCAAGAGGGTGGCGTAGTCGCCGGTGGCGAACGCCTCCGCCTCCCGGAGGACGTCCTCGGGCGGCGTGCCGGCCGCGAACGCGCGCGAGCGCCCGTGGTATACGGCGGCGAGCGCCATCGTGGGCAGGAGGTCGACCCACCCGAGCACCTCGTAGTCGTCCGGGGACAGCGACGTGAACTCGAGCGCCGGAGAGATGAGGACAGCGCCGCTGAGCCCGATCCCCCCCGTCTCCTGCAACATGCGCACGAGTCGGCCGACGCGGTAACCGCCGTAGCT
The DNA here is from genome assembly GCA_963704385.1 of uncultured Solirubrobacterales bacterium. Classification (GTDB taxonomy): domain Bacteria; phylum Actinomycetota; class Thermoleophilia; order Solirubrobacterales; family Solirubrobacteraceae; genus Palsa-465. The sequence continues at coordinate 4,772,730 of OY969904.1, forward strand.
CTCGCCGGCGATGAAAACGGGAGAGCCCCAACGCCGGTGCAGCGAGAGCCACCGGCCCATGAACTCGCACAGCGACTCGAGATCACGCTTGTAGCCGAAGTACTCGCGCGCGTCGCCATCATCGCCGTCCTGATGCTTCTTGCCGTCCTCTCCGTCCTTGCTATCGCCTTCGACGACGCGGCTGAAGCCGGTGCCGACCGGGTCGACGAACACAAGATCGGTGAAGGCGAGCCACGACTCGTCGTTCGGGACCAGCCGAGGCGGCATCTGCGGCAGGGTTCCGTCGGCCGGAAACGCCACCCGCACCGGCCCCACGGCGCCCATGTGCAGATACGCCGACGACGCGCCAGGGCCGCCGTTGAACACGAATGTCAGCGGGCGGTCGCCATCGCCGCGCGCGACGTAGGAGACCGAGAAGATCTCCGCCGCGGGCTTCTCCTTCTTGCGCAGGAGGAGCCAGTTTGCGCTGGCGGTGTAGTCAATCGACACACCCCCCGCCGTCCACACGGCGGTCGTCTCGGCCCCGGCCGGTGGCTCGTGGTCCGCCTTGGCGGCGGGCTTCTCGTCGTTCGCGCCCTCGTCGGCCATTCCCGAGACGCTATCTCTAATGGGCTGTTGGTGGCGACGAGGTGCTCGGAAAGCGCGCTGCGCCGACGCGCGAGCCGCTCACGGAAATCGGTCCGGGCGCCGCAACAGCACGCCCTCGGCGGGCAGACTACGTCGTGCTCGGCTGGGAGCGACCCGGCATCGACGCGCTCGAGCTGCTGACGGATCGCTTGGCTCCCCAGCTCATGGTGAAGAGAAGGGCGAGGACGATTGCCGCGCTGGCTTCGAACACGATCGCCACGATGATGGCCGGCCGATAGTTCGACTCCATGAAGCCGAACAGCTTGGTGTGCTCGCTCACGAGCAGCGCCGCCAGCGAGGTGGCCGCGATTCCGAAGCCGCTCAGCGCGGCCAGTTCCAGGACGACTACGTCGAACCGATGCACGATCCGACGCAGCGGCGCGATCAGGATCAGGCCGACCACCGTCGCCGAGATGAAGTTCAACAGAAACAGCGTGCCGATCGTCGGCAGGACCGAGTATTGGTCGACCGAGTACTCGTAGTAATGATCCGCGCCAACCAACAGCAGCAGAATCGCCCCCAACGCGCGCACACCGAGCCGCGCGCCAGGCGATCGCCAGAAAGCGGTCATGGTTTTTTGCATTTGAGAATCAGCTCCTTGGTGAGCGTTTTGGATGTTGCCGTCACCATCGTGAGACGCCGCTGGACCCGAACTGCTTCCCAAGGCTCTGTCGACTCCGCGCCGGACAACGTCCGAGGGACCGCCCGGCTAACGTGAGCGCCATGAGCGCGAGCGAGCAGAACAAGCTGTTGGTGCGCCGGCTGGTAGACGAAGCCGTTACACGGCACAACATCGACATCATCGACGAACTCGCCGCGGACGAGTTCGCGCAGATCGCCAAACGCTGGGTGCGGCCGTTCCAGAGCGCTTTTCCGGACTTCGAAATGGAGGTCGTCGAACTGATCGCCGAGGCCGACACGGTCGTGGCCCACTTCAAATGCTCCGGGACGCATCGCGGCGAGTGGCTTGGAGTGCCGGCCACCGGACGCAGGTTCGAGAACGTCGACGAGATCTACATCTTCCGCGTCCGGGGCGGCAAGCTCGCCTCGGCATTCGGAGTCGAAGACAACCTGACCCGCTTGCGCCAGCTCGGTATCAACCCGCAGGCCTAAAGTGCTCAGCAATGAGCCCGAGGGCTCAGCGCCTCAGGGGCAGATAACGGCGGGCGGTGACGTATTCGTCGCCGCGGTCGGCCAGGGGAATGATGCGCACCGAGCTCGAGGAGTTCGGAGACTCGATGATCTCCCCGCCGCCGACGTACATGGCCACATGGGTGATGGCCCGCGACGGCGGGTCGGTGGCAAAGAAGACCAGGTCGCCGGGCCGGAGGGCTCCCGGGGTAACCGGGCGACCCTCCCGGGCCTGCAGGGCCGCGGTGCGGGGCAGCACCACGCCGAAGGCGTCGTAGATCGTGAAGGTCAGGCCCGAGCAGTCGAAGCCGAAGGCGGATGTGCCCGCGTACAGGTAGCGCACGCCCAGGAACATCTCGGCTGCGTGCACCAGCTCCTGGCCGGTGGGCGATGGCGGTGTCGCACCCAGGGCGCTGATGGCAAGGGCGGCCCGCGCGATCAGCGCCGGCGTCCCGGTCGGGGTCTGCACGACGGCCCACGGCCCTGACTCGCCCACCACCGGCAGCCGGGTGTTGTAGCTCAGGAGCAGAAGTCGACGGCCGACGTTTCCCGCCCCGGTGCGAGCCACCAGCCACGCGGTCGGTCGGATCACGAGCGCCACCTCGGCCGGGGCCGCGGACGGGGCCGAAGCCGAGCTCGAGGGCACCTGGGGCGTCGTGGGGGCGGCAACAGCGGGAGCCGGGACCAGCTGGCGGGCGGGTAACCAACCCGGATAGCTCAGATGGCTGGGAGTCGGCTGGCCGGTCAGGGACACCTCGACCCACGTGCCGCGACGCGCTCGGACCACGACCTGCTGGCCGTAGAGCGCCTGCGTGACCAGTCGGTTGTCCAGCCACAGCCGCTGCGGGGTGCCCATCGCGTCGAGCCACGCGCGCAGACGTACTGGGTTGGCCAGTGAGGGCTGATCGAGTGGACGCGTCTGGGCGGGCGCCATCCACAGCGTGGCCACCGAGACATCCACCAACGCGAGCTGCCGGGCCGCGACCCGGAGCCCCCCGGAGCCAGCCGAGGTCCGGGCGGCAATCCGGGATCCGGCGGCGCCGGCCGGCTGGGTCCCCACCCCGGCCAAGACCAGGCCCAGAACGATGCTTCGGGCCGCCCGTTTCAGTGTCATGTCGCCCGATCCGCCCTGGCCGGATCGTGCTCCGGCAGCACGTCGCGGGCCCATTCCGAGCGTTTCCAGCTCGGAATCGGGGCATCCCGGTCGGCCCGCGGGACGAAGCGCGATCGTTCGACGAGCGCCATCCGATGGATGTAGCGCGGACAGTTCGGGAACACCTCCGTGGCTCGGACGCGGACGACGAACTGGGCGCCCGGATAGCTGCCGAGCAGCGGATCGGAGTCGTCGACGGTCGCGACGCCGTTGAGTCGCAGCCGCGACGGGCGGGCGGAGAGGAAGTCGATGAACAGCATCCCGACGTGTGCGTTCTCGAGCAGGTTGCCCATCGACAGGTACATCCCGTTTCCGTCGTAGTTCGGGAAGGCGACCGTGATTTCGTCGAGGACCCGGACGAAGCCGGGGTCGCCGCCCTTGTAGGAGCACTGGGGGCGGCCCTCGGTGTCGGCCGTGGCGAGGAAGAACATGTCCATCCGTTCGATGAAGGCGCGGTCCTCGGCCTCGATCACACCTCGCGAGGCGAACCGCTCCTCGAGCCGGTCGGCGAGCCGGCGGGTGTCGAACCGGTCCTGAAGCCGCCGCGAGCCGGCGTGGTAGATCGAGCTCATTCCACGGTCTCCCCGACCTCGGCCGTCTCGGCGGCCAGTACCTCTTCACGGCTGTAGTGCCCGACCGAGTCGAACCAGCGCTTTGCGTGCAGTCCGCGGCGCAGGTCGCAGTCGGCGATGACCATGCCCTCCTGGTCGTAGAGGGGTCCGCCGATGACTTCGCCCCACGTGGGCTCGATCACCGCCGCGCCGCCGCGACCGAAGACTTCCTTACCGGGCGGCAGTGGCACCGGGAAGTCGGCCGGGAAGGCGGCGGCGGGAATGAACTGCGGGGCCGAGACGACGAACGCTCCGGACTCGATCGCGATGTGGCGCATCGAGGCCAGCCAGCCGTCGCTGTCGTCAGCGGTCGGCGCGACCCAGATCTGCGGGCCGCCGCGGTACACGGCGTACCGGGCCAGCGGCATCCGGTTCTCCCAGCAGATCAGACCCCCGACGCGCGCCCCGGCGGCGCTCAGCACCCCGAGGTCGTCGCCGCGGCCGATCCCGTGGAAGAGCCGCTCGTGCTGTGTCGGCATCAGCTTGCGATGACGCCCGAGCAGTCCCGAAGGCCCCAGATACACCAGAGTGTTGTAAATCGTCCCTGGTCGCTCAGACTCGCGCTCGTTGACCCCCACCGCACAGAACAGGTCGCGCTCGGCGCACACCGAGATGAGCTGATCCAGAAGCGGCCCGGGCACGTCGACGGCGTTGGCCCACAGCCGCTCCCACAGTTCGTCCCATCCGCCAAACCCGGCCGCTCCCCGCGCCCACACGTTCGACGGGTACAGGGGGATGAAGCACTCGGGTAGCACCGCCAGCTGCGCTCCGCGGTCGGCGGCCTCGTGCAGGAGCCGCGAGGCCTTTCGCGCGCACCCTTCGCCGTCGAGGATGGCCGGCGTCGCCTGGATTGCTGCCACGCGTACGGTCGGGAACGCCGTCACGGCCGGCGGGGGGCGGTCACGCCCAATCCATCGGCGCGAACCCGCTGGTCGTGGGCGCGGACACGATCAGCACCGAGGCCGGCTCCGAGCCGTGGTTGCGCACCGTCCGCGAATGCGGCGGATCGAGCCGTGCGAAGGTCCCCGCCTGGGCCCGGTGCTCCTCCCCGTCGATGACCAGCGTCGGCTGGCCGGAGATGACGAAGAACAGCTCCTCCTGATCACGCTCCATCTCATCGTGCTCCGGGATCGACTCGCCAGCGGGAATCTCGACCAGGTTCACCCCGAACGACCGGCAGTCGAGCGACCGTCGCACCAACGCCCAGTTCCCGGCCCGCTCCACCTCATCGCGGTGGGCGATCATGTAGCCCTCTCCTCGCTCCACGCGTCGCATTCTCCCGCATGGCGCGACGGATATCGAGGCCACGTGGCCCGGAGGATCGCGAGCCCAAGCTGGGGGAAAGCCCGCCAAACCTTGAAAAGCGGTCGAGTCGGTGATGAAGTGCCGTCTCGCACGAGGGTGAGATGAACAAGAGCATCGGCACGGCGAGCTCCCGAGCCAACGAGAGCTCCCGCCGGCAGGGACACGCAATGAATCGACCGTCGGGTCCGCCGTAGGGCCGAGGGGCCGTTCCCGCTCGTGCAGCGAATCGGAGTCGTCGTGCACCCCACCCGTCCGGTGGAGACCGCGTTGGAGGAACTCCAGCGGTGGGCGGCGGCCCACCAGGTCGAGGTCGTGCAGCTGCGGGCAGCCGGCGCAGAGCGTCAGGTGGCTCCGCTCGGCGAGCTGAGCGTGTGCGACCTGGTCGTTGCGGTCGGCGGCGACGGCACGGTCCTCCGAGCCCTCCACGCCGCCGCCGCGACGCACACTCCGGTGCTGGGGGTCGAGTGCGGCAGCCTCGCGGCGCTGACGACGGTGCCGGTGAGCTCACTCTGGGAGGTGCTCGATAGCTTCGCCGCCGGGGAGTGGATCCGCCGGCGGCTTCCCGCCCTCGCCGTCAGGACGCCCCACGGGGACGTGACCTACGCACTCAACGACCTCGTCCTGGTACGGCGCGGGGCCACGCAGCTGATCGTCCAGCTGTGGGTCAATGATGACCTGTACGTACGCTCAGCCGGGGATGGAATGGTGCTGGCGACACCGCTGGGGTCGAGTGCCTATTCGATGGCCTGCGGTGGGCCACTGCTGGCTGCGGGGACGCGGGCATTCCTGTGCACTCCCATAGCCATGCACGGCGGGTCTGCTCCTCCGCTGGTCGTCCCGGACGACCGAGAGGTCACCGTAGAGGTGGATCCAGGGTTCGCCTCGTTCGACGTCCAGGTCGACGGGCGACGCATCGATTGCACCGACACGGTATTCAAGGTGAGCACCGAAGATGGGTACGCGACACTGGTGGCCGTCGGCCAGCCCGAGCAGGGTTTTGGACGCCTGCGCGGGCGCGGCCTGATCGCCGACAGCCCACGTGTGCTCGCCCGCGACGGCCGTGGAGTAGCCCCTGCCGGGGGCGACGGGTGACGAGCGCGACTGCGTTCCGGCGCCGCTCCTCGTTATCGCCCGCCGTCGACGAACGCCCGCAACGCCTGATTGGCGCCGCCGACCACGGGCTCGCCGTGAGCGAGCAGCAGGAGATCGAAGTCCAGCTCCAACAGGCGGCCATAGGCCTGGCGGAGCTCGTTCTTGGTCTGCTCGGCATCGTCCATCAGTTCGTCAGGGACGAACCCCAGCTCGTCTCCCCCGCCGAACTTCACGACGCCGTCGGCGACGGCCAGGGCGCCGTGGCGCGGAATGTGCAGCGCGGTCTCGTCGGGACAGATCGCGTCGACCTCGTGGGCGATGACCGCCCCCGGCAGCTCGTCGCCGAAGTCGAAAGCCTGCACCGGACCACGACCGTCGATCGCGTAGACACCGTTGCGGACGCAGTGCACGGTGCAGCCGAAGGCCTCGCGCAGGCGCCACGCGTCGCGGTCGTGATGGCGGTTGGTCAGGAGCAGGTGCTCGGGAGGGGTCCGCTGCTCGAACCACGCCAGCCCCTCAGGGGGCACCATCGGATCGATCAAGACCTGCTCCTCGAGTAAGTAGTAGGAGCTGACATCCGCGCCGATACTCTGGCGAAGCGCGGTCCAGTGCCACAGACCCGGAGCGATCTCCTGCACGGAGCCAGGCTAACCGGTCGGGGTGGACTGCTGCATGGCCGCGTACTTGATCCGTCAACTATGATTTGAGTATGAGCACAATGGCCTCGGCCCGTCTCGAAGGTGCAGCCCTCGACGCCTGGCGGGGGTACCTGCGCAGTCACGCCGCGATCCTGCGGGACCTCGACGCCGAGCTCGTGGCCGCACACGGGATGACGACCCGCGACTACGAGGTGTTGCTCTATCTGGCGCAGGCGCCCGACCGCCAGCTGCCGATGTCGGCGCTTTCGACCAGCACGATGCTGACCAGGTCGGGCATAACCCGGCTGGTCGACGGGCTCGTGGCGGCCGAGCTGATCGAGCGCGTGGGCTGCCCAAACGACGCCCGGATCTCCTACGCCCGGCTGACCGACCTCGGTTACGAGAAGCTGCGCGAGGCCGGGTGCACCCACATCGCGAGTGTCCGGCGCCTGTTCGTCGAGCATTTCAGCGCCGAGGAGATCGAGCAGCTCGCTTCGCTGTTGAACCGCCTTCCCGGCTGTCAGCAGGGGGGCGCATGCGCGATCGAGTAACGGACGGTCAAACCGCTACGGCCGGGCCGGGTCGGCCGCCGGCCGCCAGGATCGATCCGGCCACCTCGATGGGCACGGTCCGGCTGACCGTGTCGGACCTGTCTCGCTCGCGGGATTACTACGAAAGGGCAGTCGGCCTGACCGCGACCGAGCTCGACGACGGCTCGGTGGGCCTCGGCATTCCCGGGGCCGCCCGTCCACTGGTCGAACTGCGGGGCGACCCGGCGGCACCACGGCGCAACCGCCGGGCCACGGGGCTGTTCCACCTCGCGGTCCTTCTACCCAGCCGCGCGGACCTGGCGCTCGCTCTGGTCCGCTTGGCGGACGCGCAGGCGCCGCTCGACGGAGCCTCGGATCACTTGGTCAGCGAGGCGCTGTATCTGTCTGACCCGGACGGGAACGGGATCGAGATCTACCGCGACCGCCCCCGCGAGGAGTGGCCCCGGGCCAACGGGACGATCGCCATGGACACGTTGCCGCTCGACCTCGAGAACGTCATCGGCGAGCTCGCCGACCCGGAGGTGCGCCAAGCAGCCGTGCCCACCGGGACACGAATCGGGCACGTGCACCTGCAGGTCTCAGACCTGGGTCAGGCCGAGAGTTTCTACAGCGGCGTGCTGGGATTCGACGTCACCGTGCGCGGCTACCCGGGCGCGCTGTTCGTCTCGGCCGGCGGATATCACCACCACCTCGGCCTGAACACCTGGCGCAGCGCCGGAGCGGGACCCCCGGCGCCTGGATCGATCGGCCTGCGCAGCTTCGAGATCGTGCTGCCCGACGACCGGGAGCTGTCGCGCGTGCTCGATCGCGTCGGCAAGGCCGGGATCGCCGCAGAGCACGACGGCGACGGCTCGCTGATCCGCGATCCGTCCGGCAACCACGTCTTACTCCGCGCGGCCTGACCGGCCGACAACGCGCGACAGGGCTCGACCGGGCCGGCGCTACCCTACGTCCCGCGGCGACGTGGCGGAGTGGCTACGCAGCGGCCTGCAAAGCCGTCTACACCGGTTCGATTCCGGTCGTCGCCTTCGATTTCACGCGCGTAAGCTGCTCCGCATGAACGTAGTCTTCATCACCAGCGTGGCAGTTGTCGCCGCCGACCCGCCTGAGAGCCGCAAGCTGTTCATCGATACGCTCGGGCTCCCGTTGGAAGGCGAAAGCGATGGTTACTACTCGAGCGGGAGCGTCGCGGGCAGCAAACACTTCGGCGTGTGGCCGCTCTCGCAGGCGGCAGAGGCGTGCTTTGGCACACCGGAATGGCCGGCCGACCGGGTGATCCCCCAGGCATCGATCGAGTTCGAGTTGGAGGACGCGGAAGCGGTCACGGCGGCAGGCGACGAGCTCCAGCGAGCGGGCTTCGAGCTGTTGCATGCGGCCCGCACAGAGCCGTGGGGACAAACAGTGGCCAGGCTTCTTACGAAGGACGGCTTGATCGTCGGCATGTCCTACGCTCCGCCGTTTCACGACGAACAGCCGGCCTGAGCGCCCAAACCGTACGTCACGCTCAGAGGCACCCAACGGGGACCCTGCGCCGCCCCGGATGAGGTGCGTTCAGACGCCGACGCCGCGGGTCAGTCCAAACGCGGTCGTGGTCAGGCGACTGGATGTCGCGTGAGTCTCGCCACCGCGGACTGGCTTGTCGACGACCGTCTGTGCACGCAGGAAGATCACGCCGAATCCGGACAGCGTCTTGGGCAGCCTGAACGTCACCGAGAACCGGCCCTTGTGCGAAGGCTTGACGCGTGCGAGCACCACACCCGAGCCGACCGTCCGGCAGCTGCTGGAGCCACGGATGACAACACGGCGGACCGGTCTAGCCAGCGGCGCAACCACGATCCCGCTGAACGTGATCCGGTGGCCTTTCACCTGAATTCGCGTGTTGTACAGCCGCCGGGCGAACCTGAGTGCAGGACTCGACTGGCGGCCGAGCTTGGCGATGTAGGCAGCTCTCACCGTTAGACGGAGGCGGGCCGGGGGCAGTGCGACGCTCGCGGTGAAGGAAGAGCCGTGGCTGACCTTCACCGTCGCGAGCACCTTATGGTTCCAGGCGGCGACTATCTTCACCCTCTTCCCGGTCGTGCCGATCGGCGCCACGCCAACGAGATGCGCCTTGCGACCGAGCGGGTATATGTCGACGAGCGCCAGCGAGTTACCGGTGCACGCCAGCGCTGTGGCCCTCACCGCCACGCCGACGCTCGCGGTGCCGGTGCCGGCGCCCGAGCCGTTTCCGGAGCCCGAGCCTCCGCTTCCATTCCCACCGTTGGAGCCGCTGTTCACGCCCGGGGCCTGAACCGTGATGTGGACGGTGGATGTCGCCGTGCACCCCGACGAGTCAGCCGCCACGGCTGTGTAGGTGTGCAAGCCGTTGGGGACGTTGTCGAGGGTCAGACTCCAGCTGCCCGAGCTCACAGCCGCGTTTCCAACGACGTGCCGTCCGTCGACGACCTCGACGGCCGACTGGTCACTGGTGCCGCTCAGTACGACGGTGCTCGAGGGATCCTGCGAGTAGTCCGCGGGCGATGTGATGCTGACGCTGGGCCCGGGCGAACACGAACCGCCGCCGCCCCCGCCCCCGCCCCCGCCGCCGCCTCCCCCACCGCCTCCGCCGCCGCCGCCACCCGGGGTCTGGCAGGCGCGAGCCGCCACCTCACCGCCGTCGACGTAGTCCTCCATCGTGGAGTTGATCGAGGAAGAGCTGCGGCTGGTGAGCTGCATGTGGTTGAAGAACTCACACGTCTGGGAGAGCGGCGAGATGGCATTGGCCAGCGCGTTCAGGTTGATGGCTGTTTCGCCAAAGGTGCCGGTCGCGAAGCTACTGCCCAGAGCATCGCTGGAGAGGAAGTTGGTGATCGGGCCGGTGTTGATGGCCAGCTCACCGTCGCCGGCAGGCAGAGTCACGGGCGATGAGAAACTGCCCGTGGCCCCGGGAGTGCACGGAGTCCCGCCGGTCCAGGTCCACTTGTAAATGCTGAGGCTGGTCGTCTCGCTTGGCTGGATATTGAACGAGATCAGTACGTCGCCGTTCGTGCGGCAGATGATCGACGTGCCGGCGGAGTTGACATACCGGTTATTCGATTGGTTGAGCTCGAAAGCGAAGTACGAGTCCCCGGAGCCGGATGCCCGGTTGAAGGCGAGAGCGAGGTAGTTGGTCGTGAAGGTGGGGTCAGTAAAGGAGTACGACCAGTTGCCCACGACTTCCGCCTTTGCCGCCCCGACGGGGGCGACGGCGATCTGCCAGCCGTCGGGCTGGTTCTCCTTGCTGCTCCCAACAAAGGCAAGATCGCTCGAGGCTGGGGGATCCAGAGTGGTGACGAGATCCGACGGGGCCAGGCACGACCAGTCGAGTGTGGTGACGCAGTCGCCTCCGGTCTCGGTTCCGTCCCCCCCGTTGAAGCCGCCAACGTCGGCCCGCGCCGCCGTGCTCGCGGCGGCGAGGATCGCGATCGCGAGCAGCAGCACCGACGCCACCCGCCAGCGGACACGACCGCGGGCATGCGAAGTCCGAAGGCAAAGGCCCCGGACGGTGGATCCTGTTAGCTCGATAGCCATGCTTCGTCGCATCCTTGACGGGCGCCGCGCTCATGCGCGGCGTCCGCGAGGTACAAGGTGGCACGAGCCCGGGACGCGAACAACTAGACCTTCGGGCGACCGACTAGCAAGAGGTCTAGGTCTGCGAGGACGTCGCTACGGCCCGGTGCGAGGCCTCGCTTGGCTGAGCGGACGCGCCGACGGCGATGGTGGTCAACACCCTCGCCGCGGCGCGTCGCCCAGTCCGCCCGCATCCAGCGCCCCCGGGCGGAGTCCCAGCTGCGATGTCGCCTCCGGGAGGCCGGCCCCTGCCCTCCAGACAAGAGCGCCTGCCATCCCTGGCTCGTCCCTGTCCGGCGGATCTCGAGGCAATGCCAACGGTCGCACACACTTGGTGGACCGACAACTAGACCTTCCGCCAATCCACACCTAGAGACACGTCTAGGTGGCCCAGATCCGCCAGCCCCCCGGCTCTATAATCGCCGAGTCTCGCGGCTGTAGCTCAGTTGGCTAGAGCGTCTGCTTGCCATGCAGAAGGTCGAGGGTTCGAGCCCCTTCAGCCGCTTTGAGAAAAGCCCCGCTCAGGCGGGGTTTTTTGATGGCCAGATTGGGCCTCGGAAACCTGACCTGAGAATTGGGCATCAGAATTGGGCACCAAACAGCCCAAGGGTCCCTCGTGTCCGGGACGGCAGGCGCCTCTCCCTACAAAGCGCGGCTCAACTCGTCTCATCTGGGACGACAGAGCAGGGGCTAGCGCCTTGTCCTGCCGTGCGTCTCCCCTTGGCCGCGACGTGGCAGATTAGGGTGCTGACCGACCAATCGCGCCGGCCGCGTCCCCCGAGCGCGATGTCGTGCACGGCCCGGATCGTTACCTTGCGAACGACGACAAAGGCCACCTTGCGGTGGCCTTTGAGGTCTCGGTCGGCCGATTTGAGGGGCTTTTGGGAGTCCCACGCCTCGTCGGCCGGGATAGGGGGGCGGTCTGAACGTCGGCGAGGCGTGCAAGCTGTCCATATTCGCGGTCGAGTTGTCGGCGACCGTCCCAGCTCCGACTACACGAAGCTAGTTGTTCGCGGAGCGCTTCGGCGCGGCTGGTTGGCGCGCGTTGCGCTCCTATGGGAATGCTGCTGATCCGGCGGCTGGAGATTGCCTGGCTCGTTGTCGAGCCAGGCAATCTGCGGTGATTTACGAGAGGCTAATTGGGGATCACGAATGCGACGCTGTGCCGAGCGCGCGTGACGGCTACGTACAGCCGCTCGGGCGCGCTCAGCTTTGAGGCGTCTCCGTTCTGCAAGAACAGGCTCATCGGTTTGGTCGGGAAGATCAGCACGCGCTCGAAAGTGCTGCCCTTCGCGACTCCGAAGTTCATTGCTGGGAGGCCAAACGTATCTGTCGTCTTCCTATCGCGCAGCACGACCGGCCGATGGCGCTCGTAGTACTCCTGCACCGCAAGAGGTTTAACGGTGAAGATCCCGTCGTGAGAAGTGATCGTCGCTTGCCCGGATTGCAATGCCGGCAACTGAGGGAACACACTGCTGGCAAAGGCGCAAATTGCCGTGTTGCATCGAACGCTGACCAGTCGGTTCTCCGTCTGACAGATGGCATCGCGCTCGGCCAGCCAGTCGGCGAAGCCGGCGCCGCGGTACTTCTTGTTGCGCGAGACGGTGCTGGTGGCCAATGTGTGCTGGCGTGGATCCCCGACGACGGTAACTGCGACCTGCGAGTCAAAGAGAAGGTCGAGCACGTCGAGGTCAAAGCCGACTAGATCCTGCACCTCGTCGATGTAGATGTGGTCATAGAGTGCTTGCAATCGCTCGATGACCAAGCCGCCGGAGCTCGTGTTCGCCGCGCAGACGAAATCAGCGAGGCCGTCGCGGTACATGTCGCCGCTCGGGTGGATGAAGTAGCCGCGTTCGGTCTTGCGTGCAAAGCGACTGCGCTTGCCGTCGAAATTCAGCCCGCGGAGGAGGCCAATGTCGCCGAGCACGCTGTGCTGGTAAGGCCGGGCGCCGTGGCGGAGCAGGAACGTGTACCACGAACTGAGGTGCATATTGGCCGGGACGTAGCCGACACGCTCCCGAATGCGCGTGGTGATCTGCTGCAGGTTCTGCAGCGTGTATGTCGTGATCAGCACCCGGCGCGACGGGTCTGCCAGAGCCTCGTCAATGACCGTCTGGGTTTTTAGAGCGCCGGCGACCGCGAGGATAGCGCGGTTCTCAGACGACGGCATCGGCGATGTAGCCGGGCATGGTGATCGACGCCTCGGCTTCGAGCACCTTCAACGCCCAGCCGGTCTTGTCAGATGTCATCCACTTGGTCATCTCGTCGGCTGTGCCATAGCCGGTCTGGAAGAGCGCATTGAGCGTTGACAGATCGTTGGCGGCGACAACCTGAGGCTCCAGCGTCGGGCCACCATCCTTGGCGCCAACGTGGACCTTGATCGGGACGTCGTCGGCGAGATAGTCCTTGTAGCGGGCCCGGATCTCCTCGGGATCCTTGTTGTCGTTATCGGTGACCACGTCTACTCGCTTACCCAGTGGCTTGGCGATATCGAGAAAGCGTTTGAACGAGAGCCCCCGGACGTTGATGACGTCGACGCGATCTTGCAGCGGCAGCAGCCCGTGGAGGTCCGCGTAGGCGCGCTGCACGATCAGCTCATCCGACGGACCTTCGACGAGGATGATGCGCTTGGCGAGCACGATGCGCAGAGTGTCGTAGCCCGAGAGCTTCTTGAAATACGCCAGCGTGTCGGGCGTCAGATCCGTCAGCCGCATCGTCTTCGACGACGCGAGCAGGACGAGATTATCGAGCCCGAGCTTGTTCAGCACATAGGAGCTGTGCGTGGTCATTACGACCTGCTTGCCGTGGCAGCGTTCCTCGACGCGCCGGACCAGTGCGCTCAGCGAGCCCGGTGACTGATGATTCTCCGGTTCCTCGATCAGCACCGCATGGCAGTCATCGACGCTGCGGTTGAGCGCGAGCAGCATCTTCAGTGCGTTCCGTGCGCCGTGGCCGACGAAGTGCAGCGGGAGCTCGCCGAGATGAGGAACGAGGTTGCTCTCCCAGGATGTTTTCTGGGAGACGTCGATCGACAACGTGAACGCCTTTTCGCCCAGTTCCTCGAAGCCCTCGCTCAGACGCAGGTTGATGTTCTCAATCGCCTCGCGGCCGGAGAACGACTCGCGGAGACTGCGGTACGCACGCGCGAGTTCGACCCGCTCGGCAACTTGCAGCTCGTTAGTGATTATCTGCTGGATGTAGTAGTCGGCACCGCTTTGCAGCCGGATGGCCGCCGCATCGATGATCGAAGCCGTGACCGGTACGCCTCGACTGGTGACCGCGTTGCCGCAGAAGCTCAACCAGTCGACCCTGTAGTACTCGGTCGGGACCAGGCGAATCTCGTCGCCGCTGGCGAGAAAACGCTTGTACTCCTCGAGATAGTCGTCCGAGAACGACGCTCTGAGTCGCAGACCCGGAGCGTTCTCGAACAGCGAGTTGTTGGTGCCGACGAGCGATGCCGTCTCCTCCCGCTTGTCCAGAAAGAGATCGATGACAACCTCGGGTGGGGTCGGTTCCTTGCCACTCTGGACTTCGGCGAGATAGCCGGCGGCCGCCGCTTGGTTGATCATGTACGGCGACAGCTCGTAGGTCAGCAGCCGCCCGCGGACACGACCGCTGAGAGCAAGATGGATCGCCTCCAACAGCGTCGTCTTGCCGACGTCGTTGTCGCCGACGAGGATGTTCAGACCGGGATTGAACTCGAGGGTGAAGTCCTGGAAGGCCCTGTAGTTCTTGATGACGATCTTTGTCAACATGGTCCGAGCGCCCAGGAAACGGTCCTAGATCGTGACGATGATGCGCTAGTGGCCGACCGGATCTCCGTTCGCGTGGAAGGTGGCACAGGCATCGCCGAAGATCAATGGGCGGTGCGCCGGCTCGGGGGTCACGCAGCTGTGGCTGGGGATGGCTCCTGTTCGGCGCCGAATGCGGCTGCAGAGGTCGCGTAGGGCGACGCCTCACCGATCTCGCCCAGTACAGCGACGGCCGAAACCCGGTTCGAGCTGCGCACGTCCCCCCGCTTGCGCCACTCGCCCCACAACGTTGGGGATCCGGGCGGTCAACTGCGCCCGCCTCAGCTGGCGACTCGATGCTCTCCCCCTCGAAATCGGTGAACGCGGCGCCTGCCGGTCGGCGGCGTCGACCAGCCAGAACAGCGTCGGCGAGGCGTCCGTCGGCCGTTGTAGCAGCCAGACCGCGACTGCGGATTGTCTGTCGAGCTTCGTGCCAAGCGGCAGCGCGACGATCGCGCGTGCCCGAAGCAGCTCGACCGTGATGCGGACCTCAAGCGCGGCGCTCGTACAGCGAGGACACCGGCAGGACAGCAGCCGCCCACGGCCGCCCGAACGCGAGATTGAAGGTCGCGGTGGATGGGCTGCTCCCGTCAGAGCCGACGGAGCCGCGCCAGTGGTCACAGGCGTGATCCGCCGAGCTGTTGGACGCCGGTTGTCTGTGGGGCTCCCCCGCAGGTCAAAATGACCGTCGATGAACGAGGCGGCGTACGAGCGACTGCTTGAGCTACTCGAGGATGCCGAACTGCCGCAGGTGGTCAGCGATTGCGTTCTGGCGGCAGCAGACGGCCCGGATGCGCTCGCAGTGCATCTCGGCTCGGACGAGACGCCCGTCACCCACACTCCCTCTCCGGTGGAGGCCAAGGCGCCGGCCCACGCCTTCCTGCAGGAGATCGCTGTCGAAGGGTTCCGCGGGATCGGATCGCTCGCCCGCCTGCAGTTCGAACCAGGCCCCGGTCTCACGTTGGTCGTCGGCCGCAACGGGTCCGGCAAGTCGAGCTTCGCCGAGGGCTTAGAGCTGCTGCTCACCGGTAGGACGCTGCGGTGGGCGGAGCGCACAAAGGTCTGGCAGGAAGGTTGGCGCAACCTGCACCACCTCGGACCAACGCTGATCAGGGCCAAGTTCGCGATCGACGGCGAACAGCAGCTCCTCGAGATCTCGCGGTCGTGGAGCGCTGACGCGGGGCTCGACGACGCGAGCCCGCTCGAGGTCTCTGGCCCACACACGAGCTGGGCGGAGCTCGGATGGGAGCGGCCACTCGAGCAGTACCGGCCGATCCTCTCCTACAACGAGCTCGGCACGATGTTCTCGTCACGGGCGGCTGCCCTGTACGAGGCGCTCTCTGCGGTGCTCGGGCTCGAAGAGTTTGACGCGATCCTCGCCACGCTGCGAGACGCACGACTTGCGTGTGAGCGCAGCGGCAAGGACGAAAAGCAGGCCCGCCAGGGCCTCCGTCAACGCCTCGAGGCAAGCGATGACGACCGCGCGTTAGCCGTCGCTGAGCTGCTGGCCAAGCGCCAACCTGATGCGAAGCTCGTCCTCGACGCCGCCGGCGAGAGCGCCGACGCGGTTGCCGGCAGCCTCGTCGTGCTCTCCTCGCTTGAGATCCCGCCCGCCGAGGCGATCATCGACGGCTTCGGCGCGATCGACCGGGCCGCCCAACGAGTTGCGGAGCTTGCCCTCGGCGACACCGACCGGACTGAAGCGCTCGCGGGCCTCTTGGAGACGGGACTTGCTTTTCACCGCGCCCACGGCGACGCCGAGCCGGCGGACTGCCCACTGTGCGGAGCCGAGCAGCGGCTCGATGCGGCCTGGACGGAGCGCGTCACCACCGAGATCGCCGACCTTCGCGGACGCGGCCACGTGCTGCGCGCGGCGCGCGGGGAACATGCGAACGTCGTGCGCCTCGCACGCGAGCAGCTGTTCTCTCCAGCGACCGACACGGCGCTGCTCGAGGCCGCGAGCGTCGGGCTCGAGCTCAACGCCGCTTCCGGCGCATGGCAGGATTGGATTGAGGCGTCACGCGAGGATGACGCAACGTTTCGGGCCCAAGGCGCGGACCTGGCCGAGCGGCTGCGCGGCGAGCTTGAACAGGCGCGCAAGCTGGCCGCCGATGATCGCCGGCGACGCGAGGACGCGTGGCGGCCGCTACACGACGCCATCGGCGAGTGGGCAGTCCTTGCTCGGCGCCGAGCGCGAGCTAGAGCTCGTGAGCACGCTCAAGGCGGCCGAGAGCTGGCTGAAGGACGCGATCGGCGATCTTCGGCGGGAGCGGCTCGCGCCGGTGGTCGACGGAGCGAAGGCCAACTGGAACGAGCTACGCCACGAGAGCAACGTGGCCCTCGGCAACGTGGAGCTGCGTAAGCAGGGCAACCAGCGCTACGCCGCCTTCGACGTGGCGATCGATGGCGCGGACGCGTCGGCCTTCGGCGTGATGAACCAGGGCGAACTGTCCGCGCTGGCGATCAGCGTTTTCCTGCCTCGCGCGATGCTGCCCGGCAGTCCGTTCTCATTCATGGTGATCGACGATCCCGTTCAGTCGATGGATCCCGCAAAGGTGGACGGGCTCGCCCGCGTGCTCGCACGGGCAGCCGACACGCGCCAGCTGATCGTGTTCACTCATGACGAGCGGCTGCCGGAGGCGGTCCGCCGGCTGGCGATCGACGCGCGGATCATGCTCGTGCAGCGGCGCGCACAATCGAAGGTTGAGATCGTCGCCGCCAAGCCGCCCAGCGACCGTTACATCGGGGAGGCGTTCGCGATCGCCAAGGCCGAGGAGCTGCCTCCCGAGGTCAAGAACCGGGTGATCCCAGGGTTCTGTCGTAGCGCCATCGAAGCGGCAAGCGCGTCCCGGATCCGACGACGCCTGCTCGCAGACGGCGTGCCCCATGCAGAGATCGACGAGCGGCTCGCTGGCCTGACTTCGCTCGGCGCCTGGCTGGCCGAGGCGTTCGGGCTCTCCGTGGCGCAAGGCAACGACGTTCGCGAACGGATCGCCAAGCTTGGCGGAAGCGAGGCGGTGCAGGTCGTCGATATCGCACGCAAAGGCTCACACCAGGAAGTGGGCATCGACCCAGTGAAGCTCGTCGAGGGCGCCAAGCGCCTCGTCCGCGCGCTCGAGGAGTCGCCTTGAGCGCCACGGAGGATGATCTGATCGCCACAGCTCGGCAACTGCTTGACGACCCGACGCACGCCACCGTTTCGGCTTGGCCGCGGGCGGCGGCGCTGCTCGCTCGCCAGGCTTTAGAGCGGGCATTGGCGGACTACTGGGATTCGCGGCTGCCGGGCGCCGAGCGGCTGAACATGCGCGCTCAGCTCAACTGCGCCCAGATCTATCTCGGAGCTCAGCTCGCCGGCGAGCTGACCTACACCTGGTACGCGCTCTCGCGGGCCACGCACCACCACCCCTACGAGCTCGACCCCACGCGGGACGAGCTCGCGTCGCTGATCGGGTCAGCCGACCGCGCAATCAGGACAGTCGCGGCCAAGACCGCGCCCACGAGCGATCGCTTGGCGTCCTAGTTCGACGCCGACGCGCCGGCGGGGTTGACGGCGATCTCAGCACGCTCGCCCCGCGACGGAGCGCCGGATAGGCTGCGGCATGGCCAATCACGACGTATCACTCAACATCACCCGCCCGATCCCCGTCGGCAACGTCGACATCGAGATCCCGGTCCGCCGGAACGGGCGCGCCTTCGGCCGCGTGAAGATCAGCAAGGGCTCGGTCGACTGGCTGCCGGCCCAGAAGAGCAAACGGGGCTACTGGCTCGAGTGGGGCGAGTTCGCAAAGTTCATGGCGGAGCACGGTACCCCCCTATGAGCCACCGGCCCAGGTCACACCCTGCGGCCACCGACCGACCGGTTCAGACCCGGTGACTGGCGCACCAGCCAGTACGAGCGACCGATGAGCGCAGCGGCACGAGAAGAGGTTCGGATCATCGACCGCGTGCCGATCGGCGAGGGCCTTCGGTCGCTCGCGGATCGCTGGCACGAGCAGCGCCGCGCGCCAAGCCCCGGCGACGCCGGCTGGGTCGAGCTTGTCTGCGCCTACGACGATGACCCGGACGGTCGGAGAAGCAGCTCCGACTCGCCGTCCCCCTACAGCTGCCGGAGCTGGCGGCGCGGTCGACATCCACGACACCAAGATGCTGGGATGGATCTCCCCGGTAGCACCCGGTCTTCGGCCCCCAGCGGCCCTCCCCGCAGACCAGCCGCCAGACACCGTCGACAACGCTGAGTGCCGCGAGATCGCTCCGCTCATGCAGATGCGCCTCGGGCCCCGTCTGGAGTGCAGCGAACACGGCTGGGCCGCGCACTGCGACCGTCCGCGCAAAACCACTACGACGAAATGCTCGGGCAGATCGAGGCGATCTACCCCGGCGAGGGTGACCCGGCCGAGATGGCGCGGCTGGCACACGCGACCCTCAGCCACCTGGATGAGCTGCCCGCGCTTGCGGTTAGCCACAACTCCGGGCTTGAGCCAGAGAGCGCCGCGGGCGCGATCTGGCATATGCGCCGGACGGAGCGCAAACGTGGCGCTGCCGCTGTCCGTGGTGCTGCAATGGGCCCTCGGCAACCGCGATCGTGGCCTGATCGCCGAGCTCGACGCGGCGATCGGCGCGCGCACGAAGAGCTCGCGGCATGGCACCCGGTGTGCGCGGCCGCTCGAGCGGATCATTGACGCGATCGGCTCGGAGCCCGGTGCCACGAAGTCCGACCTCCCCGACCGGTTCGGCCTTGAGAACGAGCTTATGCGCGGGATCATGTGATGTGGGTCATTTGGCGGGCGCGGATCGTGCGGCGCGAGAAGGACGGTCGCAGCTACCGGCTCTAGCTGGCCTGAGCCGGCAGCCTGCGGTTCAGCGCGGCTCGACGACACTGCGGTTGCCTTCCTTGCGGACCTGGAGCCCAACCCCGACGCGCTCAGCGAGCTCCGGCACGTGGCTGATCACGCCGACCAGCAGGTCCGCCTCGCGCAGCCGCTCGAGCGCGTCGATCACCTCGCCGAGCGATTCCGGGTCAAGCGACCCGAACCCCTCGTCGATGAACACCGCCTCGAGCCGCGCGCCAAGCCCTTCGCCCGCGAGCTCGGTCACGTGCTTGGACAGCGCCAGCGCCAGGCTGAGCGAGGCGATGAACGTCTCGCCCCCTGACAGGGTCCTGACGGAACGCTGCTCGTCGGCGTTGATGTGGTCGACCACAAAGAACTCGCCGTCCCTCGACACGAGGCTGTAGCGGTCATCGGAGATCCGCAGCAGCTCCTCCGATGCGCGCACCGCAAGAGCGTCGAGCGTCTCCTGCAGGACGTACTCGGTGAAGTGGTCGGACCTCAGCTCGGTGGCGAGGACCTTCAGCACCGCGATCCTCGTTTGGTCCTCGGCGATTCCCGCCTCGAGCTCCGCGCGCTGTTCGACGCGCCGGGCCAGAGCCCCATGATCCGTCGCGGCCCTGATCCGGCCGTCGACGGCGTGCCGTTCGGCGGCCTCGATCGCGGCGAACGCCGCCGCCGCATCCTCGGCCGCGAGCTCGTAGTCGGCCGCCAGCTTGATGATGTCGGCCGCAAGGCGGGCGGTGAGGTGCTCAAGCTCGCCGGACGCCGTGTGTAGCAACGCAGCGGTCCGGTCGCCCCAGCTCGACAGCTCGGTCACGTTCAGTTCGCGCGCGTCGCTCGGGTCGGGCAGCACCGGCAGCGAGGGCGGGTCGCTGATCGCGGCGAGCTCGCCGAGCGCCGCCTCGGCGCGCGTCCGCAGCTGGGTCATGCGCACGTCAACGGCGTTAAGCGCGCTTAACGCGTTGCGCTCGACCTCGTCGGCCTTCGTGAGGCTAGCCTGCGCAGCGGCCCGCGCTGCGGACGCGGCCCCGACCTGCTGCTCGGCATCCGTCAGTTCCCGGTACGCGCTTTCAAGCTGTGCTGCAGCATCTGCGGGGATGGCCTCGCCGAAGCAGCCATGCAGCACGTCCAGCGCGGTCTGGCGATCCGCGCTCGCCTCCTCGAGCCGGCCCTGGCGCAGCTCGAGCGCTGCTGCCGCTGCGTCGCGCTCGCTGGCTGCCTGGGTTGCTGCCAGCGCCGCCTGCTGCGCCGCTTCGTCCGCCTCGCCCCTCTCTCGCGCGTGTTCGGATGCAACCTGAGCGGCCGTGCTGGCGGCCTCGTTCGCGGAGTTCACGAGCGATTCCAGGACGCCGTGGTGCTCGCTGTCCCCGAGCGCCGTCGCAACCGCCTCCCGGGCGCGCGCGGCGCGGTCCGCTGTGGCCGACCGGTCCGCCGCGGCGTGGGCGGCGGCTTTCTGTGCGGTCTCCGCGTCCTCCTTGGCGTCGGCGAGCGTCTGCTCGGCGTCCGTCAGCTGGAGTTCGATGTCCGGGTCGCGTGCCGGATGCTCGACGAGCGGACGCTCGCACACGGGGCATGGGTCGCCGGGCTGCAGGTGGGCGGCAAGCGCGGCGACCAGGTGCCCCCGCTTGAGCTGGTCGAGGGCTGCCTGGGCCTGTTCCTGCCGGCTATGCGCCTCCACCGATGCTCGCTCGGCGGATGTGGCGGCTTCCTCGCGCTCGCCGAGCTCCCGCTCCGCCAGCGCCTGGTCGGCGCCCGCCACGACCGCGGCGTCGAGACGCTGCTGCAGGGCGTCCCGCTCGGCGGCGAGCCGGGTTGCATCCTGCTGTGCCGCCTCATTGGCGGCCCTCGCGTCTTGCAGCCGGCGCTCGGCCTCGGAGCGTGTGGCAGCCGTCCGCTCAGCAGCCTCGGTGCAGTCCCTGTGCCTGCGCGTGGCTGCGGCGAGCTGCGTATCGGCCTCCAGGATCCGGATGTCGAGCTGCTCCCGCTGCCCGACGGCGTCGATCGCTCGGGCGAGCGCCTCGCGATCGCCAAAGCGACCGGCAGCGCTGTCCCGCCTCGCCTGCGCCTCGGCTAGCCGCCGCTGGCGAGCATCGACCTCGGCGGCTGCTTCCGTGCGGTCTGCGGCAGCCTGCTCGTATGCAGCCTGCGACTCGCGGGCGCCGTCAACTTCAGCCGCCGCGTCCTGCTGAATCTCGGCGAGCCGGTCGGCGAGCCCGGCGAGCGCGGCGCCCCGTGCGGCTGTCGTCTCCCTCTCGGTCTCGAGTTCCTTGGCCCGGGCGAGGGTCTGCGCAAGCTCGTCGGCCCGGTCGCTCGCCTGCTTCAGGGTCGTCGCGGTGTCGGCGAGCGTTTCGGCGGTGGCGTCCGAGAACTGTTCGGCCAGGATCGCGCGCGTCTGGTCGCCCCTGATCGTCAGCTCCTTGGCACGCCGCGCCGCCAACTTGCGCATCCTTTCGTAGACCTCGAGCTCGAGGAGCGCGACGAGCGTGCGGCGCCGCTCCGCCGCATCACCTTTGAGGAACTGGGCGAATTCCCCCTGCGGCAGGAGGATGGCCTTGCAGAAGCTCTTGAAGTCGAGCTTCATCAGCTGCTCGGCGATCTTCTGGTTGATCGGGGTGATGCCGCCGCGCTCAACCGCATCCACCCAGTCCTCCCCGTCTCGTCGCTCGAGCCGGCCCGTCTGGGTGCCGGTGCGTGGCAGGCGGCGAGAGACGCGGTAGTGGGTGTCGTCTATGTCGAACTCGAGCAGCACAGCAGCGTCCGGCTGGCCATGAGAGACGAGCTGCCCGAGCCCGTCCCCGCCCATTCGGGGGACCTTTCCGTAAAGCGCGAGCGCGAGGGCGTCCAGCAGGCTCGTCTTCCCGGCGCCGGTGGGGCCGGTGATCACGAACAGGTCGAAAGTGGCCAGGTCGACGACCTGTTTGTCCCGAAAGGCGGTGAACCCCTTGAGCTCCAGCCTACGCGGACGCACCCCAAGCCTCCTCGTGGAGTTCGTCGAACAGCTTGGCGACCTCCGGGTCGAGCTCCGCGCCGTGCCGCTCGCGGTAGTAGCGGGCGAACAGCTCGCGCGGGGACAAGCGCCGCAGCTCGCCGGCGCGCTTATCCGCGTCCTCGCGCGGATAGTCGAGGCGCACCTCGAGCGCGTTGGGGAGAATCCTGCGCACGTCATCGGCCAGCCCCGGCTGGGGCCGCTCGCACACGAGCTCGACCTTCAGCCACGAGGTGTCCCCACTGTCCTGGTAGTCGGGCAGCTCATCCAGCGTCGCCCGGATCTGGCGCAGCGCCCGCCCCGTCGTCAACAGGCGCTCCGAGAGCTTCGGTGGCTTGCCCGACTCGACGTCGACAAGCGTGACGCTCTTTTCCTGCTCGGCCTCGCCGAAGTCGAGCTGCAGGATCGACCCGGCGTAGCGAGCGGAAGTGGCGGCGCGCGGCACAGTCTGCGGCCGGTGCACATGCCCCAGCGCGATGTACTGCACCGTCGTCGGCAGGCCCGGCGGGTCGATCGCGAATGTCTGGCCGATCGTCAGCGCCCGCTCGCCGCCGCCGAGCGCGGACCCGTCGACGTAGAGGTGCCCGGCGAGCACAGTGACGGCGGTCCGGTCGAGCCCGGCGCACAGCGCCGTGATCAGCTTCGGGAGCTCATCGGCGTACTTCTCGAATGGCTCGTCGCGTTCGAGCATCAGATCCGCGGCGCTGTACAACTCGCGCTCGGCGACCCACGGCAGGCACGCCACCTGCACCCGGGTGTCGTCCGCTACCGTCATCTCGACGACGCCCCCGAGCTCGGGCCGCATCACCTTGGGGACGATTCGGACGCCGGCGACGCCGAACACCTCCTCGACTGCCTGGAATCTCCGCGGGTTATCGTGGTTACCGGGGATCACGAGCACCTCTGCCCCGGTCTGACGCAGCGCCAGCAGCGTTGAGTAGACGATCCGCTCCGCCTCGGCCGACGGCGCGTACTGGTCGAACACGTCGCCGCAGACGAGCACGAGGTCGACGTGCTCCTCGGCGGCGATCTGCGCCACTTCCGCGAGCACCGCCTCACACTCGTCCAGCCGCTGGCGGCGGTAGAGGGTGCGCCCGACGTGCCAGTCCGCGGTGTGCAAGATCCTCAACGTTCGAACCTCGCGAATGGATCGTCGGTCGGATCGGGCGCCACCTCGCTGACGCGGGTCGCCCACGCCGGGAACGGGAAGCGGATCTGCAGTGGCACCGGGATCAGCGGTTGCTGGAGCAGCATCGACCCCGGTTTGAGGATCGCCGCCCGCTGGCGCGCGGTCGGCGAAAGAAACCCGTACTCGGCTCGCTGAGCCTCGGCTGGGTCAAGGCGCCCGAAGACGCGCAACGCCGAGTTCGCGACCACGCGGCGCTCCACCTCGGATGCTGTCTGCTGCGCGCCAATCAGGATCATGCCGAGGCTGCGGCCGCGCTCGGCGACGTCGAGCAGCACCTCCTTGATCGGGCTCCACCCCTCGCGGGGAGCGTACTTGTTGAGCTCGTCGAGGAGCAGGAACACGAGCGGCCGCGCGCGCCCGGAGCGCTCCTTGGCCTCGAACAGCTTCTTGACGACGACACCGACCACGAACCGCTTGGCGCGATCGTGCAGCGTGTGGATGTCGATCACCGACACCTGGTTGGCAGCCCAGTCGATCCGGTGGGCGTCGATGTCGGCGGCGTCGCGTCCGCGGATCAGATGCCCGCACTGAAACCGCGCGCCTTCCAGCCGGCGCAGGAACGCCTGCACGGTGCCCGCCGCGATCGGGCCGCGCCACGAGTTGAAGCCCTCGTCTTCGAGCTGCTCCCTGATCAGCTCGCAGAGGTCGTCGAACGAGTGGACGAGGGTCATCTCCCCGGCTGGGTCAGGGAGACGAACGGACGCCGGGAAGTCGCGGATCGGCTCGTGGTGGCGCTGCAGCTGCGCCTCGACCCGCACGACCAGGTCAGCGATCTGGCTGCGCTCATCTCCTTCCTCGGCGAACATGAACCGCAGCAGGCCGTCGCGCACCACGTCGAGCACAGTCCAGAAGTACGCAGTCACGCCCTCGTGGCGGCTACCGGTGTCGGGCACGGCGATCTCGCCACCGCGGCGCACCGGAGCCCAAAGACCGACCGACTCGAACGGACCGGCCGGGAGGCCGAGCGCCGTGTACTGGGCTCGATCCTCGAGCGACAGCTGCCCGTTCGGCTTGTCGAGAAAAAGGAGGTCCTCCCCCTTGACGTTGAAGATCAGCGCTTTGGTGTTGGCCGCCTCGTTCCCGAGCACGTCGCTGTGAAAGAGCGCGTACAGCAGAAAACTCGCGTAGGTGGTCTTCGTGGCGACGCCCGAGACGCCGGAGATGTTCACGTGCGCGCCGCGACGGCCGTCGAGGAAGGAAACGTCGATGTAGACCGGCAGCTGGTCGCGAGCGACGCCGGCCACAAGCTTCTCTTCCATCGTGTCGAAGTAGAGGGCCTCATCCCGGGCCTCGCCGGTCGTGCGCACGACCGCATCGCCCGGTCGCGGAGGGACGTACAGTTCAGGCTCGAATCGCGTGCTGACGACATGCGCGGCACGCGCCGTCTCGACCGGCAGCAATCCTTGGTCCGCGAGGAACACATCGGTGTCGAAGCGGCTTCCTTCGTGGCGAGCGCGGACCATGTCGACAAGCCCGCTGACGCGAAGCCGCCCGGCGCCAGGGACATCGGTCTGGACCATCACGACGTCATCGAGCTGGAGGTAGGTGCCGTCCTCGATGCCGACCCAGAACTCGAGCGGCGTCGAGTCCTCAGTGCCGAGCACCCGCCCGACCCTCGGCATGTCAATGTCCACTCAACACCTCCGCATGGATCGCTATTTCCAGTGCCCGCCTGATCAGGCCAGGGTCGCCCAGGCGGTGACGCAACCTACTCTCGAGAGCACTGACCGGGTACAGGTTCTGCGGCGCGCGCGGATCGCGACCGGGCGTCGGGGCGAACCTCGGCAGCACGGCGCCTGTCAGGCTGGCGAGCTCGCGGGCGTGGTCCATCCCGTCGCTGGTCAGCACCTCGAGGCGAACGAGGCCGGCCGTGGCGCCGTCGATCGCGCGGCGCGGGGCGAGGCACAGGTACCACGAGTAGCGCTCGAGTCGCTGCTGGCCAAACTTGAAGATCGGGGTTCGTTCTCCGACCCGAAGCTGCCCGAGCACCTTGGCGTGGTCTCCGTCGAGATACGCGCGGGACTGGCGCTTGACCAGTCCGATCGCCGGGCCGGAGGCGAAGTAGGTTAAGGGGCCGTCGGAGACGACCAGCTCGGCGCTCGCGCGCGAGAGGATGTCCTGCGAGAGCGTCGCCTCGGCCTCTCGCATGGCGTTCTGCAACCCCTGGATCGGCTCCAGCGGCGTCGCACCGGTCACCGACCGCGGTTGGAACTCGACGGAGCGAGCGCCAATCTCGACGGTGAGCGGGTCGGGCGACAGGCCCCCTCCGACCACGAGCTCACGGCCGAGCCTGATGTCCGACACCTTCGGGGGAAGCGAAGACCAAGCGACTCCAACCGCCCATGAGCCAGCGAGGGCTGCGGCCGCAGCATCGCCGTCCTCAGCGAACAGCCGCACATCGACTCTCCGCACGCCGTCGACGAAGGCGCAGCACACGTTCGCCCGCAGAGCCGGTGCCGCTACAGGGCTCCAGGAACCGTCCACCTCGACACCGACGTCGAGCGCGGGCGGCGGCCCCATGTCGGGGTCGAGCTCAATCGAGCCGCCGTACTCGGGATCCCAGGGGTCGACGCGTAGCCTCATCTCGATCTCCGGCCGATTCGCACGAGCGCAGTCTGACGCAGGCGACCGCCCGCAGATACTTGTCCCTACGATGCACGAGTGGAGCTGGCGCCGTCTCCGTGCGTCCGCTGTCGGTCAGCGGGGCCCGTCGTTACACAGGCCTTGGCAGGCGCGTCTATGTACGCGTTATAAAACCTCAAGAAAACGGATCATCCGTTCGTACACTGCGGCAGCGTCATCGCGGTCACGGAGATATGCCAGCTCAAGTGCAAGTGAGAAGCTGTATTTGCGCGCCCGATCGTCCGACGCATGCGCGGGATGTCCCGTGTTGAAGACAATGCGCCGCGGCCGGTTGCGAATGATCACGGGCGGATCATGCTGGTCTCCGGCGGCGTATTCGACCAGGTACCGATGATCGCCTACCTGCACCGTCGGCTCGAGTAGGCCGAGGCTGACGAGCGCTCGAACCCGCATCCCGTCGCTGCTCATCTCGAGCGAGTACTTCAGGTCGGTGTCGTTATGCCTCTCATCGACCACTACATCGGTCTCAAGCTCTTCCAGTCGCCCTCGAATCCCGTGCCTGTCCTTTAGCGCGCGCCCGGCCTCAGAGGAAGGAAGAGCACCGTCGGTCGCATCTTGGAGGGCTCGATTCGCCACCTTCTCGATCGCTCGCAACGACTTGATGTGGTCCTCGAGATCCCGCCGCACCGCCACTTTTTGTCGCTGCGGGCGCTGCACGCTGCGTGACTTGAACTCGACAATCGCCCGCTCCATCACTCGCTGCATCGCCTTGTAATCGGCACACTCGCGGTTGAACGATGAGCGGTCGATGTTGATCAACCGCTCGCGGTCGATTTCGCCGAGAAGCCAGACC
This sequence comes from uncultured Solirubrobacterales bacterium, assembly GCA_963704385.1. Lineage (GTDB taxonomy): Bacteria > Actinomycetota > Thermoleophilia > Solirubrobacterales > Solirubrobacteraceae > Palsa-465. The sequence continues at coordinate 4,799,657 of OY969904.1, forward strand.
TCGCCCGAGATGTACTTCCGGAAGCCGGGATCGGCAGTGACGTCGAAGAAGGTGTGCTCCTCAACCGCGACGTTCTGGACTCTCGCCGTGAGGCCCGTCCACTCGGCTTGGGCCCGCTTCTGACTCAAGAGAAACCCCGCAATGATGATCTCGCGGCGCTGCCCGTCGCCTGGAACGCGCAGCTTCTTGAGGAGCGGTACGGGCGGCCCGTTCCAATCTTCGACGCCGGCGCCGTCCTCGCCGAAGGCCCGGCGGCGCAGCTCGACGTCGCGCTCCCAGCCGCTATGAACGTAGATCGGACGAGACCAGTGCTCGATGTGCTCGCGGAGCGTCGCGACAAGTTCAGGCGAAGCGTCCTCTAGCGCATCGGTGAGCCGTCCATCGCTCCAGCGCAACGGCAGGATGCGGCGCATGTTTTGGAGCAAGCGATAGAACGCCGTCGGGTCCTGCCCGATCTCCCAGACGTCCGCGTTGACGTTCTCAAGAGTAATCCGGGTGAAGTGGTCCTCAACCGGGCTGTCATACACGAGCTCCTCGGCCGTGCCAGCGGCCATCTCATTGAGCCTGGTCCTGCGGTCTTCCCGGCCAAGACTCCATGGATGCTGAATCCGTGCACGCGTGAAGCTACTGCTGCCCGTTCGCTTCGTCTCGATGGTCGCCACCTCTGCGTATTGCAGCAGCGCGAGCGACCCGATACCGATGCGGCCAAATCGGCTGCCGTCGCCGAACTTACTCGACCCGCCAAGACTCATGAACTGCTCGCAGAAGTCCTTCATGCTCATGCCGACGCCGTCGTCGCTGACGACGACTTGCCGGCCGGACTCGACGTGGGAGAAATCGATGTCGACACGGCTAGCGTCGGCGTCGAGCGCGTTGAGCACCGCCTCGCGCATTGCCTTCGGGAAGCTGTCGTAGGTCTGCCGCGAGAGTTCGGGTAAGAGTCCGGCGCGAGCCACGTATTGCAATGCAACGGTGCCGCCGACCCCCTCAGCTACCACACCCTCGATCTCGCGCAGCGCGCTGTCGCGGCTAGGTGGCACGGGCAACGCCGTCCTTCTCCACCTCAAGCTGAAGCTGGCCTGGGCCCGGAGGTCGTGGTGTCGGAGCCTCAAACCGAGCGATCGAGCCGCGCAGGTACTCGTCCTCGATGTCGACACTGAACCACCGGCGGCCGAGCGCCTCAGCCACCGCCCCGGCCACGTTGCTACCGGCGAAGGGGTCGAGCACGAGATCGCCGGGGTCGGTCAGGAACTGCACGAAGAACTCGGGAAGCTCGGCTGGGAAGCGAGCCGGGTGCGGCCGCAAGCCGCGCTCGCGGCAGCTATCCAAGTACTCCTTATCGTTCCCAGTGTTCGAGATCGCGAGCAGATTCGGCGGGATCGCGCCCCCACGGTCCGTCGTGAAACCCTCGCGGACGACATGGCCAGAGGGCCGTGGGCCACGGTTGTAGGTACCGCTTGCGATGAGCTTCTTCATCGAAGCCGTGTACTCGCGCAGTACCCGCGAGTTGTCGGCCTTCGGGTGTGGCGTCTTCGAGAGCCACCAAACGTAGTTGACCGAGTCCTTAGCCCTGACCCGCTCGACCGTAACCCACTGTGCCGGACTTGGCAGACGCGCTGGGTTGTACCAGTAGAAGTCCTGTGCCAGGACGAACGGGCGGTTTGGCCGGCGACAGAGGCTGACGAGCAGCTCGAACGCGTAGATGCTCTTGACAGGCTGGCCACCTTCCCATGCGCCGCCCAAGTCGATCACCAGGCTGCCAGTCGGCTTCAGTACGCGCCAGAACTCGTCGGCGAACGGCATGAACCAGATCTTGTAGCCCTCCTGGCCCTCATTGCCGTACTCCTTCGGACGCTGCAGCGCGAAAGGCGGCGACGTCATGATCAAGTCGATCGACTCGTCGTCGATCTCGTTCTGGAGCGTCTCGATCGAGTCGCCGAGCCATGCTTCGCCGTGACCGGTCTTGTAGGCGCGCACCGGCTCGTCGCTGACCGATCTCGTCGGCTTCGGCGGCATGGCAGCATCGTAATCGGCGGCCCCGACGGCCTCGTCGGCGCGACGGCGCTTCGCAGGCGGTTGGAGTCGGCAATCGCCGGCCAGGCCGGAATGCGGACAGGTTTCGTTGGAATATTCCGGGTGAGGGAGGGGCGATGAGGCTGGCATGGCCGTGCCCACCCTATAAGCGCCCCGGCTCCTGCTTGTCAAGGTGCGGGACTCTGCCACAGACTTTCTTCAGGGCCGAAGCAGAGTCGTTGCGGCGCGTCGCAGACCGGCCACAATTTCTCTGGAGCGCTGCCGTTATGCAACCGGCGCTCGCAACTACGGGTTCGAACGCAACTTCTACGGGATCGGCACCACGAGGCGGACCGTCGCGGTGATCTGCGCGATCGTGATCGCGAACACGATCATGGTGCGGATCGCGACCGGCACGCACCTGACCGCTCTGAGGCGTCCATCTTTGCCGCAGCGGCTAACGTGGTGGTCCGGATCGCTTGGTTGGCATGCGCATCCGAAGCAGACGGAACCCGTGTAACCGCCGAGAAGTAGGCGCACCAGTTGTTGGAAGGCGCTGTGACGGTCAGCGAGTCGGCCTCGGTCGACGGCGGTGCCATCTGAACTTTTGTCTGTGCTTGCGGTTCGGTGGGTGACGCGTGATCAAGCTCGATCACGGTGTGCGGCAGAAGGTCACATGTCACGACGGCAGGACCGGCCAAGCCCGATCGGACGAACCACATCCGGCTCTAGTCGGCGAGCCCTTCGTCCTCCATATCTCCGCTGACAGCGAACTTCGGTGCATCGCCATCGCTTCGGACGCCCAGCTTTTTTGACCACGGGAGATCCCGCTCCTTGGCGATATCGTCCTCAGCAGTGTTGTCTGTCAGCTTGTCGTTTTCCGACTCCTCGTCCGCCTCAACCCAGCTTCCCGCAAGCTCCACGAGCTTCTCAATCGCTTGATTCTCGATCTGACGGATGCGTTCCCGCGTTACATTAAACGCCCTACCAACCTCGTCGAGCGTATGCGGTTGCTCGCCAGCGAGGCCGTTTCTTAGTTGGAGCACGCGACGCTCACGGTGGGACAGCTGCTCAAGGATGCCCGACAACGCCTCACGCCGTATGGACTTCAGCGCCTCGTCATACGGTGACTCACATGACTCGTCAATCAATGTATCCGCGAGCGTCTTAGAACCGTCGGTTAGAAGCGGCTCGTCTAGGGATTGCGGGGTGCGAGCGGCTTCGCGGGTTGCGACGACGTCCTCTTCGTCGAGATCCGTCGCGTCCGCAATCTCGTCGACAGTCGGTTCGCGACCGAGCTGGGATACGAGCCTGCGTTCTGCGGTTCGAATCTTGTTGAGACGCTCGACTACGTGAACCGGAAGGCGAATGGTGCGTGCCTTGTCCGCGATGCCCCTATGGATCGCCTGTCGAATCCACCACGTCGCATACGTCGAGAACCGGTACCCCTTGCGATAGTCGAATTTCTCGGCGGCTCGGATCAGTCCCAAACACCCTTCCTGAAAGCCGTCCTCAACGTCGAATGCTCCCGTGAGCCTAACTCGGCTTGCGATGTCTGCTGCGAGCCGAGTGTTTGCCTCCACCAGTTCATTGATCGCGCTTCGGTCGCCGGCAAAAACCCGTCGACCCAGCAGTTGCTCCTCAAGGGGGGTCAGAAGGCGGTGCGCAAACAGGCTGCCGTTATCCCAGACGGTTTGCCTCCCTCGGGGCGGGGTCGTCTCTTCTAACACCTCATGCAACTGATCAGCAAGGCGCGCAGCCGCATCGAGATGAGCGGCGGTCGCTTCGAGGGACGCAGAGGACTCGTCCGAATAGAGGCGTCCGATCGCGTCGCGGCGGAGTCCGTCACCATCGCTGTCAACGTCGGCGACGGCTTGCCGCAACTTACGTGCTGGAACAGACGCCCAGGCTCGGTCGAGCAGCGTCGATGCCTGGAGAACTAATTCCCGGTCGGTGACTGGACGAGTAGCCGCGCTGACGAGCTCGCGCAGTATTGCTGGGACCAGCGCATCGGCTTTCGGGTCAACGCCAACATCGTCGTCCCACCTTGCATTTTCCGATGTCACCACGTCCGCGTGTTGCTCGGCGTCGTTGAGATCGAAAGCTGACTCGCCGACAGCTTGCGAGTCCGATCCCCTCATGACTGATCGCTCGCGGCGATTTCGGCCAAACGCTCAGCGAACGCAGCCGCGCGCCTCATGTGGGTCGTGGCTTCGTCGATTGAGGACGACAGGCGATCGGCGTACAGGCGACCCAGCACGTCGAACTGAGCGCCCGTGTGCTCCAGATCACCAATAGCCGTCTCGAGATCCGCGCGCGTGAAGCCGAAAAAGTCTGCTCCGTCGAGAATGCGCTCTGCGTGAGATCTCAGCTCACGGCTTGTCAGCGGGCGTGCCGACGCGCGGAGAAGCTCGCGCAGCAGATCAGCGAGCACGGCTCCCAGGTCGCTGGTAAGGTCGTCGTCCCACCGTGCATCCCGTGAGGGCAAGAGCTCACCAAGCCCAGCCTCCTCGTCCCACGGATCGTCAAAGTTGCCCGAAGGCCCGAACTCCAACGGACACCCCTTAGGTTGCGTCCTTTCCAACCCTGGCAAGTTCCTCGATCTTCCCGATTAAATCGCTGAATCGGAGCTTCTCACCGTCCATCAGGTTGCGGAGGATCTCAGCCCCTTGCTCGGCCAGATCTTCGGCCGCACGGTAAGGCGTGGCCCGAGCTTCTGGATAGCTTTCGGCGATCGCTGTGCGCAACGCTAGATCTGGTGTATCAAGGGTGTTAGCCGCAAATATTGTCGTCCGTGTGCCGCCGATGCGCTCAAGATTGGGCTCGCATCCGTAACCGTAGGCAGTGGCGATGCAGAGTCTGTAGCCGTCGACGAGGTCTGCAATCTGCCCTGTCTCCTTGAGCTCCGTGAGCAGAGCGTGCGTCGAGCGAGATGCGCCGACTTGTTGAAGATCTTGTTTGGGTTGATCAGGCATCGGTCAGAACAGGCTCAGGGACGAATTCGCTGCGGGTGGAGGAAGTGTGCTCAATCCGGTACTCAGCATCGACCTTGGAAATGATCTCCTTGAGGTCGCGGACACGATCGATTTCGCCGTCGTGGACGAGCAGAACTACCTGGTCTGCCATTGTCGGAACGAATCTAAGGATGTTCGCCCGATGTGTGCGATCGAGTCGGCCAAACGGCGTGTCCATGATCACTGGCCCACGTTTGGTGGCGAGCCGGTTCAATGCCCCGAGGAGAGACAGTGCCACAACCTGCTCGGCTCCGGCGGAGCGCTGCCCAACCGCTATCTGGTCATGCCGAAGGATCACAAGCCCGTAATTCTCGTTGATCTCTAAGCCTGCGTATGTTGGGTCAGTGGTGAGCAGCTTGAAGATCTCAGTCGCATGTTGCTCTACTTCGAGACGCAACTCGTCCGTCAACTCGTCGACCGCGCGGCCAAAGACGCCATCCAGCGCCTCGAGGATCGTCAATTCGACTTTCAGACGCTGAAACACGGGGCTGTCATTCTGGAGGACGATTCGCTGCTGGCGCTCGATGGCCGCGGTGACGTCGTCAAGGTCCTTCTCTGCGTCACGCAACTTCCCGCTCATCTCACCCCGTAGGGCTTCCAGTTGCTTTGCCTCTCGGTCGTAACGCAGTAGCGCTTCCGTGTCGATCAACGCTAGCCGTTCGTTTACCCGGTCCAGATCCTGCTTCAGCCGATACTCGCGAAGGGCTATCTCGTCAAGACTGCGCTCGACGAGCCGCACTGCGTCCACTTTGCCTGCAGGCGCGACGGCGCGAAGTTGTCGCATGATGCCTGCCAGCTCTTGGACACGATCAGAATTGGCCAGCGGCCGAAGGTCGTCAAGGTCTTTGTGAAGCTGCTGGATCTCGGCGCGTGTCCTAGCCCGGATGTCATCGGGGAGTGGCTGGCCGCAATGGGAACAGCTTCCAGCTTCGATGCTCGCTTCTAGGTTCGCAAGCTCGGCCTCCCCAGTACGAAGCTGATGCACCGCCCGTTCACGGCGATCTCGCTCCTCCTCAAGTCGTGCGGTCTCGCCCCGCAACTTGGGCGCGAGAATGTCGCGCCATAGCTCTTTGACGAGCGCTCGCCGTTCTTCCTGCGCCGTGGCCCGCTGCTTGGCCGAAGTCTCCATCTGTTGCAGAAGGCCCTCCTTCAACCCCGCGTCCTCTCGTGACTCCTCATACTGCTTCAAACCCTCGTCGAGGACCCTCACTTTCTGTTGCACCTCCCGGACCTGGGCCTTAAGCGAGTCGCGGTCCTGCTCCAGTTGAGCCTTGCGAGTCCCGAGCCGCTCCAGCTCTTCGCCGGCGGCCTTAGCCGTCTTGTCCTTGCGAGCTTCACGCTGAAGTTTGCGACTTACCTCGTCTTTCAGGGCGCGAACGTCGCCTCTTCCGCGCTTCGCAGCGGGTAGGCCGAGAATCATCTCGATCGCCTCCTTTACTCCTCGCGCTTCTCGCTCACCACCTTCACGGACAAGATCCTCGTACTCGTTCAGTAGTTCGCCGTCAAACAAGAAGAAGCGCGAGATGCCCTCGGGGAGGAGGGTAGCCACAAGCTCGGGGAAGGCGCCTGGACTTAACACATCGCCATCCTTCTCGATGGTGATGAACTCTTCAAAATCACCGTCAGCATCAGGCTCGCCAATTCCTGACCGCGCTTGCCGCTGACGCCGAAGCACGTACTTGCCTGCGCCCTCGGCACCTGACGTCCGAATAGTCAGGCGAACAGAGACTCTCCGGTGACCCTCGTCAAAAGCATCATAATTGATCAAATCTCGCGTAGAGATCTGCTTTCCGGCGCGGTCCTTTGCAACGCCGTAGAGCGCCCAGCGGACCGCGTTGAGGATAGAAGTCTTGCCAGCCATGTTTTGGCCGTGGACGATGACGAGCGGATGTTCCTTGAGACCCAGATCGAGGTGCTGACTGCCGTAATACGGCCCAAAGTTCTCCATGTCGATCCGCTCGATGATCATCGGCCCGCCTCGGATTCGACGATCTGTCGGGTCACCTCGGCTTTGATGAGCTCGCGCATCTCTCGTTTCGCTGCCTCGCGATCATCCGAGAACTGGTTACGGTTCTGTATTGCCGCTGCGTCCGCAATCATGCGTTTGCCCAGCTCGGGATGGTTCTCGGCGCGGCAACGTTCGAGAATTCGGGCCAACCTCTCCTCGGGCATGCGTGGAAAACTCCTATTCGTCCTCGGTACCTGTGGCAACTAACGTGTCGGGATCAATTCCCAACTCGATACATAGGCGCTTGAGAAAAGTCAGCGCGCCATCGTTAGCCGCGTCCTTGGCGAACTCAGCAGCACGTGCAATCTCGCCGAAGACTAGGCTGTCGAACTCGTCGGCGCCCGTGCGCGACTCCGGCACCACGAGCAGATCGAAGACTGTAGCCTCGTACTTGCCGGGCGCGGTGCGGAGGACTCGGCCGCGGCGCTGCACGAACTCACGGGAGTTACGCGACGACGCGAGGATCAGGGCGTGCGAAACGTCCGGAATATCGACGCCTTCATCAAGGCAACGGATCGACACAAGCACACCACCGATCTGCTTATAGCGACTAAGGGTCGCGTCGCGGTCACCGCTCATTTGAGATCGGTACTCGAGAGCGTCGATCCCCCGCTGCCGGAGCTCTCCAAGCAGGGTGCGAAGCTGTTCGGTGTCCTCGCAATAGACAAGCCAGTGGTCGCCGGCCTGCCATTTGTTATCGACAAGATCACATGCCCGTTCTAGCTTCATAGCCGCTTTCTTCGCGATCCGGGCTCGTTGGATGAGGAGCGTCCGGAGATAGTCGGACATACGCCCGTGTTGCACCTCGTCCGCTTCACGCGCGTAGATTTGTCGAATGCGCGCAGTGCGAGCGATCCAATCCTCCGTTTCGTCGGGGGTCAGCCCGACGGTGGAGGGCTCATAGACATAGGGAACCAGCCGCCCCACGCTAATCGCGTCTCTAAGAGTGAAGACCGGTTCGAGGATGGGTCCGAAGTAGTCGAAGAGGATCTGTGTGCCGGTCGGATCCCCGTATCGCTCCGGGGTCGCGCTCAGTCCGAGCCTCGCGGTCGCGTCAATGCAGAGAGCGTTCTGGTTCTCTGGGGATCCAAGCCGATGCACTTCGTCCGCGACCACGAGGAGATCGGCATTGTCTGAGAGACGCTTCCGAAACTCATAGGTTCTGGCCGTATGGATGATTGCGATCGTGAGCCGTGGCGGTACGCCGACCTCGGTGTGGAGACGAAGGAGGCCGCTACGACGCCACTCATCGTGACCGCCGCCGACAAGCAAGACGCTGGGCTGTAGAAGGCTCAGCTCCTCGCGGGCCTCATCGGCCCATTGGTCAAGCAGTAGCTCGCTGGGAACAAAAACGATCGCCGGCTTGCCTTCGGCCAGCCAATCACGGATGCCGTGAAGAGCGGTCAGGGTCTTGCCGCTCCCAGTGGCATGCTTGAGGATGCCGCGCCGTCCACGGCTCAACCAGCAGTTGAGCGCATCTCGTTGGTGGTCTAGAAGGTGTCGTTGCGGACGGGCGGGCTCGGCACCACGCTGCTTTAGCGCTTCGAGCGGTTCGGGCTTTGCCCGTCGAAGCAGGTCACGTCGAAAGGCCTCACCTGCTTCATAGACGTCAATATCGGGATCGCTTCCGTCCCAGAGACTCTCGAAGTAGTGCCGATGGTCTTCCACACGCTGAGGCTCGAGCCACGAGCGAAACACCTCGAATGCCTCGTGATTTCCAAGTGGGTGCCACGCTTGCCAGCTTTCGTTGATGCTCCCGCTGAAGCTGACTGCAGTGTCAGCATCACTGAAAATACCGAGCTTGTCGTGAAAGACACCAATGTCGTGGCGCATCATGGCAAAGCGAATATCCAGGATATTCGCGCCCACGAGATTGGCGAGCGTGTCGACTGGTGGCCCGGCGAGCGCATGCTGCAGCACTCGCTCGAGCTCACGAGCAGCGGCTTGGTCCACCACTCCGCGGATATCGAGACCACGCTGGATGGCTTGCTTGTCGTCGTCCGTGAGCTCGGGCGAACACAGAAGCCTGATCCTTCCGCCGCGGAGTCCGAAGCGGACCACTGCGCGGCCGACGAGGCTATAGATGCTCGACCGAAAATAGCCAACAGCGCGGTCATAGCGGAAACTTCGGTCCAACGCAGGTTCGAAGAACGCGGCCACCAGATCGTCGCGGCTGCTGGAATAGCGATCCTGCCAGGGATAGCCGCTGAGGCCGGTCGTTGGCGTGGTAGGCGGGTTCTGGAGGCTCATCGCTCGCTGGCCCTTTGGGCTCGCTCATTCTCGGGCATGCGCGGCAGCGCCCGCAACCTGGTCGTCCGGAGTCCATCCTGGTAGGCCGGCCGGCTCCGTATGAGTAGGGCCAGCTGTCTGGCGAAACGTGGAGGTCCATTGATTCTCGGACGGGGGAGCTCCGCGGCCCATCGCTTCGGCTGCGCCGGGCGTAGCGGCAGCGACCTGGTTCTCGTCCGACAGGCCGTACCTCACCGAAGACACGGCCCGGCGGCGACACCTCAGCGGCTACGGCGACCGAGGTCGTCAGCCCGTTTCAACGAGAACCGCGAGAGGGTTTGACCTGCACGATCGAGGACAATCAGCTCCAGATGTCGGCAAACACGACCGACTCGACGGAGTTGTTGAGCCGTCGTTCCTGCCCGTCCACAGGGACATTCGGGTCCGGCCAAAATGAAGCGCCACTCGCGCGATGGCTCGATTCGCTTTCTCTGCTTTGGAATCCATGATGATATCCCTCGCGTGTTCCGTTCGGCGGCTACAAACCAAGCAGCGCAGGCGACAATCCTTTGCGTTCACAGCACCGCAGCGGCGATTGGATGGCCCCAGAGCCTCCCACGCCAACGTGCCCCATCCACTCCTGCACCCGCCGGATGTCGGCCTTGGCAATCATCCTCGTTCAGATGGTGTGCCTGAGGTCGGGGAAGCGCACCCGGCCGCAGCCGGCCTCGCCAGTGGGTCCCGGTATCGGCTGCTGCGCGCATCGCCCGTCGAGCCGGGGGCGGCCTCGCCGGCGAAGACCAAGTCGTCGTCGCCCACTTGCGTCTCGTCGCGCAGGTCGTGGAGCTGCTCAGGCTGCGCCAGTCGACGGTCCACGACCTCAGACGACGCCGGATTCTGTTGGCGTTCACGTTCAAGATCAGGAGGCACTGGCGCTTCCGGCGCGCCACCTGCTGGCCAACCTGGGGGACTAGATAGTTCATCGGTGCGACGCTGCGTAGTACAAGCGGCTCAGGTCGCCGACGCGTGCGCGTGCTACGCAGCAGATACGAACTGGTCGAACCGCGTCTGTAGCCGGATCGGATCCGGGTGATCCGCGGCTCGCCGCGGAATGGCGATCGGCTTGCCGTGGAAGCCTTGCAGGCCCGTCGTGAGCATTGGGCCGTCGATTTCGTTCAACAGTCGTCCAGCGATGTGGACTACCCCCGCCGGATCGATGCCGAGCAGGTTCCGGTCATACGCAAGGTGATGGATCGCGCACAAGGCAATCCCGTTGACTACGGCCGCGATTCCCTCCGGGCTGCGGTCGTCGACGATGTGCGCCGCCTGGACGAGCGCCGGCTCCTTGAGTGCGCAGATCGCGCAGCGTTCGCGGTAGGCGCGCAGGACATTGATTCGGAACCGCTGCTGGTGCAGTCGCGTCCGGACGTCGCCGAGCGAGTACGCACGCACATCGAGAGGGGACACGAGTCCGGCCGGCGTGGTGTCGGCAAGCGGCAGGCCGACTTCGAGCGTCACCACACGAGCCGCCGGATCGTCGCTCGTCACGTACACCGGCGCGACGACGACGAGCTGGCCTGGGGCGACTCCCATGAAGTAGATCAGCGGCACCTGCTCCACGAACGCGGCGCGGAGCGCGCGGTTGTCGGGCTGGTCGATCGAGCCCGCGCGGTAGTGGTAGAGGATCGTTCCGCTCGCGGGGTCCATGTCGTCGTCATACGGCGGAGCCTGGCCGGGCGCGTGCGCGGCGGTGAGCAGCGTCAGCGCGGCCGGTCCGCCGAACCGGCGCGGCCGGTAGATCCCGTTCTGCAGCGACCCGAGGCTCCAACGCTCGCTCTCAAACCAGAAGCCTGCGAGCAGCGCCGCGCGCGGAACGAGGTCGTCGTAACGGCGAGCGAGGCTCCTGACATGCTCAAGCGCGGCTCGCCGGATAGCGTAATCCGGATCCGAGATCCGGACAGACTGGCCCAAGCGTTCGAGCTAATCAAGGCCGGCACCCCGGCCGCCCACTCGGCGCCGGTCGAGCGCGGACCCTCGCCGGACCCCACGGTCCTCAGCTCGCCGACGTCCAACCTGCCCGAGGTCACGATAAAGTCGGCCGCCGATGGCCGCCATTGAACCGGCTCTGATCGCGCCTGGCCTTCTCAAGCCAGACCGCGCTAGCTTCACGCCGATCGACTTCCTCACGTGGCGGGACTCTAAGTCGCTTGCCGTCGCACCCGAATTCCAGCGTCGCTCGGTTTGGGGAAGACCAGCTAAGGCCTATCTCATCGATACGCTCCTACGTGGCCTGCCGGTGCCGCCTATTTACCTCAGGGTGCGCCAAAGCGATGACCGCTCTCGGCTGATCCGCGAGGTGATAGATGGCCAGCAGCGTATCTCCGCCGTGTTGGATTTCATCGATGGTCGCTTCTCGCTACTCCCTTCGTTCGACTCTGCCTGGGCGAGCAAGGAGTACGGCGAACTCTCTCGGGACGAGCAGGACAGAATTCGCACGTATCCGTTCGTCTGCGAAGTGTTTCATGGCATCTCCGACGCCCAGGTGCTCGAGATCTTTGCACGCATGAACACCTTCTCTGTACAGCTCAATGCCCAAGAGCTTCGCAACGGTCGCTACTTTGGCTGGTTCAAGCAGACGGCATACGAGCTCGCGCACGAGCACGTTGAGTTCTGGCGCGAGAACCGGATCATCAGCGAGCGGGGTATCGCTCGCATGGAAGACGCAGAGCTGACAAGCGAGCTCATGATCCTCGGGATGGACGGTCTTCAGGACAAGAAGACAAGCATTTCGAAGTTCTACGCCGACTACGACGAGGCTTTCCCACAGCGCGAGCAGGTAATGGCACGGTTCCGTGCGGTAGTCGATTCGGTTTCAGAGTCGATCGAGTCACTGGCGAAGACAGAATTCCGTCGGCGACCCCTGTTCTACTCACTCTTCAGCGTGATTTATCACCGGCGATATGGCGTACCCAACCTCGATGTCTCCACACCGCGTAAGGCGCTCAGCGCCGCTGATCGTAAGGGACTACGCACAGCGATCGACAATCTGACTGAGATAGTGCTGGCCGCCAGGGAAGACCAACCAGTCCCAGAGAGCGCGGTCGCCTTCGTTAATGCCTCCCTGCGGCAAACGGACAATATTCAGCCAAGGCGCGCACGCCTCACGTTTCTTTACGACGCAGCATTCTGAGCCATGTCAAGAGCGATGCCGCCACTGGCGGCCACGTTTCGTTCGCTTGTGGGCTCCGCCGTCGGGCTGGCCGAAGCTGGCGAACAAATACGCACCGCGAGTGCCACGAACAGCCTTCCCTACCGTGAGTTGACAGTTCATCGGCTTGAGGCGTTGCATGAGATGGCGTTCTTGCGCATATTTGTCTCGTGGGAGGAGTTCCTCGAAGCAACCTTTCTTCGAATGATGTGCGGCTACCGGACCCTCACGTACACGCCAATCTATGCAACAGGGAGAGCGCAACAGCGAACTCTGGTGCGTGCCGAGGCTGCGCTGTTTGGCAGCCGTGACTACCTGCTCTGGCACAATCCGGCGCAAGTGCGAGATCGTGCCCGCGCCTGGTTCGTTGGCGGACCTCATGAACTTGTCATTGGCTCGAGCTTCTCGCGATTGGAATGGTTCGCGTCGTTGCGGCACCGGATCGCTCATGGCTCGAGGGACGCACGACGGAAAGCCGACGCAGCATCTATTGGGCTAAGCGGACGCCGCTTCCCGGCAGCGTCCGCCGGCCGCTTTCTGCGATCCTGGAACACAGCGGCGTCGCCGCCTGAGCGGTGGCTCCATACTCTCGGCGGAGAGTTGGCAAGTCTTTCCCGCCAGATCGGTTAGAGAAGTCGTGCTCAGCAGTTGTGGGACGTCAACCGCGACACCAGCGGCCGCCCTTGCAACAGATTTTCAGCGAAGTTCCTGTCCGAGGCGCCGACTTCGGACGATTGGCGACTGGGCGTTGCGCGTCGCTGGCCCGGTCAACGCAGGGGCGGACTCTGGGGTGCCAGACCTCCGACTTCCTGTCGGCCGCCAGGTGATCGGCCTGCGAAGGCCTGCGCAACGAGGTCGGCGTCCTCGGCATGCGGTGCATAGTGCAGGTACTTCATCGTCGTCTGGATGTCAGCGTGCCCCATGCACTCCTGCACTCGCCGGATGTCCGCCTTGGCGATCATCCGCGTACCGAAGGTGTGCCTCAGATCAGACAATCGGAGGGGCGTAGCTCTGCCCTCACCAGCGCGTCGCGATACCGGCTGCTGAGGGCATCGCCGTCGAGCGGCAGCCCGGCCTCACCGTCGAACACGAAGTCGTCGTCGCCAGTAAACCGATGGCGTCGCCGAGCTTCGCGAGCGCGCTCGCCACGTCGGGTGCCATGGGCACCGCCCGGACCTTGCCCGACTTCGGTGTCGTCAGCTTTCCGGCGGCGTAGCTCGCGCGCACCCTGATCGTCGAGCCGGCGAAGTCCACGTCTCGCCACCGCAGCCCAACCAGCTCGCCTTGGCGCAGGCCCGTGAACGCCGCGGTCAGGAAGATCGCAGCGTCGGGTAGCGGCATCCCGATCACGGCTCAAGCTCGTGCGCGCATCGGGTCATTCAACGTGACCGAGCTCCCATCCGGCCGGAAGCCCGGAATTGACCTCGACTTCGCGGGCGCCTCGCCAGGGTTCATACATCCATTGGTCACGCGCCGCACGCGTCCAGAACTCGTGGCCCGAGAGCTGGTCGACGGCAAACAAGCCTGGGGAAACTGCGGGCGGTGGCGAGCCTTAACGCGATTCCGCACTTTTCCGACGGCGTCGCGAGATCCCGCTCGCCTAACCGCGAGCCAGGAGCAGGCTGGTCATCCACCCGTGGGCGGCCGGCGGGGCCACCGTCGTGGCTGTTGTGTTGAGGTCTGGATCGCCGGCTGCGTCGGCGGCTCGGGTACCGCGACCGGCTGCTCGGGTTCGTCCGGCTCGCGATCCTCCACGGGCCAATCTTCGTCACCGTCGTCGTCGAACAGGTACCTGTCGATGTCGCGTTCTGTCCTGATCGGTTCGATCGCGGTGCCCCAGAGCTTCTCGTAGTGGCCGGCGAGCCGGTCGAAGAGGCCGCCCGGTCTTTGCTGGGTGAGGTGGAGCAGCACGGGTCGTTGGTCGGGGCCGTCGTCGAGTTTGAGGGTGACGAGCATCTGTTGATCGGCGCGGTGGATGGCGACGCGCCCGAAGGCCTCGACTGTCTGGATCTCGATGCCGTTTTGGTTCAGCAGCGGTGTGAGCGATGTCGCGGGGCTCTCGAGGAGGATCCGGACGCTGCAGCCTTGGCTGGCTTTGCTGGTCAGGAGGTCGGGTACGCCCGGCTGGGTGAGGAGCTTGTGGAGGGATTCATCGAGCAGCTCGATCCGCTCGGTCGCCGAGCTGATCAGCATCACGGTGTTGGGGGCCCCGGCGTCGTCGACGTGCGGGAAGGCAAGGATCGCCTCGCTGGCGAGGACATGGGCGTCAGCGGCTGGCGAGGGTGTCGCGGTCTCCGGCCACAGGTCGTGTTCGGTGAGGTCGAGCGCGCGGGCGATCTTGGCGCGGTGGCGCGGGTACGGAGGCTGGCCGGTCAGCCAGCGGCGCACCGTTCTGGGGTCGACTGTGATCAGCTCGGCGAGCTCGTCGCCGCTGATTCCGGCCTGCGAGAGCGCGCTGCGGAGGTTGTCGTTGCCCATCTTGAGTTCGTGCTGCCGAGCGGGCTGCGATCCCCTCGTTGTCTGCGTTTGCAGGAGAAATCAGTGTAGATGTCCGAAGATGCCCGCGACCGCGGTCGGACATCTTCGGAGACGTCCGCAAATGCCCTTGTGATGTCCGCGGGTTGGTGCTGATCCTTTCGGCCGTGCCTGCGGCGACCCCTCAGATCCAGGTCGAAAGCGACCCCGCTTCTAGACGCCGGCCGCTGACCCGAGACGAGGTGATGACCGCGGCCGAGGTCGCGGACCTGCTGCATCTGCCGGTCTCGACGGTCTACTACCTGGCCCGCCGGGGTCATATCCCGGCTCATCAGCTGGGTCGGACGTGGCGGTTCTTGCGTCCGCGGCTCGAGGAGCTGTTGCGCACGTGAGCGGGATGGGCGGATGATCTCGGCTATGGGTTCACCGGGAGGGTGGGGTCCATCGCACCAGACGCGCAAGTATTTCCGCCGGCAGCCGTGGTGGGTCTACGCGACGATGATCCCCGGCCTGGCTGCGTGGCTGATCTTCTGGCCCACCACCGCCGGCTTCGTCGTGCTCGTTCTCGGTCCCGTATTCGTGGCCTGGGTAACCGCGACTGTCCTGGTACGGGCGGGGTGGAGCGCGACGACAATCTCAGGGAGGCTGCTGCTGCGGGCCGAGGATCCCCTGGCCGCGGTCAAGGAGCTGGCGTGCCGCAGCGGCGGCGGCGTCTACCTCGGGCTGGACAAAGACGGCGTCTTGCGGTTCACGCAGGCGCAGCGGGCGCTGTTGCTGCTCGGGCCGCCGCGGTCGGGGAAGACGACCGCGGTGATCATCCCGGCGCTGATCGCCCACGGCGGCCCGGCCGTGTGCACCTCGACCAAGCTCGACGTCGCCGCTTGGACGTGGCGAGCCCGCCGAGCCTCAGGACGGGTGTGGGAGTTTGACCCGACCGGGACCAGCGGGCCGAACGGGCTGGAACGGTTGCGGTGGTCGCCGGTACGTTGCGCCACCGACTGGGATGGGGCGTTGCTGATGGCTCGGGCGATGACCGCCGGCGTCGGCACCGGCACGATGCACGGTTCGCATTGGGCCAAGCGCTCGCAGGCGCTGCTCGCGCCGTTCCTGCACGCGGCCGCGCTGAACGGCCGCGATATGGAGACTGTGGTCGACTGGGTTCTGCGCCACGAGCTCGACGAGGCCGGGATCATGCTCGAGCAGGACACGGCGTCCCGGTTGGCGTTCGGGTCGCTGCTCGGGATCCTGAACACCGAGGACCGTGAGCGCGCCTCGATCTTCTCCGCCGCCGCCGACGCGCTCGACGCCTACAGCTCCGAGGCTGCCTTGGACGCGGCGACGGACCCGAACTTCGACCCGGCGGCGTTCGTTGCCTCCGCTGAGACCGTCTACATCCACGCGCCCGCGGAAGAGCAGCAGGCCGCCGCGCCGCTGGTGTGCGGCCTGCTGGCCGAGCTCCGCCGCGCCACCTACCTCGCCCACCGGTCCGGCACGCTCGCCCACCCCGTGCTGTTCGCGCTCGACGAGGCGGCGAACATCGCGCCGTTGGAGGAGCTTCCGGCGATCGCCTCGGAAGGAGGCGGGCAGGGCCTCACGCTCCTGGCCGCCTTCCAGGACCTCTCCCAGGCCCGGCGGCGATGGGGAGAGGCCGCGGACGGGTTCCTGACCCTGTTCGGGTCAAAGCTGATCCTGCCCGGGATCGCCGACACTAAGACGCTGGAGGGCATCTCGACCGCGCTCGGGGAGTACGACCGCCGAATGGTCTCCCGCAGCAAGGGCTACACCGGCGGACAGCACGGGGGCCCGACCAGCTCAAAGACCGTATCCACGCAACGCACCCGCGTGCTATCACCGGGCGAGATCGCGAACATCCCCGGCGGGCGCGGGCTGCACCTCGACGGGCTGCGCTGGGAGCTCCTCACGCTCACCCCCGTCCAGACCACCGAGCCGTGGAAAACGCTCGGCGCCACCCCGCCCGCGGGCGAGCAATGAAGGCCGACAACGCCCTGGTCAGGGCCTCCGCCGGGGCGGACATCTGCGGACGTCTTGCCCACAGCACTCCCTGTGCGTGGAGTGTGTTGCTGTCGACGGGCAGGGACTGCGACGGGGAGAAGGGGCTGCTCGGGTGCTGACCGTCGCGAAGGTCACGCAAGGGTCAGCGGCCGGCTACGCGGAGTACCTCGAGGGCAAGGCGCAGGCGGCGGAGCTGGGCGACTACTACTTGAAGGACGGAGAGCGAGTCGAGGCACCAGGACGGTGGGCAGCGGGCGCCCACCTGGTTGGGGCCGGAGGCGAGCTGCCGGTGAGCGGCGAGCAGCTGCGAGAGCTGATGGCTGTCCGCCGGCCTGACACCGGCGAGCCGCTGCGGCGGGCCGGCGCGAGCGGTGAGGCGGTGGCCGCGATCGACGCGACCTTCTCCGCGCCGAAGTCGGTCAGCGCGATCTGGGCCGTGGCGGATCCGGGGCTGAGGACATCGATCGAGCGGGCGCACGAGCAGGCAATCGACCGGGCCCTGGACTACTCGCTCCGCCACGTCGCGATGATTCGACACCGGGTGGAAGGCGGGACGGTGATCCATGCCAAGGCGGCCGGCCTGATCGCAACCAGCTGGCGGCACACGACCGCTCGAGCCGTCGACGGACATCCGCCCGATCCGCAGCTGCACTCCCATCTGGTGCTGCACGCCGCTGTTCGCCGTGATGGCCGGATCGTCGCGATCGACTCGCGCTCGTGGCTCGTGCACCGCCGTGAGCTCGGCGCCTCCTATCGCAGCGAACTTGCCCGCGCGCTCGTCGGGCTCGGGTTCGGGATCCGCCGCCAGACCGGCCGCGGGGAGCGGTACTTCGAGATCGAGGGTGTGCCGGGGAGCCTCGTCGCCCACTGGTCCAGCCGTCACCAGCAGGTGCAGATCGCGATCCGACGGCGGCTCGGCGAACAGGAGCGCACGCTCGAGGCGGCCATCGCCCGAGGCGGACCCAACGGGCCGGACGCCGCCGAGCGCCTGGAGCTCCTCCGGCGAAGCGGGCTGCTCGCCCCCCGCGAAGAGCGCTTCATGGCGACCCTGACCCGGTCAGCGAAGACACCTCTCACCCACGCCGATCTGGACGAGCATTGGCAACGCGCTGGCGCCGAGCACGCTCTCGATGCTCGTGCCCTCGATCAGCTCAGGACCAGACGGCGACCGCTGGCGCCCGCACCGCGGCAGCAGCTCCTGGTCGGCCTGACTGAATTCGACGCCACCTTCCCCGCCCGCGACGCCCGCGCGGTCGCGCTCGAGCGCTCCGCGGGCGCCGAGATCGAGGACGCCGTCGAACTGCTGCGGGAGCTTCGCGACGCCGGAGAGATCCTCGTGCTCGCCGACGGGACGGGAACGACCCGAGAACACCGCGGACGCGAGCGAGCCACCGTCGCGCTCGCAGAACGACTCGCCCGGCAGGCGGTGCCGCCGATACCGCCAGCGCTGGTCGCGCTCGAGACCGCGCGACTGGACCGCGAGCTCGCGCTCACCGGTGGCGCGCTGTCGGGCGAGCAGCACCGTGCGATCGAATTGGCCTGCGGCACCCACCAGCTGGTGGTGATCGAGGGACAGGCGGGCACGGGGAAGAGCACCACCCTCAGCGGCATCGCCCGGGCCCACCAAGCCGCGGGGCGACAGATCGTCGTCACGAGCACCGCCGCGCTCGCCGCCGAGCGACTCGCGAACGAGCTCGCGGGCGCCGACGTAGGGGCGTCGTCCTACTCGACCGCCGGCCTACATGCGGCGATCCAGACGGGCTACGTCGTACTTGGTCCCGAGACAACCGTCATCCACGATGAGGCGGCGCTCGCCTCCACCACCGAGCAGGCCCGGTTGCTCGACGCGATCGAGACCTCCGGCGGGCGGCTGATCGAAGTGGGCGATCCGGCCCAATCCCAACCCGTCGGCGCCGGCGGCCTATGGTCACACCTCGAGCGGGCCACCCGCCAGGCCGGCGCACACGTCGGACTGGCGCGCAACCAGCGAGCGCGTAACCCGGACGATCGGCGCGACCAAGCCCTGTTCCGAGCCGGCGAGCACGAGCGCGCGATCCGCGGCTACGCCGCCCGCGACCACGTCCACATCACCGCAGGTCCGTCGCAAGCTGAAGACCTCGCCCTCGATGCCGCCCAGGCCGACCGGGAGGCCGGTAAGACGACGATCGTGATCGCCCAAACATCCAACGAGCATCTCGACGAACTCAACGCCCGCGCCCAGGCGCTCCGCGAGCAGCACAGCGAGCTCGGGCGCGAATCTGTCACCGTCCCTGGCCGGCCGTACAAGCTGCACGCCGGCGACCAGCTGCAGGTCAGGCGCACGCTCAACCACCCGGACTATGGCCGGATCCCGAACGGCAGGATGGCGTTGGTCGCCGATGTCGACCCGAAGGCTCACCGGCTCGTGATCCGACTCCGCGACGGAGATGAGATCGCGCTCGACGAGTCCCAGATCGCCCGTGCCGACCTCCGCCTGGCCTACGTCCAGCATCCGTTCCCCGCCCAAGGGCAGACGACGGACACAGCACACGTGATCGTGTCCGACAACACCACCGCCGAGGGCTCGTACGTCGCGATCACGCGTGCGCGGGACCGGACCGACATCTACGCCGGCATCGATCCCGCGGAGCGATCGACCGGCAGAGATCGGCTTCAGGTGGTTGCCGAGCGCATGAGCCGGACCGAGCCCGAGGTGCCGTCCATCGACGTCCCGCTACAGCACGAGATCGCGGTCACGATCGACCCTGAACAGCACGATTCAATGGATCCGCGGTCGGTCGCCGACAGTAGCGAACCGACGATCATCGAGCTGGTGGAGCCGGCTGTGGACCTGACACCGCCCTGGCCCGCGCTCGAGACCGATCGGACGCACGAGCGCGACCTCGACCTTGACGGCGTAATCGCCGAAGACCGACCTGAGCCCTGGGAGGCAGCTGAGTCCGACGGTCGAGAGCGTCGCTGGCCACGAAGCCGACAGCCAGACGTCGGCCGGGAGGCGCTCGAAACCGATCACCAGGTCGAAGCAACCGAGCGCATGCACGGCTGGGGGCGGGAGCCGTAGCTCGATGTGTCGCAGGGCGTGGTGGAGCCCCGCTAATTCCGCGCGCGAGCAGGCATCACCGAGCATGGATGCGAGGTCGCTGCATCGTTCTCCGCGCGCGCGTAACTTGGCCGTTTCGCCGACCGACCGCGTCCCAGCCTGCCCCGCCTCGGGCGCGCGCGATGTCCAGCAGCGCGCGGATGCGCTGCACCCAATCCGCGCGCGACCGAAGCGCCAGAACCCCAGCGACTCCATCCCCTCGCTGCCCGCCGTTCGAGCGGCGGCTCGACCAGGGCCGGCCGCGCACACGAGGTGGAGCTTTACGAGCGCGACCGCACCACCCATCCTCGGCAGCGACCGCGTCGAGCCGGTCGACCGCAGCCCAGCACTACCTTGACGGCGGTCCCGTCTGGTTACGCTGGCGGGTCCTAGCCCGACACAATCGCCCGAGCAAGGTCTCGAAGCTGGCGATCGTCCAGAAAGTCGAGTGGTGGAAGGTTCGGATCAGGACGGCGGTTGCGTCCGGATGCAACCAGATACAAAGCGCCTTCGACCGCTTCCCGGTCGAGGAGAGGCTTCTCGACCTCCCTCCTCAGGACCACGAGACCCGCCTCTTCAAAGCCGTCGAAGACGTTCATCAGGCCAGTTTATGAGGCGTCCCCGACGTTCAGGTGGCGGCCGAGGACGACTGGACCGTCGCCGACCGCGCGGCGGGGGCGGGAGTACCGTGCGATTCGTTGTCGCCGATCCGATCGCGGCGAGTCTGGCGGAGCCAGCGACCGCATCCGCATCCGTGGCGAAGCGCTCGTCCCAGCGCCGTCGTGGCTGACGACTGAGACGTCGCCGACAATCGTCCGATCGCCGGTCCTCGTGCGAGGAGACCGATCGTGCGCACCCCGCCCGGGGACTCGACGCAACAATGGGCGGGCGTGAACGAGCGCGATCTAGGTGAAACGGGTCTTCGCGAAGCGATCGAGCGCCTTCGGGATCGCCTAACTCCGCAACCCGCGGATGACCCTTTGATCCCGCTCGCCGAGGCGCTCAGCTGGTGCTACTCGCTCGAGGAGTACCACCGGGCTCGGCTCCCGAACTACTTCGCGCTTCGAGACGGGACGCTGGGAGGCGACACGCTTGCAGGTCTGATCTACGCTCGCGGACTCCTGACGCACGGCGGCTTGGTAGCCACGGCGGAACTGGTCACGCTGCCGCCTTCGTTGGTCCGGACGCAGATGGTCGGACATCGCGGCGGCGGCGTCACACACGTCAGGCCGGTCGTATCCACCCTCGAGTGGAAGCCGCTGCTTTCGCTGCCCGCACCTGGCAAGCCCGAGAAGCACTGGCGCGACCTGCGTTACCAGCGGCACGTCGAGCGGAAGCCGGTCCTGCGACCGCTCGAATCCGCGGAGCGGTTCCTCGAGGCGCTTCCCTGAGCCTCATCACGCAGAAGTGCGAGCTTGCGGCGCGGGCGAAACATCTGCAAATCGTTTTAGCAACGGCATCGAACTTCCATGATGTGTCCTTCCTGGGACGGTAGGTCTGGGCAACCCATCGTGCCGCTCAAAAGCAGGCGTCACGGTAAGCCAGATCTAGACCGTCCCAACGATTCCTTTTCGATCGTTGCGACTGTCTGGACCGGGCGGCTTGAGCTGTCCCTTTCGTGGCGGAGCACTCGCGCGATCCCGGCCGCGACGGCGACTCCTACTGGGGAAAGGCGCAAGCGGGCACCCGCCCCGAGGCGACCGGATCTTGACGAGCGCCTTCCCAGAAAAGCGCTCGTCCGGTGTGCTCCTCTCACCAACGGATGCGAGGGAGTCGGGTCCCCGACGCTTGGAATCACGCGATAGGAGCGGCGTGACCCGCGTGCCGTGGGGGTCGCTGCTTTGTCGCCTTTGCGATCGTCAGACTCCGGGCCGTATTTGAGACGAAAGCACTCGTGCGAGCCCGCCGCGCGGTACGAACTCAGCCGGGTGCTCGCCACGGCCGGCGGAGTCCAAGGGCCAAAGCCCGGCTTCGCGCGAGCTTCCGCCGGCCTGCGTCCGGATCCGTTGGTCTCGTGGTCGTTCTATCGTGGGACGAAGGTTCATCTAGGGCTATCCCAGAGACCGGCCGGAGGTTCGTCCAGATGTCTCCGTCGCGTTCTACTTCCGCCGGACCGCGGCGAGCGAGGCTAGGAATACACCGATGAGGATGATCTCGAGAATCACCTCAATCGTCACCCAAGCACGAGCAGTCGTTGTGACCGGCGTGATGTCGCCAAACCCCACTGTGGTTGCGGCGCTCGCCGAGAAATAGAGCATCCGAGCAAATTGATCGGATTGCGATAACGGATCGCCCACCGATGCGCCATAGAAGCCTTGCAGCGCGTTGAGAAGCTGGGGGTGAAGCAGCATGCCTTCGTAGCCCTGGGCGTATCGCCCAATAGGAGACTTCGTGAACAGCGCTCCGAACAGAGCGGTTTGATTTGCGGCAGCCCCGCCTGGCAAAGCGTGGACAGTCACAACCAACCTCGTGGAATGGGGCAGAAGATCGACCGGTGCGAGGATTGCGACCCTGAGGGTGAACGTCTCGGTATACCCGATGGACGTCACCGACACCAGCCTCGCCACTCACGTCGAAGTTGGGGTTCCCATCTGGGAAGCTGAGATCGCTCACACGGATCGTACCCGGCACAAGCGCCAGTGGCACAGTTCTGACTCCTGACCTCGTTCGCAGTTTGGTGGACAGAACCGGACGCTGAGCTGCGTTCAGCTCGACTGCGGCAGCTAGGAGTGTGTCGACGTGCATGGCGTCCGTCGCGTGACTCGGCTCCCGCTCGAGATTACTGTCATAAAAGCTTCCTGGCCCGAACGAGGTGTAGAGCAGCGCCGCTGCTGGCATAATAGACACGTACACCAGTCCGATGGCGACGCTGGCCGTCCAACGCTTGCGAGCCACCGCCTTGATTTCGAATCGTCCTCGTGTCAACTGGGAACCTCGGTCAGGTAGTGATAAGTCGCCGGCGACTCGCAACGGTCATACAGCAACCGTGTCTCGCGCATACTCCCTGTCGTGAGCACGTCGTCATGATCCCAGTCGAGCTCCTGCATCGTCGCCGAAACACGGCCAGGCCGCTGCTTCAGACGTGATCCAGACGCCGCCATACGCGGCCGGTCATGACTGCTTTCCTCGTCACGCGGCTACGAGGCCACCGAGCGGTTCGGCGACGGACGAGTCGGCGCGATGCGCCCGTAACGGAACCGTACATGCGCTCGACCACCCGTGGCACGAGCGTTCAGCGGGTCTTCCGCCGCGACCCAGCGCGCCGAGCATGTGATTTCGGCTGGTTCGCGAGATCAGCCGGCTCCTCGAGTGCGAGGGCGGCCGTTACGACCTCCTGGGTCCAAGTGACGACGAGGTTGACCTGGGTCGAGAGAGAGCTTCCGCTCTCGACGATGTCGCGTAGCCCGCGTCGGCTGAACGCATAAACACCGTCCGGGTCGAAGACCGGAATAAGTCCTGCGTCGCTAACCGTCGTCGGCCAGTCCGATTTAGCGATCGCGTCGCGTTCCTCATGCTTGGCGGAGAAGCCCCACCCGGCGTAAAGCTGCGGCTCACCAGTCGGTGCCTCGTCGTTCCACTCGGCGCCGGTGACGAGCGCGTAGAGCGATCCATCGCGACGCTTGGCAAGCCACGTGTCCTCCGGGGCATCGCCGCAGATGTATTGAATCGGCGCCTCACCGGCGGTGAGCCAGTCGTTGGCGACTTCCTCGTCCCACTCGAGCTCCTCGGCTGCGCGCTCGAGGAGCGCGTCTATGCGGTCCTCGGCTCTGGCGGTCTGCCCGAGCACGAAGAGGTCGTCCTCATCCAGTGCGCCCACGGTGTCTCCCTTCAGGTAGGTCCAGAACTCCAAGAGCACGCGTTGCGCGGCGGATGCCGTCGCGCAACGCGCGTCTGCCTGCCATCCGCTAACGCCCCCAGATCGGTCTGCGAGGCTCGGCGATCTCGCGCCAGCCGATCCACGGCTCATACTGAGCCGGAACGATGCGTCGGCGCAGGTCACGCTCCGACGCGATTGCGACGAGATGATGGTGCTCACCCTGCTCGGAGGCCAAAGCCGCTTCTTGTCGACGTGCTTGATCATCGTCAAACCAGTACGGGTTCGGAAGCTTCCGGGGGTTGTACTTGCTCTCAATGAAGATGACCGCCGCCTGGGTGCTCACCGAGTCGTAGCCTCGAATGACGAGATCGACTCGGGCAGGCCCGGCGGGAAAAGACTGTTGCGTCTTGATCCCGACCCTCGCGAGCTCCGCACGAACGCCGATGCGGGCGAGCAGCTCCCTGCAAAATCCCTCGTGCTCGGAGAGCGCGGTCGCTAATAACTCCGTCAGCCGGTCCTCAAGGTCGCCGCGGTAACTGCTTGCCGCTTCGAGGAGGAGTAGCGGATCTCCCACGTGTTGAGTCTAAGAGCTTGCAGGTGAGTGCGAGCCAACCCGACGGCGCCATCTCGTTGGCGAGGCTCCGAGCATCGGCCGGTAGGCGGGAGCCAGGTTAGTCATTGCAGGACCGTGCCTCCCGATGTCACGTCTCGGATAGCCCGCGCCAGGTCGGGTCCGGTTGTCCCGCACCGGTGGCAGCGATCGAGCTCGGGACCGTTATCGGCGCCACACCACCAGCACTGCCAGCCGACGCTCGGCTCAACAGTCGCCCTGAGCGGCTCGAGCGAGCTCCGTTCCCAATCCGACAGTACCCACTGCCCGGATGGTCTCTTCTCGCACACCTCTATCGGCGTCACGTAGCAGTTTCAGAAGAGCCGCCTTGGCTTGGGGAGAGGGCGGACCCCAGCTGTGCATCGTGGCGACCGCACGACGGACCATCGGCCGCGAATCCGACTCCTCCCGCTCGAGGAGATCGCTGTCGCCGGCAAGAGCTAGACGACCAATTGACACGAGCCACTGCGTGCGCCCTCTCGCTTGATCGAGACCGGCGTCTAACACAGCGAACGCTGCATCGCGCGCCGCCCGGGGTGCGGTGTCAAGACAGCCAAGCGCCAATTCGCCGATCCACGGGGAGTTACAGAGCATCGCCGAGGCAAGAGCTGTCGCCGTTGGCACGGGCTCAGCAATGCGACTCCAGTCGCGGAGCTGAAGCTTCTGTGCTTGGTCCCAAAGCATGTGGAAAGGCATCCCCGGCTGACTCTCTGTGGCGATCTCTTGGCGCACCTGAAGCGCCTGTGCCGCAACAACGCCTAACTCGAGCCCCCCGAGCAGAGCGGCAGCGCCTAGCGACACCTTCACCTGGTCGGGCGCCCTTTCGAGAGCAGCGGAGACCTCGTACTCGGGCGCATTGCCGAAGTCGCTGGTGGTCACGAGGTCGGCCAAACTGTCTAGACGCCGCGCTTGGACGCGGCTGAGTTCCTCCGGTGCGCCTAGTGCCTCGACCAGTTGAAGGAACCTGTCTTCGATTTCTGCGTGGCCAGCTACGATGTGACCCCAGGGATCGGGAAGGCCAACGCGCGCCGGAGGGCCATCGACTTCCTCCATCAATGCCGCGAATCCGTGAGCTTCAAGTTGGCGCCTGATGGTATGAATAGCGCCGATCGTCACGCCTTTGCGGATACGCTCAGCCAGCCATCGAGCGATGTCTGCGCCACCCGCCTGCTCTATGCGGTCGGCCACGACGAGCACAGCACGCTGATAGAGCGGATCAACGAAAGCGCGGTGCTCTATTGGGAACGCGATGCGGGCTGTCGGCTCAATGTCCATCATCGCTTGCAGATCCGCACCGGCGGCCGGGTCGTCACGGTCCCAGCTTCCAACAGAAATTGCGCGCACGACAATACGACGTGCGCTAGAAAGTCGATTGAAGAAATCGAGTACCCGCGGAATGTCTGCGTGACCGATCGGCAGGTCAAGCAGGGCGAGCGCTACGCGCAGAAGTTCGTTGTCATCGCTCAGCTCGAGCCGAGTAACAGCATCCACGAGGTCACGGAGGCTTGACTCGGATATCGAAACTTGCTGGCGAGCCGCCTCGACTACGAACTCCAACAGCGGTGCCTCGTCCGGATGAGCGGCCGCGGCCGCCAGTAGTTCATCCGCGACGACTGGGCTCAGGCCCGCCGCGAGAAGAACCACTTCGTGAGCGTCCTCTCTCCATATTGCGGCTTCCGTCCAGGCGCGCTGGCGATGGGGCTCCTGACGCAAGATGCGAGTCGCCTCAGCAAGCTCGGCGAACAGCCGCAAGCGAGCTTGCATACGCCCACTTGTACCCGAGATCACGAACACCCCGGCCTCGTCCCATAGCTCCAGTGCATCGTCAGCGACACTCCGGGCCCGGTCGCGCGTAAGCCCAAACGCCTCGCGAAGCTCGTCGCGTAGATGGTCGAGCACCCCACCCCGGAGCGGGTCCCCTGTTTCAAACACCTCATGCCCAATGGCCACGAATGCGCTTCGCGCGGCGTTGGTGGCGTCACGATCCTCAAGCGACCCGAGCCGCGGACGTCCACCCTGCAGACGTAATCCCGCGTCCCAACGAACGACGACGTCGTCCAATACACGCGCGAGAACGTGCGCACGATCGAGAGGCAGGTCCGCTAGCTCACCCTCAGCCGCCAGCATGGTCAACAGGACGACCATCAACGGGGTCTCGCGCAGGCTGCTGTCCGCGCCGAGGCGCCCGCCGATCCAACGTTCACGCTCATTGATCCACTTCTCGGAATCCCGCGCCGATAGCCCGCGCTCGGTTGTGACTGCCCGCAGAATCGCGCGGACGGTGTCCATCGGTTCCTCGGGCGGCAACACTCGAAGCTCTGGAAAGCCAAGAGTCTGGGCATCCGCGTAGGCGACGTCACGCGTCGTTAGGAGCACCTCAATCGACGGCGACATGTCACCGATGCCTGCTTCCAGACTCGCCATGATCTGATGACGTAACGACCGGGTCTCATCGAGTGCGTCGAAGAAGATTGCTGCCGAGCCGGCTCGGATTGCGTCGATGACGGCCACACGGAGATGCGGCCGGGCGGTGACGGGCTCATCCTGCAGAGCGGCTTCCAACAGCGCCTCTTCAAAGCCCATCGTGCGCTGTACGCGCGCGAGCCGGTCCAAAGGAACCACCACTGGGATTGGCCAAGTCGCTCGACGAGCGTAACCCGCGGCGGCGGCACGGAGCGCGACGCTCTTGCCTGAGCCAGGAAGGCCGACCAAGATTGCACGGCCGCGCCGGCGAAGCGCCCAGAGCAAGTCGGCTCCGTGAAGCTCAGTACCTCCGGGTGACCCTCCACCTGCAAGTGGGTAAACGCCGACTCCAGCGTCGACTTCGGCAAGGCTGAGTGCCGGTATCGGAGCTCCGAGCCCGCGGAAGTCAAGCGTCTCCCCACGGCGAGCGACCCGCTCTCGGTACGCGCTGACAAGTAACCTTCGCTCCTCCCGCTGGGCTGAGGCATACCCTTCGCCATCTGCAGTTAGTGTCAGGCCTTCGTCCGCCAGCCTTGCCATGAGATCCTGCAGTGTCGCCCCGTATCGCTGCCGCGCTAGTTCCCGGGCCGACTCTCGGAGTACATTCCAAGCCCGAAGTCCTTGGTCGCGGGCCACGACGCCGGGCTCGAGCAATGCTTGACCTAGACGAGCGGAAAGGCCGTCGGTTTCCTCAAGATCTGCGAACCAGACCACCGCACAATCAAGTACATCGCTTTGGGTGGGCTCATCAAGCACATCGAGCAGTGTCGTGACCTTCTGAAGCGCCGTCTGCTCGCCGAGAGAAAGCGCGCCGGCGAGTGGACGCCGACGTCGGCGCAGGGCATTTCTCAGATCACGTACAGAGCCCGACCCCCGCACAGCCGCGGCGACAAGCCGATCGCGCTCTCGGTCGAGACGCTTCTCGGCGACGAGCTCTATCCACTGCCCGACCACCGATGCCATCGAACTTTCCGCCGTGCGACCGAAGTTGAGGGTCGTCTTTGCCTGTATATAGGCCGAGCCGCCGCCTGTGAGCTCGACGACCAGGTCATCGACCGCTACGTCCGCCTCGAGAAGCATCGAGACCGGCATTGCGAAATCGCGACTTAGCTCCAGATCTACGAACGGCTGTCCGCGAAGGATGTGCGCCGCCGCGTACGCGGCAACCCCTGACCGAAAGCTTGAGCCCGCCTCACCCGCGGAGCCTCCCGCCGACCCAGCTCGGACTCGGCGCTCTTGCTGCGATCCCATCATCATCCCGCTCATCCTCGCCGTTGCTGCGGACCGACACACGACTCCGCACGACCCTACTCGGATTGCGTGAGTCAGCGCAGCGCTTACGGTTTCTTGGCCGTTGTCGCGGGCTGGTCCGGATGGTCTTAGGTGCCATGGCGCCCCACCACGGTCGGAGGCTCCCGATCACAACGCTCTGCACGATCGCCTCAATCATCGTCTGCACCGTCGAGCGTGCTTTCGCCTTGGCGACGCATCGATCGTGCGGACCGCTCTCGCCGGACCAGCGCTCGGTCGCCAAGGCGATCACGCGAAATCCCCTGCCGGTACGATCATTGCGGTCGTCCGACTGCGTCGGGACTAGAAGCCTAGAGGCCGATCGGAATCGTTCCCCAGGAACTTCGCCGCACCGTAACGGGGCCGATATTTGACCGACACCCGTGTAGCACAGGGCCGCTAGGTCTCGATGGCGCCCTGGAGGCCCTCGAGCGGCACGCGGTAGCGCCAGCCTACGGCGCGCTGGATCACGTCCGACGACGTCAGCGTCAGCACCTCCACTTCACCGGTCCCGGCCATGACGGCGTCTAGGTTCGCGACGATGACGAGGCGCCAATTGGGATCGCGCTTGGCGCGCTGCAGTTGTTCGGCATTGACGTCAGCCGGATACGTGAACTTCCCATCTGGGCGAAGCAATGGTTCTCCCCATCCCTTGACCTCGATGGCCTGCGCTTCACCACCATCCGGCGGATAGCTGAACACGTCGCACCCCTCCGCGTGCTGAGCCTTCTGGCCGAGAATCGGGCTGGGCTGCCAGCCACGAGCGATCTCGGCCTGGCTCAGGACCTCAATCGCCAGTTTCTCCTTGACGGCATAAGCACCCTTCGGCACGGCATCATCATCCCAGCACCTTGGGCTGGCCCGCGCCTCGGCCAGGAAGGCCAACCCAGCGATTTCGGTTAGTCCTCGAACTCGAAAGGCGATCGCCCACGATATTTCGACGAATGGACCGAAAGACTGTGACGGCGCCGAAGCTGGTCTTCCTTCGCGATTTGAGACCGCGGCGACCAAGCGGCATAAGTTCCGCTTCGATTCCGAGACGAGCCTGTCCGGGACTGAAGACCGCCGCGTGCGATCTTCATTCGGAACTCGCGAGCAACGTCGTCCATAGAGCGACGACATCTGCTTGCCGATATGCTACTCTCGATGTCGTCCTGAAGCCGACGACATCTTCTATCCGGAGTTCTACGCGATGCAGATCGATATGACGGAGCTAAAGGTCCACACGAGTGCTTTGCTGCGAAAGGCATCGGCCTCAGGTGAGGGCTTCCTCGTGACACGACGGGGGCGTGTGCCGATGGTCGCTATTCATCCCGTCAACCAGATCCGACACCGTGACCAGATTCCCGTTCGGAAGCTGTCGAGGGAGACTTCCGCGGTCGTTAGAGCCATATCTCGTAGAGGCCGACCCGCGACGATCACCAACCGTGGCGCAGCGGTAGCCGAGATTAGTCCACTAACCGCTGAGGACGAGCGACGATATGTTGCCGCGATGGCTGCCCAGTCGGCCGAGTTCATGGCCAGCCTGCGCCAGGCCGATCGCGACCTCGCTGACGGCCGGGCGATTCTCCTAGACGACGAGCTGTTGGCGACGCTTCCGGAAAATCGGTCACGTAGCCGACGGTCTTCGCGGTCTGGGCGCTCCAAATCGCGATCGGCGAGCGCGCGCACCGAGCGCACTACGGAAGCCCGCGCGGTATCTCGCTCACGGAGTACGCGCCCACCGTCGGCACGAGCTTCCTCCTCACCCCGTTAATCTGGATCCGACCCGCCGGCAGAACCGGCATCGGCACGCGACGCGGCCCTTTACGCCCGGCTTGTCCGGTAGAAAACGGTCACGCCGACTCGCTATTACGTCAAGTTCTCGCCGTTAGCCTGGGAGCAGGTCGGGCTCGCACCGCACCCGCGCGCGCTCGCTATGACCATGCGGTTGAAGCTCCGCGTGCCGGAATCAGCTCTCGAAATGACGCCTGTCGAGCCGCCTTGGTTGCTGATCGAGGTTGCTGGATACTGGGTGTACTTCCGCTTTGCTAACCGCGCAGACCTGAAGAAAGGCGAGACGCGGGGACTTCGCTACGTCGGACGAGTCGTGCCAAAGACTCACTGAAGCGACTGAGAGGTCTACAAGCCGGCCTCGCGGAACAGCTCCTCCGCCTCGGAAGGCTGTCCAAGCTCCTTCAACCGTTTCAGGAGGCTTTCGTCGATCTGGCGAAGGCGGCCGAGGGTGACGTTAATTCCGAGCAGCACAACCGCCGTGAATCCACCGACGACCCCGCCGATAGTTAAAGCGACAAGCACGCGGTAGAGAAAGTTGGACAGTGATGGAACCAACCCTATGACCGCCGCGACGCCAGCACATCCGAGCAGTAGCGTCCCTGAAACCGCAGCGATCCCCGCGGCGCGGCCTCCGCCGCGACTGAACGGTGTTCGGGCCTCGACCACGATCGCCACCACAAGCGCGGCGATAACTCCCGCCGCCGCCGTGAACATGTCCTTCCAGTCGTCATGCGTCGATGAGTTCGCCAGATTATTCGGGCACAGCAAACCGGTTGCGACCCCGACGACTGCGGTGACGATGAGCGGTAGCCAGACCGTGAGGCGCAGCCCGTAGATTCGGAGGAGCTCCTTGGCGATCGCCCTGACGGATCCTGGCGCGCTAGTCATCGTTCGCCCACTTCATCGACTACCAGTCTCCCGTTTCGGTCGGTCGGACTGTGAGGAAACGATCCTCTACGGAACGGTCCTCAATGAAATCTCGCGCGGCGTACTCCCCAAACGGCGGCGGTCCTGTGCGCGGTCACCTCGGTGACAAGGTCATCGGGCTCGCCGGCGCCTGGACAGGCGGTACCAGGCCCGCGCAAGGCTAGGTCTCATCTGGCCGCTCGCGCCCGCGCTCGGAGAGCCAGGCGCTTATCGTGCACCAGCCCGTAGAGCTGGTGGCCTTTGTTGCCGACTTGGTTCAGCGGGGGTTGCATCGCCTCGATCAGCTGGTCCTCGGCGTCCCAAGGCTCCTCGAGCTGGGCCCAGCGCACGCGCAGGTTCGCCTGCTGCCACTCATTCAGCGCGCGGTTGTGTTCGCGCAGGAGGATCGGTCGATCCCGTCCATGCTGGACCTCCCAGCCCTCGCGCTCCCAGAGCAGCGCCGCAAGCGCCAAGCGGAAGGTGCTTCCGCCGGTGTTGCCGCCCAAGTGCTTGCCGCAGACGCGCTTACGGAGGTCCTGCTTCGAATCGGCGTCCTCGGGTGAGATCCCCACGTAGAGCAGCTCAAGGTTCTCGGTGGGGTGTCGCGGACCCTCAATCTCGGGGAGCGCGCCAGGTCGCATCCACCACGCGTAGATGCCGGCCTTCGGTGGCACTCCACCGGCGTCCTTGGGTCTGCGCGCCTCCGCGGCGGTGAAGGGCGGCCCGCGTAGCTCGGCCACCAGCGCCTTGACCTCAGCCGGCTCGATCACCGCTTGGTGTCGGCCCAATATCGGCTCGAGGCGGTCTTGGAGGACGACTGGTGCTGCAGTCGACGCGCGGGCTGGCGAGCAGCGCGGTTGTTGGAACGCTCTCGATCGGCAGGCGACACGACAGCACAGACACTAATCAAGCCGCGCGCGGGGGGATCCGTCGACTGCTGACTTCGTGCTCGGACGGTGTCAGAGCTGACGATCGCTTCCATCGATGCGGCGCCTTCAGATCGGCGATCGAGTTGGCGACGAGGGAATCACGCTCGGCGGCGACGGCCGACGAGCGCTTGGCCGCGGGAGCGATCGTCCACCCCGGACCCCTTTCATGCTCGGACGCGCCTATCCGCGCGCTCGGCTCGCGGTCTTCCTAAGCGCGGGGGCAGGACGCGGAGGTCATACAGCGCGTCTATAGCGCCGCCTACGCAGATGCCGGTATTGCCCTCACTGTCGGCGCCGTCCCGTTCGCGGCATACCATGCGTACAGGTTCGGACGATCGCTGGACGCGTCGAACAGCACCTGTCGAACAGCACCTCGTGGTTGGTCTAGCCAGTTTGTCCAGCCGCGGGCTGGACTTTTTCGGCGTCGGGGCAGACTATTGCGAACTTCCGCATGTAAAAGACGTCGCCTCGCTCCGTTCCCCTCAGCCAGCCGCGAGTCCGACTGCCACGCCTGCTTCGAAGGCGACCCCGTCGGCGAACGCGCCAGCTGAGTAACAGTGGAAAGCGGGAGAAAGCCCATGTGTCTGGTTCGTTTCACCCACCTGGAACTCGCGTATCGGGGTCCGCGCATGGGTCATCGTTGACGGCGACGACCAGGAGATCGGGCGGGAGCAACTCGAAACCTGCCGGGCGTCCGCCCAAGCGATTCGTCGAGGCAGAGTCTGGGCTTTTCGCGATGACGTCCAAGCGACGGATCAAGGCCAGCCCGGGCGACACGGCGAGAATCGGATGACTTCTGATCACGTTATGGGGTTGGCTTTCGGGTTGGTTCACGGCTACACTTTCAGAACATGCCGCGTTCTCGTCCTGCCGTAAGTCGGCTACCTGACACCTCGCCAAGCGTGCGGAACGAACCTGTCCGGCATCGACTCCGCGAGCTCGACGAGGAGCTCGAGCGGCTGGAGAAGGCGCGATTGGAGCTGGTCGCGGTCCCTGATTCAGACACGGGTGCAGCACCGCGCAACGATGATGAGCTTGACGCTGCCGATGAAGCCATCAGTCGTCTTGCCGTCCTCGCCGGCCCTGCCGACATGGCCAGCTACCTCCAGCAGCACCTCGGCCAGAAGCTGACCGCATATCTTGCGGGGCTAAAGGACGTCAAGACAGTCGGCCAGTGGGCACGAGGCAAGGTCGAGCCGCCCGCGATCACACGCGAGCGGCTTCGTGCCGCGTTCCATGCCACGCTGCTGTTCCGACTTCGGTACGGAGACGAAGCGGCTCAGGGCTGGTTCTTCGGGGCGAACGCATCCCTCGGGTATCGCGCTCCGGCCGCCGTGCTGCGAAAGGCCGGCACGCCGGACGAACTTGCTCTGATCGCCCCTCTGGCCCGCGCGTTCGTGCGAGGCGCGCACTGAGGGGCACGTGGTTTCGGGTCGGGTGGCACACCGACCCACTCGCATTCCCACCCCATCACGTTCTGACTTGGGAAGGGCGTGTCGACGATCCGCGCCGGACTCTCGCGCTATCAGCACGATTCCGGACGCTCTACCTGGCAAGGACACGTCCCACTGCCTTCCGGGAAGTGCTCCAAGATCTCAGACCAGACACGCGTGCCCGTGCCCACTATCGGAGTCTGTTCAGTGTGGACCCGCCGCCAGGGATCGTGCCGAAGCACTGGCGGGATGATCGTCGAATCGGCCGCGCCCGGATCGCGGCGCCCGACCACGACATTGTCGATCTCGAGGATCTCAGCGTCCGTCGCGAGCTCGAGGAGAAGCACGCCGCGCTACTCGCCGCCCACGGAATGCGTCATCTCGACATCTCCCAGCTACGCTCGGATCAACGGATCGTCACGCAGACGATCGCGTTGGAGCTCTGGACGGAAGGCAAGGCAGGCATTGCCTACAGCTCGAATATCGACGGGCAAGCGTGCGTCGCGATCTTCGAGGACAGAACGACGATCGCGAGGTACGGCCCCCACAGGTCGATCTCCGCGGATGACGGGGACCTGCTGGCGGCGACGGCACCTTGGAATCTCGTGATCGAACCGGACTGAGCGAGGAGCATCGCAGGTCGTAGTCGGAGCCACGCTCATGTTGTCCCCGACACGATCAAGCGTCCGCGAATACGAGCCCGGCTGCGGCCCTGCCGAATTTGTGCAGCCAGTGTCTGCACTATTTCGGATGAAGAGCTGGGGAAGCGAGCGACTGCGGTCACAGCTGTGGTACGTGGTGCCGAGGACTGACTAGCTTGATGCGACGGGCCGATCCGACCGGGTCGTCACTTCGTCGATACTCCCCACGCTACGAAACGCCCGGTTGAGCCGCTCGAAGTCCTCCGGCCGGTGCTTGGCGCTGACGTAGCGGTCGGTGGTGCTGAGCTTCGAGTGGCCGAGATAGTCGCGGACGAACACAGGATCAGCGACGCGAGCGAGGATGCTCCCGGCGGCATGGCGCAGGCCGTGGAGCTTCACACGCCGGAGCCCCGCGACCTCACAACCGCGGTAGTAGCGCCGCCGTAGCGCGGAGTCGTCGAGGCGGCGTCCCCAGCGATTGCACACCACGTAGTCATCCGGTCCGATGAAGTCGTCGCGCGACCCGAGGCGCGCGAGTGCCGCGAGCGCCGGGTCGGGCAGCGGCACGAACCGCTGTCGCCGGCCCTTCGGCTCGGTCTCGACGCCCGCGGAGAGGTTGCGGCGCACCAGGATGGTCCGCGCCTCGAGGTCGACGTCGGCCCAGCGCAGCGTCATCAGCTCGCCGATGCGGATCCCCGTGTAGAAAAGGATCCGGAAGGCCTCGGCGTCTTGGCGGTCCTCCCCCTCGCGGGCGGCCCGCTCCTCCTCGCTGACGGCGGCGGTCGGGCGGTGCCGACCCTGCTCGCACGCGCGGGCCAGCGCCTCGACCTCTTCGATCTCGTAGTAGTCGAGCGCCGCCAGAGGCGGCTCGCGACGCCTATCGGTCCGCGCCACCGGATTGCTCGTGAGCGCGAACGTGTCCTCCCGGCAGCCGTAGGTGAACATCGCGTGGAGGACCTGGCGGTACTTGTTCACGTTGCGAGCCTTCAGCCCCTCGTCGTCGAGCGAGCGCAGGAACCGGCTCACGTCACGGACGGTGACATCCGCGGCCTGCATGTCTCCGAACGCGGCCATGATCCGCCCACGGCTCGCACCTGTCCCCCGCTTGTATGCCTCGCTGGGCTCACGAAGAATCGTCTTGTAGTCCCGGATGGTCGATGGCTTCGCCCCGCGGACCCGCTCGAGCCACGAGAGCCACTCTCTGGCCAGCTCCCGCACGGTGGTCAGCTCGGCGCCTGCGCGACGGGCTTGCTCGTGCGCCGCGGCCATCGCCTGCGCGTGAGCCTCCATCGCCGCCACGCCGGCCTGGCGGGCGGCGAACTCGTCGAACCAGCCGTCCCGGCAGCGGCCCTTGCGCTTCCTCCAACCGCCGCTTCCATCCGGTTCCAGCCACGCCTTGCCCACGCGCTGCTTCTTCATTCGCCACGGCTGCTCGGCGTCGGCGCGAAAGCGCCATTGAGCGTCCCAGTAGACCTTGTCACCACTCCCCTGCCGGGGCCTCAGAACGAGGGTCGTCTGCTCCAGCCGTAGCTCGTCCACACCCCTAGTCTAAACCACAACTTGAGATTGGGCACCAGCGTTTTGACGATTTTTGCGCTTGGGCACCAGATTCGGATTGGGCACCAACTTGGGCACCAAACGGGAAAATCTGGCTTAAAATAAGGGACTTCGCCTTCTTCAAATCGCCCGTATTTGCTGGAACTAGACCCGATCGAATGCCTTGCCATGCAGAAGGTCGAGGGTTCGAGCCCCTTCAGCCGCTTCAAAAGCCCCGCACAGCCGCTGCGGCACCGCTCGCCGGGGCTCAATAACCCCGCACCCGACCTCAAGGACCTCGCTCGAGCCCCCTCCGCGGGGATCGAAGCCCCGCTCTCACTTCTGCTCAGCAACACGGGCGCTTGCCGAATTTCTGCAAACCCATCGGCCGGCGGAGATGCGCAAACCACGCACAGGAGGAGTCCCACCGTCGGCGCCGACAGGCGCGCCCGGACCGCAAAGCGGGTCCGACGCGGGACCAGCGGATCACCTGCGTGGCATGCACAAGGAGGTTGTCCCGCTCGTCGTAGAAATTGACAATGGCGGCGGTCCGAGTGTGATGGTTACATAGTGAGGGCTGCGATGTCCTCCTCGGTCGTGTGAGTGACGGCTTGACGGCGGCGGAGCAGGTCCGCTTCGATCTTGACCGCGATGTTGGCGAGGCCGCGGTAACCCTCGACTTTGCGGAAGCGGGTCTCGGCTTCGAGCATCCCGGCGGCGGTCCACCGCAGGCACATGTCGCCCGAGGTCCAGTGCTTGACGTTGCGGTGGATGACGCGGACGGTGGAGATCATCGACTCGCACGGGTTGGTCGACTGGAGCGTGAGCTTGAGCTTGCCGGTGATCCCAAGCCGAGTCACGGTCAGCGTCTCCTCCATGCCCTCCCGGAGCGAGGCGGCGGCGCCGGGGTGGGCTCGGTCCAGCTCGAGCGCGAGGGTGGTCAGCTGCTCGAGCGCGCGTTCGTGGTCGGTCTCCTTCCACGCCCGGCGAAGCCGCGTCTTGACGGCCTGGCGGTCGCGCTCGGGGAGATGGTCGAGCACGTTTTGTTGTTTGTGCTGCACGCAGCGCTGGACGGGCACGTCGTTGCCGAACACCTGTCGTACGGATTTCCTGAGGGCCTTCGATCCGTCGATCACGAACAACAGGCCCTGCTCGACGTCGAGCCCCCGGTCGACGAGATCGGCCAGCAACGCGGCCGCGACGGTCGCGTTCTCGGTCGAGCCGTCCCACAGCCCGAGCGCGAGCTTGTCGCCCTCGGTCGTGATCCCCAGCGCGACGATATTGGTGCGGCCGTGCAGCTCGATCCCGTCGAGCATGATCACCGCTAGGCGCAGGTCAGCGAGCGGACGACACATCAGCTTCCACAACTGATCGCGGGTCCGCTGCACGAACGTACGCGACACCGCCGACTTCGACGTCGAGCGGGCGTCGGTCTCGACCTGTTCGCCGACCGGCTCCTGCGTCCGGCGGTACCCGCGGGTCGAGACGCCGGCGAGCATCCGCTCCAGCACCACGTCGCCGAGCTGGTCGCGGTCAGCGAAATGCTCATACGTCACAAGCGGCACCTCTGACTCGCCGTCGGCGGTCCTGACCCGCGGCCGCTCGACCGGCACCCGCCGTCCACCCAGCGTCACCTCCCCGTCTTCGTGGCCGTGGCGGACCGCACTGCGGTCCGGGTTCCACTTGCCCTTCAGCCCGACGACCTCATCGACTTCCTGCTCCAACAGCTCGCGGAGCACGCCCAACCCGACCTCGACCGACAACGCCAAAAGCCCCTCCCTCGCAGCCCCAACCAGCTGCCCCAACGCCCCCTGCACACGCTCAGGAAGCACGGCTTCCGACGTGGTCGCCTCGGCGACCGATACGTTGCTACTCACGGCGGTTCCTCCTTAGATCTTTGCCGGATCGCCCCTCACGCTCCCACCAGGAGCGGACGGGCCGGAGGGACCGCCGTCACCTCAAAGTTCCACGAGCCCCGGGACAACCTCCGAAGCAAGAGCGGCCGCCGGGTTGGGCGGGAGCGACCAGCCGGGCCCGATCCGGTTCGCCGATGGGCCAGCACGGCGCCGTCGATCTGGGCGGGATGGGCGCGCTGCCATGCGTTTGCCGAGCGCCTGCTCGGTCAGATCCGGGTGAACCCGAGTAGCGTCGCGACCGCGCTCTGCGCCTGGTCGCGCGAGACGAACGCGAGCTCCTCGCCGGGTTCGGCAAGCCCGGGCAGCACAAGCGACGCGACAGCAAGGTGCCACGCATCCATAGCTCGGATCGCGTGCTCGCGCACGAGCCGCAGCGCCGTCTCTTCGACCTGATCCTGCGCCGCGCTGAGCACCGCGACCGGTCCGTCTAGCGACAGGTCCGCGTCCAGCAGCGCCAGCAGCCCCTCGGCGTCCCCCCGACCTGATCGAGCGGCGCGGATCAACCCGACCGAGACCTCGATTCTCGTCCATGTGCCTGTGACCGTCGCGATCTGCGGATCCGCGAGCAGCCGAACCGCGTCGTCGTGACCGTCCTCGTCAATCAGGTACGCGCGCGCGAGGACGGACGAATCCAGATACGCGATCAAACCCGCTCGCGCTCTTCGGCGAGCAGTCGATCGACCTGCGCACCAAGACCACGCGTCGAGCCCAGGATCCGCCGCCGCCGGGCAGCGCTAACCGAGCGAGCGTCCACGCTACGCAGCGTGCCCGCGGCCGCCGCTGCCGCGCGAAGACGCGCGCGACGATCGCCCTGATCACCGGCCGCCGCCGCATCGAGAATCTCAGTCGCAACCGAATTGACGCTCCGGCCCTCCCGCCTGGCGCGCGCAGCCAACCGCCGATGCACATCCTCCGGAACACGTAGCAACAACTGCTTCAACACACCGGAGGATGATATCATACAGCTGCCCTGATATCAGTCGGCATCGAAGCCACGCCCGACTGCCCATACGCGGATCCTCGCCGCCCTCGGCGCGGCTTCTCAGGCTTCTGGGACCTCGCGGCCGAACGCCTCCAGGGTGATGGCGTCGGGCTCGGGGCCGCCGCGTCGGCCCGTGTCCAGGCCGTCGATAGCGGCGATTTCGTCGGCGGACAACTCGAAGTCGAACACGTCGATGTTCTCGGCGATACGGCTGGGCTTGGTGGACTTCGGAATGACCGAGCGTCCGTGCTGAAGGCCCCAGCGCAGCATCACCTGGGCCGGAGTCTTGCCGTGGCCGGTGGCGATGTCTCCGATGACCGGGTCATCGAGGGTGCTGCCGTGGCTACCGTCGCGGTAGAAGGTGATGCCACCGATCGGTGACCAAGCCTGCGTGAGGATGCCGCGCTCGGCACCGAAGTCCTGCACAACTCGCTGCTGGAAGTACGGGTGGCACTCGATCTGGTTGACCGCCGGCATCACCGTCGCGCGCTCGAGAAGGGTGGTGAGGTGCTCGACCATGAAGTTGCTGACCCCGATCGCGCGGACCTTGCCATCAGCGAGCAGCGTCTCCAAAGCACGGTATGCCTCGAGGGTCCGGTCGAATGCCGACGGCAGCGGCTGGTGCAGGATCAGCAGGTCGATCTGCTCAACGCCGAGCTTGCGGGCGCTCTTCTCGAAGGCGTGCAGCGTTTCGTCATACCCGTAGTCGCTGATCCAGACCTTGGTCTCCAAGAAGACCGCCGAACGGGCGACCTCGGAGCCGTGAACCGCTTCGCCGACCTGGCGCTCGTTGCCGTAGGCCGCCGCCGTGTCGATGTGCCGGTACCCCGCTTCGAGCGCGGCGCGCACCGCGTCGTGGGTCTCGCCGGGCGGCGTCTGAAAGACCCCTAACCCGAGTGCGGGTAGCTGCACGCCGTTGTTCAGTTCTAGGGTCGGGATGGGGGGCATGGCGGGTTCGTTCCTCTCGTGTCGGGTTGTTCTCGGGGTTCAGTCATCACGCCGCCTGCGCGGTGGGGCGGACGAGGATCTCGTTGAGCGACACGCTGCGTGGGCGCGATACGGCGAACGCGATGATCTCGGCGATGTCCTGGGGTGCGATCGCGGTCGCCTCATACATCTGCTCGGCGGCCGCCTTGGTCTCGGGGTCGGTGATGTGGTCGGTGAGCTCGGTGGCGACGGCGCCGGGCTCGATGACGATCACCCGTACCCCGGGCTGAAGCTGCTGGCGCAGCGACTCTGACCAGCCGTTCATCCCCCACTTGGTCGCGGCGTAGACCGCGTTGCCGGGCCGCGCGGTCCGGCCCGCCACCGAGGAGAGGTTGATCAGGTCGCCGCTGCCGTCGGCGACCAGCTGATCGAGGAACACCTCGGTCGTCGTGATCGCACCCAGCAGGTTGGTCTCGATCATCCGGCGGTAGTCGGCTGAGAGCTTGGTCGAGAACGGGCCGAGGAGCATGACGCCGGCGTTGTTGACCAGGATGTCGGCGCCGCCGAGGTCGTCCTGGACCCGCCGGGCAGCGGCGACGATCGAGTCGCGGTCGGTGACGTCGGCCTCGATCGCGAGGGCGCCGTCGCCGAGTTCGTCAGCTAACGCGCGGATGCGATCCAGGCGCCGGGCCAACAGCGCGACGCGGTGGCCGTCGTCTGTCAACGCGCGGGCGGTCGCCTCGCCGATGCCCGACGAGGCGCCGGTGATCACCGCAACGAGGCCGGTGCTGTTCTCAGTGCTCACGGTTCTGTCCTTGCTCGTCATTAGGGGGTTGGCTTGACTGTCGCACCGATCCGCGAGATCTGAGAGGCCCTGTCAGAGGGGTACTGAGAGGGCACCCCTGAGCCGGCCGGCCCGGCGTACAGTGCCAACGGTGGAGCCCGCAAACGATCTCTCGCAGTTCCTTACCTCCCGGCGGGCCAAGGTCTCGCCGGAGCAGGCCGGCCTGCCGAGCTACGGCCAGCGGCGCGTGCCCGGCCTGCGGCGCGAGGAGGTCGCCTCGCTGGCCGGGGTGAGCGTCGAGTACTACAAGCGCCTGGAGCGCGGCAACGCCACCGGCGCCTCCGACGCTGTCCTCGAGGCGCTCGCCGACGCGCTACGGCTCGACGACGCCGAGCGCGCCCACCTATTCGACCTCGCCCGGGCCGTCAACCCGATTGCCCCGCGGCGCCAACGCCGTCCAGTCCAGCAGCGCGTCCGGCCGGTCGTGCAGCGCATCCTCGACAGCATCAACGCGCCGGCGGCGGTGAGCAACATGCGTGGCGACTACCTGGCAGCCAATCAGCTGGGCCGGGCGCTGTACTCGCCGCTGTTCGAGAGCCGCGAGCAGCCGCCCAACAGTGCGCGCTTTACCTTTCTCGACCCAGCCGCGCAGGAGTTCTTCATCGATTGGGAGAAGGTCGCCAAGGACGTCGTGGCGACCCTGCGCTCCCAGGCCGGCCGAAATCCCTACGACCGCGCGCTGACAGATCTAGTCGGCGAACTTTCGACCCGCAGCGAACCGTTTCGCGGCTGGTGGGCGGCGCACAACGTTCGCGACCACCAGACCGGCACCAAGCGGCTGCATCACCCGGTTGTCGGCGACCTCGAACTCAGCTACGAGGTCATGGAGCTCGCCGCGGACACCGGACTGCGGCTGGCGATCTTCACGGCCGAACCCCACAGCCGCTCCGAGGAGGCCCTCAACCTCCTCGCCAGCTGGACCGCCACGCCCGACCAGTCGCCCGCCGAGCATCCAGCCGGCGACGACGCGCGGCGTCCGTGACCGACACCCACCCTCCAGACAGAGCAGATCTCTCGACGTCGGAGCCGGTTGCGCTGGCGGAAGCAGAGCCTGTCGGAGGCCCGATTTTCATTAACGCCGTGAGGCCGCTCACGGCGTTAAACCCGGCGGATTCCCCCCCAAATTGGCCGAATCTAACCTTCGGTAGGCGCGGATCGTTCCCGTCGATTTTCCAGGGCGTTTGGGCCCCTGAGACGGCTATGCAGGACCGCTTGCCATGTAGAAGCTCGAGGGTTCAAGCCCCTTCAGCCGCTCTCAAAGTACCTGCAAATCGCCAGGCGGGCTACAAACGCGAGACGAGTTCGGCCACGATCTCCGCCGCCGGCTGTCGCCGTTTGGCGAGCGCGACGCTTTGTCCGGCCCACAGCGATAGCGCCTCGATCTCACCGGTCGTTCCAACCATCGGGGGGGCGGGTTCATATCGAACGATCGGTTCGCCGGAAGCGAAGTGCGCCAGCACTTCGCCTTCTCTCGGTCGGCCGCCCAGTGCCGGCCGGCCCGCCGCCTCCCACATCTCAGCCGTCGAGTTGTGGATGGCCCGGTGCGTAGTGTCGGGCCATCCCACTGCGTAGAGGTTGCGGTACCACTCTGCGTCGGTCTCGGTCGCGGCTATCAGGCGGCGCCGATATTCCTCGTGGATCGGCATCTCTGCCGCTAACAAGAACCGCGTGCCGAGCAAGGCGGCCTGCGCGCCGAGAGCGAACACGGCCGCGACTCCTCGAGCGTCGCCAATCCCACCCGCCGCGATGACCGGTACGGGTCCCACCGCGTCGACAACCGCCGGTACCAGCGGCAGCGTTGCCACGCCACTCCATACGTGCCCGCCGGCCTCCCAGCCCTGCGCGACGATGATGTCCACTCCGCAGTCGGCTGCGCGCCGCGCCTGCTCGACGCTGCCGACCGTGTGCATTACAACGCCTCTGGCGTCGTGCACCGAGTCGACGTAGCCATGGGGATCGCCCCAGAAGAGCGACACGATCCGCAGACCCGCCGAAAGCGCCTGATCGATCCGATCGTGCTGATCGAACGCGAGGACGAAGTTGCCGGCAAACGGCCGGTCGGTCAGCGCTGCCGTTTCCCGAACCACGGCTCCGGCATCATCGGCCCACCCCAGCCCCAAGGTGCCGAGGCCGCCGGCATTTGAGACCGCGGCGGGCAGGCGGGGATCCGCAGACAGCGGCGCCTCGACGATCGGGTGGTCGATCCCCAGCAACTCGCACACCGGCGTGTGGGTACTCATTGGGGCGGCTCTCTCTCTGGCGCCCGCGGCGCCGGTTGACTAGGCTCAATGTCGACCCGAAAGGCCCCGACGGGACCCGGGTCTACCACTGGTCCACACCCGCGCGGATCGGGGATCCGGACCCGTAGACCGCGGGGCGCGAGTGGACGTGGCGGCGGCCATCGTTGTCGTTACTCCTCAACCATAGACAGGAGCAGATCATGCGCAGCGACATCGTCCCCGGCGGCACCTTCCCCGACTACGAGTTGCCCGATCACGAGGACCTCCCTCGAAAGCTC
Source organism: uncultured Solirubrobacterales bacterium (assembly GCA_963704385.1). GTDB lineage: Bacteria > Actinomycetota > Thermoleophilia > Solirubrobacterales > Solirubrobacteraceae > Palsa-465. Next base: position 4,842,284 of record OY969904.1, read on the forward strand.
AGCGAGATCCAAGGCGACGACCCTCTGATCCTGACGCTGGCGCGCGGGAACTACTGCCCCAAGGAGCACCAGCAGCACCTCGACCTCGCCGCCAACTACTCCAAGATCGCCGTGGCCTACACCCAGGTCGCCACCATCTCGACGGACACCCATCACTCGAGTCAGGAGTTCCGCGCGTCGACCGGCGCCCAGTGGCCGTTCCTCTCCGACCCGGAGCGCACCGTTCAGAAGGACCTCGAAATCCAGGAGTACACCGACCCCGAGCACGACCCGATGATCCCCCACACCCTCGTGCTCAAGCCCGGGCTGATCATCCACAGCATCTACAACGGCTACTGGTTCTGGGGACGTCCCTCGTTCGTGGATCTCTGGCACGACCTACGGACCGTGACCAGCGAGATCCGCCCCGACTGGGATCTAAGCAAGCCCGGGCTGCGCGAAGCGTGGGATGCGGGCGACTACTCGCCATTTCACGGATGGAACAGGCGCTCCCCTCAATCGATGCCGTCGTCGTACCATTCTTAACTGCCCCGCGGCCCCGACCGCTGGTTGAGCGTCGACGAGGTAGGCCGGGTCCGACTTGTCCGAGATCCAGCTCCGGCAGCCGCTTAAGCGTGCGCTCTAAGCCCCAGCAGCCCGAGTCGGCCCAGCCCGTCGCCCAGTCTGTGGGTACGTTGGTGTCGATCAACGTCGGCATGCCGAAGAACGTCCGCTGGCAAGGGAGGAACGTCTATACCGGCGTCTTCAAGGACCCCGTCAGCGGTCACCGCCGAGTCGGCAAGCTGAACCTCGAGGGCGACGGTCAAGGCGATCGGGCAGGGCACGGCGGCGAGCAGCGCGCCGTGTTCGTCTACCAGATCGACTCGTATCGGTACTGGGAACGCGAGCTCGGCCGAACCGACTTCGTCTACGGACAATTCGGCGAGAACTTCACCGTCGAAGGGCTCGGCGACGACGAGGTGTGCATCGGCGACCGCTACCAGATCGGCACCGCGGTCTTCGAGGTGACGCAACCGCGAGTCACGTGCTATCGCGTCGGGATCCGCATGAACGACCCGCGCATCCCCGCCTTGCTCGTCTCACACCACCGCCCGGGCTTCTACTTCCGCGTGCTCGCGGAGGGCGATGTGCAAGCGGGAGAGGAAATCATCAAGCTCGCCTCCGGCCCCGAACAGATGCCGGTCGCCGAGGCCGACGCCCTGCTCTACCTCCCCGGCCACCCGCGCCAACAACTGCTCCGAGCGCTCCGAATCCCCGCCCTTAGCCCCGGCTGGCAGGCGTCGTTCCGCGCTCTGCTCGAGGAAGAACCCGGGAGCGGCAACGCCGGTCTCGCGGTAGCGAGCCCACCGCCCGCCTGGCCCGGCTTCCGTGAGCTGACGGTCACCGCAATCACCCGCGAAAGCGACTCGGTGATCTCCATACGCCTCGAGGACCGGACCGGCGCGGCATTACCAGCCGCGCGCCCAGGCCAGTACCTCACCGTGCGAGTCCAACCCGACAAGAAGCGCAGGTCGGTACTCCGCAACTACTCCCTCTGTGGACCGCCCGACGCCGGCTACTACCGCATCGCCGTCAAGCGGGAAAGCCATGGCGTGGCCAGCGGCTATCTGCACTCCCGGCTCGCCGTCGGCGACCAACTCGACATCGCAGCACCCCGCGGCACCTTCATCCTCGACCCGACGGATGCACCCGTCCTGCTCATCAGTGCCGGAATCGGAGCCACCCCGGTTCTCGCCATGCTTCACACGCTGGCGGAGAAGCATTCCGATCGCGAGATCTGGGGCCTGCACTCCGCACGCAACAACGGCGAGCACTCGTTCGGTGCCGAGGCCCGGGCTCTCCTCGCTTCGCTCCCGAACGCACGCAGGCGCGTGTATTACAGCCGTCCAGGTCCGAACGATGTCGAAGGCCGCGATTTCGACACCGCGGGCCGTCTCACGGGATCACTGCTGGCCGAACTCGAGCCACCTCACGATGCCGAGGCATACCTGTGCGGGCCCGCGCCTTTCATGGACGAGATCAGCGCGGGCCTCGCGGCGATCGGGATCGACGCGTCACGCATCCACACCGAACCGTTCGGCCCCGCGCCGGGCCTGACCCCGGGCATCGCCGCAATACCCGGAAGGGCGCCCCACCCACCCGCCGGAAAACCCGGAAACGGACCCACCATCGAGTTCGCCCGCAGCAACCTCGCCATCCCATGGAACAGCGACTACGGCAGCCTGCTCGAACTCGCCGAAGCATGCGACGTACCCGTCCGCTGGTCGTGCCGGACCGGCGTCTGCCACACCTGCGAGACCACCCTCATCGCCGGCGATGTCAAATACGACCCAGACCCGGTCGAACCCCCCGCCGACGGAAGCGCGCTCATCTGCTGCTCACAACCATGCGACGACCTGGTGCTGGACCTGTGACTGGCGGCAAGGGTGGATGGCACAGCGACCGGGCATCTGACCAGGGGCGCGTAGAGGCGCGATGTGCGGTGTAAGCCACGACTATGGAATCAATTCCAACAACGGAGGTCAGCATGAGCAACATCGACGAGGAGCTGGTCTTGGCCCACTTCATCGTTTCAGACGATGTCGAGCGTTCCCGCCGCTTTTACACCGAAGTACTCGGCGGCCGGGTGGCCTTCTCCGGCCCCGGAGGGCTGACCTATGTCGCACTATCCAACAGCTGGATCATCATCAACGTCGGCGGGGGCCCGACCGATGACAAGCCGGCGGTCACCCTGGAGACGCCACGCGATCCCGACCGGGTCAGCAGCTTCCTCAATATCCGCGTCAAAGACATCGAGGCCGTGTACGCCCAGTGGAGCGCCCGGGGTGCTCAGTTCCTGACGCCGCCAAAACAGCACCAGTACGAGATCCGCTGCTACATCCGCGATCCCGACGGTCACCTGATCGAAGTGGGGCAGACCACCGACCCAGACGGCGACTGGACGCCCGCTCACTGGCCATCGAGTACGCCCGCCGAGGAGTCCGAGTGAATGCTGAGATCACCTGCGAAATCGCTCACGTCGAAGGTGGCCAGCTCCCCGGGCGCTGAGATCCCTACCAGCCATTTCTGACAAGGCCACCGAAGAGACGGTCATCCGATGCGTCATCCCGTGCGTTTTGACATTCGACCAGGTGCTGGGTTCCCCGACCATTCGTTTCCAGACCGTACCGGCGCGGTCCGCACACGGAGGTCTCGGTCATGACCACCGCGATGATCGGCACGGGAGGGATCGGATGGTGGCCTGTAGCGGTGCCGTGGAAGAGATGGAATCCCCGATCATCACAACATCGGCTGCAGACCCTGCCGCAGGCGGGCTACCAGACCGAACCAGTGGAGGTACGAGATGGCCGAGCTCCCACCGCCCCCCGAGGGGATTGTGCTGACCCACTTCATCGTCTCACAAGATGTCGAGCGCTCTCGGCGGTTCTACACCGAAGTACTCGGCGGCAGGGTCGTCTTCTCCGGAAAGCCGTCCGGAGAGCCGACCAATGTCGCACTATCCAACAGCTTTATCGTCATCAGCGTGGGCGGTGGACCCACGGACGACAAGCCGGCGGTCACCCTGGAGACGCCACGCGATCCCGACCGGGTCAGCAGCTTCCTCAATATCCGCGTCAAAGACATCGAGGCCGTGTACGCCCAGTGGAGCGCCCGGGGTGCTCAGTTCCTGACGCCGCCAAAACAGCACCAGTACGAGATCCGCTGCTACATCCGCGATCCCGACGGTCACCTGATCGAAGTGGGGCAGACCACCGACCCAGACGGCGACTGGACGCCCGCTCACTGGCCATCGAGTACGCCCGCCGAGGAGTCCGAGTGAATGCTGAGATCACCTGCGAAATCGCTCACGTCGAAGGTGGCCAGCTCCCCGGGCGCTCAGATCCCTACCAGCCATTTCTGACAAGGCCGCTACAGAGAGGGTCATCCCATGCGTTCTGACATCAGACCAGGTGCTGTCTTCCCCGACTACTGGTTGCCAGACCGTACCGGCACGGTCCGCACGCGGGGCCTTCAGTCATGACCACCGCGATCATCGGCACGGGAGGGATCGGATCGGTCATCGCCCGCCAGCTCGCCTCAGGCGGCGAGACCCTGCGCCTCTCGAGCGCCGACAGCGAGTCCGCGCGAAGGCTGGCTTCGGAGATCGGTCGAACTGCGGTCGTCGCCGTCGACAATCGCGACGCGTTGCAGGGCGCCGGTGCCGTCGTCCTCGCGCTGCGGTTCGCCGCGCTGAAGAGCGTCATAGACGAGATCGCCGACCCGCTAACCGACAAAGTCGTGGTCGTCCCGAGCAACCCGGTCGGCATCGACGCGCAAGGCAATCTCTCACGTCTCCTGGCGAAAGGGCAATGCTCAGGCAAGGTCGTAGCCGGGTGGTTGCCGGCAGGGGCGCGCTTGGCCATGGCGTTTGGAACCATGTCGGCCGATCTCTTCAAGTCCTCTAGCAACCGGTCACCGGAGCTGGCGGTCCTCTTCTACGCGACCGACGACGACCGTGCTGGCGAGGAAGTCGAGCGGTTGATCCGCACGGCCGGCTTCGAGCCGGTGAAGGTCGGCGGGCTCGAACAGTCGGGTCGACTCGAGGTGGGCGGCGACCTTCACGATCTCGTGGTCGGCCCCGCAGAGGCGCGGTCATTGATCGGAAGGACCTGACCGCTTCGCCGCCCTGGGCCGGGGGCACCTCTTCAGTCGGAGGAGGTGGCGCCCGCCACCACGCACACTTCCCCCGCTCCCCTGACCTACTTCTTGCACGGTCTGCCGCGCAGCGGATCGAAGCAGGGCCCTCCGGCGCCGCTTGACCTTGACCCTGGGGGAGGCCGCACACTTGTGCGGTAACCCTCTCAAGGAGGCAGCGCGCCGTGGATTTGATGAGCATTGGCGAGTTCGCGAGACGTTCTGGGCTGTCGCCGAAGGCCCTTCGGCTCTACGACGAGCTCGGTCTCCTGCCGCCGGCGCGCACCGATGACGACTCCGGGTATCGCTATTACACGGAGTCCCAGCTCGACCGCGCGCAGCTGATCGCTGCCCTGCGTCAGCTGCAGATCTCGCTCGTCGAGATCAAGTCGATCGTCTCTCTCGAACCAGATGCCGCCGCCGAGCAGATCAGCAAGCACTGGAATGCGGTCGAGGCCCAACACACGGCTCGGCGGGACCTCGCCAACTACCTGATTAACCGGCTGCAAGGAAGGAGGCATGTCATGTACGAAGTCGCCACACGGGACATCCCCGCACGGAGCGTTCTATGCCTCAAGCGCAGCGTCGACGGAACGGCCGGAGCATGGGCGTTCGGCAAAGAGTTCATCTCGATCCTGCGCGAGCACCACCTGCCGATGATGGAGGGACGGGCGGGAGCCGTCTTTTGCATCTACTGGGGCGAGGTCAGCGACGACAGCGACGGCCCTCTCGAGTGGTGCCGACCGGTTCCGACCGACCAGGCCGAGCAGCTCGCGGTCGACGTACCGGAGCTAGTGCTGCGCACTGAGCCGGTGCACCGTGAGGCGTTCGTCCATCTCGGCCCGGGAGGCCAGATCGAAGCGGCGCAGTGGCAGCTCATCTCACAGTCGCTGCAGGGCTGGGCCGAACAGCACGCCGCGCAGCCGAGTGAGCTGGGCGCCAGGATCACGTACCTCGCAGATCCGACCGCAGCCGAGGGCCAAGGTCCCGACTGCGACTTCGCGATCCCGATCAGGTGATCGAACAGGCCGCGCTGCGGCGGCCGCGACGCCCCTCCCCTGGACGGGCCGGGGAGGCGGTGGGTCGCGGGTGCGGATCGCGTATCACGATGCGCGGGAGCGCCTGACGCGGATCGGGGCGTATTCGTCTGAGGAGACGTTCGGGTCTGGCCGGTGCGCGGACTCTGTCGCCGCGGTGTCGATGAGCACTCCGAGCACCTCGCCGATGGTCGGCTCCCGACCGATCTCCATGCGCAGGGGCAGATGGTCCTGGATCCGGTAGCGATTGCGCCGGCCCTCCTTGTGCTTCACGACATAGCCGGCTTCGGTGAGGTCCGTGACGATGCCGAACGCGGTGCGCTCGGTTATGCCGAGCATCGCGGCGATGTCGCGGAGGCGCACCCCTGGGTCGTCGGCGATGCAGACGAGGACTCGCGCGTGGTTGGTGAGGAAGCTCCACTCTGCCATGACAACAGTACGTTAGTGCTTTCTGGAAATGGCTTGCTAGTTTCGCCCAACAAGAGTAGGGTGCGGGTCAGACATCGGGGCTCGGCTGTCGCCGACCGCCAGGTTGCTCGAGGGTCAGCGAAAGGAGCCAGCGATGCCGGTCAGCGAGCAACAGGCCGAACACGCCGAGCCGATGACATCGCGAGCGATGGTCGGAGACGGTCTGAGCCCAGGGACAAGCGCGGCCGGTTTGACACCGGCCGCGGCATGGTCGCGGCGGGTGCGGTGGATCGGCGGACTGATCCAGGCGGCGTTCGCCGCCTTCTGGCTGCTGCGCGGAAGCGTCGTGGTCGGAGGTCGCGGGGCGGATGTGCTGATCGCGGTGTTTGGCGTAATCGTGATTGGCGTGTTCCTGTACGCGATCACAGCCGCCAGGGGCACCGCTCCCCGGCCGAGAAGTCCCGAGGGCAAGCGGATCGAGCGGGGCGTCACGATCGCCACTCTGGTCGAGTTCGCCGCGGCGATCGTCCTTCCGGTGATCGTCAGCGCCGCCGGTCACTCGGACTGGGTGCTGCCGTCGATCGCGATCACGATCGGACCGCTGCTGCTGTGGCTCGACCGCCGGGTTCACATCCCCCGCTACCGGCCGGTCGGGTGGGCGCTGACCGTCGGCCCGGTGATCCTCGTGGCGACGATGTCAGGAACGACACTCGTCGCCACGACGGGCATCACCGCCGGGGCGCTGTTGCTCGGTACCGCCTTCGCTGGCTTCCACGACCTGGCAGAAGTCCGTGGGGCCGAACAGGCTCGGGCCGCCACTGCCCCGGTCCCCGTTAGCGCTGGAGCGCGGCGATGAGCGAGGATCGGCTGCACGTGGTGTTCGGTGCCGGTCAGGTCGGACGTGCGCTGGCTGCCCGCTTGGCCGTGCTCGGCGTTCCGGTTCGGATGGTGTCGCGGCACCGGCCATCGGCGCCGCTCGCCGGAGTCGATTGGCGGGCCGCTGATGCGATGGACCCCGAAGCCGCTACCGATGCTGCCAAGGGCGCGTCCGTCGTCTACCAATGCCTGAACGCGCCGTACACCGATTGGCCGAAACGGTTTCCGCCGCTTCAGCGGGGGGTGCTGAGTGCTGCTGAGAGCAACGGTGCCTTGCTGGTGAGCCTCGAGAACGTGTACTGCTACGGCCCGACCGGGGGCGAGCCGATGACCGAGGATCTCCCGTTGGCCGCGACGACCGTCAAGGGCCGGACCCGGGCGGCCATGGCCCAGGAGCTGCTGGCCGCCGCGGACGCCGGGCGGGTCCGGATAGCGATCGGGCGGGCGTCTGACTTCTTCGGCGCCGGCGCCACGGAGTCATCGCTCGGCGAGCGCGTGTTCGGCAACGCGGTTGCCGGCAAACGCGCTGACTTCATCGGCAACCCAGACCTGCCCCACACATACAGCTACATCCCGGACATCGCGGCCGGTCTGGCGACCCTCGGAACTGATGAACGCGCGATCGGCGGGGTGTGGCACCTGCCCGGCCCGGAGACTGTCACCACGCGAGAGCTGCTGGAGCTCGTCGCCGTCGACGTCGGACACCCGGTTGGCGTTCGATCGCTGCCCAAGCTGGCTGTCCGGGCGCTCGGGCTCTTCAACCCGACGATCCGGGAAATCGTGGAGCTCTCCTACGAGTTCGAGCAGCCGTTCGTGCTCGATACGGGCAAGTACCAGTCGACGTTCGGGACCGAAGCCACACCGCTCCCGACGGCGATCGCCGCGACGGTCGCGTGGTACAGCAGTCGAAACGGCACCTCCAACGGACACGAAAGCGTGCCGGCATGACCATCCCAGACGTCGCCGCCGCACAGTTTCGGCAGTTCTCCAATCCGGCGACCGGCGAATCGGTCCAGTTCACCGCCACACCACAAGACGGTCGCGAAGATGTCCTGCGATTCAACTGGCGCAGCATGCCCGGCGGCTCCATCACCGAACACGTCCATCCCCACCAGGAGGAGCGCTTCGCGATCACCGCAGGCCAGGCGCACTTCACCCTCGCCGGCGAGCACCGCGTTGTCGGCCCGGGCGAGACGCTAGTCGTGCCGATTGGCGTCCGTCACTCGGAGTCAAACACCGGATCGGTGGCGATCGAAGGCGTGGTCGAGCTCCGCCCGGCGCTGAACACCAAGGAGATGTTCGAGGCCTTCGGCGGGCTTGGCTCCGAAGGCCAGACGACGCCCCGCGGGGCACCGAAGAATCCGCTCCAGCTCGGCGCCACCTGCTGGCACTTCCGCCACGAGAGCCGAGCCACCTCCCCGCCGATCTGGCTCCAGAACCTGATCCTCCCGCCACTCGCCGTGCTGGCGAAACTCTTCGGCGTGCGGCCGTACCACGACCGCTGGGACAGCCGGAATACCTCGAGATCGCAGCCCGCCGCATGAAGATCCACGTCCTCACAACCGGCGCCGTGCGCGTCAAGCACAGCTTCCTGTATCCCCGCCAAGGTCTGCGCCGCCAACTTGACCTGTTCCTGCCCGGCCCCTTCTCGGACCCGCTACCGATCCACTGCTGGGCGATCGAGCACGACGGCGTGCTGCGGCTCGTCGACACGGGTGAGACCGCGGCAGCGCGGAACGTCCCGTTCGCGCGTATGGAAGCAACCCCCGAGCACGAGCTTCCGACGGCGATCGCCGCCGCCGGCTTGGAGCTCGGCAACGTCTCGGAGGTGGTCCTCACCCACGCCCACGGAGACCACATCGACGGCCTGGTCCACGTCCGCGGGCGAGTCCTGATCCACGAGAAGGAGCTGGAATACCTCGCATCCCCGATGGCACGCGTGATGCGCCACGTTCTGCGGCAACCGTTGCCCCCGGGGTTCGCCCCCGAGCCCTTCACGCTCAATGACGGCCCGTTCGGCGCGTTTGCGCGAAGCCGCTCGCTCAGCGCTGACGGACGAATCGTCGCCGTCGACACTCCCGGGCACACTCCCGGTCACATCTCAGTGATCTGCATCGACGACTCAGGCCGGCACGTAATGCTCGCCGGCGACACAACCGACTCGCTCGAGCAGTTGCACGCCCTGCGCGCCGACGCGGTCGCGCCAGACCCCAAAGTGCACATCGCCACGATGCGAACGATCCTCGGCCACTGCGCAGCACACCCGACGATCTACCTGCCCTCACACGATCCCGACTCAGCCGCCCGCTTCGCCGGCGCGACCACGTCCACGCAGACCCTGATCCCGGTAGCCTGACCGCCCGCCCAGGACGTGGCTCGTCGCGCGCAAAGCGTCCAGACCCTCACCAGGGGGCAGGTCGATGACAGGCGTGGATCCTGGCGTTCGTTTCCCGGTGAGTCCGAGAAGTACCGTCGCGAGCGCAATCGTCTGCTGGAAGCCGAGCCCGGTTTGCGGCCGGGGGAAACCGGCCGGAAACCGTCCGTGGCGTAGAACCGATGCAGACCCGAACGGACATCACACGAAGACCAGATGCCAGACAGCATCCATCCAAGACGGCCGGCCCGCCTGGCGGGAGCGCGCCTGCTCGCGCGCGCAACGCTGATGACTGCGCTCCTGGTGGCAGGATGCGGGGGAACCTCAACCAGCCCGACCGCAGCAACGGTGGGCGGCGCGACCACCACGGCTTCGAGTACGGCGAGCGTGGGGTCGCCCGGGCCGAGCGACGGCCCCCCGGGGGCACTCGCGTTCTCCAAGTGCATGCGCGCCAACGGCGTGCCGAACTTCCCCGACATCGCCGCCGGCGGCATTCAAGTGGTGAGCACGCAGGGGCCGAACGGGCAGACGTTGTCGGTGAATGGCGTTTCGGTCAATGCGCCGGCGTTCCGGGCCGCCCGGCAGAAGTGCCAGAAGAACATGCCACACCTGCGTGCCAGTCAGGCGCAGACCGCGCAGGCCATTCAGCAAGGCTTGAAGTTTGCCCGGTGTATGCGGAGTCACGGCGTGCCGAACTTCCCCGACCCGAAGGTGTTCAGCAGCCACGGCGGCAACCAACAGGTCTACCTGCCCGGAGTTAACGCGCAGTCGCCGGCGTTCCAGGCCGGCGCAAAGGCCTGCGGCGGCCCCAAGGGCCCTTAGGCCAGGCGTGCCAAGGCCTCGGCTCGTTTGTGCCGGTGATGGCGATGTGCCAGCATCGAGTGACCTTGACACCGTTTGGGAAACGTCCGATAGCGCCGAGCGAGGAGGAGAGTCGCGCGGCGGCCGTTGATCTCGAGCGAATCCAGCGCGGTGGGATCCCACTGGGGGCAGAGGAGCGCCTGAAGCGGACGGCCGCAGATGGTTCGGCGGTGTTCAGCAGCGATCTGAGCGTCAAGGAGTATGCGGTCGCGGACGCCTCCGGTCTGACGCCGATCGCGCAGATCATGGGCTCCTCGGTCGTCCAGCACGGATGGCAGAACTACGGCTGGTCCGGTTACGGCGGAGGGATCGGGGAGATGCCGTCGTTCGCTGCGCCGTGGAATCTGTCGCGGCAGCGCTCGTTCGACCGTCTGCGCCAGGAGGCGCAGTTCGCCGGCGCCGACCTGGTGATCGGCATCGAGATGACGGCCAAGGCGTTTCTCGGGGATCCGGGCCAGGTCGAATTCGCCGTCTTCGGTACCGCGGTACGCGAAACCACGCTCACGCCCCGCCGCGGCTCCGGGCCCCGGATGTGCGCGCTCTCTGGCCAGGATGTCGACAAGCTGCGTCGTATCGGGGCCGAGCCGTTGGGCGTGATTGGCCACACCTCCGTGGTGTGCGCGGCACTCAGCCCGATGGCCAATCAGGCGATGCGCTCCTGGTGGGGCAACCAGGAGATGGTGGAGGTCACCCAGGCCGTCTACGCCGCCCGTCGGCTCGCGATGAATGAGGTCCAGCGTCAGGCCAGCGACGCCGGTGCCAACGAGATGGTCATCTCAGCCCTGAGCCACAGCATCGATCATCACGAGTACGACCGCGGCGGGTTTGCGCAGCACTTCTTCATTGTCTCGATGCACGTGCTGGGCACCGCGATTGCCCTGGGTGCACACGAGCCTCACCCGGCCCCGTTGGGTGTGCCGGTGATGTCGATCAACCTCGGCGCATAGCTCGCCGTCACTCCAGGAGAACATCTGATGTCGACATACGATCCGACCAGTACCGAAGGCCTCGCCGAACACGCCAGTGAGCGCTTGCAGATGAATGCCCGCGGCCTGTTCACGTCTGATCTGTCTGTGAACGAGTACCTGTGCGTGGAGAAGGCGGGCTTTGAGCCCGTCGGCCTAGTCGTGGGCTCGAGCATCTACCACATCGGCTTCCAGCAGTCCAACTGGAAGGCAAGTCAGGAGATGGGCGTCCTCACCCAGGCGATGTACTCCGCGCGCGAGCTGGCCATGACCCGAATGGAGGAGGAGGCCGACCAGCTCGGGGCAGATGGCATCGTCGGGGTCCGCCTGGACATCGGCCGATATGAGTGGGGCGCCGACATGGCGGAGTTCATCGCCATCGGGACGGCGATCAAGCACAAGGGAGGCAAGGTGCACCGCGCTCCGAACGGGCGGCCGTTCACCAGCGACCTTTCGGGCCAGGCTTTCTGGACGCTGATGCAGACCGGCAAGCGGCCGGTGGGGATGGTCATGGGCAACTGCGTCTACCACGTCGCTCACCGGGGGATGATGCAATCGATGCGCCAGACAGGTAAGAACGTCGAGCTTGAGCAGTACACCCAGGCCCTGTATGACGCGCGGGAACTCGCGATGGAGCGCATGCAGAAAGAGGCCGAGGCGATCGGTGACGGCGTGCTGGGAATCGTGGAGGTCAAGCTCAACGAGAACAACCACGGCTGGGGCAGCCACGTAATCGAGTTCTTCGCCCTCGGAACCGCCGTGGTACCCAACGAGCATGCCGAGGAAGGGCAGCAGCTGCCAGACATCACCCCGGTGATCGACATCAACGACTGACAGCTCGCGGAGCTGGACTGGCTTCGTCGTCGCCGATGCTCTTGAGTTGGGGCGCGACGGTGGTGATGAGGTGGTGGAGAGTTTCGGCGAGCAGGAGCGCGGTCTCGGCGCGCGTTGCCTCTCCTCTGAGCCAGCTGCGTGAGCTGGCGCGGTTGAACCCGAGCCAGTTGCGCAGCATCAGGCGGGTGGATGGATCGTCGGTTAGAACGTCGGTGAAGTCGCCGATGAGGGTGTCGACGGTTCGGTCTCTGGCGGCGTCGACGAGTGCTTGCAGGTCGGGGTCTGCGATGTAGTCGCCCTGCGCGGCGGTAGCGAGCCAGGTCTCGCGGTTGCTGTCGAGGAAGTCGAGCCAGTTGTTGACCGTCGCGTCGATGCGCTCGCGGAGGGGCTGGGTGGGGTTGGCTTGAATCGTCTGAATGACACTGTCGGTCAGCTGCGCGACGAGCTCGAGGAAGATCTCGCGCTTGCCGCCCGGGAAGTAGTGGTGCACGAGCGCCGGGGTGACGCCGGCGGCGCGGGCGATCTCGCTGGCGGATACGGCGGCGTAGCTGCGCTGGCCGAATAGTTGGCGGGCGTGGTCGAGGATGTCCTGGCGTCGGGCGCCGGGGGCGAGTCGGGTGCGGGCGCGGGTTGGCATTGGAAGCAGCGTACCGGTTGTTGAAGACGCTTTCAATGGTATTGACAGAGACTTCAATAGTTGTTTATACTGCTTTCAATAAGCAACTGAGGGCTGTGCGCGAGCGCGGCTCGATCAAAGGCCTCGAAGGAGATACCCGGTATGAGAAAGTCAAGATGGATCGGCGCCACGGTCGCCGCCGCGGGCACGCTCGCGGCGATCACCGGCGTCGCAGCGGCGGGGACGCTCCCAGCCGCCAGGAGCTCGGACCGCACGGTGGTCCACTTCCCCGCCAACGGCCCTGGCGGCCAGGACTCGCACACGTGCTTCTGGGGCACCTCGTACACACAGGAGACCCGCAACATCATTTGGCCGGACTCGCACACCAACTACGAGGTCTCGACCGACACGATCCCGGCCGGCGGCAAGATCGTGCTGCACGGTCGGTTCCCGCATTCGCGGTTCTTCTCGTTCACGATCACCTCGCCGCTCGGGGTGCTGCACTCCTACCTGTACGACGTCGACATCAAGCCCGATAAGGGGTCGACCAACCCGTTCCTCCCCGGCGCGAACCGGAGCGTGACGCACCGCTCCTACACGGTGACGATCGTCGATCAGCCCGACCCCGGGCCCGGCCACGAGCAGCCGAATACCGTGTACGCGGGCGTGGCCGGCCAGCCCGCGGGCCAGGCCTTCACGATCGCCGCCCGCGTGTACCTACCCGACAAGGGCCGCGACTTCACGGGCGGCGTCGGCGTCCCCACCGCGAGCTACGTCGCCGCTGGCGGCACGACCTCGACCGGCCAGGCGGCGTGTGCGGCGCTTGCGACCAAGCCGGGCGCGAACAACCTGGTCAACATCAACCCGATCCTGTTCCCGGAGAGCAAGATCCAGCAGCTGCTGGCGCTGAGCTCATCCCCCGAGCATCCCGCGACCGATCCGGCCGCCTGGTACAAGTACTTCGGCCCCTCGTGGATCCTCGCGCCGTACTACGCGGGGACCGCAGATCAGGCGATGATTGCGAGCCTGCCGCTGACCGCGACCGGGCTCGGAGCGAACCCGGCCAACGGCTACGTGTTCACGTGGCTGGATCGCAGGTTCGGACCCAACCACGAGGGTCAGAACATCGCCGTGCTGCGCGGCAAGCTGCCGACCACCCCCGCCACCTACGATGGCGAGGCGCGGGTGCAGGGCGGCACGCAGCTGCGCTATTGGTCGATCTGCAACAACGAAGGGCCGACCAGCGGCAAGACGAGCGGCCCGTGCCTGGCCGACGAGGAAGTCCCGATCAACGCCGCGCGCGACTACACGATCGTGGTCAGCCTCTCACAGGATCGGCCCGCCAACGCGACTGACAAGTGCGGCGTGGCGTGGATGAACTGGGGCACGACCGGCGACGGCTACACCCGTCCTGACTCGACGCTGCTGATCGTGCGGAACCTGGCCACCACCGCACACCCCGCGTTCAAGAACGCGGTGCAGAACATCGCCTCACCGGCGACGGTCAAGCAGACGATGGGTGCCTACCTGCCCACCGTGAGCTACATGACGGCCTCGCAGTTCGAAAAGCAGGGCTGCCGGGCCAGTTGACGCAACCCCCGACCGACAGGGCGCGTGGAGGGACCTCGTTCCGAGGATCCTCCGCCGCCGTCGGTCGGCCCTGTGCCACCCACCCACATTCACCACACCGCTACTTGATGATGCGAAAGGAAGGCGAGTTCTGATGTCGGTTTCCGTGCCGCCACGGCTCGGCGAGACGGGGCGGGAGCGCCACGCGCTTCCCGACCCGGGTGAGCTGGTCCCGCAGTTGTCGTGGCCGATCGTGGGGATCTTCTCCGGGGCGCTGACCGTTTTCGCCGTGTCGAGCTGGCTGGCGATCGATCACCAGGTGCCACGGGCGGTGACGATCGCCCTGAACGCCATGGCGATCTTTGTGATGTTCACGGTGCTGCACGACGCCTCGCACTACTCGATCAGCTCCAAGCGCTGGGTGAACGGCGTGTTCGGTCGGGCGGCGATGCTGTTCGTCTCGAGCGCGATCTCGTTCCGCGCCTTCGGGTTCATCCACATCGAGCACCACCGTCACGCCAACGACGACGACCACGACCCGGACACGTTCGCCAGTCACGGGAAGTGGTGGCAGCTGCCGTTCCGGTGGGCGGCGATGGACCTGGCCTACGTCCCGTTCTACGCGCAGAACATCAAACACCGGCCGCGGGCCGAGGTCGCGGAGACCGCCGCGCTGATGATGTTGACGGTCGCCGTGATCGTTACCGCGATCGCGACAGGCACCCTCTGGCTGTTGTTGGTGATCTATCTGATCCCGGAGCGGATCGCGATGTTCGTGCTCGCGTGGTGGTTTGACTGGCTGCCCCACCACGGGCTGGAGGACACCCAGCGCGATAACCGCTATCGAGCGACTCGCAACCGGGTCGGGATGGAGTGGCTGTTCACGCCACTGCTTCTCTCCCAGAACTACCACCTCGTTCACCACCTGCACCCGTCGGTCCCGTTCCACCGCTATCTCGCGACGTGGCGGCGAAACGAGGAGGCCTACCTGGAGCGCGAGGCGGCGATCGGAACCGTGTTCGGCCAGGAGCTGAACCCCGTGGAGTTCCGCGAGTGGAAGCACCTCAACCGCAAGCTGCTCAAGCTGCTTCCCGTGCGGGTGCCCAAGGGATCGTCCGCCGCGCACGCGGCATTCCACGAGGTGCCCGTCAAGCGCGTGGACCGGCTCACCGAGGAGAGCGTCCAGATCACCTTCGACGTCCCCGCCGAGCTGCGCGAGGAGTTCCGGTTCGACGCCGGCCAGCACCTGACCGTCCGGACCGATCTCGGCGGCCAGGGCGTCAGGCGCAACTACTCGATCTGCTCGCCGGCGACCACAGGCGACCTCGCGATCGCGGTCAAGCACATTCCCGGCGGGGCGTTCTCGACCTTCGCGCTCGAACGGCTGAAGCCCGGCGACCCGCTCGAGCTGATGACCCCGACCGGGCGGTTTGGGCCTGCGCTCGATCCGCTGGCCGGCAAGAACTACGTGGCGATCGCGGCGGGTAGTGGGATCACGCCGATTCTGTCGATCCTGGAGACGACGCTCGAGATCGAGACCGAGAGCCGGTTCACGCTCATCTACGGCAACCGCACCGCGGAGACAACGATGTTCAAACACGAACTCGACGAAGTCGAATCGCGCTACGTCGACCGACTCGAGATCATGCACGTCCGTTCACGCGATCCGCACCACCCCCCCGAGCTGAGCGGGCGGATCGACGGTGAAAAACTCGGCCGCTGGCTCACCGACGGGCTCGCCCCGGCAACGGTCGATGAGTGGTTCCTGTGCGGTCCGCTCGAGCTGGTGACGCAAGTTCGCGAGGCGCTGCTCGATCACGGCGCTGCTTCCGAGCGCATCCACGTCGAGTTGTTCTACGGCTACGACACCAGCCCGGCGGACGGTCGCGACTACGGCGCGGCCACCGTGACCATGCGCCTATCGGGCACCGAGCAGACACTCGAGCTCGCGCCCGGGGACACCATTCTCGAAGCCGCGCTACAGGTCCGCGACGACACGCCATACGCGTGCATGGGCGGCGCGTGCGGCACCTGCAAGGCCAAGCTCCTGGCCGGAACGGTGGAGATGGATCAGAACTTCGCACTCGGTGCAACCGACCTGCACGACGGTTACGTGCTGACCTGCCAGTCGCACCCGACCAGCCCGACCGTGACCGTCGACTACGACGCCTGAACGAGAGCGGCGGGCTTACTTACTCGAGCGTTCCACGGGTCGGCGTGCACCGCGCCGAGTGGTTGTTGTGCTTGGTCTCGGCGACGCACCTGCCTCGACCTCGCGGCCGGTGGCGGGCTGCGTGATCGCGAGGCTCACGTTCGCCGGTTCGGTCAACGTGAACCGGCCACGAGCGTGACCGTATAGCCCGTCGCAGCCGCCAGCCCGCCGTGAAGGTGTGCTGAGGCCGCGCGGCTCGACGACATACGCCGGGTATAGGCTGCTGCTCGACTATGAGCAGGCTGCGGGTATACCACCGAGTCGGGGCGGGTCGGCCGATCCGCGTCGTCTGGGCGCTCGAGGAGGTCGGCGCCGACTACGAGCTCGTGACCATGAGCGCCGAGGAGGCGGGCAGCACCGA
This sequence comes from uncultured Solirubrobacterales bacterium, assembly GCA_963704385.1. Classification (GTDB taxonomy): domain Bacteria; phylum Actinomycetota; class Thermoleophilia; order Solirubrobacterales; family Solirubrobacteraceae; genus Palsa-465. The sequence goes on from OY969904.1 coordinate 4,859,071, forward strand.
ACATCGTGCGCGCCATCCGCTGGGCCGGGTGCCGGTGCTCGAGGACGAGCAAGGCCCGCTGTTCGAGTCCACCGCGCTCGTCTTCCACGTGGCCGAACTCTCCCCGGAGGCCGGGCTACTGCCGCCTCCCGCCACGCATGAGCGCGCGGTCGTGCAGGGGTGGTCGATCTTCGCGATGACCGAGCTCGAAGCGCCGGCGATCGAGAGCCGCCGCCACCGCGAGGAGTACCCGGAGGCATCGGCGAACGCGGCCGCGCGCTGCGCTGACGCGGTCGCCGTGTTGGAGGGCGCGCTGTCGGGGACGCCTCCATACCTCGTTGGCTCCCGGTTCACTGTGGCCGACATCGTCGCCGGCGGGGTGCTGGGCGTCGCTGTCCGCGTCGGCGCGATCGAACCGTCGCCCACGATCGCCGCGTACATGGAGTCACTCGCCGCGCGGCCGGCCTGGCAGCGGGCGTCGTCGAAGCTGGGCTCACGCGGGCCTGTCTGAGCCTCGCCAACAGGTCTCTAGGCCGGGTCCTGGACCAGCCCGAGGACGTTGCCATCGGGGTCGGTGAAGGTGGCCACCAGGCGGCCGCCGCCTACGTCGCGCACGGGCTCGTTGACGACCGCACCGGCAGCGGTGACCTCGCCGAGCTTCGCCTCGATGTCTGGCACCTCCCAGAAGGCCACGGGCGAGGTGTAGCCCTGTGGCCCACCGCCCGGCAGCAGCCCGATGTGCTGGCCTGCGGTGTCGAAGCCCACGTAGTAGGACGAGTCGGCCTGCGGTGGCCCGCCGAGGAGGGCGGCGTACACAGGCTTGGCCCGCTCCAGGTCGGAAACGGGATGCAGCACGATCTTGATTCCCTGCGTGGAAGAGCTGGTCATGGTCACTCCTGAGTCATGGGTCACAACGGACCCGGTGTGTCGTCAGTCCTGGTCTTGGCGGCGATCGCCGGCCGGGTCAGCGCAGCTCCTGGATGCGGATCAGGTTGCCCGCGGGATCGCGGAAGTCGAAGGTCGCGTCGAGGTCGACGGTGGCCAGGTTGATGCTGGCGTAGGTCCCCTTGGCCATCATCTCGGCGATCGTGCGGCGCTCGTCGTCGGTGACGCCGGGGGCTGCGGCCGGCGGGTACAGGACGATGGACGTTCCGGGCTGGGCCGACCGTGATCCAGCGCATCCCGCTGTACCCGACGTCGTTGCGGACCTCGAAGCCGAGGGTGTCGCGATAGAAGGCCATCGCTGTGTCCGGGTCGTCCTGCGGGAGGAAGCTCGCGTGAATGGTGATGTCCATTGCCGTCACTCTAGGCGCGGCTCGGCGCGGATGCTTCTCGATTCCTGATCGGTTTGGTCACCTGTTTCGCCACGCACGGCGGCATCCCGGCCCGTCGCGCGCGCCTGGAGCCGCCGGTAGGCGCTGGGCGGCATACCGACCAGTTCGGTGAAGCGACTGCTGAACGTGCCCAGCGACGAGCAGCCGACCTCGAAACAGACCTCGGTGACGCTGCGGTCGCCACGACGCAGGAGGGCCATCGCCCGCTCGATCCGCCGCGTCATCAGATAGCTGTAAGGCGACTCGGCGTAGGCGAGCCGGAACTGGCGACTCAGATGCCCGGCCGACATGTGCGCGCCGCGGGCGAGCGCCTCGACGTCCAGCGGCTGCGCGTACTCCCGGTCGATCCGGTCACGGACGCGGCGCAGCAGCGTGAGGTCGCGCAGGTGCTGCTCCGCGGCGGGTGTGCTGGTCACCTCAGGGAGGGTGCCACCTGGCAAGGACCGGGTGCGGCGTCATCGAAACGACCGGACGCTCCGCGGCCGAGGTGGCGACCGAGCTCCACGCGCTGCTTCACGCCGCCGGCCTGCCGGCGCAGGTGTCATCGAGGTCGTAGGACCTCGCAGGACGTCCGCCGGCGTATCGACGCGGCCGGATCGCGCGACACCAGCCTGGCCAGCCGGCGCCGCGGCCGGGGCGGCAGCATGATCGCGTCGCAGTCAAACTCGTCGGCCCCGGCCGGAAGCGCCCGTCGGAGGGGGCCGAAGAGGACGGTGTAGTCCGCCGCGGTTTCCACCAGGTGGGCCGCCCGATCGAGGTCGGCCCGGGCCTGATCGAGGATCACGTCGTTCCAGACGCGGGTTCCCCGGTACCACCGCGTGATCACCCGCGCCGGTCGCTCCAACTCCACGACGGCCACGATCGTCAACCGGGCGCCGTCGCGCTGCGCCAACAGGTCGGCGGCCACGATCGCCTCATCCCCCTCGGGCGTACCGTCGTGGACGGCAAGGAGGTGCCGATAACCGATGCGGCCAGGCGTACCCGGCGCCGCTCGGGCGCTACCTGTTCGCAGGCGTCGGCCCGTGGTCCGGCTCACGCTCTTGTCGCCGCGGCCTCGCGTCGCCGAGCCTGGGGCGGTGGTGGTCGCGGACTCGCTCGGAGGACTGGTCGGCGTCCGGAAGCGGAATCCCCCCAAGCGGCCTGTCCGGCCGCGACGGCGGCGGACCGGGACCGGACCCCGGGCCCCATCCGGTGTCGGACGAACCCGGGGCCGAGGCCGCACGGCGATAGCAGCAGGCCGGCCCGAGGCCCAGGGCGGTGACGGCGAGCAGGAGCCAGAGCGGCCCGAGCATGTTCTCGCGCAGCACGCCGACCGCGACCGTCCCGGCCGCGAGCAGCACCACCCAGAGCATCACGAGGCAGGCGAGCGCGACGCGAGCCCCGAAGCGCGATCGCTTCTCCATCCCCAGCGCGGCCGCGGAGAGGAGACCGAAGCCAACGAACGTCAGCTCGACACCGACCAGCCAAAAGAGCAACCTGGCCACGCAGGCAAAGGTACCTCACCTAGCATCGAGCGCCATCGTGCGCGTGTGTCCGGAATGCGGTGAACCCGCCGGGGAGCGGGCGTTCTGCGCCTCGTGCGGCAAGAACCTGATGGGCGTGGAGCGACTGCCGACGCGGGAGCAGTGGGAAGCGCGGCTGAGGCTGGAGCGTAAGGCAGCACCACCGCCGATGTCCGAAGAGACCGCTCCCCCAGTGACCCCGCGGCCGCTGCTGGTTCGCATCGCTCTGTTCGCGGCAGTGCCCTTGGCCGCCATCGCGGCGGTGGTGGCGGTGGCGCTCGTGGGGGGAAACAGCGCCGCCGTCTCCGGGGTGGTGACGACCGTTCCGGTGTCCTCGCCCGCGATGTCGCCAACCCTCCCGGCCGGCAGCACTGTGCGCGTGCTCATCGCCCAGTCCTACGTCCCCAAGATCGGAGACATCGTCGTCCTCCACGCACCGTCCGGAGCCGAGTCCTCCCCGCCGGTGTGCGGAGACCCCGACCAGGGCTCCGGACACCCGGCCGCGTGCGATCAACCGACCCCGGAGAAGTCCTCGGTGACCGTGATCGAGCGGATCGTCGCCGGGCCGGGAGACACGATCACGATCAGCCGCGGGCGGGTGGTCCGCGACGGCGTGCGTGAGCAGGATTCCTTTGACACGACGCCTTGCGGCTCGGGTCCCTCCTGCAACTTCCCCACCCCGATCACCATCCCCGAAGGCGACTACTTCGTCCTCGGCGACAACCGCGGCGCAGCCGACGACAGCCGCCTGTGGGGCCCGGTCCCGCGGGCTGACATCGTCGGCAGGGTTCTCGGGTAGGGCGATGATGCGAGATGCGGGCGGGCCCGGTGGCGCGAGATCGGGCCCAGCTACAGCCCAGGGTTCGCGGCCGGAAGCCGGATCGCCGTGCGCCGCCCCCGGGTGTTCTCGGCGATCACGGTCAGCAGCACGCTCGCCGGCCTGCGGGAACTGAACGTGGCGCTCTCGTGGAGCGCGCTGGTGCTGATCTGGACCTCGAGGCTGGAGACGGGCTTGCGCAGGGCGATGGCCAGGTGAAGCCGGCCGGAGCGCTCACCGGTGGGCCACTGGCCGCATTCGTTTCCCTGCCCTAAAGCGTGACGTGGACACGGATTGTCGCCCGCTTGCCATGGATGTTCTCGGCCACCACGGTGAGGAGCAGGCGCACGAGCTTCCCGGCCTTGGTCCGGGCCATCAGCGCGGGGCTTTCGTGCAGGGCGGCGGCGGTGATCCTGACCGTCAGCCCCGAGACCGGCCGGCGTAGAGCGATCAGCAGGTGCCCGTGGGAGAGCGTGAGCGACTTGATCCGGGCCCCGCTGAGCCTGACGCCCGTGGCCTGGAGCCCGCCACGCACGAAGCTGAGCCCAGCCGGGAGCTCGATCGTCAGGGCCTTCAGCTTGGCCGCCCGCCGGGCCGCCCGAACCCTGAAGGTCAGCGCCGGCCCGCCGGCGGCGGTCGACGGGCAGCCCGACACGGTGAAGTTGGACGGTGCGTTGACAGTTCGGTCGCCGTTCTGGTCGGTCAACGTCGCCGTCGCGGTCCCCGAGGCCGGGGCGCAGGTGGCGTCGAACAGGCCATTCGTACCACCGGCCAGGGAGACGCTGAGGTCGGTCAGAGGGATGTCGGGCAGGCCGGTGAAGGACGTCGTGTTCTTGATCAGGTCGACCGTGCCGGTCAGCGTCAGCGGGAACGGCGACGGGAACACGAGCGTCAGCGTCGGCGCGCTGACCGAGCCGGTCAGGTACGCCTTGCCGGTGAGCGTGGCCGGGTACAGCGGCGAGGTCGCGCTGACCGAGCCCACCTGCTCGCACGTGCCGCTGGCCGGATCGGTGCAGATGACCGGCAGCGACTGGAAGTTCGGCGCCAGCATCGCGTACGGGAAGGCGAGCGTGACCGCCGCGCTCGGTGCCTGGTCGGCGGCCTCGGTGATCTGGGTGCTGAGCTTGACCTGTCTGTCACCGCTGTCCCGGGCGGCGGTCACAGTGAACGCGGGCGAGTACGGGAGCGCGGAGCAGCCAGTGACCATCAGCGGGGCAGTCACGGTCTGGAACGTCGCGTCGCTGTAGGAGTTGACGGAGACGCTGAAGCTGTGCGGTGTGGACGGGCACGTGGCCGGATAGCGCAGCCCGTTGAACGTGCTGCTGATCTCGGCAATCGAGATCGGGACGCCGTCCAGCATGTCGGGCAGCACGAAGTCGATCGTGACCCCGACTCCGTCGGGGTCGCCGGACGGGCGGACCTTGACGTCGGCTGTGGAGCCGATCTGGGTGCCGCTCATGTTGACGGCCAGGCCGGCGAGGTCGCCGGGGTTGGGCGGCGGGACGAGGTCGAAGGTGACGGACGTCGGGATCGCGCCATCCGCGGTGACCGTGCCACTCCCGACCTGGCACGCGGTGTCGCTGAGGTCGACTGTCTTCAAGCAGGCGCCGCCGTCGATCGACGCGTTGGCCAGCAGGCCCGGCGGCAGGTTGAGGATCATGTCGTCGGGCGAATCGGTCCCCGTGGGCGCGAACTTCAGATCGAGCCCCAGGTTCGCGGTGGATCCTGCGGTGTCGCCGGCGCTCTGATCCAGCGTGAGCGTGGGCGTGATCGACGCCCCCGCGGGTACAGCCAGCGCCGCCATCGCTCCGATGACCACACCGCCGATCAGGACCCCTCGGCGGACCCCATGCCACATGCCGCGCCTCCGCATCCGATTCGCCGCCATCTTAGTAACCGCGCCAGGGCTATGCGCCATCGACCGGCCGGGCGGCCGACGTCTCGAGGGCGCGGGCGACCTTGAACGCGGCTCGCACGACCAGCGCAGCCTCGAGCGCGTCGAGGTCGACGTCGATCAGCCGTCGGGCCGTCGCGCGAACCTCGTCGTTGGAGTCGCACAGCCCTCTGCGGTTGTCCTCGAGTGCGATCAGCGCGTAACTCTCGATGCGCGCGGCGAAGCGGTCGACATCCGCGTCGACTTCGAGTACGTATCCGTCCCGGTTTCCTCGCTCCTGCCACCCGAGCTGATCGAGCAGCCGACCGGCGACCTGGAGGCGCCAGATGAGCTCTCGGGCATCGCGGCGATCACAGATGCTGTCCGCGCCGTACTCGAGCATGAACGGCAGGTCGCGCGCGGACTCGAACGCGAACTCGATCTCTTCGAAGATCGCGTCGCGCTGAGCGCGCGTCAGGATCACGATGGGCCGATCGGTGCTCGCCATGTCTTGACAGGAACACTCGACGGGCGCCGTCGGTGCGGTGGTTCACACGGCCGCTTCGGCGAGCAGGCGCTCCAGCTTGGCTCTCAGGAGCGGAACGGCGTCCGCCGGCAGCGGCCGGAGGGGCCCGCGGACATCGGGCCGGACGGGCACGCCGCGGAAGCCCAGCGCCGCCTTGACCGAGGCCTGGAACGGGTACTCCGAGAGGGCCCGGCGCAGCGATTCGACGACCGCCGAGCGCTCGGGCGTGGGGTCGCGCACCAACGCCGCCACGGCCTCGGGGAACGCCGCGGCGACGCCCGACACCGCGCCCACGGCGCCCTCCGCCAGGCCGGGACGGATCAGCGACTCGGCTCCGATGAACACGTCCAGCCCGGTCGCGAGGTACGGCGCGACGCGCTCGAACGGCGCGTCCGAGACCTTCATCCCGGTCAGATTGGGGGCGCGCTCACGCAGCCGGCCGACGACCTCGATCGGGATCGCATAGCCGCTGCGATCGGCGTACTCATACAGGTAGAACGGCAGGGGATCGCAGGCCGCGGCTGCGGCGGCGAAATGCTCGAGAAGCTCGGCGGCGGAGAAGGGGTAATACGGGGGCGCGATCACGGCGACCCCGTCCGCCCCGGCGGCCGCCGCATGGGCCGCCAGGGCGTACGTGCTGGCCGTGGTCTGGGCGCCGCAGTGCACGATCACCCGTAGCGCCCCAGAGCCGGCGACGGCGAGCTCCGCCGCGCGCCGGCGCTCCTCGTCGGCCAGCAGGATCCCCTCGCCGGTGGTTCCGAGTACGAGCAGACCCTCGATCTGCGCCGCCCCATAGAACTCCATCAGCGCTCCGAACGCCTCCTCGTCCAGCCGCTCGCCTTCATCCCACAGTGGTGTCACCGCCGCGGCGAGGGTCCCGGAAATCCGCTCGTCGGCCATCCCGGCATGGTGCCACGATCGACTGCGGGAACGCCCTACCTGCTGCGGTCGACCTGACCGCTCACAGCTCGACGACCATGCCGTCGGCCGCCGGGTCGGCGTCCACCTCACCGAGACGGGCGAGCATCGTCTCGCCCATGTGCGTGATCACGAGCCGCCGGCAATCGAGCTGCGGCCGTTTCTCGGCCAGCGTGACGTAGTCCAGGTGCCCGGACACGCGCTTGTCGAAGTGGTTGCACTCGCAGACGAACAGGTCCGCGCCCCGGGCGGCGTCGATCAGGCTGTCCGTCCATTCGGTATCGCCCGAGTAGGCGATCACTTTGCCGCCGTACTGGACCCGCAGAGCGTACGCGGGCGCGCCGCTGCCGTGGACGACCCGGAAGGGCGTCACGACGGCGGGACCAATCTCGCAGGGAACGTGCTCGGCGAGCTCCACGAACTCGGTCGCGAATCGACGCTCCGCTCTGACGGCGCCGGGATACAGGGCGTCGAAGGCCTCGATGAAGCGCCGCTCGGCGCCCGGTGGCCCGGCGATCACCAGGGGCCGGGTGCGCCGGGCGAACTGGCCGTCCAGGATCAGCCACGGCAGGCCGCCGAAATGATCGCCGTGCAGGTGCGACAGGAGCACCCAGCCGATCGAGGCGGGGTCGATCCCCTCGCGTTTGAGCGCCACCAGCGTGGTCGCCCCGCAGTCGATCAGGAGCGGAGCAGCGCCGCCGCTGACGTGGAAGCAGGTCTGGAAGCGACCGCCACCGGCGAACGCGTCGCCGCAGCCCACGAAGCGTACGCGTACTGGAGTCATACCGGCGGTTATAGCGGCGATGGCCAGAAGGCCGAAGGCGGCTGGGGCCTTCTACCCTCTAGCTGATGGCGATCATCGGCTGTCCGACCTGCGGTACTCGCAATCGCGTGGGCCCCGTGGCCCGCGGGACCCCCCGCTGTCCCCAGTGCAAATCCTCGCTCCCGTGGGTGGTCGACGCGAGCACCGAGACCTTCGGCGAGGAGACGACGAGCTCGGTGCCGGTGGTCGTGGACTTCTGGGCCGCGTGGTGCGGACCCTGTCGGATGATCTCCCCCGTTCTCCAAGACCTCGCTGCGCGGCACGCCGGTCGCCTGAAGGTGGTCAAGGTCGACGTCGACGCCAACCCAGGGCTGGCCACTCGGTTCGGCGCCCAATCGATCCCGCTGCTGGTGGTGATCCGCGACGGAAAAGAGGTCGATCGCGTCGTCGGCGCGCTGCCCCGCTCGGCGCTGGAGCAACGCCTGGCACCGGTCCTGACGGGCTGAGCTCCGGCCAGCCAGCCACCGGTTGCGCCGCTTTGCGAACTTTTTCCATCCACTTTGCGGCATTGCGTAGACTGCCGCCACCGATGAGGGCTAGACGCACCATCGTCGATCTGGTAGCGGGGCTGCCGAAGACGCGGGCGGCGATCTCCTACGCCCAGCGGTGGCACGCCGGGCAGCACCGCGCCGTCGACGGCGCGGACTTCATCGAGCATCCGCTCGAGGTGGCCACCCTCCTCTACCAGGCCGACGCGCCCGATTACGTGATCGCGGCCGGCGTGCTGCACGACGTCCTCGAGAACACCACCGTCGACCCGGACCGAATCGGCCGGCGCTTCGGCAAGCCGGTCGCTGCGCTGGTCCTCGCGGTCACCGAGGACAAGGGGATCCCCGAGTACGAGGAGCGCAAGGCGGCGCTGCGCGACCAGGTGGCACTGGCCGGGCACGACGCGCTGCTGATCTTCGCGGCCGACAAGATCGCCAAGGTCCGTGAGCTGGGCCTCGAGGTCGGCCGGGCCGATCGCAGGCGACCGGAACGGACCAGGGCACCCCGCGCTCGCCGCCTGGCCCACTATCGACGCAGCCTCCGGTTGCTCGAGGCCAATCTCGACTCGCCCCTGGTCTGGCAGCTCCGAACCGAGCTCGAAAAGCTGACCAAGCGCCCGGCGCCGAGGCCGGCGCTGACCATCGCGGGCTGAGGACGGCGCGCCCGCACTCGGGCCTGGTGGCGGTGACCGGCCGGGCCGGTCATCCACGCCGCGCGAAGTGCGACGATCCAGGTCCGAGGCGCAAGAACGAGTCAGGTAAAGGAGCCTTATGTCCACCTCGCCAGCCGACTTCAACCAGCAGATCATCGAGGAGTTCCGGACCCACCAGGGCCGCGTCGGGGGCATGTTCGCGGAGATGCCGCTGCTGCTGCTCCACCACACCGGGGCGCGTACCGGCACGAACCGCACCAACCCCCTCGCCTACCAGCGAGACGCCGCTCGCTATGTCGTGTTCGCCTCCAAGGGCGGAGCGCCCACCAATCCGGACTGGTACTACAACCTCAAGGCCCATCCCGACGTGACGATCGAGGTCGGGACGGACACGCTGCCGGCCGTAGCCAGCGAGGCGACCGGCGAGGAGCGGGAGCGGCTGTTCCGGACCCAGGTCGAGCGTTCCCCCCAGTTCGGCGAGTACGAGCGCAAGGCCAACCGCACGATCCCGGTGATGGTCCTCACGCCCGCGGGCGGCTAGCTCCGGACCCCTCGCATGCCGCAGGATCCGCAGCGAACCCCGCCGCGCCAGCCGGGCGCCGGCCAGCAGGTGCTCAAGCCGGCCACGACGATCGTGGCCCCCTCTGAGCAGGTCCGGCATCTGCAAGGGCTCGGCGACCCGGCGCTATCCGAGCTCGGACTCGAGGAGCTCCTGGACGAGCTCCTGATCCGGGTTCGTGACGCGCTCAGTGTCGACACGGCCGCCATCCTGCTGGTCGACCGGGCGGAACAGGAGCTCGTAGCGCGGGCGGCCAAGGGAATCGAGGAGGAGGTCGAGGCCGGCGTTCGGGTCCCGATCGGCCGGGGTTTCGCGGGCCGGATAGCAGCGCAGCGCGTGGCGATCTTCATCGGCGAGGTCAACGACGCCGACATCCACAATCCGATCCTGCGCGAGAAGGGGATCCGCTCGCTGCTCGGGGTTCCGCTGATCGTCGAGGGCGACCTCGTCGGCGTCCTGCACGTGGGTTCGCTACGGCCGCGCCGGTTCGACGAGCGAGACCTCGCCGTCCTTCAGATCGCGGCCGCTCGGGCGGCGCCGGCGATCGAGCGGGCCCGCCTGTTCGCGGCGCTCGAGCGCGAGCACGCCGTCGCGAGGCTGCTGCAGCGCAGCCTCCTGCCCGGGCGCCTGCCCGACACCTTCGGGGTGTCGGTGGCGGCCCGCTACATCCCCGCTCGCGGTGACGTCGGCGGCGATTGGTACGACGTGATCGAGCTCCCGCGCGGGCTGGTCGGGATGGCCATCGGTGACGTGGTCGGCCACGGAGTCAGGGCGGCCGCCCGGATGGGCCAGCTGCGCACGGCGCTGCGGACCTATGCCGTCGAGGGACATCCGCCGGCACGCGCGCTCGAGCTCGTGGATCGGTTCGTGCAATCGACCGGCGAGTACGCGATGGCCACGGCCGCGTACGCCGTGTTCGACCCCGAGACCGGCAGCCTGCGGCTGGCCAGCGCGGGCCACCCGCCCCCGGTGATCGTCTCGGGGGCGGGTGGGCCAAATTCCAGAGCGGTGGAGATCACACCCGGCGCGCCGCTGGGCGGCTTTCCGTATGCCAGCTGTCCCGAGCTGGAGCTGGGGCTCGAGACCGACGAGATCTTCGTGTTCTACACCGACGGCTTGGTCGAGCGCCGGCACGTGCCGCTGAGTGAGGGGATCGATGCCCTGATCGGGGCCCTCCAGGGCGCGACCTCGGCCGAGGATGCCTGCCGGCTGGCCATCGAGGGGATGGTTCCGGCCGACGGACCCACCGACGACCTGGCGCTCCTGGCGTTGCAGTGGACCGCGCTCCCGGCCGAGCTGTATCTGCAGCTTCCGGCCGACCCGAACGCGCTCGCCCGGGTCAGGCGCGTGATCCGCCGGTGGCTGCGCGCCCGCGGCGCCGAAGACTCGGCCGTCACCGAGGTCACCCTGGCCGTCAACGAAGCTTGCGCGAACGCGATCGAGCACGCCTACTCCCCCGCTCCGGCCAGCTTCGAGCTCAGCGCGTCGGCCACCGATGACCGACTGACGATCTCGGTCCGCGACGGCGGGCACTGGCGGCCGCCTCGAGGCGATGAGCGCGGCCGGGGCCTTACGATCATCGATACGGCCATGGACCAAGTCGAGGTCAACGCCACCGATGCGGGCACCCAGATCGTCATGCGAAAGCGACTCGGCGAACCATGAGGCTGGCCGACGTCCAGCTCACCGTCGGCCAGGAGGCCGTCGTGGCGCGCCTGACCGGCGAGATCGACATGTCGAACGCCGCCGAGCTGCGGACCGTGATCACCGACGCCACGCCCAACACGGTGCTCGGTGTCGTGCTCGACCTGTCCGACGTGGACTACATCGACAGCGCCGGGATCCAGCTGCTCTATCGGCTGGGTGAGAGCCTGCGGGCCCGCGGCCAGGCGCTGAGACTGGTCATCCCGACGGGCTCGACCGTCGAGGCCACGCTCCGGCTGGCCGGGATCGGGCGGCACGTGGACGTGGTCGAGGCGGTCGACGACGGGCTGGCCGCGCTCGCGCCGGGTGGTCGGTAACCATGGCCGCCCACGAGCGGTTCGACGTCGTCGTGATCGGGGCGGGGATCGCCGGTCTGGTCGCCACCCTGGAGCTCCTCGAGCAGCGGGCGGGCGCGCCAAACCGACTGCTGCTGCTGGACCGCTGCCATCCACACGAGGTCGGCGGGCTGGCCCGCGAGGCGTTCGGCGGCATGTTCATGGTCGACACTCGCGAGCAGCGGCGCTCGGGGATCAGGGACAGCGTCGATCTCGCGCTCGGGGACTGGCTGCGGGTGGCCGCGTTCGACGACGCAGATGACTGGCCCCGGCGGTGGGCCGAGGAGTACGTCGCGCGCGCCCGCGACGAGGTCGGCGGCTGGCTTCGGGGGCGCGGGGTGCGGTTCTTCCCCGTCGTCAACTGGGCCGAGCGCGGCGTCTTCGGAGACGGCAACTCGGTCCCTCGCTTCCACTTGACGTGGGGTTGCGGGAAGGCCCTCGTCGACGCTCTGTGGGGGGCGATCGAGGCCCATCCGCGGCGGTCGCGATTGGAGGTCCGGTTCCGCACCCGGGCCACCGAGCTGATCGTCGACGGCGGCACCGTGACCGGGTGCCGGATCTCACCCGAGGCCGGAGACGGCGCCGAGACCGACGTGGCGGCCGACCATCTGGTGATCGCAGCCGGAGGGGTGGGCGGCAATCTCGAGATCGTTCGCCGGGAATGGCCGGCCGAGCTCGGCAAGCCGCCGGCCCAGATCCTGATGGGATCGCACTACTACGCCGACGGCGCCATGCACGAGGAGGTGGCGCGGCTCGGGGGCAATGTCACCCACCTCGACCGGATGTGGAACTACGCCGACGCCGTGCGCCATCCGACGCCGCACGGGCCGCTTCACGGGGTCAAGCTGATCCCGCCCCGCTCGGGGCTCGTGCTCGACCCGACCGGCCGTCGCTACGGCCCGGTCCCGCTGATGCCGACCTTCGACGCGTACGACGCGCTGACCCGGATGTGCGAGGACGAGCGGGGCTACTACTGGATGGTCTGCAACTGGAAGATCGCCCGGCGCGAGCTCGACGTGTCGGGATCCGAGCACAACCCCAACATCCGCGAGAAGCACCTCGCGCGCTTCCTGCTCTCGGTCGTGCTCGGCAAGCCGACGCTGGTCCGCTTCTTCGTGGAGCGCTGCCCGGACTTCCTCACCGCCCGGTCGCTGCCCGAGCTGGCCACCAGGATGCGGGAGCTGACCGGCGACGACGCGCTCGACCCCGAGCGGATGGCGGACGAGGTCACCCGGTATGACGCAACGATCGCCCGAGGCAAGGGCCTGTTCAACGACGACCAGCTGCGGCGGATCGAATCGGTGGCCAACTGGCGCGGCGATCGGCTGCGCACCTGCCGCTTCCAGCGGATCGTCGATCCGAAGGCGATGCCGCTGATCGCGATCAGGATGACGGTCATGGCCCGCAAGAGCCTGGGGGGGATCCAGACCGACCTGTCCTCGCGCGTGCTGCGCCCCACCGGCGAGCCGATCGGCGGTCTCTACGCCGTCGGCGAGGCGGCCGGGTTCGGCGGCGGCGGGATGCACGGCAAGCGCTCGCTCGAGGGCACGTTCCTCGGCGGGTGCGTGTTCACCGGGAGACTCGCCGCTCAGGCGATCGTGACCGCCGGCAGTCCGAGCGCAGTGGCGGTGACGAGCCACAGCTGAGCGTCTGATCCGCCGCGTGGCGAGGCTCGGGCCCTGCTCGGGCGCGGCGAGACCCGGCGCATGCCGCACGCTCCACGAAGTAGTCTGCGCCGTCGATGTTTCGGCAGGGAACATCAAGGGCGTTCACGATCGTCGCGCTCGCGCTGGCGGTCGTGGCCTTGCCGGGCCAATAGGCGTCGATAAGAGGGCGTTGCCCAAATGAGGCGGATTGTGGGCAGCTGACAATTGGCGGCGCCCCGCTTGGTCGTACGTGGGACGGAGTCGGGCGGATCGAGCGAGCCTGGTCGAAAAACAGGAACATGCGGCCCGTTTCTCGACCAGGCTCACAACTCTCGCGCCTACCCCTTGTCCGGCGCATCGTCCAGCTGTGATACGACCACAACAAATCGGGTGGGCGGGGCGTTTATGCAACGTCCTCTCAGCGACGCCGATCGGTCACGCACTCGACCGTTCGCGGGTGCGTCGCGGGCGAGCGTCAGATGATCGCCGTCAACGTGCGTCGGAGCGGGCGCGGTCGCGGCTCGTGCCCGTCTCCCGCTCGCGCAGCACGGCGCCGAGGATCCCGTTGACGAAGGCGGGCGCGTCGGCGCCGCAGAAGCGCTTGGCCGTCTCCACGGCCTCGTCGATCGCGCCCTGAGGCGGGATCTCCCGCTCGCCGGGCACCTCGTCGGGGTAGAGCATCTCGGCCATCCCGACGCGCAGGATCGAGCGCTCGAGCGGCGCGATCCGCTCCAGCGACCATCCGCTCGAGTGCCGGGAGATGAGCGCATCGAGCTCCGGCTGGCGGTCGCGGACCAGCTGGGCCAGGGTCCTGGTGAAGGCATGGGTGTCGGGCGGGAAGCTCTGATCGAGCGGGCGGCCCAGCAGGTCGCTCTGGTACAGGACCCAGACTGCGGCGCGGCGCTGCTCGGTCCTACGCACGCTGGCCCCTGCCCCCCCGGCGGTCAGGCACGCGAGACGTACTCGCCCGAACGCGTGTCGACGCGAACCACGTCACCGACGTCGATGAACAGCGGCACCTGGATCCGGGCGCCGGTCTCGAGCACGGCCGGCTTGGACCCTCCGCCCGACGCGGTGTCGCCGCGCACCCCGGGCTCGGTCTCGGCCACGGTCAGGTCGGTCGCGCTCGGCAGCTGCACGTCGGCCGGCTGATCGTCGATGTACAGCAGCTCGACCTCGGCCGACTCCTTCATCCAGTTCAGCGCGTCGCCGAGCGTGCCGACCGGGATCATCAGCTGCTCGTAGGTCTCCGAGTCCATGAAGTGGGCATCGGCGCCGTCCTGGTAGAGGTACTGCATGCGCCGCGTCTCGGTGCGCACCGGGCGGAACTTCTCCCCGGCCCGGAACGTCCGGTCGATCACCGCCCCGTCGCTGGCCCGGCGCAGCCTCGTTCGCACGAAGGCCCCGCCCTTTCCGGGCTTGACGTGCTGAAACTCGAGCACCTTGAAGATCGTGCCATCCACGTCGATATGGATGCCGTTGCGGAATTGGTTGGTCGAGATCATCGAGGGATCAGGGTAGCGGTGCACAGCGCGGGCGCGATCGCGCGCCCGCGCCGGCGACCTCAGGCCACCCAGGCCCAGATGCCCCACAGGCCGCTCATCACGGCCAGCAACACGGCCGAGGCCACGAGCACGCCCCGGGTCGCGTTGCGGTGGCCGGCCAGCTTCGCACCCCAGCCCATGAAGATCGGGAAGATGACGAGCAGATAGCGGGGGAAGGACCCGAGCGGCTCGAGCTTGGCCGGCTCGCTCAGGGCCGAGGCGAGGAGGACCAGGGCGTAGAGGAAGTACGCCACGGGCACCCGGCGCCATGAGAAGGCCAGCCCGGCCAGGACAAAGGCCAGGAAGCCGAGGTCGATCAGGTCGTGGCCGTTCCAGCTGATCGGATCGCCGGGCTCGACCGCCACCGTGTGGCCCACGAGCAGCCGATGGACGTCGTGGGGAAGGGCCGCGACTAGGCGCACCACCGACCCGAACGGACCCACGAACTCGCGGCCCCAGAAGTAGGTCTGAATCTGGAACGGGGCCAGCGGCGCATCGTGCGCAACCCACAGGTAGGCCAGATAGGCGGCCGCGCCGACCGGAACCAGCACCAGCCACAGCCACGAACGGCCGAGGCGGTAGCGGGGGCGCCACCAGCTGACCGCGCTCACCCGACGGGCCTTGGCGCGGGGGCCGTACAGGTAGATGAGCACGAGCGGCAGCGCGATCAGGACGCCGTTCGGCCTGGTCGCGCCGGCCAGGCACCCGAGCAGGCCGGCGATCGCCCAGCGATCCAGGCGGGCCGCGTAGATCGCCCCCACGGACAGGGCCAGGAACAGCGCCTCCGTGTACACCGCCGAGAGGAACAGCGCGGTCGGGAAGAAGGCGGTCAGGAGCACGACGATCCGCGCTTCGGGCTCGCCGAAGTCAAGCCGCGTGAGCTGATGCAGGAGGAAGAGCCCGATCGTCATGGCGACGACCGAGATCAGCGCGCCGACGACCAGCTCGGACCCGAAGACGGCGTTGCCGAGCGCGATCAGCAGCGGGTACAGGGGAAAGAACGCGCTGGACGCGCGCGAGTAGTAACCCGCGTGGGCGATCTGCAGGTACCAGAACGAGTCCCAGCGGGCGGCTGGGGCGGCCAGCAGGTTGGCCCAAGCGGCGTGGAAGGGCTGGGTGACGCCGCCGGGGTCGTTGATGGTGATGGCCAGCGTGTTGCGGCCGAAGATCGCGATGGCGGCCAGCGCCGCCGCCCACACGAGCAGGCGGGAGCCGATCACGGCCCGGGTTACGAGCGTCGTTGCCGCTGACTCCTCGGGCGTGCTCCTGGCGGCGAGCCTGGCTCGCCAGGTGCCGACCGTCCATGGGCGGACGGCCGTTGCTGCTGCGTCGTTCTGGCGCACCTATCCGGTATCGGTCGCCCTCAGCCAGCGCTTGAGGGCGCCGGTGTTAACGCAGCATCGGAACTTTGTCGCTTGGGCGTCACCCCCCGACGGTAAAACGCCAACGTTCGCGTCGGCGCCCGCCGACCTTGGCGTTGATTCCACGCCTTGCGGCGAGGTAGTCCACGGGCGCTCGGCTGGTCGTCTGCGTTACTACTCCGTCACTGTCAGATCCTTGGCCACATGGGTCAGGACCTCCCGGCCGTCCGCGGTGACCAGAACGAGGTCCTCGATCCGCACGCCGAACTGACCGGGCAGGTACACGCCTGGCTCGATCGTGATCACGTTGCCGGCGTCCAGGGTGTCCTCGGTGCGCTGCGAGAGCCGGGGGCGTTCGTGGATCTCCAGACCCACCCCGTGGCCGAGGCCGTGGCCGAAGTGCTCCGCCTGGCCGGCGGCGTCGATCACCGCGCGGGCGGTGGCGTCGACCTCGCGAGCGTCGGCGCCGGCCCGAACGGCGCCGAGGCCGGCGAGCTGGGCCTCGAGGACGAGCGCGTAGATCTCGCTCGCCCGCGACCCGGGCTCGCCCGCGGCCAGGGTCCGTGTGCAGTCCGAGCAGTACCCGTCGAGCTCCGCGCCCCAGTCGATGACGACCAGCTCGCCGCGGCGGATCGCGCGCTCGCGCGGCACGGCGTGGGGCAGCGCGCCGTGCGGCCCGGCGGCGATGACCGGCCGGAAGCCCCGCGCGGAGGCGCCGAGCCGGCGCATCTTGACCTCGAGATCGAGGGCGAGGTCGCGCTCGGTTCGGCCCACCAGCCCCTCCCCGATCACTTCGCCAAACGCCGAATCGGCCAGGGTGGCGGCCTCGCGGATGCGCGACACCTCGCCGGGGTCCTTGACCGCCCGCATCCCCTCGACGAGCCCGTCGACCGGGACGAGCTCCACACGATCGGGCAGCAGTTCGCGCAGGCGCGCGTGCTGGGCGACCGACACCCGAGCCGCTTCGAATCCCAGTCGCAGCTCCGCGTCCGGGAGCGCCTCCTCGATCGCATCCACCAGCTCCCTGGAGGCCGTGATGCGCTCAAACGAGGAGTCGACCTGCTGGACGGACTGCTCGACGTAGCGAAAGTCGGTGATGAAGGTCCGCGACCGCGGCCCGATCAGGGCCACGGCACTGCTCCCCGTGAAGCCGGTCAGGTAGCGGACATTGGTCACATCGGTGACGAGCAGCACGTCGGCGCCCGCAGCGGGTAGGAGCGCGATCAGCCGCTCGGCGCGGTCGCTCACCGCTCGCTCACCGGGAGCTCACCGGCGCAGCTCGTCGCGGAGCAGCACCAGGGCGTCGAGGTAGCCCTCCGGGCCCTTCCCAGCCACCGTGGCGATGCACAGCTCGCGGATGACGGACACCCGGCGCCACGGCTCGCGGGCGTCGATGTCGGACAGGTGGACCTCGACGGCCGGCAGACCGGTCAGCTCGAGCGCGTCGCGGATCGCGTAGGAGTAGTGGGTCCAGGCCCCGGGGTTGAGGATCAGCCCGTCAGCGAGCCCCTCGACACGGTGCAGGCGCTCGACGAACTCCCCCTCGTGGTTGGTCCGGAAGAACCGGGCCTCGAGACCCAGCTCGCCGGCCGCGCCCCCGATCTCGACCTCCAGCTCCTCCAGCGTGAGGGTCCCGTAATGGGCAGGATCGCGGCGACCGAGCTGGTCGAGGTTGACGCCGTGCAGCACCTCGATCCGATTGCGGACGGTGCTCACTCGGTCAACTCTCGCACGGCGGCGATCAGCGCCCGCGGCTCGACCTCCGACCCGGGCCGCGGAGCCCCGGGCCCGTCGAGGAGCACGAACGGGACCGGGCCGGTCCCGACCCGCTTCTTGTCGCGGGCCGCGGCCATCACGATCGCGTCGGGGTCGGTCCCGTCGAGCGTGGTGGGAAGCCCGTGGGCCGCGATCAGTTCAGCGACCTCGCGGCGCAGCTCCGGCTGGCCGGAGAGCCGGAGGGCGGCCAGCAGCCCGAGGGCGACCGCCTCGCCGTGGCGGTAGCGGGCGTAGCCGGTGGCGGTCTCGATCGCGTGGCCGACGGTGTGACCCAGGTTCAGCACCTGCCTGGTGCCCGCGTCGCGCTCGTCCCGGGCGACGATCCGCAGCTTCGTCCGGACGCAGTCGGCGATCAGCTCCGGCGAGGTGAGATCCGCTCCGGAGCGGACGGCCTGCCACAGCCCGCCGCCGGCGATCAGCCCGGTCTTGAGCACCTCGGCGTACCCGGCCGCTAGCTCCTGCGCCGGAAGCGTGGCCAAAGCCTCAGGGTCGGCGATCACGGCCGCGGGCTGGTGGTAGGCGCCCACGTAGTTCTTGGCCTCGGCCAGGTCGACACCGGTCTTGCCGCCATACGCCGAGTCGACCTGGGCCACCAGCGTGGTGGGGACCTGGACGTAGCGGACCCCGCGCTGGTACGTGGCTGCGCAGAATCCGGCCAGATCGCCCACAACTCCGCCGCCGAGCGCGACCACGAGGTCCCCGCGGGTCATACCGGCCCGGGCCAGCTCGGTCCAGACGATGTCGGCTTGGGCGACCGTCTTTGACTGCTCGCCAGGCATGATCGCCACGCGCCCGGCCAGCGGCTCGAGCGCGTCGCCGTAGAGCCCGACCACGCGCCCGTCGCTGACCAGGAACCGCCGCCCGGGAACGGTCGCGGGCCAGAATCGCCGCTCGGTCAGAAGCCCGCGGCCGATGTAGGCCGGGTAGTCGCCGGAGGCCCCGGCCGCCCACAGGACCCTGGCCCCCGACGGCAGCCCCTCAACCGCGGCGAGGATCGGCTCCATCGCCCGCGTGCGCTCGGCGGGGACGACGACGTCGGCGAGCGACGCGTAGACCGGCTCGCGCTCGGCGTACAGCTGCGCGAAGCGCGACCGATCCCGGGCGAGCGGCCGCCCGCTCCCCTGGCATCGCTCCCAGGCCGTGTCGAGGTCGACGTCCACCCACACCACGAGCCGGTCGGCGAGCGCCGCGCGCACGCGCTGGTGGCCGACCGCCCCGCCGCCCAGCGCGAGCACCGTCGGCGCCGGCGAGCTCAGGAGCTCCAGCGTCACCCGCTCCTCAGCGCTCCTGAACGCCGCTTCGCCGTCCTCGGAGAAGACGCGCGCGATCGGCTTGCCGAACCGCTGCTCGAGCACCCGGTCGACGTCCACCGCCTGGGCCCCGAGCGCCTGGGCGGTGCTGCGCGCGGCCGTCGACTTGCCGGCGCCCATGAAACCGATGCAGGCGATCGGACGATCGAGAGATACGCAGGCCATCCTCCGAAGGATCGCAACATGGAACGAGGGGGGGCCGCCCGCCCGGCCCCGAGCGCAGGCTGCGCTACGCCGGAGTCGCGACGGCAGGGCGACGGCGCCGGGTCATCGCCAATCGCTCCGGGAGTCCGGGCGCGTAGAGCGCGGTGACGACAGCGAGCAGCGCTGGAACAGAGACGGTCAGGAAGATCACCGCCTCGGTATCGGGCTGAAAACCCCGGGCGTGCACGGCCCACTGGAAGACGAACCAGGCGGCGCCGGAGCCCACCAGAGCCAGAACCGGCGCACGATCGAAGCTCAGAACCTCCCAGGCCAGGAGGGCGAGGAGGAACGGCAGCGGGTAGTAGGTGTTGTCCCACGGGTCGAGCATGCAGCGCAGGAGCAGGACCAGCATCAGCAGCAGGAGGGCCTCGTGGCGCGGTCGCGGGCTCCCTCGGTGTCGCAGGCCGAGGCACAGGAGGGTCAGGGGAACGACGATGGCCACAATCAGCGGGTGCGCCAGCCCCTGGAGCCACGCCGGCTCCAGATGGATGCCCCACCGGTGGCCGGCCGTGATGACCTGCCCCCTAGGGCCAACGAACCACCACAGCTGCCAGGGAGTGAAGATCGAGCCAGTCTGTGTCGCGCCCTTGATCTGAGTGACGAAGCCTCCGCCGCCCACGCCTCCAGCGGCGGCAAGCGGCACGAGCACGGCGGCGGCAGCCGCGGCGGCGGCGAGGCACGCGCGGACCCGGCGTCCGGGGAGCGCGATCAACACCGGGCCGGCGGCGACCAGCGCCCACTCCTTGTTGGCTATCGCCAGGCCCAGGAGGACCCCCGCCCAGACTGGGCGGTCTGCGAGCGCCGCCAGAACCGCCGCCACGCACAGCACGGCGCCCAACAGCTCCTCGGGGTGGCCGGCCTGGAGCGCCGACACGGTCATCGGATTGGCCACGCACACGATTAGCGCAGCGGCCATGGCCGCCGTTGTCTGGTCGCGGGCGCGCATCCGCGCGATCAGCCACACTGCGAGAGCCACGCTGGCCATCAAGGCCGGCGCCGCGGCGGCACGATAGGTGGCCAGGGCGCCGCCGCCCCACAGCTTCGGTATCAGGACAAACGGCGCACGCAGGACGAGCGAGCCGCCGTAGGCCGGCGCAAGCTGAAGGAAACGAAGCACGTGTCCACCGAGCAGGGCGTCGAACGCCGGTCTGGCCTCGCGGGCGTAGTCGTTGTACTCCCAGTCGGTGAGAGCCAGCCAGCCGATCAGGAACGCGCCGAGGGAGGCGGCGGCCGCAGCGGGGAGAAGCTCGCGCGCGCGTGAGCGCATGCTTCGGTATCGACTGCGCTGATCGGGTGCTTGAGAGCCGGGGCCGCGGGGGGTCAGCGTCGGACCGGACGCCAGCCGATCCGGCCCTGGTAGGCGGCCAGCGCCGCCCGCACGTCGTCGATGTGGTCACCGCCCAGCTTGCGCCGGTAGGCGTCGGCCAGCACGAACGCGACCATCGCTTCGCCGACCACCGCGGCCGCCGGGACGGTGCTCGAGTCGGTGCGCTCGCGCAGCGCCTCGGCCGGCTCGTGCGTGGCGATGTCCACGGAGCGAAGCGGCTTGGTCAACGTGGGGAGCGGCTTCATCCACGCCCTGACCACCAGCGTTTCGCCGGTCGTCATCCCGCCCTCCAGCCCGCCGGCGTGGTTGCTGTGGCGGTGATAGCCGCGCTCCTCGTCCCAGAAGATCTCGTCGTGGGCCTCCGAGCCCGGTACCCCGGCGACCTCGACGCCGTCGCCGACCGAGACCGCCTTGATCGCCTGGATCGAGAGCATGGCCTGACCCAGCTGCCCGTCGAGCCGCTGCTCCCAGGAGACGTGCGATCCGAGGCCGGGCACCAGGCCAAAGGCCCGCACCTCGAAGGCGCCGCCGAGCGACTCGTTGGCTTTGCGCAGGCGGTCGATCTCCGCCACCATGGCCCGGCTCGTCTCGGCATCCAGGCAGCGCACCGGCGAGTCGTCCACGCGCTCGAAGTCGGCCGGCTGGAGGTCTTCGCGGCGCGGCGCGTGGACCGAGGTGATCTGGATCACGTGCGAGAAGACCTCGACCCCGAGCGCCTTCAGGAAGGCCTTGGCCACGGCCCCGCCGGCCACCCGGGCCGCGGTCTCACGGGCGCTGGCGCGCTCGAGGATGTCGCGCACGTCGCTCAGGCCGAACTTCTGGGTGCCAACCAGGTCGGCATGGCCGGGTCGCGGCAGGTGCACCTCGGGGATCTCGTCCGGGACCGGCCACGGATTCATCCGCTCCTCCCAGTTGGCGTAGTCGCGGTTGGCCACCTGGAGCGCGATCGGCCCGCCGAGCGTTCGCCCGTGGCGGACCCCGCCCGTGACCTCGACCTGGTCACGCTCGATCTTCATCCGACCGCCGCGCCCGTGCCCGAGCTGGCGGCGGGCCAGGTCTCGGTTGATGTCCTCGCGCTCCAGCCGCAGACCGGCGGGAAGGCCCTCGACGATGCACGTCAATCCGGGCCCATGCGACTCGCCGGCCGTGGTCATTCGGAGCGCCATGGGGCGCTACAGGTTACGGGCGCCGGCGACCAGGCCGATTCGCGTCGGGCGTCTCAGTAGTTCCCGGCGACGTCAATCGCCACGTGATCGCCGCCGGGGGCGACGAGCGAGAGGCGGACCGACAGCTTCACGTGGCTCAGCTTCCGCAGCTTCGCGACGGTGGCCTTCGACAGACGCAGGCGCAAGCTCACGCTACCGGCCGTGATCCCCGAGACCGTGCCCTGGCCAATGACCACCGACGGTCCGCGGCCGACCTTGAAATGCGCCCGCTTGGCCGCGCTGCGCGTGACCGACACCGACACGAATCCGTTGGCCGGCTCGTTTGAGCTCACCCGGAGCGAGATGCCCGAGCGAAGTAGCGCGCGCAAGCCCTGGGGCATCAGCAGCAGCCGCACCTTTAGGGCGCTCGGCGAGCCGCCACCCGAGCCGCCCGAACCGGTGCCGCTCTGGGTAGGAGTCGGGACGGGCGCGCCCGTCGGGCCCAGCACGTCGATCGTCTGGCTGAGGCTGCGGACGTCGCCACCGCGGTCGGTCACCGTCAGCGTGACGGTGTAGGTGCCGCCCTTGGCGTAGCTGTGGACCACGCTCGGCCCGGCGGCGCTCGTTCCGTCGCCAAAGCTCCACTGGTAGCCCGCGTTTGGCACGATCAGCGTGGACGCCGTCGCCGAGCCGTCGAGCTGGACCTCATCGCCCTCGTTGACCGAGCTCGGCACGACGAACACCGGCGTGAGGATGACGTTGGGAGCACATCCGCCGTAGGTGTTCGGGTCGCTCTCTATCACCCCGGCGTTGTTGAACTCGCGCTGCAAGAGGTACGGGTTCTGTGAGCTGCCGCCAATGGAGACGCTGTCGAGACCATCGGCGAGCGGCACGCAGCCACCGTTGTCGTTGATCTCCGATCCATCGAGCGCAGACCAGCCGTTCAAGCCCGGATTCGTGATCGCGGCGATCTGCGCCTGGCTGATCGGGCTCACGAGGCGCAGCCCGGCCTCGACGCCGAGTTGCTGCGGGCTGGCGTTTTGTGCGACCGGCGGTGCGTCGGGTTCGTCGCACGCGGTCAGCGGAGTCCAAGGCTGCACGACGTAGGCGACCTCGGTGCCGCCAACGTTCACCTCGGAGTGGTAGGAGCAGAAGAAGGGAGCGCCGATGGGCGGAGCGCCACCACTCGATAGGCTGTTCAAAGTAAGGGCGGACCCGATCGAGTTTGGTGTGTTGCCCCCCTGGCGCGAGTAGCTCGACCCTCCGTCGGTGCTCACGTACGCGTACCAGCCGGTCGCTCCGCTGACCTGCGCAGGCGAATCGATCGTGAGCGTCGAGGTCGGGAGGGTGACGCTGACGGTCTGCGGCGGACTTGGCAGGGTCTCACCGCTCGACGTCTCGTAGGTGATCTCGACCAGGTAATTGCCCGGCTGAATGGTTCCCCCCGTTGTAGAGGCGCTCAGAGTCGGTGGCAGCGGAGCGGGGCTCCCGTTGGCCGAGCAGATGTCGTTATCCGGGTCGAGGCATGTCTCCACGCCCGGCGGAGTCAGCAGGACGACCAGCGGCGTGTGGCCGGGCTCCGTCCGGCCCATGATCCCCGTCTGGGTGATCATCGTCGACAGCTCGCCCTGGAGCTGGGCGTCGGTCAGACAGATGGTGTTCGGCGTCGTCGTGGCGTAGCCGATCCAGGAGGAGGCCTTGGGAGTGCAACCGCTGCTTGGATAGTCGTGGCCGGCTCCGGTGGGATTCCCGAACTCGCACGCTGATCCGCCGACGGAGCCGTAGTCGATGCAACCGCCGCCGAAGACCGAGCTGTTCTGTGCCCGTCCGCCGCTATCGCTGTACTGGGCGGTGACGGCGTACGGCGAGCCGAGCGAACCACTGCCATCGGCGACGTCGCGCAGGAACTGCTCCACGTAGCCTCTCGTCCCCGACCAGTAGTCACGGTGCGGGTCCCAGGTGAGCGCGAACGTCTCGTTCTGGTGCATCACCGCGCCGCCGTGGTCGCAGAGGCCGTCGCTCGGCAGATCCGGACCGCCGAGGTCTGATGTCAGCGCGGGATCGACGCACGGACCGCTCGAGGTGACGGCCGAGGCACCGACGTTCTGGATTGGCGTGCAGGTGTTGGAGAAGAGCAGGCTGCTGCAGGTGCCAGGCACGAGCGCGAGCCCAGCCGACGTGCCGTGATCGTTGACAACGATCGCCTGGGCGCCCGCGGCGGCCACGAGCGACACGACCAGCGCCGTGACCGTGGCGAGAGCCGTAGTGAGCGGGTAACGGCGCATCAGCTACCTCCAACGGTCAGTGTGCGAAGGTCGAGGACGACGCCGAGACCGGTGTTGTATTGGAAGAGCGAGAGGGCGCCCAAGGTGGACTGGTCGAGCAGGCGGCGCCCGGCCGCTGACGCCGCCTGGCGGGCGTCGTCGGCCGCGGCCGGCGACGGGTAGCGGTCGGCCGTGATCGCCGTCACAGCGAACAGCGGCCCGGGGGCCACCCCGCCGCTGGGCGACTGCGAAGAGAGCGACTCCGTCTCGTCCTGCCCCAGCGACAGGATCTCGCATTCGATCGGTCCCGGCGTGCACGTTCCCGGACCGTTGACCACGGCGCCGGGCTGCACGGCGAACAGGACGCGGTTGCCGCCCTTCATCACGCCGAGCTCGACCAGCAGCGGCCGCTGCACGCTCGGGAGGACGCTGAGGCGCTTGAGCGAGTCGATCGTGTTCAGTCCGCCGGAGGAGTTGGTCATGGCCAGCGTGACGTCGTACGCCTGGGTCGAGCTCAGACCGGTCGGCGGGGGCGTGGGCTTGGCGTTCGGGGTGATCGACGGCGGCGAGGAGGACGGCGAGGTGCCGGTCGAGGACGAGCTGCCGGTGGAGGACGACCCGGACGAGGAGCTCACCGTCGAGGGTGTCGTGGAGGCGCTCGCCGAGCTCGTGCTCACGATCACACTCTTCGCGGTCGAAGTTGTGGCGATGACCTGCTGCTGGAACGGGTTGCGGGCCTTGCCGGTCAGGTTGGACTGCGGCGGGGTGCTCTGCACACTGAGGGCGGGAATGGCCCCGGTGGGCGGGGGTGTGGAGTTCGGAGCCTGCGCCACGGGGGTCCCGTGGGCCGACTTCGATAGGAGGACGGGCACGGCCACGATCGCCGCGAGGAGCACGGCGGCGACCGGCACCAGGCGCTTCTTGCGCACGTCGCCCATGATGTGGACGTCGCCGAAGAGGCCGCGGAGCCAGCCCATCACGTCAGGGGTATCGAACTTCATCGCACCGGTGGGGTTATGACCGCCGCCGGAACCGCGCTGCTCGAGCGCGACGTGGAGACGGTCTGGGTGATCGTGTTGGCGGGGCCGGCGGGAGTGGCGCCGGCGGTCAGGCCCTGCGAGGCCGGGAGCAGGAAGGTCGTGGCGTTGATCGTGGCGAGCATCTGCGGGAAGCCGGCCGGTCCGACGCCGAGGCTGATCGCGTTCAGCGTCATCAGCCGGCCGCTGACGGACAGCTTCTGGTTGTTGACCACCACGAAGTGCTGCAGGCGGCCAAAGAAGTTGGCGAGGTGGAAGAAGCTGCCGCTGAAGCTGAAGGTGAACGGCTCGACCGGGAAGCCCGCCGTCCCGATCGTCACGCCCGGGGGAAGCGTCGCCGCCGACGCCTGGCTCGACGACGAGGAGCTCGGCGCCGGGGCGCTTGCGCCCGAGCCGGCATTGAAGGTCAGGCTCTGGAAGCTGACTCCGCTGGCCTTGGACGCCGCCTGCAGCTGATAGATCAGCGAGGGCGTGTTGTCATCCGTCGGCACAGCCTCGCCCAGGCGGACGAGCGAGGTGTAGCTGGTCGCGAACGCGGCGCGCGATGCCTCGCCGGCCGCCAGCTGCGTCCTGATCGAGCTGAGCTGCGACTGCTCGGCGGTGATCTGGCTCTGGACCTTGGCCGCCTCACTGCGCTTGGGCTGGATGACCAGCAGCCAGGGGGCCGCGATCGCGACGACGAGCGCGATGACGGCGACGATCGTGCGGTCGCGCGTGGTCATCAGCCCGCGCCTCCCGTCGTGGTGGAGGTGACCGTGGACATCGGCTGGAAGAAGACGACCATGTCGAACGTGGGCCCGCCCACGGGGCAACCGGTCGTGCTCCCGCTCGACCCGGTCGGCGCACCGCCCGAGGCCGAGGCGCTGCCAGCCCCGGCCGAGTCCTCGAGCGTGACCCGGCTCACGTCGTTGATGAGACGCAGCTGCGACATCAGCTTGGCCACGTCGTCCTGGCTGCCCGTGCAGCCGCTGAGCGTGAACGCCGGCGCATCGATGTCACCCCGAACCGAGCTGTTCCCGCCCGCGCCCCCGCTTGCGCTCACACCCGGGGCGACGGTCGCGCTCAGCGACTGCAGCGAGGTGTTCGCAGGGA
Organism: uncultured Solirubrobacterales bacterium; assembly: GCA_963704385.1. GTDB lineage: Bacteria > Actinomycetota > Thermoleophilia > Solirubrobacterales > Solirubrobacteraceae > Palsa-465. Next base: position 4,885,288 of record OY969904.1, read on the forward strand.
CGACACGCGAGAGGTCTTCCAGGGCGGCGTGCCAGTCAAATCGCGTGGCGGCGATGTCCCGGACGGTCGTCGCGCGCTCCTTCGCGAGCTTCTCAAACTGCTCGTAGCTCTTCAACCGAGTGGCCTGGGATTGCAGCTGCGCCGTCTCCTGCTGAAGGTCGGCGAGCTGGGCCTTGCGGCTGGAGATCGTGTTGTTGGTCAGCACGAAGAGGGTCACGAAGCCGAGCGCGACCACGAGCAGGCCGATCAGCACGTGGGAGGCGCCCAGGCGACCGAGCGACGGGCTGACGCCGCCCCGGCGCGCGTCGCGCGGGATGAGGTTTACGGCCTTCACGCCGCCACCTGGTCAAGGGTCAGACCGGCGGCGACGGCCAGCCGGCCGGCGTCGACGCCGCTGAAGCCACCGGGCTTGCCCTCTCCGACAAGCCCGACCTCGAGCGGCAGTCCGATCTGCTGTCCGAGCTGGTCAGAGAAGCCGGGGATGGTCACGGCCGGCCCGGTCAGGACCACCCGCTCCACCGCGTCGGAGCCGACCTGCATGACATGGAAATCGAGTGAGTTGCGGATCTCGTCGCCGATGCGCCGGACGCCCTCGGTCAGGACACTGCGAGCCTCGAGCACGATCTCGCTCTCGCCCTCGACGTCCTCGACCAGCTCGTTCATGCCCACGTGCTTGAGCCAACCGTGAGCGTGGTCGACGGTCAGTCCGCGGCGCTCGGCGAGCTCGCCGGCGATCGACTCGGTCCCGAACGCGATCACGCGGGTGAACACGCAGGTCACGCCGGTGGCGATGGCCAGGTTCGTGATCCCGCCGATGTTCACGTACACGCTGGTGCCGGTGGCCTCGGGACGGTGCAAGGCCCGGATCAGCGCGAAGGCTGAGAGGTCGATTCCCTGCGGACGGAGGCCGGCGCGGATGGCGGCGTCGAGCAGGCGCTCGATCATGTCTCGCCGGGCAGCCACGAGCACGACGCGCGTCCGGGTCCCCTCCGCCGTCTCGACCGTGCCGAGCGAGTGGTGCTCGAGCACGGCCTGGTCGAGCGGCATGGGGATGTGCTCCTGAGCCTGGAACTGGACCGCGGAGGCGATCTCCTTGGCGTCCGTCAGCGGCGGCAGATCGATCGTGCGCATGACGATGCGCTGGTTGGCGACGCCGAGCCGCACCCGCTTGCCGAGAGAGTGCTCGGCGAACAGCTGGCGCAGGACCTCGGCGAGCGTGTCGACGTCGAGGACCTCGCCGTCGCGGACGACGCCCGGGGCCAGGGGCGCCCAAGCGGCCCGTTCCACGGCGACGCGCCCGCTCGTCGTCTCGGCGGCGGCCACATAGCCAGGCTCGATGTCGAGCCCGACGACACTCTTGTTCGCGCTGTACCCCATCAGATTCCTGCCCTACATCGGCGATAGAGGCCAATGAGTTGAGAGGTGAGCGCGCGGCTGGACACCCGGGTCGTACATCGCGCCCGTCCGAGGCCTCAGACGGTGGCCGCGAACAGCGAGACGGCGATGAACGGGAAGGCCCAGACCAGGTACAGATAGCTCCAGTAGTTGGCGGAGATCTGCAGGCCGATCAGGATCGCCGCGGCCACGCCCGCGAGCCGGGCGCGGTCCTCGGCCAGCGCCCGGTCCCGGCGCATCCGGACCACGACGCCGACGATGAGGGCGACCGTGGCCGCCTCCGCGAGCTGCTGGAGCGGCACGCTGCCGATCACCGCCCAGAGGTTGTGTTGGGACCCGCGGGTGAACTGAAAGGTCATCGCGCTCAGCATCCGCAGCGGGGCGCCGGCCCCTCCGAGCGCGACCAGGAAGGCGACCATCACCGCGCTGGTCAGCGCGATCGCCGCTACGGCCCTGACGAGCGCTCGACCCCTGAGCCGAGCCAGCAGCAGCGGCAGGATGGCCAGCGGCGTCAGCTTGAACCAGGCCGCGCCCGAGACGGCCGCCGCGCTCCAGCCCGGGCGACGCCAAAGCAGCAGCGCCCCGACCAGCATCGCCGCCAGGGCGACGTCACTGGTGCCGGTCGAGATGGTCACGATCAGCGGCGGAAAGGTCAGCCAGGCGATCGCCGAACGCAGCCCGGCGGCCGATGCCTCGTCGGCCCGTTCTGGCGTTGGGCCGGCCCGGCTGGCCAGGCGCCAGAGCCCGACCGCGGCGGCCAGGGCGCACACCACGGCCACGGCGAGCGTCACATCGGCGTCGTCCCACACGTTGTGGACCGGCGACAGCCAGGCCGCGGGGACGTAGAACAGGTAGGAGCCGATCGGATAGGTGTCTCCGTGGAGCACGTCGGGGATGTGCCCGTAGGGCAGGACGCCGTGGATGATCAAGGTCGCGCCTTCCATCACCGCGTAGCCGACGTCGATCACGTTGAACGACGTGAGTCCGACGATCGTCACGACCAGCGCCGCGGTGAGAGCGAGGAATCGCAGCATTCGGACCCGCTGGGCCTCGGTCCATCTCCGGGTGAGGTAGTCATACAGCGGAACCGACGGCGGTGGCCGACGACGGCTTCCGAGCGCCCACCAGCTGCATCTGAGGGCGATGTAGGTCAGGGCCGGGTAGCTGACCAGCGCCATCCTGGTCAGCATTCCCCGGTTGTAGAGAACGACCGAGAGCGTCAGGCTGGCCACCACCAGTACGTCCAGATTGCGGATCCGCCACAGCGGCCAGACGGCGCTCACCAGCACGAACAGCACGCAGAGGATCGCCAACACGCGCGCGTCGTTGGCCACGTTGCTCCCGTACTCGTATTTCTGCCGGGCGAGGTCGGTGGAGTCCAGGATCACGACGTGACCGTCGAAGCCCACGGTGACCGTGGCCACGATGCGGGGGCCGCGGTAGAAGCCGAGGACCTCGTAGCGGCTGTCCATCGCCGTCGCCTCCCACCGGTCCCAATGGACGGTCGAGAGCATTTGCGCGGTGCCCGAGTTCGCGAGCACGCGACGCAGAGCGACCGGCGCTGGCACCGCCAGGTGCGGTGGCTCGTGGGTGAGGACGAGTCCGGCCCAGACGACGGCCAGCGTGGCCGCGGCCGCGACGAGCGCCAGGTGAAGCCGCAGCCGGGCCGCGAGCCTGGCGATGAGGCTCGGCCTGACCGACGGCGAGACGGCTACGGAGGAGTAGGACATGCGGAGCGCCCCGTACGGGCAGTGATGAGATCGGCAAGCGGCATCGGCCGCTTGAGGCTCAGGCCAGCGAGTGCAGGTACCAGTGGACGAGCGCCGGGCCGGCGAGCAGGGCGACGATGCCGCCCACGGCCAGGAACGGACCGAACGGAACCGCCGTCTTGCGCCCCTGCGCGACGCCCACCCGGGCCATGATCGCCGCCCCCACGACCGTCCCGGCGACGACGCCGACGAACAGGGCGACGCCGACCTCGCGGCCCAGGAACAGGCCAAGGACGGCAGCCAGCTTGACGTCGCCCATCCCCATCCCGCGCGGATACAAGAGCACGAAGGCGAGCAGGAACCCACCCGCGGCGGCTCCGGCGATGAGTTGCTCCGGCACGCCCGACGGTCGCGTGGCCAGGCCGATGCCGATGGCCGCGATCGCGCCGAACAAGGTGATCCTGTTCGGGATGATCCGGTGGTCGAGATCGATCAGGGCGACGGGCACGAGGATCAGCACGAGCACGAGGCCGAGGGCGATGTCGTGGACGGAGTGCTTGGTGAGAACGACCGACACGGCCAGCACGGCCGTGAGCCCCTCGACCATCGGATACCGGGGCGAGATCCCCTCACCGCATGCGCGGCACCGTCCTCGGAGGAGCAGCCAGCCGATCACCGGGATGTTGTCGTAGGGCTTGATCGGCGTGGCGCAGCCCGGGCAGCGCGAGGCCGGGGTCACGAGTGACTCCCGCCGGGGCAGGCGGTAGGCCACGACGTTCAGGAACGAGCCGACGACGGCCCCGAACACGGCGGCGATCGCGGCCGGCATCAGACGCCCACAAGGTCGAGCGCGCGCGGTCCGTCGTCGAGCGCCGGCTCCGCCGCCGGGCCTGGCTCAGGGGCGGGCTGCGCGCGCGGGCGCGAGCCCACCAGCAGCCCGACGAGCGCAAAGGGCAGGAACCACATGATGTAGTAGTAGTACCAATGGGTCGCGGGTAGTTGGATCGCGATCGTCACGGCGCCCGCCAGTGCACACACGCGAGCGAGCGAGCGGTCGCGGGGAACGAAGGCAACCGCCCCGGCGAGCAACACGGCCAGCACCTCCAGCATCGTCTGGATCGGGTGCAGTCCGGGATGCAATGCCCAGGGCGAGAAGACGTCGGTCCTGGTGAGCTGGAACCCGAGCGTGCGCTGCCAGAAATAGCCGAGCCCCTGCGGGGGCAGCCACGAATAGATCGCCGTGGCAACGATTACCGCGAACGCGCCCACGCACACCAGCGCACCCTTCAGCCCACGCTGGCGCGGGGCGGCGAGCAGCGGTAGCAACGCGGCCGGCGAGAACTTCGCGGCCGTGGCCAGACCGAGTAGCCCGCCGCTGACCAGCGGAGAGCCGATCGCCACCAGAGCGAACACGCTCAGCATCGCGATCAGCCCGTCGTTCGTGTGCACGGTCAGCCCGATGATGCTGAACGGGCAGGCCGCCCACGCCCAGGCGAGCACCAGCCCGAGCCGTCGGCCCTCGGCTCCGGGGCGCAGACGCCGGCCGAGGAGCAGCAGGCCGCCGACCGTACCGAGATCGAAGAAGATCGCCGCCGCGTCCGCGGCGCGCAGGTTACTGAAGGTCCAATGAAACATCGCCTCGAACGGGACGTAGGCGAGGTAGGTGATGGGACCGTAAGTGTCGCCGTGGTTCGGATCGTTCCAGTAGATGGGCAGGTGATGGAGAATCCGGTAGGCGCCGATCACCGACTCGTAGCCGACGTCGATTTCCTGGCGGCCGAGGAGGGAGAGGACGATCCGCGCCACGAGCAGTAGCGGCAGGCCGACCAGGAGCGTGCGATTGCTCAGCAGCGGTGCCAGTCGCCCGGGGGAGCGGCCGCGCCCGAATCCGATGCCCAGCAGGCGCACGAGCAGGTAGATCAGGGGCGGATAGGCGAGCCACACCGCGGGCTGGAGATCGGCGTGTGCCAGGAGCTCCCAGGAAACGAGAAACGAGAGCACCATCAGGGCGTCGAGGTGGGCCCGCCGGAACAGCCGACGTGGATCGAGGAAGGCCAGAAGGAAGAGGAGCGACGCCGGGAGGTAGATCATCCAGCTGGTCAGGACCGCGGCCAGGCCGCCATGGGTGTAGGGCGCGCGCGCTTGCAGTCCGGTCCAGACCCCGGTGAGGCGGCCGGCGGGGCTGACGTTGGCGTCGGCGACGATCTTGTTGCGATAGGTGAAGACGACGTACCAGTAGGGATGGATGGCCCGCCAGACGAACGGCGTCACCTGCAGCGGGTGCATGCGGCGATGGAGCTTCTCCAACACCGGGCTGTGCTCGGCCACACTGACCGCCTGCCCGGCGCTCGTGTGCCATCCCAGCGGGACCGTGCGCATCGACCAGACTGCGGCCATGGCCGAGCCCTGCTGGAGGAGCAGCACGTTATTCGGTCGGGTGGCCGCCGAGGCGGCGGCCGGAGCGGCAAGGGCGACCGCGGCGGTCAGGAGCAGCGCGGCGAGCCTGGTGAGCATGGGGTTGTATCGGCAGCGGTCGCGGAGGAGTGAAGGGCCACGACAAAGACTGAGGGCGGGCCAGATGGCCCGCCCTCCGCTACGACTTGATTTGGCTGACTGCTACCAGGTGCTGCTGGGGCAGCCGCCGCCCGTGCCGGAGCAGCTGCGGGTGACGAGGCCGTTGCTGGCGACGTAGGTGAACACGTCCCCGCCCTGACCAAGCGAGGTCGCGGTGATCGTGTAACCGGTCGTGCCGTTGTTCACCGCGGTGACGTACGGCGTGTTCTTCAGCGTCGGCTCGATCTGGGCCAGCGAGCCCGTATCAGCCGAGGTCAGCGTGTCCGAGGCGTACGTGCCGTTGTTATCGGTCGCGTAGGTCTCCTCCGCCGTCGCCGCCGTCCGGATGTTGGACTTCGCAGCGGCGTCATAGGCCTTGTTGCGCTGATTGAGGAAGGCGGGAATCGCGATCGCGGCAAGAATGCCGATGATCAGGATCACCACGAGGAGCTCGATCAGGGTGAAACCCTTCTCGCTCTCCGCCCGACTACGTAGCTTTGAAAGCATGGATCCTCCTGGGATCGGTGATTGGGTCCGCCAGATCCCTCGGTCCTTGCCATCCATGGCTCAACCTGCGAGCCCCTCGGTGGCAACCCGGCTACCTCCCGACAGGAGATCCGTGGCTTTGCGTCCCGCCCTCACAGACGGTTTGCCCTTGGCACCTACGGCTCTGGCACCAGGGTTATCGGCAGGTCACCGGTGAGCTTGACCCTGGGTGGACGTTTGTGCACGTCCGGTGGACGCTTCGCTAGTTCCGGGTGTTTTCGGCCGGCGATTCCTGTGCATCGCGACCGGGCACGAATTTCCCCGTCCCCCCACACCAGGGACAGGTGACCTCGTGCGCGTTGCCACCCAGGTTCGAGATCACTCGGCCGGCCCCCCGGCACGGCGTGCACGTCGTCCTCGCGTATTCGCTCTGGTTGCGCTCGGTACTCATCGGCGGCCCGAGGGTAGCGCGGGACGCGACTGCGGCGCCTCACTCTCGGCGCCGGCTACCAGGTGCTGACGGCGCAGCCGCCGCCGCTGCCGCTGCAGGTGCGGGTAACGCTCCCGTTGCTTTCGAGGTACGTGAACACATCGGGCTGGTTTCCGAACGAGGTCCCGACGATCGTGTAGCCGGTCGATCCGTTGGCTGTCGCCGTCACATACGGCGAGTTGCGCAGGGCCGGCTCGATCGTGGCCAACGGCCCGGTGTCCGACGAGCTCAGCGTGTCCGACCCGTACGTGCCGTCGTTGTCGGTCGCGTACACGGCCTCGGCGATCGCCGCCGTCCGGATGTTCGTCTTCGTGCTCGCGTCGTACGCCTTCGAGCGCTGGTTCAGGAACGACGGGATGGCGATCGCAGCCAGGATCCCGACGATCAAAATGACGACGAGGACCTCGATCAGGGTGAAGCCCTCATCCGCCTCCCTGCTCCCACCTCTGGACGTGCGCATCTGATTCTCCTCGGGATCGTTCGACTGGCCTCCCCGGATCCCGTGGTTTTATCGGCACCATACGTAACGAGGGCCAGGGACGCCGAGCGTTCCTGGACAGCCTCAGGGGACCCTCGGGCGCCGATCTTCCCTGCTCAGCGCCGCACGGCGATCAGCACGCCGTCGCCCACCGGGGTCAGCGTGGCGACCAGGTCCGCGTGGGTGAGCAGCCGCTGATTGAACGCTCGGGCGGTCGCGATCTGCTCCTCGGTCCAGTGGCCGTCGGTCCGCCGCTCGGCCACCGTCCCGGACATCAGGACGTTGTCCACGGCCAGCACCGCCCCGCGCCGCAGAAGCGGCAGCAGCCGCTCGAAGTAGTCGCCGTACTGGGCCTTGACCCCGTCGATGAAGGCCAGGTCGAAACCCGGGTCGAGCGTGGCCAGGCCCTCCCGCGCGTCCTGGAGCCTCAGGTCGGCTCGATCGAGCACCCCGGCCCGCTCCAGGTAGTCCCGAGCCGCGGCGTGACGCGACTCGTCGATCTCAAACGACACAATCGTGCCGTCCGGAGGCAGCGCACGGGTGAGGTAGAGCGTCGAGACGCCGATCGCCGTGCCCACCTCGAGCACCCGCTTGGCACCACAGGCCAGCGCCAGGACGTGCAGGAGCTCGCCGGTCTCGGGGACGACGATCGGGATCCCGTCCCGGGCCGCGTGGGCTTCCATCTCGGCCAGAACCGGGTCGGACTGCGCCTGCAGGCCGGCGATGTACTCGGAGACTGCTTCGGTGACGATCATCGCCGAGACCATATCCGCAGCGGCGCCGAGACCGCGCGAGACCTGCGCGCGCTACTGGATCTGGTTGTAGACGTCGAACAGCGGCAGGTACATCGAGATCACGATCACGCCGACGATGGCGCCGACGAGGATGATCATGGCCGGCTCCAGGATCGAGGTCAGGGCCTTGATGGCGGCGTCGACCTCGTCCTCGTAGAAGTCGGCGACCTTGGCGAGCATCGCGTCGAGCGCACCCGTCTCCTCGCCGACTCCGACCATCTGCGCGACCATGTGCGGGAAGACCTTGGCCGCCTTCAGGGGCTCGGAGATGGTGCCGCCAGCCTTTACCGAGTTGATGACCGACTCCATCGAGTGCTCGACCACCGCGTTGCCGGAGGTCTTGCCAGTGATCTCGAGGGCCTGCATGATCGGAACGCCGGCCGAGGTCAGCGAGGACAGGGTCCGCGACCAACGGGCGATCGCGACCTTCTGGACCACATCGCCGATCTTCATCGGGATGCGCAGCTTGAAGGCGTCCCACTGCTGGCGCCCGCGCGCGGAGCGCTTCCACTTCAGGAACGTCGTGACCATCACCACGACGGCGATGATGCAGATGTACCACTGATGCCGAATCAGACTGGAGAACCCGACCATGAACTGGGTCAGGGCCGGCAGGTGGCCGCCGAACTGCTTGAAGACGCTCGAGAACACCGGGATCAGGAAGGCGACGAGAGCGAGCATGACCAGGATCGCGAAGCTGATGACCAGGGTCGGGTAGATCGTGGCCGCTCGCACCTGGCGGCGCAGCGAGGCGTCCTTCTCGAGCTGGTCGGCCGTACGGATCAGCGACTGCTCGAGCACACCGCCGGTCTCCCCCGCCCTGACCATGGCCACGTACAGCGGGTCGAACACCTTCGGGTGGCGCTCGAGGGCGTCGGACAGGAGCAGGCCGGCCTCGACGTCGGCCCGGACCGCGGCCACGGTGGTCGCGAAGAGCTTGGACTTGGCCTGGGTCTCCAGGACGTGCAGCGCCCGCAGGATGGTCATTCCGGACGACACCATGGTCGCCAGCTGGCGGCTGGCCACGGCCAGCTCGTCGGCCTTGACCCGCGCGAACAGCTCGACGTTCAGCTCGCGCGAGCGGTACTTGCCGGCGATGTCCAGCACGATGAGGCCGCGCTGCTTGAGCTGGTCGGCTACGTCCTGCTTGGTGTTGGCCTCCACCTCGCCGCGGGCGGGCACGCCCGCGACGTCCATGGCCTTGAACACGTAAGTGGGCATCGCTAGGCCGCCATCATCTGTCCGGCGGTCCCGAGAAGCCGGCGAAGCTCCTCGGCTGAATGCGCGCGAGACTCGGCCAGCTGCCGAGTGATCTTGCCCGCGCGGACGAGCTGCGCAAGCGAAGAGTCCATCGTCTGCATCCCGTGCGCCGATCCGGTCTGGAGCACGGAGTAGATCTGGTGGCTCTTGGCCTCGCGGATCAGGTTGCGGACCGCCGGCGTCGGGACCAGGATCTCAGCGGCCACGCAGCGCCCGGCCCCGTCGGCCGTGGGCAAGAGCGTCTGGGTCATGATGCCCTGGAGGGCGACGGCGAGCTGGGACCGGATCTGACCTTGCTGGGCCGACGGGAACACGTCGATGATCCGGTCGATGGTCTGCGGAGCGTCCTGGGTATGCAGGGTGGCGAACACCAGGTGGCCGGTCTCGGCCGCGGTTATCGCCGTGGAGATCGTCTCGAGGTCGCGCATTTCGCCGACCAGGATCACGTCGGGGTCCTGGCGCAGCGCGGCCCTCAGGGCGTCGGCGAAGCTGGTGGCGTCGGAGCCGAGCTCACGCTGGTTGACGATGCACTTCTTGTGCTGGTGCAGGAACTCGATCGGGTCCTCGATGGTCATGATGTGCTCTTCACGCGTGGCGTTGATCACGTCGATCAGCGAGGCGAGCGTCGTCGACTTGCCCGAGCCGGTCGGTCCTGTGACCAGGACCAGGCCTCGCGGCTTGGTGGCGAAGTCGGCCACGACGGGCGGCAGGCCCAGGGTGTCGAGGGGCACGACCTCGAACGGGATCAGACGGAACGCCGCCCCGACCGCGGAGCGCTGGAAGTAGGCGTTGACCCGGAACCGGGCCTTGCCGGGAATCTGGTAGGCGAAGTCGATCTGCCAGTTGTTCTCGAACTTCTGGCGCTGCTGGTTGGAGAGGATCGAGTAGACGATCTCGCGTGTGTCGGTGGGCGTGAGGACCGGGTAGCCCTCCATCGGAACGAGCCGCCCGCGGGCCCGGACCATCGGGGGAGCGCCGGCCGTCAGGTGCAGGTCGGAGGCCCGCCGGTCGAGGACTTCCAGCAGGACTTGCGCGAAGTCGAGTTCCATACCTCGGCGGGTATCGGCACGTCCGTCGGGATTCCTTACCGAGGGCGCGTCGGAGGTGGACATCGACCCCCGCCCGGCCCGCCCGGGGCGCCGAGCGCTCCGCCGGGACCTCAGCCGGACCCGGTGACGCGAGAGATCTCGGACATCGACGTCTGGCCGCTCTTGACCTTGTCGAGCCCGTCGTCGCGCAACTTGCGCATCCCCTCGCGCACGGCCACCGTCGCGATCTGCTCGGCCGCGGAGCGCTGGAGGGTCATCGACCGAATCTCGTCGGACATGACCATCACCTCGTACAGCCCCGATCCGACCGCGGTAGCCCATGCCTCCGCAGCGCACGCAGCCCACCGGCTCGTAGGCCTCGATGTCGTAGTGGGCGTGAAAGCCGTGGTCGCGGATGACCTCGGCCGGGATGATCGTCCGCCGTTTGCAGTGCGTGCAGAGCATCCGGGCCAGCCGCTGGGCGACGACGCGTCGATCGCCGAGGCGACCAGGAACGGCTCGATGCCCATCTCGATCAGACGGGTGATGGCCGCCGGAGCGTCGTTGGTGTGAAGCGTGGACAGGACCATGTGGCCGGTGAGCGCGCCCTCGATCGCGATCTGCGCGGTCTCGCGGTCTCTGATCTCGCCCGACCATCAGCACGTCGGGGTCGGCGCGCATCATCGACCGGAGACCGGTCGCGAAGGTCAAGCCGGCCTTCGGGTTGATTTGCATCTGGGTGATGCCGTCGAAGCTGGTACTCGACCGGATCCTCGATCGTGATGATTCCCAGGTCGGGCGTGTTGAGCTCGTTCAGCGCCGAGTACAGCGTGGTCGACTTGCCCGAGCCGGTGGGGCCGGTCACGAGCACGGCACCGTGGGCCCGGTGAAAGGCCCTGCGGAAGCGGTCGAGCTCGTGCTCCTGCATCCCGAGCTTGTCGAGATCGAGCCGAACGTTGTCCTTGTCCAGGATCCGCAGCACGACCGACTCGCCGATGCACGCTCGGGAGGCTGACCACGCGGACGTCGACGTGGCGGCCCTCGATCGTCAGCCCGACGCGGCCGTCCTGAGGGATCCGCCGTTCGGAGATGTCCAGGTCGCTCATGATCTTGATCCTCGAGACGACGCCGGCCACCATCCGTTTGGGCACGTTCATCGAGTCGGTGAGCACGCCGTCGATCCGCATCCGGACCCGCATCTCGCTGCTCGTCCCGGCCCCCTCGGGCTGGGGCTCAAAGTGGATGTCCGACGCCCCGCGCTCGGCCGCCTCGGCGATGATCGAATGGACCAGCTTGATCACCGGCGCGTCGTCCGCCGATTCCCGGAGGTCGACGACCTCGAGCGGGCTCTGGTCCGCTTCGTCCTCCCTGACCGCTTCCTGGACCGCGTCCTCGAAGCGGTTCATGCGCGAGATCAGGTTCGTGATGTCGTCGGCCGAGGCGACCGCCGGCTTGACGTCCAGGCGCGTGAGCAGCGCGATGTCGTCGACGGCCAGCACGTTGGCCGGGTCGGCCATCGCCAGCAGCAGCGTGTGCTCGTCGAGGTAGGCGACCGGAACCGCGCCGTAGCGCTTGGCCGTCGACGCGGTCAGGAGGTTGACGGCGGGCATCTGGACCTTGAACACGCCCAGATCGAGGTGGTCCAGGCCGTAGCGCTCGGCGGTCGCCCGCGAGAGCTGCTCTGAGGTGATTGCTCGCTGCTCGAGCAGGAGCCGTTCGGGCGCCACGCCGCTCGACCGAGCCTCCTCGATCGCCGCCTGCACTCGGTCGCGCTCGCAGTACTTGAGCTCGACGAGCACGTCGGTGAGGAAGCGACTGGAGGCACCCCGGCGTGCCGGAGGCGTCACCCCGTTGAAGTCCGGGATCTGCTCCTCGGCGGCGGCGGCCGCCGCTGCGCCGTCGCCGGCTGAATCGACTGCGTAGAGGTGAGGGCCATCGGTGTCAGACATGGTCAGCGCACCGCCGCTCTCATCACCTCGACCGGAGGCTCCCGGCCCGTGAACCGTTCAAAGCTCAGCGCTCCCTGTCCGACCAGCAGCTCCAGGCCGTCCACGATGGGCACGCCCCGGGACCTCGCGGCCGCCACCAACGGCGTCTCGGCGCGGGCGTACACGAGGTCAACGACGCATTGGAACATCGCTACCTCATCGGCCCCGAGCGGCAGCCGCTTGAACTCAGCCCAGCCGCCATCTAGGCCGACGGGAGTGCAGTTGACGAGCAGATCGGCCGGCCCGGGCCGGGACACCGGGATGCAGCCCAGAGCCGAGCACATCGAGCGAGCGCGCGCCGGATCCCGGTTCCAGACGCGGACCTGAGCGGCACCGGCGCTGAGCAGCGCCCAGGCCGCGGCCCGGGCGCTCCCCCCCGCGCCCAGGATCATCGCGGTCTTTCCCCGCGGCGAGAACGGCAGCGCGCCGATCAGCGCCGGGGCGTCCGTGTTGTCGGCCACGATCGCCCCGCGGTCCTCGAACACGAGCGTGTTGGCCGCGCCGATGGCCCGCGCGGCCTCGGTGCTCTCGTCGGCCAGAGCGAGCGCGGCCTCCTTGTGGGGAATGGTCACGTTGGCGCCGCGAAAGCCCGCCCGCGGCAGCGCCCTCACGGTCTCGGCCAGCAGCTGGGGCGGGACGGGCAGCAGCTGGTAGCGCCAGCCGGACAGCCCGAGCGCCTGAAGCGCGGCGTTGTGCATCTGCGGCGAGCGGCTGTGGGCGACCGGCCAGCCGAGCACGCCGAGGCGGGTCCGGGCCGGGGCGAGGCCCTCCCTCAGCACTTGGCCGGTGAGCGGCCGCCCCGGGCGCTGCGGGCCGAGTAGTACTGGCTGACCTCGGCCAGGAATTTGGAATAGGACGAGGCGAACGCGTGCTCACCGTTGCCGCACGGCTTGACCACGAAGTACAGGTAGTTGGTGCTCGCCGGGTGGGCGGCGGCCTGGATCGAGGCCAGCCCGGGGCTGTCGATCGGGGTCGGCGGCAGCCCCTTGTGGATCCGCGTGTTGTACGGCGAGCGCGAGGCGAGCTGGGACTCGGTCAGGGGTCGCGTGTAGTTGCCGGTGGCGTAGCGGGTGGTGGCGTCGATCTGGAGCGGCATCCCGTCGGCCAAGCGGTTGTAGATCACCGACGCGATCAGGGGCCGGTCGTGGGCCGTCTGCGGCCTCGGCCTCGACCATCGAGGCGATGATCAGGACTTCATAGCGGGGTCAGGTGCCGCCGGCGGGCGTAGGCCAGGTTGACGGTCGCGAACTGCTGCCGGAAGGTCTTCAGCTGGTCGGCGACCAGGGCGGCGATGCTGATCGGCTCGCGCAGCTGGTAGGTGTCGGGGAACAGGAAGCCCTCCAGTGAGGGCGTGTTCCGGGGCGCGCCGTACGAGGTCGGGTTCAGCAGCGGGGAGTGGCGCGTGGCCGCGCGGTAGCTGCCATGGACGCCTTGGGAGCGCAGCAGCGCATCGACCTGCGCCCGCGACCGGCCCGGGATGATCGTCACGTTGGTCACCTTGGCCGCCGGCGGCGGTGTGGTGAGGATGGTCAGCACCTGGCTATAGCTCATGCCGAGCCTGAGGGTGTAGGTCCCAGCGAGCAGTTTGCCGCGATCGCCGTCGAGCGCGGCCCGAAGCTCGAAGAAGAAGCCCGAGGCAATCACCCCATCACGCTGGAGCAGGTCGCCGATCTGTCTCGCGCCCGAGTGCGCCGGGATCACCACGACCACCCTGCCGTGGCTCGCGCCGTGGAAAGGCTGGAAGAGCTCGACGCAGAACCAGATCAGGGCCCCCGCGACCAGCAGGGCGAGCACGGCGAGCAGACGGCCGACGAGTGACCGGCGCTTGCGGCCGTTCGCGGTCGCCCCTTGGCCCCCGCCGGGGCCCGCTCGGACCGCACGGCGGCTGTCGTGTCGTTGCGCTCGCGCCAGCCCACCCGGCGGGTGCCGGATGCCACTTCGTCCTCGTGCTCCCACTCGCCCGCTCCGTCGCCGTCGGGACCGGCTCCCTCGGGTGCCCCCGCCTCGGCTCGCCGCCGCTCGCGCTCGAGCCTGGCCGCTTCCCGCTCCTGCGCCGTCCGCCCGCCGTCCTCAGGCACCGGGATCCTCCTCTGACTCCCCGCGGCGGTGGGCGGCCAGCCAGCTCTCGAGCAGGTGCGCGGCGGCGCGCGAGTCCTCGCTGGCCCGGCCGCCGCTGCGCTCGGCCAGACGGGTGGTGAAGCGCTCGTCGTAGAGCTCGACGGGCACGGCCAGGGTGCCGCGCAGCGTCTCGGCGAACGGCGCGGGTCTCGCTCCGTCTGCGTCGAGTCCGCGCCGGACAGCGACAACGGCAGCCCAACGACTACCCGATCCACCTCCAGCTCACTGACGAGCGTCCGCAGCCGGCGCCAGTCCTCGGCGCGACGTCGGCCGGGCCACCGGCTCGATCGGCGTCGCGAGGACACCGGTCGGATCGCTGACCGCACACCCGCAGCGAGCGCTTCCGTAATCCAGCGCAAGCACTCTCACGGGACCTTAGTGGTTCCGCCGTGAGCAGGGACGGTATTTGCGGGGGGGGCCACCTCTAGCTATTAGACGCGAGGGCCGTCTCGATGGCCTCGCGGGCCGCCGCGATCGCCTCCGGGAGCTTTTCCGCGTCGCGGCCGCCGGCCCGGGCCAGCGTGTCGCGGCCGCCGCCCCCGCCGCCGACGCTGGCGGCGGCGGCCCTGACGACCTCGTCCGGCCCGCACGCCCCGTTCCACCAGCGACGGGGCCACGCTGGCGATCAGGTCGACCCGCCCATCGCTCGCGCTGCCCAGCACGATCGCGGCGTCGCCGAGCTTGCCCTTGAGCCGGTCGGCGAGTTCGAGCAGCGCCTTGGCGTCGGCGCCCGGCACGGTGCCCGACCAGGACGCGCGCCCCGTCGCACCTCCACGGCTGCCGACGGCCAGCTGGTCGAGGTCGAGCCCGGCGGGCGGGCCCTGGCCCTTTCGGCCCGTGCGTTCCAGCTCGCGGATCCGCTCGCGCAGCTCGGCGACGGCGTCGGGAACGAGCTCGGGGGGTACCCGGAGCGTCCTCGCCGCGTCGCTCGAGCGCGCGTCTCGCGCCGACGCATCAGCTCGACGGCCGCGGGGCCGGTGAGCGCCTCGATCCGTCGTACGTTGGCCGCGCTCGAGCGTCTCGCTGAGTGATCTTGAACAGGCCGACCTCGGCAGTGAAGCGGACGTGCGTGCCGCCGCACAACTCGCGCGAGAACGACCCGTCGCCGATCTCGCACCATCCGACCACGTCGCCATACTTCTCGCCGAACAGCGCCATCGCCCCGAGCCGGCGGGCCTCCTCGAGGGTGGTGGTCAGCGCGTGCACCGGCTGGTCCTCGAGGATCCAGGCGTTGACCGTGTCCTCGACGTCCCGCAGCTCCTCCGCGGTGAGACCCTTCCCGTGGGTGAAGTCGAAGCGCAGCTTGTCCGGTCCCACGTACGAGCCGGCCTGCCGGACGTGGGTCCCGAGCCGGCGGCGCAGCGCCGCGTGCAGGAGGTGCGTCGCCGTGTGGTTGCACTCGGTCGCGTGGCGGGCCGCCCGGTCCACGTGGGCCTGCACGCGCTCGCCGGCCTCGATCGTGCCCCGCTCGGGCACGAGGGCCACGACCTGGTCTTCTCCGATCCGCAGGACGTCGGCCACCCGGGCGCGGCAGTCACCGTCCGAGCACTCGATGTAGCCATCGTCGGCGACCTGCCCGCCGCCGGTGGCGTAGAACGGGGACTCGACCAGCTTGACCAGGACGCGCCCATTCTCGGCCTGCGCGGCGCCGATCGTCGTCTCACGGTCGGTCGTCTCGTAACCGACGAAGTCGGTCTGGAACCCGGACTGGGCGGCCAGCGCGACCGCCCGCTCTCGCAGCTCCTCGCCCGCCCGGTCCCGCGTCGAGCCCAGACGCGCGCGCTCGCGCTGCTCGCTCATCAGCTGCTCGAAGCCCTCCTCGTCTACCCCGAGGTCCTGCTCGGCGACCAGCTCGATCGTGAGATCTATGGGAAAGCCGTAGGTGTCGTGCAGCATGAACGCATCGGTTGAGGAGATCCCCTCGGCGCCGGTCTCGCGCGCCCGCTCGATGAGCTCCTGCAGCATGCGCGTGCCCTGGGCCAGCGTCCGCCCGAAGCCCTCCTCTTCGGAGCTCAGCCACTTGTGCACGTTCTCGCGCTGCTCGTGGACCTCCGGGTACTCGCCACTCATCAGCTCGATGACGACGTCCGCGTAGCGCCCCAGGAACCCCGGCTCGAGGCCGAGCGCCCGGCCCTGCTGGATCGCTCGGCGCATCACCCGCCGGAGCACGTACCCCCGGTCCTCGTTCGAGGGCACGACCCCGTCGGCGACCAGGAAGGTCATCGCGCGACCATGGTCGGCGAGGATCCGCATCGCCCGATCGGCCGGGTACTCCTGTCCGTAGCGCCGGCCCGAGAGCTCCTCGCCCAACGAGATCAGCGGCGCGAACTGGTCGGTCTCGAACACGGATCGCTTGCCCTGGACGACGACGGCCATCCGGTTCAAGCCCAATCCGGTGTCGATGTTCTTGGCCGGCAGCGGCCTGAGCGTGCCTGCCGGATTCTGATCGAGCTGCATGAAGACCAGGTTCCAGTACTCCAGAAAGCGCTCGTTCTCCCCCCCGGTAGATCGTCGGGGGCGCCGAACTCGAGGCCACGATCCAGGTAGAGCTCCGAGCACGGCCCGCACGGCCCGGTTGGGCCCGACTGCCAGAAGTTCTCGGACCGCGGGAGCGCGACGATCCGCTCGCGCGGCACGCCGATGTCGAGCCAGGCCTCGATCGCCTCCTCGTCGGGACCGAGTCCGAGCACCTCGTCGCCGGCGAACACCGATATCCAGATGTCCTCGGGCCGAAAGCTGAAGCCGTCGACCGAGAGGTCCCAGGCGAATCGCGCGGCCTCGCGCTTGAAGTAGTCTCCGAACGAGAAGTTGCCGAGCATCTCGAAGAACGTGAGATGCCGGTTCGTCGTCCCGATGATGTCGATGTCGACCGTGCGAAAGGTCTTCTGGCAGGTGGTCACCCGGGGATGTGGCGGCGTTTCGATCCCCGCGAAGTAGGGCTTCAGCGGGTGCATGCCGGCGATCGTGAACAGCGCCGAGGGGTCGAACTGGGCCGGGATCAGCGGGGCCGAGTCCAGCCGCCTGTGGTCGCGGTCCACGAAGAAGTCGATGAAGGTCTGCCTGATCTCGTCCGAGGTCATCGGCCAGGAGTGTAGGGACCGGGTCTCTACCTCAAGCGGGGTCTCGGCCGTGCCGATCTCAGTGCTCGGGGGCGAGTCACGGACCCGACAGACCCGATCTTGAGCTTGTATCGCACGTTCCTACACCGCAGCCGCACAGCAATCGTCCTGGTCGGGGTGCTGGTCCCGTTGCTGGCCGGCGCCAGTGCGCGGGCCGGGGTCGATCCCTATGGCTTCCAGATCCAGGTTCCGGCCGGCGGCTTGTTCGTCAACGAGAGCGCCGGCCGGGCCCTCATAACAGTTACACGCGACCCGATCCAATCCGGGTTTGCTGCGCAGATCCGCTACGTGACCTCCGGGGACGGCTATGACCCCGGGACCAACGCTCCGTTCCAAT
The DNA here is from genome assembly GCA_963704385.1 of uncultured Solirubrobacterales bacterium. Taxonomy (GTDB): domain Bacteria; phylum Actinomycetota; class Thermoleophilia; order Solirubrobacterales; family Solirubrobacteraceae; genus Palsa-465. Next base: position 4,903,043 of record OY969904.1, read on the forward strand.
GCGACGGCACGCCGTGCACGGCCACCGGGTACGACTACACGGCGGTCAAGGGCCAGCTCGACTTCGCCGCCGGCCAGACCAGCGCCACCTTCTCGATCCCGATCGTCGACCACCATCAGCAGACCGTCCCCACCACGATTCAGGTGGCGCTGTTCGGACCCTCGCCGGCGCCGATCGGGCTGGGGCCGGATTCCTCCACGACGTTGACGATCCTCAACGACGATCCGGCCGATCCACCGCCGGTCGCGAATCCGCTGGGACTGCTGCACGCGCCGCTGGGGACCAATCCGCTGGCCGGCGCCCGGTTCTTCGTCGACCACGACAGCACGGTCGCGACCGAGGCCAAGAGCTACCCGGGGCTGCGGGTGATCGCCAGTCAGCCCGGGACGGCCCGGTTCGGGACCTTCAGCTTCACGTCGCCCTATGTCCCGAACATCGCCACCGCGGTGTCTCGGTACCTGGAGCGGGCCGCGGCACAAGAGCCGGGCACGATCCCGCTGCTGGCCACCTACCGCCTGGTCGACGGCGCCTGCGCGCATGCCCGGCCGGGCCAGGCCCCCGGCGATTCGCCCGCACAGCAGCAGGCCTATCACGACTTCATCGAGCAGTTCGCCCAGGGGATCGGGTCATATCCGGCTGTCCTGTTTCTCGAGATGGACGCGCTGATCACGAGCCCGTGCCTCAGCCCCCAGGGCTTGACCGTCCGCATGAACGAGCTCGGAGACGCGATCGACATTCTGACCGCCGACTGCCCTCACCTGGTCATCTACCTCGACGCGGGGGCCGCCGACGCGCTCCCCGCGCGCCGCGCCGCCACCTTGCTCAAGCGCGCCGGCGTGGCCAAGATCCAGGGCTTCTTCCTGAACTCGACCCACTTCGACTGGACGTCGAAGGAGATCCGCTACGGGGAGGAGATCTCACGGATGACCGGCGGCAAGCACTTCGTCGTCAACACGGGCGAGAACGGCCGGGGTCCGCTGCGGCCGCCCGACGTCGTCAAGCAGGGCAACGAGGTGCTCTGCAACCCGCCGGGCCGCGGGCTCGGACCCAAGCCGACAACCCATACCGGGTATCCGAGCGTCGACATGTTCGCCTGGACCAGCAACCCCGGAGAGTCGGGCGGAGCGTGCGTTCCCGGCGCGCCGCCGACCGGTGCCTACTGGCCCGCGTACGGGCTGATGCTCGTGCGCAACGCGGACTTCAAGGTCACCTAGCGGGTTGATTCCACGGCGAGGGCCGTGTTCGAGGGTTTGGTAGGAAAACGTCCCAGCACCAACCCCTAGCCCACGAGGTTGCGCGTAACTACCCCGCCGCTTGACGCTCCGCACGCCTGCCGACGCGCTCGATGTCCCTCGATAAATCCATTCCATGTACACAGGGACAAAGACCTCAGATCCGCCCACGCGCCGCCGCCGGCAACCCCGTCCTCACCGACCCTTGAACACCTCGCCGTGGAATCAACCGTCCGGCGGCGGTCCGATCGTGGCCCCGGTGGGCCGCCCGCGCGTCGACCTTGCGCCGAGTGGCGGCTCGGGGCATACTCGGCCTGTGCAGGACGACGCGCGAGGCGAAGCTTCGGAGCCGGTGGCCGAGGAAGCGTCGGTCAACCGGACTGACCTGCGGCCGGCCCGAGGCCGGACGTTCCTGCCTCAGGTGACCGGCGTGGAGTTCTCCGTCGCCCGCCGCGGGTATGACCGCGCGGAGGTCGACGCGTACGTCGAGCGGATCTCCCGAATCGTCGTCGAGCTCGAGGCGATGCGCTCGCCCGACGCTGTGATCGAGCGAGCCTTGGCCGATGTCGGCGAGGAGACCAGCGCCATCCTCAGGCGGGCGCGGAAGGCGGCCGAGGAGATGGTGAGCGATGCCGACGCGCAGGCTGAGCAGCGCGGGGCCACCGCCGAGGCGGACGCCGGGCGGATCCGCGATGAGGCCGACCGGTACAGCGAGCGGGTCAGGCAGGAGGTTGACCAGGTGCTTGCCCAGGCCCGGGCGCAGAACGAGCAGACCGCAGCCGCGGCCGCGGCCGACGCCCACCACGCACGGGCCGAGGCCGACGAGTACCAGGCCCGCGTGATCAGCCACATGGAGGCCCTGGCCCGCGACCGCCACGAGCTGATCGAGGACCTCCGCAAGCTGGCCGACAACTTCCACCGGACGGCCGACCGCGCGCTCGAGCAGATCCCGGCGCCCCTCAAGCCCTACGAGGTCACCACGGGGGACGGCGCGGACGCGAACACGGCGCCGCCGGGCAGTGCCCCCCGGAAGGAGAGCCGGGAGGCTTCCTAGGGCGCCGTCCTACCCGGCGTCGCCCGCGCGCGTGATCGTGCCCCAGCCCACGACCAGCTCGCCGTCGAGCAGGCAGGCCAGCTGGCCGGGGGCGACGCCGGCGGCGGGGTCGGTCAGCTCGACCGCCAGCGATCGGTGGCGGCCGGCGGTCGGCGCGCCCGTGAGCCTGGCCGGCAGCGGCCTCGAGCGGTAGCGGAGCTTGACCCCGTCCACGCGAGTGCCGGCCCGGTGAAGCCGAGCGGCCCGCAGCGCGACCCGGTCGGTCTCGAGCGCCGACCGGGGCCCCACGACCACCCGGTTTGAGGCCGCGTCCTTATCGAGCACATAGAGCGGAAGGCCGCGGGCCACCCCGAGGCCTCGCCGCTGACCGACCGTGAAGCGGTGCTGACCGCGGTGGCGCCCGAGGACGCGGCCGCCGCGGTCGACGATCGGCCCCGTCCTGTCCCCGAGTCCGCCGTGGCGGGCCAGGAACCGGGCCCGGTCGGTCCCGGCCAGGAAGCAGAGGTCCTGCGAGTCAGCCTTGCCGGCCACCGGGAGCCCCGCGGCCGCGGCGATCTCCCTGACCTCGGGCTTGGTCAGCTCGCCGAGCGGGAAGCGCAGCCGGGCCAGCGAGCTCGGGGCCAGCGCGGCCAGCATGTAGGTCTGGTCCTTGGCGCGGTCGGCCGCCATCCGCAGCAGCGGTCCGGCGTCGTCGTCCTCCTCGGCCGTGCGCGCGTAGTGACCGGTGGCCAGGCGTTCGCAGCCCAGGCGGTCGGCCAGCTCGAGCATGGCGTCCAGGCGCACGTGCCCGTTGCAGCCGACGCACGGGTTGGGCGTCTCCCCTGCCGCGTAGCCGGCGATGAACGGCTCCACGACCCCGGCCCGGAAGGCCGACCGCAGGTCGATGGTGAAATGGGGCAGGCCCATCGAGTGTGCGAGCGCCCGGGCCTGGGCGACGGCGGAGGCCGAGCAGCAGCTGCGCTGCGCGTCGTTCTCCTGATCTGACCAGAGCTCGAGCGTGACCGCGACCGCCTCGCCGTCCTGCGCGCAGCGCAGCGCGGAGACGGCGCTGTCGACCCCGCCGCTCATGGCCACGAGCGTGCGCCCGCCCCCGGGCCTCGGGACGGCGCCGTGAGCCCGGGCGGCGGCGCCGAGCGCGCGGGCCAGAGCATCGGCGGCCAGCTCGGCCGCGTGCAGCTTGGCCGGGCTGAGTCCGCCCAGCTCGGCGGCGATCTCCCGGGGCCCCACGCGCGCAGCCTCGATCAGCGGAAGCCCCCGGACGCACGTGACCGCGGCGCTGCCGGCCGCCAGGGCCGCGCCACACCCGCGGGCCACGAACCCGGCCTCCTTGACCCGATCAGGCCCGATGCCCACCGCGACCTGGATCTGATCGCAGCAGGCGGCGCCGCCGGCCGTGGCCGCGAACCCGTCCTCGGGCAGCCGCCCGAGCCCTTGGGGGGATGTCAGGTGATGCTCGAAGGCGAGCGTGTCCATCGCCCGCCAGCATAGAGAGAAGGCTGCGAGCTCTAGACCGGGGCCGGAGTCGAGCTACTTGAGCGCGAGCGCGTCCGCGACGCGCTGCTGGATCTCGACCCGGTCGGTGAACCCAGCGATCTCCTCGGCCTGGCCGTTGGGGGCGATCACCACCAGCGTCGGGGAGATGTTGACCGGCACCTGCTCGGTGATGGCCGTGTAGCTGGCCAGCTCGGTCAGCGGAATCGTGAGCTTGACGACGTGGCCGTGGGCGGTCGGGACCGCCGCCAGCTCCTGCTTGACCGCCTGATCGTCGGCGGCGGCGGGGTTGTAGAACAGCACCGCGACGACCTTGTGCGTCCGCATGGCCCGGGCCACGGTGGCCAGCCGGCCGGCCGGGGTCGATACCGACCCGGCGGCGGTCGACGTGGCCGGGCGCGAGGCGGGATGCCTGGCCGTAGAGCTCTTGGCGACGGTCGTCGTGGTCGTCTTGGTGACGGTCTTGGTCGTCGTGGAGTGGGTGGTCGCGGGCGCGGCCTTGGTGCTCACGCCGGGTGTCGTCGGCGTGCCGTCGGAGCCGCCGCCCGCCCGGGCGTTGTCGGCCGCCGAGATGTTGACGGCCTGGTGGGCGGCGTTGATGTCGCCCTGGAACTGGCCGAGGCCCGGGTTGGAGTTGGCGCCTTTGCCACTGCTGGACGAGCTGGGCTTGAGCGCGATGACCCACAGCGCGAAAACGAGCACCGTGGCTACCAGAACCCCGATCAGTGGCTTGCCGACGTTGTCCATCGCCCCCCTTCATCGGCAGGTATCCCCCACGACATGAGAATGCGCCGCCGAAAGCAGACACCCCCCGGACGGAGGACCGGTCGGCGCGGCTAGAGCGGGCGCAAACCGAGCTCGCGCAGCTGGGCCGGATCGACCGGCGCGGGTGCGCCGGTGAGCGGGTCGGCGCCGCTGGCCGCCTTGGGGAAGGCGATCACGTCGCGGATCGACTCCCGGCCGGCGAGCGCGGCCACGATCCGGTCGATTCCCATGGCGATTCCCCCGTGCGGCGGCGCCCCGTACCTGAGCGCATCCAGGAGGAAGCCGAACCGCGCGCGGGCCTCCTCGGGTCCGATCCCCAGCAGTTCGAACACGCGTTCCTGGACATCCCGGCGGTGGATACGAATCGACCCTCCGCCGATCTCGGTGCCGTCCAGGATCAGGTCGTACTGCCGCCCCCTGAGGCTCGCCGGGTCGTTGAAGTCGCCGACGGGGGCGGTGAACGGATGCTGTGAGGCGTCCCATCGCTGCTCCTCCGGATGCCAGAGGAACATGGGGAACTCGACCACCCAGAGGATGTCGTGCCGGCTCTCGTCGATCAGGTCGAAGCGGCGCGCGATGTCCATCCGCAGCGCGCTCAGGGCCTGGCCGGCGGTCGTGACCTCGTCGGCGACGATCAGCAGCAGATCGCCCGCTGAGGCGTCGAGCCGCTCGTTGATCGCGCCAATCTGCTCGGGGCTGAGGAACTTGGCGATCGGCGAGCGCCAGCCCTCCTGCCCCGGCTGGACGAACGCCCACACCAGCCCGTTGGCGCCGTGCTGGCGGGCCAGCGTGGTCAACGCGTCGAGCTCCGAGCGCGGGAGCTCGCGCGGGCCTGCGTTGATCCCGCGGACGACCCCGCCATTGGCCAGCACGTCCGCGAAGACCTTGAACTCGGTCCCGGCCAGGGCCTCGCCGAGGTCGTGTAGCTCGAGCCCGAAGCGCGTGTCCGGCCGGTCGATCCCGAATCGGGACACCGCCTCGGCGAACGTCATCCGCGTCCACGGAGGCGGCGCGACCGCGAACCCCTCGCGCTCGAACACGGCGCCCATCACCACCTCCATCAGCTCGATCACATCGTCCTCGTCGACGAACGACATCTCGATGTCGAGCTGCGTGAATTCGGGCTGGCGATCGGCCCGGGTGTCCTCGTCGCGGAAGCACCGGGCGATCTGGTAGTAGCGCTCGAACCCGGCGATCATCAACAGCTGCTTGAACAGCTGTGGCGATTGCGGGAGGGCGTAGAACGAGCCGGGCTGGATCCGGGCCGGCACCAGGTAGTCGCGCGCACCCTCAGGGGTCGACCGGGTCAGGTCGGGGGTCTCGATCTCCAGGAAGTCCCGGCCGTTGAGGACCTCGCGCATGGTGTTGATCACGCGGTGGCGCTGGGCGATCGCCGCCTGCATCTCCGGACGGCGCAGGTCGAGCCAGCGGTACCTCAGTCGCAGGTTCTCATCGACCGACTCGCCGTCTTCGAGCGGGAACGGTGGCGTGTCGGCGTCGCCAAGCAGCTCGACGTCGGTGACCGCGAGTTCGATCTCGCCGGTCTTCAGGTTCGGGTTGACGTTCGCCGGGTCGCGCCGCGAGACCGTTCCGGCCGCGCTGATCACGTCCTCGGAGCGCAGGTCGTGGGCGGCCGCGTGCGCCGCGGGCGCCCGGTCAGGGTGGAAGACGAGCTGCACGATCCCCGAGCGGTCGCGCAGGTCGATGAAGATCAGCCCGCCGTGGTCGCGGCGCCGGTTGACCCAACCGGCCACGCGCGCCTGACTGCCCGCGCGCTCAGCCGTCAGCTGCCCGCACCAGGCGTCCCGGTACAGGTTGGGCCGCGGCGCTAGCTTCACGACAGCCTGCTCCCCCGCAGGATCGTCGGGATCACGTCGGTCCGGCGGAGCTCGCGCTCCTGGCCGGACTCCATGTCCCTGAGGCTCGCCGTACCGTCATCGCCGATGATCGCCACGTACCGGGCCCCGATCCGGTCGGCGTGCCTGAGCTGGCCCCTGAGCGAGCGGCCGGCGAGCTCGAGCTGGGCTTTCAGCCCGGCGCGGCGCGCCTCGTTCGCGAGGTCGAAGGCCTCGGGTCCGCCGGTCGGCACGGCCACCGCGACGTATAGGTCCACGAGGGCCGGCGAGGTCGGCAGCTCCCCGGCGGCCAGCAGCATTCGCTCCAGGCCTGCCGCCCAACCGCAGCCCGGCGTGGGCGGACCGTCCAGCTGCTCGATCAGTCGGTCGTAGCGTCCTCCGCCGCCCACGCCCGACTGCGCCCCGAGGGCGTCGCTCTCGAACTCGAACACGGTCCGCGTGTAGTAGTCCAGTCCGCGGACCAGCGTTGGGTCCAGCTCGTAGCGGACACCGGCGCCGTCGAGCAGGGCACGCACGTGGGCAAAGTGCTCAGCGTCCTCGGGCGCGAGGCGGCCGAGGAGGGTGGGCGCGTTCTCCATGACGGCGCGGGTCCGCGTGTCGGAGGCATCGAACGCGCGCACGGGGTTCTGATCGATCCGGTGGCGGACCTCGTCTGAGAGCTCCTGCTCGTGTTCGCGCAGGTAGGCCTTGAGCTCCTCCCGGTACTCGGCCCGCGTCTCGGGCGTGCCCAGGCTGGAGATCCGAAGCCGGGCGCCCCGTACGCCGAGGGAGTCCAGCAGGCCGTCGAGCAGCACGATCAGCTCAGCGTCCGTCTCCGGCTCGGCGGAGCCGATCGCCTCGGCGCCGATTTGCCAGAACTCCCGGTAGCGTCCTCTCTGCGGCGCCTCGGCCCGGAAGAAGCTCGACAGGTACCAGAGCTTCACGGGCTGGGGGAGCTTGTGCATCCCGTGCTCGAGGTAGGCCCGGCACACCGGCGCCGTGCCCTCGGGCCGGAGCGTGAGCGAGCGTCCGCCGGCGTCGGTGAACGTGTACATCTCCTTCTGGACGATGTCCGTCGCCTCCCCCACCCCGCGCGCGAACAGCTCCGTGTGCTCGAACGCGGGCGTCTCGATCCGCTCGTACCCGGCGGCCTCGAGAATCCGCTTGGCGTGCGCCTCGGCGACCTCGCGGCGGGCAGCCTGATCGGGAAGCACGTCGAACGTGCCGCGCGGGGCCCTGATCACGGCCTACCTGCCCGCGAGCTCTTGGAGGAACGGGTTGGTGTCGCGCTCGCGGCCGAGCGTCGTGGTGCCCATGTGCCCCGGGTACACGGCCGTCTCGGGCGGGAACGCCCCGACCAGCGACTCGATCGAGCGCAGCAGCGTCGGCCAGTCGCCACCGGGCAGATCGACGCGGCCCACCGAGCCCTGGAAGAGCACGTCGCCGGAGAACAGCGCGTCCTCGTCCCTGACGGCGTAGGTGACGTGGCCGGGGCTGTGCCCGGGCGTGAACATGACCTCGAACCGAAGTCCGGCGAGTTCGAGCGTCTCTCCGCCGGCCACGGTTTGGTCGGCCTCGTAGCTCTCGAACGGCCCGATGCCGGGCCACGGCACGTAGTCCATGATGTTGGCGAGCACTCCCGTTTCGAGCCTGGGGCAGTACACGGTTGCGTTGGTCGCCCGAGCCACCGGCGCGACGGCGCCGATGTGGTCGAAGTGGGTGTGGGTGATGAGGATCGCCTCGACCGTCTCGATGCCGAGCTCCTCGACGGCCTCCAGGAGTCTGTCGGGCTCGTCCCCGGGGTCGACGATCACCGCCGTGCGCGCACCCCGTTCGCGCACGATGTAGCAGTTCTCCTGGACGGGGCCGACGGTGAACATTCGGGCGTCGATCATCGGCCGCCACCGCCCTTCTTCTGAGAGCCCGCGCCTGCCTCCGCCGCCTTCTTGCGTTGCCGCCGCCGGAAGAGCGTCATCTCGAACCAGTAACCCGCGGGTATGTAGATGGCGATAGCGACCGCGGTGAAGAGCACGGCCGCCTCCAGCTTGTTCTTGCCCTTGGCGGTGAGGAGCAGGAAGGCGAAGACCAGCGCTCCCCCGATCAGCGCGCGGGTGACCGACGACCGCCAGGTCGGGGGGGTGTTCAGCCGCCGCTCGCGCGCGCTCGCGCGCGTCTGGCTCTTGCGCTCCTCGGCCGTAGGTGGACGACCGGTGCGCCCGCGAGCCTCGATCGTCCCCGCCGGAGTGCCGCGGTGCTTGGTTCGACGCTTGCGCCTGGTCTGGGCCATTGGTACGGAGCTTAGCCTGGCGCCCGGAGCCCGGCTACGCCGCGCCCCTCAACGCGTCCTCGATCGTGGCCCGGCCGCGGATCTCGAGATCGTCAGGGAAGCCGTCGAACGCCGCGCGCGGGGCCAGGCCGACGAGCTCCGTCTCGGCCACCCGGGCATGCCGGGCCACGGCGGCGACGACGGCGGCCAGTGGCGTGGCGCGGTGATCCTCGATATTGGTCGAGACCTGTGCCCGCTCGCGGTCCGCCAGCCACACCCCGATCGCCCGCAGCGAATCGAGCCCCTCGTCTCCGCCCTCGCGGATCGCCGCCGCGATCGCCTTGGCGTCGCGCAGCGACGCCGGCGGAGCGAGTTCGACGTTGAAGGCCACCAGCGGTGGGCGGGCGGCGACAAGCACGGCACCGGCCGTGGGGTGCAGCTCATGGGGTCCGAAGTCGGGCGCCAGCGCCCCGCTTGCCATCCGAGCCGCGAGCGCCGGGGGACCGCCGCGGCGTAGCTCCGCGCGGGTCCGCCCGCCGGCCAGCACGCCATAGAGGAATACGGGCAGCCCCAGCTCGTGGCCCAGAAGGTCGCCCAGCACGAGCGCCTCGGCCCAGGCCGGTCCTCGATCGTCATCGCCCAGGTAGACGATCGGCGCGACGTCGAGTGCGCCGATGCGGGGGTGGACACCCTCGTGAAGGTGGAGGTTGATCCTGGCCACCACCTCCCGAGCGGCGCGGGCCACGACGCCCGAAAGCTCTCCCGGGCGACCCGCGACGGTGAACACGCTGCGGTTGTGGTCGGGATCGGCATGGACGTCGAGCAGCCCGTCGCCAAAGGCCCGGGCGACGTCGTCGATCAGCTCCCGGTCGCGGCCTTCGGAGATGTTGGGGACGGCCAGCAGCGTGGTCGCGGTCACTGCGCGTCCAGCACGTAGCGTCCCTCGTCCAGGAGGCGACGGCCGTCGACCTCGAGCGTCGGGTCGAGCACGACCGCATCGAGGTGGATCGGCACCGAGACGGTGCCGCCGATCCCGGCGCTGGCGCCGAAGGCGACCTGGACGGTGCCGAGGATCTTCTCGTCCTCGAGCACGTTTTCGGTCAGGGTCGCGTGATCGTTGGTGCCGACGCCGAGTTCGGCGAGATTCGTCCCGGGTTCGCCGTGGGCCTTCAGCCAGTGGAAGTACGCCGGCCCGAGGCCGCCCTGCGCCGGATCGACGATCACGAGCATCCCCTCCCCCGGCTTCACGGGCAGGCAGCGCTGGACTACGGTCTGCAGAGCTCGCGCGAGAGCCGGCACGGGCGCGGATCATATGGCGCGGCTTGGGCCCGCCGACTCGGGCGGCGCCGACGCAATGGCGCGTACCGCCGCGCCGCTAGACTCGCCCCCGCGCCGGAGTAGCTCAGTCGGTTAGAGCAGCGGAATCATAATCCGCGTGTCGGGGGTTCGAGTCCCTCCTCCGGCATCGCTGTGTTGCTACCGAATCGCCTGTAGGTCGTGCCCCTCGGCACTGGAAGGTTCTTGATGTACCGGCCGGTCGTCGCGAGGTCGCCGTGGCCGAGACATTCCTGTATCTGCTTGAGGTTGTAGCCGGCCGCCATCAGAAAGCTCGCGTAACCAGCTCGACCAGTGGGGAGGCTCGAGCCAGGCGGACGTCGGTGCTCCAGAGCGGGAGCGAGCCGAGCTCGCTGGCGAGCTCGACATAGAGCGCGTCGACGAGCCGCAGCTCGGCCCGGCGCTCCCACGCCCCGACGAGTAGTGGCGCGAGCGGGTGCCGCCGGACGGGCGCGCTCGCGAGCTCGTTGAGCAGCGCGGCGACCGTGTTCTTGGGAAGCTCGCCAGCGCGGTGAAGGCGCCCAAGCGCCGACAGGACCTCGGCGTCCAGGTGGGCAGGGGCGTGGAGGATCCGCCCTCGCACCCGTTCGCGCACCGTGACCCCGACGGCGGTTCCCACCAGTGCCTCGACAAGGGCAGAGGGGTCTAGTACGACGGCGTGGGAAGGCGGTCTAGGCGCCGAGCTCGTCGCGGGCGTCATCGAGCGCCTCGATCACCCGCTCGTGCGCGATCGCGGTGCGTGGCAGGTCCTCGAGTCGGTCAAGCCACCGGTCGGTGTCTTTGAGCGCGAGCGCCTCCTCGAGCGCTTCTTGCGTGACGCCCGAGACATTGAGGCCCGCGTCTCGCGCTCGCGCCGCCAGCTCGTCGGGCAGGTAAACGTTCACCCGTGCCATGCGCATATTATACACACAAGAGCGAACGAAGGCGCACGGCCCAGCCCAAAGCGACCAGGCGCTGCGCTGGGCATAGGCCATCGACAGCGCCCACCTCCCAGCTCCGAGACGCCCTCCACTTCTAATGCGCCGCTGGTCCCCGCAGCGCTCTCTCCCCCCGCCCCTCGATGTCGTCCCGCGCTGCCATTGCCGTTGACTTTGGGTCTGTCTTTCCAGTTTGGTCCTGGTGGATTCCCTGCCGTTGCTCCCCGTCGCTTCGCGATCGCCCCCGTCCCGTGCCCGCCGCCCAGCAGAACCCCAGCCCCCGGCGGCGCCCTGCTCGTCGAGACCTGCACTCGTTGTCGCGCAGGCATCGCGGCCCACGTTTGTGCAGCAGTGCGCGCGCGGGATCAGCTGGCGTGGCCGTCCGCCAGCTTCTCGGCCTCGTGTAGTCGAGCATCGATCAGGTCGAGGCCGAGATTCCAGAAGCTCGGATCTCTGAGATCCAAGCCGATCAGCTCGACGAGCCGTTGTGGGTCGCGTGAGCCGCCGGCGGCGAGCATCGCGAGGTAGCTGTTCACGAATGGCTCCCCGATCTGTTGGTAGCGCGCGTACGCCGCGAGCGCCAGCAACTGCCCGAAGGCGTAGCTGTACACGTAGCCGGGTGTGTCGAAGAAGAAGTGCGGAACGGTCGACCAGCAGTGCTCGCTGGCGGGGGTGGGCTCCACAGCCTCGCCGTAGTAGTCGCGCATAGCCTGGGAGTAGAGGTCGCCCAGCGTCTCGGGTGAGAGTTCTCCGTCAGCTCTGCGCGCTGTGTGCGCGGCATCCTCGAAGCGGTTGAAGGCGATCTGCCAGTGCACGGGCAGCAGCGCGTTGTCGATGCTGCGGCCGATGATCCCCAGTCTCTCCCGATCGTTCCCGGCGCTTGCAACCAGTCGCTCGATCAGCAGTGTCTCGCCGAAGGTCGACGCCGTCTCGGCGATGGTTATCGTCGGCATGAAGTCAAAGGTTCCGCGGGGCGCGGCGAGTACAGCGTGAAGGCCGTGGCCGAGTTCGTGGGCCATCGTCAACACATCACCGATGCGCCCGCGGTAGTTCAACAACACGTGGGGGTGCACGGTGCACGACCAGTTACAGAACGCCCCTGGAAACTTCGTCGGCCGCGGCGGCGCGTCGATCCAGCCCTCATCGAAGAAGCGCGCGACGATCTCGCGCGCCTCCGATGACAGCGAACCGTAACTCTCAAGCACAAGCTCTCGCGCCTCGACATAGGAGTAGCGGCCTTCGAGGTCTCCGATAGGTGCCATCACGTCGTAATCGGCGAGCTGGTCCAGTCCGAGCAGCCTCGCCTTCAGCCGGTGCCAGCGGTGGGCGATGTCGTAGCGGCCGACCACCGCGTCGACTAGGGCATTCACCGCCTCACCGGAGATCTCGTTCTCACGATTCCGCGCATCAAGCCAATGGCGGCGTCCTCGCAGCCGATCGAGCGTCGCGTGCCCCTGCAGCAATGCGTTGTACACGAACGAGCGGGTTCCAAGACCCGGCTCCTGCGCCGCCACAAACCCCTCCATGAACTGCTTTCGCACCCCACGGTCGGGATCCTCGAGCATGCTCAGAAACGCACCGACACCGACCTGCTCACCGCCAACCTCACATTGCACCTCCGAGATCAGCCCGTTGGCCAGCCGGACCCACGCAAACCGGCTCGTCGCCGACGTCTCGGACAGGACCCGCTCCTCGGCGACGCTGAGCTGCTCGCTCGCGGCGTCGTGCACCCGACGAAGATGATGGGCCGCGAACTCGACCTCCGGACCCGCCTCCGCGAGCAGCCGCTCCACCGCGTCCTGCGATCCAGCGCCCCACTCCAGCTCAAAGAACCGCAGCTTCTGCTCGATCTCGGAGCGCCGCTCCGCCACAAGCCCATACAACGCGCCGGCAGCCGCGTCCGAGAGATCCCGCTGATGCGAGAGCGAGGCGTACAGAAACGCTCGCATCATCGTCTCACGAATCCCCGACCACTCCTGCGCCGCCGCAGCGAACTCCGGGGCGTCAAGCTGCAGCACGCGCCCGCCGTACCGCACGGCGAAATCAGCGGCGCGCCGCGCGGCGTCGTCAACCAGCGCGCGCGCACCGTCTGCACCGCCACTGTCGACGAGCGGCTCGAGATCCCACACGGCCGCCGCCAAACCCGCGTCACCGATCTCTCCCGAAGCCACAGTCGCCCGAAGCCTATTCGCGCGCGACCTGCTCTGCGACCGCAGCGAGCGTCTCGGCGTAACGCCGGCTCCCCTGAATTGCGCAGACTGCAGGGGAGCCGGCGCCCTCTAATCTGAACGGAGCCGGGCACTGCCGGAAGTCGTTGTCCTCATGGCGAGGACCAGGACGCGACCGGCGGTTGGGGCGGGAGACCTGCTCTCCTACCGACGCGGGCACGGTGCGCCGTCGCTTTCGCGGCATCCCGCATATGGCCCCGTCACTGCGACAGACCGCCACGGCGGCGCGGTCAGACCAGTCGGGCATCGGCCGCGAGAACAGCCGGCCCATCGTCGCCGCGTCGTGGTCGGGCAGGTCGTCGTCGGACGGGCCCGGGGCCACGGGCCGCGTCCCGGCGAGGGTGAGCGCCGAGAACGCGTCCGGATACTCCAGCGCGGCGACCTGGGGTGCCGACCGCGTTCTCGCAGGAGACCTGCTCGTGCCGCGGCTCGGGCATTTCGTTCTTCGGTGCCCCGGGTGATGGTGTCCGTAGAGCGATGCGGTGGGCGTTGTCGCAAGACGGTGCGCTTGCGGTGGCCTCGCGGGCGGACATGTCGCATCTGTTCTATACATCGCAATTTGTGACGATTACCCTCCGACCTCTGCGCGAGGACGACCTTGATGATCTCTTTCGATGGGAGAGCGATCCGGGGGCGGCCAGGATGGCGGCGTTCACGCGTGCCGACCCTGCGGACCGAGCCGCGTTCGACGCTCACTACCAACGCGTGCGATCCGACCCGAATAACAACACCCAAGCGATCGAAGAGGACGGCGCGCTTGCGGGGATGATCGCGAGCTTCACTGTTGACGGCGACCGCGAGCTGACCTACTGGATCGACCCAGTGCGGTGGGGGCGCGGCATCGCGTCTGAGGCCGTGCAGACCTTCATCCGGCGCGAGACTCAACGGCCGCTGTTCGCGCGCGCTGCGGCGCACAATATTGGGTCGTGCAAGGTGCTCCTGCGAAACGGGTTCATGAAGGTCGGCGAGGAGACGTCTTGGGCTGCCGGCATCGGTGAAGATGTCCTCGAGCACATCTATCGGCTGGAGTAATTGCGTCCGACCGCTCCCCGTGAGTGATGGCGAAACGGGACACCCGCTTCCGGTGCGGGGCGGGCACCAAGCCGGCGACGCACGCGGTCCCGCATCGCACGGATCGAGGGCCGAAGGGCGGGGCGAAACTCTCAAGATTCGATCTAACAGCCACGCGACCAATTACGAAGAGGGCTACTGCTCGGTGCAGCCGGGGCGCGACGCAGCTAGCTGCGCGGTGTCGAGCGGACATACTCGACGTCGATCGGATATGGCGGGAACGGCACGACGCGCGTGCGGCCGGTCAGAATCCATCCGCGTTTCTTGTCGAAGGCCCGCGCGCGATGATTTTCGGTGAGCGTCCAGAGAGACGCCTCCTGGACATTCGTTTCGCGTAGCCGATCTAGAGCGAAGTCATGAAGCGTGGTTCCGATGCCTCGGCCCCAGCACTGAGGCATCACATATAGGGTCTGCAGGACCCCGTCGCTCACGGAGATCACTCCCACGGCCTCGTCCTCGTCGAATGCGATGTGCGTCCCCCCGTCTGCGTTGGTAAGTGCGGACATCCAGTCCGCGCGAATCGTGTCAGCAGGGAACTTGTAGAGGTCTGGCGGGAAGACGTGCTGGAAGCCTGCGAGCGCGCTAGCGCGCGCCATCCGAAAGCACAGCTCGGCGTCTTCCACCGTCGCGCGCACGACTCGCACGCTCCAAGAAGGTAGTGCGGCCAGAGAAGCAGCACAAGTCGCGCATGCTGAACGCGCGCGCCGTGCGCCCCTGGGTGAGCGGCAGCCATCGCTGTGGCCGACGGGCTACTTCCGACAGCGACGCACCGTGTCCGGAACCCCCCTTTCGTGTTGCCACGCGTCTACATTGTCGTGCCATCGACTGCGCTCCTAAGCGCGGACTCCAGGGCACGCGTTCCCCCCGCTCGGGGCGCTGGCGATCGCAAGCGTGACAAACCGACGGCGCCGTCGCCAGCACTCGGACGAGCGAAACGTCGCCAACTCGATCGTGAGCTCGGCGACGTCGGGCTGAGCAAAGCAGACGTCCGCGGCGGGCCTAGGATCGGCTGCTAATGAGCGAGAGCAGCTGCAACGCACGCCCCGCGATTGGCGGACTCGCGATGCCGCCTTCACACGAATGGGGCGGCGCCGCTCGTGCTGCGGGGGGCCGCTCCTTCCGCGCGATTACGCGAGCGAGCAAAAGTCGCTCTAAAACACCGCCACCGGATTCCACGGCGAACCCGTCCCGCCGTGAATCAGAAGCGGCAGCCCCACGACCATGAACTCGTACCGCCCCTCCTCATCACACGCTGCGGCGAGGTCTTCAAACTGGAGGCTGTCGGCAACGAACATTCCCATGGCGACGACCTGCAAGGGATGGATCGGGTATGTGATTCCGTCGACAACGCTCGGGACCGTCTCCCCGTCCCCGTCGGGGAGAAACGCGGCGATGCGCTTCTCGTGCATCCAGGGGACAGCATCGACGTGGATGCCGGCCTTGCCGTCGCCTTCAGGTCCGTTGTCCCAAGGCCCCCGCTCGAGACGCCTTCGGTGATGCCCCGTCCTGAGCACCAGGATGTCGCCCTCGCCCAATTCGACCTCTTCTGCAGCGGCGCACTGCTCTAGCTCGGCGCGAGTGACCGCATCGCCCGGTTCAAGCCACTTGCAGCTCCGGAGGCGCGGGATGTCCAGCAGCACTCCGCGACCCACCAGTCCGTCGCGGTACACGGTCACATCCTGGGCCGTGGCGCCCGTGCTCTTCATCACTTCGTTCGCGTCACGCCCGTTATACGTCTTCCCGTCGTACGAGATGTGACAGAGGGCGTCCATGTGTGTGTGGGCGTCGCCGTGGCACCCCATCCCCAGGAAATCCAGGGCGAACCTGACCTTGCTTCCGTCGACGGGTACGTCATGCGCCTGGATGACGAACTGAATCGCAGGCTGTGGATTGTCAAGGCCGGCGACGGTATTGATCGGGATCCCCATCGAGACTCTCCGACCCGAGGTAACGAGCCGCGCGGCCGCCGCGACCTTGTCCGGCGTCAGGTAGTTCATCGTTCCGAGCTCGTCATCGGGGCCCCACCGGTCCCAGTTCTTGACCTCCTCGAAGATTCGCTCGAACTCTTCAACGCTCACCATGTCCCGCTTGGACTCTTCAACGCTGACCATGTCGTTTCACGCTCCCATGCCCGCGGTCTGGCTGCCATAGCGAGCACACACCGGCCACACGTCGACGATCCGTGGGCCGTCGGCGACGTAATACATGTCGTAGAGGTTTACGGTCGTCGGGCCGTAGCCCGGCATCAGCTCGACGGTGTCGCCCACGTCGAGGTCGGCGGCCAGCTCGATGGCCGTGTGCTCTTCGTGGATGAAGTGCTCGCCGTGCTCAAAGCGGATCCTGCCCACGTCGCCCACCAGCTCCGGAACGGTGCGGTCGATACCGATCGACTTGCGTCCACAGTCGAGTACGGCCATCTGGCCGGTTCTCGAGACTACTGAGGAGAGCACCGTCAACGCCACCTCAAACCCTGGAACGAGATTTCGGTGGAACGCGTCCGTGAAGATGTACGAGCCCGCGTGAATCTCGGTTATGCGTGCGTTCGCTCCGGTGATATCCCAAGTCCCAAACCCGCCGGCGGCGATGATCCCGGTGGGCAGCCCACGGCGCTCGAACTCGTCTGCAAGCTCCAGGAGTGCGGCGTTTGCTGCCAGCGTCTTTGTGACACGCAGCTCACGGTCGGGCTCCAACATGCAGTGCCCTTCGTATCCGAACAGCCCGGCTACCTCCAGGCCGGGCTGTCGCCGAATCAATTGCGCGAGGCTGACCGCCTCGTCGTGGCTTCGAACGCCGGCGCGATGAAGACCGACGTCGAATTCGACCAGTACCGCTATCTCGCTCCCCGCGCGTTGGGCTGCGGCCGACAGCTCATAGGCGTTCGTTGCACTGTCCACGCTCACGAGTACGCGTGCGAGCGCCGCAATCCGCGCTAACTCGGCCGCTTTAACCGGACCCACCACCTGGTTTGCAACCAGAATGTCCGACAGCCCGGCGTCCACCATCACGCTCGCCTCCCAGACGGTCGCCGTGGTCAGCCCGATCGCGCCGGCTTCGATCTGCATGCGCCCCAGGATCGGGCTCTTGTGGATCTTGGCATGGGGCCGCAGTGCTGCAGGCAGTCCGGCCATACGGTCGGCCATCTCGCGCAGGTTGCTTCTCACGCGAGGTAGATCCACGATCAGCGCCGGAGTGGGGGGCGCGTTGCGAGGGCCGCCAACGAAGCTGCGTGCGGCCTCGAGCCTGTCAGTCGTCAAGCCAGCCTCTGTTGCCATCGACGTCCTCCTCGAATTTGAATTCAGTGCACTCGATTGGCACTCCGAAACGGGGCGGGCCCGGCACGAACGCCGACGCTCGGCCACGACCGGAAGCAAAGTTCATCTGCGCGTCGTGTTCCTCGGCGAGGCCGCGCGCGTCGGCCTCCACATCGTCAACTCCGAAGCAGATATGGTGGAGCCCTTCACCCTGCTGCGCCAGGTGAGCGGCGACGGCGCTGTCGTCGTCCAGCGGCTCTACCAACTGGATGTACGCGTTGCCCGCATCGAGGTATGTCAGCCGCACATGCGGGCGAGCGAGCACTTCCGCCGAGACGACCGATAGGCCCAGCTGTCCGCAGAAGTGCGAGAGCGCGCGCTCGGTGTCGGCCACGGCGACAGCCACGTGGTCCAGCCGCCGAATCATGCTCGCCTCCCGTTGTAGAGCACAAGCTTGCGGGCCACCACGCCTCTCACCGCCTCCTGCTGACGCTCGTGCAGGTCAAAAAGACGGGAGCCATCCAGGGCCTCGTGCATGTGCCGCTCGGAGGCAGCCAGATATGCCTCGCGCAGCTCGGTGTTGACGTTTACCTTCGCCACGCCGAGCGCGATGGCCTGACGGAGATCCTCATCTGGTATCCCCGATGCTCCATGCAGGGAAAGAGGCACCGCGGTGGCATCGCGCACGGCCTCCAGCCGGACCCAGTCGAGCTGCGGCGGCTGCGCGTACGTCCCATGGACGTTCCCGACGGAAACGGCCAGGCACGCGGCGCCGGTGTCTGCAGCGAAGCGCGCGGCCTCGTCGGGATCGGTGAGCTGCCCGGACTCCGCCCGCTCGGCCACGTCCTCGCCTCCTGCCACGTGTCCCAGCTCGGCCTCCACGTGAGCTCCATACCCACTCGCGAGGGCGACCGCGCGCGCAACGAGCTCACGGTTCTCGTCCAACGGCAACCTCGAGCCGTCGGCCATCAGAGCACCGCAGCCCAGTCGGAGGGCGCGCTCCATGAGCTCGAGGTCGCCAACGTGATCCAGCTCTACGCAGCAGCGGACACCTGAGGTGTCGGCCGCCGCGACCAGCGCCGCCAGCAGCTGGTCGCCACCAGGCGCCGCGAACGCGCCCCTGCTCACGAGGAGCATGACAGGCACCCCGGCTTCCCCCGCCGCGGCCAGCACCGCGGTTGCGGTCTCGAGGTCGTAGCTGGTGAAGGCGCCCAACGCGGCGCACCGCGAGCGGCGGTCCGTCAGGAGCGCGGGCAACGAGGCGATCATCGCTCCGGGGCGAGCATGTCGACGACGTCCGCCAGCGCCTCGTCGGCGCCGACGTTGCCGGGAAAGACCACGTACGAGATCCGACTGCACTCAGGCGTCATGACGCTCCACAGCGAGATCCCCGGCGCGACCGGGCCGATCACATCCGCCTCCTGCGCGCCGAGGCCGTGGCTGAGATTGACTGCGGAGGTGATGCCCCCCTTCGACAGCACCACGTCGACATGGGTTCGAAGCTCGGCGACGACCCGCGCCAGGCGGCGGGCAAGCCGCTCGCCGTGCGCGAGGCCGCGATCGTCACGCTCGCGCGAAGTCGCCACGATCGCGAGGCCGCCCGACGAGATCAGCTCTGCTGCCGCCCGAACGGCTACAGCGACTGCGCCATCAGAGCTAGCGGGCTCACGACTATCCAGCTCGACCAGGGTGTTTGGCCTGCGAGCGACCAGCCGTTGCAGCTGCCGGGTGGTGGTGCGGACATAGGACCCACAGACGACGAGCAAGCCGCGCTGTGCGCGCGGTGCCGCCACTACGTCGTGGGCCGTGGTGTGGGCGAGCCGGCCCACGAATGCCGGTGCGCTGCGAACGATGACTGGAGTTCCCGCGTCGATCGCCGAATGCAAGCCGGCGGCGATGATGTCGAGATCAGCGTCTGTGCAGGCATCGGGCGCGAACACGGCGGGCGCGCCTCTCGCAACCTGGCCCAGCGCGGCGGCCACAGCTTCGGGTCCGCCGCCACGAAGCTCTTCCAGGTGAAGCTCGCAGCCGCGAGTTGCGGCGAAGAATCCCCCTGAGCGCTCCTGCGCCCAGTCGAGGAGGCGGGCAGTCCGGTAGGAGAAGGCGCCGTCGCGCGCGTACTCAGTCTCTTCGAGGGGAGTGGTCCGACCGTTGCGCTGCAAGAGGTGGACGCCAGCGACCGTGACTCGCCCGGCCGCGGGCAGCGCGGGCACGAGCATGAGCGCAGTGTCGCGACCCTCGAACGCAGCATCCCGCAGGCCGCGGTATTCCTCCAGGAGGTGCGCTCGCAGCGTGCTGTCACCGCGAAGCGCAACCTCTGCCTCGGGAAGGTTCGCGACGGCGGCCTCCGACGCCTCGCGGACCACCCGGTAGGCGTTCTCGGGCTCGAGCGCCCGGCTATTCGTCAGAAGGTGAACGGCGCGGGGGCGGCGCTCAGCGACGCGGCGCAAGAGAGGCCCGCTCCATGACACGACCACCGGCACGTCGGCCTCCGCTTGCGCGCCCGTGGGGTCGTCGTCGATGACGGCCAGCACTACTGCTCGTCGGCTGCCGCCAGCGCGGCGGCAACGTCGATGATCATGTCCTCTTGTCCGACGACCGCGTGCCGACGGCCCAACTCCACGATGATCTTTCGCGGATCTACCGAGAAGCGATCGCCCGCGCGGAGCGTATGCAGCAGGAAGCTCGCTGGTACGCCGACGTAGCCGAGGGTGCCGGTGAACCGGTCGATGTCGATTGGGCCCGGCATGAGCTCCTTGCGCACGTAGCCGTCCGCCAGATCCTGTGCCCGCCACATGTCCACACCGGTCTCGATGCCGACACGGTCCAGGATGGCGAGCAATGGCTCCATCTGGCAGTTGCCCGCGCCGGCCCCCATGCCTGCGAGAGTGACGTCGACGATCGTCGCGCCCTCCTCCACGGCCGCGAAGCTGTTGGCAACGGCGAGTGAGAGGTTGTTGTGCGCGTGCATCCCGATCGCGATGTCGGACGGGAGCACGTCTCGAAGCGCATTCACCCGTGCCCGGACGTCATCCGGAAGCAGCGCGCCCGCCGAGTCGACGATGTAGACGGCCTGGCTGCCCGCGTCCGAGACGATTCGGCCGCCCTCCGCGAAGCGCTTGGCGTCCGCGACGCTCGCCATGTTGAGATGGCTGTGCGCCTCCATCCCCAGCTCGCGCGCCAGAGCCAGGTGCTGGATGCCGATGTCCGCCTCGGTACACACCGTCGAGACCCGCACGACGGACGCGCCGGCCTCACGAGCGAGTTCGAGCTCGCGCTTGGTCCCGATCCCCGGCAGGAGCGCGACGGCGATGCGCGCCCGTTTTACCACCGCGGACGCAGCGCCGATCAGCACCTCGTCAGGGTAGGCGGGAAAACCGTACTGCCGGGATGCGGCGCCTAGTCCGTCCCCGTGACCAACCGCCACCGCCCAGACCCCGGCCTCGTCGAGTCCCTTCGCGACGGTGGCCACCTGCTCGGGCGTGAACTGGTGCGCGACCGAGTGGGATCCGTCGCGCACGGTCGTGTCGATGATCCGGACCGTGGTCATGCGGCGACCGTCCTGAGCGCGTGGCGCTCCGCGACGCGGATCGCGGCCGCCGTCATGATGTCGAGGTTGCCCGCGTACTCGGGCAGATAGTCGCCGGCGCCGACGACCTCGAGCAGCACGGTGATCCGCCCATCGTCCACCAGCGGCGGCGCCGTAAGTCTGTACCCGGGGACGTACGCCGCAACCTCTTCAACCATTCGCTCGATCGCGGCTGAAGCCTCGTCCGGCTCGATACTCGCAGCGTCGAGGTAGACCGTGTTGCGCATCGCGATCGGGGGATCTGCGGGATTTAGCAGGATGATCGCCTTGCCGCGGTCGGCCCGGCCCACGGATTCCAGACTTCGCGCGGTCGAGATCGTGAACTCGTCGATGTTCTGACGCGTCCCCGGCCCGGCCGAATAGGACGAGATCGTCGAGACGATCTCCGCATACTCCACCGGGGCTGTCCTCGAGACCGCGGCGACGATCGGGACGGTGGCCTGGGCTCCGCACGTCACGAGATTTATGTCGGCGGCGTCAAGGTTCTCTTCGAGATCGACTGCCGGGATCACCGCCGGTCCGAGCGCGGCCGGTGTCAGATCGACCGACGCGATCCCGCGCTGGGCGAGGAGAGCGGCATGGGCCGAGTGCGCCCTCGCAGAGGTCGCGTCGAACGCGAGATCGATCCGCTCGACCTTCTTGAGGAGATCGGGGAGCCCCTGGTCTGTCGTCGGATGACCTCGTCGCTTGGCAAGCCCCAAGCCGTCCGAATTCGGATCGATGCCCGCCACACCGGCGACCTCGAGCAACGCGCTGCGCTCGACCTTGTACATGAGGTCTGTGCCGATGTTCCCTGAGCCGATGATCGCGACCCGCAGCTTGGATGTCGGCTCAGACACGGGAGTTGGTGTGGTTGAGTCGCCGTTGCCAACCCCGCAGCCCGCGAAAGCGATCCGCGCGAAACGGCTCAAGAATCTCTGGACGCGTCCCTGTGCTCACAAACTGAGCTATCTGCAGGCCGGCCGGCGCGCCGATCGAGACGCCCTGCATCGAACCGCCGGTGGCCAGGTAGACGTTTGCATAGCCCGGCGCGCGGTCCAAGACCGGGAGCCCGTCGGGTGCAATCGGTCGCATCCCGGCCCACTCGTGGTCGACCTCGGGGGTTGCCCACTCCACGAACGAGCGGCGCGCGCCTCGAATCGTGGCGTCGATACGCCGACGATCGAGCCTCGTGTTCAGGCCGCTGAACTCCATCGTGCCGCCGATGCGCATGCGATCGCCAAACGGTGTGCAACCAACGTGCACGTCGGCAAGCAAGATCGCGTGGCGGGGCACGACGGTCGGAGTGACGAAGAAGCTGTAGCCCTTCCCGGCCTGCATCGGGAGCGAGACTCCGAGCATCTTCGCCAGCGGCTGGGTCGCCGCCCCCGCAGCGACCACGTAATCCCGCGCGCTGAACTCGTCGGTGGCCGTGCGGACCGTGGCGACGTGGCCGTCGGCGGTGACGAAGTCGACCACCTCCGCCGCCTCGATGATCTCCACTCCCATTCGGCGCAGCGCGTCAGCCAGCCCGCCGGTATACGAGTCTGGTCGCACGTGCCAGTGCTGGCGGATTTCAAAGCCGGCCTGCACGATCGGCGCGAGTGCCGGCTCGAGCTCGTGCAACTCAGGTCCGGTGATGATGTCGTCTGGCAGCTCGTAGCCGTAGTCGCGCATCGGCTTCAGCTTCTCGAGTTCGTGGGCAGCCACGGCGGGTGTTTGTGTCGCGAAGACCATTCCCTGCCGGTAGAGCTCGAACTCAACGCCATCCGCGGCCAGCTCCTCCACCAGCTCAAACACCCCCTGGCTGAGGCTGGCCCACGCCGCGAGGCCGTGGCGATAGGAGCGCTCATTGCAATAGGTGATGAACTGGAGCAGCCACGGTGCAACCTGCGCGGAGCTGGCGGGGGCGAAATACAGCGGCGAATCGGCGTGGAACATCGCGCGCAGGCCATAGAGCGTGAGGCCGGGCTCCGGCAGCGGACCTGCCTGAGCCGGGCACAGCCAGCCGCCGCTCCCCCATGTGGCGCCGCTCCCGACCCGATTCGACTCGATCACAGTCACCTCGAAGTCAAGCCGCCGCAGGTAGTAGGCACAGCAGAGACCGGCCACCCCTGCGCCCACGACGATCACCCGGCGCTCCGAGGTCACCCCGCCACCGCCGCCGTCACCTGTATCTCCACCAGCAGCCCGGGAACCGGAAAGCCCGCCACGGTTGTGGTTCTCGCGGGGCGCGGCGGGAGGAAGGACTCGGCGAAAACCGCGTTCCAGGCCCCGAAGTCCGCCGAACGTGCCAGGTAGCACTCAACACGCAGCACATGAGCAGGGCTCGAGCCACCGTCCTCTAGCACGCGAAAAATGTCGAGCAGCACGGATTTCGCTTGCTGAACAAACTCCGCGGATCGGACTTGCAGCGTCGCCGGATCGACATCAGCCCGGCCCGATAGATACAGCGTCCCGTTCCACTCCGTGGCGTCCGCGATGAGTGGCTCGGCCGCTCCCATCGTCGACCCGGTGCCCAGCACCAGATGCCGTGGTCCATCGTCCAAGCGACCCTTACTCATGACCTAGCGGCGTAAGGTCATCAGACCACATGATCAGCGGACTATAGTCCCCCCTGCCGGGCGCCCGCGACGCGGCCCAAACGAACAAACGACATGACAACTCCAGCTAACTTGGCACGGCATGGCGCTCACGCAGCGGACTGAAGTCCGCCCCGAGCTGTCGCTCAAGCGGGCGTCGCGTCAAAAACTCGCCGAGACCGTGGCGCAGCAGCTGCTCGAGGCGATCCACGATCTGCCGCCTGGGACGCGACTGCCGCCGGAGCGCGAGCTTACGCGGGAGCTCGGCGTGGGCCGCTCCACGGTCAGGGAGGCGCTCAACGGTCTAGCGCTGATGGGCACAGTCGACATCCGCCACGGTCAAGGCGTGTTTGTGGCAGACCGCAGCAGCCAGGAGGCGCGCACGCCGGACGCGCTCGAGCGCGCATTGATGAAGGGCGTCACTCGCGAATTTCTTGAGGCACGACTAGTGGTCGAGGTGGAGATAGCACGATTTGCAGCCGTGCGGCGCACAGACGCCGATCTCGAACAGATCGCAGAGACGATCGAGGACCTCAAACAGGCGCTGGACGCGCCCACAAGGGACGCCCTCAAACCGGCGACGGGGTTCAACCTTGCGGTAGCGGAGGCAGCGCATAACGAGGTCCTCGCCGGCGTCATGCGACCATTCATAGAGTTGATGATCGAGCGCGCGCCTGCTCTGTACGAACAGGCCGACTTCCGGCGCTGGGATATCGAGGACCACACGCGGATATACGAGGCAATCCGCGACGCCGACCCGGAGCTCGCAGCCGAGCGTATGCGGGAGCACATCATCACGATCGGCGAGCAGTACAAGCGGGCGGGCGAGGCCTAGGACCTTCGCTGGGCTTCGCTCTAGTGGGCCCGGGCGATGGCCGGACGCGATTTCGTCCAGCTACTTCTTCACCCGCCCGCGGCCTCAGGAAGGCCGAGCACCTGCCCCCCGTCGACGTGGATGATGTTCCCAGTCGTCCAGGCCGTCTCGGGTGCAACGAGCAGCCACACCCATGCGGCGATGTCGTCGGACTGTCCCATCCGCCCGAGTGGGAGGCGACGTGCGAGGTCGGCGTACGTGGCGTCGAGGTCGTCGCTGTAGGTCGCGTGGATTGGCGTGTCGACCGGTCCTGGCGCGATGCAGTTGACCCGGATGCGGTCGGCGGCGAGCTCGTACGCCCAGGCGCGAGTTAGGTATTCCAGGGCCGCCTTTGAGGAGCCATAGAGCATGCCGCCGGGCTTTACGATCGAACCGACCGAGGAGCTGATGTTCACAACCGCCGCCTCCGGGGACTGGCGCAGCGCCGGGAGCGCCGCGGCGAGCAGGAAGAACGGACCGGCGACGTTGACCGCGTAGTGCCGCTCGAACGTCGCTCGGTCGAATGACTCAAGAGGCCCGTTCCTGATCACGGCCGCGTTGTTGATCAGCACGTCGATGCGCCCGAACGCGCCCAGCGCTTCGTCGACGATCCGACGCGGCGCGGCCGGGTCGCCGACGTCGGCGGCAAGCGCGAGAGTCCGACCACCGAGTTCCGCGCGCATGGTCTCGAGCGGCTCTTTACGGCGGCCCACGACTACGACCTCAAGACCCTTCCTGGACAGCAACCGCGCTGCGCCCGCCCCGAGGCCCGTGCCGCCACCGGTCACGATCGCGACTCGGCTCATGAAGTCATACCGATGTCGCCATTCCGACGCCGAGGCTGGGGCTGCGCTCGGTGAGCTCTCGCCCGGTCGTTTGCATCAGGCGGGAACCGCCGTGCGCGAGAGCTCCTGGAAGAGCTCATACGCATCACCCGCCGGTGCGCCCTCATGCACTACCTCAGCGACCGCCCGGATCATCGCGGCGGGCGATTCCGACTGGAAAATGTTGCGGCCCATATCGACGCCCGCTGCGCCTTCCTGGACGGCCCGGTACGCCATCTGGAGAGCATCGAGTTCCGGCAGCTTCTTGCCCCCGGCCATGACGACTGGCACCGGGCAGCCGGCGGTGACTTGCTCAAACCCTTCCTCGACGTAGTACGTCTTGACCATCTGGGCGCCCAGCTCTGCGCAGATCCGCGTCGCCAGTCCGAGGTAGCGCGCGTCGCGTGTCAGCTCCTTGCCGACCGCCGTCACGCCGAGAACCGGGATGCCGTACCGGTAGCCCGCGTCGACGAGCCGTGTCATGTTCTCGATCGACTGCGTCTCGTGCTCGCCGCCGACAAACACCTGGACTGCGACGCTGTGGACGTTCATGCGCGCGGCGTCCTCCATGTCGACGGCGATGCGCTCGTTCGAGAGTTCTCTGAGGATGCTCGGGCCGCCGCTGCCCCGCATGACGATCCCGCCGCGAAAGGTCGCCGGTATCGTCGAGCGCAGCATTCCGCGCGTCAACATCAGCGCGTCGGCATATGGCGCGATCGGCACGATGTTCAGGTCGACGCGTTCGAGCCCCGTCGTGGGCCCCTGGAAGTAGCCGTGGTCGATCGCAAGCATCACGGTGCGGCCGGTGTCTGGCCGAAAGATGCGGGCGAGACGGTTTTTCATCCCCCAGTCGTAGGCACCGGATCCCTTTAGGAAGAAACGCTGGTCGGGAGCGGGGATGTCCGTGTGGAAGTTTTTCTCCTGCCTGTCGTCTGCCTCGGGCATCGCGGTTCCTTTCGTTGTTCTAGGTGCCGGCCGCACGCCAAAGCGGGCGGGCGAGACCGGCTTCGGAGATCTCGAGGCTGCGCGCGTAGAGCTCGAGCCAGCGGTCGTACAGTTCGCGGTAGGCCGCACTTGCGCTGGGATCCGGCTGGCAGGAGCGCTCGAAGCGCACGAGTCGTTCGGCCGCCTCACCCGCGTCGCGATATAGCCCAGCGCCAACGCCCGCGTAGATCGCCGCGCCGAGCGCGGTGGATTCCTTCACCTCCGGGATCCGGATCGGGATGGCGAGCGCGTCCGCGACGATCTGCGGCCATAGTGCGCCCTTTGCCGCACCGCCGATGAGTACCGCTTCGTCGACGTCTATCCCGGCCACCTCCTGCACTATCTCCAGATGGCCGCGTGTGACATACGCTGCGCTCTCTTCGATCGCCCGGAAGCACTCGACCCGACCGGCGCTTGAGGGATTGCCAACGTCGAAGCCGAGGAAGCCCGGCGAGGCGTGCACCCAGCGGCTCGCCCGCATGACGTTCGAGAAGATTCCGAAGACGCCGTTTGAGCCCGGCGCGACGTCGCGCGCCTTGCGCTCCATGATCGCGTACACATCCTCGCCGGTCGACAGCGCCTCGAGCGCCTCAAGCTCACAGAACGCGTCACGGAACCAGCGCATAACGATCCCGCAGTAGAACCCGATTCCCTCCATCATCCACCGCTCAGGGACCGTGTGACAGAGCGTTCGCAAACGTGCTTCGGGGTCGATCAGCGGCTCGTCAAGAACGACGGTGGCCTGCCAAAAGCTGCCGCCGACGATCGTCACCCGACCGGGCTGCGTAACGCCGATGCCGAGCAGGCCAAGCTGCGTGTCCGCGCCGCCCGTCACCACGGGCGTCCCCTCGCTGAGCCCTGTCGCGGCCGCAGCCTCGGCGGTGACCGTGCCGACGACGGTGCCGGCCTCGACGATCGGGGGAAACACCGACCGCCCGAGGCCACACAGCTCGAGCACACGGTCTGACCAGTCGCGAGCCGCCAGGTCGAACAGACCCGAGCTCGAACCGAGCGACGGATCAGTGACGAAGGCGCCAGAGAGCTTGGCCAGGATCCAGTCGCCGAGCATCCCGACGTGTGCAACGGCAGCAAAGATCTCCGGTTGATGGCGGGCGATCCACAGAAATCGCGCCGGCGCCGTGATCGCCACCCAGTCTCCAGCCAGGTCGTAAATCTCCTGCGCGGCGCCCGATCGGACGAGTTCATCGGCCTCCTCGCTCGCGCGCGAGTCGGCGTTCGGGCACGCCCATATCTCGCGTCCGCTCGCGTCGTAGAGGACCATTCCTTCGCGCATGCTGGTCGCGCTCACCGCCTTGACTGCATCGCTGGGTCGCCCAGATTCCTCGAGCGCATCACGAACGCATTCGCAAATCAGGCGCCAGTTCGTGTCGGTGTCGAACACCTGCGAGCCCGGGATTCCCGGATGCGGAGGATGGGTGTACTCGCGCTGGCAGATTGCGAGCTGCGCGCCGTCGGGAGTGAATATGACGGCTCGACAGCTTCCCGTGCCGGCGTCAATCGCGAGTAGCAACTCGTCGGTCATGCGGCAGCCTGAGCCCGATCGAAGACGTTGACCAAGGGCTCGCCCGCTGCGAAGCGCTCGATTTCGGCCGCGATCATTTCAGCTCCCTGACGGAGGGTCTCGTGGGTTGCGCCGCCCACATGCGGGGTTAAGACGACGTTTTCGTGGCGCAGCAGGCGATGCCGTCCTTGTTCCGTTGTCGGCCGCAAGACATCGAGGGCCGCTCCGGCGAGACGGCCCGACGTCAGCGCGGCATCCAGCCCATCCTCGTCCACCAGCGTCTCGCGCGCCGTGTTGATGAGACACGCGCCTTGCTTCATCGCCGACAGCGCGGCGGCGTCGATGAGGTTCTCGTTTTGGGGCGTGGCGCGGGCGTGCAGCGAGACAAAGTCGCTGGAAGCGAGCAGCTCATCGAGCGTCCGCACTTCGCTCACGCCGTCGGTGTCGCCGACGGCAACAAAGGGATCGTAAGCGAGCACGGTCATCCCGAACGAAACGGCACGCTGCGCGACGCGCCGACCAATCTGTCCGTACCCGATGATTCCGAGCACGTGGCGGCGGAGATCGCTTCCGAGGAATCTCGCGCCCTCCCAAGTGTCCTCCACCCGATTACCTTCCTGAAGGAAGCGCTGCGCTTTCGGGAGGCGGCGGGCGAGCATGACGAGAAACGCGAGCGTCAGGTCCGCGACCGCCTCGGCATTCTTGCCCGGAGTGTTGACCAACGGGAGGCCGCGGATGCTCACCGCGTCGACGTCCACGTTTACCGGCCCGCCACGCGCACAGCAGACCAGCCGGAGTTTCGGTGAGGCATCGAGCACCTGATCGGTTACCGGAGCGCCCTGCACGACGAGGACGTCAACGCCTGCCATCCACTCGACGAGCTCAGACGGAGAGCCCTGATACTCCCGCAGCTTCCGTTCGGATGGGGTGGCTGGAGTGAACGGACGAGCCGAATCGACTTGGACGATTTCGACGTCGTGCGCGCGTTCGAGGTCGGCGAATGCCTCTGCGAAGTATCGCGGAGGCATATAGGTATCGCCGACGGCGAGAATCCTCAACGGGACACTCTCGTTCGGCTAGGGGTAGACGCGGATCGGGGTGAGATCAACGGCATGCCCCGTGCCCGATTCGAAGATGACCTTGAGCAGCGGCTCCGTGTCCAGGTAGTAGAAGTGGATGGTCTCGCCGATGCGGCCCTCCATCAGGATCCCGGCGCCCATGTCTTCGAATCTCCGCCTCGTCGCCTCGGACTCGGCGGGGGTCGGCCTCATGACCGCGATGTGGTGCAGCCCCTCGCCGTGCGAATCCAACCACTCCTTGTAGATGCTCGGCCCATCCTCCGGCTGCAGCAGCTCGACAACGATCTCGCCAACGTGCGTCTCGGCTCCGATCATCGTGAAATCAGCCGGCCGTCCATGCAGGTACGTGTCGTGGAGGGCTGGAGGCTTGTGCTCATATACATTCCAGGGCCCCCATCCGAGAGCTCGGTGGTAACGCTCGAGAGCTTGGTCGATGTCTTTCACGACGATCGCGATCTGGCTGATCGGGAGCGGTTCCGGCGGTGGCGCGACCGCGCTCATACTCTGTGTGTCCCCACCCGGTATCTGCACTTCTCACCTCCTGTTTGTGCGAGTGAACCCACGTTCACAAGTGTCGTCTGGGTAGTCACCTTGTCTCGTCTGGTTGCTGGGGAGAAACGCTCGGCGGTTACGCCCCGATATTGGTTGGGGGCGGTAGCCCGACCGACAGTGCTCCGTCGACGACAAGCAATTCGCCCGTGAGATAGGACGCGTCTTCTGAGCACATCCAGAGGATCGCGCGCGCAATCTCGGCAGGCTCGGCGAAACGGCCTAATGGAATCCGTTCGAGGAATACCTTCGACTGCACCGGGTCATTGATCACGAACGCCGCGAGACGGGTGTTGATGATCCCGGGCGCGATTGCGTTCACGCGGATGCCGTGCTGCGCAAGATCGAGCGCAGCGGTTTGCATGACCGCCACCTGGGCCGACTTCGAAGTGTTGTAGGCGAGCCCGCCGCCCTCCGGTTGAAA
Organism: uncultured Solirubrobacterales bacterium; assembly: GCA_963704385.1. Lineage (GTDB taxonomy): Bacteria > Actinomycetota > Thermoleophilia > Solirubrobacterales > Solirubrobacteraceae > Palsa-465. The sequence continues at coordinate 4,932,873 of OY969904.1, forward strand.
GGCATTTGTCGACGCGGTGATCGCGATCGCGCCCCGCGTTCCCTGCCGCACCATGGCGCGGGCGGCCTCCTGAGCGAGGTACAACGTGCCGTTGAGGTTGACCTCCATGATGCGCTGCCATTGCTCATCGGGAAATTCCAAGAAGGGCACGAACTCAGCGATCCCGGCGACCTGGACGGCAACGTCGAGATGGCCGAAGCGCTCGACCGCAAGTTCGATGGCTCGGACGACGTCCTCACGACGGCTGACATCTCCGACGACAGCTTCGACGCGTCCGCTGGTTCGTCGGATACTCTCCAGTGCGCTGTTCAGGGCGTCTGGCTCTATGTCGAGGAGCACCACCCCCGCGCCCTCGCCGACGAACCCCTCCGCAACGGCCCGGCCCAATCCCTGGGCTGCCCCTGTGACAACCACGCCCTTTTCCGCAAATCGGGCTAACGACATCGTCATTGCAAAAGCCCGATATGGCCAGGGCCTCGAGGAATCACGGGCCATATGTCAACGACGCGGTCACCCTCGACGACGTGATAAGCGTCGTACCAGTTAACAGTACCGGGTGTGTACCCGGGCACGAGCTCGACGACGTCGCCGACCTCGAGCGTGACATCGCCAGTAGCTACGAAGACTCCGTGCTCCTCATCCGAGCGGAGCACCGGCAAATCGTGACCACAGATAGTTGCCAGGGCGGGAGCGCCCATCGACTTGTTACCCGCGTCGACGACAACGCGGTCGGAACGCCGGCTGATAACGGTGGAGAGAACGGTGAGCGCCTGCTCGAAGTCAGAAATCATCGCGCCGTGGAAGTTGTCCATGACAACATATGACCCCGCCTGGATTTCGGTAACTCCGGGGAATGCCGCCGTCCAGTCCCACGTCGCAGTCCCGCCCGCTGACACGATGTCGCAGGGAAAGCCCGCTGCGCGGATCGACTCACCCACGCCCACGAGGAACCGCATTGCCGCCTGCTGGCGCTCATGACGCAGGTCGCGGTCCGGCGTGAGTGAGCAATGGCCTTCGTACCCAGTGACGCCAGTCAACCGGAGACCATCCAAGTGCGCGAGCCGATCGGCCAGCGTAATCGCCTCCTCGACGGAATCAACACCAGCTCGATCCATTCCAGTGTCGACCTCAATCAGCACCTCGAGCGTGCTGCCGGCGGCTCGCGCCTCCGCCGCGATCGCCGCGCCGTTTCGAGCGTCGTCCACGGCGACCATCACGTCGGCCTGGCGTGCGAGTGCCGCCAGCGCCGCAAGCTTGTAGCGGCCCGAGACCGTGTTCACGACCAATACACCGTCTAGGCCCGCCTGGACCATCACCATCGCCTCCCAGACGGTGGCCGTCGATACACCGATCGCCCCCGCCTCGACCTGCATCCGAGCCAGCTCCGGGCTCTTGTGGACCTTGACGTGCGGCCGCAATTCGGCGCCACCCAGCGCCTTCAGTGTCTCAGCCATCTTGGCTATGTTCCGGCGCACGACTGCGAGGTCTAGTACCAGGGCGGGAGTCACGAGGTCATGTCGCCGGCTCCCGATCTCCCAGCCGTACGCGCGGAGGACGCGATCGCGGACTTCCTGCAGGACAGGCTCGACCCCTAACACGCCAGCCATCGCTGCGAACCCCTAGATGGCCGAGCGGAGACGCCCACGCCTGCGATGTCTCGTCGGACGAGCGACTTGCTTCCCTTGTCTGGCCACACAGTCTCGGGCGCCTGCCGTGCCTCAGCCCGGGACGAATGGCTCGCTCCGAGCGGGAACCGTGGGCGCATACGTGGCGGGAAGAACGATTCCGGCCACCGGCAACCATTCACCGACAGTCGCTGGCCGTTGGTGCCTTTCATGCGGTCGTGCCTGTGTTCGCTGGAGAATCTGTAAGCGCTGCGCGAGTATACATCGTCCTGTACGGACAGCCTGCTTAGCTCGTTAGCTGCGATGGCGGCTGTAGGCTTGACAGGAGGCGCGCGGCTGTGCATGATCTCTCGTCATCCTGTCCGGACTAATTTCTAGTCGGTAGGACCCATGCTTCCGAAGCCCGCGAAGCTGCCGCCGACACAAATCGACCGTCAGTCGCCTGTTCCCTACTACTTTCAGCTTTCGGAGCTGCTTGAGCAGGAGATCATGTCCGGCCGGTGGGAGCCCGGAACTCGACTTTCTTCCGAACCGGAGATCTCGAGACAACTGGGCCTGTCGCGGACGACGATCCGCCAGGCTCTGGGCCGACTGGAACAGAGAGGTCTGGTCCAGCGACGGAAGGGACAAGGCACGTTCGTGGCGGAGTCGGAGCCCAGGTCTTGGCTCCTGCAGTCATCGGGCGGGTTCTTCGAGGAGGAGTTTGGTCGGATGGGACGGCTCGTCACCTCGGTTGTTCTGCGCTCCACCGCCCGGGGACCGCTGCCACCGTGGGCGACGTCAGCGCTCGGACTTGCTGGGCCCCGGGGCGGGACGCTCGAGCGAGTCCGCGCGGTCGATGGCTTGGTCGCGATGTACGTCATAAACCACCTCTCGCCCGGACTCGCCGAGTTGGTACTTCCGCTGGCCGATCCGAATGAGTCGCTCTATCAGCGATTGAAGGACCGCGCAGACACCGAGACGGCCGGCGGTCGCCGCATGCTGGAGGCCGTTCGTGCTGAGGAGCGACTCGCGAGGCTTTTAGAGCTCCCAGTCGGCGCGCCATTGGTCTTCGTCGAGTCGGTGAGTTGGGACCGCAATCTGCGGCCCTTTGACTGCTATCAGGCGTGGCTACGCAGCGACCGAATGCGGATCGATGTCTCAGTCTCTTCGTCACCGTTCACGCCTCAGTTCTCGACCCCTGAAATCGCTGGTGGTGTCACATGAGATCTGCCAGCGGCGATCCCCTAGTGCGATCCGCATAGGAGGAGTAATGGAGCACATCGACACAGCTTCGGCGGTCCCACCCTCGAGCGACAAGGCAGCGACCGACGAGGTGCTCGTCGCCAAGACAAGGCTCGCCGGCGGCGCCCTGCGCCTTCCGGAAGCGTTGATGCAGAGCATCACCGAAACCGCTCCAGCGTTCACCTTGTTCTTCTTTATACAGGGGACGGTGCTACTCGCGGTTGGCGCCACGCCTTTCGTGTTCCTGGTCGGCATTGTGATCATGGTGTTGCTCGCGATCACGCTAGCCCAGATTGCGAGATATCTTTCGTCCGCCGGCGGCTTCTTTACATGGGTAAGCCGAGGGCTTCATCCTCGAGTCGGCTGGTTCATCGCGTGGCTGTATGCCTTGTATACCCCGCTTCTGCCCGGTCTCGTTCTTGGACTTGTCGGCTACATATCGGACCAGTTCTTCAAGGCCCAGTACGGTTTTTCGGTTCCGTGGGCGTGGTGGGTCCTTGGCGGCGTAACCCTTTGCGCGCTTATCTCCTATCGCGGTATCAAGCTCAGCGGGCGCCTTCTGCTAATTACTGGGTCGGTTGAGATAGTGATCATGATGACTCTCGCGGTCTGGGGACTGGCGAGCCCAGGGAAGGGGGGGTTCAATCTCTCAGGGTTCAATCCAAGCACCGCCCCGACTTCGCACGGACTCTATCTCGCCGTGATTTTCGCGATCGTTGCGTACACGGGATGGGAGTCGGTTGCCTCACTGGGCGAGGAGACCGAAAACCCCAACCGCAACATCGGAATAGCTATGTGGGCCTCGGTCCTGCTTCTGGGGATAATGTTTTCGTTCTTTGCCTGGGGAGTGCTTGTCGGATGGGGAACATCGCAAGCGGCCGCGTTTGGGTCTGCTACGAACAATCCGCTGTTGACTGTGGCACACCGCTACTGGCACGGTGCTGACATAATTCTGCTCGTCGCGTTGTGGAATTCCGGCTTTGCCGGATCGCTCGCTCTCTTCAATCAGAGCACCCGTATGTGGTTTGGGATGGCTGACGCGGGGGCGCTGCCCAAGCAGCTGAAGTATGTCCACCCGAAGTACAAGACCCCGGTTGGCACCATCGTGGCCGAGGTAGTCGTTGCCTTTGTCGCTGCTTTTGTGTTCTATCAGGTACTCTACGACCCGCTGACGGGTTTCGGCTTCTATGCGTTCGCGCTGGGCTTTGCGATTGTGCTGATCTACAGCGCGGCGGCTATTGCCACGGGAGCGTATTTCTGGCGCGAGCGACGGTCGCAGTTCAACCCGGTCGTGCACCTCGTATTCCCGGTAGTGGTGACGGTTGCGTTAGTTTGGAGTGAATACAAAGCGGTGGTTCCACTTCCTCCGGCCCCTACTCGCTATGCGCTGTGGTTCTTTGTCGGTTGGGCCGTGATCGGATTCGTAATCCTGTTGGCGATGCGCCTCGCTGGGAAGGAAGATTGGCTTATCCATGCCGGCGAAGGCGCTGTACTCCGACCCGAGTCTCCGGAGGAGCTCGCGCACAGACCGGAGTTTTAATGGACGAGCGCGGTGACGCCCGCGTGGCGGTAGAGATCTGAACGACCGGTCGCCAGTGCGCTCATTGTCGCTGCGGTGGTAGGGCTATACATGATCCCTGCGCGATGTTTCGCTATCGGCCATAAGGTCTATCGCCCGGCCGGACCTTGCTGAAAGCGGGCGGGTCGTAACTAAATAAAGAGACGGCCAACAGATGATGCCGAAGACGACCGCACGACGCGAATCTCACGATGGTGTGTTCCGGGGCGGGCGACGGACCCCTCGAGACCGAGGTGGGCCGGCCAGGGGACGGCTGGGGAAATGAAGCTAGGGATCAATTTGTACCTCTGGACGGATCGCATGCACGAGCAGCTGCTGCCGGTGCTCGAGTCACTGAAGCAGATCGGTTATGACGGCGTTGAAGTGCCGATATTCGACCTTGACACCGCGGAGTGGGCCCGCTGGGCCCGTCGTCTCGATGACCTTGGGCTTGAACGCACCGCTAACACGGTAATCGCGCCCGAGCATAATCCGGTGAGCCCAGACCGAGCAGTCCAAGAAGCTGCGTACCGGCACATGCAGGCCGTCGTCGACTGCTGCGCCGCGGTGGGATCATCCGTCTTGTGCGGCCCGCACCAGGTCGCGCTCGGCGTCTTCACAGGAGCTGGTCCAACCGAAAGCGAGTGGAGACGCAGCGTCGACCACCTGCACCGAGTAGCTCAGTACGCCCAGCAGGCGGGGGTTATCCTTGCAGAGGAAGTCGTCAACCGGTTCGAGCTCTATCACCTGAATACGCTGGATCAGGCGATTCGGTTTGTAGATGAGGTCGGCCATCCGTGCTGTCGCATCCATCTCGATACGTTCCACGCCCACATCGAGGAGAAGGACCCGGGGGATGCGATCCGGCGCGCCGGGAACCGGATCGCGCACGTCCATATCTCCGAGAACGACCGCGGTGTACCCGGAACCGGATCCGTCGCTTGGGACGCGACCTTCGACGCCTTGCGCGAGATCGGCTACGACGGCTGGCTCACTGTCGAAGCATTCGGCCACTTCCTGCCCGACCTCGCCGCCGCCACCCGGATTTGGCGGAAGCTGTTCGAAAGCGAAGATCAGCTGGCTCGGGAGGCCCTTTCTTTCCTGCGGGCGCGGCTGGGGCCCTGACCGGCTCTTAATGCGCCTGGAGCACGATCTGCCACGAGCTATGTACGGACAAGATGTCAAGGTAAGGTCGCCCGGCCCGCAATGGAGAGGGGTGGCCGCGGGTTGCTGTCCGGACAAGAGTACGTTAAGCTGCAATCGGCGTATCTTCAACGACCCTAGGAGGCTGCCGCAATATGTCCGCGAACCGCATCGGTAAGCCAGACGACGTTCCTTCCGTTAGGTCTTACAGCACGCGCTTCCCACTGGATGAAAATCCGATCGCGGAGGGGGGCATCTGGCTCAACGGCCGGGACGATGGGATCGACTGGGCCAACATCCTCACCGAAGATGGGCTAGCCCATGGAGAGTCGATTCCCATGGTTGTCGCGGAGCAGCGGGTGGAACAGGGTGACGAAATTGACGTCCCGGTGGGTGACTACAACGACCCTACCGCGATCCTGAAGGGTCCGTGGGGCAGGAACCAACACGCCAAAGCCATCGTTCGCAGCCGCAATCAAACCAGCGATCGCTATCACGAAGTCGAATTGCGTCTGCGCAGCACGCTCCTTCCCAACCGCATTCCCGGATATGAAGTCTTCTTCCGATGCCTGAAAACCGACGACGGCTATGCAGAAATCGTGCGGTGGGAAGGCCCGCTGGGAGGCTGGACGTCTCTATGTAGGAAGAACGGCGCAGAGTTTGGTGTCCAGGACGGAGACGTGATCGAGGCGACCATTATGGGCAACGAAATCAAGGGATACATCAATGGGGTGGAGGTCACATCCGCCAAAGATGATACTTACCCCTCCGGCAATCCTGGCATCGGATTCAATTACGGGGCCGAGGAGACGGCTGGGGACCACGGCTTCACATACTACGAGGTGGAGACGTGGGATGACTGATACCCCGCGCTCGGTCTCAGAGTCGTATTGGGCTGCGGAGTGCCGCCGCGACATCGACGAGGTGGTCGAGCACTACCAGCCTGACGGAACGTACGAGGGCCCAGATGGTCTTAGGCGCGGGCACGACGAAATACGAAGGATGTACGAGGAGCACGCACGTAACTATCCGGGTCTTGAGGTCGAGATCGTGCAGGAGTTCCCTCGCGGCGACTCGTCAGCGCTTGAGTTTGACGCGGCGTTTGTCGACACAGCCGGGAAGCGCTATCGGGTGCGCGGCGTCAATGTCGTGCGCGTGCGGGACGGGAAGTTCGTTTCCGTGCGCTCATATGAAGACTCGCCGGTCCCTGAACAATAAGTGACCGATCCCGCATCGGATCATCGGAGGAAGAGAAATGGCTGAGCTTCGTGTAATTCAAGCCGGGGCTGGCTTTTGGGGCACCGGCTGGGCGAAGGTTCTTACCGAATCCCAATGGGCGAGCCTCGAGGCGCTAGTCGACCTTGACGACGAGGCGCTCCACCGCGTTGCAGACTCTGTTGCGCTCCCCGCTGATCGCCGATTTTCCTCGGTCAGCGACGCGCTCGCGAGTTGCGACGTGGATGCCGCGGTTGTCGTTGTACCTCCGGAGGCGCATGCACCCGTGGCGATAGAAGCGCTTGAGGCCGGCCTCCATTGCCTCATCGAGAAGCCGCTCGCTCCCACCTTCGCGGAGGCGACGAGGATTGTCGAGACGGGTGAACGGGTCGGACGTCAGGTCATGGTCTCGCAGACGTTTCGCTTCAAGCGAGGGGCGCGCACCGTGCAGCGCCTCGTCGAGGAAGGCGCCGTCGGCCGGATCGGGGCGGTTCACGGGCGTCTCTTCAAGGAAATGCACGTTCCGGGTTTCCGCGAATTGATGGATGAGCCCCTGATCGTCGATCAAACGATCCATCATTTCGACTTCGTCCGAGGCGTGTTTGATCTCGAGCCGGTCAGAGTGCGCGCGCACAGCTACAACCCGTCCTGGAGCTGGTTCCGCGGCAACGCGAATGCGATCGTCGACTTCGAAACCGAGGACGGTGCCTTCGTGTCCTATTCCGGCAGCTGGGTGTCGCGTGGCGGCCCCGAGATCAACACGACGATCGACGGATCTTGGGACATTCAGGGCGACAACGGCGCTATCCAATGGGACCACAACAACGTCGTCCTCGTTCCCCAGGACTTCGCCGACGTACTGTTCAGGCCGGGAGCGCTCGAGCGGTACGGCCAGACCCTCGAGGTGCCTTTGATTCCCCTGGAAGAGGAGGAGCGGTGGGGCGTATTGCGCGAGTTTGCGGCGGCGATTCGGGAAGGGCGCCCGGCCGAAACGAATGGAAGGCAAAACCTGGGTAGCTTGGCCCTCGTTCTCGCAGCGGCCGAAGCGACTCAACGTGGTGGCTGGCTTGAAATCTCAGAGTTCATTCGTGGATCTACCGGCGAAGAAGTGGTCGCCTCGCAGTAGCTCGATTGACGCCGATGGTCCTAGCGCATTGGGCGCCGGGCGTAAAGGAGCAGACGAAAGATGAGCTTCACGGTTGACCTATCCTCACGCGTAGCAGTGGTTACCGGCGCGAGTTCCGGAATGGGCGCACGCATTGCGGGAGCCCTCGCGGCGTCAGGTGCCGCGGTCGCGTTGAGCGGACGCGACACGACCCGTCTTGAGCGAGTCGGGAGGCAGATACAAAGCGCGGGGGCTGAGTGTCACACTATTGTGGCCGACCTCGAAGAGGATTCGGCTGGCACCGCCATCGTCGACAAAACCGTGGAGCGGTTTGGCAGGCTCGACATTCTCGTCTGTTGCGCGGGTGTCCTCCACATCGGGCTCCTCGAGGAGACGTCGCTGGAGACCCTCGACCTTCAGTGGCGAGTGAACGTTCGGGCGCCTTTTGCTCTCTCGCAGGCGGCGATTCCGCACCTGCGGGAGGGTGGGGGCTCGATCGTGTATTTCATCTCGCCGGCGGGGGAGATCGGGCAGGCATATGCCGGCGCGTACGGCATGAGTAAGGCGGCGCTCGCGCAGCTGACTCGGACGCTCGCGGTTGAGCTCGCCAGCGACGGCGTGCGCGTGAATGCCATCTCGCCGGGCTGGATCGAGACACCAATGAACGCTGAGCTCCGACAGGATCCGATGGTGGTTGCGCTCGCTCTCGCGACGACCCCCGCCGGTCGCCTGGGAAGTCCGGACGACATTGCCCCGGCGGTTCTGTTCTTGGTCTCGGATGCCGCTGACTACATCACCGGAGCGATTCTTCCGGTGAGCGGCGGGTATCCATCACTTCCCAGCAGCCTTCTCGCTAAGGAGGAGCGGGCCTCCCAATCCGTGGCGCACGCCGACTGAAGGTCGACCTCGGGGGAGCTGGTGCGTCCTCGTCGGCTGGCCTGCAGGTCCGCCTGATCGCGCCCAAGGAGAACGAAGCCATGAGTGGTTTCGTCGCGGCGCGACTACCATAAGAGCGTTGCCGGACAGTCTTACTCAGCGACGAACCCTCGGTGCGCCGCTGGTGGCCGGCTGGGCGATCTACTTGACCGTGGTTTTGGCATCGAACGCCACCGATTTACCCATTTTGTTTGGATGGTTCCGGACCTCAGTCATCAGCCCCGACGATCGCTTCCATGCGATGGACGCCTCGGAGCGCACGATCGCAAAGGCGGCATGAGCAGTTAGGCGCGGCGGGCCCGCCCTGAAGGTCGCCGGCCCTCCGCGTCGAACGACATACGTCGAAGGCACGCGCGGGTAGCAGCCGCGCGGCCGGTCATTCGAGCACGAAGGGCCGACCGGGACCCAACGGTATGCGATGGGTCGGGCTGAACGCTGCCCGCGTCAGGTTCGACGCGAGGAGACGAGCAATGACGATCGTGATGGGTCTTGACCAGCACCGAGCGCAGATCACCGCGGAGTGGGTCGACACCGACACGGGTGAGATTGGCCGTAGCCGGGTGACGCCGGCTAACCGAGCGACGGTGCGGCGGTTCCTTGAGCGCTTCCGGGGCCGGCGGCTCGAGGTGGCGTTGGAGGCGACGACCGGCTGGCGGTTTGTGGTCGAGGAGCTTGAGCGGGTCGGCGCGGCTGTGCATCTCGCCGAGCCGGCGGAGACCGCGGAGCGGCGGGGGCGCAAGAAGCGCGCGAAGACCGATCGGGCCGACGCCAGGCTGTTGCGGGAGCTGGTGATGACCGGCCGCCTGCCAGAGTCGTGGATCGCGCCCGGGCACATCCTCGACCTCCGCGCGCGTGTGCGGCTGCGCCACACACTGGTCGATCAGCGCGGCGAGTGGCAGCAGCGGATTCACTCGGTCCTCTACCACCACGGCGTGCCGCAGCGCCGAGGGCTCGGGCTGTTGACCGCCGACGGCCGCGCCTGGCTCGCGCGCGGGCCGCTGTCGCCGGCGGCGCGCGAGCAGGTCACCGTCGCGCTCGCGATGATCGACAAGCTCGACGCCCAGCTCGCGCCGATCGACAAGCAGCTGCGTGCATACGCGCGCCGGCAGCCAGGCTGCAAGGCGCTGATGGGCCTCTACGGTATCGGTCACCTGACCGCGGTCACGATCCTGGCCGAGCTCGGCGACGCCCGCCGGTTCTCCTCCTCGCGCGACGCCGTCCGCTACTCGGGCCTGGACATCACGGTCAGCCAATCCGACCGGCGACGCGCACCCGGGCACCTGAGCCGCCAAGGCCCCCCCGCGCTTCGCTGGGCACTGTATGAGGCCGCCCAGTCAGCCCACCGCAAGACCAGCCCCGACCGCGACTACTACCTCCAAGCGGCCGAGCGCCTAGGCAATAACCGTGCCTGCTTGGCGATCGCGCGCAAACTCCTCAAGCGCAGCTACCACACCCTGCGCGAGCTCGGCGACGAGGCGCTGCAGCCCGCGTGACATCCGACCGTGCGCGCGCAGTCCTCACTCACACCGATGCGCCGCGGCCGGCTCCCGTCAGTCGCCTGCCGCCACGTCCCCGCGTGGACGGCCTCCAAAGACCGAGCGGCCGCAACGCCTACCCCCAGCGGGATCACACCCCATCAACCATCATGTCGCCGAGCCACCACACCAACAGGCTCGCGGACCGAGATAAGGCTGGGCGCCCGCGCGCACACGACACCCCACTACCGACCCCGACCAGCAACTTCTTCACGACCGGAGGGCTTGACAAGGGCCGACAGCACAGATAAGGCGACGTAGGAGGCGTCCGCATCCGGCTCTGCGACGCCGGGCGCTGGACGAGTGCAATCGCCCAATCTCAAGAGTGGGCCGACCGGTCCTGGCGATCGCTTTCGCAGTCCGGCGTAAGTCGGGCCCACGATCCCTTCGGCGACATCTGGATCACCAAGGGTCGCGGGGCCCGAACGAGTGCTCCGCCACGATCTCGATGGTGAGGGCCAGCCCAGCCGCGCGATCGCCTTCGCCCAAATTCGAGCGAGGATCGGCGCCAAGCGAGCCTGGCGCGGGTTCAGCTTTGCCCGCAATCCGATCGAAAGCTTGGCCAGGTCGGACCGGGCAAAGCACTCGTGCGCGGCGGTGCGCGCTGCGAGCCGGGCCGACGACCGCCGCGGACCTACGTTCCTTGCCGCCGGCTTGCGACCGTCGGGTGGCAGGACGTAATGTGGGCCTCTCGGCGTCAACCTGGGAGGTCCCGGATGTCAGAAGCCCCCGAACAGCTCGCTTTCGACGAGGACTTTGACGAACTCCGTCGGTTGCTCGGCCCAGTTGACGACATTCCGACTGGCTCGACCGAGCACGCATTCGCTGCCCGTTACGGGGAGCGTCTGCCCGAAATTCAACAAAAGCTCGGCACGATCCGTGCTCGTCTGAACGACGCCCAGCAGGCCGTGAAAAGGGTGACGAGTGAACTGCCAGACGAGAAGGATCCCGCGAAACAGAGTCAACTTGCGGTCCAAGCGCTAACCGCCCTCGGAACAGTTGAGGCAAACGTAAACGATGTTGCCGCAACGGCTGACCTGAGCCTACTCGGGCTTGGGTCTGTAGCGACAACATCACAATCGGCTGCGCCAGTAGCCGCATCGCTAGGAGTGTTCGGAGGATTCATCAACAAGGTCAAAGCTACGCTAGGCAAGATCAACGCCAGCCTGATCAGCTTCCTAGCCAAGTACATGACATTCCAATCGTGGACCGTCTCTGGCCAGCTGACTGGTGGGGTTCCTTGGCTGAGTGGCTCAGTCACGCTCGCCCTGACGTTTGGTCCCTGAGTTTCGTGATTACCGCTTAGTAGCTGGAGTGTTCGCCAGTGCGGGCACGTAGACGTCATGAGCCCGAGCGGGCAACGATCTCCGACGACTTGCGTACATGAGCTCGAGGTGAATCGGAGCGATGCTGTGGAGACTATTCCTGGGCGCAGCGGAGACGATCGAGATCTATCCCTCTCTGCTTGGTGTACACAGCCAGCACAATCGCGAAGAGCATAATCCAGGCGCTGGCAATTTCGCCAGCTAGCTTGTTCATGCTCTCGAACCGCCGCATCCAGTCTTGATCCAGCACGTCGCCAAACAGGAGCATCTCACTAACGCCGTGGACCCACTGATTCACAGGCTCGGCTTCTGACATCCAAATTCGAGCAGGCAGGAACCCTGCGCCGTCGAGCGCGGCTCGGAGTTCGTCTGATCCGGGCCACATGAGATGGACGGTCTGATGACGGAAGCCGCCGTATGTCTGCTCGACGACCGATTCTTCCTCATCCTCCGGCACGCGATAAACCTCGATGAGAAATTGGCCAAAAGAGTTTTCCGAACCTGTGCCGACCACGAGCTGTTCGAGTGCGGGGTGATTTTCGAGCGCCTTAACTAGGCGCCGTGCTTCATACACGCGCGTGAATAGTTGTCGGGCAAAGAACAACGTCTCCCGGAGATGTTGTCCCTCAAGGGCCGGCCTGAGTTGCCCACAAATCACGCCGAGGTCATCGCAGAGCACTGACAGGCTGTAGACCACTCTGCGATTGCGTCGCCCGGCGGGAACAGTTCGCGGATCGCTACTGGCGGGGGGTTGCGTTCGATATGCATACTCTCCCTCTGAAAGATCTCGGTCGTAGCGCCGACCCGGTGCGTTGGGACACATTCATGTCGCGTGTCGCGGGCCAGAGGATCGCTTCGGACATCACGCCGCAGCAGGCGGCGAGCGCTTCGGTGACCACGCGCGAGTGACGGGTGGAGGTGCGTGTTGAAGATCAATCTGGCGCTGTAAGTGGACCGGAGGGGCCTGTAGCCGAGGGTGCGGAGAGCGGTGGCGGGTCGAGCAACGCGCTCCCGCTTGGGTCGAGGAAGTCCATGATGGTCTGGGCGTTCGCGTCGCGCCTGGTGAGGGCCGGAAGGTTCCATTTGGCCTCGATCGTAGCGAGCACGGAGGTGTGGTCGTGGTCTATGTTGGTGGTGGCGCCGACCTTTGAATACGGAGACACGACGATGGCCGGTACCCGTGGCCCGTACTGGTTGTATCCGACATCCGGATCGCCTGGTTGGAGATCAGGCGGTATGTCGTCCGGCGGGATCGCCGGTGGGGGCGGGACGTGGTCGTAGTAGCCGCCGTGTTCGTCGTAGACGTATATCAGGCATGTCCGCGGCCAGCTGGGGGATTGCAGGACGGCGGTTACGGCCCTGTGCGCCCAGGTCTCCCCGTAGTACATGTCCTGCGGGTCCTCCTCCGTTTCGGCAGGGTATGCGTCGCTCAGATCTGCACCTATGCCTTTGAGCCAGTCGTCGAACGGCGGCGGGAGTTCGGAGATTGGCTTGCCGATTTCGGAGGCCACCCCAATTCGGGGGTCGACGAAGCTGACCGCAGGCAGGTTGCCGGTCTGGCAATCATCGAAGAACTTGTCAATGGGGTGGTGGTGATCAGGATGCGCGAGGATGCTCCGCCCGATCACCATGCTCATCGGTAGGTCCGAGAAGTAGTCGGTCCAGGTGACGTTGTGGTTAGAGAGAAGCTCGAAGACCGTTCCACTTGCCGGTGAGTCGGCGATTAGGGGGTCGCCGTGCGTAACTGTGGTCCCGTAGGACGTTCCAGCCAGGAGGAAACGGCGGTTGGGGTAGGTCGGTCCGGGAAGAGAGCAGAACCAGCGGTTGGCCAGCGTAAAGGTTGAGGCGAGCGAGTAGGCGAACGGGAGAACCTCGGGTGTGTAGTAGCCCATTGGCTGCTCGGACTTAGCCGATTTGACGAAGCCGTCCATCGTGCCCCCGTTGATCTGATCGTGACTGTCCTTCCAGTTCTGGGAGACGTCTGAGCCCTGTGCCGTGTTGCTGAGCGGGAAGGACGTGACCACGCTTGGCGTGTTCGCGCTACCGGGGTTTGAGTTGGTCGCCTTGCCATTCTCGAACGTCAAGGCGCACGCGTCGGGGCGTGTCAGGGAGAGCGCTCCGAGCAGATTGTCGAACGAGTGGTTTTCCATCATCACGACCACCAGGTGGTCAAACGGCATCTCCGGGTTCGGAGTCCCCGCCGACTTATCGGGGAACGGCAGGCTCCCGGCTTGGCGCATGGCTGTCGGGTTTGTTCCCATACACCGACCATAACTGAGGACAAGCCGCCGCCGTGCTTTTTCAGACTCCGGCCATCGCCTGCGCGAGCTCTAGACCTTGCGGGTTCGGCGGAAGGCTCGTGGCGTCGTGACGATCGCATTCGCGCCAGTGCCGACGCCTGGGGCACGATCGCGTTGGCGACATTCGAGTGGCCCAAGACCAGCGCCCTCCTGTTCGCGAGGTCCAGGGGCTGCGCGGGTCGGCGTGATCCCACCCTGCTTCGGGGTGGGCGCGGTAGTCCGTTGCGTGCTGGTGCGCCGGGGGCTCATTCGTCTGAACTGAGTTGGGTTGCGCGCTTCTGCGGAATGGATGATGCGGGTGTCGGCAAGTTTTGACGCTGCGCGACGTTTCATCCGGCGGATGCTCGAACGATCGGCTCGTGTCTGGTCGGCGATCGCGGTGGTGGGGGCCGTGGCGCTCCTGCTTACCGTCGCCCCGAATTCGCTTGCGCGTCTGGCTCGTTCCGCGCGGGTGTCATCCCCGCCGGAGTACGTGAACAACTCCGAAGACCCGACGACGGCTTACACCGAGACCGCCAACGTCCCGATCACGATGTCCGACGGCACGATCCTCGCGGCCGACGAGTACATTCCGACGACGTGTACCGTGGCCAAGTCGTGCCCGGTCATCCTGATCCAGACGCCGTACCGCAAGGGGAACTCTTACTCGACTGACGATATGGAGTCGGCGTCGGACGAGACGATTCCCTACCTCTACGAGCACGGTTACATCGAGGTCGTTGCGGACGTGCGTGGCACGGGCTCCAGCGAGGGCTACTGGGACTCGTTCGGTCCCCGTGAGCAGCAGGACGGGGCCGAGCTGGCCCAATGGGTGGCCAACCGGCACAACATCCCGGCGAGCGATGGCAAGATGGGTCTGGCGGGCGTCAGCTACTCCGGCATCAACCAGCTGCTCACCGTCGAGGCGATCAACGAGGATATTGCCGGTCACGGACCGCTGACCGATCCAGGCTCGGGCTGCACGAACTCGGCCAGCTTCGACTGCGGCAACCCCACCCATATCATCCGCAACCCGGTCAAGGCGATCGTGCCCGTCGTGTCGTCGGCGGACGTCTACCGGGACGTCACCTGGGCGGGCGGCAACCTGGACTCGGGCTTCATCCCCTTGTGGCTTGGGCTGGTCAATGGGCTCGCGGTCGAGCCTCCGGACGAGACGCAGTCCGATCCCGCAGTGGCGCTCAACGCGGAGTCGGAGCACCTCGAGGACCTGTACCTGTTCGCGGGGTCGGTGGCAGCCGACGGGGCTCTCGGTGCCGACGAGTCGCTACTGCCCGAGGACCTCCAGACCTACCCAGAGCAGGCCTACGACGGCCCCTTCTACACGGTGCGCTCGCCGATCACTCACATCGGCGAGGTCGACGTTCCGACCTTCCTGATCGGCGGGACCTACGACCTCTTCCAGCGCGGCGAGCCGATCAACTACAACGCCCTGTACCTGCGAGCGACCGAGAAGAAGCTCGTGATCGGGCCCTGGTACCACGTCACCGAGGGCAGCGGCCTGCCGGCGACCGACACCGCCGGCGACACGATCCCCGACGAGAACGACATCCTGCTCGGCTGGTTCGACCACTGGCTCAAGGGCACAGACAACGGGATCCAGCAGTTCCCCAACGTCGAGTCATACCAGCTCGGGGCCGACCATTGGGTGGCGCACACCGGTTACCCCGCCAGCGGAACCACCGGCCAGCGCTGGTATCTGAACAGCGGTCACACCCTTTCCGCAACGAGGGCTTCAGCCTCCGGTGACGAGGACCTCCCGGCGGTGACCGCCACCGGCGCATGCTCGCGCTCCACGGTGCAGTGGACGGCTGGAGTGTCGGCCGAGGGCATCGAGCCGGCTCCCGTCTGCGAGAACGACAGCACCGTCACCGAGGCGCAGGGGCTCACCTTCACGACCGCCCCGTTCACCAAGCCCTACACGATCAGCGGACCGCTGGAGGCCGACATCTACATGAGCTCGACGGCGACCGACTCCAACGTCATCGCCACCGTGTCGGACGTCTCCTCGTCGGGTAGTGAGGGCACCACGACCGCCGACGACGTCACCGCGGGGAGCCTGGTCGCCTCGCTGAGGGCGATCACCCCGACGCGCTGTGGGAGGGTGGTCCTCGACTGCACCGTCTACCTGGACGGCCAGTCGATCGATCCCTGGCATCCCTACACCCAGGCGTCGCAGGTCCCGCTGCAGCCGGAAAACATCTACGAGCTGCGGGTCGAGATCTTCCCGACGAGCGAAACGTTCGAGCCCGGCCACCAGATGCGGGTGACGATCACTACCAGCGACATCCCCCACGAGATGCAGACCGCATCCACCACGTCTGACTCGGCCGGCATGGACACCTTCTACTTCGGGGGCAGCACCCCGAGCAGCGTCTACCTCGGCACCACCACACCGCTCGCTACGACGCCGTGATCCTGGCGGCCTCGCGCAGCCGCGTGGCCAAGATCTCGCCGGCAGCTCCATGAGGATGCGCTGCAGCACGTACCAGAATCGTTTCTTGAGGTACATCGCGGAGCACCTCGCATGGCGCGCGTCCGCTCGTCGACCGGAGTGCCGCTCGGCGGCGAGGAACGTCAACCGCCATCGCTCCGCTGCAGACACCAGCCTAGCGCCGAATGCCGCCCTCGATTGCGCGGTCCGTAGGGGAGCCGAAGCCTTCCCACCGCACCGAACGCGAGCGCTACCAAACGCGTTGTGCTCCTGGCGAAATGGAGGACTATTGCCCTGGGCGGGTCGGAACCTGCTTTCAGTAGGTACGCAGTTCGGCCGGAATGGAGGTGGCTAACGCTGGCGATCGGTTTCGCGTCGCAGGATCTGGGCGTGTAGCTCGCGGGCCTTGGGTCCTGGGGTGATGCCGAGCTCGTCGCTTAGCCGCTGGCGCAGTTGTTCGTAGAGGTGCACGGCTTCGGCTGGGTCGCCGCGAGCGTCCAGCACGCGCATGAGCAGTACGTACCCACGCTCTCGCAGCGGCGCTTCAAGGATCAGCTTGTGCGCTGCCGCCTCCGCGTCTGACAGCTCGGCACCGCCAATGCCCAGTCCTACCGTCGTCCAGCAATCCAGTGCGCGCAACCGTATGTCGTCAAGGTGGCGCCTGGCCTCATCGATCCAGCTTGCCTCCATCCCGGTTAGAAAGCGTCGTCGGGAGACATTAAGCGCGATGTGGGACGGCGCCCAGCCCTCTTTCCAATCCTCTCGTTGGACGGCAGATTCGGCCCTGTGAATCGCGGCCTCCGCCGCCTCGAGGTCGATCCACGCCCCGGCCGGCAGGGCTAGCTGTAAGGCGCCCCTTCCCTGTAGGACCTCATTCCCGAGCGCCTTCCGCAGACGGGACACGACTACGCGAAGATCGTGGTCGGCGCCTGGTGGCGCGCGGTCGGGCCACAGCGCCTCGATGCATTCATCGCGGTCGACGCTGCGACGACGATTGAGAGCCAGATACCCGAACAGCAGGCGGCCCTGCCGTCCGGGCAGCGCATCCTCGCAGCGCTCTCCAACCAGCTCGACGACCAGTTTTCCGCACAGCTGGATCCTCGTAGGTTCGGACTGCAACGTTTCTGCAACCTCGCGACAACAGCCCAGTTCACAATGTGCGCCACCAATAGGAGAGGAGCAATTATGGCGAAGCTGATCAACTGCGAATGCGGTTACGTGGTGCGGGGGGAAACAGACGAGGAGCTCGTCCAAAACGCCGAGCGCCACATCGGAGAGACCCACCCTGACATGGTCGGAAAGGTCACTCGCGAGGATTTGCTCTCGATGGCCGAAGACGAGTAGCACCGAGCGGATCTCGTAATCATCTGGGGAAGGGTCCACCGCGGCGTGCGTCCGACGCACCACTGCGGGCGAGCTCTGTCGCCCACGGGAGCGAGCTCTGTCGCCCACGCCCTGGCCCGCTTTTGCCGCGCAGCGCTAATTCGAGCCCCCCGCACCCGAGTGCCCCAAAGCGCGGATAGGGCGCCTCAGCGGCCGCCGGGAGCTCGTTCGGCACAGCGACGCCGGCGGCGGTCGCGCTTGCCGCGCAACTCAGGTGCGCAGTTCGGAGGGTCGCCACTACCGCGGCCAAACGAAACGAGGTCTCTTGCGTAGCCAAGCTTCCGCATCGTCCCGAGGCGTCAGAAGCCTGCCTTCGGGGTCGGCGCGCTCTCGCGTCTCGTCGAACTGAGGAGCCTCTCTCAGGAGCCCGAGCACTGCCGCTCTGGCCGGGAGCGGCGGTGGTGGGACGGAACTCGGCGGCTCCCCAGCCGCCTCAATGCAGGTCTGTGGACGAGACTCCCGGATTGCAGACCGAGCAGGCGCGAGGCCGGATCTGCGGGCGGCCGACAGGGGCCTTCGTCGGGAGCCGTCTGTGGCTCGGGTCACGTCGAACGTCTACGAACGTGACCGGATACGGGGCTCAGTTGTCTTCAGGCTTCTTTGGCAGATCGCGGCTGAAGCTGTGCGGGTGTCGGTGCTCAGCGCCAGCAGTCGTCGTCGCAGCCGGGCTGTTGTTGGTTGGTGATGGGTGGCGCGGTGCAGCAGCCTTTGTCTTGCCAGGTTTGGCGGCCTTCGTTGATGGCGAGGGTGGCGATGGCCAGCGCGACGGCGGGATCGGCCCACCACAGGCCGAAGGCGGCGTTGAGCGCGAGGCTGACGAGCACTTCCGCGGCGAGGTAGGCGCAGAGTAGGTTCTGCGTGCCTTCGCCGGCGGTCGCGCCGGATCCCAGCCGCTGGCCGATGCGGTGCTTCGCGTTGCCGAGCTGGGGCATGACGATGATGCTCGAGACCGACAGTCCGATCCCGAGCCAGCTCGTGTGGGGGTGCTCGCCGGCGATCAGGGCGCGGATCGCGTGTTGCGCTATGTAGGGGGCTAGTAGGAAGAAGCTGATCGCGACGAGGCGTTCGGCGCGTCGTTCGGCGTCAGGGGATAGCCGACGCGAGCCGGTGAAGCGCCAGATGACGATCACCGATGCGAGCGCTTCGATCGCGGAGTCCAGGCCGAAGCCGAGCAGCGCGACCGAGCCGGCGAGGAGCGCGGCGGTGACCGCGAGCGCGCCCTCGGCGGTCATGTAGGCCAGCGATAGCCAGGACAGCGTTTTGGCGCGGCGGATCAGCCGGTCGCGCTCGCGGGGATCCAGGCGCTGCTGGGCGACCTGAGCGGTGCGGGCGATCGGCAGCTCGAGCGGGGTGGTGCTCATCGGGTGGCTGGCATCGGTGTGAGATAGCTGTCGAGCAGCCGTGTGCCGAGCTCGGTGAGCGCGTAGAAGACGATCTTGTGCTCGCGCCGCGAGCTAGCCAGGCCAGCGGCGCGCAGGGTCCGCAGGTGGTGACCGACGAGGTTCTCGGGCCGGCCGGTGATCCAGGCCAGGTCACAGACGCACAGCTCCCCGCCTTCGCGTAGCGCCACGGCGATCGTCACTCGCGTGGGGTCACCCAGCGCCTTGCCTCGGGCGGCCGCGTCGGCGATCGCCGCCTCGTTGAGATGCTGGCGGATGTCCTCGGCGCGCGTCAGGTCGAGGCAGAGCAGATCGCAGCGGTCGTCGGGCACGATCTCATCCTAACGCGTGTTGTGTTGACAGGCGGGAGCCGCGGCGCTGATCGAGCCGCGGCCGACGCCACGGCTGGTCGGAAACCAGCGGTTTCGCCGCCTTGACAAGAATTATTAGGCATGCCATATTGTTGTGCGTATGCCTGCGCAACAATTTCTTTCGCCATCGGTGCAAGACTATGCGAAGGCGGTGTACGCGCTTGAGACTCGCGGCGGCGCGGCGGTTTCGACGAACGATCTCGCTGCGCGGCTCGGGGTGACGCCCGCTTCGGTGTCGGGCATGGTGCATAAGCTGACCGAGGTCGGGATCGTCGAGCACGAGCCATATCACGGTGTGCGCTTGACCCACGAGGGTCGGCGAGTGGCTTTGGAGGTGCTGCGCCATCACCGCCTGCTGGAACTGTTCCTCGCTCAGGAGCTCGGGATGTCCTGGGATCGCGTGCATGCCGAGGCCGAGGTGCTCGAGCACGTGCTCTCCGAGGAGCTCGAGGAGCTGATCGCCGCGCGGCTGGGCGACCCGGCGGTCGACCCGCACGGAGATCCGATCCCCACGCCCCTGTTCGAGATCGACGAGCGCCCGACATTCAGCCTGAACGAACTACCGGTCGGTGCCGCCGGACGCTTCGTACGCGTGTCTGACTCGGACCCGGAGATGCTGCGCTACCTCGCTGAGCATGGCATCACGCTCGACGCTCGGCTCGAGGTTGTGGATCGCCAGCCGTTCGGTGGGCCGGTGTTCGTACGGTTCGGCGAGCGCGAGCGTCCGATCGGCGGCGAGCTGGCACGCGCGATGAGGATCGAGACCGACAAAGACGCGCGGTGACCCCGCCGCCCGGCCCACCGGTTCCAGCGCTCGAGGGCGCCGGCGCCAACAGAAGCCTGCCGTTGAGCGAGCCGCTCGAGGCCAGCGCGCTGGAGCGCCTCCTATCGCGCGGGAAGGTACGCGCGACGCTGTTCATGCTCGGCCCCGCGTTCGTCGCGTCGATCGCCTACGTCGACCCGGGGAACTTCGCAACCAACGTGGCGGGCGGCGCGCAGTTCGGCTACATACTGCTGTGGGTGGTACTGGCGGCCAACCTGGTCGCGATGGTGATCCAGTACCTGTCAGCCAAGCTCGGGATCGTCACTGACCGCAACTATCCCGAGGTCGTGCGCGACAAATACCGCCGCGCGTTCAGCTTTGGCATGTGGGTGCAGGCCGAGATCATGGCGATGTCGACCGACATCGCCGAGTTCCTCGGCGCCGCGATCGGGCTAAACCTGCTGTTCGGCGTGCCGCTGTTCATCGCCGGGCTGATGACCGGCGTGATCGCGTTCGCGATCCTCGCGCTACAGGCGCTGGGCTTCCGAAAGTTCGAGCTGGCGATCAGCGGGCTGCTGGGCATCATCTTCGCCGGCTTTCTGTATGAGACGCTAAGGATCGGACCGTCCGTGCACGAGTCGCTGCACGGGCTGATCCCCGGCCTACAGGGCGGCACCACGGAGCTCTACCTCGCGGTCGGGATCGTCGGCGCGACCGTGATGCCGCACGTGATCTACCTGCACTCGGCGCTGACCAAGGGCCGGATGCCGACCCGCAACGACGGCGAGAAAAAGCGCGTGCTGCGCTTTGAGCGACTCGACGTGTACATCGCGCTCGGGCTTGCCGGGCTGGTCAACATGTCGATGCTCGCCGTCGCCGCCAAGCTCTTTCACACCCCTGCGCTCTCAGGCCTGAGCACGATCGGGCAGGCCCACTTTCAGCTCGGGCGCCTGGTCGGCGGCACCGCCGCGATCGCTTTCGCGGTCGCGCTGCTGGCGTCCGGGGCCTCGTCTTCCAGCGTGGGCACCTACGCCGGCCAGGTCGTGATGGGCGGCTTCATCAACCGCAAGATTCCCCTGTTCCTACGCCGGGGGCTGACGATGATCCCCGCGCTTGTGGTCATCGCCGTCGGCACGAACCCGACCAGCGCGCTCGTGCTCAGTCAGGTCGTGCTGTCGTTCGGCATCCCGCTCGCGCTCATACCGCTGGTGATGCTCACCAGCCGCCGCGACATCATGGGCGTCCACGTCAACGGGCGCATCCTCAAGATCTCCGGCTGGACGATCGCTGCGGCCATCAGCGCAATGAACATCTTCCTGATCTACCAGCAGTTCTTCTCATGAGCTGAGCACCACGACCAGACGCACGCAATCCACGGCGGATCGCGGCCAGACCGCAAAACGCCCGCGATGCCAAACGGCCGGAGGCCAGAGCGCGGGTCGTGCGTAAGCGTGACTGGATCGTCGGCAAGCCGTCCAGGCACAGCCGGGCGTCCGGATGCTTGAAGTCGACCAGGAGGGCCAGTCTCCGGTCGAACATCCGCCGCTAGGACCCCGACACGACGCTCGACGAGCCCGATATTGCTGCTTCGACTCGACGGAGCGGCTTTGCTCGGGATCCTGAGCGAGGCTCCTCAGTTGGACGAGACGCGAGAGCGCGCCGACCCCGAAGCCAGGCTTCTGACGCCTCGGGACGATGCGGAAGCTTGGCTACGCAAGAGACCTCGTTTCGTTTGGCCGCGGTAGTGGCGACCCTCCGAACTGCGCACCTGAGTTGCGCGGCAGGCAAGGCGCGCGGCGCCGGCCGGTGGCAGCCTCAGCGTGGTCCGTCGCGCTCGTGGCGACATGCGAGACGGACGTCGTCTGCGGTGTCGAGACGTGCATTCGTGTCGGCGCGTGTACGGGGGATCCTCGTGACTTCCTCTGGTCCAGGAGGAGTCACATCGGCGTGCCGGTCGACGTGACTGGGTTCATAAGGGCTTCGACCGAGCGGCCGGCGCGACGCTGTTGAGATTCGTACGTAGCCCTCACGAGATCAGCGAGGCTGCTGGCGGTCGTCACCGAGGGGAAGCAGCGAACGCGCTCCTGACATTTGCGATTTGCGAACACTCGCGCGGCCCCAGAGGCCGACCTGCGTTCGGGTTAGCGCGGGCATGCCTTGCGATCGTGTTCGCGTGATTCAGTGTCGCCTTTCCGGACGGGTTCGGTGACTGCACGCTGGGGCGTCGGGTGCGTTCAGGTGTCCTGCCGCGGCGGCAGCGATGGTAGGCGCGCCGCGAGCCGCCATCCGCCGGTTGGGGTCGGCCGGGCGTCCAGCGTCCCCCGGAGCTCCACGATCCGCTCTCGCAGCCCGGCGAGGCCGAAGCGTCCGCCGGCGTTCGCCAATCGAGCGGCCGTAGCGGTGGGCGCGGTGTTCTCGACGCTAACGGATAGCGCCGCGCTGGTGACCTCCACCTCGACCCGGATTGACGAGCCGGGAGCGTGCTTGAGCGCGTTGGCGATCCCCTCCTGCGTCACCCGGTGGGCGACCTCCGCGAGCTCCGTCGCAACCTGGTCCCGGCTACCGGCGAACGAGTAGGTGATCGAGAGCCCGCTCCTGGCGGCTCCGCGAAGCAGCGCATCGAGGCGGCGAAGCCCCTCGTCGGCGCCCCCGTCGCGTGCGTCCTGACCGAGCAGGCCGACGAGCTGATTGATCTCCTCCCTGGCTGATTGGGCGCCGGCCTCGATGTGCCGCAGCGACTCCGACAGGACCTCAGGGCGCTCGGGCGAGCCGCGGCGACCGGCCCCCGCCTGGACGACGATCAGGCTGAGATTGTGCGCCACGATGTCGTGCAGATCGCGCGCGATCCGTGCTCGTTCGTAGCGAACGGCCTCGCGTGCGAACCCCTCGCGCTCGCGCTCGAGCTGGCCCGCCCGCTCCGCGAGCTGAGCGGACAGGTGGCTGCGCGAACGCATCACTTGCCCCATGGCCCACGCCGGTACGGTGAACACCCACATCGAGACGACCGAGCCCGAAAGGTCACCGGCAGTCGACCCGAACGCGAGCGCGACGAGTGCCACGACCGTCGCCGGAAAGCCGACTCGCCAGCCGACGAGGAAGCTCAGGACCACCGGGATCACTGTTAGCGGGTCAAGGAGGGTCTCGGTCCACCAGCGAGCACCGAGGACGACCCCCGGAACGAACAGTGCAGCGGAGACGGCGATGGCGACCGCCGCCAGGTGACGGTCGAGCCATCGTCGGCCACGCGTGATCAGGCTGGCGTCCGACGTGCGCGCGATAAGCGGCTCACGCATGCACGGTTACCAGCGGCAACCGCACGTCTGTTGTGGCGACGCCGGACCGGACGTCCGACTCGAGCCGCCCGGCGTGCAACGACACCCACTCTCTGGCTGCTGCGATCGGTGTCTGGACGTCTGCCTCGGACCGCACCCTTCCGCGGACGAGTACGCCGAACTCCTCGGGCGCGTAGTGGAGCGCCACCGAGATGCGTGCGTCAGGCATTCCCTCGAGCGGCTCCAGCAACCGCTCGATAATCCGAAACGCCGACAGCTCCACCCCCGCCGGCAACCGTGATCGTTCGCCCTGGACGGTGAGCACTGCGCGCCCGCGGCCCAAGCGCACCATCAGCGCGTCGAGGTCAACGAGCGACGGCAGGGGGCCGAGCGGTTGCTCGTCACGCAGCGTTCCGACGATCTCGCGCATCTCGCTCAGTGTCCGACGCCCCTCGGTCTCGATCGCCGCCAGCGACGCGCGCGCCGCGCCAGGCTCCGCACCGACCATTTCCTGTGCAGCGGCTGCGTCGGACGCAAGCCGGCCGATCCGCTTGCCGATCGCAGCGTCGAGGTTCCGGGCGACCCGTGCCCGGTCGGCAGCGACAGCCAACCGCGCCGTGCGGTCACGCTGCTCGCGCAACTCGTCGTTGCGAGCCTGCAGGACGTTGGCCATCGCCTGTCGCCCGCGGACCACCCGGCCCGCACCCCAGAAGAGCGCCGTCAGCACGCAGGCGCCGAGCGTAAACCCTTTCAGCTGCGGATCGCTCTGAGCCTGCGCGATCGCAGACACCAGCCCTAATCCCGCCCCGAGTAATGCGGGCCGCAGCTCACACCCGTCGGCGACCGAGAACAGGCACAGGAACAGTGCCGGCAGCGCAGCGCCGCAGCGCACGTATGAGCCGACCACCAGCCAGTTGAATACCGCCCCTGCCGCGAGCGCCGTGATCGCCGCAAGCGGCGCGGATCGCCGCCACGCGACTGGTAGCGTCATCGATAGCGCAGCCGCGCACACCCACACCCCGCCTTGCGGGTTCGTGCTGACGAGCGCGCCGCTCGCAGCGAGTACGACGCCGACGCTCAGCATGAGGGCTAGCAAGCCGTTCAGCCGGGTTACCCCCGAGACGCTCGACGGCCCTGACCACCAATGCGCAACCCGGCTCAGCATTTGCAAGCCCCTTTCGCGTGACATTCTCCAGCGTGCCGGGTGAATCGACAAGCTGCACGATGGATTCTGGAACGCAGACAGCAAAGGAGATCAGGGTGCTGGTCGCCGACGACCAGCACCTCGTCCGCGCCGGCTTCAGGATGATCATCGAAGGCGAGCCCGACATGCTCGTTGTCGGCGAGGCAGGGGATGGGCTGGAAGCGCTCGATCTTGCCCGCAAGCGCGCCCCCGACGTCGTGCTGCTTGACATCAGGATGCCTGCCATGGACGGCCTCACAGCAGCGCGGCGGATCATCGCCGAGACCGATAGCCGGGTGCTGCTGCTGACGACATTTGACGCCGACGAGTACGTCTTCGAAGGGCTGCGGGCCGGCGCCAGCGGCTTTTTGCTGAAGGACACCCCGCCCGAGCAACTGTGCTGGGCGGTGCGCACAATCGCCCGGGGCAATGCCCTTATCGATCCGGCCGTCACCCACCGCCTGATCCTTCGATTCGCAGCCGCCGCTCGTAACACGGGTGATACGCCGCGCGAGCTCGCGGAACTGACGCCGCGGGAGCTCGACGTCCTGCGGTTGATCGCCCGCGGCCGTTCCAACGCAGAGATCGCGAGCGACCTGGTGGTCGAGGAGTCGACCGTCAAGAGCCACGTCGGCCGGATCTTGACGAAGCTCGGTCTGCGCGACCGCGTGCAGGCGGTCGTGCTCGCCTACGAGTGCGGGCTTGTGACGCCGGATCTGCTCGCTCACTAGCCGGCCCTTTCCCACGCACCTCACTTCAGGCCACCCACACGCCGTCGGGATACTCACGCGAGGCACCTCAGGACAGCTTCACGACGAAGCTGGAATCGCCGTTCGCGAGGTCGACGATGGACAGCGAGCCGTGCGCTCCCTTGAACCGCCCCGTACCCTCGCTCAGGCGCACGACGGCGGCGTTGTCCTGGAAGTGCAGCACGAACTGGTTGAACAGCAGCATCGAGCCGCCGATCGCGATCTGGAGGTCGCAGGTGCCCGTGCTCGAGTTCGAGAACGTGCACGTCATGTGGTCGGTGGCGCTCCACTGCTTGGCGTGGCTCTTCGCGGTCCCGACGTACAGCGTGTCGATCTCGTCAAAGCCGTCGCCGGCCGTCGGCAGCGTCGCCGGCGGGTTGATATTGATCGGCTCGCCGGCCGCATTGTGGAAGTGCGCGGGGCCGCTGACCTGATAGAAGCTGAGCGTTTGCCCGGTCTTGGCGCCGGTCGCCGGGGCGGCGATCGCAGCGCCCGCTGCGGCTAGCACAGCGATGCCGGCTGTGAGTTGTCTCTTCATGGTGTCCTCCTCCTGGTGTGTGCGTTTGTTGTGTTCGCGTGCTGTCGCGACCGACGCGGCAGCTCCGGGAAAACTCGACGGTCGGCCGAGTGCGCCAGCGAACCGGCTGGTGCCCGCCATGAGGCTCCCGATGTCGCCGCGATGGCCCAGGAGCAGTGAGATGTAGAGCGTGCCCGCCGCCAGCTCGACCGTTGCGTAGCACCCATGCGTCACGTGCGCACGGCAGTTGACCGCGTCGGTGCCGACCGGCCCGCCGCCGGGGTTGCTGTCGGAGTCGGTCGTCACAAACCGCCGGGTGTTGACCGCATCCGCGCCGATCACGCCGCCGCTCGTGGCCTTCGACCTGCACCACGATTCTGCCGGCGGGAACATCCACGCTGCGCTCGGTCACCGCCACCAAGCTGAGCGTCCCCGTTCCGGCGCGCGCCGCCCCCGCACCGGCCGGCAATACGACCGCGACGGCCGCCGCGACGCCCAGCAGCCAGCTCATCGAACACCGGCCCGGTCCACGCTCTCGCATGGCCCCCAAGCTACGGCCGCGTACGAGCGGCGACATCAGTCCTCAGGAGGAACTCCGATGCGGCCGTGTCGTCCTCAGGAAGGAGTCACGGCAAAGTCCTTGACCCGCTACGCACCGGACGCCCCGCAGCCAGGCCACCTAGCTCTGTCTGCGGCAGCCGCCGAAGCGCTCCTCTCGTTCGACGACGACTCCGACGCAGCGAACCCGGAGCGAGTGAACCGGCAGCGCCGTCGGCCTCCGCCGAGACCTGCTCTGCGACTGCCACGGGGCATGTCGGACAGCGCCGGCCACTGCCCTCCGTTGCGCGGAAAGCAGGCAGCACGCGGACGAGCGCTTTCGCCGTACTCGTCTCTCTGAGGCCGACCACTCCTTCGGCGACGTCCCGATCGTTCCGATTTGCTCCGGCCCGTGCGACTACGCGCTCTCGAGTTCACGCGATACCGCTCACGACAAAGCAGCGGTGGCGCGTGCCCGGCCACTGCTTGACGACGGAACGCCGTACCCGGAGCTGCTCTACGACGATTCCGCCTGCAGCGAGAGTTTGCTCGGGCGCACCGCTGACGCGCTGTGGCACCTGCGTCGTGCGGTGGAGCTGATGCCCGAGCCGGCTCACTTCGCCCGTGAGGACGAGTATCTGGCGGCGCTGCGCGACGAGCCGGCGTTCGCCGAGCTCACCGCCGAGTGAGCGGCCGCTGCGGGACGGCGGGACACCGACGCACGGCAGTGGGCAACATGCCCGCGTGGAGTAGCGCGGGTTTTGCCTGATGGATTACTGAGCTAGCCTGGTGCGGTGGTACACGCGGCTAACACCGAAGCGGCGTGGGCGACGGTCTAAGCAAGGGTGCGGCAGAGATGAGCGAGAGATTTGACGTGATTGTCGTCGGAGCGCGCTGCGCCGGAGCGCCGCTTGCAACATTGCTGGCGCGCCAGGGAGTCCGGGTGGCAGTAGTCGAACGCGCAGAGTTCCCGCGTGACACGCTGTCTTCACACGTGTTCCAGGCTCCGGGGATCAACCTCCTCGGGCGGTTGGGAGTGCTGGAGAGCGCTCGCGAGACTGGCGCGCCCTGTATCCGGCATTTGGACTTCCGTCAGGACGAGTTCGCGACCATGGCGCCGTTCCCGTTGCGACCCGGGGATGTCGGAGGGTTCATGTCGGTCCGGCGGTTTGTGCTCGATCCCTTGCTGGCTGACGCCGCAGCGGAGGCGGGTGCCGAGGTGATGATGGCGACCGACGCGACCGGCTTGCTCGAGCGCGATGGCCGTGTATCTGGCGTGCGCGTGTCCGCCGGCGGAACCGAGCGCGATCTCTCAGCACGCCTCGTTGTGGGCGCCGATGGTCGGAATTCGACGGTCGCGAAGCTGACGGGTGCTCGCAAGTACCACGTTGTCCCGAGCGAGCGCTTCCTCTACTGGGCGTTCTTTGAGGGCGCCAATCCTGGCCCGCACCCGGAGCTCGTGTTCCACCACTGGGCCGGGCGCGTCGTGATCGCGTGCCCCTCCGATAGCGGCCTCTACCAGGTGATCGTGGTGCCCGACAACCGCTTCCTGCCTGACTTCCGCGCCGATCTGGAAGGAGCGTTCATAGAGCACGCACGGGCGTGCGCGCCGGTCGCCCAGACGATCGACGGCGCCACCAGGGTCGGCAAGCTGCTCGGCATGGTGCGATTTGAGAGCTTCTTCCGCGAGTCGGCGGGTCCCGGATGGGCGCTGGTCGGGGACGCCGGCCAGTTCAAGGACCCCACCCCGGGTCAGGGGATGACCGACGCGTTTCGCCAGGCGGCCGCAATGGCGCCGGTGATCACCGGGGCACTCGGCGGCTCGGACGCAGAGCTCGACGCCGCGCTGGCCGCTTGGGCGCAGTGGCGCGACCGCGACGCGTTCGAGCACCACTGGCTGTCGTGTGATCTCGGCGCCTCGGGCCGGATGCCGATCGTGGTACCCGAGATGATGCGACGGATCGACGGCCGCGGCGGGTTCGACGGCTTCATCGACATCCTCCAGCACCGCGTCATGCCCTCTCGCGTCATGACCCCGCCGCGGTTGCTCTCGAGCGCCGCTGCCATGCTGATGCGGGGCGGGTCCGATCGTCGCGCGGTCCTGCGAGGCGTCGGCGAGCTTGTGATCGCGGACGCCCGCCGCAAGCGATTGCGCCGCAGCCCGACCTTCGTGGATCCGGTGGCCCACGCCGATGCGGGGGAGACCGAGGTTCCGGAGGTGGTCGCGGCATGAACGCGGTGGCGACGGAGACGGTTGTCGTTCGCGGCGTCTGCTCCCCGGTCCTGCAGACTGGCCCATCAGGCCAAGCTGAAGCGATCGTGTTCGTCCACGGCAATCCCGGACCGGCCGAGGACTGGCGAGAGCTGATGACGCTGACAGGCGAGTTCGCGCGGTCGCTCGCGCCCGACATGCCCGGCTACGGCAGCGCGGACAAACCCCGCGATTTCCAGTACACGATCGACGGCTATGCCGAGCATCTCGCGGGCGTGTTGGAGGAGCTCGGCGTCACCCGCGCTCACCTCGTCCTGCACGATTTCGGCGGACCGTGGGGACTTGCCTGGGCGGCCCGTCACCCGGATTCGTTCGCCAGCGCCACGCTGATCAATACGGGCCTCCTACCGGATTACACGTGGCACCACTACGCCAAGATCTGGCGCACCCCCGTCGTCGGCGAGCTGTTCCAACTAACCGCGACCAAGCCAGCATTCAGGATGCTGCTCGGGCGCGAGAACCCCAGATTGCAAACCGCAACGCTCGACCGAATCTACGAAGCCGCCCGGGAGTGGCCGACCAAGCGGGCCATCCTCAAGCTCTATCGAGCGTCGCCCGCGAGTGCGATGCGCGGGCCTATTGACGAGCTGCGGGCGCTGGACCGGCCGGCACTCGTCCTGTGGGGAACCACAGATGCCTACCTCCCGTGGCAGATGGCCGAGCGACAGCGGCTGGCCTTCCCCTCCGCACGGGTCGAGCTGCTCGAGGGACTTGGGCATTGGCCTTTCCATGAAGACCCCGGCCAGGTCGCGGAGCTGGTGGTCCCGTTCCTACGCGAGCGGGTCGCCGCACCCATCGCCTAGCGGCCCCGCGGCGGGCTTCGGCGACGGACCAGCCACGCCAGACCATCGTGGTCTCGTGACCGCTACTGTCCGCAAGCGATAGCGTCGACGTGTTCTAGCGCGCTGCCCGTGGCTTCTGCTCCTTCGCGATTGCGGCACTCGGCTGGCGGCGCTGCGGCTGGTGTCACTCGCCGAGTCGCAATTGGATCGACTCGGTGAGGAGCTCGAGCAGCAGTTCGAAGTCGGCGTCGCGTTGCCGGGCGGTCTGGGCGTCGAAGCGGCCTGCGACCTCGCTGAGCGCGAAGCCGAGGACGGCGGTGCTCAGCAGTCGCTGCATCTGGTCGGCGCGTTCCTGGGGGATGCCGGCGTCCGCGAGCGCGAGACCGATCGCGTCGCGCGCTTGGCGGGCCGCGGCGGTGGCTGCCGGTCGCTGAAGCAGAAGAGGAAACACGCTCGGATGGCGGCGGGCGGTCGCACGGAGATCGTTCGCGAACGCAGCGAGACGTTCAGGCCAGGCAAGATCAGGGGCGGGCTGCACGGCTTCGGCGAGCAGCAGCTCCACGAGCCCGTCGAGCAGGTCGGCCTTACCCGCAACGTGCCGGTAAAGCGCCATCGTCGTCACGCCGAGGCGCTGGGCAAGCGAGGCCATCGTCACCGCGTCAAGTCCGCGTTCGTCGGTAAGCGCGAGAGCTTCTGAGAGGACACGCGCGCGATCGATTCGAGCAGGCCGACCCACCCGCATAAGTATATGACGTACACTTACTTCAGTGACGACAGACGCACACAGTCAACTCGCCCGGCGCCCCAGCCGCACGGCGCAGCTGATGGCCGTCCAGCGCGGACTGGAGTCCACCAGGTCCGCTCAGACGAGGCTGTTCCAAGACCCCCTCGCCGGGCGGTTCGTCTCGCCCGCGTGGCGGTTCGCACTGCGGGGCGCCCGGTTCGTCGTCGTGCGACGCGCGATCGAGGCGATCTACGACCTCATCGGCGGTCCCGGGCCCCGAGCCTCCGCGATCGCGCGCACCAAGCTGATCGACGATCTCATCTGCGAAGCGTCACCGTCGATCGATCAGCTCGTGATCCTCGGGGCTGGCTACGACACGCGCGCGCACCGTCTGGACTGCCTCTCAGACCGTGCGGTCTACGAGATCGACCACCCCAATACGCAGGCTTACAAGCGGACTGTCCTCGCTCGCGCCAAGCTAT
Source organism: uncultured Solirubrobacterales bacterium (assembly GCA_963704385.1). Lineage (GTDB taxonomy): Bacteria > Actinomycetota > Thermoleophilia > Solirubrobacterales > Solirubrobacteraceae > Palsa-465. The sequence continues at coordinate 4,963,684 of OY969904.1, forward strand.
CCGCGGCGACGGCGCCAAGGTACGTCGCGGTCGACTTCGAGCGCGACGACCTCACCGCCGCTCTGATCGCATCCGGCTATCAGCGTGCTCGGCGGGGCATGTTTCTCTGGGAGGGCGTGACCCAATATCTGTCCTCGGAGGCCGTCGACAAGACGCTCTCCGCGATCCATCAAGCGGCACGCCAAGGCGACACGCTGGTATTCACCTACGTCGACGACGCCGTGGTGAGCGGCGAGGACGATCGATTCCCCGAAGCCGCCAGATGGCTGCACGGCACCGCCAACCGGGGCGAGCCCTGGATCTTCGGCGTGTCCCCAGCAGGTCTGCACGACTACCTGCGCACGCGCGGGTTCTGCCTCGTAAGCGATCTCTCGACGCGCCAGGCCGGCGAGCGCTACTTCACGCCGCTGCGACGACACGACCGGGGCTCGGACCTATACCACGTCGCCACGGCAACAATCAGCTAACGGCGACACTCGCGCGCATCGTGCTGCCACCTCGTCGGCACCGCGGCAGCCTCACCCACACTGCCGCTCCTCGCAGGGAGCAGTCGCCGCGCCGCCGTGACCGCTCCAGGCGTCGAGCGGCAGCACTTGACCAATCGCCGCGCTCGCCGGCCAGTCCCGCATCGGCGGCGGCACGCGCATGTGGTCCGGAGTTACGAGCTCCCGTGGACGTCGGCGAGCAGCAGCCGGATGGACGGCGACGCGCTGCTCGTCATCGCATTTCGCGGTACCGCCGGATCAGCGCGTTGGTTGAGCTGTCGTGCTGCAGGCTGGGCTCGTCGTCGGACTCGAGCTCGGGGATGATTCGCACCGCCAGCACCTTGCCCAGCTCGACGCCCCACTGGTCAAAGGAGTCGATGCCCCAGATCGTCCCCTGCGTGAACACGGTGTGCTCGTAGAGGGCGACGAGGGCGCCGAGCGTGTGCGGCGTGAGCTTCTGAGCCAGGATCACGTTGGTCGGCCGGTTGCCTTCGAACACGCGGTGCGGGACGACGGACTCCGGTGTTCCCTCGGCCCTGACCTCCTCTTCGGACTTGCCGAATGCCAGCGCCTCCGCCTGGGCGAACACGTTTGACATGAGGATGTCGTGGTGGTCGCGGATCGGGTTGAGCGTCCGGCCGAAACCGATCAAGTCCACAGGGATCAGCTTCGTGCCTTGGTGGATCAGTTGGTAGAAGCTGTGCTGACCGTTCGTGCCCGGCTCACCCCAGAACACGGCCCCGGTCTGATAGTCCACACGGTGACCGTCCAGCGTGACGTGCTTGCCGTTGGACTCCATCGTGAGCTGCTGGAGGTAGGCGGGAAAACGCTTCAGGTACTGCTCATAGGGCATGACGCCGACCGTCTGGGCGCCGAAGAAGTCCCCGTACCAGACGGCCAGCACCCCGAGCAGGACCGGTAGGTTGCGCTCAAACGGCGTCGTGCGGAAGTGCACGTCCATCTCGTGAAAGCCGGCGAGCATCTCGCGGAACGCCTCGGGTCCGACAGCGATCATCGTCGACAGCCCGATCGCGGAATCCATCGAGTACCGGCCGCCGACCCAATCCCAGAAGATGAACATGTTGTCGGTGTCGATCCCGAATTTCGCCACGCCCTCCGCATTGGTGGAGACGGCGACGAAGTGCTTGGCGATCGCCGACTCGTCGCCCAGCGCGGCGAGCACCCAGTCGCGGGCGGTGCGCGCGTTGGTCATCGTCTCCAGCGTCGTGAACGTCTTCGACGAGATGATGAACAGCGTCTCCTCAGCGGCGAGGTCCCGAGTCGCCTCGGCCAAGTCCGTCGAGTCTACGTTCGACACGAACCGGAACGTGAGGTCTCGTCGCGAGTAGTGGCGCAACGCCTCGTACGCCATCACCGGCCCGAGGTCCGAGCCGCCGATGCCAACGTTGATGACGTTGCGAATCGGCTTGCCCGTGTGACCCTTCCACTCCCCCGAGCGGATTCGGTCGGCGAACGCGGACATCTGGTCGAGCACGGCGTGCACCCCCGCGACGACGTCGACGCCGTCCACCACCAGCGACTGGCCCTTGGGCATCCGCAGCGCGACGTGAAGGACCGACCGATTCTCCGACACGTTGATCCGCTCTCCGCGGAACATCGCCTCGGTCCGCTCGTGCAGCCCGGACTCCTCGGCCAGCCGTAGCAGCAGCGAGATCGTCTCATCCGTGACGCGGTTCTTCGAATAGTCGAGATACAGACCGGCACCTTCGGCGACCAGTCGCTCGCCGCGGCGGGGGTCGCGGGCGAACAGGTCGCGAAGGTGGACCCTCTCGATCTCCCCGTGGTGGCGCCCCAGCGCCTGCCAGGCGGGACGCGTTTGGAGCGGCATCGTGGCCGTGGTCGCCGTGCTCATCGAGACTCCTTCGTTGCGGTGACGGCCCCCAACGACGCGCGTTGCGCATCGATGTGGGCCAGCAGATCGTTCCAGGAATCGACGAAAGCCTTGGCGCCGTCCGTCTGGAGCTTGGCGGCGAGCGCGTCGAGATCGACCCCCGCTTCGGTGAACTCCGCCAGCGTCGCCTCCGAGTCGCCGCCGTCGGCCGGCATCGGCTTCACCGTGTGCCCATGATCGCCATATCGGATCACGGGTGTCAGGGGACGCGATCGATCGGACGTGTCAGGTCTTCCCGTCCCAGAAGCGGGTCGTAACTCACGGGCCAGTACTCGATCTGACGAGCTATGTGGCCGCCTTCGAGCTCCGAGAAGGCTACGACGCGGGCCGACTGCTGGCCGTCGGTGACCGTGACCTCGCTCACTACGACATCTCCGTCCGCTACGAGGCGATGCACATCGAAGCTCCAGCGACCGGTGTTGGTTGGATAGCGATCCTGAATGTTGGCGAAGTCGCTCCGTCCCACGATCCGCTCGCCGGAGCACGGCCAGTCGATCACGCAGTCCAGTGCGAGATACGTCGCTGCTTTGTGCCAGTCGTTGTCCTGCATGGCGGCCCAAAACGCGCTCACGAGTTCTCGGCTCGACACTGACTCGGAGCCTACCGGTCGCTCCCGCCCGCGGCGCGTCTCTTAGTAGGTGATTCAGGCGTGCGCATCAACGTCCGTCGCCGCCTGCTGCTCCACTCCTGTCGAGCCAAGCGGAACTCGGCCGATCCTTCCGCGGGGCGAGACGCATCCGTCAGCATCAACGGCGGGGTTGTGGTTGCGGGCTGGCATGCTGTCGGTATGGCGGAAGGCCGGCCGATCGATGTCGACGATGTTCCGTCGCACCGCTGGGAGTACGGTGAGGTCGGCGCGGCGCGTCGTCGTCTTGGCATCGCGTGCGCCGCGAAGCGGCTCGGCATCGCGCTGATCGAAATCGATCCGGGGAAGCGTTCCACGCCGCCGCACTCCCATGCCGATGAGGACGAGGTGTTTCTCGTTTTGGCGGGCGGGGGCCTGAGCTTTCAGACCTCCGGCCCGGACGACGTGCGCACGTACGCGATCGGCGTCGACGATCTACTTCTGCACCCGGCGAATGGGGACGCTCACACGCTCATCGCCGGCGATCACGGGCTCACAGTGCTCGTGGCTGCCGAGGGATCCCGGACGAACATCACTTACCTGCCACGGACGAAGCAGTTCTGGCTTGGCCCGGTGTGGTCGCCGGCAGGCAGCGCGCACCCATTCGAAGCCGATGCTGCGCTGGGCCCGCTGGAGCTGCCCGAGCCGACTCGTCGGCGACCGCCGACGATTCGCAACCTCGCCGAGCTCCCGCTCCAGGAGGGACGTGACGGCCGTCTCGCTTACGCCACTCGGGATGCGCGCGATATCGGCTCGGACAAGCTCGTTCTCGCACAGGACGAGATGCCACCCGACACGCACAACACTGAACTGCACTTCCACTCAGCGCGCGAAGAGGCGTGGTTCGTCCGAAGCGGCCACGGAACCGCGCGGCTCGGCGAGCAGGCACACCCGCTGCGAGAGGGATCGTTCTGGCTGCGCACGGAGAACACTGGGGTGGGCCACCGCATTGAGGTCGGCTCAGACGGTATGCAACTGGTGACCATCGGCGATCTGATTCCCGGCGACGTCTGCGTGTATCCCGAGAAGCGAACGATCAAGCCGGCCCACGGCGTCGAGCTGTCCTACTGACGCTTCGTCACGCGCCGCGACGCCCAGCTCACCCGGGTCTACCGATCGCTGCCGCTCTTGCAGGAAACCTCGCTCCTGACCGGCTACCGCAATGGACGAGATCGGCGTTGCGTTAGGGCCTTATTAGCCGGGACCCGTTCCTCAACGACGCCGCGGGGAGCGAACGCGGCGTTCGGATGCCGCGCAGTCCAGGCACAACACTCCGTCTGGCATGGCCTGCAGCCGGGCGCGGGCAATCGGATCGCCGCAAGCATCACACATCCCGTACGTCCCCTCGTCGAGCTTGACCAGCGCTCGCTGTATCCGCTCAAGTCCACGCTCCAGCGAGTCGCCAACGCCGATGTCGGTCAGCCGGCTCACGGCCTCAGAGGTGCCATCGCCGATTCGCTTACCGAACCCGACAGCGCTACCACGCTCGGGTCGCTTGGCGAGTACCGCCAAGCGCTCCCGCGCGCTTGCTCGGAGCGCTTCGAGTTTCCGACGGATCGCGTCAAGGTCTAGATCGCCAGCGGGCATGGCCATGCGTCGTCCCAGCCAGTTAATCATCGGCCATGTCCCGTCTCTACGGCTACTCTTCGGCCGGCGTCAGACGAGGACCGTCATACCTCGTCGTCAGGCGCTCGCCGACTGCTTTACGCACTCGCGAACTCGGGCCAGACCGTCAGGGCGAGCAGCTCCGGCGTCACCTCTTCCGGTGGCAGCGGGGGGCTGAACAGGGACCCCTGCCCATGGGGGCAGCTGAGCTCGCGCAGAAGGGCGAGCTGCTCGCTCTGCTCGATCCCCTCGGCAACCATGTCAAGCCCGAGGTTGCGGCCAAGATTGGTGATCGCGCGGGCCATCGCAGCTTCGCTATCGCCGGTGGCGAGGCCGTCGATGAAAGGCTTGGCGATCTTGAGGATGCCAATCGGGAACTGCTGGAGGTAGTGCAACGACGAGTAAGCGGTGCCGAAGTCGTCGACCGCGATCTGCACCCCCAGCTGGCTGAGCGTGTGCAGACGAAGCGCGCTCGCATCGATGTCGACCATCAGCGCGGTCTCGGTCAGCTCGAGGACGAGGCTCTCAGGCCGCAGGGCGGACGTGGCCAATGCATCACGGACGTCGTTGATGACGCGCTCGTCGGCGATCTGGTGAGCGGACAGGTTGACGCTCATATAAAACGTCCGTCCCTGCGGGGCCTCGGCGTGCCAGGCCACCATCTGCCGGCAGGCTTCGCGTAGCACCCAGGCCCCCAGCGGCTTGATCAGCCCGGTCTCCTCGGCCAACGGGATGAACGCCACCGGGGGCAGGAGCCCCCGCTCCGGGTGCTGCCACCGGACAAGTGCCTCGAACCCGACGATCTGCGCTTCTTCGAGCTCGACGATCGGCTGATAGTGAAGAACGAGCTCACGCTGCTCGAGCGCCCGCTGAAGATCGGCCTCGAGCTCGAGCCTCCACATCGCGTCAACACGCATCTCGGGCTCGAAGACCGCATAGCCGCCTTTGCCACTCGCCTTGGCGCGGTACATAGCCACGTCCGCGTCCCGCAGCAGCTCCTCGGGCGTCCCGTCGTGGGCGGCGATCCCGATGCTGGCGGTGACGAAGGCTTCCCGCTCGGCGATCACGAACGGCGAGGCAAGCGCGTCGATGATCCGCTCCGCAACGCTCATCCCGGTGCTCAAGCGCGTGGGCGTCTTGCAGAGGATCGCGAACTCGTCGCCGCCAATCCGGGCGGCGGTGTCGGCGGGGCGCAGAACCCCGCTGATTCGCTGCGCGGCCTTGACCAGCAGCGCGTCGCCCGCGTCATGCCCGAGGCTGTCGTTGACCACCTTGAAGCCGTCGAGGTCGACGAACAGCATCGCAACCTGCGGATCCCCGCGCTCGGCGAGCGCCATCCGCAACCGGTCCAGCAGCAGCGTCCGGTTGGGAAGCCCTGTGAGCGGATCGTGTAGAGCCTGGTGGCTGAGCTTGGCCTCGCTGTCGCGCAGCGCCGCTACGGTCGCCTCGAGCTCATCGAGCAGCGACTGCTTGGCTGCGATGTCGACGGCGTGGCCGTAGGCGGCGGAGATCGCACCCGCGACCAGCTCTACGGTCCGTACGTCGTTGGCGTTGAAAGCCCGCGGCTCCGGTGAGTTGACGTTCAGCACCCCGACAACCTCGCCGCGATGCCGCAGCGGGGCGATGATCATCGAGCGCAGCCCCTGCTGACGGCAGGCGTTCTTGTCAACCCGCGCGTCGATCTCGGAGTCGGCGCAGTAGACCGCCTCGCCCGAGTCAGCGCAAATCCCGGAGAGGCTGGCACGCCGGGGCGTGTGGATCGCGACGCCGCTCTCGCGGCCGGGGCCGGTCCGGTACTTGTAGACGATCTCGTCCCCTTCGATGATTCCGACGCTGGCGGCGGTGGCTCCGAGCAAGGTGCGCGCGCGGTCGAGGATCCCGAGCACGACCTCCTCGACGTCGAACTCGGCCTGCTCGACCTCGCGGTGCAGCGCGACGATCGTTTTCAGACGCTCGGCGTGGACCGCCACCGTCCGCCTGAGCTTGCTGCGCTCGGCGATGATCGCCACCCCGCTGGCCATGAAGGTGGCGGTCAGCATGATCGTCCAGCCAAGAGCCGCTCCCACGAACGCGCCAGCGTCGTAGAACAGTGGCAGCAGATTGACGGCCACAGCGATGGCAAGCATCCGCACCGCCAGGAGTGGCGGCAAAAAGCAGGCGCAGTAGACGATCGGTAGCAGCAGGCATGCGCGCAAAGGCGACGCTCCACCGCCGCTGGCCCAGACCATCACTGAGACTGTCGTCATCGACAGCGCCGCGCCGAGCGGGTGGAGGATCATCAGCTTGGGGTTGCTTGGCAATAACGCGCTCACCGCCGCCCAAGCGACGGCGAGCCCGCTGCAAGCGAGCACAACGGTCGGGTGGGGTGCGCTCACGCCGGGCAGCTCGACGTAGAGCACGCCGATGCCGGCCATCGCGACCCACATGCCGATGGCCACGCGAACAGCCGGGAACTCCCGTGCCCAACGGGCCGGCTCGCTCCCGCGCGCAGCCGCAGACGCCATGGGGAACATATCGGCAGGATGCGCCCACAACTTCACGCGCTAAAAGGTGCATGCGGCGGCTGTTTTCGCCTGCAAATCGTCGCCTTCCTGCCTTCCTGCGGACGCATCGCTTGCGGCGCACGAGTTGGGGCGATGAGCCGGCACGGCTCGGTTCTACGCCTTGATAGTCACGTAGTGGTGGGTGTGCGGGTTGAAGAGCAGCTCCCCGTGGATGGCGCAGGCAACGTCCACGTAGCCGCGGGCCTCGAGGTCACGGATCTGATGCTGGGACGAGCCGAAAGCGTCTGCGACAGAGAGGACTTGTGCCGAGGTCCCTGTGCTCACCTCGCGGGCGGTGGACTGCGCGGTGTGGGCGGAGGCTGTGACGATCCCTGCACATCCTGACGCCACGCCGACCGCGACTGCGGCGGCGACCGCCAACCGCCGGCCGCTGAACGCGGGGCCGCGCCGGGGCCGCTCGGGTGCGTCGCTCAGCTCGCGTGAGGGCTGTTCGTGGAGGAGCCCGGTAGCGATCTCATCCTGCGGGACCTGGGTCGGCTCGGTGTGCGGCTGCGGTGCGGACATGCTGTTCTCCTTCGACTGGCCTTCGGGGCGGGGTTCCCGTTGACCGTGTCTGGTCGATTGGCTTGTTGGCCAACTCTCCCGCTGCTTGGGCTGGGCGCCCACGTCTGATCACCCAGTGCTTCTGCGTCCTTTGACGCACTTGCGACGCAGTGATGGACAATCTGGCGGTGTCGACGGCCGCATCAGGCGATGTGCTCTCGGCGGCGCTTCGGCGTGAAGGGCACCCCCGCACGTTCCGGCCCGGTCAGGCGTTGTTCATCGAGGGTGACCGGGCCGAGCGGGTGTTCCTGATCGAGCAGGGCTGGGTGACCGTCACCTGCACCGGCCCCGGCGGCCGGGAGATCATGCTCGCACTGCGCGGGCCGGGAGAAATGCTCGGCGAACTGTCGGCGCTCGACGGGGAGCCCCGCTCGGCGACGGCGATGGCGGTCAACAAGGTCGAAGCGACCGTGGTCAGCGGATCGACCCTTGCCCGGGCGCTCGACGATGTCGAGGCCGCGCGCGAGCTGCTCCGAGTGCTTGCCGCGCGGCTACGGGACTCCGACCGCAAGCGGCTCGAGTTCGCCGCACTCGACACCCTCGGGCGCGTCGCTTGGCGGCTGCTCGAGCTCAGCGATCGATTCGGTCAGGAAACCGAGGACGGCATCTCGGTGGACCTGCCGCTGTCCCAGGAACAGCTTGCCGGCTGGTGCGGTGCCTCCCGCGAGTCGACCGTCAAGGCACTCACGTCGCTGCGCGCACTCGGCTGCGTCATCACCGGCCGGCGCCACGTCGTCATCGCCGACCCCGAGGCGCTTCGCCGGCACGCGCGCGGAATCGTCTAGCCGGCGCAGCCGGGACAGGCCGCCAGGAGGTGCGCGCCCGGCGCCGTCGGTGATCACCTTGACCAAGCAACTCTTCGAGGCTGAACTGACCCGGCTAGCGAGCTGACAACCGGCAAGCGTGACCGCGCAGATGCCGGCGGGGATGCTGCCCCAGGCAATCGACGGCTCATTGTCCGGCGACGAAGCGGGCGACGGCGGCCCTGGTGATTACCCCGTGGGTGACGCTGACGCACGTGTCGGCGGCTCGCAGCACCGCCGGCTGTTGCAGGTTTAGGCCCGCGTTGGCGAGCATCTCGTGGGTCAGCTGGCCGCTGCTGGTCGGGTCGGGGAAGCTCGGGAACCCGTGACTGCGCAGGCAGGTAGCGAACGCCAGCAGCGCGGTGATCTGCGCTTGGCTGCGCGCCGGGCTCTGGTTGGGTGGGCCGCCGCCGGGCTGCAGGTGCTGGCAGGCCGCGTACGCCGATTGGAACGCGGGCGACTTCGTCTCGAACGCATTCTTGAACGCACGAGTGCCTGGGTCGGGGAAGTTGGGCACCCCGTGCGAACGCATGCAATCGGCGAACCTGACCATGTCCTGCTGCCCTTCCTGCACCTGGGTCTGCGTGGAGTGCCCGCCGGAGTTCGACGAGCTGGGCGACTTCGAGCCACAGCCGGCGATCACCGTCGCGGCGACGATCGCGGCTGCGGCCACTGGAAGGCTTGAAGTCGTTCTGAACATGACGAAGGTGATAGCCGGTTGGTGGTCACACGAGTGCAACAGACCAGCGCTGACTTGGGAACGCCCGTGCCGCGTGTGTGATGGCGTTGTGATCTGCGGTGGTGCACGATGTCCCGGTGCGCGTGCTGGTGATCGAGGATCACGCAGAGCTCGCCCGCGACATCGCCGAGGGGTTGCGTGATCGCGGGATCGCGACCGACGTCGCGCACGACGGGGCGGCCGCGCTACAGAAGGGTCTGGTGTACCGCTACGACGTGATCGTGCTGGACCGCGACCTGCCGGGTGTGCACGGCGACGCGGTTTGCGTGGCGCTGCGCGATCGCGGGTCGGACGCGCGGGTCTTGATGTTGACCGCGGCAGCGGCGATCGGCGATCGGGTGGAGGGTCTGAACCTGGGCGCGGATGACTATCTGCCCAAGCCGTTCGCCTTTGAGGAGCTGGTCGCGCGGGTGCATGCTCTGGCCCGCCGCGCGCCGGCGCGACCGCCGCTTTTGGTCAGGGGCGATTTGGAGCTCGACAGGGCGCGGCGGCTCGCTGCCCGGGCGGGACAGGAGCTTTCGTTGACGCGGAAGGAGCTGGGTGTGCTCGAGGTGCTTTTGGCGGCCGACGGCGCGGTGGTCAGCGCCGAGGAGCTGCTGGAGCGCGTGTGGGATGAGAACGCCGACCCGTTCACGCGCACGGTGGCGGTGACGCTCGGGCGTCTGCGGCGCAAGCTCGGCCAGCCCGAGGTCATCGAGACGGTTGTCGGCGCCGGCTACCGGATGCGATGAGGCCGGGAGCCCTGACCGTCGCAGTTCGACGGCTGTGGCCGCGGCGGGTGCGCGCCCGGCTTGCCGTCTTCTACGCGGTGCTGTTCCTGCTGGCCGGCGTGGTCCTGTTGGCGCTGACGTACACGCTGGCGGCCGCAGTGCTGCTGCCTCGCCCGGCGCCACCCCCGAAGCTGCTCGCGCCGCAGGAAAGGGCCCTGTTGGGACTGTGCAAACCCCTGCCGACGTCTCCGTCGCTGCTCGCGAAATGCAACCACCTGATCGACATCATCGGAGCCAGCCCCAGGGCGCGCGCGGACGAACTGGCCGCCCTGCGCATCGCTTCAGCGATTGGCCTCGGGATCCTGGCCATCACCGCGGCCGGGCTCGGCTGGCTCGCTTCCGGACGGGCGCTCAGGCCGGTGCGGTCGATCACCGAGGCCGCCAAGCGTGCTTCCGAGCTGCGGCTCGGTCAGCGCCTGGCACTCACGGGCCCTGATGACGAGTTCAAGCAGCTGGCCGACACCTTCGACGTGATGCTCGAGCGGCTTGATGCCGCTTTCACGAGCCAGAAGCGGTTCGTGGCCAACGCCGCGCACGAGCTGCGCACGCCACTGACGGCGATGCGAACCGCCATCGAGGTCACGCTCTCCAAGCCGACGAGGACGCCCGAGCAGCTAGAGGCGATGGCGGCCCGGGTCAAGCGATCGGTCGAGCGCGCCGAAGCCACCGTCGAGGCGCTCCTGACGCTCGCCACCAGCGAGCTCGGCCCGGCAGCCGAGGAAGCGATCGATCTCGCCACCGCCGCCGAGGACGCGCTCGACGCCACGCACGCAGCGGTCGATCGCGGCCACATCAGGGTCGACGCCGCGCTCGAGCCGGCGCGCGCATACGGCGATCGGGTGCTGCTCGAGCGCATGATCGCCAACCTGGTCGAGAACGCCGTGCGCCACAACGTCCCGGGTGGCTGGATCGGCCTTCGCACGATCCAGCAAGCCGACAGCGCTGTGTTTGAGATCGCCAACACCGGGCCTAGCCTCTCCGCCGAGCAGATCCCGACCCTGTTCGAGCCCTTCGCCCGGGCCAAGCAGCGTCTCAACTCATCCGACGGGGTCGGGCTCGGTCTCTCGATCGCCAGCGCGATCGCCCGCGCTCACCACGCCACGATCACCGCCCACCCGCGAACCGACGGTGGGCTCGAAATGTCGGTCACGATCCCCGCAAACCCGAGCTGAAGCCGCCAGACCAGACAGCACCACCTAGAGGGAGCCGATTCTGTCCGGCGGCCAGTAGGTGAAGAACGCCACGCCGATGATCCAGCTGTTGGGGACCGGACCCCAGAAACGGCTGTCGTCCGAATCTCCTCGGTTGTCACCCATCATGAAGTACTCCTTGGGCGGAATCACGATCGTTCGTGGGAAATTGCACGCGGTCTCTCCCTGCGCACACGGAGCGATGTACGGATCGTGCTCGCGCACGCCGTTCCTATACACATGCCCGTTGATGATCTGGATTCGATCGCCGGGCAGACCGACGACGCGCTTGACGAACGTCTGATTGGACGGCTGGGCAGTCGGCTTGTCGCACGCCTCCGCCCCCAGGCCGCCGTTGCCCCCTTGACTCGCGTTGCCGCACGCCGGGGTGCCATCGTTCGGGGGGGTGGCGCCGGCAGGCGGATGGAAGACGACCACGTCGCCGACGCTGGGGTGGCTGATCAATCGATTGACCAGGATGCGCTGGCCGACTTCGAGCGTGGGAAACATGGAGGAGGTGGGGATCTTGTATGGCTTGACCGCCCAAGCCTGGACCGCGAAGGCCAAGCCAACGGCCACGGCAACGGTGAGGGCGAGCTCGAATAGCGATCGCGTCCGGCGATGGATGGCCATAGCTACCTGCGATCAGCGAGGCGGGTGTGCCTGGCTCGCGCGACCTTCGCTGGAGCCTTGGCCCCGGACGCTTGGGGAAGCTCGGCGGCGACGGCCGTCACGACCGACATCGCAACGACCGCGATCCAAGCGAGTCGGTGGCGTGTGCGGCGTCTCGAACGGCCCGCGGTTCGGGCACCCGAGGCCCCGAAAGCGTTCGCGATCGTCTCCGTATCGCCTAGGCGTTTAACGGCTTCCTCGATCGCCTCCGCCTCGGACACTCCCGAGCCACGGAGGTCGTCCACAGCGTCGTCTATGTGATCGGCGAGCTCTGTGAGGATCCGCCGGCGGGCCCGCGGCCCGCCGTGCAGCTCACCGGCCAGAGCATCGAGAAGGCCCTCGCGCGGGTCGGCGCTAGTCACCCGCGCCCCCCCGGAGCCGACACGAACACCGAATCAATCGCGCGACTGAGTCGCCGCCAAGTCTCAAACCGCTCGCGTACCGCGCGGGCGGCGCGCGAGGACGGCGCGTACACACGACGACGACGGCCATTGACCGTCTCCCAGCGACTGTGGATCAACCCGTCCTTCTCGAGCTTATGCAGCATCGGATACAACGTCCCCTCCGCCACCTCGAGCATCCCTCCCGAACGCTCGCGCAGCTCGCAGGCAATCGCATAGCCGTGCAACTGCCCGTCGCCAAGGACAGCCAATATCAGCCCCTCAAGCTGGCCCTGAAAGCTCAACCCCTGCATACCTCGAAACTATATGCATCTCAGCCTGAGGTGTCAACCCGCCTAGGCGCCAATGCGATGGTCGGTCTCGTTGGGCAGGACAGGACCATCGCCGCGACTCGGTGAAGGGATCACCGCCTGGGGACGCCGCGCGCGAGCAGGAGGCTCGCCACCTCGGAGCTCGGTTGGCTGACCTCCCCGGCCTCGAGGACGATCCCATCGGTCGAAGCCCCGGCCTCGAGGAGGGTCCGCACGACCCCTTCCCAGTCGGGATCCGGCGCGCTTGAGGGCTGCTGGCCGCTGCCGACGGCCGCCCACGCCAGCGGGCTGCCGTCGAACACGCGGTCGCGGACCTCGATGTCCGCGCCGCGGGCCAACAGCAGCCTCACCGTCCGCAGGCTGCCGGAATGCGCCGCGACGTGGAGTGCGGTGGCACCGTGCCCCTCGTTACGCGCGTCGATCGGGATGCCGAGGTCCAGCATCAGCGCGACGGCGGCGACGTCACCCGCCTCCGCGGCGGTCACGATCGCGGCGGCCTCCCGGTCGGTGAGCTCTCGGGGCAGCCCGGGGTGCTCGGCCACCAAACGCATCGCCGTCTCACGGTCGCCCTGACGACAGGCGCCGAGCAGCCGGTCGACCGCCGTCCGGTCGTCGCGGGCGCCGTAGCGCATCAGCAGGCCGGCCACGTCCTCCCGGTCCAGCGCCGTCGCGAGCCGGTAGGCCGAGCGGCCGTCCGGACCCGGCGCCGTGACCTCGGCGCCATGGGAGAGCAGCAACTCGATCAGCTCGGTCGGAGCCTTGGCGACGAGCGCCTCCGGGAGCACGGCAACTCTTCGGCCGTCACCGTCGCGGTAGCGCCTCGGGTCGGCGCCGGCGTCAAGCAGCAGCCTCACCGTCTCCACGTCCCCCGTGCTGATCGGCGCGCCGAGCGCCATCTCGGCCACCTCCCCGACATCCCCGACATGGCCGACCAGCATTCGCACGCACCAACTGCCCGCAAATCCGGCCGCATACAGGCTGCCGTCCTTGACGGTCGCACCACGATCGAGCAGCAGCCCGACGATGGCCTCGTTTGTCCGCTCGGCGTTCGCGCTTGTCACCGCACAGTCCAACGGCGTCCAACGACCGTCGCCGCTCAAGCCGTTCGCGTCGGCTCCGGCGTCGAGCAACAGCCTCGCCACGGCGTACAGCCCCTCGGCGCGGCCCGGATCCAGATGCCAGCGCGACGCGCACACGGCGTGCAGCGCCGTCCAGCCCGTTGGGGGATCGCGCGTGTTCACCAGCCCGGGGTCGGCGTCCAGCGCGCGCTGGACCCGTCCCACGTCGCCGAGCATCACGGCCGTCGCCAGGCTGTATTCGGCGATCTCGGGATGCTCTGTGAGCAGCCGCGCCGCGCGACCGACCCGGTAGCCGACGCTCGCGGCCAGGAACGCCCCGACCACCTCGTCAAGGCTGTGGCGGCGGGCCTGCACCTCCGCTTTCAGCGCCGGCCAGCTCGCCATCCCATAACCGCGGGCGATCGCCAGCTGCGCGGCCGCCAGCGTGACCTCGCCAGACACCGAGCCGATCCGATCGAGCGCACCCGGGTCACCCTGGCGAGCGGCACGCACCAGCTCCTTTGCCTGCCGGCGCAGCTGATCGAGATTCGGGTTTTCAGGGAGTGTCGGCATGACGTCTCCTTCGCCGGCCCGAGGTCCGCGCGTCAGGCCAGGAGATCGTCAGGATCGACAACCCAGCAACGGAGGCGAACTCAGTTCTTCCCGCGGACCCGGAGGCGTCCTCCAACGCCGAAACCAAGCTAAACGATCTGGCGCCGGAATTTCAACGCGGGCCATGTGGCCGGGCACCGGATCGGGGGCTGACGGACTGTCGCTTGATCGTCTCGAGCAGCGCTCGGGCGGCTGCGCTGAGGCGGCGGTTTGATGGCGTCGCAATCGCGGTCACGAACTCTGTGGGGTGATCCCGGATCGGGATGAACGTGAGGCCGTCTCGCTCACCCACCAGCGACGCGGGCATCACGCCGACCGCGAGCTCGTGACGGATAAAGTCGATCAGGCTGGAGGTGTCGTTGACCTCGTAGGTGATGATGCGGGTCAGGCCAGAGGCCGCAAACGCCCGGTCGTTGGCCGCGCGGATGCCCCACCCCTCGGGGAACTCGGCGAGCGGCTCGGCGGTGAGCCCGCTCAGCTGAACGGCTCTTCGCTTGGCGAGCGGGTGCGTGGCGGGGACTACGAGCACGATCGGCTCGCGGGCGAGCTGCGTGAGCTCGATGCCGGGTAGCTCGCCCCCAGGGATGGCGACGAACGCGAGGTCGAGCTGTCCTTCGCGCACCTGCAGCGCCATCTCGCTCGAGCCGCCTGCAGCGTGACGGACGTGAACCCGGACCGCCGGGTGCTCGGCGCGGAACTCGGCGAGCACGCCGGCGACGTTGATCGCCCGCATGCCCTGGGCCTGCATCGTGCCGAGCAGGACGGTGCCGCGGACGCCGCCGCGGACCGCGTCGACGGCGTCGCGCGCGGCGGTGGCGGCTTGCAGCGTCGCCCGCGCCTCCGGGAGAAGGGCGCGGCCAGCATCGGTCAGCTCTACCTTGTGGGTCGAGCGGTCGAATAGCCTCGCGTCGAGCTCCCGCTCGAGGTTGCGCACGCCGGCCGACACGGCGGACTGCACGATATGCAGCCGGTCGGAGGCCCGGGTGAAGCTGCCTTCCTCGGCGACGGCGACGAAGGTGGTCAGCTGGCGTAGGTCCACGCAGCCCAGGCTATCGCTGATCGCGATAACCGTCAGCTTCGTTTTGCGTTGAACACGATGAGCTGCGGGCTGATACTGGTTCCGATATGACTCGCAGCAACCCGATATCAGAACCCACCTCCCGATGAAAGGAGCAACGATGTACAAGACGGCACTCAACACGAAACAGCTCGGCCAGACTGGCCTGCACATCACCCGCGTCGGGTTCGGCGCGTGGGCGATCGGCGGCGGTGGCTGGGAGTTCGGCTGGGGTCCGCAGGAAGATGATCAGTCGATGGCGGCGATCAACCGCGCGCTCGAACAGGGCGTCAACTGGATCGACACCGCCGCCGCTTATGGCTTCGGCCACTCGGAGGAGATCGTCGGGCGGGCGCTTCAGGGCGTAACCGAGCGCCCGTACGTATTCACCAAGGCCTCGCTGCTGGAGGGACCCGACCGGCGGGTGATCCACAGCCTCAAACGCGACTCGATCCTGCGCGAAGCTGAGGCGAGCGTCAGGCGCTTGCAAGTCGACGCGATCGATCTGTACCAGATCCACTGGCCGATTCCCGAGGCGGACATCGAGGAAGGCTGGTCCGCCCTCGCCGAGCTCAAGGAGCAGGGCCTGGTCCGCCATATCGGCGTCTCCAACTTCGACGTCGAGCAGCTCGAGCGGATTCAGCAGATCGCCCCGGTGGAGACACTGCAGCCGCAGTACTCTCTGATCGAGCGCGACGTGGAACAGGAGCTCTTCCCGTTCGCCGAGCGGGAAGGGATCGGCGTCATCGTCTACTCCCCAATGGGCTCGGGCCTGTTGACCGGACAGATGACCCGCGAGCGGATCGCGAACATGCCCGACGACGACTGGCGAAAGCACGATGAGCGGTTCCTGGAGCCCCAGCTCTCGCGCCACCTGGCCCTCGTGGACCGCTTGACCGAGGTGGCCGACGGGCACGACACCACGCCTGGCGCGGTCGCCGTCGCCTGGACGCTCCACAACCCCGCGGTCGACGGCGCGATCGTCGGCTTCCGCTCCCCCAGCCAGGTGGACCCGATCCTCGCCGCCGCGAACCTCGAGCTGACAGACGAAGAGATCGACCAAATCGAAGGAGGCCAGCGATGACCACGATCGGATTCATCGGCCTTGGCGCGATGGGCAGTCGCATCGCGGCGCGCTTGATCGATGCCGGCCACCAGGTTTACGGGACCAACCGCACCCCGGAGAAGGCACAGCCGCTCGTCGACCACGGCCTGAAGTGGCTGGACACCCCGCGCGAGGTCGCGGCTGCGGCCGACGTCGTGTTCAGCATGGTCACCGACAACGAGGCGCTCCAGGCGATCGCGGATGGCCCGGACGGCATGCTCGCCGGTCTCGGGCCCGGGAAGGTCTACGTCGACATGAGCACGGTCAGCCCGCAGGCCAGTCGCGAGCTTTCCGGGCGCGTCGCCGAGGTCGGCGCCCAGATGCTCGACGCGCCGGTGTCCGGGAGCATCCCTCAGGCGGAGACCGGGACGCTGGCGATCATGGTCGGCGGAGATCGGAGCTCGTACACGGCGGTCGAGCCGCTGCTGCACGAGCTCGGCCAAGCCGTGACCTACATCGGCCCGAATGGCCAAGGGCTGATCATGAAACTCGCGATCAACATCAGCCTGGCCGTACAGACGCTGGCGTTCAGCGAAGGCCTGCTCCTGGCCGAACGCGACGGAATCGATCCGACGGTCGCGGCACAGGTGATGGGCACAAGCCCCATCGGCTCGCCGATGCTCAAGGCTCGCGTGCCGCTGCTACTCGACCTCCCGGAGCACGCCTGGTTCGACATCGCGCTGATGCACAAGGACATCCGCCTTGCCCGTGAGACCGGAGCCGAACTCGCGACGCTCATGCCCTCGGCGGCTGTCGCCGACGATGTGCTCAGCCAGGCGGAGGAGCTCGGCTACGCCCACCGCGACATCGCCGGCATGCTCGAGGTTCTGGCGAAGCTATCCACGGACGGCAGTCCGCTCGCCACCTGACCCCGGGCGCTCCACTACGAGGCGCAGGCCGTACCCAGCGATCCGACGTCCGTGGTCGGGTCGCAGGGCTGGATCGGCGGCGGCTGCCAGCCGGAGCCGTCGAGCACGCCCTCGGTCGCGCTCCCGAGGTCGTACAGGCGCCAGATCAGGCGGAATCCCAGCCCCGCGGCGGGCGCGGGCAACCAGTTGCTGACCTGCGCCGGGTTCGACGGCTGGTCGTGCTGGACGTAGATGTCGATCGAGCCATCCGCGTTCTTGTGCAGGTGGGACAGGTCGTTGATCAGGTAGCGGTTGAGCGGGTTGGGTACGAAGAACGAGTTGGTGTCGTACATGGTCAGCGACCAGAATGCCTTCACCGGCGGCAGCCCGCCCTTCGGAATGTGGAGTACGCACCTGTTGGAGCCCGTCAGCGGCGCCTTCGTGTCGTCGAACAGCGCGACCGGGTAGATCGCGATGCTCGCGCGCTGCCCGCCGATGCCGACCCGGTCGCCGATCGCCCGGAGCAGGTAATCGGTTCCCCAGTTCCCGAGGTCGCCGATCAGGTATCCGTTGTGGGTGGCGAACCCCTTCAGATATATGGCCAGCAGCGCCGAGAGCACGGTGCTCGGTCCCTGGGTGATCGCGGCGCTCATGCCTTGGAGTGTCGCGGCGCTCAGGTTGGGGTCGTGCTCCGGGTTGAGGCCCGGGCCGACGTCGATCGCGCGCAGGCGCGATAGCAGCGGCCGGTCGGCGGCCAGGGGCGGGAACTTCAGCATCTCCTCCCCGAGCGCAGCGTAGAAGTCGAGCGGGTTCTCCTCGGGCTGGGTGCCGGGAATCGTGGCCTGGACCGAGGTACGGATGATCTTCGTCGGGCGCGCTGCCCTGTATGGCGACCCGAACTTGGACAGGGGCGTGATCGAGTACTCGTCCTGGATCTTGTGGACGGCCGCGAGGTCGGACGCGCCCCGGATGTACGTGCGGCCGATGATCCATACCCGGCTGTACCTGGAGTTCACGCGGATCACGCCCTTGGGCAGCTTGCCCTTGAACCCGGGGCCGACCACCGCCCAGTTCCCGCCATCGGTGACGTTGAAGTCGCCCGGCCCGAGCCTCAGGTGGGCCGACGTGATGTTGTAGAAGTTGTTCGTCCACGGGTCGAGAAGCTCGAACTCCCAGAAGCGGTGCTTGATCGCGGGCGCGTGGAGCACCCGCGGCTGCTTCGACAGGTCGAGCCACGCGATCGAATAGAGCGTGTCGTTGTTGGGGGCGTTGACCGTTCGTTGGTTTGCGGTCACGAGGTTGCGGACATTGCAGAACTGGTTGACGGGTCCGTAGCCGAGGACCGGATTGCAGACGGTGACGCTCGTGCCCGTCGTGTACACCCGCTGGGTGTCGAGCAGCGGCACGCCGTACTCGTAGGCCTCGGTGCCGAGCGCGAACCCGGTGTTGTAGTCGGAGGTCGCGTCAGCCGATGCAGCCGCCGCCCCGGCGGCCAGCACCGAGCACACGAGCGCGGCGCCGACGGCCGGGAGCCGAAACCGTGCCGCGAACGCCTTCATTGCTGGCCGGCTCCTTGTGCTTCGAACACGATGTGCGCAAGCTACGTTGTTTCGGAGCGGGCCGGGGTGCGGTGGCCCGGGTGCGGTGGCCCGGATTGGGCTCACCGCGGAACTTTGCTGCCGGAGTTCGCGTATGCGGAACTACGCCAGCAAACCTCACACGCTGGGCTCTACGGTGCTAGGCCCGCCTCCCTGGAGGGCCCTAGGGAGACGGGGCTCCTGTGCGAGCCTCGCTCGCTGGGTGCTCGACGAGGGCGACGACGCGGCTGGCCATGAACCTGGCCGTCCGCACCGGCTCGCCCGTGCGTGTCACCTCAACGACCTCGACGACACCGCGGCCGGTCGTGACCTCGACCCGCCGGCCGGCGCGCGTCGCGACGATCTCGTAGGTGCGCGACCCATCGTCCGCGGCCACGACCACTTCAACACGATCACCTTTCACCCTTCGAGCGTACTTGGGCTCTGGGGCTGCTCGCCGAGCTGAGCGGGAGACCGTGGTGGAGAATGGCGCCGTGGACGATCATCTTCGCCTGCTGGAGCCCCAGGGCTTCGCTTGGGTGCGCGGCAACCTGGGAGGCGCCGACGAGGCGTTTGCCGCCGCGCGGGCGCTCATCGACGCGCGCGCTGCCGTCGACGGCGGGACGGCGCTCGCCGCCGTCGGCGACTTCGTCCTCCCGCCGCCTGACGGGCACGAGAGTCGGGGCTTTCAGACCCTCCACTTCGATTTTGGGCTGCCGCTGAATCCGAAGGTCGAGCAGGATGTCGGGCGCTACACGGCGCTCCACATCCCGAGCGGCTTCGGGCGAGTTTCGGCGGTCACACGGCTCGTTCCCCTGGCCCCGCTGCTTGGGCAGCGTGCTTGGCCGGCGCCCGCTGAGCTGCGGGCCCGGTTTGCCGCTTACGGCAGGACTCATGGCGCGTGGGATGACGAGCGTGGCTACGTCGAGGGAAGCCTGGCGCGGCTGGTCGAGGCGGCGGCCGGCTCGGGTGAGCTCCCCAGCGTCAAGGCCGAGCCCGGGTTCCTGTGCGGAACGGAGTTCGAGAACCTGCGTTCGGAACTTCGCTTCTTTGAGCGCCATTCCCTGGATATCGAAGCGGTTCAGGTTGAGGTGCCGCTGTCGCCCGGAGAGCTTCTCGTGTTCGACAACCTGGCCGTGGCCCACGGCCGTCGTGGCGTTCGCCGGCCGGGCGAGCTGCGCCAATGGGTGTTCGGCGAGACCGGCCTGGCGCCGGCCGGACAGGCCGAGTGGCGCGACCGCGTGCTCGTTGCCTTTGGCGGCTCGCGCTCCGGAGGCAGCGAGCAAGCCGCGGCGGCCGCCTAGTCGCAGGACCGACGGGCATCGGCCTGCGACCATTGCCGCGATGGGGCACGTCACGGTTGCGCGTTTGGCCTATGCCCACCCGGGCGGCGAGCTGCTGTTCTCCGACGTCTCGTTCCACGTCTCGCCCGGACAGCACGTCGGACTGGTCGGCTTCAACGGGGTCGGCAAGACAACGCTGCTGCGGATTCTGGCCGGCGAGCTGGACCCCGACGAGGGCGAGGCGTCGGTGGGCGGGATGGCGTCGTACATGCCGCAGGATGTCGGCCTGGCCGACGACGAGCGCACGGTCCGTGAGCTGCTGCTGTCGCTTTCCCCGCGAGCGCTTCGGCGCGCCGGGGAGCAGGTTCTGGCCTGCGAGCGTGAGCTGGCCGCCGGCGATGCCACCGCCGGGATGAAGCTCGGCGCGGCGATCGCAGACTGGTCGGCGCTCGGCGGCTACGAGCTCGAGGGCCAGTGGGATGTCGCGTCCCGCCGCATCATCCGGCAGCCGTTCGCCGACGTTGCCGAGCGACCGGCGATCACGCTGTCAGGCGGCGAGCGCAAGCAGCTGGTGTTGGAGGTCCTGTTCTCCTCTGACGCCGACGCGCTGCTGCTCGACGAGCCCGACAACTTCCTCGACGTCCCCGCCAAGCTGGCGCTGGAGCGGCGCATCCGTGCCGCCAAGAAGACCGTCGTGCTGATCTCCCACGATCGCGAGCTGCTCTGCGGCGCGGTGGGTTCGATCGTCACGCTGGAGGGCAACGGGGCGTGGGTCCATGGCGGCTCGTACGCCACCTATCCGCGGGCGCGCGAGGAGCGCCAGCGGCGGCTCGGCGACGCCGTCAAGCGCTGGCGGGACGAGGAGCGACGCCTGTTCCGGCTGATGAAGACATTCAAGGAACGGGCTCGCTACTCGAGCGACTGGGCCAAAAAGGCAAACGCCGCCGAGACCCGATGGCGCCGGTTCAGCGAAGCCGGACCGCCACCGGCTCCCGTGGTGGACACGTCGATTGCCGTCCGACTGCGCGGTGGCGATTCGGCCCGGCGGGTGCTCGACCTGCGCTCGGTCGGACTTGCTGGGCTGGTCTCGCCGTTCTCCGAGGAGATTCATTTCGGCGAACGGGTGGGGATGATCGGTCCCAACGGGTCGGGCAAGAGCGAGCTGCTCCGCGCCCTGGCCGGACTCCGAGAGCCCGACGTCGGCGAGCTCGTAGTCGGCCCGCGGGTCTCCCCCGGCCTCTTCACGCAGCTGCAAACGCGGGCTGACTTCACCGGGCGCGTGGTGATCGACGTCGTCCTGGCTCGCGTCCGTAGCGGCGGGGTTCAGGCCGCCATGGCCGCCCTGGCCCGCTACGGCTTGGCCGAGGCGGCGAACCGCTCCTACGACGTGCTGAGCGGGGGCGAGAAGGCGCGCCTGGAGGTCCTGATCCTCGAACTCGAGGGACACAACCTGCTCCTGCTCGACGAGCCGACGGACAACCTCGACATCGACTCCTCAGAGGCCTTGGAGAGGGCTCTCGATCGGTTCGGGGGGACGGTTCTCGCCGTGTCCCATGACCGGGCCTTTCTGCGGACGGTGGACCGATTTCTGATGGTGTTGCACGATGGGGCGGTTCTCGCCCTTCCGTCCTACGACGCGGCTCTGCAGGCTCTGATGAATCCCGACACGGCACGTGAAGTTCGCCTGGCCAAGGTGATCGGCGGGCCCGGCCCGCCGGTTGGAGCGCAGACCCGGTAGGGCGCGCAGACTCGTCTGCTCCTCCTCCGGACGCCGGGGCGCGAGCTAGCGTCCTGACCGTGATCCGGGCAGCGGGACATGACGCCAGCACCCACCGGGCAATGGCGCTCGCGGTGCTGCTGTCGGCTGGCGCGATCGCCGGTTGCTCGGGCTCCACGACCGATCCACCGCCTGGCCCGCGAGTGAGTAGGACAAGCTCGCGCGTCGTCCAGCCCCAACCGCCGCCGGGCTCCTGCCACGCTCGGGGCTCGGGGCTCTTCTCGCTCCCGGATCCGCGCTGCACGCCGGGCGCGATCAGCCCGGCGGTGACGCAGGCCGACATCCGGTCGACAATCTGCCGCGACGGCTACACCGACACCGTGCGCCCCCCCGAGTCGGTCAGCGAGCCCGAGAAGGAAGCGAGCCTCGCCGCGTACGGCGACACCGGGCCGCCGCACGACTTCGAGTACGACCACCTGGTGCCGCTCGAGCTGGGTGGCGCCCCCAACGATCCGCGCGACCTGTGGCCCGAGCCCGGACAGACGCCGAACCCGAAGGACGCGCTCGAGCTTCGGCTACGAGAGCTGGTCTGTGCCGGCGATATGGCGCTGGCCGCGGCCCAGCGCGAGATCGCCCAGAACTGGGTCACCCTGTATCACCGGTTGATCAAGTAGATCGCGGCGGCCTTGCTCGTGAGCGGTCGGGTCGAGGCCCCAGACACTCTCAGCGCCGGGCACTCAGACCGCGGCCGGGCCCAGCGTGGCGCCTGGCGTCTTGAGCGCCTCGGCGGCACGTCTCAGGTAACGCAGCGCGCGCCACCGGGCGCCGGGCCCGAGGAACCGCGCCAGCTCGCGGCCGTCGGTCAGCTGCACGGTCCAGCCGTAACGGATCGGCCTGATCATCATCCGGAGGGCGCTCATCACCGCTCCGCCCGGGACTTCTTGTCGCTGTTCTTGACCATCTGGTCTGCTCCGTCTCATTTAGTTGACACATCAATGGTACTCACGGCCCGAAGGGGTAAACCGGCGGGACACCTTTTCTGAGCGGTGCGGCCCGCTGGGCTCGCGCACCCCGGCGCCAGGTAACGACTAGGCTGCGAGGACATGCCAGCCGGCAGCGCTGTCCGCAATCGGTCCGAGACCGTCACGGTCGCGACGCCCCGCGGCCCGGTTGAGGTGGTCCGCCAACAGACGCGAGGCCTGACGCGAGGCACCTCCTGGAGGTGGGCGTGGCTGGCCCGCAGAAGGGGGAGCGGCGGGTGGAGCGAGGCCTCGACCGCGCGCGAGGCGATCAGGCACGCGATGCTGCTGCCGCCCCGCAAGGTCCCGGCCTGGCTGAACGAGGCCGCAGTCGAGGCCGAGCGCCAGATGACCGCCGTGGAGGCGGAGGACGCCGACGCTCCGGCGACGGAATCGCCCACGGCCCCCGACGGGACGTGACCGCCGCTCGGCCCCGATGGCCAGGCGCGCGCGGTACGGCAGACTCAGGCGCCGGGGTTGTAGCGCAGGCCGTCTAGGGCAATGCGGACCATGTGCGCGATCTGGGTCTGATCGCTGTTGGGGATCTTTGCGATCCCCATCACCATGTGCATGACCTCGGCGAACGTGACATCCGGACGGACGACGCCGGCCTCCTGAGCGCGCCTGAGGAGCGGTTCGCCGGCCGTGAACAGTGACGCCCGGCAGGTCTGGAACAGCGGCGCATCCTGCTCCATGTAGTTGAGCAGCTCGTGTGCCAGTGCCCGCTTGGTGGCCATATAGGCGACAAACTGGTCAAACCAGGTATTGAGCGCCTCCCAGGGATTCGCGCCGTCCAGCTCGGCGGCCGATCGAGCCACGTCCTCGACCCCGCCGACGTATAGCGCTTCCAGGAGGGCCTGACGGGTCGGGAAGTGACGGTAGAGCGTGCCGATGCCGACCCCCGCGCGTCGCGCGATCTCCTCGAGCGAAGTGGACTCCCCTCCCTCGGCAAAGGCCTCACGCGCAGCGACGAGCACCTTCTCGTAGTTGCGGCGCGCGTCAGCGCGCTTGGGCCGCTCCAGCAGGATCTCGGTCGATGTTTCGATGGCGGTCATGTGATTTCGCTTGACAACCGGAGGGCCCCTCCGTATAGTTCCGGAGGGTTCCTCCAGTTATTTCGGAGGCGGCCTCCAGTTTATCACCGGAATCACCCCCCCGACAAGTCTGGATTTACATGCACCTCGCGTCTCCCGCTCTCTCCCCCAATTCGAACCGCCGGCGCTGGACCGCCCTGCTCGTCGTCTGCCTGGCGCAGCTCATGATCGTCCTGGACGTCACGATCGTGAACGTCGCGCTGCCCTCGATTCAGCGCGATCTCGGCTTCAGCCAGGGAAACCTGACCTGGGTCATCAACGCCTTCCTGGTCACCTTCGGGAGCTTGCTGCTCCTGGCCGGCCGACTCGGTGACCTGGCCGGGCGAAAGCGCATCTTCCTCAGCGGCGTCGTCATCTTCACCGCCGCCTCGGCGATCTGCGGCCTCGCTCCGACCCAGGGCATCCTGATCGGCGCTCGGTTCCTGCAGGGCGTCGGCGCCGCGGCCCAGGCCTCGGTGATCCTGGCCATCATCGTCACCGAGTTTCCCGAGCCCGCCGAGCGGGCCCGGGCGATGAGCGCCTACGTGTTCGTCTCCGTCGCCGGAGGCTCGCTCGGACTCCTGGCCGGCGGCCTGCTCACCCAGACGCTCAGCTGGAACTGGGTGTTCTTCGTCAACCTGCCGATCGGCCTGGCCACCTTCGTCCTCGGCCGGGCGCTGATTCCGGATGACCAAGGGCTCGGGCTCGAGCATGGTGTGGACTGGATCGGTTCGCTGCTCGTCACCGCCTCCCTGATGAGCGCCATCTACGCCATCGTCCAGGCCACCGCCCACGGCTGGATGTCCTCCGAGGTGCTCGGGTTCGGCGGCCTGGCCGCAGTGCTCATGGCCGCGTTCCTCGCTCTCGAGGCCCGCATCGAGAACCCGATCATGCCTTTGCGCATCCTCCGGCTGCGCGGGCTGACCGACGCCAGCCTGGTCAGAGGCTTCCTGGTCACGGGCATGTACTCCACCTTCTTCCTGGGGACCCTGTACCTCGAGCACGTCCGCCACTACGGCGCGCTGCAAACGGGCGCCGCGTTCCTCCCGTGGACGATCACGGTCGCCGTCCTCTCCCGGGGGGTGACGGCCCGGCTGGTCGGGCGGTTCGGACCGCTTCCGGTGCTCATGATGGGCATGGCCAGCGCGGTGATCGGGCTGCTTCTGTTCGGCACCGTCGAGGCGCACACCACCTACTTTCCGACCATCTTCTTGGCCTGTTTCGCGCTCGGCTTCGGGATCGGCAACGCATTCATGCCCCTCCTGACGATCGCCATGGCCGACGTTCCAGCCGCCGACGCCGGGCTGGGCTCCGGCATCACGAATGTCTCCCAACAGATCAGCGGCGCCCTGGGACTCGCGGTCCTCAGCACGATCGCCGCGAACCACACCAAGTCGCTGCTGGCCGGACATGACGGGGTTACAAGCTCCCTGCTCGGCGGGTACCACCTCGCGTTCCTCATCGGAGCCGTGACCATCACCACCGGAATCGCTCTGGCGCTCCTCCTCCTGCGTCCACGCAGTCCCGCGCTCGAGCTGGCGCCGGCCACGGTCGGCCGCGACGCCACGACCCTCCCCGCCTACGACATCGAAAGAGATGCAGCATGAGAAACAGCAACCATTCCCATCGGCACGGCTTCACCGCCACCCGAGCCCGCCGCGGCTCACTCCGCGCCGGGCACACATCGGCCCATCGCCCCAGCGTGCAACTGATCTCCGACGGGGTCGTCGCCTCCTACATCCACGAGATCTCGGTCCGTCACCGTCATGACCGCTCGGCGGGACGACGGGGAGAAGATCAGGTGGCGCCCCCGATGGCGGCCGCGCGTTGACCCGAGCTCGTCTACCCCTACCGGACCGACCTGTTCGCGACGAATCTGATCCGAGTTCAGGCCGCCGCCCGGAACACCCGGAAATCGCCGCTCACTGTGTTGCTGCGGATGACCACCGTGGGCCCGGCGCCTTCGCTCGGCGAGGTCGCCAGCGGGACCTCCGAGCTGAGGTCACCGGACGCCGACCCGGCATCGACATCGATGCTCGTACCCGACGCGATGCCGAGCTCGACGTCACCGGAGACGCTGCGAACGGTCACGTTACCCGCCCGCAGCGAGCCGACGCGGACGTCGCCCGAGACCGAGTTCGCCGAGACCGAGCCGCCGACCGCCTCAGCGGCGACGTCGCCCGAGACAGTCTGCACGGTCAGGTCGCCGGCGACCCGGGGCAGGCGCGCGTCACCGCTCACCGTTTTCACGCTGGCGTCGCCGCCCAGCTCCCCGGTGACGGTTACATTGCCGGAGGCGGACTTCATGTCGAGCCCGCCGAAGGTCCCGTCGAGTGTGGTTTCACCCGAGGCGGTCGCGATCTCGACGCTGCTGCCGTCGGGGACGCGAACCTGCACTTGGAGCGCTCCGTCGGAGCGCCCGAACAGGCCGACGAACGACTTCTGGCGCAGCTCGACGAGGAGCCGGTCGCCGACCAGTTCGACGTTCGTGGCGTCGATGAGCTTGTTCGGGCCCTCGAGGGTCACGGTGGACTGGTCGCCTTCCTGGGTGGCGACGCGGATGCCGCCGGCCGGGATCCGCACATCGAGGCGGACAGGTCGGGGGGTGGTGAAGTGCTGCTCTGGCATCTGTGCTCCTTTTAGTTCTGGCCGTAGCCGCTGAGCCGGTGCGGGCTCCTGACGGCGGATGGACGCGGCTCGAGCGCTCGGTTGAGCGTCTGCACGAGCCAGGTGTTGAGGGATACACCGCCCGCCGCTGCCGCTGCCTCGAGCCGGGACTTCAGGCTGTCGGGCAGACGCAGGGTGATCCGGGCGCCGAACTCCTCGTCGGGCGCCTCGGCCCGCGCCTGTGCTTCGTCGCTGACGTAGACCAGCTCGAGGTCTTCGCCGGCGACCCGCACCTCGACCCTGCCCTGCTCGAGCTGGGCCGAGAGCTCGAGCGCCGCCTCGGCCATCGCCTCCTGGAGGCGTCGGCCGAGGGATGACTCGAGCGCCACCGCGAGTAGGTCGGCGGCGCGGGCCGTCGATTTATCACCGACGGCCGCGACGCGCGCGAGGTCCTCGCGAAGCGTCTGGATGTATCCGTCAACTTGCATGACTGCATTATGACATCAACGATGATGTCGTGTCAAGTCACACTGACGTCATAATGATGCGCGGCACAATTGCCGGCGTGTCCGATGCACTCGAGTTCGACCCGGACCTGTATCGCGGAACGGCGGGCGACTACGACCGCTTCCGGCTCGGCTATCCGCCGGCGATGATCGAAGACCTCCTTGGCCGGGTCCGGCCGAGCGGACGCGGCCGCCTGCTCGATCTGGCCTGCGGCACCGGGCAGATCACGTTTGCGATGGCCAACCGGTTCGCGGACGCGTGGGCTGTCGACCAGGAGCCGGGCATGATCGGCGTGGTCCGCGAGAAGGCCGGGGCGGCCGGCACCCCCCACGTGCGGGCGCTCGTCTCGCGGGCGGAGGATCTCCCGGCGCCGGAGAGCGCGTTCGAACTCGTGGCGATCGGCAACGCGTTTCACCGGCTTGGCCGCGACGCGGTCGCCCAGCAGGCGCTCCGCTGGCTCGAGCCGGGACGCTACATCGCTCTTCTGTGGGCCAACGGGCCGTGGGCGGGCAACGCGGATTGGCAGCGAGCGCTGGCGGCCGTGCGCGCGCGCTGGGAGATCAGAGTCGGCGCGCAATCCCGCGTTCCGGCCGGCTGGAACCGGGTCAGGCTGGAGCGGCCCGACACGGAGGTGCTGACGGCCCACGGGTTCGAGTCCGTCTGCTCATGCGGCTTTCCGACCGTCCACGAGTGGACCGTGGACACGCTGATCGGCATCGGGTACTCAACGTCGGTTCTCCCGCGCGCCGTCCTGGGCGACCAGGCACCGGCGTTCGAGGACGATGTTCGCAGCACGCTCGGCGACTACACCGCTGACGGCACGCTCGAGGAAACGGTCGACTTCGCCTACGAGCTCGCCCGGCGTCCGGCGGGTTAGCGGTGGCCGTTTGGAGCGGTGATCAGGAATGCCGCGCGATTTGGAGCCTGGGCGAACAAGCGGCGGGCGCGGTGATTTGGAGTCGGGTCGAGAAACGGGACGCATGTGCATGTTCCCGTTTCTCGACCCGCCTCCCGCGATCCGCCCGACGACCGTCCCGCCTATCCGCGCGTGCGGCGCAAGGTGCTCCCGCGGCAGGCCGCGCTCGGCCCGAGCGCGGCCCTGTGAGAATCGGACGCCGCCGGGCTCGTGCTCGCACCCAGGTTGTTTGAATAGGAGAGGCTCATGAACCACCCCCTGCGCCCGCCCCTACGCCGCATGGCTCCGGCGGTCGTCCCCACGGCACCGGCCTGGCCCAGCTACACGGGAACCGCACAGCTGGTCGGGACCAGCGCCAGCAAAGTCAGCGTGTACGTCGATCCCACCCTCGGCAACCCGGCCCTGCAGAACGCCCAGGATCTCCTGGCCGCCGCGGATCGGGTGGTTCAGCAGAACGACGCGATATTCGGAATCAGCGGCGGCGCGGTGGACGTGATCGTGTTCGCGCTCAACGGGCAGACGGACGGCACCGGCGGCGCGGACCACGGCGGCTGTGACTTCACGACCGGAAACGCGATCGAGGTCGACGCCTCCTACGGGAACTCGACGCGGGTCGTGGCGCTGTTCGAAGCCGAACTGAGCGAGTGCGCGATGAACGGCCGGCTGTGCGGCTACAGCAACGGGGAGGCGCTTTCACGCTGGTGCGCCGCGGTCGTCGGGTCAAACTCCCTGACGGACTTTGCCACCGCCCCGCAATGGGCGCAGGACGGTATGCCCAACTGGGTCGATCGGACCGAGCAGACCGACCAGGACCCCGATAGCACAGGCTGCGGCATGGCATTCCTGTCGTGGCTGATCAGCCAGGGCCACAGCCTCAGCGAGGTAGCGCGGGCCATGGTGAGCCCCGGCGACAGCGGCACCCTGGCCCAGCTCTACGGCAAGCTGACGGGCAACCCGGCGAGCGACGCCTGGACGAGGTTCATCGCCGCGGTCGATGCCCTACCAGGCGGCGTGACGAGCGACGATCCGTTCGGCGCCCTGGCCACGCCGGGAGCGGGCGCCTGATGGCGCTCACTCGCTGAACGACTCAGGATCGATTGGCGTGTGCCCGAGTCGCTCGAGCACGCGCTCGAACACGTCGTGGGGCTGCGCGCCAGGCACGAGAACCCGCTGATCGATCATCCAGGCTGGGACCCCGCCGGCGCCGAGGTCGATCGCCTCGCGCGTCTGGGCCTCGATCCGCTCCAGATAGCGCGCGTCCTGCAGAGCGTCGATGATCTCGTCCTCGCCGAGCCCGACCGCGGTCCCTTCCTCGACCAGCACGCGCTCATCGCCGATGTCGCGACCTCGGGCCCAGTAGGCATCGAACAGCCGGGGGTGTAGTGCGTCCAGCGCGCCCCGGTAGCGCGCCAGCTCGGCGAGCATCAGCGCTCGACGCGAGTTCGGCACCTTATCCACGAGCTCGGCGTGCGGGAGCCCGGCCGCCTCGAACATCGCTCGCCGCCGGTCGCCGAGCCCGGCGCCGTACCGGCGCTCGAGCTCGGCCCGCGGAATCCCCTCCGGCGGGTACTCGGGGTGCAGATCAAACGGTCGCCACTGGATCCGTGCGCCGAACTGGCGCTCAAGCCACGCCGCGCGCTCGAGGCCGACGTAGCAGAACGGTCATATGTAGTCGCTCCAGACGTCGATCACAGGTGCGCCGTTGGCTGCGTCGGCCATTACCACACACTGTAAAGGCCGCGGGTTCTAGCCTTGGTGTCGAATCAGCTCAACGAGGAGGGACGATGCCGTTACAGGGTGAATACCAGCCGAGCTCGGCACAGTGGGTCCGCGACCAGGTCGAGGAGTATGAGAGCTCGGGCGGGACGAGCGGCACCACCCTGCGTGGCGTTCCCGTGGTCGTGGTCACCTCGGTGGGCGCGAGCTCGGGGAAGCTGCGCAAGAACCCGGTGATGCGAGTCGAGCACGACGGCGTCTACGCCGCGGTCGCCTCCAAGGGCGGGGCGCCCGAGAATCCCTCGTGGTATCGCAACCTGATCGAGCACCCGCTGGTCGAGCTCCAGGACCGGGGGTCAAAGGGGGACTACACGGCACGCGTGGCTTCCGGCGGGGAGCGCAGGCTGTGGTGGGACCGCGCCCTCGAGGTGTGGCCCGACTACGCCACATATCAGACCAAGACCGAGCGCGAGATCCCGGTGTTCGTGCTGGAGGCGACGGCGTAGACAGACGCTTCCCCGCGAGCGGGCGCCGAGCAGGACCCGAGCCGGCGGGGAGATGACCGCCGCCGCGCAGATGCGGGGTCGTCCTGGTCCCGGGCCGCGGGTCCGCGCCCGCGTTCTGCGTAGGACGACGCTCACGTGGTTTGCGCTCGCGCTCCTGACCGTGGGGTCGGTCGGGGACCTCGGATCCGCCCCGGCGCTGGCCGTGTTCGGGCTGGCCTCGGTCGCGCTCTACGTGGTCCCGGCGGTCGTGTTCCTCGTGCCGGCCTCGCTGGTGTCGGCCGAGCTCGCCTCGGGCTGGAAGGGCGGCGTGTACAACTGGGTCAGCGAGGGGATCTCGCCGGCGATGGGCTTCGGGGCGGTGTGGTGCCAGTTCGCCCAGACGACCTTCTACTACCCGGCGGTGCTCGCGTACATCGCGAGCACGCTGTCGTACGTGTTCGCGCCCGGCCTGGCCCACAGCGGGGTGTACACGACCGTGGTGATCATCGTCCTGTTCTGGGCCTCCGTGCTCGTCTCCGCCCGGGGCGTGGTCGCCGTCGACAGGCTCGCGTCCTGGGGGATCCTGATCGGCACACTGATCCCGGGTCTGCTGCTCGTCGTGCTGGCCGGGATCTACTTGCTCCAGGGGAACCACTCCGCCGCGCCCCTCAGCGGTCGTCACGTGCTGCCGCCCTGGCACGGGCTGACCAGCATCGTGCTGATCGTCGACGGCTTCTTCACCTACGCCGGCGTCGAGGTCAACGCCGTTCACGTCGACGACCTCCGGAACGCCGCGCGCGAGTTCCCCAGGGCGATCCTGCTCGCCGTGATCCTGATCCTGCTCGTCTTC
Source organism: uncultured Solirubrobacterales bacterium (assembly GCA_963704385.1). Classification (GTDB taxonomy): domain Bacteria; phylum Actinomycetota; class Thermoleophilia; order Solirubrobacterales; family Solirubrobacteraceae; genus Palsa-465. The sequence goes on from OY969904.1 coordinate 4,994,734, forward strand.
ATCCCGCCGACGCTCGCGATCTCGATCGCCGTGCCCTCGCAGCACATCAGCCTCACGGCCGGGGTGATGCAGGCGTTCAGGAGCCTGCTTGACCATTTCAGCCTCAGCTTTCTCGAGCCCGTCATCGCCATCGGGCTCGTGGTCGCCTCGATCAGCGGCCTGTTGGACTGGCTCACCGGCCCGTCGACCGGCCTGGTGCAGATCGGGCGTGAGCGGGGTTACCTGCCGCGGTACTTCCAGCAGGTCAACGCGCACGGGGTGCAGCTGCGGATCCTCGTCGCCCAGGGGCTCGTCATCACCGTGATCGCGCTGCTGTACGCGCTGGTCCCGACCGTCTCGCGGGCGTACTGGGTGTTCGCGGCGCTGGCCACGGAGGTGTACCTGATCATGTACGTGCTGATGTTCATCGCGGCGGGCAATCTGCGCCGCCGGCAGCCCCAGCACCCGCGCGGCTATCGCGCGCCCGCGCTGGTCACGATCTGTGCGGTCGGGACGATTGCGTCGGTGGCCGCGTGCGTCGTCGGCCTGTTGCCGCCGAGCCAGCTCGGGCATGCGAGCACACCGGTATATGCGTCGGCATTGCTGGCCGGAGTGCTCCTGGTCGGAGTGCTCCCACCCGTCCTGCTCTACCGGCTGCGCCGGCCGGAGTGGCAGACCGTGACCTCCGGGCGTGAGGCGCTCTAGCCCCTACCTCGGCGATCGTGGCCATCGGCGTGGTCGTCCTGACGCCCCCGGCCGAGTGGATGATCCACGTGTACCTGCTGCACGCCAAGCCGATCCGGGTGTTGGGGATTCGGTATGACGTGATCGCCGCTCGGGAGCACCGAGCTCACCACATGGCTCCGGCGGAACTCGACGGCGTCCTGATCCCGACCTACGCCGTGGTGATCTTCATCCCGTTGATCGCGCTGACCGTGTGGCTGGTCTCATTCCCGGTCCACCTCGTCCTCGGCGGGGACAGATTGGCAGGCGCCGCGACCGGGCTGCTGACCAGTTACCTGATCCTGGGCGGGTACGAGTGGTGCCACTTCCTGATCCACACGCCGTACCGCCCGCGCGGTCGCTATTACCGCTCGATCTGGCGTGGCCACCGGCTGCACCACTACAAGAACGAGCACTACTGGTTCGGGGTGACCTCGACCGTGGGAGATCGCCTGCTCCGGACGGCCCCCGACCAGTCGGAGATCGCCAAGTCGCCGACCGCGCGCACGCTGGGCGTCGAGGTGCGCGAGCCAGTCGGCGGCTGACCGGTCCGCTCCCGGTCAACCTGACGGGTGGTCCTGCTCGCGCGACCACTGCCACAGGCCGCGGTCGAGCGTCCGCCCGTCGACGCCGGCCCGTCCAACCAGCCGGCGGAAGGCCTGGACGTAGTCCTCCCAGAAGCCGTAGCCGTAGCTGACCCCGCGGCGAACGCCGAGAGCGTGCAGCGCGCGCACGTCGAGAATGGGCCAGCGGTCGGAATCGGTGACGTGCAGCAGGACCGACGCTGTGGGCCATTGCACGCCGTGCAGCTCGCGCAACACGCGCATGCGCTCGCGCTCGGTGGTGTTCCGGGCCAGCGCGGTGCGGGTCGCGGTGCGCACCTCGCCGGCGTGGTTCATCGCCACCAGCGGTCCGCTGCGCGGCGTCTTCCAGCGGCACACCTGGCGGAACTCGGCCAGTTGGTAGAACCCGCGCTGGGCCGCGGCGCGGCCGATCGCGAGGACGCCGGCGTCACCCTGGGCCGGGAAGCGGGCGGCGTACGTGGGGACGTCGCGGATGTCGAACTGGAGCGCGAACTCGGTCACTCGGCTCCGAGCGCCCGGCGAAGGAACTCGACCTGAACGGTGAGCAGGTTCTCGGCCACGGACTCCTGTGGGGTCATGTGGGTTATCCCGCTCAGCGGCAGGACGCTGTGGAGGCGCCCCGATTCGGTCAGGCGCTGGGAGAGCCGCAAGGTGTGAGCGACGACGACGTTGTCGTCGGCCAGACCGTGGATCAGCAGCAGCGGCCGCTGTAGCGAGGCGGCGTCGTGCAGAAGCGACGAATGGTCGTAGGCCGAGCGATCCGCGCCATCCGGCTCGGTCCCGAGGTAGCGCTCCGTGTAGTGGGTGTCATACAGCCGCCATTCGGTGACCGGCGCGCCCGCCACCGCAGCGTGAAACACGTCAGGGTGCCGGAGCACGGCCAGGGCGGCGAGGTACCCGCCGAACGACCAGCCCCGGATCGCCACCCGGCTGAGATCGAGGTCGGGGTGGGCCGAGGCAACCTCCTCCAGGGCCGCGATCTGATCCTCGAGCGGAGGCCCGGCGAGATCGCCCTTGACCGCCCGCGCCCAGGCGCGGCCACGGCCGGGCGTCCCCCGCCCGTCGGCGACGATCACCGCGAAGCCCTGATCGGCCAGCCACTGCGCCTCCAGCCACCCCTGCCGGGCGGTCATCACGCGCTGGTGGTGGGGACCGCCGTAGGGATCCATCAGCACCGGCAGCATCCGCCCGGCCTCGTGGTCGCTCGGGAGCACGAGCCCAACCCGCAGCTTCCGCGCTCCCACGGTGAGCAGGTCGACGGTCGGGGTGAGGACGGGCCGCTCGGCCCGCGACTCGAACACGTGGCCGTCGAGTGTCCAGCGCGTGCCGTCGCGCTCCATGTCACTGTGACCGAACACCCGGACCTCGCCCCCACCCGCCGCGGTGTGCACGCCCGGGGCGGTGGTGAGCGAGGACAGCCCACCCATCGCCTCCCATCGCCACACCTGGACGTCGGTCGGCTCCGTACTGGCGGTGAACAGCACGTCCTCATCACCAACCATCAGCACCGCCCTCACCTCCAGCTCGGGCGGTGTCACGGGGCTGTCGTCGACGAGCAGGGCCACCGAGTCGCCGGCGCCCCCGACGGTGACCAGCCGCCGGTCGGCCAGCTGCCGAGGGACGCCGCGGATCAGATCGACCCACGCCTCCTCCGACTGAGCGGCCAGCGGCGAGGTCCCACCGGTCGCGGGATCGACGGCCAGGACCAGCAGCCGCCGCTGATCGCGGGACTGGACGGCGATCAGCGGACCGTGCTCGCCCCAGTGGACGGCGGCGAGGTACGGATACGCGGGCGTGTCCCAGGCCACCTCGACCGGAGCGCGCCCATCGAGAGTCAGCACGTGGGCCGTCACACGGGCGTTATCCGAGCCGGCCCGCGGGTAGCGGACAGCGCGGGGCGAAGAGCCCGGATCGGCGAGCTCGGAGATCCACAGCCGGCGTACCGGGGTTTCATCGACCCGGGTGGCCAGCAGCGCCTCGCCGTCCGGCGCCCACCAGTAACCACGGTCGCGGTCCATCTCCTCGGCCGCGATGAACTCCGCCATGCCCCAGCTCACATTCGGCTCATCCTCGCCCGCCAGCTGGGTCACCACGCCGTCGGTGAGCCGGACGACCTGTAGCCGCCGCTCGTGGACGAAGGCGACGTGCCGGCCCGACGGATCCGGCCGGGGATCGAAGACCGGAGCCGGGACGGCCAGCTCAGTGACCCGACCGCTGAGGAGGTCGGCCAGGAACAGCCTGCCGGACTGCGCGAGGGCCGCGATACGGGCGTCCCGATCCGTCGCGTAGGACACGATTCCGGCGGCGGTCTCACGCACTCGCTCTCGCCGCGCCCGCTCCTCGCCGGAGATCTCCTCGCCCGCCGCCTCGGCGACGAGCGCGGTCGGGTCGGCGACGAGCCGCTCGCGACGCTCCGCGACGTCGAACACCCACAGCGCGGTGCGCGGATCGTCGCCCGCCGGAGAGCGCAGGAACACCACCCGGCTCCCATCCGCCGCTACTTGGAAGCTGCGCGGCGCGCCCAGGGTGAAGTTCCGGGTTCGGGCCTTCTGGCGGGGAAAGGAGTCGGCCACGGGTCCCACGCTAGCGCGCGCTCCAGCCGCTCCAGCGCCCGACGTCCACCGCGAGCACGGCGCCCGTCGCCTGTTGCTGGGGGTAGCGTTCGGCCAGGAGCGCGATCGCCCGCCGGGCCTCCGTTGCCGTCGGCTCCAGCACGCGGCCGACGCCGTCGGCGCGGACCCACCACAGGCCGGCCCAGTCGGCGTCGTCGTAGTGGTCGACGAGCAGCGCGACCGCGGGGTTCTCGCGTACGTTCGCGAGCCGCCGCAGCGCCGTCGTGCGCTTGGGCTTGGCGTCGACGGCGCTGTAGATGTGATCGCCGTCGACGGCAAACACGATCGGCACCACATGCGGGCGACCAGCCGCGTCGGCGGTGGCCAGCGTGGCGACCCTGGCGGCTGCGAACCGGGCCCGGGCGTCGCGGCTGGTCACGCCTCGCCGGTCAGCTCGGCGATCGCCGACTCCCAGCGTTCCAGCGCCTGCTCCACGCCGGCCAGATTCGTGGACGGAATCCAGTGCGCGACGAGCCGGCAGCCGCCGAGCCGCAGCTGCTCCAGCGCGCCGGCATCAGGCGGGGCTCCGATCACCATCAGGTCGATGGGACGGTCCGCGCGCGCGCGCAATTCGGCGGCCCGCTCGAGGATGTCGCCGCCCCCGCGGGCGTAGTTCGGAAACCAGGCGTCGCCGAAGGCGAGGACCCGGTCGAGCACGGTCGGCCCGTTGCCGCCGACGAGCACCGGCGGATGCGGACGCTGGGCCGGCTTGGGCCACGACCAGATCCGCTCGAACTGGACGAACTCGCCGTGGTAGCTCGCCTCATCCTGCGTCCAGATCGCCTTCATGGCCTCGATCCGCTCGGTCAGCAAACGCATCCGCGTGCGTGGATCGGTGCCGTGATTGCGCATCTCCTCGCGATTCCAGCCCGCGCCGATCCCGAACTCGAAGCGCCCGCCGGACAGGTGGTCGACCGAGGCGACCTCCTTGGCCGTGGTGATCGGATCGCGCTCGACGACCAGGCAGATGCCGCTGCCAATCCGAAGCCTGGACGTCGCCGCGGCGGCCGCGGTCAGGGCCACGAACAGGTCGTAGGTATGGCTGTACTTGCGGGGCAGCTCACCACCGCCGGGCCAAGGAGTCTCCCGAGCGGCGGGAATGTGCGTGTGCTCGGCGAAGAACAGCGCCTCGTGGCCGCGCTCCTCGACCAGCCGGGCCACCGCCCCGGGGCTGACGGCGTCGTGCGTGGGGAAATATCCGATGCCGAAGTCCACGCCGCGAGTCTAAGGCGCCTGAACCGGCGCACGTGTAACAGAGATATGGAAAAGTGCCGCCCGTGCGGAGAGGCGACGTCACGCGGGGTCGTGCGCGGGCGACTGCGATCAGGGTCGCGGCGGTGCTCGCCGTCGCCGTGGCCGCAGCCGCGGGCGCCTCGACCGCCGCCGCGAGTCCCCCGACCTTCACCGCCAACGGCAGCGCGGAGCAGGTTTACGTCACCGGGCTGGCTCCCTACGCGCGCATGTCGCTGCTGAAGCCAAACGGGCGCAGGCTGTACACGCAGAGCGCCGATTCCCTCGGCGGGCTGCTGTTCCGCAACGTCCCCCCGGGCAGCGGCTACACGGTCCGCCTCCTTTCCGACGGCGCGCGGTCCGGACCGATCACGGTGCACTCCGATCAGGCCGCGCCGTGGGACCCCGACATCTACAACCAGCCGATCCCCGACAACGGCTACAGCTACCTGACCACGCGCGACGGCACCAAGCTGGCCATCGATGTCCACCCTCCCACCAGCCCGGCGGGCGAGCCCGGGCTCCCGCCCAGCCTGCCGGTGCCCAACGGCCCGGACTACACCCCACCCTACCCAACGTTGATCGAGTACTCGGGGTACGGCTACGCGGATCCGGCGGGGCCGGTCAACGGCATCGCGGTCCTGGCCAACCTGATGGGCTTTGCCGTGGTGGACGTCAACATGCGCGGGACCGGCTGCTCGGGCGGCGCGTACGACTTCTTCGAACCGCTGCAGAACCTCGACGGCTACGACGTGATCGAGACGATCGCCCACCAGCCGTGGGTCCTCGACCACAAGGTGGGGATGATGGGGATCTCCTACGGCGCGATCAGCCAGCTGTTCACGGCCCAGCTCAACCCGCCGGACCTCGAGGCGATCTCGCCGCTCTCGACCATCGACGCCACCGCGACGACGCTCTATCCCGGCGGCATCCTCAACACGGGCTTCGCGGTTGCCTGGGCCGAGCAGCGACAGGAGGAGGCCGAGCCGGCCGGTCCCAACGCCGGGCAGCCGTACGCCTATCAGCAGATCCAGCAGGGCGACCAGACGTGCAAGGCCAATCAGGTGCTTCACGGCGAGGCCGCCAACCTGATGGCGAAGATCCGCGCCAACGCCCACTACATCCCCTCGGCGGCCGACGCCCTGGACCCGATCACGTTCGTGAACAAGATCCACGCGCCGGTGTTCATGGCCTGCCAGTGGGAGGACGAGCAGACCGGCGGTCATTGCCCGGACCTCGTCCAGCACTTCACCGGGACGAACCTCAAGTGGTTCACCTTCACCAACGGCGCCCATGTCGACTCGCTCGATCCGTACACCTACGACCGCTGGTACGACTTCCTCGAGCTGTTCGTGGCCCACAGGGCGCCGATGCTCAACGCGGCGGTGAGCCACGCCGCAGCCCCGGTCATCTACCAGTCGGCGCTGGGCCTTCCTGACGACGACCCGGACACTCTGCCGCCGGACCCGATCCAGGAGATACCGACGTACTCCGCGGCTCTCAAGGCCTTCGAGGCACTCCCGGAGGTCCGAGTGCTGTTCGACAACGGCGCCGGCAAGTCACCGACCGGGAGCATGACGCCGGGCGACCCGTATCCGGCGTTCGAGCAATCGTTCTCCACGTTCCCGATCCCGGGCACCCAGGCCGGCTACTGGTACCTCGGTCCGGACGGGACGCTGACTGACCAGCCGCCGGCACGCAGGGGCATCGACTGGTACACGTCGAACGCCAAGGCCCTGCCGGCCAACGACTTCGGGAGCAACACGGAGAGCGGCGGTCTGTGGGGGAACGCGTCCGAGTGGCAGTGGAACTGGCAGCAGAACCCGCCGGGCACGGCCGTCTCCTACGTCTCCGCCCCGCTGACCGCGAACACGACGGTCATCGGCGCCGGGGCCGTCCACGTGTGGGTGCGTTCCTCGACTCGGGATGTCGACCTTCAGGCCACGATCAGTGAGGTACGACCGGACGGCAACGAAACGTTCGTACAGGACGGCTGGATGCGCGCTGACGAGCGCAAGCTGTCCACCGGCACCAACAACCTCCTCAAGCAGCAGAGCACGCTGCTCGAGCCGATTCCCAGCGAGCTGCTCCGCGATGTCCGGCCGATGCCGAAGAACAAGTTCGTCGAGGTCGTCATCCCCCTCTACTACGAGGGCCACGTCTATCGCGCCGGGTCGCGGATACGCGTGACGATCGCCGCGCCCAACGGAACCCAGCCAATCTGGGCATTCAGCCAGACAGCCCCCAGCAAGACGGGGAAGGTGTCGATCGCCTTCTCCAAGACGATGCCGTCGAGCCTGATCCTTCCGGTCGTCCCCGGCGTTAGCGTGCCGACGGGCCTGCCGCCCTGCCCGAGCCTGCGCAACGAGCCCTGCCGGACGTACGTGCCGTTCGCCAACCTCACGGCGACCCGCTGACGCCGCGCGCGGCCGTCGACGTCAGTCAGGCGGCGGCCCGCGCCCGCCAGCGGTGCTCGATCTCTCGCATCATCTGGGGATAGACGATCCGGTGCCGGAATGGCCGGATCGCGGCCATGTAGGCGATCCCGAGCAGCCCGTTCGGCTTGGTGTAGACGGCCATCTGGCCGCGGTAACCGTCGGCGCCGTCTTTCACCCAGCCGATGTGCAGGACGCCGTGCATGGTCCGGTTGGCGATCTCCGCCGCCCACTCGTCCTCGAGCAGGTAGAGCGAGACGAACGGCAGCGCGTCGAACTCGGGACGCTCGGTGTCGCGGAGATCCGCCGGCAACCGGTCACGCAGGGTCGGCACCCTCGAGCCCAGGCCCGAGTCCGGGCCGTCCCAGCCGAGCAGCCGCCCCGCCTTCGACCGGATCATCCAGAGCGTGCGGGCGGTGCCAGAGGATCCTCGCGAAGGATCAGAGCGGGTCATTAGCCGCACGAGGTCGGAAAAGTCCTCGCGGTCCCCGGGGGTCGGGAGCGCCCAGACGTCTTCGAGCCGGAAGTCGGTGACGATCCCATGGATCCGCCAGGGGCAGGAGGTGTGGGCGGCGTTGGCGATCTGCACAAAACATACGGTACCGTATGGATCTGAGACATGGCCGTCACGCGCACCCCACGAAGCAGCTGGATCGACGAGGGGCTCCGAGCGCTGGCCGGCGGCGGCCCCGACGCCGTCCGGGTCGAGGCGCTGGCCCGGACCATCGGCGTCACCAAGGGCGGCTTCTACTGGCATTTCGACGACCGGCGAGCGCTGCTCGCCGAGATGCTGGACGCCTGGGAGCGGGCGAGCGTCGATGAGGTGATCGAGCGCATCGAGGGCGAAGGGGGAGAAGCTACGACGAGGCTACGGATGCTGTTCGCGCTCGCTGCCTCCGCGGGAGAGCTGCTCAGGATCGACCTCGCAGTCCGCGATTGGGCCCGGCGCGACGGCGCCGTGGCCGAGCGCCTGCGGCGCGTGGACAACAGGCGCATGGATTACCTGCGCTCCCTGTTCGGCGCCTTCTGCTCAAACGAGGACGACGTCGAGGCGCGCTGCCTGCTCACCCTCTCGCTGTGGATCGCCCCCCACTTCATCGCCGCCGATCACGGCGGCCGCAGCCGGGCGGACGTGCTCGAGCTCGCGCTCAGGCGGCTCGAGGCGCGCTAGCGGGATCACACGCCGCGCAGCGCCCCGCCGTCGACGGCCAGGGCCGTGCCGGTGATGTAGGCGGCTCGGTCCGAGCACAGGAAGGCCGCCGCCCAGGCCATCTCCTCAGGACGGCCGAGACGACCGGCGGGCACGGTTGCGGCGGCGCCCGCCTCGGCGGCGTCCAGCGATCCGGCCAGAGAAGCCAGGCGCTCGGTGGCGATCGCGCCCGTGAGCAGCGTGTTGATCGTGACCCCGTCACGGGCCACCTCTCGAGCCAGGGTCTTGTACGCCGCCAGCTCGGCCGAACGCTCGGCGTTGGAGAGCATCAGCGCCTGGATCGGCTCGCGCACGGAGGTCGAGGCGATCCCGACGACGCGGCCCCAACCGCGCTCACGCATCCCGGGCAGCACGAGGCGAAGCAGCGTGACCGGAGCCAGAACCAGCGTCCGGTGGGCGTGCTCCCACTGCTCGGTCGAGAACGCGAGCGGGTCGGGATCGGACGGGGGCCCGCCGGTGTTGGTGACCAGGATGTCCACCGGGCCGACCTCCTCAGTGATGCGGGAGATGAGGCCGGGGGCCGCGTCGAGGTCGGCGCTGTCCCAGGCATGACCGGCGACGGCGCCGATCTCGGCCGCCACCTGCGCGATGCGGGTCGCGTCGCGGGCGGTGATGAGCACGCGCGCGCCCTCCGCCACCAGCGCCTCGGCCACCGCTCGGCCGATGCCCTGACTGGCCCCCCCGACCAGCGCCACGCGTCCTCTGATCCCGAGATCCATTCAGCCGGAGGGTAGTCGCACCCGACATTGCCAGGGATCGCGGTGCCGCGGTTGTTGCCCCGAGGATCCAGGGCGAGCCCGCCACCTCAACAAAGCCTTGAGACAGCCGCGATCATGAGCGGACATCATCTTTCCGCCCACGGACTTAGTGGGACGGACGCAACGCCGATGAGCCGGGGACTTTGACGCCGAAGTTGACGTATGCGCAACTACGGCGGCAAACCTGACGCGAGCCGGCGCGGCACCGCCTCGAGCGCGACGGTCACCTTTCACGGCGGGCAAGCCCGGAAGCCTAAGTCCTGACTTCTCTCGCAGTCTGCTGCCAGACTCCGATCTCGTTCCCCGCGGGATCGCGAAACGTGGCCACTCGGAGGTCGCCCTCGGGATAGGGCGCGGTGGCGAGGACTCCGCCGTGAGCGGCGACCTCGTCGAGCGTCCGGTCGACATCGTCGACATAGACGTAGGGCCGCACACCCGCCCCGCCGGCCACGGGCATGTCGGCGATGAAGTGCCCGATCACGTGCCCAGTGCCGTCCTCGAAGCTTGGATGCTCTCGGTCGGTGTCCACGCGCCACCCGAAGACGGCCTCATAGAAGCGGGCTGACCGCTGAGGGTCTGGCGCCGGGATGCGCAGGTAGGACACGCCAGCGACCCGGAAGACCCGGGGTTCATCATGATCGCTCCGGGACACCACGCCGCATTATCGCCGTCACGCGGGCGGGCGCTCTCGGGCGGGCACAATGGTGCCGCCGTGGCCTGCGACTGGCTGCTGATCGATGGACCGAGCCTGATCTTCCGGGCCTATTACGGCGTGCCGGCCGGCGCACCGGCGCCGGACGGGACCCAGGTCAACGCGGTCCGGGGCTTCCTGGAGCGCGTTGGTCGTCTGATCGGGCAGCGCCGGCCGCGGCATCTGGTCGTGGCTGATGATTGGGCATGGCGTCCGGACTGGCGCGTCCGGCTGATTCCGACCTACAAGGCGCACCGGGTTGCCGAACCGGTGCCGGCCGGGCTGGTGCCGCAGATGCCGGTCATTCGCGAGCTTCTCGACGCCATTGGCATCGACGTCGTGGGGGTCGCCGATCACGAGGCCGAGGACGTGATCGCCACCCTGTCGGGGATGGCCACGGGCACGGTCGAGATCGCCAGTGGTGACCGGGACCTGTTCGCCCTGGTCGAGGACCCCCGGGTGCGAGTCCTGTATCCAGAGAAGACAGGTCTGTCCGTCATCGACGAGGCTGAGGTGACCCGTCGCTACGAGATTCCCGGCCGCCGCTACGCCGACTTCGCGATCCTGCGCGGCGATCCGTCGGACGGGCTTCCCGGATTGAGGGGAGTCGGGGGCGTCACGGCAGCAGCCATGATCCGCCGCCACGGGGACATCGCCGGCGTCCTGCGCGATCGGCCCCTGCGCGACGACGACCGCTACTACCTGGAGCGGGCGGTGCGGGTCGTCCATCCGGCTGCCGACCTGCCGATTGCGCTCCCGGCCGGCCATCGTGATGCGTATCCGGCCGACGAGCCGGCGATGCGGTCACTGGCGGCGCGGTATGAGGTGCGAGAGTCGTGCGACCGGCTCCTGGCCACGGTTCGTCGCCTCGGTCTATCCCCGGCCACAGAGCAGGAGACAGATGGTCGGTGAGCGGGCGCGGCGGTTTGCGCCTGCGCGGGCGCGGCGGTTTGAGCCTGCGCGGGCGCGGCGGTTTGAGCCTGCGCGAAAAACGGGACGCATGTTCCCGTTTTTCGCGCAGCCTCGCGATCTTGCCTACACCGAGCTCAGCTGCACGATCCCGTAGACCAGGACCGCGACTCCGATCAGCGCCGTGAGCGGGGCCATGACCACAGGCCAGTGGGCGAAGAGCCAATCGCCGAAGGGCCGCAGGATGCCCGCGGCCCGGTCCCCGAGGACTGCGAACGCGCCGGCGATCCCGATCAGCGGAAGGGTGTAGACGACGCAGTAGAGGGCCAGCAGCCACAGCTTGCCGGCATCCGAGACGCCTGAGCCGACGATCAGCGCGATCGCCGCGAAGTAGGGAAAGGCGGTCAGCAGCTCGAGCCCGGCGATGCCGGCGCCTATCAGACCGGACGAGCCGTGCGACTCGCGCGCAGCGCCCTCCGGCTTCGGACTGGCCAGCTGGTCCCGGCGGATCCAGATCACGATTCCTGCCGCGGTGAGCACTATCCCTGCCGTCGTGACCAGCGAGTACTTGACCGCCGGACCCGGCTTGGGCACGAGCGACAGGATCAGGTCACCCAGCCCCAGCGCGAAGGCGACCCCGAAGATGAATGTGACCAGCCATGCTGCCGCCGTGAACGCGCTCGTTCGCTGGCGCGGGTGGTCTCCTGTGGCCACCAGCAACTCGCCACCAATCAGCGACGGATTGAGGCAGTCGGGCAGCGCGATCGCCACAACCGTTACGGAGAGCTTCAGCATGGTGAGCGCGACGCGACACTCCTGACCGACGCGCCTGCCCCAACATTGTGGTCCGCTGCTGGGCGCCCGAGCATCACCCGATCGGGATGAACAGGCTGACCGCGGTCCGGGCCAGGGGAAGGACGGCACGGGTCCAGGCGTCCTCGTTCGTGAGCCGCCCGACTGGGCGCAACGAATACCCAAGGAGGAGCGACATGACGTTCGGTACTCGGATCACGAGGTATGGCGCAGGCCGGGTCGCGGCTCTGGTGGGTGTGGCCTTGCTCGTTGCGGCCTGCGGGAGCAGCAGCTCGAGCTCCAGCTCGAGCGCTGCGAAGGCCAGCGCCCCAACATCTTCGAGCGCCTCGGGCGCGCCGGCCACCGGCGTCGCGGTGAGGACGGCCAAGGGCTCGCTTGGTACGTACCTGACCGGACCCTCAGGTCGGGCCCTGTACATCTGGTTGGCCGACAGCAACGGCAAGTCGAGTTGCTCTGGGGCGTGCGCGAGCGCCTGGCCGCCGCTGACCACGACGGCGACGCCGACCGCCTCCGGCGGGGTGATCGCCGCGCATCTGGGCATGATCACGCGCTCTGACGGAGCCAAGCAGGTCACCTACATGGGCCACCCGCTCTACTACTACGTGGGCGATACCGGACCGGGCACGACCGATGGCCAGGGCAGCGACCAGTTCGGCGCGCACTGGTGGCTGATCGCCCCGTCGGGTGGGAGCGTCACCCACGCGACTGCCGCCTCCTCGAGCGGCTCGACGAGCAGCTCGGCCAGCGGCTCCTCCTCTGGGGGCTCGTCGGGCGGCTCCTCGGGCGGCTCGTCGGGCGGCTCCTCGAGCGGCTGGGCGTAAGCCCCTAGAGCTTCCACGTGTGGCCACAGTCCGTCGGTGCCCGCCCCAACGCGGGCCCCGCCGCCTTGGGCGGCGCGCCCAGAGCGACTGGCCGGCTCCGGTCGGCGGTCGGGAGACCGATCGGACCCTGGGCTTTCACCGGGGTCGCGGTCACGTCGTTCGGGGGACCGCTGGCGCTGGCCGGGCTCATGGCGCCGGCTCTCCTCGCTCAGGCCGCCGACTCAGCCGGACTGGCGATTCTGGCCGGAGCTGTCGTCTTCACGGTGCCGCTGTGGATCTGGCTTCGCTACTCGCGCCACGTCAACAGCTCAGGCGGGCTGTATGCGTTCGTCGAGGCGGCGGCGGGCCGCCGCATAGCGCTCGCCCAGGCGGCGATCTGGACCTTCAGCTACGCCCTGTACCTGGTCTACACCAGTGTGCAGATCGTCTACGACCTGCTGCCCCAGGTGCTGCCGGGCGAGCGCCAGTACCAGACGCTCCTGGCCCTCCTGATCCCGATCGCACTGGCCGCCGTGATGATCGCCGGACGGGCCGTGACGCTGATCGTCATCGGCCTGATGGCAGCCGGGCAGCTGGCGCTGGCCGGGATCCTGGATGCCGTGACGATCGCGCATGTTTCGACGCCCGTCTCGACATTTGGCACGACCGCGCCGGCCGGCTCGCTGGCCAAGGCCAGCGCCCAGACCTCGCTGCTCTACATATGCGGCAGCCTGCCGCTGTTTCTCGGCGGCGAGCTCTCGAGGCCGGTGCGCACGGTGCGGCGCGGCTTGGTCGGGGCGTACGTGCTCACCGTCGGGGTGGTGCTGCTCGCCGTGGCGCCGCTGGCCGCCGCACCCGGCCTGCTGAACACCGAGATACCCGGCGTCAGCGTGGCCCAGCAGTTCGCGAGCCAAGGCCTCGCCGACGCCATCGGGATCGGGATCGCGGTCAGCACCGCCGGCGTGATCCTGTGCGAGTACCTGGCCCTGACCCGGCTCGTCCACGCGATCACCTCCTGGCGCCTGCGGCCGATCACGATCGCGATCGGAGCGGCGCTCGTCCTGACCGCGCCGTTCACCCTGATCGACCCGGATGGCTTCTACGACTCGCTGGCCAAGCCCTCACTGATCGCCCTGTGGCTCAGCCAGCTGATCGTGTTCGCGGTGTACCCGCTGTTCGCACACAAACGCGGGCAACGGGCGCGTGCCGCCTGGGCCTTCAGCCTCGGAGCAAGCGCGTTCGCGATTTACGGGCTGTGGACCAGCGTGTAGGCGCGGCCTGTGGATGGCTTCGGAAGCGGCGCTGATAGCTTCCACGCGTGCGGGACTACAAGCCCCAGGCTCAGAAGACCCGCGCCGAGAAGCTCTTGCAGTCCTTTGCCCAGACACGCCTGGGCGGGAGGCTGTTCATCGGTGTGTTTCCCGCCATTGACAGGCGGCTGATGCCGTTGACCCGCGGGCGGCTGAGCACCGGGCTGGGGCAACCGGTGGTGCTGCTGCACGTCCGCGGTGCCCGCAGCGCAGTCGTGCGCACGGTGCCCCTGCTGGCCACAAAGACCGGTGACACCGTGCTGGTGGTGGCCTCCAAGGCCGGTGCGATCAAGCACCCAGCCTGGTACCACAACGTCGTGGCCAACCCGGACGTGGAGATGACCATCGATGGCCACCGTCAACCCATGCGGGCCACGGTCATTGCCGACGGCGAGGAGCGAGAGCACCTGTGGCAGGTCGTGTGCGACAACTACAGCGGCTACGCGACCTACCAGCGTCGGGCCGGCAGCCGCGTGATCCCGGTGGTCGCGCTCCAGCCCCGGTAGCAATCCAGCGGACCACTGGTCGGCGGCGGCATTGGCCGACCTGTCACATTTGGGGGTGCTGCGGTGCTAAGTGGGTGTGATGGGGTTACAGGCGCGAGATGACGAGCGGTCGGAGTGGGCCGATGGCCGATCCGGCCTCGCCGGCTTCGAGGTGTTCTTTCGCGGCCACTACCGGGTTGTGGTGCGCCTCGCCCAGAGTGTGGTCGGCGACTCGCAGCGGGCGCAGGACGTGGCCCAGGACGTCTTTCTGGCCGCCTACCGACGCTTCCCTGGCGATTACGAGCAGGCTGCGGGGTGGGTCAGGGTCGCGGCGGTGCACACGGCGCTCAACGTGCTTCGCGGAGAGCGGCGTCGGGACAGGCGTCAGCTCCTGGTCCAGGCCGTGAGTTCCCTGCCCAGCGCCGAGGAGACGGTGATGGCCCAGGAGGCGCGGGCGGAGCTTCGCCGCACCCTGCGCCGTCTGCCGCGTCGTTCGGCCGCGGTGCTGGTGATGCGCCACGGAGGCATGAGCTACGTGGAGATTGCCGATGCGCTCGGGGTCAAGGTTGGACACGTCGGGACTCTTCTCAGAAGGGCAGAGTCCGCGCTTCGAAAGGAGATGGACCGTGAGACACATTCCTGACGGGGTGCTTCGGCGGCTCGATGACGAACCCCTGGCCGTTCCGGACAGGGTCATCGACCACCTGGCCGACTGCGGGCGCTGCAGCGCTCGGCAGGCGGAGATCGCCCTCGACACCGAACTCGCGGCCCAGCTGCTGTCCGCCCCGCAGCTCGTACCCGACACCGACCTTGCCTGGGCCCGGCTCCAGGGCGAGCTGCGTACGGATCCAGCCGGAGGAGCCGACCGGCACCGGCAGCCCAGAGCTGCTCGCTGGCGACGTGCGCGGTTCCCGAGGCCGTCGCTCCGGGCCAGCCTGGTCATCGGCATGATCGCAGTCGTGGTCGCCGGCACGGCGGCGGCGGCCACGGTGACCACGATCTTCGCGCCCACGCACGTCGCCCCGGTGGCCCTGAGCCAAGGCGACCTGCGGGCCATCACGGGCTTCATGGGGCTGGCCGACGGCAGCACGCTCGGCGGCTTCCGCGGCCCGAGCGGATCGAGCGCGGTTCGGTTCGGGACGGTCGCATGGTCCTCCTCAGGCCCCGCCCATCCGGTGTCCTCGCTTTCCGAGGCCACCGCGGAAGCCGGCTTTCCCGTCTCCCTGCCCGCCCGCCTTCCAACGGGAGTTGGGACTGTCCAACAGCTCGTGGTTCAACCGCGCGTCAGCGCGACGGTGACCTTCAACTCCACCGCGGCGGGCCTCGCCGGGAGCTCGGTCACCCTCGACGCCGGCCCCGCCGTCCTCGCGGAGTACGGCGCGGCGGGCGGGACCGACCTGCCCACGCTTGCCGTGGCGACGATGCCCCGGCCGACCGCGCTGTCCACGGGTGCGAGCCTCAGTCAGATCGAAGCCTTCTTGCTGAGCCAGCCCGGCATCCCACCGGAGCTGGCTGAGGAGGTCCGCCTGCTCGGTGACTTGAGAACGACCCTGCCGGTGCCAGTCCCGCCCGGCGCGTCGGTACGCTCGGTTCAGGTCGCCGGCTGGCCGGGAGTGCTCCTCGCTGACTCCTCGAACGCCGCCGCCGGGGTGGTCTGGGAGGACGGGCGGGGGATGCTCCATGTCGTCGCGGGAATCCTCGATCCGCAAGATGTGCTGAATGTCGCAGACCAACTGGGCTGAGAGCATCGCCAAGGGGGACGAGTCCTCGGTCCACGCCGTCGTCCGGGAGCCGGAGCCCGCGGGTTCCCCGGTGGGGGAGCCGACGGCGTCCCCGGCGATTCACGCGGTGGCGCTGAGCAAGCGCTTCGGCGCCACGGTCGCCGTGAACTCGCTGTCCATGACGGTGCAGCGGGGAGAGGTCTTCGGCTTCCTCGGACCAAACGGGGCGGGGAAGACCACCGTGGTCAAGCTCCTGCTCGGACTGACGCGACCCAGCGGGGGTGAGGCGCTGGTGCTCGGCGCTCCCCTCGGAGACCGCGAGACGAGGCGGCACATCGGATACCTCCCCGAGCTCTTTCGCTTCCAAGCCCTGCTCACGGCCAGAGAGGTGCTTCGCCTGCATTGCCGGCTCCTGGCGCTGCCCAAGGCGACGTGGGAGCCGGAGGGGCGCCGGGCTCTGGAGACCGTCGGTCTGCTCGAGCGCGGCGACGATCGGGTCGGCACGTTCTCCAAGGGCATGCAGCAGCGGCTCGGACTCGGCGTGGCCCTGCTCGGCAATCCCACACTGGTCGTGCTCGACGAGCCCACCAGCGCGCTCGACCCCGTCGGACGCCATGACGTCCGGGCGATCATTCGTGGGCTTCGCGACCGGGGGTCGACGGTGTTCCTGAACACACACCTGCTCGAAGAGGCCGAGCACGTCTGCGACCGCGTGGCGGTCATCGACAGAGGGACGACCGTGGCCACGGGCAGGCTTGACGAGCTGCTCGGGGGTCACAGCCGAGTGCGGCTCAAGGTGGAAGGGCTCGGCGAGAGCCGGCTGAGCGGTCTGGGCCGGTTCGGTCGATGGCACAGGGAGGGCGAGTGGATCGTGATCGAGGGGATCGACCCCGCCGGGACCGCCGACCTGGTCGACGAGCTGGTCGCCCTCGGCGGGCGGGTCGAAGCCGTGATCCCCGAGCACCAGAGTCTGGAAGCGCGCTTCCTCGAGCTGCTGGGCCGGCGATGAGCCCGACCCTGACGATCGCCGAGCTCACGATCAGGGAGGCGGTACGAAGACGTCTCCTCCTGGCCTTCGTGGCGATAACAGTGGTCATCGTCGGACTCAGCGCCTGGGGCTTCAACCGCCTGGACCACACCCACAGCCTCACGTCCGGAGAGAGCAACCTCGCGGTCCCGCAGGCTCTCATCCTGTTCATGTTCATGTTCAGCTTCGTGCTCGCCCTGAGCGCCTCGGCGATCGCCTCTCCGTCGATCTCCTCGGAGATCGAGTCCGGCGTGCTGATGACGGTCGTGACCCGCCCGATCCGGCGGACCGAGGTGATACTCGGCAAGTGGCTGGGACTGGCGGCCTTGCTCGCCGGCTATGCCGGGACCGTCTGCGCCCTCGAGTTCCTGGTCGTCCACTGGACGAGCGGTTTCTCGGCACCCAACCCGCTCCTGGCCAGCGTCTACCTGTTCGCCGAGGGAGCCCTCCTGCTGACTCTGGCTCTGCTCCTGAGCACGCAGATGCCCGTTATCGCCGCGGGCGTAATCGGAGTCGCGGTGTTCGGCGCCGGATGGCTGGCCGGAGTCGTCGGCACCCTGGGCACCACGCTCAACGTTGCCGCGTTGCGAACCGTGGGCCAGGTAGGACGATTCCTGCTGCCCACCGACGGGCTGTGGCACGCCGCGATCTACTACCTGCAACCGCGTTCGCTCATCGTCCAGGAGCTGGCCGGAGGGAGACAGGGAGATCCGTTCTATGCGCAGGGAGCACCCTCTTGGCCCTACCTGCTGTGGGTGGCCTGCTGGTTCCTGATCGTCCTGATCGCCGCAGTGGCCAGCTTCGAGCGCCGCGAGCTGTGACGGTTCGACGGCCGGCGTTCCGGCGCCGCTACCGGTGCTCCACCGCCAGGCGGAGCCCGATGGCGATCAGGACCGTGCCCGTGACCCGGTCCATCGCGGCTTTGACCCGTGGCCGCTGAAGGGTCTTCGCCAGCCGCGACGCGATCAAGGTGTAGGCAAACAGCCAGACCACGGTCATCAGCACGAACACGCCGCCCAGAGCCAGGAAGGGGAGCAGGACGGCGTGGCCCGGATCGACGAACTGGGGCAGCAGGCTCGTGAAGAACACCCCGATCTTGGGGTTCGCGAGGTCGCTCAGGAGCCCCTGGCGAAAGCCTCCCGCCGCCCCCATCGTCTGTCTGGCGGGCTGCCTAGAGGGCTCCACGGCTGCGGGGTGACCGGCGGCGCGCAGGGCCTGGACACCGAGCCAGATCAGATAAAGCGCGCCGATCAGCTTCAGGACGGTGAACGCCACCGCGGAGGTCCGCACGACTGAAGCCACCCCGAGGGCGGCGGCGAGCGTCCACACCGATATCCCGGCGCTCACCCCGAGCGAGGTGCCGAGCGCGGCCCGCCGTCCGTGAACGAGGACATTCTTGGTCACGACGGCCGTGTCCGGACCCGGCACCGCGATCACTAAGGCCGCGACGCCCACGAAAACCAGGAAGTGAGCGCCCACGAGCGTCAGTGTGCCACACCGCCTAGCGCCGCCTTCAGGGCCGCTAGGTCGGGCGACCCGAACACCACCCGATTACGCGTGGCCACGTAGACGAGGTCCAGGTTGACCCCGGCGCGGGCGATCTTCCGGGTCAGGTCGGCCAGGACACCGGGGCGATCTTCGACATCGACCACGACGACCTCGCGCTCGCGCGTGACCGCCAGGTGCGAGATCGCCAGCGAGTGCTTGGCCGCCTCGGCGTGCGGTACGAGGATGTGGAGCTCCGCTCGCTCGCCCGGGCCGATGCACGTGGCCGCCGCGATGTTCACCCCCGCGTCGCTGATCGCGCCCGCCACCTGGGCCAGCGTCCCGGGCGTGTTCTCCACGTCGATCACGAGATCGAATGCCATCTGTGCCTCGGCGCGTCAGCCTACTTGCCCCGCGCAACGGTACAACTCCCGGCATGGCCGCAACCGAGGCAACGACCGTCGACGCCGGCGGTCGAAATCTCCGCGTCTCCAACCCGGATCGCGTGATCTTCCCGAGCACCGAGCGTTCGGCCGCGGTCACCAAGCTCGACGTCGTCGAGTACTACCTCGCCGTCGGGGACGGGATCATGCGCGCGCTCGAGCGACGCCCGACGACGCTCGAGCGCTGGCCCAAGGGGGTGCACCCGGGCATCGTCCTCTCAACGCGAGAGCGGGGCGGTGGCGACGCCTTCTACCAGAAGCGCATCCCGCGGGGTGCGCCGGACTACGTGCAGACTGCGCGCATCCAGTTCCCGTCGGGCCGGGAAGCCGACGAGGTCTGTCCGACCGAGGTGGCCGTTGTCGGCTGGGCGGCACAGATGGGCACGATCACGTTTCATCCCTGGCCGGTTCGCTGCGCTGACGTCGACCATCCCGACGAGTTGCGCCTGGACCTCGACCCGCAGCCCGGGACGGACTTTGAGGACGCCGTGCTCGTGGCCGCCGAGGCCCGCGTGCTCCTGGACGACCTCGGTTACATCGGCTTTCCCAAGACCTCGGGGGGCCGTGGCATCCACATCTACATCCGGATCCAGCCGCGGTGGACGTTCACCGACGTTCGCCACGCCGCGATCGCCTTCGGACGCGAGCTCGAGCGACGGCTTCCCGATCGGGTCACGACCAGGTGGTGGAAGGAGGAGCGCGGCCAACGGATCTTCATCGACTACAACCAGAACGCGCGCGACCGCACGATCGCCTCCGCCTACAGCGTGCGGCCGAAGCCGGGCGCGCCCGTGTCGGCGCCGCTGGCCTGGGACGAGCTGCCTGAGGTCGCGCCGGAGGATTTCACGGTGGCGACGATGCCCACCCGCTTCGCGGAGGTCGGCGACCGCCACGCGGCGATCAACGATGTGGCCCACTCGCTGGCACCCCTGCTGGACCTGTACGAGCAGGACGCCGCCCAGGGGCACGGGGACATGCCCTATCCACCGGACTATCCGAAGATGCCGGGAGAGCCGAAGCGCGTGCAGCCGTCGCGAGATCGCGACCGGCCGCGCGACTGAGGCGTCGGAGTGGGTCCTAGCGGGACTGCGGCAGCTTGACCGAGCCGCGCCGGGCCGCCGGCGCGGAGGGCGGGGGCACGACGGGCCCGATGTCACCATCCGGCGCCTCGTCCAGGTCGACGATCACGGGCGCGTGATCGCTCGGTCCGCTGCCCTTGCGGGCCTGCCGGTCGACCCACGCCGCGCGGACTCGCGCCTCGACGGACCCGCTCGCCAGCACCAGATCGATCCGCATCCCCAGGTCCTGATGGAACATGCCGGCCCGGTAGTCCCAATACGTGAACACCCGCTTGTTCGGCCACCGATCGCGGACGACGTCGTGAAGGCCGAGGCCGAGCAGCTCGGCGAGGGCGGCCCGTTCGGGCGCGGTGACGTGGGTGTGGCCGACGTAGGCCTCGGGGTCGAAGACATCGTCGTCCGCGGGGGCGATGTTCATGTCGCCGCACACGATCATGGCCTCCGGCCCGCCTGCGAGGACCTTGCCCAGGGCGGCCAGCCATTCGAGCTTGTACTGGTAGTGCTCCGAGCCGGGAGCGCGCCCGTTGGGCACGTAGACCGAGAACACCCGGATCCCGCCGCACGTGGCCGAGACGGCCCGGGCCTCGGGTCGCGGGAAACCGGGCTCGCCGGCGAACCCGCGGACAACGTCCTCGAGCCCCACCCGAGAGAGGATCGCGACTCCGTTCCAGGACGGCTCGCCGTGGACGGCGGCGAGGTAGCCGCGGTCGGCGAGATCGTCGCCGAGCAGCTCGGCGAACGCGTCGTCGGCCAGCTTGGTCTCCTGCAGGCAGACCACGTCCGGCCGGCGCTGATCCAGCCAGGGAAGCAGCCGCGGCAGGCGTTGCTTGAGCGAGTTGACGTTCCAGGTCGCGACCCGCACCGGGGCTACGGTAGCGCTCGGTCAGACGACGGGCTCGCCGCCCAGGTCGCCGTCGCCAGGCCAGGCCGCCCGCCGGATTCGTAACCTTGGCCGGGTGCGGCTCGAGGGGATTCGGATCGGAGACATCGTCGAGATCGACCGGCTCGGTCGCCGCTTCCACGCCCTGGTCACCGCCGTCGCGGCCGGTGGGTTGTCGGTCCAGCCGCTGGACCGGCGCGTGACCTACCGCAGCTGCCGCGCTCACGACGTGGTCGGGCACTGGGCCAAGCGCGGACGACCCCGAACAACGGAAGAGCCGCTCGAGCCCTCGCCGCTCCAGCTCGAGCTCGACACCACGGTTCGGGACGCGGACGCCGTCTGAGTCTTTCGGCTGAGCTCGGGCGTGCCGATACGCGTAGAGATGTTGATGGCACCACCGTTGAGAGCCCCGGGCCCGGCGGTGTCGGCGCTTGCCCGCCGGAAGTTGCGCCCGGGTGCCGGGGCGCTTGTTAGCGTGTGTGGGGCCCTTGGGCGCCCACGTGGACGGCACGGGAATGTTTGACTTCTGCAGGCGACACTTGAACAGCGCCGGCGCCCTGGCCGCGCTCGCTGTCGCCGTCGGCCTGGCCGGGTGCGGCGGGAGCCGCGCGGTCGTCGTCGCCGACTCCCCGACCGCCGACGCGATCCATCACGCGCGCCCGCAGACGGTCGAGCCGGCCGCCGGCGTCCAGGCCGTGGCGGTCACGCCCTCGGATCCCGTCGGCGACCCCAACGCGCACGCCCCGTCGCTGGCCACGATCAGGCGCGAGCTGCGGATGGAGCTGGTCTACGCGCCGATCAACGGCGCGGGATACATCGACCCGCTGCGCTACGTGACGGTGTGGGAGCGGACGGACCAGGGCGTCGACGCGCAGCTGCCGGTTGGCGCGCCGATCCTCGCCCCGGGCCGGATCAAGATCCTGGCCGTCGAGCCAGACTGGTACGCGGGCCAGCCGCTCGTGTACTGGGAGCTTCTGGACGGGCCAGACGCGGGCCGCGTCCAGTACGTGGCCGAGCAGATCACGGACATCGCGCGGCCCGGCTCGATCCTCCAGCAGGGACAGGCGATCGCCCGCTTCAACAGGACCGGCACGGGCATCGAGTTCGGCTGGTCGACCCCCAACGGGATCACGCTCGCGGTGGCCACGACGGGCTACGAGGAAGGCGAGATCACGCCGGCCGGACGGTCGATGCGCGCCTGGCTGAATGCGTTGGGCGCGAACGCCGGGCCCAACACCTGATCAGCCGCTCGGCGGCGCCGCAGCCGGGGCGAAGAACTCGGCCAGCAGCTCGGTGACCCGCTCGGGCTCGTCGTGGTGAACCCAGTGCGAGGCGTCGGGCAGGCGGACGACGCGCTCGAGGTTCGGGACGTCGGCTCGGTCGGGCTCGGCCATCTCGGCGCCCAGGTGGCGATCCCGCTCGCCCCAGATGACCAGTGTCGGCGCCTGCACGGTGCGGATACGGGTCTGGGCGCGCCGGGGCGACTGACGGAAGACCGCCCGGTAGTAGTTGATCGCCGCCGTGATCCCGCCCGGTCGTGACCAGGCCTCGACGTAGCGATCGATGTCCTGGACCGAGAAGGCGCCGGGCCGGGCGTCGTGCTCGAAGCCGTAGCGCAGCGCCCGCCAGCCCCCGGCGCGCAGCGCGCGCTCGGGCAGCCGCGGCAGCTGGAAGAAGAACATGTACCACGACTTCAACAGCTGGCGCGGGCCGCGCAGCGCGTGCAAAAACCGCCGCGGATGGGGCACGTTGAGGATGGCCAGGCGCTCGACCACCTCGGGGTGGTTCATGGCCACGGCCCAGGCCACCGCCGCGCCCCAGTCGTGGCCGGCCAGCAGGGCGGACCGCGCTCCCCGCTCCCGGACCAGATCGCGGACGTCGACGGCCAGACGGTCGAGGTCATACGCCGCGACCTCCGGCGGCCGCGAGGACAGGTTGTAGCCGCGCATGTCGGGCGCGACGACGCGAAACCCGGCTCGGGCGAGGGCCGGGATCTGGAACCGCCAGCTGAACCAGAACTCCGGAAAGCCGTGGAGCAGCACGACGAGGGGGCCGTCGCCCGCCTCGACGTAGTGCAGCCTCACCTCGCCCAGATCGGCGTACCCGTCGCGGAGGCCGGTCATATCGAGGGCAGCCATGGTCCGTAGCATCACAGAGATGGAGCTGCCGCCGGGCCCGCGCGCGCCAGCGATCTGGCAGACGGTCGGGTGGATGGCCAGGCCGGCGGCCTTCATGCGACGTGCCCATCACCGGTTCGGCGACCCGGTGACGATCCGCACGTACTGGACCGCGGAGCCGATGGTTCTGTTCTCGGACCCAGACTCGGTGCGCGACGTATTCCGTCTGGATCCGGCGATCGCCCCCGCCGGTCAGAGCTGGGAGTTCCTGCGACCGTTCGCCGGCCCGTACTCGATTCTGCTCCTCGACGGCGAGGAACACCTGCGGGAGCGGCGACTGATGGCGGCGCCGTTTCACGGCGAGCGGATGCGGGAGTTCACGCCGATGATCGCCGCGCTCGCCCAGCGCGAGCTGGGCTCCTGGCACGGCCGGGTCCTCGCGCTCGAACGCATGCGGCAGCTGACGCTCGAGATCATCCTGCGCGTCGTGTTCGGGGCTCGCGACGAATCCGAGATCGGGCAGCTGCGCGACGCCATCGAGAAGGCGCTGCAGGATGTGCGCTCGCTGCCCCGCGTGCTGTCGATGATCGTCGTCCGCCGCGACCTCGGCCCGCGCAGCCCGTGGGGGCGGTTCCGAGTCGCGGTCGAGCGCTTCGATGCCCTGCTGCTCGACCTGGTGGCTCGCCGGCGGGCCGAGGCCGCCGCGAGCGACTCGCTGCTCTCGCTCCTGCTCGAGCAACGTGACGAGCACGGCCAGGTACCGACCGACCAGCACATCCGCGACCAGCTCGTGGCCCTGCTCGTTGGCGGCCACGACAGCTCGGCCGCGTCGCTGGCCTGGGCGATCGAGCGGCTCGCGCGCCACCCGGCCGTGCACGCTCGCCTGCGTGACGGCGAGCCCGCGTACCTGGACGCAGTGGTCAAGGAGGTGCTTCGGGTCCGCCCGGCCCTGACCATCGCGCCCCGGCTACTGCTCGAGCCGGTCCAGATCGGCGGCCGGACCGTGCCGGCCGGCGTACAGGTGGCCGCGTGCCTGTGGCTCGCGCTGCGGCGCGAGGACCTGTGGCCCGACGCCGCGGCCTTCCGGCCCGAACGTTGGCTCGAGGGCCCGCCGCAGCACCCGATGTCCTGGATTCCGTTCGGCGGAGGGGTGCGGCGCTGCGCCGGCGCCCCCTTCGCCGAGATGGAGATGCGGGAGGTCCTGCGTGCCGCGGCCGATCTGACGCTCCGGCCCGCCCGGTCCGAGCCCGAGCGCAGCCGCCGGAGCATGCTGGTGGTCGTCCCGCACCGGGGCGCCGAGGTGCTCGTGGGCTGAGCCGGGTCCAGATGGTCGATTCCACGCGATTGTTGCGCTCGTTCTTGCGGGCGGGACGCGTCACGATCGCGCCAGCTCACCCACTTGGGGGGCGAACTCGCGTCCGGCGTAACCCCGGGGCGACAGTTATCTGCCGGACCTCTGGCAAGATCGGCTTCATCGGCGGGCAGCTGTCGTTTTTCGCACGCTGGCTGCCGACCGCGTCATGGGCGTGCCGAGGTCGGCGAGCAATCGTCGGTCCGCCCACGCCGCGCGGGGGTGGATCTGACGTCTTTGTCCCTCTGCACATGGGATGGATGTATGGAGGGACATCGAACGCGTCCCCAGGCGCGCGGAGCGTCAAGCGGGGCGGGGTGTAGTTACGCACAGCCTCGTGGGCTAAGGGTTGGTGCTCGGGCGTTTTCCTACCAAACCCTCGAACACGGCCCTCGCCGTGGAATCGACCGGTCTAGGGCGGGTGGGCGCCGGGTTCCCGCGTGGCCGCCGCCCGGCGTGCCTCCTCCTCGTACGGATTGGCGGCGTAGCCAAAGCGCAGGTAGGAAAGCGGCATCCGGACCGGGTGGTGCTGCATCTGCCAGACGTGGCAGAGCTCGTGGCAGATCAGGTCGTCGTCGTCCCGGAGCCTGGATGAGCGCAGCAGGATCAGGTTCCACATCGTGTATCCGTCGAACCGGCGAAACCACGGCAGCCGGAACAGCCAGCCCGCAGACACGATGCCGACCCGGTCGATGCTGACCGGGCGCTCGTAGAAGTCCAGCCGATCCAGCCGCGCCTTGGCGCGGGCGAGGGCGACCCGCCCGTCGGATTGACTTACTGCCGGCACACCCACGCGCCAGCATAGAGTTACCGCCGACCACCAGCCCGCTCCGAGGTGCCATGGCCTTCGACGCCGAGGCGATGCCGACCGCTGCCGATCGTCCGCGGCCTGCCGGCAGCGACATCCGCAAGATGACCACGGGCGAGATCCGGCCCGTCGCGGCCGCGCTGGCCCGGGCGTTCTACGACGATCCGCACTTCCGCTGGATCGTCCGCGACGACGAAGCCCGCCTGGGCCGCCTGGAGCGGGCCCCCCGCTTTGGCGGATGTGGCGCGAGCCGAATCGGTAGCGCGGCCCGGATCGCCGGGCCCGCGCTCACCCGAACGTGATCACGCTGCGGATTCCGTCCTGGCGCTCCATCAGCTCGAAGCCGTGATTGACGTCGTCGAGCGTGATCCGGTGGGAGATGAACGGGTCGACGTCCAGCTGGCCGTCGAGGTAGAGCTGGACGAACTCGGGCACCTGGTCGCGGCCCTTGACCCCGCCGAAGGACGACCCGCACGCACGGCGGCCCGTGATCAGGAGGCGGGGGACGATGTCCAGCGTCTCCCCCCTGCCGGCCACCCCGACCACCGTGCACAGGCCCCATCCCATCCGCGCTGCCTCAACGGCCTCGCGCATCACCGCCACCAGCCCTGTGGCCTCGAACGTGTAGTCGGCGCCGAAGCCGCCGGTCTCCTCCAGCACTCGCGCGACCGTGTTGTCATCGGCGCGCCAGACGTCCGTCGCTCCCTGGCCGCGAGCCAGCTCGAGCCGGTCCTCGGACAGGTCCACGCAGATGATCCGCTCGGCCCCGCGCAGCCGGCAGCCGGCCACGGCGCCGAGGCCAACCATGCCGGCCCCGAACACGACGCAGGTCGAGCCGGCCTCGACCTCGGCGGTGTTGATGGCCGCGCCGAGGCCGGTCGAGAGGCCGCACGCGAACAGGGCCGCCCGGTCGGGCTCGGCCTCGGGGGAGATCTTGGCCAGCGCGATCTGCGGTATCACGGCGTACTCGGCGAACACGCTCGTGCCCATGAAGTGGCGAATCGGCTCGCCGCTACGCGAGAGCCTGGTCGTTCCATCGGGCAGGTAGCCGCGGTTCTGCTGCTCGCGGATGGCCAGGCACAGGTTCGTCTTGGGGCTGAGGCAGTGCACGCACTCCCGGCACTGCGGCGAGAACAGCGTGACCACCCGGTCCCCGGGGGCGACGTCCACGACCCCCTCGCCCACCGCCTCCACCGTGCCGGCGCCTTCATGTCCGAGCACCGTCGGCGCGTAGCCGGACGGATCGGCCCCCGATGCCGTGTACATGTCCGTGTGGCACACCCCGCAAGCCTCGAGACGCACGAGCGCCTCGCCCGCCCGCGGCGCGGCCAGGTCGACCTCGGTGACGTTCAGCGGCTCGGCGAACTGCTCGAGCACGGCGGCGCGGATCTTCAACGGAGCTCCTCTCTGGACTGGCCGCCCACTCTAATCATCATGTGGGTCATGACCGCGGCCGATGTGCTCTTCGTCGGACTGGGTGCGATGGGCAGCGCCGCCTGCTACCAGCTCGCCGCACGCGGTGCGTCCGTGATCGGATTCGACCGTTACAGACCCCCGCACGGCTTCGGCTCGACCCATGGTGAGACCAGGATCACGCGCCTGGCCATCGGCGAGGGCTCGGAGTACGTGCCGCTGGTCCGCCGCTCGCACGAGCTGTGGCCGGAAATCGAGCGCCAGACCGGCGCGCGGCTCCTGACCCGGTCCGGCGGTCTCGTCCTCGCCTCGGTCGGCAGCCGGTTCCTGGACCAGACGCGGGCCTCGGCGCGGCAGTACGGGATCGCCCACGAGAACCTGTCGAACACCGAGCTCCGACGCCGCTTCCCGATGTTCACCGTGGAGCGGCAGACTGAGGGGTACTTCGAGCCCGAGGCCGGCTATGTGCGGCCCGAGGCGGCCGTCCGGGCCCAGCTGGAGCTGGCCCGTCGGCACGGCGCGCGGTTGCGGCTCGGCGAGCGGGTGACGGAGTGGACCGCCTCGGCCACGGGCGTGGCCGTCCGCACCACCGGTGGCCGCTACCACGCCGAGCGGCTGGTGCTGTGCGCCGGTCCCTGGCTACCGGAGCTGTTCCCCGACGCCGACGGGGTGTTCGCCGTCTACCGCCAGCTCCAGTACTGGTTTGCGATCCGCGAGGGCTACGAACGACTACGCGACATGCCCATCTTCGTCTGGGACTTCGGGGGCGAACAGGGCGGCTTCGTCCACCTCGTCGGCTTCTACGGATTCCCGGCCCTCGAAGGTCCCGACGGCGGGGTGAAGGTGGCCGCCGAGTCCTACGACCACCCGACCACGCCGGACCGCCGGCAGCACCCCGCCAGCCAGAGCGAGGCCGACGAGATGTACCGGCGGTGCATCGCCCCACGCCTTCCATGGCTCGGCTCCCGCCCCGTGCGGACGGTTTCGTGCCTGTACACGAGCACCCGGGGGAACCGGTTCGTGATCGACCGCCACCCGGACCACACCGCCGTCCTGATCGTCTCGGCCTGCTCGGGCCACGGGTTCAAGCACTCGCCGGCGATCGGCGAGGCCGTCGCCCAGTGGGTGACGGAGGGTGCCACCAACGTCGACCTCGGCGCGTTCAGGCTCTCGCAGGCAGGGTGAAGTCGTGTGTGTGGGCGCGTGAAGTCGTGTGTGTGGGCGCGGCTGCACGCGCGCGCCCGCGCGCACCCCGCTCCCGTGGCGACCGCGCGACGCACCCTGGTTCGCCGAAGGGGGTAGGTCGTGCCGTCGACCCTATGCGGCGGCCGGGCGACCGACCCCTCCCGCCTGAGGGAGGTCAGTCGTACGGGCGCGCGTTAGACCCGGGGCCGGGCGACTAGCGCCGGGCCGGGTGACGAGCCCCGGGCCGGGTGACGAGCCCCAGGGCCGCCCCAACTCGCGCGGCGGGCGCAGCCGTCACGCCCGCGGGCCCTGGCCGTAAGCTGGGCCCGTGGAGAGGGAGACGCAGCTCGCTCGGGGTCATCTGCCGGCGCTGGACCGGGCGACGATTCACCCGTACGTCGACGCCGCGCCTGGACCGGTCTACTACCAGCGCTCTGCGCACCCCGTCGGGCTCGAGGCCGAGCGCGTGTTGGGCGAGCTCGACGGGGGTCACGCCCTCCTGTTCGCGTCGGGCGCCGGGGCCACCACGGCGCTCGTGCTCGCCCTGCTGGGGCCCGGCGACACGGTCGCGGTGGCCGACGGCGGTTACTGGGGAACGGTCGGGCTCCTGCGCACCGAGCTGGGGCGATGGGGACTTCAGGTCCTGACGTTCGATCAGACGGCCCCGCCGCCCCCGGCAAATCTGGTCTGGCTCGAGCCCTGCTCCAATCCGCTCCTGAGCTTCCCCGACCTCGACGCGGCGATCGCCGACGCGCACTCCGCGGGCGCACGTGTCGTCGTGGACAACACCGTGCTCACCCCGCTGCTCCTGCGCCCGCTCGAGCACGGCGCCGACTTCGTCCTGCACAGCGCCACCAAGCTCCTGGCCGGCCACCACGACGCGTTGATCGGCGCCGTCAGCTGCGCCCGGCCGGAGGACCACGCCCGGCTCGCGGCGTTCCGCACGGCGTCGGGGATCGTGGCCGCGCCGGATCCGGCGTGGCTGATGCTGCGGGGGATGAAGACGCTGGCCGTGCGGGTCGAGCGCCAGTCGGCCAGCGCGCTGGAACTCGCCCGCCGCCTCACGGCCCACCCGCGGGTGCAGCGCGTGCGCTACCCCGGGCTCGGCGATCCCGTGGCGGCCCGGTACGTCCGGGTTTTTGGGCCGCTGCTGTCCTTCGACGTGGACGGCGCCGAGCAGGCCGAGCGCGTCGAGCGGTCCCTGCGACTGATCGAGAACGCGACCAGCCTCGGCGGCGTCGCCTCGACCCTCGAGGCTCGGGCGCGGTGGGAGGGCGACCGCGTGCCCCCCGGGCTGCTCCGCCTCAGCGTCGGACTGGAGGACGTCGAGGACCTGTGGGCGGATCTGGCTCAGGCGCTGGACGCCTGAGCGGACGCTCAGCGTAGGCCGACGCGCGCCGCCGGCGGCGCTGGTCCGGGCTAGGCTAGCGGGTGCGCTTGGTTCGAGGTGGAGGCGCAGCCGAACGTCGTCAGTGAGGGGCGGAGGCGGTCCGAGCGGAACTTCGCGCCTGGATGTAGCGCATACGGCCGTTTGGCCGCAAAGTTCGCCCCTGGCTAGGCCTCACCCCACCGGATCTCGGTATAGCGTCACGTTCCGGTCCAGCCGGGTGCCGGCGAAGCCATTGGGCCGGCCTCCCTGTGCGTCGAGGTAGGAGAGCTGACGCGAGATGGTCCCGAGCGCTCCCGGGAAGACGTGATCGAGCATCCAGGTCTGGAGGGCCACGCCGCCGCCTGCGGTGGCCACGAGCCGCAGGGCGCGAGCCTGCTGTGGGAAGTCGATCAGCGACGCCGTGCTGATCAGCCAGTAGCCGCCAGCGGCCGTGGGCCGGGGGACGATGCGGTTGCGGTGCGTGTGGCCGGATACGGCCGCGACCACGCGCGGCGCCCCATCGAGCAGCGCCAACAGCTGCTCACCCCCGTCCGAGTCGGGCAGCGGCTGGTGGGTGACCACGATCACCCAGCGCCGGCCGGCGTCCGCCAGCCCGCGCGCGAGCCAGGCCGGCTGGCCACCGGTCACCAGCCCGCCCGAGCCGCCGTCCCGCCGCACGAGGTCGAGCACGATCAGCCGCAGGGAGGCTCCGACGTCGACCGTGTAGTCGAGCCGCGTAGGGGAACGGAGGCCGGCGGATGGCCGCAGTCTCGCGACCACCTCGGCAAACGACATCTCGCGCCGCGACGGATCGGCTGGCACGGTCACGGTCGGGCCGGCCAGGGCCTGGCGCAGGAACTGATCGACCAGACCGGGGGCCGGCGGGCCGTCCGGCGAGTAGGCAGCCTCGAGACGGACGCCCGGAGGGAGCGTCAGCCCCGGGGGAAGCTCCCACAGGGCCCGGTCGCCGACGGCCAGCGACCGCGTCAGCGCGGTCGGGACGATCTCACCGGCCACCAGCGCGTCGTGGTCGCCGAGCACCGGGTAGCTGCGGGCGCGCACACCGCCGCTCAGGAACGTCCTGACGGCGGCCCGCAACAGCCCCGGATGCAGCGGCGCGTCGACGTCAGGCCGGTAGTAGAAGGGGTCCGGGTCGAACGCCGACTGGACGCCGAAGTACCCATGCGGGCCGCTGCCGGGGTGCACCGGCCCCCCGCGCAGGACGGCGAGCGCGTGAGCCAGTTCGTTGCTCTGGTCGTTGTCGATCAGGTCCCCGCCCTGGATCACGATGTCGGGGTGAAGCGACCGGACGGCCGCGGCTGCCCCGGACAGCACCTGGGTGGTCAACGCCTCCTGGGGGCGGAACGTCGACTGGAACGGCGGTCCGAGGCGGTCGAGGAAGGTGACCCGCGCCGGCGAGGACGCGTCGAGCACGTGGGCATCGGTCACGTGACCGGCGGTGGCGATGACGGAGACCGGCGCCGCCCGGTGGCCGAACTCGACGCGGTCGATCAGCGCCTCACCGGGGCGGACGCGCAGTTGCCCGTCACCGACCGGGTCGGCCCACGTCGACTCCAGGGTCGAGCCCGTGAGCGGGCGTGCGCCGCCGCCACAGCCGCCCAGGGCCACCGCGCCGGCGCCGAGCAGAGCGTCCAGGACCGCCTGGCGGCGCGTGATCCGCCTCATGGCGCCGCCAATCCCGACACCACCGGCTCCCGGCTCGCCTGCCGGGCCACCCACATGACGGCCAGCCCGGCGGCGACGGCCAGCCCGGCGACGGTGACCAGCACTTCCGACACGGTGGCGTGCAACGGAAGCTGGGCGTACCCGGCGGCCAAGCGGGCCAGCTCCGGGCCGAACACCAGGCGCTCGACCAGCACGCCGACGATCGCCGCCGGGACGATCAGCGCCAGCGCCGCCCCCACGAGCAGCCAGCCCACAGCCTCCGTCCCGGCCCCGCACGCGCGCAGCACCGCGATCGTCCGCCGGCGCTCCTGCACCGTGAGCGCACACGCCTGGATCAGCGCATACAGGCAGACCAGGCCGTCGACCACCGCGACGGCCCTGAGGATCGTCCGCAGCACGGCGACCAGTGGCGCTCCTCGCGCGGTCGCCGTGCTCGCCGGCGCCGGCTCGGCCCCCAAGGCGGTCAGCGCCGCCGTGACCCGCGCCTGGCTCGCCCCGGGGGCAACGCGAACCACGATCTGCGACGGCGCATCGGGATCCGCGGCCAGCAGGGCGGCGGCCGGGATGTAGGCGACGCGTCCGTCGTTGTCGAGCGAGCTCACGACCCCCGCGACCCGGAGCCGCAGCTCGATCCCGGAGGGCAGCGCCAATGCCAGCGTCGATCCCGGGGCCAGCCCCAGCGCGTCGGCCAGCCCGGCACCGACCTCCGCCTGGCGCGGGCCGCGCAGCCGGCGCCCGGCCACGAGCGGGGGCGCCTCGAACACCGTGTGATCGCCGGGATAGGCGATCACGTCGATCGTCTCCCCGAGCGAGAACGAATCGGCCGCCTGGACCTCGTACCGCGGCGCCGCCGCCATCACCCCCGGAACGGCGCGAATCCGCGGCGCGGAGGAAGGCGGCAGCGATGCCGTCAGCTGATAGAGCTTGCCGAGCGCGCCCGGGTCGGTCTCCAGCGTGCTCAGGGCCGAGGCCAGCGACAGCAGGAGCAGGACGAAGGCCGTCGAGAGCCCGAGGGTCACGACCGTGGCCAGAAGCCGAGCCCTCCGGGCGCCCACGAGCCGGGCGCCCAGCGCGATCAGTCCGCCACCTCGTCCGCGCGTGCGCGGCCGGCCCCGCCCGGGGCGCTCGGGGGCCGGCCGACGGCCCGTTCGGGTGGCCGAGACGTCGGCGGCCTGGAGCAACCCGACCACCGATCCGCGGGCCGCCCGCCAGGCCGGCCAGGCCGTGCCCGCAACCGGAATCACGATGCTCAGCGCCCAGCCGGCCAGCAGCGGCAGGATCAGCCCGGTTCCCGGCGCCGGCTCGTTGAGCAGCGTCAGCAGCCTTGCGGCCGGACCGTAGATGGCCAGCACGCCGGCGGCGGCGCCGGCGGTCGCAGCCGGCGCGGCGAGGAGCAGGGCCTCGATCCCGTGGGTCAGCGCAATGTGCCCCGGCGTCGCCCCCAGCGCGCGGCGGACCCCGATTGCCCGCCGCCGGCGCTCGACCTCGGCCCGCGCGGACGCGCCGAGCATCACGCCGGCGGTGACGAGCGCGATCACCGATAGCGCGACGAGCAGATCGATCACGATTCCGGCCGCCTGATCGAGCAGGACCCGTACGCCCGAGCGGGTGGCGAACCGGATGTCGGTCAGGCCGAAGCTCGTGGCCCGGGCCTGGACGAGCACCTCGTTCAGGTAGCGGGGGTCGCGCAGCCAGATCTCGGCCAGGTTGACCTGCGGGTTGGCCTCCGCGCCGAACCGTGCGTCGATCGCCTGGCGCGAGACGTAGAAGCGGGGTTTGGCCAGCGGAAACCCGACGTTGTCGGGCGCCTCGGCGAACCCGATCACCTTCTCCCGCCCGAGCCCCTGAACGAAGAATGCGCTCCCGAGCCGCACGTGCCAGGCGTCGGCAAAGGCCGGCTCCAGGAGCACCTCGGAGCCGGTCGGGGGCAAGTCGCGCCCGGCCACGACGGCATACCCGCGCCGTCGCCCGGCGCCGACGACCTCGGCCACCGCGTCGTCCCGGCTCTGGTCGCCGGCCGCGACCCCGACGTCGGTCAGCTCGAGCCGCAGCGAGTAGCCCGCCAGATCGGGGAGGGCGGCAATCCGATCCGCGACCTGCTGCGCCGACTCCGGATCGAACCGCACGATCACGTCGGGAAGGTCGGCCGCCCGGGCGGCGCGATCGAACCCGAGCCCGAGCCCGTCCGCGACGACGAGCGCCGCCGACAGCATCGCCGCGGCCAGAGCAATCCCGAGCGCCGCCAGCACCGTGCGCCGGCGTGCCAGCGCCAGCCCCCGACGCGCCTCGGCCAGCGTGGCCACGATCGCCGGCGCGCTCACGAAGCAGCGATCCCGCCGACTCCCAACGCAGGCTCCAGACGACCGTCGGCAAGATGCAGCACACGGTCAGCGATCCCGGTGGCCTCGGGCTCGTGGGTGACGATCACCACGGCGCGGCCGCGGAGGCCTCGCAGCAGGGCCAGGACCCCGGCCCCGCTGTCGGCATCGAGGCTACCCGTCGGTTCGTCGGCCAGCACGAGCTCCGGCCCGTTGACCAGCGCCCGGGCGATCGCGAAGCGCTGCTGCTCGCCTCCCGAGAGCTCGTGCGGAAGGTGGTCGGCGACGTCGGTCAACCCGAGCTCGTCGATCAGGTTGGCGGCCCGGCGCGCTCCCCCCGCCGGTGCGCCCGGGAGGCGGGTGGCCAGGAGGACGTTCTCCGCCCCGCTCAGCTCCTCGATCAGCTGGAACTGCTGGAACACGAACCCGACGTGATGGAGCCGGATCCGGCTCAGGGCCCGGGCGCTGCGCCCGACGAGGCTCTCGCCGGCCAGCGTGATCTGTCCGCCGTCTGGCGAGTCGAGTGCGCCCAGGAGATGCAGGAGCGTGGACTTGCCGCTGCCCGATCGGCCGAGGACGGCGACCACCTCGTCGGCCTCGACGCTCAGGCTCACGCCGTCGAGCACCCGCCGAGCGGCTCGGCCGGCGCCGACGGTCTTCACGAGCCCTTCGGCACACAGCACCGCCATTCGCGCGCTCAGTCGCTACCGGCCGCCGCCTGCTGCCGCACGTAAGCGTCGAGGCGTTCGAGCTCATCGGCGTAGATGCCGCGCATCACGCGCGGGGCGAACAGCCGCTCGAAGAACCCGCCGACCCCGCCCGCCCCGTCCCACGTGGTGGCGATCCGAACCCGCGAGCGGTCGCCGTCGGGCGTCACCGTCCAGGTCGTGACCAGGCTCGATTCGGTGTCTGACTCCGTCATCACCTGGCCCGGCGCGGGCTCGGCCACCTGCATCCGGTAGGCGCGCGTCCGACCGCCCGCGGTCACCTTGAACCGGGTGACGGTGCCCGCTCCGACGCCGCCGGACTCGACCTCGAAGTCCGAGAACGCCGGCGGCAGGTAATGGGGATGGTGCTCGCGGTGGTCGGCGATGTAGCCGTAGACGGTGTCAGCCGGCCCGTCGATGCCGCGCTCGGCGGAGACATCGATCGTTCCCATGGATTGTGTTTATCACGTGCCGTAACGCCCCGAACGAGAATCGCGCCCCGGTGATTCGGCGGGATATGAGGCCGAACCGGCGAGGCGCGATTGGGGAGGAGAGGGTTGTGCGTGGCATGATGGCGCCACGGACTCTAGAAGTCCAAGACGAGTTTTGGCTCACATCTATAGTGATCGCTTATGGATGTGCGGCAGCTCCGTTACCTGGTGGCGCTGGCCGACGAGCGCAACTTCACCCGCGCGGCCGCGCGTGAGCACGTCGCCCAGCCCGCCCTCTCGCAACAGATCCGCCGGTTGGAGGACGAGGTCGGCGTGCCGCTGGTCGAACGCACGACGCGCCACGTGGAGATCACCCACGCGGGCCACGTGCTCGTGGCCCGAGCCCGCCGGATCCTGGCCGAGCTGAACGCCGCCGACGCGGAGCTTCAGCGCATCAGGGGGGTCGAGAGCGGCCATGTGGTCGTCGGGACGATGCACACGATGGGCCCGATCGACGTGTCCCTGATCCTGGCCATCTTCCACGAGCGCCACCCAGCCGTGGAGTTGACCGTACGGGAGCAGTCCAGCGAGGAGCTGGCCGAGATGCTTCGTGACGACGTGCTCGACCTGGCCTTCCTGTCCGTCACCGAGCGGGTTGAGAGCCACGGTCTGGGGCTCCACCAGCTCGTCTCCGAGCGGCTGATGGTCGTGCTTCCCCCGACCCATCCGCTGGCCGGCCGGCGCCGGGTCAGGATGGCCGAGCTCGAGGCCGAGGAGTTCATCAGCTACCGCCCGGGAGCGCGACTGCGCGAGCTGCTCGAGGCCGCCGGTGCCCACGCCGGCTTCGAGCCGCGGATCAAGCTCGAGTCAAACGAGAGCGAGCGCATCCGGCGGCTGGTGGCACGCGGGATGGGCGTGGCGATCCTGCCCCGCTCGGACGCCCTTGCTTCGGGCGCGCAGGTCGCCGTCGCCGCGGTGACCGAGCCGGCCCTGTCCCGCGACATCACCCTGGCCTGGCGCCAGGACCGGCGCCACCCCCCGGCGGTGACGGAGTTCCTGGCCCTGGCGCGCTCGACCTTCGCGGGCGGCGGCGGCGTCGGCCTGGCCGCTCGCTCGATGGCCTAGTGGTCCCCGCCGCGGGCACGGCGGAGACCGTTTAGGGGGTC
This sequence comes from uncultured Solirubrobacterales bacterium, assembly GCA_963704385.1. Lineage (GTDB taxonomy): Bacteria > Actinomycetota > Thermoleophilia > Solirubrobacterales > Solirubrobacteraceae > Palsa-465. The sequence goes on from OY969904.1 coordinate 5,030,459, forward strand.
AGCCCTCGTCCCAGGCCTGGACGACGGTCTGCTTGGTGATCTGCCCGCCCTCGAGCTCGAGGACGGTCGCGCACAGCACATTGGTGCCGTCGGAGTAGCGGCAGGCCTCGGAGAAGGCCGCACCGTGGGCATCGGCGACCGAGTGCTGCACGGCGTGGGTCATGTCGCGCCCGCAGATGTCCTCGATCCAGCCCCGGATCTCATCGCGGCCGTGCAGCACGCGGGGAGCGCCCGGCTGGGTGATGCGGTCGGCGATCGTGACGGTCGCGTCGGGTGCGTACATGTCGAGCTGGGTCTGCACGTTGCGTCCCTCGACCGCGCCCACAAACCGAGACAGGTCGAACGCGGTGCTCGTGTGGGTGCTCATCTCTCCACCTCCTGTATTGACTGGAGGGCGCGGTTGTCGCCCCTCTGGACTTGGAGGTCAGACCACCGCTTTCGTGGTCGGCCCCCGGCTTAGCGCGAATTTACCTACTAGTAGGTAAGCTGTCAAGGTCCTTCGCCCCCACCGTATGGAAGACTTGACCGATGGCCGTCGCGCGCGCACCTAAAGACACCGGAACCCCGGAGCGAATCCTCGACATCGCCGAGCGGCTGGTGCAGGTACGCGGCTTCAACAGCTTCAGCTACGCCGACATCGCATCCGAGCTGGGCGTGACCAAGGCCAGCCTGCACTATCACTTCTCGGGCAAGGCCGAGCTCGGCCGAGCACTGATCGCCCGCTACGCGGAGCGGTTCACCGAGGCCCTGGACCGGATCGATCGCGAGCGCCCCGATGCCCCGGCCAAGCTCGAGTCCTATGTGGGTCTGTACGCCGACGTGCTCGAGGGCAAGCGGATGTGCCTGTGCGGGATCCTGGCCGCCGAGTACCGGACGCTCCCCAAGCCGATGCGCGACGCGGTGATCGACTTCTTCGACGAGAACGAGCGCTGGCTCTCGAGCGTGCTCACCCGCGGCCGGGACGAGCACACCTTGGCCTTCACCGGATCGCCCGAGGACGTCGCCCAGAGCATCCTCGGCACGCTCGAGGGAGCGATGCTCGTGGCCCGCCCCTACGACGACCTAGCCCGCTTCAACTCCACCGCCGGCCGGCTGCTGGACACCCTGACCGGGCACTGAGCCGCGGCCGCTCGTGGTCGCCGCGGCGGCCACCGCTGGCCGGCGCTCGGCCCACGGCTGGGCCTCCTCGAGCTGGCCGGCGAGCGCGTACAGCGTGTCCTCGGCGCCCAGGCGGCCGACCAGCTGAACGCTCAGCGGGAGCCCATCGGCGGAGAAGCCCGCCGGAATCGTGATGGCCGGCTGGCCGCTGAGGTTGAAGGCGGGTGTCCACGGCGTGAACCGGGCCGCGCGGTCGAAGGCGACCGGGAACGAGCGGTCGTACCCGCCCTCGGCCGCGATCGGGGTGCGCGCCAGTCCGGGCGTGAGCAGCACGTCGATCTGGTCCCACAGCGCAAGGATCCGCGTCGCCGTCCGTGCCCGCCGGCGCAGCAGCTGATCGCGCCGCCACGCGGGTACGAGCCGGCGGCCGGTGGCCGCCATTTGGCGCGTCGAGCGCTCGAGCATCGCCGGGTCGGGAACCTTGCGCGACTCCTCGTACACGGCGCGCAACCAAGTCTGGGTGAACTCGAGCGACCCGAGACCATAGCTCGGGTCGCGCTCGGCGACCTCGTGCCCCAGCTGCTCGAGCAGCCGCCCCGTCCGCTCCCAGGCTCCGCGCTGGTCGCTCGAGAGCGGCGCGATCAGGCCGGGCGGGAGCTTGCGCGAGAGCCCGATCCGCAACCTGGCCGGCGGGGCGGCGGTCACCTCGGCGTAACGTCCCGTGAACACCGGGGCGGGCGCCGTGTCGCCGCGAGCCGGGCCGTGGACGGCGTCGAGCAGCAGCGCACTGTCGGCGACCGTCCGCGCCAGCGCGCCGTACACGGCCAGCCCCAACCAGCCGTCGAAAGCCGGCTGCAGCGAGACCCGCCCGCGGGTCGGTTTCATCCCCACCAGCCCGCAGCACGCCGCGGGGATCCTGATCGACCCGCCGCCGTCGGCCGCCGTGGCGGCCGGCACCATCCCCGAGGCCACGGCCGCCGCCGAGCCGCCCGAAGAGCCGCCGGGCGTGCGCGACAGGTCCCACGGGTTGCGCGTGATCCCGTTGGCGTCGCTGGCCGTCCACGGGAAGATCATCAGCTCGGGGACGTTCGTGATGCCCACCGGGATGGCGCCCGCCGCCCGTAGCCGCCCCACCAACTCGGCGTCGGCAGCCTGCGGCGGGCCGTAGGTCCGCGACCCCCAGGTCATGGCCTGGCCGGCCACGGGCATCTCGTCCTTGACCGCGATCGGCACCCCGGCCAGCGGCCCGTCGGAGCCGGCCGCGTCGTCGGCTGCGGCCAGGGCCTCCTCGGCCATCGTCGTCCGGAACGCGTTCACCTGCGGGTCGAGCGCCTCGATCCGTCGCAGGCACAGCTCGACGAGCTCACGCGGATGGACCTGACCCGAGCGCACCAGCTCGGCGAGGGCCCCGGGGCCGGCGAAGGCGAGATCTTCATCTGCACTGATCACGCGCGTACCATCGCATACGACATGACCGATCGCGTGCAGAGCCCGAGCACCAACGGCGCCGGAGCCGATCTCGACGCGGTCGAGACGAGCGAGTGGCTGGACGCGGTCGATGCGGTCGTGGCCCACGACGGGCCCGACCGGGCCCGCCATCTGCTCCAGCGCGTCGTCGAGCGCGCGCAGCACGCGGGGACGGGGCCAATCGCCACCCTCAACACCCCATACGTCAACACGATCCCGCCCGAGCGGGAGGCGAAGCTGCCCGGCGATCCGGCCCTGGAGCGCAGGCTGCGCTCGATCGTGCGCTGGAACGCGATGGCCATCGTGGTCCGCGCCAACAAGCAGTCCTCCGAGCTCGGCGGCCACATCGCCAGCTACCAGTCGCTGGCCGCGCTGTACGAGGTCGGCTTCAATCACTTCTGGCGCGCGCCGGGCCCCGACAGCCTGGGCGACCTCGTCTACTTCCAGGGCCACTCCTCCCCCGGCAACTACGCACGCGCCTACCTGGAGGGGCGCTTGACCGAGGAGCAGCTCGACGGATTCCGCCAGGAGGTCTCCAAGCCCGGCGGCCTGTCCTCCTACCCGCACCCGTGGCTGATGCCCGACTTCTGGCAGTTCCCGACCGTCTCGCTCGGCCTCGGGGCGATCACCTCGATCTACCAGGCGCGGTTCATGAAGTACCTCGAGGCGCGGTCGATCGCACAGACCGCCGGGCGCAAGGTGTGGGCCTTCATCGGCGACGGTGAGACCGACGAGCCGGAGACCATGGGCTCGATCGGGCTCGCGGGCCGCGAGCAGCTGGACAACCTGATCTGGGTCGTCAACGCCAACCTGCAGCGCCTGGACGGCCCGGTCCGCGGCAACGGGAAGATCATCCAGGAGCTCGAATCGGACTTCCGGGGCGCGGGCTGGAACGTGATCAAGGTGATCTGGGGCGCGCGCTGGGACCCGCTGCTGGCCGCCGACGTCGACGGCCGTCTCGTGCGCGTGATGGAGGAGTCGGTCGACGGCGAGTACCAGACCTACAAGTCCCGCGACGGGGCATACGTGCGCGAGCACTTCTTCGGCAAGGATCCGGTGCTGCTCGAGCGCGTCGCCCACATGACCGACGCCGAGATCTGGCTGTTGAATCGCGGCGGACTGGACCAGCAGAAGGTCTACGCGGCCTACTACGAGGCCGCCCGCCATCAGGGCCAGCCCACGGTGATCCTGGCCAAGACGATCAAGGGCTACGGAATGGGGGTGTCGGGCGAGGGCCAGATGATCACCCACCAGGCCAAGAAGATGACCGAGGACGCGCTACTCGCCTTCCGGGATCGGTTCGAGCTGCCGCTGACCGACGAGCAGGTCCGCAACGCCGCCTATTACAAGCCGCCCGGCGATTCACCGGAGATGCTCTACCTGCGCGAGCGCCGTTCCGCGCTCGGTGGCTCGATGCCGGGGCGGCGTCGCGCGGCCGAGCCGCTCCCGGTCCCCGACCTGTCGCTGTGGGGCTCGCAGCTGGAGGGCAGCGGCGATCGGGAGATCTCGACCACGATGGCCTTCGTGCGGGTCCTGGCGGCGCTGTTGCGCGACAAGCAGATCGGTCGCCACGTCGTCCCGATCGTCCCCGACGAGTCGCGGACCTTCGGGATGGAGGGCCTGTTCCGCCAGGTCGGGATCTACTCCCCGCTCGGCCAGCGCTACCAGCCCCAGGACGCCGAGCAACTGATGTTCTACAAGGAGGACGCGCACGGCCAGATCCTCGAGGAGGGGATCACCGAGGCCGGCTCGATCTCATCGTTCATCGCCGCCGGCACCTCCTACAGCGCCCACGGCGTCCAGATGGTGCCGTTCTATATCTACTACTCGATGTTCGGCTACCAGCGCGTCGGCGACCTCGTCTGGTCGGCCGGCGACAACCGCACGCGCGGGTTCCTGCTCGGTGGCACCGCCGGGCGGACCACGCTCAACGGCGAGGGGCTCCAGCACGAGGACGGCCACAGCCACGTGCTGTTCTCGGTCGTGCCCAACGTCCGGGCCTACGACCCGGCCTTCGGCTACGAGGTCGCCGTGATCATCCACGAGGGCCTGCGCCGGATGGTCGGCGAGCAGGAGGACGTCTTCTACTACCTCACGCTGATGAACGAGAACTACCATCATCCGGCGATGCCGGCCGGGGCCGAGGAGGGCATCCTGCGGGGGATGTACCTGCTGCGGACGTCAACGGTCGACGGGCCGCGGGTCCAGCTGCTCGGCTCCGGGACGATCCTGAACGAGGTCCTGGCCGCGGCTTCGATCCTGGAGGAGGATTTCGGCGTGGCGGCCGACGTCTGGAGCGTGACCTCGTTCACGGAGCTCCGCCGCGACGGGATCGAGGTCGAGCGCTGGAACCTGCTCCATCCGCTCGCCGAGCCCCGGCGCGCGTACGTCGCCGGGTGCCTATCCGGCGAGGGCCGCGACGGACCGGTGGTCGCCTCGACCGACTACATCCGCGCGTTCGCCGACCAGATCCGCCAGTGGGTGCCGGCCCGCTACCGGGTGCTCGGCACCGATGGGTTCGGGCGCAGCGACTATCGGCGCGCGCTCAGGCGCTTCTTCGAGGTCGACCGCGAGTTCGTCGCCGTGGCCGCGCTGCGCGAGCTGGCCGACGAGGGGATGATCGACCCCGTGCGTGTGCAGGAGGCGATCGAGCGCTTCCAGATCGACCCCGACGCGCCGATGCCGACGACCGTATGAGCGCTGTGGCCGTCGAAGTGCCGGACATCGGCGACTTCGAGGACGTCCCGGTCATCGAGATCCTCGTTGGGCCGGGCGATCAGGTCGCCCTCGACGACCCGCTCCTGACCCTCGAGTCGGACAAGGCCACGATGGACGTTCCGGCGCCGTTCGCGGGCACCGTGCGCGAACTGCACGTCGCCGTCGGCGACCGGGTCTCCCAGGGCAAGCTGCTCGTGACGATCGAGCCGGTGACCGACGGCGCGCTCGAGGCCCCGTCCAAGGCGTCGGCGATCGCGTCAGACGGAGCGCCCACCGAGGCGGCGGCGCCTGACGCGATCGGCAGTGCGCTGGCCGCGGAGCCGCCTGTCGTTCCCGAGCCCCCGCCCGCGGTCGGGGTCGCGGTCGACGGCGGGGAAGCGGACGGGCGGGCGGGCGGGGAAGCGATCTACGCCAGCCCGTCGGTACGCCGCCTGGCCCGCGAGCTCAGTGTCGACCTGGGCGGGGTCAGCGGAACCGGACGCAAGGGGCGGATCACGCGCGAGGACGTGGAGCGGCTGGCCCGCAGCGCCCCTCCCGCCGTCGCACCCTCACCCGGCGCCCCCGCCCTCGGCCTGGAGCTCCCGCCATGGCCCTCGGTGGACTTCGAGAAGTTCGGGCCGGTCGAGCGCGTGGCCCGCAGCCGGATCCAGAAGATCTCGGCCCCGAACCTGGCCCGCAACTGGGTGATGATCCCCCACGTCACCCACAACGACGAGGCCGACATCACCGACCTCGAGGCCTGGCGGAAGCAGCTGAACCAGGAGCACGCGGCCGACGGGGTCAAGGTGACGATGGTCTCGTTCCTGGTCGTGGCCTCCGTCGCCACCCTGAAGGAGTTCCCCGAGTTCAACTCCTCGCTCGACGGCGAGGACCTCGTGCTCAAGCGCTACTACAACATCGGCTTCGCCGCCGACACCCCAGGCGGGCTCGTCGTGCCGGTGATCAAGGACGCCGACAAGAAGGGCCTGCTGGAGATCGCCCGCGAGCTCACCGCCCTGTCGGCCAAGGCGCGGGAGGGCAAGCTCGGCCCGGCCGACATGGCCGGGAGTACGTTCACGATCTCTTCCCTGGGCGGGATCGGCGGCACCTCGTTCACCCCGATCGTCAACGCGCCCGAGGTGGCGATCCTTGGGGTCACTCGCGCGGCGACCAAGCCGGTCTGGAACGGCCAGGAGTTCGTCCCCCGCCTGATGGTGCCGCTCTCGTTGTCGTATGACCACCGGGTGATCGACGGCGCGGCCGCCGCGCGGTTCGTGGTCCACCTGGTCGGCGTGTTGAGCGACCTGCGACGGGCGCTGCTGTGAGCCCGGTGCGCGAGGTCCGCGTCCCCGACATCGGGGACTTCACCGACGTTCCAGTGATCGAGATCCACGTCGCCGCCGGCGACGAGGTCGCCGTCGAGGACCCCCTGGTCACGCTCGAGTCAGACAAGGCGACGATGGACGTGCCCGCCCCCTTCGCCGGCCAGGTCACCCAGCTCAGCGTCAAGATCGGCGACCGCGTCTCCGAGGGGAGCGTGCTCCTGACGCTGGAGGGGGACTCGGCGTCGCCGCCTCCCCCGGTGCCCGCCGCCGTCACCGCCGAGCCCCCTCCCCCAGAGCCCGCCGCCGTCACCGCCGAGCCCCCTCCCCCACTCTCTGCTGACGCCGCCGGCGGTCATGACGCTCAGGTGGTCGTGCTGGGCTCCGGGCCGGGCGGCTACACGGCCGCCTTTCGGGCCGCCGACCTCGGCCTGGAGACCGTCCTGATCGAGCGCTACGAGCGGCTCGGTGGGGTCTGCCTCAATGTCGGCTGCATCCCGTCCAAGGCGCTCCTGCACTCGGCCCGGGTGATCGCCGAGGCCGAGGAGATGGGCTCACACGGCATCTCATTCGGGCGGCCGAAGATCGACATCGACGCGCTGCGCGAATGGAAGCAGTCGGTGGTCGACAAGCTGACCGGAGGCCTCGCCGCGCTCGCCCGGCAGCGGAAGGTCGAGGTGATCCAGGGAACGGGCCGGTTCACCGGGCCGAACGCCATCACCGTCGGCGATCGGACCGTCACCTTCGGCAACTGCATCATCGCCGCCGGCTCGCGCGCCGGGACGCTGCCGTTCCTCCCCGAGGATCCGCGGGTCGTCGACTCGACCGGCGCCCTGGCCATCACCGACGTGCCCAAGCACCTGCTCGTGATCGGGGGCGGGATCATCGGGCTCGAGCTGGCGACCGTGTACGACGCCCTCGGCGCGCGCGTGACCGTCGTCGAGTTGCTCGACCAGCTCCTTCCGGGCTGTGACTCCGACCTGGTTCGGCCGCTCCAGAAGCGGATCTCGGCACGCTATGAGGCCATCCACACCGAGACCGAGGTGTACTCGGTCAAGGCTCAGAAGTCCGGCCTCAAGGTCACGCTCTCGAACGGCGAATCGGTCCTGGCCGACCGGCTGCTGGTCGCAGTCGGCCGGATCCCCAACGGCCTCGAGATCGACGCCGCCGCCGCCGGGGTCACGGTCGACTCGCGGGGGTACATCCCCGTGGACCGTCAGCTGCGGACCAACGTGCCGTGGATCCACGCGATCGGCGACATCGTTGGCGGTCCGATGCTCGCGCACAAGGCATCGCACGAGGGCAAGACGGCGGCCGAGGTGATCGCTGGTATGGATGTCGAATTCGATCCGCGGGCGATCCCGTCCGTTGCCTACACCGACCCCGAGCTCGCGTGGATGGGATTGACCGAAAACGACGCCCGGTCGTCCGGCATCGAGTTCGAGCGAACCGCGTTCCCGTGGTCGGCGTCCGGGCGGGCGCTCGGCCTGGCGCGTGAGGAGGGGATGACGAAGCTCCTGTTCGAGCCCGGAACGCAGCGACTGCTCGGCGCCGGCATGGTCGGCGTGAACGCGGGCGAGCTGATCGCCGAGACCGTTCACGCCCTGGAGATGGGCGCGGACGCCGAGGACATCGCTCTGACCATCCACCCCCACCCCACCCTGACCGAGACGGTCGCCTTCGCCGCCGAACTCGCCGCGGGAACCATCACCGACCTGCTGCCGCCGCGGCGCGCGCGTCGCTGAGCACGGGGTCACGGCCGAGCGCCCTGGGGCAGGCCCTCCCCCGCGACTTCGGGCGCGTTTCACACGAAATACGTGTGTTTCGTCACCCGAGTGCCAGGACTTGGGCCCCACCGCCCCCGCGCTCACCCGCGACCTGTGCCCTGATCACAAACGGGCAACAGCGTGCCGTGCCGACTTGCCGGCTACCTCTGAGGGGCGAGGATCAGCGGCGGCGGCGCAGGCCGAGCAGGACGAGCACCGCCGCCCCGGCTCCGAGGGCGACCCGCGGCGCGGAGGCCTTGCGCTTCAACGCGCTCGCGGCCCCCGGCGAGCACGGGGCCGGCATCGCGAACTCCTCGGCGGCGAGGATGTCGTGGGGCTCGGCGATGCCGCTCGGATCCTCGGGGAGGACGACTGGGCCGTGGCGCAGCGCCGGGTCCGGACCGGGCACGGCGAAGGCCTCGGCAGCGAGGATGTCGTGAGCGGGCTCGTCGTCGGGGGTTGTGGGCTCGACCTGCATCCGCGCGCATGATCCCAGATGTGAACGGGGGCGGGCGACCGATGTCAACGGGGGGGCGGGCGACCGATGTCAACCGGGGCGGGCGACCGATGTCAACCGGTGCGGGCGACCGGCGTGAACGGGGCGGGCGACCGTCGCCGCGCGCCAGCGCTGCGAGCCGGATTCCATGCGCGCTAATCTAAGTGCTCAAGACTTAGATCGGGGTCCACGGAGGAATCGAAAAGTGGTATCCTTACTTATCTCTGGTAAGCAACTACCGAAAGCGAAGAATTGAGCATCATGTCTAGCCGTCTTCTCTTAGTCCCGCTGGAAGACGCAGTCGTCTTCCCGGGCATGTCGCTCACGCTCGCCGTCGACGTCGGCGACGAGGAGCGCGTGCTACTCGTGCCTAAGCACGAACAGGAATTTGCCAACGTCGGGACCGTGGCCGAGGTCGCGGACCGCGTCCGCCTGCCCGGTGGCGCCCGCGCGGTGACCCTCCAGGGCCTGCACCGTGGCGTCGCCGGCGCCGCGCAGACGATGCCCGATGGCCGCCTTTACGTCGATGTCGAAGAGCGCCCGGACGAGAATCCGGTCGATGGGAAGACCCGCAACCTCGAGCGTGAGTACCGCGCCGTGGTCGAGGAGATCCTCGAGCTGCGTGGCGACGATGGCCGTGTCGCGGCCTTCGTGCGCAGCATCACCGAGCCCGGTGCCCTCGCCGACACATCCGGCTACTCACCCGACATCACATACGAGCAGAAGGTCCAGCTCCTGCAGACGCTCGACGTCACGGAGCGGCTCGAGCTCGCGGTGAAGAACCAGCGGGAGCGGCTGGCCGAGCTGCAGGTCCGCAAGCGGATCCGCGAGGACGTCGAGTCCGGCGCGGAGAAGCAGCAGCGCGAGTACTTCCTGCGCAAGCAGATGGAGTCGATCCGCAAGGAGCTCGGCGAGGACGACGGCTCCATCCTCGAGGAGTACCGGACCAAGATCGAGGAAGCGGGCATGCCCGACACCGTCAAGGAGCAGGCCGAAAAGGAGCTCGGACGCCTCGAGCGGATGGGCGAGCAGAGCGCTGAGTCGACCGTGATCCGGACCTACCTGGACTGGCTGATCGCCGTGCCGTGGAGCAAGCGCTCGGATGAGCGCCTGGATCCCCAGAACGCACGCGAGGTCCTCGATGCCGACCACGCCGGCCTGGAGGACGTCAAGGACCGGATCGTCGAGTACATCGCGGTCAAGAAGCTGCGCCAGGAGCGCGGCATCACCGAGGACAAGCGGTCGGGCGCGATCCTGACCCTGATCGGACCGCCCGGCACCGGCAAGACCTCGATCGGCGAGTCGATCGCCCGGGCCACCGGCCGGAAGTTCGTCCGGATGTCACTGGGCGGCGTTCGTGACGAGGCGGAGATCCGCGGTCACCGCCGCACGTACATCGGCGCCCTCCCCGGGCGGCTGGTGCGCGCGCTGCGGGACGCCGAGACGATGAACCCGGTGATCATGCTCGACGAGGTCGACAAGGTCGGCGCCGACTGGCGCGGCGACCCGAGCTCGGCCCTGCTCGAGGTGCTCGACCCGGCTCAGAATCACAGCTTCCGCGATCACTACCTGGACGTCGAGCTCGACTTGAGCAATGTGATGTTCATCGCCACCGGGAACGTGGCCGACACGATCCCCGGGCCGCTGCTGGACCGGATGGAAGTCATCCGTTTCGACGGCTACACGACCTCGGAGAAGGTCGCGATCGCCCGTGGCTATCTGTGGCCGCGTCAGCTCGAGCGCAACGGTCTGAGGGACGACGAGGTCTCGATCTCCGATGAGCAACTGAACACGATCGCCACGGAGTACACGCGCGAGGCCGGCGTCCGCCAGCTCGAGCGCGAGCTCGGGACGCTTCTGCGTAAGACGGCGACGAAGGTTGCGTCGAACGAGACCGCGGCTCCGGTGACGATCGATCTCGATCAGATCCGCGACGCCCTCGGCCGCCAGAAGTTCTTCCAGGAGTCGGCGATTCGCACAGCCGTGCCCGGCGTGGCCACCGGTCTGGCGGTCACCGGAGCCGGTGGAGACGTGCTGTTCGTCGAGGCCACGGCGATGCAGGGCAAGCCCGGTCTGACTCTGACCGGTCAGCTCGGCGACGTCATGAAGGAGTCGGCGCAGATCGCCCTCTCCTACGTACAGGGACACTCGGACGAGCTCGGCGTCGAGCCGAACGCGTTCGAGGACCGGACATTCCACGTGCACGTGCCGGCAGGCGCCATCCCCAAGGACGGCCCGAGCGCCGGGGTCACGATGGTGACCGCGCTCACCTCGCTCCTCAGCGGGCGGCCGGTGAAGCACACCGTCGGGATGACCGGCGAGGTGACCCTCCAGGGCCGGGTGCTACCGATCGGCGGGGTCAAGCAGAAGGTCCTGGCGGCGCACGCCGCCGGACTGACCGACGTGGTCCTGCCCGAGCGCAACCGGGGCGACCTGGACGACGTGCCCGAGGAGGTCCGCGAGGCGATGAAGTTCCACTTCGCGATGACCGTCGACGAGGTGCTCGGCGCGGCGCTCGAACCGGTGGCGCTGCGGTCCGTCGCCTGATCAGAACTGAGACCTGCGCCGCCCGGGGTTGACCCTCGGGCGGCGCAGGGTACGGTTTGAACATGACCACGATCACCGCCACCGAAGAGCACACCGTCCTCGAGCGGGCTCCCAAGCAGCTGTACATCGGGGGCACCTGGCGCGACGGCTCGAAGGGCACCCTGGCCGTCGAGGACCCGGCCACCGGGGAGACGCTGGCCGAAGTCGCCGACGCCTCCGCGGAGGACGCGATGGCGGCGCTCGACGCCGCCGTCGACGCTGGACCCGCGTGGAGCCAGCACCCGCCGCGCGAGCGCGGCGAGATCCTCCGCCGCGCCTTTGAGGCCATCATCGCCCGCCAGGACGAGCTGGCCCTGCTGATGACGCTCGAGATGGGCAAGCCGCTCAAGGAGTCAAAGGCCGAGATCGTCTACGCCGCCGAGTTCCTGCGCTGGTTCTCCGAGGAGGCGGTGCGGATCGACGGCCGCTACGCCGTCGCCCCCAACGGCCAGGGCCGCCTGCTGACGATGAAGCAGCCGGTCGGGCCGTGCCTGCTGATCACGCCGTGGAACTTCCCCCTGGCCATGGGAACCCGGAAGATCGGCCCGGCCATCGCCGCCGGCTGCACGATGGTCGTCAAGCCCGCCCAGCAAACGCCGCTGTCGATGCTCATGCTGGCCAAGATCCTGGAGGAGGCAGGGCTCCCCGCCGGCGTGCTCAACCTGATCACGGCCTCGTCCGCGGGCCAGGCCACCGGGCCGCTGATCGCCGACCAGCGCCTGCGCAAGCTGTCCTTCACCGGCTCGACCGAAGTTGGACGCCGGCTGATGGAGCAGGCCTCGTACAACCTGCTCCGGCTATCGATGGAGCTCGGCGGCAACGCCCCCTTCATCGTGTTCGAGGACGCCGACATCGACGACGCCGTGCAGGGCGGGCTGATCGCCAAGATGCGCAACATCGGCGAGGCCTGCACCGCGGCCAACCGCTTCCACGTCGCCGCCCCCGTGGCTGACCAGTTCGCCGACAAGCTGGCCGAAAAGATGGGCGCCATGAAGGTGGGGCGCGGCACCGACGATGGCGTCGAGGTCGGCCCCCTGATCGACGCCACGCAGCGGGACAAGGTCTCGCACCTCGTCGAGGACGCCGTCGACCGGGGCGCCCGGGCGCTCGTCGGCGGCCACGCCCGAGACGGCGCCGGGTATTTCTACGACCCCACCGTGCTCACGGACGTGCCCGACGGCGCGGAGCTGCTGACCGAGGAGATCTTCGGCCCCGTCGCGCCCGTGAAGGCCTTCGCCACCGAGGACGAGGCCATCGCCGCCGCCAACAACACCGAGTACGGCCTCGTGGCCTACGTCTTCACGCGCGACATCAAGCGGGCCCTGCGCGTAGTCGAGCGCCTCGAGACCGGGATGGTCGGCCTCAATCAGGGCATGGTCTCCAACCCAGCCGCCCCCTTTGGCGGGATCAAGCAGTCCGGCTTCGGCCGGGAGGGCGGCCCCGAGGGGATCCAGGAGTACCTGGAGACGAAGTACGTGGCCGTGAACCTGTAGCAAGGTACGGTCATGTTCGCCCACGTGACGATCCGCGCGCGGGACCGGGAGGCGTCGGAGCGCTTCTACCGAACCGTCCTGGGCGCGGTGGGGATCGAGCCCACCCATGACACGGCCGAGATCGTGGCCTGGGACGACTTCGCGATTCTCCAAGCGGAGGCCCCCGGTCGTGCCACCCGGTATCTGCACGTCGGCTTCGTCGCCCCGTCACGGGAGCGGGTGGACGCGTTCTGGCAAGCGGGCATCGATGCGGGCTACGAGAACGCGGGCCGCCCCGGCGAGCGGCCGCAGTACCGGCCGGACTACTACGGCGCGTTCCTCCTCGATCCCGACGGCAACAGCGCCGAGGCCGTCCATCACGGCGACACCCGGCGGGGCGGGAACATCGACCATCTGTGGATCGGAGTGGCCGACCTCGACGCGTCCGAGGCGTTCTACCGGACGATTGCTCGGCACACCGGCCTGCGTGAAGGGCGGCGGTGGGAGGAGGGCGTGCAGTTCCGTGGCGGGTGGGCGACGTTCTCGCTCGTCCACGACGGCCGGTCCCCCACCGAGCACCTGCACATCGCGTTCCGGGCGCCTGACCGCCCCACGGTGGACGACTTCTACGCCGCGGCCGTGTCGGCCGGCTACCGCGACAACGGGCCACCGGGCGAGCGCCCGCAATACGGCCCGGGCTACTACGCGGCCTTCGTCCTGGACCCCGACGGCACCAACGTCGAGTCGGTCCACCGCGGTTAGCGGCGCCAGGCCGCTCGCTCCCGCAGGCTGTCCGCGGTAGGGTCAGCCCATGCCCGACTCAAATCGCCGTTTCCTTCTGCGCACTCGCCCCGACGGGAGGATCAACGAGGACACCTTCGAGCTGGTCGAGGAGCCGATCCCCGAGATCGGGGAGGGCGAGGCGCTGGTCAGCACGGAGTGGATCTCACTGGATCCGACCAACCGCACCTGGATCCGCGATACCCCGACCTATCTGCCTCCGGTGGCGATCGGCGAGGTCATGCGCGGCGTCGGGCTGGGCCGCGTGGTGGCCACCCAGCACTCGGCGTACAGCGAGGGTCAGCTCGTACAGGGTCTGATCGGCTGGCAGGAATGGGCGGTGGCCTCGGACGCGGCGCCGCTGCTTCCGGTCTCAGAGCTTCCAGGCGTCTCGCCGAGCGCCTACCTCGGCGTGCTCGGGGTCACCGGGCTGACCGCCTGGGTCGGGCTCAAGGACATTGGCCGTCCGCAGCCGGGCGAGACCGTCGTCGTCTCGGCGGCGGCGGGCGCGGTCGGCTCGGTGGCCGGACAGATCGCCAAGCTGAGCGGTGCCCGCGTGGTCGGGATCGCCGGTGGCAGCCACAAGTGCGCGATGCTGACCGACCGGTTGGGGTTCGACGCCGCCGTGGACCACCGGTCCGCGGATTGGCACGAGCAGCTGGTGGCCGCGACACCAGACGGGATCGACGTCGACTTCGAGAACGTCGGCGGTCACATCATGGAAGCCGTGTTCGCGCGCCTGAACCTCCGCGCGCGGGTGGCCCTGTGCGGGCTGATCTCCGGCTACAACGACGACGAGCCGCCGCCGGGTCCACGGAGCTTCAGCAACCTGCTGGTCAACCGCGTCCTGCTGCAGGGCTTCATCGTCCTCGACCATCTCGGCCGCATGACCGAGGCGATCCCCGAGTTGGCGGGCTGGGTCCGCGATCGGAAGCTCCAGGCCCTCGAGACCGTCGTCGAGGGCTTTGAGCAGCTCCCGACCGCGATCAACATGCTGTTCGACGGCGCGAACACCGGCAAGCTGGTCGTGCACGTCGCCGATTAGGGCAGCAGGACCTACCTGGCCCGCCTCGCCAACCTGAGCACGGTCGTTCCCGCCCCAAGGGTCACCGAGGCGATCCCCCTGGCGTTCGCGCGGGCAATGGTGCGTCCGCTCCGGACCACCTTGGTCCCGCGACGCAGCCCGTGGATGGTCAGCCGGACCAGACCGTCGCTGAGGACCGTGATCGTGCCGGTCCGGAGCCGAGCGGCCCGGGCGTCGAGGTCGAACGCGGAGACGTCGGTCAGGGTCAGGGTCATCCGCCGGGCGGGTGCGGGGCGCGCGCCGAGCGCCCAGGAGAGCCGGGTCTCCGTGCCCGGCAGCGGCTGGGTCACGAGCCCGGGCCCTGAGCGCTGCGCGGTAACGGCCGGATCGGGGAGCGCGGCGTCGTCGGCCTGGATCGTGGCGATCTTCCCGTAGGAGCGCTCGCGTGCCGCCAGGCCGCTCAGCCAGTAATCGCCGGTCGCCCCGATCCCGAGCGCGGCGTTGTTCAGGCTCGGATACCAGCTGTAGGTGAACTGGCCCGGGTTCACGGTGCGGGTCGGATCGCCGAGCGCCGTCACGGCATCGCCGAACCGGTCCTCGGTGGCGTAGATGAGGTGGTCGGCCCCGGTGTGGATGAACAGGTCGTAGCGCTGGCCGAGCTGGTCGAAGGCCCGGGCCTGGGCGATCACCCCGGTGGTCGGGACCAGCTCGTCGGCGTAGGTCTGGTCGATCACATAGGGAATCCACCGGGGGTTGGCGATGAGCGGCTGGCTCTCACCGTCCTGCGAGCACGCGGGGTCGGTGAATGCGTCCGCGTTCACACCCGGGTAGGCCTCGATCCCGCAGACCAGCGGACCGTCCAGGACGAGCGCTCCGGCGAAGTCGTCGGGGTGCTCGAAGGCCAGCTTGTAGGACGCCCAGCCGCCCATCGAGTAACCCGAGATGACCGTGCGGGCCGGATTCAGGGAGTAGGACTGAGCGAGCGAGCGCCAGACCTGCCAGAAGTTGGGACCCGACGCCTCATCGACCCGACCATACACCGGGTGCGGCGCCCGGGCGCCGGCTGGTCAGGTCAGGGAAGCCGGCCCGCCCAGCGCGCCGACGCCGCCGCGGCCACCAGCAGCAGCGCCAGCCCGCCGATGGCGAACTCGGCCGTGACCTCGCGCTGGCGGGTCACCACGCCCAGTCGGTTGCCGAGCCCGGTGTAGATCGACCTGAGCTCGTCCGCGCTCTGTGCGGCGAACGTGCGCCCGCCCGAAAGCTGGGCGATCTCGTCCATCAGCTGGGGATCCGGTGGGACCGGCACGGGCGGCGCGAAGGGCTCCGGGTTGGGGAGCGTTCCTCCGGGCGTGCCGAGGGCAACGGTGAAGATCGGGATCCTCTCGGCCTTGGCCTGGCGCGCCACCGTCGCGACGCTCAGTCCCGCGTTGGCCGCGCCGTCGGAGAGGAGCACGATCGCCGAGGGCGGGTGCTTCGGGCTAGCGCCTCGAAGGAGCTGGAGCGCGAGCTCGAGCGCGTCGCCGGTGGCGGTGCTCCCGCCCGCGGTCTGGCCGTCGATGACGGACTGGGCCGCCGCGTGATTGGCCACCGGACCCTGCACCTGGTTCGGTGCGCTGGAGAACGTGATCGCGCCGAGCCGCACGCTGCCCGGAAGCTCGCTGATGAAGGTGTCGGCGGCCCGCTCGGCAGCCGCCAATCGTGTCGGCGCTACGTCGGTGGCGGCCATCGACCCGGATTGGTCGCTGACGAGCATGACCGAGCCCACATTGACCGCGGCCCGGTAGCTCACATGCGGGCGGGCGAGCGCGAGAACCAGGGCGGCGAGCGCGGCGAGCGCGAACGCTGCTGGGATCCGGCGCCGCCACGAGCCCCCAGACCCCACGGCCAGCTGTAGCGTCGCCACGGCCGGAAACCGGATCGCATACCGCCGCGCTCGCCGGCGGGCCAGGACCGACGCGGCGATGGCCAGCGGAACGAGGGTCAGCCCGGCCAGCCACAGTGGCGAGGCGAAGGTCATCGCAGGTAACGGCCGAGGGCGAGCAGCCAATCCTCGTCGGTGGACAGCACCACGTGGCCGGTCCGCAGCCGGCGCAGCTCCCGCGCGACCGCGGCCCGGCGTTCACGCTCGAGCTCCGCGAAACGCCGGCGGACACGCGCCCGCGAGGTGTCGACCTCGACGCGCGCCCCGCTCTCCGGATCGACCAGGGTCAGGTGTCCGACGGCGGGGAGCTCCGCCTCGCGCGGGTCGACGATCTCGACGGCGAGCACGGAGTGGCCGACGCGCACCGAGCCCAGGGGCCGCTCCCAGGCCCGCTGATCGCGGAAGTCGGTGATCAGGACCACGAGCCCGGGCTGGCGGGCCAGTCGCGCCACGCGCTGCAGCGCACCCCCCAGGCCCTCGGGGTCCTGCTGGCCGTCGGGGGCCACACCCTCGCTCAGCATCCGGCGCAGGGCGACCATGCCGGGCTTGGCCCCGCGCGGCGGCACCACGCGGGGAGCGGCGGCCCCGAAGGCGATCAGCCCGACGCTCCCCGTCCGCCGTATCCCGAGGCGGCCGAACACCAGCGCCACACCCTCGGCCACGTCCGCCTTCAGCCGCCGAGCTGTGCCGAAGGCCATCGACGGCGAGAGGTCGAGCACGATCCAGGTGGTCAGCGCGCGTTCGGGCACGTGCATCCGCACGTGGGCCTGGCCGGTGCGGGCAGTGGCGGACGGATCGATGTGGCGTACGTCGTCACCGATTTCGTACGGCCGCAGCTGGGCGAGCTCGGTGCCGACGCCGACCCCGGCCGCCCGGCGGTCGCCCGGCAGCGTCCGCGCCACCAGGCGGCTGACGGCGACGTCGAGCGCGTCGACCAGGGGCTGCGGGAGCGGGCCCGGGCCCTGCCTGGCCGCGGGCGGCCTCAGCAGGGTCTCGGTCACCGCGCTCTCACGACGGTCGACGCCTCGCGCATCAGGTGCTCGGCGTCAGGCTCAGGGACCGCGGCCAGCACCCGCTCGAGCAGCTCGTCCGCCGTCACGCCCTCGCTCAGGGCGTCGTAGGAGAGGACGATCCGGTGGCGCAGCACGTCCGGCGCGAGGTCGCGAATGTCGGCCGTGACGATGTGGCCACGGCCCCGCAGGAGCGCCAGCACCCGAGCGGCCTGGACCAGGCCGATCGGCCCGCGCGGGCTGGCGCCGAACTCGATCAGCGGTGCGATCTCCCCGAGCCCGTGCTTGGCGGGATGGCGGGTGGCGTCCGCGAGCGCGACCGCGTAGCCGATGGCCTCGCGGTCGACGAGCACGGTGCGGGCCGCCGCGGCGTGGCGGCTGAGGTCCCGCACCGACAGGCACTCTCGCACGGCAGCCGGATCGCCGAGGCTGCGCCCGACGACGGCCGCCTCCTCCCCCATGCTCGGGTAGTCGACCAGGATCTTCATGAGGAACCGGTCCACCTGCGCCTCGGGCAGCGGGTAGGTGCCCTCCGCTTCGATCGGGTTCTGGGTCGCCATCACGATGAACGGCGAGGGCACCTGGTACGTGGTCCCGCCGATCGTCACCTGCTGCTCCTGCATGACCTCGAGCAGGGCCGACTGGACCTTGGCCGGGGCACGGTTGATCTCGTCGGCGAGCAGGAAGTTGCAGTGCACCGGGCCGAGCTCGGTGTCGAAGCCACCCGTGTCGGGCCGGTAGACGCGCGTGCCGACCAGGTCGGCGGGGACCAGGTCCGGGGTGAACTGGATCCGGCTGTACGAGCCACCGAGCACCGCCGCCAGGGTCTTCACGGTCAGCGTCTTGGCCAAGCCGGGAACGCCCTCGAGCAGCACATGCCCGCCGGCGAGCAGGCTCACCAGCAATCGCTCGAGCATCGCGTCCTGCCCGACGATCACCCGTTTGATCTCGTACAAGGCATCTTCCAGAGCTTCGCCGGCCTGGGCGCGGAGGTCGCTCGATTGGTCGATCTCGTTCATCTGTCCTCCATTGGTCACTTCATCTAGACGAGGCGGCCGAACCAGCGCAACGACATGACGCTGCCGATCAGCAGCAGCACCAGGCCTCCGCCGGCAAAGCTCGCGGTGATCTCCTGTTTGACCTGCTTGTGGCCGAGCCGGGCGGCGAGGCGGTCGTAGGCCGCGCTCACCCCGCCGGCGTCGGAAGCTGTGAAGGCGCGGCCGCCCGAGCTGCGCGCGATCGCGGCGAGCTGCTCACGGCTGACCGGCACGGGCACGGTCACCGTGTTTGACCCCTGCCTGATCGGGATCGTGCCGTTCGGCGTGCCCACGGACACCGTGTAGATCGGGATGTGCTCCGCGGCGGCCTGGCGAGCGGCAGCGAGCGGCCCGATGCCGACGTTCGAGGCTCCGTCGGAGATGAGCACGATCGCTCCAGGCGGGCGCTTGCCGGCCACCAGCGGCACCCGCCTGAGCTCCGCCAGGGCGGTCAGGATCGCCTGACCGACAGCGGTGCCGCCGCTGGTGTGCGGTGTCCTGGCCAGCGCGGCCGCCGTGGCCGCGTGGTCGGTGGTCGGCGCCTGCAGCACGGTCGGCGTTCGAGCGAACTCCATCGCGCCAACCTCGACCGTGCTCGGCACCCGGACCAGGAAGCGGCGGGCCGCCCGCAGCGCGGCCCGGAGACGTGATGGGTCGACGTCCGTGGCCTGCATCGAGCTGCTGACGTCGTCGGCGAGCATGACGGCCCCGTTGGTGACCGTCTTGGCCACGCTGCGCTGTGGGCGGGCGGCGGCCACGATCAGCACGGCGAGGGCCAGCAGGAAGGCCAACATCGGCGCGTGACGGCGCCAACCCGGGCGTCGCGGCGTGACCGACGCGGTCAGCGGGCGGGCGACGAAGGCCGACGCGGCGCGAGCGCGCCGACGCTGCTGACCCATGTACCAAACGACGAGCAGCGGGATGCCGAGCAGCCCCAGCAGCACGAGTGGATCGGCAAAGGTCATGGCGAGCCGGCGGGACGGGCCACGAGGGTGGCCGCCGTCGTGTACGCCGTCAGTCCGCGCTGATACTGGATCTGGACCTGGTCGCCGGCGTGCAGGCCCGCGATCGCCGAGGTGACCTCGGCCGGCGTGGCCACCGCGTGGTTGCCGATCTGGGTGATCACGTCCCCGGGCTCGAGGCCGGCCGCCGCAGCCGGGCTCCCAGGGGCCACGTTGGCGACGATCACGCCGACGCCGAGCCCGGAACCCGACAGGAGGTTCCCCCCGAGCAGAGGGAAGCTCCCGCCGACGTCGACACCCAACCATGGGGGCGCTGACTTCGCGGTCGCCGGGGACTGGCTGCCGGACCCGATAACCAGCGAAACCGCGGCGTAGGCGATGCCGGCGCTGAGCAGCGCGGCCAGCGCGACACCGGTCCCCACCCGGATCGGGTGTGCCCAGCTGGCCCAACCCCTCGTGAACAGCTCGTCAGCGCTCTGGCGCACCTCGCGCAGCCAGGCGAGGAGCCGGGCGGTCACGGAGGGCCCCGCTGGCGGCGCGAGTTCGGGCTCGGTCACTTCGGTGTCCTCGATCCGAGTCCGGCGCTTGGCCAACTCCTCCGCGGCGGACGCGGAGTCAAACCGCCAGTCACCTGACCACAGATGCCTTGGAGCGCTCATCTCGCCGCCAAGCTAGAAGGCGTTGGTGAGATGTTCTTAAGAACGCACGACCGGCCCGGACGGGCCGGTGGGGCCACTACACGCTCGGATACTAACGTGGGGGTCGTGGACGGCGAGCGAGTATTGGCCGCGGCGATGGACGCCTATCGGGGTGAGCGTCAGCTAGAGGCGGTGGCGAGGGCCTCGTCCCGGGCCTGACCCGGGTCGCGGGCGGCCCGGCGCCGGAGGCGCGCCTCCCGCAGGCCGCGAGCGGCCGGCGAGCGCAGGCCGGAGATCTGGAGCGCTGAATCGGAACACCGGATGCGCTCCAGGATCGCGGCAGCAACGGCGTCAGCGTCGACGTGGTACTCGCCGCGATCGATCTGCGTTCGCAGCCCCTGCAGTGTGTGTTGGCGATTGCCTTCCATCGTTCTCACGTGGTGCATCGGCACTACTTAGGTCGGACTAGACCGGGTCTAGACCCCAAATTGGCTACAGCCTCACGCTCACCCTGCTCGACGCGGTGTGGCCGCCCACCGCCGCCGTCACGGTCAGCGTGTAGCGCCCGCGCTTGGCCGGCTTGCCGTGGACGGTCCGGTTCCAGGTCAGCTCCCTGAAGCCCGGCCGGCCGGAGGCACGGACCACGACCGTCGAGGGCTGTCCGGGGCCGCTCACCGCGAGCGTGACGGCGGCCGCACCGCTGAGCGCGTAGCGCACGGTGACGGCCCTGCCGGTCACCGTGGGGCCGAACGCGCTCAGTGCGAAGGCTCCGTTGGGGCCCTGCAGGATCACGCTCCCGGTGGCGGGCATCCACCGGATCTCCTGGTCGTAGGTGTCCGCGATGTACACGTCGGCGGCCGCGTCGACGGCGACGCCCTCGGGGTAGTCGAGCTGGGCGTCAACGGCGGCCCCGCCGTCGCCGCAGGCCGGCGGCTGCACGCAGGCGGTCCCGTTGCCCGCGAGCGTGGACATCCTCCCGGCGGCCGAGACGAGCCGGATCTTGTTGTCCCCGGCGTCGGCGACGTACACGTTGCCGTGCGTGTCCACAGCCACCCCGTCGGGTCCGCTGAGCTTGGCGCTGGTCGCCGCACCGCCGTCGCCACACGAGGTCGGGTTGGCGCACAGCGCGCCGGTGCCGGCCAGCCGGGTGATCGTCCCGGCCGGGGAGACCTTGCGCACCTCGTTATCGCCGGTGTCGGCGATGAACAGGGCGCCCGCCTGGTCGACCGCCACCCCCTCCGGGAAGCTCACCTCAGCGGCGGTCGCCGGCCCCGTGTCCCCGCACGACGGCGGACCCGAGCAGGCGACGCCGTTGCCGGCCACGGTGGTTATCTGGCCCGACGGCGAGACCTTGCGCACCTCGTTGTCCCCGGTGTCGGCGATGTACACGTTCCCGGCCCGGTCCACGGCCACCGCCGTCGGTGAGCTCAGCTGGGCCGCCGTGGCCAGACCACCGTCGCCGCACGCCGGCGGCTGCGAACACTGGACGCCGGTACCCGCGAGCCGGGTGATGATGCCCTTGGTCGAGACCTTCCGCACCTCGTTGTCCCCGGTGTCGGCGATGTACACGTTCCCGGCCCGGTCGACCGCTACGCCCTCTGGGAAGTCGAGCTCGGCGTCGGTGGCCGCTCCGCCGTCGCCACACGAGGGGGGCAGGCCGCACTGGACGCCGCCGCCGGCCACGGTCGTGATCGTGCCCGTGGGTGAGACCTCGCGGACCTCGTTGTCACCCCAGTCGACGACGTAGACATTCCCGCTGGGCCCGACCGCGAGGGCGACCGGATAGCTCAGTTGGGCGGCGGTGGCGGGGCCACCGTCGCCGCAATTGGGCGGTGTCGAACACGACGAGCCGAGACCGGCCACGGCCACGATGGGGGCGGCGGGCGGGCTCGTGACTGCCGCCGGCGAGACCGCGGCGACGAGGCCCGCTCCGGCGATCACCCCAACCACCAGCAAACAGCGGAGTCCCATTCAGGCCGGATTGTCCTCGCTCGGCCGGACGAGTGCGGGGCGGGTGGGAAGGCTAAGCCGGTGGGAGCCCTCGGCGGGTGGGAGCCCTAAGCCGGTGGCGAGCTAAGCCAACATCACCGCCGACCGGCGCCCGACCTGAAGCCGGACCGCCGTCGGCATGCCGTAGTCGCGGGCGATCTCGGCCCCGGCACCGATCACGCTCGCCTCCAGCCGGTGGCCGGGATGGCGGATGGCCGCGCCGGCCAGAACGATCGAGTGGTCGACCTCGGCCCCCTCGAGGCGCGCGCCGGGCCCGATGGAGCTGTAGGGCCCGAGGAACGTGTCGACCAGCTCCGCGCCGCCCCCGATCACGGCGGGACCGCGAACCGTTGTCCGCTCGAGCCGGGCGGTCGGGTGGATGGCCACGCGGCCCTCGATGCGCACGCTGTCGAGCTCACCCTCCAGCTGGGCATGGGGCATGTCGTCCAGGATCATGCGGTTGGCCTCGAGCAGGTGATCGCAGTCGCCCGCATAGCACCAGCAGCCGGCCAGTCCCCGGTCCACGACGTTGACGCCGGCCTCGGCCAGCGCGGCCACGGTCCCGCCGAGGGTGTCGGTCTCCGCGCTGAACTCGTCGAGCTCGCCCAAGGTCTCCGAGGAGATGATCGCGGCCGGGGAGACATGCTCGAGCCCGGCCAGGTGATGCTCGCGGCGACCGAGCCCGCGGGCGCCCGCCAGCGCGGCCTCGGGATAGCAGTGCGAGGGCTCGGAGATGAGCATGACGTCGGGTGCGCCGACCCGGAAGTCGGCCACCACGTCCCGTAGGCCGGCG
The DNA here is from genome assembly GCA_963704385.1 of uncultured Solirubrobacterales bacterium. Classification (GTDB taxonomy): domain Bacteria; phylum Actinomycetota; class Thermoleophilia; order Solirubrobacterales; family Solirubrobacteraceae; genus Palsa-465. The sequence goes on from OY969904.1 coordinate 5,053,517, forward strand.
GTGACGATCGCGTCGCCGGAATGGACGAGGAGCGGGTCGCCGATGCCCAGCCGCGCTCGCGCGGCCCGGAGCGTGTCCAGCACGGTGCCGGTGTCCGGCTGCTCGAGGTAGCGGAACCGCGCGTCCGACGGGCCGCCCTCGCCGATCATCTCGCAGACGTCACCGATCGTGGCCGGCGAGACGGCGACCGTCACGTCCGTGACCCCGCTGGCCACGAGCGCCTCGGCCGCGTAGCGGACCAGCACGCGGTTGGCCAGCGGCATCGCGTAGCGATTGCGACCGATCAGGCGGTCGACGATCTCGTCCTCCTCCGAAAATGCGCCGGCGAGGATCAGCCCGCTGAGCTTCGCCATGGCAAGCAAACGCCCGCGAGGCTCCCCGGCTTTTGCATCGTCAACCCGTGTTGGACGAAATTCGGCCGACCTGCGTAGGCTCCCGACGGCACTTTTTCAGCCCGAGGAGGCACATGCGCAGACTCGAGACTCGTCTCGATGGCCCAATCCTGATCGAGCCCCAGAAGTTCGGAGACGAGCGCGGCTTCTTCTGCGAGACGTACCGCCGCAACGTCTTCACCGACCTGGGAATCCCCGAGGAGATGGTCCAGGACAACCATTCACGCTCACGCCGCGGGGTCGTCCGAGGGATGCACTTCCAGATCGGCGAGGGCGCCTCCAAGCTCGTCCGCTGCGCGACCGGGGCCATCCTCGACGTGGTCGTGGACATTCGCCGGGGCTCCCCGACGTTCGGTCGCTGGGAGGCCTTCGAGCTGACCGAGGAGAACATGCAGATCGCCTATTGCCCGATCGGTTTCGCCCACGGCTTTTGCACCCTGTCGGACATCGCCGACGTGATGTACAAGCAGAGCAGCTACTTCGCCAGCGAGATCGACCGGGGAATCAGGTACGACGATCCCGACGTCGGCATCGCGTGGCCCGAGGGGCTGGAGCTGATCCCGTCACAGCGCGACTCCGGCGCGCCCCTGCTACGCGATGTCGCCGCCGAGCTGCCGTTCGTCTACCAGGCGTAGCGACCGCCGCGCCCACGCGTCCGGTCCCCCGCTCGCGGGGTGGCCGAGGCCGTGTAGGAAACCAACGCCAGCGCCCTGATTCACACCTCGCGGTGCAAGTCACGGCGGCGGCGCTCGTTTCGTGTTCGGAGATGCCCAGCACGGGAAGCGCAGCAGCACGCCATGAGCGCCCGCACCGGCCAGCGTCGTCCGGTCCGCCGAACGCATCGGTCGCCGTTTGCGCCGGCGAGGCGACGCTCCGGGAGCGGATAGCCGCCGCCCTAGCCGCCGGCGGGCTCGAGCCGGGCAGCACGTGCGTCTCGCTCGCGGAGCTGATCGACACCCCCGCCGCGGGCGACGCCGACGTGATCGTGGTCGCTTGTGCCTTTGAGCCGTTCACGCCCAGCGCGGAGGTGAGCTCGCTCCGTGGGCACCTCGAGACCATGCCCCTGATCGTCGTGGCCAGCGGGTTCATGGGCGCGGCCGCGCGCAAGCTCGTGCCCGCTCACGTCGACGGCCTGGTCCACGAGGCCGACGTCGAGCGGGCGCTCCTGGCGACGGTCAACGCGGTTCTGGCCGGTCAGCTGTGCGCCCCCGCCTCGATGCGCGGGGCCCTCGTCCAGCCGGTCTTCAGCCACCGTGAGAAACAGGTCCTCGAGCTGCTGCTCGCCGGCCTGACCAACGACGAGATCGCGCGAGAGCTCTATCTGGCCGAGAGCACCGTCAAGAGCCACCTGGTCACGAGTTTTCGCAAGCTGGGCGTCTGCTCGCGCTCGGAGGCGGCCCGCCGGATCCACGACCCCAACTCGGGTCTCGAGCTGGCCGGGCTCCGGATGGTGACACCCAGCACCGCCGCCGGGAGGCGCTGAACCCCGATGCGGGCACCAGCGGGCGGGGGTTACGAGACGGTCGCGCCGATCGCGTCGGCGGGCGGCGCCCGGCCGGAGCCCGCGAGGCCGCTGCGGGCGCGCACGGAGCGGCTGAGCGCCGAGGTCGTGATCCTCACCCGGGACTCGGAGACGGTCCTGGAGCGGTCGCTGCCGGCGATCCGCGAGGCGGCTCGGATGGCTGGCGCAGACATTCTGTTCGTCGATTTCGGGTCCACGGACGGCACCCGAGCGTTCGCCGCCCGGCACGCACCCGGGGCCCGCGGCGTCTGGCTGGACGCGGGCGACGGATTCGCCGAGGGCCTGATGGCCGTGGCCGCGTGCTCGGATACGGACGTGCTGGTGCTGATGATCCAACCCGCCAGAGATGTTCGACGAGCGCGCCGGGGCGGCCACGGAGGCGTACGGGTGTTGGGCCCAAACGGCACCGTCGTCCGCTCGACGCGCCCCGAGCCGAGGTCTTCGATTACCCGGCCTGGTACTTCCGCCGCTTCAGCGGCAAGCCGGGGCTGACCGGGCTCTGGCAGGTCAGCGGGCGTAACGAGCGCACCTACGAGGAGATGGTCCGGCTCGACATCGAGTACGCCAACCGTCAGACATGGCTGTTCGACCTGGCGCTGCTGGTTCGCACGGTCGGCGCCGTGGTCAGGGGCCGGGGCGCGTACTGACGCCCGCGTTGGGCCGGCGAGCAGGCTGCTCAGCCGCCGAGCAGATCGGCCAGAGTGAAGCCGGGCTCGGTCTTGAACTCGCGCGCCAGGCGGGCCCGGAAGGTCGAATAGCGCCGCAGCGCCTCACTCCGGCGGCCGGCCAGGAGCAGGACCCGCAGGAGCTCCCGCTGGACATCGCTGTCGTACGGCTCGAATTCCGACAGGCGCTCCAACTGCTTGGCCGCGCCCGCGTGGTCGCCCCGGGCGAGGGAGATCCGGCCGAGCGCGCGTACGCTGTCGGTGGCCATGGCCCGCAGCCGATCCCGCTCGGCCATGGTCCACTCGGCGTACCGCTCGTCCTCGAGGAGGTCGCCGCGATACAGCGACATCGCGAGCTCGAGGAGCGCAGCGGCGGCCTCGTCGTCGCCCTGGTCGACAGCGCCGAGCCCGTCGCGCACGGCGGCGGTGAAGAGATCCGCGTCGACCTTGACGTGGCGCCGGTTGATGGCGTACCCGCCCCGCACGGTGACGATGAACGACGACGCGACCCGGGGAGGACGACCCGGCTCGAGCTTGTCGCGTAGCGCATGGATGAAATGACGCACGCTCGACAGCGCCTCGCGACCGGACGACGGCCACAGCGACTCGGCGATCTCCTCGGCCTGGACCACCCGGTCGCGCTCGCAGACCAGGTACTTGAGGATCTGGCCGGGGCGCTGCTGCAGCCAGCTGCCGCCCAGCGGACCTTCGCGGCTGTCCACGCGGATCCGTCCGAGGGCCTTGATCGTCAGCTCCGGTCCCTTGATCCAATGCGGGTCCGAGCGGCGCCGCCGGTCGCGGGCATCGCCGGGACGGAGGTGGAGCACAACTCCGGAGCCGAGCCCGAGCGGAGCGGCGGTCACCCACAACGCGCTGACCGGCCCCCCCGAAGGCGTGTCGACTCGGATCTCCGGCAGGGCCTCTCCGCTCTGCGCAGCGCGCACGACCAGGCAACCCTGATGGCACGGCCCGTCGGGCCGGCGGCAGCTGAACATCTCGTGACAGGCGGTCGGCGGAGCGCTCTCGCCCGACCGCCAGCCCATCTCGATCGCCGCCGGGTTGGCGCTCAGCACGCTGCCGCGCTCATCGACCACGACCAGCCCGTAAGGCAGCTGCTCACAAATCGCCGCGGCGATCGACGGGGTGTCGGTGGACGGGCTTGGCTCGGTCTGTTCGACTGACATGGCCTTGAGTCGAAATTCGCATCGCGACCGGCCGGATGCTGGAACTAATCTCGGTCTAACACCGATTCTAATCGTTCAGCGAACCGTCGCCACTACCTTCCCGCGGACCGCTGAGCCCGAGCCTAGCGGGGGTTCGAGCCAACCGATCAGGAGAGACGCATGGTGCACGAGTGTTTCCAGGGAAAGCGAACGCTCGATGCGGAGCGTCGCCCGGGCGAAGTGGCGCGCGCGGTGTCCCGCGCCAAGCAGGGAGACCGAGCGGCGATCCGTTTCCTGTACCTCCGGTATTCCGGCAACGTCTACGGCTACGCCCGGTCGATCGTGCGCAACGACCACGACGCCGAGGACATCGTCCAGCAGGTGTTCACGCGCATGCTGACCGCGATCAGAAGCTACGAACAGCGGTCCGTGCCGTTCTCGGCCTGGCTGCTGCGGATCACCCACAACATGGCTATCGACCACGTCCGCCGGCGCACACCGGTGGTCGACGAGCCCGACCGTTCGGCCGTGGAGGAGCAACCCCGGCTCGAGAGTAGCCACCTCCGCGCCGTGCTGTGCGGTGCCCTGGCCGAGCTGCCGCCGGTGCAGCGCGAGATTGTCGTTCTGCGCCACCTCGGGGGCTACTCACCGACCGAGATCGCCGAGCGGCTGGGACGTTCGGAGGACTCGGTTCACGGCCTGCACCATCGCGGCCGGCGGGCGCTCCAGGCCACGCTCGCGCGAGCGGGGGCCACGCCATCGACGGTGGCCGCGTAGGTAGCGCCAGAACGTTGATGAGGCCGGCTGAGCTCGGCACGGCCACGAACGGCGCTGCCGTTCCGGCCACGCCCGCTCCCGTCCGGCGGGCCAGGATCGGGATCGTCTCCGACGAGCTCGAAGGTCGTCGCCTACAGGCCATCGTGGAGCGGAGCGCGTTCGAGTTCGCGGCCTCCGCGGCGACCATAAACGCCCTTCTGGACGCGGCCGGCGGCCCGCTGGACCTGGTCCTGATCACCGGTGGCCCGGGCCTCCTCGTCCGGGGCGGTGCGGTCGAGCTGCTGGGCACGCTTCGACCCGCCTGCTCGATCGTGATCGTCGGTCATGGCGACGACCGCGCGCTGGTCCGCAAGGCGCTGCGGGCCGGAGTCGCGGGATTCGTGCCCGAGAGGGAGGCTGAGCACGCGCTCGCGGCGACCATCTGTGCCGTCCTGGCGGGCCAGCTGTCGATCCCGCGCTCGATCCGCGATCGTGCCTCCTGGACCGAGTTCTCGCCGCGCGAGCGCCAGGTCCTGGAGCTGGTCGCGAGCGGCCTGACCAATCGCCAGATCGCCCAGCGGCTGTATCTGTCCCAGAGCACGGTCAAGACGCATCTGTCCTCGAGTTTCCGCAAGCTCGGGGTCTGCTCCCGGGCCGAGGCGGCGGCGGCCGTTCTGGACCGCGAAAATGCCTTCACGCAGTAGTTGACGGGCGGTGGGCCAATGGCTTGGCCTCGCGAACTGCGCCCTGTACCCTGATTTTTGGAAATGGCCTTTGCCGAGGAGAGCAGCGGCTTGCACCGCGTCGGGGCGGACGCGACCATGCTTGCCGGCGAATGGCGCCGGCTCCGCCGAGCGGCGACGGCCGTGGCCCTGTTCACGAGCCCGATGTTCTTCGTCGTGCTCTACGACAAGCTCGGCCTGTCGCTCCCTGGGGCGCTGCTCGTGACGGCGGGCTGCGTGATCGCCTTCCGCGGACTGGTCGACGTGCTGGCCCGCCGGGTACTGCCGTGGCCGAGCATGTACGGCGTCGACCGCACGATCGCCGAGGAGGACGTCGTCGCGCGCCGGCGGACGTGGTTCTGGCGCCGCCTGTACCGCCTGGTCTTCGTCGTCGCTATCACCCTCGCCGTCATCGGCGGGATCGTCGCGATCCTCGGCCACCACAGCTGGTTGGGCGGAGTCCAGCACATCTTCACGTGGATCGGAACGGTCGGCTCGGACTCCCGAGCCTGGCGATCAGCATCCTGATCCTGATGATCGGGAACATGCTGATCCTGTTCGGGCCGCTGCTGGCCGCGAACCTGCGCCAGGTGCGCGGCTACGAGCCCGGCGACGCGCGCTGGGGCGTGCAGATGGAGGACGTCCGGGGCCAGGCCGAGCCCAAGGAGGAGGTCTCCCGTGTCGTTCGGCTGTGGCAGTCCGGCGAGGAGTTCGAGAAGGCCGGCGGCAAGCGCGAGCGCGGGCTGCTCTTCCTCGGAGCACCAGGCACGGGCAAGACGATGCTGGCCAAGGCGATCGCCACGAACTTCAACTGCCCATTCGTGACCATCCCCGGCTCGGGCTTCGCCGCCACCTTCATCGGGATCGACGTGATCGTCGTGATGTGGCTGATCCGCAAGGCCAAGAAGCTGGCTCGCAAGTGGGGCGGCCAGTGCATCGTGTTCATCGATGAGATCGACGCCGTCGGCTCCAGGCGCCAGAGTCTCGGCGGCGCCGGCGGCGGGCGAATGGGAGGCCTGAGCGGCATGGGCAGTCAGAGCTTTGAGGACTACTGCTTCTTCGGGCGCTGGGGATCGCTCACCCCGACCGGTGACCTGATCCTCGAGACGAGGGCCTGGCGCGAGCGGCTGTTTGAATCGCGGGACGAGCGGCGGCCGCCTTCGATCCCGCCTCTGTTCGCCAAGCCCGCCGAGTGGGTCCAGCGCTACATGTTCCCGGGCATGATGGGCGGCGGCTACGGCGGACTCGCGCTGAACCAGCTGCTGGTCCAGATGGACGGCATCGGCGAGGCCCCGTTCATGCGCCAGCAGTTCACCAAGCGGGTGAACACGACCCTGGACGCCATGTACTTCATCCCCCGCAAGGTCGGCAAGGTGTCGCTCCGACTGCCGCCCCCACGGCCCGCCGCCGAGCAGGTGTTCTTCATCGGCGCCACCAACGTGCCCATCGACCGCCTCGATCCGGCGCTGATCCGCCCGGGCCGGATGGGTCGCCACGTGTGGTTCCGCACTCCGACGCTCGAGGACCGCAAGGACATCTTCAACCTGTACCTGGCCAAGGTCGGCCATCAGCCCGACCTCGACACCGACCGCCGCCGCGACGAGCTGGCCCGGATCACCAACGGCTACTCGCCGGCGATGATCGAGCAGGTGTGCTCGCTCGCGCTCACCTACTCGCACGCCGACGGCCGGCAGGAGTTCGGCTGGGCGGACATCGTCGAGGCGATGACGACGGTCGAAGCGGGCACGGCGGTGGCCATCGACTACGTCCCCGAGGAGACTCGCGCGGTGGCCATCCACGAGGCCGGCCACGCGGTCAACGGGCACCTGTACATGAAGGATGTCCTCTCGACCCGCCTGTCGATCCGCAAGCGCGGCGAGTCACTCGGCCACCATCAGGCGATCCAGACCCAGGAGCGGTTCTCCTCCTGGCGCAGCGACGAGTTCGCCAAGCTGATCTGGACGCTCGGGGCGATGGCCGCCGAGCACGTCTTCTACGGCGAGAACTCCACCGGGGTCGGCGGCGACGTGCTGAGCGCGACCGCGCGGGCCGCGTGGATGGTCGGCTACTGCGCCATGGGCCCCAACCCGATCGACCTCAACGGGCGCTTCGCCAAGGGCGAGGATGAGGCCGACCAGCGGCAGAAGCTGTACACGCGGCTCGAGGAGATCGGGGTGCAGATCATGCGCCGGGCCGGCGGCGGTGGGCCATTCGACGAGGATCCGATCGGGGGCACGCTCAACGACCGCGACAAGCGCAGGTCGGTGTGCGCCCTGCTCGGCCAGGCCTACGTGGTCGCGTACGCGACCGTCGCCGCCAACCGCGACAAGGTCGAGCGGATCGCCGAGGAGCTGATCAAGCGCAAGGAGATGCACGGCGACGAGGTCGTCGAGCTGCTCAACGGCGCGAACCTCGACCGTCCGCACATCGACCTGCTCGAGGAGCGGACCTGGCCCCCGGTATGACCACGGGCGAGGAATTGATCGGGTCACGCGCCGGCCCCAGGTCGCGGGCCAAGGCCGCCCGCGGGGGCAAGGCGCACCGCTTCCGGTGGGCGATCGCCGGGCTGATCGTGATCGGGTTCTGCTCGCTGGGTGCGGCGCTGGTCCTCAGCGGCTCGAGCGCACGGGCGGTGCGCGGCGGTTCCGCCTGGTCGGCCTGGAGCCCGCCTGACCAGGGCCTGGCCGGGGCTCAGGACATCGCCGACTACATCGCGCCCTACTACCGGGCGACGCCCGCCACGCAGCTCGCGGTGGTGACCGCGGTCAATCTGAACGACCCGTCCAACCCGCTCGAGGTGGTCGTTCCGGCCGCCGGGACGCCGGACTCGCTGGCGCCGCTGCCTGCGACCAGCACGATCCTCTACAACCTGTGCGGAGTCGGCAGCCAGGACTGCGCGATCGGCGTCGGCAAGGCATCGACCAACCGCCTGCTGCTGCTGCGCCGCGAGGCGCTGGAGCTGGCCCTGTACACCTTCAAGTACCTGAGCGGGATCCAGACGGTGGTGGCGATCCTGCCCCCCGGGCACACGGTCCAGGGCTGCACCGGCATCTGCCCGCAGCCGCACGCCAAGACGACCACCACGTCCGTCGACATCGCCCTCGCCTTCGATCGCGCCGAGCTCCAGCCATGGCTGGGAGCGCCACTGCGCGACACCCTGCCCGAGACCCTGCCCCCGACCGTCTCGCAGATGTCCAGCGCCCCCGAGGCCGAGCTGGTCAGCGTCATCACCGCCCACGGCCTGTTCGATGAGCACGTCGAGCAGGCTCAGGACGGCAGCTCGGTGATCGTGCTCGACCCAACGCCGCCGCAGTAGGCGTCACGCCTTCTCGGCCGCCTCGAGCTCGTAGCCCTCACAGCGCGTGACCGGAAGCCGCGGGTAGCGGACGAAGCGCTCGGGCTCGCTCCGCGAGCGCAGGCACAGCGAGAACACCGACCCGCGGGTGGTGGGCACCAGTTGCTGATGGCGGCAGGAGTCGCACAGCCCGGCGGCGGTTCGCGGCCTGGGTCCATCCACGGTTGCCGGGACCCTAACCGGCCCGGTCGGCCGACAGCCACGACGGCGGGCGCCGCTCAGACCACCGCTCCACCTGCTCGAGCTGAGCGGCCAGCGCGATCAGCTGCGCCTCGCTCCCGCCCGGACCGAGCAGCTGCGCCCCCAACGGCAGTCCCGCCGGCGTGATCGCCGCAGGCACGCTGAGCGCCGGCCAGCCGAGCACGTTCCAGGGCCACGTGTACGGGCAGGCACCCACGATCACCTTGTCCGTCTCCCAGCTCGACAGCCGGTCGATCGAGCCGACCGGCAACGGCGCCTGCGCGGTGGTCGGCGTCAGCACGACGTCGAAGCGGCGGAAGATCGCGCCGATCTGGCGCCGCATCGGCCGCTCGAGTGCGCGGGCAGCCCGTAGCACCGGCCCGCCCAGGAGCCGTCCCAGACGGACGTTGTCGCGCGTGCGGGGGTCGAGCTGCGAGTGGTCGGGAACGTCCGCGAGCCACTTCCGTAGCCCGTTGATCGAGCGCGGGAGGACGCCCACGCCGAGCACGCCGTAGGCGGGGTCGGCGAGGTGGACCTCGTGGCCGAGGTCCCCGAGCACGGCGGCGACACGCTCGACGGCAGCCCGGGGCTCGGGGTCGAGCGTGGCCGGCACGACGGCGTATGGGATCCGGAACGACAGCGCGATCCGCAGCCGCCGGCCGGGGTCGGCCCGCTCGGCAGCGGCGGCAAACGGTTCGGGGGAGCGGGGCGGCTGGTCCCGGTCCCCGGGGTGGTTGCCGGTCGCCGCGTCGAGCAGCTGCGCGGCGTCATCGACCGTCCGGGCGAGCGGGCCCGTGCAGGCCAAGCCGTTGAACGCGTCCTGGTAGGGCCACGTGGAGACCCGCCCCCGCTGCGGCTTGATCCCGACCAGGTGGGTCCAGGCAGCGGGAACCCGGATCGACCCCAGCCCGTCGGACCCCAGCGCGGCGGCGATGACCCCGGCAGCGACCGCAGCGGCCGAGCCGCCGGAGGACCCGCCCGGCGTGTGCTCGAGGCTCCACGGGTTGCGCGTCACCCCGAACGCGGGGCCCTCGGTGATCGGCCACTGGCCCAGCTCGGGGGTCGTCGTCTTGCCGATGATCACCGCCCCGGCCGCCCTCAGCCGGCGCACCACCTCGCCGTCGCGGGCCTTCGGTGCAAACGTTCCGGGGCAGCCGAACGGGGTGCTCTCGCCGGCCAGGTCGGTGTCGTCCTTGATCGCCAACGGGACCCCGAGCAGCGGTGCCCGCTCGCCGGCGGCCAGGCGCCGGTCGGCTTCGTCAGCCTCGGTCAGTGCGGCGTCGGCCCGCACGCTCCTGAACGCGTTGAGCGTCGCCTGGGTCGCCTCTGCGCGTTCGAGCGAGGCCGCGACCAGCTCACGGGAGGACGCCTCCCTGTGGACCAGTATCTCGACCTGCCGGCGCAGGCCAGCGGAGGCGAGCTCCTCGCTGCCTGCGGCCGGCGCGCTCACAGCTCTCCGAGCACCTCGCTCGCGGCCCGCTCACCGGAGCGCACGGCCCCGTCCATGTAGCCGTTCCAGTAGTTGGAGGTCTCGGTCCCGGCCCAGTGGATGCGGCCGACCGGCTGGCGCAGCCACGGACCGTAGGCCAGCAGGGTCCCCGTGCTCGGGATCCCGACCGGGCATCCTCGGGTCCACTGCTCCCCGCACCAGCTGGTCTCGAAGAAGTCGCGAGCGTTGAGGGCCTTCGAGCCGAAGAAGTTCGAGAACTGGTTCAGCACGGCCGACCGGCGCGCGGGCGCCGACATGGCCGCGTACGTGCGCGCGTTGTCGCCGCCCACGAACCCGAAGATGATGCCCGGGTTGCCGCTCGGCGGCGAGTCGTCGAAGGTCGCCGACACCGGTCCCCCGGTGTCGACCGCGGTCCCGTTCAGTCCGGCCTCGCGCCAGAACGGGGAGTCGTACACGGCGGCGACCTTGGTCAGGGTGCCCTGGCCGTAGCGCTGGGTCAGCTGGTCGCGCTGGAACGGGAGGATCGGCTCGTAGCCGATCCTCCCGGCGAGGGCCGGCGGGACGGCGACCACGGCCCGCCTGGCCTTGACCGTGACCCGGTCCGAGTACACGGTCACGCCGCCCGCGCCCTGCACGATCCGGCGCACCGGTGCGTCCAGCACGACGCGTGAGCCCAGCTCCTCGGCGAGCTTCAGCGCGATCACCTGCGAGCCGCCGAGGAATCGCGACTGCTGGGCGCCGCCGCGGGTGTCGAAGTTGCGCTCGAACGTGCCGGGGTTGTTCTCATCGCCCGAGGAGGCAATGTAGAAGAGCACGAACAGGAGCGAGAGCTCGCGCGGCTCGGCTCCGAAGATCGGCCTGGTGGCCAGCGGCACGAATGCTGCGAAGGCCGGGTTCGTGCTGTTCTCCTTGACCCAGCGGTCGAGCGTGTAGGCCTCCCACTCGGCCGCGTTCGCGGCCTCCCACGGGGCGTCCACCGGGACCGAGGTCGACATCTGGTCGAGCCTCAGGACCACCGTGATCAGGTCGGGGAGAATCGCCGGATCGGGCGGCGCCGTTCCGGTCACGCCCGTGTCGCTGTACGTCAGCCGTTCGCTGCCGTTTACGTACACGTCGTCACCCGTGTCGAAGGTGGGAAAGGTCCCGACGCCCAGGGAGGCGGCCAGGGCAGACACCCGGTCCTGGGTCGGGCCCACGAACGTCCCTCCCCGCTCCGAGATGACGCCGCCTCCGAGGTCGTGGTTCCAAACCCGGCCGCCGACGCGATCCCGGGCCTCGAGCACAACCACCGAGCGCCCGGCCTGGTGGATGTCCCGGGCTGCCGTCAACCCGGCGAAGCCGGCCCCGACGACGACCACGTCCGCGGTCCGCGTCGGGCCCGAGGCCGGCGGCCGTCCCGGCTTTGTCCTGCCCCTGGGGGCCGCGGCCTTGGCCGCCGCCGGCACCGCAGCCGCCGCCCCGGTGGCGATCGTGCCGGCCACGAACCGCCGGCGGGTGAGCTGGCGCTCCGTCAAGTGTGCCTCCGACGCGGGGCGCCATAGCCGCGGTGAGCGACCGCGTCGACCACGGCCTGCCCCTGCCCGGAGTCGAGCGTGCGCGGCGTCCCGATCGCGGCCGCGTGCCAGTAGACCCCGCAGGCCCATTCGAGGAGGAGCGAATGCTCCACGGCGACATCGAGGTCCGCCGCGTACACGATGGCCCCGTGATTGGCCATCAGGGCGGCGCTTCGGTCCCTGAGCGCATCGAGCGTCGCCTCGGCCAGCTCCGGGCTCCCGAAGGTCGCGTAGGGGGCCACGCGGATCGGGCCGCCCAGCATCAGCAGGTGGTAGTGGACGATCGGCAGCTCGTCGATGACGCAGGCGAGCGCCGTGGCCATCGGCGAGTGCGTGTGTACGACCGCGCCTGCCCGGTAGCGGCGGTAGACGCCAAGATGCAACTCGAGCTCCGACGTCGGCTCGAGCTCGCCAGCGATCTGATCGCCGTCCTGGCAGCGCACCACCGCGATCTCATCAGCGGAGATCGTCTTCATCGCCGCTCCGGTCGGGGTGATGGCCACAAGCTGGCCCGCCCGCTCGGACACGTTGCCCGCCGTCCCGAGCACGAGCCCCTCATCGGTGAGTCGCCGGGCGGCGCCCGCGACTCGCTCGCGGGCGGCGGCGATGTCGTCTGGTGTGGTGGCTAGGTCGGTCATCTGGGGCTGAGCGTGATGAGAAAGCCGGAATAATCCCGTAACTCTCATCACGCTGGCTCCGGTCAGATATTGGCGCGAAGCGTCTCCAGTGCGGGTGCGGGCCACCGCGTCGCTCCCAGCTCGCGCGAGATCCCTCGCGCCCCCTCGGCGACCGCGGCCACGGCCTGCTTCGAAGGGCCGCGGGGCATGATCCGCTCGGTGTCGCCGACGATCCCGATCGCGCCGACCGCATGGCCCGAGTGGTCGAAGATCGGCGAGGCGATGCTCGATTCACCCAGCACGGCCTCATCTCGCTCGCGGGCGAAGCCCCGCTCGCGGATCTCGCCCAGCTCGTCGCGCAGTGCGCGCGGGCTCAGCGTCCGGCTCGTCAGGCGGGGCAGCGGCTCGGCCAGCAGATCGGCGACCGCCTCGTCGGGCAGGTAGGCGACCATGGCCTTGCCCAGGGCGCTGGCGTGGAGCGGCAGCTCGGCCCCCACCTCCAGAATCTGAAGGGTGGTATCGGGGCGGAAGACGTGGTGAACGATCACGACGCTGGGCCCGTGCATGACGCCCACTCGCACCGCGGCGTCGGCGCGCGTCGCGAGCCGTTCGGCGTGCACGAGCGAGCGGGCGCGCAGCTCGTTGAGATCGAGGTATGAGTTGCCGAGCTGGAGCAGGCCGGCGCCGAGCTGGTACTTGTCCGAATCCCGGTCCTGCTCGACGAATCCGTGTGCCTGTAGCGTCTGCAGCAATCCATGGACCGTCGGACGCGTCAGTCCGAGGCGATCGGCGATCTCACTGACCCCGAGCCGGCGCGGGCCGCTGGCCAGAACCTTCAGTATCCGAGCAGCGCGATCGACCGACTGGATCGTCGCTCGCCGCGGCGGTTTGTTGCTGGCGCTATTCGACATTGTCGAATCGACTTCGGTAGTGTAGACTGGCTTCCGCCACCTGTACAGCGACGGAGGGTTGGAGATTGGTTGGCATCGTAGTTGTCTCTCACAGCGCCGACCTCGCACGCGGGGTAGCCGAGCTGGCGAGCCAGGTCGCAGGCCCCGAAGTGCGGATCGAAGTGGCCGGCGGAGGCCCGGACGGGACGCTCGGGACCGACGATGGGCTGGTGCGCGACGCGATCCGGCGAGCCAACCAGGGCGAAGGGGTGATCGTGCTCGGCGATCTGGGCAGCGCGATCCTCACCATCCGACACGTACTGGAACGTTCCAGCAACGGGCACGCCCGGCTCGTAGATGCCCCGTTGGTGGAGGGGGCGGTGGCGGCAGCGGTGGTGGCCTCGACCGGATCCGACCTTGCCCTGGTGGCGGAGGCGGCCGAAAGCGCGCGCGGTGCCAGCAAGCTCTGACACCGCAGCCGCGGTCGCTCAGGCGACCCTGCCCGACGGCGTCGATCTGCATGCCCGCCCGGCGGCCGACTTCGTCCGCGCGGCCATGGGCTTCGAGTCCGACGTCTGGGTGACCCATGGCGTGCGCGAGGTCGACGCCAAGAGCCTGCTCTCGATCCTCGCCCTTGGGGCAAAGGGGGGAACGACGCTGAGCCTGCGCGCCGAAGGACCCGACGCTGCCGCTGCCGTCGAGGCCCTCCGCGCCACCGTGGCCGAGTTGCACTAGCTAAGAACGCGCCTTCAGGGTGGCCTGGGCCGCGGCCACGCGAGCGATCGGGACGCGGGGCGGCGAGCAGGAGACGTAATCCAGGCCGGCGGCGTCGAAGACCGCGATCGAGTCGGGATCACCCCCGTGCTCGCCACAGACGCCGAGCTTCAGACCCGGGTGGGCCTCGCGCCCGACCCAGGCCCCCAGCCGGACCAGCCACCCGACGCCGGGATCGTCGATCGTCTCGAACGGCGAGCGGTCGATGATCTTCTGTTCGATGTATACGGTGACGAACTTGGACTCGGCGTCGTCGCGGGAGAGGCCGATCGCGGTCTGCGTCAGGTCGTTGGTGCCGAACGAGAAGAAGTCCGCGTGTCGGGCGATCCGGTCGGCCACGAAGCACGCCCGTGGCAGCTCGATCATCGTCCCGACCGTGTAGTCCTCGCGTTCGCGCAGTCCGTGCGCCGTGGCCACACGGACGACCAGCTCGCGGAGGATCTCGAGCTCGTGCTCGTAGGCGACGAGCGGGATCATGATCTCGGGATGCGGAGGCTCCGGTACGGCGACGGCAGCACGCACGATCGCCTCGACCTGCATCTCGTAGATCTCCGGGTACAGGATTCCCAGGCGGCACCCGCGGGTCCCGAGCATCGGGTTGCCCTCGTGAATCTCCTCCACCCGGGCGAGCAGCGCCTCGAGCTGATCGAGATCGTCCGTCAGCTCGATTCGAGCGCGCTCCACGCTCGCCCGCAGATCCGGGAGGTTGGGCAGGAACTCGTGCAATGGAGGGTCCAGCAGCCGGATCGTCACCGGCAGTCCGCGCATGGCGTCGAAGATGCCGCCGAAGTCGCGCTCCTGGAGCGGCAGCAGCTCTCGCAGGGCCGCCCGGCGCCCCTCGCCGTCCTGGGCCATGATCATCGCCCGCATCTTCGGCTGGCGGTCCTCGGCCATGAACATGTGCTCGGTCCGGCACAGGCCGATCCCCTCCGCGCCGAGCTCGCGCGCCCGCGCCGCGTCTCGCGGCGTGTCGGCATTGGCCCGCACGCGCAGTCGCCGGACCTCGTCCGACCAGGCCAGCACCTGCTCGAAGCGCTCGTCGATCGAGGGCTGCAACAGCCGGGCCCCGTGCTCGACCACGGCGCCCTCGCTGCCGTCGACTCCGATCAGGTCGCCCTCGTGAAACACGCGTCCGTTGATCCGCAGCTCGCCCGCGTCGACGTCAACGGCCACGGCCGCCCCGGTCACGGCCGGCACCCCCATCCCTCGCGCGACCAGCGCCGCGTGCGATGCCTTACCCCCCTCGGAGGTGAGGATCCCCTTGGCCACATGGAAACCGGCGATGTCGTCTGCCTCGGTGAAGGCACGGACGAGGATGACCTCCCGGCCGTCCGCCGCGGCGGCGACGGCGGCCCGCGCGTTGAAGACGATGGCGCCCTCCGCCGCGCCGGGAGAGGCAGCGACTCCGTGGGCCAGGACCGCATACCCCTCCCCCCGATCGAACGTCGGATGGAGGAGCGCCTCCAGCGCTCCGGCATCGATCGTGGCCAGCGCCTGATCGCGCGTCAGCAGCCCCTCGCCAACCGCGTCGACCGCGAACCGCACCGCGGCCTGCGCCGGGCGCTTGGCGTTGCGCGTCTGGAGCATATAGAGGCGCCCCTCCTCGATCGTGAACTCGGCGTCCTGCATATCCAGGTAGTGGGCCTCGAGACGCCGGAGGATGCTCATCAGCTGGACGTGGGCCTCGGGCATGACCTTGGCCAGCTCGGGCAGGTCGCGCGGCGTGCGGACGCCGGATACGACGTCCTCTCCCTGGGCGTCGATTAGGAAGTCGCCGGAGGGCTCGGGCGCACCGGTGACCTCGTCGCGGCTGAAGGCCACGCCGGTCGCCGACGTCTCGCCCTTGTTCCCGAACACCATCTGCTGGACATTGACCGCCGTCCCCCAGTCGTCGGGAATCCGGTTGATCCTGCGGTACTGCACCGCCCGCTCGCCGGTCCACGAGTCGAACACAGCCCGGATCGCCCGCGAGAGCTGGACCTGCGGGTCTTGAGGGAACTCGTAGAGCTCCATGAAGCGCCGCACCAGCTGCTGCAGCGCCGCGGCCGGCAGCTCGGCATCGGTCTCGACGCCGCACTCCTGCTTGGCCTCGCGCAGAGCCTTCTCGAATCGCTCTCCGGGAACCGCGTCCACGACGTTGCCGAACATCTGGACCAGTCGACGGTATGCGTCCCACGCGAACCGCTCGTTACCGGTGACGTTCGCCAGGCCGGTCACGGAGCGGTCGTTGAGGCCCAGGTTGAGGATCGTGTCGAGCATCCCCGGCATCGATTCGCGGGCGCCGCTGCGCACGGAGACGAGGAGCGGATCGGCTTCGTCGCCGAACCGTTTGCCCGCCCGGTCCTCGAGTCGCCCGAGCGCCGCGGCCACCTGCTCGGTCAGGCCGTCCGGTTCGCGGCCTGCGCGCATGTACTCGACGCACGCCTCGGTGGTGATCGTGAACCCGGACGGCACGAGGTCCGGCCCCAGGACACGCGTCATCTCGGCGACGCCGGCCCCCTTGCCCCCCAGCAGGTCGCGCATCTCCTTGGACCCCTCAGCGAAGTCGTAGACCCACTTGCGCTGCTCCGACCCTATGGGTGTCCGAGAATCAAGCTCGCCGTTCTTGTCTGCCTCGTGGGTCACCGTGGTCAAGTCTAGGACCTGGGCAAAGGAACCAGTCCATATTGTCGAAGCATATTCGACAGTGTCGAATGGCACTCCGCGAGAGCCGCACGCGTTCGGCTGGCGCAAAGCAACATGAGCGTCTAGCGCTTTTGCACTGCCAGCTGCTCGATCTCGAGAAGTTGATGATCGCGAAGCGCTCGCTCGACGTCCTGCGCGGTCTGCATCGCGAGCGCGGCTCGAGCCAGCCCGGTGGCCTGCCCGGCGTCCAGCCGCCTGACCCAGTCCCGTACCGCTGCCACCTGCGCGGCTCCGACGCTCACTTCCTCCACGCCGAGCCCGATGAGCAGGGGGAGCATCAGTGGGTCGGACGCCGCCTCGCCGCACACCTCGATCGGGATCCCGGCTTGCCGGGCCGACTCGACGCTGCGGCTGATCAGCCGCAGGACCCGCGGATCGTGAGCACGGGCCTCGTTGGCGGCAAACCTGTCGGCGCCCAGAGTCGACGCGGTCAGATCGTTGGTGCCGATGCTCAGAAAGTCCGAGTGCTGGGCGATCGCGGGCGATCGCTCGGCGGCGACCGGCGTTTCGATCATCGCGCCCAGTGCCGGGACGGGCGCGACCCCGAGCTGGGCCGCCAGCCGCTCGAGGGCGAGGCGGACCGCGGCGACCTGGGACGGGGCGCCCACCATCGGCAGCAGGATCTGCACGTCGCGGCCTGACGCGGCCAGCGCGATCGCCCGCAGCTGACTGGCGAACGCGTCGGGATGGCCGAGCAGAAGCTCTACACCGCGGTCGCCGTCCGCGCGCAGGAACGGGGGTGACTTGTCGGCGCCGAAGTCAAGCACGCGCACGACGGCCCGTCGCGGCCCCAGGCCCGCCAGGATCGGCTCCAGGGCCTCGGTGTAGTCCTGCTCTGTCGGCCAATCGGTCGCGTCGAGAAACGCCAACTCGGTCCTGAGCAGGCCGATGCCCTCGGCGCCGGCCCGGAGGGCCACCTCGAGCTCCGCGACGGTGGCCACGTTGGCCAGAACGGTGATCCGCCGGCCGTCGGCTGTGATCGCGGGTTGATCACGGCCGCTCTCAGCGAGCTGCGCCTTCAGCCGGCGGGCTCGCATCCGCTCGGCGGCCGCTTCGGCCAGCTCCTGGGGCGGCTCGATCGTCACCGACCCGGTGCCGCCGTCAAGCGCTACGGGGATGCCGTCGTCGATCTCCAGCAGCTCAGGCTCCAGCCCGGTGACCATCGGTATCCCCAGCGACCGGGCGACGATGGCCGCGTGCGCGGTTGCCCCACCCGCGACGAGCGCCACCCCGGCCAAATCAGGTGCCAGCTCGGCGACGTCGGCCGGGCCGAGGTCGTGCGCCACCAGGATCACGTCGGGGCCGGGCGGAGCACCCGCGTCCGGGTCGGTGCTCAGGCGTGCGGCGCGGCGCCCGAGGCTCCGGACGTCGTCGGCGCGAGCCGCGAGCGTCGCGTCGCCCAGGGCTGCGATCTTCGCCGCCTGCTCATCGGCCGCACGGAGGATCGCCGGCGCGGCCGGCAGGCCGTCGCGCTCGATCGCCTCCGCGACCGCTCTCTGCAGGGCGGGATCGAGGGCGATCAGGGCGCCCGTCTCGATGATCTCGGCCTCCTCGGCCCGCAGCCCGGCCGCCACTGCGTGGACCGCCTCGGCCGCGGCGGCCAGGGCCTCTTTGGCCAGCTCAACCTCGCGCGCGCGATCCTGAGCAGGGATCTTCCGCCCGTTGCGGATGGCATCGGCCCGGCGCCACGCCGGACCGGTCGCGACGCCCGGCGAGGCCGGCGAGCCGCGAAGCTGGCGCTCGCCCATCAGGCCCCGCGGGACACGGCGCTGCTGAGCGCCGCCAGGATGATCGCGGCTGACGTGGCACCCGGATCCTGATGGCCGATCGACCGCTCGCCCAGATATGACGCCCGCCCCTTGCGCGCCTGCATCGGCACGGTGGCCTCAGCGCCTGCCGCCGCTGCGTCCGAGGCCGCCTGGACCGCGGCGGTGAGGTCGGCCCCCGAGCCAAGCGCCTCGTGCAGCGAACGCGTGGCCGGCGTGAGCGCGTCGACCATTGTCTTGTCGCCCGGCGCGGCTGCTCCCAGCTCGACGACTCCCTCCAGGGCGGCGTCGAGGGCTTGGGCCAACTGCTCGCCGTCGAAGGTCTCCTCGTCCCCCAGCGCCCTCCCGGCCCGGCGCAGCGCCGAGCCCCACAGCGGACCGCTCGCCCCGCCGACCGTCGCCACGAGCGTCTTGCCGGCGACGATCAGAAGCCGGCCGGGGGGCGTTCCGTCGCCCTGCCCGGCCAGCGCCTTGCCGACGGCGTCAAAGCCGCGGCGCATGTTGATGCCGTGGTCACCGTCCCCGATCGCCGCATCCAGCTGCGTCAGGTAATCGCTCTGGGCCGTGATCTGCTCTTCGGCCTCGGCCAGCCAACCGGTGATGGTCTGTGCGCGCACGATCGATTCGGTGATCACGGTCGCTCACACCCCCCAGCGAAGGGCGGGCGTGTGGACCGGAGCATCCCACAGCGACACGAGGTCGTCATCGAGCTCGAGCACCGTGAGCGAGGCGCCGGCCATCTCCAGGGAGGTGATGTAGCTCCCGACCAGGTTGCGGACTGGTTCCAGCCCGGCCTCCCGGAGCTGGCGATCGACCTCCGCGTACAGGAGGTAGAGCTCGATCAGCGGCGTCCCGCCCATCCCGTTGACGAAGGCCAGGACGGGGGCGCCCTCGGTCGCCTCGAGGTCCGACAGGACCGCCTCGGTCATGACCGAGACGATGTCCCGAGCGGTCGAGAGCTGCTCCCGGCGCCGACCGGGCTCGCCGTGGATTCCGATCCCGATCTCGATCTGGCCCTCGGGCAGATCGAAGATCGGCTTGCCCGCCGCCGGCGGGGTGCACGACGACAGGGCCACGCCGAACGAGCGCGCTCGCTCGTTGATGCGCCGCGCCACCGCCGCGACCGCCTGCACATCGTCGCCGCGCTCAGCGGCCGCCCCGGCGATCTTCTCCACCAGCACCGTCGCGCCGACGCCCCGGCGCCCGGCCGTGTACAGAGAGTCCTGGACGGCCACGTCGTCGTCGACCAACACCGACTCGACCGCGATCCCCTCGTCGGCCGCGTCCTCGGCGGCCAGCTTGAAGTTCATCACGTCGCCGGTGTAGTTCTTGACGATGTGCACGACGCCCGCGCCGCCCTCGACGGCCTTCGTGGCCGCCAGCATCTGGTCCGGGACCGGAGAGGTGAACACCTCCCCTGGGCACGCGGCGTCGAGCATGCCCCGGCCCACGAACCCGCCGTGGAGGGGCTCGTGTCCCGAACCACCGCCCGAGACCAGAGCGACCTTGCCCGGCACCGGAGCGTCGGCGCGCACCACGATCTGGTCCTGGGCGTCGTAACGCAGCAGGTCCGCGTGGGCGGCCGCCAGCCCGGTCAGCGACTCCTTGACGAGATCGGCCGGATCGTTCAGGAACTTCTTCATCGTTGGATTGGTGGCTACAGCCATCTTGCCTCCTCAGGCGGTCGGCGCCGCCTCGCGCGGGCCGGGGTCGGGGTGAGTGACTGCCTCGGCAACGGGCATCACGACCAGGCGCGGCTTGGCCAGGAAGTCATAGGCGACCGCCGCCAGCCCCGAGCCGACCAGGCCGGGCACGATGTACACGGGCACCAGCTGATTCCAGAACGTCGCACCGTTGCCGAAGGCCGAGACGAGCTCGGGCCCGAAGGCGCGGGCCGGATTCAGCGAGGCACCGGTGATCGGCCCGATGATCATGATGATGGCCAGCACCACGGCGCCGATCACGATGCCGGCCAGATCGCCCGGCGAGCGAGAGTCGACGATCCCGAGGATCGTGAACATCAGGATTGCCGTCCCGATGCCTTCGGCGAAGATCGCCGATCCCCACGCGGACGTGTGCTGGTTGAAGTGCGTCTGACCCATGCCCAGGGTGATGGCGCTGTGACCGAACAGCGCCCAGATCGCCAGCGCACCCAGCACGGCTCCGACCACCTGGGCCAACCAGTACACCGGCACCTCGCCCCACGGAAAGCGCTTTGTCACGGCCAGCCCGAACGTCACCGCGGGGTTGATATGGCAACCCGACACCTTGCCGATCGCGTACACCATCGCGGCGATGATGAACGCAAAGGCGAACGAGATGCCGAGCAGATCAGCGCCCGTGATCGCCGGAACCGCCTTACCGGCCAGCGTCAGCGTCGCGACCACCGAGCCCGGCCCAACGAGCACGAGCAGCGCGGTCCCGAGCAACTCCGCCACCGCGCGCTGCGAGAGATGGTACTTCTCCTCCACTGCTCCCTCCTATCGATCCCGGGAGCGGCGTCCGCTCCCTCTCCTATCGATCCCGGGAGCGGCGTCCGCTCCCCTCTGTCGACTCGCGGGAGCGATGCGCTCCCCTCTGTCGACTGTGGGAGCGGGGTACCGCTCCCTCTTGTCGATTCTAATTCGACATTGTCGAATCCGATTCGGGCGGGAACGTACACCCCAATCCCCCTCGTGTCAAGGATCATTTAAGGGCGGGCGGCGGGCGGCGGAGGAGCGCCCCGCCGCGCGCGGGCGGAGGCCGACCGCGCGGTGGCCGCACGCCGACGTCAGCGGGTGCTCTTCTTGACGGCGCTGCGCGCCTTGCCTACGGCGTTCTTCGCCTTGCCCTTCACCTGCTCGCCGGCCCCGCGGACCTCGGTGCCCGGGCGGCCGGCTGCGCTTCCGGTCTCGCGCTTGACGCGGCCTTTGGTCTCCTCCGCTTTGCCCTTTACTCGTTGTGCTCGATCGCCCATTGCAGCCTCCTCGTGTCCGACATAACCGGTCCTCTCCTGGTGGCTACCCGGCCGACGATGGGGCTACGCGACGCGTGCACGTCGCTCGCTCACTCTCCCCGTTGTGACCGTGTGTTCTGCTGAGGCTCGAGGGACATATCTGTCGATATCGCCCAAAGCAGTCGACCGTTCCGCCTTTCCTCGCACGCCGCAATTCCGCCGTCTTTACTATACTTTATGAAGTATGCGAACATTCTGGCGGCTACTCAGCTTCCTGCGCCCCTACCGGGGCGCTGTTGCTTGGTCGTTCGTGTTCGCAGCCGGGGCGATCGGCGCGACGGTCCTGATCCCGTATCTGACCGGCGAGGCCATCAACTCGGTGTCGGCCCACACCCGCGACCGCCATGAGCTCGTGGTGTTGGCGGTCGTGATCGTGGTGGCCGCCATCGCGCGGCTGGGGCTCAGCGTCGCCCGGCGTCTGGTCGCCGGGCGCGTGTCACTGGGTGTCGAGGTGGACCTGCGGAACGGGCTCTACGAGCAGCTCCAGCGACTCGAGCTGTCGTTCTTCGACCGCCAGCAGACCGGTCAGCTGATGTCGCGCGCCACGGTCGACCTGCAGTCGGTCCGGTTCTTCCTCGGCTACGGGCTGATCTTCATCGGCCAGTCGCTGCTCTCGATCCTGCTCGCGGCCGTGGCGATGTTCGTCCTCCAGCCCGAGCTGGCCGCGCTGTCGCTCGCCCCCGTCCCGTTCGTGGTCCTGATCGCCAACCAGTACGGCCGCCGCTCGCGTCCCGCGCTCCAGGAGGCCCAGCAGCGGATCGCCGAGCTGACCGCAGAGGCGGAGGAGAACATCTCCGGTGTCCGGGTGGTCAAGGCCTTCGCGCGGGAGGACCTGCAGCGCGATCGCTTCCGCCACTCGGTCGAGAGGGTGTTCGACCAGCAGATGTACGCCACCCGGATCCAGGCCCGGTACACGCCCTTGATCAGCTTTCTCCCCAGCCTGGGACTGGCCGTCATCCTGCTCGTCGGGGGCCGCGAGGTCATCAACGGTTCGCTGAGCATCGGCGCCTTCACCGCCTTCTACGCGTACCTGCTGCTGCTGATCTCGCCGATGCGCACGCTCGGATACATGCTGAGCGCGGCCCAGCGGGCGACGGCCTCGGGGGCCCGCATCTTCCAGGTCCTCGATCGCGCGCCGAAGATGACGGTGCCGCACGGGGCGCCGGCCCTTCCCGACGGCAATGGCCACGTTTCGTTCAGGGATGTCGGGCTGACGTTCGAGGGCGCCGGCCGTCCGGCGCTGCAGGGCATCGACCTCGAGGTCGAGGCCGGCGAGACGATCGCGCTGGTCGGTGCCATGGGCTCCGGCAAGACGGCGCTCGTGTCGCTCATCCCGCGTCTGTACGACGTCACCACCGGCAGCGTCGAAATCGATGGCGCGGACGTTCGCGACGTCGACCCGGCCAGCCTGCGGGGACAGATCGCGGTGGTCACCGACGACCCGTTCCTGTTCTCGGCCACGGTCCACGAGAACATCGCCTACGGCCGTCCCGAGGCCACCCGGGAGGAGGTTGAGCGCGCGGCCCGGGCGGCTCAGGCCGACCGCTTCATCCGAGCCCTGCCCCGCGGCTACGACACGCTGGTGGGCGAGCGCGGGCTGACGCTTTCCGGTGGCCAGCGCCAGCGGGTCGCGATCGCGCGGGCGATTGCGGCCGATCCCCGGATTCTGATCCTCGATGACGCGACCTCGTCGGTGGACGCCTCGACCGAGCAGGAGATCAAGGTTGCACTGCGCGAGGTGATGGCCGGGCGGACCACGTTCGTCGTCGCCCATCGCCTCTCCACGATCGCCCTGGCCGACGAGATCGTCGTGCTCGAGAACGGCATGATCGCCGCGCAGGGAGACCACGACGAACTGCTCGAGACCTCGCCGCTGTACCGCGAGATCGTGGAGAAGGGAATGCCCGACCAGGTGTTCATCAACCGCAAGCCGCTCGAGGCACAGGTGGCCGGCCTATGAGCCGCCTGACTGACATCCGCCGCCGCCTGGCCCAGACATCGGGCCGCCGGCGCAAGCTGCGCCGCCTGGTCAAGCTGCTCGCGCCCTACCGCTGGCGGGTTGTGGGAATGTTCATCGCCCTGATCGCGGCCACCGGAGCCGCACTGGCCCCGGCGCTGCTGGCCAAAGTGGCGATCGACGACGGAATCAACCGCCACGACGTCGGCACGCTCGACCTGGTCGTGGTCGCGTTCCTGATCTCCGCGCTGGTGTACGCAGTCGCCTCTTATGCGCAGACCTATCTCGTCGGCTGGGTCGGACAGCGCGCCCTCCAGGACCTCCGCGAGCAGCTGTTCGCGCATCTGCAACGGTTGTCGATCGGGTTCTACTCGCGCAACCGCGCCGGCGTGATCATCTCCCGCCTGACCAATGACGTCGAGGCACTCGACCAGCTGGTGGAGGACGGGATGGCGACGCTGTTCCAGTCGGGCCTGACGCTGGTCGGCGTGGTCGTGATCCTTTTCGTGCTGGACCCGCACCTCGCACTGTTGACGTTCCTGGCCCTGCCGCTGCTCGCCGTCGGCGGCTTCATCTTCCGCATCGCGTCCGCAGACGCCTACCGGCTGACCCGAGAGAAGATCGCGGCGATCACCGGCTACCTCCAGGAGACCCTGTCGGGCATCCGGGTCGTGCGTGCGTTCGGACAGGAGCCCCGTCACATCGCCCGCTTCAAGGAGCTCAACGAGGAGAACCGGGCGGCGAACATGACGACGGTGAACCTGAACGCCGCCTACTTCCCGGGCGTCGAGCTGCTGTCGGGCTTGGTCACGGTCGAGATCCTGCTGATCGGTGGCTTTGAGGTGATCAACGGCCACACCTCGACCGGGGTGGTGTTCGCCTTCATCGCCGCGCTCAACAACTTCTTCGACCCAATCCAGCAGCTGTCGCAGCTCTACACCACCTACCAGTCCGGAATGGCCGCGCTGGACAAGATCTTCGGCCTGCTCGACGAGCAGCCCGACCTCGTCGACGCACCGAACGCAGTCGAGCTCCCGCCGATCCGCGGCGAGCTCCGCCTCGATCACGTCTCGTTCCGGTACGGCCCGGCCCCCAGCCGGGACCAGGGCGAGGACGACGGCGGTTGGGCCCTCCGCGACATCGAACTGCTGATCCCGCCCGGTCAGACCCTGGCCCTGGTCGGAGAGACGGGCGCCGGGAAGTCGACCTTCGCCAAGCTCGTCGCGCGGTTCTACGACCCGACCGAAGGCCGGGTGCTGGTCGACGGCCACGATCTGCGCGAGGTCACATCCGAATCGCTGCGGTCCCAGATGGGGATCGTTCCCCAGGAGGGCTTCCTGTTCAGCGGCACCGTGCGCGAGAACATTGCCTTTGGCCGGCCGTCAGCCTCCGACGCGGAGATCGTGGCCGCCGCCCGAGCCGTCGGGGCCGACAGCTTCATCTCAGCCCTCGAGCTGGGCTACGACACTCAGGTCGGCGAACGCGGCGTCCAGCTGTCGGCCGGACAACGCCAGCTGCTCGCCTTCGCGCGGGCGCTGGTCGCCGATCCGCGGATCCTGATGCTCGACGAGGCAACCTCGAACGTCGACGTGCACACCGAGACGGTGATCGAGGCAGGGCTCAGGCGGCTGCTCGCCGGGCGGACCGCGATCGTGATCGCCCACCGGCTCTCGACGATCCAGCGCGCGTCGCGGATCGTCGTCCTCGAGCACGGCACGATCGTGGAGCAGGGCACGCACGAGGAGCTCCTCGAGGCCCACGGCCGCTACTGGCAGCTATATCGGGACTGGGCCGAGCAGGCGGCGGCGTAGATGGCGATCACGGTCACCGGCCTGGCCATCGCGCCGGTCAAGGCAACTCGGCTGCAAGCCGTGGATCGCGTCACGCTCGAGAGCACCGGCGTGCGCGAGAACCGGCGTTTCTTCCTGATCGACGATCGCGACCGGATGGTCAACGCCACGAACCTCGGAGCGCTCGAGCAGGTGGTCGCCGACTATGGCCACTCCGAGCGGCGACTGCGCCTGACCTTTCCCGACGGGCGCGTGCTCGAGGAGACCGTCCGGCTCGGCGAACCGATCCAGACGCGGTTCTACTCCGACGCCCTGGCCGCGCAGCTCGTCGAGGGACCCTGGGCCCAGGCGCTCAGCGAGCTGACGGGCAAGTCGTTGCGCCTGGTCGAGCCCGAGCAGGGTGGGGCGGTCGACCGCCGCGACCACAGCGGCACGGTGTCGATGATCTCGCGATCGTCGCTGGCGCGTCTGGCCGATGCGGGTGGCCGGTCGGACATCGACGGTCGCCGTTTTCGCATGCTGATCGAGGTCGACGGCGTGCCAGCGCACGCCGAGGACGGCTGGGTCGGCCGTCGTGTACAGATCGGCGAGGCCCGCGCCGAGTTCATGGGGCATGTCGGCCGCTGCCTGATCACCAGCCGCAATCCGGAGACGGGCACCATCGACCTGCCGACGCTCGACATGCTGCGCAGCTACCGGCGCGATGCTGAGGCCACCGAGCCGCTCCCCTTCGGAATCTATGGGCGCGTGCTCGACGTCGGCACGGTCGCCGTCGGAGACCCGGTGATCCCGGACGGGTAGGCTGCGCTGGCCATGGCCGAGCAGACCGCCCGCGTGGAGGTGAATGCCGAGCGGGTACGCGTCGAGGTAAGCGACGACCACGTGGCGACAGTGACGCTGGCTCGCCCGGCCAAGCACAACGCGCTGGACACGCTGATGTTCGAGAGCATCCTCGCCGCCGCCGAGTGGGTCGCCTCCGAGCCCGGGGTCCGGGCCGTTGTGCTGCACGGCGACGGTCCGAGCTTCTGCTCAGGGCTCGATCTGGCCAGCCTGATGTCCTCCGGCAACGGGCTCGACGGGGTGCTCACCGCGCTGGGCCAAGACGTGCCCAACCGCTTCCAGCGGGTCGCCTACGACTGGGTCCGGCTACCGATCCCGGTGATCGCGGCCGTCCACGGCAACTGCCTCGGGGGTGGCCTCCAGATTGCTCTGGGCGCCGACATCAGGATCGCCACGCCCGACGCGCGCCTGTCGGTAATGGAGGCCAAGTGGGGCCTGATCCCCGACATGTCGATCAGCCAGACGCTGCCCCGGCTGGTCGGAATCGATGTCGCCAAGGAGCTGGCCATGACCGGCCGGGTGTTCAGCGGCGAGGAGGCGCTGCGCCTTGGAGTCGTCACCCAGCTGGCCGACGATCCGCTGATGGCGGCGCGAGCGCTCGCCGGTGAGATCGCCGACCGGTCGCCGGACGCGGTGCGGGGGGTCAAGCGCCTGTTCGAGCGCTCGTGGGACCGGCCGGCCGAGGAGACGCTCGCGCTCGAGGCCGAGATCCAGTCCGCGCTGATCGGCTCGCCCAACCAGCTGGCCGCGATCACCGCCGGGATGACCAAACAGCCCGGAGTCTTCGTCGACCCAGACTGAGCGCGCCGGAAGCTTTCGGGGCGCGGGAGCGTCATGGGGGCGTGACCTCAGCAACTATGCTGGGCGGCAAACGCATGGCCCCCGACCGTCAGCTCGACCCCGAGGCGCTGGGCGATCACATCGACCGGCTGTACCGGGCGGCGCGGAGCATGTGCGGCTCGCGCGAGGAGGCTGAGGACCTCGTCCAGGAGACCTTCGCGAAGGTGCTCCGGAAGCCCCGCATCCTCCGCTCCGAGGACGACCTCGGATACCTGCTGCGCGTCCTGCGCAACACGTTCATCTCGACCCGCCGTGCTGCCGCCAGGCGC
Source organism: uncultured Solirubrobacterales bacterium (assembly GCA_963704385.1). Taxonomy (GTDB): domain Bacteria; phylum Actinomycetota; class Thermoleophilia; order Solirubrobacterales; family Solirubrobacteraceae; genus Palsa-465. The sequence continues at coordinate 5,080,698 of OY969904.1, forward strand.
CCTCAGACCTCCGCGCCGCCTGAGGTCCTCGAGCTGGTCGAGGACCCGAACGCCACGCAGCCGGAGGCTCGGATCGAGGCCGCCGAGCTGTACAGAGCGATCGGCGATCTGCCACCCGACTTCAGGGACGCCGTGGCGGCGATCGACGTCATGGGTCTCTCATACCGGGAGGCCGCCAGCGCCCTGCGCGTCCGCGAGGCCACGATCACCACCAGGCTCCATCGCGGCCGTCAGCGGATCGCGCGGTCACTCTCGGAGACGATTCCGGCCGGTGAGTCGGGTCGCCGACCGGACGGCGACTGACGCCTCCCAGCTACTGCTCGAGGCCCGGGGCCTTCCACGCAGCCAGGTTCCGGAGCTGGCCGGCGGAGACGCCGGAGCCCGACAGGACGCACGTGTGACCGGCTCGGCGCCAGGTAACGACCAGCCGGCCGTGGAGGACGAACGCTTCAAATTCGGTTCCCCTGACCGAGTCCGGGCGCGTGCCCGGCCAGCGCAGGGGCGGCGCGCCGAGGATCGTGTACGCGATCTGCATGCCCGCCTTCGTGTAGTAGACGGTGACCGCCGGTCGCCCAGCCAAGCGGTCGATCCGCATCCCGGACGCGGTCCAGCCGAACGACTTCGCCCAGTTTGGGAAGTAGATCTCCTGCACGTCTCGCGAGAGCTTGGTGTCGGGATGGGTGCGACTGGGCGCCGGCGCCCGGAGGGCCGGCCCCTTGAGGGCCAGCTGGGCCGCCTGGCTGACCGATGGAGAGCCAGGCGTGCCCGCGGGCAGCAGCAGCACGAGGGCCAGGATCACCGCGGCCAGCGCGGCGGCGGCCGCTCCGCCATACACCCACCGCGCACGCGGCCTGCGCTCGGCGGCGCGGCGCTGCGCCTCGATTCGCGCTCGGAGACGCTCGGGCGCCCGCTCGCCCCGCGTGGCATGCAGCGCGGCCACCACGCTGCGCTCGCGCTCGAAGCGCTCGCGGAGCTCGGGGGAGCTCGCGATCAGCTCGCGGACCGCGGGCTCACGCGCAGGATCGAGCGTTCCGTCCGCCAGCGCGGACAGATCGGCCAGATCGCGGGGGCTGGGTTCGTCCCTGTTCGATGAGAGCGGCATGATCCGATTACGAATTGTCAGGCTTCTGGCCGTTTGGCGCCAGACCTAGCTGAGTCCAATGACGCCTAGGACGGCCTCTTCCTTCCCGGGGCGCGTCGACAGCCGTGCTCCTTCCGACCCGCAATGTGCACTGTGCGGCACGCATCCCAGCGCACCCGACCGGCGCGGGAACAACCCGCGTCGTACCGGCGTCTGAAGGGTAGACGAGCCTCTCACACACGATCAAGGAGCCCCGATATGACCACAAGAACGAGAAAACCCATCCGCCGTCTCACAGCCTGCCTGCTGGTGCTGGTCGCGCTCGGCGTCGCGGCCTGCGGGTCCAACGCCTCGAGCTCATCCACCCATTCGGCGGCCTCGAGCCCGCCGGCAACCACGACCACGTCCGCGTCCTCCTCGTCCTCCGGCGGGAGTTCGGCCTCGAGCTCGAACGGAATCCCCCAGGGCAACGTCGGCGATGACGACAGCGACAACCACGGTGGTCCCAGCGATGGGGACGGGAACCTCTAGAGCCCCGGCCGTCGTCGCCCTGCTGGCGCTCGTGTGGGCCGCGTGCGGTGGTTCGGGCGACCCGGCCACCCGCATGCGGTCGCCGGCGCCGGCGCGGCGCCAGAACGAGTAGCCGTGCGGTTCAGTTCCAGGCCCGCCGGTCTCGAACCCAGCCAACCGGGCAGGTGTCACGTCACTGCGGGGCAGGGACTCGAACCCCGATTTCCCGGTCCAGAGCCGGGCGGATTGCCATTATCCGACCCCGCACAGTGAACAGCCGAGGATAGTCGCTGGGGTCGAATCAAGGGACTGATCAGGAGGCGGTACTGCCGCCCGGTGCGGCGCTGAACGCACGTCCTTGCTCGAGTTCAGTGACTGCGACTCGGGGCGCACGTCGCGGCGGCGTGGGCAGGCTTGGGTGGCGATCACGCCACACGCTGTCTGATCGGCAATCCCGTTGGGGTTAGGCGGCGGTGGGTTGTAGGGTCACTCGTTGTCCGAGTCGTTCGAGTTGGGCGATGAGGCGTTTGATCTGTCGGTCGGGGTCGCGGAGCGCACGTCGTTTCTCAGCGTCGGCCTGTCGACGCTAATTGGCATATCGCCTCGGAAGCGTCGAGTGAGATGCCGATAGGCGTCGGTGGGCGACGCTTCCTGACATATCACCCCGACAAAGTCGGCCGGTATGCGTAGAAGCGTCGCCTGCCGGCCTCGAGGCGCGGGAGCGTCAAAGCCGGGCGCTGCCTTCGACCCAATCGTGACCCCCGGAGCCCGAACGTATCCATCCGAGTCGAGTAGGAACATATGTTCGTGTCCGAAACGCGACGCTGGGTTGCCCGATTGCTGGATGACGGCCTTTCGCCGAAGGCGGTCGCTGACCGGCTTCGCCTAGCCGAGACGACCGTCAGCTACCACATCGAGCGCCTGCGCGCAGAGGCCGCGTGCGAGAGCCCACGGCTGGTCGTGTCCGTCGGATCTGTTCGGTTTCAGCTCAGGACTCGCGAGCGGGTCGCAGAGCTGCTTTCAGAGGGGAACAGCCGAGCCGAAACCGCGCGCCGACTCGGACTGAGCAAGGCCACTGTCTCCTATCACGCACGACGACTGGGAATGCCCATCGACGAACGGGCAGCACGCAGATACGACTGGGAAGCGATTCAGCGCTACTACGACGAGGGCCACAGCGTGCGCCAGTGTCGGGAGGCGTTCGGCTTCGCACACCAAACGTGGCAATCGGCAAAAAGCCGAGGCGACATCTCCACGCGGCCCCAGAGCACGCCCGACGACGAACTGTTTGCCGCCGGCCGGCCGCGAAGCCGGGCGAATCTGAAGCGGCGGCTACTGGCCGATCAGCTTAAGGCTGACCGCTGCGCTGTCTGCGAGATCTCGAAGTGGCACGGCCGAACGCTTTCGTTGGCTCTTCATCACATCAACGGCGACCGACTCGACAACCGCCTGGAGAACCTTGAGCTTCTGTGCCCGAACTGCCATAGCCAGACCGACACGTACTCGGGGCGTAACGGGCACCGGCGCGCCGGTCGCAACGGGGCGTCGCCGGCGGCGCCGGGGCGTGAGGCAGCGTGATCGGCGGCCGACCCCCGCCCGAGCCCTCCGGATCTCAGATGGTGGCCAGGTCGGTCGAGGGATCGGCGAGCTGGTCGACGTGGTCGCTGACGTCGGTCCAGGAGGTGATGAGGCGGCGGGCGTCCTCGAGGTCATCGGAGCGGCCGACCGACAGGGCGGCGACCACGCGGCTGGCTTGGAGATAGAAGATCGCGAAGGCGGCGTCGTCGATTGAGCCGCGGACGACCTCCTGGTCCCATTCGGAGGCGGGACCGACGTACTCCATCGAGGACCAATTGGAGAGGTCGGAGAAGAAATAGGGCACGACGTCGTGCGGCTGGTCGCGCCCAAGCAGGTTGAGCCCCGCGGTCTTGCCGTGGTTGAAGGCCACGTCCCAATGCTCGACGCGCAGCCGGCGGCGGTGGATCACGCTGTCGTACTCGGCGATGTCCCCAGCCACGTACACGCCGGGCGCGGGCGTCTGTAGACAGGAATCGGCGAGCACCCCGCCGCTCTGGCCGAGCTCCAGCCCGGCGGCCCGGGCGAGGGTCACATCGGGCACGACGCCGGCGCCGATCACGACCACGTCGGCGTCGAGCTCGAGTCCGCTTTTGGTGATCACCTTGGTCACGCGCCCGTCGCTGCCCTCGAAGCGCTCGAGCGCGTCGTCGCCGTGGATCTGGATCCCGTGCTCCTCGAGCCGGTCCTGAAAGAAGCGTCCGGCCTGGTCGCCGAACGTCCGGCTCAGCACGATCGGCTCGAGCATGACGAGCGAGCACGAGCTTCCGCGCTCGGTCAGCGACGCCGCGACCTCGGTGGCGATGTAGGACCCGCCGATCAGGACGACGCGCTTGCCCGAGGCGTCCTCGCGGATCGCCTCGCTGTTGCCGAGCGTGCGCAGGTAGTGGATCCCGGCCAGCTCGCAGCCCGGCACGGTCAGGCGCCGGACGTTCGAGCCGGTGGCCAGCAGCGCCTTCTCGAATGTGGCCGCGGTGTGATCCGAGAGCTCGACTCGGCGCTCGGAGAGCGAGAGCTTCGTGGCGGTCACCCTGGTCAGGGCCTCGATCTGCTGCTCCTCGTACCACTCCGCGGGACGGAACAGTGTGTCCTCGCGTGATTCCTCGCCGCGGAGGAACTCCTTGGAGCAGGGCGGGCGGTTGTAGGGCAGATCCGGCTCCCGACCGATCAGCAGGATCGACCCCTCGGCTCCCTCCTCACGGAGCCAGCGAGCGCAGTTGCCCGCGGCCAGACCGCCCCCGATCAGCGCGAACTCGACGTGGCGGTCAGCCATGTGGTGCGCAAGCCTGGGTGGTGGCTGACGCGCGGGTGAAGCGCGCGATCATGGCCGCTCAGCCATCGCGCGGGCCGAGCGCGCGGTCACGGCCGCTCAGCCATCGTCAGCGGCAGTGGCTCCGTTGGGGGCGAACCGGGGCGTGATCTGGGACTCCAGGCCGGGGTCGAGGATGAGCAGGACCTGGTCCCCGGGCTCGATCACGGAATCCTCCTTGGGCACGAAGCCGGTGCCGCCGCGGAGGACGGAGATGATCAGCGAGCCGTCGGGGAGCGGCACGTCCCGGACGAGGCTGCCGGCGGCCTGCGAGCCCTTTCCGACCTCGACCTCGATGATCTCCAGGTGCTCCTCCTCGAGGGCGAGGAGCTGGACGAGGCCGTACTCGGGGACCTCGTGCTCGATCAGGCGGAGGATGAGGTCGGTGGCGGAGACGGCCGGCTGGACGCCGAGCAGCCTGAAGTGCTGGAGGTTGCGGGGATTGTTGACCCGGGCGACGATGCGCCCGACGCCGTACTTCTCCTTGGCCATCTGGCAGATCAGGATGTTGTCCTCGTCATCGCCGGTGACGGCGATCACGAGGTCGGCGCGCTGGATCCCGGCCCGCTCGAGCACCCAGAGCTCCGTGGCGTCTCCGTACTGGACGGCGTGCTCGAGCTCCTCCTCGACCACCCGGTAGCGGGCGTGATCGGACTCGATCAGGGTCACCTCCCGGTCTCGGCCGATGAGCTCCCGGGCCAGGTTCCACCCGACCTTCCCGGCGCCCGCGATGATCACGTACATGCCGGCCTACCTGCCCGAGGGGCCGCTCACCGGAGTCAACACCACTTCCGAGGCCAGGTCGATCGCCACCTGCGTCGGCGACACGGTCTCCAGGCCCTGCTCCCCGTACCAGGCGGCCCGGGCCGGATCGGCCACGCGCACGACGACCCGCGGCACCTTGAAGCGGCGCTGGGCGATCTGCGCGATGACCAGGTTGGTGTTGTCACCGCTCGTGGCCGCCATGAACACGTCGGCCTCCTGGATCCCCGCCTCGATCAGGGCATCGATCTCGAGCGCGGTACCGACGGTGAACCGCCCGCCCGCGTCCTCCCAGGTGGTCGTCTGATCCTTGTCGAGGCGTTCGTGTGAGAGCGGATCGGAGTCGAGCACCGAGACCTCATGCCCGGCGTCGAGCGCGCGCTTGGCCACCGCCGAGCCCACTCGGCCCGAACCGACGATCAGGATGAACATGACGCTGGACTCTAGCTACAACGAGGGGGGCTCTGTGAAGGCAGCTGGTGAAGACGGGTGCGCGCAGGACGGCGTTCAGGTGATCAGCGGAATGATCAGCAGGGCGACGATGTTGGCGACCTTGATCATGGGGTTGATCGCCGGCCCGGCGGTGTCCTTGTAGGGATCGCCGACCGTGTCCCCGGTGACGGCGGCCGCGTGGGCCTCCGAGCCCTTGCCGCCGTAGGCGCCGTCCTCGATCAGCTTCTTGGCGTTGTCCCAGGCGCCGCCGCCCGAGGTCATCGAGATGGCCATGAACAGACCGACGACGATCACCCCGATCAGCAGTCCGCCCAGCGCCTCGATGCTGATCAGCCCGACGACGAACGGGATCAGGATCGGGATCAGCGCGGGCAGGATCATCTCGCGCTGCGCGGCGCGGGTCACGAGGCTGACCGCTGCGCCGTACTCCGGCCGCTCGGTGCCTTCCATGATCCCGGGATGCTCGCGGAACTGGCGGCGCACCTCCTCGACGACGGCACCGCCGGCCCGGCCGACCGCCTCCATGGCCAGCGAGGCGAACAGGTAGACCATCAATCCCCCGATCAGCAGCCCGATGAGCACGGCCGGGTTGCCGATCGAGAAGTTGGGGTGCTTGCCGTGATCGATGAGCTCGCGCTCGAAAGCGCTGAACAGCACGAGTGCGGCGAGCGCGGCGGAACCGATCGCGTATCCCTTGGTCACGGCCTTGGTCGTATTTCCAACCGCATCGAGTGGATCGGTGACGTCGCGCACCTCCTGTGGAAGATTCGCCATCTCGGCGATCCCGCCGGCGTTGTCGGTGATCGGACCGAACGCGTCGAGCGCGACGATCAGCCCGGTCAGCGACAGCTGGGCCATCACCGCGACGCCGATCCCGTAGATGCCCTGGGAGCCGCCGCCGGCGAGCTTCCAGGCCCCGAGGATCCCGAGGGCGATCACGATCGCCGGCGCGGCCGTCGACTGGTAGCCCTTGGCCAGGCCCTGGATGATGTTCGTCGCATGGCCGGTCTGCGAGGCGCGCGCCGTGCTCTTGACCGGGGCGAAGCGGGTCGAGGTGAAGTAGTCGGTGATCACGAACAGGCAGGCGGTGACGCCGATCCCGATCAGCGAGCACAGGTAGAACTTGAACCAGTGCGGCGTGTGGCCGCCGGTCTTGTACGCGATCCCGTCCAGCATCCAGTACGTGATCGGGAGGAAGGCCAGCGCGGCCAGCAGGCCCGAGGTGATCAAGCCCTGGTAGAGCGCCCGCTCGACGTTTCCGGCCCGGGACCGGACGGCGAATGTGCCGATGATCGAGGCGATGATCGAGACCGCCCCCAGCACCAGCGGGTACAGCGCGACGGCCGACTCCTGGCGGAACAGCAGGATGCCCAGCAGCATGACCGCGACCGCGGTCACGGCGTAGGTCTCGAACAGGTCGGCCGCCATGCCGGCACAGTCCCCGACGTTGTCGCCGACGTTGTCGGCGATCACGGCCGGATTGCGCGGATCGTCCTCCGGGATCCCGGCCTCGATCTTGCCGACCAGGTCGGCGCCGACGTCGGCGGCCTTGGTGAAGATGCCTCCTCCGAGACGGGCGAACACCGAGATCAGCGAGCCGCCGAAGCCCAGTCCGATCAACGCGTTGACCGCCTCGCTCGTGCTCTCCCCGGCGATCCAGGTCAGGACGCCGTAATAGCCGGCCACCCCGAGGAGCGCCAGGCCGACGACCAGCAGCCCGGTCACCGCCCCGCCCCGGAATGCGACCTCCAGTGCGCGGGACACCCCGCTGCGCGCCGACTCGGCCACGCGCGCGTTGGCCCGGACCGAGACGTTCATTCCGATGTATCCCGCCGATGCCGACAGAAGACCGCCGATCGCGAAGCCGATGGCGACGCGAATGTTCTGGATCGGGATCAGCACGATGAACAGGATCACCCCGACCCCGGCGATCGTGGCGTACTGGCGGTTGAGGTACGCGCGGGCACCCTCCTGCACAGCCGCGGAGATCGAACGCATCGTCTCGTTGCCGGGCGAGAGGGCGAGCAGGGAACGCGAGGTCAGTACGCCGTAGACGACGGCGGCGCCGGCGCACACGAGCGCAACGAGAACGCCGTGTTGCGTCAAGAAGCTAGACAAAGAGGTCCTCCGGAAATGCTCTTAGATCATGGGAGCGCGATCGCACTCCCAACAAAGTGCAACCGGGCCACCCACCCGTGAAGATCGAGCGGAGGCCCGGAATCAGAACCGGGCGAGTGTACCGTGCAAACCGGCTGGAGGCGGCGCTGGGGCCATCACTGGCCCGGCACCCACAGCCGTCCGCTGCGCTGCGCCGGGCCGGGCTCGCCGGGCTTCACCGGCTCCGGTTCGGGCTCGGCTGAGCCGGTTCCCCCGTCCGGCCCCGCTGCACCGCCGGCCTGGCCGCCCTGTCCCGCGCCGGCCTGGCCGCCCTGTCCCTGGGCGTCCTCGGCGCCTGCGGACGGCTGACCGCCAATCCTCACGAACGCGAACTGGAGCTGTGACAGCGCGTCGCGGATCGCTCCGGACTCTTCGGGAGCGATCTGATCGATCACCGGCAGGAGTGCCCGGATCGACTCGATCCCCAACCGGACCTGGTCGGGGTCGCGCTCGTCCTCGGTCCCCGGTGCGATGCCGGTCCGGCGCATGGCCAGGTTGACGATCGAAACGACGTTCTCGAGCAGAACCTGCTCGACCCGGATCCGCTTCACCTGCTCCTCGTAGGCGCGCTGGAGCTCGTCTTCGGTCGGTTCGCGATCCTCGCTGGTCATGGGGTCATCTCCGCTGGGCCTCCAAGGTCCCAGCATACGTCTCGCGGGTCTCGGTGACCGTGGCCGCGTAGACATCGGCCAGGCTCATCCCCGATTCGCTCATCCGCCGCTGACGCTGAGCGCCGTTGAGCGGGGGCAGCGTGACCTCGATGCCCAGCTCGGCCCGAACCGGAGTCGACCAGGCCAGGAGCCGCTCGAGCGCCTCGGCGGCCGGATAGGTCCGCTCGGTCTCGAGGTCGATCAGCTCGCCGTCGAGCCCGTACCGCAGTGCCCGCCAGAGATTCTCCTCGATCAAGCGTCCGGGGAGGTCGACCCAGGGCAGTCCCGCGTCGAGATCCCGGGCCGCCTGGGCCACGCAACCGACGATCAGCGCGGCCAGGCCCTCGGACTCGGCCGCGCCGATCTGGGAATCGCAGATCCGCACCTCGACCGTGCCGAACGAGAAGTGCGGGCGGATCGACCACCAGACCTGCGTGTACTCGACGATCGACCGGGTGCGCGACAGGAAGTCGACGTAGGAGCTGAACGCGTCCCAGCTCCCGAACGGCTCCGGGATTCCGCAGCGCGGGAAGCTCTTGGTGAAGATCTGGGTGCGCGCGCTGTGCAGGCCCGAGTCCCGGCCGTCGAGGAACGGTGAGCTCGCGGAGATGGCCAGCAACAGCGGCAGCATGGGCCGCAACCGGTCGCACACCAGCACGGCCCGGTCGGCGCCGCGGATCCCGACGTGGACGTGCAGCGAGAAGGTGTTGTTGCGCCAGGCGACGTATTTCAGACCCTCCTCGACCCGGTGGTAGTGGTCGGTGTCGATGACCTGCTGCTCCCGATAGTCCGACCACGGATGCGTGCCGGTCGCTCCCAGGCCGACGCCGTGTTCGGCGGCCAGCGCGAACAGGCGCCGACGCCGGTCGCGCTGCATCATCGTGGCCGCCGCCAGGTCCTCGCCCCGGCCCGAGCGAATCTCGATCTCGGAGGCGATCAGCTCACCCGAGATCGATTCGGACAGCACGGGATCGACGGTCGCGGCGGCCCGCAGCTCCGCAAACCGGGGCGTCAGGCCGAGCCCCGAGTCGAGCAGAGCGAACTCCTCTTCGAGCCCGACCGTGAAGTCGGTCGAGGCGTCGAAGGCCGCACGAGCAGTGTCCAGGTCGGGAACCATTCAGCCAGCGGGTGACGTCAGGTCAGATAGAAGTACAGGGCGTAGAGCAGGTCGACGGCCGGGCTCGAGGTGTGAACCGTCACCTCGGGGGGCACGTGCAGCAGCGCGTCCGAGTAGTTGAAGATGATCTTCACCCCGGCGTCGGCGATCTCGTCGGCGAGATCCTGGGCCGCGGCGGAAGGCACGGCCAGGACGGCGACAACGATGTCCTCCTCGTCGATCACCCGTCGCAGGGTCGCCTTGTCACGGACGGTCAAAGGACCGATCTTGGTCCCCACCTTCGACTGGTCGGTGTCGAACACGGCCACGACCCGGAAGCCGTGGTCGGCGAAGATGTCCGACGTCGCGATCGCGGTGCCGAGGTGGCCCGCGCCGAACAACGCGATGTTGTGCTGCCCGGCCGTGCGCAGGATCTTCCGGATCTGCGTCACCAGCGACTCGATGTTGTAGCCGACCCCGCGCTTGCCGAACTTCCCGAATCCCGAGAGGTCGCGCCGGATCTGCGTCGAGTTGACGTGGGTGTAGTCCGCGAGCTCCTGGGAGGAGATCGTCTCCTTGCCCATCTTGCGCGCCTGGGTCAGGACCTGGAGGTAGCGCGACAGCCGCGCGGCGACGCCCAGAGAAAGCTTCTCTGAAGCCTTCTCGACGCCCACGTTTTCGCCCACGCCGTCGCGACCCACGGTGTAGCTCATCCGGCGTGCACAATACCGAGCCGCCGCTCGAGCTCCGACTCGTTGACGAACAGCTCGAAGGCCTCGGCTCCGTCGATCGTGACGACCGGGATTCGCTCCAGGTACGCGCGGTGGAGGGCGTCGTCGGCGTCGATATCTCGCTCCCGAAGCTCGAACGTGGATGGGTGACGAGCCTGCACCCTGACCAGGGTGGCCCGGGCGTCGTCACACAGACAGCAGCCCTCGCGCGTGTACAGGACGACCGTTTTCATCCGGTGACCAGCAGGCGCTCGCCGGTGGCGTACACGTCGAGGTCGAGGTAGTCGGGGTACGGGAGCGCCTCCACGAAGCGCGCGGCGCTGGCGATCATGGCGGCGTTGTCGGTGCAGAGCTCCCCGGGCGGGACGTGGAGCGCCACGTCGAGCCCGTCCAGGCGCTCCCGCAGCGCGCCGTTGGCCGCCACGCCGCCTCCCGCGGCCACCCGCTCGATCCCGGTCTCGGACACCGCCCGCTCGACGCGCAGCGCCAGCGACTCGACGATCGCGTGCTGGTAGGAGGCGGCGAGGTCGGCCCGGCGGCGGTCGGTCTCGGTCTCGCCCAGGTCGCGCACGCGATACAGCAGCGCGGTCTTCAACCCGGCAAAGGAGAAATCGAGGCCGGGCAGCCGGCTCGCGGTCGGAAAGTCGAACGCGGCCGGATCGCCAGCTCGGGCCAGGCGCTCGAGGGCGGCGCCGCCGGGATACCCGAGGCCGAGCAGCCGCGCCCCCTTGTCGAACGCCTCGCCGGCGGCGTCATCGAGCGTCTGCCCGATCACCGCGAACGTCGGTCCCGGGTCGGTCACGACGGCCAGCATCGTGTGGCCGCCGCTGGCCAGGAGGCTGAGGAACGGCGGTTCCAGCGGGGCTTCGTAGGGCCCGCCGACGGGCGCGAGGAGCAAGCTGGCCGCGATGTGACCGTGGAGGTGGTCGACGGGGGCCAGCGGCGTACGGTGGACGGCGGCCAACGCCTTGGCCGTCGCCACGCCGACCAGCAGCGCGGCCACCAGCCCGGGTCCGCGGGTCACACCGACGAGCTCGATGTCCCCGAGGCCGACCTGCGCGCGGCCCAACGCGTCGTCGACCACGTCCCCGATCAGCTCGAGGTGATGACGGGATGCGATCTCGGGCACCACGCCTCCGTACCGGTCGTGGATGCCCTGCGAGGAGATCACGTTGGCCCGGATCTCGCCTTCGGCAGTGATGACCGCGGCGCACGTGTCGTCACAGCTGGTCTCGAGCGCGAGGATCACCGGGGCGCCTCCCGGGCTGCCCCCCGCCGGCCGCGGCCGTCCTCTGTATTGCCGCCCCGCCCGCCCGGGACGGTCTCCGGGGTGCGCCACATGACCAGCGCGTCCTCGCCCGTGTCCTGGTAGTAGCGTCGCCTGGTCCCGGAGGAGCGAAAGCCGAACCGCTCATACAGGGCGATGGCCGACGGGTTGGACGGACGGACCTCGAGCGTGTAGGCCTCATGGGGGCCCGCGCGCTCGACCAGCGTCTGGAGCAGCGCCGTCCCGATCCCGTGCCGCTGCAGCGGCGGGTCCACGGCGATGTTCATCAGGTGCCAGACGTCGGCGTAGCGCGAGCAGATCAGGTAGCCGGCCAGCTTGCCCGAGGCATCACCCGGAACGGGCGCGGCCAGGCAGATGCTCGACGGCTTGGAGAGCTCGAGGACGAACATGGCCAGCGACCACGGGGTGGGGAACGAACGGCGCTCGATCCCGATCACCTGCGGTAGATCGGCGTAGCCGAGGGCCCGGATCGTGACGTGCTCTGTGCTCATTGGCTGCCGGCGGCGCGCCTGAGTAAAGACGGTTTTGCGTCCGGCGCGCGCAAATACTGGGGACGTACCTGGTCGGGGTCGACCGCGGGCAGGTGCCGGGCGAGCCGGCAATGCGCGACGGCCGTGACCCTGTGGAGCTCCGAGTCATCGTCGGGAACGACTACCCCAGAACGCTCGAGAACCGACCTGAATTCTACCGCCCCGTCCCCGATGGCCAGACCGCCGGCGGCCAGTCCGTGCAACGTCTCGGCCAGCCCGTCCGGAGCGAAGGCCCCGGGGCGCAGCAGCGCGCCGTCCGGGTCCTCGACCTCGGCCAGGCGCCAGCTGGCGGCGAACACCTCACCGCGCCGCGCGTCCAGCACCGGCACGACGGCGACCACGCTTGCCGGGGCCGGCCAGGCCCGCGCATTGAGGGCCAGTGACTGCAGGGTCGACACGCCGACCAGTGGGATCCCGCAGGCGCGCGAAAGGGCACGCCCCGTGGCGATCCCGATGCGCAGGCCGGTGAACGTGCCCGGGCCGACCCCGACGGCGATCCGCTCGAGGTCCTCCCAGTCGATCTCGGCCCGATCGAGCAGCTTGGCGGCCAGCGGGAGCAGGCGGGTGGCGTGGCCGGGCCGCGCCCCGGGCGCAGGGTCGTCTCGAGCGGTGAAGACCCTGTCGCCGACTCCGGCGAGGGCCACCGTGGTCGCCCGGGTCGCCGTGTCGAAGGCCAGGATCCTCATCCGCTCCGAGCCGGGACCGGCGGGCTCTCGATCTGGACCGTTCGATGGTCGCCACCGGCGTGCGCGATCGCCACCCGAGCCGCGATCCTGGCCAGGCCGGCGAGCGATTCCTCGGCTTGCGCTGGCCACTCGACAAACGCGATCGTGCCGGGTCCGAGGTAATCGACCAGCAGATCCGGATCCTCGTCGCGCAGGTCAGCGATCCTGAACAGGTCGACGTGCGCCACGGGCACCGGGGCCGGGTAGCGCTGCCCGATCGTGAACGTCGGGCTGGTCACCGCTCCGGCCACCCCCAGCGCCCGGGACGCCCCCCGGACGAACGTCGTCTTTCCGGCGCCCAGCTCCCCTTCAAGGAGCACGACGTCGCCGGGGCTCAGGGAGCCGGCGAGCTCGGCGCCGAGCGCCTCGGTCTCGTGCGGGCTTGCGGTCTGAGTACAACGCACCATCTCTGGCCACTGTATTCGGTACCGTCAGCCCCGAATGACCACCTCCACGGAAACCTCCGGGGGGCGCCTGGCCACCCTGCGCAGACGCTACGAGCCCCGTGTCGCGGCGATGCGCGGCTCGGAAACGGCCAAGGCGGCGGGCCTGGCCGTGGCCATGATCATCAACAACGTCATCGCGCTCGGATCGACGATCGTGTTCGCGCGCCTGCTCTCGGACTACGGGTCGCTGGCCGCGCTGGTGAGCTACTTCCTAATCCTCTCGACGTTGGGGTATGCCATCCAGGTGGCGACCGCCCGTGAGGGGGTGCTGGGCCACCTCGGTGTCGGCCCCGCCCTGATCGTCACGCTCAAGCGATGGACACGCACCATGGTCATGGTCACCATCGGCGTGACAGCTCTCTCGGTCCTGCTCCGAGACCCGATCGCCCAGCTTGTCGGGGTCAAGGGCGACCAGTGGGGCGCGGCGGTCGGCCTGCCGGCGGCCTGCCTGTGGATCGAGCTGTCTTTCCTCCGCGGTGCGCTTCAGGGCGTGGGCGATTACCGGAGCGTGGGGATCAGCCTGATCGGCGAGCAGGCCAGCCGGCTCGTCATCGGCGCCGTCCTGGTCATCGCCGGGCTGGGCGTGACCGGCGCCTATCTGGGCACGCCGCTGTCATTCGTGGCCATGGGCCTCTATTGCGCCGTTCACCTTCGGCGGTACGCCGCCACGCACCAGACGGCGGAGCAGGGCGAGACCGCGCGCAAGGCCGCTCTGGACCTGTGGACCCATTTCAAGCGCGCCTGGGCCCCGATTGCCGGGCTAATCGTGATCGCCATCCTCCAGAACATCGACATCATCGCGGCCAAGCACCGCTTCACGAGTACGACCGCGACCTCGTACGCGGCGGTCGCCGTGGCGGCCAAGGTCCTGATCTGGGTGGCCATCGGCGCAAGCTTCTACCTGGTCCCCGAGGTCTCCCGCCGCCGGGCCGCCGGCGAGGACACGCGCCCTGTGCTGGTTCGCACCCTGGGGATCATCGTCGTGTGCGCCGTCCCGTGTCTGCTGATCTTCGGGTTTGCCTCGCACCTGCTGATCAGCACCGTGTACGGCGCCAAGAAGGCGACGGCCTCCGACTCGCTGTTCCTCCTCGGCGCGGCCTTCACCGTGCTCGCGGCGACCTACCTGGCGATCCAGTACATGCTCGCGCTCAAGCGCACCGCCTTCGTGCTCGCGGTCGGCCTGGTCGCCTTGATCGAACCGGTGCTGCTGCTTCAGGCTTCGCGCAAACCCGAGGGATTCGCCGCGGTCGTTCTCGGCGTGCAGGTCCTGGGAGCAGTGCTGGCCTTCGCGTTCGCCCTCCGGCGCGACAAGGTCCCTCCCCCCGTCGCACCTGCCGACCCCGACCCCCACGTGGACGCGACCGCGACAAGGGCCCGAACCCCTGAGCCCGCTGCCGGTGTAGGGTCGGCTCAATGATCCCCCACCCAAGGAGGTGCGATGGCGGTAACGAAGATCATCGAGCTCGTGGGGAGCTCGGACACGAGCTCTGACGACGCGGTCAGGAGCGCCTTGAAGGAGGCGCAGTCCACGCTGCGCAACATCAAGGCGGTTGACGTCGTCTCCACCGGCCTGCGCGGCGACAACCTCGACCAGTGGCGCGCCCTCGTTCGCATCTCGTTCCTGATCGAGCGGGTCAGCGAGTAGCGCTTCGCCCGCGCTGAGCACCGGCTTCCGGGGCGCCGCGGCCCGAGTAGCCGCTGGCGCCTCCGGCAGCCGACATCTTCAGGCTAGCCCGGACTGTTCGATCAGCTGCGCGGCCGTCTGATCGGTACCCAGCGCGGTCGCGCTCAGCGTCGCCCGCGAGACGCCGGCCAGCGCGGGAAGCGCGGGGTTGGCCGCGATGCCGGGTCGGGCTGGATACTCGAAGTCGTAGCTGTGGGCGAGGATCTGCTGCCCGGCACGGCTGACCAGGAAATTGACGAACGCGTCGGCCTTGGCCTTGTGCCTGCTCGAGGCCAGCACGCCCACGCCGGAGATGTTCTCGATCGAGCCGACGTCGTGGTTGGGGAAGTAATAGAGGGCGCTGCGAATGCCGCTCTGGCCGAGCTCGAGCCGGAGCCGGTACCAGTAGTACTGGTTGATCACGCCGGCGGCCACGTCGCCTCGATTGACGGCGGCGACCACGGCCTCGTCGGTCTGGAAGATCTGGGCGTTTCGCTTCAGCCCCTGGAGCCAGCTGAGCGCCGCCGGCTTGCCGTGGGTGGCGATGATCGCGCCGACCAGCGGGGGAAAGTCGGAGTCGGCCGGGGCCACCGCGACCCGCCCTTTCCATTGCGCCTGCGTCAGGTCCAGGATCGACGCCGGGAGCTGGGAGACGGGCACGCGGGCTGGGTCGTAGACCAACGCGCTCACCCGCAGGGCGACGCCGACCCAGTCGCCGGCCGGCGAATCCTCCCGAGCGGGGATCTGGTCCAGGATCGACGGGCTGAGCCTGGCCAGCAGGCCCCGCATCTCCAGGTTCATCAGCTCCGGCGAGTTCTCGGTCAGGTAGACGTCGGCCGGCGAGTTGCCACCCTCCTGGAGGATCTGGTCGGCCAGGACGATTCCGTCTTCGGTCTTGACGCTGACCTGGATTCCGGTCTGCTTGGTGAAGGCCGAGACGAGCGCCTGCGTGAGCTGGGGGTGCTGTCCGTTGTAGAGGACGATCGTGTTCGGTCCGGCGTCGCCGCACCCGGCCAGCGCCAGACCGGCGCCGATCAGCGCCAACGTCCCGGCCAGCCGAGCTATCACCGCGATCCGCCGTCCGTCATCGGCTCGACGCCATCGCGTCGGGCGAGGAGACGGGGCGGCCGCGGTCCCCGACGGCCGGGTAGGCGACGACCGGACCCGACACCTCGAGCTCGACGACACCGCCCGGCTCGGGCAGGTCCTGCGCGAACGTCCGCGACGTGACCACCGTGCCGGGCGGGCTCTCCAGTGTGAGGCGCAGGAGCGTGTCCGGCCCGTGGTAGGTCCGATCGATGACCTCCGCCCTGACCACGTGCCCGCCGGCGCCGGGGGCGCTCGCCGGGCGGACCTGGATCTGCTCGGGCCTGAGCATCGCGTCGACCGGGCCTTCGAGCTGGGGGTCGAGCAGCGTCAGGTCCCCGAGTGCGCAGGTGAGGACCCCGGCGCCGGCGTGTCCCGGCAGCACGACCGCCTCGCCCACGAAGCGGGCCACGTCGAGATCGACCGGCGTGCGGTAGAGCTCGGTGGGTGACGCGGTCTGCACCAGCCGGCCGTCGCGCAGCACCGCCACCTCTCGCCCCATCGACAGCGCCTCGGCCTGGTCGTGGGTCACGAGGACGGCCGTCGTGCCCTGAGCGGCCAGCGCGTGCAGGACGGCGGCGCGCGTCTCGGCCCGCAGCGCCGCGTCGAGACCCGAGAAGGGCTCGTCGAGAAGGACCACGGGCGGACTGGGGGCCAGGGCCCGGGCCAGCGCGACGCGCCGTTGCTCGCCCCCGGACAGCTGATGGGCTTGGCGGCTCGCGTACTCGGCGCTCAAGCCGACGAGGTCGAGCACCTCGTGGACCCGCCGGCCTGACTTGCGCTCGCGGCGGGCGAGCCCGAAGCCGACGTTCTCGCCCACGGACAGATGGGGGTAGAGCGCGCCCTCCTGGGCCACGTACCCGACCGCTCGTTTCTCGGGCGGCAGGTGGGTGCCGTTGGCTTCGGCCACCACCGTCTCGCCGACCAGAATCCTCCCCCGGTCCGGTCGGACGAACCCCATGATCACCCGCAGCAGCGTGGTCTTGCCACTGCCGGACGCGCCCAGGATCGCGGTCACCGTCCCGCTGGGCGCCAACAGGTCGACGTCGCTCAACACCGAGCGCTTGCCGTAGGAGGCGGCCACGTCCTGGCAACGGAGGTCGGCCACGGTCAGGCGTTCCCGAGTGCCCGGACCTTGCCGAACCGGCTCATGAGTACGTAGGTCGAGAGGAAGGCCAGCACGATCAGCACGGCGGCGTAAGGGGCGGCGGCGGCAAACGCCACCGTCTGGCTGTCGGCCCAGAACTGCGTCCCGAGCGTGTACAGGTTGGGCGGCAGGAGGACCTGCGCGGTCGACAGGTCGCCGAGCACGAACGCGAACACGAGCACGCCGGCGGCGGCGAGCCCGGGCCGGGCCAGCGGGACCGTCACCCGCCACGCCGTCCGCAGTGGACCCAGTCCCAGCGAGCGGGCCGAATCCTCCAACGAGGGCTCGATCAGGCCCAGCGTGCTGCGCAGCGCGACGACCGCGAAGGGCACGAACAGCATCGCCTCGGCGAACACGAGCAGCGGGATGCTTCCGTAGAGAAACCCGGCCAGCCGGCTCGCGCCGTAGGCCAGGGCGATCGCCGCCACCAGGTCCGGAAGGGCGAACGACAGGTACGTGCTGCGCTCCAACAGCGTGGGGAGCCAGCCCCGGTGACGGACCGCGAGTATCGCTACCGGAAGCGCGAGCAGGATCGCCACCAGGCCCGAGCCGATTCCCAGGAGCACCGATGTGATGGTGGCCGGGATGAGCGAGCCACCCACGGCGCCCGCGGTCCCGTTGCCGTTGGCAAACCAGTGGACGAGCAGGGCGAGCGGGATGCCGAGGCTGACCGCCACAATCAGCGCCAGCGCGCCGAGGACCACCGGCGTCCAACGCCCGAGCTCGTAGCGGACGAGCCCCCGCCGGACCCCGTGGCTGATCCGCGTGTAGTTCGCGCCGCCGCGCAGGCGGGTCTCACCCAGCAGCACGAACAGGCACAGGACGATCGAGAACAGCGAGAGCGCCGCCGCTCCGGAGGCGCTGAAGCTCAGCTGGTACTGGGCGTAGACGCTCCCCGAGAAGGCCCGGAATTTGAGGGCCACGAAGGCGTCGAACTCGACCAGGGTGTCGAGCACGACCAGCAGCAGTCCGCCGAGCAGCGCCGGGCGGATCTGGGGCATGACCACGCGGCGAAATGCGCGCCATGGGCCGAGCCCGAGCGACCTGGCCGTCTCCTCCAACGCCGGGTCCATCACCCGCAGCGATGCGGCGACGAGCAGGAACACGATCGGGTAGTAGGAGAAGGCCACGATCCCGGCCGCACCCCAGAACCCGGTCAGATCGGTGCTCAGCGTCGCCCAGGCGTAGCTGGTGACGAACAGCGGGACCACGAGCGGGGCCACGAGCAGGAGCGGCCAGAACGAGCGGCCGGGCAGGCGCGTTCGTTCGACGAACCACGCGGTGCTCACCCCGAGAACACCGCACACCGGGGTCACGACGAGGGCCAGGAGAACCGTGTGCCAGACCAGCGACAACGAGGTGGCGTTGACCGCGTCTCGCACCGCCGAGGTTCCGCCCTGGAACGCCTGCACGATGGTGATGGCGACCGGCAGCACGACGATCGCGGCCACCAGGACGCACACCGACACCAGGCCGCGCGAGATTCCGACGGCTCGTCGAGTCTGGGGCAGGGCGATCGCGGTCATGCCCGATCGGCTTCCGTTCGTGCTCGGTTGCTCACGGACAGGATGACGCTAGCCATCATGGCAACCTTCCCCGCCGGTGGGCGGGGCCGCGTCAGAACAGCCCGAGCTGAGCCGCCGGATCGGCGACGGCGGCGTTCGACGCGGCTTCGCGCTCGACGTCTTCCTCGTCGTCGAGGAGCTCCGGCAGCGACTCGATGGGCTCCGGCTGATCGGGCGGCCCGAGCGCGAGCAGTTGCGGAATGCGGTGGAAGTCCGTGCGGAGCGTCTCGAGCATCGTCGGCGTGTACAGAGCAGCGGCCGGGTGATACAGCGGGTACAGACGCACGGCTCGCGGGCCGATCACCCGCACCTCCTCACGCCCGTGCAGCCGCGAGATACCGGTGGTGTCGGCTCGCAGCAGCTTGGTGGAGAAGTTGCCCAGCGTGCAGATAACCGCCGGCTCGATCAGCTCCACCTGCCGGTGCAGGTACCCCTGACAGGCCTCGATCTCCTTGGGGTGCGGGTCGCGGTTGTCGGGGGGACGGCATTTAAGGACATTGCACACCCACACATCCCCGCGCTCCATCGCGATCTCTCCGAGCAGCTTGTCCAGCAGCTTGCCGGCCTGCCCGACGAACGGGAGACCCATCCGGTCCTCGTTGGCGCCCGGGGCCTCACCGATGAACATCAGGTCCGCGTCGGCGTTCCCCGAGCCGAACACAACGGTCGTCCGGGTCTGGTGCAGTGGGCAGCGCGTACAGGCCCGGGCCTCCTCGTACACGGCCTTCAGCAGCTCTCGGCGCTCCGCGGCGGTCGTCACGGGTCCGCTCACGAGGGCGATGGTAGCCGCGAGCACGGACGGGGTATGTATGCTCATGACGTGGCCGTCACGTCGCGGACGGACGGACCTCGCAACGAGCGAATAAAGATCTTCTGAACCGACCGGTATCCGTGAGCGAACTGGAACGGGAGTCCTCCTCCGACGTCCCTGCGTGCCCGCAGAAGCGGGCCGTTCAGCGGCCCTTGCGCGCGGGCCGCCGTCTGGCGGTGGTCGGTGCAGGCCGGCTCGGCACCGCCCTGGCCCCCTCACTCCAGGGCGCCGGCTACGAGGTCGTGGGCCCGCTCGGCCGCGGCGCCGACGGGAGCGGCGCCGACGCCGTCCTGCTCTGCGTCCCGGACCGGGAGATCGCCGAGGCGGCGTCCGCCGTCCGCGCGGGCACCCTGGTCGGCCATTGCTCGGGCGCGAGCGGACTCGACGTGCTCGCCCCCCACGAGGGGTTCTCGATCCACCCGCTGATGACCGTGACCCGCGCGGGTGCGAGCTTCGCCGGCGCCGGCGCAGCGATCGCCGGCAGCACCCCCCGCGCGCTCGCGCTCGCGGGCGAGCTCGCGACCGCGCTCGGGATGCCCGCGGTCGAGGTCGGCGACGCCGACCGGGCGGCCTACCACGCCGCCGCCTCGATCGCCTCCAACTTCCTGATCACGCTCGAGTCGGCCGCGGAGCGGCTCGCCGACGGCGTCGGGGTCGAGCGCCGGCTGCTCGTGCCGCTGGTCCGCGCGACGGTCGAGAACTGGGCCGAGCTGGGTGCCGAGCGGGCGCTCACCGGCCCGGTGGCTCGCGGCGACGAGGCCACGGTGGCCAGGCAGCGGGCGGCGCTCGAGGAACGCGCACCCGAGCTGCTCGAGCTGTTCGACGCGCTGGCCCAGGCCACGCGGGCCCTGGCCGCGGAGGCCCAGCTGGCATGAGGACCATCCGCACCGTGGCCAACCTGCGCGCGGTGCTGGCCGCACCTCGGCGAGCCGGCGAGGTGATCGGCCTGGTTCCGACGATGGGGGCGTTGCACGAAGGGCACCTCTCGCTGATGCGCCGCGCGCACGCAGAATGCGACGTGAGCGTGGTCTCGCTGTTCGTCAACCCCACGCAGTTCAACCAGGCTCGCGACCTGGACGCCTATCCCCGCGACGAGGCGCTGGACATCGCGCTGGCCGAACAGGCCGGGGCCGACTACCTGTTCGCGCCCGCCGCCCAGGAGGTGTACCCGCCGGAGTTCGCGACGACCGTGTCGGTGGCCGGGGTGACCGACGTCCTGGAGGGCGTGCACCGCGGCCGTCTCCACTTCGACGGCGTCACGACCGTCGTGGCCAAGCTGCTGAACATCGTCGGCCCTGAGGTCGCCTACTTCGGCCAGAAGGATGCACAGCAGGCGTTCGTGATCAGGCGGATGGTCCGCGATCTCGACATCCCGGTGCGGATCCAGGTGTGCCCGACGGTCCGCGAGCCGGACGGGCTGGCCATGTCGAGCCGTAACGCCCACCTTTCCGAGGACGAACGCGCCCGGGCCGCGTCGCTTCACAGCGCGCTGGAGGCCGCGCGCCGCGCGATCGAGGCCGGCGAGCGCGATCCGGACGCCGCCCGGGCCCGCGCGCTCGCCGAGCTGCCTTCCTCCGGGGTCGAGCTCGAGTACCTGGAGCTCGTCTCCACCGACACCCTGGCCCCGGTGGACCGGATCGACGGCGAGGTGCTCGCCGTGCTCGCGGCGCGGGTCGGGGACACGCGACTGATCGACAACGAAATCATCCACACCCCCACGACCGCAGACCATCCAGCCGCGGTCGTGGGCACTGACAACGGGAGACCCTGACATGCATCGGACGATGCTCAAGTCCAAGATCCACCGAGCGACCGTGACCGACTGCGATCTGCATTACGTCGGCTCGATCACGATCGACCCTGACCTGCTCGAGGCGGCCGACATCCGCGAGTTCGAGCAGGTCGCGGTCGTCGACGTCGACAACGGCGCGCGCTTCGAGACCTACACGATTGCCGGCGAGCGTGGCGCCGGGGAGCTCAAGATCAACGGCGCCGCGGCCCGCCTGGTCCACCGCGGCGACACCGTGATCGTGATCTCCTACGCCGCGTACGACCCGGACGAGATGACCAACTACAACCCACGCGTGGTGCACGTCGACGGATCCAACGAGATCGTGGACGTGGACCGCGAGGTGGCGACCCTGCTTGCGGCGCCAACCCGATAGGAGGAGCGTAGATGTCCGCAACCCCTCACACCCCCGTCCCTCAGCAGCTCGGCGATCCGGTGCCGATGACCCTTCCGCGACTGGCCGAGAAGCGGATGCTGGGCGAGCCGATCGTGATGATCACCGCGTACGACTATCCCTCGGCCCAGGTCGCCCAGGAGGCCGGCGTGGACATCGTGCTGGTCGGCGACTCGGGGGCGATGACCGTCCTCGGCTACCCCTCGACGGTGCCGGTTTCGACCGACGAGATGCTGATGCTGGCCGCGGCCGTGCGGCGCGGGCTGCACACGCCGCTGCTGGTCGGCGATCTGCCCTTCGGCTCCTATGAGGCCTCCGACCCGCAGGCGATTGCCACCGCCCAGCGGTTCGTCAAGGAGGCCGGCTGCGACGCGGTCAAGCTCGAGCGCGGAGGGACGAGCGCGCAGCGGGCCGCAGCGATCGTGCAGGCCGGCATCCCCGTGATGGGACACGTCGGCCTGACCCCGCAGACCGCGACGGCCCTCGGCGGCTACCGCGCCCAGGCCCGCACATCCGAGCGGGCGCTGGCCGTGGCCCGCGACGCGCTGGCGCTCCAGGAGGCCGGGTGCTTCTCGATCGTGTTCGAGGCGATCCCCGCGGCCGTCGCCGCCGAGTTGGTGGCCCGGCTCGAGATTCCGGTGATCGGGATCGGCGCCGGTCCGGCGACCGACGGGCAGGTCCTGGTGCTGCACGATCTGCTCGGCATCTACGACGGCCATGCCCCCCGGTTCGCCAAACGCTACGGAGAGGTCAAGGCCCAGATGGTCGCCGGCGTGGCCCAGTACGCGACCGAGGTCCGCTCCCGAGCCTTCCCGGCCCCCGAGCACACCTACTCGATCGACGACGAAGAGCTGGACCGCTTCCGAGCCGCGTTGGAGTAGCTCCGGCGGGCGCCACGGGCGCGCGCCGCCCGCCGCCCCCGGGCGCGCACCGCCCGCCGCCCGCGGACGCGCACACCGCCCCCCGCCCCCGGGCGCACACCTTATTAAGAACTCGCAGAGCCTCGTGTCTGCAATTGGCAGCGGTCGCCGGCTGCGGTAGCTTCTCGCCGTGGAGTCGAGGGAGCCCGGAACCGCCCCCGGCCTAGCGGTGCGAGAGGTGACCGTGTCCTTTGGCGGGATCACCGCGCTGGACAAGGTCTCGGTCGAGGTCTCCCCCGGAGAGGTCGTGGGGGTGATTGGGCCCAACGGTGCGGGCAAGACCACGCTGTTCAACGCCATCTGCGGGTTCGTCAGGCCCGACGCCGGAGCGATGAGCTGGCGCGGTCAGCCGCTGGAGCGCGTGCGGCCCGACGGGCTGGCGGCGCTGGGGATCGCTCGCACGCTCCAGGGGGTGGGACTGTTCCCCCACCTGACCGTGCTGGAGAACGTGATGGTCGGCGGGCAGCGCTTCCGGGCCACGGGCATCCCCGCGGCGCTCCTCGCGCTGCCCGGAGCCGACCGGGACGAGCGGGCGCTCCGCGATCGCGCCCGCTCGGCGTTGGCCAAGGTCGGCTGCGAGGACATCGACGACCGCCTGCCCGGAAGCCTGCCCTACGCAGTTCAGAAGCGGGTCGCGCTGGCCCGGGCGCTCGCGTGCGAGCCGGAGCTGCTGCTACTCGACGAGCCGGCCGGCGGACTGGGCGCCGGCGAGCTGTCCGAGCTGGCGCAACTGATCGACTCGCTGCGCGGCTCGATCGCGGTGATGCTCGTCGACCACCACATGGACCTCGTGATCTCGGTCTGCGACCGCGTGGCGGTGCTGGACTTCGGCCGTGTGATTGCCGACGACGTGCCCCCGGTGATCCGTGAGGACCCGCTCGTGCTCGAGGCCTACCTGGGCCGCGCCGCCGGCCAGACGGATGCGGCCGCCGGTTCCGCGGGCGACGGCGACGGCGAGCCGGTCGCGGGGAGCGCGTGATGCTCGAGGTCGAGGCTCTGACCACGGACTACGGCCCGGTCCGGGCCGTCGATGGGGTCTCGCTGACCGTGGCCGAGGGCTCGGTCACCGCGGTGCTTGGGGCCAACGGGGCCGGCAAGACCTCGCTGCTGCGCACGATCACCGGGCTCGTGCGCCCGACTTCGGGCACCGTCATGTTCGCCGGCCGGGAGATCACCCGCCTGCCGGTCGAGGACATCGTCCGCCGGGGCGTGGCCCACGTACCCGAGGGCCGGGGGGTCATCAGCGAGCTGACCGTGGCCGAGAATCTCCGGCTCGGCGGGCTCTGGCGGGGGCGCGGCGCCGCGCCCGTGGACGAGGTCTACGACCTGTTCCCGCGCCTGGGCGAGCGCAGCAGCCAGCCCGCCTCGCGGCTGTCCGGGGGCGAGCGCCAGATGCTCTCGATCGGCCGGGCGCTGATGGGCCGGCCGAGCGCATTGCTGCTCGACGAGCCATCGCTGGGCCTGGCTCCGAGGCTCGTGGCCCAGATCATGGAGATGGTCCGCAAGCTGGCCGACACGATGGGACTGGCCGTGCTGCTCGTCGAGCAGAATGCCCGCAGCGCCCTCTCAATCGCCGACCGCGGTGTGGTGCTCAACCTCGGCCGCGTCGTCGCCGACCAGGCGCCCGACCAGCTCGCCGCCGACGAGCGGCTCCGCCACGCCTACCTGGGGTTCTGAGGCGCGATGACCAAGTTCATCGATCTGACCCTGAGCGGAATCTCGAGCGGCGCCATCTACGCCGCAGTCGCGCTCGCGCTGGTGATGATCTGGAGGGCCACCCGGATCGTCAACTTCGCCCAGGGGGCGATGCTGATGGTGACCACCTTCATCGCTTCCGGAGTGATCAACGCGGGAGCCTCGTACGAGCTCGCCCTGGCGGTGGCGCTGGGATCGGGCCTGGTCCTCGGCGCCGTGGTCGAGCGCGTCCTGATCCGGCCGATCGAGGGGGGGCCGCCGCTCAACGCCGTCATCGTCACCCTCGGTCTCTATACCCTCCTGGTCGCGGGAGCGGGAATGATCTGGGGCAACACACCACGGGCGTACCCAGCCGCCTTCTCGCTCCGGGGCTACACGGTTGGCGGCACGACGCTGCTGTTCAGCCCCAACGACACGTTCATCGTGCTGGTCGTGCTGGGCGTCGCCGGGCTGCTGTGGCTGCTGTTCCAGCGGACCAATCTCGGCCTGCGCATGCGGGCGTCGGCGTTCGCGCCCGAGGTGGCGCGGCTGCTCGGGACCCGGGTGGGCAGGATGTTCACCGTCGGGTGGGCGCTGGCCGCGGCGGTCGGATCCCTGGCCGGGGTGCTGGTGGCGCCATCGGTGTTCCTCGGACCGAACAACTTTGACCCGCTCCTGATCAGCGGCTTCGTGGCTGCTGTGCTCGGCGGCCTCGACAGTCCCCCCGGCGCGATCGTCGGCGGCCTCCTGCTCGGACTCGCCCTGTCTTACGTGTCCGGGTATGAGGGCTCGGCGCTGGTTCCGCTGGCCGCGTTGCTGATCCTGATCGCGGTGCTCATGATCCGCCCGACGGGGCTGTTCTCGGCGGCCAAGGAGCGGCGGGTGTGAGCGTCCCGACGGCCACCCGGGCGGCGCCCCCCAGCGCGTCCTCGCGCCTGCAGCCTCTGCGGGACAGCACGCTGGCGCGCTCAGTGGGGCTGGTGATCGTGTGCGGAATCCTCCTGCTGCTGGTCAGCGAGGGGATCAGCGACTATCGCAACACCCAGCTCGCCACCGGGGCCTACTACTTCGCGACGCTGGCCGGGCTGACCGTCCTCGCCGGCCAGAGCGGCCAGATCTCGCTCGGCCAGGGGGCGTTTATGGCCGTCGGCGCGTATACGGTCGCGCTGCTCGTCGGCAACGAGGGCTGGGCGCTCGCTCCGTCCCTCGCCGCGTCCGTGGTCACCGCGGTCGTGGTGGGCATCCCGCTCGGGGCCGCCGCCAGCCGGCTGCGCGGCCCGTACCTGGCCGGCGCCACGCTCGCCTTTGCCGTCGGGCTGCCCGCGGTGGCCGACAAATGGCCGGCCACGTTCGGCGGCGAGAACGGCCTGATCATCAACCCGCCGACGCCACCCTCCTGGCTCGGCTCGAACTTCTCTCTCGAGCGCTGGGAGGCGTGGATCTGCTGTGCCGGGGCGCTCGTGGTCCTGTTCGTGATCTACAACCTGACCCACAGCGCGATCGGGCGCAGATTCCGAGCCGTCCGCGACGACGAGATCGCCGCCTCGCTGTCCGGCCTGCGGGTGGGGCGCACCCAGGCCTTCGCGTTCGTGGTCAGCGCCGGCTGTGCCGGCCTCGGCGGCGGCCTGCTCACGGTGGTCAACCAGCTCGCCGCCCCGGGCGCGTTCCCGATCTCGTTGTCGCTGGCCCTCCTGACCGGCGTGGTCCTGGGCGGGCTGGGCTCGCTCGCCGGCGCGGTCTGGGGAGCGGCGCTGCTCGTGTTCCTGCCTAGCTGGACCACCGATCTCGCCAACTCTTTCTCGCTGTCGACCAACGTTTCCCACAACCTCCCGCTGGCGATCTACGGGATCGTCCTGATCGGCGCGATGCTGCTGTGGCCGAGCGGGATCCAGGGTGGCGTGCGAAAGCTGGCCGGACTCATTCGGGCGCGGCGGGCCGAGTCCGCCGTGCCGGCGGCGATGGCCGGCGGCGAGGAGTAGCGGGCTGGCCGCGGCGGCGCACTCCGCCGTCGGGGATCCCCAGGAGCGCCGCCTCGACCTGGCGCAGCCGGGCCCAGTCGCCCCGAATTCCGATCGCCGCGTCGTTGTACAGAAAGGCGTCGGCCAGCCGGACGATGGCGTAGGCCAGCGTGCCGGTGTCAGCCGGTGGGTCGTACCGACCGGCAGCGACCTCGGTATCGATCAGACGTTGGATGCAGGCCACGGCCCGGGGCTGGACCGGGCCCCCGCTCGAGGTGAGCATCCGCAGCGCGCTCTCCCGCTCCTGCTCGAGCAGCCGCCGCAGCGGCCAGGACCGTGAGAGGCCGCGGTTGACGCGGTCGAACACCTCGAGCAGGCCCTGTGCGCCCCGGCGCCTGACCCCGGCCCGGTGACGGGCCACGAGCTCCTCCAGCTCACTGACGATCACCTCGCCCAGGAGCGCGTCGCGGGACCCGAACCACCTGTAGATCGTCGCCCGGCCGAGTCCGAGCTCACGCGAGACGACCGTGAGATCGACTCGCCGGCCGTCGAGGAATTGCTGGCGCACCACCGCCAGGACGTCGGCTCGCGAGGCCGTCGCCGGCCGGCCCCTCCGCGGTTGAGCTGCGAGCCCCATGGTTAAGCCTTGATTATCCAATTTGAGACGGCCAGCCCGCGGCGTAACGTAGTTAACCTTGACCGGGGAGCGCTGCGCGTGGTATTCGAGGCCCGTACACCCGGGAAGGAGGAGAGGTGAAACATCGAAGCACCAGGTTGCTCGCGTTCGTGGTCATCACCGTGATCGCGGCAACCGTCGTGGCCGCCTGTGGATCGTCGAGCAGCAGCAGCAGCGTCCCAGGCGTCACGTCGACCAGCATCACCTTCGGCACCCACCAGCCGTTGACGGGTCCGGCCGCCCCTGGCTACAGCGAGATCGCGGTCGCCTCGCAGGCCTACTTTGACTACGTCAACGCGAACGGTGGCGTGTTCGGGCGCAAGATCCACCTGATCATCAAGGACGATGCCTACAACCCGATCAACACGGTCGCCGTCGTCCACCAGCTGGTGCTCCAGAGCCACGTGTTCGGCATCTTCGAGGGCCTGGGGACGCCGACCCACACGAAGGTCGTCGGGTTCCTCAACACCGAGAAGGTGCCTGACATGTTCGTCGCCTCGGGCTGCCCGTGCTGGGACAACGGCACCACGCAGCCCTACACGTTCGGTTGGCAGCCCAACTACACGATCGAGGGCAAGATCCTCGGCCAGTACATCACCCAGCACTTCCCCGGCGAGAAGGTCGGCGTCCTCTACCAGGACGACGACTTCGGCCAGGGCGGCCTGGCCGGAATCGAGGACGAGGTTTCCGCGTCCAACATCGTCTCCAAGCAGCCCTACCAGTCGGGAACGACCACGCTGGCACCGCAGATCACCGCGATCAAGTCCTCCGGCGCCAAGGTGCTGGTCGACTTCACCGTGCCGATCTACACGGCGATCGGGCAGCTCACGTCGTTCACCCTCGGCTATAAGCCGCAGCTCGTGATCTCGAGCGTGGGGATCGACCCGACCACGGTCGGGGCGCTGCTCAAGACGATCTCCAAGGGCAAGGCCTCGGGCACCGCGCTGATCGACGGCGCAATCACCGACGGCTACCTGCCATCTAACACCGACACCTCCAACCCGTGGATCCAGCTGTTCATGAAGGTCCACGCCCAGTACGACCCCAGCGCCCCGTTCGACGGCAACGTCGAGTACGGAATGGCCAACGCGTACACGCTCGTCCAGGCCCTGCAGGCCGCCGGCAAGAACCTGACCAGACAGGATCTGGTCAGTGCGGTCAACGATCACGGGGCCAGCTGGACCGGACCGGGACTCGTCCCCTACCGCTATTCCACAACCGAGCACGGGGGCTTCAGCGGGGCCGAGCTCGGGCAGGTCAAGAACGGGAAGATCGTCCTGTTCGGCGGCCCCCTGACCACCGATCCCACGGCGGGCAGCCCGATCACCCCCTACACAGGAACGCAGCCGGCCCCGCCGGCCAACGGGATACCTTCGAACTAGCCGCTAGCGGCCTCCTCGGGCGCCCCCGCACGTGCGGGGCGCCCGGGGGTCGCCCTCGCCTGCGTGCGGGGCGCCCGGGGGTCGCCGGCAAGGTTCGCCGGGCGCCCCTTGTAACCGGACGATGCGCCCGACAAGAGGTGGGCGCGAAGGTCTCGAGGCGTGTCCTGTAATCCGCGGGCGGGCGCGGCCACCTACCGGTACTCGATCGTCCGCAGCACTTTGGCTGGGGCGCCGGCGGCGATCGAGTGGGCGGGGATGTCGGTGGTCACGACCGAGTTGGCTCCGATCACCGAGCGCTCCCCGATGGTCACGCCGCTCGTGACCACGACATTGGCGCCGCACCAGACGTTGTCGCCCAGTCGGGTCGGCCCCTTGGAGATGAAGCCCTGCCACGGGACCGGACGCACCGGGTCGTCGAAACGATGGTTCGCGTCAGTGACGAAGCAGCCATTGGCGAGCATGCAGTGGTCGCCGATCTCGACCAGCTCCATCGCCGCGACCATCACCCCGAGGTTCAGGAACGTCCCCGACCCGAGCGTTATCCGGGCCGCGTCGGGCGCGGTCAGCCACACGTGGGGCTCGAGCAGCGTGTGCGGCCCGACCTCGAGCCGGCCCTCGCTGAAGGCCTCGAGCACGTTTCCGTGTACGGGCCAGCGCACGAACGCCTCGCGCCGCATGAACTCCCAGTGGATCCGCGCCCGGTTCCAGGGCAGCGAGTTGCGCTCGTACCAGCGCCAGCGCTGAATCCACAGCTCGAGCTGCCCCCGGGTGGGCAGACCGGTGTGCCGGCGGGGTTCCACACGCGCAGTGTCCTCGATCTCGAGGGGACGGAGCGGACGACCACGGGGGCGTCCGAGTGTGGCGGGCCTGGCTAACTCGGCCGCCGCCGGGACCCGTACAGGCGCTCGCGCACAGCCCGCTCCACTTCCTCCGGAGACGCAGTGGACGAGTTGCCGCTCCGTCGCCCAAAGCCATTGGGGCGCCATCGGGGCGCGGCCGCACCGTCGCGGTCGGCTCGCGCGGGTTGGTCCTCTGAAGCCTCCGCGGCGACCTGCGGAGCCGACCCGGAGGGGTGGACTCCGCGCAGCGCCGAGACGTTGATCCGGATACCCGTGAGCGCTCTCGGCACCCGGAGCTCCAGCGCGATCCGCCCCCGCATGACCAGCAAGGCAAACAGCAAACCGGCGATCGCTACACAGACAAACACTACGGCGATCATTCGGCCACCACGGGCCGTTCACCGTACACCCTGCAAGCTTCCCCAAACGTAAAGACTTTGTTTCGCGGTGGCGGCGGGGGCGCTCCGCACTCAGACCCGGCTCAGCGGGCTGCGGCCGTGGCTCGGCGGCGGGGGGCTGCCCGGCGCGGACGCGTGGGCTGCGCGGCCCGGTCTCCGAGCACTGCGGTCAGGAACTGGCCGGTGTGGGATTCCGCGACCGCGGCGACCTGCTCGGGCGTGCCCGTGGCGATCAACCGTCCCCCCTCGTCCCCACCCTCGGGTCCGAGGTCGATGATCCGGTCGGCAACCTTGATCACGTCGAGGTTGTGCTCGATCACGACGACCGTGTTCCCGGCGTCGACCAGGCGCTGGAGCACGTCGAGCAGGCGCTGGATGTCGGCGAAATGGAGGCCGGTGGTGGGCTCGTCGAGGATGTAGAGCGTCCGGCCGGTGGCCACCTTGCTCAGCTCGGCCGCGAGCTTGACCCGTTGCGCCTCGCCGCCGGACAGCGTGGTGGCCGGCTGCCCGAGGCGCATGTACCCGAGCCCGACATCATTGAGCGCCTCGACCCGACGGCGAATCTTGGGGATGTGGGCGAAGAACTCCAGCGCCTCCTCGATCGGCATCTCGAGAACATCGGCGATCGTCTTGCCCTTGAACCGGACCTCGAGCGTCTCGCGGTTGTAGCGCTTGCCGTGGCACTGCTCGCAGGGGACGTAGACGTCGGGCAGGAAGTGCATCTCGATCTTGATCTGGCCGTCACCCCGGCAGACCTCGCACCGCCCGCCCTTGACATTGAACGAGAACCGGCCCGGCCTGTAGCCGCGGGCGCGAGCCTCCTGGGTCTTGGAGAACAGCTCTCGGATCTGATCGAACAGCCCGATGTACGTGGCGGGGTTCGAGCGCGGGGTTCGCCCGATCGGGGACTGGTCGACAGAGATGATCTTGTCGAGCTGCTCCAGACCGGTGATCCGGCGGTGGGCTCCGGCCCGCTGCCGGGTCCGGTGCAGACGGTTGGCCACCGCCTTGTACAGGATCTCGTTGACCAGGGTGGACTTGCCCGAGCCCGATACGCCGGTCACGCAGGAGAGCACCGCGAGCGGGATCTTCACGTTGATCTCCTGGAGGTTGTGCTCGGCGGCGCCTTCGATCTGCACGTAGCCCTTGGGCCGGCGGCGCCGGGCCGGGACCTCGATCACCCGCGTCCCGGCCAGGAACTGGCCGGTCAGCGAGTCCTTCACCTGTGCGATCTCATCGGCCGTGCCCTCGGCGACGACGTGGCCGCCGTGCTCGCCCGCGGCGGGCCCCATATCAATGAGGTGATCAGCGGCGCGCATCGTGCCCTCGTCGTGCTCGACCACGAGCACCGTGTTGCCGAGGTCGCGCAGCCGCTCCAGGGTCGCGATCAGCCTTGCGTTGTCGCGCTGGTGCAGGCCGATCGAGGGCTCATCGAGGATGTAGAGCACGCCGACGAGGGAGGAGCCGATCTGGGTGGCGAGTCGGATCCGTTGCGCCTCGCCGCCGGACAGGGTCGCCGCCGCCCGGTCGATCGAGAGATAGCCGACGCCGACGTTGTCCAGGAACCGCAGGCGCTCCTCGATCTCCCGGAGGACGAGCCGTGCTATCCGTCGGTCGTGCTCTGACAGCTCCAGCCCCGCGACCCATTCGAGCGCCCGCCGCGCTGACAGCGCCGTGAAATGGTGGATCGGGGTACCGGCCACGAGTACGGCCCGGGACTCGGGGCGCAGGCGAGCGCCCTGACATTCCGGGCAGGGCCGCAGCGTCATGTACTCCTCGATCTTCTCCCGGGTGAACTCCGAGTCGGTCTCCCGGTAACGGCGCGTGAGGTTGGGGACGATTCCCTCGAAGGTCGTGGCATACGAGCGCCGCCGGCCGAAGCGATTGCGGTAGGAGACCTGCACGCGGTCTCCGTTGGTCCCATACAGGAAGAACTCGCGCGAGGAGTCGTCCAGCTCGTCCCACGGGGTCTCGAGATCGACTCCGTAGCGCTCGGCGATCGCCTCCATCAACTGGTCGTAGTACTCAGATGCGCTGGCCGTCCACGGTGCGATCGCCCCCTCACCGATCGACAGCGTCGGGTCGGGCACGACCAGCTCAGGATCGATCTCCATCTGCGAGCCAAGCCCGGTGCAGCGCGGACACGCGCCGTGAGGGGAGTTGAAGCTGAAGATCCGAGGCTCGAGCTCGACCAGGCTCGGCCCGTGGACCGGGCAGGCGAACCGCTCGCTGTACGTGTGGACCCCGGCGGTGGCTGGTGGGTGGGCTGGATCCGAATCGACGAGCTCGATTTCGACCAGTCCGTCAGCCAGCGCCACCGCCGTCTCGATCGAGTCGGCCAGCCGCTTGCGCAGCTCATCCTTCATGACCAGACGATCGACAACCACCGCGATGTCGTGCTTGAACTTCTTGTCGAGCACGATCTCCTCGTCCAGCCGCCGGAGCTCGCCGTCGATCTTGACCCGGCTGAACCCCTCGGCCCGCACCTCCTCGAGCTGCCTGCCGTACTCGCCCTTGCGGCCACGCACGATCGGGGCCAGGACCATGAAACGCGTGCCGCCGGCGAGTTCCATGACCTGGTCGATGATCTGCTCGGCCGACTGCCCGGTGATCGGTCGCCCGCAGATGTGGCAATGGGGATGGCCGATCCTGGCCCACAGCAGGCGCAGGTAGTCGTAGATCTCGGTGACCGTGCCGACCGTCGACCGGGGATTGCGCGATGTCGTCTTCTGATCGATCGAGATGGCCGGCGAGAGGCCCTCGATCGAGTCGACGTCGGGCTTGTCCATCTGCCCGAGGAACTGGCGGGCGTACGCCGACAGCGACTCGACGTACCGGCGTTGCCCCTCGGCGTAGATCGTGTCGAAGGCCAGCGACGATTTGCCCGACCCCGACAAGCCGGTGATCACGGTCAGCGACCCCCGCGGGATCGCGACCGTCACGTCCTTGAGGTTGTGCTCCCGGGCTCCCGAGACGATCAGTTGATCCACTGGATCGAGTCTAGTGAAGCGAACAGACGTTCCTACTCGATTCGGATGGATACGTTCGGGCTCCGGGGGTCGCGATTAGGTCGAAGGCAGCGCCCGGCTTTGACGCGCCGAGCCTCGAGGCCGGGAGGCGACGCTTCTACGCATACCGGCCGACTTTGTCGGGGTGATATGCCAGAAAGCGTCGCCCACCGACGCCTATCGCGATCTCACTCGACGCTTCCGAGGCGATATGCCAATTAGCGTCGACAGGCCGACGCTGAGAAACGACGTGCGCTCCGCTCAGTAGACCCCACCCGGCGTCTACCCCTCGATCGAGGCGTAGACCTCGTCCAGCAGCGCGGCCTGGTCTGAGAGGTCGAAGTTGTCGCTCAGGTAGGCGTCGACCTCCTCACGGGGGGTGCCGTTCAGCGCCATGTTGAGCGCGACCAGGCGGGCGCCCTCGGCGTCGGCGGGGGCCTCGGCGCTCGCGGCCGGTGCGCTCGCGGGCGGGGCGCTGGCGGCCGCGCGGGCGGTCGCCGCGGCGACCGGCTCGGCTTCGGGCTCCATGTCGTATTCGGGCGCCGCGTCCTGGGCGAGTGCGAGCTCGGCCTCGAGTTCGTCGGGCGCGGAGGGCTCAGGGGCGGCCGGCTGGGGTTTGGGGACGGGCGGCGGGGAGGGCCGGGATGGCTCGCCCACGGTCTGTGGCGACGCCGCGGCTTGCCTGGCTGCGCCGAGGTCGCGCTCGAGCTGCTCGAGGTCGGAGACGATGCGACCGGCGCCGGAGCGCAGCGAATCGACCAGAGCACCGAGCTCGCGACCCATCTCGTCGATCCGGTCCACCAGGGCCGACATCGACTCGGCCACGTTGGCCACGTATTCGCCGGCGTCGGCACTGGCCCGCTCACGCGCGGCCTTCGATTCGCTGCTGGCCTGGGTCCGGAGCTCGTCCGCGCGCTGCTCGGCCTCCTGACGGATCTGCGTCGCCGTGGCTTCGGCCGCCTCGACGATCGCGCGCACCCGGTCGCCGGCGGTCGACGCCACCGAGTCCCCGCCCCGGCTCACCTTGCCCTCGAGCTCGCCGACCTCGGCGGCGATGGCACTCAGATGGGCGTCCACGGCCTCGGGGTCGTAACCACGACGACCGATCGGGAAGTCCTTCTTCTCGATGCTCTGGCGGTCGAGCGCCACGACCGGCAGGCTAGCCGATCGGCGCCGTTCCCTCGGCAATCGCCTGATCGAGCTCGCGCTTGAGGTCGCGGATCTCGTCTCGGAGCTTGGCCGCGTACTCGAACCGGAGCTCCTCGGCGGCCTGGAGCATCTCCTCCTCCAACTCGACGATCGTCTTCTCGATCTCGGCCGGGGCCATCCCTGAGCCGGCCACCCGGCGCCGCCGGCGCGAGCGCGGGACCTTCGAGTCCGACTGCAGGAACTCGGCGATGTCGGAGATCCCCTTGACGATTGTCTCCGGGGTGATCCCGTGCTCCTCGTTGTACTGCCGTTGAATCGCCCGCCGCCGGTCGGTCTCCTCGATCGCCGCCCGCATGGCCGCCGTCTCCTTGTCGGCG
The DNA here is from genome assembly GCA_963704385.1 of uncultured Solirubrobacterales bacterium. GTDB lineage: Bacteria > Actinomycetota > Thermoleophilia > Solirubrobacterales > Solirubrobacteraceae > Palsa-465. Next base: position 5,114,847 of record OY969904.1, read on the forward strand.
TACATCAGGACCTTGCCCTCGACGTTGCGGGCCGCGCGGCCGATCGTCTGGATCAGTGAGGTCTCGCCGCGCAGGAAGCCCTCCTTGTCGGCATCCAGGATCGCGACCAGCGATACCTCGGGGAGGTCGAGGCCCTCGCGCAGGAGGTTCACGCCGACGAGCACGTCGAACTGGCCGAGACGGAGCTCCCGGATGATCTGGATCCGCTCCAGCGTGTCGATCTCCGAGTGCAGGTAGCGAACCTTGAAGCCCATCTCCAGCAGGTAGCCGGTGAGGTCCTCGGCCATCTTCTTGGTCAGCGTGGTCACCAGCGTGCGCTCGTCGCGGTCGGACCGGCCCCGGATCTCGTTCATCAGGTCGTCGATCTGGTTGCGCGTCTCCCGGACCTCGACCTCGGGGTCGACGATCCCGGTCGGGCGGACGATCTGCTCAACGATCCGTGGCGCCTGGCGGCGCTCGTACTCCCCGGGAGTGGCCGAGACGAACACCATCTGGGGCGTGATCGAGAGGAACTCCTGGAAGGTCTGGGGACGGTTGTCGAGCGCGCTGGGCAGCCGGAACCCGTACTCGACAAGGGTCTGCTTGCGGGAGCGGTCGCCCTCGAACATCCCCCCGATCTGCGGGACGGTCTGGTGGGACTCGTCGATGAAACACAGGAAATCGTCGGGGAAGTAGTCGATCAGGCAGTAGGGGCGCTCGCCCGGCCGGCGGCCGTCGAGGATCCGCGAGTAGTTCTCGATCCCCGAGCAGAAGCCCAGCTCCCTGAGCATCTCCATGTCGTACTGGGTCCGCTGGCGCAGCCGATGGGACTCGAGCAGCTTGCCCTGGACGTCGAGCTCGGCGCAGCGCTCGTTCAGCTCGCGCCCGATCTCGGCGACCGCGTCCTCGATCATCCCCTCGCGCACGTTGTAGTGCGAGGCCGGCCAGATCCCGATGTGCTCGATGTCGTCCTCGAGGATCTCGCCGGTCAGCGGGTCGAACTGCTGCAGCAGCTCGACCTCGTCGCCGAACAGCACCACCCGGTAGGCCGTCTCCGCGTAGGCCGGGAACACCTCGAGCGTCTCGCCCCGGACCCGGAAGGTGCCGCGGGCCAGGGCGGTGTCGTTGCGCGTGTACTGGATCGAGACCAGCTTGCGCAGCAGCGCGTCGCGGTCAACCATCTCGCCCTTGCTCAGCGTCTGGAGGTTCTCGTCGTAGACCTCGGGCGAGCCCAGCCCGTAGATGCACGACACGCTGGCTACGATCAGCACGTCGCGGCGGGCGAACAGGGCCGCGGTGGCCGAGTGGCGCAGCCGGTCGATCTCCTGGTTGATCGCCGAGTCCTTCTCGATGTACAGGTCCTTGCTGGGGACGTAGGCCTCGGGCTGGTAGTAGTCGTAGTAGGAGACGAAGTACTCGACCGCGTTGTTGGGGAAGTAGGTCCGGAACTCGTTGCACAGTTGGGCGGCCAGCGTCTTGTTGTGGGCAATGACCAGGGCCGGCTTCTGCACGGCCTCGACGACGCCGGCCATCGTCATCGTCTTGCCGGTGCCGGTGGCGCCCAGCAGGGTCGCGAACCGCTCCCCGGCCTCGACCCCCTCGGCCAGCGAGGCGATCGCCGCCGGCTGGTCGGCGGTCGGACGGAAGGCGGAATCGAGCTCGAACTTGGGCATCTGAGTGGACCTTTGAGCGTAGCGTCCGGCTCGGACGTCTCGGTCGCACGTCGCGTCCCAACGTGCTTTACGTTGGGATGCCTCGGGCCTTGGCGGGAAGCCGCGGGCTGGCGGAGCCGGCGAACCGCCCCGGACTAGACCTGTGCGAGCACCGTGAGGAGATTCGGCGGGATTCGGGGTGGCTTCTTGCCCCCTAGGATCTTGGCGAAAGCCTCCAGCCCGGACATCGACTCTTAAGACGGGACGCGGGGGCTCGGCCGCCCCGGTGGCGCATAATGGGAGGGCCACTGATCTGTCCCGGTCCAAGCGTTTGAGTCGATGACCGCGAAGTTCATATGGCGTCACGGTTCCGGGCAAGACGCGCCTGATCGGCGCGGAGGGGATTCGCGGTCTGATGGGGGCTCAGCCCGTGGCAGGTCCGGGGCACGCGGGGCCGAGGCGGCGCTCGACGACGACCTCGAGATGCTGGAGGAGCAGCAGGCGAGGCTGATCAAGGCGCTGAGGCGGGTCGAGGGAGCGACCGTGAGCTATTCGGAGCTGCGGGCCAGCGGCGTCGATCTTCCGGCCACGGTGGTCTCAGAGCTCGAGCTCGCCGGCGTCCCGATCGAGCGCTGCCATGGGGCGGGCGGAGCCGTGATGGGGGTGCGCCTGGACCCGGAACGGGACCCGGCGCGGTCGCGGCCAGCCGAGCCGGCGCGACAGGAGATGACGAAGCGACCGGAGATGGCGCCGCGGAGGGCGCACGAGCCACCGCAAGCGGCGCCCAGGCTCGAGTCGGCCCAGGCGGGATTGGCGGTCTTGGCCGAGGGAGTGGAGTCCGCGTTGGCGCGCCTGGCCCCCGCGCGCCGGCGCTCGGCTGACGCTCTCCGGCACTCCGGCTCCACCCTCCAGCACTCGGCCTCCGGGCTCTGGCGCTCGGTCTCGGCCCTGCGGCCCTCGATCTCGACCGGGCAACGAGCGGAGCACGCGCCCCGCCGGTTGCCCTCGACCGACAGGCGCTGGCTGGCCCCGGTGGCGGTGGTGGCGACCATGGCCGCGGCCCTCGTCCTCATCCTGGCCGGGCTGACGTCGGGCGCGGGCGGGGTCCGGCGCGCGCGCCGCCATCACGCGGCGCGGCCGGCCGCGTCACTGGCGGCGCGACCAGTGGTCCGGACTCCGGCCACGTCGACACAGGCGAGCCAGCCGCCTTCGACGCCCGTGTCCACCGCCCTGGCGACCCAGCTCGAGAGCCAGGGGCATGGGTTGCTCGAGGCCGGCCAGTACGCGGGCGCCGTCCCGGTCCTGAGAAGAGCCCTGTCGGCGACCGGCGAGAGCCCGGGCGGATGCATCCAGCCGGTCAGCCAGTCGTGCCTGATCTACGCCTATGCGCTGTATGACCTGGGCCGGGCGCTTCGGCTGGACGGGCAGGTGGCCGCGGCCCTGCCGATCCTGGAGCAGCGCCTGCAAATCGACAACCAGCGCGGGACGGTGCAGGCTGAGCTTGCGCTGGCCGAAAGCGAGGCCGGATCGTCGAACGGGGCGATCGGGGCGACGGGGTAGGCGGCTCGGCGAGGCCGGACCGCGTCGGCCGGCGCGGACGCCGGGCCGCCCCCCTACGGCGCTTTGGCCAGGTAGCTGTGGTGGGCGTGGACGATCACCGTGATGTGGCGGACGAAGTCGGTGACGCTCACGCTGTCCTTCTGGACGGTGATGAGCGTCCCGTTGCAGCGGTCGGCGATGGTCCACACGGTGCCCAGGACGGTCGCTGCGCCGTAGCGACCCTTGGTGCTGAATCGGCCATGACCGCTGGCCCGCAGGGTCTGCAACACCTTGCTGGAGAGCTTCGCGGCGTGCGCGCCGGCCGAGTCGGCCGCCTTGCTGACCTTGCAGGCCGCGTACGTCGGCCCGCCCGGAAACAGCCCCTCCAGGAGCGACAGGGTCGTCAACCCCTTGTTCTTGCCGCTCTTTTGCTGCGCGATCCCGAAGATCGCGCCGGAGAACGTGCCGGTCTGCGTCTGGTGGCCCTTGCCGGCGGCGCTGATCAGCTCGATCGTTCCCTTGCGGGCGTCGACCTGCGTGCCGGCGGGGAGCTCCCGCGCCTCGGTCAGCGGCACGAAGCCGGCCCCCTCGGTCCCAGGTGCCGGCGCGGTCGGGCTCCCGGGCAACCTGACATAGACGAGTCCCGACACCAGCTGGGCGCTGACGGACTTGCCCAGCACTGGCGGCGGTGGCCGTGGGTCCTCCCTGGTCTTGAACGTTTGATCCGCTCCGGTCGTCGTCCCTGCGCTGTTTGTCGCGACCAGCCGCACGTGATAGAGCGCGTTGGGGACGAGCGCCAACGCCGACCCCAACACCGCGTGCACCGAGAAATCGGACCCCACCGCCACCATCGGCGTGGACTGGTTGTAGACGACCGCGCCGCCGCCCGAGTACTTCGGATCCAGCCCGTATTCGAAGTACGCCGTCGTCGCCAACCCGTCGGGATTCACCGAACCCGAGAACTCGGCGCCCGAGCTGCTCAAGACCATCGGGGCGCCGACGGACACCACGGCCGGACTCGATGTGGTAGCCGTCGCGGCGACTGTCACCGTCTGGGCCGGCGAGGACGTCGAGCCGGTGAAGTTGGCGTCGGCCAGATACGTCGTGGTGATGCTGTGCGAGCCCGCCGCCGAGTAGCTGAGCGTACACGTGGCCGTCGACGAGGACGCGCCCGCCGTCAGCGGCTGGCTCGAGCACGAGCCGATCGGCGTGCCGCCGTCGAGGAACTCAACGAACCCCGAGGGCTCGGTCGAGCCCATGTGGGCGGGGGTCACGGTCGCCGTGTAGGTCTCGCTCTGGCCGATGGCCGGCGACGCGCTCGCGACCCCGAGGGCGGTCGCGGTCGAATCCTGGCCGACGTCGAGAACAACGGGCGCCGGGGTCGAGGAGCCGAGCACGCTCGGGCTCGATGAGCTGAACGTCGCAGTCAGCGACGCGGGCGAGGAGGCAGCCGTGAACGACGTCTGGCAGCTCGCGGTGTACGCAGAGCCGTCGAACGTGACCGGCTCGCTCGAGCAGCCCGAGATCGGCGTGCCGTTGTCGAAGAACTCGACCGTGCCCGACGGCGTCGCCGAGCTCGGGGCCACCGTCGCGGTCAGCGTCACCGTTTGGTTGGTGACAGGACTGGTGGTGCTCGGCGAGAGCGAGGTCGTCGTCGACGTGGCGCTCGAGCCGGCGGTCACGACCGTCGCCGTCACCGAGTCCGAGGTGTAGTTGATCATCACCGTCGGCGGCGTGCCGGAGGAGCAGGTCAGCGGGATGGTGGTCCCGTTCGGAATGCCGCTGAACGTGCCCGTCAGTGTCCCGGACGTCGTGATCAGCGTGTCCACATCCCCAACATCGAGCGTCGGGCACGTCCCGGACGTCCCGAGACCCAGCGACGTGGTCGCGCTGCCCAGGCTCACGTTCCCGCTCGCGGTCAGCTGTGAGTAGTCGGTCGACGGCGTTGTACCCGCCTGGTCGATGTCCATCGTCATAGAGGGGACCGAGTTGAGCGTGACGCCACCGTCGACCGCGAGCGTGCCGTCGGGCGAGGACCCCGTGCCGACGTCGAGGAATCCCCCGCTGATCGTCAGCGGCCCGACCTCGGAGGCCCCGGAGAATGCGAACAGGCCCGCGCCGCCGCTCACGCGGACCGCGTTGCCGTCGGTCCCGTTCAGCGAGACGGGACCGAACAGCGAGATCTCCCCGCTGCCGCTGGCCGTGACCGCCCCAACCTCGTCGTCGCCGTTGAAGAGATCGAGAAACGTGTTGTCGCTGAAATCGACTGCCACCGTGTCCGAGCTTCCGGTGACGCTCGCATTCTCGATCCCGAGCTGCTGTTCCAGCGAGCCGGCCGTGATCGACCACGTCTGATCGGCGCTCAGCGCCAGCGGGACCTCGATGAGGGAGATGTCACCCGTGTCGCTGGCCGAGGGAGCCGCGGTGATGCCTCCAGCACCGAGCGTGATCCCGTTGCCCCCGATGGAGTAATCACCACCGTCGTCGATCGAGACCCCGTTGACGCTCAGGCCGGTCAGGTCGTTGTTGCTCGTGTAGCACGTGTCCGTGGGAGAGCTCGCCGTACACCCGGCGCTCGTGAGCGCCGGAAAGGTGAGCGCCCCAACCGACTCCGAATCAGTCGGAGCGATGCCCCCCCAGTTGGTCGCGTCCGACCAGTTGGCGTTCCCCACCGAATCCGCGCCGGTCCAGGTGAAGGCCCGCGCGAACGCCCACGCCGCCCCGGCGCTGGTGCTGTCGGTGGCCGCGCCGATCAGCGCCTCTTCGCCATTTGACGACAGCGCCCCCGCAGTGCCGAAATCGCCCGCGCCGCTCTCGCCGGTGCCCTCATTTGTGCAGCTGCTCGTGCAATCGCCAACGAGCTTGGCGCCGTCCTGAGTCCACACGCCCGAGGCGGTCGTGAATACCCACGCCGCTCCGGCGTTCGAATCGTCGAAGATGGCGCCGATCAACGCCGTGCTGCCGTCGGCCGAGAGCGCCACGCTTCCTCCGAACTCGCCTTCGCCGCTCTCGCCGGTGCCTTCGTGCGAACAGCTGGCGGTGCAGTCGCCGACGAGCGTGGTCTGCTGCGTCCAAACGCCGCTGGAACTGGTGAATGCCCATACGGTCCCCTCGTGGGCGTTGTCGTTCGGGGCGCCGATCAGCGCTTGCGCTCCGGTGGACGACAGCGCCACGCTCGAGCCGAACTGGCCCGCGCCGCTCTCGCCTGTGCCCTCGTTCGTGCAGCTGGTCGTGCAGTCGCCGACGAGCTCGGTCTGCTGCGTCCACGCCCCGCTGGAGCTCGTGAACACCCACGCCGCCCCGACGAAGCTGTTGTCCTCGTTAGCGCCGATCAGCGCCGTGCCGCCATTCGCGGACAACGCCACGCTCGCTCCGAACATGCCGTTGCCGATCTCGCCCGTACCCTCGTTCGCGCAGCTGGTGGTGCAGTCGCCGACGAGCTTTGAGCCCTGCTGCGACCACGTGCCGCTTGAGTTGATGAAAACCCATGCGGCCCCTGCATCGGCGTTGTCGACGGGGGCACCGAAGAGCGCGGTGTTGCCGTCTCCGGACAGCGCCACGCTCCAGCCGAGCTCGCCGTCGCCGCTCTCGCCGGTTCCCTCGTTCGTGCAGCTGCTCGTGCAGTCGCCGACGAGCTCGGTCTGCTGGGTCCACGCGCCGCTTGACCTGGTGAATACCCAGACGGCCCCCTCGCTGCTGTTGTCGACGGGGGCGCCGATCACCGCGGTGTTGCCATCGGACGACAGCGCCACGCTGTGTCCAAACTCGCCGTCTCCGATCTCGCCGGTGCCCTCGTTGGTGCAGCTGGCCGTGCAGTCGCCGACGAGCTCGGTCTGCTCAGTCCACACGCCGGCCGACTGCGTGAACACCCAGGCCGCGCCAACGCCGCCGCTGTCGTCGGGGGCGCCGATCAGCGCCGTGCTGCCGTCTGAGGACAGCGCCACGCTGTACCCAAACAACCCTTCGCCGCTCTCGCCGGTGCCCTCGTTCGTGCAGCTGCTGGTGCAGTCGCCGACGAGCTTCGCCCCCTGCTGGATGAACGGGTCGATCAGGATCGGGTAGCGCGCGCCGCGATCGACCACCCGCAGGCGCAGCACGCCGCCCTCGAGCGCGAGGCTCGCCGGAAGCCGCCGCCCCGAAGCGTCGACCGCCGACAGCCCGCCGTAGCGCAGGGCCACCGCCCCGGATGGCGATCGGAACTGCACCTCGGCGCCATCCAGTCGTGCGCGCAGATCTCCACTTAACTGCAGCGCGACGGTCAGCGCTCCGCCGCCACCGGCGGGCCGGCGCTCGAGCGTGAACCCCTGCTCGATCCCCAAGGGCCCGGCCGTGAACCACTCGGCGACTGCGCCGTAGTCATCGGTCACGCGGTTGCCTCGAGCCTGCAGCACCGCCGCAGGGACCACACCCGGTCGATCGCCCCGCCCGACCCCGGCGAGCACCAGCGACAATCGCCCCGCGCCGGTCCCGAAGATCGCCCCGCCGCCGTCGCCGAGCGACGCGGCTACGCCGCCGCCGTCCAGCCGCCAACCACCCGGTCCCGCTCGCGCCTCAAACGCCCGCTCATCGGTGCCGAGCGCCGAGGAGATCACGCCCGGAGCCTGCAGCGGGAGCCGCTGCAGGCGGGCCAGCGCGCGCTGCGCGGAGCTCGCTCGCGAACCTCCGCCGGCAGTTCCTGCGGCCAGCCAAAAGACTCCGACCACCGACACCACGAGCACAGCCAACCTCGCGCCCCGACTGTCCACCATCACTGCGGACCATAAGCCCCGGCATCGAGCAGGTCAATGCCCGCCCGGCACGCCCTACGTGTAGCCGAGCTGGGCTGCGTACGTGTGCCGGTACTCCCGCTGGGCGTGGAGCACCCGGAGCACATAGGCGCGAGTTTGCGGGAAGGGGATCTGGTCGATGGTCAGCTGGGTCCCGTCGGCTCGGGCCCGGGCGATCCAGCGATCGACGTTCGTCTCGCCGCCGTTGTAGGCCGCGAGGGCCAGCACCTCCTGGCCTCGGTACTCATCGAGCAGATAGCGCAGGTAGTAGCTGCCGTAGGCGATGTTGACCGCCGGCGTGCCCAGGTCGGAGAGGGTGAAGGTCGTCGCGCCCGACCGCTGAGCGAGGTACTCGGCCGTGGCCGGGAGGATCTGCATCAGCCCCTGGGCCCCGGCCGAGGAGGGGCGGGGGTCGAATTTCGTCTCGGCGTAGATGACGGCGGCGATCAGGGCCGGATCGAGGTGCTTCTCGGCCGCCTGCTGGCGGATCACGTTCGAGTAAGCCAAGGGCAGCGTGAGCTCATTCACGGCCTTGCGGATCAGGGGCAGGGCGGCCACGACCACGATCGCCGCCAGCCCGACGCCGGCGGCGGCCAGCAGGGTGCGCCGGCGCCGCCGCACGGCCGTCCGGCGGGTCGGGCCAGCAGTCCGGTGGCGGCGGGCCGTGGCCGCGGGCGAACTCATCGTGCAAGCATCTCAAGGATCGCCGACAGTTTCCCTTCGAGTTCCTCGAAGCTGCCGTCGTTGACGACCGCGTAGGTGGCCCGGGCCGCCTTCTCGGCCTGCGGGAGCTGCCGCTCGCCGCGCTCGGTCAGCGCCTCGTGCCCGCGGGCCTCGGCGCGGGCCTGGCGCACCTCTTCGTCGGCCACGACGGCGATCGTGGCGTCGAAGGCGCCCTCCATCCCCGACTCGAACAGCAGCGGGACCTCGACCACCCCGGCCCGCGGGGACGGCGAGCGGCGCTCGAGCTCCTCCCGCCACTGGGCAATCCGGGATCCCACCCGCGGCCACAGGAGGCCCTCGAGCCAGGCCCGCTCATCCGGGCTGGCGAAGGCCAGGCGGGCGATGGCCGCGCGATCGACCTGCCCTCCATCGGGGGCGACCGACTCGCCGAACCGGGCCATCACCGCATCGCGGACCTCGGAGCTGTCGTAGAGCTCGTGCACCACGCGATCGGTCGACAAAACGGACGCGCCCAAGCGCTCGAGCGCCTCCAGCGCGGTGGACTTGCCGGCCCCGATCCCGCCGGTGAGTCCGACGAACGGAACCGTCAGGCGGACTCGCCCTCAGGCTCGTCTTCGGTGGCAGGTGGCTCGGGGGCCGCCTCGGCGGCGGGCGCGGCCTCGGCGGCCGGCTCGTCCTCGGCGGGTGGCGCAGCCTCGGCCTCGGCGGCCGGCACATCCTCGGCCTCGGGCACGTCCTCGACCGCGGGCACGTCCTCGACCGCGGGCGCGGCCTCGGCGGCGGGCGGGGTCTCGGCGGCCGGCTCGTCCTCGACCGCGGGCGCGGCCTCGGCCTCGAGTAAGTCCTCGGCCTCATCGGCTGACACCGCGGCCGATGAGAACACGTCCTCCGAGAGCCCGAGCTCAGGGACGTTGTCGAGGTCCCCGGCCTCGCTCTCGCCCGGGGCGGTGATCGGCCGGACCGGCAGCTCCTGCCCCTCGACCCGCTTGATCGACAGCGACAGGCGCCGGCGCTCGGAGTCGATCTCGAGGATCTTGACCCGCACCTGATCGCCGGGCTGGATGATCTCCCGTGGGTTGTCGACGTGGTGCTGGGCGAGCTCGGAGATGTGTACGAGCCCCTCGACGCCGTCGAGGATCTCCACGAATGCGCCGAAGGTCACGACCTTGGTCACCGTGCCCTCGAGCTCGTCGCCGATGTTGTAGGTGTCGACCACTCGCTGCCAGGGATCCTCTTGGGTCTGCTTGAGCCCGAGCGAGATGCGCTGACGATCGCGGTCGATGTCGAGAACCTTGACCGTGACCGTGTCGCCGATGGAGAGGATCTCGGAGGGGTGGTTCACGTGGGACCACGAGAGCTCGGAGATGTGGATCAGTCCGTCGATCCCGTCCAGGTCGACGAAGGCACCGAAGTCGACGAGGTTGGAGATCGTCCCCTCGACCACCTGGCCGGGCTGGAGCCGGTCCAGGATCCGCTCGCGGTCCTCCTTGCGCTGCTCCTCGAGCACGGCGCGCCGGGACAGGACGACATTGTTGCGCGAGCGGTTGAGCTCGATCACCTTGCACTCGATCGACTCGCCCATGTACTCGTCCAGGTTGGGCACGCGGCGGATGTCGACCAATGAGGCCGGCAGGAAGCCGCGGACGCCCAGATCGATGATCAGCCCGCCCTTGACGACCTCGATCACGGTCCCGGTGACGGGCTCACCGGACTCGGCGGCCGCCTCGATCCTGCGCCAGGCCCGCTCGAACCGGGCCCGCTTCTTGGACAGGATGAGCCGCCCGTCCTGGTCCTCCTTGGTCAGTACGAGGGCGTCGACCTCCTCGCCCAGCGAGACCTCGTCGCGAGGATCAACCGTCTTGCGGATCGACAGCTCGTTGGCCGGGATCACGCCCTCGGACTTGTAGCCGATGTCGACCAGCACCTCGTCGTTGTCGATCCGGACCACGTTCCCGGTGACGACGTCACCCTCCGAGAACGGGTGCAGAGTTGCGTCGTAGTTGGGAACGATCTTGCCGTCGATCTCGAGCAGCAGGCCGTTCGAACCTTCGACGACCTTGGCGTTTGGCTGTTCGGTACCGGGCATCAGTGTGGTGGTCGAGGACATGGGCTCGTCGGAGGATAGCCGCACGGCCGATATGGAGCCCACCCACCCGCCCCCAACCGCCCACCCAACCACCCCACCCGTATCATCAAATACCAATGCCCGTTCGTGCCACCAAGCGCGGCGCGGAGCGCACGCCGCTGCGCCATGACTGCGACGTCCTGATCTGCGGAGCGAGCTTTGCCGGGCTGGCGGTGGCCCGCGAGCTGGCGGGCAGCGGGGCCGACGTCCTGCTCGTGGACCGCTACGAGATCGGCGAGCGCCAGACCTCGGCGTGCGGGATTCCCACCGCCTGGCTGAGCGCGCTGGACCTGCAGGAATCGCTGCAGCAGACCTTCGACGAGCTGGTGATCCACACCCCATACACGACCGTCCGCTACGACCTCCCGTGGACGTTCTCGACCTTCGACTACCGCACGCTGTGCGGCGTGCTCGCCCAGCAGGGGTCGTTCGAGTTCGAGACGGCCAAGGTCGACGGTCGGACCGGCTCGACCGTCCACACCGACCGGGGCGACATCCGCGCTCCGCTGATCGTCGACGCCCTGGGCTGGCGGCGCGTGCTCGGACCAGGAGAGAACGTGCAGCCGCCCGAGGCGTTGCTCTCCCGCGGCCTCGAGGTCCATCCGTTCGCGTCCGGATCGGACATGGAGATCTGGATCGACCGCACCTACGTGCCCGCCGGCTACGGCTGGAGCTTCCCCGCCGCGAGCGAACTGCGGATCGGGGTGGGGTCGTTCGATCCCCGCTTTCATGTCCGCGAGCCGACCGTGCGGCTGGCCGAGGATCTGCACGCCGACACGGTCCGCTACCAGGGCAACTGGATCCCGCACGCGCTGCGCGACGCCACCGAGGACGGCGTCTTCTTCGCCGGCGATTCGGCCGGCCACTGCCTGCCGCTGACCGCCGAGGGGATCCGGACCGCGCTGTACTTCGGGCTCGCGTGCGGCCGCGAGCTGCGCGAGGTCGTCGCGGGCCGGCGCAGCCGCGGTGAAGCGCTCGCGCGCTACCACGCCTTCTCCGCCGGTCACGCGTTGCCATTTCGCTGGATGCTGCGGGTCCAGCGGCTGGTCCCGCGGGTCGCCCCCCGGCTGCTGGCTGGCTCGCTGCGCGCGATGGACCGCAAGCGCTTTCTCGACTGGGCCTTCCGCCACTATCTGGGCGTCGCACACCCGGACTTCGTGGGCGCCGCCGGCGCACTGCGCCCCGTCCTAGCCGCCGCCTAGCGTGTCTCGTCTTCAGGTGATCGCTGGTCGTCCAGCACGTCGACGAGCGCCTCGAGCATGAGGCCTGGGCGTGGCTTCGCAGGCGGGACGAGCGCGAGTACTCGTTCGTCGACGCGACGAGCTTCGCGGTGATGCGCCGCCTGCGGATTCGCGAGGCGCTCGCGTTCGATGGCGCCGTCGCCGCCGCCGGTTTCGTCGAGGTCAGACCGACCCCGCCGCCCTCCTGACGCGGACGGTCCGCGCGAAGAACGTCCAGTTGCCCCAGCTGTCGGTGGTCCGCAGCACGACGCGGTAGGACCCGCGGTGGGCGAATTGGTGGGAGACCTGGGACCCGTACCCGATGCGGTGATCGCCGAAGTACCAGCGATAGGCGACGATGACGCCGTCGGGGTCGGTGGCGTGAGCGGTGAACGAGACTGACGTCGAGTGCGCGATGGTGGGCGCGGCCCGGAACCACACGGAGTCGGGCCGGGGCCGCTGCTCGCAGGCCCCGGTGGCGTTGCTCCACACCTCCTGGAGGAAGTAGTGGCCGCCGTTTATGACCTGGTTCCAGGCCCCGGAGCCCGAGCCGCCGATCGGCGGGCCGAACATGTCGATGCACCGGTCCGCGATCTCCTCGTCCGAATTGTCGATCCAGGCGTTGCCCTCCGGATCGGTGACCATCTCGATCTGCTCATGGCTGATTGTGGACAGGGCCGGGTCGGCGGCGCTGCCGTTCGGCCGGGGGTTGTCCGAGGAACAGTGCGGTGCGACCGCGTTGTACGGGATCACCGCGTAGGAGACGAGGCCGTCGGTGGTCTGCCCGTGATAACCGCAGTAGCCGTTGGGGCTGCCGCCCAGCGCACAGGCGGTTGAGCTCGAGTCCAAGCAGCTGCCGAGGCCGGAGGGGGTGACCAGGAAGTAGATGTCGTCGGAGCCGGTGGGCAGCCGGTGGGCCCGGATGACGCGCATGATCTCGGTCTGGAGCTGACTGTCGGTGAGGCACACGGTCCAACCCGGGCTCGTGGCCGTCGGCTCGGTGCAGCCGTTGGCGGGGAGCGGATCGGTCGCCACCACGGACCCGCCGTACGTCGAGTCATAGAAGGCCGGTCCGCCCGAGTCGGTGTACTGACCGGTCAGGGAATACGTGCTGGTGTTGCTGTGGCTGGCGGCCGCGACGTTGGCCAGGAAGGTCTCGACCACCGACTCGTAGCCGGGGTCGTAGGTCAGCCCCGATCCGGCCGGCTGCCAGAAGATCAGGTGCGTGCGATTGGAATGGAGCACGGGGCCGCCGCCGTACGGGACGTTGCCCGGCCCGCGCGCGACGGCCGTAGCGGCGCCGTCCACATTTCGGGCCCCAGTGTGCAGCGCTTTGGCCTGTGCGGAACCGGAGAAAAGGGCCGCCAGCGCGACCGCGCAGGCGGCCCGCATAAATCTCATTTCGCGGCCAGCCAGTCGGGCCCGATTCCGGCCTCCACGGCCAGTGGTGGATCCATCTCGAAGGCGCCGCTCATCTCCTGGCAGGCGATCTGCTTGACCTGCTCGGCCTCGTCGCTGGGTCCCTCGAACAGCAGCTCGTCGTGGATCTGGAGGACCATGCGGGAGCGCACGCCGGCCCGCTTCAGGGCCTGGTCGCAGCGGACCATGGCCACCTTCATGATGTCCGCCGCCGTCCCCTGCATGACCATGTTGACGGCGAACCGCTCGCCCTGCTTGCGCAGCTCCCAGCGGCGGGCCCGCAGCTCGGGAACCTGGCGGCGGCGGCCGAACAGGGTCGAGACGTAGCCGTGCTCGGTGCCCTGGGCGATCGTCTCCTCGATGAAGCGCGCGACGGCCGGGAAGCCCGCGAGGTAGCGCTGGATGAACTCATCCGCCTCGTCCTGGGGGATGTCGAGGCGGTCGGCCATCCCCCAGGCCGAGAGGCCGTAGACGATGCCGTAGTTGATCATCTTCGATTTCGAGCGCATTCCAGGGTCGATCTGGTCCGGTGTGACCCCAAACACACGGCAGGCCGTGGCGGTGTGCACGTCCTCGCCTTTTCTGAAGATCTCCTTGAGCACCTCCTCGTCGGCGACGTGGGCCAGCAGCCGCAGCTCGACCTGCGAGTAGTCCACCGAGACGAGCAGGTTGCCCGGTTCGGCCACGAAGCAGGCGCGGATCTCGCGTCCGAGCTCGGTCCGGATGGGGATGTTCTGCAGGTTGGGGTTGTTGGAGGACAGCCGCCCGGTGGTGGCCGCGGTCTGGTTGAAGGTGGTGTGGATCCGGCCGTCGTCGGCGATCTCGAGCGGCAGCGCGTCCAGATAGGTCTGGGCCAGCTTGGTCAGCTCGCGCCAGCGCTCGATCTTGGGGACCACGGCGTGCTCCTGGCGGATGGCCTGGAGCACGCGGGCGTCGGTCGAGTATCCGGTCTTGCCGCGCCGCTTGCGGGACAGGCCGAGCTGGCCGAACAGGACCTCCTCGAGCTGCTTGGGCGAGCCGAGGGTGAACTCCGTCCCGGCCAGCTCGTAGATCTCGCGCTCGAGGGCGTCGGCCTCGTGTTTGACGCGGGTCGAGATCATGGCCAGGCGGTCGGTGTCGAGCTTCAGCCCCGCCTTCTCCATCTGCCGCAGGAGGCGGACGAGCGGCAACTCGACATCGTTCATGAGCTCGGTCAGGCCGCGCCCCCGGATCTCCTCGCGCTGCCATTTGGTCAGGGCGTGGACCAGTAGCGCGTCGGCGGCGGCGTCGTCCGGGACCGGCGCCGCGAGCCCGCGCTCCTCGCACAGCTCGCGGAACGGGTAGGCCCGCCGGGCCGGCTCCAGCAGATAGGCGCCGATCTCGGTGTCGTGGGCCAGGTTGTGCGGGACCTCTCCCAGCGACTTGGCGTCGTGGGCGATGGCCGGCCGGTCCCCGATCGCCTTGACGAGGTCCTCGGGGGCGCTGGTCGGTCCGGCCAGGACCTCGCGGGCGCCGTCGGCGTAGGCGCCGAAGCGGTAGGACTGATCCGTGGCGAACAGGGCGTCCTCGGGCGCCTCGGGCGGGCGCACGGCGATCGCCACCTCCTTGCGGGGCAGCCGAGCCACGTCCTGGAGCGTCGCCTCGCGCACGCGTGCGACCAGCTCCTGCTCGGCCTGGGGCGCGGGGGCCGCGGCGTCGGCCGAGCCCAGCGCCTCCTCCAGGCGGCGCAGGGGCTCGCGCAGCTCGAACTGGCGGAAGGTGTTGCGCAGGGTCGAGCGATCGGGCTCGGTGGCCACGAAGGCGGCCAGGTCCAGCGCCACGGGGATGTCGCGCTTGGCCGTGGCCAGCTGCTTGGAGATGCGGGCGTCCTCGGCGTGCTCGATCAGGTTCTGCTTGCGCTTGGCCCCGCTGACGTCCGCGACGTGATGGAGCACCTCCTCCAGCGATCCGAAGCGCTGCAGGAGCTCGGCCGCGGTCTTGTCGCCGATGCCGGGAACGCCCGGGATGTTGTCGCTCGTGTCGCCCTTGAGCCCGATGAAGTCCGGGATCAGCTCGGGCGGGATGCCGTAGCGGTCGATCACTCCCTCACGGTCGTACACGCGCGTGTCGGTGATCCCGCGCGACGTGGTCATGATCTTGACCGTGCCGTTGTCAACCAGTTGGTAGGCGTCGCGGTCGCCGGTGACGACCATCACCGGGATCGGCGGGTCCTGCTGACGAGCCTGCTCGACGATCGAGGCGATCACGTCGTCGGCCTCGTAGCCCTCGATCGACAGGTTCTTGTAACCGAAGGCCTCGACCAGTGGGGCGAGGTGCGGCCACTGCTCCTTGAGCAGGTCGGGGCGGGTCGTGCGCTGGGCCTTGTAATCGGCGTAGAGCTCCTTGCGGCCCGTGTCGCCCTTGTCCCAGACGACGACGGTGGCCTTGGGGCCGTAGTCGGTGAGGATCTTCACGAGCATCGAGGCGAAGCCGAAGATCGCGTTGGTCGGCACCCCGGTCGAGGTGGCGATCGACTCGGGCAGGGCGAAGAAGGCCCGGTAGGCCAGGCTGTTGCCGTCGATCAGGAAGAGCTCGTCAGGCATCGGTTTGGGCGTGGGAAATCATGGTCGCTGCGGCCGCTATCTGTCAGGCTATCTCGCGCCATGCCGGGAACACCGAGCGCGCAGTACAGCGTCACGCTCCGAGTGGAGATCGAGCACCGGCCGGGCATGCTGGGCAAGGTGGCGAGCGCGATCGGCGAGGCCGGTGGGACGATCGGGGCGGTCGACCTCGTCCGGGTCGATGGGCCCTACACGGTGCGGGACATCACGGTCGACACGGCCGAGGAGTCCGACTGGGCGCCTCTGACCGAGGCCGTCGACGCGCTGCCGGGCGCCCGTGTGCTCGACGCCACCGACCGCACCCTGCAGCTGCACGTGGGCGGCAAGATCGAGATCCACAACAAGAAGCCGCTCAAGACCCGCGACGACCTGTCGATGGCCTACACCCCGGGGGTGGCGCGCGTGTGCGAGGTGATCCACGCCGACCCCGACAAGGCGTTCCAGTACACGATCAAGCGCAATTCGGTCGCGGTCGTCTCCGACGGGACCGCCGTGCTCGGCCTCGGGGACATCGGTCCTCGGGCGGCGATGCCGGTGATGGAGGGCAAGGCGATGCTGTTCAAGGAGTTCGCGGGCGTGGACGCCTACCCGATCTGCCTGGACACGAAGGACCCGGACGAGATCGTCGCCGTGGTGCAGGCTCTGTCCCCCGGGTTCGGGGGGATCAACCTCGAGGACATCTCCGCGCCGCGGTGCTTCGAGATCGAGGACCGCCTGATCGCCTCGCTGGACATCCCCGTGTTCCATGACGACCAGCACGGAACGGCCGTGGTCGTGCTCGCCGCGCTGCTGAACGCGCTTCGCTTGACCGGGCGGCGGATCGAGGACCTGCGGATCGTGATCGTCGGACTCGGCGCGGCCGGTATCGCGGTCACGCGGATCCTCCTGGCCGCCGGAGCGCAGCACATCGTCGGCTGCGACCTGATGGGCGCGGTCCACATCGAGCGGGCGGACTACCTGGACGGGTCGATGCCGGACGTCAAGCGCGCGCTGGCCGAAGCCACGAACCGCGAGTGCCGCTCGGGTGACCTGGCTCAGATGCTCGTGGGTGCCGACCTGTTCATCGGCCTGTCGGGCCCGCGGGTGATCGAGCCGTCGGCTCTGGGGCGGATGAACCCGGACCCGATCGTGTTCGCGATGGCCAACCCGGTTCCCGAGGTGCTGCCCGAGGAGGCCGCGCCCTACGCCCGCATCGTCGCCACCGGCCGCTCCGACTACCCCAACCAGATCAACAACGTCCTCTGCTTCCCGGGGTTGTTCCGCGGCGCCCTGGACGTCCGTGCCACCCGGATCACCGACGCCATGAACACCGCCGCGGCCGAGGCGATCGCCTCGATCGTGGCCGACGACGAACTGCGGGAGGACTACATCATCCCCTCGGTCTTCAACCGCGAGGTCGCCCCGGCGGTCGCCACCGCGGTCGCCGCCGAGGCGCGCGCGAGCGGGGTTGGCGTGGCCGGGGCGGAGGTGGGGTTCGGGCAGACCTCGGAGTTCGGGGTGGTGAGCGGGAGGTAGGGGTTCTGCTGGTGCCCCCGGCGCAGGCGCGGGTTTAGCCACGCGGCGTCACAACTTCGCGCGTTGTTCGCAACCTCTCCGTTCAAAACGGCATCAGTGAAGGCGTGATCCGGGAGGCTTGTGGGGTGACGGGCGCAAGAGCGGCGAGCACACAAGAATCCCCCAGCGACGACCCGGGGGGTGTGGTGCCATCGCCGCATAGGGACGACTGAGCAGCGGCGTAGTCGATGACCGGGCTGACGCGCGCGTCCACGCCAAACCAGCGACGCGGCGGGTCCCCCGAGTGGCCGCTCGTCTTGTCAAAAGCGGAAGGCTGATCGTCCTGGCTTCTTAGATTGGAGCGATGACGGAAAGTAGGCTCGCGCTGGGTGGCTGTCGATCGGCGGCTCGAGTCCCGACCGCCGCGAGCGGCCGGCGTCACTGCTCGCGGACGGATGCTCTCGGCGATAGGCTGTCTGCCGAATGAAGCGCGAGTCGGACCGCTTCGTTGCCGCTCCCTCGGACCACAAGCAGGACGTGTCGGTCGAGGTATATCTGATCGTCAACGACGAAAGTCGCCGTATCGCCTGGAGGTACCTTGCGTTGGCGATCGCGATCGCCGCCACAGGTGCAGCGCTATTGGTCACGAGCCTCAGGTCGGGCGGACGCCGTGGCAGCTCATCATCGGCACCATTGACGGCAGGGCCACTGGCGGCTCGATCGACACCGGTCGCATCACCGGCTTCCACGTCAGCCTCGTTGTGTGTTCGCGCTCTTGGATACGGTGGCTTGGGCGCTCGAGTGAGTGATTTCGACCCCAACAACAACAACTCGACAGGTCCGGCGGAACCAAGCCCCGGTACAGCCTTTTACGCGGTGACCGCGACCGCGAGAGGGTGCGTTACCGCGTTTGCCGTTCAGGACAGCACGACCCCACCGCTAACGGCCCGCGACTTGCTGTTCCTCGTCAGCCATCCGTACCTCCCGGGTGACGCCAAGCAACTTGTGAACACGCCTAGCTGCGCAGTCTGGAAGAGCACGGCGCTCAAGCGCGCGACCGGGCGGGCGTATGCCCGAGCGACAGCGATCGTCCAGGTCGGAAGCATCATCCCAGGAACAGCCGAGATCGAAGCGACATCGAACTCGACTTGCTAGGCGGACCTCGTGACTCTCGACGGGATCTCGAGCCCCGAACACCGCCCAAACGTCCGCGCAGCAGCCCCCACCGGCAGCCATCCCATGTGCGCCGGTGCCGGGATTGGCAGTTCCCCGAGGCCGCGAGGGCGTCGCGAGGCGTAGGCTAACCAGCAAATAGCGAATGGCTGGTGAGAGACCGACTTGGCGGTTGCGGTCCGGACCGCAGCCGGGAGGCCGCCCTCCGGCGCCCGGGGGGCTCGGGCTCGTGCAGGCTTTCATCAACACCCACTTCGATCTCGAGCTCGAGCGTGGAGCCGACCTGCTGGCCGCTCCCGAGTCGCTTGTCGCGTGGCTGAAGGCGCACCGCCTCGCTGATCCGGGCGTCGCAGCCGATGAGTGCGACCTCGAGCGGATGCTGGCGCTGCGCGAAGGGCTGCGCGATCTCGCCCGCGTCAACGGGAACGGCAAGGGCGACGGCGCAATCCGCCGTGACGAGCGCAACCGCCTGCGTCTGCCCCGGGGCCCGCTGGCGGCGATCAACCGAGCCGTCCACGGTGCCGGGGTCGAGGTCGAGCTCGGACCCGAGGGCCCGCGCTTTCTTCCAGCCGCGACCGGCGTTGCCGGAGCGGTCGGCGTGCTCGCGGCGCTCACCGCCGAGGCGATCGTCGATGGTTGCTGGTACCAGCTCAAGATCTGCCCGGGACATCACTGCGGCTGGGCGTTCTACGACCAATCCCGCAATCGCGCCGGCCGGTGGTGCTCGATGTCGGTATGCGGCGGCCGCGCCAAGGCGCGGGCTCACTACCTACGCCGACGGGGGGATTGACGTGAGCTTCGCCGCACCGTTGATGCTGATCGCCGCCCGCGCCAGACGCCGACCGGGACGGTGGCTGCTGACAGCCGCCGGCGTGGCCCTGGCAACGGCATTCGCCGTCGCCGTCGTCGCGCAGGGCACAATCGCGGGCGATCAAGCCGCGCGCGCTGCACTGAGCGGGCTCTCGCCGCTTGACCGCGCGGTACAGGTCACCTATTACGGAACGGCGTCGCCCTCAGTCGAGCGCACCGGACGGAGGGTGATCACGGGCCTCGGTCTCGCCACGCCCACCTCAGCGGTGCTGATCAACCCCGTCCGCTTGAGCACAATCATCGTCCGCCCGGTGGCGATCGATCCGCTCCGGCCCTGGCTTTCGAGCTCGACGGTGGCGCCCGAATCGATCGGCGCCTGCCGCCCGAGCTCGTGTCCCATGCTGGCCGTCGCCGGCGGCCGGCTCCCGCGAGCGCTGGTCGCACCGGGGATCCGGCTGGTCAATATCGGAACCGCGGTTCTGAACTCGGCGGCGCCGCTCGGCTACGCCCCGGTCGCAGGCGAGTTCCCGGTGCTGGTCACCGGCGACGCTGCGGGGCTCGGCTCGCTGCCGGGTCTGACCGGGCTCGCCCACACCACCAGCTGGCTCGGCCTCCTCCAGACGGCGCCACTGAACAGTTGGCAGCTGGCCGCAATCGAGCGCCGCCTCCAGCGCGCGCAGGCCAAGCTGATCTCGACGAACGGGGACGATTTCACATTCAGCGGCCCGTTCGGGGCGCTCGACGCGGCGCGCGCCCAGGCCCGCGCGGCGCCGCAGCGGCTGCTGTTGGCGGGCGGCGGCGCGCTCGCGGCGCTGGCCGTGTTCATCGTGCTGGCGGCGGGCGCGCTCAGGCGCGACCAGCTCGCCGACGTGACACGGTTGCGCGCAGCGGGCGCCCGGTCCAGCCAGTGTCTTGCGTTCGTCATCGGTGAGGCAGCCACCCTCTGCGCGGTCGCGCTGCTCGCCGGTGCTGCCGTCGGCCTCGCGGTCGCGGCGCTGCTCGCGAGCGCAGGCGGTGTTCCGGTCGGAGGCGTGCTCACCCACAGCGTCGTGACCGCGCCCGGACTCATCGCTCTGCTGGCCGGCTGGCTGTGCGCCACCGCGCTGCTCGCCGTCGTGCTGGCCGCCCAGGACGCAAGGATCGTGGATGTGCTCGCCCTCGCCGCCGTCGCGGTAGTCGTGACCGCACTCGCGACGGCTCCCCGCGGGAATGGTTCGGTCGCCGTGCTGTTGGCGCCCCTCTGCTGCCTTGCCGCCGGAGTGGTGATCTTCCGCCTCGCCGCCGGGGCGCTGCGCGGCGCCGAGCGCGTCGCCCGCCCGGGACCGGTGCTCGGGCGTCTGGCGTTCGTCGGCCTTGCCCGGTCGCCGGGGCCACCGTCGCTGGCGATTGCGTTCGTGGCGATCACGGTTGGCCTTGGGGGATTCGCGCTTGCCTACCGCGCGACGCTACTGCGGGGAACCGCCGACGAGGCGGCCAACCAGGTGCCGCTCGACGCGACCGTCTCACCCGCGAGCAACTTCACCACTCCACTCGAGCTCGCGTCGCTCGCGCGCTGGCAGGCGCTATCCGGCGGCGAGGTGCTGCCGGTCCGCCGCACGCTTGGGACGTACACGAGCGGCACCGGCGCGGTGACGGAGCCTGCACTCGGCGTTCCGGCGCGGGCGCTCACGCAGATCCACGGCTGGCGCGCGTCCGACGGCACGGCGCCGCTAGCGACGCTGGCACGCCGGCTCATACCGCCCGGGCCGGTTCGCAATCCGGGACCGATCCTTCGGCAGGGCGCGCGGTCGCTCTCGCTGCGGATCGGCCCGTCGGCGATCACCGTCACCGTGACCGCCGACCTGCGAAGCGACTCCGGTCTGGTGCGGCAGCTGCCCCTCGGGCAATCCGGCAGCACGACCCTCACCCTTCATGCGAAGCTTCCTCCGGGACGCTGGGAGCTCGAGGCGCTCGAGCTCGACGAGTCGGCCGGACTGCAGGCGACCTTCGGCCACCAGCTCGCCGAGAACCCGGCCGCCGCCACCCAATTCAGCTCGCCGATTGCACTCGGCCCGCTTCAGGCGCTGAGCGCCGCCGGCCGCCCCATCATCGTGGCGCCGCTCCGCAGCTGGGTATCGCTCGGAGCCGCGGCACGGCCGCCGACGGCGACCCGTCCGGACCCGGACACCGCCATGATCCTGTTCTCGACCACAGGCGAGCCGGGCATCGTGCGCCCGGTCCAGCCGAGCGACACCCGACCGGTGCCGGTGCTCGTCGACCCGCAGACCGCCGCCGCAGCGGCCACCGACGGGCGGATCGCGTTCACGATCGACGAGCTGCCCGTCGCGGCCCGGGTCGTGGGCGTGCTCAAGCGGTTCCCCACCGTCGGCGCCGGCGCGGCCGGGCTCATCGTCGCCGACGAAGCCACGCTCGCCTCGGCGCTCGATGCGCAGCTCCCCGGACAGGGGCTGGCCAACGAGCTGTGGATCTCGACGGCGCAACCTCGGTTGCTCGGCGAGGCGCTCAGCAAGCCGCCTTTCAGCCAGCTCGGCTCGGCCTTCCGTGGCCAGATCCAACGACAACTGCGCTCTGCACCGGCCGCGCGAGGTGTGCTCGGAACGCTACTCGCGGCGACAGCGCTCGCGGGCGTGCTGGCGATCGTCGGGCTGCTGGTCGCGCTGCTTGGCTCGATTCGCGACCGCGAAATCGACGAAGACCTCACCGCCCAGGGCTTCGGACCGCGTGAGCTGCGCCGTCAGCTGCGGCTGAGGCTCCTGATCACGGCCGCCGGCGGCGTCGTCGCCGGCCTCGCGATCGCGGTGCTGCTGACGCGGCTGGCGGTGGCCGCGGTTCGGGCCGCGGGCTCGGTCGCGGTTCCGCAGCCGCCACTGGTGACGATCGCGCCCTGGGGCGAGCTCGTCCTGTGGGCGATGGTCGCGATGACGCTGCTCGCGCTCGCGGCGGTGGCCATGACTCGCTGGCGCGTCCGATGACCGCCATCGAGCTTCGCGACGTCTTCTGCGTCCACCGCACGGACCAGGGCGACGCGGCCGCGCTCCAGGGCCTCAGTCTCGACGTCCAAACGGGTGAGCTGCTGTGCGTGCTCGGACCCAGCGGCGCAGGCAAGACGACGCTGCTGCAGGTGATCGCCGGGCTTCGCGTTCCCTCGGCGGGCGTCGTGCGGGTGCTGGGTCGCGACGTCGGAAGGCTCCGAGAACGGGGCCGGGCAGCTTTCCGCCACGCACAGATCGGCTTCCTCGACCAGCATCCGGAATCGGCCCTGCCCCCCGACCTGTCCGTCGCGCAGAGCGTCGCGCTGCCGCTGCTGCTGCGCGGCGTGGCGCGGTCGGCATGCCGCGCCCGCGTGGGCGAGCTGCTGTCGGCAGCAGGCCTGACCGACGTCGCCCGCGCGCGGCCGGCGTCCCTGTCCGGCGGGGAGCGCCAGCGGGTCGCGCTCTGCGCGGCACTGTCGCACCGCCCGGCGCTGTTGCTCGCGGATGAGCCGACGGGAGAGCTCGACGACGCGGCGGCCGAGACGGTGCTCGGGCTGATCGCGGAGCTGTCCGTCGCCGACGGCACGACGGTGATCGTCGTCTCTCATGACCAAGCGACGGCGGAGCGTGCGCGGCGAACCGTCCGGATCCGTGACGGACGCGTGGCCGAGGAGCAGCGCTCCGGCGATCGCGCGCTGGTGGTGGACCGCGGCGGGTGGGTGCAGCTGCCGGGCGAGCTCCTGGCCAGCGTCGGGATCGAGGACCGCGCCCGGGTCGAGCTGCTCGACGTCGGCCTTGTGCTGACCCCGGCGGATCCGACGGACGGCTCGGCGCCGATGGATGGGTCGACCCAGTCGCGTTACACGCCCGATGGCACTTCGTCCGCGCCCAGGCGCAGCGGCGACCGGAACGAGGCGCGGACCGGCGACGACTGGGATCCCGCGCGGATCGAGCTTCACTCAATCACCCGGTTCCGCGGTCACGGCGGCGATCGCCGCAAGGTGCTCGACGGCCTCTCGGGTGTGCTCGCGCCCGGACTCATGACCGTGGTCACCGGCCGCTCGGGCGCGGGCAAGACGACGCTGCTGCGGCTGCTCGCCGCGCTCGACGTCCCCGACGCGGGCGATGTCGTCCTCGACGACAGCTCGCTCGGCGACCTCGACGCGGAGGAGCTTGCGGCGCTTCGCCGGCAGCGGATCGGCTACCTGCCGCAAGAGCCCTCGCCGGTGCCGTTCCTGAGCGCCGCCGAGAACGTGGCGCTCGTGCTTGCCCTGCGGGGATGCCCGGCTTCTTTGGCGGCCGAGCGGGCCGCTGCGATGCTCGCGCGCGTCGGCCTCGAGGAACGCGCTCACCAGCGTGTCGCGCGGCTGTCCGCCGGCGAGGTCCAGCGGGTCGCACTTGCTCGCGGACTCGCATGTGCCCGCGGCCTGCTGGTGGTCGACGAGCCGACGTCGCGCCTCGACGAGGCGAACGCCGCCGCCGTCGGCGAGCTGCTCGCCGCGGCGGCCGCCGAAGGTCACCATACGGTCGTGTGTGCGACCCACGATCCGCAGGTGATCCGCCACGCGGGCGAGGTGCTCGCGCTGTAGCGGCTCCCTCGCGCTGTAGCGGCTCCCTCGCGCTGTAGCGGCTCGCGCGGGCGGTGGCGGCCGGCGCGCGCTGGAGGCTCCCGCCGGTTGAGCGCGACTTTCGTCACCGGCGGCTCGGGCTTCATCGGCGGCAGGCTGATCGAGCGCCTCCGGGCCGACGGGCACGAGGTGCGCGCGCACGCACGTTCGGACGCCACTGCCGAGGCAGTCCGGGACCGGGGTGGCGAGCCGGTCTCGGGAGACGGCCTGTTGGGCGATTGCAGCGGCGAGTGTCCGCCCTCGATGGCTGGTGCCTACGTCGCATTGCAGGCTTGAGCCGGGCGCGATACGCCGTCGCGGCCCGCCTGCCGCAGGCGCTTGCCCGAGCGGACGGGCCGCGGGCCGCATAACGCGACCCAGGCCAGCCCAAGGCTATGAAGCCGAGCCGCCTTTCCCCCGCCCGGGCAGCCACCCCTCGGTCTTCCACGGCGACCCGGGTCGGCCCGGAAGCAGCAGCACGATCAGGAAGCCGACCGCCGACAGCAGCAGCCCGAACATCAGCCCAACCTTCTCGCCGTAGCCCTTGCGGGCCGACACCCAGGACCCCGCCGCCGCGGATATGAGCCACAGGAACAGGAGATACAGCGCCTTCGGCCCGATGGTCGCGAGAACGATCATGCTCC